>CAVSXT010000001.1:0-16022 GCA_963732005.1 uncultured Acidobacteriota bacterium
CCGTGTCCGCGGCGGCCGAGGGCCGGGTGCCGTCCTCCGCCAGCGCCGCTCCGAGGACCGAGACCGCCTGCCAGGCCCGATCGGCCCACTCGCCGCCGAGCAGCGGGCGCCAGGTGGACGTAACGGCAGGGGAACCGCAGCCCATCGCAGCCTCCTTGGCGCGACCTCGGGACCTCAGCGAGGTGTCGCGCCACCTGCCGTTGTAGCGGCCGGCCGGAGGCGCTGCCATGGGTTGCCGATGAGCCGGAGATGAGCGCCCGCTGAGCGGCGGCGCGCGCTCCCAGTCCCGAGGACCAGCGGGGGGGCGGTCGGAGGAGCCCTGCCGGCGGGCGAGGCGGCGGGTTGAAACCTTGCTGTCACGTTTGCTTATAACTGCTGATGAGCGACGAATCGCCGCCGGCAGGGGCCGTGGTCGCCCCGGGCCGGCTCTGGTTCGCCGATTTCGAGCTGCGGCTCGATACCGGCGAGCTCTTCCGTGGCGGCAGGCCGGTGCGGTTGCAACAGCGGCCGGCGCGGCTGCTGGCGCTGCTCGCGCGGCGTGCCGGCGAGGCGGTGAGCCGCGACGAGATCCGCCGGCAGGTGTGGGGCGACCGCTCCTTCGTCGACCTCAAGCAGGCGCTGAACTTTTCGGTCCGCCAGCTGCGGCTGGCGCTCGGCGATCCGGCGGCCGAGCCGCGCTTCGTCGCCACAGTGCCCCGCTACGGCTATCGCTTCCTGGCGCCGGTGCGTACGACGCCGGCCGCCGCCTCCTCCTCCGAAGCCGCGGCTTCGGCGAGGCCGCGCCTTCGCGTGGTGACCGGGCGCCGCATGCTCCTCTTCGGCGCCGCCGTTCTCGTGACGGTTTCGATCTCGGCAGCGTGGCTCGCGGTCGCGACATCATGGCGCCGGTCCGCCGCGGCGACCGCGCAACCTGGGAGGGAACGCGCAACGGCGATCCGCGGCGCTGCCGGCAGCGCGCCGTCCGCGTGTCGCGTACGCCTACCAGGCGTATCTCGACGGCTTCTACCTCTCGCACTCCGGGCGGCCGCAGGACCGTCCCGCCGGCCTCGCGGCACTGGAGCGAGCGACCGCGGCGGCTCCCGGCTTCGCTGCGGCATTCGGTGCCCTCGCGGCGGCGCGACTCGACCTCACTCAGTCAGCCGAGCAGGTCGTGCCAGGGGTGGAGGAGGCGGCGCGGCGCGCCCTGGCCATCGACCCCGACGATCTCGACGCTCACTTCGCCCTCGGCCTGGTGCGCTCGGATTCCACTACGACCTGCCGGGGCCCGCCGCGAGCTCGAGCGCGCCCTGGCCACCGATCCCGACTCTGGGGAGGCCCAGCTCGGATACGCCTTCTACCTTGCTGCGGCCGGCCACCACGACGAGGCCATCGCGGCAGCAGGAGGCGGGCGCAGGTCCTGGACCCGCTGTCGCCGGCGGTCAAGGGGGACCTCTGCTGGTTCTACTACCTGGCCCGGCGCTATGGCCAATGGATCGAGGAAGCCCGCCATGCCCTGGTGGCCGATCCCCGGGACCTTCAGGCCCGGCTGTACTGGTCGCTGTCGGCCCTGATGCAGAACGACCTCGGGACCGCGCTCGCCCAGGCGCAGGCCTACGCGGTTGCGGACGCCGAGGTTTCGGGCGAGCCGCGGCCGCCACGCTTCGCGGCGCTCGGAGAGTTCTGGCGCTGGCGGCTGGCGCGGCTCGACGCGAGGAACCGGCAAGGCGACATCTCGCCCGCCTATTTCGCGATGGCCCATCTCGGCCTGGGGGATCGCTCACTGACGCTCAAGCTGCTGCAGCAGGCGTGCGATCGGCGCTTCTGCGCCCTGCTCCCCATCGTGGTCCATGACCCGCGGATGGATCCGCTGCGCGGCGACCCGCGCTTCACGCGCCTGCTGCGCTGCGCCGGCCAGATCGGCGGCTGAAACCGGTCCGAGCGGGCCGCCGTGGTGGGAAGATCAGCGATTGTATGTATTCAATCCTGGTGCAATTGTCGATCTGATATAACTATTGTCTTGCAATAGAGGCGATGGATGAGGTAGTTTTGTCTGCATGACAGCCTGGACTCCGGCCCTCCCGCCCGGAATGCCGCTCTATCTCGGCCTGGCCGACGCCATTGCTGGCGACGTCGCCGGGGGGATCCTGCTCCCGGGCGGGCGACTGCCCACCCAGCGAGAGCTCGCCTCGCGCCTGCGTCTGGCGGTGTCGACCGTCACTCGCGCCTACACCGAGGCCGAGCGCCGCGGCCTCATGTCCTCCGAGGTCGGCAGGGGAACGTTCGTGCGGCAGACGACGCTGGCGCCGCTCTATCCCGAGACCGACGGCGCGGCGATCGATCTGCGCGGCAACTTCCTGCTGCCGTGGCCGCTGCTCGGAGAGCTTCGCCAGGGCCTGGCGCGGACCGCCGAGACCGGGCCGGAGGAGGAGATCTTCGGCTACGCCCCCCACCGCGGCTTGCTCCGCCATCGCGCCGCCGGGGCCCGCCTGGCGGTGGCGGTCGGCGTGCCGGCGACCGCCGAGCGGGTGCTGGTCACGGCCGGCGTGCAGCACGCCATGATGGTCGTCTTCTCGACCCTGCTCGCGCCCGGCGACACGCTGCTCGTCGAGGAGCTCACCTATACCGGGTTGAGATCGCTCGCCCAGCTGCTCGGCCTGCGCTTGCGCCCGGTCAGGATGGACGGCGAGGGCATCCTGCCGGACGACCTGGAAGCCGCATGTCGAGCCGGCGGCGCCAAGGCGCTCTACTGCATGCCGGTGCTGCAGAACCCCACGACGGCGGTGATGAGCGAGCAGCGCTGCCGCGACCTCGCCGAGATCGCCGCCCGCTGCGGCCTGCCGGTGGTCGAGGACGACGGCTATGGGTACCTCCTGCCGGGGGCGCCGCGCCTTGCCGCCCTGTTGCCCGACTCCTACTGGCTGACCGGCACCTCGAAGAGCTTGCTGCCGACGCTGCGTGTCGGGTTCGTCTGCGCGCCGCCGCCGGCGGTGGGAAGGCTCGAGGCGGCGATCGGCGCGACGGTGTACCTGGCGTCGCCGCTGGTTGCCGAGACGGTGGCGCGGTGGATCGAGGACGGCACCTACGCGCGCGTCCAGCAGTGGAAGCGCCAGGAGGTCGTGGCGCGGCAGGAGATCGCGCGCCGCGCCTTCGCCGGGCTCCGCTACTCGGCGGATCCGTGCAGTCCCCATGGCTGGCTCTGCCTGCCGGAGCCATGGACGGCCGGCGATGCGGTGGCGCGGGCCGCGGCCCGCGGCGTTCGCGTCACCCCGGCCGAAGCCTTCGCGGTCGGCCGCGACGTCCCCCGGGCGGTCAGGATCTGCCTCGGGCCGGTGCCCGAGCGCGCGGCGCTCGAGCGGGCGCTGGCGGCGCTCGCGGCGATGCTGCGCGACCGTCCCGACCCTGGAAGCATCGTGGCATGAGCACCGTTCACCGCTGCTCGGCTCCCAAGGAGGTCTAGATGAGCACCCTCGCCGCCGCCGTCCTGCTCGGCCACGAGCAGGTTAGCTTCCACCAGGAGCCCGACGCCGACTACACGGCGATCGTCGCGATCCACAGCTCGGTCCTCGGTCCGGCGGTCGGCGGCACCAGGCTGCTCTCCTATCCCAGCCTGGACGACGCCCTGCTCGACGCGCTGCGGCTGTCGCGGGGCATGACCTACAAGAACGCGGCGGCCGGGCTGCCGCTGGGCGGCGCCAAGGCGGTGATCCTCGGCGACAGCCGGCGGCCCGACCGGGAGCGGGTGTTCCGCGCCCACGGCCGCACCGTCGAGCGCTTCGGCGGCCGCTTCATCACCGCCGAGGACGTCGGCACCAGCGCCGAGGACGTCGCCATCATCGGCCGCGAGACCCGCCACGTGCGCGGCTTCGGCGACCTCGGCGCGCCGTCGCCCTGGACCGCCCGGGGCGTCTGCCGCGCCATCCAGGCGGCGGCTCACGAGCGGTGGGGAAGCGACAGCCTGGCCGGCAGGACCGTCGCGCTGCAAGGCTGCGGGCAGGTGGGGGCGCGGCTGGCGGGCCTGCTCGCCGCGGCCGGCGCCCGCCTGCTGGTCAGCGACACCGAGCCGCGATTGGTCGAGGCGGTGGTGCGCGAGCTCGATGCCACGGTCGTCGAGCCCGCGGCGATCTACGACGCGCGGGCCGACGTCTTTGCGCCGTGTGCCCTGGGCGCCGTCCTCGACGACCGGACGATCCCCAGGCTCCGGGTGGAGATCGTCGCCGGGGCGGCGAACAACCAGCTGCTCGGCGACCGCCATGGCCATATGCTCGAGGAGCGCGGCATCCTCTACGCTCCCGATTTCATCGCCAACGCCGGCGGCGTCATCAGCTCGGCCGCCGGCCTGCTGGGCTGGCAGCGCGCCCGCGTCGTCGAGCAAATCGACGGCATCTACGACACGATTCTGGAGGTCTTCGAGCGCGCCCGCCGCGACCGGGTGCCGACGTCCCAGGCCGCCGACCGGCTCGCGGAAGCCCGTCTGGAGGCGGGTCGTGGCCGGCCGCGGGCGCTGACCGCCATTCGGCCATGAGGCGCGCAGCATGCGCATCACGCGCGTCAGGCGCGTCAGCGCGTCTGGCATCTCCTTGACAGCGTCGAGACCGCCTTACTAAGATGCGGGCGTTCCATCGTTCAGGAATCGATCGAGTGCCGGCCAAGGGGAGAGCTGCGTCATGGCACGAGGCTGCCGTAGGATCGCCGTCTGTTCCGCTCTTCTGGCCGCGGCGCTCGCCGCCTCGATGCCGGCCGCCGCGCGCGCTGCCGGCACCCCGCCGATCAAGACCCTCGAGCCCGGCAAGCTGAAGGTCTGCCTGTACGCCGGCTTCGCGCCCTTCGCATCGAAGGACGACAGGGGCCGATGGCAAGGGTGGGACGTGGACTACCTGGAGGCCTTTGCAACCGCGAATCAGCTCGAGCTCGTGCCGGTCGAGAGGAACTTCGACGGCATCTGGCTGGAACCGGGCGACAAAGCCTGCGATATCGCGGCAACGGGAATCTCCGACACCGCCGACCGGCGCAAGGCGACGGGCGCGGGAGCCGTGTGGTCGAACACCTACTACGGCGTGGTCCGTACCTTCCTGGTCCGCACCGAGCAGTTCGCCAAGCTGGCCAGGATCGACGACCTGAGCGGCAAGACGGTCATCGTCACCAAGGGCTCGACGGCCAACTCCGACATCTGCTACCGGATGGCGGCAAGCAATCTCCATCCCTGCGAGAAGCCCGGCGGCGACAGGTCCTGCGCTTTCCCGGGGTTCGATTTCAAGTACCCGAGCCGGTCGCAGGATCCGCGCTGCGTGTACATCGACTATCCTCGTGACAACGAGGAAAAAAACGCGGCAGCGGATGTCGCGAACAGCCGTGACTTCTCGACCTTCGCCTACGGCGGCGGCTACGGCAGCGTCCAGGGGCTGGTGTGCGAGTGGGGCAAGACGCAGGCGCTGGCCACGGTGTGGCCGCACTGCAACATGTCGAGCGACCGGGAGCGCGCCTTCGCCGAGCCGTTCTCCTTCGTCGTACGTGCGGAGGACAAGGGGCTGGCGCACGCCCTCAACTGCTACATCAACCTGCCCAGCCATCGCTACGAGGGGACTCCCATCCCCGACCTCGGCTGTCCCAGCCCTCCCTGGACGCCCGCTCCCGACAAGGCCTGTCCCTAGAACGATCCGCCAGCGGCGCCGGCTGCCGTGCGGTCCGGCGTCAGACTCGAAACCAGCCGCCTGCAAAGGAGCTGACGATGCGCAGCCGTTTGACGACAGTTGCGGGGAGATCGAGGTTCGCCGCCAGACTGGCCGGGGCCGTCCTGCTCGCCGGAGCGGGGTCGCTGCAGGCCCAGGGCCCCTGGGTTGCGCTGGGTCCGATCGGGGAGATCGGGGACCAGGGGATCGCCGGCCGGGTGATCTCGCTGGCGGTGGACCCGCGCAACCCGAACCACGTTTTCGCCGGCTCGGCGAGCGGCGGGCTCTGGGTGAGCGAGCTCTCCGATGCCGCGAAGGGCGGCGGCGCCGCCGGCGCCGGCGGCAGCGCCCGCGACGCCAACTGGCGCGATCCCAAGCTGCCCTACTGGCGCTGGCGGTACGTCGACACCGGCTACCCGGTGCTCGGCGTCGGCGCCATCGCGATCCACCCCACGGACCCGGACGTCGTCTATATCGGCACCGGCGAGGTCTATGGCTACCGGCGGACCGCCCGCGGCTTCGACTATCAGCCGACGCGCGGCAACTACGGCATCGGCATCCTGCGCTCCGTCGACGGCGGCAGGACCTGGACGCAGAGCCTCGCCTGGAGCCCGCGGCTCCAGACCGGCGTGCAGGACCTGGCAATCGTGCCCGGTCCGGCGGGGACGGCCGGATTCACGGTGTGGGCGGCCACCTCCGAAGGGGTCTACCGGCTGGACACGTCGAAAGCCGCCGGCGAATCGAGCGCGGGCTGGAAGCTCTCCCTCGAGGTGGTGGCGGCGACGTCGCTGAGCGTCCATCCCGGTAGGCCCAACGAGGTGGTGGCCGCCTGCGGCGACTTCGCGAGCCCCGGGCACGGGCTCTACAAGACGCGCGACGGCGGCGCGACCTGGCAGCGCCTGGTGCGCGGCCTGCCGGTGAGCTTCCAGGGCAAGGGAGTGCTGGCGCGCTCCCCGTCCGATCCCGACGTCCTCTATGCGAGCCTCGGCAACAGCACCGAGCTCATCTTCGCCAACGACAGCGTTGCGGCCGGCGCGACGGCGACGGGCGGCAGCGACGGTTCCACCTATCCCGAGAACACGCGCTTCAAGTGCCTCTACACCCCGACGCCGCTCCTCGGGCCCTCGACCTGGCTGCTGCGCAGCGGCGACGGCGGCGATTCCTGGGAGACGCGCAACGCGATCAAGGATTCCTATAACACCCAGGGCTGGTACGTGGGCGCTCTGGCGGTGCATCCCCAGGACCCCGACCAGCTCTACCTTGGATACATCGGCCCCAATCGCTCCTTCGACGGCGGCAAGACCATCGAGGACCTCGTGGTCTGGAAGGAGAACCGGCTGCTGGCGCAATCGGTGTACGACCAGGCCAACGGCTCGCTCATCTTCGTCGACTTTCACGCCATCCGGTCCGCGCCCGGGGATTCCGAGGTCCTCTACTTCGCCTGCGACCAGGGCGTCTACCGTTCGGCGGACGGCGGGCGGACCAATGTCCGGGTCGATCAGGGCTTCAACACCGCTCAGTTCTACCGCGGGGTATCGATCTCGCAGCGGCCCGGCGAGAGCGATTTCATCGCCGGCGTGCCGCAGGACTATGGTGTCGGCTTCCTCGAGTACCACGGCAGCAAGGCGACGCCGCGCTGGACGATCGCGCAGGGTTGGGGCCAGGAGGCCGGGTTTTCGGCCTACGACGACCGGCGGCAGATCGGCTACTTCACCACCCACACCAATCGCATGCTCGGCCGCTGGCAGAGGGACGCCTGCAAGACCGGCGACGACCCCAAGAGATCGGCGTGCAAGCCGGCGATCGATCCGGCGGACGCCTTCGACCCGTGTTACATCCCCGACGTCAATCCCTTCCGGCGCAGCTCCAACTGCCTCGACAATACGTCGTTCAACGCGCCGCTGGTGCTGGCGCCGGTCAAGCGGGACCGGCTCTATGCGGCCCGCGACGTGGTCTACCGCTCCGATCGGGCGCCGGAGCATTCGTGGGCGCCGCTGTCGAGCGCCCAGCAATCGATCCCCGGGAGCGCCTGCACCTCGAATGCCGCTCCCGGTGTCACCTGGGCGCCCACCAGCCTGGGGCGCGATCTCGACGGCAACCCGATCTTCGCGCTGGCGGTCGCGCCGGACGACGACGATCACCTGGCGATCGCCACCGCGCCGCGCTACGGCCGCATGAACGTCTTCCGCTCGCGGGACGCGGGCGGCACCTGGCAGCGCATCACCTTCAACCTGCCGCCGAGCGGTTACCCGATGGCGTTGGTTTTCGATCCCAACGCCGCGCGCGGATCCGCCCTCTACCTCGCGCTCGGGGGCTACGGCATCTCCCATCTCTGGAAGCTCGAGACCGGGGAAGGCAAGCCCGCCCAGTGGCAGGATCTTGACCGGGGGCAACTGCCCGACGTCTGGGCGTCGGGTGTGGTGGTGGATCCGGCCGACCGGGACTCGCGGCACCTCTACGTGGCGACCGATCAGGGCGTCTACCGATCCGCCGACGCCGGCCGCGGCTGGCAGGCCTGGAGCGAAGGGCTCTACCCGGGTGTGCTGAGCATGGAACTGCTGCTGTTCTCGCCCGACCGGCTGCTGCGGCTGGTGACCCACGGCAGCGGCATCTGGGAGCGCCGGCTTCCCAGCCCCTGACGCCGGCGGCGCACCGGGCGCTCAGGGCGTGGTGGCGGGCGCCGTGAGCCGGGCCAGCCGGTCCGTCGCCGTCCACAGGCGGCCGGCCAGGGAGTCGTCGCGCGCCTCGCGGCTTGGCGTCGCCGGGCGGCGGCGGTGGAAGTACTCGCCGGTCACGCCCTCCACCTCCGGCGCGGAGGCCAGGTGGACCAGCGTTTCGGCGCCCTGCTCGGGAGAGAGCGCGAAGTGCTTGGCGATGCGGATGCCGAAGGTGGTCGGTCCGCCCGTTTGATCGCCGAAGCGGGTGGCCACGAAACCGGGATGCAGGCTGTTGGCGGTCACCCCGGTGCCGGCGAGCCGGCGGGCCAGCTCGCGAGTGAAGAGGATGTTGCAGAGCTTGGACCGGGAGTACACCGCGAACGCCGGCCCGCCGTAGCGCAGCCAGAGTGCCAGGCTCCGGCTGCCGTAGAGCTTCGCCGATTGCAGGTCGTCGAGGTCGACCGACCCGGTGCGATGCGCGTCGGATGCGGTGTTGACGACCCGTGCCGGCGCCGCGGCAGCCAGCCGGTCGCCCAGCAGCTGGGCGAAGACGAAGTAGGCCATGTGGTTGAGGGCGAAGGTGCGCTCCAGCCCTTCGACGAGCTGGTAGGAGCCGAACATGGCGCCGGCGTTGTTGACCAGCACGTCGACGCGCGGCTCGGCCGCGGCGATCTCGGTGGCCACCCGCCGCATCTCGCTCTGCCGCAGCAGGTCGGCGTAATGCATGGTGTGGTCGGCGCCGGGTGCCTGCCGGCGCAGCCGCGCCAGGGCCGCCGCGCCGCGCTCGGGGTGGCGCGCCACCTGGACGATGCGTGCCCCCATGCCCGCCAGGCGCTCCGCCGCCACCTGTCCGATGCCGGAGGTGGCGCCGGTGATGACCACGACTTTGCCCTTCATGTCAGCGGCCATGGCGTACGGCCGAGCCTATCACCCGGCCGGCGGGCCTCGATTTCTCCTGGACATGCCACTAGAGTGATGGGCGATGAGGATCTCCGGGAGATCGCAGGCCTTCGCCATCTGGGCTCTCGGTGCGGTAGGTGCACTCTGGGCGCTCGTCGCGCTTACCACTCTCGCGGCGCCCGCTCTGGTGGCCGCTCCCGCCGCTGCCGCCGCAGCCAACGCCGCCGCGCCGGCGGCGGACCGCGCAGCCCTGCTCGATCCGGGCGCTCCGCTTTGGCGGCGCCAGGCTCCGGCGGTTTTCCCGGCGCGCTTCGAGACCAGCCAGGGCTCCTTCGTCGTCGAAGTCCGCCGCGACTGGGCGCCGCATGGCGCCGATCGTTTCTTCGGCCTTACCGCGGCCGGCTTCTTCGACGACTCGCGGTTCTTCCGCGTCGTCGCCGGCTACATCGCTCAGTTCGGCGTGGCCGGCGACCCGGCTGTCACCGCGGTGTGGAAGGACCGGCCGATCCCCGACGATCCAGTGCGGCACGGCAACGCTCGCGGCACGATGGCCTTCGCCATGACCGGTCCAGGAACCCGCCTGACGCAGCTCTACATCAACCTGGCCGACAACGCGCGCCTCGATCCGCAGGGCTTCGCGCCGATCGGCCGGGTCGTCGCCGGCATGGAGATCGTCGATCGCCTCTACGCGGTCTACGGCGAGCGCTCCGGCGGCGGCATGCGCGCCGGGCGGCAGGACCAGCTGCTGGCCGGCGGCAACCTCTGGCTCGACGCCGAGTATCCGCAGCTCGATCGCCTCCGGCGCGTGCGCCTCGTCGAGCCGCGGTGAACCGCCGTTGCGGCTTCGCGAAGCGGGCGCTCGCCGCCGTCGCGTTCCTGCCGCTGGCTTGTGCGCGCTGGGCCGCGCCGCCGGTGACGATGCGTTCGTTGCCGCTCGGGCACTCCGGCCCCGCGGAGCGATGCCTGGTGGTGCTGCTCGCCGGACGTGGCGGCAGCCCCGAGGACTTTGCGCGGGCTCGGTTTCCGGAGCTTGCGGGCGCGGCGGGCGTCGCCGCCGATTTCCTGGCCGCCGACGCCAGCCTTGCCTACTTCCTGCACCGCAGCGTCGTGAATCGACTCCATGACGACGTGATCGCACCAGCGCGGGCGCACGGCTACCGGCAGATCTGGCTGGCCGGGATCTCGCTTGGCGGCACCGTCGCGCTGCTCTACCTGCGGGAGCACCCCGCCGAGATCCAAGGCACGCTGCTGGTCGCTCCCTACCTCGGCGAGCCCGCGATGTCCCGCGAGGTGGCCGCGGCCGGCGGCCTCGCGCGCTAGCACCCTCACGGCACCGGGAGGTCACGATTGGGACACCTGGACGCGGATCTGGATGAAGTTTGTCGCCGGCGGCACGCTGCCCCACCGAGTGCCGGCGGTCACTCCCGTGGATCGAGGTAACGGAGGGGGATCAGCTCGTGGACATTAGCGATATTGCTTTCGGCGCGTCGATTGAGCTAGCGCACGACGAGCCCCGGCCCGGAGGGCGGAGCCTCCGAGCCGGGCGGGGTCATTGCCTGGTCAGTGGGTCAGGTGTGGGGGAGTGACGGGCGATCAGCGGTGATGCGCGAAGCCGCCGTGGAAGCCGCCGCCATGGAAGCCGCCGCCATGGAAGCCGCCGCCGCGGACAACGCCGCCATGGAAGCCACCGCGGAAGCCGTCATGGAAGCCGCCGCCGACGAAGCCGCCGTGGAAGCCGCCGTGGAAGCCGCCACCGCGGAAGAACGCCGGGCCGTGGCCCCAGAAGCCGCGCACGAAGACGCGACGGCCGCCGTACCAGCCCCAGTGCGGACCGATCCACGCGGCGCCGACGAAGGGCGGCAGCGCCCAGGAACCCGGCACCCAGGCGTAGCCTGAGTAGTAGCCAGGCACCCAGACATATCCCAGTCCAGGCGCCGGCACGCCGACGCCGACATTCACCGCCACGCCGGCAAAGCTGGCGAGCGGTGCCGTCACCATAAGCGCCAGCGCAAGAACCATCGCCATCTTGAGGAGCTTGCGTTCGCGAGTGATCATGATTTGTTACCTCCTGTGTTTTTCTGCGGCCGCCAAGGCATCTAGTTCGCCACCGGCTCGCTTTCGATAGATCTGAAAGTGCAAGCTCGGTACCAGCCTCGCGTTTCGTGAGATCAGCGCCCGCGCCCCCCTATAGCATGGGTGGCCGGACGGGAATCTCCCATTCCCGGCGTCCTTTGCCGATGACTCGACCGTCCGAGGATGGAGGCGAAGGAAAAGACGTCAGGCGGGGTGGGGCGGCTGGCCCAGGTCTTCGGCCGTCGTCCGGGCGCTCGCCGCGGGTGCCAGCCAGCCGTCGAGGGCGGCGGCGCCGCCGATCCACAGCGCTAGCTGGGTGGAGAAACGCAGGCGATAGGCCTCGTCGCCATCGACGAAAACGGCCATGGCCAGCACCCAGAGCACCGTCGCGAGCAGCAAGCCAAGGGCGACGGCTGCCGGCCGATCGGCGGTGCGCAGCCGGTAGGTCCGCCAGGCGGCGGCAGCGCAGAGCAGGGGGAAGCAGGCGGCGAACAGGGGTCTGCGCAGGCCGGCTCCTCCCGCCTTGATCGGCGACCTGCTGAAGCTGTTCCAATAGGTGTCGAGCGCCTTGGCCGCCACCTTCCAAGGCTGGTGGATGATGACCTCGACGGCCCGCCGGCCGAGCTCCGCCGACATCCCGATCATGGCGTAATGGTTCCAGTTGGGCGAGCCGTCATCCTTGCTGGTCATGGTCAGTGCCGGGATGCCCCGAAAGCGCTCGGGAACCAGCGCGAGAGCGCCGGCGCGAGCCGTGTCGGCGCCCGGCAACCGCTCCCAGGAGAAGAGGGCCCATACCGGCGGCGGCGCGATCGCCAGGCCGCGCGAGAGGTTGTAGCCCTGCCAGCTCGAATAGCCCCAGACGCCGAAACGCTCCCCGTTCTTGAGTGGCCAGGCGGCAAGCAGCGCGGCGGTGAGCGCCAGCACCGCCACGATGCGGCGCCGTAGCGCGGGCGGGGCGGCGTGGCTCCCGGCAGCCGCGATCGCAGCCAGCACCGCGCCCGCCCACAGGGGATGGAACAGGGCGCGGCTGTAGACCAGCACCGCCACCGGCACACAGCAGCCGATGAAGCCGACGACGCCGGGACGGGCGACGAAACGGTGCGCGGCAAGGGCAGCCAGGCTCAGGCAGAGCAGCTCGTAGATCGGCGTGAAGAACAGATTGAGATAGAAGTAGAAAGCCGGGTCGAGCAGCAGCAGCGCCATCACCGCCGCCCGCAGCCATGGGCGCAGCCGGAGCCGGAGCAGCAGGCTGGCGGTCGCCGCCACCACCACTCCGCCGATGAGGGCGTGTAGCACGAAGAGCCAGGTCTCGATCGCGACGCCGCTGGCGCGCTCGAAGGCGAGCGCGCCGCCCAGGATGAGGTTGAGCAGCGGCGGCTGGCTGTGGAGGTTCCATAGCGACTCCGCCAGCCGTCCTGCCAGCAGCTCACGCGGCAGCAGGTTCACGAAGGGCCACGGCACCCACATGCGAAAGCCGGCGGCCATGGCGATTGCCAGGATCGCCAGGTAGGCCGCCAGCCAGGCGCCCACCTCCCGGCGTCCGCCCGTCCACGCGGTCTCGCGACGCGCCGCCGGGATGCTCCCGACCGCCGGCGCCAGGGTGGTGGTCCAGGCCGCGGATGCACGACGTGGTGATCGCATGAATGCCATGACACTCGCGGCGTTCGGGTGCCTGGGGGTGCCGGCCCTGCTTCAGGGCAGCAGGACCATTTGCTGAAAGAGATGATCGAGGGCCACGTCGGGTGAGTCGCAGAGTCCGGAGTGCACCGCTGAAACCTGGATGATGGTGCTGCGGGGGGCGACCAGCCAATGAAAGCGCTCGCGCCGCGACAGCCGGGCGATGGGGCCGCCGTCCGGGCTGCCGGCGCAGATCCTGGGGATCGCGGCCAGGTGCTGGGCGACCAGCTCGACGTCCACCGCCGGCCAGAGCGCCGCCAGCCGCGGCGCGTTCACCTCCACGCGTGCGGCGAGGAAATCGAGTTGCAGGCAGAAGAGCACGACGCCGGCGTTGACCAGCTCGCCGCGCTCGACCCGTGGCACCACGCGCACCACCGCGTAATCAAACGAGCTCGCCGCCGGCACGCGCCGCCTCCTCCGCGAACGCCTGCGACCGCAGGCGGCGGCCGAGAAAATCGAGATAGCCGGCGCGCTTGCCGGCCGGGGTCGCGGGCCCGGGCTCCGGCACCAGCCAGGCGTCGGGCACCAGCGCCAGCAGCCGCGCGAACAGCGCCTCGTCCAGGCGCGGCCGCAGGCGCCGGTCGGCCTCCTCGATGCGGCTCGCCCAGGGCAGCAGCACGTGGTTGCGGATCGCCGGGAAACGGCCCTCGGCGTGCGTCTCGAAGATCGCGCCAGGCGTGGTGGAAGTAGAGCGCCGCGCCGTGATCGATCTGGTAGAGGGTGCGGTGCCACCAGAGGAGGTTGGGGTTGCGAGCGGTGCGATCGACGTTGGTGACGAAGGCGTCGAACCAGACGACGCCCGAGGCGAGGTCGGCGTCGACCGTATCCCCGGCGGCGGGATCGAAGCTGACCGACCCCGGCAGGTAGTCGATGCCGAGATTGAGACCGACGCTGGCGCGCAGCAGCTCGCGGATCTCCGTGTCGGGCTCGTTGCGGCCGAGCGCCTCGTCGACCTCCATCAACACGATCTCGGGCACCTTGAAGCCCAGCGCCCGGCCGATCTCGCCGGCCACCAGCTCGGCCACCAGCGCGAGCGGCCCCTGGCCGGCGCCGCGGAACTTGACGACGTAGGTGCCGAGGTCGCTGGCCTCGACGATGGCGGGGAGCGAACCGCCCTCCCGCAGCGGGGTCACGTACCGTGTGGCGCAGACGGTGGGCAGCATGGGCTCCGGCGCTCGCGGCGCGCTCACCCCGCGCCGCCACGCCGGGACGATAGCAGACGCCGATGGTGCGCGGCCCCGTTGGTGTATCGTGCCGGCGCATGGAGCCCTCCGGCCGGCCGCCGCTCCTCCGCTTCGAGAACGCCACCGCCGAAGCGGCGGCGGCAATGGCCGCTCTGCACTCGGCGGTCGCTCAGGATCTGACGGCGCGGTACGGGCAGGGTCACTGGTCGCGGCAGACCTCCGAGAAGGGCGCGCTGTCCGCCCTGCGGACTTCGCTGGTGCGCGTTGCATGGCGCGAGGACCGGCTCTGCGCCACCTATGCGCTGACCACCAAGAAGCCCTGGGCGATCGACAGGACGTACTTCAGCGTCTGCACCAGGCCGCTCTATCTCATCAACCTGGCTGTCGACCCGCGGCGGCAGGGCCAGGGCTGCGGACGGCTGTGCATCGAGGACGCCAGGCGGATGGCCGGGACCTGGCCTGCCGACGCGATTCGGCTCGACGCCTACGACGCCGCAGCCGGCGCGGTGGATTTCTACGCCAAGGCCGGCCTGCGCGAGGTGGGCCGGGTTTCCTCAAGGGCACGCCCTTGGTTTATTTCGAGCTGCTGCTTGAGCCGCCGAGGTGAGCATGTCCGAAGGCCCCCTGCGTACCAGCTGCGTCGAGCGTTTCCTCCGCTATGTCACCTTCGACACGCAATCCAGCGAGGCGTCCCGGACCTATCCCAGCACTGCCGGGCAGCTCGTCCTCCTGCGCCAGCTGGTCGGCGAGCTGCACGAGCTCGGCCTGCGCGACGCCGCCATCGACGAGCACGGCTACGTCACGGCGACGCTGCCGGCCACCACCCGCAAGGCCGGCGTCCCGGTCATCGGCCTCATCGCCCACGTCGATACCTCGCCGGAGATGAGCGGCGCCGGCGTCAAGCCGCTGGTGCATCGCAACTACCAGGGCCAGGACCTGGTGCTGCCGGACGACCCCACGGTCGTGCTGCGCGCGGCCGAGATCCCCTACCTTGCCGAACGCATCGGCGACGACATCGTGACCGCTTCCGGGACCACCCTCCTCGGCGCCGACAACAAGGCGGGAGTGGCGGAGATCATGGCCGCCGCCGAGTACCTGCTGGCCCACCCCGAGATCGCCCACGGCGCGATCCGCATCGCCTTCACTCCCGACGAGGAGGTGGGCGCCGGCACCCGCTATTTCGACGTGGCGAAGTTCGGCGCGCGGTGCGCCTACACGATCGACGGCGGCCGCCGCGGCGAGCTGGAATTCGAAAGCTTTTCCGCCGACGCCATGACCTTCACCTTTCAGGGTCGCAACACCCATCCCGGCTACGCCAAGGGAGCGATGGTCAACGCCGTCAAGGTGGCCGCCGACTTCCTCTCCCGTCTGCCCAGGGAAGGCATGTCTCCCGAGACCACGGACGGCCGCGAAGGCTACGTCCATCCCTACGTGATCGACGCCAGCGTCGACCGGACCGCGGTCAAGTTGCTGATCCGCGACTTCCGGACCGCCGGCCTGGCGGAGAAGGAGAGTTTCCTGACCCGGCTGGCCAGCAGGCCGCCGCCGCCTGGCCGGGCGCCACCTTCACCGCCGAGATCGAGGAGAGCTACCGCAACATGCGGGAGGCGCTGGAGCGGCATCCGGAGGTGGTGGAGCACGCCCGCGAGGCCATTCGCCGGGCCGGCCTCGAACCGCGCGAGCAACCCATCCGCGGCGGCACCGACGGCTCGCGCCTCAGCTTCATGGGCCTGCCGGCGCCCAACCTGTTCGCCGGCGAGCAGGACTTCCACTCCCGCCGCGAATGGGTCTCCGCCCAGGACATGGACAAGGCGGTCGAGGTGATCGTCCACCTCGCCCGGATCTGGGAGGAGACGGCGCCGGAGTGAGGCGCCTCAATGGCCGCC
>CAVSXT010000002.1:0-91551 GCA_963732005.1 uncultured Acidobacteriota bacterium
AGCTAGCGCACGACGAGCCCCGGGCCGGAGGGCGGAGCCTCCGAGCCGGGCGGGGTCATTGCCTGGTCAGTGGGTCAGGTGTGGGGGAGTGACGGGCGATCAGCGGTGATGCGCGAAGCCGCCGTGGAAGCCGCCGCCATGGAAGCCGCCGCCATGGAAGCCGCCGCCGCGGACAACGCCGCCATGGAAGCCACCGCGGAAGCCGTCATGGAAGCCGCCGCCGACGAAGCCGCCGTGGAAGCCGCCGTGGAAGCCGCCACCGCGGAAGAACGCCGGGCCGTGGCCCCAGAAGCCGCGCACGAAGACGCGACGGCCGCCGTACCAGCCCCAGTGCGGACCGATCCACGCGGCGCCGACGAAGGCGGCAGCGCCAGGAACCCGGCACCCAGGCGTAGCCTGAGTAGTAGCCAGGCACCCAGACATACCCCATCCAGGCGCCGGCACGCCGACGCCGACATTCACCGCCACGCCGGCAAAGCTGGCGAGCGGTGTCGTCACCATAGGCGCCAGCGCAAGAACCATCGCCATCTTGAGGAGCTTGCGTTCGCGAGTGATCATGATTTGTTACCTCCTGTGTTTTTCTGCGGCCGCCAAGGCATCTAGTTCGCCACCGGCTCGCTTTCGATAGATCTGAAAGTGCAAGCTCGGTACCAGCCTCGCGTTTCGTGAGATCAGCGCCCGCGCCCCCCTATAGCATGGGTGGCCGGACGGGAATCTCCCATTCCCGGCGTCCTTTGCCGATGACTCGACCGTCCGAGGATGGAGGCGAAGGAAAAGACGTCAGGCGGGGTGGGGCGGCTGGCCCAGGTCTTCGGCCGTCGTCCGGGCGCTCGCCGCGGGTGCCAGCCAGCCGTCGAGGGCGGCGGCGCCGCCGATCCACAGCGCTAGCTGGGTGGAGAAACGCAGGCGATAGGCCTCGTCGCCATCGACGAAAACGGCCATGGCCAGCACCAGAGCACCGTCGCGAGCAGCAAGCCAAGGGCGACGGCTGCCGGCCGATCGGCGGTGCGCAGCCGGTAGGTCCGCCAGGCGGCGGCAGCGCAGAGCGGGGGAAGCAGGCGGCGAACGGGGTCTGCGCAGGCCGGCTCCTCCCGCCTTGATCGGCGACCTGCTGAAGCTGTTCCAATAGGTGTCGAGCGCCTTGGCCGCCACCTTCCAAGGCTGGTGGATGATGACCTCGACGGCCCGCCGGCCGAGCTCCGCCGACATCCCGATCATGGCGTAATGGTTCCAGTTGGGCGAGCCGTCATCCTTGCTGGTCATGGTCCAGGGCCGGGATGCCCCGGCAGCGCGCGGGAACCAGCGCGAGGGCGGCGGCGGCCGCCGTGTCGGCGCCCGGCAACCGCTCCCAGGAGAAGAGGGCCCATACCGGCGGCGGCGCGATCGCCAGGCCGCGCGAGAGGTTGTAGCCCTGCCACTCGAATCGCCCCAGACGCCGAAACGCTCCCCGTTCTTGAGTGGCCAGGCGGCAAGCAGCGCGGCGGTGAGCGCCAGCACCGCCACGATGCGGCGCCGTAGCGCGGGCGGGGCGGCGTGGCTCCCGGCAGCCGCGATCGCAGCCAGCACCGCGCCCGCCCACAGGGGATGGAACAGGGCGCGGCTGTAGACCAGCACCGCCACCGGCACACAGCAGCCGATGAAGCCGACGACGCCGGGACGGGCGACGAAACGGTGCGCGGCAAGGGCAGCCAGGCTCAGGCAGAGCAGCTCGTAGATCGGCGTGAAGAACAGATTGAGATAGAAGTAGAAAGCCGGGTCGAGCAGCAGCAGCGCCATCACCGCCGCCCGCAGCCATGGGCGCAGCCGGAGCCGGAGCAGCAGGCTGGCGGTCGCCGCCACCACCACTCCGCCGATGAGGGCGTGTCGCCCCGAAGAGCCAGGTCTCGATCGCGACGCCGCTGGCGCGCTCGAAGGCGAGCGCGCCGCCCAGGATGAGGTTGAGCAGCGGCGGCTGGCTGTGGAGGTTCCATAGCGACTCCGCCAGCCGTGCTGCCAGCAGCTCACGCGGCAGCAGGTTCACGAAGGGCCACGGCACCCACATGCAAAGCCGGCGGCCATGGCGATTGCCAGGATCGCCAGGTAGGCCGCCAGCCAGGCGCCCACCTCCCGGCGTCCGCCCGTCCACGCGGTCTCGCGACGCGCCGCCGGGATGCTCCCGACCGCCGGCGCCAGGGTGGTGGTCCAGGCCGCGGATGCACGACGTGGTGATCGCATGAATGCCATGACACTCGCGGCGTTCGGGTGCCTGGGGGTGCCGGCCCTGCTTCAGGGCAGCAGGACCATTTGCTGAAAGAGATGATCGAGGGCCACGTCGGGTGAGTCGCAGAGTCCGGAGTGCACCGCTGAAACCTGGATGATGGTGCTGCGGGGGGCGACCAGCCAATGAAAGCGCTCGCGCCGCGACAGCCGGGCGATGGGGCCGCCGTCCGGGCTGCCGGCGCAGATCCTGGGGATCGCGGCCAGGTGCTGGGCGACCAGCTCGACGTCCACCGCCGGCCAGAGCGCCGCCAGCCGCGGCGCGTTCACCTCCACGCGTGCGGCGAGGAAATCGAGTTGCAGGCAGAAGAGCACGACGCCGGCGTTGACCAGCTCGCCGCGCTCGACCCGTGGCACCACGCGCACCACCGCGTAATCAAACGAGCTCGCCGCCGGCACGCGCCGCCTCCTCCGCGAACGCCTGCGACCGCAGGCGGCGGCCGAGAAAATCGAGATAGCCGGCGCGCTTGCCGGCCGGGGTCGCGGGCCCGGGCTCCGGCACCAGCCAGGCGTCGGGCACCAGCGCCAGCAGCCGCGCGAACAGCGCCTCGTCCAGGCGCGGCCGCAGGCGCCGGTCGGCCTCCTCGATGCGGCTCGCCCAGGGCAGCAGCACGTGGTTGCGGATCGCCGGGAAACGGCCCTCGGCGTGCGTCTCGAGGATCGCGCCAGGCGTGGTGGAAGTAGAGCGCCGCGCCGTGATCGATCTGGTAGAGGGTGCGGTGCCACCAGAGGAGGTTGGGGTTGCGAGCGGTGCGATCGACGTTGGTGACGAAGGCGTCGAACCAGACGACGCCCGAGGCGAGGTCGGCGTCGACCGTATCCCCGGCGGCGGGATCGAAGCTGACCGACCCCGGCAGGTAGTCGATGCCGAGATTGAGACCGACGCTGGCGCGCAGCAGCTCGCGGATCTCCGTGTCGGGCTCGTTGCGGCCGAGCGCCTCGTCGACCTCCATCAACACGATCTCGGGCACCTTGAAGCCCAGCGCCCGGCCGATCTCGCCGGCCACCAGCTCGGCCACCAGCGCGAGCGGCCCCTGGCCGGCGCCGCGGAACTTGACGACGTAGGTGCCGAGGTCGCTGGCCTCGACGATGGCGGGGAGCGAACCGCCCTCCCGCAGCGGGGTCACGTACCGTGTGGCGCAGACGGTGGGCAGCATGGGCTCCGGCGCTCGCGGCGCGCTCACCCCGCGCCGCCACGCCGGGACGATAGCAGACGCCGATGGTGCGCGGCCCCGTTGGTGTATCGTGCCGGCGCATGGAGCCCTCCGGCCGGCCGCCGCTCCTCCGCTTCGAGAACGCCACCGCCGAAGCGGCGGCGGCAATGGCCGCTCTGCACTCGGCGGTCGCTCAGGATCTGACGGCGCGGTACGGGCAGGGTCACTGGTCGCGGCAGACCTCCGAGAAGGGCGCGCTGTCCGCCCTGCGGACTTCGCTGGTGCGCGTTGCATGGCGCGAGGACCGGCTCTGCGCCACCTATGCGCTGACCACCAAGAAGCCCTGGGCGATCGACAGGACGTACTTCAGCGTCTGCACCAGGCCGCTCTATCTCATCAACCTGGCTGTCGACCCGCGGCGGCAGGGCCAGGGCTGCGGACGGCTGTGCATCGAGGACGCCAGGCGGATGGCCGGGACCTGGCCTGCCGACGCGATTCGGCTCGACGCCTACGACGCCGCAGCCGGCGCGGTGGATTTCTACGCCAAGGCCGGCCTGCGCGAGGTGGGCCGGGTTTCCTACAAGGGCACGCCCTTGGTTTATTTCGAGCTGCTGCTCTGAGCCGCCGAGGTGAGCATGTCCGAAGGCCCCCTGCGTACCAGCTGCGTCGAGCGTTTCCTCCGCTATGTCACCTTCGACACGCAATCCAGCGAGGCGTCCCGGACCTATCCCAGCACTGCCGGGCAGCTCGTCCTCCTGCGCCAGCTGGTCGGCGAGCTGCACGAGCTCGGCCTGCGCGACGCCGCCATCGACGAGCACGGCTACGTCACGGCGACGCTGCCGGCCACCACCCGCAAGGCCGGCGTCCCGGTCATCGGCCTCATCGCCCACGTCGATACCTCGCCGGAGATGAGCGGCGCCGGCGTCAAGCCGCTGGTGCATCGCAACTACCAGGGCCAGGACCTGGTGCTGCCGGACGACCCCACGGTCGTGCTGCGCGCGGCCGAGATCCCCTACCTTGCCGAACGCATCGGCGACGACATCGTGACCGCTTCCGGGACCACCCTCCTCGGCGCCGACAACAAGGCGGGAGTGGCGGAGATCATGGCCGCCGCCGAGTACCTGCTGGCCCACCCCGAGATCGCCCACGGCGCGATCCGCATCGCCTTCACTCCCGACGAGGAGGTGGGCGCCGGCACCCGCTATTTCGACGTGGCGAAGTTCGGCGCGCGGTGCGCCTACACGATCGACGGCGGCCGCCGCGGCGAGCTGGAATTCGAAAGCTTTTCCGCCGACGCCATGACCTTCACCTTTCAGGGTCGCAACACCCATCCCGGCTACGCCAAGGGAGCGATGGTCAACGCCGTCAAGGTGGCCGCCGACTTCCTCTCCCGCCTGCCCAGGGAAGGCATGTCTCCCGAGACCACGGACGGCCGCGAAGGCTACGTCCATCCCTACGTGATCGACGCCAGCGTCGACCGGACCGCGGTCAAGTTGCTGATCCGCGACTTCCGGACCGCCGGCCTGGCGGAGAAGGAGAGTTTCCTGACCCGGCTGGCCGAGCAGGCCGCCGCCGCCTGGCCGGGCGCCACCTTCACCGCCGAGATCGAGGAGAGCTACCGCAACATGCGGGAGGCGCTGGAGCGGCATCCGGAGGTGGTGGAGCACGCCCGCGAGGCCATTCGCCGGGCCGGCCTCGAACCGCGCGAGCAACCCATCCGCGGCGGCACCGACGGCTCGCGCCTCAGCTTCATGGGCCTGCCGGCGCCCAACCTGTTCGCCGGCGAGCAGGACTTCCACTCCCGCCGCGAATGGGTCTCCGCCCAGGACATGGACAAGGCGGTCGAGGTGATCGTCCACCTCGCCCGGATCTGGGAGGAGACGGCGCCGGAGTGAGGCGCCTCAATGGCCGCCGCCGGCGGCACGCAGCAGGTCCGCCTGGGTGGTGACGGCGTCCGCTGGCCCATGCAGCATGTTCAGGTACTCGAAGGTGCTCGGCAGCGTGACCAGCAGGCGATTGGCCCGCCGCTTGAGGTTGGCGAACACCCGCTCGGCCTCCTCGATCGCCGCCGGCCGGTGCGCGAGCAGCGGGATGCGCTCGGGGAGCAGGCCCATGCCGGTGAGGATGCAGTAGTAGCTCGAGTTCGGCCAGAAATTGCGGAACTCGTAATCGAAGTTGTTGTAGTAGTGGGCCATGTCGCCGTCGGCGAGCATGGCGCCCACCGGCAGGCCGGCCTTGTAGGTCTCGAGCGTCTCGAGGATGGCGTCGGACTTCTTCAGCTCCTCCCGATTCGCGCGCCAGAACGCGGTGTCGTCGCGTTGGGTCAGGAAGTAGTGGCACTGGATGAAATCCCGCGAGTTGTCGAACATCTGGGCGATCTCGGAATTGAAGCGGTCGGCCAGCCGCGGAGCGAAGTCGCGGTCGGGAAAATGCTTGACCAGCTGGTAGATGGCGGCATAGATGAAATAGATGCCGCTCGATTCGAGCGGTTCGAGGAAACATGACGAGAGCCCGATGCCGACGCAGTTCTTGACCCAGGAGCGCCGGTTCCGCCCCGAGCGGAACTTGATCTGGTTGAGCGGCTGCTCCTCGGGCAGCCCCCAGAGCTCCCGGAACTCCCGGGTCGCCTGCTCCCGCGTGGTGAACCGGCTGGAGTACACGTAGCCGGTGCCGAAGCGGCCGCGCATCGGGATCTTCCAGGCCCAGCCGTGCTGCATGGCGATGGCGGAGGTGAAGGGCTCGACGCCAAGAGCGGCATCGTCGTGCCGGACGGCCGACGCCACCGCGCTATCGCAGAGCAGGTACTCCGACGCATCCATGAAGGGCTCCGCCAGCGCCTGGTTCATGAGCAGCGAGCGGAATCCCGAGCAGTCGACGAACAGGTCCGCCTGGTAGGCGGTCCCGGTCGTGGTGTGCACCGAGTCGACGAAGCCGTTCAGCGGGTTCAGCTCGACGCGATCGACGTCGGCGATCACCTGCCGCACGCCTCGTGCCGTCGCCCATTGCTTGAGATAGGCCGCCACCAGGTGGGCGTCGAAGTGCCACGCGTAATACATCTGCCGCGAGCCGTCTAAGGCCCGCGGGCTCTTCTTGGCGTCGGCCAGCCAGCCGTCGGCGTAGCAGGCATAGTCCAGCGTGACGTCGAACCCCGCCTTCACCTTGCGCAGCCAGTATTGCTGGAGCGGGATGCCCTCGCAGGCCGGCACGCCACCGAAGAAGTGATAGAAGTGCCCGGGGCTGCCCGGGCCGCGATTGCCGGCCCAGCCGACGTATTTGATCCCCATCTTGAACGAGCCGTTGACGTGCGGCATCCACTCTTCCTCGGGGATCCCGAGGAAGTCGAAGAAGACGCGCTGCAGATTGGGCACGGTGGCCTCGCCGACGCCGATCTTCTTGATCGATTCCGACTCGATCAAGGTGATCTCGACCGTCCCTTGCAGCGCCTTCGCCAGGTAGGCGGCGGTCATCCAGCCGCTGGTGCCGCCGCCTACGATCACTACGCTCCTGATGGGCTCGCTCATCGCAACTCCTTTGTGGCCACACTCGCCGCCGGGCTCGTGCGTGACGTGAGGAATCGGGCGGCAGTAAGCGTTTTACGCAGCCGCAGGGTCAGCTCCTGCAGGTGCGGCGGCGCCATCATCGTCTGGTGGTCGCCGGGGACGATCTGCGTCTCCAGCCCGGCTTCGGCCAGCTCGAGCCAGGCGCGTTCCGGCGCGCTGCCGGCGGGCTGCTGCCGGGCGCGGAAGAAGACGGCGCGGCCGGGATAGGGCGGCGGCGCGTAGGCGAGCATGGCCTGGTAGTTCGTCCGCCACAGCTCGATCCGCCGCGCCGCGGTGGCGCGATCGAGATCGGGCGCCGGCTGCCCCGCGGCCGCCAGCTGCGCGAGCACCCAATCGATCTGCCGCTCGCCGTCGAGCGCGGCCAGCCGCTCGCGATCGAGCTGCAGCCGGCTGCCGAAGATCTCGATCAGCACGTCCGCCGTGGAGCTGATGCGCGCCAGCGGCGCGCCCGGTCCCGGGGTATCGATCATCGCCAGCAGGGCGACGCGCTCGCCGGCGGCGCGCAGCCGGCAGGCGACCGCGAAGGCCAGGGTGCCGCCGAACGATGCCCCCGCCAGGTAGTAGGGGCCGCGTGACTGCACGCTGCGGATGGCCTGCAGGTGACGCTCGGCCATCTCCTCGACCGTGGTCAGCAAGGGCGCCTCGCCGTCGAAGCCCTGCGGCTGTAAGGCGAGGATGGGTTGGCCGTCACGCAGCCCGGCGGCGAGCGGCGCATAACCGAAGACGCTGCCGCCCACGGCGTGCAGCAAGAACAGCGGCGCATTGCCGGCGCCCGGCTCCAGCTCCACCACCAGGGGATCTCGCTCCCCCACCAGGGGGTTTCGCTCCCCCACCAGGGGGACTTGCGACACCACGCCGCCGCCACGGCGCGCCCTCTCGACCGCCGCCGCCAGCCCGGCAAGAGTCCTGGCCTCCAGCACGGCGTGCAGGGACAGGCCGGCGCCGAACCTCTCGTTGAGCTTGGCAGTGAGCTGCAAGGCCAGCAGCGAATCGCCGCCGAGGGCCAGGAAGCCGTCGCCGGGACGGACCCGGGGGACGCCCAGCATCCGCCGCCACAGCGCGGCGATCTCGCCGCCGACTTCGCCCAGCTCTTCGCCCGCCGCCGGCTCGCCGAGCGGTTCGCCCGCCGCCGCCACCGCTTGCCCGGCCTCGTCGGGCGCCGCGACCGCACCGGCCTCGCCGGGCGCCATGGCCGCCATGGCCGCGGTCGCCGCCGCCGTTGCCGGCGAGAGCCCACCGGCAAGTCCCGCGCTCAGGCGCGCCGCCGCCGCGGGATCAGCGACCGCCCAGTAGCGGCGATGGTCCCAGGCGTAGGTGGGCGCCGTCACCCGTCGCGGCTCGGTGCCCGCGTGTAGCGCCTCCCAGTCGATCTCGACGCCCGCCTCCCACAGCCGGCCGATCGCCCGCAGGAGGTGCAGGCGCCGCGACGTGGTGTCGCGGGCGGCAGGCAGGGCCGACAGGATCGTGGCCCCCGCCGCTGCGGCCACCTCGCGGGCGATGCCGCTCAACGCCTGCGTCGGGCCGACCTCGAGCAGCACGTCGCCGGCGCCGGCGAGCTGGCGGAGCCCGTCGCCGAAACGCACCGGCTCGCGCAGGTGCCGCACCCAATAGCTCGGATCGCCGGTCTCCCGTTCCGTCACCCAGCTGCCGGTGACGTTGGAAAGGTAAGGGATCCGCGGCGGCGCCAGCACCGTACCCACCACCACCTCGGCGAACGGCAACAGCACCGGCTCCATGGCCGGCGAGTGGAAGGCGCGCGCGACGCGCAGGCGCCGCGCCTCGATGCCGCGCTCCCGCAGCCGGGCTGCCAGCCGATCGAGCGCCGGCAGGCTGCCAGCCACGACGCACTGCTCGGGGGCATTGACGATGGCGATGGCGGCGCCCTCCGCCAGCAGCGGCGCCACCGCGGCCTCGCCGGCGGCGATGCCGAGCATGCCGCCGGGCGGCGCCTGGTCCATCAGCCGCGCCCTCTCGGCCACCAGCCGCAGCGCGTCAGGCAGCCGCAGTACGCCGGACAGGCACGCCGCCGTGTACTCGCCGAGGCTGTGCCCGAGCAGGGCGGCGGGACGCAGCCCCCAGGCCATGAGCAGCTGCGCCAGGGCATACTCCACGACGAAGACCGCCGGCTGTCCGATCCAGCCTTCGTAGATCCGCTCCGCCGGCAGCGCCGGTGGAATGCCCTGCCGGCCGTCCACCAACAGCTCGCGCAGGTCGAACCCGAGGATCGGTTCGAGGATCGCGCAGCAGGCGTCGAGCGCGGCGCGGAACACCGCCTCGCCGGCATAGAGCTCGGTGGCGCCGCCGGGCACCTGGCAACCGAGCCCGGGGAACAGGAAGCACAGCCGCGGCGGGCGATCGCCCACCGCCTTCGGCGAGAGGGCGCCGGCCGCATCCGCCAGCTCGGCGGTCGCTTGCGCGGCATCGACGCAGGCCGCCGACCAGCGGTGCGGCAGCGGTTGGCGGCCGACCTGGAGGGTGTAGGCGAGATCCCCCGGCGGCTGCCGCGGGTGCCGTTCGAGATGCCGGGCAAGGCGACGAGTGGCCGCCGCCAGGGCGCCGGGCGTGCGGGCGGAGAGCACCAGCAGAGCGGGCGCCCGCGCCGCCACCCGCTCGCCCGGCGGCGGCGCCTCCTCGATCACCATGTGGACGTTGGTGCCGCCGAGGCCGAACGACGAGACGCCGGCGCGGCGCCGCGCGGCGGGCGGCCGCCAGTCGCGCAGTTCGGTGACGACGTGGAAGGGGCTGCCGGCGAAATCGATATGAGGATTGGGACGGTGGTAGTGCAGGCTCGGCACCAGCTTGCCCTCGCGCACCATCAGCACGGCCTTGATCAGGCCCGCGATCCCTGCCGCGCTGTCGAGGTGCCCGAGATTGCTCTTCACCGAGCCGAGGGCGCAGAAGCCGCTGGCCGCGGTCGAGCGGCGGAAGGCCTGGGTCAGCGCCGCGACCTCGACCGGGTCGCCGAGAGCGGTGCCGGTGCCGTGCGCCTCGACATAGGTGATCCCGTCCGCCGGCACCGCCGCCAGCTCCAGCGCCCGCTCGATCACCTGCGCCTGGCCGTCGACGCTGGGCGCCGCATAGCCGAGCTTCGCCGCACCGTCGTTGTTCGCCGCGGAGCCGCGGATGACGGCATGGACGAGATCGCGGTCGCGCAGCGCATCGTCCAGCCGCTTGAGCACCACCATGCCGACGCCGCTGCCGCCGACGGTGCCGTCCGCGGCGGCGTCGAACGCCGCCGTGCGGCCGGCGCGCGAGCCGGTGCCGCCGGCGATCGCGAGGTAGCCGGTATGCTGGCGGACGTGGACCGAGGCGCCGCCGGCCAGCGCCATGTCGCATTCGCCGGCCAGCAGGCTCTGGCAGGCCAGATGGACCGCGACCAGGGAGGTCGAACAGGCGCACTGCACGTTGACGCACGGGCCGCGCAGGTCGAGCTTGTAGGCGATGCGGGTCGCCAGGTGATCCTTGTCGTTGCCCAACGACACGGTGGTCTCGCCCAGCGCCTCGGCGTAGGCGGGGTTTGACCAGACGTTGAGCACGTACCAGTTCGAGCTGGCGCCGGCGAAGACCCCCACCGGCACGTTGCAGGACGCCGGCGGATAACCGGCGCCCTCCAGCGCTTCCCAGGCGCACTCGAGCAGCAGGCGCTGCTGTGGGTCCATCGCTTCGGCCTCGCGGCGGGTGATGCCGAAGAACTCCGCGTCGAACTGGTCGGCGTCCTCGAGCACGGCGCGTGCCGCGACGAACTGCGGGTGGGAGATCAATGCCTCCGGCACGCCGGCCGCCCGCAGCTCCGCCGGCGAGATGACCGATACGCAATCGACGCCCGCCATCAGGTTCTCCCAGAACTGGTCCAGGTCGCGGGCGCGCGGGAATCGACCGGCCATGCCGACGATGGCGATGGCCGTCTCGTCGCCTGGCGGCGGCGGCATTGCAGTCTGCATCTCGCCGGCGGCCCCGCTCACGGCTCGGAATCACCCGGTTCGTCGGCCGGCGCTGCCGCGCCCGCCGCCGGCCGCACGGTGGTGACGCGCCGCCGCCGCCGGTCGGGGCCGCGCCCGGCGGTAGCCGGTGCCCGGCGCGCGGGTTGCCGGTGCTCGATCAGCTCGGCAAGCGTCCGGACGGTGGGGAACCGCATCAGGTCGGTGACCGCCAGCTCGACCCCCAGCGCCGCCGACAGCTCGCGTTGCAAGCGCAGCAGCAGCAGCGAGTTGCCGCCGACGTCGAAGAAGTTGTCGCGCATGCCGAAGGCGGCTGTGCCGAGCACGCTGCGCCAGACCGCCACGATCCTGGCCTCGACCTCGCCCGCGGCGGCGTCCGCGCCATGGTGGGCCGGGGCGGCGAGATCGACCGGCGGCAGCAGCTTGCGATCCACCTTGCCGCTGGCGGTACGCGGCAGGGAGGGCAGCGCCACCACTGCCGCCGGCACCATGTACTCGGGCAGTAGCAGGCGGAGCGCGCGCAGCCAGGCGCGCGGCGAGGCCTCCTCGCCGCCGGGTGGGCCGGCGCCGTCGGCGCCGCCGGTCACCACGTAGGCGACGAGGCGCAGCGATCCACGCTCGCCAGCCGCGGCCACCACCGCCTCCCGGACCGCCGGCAGCGAACGCAGAGCGGCCTCGACCTCGGCCGGCTCGACGCGGTAGCCGCGGATCTTGACCTGTCCGTCCCGCCGGCCGAGGAACTCGAGCTGCCCCGCCTCGTTCCAGCGCACCAGGTCGCCGGTGCGGTAGAGCCGCGCCCCGGGCTCGTCGCCGAAGCGATCGGGCACGAACCGCGCCGCGGTTGCGGCCGGGTCGCCCAGGTAGCCGCGGGAGAGCGCCGGGCCCCCCACCCACAGCTCGCCGCCGGCGCCGGCCGCCGCCAGCTGGCTGGCGCCGTCGACCACGTAGGCCCGGGCGTTGGCGAGCGGCCGGCCAAGGGGGGCGCCGGCCGTCCCGGACAGGTCTGCCGCGCCCGCGAAGACGTGCGCCGCGACCTCCACCGTGGTCTCGGTCGGGCCGTAGGTGTTGACCAGCCGCACGCGCTCCGCCCAGTGGCGCCGCCACACCTCCAGGCTGTCGTTCGCGACCCGCTCGCCGCCGATCACCAGGGTGCGCAGGCTGGCCGGAGGCGGTGCCGCGGTGGCGCCGACCTCGCGCGCGATCTCGTGCCAGTAGGCGGTCGGCACCGAGATGGCGGTGATCCGTTCGCTCTCGCACCAGGCCAGGAGCTCGCGCGCCGACCGCTGCCCGAGAGCGCCGGGTCCGAGCACCAGCGCTCCCCCCGAGAGCAGGGTGGGCAGGATCTCGGAGAGCATGCCGTCGAAGGTGCAGTTCCACAGCTGCGCCATCCGGCCCGCGGCGCCGACCTGGTAGAACGGCTGGCAGCAGGCGGCGTAGCTGGCCAGGGCGCGGTGCTCGACGGCGACCAGCTTGGGGCGCCCGCTCGACCCCGAGGTGAACATCGCGTAGGCGAGCTGGTCCTCGCGGACCGTCACCCCATGGGCGAGGGACGGCCCGTCCTCTCCCAGGCCGAGGTCGCGGTCAAGCCGCAGGACCGGCAGCTCCGGCGGCAGCGCGGCGGCGGTGCCCGCCACCGTCAGGACGAGCGCCACCCCGGCGGCGGCGGCGAGCTGCGCCTGGCGCACCGGCGGCAGCGCCGGGTCGAGCGGCAGGAAGGCGGCGCCGGCCTTGAGCGCCTCCGAGCATCGCGGCCAGCTGGGCCGGCGAGCTCCCCATCAGCAGGCCGACGATCGCTTCAGCGCCCAGCCCGCGGGAGCGCAGGCAGCCGCCGATCCGGTTGGCCATCCGGTCGAGCTCGCCGTAGCTACAGTCGTTGCCGGCATGGCGCACCGCCACCGCCTGCGGGTGCGCGGCGACCTGCGCTTCGAACGCCGCGACCACGCTCCCCGCTGCCAGTACCGGCGACGCCGGCCGCCCGCCGGACCCCCGGCCCAGGGCCAGCAGCCGGGCAACCTCCCCGGCGCCGGTGAGCTCGATGGCGTCGAGGGTCTGCGCCGGCGCCGCCGCCAGCCCGCGCCAGGCGGCGCGGAGCTGGGCGGCGAGACCGCGCACCGCCGCGGCGGTGAAGCGCGAGGTGCGGTACTCGAGCAGCACCGACACCTCCGTCGCGCTCTCGGCGAGCCCGACGGAGAGATCGAACATTGCCGTCTCGCGCGGCAGCGCGATGGGCTCGAGCGCCGGCAGCTTGGCGAGATCGTGCGCGGAGGCCGCCTGGTGGGCCAGCACCACTCGGAACAGCGGCGACGCCTGCCCCGGATCGGGTTTCAGCCGCAGCCTCTCGGCCAGCGTGTCGAAGGGAGCCTCCTGGTGCAGATAGGCCTCCAGGGAGGTCTCCCGCACCCGCCGCAGCAGCTCGCGTACGCTCGGATTGCCGCCCAGCTCGAGGCGCAGCGGCAGCAGGTTGACGAAGAAACCGATCAGCCCCTCGAGCTCGCGGCGCTCGCGGTGAGCCGCCGGCGCGCCCACCACGAAGTCGTCCTGGCCGCTCTGGCGCTGCAAGACGACGGCGAGGCCGGCCAGCAGCGTCATGAACAGCGTCACGCTTTCGCGGCGGCCCAGCTCCCGGAGCTGCGCGGTCAGCTCCCGGCCGAGGTCGAAGCGGTGCTCCGCACCCGCGCTCTCGCCGCCGGCGGCGCCATCGGGCTCGCCGAGCCGCAGGCTCTCGACGCCGCCGAGCCGGGCGCACCAGTAGGCGAGATCCCGCTCGTGCCGACCCGCCGCCAGCTGGTCCCGCTGCCAGCGCGCATAGTCCTTGTACTGGATCGGCAGCGTCGGCAGCGACGGCGGGCGCCCGTGCCGGCGCGCCTCGTAGAGCTCCCCCAGCTCGCCCACCAGCAGACCCAGCGAGACGGCGTCCGCGGCGATGTGGTGCAGGGTGAGGATCAGCGCCTGGTCCTGCGGTCCCAACCGCGCCAGGCGCAGGCGCATCACCGGCCCGCGCCGGAGGTCGAAGCCGCGCCGCGCCTCCTCGCGCACCAGGGCCGCCAGCTCGTCCGCGCTGCCCAGGTCTTCCGGCGCCAGGCGCACCGGGGTCGCGGGGTCGATCACCTGCACCGGCTCGATGCCGTCGTCCGCGTAGCGGGTGCGCAGGATCTCGTGCCGGCGCACCACCTCCGAGAGGCTCCATTCCAGCGCCGGCAACGCGATCTCGCCGCGCAGCCGCACCGGCACGCAGAGGTTGAACGAGCGATGGCCCATTTCGGCAGTGGCGCCGGCGGCGGTCGCCGGGCTCGCGGCCAGCCGGTCGGCGATCCACAGGCGTCGCTGGGCATGGGAGAGCGGCCAGGGCCCGTCGCCGCCGGCGGCTTGGATCGCCCCCTCGCCGGCGTCGGCGCCGCGGAGCCGCTCGATCCGCAGCGCCAGGTCCGCCAGCACCGGCGCGTCATACAGCTCGCGCAGCGGCAGCTCCATCGCAAAGGCCTGGCGGATGCGCGACACCGCCTGCGTGACCAGCAGCGAATGACCGCCCAGGGCGAAGAAGTCGTCGCCGCGGCCGGCCTCGACCCCGCCGAGGACCTCGGACCAGATCTCCGCCAGCAGCTGCTCGACCGGAGTGCGCGGCGGCTGGCGGTCGCCGCCGGCAGCGCGCCGCTCGGGAGCCGGCAGCGCTTTGCGGTCCAGCTTCGCCGCGGTGGTCAGCGGCAGCTTCTCCAGCAGCACGATCGCCGCCGGCACCATGAACTCCGGCAGGCGCCGGCGCAGCGCCGTCCACCACTCGGCTTCGCTGCCGCCGGCCGCCACCACGTAGGCGACCAGGCGCTTCTCGCCCGGACGGTCCTCGCGCGCGATCACCGCCGCCTCCCGGATCCCCGGCAGGCCGCGCAGCGCCGCCTCCACCTCGCCGGGTTCGATGCGATAGCCGCGGATCTTCACCTGATCGTCGATGCGGCCAAGGAATTCCAGGACGCCGTCCTCGCGCCGGCGCCCGCGGTCGCCGGTGCGATAGAGACGGGCGCCGCCGGCGCCGCTGGCGCCGTCGGGCAGGAAGCGCTCGGCGGTCTTGTCCGGCTGCCCGAGGTAGCCGCGCGCCACGCCGGCGCCGCCCACCAGGAGCTCTCCCGGCACGCCGGGCGGCACCTCCTCGCCGGCCTCGTCGACGACGTAGACCTCGACGCCGTCGATCGGACGGCCGATCGGCGGCTTGCCGGTTCCCGGCTGGTGCACGCCGCAGCTCACCACCACCGTCGTCTCGGTGGGGCCGTAACCGTTCATCAGCCTGCCGCCGGCCCCCCAGCGTTCGGCGAGCTCCTCGCCGCAGTCCTCGCCGGCGACGATCACCCGTTGCAGATCGGGAAGCTCGGCCCAGGGAACCTGCGCCAGCGAGGTGGGTGGCAGGGTGACGCCGTGGATGCGCTCGCGCCGCAGCAGCTCGACCAGCTCGGGTCCCGGGACCAGACGCTCGCGCTCTTCCACCACCAGGGTGCCGCCCGCCGCCAGGGTGCCGAGGATCTCGAGCGCCGCGCCGTCGAACGCCAGCGAGGCGAATTGCAGCACCCGCCGGCCCGGCGCCACGCCGATGCGCCAGGTCTGTGCGGCAAGGTTGGCGATGCCGCGGTGCGGGACGACGACGCCCTTGGGCTTGCCGGTGGAGCCCGAGGTGTAGATCACGTAGGCTGCCTGCTCGGGCACGATCGCCGCCGCCGCCGTGAATTCCGGCGTCGCCGCGATCGCTGCCGCCTCGCGGTCGGCGAGCACCACCCGCACCCATGGCGGCAGGCCGTCGGCGAGCGGCTGCTGGCTGATCGCCACCGCGACGCCCGCGTCGCGCAGCAGCTCGGCGATCCGCTCCGCCGGCGTGTCGGCCTCGATCGGCAGATAGGCGCCGCCCGCCTGCAGCACCGCGAGGACGGCGACGATCATCTCGGCGCCGCGCGGCATGCAGATGGCCACCACGCTCTCGTTGCCGACGCCGAGCCGGTGGAGATGGCCGGCCAGGCGGCCCGACCGTGCCGTAAGGTCGGCGTACGTGTGGTCGCGGCCGGCGGCGCGCACCGCCACCGCCGCTGGCGTCGTCCGCGCCTGCCTGGCGATGTGCTCGACGACGTTGCCGGGATCCGCAGCGCCGGCGGCAGGCTCCCGCCGTCGCGTCTGGTTGCCGCCGCGGGCGCCGTAGCCGCGGTGCGGGGCCGCCGGCGCCGCCGCGATCTGGCGCAGGATGGCGGCGTAGTGTTCGGCCAGCGCGCTCGCCTGCGCCGCGGAAACCGCTGCCGCGTCGTAGTGCAGCCGCAGCTGCAACACCGGCGAGGTGATGCCCAGGCTGAAATCGGCTCCGAGCACGAAGTTCGCGCTCTGGTGCGATTCCGCTCCCAGCACCGGCACGCCGGCGGCCAGGAGATCGCCGTAGCGGTGCATGCTGACGAAGTTGAACAGCGTCTCGAACAGGTCGGCCGCCTGCAGCTCGAGCCGCAGCTGGGCCATCGGATAGCGGCGGAAGGGGAGCAGCGCGCCCTCCTTCGCATGGACCTGTGCGATCAGCCCGGCCCAGGACGCGTCGGGGTCCAGCACCAACCGGAACGGCAGCGTATTGAGGAAGAGCCCGAGCCCGAGATGGCCGCCGGCGTCGTCCGTCCGGCCGTTCGCCACCAGGCCGGTGACCAGGTCCCGCCCGCCGCAGACCATGCTCAGCGCCTTGAGATGGGCGGCCAGCAGGACGCTCTTGAGCGTCACCCCGAGGTCCATGGCCACCTGCCGCAAGCGGCCGCCGAGCGCCGCGTCGAACGGCAACGACAGCATCCGCCGCGCTGCCGCCGTCGCCGGGGGAGGAGGCCCGCCGCGGCGAGGCAGGCGGGTGGGTCGAGCGCCGTCGAGCTCGCCGAGCCAGAACGAGCGCTCCGCCGCCGAGCGCCGCGACCGGCCTTCCAGCTCGACGAAATCCCGCTGCGTGGTTTCCGCGGCCACCCCGGGCGGCCGCGGCGCTCCGGCGCGGGTGCCGAGGTAGCTCTCGAACAGCTCGGTCCAGAACGACGCGACGCTCCAGCCGTCGAGGATGGCATGGTGGAAGCTCATCGAGACCTGGCTCTCGCCGCCCGCCAGCCGGTGCAGGCGCATCCGGAAGAGCGGCGCGCGCTCGACCGCGAACCGCACCCGCCTCTCGTCCTGGATCCACGCGGTCAGCAGCCGGCGGGAGGACGCTGCCGGCAGCCGCCTGAGGTCGACCACGGCCAGCGGCACGGGCGCGGTGGCGTGCACCAGCTGCAACGGCTGGCTGAAGCGGGCCAGGTCGAAGGAGGTGCGCAGCACCGGGTGGGCGCGCATCATGGCGCCCAGGCACCCGGCCAGCGGCGCGGGGTCGATCGCGGCACCGAGATGCAGGCTCATCAGGCCGTGGTAAAGGGGCGCCGCCGCCGTGTCGTCGCCGTGGTAGACCATGCCCTGCTGCAGCATTGCCAGCGGGTAGGCATCGTCGAGCCCCGCAGGCAGGCGCTCGCGGTCGGCCTGGTCGAGCAGGCCGAAGGCGGCAGCTCCGGCGGGCGGCGGCGGGGCCGGCGCGCCGGCGCCGGCGATGTCGGCGATGTCGGCGGCGAGGTCGGCCAGCCGCGGCTTGCCGAAGAGCTGCTCGACGGTGAGGCTCAAGCCCTGTCGCCGCGCCCGCGCCACCGCCTGGATGTTCAGGATTGAGTCGCCGCCCAGCTTGAAGAAGCTGTCGCCGCGCCCCACCCGCACGCCGCCCAACAGCTCGGACCAGATCTCGGCCAGGATCCGCTCGACCGGCGTCCGCGGCTGCTCCCAGGGCGCCGCGTCCGCGCCCGGCGCCGGCGCCGGCAGCGATCGCCGGTCCACCTTGCCGTGGGCCGTCAACGGCAGGCGCTCGAGCCGCATCAGCGCCGACGGCAGCATCGGCTCCGGCAGGCGGCGCCGCAGAGCCGCCCGCCACTCCTCCTCGGGTCCCGCGTCGCCCACGACGTACGCCACCAGGCGCATCGTCTCGGGGCGGAGCTCCTCGGCGCGCGCCACCACCACCGCCTCCCGCACTCCCGGCAGCGTGCGCAGCGCCGCCTCCACTTCCGCAGGCTCGATGCGATGGCCGCGGATCTTCACCTGCTCGTCCACCCGGCCGAGGTGCTCGAGCACGCCGCCGGCGCGCCACCTCGCCCGGTCGCCGGTGCGGTACAGCCGGCCGCCGCCGCGGCCCCAGGCGTCCGGCACGAACCGTTCCGCGGTCGCCGCCGGGTCTTCCAGGTAACCCCGCGCCAGGCCCGCGCCGCCCACCCACAGCTCGCCCGCGACGCCCTCCGGCACCAGCTCTCCCCAGGCGTCCACCACGTAGAGCTCGACGTTGGCCAGCGGCCGGCCGATCGGCACGTTGCCGGCTCCCGCGTCGTCGTCGCCGGCCTCCCAGGCGCTGCACCCCACCACCGCCTCGGTCGGCCCGTACTCGTTCCACAACCGGCGGCCACCGCTCCCGTCAGACCCGCCGTCCGCGCGCCATCTCGCCGCCAGGTCGCTCGCCAGCGGCTCGCCGCCTACCACCATTGCCCGGCACCGCATCTGGCGCTCGATCTGGCCCGACTCGTCCCAGCCCGCCGAAAGTGCCCGCAGATGCGAGGGGGTCAGCTTCAGCAGCCCTGCCGCGCTGCCGTCGCCGGCGGCCAGGTCGCGCTCGAGCGCCCGGCGCAGGCCCTCCACGCCCGCCACCGCGGCGCTGCCCGCGGCGCTTTCCGGGGTCTCTGGGTGCTCCGGGCGCACCTGGTTCTCCGGGTTCTCAGTGCTCGCTGGGTGGTCCGGGCCCCCCCGGGGGTCTGCTTCGCCCACCAGGTCGACCCTGCCGCCCGCGGCCAGCGGCACCAGCAGGCTGGTCACCGTCAGGTCGAAGCTCAAGGGCGTATGCACCAGGCCGTCGATCGGCGCGGAGTCCCCGTAGGCCGTGCGCGCCCAGCGCACGTAGTTGCCCAGGGCGCCGTGCGGCACCACCACGCCCTTCGGCCGCCCGGTCGAGCCCGAGGTGTAGATCACGTAGGCGGCCTGCTCCGGCCATGCCTCGTCGTCGCCCGCTGCCGCCGGCTCGTCAGCCACCGCCTCGTCCTCGCCGAGCAGGACGGCGGCCTCCCATACCGGCGCCGCCGCGGCGCCGCCCTGCTGCTCGCCGAGAGCCGCGCGCAGGCGGTCGGCCAGCGCACCGGCGCTCACCACCCCGCAGGCGCCCGCCGCCTCGACCATCGCCGCCAGCCGCGCCGGCGGATCCGCCGGCCCCAGCGGCAGATAGGCGCCGCCGGCCCGCCAGACCCCGAGCAGCACCGCCACCTGTTCGCGGCTGCGGCCCAGATAGAGCCCGACCACGCTCTCCCGGCCGACCCCCAGCCGCCGCAGCGCCCGTGCCACCCGCGCCGCGCGCCGCCACAGCTCCTCGTAGCTCCACGCAGCCGCCCCGGCGCTCGCCCCCGCCACCGCCGGCGCGCCGGCGCGCTGCCGCGCCTGCGCCGCGATCTGCGCCAGCACGCTGCCGCCGTCCATGCGGCCGCCGCTGCCGCTGCCGTGCGCCGCCGTCCGCTCGCCGCGGCCCCATCCCAGCAGCGCCGACCGCTGCCGCGCCGGCAGCAGCGGCAGCGCGCCCACCTCCCGCTCCGGCGCCGCCGCCGCCCCGCGCAGCAGCTCTTCCCACTGCTCGAGCAGGTCGCCCCACCGCCCCTCCCGCGCGCTCGCCACCGTCGCCTCCAACTCGTCGCCCCGCTCGACGCACCAGAGCCGCACCGCAGCGCCGCCCACCTCTGCCGCCGCCGCGTCCGCCTCCACCACCTCCACCTCGACCTCGCCGCAACGCAGCCGGTCGATCGCCGCGTCGTAGGCGAAACCGAGGGCCGGCAGGCGCGGCTGCGGCCAGACATCCGGGTCGCCGTGAACGAAACAGTCCTCCCAGCGCGCCGCCTCGCCAAGCGCCGCGGCCAGGACGGCGAGATGCTCGCGGAAAGAGCGCTCCGGCGGCAGCGACACGCCGATCGGCAGCAGCTTGGCGAAGACGCCCAGGCAGGCCCGCAGCGGCTCGTGCCGCCGCCCGTCCGATCGCACGGCCAGCCAGCGCGAAACGGCTGGATCGTCGGTCTGCCGCGCCGCCAGCGCCTGCCACCCGGCGAGCGCCACCACCTCGGGCGCAACGCCGCAGTCGCCGGCCAGCGCGCACAGGCGCCGCCACAGATCGCGGTCGAGGCGCCGCCGAGCCTGGCCGCCGCCGCCGGCCGGCGCCCGCAACCCCAGCGGTTCGCCGAGCGCCTGCCCGCGCTCCTGCCAGAAGCGGCGCCCGATCGCCGTCTCCTCGCCGGCGAGCAGCTCCTGCTGCCACTGGCCGACGTCCACGTATTGCGGCAGCTCGTCCGCCAACCCGGCATAGCGCCGGCCGACCGCCGCGGCCAGGTTCGCCAGTCCGCAACGATCGGAATTGACCAATGGCAGGCTGATTCGCCATCGCCAGCCGCCGCCGGCGTCGCCGTCGCCGCCGGCGACCGGCGAGAGCGCGGTGCGCAGCACCGGGCCCTGGCCGGGGTTGCGTTCGAGAGCCTCCCAGCCGGCGTCGGGCCCCACCGGGATCTCGACCGCGTCGACCGCGCCGTCGTCGTCGATCATCTGCACCGGCGCCGGCAGCTCGTCGAGGTAGCCGACGCGGGTGCGCAGGATCTCCTGCTCCCCGACCAGCTGCCGGATCGCCGCGCACCAGCGGTCCACCGCCACCGGCCCATGGAGGATCGCCACCGCCCGCGCCCGGCGGTCGAGGGCCGTGCCGTCGGCCTGCAGCAGGCTGCGCTGGGCCGGCGCGAGCCGGAATCCCTCCTTGATCGCCGCTGCCATGGCTCCGCTCTCCCTCCCAGCCCGGTTATCTGCCGCGCGGCTGGAAGCTGCGCCAGGCGTCCTCGTAGGCGCGCACCGAGGCGGCCTCGGCCTCCGCGTCGACGAGCTTCGCGGCAGCGGCGATCTCGCCCACCCGCGCCTCGGCGGGCGCGGCCAGGATCCGCGCCAGCAGGCGTTCGATCGCCGGCAGCGCGCCGGCCCACCGCGCCGCGCCGGCGGCATGGCGCCAGTCGAGCCGGATGCGCGCCGCGGGCACGACGGTCAGGACCAGGGGATAGCTCTCCTCGATGTGATGGGTCATCGCGGTGGCCGCGAGATCCGGGCCGAGGACGTCCTCGGGCACCGGGTAGTTCTCGAACACCAGCAGCGAGTCGAACAGCGGCTGGCCGGCCGCGAGGCCGCTCCAGCGCTGGATCTCCGGCAGCGACGCGTAGTCGTATTGCCGCGCCGCCGCGGCGTCGCGCTGCAGCTCCTGCAGCCATTCGGCGAGGCCGGCGGCACGGCGCACGCGCACCCTGAGGGGGAGCGTATTGATCAGCAGGCCGATGATGCCGCCGGCGCCGGCCAGCTCGCCCGTCCTGCCCGCCGAGATGGTGCCGAAGACCACTTCGCCGCGCTCTTCCCGCGCCGCCAGCAGCAGCGCCCACGCCCCCTGCATCACCGTCGCCAGCGTCACCTGATGGCGGCGGGCGAACGCCGCGAGCTGGCCGCTGAGCTGCTCGTCCAGCTCGACGCGGCGCCGCTGCAGGGCGCCGTCGGGCCGTGACGCGACGGCGCCGGGACCGGCGGCGAGCAGGCTCGGCTCGACCCCCGCCAGCTGGCGGCGCCAGAAGTCCTCGGCGGCGGCGCGGTCCTGGCGCTGCAGCCACTCGACGTGGTCCCGGAAGGGCAACACCGGCGGCCAGCCGGGCGCCTCGCCGCCGGCCGCCGCCCGATAGGCGTCGAACAGGTCCCGCACCAGCGCGGCGGTCGACCAGCCGTCGAGGATGAGGTGGTGATTGCTCCACAGCAGGACGTGCCGGCGCTCGCCGGTGCGGATGAGGGCCAGCCGCAGCAGCGGCCCGTGCTCGAAGATCGTAGGCCTGGTTGCGGTCGGCGGCGATCGTCTGCTCCAGGCGCCGGCGCTGCTCGGTCTCGCCCACCCCGCGCCAGTCTTCGCTGCGCCAGGACGGCGGCGGCGACCGCCGCACCACCTGGACCGGTTCCCGCACCGCCTCCCAGACGAAGACCGTGCGCAGCGCCGCGTGCCGCGCCAGCAGCAGCTCCCAAGCCTGCCGCAGCCGCTCGCCGTCGAGCTGCCCCTCCAGCGTGCAGGTGAGCTGGATGCAGTTGGCGTTCGTCCGCGGCGAGCGCAGGGCGTGGTAGAGGAACCCTGCCTGCAGCGGCGTCAACGGATAGACGTCGGCCAGGTCCGGCACCGCCGCCGTCAGCAGCGCCAGCTCTTCGCCGCTGAGCCGAGCCAGCGGAAAGTCCGCCGGCGTGTGGCCGCCCGCCGCGCCCCGGCAGTGCTCGATCAACTCCCGCAGCGCCGCCGTGTACGCCCGCGCCTGATCCTCCACCTGGAAGCCGGCATGGCGCTCGCCGTCGTAGTCCCACTTCAGGTGCAGGCGGCCGCCCTGCACCCAGGCGGTCAACCCCAGCGCCGCCGGCCTCCCCGCGCCGGCCTCCCCGCCCACCGCCACCGGCCGCATGCTCGGCCGCAGCAGGCGGGCGCCGGCCGCGGCGTCGAGCTGGCCGAGATAGTTGAAGCTCACCGCCGCCGAATCCGCCAGCGCCGCCAGACGCTCCCGCCACGGCTGCCGCGCTCCCAGATACCGCAACAGGCCAAAGCCCACACCCCGGTGGGGCACCTGGCGCAGCTGCTCCTTCACCGCCGGCAGGGACGCGCCCGCATCGCCCGCCGGGCGCAGCCACACCGGGTAATGGCTGGTGAACCAGCCCACCGTCCGCGTCACGTCCAGCTCCTGCACCGGCTCGCGGCCGTGACCCTCGAGCATCACCAGCGTCTCGCCGCGCGCCGCCGCCAGCGCCGCCAGCAGCGCGTCGTTGATCTGCGTGTGGTAGACGCCGGGGACCTGGCGCAACAGGTCCGCGGTCTCCTCCGTCCCCAGCGCATCGCTCACCTGCGCCGTCCAGCGCCAGCCACCGGCCCGCGCCTCGCCGCCCGCGGCGCCCGGCGGCAGCTCCAGCCAGTAGGCCGCATCCGCCTCGAGCTCGGCGCTGCGCGCCGCTTGCTCCAGGCCCCACACCCAGCGGCTCCAGCTCGCCGTCTTCGGTCCCAGGTCCTCGCCCCGGCTCGCCCGTTCCAGATCCTCCAGCAGGATGCGCCACGACACTCCGTCCACCGCCAGGTGGTGCACCATCCAGAGCAGCCGGCGCTCGCCCGCGCCTTCCCACAGCACCGCCTGCACCAGCGGTCCGCGCTCCAGATCCAGCCGCGCCTGCGCTCGGCGCGCCACCGCCGTTTCGCTCTCGCCGTCGTCCCCGCCGCCGCCGGCCTTCACCTGCCAGAAGACCTCGTGCTCTTCCTGCTCCGCGCTGCCCTGGCGCCACTCTCCGTCCTCGCGCCAGAAACGCAGGCGCAACGCCTCGTGCCGCTGCACCAGCTCGCCCACGGCGGCCGCCAGGCGCGCCGCCGGCAACTCCTCCGGTACCTCCACCCACATCGCCTGCACGAAGCCCTCGCGATGCTGCCATGGCTGCGCGAAGAACCACTGCTGGATCGGCGACAGCGGCACACCTCGCAGCTCCTCGCCGGCGGCCTCGAACAGCCCTGCCGGCGCCGCCTCCACCAGCGCCGCCAGCCCCCGGATCGTCGGCTGGTCGAAGACCTGCCGGGGCGTCAGCCGCAGGCCGCTCTGACGCGCCCGCGCCACCGCCTGGATGCTCAGGATCGAGTCGCCGCCCAGCTCGAAGAAGTTGTCGCCGCGTCCGACCCGCACGCCGCCCAGCAGCTCCGACCAGATCTCCGCCAGCGCCATCTCGACCGGCGTCCGCGGCGGCTCCCAGGATGCCGCGCCCGCGCCCGTCTCAGGCGCCGGCAACGACCGCCGGTCCACCTTGCCGTGGGCCGTCAACGGTAGGCGCTCGAGCCGCACCAGCGCCGACGGCACCATCGGCTCCGGCAGCCGGCGGCGCAGGGCCTCGCGCCATTGCTCCTCGGGTCCGGCGTCGCCCACGACGTACGCCACCAGGCGCATCGCCTCGGGACGTCGCGCCTCGGCCCGCGCCACCACCACCGCCTCCCGCACTCCCGGCAGCGTGCGCAGCGCCGCCTCCACCTCCGCGGGCTCGATGCGGTGGCCGCGGATCTTCAGCTGCTCGTCCACGCGGCCCAGGTGGTCGAGCACGCCGCCGGCGCGCCACCTCACCCGGTCGCCGGTGCGGTACAGGCGGCCGCCGCCTGAGCCCCAGGGGTCCGGCACGAACCGCTCTGCCGTCGCCGCCGGGTCTGCCAGGTAACCCCGCGCCAGACCCGCACCGCCCACCCACAGCTCGCCCGCCACCCCCTCCGGCACCAGCTCTCCCCAGGCGTCCACCACGTACAGCTCGACGTTGTCCAGCGGCCGGCCGATCGGCACGTTGCCGGCTCCAGGGTCGTCGTCGCCGGCCTCCCAGGCGCTGCACCCCACCACCGCCTCGGTCGGCCCGTACTCGTTCCACAACCGCCTGCCGCCGCCCGCGTCGCTCCCGCCGGCAGCGCGCCATCTCGCTGCCAGGTCGCTCGCCAGCGGCTCGCCGCCCAAAACCATCGACCGGCACCTAACCTGGCGCTCGGTCTGGCCCGACTCGTCCCAGCCCGCCGCCAGCGCCCGCAGGTGCGAGGGGGTCAGTTTCAGCAGTCTCGCCGCACCGCCGTCGCCGGCCGCCAGGTCTCGCTCGAGCGCCCGGCGCAGGCCCTCGCCGGGGCTCTCGGCGTCCTCGGGGCTCTCCCCGGGTCCGGCTTCGCCCACCAGCTCGACCCTGCCGCCCGCGGCCAGTGGCACCAGCAGGCTGGTCACCGTCAGATCGAAGCTCAGCGGCGTGTGCACCAGGCTGTCGATCGGCGCGGCGTCTCCGTAGGCGGCGCGCGCCCAGCGCACGTAGTTGCCCAGGGCGGCGTGCGGCACCACCACGCCCTTGGGCCGCCCGGTCGAGCCCGAGGTGTGGATCACGTACGCCGCCTGCTCCGGCCACGCTTCGCCGTCGAACGCCGCCGGCTCGCCGTCCTCGCACTCGCCCCCTTGCCGCTCGCCATCCTCGCCTTCGCCGAGCAGGATGGCGGCCTCCCATACCTCCGGTGCCGCGGCGCCGCCCTGCTGCCCGCCGAGAGCCGCGCGCAGCCGATCCGCCAGCGCGCCGGCGCTCACCACCCCGCACGGACCCGCCGCCTCGACCATCGCCGCCAGCCGCGCCGGCGGATCCGCCGGCGCCAGCGGCAAATAGGCGCCGCCGGCGCGCCAGACCCCGAGCAGCACCGCCACCTGCTCGCGGCTCGTGCCCAGATAGAGCCCGACCACGCTTTCCCGGCCCACGCCCCGCCGCCGCAACGCCCGCGCCACCCGCGCCGCGCGCCGCCACAGCTCCTCGTAGGTCCACGCTGCCGCCCCGGCGCTCGCCATCGCCAGCGCCGGCGCCCCGGCGCGCAGCCGCGCCTGCACCGCGATCTGCGCCAGCACGCTGCCGCCACCGCCGCCGTCACCGCCCTCGCCGCCCTCGCGACCACCGCCGCCGCTCGCCGCCGTCCGCTCCCCGCGGCCCCACCCCGGCAGCACCGGCCGCCGCCGCTCAGGCAGCAGCCGCAGCGCGCCCACCTCCCGCTCCGGCGCCGCCACCGCCCCGCGCAGCAGCTCCTCCCACTGCTCGAGCACCTCGCCCCATCGCCCCTGGCGCGCGCTCGCCACCGTCGCCTCCAGGCCGTCGATCCGCTCCACGCATCGCAAGCGCACTTCGGCCGGGGCCAGGCGAGCCTCCAGGCTCTCGATCGCCCAGGCCACGCCGCCCGAGATCCAGGGCGCCGGCAGCGCTTCGTGCTCGAAGCAGACCGGCAGCGTCGCACGCTCGCGCTCCACGACCGGGAGGTAATCCTGCAACTCCCTGGCGCGCGTCGCCTCCGCCTCGACGGCACGCGCCAGATCGCCGAAACGGAGGCTGGCCGCGAGCGGCGCCAGCACCGGCAGGTGGCGGCCCACCGGGCCGGCCAACCGTTCGAGCTCCTCGAAGGCGCGCCCCGGCGACCACTGGGTGACGGCGACCGCGCCGCCCCCCGCCCACCGCCAGAGGAGCGCCATCCAGGCGGCGAGCAGCACCGTCTCGGCAGCCACGTCCAGGCCGCCCGCCAGCGCCGCCACCGCCGCCGTCAGCTCCGGGCCGAGCGTGCGCCGCGCGTTGCCGGCGGCGGCGCCGCCAAGCCCCGGCCAGGGCGTCAGCCCTTCCAGCCGTTGCCGCCAGAAGGCGCCCGCCTCGTCGGGCGGCTGCGCCGCCATCTCGCGCTGCCAATCGGCGAACTGCACGTACTGCAGCGGCGGCGGCTCGCCGCCGGCGCCCGCTCCCGGCGCACAGGCGTCGGCCACCTCGCGCATCAGCAGGCGCAGCGTCCAGCCGTCGGCGAACAGCACCGGCAGCCGCAGCGACAGCCGGGTGCGGCCCGGCGCCGGATGCGCGACGGCGACCGCGATACAGGGCTGGTCGCTGCTCCAGCCGCGTCCGGCCGCCCCATCCAATGCCTCGCCGTCGGCCATGCCGGCGATCTCGGGCTCGGGCCGCCAGCTCTGCAGCGGCAGGCTCATGCCGGGCATCCGGTGCAGCCGTGCGCGCAGCAGGTCATGGCGCAGGGCCACCCGCCGCACCGCCGCGAGCAGCGCCGAGGGCTCGAGCGCCGCCTCGGCGACCGCGGCGCAGGCCGCCAGCGGTATCTCGCCGTCGCCGAAGCTCGACCAGATCTGCTCCTGCTGCAATGAGAGCTGGAAACCTTCCATCTCGTCTCCCGCGGAGCTAGTCCGCGAAGCTCCCGGTCTCCGCCATGGCGACCAGCAGGCGGCGCTCGCCTTCGTAAGGCGCTCGCGCGTGCGCGGCGAGGACGTTGTCGACCATCAGGACCTCGCCGGCAGCCAGCGGGACGGACACCTCCAGCTCACGGTAGACGTCGCAGATCGCGGCCATCGTGGAGTCCGCGATCGGCGTGCCGTCGCCATACAGGCAGTCGCGGGGATAACTGCCGGCCTCGAAGGCGCCGGCCAGCGAGCCGCGCACCTCGGCGGCCAGGCACGATGGGTGCCAGTGCTGCGCCTGATTGAACCAGCAGGTCTCGCCGGTGATCGGATGCGCGACCACCGCCGGCCGCCGGCATGAGGTGACCAGCCGCCGCTCGTCGAGCCAGCGCAGCTCCAGGCCGTCGCGCCGGCACCGCTCCTCGACGTCGGCCTGGCTGGTGGTCTGGAAGACGTCCTGCCAGTCGCGCCCGACCCCCTCGCCATACTTGCGGACGTAGGTCACGCCGAGGTCGACGAACGGGTCGCGGATGGACGGCGGCAGCCGCGAGAAGACCTGCCGCGAGTCCACCAGGATCGAATCGCCACCGCGGTCGGCGGGGCGCACGCAGCAGAACCAGATCAGCCGCGGCCAGCGCTTGTTGAAGGAGTTCTCGTTGTGCCAGAGCAGCAGGTGCTTGGGCGAGAAGCGGACCGGGGTGAAGACGTGCCCGGCGATCGATTCCCGCGGGTGCTCGCCGTTATCGTCGAACAGGTCGCCGCTGAAGATCGACGCCAGCTCCTGCAGCCGCTCGGGAGACGGCGCGCCAGCACCCCGCAACAGCAGCGCTCCCGCGCCATGCAGGGCGGCATAGAGGTGATCGCGGTGCTCCCGCGCCCAGGCGAAGAGGTCGACGCCGGCAAGCCGCGGCTCCACCAGCAGCGGCAGGGTGGCGGGCGGCGCATAGGGGCGCACCTCGACCACCGCCAGCGGCGATTCGAGCTGAACCGGCCGCGGCACGGTGGAGCGCATCTTCTCGAGCAACGAATCGCGGCGGCTCTGGGTCGCCATCTCTGCCTCCTTCTTCGCCATCGCCTTCATCTCCTGCCGCAGCGCCGCCACCGTGGCGCCGTCGCCGCCGGCCGCCAGGCGGGCGAGGACGCCGGCGATGGCGGACAGCAGGCGCTGGACCAGCGATTCGGCGACGGCATCGGCGATGAAGTCGATCTCGATCTCGATCGGCGCCGCCGGCCGCACGGTGACGGTCAGCGGATAGTTGTTGTGGTCGATGGCTTCGCCGCCGGTGACCTGCACGCCCTCGGCGACCGCGGCCGCGGGCAGCGCCGGGAAGCTCTCGAACACCAGCAGCGAGTCGAACAGCCGGCGGCCGGCCGGCTGGCCGCTCCAGCGCATCACGTCGGACAGTGGCGAGTACTCGAAGTCCCGCGCCGCCGCCGCCGCGCGCTGCAAATCGCGCAGCCAGGCATCGAGCTCCTCGCCGGCAGCGGCCAGCCGCACCCGCACCGGCAGCGTGTTGATGAACAGCCCCACCATCCGGTCGACGCCTGCGAGCGCCGCCGGCCGCCCGGCCACGGTGACTCCGAACACCACCTCGTCGGCGCCGCGGAGGCCGCCGAGCACCAGCGCCCAGGCGGCTTGCACCAGGGTGTTGAGGGTCACCCGGGCCTGCCGCGCAAAGGCCTCGAGCCGGCGGCTCGCGGCGAGATCGAGGTGGCTGCGGCGCTTCTGATGGCCGCCCGGCGGCGAGCCGGCGGCCGCCCGCTCCGCCACCAGGGAAGGCTCGACGCCCGCGAGCCGCTCGCGCCAGTAGGTCTCGGCGGCGCCGCGGTCCTGGCGTTGCAGCCAGGCCACGTACTCGCGGAAGGGCGGCACCGGCTCCCGGGGCGCCGCGCCGGTGTCCGCCGCCGTCGCCAACGCCGCCGCTGCCGCCGTCTCCAACACCGCCGGCGCCAACGCCGCATAGCGCCGGAGCAGCTCGGCGATGGTGAGGGTCCGCGACCAGCCGTCGAGGATCAGGTGGTGGTTGCTCCAGAGGAACGCGTGACGACGCTCGCCGGTGCGGATCAGGGCCAGCCGCTGCAGCGGTCCGCGCTCGAGCTCGTAGCCCTGGGCGCGGTCCGCGGCGATCGTGCGCTCCAGGCGCCGGCGCTGCTCGGCCTCGTCCACGCCGCGCCAGTCCTCGTAACGCCAGGGCAGCGGCGGTGAGCGCCGCACCGCCTGGACCGGCTCGCGCACCGCCTCCCAGACGAACACCGTGCGCAGCGTCTCGTGGCGCGCCGCGACCTGCTCCCAGGCCCGCCGCAGCCGCTCGCCGTCGAGCTCTCCTTCCAGGGTGCACACCATCTGGTTGCAGTAGGCATTCGATTCCGGCGAGTGCAGGGCGTGGAACAGCAAGCCCGCCTGCAGCGGCGTCAACGGATAGACGTCCGCCAGGTCCGGCACCGCCGCGTTCAGCCGCGCCAGCTCTTCGCCGCTCAGCCGCGCCAGCGGGAAGTCCCCCGGCGAGCGGCCTGCCGCCGCCGCCGTCGCCTGCTCGCCGGGTGCCGCCGTCGCCGCCACCGCCGCCAGCCCGCGGATCGTCGGCTGGTCGAAGACCTGGCGGGGTGTCAGCCACAGGCCGTGCTGCCGCGCCCGCGCCACCGCCTGGATGCTCAGGATCGAGTCGCCGCCCAGCTCGAAGAAGTTGTCGTCGCGCCCCACCCGCCCGCAGCCCAACAGCTCCGACCAGATCTCCGCCAGCGCCTGCTCGATTGCCGTGCGCGGCGCTTCCCACGGGGCCGAGCCCACCGCCGCCTCCGGCGCCGGCAGCGACCGCCGGTCCACCTTGCCGTTGGCGGTCAACGGCAGCCGCTCGAGCCGCACCAGGGCCGCCGGCACCATCGGCTCCGGCAGCAGCCGCCGCAAGGCTGCGCGCCACTGCTCCTCGCCTCCCGCCGCCCCGACCACGTACGCCACCAGCCGCAGCTCCTCGGGGCGCCGCTCCTCCGCCCGCGCCACCACCACCGCCTCCCTGACCCCCGGTAGCGCGCGCAGCGCCGACTCCACCTCGCCGGGCTCGACGCGATGGCCGCGGATCTTCACCTGCTCGTCCAACCGGCCGAGATATTCGAGCATCCCGCCCGCCCGCCATCTCACCCGGTCGCCCGTGCGGTACAGCCGCCCGCCGCCGCTCCCTGCCGCCGGTGCCCCGCCCGTCGCCGCGGTCGCCGCCCCCCAGGCGTCCGGCACGAACCGTTCCGCCGTCGCCGCCGGATCCCCCAGGTAACCCCGCGCCAGGCCCGCGCCGCCGACCCACAGCTCGCCCACCGCCCCGATCGGCGCCGGCTCGCCCCAGGCATCCACCACCCGGACCTGGACGCCGGCCAGCGGGCGACCGATGGGCGGGCGCCCGCCGCCGCCAGGGCGGGCGGCAGTCCGCGGCGCCGCGGGGAGCTTGTACAGCACGCACCCGACCGTCGCCTCGGTGGGGCCGTAGTGATTGATCACCCGGCAGTCGCCGGCGGCGTGCGCGATCCGCCCGGCAAGCTGCTCGCCGATCGCCTCGCCGCCGAGCACCAGGAGGCGCCGCGGCATCACCGCCGCCCCGCCGGCCGCCAGCAGGCTCGCGAAGTGCGACGGCACGATCTTCAGCACGTCGATGCCCTGCTCCCGGATGCGCCGGCCGAACGCGGCGGCGTCCAGGATCTCGTCCTCCTGGAAGAGGTGCAGGCAGCCGCCGGACGCCAGCGCCGGGAAGATGCAGGTGTTGCCGAGGTCGGCATGGGGCGACGAGACGAAAGCGAAGCTCGCCGGCTGCGGCGCCGGCGCCGGCGGAAAGGCACCGTCGAGGCCCAGCTCCAGCGCCTCCACGATGGCCCGCGTGTAGCCGCCGATCGCGCCGTGCGACACCCCCACCGGCTTGGGCTTTCCCGTCGAGCCGGAGGTGAGCAGCACATAGGCCAGGGCGCGGGGATCGGGAGCCGCCCCGAAGCGCTCCGCCGGCTGGTCCGCGATGGCGGCGCGCGCCTCGTCGAGCAGCAGCCGCGGCGTGCCCGAGGGCAGGGACGCGCCGTGCTCCGCGGTGGTGACGATCACCGCCAGGCTGGCGGGGTCGAGCCGAGCCAGCATCCTCTCCGCCGCGGTGTCGGTGGGCACCGGGACATAGGCCGCGCCGGTGCGCCAGGCCGCAAGCATGGCGACCACCAGCTCCGGGCTGCGGCCGAGGGCGATCCCGACCAGCTTCTCCGGACCGGCGCCGCGCGCCGCGAGCAGGTGGGCGAGCCGATCGGCGCGCCGCGAAAGCTGCTCGTAGGTCAGCTGGTCTCCCGCTCTCCCCACCACCGCCAGCCGCGCCGGCGCCGCCGCGGCCTGGCGGTCGAACGCCGCGAGCACCGATGCCGGCGATTCCCCCGCGGAGGGCGCTGCGAGCGCCGCGAGCGCCGGCGCGGACTGGAGCGCGGCGAGCTGCCGGCGGTCGCGCTCCGACAGCAGCGACACCCGGTCCACCGCCTGGGCCGGCGCAGCGGCCGCGGCGGCCAGGAAGGCGGCCAGCGCGTCGCGCAGCGTCGCGGCCTCGGCGGCGCCCACCCGGCCGGGGGCGCAGAAGAGCCACAGCTGCCTGCCGTGCTCGCCCTCGAAGCATGAGAGCTTCAAGCTATACGGCCCGGCGCCGCCAGCCAGCGCCAGCAGCGAGATCCCGACGCCCCGCTCCATCCGCGGCGGCCAGCCGCGGTGGAGCTCGAAGCGGATCGGCGGCGCCGCCGGCTCCGGCCTGCCCGCCGCCGAGTAGCCGTCTTCTTGCCGCCGCCGCTCGGCGAGGCCGGCCGCCGCCGCCGCCTGGACGAGGCGGGCCAGCGGCCGCGCGGCGTCGAGACGGGCACGGCAGGGCAGCCAGAGAGCGACGTTGCCGAGCAAGCGCTCCATTTCGGGGCGATGCCGGCCGGTGGAGAGGCATTCGATCTCGACCTCCCGCAGCCCCGAGTAGCGGGCCAGGAAGGCTTGCCAGCAGGCCAGCAGCGCCGCTTCGGCGTCGGCGCCGCCGCCGGCCGCCGCGGCCAGGCTCTCGGCGGCTCCCGCCGGGAGCGGGACGCCGAGACAGGCGGCTGCCGGCGGGCCGGCGGTGTTGGCGATGTCGGCGGCAGCGGCGGCGCGGTCGAGCGGCAGGACGGGCGCCGACTCGCGCGCCGACGGCTGGCGCGCCCAGAACTCGCACAGCCGTCGCGCCGCCGGATCGGCAGGGCTCTCCAGCAGCTCATTGCGCCAGTCCGCGTAATCGGCGTATTGCAGGTCCGGCGCGGTGTCTCCACGATTGCCGGAGTTGCCGGAGTTGCCGGAGGCGGGGGTGCCGGCGCCGAGGTATTCCTCGGCGATGAGGCGGGCAAGCTCCCGCACGGTCCAGAGATCGGCGCACAGCGGCGAAACCGTGAACACCACCACCCGGCGGTCGCCGGGCAGCGCGAAGACCTCGGTCCGGAAGCACTCCCCGAGGTCCTCCCGGAAAGCGCGGTCGGGGAGCCCGGCGAGCCACGGCAGCCAGTCGGCGGGAGCCTGGGCAATCTCCCCACCGGCCAGCAGCCGGCCGGCCTCGGGGTGCAGGTCCTCTGCCACGAACTGCACGATCGCGGCGAGCCCCGGAGCGCGGCGAAACGACGTGCGGAAAATCTCGTGGCGCGCCAGGACGCGCCGGATCGACGACGTCAGCCGGCCGGAGTCGAGCTCGCCGGCGATCAGCACCGCCGCCCGTGGGCTGACCGCGTCGCCCGCGCCGGCGTCCGCCGCCGCCCCCGCGGTGCCCGCCGCCCCCGCCAGCCAGTGCAGGGCATCGCGCTGCTGCGGCGACAGGCGGTAGGCGGCAGCCGAGGTGGCAGCGCTTTCCATGGCGACGTCCGGCGGCGGCATGACCCCTCGAGCCTCGCGGTCCGCCCTCAGGCGGCACGCCCGTCCGTCAGGCCGCCCATCGCCACCAGGATCTTGCGCTCGCCGGTATAGGGCCTCCTGCCATGAGCCACCGCCATGTTGTCGAGCAGCACCACGTCGCCGGCCTGCCAGGGGAAGGCGGCCGCCAGGCGTTCGTAGAGCCGTGACAGCTCCTGGATCACCTCATCCTCGATCGGCGAGCCGTCACCGTAGGCGACGTTTCGCGGCAGGCGGTCGACGCTGCCGCAGAGAGCGAACAGGTCGGCGCGCACGCGCGCCGGCAGGCAGGCGGGATGGTGGAGCTGCACCTGGTTGAAGAACAGCTTGTCGCCGGTGACGGGATGCACCGCCACCGCCGGCCGCCGCTGCACGGTGCGGAGGTCGCCGCCGGCCGTCCACGAGCAATCGATCCCCAGCTCGCGGCATTGCCGCTCCACTGCCTGGCGCTCGGCGGTCTTGAAGAAGTCCTGCCAGCCGACGTCCAGGCCGGAGATGAAGTTGCGCACGTAGATGAGCCCCAGGCGTTCGAACTTGTCGCGCACCTCGGGATCCATCTCGCGGTAGACCCGGCGGCAGTCGAGCAGCGGCGTCTCGCCGCCGCTGGCCGCCGCGGTGACGCAATGGAAGAAGATGCGCAGCGGCCATTGCGGCAGGTGCGAGCTCTCGTTGTGGAAGAGGATCGCCTCCTCCTTGGGGTATGGCGTCGAGCCGTAGATCTTGTCTCCCAACGACTCGCGCGGCAGGTCGCCATAGTCGGCGAAGAGCCCGCCGCTGGCCGCATCGGCGAAGCGCTCGAAGGCGGCCGGCGACGGCAGCGGAAAGCCGCGGAAGAGGATGGCGCCGCGGTCGCGCAGCAGCTCGTCGATGCGCCCGCGGCTGGCCCGGGCCCACTCGTCGAGCAGGACCTCGGCCTGGGCCGGCTGCAGGACGGCCGGCAGGGGCTGCGCCGGATCGGGCGGCAAGGTCGTCACCAGCGACTCCAGGCCGCCGCCGAAGATCGAACGCCGCCTGCCGCCGCGCAGCGCCGGCCCGGCCACGGCCGCCGGGCCCGCGTCGTCGCCGCCCTCGCCGTCCAGGGTGCCGGCAAGTCCCGCGCCGACGGCATGCCCCATGCTGCCGGCGTGGCTTGCGCTGCCGCTGGCACGCGCGGTGTCCGCGGCGTCCGGCGCGGTGTCGGCCAGCCGGTGGATGTCGCGTTCCGCGTCGGCGGCCATCCGGTGCAGCAGCCGCTCGTATTCTTCGGTCATGACGGCGATCGCTCCTTGGTCGAACCGGTCCCGCGAGTAGGTGACCCTGCCATCGAGGTGTCCGCCGCGCGGGAAAAGGTGAAATGCGAGGTCGTATTTCGACCGCGCCCGCTCTCTTTCGAGCTCGACGGGCACGACCTGCAAGCCGTCGAGCCGCAGCTCCGGCATCGCCGCCGTCTGCAACACGAACTTGACCTGGAACAGCGGATGCCGGCCGGCGAGGCGCTCGGGCCGCAGCTCGTCCACCACTCTCTCGAAGGGGGTTTCCTGATGCGCATAGGCGCCGAGCGCCGTCTCGCGCACCCGCCCGAGCAGCTCTCGCACCGTCGGGTTGCCGCCCAGGTCGAGCCGCAGCACCAGCTGGTTGACGAAGAACCCGGCGAGGTCTTCCACCTCCCTGCGGTCACGATTGGCGCTGTCGGTCCCCACCACCAGGTCGTCCTCGCCGCCGGTTTGCCGCAACAGCACGGCGAAACCGGCCAGCAGGCACATGAACAGGGTGACTCCCTCGCGCCTGCCGAGCTCGCGGAGCTGCCGGGTCAGCTCCGGGCTCAGCTGGAACCGATGCTCGCCGCCGCTGCCGCCGCTCGCGGCGCCGTCGCGCCGCGGCGGGGGGATGCCCGCGAGGCGGCGCCGCCAGTAGGCCAGGCCGTGCTCGAGGCGTTCCCCGCGCAGCTCGCGGCGCTGCCAGCAGGCGTAGTCCTTGTAGTCGAGGCGGAGCGGCGCGAGGCGCGGCTCCCGCCGCTGGCGGCGCGCCTCGTAGAGCTCGCCCAGCTCGCGCACCAGGATGCCCAACGACCAGCCGTCGGCGGCGATGTGGTGCACGGTCAGCAGCAGCGCATGATGGTCCGCGGCGAGCCGCAGCAGGCGGAGGCGCAGCGGTGGAGCGAGCTGCAGGTCGAAGGCGCGTGCCGCTTCTTCGCCGGCCAGCCGCAGCAGCTCCGGTTCCGAGGCGACGGCTTCGACCGCGAGCGGCGGCGGCGGCCCGCTGTCGACCACCTGCGCCGGCTCTCCCTGCCGGTCCACGTAGCGCGTGCGCAGGATCGCATGCCGGCTGACGATCTGGCCCAGGCTCCATGCCAGCGCCGCCACCTCGAGATCGCCGGTTAGGCGCAGCATCACGGCGACGTTGAGCTCGGGGTTGCCGGGTTCGAGCTGATCGACGATCCAGAGTTGCAGCTGCGCGTAGGAGAGCGGCCACGGCCCCGGCGAAGGCTCGGGGGCGATGGGCTCGGCGGCTGCCGCCGGCAGCCCGCGGCGCCGCTCGATCTGCCGCGCCAGGTCGGCCAGCACCGGCGATTCGTAGTGCTGACGCATCGGCAGGTCCACGCCGAAGGCATGGCGGATGCGCGACACGGCCTGAGTCACCAGCAACGAGTGGCCGCCGAGAGCGAAGAAATGATCGTCGCGCCGCAACCGCGTGCAGCCCAGCAGCTCGCCCCAGATCTCGGCCAGCACCTGCTCGACCTGGGTGGTGGGCCGCCGCCGCGGATCCTCCTCGGCCGCGGCGGTGTCGGCGTGCGGCGGCGGCAGCGCCTGGCGGTCCAGCTTGCCGTTGGGGGTCAGCGGCAGCCGCTCCAGGCGCACCACCGCCGCCGGCACCAGGTAGTCCGGCAGCAGGCCGCGCAACGCCTCCCGCCAGCCGTCGGCGAGCGGGGCGCCGGCGACCACGTAGGCGACCAGCCGCCTGTCGCCGGGCCGGTCCTCGCGAGCGATCACCACCGCCTGCCGGACTCCGGACAGGCGGCGGAGCGCCGCCTCGATCTCGCCGGGCTCCACCCGGTGGCCGCGCAGCTTCAGCTGCGAGTCGGTGCGGCCGAGATACGCCAGCGCCCCGTCCGCGCGCCAGCTGCCGCGGTCGCCGGTGCGATAGGCCCGCGCCCCCGGCACCGGCGAGAACCCGTCAGGGACGAAGCGGGCGGCCGTCTGTCCGGGCTGCGCGAGGTAGCCGCGCGCCACGCCGGCGCCGCCGATCCAGATCTCGCCGGCGACCCCGACCGGCGCCAGGTCGCCGGCGGCGTCCACCACGTAGACCACGACGTTGGCGATGGGGCGCCCGATCGGCGGCTTGCCGGCGCCCGGGCGATGCTCGCCCATGGTGGCGCAGACCGTCGCCTCGGTCGGCCCATAGGCGTTGACGAAGCGGCGGCAACGGCCCCAGCGGTCGGCGAGATCGGCGCTGCAATCCTCGCCGGCGGCGATCAGCAGCTCGAGCCCGGGCAGCTCGGCGTCCGGCAGGTCCATCAGCATGGAGGGCGGCATGGTCACCGCATGGATGCCTTCGCGGCGCAGCCGTGCGGCCAGCTCGGGGCCCGGCGTGAGCGTCTGCCGGTCCTCGAGCTGCAGGGTGCCGCCCGAGAGCAGGGTGGTCATCACCTCGCAGACGAAGCTGTCGAAGGCCGGAGAAGCGAATTGCAGCACGCGCTTGCCCGGCGCGGTCCCGTAGCGGTGCCACTGGGCAGCGAGGTTGGCGAGGCCGCCGCGCGTCACCACCACTCCCTTGGGCCTGCCGGTGGAGCCGGAGGTGTAGATGACGTAGGCAGCCTGCTCGGCCGCCGCCGGCCGGCCCGGGGCCGGGGGCGAGCTGCCGGCGATCGCCGCCGCTTCCCGCTCGAGGTCGACGACCCGCACCCAGGCGGGCAGCTCGGCGGCCAGCGGCGCCCGGCTGAGCACCAGGGCCACGCCGGCCTCCCGGAGCATTCCTGCGATGCGTGCCGGCGCGTCGCCGTCGGCGAGCGGCAGGAAGGCGCCGCCGGCCTCGAGCACCGCCAGCACCGCGGCGATCATCTCCATGCCGCGCGGCAGGGCAATGGCGACCAGGGTCTCCGCCCCGACGCCGAGCTGCCGCAGATAGCCGGCGAGGCGGCCGGCGGCGGCGGCGAGCTCGGCGTAGGTCTGCTCGCGGCCACCCATGCGGAGCGCCGGCGCGTGCGGCGTGGCGCTCACCCGTTGCGCCAGCCGGGAGATCACGTCGTCGTCGGCGCCGCCGGGCGCCACCGGCCCGCGCGCCAGCTCGAGCAGCGAGCGCCGCTCCGCCGCGGCCAGCAACGACAGGCAGGACAGCTCGGTGGCGGGCGCGGCGAGGCCGCTCTCCAGCAGCTGGCGCCAGTGCCCGAGCAGCCGGGCGATCCACGGCGCGGCATGGCGACTCGAATCGAAGCGCAGGGTGCCGGCGATCGCCTCGCCGGCGATGCGCAGGCGCAGCACCGTGGAGGCGGCGAGCGCCGGCGCCTCGGGCAGGGCGCCATGCAGGTCCGCGAGCGCGACGATCAGGCCATAGATCGTGCCGGCGGCCTGATCTGCCGGTCCCAGGCTCTCGGCGACCTCCTGCCAGGGGCAGTCCTGGTGCGCGTAGCCGTCCAGCAGGCCCTTCCTCACGCCGGTGAGCAGGTCGCGGAAGCTCATGGTGGCTTCCAGCCGGCTCGCCACGGCCACCAGGTTCGGCGGCGCCGTGCCGTCCGCCGCGCGGCGTGCCGGCGTGGCGACCACCACCAGTGGCTCGCCGGTGTAGCGGAACAGGCAGGCCTTCAGGCCGGCGACGAGGGCGGCGCAGACCAGCAGCGGGCTGCCGTTGCTGACCTCGAGGATGCGCCGGCCCAGGCGGCCGTCGAAGGCGACGCCGGCCTCCGCCGTCGCCATCGCCGGCACCGCCGCCCGGCTCGCCTGCAGCTCGCGCCATGCCGAAGCCTGTGTGGCGACGCCGGCGAGGCGCCGCGCCCAGAAGCGGCGCTGCCGGGAGAGCGCCGTTTCGCCGGCCAGCAGCGCAGCCATGGCTAGAACGCGAAGACCTCGTCACTGTCGGCGACGCTCGGACCGGGACCCGCCTCGTCGTCGCAGCCGGCGCCGCCGAGGTCGGCCGGGCAAAACGCCGGGTCGCTCGCCGCGAGCTCCAGCAAGCGCGCCACCCGTTGCAGCCGGCGCTGTGCGGGCTCCGGCGGTGCGGCGCCGGCCTGGTGCAGGCGCAGGGTCAGGAGGCCGCCGGTCCAGCTTGCCTCGAGGATCTCGGAGAGGCCGCGCCGGACGCTGGCGTCGATCCACACCGGCAGGCACGGCCAGCTCGGCGAACCCGGCGCGCCCGGCAGCGCGGCCCCCTCCTCGCCGGCGGCGGCGAACAGGAAGGCCTGCGCGAAGGCCGGCGGCGGCAGGCGATGCCGGTCCCGCCATACCGGGTTGGCGCAGATCGCCAGGGCCCACCGGCGGTGCGGGAGCAGCGCGGCGAGGCGCCGGCCGGCCTCCGCGACCCAATGCGCGAAGGGCGCGGACAGTGGCGTCCGCGCACACCACGGCACCGGCAGATCCGTCACCAGCGGGCCGGGCTGTGCCAGCAGGGTGCGGCCGCCGCCGTCGAGCGCGGTCACGGCGGCGTAGGCCGCGAGAACCAGCTCCGCGGCGCCCGCCGCGAGCCCGCCGGCGGCCCCACCTGCCCGTCCGGCGTCCGCCGGCGCCGGCAGGCGGCATTGGTGCACGGCGGCGACGGCCAGGTCTCCGGGCGCGGCGGCCGGCCCACCGGCGGCGGCAGGCGGCTCGCAGCCCGCCAGCTCGGCGGCCAGGACCTCGCCGGCCGCGCCGTAAGCGCGCCCGGACCACGGCTCGGGAGCGCAGGTGGCGGCGTTGGCCGGGCGATCGAACTGGCAGCTGGCGCGCAGGTTGTCGATCAGCTCCGCCGGCGTCGCCTCCCCCTGGCCGACCAGCCGGTGCTTGATCACGGCGTTGAAGCTGCGCAGGAAGACGCCGATCTGCTGGCGGCTCATGCCGTGGCGCTGGAGGTAGAAAGTGCTCCACTGCTCGAAGCCGAACTGCGGCAGCCAGGTGGAGCCCTCGACCTGCAGGAACATGGTGTCGATCCAGGCGCAGGCGCGCTGGGCGTCCATGGTGTCGTGCGCCCAGTTGAAGCCCATGCCGGTGATGCCGTAGCGCTCGCGCTCGCGCCAGATCGGGGTGAGCGGATCGGCGTACCACAGCTGGGCGCGAAAGAACTCCGGCCGCGCCTCCTCGATCAAGCTGATGGTCTCGCCCACGGTCTCGTCGGTCTCGCCGGGGAAGCCGACGATCAGCGAGGCGTAGGTCGAGATGCCGGCGGCATGGAGCAGCGGGATGGCGCGCCGGTACTGCTCGCGCCGCGTCCGCTTGTTCATCCGCTTGAGCATCGCGTCGCTGCCCGATTCGATGCCGAGGAAGACGCCCTCGCAGCCGGCGGCCGCCATCAGCTCGATCGCCTCGGCGTCACCCTGGTCGGCGCGATAGAAACAATTCCATTTGAACTCGTAGCGGTTGCGGATCATCATCCGCAGGATGTCCTTGAAGCGGCCCTTGGGGACGTTGTAGGTGTCGTCGATGATCGTCACCGTGCCCACCGCGCCGAGGGCGCGGATGGCGTCGAACTCCTTCTCGACCTCGGCGACGGCGAGGTAGTTGTAGTCGCCGGCCCGCTCCGGGAAGCCGCAGAACGCGCAGGCGAACGGGCACGACTTCGCGGTCCGCGTGGTCACGAAGCCACCGAGATCGGCGGGCGCGAACAGGCCGTAGTCCACCATGTTCTCGAGCAGCGAGTTCGACTCCGCCGCCGGCGGCGTGTACTCCACCCGTTCGCCGGCGACCAGCGCGAGGTTGGGGACGCCGGCCAGCGGGCGTCCCTGCCGCAACGCCTCCAGCACGGCTGCCAGGGTCGCCTCTCCTTCCTGGCAGAGGATGTAGACGTCGGCGCCCAGGTAGAGCAGGAGCCGGCTCAGATCGTCCCGCGCCAGGATCTTGGCCTGGCCGGAAACGTAGGGGCCGCCGACGACGATGCGCGCCGTGGCGTTGTGGCTCCGCACCAGCGCCACCAGGTCCAGGATCGGGTGCGGCGAGACGTACAGGGTGGTGGTGATGGCGACGGTGCGGACGTCGCCGGCCTGCAGCTTGCTGCGCAGCGCCGCGGTTTCGAAGTGCGGCAGGTTGACGTGATCGACGGCGAAGCCGCGGCGCCGCAGGTAGGTCGTCAGGTAGGTGACCACCGGCCAGAGGAAGTCCGCGTTGTTGAAGGGCCGCTCCGGCGCCGGCCGGCCCTCGTAGAAGAACCGGGTGAGGATGTCGAGCGCTCTTTGCGGCCTGCCCTCGTGCTCGACGAAAGCCAGCGCCAGATCGCGATAGGCGCCGGACTCCTCGCCCATCGCGCGCATCATCGCGACGAAGTCGTCGAAAGGATAGTCATAGAACCCGAGAATCAGGCAATCGGTCGCGCTCATGATTCGACCTCGAGCTGGAAGGTTGCTTCGTCCAGCGCCGCCGCGCTGTCGCCGGCGGCGATGCCGGCAGCCGCTGCCAGCTCGCCGACGGTCAGGGGCGCGCGCTCGGCGAGCTGCGCGATCCGGTCGAGGACCGCGACCAGGTCGGCGAGCAATGCCGCGCTCCGCGACGTGGCCCGCGGGGCGTGGAATGCGTCGAGGGCCAGACGGTCTCCGGGGATGACGACGAGGTTGATCGCGTAGTTGTTGTCGGTGGCGGTCGTCAGGTCCGCGATCGCCAGCCCGCCGGCGTGAGTGGGGGTGGCTGCCGGCAGATTCTCGAAGACCAGCAGCGAATCGAACAGCGGCTGGCCGGCTGCCAGTCCGCTCCAGCGCTGCACGTCGGGCAGCGCCGTATGCTCGTACTGCCGTGCCGCCGCGGTTTGCAGCTGCAGCTGCCGCAGCCACGCCTCCAGGTCGGCCTCGGCCTGCACCCGCGCCCGGATGGGCAGCGTGTTGATGAACAGGCCGACCATGTCCTCCACCCCCTCGAGCTCGCTCGGCCGGCCCGCCACCGTCGCTCCGAACACCACCTCGTCGCGTTCCAGCCGGCTGGCCAGCACCAGGCACCAGGCCCCCTGCACGACCGTGTTGAGGGTCAGCCGGCGGCTGCGGGCGAAGGCTTCCAACCGGCGGCTGGCGGTCTCGCCGAGCTCGCGGCGGCGCCGGCGATGAGCGCCCCCGGGCGCTCCCGCGGGCACGCCGCCGCCGGGTGCTTCCTCGAAGGCGGAGCCGCCGGCCACCACCGTCGCTTCCACTCCTGCCAGCCGGTGCCGCCAGTACGCCTCGGCCGCGTCGTGGTCCTGGCGCCGCAGCCAGTCGACGTAATCGCGGAACGGTCGTGCCGGCCGCCAGCCGGGCGCTCTCCCGAGCCCCTCCGCTTCATAGGCCTCGAACAGCTCGCGCACCAGCACCGCCATCGACCAGCCGTCGAGGATCAGGTGGTGATGGCTCCACAGCAGCCAGTGCAAGCCGTCGGCGAGCCGCACGATCCCGAGCCGGGTCAGCGGCGCCCGCTCGAGGTCGTAGCCCAGCTCGCGATCGGCGGCGGCGAGCTGCCGGCGGCGCCGGCGCTGCTCGTCCTGGTCCAGATGCCGCCAGTCCTCCTGGCGCCAGGGCAGCTCGACCGCCCGCAGCACGACCTGCACCGGTTGCCGCAGGCCGGCGACGAAGGCGGTGCGCAGCATCTCGTGCCGCTCGCCCAGGCGCTGCCACGCCCGCCGCAGGCGCGGCGCGTCCAGCTCGCCTGCCAGCGTGCAATGCAGCTGCGAGTAGTAGGCGTTGGCGCGCGGCTCGTAGAGGGCGTGGAACAGGAGCCCTGCCTGCAGCGGTGTCAGGGCATAGGCGTCCGCGAAGTCGGGGTACGCCGCCGCGATGCTGGCCAGCTCGTCGGCGCGCAATGCGGTCGGCGGCGCCGGTGCAGGCGGCGCCGGTTCGCCGGCCGCCGCAGGTGAGTGGGACAGGGGCTCGGCGACCGCCGCCAGCGCCTGCAGGGTCTGGTGCTCGAAGACCTGGCGCGGCGCCAGCCGCAGGCCGTGCCGCCGCGCCCGCGCCGCCGCCTGGACGCTCAGGATCGAGTCGCCGCCCAGCTCGAAGAAGTTGTCGTCGCGCCCCACCCGCACGCCGCCCAGCAGCTCCGACCAGATCGCGGCCAGCGCCCGCTCGGCCGCCGTCCGCGGTGGCTCCCAGGGCGCCGCGTCCGCGCCCGGCCGCGGCGCCGGCAGCGACCGCCGATCCACCTTGCCGTGGGCCGTCAACGGCAGGCGCTCGAGCCGCACCAGCGCCGCCGGCACCATCGGCTCCGGCAGGCGGCGGCGCAGGGTCGCACGCCATTCCCTCTCGGGTCCCGCGTCGCCGACGACGTAGGCCACCAGGCGCATCGCTTCGGGACGCCGCTCCTCGGCCCGCGCCACCACCACTGCCTCTCGCACCCCCGGCAGCGCGCGCAGCGCCGCCTCCACCTCCGCGGGCTCGATGCGATGGCCGCGGATCTTCAGCTGCTCGTCCACGCGGCCGAGGTGCTCGAGCTCGCCGCCGGCGCGCCACCTCGCCCGGTCGCCGGTGCGGTACAGCCGGCTGCCGCCGCGGCCCCAGGCGTCCGGGACGAACCGTTTCGCGGTCGCCGCCGGGTCTGCCAGGTAACCCCGCGCCAGGCCCGCGCCGCCCACCCACAGCTCGCCGGCGACGCCCTCCGGCACCAGCTCTCCCCAGGCGTCCACCACGTACAGCTCGACGTTGGCCAGCGGCCGACCGATCGGCACGTTGCCGGCTCCCGCGTCGTCGTCGCCGGCCTCCCAGGCGCTGCATCCCACCACCGCCTCGGTCGGCCCGTACTCGTTCCACAGCCGCCGTCCGCCGCTCCCGCCAGGCCCGCCGTCCACCCGCCATCGCGCCGCCAGATCGCTTGCCAGCGGCTCGCCGCCTACCACCATCGCCCGGCACCGCAGCCGCCGCTCGGTCTCGCCCGACTCCTCCCAGCCCGCCGAAAGTGCCCGCAGGTGCGAGGGGGTCAGCTTCAGCAGCCTCGTGGCGCCGGGTTCGCCGGCCGTCAGATCCCGCTCGAGCGCTCGGCGCAGTCCCTCCACGCCTTCGACTCCGGCGGCACTCTCACCGGGGCCGGCTTCGCCCACCAGCTCGACCCTGCCCCCCGCGGCCAGCGGCACCAGCAGGCTGGTCACCGTCAGATCGAAGCTCAGCGGCGTGTGCACCAGGCTGTCGATCGGCGCGGAGTCTCCATAGGCGGCGCGCGCCCAGCGCACGTAGTTGCCGAGGGCGCCGTGCGGCACCACCACACCCTTCGGCCGCCCGGTCGAGCCCGAGGTGTAGATCACGTAAGCCGCCTGCTCCGGCCACGCCTCCTCGCCGCCCGCTGCCGCCGGCTCGTCTGCCGCCGCCTCACCCTCGCCGAGCAGGTCGGCGGCCTCCCATACCGCCACCGCCGGGCCGTCCCGCCGCTCGCCGAGAGCCGCGCGCAGCCGGTCCGCCAGCTGGCCGGCGCTCACCACTCCGCCGGCGCCCGCCGCCTCGACCATCGCCGCCAGCCGCGCCGGTGGATCCGCCGGCGCCAGCGGCAGATAGGCGCCGCCGGCGCGCCAGACCCCGAGCAGCACGGCCACCTGCTCGCGGCTCCGGCTCAGATAGAGCCCGACAATGCTCTCCCGGCCCACGCCTCGCCGCCGCAGCGCCCGCGCCACCCGCGCCGCGCGCCGCCACAGCTCCTCGTAGGTCCAGGCATCCGCCCCCGCGCTCGCCATCGCCACCGCCGGTGCGCCGGCGCGCTGCCGCGCCTGCGCCGCGATCTGCGACAGCACGCTGCCGCCGCCCTCGCCACCGCCGCCGGCGTTCGCCGCCGTCCGCTCGCCGCGGCCCCATCCCAGCAGCGCCGACCGCTGCCGCGCCGGCAGCAGCGGCAGCGCGCCCACCTCCCGGTCCGGGGCCGCCGCCGCCCCGCGCAGCAGCTCCTCCCACTGCTCGAGCACGTCGCCCCACCGCCCCTCGCGCGCGCTCGCCAACGTCGCGTCCAGGCCGTCGCCCCGCTCCACGCACCACAGCCGCACCGCGGTGCCTCCCGCCTCTGCCGCCGCCGCGTCCGCCTCCACGATCTCCACCTCGACCTCGCCGCAACGCAGCGGGCCGATCGCCGCGTCATAGGTGAAGCCGAGCTCCGGCAACCAGTCGCCCGGCGCCAGGTACTCCTCCCAACCCGCCGCGTCCGCGACCTCCTCGGCCAGCCTGGCGACCAGCTGGCGGAAGCCCTCGCCGGCGATCAGGCGGCCCGGGATCGGCAGATCCTTCGCGAACGGACCGAGGCAGTCGGCCAGCGGCTCGTACTGGCGCCCATCCACCCGCATTCCCAACCAACGCCTGGTATAGGGGTCTGCCGTCTGACGTGCGGCCAACGCCTGCCAGCCCGCGAGCGCCACCAGCTCGGGCGGGACGCCCCATTCGCCGGCCAGCGCGCGCAGGCGCTGCCACAGAGCGCCGTCGAGGCTGCGGCAGGCCCGGGCGCCGCCGCCAACCGGCGCCCACAGCCGCAACGGTTCGCCGAGCGACGGCCGCCGCTCCTGCCAGAAGCGGCGACCGGCCGCCGTCTCCTCGCCCACCAGCAGCTCCTGCTGCCACTCGCCGACGGCGGCGTACTGCGGCAACTCGTCCGCCAGGCCGGCGTAGCGCCGGCCTGCCGCCGCGGCCAGGTTCACCAGCCCGCGGCGGTCGGCGTTGAGCAGCGGCAGGCTGATCCGCCACCGCCAGCCGCCGCCGGCGGCCGGGGAGAGAGAGGTTCGCAACACCGCGCCCTGTCCCGGGTTGCGCTCGAGAGCCCCCCAACCGGCGTCGGCCCCCACCGCGATCTCGACGCCGGCGCTCTCGTCGATCCTCTGCACCGGCGCCGGCAGCCCGTCGACGCGGCCGATGCGGGTGCGCAGGATCTCCTGCTCGCCGGCCAGCTGCCGGATCGCCGCGCACCAGCGGTCCACCGCCACCGGTCCGTGCAGGATCGCCACCGCCCGCGCCCGGCGGTCGAGGGCCGCCGGACCGGCCTGCAGCAGAGCGCGCTGCGCAGGCGAGACGGCTGTGGCGGATCCGTGCCCCATCGTCACCCGTTTGGGTACGGCCGCGCCATGCCGACCAGGATCTGGCGCGGTCCCGAGAATGGTTCGCGCGCGTGAGCGGTCAGCATGTTGTCCAGCAGCAGGACGTCGCCCGTGCGCCACGGGAACGTCACCGCTTCCTGACGGTACGCCTGGCGAAGGATCTCGACATCGGTGGGATCGATGTCCGTGCCGTCGCCGTAGAAGGTCTGATTGGGCAGCTCGCCTTCACCCACCTCGGCGAGCAGCGCCTCGCGGGTCGCCGGATCGAGGCTCGAGCTGTGGAAGAACGCCGCATGGTTGAACCACACCGGCTCCCCGGTCTGGGGGTGAGCGGCCACCGCCGGGCGCCGCGCCCGGGTGGTGAGGCGATCGCCCGGATGCCACTCGCAATCGAGCCCGGCCTCCCGGCAGTAGCTCTCCACCACGCCTCGGTCGTCGCTCTGGAACGCCTGCTGCCAGGAGTGACCGAGCCCGCCGCGGAAATGGCGCACGTAGAGCACGCCGTGCTGCTCGAAGCGCTCGCGCAGCGCCGGCGGGATGCGCGTCAGCACCCGCCGCACGTCCGCGATGGGAGTCTCGCCACCTTGCAGCGGCGAGGTCACGCAATGGAAGGCGATGCGCAGCGGCCAGCGGCGCTGGTACGAGTTCTCGTTGTGGAACAGGATGGGGCGTTGCGGCGGATAGTCGGTCGAGGTGTAGATCCGGTCCGAAACCTGGTGGCGCGGCGAGGAACGCTCCTTGTACTCGAGCAGCTCGCCTGCCACCGCGGCCAGGAGCTGCCGGAAATCCTCGAGCGCCGGCACCGCGAAGCCCCGCCACAGCACGGCGCCGTTGTCGAGCAGCCACGATTCCACCAGGGCGGCGTTCTCGCGCGCCCAATCGACCAGCCGCAGCCCGTCCACGTTGGGCTTGACGATGCGCAGCAGCCGGCTGTCCGCCGTGAAGCGCTCGGCCGTGACCAGGTTGGTGCCGTCGGCGCGGATGGCCTGCCGGCGGCCGGCGAACGTCGGGGTTGGCGGCATCAACGAACCTCCTGAGCGGCGTCGGGGCGGCGGGCGAGCCGATGGGCGAGCTTGCGGCGATTGGCGGCGCGCAGTGCCTCCGCCAGCGCGGCGCGGCGCCGCTCGGCATGGCCGTCGAGGCGCCGCACCAGCTCGGCCAGGGACGCCGCCGGCGCCTCGGCCAGCAGCTCCGCGGCCGCCACCAGGTCGACGGCCAGCCCCTCGACGAACGGCAGGTCGAATCGTGCGGTCGCGAACTCGATGCGCCCGGCGAGGCCGCCGGCACGCGGAGCGAGGTCGACCAGCAGATCGAGCTTGACCCGTTCCGCGGCGGCGCCGGCGGCGCTGACCTCCAATCCCGCCAGCTGCAAGGCGGGGAGCGGGGCGTTCTGCAGCGCGAGCTTGACCTGGAAGAGGGGATGCCGGCCGGCCTCGCGCACCGGTTGCAGCATGCCGACGATCTGCTCGAAGGGCGTTTCCTGGTGAGCGTAGGCGGTCAGCGCGGTCTCCCTCACCCGCCGCAGCAGCTCGCGCGCGCTCGGATCGCCGCCGGCGTCCAAGCGCAAGACCAGTTGGTTGACGAAGAAGCCGATCAGCTCCTCGAGCTCGACACGGTCGCGGTTGGCGGCGTCGGTGCCGACGACCAGGTCTTCCCCGGCGCCGTGCCGTCGCAGCACGATCACGAACGCCGCGAGCATCGCCATGAAGAGGGTCACCCCTTCGCGTCGCGCGAGCTCCTGCAGGCGCCGCGTCAGCTCCGGCCCCACCTCGAAGCGGTGCTCGGCGCCCTGCTGGTCGTGCCCGCCGGTGTCGGCGGCATCGCGGTTGCCGGCAGTGCGGTCGAGCCCCTCTCCGAGCGGCGAGGGCGGCGCGCCGGCCAGCTGGCGCCGCCAGTGCTCGAGGCTGCGCTGCAGGCGCTCGCCGTGCCACCGCTCGCGCTGCCACCGGGCGTAATCCTTGTATTGCAGGGCGAGCGGCGCCAGGCGCGGTGGGCGCCCTTCGCGGCCGGCGGCATAGAGCTCGCCCAGCTCGCGTACCAGGACCCCCACCGACCAGCCGTCGGCCGCGATGTGATGCAGGGTCAGCAGCAGCGCATGCTCCGACGGCCCGAGGCGGGCCAGCACGGCGCGCAGCGGCCAGCTCTGCCGCAGATCGAACCGGTGCCGGGCCTCGCGGCGGGCGAGCCGCTGCAGCTCCGCCTCTCCCGCCACCTCGGCGAGCGGCAGGCGCAGCGGAGCCGCCGGGTCGATCACCTGGATGGGCTCGCCGTCCCGGTCGGCGAAGCGGGTGCGCAGGCTCTCGTGGCGGGCGACGATCTCGCCGAGGCCCCGCTCCAGGGCATCCCGGCGCAGCTCGCCGCGGAGGCGGACGACCGCCGCGATGTTGTAGGCCGGATCGCCCGGCGCCAGCTGATCGACCGTCCACAGGCGCTGCTGCGCGTACGACAACGGCCAGGGGCCGGCGCCGCGCCCGGCGGCGAGGGGAGGGCCGGCGTCCAGGTCGCTGCCGCGGCGCCGCTCGATCTGGCGCGCCAGCTCGTGCAGCACCGGCGTGTCGTAGAGCTGCCGCGCCGGCAGCTCCACGCCGAAGGCCGGGCGGACGCGCGCCGCTGCCTGGGTCACGGTCAGTGAGTGGCCACCGAGCTCGAAAAAGTTCGCGCCCCGGCTCACCGGCCCGCAGCCGAGCACCTCCGCCCAGATCCCGGCCAGCACCTGCTCGACCGGCGTGCGCGGCGCCTCCCAGGCGCCGTCCCCGCCGTCCGGCAACGCCAGAGACGGTGGTGGCATCGGCAGCGCCGCGCGATCCAGCTTGCCGCTCTGGTTGAGCGGCAGCCGCTCCAGGCTGACGATCGCCGCCGGCACCATGTAGTCGGGCAGATGCCGGCGCAGCGCCGCGCGCCATCGCGCCGCCGCCGCCGCCGGGTCCGGGTCCGGCGGCGCCGCCACGTAGCCCACCAGGCACGGCTCTCCCGCCGGCGTCTCGCCCACCACCACCGCCGCATCCCGCACCCCCGGCTGCCGGCGCAGGGCCGCCTCGATCTCGCCGGGCTCGATCCGGTAGCCGCGGAGCTTCACCTGGCGGTCGATCCGCCCCAGGTAGCGCAGCTCGCCGTCCTCGCCCCACAGCACCTCGTCGCCGGTGCGATACAGGCGCTCTCCCGGCTCGCCGCTCCAACCGTCCGGGACGAAACACGCCGCCGTCTTGTCCGGCTGCCCGGCGTAGCCCCGCGCCACCGCCGGCCCGCCCACCCACAGCTCGCCGGCCACGCCTACCGGCACCGGCTCGCCCCAGCCGTCCACGACGCGCGCCCGCAGGTCAGGCAGCACCCGCCCGATCGGGCTGGCCTCTCCCGGCTCGCCCGCCCGGACGGCGTGCCCGCTCACGATCACTGCCGTTTCTGTGACCCCATACAAGTTCACTAGTGCCGGTCCGGAGTCACCCCGCGACGTGAACCACGATCGCAGGCTGGCTGGCGGCAGCGCCTCGCCGCCCGCGAACAGCCGGCGCACCGCCAGGCCTCCGGGCCATCCGGCCTCCTCCTCGGCGCGCAGCCACTGGCCCAACGCCGCGGGCGTCTGGTTGAGCACCGTCACCGCTTCGCGCCGCGCCACCTCGCCCAGCGTCGCCGGCAAGCCTGCTCCCCAGCCGGGCATCACCGCCAGGCGGCCGCCGTAGAGCAGTGCTCCCCACATCTCCCAGACCGAGAAATCGAAGGCGTAGGAATGGAACAGCAGCCATACGTCGTCGCTGCCGAAGCCGTACCACGGCTCGGTCGCGGTGAACAGCCGCGCGACGTTGGCGTGGGTCACCATCACGCCCTTCGGCCGGCCCGTCGAGCCCGAGGTGTGGATGACGTAGGCCAGGGAACCCGGCAGCGCCAGCGGGGGCGGGTTGGCGCCGTCGAGCGGTTCTGGATACGCGCCGTCCAGCGGCGCGGGGCTGGCGTCAAGCGGCTCCCGTTCCTCGTCGAGCGCCAGCAGCCGCGCGCCGCCCGCCGCCGCCTGCAGGCGCTGCCGCAGTGCCGCCGTCGTCACCACCACCGTCACGCCGGCGCCGGCGATCATCGCCGCCAGGCGCTCGACCGGGTTTGCCGGTTCCAGGGGCACGTAGGCGGCGCCCGCTTTGAGGACTCCCAGGATCGTCACCACCAGCTCCGCCGACCGCTCCAGGCACACCCCCACCCGCCCGTCGACGTCGATGCCGACCTGGCGCAGGCGCCGGCCCAGCCGGTTGGCGCGCCGGTTCAGCTCGCCATAGCTCAGGTACAGCTCGTCGCAGCTCAGCGCCGTCGCCTGCGGGCGCCGCGCCGCCTGCGCCTCGAACAGCTCGCACAGCGTCCGCGCCGGCGCGGCGCCGGCCACCGCCGCACCCGCCAGCAGCTGGGCGCGCTCCGCCGCGCTCAGCATCCCCAGCCGCCACACCGGCTGGCCGGCATCGGCCGCCAGCGCGTGCAGCAGGTTGCGATAGTGCGCCGCGAGGCGCACCGCCGCCGGCTCGTCCCATGCCCCGGCGCGGTAGAGCAAGGCAAAGCGGCAATCCGCATCGGCGTGCGCGACGTGGAGCTCGAGTGGGAAACGCAGGGTTGCGGCCTGGGTGGTGAAGCGCGCGAGCCGCAGGCCGCCGCCGAACCTGCCCGCCGCGGGCTCGTCCTGGGGCGACAGGACCGCCTGCACCAGATCGTCGCCCAGGGCGGTCTCGGGCTCGGCGCGCCGCACCGCCTCGGCGATCTGGTCGTAGGGGATGTCCTGGTGCAGGTAGGCGCTCAACACCACTTCGCGCACCTGGTCCAGCAGCTCGCCGACGCTGGCGTCGCGATTCAACTTGAAGCGCAGGGGCAGCAGGTTCACGAACAGGCCCACCAGGCCTTCGAGCTCGAGGCGGTCGCGGCAGGTCGCCGGCGCGCCGACGACGAAGTCGTTCCGGCCGCTATGGCGCTGCAGCAGCACGGCGAAGCCCGCCAGCAGCGCCATGAATGCCGTCACGCCCTGCCGGCGCCCCAGCTCGCGCAGCTGGCCGGACAGCGCCGCACCCAGCTCGCCGCGGTGCTCCCTGCCTTCGTCGCCGCGGCCCTCGCCGCCGGCGGCGGCATGCGGTGCGCGGTCCTGGCGGGAGCCGATCCGCAGCCGTGCGCTTGCCGCGAGGTGCCCGCGCCAGTAGCCGATGCCGCGCAGCAGGCGGCCGCCGCCCAGGCGCTGCCGCTGCCAGCCGGCGTAGTCGCGGTATTGGAGCGCGAGCGGCGGCAGCCGCGGCTCGCGCCGTTCGCAGCGTGCGCCGTAGAGAGCGCCGAGCTCGCGCGCCAGGATCCCGATCGACCAGCCGTCCGCCGCGATGTGATGCACGGTCGCCAGCAGCGCGTGGTCCTCCGGGCCCAGGCGGAGCAGCCGGAAGCGGATCACCGGGCCACGCCGTAGGTCGAAGCCGAGCCGCGCTTCGGCGAGCGCGAGGCGATCCAGCTCCGCCTCGCCGGCAGCGTCCTCCGCCGCGAGCGCGAGCGGCGGCGGCGGCGCGACCCATTGCGCGGGCTCGCCGCCCTCGTCCGTATAGCGAGTGCGCAGGATCTCGTGGCGCTCGACGAGGTCTGCGAGGCTGGCCGCCAGCGCCTCCACCCGCAGCTCGCCGCCCAGGCGCAGGAGGACCGAGACGTTGTAGGCCGGGTCGCCCGGCGCCAGCTGATCGAAGGCCCAGAGCTGCCGCTGCCCGTACGACAGCGGCCAGGGGCCGGCGCTGCCCCCGGCGGCCAGGGGCGGGTCGGCGTCCACGTCGCTGCCGCGACGCTGCTCGATCTGCCTCGCCAGCTCGTGCAGCACCGGCGCGTCGTAGAGCTGCCGCGCCGGCAGCTCCACGCCGAAGGCGCGGCGGACCCGCGACGCGGCCTGGGTCATGGTCAGCGAGTGGCCGCCGAGCTCGAAGAAGCTCGCGCCGCGGCTCACCGGCCCGCAGCCGAGCACCTCCGACCAGATCCCGGCCAGCACCTGCTCGACCGGCGTGCGCGGCGCCTCCCAGTTGGTGTCACCGCCGTCCGCCGCCGCCCACGACATCGCCGGCAGCGCCGCGCGATCCAGCTTCCCGCTCTGGTTGAGCGGCAGTCGTTCCAGGCTGACGATCGCCGCCGGCACCATGTAGTCGGGCAGGCGCCGGCGCAGCGCCGCGCGCCACCGCGCCGCCGCCGCCGCCGGGTCAGGATCCGGGTCCGCCGCCACGTAGCCCACCAGGCACCGCTCTCCCGCCGGCGTCTCGCCCACCACCACCGCCGCGTCCCGCACTCCCGGCTGCCGGCGCAGGGCCGCCTCGATCTCGCCGGGCTCGATCCGGTAGCCGCGGAGCTTCACCTGCCGGTCGATCCGCCCCAGGTAGCGCAGCTCGCCGTCCTCGCCCCACAGCACCTCGTCGCCGGTGCGATACAGGCGCTCTCCCGGCTCGGTGCTCCAGCCGTCCGGGACGAAACGCGCCGCCGTCTTGTCCGGCTGTCCGGCATAGCCGCGCGCCACCGCCGGCCCGCCCACCCACAGCTCGCCGGCGACCCCCACCGGCACCGGCTCGCCCCAGCCGTCCACGACGCGCGCCCGCAGGTCCGGCAGCGCCCGCCCGATCGGGCTGGCCTCTCCCGGCTCGCCCGCCCGCACGGCGTGCCCGCTCACGATCACGGCGGTCTCGGTGACCCCGTACAGGTTCACCAGCTCCGGTCCGCGGTCGCCCCGCGACGCGAACCACGAGCGCAGGATGGCTGGCGACAGCGCCTCGCCGCCCGCGAACAGCCGGCGCACCGCCAGGCCTCCGGGCCATCCGGCCTCCTCCTCGGCGCGCAGCCACTGGCCCAACGCCGCGGGCGTCTGGTTGAGCACCGTCACCGCTTCGCGCCGCGCCACCTCGCCCAGCGTCGCCGGCAAGCCTGCTCCCCAGCCGGGCATCACCGCCAGGCGGCCGCCGTAGAGCAAGGCTCCCCACATCTCCCAGACCGAGAAATCGAAGGCGTAGGAGTGAAACAGCAGCCATACGTCGTCGCTGCCGAAGCCGTACCAGGGCTCGGTCGCGGTGAACAGCCGCGCGACGTTGGCATGGGTCACCATCACGCCCTTCGGCCGGCCCGTCGAGCCCGAGGTGTGGATGACGTAGGCCAGGGAACCCGGCAGCGCCCGCGGGGCCGGGTTGGCGCCGTCGAGCGGGGCCGGATACGCGCCGTTTAGCGGCGCGGGGTCCGCGCCGGGCGGCGCGAGCGACTGCCGCTGCTCGTCGAGCGCCAGCAGCCGCGCGCCGCCCGCGGCCGCCTGCAGGCGCTGCCGTAGCGCCGCCGTCGTCACCACCACCGTCACGCCGGCGCCGGCGATCATCGCCGCCAGGCGCTCGACCGGGTTCGCCGGTTCCAGCGGCACGTAGGCGGCGCCGGCTTTGAGAATCCCCAGGATCGTCACCACCAGCTCCGCCGACCGCTCCAGGCACACCCCCACCCGCCCGTCGACGTCGATGCCGAGCCGGCGCAGGCGCCGGCCCAGCCGGTTGGCCCGCCGGTTCAGCTCGCCATAGCTCAGGTGCAGCTCGTCGCGGCTCAGCGCCGTCGCCTGCGGGCGCCGCGCCGCCTGCGCCTCGAACAGCTCGCACAGCGTCCGCGCCGGCGCGGCGCCGGCCACCGCCGCACCCGCCAGCAGCTGGGTGCGCTCCGCCTCGCTCAGCATCCCCAGCCGCCACACCGGCTGGCCGGCATCGGCCGCCAGCGCGCGCAGCAGGTTGCAATAGTGCGCCGCGAGGCGCGCCGCCGCCCGCTCCTCCCATGCCCCGGCGCGGTAGAAGATCAGGCCCTGCAAGCTCTCGCCGGACGCCCACAGGTGCAGCTCGAGCTCGAACTCGGCCAGCGCCACGTGGATCTCGTCGACGGAGAAGCGCACGCCCGCGCTTTCGAGAGCGGGCGGATCGGGATGCACGGTGAGCGTCCAGGCGACGGGCGGCGCCTCGCCGCCCAGCGCGCGCCCGGCCTCGGCGAACGGGACCTCCTGGTGCGCGTAGGCCGTGAGGGCCGTTTCCCGAACGCGCCGCAGCAGCTCCCGCACGCTCGGCTCCCGGCCGAGGTCGATCCGGTACGGCAGCAGGTTCATGAACAGCCCGATGAGGCCGGCGAGCTCGGGACGGCGGCGCTGGTCGATGGGTGCTCCCACCACCACCTCGCCGGCGCCGCTGTAACGCTGGCGCAGGGCGGCGAAGCCCGCGAGCAAGACCATGAAGGGCGTCGCCCCCAGGTCGCGGCCAAGCTGCCGCAGGCGGCGCCAGGGCTCCGGCCCCAGCTCGAAGCGGTGCTCCGCTCCCGCTCCCGGTCGAGCCGCGGGGAGGCCGCCGCGGGTGCCGGCCGGGGCCTGGTCCAGGCCGGCGAGCCGCTCGCGCCAGTACGCTCGGCTCGCGCCGGGCGGGCCGGCTGCCGCCGGGTCTTGCCGCTGCCAGCGAGCGTAGTCGCCGTATTGCACGGCGAGCGCCGGCAGGCGCGGCTCGCGACCCTGCAGGTGCGCCGCGTAGAGCTCGGCCAGCTCGCGCATCAGCAGGCTGACCGAGGGACCATCGGCGGCGATGTGATGCAGCGTCACGAGCAGCGCGTGACCGCCGCTGCCGAGCCGCGCCAGGCACAGGTGCAGCACCGGTCCGCGCCGCAGGTCGAAGGCCCGTGCCGCTTCCCGCAGCGCCAGCTCGCGCAGCTCCGCCTCCCCGGCCACGGCGGCGGCAGCCATCGGCACGGACGCCGGCGGCGGATCGACCTGTTGCAGCGGCCCGGGCGGCGCCGCCGCCGCCCCCGGCGGTCCGGCAGGTGGCGGGTCGTCGTAGCGCGTGCGCAGGATCTCGTGGCGGCGCACGATCTCCGCCAGGCAGCGGGCCAGCACCGCCGGCTCCAGCTCGCCCGCGAGACCGATCACCGCCGAGATGTTGCGCGTCGGGCCGGCGCCGGCGAGCTCCGCCAGCAACCATTGGGCCTGCTGCGCATGACTCAGGGGAGCGGGATTAGCGGCAGCGGGCGCCCCGGCGGCGCGCCCGATGCTGGCGCTGGCGGCGGGCGACTGGCGCTCCAGGATGCATTGCCAGATCGCGCCCAGATCGGCCGCCGCCAGCAGCTCGCCGACTCCGATCTCGGCGGCGGCCGTGGCCTGGATGCGGCTGCTCAGCTGCAGGCAGCGGACCGAGTCGATGCCGAGCAGGGGCAGAGCGGCATCGAGGGGCGCCTCCGGCGCCGGCGGTTCGCTCAACCGGCCGACCTCCTGGCGCAGCCAGGCGAGCAGCGCCACCTCCCAGTCCCCCCACTCGCCGCCGTGGAGCAGGCTCGCCACGGTGCTCCCGCCGGTCTCCGCGGCGGCCACCGGCAAGCTCGCCGAGTCCATCAGCAGGGCCGCCAGCCGGCCGGCCAGCCAGCGCTCGCGACAGGCCTGGCGCCGCGGCTTGCCGCTGGAGGTCTTGGGCACGCTGCCCTGTCCGGCGAGCACGATCCGGGGGCGGACCTGGAAGCGTTCGATCACGGCGCGGCGGATCGCCGCGATGGCGGCGGCGAGCACCGCCGGCGGCTGGTCGATGGCGCGCCGCACCACCTCCTGGACGATGACGACCTCCTCGCTGCCCTCGTCCCCGCCGACGCCGAAGGCGGCGACCGCCGCCCGGTTCAGGATCGGATGGGCCTGCGACGAGAGGGCTTCGAGATCCTGCGGGAACAGGTTGCGGCCGCGCACGATGACGATGTCCTTGAGGCGGCCCGCAAGGTACAGCTCGCCGTCGTGCAGAAACCCGAGATCGCCGGTGCGCAGATGGTCGCCCTCGCGGTCCTGGCAGCGGGCGGCGAAGACCTCGCGGCTGGCTTCGGGCCGGTTCCAGTAACCCGCGGCGACGCTCGGCCCCGACACCCAGACCTCGCCCATCTCACCCTGCCCCACGGCGCGGCGACGCACCGGATCGACGACCTGCACGGCGGTATCGCCAACCGGCCGGCCGCAGCTCACCAGCAGCGTCGGATCCGCGCCGCCGGCGCCGGCGCTGCTGGCGGCGCTGGCGGCAATGGCCCGGCGGCCGGCGAGCGCGGCGGTGTCGAAGGCGGTCTCCCGCCAGGCGCCGGCGTGGGGCCGGCCGGCCACCTTGAGCGTCGCCTCCGCCAGGCCGTAGGCGGGATGGATGGCGCCGGCGTCGAAGCCGCAGGCGCCGAAGGTGGCGACGAAGCGGCGCAGGGTTGCGCTCCTGACCGGCTCGGCGCCGTTGAAGGCCACCCGCCAGCGGCGCAGGTCCAGGCTCGCGAGATCCCCGGCCGTGACGCGGCGCGCACACATCTCATAGGCGAAGTTTGGTCCGCCGCTGTGCGTACAGCCATGGTCGGAGATCGCCCGCAGCCACCGCAGCGGCCGCTGCACGAAGGCGCCGGGCGACATGACGACGCAGCGGGTGCCCGCCACCACGGTCTGCAATATCCCGTAGATCAATCCCATGTCGTGGTAGTGCGGCAGCCAGGACTGGATGACGCTGGCGTCGTCGTGCCGGAAATCGGCATCGATCGCCCGCAGGTTGTGCAGCACGTTGGCATGCGTGACCATCACGCCGCGCGGGGCGGACACCGAGCCCGAGGTGTATTGGAGATAGGCGACGCGGTCCGCCGGCGGGTGCCGGGGGCGCCATTCGCCGGCCGCCGCCGGCGGACCGTCGCGGGTATCGAAAGTCGGGATCGGCGGCGCCGGCAGCGCGGCGCGGCCGGCGGCGGCCCGCGGCTCGGCCGTCAGCACCAGGGCGGCGCCGCTGTCCGCGAGGATGTGCCGCGCGGTGTCGCCGTCGCCGGGCACCGGCACCGCGATCACCTCGGCGTACAGGCAGGCGACCAAGGCGATGACGAAATCGGGGCCGGTGGGATACCGCAGCAGGGCGCGGTCGCCCGGTTGGGCAAGCTCCTGCAGCCAGCCGGCCAGCCGCCGCGCGCGCCGCTCGAGCTCGGCGGCGGTCAGCTCGAGGCCGCGGCGCTCGCCGCCGCGCAGGTAGGTGAAGAGAACCTTTTCGGGGTGATGCTCGGACTGCTCACGGAAGGTGTCGACCAAGCTCAACGCCTGCCGTGCACCTCCTGGAAGCTCTCGCATCGCGGGCCTGCCAACTCCGAGTTGGCCAGGATTGCACTGCGCGTTTCTCCTGTCAACAAGCGATCGCGCGACTGCAATGGCGCGCGCTTGCTTGAGATCGCGGGAGCACTGTGCGACCATCTGGCGGCTCGTCGCCGCCGCTCCGGCGAGGTGCCGCGAATGCATCGGTCAAGTACGAGTGCCGGCTCTGGAACGCGGCGATGAGACTCGCCTGGCTGGTCCGGGAGCTGTCGCATCTCGGACGGCGCTGGCGCCGGCAGCCGCTGCAACCGGCGGCCGTCGTGCTGCTGCTGGCGGCAGGCCTCGGGGCGAGCGCGCTGCTGTTCGCGATCGCCGACCGCGTGCTGCTGCGCCCGCTGCCGTACCCCGATGCGGACCGTCTCGTCGCCATTCTGAAAACTGATCGGTTCAAGCAGCCCGCGGCGTTGTCGCCGCGGCAGGCGCTGTCGTTGCAGCGGCGCGCCGCCGCCTTCGCGGAGGTCGCGGCGTTCCAATTCGAAAGTTTCAATTACCGCACCGCGGCCGGAGATACCGATTGCATCCAGGGGGTCGTTGCCACGCCCAATCTCTTCCGGGTGCTGGCGTCGCGCGCCGCTCGGGGGCGGGTGCTGTCGCCGCGGCTCGACGGCGCCGCGAGCCGCACGGTGGTGATCAGCCGGCGCTTCCGTGAGCGCTACCTGGCGTCGCAGCCGGAGGTGATCGGCGCCGGCCTGCTGCTCGATGGCGAGAGCTTCACCGTGGTCGGCGTCATGGCCGGCGGTTTCCGCTTCGATCGCGGCACCGGCATGGCGGGCGGCATGGACTTCGCGCCGCGCACCGAGCTGTGGACCAGCTCGCCCCTCGATCCCGGCGGCAGCCGCAACTACCTGCTGGCAATCGGCGCGCTGCAGCCGGGAGTCAGCGCGGCGCAGGCGAGCGCACGGCTGGCGGCGATCGCTCGCCAGGGCGAGGGAGAGGGGGCCCCACCGGCGTTGCCGGAGATGGAGCTGGCGGCGGTCGAACTGCATGACCACGCGGTGCGGCCCCTGCGAGCCACCGTGCTGCTGCTGGTCGCCGGCGCCGTGCTGCTGCTCGCGATCGCTTTTGCCAACGCCGCCAACCTGCTGATCGCCCAGGCGATCGCGCGGCGGGCCGAGCTCGGCATCCGGATCGCCCTGGGAGCCGCCAGGCCGGACGTCGTCGCCGCTTCGGCCGTCGAGACCCTTGCCCATTGCCTGATCGGATGGGCGCTGGCCATGGTCGGGTTCGCCGCCAGTGCCCGCCTCGTGTCGAGGGCGTTGCAAGGCGCGCTGCCGGCGCTCGATTCCCTGGTCATCGACGGCCGCCTGGTGGCCGCCACCCTGGTGCCGGCGGTGCTCTTCGCGGCGGTCCTGGGGGCGCTGTTGCCGGCGCTGGCGGCGCGCGGCGGCCTGCGCTCGCTGCTCGACGACCAGGGCCGCGGCCGCACGCCAGGCCGGCACGGCACGCGCTCGCGCCGGCTCTTCCTGGCGTTCCAGCTGGCGCTCTCCTGCATCCTCCTGCAGGGTGCGGCCCTGGCGTGCCGCAGCATGCTGAATCTGCTCACCGTCGATCGCGGTTTCGCCGCCGCGGGAGTGCTCACGGCGCAGCTCGCGCTGCCGGCGCCGCAGCGCACGGACGGCAGGCAGGTCGCGGCGACCCTGACCAGGGTGCTCGAGGCGTTGAACGCGAATCGCGCCATCGCGGCAGCGGGGTTGGTCTCGGTCCTGCCATTGGGCGGGATCGACCGCACGGGTCCTGGCCTGACGGTCGAGGGTCCGACGCCGATCACGATTCCCGCCGCGGTGTCCACGCCGCTGGTCGGCGGCGCCTACTTCAGCGCCATGGGCATCCGCCTGCTGGCGGGCCGTTACCTGACCGATCGCGATACGGCGGCCGCGCCGGGGGCCGCGGTGGTCAGCGCCGCGCTGGCCAGGCTTTATCTCCCTGCCGGCGCCGCGCTCGGCTCGACGCTCACGGGCATGGGAGGGAAGCTGCGTTTCACCGTTGTCGGCGTGGTCTCCGACGTTCGCCACGCCAGCCTGCGGGTGGCGCCCCAGGCCATCCTCTACGTCCCTTTCCGTCAGGTCCCGCCGGCCATCCTGCCGGTTCTGGCGAGGCCGGCGACCCTGGTGGTGCGCGGGCGGCAGCGGCAGCTGCCGCCGGAGACGGTGTTCAGAGACGCGCTGCGAGCGGTCGCACCGGCCGCGGCGGTGTTCGAGGTCAGGCCGATGGCGCAGGTGATCGGCGAGTCCCTGGCCACCGAGCGCCTCCTGCTCTGGACCATGGCCGCGTTCGCGGCGGCGGCGGTGCTGCTCGCGGTTCTGGGCGTCTACGCCATGCTGGCCCGCGCCGTCGTCGAACGCCGCCAGGAGATCGGCATCCGTCTCGCTCTTGGCGCGGCGCCGTCCGCGGTCGTCGCGCTGGTCCTGGGCGACACAGCCAAGAACGCCGGCGCCGGCATCCTGGCCGGCATCCTGATCGCCCTGGCGTCATCCCGCTTGCTGAGCAGCCAGCTTTTCGGCCTCGCCGCGACCGACCCGCTCACCCTGGTAGCCGTTGCCGCCTTCCTGATGGCCGCAGTGCTCCTCGCCGGCAGTCTCCCTGCCGTGCGCTCCTCGCGCATCGACCCATGGCAGGCCACCGTGCCGCGGCCGCGCGCCGCCGGCAGGTGAGTCAGGATTCCTTGGCGCGGGTGCGGGCCGCCTTCCTGGCGGCGGCCGAGGCGCTCGGCCGGACCCTTGGTGCGCACGGCCTGGCGCGCCGATTTGGAACGCTCGGCGGCGGTCCTCTTCGCGGCGGCCGACTTGGCTTGGCGAGAGAGTGCCGCGGGGGAAGCCGCCGCGCTGCCCTCGCGCTTCAGCGCCTTGGTGGCGGCCCGGGAGCGCGTCGCCGAGGGTGGCTTGGCGGCGGCGGCGGACTGTCCCTTGCTGCGGTCGCGCTGAGCGCTGCGGCGGGTCTCCGGAGAGGCCTTGCCCGCCGCCGGCGCCGGCAGGTCCACTCCCGCCCGGCGGGCCTTGGAGAGGCCGATGGCGATCGCCTGCTTGGTCGAGCCCGCACCGTGCTTGCCCTCCCGGATGTGGTCTATCTCTTCGCGCACGAACTCCCCCGCCTGAGTGCTGGGCGACTTGCCCTGGCGCTCGTCGCGTTTCGCTCTGGCGATGGTCTTATTGTCGGGCATCTCCTGGCTCCTCCAAGGTACGGGCGTTGCGATCGTCCGCGCGGCGTCGCGCGGCCGCGCTCCAACGCTCGCTTTGCAAGGATTTGGCCAGTGGCGCCGCGGCCGGCGGGCTCAGGGCGCCTGGGGGGCGGCGTCGATCCGGTAGAGGCCGTAACCCTGGGTCAGGGCGTAGAGGTGATCGGGGTCGGCGCGATCGAAAAGCAGCCCGGAGAGCTCGGGAGTCGGCAGGCCGGCGCCATACGGCAACCAGGTGGCGGCGCCATCGGTGCTGAGGAAGACGCCGGCGGTGCCGGTGCCGTTCGCGGCGCCGCCGGTGCTGGCCGCGGCCGCCGCCGCCGCGGTCGCCACGGTTGACGCGATGGCGGCGTAGACCTGGGTGGGATGTCGCGGATCGATCGCGATGCCGACGACGCTGCCCGGAGGGAGCCCGCGGCCGGCGCGCTGCCAGCTGTTGCCGCGATTGGTGGTCTTGAAGACGCCGCCGCCGGTGGCGGCGTAGAGGATGGCGGTTCGCGTGGGATCGATGGCAAGGTCGTTGACCAGGAAGCCGGCGCTGCGCAGCGAGGTCTCCTGCCAGCTCGCGCCGGCATCGTCGCTGCGGAAGACGCCGGTATCGAAGAAGAGGTACAGGATGGCCGGATGCGTCGGATCGATCAGCAGGTTCGCGGTATCGATCGGCAGCGATTGCCAGGTGACGCCGCCGTCCGTCGTCTTCCAGGAATCGGTGTCGCGCCTCGCGCAGCTGTTCTCGTATTCGGTGGCACCGATGTAAACCGTCGCGGAACGGGTCGGATCGACGGCGATTGCCTGGACGACCATGCAATCGTCCGGGATGTCGGCGACGGTCCAGGTGGCGCCACCGTCGCTGCTGTGCGCGGCGCCGAAGAAGGTGCCGCGCCAGAGATTGGTCGGGTGGCGCGGGTCCACAGCCAGCGCCGTGAAGGCGTCCAGCTGCTCCACCGTCAGATCGCCGTTGGCCGGCTGCCAGGCCGTATGGCCGGCCGCACCTGGAGCGGCCACCCGGCTCCTGACCACGCCCATGCCGTCGACGCTGGCGTAGACGGTGGCGGGCGAGCCGGCGGCGATCGCCACCTTGGCAACCGAGGTCGCGGACATGCCGCGGCTGGAAGGCAGCCAGACGGCGCCGTAGCCCGGGCTCGCCAGCAGCCCCGACGTGGTGGCGGCGAAGATCAGGCCGGGCGTCTCCGGATCCGCGATCAGGCCGCGTCGGTGCTCGGTGGTCGGAGGCGAGCCGATGGCGGTCGAGACCCAGGTGGCGCCGCGGTCGGTGCTGCGCGAGACGTCGTTGACGCCGAGGCCGAAGAGCCAGCCATTCGGGGCGACCACCAGGTGATCGATGCCGACGCCGGCGTCGCCGGCGGTCCAGCTCTCGCCGCCGTCGTCGCTGCGGTAGATCTGCGAGCCGGCGGTGGCATAGAGAGTGCCGGGAGAGCCGGGGTCGGCGGCAAGGTCGATGACGACGGTGTCGGGGAGAAAGCCGGCGTTCTTCGCCTCCCAGGTGGCGCCGCCGTCGCTGCTCTTGAAGAAGCCGCCGCCGTTGCAGCCGGCATAGATCGTCGTGGGGTGGGCGGCATCGATCAGCAGGGCGTAGACCTGCTGCTGGGTGATGGCGCCGATGGGCGGCGTCCAGGTGGCGCCGCCGTCGCTGCTCTTGTAGGGTCCGTTGAGCGTTCCGGCGTAAAGGATGAGGTGGTCGCTCGGATCGATCGCCAGCACCATGGCGAACGGCACCGGCCCCGGCAGGCCGGTGCCGAGGCGCCGCCACGAGCTGCCGGCGTCCGTGCTCTTCTCGATCCCGGCTCCCACCACCGAGGCATAGAGCACGGAGGGATCCGTGGGATCGACGACCAGGTCTTCGAGGAACTGACGATCCAGCGCGTCGCCGGCGAGCTGCCAGTCGCGGCCGTGGTTGGTGCTCCTGAAGATCCCGCCGCTGCTCGCCACCGCGTACATCACCTGCGGCGCGCCGGGAGCCTGGGCAATCGCGTGCAACGGCCCGCCGTTGGGGCCGATCGGCAACCAGGTCTGAGCGCCAAGACGGAGTGGGGCCATGACGGCGGCCACCGCCATCAGGGCCACCGCCGAGGGGATGCCGGCGGCGCGCCGCAGGAGGCAGCGGAGACTGAAATGGAGGCGGGAACCGAGGGCGGTCGTCGGTAGAGAGCAGCGCATTCTGTAACTATACACTTCTATGCATTGCGCGTCAAGGCATTCAGCGTTTGGATCCAGCTGCGAGCCCTTCACCGATGCAGGCCGCCCGACCCGCCGTCAGCCGGGCGGCGTCAGGAGCTGAAGATCGCGGAAGTAGGATCGGTACCGACGTGCGTCACGAGTCAACAAGCGCAAGCCGGTGACTGCCGCGTGGGCGCCGATATAGAAATCAGGCAGCGGAGATCGCCGGATGCCACCCCGGCGGCGATATTCGAGATAGCACTTGCCGGCGAGGAAAGCAGCCTCCCAAGGCAGCGGTGCCCGCAGGAACGACTCCGCGGCGAGCACTTCCTCGAGCTCCTCGACGCGTTCGAAACCGATCGAGACCTCTGCGTAAACGATCGGGTTGATCACCAACATCCCACTCTCGGCACAGCGGGCGAGCATAGAGGACGACCACTCTCCCCAATGCGGGTCGTCGGTCACCACGTCCAGGATCACGTTGCTGTCGACGAGGACGTTGCTCAGCTCTCCCGACGGGTCAGAGCCATGATCTCCTCGGTGCTCATGCGCGACGTCGCGCGTCCCCGCATCCGTTGCAGCAACCTCTCTCCCCGGCCTCCGGCCGAGGTCTCCTCCCGGAGGATCCGAACGGCGTCGCCGTCCACCTCGAAGCGGACCTTGGTGTGGGGCAGGAGTCCGACGCGCTCTCGGATCTCGATCGGAATGGTGACCTGCCCCTTGCTGGTGATGCGCATAAGCCCTCCGGTGATGGGTAAGAGTCATACTTTCAGGATTCTTACTCGCCACTGAGGATCTGTCAACAGGTCCGGTCTGGCGCCGGCCGGCGGCCTCGCGTCCTGGTTCATGGGGGGCCGCCTGACTCGGTGCCGCTAGCGGGCTCGCGCCGAGGCAGGCGCGAGCCCGGCGTGGTTCTCGAACCAGCGGCGGGCGCGGACCAGCTTCCAGGACCGCCGGCCGCCACGCAGCTCCATGCCGGCGCTGAGCGGTCCGTAGGCGGCATACAGGATGCCGTCGGTATGGCCGCCGGAGAAGCGCAGGCGGGCTCGAATGTCGGCCGAGCCGGAGGTCACGGTCAGGCTCTCGACGGAGAAATAGCCATCGCCGGCCGCCAGCTCGCCCACCGCGCCGATCGGGTGCAGGTCCAGCAGACGGTCCAGCCACGAGAGCAGGGGCCGGCGTTGCGGCGCGAACAGAGCGAACAGCGGCCGCGTATCGCTGAGAGTGCTCTGGAGCCTCGCCCGCAGCACGATCAAGGCGCCAGGCCGCACCGCCAGGTAGTCCAGGTGCAGGCGCGCCCACCAGCCGGACCCGGGCGGTCCGCCAGCTGCGCTCAGACGCACGACGTCGGCAAGCTCCACGTTGCTCGCTGTGAGCAACAGCTGGCGCTGCCGCGGCAGTGCCCGAAAGCGGCTCCGCGCCGACAGGTTGCCGCGCAGGCGAGAGCCTTGGACCTCGACCACCACCGCGGTGCCGCGCAGGTCGATACCGCCGGTGGCTTCCCACGCCGGCGCGGCAGCTCGCAGGCTGGCGCGCACGATGCCGGTACCCGAGTGCACCACGATGCCGGCGCCATGCGGCAGGTTGGCGTTGTAGGAGCTGAAATCGCCCACCGCGGTGGGCGGCAGGTCGACGGCGAGCATGGCCGGTGCCGGCAGAGCGTCGATGCGGAGGTCACGGGTGCCGATCTCCACTCGCAGACCGCGGCCATGGGCCCTGGGGCTCACGGCGCCCAGCCGCCTCAACTGGAACTCGTCGAAGGCCGCAACCAGCCTGCCCATCGCGCCGCTGCCATCCCGCGCCACGTCCCAGGAGACCTTGCAGCTGCCTGACGCCTGGTCTTCCAGCAGCGTGGCGGTAACAAGTCCGGGCCGCGCGTCGACGTGGGTGCCGGGCAGGTAGGTCCCCCGAGCCACCCGCAGGTCCGCCTCGACGGTGCCGGCGCTGCCGCCCAGGTCGATCCAGGGCACCTCGTGGAGGTACGGTTCGAGGAAGCCCAGGCTTTCGAGCCGGCCGTGCAGGACCAGGTTGCCGCTCGCCAGCCTGAGGAAGCCGCCCTGCAGGTGATTGGGGTCGAAGGCCGGCAGCTCGAAGCGCCCGCCGCCCGCGATGCCATCCAGCAGCGGCCGCGAGGCCAGCAGCAGCGAGCCTGACCGGAGCACGACCGTTGCCGGGTCGAGCGCGAAGCTGTGGTCGAGGCGGAGGTCGAAACCTCCCGCGGCGTTGGCGTCGCCGGCGAAGCGATAGGCACCAATCCATACCTCCTCGAGTCGTCGCAGCGAGACGCCGCCCAGCCGGATGCGCCAGGAGGCCGCGCCGCCGGCCGGCGCCGGCCATTCCGGCGGTGCCGGCGTGTTGAGCAGGCCTGGTATCGGCGGCGTCTGGGCCGGCGGCTCGGAGCCGGCGGTGGCCTCCGGCCGGCGGCGCAGGTGGAAGGCGACGCCGGAGGCGTCCAGCGAGCTGGCGACGAGCTCCCGGCGCAGCAGTCGCGGCAGGTCGATCGCGATCGTGGCGTCGTCGATCCCGACCCACCACTGCACCGTCCTCGACTGTCCATGCAGCTCGAGCTGGCGCAAATGCACCACCCCCGGCCAGACCGTCCACCCCGACGCGTAATGGACGAAGAAGTGATCCGGGTGGCCATCGAGCGTTCGTGCCAGCGACCCCGAGCGCAGGTAGGCGTTGGCAGCCACCAGGTAGCCGGCGGCGAGGAGGACCGCTGCCGCGGCTCCGGCGAGGAGCAACCTGCGCGTCGAGGTTTTCATCGTTTCGGGGAACCGGATGCGGCGCCGCCAGCGGCCTGTTGCGAGGGGCGTGCCACGGCGAGGTGGACCCGCGGCCTGGCAGGCGCCGCCAACTCGGTCCTTAGAATCGTCCCGAGATCGAGGTCTGTCGAGAGCTCGCCGCGGGCTCCGACTTACCATCAAGGCGCCAATCAGGGCGCGACCGCTGGAAAGGAACCGGGAGATGAGATACGTGTTGATGATGCATGCGCCGCGGGCGGGCTGGGAGAAGGCCGGCATCGGCACCTGGCCGCCGGACGACATCAAGGCCCACATCAAGTTCATGCTGGGCCTCAACCAGGAGCTCACCCAGGCCGGCGAGCTGGTCGACGCCCAGGGGTTGGCCCTTCCTCAGGAAGCGAGGGTGGTGCGGGCCGGGAAAGGCGGCGAGCCCGAGGTGACCGACGGCCCGTTCCCGGAGGCCAAGGAGTTCCTTGCCGGCTTCTGGATCGTCGACTGCGAGAGCACCCAACGAGCCTACGAGATCGCCGCCCGCGCCTCGGCGGCGCCCGGCAAGGGCGGCGTCCCGCTGAACATGCCGATCGAGGTGAGGCAGGTGATGAGCGCGCCACCCGCGGACCTGTGACGGCGGCCGCTGCGAGCTTCACCGGCGAGAACCTGCTGCGCGAGCTCGCGCAGCAGGTCCTCGCCGCGGTGATTCGCCGCTACGGCGACTTCGCCGCCGCGGAAGACGCGGTCCGCCACACCGTGCGGGACACCGTCGATCATGGACAGACCGCGAGGCCAGGATTGGTGTCGAAGATCGGCGCGAAGTCGGTGTTGTTGGGATTGGTGTAGGTCCGGTGCTTGCCGGTCTTGGTGTCGGTGACCGTGACGGTGACGCCGACGTTGGTCAAGCCGGTCAGGAAGACCCAGTAGGTGTTGCCGAGCGATGGCACGCAGGCGTCGATCACCTTGACGAAGACCTCGGGATTGCCCGGATCGAAGCACCAGAGGAAGCCGCCGTCGGCGGTGTCCTGCACGCCGGCGGCGGAGGTGCCGTTGCCGGAGTTGCAGGTCTGCGCGAACTTGGCGGTGATCTGGAAGCGGTTGTTGTCGGTGCAGAGCAGCGTGGGGTCGGCGCCGCAGGTGCCCGGGACGATGTCGTAGCCGAAGAACAGGCTGTCGAGCAGCGCCGTCGCCGAGGTCGAGGGATCGGGGTTCAGGGTGCGGAACGCGACGCTGGCGCTCTGCGCCGCGATGGGTGCGGTGACGCCCACCATCCGGATCTGCTGCCAGGAGCTGCTGTTGAAGTCGTTGCTCTGCTGAACCTGGGAGAGGAAGGTGCCGCCGCAGTTCTGCCCGCTGTAATACTGGATCTGCGCCAGGCTGGAGGCGTTGGTGGTGACGGCCTTGGTCCAATAGTCGAGCAGCAGGTTGACGCTGCGCCAGAAGATCGGCAGGTTCACGCACTGCACCAGGTCGGCCGCCTGGCCGGGCACTTCTTTCGCAGATGCGCTGCCGGAGGTGCCGACCTCGCCGCCCTGGTCGTCCGAGCCGTCGAAGGTGACGTTGCCGATGATCGTCCAGCCGCTGAGATTGTGATTGATGTTGGGATTGGTGAGCAGGTCGACGGCAAGGGCCGGCGGCGGCAGGGTGTTCGGCGGATCGCCCTGCGCCGCGGCCGGCAGCCCTGCCAGCACCGCGACCAGCAACAGCGCGCCGGCAAGCGGCGCGCGAACGAGCGCCATCCGTGATGCGAGTCGTGAGGCGAGCATGATGGATCTCCTTGTCCGTTCGCGCCGTGACGGCCGGCAATGGCCATGACGGAGCGTTTGCACTGCCAGTTTGGGCGTTGTGCGCCGGGCTTCGTTACAGACCTCCGCCGGCAGCATAGCGCAGCGCTACGGCAGGCGGTGACGAGCCACTCGTCGCCGCGCCGCCGTCGCGAGCTCGGGATATCCTCGCCGCCATGTCCCACCTTTTCGCACCGCTCCGCCTGCGCTCCCTCGAGCTCGCCCATCGCATCCTGGTCTCGCCGATGTGCCAGTACTCCTGCGACGACGGCTTTGCGACCGACTGGCACCTCGTGCATCTCGGCGGCCGCGCCGTCGGCGGCGCGGCGGCGGTGTTCACGGAGGCGACGGCGGTGAGCGCCGAAGGCCGCATCAGTCCCCAGGACCTGGGCATCTACGACGATCGCCAGGTCGAAGGGCTGGCGCGCATCGTCCGCTTCGTCAAGGGGCAGGGCGCCGCGGCGGGGATTCAGCTCGCCCACGCGGGGCGCAAGGGCAGCACTCGGCCGCCGTGGGAAGGCGGCGGCGCGGTCGCGCCGGCGGCGGGTGGCTGGGAACCGCTGGGGCCGACCGGCGCGCCGTTCACGGACGGTTATCCGGTGCCGAGGGCGTCGACGGCTGCCGAGTTGGACGCCGTCGTCGCGGCGTTCCGCGCCGCGGCCCGGCGCGCGCTGGCGGCGGGGTTCGACGTCGCCGAGATCCACGCCGCCCACGGCTACCTGCTCCACGAGTTCCTCTCGCCGCTGGTGAACACGCGCACCGACGAGCACGGCGGCTCCTACGACGGGCGCGTGCGCCTGTGCCTGCGGGTGGTGGACGCGGTCCGTTCGGTCTGGCCGGAGCGGCTGCCCGTCTTCGTCAGGCTCTCCTGCACCGACTGGCGGGACGGCGGCTGGGACGTCGAGCAGTCCGTCGAGCTGGCGCGCCGGCTGCGCGGCCATGGCGTCGATCTCGTCGACTGCTCCTCGGGCGGCGCGGTGCCCGACGTGACCATCCCGCTCGCGCCCGGCTACCAGGTGCCGTTCGCCGAGCGCATCCGGCGGGAGGCGGGCATGGCGACCGGCGCCGTCGGGCTCATCACCGACGCGGCCCAGGCGGAGGCCATCGTCGCCGGCGGTCAGGCCGATTGCGTGCTGCTGGCGCGAGAGCTGCTGCGCCATCCTTACTGGCCCCTCCAGGCGGCGCAATCGCTCGGCAGCGTGCTGCCGTGGCCGCAGCAGTACCTGCGCGCGGCGCCGCCGGGCACGCCGGCCCGCTGACCGAGCGGCAGCGCCATGGAGAGCGGCCGGAGCTATGGCGCGGCAGGCTTGGTGGCCTTGCGCGTCAACCGCAGCTCCATCATCAATCGTTCCTTGCCATCGGCCCGGATCAGGAAGTGGCGATGGATCAGCACGCGGCCGTCCTCTTCGAGGTGGGTGCGGGTGATGGAGCGCCGCTCGGGCGAGCTGCCGCCCAGGGACGCGGCATAGAGGACGATCTCCTTGCCGTCGAAGGCGCCCTCGCTCTGCCGCATCGACATCGTGGTGCCGCGGGAGTCGAACCAGACGGTGGTGAATTTGCCGGACCTGGCGTCGAAACCCGAGATCCCCGTGCCGGTCGTCTTGCCGCCGTCGCGGTCGGCGAAGGTGAAATCGGATTGCAGGAAGTGGCCGTCGTGGACCATCGCCTGGCGGCATTCGCCCGCAGTGCGCACCGGCCCTCCCTGCTGCGGATAGAAGGTCTTGACGACGTCCCAGTCGCCGGCGAACCTGGCGAGCAGAACCTGGCCGGCGCCCGGGCCGGTGCGCGGCTCGTAAGCGTTCTGGGCGTCGTGCCGCGGCGCCGCCGGCCGCGGCGGCGCCTGGGCGTGCCCGGCCGCTGCCAGGATCGCCAGCGCGCCGATCGCCGACCACGCCGACAGCGTCAGGCAGCGGGACGGGCGGGAGCCGGGCAGGAAGCGATGAGTAGAATGGAGAGATCGGCAAGTGCGCAAGCAGGTCTCCTTTCGGGGAAGCGTGCGCCGGATGCTAGCGGGTTCGAGCGCCATCCTCAATTGGCGCCGGTTCTCGGCGCGCGGCTACGAGCGCAGCTTCTCGCCCTCGTCGATGTGCTTGAGGATCTCGTAGAGCTGGGATCGGCTGACGCCGGCGACGCGGGCGGCAGTCTCCTTGTTGCCGCCTGACGCCTGCAGCACGGCCTTGAAGTAGCTCGCCCGCGTCTTTTCCAGGACTTCCTTCCAGGTCTCGGCGGCGGTCGGTTCGAAGCCGCGCCGCGGATCCGGACCGGCCCTGTTGATGCGCTCGCCTCGGCGGCTCCATTCCAGCAAAGCCATGGCGCTGATGTCTCCATGGTCGCCGGATGAAAAGGCGGCGGCCTGCCAGATGGCCTGCCTGAGCTCCCGCACGTTGCCGGGCCATTGATGACGAAAGAGCGGATCGAAGCAGCCGGGCGCCGCGGTCCTCGATCCGGGATAGGTGCGGTTGTATTGGGCCAGGAAGCGGTGCGCGAGCAAGAGGAGATCGGCTTTCCGTTCTCGAAGAGGCGGCAAGGCGAGGGTGAAGCCGCTGATGCGGAATAGCAGGTCGCTGCGGAAGCTGGAGGCAGAGCTGGCGCCTTCCAGGTCGCGGTTGGTGGCGAGCACTATGCGGGCGTGGACCGGCTGCCAGTGGTTGGCGCCAACCGGCCGCACCTGGCGTTCTTCGATGACCCGCAAGAGCTTCGCTTGTGACGACAATGCAAGGTCGCCGATCTCGTCGAGGAGCACCGTGCCTTGCCCCGCCTCGACCAGCAGGCCTTTGCGGCTGGTAACGGCGCCGGAGAATGCTCCACGCTCGTGCCCGAAGAGCTCGCTCTCGAGCAGCTCCGGAGTGATGGCCGCACAGTTGATGGAGAGCAGAGGGCCAGTCCGCCGGCTGCAGCGGTGGATCTCCGCCGTCACCAACTCCTTGCCGGTTCCGGTCTCGCCGAGCAGCAGCACCGGCTCGTCGAGGGGCGCCACGACCTCGATCTTGCGGTAGAGCTCTCGCATCTCCGGCGTGGTACCCACCAATGACCCAAACTCGCTGGGCTGAAGGAGGCCCGCGAGCGCCAGCTCAGCCAGGATACGCTCTGCGACCGCAACTGGCCGCCAGTCCGCGGGAGTCACGACCTCGGTTGCTCCACAATTCCGCAGTACATCTCGGTCGGGAAGCGTGGGCCGCGCACCGCAGACGACCAGCGGCACCCCAGCGCTCAGTCGCTCTCGGACCAAGGTAACGCGCTCGCCGAGCGAAAGGACACCCTGCGTCGAGGAAACCAGGAAGCACCGCGCCAGGCCGTGAAGCGAACCGCTCGGCAAGCTCTTATCGTTCCAGTTGCGGGTGGTGACGGAGACCTCCCGGGCGTCGATCAACCTGGCGAGGGTCGCGAGGTCGACCTCCTCCGCGTCCGCGAGCAGCAGGATCACGTCGCCTCGGAGAAGAACGTCTTGAGCCCCGATTCTTCGAGCCCGCAGGCCCGCAGGGCCCGCCCCGCAGCAGCCCCTGCCTTCTCGACGGAACGCCGGGCGGTCCCTTCGCTCAGGATCCCCTGGACCAGGATGCGGAGCGCCGGTTCCAGCTCTGGTAGCGACGCGGCGCCGTTGCATCCGATGGCGCAAGAGACGCCGGCGGCAAGCAGGGCGCGCGCCGATGCCTCGGACCGGTTGGCGAGCAGGAGCGCCAGAGAAGGATTTCCCGCGCCTGGCGGCACTCCGGCGAGCCAACCGGCAGCGGCGACGAACGGCCGCGGAGCCGTCTTACGCAGGCCTTCCGAACCGGCCTGGCCCAAATAGATCCAGATCTTCGGCGCCGGCATCTTGAGCAGCATATCTCCGACGGCGTTGCCCATGCGGCTCAGGTGGAGTAGCACCTCGGCGCCCGGGGGCAGCCACTCGCGGATGAGCCCCACCATCCGCGCCGCCACCAGGCAGTCCGCCTTTTCGTCGGCTGGTTCGAGAGCAAGGGTGACCAGCACTGCGCGCGCCGCGCCGCCGGCTGCGGCTTTCTCCGGATCGGCAGCGCCGGGCCCAGCCGTCTCGGGCCTGGCAGCGCCGCTCCTGACGAGATCGTTGAAGGACGTTCCCAGGGCCTCCAGGCTGAGCTCGTTCAGCCTCCTGACGATCTCCGCCCGCTCCGCCCGCAACGCTTCGGTGTCTCCATCCGTCGAGCGAACCAGGTTGTCCTCCAGTCGCATCTCGAAGGACAGGGCGCGCAGGTACTGCGGTCTCAGCTCGCGGATCGACTGCATCATCTGGGCGAGGGCCGGCCGGTAGAGCGCGCCGAGATCGCCGGGTCGGGGAGGCTCCCAGCGTGGTCGAGGCGCCACGGAGCCGTGCAGCAACGCCCCGCCTGGTGACGGAAAACGAGAGCGATGCGGCAGCGTTTCGTCGTGCGGATTGAGCCGCTGCAGAAAGTAGCGTAGCTCGTAGGGACCCAGGAAGCGCAGCAGGGTCAGGCGGCGCTCTTCGCACAGATCGATCAGCCTCTGCGTCGCGTGTACGCCAAGCGTGGCGACGACCTCGGCGCTCGGCCCATACCGGTCGAGGTCCTTCCTCATTCGAGAGAGCTGGCGCGCTGCTGCCGGCTGATCGACTGCCAAGATCAGACGGTGCTCGGTCGAGCCTCCGGCCTGCCAGTGGACGAAAGGCTCCAGGAAGCCGCCGAGCGTGTTCTCGGGGTCCGGAACCACGACCCGCCACCGGGCCGCCGGACCGAGGCCCAGACGTACAGCCTCTCTTATCGCGGCGCGGTCGCGTGCTGCCCGCAGCAGCGTCGGATCGATCTGATCGAGCCCGTCGCCCCAGACTTCCAAGAGGTCCTTGATGCCGCTCCGCAGAGCGGTCTCGAACCACCCGGCGACCGCCTCGAACTGGGTGATGGGGTCATAGGTAAGGGCTTGGCGGCTGTTGAGCACCAGGTAGACGTCGGCATCCCAGGTCGCGCCCCACACCATCTTGACGAAGCCCTCGAGCGCCCGGCGGTCCAGCGACTGCCGCTGGTCCTCGGACAGGCACAGGTAGACCTCGGCCCGCTCCTCGCCGACGTTGCCGGAGCTGAGGAGCTCCAAAGCGCACCGCTCGCATTCAGCCGACCAGGCGCCGTGGGTGGACCAGCCGAGGGGCGCCTCGCTGGTCCGACTCGTGAGAACCACGACTCTGACAGGCATGGCGCCACCTCATGCGACGGCGCTGCTCCGCTGTGGCGGGAATCGCATGACCAGCCGGTGCCCCTGGCTGCCCGCGACCTCGGCCGACCGGTCCTCGAGCACGCCGCCGCTTCCCACCTCGACGAGCATCTTGGCCATGTAGAGCGAGAGGTGGATGCCGGGGCCCCGCAGCTCCTTCCTGACCGGCGGGTGCGAGCTCGCCTGCGAAAAGGGCGTGAACAAGAACTCGCGCAGTTGGTCAGAGAGGCGCCGGCTGCGGTCCTCAAACGCCACTTCGGGCCCTCTTGGCGTCTCGCTGCAACGCACGAAAATAGCGGGCTCCGAGTCGGCGGGACTCTCGGTCATGCGCTGAACGAACCACTGCAGGATGCGGCTGATTGCGATCTGCAGGTTGTCGCGCCGGCCGTGAACCATGCAGCTGCCTTCGACGCACAAGAGGCTTGCCTCCTGTTCAAGGGCGTCGGCCAGATCGCGCCACGCCGCCGAGGCGACCTCGCTCATGGACAACAGCTCTGCCGCGTTCGCCGAGTCAGCCGGCGATTCCTCCGCCCCTGCCGGTTTTAGCTGGCTGAGCTCTCCCAGCACCTCACCGGCATCCCGCAAATCGGCGGCGAGCAGCCTAAGCTTCTCGCAGTAAGGACCGGCATCGAGAGCTCCCCCGCATCCTGTGCAGCCGCCAGGGTGGCGAGCTGTTCCTGGCCGACGTAGAGGCAGAACTGGGAAGTTGCCCGGAGCACCGCCAGGCGCTTGGCGTGAAGCTCGGTAACCGTTGCCGTCAAAGTCAAGAGGTGCTTCAGCACTGCCGGCCGGAAATACTCGAGGAGCACCCGGGCGGTGGCCACCGCCTCGGCGATGGAGTCCGCCTGCGTCGACTCCGGCAGCAGTCCAAGGGAGAGCCGGAACTCGTCGTCGGCCACCAGCGGAATGAAAGCCGCGTTCGCGAGGCGCTCGAGGATGTCCGTTTCCACGGCAGGGTCGAGGGCGCGAAGGTCGGCTGGTTTGAACACGAAGGGCTCCGCGGCGGCGGCCTTGCCGTGCGTCAGCGCCTGCACCATCGCGTAGGCCCGGAAAGCGCCGTCCGGGAGGTTGGGTCGGTTGCCCACCCCGTAGGTGCCCGAGCGATCGGTCAGCAGGACCACAAACGGCGTATCGAGGGAGGCGCCGAGCTCGCGGCACAAAACCTGGCTGCAAAACCTTTGCACCGCCTCGGCGTTGTTGCGGCTGGTCAAGGCGAGACGGCGGATCTCGGCGACGGCCTGCGGCCGTTCGACGCTCAATCCCCGCCGCAGCGCGAGCGCCCGCACGTGACGCATCACGCTGCGCACGTCGTGGTGCCGCTTTTCAAGGTATGCTGCCACCCCGAGATCGAGCGCAAGCCGATAGTACTCTGCCAGAGTATAGGCGGACGAGATCAGAAACTCCGGCGACCAGAACGGCCACTTCCTCTTGATCTCGATGCCGACATGAGCTCCGGTTACCTCCTTGCCGTCGCCACCCATCACCTCGGCTTCCTGCCTGCCGCCTTTCTTTTCGAGGTGCATGTCGATCACCACCACGTCGTAAGGCTCGGTCTCCTGTGCGATCAGAATGCGGGCCGCAGCCACCGTCGCAGCGCTGGCGACCCAGAAGTTCCGCCGCTCCAGACCGTCGTGCAAGGCCAGGCGCTGGGGCTCTTCATCCTCGATGATCAAAACTCTTTTAAGATCCACTATCCACTCCTTCCTCTGGCTGTTTGTCGAGCTCGAGCGTAAAGACCGTGCGCTGGTATGGTATCGACTCGCCGACGCGGACCCTACCCTTGCCGCCGAATTGGCGCTCGAGAGAGGAGAGCCCTCTGCCACGCCCCCTCCCCTTCGTGGAATGACCTTTCAGGATCTTCTCCTTGATCGCGGGATCGAACCCATGTCCGGTGTCGATCACGTCACAGTCCACCGCGGAGCCCAAGTCCCTGATCTCGATATCGATCCAGCCGTCGTCGCCGATCGCATCGATACTGTTTCGCACAAGGCTGAGAAGTGCCACCAGGACGATGTGAAATGGTGCGGTGACGCGTGGATCTGCACCGGCGGGCGCATCGACCCGAAGAGCGATCCGGTGCTCTTCGAGGTCGGGTTCGATCATCCTCCTGACGTCGTCGACCACCTCGAGCAGGCGGCACGCCGTGAGCGCCGACCGATCTTGCTCGATGCTCTTGATCAAGGTGAAGAGTCGGCCCGCCGAAGTCTGTAGGCCCGCGATACTCTTGTCCAACCCTGGCGGCCCGGTCAGAAACTTGAACCGGCGGTCATCGGCCAGCGACATCGCCCCGGACTCGACATTGCGGGCGATGTTGATCAGCTCGTGGAGAAACAAATCCGCACTCGGCGAATGGCTAAGGAGGCTCCTGAACTGCTCGGACTCCTGCCGCAGCCGGGTCACCTCTTGATGCGAGGTGATGTGGGCCAGCACCAGGTCGGCCGCCTCTCCCAGGCGGCTCAGGAAAGCGCCCCAGGGCCACTTCACGCTGAGCTCCGGCTGAAATGCCGCACGCGCGACCCCCAGCCACAGAGACGCGCCGGAAAACGGCAGGGTAAGCACCACCACGGTGCGCGTGTTGCCGGCGGGCTGGGGCAGCGTCACCGCCGTCGGCTCGCCGCTCCGCAGCAGCTCGGGTCGCTCGCCGGCGAGTCGCCTCACGACCTCGACTGCGTCCGTCCGGCCGAGGTGCTCTCCGCCATCGGACCCGAAGACGACGACGGCCCACAACAGGCCGGCCTTCTCGCAGGTGGGCGCGATGGCCGCCAGCCAATCGCGCGGAGTGGCGATTCTGAGTGCGCTGAGCTCGGCGCCCAGCCGGGCGAGAAGCGCCGAAAAGAAAGTGGCGAACCAGTCGAGCACGGCCCCGGCCACCAGCGACGCGACTGCTTGCAAGAGCTGGGGATCGCAAAGCACCAACGGCCGCTGCGGTTGGTCCGCGGGGTTTGGCCAGACGAGCACGGCTTCCCCGATGTCCACCTTGCCGACCCTCAGGGAGACGGGGCGCTGCTCGCCGCGAACCGGTGTGCCGGCAAGGTGGTTGATGGCGCGTGAAAAGGCGACTCGATCGCCGCCGCCCGAGGCTCCGGAGAGGTGCCTTTCTTCGGCTGCCACCGACCACAGAGGGTAGAAGCCGACGTCGAGAAAGATCCCGGCCGCGAGCGGACAGAGGATCTGGTAGAGCCGGCCAGCGAGCTCCGAAGCGACGGTGCCGGAGCCGTCGCTGCGCTGCGGGTCCAACCGCTGCTGGGCAGCTCCCCAGGAGAGGATCACCGCCAGCCGGCGGCGGGCCTCGGCAACGACCGAAACGATCTCGGTGAGGCGCGCGGCTTGTTGCCGAGTGGTCGGGCTGAAAGCGTAGGTGGTGTTCCATCCCAACGACATGCCGCCGGTGATGAACCCGTTGTAGTAGATGGGGACCATGACCACGGAGCCCTGCTCGGCGGGCTCGTTGCCCGGATCCTTGGCCGCCGCGGGAAGCTTGCCCAGCCCGCGGTCACGCTGGATGTGCAGGCTCTCTACAGCCACGCCAGAGAGGACTCTCCCCTCGAGAGAGTCGCCGGCCGGCACCGAGCGGACCTCTGGCCGAGTCATCTGTGCCGGGCGTGCCGCCGCGGCGGCGCCGCCGCGGCCGGTAGCGGCGTCCGCGCCGCTAGGCGCGTAAGGCCACCACCACCATGCGACGCGCGGAGCTTTCAAGCTCGGAATGCGGTAGTAGATAGCGATCCGGTCGGCGCGCACGCTCCCGGCAATGAGCCGCAAAAGGCCCTCGCCGGTGAAGAAATCCAGGTTGTTTTGGCTCACGTCGATCAGCGTCATTCTCAGGGCGCGCGGCGACAGCACCACGATGGTGCGCAGCACCAGCGCGCACGCGAACGCCGCCAGAATCAGCTTGAGCGGGATGGCGGCGGCAAAAAACGCCGTGTCGAGATCCGTCTCCGTCAGATGCATCCCGGCAACGAGCTGTTGCCGGAGCTCGGCGCCGAGACTGCCGGTGATGGCCGGGGGAACCAGCGCGTAGCCAACGTTCACCAGCACGTACAGTCCGCCGCCGAGCAGCGCCGTTGCCGGCAGCCAGGCGCGGCGCCGCGGGCTCACGCTGACGAACATTGCATATGCGATGCTGGAAAGAGCGACGCCGGAAAAGCCGGCGTCGGCGAGACGGTGGAAGGGTCGCCAGAATCGTGAAACGAAATGCAGTTCCAGGCCCCAATCGACCACGATCGCGGCAACGGCGAGAGTCAGAGCCCACCATGGAAAGCTTGGCCGCCTGCGCATCAGGGACCGTGCCGCCGCCAGAAAAAAAAGGTTGTTGAGGCTAGAGGCGACGGCGCCGGCCCAGTCTTCCGCCGTGAAGGAGCCCGCCGCCGGCGCCGGCCCCGAGTGGCGCACGAATTCGAACGCCATCAGCGCCATGTACTGGCAGGCAAAGATCAGGAACGCGGCGCCGAGGTAGCCGACCCAGAGCTCCCGCTGCAATGCTTTGCGCCGCAGGAACAGCGCCCCTGCCCCGACCGGCAGAGCGACCGCCGCCGAGATCCCGGTGAGGCAGAGCCGGTATGGCGCGACCCACTGGATGCACTGCGCAACCCACTGGATGCACTGAAGAAAGAGACTCATGGCTTCCGTTCGTGTGTTCAGGTCCGAAGGTCCACCGCGGCGATCAGGAGCGAGATGTGCAACCGACGAGGCAGCTCGGATGCCAGCTCGCAGACAGCATCGTCCGTGCCAAGAGATCGCAAGGAGCGTGCCGTGGGAGCAGCCGGCCTACCATCGCCCTGCGCCGTCTGCTCAACCGGACCGGCGTCCAGGAAACCGGACCGTGAACGCTCCCGCGCGGTTCATTCCAAAGGATGTTAGTGTCAACTGACGCGACGGCTTCTTGGCTACGGCCGCGTTGCAGTCAAGCTCTGGGAGGCTGCCGTTGGAATACCGGCGTGGACTCGAGCTCTTGAGATTCCAGGTGGAGCGCACGAGCTGGTACGAGCGTTTTCTCGGTTATGAGGCAAGACTCCTCGAGAACCTCGCCGCCGAAGAGGAGTTTGGCAGCAGTGACAACCTGCGCAGCCAGCGCGCCGAGGTTGTGCTACGGCTCAACCATCTCGCCTTGGAGACTTTGGGCTTGAGCTTCAACGACCTCTGCCTGCATCGTGAACCGCGCGCCGCGCTGGCCCGCGCCACCGGTTTTCGCCTCGAGCTCGAAGGCCGGCCCGCGCCCTCTTCCATCTCGCCTCCCGTGCACACGCTGCGCCAGGAGCTGCCGCTGGCCGAGCTCGGCTGGCAGCAATTCGAGGCGCTCTGCGCGGCACTCGTCGCGGCGCAGCCGGGCGTCATCGATTGCCACCTCTATGGCGTTCAGGGAGACGACCAGAAAGGCATCGACATCGTCGCGACGCAGCATGGTGAGCTTGGCACCGAAACATGGGTCTATCAGTGCAAGCGGCACAGGAGGTTCTCTCCTGCGTCGTTGACCAAGGCCTTTTCCAAGATGTCTCATCCCGCCGACGCTTTCGTGTTGATGTTGAGCATTCATGCCAGCGGATCCCTGCGCGAGGCGGCGGCGGCGCAAGAACGCAATCGTTTTTTGTGGGACGCGCTGGACATTGCCCGCAAGCTGAAAAATTATCCGGGGATTGTCGGAGATTTCTTCGGTCCGGTTTGGTGCGAAGCCTTCTGCCCGAAGTTCTCGACGCTCCCCGGCCATGCCGGGCTCGGATCGCCTTGAGGCCAGCCGGCGGCCGAGAGGCCGCCCAGCCGGCATCTTGCTCATGATCCTCTTCTCGCTGCGGGCGCTCGTCCCGATGACGGTGCACCCGGCGCCTGCGGGCCCCCGACCGGCCGCGCGCCATGAACATACGCCGCAATTGATCGTTGATATCGACGCCCGGTTGTGCCTTTCCTTTCATAACGTCCCCCTTTCCTGACCAAGCAAAGAATGGCAACAACCATGCCAGTGCACGCTGCTTCAAATAATCAACGTCTACGGCCGTTCGCTGCGCGCGGCACCCGTCGCGCGGCGAACCGGCGTCCGCGGGGCCGGATGATAATTCCAGATTATCGGATGAGCGATCAGTTTGCCGGCCCCTGCTTGACCACGCCGAACCGGGCGTGCCATATTGCCCCGACCTGTGAAGACGCGAGCGACGCAGGGAACGAACCGCGCCTGCGAGCGCTTGACCGCCGGACCGGTGGCCCCTTCAATCGGAACTCGCTGCCGCTGGTCAGGCCGCGCCTGCTGCGCCGGAGTGCGCCGCCACCGAAGGTGAAAGGATGGAGGGATGAGGCGCATCCGGCTGGCGTTGTTGCGCGGCATCTGCCAGTTGCCGGCCTACGTGGCGATCGAGCGGGGATTCTTCGCGGCGCAGGACCTCGCGGCCGAGCCGGTGATGGCGCCGACCGCCTGGGCCGTGCCCGATCGCCTGCGCGCCGGCGAGGTGGATTTCGCCGTCATCCCCTGGACGCGGGTGGTCGCCGACCCGCCGGACGCCGGCAACCGTTTGGTGCTGATCGCCGGCTCCGGCATCGAGGAGGCCGCCCTGGTGGTGCGGACCGGACTCGCGCCGGAGGACGTGCGGCGAGTGGCGGTGCCGCAAGAGGGCGGCATCAAGGACCTCACCGCGATGGCGCTGATCCGCCGGCTGCGATGGCAGGACATCCGGCTGGTGCGGCAGCCCTCGGGCGACGGCGCCATCCTGAGCTTCGTCGGCCACGGCGCCGACGCCGCCGCGATGGTCGAGCCCTATGCCGCGATGCTCGAGTTTCTCGGCCTGGGGCGGGTGCTGCTGCGCACCGGCGACGTCTGGCCGGGTGCTCCCGGCTGCTCGCTGACCACCACCAGCGCCCTGATCGAGCACGAGCCCGAGCTGGTGCAGCGGGTGACCACGGCCTACGTCGCCGCGGCGCGCCGGGTCCTGGCCGCGCCCGAAGAGGCAGCCCGCATCGGCGAGGGCTTCATCGGCGTGAGCGCCGAGATTCTGCTCCGGGCGCTGGCGGTGAACCGGCCCGATCCGCAGGCGATCCGCAACGATGCGGCGATGGCGCAGGTGCTGGCGCTGATGGCGGATCTCGGCTACCTGCGGCAGCCCGCCGACGGCTATCGCGACCTGCGGTTTCTCGAGGCGCTCGACCGGTGAGCGCCGTGGGCGGCGGCGTGCACGGGCGAGATCTGCTCGATCTGGTGCGCGCCGCGGCGGGCCTGCCGGGGTTCCTGCGCCGCCCGCTCGCGCCGGCGGCGGCCGCCGAGACCGTCGCCGTCGCGGTGCGGCGGCGCGAGGCCGCGTTCGTGGAGGTCGCGGCGAGGCTGCTCTTCGCGGCTCCCGAGGGCCCGTTCGCCCGCCTGCTGCGGTGGTCGGGATGCGAGCTGGGCGACCTGCGCCGGATGGCGGGCGCGGACGGAGTGGAGGCGACGCTGGCGCGGCTGCGTGCGGCCGGGGTCTGGGTGAGCGCCGAGGAGTTCCGCGGGCGAGCGCCGCTGCGGCGCTCCGGCCTCACCCTCGCGCTCGCGCCGCGCGACTTCGACAACCCGCTGGCTGGCGGCAGGCTTGGCGGCTCGACCAGCGGCTCGACCGGCGCCGCGCTGCCGGTGCGCTACGCCTGGCGGTTCCTGGCCGGCGAGGCCGCGGACGAGCTGCTGCTGCTGGCGAGCCACGGCTGCGGCGAGGCGCCGGTGGCGCTCTGGCTGCCCGGTCCGCCGGGGATCGCCGGGCTGCACAACCTGCTGGTGCATGCGAAGCTCGGCCGGCCGGCGAGACGCTGGTTCTCTCCCAGCCCCGCGCCGGCGCCCGGCAGCGGGCTGGCGTTTCACGCCGACCGCGGCTGGCGCCTTCTGCGCCGCCTGCTGCCGCGGCTCGGCCCGTCGCCGGAATGGGTGCCGCCGGCGCGGGCGGAGGAGGTGGCGCGCTGGCTGGCGGAGTCGCCGCGGCCGGCGGTCTTGAAGTGCTTCGCGAGCGCCGCGATGCGCGTCGCCGGCGCCGCCGCGGCCGCCGGGCTTGACCTCTCGCGGCACCTCGTCTTCGCCGGCGGCGAGCCGCTCACCGCGGCGCGTCGTGACTTCATGGCGCGGTGCGGGCTGCGGGTCTACGCACGCTACGCCGCGACCGAGACCGGTTTCATCGCCGGCGCCTGTCCCGCCGGCGGCAGCGGCGGCGACATGCATCTGTATGCCGATCGGCTGGCGGTGATCGCCGGGGAGCGCGGCGCCCTGGCCTTCACCTCGTTGTCGCTCGCGGCGCCGAAGGTGCTGCTCAACGTCGAGCTCGGCGACCACGGCCTGCTGCGACGGCAGGCGTGCGACTGCGCCCTTGGCCGAGCGGGCCTGGTCTGGCGGGTCGACGAGGTGCACAGCCCGGCCAAGATCGCTCTCGAGGGAGTCAAGCTCGGCGAGGTCGATTTCACCTCCCTGGTCGCCGGCGTGGTGCGCGAGCTCGGCGGCGGCGACGACGACTTCCAGATCTGGCTCGGCGGGAGCACGAGCGGCGCCGCGCCCAAGGTCGTGCTCTCGCCGCAGGCCCGCATCGAGCCCGCGGCCCTCCGCGATGGGCTGCGCCGGCGCCTGCCCGCCCTGGCCGGCGGCGGCGCCCTGGCCGCCGCGCTGTGGTGCGACGCGGGGGCGTTGGCGGTGGAGCGCCTGCCGCTGCGCCTGGGCCCGGACGCGAAGCTGCGGCGCCTGGTGCGGATCGACGGCAGCGACGGCGCGGCGCGCGCCGGAACCGGCGATGCGCTTCGATCCTGAGCCGTGGGCGCGGGTCCACGATGCTCGCGAGGCGCGGCACCTCGCGTTCCGGCGCGGCCTCGAGCTGTGCGTCGAGGCCTGCGCCGAGCGCATCCGGCCGGGAGATCTCTGGCTCGACGTCGGATCGGGGACCGGGCACCTCGCCGGCGCGCTCGGCGCGCTCGGCGCGAGGGTGGTTGGCCTCGACCGCGATCCGCGGATGGCGCGCTATGCGACGGCGCGCTGGCGGCGCCCTTTCGCGGTCGCCGATGCCGCCGAGTTGGCGCTGGCGGACGGCTCCTGTGCGGGAGTGGCGGCGATCTCCCTGCTGGGTTGCCTGCCGTCGCCGGCGGGCTTCTTCGCCGAGGCGGCGAGAGTGCTCGCCCCCGGCGGCACCCTGTGTTTCAGCGCCATGAACCGGCACAGCCTCGTGCTCGCCGCCGCCAAGGCATGGGCCTGGCGGCGCCGGCCCGGCTCGCCGCGCTACACGGCCTACGATCCGGCGGCGCTGGCGGCGGCCCTGCGGCGAGCGGGCCTGGTGCCGCAACGCCAGATCCTCTACGGTCATTTCTTGGCCGCGGGCGCCTTCATCGTGCCGGGCGCCGCCGCGGCGCGCCGTCGCGAGCGCACCGTCCCGCCGGGTGCGCGCGACGCCTGGGCGCGGCAGCTCCTGCTGCTGGCGCGGCGCGCCGGCGGCTGAATCGGCGGCAGCCGCCGAGCCGCCCCCAGGTTCAGGCGGGGTCCGATTTTCCCAGGTCGAGCGCCCGGAGGAGCTCCTCCGGCGAGTAGGTGGGAAGGGCCGCCCTCCTGAAACCACCAGTATCGCGGGTGACGATGGCCTGAGCGGACACCTGTAGGGCGGCTTCAAGGAGCACCGCGTCTTCGAAGTCCTTCAGCTCCGATTCGAGAGCCGCCGAGAGCACCGGGCGATTGACCGGCGCGATCTCGAAAATGGACAGCAGTCGCCGAATCGCGAGCAGCGCCCGCCTGGATCCCACTGTCTTGGTTGCCAGGTAATGAAGAGTGGTGATCGTCGTCGCGCAGAGGCAGCCTTCTATCTCCCCGGCCTCGGCTCGAGAAAGCAGCCGCGATGAAGCTGCCGCGAACGGCTCGCGATCCAGCAGCACGTCGAGCACGACGTTGGTGTCGAAAAGGATCTTCAGAGATGCTTGTCCTCGAGGTGGCGTCGATAGTCCTGCTCGCCTACTTTGGCGCCGCGCAACAGACCGCGGAGCGAGCCCACGATCGGGCTCAAACGCGGCCCCCCGGCAGGCTCGTTCTGCAGCAACGCCAAGTAGTCCGCCACCAGCTGGGAGACGGATTTGCCGTTTGCCTTGGAGTAGGCCTTGGCCCGTTCGATCAGCGCTTCGTCCATTCGCAATGTGAGCTTCGTGTGCATGACGTATAGCTCCACAAAAAGTATACGTCTCGCTGTACCGGAAGATCAAGCGCCTCGCGGCGCGCCGCTACGATCGCAGGTAGACGGCCAGGTCGCCGACGTTGGTGCCGGTGTTGCCGGTTTCGAGCAGCGCTCCGGGCAGGGCCGCCAGCGCCCGCTGCGAATCGTGCCCCGAGAGGGCGGCCGCCGGATCGACGCCGGCGCCGGCGAGCGCCGCCCAGCTGGCGCCGTCGACGATGCCGCCGGCGGCGCGGGTCGGTCCGTCCTCGCCGTCGGTCGCCAGGGTGAGCACCAGCTCGCCGCGGCCGCCGGCGAGCTGCCGTGCCGCCGCCAGCGCCAGCTCCTGGTTGCGGCCGCCGCGGCCGGGCTTGGGGCCAAGGGTGACGGTGGTTTCGCCACCCAGGATCAGGGCAACCCGGCTGCCGGCGATGGCCCGCCCTCGCTCCACCAGGTCGCGTGCCGCCGCCGCGGCCTCGCCGGCAAGCCTGCCGGTGGTGACCGCCAGGCCGCTCTGGCGCGCTGCGTCCGCCGCCCCCGCGACTGCCGTCGAGGCGCTCCCCACCACCTGCGACTCCAGGCGGGCCAGCTCGGGGTCGCCCGGCTTGACCGTCTCCGGCAGCTCGCCGCGCGCGCCGGCCGCGAGACGCCGGCGCACCTCCTCCGGCACCGCCAGCGACTCGACCGCCGCCAGCGCCGCCGCGAAAGTGCTCGGATCGGCGGCAAACGGCCCCGAGCCGATCGTCCCCGGAGCGTCGCCGGGAACGTCGGAGAGCAGTAGCGCCAGCACCGGACCGCGGCAGGCGCGCAAGGCGCCGCCGCCCTTGAGGGCCGAGAGGTGCTTGCGCACGGTGTTGAAGGCGTCGATGGGCAGACCGGAGGCGAGCAGCGCCCGCTGCGTAGCGGTGAGGTCCGCGAGCGTGAGGCCGCCGGCAAGCGCCTCGACGCAGGCGGAGGAACCGCCGGAAACCAGAGCGAGCAAGGGCGCTCCGGGTGGCAGCTCGGCGAGCCAGCGCAGCACGCGGCCGCCGGCTTCCAGGCTCTGCCGGTCCGAGAGCGGGTGCCCGCCGGAGAGCTGCTCCCAAGCGGGATCGAGCAGGCTCGGCGTCGCGTGCGTGCGCACCAGCAGCCGCCGCGCCGCACCATCCTGCCCCAACGCCCCGCGGGCGCCGCGCGCCATCGCCGGCGCCGCCTTGCCGAGAGCGACGGCCGCCGCCCAGCGCTCCGGCCTCCCCGCCAGCGCCTCGCGCACCAGCCGCTCCGGATCGACCGCGGCGAGCGCCGCCGCCGCCATCTGATGCGCGATGTCGTAGAGCGGCGGCCTGCTCAAAGCGGCCAGAGACAGCCGAAGACCCCGGCCGTCAGCAGCCCGTAGACGAGGCCGTCGATCATCGACTTGACGGTCGTGACCCAGTTGCGCTTGTACCAGATGGAAAACGGCGGCAGCGCCATCGCATAGCACGCGAAGGCCGTGCAGCCCGCGAACCTGAACACCGCGCGGTAGAGGCCCGGTCCTGCCGGCAGCGCGTGCCCGGCGACATAGGCGACGAAGATGCTCACCACGATGGTGTAGAGAGCCCAGAGCAGGAGGCTCGATCCCATCTGCGGCAGACCGCTCGGCATGACGGTCATGACTGCGACCGGCCCCGCCTTCATCTTCTCCTTGAAGGCGGGATCTTTCATCGCCGCCATCGAGCCGCCGTACGGCATCCCGTAGTCGCCGGGCGGGATGTCGAACGGCCGCATTGCCCCCATGACCGCGTCCTCCTGCGGCACCTTGCGCAGGTCGCCGCGGTGCCAGGGAGTGAACATGTGCAGGACGGCGCTGACCAGGAAGACGACTAACGCGGAGACGCCAATCGGAAACCAGAGAGACCATACCGCGACCATGACCACCCCCCTTTTCCGCCCGGCCGATTGGCCGGCTGGTTTTTCCCCATCCTATCAGGCGGCATCGACCCGCCTCCCGCCCGCCGGGGTAGAGCACGATGTGGCGCCCGGAGCCTGAACCCGCCCTGCGGGTCGCAGGAGCGAAGGCTGGCCATGATCAGTCTCGAACTGGCTGGCGACGGCCCGCGTATAGAATCAGGGGCGAACTGACAACTTCCCGCCAGGCCGCAGGGCCAGGTGGAGGCGCTTGCGATGCCGGGCTCGAGCTTCCCGCTGGTGATCGTCGGCTCCGGTCCCGCGGGGCTGGCCGCGGCGGCCAACGCACAGGCGAATGGCCTCGAATACGTGCTGCTGGAGCGCGCCGACCACCTGGCCGACACGATCTTCTGCTACCAGAAGCGCAAGCACGTGATGGAGGAGCCGGTGCAGGTGCCACAGCGCGGCGCCCTGCCTTTCGCCGCCGGCTCGCGCGAGTCCATCCTCGCCGCCTGGTCGCGGTTCGCGGCGGACCTGCACATCCGCTACCGCCAGGAGATGACCGGCCTCGAGCGGGCGGATGGCGGCTTCGTGGTGCGCACCGCGAGCGAGCGCTACCAGGCCGAGCGGGTGGTGCTGGCGGTCGGCACCCAGGGCAACCCGCGCCTGCTGGGCGTGCCGGGCGAGGATCTTCCCCACATCAGCACCCGCCTGGTCGATCCCGACGATTTCGTCGACCGCGACATCCTGGTGGTGGGGGCGGGCGACTCGGCGCTCGAGGTGGCGCTGGCGCTGTGCGAGCGCAACCGCGTCGGCCTGGTCGTCCGGACGCCCGAGATCCTGCGCGCCAAGGAAAGCCTCGAGCGCGACATCCTGGGCCGCCAGGCCACCGGCCAGCTGACCGTCCACTTCAGCACCACCATTCACCACGTCGAGCCGGCGGCGGTCGAGCTCAACAAACCGGAGGGCAGCGTCCGGGTGCCCTGCGACCAAGTCATCCTGAAGCTCGGCGCCACGCCGCCGCGGGCGGCGCTGGAGAGCTTCGGCGTGTCCTTCGCCGGCAGCGGCCGCGACGCCCGGCCGGTGCTCTCGCAGCGCTATGAGTCCTCCGTGCCCGGACTGTTCCTGGTCGGCGCGGTGACCGGGCGCGACCTGATCAAGCTCGGCATCAACCAGGGCTTCGAGGTCGTCGAGCACATCCTCGGCCGCGAGGTCGAGCCCGCCGACGAGGAGGTGCTGAAGCAGCGCCTGCCCTACTGGCGCGGCACCGTGCGGCAGCGCATCGAGGACCTGCGCGACGAGATCCCGATGTTCGCGGTCGCCAACGAGGAGCTGCTGCGCGAGGTGTTCCTGTCCGCGGAGGTGCGGGAGTACCGGGACGGCGAGGTGATCCTGCGCCAGAACGACTACAGCGATTCGTTCCTGGTGGTGAGCGCCGGCGAGGTCGATATCGAGGTGACGCCGCCCGCCGCGCCGAAGGCCGGCGCGCGCCGGGTGGCGACGCTCAAGGCCGGCAACTTCTTCGGCGAGATGAGCCTGATCTCGGGCCGCCGGCGCAACGCGACCGGCATCGCCCGCGGCGGCGTGCGGCTGATCGAGATCCCGCGCAAGGCGATGCTGAAGCTGATGGCGACCGACGCCCCGGTCCGCGGCATGGTCGATCGCTCCTTCCTGATCCGCGCCTTCCAGGGCTACCTCTTCCCCGAGCTTTCCGAATCGGTGCTGTGGAGCCTGGTGGGGAAGGCCAGGATCGAGCGCCTGGAGCGCGGCAAGACGCTGTTCAGCGAGGGCGACCCTGGCGGCGCCCTGTACCTGATTCGCAACGGCCAGGTGAAGATCTCGAAGCTCTCGGCAGGCCGCGAGCTGGTGCTCTCCTACCTGGTGGCCGGCAATTTCTTCGGCGAGACCGCGTTGCTGCCCGACGCGCAGCGCACCGCCACCGTCACCGCCATCTTCCCGACCGACCTGATCCGCCTCGACAAGGAGGACTTCGATCGCTTCATCGCCATGCACCCCGAGCTCGCCGCGGGCTTCGCCGGCAAGCTCGAAGAGCGCCGCATCGCCTCGCTGGTCGCCGAGGCGATGCCGGGCTCGAGCGTGCTCTCCGACCTCATCCGCCAGGAGGTGGTGATGGGCACGCAGGCCCTGTTCATCGACGAGCACAAGTGCGTGCGCTGCGGCAACTGCATCAGCGCCTGCGAAGGCGTGCATGCCGACGGCCAGGCCCGCCTGTCGCTCACCGGCATCAAGTTCTACAACCTGCTCGCCCCCAATTCCTGCTGGCAGTGCGAGAACCCGCTGTGCATGACCGACTGCCCGCCGGACGCCATCGCCCGCGATCCCCACGGCGAGGTCTTCATCCGCAGCAACTGCATCGGCTGCGGCAACTGCGAGCGCAACTGCCCCTACGGCAACATCTTCATGGTTCATCCCAAGGCCGGCGGCACGCTCTTCGGCTGGCTGCGGTCGATCTTCGGCGGCGATCCGGACCGGGCGGCCGGACACGCGCCGGCGCCGGCGGCGGGCGCGGCCACCGCGGACTCCGGCGATGCCGGCCGCACCCTGGCCGTCAAGTGCGATCTCTGTCGTGAGATCCACGGCGGCCCGGCGTGCGTCCGCAGCTGCCCGACCGGCGCCGCCATCCGGCTCGAACCCGGGGAGTACCAGCAGCGGCTGGCCGAGCTGGTGGTGCGCAGCGGAGACCTGCACTGATGCTGCCGCGCACCACCGCCACCGCCCGCTGGCGCCGCGCCTGGCTGCTGGCCGGTGCGGTGCTCACCGCGTCCTACGTCTTCTTCGCGCTGCGCGGCTTTCAGCACGGCGGCTCGCCGGTGGGGATCGTCTACGGCACGCTCGGACTGCTGGCGGTCCTGATCCTCCTCTACTTCGGGGTGCGCAAGCGCTCGTACCGGAGCACCTGGGGCACCCTCGATGGCTGGCTCCAATCGCACATCTACCTGGGCATCCTCTCGGCTTTCGTGATCCTCCTCCATACCGGTTTCCGCTTCCAGGACCGGGTGGCGATCGCGGCCTACGTGGCGCTGCTGGTGGTGGTGGGGAGCGGCATCCTGGGGGCGTCCTTCTACACCTCCGTGCCGCGGCGGCTGAGCGAGGTGGAAAGCGATCTCACGCCTGCCGAGCTGGCGGCACAGGTCAAGCAGCTGGCCGAGGGCATGGCGCGCATCGCCGCCAGCCGGTCGCAGCCCTTCCAGCAGGTCTGCCAGGGCCTGCTCGCGGAATCCATGCCCGTTCGCCTCGCCGGCTGGCGGATGTTGTTCTCCCGCATCGGTCCGGGAGGCTCCGGAGGGAGCGCTGCCGGCGCCGGCGCCGCCGGTGCCGCGACCGCGCCCTGGGCGGTGCACCTGACCCGGGTGCCGGCAGAGGAGCAGGAGGAGCTGCGCCAGCTGCTGGTGCTGTCGCGCCAGCGCAACGAGATGCTCCAACGGCTGATCGCCCAGCAGCGCTACCGCAACCTCATGGGCGCGTGGCTCTACATCCACCTGCCGCTGTCGATCGCGCTGCTGGTGCTGATCGCGGCCCACCTGGTGGCGGTCTTCTATTACGCCCGGCCCTGAGGAGCCCGCGTGCCCTTCATCGTCCAGAAGATCGCCGGCCAGCAGTCGATGATCTCGTTCGTGGCCGGCGACCGGCTGCGGATCGGCCGCGGCACCAACGCCGAGCTGCGCTTCGAGGACGTCGCGGTGGGTCTGGAGCATGCGGTGATCGAAGCCGTGGCGGGCGGCTACGGGCTGCTCGATCACGGCAGCGTCACCGGCACCTACCTCAACGGCAAGGCGGTGCGCGAGGCGCGGCTGGCCGCCAACGATCTGATCAGCATCGGCGGCTACGAGATCCGGGTGCAGATCACCGATCCCGAAGACCCGCTGTTCCTGTCGGTGCGGGCGGGCGCCGCCCGCGATGTGCCGCCGGTGGCGACCACGGTCGCGCCGCCGAGCGTCATCGCCGCGGCGGTGCAGGCAGCGGCGGCGCAGGTGGCCGCGGAGCGGTCGGCGGCCGAGCGGTCGGCGGCCGAGCAATGGGCGGCCGAGCAAGCAGGGGTGTCGCAGGCCGTGGCGGGGCCGACCGCGGTGCAACCGGCGCCGCCTGCAGCTCCGGCTGCCGCGCCGCCGGGCGCCCCCCCAGCCGGGGCGCCCATTGGGGCTCGAGCCTGGGAAGCGGATTCCGGGGACGCGGTGACGGCTGCCGATGCGGCGACGATGCGGATGTCGCCGGAGGCCCTTGCGGCGGCGGTGCGAGCGGCGACGGCGATGGCCGCCGCCGCCGCGCGGCAGCCCGCGAAGAGAGCCGGCACCGGAGCAGAGGCGAACCTGGCCGGCGGCCCACCGGCGAACGACGAAGCCAGGCCGAGATCGAGCGGCGCCGCGCCGGGGGCGGCCGCGCCAGACGCACCCAGGACGGTGGCTGAACAGTTGGCGGCCCTGGAGGCGGTGGCCAGGAAGCCGGCCGGGAGAGAGGCAGCGCCCGCCGGAGCAGCCGCCACCGAAGCGGCGCCCAGAGAGGCGGCAGCCAGAGAGGTGGCAGCCAGAGAGGCGGCAGCCAGAGACGCGGCAGCGAGAGAAGCGGCAGCGAGAGAAGTGGCAGCGAGAGAAGTGGCAGCGAGAGAAGTGGCAGCCAGAGAAGCGGAAGCCAGAGAAGCGGAAGCCAGAGAAGCGGAAGCCAGAGAAGCGGAAGCGAGAGAGGCGGCAGGAAGAGAGGCGGCAGCCGGCGACGCAGCTGCCAGGGAAGCGGCAGCCAGGGCGGCTGCGGCAAGGGCTGCGGCAAGCGGAGAAGTGGCGGCTTGGGAGGCTGCGGCCCGAGGGGTAACCGGCGAGATTCCTGTCGCAGAACCAGCGGCTGGAGCGCCAACGACGTGGGATGCGGTGTCTCGGGATCGAGGGGGGGAACGCTCGGCGCCGCTGGCAGATCTGCCGTCTCCGGCGCCGTCGCCGGTTGACGGGAGACCGTCCACGCCGCCGCCCTCCACGGCGACACCCGCACCCCCGGTAGGACCACTGGCCTCGGCACTGCCGGCAGTACCGCCGCGCTCGGCACCTCCGCCTGCCGGGAGACCGCCCACACCGCCACCCTCCACAGCGGCACCCTCGGCACCTCCGGCAGGATCACCGCCCTCGGCCCCGCCGGCAGGGCGACCGCCCTCGGCATCGCCGCCGGCAGGACCGCCGCGTTCGGCGTCGCCGGCGGGACCGCGGGTGCCGCCGCCGCTGCCCACGCCTGCTGTCGACTATTTGCATGCTTACGGCCTGCGCCGGTCCTTCTTCAACAAGGGGCTGCTCGCCCTCGGGCTGACCGTAGGCGCCGCCGCCCTGATGGTGGCGCTCCCCTTGACCGGCAGGACCAGGGCCTTCGAGCCGGGGCCGGTGCATGCCTGGCATTCCGACACTTCCTGCGCCTCGTGCCATTCGCCCTGGCGGGGGCCGGATCCCGCGCTGTGCGCGGACTGCCATTCCCGGCAGCGCGAGAAGGGCCAGATCCACCAGGCGAGCCAGACCTTCACGCCGCCCTGCACCGGCTGCCATCCCGAGCACCGCGGCGGCGAGCGGCCGGTGGTCGGTGACCGGACCTGCGTGTCCTGTCACGGCGATCTCCAGGTCAACCCGCCCGGCGCCGAGCCGCGCTTCGCTCGCCGCGTCCGCAGCTTCGCCGACGATCACCCGGACTTTTCGGTGACCCTGCCAAGCGGCGCGCGTATGGCGCTGGCGGAGGCGGTGGCGCGGCGGGTGGATCCGACGCCTTTGCTCTTCAGTCACCAGCAGCACCTGCGGGCCCGGCTGCCGACCCCCTCCGGCCAGCGGGTCCAGCTCACCTGCCAGAGCTGTCATCGCCTGCAGGCCGGCAACCGCCAGGCGGGGCCGGGCGCGCAGCCGGTGGGGTCCGGTGGCAAGGCCGCGCCACCCGGCGGCCAGGAGGCGACCGGCCAGACCGCCCCCACCGGTTCGACCGGCATCGTCCCGATAACCTACGACGCCACCTGCACCACCTCGGGCTGCCATCCGCTCACCTTCGACAGCCGGCGGCCGGACCAGGTGGCCCCGCACGCCCCGCCGCGACGCGTGCGCGAGTTCCTGATCAGCGTTTACTCGGACCGGCGCGCCGCCAACGAGTCCGTCCGCGACCAGTACCTGCGGTTGATCCGCGGCGCCGGCCAGCAGTCGCGCGCCATCGACTACAGCGCCCAGGCCCAGGGGGCGGAGGTGTTCGCGGAGCGCTACCTCTACGGCACCGCCTGCAAGGAGTGTCACTTCGTCGACGCCAACGCCAAGCCGGTGCCGGTCGTGACCTGGCGACCGATTCCCGAGCGCTGGCTGCCGAACGCCCGCTTCTCGCACCTCGACCACCAGGCAAGCGACTGCCAGCTCTGCCACGGAGCCGCTGCCGCCAGCACGGTGACCGCCGACTTGCTGCTACCGTCGATCGCGGTCTGCCGCACTTGCCACGGCGGCACGGGCGGCATCGGCAATGCCGATGCCGGCACTGGACCGGGAGCGGTCGTTCCCGCCGCGAACCCGGCGCCGGCGAGCTCGACAGGCTCGGGAAATCCGGCGACCTTCGTTGCGCCGGCGGGACCCGCCGGCCCGGCGCCGGTCGCCTGCCTGAGCTGCCACCGCTATCATCCGGACACGCCGCCCGGCGCCGATTCCGCCGCCTCGATGCGGTAAACCCCCGAGCCGGTAGGCGCTCTCTTGCCGCGGCGACGGCGAGCCCGCCAAAGCAGCGCGCAAGCGAATTGCGAAAGCCTCGGGCCAGGCGCTGCGCGCGACGAGTACCGACGATGAGATCCACGATTGCTGATCCCGAAGTGGGCAAAGAACCGAGTACTTGACGGGTCTTCGCGAATTTCTGTGGGTGCCCCAGGCGGGGGGAATTCATCCGGCGGCGGTTTCCGGGTACCGGTGGTCGCGCCGGCGCAGCCAATCGATCTCCCAGGCGTAATCGACCGGCCCACCCCACCAGTCGGGCAACGTCGCTACGGCATCCACCGCCACCCCTTGGTCCGCGAGTCGCGTGACCAGGGCCGTGACGGGCTCTCGTGCCAGCACCGGCAGCGCCGGCGCCTCCGGCAGCGGCCGACCGTCGGGTCGATAGAAGCGCGCTTCGCCGTCGAGCGCCAGCTCCATCGAGAATCCCTCCTCGTGCACCGCGCGATGGTGGCGGCGGCAGAGCAGCAGCGTGTTGGCGATGCTGGTGGCGCCGCCCTCGGCCCAGGGCTCCACGTGGTGGGCGTCGCAGAGCCTCAGGCCGCAGCCGGGGAAGCGGCAGCCGCCGTCGCGATGCTCGAGGGCGCGGCGCAGGCCGGGCGAGATGGCGCGAGTGCGGCGACCGACGTCGAGCACGCGGCCGTCCGCGGCGTGGCGCATCACCACCCGTGCCGAGTCGCAGGCCAGCCGCCGAGACGTTTCCGCGGAAACGTGGCTGCCGTCCGCGAGCCAGGACGAGCCGCTCTCGCCGCCGCCGGCCAGCACCTCGGCGTCGACGTGCACCACGACCTGATAGCGGTCGCCACGGCTGCCGGGATCGAGGCCGGCGGCCAGCGCGCTCTCGGCCACCAGGCCCAGGGCATCGGCGCTGCGCTGCTCCGCGGAAACGTCCTCGGCCGCCGCCTCTCGCGGATCGCCAGCCGGTTGGCCGCGGTGTTCGCGGTGTTCGCCGCGTGGCCCGTAGAGCGCCTCGACGCCGGCGTCCAGGGCGCGCAGCAAGGCCGCGCCGGCCTCCGGCGCGAGGCGCCCCGTCAGCACCACCATGCCGTCCTCGTCGGTGTAGGCGCGCAGGTACCGCGCGGCGTGACGGCGCTCCTCGCCATCCCCCGCCACAATGCCATCGACGCGGCGCATGCCCCGCACCAGCCTCTCGACGTGGGCGGCCGTTCCCGCACGCGCAAAGGCCAGCAGGTCCTGCTCGTTGGCCGGCGTGGCGATGCGGGTGAGGGCGCGAACCTTGGAATAGGAGACCTCGCCGCGGCGCATGGCGGCGGCGAGCAGCGGCAACGCGCCGAGAGCGCGCGCCACGCGCACCTTTTCGCGCGCCGCGCCCAGGTCGAGCCCCACGCGCCAGCCCAGCCAGTGCGCGCAGGAGCTGAACCCGCTGTTCCAGCCGCCGCGCTCGTCGAAGTCGCGCAGCATGGCCAGTAGCTCGTAGGTGGCGGCCGAGATCTGCGCCGCCAGCTCGGCGATGCGCTCGCCGAGATCCTCGAGCTCCTCGCCGCCACCTGTCGCCGGAATATCGTGACCTGCCGCTTGCATCGCTGTGCCGATGGTCATCGTCCCTCCCCTCCCTCTCATCAGCCATTGTAAACCCTGGTTTTCCAGCTCTTTGGCGGCCCGCAGCAGGGCCGATCGGCGGCCAGCGAAGGGGTCCGGGAGGCTCGCCGCGAGAACACGCCCGTGCGCCTCTCTTGCTGGCCAACCGGGTCCATTCGAGCGCTGACTCGAGGTTATTCGTGCAGGGACCGAAAAAGCTTGTCAAGAGGGGACGGCGAAGTGTAGCGCGAGCTCCACGGGCCTCGGATTTGAGCGTGGTGCCAGAGCCATGGGGATGGCCGACGACCTTGGCGCATGCTGCGCGGGCCACGGTTTTCTCGGCTCCTCATCCCGGCTGGCGGAAGCATGCCGTGGAGCAGGGCTGGCGCACTTCCGCCCAGCCGGCCTGACCTTCGGCGCTGACGGCCAGTGACGGATGAGTGGCAACTGTCCCGTGCCGCAGGCCTATT
>CAVSXT010000003.1:0-962500 GCA_963732005.1 uncultured Acidobacteriota bacterium
ACGCGGAAGAACCGCGAGTCGTCGAAGAAGCTGGCCGCGGGTAAGGCCGAAGAAACGATCGGCGCCATGCCGCGCCGAGTCGCGGCGGACTTCGACGACGAAGGAGCCCTGGCTGGTCTCGAAGCGCGCCGGGAAAACCGCCGGAGCCTGGCGCCGCCAAAGCGGAGCGCCCGGATCGAGCAGGGCTGCGCGGTCCGCCGCCGGCGCGGCGGCGTTGGCTGCGGCGGCAGCGGCGGGAGCGGCCACCAGAGCGGGCGCCGCGAGAGTGGTAAGCGCGACGAGCGCCCAGAGTGCACCTACCGCACCGAGAGCCCAGATGGCGAAGGCCTGCGATCTCCCGGAGATCCTCATCGCCCATCACTCTAGTGGCATGTCCAGGAGAAATCGAGGCCCGCCGGCCGGGTGATAGGCTCGGCCGTACGCCATGGCCGCTGACATGAAGGGCAAAGTCGTGGTCATCACCGGCGCCACCTCCGGCATCGGACAGGTGGCGGCGGAGCGCCTGGCGGGCATGGGGGCACGCATCGTCCAGGTGGCGCGCCACCCCGAGCGCGGCGCGGCGGCCCTGGCGCGGCTGCGCCGGCAGGCACCCGGCGCCGACCACACCATGCATTACGCCGACCTGCTGCGGCAGAGCGAGATGCGGCGGGTGGCCACCGAGATCGCCGCGGCCGAGCCGCGCGTCGACGTGCTGGTCAACAACGCCGGCGCCATGTTCGGCTCCTACCAGCTCGTCGAAGGGCTGGAGCGCACCTTCGCCCTCAACCACATGGCCTACTTCGTCTTCGCCCAGCTGCTGGGCGACCGGCTGGCTGCCGCGGCGCCGGCACGGGTCGTCAACACCGCATCCGACGCGCATCGCACCGGGTCGGTCGACCTCGACGACCTGCAATCGGCGAAGCTCTACGGCAGCCGGAGCCTGGCACTCTGGCTGCGCTACGGCGGGCCGGCGTTCGCGGTGTACTCCCGGTCCAAGCTCTGCAACATCCTCTTCACTCGCGAGCTGGCCCGCCGGCTCGCCGGCACCGGGGTGACCGCCAACAGCCTGCATCCCGGTTTCGTGGCCACCCGCTTCGGCGATCAAACGGGCGGACCGACCACCTTCGGCATCCGCATCGCCAAGCACTTCGCGCTCTCTCCCGAGCAGGGCGCCGAAACGCTGGTCCACCTGGCCTCCGCGCCGGAGGTGGAGGGCGTGACCGGCGAGTACTTCCACCGCCGCCACCCGGCGACGCCAAGCCGCGAGGCGCGCGACGACTCCCTGGCCGGCCGCCTGTGGACGGCGACGGACCGGCTGGCCCGGCTCAAGGCGCCCGCCACCACGCCCTGAGCGCCCGGTGCGCCGCCGGCGTCAGGGGCTGGGAAGCCGGCGCTCCCAGATGCCGCTGCCGTGGGTCACCAGCCGCAGCAGCCGGTCGGGCGAGAACAGCAGCAGTTCCATGCTCAGCACACCCGGGTAGAGCCCTTCGCTCCAGGCCTGCCAGCCGCGGCCGGCGTCGGTGGATCGGTAGACGCCCTGATCGGTCGCCACGTAGAGGTGCCGCGAGTCCCGGTCGGCCGGATCCACCACCACACCCGACGCCCAGACGTCGGGCAGTTGTCCCCGGTCAAGATCCTGCCACTGGGCGGGCTTGCCTTCCCCGGTCTCGAGCTTCCACAGATGGGAGATGCCGTAGCCCCCGAGCGCGAGGTAGATGGCGGATCCGTGCGCGGCGTTGGGATCGAAAACCAACGCCATCGGGTAACCGTCGGCGGCAGGTTGAAGGTGATGCGCTGCCAGGTGCCGCCCGCGTCCCGCGAGCGGAAGACGTTCATGCGGCCGTAGCGCGGCGCGGTGGCGATCGCCAGGTGATCGTCGTCGTCCGGCGCGACCGCCAGCGCGAAGATCGGGTTGCCGTCGAGATCGCGCCCCAGGCTGGTGGGCGCCCAGGTGACACCGGGAGCGGCATTCGAGGTGCAGGCGCTCCCGGGGATCGATTGCTGGGCGCTCGACAGCGGCGCCCACGAATGCTCCGGCGCCCGATCGGAGCGGTAGACCACGTCGCGGGCCGCATAGAGCCGGTCCCGCTTGACCGGCGCCAGCACCAGCGGCGCGTTGAACGACGTATTGTCGAGGCAGTTGGAGCTGCGCCGGAAGGGATTGACGTCGGGGATGTAACACGGGTCGAAGGCGTCCGCCGGATCGATCGCCGGCTTGCACGCCGATCTCTTGGGGTCGTCGCCGGTCTTGCAGGCGTCCCTCTGCCAGCGGCCGAGCATGCGATTGGTGTGGGTGGTGAAGTAGCCGATCTGCCGCCGGTCGTCGTAGGCCGAAAACCCGGCCTCCTGGCCCCAACCCTGCTCGATCGTCCAGCGCGGCGTCGCCTTGCTGCCGTGGTACTGAGGAAGCCGACACCATAGTCCTGCGGCACGCCGGCGATGGAATCGCTCTCGCCGGGCCGCTGCGAGATCGATACCCCGCGGTAGAACTCAGCGGTGTTGAAGCCCTGATCGACCCGGACATGGTCCGGCCGCCGTCCGCCGAACGGTAGACGCCCTGGTCGCAGGCGAAGTAGAGGACCTCGGGATCCCCGGGCGCGGACCGGATGGCGTGAAAGTCGACGAAGATGAGCGAGCCGTTGGCCTGGTCGTACACCGATTGCGCCAGCAGCCGGTTCTCCTTCCAGACCACGAGGTCCTCGATGGTCTTGCCGCCGTCGAAGGAGCGATTGGGGCCGATGTATCCAGGTAGAAGCTGGTCGGGGTCCTGGGGATGCACCGCCAGAGCGCCCACGTACCAGCCCTGGGTGTTATAGGAATCCTTGATCGCGTTGCGCGTCTCCCAGGAATCGCCGCCGTCGCCGCTGCGCAGCAGCCAGGTCGAGGGCCCGAGGAGCGGCGTCGGGGTGTAGAGGCACTTGAAGCGCGTGTTCTCGGGATAGGTGGAACCGTCGCTGCCGCCCGTCGCCGTCGCGCCGGCCGCAACGCTGTCGTTGGCGAAGATGAGCTCGGTGCTGTTGCCGAGGCTCGCATAGAGGACGTCGGGATCGGACGGGGAGCGCGCCAGCACTCCCTTGCCCTGGAAGCTCACCGGCAGGCCGCGCACCAGGCGCTGCCAGGTCGCGCCGCCGTCGCGCGTCTTGTAGAGCCCGTGCCCGGGGCTCGCGAAGTCGCCGCAGGCGGCCACCACCTCGTTGGGCCTACCGGGATGGACGCTCAGCGACGTCGCCGCCACCACCTCGAGGGAGAGCTTCCAGCCCGCGCTCGATTCGCCGGCGGCTTTCGACGTGTCCAGCCGGTAGACCCCTTCGGAGGTGGCCGCCCACACCGTGAATCCGGCCGTCCCCGCCGGACCGGGCACGATTGCCAGGTCCTGCACGCCGGTCTGGAGCCGCGGGCTCCAGGCGAGGCTCTGCGTCCAGGTCCTGCCGCCGTCGACGGAGCGCAGGATGCCGATGCCGTAGTTGCCGCGCGTCGGCTGATAGTCGAAGCCGCGGGCGGTCCGCCGGTAGCCATAGACCTCGCCGGTGCCGATATAGACGACGTCCGGGTCCGTGGGGTGGATCGCGATGGCGCCGACGCCGAGCACCGGGTAGCCGGTGTCGACGTACCGCCAGCGCCAGTAGGGCAGCTTGGGATCGCGCCAGTTGGCGTCGCGGGCGCTGCCGCCGGCGCCGGCGGCGCCGCCGCCCTTCGCGGCATCGGAGAGCTCGCTCACCCAGAGCCCGCCGCTCGCCGAGCCGGCGAAAACGTGGTTCGGGTTGCGCGGGTCCACCGCCAGCGAGATCACCCGGCCGGCGATCCCCTGGTCCCCGATCTCCCCGATCGGACCCAGCGCAACCCAGGGGCCCTGGGCCTGCAGCGACCCCGCTCCGGCGAGCAGGACGGCCCCGGCCAGTCTGGCGGCGAACCTCGATCTCCCCGCAACTGTCGTCAAACGGCTGCGCATCGTCAGCTCCTTTGCAGGCGGCTGGTTTCGAGTCTGACGCCGGACCGCACGGCAGCCGGCGCCGCTGGCGGATCGTTCTAGGGACAGGCCTTGTCGGGAGCGGGCGTCCAGGGAGGGCTGGGACAGCCGAGGTCGGGGATGGGAGTCCCCTCGTAGCGATGGCTGGGCAGGTTGATGTAGCAGTTGAGGGCGTGCGCCAGCCCCTTGTCCTCCGCACGTACGACGAAGGAGAACGGCTCGGCGAAGGCGCGCTCCCGGTCGCTCGACATGTTGCAGTGCGGCCACACCGTGGCCAGCGCCTGCGTCTTGCCCCACTCGCACACCAGCCCCTGGACGCTGCCGTAGCCGCCGCCGTAGGCGAAGGTCGAGAAGTCACGGCTGTTCGCGACATCCGCTGCCGCGTTTTTTTCCTCGTTGTCACGAGGATAGTCGATGTACACGCAGCGCGGATCCTGCGACCGGCTCGGGTACTTGAAATCGAACCCCGGGAAAGCGCAGGACCTGTCGCCGCCGGGCTTCTCGCAGGGATGGAGATTGCTTGCCGCCATCCGGTAGCAGATGTCGGAGTTGGCCGTCGAGCCCTTGGTGACGATGACCGTCTTGCCGCTCAGGTCGTCGATCCTGGCCAGCTTGGCGAACTGCTCGGTGCGGACCAGGAAGGTACGGACCACGCCGTAGTAGGTGTTCGACCACACGGCTCCCGCGCCCGTCGCCTTGCGCCGGTCGGCGGTGTCGGAGATTCCCGTTGCCGCGATATCGCAGGCTTTGTCGCCCGGTTCCAGCCAGATGCCGTCGAAGTTCCTCTCGACCGGCACGAGCTCGAGCTGATTCGCGGTTGCAAAGGCCTCCAGGTAGTCCACGTCCCACCCTTGCCATCGGCCCCTGTCGTCCTTCGATGCGAAGGGCGCGAAGCCGGCGTACAGGCAGACCTTCAGCTTGCCGGGCTCGAGGGTCTTGATCGGCGGGGTGCCGGCAGCGCGCGCGGCGGCCGGCATCGAGGCGGCGAGCGCCGCGGCCAGAAGAGCGGAACAGACGGCGATCCTACGGCAGCCTCGTGCCATGACGCAGCTCTCCCCTTGGCCGGCACTCGATCGATTCCTGAACGATGGAACGCCCGCATCTTAGTAAGGCGGTCTCGACGCTGTCAAGGAGATGCCAGACGCGCTGACGCGCCTGACGCGCGTGATGCGCATGCTGCGCGCCTCATGGCCGAATGGCGGTCAGCGCCCGCGGCCGGCCACGACCCGCCTCCAGACGGGCTTCCGCGAGCCGGTCGGCGGCCTGGGACGTCGGCACCCGGTCGCGGCGGGCGCGCTCGAAGACCTCCAGAATCGTGTCGTAGATGCCGTCGATTTGCTCGACGACGCGGGCGCGCTGCCAGCCCAGCAGGCCGGCGGCCGAGCTGATGACGCCGCCGGCGTTGGCGATGAAATCGGGAGCGTAGAGGATGCCGCGCTCCTCGAGCATATGGCCATGGCGGTCGCCGAGCAGCTGGTTGTTCGCCGCCCCGGCGACGATCTCCACCCGGAGCCTGGGGATCGTCCGGTCGTCGAGGACGGCGCCCAGGGCACACGGCGCAAAGACGTCGGCCCGCGCGTCGTAGATCGCCGCGGGCTCGACGACCGTGGCATCGAGCTCGCGCACCACCGCCTCGACCAATCGCGGCTCGGTGTCGCTGACCAGCAGGCGGGCGCCGGCCGCGGCGAGCAGGCCCGCCAGCCGCGCCCCCACCTGCCCGCAGCCTTGCAGCGCGACGGTCCTGCCGGCCAGGCTGTCGCTTCCCCACCGCTCGTGAGCCGCCGCCTGGATGGCGCGGCAGACGCCCCGGGCGGTCCAGGGCGACGGCGCGCCGAGGTCGCCGAAGCCGCGCACGTGGCGGGTCTCGCGGCCGATGATGGCGACGTCCTCGGCGCTGGTGCCGACGTCCTCGGCGGTGATGAAGCGGCCGCCGAAGCGCTCGACGGTGCGGCCGTGGGCGCGGAACACCCGCTCCCGGTCGGGCCGCCGGCTGTCGCCGAGGATCACCGCCTTGGCGCCGCCCAGCGGCAGCCCGGCCGCCGCGTTCTTGTAGGTCATGCCCCGCGACAGCCGCAGCGCGTCGAGCAGGGCGTCGTCCAGGCTGGGATAGGAGAGCAGCCTGGTGCCGCCGACCGCCGGACCGAGGACCGAGCTGTGGATCGCGACGATCGCCGTGTAGTCGGCGTCGGGCTCCTGGTGGAAGCTAACCTGCTCGTGGCCGAGCAGGACGGCGGCGGCGAGGGTGCTCATCTAGACCTCCTTGGGAGCCGAGCAGCGGTGAACGGTGCTCATGCCACGATGCTTCCAGGGTCGGGACGGTCGCGCAGCATCGCCGCGAGCGCCGCCAGCGCCCGCTCGAGCGCCGCGCGCTCGGGCACCGGCCCGAGGCAGATCCTGACCGCCCGGGGGACGTCGCGGCCGACCGCGAAGGCTTCGGCCGGGGTGACGCGAACGCCGCGGGCCGCGGCCCGCGCCACCGCATCGCCGGCCGTCCATGGCTCCGGCAGGCAGAGCCAGCCATGGGGACTGCACGGATCCGCCGAGTAGCGGAGCCCGGCGAAGGCGCGGCGCGCGATCTCCTGCCGCGCCACGACCTCCTGGCGCTTCCACTGCTGGACGCGCGCGTAGGTGCCGTCCTCGATCCACCGCGCCACCGTCTCGGCAACCAGCGGCGACGCCAGGTACACCGTCGCGCCGATCGCCGCCTCGAGCCTTCCCACCGCCGGCGGCGGCGCGCAGACGAACCCGACACGCAGCGTCGGCAGCAAGCTCTTCGAGGTGCCGGTCAGCCAGTAGGAGTCGGGCAACAGGGCGGCAAGGCGCGGCGCCCCCGGCAGGAGGAACCCATAGCTGTCGTCCTCGACCACCGGCAGGCCGCAGCGGGCGGCGATCTCGGCGAGGTCGCGGCAGCGCTGCTCGCTCATCACCGCCGTCGTGGGGTTCTGCAGCACCGGCATGCAGTAGAGCGCCTTGGCGCCGCCGGCTCGACATGCGGCTTCCAGGTCGTCCGGCAGGATGCCCTCGCCGTCCATCCTGACCGGGCGCAAGCGCAGGCCGAGCAGCTGGGCGAGCGATCTCAACCCGGTATAGGTGAGCTCCTCGACGAGCAGCGTGTCGCCGGGCGCGAGCAGGGTCGAGAAGACGACCATCATGGCGTGCTGCACGCCGGCCGTGACCAGCACCCGCTCGGCGGTCGCCGGCACGCCGACCGCCACCGCCAGGCGGGCCCCGGCGGCGCGATGGCGGAGCAAGCCGCGGTGGGGGGCGTAGCCGAAGATCTCCTCCTCCGGCCCGGTCTCGGCGGTCCGCGCCAGGCCCTGGCGAAGCTCTCCGAGCAGCGGCCACGGCAGCAGGAAGTTGCCGCGCAGATCGATCGCCGCGCCGTCGGTCTCGGGATAGAGCGGCGCCAGCGTCGTCTGCCGCACGAACGTTCCCCTGCCGACCTCGGAGGAGATGAGGCCGCGGCGCTCGGCCTCGGTGTAGGCGCGAGTGACGGTCGACACCGCCAGACGCAGGCGCGAGGCGAGCTCTCGCTGGGTGGGCAGTCGCCCGCCCGGGAGCAGGATCCCCCCGGCGACGTCGCCAGCAATGGCGTCGGCCAGGCCGAGATAGAGCGGCATTCCGGGCGGGAGGGCCGGAGTCCAGGCTGTCATGCAGACAAAACTACCTCATCCATCGCCTCTATTGCAAGACAATAGTTATATCAGATCGACAATTGCACCAGGATTGAATACATACAATCGCTGATCTTCCCACCACGGCGGCCCGCTCGGACCGGTTTCAGCCGCCGATCTGGCCGGCGCAGCGCAGCAGGCGCGTGAAGCGCGGGTCGCCGCGCAGCGGATCCATCCGCGGGTCATGGACCACGATGGGGAGCAGGGCGCAGAAGCGCCGATCGCACGCCTGCTGCAGCAGCTCGAGCGTCAGTGAGCGATCCCCCAGGCCGAGATGGGCCATCGCGAAATAGGCGGGCGAGATGTCGCCTTGCCGGTTCCTCGCGTCGAGCCGCGCCAGCCGCCAGCGCCAGAACTCTCCGAGCGCCGCGAAGCGTGGCGGCCGCGGCTCGCCCGAAACCTCGGCGTCCGCAACCGCGTAGGCCTGCGCCTGGGCGAGCGCGGTCCCGAGGTCGTTCTGCATCAGGGCCGACAGCGACCAGTACAGCCGGGCCTGAAGGTCCCGGGGATCGGCCACCAGGGCATGGCGGGCTTCCTCGATCGATTGGCCATAGCGCCGGGCCAGGTAGTAGAACCAGCAGAGGTCCCCCTTGACCGCCGGCGACAGCGGGTCCAGGACCTGCGCCCGCTCCGCCGCCGCGATGGCCTCGTCGTGGTGGCCGGCCGCAGCAAGGTAGAAGGCGTATCCGAGCTGGGCCTCCCCAGAGTCGGGATCGGTGGCCAGGGCGCGCTCGAGCTCGCGGCGGGCCCCTGGCAGGTCGTAGTGGAATCCGAGCGCCACCAGGCCGAGGGCGAAGTGAGCGTCGAGATCGTCGGGGTCGATGGCCAGGGCGCGCCGCGCCGCCTCCTCCACCCCTGGCACGACCTGCTCGGCTGACTGAGTGAGGTCGAGTCGCGCCGCCGCGAGGGCACCGAATGCCGCAGCGAAGCCGGGAGCCGCCGCGGTCGCTCGCTCCAGTGCCGCGAGGCCGGCGGGACGGTCCTGCGGCCGCCCGGAGTGCGAGAGGTAGAAGCCGTCGAGATACGCCTGGTAGGCGGTACGCGACACGCCGGACGGCGCGCTGCCGGCAGCGCCGCGGATCGCCGTTGCGCGTTCCCTCCCAGGTTGCGCGGTCGCACGTGGCGGACCGGCGCCATGATGCCGCCTGACGGCGAGCCACGCTGCCGAGATCGAAACCGTCACGAGAACGGCGGCGCCGAAGAGGAGCATGCGGCGCCCGGTCACCACGCGAAGGCGCGGCCTCGCCGAAGCCGCGGCTTCGGAGGAGGAGGCGGCGGCCGGCGTCGTACGCACCGGCGCCAGGAAGCGATAGCCGTAGCGGGGCACCGTGGCGACGAAGCGCGGCTCGGCCGCCGAATCGCCGAGCGCCAGCCGCAGCTGGCGGACCGAAAAGTTCAGCGCCTGCTCGAGGTCGACGAAGGAGCGGTCGCCCCACACCTGCCGGCGGATCTCGTCGCGGCTCACCGCCTCGCCGGCACGCCGCGCGAGCAGCGCCAGCAGCCGCGCCGGCCGCTGTTGCAACCGCACCGGCCTGCCGCCACGGAAGAGCTCGCCGGTATCGAGCCGCAGCTCGAAATCGGCGAACCAGAGCCGGCCCGGGGCGACCACGGCCCCTGCCGGCGGCGATTCGTCGCTCATCAGCAGTTATAAGCAAACGTGACAGCAAGGTTTCAACCCGCCGCCTCGCCCGCCGGCAGGGCTCCTCCGACCGCCCCCCCGCTGGTCCTCGGGACTGGGAGCGCGCGCCGCCGCTCAGCGGGCGCTCATCTCCGGCTCATCGGCAACCCATGGCAGCGCCTCCGGCCGGCCGCTACAACGGCAGGTGGCGCGACACCTCGCTGAGGTCCCGAGGTCGCGCCAAGGAGGCTGCGATGGGCTGCGGTTCCCCTGCCGTTACGTCCACCTGGCGCCCGCTGCTCGGCGGCGAGTGGGCCGATCGGGCCTGGCAGGCGGTCTCGGTCCTCGGAGCGGCGCTGGCGGAGGACGGCACCCGGCCCTCGGCCGCCGCGGACACGGGACCCACCGACCCCACCCTGGCGACGGGAGAGGCGGGGATCGCGCTCTTTCTCGCCCAGCTCGCCCACGCCCGAGCGGACGATCAGCTGGCCCAGGCTGCCCGTCGCCGGTGCGGGCGAATGATTGCGGGTGTTCCCCGCGCGCGCTTCCACCCGGGGTTGTTCAGCGGCCTGCTGGGCGTCGCCTGGACCCTGGGACAGATTGCGGAGCACCTGATCGAGCTCGACTGTTGCCACGAGGACTCGGTTGCCGTGATCGATCGCGCGCTCGTCCGCATCTTGCGCCGCGAGCGCCAGCCCTGGCACTACGACCTTTCGGGCGGCCTGGCAGGCGTGGGAGTCTACGTCCTCGAGCGGCTGCCGCGCCCGGTCGCCCGCGAGTGTGCCACCCGGGTCGGCGAGCATCTGGGGCGGGCGTCGGTGCTGCATCCATCCGGCCGCACCTGGCGGACGCCGCCGGCGCTGATGCCCGACGCCGATCGCGGCACCGGCGCCGGCTGCTTCAACCTCGGGATGGCCCATGGCATCCCGGCGGTGCTCGCGCTGCTCGCCGCGATCGCCGGCGGCGAGGCGGACGCGGGCGGCATGCGCCAGCTCCTTGCCGAGGGAGTGGGGTGGCTGCTGGCCCAGGAGCTGCCGCCGGCAGCGGCCTCCCGATTCCCGGCCCTCGCCGGTTGCGGCGCCGGCGCGGAGAGCTCGCCGCTCGCCTGGTGCCAGGGCGACCTCGGCCTAGCCGCGGCACTGCTCGCCATTGGCCGCCGCCTCGCTCACGAAGGCTGGGAACGCGCGGCGGTGCGCATTGCGCTGGCGGCGGCCGGACGCCAGCCCGACCCCGCCCATCGGGGGGAGCTCGGCCTCTGCCACGGCGCCGCCGGCCTGGCGCACCTCTTCAACCGTCTCTATCAGGCCACCGGCGAGCCTCGGCTGGCCGAGGCGGCGAACCGCTGGTTCGCCCGCCTCCTCGCCGCCCTGGACGAGCGCTGGACCGCGGGCACGACGGCCTGGCGAATGGAGCAGCGGAAGCATCCCAAGCTGCGGTGGCAGCGCGGCTTTCTCGACGGCGACGCCGGCACCGGCCTGGCGCTGCTCGCCGCCGTCTCGCCCCAGGAGCCGCGCTGGGACCGCGTGCTGCTGGTCTCGCTGCCGGGGCCGAGCGGCGCGGCGGCCGCGCCGTGTTGATCCGCTCTCGCCGCGCCACCTCGCGGCCGGCCGGCCGGCGGGCGAGGGGACCGCCGACCGAACGCCGCGTCCCCATCTCGACCCTTCATCCCTCTCGACCATCGATGTTCCAAGGAGTGATGACCATGAAGACCAAGAAACATAAGCGACTCCAGCTCAACCGCGACATCCTGCGCTCCCTCGAAGGAGGCGCCCTCAACCAGGCGGCGGGGGGCAGCGTCAACTCCGGCTCCCAGTTCTGCACCCAGCTCTGCCAACCCCCAACCCATTCGCAAGGGCAGCCAACCTACTGCCACTGCCCCTATTGCGTCAGCGAATTCTGCTGAGACGCGGCAGAAAGGAACGAACGATGCGCAACGATTCCGGGAAACTCAAGAAGCTCGCCCTGAGCCGTGAGACTCTGCGCGGCCTCGACCCGACCGCCCTCCGCCAGGCGGTGGGCGGCATCACCTTCGGGCCGAATTGCGCGCCGGAAACCGACCAGTGCAGCAATCCCTGCACTGGCACCAACAGCCGCTGCGGCTGCTAGCCGCGCCGGCTTCCAGGGAGGCGCACCCGATCCGGATGGCTCGGGTGCGCCCTCCCGCCCTCACTGGGCCGTATAGCCGCCGTCGATCACCACCGCCTGCCCCGTCACCCCCGCGGCCTGCTCGCCGACGAGGAAGACGGCGTAGGCGGCGATCTCCGGCGGCGTGAGCAGGCGCCGGATCGGCACCAGCGGGTAGATGACCTCCTCGAGCACCCGGTCGATCGGCACACCCCGGGTCCTGGCCAGGTCGCCAAGCTGGTTCTTCACCAGCTGGGTGTCGACGTAGCCCGGGCAGAGCGCGTTCACCGTGATGCCGTGGGTTGCGCCTTCGAGGGCTGCCACCCGCGTGAGCCCGATCAGGCCGTGCTTGGCGCTGTTGTAGGCCGCCTTGCCGGCAAACCCGACCAGGCCGTTGACCGAAGCCATGTTGAGGATGCGGCCGTAGCGCTCGCGCTTCATCAGCGGGAAGACCTTCTTGGTCAGCAGGAACGGCGCGATCAGCATGACGCGCAGCAGCCGCTCGAACTGCTCGGCGGGGAACTCCTCCAGCGGCGACACGAACTGCAGCCCGGCGTTGTTGACCAGGATGTCGATCCGCCCCCAGGCGGCAACCGCCCGGTCGAGAGCGGCGTCGAGGTCCGCCTCATGCGTCACGTCGCAATGCACCCCGATGGCCTGCCCGCCGACATCCCGGATGGCGGTGGCCGCCGCCAGAGCGGCTGGCTCGTTCAGGTCGGCGATGCAGACGCGCGCCCCCTCGCGGGCGAAGTCCTCGGCGATCTGCAGGCCGATGCCGCTGCCGGCGCCGGTCAGGAAGGCGACGCGGTGCTCCAGGGTTCTCGCCATGCGTCGGCTCCTCTTGCAGTGATGGGGCTCGCTTCAGAACGAGCGTCTCACCAGCGCCACCAGCTCGCCCACGATGCCGCGCCGGAAAGCGAGCACGCAGGCCATGAACACGGCGCCGGTGATGACGGTCACCCAGGAGCCGTAGCTCGCCAGGTAGTTCTCGAGGCCGACGACGACCAGGGCGCCGACGAAGGGTCCCAGGGGCGTTCCCATCCCCCCCACCAGGGTCATCAACACCACCTCGCCCGAGCGATGCCAGTGGACGTCGGAGAGGGTGGCCGACTGGAAGACGAGCGCCTTCATCGATCCGGCCAAGCCGGAGAGACCTGCCGAGATGACGAACGCGAGCAGCTTGTAGCGGTCGACGTCGTAGCCGAGCGACACGGCGCGGGGCTCGTTCTCGCGGATCGCCCGCAGCACCTGGCCGAAGGGCGAGTGAATCGTCCGGTGAATCACCCAGAAGCCCAAGAGGAACAGGCAGAGCACGAAGTAGTACATGGGCAGGTTGCCCGCAAGACCGAGGACGCCGAGCAGCTTGCTGCGCGGAATTCCTTGCAGACCGTCCTCGCCGCCAGTCCAGGGCATCTGCAGCACCAGGAAGTAGACCATCTGGGCGAAGCCCAGGGTGATCATCGCGAAATAGATCCCGGAGCGGCGGATCGCCAGCGCGCCGAAGATCAGGCCGAGCAGCGCCGCCACGGCGGTGCCGGCCAGGATCGCCAGCTCTATGGGCAGCCCCCAGACCTTCACCGCCTGACCGGTGAGGTAGGCCGCCGAGCCCAGGAAGGCGGCGTGGCCGAAGGAGAGCAGCCCGGTGTACCCAAGGAGGAGGTTGAAGGCGCTGGCGAAGAGCGCCAAACACAGCACGTTCATGGCGAAGACCGGGTAGACGAAAAACGGCGCGGTCAGCCCGAGGAGGACGAGCAGAGCGTAGACCCAGGCGGAGGGGTGCGCCTTGCCGCTCATCGCTGCCTCCCGAAGAGTCCGGCCGGACGCAGCAGCAGGACGAGCGCCATGACGACGAACACCACGACGTCGGAGGCCGGCGCATAGAGGAACTTGGTGAGCCCCTCGACCAACCCCAGCCCGACGCCGGTGACGATCGAGCCGACGATCGACCCCATGCCGCCGATCACCACCACCGCGAAGACCACCATGATCACGTTCGACCCCATCAGCGGCGTAACCTGATAAATGGGCGCCGCCATGACACCGGCGAAGGCCGCCAGCGCCGCACCGTAGCCATAGGTGAGACTGAACATCAGCGGCACGTTGACGCCGAAGGCCTGCAGCAAGGCCGGGTTCTCGGTGCCGGCCCGGAGATAGGCCCCGAGGCGGGTCTTCTCGATGACGAACCAGCTACCGAAACAGACCGTCATCGAAACCATGACGACCCAGGCCCGGTACCGCGGCAGGTACATGAAGCCCAGGTCCGTGCCTCCCTGCAGCGCCGCGGGCACCGGATAGGAGTTGCCCGAGATCCCGAAGGCGTTCTGGAAGATTCCCTCCAGCACCAGGGCGAGCCCGAACGTGAGCAGCAGGCTGTAGAGCGGATCGAGGCCTCGGAGGCGCCGCAGGCAGAGCCGCTCGAACACGATGCCGCAAAGGCCCACGACGAGCGGCGTCAGGACGAGCGCCCACCAGTAGTCGATCCCGCAGTATTGCAGCCCGATCCAGGCGACGAAGGCGCCCAGCATGTACTGGGCGCCATGTGCGAAGTTCACCACGTTCAGCAGGCCGAAGATGACGGCCAGACCCAGGCTCAGCAGTGCGTAGAACGAGCCGTTGATGAGGCCGATGAGGAGCTGGCCGCTGAGCACCTGGAGCATGCGGACCGGCGCCTCGCGCTTACTTCTTCACCAGCGGACAGGCGGGGTCGGGCGCCTCGAAGGCCTCGGCGGCCGGGATGGTCTTGATGATCTTGTAGTAATCCCAGGGGTACTTGGACTCCTCGGGCGACTTGACCTGGGCGAGGTACATGTCGTGACGATGCAGCCCGTCGGCGCCGATGCGTCCGTTCCTGGCGAAGAAATCGTTCACCGGCAGCTCGCGCATCTTGGCCATCACCTTGTCCGGGTCGTCGGTGCCCGCGGCCTTGATGGCCTCGAAGTAGTGCATCAGCTCCGAGTAGACGCCGGCCTGGACCATGGTGGGCATCTTCTTGTGGCGTTCGAAGAACCGCTTCGACCACTTGCGGCTGGCCTCGTCGCGGTCCCAGTAGAACGCCGTGGTCAGGTACATTCCCTTGGCCGTGGGCAGGCCGAGGCTGTGGACGTCCGACAGGAACACCAGCAGCCCCGCCAGGCTCTGCTTCTTGGTCAGGCCGAACTCGTTCGCCTGCTTGATGGCGTTGATGGTGTCCGCGCCGGCGTTGGCGAGGCCGACGATCTTGGCGCCGGAGGCCTGGGCCTGCAGCAGGTAGGAGGAAAAGTCGGTGGTGGGGAACGGCGCTTTCACCTCGCCGAGGACCTTGCCGCCCGCCGCCTCGACCACCTTCGAGGTGTCCGCCTGAAGCGACTTGCCGAACACGTAGTCGGCGGTGATGAAGAACCAGGTCTTGCCGCCCTTCTGCACCACGGCGCGACCGGTGCCAGCCGCCATGGCGTAGGTGTTGTAGGTGTAGTGGACGTTGTAGGGGGTGCACTTGTCGCCGGCGATCGGCGTCGAGCCGGGGCCGGAGAGCAGGGTGATCCGCTTCTTCTCCGCGGCGACCGGCATGACCGCCAGCGCGGTGGAGCTCGAGACCAGGTCGGCGATGGCGTCCACCTGCTGTTCGTCGAACCATTTGCGCGCGATGCCGGAGGCGACGTCGGCCTTGTTCTGGTGATCGGCGCTGATGATGACGATCGGCTTGCCGAGCACCTTGCCGCCGAAGTCCTCCGCCGCCATCTGGGCCGCGATGACCGAGCCGGCGCCGGCGAGGTCCGAGTAAGCGCCGGTCATGTCGGTCAGCACCCCCACCTTCACGACGCCGTCGGTGATCTGCGCGGCGGCAGATCCGGCGGCGCAGAGTACCAGCGCGGCGGTCAGAACGAGGTTGCGAACGATTCGTGTCATGACTCCTCCCTTGCGATGGATGTTGCGATGGGCCTCACGCCTTCACGCCTTCAGACACCGAGGAATCGCTGCAGCATCTCCAGGTTACCCTGCAGCCCGTCCTGCGGGATCATGTCGACGATGCGGCCGTGCTCGATCAGGTAGTGGCGGTCCGCGAGCGGTGCGACGAAGCGGAAATTCTGTTCGACCAGGATCATGGTGAAACCCTGCTGCTTGAGCGTCCGCACCACGCGTCCCAGGGTCTGCACGATGACCGGGGCAAGCCCCTCGGTGATCTCGTCGAGCAGCAGCAGGCGCGCGCCGACGCGGAGGATGCGGGCCATCGCAAGCATCTGCTGCTCGCCGCCGGAGAGGCGCGTCCCCTGGCTCTGCCGCCGCTCCAGCAGGTTCGGGAACATGCCGTAGATCGCCTCGTCGCCCATGCCGCCCGCACCGATCCGCGGCAGCAACGTCAGGTTCTCCTCGGTCGAGAGGCTGGCGAAGATGCCGCGCTCTTCGGGGCAGTAGCCGATGCCGAGGCGAGCGACGCGGTGGGGCGGCAGGCCGATTGTCTCGCGGCCGTTCATGATGATCGAACCCGTCCGGCGGCGGACGAGGCCGAGGACGGACTTGAGCGTGGTCGTCCGCCCCGAGCCGTTGCGGCCGAGCAGCGTCACGATCTCTCCCTGCCGCACCTGCAGGTCGATCCCGTGGAGAATGTGCGACTCGCCGTAGAAGGCGTGCAGGTCCTCCACCCGCAGCAGCTCGTGGCGTGGCTCGAAGGCGCTGGTCACGGCTCGCTCCCGATGTAGGCCTCGAGCACCGCCGGGTCGCGGGAGACCTCGGCGTAGGCGCCCTCCGCCAGCACGCTGCCGCGCGCCAGCACGGTGATGGTGTCGGAGAGGTCGGCGACCACCGAAAGATTGTGCTCCACCATGAGGACCGTGCGCCCCGCGGACAGCTTGCGGATGAGCGACACCACCCGGCCGACGTCCTCGCGGCCCATCCCCTGGGTCGGCTCGTCGAGGAGCATCAGCTCGGGCTCGAGCGCCAGGGTCGTCGCCAGCTCGAGCGCCCGCTTGCGGCCGTAGGAGAGCTCGACGGCGCTGGCTCGGGCCTGGCCGGCGAGGTCGACCGATTCGAGCAGCTCCATCGCCCGCGCATCGAGCACCTCGAGGCTGCGCTGGGAGCGCCAGAAATGGAGGGAGGTCCCGAGCCGCCGTTGCAGAGCGATCCGCACGTTCTCGAAAACCGTGAGGTGCGGGAACACCGCCGAGATCTGGAACGAGCGGACGAGCCCCAGCCGCGCCACCGCCGCCGGGCGGAGCCGGGTCACGTCCCGGCCCTGGTAGAGGATGGCGCCCGAGGTCGCGGGCAGGAACCGGGTCAGCAGGTTGAAGACCGTCGTCTTGCCGGCGCCGTTCGGACCGATGAGAGCGTGGATCGTACCGGGGCGGACCCGCAGGTCGATGCCGTCGACCGCGACGAACCCCTGGAACTCCTTGCGCAACCCCCGCGTCTCCAGGATCATTTCCCGGGATCATAACCCCCTGCGGGAGAGTCCCCGTCACCGCCTTGCCGGCTCAGACGGCGATGGCCAAGTTCTTGCGCTGGAGGGCGACGGCCTCGCGGTCGCCGACCGCTTCGGCCTCGTGGAACAGCCAGCGCAGCATGGCATGGGCCAGCGGCTTCTGGCCGCGCTTGTTGAACAGCCAGACGGCGAGGGCGCAGGTGTCGCGGTGGACCTGGGAGAAGGCGAGGCGGCGCAGCTCGGGGCCGCCGAGGCTCACGACGTCGTCGTAAAGCGTGCATAACAGCACCCACTCGCGCAGCTCGTCCAGGGCAGGGAGGGTCCGGGCCGCCTCGACCCGCCGGGCGATGGCGGCGACCGCCGCTTCGAGACGCGCCAGCAGCTCGTTGCGCACCGCGGCGGCGAGCGAGCCGAGCCCTTCGTCTTCCAGCTCGGCGAGGGTCAGGCGCAGATCGAGCGCCAACGCCGTGAGGTCCTGATCCACGGCCTGGCGCATGGCGCCCACCGCCTCCGTCGCGAGGGTCGCGGAGCTGGCGCGCAGGTGGGCCGCACGCAAGCGCAGGCGCCGGAGCAGGGAGGGGTCGGCGAAGGCTCTCTGCCAGGCCCTGGCCAGGTCGAGGAGAGCGGCGCGGCGCGGCGAAGCCCGCTGTGCCTGCCGCGCTGCCGGCGTCTCGGCAGCAGGTGGCGACGCGGCTGGCGGCCACTGGAGCAGCGTGGCCGCATGCAGGGCCAGAGCGGCCGGCAGAGGATCGACTGCGGGTTCGACTGCGCCAGGCCGGGCTACCGGTGCCGACCGGCGGGACCCGGCGGTTGCCGCGGCGGCCGGAGAGGCCCGCAGCGCCCGCACCACCAGAGCGTGGGTGGCGCGCCGGTGAGGCGACGCCAGCCAGGCGCGGCGCAGGCGCGGGCGCAGCGTGGGGTCGAACCGGCCGGTGAAGCGGCGGCCGACCGCCGCCAGCAGGCAGGTGAACCGGGTGGAGAAATGCGGCAGCGCTTCGATCTCGATCACGCCGTCCCAGTCGCCACGTTGCGCGGCGTCGGCGGCCAGCCAATCGGCCGCCTGCCGCACCGTACCCAGGGGCGCGCGCGCGGGCGGCCAGAGCTGCATCGCCAAGAGCATCCGGCGCGCGGTCGCGACCTCGCCCCGCCAGGCCGCCAGCAGGCCGCACACGACAACGTCGACGGCTCCCACCACGTTGTCCTTGGCCAGCTTCCCCTCGAGCCAAACGGCCTGGCGCTCGGGCGACCGACGGCAACGGGTCAGGGCTTGGGCAGCTGCCAGGAGGGCGGGACTGCGGGTGTCGCCGACGGTCGCCAGCGATGGCACGGACAGCCATCGATAAGCCGCCCTGGGCATGCCCAGCGGGACCAGCAGGCGGCGCGCGATCGTCCCCGGGAAAAGCACGGCTGCGCTGGCGACGAGGTGGAGCAGAGCGCTGGCGTCGCCCGTCAGCACCCCGCCCAGGCTGATGATGAACACTGGTGCGACGCCGAAGATCTGGATCGCGAGCCACGCCATCGACCAGCGGACGGGTGTCTGCCACCAGCCAGTGGCAGGTTGCGACGCCGGCGGCGCGGCGCCCTGACGGGTGCGCTGATTGAGCAGCGCCCGTGCGGCGATGGCGATGAAGATCCCTACCGGGAACACCGCGGCTTCCAACCGATCGCGGCCAGCGCACCGGTCCAGGGCGGAGCCGCCACCGCGCCGGAATCGACCGGCGCTGTCGCCGCGCCGGGATCGGCCGGCGGGGCGGCTGCTGCGGATGGCGCCGAGGTCGGAGATCCGGCGGCGCTGACCACATCCGGGAGCCAGAGCTCGTGCCGCAGGCGCTGATCGGGATCGCGCAGGGCTGCCATCGCCTGCCGCACGGCCTCCTCGGTGCGCGGCTGCGGCCCCATGGGCGTGGCGTAATAGCGGGCCTCCGCGACGTCCAGGGCCAGGGCGCCGAGCCAGCGCTGGCCGGCGCGCTCCACCTCGGTGCGGCTCGCCGAGCGGCCCAAAGCCAGGACGTAGAAGGGGTTGCCGGCGATGGCTTCGCGGGCTCCGGCCATGGTGTCGTTAGCGGATGCCCGAATCGTGACCCAGCCGCCGCCGCTTGGGGTCGGGAGGCAAGAGCGCACGCAGGCGCTCGACGACGTGGCGCAGCGTCGCCTGGTCGTGACGGGCCGTTGCCTGGCGTCCCTCTTCGGCGAGCTGCCGCGCGGCGGCGCCGTCGCTCGCCTCGGCGACTCGCCCCACTGCCGCGTCGAGCTCCCAGCGCCAGGCTTCGGGATGGCGGTAGTAGGCGGCGAGCTCCAGGCGGCGGATGAGTCGCAGCTGCCGGCTGACCTCCGCCGCCTCGCGCCGTTCGAGCGCCGCCGCGAGCGCCTTGCCGGCTTCCGACAGATACCGCTGCTCGACCGCATCGCCCAGCTCGGCCACCCAGCTCGTGGCCTTGGCAAAGGCGTCGCGCGCCTCCCCTTCGAGCACCGGCCAGGAGCGGGTGTCCTCGCCCGCCGCGAGCACCGCCTCCAGCTCGAGCAGGGTGCGGCGCGCCTTCTGGGAGGCATCGGCATCGCCGCCAAGCGCGGCGTCGGCGTCGCGCGTCAGACTGGCGAGCATCTCGTCGGCGCAGGACAGCTGGACCAGCAGCCGGGAGTCGCCGGCGCCGAAGGCGGTGCCGCGCAGCTTCTCCAGGCGCTCGCGAATGCCGGCGGCCGAGGCCTTCAGGGTCTCGGCATCGGCTTCCGGCACCACGAGGTGGGCGACGTGCGAGAACTCCTGCTCCAGGAAGGGTATGGCGGCGCGCGCCGCCAACCGCCCGCCGCGATCCACCTCGAGAGTGATCTCGACCTCCGATCCCGAGGGCAGGAAACCGCGCAGCTGGGCGCCGGCGATCTCGATCGCGCCGACTAGGCGGCAGAGGTGCGCGCGATCGAACTCGCCCTGCACGATGGGGATCCTGAGCGCCGCCTCCTGGCGCGGCGCCATCGCTTCCACCGTGCGGCGCACCAGCGTGCGGCGGGCAGGCAGAGGCGTGCCGCGGACGAAGCATTCCTCCACGTAGTCGTCGGCGAGCGCCACGCCGATGGTGCGCGACAGCGGCGGATCGGTGATGGTCAGGCCGTGCAGGATGGTCAGCGACCGGGGCGCCACGGCGACCGGCGAGCCGTCGGCCGCCCAGGCCTGGACCTGAAAGACGTTGGCGCGCCGGGGCTGGAGCTCGACCTGCGCCACGAAAACGCCTTCGCCGTCGGGGTTGATGTGGGTGCGGAATTTCCCGTCGTCGCGCACCAGCCCGAGAGCGGTCGGCGGCGGGCCGTCGGCCTCCTCGGCGGGCATGATGCGGCCCAGGACGTGTGGCGCGAGATCCGAGGAAACCGTCGGAAACTGCAGCCACACGCGGTGCTTGGCCGCCGGCAGGGGCGGCGCCGGCACTGCCGGCATGCCGCTCGAGGCGGCAAAGATGGCCGCACCCTGCGCCACCAGGGTCATGGCATCCAGGCGGTCGGAGAGCGGCGCGCCGAGGCGCTCCGCCACCCCCCGGCGAATGGCAGGCATGGCGGTGGGGCCGCCGACCAGGACGATCCGTTGCAACCTGGGGCCGTCGTCGCCGGCCATGCCGTGGCTGGCGAGCAGCCGCTCGCAGACCGTCAGCGAGCGCTCCAGGATCGGCGCCGCCAGCGCCTCGAGGCGGGCGCGATCGAGCGTCAGGTCGAGCGGTTGCGGCAGGTCGGCAAGCGTCACCACCAGCGCTGCCTCGCGCAGCCGCGACAGCTCGATCTTCGCCTCCTCCGCCGCCAGCTTGATCGTGCGCAGCGCCGGCGCGTGCCCCGGATCGGAGCGTGAGAGGTGGACGCCGGCGAGCCGCTCCACCTCGAGCAGCGCCCAGTCCACGATGGCGTTGTCGATGTCGCGGCCGCCCAGGAAGTTGTCGCCGTCGTGGCCGACCACGCGCAGGAAGCCGTCGGCCGATTCCAGCAGCGAGGCGTCGAAGGTGCCGCCGCCGAGGTCGTAGACCAGCCAACGCCCCTCGTCCTCGCCGGCCCGCCAGCCTGCCGCCAGCGCGGACGCCACGGGTTCCTGGATGAGCTCGACCCGGGTGAAGCCCGCCAGTTGCGCCGCCTCGGTGGTCGCGGCGCTCTGCGGCAGCTCGAACAGCGCGGGCACCGAGACGACCGCCTGGGTGGCGTCGATGCCGACCTGCTCCAGGACGTCGGCACGCAGCGCCCGCAGCACCTCGGCCGCCAGCCGCACCGGCGTCCACACCTGCCCCGAGGCCGGAAACCGGATCTCCTGCTCGGTGCCCATCAGGCGCTTGAACTCGCCGCGCGTGTTCTCGGGGTCGGCATCGGCGAAGCGCCGCGCCTTGGCGCCCACGCTGACCGCACCGCGCGCATCGACCCGCACCACCGACGGCGTCAGCGCCGACCCCTGCGCATTGCGTACCAGAGTCACCTGCTCGCCGTCGAACAGCGCCGCCGTCGAATTGCTCGTGCCCAGATCGATACCAAGATGCCAATCTTGCGCCGTCATCCAGAACCTCGGCCAGCCAGGGGTTGGACGCAGAGCATAGCAACTCGCGCCGTGCGCGGTCAGGTGGTGCGCCGGAGCGATCGGCGCGGAATGAGCTCGTGGGTATCGAAGGCTAGCCCGCCGGCTCGAAGAGCGCCACCAAGCCGATCCGGGCCATGCGCTGAAAATCCGCGTCGAGCGTGGTGCTCCTCGCGCAGGCCCCCGCGGTTTTCCCGATATGATCCGGGCGGCGTACAACCTGACACAGGACCCCGAGACTCCGGCTTCCGGGTCGTCACAAGGAGGAAGGCAATGACTCTACGTTGTCGTTCGATCGCCCCGGCGGTCTTACTGGTCGGCCTGTGCACCGCCGGCTGCATGCAGAAAAAGGATGCCGACGTCTCTTCGAGCGCCACTCCACCGCCAGCGCCAGCCGCCTCAACCCCTGCAACGGCGTCGACCACTCCACAGGCCCCGCCGGCGGGTGTGGCGACCACCCCCGCGACGACTCCGACCACCGCCACCGCCTCCGGCCCGGCCGCTGCCACCAGCGCGGAAGCGACCGTGGGATCGGCTACGCCTGCCGCCGGCGCCGGCGGCGAGGTGGACACTGCCGCCAAGCAGGCCGCAGCGCAATGGGTGCTGCGCCAGGATGAGATCAAACACGACCCCGACGGCCAGTGGGCGGTCAGCGTCACTGCGTCGTCGTCCTACGGCAATGCTGTAGGCGAGGCCAGCTGGTCTGCCCAGCAGGCCGCCGGAGAGCCCAACGTCGCGGCCTACGCCGACGACGGCCACGCCTGGGCTCCCAAGACCCAGGACGGCGGCATCGAATGGCTGGATCTCCAGTACGCCAAGCCCGTGCACGCCTCCGAGGTGCGGATTCGCGAGTCCATGGGCTCGGGAGCCGTGGTCAAAGTCGAGCTGTTCGACGAGGCCGGCGCGGCGCACCTGCTGTGGACCGGCAACGACCCGACGAGCGGCCTCAACTACCTGATCCTGAAGCTCGCGCCCACTGACTACAAGACGAAGCGCGTGAAGGTGACCCTCGCCACCAACATCATTCCGGGCTGGAACGAGATCGACGCGGTGCAACTGGTCGGCAAACCCTGACTGCGGCAGCCCCCGGAGCCGGCGCGGCTCGCCCGCCGCGAGCACCACGCCGCGGCGCGCGGAGCTTTCCGGAGGGACGGAGGGACACGGGCCCTTGACCCGCACCATCACGAAGTACTACTCTTAGCAAGGGATCACCAGCTTAGATTCGGTCGCTTGGGCGCGCCCGGCCGGTTCGGCGGTTTTCGGGCCATGGACGCCTCTCAGCTCTTCGCTGACAGCCTCGAGGTCATCGAGCGTGCCGCGCGCGCCGTGTGCCGTCGTGCCCGCTTGGGCAATGCCGACACGGATGATTTCCTGTCGGCGGCCCGGCTGCTATTGATCGAAAACGACTACTCCGTCCTGCGCCAGTACCAGGGGCGGTCTTCGCTCGCCACCTATCTCGCGGTGGTGTTTCAACGCCTCCTCGCCGACGAGCGGATGCGCACGCGCGGTCGCTTTCGGCCGTCGCGGGAGGCGGAGCGCATGGGCGCGGCGGGCATCCTGCTCGAGACGCTGGTGCGGCGCGACGGACGCTCCCTGGATGAAGCGCTGCCGATCGTGCAGGCGGCCCATCCGGCGCTCGCCCGCGGCGATCTCCGGACCATGGAGGAGCGGCTGCCGGCGCGCCTGCCGCGGCCACGGCCCGTCACCATCGACGACCGCCTCGCCGACCTGCTGCCGGCGCCCGAACGCACCGACGCGCGCGCCCGCCACCGAGAGGCCGCGGCCCTGCAACGGCGGACCGAGGAGGTCCTCCGTGCCGCCCTTGGCAGTCTCCCGGTGGAGGACCGCGTCATCGTTCGCCTGCGCTTCAGCGCGGGGGTAAGCATCGCCGACATCTCCCGCATGCTGCGCCAGGAGCAGCGCCCGCTCTACCGGCGCCTGGAGTCGCTGCTGGCGCGCCTGCGCGCCGCCCTTGCCGCCGCCGGTCTCGCCGCCGGCGACCTGGCGGCGCTCATCGGCACCGCGACGTGCGAGATGGATTTCGGGCTCGCCGACGCGGAAAACCCGCCGGCTTGGCAGTCCTCTCATGGTGAGAGGCTGGTATCCGGCGAGGAGCCGCCATGACGGGCGATCGCACCACGCCCAATTGCCTGGCACCGGAAGTCCTGGCAGCTTTCGCGGAGGGCAAGCTCCCGCGCCGCGACATCCAGGCCGTGCTGGTCCATCTCGACCGCTGCCCGCACTGCATGGCAGCCCTTGCCGCCGCCAACGACGCCGTGCACGACAACGCCATGGCGGACGCGCCGCCGGACGCCCTGGCGGACGCGCCCCACGACACCATGATGAACGCGCCGCAGAACGCCGTGGCGGGCGCCCCGGGAGACGCCCGGAGGGTGCCGGACATCGGCGCGGAGAAGCGCGGTGCCGGCAGCCGCGGCGCCCGGAGCCGCGGCGCCAGCCCCTGGCGCCCATGGCTGCTGGCCGCCGCGGCCGTCTTCGCGCTCGCGGCCGTGCTGGCGCTCCCCCTCTGGCTGCGCTCCCGGCCGCCCTCGGGCGCGGCGCGGCTCGCCGCGCTCCTGCCGCGGTCGGCGCGCCCTGTCGAGCCCCGGCTCGCCGGCGGTTTCGCCTGGGCCCCGTACCGCGGGCCACTGCGCGCCGGCGCCGGCGAGACGGCGCCCGACGCCCCGCGCCTGCGGCTCCTGGGCGTCGCCGGCGAGCTGGTCGAGCAGGCCGACCGCGACGGCTCGTCGTTGCACCAGCACGATGCAGGCGTGGCGCTGCTGCTCGTCGAGCAGCCGACGGCCGCGGTGGCGCGGCTGCGTGCCGCCGTCCGGCGCTCGCCCGCCGACGCCGGCAGCTGGAGCGATCTCGCCGCGGCGCTCTACGCCGGCGCGTTGCGCCTGGCCCGGCCCTCCCTTTACCCGGAGGCGCTGGCGGCCGCCGACCGCGCCCTCGCGATCGCTCCCGAGCTGGCAGAGGCGCGGTTCAACCGCGCCCTGATCCTCGAGCGGCTGGGGCTCGCGCAACCGGCGCGCGAGGCATGGCAGCGCTATCTCACGATCGATCCCGACTCGCCGTGGGGGGCGGAGGCGCGCGCGCACCTCGCACGCCTGCCGGTGGCGACGGGCGCAGCGCTGTTCGAGCAGGAGCGGCCGCGCATCGAGGCGGCGGCGCGGCGGGGCGACCAGGCTGCCGTCGAGGCACTGGCCGGCGCCCACGCACAGCTTAGCCGCGCGGCAGGCGAGCTGGACTACCTGGGGGAGTGGGGCGAGGTCGCCGCGGCGGGCGACGCGGCCCGGGCCGCCGAGCGGCTGGCGATCGCACGGAGCCTGGGCGCCGCCCTGGCGCGGCGATCCGGCGAGTCGCTCCTCGCCGACGCGGTGGCGGCGATCGACGGCGCCGGCGTCAGCAAGCGCGCGGCGCTGGCGGCAGCGCACGCCCTCTACCGTCGCGCCCGCCTCGCCTACAACCGGCAGCGCCCCACCGCCGCGGAGCCGCTGCTGCGCGAGGCGGCGCGGCGGCTTGCCGCCGGCGGCAGCCCCATGGCGCTGGTGGCGCGGCAGTTCGCGGCCAACGCCCGCTTCGAGCAGAACGATCGCCGCACCGCGCGCGCGGAGCTCGAGGCCCTGCTCGCCGAGGTGGCGGCGCGGCCGCGCTACGCCGCCCTGGGGGCCGAGGTGCGCTGGGAGCTGGCGCGCTGCCACACCTTCGACGACGACTGGGCCGGCGCCTACCCGCTGCTGGCCGCAGCTGCCGCGACCTTCCGCCAGCTTGGCGAATGGAATCACCTGGCGTTCATCGAGACGATGCTCGCCGGCGCGCTGGTGACGCTCGGCCGGCCCGAGGACGGCTGGGCCGCCAACGTCGAGGCGTTCGCGATCCTGGGCGCCCAGGGCATCGGCGACCGCCTGGCCGCCAGCCTGGGGGCGGCGGCGCGCCTGGAGATGCGCACCGGCCGCCAGGAGCCGGCCGCGAGTCTCCTCCGCATCGAGGAGGACGTCGAGCGCGCCGCGGGCAACGCCGTCCTGCTCAGCAACGCGCTGGTGCGCGACGCCATCCTCAGCGGGGCGCTGCGGCAAGATGAGCGTGCGGCCGCCAGGGTCCGCGAGGCGGCGGCCCAGGCGGACCGCATCGCCGACCCGGAGCTGCGTGCCGCGGCGCAGGCCGACGTCGAGTTCGCGGCGGGCGCCAGCCTGCTGCGCACCTGCCCGCGCTGCACTCGCGAGCGCCTCACCCGGGCGATCGATTTCTATCGCACCGTCGACTACGCGCTCTTCCTCCCCGAGGGCTACCTGCTGCGCGCCCGCGCCTCGCTACAGCTGGGCGAGCCGGCGGCGGCCCGGCGAGACCTCGAAAGCGGTATCGCCACCGTCGAGCGCCACCGCGTGCGGTTCGCCGGCTCCGCGATGGGCACCGGCGTGGTGGACGCCGGGGCCGCGCTGGTGGCCCAGGCGCTGCGGCTGGCGCTCTCGCGTGGCGACGCCGCCGATGCCTTCGCCTGGGTGGAGCGCGCCCACGCCCAGCTCTCCCCGGCGCCCGCGGACCCGGTGAGCCTCGTTCAGGTACGGCGGCGGCTGGCCGGGGGCGACGCCGCGGTCCTCGAGCTCTACCTGCTGCCGCGGGAGCTGGTGGTGCTGGCGGTGTCCGCGCGGGACGTCGCGCTGGGCCATGGTCCGCTTTCGGAGGCGCGGCTGGGCGCGCTCACCGCCCGCGCTCTGGCCGGTGACGGCGAGGCGGAGCGCGCACTCTACGACCTGCTCCTCCGCCCATCTCGGCAGGCGCTCGCCGGCGTGCGGCATCTCGTCGTCGTGGCAGGTCCGCTGCTGGACGCCGTGCCCTACGCGGCGCTCTACGACGCGGCGGCGGGACGGCGCCTGGTGGAGACGATGTCAGTCGCCCTGGCGCCCGGCGCCGGCGCGCTGCTGGCCGTCCGCGCCGCGGTGCCGCGCTCGGTGGCCGCCCTGGCCCTGCCCGCCGGCGACGGTGGCGGAGGCAGCGACGGCGACGGGAGCAGCGCGGCCGCGCTGCCGGAGGCGGAGACGGAGGTCGCCCAGATCGGGCGTCTTTATCCCGCGGCAACCGTGCTCTCGGGCGCACTGGCGACCCTGCCAGCGCTGCTCGCGGCCGCACGGCGCTCCGATGTCGTGCACGTCGCCGGTCACACCCGGTGGCTGGATGCTTCGGGAGACGATGCGCTGCTGGTCTCCCCCGGGCCCGGCGGCGGCAGGCCTGCACGGGTGTCGTGGGCAGACATCGGCGCGGCGGGCCTGTCCCCATCGACAGTCGTCTGCCTGGCGGCCTGCGCCACGCTGCGCCGGCCCTCGCTGCCCCAGGCGCGGGTCCTCAGCCTGGGCGGCGGCTTCCTGGCCGCGGGAGCTGGTGACGTCATCGGCACGCTGGCGCCGATCCCCGACGGCGACGCGCGGCAGCTCTTCCCGGCGATCCATCGCCAGCTCGCCGCCGGGGCGAGCGCGGCGGACGCGGTGCGACAGGCCCAGCTCGATGCGCTCTCCGGCGAGCTCGCGGGCGGCCCGCGGCTGGCCTGGCGCGCCGTGACGCTGCTCACCCGCCGGCTGCCGCCACCCAAAGTTTGATCCGCAGCGCGACCCAGGAGAGAGCCCGACCATGCCAGGAATCCAGATCACCTTTCTCGGCATCTGCACCCACCTGTCCCGCCCACCGGCGGCGAGAACCCAGGCCGCGCCGAGCCCGGAGGTTCCGGCCATGCCGCCCTGGCGCGTCGTCCTGGTGAATGCCAGCACCCAGGCGGCGATCGATGCCGATCCGCATCTCCGCGGCAAGGAAATCATGCCGCACCTGGCCCAGCTGGCGATCCTGGGGCAGCAGGGGGTCCAGGTCCAGGGTCCCGCGCATCTCGAGCCGCTGGCAGGCTCGGGCGCGCAGCTCCTCACCCTCGCGGGCGTCACGCTGCAGGTGGCCAATGCGGTCCCGGCGCCGCTGCTGGATCGGACCGCTTGCATCCCCGACCTGGCGAGATGGAAGCGCGGCGTCGCGCCGGGCCTCCTGGCCACCGCCGCCAATGCGCGACGCGCCGCCTGCTACCTGGACACCGCCTGCGGGACCGTGCAAGGGGCGGCGGTCGAGAACGGGCAGGGACAGAAGGTCGCCGTGGTGGTGCTGACCATCGAGACCTGGGGCGATCCGCAGCTCCTCATCACGCCGTTCCACGAGGGCGCGCCGACGCTCGTCACCCTGCGCCCCACGGCGAGCGGCGGCTTGGCGAGGATCGCCGTCGGCAACCTGCCGATGGGCAAGGATGGCGCCAACAACCCCAATCATTTCCTGCTGCGCTATCTGGTCGCCGACGCCTTCCCCGACGCCACGCCGGAGTTCGGGGAGACCACCTGCCCCGTGCTGCCCGCGGCCACGTTGCAGGCTTCCTGGCCGGGAAACCCCAGCGCCGTCGGGCCCGGCTGCTCGCCCGGCCTGCTGGCCGGGCACTGACTGTAAAGGCGCCCTGGAAAATCCCCCCCGTGCGCCAGTCCTCTTGAGCATGGAGTGAAGAGCAGCGGGCTCCGGCGGCCCGCTGTACGGCCAGGCGCCGCTTGCGCCGTGCGCTCCACGGACCATGTCACGGGAGGTCTTATGCATCGAGTGCATCGAGTGCAACGTCAGCGCTTCTCCTTTTTTGTCCTTCTTGGGCTGCTTTGCGGCGTGATCGGAGCCGCGGGAGTCTCAGGAGCCGCGGCAGCGGCGGCACCCGGCACGCCGCCGCCGGGCGTGCAGGGCCAGGGCTCGGCGCCCGGCACGGAGGCGAAGGTGGCCCCTGCGCCCAAGCGCCTCACGCCGCGTTACCAGCGCCAGGCTCCGGTCCCCAGCCCGGAGCTGCGCGCCAGGTTCGAGGCCGCCATGGCGCGCCAGCGGGAGAGGAAGGAAGTGCCTGCACCCCAGGGTCCGGTCGCGGGACCGGGTGACATCCCGCCCACGCGGCCGGCACCCGGCGTCCTGGCGCCCGCGCGCGGCCACGCTCGGAGTGCCGGCGCGCCTTCCCTGCTGACCGCCAGCGGCGCGCTGGACCTTTTCCAATCGCTCGTCGTCGCACCGGCGACGATGCCCGCAAGCTCGGCGATCAACGAGCCCAGCCTCGGGCAGTCCGGCAAGAACGTGATCGTTTCGGGAAACTGGTACCTCGCCCGCTCAACTGACGGCGGCGTCACTCAGTCCTTCACCGCTCCCTGGGACGACATGAGCGATTTCTGCTGCGATCAGGAGGTCCTGCACGACCGCGGCAGGGACCTGTTCCTCTGGTACCGCCAGGGTGTACCCGACCCCTCGGGCGAGAACCGGTTCGTGATGTCGGCCTCGACGGACGCCGGTGCCAGCTGGTGCGAGTACTCGATCGGGCCGGGGGACCTCACCCCCAACTGGGCCAACGGCACACGTTTCGATTTCCCCCACCTGGCGCTCAGCAACGACTTCCTCTACATCCACACCGGGGTGCAAACCGGGGGAGCGGCGTTGCTCAGGCTGCCGCTCGACGCCATGCAGAGCTGCTCGTCGTTCTCGTTCTGGTGGTGGGGTCAGACCAGCTACTGGGCGGCGCCGGTGCAGGGTGCGACCGCGGTCATGTACATCGGCGACCACCGGGCCCAACCCAGCTCCTTCCGGATCTATCAACAGCCCGAGGCGACCAACATCATCTCTTGGACGGACGTGTCGATCCCCACGTGGTCGCTCGAGGAGGGCAACGTCTGCCCCAGCCAGGACGGGCTCAACTGGTGCGCCCGCAGCGACAGCGTCATCCGAGGAGCGTGGCTGGGGCACAACCAGGTCGGCTTCCTGTGGAATGCCAAGCAGGGCGGAGGCTTCCCCTTCCCGTACGTCGAAGGCGCGATCTTCGACGCCGTCACCCTCGCCTACCTGGGCCGCCCCTTGCTCTGGGACACCGACAGCGCCTGGCACTACCCAAACGCCTCTCCCAACGCCCGCGGCGACATCGGGGGAGTCGCCTATTTCAGCACTCCCACTTCCTTCCCCACCCCGATCGTGATCATCCGCGACGACTTCACCGTCGGGCCGGCGCCCTGGGATGCCTTCTTCCTGAGCCCGATCGGCGCCGCCGGCACCCCGGGCTGGGGCGATTACGTGCGCGCGCGCGCTTTCCAGCCGTCGCAGCTGGGTTGGGGCATCAGCGCCTATACCATGCAGCCCACGGGCGCGGGCACCTTCGGTGCGGAATCGCGGTACTACCTGGTGGCGAGGGACCGCGACCTGCAATCGCTGATCGATTGGTGGCAGAAGTAGGCAGGCTCCACGCGCAGGAATCCCGAGCCTTTTGAGGTGGCGGGCCCCAGGGGAAACTTCCGGCCCCTGGGGCTCCGATCCTGTCGGCCGGCCGGCGGCGTGCAGGCTTTACCCGAGCCTGGCGCGCTTGGCGCGCTATTGCTCCTCGAAGAGGTACTGGTGCTGCGAGTCGCGCAGCACGAGCGTGCGCTTCGCGCCGGCGCCGACCACGAACTCGAAATCCTGCACGCCGGGCGCCGTGGTGACGAACGAAAGGCTGCCGTCGGGGTTCTGGCGCGAGGCCACCTCGCTCTTCCACTCGCCGAAGTCGAAGACCGTGGTGCCGCCGGGCCGGCTGACCGCGATCTCGCCGAGCGCCGCGTTCTTGTACCGCGAAGCCAGCTGGCCGCTCGCCGGCGGATCCGCGGGAACGGTGAGCAGCTTGCGGTCGGCAGCGTGCTGGCCGTAGAAGACGTCGGCGGCGTCGGCGACCTGCGCGTCGGCCTCGGGACGGCCGTCGAACAGGACTTCCAGCAGCTTGCGGCGCAGCTGGGTGCGCAGCACCCAGCCGGGATCGCCATTGGTGAGGATGACGGCACCGACGCCCTGCTCCGGCAACCACATCATGTCGCTGTGGTAGCCGATCATGTCACCGCCGTGGTGCACGACCGGCACACCGAAGGTCGTATCGACCATCAGGCCCATGCCGTAGGTCTCCTCCTTGCCGATGGGGACCTGCGGGGCACGGCGCGCGAGCAGCGGCGCGCTCGGGATGTAGGTGGTGCCATCCGGCAGGCGCCCGCCGGCAAGCTCCATGCTGACGTAGCGCAGCATGTCCCGCACGTTGCTCCAGGCGGCGCCGGCCGGGCGCAGAGGAATGATCGCGTAGTTGACCTCCATGACTGCGAGCGCCGGCTTGCCGTCGACGTCGGGAGCATGGGCGGTGGCATGGTCGGCGGCCAGGGCGCGAGAGTAGTCGAAGGTGGTGGCGGTCATCCCCAGCGGGTCGAGGACCTGTGCCTGCATGGCGCGATCGTACGCCGCTCCCAGCTCGAGGTCGGGGAAGAGGACGTGCCCGGCGGTGAAGCCGGCGGCGCCAGCCATGGGATTGGAGTACTGGAACATCTCGCCGAACTTGCTCGTCGGCTGCATGGTGCCGAGCGTGGCGAGGGCACCCTCCGGCGTGAGGCCGCCGAACTCGAAGATCCACTCCAGGTCCTGGCGCGGCAGGCCGGTGCAGGCGCAGATCAGGTGCTTGACGAGCACTCGCCGCGTCGTCTCCGCGTCGCCCAGGCGGAAGCTCGGCAGCAGGCTGGTGACGGGCGTCTCCCAGGTGAGCCGTCCCTGAGCGACCAGCTTGGCGAGCAGCAGGGTGGTGAGCGCCTTGGTGTTCGAGGCGATCATGAACAGCGTGTCGCCGTCGACCGCTTCGTTGCGGCCCAGCTCGCGCACGCCGAAGCCGCCCGCGAAGCTCGAGCCCGGAGGGCCTCGGTTTCCGGCGGCGCCTTCACGGTCAGCGGCGCGAAGGGTGCGGCAAGGTGGTGAGCCGCGGCAAGCCGCGGCGCACAGAGACAACCGGGCGATCAGCAGCCGCCACGGAAGCAGACGCCCTCGCCGGGAGGGCAGGTCGCAACGCATTCGCGGCAGGAGATCGAGCAGACTTTGCCGAGCTGGCGGCCGGTGCCTTTGGATTCCAGGAACTTGAGGAAGCTGCTGACCTGCGGCGTGGCGACCGCCGCGGTGGGGGCGTCGTCGGCGCCGAGGAACGGATTGACCGCGGCGGCGGCCGGGGCGCTCAGAAGTGGCGGGGCGGCGGGCTGCGACGCGGCGTGAGCGGCGAGCGGGGCGAAGAGACACACCAGGGCGAAGAGAGCGATCCGGTTACGCATGCGCAGGTTTCCTCCTTTGATCGAGTTGCAGCGATGCACCGTTCTATGTATTGGTGTGGCGAGGCCGAGGTTGCGGGACCGGCGCCCGCGCCGATCAGGCGCGGCGCTGGCGGGGGCGGGGTCGGCCTGGCGGGCGCGACTTCGAGCCAGGCTTGTTCGCGGCGGTCGGGAGCTTCTCGGGGGGCGAGGGAGGCGAGCCGGGAGGGGCGCCTGCTCCTAGTCCGCAAGCAGGGCTTCGACCGCGTTCACTCGCGCCGCGCGCACCGCAGGGATTGCCGAGGCAATCGCCGCGGCAGCCACGATGACCGTGGCTGCGGCGACCAAGGGCCATACTCCTGGCAGTTGCGCTTCCGCAAGGTAACGACCCACCGCGCGGGCCAAGACAAGACCCATGAGGACACCCGTGGCTACGCCCACACTCGCGATGACCAGACCCTCGGAAAGAACCTTCGTGAGAATGCTGCCTGGCTGAGCGCCGAGGGCCATGCGGATTCCGAACTCGCGCGTCCGCCCGCTGACCGAAAAGGCGAGCACGCCGGCCACCCCGACCACGGAAACCAACAGCGCCAGCGTGGCGAAGCCACCGAAGACGATGGCGTTGAGGCGATCCGGCGTCAGCACCTCGGCGCGAACGTCGTCCAGCGAGCTGGCGCGCTCCACGGGCTGGTCTCCCGACAGCTGGCGGATCGTCCCGATGATGCTCGGAACCAGTGCATACGGATCGTTTTTCGCGCGCACGAACAGGCGGCCGCTAAACCATTCTTGGTCCGCCGGTTGATATACCGTCATGGCCTGGACCGGGATGATGTCTTCGTCGTCGACGTCCGGCACCACGCCGACGATGCGCCGGGGCTCGGTGCTGATACCGATGAACTTCACCACGTTGTCGGTCCACCACAGGTGACGATTCACGGCAGCGCGTCCGGGAAACAGCTGCCGCGCGACGCTCTGGCTGATGATGACCACGCGCTCGGCGCCGTCCTTGTCGCCGTCCCTGAAATCGCGGCCTTCCAGGATCGGCACGCCCAAGGTGGCAAAGAACCCCGGCGAGATCCCCCGGAAACGCGCTCGGGGATCGTCCTGGCTGTTTTCGCGTTGCGCGCCCTCTACGGCAAACGCCAACTGTATGCTCAGTTCCCTTGTGTCGCGCCAAGGAACACTGAAACCCGAGGCGACGTGGGCGACTCCCGGCAGCGCGCCGACCCGGCGCTCCACCTCGTGATAAAAAGTGTGCACCTGCTGCGGCGTACGCCCCTCCGACATCACCGGCAGGTCCACCGCCAGGACGTGTCTGGTGTCGAACGGCGGCGGCGTCTTTTCAAGGACCAGGAGAGTCCTCAACAGCGCGCCCGCTCCGGCGAGCAGCAGGAACGACGCCGCTATCTGGGTGACGGCGAGAATACGCAGCCGCCGGTTGCTTCCCCCGCTGACGCGCGTGCCGCTGCTGGCGAGGCCGAGGCCGCGCGACGAGTCGGGCGACGGCAGCCGGGGAACGAACGCCAGGAACACAGCGGCGACCAAGGCCAGCGCGGCGCCCACCCAGACCAGGCTGAAATCGAGCCTGAGATCGAGGGCGCGCACCGAGAAGCGCGCGGCATAACGCGCCAGCACCTTGACCATCGGAGCCGCAATCGCGACCCCGGCCAGGGCGCCGGTGCCGCACATCACGAGACCTTCCGCCAGCAGTGCGCGACGGAAGGCAGCCGACGTTGCGCCCAGGGCGGAGCGCACGGCGAATTCCGGCTCGCGACGCACGGCCCGAGCGAGAATCAGGTTGGCGACATTGGAGCACGCGACCACGAACAGCAAACCGGATGCCGCGAGCAGTATCCACAGGACGGTCCGCGCCTTGGAATTGATCTGGTCACGGATCCGTCTCACCTCGATGTGGTAATGGGCGTCGGCTTTGTAAACCTCCGGGTGTGCCGACAGCATCGCCCCATAGACCGTACGCAGCTCCGCACGCGCGGCCTCGAGCTGCGCGCCCTCGGCAAGCCGCGCGAACACCTCGGTCATGCGGTGCTCGCGCCCGGTCACCATGGTCGCCGAGAGGTGATGCGGACTGGTGACGATGTTGGCAATCAGCTCGGTTTCAACCGGATACGGCACCGACGGTTGGAGAACCCCGACGATCACCGCCGAACGCGTGCCGTTGAAGCTGCCCAGCCGGATCGTCCTGCCGATGACCCCGGGATCGGAGTGCAAGGAGTTGGCCCAGAAGCGATACGTGAGAACGGCGGCGCCCGCTGCCTTGGGACCGTCGTCCGCGCGATTCAGCAAGCGTCCCAGCACCGGCCGCAAACCCATCACCTCGAAGTAGGTGCCGTTCACCACGCCGGCGCGCAGAGTGCGCGGTTCGCCGAGGCCAAGCACCGTGAAATCGAGCTCCGAAAAGGTGCCGAGCTCCTGAATGGTCTTGAGCCCGGTGCCGATGTCGTCGATCTCTGGAACGGAGAACGTGGCATTCTCCTCGCCGCGACCGGGAGCGCTCTGGCGAATGTACAGCAAGCGCTCCTCATCGCGATTGGCGAGCGACCGCAGCAGCACGCCGCGCACCACGCTGAAGATCGCTGCGTTCGCGCCGATGCCAAGGGCCAAAGTGACGGCGGCCGTGATCCACAAGGCGCGCACGCGTCCCAAAGACCGTAGGGCGAGTTTCAAATCTCGAAGGAATGACATGAGCCGCTCTCCCTTGGGACCAGCGCCCCGCGCAATCTCGGATTGGCGCGGAGCGCCAGACTTGAGGACTGAGACTCTAGTTTTCCTCCTCGCCGGCCGTCAATATCCACTCTCGCGAAGAGCGGTGAGCCACCCGGAGCGGCCGGGCAGCGCGTGCTCGACAACGACGCCGATTTCGTGACCCCGCTCGACATGCTGGCCGAGCTGCGGGACGACAACCAGCAGCTGGTGACGCGCCTGCGCGAGGCGCACGGCGTGTGCGACGAGCATGGTGACGTGGCGACCGCCAGCCTCATCGAGGTGTGGCTCGACGAGGCCGAGCGGCGTGTCTGGTTTCTGTTCGAGGCCAGCCGCGTGGGCGAAACTTCGGGCCGCTGACGACCGCCACCACAGAACGGTCGCCAAGGCATTTGCCTGACGAGCAGGCCGGCCCTGGCGCCATGGCCGGCTCCTGGCCGGACCGGCGCTGGAGAGAGTAGGCTTGCCGGACATGAGCCGCCCGGCATTGGGCGGGCGCCCCGGCGGCGTCACGGCCCTGGCGTTCTTCTTCGCGGCCGGCGCCACCGCCGCCATGCTCTCCTGCATAGCTTTGCTCTTCCCCGGCGGCCTTCTCGATCCCATCTGGCGGCTCAACCCGCGAGCCCGCACCGGCTTCGCCTCGATGGGCCCCTGGGCGCCCGTCCTGCTCGCCGGGGTCGGTTTGGCGTGCGCCGTGGCGACCCGCGGCCTATGGTCCGGCAGACCCTGGGGGCGCCAGCTGGCGATCGCGCTCCTCGCCATCAACCTGGCAGGCGACACCGCCAACGTCGTCCTCGGCACGGAACCGCGCGCGCTGGTTGGGATCCCGATCGCCGCGCTCCTCATGTTGTTCCTCGCCACGGCGCGGGTGCGAGCCTACTTCGCGGAGACCCCACCAGTACTCGGTCGCGACGTCGAACGCCCGCATTGACAAGAAAAGTTGTCAGAGGTACCATTTCCTGGTGCTCGACATCCAAGTCATCGATGATCCGGCAGCTGCGACGGTGGCTTTGGAGCCCATGCGGAGTCGACTCCTCTCCGAGCTGGCCGCGCCCGCCTCGGCGGCGACGTTGGCCACGCGGGTTGGCCTGGCTCGGCAGAAGGTCAACTACCACCTGCACGCGCTGGAGGCGCACGGGTTGGTCCGGCTGGCCCAGGAACGCAAGTGGGGCGGGCTGACGGAACGGCTGCTCGTGGCGACGGCTGCTTCCTACGTCGTGTCGCCGAGCGCCCTGGGTCCAATCGCCGCGGATCCGAATCGAGAAGTCGATAGGCTGTCCGCGAGCTATCTCATCGCCCTGGGCGCACGGGTCGTCCGCGAGGTGGGCGACCTGGTTCGTCGGGCGACAGAGGCGGGCAAACGCCTGGCGATCCTGGCGGTGGATACCGAGGTTCGCTTCCGGTCGGCGACGGACCGGGCGGCGTTCAGCAACGAGCTCACCGAGGCCATCACGAAACTGGTTGCAAAGTACCACGATGAGTCCACCCCCGGCGGCCGCGCGCATCGCCTGGTGGTCGTGGCGCACCCTCTGCCGCAGAAATCTGCTGCCAAGGAGCCATCATGAGCGTGAAGATAGAAGCCTCCGGACGCCGTTCAGTCCAGGTCGAAGTCGAGGTCCCCGGCACACCGGAGGAAGTCTGGCAGGCCATCGCCACCGGGCCGGGTATTTCATCCTGGTTCGTGCCGGCCGAGTTCGAGGAGCGCGACGGGAAGCCCGTCGCGGTGAAGTTGAACTTCGGCCCGGGCATGGAGTCCCGTTCGGTCGTGACGGCCTGGGATCCGCCGCGGATGTTTGCCGCCGAGGCCGAGGGCTGGGCCCCTGGCTCGCCGCCCATCGCGGACGAGTGGAGCGTCGAAGCGCGCGGGGGAGGCGTCTGCGTCGTCCGCGTGGTGCATAGCCTCTTCGCCAGCACGGACGACTGGGACAACCAGCTGGAAGGCACCGAATCCGGCTGGCCTGGCTTCTTCCGCATCCTGCGGATCTATCTCACGCACTTCCGCGGCCAACGCTCCGCGATGATGCAATGGATTGCCCCCGCCGCGGGAACCGAGGCGGAGGCCTGGGAAACGCTGACCGCGGCATTGGGGCTGAAAGGCGTGAGCGCCGGACAGCGTTGGACCGCCGCGGCGGGCGTCCCGGCGCTCAGCGGCGTGGTGGAGCACGTCACCCAGAGTCCGTGCAACGCCCTGCTGCGGCTCGACAAGCCGGGGCCGGGCGCCGCCGCCCTTGGCGCCGACAACTGCGGCGGCCCGATCATGGTCACGCTAAGCTTCTACCTCTACGGCGATCAGGCGGCCGGGACCGTCGCCCGCGAGACACCGCTCTGGCAAGCGTGGATTCAAGAACGCTTTCCGATGCCGTCGGAGCCGAGCGAGAGCGAATGATCGAGTGGTCACCGTAGTGCGTGGCGTCACGGCGGGAGAGCACGCGGGCATCGCGTTCACGCCTCAGACTCGCGCGAGCGCTGCGACAGCGGGCAGGTTAGAAACCTCGTATTTTTCCTTTCGCCATGACCGATCTTATCAAACAAAGGAGCTGGATTTAGTTCTCCTGCGTTGCATCCGCCCTACCGTGCGTTGGTCGGAACCAGTAAGGAGGACCTGAGGAGTTTTCCGGAGGAGGTTCGTCGCCAGGTCGCCGGCTGCGCGGCTACGGTAATCGGCCCACGGCACCGGCGACTCCGTCCGGATCGTCTGGTGCCCCTCGTCCAGGGCGCAGCGCACGGTAGCGAGACAGGCGATGCTGGTCGGCGCCAAGGTGGCTACGACGTACTTCATCAAAGTGGCTCTTGCGATGAAAGGCATCAACGCCTAAACTCCTTGCACGTCGAGGCCGGCGCATCGCCGACCCGCAAGGAGGAAGCAATCATGTACAAGAAGCCGGTACAGAAGAGGATTCTCTTGAACCGTGAGACTCTCCATCAGCTCTCGACGGATCGTCTCCAAGAAGTGGCGGGCGGCACCGTCCACACAGCCTGTAACACCTGCGTGAGCGTTTGCCGCACCAACTGTCACACCTGCTGAGCCTGATCAGGACCCCGGGCAGGCCGGCCCTAGGAGAGTCACCGATCAGGCAGCTGAGAGTCGCTTGACCCGAAGCGTGGCGCGCTTCTTCTCGGCCTGCCAGAGGTCGTACTGTAGGTGTTGGGCAAGCCAGCTCTCGGCCGTGGTGTCGAAGGCCAGTGACAGCCAGAGCGCCATCTCGGGGCTGATCCCCGAGCGGCCGTTGACGATCGCCGGGAGCATCGCTCCTACGGGTTGGCTCACGCTCCGGTCGCCGCTCGCAACCGGTCGAAGCGGGGAAAGGACGCATTCAGGCGTGCATGTCACCGACCACCTGGATGCGCCCTTTATCGCGATCGCGGGGCTTGGCCTTAACGACGAGGGTTTTCGACCTCGCCACCGCCGCCGCCCTGGCGGCGCTTGCCGGTAAGAGGTCCGCCGCGGCCTGGACCCGCCCCGGCGGGCAGGCCATATATATGGCTTGATATCTCATGGTCGTGGCGATACCCTGCGAAACCGAACGTGCGGGCGGCCGGCTGCGCGTGCGGGGCGGCGGCCCGGTCTACCGCAAGCTCGCGGGGCGGGTGTTCTATGCCCTGCCGGACCTCCTGGCCTGGGTCGACGGTCAGGCGCGGTCGTCGACCGCCGAACGATCGTCAACCGCGGAGTCCGGCGTGGGCTCCTCGCGCCAGCTGCCGTGACCTGCCCCCGGTTTCGTGGTCAGTCCGCCGTCCAGAATCGCGCCCGCTCGCCGCGAAGTTGCGGTCCCTTAGAGAGCGAACTTGCGCTGGATTTACGCCGCCGAATGACTCGACTTCCTGCATGACATTGGATGCCGGCTGAACAAGCGGCGAGCGGTGCAGCCAAGCCCGCGGCAATAGGGCCAGCGGCAACGCAAGGACCTGAGCTGAGTCGTCTGCTGGCCAAATGGTGGTTTGTCGCCGGCGGTTACCAGGCGCGAGCATGGCGGCATCGAAGCTTCGGTGGCGGCGGCAGCCAGAGGCCCGACGACCGCCGAGCACGCCGGTGCTAGGATCAACATGGTGCAGTCGCCAGGCCAGGGGGACGTCGAGTTCTCTCTGTGCCCCTCGGTCCGCCTACCGCCGGAGATCCTCCATGCTCACGCACCTGAAAGTCTCGGGCTTCAAGAATCTTCTCGATGTCGAGGTCTACTTCAGCCCGTTCACCTGCATTGCCGGCGTCAACGGTGTCGGCAAGTCCAATCTCTTCGACGCGATTCAATTTCTAAGCGCGCTTGCCGACCGCTCGTTGGTGGATGCGGCGCAGTCGGTGCGCGCGGAGGCACGGCGGACCACAAATATCGAGAGTCTCTTCTTCCAGGCCGGCGGTCAGTCGGTCGAGGAGATGTCGTTCGACGCGGAGATGATCGTCCCGCGCGAGGCCGTGGACGACCTCGGACAGACAGCAAAGGCTACTATCACCTTTCTTCGCTACAGCCTCAAGCTGGCCATGCGCCGGGACAGCAGCTACATGCACCTCGGTCCGCTCGAGATCCTCAAGGAGGAACTCAGCCATATCTCCCTGGGCGAGGCGGTCAAGCACCTCCCCTTCCCGCACCGCGCTTCGACCTGGAGACGATCGGCGGTCACTGGATCACGCCGCACCCCCAATTTTATCTCTACCGAGAAAGAGGGGACCAACCGGATGATCAAGCTGCACCAGGACAAGGGCGGTGGTGGCAGGCCGCGCAGTGTGGCGGCACGGAGCCTGCCGCGAACCGTGCTCAGCGCCGCGAATGCCGCCGAGAGCCCGACGGTACTGGTCGCCAGACGTGAGATGCAGTCCTGGAAGCTGCTGCAGTTGGAGCCCTCCAACCTGCGGGAGCCCGACGACTTCAGGGCGCCCACTAGTATTGCCAGCGATGGCTCGCACCTGGTGGCCACCCTGAATCGCTTGGCGAGCGCTGGCCAGCAGGGCTCGAACGGCGCACCCCACCAGCTGACGCAGGACCAGGTGTATGGTCAGGTCGCGACCCGGCTTTCAGACCTCATAGCGGAAATCCGTGACTTGTGGATCGATGCCGACGAAAAGCGCGAGCTGCTGACGCTTATGGTATCGATTCGCGGAGGCACGACGCATGCGGCGCGCGCGCTGTCGGACGGGACGTTGCGTTTTCTGGCCCTGGCAGTGCTGGAGATGGACCCGAGAGCGCAAGGGCTCCTCTGCCTGGAGGAGCCTGAGAACGGCATTCACCCTGAGCGCATTCCAGCCATGCTCCGCCTTCTCCGCGAGATCCCCACAGACGTGCAGGACGAAGTCGGAGGCGACAACCCTTTGCGGCAAGTCATCGTCAACACCCACTCGCCTGCCGTCGTGGGCCAGGTGCCGGACGACAGCCTGCTGGTTGCTGAACCGCGGGATGTCCTTCTGGACGGCAGAAGCGCCCAGAGCGTCGTGTTTCGTTATCTTTCGGGAACGTGGCGGGCCAAGGCTCAGGGCGATGAAAATGTCGTTTCTCGCGGCCGCCTGATGTACTACTTGAATCCTATCCAGCGTTCGCCTGGCGACGAGAGGGTGCGCCGCCTGGTCGACCGCGAGGACATGGCGCCGCTCTTGCCCTTTCCGCCGTCCGCCGCATGAGCGATCTGCGGTTCACTCTGCTCTCCGACGGAAGCTCTGATCAAGCACTGATCCCGATCCTACGGTGGCTGCTGGGCCGTCAAGTTGTGGACCGCCCGGTCCAGGCTTCTTGGGCAGACTTGCGGCAGCTTCCACGCCCTTCCAGGGACCTGGCTGGCCGGATCAAAATGGCGATCGACCTATACCCGTCGGAGCTGCTGTTCATTCATCGAGATGCCGAGAGGCGGTCGTTCGCCGACCGCAAGGCTGAGATCGTGACTGCTTTATCGAGTCTCGGACGAGAGCCGAGCAACGAGGTGAGGGCCGTATGTGTGGTGCCGGTCAAGATGGCGGAGGCCTGGTTGCTCTTTGACGAATTGGCGATCCGGCGAGCGGCCGGCAACCCACTCGGCAGCGAGTTGCTCAGGCTCCCGCGGCTCAAAGATTTGGAGAAGCTTGAGGACCCGAAGGGGGAACTCTATGGTCTGCTCAGGGAGGCGAGCGGCCTACCGTCGCGCCGGCGCCGCAGGTTCGCCGTGCAGACAGGAGCGAGGCGAGTAGGCGAGATGATCGAGGACTTTTCGCCGTTGTTGACCTTGAGCGCCTTTCGAGAGCTTGATCGCGATGTACAGGGCGTCCTTAACATGGACTCGACTTAGTCCTGGACCTGGCCGCGGAGGCGGCGCCGAGACCTACGCCAGGCAGGAGCATGGCCCGGCCATGACCGGAATCAGGCGTGGGTACCCTATGGGTATGACCTCGCAGAAGAACCGTCTGTGCCGAGCGGGGCACTTCTGCTACGCCCGCCGGCACCGGGGGCCACCTCACGACCCCGCACCGCGGTTTCCACCTGTCTCGCCAGCCAACGCCAGCACCCGGTCACGCAGGCCGCCCGAAGTCCACATGCCGGCTTCCTCCAAGCGTCGCAGGTGAGGAGCGATGGCGTCTGTCAGGCCGCGTTGCTTTGACTCGAGGAGCACCGTCAGGGTCCCCCAGACTTCCAAGTGCGCCGCATTGGCGATCCGCCTCGCCAAACCGTCATCCAGCAGGACGATCCGGCGCTTGTCCTCCAGGCCGAGAGCCAAGACGGCCAGCTCTCCCGGCCCGAGATCTAAAGCGAACCACTCCGGGGGAACCGCGGCCGGCTCCGCGATCTGGAGCCAGGCATGGGCGGCGGGATCCGGTACGTCGTAACCTCGTTCCCGCCCCGCTTGCAGCTCGCGGACGACTGCCGAGGGAACCACGACCGTGCTGAACAGCTGGTCAAGCCAGCTCAGAGTACCGATGCGATGCAGATAGAGTAGCGGCGAGGTGTCGGTAATCGCTTCAGGCATTCCTCGCGGCCTCGAGATCCCGGAGTTCGGCTTCGAACGGGAAGACCCGTTGACGGCCTAGCTCCAGGAGAAACTCGACCCGGGCCATGCCCGCCAAGTCCGCGGCACGGCCAGACGATAAACGACCCAGCTCATAGAGCTTGATCGCCGCGAGCAGCCTCAGCTCGTGAGCGAAGGCGACTTCGTCGGTCTTTTCGGCCACGAGCACCGACTCCGGCACTTCGATCACCAGTTTGCGGCTTGCCATGGCACTTCTCCTCTCGCAAGCCTCATTCTACACCGGCTGACCCTGCGCAACTCGTCTGGCTGGTGGGTCCCCCCAACACCAGGTGCTGCCATAGACCGCGGCGGCGAGCGGCTTTGCCAAAGAGAAAACCAGCGGGAGCTCGGCCGGCGTTGCCGATCCGCAGGCAACGCCGCCGCTGGGGCCACCTCGCGGCGGAGCCGCCGGCAGCGACCGCAGCAACACTTGGCGGCGCTGGCGGTCATCACACGCCAGCGCCGCTGGCTGACCGAACCGGTGGGCGCAAGGAAATATGATCGATCATGGCGCCGCGCGGCGGCGGGAAACCCAGCTGGCAGGCCCTGAGGAGAAACGGTCGAGGAGCGCTCGGCCGGCGCTGCTGGTCGGCGGCGCCCCTCGATGCGCCAGCACATCGAGGAGCCGCGCAGCGGCGCTAGCGTTACGGCCGGGCCAGCCCATAGCGGGACGACGCCCTTCAAGGGCTGGCCTGATATCAGCCGCTTATCGCAAGTCAGGAGCACAGTTTCTCGGCGGCCGAGCAGCAGCCGGCGGCTATGGAACTGGTGGCAGCTGCACGCGCACGTGCATCTTCCCGCCGCCGTCCACTCTGGCGAAGCTCGCGTCGCTACAATCAGCGGCGGTCGCCCGCGACCGCTTCCGCGGTGTGCCCGCCTGATGGCGGCTCGCTGGCCGGCGCGCGCGGCTCGCTGCCGGCAGGCCAGCGCCGCAGCGCAGCCAAGCGAAAACGATGGGAGCGCTTTGGGCGCTACCCCGTGCCCGGGCGTAGCCGGAGGGGAGGCGCCGAACAGGAGTGAGCCGAAGCTCAGCAGGTCGGCCGGCTGCTGCAAGTCGCAGGCGGCGCCGGCGCTGCGCCAGCATGCTCCCGCCGATGGCGGCCCGCTGGCCGGCCCGCTCGGTGCGCTGCCGGCAGGGCCAGTGCGCCGCCATGGCCAAGGCCTGGGGCAATCGATCAAACGCTTGAGGCGCTGCGTTGGCGCGCAGAGGAACCGCTGGCTGGAAGCGCTCGCAGCGGTGCTGGCAGGGCAGCGCGTTCGAACCGGTGGCGGCGCGGCGCCAACCACCCGTGCCGGTGGACGCGAGGAAATGTGATCGGTCCGTGGGCGCTGCCGTGCCGCCTGGGCTTGGCCCAGTGGACCGACGCTACGTGCGGGAGCCGTCCGCACCCGGCCAGCGCTGCTGGGCCAGGCGGGCCGGGGCGGGGGGAGTGGCGGCGCCGCGGCGGCGGAGCGGGAGGTATTCGACCTGTGATCGCCGCGGTGGCGCTCGAGGTTCTCGCGGAGCTGCGCCGGCGCGGCGTCCTGGTGGAGGCGCGGGGCGAGGTGCTCCATGTCGAGGCGCCGCGCGGCACGATCTCGCCGGACATGCTGCGGCGTCTGCGGCTGCTCAAGCCGGAGCTGCTGCGGCTGGTGGCGGCGGCGCCGCCGACCGTGGGTGACGGCCTGGGAGGAGTCTCCGCGGTGCAGCCGTCGCTGCTCGTCGCCGAGGTCTGCGCCATGCCGCTCGCGGACTTCGCCCGGGTGGGTCTCGTCGTCGAGGTGTGGAGCAAGATCCTGGGCGAGGTGGTGGTGTTCGCCAGCGACGATGCCCGGATCGACCCGGGGGAGTTGCGGCCGGTGTACCGCGCTCACGAGCTGCAGGTGCTGCTCGGGCTGACGGCACCCGCCGAGCTGCGGCGGGTGCACGAGGTCAAGACGATGTTCCGGGGAACGATCACCGACGCCTCGCCGGCCGGCGCTCGGACGCGGTCGTCGCCCTAGAGGCCCCGGCCGCGCTGCTGCCGGTCGATGGGCACGATCTCCGCCGGCTGGTGCCCGGCAAGTGCCGCTGCGATCGTGGCGCTGGTCACGTCCGCGGCCTGATGGAGCGGGTCGCGGTCGGGATGGATGTAGCGTGCCGTGACGCCGCTGGCGACGCGGTGGCCCAGGAGCGCGGCGACGATGATCTCCGAGTAGCCGGCATCGGCTGCGATGCTGCTGAACGTGGTGCGCAGCGAGTGCAGGTCCCGCCCTGGCCCCTCGATGCCGGCGCGACGATAGAGCAGACGGCGTATGCGGTCGATGCCGATGAACGGTGCGCCTGACCTCTCGCCGGGACACACGTGGTCGCTTGGCAGGGCGTCTGCCGGCTTGGCGCTCGCCAGCAACGTGACCGCGGCCAGGCCGAGGGGCACGGCGCGGGCGCCGGTCTTGCCACCGCGCAGTCGGATGATCCGGCCCGCGAAGTCCACGTCGCTCCAGCGCAGACCCGCCGTCTCTGTCCGGCGAACTTTCTGCATGTGGCCGGTGACCTCGGATCGGCGCATGCCGGTGAGCGCCAGCAGGCGGATGGCGAGCAGCGCCGAGGCGTGGAGCGAGCGGCTTGCCTCCGCCTCTCGCAGCGCCTCGCCGAGCTGAGCCACCTGGGCGAGCGAGAACCGCTCACGATACTTCCGCTCCGGGTAGGGCTCGACGCCGTCGGTCGGATCGCCGGCTGCCGGCCGCAAGTGCCGGTGCCGGGCGGCGAACCCAAGCACGGCGGAGACGACGGCCAGGCAACGGTTCGCCTGGGTCGGCGTCGCCGCCAGGGCGCGATGGAGGGACTGCACCTCGGCGATGTCGAGATCCTCAAGTTCGCGGCCACCGATCGCGGGGAGTATGAGGCGGTCGAGCAGCCGCTCGAACTCCGCCGCCGTCGAGAGCTTGCCGCGTTTCACTCCTCGAGCGGCGCGATCCCGCAGGTCGGAGATGTACGCCGCCGCCATCTCGGCGAAGGTGATCCGCTTGGCGCGATCGATGCGCCTCTCCTCCGCTGGGTCGGTGCCGGCCCTGAGCTGCACGTAGTGGCTCCGGGCAAGGTCTTCGAGCCTGCTCGAGTGTCAGCGGCCCGTAGGCGCCGAGGTTGACACGCTTGGTCCGGCCACGGTGCTTGTACTGGAAGGCGAATCGTGCCGACCCGCTGCGCAGCCGCAGGACGAAACCCGGCACCTCCGAGTCCCAGACCAGCGAGTCCTTGCCGGGATCCGCTTGGGCGATGAGACGGTCGATGACGCGCTTGGTGAACTTCTCGGCCACGGGTCGACCCTCCGGCCCAGGCCAGGGCGAGAGCGCCCCTCCTGGGCGGCCTAGCGGGCTGCGAACCGGGTTCCCGCTGGGGTACCCCTGGGGTACCCATCCGGCCAAATCGTGGGTCCCCCAGGGGTTCCCTACAGGAGCGAAAAACCCCGGTAGCCGGCAGTATTGTAGCGTGGAAACGCCTGTGGCAGAAGCGCTTGTAAGCGTAGCGGGGAGTAGTAGATAGCAGGAAAGTGGTGGTGCACCCAGGAGGATTTGAACCCCCAACCTACAGATCCGTAGTCTGTCGCTCTATCCAGTTGAGCTATGGGTGCACGAGATGCGGCTTCGTGCGGAGGACGAATTCTAGAGGATGGCGGATGGGCCTGCAAGGGGTCAGCGGCGAGGGGGTGTACGACAGGAAAGTGTGCGGGTTGGGGAACGTCTATCGGTCGTGGGTTGAGAGCTGCCTGTCTGTCGGCTATAATGGCCGACAGACAGAGGAGGTGGTCCATGTCGAAGGCCGAAGACGTGCCGGAGGCAGTCCGAATCCTGTCCGAGCAGCTCAGTCAGCCGAAAGCGTTGAGGAGAGGCTCGCTCGGCGAGCGCTACCTCAAGTGCGGCAAACCCAACTGTGCCTGCGCGACGCGCGAGCAGGCGCGTCATGGTCCGTACTTCAGTCTCACGCGCGTGGTGGGCGGTCGCACCCGATCACGGCGTCTTACGGCACAGCAAGCCGAAAGAGTCCGCCAACAGCTGGCGGCAGGACAGGAGTTTCGCCGACAGGTGGAAGCCTACTGGCAAGCCAGTGAAAGCTGGGCCGAGGCCGAGCTCGAACTGGTGGCCGCCGCCGAGGCGGCCGAAAAAAGGGGCTCCAAGCAGCGCTTGACCAAGAACTCGCCAGCGAGATCGAGACCCTCGTAGGTACGGGGGCGGTCGCCGGCCTCGATTTCCAGACGCTCGAGATCGCGGTGCGGCAGCGAGCGCTCCAGCTCGCCGCACGTGCGGTCCAACGCCGGCTCAATGAAGACCTCTCCGACGGTGCCGTAGCGCACCGCAGGTGCCTTTGTGGGCAAGAGGCCCGCTACGCCGGTCGCCGCAGCAAGCGTTTCGAGACGGTGCTGGGACCGCTGACACTCAAGCGCGCCTACTACCACTGCGCAGCTTGTGGCCAGGGATTCTGCCCGCGGGATCAGGCCCTGGGCTTCGCCGCGGGCTCGCTCTCGCCGGGCGTCCTGCAGATGGTGGCGCAGGTAGGGGCGATGGTGAGCTTCGAGGAAGGATCCGGCCTGCTCGCCACCTTGGCCGGCGTCACCCTCGACGCCAAGCACGTCGAGCGGGCCGCGGAGGCTCTCGGCGCTCAGATCGCCGACGATGAACAGCGCCGGGTCGAATCGCCCTGCGCCAACCCGCCACCGACGCTGTATCTCGGCATGGACGGCACCGGCATTCCCATGCGCTCCGCGGAGCTGCTCGGACGTCGCGGCAAACAAACCGACGGCAGCGCCAAGACGCGCGAAGCCAAACTCTGCGCGGTGTGGAGCGCCGAAGGCCGCGACGAGCACGGCCTGGCGGTGCGCGACCCGGGCTCGATCAGCTACTCCGCAGCGATCGAAAGCGCCGCCAGCGACGACACCGATGAGGACTATCCTGCCTTCGCCCAGCGCGTCCGGCGCGAGGCCCAGCGCCGCGGCTTTGAGCAAGCCTCACGGCAGGTGATCCTCGGCGATGGTGCCCTGTGGATCTGGAATCTCGCCAACGAGCACTTCCCGCACGCCATCCAGATCGTCGATCGCTTCCACGCCAAGCAGCATCTGAGCGACGCCGCCAAGGCCATCTGGGGAGCCGACAGCGCGCTCGGCCGCGACTGGGCCGCCGAGCGCCATGCCGAACTCGACCGCGGCCATCTGAAGGCGCTCCTCGACGCGCTCCGGGTCCACCAGGCCACCGAGTCCGAAGCTCGGCGCTGCCTCGACTACCTCGACCGCAACCGCCGCCGCATGCGCTATCCCCGCTTCCACCGCCGGGGACTGTGCACCTCCACCGGCGTTCTCGAAGCCGGCTGCAAAGTAGTCGTCGCCACCCGCCTCAAGCGCGCCGGCATGCACTGGACCCTTCGCGGTGCCAATGCCATCCTCGCTCTGCGCTGCGCCAAGCTCAGCGGGCGGCTCGCGGCCTTCTGGCTACACCGCGCCGCCTAGGTCAGCCGCGCCGGCTGCACCTACGTCACAAAGTTGTCGTACACCCGCGGCGAGGTGGCTGACCGGCGCCAAGCCGTGGACCGGCGCACCGGCCCCCCGGCCGGACGGCCCCTACTCGATCAGCCCGCTCAGCGGCGAGGAGGCGGAGGCGTAGAGCTTGCGGGGGATGCGGCCGGCGTTGGCCGCCAGCCAGCCGGCCTCGACGGCCAGCTTCATCGCCCTCGCCATGCGGATGGGATCGGCGGCGCCGGCGATGGCGGTGTTCATCAACACGCCGTGGGCTCCCAGCTCCATCGCGATGGTCGCGTCGCTGGCGGTGCCGACGCCGGCATCCACGACGATCGGCACCTTGGCCTGCTCGAGGATGATGCGGAGGTTGGCCGGGTTGCGGATGCCCATGCCGGAGCCGATCGGCGCGCCAAGGGGCATCACCGCCGCCGCCCCCAGCTCTTCCAGCTTCTTGCACACCACCGGGTCGTCGTTGGTGTAGGCCAGCACCACGAAGCCCTCCGCGACCAGCCGCTCGGTCGCCTTCAGCAGCTCGACGTTGTCGGGGAAGAGCGTCTTCTGGTCGCCGATCACCTCCAGCTTCACCCAGTCCCAGCCTCCCAGCTCGCGCGCCAGGCGGGCGGTGCGGATGGCCTCGCCGGCGGTGTAGCAGCCGGCGGTGTTGGGCAGCAGGAGATAGCGCTCCGGAGCCACGAAATCGAGCAGCGAGCCCTTGCCGCGCTCGTCGAGATTCACCCGCCGCAGGGCGACGGTGACCACCTCGGTGCCGGAGGCCTCGAGCGCCGCCGCCATGGTCGGGAAATCAGGGTACTTGCCGGTCCCCAGGAACAGGCGCGACCGGAACGTCCTGCCCGCGATGACCAGGGGCTCGACGGCGGTGGTGTCGGCAATGGCGAGCGTGGTGTCCATGACTGCCTCCTCCGCCGATTGTAGCGTAGCCCCCCGGGGCTCCCCGGGGTTCAGGCGACGGCCGTCGCCGCCTCGGCCAGGGCCGGCACCGGCACGACTCCCACCGCCCCCGCCGCTCCGGCCGCCCCGGCCGCCGCCGGCTCCAAGGCCGGCTCACCGGCGCCGGCGATCCGGTTCGCGGCGTCCACGAAGACCAGCGCCGGCCGGTGCCGGCGGGCCGCCTCCTCTTCGTAGGCGGCATAGCTGGCCAGGATCACCAGGTCGCCGGGCCGCACCCGGTGGGCGGCGGCGCCGTTGACGCAGATCTCGCCGGCGCCGCGCCGCCCCGGGATGGCATAGGTGGCCAGGCGCTCGCCGTTGGTGACGTCGTAGATCTCCACCCGCTCGAAGGCCAGCAGGTCGGCGGCCTCCATCAGCAGCGGGTCGATGGTCACCGATCCCTGGTAGTCGAGGTTCGCCTCGGTGACGGTGGCGCGATGGATCTTGGATTTCAGCAGTGTCCGTTGCATGTCGTGGTCTCTCGTCAGCGGGTCATGCCGGCGGCGGGCCGTTCGTCCACCGCCAGCTGGAAGTTGTCGATCAATCGGGTCCTGCCGAGGTAGGCCGCGACCGGCAGCACCACCCGGCCGGCGATCGCGGTCACCGGCTGGAAGCTCTCCGCGTCCACCACCTCGGCGTATTCGAGCCGCGCCAGCGGCTCGGCCTCCACCACCTGGCGCAGCAGCCGCCGCACCTCGTCGGCGCGCCGCTCGCCGCCGGCGATCGCCGCCGCCGCCGCCGCCAGCGCCCGGTGCAGCACCACCGCCGCGCGGCGCTCGGCGGCCGAAAGGTAGGCGTTGCGCGACGACATCGCCAGGCCGTCGTCCTCCCTCACCGTCGGTCCCGGCAGGATCTCGACCTCGAAATGGAGGTCCCGCGCCATCCGCCGCACCACCGCCAGCTGCTGCGCGTCCTTCTCGCCGAACACCGCCACCTCGGGCCGCACCAGATGGAACAGGGCGCACACCACGGTCGCCACGCCGCGGAAATGGCCTGGGCGCTTCTCGCCCTCGAGGCCCACCGCCGGCCCGCCCGGATCGACGAAGGTCGAATGCCCCGGCGGATACAGCGCCTCGACGTCCGGCGCGAACAGCAGGTCGCAACCCGCGCTCCTCGAGCAGGGCGGCATCGGTGCCGAGCTGGCGCGGGTAGAGGTTGAAGTCCTCGCCGGGCCCGAACTGGGTGGGATTGACGAACACCGACGCCACCACCCGCCGCGCCCGGCCGCGGGCCAGATCCACCAGCGACAGGTGCCCCCGGTGCAGCGCCCCCATGGTCGGCACCAAGCCCGACGGTGTCGCCCCGTCGCCGCCACTGCTCGAGCTGGTGGCGCATCGCCGCCGCATCCCGCAAACATTGCATGGCCGGGCGATCCTCCTAGCCGTACAGTTTCTGCACGGCGTCGCCGGCGTCCGACGGCACCCTGCCGGGAGTGTCGCGACCGGCGACAGCCGCGGCCGCCCCCGGACCGTCCCCCGCCGCCGGCACCCCGCCGTAGCTCTCTTCCGCCGCCGGGAAGCGGCCAGCGCGCACGTCGGCGGCGTAGCGCTCGATGCCCTCGCGCGACAGCCTGCCGAGCTCCGCGTAGCGCCGCACGAAGCGCGGCGCGATCCGCTCCTCGAGCCCCAGCAGGTCGTGGTAGACCAGCACCTGGCCGCCGCAGCGCGGCCCCGCGCCGATGCCGATGGTCGGGATCGCCAGCCGGCCGGTGATCTCGGCGGCGAGCTCGGCGGGCACGCATTCGAGCACCAGCGAGAAGGCCCCCGCCGCCTCGACCGCCAGCGCCGCGGCGACGATGGCCTCGCGCGCCGCCGCCTCGCGGCCCTGGACCTTGAAGCCGCCGAAGCGGTGGACCGACTGCGGCGTCAGACCCAGGTGGGCCATCACCGGCACCTCCGCCGCCACCATCGCCGCCACCGTCTCGGGCCGGGCGCCCTCGATCTTCACCGCCTGGGCGCCCGCCTCCTTGACGAAGCGCACGGCATTGGCGACCGCCTGCTCGGCTCCGAGATGGAACGAGCCGTAGGGCATGTCGGCCACCAGCAGGGCGCGCTTGACCCCGCGCCGGACGGCGCGGGTGTGGTGCAGCATCTCCTCCATGGTGACCGAGAGGGTGTCCGGGTAGCCGAGCACCACCATCGCCAGGGAGTCGCCGACCAGCACCACGTCGGCGCCCGCCGCGTCGGCGGTCTTGCCCTGCGGGTAGTCGTAGGCGGTCACCATCACCAGCGGCTCGCCGCGCTCGCGCGCCGCCGCCACCCACGGCACCGTGACGTTCCTGATCTCTGCTTGCGGGCTCATCGGGTTCTCCTTTCCTGAAAAACCAAAAGCCCCTCCGCCTGTGGAGACGGAAGGGCTCTAACGAACCCGGCTCGGGCGCGGGGCTGGCGGCGCGGCGGTTGGCGAGCGCGAGGAGTCGCTGGGGGCGACGGCTCGATGGGCTCGAGGTGCCTGTCCCCTGGGATCAGGCCCTCACCGCGGCCGGTGCCCGCGCCGCCCCCGCGTTGCGGGGCGGCCGGCGCTGGAGATCTCCGTCTCGGTCCCTTGGCCCCTGCGGGCTAGTGGGATCCAAGCGGTTGAAAGTATTCGGTCCCCTTCATCGGCTTCGCCAGGCGGTGGAGCAGCTCGTCGAAGTCCTCGGGCCGCTGCGGGAAGTTCAGGTGCCGCGTATCGACCACGAGCAGCGGGGACCGTACGTAGTAATGATAGTAGTGATTGTAGGCGTCGATCAACTCCGCCAGGTATTCCTGCGAGATCAGCTTCTCGAGGTTGCGCGCCCGCTTACGGATCCGCTCGAGGCAGGTGTCCACGTCGGCGACCAGGTAGAGCACCAGATCCGGCACCGGCACCTGCGGCTCGAGCAGGGCGTAGAGCTTGTCGAACAGCATCAGCTCGTCGTCGGAGAGGTTCAGGTAGGCGAAGATGCGGCTCTTCTGAAAGGTGTAGTCGGAGATCAGCAGGCGGTCGAACAACCCCCGCTGGCCGATCTCGCGCTGCTGCTTGAAGCGCGACAGCAGGAAGTACAGCTCGGTCTGGAAGGCCGCCCCCGGCCGGTCGCCGTAGAAGTCGTCAAGGAACGGGTTGTCGACGTCCTCGAGGATCTTCACGCCTTCGAAGTGGCGGGTCAGCATCTCCACCAGGGTGGTCTTGCCGACCCCGATGGGTCCGTCGACCGCCAGGTAGTGAAACCCCAGGGTGTCAGGCGCCTGGGGGCTCAAACCGCGGCAGCCGCAGGGGTCACGGGGTTGTAGAGCGTGTCGCGCTCGACCGGCTCGAAGCCTGCCTCGCGCACGATCCGCTCGAGCTCGGAGCGGCTGAGCTGCTGGGCGGTGCCGGCGCCGGCCATGTGGTAGATCTTTTCCTCGACGATGGTGCCGTCCAGGTCGTCGGCGCCGAAGCGCAGCGCCACCTGGGCCAGCTTCGGCGTCACCATCACCCAGTACGCCTTGATGTGGGGGATGTTGTCGAGCACCAGCCGGGAGGCCGCGATGTGGCGCAGGTCGTCGTGGCCGGTGGTGTGGTACTTGAGCCCCAGGTAGTTGTTCTCGGGGTGGTAGGCGAGCGGGATGAAGGCGTTGAAGCCGCCGGTCTCGTCCTGCAGCTGGCGCAGGCGCAGCAGGTGGTCCACCCGGTGCTCGGGCTTCTCGACGTGGCCGTAGAGCATGGTGCAGTTGCTCTTGATGCCCATGTGGTGCGCGACACGGTGCACCTCGAGCCACTCGCCGGCGTCGAGCTTGCCGTCGCAGATGATCTCGCGCACCTCGGGATGGAAGATCTCGGCGCCGCCTCCCGGCAGCGAGCCCAGACCGGCATCGCGCAGGCGCCGCAGCACCTCCTCGAGCGACAGCTTCTCGCGCTTGGCGAACCAGCCGACCTCGATGGCGGTGAAAGCCTTGAGGTGGGCCCGTGGGAAGCGCTGCTTGAGGCCGCGCAGCATCTCGAGGTACCAGTCCAGGGACAGGTCGGGATGCAACCCGCCGACGATGTGGAACTCGGTGACGTCGTTGCCGCCCTGCTCTCGGGCGTGCGCGTACACCTCCTCGTGGCTCATCTGCCAGGCGTGGGCTTCGCCGGGCAGCGCCGCAAAGCTGCAGAACTTGCAGTTGTAGGTGTAGACACAGATATTGGTCGGGTTGATGTGCCGGTTGACGTTGAAGTAGGTGACGTTGCCGTTGAGCTGGCGCCGCACCGCGTCGGCAAGCTTGCCGAGGTGCAGCAGGTGGGGGGTGGTCAGGCAGGTCAGGGCATCGGCCGCGTCCAGCCGCACGCCGTCGCGGACCTTGCCCGCGATCTCCCGCAGCGCCGCCGGAAAGCCGTTCGGATCGAGGCCGGGGATCGGCTCCCAGGCGCGCCGCTCGGCGGGCGCCTTGGGGTCCACGCTGCCGGCCTTCGCTGTCGTCGCTTCCATGGGACGGCCACCTCCCTCTCAGGGCCAGAGTATAGCAACAGCGGTTGCGCCGAAGAGCCAGACGGACAGGGCGCCGTTGGCCTGGAAGAAGGCGGCGTCGAGCCGCGACAGGTCGCCGGGGCGCACCACCGCGTGCTGGTAGGAGATCAGCGCCAGGCAACCGGCCCAGCCCACCCAGTAGGCGGCGCCCAACCCGGCCGCGCCCACCGCCGGCCCCGGCAGCCCGACCGGGCCCCCCGCCGCGCCCCCCGCGCCCACCGCCGGCCCCGGCAGCCGGTAGAGCCAGGGCAGGCAGGCCAGCAGCAGCAGCATCGCCGCATGCAGCAGCGCCGACAGCCACAGCGCGGCGCGCACGCCGAAGCGCGCCGGCACCGAGAACAGCCCGGCGCGGCGGTCGAAATCGAGGTCTTGCAGCGCGTAGAGGACGTCGAAACCGGCCACCCACAGCAGCACCGCCCCGGCCAGCACCAGCGGCGGCGGCGCGACGTCGCCGCGGACCGCGATCCAGGCGCCGAGCGGCGCGCCGGCGAGCGACAGCCCCAGCACCAGGTGCGACGCCCAGGTGAAGCGCTTGGTGTAGGAGTAGAGCAGCAGCACCGCCAGCGCCAGCGGCGACAGCGCCAGGGCCAGGGGGTTGAGCTGCCACGCCGCCAGCACCAGCAGCGCCGCGCTCGCCGCCACGAACCCCGCCACGAAGGCCGGCGTCACCAGTCCGGCCGGCAGCGCCCGCCCGGCGGTACGCGGATTGGCGGCGTCGATCCGCCGGTCCACCAGCCGGTTGAACCCCATGGCCGCGCTCCGCGCCCCGACCATCGCGACGGCGATCCAGCCCACCGTCCGCCAGGGCGGCCACCCGCCCGCCGCCAGCACCATCCCCATGAAGGCAAAAGGCAATGCGAAGAGGGTGTGCTCGATCTTCACCATCTCGAGCACCGTCTTGACCCGACCTGTGAAGGACTTTGCCACCATCGGCTCGAGCTCCCGGATGCGAGTCATCTTACCCGGTATCCCTACCGCGGGCGGCGGAAGCGGCAGGCTATACTCTGCGGGTGCTCCGCGTCCTGATCCTGGACGACGAATCGATGGTGCTCGACATGCTGGCGGCCTGCCTGCGGGCCCCCGGCGTGGAGCTCACGACCTGTCGCGAGATCGAAGCCGCCGAGGCGCTGCTCAAGAGCCAGCGCTTCGAGGTCGTGATCGCCGACCTCTCGGTGTCCGAGCTGGGGGGGTTGGACGGGATCCGCCTGATCCGCTTCGTCACCACCCATTTTCCCGACACCGTCACCTATGTGCTTTCCGGCTTCGTCGACGAGCCGGTGCGCGATCTCTGCAAGATGCTGGGCGTCACCGCGGTGCTCGAAAAGCCCGGCGGCCTCGCCGAGCTGCGCAGCCTGGTGCTCGGCAACCGCCTGGCGGACGCCGCCGCCGCGGATCCGACGGCGGCGGTGCCGGCGGTCCGCGACATCGAGCTGCTGTCGGACTTCATGGCGTCGAACCGGATCCGTTCGGTGCTGCAGCCGGTGGTCAAGCTGCAGGGCGGCGGCGCTCCCTACGAGCTGTTCGGCGTCGAGGGGCTGGCGCGCGGGCCCGAGACCTCGCTGCTCGGCAACCCGCTGCTGTTCCTGAGCTACGCCGCCCACAAGGAGCTGCAGTTCGAGGCCGACCTGATCTGCGTCCGGGCGGCCCTGGTCGAGGTGCGGCGCCTGGGGCGGACGGTCAACACCTTCCTCAACGTGCAGCCGCGCTCGCTGACCAACCCGGAATTCATCGACACGCTCGACCGCGCGGTGCAGGAGGCGGGGCTGCGCGAGCACAACGTCGTGCTGGAGCTCACCGAGCAGCAGACCATCCTCAATCCCGGCGCGTTTGCCGCCGGCCTGCAGCGGCTGCGCGAGCGCGGCTTCCGCATCGCCCTCGACGATTACGGCGAGGGCTCGTCGAATCTGAACCTGTTGCTCAACCTGCGGCCGGACTACCTCAAGATCTCCGGCACCTTCTGCCGCCAGCTCGACCGCGATCCATTCAAGCAGACGCTGGTGCAGTCGACCGCCGAGATGGCGGCGCGCACCGGCATCGCGACCATCATGGAAGCCGTCGAGACCGCGGCCGAGGCGGAGGTCCTCTACCGTCTCGGCATCGATTACGGCCAGGGCTTTTATTTCCTCGAGCCCCTGCCGGGCCGCGAGGTGGCGCGCTCCCCGCGCATCGGCATCACCCTTCCCGGCAGCTCCACCAGGCTGAGCCCGATCGACGCCGCGCCGGTCGATCGCTGAAGCGCCGCGCACCGCCGCCCGGCAGGTCCGCGCACCCGTCGTGCGCACCCCCTTCCCTTGCCATCGCGAGATGCTATACTCCGCCGCCGTCGCACGCCGCGCCATTGGTTTGACTTCGTGACTTGGCCTCTCGGCTTTATAAGCGGTGTGTGTTTGGCAAAATCCGCGGGAAGCGGTGAGAACCGGCGGGAACCCGCGAAATAGCACGCTTTGCGACGTTATTCATATGCGCCGCAGCGCACTTTCTTGACTGATCGTTTATCTGAAGAGGAAATCACCTCTTCAGCTTGGGAGGGTAACGCCAATGTCCATTCAAGACTTCAACTCGCAGCTCACGCAGGATGACCAGCAGGACGCGCTCATGGCCGCGCTAAACCGGCTCGCCCAGGCGGACGACCGCCAGGTCGCCGAGCAACTCACCATCGATCCGATGGGAATCTGGGACATCGGGCTCACCGGCGAGTAGGCGGCCATCCCGAGCGCCGGGTTGGCCGAGCGGCCGCGCGCGCCGGTTCCGAGCTCCGGACCGGCGCGGCGGCTACCACCCCTCGCCGCCGGCGACGCAGACCAACGACACCGTGTTTCGATTCGATCACCTGCAAGCGAAACTCCGCAGCCTGCCACACGTCGGCGCCTGGCCGCAGATGCTGGCGCTGATCGACGGCGCCGTGCATCACGACCTGCGGTGCGCGTGGGACTTTCCAATCGTCGCCTGCCAGGCGGTCGGCGGCGCGCCCGAGGCGGCGCTGCCGGCGGCGGCCGCGGTCTTCTGCTCGATGGTCAGCATCCACCTCGTCGACGACCTGCTCGACGACGATCCGGACGGCGCCTTCCGGCGGCTCGGCGCCGGCCCCGCCGCCAACCTCGCTCTCGCCTTCCAGGCCGCGGGGCATGCCGCGCTCGACGATCCCGGGATCGCGCCGGGGGTGCGGGCCGAGCTCCAGGCCTGCCTCGCCGAGATGGCCCTGGCCACCGCCTTCGGCCAGCATCTCGACAGCGGCGAGGTGGCCGGCGAGGCGGAGTACTGGCAGGTCGTCGGCGCCAAGACGCCGCCGCTGTTCGGCGCGGCGCTGCGCCTCGGCGCCCTGGCCGGCGGCGCCCCGGCCGCGGTCGCCGGCGAGCTCGACCGGCTCGGCCGGCTGCTCGGCACCTTCGTGCAGGTCAGCGACGATCTCACCGATGCCCTGGCGCAGCCACCCAGCGCGGACTGGCAGCGCCGCTCGAACAACCTGCCGATGCTCTACGCGATGACCGCCGACCATCCGGCGCGCGCGGAGTTCCTCGCCCTGTCGGCCGCCGGCCACGACCCGGAGGCGCTCACCGCCGCCCAGAAGCTGCTGCTGCCGAGCGGCGGTGTCAGCTACTGCGCCTGGAAGCTGATCGAGCTCTCGCGCCAGGCCCAGGCGGTGCTCGCCGGCATCCCCTTGCACGACCGCCGGCCCCTGGCGCGGCTGCTGGCCGAGCAGGTGCGGCCGCTCGAAGGGCTGCTCGGCCGGATGGGCCTCGCGGGACCGCTGGCGCCGGCGCCGCCATGACCCGCGGAGCGGACGGCGGGGGCCGGCGTCGCGCCGCGGTATAGACTGCCGCCGGACACCAGGACGCATCCGGGCCGCAGCGCATGACCTCTCGCCCCCGACTGGCGCTCAAGCGCGGGGATCTGTTCTGGATCCTGCTGTCGCTGATCGTCCTGCTGCCGACCCTTTTCTACCCTTACGTCAACAGCTTCGACACCCCCGACTTCGCGCTCGACCCCGGGGACTGGCGAGTCCTCGAGGCGCCCCCGTGCGCCGCCGCCGATTGCCTGCACGTCGGCGATCAGGTGCTCGCGATCGGCAAGCTCGACCTGGCCACCTTCGCCGCCAACCGCGCGATCGAGCTGGTCGCCGGCTTCGACGAGCACGGGACCGCCATGGTGCGGGTGGCGCGGCAGGGGCAGCTCCTGGCCTTCCCGGTACGCGAGCACGGCCGCACCGCCCTGAGCTGGACCTCGCTGATGGGCCTGCTGCCGATCGTCTTCTGGCTGATGGGCACGGTGGCGATCATCTTCCTGCGGCCGCGCGACGAGCGCTGGCTGGTGCTGGTGGCGTTCAGCTACGTCAACGCCCTCTGGCTCGCCTCCGGCCTCGTTTCGTCCACCCATCTGCGCGGCTCGGCGTTCGTCTTCCACGCCTTCATCTGGCTGTTCCTGCCGCTGGCTCTGCACCTGCACCTGATCCTGCCCAGCTCGCTGCTCGGCCGCCGCTTCCGCCGCTCGCTGCTGCTGGCGCTCTACACCGCTGCGCTGGCGATGGCGGTGGTGGACGCCTGCGACCTGCTCCACAGCCTGCCGCGCTGGCTGCGCAGCGGTCCCATCCTGTTCACCGCGGCCGGCGTGCTGGCGTCGCTGGGGCTGCTGCTGCTGCGGCTGTTCCTGCCGCTCGACACCGCGACCAAGCTGGCCGACCGCATCATGCTCTTCGGGCTGTCCGTCGGCCTCGGCCCCTTCGTCGTCTGCTTCGGCGTCATCCCGCTGCTGCCGAGCTACCTGCCCGGCGCCTTCCCTCACCTCTGGACGCTCTACCCGTGGCTCACCGCGATCTCCCTGATCTCGGTGCCGCTGCTGCCGATGAGCTACATCTATGCCCTCTACAAGCACCACCTGGGAGCGCTCGAGTTCCGCGCCAACCGCCTGCTCGGCGCCTATGGCTTCTGGGCGCTGTCGATCACCGCCTACGTCGGCGCCCTGGTCCTGGTGGCCGGCCGCCGGGGCGGGCTCGACGAGCGGCTGCTCGCCGCGGTGTTCGCGGTCTCGGTGGTCTTCGCGGCCGGCGTGCCGCTGCTGCGCGAGCCGTTCCAGAAGCTGATCGACCGTCACGTCTTCGGCCTCCGCCATGCCCCCGAGGAGATCATCGACCTGGTGTCCGAGCGGATCCCGCTGGCGTTCGACCGCGAGGTGCTGGCGCAGCTGCTGGTCGGCGAGATCCTGCCCACCATGCTGATCCGCCAGTCGGCGCTCTACCTGGTCGCCGGCGCGCGGCCGGAAACGCTGTACGAGCAAGGCCTCCCTGCCGGCGAGCCGCCGGTGTCGGGCGAGGAGCTCGCCGAGCTGCTGGCGCGCGCCGGCCGCTACCAGGCGCCCCGTCCGGGCGAGCTGGCGCGCGGCTGGGTGCGGCTGGTGATCCCGCTGGCGCTGCAGAGCGAGACCCTCGGCGTCTGGCTGATCGGCCGCCGCGATCCGGACGACTACTTCCCGGCGAGCGACGTGCGGCTGCTGTCGACCGTCGCCAACCAGATCGCGCCGATGGTCGAGAACATCCGCCTCTACGAGCGCGCGCAGCAGGAGATCGCGCAGCGCACCCTGGCCGAGAAGGAGATCCGCCGTAGCGAGGAGCGCTTTCGCAACCTTTTCGAGGCGACCCTCGAAGGCATCGCCATCGTCAAGGGCGGCGTCATCCTGGAGGTCAACCACGCGCTGCTCGCCATCTTCGGCCACCAGGCCGGCGAGCTGATCGGCCGCGAGCTCAGCGACCTGCTGCCCGAGGGCGGCGGCGCGGCGTCGAACGGGGCGCCGCGCGAGGGCATCGGCTGGAAACGCGACGGCTCGGTGGTCGCGGTCGAGATCGCCGCCAAGAGCTACGTCTTCCAGGGCGAGGACGTGACCGTCGTCGCCATCCGCGACATCGCCCGCCGCAAGCGTGACGAGGCCGAGAACCAGATGCTGCAGCGCCAGCTGCTGCACTCGCAGAAGATGGAGGCGATCGGCAGGCTCTCGGCGGGGGTCGCGCACGACTTCAACAATTGCCTGCTCGCCGTTTTCGGCTACAGCGACCTGCTGCTCGAGCGCTACGGCGACGACCCGCTGCTGCAACGCAACCTGGCCGGCATCAAGGAGGCGGCGCAGAAGGCGGCGGCGCTGACCCGGCAGCTGCTTGCCTTCGCCCGCCGCCAGCCGATGGCCACCAAGGTGGTGGACCTCAACGCCGTGGTCAAGGGGGTGGAGAAGATGCTGCGCCGCCTGCTCGGCGACGACGTTTCCCTGGTCGCCGAGCTGGATGCGGACGCCGGGAGGGTCAAGATCGACCCCGGGCAGCTCGAGCAGGTGGTGGTCAACCTGGGCGTCAACGCCCGCCAGGCGATGCCCGCCGGCGGGCGGCTCTACATCCGCACCGCTCCCCTCACCGTGGCCGGCGCCGCCACCGCGCCGCACGCCGATCTGCCGGAGGGCCGCTGGGTGCTGCTGACGGTGACCGACACCGGCGTCGGCATGGACCTCGACATCGTGGCGCGCGCCTTCGAGCCGTTCTTCAGCACCAAGGAGGAGGGCACCGGCCTCGGTCTGGCGACCGCCTACGGCATCGTCCGCCAGAGCGGCGGCCACATCTTCGTCGACAGCGCGCCCGGCGAAGGCACCCGCTTCAGCATCTACCTGCCGGTGACCGCCGACCGCGAGAGCGGCGGCGCGGAGCCGGTCGTCGCCGGCGCCGATTCCGGGTCGGAGGCCATCCTGCTGGTCGAGGACGAGGAGGCGGTGCGGACGGTGCTGCAGCGCATCCTGGCGAGCCGCGGCTACCGCGTGCTGCCGGCGGCCGGCGCCGCCGAGGCGCTCGCCCTGGCGCGGCGCAACCGCGGCGCCATCGACCTGCTGCTCACCGACGTCACCATGCCGCGCATCCGGGGGCCGGAGCTCGCCGCCGCGCTGCTTGCCGAGCAGCCGGCGATGCGCGTCATCTACATGTCGGGCTATAGCGAGCAGGCGCTGCCCACCGGGGCCGGCTCGCCGATCTGCCTGCAGAAGCCGTTCTCGGCCCAGACCCTGGCACGCACCGTCCGCGCCGTGCTCGACGGCCCCGCGCCCAGGGCGCAGCCGGTCTAGGGGCGCCTGCTATCCTTTCTCGCGATGGGCCATCGCATCGCGCTGCTGGTGTCGGGAGCGTCGGGGATGCTGCTGCCGCGCCATGTGCTGGGGCGCCTCGCCGCCCATCCGGCGATCGAGCGTATCCACCTCTGCGTATCGGCCGGCGCCAGCCAGGTGCTGCGCCATGAGCTGGGCGCGGAGCGCACCGGCGCCGCCGACCTCGCCGCCGCCGCCGGCCTCGCGGGCGCGACGCTCGCCAAGCTGCGCTGCCACCGCGACAGCGAGCTCGACGCGCCCATCGCCTCGGGCTCCTACCGGCTGACCGGCGCCGCCGTGCTGCCGTGCAGCGCCGGCACCCTCGGCGCCCTGGCGACCGGCGTCGCGCGCACGCTCATCCATCGCGCCGGCGCCGTGGCGCTCAAGGAGGGGTGGCCGCTGGTGCTGGGCTTCCGCGAGACGCCCTACAGCCTGGTCCACGTCGAGAACATGCGCCGGCTGCTGCTGGCTGGCGCCACGATCATGCCGCCGGTGCCGGCGTTCTACATCGGCGGCGAGGACCTCGGCCGCTTCCTCGATCACTACACCCTGCGCCTGCTCGACCGCTTCGGTCTGCCCGATCCCGGCGGTTTTGGCGGGGTTGGAGGCGTGGGCGACTTTCCGGCGGGGCTGCGCTGGGGCGAGGACGACGCCGACCGCTGAGTGGTCCTGGTCAGACCAGGACTACTCAGGCACCGCGGCGTCAGAGCGAGAACTCGAGGTTGTAGACGAACGGCCCGCGCTGGACGGCGAGCAGCAGGCTGCCGCGGTCCATGGCGCGCAGCACCTCGCGGGCCAGCTCGTCGGCCGAGCCGATGCGCTGGCCGTTGGCTCCCAGGATGCGGTCGCCGGCCTCGAGCCCCCGCCGGTCCGCCACCGAGCCGCGCACCACCCGCTGCACCGACAGCTCGCCGCGCCCGCCGCCCACCACCAGGCCGACGCTGCGCTCGAGGACGCCGAGGCCCATGCCCTGCGGCGGCGGCTGGGCGCGCAGGGTCAGGCGCAGCGAGCGCCCGCCGCGGTGCACGTCGAGCGGGATCGGGCTGTCGGCCGGCACCGTGTAGATGGCGGTGATGACGTCCTCGCGGGTCGCGACCGGGTGCCCCGAGGCGCCGACGATGACGTCCTTTTCCTCCAACCCGGCGGCGGCCGCCGGCGATCCCGGATAGACCTTGTAGACCAGGGCGCCGCGGCGCTCGGTCAGGCGGTTGCGCCGCGCCAGCTCCTCGTCGATGGTCAGCAGGCGGGCGCCGCTCCACACCGGCCGCAGCTCGCCGTAGCGGAGCAGGTCGGCCACCACCCGCCGCGCCCGGTCGGCGGGGATGGCGAAGCCGATGCCGTTGGCTCCCGAGACGATGGCGGCGTTGATGCCGACCACCTCCCCCAGGATGTTGACCAGCGGCCCGCCCGAGTTGCCAGGATTGATCGAGGCGTCGGTCTGCAGGAAATCGGTGAACAGCCGCTCGCCGGTCTCCGACGGCACGGTGCGGCCGACCGCCGAGAGCACCCCCATGGTGACGGTGTGCGAGAGCCCGAACGGATTGCCGATCGCCACCACCGTCTCGCCGATCATCAGGTCGGAGCTCCTGCCGAGCGGCACCGCGTGCAGGTCGTGGGCCTTCACCTTGAGCACCGCGAGGTCGGCGTCGTGATCCGAGCCGAGGACGTCCGCCTGCAGCTCGCGCCCGTCGAGCAGCGTCACCACGATGCGCGAGGCGCCTTCGATGACGTGGGCATTGGTGAGCACGATGCCGCTCGGCTCGATGATCAGGCCGGAGCCCAGCGACTGGGCGCGCCGCTGAGGAGTGAAGATGCCGCCGAAGAACGGATCCACCTCGCGCACCGTCGACTCGGCGGCGATGTTGACCACCGCCGGCGACACCCTCTCCGCCGCCGCCACCACCGGCGTGCGCCGCGCCGCGAGCCCGGCGGCGGCGCCGGCGCTGCCGGGCGCCGGCGGGCGCGGGGCCGCGGCCAGCAGCCGCAGCAGCGCCGCCCGGTCCGGTGCCGCCGCACCTGCCGGCGCCAGGCCATCCCCATCGGCGGCCCGGGTTGCCGGCGCCTCCGGCCGCGCCGCTGGCGCAGGTGCGCTCAGCCGTCCCGACACCACCAGCACGATCGCCGCCGCCAGCAGCGCCATGGCCAGCGGCAGCGCCGGCAGGGCCTGCCGCTGGCGGCTGCGCCGGGTCTGTCCCGGCCATGCCTGCGAACGGGGAGCGCCGTGGGGATCGAGCCATCCCATGACCCCTAGGATAAGATGAGCCGCCCCGTTTGGGGAACTTCGCCGCCGGACAAGGAGGTCCTCGACCGTGCCATTCCGACTTCGCTTCGCGCTGCAAGGTCTGCTGCCGCTGGCCGCCGCGGCGCTGGCCGCCGCCCCCGCCGCTCCAGCCACCGTCCAGGGTGCGGCAGGCACCGGGCAGGCGATCGACGCCTTTCCGTACAAGGTCGCGCAGACCACCCTCCCCAACGGCCTCGGCGTGGTGGTGATCCCCTACGACAGCCCGGGGACGCTCGCCTACATGACGCTGGTGCGCACCGGCGCGCGGGACGAGGTGGAGGCCGGACACAGCGGCTTCGCCCACTTCTTCGAGCACATGATGTTCCGCGGCACCGAGAAGTACCCGCAGGAGCGCTACGGCGACATGCTCAAGGGGATGGGCGCCGACTTCAACGCCTTCACCACCGAGGACTACACGCTTTACCACGTCGTCGGGCCGTCGAGTCAGCTCGCCACCATCGCCGACATGGAGGGCGATCGCTTCCGGAACCTGGTGTACACCCAGGATGCCTTCCGCACCGAGGCGCTCGCCATCCTGGGCGAGTACAACAAGGACGCCTCGTCGCCGTTGCTCGGTCTCGAGGAGAAGATGCGCGACCTAGCCTTCACCCGGCACACCTACAAACACACCACGCTCGGCTTCCTCGCCGACGTCAAGGCGATGCCCGCCTATTACGATTTCAGCAAGCAGTTCTTCGCCCGCTTCTACCGGCCGGAGAACTGCATCGTGGTGGTGGTCGGCGACGTCAAGCCGCAAGAGGTCTTCGATCTCGTGGCGCGCCATTACGGTGGTTGGAAGCGCGGATACCGCCCGACGGTGGTCCCCGCCGAGCCGCCGCAACGCGAGGCCAGGAGCGGCCAGGTGGCCTGGGCGACGCCGGTGCAGCCGATCCTCTACGCCGGGTGGCACATCCCCGCTTTCTCCGACCGTGTCGTCGATTCGGCAACGCTCGACGTCATCGCCGAGCTGCTGTTCGCCGAATCGGCGCCGCTCTACCAGGAGCTGGTGGTCGACAAGCAGTGGGTGGACCTGCTGCAGGGCAACGCCGACAGCCATCGCGATCCCTACCTGTTCACGGCGCTGGCCCGCGCCAGGTCCGCGGATCTGGTGCCGAAAGTGCGGCAGGCGATCGAGAGCGCCATCGCCGGCCTGCAGGCCAGGCCGGTGGATGCGCGGCGGCTCGAGCGGATCGTCTCCTATCTCCGCAACAGCTTCGCACTCAAGCTCAACACACCGCAGGCGGTGGGCACGGAGGTCAGCGCCTTCCTGGCGCTGACCGGCGACATCCAATCGATCAACCGCTACCAGGCCGAATACGCCCGGGTGACGCCGGCCGACGTCCAGCGCCTGGCGCGGGAGATCTTCCAGCCGCAGAACCAGACGGTCGTCACGCTCTCGGGTCCGCAGGCCCAGCCGCCGGCCGGCGCCGGCAAGCCGTAGGGAGGCGCACGCCATGCAGAAAGCCGCTAACCCCAGAGAGATTGCCAGAGAGATCGCCGCGCTCGCCACGATGAGCCTGCTGGCCGGAGCCCTCGCCGCCGCCGCGCCCGCCGCCGGGCAGGCGGCGGCGACCCCGGAGGCCCCGGAGACCCCGGAAATCGTCGCGGTGCCGAGCCCCGCCTCGCCGCTGGTGGCCATCCGGCTGCTGTTCCGGGCCGGCTCGATCGACGATCCCGCCGGCAAGGAAGGCCTCGCCGCCCTGACCTCGCTGATGGTGGCGCAGGCCTCGACCGCCAAGCGCCCGTACAGCCAGCTGCTCGAGGACCTCTATCCGCTCGCCGCGGAGATCACCGCCAACACCGACCGCGAGGTCACGGTCTTCTCGGGCACCGTGGCGCGCGCCGCGCTCGACACCTACACCGGCCTGGTCGAGGAGGCCCTGCTCACCCCGGCGTTCGCCGAGAGCGACTTCCGGCGCAACAAGCAGCAGCTCCTCTCCTACCTCACCGACACCCTGCGCAGCTCGAACGACGAGCTGCTGGGCCTCGAGGCGCTGCAGCAACGGATCTTCGCCGGCCATCCCTACGGGCATGCACCCGCCGGCACCGTCGCCGGTCTCGCGAGCATCACTCTCGACGACGTGCGGCAGTTCTATCGCCGTCACTACACCCGCGCCAACCTGATGATCGGAGTCGCCGGCGGCTATCCGGCCGGCTTCGACGCCAGGCTCGCCCGCGAGCTCGGCAGCCTCCCCGCCGGCACCCGCGAGCCGAGGCCGCTGCCGCCGGCGCCGGCGGTGAGCGGCCGGCACATCACCCTGATCGACAAGGAGACGGCATCGGTCGGCATCCACTTTGGCTTCCCGCTGCCGATCACCCGCAAGGATGCCGATTTCTATCCGCTGCTGCTGGCCAACAGCTTCCTGGGCGAGCACCGCACCTTCAACGGCCTGTTGATGAACCAGCTGCGCGCGATCCGCGGCCTCAACTACGGCGACTACTCCTATCTCGAGTACTGGGATTCCGCGCCCAGCACCTACCATCCGCCGCCGAACGTGCCGCGGCGCGAGCAGTACTTCTCGGTGTGGGTCCGTCCGGTGGTGCCGGCCGACGCCCAGTTCGCGCTGCGCGCCGCCCTCTATGAGGTGCGCCAGTTGCAGGCCCACGGCCTGACCGCCGCGCAGTTCGAGCTGACCCGCAATTTCCTGCTCAACTACTCGCGCCTCTGGGTCCAGGACCTGTCGTCCCGGCTCGGCTTCCAGATGGACAGCCGCTACTACGGCATGCCCTACTACCTCGACGAGATCCAGTCACGGTTGCCGCGGCTGACGGTCGACGACGTCAACCGCGCGGTCGCCAAGTACCTGTCGACCGACGCCTTCGACGCCGTGCTGGTGACCGCCGGCGCCGGCAAGCTCGCCGAGGTGCTGCGCCAGGACGGCCCGAGCCCGAAGCAGTACAACAGCCAGGTGCCGGCCGACGTGCTCGACGTCGACAAGCTCATCAGCACCCTGCCGATCAAGCCGACCGCTGTCGACGTCGTGCCGGTGACGCAGATGTTCGAGAAGTAGGAGCATGCCGCGGTGCTTTGTCGGCCTGCCGATCGCGCTCTCGGTGCGCCCCTATTCGCGCTGAGCGCCGCCGTGCTGCCGTAACGCCGGCGCCCTGCCGGTCGCCTCTGACTCGGTCGGGTCGGCCGCGAGTTCGCGTTGACAGGGGCGGAAACGGCGAGCTATTCTTACAAAACTAATCTACCAGTCCTCGCGCCTTCGGCCGTGTTCGGAGGCCGCAGGAGAGGGCGCACCCGGCGGGGCCGCGACGACCGCACCCAGTTGCGCACTGCCACAGGGGAGACCATGCACACGAGATCGAGAGCAAAGATTTCTGGAATCATCGGGATGGCAGTTCTGCCGCTGGGGCTCCTGGTAGTCGCCATGCTGGCAACCGGCTGCGACCTGCTCAACAAGATGGCTGGCAATCAGAAGGCCGCCGCCAACCCGGCGCCGGCGATGGCCTCGGGCACTCCGCTCAGCTCGGACGTGCCGCTCACCTCGGACGTGGCGATGAGCTCGGACACCACGATGACCACGGATACCGCGGCGACCGCGAACCCGGCCGACACCGCGGCGCCGGCCGCCAACGCGCCGGCGGCGGAGGCGGCGGCGAACCCGAACAGCGACGCGGCGGCCGGCGAGGCCGCGGTCACCAGCGTCGGCGTCTTTCACGAGCGGCTCTCGCCTTACGGCCAGTGGGTGGCGAGCGAGAGCTATGGCGAGGTCTGGGTGCCGCGGATGGGCTATGGCTGGCGCCCCTACCACACCGGCCACTGGGCCTACACGGATCAGGGCTGGGCGTGGGTGGCTGCCGAATCCTGGGGTTGGGCCACGTTCCACTACGGCCGCTGGTACCGTGATCCGTCGTATGGCTGGGCCTGGGTGCCGGGCACCGTCTGGGCGCCGGCGTGGGTCGCCTGGCGGGACGGCGGCGGCTACCTCGGATGGGCGGCGCTGCCGCCGACGGTCGGCTTCACCGTCGGGGTAGGGCTCGACATGGGCGGCGTCGAGATCGAGCCCGCCTACTGGGCCTTCGTGCCCGAGGGTGCCATCCTGGCTCCCAACCTCTCGGTCGTCATCGTGGCGCCGGAGCGCAACGTGTTCTTCTACCGCGGCTCCGCGAACATCACCAGGTACACCGAGGTCAACGGCCGGATCGTGAACGCGGGGATCGGCGTCGATCGCATCGAGCGGATCACCGGGCGCCCGGTGCTGCGGACGGACGTCGGCCGGCTCGGCTTCTACCGGCCGGCGGCCTTTGCCGGGGCGGCGTTTGCGGCGCACGCCGAGTTCGGCCACGCGCTGCACGCCCAGGTGGCGGCGGAGCGGGCGAGAGGGCTGGTGACCGGCAGGCCCATCGCGGGCAGGTCCTACGCCGGCAGGCCCATCGCGGGAAGGCCCATGGTGGGGGGAGTGCACACCGTCCACGGCGGGCCGAGCGGCTCGATCGCGAGCCACCGCACCACCGGATCGGTGCACGGGTCAGGTGTCCCGAGTCACTCGCCAACCGGGCACACCGGCAGCCCCAGCGCCTACTCCCGCTCCACCCACTCCACCAGCAGCACGACGCATTCGAGCCAGGGAACCACCACCACTCACAGCACCAGCTTCAGCACCCACTCCACCGGAGCCACGGTCCACAGCACGGGATCCACGAGTCACACCACCTCGTCATCGACGCAGTCGCACCAGCACAGCGCGCCGCCGCAGCACCAGTCGCCGCCGCCCCATAGCACCGGACACAAGCCGCCGGTCTAGAGCAGCCCGCGACGCCCCGCGACGCATCTCGATAGTTCCTGCCGTGGATCATCCGCCGCTCGGCCTCGTGGCCGGGCGGCGGTGTCCGGGCGACCAGAGGGAGCGACGATATGGTGAGCCGAGCTCTTGGACGCAGCGGACTGGAGGTTTCGGCCCTCGGGCTGGGCTGCATGGGCATGAGCTTCGGCTACGGACCGGCCGGCGATGAGCAGGAGATGATCTCCGTCCTTCGCTCGGCCGCCGATCTCGGCGTGACCTTGTTCGACACCGCGGAGGTCTACGGTCCGTTCACTAACGAGGAGCTGGTGGGCAAGGCGCTTTCGCCCATCCGCGAGCAGGTGGTGATCGCCACCAAGTTCGGGTTCCGCATGGACCCCGACGGAAAGCAGGCTGGCCTGAACAGCCGGCCCGAGCACATCAGGGAGGTCGCGGAAGCTTCGCTCGAGCGGCTGAAAACCGACAGGATCGATCTCTTCTACCAGCACCGCGTCGATCCGGAGGTGCCGATCGAAGACGTGGCGGGGGCGGTGAAGCAGCTGATCCAGGAGGGCAAGGTGAGGCACTTCGGCCTTTCAGAGGCCGGCGTGCAGACGATCCGGCGCGCGCACGCGATCCAGCCGGTGACCGCCCTGCAGAGCGAGTACTCGCTGTGGTGGAGAGAGCCCGAGGCGGAGATCCTTCCGGCCCTGGAGGAGCTCGGGATCGGCTTCGTTCCCTTCAGCCCGCTGGGCAGGGGCTTCCTCACGGGCAAGATCGACGAGGCCACCACCTTCGACAGCACTGACTTTCGCAGCACCCTCCCTCGCTTTACGCCGGAGGCTCGGAGCGCGAACCGAGCGCTGGTCGAGCTGCTCGGAAGCATCGCACAGCGCAAGAACGCGACGCCCGCCCAGATCGCGCTCGCCTGGCTCCTGGCCCAGAAGCCCTGGATCGTGCCGATCCCTGGCACCACGAAACTGCATCGCATCCAGGAGAACGTCGCGGCGGGCGCGGTCGAGCTCACCGAGGACGATCTCGGCGACATCGAGAGCGCCGCCGTCCGGATCGCGGTGCAAGGGGCTCGCTACTCCGAGGGTTCACAGCGATTGATCGACCGCTGAGCGGTAGTCGAGCGCCCCGGCGCGCGAAGTACCAGCGTGTCCTCATTTCCTGTGAGTCGAGGGGAGCGGCCGGAAGCTCCGGCCGCTCCGTGACACCCTCGCGGCACGTCACGATAGAGCGCTCAACAGCACGTTTATATGGTGAAAGGCTACGCATGCCGCGTAGCTGTAACGTGCAAGGAGACGCTTCATGAAGAAGCAGATCGACATCCACCTTGCCTGGCGCGACGCCGACTACTTCCTCAGCCTGACCGAGGAAGAGCGCGCGCAGCTGCCGGAGGGACCCGTGGGCGCCATCCAGCTGTCCGACGACGAGCTGCGTGCCGCCAGCGGCCTGGCCACCGCCGACACGCACCAGTCGTGGTGCTACAACTCGGCGTGCCTGACCCACTGCATCTGCGCCTGCTGACCGTGGTGCGCCCGCCAGCCGGTCCCTACACGCCGGCGGCACTGCTGCGAGCACCAATCGGCCGTGGTGCCCTTCCGCTTCGAGCCGCGCGCGGCAGGCTCAGCGGCCATGCCTGATCCCGCTCGCCTCCCGGCCCATGCCGCCGGACCGCTCGCCGCCGACGCGGAGAGCGGCTCGGCGGCGGCCGATACGGCCGCCCGCGGGACCGCGATCGACGCTGCAAGGGCCGCGGGCGACCAGATCGCCGGCGCTCCTTCTCTCCTCGACATCCCCTGGCAGCGAGCCCTGCGTCTCCAGGAGCGCGTGGCGGCGCCGCCGCGGGCCGCTGCAGGGCTGCCCACCGCCGCCCGCACGGCGGACGGTTTCGACCGGGAGAAGGCGGCGCGGCGCCTGGAACGCTGGCGCCGTCAAAGCCCCTTCTCCGACCCGGCGCTCCTCGCCCGCCGCCTCGAGGCCGACGGCCTCACCGAGCGGCGGTTCGCCGAGCTGCTGGGCGAATCCGACGTCCCGCTCGGCGACCGCCGCCCCCGCCCTGGCTGGCTCGAGGACCTGGCGGCGGCGCTGGCGGGGGAGGCGGCGACGGCGCGGGACGCAGGCTCGCCGCTCGATCCCGCGCCGCTCGCGAGCGGCAGCGCCACCGCCGCCGCGGCGCTGCCGCCCGCCTGGAGGTCGGCGGGGGCGGGTGCGGGCGACGGCGACCTGCTCGCGGTCTTCGCGCCGCTCGTCGCGCATGCGGCGGCCGCGCTGCGTGACGCCGCGACGCGGGTGGCGAAAGGCGCCGGCGCCGCCGGCGACTCGATCGTCGACGTCGATGGCTTCTGCGCGAGCTACGGCGCACTGCTGGCGGCCCGCTTGCGCAGCCGCATCTCGCGCGTGCTGGCCGTCGAGCTCAGCATCGATGCACGCGAGGGGCGTCTCGCCGGGGACAGCCCCGAGGAGCGCTTCCGCTCCTTCGTGCGCTCCTGGACGCCCCGGCGCCGGGTCGAGCTGCTGGCGAGGTATCCGGTGCTGGCGCGCCAGCTCGCCGTCTGCGCTCGTCAATGGATCGACTTCGGACGGGAGGTGCTCGAGCACCTCGCCGCCGACCGGGCCGGGATCGTGGCCACCTTCTTCGATGGCGAGGACCCGGGCGTGCTCACCGGCATCGAAGGGGAGACGGGCGACCTGCACCGGGGCGGGCGCTGCGTGGTGATCGCCCGCTTCGCGCGCGGGCACCGGCTGGTCTACAAGCCGCGGAGCCTCGCCGCCGACCACCATTTCCAGGAGCTGCTCGCCTGGCTCGACGAGCGCGGCGCCGAGCCGCCGCTACGCACCCTGCGCCTGGTCGACCGCGGCGGCCATGGCTGGGAGGAGTTCGTCGCGGCCACCCCCTGCGCGACCGTCGTCGAGGTCGAACGCTTCTACCGGCGAATCGGCTCGTACCTGGCGCTGCTGTACCTGGTCGACGCCACCGACTTCCACCTCGAGAACCTGATCGCCGACGGCGAGCACCCGATGCTGGTCGATCTCGAATCGCTCTTCCATGGCAGAGCCCAGCGCAGCTTTCCGCTGCAGATCGGCGCCGCCCTCGAGCACTCGGTCCTGCGCTGCGGGTTGCTGCCGCAGCGGCGGCAGGTCGGGCCCGGGGCGGAGGCGCCGGATATCTCCGGTCTGTGGGGGGCGGCCGGACAGCTGAGCGCCGAGCCGCTGCCCCACTGGGTGGACGCGGGGACGGACGCCATGCGCCTGGCCCGGGAGCGCCTGCGCATGCCCGGAGCGCGCAACCGGCCGCGGCTCGGCATCGGCGAGGACACCGAGATCGATCCGCTCGACCACGGCGCCGCCGTGCTGGCCGGCCTGCGCGACACCTACCTGCTGCTGCTCGCCCATCGCGACGAGCTGCTGGCTGAGGACGGCCCGCTCGCCGCCTTTGCAGCCGACCCGGTACGGGTCATCCTGAGGCCCACGGCGCTCTACGCCAAGCTGCTGAGCGAGGGCTCGCATCCGCATGTCCTGGGCGACGCCCTCGAGCTCGAGCGACACTTCGACCGCCTGTGGGTGCCGGTCGTCGAGCAGCCGCTGCTCGCGGCCGCGATCCCGTCGGAAGCGGACGACCTGTGGCAGGGCAACGTCCCGGTCTTCACCTCGCTCCCCGGCTCGCGCGACCTCTGGGACAGCCGCGGTCGCCTCATTCCGGAGGTATGGGACGCTCCCAGCCTCGGCGTCGTGCTGGAGCGGGTGCGGCGGCTCTCGCCGCGCGATCTCGCGCGCCAGTCGTGGTTCGTGCGCGCCTCCCTCGCCACCCGCGTCGCCAACGCTCACCAGTCGCGCCTGCCGCACTACGAGCTCGACCCGGCGGCGCCGGCCGCGGGACGCGCCGAGCTGCTGGCGGCTGCCCGCGAGATCGCCGCGCGCCTCGACCTGCTGGCCGGCAGGGCCGACGGCGAGGCCGGCTGGTGGGGGCTGGCGCTGCAAGCCGACGGCTGGTCCCTGGTCGAGCTGGGCTGGGACCTGTACGGCGGACTGCTCGGCATTGCCATGTTCCTCGCCTATCTTGCCGAGCTGACCGGTGAAGAGAGCCCGCGGGCGCTCGCCGAGGCAGCGACCGTGGCCGCCGTCCGCCTGCTCGGCAAGGAGGTCAAGGAACCGCGCTCGGGCATTGGCGCCTTTGACGGCCTGGGAGGAGCGATCTACGCCCTGTGCCACCTCGGGCAGCTGTGGCGGCGGCCCAGCTTGATCGCCGAGGCCGTGCGTCTGTTGGCGCCGCTACGCGGGCGGATCGCAGACGACACCTCCTTCGACCTGGTCAGCGGCGCGGCGGGCGCCGCCGCGGCCCTGCTCGTCCTGCACCGGCTCGCGCCGGAGGCGGGCGCGCTGCAGGCGGCAGGGCTCTGCGGTGAGCGGCTGCTCGCCGGCGCCCGTCGTCTTCCCGAGGGTTGGGGTTGGCCGAAGCGGCAAGACGAGCCGCCGCTGGGCGGCTTCTCGCACGGCGCGGCGGGCATCGCCCTGGCGCTCGGGCGTCTCGGGGCGGCCACCGCCGATGAGCGCTGGCTGGCGGCGGCGCGCCAGGGGTTGCGTTATGACCGGTCTCTCTTCAGCCCCGAGCTGGGCACGTGGCGCGACCTCAGGCGGTTGGAAACGGCGTCCGGCCAGCCCGCAGCCGGGGAGGCGGCGCCGATGTGGGCCTGGTGCCATGGCGCCCCCGGCATCGGCCTGTCACGGCTCGCGCTACGGCCGCTGCTCGACGATCCGCGGCTCGACGCCGAGATCGCGACCGCGCTGGCGTCCACCCTCGAGCGCGGCTTCGGAATGAACCACTCGTTGTGTCACGGCGACCTCGGCAACCTCGAGCTGCCGGCGCAAGCAGCCGGCTCGCTCGACGGCGGCAGCGGGCTGGGCCAACGGGTCGAGCGTCTCGCGGCGATGGCGCTTGCCGGCATCCGCGCGCGCGGCTGGCTGTGCGGCGTCCCCGAGGGCCTCGAGACGCCGGGCCTGATGACCGGGCTCGCGGGGATCGGCTACGGCCTGCTGCGCCTCGCCGATCCGGCCCGCGTGCCCTGCGTACTCACCATGGAAGGACCGCCGGACGCCGGTTGAGCGGCGTCCGGCAAGGTGCACCTACGGCACGGCGGCCGTCTTCTGCACGGACTGATCCAGCTGCCACTAGAAAACCCTCACCCGCGTTGCCCGGAGCCCGTACCCGCCAGCCCTTACTCTGGTTCCCGGCCTTCGAGCGCCTCCACATCGGCAAGATCCTTGGCGCGACCGCTGGCCCGCTTGTTTTTGAGCAGTGAGTCACGCCCCAAGAACGGCACCGCGACGGCGCCCACTTGCTGCAGCACCCGCGATGGCCATGCCTCGTCGAAGGCAATACCGCTGATCTCTGTAAGGATGTCGACACGCCGGGGCGGGAGACCAATCTGGTAGACGACACCGGGCTGAGTCAGATCGTTCGGTTCGAGATGCATCGCCTCGACCGGCGCCCCGAAGCGAACAAGAGCCCGCCAGACTCTCCTGGCGTTGTCGGGCTCGGGACGGATCCATATATCGAGATCCCCAGTGGACCGCGGGACACCGTGCACGGCAAGAGCGTGAGCGCCAATGACGATGAAGGCCGCACCCTCCGCAACCAGGGCGGCGAGTACATCGTCGAAGTCGCGATTCAGGCAGCTACTCCTTCGGCGTTTCAGGGCGGCGCACACTCGAGGGTACGGCCCGGATCGGAGCCTCGCCGCGAGAGTAGCTGGGGAGCGGCTTGCCGGAAAGCGCCCAGGCATCCAAGGTCAGCGGCCACACCATCGCCAGGCGCTCTTCAGCGGTCGTGATGGCAGAGAGATCGTCGCCAGGCTCTTCGCCCAGCCTATAGCGTCGAATGGGCCACGACGCCCGCGCTGCACGCTCGTCATCGCGACGGCTCACAACGCAATCATATCGCCACTCGAAGCCGTCCGCTGCGCCCGCTTGCAAATGCTGGCCAGCCAGGGCGACGGTCTTGGTCACTCGTGCGGTACGGGCTGCTTCAGAAGCTGTCAACTGCCGTCTGGAAAGCCGCCGCGGTGTAGCACCATGGGATGGTGCGGCAGCGCTTCGGGCTTGCGAATCGACACCCGGCAGGCGTCGGGGTAGAGCTTCAACCCGAGAAACTACGGCGAGGACCCTCGAGCGCGGCTTCTAGATGAACCACTCGTGGAAGGACCGCCAGACGACGGTTGAGCGGCGTCCTGTGGGATACGCCTGGGCCGCCTACAGCACGGACTTGATCGGTGCATCATTTTTGATACACTCCGGATGTGGTGGGAATCGGTGATCGGGGCAGGGAGCCGTTCTACGCGTTGTCTTCTACCGCACAGAGGCGGGCAACGAACCGGTGCGCCAGTGGCTCAAAGGTTTGGACCGGAAGGACCGCAAGGCAGTGGGCGAAGACATCAAGACGGCGCAGTACGGCTGGCCGTTGGGAATGCCACTGATCAAGAAGCTCGAGGCCGGCCTCTGGGAGGTCCGGTCCCACGTTGCCCAAGGCATCGCGCGGATCGTCTTCACCGTCGCCGAGGGCACCATGGTGTTGCTCCATGGCTTCATCAAGAAGTCACAGAAGGTCCCGCCGACAGAGCTTAGAATCGCTCGTCAACGTCTGGCGGCCCTATGCAAGGAGTGATTGGATGAGAAAGGAACACCTGGGCAGCGACTTCGATGACTTCCTGCGAGAACAGCACCTCCTTGAGGTCTCGGAGGCGACTGCGACCAAATGGATGATCGCTTTTCAGATCGCTCAAGAAATGAAGCGGCGCAGCCTTACCAAGTCGGCAATGGCGAGTTTGATGAAAACCAGCCGGCCGGCGCTCGAGCGCTTACTTGATCCCGCCAATCCATCCATGACGTTGTCCACCCTAGAGCGTGCGGCGTCGGCACTGGGAAAGAAGCTCAAGGTGGAGCTGGCCTGAAGCCGGCCACCTCGGTCGAGGACACCAGCACAGGCGAAGGACGTGGCGGCGTGTAGGGAATCGGAAGCGTTCAGCAGTGCGAGCTCTCTACGCGGTTCTTCTCGGGGCTTACGCAACCACCTCCCGCCGGCGCGGCACGCGCACTCCACAGGCTCGAACCGAGCGCCACGCCACGCCATCACCGAGGCTCGCGGCCCCGGGAATACCATTTTCGCCACCACGAATGCGGCGATCAGAAGTGGGGTCGCGAAGCATCGCTCAGCAGGGGCTTATGCGCGTCGTGCGGCGGGCGAATTCTGATGAGGAGCCTGCGGAGAGGACAGCGATGAAGACCCGAGACATTAAGCGGTTGAGCCCCATCACTTGGGTGTTCGAGCGAATGTTCAACGCAGCGCAGTACCTCTCGCCGACGAACCTCCTCCTCGGGACAAGAGTCGGCGTACAAGAGCGGTTCCCGACGATGACCGAAGAGCAGATCGAAGCGCGGACCATCTGGCGAAGTCGGCGCATCGAAGCCTACATCGCGGCCTGGGCAATTCTCGAGCTCGCAGTTGCCCTCTGGATACCGCACGCCCAAGGGGCATGGCGACTCCTTATCATCTTGCCTGGCTTCAGGATCTTCGAGATCTTTCAGGCGACGATTAACCTGAACCTCTTCGATCGTCTTCGCCTGGGCGAGGCTGCACATAAGGTCGCGTCAACCGCCCGCACACTGATCCTTAGCTTCTGGAACTTCATCGAACTGCTAGTCTGCGTCGGCATTTTCTACTCGACACCCATGGCGTGCTTCCGACAGCCGATATCACCGCCGGATGGCTATTACTTCAGCCTCACGACCCAGCTGACCATCGGCTATGGAGACATCATCCCTTGCGGCTTAACGAAGATGGTCGTGATGGCTCAAGGTCTCTGCGGATTCCTGTTCGCGCTCGTAGTGCTGTCACGTCTGATCGCCCACCTGCCCGAAACCGGGTCCGTGCTCGGCGATGAATAACTCTGGGGCAGAGGTGCGCCTGTGCCCGAGACCTCCGCGATGACCGAGTCCTTGCGGCCAAGTCTGGCTTCCAGGAACTCGACCCTTTGAGCCAGCTGGCGTTCACGCTGCGAGCTCCCGCCGGTTCCGGCGCCGGCCTCAAAGGCACCAGCCAGGTTCTCGAACAGGTGCCGCTGCCACTGGTAGAGAACGCTGGGTTAAAGCTTGTACTCATCGCGGAGTTCCGAAACCGGGACCTTGTCCACCAGGTGGCGCGGCAAGATGGCCACCTTCTGCTCGGTGCTGAACTGGCGGCGCTGACGCTTCGACTCTCCAGGCATGAGGGCTCTCTCTTTGCCGTGCGTAACACGGCGGTCGGGCCGTCATGTTCCAGGTGAGGCAGTACAGCCACCGGCACAACTCGATACGATTCAGCTGTCATTCCAAAGGCCGGTGAAGCTGCGCGTTTATAGCGTTTTCACTGATACCCCCCTCCGCCTTGTGCCGAGTCCACTCCGCTACTACAGATCGTTAAGGAAGTCTCGCTTTTTCTCTTGGTCTGCCCAAGTTCTTAGTCCTGCAATACGCTCCTCCAGGTAGGATCGCTGCTCCAAAAGGTTGACGCTGTTCATGAGCGGGAGCAAGCTTTCCAGAAACTCGCGCTCGCGCTGAAGCACCGGCACTAAGCTGCCCATCCATGTCCTGCCGGGAGGAACAAGAGGAAGATGGCGAAAGTCCTCTGGGCGCTGATTGCGCTCGACGAATACGCGCACTAGCTGTCGCTTCTCGTCGTCAGGAAGGTCGCTAAAGATCGAGAGCAGCACAAGCACATACGCGCTGTTCTCGGCCTGCTCTTCGAGGCGCGCTTGCAGGAATGGCAGGCGCCGCGCGAGCAGTAGCGGCTCGCTACTCGGGCGCAGATGACGCAAGCCGAAAAAGATCTTGAGATAATCACTGACGTGTACGTTCTCGGCGCTGGACAACAAAAAGACCTCGTCCACCACGCTGCCGATAACAGCCTCGTAGTCGTCGCGGCACCAGAGAAAGTCATAGTTGCGCTCATCACTGTACTCAGACAGATATCGCTCGTTCCTGGCTTTCTGAAATGTGCGCTCCAGCGCTTCTCGCAGAAACGCGCTGTCGATATCAAGGAAGGCATTGAAGGTTACTCCGTCGTGATCCATGTGCGGCTCGGCAGCGTCGGCGGCAAAGTACACCGCCTTTAGGAGTTGCCGCTGCTGACTGTCGGCGGCTTGCAGCGTTGAGCGCAGAAAGCCAGGGGATGTTGTGCCGTTCATGAGCCGTGCGAGCAGCCTTGCAGCGTTGAAGTTCTCAGCCTCGCGGGTGACAAGCGTGTCGACAACCGCGGCCACTGTACCTGGTATTGCCTGCTCGTACGCCTCAAGAATGCTGAAGTCAGCCGGGATCTGCTCTATTGGAGCGGAGCGATAAAGCGCAAGAAGCGCTCGCTGATCTTCCGCTGTTATTTCCGACGCTCGCAGCACGGCATAGAGCATGAACAGCCACTGCTCGCGGCCGTCGAAGTTTTGCGATCGCAGCAAGCCTTCAGTTTCCACTTTCCCCCTTTGCGCAAGCAGGTGCTGCACGATTTGATGGCCAAAGAGGTGCAACGGGTTGCCCTGTGCGAGATATGCCGCAATCACCTCGACAAACAGGTTCGGCCTCCGCTCTGCAAGCTCATCAAAGACCAGGACAACGCTCTGGTCGAATTGCCAGCGGCTATACTCGCCCCTGCCCGGCTGAATTGCAGCCGCCTCCGCAAGGAAGCTCAAGTAGTCCTCTATGTTAAATGCCTGACAGTACGCGCCAATCTGTACGCGCTGCGTCTCTCGCCAGTCCGTTACGCTTCCCACGGAGCTCTCGTCGGGAGTAAGCAGCGTACGCAATTGGCTCGCAGGGGTGTCGAATCGCTGGCGAATCTCGGCGGCGACTTCGATTTCTGCACGTCCCAGGAGAGCGAAGTACTGTTTAGCAATGCCTACTTGTCGCCCGTCGTCGGGATCGAATGCCTCGCCAATGAACGGCAGCAAGTGGGTCGCGTCAGCGGCTATCACCTCCGGCGGCGCCATGAATGCACCACCTCTTTCGTAGCGCTCCAGAAAGTCAAGAACGAGCGGCCGCGTTGACGACCGCGCGAACAACACACGGAGTGCCCCAAACACGCCGCGCCTCATTTCTGCCAGCGCCGGGACGTGGGGCAACCTCATGGTAGTGACGGTAAGCACAAATCGCTCGCGCTCCGTGTTGAACACCTGCTCGGTACGGAGGTACGCTTTTGCGACTTCAAGATAGAGGCGCACCAAAAACAGGTTTTCTCCGTTGTGCGCGCGCTCCCACAGTGTGTCGAGGATGGTCTGTTGCTGCGCATACGCATTACCAGCTGACGAAGGACGAAAGCCGAAGTCGTCGGTCAGGATGCGGAGCACACCCGCAATCTCGCTCGGCCGCTTTTGTGCAAAGTCGCACAAAAGCTCAAGGGCGATCGGCAGGCGGTCCGGCATCGTGAACTTGCCGAGCATATTGAACGGGAATGTGGCTGCGCGAGACGGCCCCTGAAAATTAATGGCCTCAATATCGATATGCTCGGGATCGAGAGCGGAAATCGCATCACGAAGAAAGACGAGCGTCTCTGTCTGTTTGATGAACCAGAACAGCCGTATGACTTCGCCGATGATCTCGCTGTCGCCGCTGGTCTCTGCTTGTGCCCACAGGATATTCGCTTCAGTGCGCAGGTCGTCCATCAGGCTTGGGCCAAAGGCGTCCAGCACAGGATTCAAGGCGTCGATAATTAGCGCCCGGTGTTGCGGAAATAGATTCGTGAATATCACTGCCAGTGGCACCAGTTTCCTGCGAAATACGGCGTAGCCGAAGAGATAGGTAGAAAGTACCTGATCCGAATAGCGAACAACCTCCTCTTCGTGCATATCGAGGATTTCCCGCTCGTGAAGCACTTCTGCTGCGCTCCAAAAGACATCGGGCGCGACCTCGAATGCCGAGGAAATGAGGCTCATCACGGCGTCGTTGGAGCGATCAACTACGCGCAGGAGTGCGACGATTCCGGCGACCTTGATGACATCGGCTTGCGAGAGCAGGTCAAGATCTCTGTTAATAGAGCGAAAGTATTCATCATAAAGTTGCTCCGCATTGTCGATGCTTTGCAGCGTCTGCGTTGTGGTGGCTAACTGCGCCGCCATCATGGCGAGCCGCGGGTTTCCCTTGGCAATGCGAATGATGCGGTCGAGGTATTGATAGTTGGTGATCTGCGCTTCGGCGGCGATGAACTCTTGGATTTGTTTGTCGGTAAACGGCTCAACGGTGATCTCGCCGTATTCTGTAATGCCATGTTGGCGAAGCGAGTCGCGTACATTGTCGAGAGCGTAGCCGCGCACCGTAACGACAAGCTTGATGCGCCGCGTTGTCGTCTGTTCCGCGAAGAGTTGCAGGAAGTAGCTCAGTGTCGCATTGAGGCGATTCGCATCGTCGATCAGAATAAGATAGTGGCCATCCGCCGAGAAAGAGCTTCGCACGTCATCGAAGATGTTAGCGCCGCGATTGAAGATGCTTCGGACCTCAAATGTCACGTGGCGCTCACCAAAGCGCTTGCCAACCTCAAGCATCAGGCGCGTCTTGCCTGTTCCGGGCCTGCCAGCAAGCAAGAGGAGGTCGCGGCTTTCCAGGGACGAGAGCGCCTGCTCCAGTTCAGCCTCTCGAAAGTGAAATGCAGTATTGAGGCGCGTTGCGAGTGAGCTCTTGCCGTAGCGGTCCACGAATTCCTCAGGTGTGAGAATCTGACCCGTATCGATCGTAAGACCGAGCTCGTCTTTTGCGATTCCCGGAGCCTTTTCAAACAAGACGAACGAGAAGGAGTGGAGGTCTCTGAGGTGAACAACGCAGTTCTTCGCTTTGCCCTCGTTGACAAGTGCGGCAATCTCGTCTGCGCTCAGTCGTCCCGTATGACAAAGAAACACCTCTCGCACTTCGGCGGCAGGAATGCCGGTCTTGGCCTCATCGAAACAGTCCTTCAGATCGCTCGTCAGCTTCGAAACGAGTTTCGCGTGCGTGGCCTCGGTCGCGTACATAGCAAAGGCGTATCCACCGTCTGGCAGCGGCGCCAAAGAATCGGGCACGCCTGGAGCGGTCTTGTCGGCGCCGAGCACCGATCCGGGTGATTGAAGATCCTTATAGCGAGGCTCACGCGCGAGGAGCAGATCACCGAGCTTCTGAAAGCGCCCGGGGTCGATCGCCTTAAGCGCCTTCTGGATATCATTGAGCTTAGTCATTGGTCCGCTCCATTACTCGGAAACGATGTGCTTCGCCCGCGACCGTTCGCGCACTACCAACAGCTAAGGCGTTAATTTGCAATATGTTGTGTGGTGCCCAGGGGCGGAACTGAACCGTCGACCCGTGATTTCAGTCAGCGCCCAAGTGAAAGTACGCCGGAGCCGGAGCCAGGTCCACCTCGGTCCCTCTCGGGACCACCAGGCCGCACCCGTCCCGTCCCACCACCCGCACCGCCGGACGCGGTAGCCGCCCGCACCGCCCCTCCGGGCTCCAGCCCACCACCACGTCGCCACCGTCCGGCCGGCGGAAGCGGAAGAGCGTGGCCGGCGGCGGCGCCGGTAGCACCTCTTCCAATCGGCAGCCGTCCAACTCGCGCAGCATCGTCTGCAGGGCGAGGAAGCTCGGCCGCCGCCGCCCCTCCGCACCCTCCCCGGGATCGACCAGCCCGTAGCCCCTCGCCACCAGCTGCCACCAGAAGACCCTCTCCACCAGGCCGGTGGCCAGGGCCAGCAGGTAGTAACGCGCCAGGTAGTTGGCCTGGGTGTCCTCGTCCACCGAGACGTCGCGGCCAGCCGGGGAGTGCGGACCTTCCCGCAACGGCCAGTTCATCTCGGTGATCCAACAGCGGCCCCTGCCCAGCGCCAGCGCTGGATTCGCCTGCAACGCCGGTCCCGCCGCGGCCCTCGGCTCCCTTTCGCCGCTCCAAAGCCGCTCCGCCGCCGCCTCTCCCGCACCGCCCGCTGCTCCCGCACCGCCCGCCGCTCCCGCACCGCTCACCGCTCCCCCGCAGTTGATGGCGGTGTCGGCGATGGCCCGCAGCAGGCGCACCTTGTCCACCGTATCGAAGCCCATCTGGCGCCCCTCGGGCGGGCCGGCGCGGTCTACATAGAGCAAAGCGGAGACGGCGTCGAAGCGGAAGCCGGCGTTGCGGAGGTTCAGCGCCGCGATCGTCACGTGGTACTCGAAGTCGATCACCGCCGGTCCCAGCAGCTCGACGCCCGGGTGGCGGCGCAGCACCTCCTCGGCACCCCTCGCCAGCTCGACGTAGTCGCGAAGGTTCCAGATGCCCCACTTGCTGCGATTGATCGCCTGACCGATCTGGAAACGGCGGCCGTAAGGAGTGAAACGCTCGCCGATGGCCTCGAGCGAGGCCCGCCAGCGGGCCGGATCCCGCACCAGATCGCGGTTCTGCGGCAATGCGAAGGTGAGCTCGTGGCCGCGCCGGCAAAGCTCGGCCGCCAGCTCCTCCTCGGCGCGATGGTCCTCCTCCCAGGGATGCAGGCGCAGCAGCACATGCCGCGTCCCCAGCTCTTCGACCAGTTTCAGCAGCGCCTCCGGCGCCTCCGGCCAGGGCCGCAGGCAGACGCCGGCGCCCCGCCACTGCACCGGCCCGCCGTGGAGCTGGCGCGGCAGCTCCCGATAGCGCCGCCAGATCCGCGGCAGCGAACGCGCCACCGTCGCCGCCGTCGTGGCATGGATCGAGGCGTCGGCCAACCGCACCCGCAACTTGCCCAACCTGCCGGCGTGCTGGTGGGGCTGGTCGGACAGCCGGTCCCAGACGATCTGGTCGCGGATCCGCGAGCCGGCCGGCGCATCCGGGATGTGGGCGTGCGGCACCCGCGCCACCAGCGACGGCCTGCCCGCCGGGCGGTCGCCACGCAACCGCTTCTTCCACAGGTTTTTCCACAGGAAGGCGTGGAAATATCCGCCGTAAAGCGCCCGCCCGAACACCGACGGCCCAGCCTCCCGCCGCCAGTAGCCGGCCAGGAACAGGCGCCGGTGCTCTCGCCGCAATACGTTCATCCGCGACAGGTCCCGCGTGCGCTGCGACAGGGTCAACCGCCGGCGCCGCCGCGTCCGGTTGAGATCGACGAGCAGCAGCTCATACGGAGCGCCGTCCGCCTGGCCCTGCCCCCCCGGCACGCCCTGCACCCCCACCGCCCCCGCCACGCCCATCGCTCCCCCCACGCCCACCGCCCCCACCACGCCCGCCACGCCAACCGCCCCCACCGAGCCCCCCACCAACACGTTGCCGCTCGACAGGTCGCGGTGCCAGAAGCCGGCATCATGCAGACGGCGGAAGAACGCCCCCAGCTCGCCCAGGAACCGCGGCAGATCGACACCGGGGAACAGCTCGGCCTCCTGGTCGGCGTTGGCGGCGCGCAGCAGGTAGCGCGCCTCGACCGCCCCCGCGACGTGACGACAGACGTAGAAGCTCGGCCCGCTCGGGCACCGCGACTCGATCAGCAGCAGCGGCTCCGGCGTCGCCACGCCAGCCGCGACCATCGCCTGCGCCGTGCGCCAGCTGCGCTCCGCCTTGCTGCCTCCCAGGCGGCGGCGCAGGCGGGCGCGCAGGCCGGCATTGCGGAACTGCTTGACCACCACTTCGACCGGGCCGGCCGCCGACTCGCAACGGGTGAGATAGAGGTAGTTGCGGCCCCAGTGCAGCGTCTTGCGCGCCGCCCCAGGATCGATCAGCCGCGCGACCTCGCGCTCCAGGTCGCGCAGCTCGAAACCGGCGGCGATCTGGCCGGTGAACCCATTCACCGCGAAGTCGCGGACGCTCGCGGGACCCTGCCGGGGCTCCTCGTGCCTCACCGGCTGCATGCGCTCCCGTATGCCGCGCGGCTCCTGGCGGTTCGGCTCGCCGCCATTTCGCTAAACCTCCACCGCGTCGAACCGCTCGTGGTGGAGCTCGGGGTCGCTCTGCAGCAGCACCTTCACCGCCAGCGAGCGCTCCAGCTCGTCGAGGATGGCCCGTTCCTCCTGCTGCAACGCACGGGCGATCTCCGGGTGCACCCGCAGCAGCAGCTCGCCGTGCCCCATGCGGCCGCGCAGGCGCAGCAGCTCCTTGCGCAGGTTGAGGCAGATGGTCGCCAGGGACTTGATGCGGCCCCGGCCGGAGCAATAGGGGCAGGGCTGGGTCAGCAGCCGCTCGAGGTTGGCGCGGCTGCGCTTGCGGGTGATCTCCACCAAGCCGAACTCCGAGATGTTGAGCAGCTTGGTCTTGGCGCGGTCCTTCTTGATCTCGTTCTCGAGGCTCGAGAAGACCTCCTCGCGATGCGCCTGCTCGACCATGTCGATCAGGTCGATCACGATGATGCCGCCCAGGTCGCGCAGCCGGATCTGGCGGACGATCTCCTGCACCGCCTCGAGGTTGGTCTGCAGCACCGTGTCCTCGAGGTTGCGCTGGCCGACGAAGCGGCCGGTGTTGACGTCGATCGCCACCAGCGCCTCGGTGGGGTTGATGACGATGTAGCCCCCCGACTTCAGCCAGACCTTGGTCTTGAGCGCCGCCTCGATCTGGTCCTCGATGCCGAACTGCTCGAACAGGGTGGCGCCCTGGCGGAACAGCTTGACCTTGGCCACCAGCGCCGGCTGCACCTGGTCGAGGAACTCGACGATGCGCTCGTAGGTCTCCTCGCCGTCCACCCACAGCACGCTGAACTCCTGGCGCAGCAGGTCGCGCACCACCCGCAGCGCCAGGTCGAGGTCCTGGTGCAGCAGGGTCGGGGCCGAGACCTTCCCCGCCCGCTGGCGGATCTTCTCCCAGAGCTTCGAGAGATAAGCGAGGTCGCTCTCGAACTCCTCGTTGCCGCGCCCGCCGCCGACCGTGCGCACGATCAGGCCGCCCCCGGCGACCGGCAGCTGGCCGAGCAGGCCGATCAGCCGCTCGCGCTCGGCGGCATCGTCGATGCGCCGCGAGACCCCGAGGTGGCGTACCGTCGGCAGCAGCACCAGGTAGCGCCCGGGCAGCGTGACGTGGGTGCTGATGCGCGCCCCCTTGTTCGGCAGCGGATCCTTGACCACCTGCACGATGATCTCCTGGCCCGGCTTCAGCAGGTCGGCGATCGACGGCGCCGCCTGCTGGGAGGCGGCGGACGGCGGCCCCGCTGCCGCCGGCTCGTCGGCCGCGGACTCGCCGAGCTCGTTGTCCTCGACGTTCTCCATCGCCTCGACGTCGGCCGCCACGTCGCTGACGTAGAGGAAGGCGTCGCGCTCGAGGCCGACGTCGACGAAGGCGGCCTGCATGCCGGGCAGCACCCGCGTCACCCGGCCCTTGTAGACGTTGCCCACCATGCCGCGGTGGCGGCGCCGCTCGACGAAGATCTCGGTCAGGCGATCGTCCTCGAGCACTGCGATGCGGGTCTGGTGCGGATCGCTCTCGATGAGCATTTTCTGGGTCATCACGATTTCACGTCCCGGCCTAACGGTTGACGTAGCGGCGCAGGTCGACGCCCAGCATGGTGCCGGTGCCGACGAAGTTGACCAGGGTGAACGAGCCGCCATAGGAGAGGAACGGCAGCGGGATGCCGGTGATCGGCACGAAACCCACCACCATCGCGGAGTTGTAGAGGACGTGGAAGCACAGCACCGAGAGCAGGCCGGTGACCAGCAGGATGCCGGCGCGGTCGCGGGCGCGCATGGCGATGCGGGCAGCGCTGGCGACGTAGAGCGCGTACAGGCCGAGCACCGTCAGCACGCCGAGGAACCCCCACTCCTCGGCCAGCACCGAGAGGATGAAGTCGGTGTGGCGTACGGGCAGGAAGCGCAGCTGGCTCTGCGTGCCCTGCATGTAGCCCTTGCCGGTCATCTCGCCCGAGCCGACGGCGATCTTGCTCTGGCGCACCTGGTAGCCGGCCCCCAGCGGGTCGGTCTCGGGAGAGAGGAAGGTGAGCACCCGCTGCCGCTGGTAGGTCTTCATGCCGAACGACCACATCCCGGCCGCCAGCACCACCGCCGCCAGCGCCGCCAGCACCAGCACCCGCAGCCGCACCCCCGCCACCAGCAGCATGCCGATCAGGATGGGCGCGAACATCATCGAGCTCCCCAGGTCCGGCTCGACCAGCACCAGCACCATCGGCACCGCGACGATGGCGACGGCAACCAGGATCTGCGTCAGCTCGAGCACGCGGCGGTTGAGGCCCGAGAGGTAACGGGCGAGCACCAGGACGGTCGCCAGCTTGGCGAACTCCGAGGGTTGGAACTGCCAGCCGCCGATGCGCGCCCAGTGAGCGGCGCCGCCGTGGGCGGCGCCGGCCACCAGCACCAGCACCAGCAGCACCAGGCCGGCGGCGTAGAGCACGATCGAGAGGTCGAGCAGGACGTGGTAATCGATGCTCATGGCGGCGACCAGCAGCGCTGCGCCGATGCCGAACCACAGCGCCTGGCGCGGCAGGTAGTCCACCGCCATCTCCGAGCTGGCGCTGTGGACGGTGGCGAGACCGATGGCCGACAGCAGCAGCACCGACAGCACCAGGCCGCCGTCGATCGACGACAGGTGGCGCAGCGCCGGCTTTTCCTCAGTAAACGCCGGCATGGCTGGCCTCGATGCTCAGGTACTTCTGGTACAGCGCCTTGGCGATGGGCGCCGCGTTGTGGCCCGAACCGCCATGCTCGACGAAGACCGAGACCACCAGCCGCGGCTCGCTCTCCGGCGCGAAGGAAGTGAACCAGCCGTGGTCGCGGTACTTGAAGGGCAGCGTCTCCGCCTTGGTGCGCACCTTCTGGGCGATCACCTGCACGCTGCCGGTCTTGCCGGCGATGTTGAAGCCCGGCACCCGCGCCGCGGTGTAGGCGGTACCTCCAGGCTCGTTGACCACCGCCCACAGGCCCTTGCGCACCAGCGCCAGCGCCTGCGGATCGAGGTTCACCTTCTGCGGCGGCGGATAGGGCAGGTTCTGGACCAGGTGCGGCGTAACCCGGTAGCCGCCGTTGGCCACCATCGCGGTCATCGCCGCCATCTGCAGCGGCGTCAGCAGCATCGGCCCCTGGCCGATGGCGACCGAGATGGTCTCGCCGGCGTACCAGGGCTGGTGGCGTGCCTTGAGGCTCCAGGCCGCGTCCGGCACCAACCCTTCCTTCTCGCCCGGGATGTCGATACCGGTCAGGGAGCCGAGGCCGAAGAGGCGGGCGTAGCGGGCGATGCGCTCGATGCCCAGGCGCTGTCCGAGGTGGTAGAAGAAGACGTCGCAGGACCGCTCGAGCGCCTCCACCACGTTCACCGAGCCGTGCCCCTCCTTGCGCCAGCAGCGGAAGCTGTGGTTGTAGATCACCGTCGAGCCGGCGCAGCTGAGCCGGAAGCTCTCGTCGATCAGGTGCTCGGAGAGGCCGGCCGTGGCCATCACGATCTTGAACGTCGAGCCCGGCGAGTAGGCGTTCTGCATCGCCCGGTTCTGCAGCGGGTTGTTGGGCGCATCGAGCAGCGCCTGCCAGTCGTTCTCCTGCAGCCGGTGGGTGAACAGATTGGAGTTGAACGACGGCGACGACACCAGGGCCAGCAGCTCGCCGTTGCGCGGGTCCATGACGATGATGGCGCCCACCTTGTCCGGCCCGTCGAGCCAGCTCGCCGCCTCCTGCTGCAGCTCGAGGTCGAGCGACAGGGTGAGGTCGCGGCCGGGCGCCGAGGGCACGCGGCCGTACTCCCGCAACAGCTCGCCGCGGCTGTCCACCACCACCACCCGCGAGCCGTCCTTGCCGCGCAGCATCGCGTCGTAGCGCTTCTCGACGCCCTTCTTGCCGGCGACGTCGCCTGGCGACACCGCGCCGGCGGAACGCTCGATCTCGTCCGGCGTCGCCTCGCCGATGTAGCCGATGACATGCGCGGTCTGCTCGCGATGCCGGTACAGGCGCGTCTGCTGGACCTCCACCTCGAACTCCGGATACTCGAGCGCCTCGACGCCGAAGCGGGCCACCTCCGCCAGGGACAGGTTTTCCGCCAGCAGCACCGGCTTGTACACCGGCACACCGCGGTAGCGCTCCATCAGGTCTTCGAGGTCGCCGAGCGGGCGCGCCAGCACCGTGGCGGCGAAGGCCAGGCTGCGCTCGACGGCGGTGGTGCGGCTGCGGTCGACCATCAGGTTGTAGCTCGGCAGGTTCTCGACCAGCAGCCGCCCGCGGCGGTCGAAGATCAGGCCGCGCGGGGCGATGATCGGCAGCTTGCGCAGGCGGTTGTTCTCCGCCAGCTCGCGGTAGTAGTCGCCCTGGGCGATCTGCACGAACCAGAAGCCGGAGGCGATCAGCACCAGCAGGCCGGTCACCGCGGCGGCGAGCAGGCGCACCCGCCCGACCAGATCATCGCGATGCTCACGGACCACTTGCATGACGACTCATCCCAGGCGCAGCCGGCCCATGCGCCCGCGGCGGCGCGCCTCGGCCGCCAGCCGGAAACGCCGCGCCGCGCCGTAGATCAACATCCCGAGCAGCCCGCAGATCGCCGCCTTGACGGCGTCCTGCGCCAGCAGCGACAGCGGCTCGGGCAGCGACGGGTTGGGCAGCAGGAGAAAGGCGAGCGCGGCGACCATCACCTGCTGGAACAAGGAGGCAAAGCTCACGACCGCGAACACTCCCGTAGCCCGCTGAATCACCAGCCGCTGCGCCAACCGCGCCATGCCATAGGCGACCGCGGTGTCGGCGAACCCGAAAAGGCCGAAGTTTCCGCCCGCCAGAGTATCTTGCACCTGGCCCGCCAGCAAGCCGAAGAGCATCGCCGGCAGCGTCGCGCCGTCGAGCGCCGACAGCACCACCACCACCAGGAACACGTCCACCCGCTGCGGAAAGGCGGGCAGCAGCCGGGTGCCCAGGAAATGCACCAGCACGGCGAAGGCCAGACCGGCGATTCGCTTAGCGGCGAGCATCGGGGGCGACCCTTTGCAGCTCCGGCGGCGGCTGCGCGTGCTCGAGCAGGTAGACCTGGTCGAGCGCGCCGAGGTCCACGGCGGGCGCGACGCCGATCTTGTGAAACAGCTGGCCGCCCGCCTCGACCGACACCACGGTGCCCACCGGGATGCCGCGCGGGTAGACGCCGTCGATGCCGGCGGTCAGCACGCTGTCGCCGGGCCGCACGTCGGCCGACAGCGGGATGTAGTCGAGCGACAGGCCGCCGCCCTCCTGGCCGCTGCCGCGCACCACCCCCTGGCGGCGGGTGCGCAGGATCATCCCGCCCACCGCGGCGGCGCGGTCGGTGACCAGCTGCACCTTGGCGTAGGAGCCGGCGACCACCACCACCCTGCCGACCAGGCCGGCCGCCGACAGCACCGGCTGATTGACCGCCGCCGGCCGGGCGCCGGTGTAGAGCATCAGCGACCGCAGCCAGGAGGCGTGGTCGGCGTAGACCACGTCGACGGCGCGGATCTCGCCGACCAGCGGCGCGCTGTAGCGGACGGCGTCGCCCAGCCGGGACAGCTCCTGCTCGACGTCGCCGAGCCGCAGCAGCCGCAGCCGCTGCTCCTCGACCTGGCGGTGCAGCCGGCGGTTCTCCTCGAGCAGAGTCCCCTGCAGCCGCACCTTGTGCCCAAGCTCGGAGGCGGCCCCGGTGGCGGCGGTGACCGCGCGCGCCAGCGGGCCCAGCAGGCGCATGCCGATCACCTCGGCGTAAGTGCGCGACCTGGTGCTGCGGGCGCCTTCGACGGCCACCAGCACCAGCTGCCCCAGCAGCAGCAGGGTCAGCAGATAGCCGGTGCGACGTTCGTCCACGGATCGATCAGCGGATCGAGACCTTGCGCAGCAGGTCGATATCGGACAGCACCCGTCCGGTGCCGAGGACCACCGAGGCCAGCGGGTCCTCGGCCAGCACCACCGGCAGGCCGGTCTCGTCGCGCAGCCGCTGGTCGAGGTTGCGCAGCAGGGCGCCGCCTCCCGACAGCACGATGCCCTTGTCCATGATATCGGCCGACAGCTCCGGTGGTGTGCGCTCGAGCGCCATGCGCACCGCCTCGACGATGGTGGCGACCGGCTCCGCCAGCGCCTCGCGGATCTCCTCGTCGGAGATCGACAGCGTCTTGGGCACGCCCTCGACGAGGTCGCGCCCCTTGATGTCGAGCTTGATCTCCTCCTTGAGCGGATAGGCGGAGCCGAGCTCGATCTTGATGATCTCGGCGGTGCGCTCGCCGATCAGCAGGTTGTACTTGCGCTTCAGGTACTGGATGATCGCGACGTCCATCTCGTTGCCGGCGATGCGCACCGAGCGGCTGTAGACGGTGCCGGCGAGCGAGATCACCGCGACGTCGGTGGTGCCGCCGCCGATGTCGACGATCATGTTGCCGGACGGCTCGGTGATCGGCAGGCCGGCGCCGATCGCCGCCATCATTGCCTGCTCGACCAGGAACACCTCGGAGGCGCCGGCGCGCATCGCCGAGTCGCGCACCGCGCGCTTTTCGACCTGGGTGATCTCGGACGGCACGCCGATGACGATCCGCGGATGGACGTACATCTTGCGGCCGTGAGCCTTCTTGATGAAATATTCCAGCATCCGCTCGGTGACCTCGAAGTCGGCGATGACGCCGTCCTTCATCGGGCGGATCGATTCGATGTTGCCGGGGGTGCGGCCAAGCATCTCCTTGGCCTCGCTGCCGACGGCCTCGATGCGGTTGGTGAGCTTGTTGATCACCACCACCGAGGGCTCGCGCACCACGATGCCCTGACCCTTGGCAAAGACCAGGGTGTTGGCCGTGCCGAGGTCGATGGCCAGGTCTTTCGAAAAGTAACGCAATAACGACGCGAAGGGCATCAGCCTTGTCTGTTCCTCAGGTTGGCCACGTCTGCCGCCGGGACGCCGGCATGCGGCAGCGGGCGCGGGACAGGTCAGTGAATGTTAGCCGGCACCAGCCGGAATCAAGGATTCTCCACCAGCACGCGGCGACGGCGCACCGTCTCGCCGCCCCACTGGTCGCGAGCCCGGATCTCGATGAAGCTCCACCCTTCCTTGTCGAACTGGACCGTCTTCTTGAACGAACCGTCGGCGCCCACGGCGGTCTGCTCGCCGTTGATGTCGAGCCGGGAGCCGGGAGTGCATACCCCGGCGACGATGAAGATACTACCGTAGGATTTCACGTCCGCGAGGTCCAGCTCGGGGGGAACGCTGGGGCGGTCACCGCCGCTCCTGGCGGCGGCGACGCGAAACTTGCGCGGCCGGCTCCAGGGGCCTTCGAAGCCTTCGCGGCTGAAAGCGGCGACGCGCCAGAAGAACGTCCCCTCGCCGCGCAGCCCGAGCGTGGCCTTGGGCTTGGAGCGGTTCTCGACGCTGATCAGGTTTTCGGCGAAGAGATGATTGCGTGAGACCTGGAGAGCGTAGCGGGCCGAGCCGGGGACTGGGTTCCAGGACAGCACCAGGCTCGGCGCGCGGTCGAGGTCGAGCTCGCGGTTGTCGGCGGGCTCGATCGGCTCGGGCGAAGGCGGCAGCTTCTGGGCCGGCGACAGCAGGTCGCCGGTCTGCACCACCTGTTGCAGCTCGCCGACCTCGCGGGTCATGCCGCCGTTGGCCGCCAGCTCCATACCGCCGCGCACGGCGCCGAAACGGCCGCGCTTGCCGTCGCGATCGTAGGTCACGAAGGCCTCGGAGTCCTGGCGCACCTTGGCCACGGCGCCGGGAGTCTTGACCTGGCTGGGATGGCTGGCGGTGTCGAGGTTGACCCAGCCGTACTCCATCTGGATGGCCTGGTCGGCGGCCGCCTGCCCCGCCGCGGCCTCGCCGCCGCCACCACCCGGGGAGATGGCGAATTGGGTGTTGGAGCGCACGGTGTAGAGCGTACCGTCGAGGAAGACGATCTCGGCCGAGCCGCCGTTGCCGGTGCGGACGTAGTCCCCGGCACGCAACGACAGGCGGGGGTGCGCCTCTTCCCAGCTGGCGCCGTCGGCGCGCTTGTACTCCACCTCGCCCTGCAGCGAGATGAACTGGGCCTGGCCGCCGGAGTTGGTGAGCGCGACGGTGTCGAGGATGGACTGCAGCAGCTTGCGGCTGGTGATGGCGTTGGCCAGGGCGGCGCGGAACCGCCTGCGGGCGAACTCGGCGCGGGCGTCCTGCAGCCGCTGGGTGCCGGCGTCGTACTCGCTCTTGAGCTCGCCCATCTTGACGTCGTCGCGCACCCGGGCCAGCAGGCGCTGGTCCTCGTCGATGGTCAGCCTTGAGTTGCGTTCGAGCGCTTTGCTCTCCCAGGAGCGGTAGGCCAGGTAGCCGCCGGTCGCGGCGACGGCGATCAGCAGTAGGAAGAACCAGCCGCGCAGCGTGTCGACCGAAATGCTGTACCAATCCTGGCGCTTGCGGGTCGGCTTGCGGGCGGGCGACGCAGGCAACGAGATCCCTTTCCTGTCGGTCCCTGTTCTTCGGGCGGGGCAATATATCACACGCCCGAGGAGCGGGGTGGCTCAGCGGTGGCCGGCCGGGGCGGCGGGCGCCGAGGCATGCCGGCGCAGCCAGGCGAGGACCTGCTCCACCTGATCGTTGGGGCGGATGCGGCTGGCGGCGAGCAGCTCGCCGGCGCCGCGGCGCAGCTCGCCGCGGTAGAGGCTGATCATGCCTGCGAAGTAGCGGGCGCGCTGGTTGGCGGGGTTGGCGGCGAGCAGCCGCGCCAGCTCGGCGCGGGCGGCGGCGGCGGCGAGGGGATCGGCGGCGAGGGCGGCGAGGCCGGGGCCGCCGCCGTAGGGGCCGCCGAAGGGAGGAAACCGTCGCAGCTCGAGCCGGCCGAGCTGCGCGGCGTAGCGCGCGCCGCGGCGGAGGTAGACGGCGGAGAAGTCGTCCCAGTAGACCAGGCCCCAGGCGCCGCCGGCGATCTCGGGCTGAATGCCCGGCAGGTCGTGCTCGGCGAGCACCAGGTAGTCGAGGCGATAATGGCGGGCGGTGCGCCCGAACGGCTGGGTGGCGACCTCGCGCACCAGCTCGGCGAAGACGTCGTTGCGCCCGTCCCAGAACACCGGCACCCGCAGGCGCCAGCCGAGGAAACCGCCCCAGTTCTGATGGTTGAAGAGGTGGTCGGCGGCGCCGGCGATCCCCTGTGCGGCCAGGAAGCGGGCGGCAGCCTGGGGCAACGGCTCGGCGATCAGGCCGCCGGCGGCCGGCGGCCGGCGCGCCCACTCGGCGGCGGTGCCGGCGATCGCCATGCCGCCGACCGGCAGGAGTAAAAGCGCCACCAAACCAGCCGCCAGCCCTGGCCGGCCGGCGAGGCCGATCATCCCGGCCGTGGCGCCGCCGGGGGCCGCGGCAGGCGCGACGGCAGACGGCGCGGCGGCCCGAGGCTCCGGCAAGGAAGCTGGCGCCGGCCGCCACACCAGCAGCCGGTAGAGGGTTGGCAGGGCGATCACCACCAGATCGAAGACGAAGCGGTGGGAAGCCAGGGTGAGCACCAGGAAGCTGGCGATCGCCGCCGCCTCGGCCGGCGGCAGGCGCCCTGCCTGGCGCAGCGAGCGCAGCGGCAGCAACGCCAGCAGCAACAGCACCACCAGCAGCCAGAGCGCGGCGTTGGCGCCACCCGCGGGAGCGGCGGCCGAGAAGTGTCCCAGCTCCCAGGGGATGCCGCTGGCGAACAGGATCCGCGCCAGGAGGAACGGGTACAAAGGCGCGTCCAGCCCGTTGGGATTGAGCAGGGTCAGCGCCAGCGCCGCGGCCAGGGTCCACAGGTAGGGCGCCGCCTCCCGCCTGGGGCGGCGGGCCAACAGCGGCGCGAGGGCGTGGAGAGCCAGCACGTAGAGCCCGAAGACGACTCCCGAGTGCAGGTTCGCCCAGGGCCAGAAGAGGACGGCCGTCACCCCCAGCCAGCGGCGCCTGCCGGTGCGGCGGTAGCGTGCGAGGGCGGCGAGCACCAGTGCCAGCATCAGCTCGCCGGCCAGGGCGGCGCGCAGGAAGATCTCCGGCGAGGCCGCCCAGAGCCCGAGGCCGAGCAGCGCCGCCAGCAGCAGCCAGCGTGAGGTGGCGCTCGCCCCGCCCGGAACCGCACCCGGCATGACCGCCGCGCCCGGCATCGGCGCCCCGCCCGGCGCCACCGCCCCACCCGCCAGCTCGACGGCCCGCCAGCCGACGGCGGCGAAGATGGCCAGGGTCAGCAGCGCGGCCATCCCTACCAGGCCACCGGCGCCGGCGGCGCGCCAGACCAGCCAGCTCGCCAGCGAGAACCCCCATTCGTGGGTGATCCAGCGGGCGCCGAACCGGGTGTAGGAAAAGAGGTCGGCCAGCGGCACCTGGTGATGGGCGGCGATCCACTCGCCGGTGCGCAGATGCCAGAACAGGTCGTCGTGGACCAGCGGCTGCAGCGACCAGGCGAGCGCCAGCGCCAGCAGCGCGAGCAGCGCCGCGGCGCAGGCGAGCCGGCAGGCGATGGCCCTAGGTCTCATCGCCTGCACCGGCGATGGTTGTGCGGCCGGCCCGGCGGCTGGTAAAGTGCTGCTCCCTCCGGCGCCTCGCGGCCCGGAGCGAAAGGAGTCGGTGTATGCTCAAGGTCCTCCGCGACAATGTGAAGTACTTGAGTTGGATCCTATGGGTGATTATCGCCCTGTTCGTGCTCTTCATCTTTGCCGACTTCGGCGCCGGTCTCGGCGGCAACAACCGCGACACGATGACCTGGGCCGCCAAGGTGGGCAGCGCCACCGTCTCCCGCATCGAGTACCAGCACGCCTACCAGACCCTGGACAACCAGTACCGCCGGCAGCTCGGCGAGCAGTACTCGACCGAGATCGCCAAGCAGCTGCGGCTGCCGCTGCGCGCCCTGGACAAGGCGATCACCGACAAGATCATGCTGCGCGAGGCGGAGCGCATCGGCCTGCGGGTGACCGACGCCGAGGTGCGTGACGCGGTGCTCGAGGAGATGGTTTTCCACGACGAGCAGGGGCGGTTCATCGGCCAGGAGCAATACCAGCAGGTGCTGGGGTCCAACGGCTTCACCGCCGCGAGCTTCGAGCAGGAGCTGCGGGAGCAGATCCTGATGCAGAAGCTGCTCTCGGCCCTGCGCGCCGATCTCTACATCAGCGACGCCGAGATCGAGAAGAGCTACCGCGATCAGGTCGAGCGCGCCAAGATCCGCTACCTCGAAGTGCCGCGCAGCCGCTTCGGCGACGTCGCCGTGCCGCAGAGCGAGGTCGCCGCCTATTTCCAGCAGCACCGCCAGGAGTATCGCCTGCCCGAGCAGCGCGAGGGCGCCTACCTGCTGGTGGAGGCCAGCCGGTTGCTCGACCAGGTGAAGATCACCGACGCCGACCTGCAGGCCTACTACCAGTCGCACCAGGACGAGTTCAAGCAGGACGAGCAGGTGCGCGCCAGCCACATCCTGCTGCTGGTCAACGACAAGCGCACCGACGCCCAGGCGCGCGAGCAGATGGAGGCGATCAAGCGGCGGATCGACAACGGCGAGGACTTCGGCGCCGTCGCGCGCCAGGTGTCGGAGGATCCCGGCAGCAAGGCCAACGGCGGCGACCTCGGCTTCTTCGGCCACGGCCGCATGGTCAAGGAGTTCGAGCAGGCGGCCTTCTCGTCGACTCCCGGCAGGCTGGTGGGCCCGATCAAGACGCCGTTCGGCTACCACCTGCTGCGGGTGACCGGCAAGCGAGCCGCCGGCGTGCAGCCTTTCGCCGAGGTTCGCGAGCAGATCCACGGCCGCCTCGGCTTCGATCAGGCCCGGCAGCTGGCCGAGTCCAAGGCCAAGGACCTGGCGAAGCGCCTCGCCGCCGAGAAGCCGCACAGCGCCGCGGCGCTGCAGGCGCTCGCCAAGGACAGCCAGGGGGTGACCTTCACCGCCACCGGCAGGTTCGGGCAGCAGGAGCCGGTGCCCGGGCTCGGCCTGGTGCCGTCGTTCAACACCGCGATGTTCGCGGCCAAGGCGGGCGACGTCACCGGCGCGCTCGAGATCCCGCGCGGCTGGACCGTCGCCTGGGTGCAGGCGGTCTACCCGGCGCACCTCGCCGAGCTGTCCGAGGTGGAACCCAAGGTGCGGCAGGCGATGATCGAGCGCAAGCAGCAGGAGAAGGCGGTCGAGGTGCTGAACCAGGCGCGCCGCGAGATCCAGCAGGGCAAGTCGCTCGACCAGGCGGCGGCCGAGCTGGCGGTGCAGGTCAAGGAGACTCCGGAGTTCGGCGCCACCGGCACGATCCCCGGCATCGGCACCAGCCCGCAGCTGATCAAGCTGGCGATGTCGCTGCCCACCGGGCAGCTGGGCGGGCCGGTGGCCGACACCCAGGGCGCCGTGCTCTTCCAGGTCACCGACCGCAAGAGCCTGGAGCCGGCCAAGTTCGCCGCCGCCAAGGATCAGACCCGCCAGAACCTGCAGCAGCAGAAGCTGGGCTCGATCCTCGGTGCGCTGATCGAGCGCCGGCGCCGCGAGCTGGGGGTCGACTACAACCGCAAGTGGCTCGAGACGTTGGGCATCACGCCCGACCAGCAGCAGCCCCAGCCGGGCTAGTGGCCGCGCGGCCGTGATCGGCTCCCTGCACGGCACGGTCCTGCGCTCGGGCCCCGAGCGGGTGCTGATCGACGTCCAGGGCGTCGGCTACGAGGTCCACATCCCGCTGTCCACCTACTACGAGATCGAGCGGGCGGGCAGCGGCCCCATCCGCCTGTTCATCCACACTCACCTGCGGGAAGACGGCATCGCGCTGTTCGGCTTCTTCAGCGAGCGCGAGAAGCTGCTGTTCGAGAAGCTGATCGCGGTTTCCGGCATCGGCCCCCGGCTGGCCCGCGTGGTGCTCTCCGGCATGGCGGCCGACGATCTGCTGGCGGCGCTGGCGGCGGGCGACCTGGGCCGCCTCACCAGCATCCCGGGCATCGGCCGCAAGACCGCCGAGCGGATGGTGCTCGAGCTGCGTGACAAGATGCGCGAGCTGGCCGCCGAGCTGCCCGGCAGGGAGGCGCCCGCCGGCGAAGAGGTGGTGTCGGCGCTGGTCAACCTGGGCTACCGGCCCGCCCAGGCGGAGCGGGCGGTCGCCGACGCCCGCCGCGACCGGCCGGACGCGCCGTTCCAGGACCTGCTCCGCGCCAGCCTGAACCGTCTGGCGCGGATCTGAACGGCGGGGCACCCGCCCGATAGCCGTCGAAAGCCGCCGATAGCGTAGAATGATTGGTTGCGATGAAGCAGCGAGCCTATGACTGGTCCCCGTACCGCGCCGCCGAGCGGCCGGTCGAGCGCTTTCCCGCCCATGGGCGCTGGCGGCTGGGGTTGGCCTACGCCAACAGCTACCACGTCGCCATGTCGAGCCTGGGGTTCCAGCGGGTGTACGAGCTGGTGCACCGGCGGCCGGATTGGACCTGCGAGCGCTTCTTCGCCGACGGCTCGGGGCCGCCGCAGTCGGTGGAGAGCGGGCTGCCGCTCGGCCAGGTGGGCTGCGTGGCCTTCTCGGTCTCCTTCGAGCAGGACTACGTCAACCTGCTGCAGATGCTCGACCGGGCAGGCATCCCGCTGCGGCGCACCGCCCGCGGGCCGTGGCATCCGCTGGTCGTCATGGGGGGCTCCTGCGCCGCCATCAATCCGCTGCCGATGGCGGAGTTCGTGGACGTCTTCGCCCTGGGCGCCGCCGAGAACGTGCTGCCGGCGTTGCTCGCCGCGCTCGAGGAGGAGCAGGACCGCGAGGCGGTGACCGCCAGGCTGGCCGCCCGCGAGGGCTTCTACGTCCCCGCCCACCACCGTCCCGAAGAGGAAGGCGACGAGCTGCCCAAGCTCGACAAGCTCGAGCTGACCGAGGAGCAGATGCGGCTGCCGGGCCACCTGCCGACCACCGTCATCGTCACCCCGCGCACCGAGTTCGCCGACAAGTTCCTGATCGAGATGTCGCGCGGCTGCCCCGAGAAATGCCGCTACTGCTGGGCGACCTTCGGCATGGGCCTCTTCCGCTGGCATCCGGCCGGCTACATCCTGGACTCGCTGGATCGCGCCCGCACGGTCACCGACCAGCTCGGCTTCGTCGCCACGGCGGTCGGCGATCACCCCGAGATCGAGCGCATCCTGCGCGAGGCCAACCACCTCGGCTTCCGCACCTCGGTGTCGTCGATCCGCATCCCGGCGGTGACCGAGGGGGTGCTCGCGGCGCTCCACGCTTCCGGCGACCGCTCGATCACGCTCGCGCCGGAGACCGGCACCGACGAGCTGCGCGCCAAGATGGGCAAGCCGATCACCAACGACCTGCTGCTCGACAAGGTGCGGCTCATCTTCCGCCACGGCTTCACCCAGCTCAAGCTCTACTTCATCGTCGGGCTGCCCGGCGAGACCATGGCCGACGTGCACGGCATCGTCGAGCTGGCGGCACGGGCGCGCGCGGTGATGCTCGAGCAGTGTTCGGCGAGCGGCGTCATCGGCCACATCCACCTGGGCGCCAACGTGCTGGTGCCCAAGCCCTACACCCCCTGGCAGCGCCAGCCGATGGACGGCGAGAAGAGCCTGCGCGAGAAGATCGCGGTGCTCAGGCGCGGCGTGTCCCACCTGCCCAACGTCTCGCTCGGCTCGATCTCGGTGCGCCAGGCGGTTTGGCAGACCTACATCAGCAAGGCCGGCAGCGACGCCGCCGAGGCGCTCGAGCAAGCCGCCCGCGGCGAGCCGCTCACCGCCCTGCTGCACCGCTTCGCGCCACGCATCCAGGCCGAGGTCTTCAGCCACCTCGAAGGCGACCTGCGCTGGCACTTCATGCGCCAGGGCCGGTTCGCCGCCGCTCAGCCGCAGTAGGAGCCTGGCTCCCCCGGTTCGTCGGGGGGAACCTAGGCTGGCGCCGGCGCCAGCACCTGCAACGACTCCGGCGCGAGGCGCACCTGGACCCGGACCGGCGCACCGGGGGCGGCGCTCTCGCCAACCTGGAACGGGTCGCCGTCGACCTGCACTCCGGCCTCCGGCGGCAGGCTGAAAGTCACCTCCTCGACCGACCGCACCCTGACGTCGGCGCGACGGGTGTGCCTGCCGCTCACCACGCCGAGGATGAAGCCCAGGGTGGGAGCGCGGCCGCTGCCGTGGAACGTCACCAGCTCGAGCCGCCGGTCGTCGGGCCGGGCGCCGGGAGCCATGTGGAAGCTGCCGCCGTAGTGGGGAATGTTGGAGACGGCGAGGAAGGTGGCGGGCGGCAGGCGCTCGCCGTCGGCCGTGATCTCTATCGCGGGATAGCCGTAGCGCCACCACTCCCGCACCCCTTGCAGGAAGACGGCGGTCTTGCCCAGCCGCGCCTTCCAGCCGGGGTCGAGGGCGGCCAGGGCGCGGGCGTCGAGGCCGGCCGAGATCATCATCAGGAAGGGTCTGCCGCCGGCGAGGCCGACGTCGAAAGAACGCGCCGGCGAGCGGCAGAGCACGGCGGCGGCGGCGAGCGGGTCGCGCGGCAGCCCGAGGGCGAGCGCCATCAGGTTCGCGGTGCCGCCCGGCAGGATGCCCAGCCGCGCCCCGCCGCCCAGTAGGCCGGCGGCCACTTCGCGGGCGGTGCCGTCGCCGCCGAGCGCGAAAACCGCCTCGACGCGGCCCTCGCGGGCGAGCTCGCCGGCCAGCTCGGTCGCCTGGCCGGCCGCGGCGGTGGGCATCGGCTCGATGTCGAAACCCTCCCGGCGGCAGATCCCGAGGACGCCCGCCAGCACGCGCTGCCAGCGGCCGCGCCCGGCGGTCGGGTTGTAGATCAGCGCGGCGCGGCGCATCGGCATCGGCAGCCCGACGGCGGGGCGATCAGAAGAGGCGGCCGGTGGTGCCGTGGCGGGGCGGCAGGCCGAGGTGCTCGTAGGCGCGCCGGGTTGCCACCCTGCCGCGCGGCGTGCGCTGCAGGAAGCCCTCCTGGATGAGATAGGGCTCGTAAAGGTCCTCGAGCGTGCCGGCGTCCTCTCCCACCGCCGCCGCCAGCGCCTTGATCCCGGCCGGGCCGCCGTCGTAGTGCGCGATCAGCGTGCTCAGCAGCTTGCGGTCCACCTCCTCGAAGCCGTGCTCGTCCACCTCGAGCAGCGCCAGGGCGCTGCGCGCGGCGTCGAGGTCGATGCGCTCGGTCCGCTCCACCTGCGCGAAGTCGCGCACCCGGCGGAGCAGCCGGTTGGCCACCCGGGGCGTGCCGCGGCTGCGGCGTGCCAGCTCGCCGGCGCCGGCATCGTCGATCTCGATCGCCAGCAACCGCGCGGACCGCTTGACGATCTGCGCCAACTCCGCCGGCACGTAGAAGTCGAGGCGGTGCACGATGCCGAAGCGGGCCCGCAGCGGCGCGCTGATCAGTCCGGCGCGGGTGGTGGCGCCCACCAGCGTGAAGCGGGGCAGCGTGATCTTGACCGTGCGGGCGGCGGGGCCCTGCCCGATCACCAGATCCAGGCGGTAGTCCTCGAGCGCCGGATAGAGGATCTCCTCGACGGTCGGGCCGAGGCGGTGGATCTCGTCGATGAACAGCACCTCGCCGGCCTCGAGGTTGGTGAGGATGGCGGCCAGATCGCCGGCGCGCTCGAGCACCGGTCCGGAGGTGATGCGCAGCGGTGCCGCCATCTCGGTGGCGATGAGATGCGCCAGCGTGGTCTTGCCGAGCCCCGGCGGGCCGAACAGCAGAACGTGATCAAGGCTCTCGCCGCGCTCGCGAGCGGCGCGGATGAAGACGCGCAGGTTGTCGACGATCTTGCGCTGGCCGACGTACTCGTCGAGGTGCCGAGGCCGCAGCGAGGGCTCGACCCCGAGGTCCTCGGGATCGGGGGCGCCAGAGAGCAGCCGGTCTTCGGACAGCACCCCGCCATTGTACCCGGTGGTCGGAGAGGGAACGAGGAGGGTCGCGGGGCAGGGGAGAAATGCTATAGGCTTCGCGCAATTGGATCGTTGGATCTTCCCAGCAACCCTCACGAGCTTCCGGGCGCCCTGCCGGCCCCGGCGAAGGAGAGTCGATGACCGCATCGAGAAACAGCATTTGGCGACATGCAATCGTCCTGGTGGCGGCGCTGGCATTGGCCTGGCCCGTCCTGTCGCCGGCGCCGGCCCATGCCGCCGGCACCGCCGCACCCGCTGCCGGCGCCGCGCCGGTGGACCTCAACACCGCGAGCGAGAAGGATCTCACCTCGCTGCCCGGCGTCGGGGCGGCGACGGCCAAGAAGATCATCGCCGGCCGCCCCTACGCCGCCGTCGGCGATTTGGCGCGCGCCGGCGTGTCGGCCAAGACCATCGCGAAGATCACCCCGCTGGTGACCGTGTCCGGCGGTGGCGCGCCGGCGGCCGGCGCCAAGGCGGCGACCGCGCCGGCAGCAGCAGCGACGGCGCCGGCAGCGCCGGGAACCATGGCGGCCCAGACGCCCAAGTCCAAGGCCGCTGCCGCGGGCGCGAAGACGGCGGCGACGGCCGGGCCGGTCGATCTCAACACGGCGAGCGACGCCGACCTCGTCTCGCTGCCCGGCGTCGGAGCGGCCACCGCCAAGAAGATCGTCGCCGGCCGGCCCTACGCCAGCGTCGCCGACCTGGCGCGCGCCGGCGTGCCGGCCAAGACCATCGCGAAGATCACCCCGCTGGTGACGGTGTCCGGCAGCGCCGCGCCGGCGACCGGCACCAAGACGGCCGGCGCTGCGACGCCGGCGACATCGGCAGCCCCGGGGACGATGGCGTCCCAGACCCCCAAGTCCAAGGCCGCCGCCGCTCCGGCGGCAGCCGCCACGACACCGCCGCCCACGGCCGCCGCTGCCGGCGGCGCGGCTCCGGCGCCGCCCCAGCCGGGGATGGTGTGGGTGAACTTGACGACCAAGGTCTACCACGTGCAGGGCGACCAATGGTACGGCAAGACCAAGCACGGCCAGTACATGACCGAGGCCGACGCGATCAAGGCCGGCTACCGCGCCGCGAAGAACGGGCCGAAGGCACCGCCCAAGTAAAGAGCGCGTGGCGGCGCCGGTGCGCCGGCGCCGCCGCGGACGGAAGCTGAAGCGGGACACAAGGAGACGGCGATGGGTTTCTGGGACGAGGTGGTCAAGGTGACGGGCAGCGTGGCTGGCGCGGCGGAGGGCGCGGCGACGCCGGAGGGTGCGGCGGCGCCGGTGGCTCCCGCGATGAGCGGGGCGCTGGTGCAGGAGGCGGTCGGGATGCTGACCCAAGGCGGCGCCGGTGGCTTGCAAGGTCTGGTGAAGCAGTTCGAGGGCCAGGGCCTGGGTCATATCATCGGCTCGTGGCTGGGATCGGGCGAGAACCTGCCGATCTCGGGCGCGCAGCTGCAGGGAGTGCTGGGACAGCAGCGGCTGGCGGAGATGGCGCAGCGCCTGGGGCTGCCACCGGAAGCGGCCGCCTCCACGCTCGCCGCGGTGTTGCCGGCGGTGGTGGATCGGTTGACGCCCCAAGGCGGGGTCGAGCCGCAGCTGTTGCAGCAGGGGCTCGCTTGGCTCGAGGGCCGCTCCGGCTAGCGGTCGCGCGCCGAGGGCGAAACGGAGCGCCGCAAGGTCGGAAGGGAGCGGTCCCTTCCCGCTTGCGGCTTCGCTCGTCGCCAGTCGAGGGCACCTCCGGTAGCTTGGACGGGGACTCGCGGCAGGCGGCGGGCCTAATCGGAACAGGAGGGTTCTGCCATGGTGAAGAGACTGGTTGCGGGTTTGGTCGCGGCGGCGCTGGTCGCCATCGTTCTCGTGGCTCCTGCCCAGGCGGCGGCGCCGAAGACCTACCAGGTGACAGGGCCGGTGCTCGAGCTCACCCCCGACATGATCGTGGTGATGAAGGGCAAGGATCGCTGGGAGATCGCCCGCGACGCGGGGACCAAGGTGACCGGCGACCTCAAGGTCGGCGCCAAGGTGACGATCGAGTACCGGATGACCGCGACGGCGATCGACGTCAAGCCCGAGAAGGCGCCCGCCGCCAAGGCGGCCAAGCCCAAGACCGGCTCGCGCTGATCGGCGGCGGCGTAGCGGCGGCCCGGGTCGGGGCTCGACCCCCTCGCCGGCGGCGGCCAGGGTCAGCTCGGACAGGCGAGCGACCGCCGCCGGCGCCATGCGGTGCCGCGGGCTTATGGGTCTACAGGTCTACGGTCTAGCGTCTACGGGCCGGTGGCGCTCGCGGTAGCCGCCGGCTCGCGGGTCGTCAGCTCGTCGAGTGCGGCCAGCGCTTGCCGTTCCGCTGCCTCGCCGGCGCCCAGGCCGCAGTCGCGAAGCCCGGCGGCGACCGCGGCGACGGTGCGGCGCAGCAGGTCGGGGTTGCCGATCACCCATCCCATATGGCCGACGCGGAAGTAGCGGCTGCGCAGCTCGGGCAGCAGCCCGGTCGCCACGGTGACGCCGTGCGCGGCGATTCGTGCCACGACCGCCGCCGCGTCGGCGCTGCTGGCGGCACCGGCACCGGCGGCGCTCCCGCCGCCGGCTGGTTCGGGCAGCAACAAAGCGGAGAGGGTATCGGCGGCCAGCTCGTCGCGAGCCGGCAGCAACCGCAGCCCGAGGGCCCGCCAGGCGGCTCTCAGGGCGGCGCCGGCGGCGGCGTGGCGGGCGATCCGCGCCGCCGCTCCATCGCTCTCGATCTCGGCCAGGCCGGCGGCGAGGGCCAGCACCAGGTTGGTGGGCGGGGTGGAGAAGTAGGCGGCGCGGCGCTCCTCGTAGGCGCGCATCACCGGCAGCCAGGTCTCCCAATCCAGGTACATCGGCGGTGCGCTGCGCCGCGCCGCCCGTGCCGCCAGCGCCCGCGGGCTCGCCACCATGAGCGCCAGCCCCGGTGGCAGCCCGAGCGCCTTTTGCGAGGCGGTGAGGTACACGTCCGCGTCCCAACCGGCCATGTCGAAGGGTTCGCCGGCGGCGGCGCAGACGCCGTCGAAGACCGCCAACATGCCCTCCTCGCGCGCCAGGCCGGCCAGCGGCTCGGGATCGATGCGCACGCCGGTCGAGGTGTCGACGTGGGTGGCGAACAGCGCTCGGCAAGGCGCCGCACCCGCGGCGCGGTCGGCGGCCAGCGCCGCTCGCACCTCGGCAACCGCCGGAGCCTCGCCGGGCGCGGCGCCGACCTCGAGGAGAGCGGCTCCCTGGCGCCGCAGCATCTCGGCCATGCGGTCCGAGAAGTAGCCGGTCTTCACCAGCAGCACGCGGTCGCCCGGCGAGATCAAATTGGCGACCGCCATGTCCATCGCCACGGTGCCGCCGCCGCCCACCACGAACGGCTGGCTCGAGGGCGCCGCCGACCAGACCCGCCGCATCGCCGCGAGCGCCTCGCCGAAGGCGGCGATCAGCGCCGGCGCGGTGTGCCCGGGGGGCGGCGCCGAGTAGGCGGCGAGCACCCGCGGCGAGACCTCGACCGGTCCCGGGATCATCAGCAGCGCGCGCTCCGCCATCTGGCTTTCCCTCCCTTCTCGCGAGTGATGAACGGCCCGCCGGGCCGATCCTCACACCGTGACCAGACGATAGACCAGTCGCAGGGCGCCGTCGATGCCCAGCCGCGCCGGCGGCAGCGCTCGGGCGTGGATGCCCAGCAGGCGCGAGAACAGCGCCGGCTCGGCAGCCAGCGCCCGCACCACCCGCCGGCGCAGCCAGGGCCGGCGCTCGATGGCCAGCAGCAGCGAGGTCATGGTGTCCGGCAGCCGGCCGATCCGGCGGTGGGCGGCGGCGTAGCGCGCCAGCGCCTGATCGTCCGGCGCCGCCCGCTGGCCGCCGGCCGCGGGCGCCGTGGCTGCCAGCGCCGCGACCAGCGCCGCCGCTTGATGGAGCGCCACCGCCAGGCCTTCGCCGGTGATGGCATCGACGTAGCCCGCCGCGTCGCCGATCAGCGCGACGTTGCCGCGCGCCACGGCGCGGGCGCGCTGCAGCAGCGGCCCGGCGCCACGGTCGCGCGAAGCCTGGGGCGCGCCGGCCAGCCGCGCCGCCAGCACCGGGAATGCCGCCAGCAGGTGGTCGAAGCTCCCCCGTGCGATGGCCGCGCCGCCGGAGCGGGACTCGTCCCGGGCCTGCCGCGGCAGGCCGCTCCACAGCATCGCCACCCCGACCAACCGCGGTCCGACCGGCGTCACGTAGGCCTCGCAGCCGGGGCCCCAGTAGACCTCCACCATGTCGCTCCACGGCTGGCAAGCGAAGTGGCGACGGACGCCGAAGCGGCGGCTGCGGGCAGGCGGCGACGATGGTTCGAGCCCCGCCCACTGCCGTACCCGCGAGCGCAGGCCATCGGCGCCGACCACCCAGCGTGCGGCGGCCAGCTCGAGGCCGGAGCGGTCGATGCAGGCGCCGCCAGCGTGCCGCCGGCTCAGCGCCTCGGCCGGCCGTGTCGCCGGCGCTCCCAGCTGCCATGCCGGCGCCGGCGCTCCCGGCTGCCATGCGTGCCCCGGCGGCGCCGGTGGGCGTGCTGCTGGCGGCGCCAGGCCCGTGGCGGCGACCCCCCAGCACAGCTCGACCCCCAGCTCCTCGGCGCGCCGCACCAGCGCCCGGTGGAGGTCGAGCCGCCGCACGCCCAGCCCGCCGGCCCGCGGGAACACTCCCTCGGCCACCGTGTCGCCGTCGAGATAGCGAATGCCGCGGATGCGGCAGCCCTCGCCGGGCGGGAGCTCCACCCCCAGCTCGCCGAGCCGCGCTACCGCGTCGGGCATCAAGCCTTCGCCGCAGGCCTTGTCGATCGGCGGCCGGCAACGCTCGAGCACGCGGACCGAGAGACCGGCGAGGCGCGCCTGGATGGCGGTGGCGAGGCCGGCGGGACCGCCGCCGATCACCAGCAGGTCAGTCGCCGCGCCGGTCATCGGAGGTGATTGCGGCGGGTCTGCATCAGGGCAGACGCTCGCCGCGGCGCGCGACCCTCCAGCGCGCATACGCCAGGCTGGAGCGGGCCACCGCCCGCGCCAGACGCAGCGGCGTGACCGGCGCCGGCGGGGCCAACGCACCCTCCAGATAGAGGCGCAGCGCCTCCGAGCGCTGCAGCTTGCCCGACGAGGTGCGCGGCAGGGTGCCGGGAGCCAGCACCTCGAAGCGGTCGATCGCCAGGCCGGTCGCCGCCAGCACCGCCTCGCGGCAGGCGTCCGGGAGCGCGGCCAGCTCGGCAGTGGTGGCGTGCCGCGAACGCTCGACGAACAGCGCCAGCACCTCTCCCGGCGCCCCCTCCGGCAGCCAGCTCACCGCCACCGCGCAGCCGGCGCGCACCCCCGGCAGCGCATCGACCGCCTGCTCGATCTCCGCCGGCGAGTGGTTGCGGCCGCGCAGGATGATGAGGTCCTTGGCCCGGCCGGCGAGGTAGAGCTCGCCGTCGTCGAGGAAGCCGAGATCGCCGGTGTCGAGCCAGCCGTCGCGCAGCGCCCGCGCCGTGCCCTCGGCATCGCCGAGGTAGCCCTGCATCAACGACGGCCCGGTCACCCACAGCCGCCCCACCCGCCGCGGCGGCAGCTCACGCCCGTGGGGGTCGCGCACCGACAGCCGGAACCCGGGCAGCGGCCGGCCGACCGAGACGATCTCCCTGCCGGGCTCGCCGGCGCCGGCGCCGGCGCCCGACCCGCCGGCAGGGGCCGGTCGCGCCACCCGCTCCCGGGCCAGCGCCTCGCGGTCGTAGCAGCCGCTGCGGTAGGGTTCGTCGAGGGCGGAGAAGGTGACCGCCAGCGCCGCTTCCGAGAGGCCGTAGACCGGCGTCAAGGCGGCCGGCGAGAAGCCCCAGCGGGCGAAACGCTCGGCGAAGGCCCGCAGCACCGCGGGGGCGACCGGCTCGGCGCCGTTCAAGGCAGCCCGCCAGCAGGAGAGGTCGACGCCCTCCATGTCGGCGTCGGCAACCCGCGAGAGGCACAGGCTGTAGCCGAAGTTCGGGGCGGGAGAGATGGTCGCGCCGTAGCGGCCGATGGCGCGCAGCCAGAGCGCCGGCCGGACCACGAACAGCTCCGGCGGCAGCAGGGTCAGCGAGGCGTCGCGCGCCAGCGCCGGGAAGACGCAGCCGATCAGCCCCATGTCGTGGTAGAGCGGCAGCCAGCTGGCGCAGCTGTGGCGCACCGCCTCGTCGTCGTGCCACGAGCCGCTCAGGATCTCGGTCTGCGCGACGATCGCGCGATGGCTCAGCGCCACCGCCTTGGGGGCCACGGTGGTGCCGGAGGAGAACTGGATCAACGCCAGGTCGTCGGGCCGCGGCCGCACCCCCGCGGCCACCGCCGTCGCCGCCGGCAACGCTTCGGCGGGCAGGTCGGCGAGGGTCCGGCAGCCGTGGGGCGGCCGCGCCGTCGCCACCGCCTCGCCAAGGAAGCGCTTGACCCGCGCGTCGGCGAGCACCAAGCAGGCGCCGCAGGCCGCCAGCATGCGGGTGGTGCGGGCGACGTACTCCCGCAGCCGCCCGAGGCGGACCGGCGGGTAGAGCGGCACCGGCACCGCGCCGGCCAGCAGCGCGCCGAAGAAGCCGGCGAAGAACTCGACGCCGGTGGGAAACACCAGCGCGACGCGCTCGCCGGGGGCGACGCCCAGGGCGAGGAGGCCGCCGGCGACGGCCAGCGCGCGCTCGCGCACCTCGCCCCAGCCCACCCAGACCGCCTGCTCGCCGCGATCGACGAAGCGCAGGCCGCCGTCCGCCAGCCGCCCCGCGCGCAGCAGGTAGTCGTTGAGGGTCTCAGCCAAGCTTCCTCCGCACCGTCTCGACCAGGTCGCCGACGGTCACGATCGCCGCCTCGTCGCTCTCGTCCAGCCGCACCCGGTAACGGTTCTCCACCTCGGCCGCCAGGGTCAACAGACGCACGGAATCGAGCCGCAGGTCCTCGATCAGCCGCATGTCGCCGGTGAGCGGGCCGTCCCAGCCCAGGTGCTCCCGCGCAACCTCGGCGATGCCTTCCAGGATGTCAGTGTCCATGGCGCCCCATTCCGTTCATTCCTCGCCTCCTCGCGGGGAGGCGGCGGCGGCCAGCGCCGATTCCTCGGCGCGGATGCGCACCGCCAGCACTCCGGCATTGGCCGCCGAGAATCCGGCGGCGGTGAGCCAGGCGCCATGCAGCAGCGGCAGCGCCGCCATCTCCGCCACCACCGCCAGGTAGTTGGGGTGGCGCAGGAAGCGGTAGGGGCCGCCGGTCACCGGCGGCACGCCCGGCAGCCAGACGATACGGGTCGTCCAGCGCTCGCCTAGGGTGGCGATCGCCCAGTAGCGCAGCGCCTGCGCCGCCACCAGCAGCACCGCCATCGACGCCGCCAGCGCCGGGCGGAACGGCCGCCGCAGGCACCAGACCTCGAGCGGGCAGGCGACCAGGAAGGCGCCGTGCAGCAGCACCATCGCCGGGTAGTGGCCCGGCGCCGCCTCGACGCCGCCTCGCGCCAGCAGCGCCCGCAGGTGCCGGCGCGCGAGGCGCAGCTCGACCAGCCGTTGGGCCGCCACGGCGGCGATCAGCAGAGTGTAGAGGACGCGGCTGTCGACGCCGAGGATGGTCATGCGGCGTGGCTCACCAGCGCAGCAGCACCAGCTCCGAGCAGAAGCCCGGACCCATCGCCAGCAAAAGCCCCCAGCTGCCTGCCGGCGGCCGGCGGCGCTCCAGGGTGTCGGCCAGCACCAGCAGCACCGAGGTCGAGGACAGGTTGCCCACCTCGCGCAGGCTGCGCCAGGTCACCGCCAGCGCGTCGGGGGGCAGCTCGAGCGACTCCTCCATCGCTTCGAGCACCTTGGGGCCGCCGGGATGGCAGATCCAGGTCGCGACGTCGGCGCGCGCCAGGCCGTGCTCGGCGAGGAAGGCGTCGACGTCGGCGCGCAGGAAGTCGCGGATCACCTGCGGCACGTCGGCCGAGAGCACGATGCGGAACCCCTCTTCCGAGATATCCCAGCCCATGACTCGCTCGGAGTCCCGGTAGAACACCGAGCGGGTGGCGACCACGGCCGGGCCGGCGGCGGTGCGGTGCTCGCCCACCACCACCACCGCCGCCGCGCCGTCGCCGAACAGGCCGGTGGCGATGAGGTTGGGGATCGAGAGGTCATGCGGCTGCAGGGTCAGCGAGCAGAGCTCGACCGAGAGCAGCACCGCGACCTGATCCGGATAGGCGCGCACGTAGTCGGCCGCGCGGGCGATGCCGGCGGCGCCGGCGACGCAACCCAGGCCGAAGATGGGCATGCGCTTGATGCGCGACGGCAGGCCCAGCCGGTTGACCAGCCGGGCGTCGATCGAAGGCGTGGCGACGCCGGTGACAGTGACGAAGATGAGCGCGTCGACCGCGTCCGGGGAGAGGCCGGCGCGCGCCAGCGCGTCGCTGACGGCGGCGCCTCCCACCTCCTGCGCCACCCGGATCCAGGCGTCGTTGGCCTTACCCCAGGTGGTGAGACCGGCGTACTCGTCGATCGGCAGCGCCAGGTGGCGGCCGCCGACCAGCGCGTTGCGGTGCAGGCGCTCGAGGCGCTCAGGGTTGAAGAGGTGACCCGACCACCGGCGCCGCAGGCCATCCAGCAGCGCGTCCTGGTCGTAATAGTGAGGCGGGAGCGCCCTCCCGACGGCGGCGATCTTCAAAGCGGACCGGGTTGGCGGCGCGACCGGTGCATCCGTCCCGCCCGCCTCGGGGGAAGGCTACCACAGCGCCGCCGGGCGTCCGGCTCAGAGCCGGCCGGTGCCGGTTCCCGGAGTGGGATGCGGTTCCACCGGCCCGAGGCCGGCGGCAGCTGCCACCACACCCAGCAGCAGGCCGCAGATCGTATAGAGCACCCACCACGAGAAGGTCATGCTCCACCAGGGGCCCGCCGGCTGGCCGGCCAGCGTCACCACCGCGACCACCAGCAGCGGACCGCGGAATACCCAGGCGATCCAGCCGGTGAGCAGGCCGTTGAGCAGCCGGCTGCCGCCGCTTCCCTGCACCAGCAGGTATAGTGCGGCAAGCGCCACCGCCTCTAGCAGCCAGGTGCCAATCATCACCAGAGTGTGCTGCCGCAGCTCCGGCGCGGAGCCAAGCAGCGCCGGCGACCGGCCCAGGGCTTCCACCCCGGAGCGGAAGAGGGCCATGACCAGGACGAGCGCGGGCAGCGCGAGGACCAGGAAGCGTCTCAAGGGACAGCGATCATAGCGCATGCACCGGCGCCCGCCGCGAAATTCCGCGGGCACCGGCGTTGGTTTTGACTCGGTGAGAGGAACCATGGAGACCGCCGCACCCGCCCACCTCGCCGATCGCCAGCCCGCGGAGCCGCCCGCGCCGCGGGTCGCGCTGCGATCGCTCGACACCCTCTGGTTTCAGGTCGGCGGGACGCTGTGCAACCTGGCGTGCGCCCACTGCTTCATCTCCTGCTCGCCGACCAATCACACCCACGAGATGATGCGCCTGCCACAGGTGCTGGGTTACCTGCGCGAAGCCGCCGAGCTGGGGGTCAAGGAGCTCTACTTCACCGGCGGCGAGCCCTTCCTCAACCCTGACATGGAGGCCATCCTGGAGGCGGCGCTGGCGGTCGGCCCGGCAACCGTGCTGACCAACGGCCTGCTGCTCGATCCGCAGCGCTGCGCGCGGCTGGCGGCGCTGGCCGGCACCTCGCCCTATTCGCTCGACCTGCGGGTGTCGCTCGACGGCTACGATGCCGCGAGCAACGACGCGGTACGCGGCACCGGCACCTTCGAGCGCGTCCTGGCGGGGCTGCGCAACCTGGAAACGGTCGGGCTCAACCCGGTGGTGACCGTGACCGAGGTCTGCGCCGAAGCCGGCGTGGACGCGGGCAAGCAGCGTTTCTTCGACCTGCTCGACGGCCTCGGGCTGCGGCGGCCGCGGCTCAAGGTGCTGCCGGTGTTCAAGATCGGCGCCGAGGCGCAGCGCGGTGGCGGCTACGAGAGCTGGCAGCGGCTGCGCGCCACCGACGCCGCTGCCATTGGCTCCAACTCGGAGAACACCGCGTGGGACCACCTGCAGTGCAGCTCCTGCCGCATGGCCACCGATCAGGGAGTATGGGTCTGCCCGATCCTGGTCAACGAGCCGGCGGCGCGCATGGGCGACGCGCTGGCCGACGCCCTGGGGGCGTATCCGCTGCGCCATGCCGCCTGCTGGACCTGCCACGCCTACGGGGTGAGCTGCCGCACCTGACCGCCGCCGCTTGCCGCCCGCCGACCGCCTCCCCTCCGAAACCCGCCAGCGACCGAATCCACGCCATGCCTTTGCCTCACCGCCCGCGCCTCGATCCGTTCCAGCTCGCCGCGCTGACCGCCCATCGCGGCCTGGCCACCTCGGGAGAGCGGCTGCTGCCGCTGGCGGAGTTCCGCGCCGCCGCCGCCGCCGCCGGTGCGCGGCTCGACGCCGCCGAGCGGGAGGAGGCCGTCCACGACCACCGCCGGCCGCTTCCTGACGCCGTGCCGCGGGAAGGGCCGTTTTCGAAGGTGGCGGTCTGCGGCGGCGTCTACAGCAACCACCTGGCTCTCGCCGCGCTGCTCGCGGACGCGGCACGGCGCGGCGCCGAGGCGGTCTATTGCCTTGGCGACCTCGGCGGCTTCGGGTCCGACCCGGAGCGGGTCTGGCCGCTGCTGCTCGCCGGCGGCGTGCGCTGCATCCAGGGCAACTACGAGCAGTCGCTGGCCGGCGGCCGCGAGGACTGCAACTGCGGCTACACCGATCCGCGCGACAACCACTTCGCGGCCATCTCCTACGGCTACACCGCGCGGCACTGCTCGGCGGCGTTCAAGCACTGGATGGGGGAGCTGCCGGCGCGACGCCGGGTGCTGGTGGGCGACCGCGAGCTGCTGCTGGTGCACGGCTCGCCGCGCCGGGTCAACGAGTTCCTGTTCCGCTCCGCCTCGTCCGACGCCTTCCTCGAGGTGCTGCTCGATCAGCATCCCTGCGACGCCCTGCTTTGCACCCACACCGGCCTGCACTGGCACCGGCATCTGCCCTCGGGGCGGGACGCGGTCAACGTCGGAGTGATCGGCCGGCCCGCCAACGACGGCAGGCCGGAGGTGTGGTACGCGCTGCTCGCCGCGCGGCCGGCCGCGGCCGGCGAGCACCGCCGCGGGCTCGACGTCGAGTTGGTGCCGCTGCGCTACGATCATCCGGCGATGGCCGCCCAGGTGCGCGCCGCCGGGCTGCCCGAGGAATTCGCCGCGACCCTGGTGACCGGCTGGTGGACCACCTGCCTGGAGATCCTGCCCGCCCGCGAGCGTGCGGCCTCGCGCTTCTGAGATCAGGAGGATCCTTGCCACCGACCATCGATCCCGGCGGCGCCGCTCGCCGTCCGCGTCTCGCCATCCTCGGCGCCGGACCCATCGGTCTCGAGGCCGCCTTGGCCGCCGCCGATGCCGGCATGCCGTTCACGCTCTACGAGGCCGGCCCCGCGGTGGCAACGAACGTGCGCGCCTGGGGGCACGTGCGCCTGTTCACCCCTTGGGAGATGGACGTGTCGCCGCGCATGCGCCGCCACCTGGAGGCAGCGGGCGAGCCGGCGCCGGGGGCGACGGCGGTGGGTGCGATGGCGGCAGGTGCCGCGGCGGCGAATGGGGCCGCCTGCCCGACCGGCAACGACCTCGCCGACCAGCTCTACGACCGTGTCGCGGCGCTGCCGGCGATCGCGCCGCGGCTGCGGCTCGCCACGCGCGTGCTGGCGGTCGGCCGCGAGGGGCTGCTCAAGCACGAGGAGATCGCCACCGCCGGGCGCGCCCGTCAGCCCTTCCGCCTACTGCTGGCGGCCGCGGACGGCACCGAGCGGATCGAGCACGCCGAGGTGGTGATCGACGCCACCGGCACCTTCGGCCATCCCAACACCCTCGGCGACGGCGGCATCCCGGCCCCCGGCGAGCGCCGGCTCGGCGACGAGATCCGGCGCACCATTCCAGACCTGGCGCGCGAGGCGGCCGATTGGGCTGGCCGCACCGTGCTGCTGGCAGGCGGCGGCGCTTCGGCGCAGACCGCGGTGCGCGACCTCGCCGAGCTGGCGCGATCCGCGCCGGGCACCCGCGTGGTGTGGGCGCTGCGGCGCGCCGAACCGTCATGGGGCAGCCCGCCGGACGACCCGCTGCCGGAGCGCGCCCGGCTGGCGGCGGCCGCCGCCGTGCTGGCTGCCGGCGCCTCGCCCGCCGTGGCGGCGGAGCGCGGCGTGGTGGTGGAGGCGATCGCGCGCGACGGCGCGAACGAGCGCCTCGCGGTCACCTTGCGCCGCACCGGCCCGGGGGCGAATGGCACCCGGCAGGTCGCGGTGGACTGCGTGCTGGCGCTCACCGGCAGCGTGGGCGACCACCACCTGTACCGCCAGCTGCAGGTCCACGAGTGCTATGCCACCAGCGGCCCGATGAAGCTGTCGGCGGCCCTGCTCGGCGCCGCCGCCGGCGATTGCCTGGAACAGACCTCCCACGGCGCCGAGGCTCTCGCCAACCCGGAGCCGGGCTTCTACATCCTGGGCAGCAAGTCTTACGGGCGCAACAACAGCTTCCTGCTGCGCGTCGGCTGGGAGCAGGTGAGCGAGGTCTTCGCGGTGTTGCCAGGGTAAGCTGGGCGCGCATGCGGTACTTCGGTCAATCGGACTTCGCGCACGGCGAGCAGCCGCCGGTGTCGCCCATCGGCATCGTGCTGGCCAACCTCGGCACTCCGGACGCCCCCGACGCGCGGGCGCTGCGCCGCTACCTGCGGGAGTTCCTGCTCGATCCGCGGGTGATCGAGCTGCCGCGGCCGCTCTGGTGGCTGGTGCTGCACCTGGCGGTGCTGCCGTTCCGGCCGCGCAAGTCGGCGGCGCTCTATCGCAAGGTGTGGACGGCCGAAGGGTCGCCGATGCTGGCGATTTGCCGCCGCCAGACGGCGGGAGTGGCGGCGCTGCTGGCCCGCGAGGTGCCGGCGCCGGTGCAGGTGCGGCTCGCCATGCGCTACGGCAACCCTTCCGTCCGCTCGGCGCTACGCGAGCTGGCCGGCCAGGGCTGCCGGCGCATCGCGGTGCTGCCGCTCTACCCGCAGTACGCGGCGGTCACCACCGGTTCGACCTTCGACGCCGTCGCCGCCGAGCTGGCCGGCTGGCGATGGGTGCCCGAGCTGCGCATGATCCATCCGTACCATGACGAGCCCGCCTACGTCGAGGCGCTGGCCGCCAGCCTGCGGGACGCTTGGGCGGCGGCGCCGCCGGCGGACAGGCTGCTGTTCTCGTTCCACGGCATCCCCAAGCGCTACTTCCTGGCCGGCGATCCCTACTACTGCCATTGCCAGAAGACCGCACGCCTGGTGGCCGAGCGGCTGGCCCTGCCGCGCGAGCGCTACGAGGTCAGCTTCCAATCGCTGTTCGGACGGGAGGAGTGGCTGCGCCCCTACACCGAGGACACGATGCGCGCCATGGCGGCGGACGGAGTGCGCAGCCTCGACGTGATCTGCCCCGGCTTCTCGGCCGACTGCCTCGAGACGATCGAGGAGATCGACGGCCTGAATCGCGAGATCTTCCTCCATGCCGGCGGCGAGCGCTACCGCTACATCCCGGCGCTCAACGACCGCCCCGATCATCTGCGCCTGCTGGCCGACTTGGTGCTGCGCAATCTGGCGGGCTGGATCGAGCCGGCGTCGGGGATTGCCCCGGGCGCCCGCGAGGCTGCCGCGCCGATCTTGGATCGACTGAATCGAAAGGAGCTGTCATGCAGCAGGTGAAACCTGTGACTCGGGCCGCCACGGCGACCCTGGCAACCGTCTTCGCGCTGGCCGCCGGCAACCATGCACTGCAGGCCCAACCGCCGGCGTTGCAGCTGCCCCGCCCCAGCCCCAACGCCACCGTCTCCCAGACCATCGGCATCACCGAGGTGACCGTCCGCTATAGCCGCCCCGGGGTCAAGGGCCGCGTCATCTGGGGCAAGGTGGTGCCCTACGGCGAGGTCTGGCGGACCGGCGCCAACGAGAACACCACCATCCGTTTCAGCACGCCGGTGCGCATCGACGGCAAGCCGCTGCCGGCCGGCATCTACGGCCTGCAGACCATCCCCGGCGCCGACGACTGGGTGGTCATCCTGAGCAAGGACGCCGACGAGTGGGGGGCCTTCTCCTACCAGCCGGATCACGACGCGCTGCGCTTCCACGTCAAGCCGGCGCTGCTGGCCGAGTCGCAGGAGTGGATGGGCTTCGCCTTCCGCGACCTCTCCGACAACTCTGCGGTGCTGGCGCTGCGCTGGGAAAAGCTCGAGGCGGCCTGGAAGATCGAGGTCGATACCCCCCGCGTGCTGGTGGACACCGCGCGGTCGACGCAGCGCTGGCAGGACGCCGCCGCGGCCTGGTGCATCCAGGACGGCACCTGCCTCGAGCCGGCCGGGCGCTGGATCGACGCCTCGATCGCCATCGAGCCCACCTTCTCGAACCAGCGCGCCAAGGCGCGCCTGCTGGCTCGCCAGAACGACTACAAGGGTGCGGTCGCGGCCGGCGAGCGTGCCCTCGCCGCCGCTCACGCCGCCAAGCAGGCGCCGCCGCCACAGCAGGTGACGGACCTCGAGAGCCAGATCGCCGAATGGAAGCGCCACTAGATCGCGGCCGGCACCAGTGGCTGGCCGGCAGCGCGGAGTCGCTCGCCGGCCAGCCAGCCCGGCAGCTCGGCGACGCGGTCGAGCACGGCCCGCGGGCCGTGCGCCGCCAGGTCCTCGCGGCCGTGAGCACCCGATAGGATCGCGACGGCGTCAGCGCCGGCGTTGGCCGCCATCTGCAGGTCGTAGATGGAATCGCCGACCATCAGGGCCGCATGCGGCCGGACTCCGAGTTGGTCGAGGATGTCGAGCAGCATCCGGGGGTGGGGCTTGGAGATCGCCTCGTCGACGGTGCGGGTGGCCTGGAAGTGGCCGCGCAGCCCCGTCTGGTCGAGCGCGAAGTCGAGGCCGCGCCGGCTCTTGCCGGTCGCCACCGCCAGCAGGTAGCCGGCCCGCGCCAGCTCGCCGAGCATGGCGGGCACTCCCGGGAAGAGCAGCGGCAGGTCGCGATAGGTCTCCACCCAGTGCCGCCGGTAGCAGGCGTGGACGCGCTCGAAGAGGTGGTCGTCGCACCCCGGCACCAGCAGGTCGACGGTTTCCCTCAATCCGAGGCCGACGGTGCCGCGGATCGTCGCCTCGGCCGGAGAGCCCAGCCCGAGCTCGCCGATCACCGCCTGGGTGCAGGCCACGATCGACCCCACCGAATCCATCAGCGTGCCGTCCCAGTCGAAGATCAACAGCTCGATAGTGGAGTCCCGCATCGTCCCTCTGTTTCCGGCACCAACGGCAGCGAAACATCATCGCAGACCCATGTCCGCGGGTCCACGCCCGCCCCCTCTCTGCGGTTACGAGTCCCGCCTCCAGGCGCCGTATCTGCTCAGCGTCACATGGGCGGCGGCCGGATCGACGATGGCGCGGAAGCACTGCGTGCCGCGCTCGTCGTCGATCGGGCGCTGCGTCCTGACCAGGGCGAAGGCGCTCACCGCGGCACCAGGGAAGGCTTCGGCCAGCCGGGATGCTCCCGCCAGCAGGGTGGCTCCCCTGGTGATCACGTCGTCGACCAGGACGATGCGTGGCGGCGCGGCGCCGGCCGGCCCACGGACGGCGAAAGAGTCGTAGTGCTCCTGCACGCCGGGCCGCTGCCGGCGTCCAGCGGAGGAGGATTTCCGGACTGCCTGCCGGCGCGCCAGCAACAGCTCCATCGCACGGCCGAAGCCGGCTGCCAGCAGTGCCTCGCAGATCCGGCGCGGAACCCACAGGGCGTCGCGGTGCCTGGGCGGTGGCGGGGCGCTGCCCGGCGCCGGCACCAGCACCACGTCGGGCGCAAGAAGGGCGGCAAGCTCCTCCGTCTCGCTGAGCTGGCGCCCCGGCTCGCCTGGCTCCATCGTCAGGCACTCCCGCAGTCGCCGGATCGCAAAGGGGATCGCCGGCTCGTACCGGCGGCCCTTCTCGAGGTAGCCGTCGCGCTTGATCTGGCGGCAGACCGCCTGCGAGGCCAGCTCGGCAGGCGACCGGCCGTGCGGCGAGTAGGCGAGGAACGAGCCGAACCGCAGGCTAGAAAGCAACGGCCGCCGGCCCCGCTGCCGCGGCCACCGGCAGCAGGCTGGTAAGCGACCTGGTGGTGGTCAGGACCTGCGCCCCGTAGCGGATCATCTTTTCGGGCCAGGTCAGGCCGGGGACCGCGGTGACCGACTTGAGGACGAACAACAGCCTGCCGAGCCGGATCGCCTCCCAGCCCTGGGAAAGCGCGCCGCTGGCGTCGCCGGCCTCGACGATCACCGTCGCGTCCGAGATCAGCGCCATGACCCGGTTCCGGTAGGGGAAATTGGCCCTGAGCACCGGGGCTCCAGGCGCAAAGGGCGAGATGGCCAGGTGCTCGGCCATGATCCGCTGTTGCAGCGCCCGGTTCTTCTGCGGATAGGCGACGTCCAGCGGCGTGCCGAGGACGGCGATCGTCCTGCCGCCGGCGGCCAGCGCGCCGGTATGAGCGGCGGTGTCGATGCCTTCCGCCAGCCCGCTGACGACGATCACGCCGTCTCTCGCCAGCTCCGCCGCCAGCTTGCGCGCCCGCCGCAGGCCCTCGCCCGAGGGCCGGCGGGCGCCGATGACGGCAACCCGGGCGCCGCCGTGCAGCATGCCGGTGTCGCCGGCAGCGAACAGCCGCTCGGGCGCGTGCTTGCGTTCGACCTCGTTGAGCGGCCCGAGCAGCTCGCGGAGCGTGTGCTCCCCGGGTGCCCCCGCCGGCTGGCTCACCATGCGCACCTCCCGCGCCGGCGCCAATATATCGCGCGCCGGCGGTGGGCTGGGGGGCTGTCGCAGCGGCTGGCCGCCGGCGGATCTGCCCGCTAACGGATCTCCGTCGGGGCGCCGCCGGCCACCACCACCTGGCCGGCGAGGCGGCTGCCGGCGGCCAGCTCGACGCCGGGGCCGAGGATCGAGTCGCGCACCTCGCAATCGGCGCCGACCCGCGCTCCGGGCAGCAGCACCGAGCCCTCGACGACGGCGCCGGCCGCCACCCGCGCATCCGCCTCGATCATGACGCGACGCACCACCGCCGCCGCCGACACCGCCGCCGACGGCGAGATCCAGCGGCCGCCGTTGCCGCCCGCGCCCGCCCAGTCGAGCGCCGCCGCCAGGTAGCGGCGCGGCGTGCCGAGATCGTGCCAGCGGCGCCGCGTGCTCAGGGTGGCCAGACAGCCGGGCTCCTCCGCGAGCAGGGGCTCGTAGAGGTCGCGCACGATGTCGGCGGGAACCGCCATGGACATCGCCGCGATCCGCCGCACCAGGCGCGGCGAAAGGACATGGGCGCCGGCGAATACCCGCCGCCGGTTTCCAGAGGCACCGCGCCTCGCCGCCTGACCGGCACCACCGGCAGCCTGGCTGGCGCTGTCCGCCGCCAGACCGCCGGTCCCGGCAGGCCGTAGCGCCAGCACCTCGCCGCGGCGGCCGATCTCGACGCCACCGCCGAACTGGGCGACGTCGGCGCTCGCGGCCAGCAGCAGCGTGCCTGGCGCGCCGCGCTCGAGGTGCCGCCCCAGGAGCTCCGCGAACGGCCAGCGGCAGAGGCTGTCGCCGTTGACTATCAGCACCAGATCGGCGGCGGCGAGGAAATCGCGCAGCGGCAACAGCGCCCCGAGGGTGCCGAGCAGCCGCGGCTCGAAGGAATAGGTCAACGGCAGGCCGGCGAGCTCGTCGCCCAGGACCCGGCGCACCTGGTCGCCGCCATGGTGGAGATTGATCGCGGCGGCCTCGCAGCCGGCCGCCGCCAGGTGCCGCAGGGTATGCGCCAGAATGGGCTCCCCCAGGACCGGCAGCAGCGGCTTGGGCGTTCCATCGGTCAGCGGCCGCAGCCGCATGCCGAGGCCGGCGGCTAAAACCAGCGCCCGCAGCCGCACGCTCAGGCGCCCGTCGTTTCCTTCATGGGCGGAAGATCATCTCCGGCGGCGCTTCCGGATGCTCCTCGAGGTAGTCCTGGTAGAGGCGCAGGTAGGAGCGCGCCTCGCCCTTGCGCGGATCGAAACCGCAGCGGCGGGCGACGGTCTCGGCGCCGTCGCCCTCGAACTCGGCGAAGTCGCCGATCGGGGTGTGGTCGAGCGAGATGGTGACGCCGCCGAGCTGCCACTCCTCGCGGACTTTCTGGTACCGCCGCACCACCTCGTAGCCCAGCTGCTCGAACAGCGCGCGTGCCTCTTCGGCACTCTCGATGCCGATCTCGAGCTCCTCGCGCACCTTGAGCTTGCCCTCCAGGTGCATCGGCCCCTTGAAGGTCAGGTGCGAGCGCGTGCCGTCGGCGCGCAGGCGCAGGATCCTGCCCTGGGCCAGCAGCTCGTTGCCGCGGTCCAGGATCCAGTTGTCCTCGAAGCCCGCCGGGCCCACCCGTTCCGCCTCCAACTCTCCCAACCGCTCGCGCAGTGCCGCCAGATCGTCGGAGTGGAACTTGATCTCGCGCTCGACGTTGCCCTTGCTCTTCGTCGTTTCGCCTCTCATGGGGTTACATCGGCCAGCCGGTCCAGCAGCAGCGCCACCGAGCGGATCGCGTTGTAGAAGTGACTGATGTTGAATTTCTCGTTGGGTGAGTGCAGGGCGTCGTCGGCAAGGCCGAAGCCCAGCAGCAGCACGGGCTTGCCCAGCACCTGCGAGAACGTCGACACGATCGGGATCGAGCCGCCCTCGCGGATGCGCACCGGCCGCGCTCCCCAGGCGTCGGCCATCGCCCCCATCGCCGCCTCGACCAGCGGTCCCTCGGCCTGCACCAGCACCGGCTCGGCGCCGTGCAGGTAGCTGACCTCGACCGCCACTCCCGGCGGCGTGACCTGATGGACGAAGTCGGTGAACTGCTTCGCCACCGTCTCCGGCCGCTGGTCCGGCACCAGCCGCATCGAGACCTTGGCCCCGCCCCAGGAAGGCAGCACGGTCTTGGCGCCGCGCGCCTGGTAGCCGCCGAAGATGCCGTTGACGTCCAGGGTCGGACGCGCCCAGGCCCGCTCCCGGGTGGTGAACCCGGCTTCGCCGGCCACCTCGGTCAGGCCCAGCTCGCTGCGGTAGGCCGCCTCGTCGAACGGCAGGCGCGCGAACTCCTGCCGCTCCCAGTCCGCGAGCGGCCGGACGTCGTCGTAGAAGCCCGGGATCTGCACCTTGCCGGTGTGCGAATCGCGCAGCCGCGCGACGATCTCGCAAAGCGCGTTGAGCGGGTTGGCGACCGCGCCGCCGAAGGTGCCCGAGTGCAGGTCGCGGTTCGGTCCGGTAACCTTGATCTCCATGTAGGCCAGGCCCTTGAGGCCATACAGCAGCGCCGGCTGCCCGGGGCCGAACATCGAGCTGTCGGAGATCATCACGCAGTCGCAGGCCAGCCTGTGGCCCGCGTCCTGCCGCACGTAGCGATCGATGGCCTGGCCGCCCGCCTCCTCCTCGCCCTCGATCAGGAACTTGACGTTGACCGGCAGCTTGCCGCGCTCGGCAAGCATGGCCGCCACGCCCTTGACGTGGGCGAAAGACTGCCCCTTGTCGTCGGTCGCGCCGCGCGCCACCAGCTTGTCGCCCTCGATCGTGGGCTCGAACGGCGGGTGCCGCCAGAGCTCCACCGGATCGACCGGCTGCACGTCGTAATGGCCGTAGAACAGCACCGTCGGCTTGCCGGGTGCGCCGAGCCATTCGGCGTAGACCAGCGGATGACCCTCGGTCTCGATGCGCTCGGCGGTGAGGCCGGCGGCCCGCAGCTTGTCGAGCACGAACTCGCTGGCCCGCCAGACGTCGCCGGCATAGTCCGGATCGGTCGAGATCGAGGGGATGCGGAGATAGTCCTCGAGCTCCTCGAGATAGCCCTGCTTCTCGGCCTCCACCCGGGCCAGCACGTCGCGCGAATCGGTCGGCATCGTTGCGGTCTCCCTAGAGCCCGCAGTCTATCAAACGCCGGATTGGGAGTCCGCTGGACTGGCCGGCAGGGCTCCGGAGACTCAGTTGACCGTCTCGTCGTCGTCGGGAGTCTGCGGTGGCCGCGGCGCGTCGTCGGGGAGAGACTCGGCGGCGTCTCCGGAGTCGAGGCCCTCGCGGCCGAGCTCGATTTCGGAGTCCTCGGAGTTCTCGCGGTCCTCGCCCAGTTCCACCGGGAACGGATCGACCACGGCGTTGCCGGTGTCGAGCTTCTCCTCCTCGGCCAGCTTGGCTACCGCCACCAGGCGGTCCCCCGGGTCGAGGTCCATGAGCTTGACGCCCTGGGTCGAGCGGCCGACCAGGCGGACCGCGGCGACGTTGAGCCGGATGATCATCCCCGCCTGGGTGATCAGGATCAGGCCCTCGCCGGCGACGACGTGTTTGGCCGAGATCACCTCGCCGGTCTTGTCGCTGACCTTGAGGTTGATGATGCCGAGGCCGCCGCGGCTCTGCTTGCGGTAGTCGGCGATCGGCGTGCGCTTGCCGAAGCCGCTCGCGGTCACCGATAGCACCTCGCCCGCGGACTCGAGGATCGCCGCGCCCACCACCCGGTCGCCGGGCCGCAGGCTGATGCCCCGCACGCCGTAGGTGGCGCGCCCCATCGGCCGCGCGTCGCTCTCCGCGAAGCGGATGGCGAAGCCGCGGGCGGTGGCCAGCAGCACATCCTTGCTGCCGTCGGTCTCGCGCACTGCCAGCAACCGATCGCCGTCGTCGAGGTTGATGCCGATGATGCCGCCCAGGCGTTCGTTGGCGTAAGCCGACAGCTCGGTCTTCTTCACCGTGCCGTTGGCGGTCACGAACAGCAGGTAGCGGTCGTCGCGGAACTCGCGCACCGCGACGGTGGTCGCCAAGCGCTCGTTGGGCTCGAGGTCGAGCAGGTTGACGATCGCCTTGCCCCTGGCCGCGGCGCCGGTCTCCGGGATCCGGTGCACCTTGAGCCAGTGCATGCGCCCGCTCTCGGTGAAGACCAGGATGTAGCTGTGCGCCGAGGCGACGTAAAGGTGCTCGACGAAGTCGTCCTCCTTGGTCACCATCCCGGTGCGCCCCTTGCCGCCGCGGTGCTGCGCGCGGTAGAGCGCGAGCGGCGAGCGCTTGACGTACCCGGAACGGGTGACGGTGATCACCATGTCCTCGTCGGCGATCATGTCCTCGATCGAGATGTCGTGGGTCTCGGGGATGATCGCGGTGCGGCGGCGGTCGCCGAACGCCGCCTTGAGCTCGCCGAGCTCGCGCCGGATCTCGTCGAGCACCAGGAGGTCCGAGGCCAGGATGGCGCGCAGCCTCTCGATCAGCGCCATCAGCTCGCGGTACTCCTCCACCACCTTCTCGCGCTCGAGGCCGGTCAAGCGCTGCAGCCTCATGTCGAGGATGGCCTGCGCCTGAACCTCGGACAGCGCGAACAGGGTCTCGAGGCGCTCGCGCGCCTCGGGCGGCGTGCGGCTGGCGCGGATGGCGGCGATCACCTCGTCCAGTTGGTCCAGGGCCTTGAGAATGCCTTCGAGGATGTGGGCCCGCTCCTCGGCCTTGCGCAGGTCGTAGCGGGAGCGGCGGATGATCACCGTTTTGCGGTGGTTCAGGAAATGGCGCAGCAACTCCGCCAGCGTCATCACCTTCGGCTGGTTGTCGACGATCGCCAGCAGGATGATGCCGAAGGTGGTCTGCATCTGGGTCATCTTGTAGAGCGAGTTGAGGATCACCTCCGGCACCTCGCCCCGCTTGACCTCGATGACGATGCGGATACCGTCGCGGTCCGACTCGTCGCGCAGATCGGAGACGCCCTCGAGCCGCTTCTCGCGCACCAGCAGGGCGATGTGCTCGAGCAGGCGCTTCTTGTTGACCTGGTAGGGGATCTCGGTGACGACGATGGCCTGCCGCTCGCCGCGCGCCTGGGTCTCGATCTCGGCCCGCGCCCGCACCTGGATGATGCCGCGGCCGGTCGAGTAGGCCGAATGGATGCCCTGCAGCCCGTGGATGAAGCCGGCGGTGGGGAAGTCGGGCCCGGGCATCGCGGTCATCAGCTGGCGCAGCGTCACCTCGGGATCGTCCATCATCAGGTTCAGCGCATCGACCACCTCGCCGAGGTTGTGCGGCGGGATGTTGGTCGCCATGCCGACCGCGATGCCGGCGGCGCCGTTGACCAGCAGGTTGGGGACCCGCGCCGGCAGCACCATCGGCTCGCTCTCGGAGCCGTCGTAGTTGGGCGCCCACGCCACCGTCTCCTTGTCGATGTCCTCGCGGATCATCTCCTCGGCGAGACGGGTCAGGCGCACCTCGGTGTAGCGCATCGCCGCCGGGCTGTCGCCGTCGATCGAGCCGAAGTTGCCCTGGCCGTCCACCAGCGGGTAGCGCATGGCGAAGTCCTGGGCCATGCGCACCACCGTGTCGTAGATCGCGGTGTCGCCGTGCGGGTGGTACTTGCCCATCACGTCGCCGACGATGCGGGCGGACTTCTTGTAGGCGCGGTCGGCGCGGTTGCCGCTCTCCCACATGCCGTAGAGCACGCGCCGGTGCACCGGCTTGAGGCCGTCGCGCACGTCGGGCAGCGCGCGGCCGATGATCACGCTCATCGCGTAATCGAGATAGCTGCGCTTCATCTCGTCTTCGATGTCGACCGGGATCGGCTGCTCCGCGGGCGGTACGAAGGGAGGGGGCGTCTTGTCGTCTTCTTCGCTCATGGTTTGAGAATCGGGGGCGCTACACGTCGAGGTTACGGACCTCGAGAGCGTTGTTCTGGATGAACTCGCGACGCGGATCGACCGCGTCGCCCATCAGCACGGTGAAGATGGAATCGGCCTCGACGAGGTCGTCGATGCGCACCTGCAGCAGGCGCCGCCGGGTCGGGTCCATGGTGGTTTCCCAGAGCTGGTCCGGGTTCATCTCGCCGAGGCCCTTGTAGCGCTGAATCGAGAGGCCCTTCTTGGCGCTGTCGTAAAGCGTCTCGAGCGCCGCGTCGAGGTTGTCCTTCGCGAGCTCGGGAGCTGGCGGCGCCGGTGCCACCGGCGTCGGTGCGGTGCGCCTGAGCGCGAAACGGACGGCGGCGATGGCCTCGAGGCCCTGCGCGTTCTGGGCCAGCGACCGGTACTCGGCGCTGGTCACCAGGCCCCAGTCGACGCGCACCTCGCGCTCGACGCCGTCGCGACGGAAGAAGAAGCGGATGCGGGCGGCGCCGTGCTCCTCGTCGTGGGCGACCTCGACGTCGTGGAAGCCGGCCGCCGCGAGGCGTCCGGCAACCTCCCGCACCTTCTCGGGATCGGTCAGCGAAGCCTTGTCCTTGATGCCTCCGAGCAGCGCGATCTTGAGCGCCGCGGTCGGGTAGCCGCGCGACGCCAGGCGCTCGACGGTGGATTGGAAGCTCGCCACCTTGTCGAGGAAATGCGCCAGCCGGGCGCCGCTCAGATGGTTGCGTGGACCGCTGCCGTGACCGTTGCCGTCGCCGCTGGCGCCGGCGGGAGCGCCCTCCAGCTCCACCTCCCAGGTGTCCTGGATGCGGCTCACCAGGAACGCCTGGTACTCGCGGTCGTCCTTGAGGTAGGTCGCGCTCTTGCCGTGGGTGACCTTGTAGAGCGGCGGCTGGGCGATGTAGAGATGGCCGCGGTGGATGACCTCCTGCATCTGGCGGTAGAAGAAGGTCAGGATCAGGGTGCGGATGTGGCTGCCGTCGACGTCGGCGTCGCACATGATGATCAGCTTGTGGTAACGCAGCTTGTCGACCGCGAAGTCGTCCCTGCCAATGCCGGTGCCGAGCGCGGTGATCAGCGTCCTGATCTCCTCGGACGACAGCATCTTGTCGAAGCGCGCCTTCTCGACGTTGAGGATCTTGCCCTTGAGCGGCAGGATCGCCTGGAAGCGGCGGTCGCGGCCCTGCTTGGCCGAGCCGCCGGCGGAATCGCCTTCGACCAGGAAGATCTCGGCGAGCTTGGGGTCGCGCTCGCTGCAGTCGGCCAGCTTGCCGGGCAGGTTGGAGGCGTCGAGCGCTCCCTTGCGCCGCGTCAGCTCGCGCGCCTTGCGCGCCGCCTCGCGGGCGTGCGCCGCCTCGACGCACTTTTCGACGATCCGCCGCGCCTCGCGTGGATTCTCCTCGAGGTAGCTGCCCAGGCGGTCGGCGACCACCTGCTCGACCCAGCCCTTGATCTCCGAGGACACCAGCTTGTCCTTGGTCTGGGAGGAGAACTTGGGATCCTTGATCTTCACCGAGACGACCGCCGTCAGCCCCTCCCGCACGTCCTCGCCGGTCAGGTTTTCCTTGAGGTTCTTCGACAGGCCGGAGGCCGCCGCATAGCCGTTGATGGTGCGGGTCAGCGCCGACTTGAATCCCGCCAGGTGAGTGCCGCCGTCGCGGTTGTTGATGGTGTTGGCGAAGGAGTAGATCAGCTCCTGGTAGCCCTCGTTCCACTGCAGGGCGACCTCCACGGTCTCCGCGCCGGCGAGGATCGCCGGCACCGACTGGACCGCGGCGGCAGGATCTGCCGAGTCGGCGCGGCTGTCGACCAGGTAGATGGGGGCGGGATGGAGCGGCGTCTTGTTGCGGTTGAGGTGCTCGACGAACGAGGCGATGCCGCCGGCATACTGGAACTCGGTGGACTTGTCGCTGCGCTCGTCGTGCAGCCGGATGAGGATGCCGCGGTTCAGGAACGACTGCTCGCGCAGGCGTTGCGCCAGGGTGTCGAAGGAGAACTCGAGCACCGCGAAGATCTCGGGGTCGGGCCAGAAGCGCACCTTGGTGCCGGTGCGGTCGCTGGTGCCGATCGCCGCGATCGCCGCTTCGGGCTCGCCGCGGTGGTAGATCTGGGACCATACCCTGCCGTCGCGCTTGATCTCGAGCTCCAGGGTTTCCGAGAGCGCGTTGACCACCGAGACGCCGACACCGTGGAGGCCGCCCGACACTTTGTAGGAGTTCTTGTCGAACTTGCCGCCCGAGTGCAGCTCGGTCATGATGACCTCGGCTGCCGAGCGTCCCTCCTCGCGATGCAGGTCCACCGGGATGCCACGGCCGTCGTCCTCGACGGTGACCGAGTTGTCGGTATGGATCACCACGTCGATGGCCGAGCAGTAGCCGGCCAGCGCTTCGTCAACCGAGTTGTCCACCACCTCGAAGACCATGTGGTGCAGGCCCGAGGCGTCGTCGGTGTCGCCGATGTACATCCCCGGCCGCGTGCGCACCGCCTCCAGGCCCTTGAGGACCTTGATGTTGTCTGCCGTATAGGTCGCATCCGGGGTTCCCGGTGTTGCCGGGGTGTCCGGAGACGGGAAATCGCTGGTTGTCACCGCTGACTCCTCGAGCTCGGTGCTCTCGCCCTGCCGGTCGTCTGGATCTCGCAAACCGCTCTCCCGTCTGATGGGCTGGCTGAGGATTGGCCCGCCTAGGCCGGGATACCTGTCGGGGATATCCTCGGGCGGGGCCCCGAGATGGTTGAATTATAGCATGAAAACGGCCCCTTTCGACAGGCCTTAGTGTTTGAAGACACAGGAGTTTATCCGCGTGCGACCAGGCCGCCGTCCAGCCCGCCGGGCGCCGCCGGCCGCCACCGGCAGGACACCGCCGGAGGTCACAGGGGTGCGAGGCGGCCTTTCTCCATCTCCCAGAGGGTGTCGACGTCGAGGGTGAGCCAGACTTGGGGACGGTTGGAGCTGGCGAAGAGCTGCCCGCCGGTGGCGGCCACGCGGCGCGCAAAGACTGACCAGACGGCCGCCACCGATGCCGGCGCCAGCTCGGCGTCGGCATCGTCCAGTAGGTAGACCGGCCGCCGGCCCGCGGCCTCGATCACCCTGCCGTGGGCCGCCAGCAACAGCAGCGACAGCGCCTTGCGCTCACCCGCCGAGGCGACACGCCGCAGCTCGTGCCCGCCCCAGAGGATCTCGAGCTCGTCACGCTGCGGGCCGAGCAGCGGCTGCTGGCGCCGCCGCTCGCGCTCGATCGCGCGGTCGAGCACCGCCGCGATGGCGGCGGGGCCCTCCAAGCCCTGGGGCGGCGACGGTTGGTAGCGGAGCTCGATCTCGGCGAGCCGCAGGCCGGCATGTTCGGCGCCGGCAGCGCTCTCGGCGCCGGCAGCGGCGACACCCACGCCGCCACTGCTACCACTCCCGCCACTCCCTCCACTCCCGCCACTCCCTCCGATACCGAACAGGACCTCGGTAGCCGATGGACCAGCAGCCGGCGCGCCGACCGGAGGCAGCGGGTTCGCCGCCACCGCAGCGGCGGCGGCGCTGATCTCCCGCACCTCGCCGACCTCGGCCAGCACCGCCGCCAGCTCGACGCGCAGGGCCTCGACGTAGGCGGCCCGCAGGCGGATCACCTCGGCGGCGGTGGCGGCGAGGAGCTCGTTCCAGATCTCGATCCCCGCGCCGTCGTGCGTCAGCAGCTCGCGCTTCTGGCGCAGCGCCTCCCGGTACCGGCCCAGCACCTCGAGCGCCGCCGGCCGGGTGGCGACGACGCCGCGATCCATGAACCGGCGCCGCGCTCCCGGCGCCCCGACCAGCACGCCGATCTCGACCGCGGCCCAGGCGACGACCGGCAGCACCGCCAGGTGATCGGCCAGCGAGGTCGGCTTGCCGTTGACGCTGCGCTGGCGCACTCCTTCCTGCACGCTCACCGCCAGGGCGGCGCGGTGGTCGGTCTCCACCTCGCCCCACAGCGCGAGCTCGCCGGCCCCGTGCGCCACGCAATCGACGATCTGCCCGGCGCGGAAGCTACGCGTCGTGGCGAGCACGTAGATCGCTTCGAGCAAGCTGGTCTTGCCGGCGCCGTTGCCGCCGAGCAGCAGGTGGGTGCCGGCGGCCGGCTCGAGATCCAGTGGCTGAAGGTTGCGAAAGCCGCGGGCGGTGAGGTGCGACAGCACGGAGATACCCCCCGGGGGACCCTGCGATGTTGCCGGCCGGTTCTGGAGGCGCGGCGGCGTGGCGGCGCGGTGTCTGGCGGCGCGCTCAGATCCGCATCGGCATGATCACGCAGAGATAGCGGCCGTTGGCGGCGCCACCTTGCGCGTTGCCTGCGCCGGGCGCAGCGGCAGCGCCGTCCGTCGGATCAGCGCTGCCGGCGCCTTGCGGAGCGTCCGCGGCGTCTGCGGCGGTAGTCCCCACCACCGGCGGATCCTGGGGATAGCCGACGCACTGGGTGTTCTCGTCCTTGAGCTCGAGCCGGACGCGATCGGTCTCGACGGCGGCCAGGAACTGCGAGAGATAGTCGGGGTTGATGCCGAGCCGGAACTCGGGCCCTTCGTACTCGCAGGCCACCTCTTCGACGGCCTCGCCGAGATCGGCGTTGACCGCCGAGATCACCAACTGCCGGGAGGAGAACTGCAAGCGCACGGCGCGCGCCCGGTCGCTGGTCATCAGCGCCGCGCGCTGCACCGCCTCGGCGAGGGTCTTGCGGTCGAACAGCACCTTCTTGTCGTTGTCCTTGGCGATCACCCGCTCGTAGTCCGGGAAGGTGCCCTCGAGGATGCGGCAGATCAGCTCGCGACGGCCCAGGCGAAAGGAGAGGTGATGCTCGCCGCGGCGGAACTCGAGCATGCTCGCCGGCGAGTCGCCCTCGAAGTCGTTGCAACTCCTGTAAGGCTTTGCGCGGCACCAGCACCGATTCCTCGCCGGCGCCATTGCGCAAGCCCTGCTCTCGCTTCTCGACCAGGGCCAGGCGATGGCCGTCGGTGGCGACGATCTCGAGGGAGCCGTCCTTGACCTTGAACAGCGCACCGTTGAGCTGGAAGCGCGACTCCTCGGCCGAGACCGCGAAGAGGATCTTGGCGACCATGCGGCGGAAGTCCGCGAACGGTATCTCGATGCCGGAGGGGGAGCCGGAAGCCGCGGGCAGGGTCGGCAAGGTCGGGAAGTCATCGGCGGCGAGGCCATGGATCTTGAAGCGCGAGCCGCCGGCACGGATGCTCAACACGCGAGGCTCTTCCTGCACCAGCAGCACTTCCGAGGCGGAGAGCGAGCGGATGATCTCGATCAGCTTCTTGGCCTGGACGGCGATCGCGCCTCCCTCCTTGATCTCGGCTTCGCAGCGCGAGGTCAGCGAGACGTCGAGGTCGGTTGCGGCCAGGTGGAGCGAGTCCTTCGCATTGAGCAGGATATGCGACAAGACAGGGATGGTGGTCTTGCGCTCGACGATCCCCTGCATCGGGGCCAGCTCGCCCAGGAAGTCGTTTCGCTTGAGACGGATTTCCATGCGTTCTCCCGCTCTTCTTCTCCAAGCTAGAGACCAGAATATAGCATAGCCGTAGTCGTAGAAGGTCCCTGTGGAAAAGAGGAAAAGCTACGCAAGTGACTGTCCCTCAACGAGTTGTGGGACAGTGCCAGGACCAGTCCAACGGTGCGAAAGCTGTGGAGAGGGTGTTGATAGCCTGGGCATGGCGCGGACCCGCGAGCGATGTCCGCAAGCGGTCAACAGGCTTTTCCGGCGGCTTTTGCACACCCCGGCGTCGATCAGCTCAGCTGCTTCTCGAGAGCGGTGAGGGTGCGGTCGAAGTCCGTGTCCGTGGCGCGGGTCTGCTGGACCTTGTCGACCGAGTACATGACCGTCGAATGGTGCTTGTCGTTGAAGAGCTTGCCGATCTCCGGGTAGGAGAGGACCGTCAGCTTCTTGCAGAGATACATGGCCACCTGGCGCGGGATGACCACCTGCCGGGAGTTGTTCTTGCTCTTGATCTCCTGGATCTTGAGATCGTAGTGGCGGGCCACCGTCTTGATGATCTCCTGCTGGGTCGGTTTGCGCCCTTCTTCCGGCAGGATGTCCTTGAGCGTCTCCCGGGTGAGCGCCAGGGAGATCGGCTTGCCGGTCAGCATGCAGAACGCGATCACGCGGTTGAGCAACCCCTCGAGCTCACGGATGTTGGAGCGCACCTGCTGGGCGATGAAGGCGGCCACCTCGTCGGGAAGCTGCAGGTTCTCGATGAAGGCCTTGCGTTGCAGGATCGCGACCTTGGTCTCGAGATCGGGGGGCTGGATGTCGGCGATCAGGCCCCACTCGAAGCGGCTGCGCAGCCGCTCTTCGAGGGTCGGGATGTTGCGCGGGGATGAGTCCGAGGAGAGGATGATCTGCTTCTGGCTGGTGTAGAGGGTGTTGAAGGTGTGGAAGAACTCCTCCTGGGTGCGCTCCTTGTTGGCCAGGAACTGCACGTCGTCGATCATCAACACGTCGATCGTGCGGTAGCGCTCGCGGAAGGCGGGCATGCGGTCGAAGCGGATCGAGTTGATCAGCTCGTTGACGAACTGCTCGGCCGCCAGGTACAGCACCCGCAGCTGCGGTTGGTGGCGCAGGATCTCGTGCCCGATGGCGTGCAGCAGGTGGGTCTTGCCCAGCCCGACGCCGCCGTAGAGGAAGAGCGGGTTGTAGCTCTGCGAGGGGTTCTTCGCCACCGCCTCGGCGGCCGCATGGGCGAACTCGTTGGACTTGCCCACCACGAAGGTCTGGAAGAGGTACTTCGGGTTGAAATCCGAGAGCACCACCGGCGCTTCGGCGGGCTCGCCCCCCTGTTCGGCGAGCGAGAAGAGCACCTCGAAGGCCGGCCCGTCGAGACCGGCGAGAGCGCGGTCGACGGTGGGGCGATAGCTCTCCTCGAGGGTGTGCAGGAAGCGCTGGTTGGGGGCCAGGAGCACCAGCTTCTGGCTGCCGTCGTCCCGCACCTTCAGCGGCCGGAACCAGGTCGCAAACTCCTCGGGGTCGAGGTGCTGCCGGAGCTGTTTCTGCAGGAGCGACCAGAGAGATTGCGACATGGAGCCTCGGCGAACGTCGACCCGCGGAGCGGCAAAATCCACAACAATTCCACAACCTGTGGAAATCTAGGCTTCAGGAGTTAGCTTCGAGCTTGGCCAGTTTGGCTACGACTCGACGGATCATACCAACAGGATCCTGGCCACGCAAGCCCCTGCCTCGCGGTTCTGATCAAGGCACGCCAGGTACGCCGCAAGTGCCACGGTAACCCAAGGCGGGCCGAGGGCGGGCTCACTCCCCGGCATGCCCATGGAACCGGCGCCAGGAGGCGATGTCGCGGGTGCCGAGTGGGGCGAGGTGGCACACCGCATCGCCGGGATGGACGAGAGGAATCTGGGTGAGGCCGAGGACCAGGCCGCCGTGGGGGCTCGCGAGCAGGCTCTGGCCGCGTCCGAATGGATCGGTATGGAGCGAGATGGGATCGCCTCGCCGCAGGGGCTGACCGAGCTCGACCTTGAGATCGACGATGCCGCCGACCCTGGCCCGCACCCAGCGCGTCCGCCGCAGGACCAGGCGCACCGGCGGCCGCCGGATCACGCCGGGCAACATCCCCAGCGAGCGCAGGACGTTGAGGATGCCGGCCACCCCGATCTCGATGAACGGCCGCTCGAAGCGCAGTGGGCTGCCGGCTTCGTAGACGATGGTCGGCACGCCGGCGGCTACCGCGGTGCTGCGCAGCGACCGCTTGGGACCGGGAGAATCGACGATCAGCGGGCAACCGAAGGCGTCGGCGAGGGCGGCGACGTGCGGCTGGGAGAGGTCGGCGCGGACCTGCGGGTAGTTGGTGCGCTCGGCGCCGGCGGTGTGGAGGTCGATGCCGAAGTCGCTCTTGCGCACCACCTCGCGGAACAGCACCTCGGCGAGGCGCGAGGCGAGCGAGCCGTCGCGGCTGCCCGGAAAGCTGCGGTTGAGGTCGCGCCGGTCCGGCAGCCGACGGTCGAGGGCGAGGAAGCCGGGAACGTTGGCGACCGGCACGGCGACGATGGTGCCGGCGAGGTCGTCGAAAGAGCCGTCGTTGAGCAGCGTGCGCAGGATGCCGACGCCGATCAGCTCGTCGCCGTGAACGGTGGCAGTGATGAAAACCGTCGGCCCGGCGCCGCCGCGCACCACCGTGAGAGGAATCGACACCGGCTCGGCAGTGTAGGACTCGGCGACCTTCAGCTTGAGGTCGGCGGTCTCTCCTTCCGCCACCAGAGTGCCGGCGAAACGTAGCGCTTGTCGCATGTCAGGGCACGGTCACCCGGTGCTCGCGGCTCAGCCGCGGTCTCCCGGATAGCCCTTCGCCGCGTTCGCGAGCACGAAGTCGACGATGGCGCCGGCGACGTCGATGCCGGTCGCGGTCTCGATGCCTTCGAGGCCGGGAGAGCTGTTGACCTCGAGCACCATCGGACCTTCCCGTGAAGCGATCATGTCGACGCCGGCGATGTTGAGCCCGAGCACCTGGGCGGCTTGGATCGCGGTCGTCGCGAACTGCGGCTCGAGGGTCACGCCGCGGGCCGAGCCGCCGCGGTGAAGGTTGCTGCGGAACTCACCCTCTCCTGCCTGCCGGGTCATGGCGGCGACCACCTGCTGGCCGACCACCAAGGCGCGGTAGTCGGTGCCCGCGGATTCCTCGACGAAGGCCTGTATGAGGATGTTCTGCCCGAGCGAGTGCATGGCCTCGAGCACCGACTCCGCGGACTTGACCGACTCGGCGAGGATGACGCCGGTGCCCTGGGCGCCCTCGAGCAGCTTGAGGATCACCGGCGTGCCGCCGACCTTGCGGATCGCGGAGCGGACGTCCTCCGGCCGTCTGGCGAAGGCGGTGGGTGGGATGCCGATGTCGTGGCGCGAGAGCAGTTGCAGCGCGCGGAGCTTGTCGCGGCTCTTGGCGATGGCCATGCTGTCGTTGGCCGGGAAGACCCCCATCATCTCGAACTGGCGCAACACGGCCAGGCCGTAAACGGTGATCGAGGCGCCGATGCGGGGAACCACGCCGTCGAGGCCGGTGATGCGTTCGCCGTCGTGGTGGACCTCCGGTCGCTTGCGCGAGAGCTTGACGACGCAATGCAGCGGATTCAACACCGAAACCTCGGCCTGGCGGCTGCGGCAGGCTGCGACGAGACGGGCCGTCGAGTAGAGCTTCGGGCCCCGGGAGAGGACGGTGATCTTCATCGCTCGCTCGCCGCGGCGAGGGGACGGCGGCGGTGCCAGGCGCGCAGGAGATACCGGGCGGCCGGATCGACCCAGAAGTCTCCCGCCACCGCCTTGCGGCCCAGGATCATACGAAACAGCATGCCCGAGCGGTCGGTCAGCGTGAGGAAGATCCGCTTGCGCAGCGGACCGAGGACGAGCTCGGTCTCGATGAGCGGCCGGAGCTCTCGGTGGCCCCCGGAATCGGTCACCCGGATCTCGCGCAGGACCCGCACCCGGGCGCTGACCATGAGGGCGGGGTCGCGGCGATCGGGGGCGAGGGTGATCTGCGCGTCCCGGGTGCCGTCGGCGAAGCGCTCGAGCCAAGTCAGGGCATGGACGTGAAGGGTGGAGGTGCGGGCGCCGGTGTCGACCTTGCCCTTGAGCCGCCGCAGGCCGAGCTCGGGTAGGTCGAGGTATTCCTTCCAGCCGATGCGGAGGGGTGGCGACGGCTCCTGGCGATGAGGCGGCATGGCGCGTCCATTATTCACGTCTGGCGCGAGCCGCGGAGGCGCGCTGCTCGGCGGGGTGGGAAGGCAGTGCTCAGGCCGGGTAACGGGAGACGCGAGAGAGAAGGAATTGGCACACCAAGTGCATGAATACGTGGCATGCGAAGCACCACGCACGAAGGGGGGGTCCCTCCAATCCGTTTCATTCCTTCCTTGCAACGAGATCGTAATCGATCTCACCTTCTTGTGTAAGCCCCCCATCTCCCCTTTTACAGGGGTAGAGCCACCAACCCCATCTCCCAGGGACCTCCCCCATGCGGCCCGGCACCACCGGGCCGCGCAAGGGGCGATAGTGCCGACCGCCTACTGGAGCGCGGCGGACCAGCGGGACATGCCGCGGTTTCCGCCTTTCTACGAGGCCGGCCCCGTCTCCCGGGAAGGGCGGCGTGGCCCCGCTCGGTGACCACCCGGCAGCTGTCCATCACTCGGTTTCGGAGCTCACCGGAAATGCGGCACGGCGATTGCATGTTACGAGAGACAACACAAGGAAACCACGAGGGGGAGGTTCCGCCAGCCAAACACAGTCCCACCACACCGAGATCGTAAGGGGTCTCAACCTCTAAAAACCCTACCTAAATCCCCTTAACCACAGGGGTACAGCCACAAACGGCCCACCAAGCAAACGGTACCTCCCCCCTCTAGTGTGCCCCCGGCGGAAACGCCGGGGGTCCTTCGTGTTGCAAAAAAGCAAGTCAGCCGATGTAGGAATGGATGAATGTCCCCATTTGGATTGAGCTACGAACGGTATCGCTTCAAGACGCTTTGAAGCTCGCGCTGCTCAACCCGCCTGACCGACCGGATGCCAGATTGGCCTGTACGGTGTATAGACTGACACCGTGAAGGGTGAGCAGGATCCTCTCGGACCCGACTTGATCGCCTGGTTCGATCGTCACCGGCGCGATCTGCCATGGCGGCGCAGCCGGGATCCCTATCGCATCTGGCTCTCCGAAGTGATGCTGCAGCAGACGAGGGTGGAAGCGGTGCTTCCCTACTACGAGCGCTTCGTGGAGCGCTTCCCCACTGTCGGCGATCTGGCGCTGGCGCCGGTCGAGGAGGTCTTGGCGCTCTGGTCCGGTCTCGGCTACTACCGGCGAGCGCGCCAGCTCCATGCCGCCGCCTGCCAGATCGCCGCGGCGCGGGAGTTCCCAAGCACCGTCGATCGCCTGCTCGAGCTGCCCGGCGTGGGTGCCTACACCGCGGCGGCGGTGGCGAGCATCACCTTCGGCGCCGCCGTGCCGGTGCTCGACGGCAACGTCGAGCGGGTGATGGCCCGCAAGCTGGCGCTGGCCGGGGACCCGAAGCGCGCCGCGGCGAGGGCGCGCCTGCTGGCGGCGGCGGCGGCACTGCTCGATCCCGCCCGGCCCGGCGACAGCAACCAGGCCTTAATGGAGCTGGGAGCCACGGTGTGTCTGCCGCAGCGGCCGCGGTGCCTCCTCTGTCCTCTGCGCTCGGGTTGCGCCGCCGCCCGCGAAGGTCGACCCGAAAGCTACCCGCCGCCGCGCCGCCGGCGTGCAGCCGAGATCCGGCGGCTGCTGATGGCGGTGGCAGTCGCGCCGGCGCGGGAGGACGATCGCATCCTGCTCTTCCGGCATCGCGCGCTTCCCGGAGCCAGTCGTGGACCCGGGACAGCCGAGGGGCCAGGTTTTCCCGCCGGCGCCTGGGAGCTTCCCTGGTTCGACTTGGAAAGCAGCCAGGTGCCGGCCCAGCAGGCCCTGGCCGACAAGTACGGCGGCGAATGGCGCCTGGGGCCGCCGCTGGCGGAGGTGCGGCATGGCATCACCTACCGCGACCTGCGGGTGACCGTTTGCCGCGCGGACCTGCTGTCCGGCGAGATCGCCGAAGCACGTCCGGGAATCGACAGCGGCTGGTTCCAGGCCGCGGAACGCGCCAGCTTGCACCTGTCCTCGCTGGTCGGCAAAGTGCTGAAGGTCTGCGCTCGCGAGAGAGTCGGCGCCCTCGGCGCCCTCGGCGCCCTCAGCGATCCCCGGGCCAGCCGGTCGCGGATCCTCCCGCGAGAATGAACCAGCCGATGATCTTGTCGTCGAGCTCGCGCAGCCGGCCGGCCACCATCGTGCACAGCAGCCGCAGCAGGCGGAGCGACGAGACTCTCTGGATGTCGAGGATACCCCCCAAGACCTCCCGGGGTATCGCCAACACCACCGCACCGTGGTCGGAGGCCTTGGCGTCGGCCGAGCGCTGCTCGTTGTCGATGAGCGCCATCTCGCCGAAGTAGTCGCCGCGCTCGAGAAACGCCAGGGCCTCCTCGCCGGCGCCGTGAATGAACTTGCTGATCATCACCCGCCCCTCCAGCAGCACGTACATCTCGTCGCCAGCCTCCCCTTCGCGAAAGATCTGCTGGTGGGGGGCGAACTTCTTCTCCCGCGACAGCGAGGCGAGGAAGTTGATCTCCAGGCTCGAGAGCTTCTGCTCCTGAAAGAGCTTGCGCTTCGACGCGACGTCGACGTGGAAGTCGTCGGCGACCGCGGCGGCGGGAGGCTCCTCCGTGCTGACCGGCTTGCCCGACGCGGAGAAGAAGCGGGTGAGCTGCTCGTTGGTCTGGCGCAGCTTGGAAGAGAGGCTCTTCCAGAACATCCAGTACAGCGCCACGCTGAAACGCTGGTCGCTCTCCATCGTCGCCGCGAGACTTTGCGGATGGAGCGCCAGCAGCTCGCATTCGGCGACCGCCAGGGCATCGCCGGAGCGCTGGTTGCCGTCCACGAAGCTGGTCTCGCCGAACAGCTGGCCGGGGCGGAGCGTCGCCAGGGTGAAGAGACCGTAGGGCGTCCGCCGCTGAATGCGCACGCTGCCGCCTTCGATCAGGTAGGCGTCGGCGGTCGACTCGCCTTCGCGCAGGACGTGCGCGCCGCTGGCGATCCGGCGGTGCTCGGCCACCTCGCCCAGCTGCACCAGCTGCGCATCCGAGAAATGGGCGAGGAGGTCCCACTGCCGCAAAAGGAAATCGGTGCTCAAGGTGGGTTCATTGTAACCCCGCCGAGGGTTTCCTCCAGGAGATCGAGGGCACAGGCAAGCTGCGGCTCGGCGATGGTCAGCGGCGGCACGAGTTGCGCGACCGTGCCGGCGGGGCCGCCGGCCAGGATGAGCACGCCGCGCCGCCGCGCCGCTGCCACCCAGAGGGCGGCGTCGTGGCGCGAGCGCAGCTCGACACCCCAGAGCATCCCACGCCCGCGGACTCCGGCGACGGCGGGCAGGCGATCGCGCCAGCCGCCGAGCCGGGCGGCCAACCGCGGCTCGAGGCTGGCCGCGCGCGCCGGCAGTTGCTCGTCTTCCAGCACGTCGAGCACCGCCAGGGCGGCGGCGCAGGCCAGCGGGTTGGCGAGGAAGGTCGAGGTCCGCAGCGCCTCGCCGGGAGTGCTCCAGGCCTCGAACAGGGGCCGCCTGGCGAGCACCGCGGCGATCGGCAGGCCGCCGCCGAGCGCCTTGCCGCAACAGAGCAGATCGGGCTGCACCCCCTCGGCCTCCACCGCGAACAGGCGTCCTGTCCTGCCGAAGCCGGTGAAGATCTCGTCGGCGACGAGCAGCGCCCCCGCCTCGCGGCTGAGCCGGGCGACCTCGGCCAGCCAGCCGGCGGGCGGCGGCAGCACTCCTTCGCGGCCGACGACCGGCTCCACCAGCACCGCGCCGGCGGGTCCGCCGGCGGCGTTGCCGGCGAGCGCGGCGGCAAGCGTGGCCGGAGGGCAACCGAAGGGCAGGCGCCGGACGTGCGGATGCAGGTAGGGAGCGAAGGGGGCGCGGAACTCGGGTCGGGAGGTGACGGCGAGGGCGCCCAGAGTCAGGCCGTGATACGCCGGGTCGAAGGCCACGACCACCGGGCGGCCGGTGGCGGCGAGCGCCGTCTCGAGCGCGATCTCGACCGCGTCGGCGCCGGAACCGGCAAAGAACACCTGCGCCTCCGCGAGCGGCGCCAGGCGAACGAGGCGGCGGGCGAGCTCGACCCGCAGCGGATGCGCGTGGACGTCGCCCAGGCCGTGGAGCAGGCGGCCGGCCTGGCGGCGGATGGCGGCGACCACCCGCGGATGACGGTGGCCGACGGCGGCGACGCCGAAGCCGGAGGTGAGGTCCAGGTAGCGGTTGCCGTCGACGTCGTGGACGTTGGCGCCGCGCGCTGTCTCCCAGAGGATCGGCGGTTCGGCGCCCGCGGTGCCGCCGGTGGTGTTGACGCCGGGGGCCTCGAGCCGCGCCAGGTCGAGGGCCAGGGCCCGGGAGCGGGGGCCCGGCGGCGGGTGGACGATCCTGGGGAGCTGATCGCCGGCGCCCTGCCGGGAGTGTCGCGGATGGCGACAATCGGAGCCGCGACCCCCCTGCCGGGAGTGTCGCGGATGGTGAGAGGCGGAGCCGCGACCGCTCACATCTCCCGCCGCCCGGCCAGCGAGCGTCCGAGCGTCACCTCGTCGGTGTATTCGATGTCGCCGCCGACCGGCATGCCGAAAGCGAGGCGGGTGACGCGGAGACCGCGCGGCTTGAGCAGCCGCGCCAGGTAGAGAGCCGTGGCCTCGCCTTCGACGTTGGGGTTGGTGGCGAGCACGATCTCGGCAACGCCGGCGAGACGGGTGAAGAGGCCGGCGATGGCCAGGCGGTCAGGGCCGATGCCGCGGTGCGGGGACAGCGCGCCGAGCAGCACGTGATAGAGGCCGTGGTACTCGCCGGTCCGTTCGATCGGCGCGATGTTGAAGGGCTCCTCGACGACGCAGATCTGAGCCCGGTCGCGTTGCGCGTCGGAGCAGAAGCGGCAAGGGTCGACGGCGGTGATGGAGTTGCAGCGGGAGCAGTGGAAGAGCTTCTCCTTCACCTCCAGGATGGAGCGCGCGAGCGCCTGCGCCTCCTCCGCCCGCACCTTGAGCAGATGATGGGCGAGACGGGCGGCGGTCTTCGGACCGATGCCCGGCAGCCGCGCCAGCTCGCCGACCAGGCGCGCGAGCGGATCGGCCGCGGTGCGTGCGGCGTCTTGCGGGTCGTACAAGGCGAGCTCAGAAGAGGCCGGGCAGCCCCGTCGCGAGGGCTCCCATCCGCCCCTGCATGGTCTCCTCGACCTTGCGGCCGGCCTCGTTGACCGCCGCCACGATGAGGTCCTCGAGCATCGAGGGGTCGTCCTTGTCCATCACCTCGGGATCGATCTTCACCGCGACCAGCTGCTTGTGGCCGCTCATCTTGACCGAGACCATGCCGCCGCCGACGCTTGCCTCGACCACGGTCTCCGCCAGCTCCTTGTGCAGCCGCTCCTGCATCTGCTGCGCCTGCTTCATCAGTTTCTGCATGCTGCTCATGTCATTCCTCTCTCGAGCCGAGATGCTCCTCGACGGCCACGACCTTGCCGCCGAAAATGTCCAGCATGGTCTGGATGGCTGGATTCATTGCGGCGGCGGCGACATCTGCGGGAAGGGATTGGGCTGGCGAGTCGCCTGGCGCCGCCGCTGCCGGCGACGCGGATGCGCCGGACCGGGGCCCGCGAGGCTCTGCGTCTTCGGCGAAGTCCCACGCGGTCCCCGGCCCCCAGGTCTTGACCGCGGCGGCGGCGACGGTCTCGCGGTTGGCCGGCTGACGCAAGCGTGAGCTCAGATAGGCGTCGCCGGGCGCCAGCAGGATGAGCAGGCGTCCGGCCTCGAAACGTATCGCCGCCGCCTGCTCCAGATGCGCCGCCAGCGCCTGCTTGCGGGCGGCCACCTCCTCGAGGAAGGCCGCGACGGCGGTGTCGGCGGTGCCGGCGGTGTTGGCCACATTGGCGACATTGGCGATGTCGGCAGTGTGGGCGGCCTGGGTGGCGCCGGCGGCGTGGGTCGGTCGGGCGGCAGCCGCGGGAGCGAGGGCGCCATTGCCCGCGGTGCCGCTGCTGCCGGCATCCGGTCCGCCGCGGCGGCCGGCGGCGTTCGGCGGCAGCGTTGGCGGCGTTGGCGCGGCCGGGATCGGCGGCGCCGAGCCGCTTGGCGGCGGCGGCGATTGTGCCTTCGGTGTTGCCGGCATTGCCGGCGTTACCAGCGCTGCCGGCGATCCGGCGGTTGGTCCCTGGGCGATGGCGGCCGGGCCAGGCGCAGCGCTTTCGCCGCCGTCGCCGGCGCCCCCGCCGGCCGGAGCGGCGGTGTCCGCCGGGCCCGCCGGGTGCGATGGATCCGCCGCGTCCGATGGGTGCGCCGGGCGCGGCGCGGCCGTGGGCGGCGCCGGTTGCGGCTGCACCGCTCGGGTGGATGGCGGTAGCGCGGCCGGGCGGCCGAGGGCGATGCCGTGAGCGCCTCCGGCCTGACCGGCCAGCAGCTGCTCGACACGGACGAGCTTCGGCAGCTCGGCGGCGCGCAGCCAGGCGATCTCGATGGCCAGGGCGCCGGTCTCGGTGCGGCGCACCATGGGCTCGCTCGCCAGCAGCTGGTTGAGCAGCCGCAGCAGGTTCTCGTAGCCGCCGGCGCGCGCCAGCACCGCCAGCGCCTGCGCGTCTTCGAGCACCAGGTCGACCTGCTCCGGTTGGGAGCCCAGCGCGAGGTGCAGCGCGTCGCGGCAGTAGGCGAGGAACTGGCCGTAGACATGACGCGGATCCCAGCCCTCGTCCTCGACGTGGCGCACCTCGCGGGACACGGCGGCCGGCTCGCCTTGCAGGATGGCCTCGAGCAGGCGCCGGAACAGGGCGATGTCGAGGCCGCCGAGCAGGCGGACGGCGGCTTCGTCGGAGATGACGCCGGAGCCGAAGGTGGCCAGCTGGTCGAGCAGCGCCACCGCATCACGGACGCTGCCCTCGCCAGCCCTCGCCACCAGCCGCAGGGCGCTGTCGCTGGCCTGGATGGACTCGGAGCCACAGATCTGCCGCAGCAGCGCCGCCACCGCGGGCGCGGTGACGCGACGGAACTGGAACTCCTGGCAACGCGAGAGGATGGTCGCGGGAACCGCTTCGATCTCGGTGGTGGCGAAGATGAACACCAGGTACGGCGGCGGCTCCTCGACGATCTTCAGCAGGGCGTCGAAGGCTTGGCGCGACAGGCGATGGACCTCGTCGAGCACCACCACCTTGTAGCGGTCGCGTGCCGGTCCGTAGCGCAGGCTCTCGGTGAGCTCGCGGACCTGCTCGACCTTGGAGTAGGTCGCGGCGTCGACCTCGAGCACGTCGAGATCGGAGCCGCGCGCGATCTCGATGCACGGCGTGCATTCATTGCAGGGATCCGGCGCCGGACCGCGCTCGCAGTTGAGCGCCTTGGCGAGGACCCGCGCGGCGGTCGTCTTGCCGACGCCGCGGATGCCCGAGAAAAGGTAGGCGTGGGCGATCCGCCCTTCGGCAAGGGCGTTGCGCAACGCGGTCACGATCGGCTCCTGGCCGACGAGGCTGGAGAAGTTCTGGGGGCGCCACTTGCGGGCTAGGACCTGATAGGCCATGGTAACTAGAACGAAGCCCCGCCCTGTTCGCCGCTTGCTGTGCCTCGGGTCGCCTGAGGCGATGGGAGCTAGGACCAGTGGCCTACGAAGGGTTCCGGTGGATCTGCGGCACTCGGCCGGCGTACCTTATCGCTGCTCCCTTCCGGGCCTGACGAGGTTCGGAAGCCGCCGATGCACAGGACCCGAACCCTTCGTGGGCCACTGCCGGTGCGACCCATGGTACGTCGCGGGGTCGGGGATGTAAAGGCGCGCCGGACCGGTGGACCGGTGGCAGCGGGCCGGCGTTTGCCGGCCCAGCGCGCATCGAGTAAGATACCGCTCCTCCGCGCTGGCGGTGGGTGTGGGAGTGGATGCCGACCGTTATTGGATGACCCAAGCGCTGGCCGCGGCGCAGCGCGGTGCGGAGCTGGGCGAGGCGCCGGTCGGCGCGGTGGTGGTGCGGGACGGGGAAGCTCTGGGCACCGGGCACAACCGGCGGGAGACCGACGGGGATCCGCTCGCCCATGCCGAGCTGCTGGCGATTCGGGAAGCGGCTCGCCGGGTGGGTGGATGGCGGCTCGCTGGCTGCGTCATGTACGTGACCCTCGAGCCGTGCCCCATGTGCGCCGGCGCTCTGGTGGCCAGCCGGATCGATCGGCTGGTGTACGGCGCCGTGGACCCGAAGGCCGGGTTCTGCGGCTCTCTCGGAAATCTGGTGCAGGATCCGCGGCTCAACCATCGCATGGAGGTGAGCGCGGGAATCCTCGCGGAGGAGAGCGGCGCGCTGTTGCGCGCCTTCTTCGCCTCACTCCGACCGCGACGCACCGCCGGTTCTTGAGATCCGGCCTGGAGCGTCCGCGCCGGAGCGCAAGGGAATCCGGCACCGGTTCTTTGCCAACAGCCAGGAGAGGTGTCCGAGTGGCTTAAGGAGCACGCTTGGAAAGCGTGTGTAGGGGAAACTCTACCGTGGGTTCGAATCCCACCCTCTCCGCCATCTGCGAACCCAGTCCCGGAGGAGAGGTGCCAGAGCGGTCGAATGGGGCGGTCTCGAAAACCGTTGACCGGGCAACCGGTCCGTGGGTTCGAATCCCACCCTCTCCGCCATTTCCAGGCCTGACGGCATTGACGGTGATGCCGCCGCTGGGCTAAGTTACTGGTTTCGCTCGCAGCATAGGGAGCGGTCCGTGCCGGTACTCCGGCTTTGTTCCTCGATCGACGACATACCAGGCAGAAGGCGGTAACCAAGTGAAACGCACCTATCAACCCAACAACCGTCGCCGCAAGCGGACCCACGGCTTTCTGGTGCGGATGCGTACCCGCCATGGTCGAGCCGTCCTGTCGCGGCGGCGCAGGAAGGGACGCGCGCGCCTGAGCGTGTGATGCGCGGCCATCCTGGCCCGCCCGCATCGGGGACTCCGGGGCAGTTGACGGCAGTGTCACCCGGCTTGGCCGCGGCGACCGGCACGGAAGGGCGGCCAGCCTCCGGCCGGAGGCCGCACCCAGCCGGTGAGGGATTGCCGCCCTGCGAGCGCCTGCTGCAGCGGGCGGACTACCTTCGCTGCTACCGGACAGGGCGCCGGCGCCAGGGGGCGTTGCTGATGCTCTACCTGGTGCCGAACCTGCTCGATCATCCGCGGATCGGTGTCACCACCAGCCGGAAGGTCGGCAACTCCGTGGTCCGCCACCGGCTCAAACGGTGGATCAAGGAGATCTATCGGCGTTGGTCCGGTCGCGCCAACCTCGCGGCCCTCGACCTGGTTGCACACCTCAAGCTCGAGGCGAAGAGCGCCGAATTCGGGGCGGTCAAGCGGGATCTCCTGGGTCTGCTCAACGGCCTCGGCGGCGCCGGCGGCGCCAGGATCCCCGGCGGCGCTGGCCAGCACCGGCGGGTGCCGCGGAGGGCAACGCCAGGATGAACCGCAGCCCGAGCCTCCCGACGCGCGCGCTTGCATCCTTGCTGGCGGCCTACAAGCGCTGGCTCTCGCCGCTGCTGCCGCGGTCGTGCCGGTACTCGCCGACCTGCTCCGAGTACGCGCGGTTGGCCTTGCTGAAATACGGATTCTGGCGCGGCTGCGGGCGCGGCGCCGGTCGCGTGCTCCGCTGCCATCCCTTGCATGCCGGAGGGATCGACCTCCCGTGACTCTGAGCGCTCCCTCTCTCGATCCCCTTTCCCACACTTCGAACTCTTCGGGGCGGGCTGGTTGCTTCCCGGCTGGGTCTCGTCACCAGCGGGAGCCGAGGAACGCCATCACACGCTCGCCGCAGGCGCCTGGCGAGAACGGAGCGTCATCGCCTGGGTCCGGTGAGTCGGCTGCCGCCGCCACGGCGGTGGGTCGAGCAGGGCATTTATTACTGCAATTATTAGGTGCATGAACCCGCTTTCTGACAAGGAAACCATGAGCCGTGGATAGCCGCCGCATCATCTTGTTCATCGTTCTTTCGATCGCGGTGATGGCGATCTGGCAATACCTCTTCCCACCGCCGCGTGTCACCCGCCAGCCGGCAGTCGCCACTACGGCCGCGCCGGCGGTGAGCGGGTCGGCGGCGGTTCAACCTGGCGCCGAGCCACTGTCCGCCGCCGGCGGTCCTGGCGCGGGCGGGACGGCCGGTGGCCGCACTGCCGCCGTGCCGGCAGTCGGAGCCACCGCCAGCGGTCCGCCGATCGCCGCCGAGCGGGAGCAGCAGGTGGTGCTTGCGAGCGGCGCCCAGACGCATGCGGTGTTCACCAACCGTGGGGCGCAGCTGTTGTCGCTCGAGGTCGAGCAGCCTGGCACCGGCAACGTCGAGCTGGTGCGCAAGCGGGCGCAGGACCCTTATCCCTTCGCGCTGATCGATCGGAGCCTGCGGCCGCTGCCTGTGGACGAGGCCCTGTTCGCGGTCGAGCGCGGCGGGGACGGCCGCTCGGTGACCTTCCGCTACCGCGGGCCCGCCGGCAGCGCCGAGAAGACCTTCCGCTTCGACGAGCGCGGGTTGCTGGCGGTCGAGGTCGAGGCGGCCGGCAGCTGGGCGCTCTTGCTCGGCCCCGGCATCGGCAATCCCAGCGCCACGGAGCTCGATAGCCGGTACGGGCTGCGCGGCGCCGTGGTCAAGTCTGGCGGAGACGTCAAGGTGCTCAGCCCGAAGAGCGACAACGAGGTGGTGACCTACCCGGGCGCGGCTCTGGCCTGGGCCGGCCTCGAGGACACCTATTTCGCCGCGATCGCGGTGCCGCGAAACGGCACTCTGGCGCGGGCGGTGCTGCAGCCGATGCTGGTCGAGCCGCAGGCGGCCGGGGCGCGGTTCGCGCCGGCGCCGTCCAAGGACGCCATGACCAGCGAGCAGAAGGACCTCAGCCGTGAGTTCGCGCTGGCTCTCGAGCCGGCGGCCGGCCGGCTGTCGCTCGAATGCTATCTGGGGGCGAAGGGGTACGAGCGGCTCAAGGCGCTGCCCTATGGCCTCGAGGAAACGGTCAGCCTGGGGTGGCTCAGCCCGGTGGTGCGACCGCTGCTGGCCGGCCTCCATTGGTTGTACGACCACGTGGTGCCGAACTACGGCTGGGCGATCATCCTGATGACGGTGGCGATCAAGGTGCTGCTGGTGCCGCTGACCCACCACAGCACCATGTCGATGCGGAAGATGCAGGTGCTCAATCCCAGGATGCAGGCGATCCGCGAGCGCTACCGGCCGAAGCTCAAGGACAAGCAGGGCCGGCCGAACCTCGAGATGCAGCGCAAGATGAACGAAGAGGTGATGGCGCTGTACAAATCGGAGGGCGTCAATCCGGCTGGCGGCTGCCTGCCGTTGCTGGTGCAGATGCCGATCCTCTACGCCTTCTACCGACTGCTCAGCACCTCGGTCGAGCTGCGCCACGCGCCGTGGATCTTCTGGATCCATGACCTCTCGGCGGCGGATCCGCACCTGATCCTGCCGCTGATCATGGGAGCGACGCAGTTCCTGCAGGTCAAGTTCGCGCCGCAGTCAGGGGACCCCGCTCAACGGCGGCTCTTTCTGCTGATGCCGTTGTTCATGCTGATCTTCTTTCTGTCGGCGCCCAGCGGGCTGGTCCTCTACTGGCTCACCAACAACGTCTTGACCATCGTCCAGCAGGCGGTTTACAACCGCTTCTGGAAGCTCGAGGGTGCCCAATGAGCGCCAACATCGCGGGAGGCGAGGCGGAAGCGGACATGAACGAATCGAAGAGGCGGTTCTTCTCGGGCGACTCCCTGCAGCAGGCTCTGGTGCAGGCTGCGAACCACTATCACCTGCAGCCGGAGGAGATCGCGTACCAGCCGGTCGAGAAGCGGCATGGATTCACCAAGGTGCGCCGCAAGTTCGTCATCGAGGTCGATCCGGCGGCGCCGCGGCGAGACCCTTCCTCGCCGCCCCCTGCTGCGGCACCGCGGACCGGAACCCAGCCGGCGGCGCCGGTGGTACCGGAAGCGGCCGGCGATGGAGAGCGGACGGCAGCGCCGCCGCCAGAGCGTCAGCCGAGTCGGACTGTCCCTTCGCACCGGCCATCGTCCGAGCGCTCGCCGTCAGCTCACGGCGGCGTCTCGCCGGCTGGGCCGCGCCGCGGTGGCGGCGTCGAGCATCGCGGTGGCGGTGGCGAGCATCGCGGTGGCGGCGTCGAGCATCGCGGTGGCGGTGGCGAGCATCGCGGCGGCGGCGGTGAGCATCGCGGCGGGCCGCGGCGGCCGTCGGGAGCCTATCCACGCGAGCGACGGCAGGGAGATCCGGGAGCTCTTGGGACGCATGGCGGAAGGGCGGCTGAGGATCTGGTGGCGTTGCCGGAGCGGCCGCGCAACGTGGGGGAACGCTATCCGGTGGCGGAGGGCTCCCAGGCCGAGGCAGCCGCAAAGGGGATCGTGCTGCTGTTGCAGATCGCCGGGCTCAACCTGACGCCGCGCATCTACCAGGGCGAGGAGCGGCTGGAGATCGACCTGCAGGGCACGGACGCGGATTGGTGCTTCGCCGACGACGGCGAGCTGCTGATGGCGATCGAGCATCTGCTGCCGCGGATCATCCGCAGCATCTCCGGCGAGGCGGTGCTCTGTCGCGTGGATTGCGACAATTTCCACGAGATCCGGGAGGAGCGTCTGCGGAGTTTGGCCCAGAAGGTGGCGGACGAGGTGCGCCAGCGGGGCCGGTCGCGGACGCTGGTGCCGATGAACCCGGCCGACCGCCGGATCATCCACGTGACCCTCGCCGACGACCCCGCGGTGGTCACGGAGAGCGAGGGAGAGGGCTATTTCAAGCGCATCACAGTGCGCCCCGCCTAGGCTGGCGCCTGGGACACTTGGTTGAAGCGCGTTCTCGGCGACGCCAGCGCGTTTCGAGCAGGGGCGACGCCACGGCGAGCGGACCCCTGGCGCCAATCGACCCGGCCGACCGCCGGACCATTCACGTCACCCTCCGACGACCCCGCGGTAGCCACGGAGAGCGATGGGAGAGGGTTACTTCAAGCGCATCACTGTGTGCCTCTCCTTAGCTGGCGCCTGGGGACTCGGCGGCGGCGGGTGGTTGCGACGTCGGGCAACCGGTGCCGGATCGTTGCGCGCCCGCCGAGCTGGTCCAGCCATCGCGGTCTCGTCACCTTAGATTGTAGCGGCGCTTCATCTCCTCGTACCGGCGGTAGCTCTTCTCGTCCAGGCCGGGGTCGAGATGGCGATCCAGGAGCGGGATGAGGGATTCTCGGAGGCAGGCGCCGCGGGCCATCCACTGGTAATAGTGGCGCCCGCCGTGGTGATAGGGGCCGTAGAGCTTGGAGCCCGGCACCATTTTCACCAGCCAGAGAAAGAGCGCTTGATGGTCGGTGTGCATCCGCAGAGTGATCTGAGGCTGCCGGCCGTCGCCGCCAAAATGCCCTTCGCCGATGAGCAGCCCCACGAGGATGCCACGTTCGATCTCAGTCAAGTGTCCCGCCCCGGCGGAGTCTGTTGTTTCACCGTCATGTTTCCCGTGAAACCACGGATCTCGCCCTGCTTGTTTCACCGTCAAGTTTCCCGTGAAACATGTCGCCTTGTCCAGCGACGCCAGGCGCCCTACGATGGGCCATGGCCTTCCGGCTGCCAGCCATTTCTAGCGACGACTTCGCCGCCGGTATCGCGACCCTGACTCCCGAGCCTCTTGCGGCAGTGGCGCAAGCAGCGCTGTATGCTCACTACCTCGAGCTGCGGCGGTGGAACGAGCGCCTGGGGTTGATCGGGCCCGGCACCGCCGACGAGGTCCTGGTCCGCCATTTCGGCGAATCCCTCGCCGCGCTGCCCCTCATCCCGCGATCGGCGCGCCATGGTCTCGACCTGGGATCGGGTGGAGGCTTCCCGGGGCTGGTGCTGGCGGCGGCGCGCCCCGGCCTTCGGGTCACTCTCGTCGAGGCCAGGGAGCGGAAATGGGCGTTCCTGAGCGCCGCCGCCCGCCGTGCCGCGTTGCCCTGCCGGTGCCTGAATGTTAGAGTCGCCAGTCCGCTGCCCGCCGAGTTGCCGCAGCGTATCGATCTGGTGACCGTCCGAGCCCTGAAGCTCGAACCCGAGGTTCTGAAGGCTTTTTCTCGGAGGCTGACGCCCGAGGGCTCGATGCTGCTATGGATCGGCGAACGCGAACCGAAGCTGCCGCCTGAGCTCACGCCGCGGGCCATCCTGCACCTCGCCGGAGGAGAGAAGCGCCGAATCCTGCAGCTGCGAGCGACAGCCGCTGTCGCCAGCGAAGGTGGCCAGGCTGGTGGAATCGCGACCCGAGGCGAGCCAGGCGGGTCCGCCGCTCCGCGCGGCAGCGACGCGGACCCGAACGTTCAGGAGCCCGAACCATGATCCTCGCGATCGCCAACCAGAAGGGCGGAGTCGGCAAGACCACCACCGCCATCAACCTCGGCGCCGGCTTGGGCGCGCTCGAGCGGCGGGTCCTGCTGGTGGACTGCGATCCTCAGGGCAATGCCACCCGCGGCCTGGGGGTGCGAGCCTCGGTGCCGCACCTGTACCACGTGCTGTCCGGCGAGGCGTCGCTCGCCGAGACCATCCAGCCGTCGGGATTCCCCAATCTCGACCTCGTCCCGACCCAGCGTGACCTGGTAGGCGTCGAGGTCGAGTTCGTCGGCGAACCCAACTGGGAAGAACGACTCAAGCAGGTGCTCTCGCTGGTCGCCGAGCGCTACGACACCGTCCTCCTCGATTGCCCGCCCTCGCTCGGCCATCTGACCGTCAACGCGCTGGCAGCCGCCGATGCTGTGCTCGTGCCGCTGCAGTGCGAGTACTTTGCGCTCGAGGGGGTGAGCGAGCTCCTCGCCACGATCGACCGGGTCCAGAAGGGCCTCAACAAGCGCCTGGTGATCGCCGGCATCCTGCTAACCATGTACGACGACCGCACCAACCTGTCTCGCGAGGTGGCGGAGGAGATCCGGCGGCATTTCTCCGGACAGGTGTACGAGACCATCGTGCCGCGCAACATCCGGCTTGCCGAGGCTCCCAGCCATGGGTTGCCGATCTTCCAGTACGACATCAAGTCTCGCGGCGCCGAGGCCTATCTCGCCCTGGCTCGCGAGATCTTGCGGCGGGCGGCGTGACGGCGATGAAGAAGCGAGGACTGGGCCGCGGCCTCGACGCCCTGATCCAGGCGCCTGACCGGCAGCAGGCAGCTGACGAGGCCGGCGGCGTCCGCAGGCTTCCCGTGGCGGCGCTCAAGCCCAACCGCTGGCAACCCAGGTCGACCTTCGACGACGCCGAATTGGAGGCGCTCGCCGCCTCGATCCGGCTTCAGGGCCTGGTGCAGCCGCTGGTCGTCACCATGGACGGCGATGGCGCCTTCAGCATCGTGGCGGGCGAGCGGCGGTGGCGCGCCGCACGTCTGGCCGGCCTCGAAGAGGTGCCGGTGGTGGTGCGCGCCGACCTCGACGATCAGGCCAGGCTCGAACTGGCGCTGGTCGAGAACCTGCAGCGCAGCGACCTCAATGCTCTGGAAGAGGCCGAGGCCTATGCCGCACTGCAGGAGAAGTTCGGGCTGTCGCAGGAGGCCGTCGCCGTTCGCGTCGGCAAGAGCCGAACCGCCGTGACCAATGCCCTGCGCCTGCTCAAGCTGCCCGAGGAGATCCGCGATCTGCTGCGCGCCGGCCAGCTGACTGCCGGCCAGGCGCGGCCGCTGCTGGCCTTGGAGGGCCGCGACCTGCAGGTCTCCCTGGCCGAGCGGGCGGTGCGCGAGGAGCTCTCCGCTCGCGAGCTCGAGCAACTGGCGGCGCCGCAACCGCCACGCGCCAGGCGACAGCCGCAAACGGTCGAGGTCCATACGGCGGCGGCCCAGGAAACGCTCACCCGGCGCCTGCAGACCAGGGTGGAGATCCGGCGCAAGGGCAAAGGGGGCCACCTGCAAATCCATTTTCATTCCGAGGAAGAGTTGATGCGGCTCTACGATCTGTTGATGGAAAGGGGGAACGAAGCGTGACGAAACCGACCGCCAAGGCGGGGGATCTCAACGGCTTCCTCGACCGCGGCAGCCACCTTCGTGGCGAGCTCATGTTCGACACCCACTTCCGCGTCCACGGCAAGTTCACCGGCGAGGTGACCACGGAGGGAGAGCTGATCGTCGGCGAGGGAGGCGAGGTCGAGGGCGAGGTGCGGGTTGGGCAGGTTATCGTCTCCGGCACCATGCGGGGCAGCATTCAGGCCGCCCGCCGGGTCCATATCACCTCGACAGGCAAGGTTTTCGCCGATGTCGATACGCCGGCGTTGATCGTCGAAGATGGCGCCCTCTTCGAAGGCCGCTGCGCGATGACGAGAGATGCGGCCAAGGCCGCTGCCGGCGGCCCGAAGCTGGTGGCCGCCAGGGTGCCCGCCGCCCGGGAGAGCTAGGGCATCAAAGGATCCCGGGATTATGCACTCGAAAAACCCAGGCCAGAGCCATTCCTCCAGGGACCAGGACTGCTCAGTGCAATCCTGCCGGGGCCGGAATGGGCAGGGTCTCGTAGGTGGTCAGGAAGGTCAGCGGGTGGCGCGCCAGGAAGCTCTTGTCGAAGGCGGAGGTGAGCACCTCGCCGTCGAGGTCCCGCGCTACCGGCAGATGGAGGGCGTACATCAGAGTCGGCACCACGTCCACCAGCCGGGCGCCGGTCAGCAGAGCTCCCGGCTGCACCCCTTCGCCGTAGAGCATCAGCACGCCATCCGGAGCATCCGCCTCGAAGCCCTCGAGCGAGACCTCCCGCGATAGCTCGCCGAGCACCCGCCGCCAGCCGGTCGAGCCTTCGATGCCGGATGCGGAGACCACCGCCAGGATGTCGTCGCCGGTGTGCCGTTGCCATAGCTCGGCCAGGAAGGCGTCCAGCCGGGTGTAGTAATCGGTGATGCGCTCAGCCGCCTCCACGAAGTCGGGCGCCTGCCCGGCCTGGAACTGGACATTGCTGAAGCCGCCGAAGTAACGCCGCGACACCTGCCGCAGGCCGGGCAGCACCAGGAAAAAGCCGCCCACCGCAGGCGGCCGGTCGAGCACCGCCTCGGTCAGCGATTCCCGCCACAGGTCCCCAGCGACAGTCGTCACCAGCGGTGGCGGCGTTCCAGGACCGAAGCGCGAGGCGAGCAATGCTCGCACCGCGCGCGGCTCGGGGCGGAACCGCCGCGCCCAGGCGGCGAGCGGCGGCGGCCACGCCTCGCCGCTCTCGGCGCGCTCCGAAAAGTAACGGTCCGAGAACGCGAACACCGATTCCGGCGACACCGGCGACGAGGCCGGCCAGCTCACCACCCCGGAGGGGATCCCGAGGCGCGGCAAGACCTCCCACAAGGTGAGGGCCTGCCGGGAGTAGCCGTGCAGCAGCCGGCTGCGCGCCGCCGGCAGGCCCCACCGGTTGAAGCCGATGCCCACCGGCAGCAAACGCAGCTCGGCCTCGGGGTCGATGCGCAGCGCGCTGTACAGCCGGCTGCCAGTGACCCCATGCTGCCAGGGGTATTTGCCGGTCGCCAGGGTCATCCACAGCGCCTCTGGCCGCACCGGCGAGAGCGACTCGAGCCGACCATAGGCGCCGCGGCGCAGGATACCGGCCAGGAACGGCAGCTGGCCGCGGCCGGCAAGGGGCAGGATGGCGTCGAGGGTCGCCGTGTCCAGGCCGATCACCCACAGCCTGGGCCGCGCCTCTCGCTCGACCACTGCGGGGCGCGGCGGCAAGGGCGGCGGCGGGTGGAAGGCCGCGCGCCGCTCGATCATCACGAAGATCGAGAGGCCGGAAAGCAGAACGAAGGCGAACCGGCTGCGCCAGCCGTAGCGCCGGCGGTCCAGGCTATGGAGAAGAGCGGTGTAGAAGGCCATGACCGCGGCGACCGACAGCCAGATCGCCGTCTTGATCAGCCGCGCGTTGATGCCGGTCGGCAGGTAGTAGGCGTAGTGGGAGGCATGGGTCCAATCGAGCACCGCTGCCAGGCCGAAGGCGGCGGTGAGCGTCCATGGCAGGACGCGACGGGCGCGCGGGCGGCGCACTGCGAGCAGCGGCAGGTGAAGCGCGACGCTGAACAGCCCGAGCTCCATGGCGTACCAGGACACGGCGCGGAAGATCGGCATGGCGCTCCATGGCAGCGCGGGATTCAGGAAGAACAGCAGCCCGGCGAGGTGGGCGCCGACCAGCGCTCCCGGCAGGAAACCACAAACGAGGGTCTCGGAGATGCGCCAGACTTGCGCTGCTCGGGTGGCCGCCGGTGCGGGGGTCATGCCCGCGGGTCCGGCGACCGTGGCGCCGGTGGTCGTGGTTTCCGGCGGGCTTGGGCTCAGCTGGATTGCCCTCGCCTCAGGCTACGACCAAGCTCCAACCAGGAAGGACCATGGCTCCAGGCCGCGAAGGGTCCGCGCTCACGCCTCGAGGGTCGCCTGGAAGGCGGCATTTGCGCCCTCGGGCCTGGCCGAGGCTGGGGCCGTCCGGTTGCCAGCAACGCAACGCACGGAATCACGGTGGGTGCGTGCGGCAGACTCATGCCGCAGTGCCGCCGCAAGACGGTTGCAGCTAGAAGATGTAGATGTCCCGGTTCACCTGGTGATCGAAGTGCCACAGGTAAGTGTAGCCCGGGAAGTCGACCGGAACAGTGAACACGGCGCGCATCTTGATCTTGGGAATCATGCCGCCGATCTTCTCGACGTGCAGGTCTTCCTTGGCCAGCGGCAAGTCGAGCTCTCTGGCCTTGTCGAGGATGCTCTTGGCGATCGCCTCCGGCGACGCGGCGGCCGCGACCTGGGCCTGCTGCTCCATGAAGTCATAGAGCTGCGAGCTGGCGATCTTGACCGGCACCATTTTGACCGCGATGAGGACCGCAAGTCCCAGCGCAGCGGCCCAGAGGATGCACCCGAGATTTCCCTCGCCTCGTTCGCCGACCCTGCGTGACATGGTTGTTCTCCTGACCTGGATCGGTTCTGGTGGCGCCACCCGGGACGGCCCCACCTCTCGGCGCCTAGCGGTTTCGTTCCGGGGAGTCTAGCGCAATGCGGGCTAGCGTACGATCCTGAGCGTGCGCCCCCAGCGGGTGTGGGAGACGAAGCCGGCCGCCACGTGCGCAATTCGCGCCAGCCTGGCGGCCAGGCCGACCGGCTCCTCCGGCGTCCCGGCAGCTTCGCTGAAGGACCAGTAGACCAGGAGCGCCCGGCCCTTCAGGTGGTTTGCCGGCACCATGCCCCAGAAGCGCGAGTCGGCCGAGTTGTCGCGGTTGTCGCCAAGGCAGAAGTAGTTGCCGGCGGGTACGCGTACCGGGCCGAAGTTGTCGCGCGAGCACGGCTCGAGCTCGCGGGGTAGACGTGCAGTCGGTAGTAGCTCTCGTCGGCAACCCGCTGGCCGTTGACGTACAGGCGCTTGTCCACCAACTTGACGACGTCGCCGGGCAGGCCGATGGCGCGCTTGATGAAATCGCGGGACGGGTCCACGGGCCACCGGAAGACCACGATGTCTCCCCGCCGCACGGCGCGGGAGGGCAGCATCGCCTGCTCGAGCCGGGAGCCGGCCGGACCGATAGATGAACTTGTTGACCAGGATGTGGTCGCCGATCAGCAGGTTCTCTTCCATCGATCCCGAGGGGATCTTGAACGCCTGGAAAACAAAGGTTCGCGCGAAGGTTGCGAAGATGACGGCGATCAGCAGAGCTTCCAGGTACTCCCGGGCCACGGGCCTCGGCGCGGTCTGAGTTGACATCGAGACGGAGCAGCGACTGCGACGGGGCCGGCGGCTAGCGGATGATCTTGAAGGTGCGGTACCAGTGCGTCTTGGTGACGAAGCCGACCGCGGTCTTGCCGAGATCGGCGATCTTCGAGCCCAGGGTCTCCGAGCCGCGATCGGCGGTCTGGTCGCCGCGCGACCAGTAGATCGCGAAGGCCCTGCCGAGCAGGTAGCTCTCCGGCAGCTCCCCCCAGAACCGCGAATCCCAGGAGTTGTCGCGGTTGTCGCCCATGCAGAAGTAGCTTGCCGGGGGCACGGTGAATGGCCCGAAGTTATCCCGCGCCGCCATCTGCGACGGGTAGAACGGCGGGTAGTGGTTGGCGTCCTTGTGCACCGCGTAGGCGGTGTCGTCGACCGCCCGGCCGTTGAGCAGCAGCTTCTTGTCGACGACGCGGATGGTGTCGCCGGGTACGCCGATGCAACGCTTCACCACGTCGATCCGCGGGTTCTCCTTGGACCGGAAGACGACGATGTCGCCCCGGCGCACGTGCCGCAACGGCAGCAGCTTGCGCTCGAGCGCCGTGGGGGCCGGGCCGTAGATGAAACGGTTGACGAACAGGTGGTCGCCGACCCACAGGGTTTCTTCCATCGAACCGCTGGGGATGTAGTAGGTCTGGACCACGAAGGTGTTCGCGAACTGCAGGAAGACGGCGGCGATGATCAACGCCTCCAGGTACTCCCTTACGATGTGCCGGTCTTGGGTCATGGCGGGTAATCTACTACGTTCTGCCGGACCAACCGGGCCGGCCGAGCGGGGGGCATGCTAGCACCCCGTTCGTGCTCGGGTCCACCCGCCAGCATGAGCGTCCTGAGCGCCGTTGGCGTCCATGTCCCGAGCTCTTACCTGCAGGGTGCCCTCACGCCCTCGCCGTCTCGAGCGGCCGGCTCATTCCTCGCGCAGCGCCAGCGTGGGATCGAGGCGCATGGCGCGCCGCGCCGGCAGGAAGGCCGCGACCATGGCGGTGACGATCAGCAGCGTCGACGCCGCGACGAGGATGGCCGGGTCGCTGGCGCTGACGCCGAACAGCAGACCGCGCAGCAGGCGGCCGGCAGCGAGCGAGACACCGGCGCCGACCGCGACGCCGAGCAGCGCCAGGGCCAGCGCACGGCCGAGGACCAGCCTGCTCACCTGTCCGGCGGTGGCTCCCAGCGCCATGCGGACGCCGATCTCGTGGGTACGGCGGCTGACGGTGTAGGAGATCACGCCGTAGATGCCGACCGCGCTGAGCGCCAGGGCAAGCAGCGAGAACGTCGCCAGCAGGCACATGGTGGAGCGCGGCGTGCCCACCGATTCATGGACGATGGCGTCGAGCGTGCGCACCTTGCTCACCGGCACGGTGGGCTCGACCTCCGCTATGGCGCGCTGCAACGCCAGGCCACTGGCCTCTGGATCGCCTGCCGTGCGCACCATGACGTCCATGGCGACGGTCGTGGCTTGCCCGTAGGGCAGGTAGAAGTCCCACGCCGGGCCCTTGGCGAGCGATTCGCCGCGGACGTCGCCGACCACGCCGACGATCCGTAGCCACTGCTTCTGCCAGACGTAGCGCAGGTGCTTGCCAACCGGGCTCTGTCCGGGCCAGAAACGCTCTGCCATCGTCTCGTTGACCAGCGCCACGCGCTCCGGCCGCGAACCTTCCGAGCCGTCGAAGGCACGGCCGGCGACGAGCGGGATACGCAAGGTCGCGAAGAATTCCGGAGTCACGTCGTGCTCTCGCGCCACGAAAGCCGGGGTTCCCGGCGGTACCGGGTGGTCCTCGAGATCGACCGCCACCTGTCGCGCCTCCGCCTTGCCGGTCAGCGGCAGATCGGTCGTCGCGGCGGCCCGGGTCACCCCCGGCAGCGCCCGCAGGCGGTCGAGCAAGCCGTCGTACAGGGCGATGCACTGGGCGGCGGTCTTGCAGCGCGCGTCGTTGGGCGTGACGCTTGCCGTCAACACATGCTCGGAGCGGAAGCCCGGCGCGACGCTCAGCAGCTGGCCGAGGGTGCGCGCCAGCAGCCCGGCGCCGGTCACCAGCATCACCGACACCGCCACCTCCACGACGACCAGCCCCGCCGACAGACGCCGGCGCTCCACGCCTCCCGCCGGTGACCGCTCCGCGGACCGCAGTGCCGGCAGCAGGTGGCGCGACGGACCGGCGGCGCCCAGCAACCTCAATGCCGGTAGCATGCCGCAGGCGATCCCCGTCGCCGCCGCCAGACCGCCGGCGAACACCAGCGCGCGCCAGTCGAGGCTCACCGCCGCCAGGCGCGGTGTATCGCCTGGCAGCACTGACTTGAGCAGCGGCACGCCCAACGCGGCCAGCGCCAGGCCGGCGATGCCGCCCGCCGCGGCGAGCACGACGCTCTCGGTGAGCACCTGCTTCAGGATGCGGCGCCGGCCGCCGCCGAGGGCGGCGCGCAGGGCGATCTCCCGCTGGCGCACCGCGGCGCGTGCCAGCAGCAGGTTGGCGACGTCGGCGCACGCGACCAGCAGCACCAGCCAGGCCGCTCCCAGCACCACCAGCAGCCGCGGGCGCACGCCGGCGGTCATCCATTCCTGCAACGGCAGCACCCGGTTGTCCTGCCCCATGTTCCACTCGTCCGGCATCCGCCAGGGGAAGGCGTCCCGTACGCGAGGGATCAAGCGGCGCAGCTCCTCCTGCGCCTGTGCCAGGGTGATCCCGTCGCGCAGCCTCCCCAGCAGGCCGTAGCCGGTGCTCTTCCACAGGTCCACGGGGTCGCCGGGGTCCAGCCGGGCGGGCAGCCATAGCCGCGCCGCCGCCGACGGGAAGGCAAATCCCGCCGGCATGACGCCCACCACCTCGCGGCTCACGCCGTCGAGGGTCAGCTGGCGTCCGAGGATGCCGGGATCGGCGCCGAAGCGTTGCCGCCAGTAGGTGTCGGAGAGCACCGTCACCCGGTCCTGGCCGGCGAGGTCCTCGCCCGGTCGGAAGGTGCGGCCCATGGCAGCCGGCACCCCGAGCGTCGAGAAGAGCTCGGCCGAGACATGGCTGCCGGCGACGCGCTCGGGATCGCCCACTCCGGTGAGGTTGACCTCGCTGCCGCTGTCGTAGGTGGCCACGCTGACCAGCGCACGGCTCTGCTGGCGGAAGACCAGCAGCGCGCCCTTCGGAAAATAGCTACCCTCGCGCACCAGCCGTGCCGGCGCCGCGTAGGGCAGCGGCCGGCTGAGGATGGCGTCGAACAAGCTGAAGACGGTGGCGTTGACCCCGATGCCGAGCGCCAGGGTGAGCACCGCGGCGGCGGCGAAGCCGGGCGCCAACCGCAGCGACCGGATCGAATAGCGCAGATCCTGCGCCAGCTCGTCGGCCCAGCGCAGACCGCGGGCCTCGCGGCACCGTTCCTTGATGCCTTCGACCGCCCCCAGCTCGCGGTGCGCTCGGCGCCGGGCCTCGGCCGCGGTAAGGCCCGATGCGACCAGGTCGGCGGCGCGGCGCTCCAGGTGGAACCGCAGCTCGGCGTCCATCTCGCGCTCCAGCCGCCGGCGCCGGAGCAGCCCGTCGCGGAGCGAGACTAAGCGGGGCAGCGGCATCTCACGCCTCCTCGGGCGCCGCGGCCAGGATGCCCGCGACCACCGTCGACAAGCGGCTCCACTGCGCCATCTCCGCCGTGAGGCGCCGCTTGCCGGCGGCGGTCAGCTGGTAAAACTTGGCGCGGCGGTTGTTCTCGGACTCGCCCCAATCCGCCGCGATCCATCCCTGATGTTCGAGTCGGTATAGCGCCGGGTAGAGCGAGCCCTGAGGGATGTGCAGCTCGTCTCCCGAGATCTGTTGCAGCCGCAGCAGCACGCCATAGCCATGCAGCGGCCCGAGGGAGATAGCCTTGAGCACCAGCATGTCGAGCGTGCCCGGCAGCAGCTCGGTCTTCTCGTCCATGGCCACTCTCCTAGTTCAACTAGGAAAGAGCGTACACCCGCATCCCGGAGCCGTCAAGCGCGAGGCCGGTCGACGGCGAGAGGAATAACGGCGCGGAGCTCCCAGGTCACGTGGGCCATGGCCTTTGGCGAGACCTGCGGGCTGATCGAGGCCCTCTCGGAATCGCGCTCGGGGCAGCCGAGCGCTTGCCGGCCCGGCTGCCACGATCCCAGTCGCTTGTCTCCGCTTTGGTGCCTTCGGCGGTTCGCCACCCCCTCTCCGGGTTAGGTACGACCGCACGACAGGATCAAGCTCCGGGCCAGGTCAGACGAGAATGGTAAACACGGCAAACAATGCCCTTACGATCGCACAGCACCGCCGCCGCTGGTTTCGGCCGTCAAGGGATTTGGACAAGCCCGGCCGCGTTCGCAGGGCTCACGGCCACGAAGCGGCCCTGCGGGCTTGGCACGCGGGCCGCTGCTCCCGCTGTCAAGCGATTTGGACGGCGGCCAAATCGTTTGACAGGAAAATGACCCGGCGCCGACTCCGGCGCCGCGACCGTCACGGTCGATCCATCGCGGTCAGCACCGGCCTCGCCGATCGGCCCGCCTGCCCGTCACGAGTCTCCACAGCCGTCGAAGCACGAGAGATTGGTCATGAGGCTGACGGTGACGGTGGCTCCGAGTTGAATCACCACCGGCGTGGGATTCGGGTCGTCGGCGACGGTGGACCAGGTGTGCCGGCCCGGCGGGAGCTCGATGCCGAGCTTGCCGAAGACCGGCAGCTCGCCTGCCTGCTTGGCGTCGACGTAGATCGCAATCGGCGGGTACGGCGGGTTCACGCAGGCGCAGCCGCTGTCCGTGAAGAGCAGCCGCCCATCCCCGGCCGGCAAGGGTTCGGTCGGCGAGCCGCCGCCGCCGCAGTGGGCCAGCAACGAGGCGGCGACGACGACGGCGGCAAGGGATAGGTTCTTGGCGTTCATTCGGTGCCTCCTGCGCTCGAGTATCGTGGTTGCCGCCGCGGTCCGAAAGAGCATGTCCATGCGCGAGCCGGCGCGCATTGACTCGCTCGTTGGCGGTGCAGTAACGTGGCTGCCGTGCACGCGATCGTCATGGTCACCACTGTCGGCACCGAGGAGCAGGCCAACCTCATCGCGCGCGAGATCGTCGTCCGCCGGCAGGCGGCCTGCGTCAACATCGTCCCCGCCATCCGCTCGATCTACCGCTGGCAAGGGAAGATCTGCAAGGACGGCGAGCTGCTGCTGATCATCAAGACGCTGCAGTCGGAGTTCGACGGCGTGGCCGCGACCATCCGCGAGCTGCACAGCTACGAGCTGCCCGAGATCCTGTCGTTCGGAGTCAGCCAGGGCGATCAGCGCTTCCTCGATTGGATCGAAGGCTCGGTCGACAAGGAGGCCGACTTCTCCGACGAGGAAGAGGACGAGATCGCCTACGCCGCCGATCCCGACGACACCGACTTCTGATCGTCGATTCAAATCCAATCGGCCGTTTGCGACCCCGGCCCGGCCGCAGGGCACGGGACCCGATCCCATCGCGGGAGCTCGCTCTGCCCTAGACCTTGGCCAGCGCCTGCTCCAGGTCGGCGATCAGGTCCCCGACGTCTTCGATGCCCACCGAGATCCGCACCATGCTGTCGGTGAGCCCGAGCTCGGCGCGGCGCTCGGGTGGAACCGAGGCGTGGGTCATGGTGGCGGGGTGGGAGATCAGGCTCTCGACACCGCCGAGGCTCTCGGCAAGGCTCAGCACCAGCACGTGGTCCAGTAGCGCCTTGGCCGCGGCCAGGGTCCCCATCTCGAGGGTGATCATCGATCCGAAGCCCGCGGCCTGCCGCTGATGTACTTCGCGCCCGGGGTGGTCGGGAAGGCCGGGGTAGAGAACACGGCGGACCTTGGGGTGCGCGGCGAGCATCGCCACCACCGCGGCGGCATTGCGCTCGTGCCGTTCCATGCGCACCGCGAGCGTCTTGACGCCGCGCATGACCAGGAAGCAATCGAACGGCGACAGGATGGCGCCGAGCGAATTCTGCACGAACGCCAGCCAATCGGCCTCCTGCCGGCGGGCGCATACCACGGCGCCGCCGACCGAGTCGCTGTGGCCGTTGATGAACTTGGTGGTCGAGTGCACCACCACGTCGGCGCCGCGCTCGAGCGGCCGCTGCAGATACGGCGAGAGGAACGTGTTGTCGACCACCAGCAGGGCGCCGTGGGCGTGGGCGATCTCGGCGCAGCCGGCGATGTCGGAGATGTCCATCACCGGATTGGTCGGGGTCTCGATGAAGACCATCCGCGTGGCCGGGGTCATCGCCGCCGCCACGGCATCGAGGCGGCTGCTGTCCACCCACGAGAACGACACCTGGTTGCGCTCGAGGATCCGGGTGAAGTAGCGATAGGTGCCGCCGTAGACGTTGCGCGACACGACCACGTGCTCTCCCGCCTTGATCAGGGTCATCAGGCTGGCGATGGCGGCCATGCCGGAGGCGAAAGCGTGACCGGACACCCCACCCTCGAGCGCCGCGAGGTTCGCCTCGAGCGCCTCCCGCGTCGGATTCTGGGTGCGCGCGTACTCGTAGCCCTGGTGCTCGCCAAGGCTCTGCTGCACGTAGGTCGAGGTCTGGTAGATGGGGACGGCCACCGCTCCGGTCCGCGGGTCCGGCGGCTGCCCGGCATGGATCGCGCGGGTCGAAAAACCCAGGTTCTGTGTCTTGCCTTTCACACCACCTCCATCGGACGCACGCGCGCCCGCGGCGCCGATGATCTCACAACGCCGGCCAGCCGCGGGCGCCGCGTGGGCCGCTGCCGGATGGCGCCGCGATCGCCCGCCTGAGCCCGCCGTCGCTCGCCGAAGAGTGCCGGAGGCCGCGATAAGATCCGCCTGCCATGAGCGACGCGCTCCCCGCCACTCCGCCCGGTCCCGCGGTGCCATCGTCGCCGGGGGCCCCCGCCGATCCCGCCGCCGCCGCCGAAGCGCCATTCTCACCGCTGCGCTGGCAGGAGGGAGCGCTGCTGCTCCTCGACCAGACCCGCCTACCCGACCACGAGACCTGGCTCGAATGCCAGACGCCCGAGCAGGTGGCCGACGCCATCCGCCGGCTGGCGGTGCGCGGCGCGCCGGCGATCGGCGTCGCCGCCGCCTATGGCCTGGCGTTGGGCGTGGCGCCGGTGCGCGATGCCGCCGACCTGGCGCCGCGTTTCGCCGCCGTGGCCGAGCTGCTGGGCTCGACCCGGCCCACCGCCGTGAACCTGCGCTGGGCCATCGCCCACGGCCGCCGTGTCTTCGAGCAGAGCGCGGCCGCCGGACCCGAGGCGGCGGCCGGCGCCCTGCTGGCCTGGGCGCACCGCCTCGCGGCGGAGGACGTTGAGATCAACCACCGCATCGGCGAGCACGGCGCGGCGCTGTTCGCGGCGGGCTCGCGGGTGCTCACCCACTGCAACGCCGGTGCGCTGGCGACCGCCGGCTACGGCACCGCCCTCGGTGTCATCCAGTCCGCCTGGCGGCGCCATGGGGTGAAGCTGGTCTGGGTGGACGAGACGCGGCCGCTGCTGCAGGGAGCCCGCCTGACCGCCTGGGAGCTCCGCCGCCTGGGCATTCCCTTCCGGCTGGTCACCGACTCCAGCGCCGGCACGCTGATGGCTCAGGGCCTGGTGGACCGCATCGTGGTCGGTGCCGACCGCATCGCGGCCAACGGCGACACCGCCAACAAGATCGGCACCTACCCGCTGGCGGTGCTGGCGGCACGCCATCGGGTGCCGTTCTACGTCGCCGCGCCGCTGTCCACGATCGACCGCGACACCGCGAACGGCGCGGCCATACCGATCGAGCAACGCCGCGCCGACGAGGTGACCGAGGTCTACGGCATGCGCATCGCGCCACCGGACACCGAGGCCGTCAACTTCGCGTTCGACGTCACGCCGCACGACCTGATCACCGCCATAGTCACCGAGGCAGGAGTGCTCGAGCCGCCGTTCGATCGCAGCATCGACCGGGCATTCGCCGGCGCTTGACGGGCGAACCTCCAATCGAGGAGGAGCTGGAACAGGTTGCCGGCTGTTGATGACCGCAGGTCGCCGGCGGCTGGCGACCGGCTGGATGTGGGAGGCTTTCCAAAGGGAGGAATGGTGGAGGCGGTGGGAGTCGAACCCACGTCCGGAAAACGCGTTTCAGAGGCTTCTACGTGCGTAGCCTTCTATTTGTAATCTCGCCGCGCGCGCGTCGGAAGAAGGCACCTGGCGCGGCGGCCAGCCTTGCTGTATATCAGGGCACGGCACAAGGCAACCGGGCCCCTTGACCCGCTTTGGCGTCGCGCCGATGAGTGCCGCGGGTCACGCTCTCATCGGTGCGTCACGGCTGTTTAGGCCGCGAGTGCGAAGTTATCGTTCGCAGTTAAACGTTCCACTTTACGGGTGGACTTCGGACACGCCGCCTCCGCTCCGCTTTTGTTCCCCGTCGAAACCGGTACGCCCCCAGTTGCCAAAGAACCGATACCACTAGACACCACTATATACCGCCGCCGGGGGCGCCGGAATTCCCGCCGCCGGCGCCCAGGTGCGCGGCGACGCTCGCCAGGAACTCCGCCGGACCCTTGCCGCGCAGCCGCGAGACGACCAGGAACCAACCCGACAGCGCCAGCACCGCGCCCAGCGCCGCGACCGGCAGCAGCTGAGGAAACAGCGGCCAGGCCACGGTCAGCAGCGCCCCGGCGGCCGCGATCAACAGCACGGCGACGGCCGAGGTCTCGAGGTGGTAGTCCTGCGCCGCCGGCCTGAAGACCACCCGCGCCCCTTGTCCGGCCGTCTCGACCGCCAACGGTCCCGAGAGCAGACCGCGGCGCAGTCCGGCCACCACCGGCAGGCGCAGCTCGCCGCCGGCGCCGCGCGGCTCGAAGTCCGCTCCCCACTCTTCGGCGGCGGCGCCCACCGCACGCAGTGCCGCCGCCGGCGCGTCGGGCAGATCGATGGCGTGCTCGGGGATCGGCGTCACGGTCGGCGGCGACCAGGACATGACACTAGGCCGCCTGCTCTTCCTCGACCAGCTCGTCGAGGAAGCTCTCGACCGCCGCCAGGAAGCTCTCGACGTCCGGCAGCTGATTGATCTCCTGCCGCAGCCGCCGTCCGTTGGGCAGTCCGTGCGTGTACCAGCCGGTGAACTTGCGCAGCTTGTGCAGCGCGAAGGCCCCGCTCTCGCGTTCGGCGACCATCTGGAAGTGCCCCAGGATCAGGGCGCGGCGCGCGGCGAGCGTCGGTTCGGCGACGCGCCCGCCCGACATCCGCGCGGTGATCTGGCTGAAGATCCAGGGGTTGCGGGTGGCGCCGCGGCCCACCATGATGCCGTCGCAGCCGGTGGCCGCCTGCAGGCGCAGGGCATCCTCCGGCTCGCGCACGTCGCCGTTGCCGATCACCGGGATGCTCAGGCTCTCCTTGAGCCGCGCCAGGTGCGACCAGTCGGCCTCCCCGGTGTACATCTGCCGCGCGGTCCGTGCATGCATCGCCACCGCCGCGACGCCGTTGGCCTCGCAGACCTTGCCCAGCTCGAGATAGTTGCGACGGCAGTCGTCGAGTCCCAGGCGGAACTTGACGGTGAGCGGGATGGACAGGACGTCGCGCACCGCCCGGATGATTCGCTCGGCGAGATCGAGGTCGCCCATCAGCGCGGCGCCGGCGCAGCCCTTGAGCACCTTGTTGGCCGGACAGCCCATGTTGATGTCGCAGATGTCCGGTCCCAGCTCCTCGACCACCAGCGCCGCCTCGCGCATGGTGGCCACGTCCGAGCCGTAGATCTGGATGGCCAGCGGGCGCTCTTCGTCGCTGAAGTGCATCATGTCGCGGGTCTTCTGGTTTCCCGAGACGATCGCGCGCGACGAGATGAATTCCATCGACACCACGCCGATGCCGCCGATCCGCCGCACGATCAGGCGGAAGTCGCGGTCGGTGACCCCGGCCATCGGGGCGAGCCAGAGGGGCGGCTCGACGCGGACAGAACCCACCTGCACCATGGCGTCGATTGTAACTCGGGGCGCCGGCGTGGCGCCGCTAACGCGCCGGGCGGCGGGCGGAACGGCCGAAGAGCAGGCTCAGGCCGGCGCCGAAGAGCCCCCACTGCAGGCCCCCGAGCAGCAGGCTCAAAACGAGCCTGGCGCCGCCCCGCGGCCGCAGATAGGTGAGCGACGCCGGGAAGTCGATCCAGGCGAGCACCCCGACGCGCCCGAAGCCGCGCCAGGACTGCCATACCCAGAGCACCGCGAGGGCATGCAGCAGGAAGCTGCCGGCAGCCGCGAAGGCGACGGGCATCCAGGCTGCAGCGCGTCGGTTCCCGGTGCCGGCAGCCGAGCTGGTGCTGGTCCTGGTGGTGTCCTCAGGGCTCATCCCGGCTCACCCCCTCCTGCGCGCCGCGCCGCTGTCGCCGGCGCGTCCGCCATCCCGGCATCCGGCGCCAGACCGCCGCCCGTTGCCGGGCCACCCTGCGCCAGGTCCCCGGCCGCCAGCTCGCCGGCCGCCAGCCGAAAGCCGTAGTCGCTGTAGCGCAGGCCCGGCGGGATGGCGGAGCGCGCGGCGCAGCGGCTGGCCTTGACCTGGTGGCGCCAGGAGCCGCCGCGCGACGCCCGGTGGGTGCCGCCCTCGGGGCCGCGCGGCTGGCGTCGCGGCGAGCGGTGATAGTACGCGGCATCGAACCAGTCGGCGCACCATTCGTGCACATTCTCGCCCAGGCCGAGCAAGCCCAGCGGATGGAGCGACGGATAGGCGTCGACCGGCTCCGGCCCTCGCTGCCAGCGCCGGTCATAGTCGGGCAGCGACTCCGGCGGCTCGTCGCCCCAGGGATACGCCACCTCTCGGCCGGCCTTCGCGGCGCTCTCCCACTCGGCTTCGGTCGGCAGGCGCAACGGCAGCCGCAGGCGCCGCGAGGCCCAGGCACAGAACGCCACCGCGTCGTTCCAGGAAGGCCCGACCGCCGGCATGTGCGGATGGGAGAACGCAGCCTCCCCCCAGAACGGCGGCGCCGGGTTGCGAGTCTCGTCCAGGAAGGCCTGGTACTCCCATCGGGTCACCGGCGTCCTGGCCAACCGGAAGGCAGCCACCCACACCTCGTGCCGCGGGTTCTCATTGTCGCGAGGTCCGCCGCCCATCCAGAACCAGCCCCCCGGGACCGGCACCCCGTCGAAGCTCAAATCGTCGCCGTTGGATTCCACCGCAAGCCCCACCGTCAAGGATATCGCGACAGGGTGAGAAGAGGATCGACGGCCGATGACCGGGCGTCGGTGGTTCGATGACCGAAGCGACGGTAGCCGGAGAACCGATGCCCGAAGTCTCCGGTTGCCGAACAGGCAACGGCCGTCGTGAGGGAGAGGAGGCCGCGGGGTGCCCTGTAACGGCGCCCCGGCGGCGGTGCGGATATCATGCTTCCTCGATGGCCTGGTACAAGGAGTGGTTCGGCGAGGAGTATCTGGGTCTCTACTCCCATCGCGACGAGCAGGAGGCCGAGGCACACGTCGACTTCGTCGAGCGGCAGCTCGGCGAGACGCGGCCGCGCGCGGTGCTGGACCTGGCTTGCGGCGCCGGCCGCCATACCGCCGTGCTGCGCCGCCGCGGCTATCGCACTCTCGGCGTCGATCTCTCCCTGACCCTGCTTGCCCACGCCCGCCGCCTCCCGTGCGCGGTAAGCGACATGCGTTGCCTGCCCTTTGCCGCCGGCACCTTCGACTGGGTCCTCAACTTCTTCACCTCCTTCGGCTACTTCGAGAAGGAGCGCGAGAATTTCCTGGTGCTCGAGGAGATCGTGCGGGTGCTGGCACCGCGCGGCCGCTTCCTGATCGACATCATGAACGCTGCCCACACCGTGCGGAACCTGCAGGCGCGCGAAGTCCAATACCTCGACGGCCGCCAGGCCGATGCCGACTCGCGCGAGCGCGAAGCGGGTGCCCGGACCGTCGAGATCAAGCGCTGGTACGACGCCGCAACCAAACGCATCAACAAACGTATCCGCGTACAGGCCGTGGGCGGCGGCCTCCCGCGTACCTTCCTCGAAAGCGTCCGCGCCTATCAACCCGAGGAGGTGACGATCGGCCTGCACTGGGCCGGCCTCGAGGTCACCGGCCTGTTTGGCAACTTCCAGGGAGACCCCCACGGCAGTGACAGCGAACGCCTCATCCTCGTCGGTTGGAAGCCTGCCTGACGCGCTGCGGGTGGACCTGGTCGCCACCGGCCGGCTGCCGCCGCTGCCGCGCGCCTTCCTTGCCGGCAGCGACCTCGATCTGCTGGCGCCATTGCGCTTCCTCGCCCCCGGCCAGCTCCCCGCGGCGGCGGCCGCGCGGGGCGGCGGCGCTGCCTCGGCGGGCGGTGCGCGTGCCGCCCTGGCCGCCGCCCTGCTGGCGAGCAACCGGTCCTATGGGCATCCGGCTGCCGAGCGTGCCTGCCGGCGCCTGGCCGACCCGGCCACCCGCGTCGTGGTGACCGGCCAGCAGCCGGGCCTGTTCGGCGGCCCGCTGCTCACCTTCGCCAAGCTGGTGGCGGCCGCGCGCTGGGCGGCAGCGCTCGAAGCGGCGGGCGAACCGGCCGTGGCGGTGTTCTGGGTGGCTACCGAGGACCATGACTATGCCGAGGTGGCGAGCGCCACGGTGCTCACCGCCGAAGGGCCGCGCAGCTTCGACCTGGGCCCGGACACCCAGCCGCTGCACCCGGTCGGCATGCGCGCGCTGTCGCCGGCGGTAACCGGCGTGCTACGAGCCATGGCCGAGGCGGTGCCGGGCGAACAGTACGCCGAATGGCTTCGCACCCTGGCCCTCTGGCATCAGCCGGATGCGCGCTTCGGCGAGGCGTTCTGCCGCGTCATGGCGCGCATGCTCGGGCCGCGCTGCCCGTTGCTGCTCGACGCCATGCATCCGGCGCTGAAGGCGGCCGAGCGCCCCTGGCTGGCGCGCCTGATCGAGCGCCGCGGCCAGCTGGCCGAGGCCCTGGCGCGCCACGACGAGGGGGTGCGCGGCCGCGGCTATGAGCTGCGCGTCACCCCGCAGCCCGGCGCCAGCCCGCTCTTCCTGCTACGGAACGGCGAGCGCCGCCGCATCGAGTGGCGTGGCGCCGGCGACTTCACCCTGCGCGGTGATGCGGGCGCCAGCGGTCCGGCCGGCAAGCGCCGGCCTGCCGCCGCCGGCACCGCCGGTGTCGCCGAGCTGCTGCGCATCGTCGACGAGAACCCCGCGATGGTCAGCCCCGGCGTCCTCGCCCGCCCGGCGATCGCCGACGCCGTCCTCGGCACCACGCTGCAGGTCCTCGGTCCGGGGGAGCTCTCCTACATGCCGCAAGCGGCGGCGGTCTACCCGGTGCTCGAGCTCGAGGCGCCATGGGTGGCCCTGCGGCCGCAGACCCTGGTGCTCGACGCCGCCAAGGCGGAGCGCCTCGCCGAGTCCGGACTGACGCTCGCCCAGGTGCTCGGCGAGCGCTCGCGGCTCGACCGGGCGCTGGCCGAGCGCTCCGGCGGCGATTTCGTGGCGCCGGTGCGCGCGCGGCTGGCGGCGGCGCTCGACGAGCTGCGCGACCCGGCCCTCGCCGTGGATCCCGACCTCGAGCGGCCGCTCGCCAAGACCCGGTACCAGGCGCTGCGCGCGGTCGACCGCTTCGCCGACAAGGCGATGCCGGCGCTGGGGCGGCGCGACCAGGTGCTGAGCCGGCGTGTCGAAGGGCTGCGCCAAATCTGCCTGCCGGGCGGCAAGCTGCAGGAGCGTGTCATCTCCGCCGCGCATTTCCAGGGCAAGTACGGCGACCGCCTGGCTGCCGCCTTCTGGGAGCAGCTCGAGCTCGATCCGGCCCGGCTGGCGGTGATCCAGCCATGAGCAAGCTGGACGTGCTGGCCATCGGCCCCCATCCAGACGACGTCGAGCTCGGCTGCGGCGGCACGCTGGCGCTGGCGGCGCGCCAGGGTCGCCGGGTGGGCATCCTGCACCTGACCCGGGGCGAGCGCGGCACCCGCGGCACCCCCGAGCAGCGGCTCGTCGAAGCGGAGCAGGCGGCCGCCGCCCTCGGAGCGGTGGAGCTCGCCTTCCTGGATTGCGGCGATGGCGGGCTGCGGCGCGGCGATGCCGAGGAGGACGCGGTGATCGAGGTGCTGCGAACCTGGCGGCCGGAGCTGGTGCTGGGGCCGCCGCCGCACGACCGCCACCCCGACCACGAGCGCGGTCACCGGCTGGTGGCCGCCGCCGCCTTCTACTCCGGGCTGGCGGCGCGCGGCAACCGCGCGATGGCCCCGCACCGGCCGGCGGCGGTGTTCTCCTACATGCAGCACCATTCCTTCGAGCCGACCTTCGTGGTGGACGTGACGGCGGTCTGGGAGGCGAAGATGGCGGCGCTCGCGGCCTATCGCAGCCAGCTCTACCAACCCGCCGGCAGCGATCGCGCCGGATGCCGGCGCCGGTGCGCCGGAGGCCGGCGCCGGTCCCGGAACCGGGGGTGAAGGGCCGCCCACCAAGGTGTCCTCGCGCGAGTTCCGCCTGGCCGTCGAGGGTCGCGCGCGCCACTTCGGCCAGCTGATCGGCGCCGAGCTCGGCGAGCCCTTCTCGAGCCCGCTGCCGCTCGCCGTCGCGGACCTGCTGGCGCTGCTTCCCGGAGGCCGGCGATGAGGATCGGCATCAGCTGCTACCCCACCTATGGCGGCTCCGGCGTGGTGGCCACGGAGCTGGCGATGGCGCTCGCCGATCGCGGCGACGAGGTGCACGTCATCAGCTATGCGCTGCCGTCGCGCCTGTCGCTCGCCAACACCCGCCTCGTCTTCCACGAGGTGGTGACGCCGCGCTACCCGCTGTTCGACGACTATCCGCCCTACTCGCTCGCCCTCACCACCAAGATGGTGGAGGTGGCGCGCCACGCCAAGATCGACGTCATGCACGTCCATTACGCGATCCCCAACGCCGCCTCGGCGGTGATGGCACGGCAGATCGTGGCGCCGCAGCCGCTGCCGGTGGTGACCACGCTCCACGGCACCGACGTCACCCTGGTGGGCAACGATCCCAACTACCTCGAGACCACCCGCTGGAGCATCCAGCAGAGCGACGCCGTGACCGCCGTCTCGGAGTCGCTCCGCCGCACCTCGATCGAGCAGCTCGGCACCCACGACCGGATCGACGTGATCCCCAACTTCATCGATCCCCGGCGCTACGAGCTGGCCCGCGACAACCCCGGGGCGCGCCGCTGGGCCAAGCCGGGCGAGAGCGTGCTGATCCACATCTCGAACTTCCGCCCGGTCAAACGGGTGCTCGACGTCATCAGGGTCTTCGAGCGCGTGCTGCGGCAGCTCCCCTGCCGGCTGCTGATGGTCGGCGACGGCCCCGACCGCGGCAAGGTCGAGCAGTACTGCCGCGAGCACGGCATCTGCCACGCCATCAGCTTCATCGGCAGCCTGCCGCTGATCGAGGAGGTGCTGGTCGGCGCCGACCTGTTCCTGCTGCCGTCCGAGAGCGAGTCCTTCGGCCTCGCGGCGCTCGAGGCCCTGTCGTGCGAGGTGCCGGTGATCGCGACCAGCGCCGGCGGCCTGCCCGAGGTGGTGGCCGACGGCGAGTGCGGCTACCTGTTCCCGGTGGGCGACGTCGAAGGCATGGCCAAGGCTGCCAGTCTGCTGCTCGCGGACCCGGATCGCCGCCGGGCGATGGGCGCGGCAGGACGCCGGCGGGCGGTCGAGAGCTTCGGCCAGACCGCGTGTCGTCGACCGCTACCGGGCCATCTACGAGCGCGTCACCGGCCGCGGTTGATGCCGATTCCTTCTTGTTGGTTCCCGTCTGCCAAGGTGACTCCCAGAAGATGAAACGCAACCCGTCGAAGCCTATCCAAAGCATCGATCGGATCGCCCCCGCAACCCCTCGATCCCCTTCCCACCCTCTGACCTGCGGGGCATGCCGCGATTGGCGACAACCGGAGCCGCGGCCGGGGGGAAGGGGACGCCCCCACCCCCTCGCGGTGGCTGGTTCTGTGGTTGTCCCCGCCCGCCAGGTCACCGCCGAGATTCGCGAGAAGGGCTCGCGGTTCCTCGCCGTGGTGGGCGCCGCGGCCAGCGAGGAGGAGGCGAAAACGGTGCTCGCCGGCCTCGCCGGCGCCTACCGGGACGCGACCCACCTCTGCTGGGCGCTGCGCCTCGGCTGGCCGCCGCGCGAGCGCGCCGTGGATGCCGGCGAACCGGCGGGCACGGCCGGCGTGCCGATGCTGCAGGTGCTGCGGGGCGCCGGGCTCTCCGACGTCCTGGCGGTGGTGGCGAGGTGGTTCGGCGGCGTCAAGCTGGGCAAGGGCGGCCTCGCCCGCGCCTACGCGGCCGCGGTCCGTGCGGCGCTCGACACGCTGCCCACCACGCTGCGGACGCCGTGGGTCCGCCTGGCGCTGTCGGCGCCGGTGACCCGCCTCGGCGCGGTCAAGCGTCTCGTCCGGCCTCCGGGAGTGGAGCTCGAGAGCGAGACCTGGGGCCGGCAAGGTCCGGCCGGAGATGCGCAGGGTCTGGCCGCGCCGGAAACGCAGCTCGCGGAGCTCGTGCTCCGCGTCGAGGAGGACCGGCGTGCCGGCTTGGAGCGAGCGCTGGCCGATCTCCGCGTGGCGGTCAGGATCGTGCCCGGTCCGGATCCTCCGGATCCCGGCGTCCTTGTGGCTCGCCGCCGGCTTGTATAGACTCCGGCACAGTTCCCCGGCTGGTGCGATTGCCAAAGTCCAAAGGAGACGACCGCGATGAGTGAGCCCAGCGTTCCGCCGCCACCGCCGTACTACACGCCGCCGCCGCCGCCCACCGGTCCCACCTCGGGCGCGGTCAGCCCCAATCGCGGCATCATGATCGTCCTTTCCTATCTCTGGCTCCTCGCCCTCATCCCGCTGCTCACCGAGAAGGATGACAAAGAGGTCCAATGGCACGCCAAGCACGGTTTGGTGCTGCTGGGTGCCGAGGTCATCGTGTGGGTTGCATTCCTGTTCCTGCACATGGTCCTGATCGCCATCCACGTCGGCTTCCTGGGCTGCTTCCTGTCGATCATTCAGCTGGTGCTCTGGCTCGGCATCCTGGTGCTGCACATCGTCTGCATCATCAAGGGCACCAAGGGCGAGCGCTTCCTGGTCCCCGGCATCAGCCAGTACGCGGACCGGTTCTGAGGCCCTGACCGCAGGGACCGAGAGGTCGCCGCGCCGCCGCCGCTCGCCGCCGGCGCGCCCGGCGGCGGCGACCTCCCCCGGTCCCCCAGGCCATCACACCGGCAGCATCCGCCCTTGGAGGGCCATCTCATGAGCCAGCCCCTCGCCACGCCGCCACCGCCGCCTCCGGGCGTCGCGGCACCTGCCAGCAGCCGGGCCGTCACCGCGCTGGTGCTGGGTATTCTCGGTCTCTGCTGCTGCGGCCTGGTGGCCCCCGTAGCCTGGTACCTGGGGACGGTGGAAGGCCGTGCCATCCTGGCGGGACAGTCGCCTGCCTCCGGCCAGGTGATGGCCACGGCCGCCAAGATCCTCGGCATCATCGGTACGATCCTGATGGGCTTCGCCATCCTCTGGATCCTGTTCTGGGGCGGTTTTGCCGTGCTCCAGAGCTTCGCGAACCGGTGAGCCCCCGCCTCCGTCACGCCGGAAACGCCGGAAACGCCGGAAACGCCGGAGGATACCGCTGGGGCGGCATCGAAGGCTGGGCGCTTGCCGGGGCCGCGGGCTTGGCGGCGTTCCTGGTCCTTCGCGTCTGGGTGCCGCCGGAAGGCGCCGCCTTCGCCATTTGCCCATTGCGCCGCTTCACCGGCCTGCCCTGTCCCGGCTGCGGGATGACCCGAGCCTTCGCCCATCTCGCCAAGGGAGAGTGGACCGCCGCCCTCCGCGATCACCCGCTGGCGCCGCTGTTTGCCGCCGAGCTGGTCCTGCTGTGGGCGGCCTGGGGCGGCGCGGCATCGGGCCTGGTGCGCCTCCCCGCCCTGGCGAAGCCGGAGCTGGCGGCGCTCGGCCATCTCGCGGTCCTGGCGGCGGTATGGTTGGGGCGCCTGGCGACCGGCACGCTGCCGTGGTGAGCGCGGCGACGGCGCTCCGCGCTACTCTTGAGCACGATGACTGCGCCGATGAACGCCAATTCCACCACCGCCGCGATCCTTCCGGTCAGCGCGGAGAAGCGGCTGCCGTCGCCGCGCCGGCGCCTGCGGCGCACCGCGGTGCTGTTGCTGCTGCTCTGCCTGCTCGCCGTCGATCTGGCGCGGCCTCCCGCCAGCCAGGCCAGCGCTCGCCTGTTGCTGGGCGGCATTCATCTCTACCAGGCGACGCTGTCGCCGCGGCTGGGCGCTCTCGGCGTGCAATGCCGCTTCCGGCCGACCTGCAGCCACTATGCCGCCGGCGCGATCGCCCGGTACGGCGCCCTGTCCGGCAGCCTCCGCGCCGCTTGGCGCATCGTCCGCTGCGGGCCATGGACGCGCTTGGGCACCTACGATCCACCCTAGGGCGGATTGCGAGCTGGGTGGTGTCGTAAGGACATCACCACGAGCTGCCGCGAGTTGACAAAGTGCCGCCGCGGCAGCAAGCTCGTCTCGGGTTGAGACCTTCCGGCGGGAGCGCCTCTTGAGCAGTGACGGCATCGATTACCAAAGCTTCGTCGAGGACGCCTTGCGGGCCGCGGTGAGCCGGCTGCTGGCCGAGGTTGCGGCGCAGGGTCTGCCCGGCGAGCACCACTTCTACATCGGCTTTCATACCGGCCATCCCGAGGTGATCATGCCGCGCTCGCTGCGCGACCTCTACCCGGATGAGATGACCATCATCCTGCAGCACCAGTACTGGAACCTCGTGGTGGAGCCCGAGGCCTTCTCGGTCGAGCTCAGCTTCAACGGCAGCCGCCTGCGCCTTGCCGTCCCCTTCGCGGCGCTGACCATGTTCGCGGATCCCTCGGCGGAGTTCGCCCTGCGCTTCCGCCCGCGGCTGCCGGGCGGCGCCGAGACCAGCGCCGTCGCCGCCAACTCGGCCGCGGCGGGCGCCGCCGCTCCGGCTGGCGGTGACGCTGCCCTGCCGGCGCCGGCCTCCACGACCGCAGCGGCGGCGCCGGCGACGCCGGCGATCGCCGGCCGGCGCCCCGGGTCGGGCGAGGTCATCCGCTTCGATCCGTCGCGCCGCAAGTGAACGCCATGCCTCGGCCTGCGCGGCCGTTCGTCCCTTGCAGGCGGCACCGCCGACTCGCAAAATGGACACGGCGCGACCCGATCGCCAAGCGCGGCTCGGCGACGCTCCGGCGGCTGGCCGTGCCCCGCCCAATGGCGCGCTCGCGGCACCCGCTTTGCACTTCTCGATCTACCCACGACCACGAGCACCGACCCGAGACGACCGAGCCATGCCGCACTTGATCCGATCCCCGTTGCGCAACCTCAAGCCGCTCCTTGCAGCGCTGGCGGCGCTGATCACCCTGGCCAGCCTCTGGACGATGGCTTGCTCGCGCGGCGGCGAGGCGCCCCAGGAGCGAACCCTTGCCGCCAGCGCCTCCCAGGCTCGGCCGCTGCCGCCGCCGGCGCCGCCGCTGCAGACCCCGCCCGCCGGCGAGCCGCCGACCAATGAACTGCGGCCGGTGCCGCAGAGCTTCGAGCTGGGCACCGCGCCCCCGGCTCCGGCCGCGGTCCAGCGCCGCGACGAGAGCGAGCTGGCGGCCCGGGAACGCCGGCTCGCGGATCGCCAGGCATCGATCGAGGCCCGCGAGCAGCAGCTGCGGCGCCGCGAGCAGGCGCAAGCCGCGGCCACCCCAGGCTCGCCGGCGGCGAGCGGCGCCGGCGGTCAGGCCGGCGGCCCGGATGCTTTCGGCGGTGGGCCGCCGGGTCCGGCCGCCGATGCGGCGGCGCCCGGGCCAGACGCGGCGCCAGAAGGGTTCGCCGGAGCGCCGGAGCCGCCGGCCTTCGCCGGCGAACCCGACGAGCGCCAACCGCCGGCGCCGGTCACGGTTCCGGCTGGCACGTCGTTCGAGGTCGAGCTCACCAAGGGGCTGGCGAGCAACACCAGCTCGGTGGGCGAAACTTTCCGCTCCCGGCTGGTTTCCGACCTGCGCCAGGGCGGCGCGGTCGCCATCCCCGCGGGCTCGGAGGTGCTGGGGGTGGTCACCGATGCGGTGGCGGCGCGGCGCATCGGCGGCCGGGCGAAGCTGACCGTCAAGTTCACCGACCTGGTGCTGCCTTCAGGCGCGACGGTGCCGATGCGCGTCTCCTTCCTCGAGGAGGGCAAGAGCAAGACCGGGCGCGACGCGGCGACGATCGGCGGTTCCACCGCCGGCGGCGCCCTGCTGGGTCGCATCCTCGGCAACGGCAGCCGCACCGGCGGCACGATCCTGGGGGCCCTGGTGGGGGCCGCGGTCGGCACCGCCATCGCCGCCAAGACCGCCGGCGAGGAGGTGGTCATTCCCGAGGGCTCCGTGATCTCGCTCAAACTCGACCAGCCACTCACCATCGAGGCCCGGCGCCCGGACCGCTAGCTGCTTGGCACCTGGCCAAGCGCCGGCGGCCCCACCGCCCGCCGAATAATTTCCCGCCAGCCGCTGTTTGGTCCTTCTGGTTATGGCCAACCTGGACTCAGCCGCGCCGCCTTCGGCCCGCACCGGTCTGTTCGGCGGCCGCGTCTCCTCGCGGCCGCGCCAGGTCTCGAGCGAGGAGGCGGAGGCGGCGAAGAAGCGCACGCCGATCAAGTTCCGGACGGTCCTCGACGATGCGCTGGACCTGATCAAGGCACGCAAGGGGCGCCTGGCCGTGGGCCTGGCGATCATGGCCGTCAACCGCCTCGCCGGGCTGGTCCTGCCGGGTGTCAGCAAGTTCCTGATGGACAACGTGATCCTCGCCAAGAGCCTGGACATGGCGATCCGCATGCGGCGGCTCGAGCTGCTGGTGCTCGCCGGCGCCGCGGCGACGGTGGTGCAGGCGGTCAGCTCGTTCAGCCTGTCGCAGCTGCTCGGCATTGCCGCCCAGCGGTCGATCACCGAGATGCGCCGGCGAGTGCAGCGGCACGTCGGCAGGCTGACCGTCGCCTACTTCGACCAGACCAAGACCGGCGCGCTGCTGTCGCGGGTGATGAACGACGCCGAGGGCCTGCGCAACCTCGTCGGCACCGGCCTGGTCGAGGTGGCGGGCGGCGTGATGACCGCCGTCCTCGCGCTCGGCATCCTGTTCTACATCAACGCCCGGCTCACCTGGATCGCGCTCACCGTGCTGTCGCTGTTCGGTTTCGTCATGCTCTACGCGTTCAAGACGCTGCGGCCGCTGTTCCGCGAGCGCTCGAAGATCAACGCCGAGCTCTCCGGCCGGCTGAGCGAGTCCTTCTCCGGCGTGCGGGTGGTGAAGGCCTACGGCGCCGAAGGGCGCGAGTCGCTGGTGTTCACCAAGGCGGCTCACCGCTTGTTCCGCAACGTCGCCGGCACCATGACCGGTCTGTCGGCGGTGGGAGCGGCCTCGACCCTGCTGGTCGGCGGCATGACCCTGGTGCTGATGGCGATCGGCGGCCGCGACATCCTGCTCGGCCAGATGACGGTGGGCTCCTTCTTCTCGTTCACGCTCTATCTCGGCATGATGGTCGGTCCGGTGGTGCAGATCGTCAACATCGGCAGCCAGATCACCGAAGCGTTCGCGGGCCTCGAGCGCATCCGCGAGATCCGCAACGAGACCAGCGAGGATGCCGGCGACGCCACACGCCTGCCGGTCGCCAGCGTGCGCGGCACGATCGAGCTCCGCGATGTCCACTTCGAATACCAGCCAGGCGTACCGGTGCTGCGCGGCATCTCCTTCCGCGCCGCGCCCGGCACCTCGACGGCGCTGGTCGGCCCCTCCGGCTCCGGCAAGAGCACCTTGATCGGGCTGGTCGCCGCGTTCCATCGTCCGACGTCGGGCCAGATCCTGGTCGACGGTAGGGACCTGGCCGAGCTGCGGCTCCACGACTATCGCTCGCACCTAGGCGTCGTGTTCCAGGACAACTTCCTGTTCGACGGCACGGTGCGCGAAAACATCGCCTACGCCGCTCCCGACGCCACCGCGGCCGAGATCCTGCGCGCCGCCGAGATCGCGCACTGCGACGACTTCGTGCGGCGGCTGCCCAAGGGCTACGACACCGTGGTCGGCGAGCGCGGCGTCAAGCTGTCGGGCGGCGAGCGTCAGCGGGTGGCGATCGCCCGCGCCATCCTCGCCGATCCCCGGATCCTCATCCTGGACGAGGCGACCTCGTCGCTGGACAGCGAGAGCGAGGCCTTGATCCAGGAGGGGCTGGCCGAGCTGATGCGGGGCCGCACCTCCTTCGTGATCGCCCACCGGCTGTCCACCATCCGGCGGGCCGACACGATCCTGGTGATGGAAGGCGGCAAGATCGTCGAGCAGGGGCGCCACCAGGAGCTGCTGGCGCTGGGCGGCCTCTACCACAGCCTCTACACCCGGCAGTACGACCTCGAGTCCAACCTCTTCCGCAACCCCGGCGAGTCCGAGCCCGAGGTGGAGGAGCCCAGGCCGCAGGCGAAAGGCGACGCGTCGGTGGCGCGCCTGCCGCTGCTGCCGGTTTAGTGTCCTAGCGCCGGCGGGGCCGCTTCAGTGGAGGAGCTGCTCGAAGCCCTTGCGGCGCGTCAACTTTAGCGGGTTGTCCTTGGTGCCGAGGACTCCCTCGTGGCCGGAGAGGTCGGTGGCCACCACCCAGAGGTCGACCGTCCCGTTCTGATGGACGCTGGCCGGGATTTCCACGTTCCAGCCGAACCCCGATTTCTGCAGCGGCAGCTCGCGCTTGCTTCCCGACTCGAAGCGGGCGAAGAGCTTGACGCTCTTGACCTGGTAGTCGTCGGTGACGCGAAAGCTCAGCGTGACCGTGGTGCCCCGCGAATAATCGAGCACGTATCCGGGCCTCAGTGTGACCTGCGGCGGCTCCGCGTCCAGCTGGGCCAGCTCGGTCTGGAGCCGCTGCCGGGCTTCCGCGATGCGCTGCTCGAGGTGGGGGGTGGGTTGCAGCGGACCCAGCAGGTCGAGGGCGTCGCTCGGCCGGCGGCGGCTCTCATAGGCCGGCACGCTATCGAGGATCGCCTGCTGGCGCAGCTCGTTGGCGGCGGCGATCTGGTAGCTCTTGACCAGATCCTTGACGCCGGTGCGTTCCGGCCAGCTGTGGACGATGGGATCCAAGCGGGAGACGGCCTGATCGTAGTTGCCGTCGCGGGCCAGACCCGCGGCGGCGGTCTCGATCGCCCGCGCCGCCTGGTCGCGCAGGTCGAGCGGATCGTGCAGCGTCCGCGCCAGGCCCGCCATGGCCCGGCAGCGCTCGAGCACCTCGGCCGGGTCGCCGCGAGTGGCGGCGGCGCGCGCCAGCCGGTACTGATCGACCAGGTTCCTGGCCCGCGCCAGGTCGCTCTGCTGGTTCGGCGGCAGGTCGCCGGGAGAGGCCACCTCGACGACGCTCTCGAGCACGCCGAGGTCGCCGTTGCGTAGACCGGAGGCGAGATCTTGCTGCACGGTCTCCAGCGCACTGACCGCCAGCATCTGCTGGATCGCGGTCAGCTGCTGGCAGGCCTCTGGACCGAGCTCCGCCTGGTCGGCGAAGGTGAGCTCGCGCAAGGCCTGGCGCACCCGGCCGTCGGACTCCTTGCCGAAGATCAGATAGCTCCTGGCGTCGCCGAACTTGGCGGCGGCGGAGCGCCCTGGCCGTTGCGGTGACGAGGCCGCCTCCGCGCCGCTGCTGTCCTGCGCCCCGGCCGCCGCCCCATCTCCGCTCCGCGCGGCGTGCCGCCAGCCGTGTCCGACCAGCACCCAGGCGGCGAGCCCGGCCGCCAGCAGCAGTCCGCCGCCCGCCGCCAGCAGCGTGGGTCGGGAAAGGTCGCGCAGCGGCCCCGGCAGGCGCCATCCAGCGGGTCGGGCGCCGGCGGCAGCCGCCACCGGCTCGTCACCGCGCCGAGCGGTCGGGGCCGGTGCCGTGCCCTTGGCTCCCTTGGCTCCCTTGGCTCCAAAACCGCCGCCGAGCCCGCCGAGCCCGCCGCGCTGACGAGCCGGCGTCGGCGGTGGGCTCAGTGCCGGAGGTGGTGGCGGTAGCGAGCTGAGGAGATCGTCCACCGCCGACAGCATCTCGCCTGGCGGTTCGGCGCCGGCGGGTTTGGGCGTCAGGCCCCCGCTCGGCGCCTTGGCCCCCGCCGGTCCCGGGCGGGCGGCGCTCCGGCCGGCGAAAGGCGCGGCCGGCGCTGGCACGGTGGCGGTGCGAGCGGCTGGCCCCGCGGACGCCGTCGCCGCGGCAGTCCAAGTCACTGCTGGCGCCGCGGGCGGCGGTGCGCTGGCCGTTGCAAGGGCAGGCGTCTCGGCGGCCGCCCAGCCGCCGTCACCCGCCGCGGGTGCCGCGGACAGTGCCGGCTCGTCCGCCTCGGCGAGGGTGGGAAGCAGGTCTGGCACGTCGAAGAGGTCTAAGAACGGATCGGCGTCTTCGCCAGCCGCCGTCGGCGAGGGTTGTGCGGTGCCCGAAAAATCCGCAGGGTGCTCGAAGTGCGCCGCTGGTCCCAAATCACCCGATCGTCCGGTTGCTACCTGTCCGGCCGGGTTGGCTGGCGCTACCGGTTCCGCCGGCGCCTCCGGCTGCGCCCACCGGTCCTGCTGCCACGGTTGCCGGCGAGGATCCGGGTGCTCCCGGTGCTCTTCGGGTCCGGTGTCGGCGCCGGGCGCGAACAAGCCGGCGAAGGCTGATTCCTCCCGGTGGCGCGGTGCCGCCGTGGGCTGCGAGAGTGGCTCGAGCAGCCCCGCGGGGAAGGCGGTCCCGCCGAGGGCCAAGCCGAAGGCGTCGCGGATGGCGCCGTGCGCGGGTCGCTCGCCGGGCGACTGCCGCAGGCAGCGCTCCAGGATCTGGCGGAGAGCCTCGTCGTTGGCCAGCTCGAAGCGCAGCGCCAGCGGCATCTGCACCGTCTGCACCTGCTTGCCGCCGTCTTCGCCGACGGCCACGGTGGCGCCCAGCGCATAGCAGGCGGTCAACGCCAGCGAGTAGATGTCGGCACGCCAGTCGAGCGTCGCGGTCGCGGCTGCCGCCGGCAACGCCAGCTCGGGAGCGCGGAAGCGAGCGCCTTCGGCGTCGGGCCACGCCTCGCCGAGGTGGAACAGCGGCGTGCCGAGCCCGAGCAACTTGATGGTCGCAGGCTGCGCCGCCGCCGTGCCGGCGTCCGCCGGCAAGGATCCAGTGCCAGCACCTGCCGCGGTGCTTGGAGCCAGCGGGTCCAGCGGGGCCAGCGGGACCAGGAACAGGTTCTCCGGGCAGAGGTTCAGATGCGCCAGGCCATGACGGGCCAGCTCCTCCAGGCCGGCCAGCGCCTGCGAGAGCAGGGGCAGGATGCGGTCGGGAGCAGCGCCGCCGGAGCCCGGCGCCGGCGGCGCCGGCGAGGATGCAGGCTCGGCCTCGAAGCCGATCCCGTCGAGCATCTCCATCACCAGGAAAGCGCCGCCGTCCGAGGTCATTCCCGCATCCAGGACGGCGGGGAGGTTGGGGTGCCGGAGGCCGGCGAGCGCCGCCGCGTAAGCGTCGAAGCGCGCGGCGAGCCTGGCCGCCCGGGAAGGATCCGCCGCCGCCGCCAGGTTGATCAGCTTGATGACGACGGTCTGCCCGGTGGCGATGGCGCTGGCGCGCAGGATGCTCCCGCCGCGGCTCGAGCCGAGGATCCTGTCGAGTCGATAGTCGTCGGTGAGCTCGCGCGGCGGTGACATCTGGATCCTCCCGACAGGACCTGCGGGCGCAGGCGGCAGGTTCGCGACCTCCCGGGTACACCGCCTGAGCAGACGAGCGTATGCAAACCGGGCTATTATAGGGGATGGTGTATGGCGAATCCCATAGCGCTCCCGGGATCTGATCGCCCCTTTCCCGGCGGCCGCGGCGCCGCCTGCCGGACGATCTCCAGGCCGCGGTTCCCCCGCGCGGCGGCGCTGGTGCAGGCCGCCTTGCTGGCGGTGGTGTTGCTCGCTCTCCCGCCGGCGGCCGGGGCGTCGCCCTACGGGGTCAACATCCACGCTCCGCAGGGCTCCCAGCTGGGTTTCGTCTTCGACAACGTCCAGGCGGCCGGGATCGGTTGGGTGCGGATCGATTTCGTGTGGTCCAACGTCGAGACCGCGCCCGGCGTCTTCGACTGGAGCGTCTACGACGCCCTCGTCCAGGCGGCGGCGGCGCACGGTGCCTCCATCTATGCCACGCTGGCCTACACCCCCGCCTGGGCGACCCACGGACCGCCGATCACCGGCGTTCCCGACAACCCGGGCACCTGGACGGACTTCTGCGCCCGCGCGGCGCAGCGCTATGCCTCGTCGATCCAGTACTGGGGCCTGTGGAACGAGCCGAACCTGGCACAGTTCTGGTCGGGAACGCGCCAGCAGTACATCGACGACATCCTGATCCCCGGAGCGGTCGCCATCCACGGCGCCAACCCGGCGGCGAACGTCGGCGGTCCCGAGCTGGCGCACATCTCGAGCACCCAGTGGTTCTACTGGCTGCAAGCCGTGCTGCAGCAGGCAGCCAGTCACCTCGATTTCGTCACCCATCACGTCTACGACAGCGACGGCAGCGGCGCGGTCACCGGTCGCCTGAATGCCTCGACGCCGTTCGGCGGCGAACCCGGTCTGTGGACGATCATCGATCCCTCGGTCAAGGAGGTGCTGCAGTCGACCGGCTGGTGGGGCAAGCCGTTCTGGCTGACCGAGACCGGCTGGGAATCCGCGGCGGTCTCCGAGGGGGTCCAGGCCGACGACTACACCGGGCTGCTGGGCGACTGGTTCACCGCCAAGTCCGGCCAGAGCTGGATCTCTCAGGTCTTCTTCTACGAGATCGAGGACCCGCCCGGCAGCCCGACCACCTGGGGCATCCTGCGCGCCGACGGCAGTCCCAAGCCGGCCTATGTCGCCTATGAGAACTTCATCACCGCTCACACCTTCAAGCCCATGGACGACGCGAAGCTGGTCGCGAGCAACCTGCCGACCACCATGGAGACCGGACAGACCATCGCCGTGCGCCTGACCTTCGAGAACACCGGCATCTCCACCTGGACGGAGACCGCCGAGTACCGCCTGGGCGCCGCGAACGACAAGGATCCGTTCGCCGGTCCCCGGCAGTTCCTGGCCGCCGGGGAGGCCGTCGCGCCGGGCCAGCAGGCGACCTTCACCTTCGATTTCACCGCCCCCGCCAGCCCCGGCAGCTACCACTCCCAGTGGCAGATGCTGAAGGAAGGGGTGGCGCGTTTCGGCGACATCGCCAGCCAGCAGGTGGTGGTGTCGGCGGCGCCGCCGCTCGCCCAGCGCCAGCTGCTGCTCGATTCGGGCCGTTTCGCCGTCGAGGTGAGCTGGCACGATCCGGGCAGCGGCAACGCCGGTTACGGCCGCCAGGTCGGCGACTCCGACCAGACCGGGTTCTTCTGGTTCTTCGACGCTTCCAACCTCGAGCTGATGACCAAGATGCTCGACGCCCGGGCGGTGAACGGCCACTTCTGGTTCTTCTACGGCGCCCTGTCCAACGTCGAGTACTGGATCACGGTGACCGACCACCACTCCGGCTCCGTGCGCCAGTACTACAACCCCCCCGGCAACATCTGCGGCGGCGCCGACAGCGCCGCCTTCCCGCTGCCGGCCGGCGCCGCACCGCCGCCCGCCGGCGAACCGGCTGCGGTCACGCTGGCGGCAGCCCGGGCGCCGGCACCGGCCCCGGCGGTACTGGCGCCAATGGCGGCGGCCCTGATGGCAGGGGCGCCGGCCTGGACGGCGCGGCCCTTCCCTGCCGGTGGCGCCTCCCTCTCCGCCGACAGCGCCACCGGCTCCTGCACGCCGGGACCGCAGACGCTCTGCCTGCTCGGCTCCCGCTTTGCGGTGACGGCGCGCTGGAACCTGCCCGGCGGCGGCGGCGTCGGGACGGCGGTGACCGAAAGCGACCAGACCGGCGCCTTCTGGTTCTTCGATCCCGACAACCTCGAGCTGCTGGTCAAGATGCTCGACGGCCGGAGCCTCACCGGCTCCTTCTGGGTCTTCTACGGCGCCCTGTCCAACGTCGAATACTGGGTGACGGTAACCGATACCGTGAACGGCGCGATGAAGACCTACCACAACCCGGCGGGCAACATCTGCGGCGTCGGCGACACCAGCGCCCTCGACTGACCTGTTCCGCCCATCGCCGCCGGGCCTGTGATATTCTCCCGCGTTCTGTAAAGCCCGCACCTTGCCGGGCTGTCGCCGCGCGCTCGGGGCGCCCCGGGCCCGGATGCGGCGGCGAAGAGCCGGCTCGCCCGCGCTCGCTCACCTGATCTCCCTGGATCTGGAGGAATGTCCATGTCGCGAAAGCTAAGCGTCATCGGGGCCGCTCCGGCCCGCAGCAAGCGCCGCCTGCTCGGCGGCCTCGCGGCCGTTGCCGCCGCGTTCACCGCCTTGCTCACCGCCTCGCCGGCGGCGGCCAGCGAGGCCGATCTCCGGCTGCCCGACCTGGCGAGCGTCTCTTTCCTGGGCATCGACGGCCACAACCTGCTGCTGTTCGGGCTGCTGTTCTGCATCGCCGGCATGCTGTTCGGGCTGGTGAACTACGTCCAGCTCAAGAACCTGCCGGTGCACCGCTCGATGCGCGAGATCTCGGAGCTGATCTTCGAGACCTGCAAGACCTACCTGGTCACCCAGGGCAAGTTCATCATGGTGCTCTGGGCCTTCATCGGCGCGGTGATGATCTTCTATTTCGGCTGGCTGTCGCATTTCTCCGCCGCCAAGGTCGCCACCATCCTGGTGTTCAGCCTGATCGGCATCGGCGGCAGTTACGGCGTCGCCTGGTTCGGTATCCGCGTCAACACCTTCGCCAACTCGCGCTCGGCCTTCGCCAGCTTGCGTGGCAAGCCGTTCCCGACCTACGCCATCCCGCTCAAGGCCGGCATCTCGATCGGCATGCTGCTGATCTCGATCGAGCTGGTGATGATGCTGGCCATCCTGCTGTTCGTGCCGCGGGACTACGCCGGCCCCTGCTTCATCGGCTTCGCCATCGGCGAATCGCTGGGCGCCGCGGCGCTGCGCATCGCCGGCGGCATCTTCACCAAGATCGCCGACATCGGCTCCGACCTGATGAAGATCGTCTTCAACATCAAGGAGGACGACGTCCGCAATCCCGGCGTGATCGCCGACTGCACCGGCGACAACGCCGGCGACTCGGTGGGGCCGACCGCCGACGGCTTCGAGACCTACGGCGTCACCGGCGTCGCGTTGATCACCTTCATCCTGCTGGCGGTCAAGGATCCGACGGTGCAGGTACAGCTGCTGGTGTGGATCTTCGTGATGCGCGTGCTGATGATCGTCACCAGCGCCGTCTCTTACCTGCTCAACGAGGTGGTGGCCCGCGCGCGCTTCGGCCAGGCCGACGACATGAACTTCGAGACGCCGCTGACCTCGCTGGTCTGGCTCACCTCCGGCCTGTCGATGGTCGTGACCTTCGCCATCTCCTACCTGCTGGTGCCCAGCCTCGGCGGCGACACCTCGCTGTGGTGGAAGCTGTCGGCGATCATCAGCTGCGGCACGCTGGCCGGGGCGCTGATCCCGGAGCTGGTCAAGGTCTTCACCTCCATGGAGTCGGCGCACGTGAAAGAGGTGGTGACCGCTTCGCGCGAAGGCGGCGCGTCGCTCAACATCCTCTCCGGCCTGATCGCCGGCGACTTCAGCGCCTTCTGGATGGGGCTCGCGATCGTGGCGCTGATGGCGATCGGCTACGGGGTGAGCACCCTCGGCGTCGGCGCGCTGATGATCGCGCCCGCGGTGTTCGCCTTCGGCCTGGTCGCCTTCGGCTTCCTCGGTATGGGGCCGGTGACCATCGCCGTCGACTCCTACGGTCCGGTGACCGACAACGCGCAGTCGGTGTACGAGCTGTCGACCATCGAGACCCTGCCCGGCATCGAGCAGGAGCTGCAGAAGGACTTCGGCTTCACGCCCGACTTCGAGCGCGCCAAGCATCACCTGGAGGCCAACGACGGCGCCGGCAACACCTTCAAGGCGACCGCCAAGCCGGTGCTGATCGGCACCGCCGTGGTTGGCGCCACGACCCTGATCTTCTCGATCATCATGGTGCTGACCGGCGGGTTGCAGCCGGACCGCGTCGCCAAGCTGTCGATCCTGCATCCGCCGTTCCTGCTTGGGCTGGTGACCGGCGGTGCCGTCATCTTCTGGTTCACCGGCGCCTCCTGCCAGGCGGTGACCACCGGCGCCTACCGCGCCGTCGAGTTCATCAAGAGCAACATCCGGCTCGACTCCGCCGCCGAGAAAGCCTCGATCGCCGATAGCAAGAAAGTGGTCGAGATCTGCACCACCTACGCGCAGAAGGGGATGTTCAACATCTTCCTGACCATCTTCTTCATCACCCTGGCGTTTGCCTGCCTGGAGCCCTACTTCTTCATCGGCTACCTGATCTCGATCGCCATCTTCGGTCTCTATCAGGCCATCTTCATGGCCGACGCCGGCGGCGCCTGGGACAATGCCAAGAAGGTCGTCGAGGTGGAGCTCAAGGAGAAGGGTACCGCCCTGCACGCCGCAACCGTGGTCGGCGACACCGTGGGCGATCCGTTCAAGGACACCTCGTCGGTGGCGATGAACCCGGTGATCAAGTTCACCACCCTGTTCGGCCTGCTGGCGGTCGAGCTGGCGATCACCCTGCCGCGCACGACCAGCGCCATCCTGGCGGTGGTGTTCTTCCTGATCGCGGCGGTCTTCGTCTGGCGTTCGTTCTACGCCATGCGCATCGGCGCGGTGCGTTAGCTCAGGGCAAGGATTCGCTTTCCGGCAGGTCGAGGCCGACCTGCCGGAGCAGCTCCAGCGCGTTGGTGGTGGTCGCCGGACCCGGGCGCAGGCGATAGTCGAAGCTCATGCGCGGGCGGCCCTCGGCGCCAGCGGCGCCACTGGCACCACTGGCTCCAAAACCGCCGGGGATCAGCGTCTCGCGGAAATGCACCAGGCGCGCGCTCCGGTCGAGGCTGGCGCCGGCGGCCAGCTCGAGGTCGTGGGTCGAGACCGCGCCGAGGGCGCCGCGGGCCAGGAGGTGGCGCAGCACCCGGCGCACGGCGATCTGCCGCTCGACGCTATTGGTGCCGCGCAGCACCTCGTCTAGCAGGTAGAGCAGCACGGTGCCCTCCCTGGCCGCCACGCCGGCGGCGGCCACCACCTGCTGGATGCGCAGCAGCTCGGCGAGGAAGAAGGAGACGCCCGCCACCAGCGAGTCCTCCACCAGGATGCTGGTGGCGAGGTGCAGCGGGGGTAGGCGCATCGCCGCCGCGCAGGCCGGGCCGCCGGCCTGCGCCAGCACGACGTTGCAACCGATGGCGCGCAGCAGCGTGCTCTTGCCCGACATGTTCGAGCCGGTGACCAGCAGGAAGGTGCCGGCCGGGCCGACGGTGACGTCGTTGCCGACGCGGCCCGCCGGCGGCAGCAGGGGGTGCGCGAGGTCGCGCGCCGCCAGCTCCGGCAGGCCGGCGGCCACCTCCGGCTGGCACCAGCCGGGGTTCTCGAAGCGCAGCGCCGCGAGCGCCGCCAGCGCCTCGATCTCGCCCAGGGCCGTCAGCCAGCGGCGGGCATGACGCCCGGCGTCGCGCTGCCAGGCCTCCAGCAGCGCCAGGGTGTGGAAGTCCCACAGGGTCAGCACCTGCAGCAGGAAGTGGAGCGACGCCGAATGGCGCGCGTCGGCCCATCCGAGGCGGGATTCGAGCAGGTCCAGCCAGTCGGCGGCGGGCCATGCCTGCCGCCGGCGCTCGCCCGTGGGGGCCGGTGCCGCCCGCAGATCCGACGCCAGCGCGCGCAGGCGCCGGCAGTCGAATTGGCGCGAGGTGGCATGCCGCAACGCCGCGGCGTAGCGCATCATCTCGTCGCGGCTGGCGGAGACGCGCTCGAGCCGCGAGCCGACCGCGCGCTGGCAGGCGCGGCTCAGGCCCAGATTGAGGATCGCCATGATCAGCAGCGGCGACACGCCCCAGCGCGGGACGGCGACGACGGCGGCAAGCGTCACCAGGGCCGCCGCGCGCGCCGTCCACAGCAGCACCGGCCGCGCCAGCAGCCAGGGATCCTCCTCGGCCCAGTGGAGGAACGGCTCGCAGTCCGGCGCTTCGGGCGGCTCGGCCATGCCGGCCCGCCGCCGGGGCGCGCCGGGCTCCATCCCCCGCACTGCCAGCTCGAGCAGCTGGCGGAAGTCGAGCAGCTCAGCCAGCTCCGCCACCGCCGCCTGCCGCTCCCGCACCTCCGGGGGCGGCGCAGCGCCCTCCAACCAGTCGCGCAGCAGAGCTTTGGCCGCCGGCGTGTGCGCGGTCCCCAGCAAATGAAACAGCGAGGCGCGGCCGTACAGATCCAGGTCCCTGGCCAGCGGCAGCCCGCGGTCGCGCGGCGGCTCGGCAGGCAGCGGCAGCCGATCCCAGTCGCGCTCGAGCCGTGCCAAGCCCTCCTCGGCGATGCGCCGCAGTTCCTCGACCCGATGCAGCCGGCGCAGGCAGCGCCCGTGCACCGCCGCCAGGGCGGCGAAGGCGGCGACCGCCGTTCCGGCCGCCGCGAGCGGCAGCGCCATCGGCCCGCCCCCGACGGCCAGCAGCAGGCAGCCGAGGATGGCGGCGAAGGTGACCCCGCGGGCGATGGAGAGCCGCAGCGAGACGGCGGCCAGGCGCCGCTGGTCGGCCAGATGGCGGTCGCGGCGCTCGGCGTAGGTCGCGCCAGGCGAGTGCCCGCCGGCGGGCTCCGAGGTCTCCGCCGGACCGTCGCGCACTACTCGACCGTGACGCTCTTTGCCAGGTTGCGCGGCTGGTCGACGTCGCAGCCGCGGCGGAGGCCGATGTAGTAGGCGAGCAGCTGCAACGGGATGACGTTGACCACCGGCTGCAACAGCGACGACACCGTCGGTACCGAGATCAGCTCGTCGCAGATGCCGCCCAGCTCCTCGGCGGCGCGGTCGCTGAGCGCGATGACCACGCCGTCGCGCGCCTTGACCTCCTGCAGGTTGCCCTTGATCTTTTCGAACACCTGGTCGCCGGTGGCCAGGGCGACCACCGGCATGCTCTCGTCGATCAGCGCGATCGGACCGTGTTTCATCTCGCCGGCGGGATAGCCCTCGGCATGGATGTAGGAGATCTCCTTGAGCTTGAGGGCGCCCTCGAGCGCGATCGGATAATTGATGCCGCGGCCCAGGTACAGGAAGCTGCCGGAACGGAAGTAACGGCGGGCGAGGTCCTCCATCGGCTCGGCCTGACGCCGCAGCACCTCGTCGACCGCCTGCGGCAGGTGAGCGAGAGCGTCGATCGCCGCCCGCAGCTCGCGCGGGGAGCCCACGGCGCGCTCCTGCCGCAGGTAGATGGCCAGCAGGTACAGCGCCACCAGCTGGGTGGTGAAGGCCTTGGTCGAGGCAACGCCGATCTCCGGCCCGGCATGGGTGTAGATCACCCCTGCGCTGAGGCGCGTCGCCTGGCTGCCCTCGACGTTGCAGACGCAGAACAGGTGGGCGCCGAGGTCGCGCGCCGTCTCCATCGCCGAGACCGTGTCGGCGGTCTCTCCCGACTGCGAGATGCCGACGGCGAGCACCCGGTCGTCGACGATCGGGTTGCGATAGCGGTACTCGGAGCCGTAGTCGACCTCGACCGGTATGCGGGCGAGCTCCTCGATCATGAACTTGCCGATCAGCGCCGCGTGCCAGGAGGTGCCGCAGGCCAGCAGGTGGATGCGTTCGAGGCGGCGCAGCGCGCCCGCCGGCAGCCGCAAGCCGTCGAGCAGCACGCGGCCGAGCTCGAAGTCCACCCGCGCCCCCAGGGTGTCCTGGACGGCCTGGGTCTGCTCGTGGATCTCCTTGAGCATGAAGTGCTTGAAGCCGCCCTTCTCGGCCTGCACCGGATCCCAGGTCAGGTGCTGCACCGGACGCTCGACCGGCTTGCCGCCGCGGTCCCAGATGCGGACGCCGCTGGGGCGCAGGCTGGCCAGGTCGCCGTTCTCGAGGAAGATGACGTCGCGGGTGTGAGCCAGCAGTGCGGTGGGATCGGACGACAGGTACTGCTCCCCCTGGGCAAGGCCGATCACCAGCGGCGGCCCCTGGCGGGTCGCCACGATCTCCTGCTCGCCAGTGTCATCGACATTGCCGGCAGCCACCACGGCGAAGGCGTATCGCCCCTCGAGCTGGGCGCAGGCGCGGGCCACCGCCTCGGGCAGGCTGCCGTCGAGGTACGAGGAGATGAGGTTTGCGACGACCTCGGTGTCGGTGTCGGAGCTGAACGTCCAGCCCTCGGCGAGCAGCCGCTGCTTGAGCGCCAGGAAGTTCTCGATGATGCCGTTGTGGATCAGCGCCAGGCGATGCCGCGAGTCGACCATGGGATGGGCGTTGCGTTCGCTGGGCGGCCCATGGGTGGCCCAGCGGGTATGGCCCAGCCCGTAATGGCCGGGCAGCGGCTGGCGCGCCAGCTTCTCGCGCAGCCGCTCGAGCTTGCCCTCCGCCCGCAGCGTCCGCAGCTCGCCGCCGTCGACCGCCACCACGCCGGCCGAGTCGTATCCCCGATACTCCAGCCGGCGGAGCCCTTCCATCAGCAGCGGCACCACCTCGCGCTGGCCGACGTATCCCACGATTCCGCACATCCGCTCGTCCCCTGTTTCGTCTAAGCGCCAGCGGACCCGGCAGGTTCGGCCCCGGCGCCCGTGGCGTTCGCGCCATCGACACCATCCGTGCCGTCGTCGGCGCGGCCGCTCGCCTCTTCTCCGGATCCTCCGGCAGGTCCGGAGGCTCCGGGAAGCAAGCGGGGTGCCGGAGCGAGGCGAGCGCCGGCGCCGACGCGGCAGCCGCTGCCGATCTCGGCGCCGTCGAGCACGCCGTAGGGCTCGATCGTCACCTGGTCGCCGAGGCGGCTGTCGCGCACCCAGGCCCCCTGGTGCAGGACGCAGCCGCTACCGACCAAAGTGCGGCCGAGCAGGGACACTCCCGGGTGCAGGATCGTGTCCGCACCGACACACACGGTCGGCTCGATGACGGTGCTGGACGGCTCGAGCACGGTCACCCCTGAGCTCATCAGCGCTTCTAGATGGCGGTCCAGCAGGCAGCGATGAACCGCCGCGAGCTCGCGCCGATCGTTGACCCCTTGGGCCTCCCGCGGATCGGCCAGCCGGACCAGCTCGATGCGGCGACCCGCCGCGGCCGCATCGGTGAGCGCCCGGGTCAGATACAGCTCGCCCTGGGCGTTGGCCGGCGTCAGCGCGGCAAGATAAGGAAAGATCTCGGGCGCCGGCAGGACGTACAGGCCGGCGTTGACCGTCCGCAGCTCCAGCTCGGCCGGCGTCGCGTCGGCCGCCTCCACGATGCGCTCCAGCAGCTCGCCGCTGCCGTCGTCGCCGTCGCCGGCCCTGGCGACCACCCGGCCGAGACCGCCCGGTTGTTGCAGGTCGGCGACCGCCATGGCGCCCCAGCCGCGGCCAGCTGCGGCCAGCAACCGCTCGAGGGTGGCGGCGCTCAGCAGCGGCACGTCGCCCGACAGCACCAGCAGCCGAGCCGGTCCGCCGCCGAGGCGGTCCGCGACCTGGGCCAGGGCGTGGCCGGTGCCGCGCTGCTCCGCCTGCACCACCCAGGTGAGGTCGTCGCCGCCGATCGCGGCGCGCACCTGCTCGGCGCCATGGCCGACGACCACCAGCAGGCGCCTACAGCCGGCGGCGCGGGCGGCGTCCAGCACCCAGGCGAGCAGCGGCCGGCCGGCCGCGCGATGGAGCACCTTGGGCAGCCGCGAGCGCATGCGGGTGCCCTTGCCGGCGGCGAGCACCACCGCCACCCGCTCGCCCGCCGGCATCAGCTCCCGACCTTCGTCGGGCGCGCCGGCCGCAGGCGGTGCGGCGCGAGCAGGCCGAGCACCGCCTGCGACAGCTTCTCCGGGTCGTGCCGGATCAGGTCGCCCTCGGCGAGCAGGTCGGCGGCGGCCAGCTCCACTCCCGAGCGCGCCATCGCCGCCGCCTCGACCGCCACCGGCTGCGAGCCGGTCTCGGCGTAGTGGGCCAGCAGCGGCGCCGGGATCGGCGTCGAGCTGTGGAGCACGGTGTGGATGAGGCCGGACCCGATGTGGCGCTCGATGGCGCGCAGGTGAGCGGCCCCCATCATGCCGTCGGTCTCGCCGGGCTGGGTCATCAGGTTGAGCAGCAGGATGACGCGGGCGCGGCTCTTGGCGACCGCCTGCCGGATGCCGGGAATGAGCAGGTTGGGAATGATCGAGGTGTACAGCGAGCCCGGTCCGAGCAGGATGGCGCTGGCGCCCTCGAGCGCCGCGACCGCTGGCGGAAAGGCGGGCGGCGCCGGTGGATCGAGCTCGATGGCGGCGAGCTCCTCGCCCGACAGGCCCACCGCGCTCTCGCCTTCGTAGACCGCGCCGGAGACGCCGCGGCCGCGCAACCGCACGTCGACCAGGGTTGCCGGGTAGACCTTGCCGCGCACCGACAGCACCGACTCGGCGGTCAGGATCGCCTGGTGGAAGTCGCCGGTGATGCCGGTCAGCGCGGTCAGGAAGAGGTTGCCGAAGGAGTGGCCGAGGAGGCCGCCGCCGTTCGGGAAGCGGTACTGGAACAGGCGGGCAAGCAGGTCCTCGTCGTCCGCCAGGGCGACGATGCAGTTGCGGATGTCGCCTGGCGGCAACACCCCGAACTCCCGCCGCAGCCGGCCCGAGGAACCGCCGTCGTCGGTGACGGTGACGACGCCGGTGAGGCAGCCGAGGCGCGCCGAGCCGACGTGGTGCTTCAAGCCGCGCAGCAGCGCCGACAGGCCGGTGCCGCCGCCGATCGCCACCAGGGAGTTGCCGCCCGTCGCCTGCGGGCCGGGGCCTGCCATGGGTGCCACGGGCTAGCGCTTTTTCAGCTCGATGAGGATCTGCTTGGCGACCGACTTCAGGGTGTCGAACACTCCGACGCCGGTGGTGGCGATGGCTTCGAAGGTCGGCTCCCGCTTGTAGTTCAGGGTGCGGTACATATCTTCGGCCGGCGCGACGTTCGCAAGATCCCGCTTGTTGAATTGCAAGGCATAGGGGATGGTGTCCAGGTCGAAGCCGTGCTCCTTCAAGTTCTGTTCCAGGTTGCGGATCGACTCGATGTTGGCCTCCATCCGCTCGTCCTGGCTGTCGGCGACGAACACCACTCCGTCGACGCCCTTCAAGATCAGCTTGCGGCTGGCGTCGTAGAACACCTGACCGGGCACCGTGTAGAGGTGAAAGCGGGTGGTGAAGCCGCGGATGCTGCCGAGGTCCAGGGGCAGGAAATCGAAGAACAGCGTGCGGTCGGCCTCGGTGGCCAGCGAGATCATCTTGCCCTTCGAGTCGGGCGAGGTCTTGTTATAAATGTATTGCAGGTTGGTGGTCTTGCCGCACAGCCCGGGACCGTAATAGACGATCTTGCAGTTGATCTCCTTGCTGGCGTAATTGATGAAGGTCATCCGCTTGCCTCACTCCGCGACCCGCATTGCCGGGCGCCGGGGAGCTCGGGGAACCCCACCGCCGGTCCCAAGGACCGTCCGGAGCCGGCCGCGGCCATTCAAAGCCAGGAGTCCGCGGCTACTCCCCGAAGAGCGCGTCGATGTCGTCGTCGGTGATCTCGGCGAAAGGGCTCGAGTGCGAAGGTGCCTGGGCGTCCCGCTCGCCCTTTTGTAGCATGACCTCGAAGATCTTCTCGAGGTCGCCGTTGGCACGCTTGACCCGCAGCCGCACCAGGCCGAGCGAAGAGCGGTCGTCGAAGATCACGACCAGGATCGCGCGCTTGGCCACGATCGAGATATGGATGTGGTCCTGCTGCCCTTCGTGGAAGAGCACCGAGAACTCGCGCTCGCCGATGAGCTTGGCCAAGCCGTCGGTGGCGGCCACGTTGCCGGCGGTGAGCGAGGCCAGCGAGGTGGTGTCGAACTGCTCGATCTCGCCCGCGGCCGCGATCTGCTGGCCGTTCTTGTCGATCAGGAAGACAGCCTTGCCGTTGGCCTCCTGGCGCAGGCGGCGCAATGCCTCCTCCAGCTGCTTGAACTCTTCTTCGTAGAGCACGAAGTCGGCAGCGCCCATGGCCTATCCTTTCCAGACCGGGCGACGATACACCATCCCGAGTGGATCCGTCAAAGCTTTGATTTCAAGGCAGTTGCCATTGAGTTGCCGGTTCCGGGGCAGCCCGGCGGCGGCGGCGGAGCTAATGGAAGAGCCGCCAGCCGGCCAGGATGTCGGCTTGCGCGATCAGCAGATCGCCGCCGGCGAGCTGGAACCGCACCGGCACCGGCTTGCAGCCGCCGCCGCCCGCGTTGACCTCGGCGAGTCGGAAGGACTTGTCGCACTTGTTGCACACCACCCACTCGCCCTCGTGGCGGAAGCCGCGCTTGGCCTTGGCGCAGACCTCCGAGGCGTCGAAGGCGACCTGCACCTGTCCCGAGGCGTCACGGCCGACGAAGAACCAGATTTCCTGGTTGGCGGGATTGAGGAAGTGAAAGAAGCGCACCTGCTGCGGCCCGAGGCCGGCGAGGCTGACCCTCACCGAGCCATCCGGCTCGGCCGCGACGCGCTCGTAGGGCGCCCTCCCGAACCGGCCGTCGAGCGCCAGGTCGGCCACCACCACGGTGCCGGTGAACAGCACCACGGCAAGGACCCCATGAACGGGCTTGAATCGCATGATCAACCATTGTGTCCCCGTCAGCACTGGATACCCGCGCCGGCTGGGCAACACCTCCGCCATCCACATGGTCCACCGGCAGGACTGCCTTGCAGAGCCAGTCGCCGATCAGGGCGGCGGCGGCGGCGTGGCCGCGCTCGTTCCAGTGGCCCTCGCCCGGAGTGGTGTTGGAGAAGCCGTGGAGGAAGACGTGGGCGCGGAGCGCAAGGTCCTGCAGCGGTGGCGCCAGGTCGAGGACCGGGATGCCGGCGGCGCTGCCGAAGGCGGCCAAACGGCGGCCCGGGTAGAAGAGGTCGGCCACTCCCAGCTTGCGCATGAAGACGGTGCGCACCGCGGGATCGGGATGCACCTGGATGCCGGTGGTGAGCGTCACCAGCGCGAACGGCACGTGGTGCGCGGCGGCGTCGTCGCGCATGGCGGCGACCATCGCCTCGGTGACCCGCCAGGCGTCGCGCCAGTCCTGATCGCGCGGCGGCGAGTAGACGGCGTTGTCGAGGCCCAGCTCCTGCAGCGCCTCGCCCTCTTCCTTGCTGCGCGCCTTGGCGGCGCCGATCCAGCCGTCCACCACGCTCTTGCCTTGCTTGGCGAGCTGCAGCAGGCGCAGATGGTCGTAGGCGCCATACGCCAGGCTGGCGGCGGCGGTCTGGCGCAGGCGGTAGCCGGTGGCGGTGCGGAAGGAGTCGTCCAGCGCCAGGCGGCCGCCCGGGCCGAGGGTGAAATACGGGCGCAGCGGGTCCTGCTCGAGCGTCCGGGCGTTGTTGCGCACGTCGTTGCCGGGGTAGAAGGCCAGCAGCACCAGGTCCGGCTGGAAGCGCCAGACCTGCGTTCGGAGTGTCACCAGCTCCTGGGCGGTGCCGTAGCCGGCGACCCCGAAGTCCAGCGCCTCGACCGTGCGGCCGCCGGTTGCCGGGCAGGCGGCGAGCCGCCGCTCCAGCAGCTTCCAGAACGTCCGCTCGACCGGCACCTGCAGCGCCTCGGCGCAGGAGTCGCCGAGCACCGCGATGCGCAGGCGTCCCGCGGGCTTCGCCGCGGCGTGCTCGACGTCGCGCAGGCCGGCGCTGCTGATCCGCACCCAGGCGAGCCCCTCCTTCCGCCACCAGCCTTCGGCGCCCGGCCGCAGCGCCCACCCGCGGTCGGGGTCGGGGCGATAGAAGTTGGGGTAGGAGATGCCGGCGATGCGCAGCGCCGCCTCGCCCACCAGCAGCGCCAGCGCGGCGGCCGCCGCCGCCAGCGCCAGCTTGGCCTTCCTCGAGCCGGAAGCGGCCACTAGATCGTTGCCGGGCGGCGGCCGAAACCGGCCAAAGCAGCGCCAACCAAGAGAGACCGGGGCGTCCCAGCTAGAACAACGTATAAATGAACGGCGCGGCAGCCTGGCTGGTCACCACCAGCACGATGACCAGCGCCAGGATGAGCACGAAGGGCACGATCCAGTAGACCTTGTGCTGGCGGGCGAACTGGAAGATCTCGCCCATGACCGAGCCGACGTAACGGAGCTTGCGCATGACGGTCTTTCTCCTCGGTGCCGGCGCCTCACGGGAGCGCCGGCGAGCTGCAACGATTCTATCCTCGTACGATCAATCCAGCTGATAGTCCTGCCGCCAGTTGCCGCGGTCGGCAAACGCCGGCTGGGTCCGCTTGTCGAGCAGGAAGGGACCCAGCACCAGGTAGTCCATCTCGGTGCGCATGAAGCAGCGATAGGCGTCCTCGGGCGTGCAGACGATCGGCTCGCCGCGCACGTTGAAGCTGGTGTTGACGATCACGCCGTAGCCGGTCTCGCGCTCGAACTCGACGAGTAGCGCGTGATAGCGGGGGTTGTCCTCGCGCGAGACCGTCTGGATGCGGGCCGAATAGTCGACGTGGGTGATCGCCGGGATGTCCGAGCGCGGCCGGTTGACCCATTCGACCAGCGGCAATCCCTCCTCGTCGCCCTGGCGCGGCACCCGGCGCGAGCCCACCACGTCGGCCACCAGCAGCATGTAGGGCGAGGGCCGGTCGAGCTCGAAGTAGTCCCCGACCCGCTCCTCGAGCACGCTGGGGGCGAAGGGCCGGAAGCTCTCCCGGTACTTGATCTTGAGGTTCATGATCGATTGCATCCGCGCCGAGCGGGCATCGCCGACGATCGAACGGTTGCCGAGCGCCCGCGGGCCGAACTCCATGCGGCCATGGCAGAGGCCGACGACGTTCTCTGCCGCGATCAGGCGGGCGATCCGCGGCGCCCAGTCGGCGTCGGCCAGCTCTTCGTAGGGCAGCCCCAGGTGCTCGAGATACTCGCGGATCGGCTCGGCGCCGAACTCCGGGCCCAACAGGGCGCCCTGCATCAGGTCCCGGCGTTTTCCCGTGTTACCGGCGCTGCCGCTCGCGGTGACGCGCGGCTTGCCCATGGCGTTGTGCCAGACGGCAAGCGGGGCGCCCAGCGCGCCGCCAGCGTCGCCGGCCGCCGGCTGGATCCACAGGTCGTCGAAGATGCCGGCGCGCAGCAGGATGCCGTTGGCCACGCAGTTGAGCGCCACGCCGCCGGCCAGGCAGAGGTTGCGCTTGCCGGTGAGCTCGCGGGCGTGGCGCGCCAGCTTCAGCACCACCTCCTCGGTCACCTCCTGGATGGAGCGGGCGAGATCCATCTCGCGGACGCCGATCGGCGACTCCGGCTGCCGCGGCGGCCCGCCGAACATCGCGGCGAAGCGCTGGTTGGTCATCTCCAGGCCGTCCATATAGCCGAAGTACTCCATGTTCAGGCGGAAGGAACCGTCGTCCTTGACGTCGATCAGCTCCCGCTTGATCAGGTCGGCATAGCGGCCGGTGCCATAGGGGGCCAGCCCCATCAGCTTGTACTCGCCCGAGTTGACCTTGAAGCCGGTGAAGTAGGTGAACGCCGAGTAGAGCAGCCCCAGCGAGTGCGGGAAGCGGATCTCACGGATCAGACGAAGCTGGTGGCCCTCGCCGACGCCGATGGTGGTGGTGGCCCATTCGCCGACGCCGTCGAGGGTCAGCACCGCCGCCTCGTCGAACGGCGACGGATAGAAGGCGCTCGCGGCGTGCGCTTCGTGATGGGGGGTGAAGTAGATCGGCGGGCGGCTGCCGCCGGCGGCGCCGCCGTCCGTGCCGCGCAGCTCGTCGAGCGCCTCCTCGATGCGCGGCGGGATCCAGAGCTTCTCGCGCAGCCACAGCGGCAGGGCCTGCACGTAGGATCGTAGCCCGCGCGGCGCCACCGCGAGGTAGGTCTCGAGGATGCGGTGGAACTTGAGCAGCGGCTTGTCGTAGAAGACAACCCCGTCGAGGCCGGCGGCCTTGCCGTCGCCGTTGCCGGCCTGCGCCAGGCAATAGCGCACCGCCTGCGCCGGGAAGGCGCTGTCGTGCTTGATGCGGGTGAAGCGCTCCTCCTGCGCCGCGGCCACGATGCGGCCGGAGTCGATCAGGCAGGCCGCCGAATCGTGGTAGTAGCAGCTGATGCCGAGCAGCTTCACGTCAGAACTGCTTGCGATAGGACTCGCCGGCGGGAACGCCGCCGTCGGTCGGCGTCCAGTAGCTGGCGACCGCCGGATCGGCGAAGCGGGTGAGGTCCAGCTTGCCGGTGGCGCGCATCAGCAGGCCGACCGGCAGGAAGAGCAGGTAGAACAGCAGCGTCATCAGCACCCAGGTGACGCCGGTGCCGACCCAGTGGCCGAGCCGCTCGAGCCCGCCGCGCAGGCGGCGGTAGAGGGTGAGCGGCGCCGCCTGTGCCAGCAGCGCGACCGCCAGCGCCACCGCGGCGACGATCACCGCCATCCCGGCACGGTGCAGGAGGAACGCGAACGCCGCCGCCACCGCCAGGCCCACGGCGCCGCCGATCGCCCCTTCGCGCCGCGCCGCGGCGGCGGTCGCCGCCGCGGGCGGGCCGCCGGCCTTGCCCGCGTCCGCCGCCGTGCGCCAGGTCCACCCCGGCGACGACGGCTGCCATTGGATCTCTCCCATCGGTTCCTCCGGGGCCGCGATCGTCGCCGGCCCCTGCTTGCAGGCCCACCCAGCCCCCCTGCTTGCCGGCCCAATAGGGTAGTCGCGATCGGGGCGGGCTGCAACCTCGGGCCCGCCGGCGGCGCGGGCGCGAGCTGCCCCAGTTGCACAATTTTGGTTGCATAGAGCCATGGCTTCCTCTATAATCTCTGCAACATCGCTCCCTGGCGCACGCCGCCAAACGACGCTGGACGACCGCTGGTCGGGTCGGTACGCAACCGCAGGTCCAGGAGGTCCGGTCTTGAACAGGATGAGAACCTCGATCCCGCTCCCGGCCGTGCTCGGCGCCCTGGCGCTGGCCGCGCTGCTGCCCGCTCCCGCCCAGGCGGGGATCGTCTTCGTGCCGCTGGCCAGCCAACTCTCGATCGGCGGCGCCACCTACACCACCAAGGTGTGGGTCTCGAATCCCGATCAAACGACGCGGCACTTCGTCACCATGTTCATCCCGCAGGGCGTCGACGGCACCTCCCTGCAGTCGCCGAGCGGCAGCATCAACGTGTCGCCCAGCGCCACCACGGTGCTGGACAGCGTGGCGCCTGCCGGCCAGAGCGGTCTGCTGGAAGTCAGCGGTGGGCCGCAGCTGGTGGTGGGCGCCAGCCTGGAGGTGACGGACGCCAACGGCAACCTGTTGGGGGCCGCCGCCATCCCGGCGATCAGCCAGGCCAATGCGCTTGCGGCGGGCGGGTTCGTCGAGCTGCAGGGCCTGCAGCGCAGCGCGGGCGGCATGGTCACCGACTTCTCGCTGGTCAACCTCGACGCCGCGGCGGCGCAATGCACCGTCGCGGCCTTCGCCACGACCGGCCCGGCGCTGGCGGCGCCGACCACGCTGTCGCTGGCGCCGCTGTCGCGGCGCGACTTCGCGGACGTGTTGGCGATCCTGGGCAGCGAGACGATCGCCGATGCGCGCATCGTCGCCACCTGCGATCACACCTTCTTCGCTTTCGCCACCGTCTATCAGCCCGGCGGCGCCGGCTACCAGTTCGTCGGACCGTCGCCGGCGCTGACCGGCACGCTCGGTCCCGGGATCCCGACCGGCAACGGCGGCGGCCCCGGCACCGCTCCGGGCACCGTGACCTTCACCGCTCCCGGCATCTTCCTCAATGCCACCAACGCCGACTCCGAGGCGGACTTCAACATGCCGGTGCCGACCGGAGTGCCGTTCAAGCGCGCGACGTTCGACTGGGACCTGCGCATCGGCACCTTCCCGACCGGCCTGTTCACCGGCGTCATGGCCTTCCGCCGGCCGAACAACTCGCGGGCGCTGCGCGAGCCCTTCTGCGCCGTCCAGATCGTCAACCGCAACTCCAAGACGCTGCTCGACCTCGGTCTCGAGACTGCTTTCGTGCGCACCACCGGTCCCTGGAAGCAGAACAGCGCCTATCACCTGGAGCTGACCTACGACCTGACGGTCAACCAATGCTCGCTCGCCGTCTCGGTGGGCGGATCGGTGATCTACACCATCGCCGGTCCGGCCCAGTGGTTCGACATGAGCGCCAACAACAACCCGCTGCAGGTCGCTTTCGGCCAGACCGGCATCGGCGACGGCGCCTACTATCCGCCGATCGGCTGGTCCTTCTCGAACCTCAGCGTGGTGCTGGTGCCCAAGTAGGACAAGAGCGAGATCGCGGCCGGCTCCCATGGCCGCCACGGCCAGCTCCGACGTCCGCAAATCAGTTCACGAATACCATCCTGGCGGCGAGCGCCAGGGTGAGCGCCGCCTCGCTCGCCAGCACCAGCGCAACCGCGGCGTCCCGGCCGGCTGCTGCCGTGCTTGGCGCGCCCGCTCCGTCCTTGGCGCCGCCGGCGGTGCCAGCGCCCCCGGCGCCGCTTGCAGCGGCCACGGCGGCGAACAGGCAGGCGAACGGCATCCAGATCAGCCAGATCCTCCCCGCTTCGCCGCGCACGCCGCCCGAGAGCAGCAGCAATACCAGCAGGGTGCACCAGGTCCAGGCCGCCAGGTGCTCCCGGGGCATCGCCAGCAACGCCTTCAGCCGCGGGGTCGTCCGCGGCGGTCGCGATACCGCTGCGACGGCCAGGCCCAGCACCGCCGGCGACAGCAGCAGGGCGAAGTCATAAGGGTTCCACAGCAGCCAGGTGAGGTAGGAGCGCGGTTCCACCGCGATGCGGTGGTGCAGCTCCAGGGCGGCCCGCAGCGCGTGCCAGGGATCGTGGCCGGCGCCCAGCCACAACGCCAGGTAGGGGAGGGCGAACCCGGCCGCCAGCGCGCTCCAGCGCAGCCAGTCCGGGCTGGTCGCCGCCGCGCCGCCGGCCTCGTCGCCAGGTGCGTGCCGGGTGCCACGCCCTGGGGCGGCCACGGCGCAGGCCGCTACCAGCGGCAACGCCGGCAGGCAGCCGTAGCTCAGGAAACAGGCGGCAAAGAGCAGCAAGCCGGCCGCCGCCGCACGCAACCGGCCGCCGGCGGCGGCGAGGCAGGCGGCGCCGACCAGGAGCGCCGGCAGCGCCTGGTCGAAGGAGGGGGTGAACAGCGACCGCGCCGGCACCAGCAGCCAGAGCACGGCGGCCAGCATCGCCGTCTCCGGCCCGTGGCCCCAGATGCGGGCCAGCCGATGGAGCGGCCAGGCGGCGAGCGCCGACAACGCCGGTAGCAGCACGGCAAGGGCCGTCACCACCCACGGCCCGGGCGGCGGCTGCGGCACCGGCCGCCCATGGCCGCGGGCGCGCTGCACCTCGCGGTCGATGGCCGCGGCCGCCAAAGTCGGCAGGCTGCGGCAGCCGCCTCCGCCCCCGCTAATGCGTCCGCCGCCGGTGGACAAGGCCGCCGGTGGGCAGGGGGCGGGCGGCGGCAGCAGCCGGTCGAGCCAGCCGAGGGCGCGGACTGCAAGCAGCGGCCCGGGAGGATGGGTCAGGGAATGTTGGTTCAAGCCGGCGCTGGCCGCCGGATAGTCGGCCAGCAAGGCGCCGGTCGCAGGCGCGAGCGCCGCGTCCCAGACGTAGCCGAAGCTGTTGCGCGACACCAGCGCCGCGGTCACCCTCGCGAGACCACCCGGCTGCGCGACGGCCAGAGCGAGAGTGAAGGCGGCGCCGCAGCCCACCGCGAACAGGGGTGCGCCGCGCCAGCCGGCCAGGCGGCGATGACCCCACGCCAGCCCCATGCCGCCAAGCGAGGCGGCCAGGACGAGGGCCGCCGGGCCGCGGAGGTCGAGACCGCCGGCCGGAACATAGTCCCAGCGCCACTCGGCGGGACCGTTGGCCCACGGCTGCCGGGTCCAGGCCGCCAGCGCCAGGGCGGCGTTGGCAGCGGCCAGCAGCACCAGGAGAATCCGGCGGCTCATCGCAAGTTCCGCCAGGATGAGGCTGGACGCGCCTCCGATCGTCGCCATCCGCGACACTCCCTGCAGGTCGGTGGTCGCAACCTGGACGGATCCGGTTTCATGCTTCGGGGTCGCGCGGTGAGATCAGGGATGCAGATCGCGGACGGCTGGCAGCAGCCCGAAGCCGTCCGCGGCGCGGACTCCTGCCAGGATCGCCGCCGCCACCGCGCGCTCGGCGAGCACCCCGATCTGGTGGACGTGCGCGGGCCGCTCGCCGGTCGCGAGGGTGACGACCAGATCGCCGTCGAAGAGCGTGAGCGCCGGCGCCAGGGCGCGATAGAGGCCGCCGCAAGCCATCTGGCAGACCTTGAGCGCGGCGCGCTTCGAGAGCTCGGCGTCGGTCATCACCACCGCCAACGTGGTGTTGCCCTCCCACGGGCTCGGCGCGGCGGGGACCAGCGCGGCCAGCACCCGCTCGGCGCCAACCAGCCGGTGCGAGTCGGGAGCGGCGCGGCAGCCGGCGACGAGCGCGCCGCCGTCGGGGTCGCGCACGTCGCCGAAGGCGTTCACCGCAACCAGCGCTGCAACCGTGGGGCCGCCGGGAACCGCCAGGCTGACGAAGCCGATGCCTCCCTTCATCCCGCACTCGCGGCCGAGCGCCTTGCCCACGGTCGCCCCGGTGCCTGCCCCGACGCTGCCCATCGCCACCGGGCCGCCGCCGGCGCCCCGCAGCGCCTGTTCCACCAGCGCCCGGCCGGGCCGCGCCTGCGGATCGCCGAAGCCGAGGTCGAACAGGATGGCGGTCGGCACCAGCGGCACCCTGGCGACACCGGCGTCGAAGCCGCGGCCGTCGCGGGCCAGGGCCTCCACCACCGCGTCGGCGGCCGACAGGCCAAAGCCGCTGCCGCCCGCCAGCACCACGGCATGGGCGCGGGTCGCCAGATGATGACTGCCGATCAGCGAGTCGAACTGACGGGTGCCGGTCGCCGAACCTCTCAGCTCCGCCGCCGCCACCGCTCCCTCCGGGCAGAGCACCACGGTGACGCCGGTCATGCCGACCGTGTCCGACCCATGGCCGATGCTGAGTCCCCGGATGGTCAGCTCGCCCGAAGGCGCCGGCAGAGGCGGGGCATCCACGCCGGTATGCTAACCCGCATCGCGCGCCCCTGGCAGAACCCGGCCCGGCAGCACTGAGCGCACCCGGACGTCAGACCCCCAGGCCTCGGCTCAGGGCGCCAGCAACGTGCGGTCCGGTTGCAGCGGACGGCTGGTGTCGAGATGGCCGGAGAAGGTGATGCGCTGCGTGCCGTTCCACAGCAGCACCACGCGATTCACCTCCGGTACGTTGAGCGCCAGCGAATCGACCACGCTGTAGACCCGCTGGATCTCCTCGGTCGATCCCGACTCGGGCGGATCCTCATGGTCGGGCCAGCGCAAATCGACGAAGGCGATGCCGTCGGCCGACAGCTCGACGCTGCCGAGCTTCACCTCGGGCGGGAAGGGCCGCACCAGCCCGGCGGCCGCCGCAACGACCGCCGGCGCAGGCGTCACCGGCACCGGCGCCGACGCGGACGGTGCGGCCGGCTTGGCGCCAGCCGCTGCTGGCGGCGTGGGCGCCTTCGCCGTCGCCGGTCCGGCAAGCAGGGCCTCGAGCACCTTGCGGATGCGGTCCTTCGGCTGGTCGCTCACCGGCAGCTCGCGGCGTTCGGCCCGCAGCCCGCTGCCCGCCGGGAAGTAGAGCTCGAAAGCGCGGACCTCGGTGCTGGCGGGGCCGGCTGCTCCCGCGGTGGCGGCATGGCGTCCCGCCCTTCCGCCGCCGCGCCCGAACTGCCACCACCAGGCAAAGCCGCCGACGACCAGGCAGAGCGCCACGGCGAGGATCCACCCTGCCGCGCGGCGGCTCATGGCGGCGCCGGCGAGCCGGGATTGGAGCGCACGGCCCCCTGAGGGGGCGGCAGCGGCGGCGTCGAGCGCCGGTCGCCTTGGGGCGCCTCGAGATAGCGGCCGATGGCCCGCACCAGCGCCTCGACCAGGTCGGCGCGGTAGGCGGGGTTCTGCAGCTTGGCTTCCTCCTCGGGGTTGCTGATGAATCCGAGCTCCACCAACACCGCCGGCATGGCGGCACCCATCAGCACCCGGAACGGCGCCTGCTTGACGCCGCGGTCCCTGAGCTCGAGCGCCTGGTTGAGCTCCGCCTGCACCAGGCCGGCGAAGCGCTGGCTCTCGGCAAGATGGTGGCTCTGCGCCAGGTCCCAGAGGATCATCTGCAGGTCCTGGGTCTCCTGGCCCGCATCGGCCGCCGGCGGCGCGGCGCCCGCGCCGGTCACGTTTTCGGCGGCGGCGGCGCTGGCCGCCCGGGTGTCGGTCGCCTGGGAGCTGAGGAAATAGGTCTCGGCACCGTGCGCTCCCGATCCCAGGGAAGAGTTCAGGTGCAGGGAGACGAAGAGGTCCGCCTTGTTCTGGTTGGCGACGGCGGTGCGGCTGTCGAGGGGCAGCTTCGAGTCGTCGTTGCGGGTCAGCACCACGCGCACCTGCAGGCGCTGGGTCAGGCGCGCCTCGAGGTCGCGGGCGAGCACCAGCGTCAGCTCCTTTTCGGCGATACCGCTCGGGCCGATGGCACCGGTCTCGGTGCCGCCGTGGCCCGGATCGATGACGATGGTGCGGGTGTTCGAGCGCAGGTCGGCGGCGGCGGCGCTCGGCCCGACCGGCACCTGCGCCGCCGACTTGCGGTGGACGTCGAACACCAGGCGGAACGGGTTGTCGAGCAGGTAGCTCTCGACCTCCGCGTCGGGTGCCAGCTGGATGCGCACCTGCTGCGGCGCGAAGGTCACGTCCTGGACCAGGCTGTCCTCCACTTTCTTGCGCACCGGCGGCGCCAGGCGGTCGGCGAGCAGCTGCACCTCGACGACGCCCGGCTGCTGCTGGTTGAGGCGGTAGCGCGGAGTCTCGGGAAACTGCAGCACCACGGTGGTCATCCCCTGCAGGTGGACGACGTCGAGCATCACCTTGATCTCGCGCGTCTCGCGGCGGGAGATGACCAGCCGTGATTCCTCGGGCCGCCAGTCGAAGGAGAAGCCGGTGGCCGCGCCCCAGGTCTTGCGCAGGAAGTCCAGCGGCACCAGGGGGCCGCTCTCGCCGCGGACCGGCGGCTGCGACAGCGAGACGATCTCCTCGCCGACCGTGATGATGGCATTGCCGATCCCGGTCACCACCTCGGTGGCCTCGATCTTCAGGTTATAGCTCTCGCCGGCGTCGTCGCTGGTGAGCTGGCCGCCCAGGCTGTCGACCAGCGGTCGGAGCGCGAACAGCGGGCCGCCGGGAGTGATGGTCACCGGCACCGCCAGCTCGCGCCCGTCGAGCACCACTGCCGGGCCGCGCGGCGGAGCCTCCGGACGCCCGATCTGGGCGGCGACGAGAAGGGGAAGAGCTAGAAGGAGGGTCGCCAGGAGGATCAGGCGGTGCAGCTCGGTCACCCGCGAAGGATAACACCTCCCGAGCAGCGGGTTGTCTTATGCTTGGCGGCGCGCATGGGGCGCCTTGGAGGGGAGACGACGATGGAGATCCGGCAGTTTCGGGTGGTGGTCCGCGCACGGAGCTTCGAGCGCACCTGCCGCTTCTACGGGGAGACGCTTTCCTTGCCGCGGCTGCAGAGCTGGGACCGGGAGGATGGGCGCGGAGCGATCTACCAGGCCGGCGCGGCGGCGATCGAGGTGTTGGGGCGGCCGGCAGGCACTGCCGACCGGGATCGAGAGCGCGACGAGAGCTTCGACTATCAGGGCCCGCACCACAAGCTGGTGCTGGTCATGCTGGTGCCTGCCGCGGAAAGGACTTATCAGGAGCTGCTGCAGCGGGACCAGAACGTTCCCGGCGGTTTGCGGCAGGACGCCGACGGCTGCCTCATCTTCGACACTCACGATCCCGACGGCGTGCGGATCGTCTTCAAGCAGCTGGACGGCTGACGGCGCGCCAGCCGGGCGCACCTCCTTGCCCGCGGCCGCAGGCCTGCCCGCCGGTCCTCATGGGAGCTGGTCGGACGGCTCCTGGGACACCTCGCCCGACTGGCGGAGCGTGGGCGGGGTGCGCCAGTCGATGCGAAACGCGCGGTTGGCAGGGGCCGGCTCGGCGCCGCCGGCTGCCGCCGGAGGCGATGGCGGGGCCGCGGCAGCGGTCCGGTTCTCGACCGGGTCGACAGGGGGCGGACTGGCCACCGCTTCGAGCAACGCCTCGGTGACCAGGATCTCGCCCGCGCCACCGACGGCGCAGAGCGCCGCGGCGCGGCCCACCGGCTTGCCGATGGCGGTGTACTCCAGCCGGCGCTCGCTGCCGATGCTGCCCGCGAAGACCTGACCGAGATCGATGCCGATGGCGACGTCGAGGCGAGGCCGCTGCTGGCGGCTCCATTCCCCGTTGAGGCGCTCGAGGCCGCGCTGCATGCCGATGGCGGCCTGCACCGCCTCGTCGGCGTCGTCCTTCTGGCTGAGCGGTGCGCCCCAGAACGCGGTCAGGCCGGTGCCGGTCACCTGGTCGAGGGTGCCGCCGTGCTCGAACACCACGTCCAGCGCCTCGGCGAAGAAATCGCCCAGCTGGCGGGTGAGCTCGGCGGGTTGCAGCTCCTCGGCCAGCTCGGCGGTGCCGCGGATCTCGCAGCACAGGAAAGCCACCTTTCGCAGGAGGCCGTCGAGCCGCAGACCGCCGCTCTCGCCGGCGATCTGGTCGGCGACGAACGGGGCGAAGTGGCGCTGGAAGCCGGCCTGCGCCACCGCCTCGTGGTGCGCCCGCTCCATCAGCGACAGGTTCTCCAGCGTCACCGCGACCACGCCGGCGAAGGCGGCGACGAACTCGAGGTCCTCGCGTCCCAGCGCCTCCTCTCCCGCCGCCACGTAGAGCAGGCCGACCGCCGTCGCCTGCATCCCGAGCAACGGCGCGCAGATTGCCGTGCCGAGCCGCTCGGGGCCCGGTTCGCCATCGGGCGTGGCGGAGATGGCGGCCGTGCCGGCCACCGCCGCGAGGGCGCCGCTGCCGGTCGCCGGAGGCGACCCCGCCGTGCTCGCCCCGGCCGCCACGCCGGTGCCGCTACCCGTGGCGCGCCGAGCGCCGCCAGTGCCGGTCTCGCCGCCGGCCGGCTCGCCGCCGTCGGCCGCCGGCGCTGCAACGTCGGGGTCCGCCGCGGAACCGGCGGCGTCGGGGGCGGCTGCGGAATCGGCGGCGTCGGGGGCCGCTGCGGGATCGGCGGGCGAAGCGTCGGGCGCGGGGGCGCCGGGAGCGGGGAAGGAAACGACGCGGGCGATCGAGTCCGTGCCGGTCGCCGGCGCTCTCTCGGTGATCAGCACCGCGACCCGTTCGATGCCTGCCTTGCGCGCCGCCAGCCGCGGCACCCGCCCGCCGGCGCTGCCGCCAGGACGTACCTTGCTCACCCGCGGCGTCATCTCGTCCTCGTCGCCGCGGGTGAGGATCTCGACGCGGTCGACGCGCATCGCCTGCAGCAGCAGCCGCGCGGCCTTGTCGAGCAACCGCGCCGGCTCGCCCTGCTGTGAGAGCTCCTTGGCGGTCTCGAGCAGCACGGCGAGAGCGTTCGCCCGCCGTTCGGCGGGGGTGTCGCCGGTCACCCGCAGCGACCGTCCGGCTGCGGCCGCCGACTCGGGCGCCAGCAGGGTGGCAAGCTCGGTGACGCTCTGGGCGCGTATCTGTTCGAGGATCTCGAGGTGGCCGGAGTCGCCCTCACCGGCGGACTCGGCGATGCCGCCGGTCGCCCGCTCCGCCAGCACCTGGAAAACCACCTTGCCGAAAGCCACCCGCGCGCCGGGAGCGGCGACCCCCTCGCTGATCCGTGCGCCGTTGATGAAGGTGCCGTTGGTCGAGCCGAGGTCGCGCACCCGCAATCCGGCCGCCGCAGCCTCGAGCTCGCCGTGATGACGCGAGACCGTCAGGTCGCGGATGGGCACGTCGCAGGCAGGCGAGCGGCCCACCACCAGCGTGCGCCCCGCCGGCACCGTGACCGCCTGGCTGCCGTTGGCAGCGATCAGTTTCAAGCCCAGACGCAAAGCCCGCTCTCTCCATGCCGGGAGGCGACTCATCCCCCAGCCGACAAGAAATTACCGGGACACCGAAAGGATGTCACCGAACCGCGTCCGCCGCAACACCCGACCCTCCCAGAGTCGCAACGTGCGAAACCGGATTACGTTCCCGCGGCATTCCCGTGGCCGGGTCGTGTCAGGCGCGTGACGCCGGTCATTTACTGACCCAGTGCCGGCTCCCGTCTCGGTTGATGGCGAGCTGCCCGCTATGTTACGGTTCGCCCTGTCTGGGACGTACGGCGCATTCGTCTAGGGGTCCAGGACGCCGGCCTCTCACGCCGGTAACACGGGTTCGAATCCCGTATGCGCTACCACCGCCAGACGTCCCGCAGTCAAGCACCGCAACGACCGCTGCAAACTGTCCACAAGACGCGCTGCTGGCTCTGGTCACCAGTTGGGCGGACATCCGGGAGCCCGGCGTCTGGTTGATCGGCACCGTGCGGCTCCTGTGCCGTGCCTACGTGCGGCGGCAGCGCCGGAGCAAGATCGTGGGAGTCGACCTCGAGCAGCTCGAATGGCTCGCCGGCGCGGCGCCGAGCGGCGAAGGGCAGCACGGCGCACGCCGCGATCTCGAACGCCTGGTGCGGGAGCTCACACCACCACAGCGGCGGCTCCTACGGCTGAGCTTCGGGCTGGGTCTCGATGCGCGCGAGCTCGCGCGCCAACTTGGCGGCGCCAAGCCGGAGTCGCTACGGCAGGCACGCCGGCGCGCCATCACGCGCTTGAGAGAGCTGATGGCAGTGGAGCGTTAGGGCAGGGCTGTCTTGTTTTGCCTGCCTCGGACAACTACATAGGTAAGAGCTGCGTTCACGCTCATGCTGAGAGTTGGATCTCAGGAGGCCCGACGGGCCTGTATCGTAATCGTAGCGTTGCACCGTTGATCTTCGACAAGGAGGCTCCATGCAGCAAAGACCCTCTCGACTCCGGGAATGCCTGCTGATCTCGATTTGGGCCGCCAGCTCGTTCCTGCTCGCGTCTGAGATCACCGCCCAACAGGACGCCGCTCGACCGCAGCCGCCCCCACCCCAGGATATCGGCGCTACGCCAGGTCATCTCCCGAAGGTGCACTACGTAGCGAGCCGGGCACCGGAGATGACCTATCCGGTGTGGGTTGACCGCTCGCTAGTCCTCAATGCCGATGGGACGGTCAACACGGCGTTGATCCACCCCCAGGGCGTTAGCGAGATCCAGGCTATACGCGGGCTCCCACGACAGGGCGGATGCACTCCTGTAGGCCCCACCCTTCAGGACATCATCAATCTCCCGCCACGAGACAACCTGGAGGAAGCAACTCAATCCTCTCAGCTGGTCATCCTCGGCAAGGTCACGGAGAAGGCCTACGGAGTCATGGTGGGCGAACCAGGTCAACTTCTTCGCATCGAACCCGAGGAGATCCTCAAGGGTCACCCTCGGGAGGTCCCGGCATACTTCGTGTTCTTTCCGGTCGGCACCTTCAAGCTGGGTGACCTGACGATCTGCAAGACCGACAACCGCTACCCCGAACCGCCGGCGGTGGGCGACGAAGTGATCCTCTTTTCGCTCGAGTGGCAACCACTGGATCGACACGAGCCATACCTCGAGATCGAAGACGGCGAAGGCATCGTAACGATCCACTCTAGCGGCGCGGTGAGCCTGCCGAGGCGCTTCCATGACGAGACGACGCCCTCCGTCTCGCCCGGCAAAGACGACGTCGTGGCGCGGGTGCGCACCGCAGCCAAGGAGGGCAAGTGACATGCCCTCCGCGGCGATCCTCCTGATGGCCCTTGCCGCCTCGAATCAGCTTCCCATGGAGCAGCCCGACAGGGCAGGGGAGGTGGTGATTGAAGCGACCTCTTGTGTTGGCGCGCTTTCGGGCAACCCTCTCTATAGCCCGCCAGCTTGGCAGCTGGTGCCGGACAGCAATTTCCCGCCGGGAGTGGTCGGACCGGCAATGGAAGGCTGGGATAATTCGGGTTGTAACACCAACGGGTCGGCCTTTCCTCAGTTCACCTCGACTCCGACGGCAGGTTCCAAGCCGGTGCCGCTGCACTACGTCAACGGGTTGAACCAGAGCAACGTCCACTCGTGCGGCCAGACCAACGCCGGCGGAATCACCCTCTACTCCGAAGCGAAGATGCCCAACGGCACCACCACGAGCTGCGGTTCGATCGCCATCCAGATCCAGAACCTCGAACATGAGCTGGGGCACCAGTTGGACCTGGCCGATAGCAAATGCCCAGGTTACATCATGTCTCCGGTCGCATTCCCGCCGCAGACGGGACCGATTCCACCGCAGCCGAATACGCGGTCGATCCAGCCGGCCGAGTGTTCCGAAGCGAACCAGTTCAATATCACGCCCGCCGAGCAGCCGCCGCCACTTCCGCCAAGTGTTTGCCCGCCGGACTGCCCATGCCCAGCAACTTGCCAGAGCGGTTGCAACGCGAACGGCGTATGTCTGGATAATCCCTGTTTGACGGATCCCTCATTGGACGAATGCGGCGGCGGCGAGTGCGGTCCCGAATGCGGCGGTGGACCCATTGGCGGCGGTGGCAGCGGCGATTGCGGACCAGACGATCCCTGCGACGATGGCGGCGGCATCATCATCGTGCCGCCACCGTCCCCGCCGCCTCCGCGACCTGGAGCGGCACTGACGCTTCGGGGGCTCGTCGTCGGCCAGCTGGCGGCTCGAGCGTGCAGCCAGCGGCCGCTGGCGCACTTTGTCGCGCGCGTCAGAGAAGGGGCGTAGCCCACCAACCGGCTGGCGTGGCTTCGGGCCGTTCAGTCAGCGAGCCGCGCCGCCGGGTTCGACAGCGCCAGGTTGGGCAGATGGAAACGCCCGCCGGCCAGACGCGTGGGACGAGGCGTCCCGGTCCCGCGCCCCGGTCCCTCTTGGCTGGCGCCTTCGTTCTACCCGGGCAGCTTGGCCGCGAGGATGTCGACCTTCTCGATGGACGGGGGCTGAGCGAGGAGCTCTGCCGCGCTCGCCATCAGCGCCGCGGCGACGCGCCCGGCGAGATGGGCCTGGCGGCCCGCGTCGTCGGCGAAGGTGTCGAAGATGCCGAAGGTCGAGGGGCCGAGCTGAGTCGCATACCAAGTGACCGTCCCCGGCTCTTCTTCGACGATCGCCAGACCGCCGCGAAGGAAGTTGGCGACGTCCTGCTCCTTCCCGGGTTTCGCTTCCAAGCGGACCAGCAGTCCCACCTTGACCATGAGTTCCTCCCTGTGTCGAGCCCGGTTCGAGATCCGGCGCGGATAGGCGCCGCCACACCCGCGGCAGGCCGCCGCGGCCCGAGGCCCGAGGCTATCACCTCTGGGGGGCGTGGACGGGGGCGCCAGCGGCGACGTAGCCCAGCGCCGCCAGCGCCGCCGTCGCTTCGTCGCCGGGAGCGGCGGCCGGCCCGAGGCGACTCGGTGCGGCCGCCAGCTGTGCTGCCCGCCGCTGCTCGAGGTAGGCGACGACGTCCGCATGGCCGGCCGATACGTCCCGTGTCTCGCCGGGATCGCGGGCGAGATCGAAGAGGTGGGTGCGGATCAGCTTCCAGCGCCGGCTGCGGATGGCCGCCACTCCCCCGCCATCGAGGTTGCTCACCGCCAGCCGTTCCGGCTCGGGTCGGCGCAGCGCCAGGGGTGTCAGGTCGAGGCCCTCGAAGCCGCCGGGCGACGGCACGCCCAGCACCGCCAGCACGGTCGGCGCGACGTCGATGCCGCGCACCTGCTCCGGCACGGTCTCGCCGCCGTGCGCACCGCCCGGATACTTGATCAGCAGCGGCACGCGCAGCAGCTCGTCGTAGAGGGTGTGCGAGTGCCATCCCACCCGGCCGTGCTCGCCGAACTCCTCGCCGTGATCGGAGGTGAAGACGATCGCGGTCGAGTCGTACAGGCCATGCTGCCGGAGAAACGCGACCAGGCCGCCGAAATCGTCATCCATGGCGCGGATCTGGGCGTCATAGGTGGCCACCACGTGCCGCAGGTCGGCGGCGTCCAGACGCAGGAAGCCTTCGTTGACCCCGTCGAGCACTTCCAGCGGCGTTTGATCGGCCGGCAGGCGTCCGTGATAGCTCGCGCCTTCGATCATCGCCAGGTGCTGCCGGTCCGGAGTGTAGGGATGATGCACCTGGTAGGTGTGGAGAAAAAGGAAAAAGGGTGCGCCGGGGTGCCGCTGCAGCCAGAGGACCGCGGGCGCCACCTGGTTTGCCAGGCTCGCGGTACCGGGGCCGACCTTGGCGGATCGGTAGCGCTCGAAGCCCCGCCCGAGCCCGAACTCCGGCGCGATCTGGCCGCCCTCGTTGAACGAGAGCGTGCGGAAGCCATGAGCGAGCAGGACCTGGGCCAGCGTCGCCACCCCGGGAGCCAGCGCGGTGCCGCGCTTGTATGACGCGCCGTGCTGCGGCGGCAGCAGCGAGGTCAGCATCGAGGCGTGGGACGCCAGCGTCGAGGGCGCCTGGGCGATGGCCGCGGAGAAGAGCACCGCGTCGTGGCGAAAGCGATCCAGCTGGGGAGTGGTGGGGAAGCGGTAGCCGTAGCAACCGAGGTGATCGGCGCGTAGCGTGTCGATCGAGATCAGGATGCAGCCGCGCGCAGCGGGCGCGGCCGGCGGCATGGGCAAGCCGCCGGCAAGCAGGCTCGCCACGCCGCCGGCAAGCAGAGCGAGACCGGCAAGGACGGCGCTCGCAGCGCTCCACCGGGCGGAGGACCTGCCGGTCAGTTCAGCCACGGCCCGCGGGCGCCGTCACCCTGCCCCTTGATCACCCGCAGACCGCGCCGGCGCTTGGCGCGGTCGAGCTTGCGCTGCAGCCACCAGCGCTCGGCGCGGAGACGGGTCTGGCGCAGGCCGCGGCCGAAGCCGCCATCGCGGACGTAGAGATAGGCCAGGCCCACCGCGGCGCAGATGCCGAGCAAGCCCCCCAGGTCGTGGGTGGCCAGGAAACCGATGAACGCGAACAGAATCTCGAGCGCCAGGAAGTAGCGCGCCTCGATCGGCAGCACGAAGAACAGCATGATGGTGGCACGGCGGTTGGCGGTGGCGTAGGCGGCGACCAGGATGGCGAGCAGCACCCGCTGGCCCTGCAGCAGCGAGAAGTAGGCAGGCAGCGGCAGCAGGTTCTCGCGGCCCTCCTGCAGCCCCTGCACCAGCAGGGCGACGGCGCCGGCCAGCGCCGCGGTGATCAGCAGCAGCCGCCAGAAATGCTTCCGCCCCAAGCCGGCGTAGACGTCGCGGCCGAACATGAAGAGGATCAGCAGCTCGATGAGGAACCAGAAGTTGGGGCTGCCGTAGCCGACGAACGGGTAGGTGAGCAGCTGCCAGACGAAGCCCAGGCGCCAGGCGAGCGGCGTCAGGCGAAGCAGCTCCGGCACGATCCGGGTGGCGTCGAAGAACTGCAAGGTGAAGGTGACGAAGAGCGTGACGAGGATGATCAGCAGATCGCGCGGCGGCGCGCCCCAGGGGCCACCCAGCCCTCCCAGGGCGACGCGCCGGCCGTAGACGGGGTCTCTGGGGTTCATCGCCGGAGCTCGATCTCAGGCATGGCGCACCCAGCGCCAGATCTCCTGCAGGGTCGGCTTCTTGCCGTACATCAGGATGCCGACCCGGTAGACGCGGGCGCAGATCCAGATCATGACGGCGATGGCCGCCGCACACAGTCCGTAAGCCGCCAGCAGCTGCCAGAGTGGTGGCATCCGGGTGGCGATGCGCAGCATCATCACCAGCGGCGTGAGTGGCGGCACCAGCGACAGCCCGATGGACAGGGCGGAGTCCGGATCGTTGATGATCTGCACCATGAAGACCGCCGGCGCGACGACGAAGATCGCCGGCAGGCCGGCCAGCTGCTGCGCCTCCTGCAGGCTGTTGAAGGCGGCGCCGAGCATGGCGTAGAAAGTCGCGAACAGGAAGAAGCCGCAGAGGAAGAGCAGGAAGAAGTTCAGCCACAGCGCCGGATGCAGCACCGGCAGCGCCAGCTCCGGCGGCATCGCCACCAGCGCCGCCAGTAGCCCGGGAGCGGTCAGCACCGCCAGGGCCGCGGCCCAGATCGCCATCTGCGTCAGCGCCACCAGGCAGATGCCGCCGAGCTTGCCGAGCATCAGCTCGGTCGGCTTGACCGCCGCCGAGAGCACCTCGATGATGCGGGAGCCCTTCTCCTCGAGCACTCCCTGCATCACCTGATTGCCGTAGATCAGGATGCCCATGTAGAGCATGAAGAACAGCACGAAGGCCAGGAAGAAGCCGGCGGCGCCGCCTTCGGCCCGGCTGCCGGTGGCGGAGATGCGCACCGTCTGCACCGCGAGCGGGTGGACCAGCGCGTCGATCTTCGCCGCGTCCAGGCCGGCCTGGCGCAGCCGCCAGCGGCCCACCACCTCGGAGACCCGGCGCTCGAGCGCCTCCTGCGTGATCACGTTCGACAGGCTCTCGGCGTGGTACTCGAAGCGGTTGGCGGCGAGGCCGTCGCGATCGAGCCGGATCCAGGCGCCGATCTCGCGCCGCTGCGCCATGGCGTCGAGCTCTCGGTGCCCGGCGGCGGTAGTGCCCGGTTCCTGCACCAACAGGCGCACGATGAAATGGACGTGGCCCGCACCGCCCCGCCGGCCCCCGCCGTCCGCGCCGCCTGTCCTGGCGGCTGGCTCGCCGCCGGTCATCTTGGCGCCCGGCTGGCCGCCGGTCATTCTGGCGTCCGGCCGGCCGCCGGTGTTCATGGCGCCCGGCTGACCGCCGGTCTTGGTGGCGGCAGCGGGCTCGCCGGCCTCGAGCGCGGCCTTTAGCTCGCGGCCGAGGCCGGTGCCGGTCGCGTCCACGATCGCCAGCCGCTGCTCGGTGCTGGTCTTCGACATCAGCAGCGACGGCCCCAGGACCAGCGCGCCGATGAACGCCGGGACGGCGACGGTGGCGATCCAGAAGCCCTTGGTGCGAATGCGCGCCAGGTACTCGCGCTTGCCGATGATCATGGCGTAGTCAAGCCGCATCGCCCACCGCCTTGATGAAGATGTCCTCGAGATCTGGCTCCTCGCTGCGGAACTCGCTCACCTCGAGGAACTCGACCAGGCGGCGCAGCACCTCGGGGCCCGAGGCGCCGGCTCCCAGTAGCAGCCGCGCTCCGCCATCCCGCGGCAGCGCGGCCTCGATGCCGGGCAGGGCTTTCACCCGCTCGAGGTCGGCGGGCGCGATCGGCGCCACCAGCCGGTAGGCGTTGCCGCTCGCCTGGCGCTTGATCTCCTTGAGCTCGCCGTCCAGCACCAGGCGGCCGCGGGAGATCAGGCCGATGTGGTCGCACAGCTTCTCGGCCTGCGCCATGCCGTGGGTCGAGAAAAGGATCGTCCTGCCCAGCCGGCGGTACTCGAGCAGCAGGTCCTTGAACAGGCCCTGGTTGATCGGGTCGAGCCCCGAGAACGGCTCGTCGAGGATCAGGATCTCGGGCTGATGCAGCACGGTGCCGATGAGCTGCACTTTCTGCTGCATCCCCTTCGACAGCTCTTCGATCTTCTTCTGGCCCCAATCGGCGAGGTCGACCCGCGCCAGCCACTCCTCGACGGCGGGCAACGCCTGCCGGCGCTTCATGCCGTGGATCTCCGCCAGGAAGAGCAGCTGGTCGATCACCGTCATCTTGCGGTAGAGGCCGCGCTCCTCCGGCAGGTAGCCGATGCGGCGCAGGTCGGCGGGCCGGCGAGGCCGCCCGAACAGCAGCACCTCGCCCGCGTCGGGGGCGAGGATGTCCATGATCATGCGCAGGGTGGTGGTCTTGCCCGCGCCATTGGGCCCGAGCAGGCCGAAGATCACGCCCGCCGGCACCGCCAGCGACAGCCGGGCGACGGCCACGAAGGCGCCATAGCGCTTCTCCACGTTGCGCAGCTCGAGGCTGGCGGTCATCGCTTCCTCCTCGGCACTCGTCCGCCACAGCTTACCAGGGCGCCTTCCCAGGGCGCCCTCTGTCATACTGGCGCAACTTTTTCCAGGGTGCCGGCGTATGGGTGGTGAGACGCTGGCCAAGACTGCCTACCCGCAGGCCTGGAATCTCGACGGCTACTAAACCAGGAGGACTGTCATGATCTCTCGCAAGACCCTCGCATTCGTGCTGCTCGGCGGCCTGGCCGCGGCGGCGCTCGCCGCCCAGACCGCCGACGAGCTGGTCGAGAAGGCAATCCAGGCCAAGGGCGGCCGGGAGCGGATCAAGGCGGTGAAGACGATCCGTTTCACCGCCAAGATGAACATGGGCCAGGGGATGGAAGCCCCCGTGGTCATGGAGCTGGTGCCGCCCGAGCACAAGCTGCGGATGGAGTTCACCCTGCAGGGTATGACCGGCATCCAGGCCTATGACGGCACCAACGGCTGGCAGATCATGCCGTTCATGGGCAAGACCGATCCCGAGGCCCTGAGCGGCGACGACCTCAAGGAGGCCAAGGAGAACGCCGACCTGCTGGAGGGGCCGCTGTTCAATTACAAAGACAAGGGCAACAAGGTCGAGTACCTGGGCAAGGGCGACCTCGAGGGGACGCCGGTACAGAAGCTCAAGCTGACCGAGAAGGACGGCGACGTCACCACCATCTACCTCGACGCCGACAGCTTCCTCGAGCTCAAGGACGAGACCACGCGCAGCGTCCGCGGCAAGGCGACCGACATGGAGACCACCTTCGGCAACTACAAGCAGGTCGAGGGGCTGACCCTGGCGTACACCATCGAGACCAAGATCAAGGGTGCGCCCGCGCCGCAGCTGATCACCCTCGACAAGGTCGAATTGAACCCCGCCATCGCGTCCGGCCGCTTCGACATGCCGAAGGTCGAGAAGAAGCAGGAGGCGTCCAAGGACGCCGCACCGCCCAAGCCCTGACCCTGGCGCGGCCCCGGCCCCGATGCCCACGCGCCGGGCCGGCCGGGATGCCGCCACAGCTGCGCATGTCGCCGAGGTTTCCGATCGTGGACGGGTGGTCGCGCGCCGGTGCGCCGGTGGTCGCCGGCGGGCGGCGTCGCCCTGCCGTGGCCCTTGCCGCGGCTCGTTCGAAGGAGGGGTCCGAGATGTTTGCGTTCCTGCATGAGATGAAGCAACCCGCGGTCCGCGGCGCGCTCGGCCGGCTCGGATCCGTTGCCGTCCTCGCCATCCTCGCCACCGCGGCGGCCGCCGTGCCGGCGCACGCCGCGCCGGCCACCGGCGCCGCTGCCGCACCGGCCACGGGCGCCGGCGCCACACCGGCCACCGGCGCCGCTGCCGCACCGGCCGCGCCGCCGGTCGCCACCGCGGCGGCCGCCGGTTCCACGCCCGCTACCGGCGCCGGGACGGTGGAGATCGACTCCTACTCGTTCGGCGGGCTCGCGGCGCGAGCCATCGGCCCGGCGGCGACCGGCGGCCGCATCGCGGCGATCGAGGCCGTGGCGGACGAGCCGCTGACCGTCTACGTCGGCGCCGCCGGCGGCGGCGTCTGGCGGTCGCGGGACGGCGGCACCACCTTCCATCCCGTCTTCGACGATCACGTCCAGTCGATCGGCGCCATCACCGTCGATCCCGCCAACGCCAAGACCGTATGGGTGGGTACCGGCGAGTCCTGGACCCGCAACAGCGTCGGGGTGGGCGACGGCATCTACCGCTCGACCGACGGCGGCGACCACTGGGAGCACATGGGCCTCGAGAGATCGGAGCGGATCGCCCGCATCCGGGTCGATCCCCATGACGGCAACGTCGTCTATGCCTGCGTCACCGGTCACCTGTGGGACGACAGCGAGGACCGCGGCGTCTACAAGACCACCGACGGCGGCAAGACCTGGAAACGGAAGCTGTACGTCAATCCCGGGACCGGCTGCTCGGACCTGGCGATGGATCCGCAGGAGCCGCGCATCCTCTACGCCGGCATGTGGCAGTTCCGCCGTTACCCCTGGGCCTTTCGCTCCGGTGGCCCGGGCAGCGACCTCTACAAGAGCACCGACGGCGGCGAGACCTGGCGGCCGCTGACCCGCGGCCTGCCGGCCGGGCAGAAGGGACGCATCGCGGTGGCGATCGCGCCGTCGCGCTCGGCGGTGGTCTACGCCCTGGTCGAGAGCCGCAACACCGCGCTCTACCGCTCCGACGACACCGGCGAGACCTGGACCGAGGTCAACTCCTCGTTCAACGTCCAGGTGCGGCCGTTCTACTTCGCGCGGATCGTCGTCGATCCGGCCGATTTCAACACCGTCTACAAGCCCGGGCTGTTCCTGACCGTGAGCACCGACGGCGGCAAGTCGTTCAGCTCGCCGTTCTCCGGCGGCGGCCCTGGCGGCCCGCACAGCGATCACCACGCCCTGTGGATCAACCCGAAGAACCCGCACCAGATGCTGCTGGGCACCGACGGCGGCGTCTACCTGTCGTTGGATCAGGCGCATACCTGGCGCTACCTCAAGGCCCTGCCGGTGTCGCAGTTCTACGAGGTGAGCTTCGACATGGCGCAGCCCTACGACGTCTACGGCGGGCTGCAGGACAACGGCTCGTGGACGGGGCCCTCGCGTGGCGCCGGCGGCGGCATCACCAACGACGAGTGGCACAACATCGGCGGCGGCGACGGCTTCTACGCGGTGAGCGACCCCGCCGATCCCGACGTCGTCTACGTCGAGTTCCAGGGCGGACATGCGTCCCGCATGTCGCTGGCGACGCGGACCAGCAAGGACATCCAGCCGCTGCCCGGCACCGGCGATCCCGAGCTGCGCTACAACTGGGACACCCCGATCGTCGTCAGCCCGACGCGGCCGGGCACGGTGTACATCGGCAGCCAGTTCCTGTTCCGTTCGCGCGACCGCGGCGACTCGTGGGAACGCATCTCGCCCGATCTGACCACCAACGATCCGCACAAGCAGCAGCAGGGCACCTCGGGCGGCCTGAGCATCGACAATTCGAGCGCCGAGACCTACACCACCATCTTCGCCATCGCCGAGTCGCCCAGGGACGCCAACGTGATCTGGGTGGGGACCGACGACGGCAACCTGCAGCTGACCCGCGACGGCGGCGCTTCCTGGGCCAACGTCGGGCGCGCCATCCCGGGCCTGCCGCCGGGCACCTGGGTGTCGAAGATCGAGGCCAGCCGCCGCGACGCCGCGACCGCCTTCGCGACCTTCGACAACCATGCCAACGGCGACATGAAGACTTACCTCTTCAAGACGGTGGACTTCGGCAAGACCTGGCAGTCGCTGGCCGGGCCGGGCGTCGCCGGTTTCGCGCACGTGGTGCGCCAGGACCTCGAGAACCCCGACCTGCTGTTCCTGGGCACCGAGGCCGGCCTGTTCATCTCGATCGACGGCGGCGGGCACTGGGCGCGCTTCACCGGCAACCTGCCGCCGGTTGCGGTGTGGGACGTGCAGATCCAGCCCCGCGAATCGGACCTGATCATCGCCACCCACGGGCGGGGCATCTACATCCTCGACGACATCACGCCGCTGCGCAAGCTGACCCCGGAGGTACTCGCCGCCGACCTGGCGTTGCTGCCCTCGAAGCCGGCATCGATGGTGCTGCCGGTCTTCCTGCAAGCGTTCCCCGGGGACGAAGAGTTCGTCGGCGCCAACCCCGAGGAGGCGGCCTCGATCTGCTACTACCTCAAGAAGCGGCACATCCTGGGCGAGCTCAAGGTCGAGATCTACGACGCCGACGGCAAGCTGCTCTCGACCCTGCCGGGCGGCAAGCGCCGCGGCATCAACCGCGTCGCCTGGCCGATGCGGCTGAGCGGTCCCAAGCTGCCGCCGGCGAACTCGCTGATCGTCGACCAGCCGGCCCTGTTCATCGGACCGCGGGTGCTGCCGGGCACCTACTCGGTGAAGCTGATCGACGGCGACCGGACCTTCACCACCCAGGTCAGCCTGACGGCGGACCCGCGCTCGAAGGACACCGACGAGGATCGGGCGCTGCAGCACCGCACCGTGATGACCCTGGTCGACATGCTGGGGGACCTCACCTATACCGCCGACGCGCTGGTGGACGTGCGTGACCAGGCGCGGCAGCGCGCCGCCAGCCTGGCGGGCGGCGCGCCGCTGCGTCGCGAGCTCACGCGCCTGGCGGATCAGCTCGACGCCCTGCACCAGCAGCTGGTGGCGACCCACGAGGGCGGCTGGCTCTCCGGCGAGGAGGAGCTGCGCGAGAAGATGGGCAGCCTCTATGGGTCGGTCAACGGTTTCGAGGGCCGGCCAACCCGCTCGCAGCTCGACCAGGTGAAGGTGGTCAAGGCGCGGCTCGACGACATCGCCGCCCGCGTCGACGCCGTCGAGAAGGGGCCGCTGGCGCAGGTCAACCGCGGTCTGGCGGCGGCGAAGCAGCCGCCGATCGTGGTGCTGGACCGCAAGGCCTGGGATAAGAAGCAGGAGGCGAGCGGCGGCGCGGGAGGCAAGCTCGACCCGCGCGCGCTGGCGGTGATGCCGTGGGGCATCGGCCGGCTATGGCAGGCGCTGGACAAGGCAGGCATGCCCCGAGCCCAGGAGGGAGCGGCAGGCGACTGAGACGAGTCTCCAACAAGAGGGGCCTGGGCGCCCCCTTCCGACCAAGGGAGATGCCGCGGTGGGATTCGGGGGCGAACGGATACGAAAAGGGGGACCGGTCGGTCCCCCTTTTTTTGGCTACGCCAGACCCTGACGGCGCTCTTCGGCCAGCTTGCGCAGGATCTTCTTGCGCGCCTGGACTGCCTTGCGCTTGCGCTTGACCGAAGGCTTCTCGAAGTGCTGCCGCTTCCTGAGCTCGGTCAATATCCCCGACTTCTCGACCTTGCGCTTGAACCGGCGGAGGGCATTCTCGAAGCTCTCCTCCTCGCGCACGTGAACCACGGGCATTTCGCACTCACCTCTCTTCTATGCCAGATTTGCTGCCGGCGGCCCAAACAGGGACACCGGGCCGCAATCATCGCTCAAGCGCTGGGTCGAGTCAAGCGGAAAGCGGGCTTGGTGGTGGGGTATTGGCCCCACTACCACTGGCCAGCGTCTCGACGCGGCGGGCAAGGGCTTCGAGGCGGCCGGCGAGGCGGGCGAGACCCTCGCCCGCTGCCTCGAGCCTCCCGCGCTCGGCACGGATGAAGCGCGTGTAGGGAGCGATCGCCTCGGCGATGCGGCGCAGGCTGCGCTCGAGCTCGCGGTCGAACTGACCGGTGAGCGCCGCGATCAGTTGCTCGCGGAGGGCGGCGATCTGCGCTCGCAGATCGCGCTTGGCGGCCTGCCGCCGGCTGGGGATGATGAACAGGCCGAGCACCGCCACGGCGCCTGCCGCCAGCACGCCGGTGGCGTCGGCGGCGGCGCCGGCCAGGACGTGTGCGAGGAGCGCGCCGAGGCCGATCGCTCCCACTTCCACCAGGGCGGTCGAGGCGACCGCTCCCTGCACCGCCTCGGCCAGCCGGGTGGACTCGCCCTCCTGGTCGTACCGCTCGACCGCGTCCTGCGCCGCCCGGCCGACGCTGTCGAGCAGCCGCGAGCGATCGAGCTCGAAGGCGCCGCCGACCTGGCCGACGATGCGCCCGGGGTGCAGCTGGCGCCGCTGGCCCACATGCTCCATCACCGCCTGCCACTGGCGCAGGTCGGCGCCCACCATCCAGTCGATCACCTCCTGGACGCGGCGGGCGATCACCTGTGGCGCGTCCGCGACCACCTGCGCGACGAACGCCGCCTTGACGCGCGGCTTGTTGAGCAGGTCGAAGACCCGCCCCAGGCGCAGGGTGTCGTCGAAGAACCGCATGCCGCGGGCTTCGAACTCCTGCAGCACGCCGGCGACGTCGGCCAGGCGGAACCGGAACTCGCGCGCCATGTCCTCGCGATACAGCGCCAGCTGGCGCTCGACGTCGTCGATGGCGGCGACGTCGCCGGCGAGCAGGGTCAGGCCGGCCGCCGCCGCTTCGCGATAGCGCCTGGCCAGGCGGCCGGCGATGCCCAGCGGGTTGAGCAGCTTGAGGCGCAGGCGCTCGGTCTCGTCGAGGGTGTCGGCGACATAGCGCTCGAGGTCGGCGAAGCGGCTGGCGGCGGCGAGCGCGGCGTCGCCCCCGGCCTTGGCGCGCAGCGCCTGGCGCGCCGAGATCGGGAAGACCTCGGGCGCGGCGCCGAGCAGCGCGGCGGCGTGCTCGGCGACGAAGGCGCGGACCTCGTCCACCGCCGCGGCGCTTTCCAGGATGTCGATCTTGTTGATCACCACCACGATCTTCTTGCCCCACTCGCGGATGGCCTGCAGGAAGGCGCGCTCGCTCTCGGTGAACGGGCGGTCGGCGGAGGTCACGAACAGCACCAGGTCCGAGCGCGGCACGAACTCGCGGCTGATCGCCTCGTGCTGGCGGTGGATGGCGTTGGTGCCGGGGGTGTCGACGATGTGGATCTCCCGCAGCAGGTCGAGCGGGGCGGTCACGACGTCGATGGCCGCGTCTCCCTGCAGGCCGCCGGCGGCGGCTGGTGAGGCCGGGCCGTAGCGCAGCAGCTGGATACGGGTGGTGGTCGGGGTGACCCCCTCGGCGAGGAGCGGGCTGCCCACCAGGGCGTTGATGAAGGCGCTCTTGCCGGCGTTGAACTCGCCTGCCACCACCAGCAGGAAGAGCTCGTCGAGCTGCAGCGCCGAGTGCCGCAGCGTTTGCAGATCCTCGGCCGTGGCATCGCAGGTCGCCAGCAGCTCGCTCAGCTCGGCCAGCAGCCGCCGCTCCTCGGCCAGCAGCTCGTCCTGTGCGACGTCGAGGATACGCCTCAGCATGGCCGCTCGCGCCCTCCCGGAGGCACGTTAGCACAGCCGGTCCGCGGTGCCCGGCCGCCGCGCGGTGGCCCGGCCGGGCGCGCGCTACTCGCCCGTCGGGTCTCCGTCCGCGGCGGGTTTTTCGGGCTGCTGCGCCGGCGGTGTTGGCGATGCAGGCGATGCGGGCGATGTTGGCGATTTAGGCGATGTTGGCGGCTCTTGCCGGGTTGGCGGGACGGGTGGCCTGGCGGCGGTGGCCGCGGTGGCCGCGGCGGTGGCCGCGGTGGCGGCGACGGCGTTCCAATCGCAGTAGTAGACGAGCAGCTGGCCTTGGCGTTTCTCGAACCAGACCGCCGCCGCGGCGCCGCCCGCATCCTTGGGATAGAACCAGCCGACCACGCCCTTGTCGGGATAGCCCCGGATGTCGTTCGCGTTCGGCGGCCCGAGGGCGGCCCGGACCTGGTCGCCGGTCATGCCGGGCGACGCGAGAGCGAAGCGCTCGACGGTGACATAGCGCGCCGCCCGCGCGTGGGCCAGCTCCTCGCGCAAACGAGGGTTCTGGGGATCCGTGGCCAGCGCCGCCTCGTAGATCTCGCAGGCGCGCCGGTAGTCGCCGGCGCGGGTCATGAACTGGTGCGCGACGACGATCTCCTCGTCGCTCTCCATGCGGATGGCGGCGAGCTGCCGCGCCGAGAGGGCCGCGCCTTCGATCGGCGGGTCGGCGTTGATGTAGGCGACCAGGCGGCGCCCGAGCTGCACCGTCCCGGCGTCGACCTCGCGGCTGAGCTGCTCACGGGGCGAGGGTGTGCCCTGGGCGCCGCCCGCCGCGGGTGGCGCCGCGGGTCCGCCGAGAGCGTCGAGCCGGCTCCGCTCGGCGTCGAGCTGGTGCTTGGCCGCTTGCAGCCAGGTCCACTCCGCCTCGTCGCCGAGGCGCGCTCCCCGCCTGGGCTCGGCCTCGCCGCGGCAACCGGCGGCCGCCAGCGCGGCGGCAAGGAGAGCGGCGAGGACGGCGGCACGCAGCGCCGCGACCACGGCCCGCATCGCCGGCCGCGCCATGGCGGCGCTCCGCCGCCGAGCGTCGAAGCGGTGACGAAGGGTCCGGTCCTGCCGGCGGAGGGGGTGATCGCTGCGTGGCCACATACTGCTGCGGCTGGCCAAGGTAGCACAGCGCCGGAGATCCCGCCAAGCCTTCAGCCGGTCGCCAACCACTCCCCGGGCATCCCGGGGCCCAACCGTGGCGCGGGGTCTAAGCCTTGATCTGACAGGGCTTTTGCGCCTTCGGCGCCTTGACACGGCGGAACTGCTACCGAATAATGAAGTTCCTTTAGAACGCGGCAAGGACGGCAGCTGACGACGAGACCCTGCGGACCCTGAAGGCCCTGCGTGCAGTGGCGGAGAACCGAGGATGTCCTTTGTAGAAAAGGTCGAGCAATTGAACCGGGAGATCGGCGCCACGTTCGACCGCGCCGTTTCGTCCCTTCGCCATGAGCTGCAGGATCGCCTGCGCGAGACCCACCAGGAGCTGGATCGGAAGATCGACGCCTTCTCGCCGCCGCTGCCGGTGCTGGCGCACGAGGATCTGGCGCCGGCTGCCGAACAGGTCCGCGGCGAGGCGCGCGCCGGCGCTTTCGACGAGCTGAGGGACGCTTTCGCGGCGCTCGACCGTGCGCGCAGCCAGTCGGCAGTGCTGGCGGCGTTGCTCGCCGGCGCCGGACGCTTTGCCGCCCGGGCCGCCATCCTCCTGTGGCGAGATGGCGAGCTGCGGGGTTGGGGCGGACAGGGATTTGCCGACTCCGAGCACGCCTTGCGCGACCTGGCGCTGGTGCCGCCCGCAGGCAGCCCGTGGAGCCGGTTCGGCGGCCCTGGCGCAAACGTCGCAACCGTTGCGACCGAGGCGACCCCGGCGAACCCTGCAACCCCGGCGACCCCGGCAACCCCGGCGACCCCGGCAACCCCGGCGACCCCGGCAGACACCGCGACCCAGCTTTCGGCGGCGGACTGCGCGGTGCTCTGCGGGAGGATCGAGAGCCCGGTGCCGGCGCAGGGTTTCCTGGTCCCGCTGGTGCTGCGCGATCGGATCGTCGCCCTGCTCTATGCCGATCAGCCGGCGGCGCCCGGTCAGACGCCAGCCGGTGTCTTGCCGGCCTTGCAGAGCCTGGTCTACGTCGCGGCGCTGGCGATCGAGTCGCTGCCGTTCCGGCAGCGCGACGCCACCTCGACTCTCTCAACTCTCGGGGAACCGGGGACGGCAGGCCCGAAGCTGGCTCCGCCCCCGACGCCGGATGCGAGCGGCGAGATCCAGCCTGCTCGGGCCACATCCCAGCCATCCCAGCCGGCGGCGGCCCAGCCGCCCCAGCCAGCGGCGGCCCAGCCGCCCGAACCAGTGGCGGCTCAGCCGCCCCAGCCAGATACCGCGGGCGACAGCCGGCCAACCGCGGCCTCTGCCGCCGGCGAGGCCGCCGAGCCTCGGCAGCACCTGGACGATACCGTCGAGACGCAGCGGCCGCGCCTGGCCCCCCCGCCTCCGGCAGCTCCGACCGTGGTGCCCCTGGCCGTGACCCCGGCTGCGCTCTACGACACACCCTCGGTGCCGCTGGCGCAGGAGACGGCGGAGCTACCGGCGCCGCGGCCGCTGCGGCCGGCGCGGGCCACGATCGAGACTTCCGCGGTCTCCCACGGCGCCTCTCCCTACTTCGAAGAGCCCGCCGCCAATGGCGGTGACACCGCCGGCACGGCCGGCGCCGCCACCGCCGATATGCCGCCGCTGCCGCCGGCCGCTCCCTTCGCTGCCCCAACGCCGGCCGCTGCCGCCGAGCTCGGCGAGGTCGCCGCGGTCGCTGCCGCTGCCGGCAGCGGCGCCGTCGCCGACGCGCCGGCCGCGGGTGCCACCGACAACGAGACCGTGCTCTTGCCGCAAACCGTGCGGCGCGACGCCGACCCCTCGCCCGGCCCCATGATGGGAACCCTTCGCGCCGTGCCGCCCATGGCGACGCCCGCGGCGCCCCCGCCGCCGACGCCCCTGAGCACCGCCAGCCTGGGCGCTCAGCCGGTGGCCGTCCCGCCGCCAATTCCCTTCTCTCCTGCGGCTCCGGGAGCCGGCGCCTTCGAGCCGCTGCGCACCGGGCCGATCGGCTCCGGCACGCCGGAGGTGCGCCCGCCCACCGGCGTGCAGGGACCGGGCTGGGCGTTTGCCACCACCCGGCTGCAGCCGCCCTCGAGCGATGAGGCGTTGCACGAGGAGGCGCGGCGCCTGGCCCGCCTCCTGGTCAGCGAGATCAAGCTCTACAACGAAGAGCAGGTCGAGGCGGGGCGCCGCAATCGCGACATCTACGAGCGCCTGCGCGAGGACATCGACCGCTCGCGCCAGATGTACGAGGAACGGGTCGAGCCCCGCATCGTGAGATCGACCGACTACTTTTACCAGGAGCTGGTCCGGATTCTGGCGGCGGGAGATTCGAAAGCGTTGGGAATCTGAGCCGAAAATTGCCAGTGAACGACAGTCCGCGCCTGACCCTGCTCGTCGCCTCCTGCCTGCTCTGTGTCCCGCTGCTGCTGGGCTCCGCCCAGCAGGCCCTGCCCGACGGCGGCTCGGCCGGCGACATCCCTGCCATTTCGGCCAGTGCCGGCCAGACCTTCCGTGCCGCCGCCGCGGCGATGCGCCGCCACGACTGCGCCGCCGCCCTGGCGGAGCTGGCGCCGCTGGCCGCGGGCAGCGGCAGCACCGGCGACTCCCGCGGTGCGGGCGGCACGGGTGCCGCGAGCGGCCCGGTGGGCACCGGCGGTGCCGACAAGACGCTGGCAGGCCTCGTCTCAGGTCTCTACGCCCAGGTCTGCGGGCAGGTGCCGCTTGCCGAGGAGCGCCTGTTCAGCGCGCGCCTGCCCGGTGGCATGCTCGAGGATTGGCGCCTCCTCCTGCTCGGCGACAGCGCTCATGCGCGCGGCCACGTGCTGGTCGCCAAGGCGGCGCTCGCCAAGCTGCTGGGCGACTACCCTGCCTCGCCGCTGCGCCCGCGGGCGCTGGTCAGGGCGGCGGCGCTCGATTGGGAGCGGGCCGACGCCGACGGCGCCATGGCCTTGGTGCGGCGGGCCAGGCGCGAGGGCCTGCGCGGCGAGGACCGGACCAGCCTGGACGCGCTGGCGTGGGAGATCGGCACCCGCCGCGGCGATAACGCCATCCGCACCGAGGCGGCCCGCGAGCTGCTGGTCTCGTCGCCACTGGTGGCCGCCCAGCTCGGCGTCGCGGAGGTGTTCCGGCGCGCCGACGGCACGCTTTCCCTGGCCAGCGTGCTCAGCGCCGCACAGCTCAAGCAGCGGGCGCAGGCGCTGCTCGCGCTGCAGCTCGAGCCGAGCGCCCTGACGACCCTCGACGAGATGCCGCCGGGAGATCGCGACCTGCAATGGGTGCTGCTCAAGGCCGAGGTGCTCACTCGCGCCCATCGCGGCGGCGACGCCCTGGCGCTGCTGCACCCGCTGCAGACCACCGCCGGCGGCCAGGGAACACCCGAGCGCGCCCAGCGGGAGATGCAGCCGCTGTTCAAGGCCCGCTCGATGGCGGCGCTCGAGTGGGCGCTGGCGCAAGCCTCCGACGACCTGGCGGCGGCGCAGCGCGGACGCTCGGCGCGCGTCCAGGCGGAGCGCCGGAAGCTGCGGCTGGCGGCCCGCCTGCACCTGCGCAGCGTCACCGAGATCGACGCCGATCCCGAGCTGTCGATCCGCGCGCTGCGCGCCCTCTACGCTCACCTCATCGAGGAGGATCTCTTCGCGCCGGCGGTGGATGCCTTGCACCGGCTGCGCATTCTCGACCCCAAGGACCTGACCGGCGCCAATCTGCTCTGGGCGCGCGGTTGGCAGGACTTCACCCGGCGCGACTACGGCGGCGCGATCGGCTACTGGGCCCAGCTCGACAGCCTCTACCCGGCCGACAGCTCCGGGCGCCGCGCCCGCTACTGGACCGCCCGCTGCCTCGAGGAGCTGGGACAGCGCGATCGCGCCCAGCAGCTCTACTCCGACGTGGCGGCGGCCGACACCAGCGATTTCTATCGCCGCAACGCCCTGGCCCGCCTGGCGCGCTTCAAAGCGGCGGCGCCCGCCTCGGAGGCGCGCTCGGCCGAGCCGTGGCCCTACGACGTGGTGCTGGTGCGGGCACAGCTGCTGACCGATCTCGGACTCGACGCACTGGCGCAATCGGAGCTCGACCTGGTGCGCGATCGCTCCACGCCGCACTCGGTGTCGGCGCTGCAGGCGGTGATCCTGGCGCGGCGGGGCGACCGCCGTCAGAGCGTGCTGGCGATCCGCGAGGCCTTTCCGGCGCTCGGCGGGCCCTTCCAGGCGGCGGTGCCCGAGGAGGCCCTCAAGCTCTACTACCCGCTCGACTACGAGCAGCCGATCCGCGCTTCGGCGGTGGCCAACGGCCTGGCGCCGGCGCTGGTGTTCGGCGTCATCCGCCAGGAGAGCGCCTTCGACGCCAACGCCCTGAGCCGGGCGGGTGCCAGCGGCCTGATGCAGCTGATGCCGGGCACCGCCCGCGAGCTGGCGCGCGGCCTCGGCCTCACCTGGTCGCGCGAGCGGCTGATCGATCCGGCCTGGAACGTCCAGATCGGCGCCTCCTACCTGCGCCAGGTGCTGGCGATGTTCGACGGCAACGTCGAGCTGGCGTTGGCCGCCTACAATGGCGGCCCATATCGCATCAAGCGCCTGTGGCGCGAGGCCCGGACCAGCGATCTCGATCGCTTCGTCGAGGGTCTGTCGATCGAGGAGTCGAAGGTCTACGTGAAACGCATCCTGGTGCTCTCCGACAGCTACCGCCGGCTGTACCCTCATGCCGCCGGCTGACGGGCTGCGGCGCGCGCGTCGCCGCCGGAGGCTCCGTCGCTGGCCGCGACCGGACGATTGCCGATAACCGCTCCACGATGGGCGCGATGGGCGCCGGCCCTGCTGCCGGCGGTGCCCGCGCTGCTGCCTCTGGCCATCGCGCTCGCCGGCTGCGGCCCGGCGCGGCCGGCCGTCCCCGGCGGCCCGGTCGTCCTGATCACGCTCGAGGCGCTGCGCGCCGACATGGTGAGCGGTCTCGGCGGCGAGCCCGGCCTGACCCCCAACCTGGCGGCGCTGACCGGCGAGGCCGACTGGGCGGGGCGGGCGATCGCCTCGTCGAGCTGGGGCGTGCCCGCCATGACGACGCTGTTCACCGGCCTGACACCCTGGCAACACCACGCGGTGCTGGAAGGCGACAACGCGCACCTGGCCCAGGACCTCATCACCCTGCCGAAGGCCTTCAAGGCGCTCGGCTACCACACCGCGGGCTTCACCAGCGGCCGCTGGTGCACCGCTGCCAACGGCTATGACCGCGGGTTCGACAGCTTCGACGAGGTGGGCCGGATCCGCGATGCCGCCGAGTACCTGGCCGGGCTCGAGGATGGCAAGGAGCTGGTCTGGGTGCACCTGCTGGAACCGCAGGCGCCCTACGTGCGCCGCGATTGGCTGCTGCCCCGCCGTCTGGGGGCCGGCCGGCCCCTGGCCGCCTCCGACCTGCCGGCGATCGTCGAGGCGGCCGACCTGGTGACGGCCTCCAATCCTGACCTGCCGCCACCGGCGGCTTTGCGCCGGCGTCTCGGCTCGATGTACCGGCTCAACGTGGTTTGGGCCGACGAGAAGATCGGGCGGCTGCTCGACGCGCTCCGCGCCAGCGGTCAGTGGGAGCGCGCCCTGGTGGTGGTGACCTCGGCCTATGGCGAGGAGATCGGCGAGCGCGGCGTATTCGGGCACGGCGCCGACCTCGAGCGCGAGAGCCTCGAGGTGCCGCTGATCGTGAAATTGCCCAGCTGGTGTCGCCGCCCGCTGGCGCCGCCCGCGCGGCAGCGGGTCGCGCTGGCGCGGCTGTGGGCCACCCTGGTCGAGGCAGCCGGCGGCGCGGCGCCGCCGGCATCGGCGCCCAGCCTGTTCCGCGCCGCGCCGGCGGACGTCCTGTCCGAGCTCTACCTCGGCAACGGCACCAACCTCTTCTCGCTGGTGGCGGGGGACGACCAGCTGCTCTGGCGGTCGCGCTTCGCTCCGAGCGAGCCGCGCCGGCCGGACGATCTCGGCGTCATCTCCGGCCGGCTGTTCGACGGCTTCGCGGTGACGCCGCCGCTCACCGGTCTTGGGCCGCCGGACCTGGCGCTGGCGCGCTGGGAGGCCGGCGGCGGCAGCCACCGCTTCGCCGACCCGCCGCGGGCAGCGGCGCTGGCCGGCCGTCTGGCCGCCCGCTGGGGCGAATTCATCGCCGAGGAGCTGGCCCCCGAGGAGGAAGATCGGGAGTGGCTCGACCAGCTGCCGCCGCCGGCGCCGCCGCCGGCCGGCCCCGGAGGCTCGTGAGACCCGTGAGGTCCGTCGCCGGCGGAGCTCCCGGTGGTATACTCATGCGCCCGCGCCAGGGCACTTCCGGGTCCATAGCTCAGCGGTTAGAGCGTCCGGCTCATAACCGGCAGGTCCCTGGTTCGAATCCAGGTGGACCCACTGCGAAGCCATGAAGGCAATTTCCTGCCCGCCGCGGAGACCTGCCAGCGCCCTCGAGGCGCCGGCGACCGCGAGCGTCGCAGGTCGATGAATGCGGGCTGGTCCGCACGCCGTATCGGAGCTCCGGGCCGTGACAGGCCTCGGCATTCCGGCCGGTGCCGCGGGCCGGAGAGAGGAGCTGTTTTTGTCGATGAACTCCAACCTGGAAACCGTCGTGGAGCTGCAGCAGGCCATTCTTCAACTGCGGGAGGCTGAACAGCGGCTGCATGGCATCCCTGACTGGATGCGCGAATTGCACGACGAGCATGCCGCGCGCCAAGCCGAGATCAGCGGCCTCGAGCAGGCGCTCGAGGAGGCGGCGCGGGAGCGGCGCACGGCCGAGATGGCGGTGGCGGACGCGCAGGAGAAGCTCAAGAAGTACCAGCAGCAGATCAACCGCGTCAGCACCCAGCGGGAATACGGCGCACTGCTGCAGGAGATCGACACCACCAAGGCGGCGATCGCGGGCTACGAGGAGCAGGCGTTCACCTCGCTCGAGCAGCACGACCAGCAGCAGAAGGAGCTGCAGGAAATGCGGGACGGCTTTCGCGAGTTGGCCGAGCGCTATGCCGTCGAGCTGGCGCGATGGGAAAGCGAGAAGCCGGCCATCGCCCATCAGGTCGGCGCGCTGGGCGCCCAGATCGCGGGCCTGCGGGCCAAGCTGCCGCGCCAGGTGCTGGCGCAGTTCGAGCGCATCCTGGAGCGCAATCCGGCCGGCGCCCTGGCGCCGGTGCGCCTCATCGAGGGGCCCCGCCGCGGGCCGCGCGAATGGCACTGCGGCGTCTGCAACTACCGCGTCAGGCCCCAGGTGGTGGTCGAGATCGGCAACGGCGAGAGCCTGGTGCAGTGCGACAGCTGCAAGCGCGTCCTCTATCTCCAGGAGGTGCCGGCCTGATCGCCGGCGCTCCTCCCGCCCGCCGCGCGAGACAGCCGTGAGCCCGCCCGCGCCCGCCGTCCCGGGCGCTCCCGGCGAGCGCCTGGCGGTCATCCGGCGCCGCATCGACGCCGCTTGCGTCCGCTCCGGCCGCGACCCCGGGACGGTGATCCTGGTCGGGGCGAGCAAGACCCAACCGGCGGCGGCGGTGGCGTCGTTCGTCGCCGCGGGCTTGGCGGTGCTGGGGGAGAACCGGGTGCAGGAGGCTCAGGCCAAGCGGCGGGAGCTGGCCGAGATGCAGCGCCTGCCGCCCGGCGGGTGGCATCTCATCGGGCCGTTGCAGACCAACAAGGCGCGTCTCGCGCTCGAGTTCTTCGCCTGCGTCCACTCGCTCGACCGGCCGGCGATCGCCGCCGCCCTCGACCGCGAGGCGGCCAGGCGCGGCACGACCCTCGATGCCTTCATCGAGGTGAACCTCGGCGCGGAGCCGAGCAAGCACGGCTTCCCGCCCGCCGGGCTGGCGGCGGCGGTCGCGCCGCTGGCGGCGCTCGGCAACCTGCGCATCGGAGGCCTGATGGCCATCCCGCCATTTGCCGCCGCCGCCGACCGCGAGGCGTCGCGGCCGTGGTTCCGGCAGCTGCGCGAGCTGCGCGACGACCTCGGCGCCAGGCGCGAATGGGCGGGCTGGCCGGGCTGGCTGTCGATGGGGATGAGCGACGACTTCGAGGTGGCGATCGAGGAGGGGGCGACCCACGTCCGCATCGGCACGGCGCTGTTCGGGTCCCGGCAGGCCTGAGCGGGTGGACTACGGCCGCACCACCCGGAAGGGATAGACCGCGACCGTCGTCCCGCGGCCGTCACCCTTCACGCCCTCGATGGTCAAACGGTAGACGCCTGCCGGCAGCATGCGGGTGGGAAACGAGAGGATGAGCGAGTCTCGGCCGTCCGGGTGCAGGCCGCGCGCCTGCCAGATCTCCCTGCCGCTCTCGTCGCGCAACACGGCGCCGTAGGAGGGGAAATCGATCGCGCCGAGCTCGAGATCGAACACGGCGGACGGGGTGGTGGCGAGGAGCGGCAGGCGGTTCACCGGCTCGCGCCCGGCCTCCTCGTCGCCGCGTACCGCGGCCAGCGTGAAGAGGGGGAGATTCACCTGCGGACCGGCGGCCTCGCTGCCGGCCGCGGCGCGGGTCTCCCGGGCGTCGCCACCGCCGACGTTCGGCGCCACCGCCCGGGCCGCGAGCAGCTCGCGCCGCAGATTGCCGTTCGCGGTCATCAGGAGAGCGAACGCCACCGCCAGGACGAGCAGCAACGCGCCTCCCAGGGCAAGGCGGCGTCCGCGCGAGAGCCGGGCGAGGGCGGCGAGCAGGCCCAGCCGGGAGTGGTCCGCTGCCGCTCGGGCGGCGTCCTGGGCGGCGACCTGGAGCATCCCCTCGCGCAAGCCGCTCTCCGCCTCGAGCTGCGCCAGGCAGGTGGCGCACGCGAAGTAGTGGGCTTCGAACGCATCCCGCTCGCCCTCGCCGAGGCGGTCCCCGAGGTAGGCCTCGACGACGCCGTGCGCCTCGGCGTAACTGTGGTCCATGGCGGTCATTCGCTCTCCTGCCGGCCGCCGGCGGCGGCGGCCAGCGGCCGCGGCGCCTGCGGCGCCGTCCCTTCCTGCCGCCTTTCGAATAGCTCCTTGTACCGCTGCCGGGCGCGGAACAGAACGCGGTTGAAGTGTAGATCAGAGAGGTTGAGATCGCGGCAGATCTCCGCCTTGTCCTGGTCCGCGATGTAGTACCGCGCCAGGATCTCGCGGTCGCGATCGTTCCGGAGCTCGCCCAGCACCCGACGCACGATGGCCGCCCGCTCTTGGGCCAGGATGCGCGCGAGCTGCCCGGGAGCCGGATCGGGTGCGGTCTCGGCGGCCTCGGGGTCGCCCTGCCGCCGCCGCTGCCGGCCGCCGCGGCGGGCGGCACCGAGGGCCAGGAACCTCGCGGTGCCGCTCACGAAGCCCGGCAGCCGCTCCGGCTCGCGCAGCTCTCCGGCCCGCACTTTCTCGATCACCAGCCGAAAGGTCTCCTGATAGAGATCCTCGGCCACAGACGGGTCCCGGATCAGCCGCCGCAGCAGGAACGTCACCGCCCGGCTGAAGAGCTGGACCAGCAGCGCCTCCGCCGACGGATCGCCGGCGACGATGCGCCGGACCAGCGGGGCCATCTCCTCGGAGCCCGGATGCAGCCCTTCCATACTCCCTCTCTTGCGTAGAGGGTGCATGATACAGGATCGCGGGCTGCCGCGGCCGAGCGGGCGGCGGGCCAGCCGCCGGTCGCCGGCGGGAGGTGTGGTTTCGCCGACTCATGGCCATCGCTCCATGGACGGACCGCCGGTGCCGTCACGTCATTGGGGGAGGGTTCGCGGTGGCGGTGAAGGTGCCGCCGCCGCCGTCCTGGGTGTCGGGCGGATTGGGCAGGACGATCCTGCCTTGCAGGGATCCGTCGGGCTCGATCTCGAGGCTCCAATAGCAGACGACGTACCCAGCGGGAAAGCTCGCCGGGCCGTATTCATACAGTGCCTCGATCGCCGGATTCATCTCCAGGCAGGACACCTGGCAGAGCCAGCTGTAGGTGGGACTTAAGACGCTCATGGCGTAGAGGTTCGGGGCGATGAAGCCGATCGACACCGAGCTGCCGACCCAGAAGTCCTCACCCGGAAGCCGGTCCGAGGGGGTGCCATCGAGTGTCCAGGTGTTGATCGTCCATCCCTGGATGTTGATGAACGGATCCGACATGTCGCTCTCCTTGTGCGGTCAGCGGTCCGGCGGCGCGCCGGCAGCCGGATTGGAAGTGCGCGGCAGCGCGCGGTTATCTCACCGGGGGCCGGGTCGCCGCGCCGGTTCCCAGTCGCCCTGCAGCACGAAACCGCTCCAGTAGTAGGGAAGCCGCCAGCGCCGGTCGCCGCGGATGGCGAGCTGCGCCTCGCGCAGGGCCGCCGCGGGCGGCCGCTCCGCGAGCAGGAGGCTGCGATAGAAGTGCGACATCAGCTCCGCCGTCGCCTGGTCCTCGACCCGCCAGAGGCTCGCGACGACCAGCCTCGCGCCGGCGTGGAGGAAGCCCTGGGTCAGGCCCACCAGTCCCTCGCCCCGCACCTCCTTGCCCAGGGCGGTCTCGCAGCCCGAGAGCACCACCAGGTCGGCGCCGAGACGCAGGCTGTAGATGTCGCCCATCCCGAGGAAGCCTTCGACGGCCGTTCCGTCCGGGCCGACGCGCGACAGCAACAGGCCCGAGAGCGCGGGAGTGCGGGCGTCGACGAAACCGTGCGTCGCGAAGTGGACGATCCGGTAGCGCGCCAGCGCCGGCGACAGCGCCAGCTGGCGGCTGGCGAGGGTGTCGAGGGCCTGCAACGACGGCGCGGCGCCGGCCGCCGCCGCGACCGCGGCGATCGCCTCGGCTTCGCGCCGGCTCCAGGCAAGCCGTGTGACGCGGCCTTCGCCCGAGCGGAGACCGCCTGTCCTGCCGCGATCGGCTGCCCGGCCGGCACCGCGCCCGTCCAGGCGCGGATCGCCGGGGTCGAAGACCGGGTCGGCGAGCACCGCCACGGCGCCGGGCGCCGGCGCCCGCCCGGCGAGCCGCCGCAGCAGGGCGAGCGCCGAGGCGGATGGCACGTTGACGACCTCGTGTCCGGCGAGGAGCGGCTCGGGCGCCCGCCGCGCCGGGCCTCCCGGCGCGGGCAGCGCTCCGAACGGGAGGAACTGCAGGTAGCCGTCGGCGGCGACGACCAGCCGCTTTCTGCCCAGCCTCGCGGCGACCGGCCCGAGCAGCATCCGGCTGAGACGCGCGGCGGCGGCCGCGTCGCCGCCCGCCGCCGGCGCCAGCACGCTCAGCTGCGAGTAGACCTCGCGGGCGGCCGCCTCGATCCGCGCCCGCGGCGGCAGCTCGTAGGCCCTCACCGCGCTCGGGTCCACCGCCCACAGCCGGCTGCGCTCCTCGCCCAGCGCATATTCGAGCAGCATCGTGTCGCCGTCGAGAAGGCCCTGGATCTCGGCGATGGTGGCGAGCGGCGGCCGGACGAGCGCCGCGGCGCGCGGGCTGCACCGGGCGATCTCGGCTTCGACCTGGGTGAGGTCTTCGAGCGCCGCGCGGGTCTCCGCGGCCGCCGCCTGCCGGCTCGCCTCGGTCGCGGGCCGGCGCAGCAGGACGGCCTGCCGGCTGGTCTTGCCGTTGAGCCGCAGCAGCAGGGTGCGCTGGCGGCGGAGCAGGCCCGCATCGACCTCGCCGCGGGCCTCGGCGCCCGCCTGCTGGAGCAGGTCGAGGAGGGACCGCGCCCGCGCCCGCTCGCTGGCCAGCAGCGCCGCTTGCGCATGCCCCCGGCCCGGCTCCTGCCGGTCGAGATCCATCAGGAGGTCGATCTCCAACTCGAAGGCATCGTGCTTGGCAGCCAGGTACGAGGCGCGGAGCTCCGGATCGGTCTCGGTGGCCCGCGCGCTCTCGATCAGCCGCAGGGCGTCTTCGAGGCGGGAGCGGGCTGCCGCCGGCCGGCCGCGCAGCCGCTCCGCACGGCCGAGGGCGACCTGCGCGCCCACCAGCAGGGCCGGGACCCTCATGGCGCCGGCGAGGGTGGCCTCCTCCTCCAGGACGCGGATGGCCTGCAGCGGCTCCCGGCGCGCCAGGTGCGCCTGTCCCATGACCTGCAGCACGCTGGCCTCGTCGAGGCGGTCCGCCAGCTGGCGGGCGAGGCCGCGGGCCGTGGCGAGCTCGGCGAGCGCTGCCGCCGGTTCGCCGCCGGCGACGTCGATCTGCCCGAGCAGCAGCAGCGCCAGCATCTGGCCGCCGCGGTCGGCCGCCTGCCCCGCGAGGGTGGCGGCCTGCCGGCCGGCGGCGCGAGCGCGCGCGGTCTCGCCGAGCCGGAACCAGGCGTGGCCCAGGCCGGCCTCGGTCGCCGCCTCGCCTCGCCGGTCTCCGGCCTCGCGCCGGATCGCCAGCGCCTGCTCGAGATAGGCGAGCGCGCGGCCGTAGTCGCCGAGCCCGTAGGAGGCGCTGCCGAGGTTGTGCAGCAGTGCCCCTTCCCGCACCCGGTCGCCGGACTGCCGGAAGCTCGCGAGCGCCGGCGCATAGACCTGGAGGGCCTGGTCGAACTCGCCGAGGTTGTCGTAGAGGACGCCCAGGCTGTTCAGCGTCTGCGCCTCTCCCCGCCGGTCCCCCAGCCGCCGCTGCAAGGCCAGGATCTCGCCGTGGCTCCGCAGCGCCGCTTCGGGCTCGCCCAGGCCGAGGTGAATGGCGGCGAGGTTGTGCAGCACCTTCCCTTTCCAGAGGCCCTGTTCGCCGTCGCGCTCGAAGGCCGCGAGCGCCTGCTCGTAGTACCCCTTGGCCGCGCGCAGATCGCCTGCCGTGTGGAGCGCCAGGCCGAGATAGTCGAGAACCTTCGCCGCTTCGCGGCGGCGGCCGAGGCGGCGATCGAGGTCCAGGGCGCGATGCTCGGCGTCGAGGGCGCCGGCGGCGTCGCCCAGGGCCGTCAGGGCGAGCCCGATGTCGGTCCAGGCGGTTGCCTGGCCCGGCGCGTCCGCCACCTCGGCAAAGCGGGCCAGCGCCAGCCGCCCCTGCGCCAGCGCCTGCCGGGGCTGGCCGAGGGCAGCGCGCATCTCACCCGCCGCGACCGCGCTGCGCGCCTCGCCCCGGCGATCCCGCAGCGCGCGCCAGCGCGCCGCGGCGTCCTCGTAGCGCGCCGCGCCGGCCTGCAACGCCTCGCCGGTGCCGTCGAGGAAGCGCGCCGCCGCCTCGGTCATCAGCCGTTCGGCCGCGATCCGTCCGCGCTCGGCGAGCGTCGAGTCCGGCAGCGCTTCGAGGCGCAGGATGTAATCCCCGGGCGCCACCCCGGGATTCGGCGACCGCACGCGGATCTCGAGCGGACCCGCCGCCGGCAGCAGCAGCGTTTCCGGTCCCTCCACCACTCCGTCCACCGCGATCAGGGTCGTGCCGTCCGGCCGCAGGGCGTGGATCTCGACGTCGATGCCGCGCTGGTCCGCGGTGAGCAGCAGATGCGACCCGGGCGGTGCGTCGATGCGGTAGGAGTGACTCTCTCCTCCCGCCAGCCGCCGCTCGAGGACGGCGCCGGCGACGAGACCGTGCCGGGACGGGGAGCGGCGCGGGCCGCCAGGCGAGGTTCCGGCGATTGCTCCAAGCGCAGCGAGCGCGACGACCTGGCAAGCCAGGCGCAGGGTTCCGGCGTCCAAGCTCTCGGTTCCTTGACAGAGGAAGCGAGATCATAGCACTTCTGAATCAAGCAAGCATGGCGCGGCGCCCCTTCTCACCCCGAGCGCCGCGCCAGGCTCGTCGGCCTACCCGGCGGTTGCCGCCTGTGGCAGCGTCCGCGCGGCCGGCCCGCTGCCGATCCCGGTGTTCGGCGGCAGGTTGTCCGCGATCGCCGCGCACCACTCCTTGACCGTCTCGGGGGAGCCGCTGTTGGTGGTCCAGAGCATCATGCCGGCTTTCTGCGCGTCGGCCGGGTCCCAGGCAGCGAGCTTCGGCACCGCCGCGAACGGTGTGCCGCCGGGGACACCGGGCTTGGTGTAGGCCACGCCGATGGCGACCTTCCGTTCCCCCACCAGCTCGGCGTACTGCCGGTACAGCCCGATCTGGCCGTCGTAATCGAGCCCGTACGCCATGGTGCTGACGTAGCTGATCTGATCGGCGACCTTCGCGAGATAGCCGTCGCGGAAGCGCAGGTAGACCGGCAGGGTCAGGAGGGCGCGCGGTCCGATCGCGGCGCGCAGCGCCTGGATCACCTCGACGAAGTTGTCGTCCGGCGTGTAGTCGCCTTCGTTGTCGAGGTCCACGCCGTCGAGGCCCCAATCCTCCATGACGATCCGCGCGACGTTGCTGGCGTATTGCCCGGGATCGAGGTTTCCCCATCCGCCGGGATGCCCGTGGAACTTGGGACCGCCGCCGTTGATCGACATGATCACCTTCGTGCCGCGGGCCTGGAGGGCCTTGGCGCTCGCCCGGATCGCCTCCACCGGATAGTGCTGGGTCAGGTAGTTCAGCCTGATGGAGTCCTCGCCGTGGATCTCCGCGTTCACCGCGAACGCCAGGGCCACGGTATCGACCGAGCTCGGGGCGGCATCCGGCAGGGGTCCGTTGGGCACGGCGCACATCCAGTAGGCGAGAAACGTTTGCTGGTTGCTGTTGATCGGCATCTCTATCCTCCTTCGTCGTCGCCCTCGGCGGGCGGGTTGAGAGTCTTGCGAAGGGGATGTGCCGCGACCGGGTGGCCTATCTCACGCCGCGCTCCAACCGCTCCACTGGCCCGGCTCTTCCGGGCAACGTGGCCCGGGTGGCGCCATTTGCGCCCTGGCCATCGGGAAAATCTTTATCCATGCTAAGATAGCCATCCTTTTCTAGACGGGCTCGGACGGCGGCGGCGCTCTGCCGGCGGGCGGAGGAGGTTGGCGATGGCGCTCACGCCGCTCGAGATCCAGAAGATGCGTTTCCCGCGGCGGCTGCGGGGCTGCGACGCCGCCGAGGTGGAGAATTTCCTGGCGCTGGTCGCCGAGGAGCTGGCGGCCCGGCTGGCGCAGGTCGAGAAGCTCGAGCGGGAGAACCGCTACTACCACCAGCGGCTCGAAGAGACGGAGAACCGCGAGCACCAGCTGCAACAGACGCTGCTGCGGGCGCAGAAGGTGTCGGACGAGATCACCGCCAACGCCAAGCGCGAGGGCGAGCTGACCGTCAAGGAGGCCGAGCAGGCCGCCGACCGCATCGTCCAGCAGGCCATCGACCAGTCGTCGCGCATCGAGTCCAAGATCAACGAGCTGCGCACGCTGCGCCGCGAGCTGCAGGTCAAGTTCAAGAACAACCTCGATCTCTTCCAGCGCATCCTCGAAGCGGAGATGGAGGACGAGCGCAACACCGCCACCGTGCTCACCCTGCCGCGCAAGCGGCGGGAAGCTTGAGCGCCGGCAGCGGCCGGGCGGGCGCGATGCCCCCATCCGGGTCGCTCGCATCGCCACGCTGGTTGACGAGCCGGCAGCCATGCCCGAGCTGCTGATCCACGGCCTCGGCGAGCTGGCCACGCCGCTCGGCTCGTCGCCGCGGCGCGGCCCCGAGCAGCGCCAAGTGCTGCGGCTCCGCGATGCCGAGGTGCTTTGCCGCGACGGCCGGATCGCCTTCGCCGGCACCGCCGACGAGCGCCGGCGCCAGCTCGGCGAGCTGCCTGGCGTCGAGCGCCTGGACGGCCGCGGCGGCACCCTGGTGCCGGGCTTCGTGGATCCCCACACGCACCTGCCGTGGGCCGGGAGCCGCGAGGAGGAGTTCGCCGCCCGGCTGGCAGGCAAGACCTACCAGGAGATCGCCGCCGCCGGCGGTGGCATCCTGTCGACCGTCGCCGCCACCCGCGGCGCCAGCGAAGACGACCTGGCCGCCGCCGTTACCCGGCGCCTCGACCTGATGCTCGCCTGGGGCACCACCACCGCCGAGGCGAAGAGCGGCTACGGGCTGTCCCTGGACGGTGAGCTCAAGCAGCTGCGCGCCATCCGCCGGGCCGCCGCAAGCCATGCCGTGGACCTGGTGCCCACCCTGCTGGCGGCGCACGAGGTGCCGCCCGAGTCCCGTCACGACCGCGCGCGATTCCTCGATCTGGTGTGCGGCGAGATCATCCCGGCCGCCGCCGAGGCCGGCCTCGCCCGCTTCTGCGACGTCTTCTGCGAGCACGGCGTCTTCGCCGCCGCCGAATCGCGGCGCGTGCTGGCGGCCGGGGTCCGGCACGGGCTGGCGCCGCGCCTCCACGCCGACGAGTTCGTGGACTCGGGAGGCGCCGAGCTGGCGGCCGAGCTCGGCGCGTTGTCGGCGGATCACCTGATCGCGGTCTCGGATACCGGCATCGCGGCGCTGGCCGCCGCCGGCGTCACCGCGGTGCTGCTGCCCGGCACCAGCTTCTTCCTGATGCAGCACCGCTATGCGCCCGCCCGGCGGCTGATCGCGGCGGGAGTGCCGGTGGCCCTCGCCACCGACTGCAACCCCGGTTCGTCACACACCGAGTCGATGCCGATGGTGGTGGTGCTGGCGGTCTTCGAGCTCGGCCTCTCGGTCGAGGAGAGCCTCACCGCCGCCACCCTCAATGCCGCCTGCTGCCTCGGCCTCGGCGCCGAGATCGGCTCGATCGAGGCGGGCAAGCGCGCCGACCTGGTGCTGCTGGGCCTGCCGAACCTGCTGCATCTGGCCTACCACTACGGCATCAATCCGGTGGCGGCGGTGGTCAAGGGCGGTAAGCCGGTGCTGACGTAGAATCTCGCTTCACTGTCCACGCAAAGGAGATCGGCTCATGCACCCATCGCTCATTGCGCGCGTCCTTACGGCGCTCCTGCTGCTGATCCTGGGAGGGCCGGCCGGATCGGGCGGGTTGTCGGCAACCGCGGTCGAAAACAAGGAAGGCAAAGCCATGGAACCCAGTAAAGACACCGCCAAGGAGATCGTCACCCCCAGCGGGCTCAAGTACGTGGACCAGAAGATCGGCGCCGGCCCCGAGGCCAAGACCGGCGACGCGGTGCAGGTGCACTACACCGGTTGGCTGCTGGACGGCACCAAGTTCGATTCCAGCCGCGACCGCAACCAGCCCTTCCGCTTCAAGCTCGGCGCCGGCCAGGTGATCAAGGGCTGGGACGAGGGCGTCGCCGGCATGAAGGTCGGCGGCAAGCGCAAGCTGACCATCCCCTCGGAGCTGGGCTACGGCCGTCAGGGGGCCGGCGGCGTGATCCCGCCCGGCGCCACCTTGGTCTTCGAGGTCGAGCTGCTCGGGATCGGGTAGAGCTGCCGGTTCGCTACTCGCGCACCAGCGCCCTGGCGGCCAGCTCGAGCACGCGCTCGCCTTCGAGCAGGCGCGTGTGGCGGCGCGGCTCCGCGAGGAACACCAGGGTCGCGTCGGTGCCGGCGGTCGCCGGCACGGCGGCGAGCATCGCCGCCAGTCTCGGGCTGAGCTCGGCGAGCGGATAGACCCAGGTTTCGACGGCGACCAGCCGGCTGGGTGCCCCGGCCGGCGCGCCGGAGCGTCCTGGCGGCGGCTCCCAGGAAGCGATCTGGCGCTGGCCGTAGCGCAGCACCGTCGGCGAGCCGAGCAGGATCAGGGCGCGGCCGCGGTCGGTGAGGCTGCCGGGCGTGCCGTCGTCGCCATACAGGCGGTCCGCCGCCGCGGCGCGCTGGTGGAAGAGCCGGGCGCATTCGTTGCCGTCGCCACCGGGATCGGGGTTGCGGCGGCGCCAGAACTGATCGAGGAACTCGGCAGCTTCGAGATGGGTGCGGATCCGGCGAGCCTGCTGCGCCTCCTCGGGCAGCATCAGCCAGCGCAGGGGGCCGGCGGCGAGCTCGGCGGCGGGAGACGGCGCCGGCGGCGGCTCGCCGCTGCAGGCGCCGAGCACCGCGCACCAGAGCAGGGGCACGGCCCCGACCGCTCGCCAGGGGTGCGCGTTAATGAACGCTGCCCTCCGCGACCGGCTCCTCGGCTTCCTGGATGGGGCCAAAGGTCTGCTCGTAGCGCTCGAGGTTGGCGGAAAGGGCGCGGATGATGCGCTTGAGGTGTCCGGGGCTGGTGAGGATGCGGGCCGAGACGATGCCCTGGGGAGGCAGCAGGTTGATGAAGTCGAGGATGAACTCCTCGCGAGTATGGGCGATGCGCAGCAGGTTGGAGTAGCGTCCCCGCAACTCGTCGTCGCTGATCTTGACGTTGAGTCCGTCGGCGGGCTCGGACATGTGCTGCCTCCTCGCTGTGCGTGGTCCGGCTCGATGGTATCGCAATGGCGCGCGATGGCGCCGGCGGCCCCTCCCCGGCTACCTCATGGCGCGACGGGGTCGGAAGCGGCGCCCCAGCGCACGCCGCCGGCGAACTCCCACCGGTGCTCGGGAAAGTAGACGCCGGCGCCGCCGGTGGCGGCGGTGACCGTGAAGCCGAGCACCCGCCGGTGGTAGTCGTAGGGCGCTCCGTCGCGGGCATGGACGGCGACGTCGACCGCATACTCGCCGGGAGCCAGGCGCAAGGCCGGGCAGGTCACCCGCACCACCGCCTCGCCGCTCAGCTGCTCGGGCACGAAGCCTTCGAGGTCGGTGTTGGTGCCCCAGCACTCGAAGCCACGCGGCGTGTTGATCGCGATGCCGAAGACGAAATCGTCCAGCGGCTGCGCGGCGCGGGCGTGAACCTCGAAGACGGCGCGCTCGCCGCTCTGCAGGTGGTAACGCTCGCTGCCGTCGGCGCCGAGCAGTCGCACCGCGGTGATCTCCGCCTGGCGCGAGCCCCAGCGCAGCGGCTCGCCGCCGGTCTCTCCGGGGTGTGCCGGGAGGTCGGCGCCGGCGGTGCGGGCGGTGCCGGCGGCAGTGCCACCGCCGCCGCTCGCGCCTGCCTCCTGCTCGCGCTGCTGCTTGGCGGCGAGATGCTCGGCGCCCTCCTGCTCGGCCACCGCCTGGCGGTAGGCATCGACCACCCGGCGCGGCTCGCCGATCAGGCGCTGGCAGCCGCGGTCCAGCCACAGCACGCGGTCGCACAGCTCGGCCACCAGGTCGAGCGAGTGACTGACCAGCAGCAGCGTCCGGCCGGCCGCGAGGAATTCCTCGATGCGCCGGATGCAGCGGTGGGCGAAGGCCTCGTCGCCCACCGCCAGCACCTCGTCCACCAGCAGCACGTCGGGGTCGGTGTGGATGGCGACGGCGAAACCCAGCCGCACGTACATGCCGGAGGAGTAGTTCTTGACCGGCTCCTCCATGAACTCGCCCAGTCCCGAGAACTCCACGATCTCGCGGTAGCGGCGGTCGATCTGACGGCGCGACAGGCCGAGCACGGCGCCGTTGATGTAGACGTTCTCGCGGCCGGAGATCTCGGGATGGAAGCCGGCGCCGAGCTCGATCAGCGCCGCCACGCGGCCGTCCACCGCCAGCTCGCCGGTGGTGGGGTGCAGCATGCCGGCCACCAGCTTGAGCAGCGTCGACTTGCCGGAGCCGTTGCCGCCGATCACTCCGAAGGACTCGCCCCGGCTCACCTCGAAGCTCACCTCCTCGAGCGCCGGGATGGTGGCTTCGCGCGGCAGGTCGCGAGTCCGGGAGCCGCCGACCAGGGCGCTCTTGAGAGTGCGCAGGCGGTCGCCGGGCAGGCTGCGGCGAAAGCGCTTCGACACCTGGTCGACACGGATGACCGGCGGCCGGGTGCCGGGAGCTGCATCGCGGTCTGCGGCGGGCGTCCGGCCGGTCTCGGCAGTCGCGGAGGGGGCGGTCATGCGCTTTCGACCAGATTCTCGCGCAGGCGCTCGAAGATGCCGGCGCCGAGGGCCCAGGAGGCGAGGCTCACCAGCGCCATCTGCATCCAGAGCAGGCCGGTGGGCGGCTGGCCGAAGAAGAGGACCTGTTGGTAGCCGGCAGTGAAAGGGGTGAAGGGGTTGAGCCGCACCAGCCACCAGAAGAACGGGCGGCCGGCGAGCGATTGCAGCGAATACAGGATCGGCGTGACGAAGAAGAGCAGGTTCAGCAGGTTGGCCAGCAGGTCGCGGACGTCCTTGAAGTACACCGTCAGCGCGGCCGCGCCGACCGCCAGGCCGGCGATCATCGGCAGCTGCAGCAGCAGGATGACCGGCAGCAGGAGGGCGGCGACGCCGCTCACCGCGTAGCCGAGCAGGCGTGCCGCCGCCAGGCCGGCGGCCAGGATGGGCATCGCGAGCAGCAGGTGGACGCCGTTGGCCAGCACCGAGACCATCGGCAGCAGCTCGGCGGGGAAGACGGCCTTGCGGATCAGGCCCGAATTGGCGACCAGCGACATCGATCCTTCCAGCGCCGAGGTGGCGAGCCAGATCCAGGGAAACAGGCCGCTGACCACGAACAGCGCGTAGGGTTCGATGCCGGGCACCCGCGGCTTGAAGATCACGTTGAAGACGAAGGTGTAGATCGCCAGCAGCAGCAGGGGATTGGCCAGCGACCAGAGGAAGCCCAGCACCGAGCCGCGGTAGCGGGCCTTGAGCTCTCGGGCGGTCAGGGTCGCCAGCAGGCCGCGGAAACGGAAGATCTGGCGGGCCACCCGGAGCATCCGGAGCGACTCTGCATCACCCCCCGGCAGGAGTCAAGCGCTCGCCGGGCGGGCTCGCCGCCTCCTGTAGACTGGCGACAATGAAGCCACTTGGAGGTGGCGCCAGGCGGGTTTCCCGGTGACGATGCCTGCTTGGAGCATCCTCGACCTGGCCCCCGGCTGCTACGCGGCGGCGCTGGCGTTGCTGCTGGTGGCCGCCCTGCGCCGCTGGTTCGACCCGGTGCCGTGGCGCGTGCTGGCCGTCTCTGTGCTGGCGGTCGGGGTGTTGTTCGGCAGCTCCCTTTTCGGCGGCCGGGTACTGCTGCCGCTCGACAACCTGCGCGGCGAGGTGCCTTTCCGGCTGCTGCCGCCCAGCCAGCCGCCCGGCAACGTGCTGCAGGGCGATCTGATCGAGCTGGTGGTGCCGTCGCTGGCCGCCGGCCGCAGCGCCCTGGCGGCCGGCCGCTGGCCGCTGTGGAATTCCCGCGTGGGCGCCGGCATGCCGCTGCTTGCCGATCCGCAGGCCCAGGCGCTGGCGCCGCTGGCGCTGCTGGCGCTGCCGTTCTCGCCGTTGCGAGGGGCGGCGGTGATGGCCGCGATGCGGGTGATCGTCGCCCTGCTGTTCACCTTCCTGCTGTTGCGCCGCCAGGGGTTGGGGGAAGGGCCGGCGCTGGCCGGGGCGCTGGCCTTCGGGCTCGAGCGGCTTCCTGTTGCTCTGGGTGGGATGGCCGCTCGCCAGCGCGGCGGCGCTGCTGCCGGCCGTCCTCTATGCGCTGGCGCGACTGGCGGCCGGGCGGCGGCGGCGTGATGCCTTGCTGCTGGCGCTGGCGCTCGCCTCCTTGCTGCTCGCCGGCCATCCGGAGACCGAGCTGTACGCCTGCCTGCTGGCTGCCGCCTTTGCGGTCGACGTGGTGCTGCGGCGACCGGCCGGGCAGCGCCTGGCGATACTGCGGCGGATGGCCGGCGCCACCGCGGTGGCCGCGGGACTGGCGGCACCGGCGCTGCTGCCGGCGCTCGATTACCTGCCGCAAACCCTGCGCGCATCGCGCCTCGCTCATCCGGCGCCGCCGGCGGCGGCCGCGCCGTTCCGGCCCTCTCAGCCCGGCATGCCGGCCAGCGGCGATCTCGCCCGGCGCTGGTTGCCGATCGTGGCGCCGAACGCTTACGGCAACAGCCGCTTCGCGGCCTATTGGGGCCTCACCAATACCAACGAGGACGCCGCGGGCTTCGCCGGCACGGCGGCGGCGCTCAGCGCCGCGCTGGCGGTCGCCGTGCCGCGCCGGCGGCGGCTGCCGCAGGAAAGCCTGATGCTGGCGGTGCTCGGCATCTGCCTCTTGCTGCTGGCCGATCCCGGCTGGCTGCACGCGCTGCTCGCCGCCATCGCCCCGGCGCTTGCCGGCAGCCGCCGCTGCCTGGCGCTGGTGGCCTTCTGCCTGGCCTATCTCGCCGCCTGCACCTGGGAGCGCCACCGCCGCGGCGAGCTGGGTCGCGCGCCGCTGCTGGCGGTGGCGGTGGCGCTCGGCGCCCTGATCGCGTGGGCCTACGTCGGCCACCCCTGCCCGGGCGATCCGCAGCGGCTGGCGGTGCTGCGCTTCGGGTGGTTGCGCTGGCAGGCACGCTTCCTGCTCGCCGCCACCCTGCTGCTGGCCCTCCCCGGCGGCCGGCGCCAGCCCCGCCGGGGCCATGGCGGCTTCCTGGGGGCCGCCGTGGCCGCCGGGCTGGCGGCGGTGGTGGGAGCGGAGCTCCTGCTCGCCCATCTGCCGGCCAACCCGCCGATGCCGGCACGCCTCGCTTTCCCGCGCCCGCTGCCGCTGGCGCTGCCGGCGGGAAGGCCAGGCGGCGACCGCATCGCCGCGCTGGGCCGCGGGCTGCCCCCCAACCTCGCCTCGCTCTACGGCCTGACCGACGCTAGGATCTACAACCCGGTGGCGCCGGCGGCCTACCTTGCCCTGCTGGCGCCGATCACCAACGCCTGGTGGGGCGAGATGCCGGAGCTGGGGTCTCCCGGCGACCCTCTCTACCGCCGCTTGGGCGTCGGCTATCTGCTGGTGGCGCCGGGCGAGCGCCCGCCGCTGCCATGGACGCTGCTGGTCGCGGATCCCAGCGGCTGGGTCTACCGGCGGACTGACGCCTGGCCGCGGCTGTATCTCGCCGACGGCGCCGGCGCCGAGCCGCGGCCCGGCCGGCTGGCCGTCACCAGCTTCGAGGACGCCGAGATCGCGGCCCGCGCCAGGATCGACGGTGGCGGCCCGGTGTTGGTAGGCAGCCTCTACCAGGACGGCGGCTGGCGCCTGCTCGTCGACGGCTGCCAGGTGGCGGAGCCGCTACAGGGGCGCCTGCTCGCCGCGCCGCTGAGGCTCCCAGGCTCCAGCGACCGCCCTCGGTCTCCTCCCAATGCTCCGCATGCGGAGCTGCGGCTCGATCTGCTCTATCGTCCGCGCGCTTTCCTGGCCGGAATGGTGGCGGCCGCCCTGGCCTGCGCCGCCGCCCTGGCCGGCTGGACGCCCGGGGCCGCGGGGAAGCCCGAGTCGCCCGCGTCATCGTCCGAGGATCGCCCAACGGCCGGCACCAACTAGAATAGAGGCATGAGCGAGCATGATCCGACGCTGAGCGTCCGCTGCCCTGATTGCGGCTCCGAGCTGGTGGTCGACGCCGCCACCGGCGAGGTGCTCTCGCACCGCCGGCCCAAGCAGCCCCCCGCTGGCGGCAAGGACCTGGATTCGCTGCTGCAGGGGCTGGACGAGGACAAGGCGCGGGCCGAGACGGTGTTCCAGCGCGAGGTGGCGGCGATGAAGGACCGCGACCGCCTGCTGGAGGAGAAGTTCCGGCAGGCCCTGCGCCGGGCCGAAGAGGACCCCGACGAGGGGCGGCCGCCGCGGCCCTTCGACCTGGACTGAGACCCCGCTGCCGGGCGCTATCGTCCCACCAGGAGCCTGCCCGCCCAGATGCCGAGCGTCCCGGCGGCCAGGCAGCCGGCGACGGTCGCGGCGACGTTGGCCGACGCCAGCACCCAGCTCTGGCTTTGCAAGTACCGCAGGGTCTCGTAGTTGAAGCTCGAGTAGGTGGTGAAGCCGCCCATCAAGCCGGTGGCGAGGGTCAACCGGAGAGTTGGCGGCAGCAAGGCGGTGGTGAGGCCGATCTCCATGATCGAGCCGAGCAGGAACGAGCCGAGCAGGTTCACCGCCAGGGTGCCCCAGGGGAATGCCGGGCCCGCGACGCGCGAGAGCCAGGTGGACAGCAGGTAGCGAGCACCGGTGCCGGCCGCCCCCGCCGCGCAGATCCACAGGAATCGAGCCATGCCTCCTCCTGGCCGTCCGGCGCGCCGGCGGCGCCGAGAGCCGCTTCGGGTGGGATCGAGTAGGAGTCATTGGCCGCTCCTGCCGGAGCTGCGGTCGAGGGCGGACTCCACCGCCGCGAGCAGGCCCGCATGATAGCGGAACCGCTGCCGTCCCGGACGGAGGATCGGGGCGCCGCTGCCGTCCCGGACCGGCGATAGGAGCGCCGCCGCCGGCGCCGCCGGCCGGGTTACCCGCTACCGCTGCCGAGATGGTAGAATGGTCGGTGGTTAGTCAGGCCGCTTGCCCCCTCGCCGCTGTGGCCCTCGCCCAACCGCCCGCCGCCGCCCGCCAAATCGGGCTGCTTCGCACGCATCTTAGATCCACGAGTCACGGCGAGATCCGACGAGCCCTTCCCGGGTTCGAGAAAGGGAATACAACTTGAGTCCATGGTGGCTACGCCCCACATCCGAGGGCGCCGCGAACGAAGAGAATCCGGAGCGTCCGGAAACCGAACCGAAGCAAGAGCAGCGAGAGCCGGCTCCATCCCTGCCCACCGACCGTGATGCGGACGCCTCCGGGCGCCGGCAGGATGGCATCGCCGGGACTGCCGGCGCGTTTGCCGCGCCCGTTGCGCCCCTGGCGCCCGCTGCGCCCCCTGCAAACGCCGCCGGCGGCAGGGAGAGCGCGCGAGAGGCCGAACCGGTCTCGCCCACGACCCCCGAGCCCTATCGCGCCTTCTGGCAGCCGCGCGAAACGGTCTCGATCCAGGAGACCCCGGCATCGGTCCCAACGGCAGCTCCTGCTGCTCGCGCCGCGTCCTGGCGCTCGACCGCCATCTCCGACCTCGACCGCGACCGTGAAGAGGACGCGGCTGCCCGGCCGCCGCAGCCGGTCGACAGCGCTCGCGAGCCCGCCGCCCAGGTGGCAGCGAGCGATGCCGATGCCCTTGCTGCGGACACCGCGGACACCGCGGACACCGCGGACGCCGAAGGCGAAGGGGAAGGCGAGGCGGAGGATCGCGACGAGGAGAGCCGGCCCGAGGTGAAGAAGAAGCGCTCACGCCGCAGCCGCGGCGGCCGGCGCAAGAACGGCCGCGCCGCGGCAGCCGGCGGCGGGGCCGAGCCGGCCGAGGACGACGACGACGACCTGGATGCGGAGGAGACGCCGGCGCCGTTCCCGGTCGCGCCCGCGCCGCCGGTGGCGGCCGGCCCGCAGCCGCTGGCCCACCGCGCCGCGCGCGGCGGCGAGAGCAGCGCACGTGCCGGCGAGAGCTACGTCATCTCCGCCAGCGATCTCGACTCGATGAGCCGCGAGATCATCATCTCCGTCCCCGACCGCCAGCGCCAGCAGCAGGAGGAGCGCAAGATCGCGGTGTTCTGCGATTTCGAGAACATCGCCCTGGGCGTCCGCGACTCGGAGATCAGCAAGCTCGACATCGGCCTGATCCTCGAGCGGCTGCTCGAGAAGGGCAGGATCATCGTCAAGAAAGCGTACGCCGACTGGGAGCGCTACAGCGACTACAAACGGCCGTTCCATGAAGCGGCGATCGAGCTCATCGACATCCCGCAGAAGTTCTATTCGGGCAAGAACAGCGCCGACATCAAGATGGTGGTCGACGCGATGGACATATCCTACGCCAAGGAGCACCTCGATACCTTCGTGATCCTTTCCGGCGACAGCGATTTCTCGCCGCTGGTCTCGAAGCTCAAGGAGAACAACAAGTACGTCATCGGCATCGGCGTCAAGAACTCCTCGTCCAACCTGCTGGTCGACAACTGCGACGAGTTCATTTACTACGAGGACATCTGGCGCGACGCGCAGAAGGGCCCGAAGCTCGACGGTCTCAGCAAGAAGACCGCCGAGGCCTTCAGCCTGATGGTGGAATCGATCCAGGCGCTGGTGCGGGAGAACAAGGACGTGCTCTGGGGCTCGATGATCAAGCAGACCATGCAGCGCAAGAAGCCCTCTTTCAACGAGGGCTATTACGGCTACAGCACGTTCTCCGAGCTGCTCGAGGACGCCGAGCGCAAGGCCATCGTCAAGCTGAAGAAGGATCAGCGCTCCGGCACCTACATCGTCACCGGCTTTGCGAAGAGCGGCGATGCCGGACCCGGGCGGCGCCAGGCGTAGGCCGCCCGGCGGCGCCCCGCCACCGGCATCGGGCGCCGGCCGCCACCCAGTCGCCGCGCGCGAGCCCATGGGGCCGGCTCGCCGCGGCGCCCTGCGCGTCGCGGTCGTCGGTGCCGGCGCCTTTGGCGGCTGGCTGGCGCTCTGGTTGTGCCGGCGCGGCGCGCGGGTGACGCTGCTCGATGCCTGGGGACCGGGCAACTCGCGCGCGAGCTCCGGTGGCGAGACCCGGGTGATTCGCGGCATGTACGGCCGCGACAGCCTGTACACCGAGTGGGTGGCGCGGGCGCTCGACCTCTGGGTGGAGGCGGAGGCGCAATGGGGCCGGCGCCTTTATCAGCCCACCGGCGCCCTGTGGATGTTCAGCGGCGACGACGGCTATGCCCGGGCCTCTCTGCCGGCTCTCGCCGCGGCTGGATTGGCGGCGGCGGAGCTCGATCTGCGAACCGCTGCCGCCCGCTTCCCGCAGGTGTCGTTCGAGGGCGTCGGCAGCGTCTTCTACGAGGAGCGAGCGGGCTTCCTGGCGGCGCGCCGCGGCTGCCGGTTGGTGGCCGCCGCGGTCGCCGCCGCGGGCGGCGAGGTGCGCGAGATCGCCGCGACGCCCGGCGCCATCTCGCGGCAGGCGGGAGCAGGCGGCGGGCAGATGTCGCCGTTGCCGCTCGCGGACGGCAGCCGCCTTGCCGCCGACCTCTACGTCTTCGCCTGCGGCCCCTGGCTTGGCGAGCTTTTCCCCGGCCTGCTGGGAGGCCGGCTGCGGCCGACTCGGCAGGAGGTCTTCTATTTCGGCACGCCGCAGGGTGGCGGCGCCAGCTTCGGCGAGGCGGTCCTACCGGTCTGGATGGACCATGGTGAGCGCGTCTTCTACGGCATTCCCGGCAACCACGCCCGGGGCTTCAAGATTGCCGACGATTCCCGCGGCGAGCCCTTCGACCCCACCTGGGGCGAGCGCGTTCCGTCCCCGGAGGCTTTGGACCGCGCCCGCCGCCACCTCGCCCGCCGCTTCCCCGGCATGGCCGGCGCGCCGTTGCTCGAGGCCCGCGTTTGCCAGTACGAGAACACGCCCGACGGCCAGCTGCTGGTCGATCGCCACCCGGAAGCGGCCAACGTCTGGCTCCTCGGCGGCGGCTCCGGCCACGGCTACAAGCTGGGGCCGGCGCTCGGCGAGTATGCCGCCGACCTGATCCTGGGCGGCGGCGACCCGCACCCCCAGCTGTCGCTGGCCCGCCTCGCCGATGCAGAGGGAGCGCCGCTCGTCTCGCAGTTCACCGCCGGCGCCGCCGGCGGCCGCTCTTGAAGCTGATTCCGACCGCCTACGGGCAGGCGAGCGCGCTGGTGTCCTGCTCTGGCGGCGCTGCCGTGAGGTCCTGGTTGCTGTAGGTGGCCTGGTGCCCGGTCTTGGTGTCGGTGACGTTGACCTTGAAGCCGACGTTGGTGCCGGCCGAGTAGAACACCCAGAACTTGTCGTTGACCGGACAGCCGTTGATCACCTTGATCAGCATCTCCGGGTTGGTGGGGCTGAAGAACCAGAAGATGCCGCCTTCGGTGATGCCGAGGGAGGCCAGGGGGATGGCGCCGCCTTTGCCCGAGCTGCCGCCGCCCTGGGTGGTCGCGAAGGTGGTGGTGATCTGGAAGCGCTTGTCGCCCGGCAGGTCGTCGATGCACAGGGTCTGGCCGTTGGCCACGCAGCCCGGAGGCGGAGGAGTGGTGTTGTCGGTGATGATCGTGGCGACGCTGATACCGTTCGGCGTCGTCGAGGTGCCGACCGTCTCCTCGTCGCCGGCGCAGACGTCGGGCTGCAGGTTGAAGTTCACCTCGCCGGGTCCGCTGACCAGGATGTGTGAGAAGTACACCGTGTCGCCGGAGGTGAAGGCCGGATCCGCGAAGGTCCAGGTCGCCGCCGTGTCGGTGCCGCTCGCCAGCATCAGGGTCTTGCTGAGCGTGGCGCCGATCTGCGGTCCGGTCGGCGAGCCGTCGTGGGCGGTCAAGGTCAGCGAATAGGTGCCGTCCATGTCGGTCGTGTAATAGATCAGCACGGTGTGGATGTTGGTCGCGTGCAAGTTCTGCACGAAGAAATCATTGGAAATCGAATCGTGGTTGCCGTTGTCGCCCGAGCTGGGGCAGCTGAAGACCGTCGTCACGCCGGCCTGCAGCGGCGCGACGGCGGCGAGCAGGATGGCCATCGCCAGCGCCGGCGCCTGCAGCCGGCGGTCCAATCGAAGCGCTCCGTCCATGACTTCCTCCTTCGTGAGGGGATCGTACCGAGCATGAGGCGTCATGCGGTGACGAGATGTTACCGCCGGCTGCCGTGAAAGGCCAGACTTGGGCTACGATACCGGTCCATGCTCAGCGCCAAAGCGGTCCTGTTCGCGACTCTCGGGGTGGTTGCCGCGGTCTACGTCGCCGTCTGGGCGGCGAGCCTGATCCGCGCTCGGCGTGGTGGCGGCGCGCCCGCGCCCGGCCCGGATGGGGCCGAGGACGAACGCGAGGGCCATGCCTCGGCCCCAGTGCTCGGCGGCGTCGGCTTCGTGGTGAACTTCTTCGACACCCTCGGCATCGGCTCGTTCGCCACCACCACCTCCTTCTTCAAGCTGCGGCGCCTGGTGCCGGACCGGCTCATCCCCGGCACCCTCAACGTCGGCCTCGCCCTGCCGACCGTCGCCCAGGCCCTGATCTACATCACGATCGTGGAGGTGGACATGCGCACCCTGGTGCTGATGATCGCCGCGGCGGTCGTCGGCGCCTGGCTTGGCGCCGGGGTCGTCGCCGGCTGGTCGCGGCGCAACGTCCAGATCGGCATGGGGATCGCGCTGTTGCTGGCGGCGGCCCTGATGCTGGGGAAACAACTCGATCTCCTCCCGCACGGCAGCAATTCCCTTGGGGTGCTGGGCGCTCGGTTGGCGATAGCGCTGGTCGGAAACTTCGCGCTCGGCGCTCTGATGACCCTGGGGATCGGCCTGTATGCGCCCTGCATGGTCCTGGTGACGTTGCTGGGCATGAACCCGAAGGTCGCCTTCCCGATCATGATGGGCTCGTGCGCCTTCTTGATGCCAGTCGGGAGCATCCGCTTCATCCGCAAGCAGGCCTACGCGCCGCGGGCCGCCATCGGTCTCGCCCTGGGAGGGATCCCCGCCGTCCTCCTCGCCGCCTTCGTCGTGAAGTCGCTGCCCCTGAGCGCCGTCTTCTGGCTGGTGATCTGCGTGGCCACCTATACGGCCATCGCGATGCTCTGGTCGGCGTGGGTCGAGAGGGCTCTTCCCGCGAGGGTTCTGCAACCCGCGCTCGATCCTCGGTCCAATCCGGCTCCCACCGACGCCGGCGTGCCGTAGAGCTGACGCGCTCGGTCCCCTGCCGCTCGCCAGTGCCCACCGCCGGCCGGCGGGCGCGGCATGGGACCCCTCGCGCAGGGGTGCAGCCCATGCCCCGCCGCCGTCGGCGCCGGCCCTACATGAAGTGGAACACCAGGGTGCCCCGGAAAGAACGGCCGTTCAGCCTGTAGAACTGCTCGGGCCCCAGCTCGCTGGCGGCGATCGGCGCCCGCGAGTCGTTCAGGTTCCAGCCGTCGAGACGCGCCTCCCAGCCGGCGAAGCGGTAGCTGACTCCCGCCGACCAGGTCGCATAGGACGCCGCCAGCGCGGTGTTCTCCGGGTCGAGGAAGCGGCTGCCGGTGTAGTTGATCGTCGCCCAGCCGGAGATTCCGGACGCCGGCCGGTAGACGAGACCCAACGCCGCCAGGTTGTGCGCCGACAGCGGCAACCGGTCGCCGGCCAGCTGCTCGAGCACGCCGTCGTCGGAAAGCGCCAGGAAATCGGTGTACTTGGCGTCGTGATAGCTGTAGGTGCCCTGTAGCCGCAGGTCGCCGGCCAGGCGGTAGTCGGCTTCGAGCTCGATCCCCTTGAAGCGCTCCTTGCCGGCATTCACCAGCTCGGGGTTGCCGAACTGGTCGACCTGCCCCACCACCAGGTTGCTGAAGTCCATCTGGAAGAGGCTCGCCTCCCAGTCGAAGCGGCCGCCCAGGTGCCGGCCCTTGAGGCCGAGCTCGAAGCTCTGCGAGGTCTCCGGTTTGAGAATGACGCCGTTGACGTCCGGGCCGAAGTCGAGCGCCGCCGGCTTGAAGGTGTTGCGGTAGTCGCCGTAAGCCCAGATCGCGCCGTCGGCGTTCTCCCAGGTGAGATAGCTCAGGCCGGCGGCGCCGCTGCCGCGGGTGACCGTGCGGCTGGCGCTGCCGGGGCCGACCGAGACGTCCTTGGCGATCGCGGCTGCCGGCGCCGGGACGGCGCCGGCGCTCAGCGGCAGCGCTGCCGGTACCAGGTTGACGGAGGTGGCGACCAGGCTCTCGTGGGTGTGGTTGAGACGGGCGCCGAGATGCACCCGCCAGCGGCGTTCCGGCGTCCACTCGGTCTGCGCGTAGAGGCCCGCGAAGCTGCGCGTGTCGTGCAGGTCGGTGGTGCCGAAAGGCGAGAACGTATTGATGTCCGGCGGATTGGTGCCGTTGACGTTCTGGAAGTAGTCCCAGTCGCCGGAGGCGTTGTGCGACTTGCCGTACAGCTCGTCCACGCCGGTGATCAACCGCAGGTTGCGGTTGAGGTCCAGCGCCAGGTGGGTGTCGAAATAAAGGTCGTCGAGATCGAGGTGCTGCCGGATGCCGTGATCGTCCGGGTTGTCGCCGGTCACGTTCTCGAGGAAGCCGCGTGCGACCGTCTGATCGGTGTGAGCGCCGGAGATCAGCGTCGACCAGGTGCCGGCCGCAAGCTTCTGATCGAAGCCGAGGTTGAGCTGCTGGCGGTTGACGTCGACCTTGTCGTTGAGCGGGTTCTGGTTGCTGTCGATCGGCACCAGCGGCGTCAGCTTGCCGTCGACCAGCGGCGTCGGGCTGAACGGCTGCTGGTCGACGATCGAGTCGTCGAAATCGACGTGGAAGGTGCCGCCCGCGGCGGTGGCCAGGCTGCCGCGGTAGAGCAGGTGGCCGCGGCCCCAGCCGGTGCGGTCCTGGCTGAAGCCCTGCTGCTCGCCGTTGACGATCAGCGACTGCTGGTAGCTGCCGAGCGCCGGCAGCGGCGAGCTGGCGGCGCCGCCGCCCGAGCCGTAGCTGCCGCCCCAGGCGCTGACGCTGGCTCCGGGCGCGCCCGGCTGACGGTGGATGACCTGGATGACGCCGACGAAAGAGGTGGCGCCGTACATGACCGGCGCCGAGCCGCGCAGCACCTCGATGCGATCGATGTCGGTCAGGTCGAGCGTCGAGAGCGCCGGGTTGAACGCACCTCCCCAGGGCACTCCGTCCACCACCAGCAGGAAGGCGTCGAACTCGCGCAACCCCCAGATCTCCGGGATGGAGCTGGCGGAACCGGCGTCGCCGCCCTGGGCGATGGTGACTCCCGCGACGTTGGACAGGGCGTCCGCGAGGGTGGTGGCGCCGCGCGCCCTGATGTCCTCGCCGGTGACGACGGTGACCGAGGCGGGAACCGACTCGACGTCCTCGGGGACGCGCGTGGCGGTGACCTGGATGGTTTCGGAGACGGCGGGCGCGCCGTTGGCGGCGGCGGCTGTCTGGTCCTGGGCGGCGGCGGGCGGCTGTGCCATCGCCGGCGCCGGGTGGTAAAGGCATGCGACCGCCACCAGGGCGGCAATGGGCAGCACGGCGACCGGCAGGCGACGGCCCGCGGCAATCGGGAAACGCATGGCAGACCTCCTCGAAAGCGAGCGCCCCGCAACCATGGCGGAAGCGCCGGAGATTGACGCGGCAGCACCGCGGCGCGGCAGCTTGGACGACGAGCTGGCGCCGCGGTGGCGGCGGAGTGAATACGGCGTCGATCGCGAGCGGGAGGCGGGGGGTTTACTCGTTCAGCCGGCTGGTCTGCAGCATCCTGTCGATCGGCGGCAGGATCTCCTGCCGCTCGCACCGCGTGGCGGCCGCGGCGGTGCGGGACGGGCCCCAGTCGGCTCGCCGCGCCGGCGCGGGCGGTCCGGTTCGCGCCGGCCTGCCGGCCAGCGTCGCCGGCTCGCGGGCGAGCTCGGGCTCGCGCCAAGCCCCGTCGAGAGCCGGGAACACGGCGACCATCTCGCGTCGTGCGGTGCCGCGCCGCGATCCCTCCGCCCAGACGTTGACGCCCTGGTCGCCGGGGCGCGCCGCCTCGCCAGGGTGCGTGGCGAGCATCGCGCGCGCCGCCGATGACGGCAGCATGGCGGTGATCGCCGAGACCGCAATGATCGCCGGGGTCGCGGTGAGGGCGCTGATCGGGCTGACCGGCGCGATGGTGAAGCGCTGCGGCAGCTCGATCACGGTCTCGCGGCGCTCGTCGCCGAAGCGCAGCAGCAGCCGCACGTCCGCCGAGGCGGTGTCGGGCACGTCCCAGAGGATCTGCCGGAGATCGCTGTCGAGATGGGGGGTGATGCGGAAGCCGTAGCTCTTGCCGCCGTCGAGCGAGAGGAACGCCTCCCATTCCTCGCTGGCCGGCAGGGTGGCCAACCCGGGCCGCGGCGCCCACTGCAACACCGCCTTCGAGCCGGCGACGAGCGGGATGGCCGCCTGCGGCGCGAGTAGCTCGATCGCCGTCCCGGCCGGCGCCGCCGCTACCGCCCCCGCGGCAGCGGAGGAGGGGGCGACGGCGGCCAACATCACCGCCGGCAGCAGCCAGCCACGAAGCGTCCTCATGGGCGCGTTACTTTACCACCCGCCACCGCCCCCGGCGAGCCGTGGCCGGGGGCGCCGCCCCAACCTACGCAACTTCGCGATCAGCGGGCGATCAGCGGGAGGCGCAGGCTTCGACGTCGAGGTCCTGTGCCGGGGGGCCGTCCTCGCGCCGCGCGCCGCGCTTGCGCGCGGCGCCGCTGGCCGAGGCGCTGGTGATCAGCGCCACGCCGCCGAGGATGATGGCGGCGCCGGCCAGCATGCCGGCGGTGACCGGCTCGTGCGCCATCGCCCAGCCGAGGAAGACCGCCACCACCGGATTGACGTAGGCGTAGGTCGAAACCAGCACCGGCGAGGCCGAGCGCAGCAGCCAGGTGTAGGCGGTGAAGCCGATCAGCGAGCCAAAGACGATGAGGTACAGCACCGCCAGCGCCGAGCCGGTGGATACCTGCGACAGCGCCAGGTGCGCCGGCTCGCCGGTCAGCGCACCGGCGGCGAAGAGCAGGACGCCGCCGCAAAGCATCTGCATGGCGGTGGCGAGCAGCGGCGATCTCGGCAGCGTGGCGCGCTGAACGTAGAGCGAGCCCGCGGCCCAGCTGACCGAGGCGATCAGCACCGCCGCCACGCCCAGCCGATCGACGGCGGCGGCGCCATGGCCGGGCCGCACCAGCAGCACCAGCCCGGCCATGCCGACCAGCAGGCCGGCGACGACGCGCGGCCCGGGACGCCTGCCGCCGCGCCGCAGCCAGGCGAACAGCACGATCCACATCGGCTCCGAGCAGATCAGCAAGGCCGCCATGCCGGAGCTCACCCGCTGCTCAGCCCACACCACGCCGCCGTTGCCGAGCAGCAGCAGCAGGCCGCCGATGATCGCCGTCGAGCGCCAGTGCTCGAGCCGCGGCCGCGGGGCGCCGCGCAGCCGGGCGAAGGCGTAGAGCAGGACGCCGGCGGTGAAGTGGCGGGTGGCGGCCATGGTGAACGGCGGGATGGTGGCGATCGCCAGGCGCATCGCCAGGTAGGTCGAGCCCCACAGCACGTAGACCGTGACCAGGGCGATGGCGACCTGCAGCATCGGCGCCGCGCCGGCGGCCGGAGCGTTCGCCGAAGCCGTTGGCACGGCCGGCGCCGCAGGTACCGGCGGCACCGCGGGCGCGGGCGGTGCCGCGAGCGATATCTTCGCGGCGGCCGAGGTTGCCGCGGCGTGGGGGGGGCTGGTGCCGGTGCCGGCTCGTTCAGCGGTCACGGGACCTCCCCCGTCAGGGTGGCGAGCGCCGCGCCCTGGTGGTCGCCGGCGGCTTCCAGGGCTGCCGCGGCGGCTGCCGCCTCGGCGGCGGTCCGGGCAATCGCCGCCAGGTCGGTGGCGGCGCCGCCGGCAGCGGCATCCAACGGACCGGCGTCGAGCGGCAGGCGGGTGGTCTCGTGCAGGGTCTCCAGCACGATGGTGGTGCGGGTCGAGGTGAGATTGGCGCTGGCGGCGAAGCGCTCGCGGAGCAGCCGCCCCAGGCTGCGAGCGTCGCGGACCCGCGCCTTGACCAGGAAGCAGTCCTCGCCGGCGAGGTGGTGGACTTCCTGCACCTCGTCGATCTGGGCCAGCATCTCGCCGGTGCTCAGCTCGCCGCCGATGTCCCTGGTGCGCACGAAGATATAGGCGAGCAGGTTGAGGCCCAGGGCCTCGGGATCGATCCGCACCTCGTAACCCATGATCACCCCGCGGCTCTCGAGCTTGCGGATGCGCTCCAGCACCGCCGACGGCGCCATGTGGATCTGCCGCGCGATCTCAGCGTTCGAAACGCGGGCGTTCTGCTGAAGGATCGTCAGGATCTCGCGGTCGGTGGCGTCGATCATGCGGATTTTCCTCCCGGAGAGAGACGATAGCCGAGCAGAAGAGCGATTGCAAGCACTTCGTCGGCAATGGCGCGCCGATGCCGAACGAACGTCGGCGTTCCGGCGTCAATGGCGCTGAATCAACGGCTGAAACCAGGTTGATCGAGCGGAATGCGGCTTTCCGCCTCGGCGGCGAACGGGTCGTCGGCAAGACCGCGGGCCTGCCGCAGCAGTGCGGCATGGGCGATCATCGCGGCGTTGTCGCCGGCATAAGCCAGCGGTACCAGGCGCAGCTCGCGGCCGTGGCCGGCGCTCCAGGCCGGCAGCGCGCGCCGCAGCAGCCGGTTGGCGGCGGCCCCGCCCGACACCGCCAGCAGCGCGCCGCCCGCCGCGGCGCCGCCCTCGCCGGCGGGCCGCCCCGGATCTGGCCGGTCCAAGCGGTCGAGCCGGTCGAGGCGGTCCAAGCGGTCGAGCCGGTCGAGCACCTGGGCCACGGCGGCGGCGCGGAAGGCGGCGAGGAGGTCCAGCACCGGCTGCGGGAAGTCGCCGGGTGCCTCCTCTCCCGTCTGCCCTCCCGGCCGCCCTCCCGCTTGGCCTCCCGCTTGGCCTCCCGCTGGGCCTCCGACACCGGATCCCGGGACGCCGCCGCCTGCAGCGGCGCCCCCGTCCAGGGGTCCGAGCCGCCGCTCGAGCCGCTCGATCTCGGTCAGGGTCTGGCTCTTCAGGCCGGAGAAGGAGAAGTCGAGGGTCTCGCCGCAGGCCGGCACCGGCAGCCGGTAGGCCGAGGGATCGCCGCGCTCGGCCAGCTCGTCGACCCGCGGACCCTGCGGGTAGGGCAGGCCGATACGCTTGCCGACCTTGTCGAAGACCTCGCCGAAAGCGTCGTCGCGGGTCTCGCCCAGGGTCTCGATGCGGCCGTCCCGGACCGCGAAGAGGCTGCTGTGGCCGCCGGAGAGCACCAGTCCGTGGAAGCGCGGTGGCGGCGTGGCAGCGGGCAGCGCCGCGGCGCCCGTTCCCGGATGGAGAAAGGGCGAGTAGAGATGGCCCTCGAGATGATGTACGGCGTGAAAGGGGCGTCCGAGCGCGTACGCCAGTGCCTTGCCCAGCGTTAGGCCCACCAGCAGCGCTCCCACCAGGCCCGGCCCCCGGGTCGCGGCCACGACGTCCAGCTCGGCGGCCGCGATCCCTGCCCCGGCCAGCGCCTCCGTGCTCACCGGCAGCCAGTTCGCGAGGTGCTCCCGCGACGCGATCTCCGGCACCACGCCGCCGTAGGGACGGTGAACGGCGAGCTGGCTCGAAACCACCGACGACAGGACCCGCCCCGCGCCGTCCAGGACAGCGCAGGCGGTGTCGTCACAGGAAGTCTCGATGCCGAGGACCAGCGGCCGCGCCATCGCCCGAGTCTACGCGACAGGTGGCGCGGCGGTGTCGGATCCCTACCCGCCGGTGGCGCCGGGAGCGGCGGCCGGCGGTGCCTCGGCCGGGGGCGCCTCCGCTGCCGGCTGACCCTCGGCGTCCGCCGCTCTGGGGATCTCGATCGGCTCGTAGACCGGGATCTCGAAGCTCAGCGTCTCGTGACAGAAGCGCTTCCACTCGTCGGTGACGATCTCGAAGATGACGTTCTCGTCTTTGTAGATGCCGTCGGTGACGATGTAGCTGTCGTGCAGATAGAGGATCGAATCGTCGTCGAGCTGGCGCTCGACCTCGACCTCCTTGCCCCCGACCTCCTGCTTGTCCTTGCGCACGTTGGCCGCGTTCTCGCTCCAGTCGGGATACTTCCGGAAGTTCCTGGCTTCGTAGGCAGCGCAGTAGTTCGACATTTCCATATTGGTTCTCCTCGCTCGGGTCGCCCCATCATCCCCCAGCCTGGCGGCTCGACGCCACCCCGCCGCCGGCGCCGCCTCGCCACGGCGACTCGGCAAACACCGCAGGGCTGGAGCACCCGCAACAGACAGGTGCCGGCGCGGGTCCGGGGAGGGACAGCGCCTGATACAGTAACGAGCCGCCGGTCCGGGAGGGAGCCACGTCGATGACCGACCTGCTGACGCTTGCCGACCTCGGCCTCGACCAGCTCGCGGGCCAGCGCGTGTTCGTGCGCGTCGACTTCAACGTGCCGCTGTCGGCGTCGGGCGAGGTGCTCGACGCGACCCGCCTGGAGGAGTCGCTGCCGACCCTGCGCGAGCTGGCGGCGGCCGGCGGCCGCTTGGTCCTCGCCTCGCATTGCGGGCGGCCGAAGGGCGCGCCCGAGCCGCGCTACAGCCTGCGTCCGGCGGCGCTGGCGCTGGCCCGGCTGCTGGGCGAGGAGGTCGGTTTCGCCGCCGACTGCGTCGGCGAGCCGGCGGTGACGGCGGTGGCGGCGCTGCCGCCGGGGCGGGTGCTGCTGCTCGAGAACCTGCGCTTCCACGCCGGCGAGACCGCCAACGATCCCGGTTTCGCCGCCCAGCTGGCCGCCCTTGCCGACGCCTACGTCGACGACGCCTTCGGCAGCGCCCATCGCGCCCACGCCTCGGTGGTGGGGATCGCCGAGCGGCTACCGCGCAAGGCCGCCGGACGGCTGATGGAGAAAGAGGTGGCGGGCCTCGGCAGGCTGCTCGGCGAGCCCGAGCGCCCCTTCGCCGCGCTGCTCGGCGGCGCCAAGATCGAGGGCAAGATCGACACGCTGGCGAACCTGCTCCCCCGCCTCGACCTGCTGCTGGTGGGAGGAGGCATGGCCAACACCTTCCTGGCCGCCCAGGGTCACGACCTGGCGGCCTCGCTGGTGGAGCCGGACCGGCTGCAGCTGGCGCGCGAGATCCTCGCCCGGGCGCACGCTGGCGGCGTCGCGGTCGAGCTGCCGGTCGACCTGGTGGTGACCGACGACCTGGCGGCGCCGGGGCGCATCGAGACGGTGCCGGTGGACCGGGTGCCGCCGGCGATGAAGGCGGTGGACATCGGGCCCGAGAGCCGGCGGCGCTTCGCGGCGGCGATCGCCGGGGCGCGCACGCTGTTCTGGAACGGTCCGCTGGGTGTCTTCGAGCGGCCTCCCTTCGATGCCGGGACGCGGGAGGTGGCGCAGGCGCTCGCCGCCTGCCGCGGCTTCTCGGTGATCGGCGGCGGCGAGACCGTGGCCGCCGCCCGCCAGGCGGGAGTCGTCGACCGCATCGGTCACGTCTCGACCGGCGGTGGCGCCTCGCTGGAGTTCCTGGCCGGCAAGGAGCTGCCCGGAGTGGCGGTGCTGGAGCGGCGGCCATGAGCGCCGGCGCCGGTCGTGGGAGCGCTGCGGAAGGCGGCGGGGGGCGGCGGCGGATCGTCGCCGGCAACTGGAAGATGCATCTGCTGAGCGCCGAAGCGGCAAGGTTCTGCAACGAGCTGCGCCGCGCTCTGGACGAGCGCCCGGCGAGTCCGGCGTCCCCCGCGTCCCCCGGCAATACCGTTACCGCTCCGGTCCCCGAGGTGGTCCTGTTCCCGTCCTTCCCGCTGCTGCCGGCGGTGGCGCGCGAGCTGGCGGGCAGCACGGTGACGGTGGGGGCGCAGGACCTTCATCCTGCCGACCGCGGGGCGCACACCGGCGACGTCTCGGGGCCGCAGCTGCTCGACGCCGGCTGCCGCTGGGCGCTCTGTGGCCACAGCGAGCGGCGCCGCGACCACGGCGAGAGCGACGAGCTGGTCGGCCTCAAGGTGGCGGCGGCGGCGCGTCACGGCCTCACGCCGCTGCTCTGCGTGGGCGAGAGCCGCGAGCAGCGCAACGCCGGCGAGACTCTCGCCGTGCTGGAGCGGCAGCTGCGGAGCGGTCTTGCCGCGCATCCGGGGCCGCCGGTGGCCCTGGTCATCGCCTACGAGCCGGTATGGGCCATCGGCACCGGCCTGACCGCCAGCCCCGAGACGGCGCAGGAGGTTCACCGGTTCCTGCGCGCGGCGGCGTGCGGCGCCGCCGGCGGCGACGCGGCGGCGGTCACCCTGCTCTACGGCGGGTCGGTGACTCCGGGCAACGCGGCCGGGCTGATCGCGCAGCCGGACGTGGACGGATTCCTGGTCGGGGGGGCGAGCCTTGACCCGCGGCAGTTCCTTGCTATCATAGCGTGCTCCGGTTGACCGGCCCTCCCCTTCGATCCAGCGGCGTGAGACGGCTGCAAACGACTATCGGTGGGATGCGGGGGGTTGCAGGTCCCGCAACGCGCGTTTCTCCCTGTGGAGGCCTCGATCCGTGATCTATCTGCTGTACACGTTGCACGTGATGGTCTGCATCTTCCTGATCCTGGTCGTCCTGCTGCAGCAGGGCAAGGGCGCGGATCTCTCGGTCTTCGGCGGCGGCAGCACCCAGACCGCCTTCGGCTCCCGCGGGGCGACGACCTTCTTGCACAAGCTCACGGTCACCTCGTTCATCATCTTCGTGATCACCACCGTGGTGATCGGCCTGCCCCGGTTCGGCGGCAACTCCTCGGTGATGCGCGACACCGGCGCCGCCGCCGCCCGCAAGCCGGCGGCCGCCCCGGCGCGGCCCGTCTCCCAGGCTCCCGCCGGTGGCCCCAAGGCCGCGCCGGTGGCGCCATCGCGGACGCCTCCCGCGGCCCCCGCGTCGATACCGCCCCCGGCGGCGTCCAAGGCGCCGGCGTCGCAGCCGGCGCCCGCCGCCCCGCCACCAGGCACGCCCCGGTAGTGGCGACGGCGATCGTTGGGAATCGTCCGACCGACCCGCAGCCGGGGCGGTCCTGCTAGAATGCTTACCGCGCCGAAGTGGCGGAATTGGTAGACGCGCACGTTTGAGGGGCGTGTGGGGTAACCCGTGCCGGTTCGAGTCCGGTCTTCGGCACCATCCCTCCGGATCGCCAGATCCGCCTGTACCCGCTTGACGGCCTTACCGCCCGAGCGGCGACCGGCTCGCGCCTGAGCCGGTTCCGGAAATGCCACCCAGGAATTCGCGCACGGCGTCGTTGAAGGCCGCCGGGCATTCGAGGTTCGAGAGGTGTCCGGCGCCGGCGATGGTCACCATGCGGGCGCCCGGGATGCGGTCGCTCATCGCGGCGCCGACCGCCGGCGGCGTGACCTCGTCCTCCTCGCCGACGACGATGAGGGTGGGGACGGAGATCCGCGCCAGCAGTGACGACCGGTCGGGCCGCGCCGCCATGCCGCGCTGGGCGGCGGCGACGCCGGCCGCGGACGCCCCCTCGATCTCCCGCCGCAGCCAGGCCACCAGCTCGGCGTTCGACCTCAGGGTGCCCGGCCCTACCAGCTTGGGGATCAGCGTTTCCGCAAGCTGCCCCAGGCCGCGGCTCTCGATCGCTGCCGCCGACTCGAGCCGCCGCCGCCGGGCGGCCTCGTCGTCGGCGCCGGCGCGGGTGTCTGCCAGCACCAGGCCCCACACGCGCTCGGGGTGGAGCTCGTAGAGCGCCAGCGCGGCATACCCGCCCATCGACAGCCCGCACACCACCGCGGCCGCGATGCCGAACGCGTCGAGCAGCTCCACCGCCGCGGCCGCCATGTCTTCCATCCTGCAGACCGCCGCCGGCCCGCCGCCGGCGGGGCTGCCTACGCCGTTCGCCGCGGCCAGTGCCGGCCAGGGCGGCGCCGCGCCGAAGCCCGGGAGGTCGGGCGCCAGCAGCCGGCAGCTTCCGGCCAGGCCGGCGAGCTGCGGGCGCCACATCCGCCGCGACAGCGGGAACGCATGCAGCAGCAGCAGCGGCAGGCCGTCGCCGACCTCGTCCAGCGCCGGCCGGCCGAGCGGCGGCACGGCCGGCGGCTCAGGCGGCGACGAATCCGGCGCCGCTTTCATGTCTGGTGGAACCATCCCGTATGGGCGGGCTTGCGAGTCCCCCGGCCCCCCTCGTCGCGGCGATACGCGCCGCCGGCCGGTGCCGCGGTCGCCGCCTACGGCGTGACCGAGGCCTTGCGGATCGACACCGCCGCGACCGGCTTGTCGCCAGGCTGGCTGGTCGGCACCGCGGCGATGGCGTCGACCACGTCCAAGCCCTGGACGACCTGGCCGAACGCGGTGTAGCCCCAGCGCTGCGGCGAGCTCGAATAGTCCAGCCGCGAATTGTCCACCACGCTGATGAAGAACTGCGCGGTGGCGCTGTTGGGGTCGCCGGTGCGCGCCATGGCGATGGTGCCGCGGGCGTTCGACAGCCCGAGATTGGATTCGTTGTCGATCGGCGGCCGCGTCGGCTTCTCCGCGCCACTGGCGTCGTAGCCGCCGCCCTGGATCATGAAGCCGGCGATGACGCGATGGAAGATGGTGCCGTCGTAGTGACCTGCCTTGACGTACTTGAGGAAGTTGTCGACCGTCTTCGGCGCCTTCTCCGGGTACAGCTCGATCACGATCTTGCCCTTGGTGGTATCGAGCGTGACCTTGGGGTGCGGCTTGGCCGGCGGCGCGACGGCCGCCAGCAGGGCGACGACAAGAGCTAAGCTTCCGACCATGGGGGTTCCTCCTTTGCCAGCGCAACCGGGCGGGGATGGTACCACGCACGCCGCGCTGTCTCCGCCGGCGGCGGTGGGCGTCGTGCTCGCGGGCGGCGCCTCGCGCCGCATGGGGCGGGACAAGGCGATCCTGAGCGTCGGCGGCGAGACCCTGCCGGCGCGGGCGGCGCGCCGGTTGCTCGCCGTCTGCGCGCGGGTGGTGATCGCCGATGGCGGCCGCGGCCTGCTGGCGGACCTGCAGTCGCTGCCGGACGGACCCGGGGCAGGACCGGCGGCGGGCATCCTGGGCGCCGCGCGCGCCTGGCCCGGGCAGCCGCTGCTGGTGCTGGCATGCGACCTGCCGCGCGTCCCGGCGGCGCTGCTCGCGGAGCTGGCTGGAGGGAACGGGCGACCAGCCGCGGCCGACTGGGTGGTGCCGCGCTGGGAGCGCGGGCTCGAGCCGCTGTGCGCGCTCTACCGGCCGGCGGCGCTCGCCGCCCTGGCGGCAGCCGTCGCGCGCGGCGTCGCGGCGCCGCATCGCCTCGCCGAGGGCGCCGCGCTCGCGGTCGACTATCTGGAAGGCGAGCGCCTGCGCCGGTTCGGGCCGCCCGCCGAGCTGTTCCTGAACCTGAACACGGAGGGCGAGCTGGCGACCTGGCAGCGCCTCGAAGCGCTTCAGCCGCCGTCGACGACCGTCTTCACTCCGCCCTCGGTGCAGACCGGGCAGGGGCAGACCTGGCGCAGGAAGTCGAAGCGGTAGATGCCGGTCGAGTGGCCGTCCGACCAGCCGATCGAGATCGCATAGTTGCCCACCGGCTGGATCGCGTCGGCGGCAACCGGCCCGGCGGCCGGCTGGAAGCGGATGGCCAGGCCGGTGTGCCCCTGGCAGCCGGCGCACGGACACCAGCCGCGCAGGTAGTCGTATTCGTACTCGGCGGAGTGACCGTCGCTCCAGGTGAGGCGCAATCGCCGCTCCTGGGGCAGCCGGCGCACCTCGGTCAGCAGGAAATCCATCGGCACCCCCCGCCCCCGTGCCACGACGGAGGTGCCTCATGCTACCGCAGCGCGCCGAAGCCCGCGGGCGGGAGGGGAAGGGCTTCACTGCCGGCGGCGCTACGCCACCAGCGGATAGACCCGGTTGCGGCCCTTGTTCTTGGCTTCGTAGAGCGAGCGGTCGGCGGCCGCGATGAGGTCGCGGGCGGTGAGGCGCTCGTCGCGGCGATGGCCGTCCCGCAGCGATGCCAGACCGATCGAGATGGTCACCTGCGCCAGGCTGCCGTCCGCCATCGGCACCGACGCAGTTTGCACCTGCGAGCGGATCTTCTCGGCGACGCTGGCGGCGCCGGCGATGTCGGTCTCGGGCAGCACCACCAGGAACTCCTCGCCGCCGTAGCGGCCGATCCAGTCGGTCGAGCGCAGCCCATCGGAAGCCGCCTGCGCGATCGCCTTGAGCAGGGTGTCGCCGGCCAGGTGCCCGTGGCGGTCGTTGACTTCCTTGAAGTAGTCGAGATCGGCCATGGCCAGGGCCAGCGGCCGGCCGTACCGTTGGGCACGCTCGAGCTCGCGGTCGAGCTGCTCGAGGATCGCCTCGCGCCGCAGCAGCCCGGTCAGGCTCTCGTAGGTGGCGGACTCGAAGAGGCGGGCGTTCTCGAACACGCTGGCGACGTGGTGGGCCAGCAGGGTGAGCAGGTCCTGCTCCTCGGACGGATAAGGCTGGCCATCGTGCTTGGCGCCGACCACCAGCGCGCCGATGAGGCGCTGCTGATTGAGCAGCGGCACCCCCAGCCCCGGCGCATCGAGGCCGCGCAGCCGGTGGGCGAGCAGGCTGCTGCGCGCCGCGAGCAGCTGCGTCGCGACCGGCCGTGACGCGCGTTGCAGCAGCTCGATGCCGGGGTCGTCGAGCGCCACCAGCAGCGACCGCTCGGCATCCTGCCAGCCGTCGCCGGTGGCCGCCAGCACCTTCAGCAGGCCGCTCTCGGGATTGGCGATGAGCAGCACCGCCGAGCGCGACTGGAAGATCGCGGTGAGCCGCGACACCAGATGGCGGCCCATGCGTGGCAGCTTGCCCAGCGCCGGCAGCTCGCCGGCCAGGGCGATCAACCGCCGCCGCAGCTCGTCGCGCTCGGGAAAGAAGCGCCGGTCGATGAGACGGTGGGTGAGCCGCCGCAGCGGCGCGAAGAGCAGGCCGAGCAGCAGCATGGCGATGCCCACCCGCCAGGGGGACTGGCGGCCGGCCGCCGCGCCGGCCACCGCCGGTGGGAACAGCAGCCAGATTGCGCCCAGGGCAACGTAGAACACCAACACCAGCGCGCCGCTCAGGGTGGTGTAGATGAGGCCGCGACGCACCGCCAGCTCGATGTCGAAGAGGTGGAAGCGGAACACCGCGGCGAACAGCGCCACCGGGAAGCAGAGCAGGACCAGGGTCTGCACGGCGGCGAACCAGTCCGGGAGCGGATGGCCGATGTAGCTCAGGATCGAGGAATACAAGGTGAACAGGAACCAGGCAGCGGTGGCCGACAGCACCAGCCCTGCCTGGTGGCGGCCGCGCGGCTCCGGGTGGCGCAGCGCCTGGCTGGCCAGCAGCAGCGAGACCGCCAGCGCCCAGAACGGCAGGCCGAGCTCGTTGAACCAGGCATCCGCCTGGCCGCTGGTCCACGGCAGGGCATAGGCGCCGAGCCGCTCGTCGCTGAGGTAGGTGGCGCACCAGGCGATGCCGGCGCAGAGCCCGGCTGCGTAGTAAACCGGCACCACCCAGGGGCGCCGCCGCAGCCAGGCCGGACGGTCGGGGATCAGCGAGGCGAGATGCAGCTCGAGCCCGAACTCGGCGCCGGTGAGCAGGTAGAAGACACAGGTCGCCCAGGTGTTCACCCAGCTGTGCCCGATCACCGGCACGACGGTGTTGGGCAGCAGCAGCTCGATCGCCACCGCCATCGAGAACCCCAGCAACAGCCGGGTGCGCAGGTCGGTCAGGCTCTGGCTGAGCGCCAGCAGCGCGACCGCCAGGAAGCCAAGCGCGGTGACGGCGTTGAACAGGAAGGCAAAGAGCGGGAACGGCGTGCCCGGCCGCAGGGTGAGGTCGAGGATGCGGTCGCCGCGCGCCAGCCGGAAGCGCACCGGCCGGCCCGCCCGGAAGCGGCTGGCCGCGGCGCCGTAGGAGAGCTTGCCGTGCAGCTGCGCGCCGCCGACGCTGATGATCCGGTCACCGGCGCGCAGGCCCGCGAGGTCGGCGGGCCACCCGGGGGTCACGGCGTCGACGCGCCCGCCATCCGGCAGGTTGGTGAGGTCGTAGCCGATCCGGCGCCCAACGCTGTGCGAGCTCTCCAGGACCTGCACGTAGAGCAACGCCAAGGCCAGCAGCGCCAGGGCCAGGGCAAGGCCCCAGCGCAGCGGGCGGTCATCGGCGGCCATGGGTGCTGCGCGGCGGCCGTGGGCAATCATCGGCGCAATCGGTTCCCCTGAGGAAATGGACGAGAAATCATACCCTATACCGGTCTTTCTCGCGCTTGCAAGAGGGACGTCCTTACCGCTCTTACGTATTTTATGTGCCGCGCCCTCCGCGGAAGGGGGCGCCCGCACCTCCTCAGTCCACCCTTCGGCGCCCCGCGGCCGGGCGCGGTCCTGGGGTACCATGAGCGCCTTCGCCATGCCCCGCTTCCCGCAGTTCTCCCCATCGGTCGCCGACATCTCCGGCGCCGTCTACTCGGCGCTGGCGCACCGCCTGGCCAGCTTTCCGGGCGAGGTCTACCCGCTGCACGTGGGTGACACCTGGATGGAGCCGCCGGTGGGCTGCCGCATGGAGGACCTGACGGTCGCCGCCTGGCCGGGCATGCACCGCTATGCGCCGCCGCAGGGATTGCCGGCCTTGCTCGATGCCGTCGTCGAGCGCACGCGGCAGCGCACCGGCGTCGCCACCGAGCGCGAGAACGTGCTGGCGGCGACCGGCGCCACCGGCGGCCTGGGGGCGGTGGCCGGCGCCATCCTGCGCCCCGGCGACGAGGTGCTGGTGCTCGCGCCCCACTGGCCGCTGATCTCGGGAATCGTCCGCTCGTTCCACGGCGTGCCGGTGGACGTCCCGTTCTTCGGCGTCGCCGACTCGCCCGAGACCGCCGTCGAGCTGGTGGAGGCCAGCCTGCGCGAGCGCTCGGTGGCGCTCTACCTCAACACGCCGAACAACCCGACCGGGCAGGTGATCCCGCGGCCGGTGGTCGAGGCGCTGGTCGCCTGGGCCCAGCGCCACCGTCTCTGGATCCTGGCCGACGAGGTCTACGAGGACTATGTCTACGCCGGCGAGCACACCTGGGTCCGGCCGCTGGCGCCCGAGAGCACCTTCGCCGTCCATTCGTTCTCCAAGGCCTTCGGCATGGCCGGCAACCGCTGCGGCTACGTGATCGGTCCCGCCGCGGCCATGCCGGAGCTGCGCAAGGTGGGCCTGCACAGCTTCTACAGCACGCCGACCGCCTCCCAGCTGGCCGCGGTCAAGGTGCTCGGGCGTGCCGGCAGGGAATGGCTCGAACAGGCACGGGAGCAGTACCGGCAAACCGGCGAGCGCGTCGCGGCGCGCCTCGGGCTGCCTGCCCCGGGGGGCAGCACCTTCCTCTTCCTCGACATCGCCGATCGCCTGGATGAAAGGGGCCTGGAAGGCTTCCTCGAAGCCTGCGTGGAGCGCGGCCTGTTCCTCGCCCCGGGGCCGAGCTTCGGTCCCTATCCGACCCACGTCCGGCTGTGCTTCACCGCCGCGCCGCCGGCGGTGGTCGATCGCGGGATCGAGGTGCTCGCGTCGCTGCTCGACGGCTATAATGTGCAGCGCCGATGCTGAAATAGTATGGCCGTTCCGGCTCTGCCGGCCGCACCGGCCGTAGCCATGGGCGCCGTCGCCGACCCCAGTCAGCTGCGCGATCTCGAGCTCTTCCAGGGGCTGGAGACCGATCAGCTCGCCCAGCTCAACCAGCTCCTGCGCGCCGGCACGGTGCCCGCCGGCACCCACTTCATCACCGCCGATCAGCCCGGCGACGTGGTCTACGTCCTGCTCGAGGGGACGGTGAAGATCTACGTCAGCCGGGCCGACGGCCGCGAGGTGATCCTTGCCTTCCTGGGCCCCGGGGACACGGTGGGCGAGATGAGCCTGGTGGACAGCGCCGGCCGCTCGGCCAACGTGGTGACCACCGAGCTTTCGCGGCTGCTATGGATGGACCGCGTCTCCTTCCAGACCTGCCTGCGCGACATGGCGCCGCTGGCCAACAACCTGGTGCGCCTGCTGTCGCAACGCCTGCGTTTCGCCAACGAGCAGATCCAGGCACTGTGCACGCTCGACGTCCCCGGCCGGGTGGCGCGCCAGATCCTGGCGCTGGCCGACCGTTACGGCCGCTCAGCCCCGGGCGCCGGGGCCGGCGCGCCGGGAGAGGTCAAGATCCACCTGCGGCTCACCCAGAGCGATCTCGGCGAGGTGGTCGGGGCGTCCCGCGAGCGGGTGAACCAGGCGATCGTCGAGTTCAAGCAGCACGGTTACATCGCCGTCGACTCCGATCACCGCATCCACGTCCGCGACCGCCAGGCCCTGACCCGCTACTGCGCCTGAGCGGCGGACGATCCCGCCGCCAGCGCCTGCCGCGCCGCGTCGAGCAGCGCGCGGGCCGAGACCGGGCCGCCGACGGCGCCGCGCATCCAGGCGTCGGGCGTCAGGCGCCCCTGGCGGGCGATGCGCTCGAGCTCGGCGCCGGCGGCGTCCGGCGGCGCGTCCGGGGCGGTCTCGACGTGCCGCAGCCGGGCCGCCAGCTGGAAGGCGACGATGTGCCCCAGCGCATAGTCCGGCAGGTACAGCGAGTAGGCGATCATGTGGGAGTAGATCGCCAGCAGCTCGCAGCCGGGATGGCCCAGGCGCGGCGCGAAGAAGCGGTCCCACACCTCGCGGGCGATGGCCAGCACCGCCTCGCGCAGGGCCGCCGGCGTGGCCTCCGGGTGGGCGTAGAGCCAGCGCCAGACGCGCATGTCCACCAGGGAGACCCCGGCGATCTCGAAAGTGCTCCAGAGCGTCGCCAGAGCGGGAGCGTGGCGGTCGGCGGCGCCGGCCAGGCCCAGCAGCTCGAGGTCGCGCTCCTGGAAGAGGAAGGCGAAGGCTTCGGTGAAGGCATTGTTGGGCACCCCGGCCAGCCACCAGTGGTCGATGCCGTCGAGCGAGAACACCTGCTCGACGTTGTGCCCGAGCTCGTGCATCGCGACGTTGTAGCCCTGGTAGTCCATGCCGGCGTCGCCCACCCGGGTGCGCAGGTGGGAGCGGTCGCCGCGCCGCACCGCGCCGAGGGCGTGGCCGGCGCCCTTCGCCCGATCGACCACGACGCGGCTGGCCAGCCACGCCGCCCGCTCGGCCGAGAACCCCAGCCGCGCCAGCAGGTCCGGCAGCGCCGCCTGGAAGGCGCCGGCGGTGGGGAAGGCGGCCCTTGCCCGGGCGTCGAGCTCCGCCTCGCCGTGGCGGCCACGGGCCTTGAATCCTGAATACCAGACGTCGAACGGCTCGAGCGGCCGGCCGAGGCGGCCGGCGACGTGACGGGCCAGCTCGTCGACCTCCGGCGCCTCCAGCACCGTCAGCAGCAGGGCCTCGACCTCCTCCTCCGGGATCTGGCGGCCGAGCTCGAAGCGGCGCGCTGGCAGGGTGGGCGCGGTCGGGGTGTAGGGATCGACCGGCAGCTGGCTGCGGAAGATGGCGAGCAGCTGCTCGTAGCGCCGGTCAGGCTCTCGACCCAAGCCCGCCCCCACCCCGGCCTCGCCGGCTGCACCGGCCGCGAGCGGCAGCACCGTGTTGGCCTCCGGCTCCCAGAGCAGCTCGGGGTTGTCGATCACCGCCGCCGGGATCTCCTGGCGCACGATGCGCTCCATCACCCGCAGGATCAGCCGCTGGCGCGCCAGCGCTCCGGCGGCGTCGGCATCCGCGTAGTGGGCCGCCAGCTCGTCGCGCAGCCCCCAGTGGCTGATCAGCCGCAGCCCCTCCGGGAACAGCCGCTCGCCGCGCGGGGTGATCAGCCGGTCCAGGCGGAGGTTGTAGGTGGAGACGTACTCCTCGGCGGCGGTCGCGGCGCGGTTCGCCGCCTGCGCCACCGCCGCCGGCACCCGGCTGGCGAAGCGGTCCATCATCCGCGAGCGCGCCCAGGCCGCGCGGTCCCAGCCGGCGCTCTCGGTCAGGCGCTGGCGCAGCGTATGGACCGGGAAGTTCAGCAGCGCGAAACCGGCGACGCGGTTGCGGAAGAGGTCCTCGTCGACGTGCGGCGAGAGATCCAGGTGGACCAGCAGCGCATCCACGGCGGTGACCGGCGCCGCCGCGCCGCGCTCGGTCTCGATCGGCGCCAGCAGCTCGCGGCGGACCTCGTGGAGCCGCCCGTCCACCTGCTCGAGCACCTCCTCGAGCCGGCGGCAGCTGCGCTCGAGCTCTGCCGGGTCGGCCTGGAAGGCCGTCTCGCAAAAAGCGCCAAGCTCGTCGGCGCCGCCGTCCTCCGGCCACCAGCACGCGGCCAGCTGCTCGACGCCGCGGCGGATCCGCTCCGCCTGAGCGTCGCCGTGGCGGCTGCGCAGCCGCTCGACGATGTCCGCGATCGCCGCCGGCGGGATCGTCGTCGGGATCATAGGGGCGGCTTGAGGGCCGCCGCCACCAGGCCGTCGTCGATGACCAGGCGGTGGCCGGCGCCGTTGGGCTGCACCTCGGGGCGTGCGAAGGGGTCGAACTCGAAGGGCTTGATGATCCGGCCGTAGATCGACTTCAGGGCGCGGGCGCCGATGCGGCTGCTCTTGGCCGCCTCCTCGGCGATCCGCTGCACCGCCTGCTCGGTCACCTCGAGCTCGATGCCCTGCCGGCCGAAGAAGCGCTGCGAGATGCGCAGCACGCCGTCCTCGGGCTCGCTGAAGATGCGCGACAGCAGGGCGGCATTGAGGTCCTCGAGGATCACCGCGTTGTCGAAGCGGGACAGGAACTGCGGCTGCATGCCGTACTCGAAGAGGTCCTCCGGCCGGAAGTGGTGGCGCAGGGTGAAGTACTCGCGAATCGAGACCTTGCCTTCGATGTAGGTGGTGACGGTCGGCAGCTTGATGCCGCTCTTCGGCGACACGACGCGGGCGAAGACCTGGTCGTAGAGGGTCTCGAAGGCGCCGGCGCAGAGGAACAGCATCTTGCCGGTGTCCACCCAGACGGTGCTGGCCTGAGTCTGGCCGCCCGCGGACGTCGGGGCGGTGATGCGGTAGGGCACCCGCTCGCCCTCGATCAGGGTGAGGACCGCCTGCTGGATGTTGATGCCGGTGACGTAGGGCTTGCCGCCGATCACCCCCGAGACCTTGTCGATCTCGTCGAGGCAGATGGTGGCGCGCTCCATCAGGCGGCCGATCTCCTCGGCGGTGGCGCCGGCGCCGAGCACCTGCCGCACCCGCTCCTCGAGGCGCGAGAACAGGCGGCTGGTATCCACCGACCCGTCCTCGGTGGCGAAGGTGTTGGCGTTCATGATCAGCACCACGCGGTACTCGGCGAGCTCCTCGAAGGCGCCGTAGAGCGCCTCGATGCCGCGCATGATGGTGGTCTTGCCGGTGCCGGAGTTGCCGATCAGCAGCAGGTTGCCGTACTTCTCCCCCTGCAGGTGCTTGAAGATCGCGACCGAGACGTAGCGCAGCGCCTCTTGCTGGCCAAGCACCCGCTGGCTCAGCTGCTCGAAGATGTCAACTGGTTTCATTCGACTCCGTTTCGCCCCCAGCCCCTCTTCGAGGGGAGTTGGTTCCAAACCACAGAGAACCGCCCGGCCGCGCCGCCGATTCCCCGGGGGAGGTAGACTCCGCGGGTGAACCGGCACGCCGCCCGCGACCTCGAGCGCCACCTCAACCCCGACCAGATCGCCGCCGTCACTCACGGCGAGGGCCCACAGCTGGTGCTGGCGGGGGCCGGATCGGGCAAGACCCGGGTGATCACCTGGCGCATCTCGTGGCTGGTCGAGGAGCGTGGCGTCGACCCCGGCCAGATCGCCGCCGTGACCTTCACCAACAAGGCGGCCGGGGAGATGCGCGAGCGGGTGGAGGAGCTGCTCGGGATGCACCCGCTGCCGGCCTCGGTCGGCACCTTCCATCGCTTCGCGCTGCTGCTGCTGCGGCGCTACGGCGAGCGGGTGGGCGTCAAGCGCGACTTTGCCGTCCACGACGCCGCCGACCAGCTGGCGCTGATCAAGGAGGCGCTGGGCGCCGAGGGGCTGTCGGAGACCGCCTTCTCGCCGCGCTCGGTGCTGGCGCAGATCAGCGCCGCCAAGAACCGCCTCATCGAGCCGGCCGCCTACGAGTCGGCGGCGAGCAACTTCTTCGAGAAGAAGGTGTCCGCCCTCTACCGGCGTTACCAGGGGCTGCTGATGCAGGCCTCCGGCGTCGATTTCGACGATCTCATCGCGCTCGCCGTCAAGCTGCTCGCCGCCGACGCCGAGGTGCGGTCCCGAGTCCGCGCCCGCACCCGTTACCTGCTGGTCGACGAGTACCAGGACACCAACCACGCGCAGCTGCGCCTGATCCAGGAGCTGGCCGGTCCCGACGGCAACCTCACCGCGGTGGGGGACGAGGACCAGGGGATCTACCGCTGGCGGGGCGCCAACCTCGAGAACATCCTGCGCTTCGAGGCGGCCTTCCCGGGTGCCACGGTGCGCAAGCTCGAGCGCAACTATCGCTCGACGCAAACCATCCTCGACCTCTCCGGGGCGCTGATCGCGCACAACGTCAACCGCCGGGGCAAGCGGCTGTGGACCGACCGCGGCGCCGGCGAGAAGGTCGAGCTCTACCGCGCCGCCGACGAGATCGAGGAGGCGCGCTGGGTGGTCGACACCCTGCGCGGGCTCTCCCGCCAGATCAAGTTGAGCGACATGGCGGTGCTGGTGCGCACCAACGCCCAGACCCGCGCCATCGAGGACGAGCTGCTCAAGCGCGAGGTGGCCTACGCCCTGGTCGGCGGCGTCCGCTTCTACGACCGCGCGGAGATCAAGGACCTGGTGGCCTACCTGCGCGTGCTGCGCAATCCGCGCGACAACTTCTCGCTGGCGCGGATCTTCAACCAGCCGCCGCGCGGCATCGGCAAGTCCACGCTCGAGCTGCTGCGCGAGCAGGCGCTGCATCTCGGCCAGCCGCTCTGGGACGTGATCCACCTCGATCAGCTGGGGACGCTGCCGGCGCGCAGCGCGACCGCCGTGCGCCGCTTCCGCGACCTCATCGTCGGCCTGCAGCAGGCGGCCGACGAGCTGCCGCTGCCGGCGCTGCTCGACCGCCTGCTCGCCGCCACCGGCTACGCCGAGCTCTACCGCCAGGACGACCCCGAGGACCAGGCCCGGCTCGAGAACATCCGCGAGCTGCTGTCGGCGGCGCAGCAGTTCACCGAGGCCAACAGCTACAACCGCGGCGACTCCGACCTGCTCACCGCCTTCCTCGACCATGTCTCGCTGGTCAGCGACCTCGACACCTGGCAGGCCGAGCGCGGCATCTCGCTGATGACCCTGCACAGCGCCAAGGGGCTCGAGTTCCGGGCGGTGGTGGTGACGGGTCTCGAGAACGGTCTGCTCCCCCACTTCAACTCCCAGGGCGCCCCCGAGGACATCGAAGAGGAGCGGCGGCTGCTCTACGTCGGCATGACCCGCGCCCGCGAGCGGCTGTACCTGACCTGCTGCCGCCGCCGGCGCATCGCCGGCCGCTACCAGGACCAGGCGCAGTCGCCGTTCCTGGCCGAGCTGCCGGACGAGCTGCTGGCGGTGAGCCAGAGTCCGGCGCTGTTCGACGGCCCGCGCTACGACACGCGCGCCCAGGGGGTGTACTCGTTCTTCGGCGGCGGCCGCCAGGCCTCATCCCGGGACCAGACCGGCCAGCGCCGCCTGGTCGCCGATGCCCACTCCGCGGACACCGTGGACGCCGCGGCCGAGCCCTCGGTGCTCCGGCGCCCGCTGCGCCGCGGCAGCCGGGTGCGCCACCCGACGCTCGGCCACGGCGTGGTGCTGGAGCTCGAGGGCCAGGGCGAGGACGCCAAGATCACGGTCTTTTTCGACAAGACCGGCAAGCGCAAGCTGGTCGCCCGCTTCGCCAACCTCGAGATGCTCTGAGGCCGGCTTGACATCGGCCGAACCGCTGTCTACGCTCGCTCGCCAGGTGTTCCCCATCGAGATCTCCGCCCGGTCATGAACAAGGTGGTGGCCAATGCGGACGAGGCGATCCGCGACCTGTTCGACGGCGCGACCGTCATGATCGGCGGCTTCGGCCTCTGCGGCATACCGGAGAACCTGATCCGCGCCCTGGTGCGCAGGGGCACGCGCAGCCTCACCACCATCAGCAACAACGTGGGCATCGACGGCGCCGGCTGCGGCCTGCTCTTGGAGGCGGGTCAGATCCGCCATCACATCGGCACCTACGTCGGCGAGAACAAGCTGCTGGAAGAGAAGGTGCTCAACGGCACGATCAAGCTCGACCTGGTGCCCCAGGGCACCTTCTCGGAGCGGATCCGCGCCGGCGGCGCGGGCATACCGGCGTTCTTCACCCCGACCGGAGTGGGGACCATGGTCGCCGAGGGCAAGGAAACCCGCGAGTTCGATGGCCGCACCTACCTGATGGAGCGCGGCCTCATGGCCGACTTCGCCCTGGTCAAGGCGTGGCGGGGCGACCGCATGGGCAACCTGGTGTACCGCAAGACGGCGCGGAACTTCAATCCGATGATGGCGACCGCGGCCAAGGTGACGATCGCGGAGGTCGAGCGGCTGGTCGAGGTCGGGGAGCTGGATGGGGACCAGGTGCATACGCCGAGCGTCTACGTGCAGAGGATCTTCCAGGGCGAGCTGTACGAGAGGCGGATCGAGCGGGTGACGGTGCGCCGGCAGGCCGGCCGCTGACGGCCATGCCGGCGATGGATGGCGCACGATGGCGATGACCAGGCCCGGACCGGACGCCGACAAGCGCGAGCGGATCGTGAAGCGGATCGCGCGCGAGCTGCGCGACGGGTTCTACGTCAACCTGGGCATCGGCATGCCGACGCTGGTCGCCAATCACGTGCCGCCGGGAATGGAGGTCATCCTGCAATCCGAGAACGGCATGCTGGGCATCGGGCCCTATCCGTTCGCGGGGCAGGAGGACTCCGACCTGATCAACGCCAGCAAGGAAACGGTGAGCGAGATCGCGGGGACCTCGTATTTTTCGAGCGCCGAGTCGTTCGACATGATCCGCGGCGGGCACATCGATCTGACGGTGCTCGGCGCCATGGAGGTGGACGCTGCGGGCAGCATCGCCAACTGGATGATCCCCGGCAAGATGGTGAAGGGGATGGGCGGCGCGATGGACCTGGTAGCGGCGGCGGCGCGGGTGATCGCCGCGATGGAGCACACCGCCCGCGACGGCACTCCGAAGATCCTGAGCAAATGTACGCTGCCGCTGACCGGGGTCGGCGTCGTCGACACCATCGTGACCGAGATGGCCTACATCCGGGTGACGCCGGACGGGTTGGTGCTCGAGGAGGTGGCGCCGGGGTTGACGGCGGCGGACGTGCAGCGAGCGACCGCCGCACGGCTGGCGGTGAGCCCGGGGCTGAAGGTGATGGAGGTCTAACCCATCTTTGACAGTGCCCAATGTCAAGTCTCTGCAAATAAATGGGTTGAGAGCTCGGTGAGAGACCTTGGCACCAGGAGTTCCGGTTCCGAGAGGATCTGGGCTGTGCGCGATCAGGCCACTTGGCGTAGGGTCGGCGGGAGCGCCACTCCCACAGCCTGGAAGACCCTGCCCGCCACTCCCACCGCGTCGGTGCGCAGCATCAGCCGCTTACCATCCTTCTCAAGTTCTACCTCCTCCAGTCGGTCGAGATCGCGCAGTACCTGGCCCCACTCCACTGCCACATGACCCTTGGCTGCGAGTCGATTCTCCAGTTCTGTTCGCAGAAGCAGCGCCAGGAATGAGCAGAACACATGACCGCGGATCGTGGCGTCGCGGCGGTGATAAATCGGCCGCGTGGCAAGCAGCGATTTCATCGACCGGAACAGATCCTCCACCATCCAGAGCTGCTTGTACGCTAAGGCGACCTCGGCGGCCTGATAGTCGGTGTTGGTCCTCAACACCCACTTGCCGTCGTAGCGCTCCTCGGCTGCCACTCGCGCCGGATCAATCCGAAAGCCATCGCCTTGTGTCGTGACATAGCGGCGGAAACCCTGGTTGCCGATCAGCGACTTGGCGCCTTGCGGCAGCCGATCGGCAAGCGCCGCAAGAATTGCTTGCCGGTCGGCAGCGTCTTTGCGCGCTTGTTCTTCATTGAAGCACACGATGTAGCGGCGATCATCGACCCAGACCTCCTTGACCGACAGCGGCGACGGGTCCTTGGCAATCTGGCGCGGGCCGAAGACTTTCGCGAACCGGCCCTGGCGGCCCAGCACCTCGTGGCGCACCTCCCGGCTGCTGCGCAGCCGCGCGCCGACAATGTAAGGCCAGCCCTTTTGGTCCAGGGCCTGAAGCGTTGCCGCCGCGATCATGCCGCGGTCGGCGACGATACAGACCCGCTGGATGCCGAAGCGTTGACTCAGCCTCTCGATGACGGGCACCAGCGTTCCGACATCGGTAGTGTTGCCTGGCCACAGCTCACAGCAGATCGGCCAGCCCTCTTGATCCAACACCACACCGACTACCATCTGTCGCAGATCCGGTCGGTGGTCCTTGCTATGACCATACTGGCCCAAGCTGTCACCCCCGGCGCCCTCGAAATAGAGAGAGGTGGTGTCGAAGAAGACCAATTGCAGCGAAGAAAACAAGTCCCGCCGACGGGTAAAGAGTTGCTCTTCGATGCGATCCTTGATCGTCCGCCCGCCTGTCTCGCCGGTCGGCTCGCCCAACCACGCCATGGCGCGGTAGGCGTGATGGAGGTCGAGGGCTTCGGCACCGGCGATGCCATAAGCTTCTCGCCAGGCGTAGGCTGCACGGTCTGAGCCGGGTGCTACCAAGCGGTGGAGCACTTCAAGGAAGATCGCCCGTTCCACCGGGAACTCGAACTGACGCTCGGCCAATTCCGCACTCAGCACCTGGGCGCAACTGGTCTCCTGCCATAAGCGCTCAAAGATCAGAGGCGCGCCGATACGCCGGGTGCTCACCGCCGCCAAGTCGCCGCGGCGATGTTCGGTCAAGACAGTGAAAGAATCGGTAAAGCGAGCGCCCGATGCGAGCAGCGCCGCCAACTCCCCGGAGGAGGTGAGCTGATCGAGGCGGCCGAGAGTCGCCAGGACCCGCTGGCGGGCTTGGCCGTCTTCCCAGCGGTTTTCAACGATCTGGAGGTACACGTGGCCCCCGGCTTTTTTCTGGCGGAAGAACATGGTGACCTCTCCTTGTCACCATGATTATATCCGAGTGAGCGCTCTATGCAAGGCGTCATTATGACACATTCTTGGCACCAGGATTGAGATGGCGCCGAGCACTCCCTCCTCGATTTTTCAATGACTTACGACGCGAAGATGGCGGTAATCGGGCGGCATACTGTCAAAGATGGGTCTAACGCCGCGGACGCCGGTGCTCGAAGTCCTCGCGCAGCAGGGCGAAGAGGTAGTTGTCGATGCGGCGGCCGCGCAGCTTGAAGTAGCCGCGCAGGTGCCCTTCGCGCTGGAAGCCGTTTTTCTCCAGCACCCGCCGCGAGGCGGTGTTCTCGACTGCGCAACGGGCCTCGACGCGCTCGAGGTTGGTGTTGGTGAACAGGTCTTCGAGCAGCAGCCCGAGAGCATCTGTCATCAGGCCGCGCGCCTGGAAGGCGGTCGACAGGGCATAGCCGACCTCCGCCAGGCCGTGCTCCCAGTTGCTCACCACCAACGTGATCCAGCCGGCGGGCTCGCCGTCCACCTGGATGATCCACTGGAACTTGTCGCCCTGCCCGCGGTAGAGCTCCGAGATGCGCTGGCTCGCCACGTCGGCCCGCAGCTGCGAGGCCGGCAGGTCGTTGAGCGGCTGATAACGCCTGACGCTGGTCTCCGCCCGCCACTGCCGCAACGACTCGGCGTCGCGCGGCGACGCCGGCCGCAGGCTCACGGTAGGAGAAGTTGCGCGCTCGACGAACATCTGCTCGATTGTAGACCCATTGAATGCCCTCCGGCTCGCCGCGGCGCCGGCTCGCCGCGTCGCCGTGTCGGGAAGTTGCGAGGCCGGGGGCGGATCCGTGTCAGCTCTGCCAACTGGCGCCGGCGCGGGCCAGCCGCAGGCCGTCCATCGCCGGCACCACCGACAGCAGCGCCATGTAACCGTAGCCCTGCACGAACAGCAGCAGGAACGGCACCGACATCCACATCCCGGTGACTGCGGCGAAGATGGTGCACAGGGTGAAGTAGGCGGCGAGCACCGCTTCGACCACGAACGACGAGCTGACGCCGGCGCGGTAGCGCTTGCGGCGCCAGTCCTGGCCGCTGCTCTCGATGCGGTACTTGGGCGTCCGGTGGAAGACGCCGCCGCGCTGCACCAGGCCGGTGAGCACGGCATGGGAGTTCACCACCGACAGCCCGATGCCCATGCCCATCAGGGCGGGCAGATACCGGATCTGGCGCCGCCAGCCGGTGCCGCCCGCGACCTGGCTCATCAGGTAGAAGACCAGCACCGAGGCGGTGGCGGACAGGAAGAACGGCAGGTCGAGGAACAGCAGCATGCGCATCGAGGTGCCGCGCCGCAGCAGCATGGCCGGGAAGATGAGCAGCGACAGCAGCAGCATCAGGGGATAGCTGAGGTTGTTGGTGAGGTGCACGAACGCCTCGAACTTGACCCGCCCCGGCAGCGGCGCCCGCAGCACGCGGCCGATGAGCTTGCGGCCGGTCTGGATGGCGCCCTTCGCCCAGCGGTACTGCTGGGTCTTGAAGCCGTTGACGTCCACCGGCAGCTCGGAAGGCACCGCCAGCTCGGGCAGGTAGAGGAACCGCCAGCCGATCAGCTGGGCGCGATAGGAGAGGTCGAGGTCCTCGGTCAGCGTGTCGTGCTCCCAGCCGCCGCCGCCGACGATGGCCTCGCGCCGCCAGACGCCGGCGGTGCCGTTGAAGTTGAAGAAGCAGTTGCTGCGGTTGCGCGCGATGTGCTCGATCATGAAGTGGCCGTCGAGGAAGATCGACTGCACCTGGGTGAGCAGCGAGTAGCCGCGGTTGATGTGCAGCCACCGCCCCTGCACCAGACCGATGCCGGGATCGTCGAAGTGGGGCACCGACAGGCGCAGGAACTCGGGCTGCGGCACGAAGTCGGCGTCGAACACCGCCAGCAGCTCGCCGCGCGCCTGCTCGAGGCCGGCGGCCAGGGCGCCGGCCTTGAAGCCGGTGCGGTCGGTGCGGTGCAGCAGCTTGATGTCGATCCCCTGGCGGCGGTGCTCCTCGATCAGGCGCTCGACGATCGCGGTGGTCTCGTCGGTCGAGTCGTCCAGCACCTGGATCTCGAGCCGGTCGCGCGGGTAGTCGAGGCGGCAGACCGCTTCCACCAGCCGCGTCGCGACATACATCTCGTTGTAAAGTGGCAGCTGGACGGTGACCACCGGCCAGAGCTCGGGATCGGGCGGCCGCGGCGGCGTCTGCCGGCGGGTTTTCAGGTACAGCACCACCATCCACAGGCGATGCACGCCGAAGAAGGCGAGCACTCCCAGAATGAGGTAATAGAGTGCCAGCACCGCTGGCCCCAGGGCCGAGCTCATCGCCGGAGCCCCCGGGCGCCTGGACCCCGCCCGGCTGGCTGCAATGGACGGCGGCGGCCATCCCGCTGCTGGCCGTCAACGTCACGCTGTCGGTCGCCTCTGACCTGGCTCATCATCTCGTCCTCGCGCTCGCCCTGCTGGGTCCGGCCTTCTGCTGGCTTGCCTGGATGGCGAAGCGGCTCGAAACCTCGCGCACCTCCGCCCGCGGCATGTCTTGCGCCATCCTCGCCGGAGCCGTCCTCTTGCGGCTGCCCTTGCTGCCGCTGCCCTTGACGCTGTCCGACGACGCGCTGCGCTACCTTTGGGATGGGAAGGTGGCGGCGGCCGGCGCGAACCCCTATGCCCTGCCGCCTGCGGCAGAGCAGCTCACCTCCCTGCGCGACGAGAATTGGCGGCACCTGCCGCATCGGCAGATCCAGACGGTCTACCCGCCCCTCTCGATCGCGGCCTTCAGTATAGCGGCTAGGCTCCCCAATCCAATCCTGGCCTGGAAAGCAATGGCCGCCGTCGCCGACCTGGCCGGCTGCGCCCTGCTGCTGGCGCTGGCCCGCCGGCTGGGGCTGCCGCCCGCGCGTTGCGTATGGTACGCCTGGAACCCGCTGGTCGCCATCGAGCTCTCCGGCATGGCGCACGTCGATGCCCTGGGGGTGGCGGCCTGCCTGGGGACCGTGCTCTGCCTGGTCCCCCTGCGGCCACCCGGGTCGGCGCGGCCGGCCGCCGGCCGCGATGCTCCTGGCGCGTCGCCCGGCACGCCGGTCGCGGCTGGGGATCTACCAGGGCCTCCCGGAGCCGTGGGCTCCTGGGCCGCGGCTGGCGTCCTCGCCGCAGCCGGAGTCCTTGCAAAGCTGGCGCCCGCCGCGGCGCTGCCGATGTGGAGCCGGCGCAGCGGCCACCCGGCGAAGCTGCTGGCGGTTGCCGGCGGCCTGCTGGCGGCTGCCTGGCTGCCGGTGCTGGCCGCCACCGGCGGCGTGCCGCCCGGCCTGGTCACCTATGCCGTCGCCTGGGAGTTCGACGGGCCGGTTTTCGAGCCGCTCTGGCGCCTGCTCGACGCCGCCCGGGCCGCCCCCCGCCTGGCGCTGCTGCTCGACGCCTTCAAGCGCCTGACCGGCGAGTACACGCGCTGGAACCCGCTCTACCACTACCTCTATCCCCAGTTCCTGGCCAAGGCGCTGCTGGCAGTCGCCATGGTCGCGGTGGTGGCCGCCTCGGCGGCGGGACGCGAGCGGGTCGTTGCGGGGGGCCTCCGGGACGTGGCGGCGGCGACGGGCTGGCTGTTCGGCGCAATGCTGCTGCTGTCTCCCACCGTCTACCCCTGGTACGTGATCTGGGTGTTGCCCTGGGCGGCGCTCCACCGCCATACCGCCTGGCGCGCCCTTTCGGGCCTGGTGCTCTTGAGCTACCTGTCGCAGCGCGGCGGCGTGCCGCTGCTGCCGTGGGTCTTTGCCGCCATCTGGCTGCCCTTCGCGGCGCTGCTGGCGGTGGGGCGGCGATGGCCGTCCGCCTGATCGTCTCCTATCGCGGCGCCGCCTACGCGGGATGGCAGCGGCAGGCCAACGCGCTGGCCGTGCAGGAGGTGCTCGAGGATGCCCTGCAGCGGCTGCTGGGGACGCCGGTGCGGGCGGTGGGCGCCAGCCGCACCGACGCGGGAGTGCATGCCCGCGGCCAGGCGGCCCACCTCGAGCCGCCCGCCGCGGTGGCGAGCTGGCCGTTGCGCGGCCTGGTGCATGGCGCCAACCACCGGCTGCCGCAGGACGTGCGGGTGCTGGCCGCCGCCCGCATGGCCGCCGGCTTTCACGCTCGCCGCTGTGCCCGCGCCAAGGAATACTGCTACCGGCTGAGCCGGGCCGAGGTGCTGTCGCCGCTCGATGCGCCGTTTGCTTTGCGGGTACCGGCGCGGCTCGACGTGGCGGCGATGGAGCTCGGGGCCGCGGCCCTGGTCGGCCGGCACGACTTCTCGGCCTTCGCGCTGGCCGGCGGCGCTCACACCCAACCCTGCCGCACCATCGCCGCGGCCGGCTTCGAGGCGGCGGGCGAGGAGCTGCGCTTCCGGGTGGTTGGCGACGGTTTCCTGCGCGGCATGGTGCGGGCGCTGGTCGGGACGCTGCTCGAGGTGGGTCTCGGCAGACGCTCGCCCCAGGACTTCGCGGCGCTCCTCGGCGGCGCGGCGCGCGGCGCCGCCGGGGCCACCGCGCCGGCCCATGGGCTGGTGCTCGAGCGCGTGCTCTACCCGCCCGAGTGGCAGCCCGTGGTCGAGCTCTGATGTGGTAACTTGACCCGCGGAGCTGCCAATGGAACACGTCACCGACCCTGCCAGGAGCGCTCCCGCATCTTCGACCCAGCGCGTGCTGACCGCCGCGGTCGGCACGCCGGTCATGCTGGCGGGGATCTTCCTGCTCACCGGCGCCTGGTTCTTCCTCTTCGCCGCGTTCTTCCTGACCTGGGCCGCGATCGAGTACGTCGGCATCGCGCGCCTGCGCGCTCCGCACGCGCCGCTGGCGGTGCTGGCGGTGCTGGTGCCGCTGGCGGCGCTGGCCATGACCCTGTCGCTCGGTCCCGACCGCGAGGCGCAGCTGCTGCTGGTCCTCGGGGCGCTGACCTCGGTCGGCATCGGCAGCCTGGTGCTGCTGGCCCGGACGCCGCTCGACGAGACGATGGAGAGCCTGGGGCTCCTCGCCTTCGGCCTGCCCTATTTCGCCGTGCCGCTCGCCAGCATCGATCTCCTGCATCGCCGGGATCCCTCGCTGGTGCTGCTGCTGCTCGCCGTCGTCTGGCTGGGCGACACCGCCGCCTTCTACGTCGGGCGCAGCTTCGGCCGCCACAAGATGGCGCCGACCATCAGTCCGAAGAAGAGCTGGGAGGGAGCGGCGGCGGGCCTGCTTGCAAGTCTGGTGGCGGCGGCCTCATGGAGCCTCTGGCGCCGCGGCAGGCTGGAGCCCGAGCTGCTGGTGCTTGCCGCCTTCACCGCGGCGGCGGGGCAGATCGGCGACCTGGTGGAATCGATGCTCAAACGCGGGGTGGGAGTGAAGGACTCGGGACATTCGCTGCCGGGCCACGGTGGCGTGCTCGACCGTTGCGACGCGCTGCTGTTTGCCGCGCCGGTGCTGCAGCTGGGCGTCTTCCTGCTGTTGCCCCTGCCCGGAGTCAGGTCATGAGAGACATCCTCACCGATCTGCTCGCCTTCGGCTTCGCCCTTGGCGTCATCATCGTGGTCCACGAATCCGGCCACCTGCTGGTCGCCAAGGCTTTCGGCGTCCGGGTGCTGACCTTCTCCATCGGCTTCGGCAAGCGCCTCTTCGGCTTCGAGCGCGGCGGCACCGATTACCGCCTATCGCTCGTGCCGCTCGGCGGCTACGTCCGGCTGCACGGCGAGAACCCCGAGGAGTCGTCCGGCGAGCCCGGTGAGTTCCTGAGCAAGCCGCGCTGGCAGCGGGTGCTGGTGTACCTGGCGGGCCCGACGATGAACGTGGTGCTGTCGGTAGCCATCACCGCCTGCCTGTTCATGGTCGGCAACGAGCTGCCGAACCTGCCCGACATCCCGCCGGTCATCGGCGGCGTCGAGGAGGGCTCTTCGGCGGCGGCCGCCGGCCTGGCCAAGGGGGACCTGATCGTCAGGGTCAACGGCGAGCGGGTCGCCGACTGGCAGAACCTCAGCCTGGCGCTGCTCACCGCGCCCGAGAAGCCGGTGGCGCTGGTGGTTCGCCGCAACGACCGCATCTTCGACGCCACCGTCACCCCCAAGCGCGTGCCGCGCTACGAGGTCGGCGACCTCGCCGGTCTCTACCCGCTGGTGCGGCCGCAGGTGCGCAGCGTCCTGCCCGGCTCGCCGGCGGCGCGCGCGGCGTTGCGGCCGGGTGACGAGATCCGCGCCGTGGACGGCCGGCCGATCACCGACACGCGCGCCTTCATCGACGCGATCGAGAAGCGACCCGGCGTCGCGGTGGCGGTGGCGGTGGTGCGCGGCGGCAAGCCGCTGGTGGTGACCGTGGTGCCCGCGCTGCAGGGCAAGGTGGGCAAGATCGGGGCCTACGTCGGCTTCTACCAGCGGTATCCGCCGGGCCAGGCGCTGCTCAAGAGCCTGAGCTACAACCTCGACATCGCGGTCGAGACCTTTCAGGTGCTGGGCAAGGTCTTCCGCCGCCAGATGTCGGCCAAGGGGGTGATCGGCGGGCCGATCGAGATCGCCGCCCAGTCGGGCGAGGCCTATCGCGCCGGCTACCAGGCCCTGTTCAACCTGCTGGGCTTCGTCAGTCTGAGCATCGCGATCCTGAACCTGATGCCGATCCCGATCCTGGACGGCGGCCAGATCTTCATCCTGCTGATCGAGGAAGTGATCCGCCGCGACCTGTCGCTGCGGGTCAAGGAGGTCATCAGCCAGGTCGGCCTGGTGCTCATCCTGATGCTGATGGTGGTGGTCGTTTACTTCGACCTGACGAAGCACCTGCCCGGGCTCGTCCCCGGTTCTTGAGCAGCCCGCGCAGCACCTCCAGGTCGCGGGCGTGCCCGGCCATCTCCTCGCCGGGTTCGGTTTCGAGGATCATCGGCACCGTTGCCAGGGCCGACTCGGCGAGCAGCCGCGCGAACGCCGCGGTCCCCAGCAGCCCCTCGCCGATATGGGCGTGGCGGTCGCGGCGCGAGCCGAAGGGCCGCAGGGAGTCGTTGACATGGATGCATCCCAGGGTCGCGAGCCCCAGCCGCCCGTCGACCTCGGCGAGGAAATCCCGCCAGCCGGTCCGCTCGTGGATGGCGTAGCCGGCGGCGAAGGCGTGGCAGGTGTCGATGCAGACGCCGACCCGCCGCCGGCGCGCCGCCGGCAGGCGCTCGCGGATGGCGGCGAGGTGCTCGAGCCGGTGGCCCAGGCAGCTCCCCTGGCCGGCGGTGTTCTCGAGCAGCACGCGGGTGCGCAGGCGCGGCAGCGCGGCCAGCACCTGGTCCAGGCTGGCGGCGGCGCGCTCGATCCCCGCCGCTTCGCCGTCTCCCAGGTGCGCGCCCGGATGCAGCACCAGGCCGGCGACGCCGAGCTGGCCGCAACGCTCGAGCTCGTCGATCAGCGCCTCGCGCGAGCGCTCCAGGGTCTGCGGATCGGTGGCGGCGAGGTTGATCAGGTAGGAGGCGTGCGCCATCACCGCGCCGACGCCGCCGGCGGCGTGCTGCCGGCGGAAAGCCGCGGCCTCGCCGTCGGCGAGCGGTCGGGCGCGCCACTGGTTGGCATTCTTGACGAAGATCTGGATGGTGTCGCAGCCCAGCGCCGCGGCGCGAGCGAAGGCGGTGGCCACCCCGCCGGCCACCGACACATGGGCGCCCAGCGGCGGCCCGGCCGGCGCGAGCGCCGGGGGAATCGTCCGCGGTATCGCCCGCGCTTCCGGGATCCTGGCGGCCATGGCCGTATTCTAATTCTAGCCGGCGCGGCCCGCCGGCGGCCCGCGAAGCGGACGGGACCGGAGGGCGGGCGAACGGGATGCGGGGATTTGCGACGCAGTGCAATAAACTGCGGTGCATGTGGCGGCGTTTCCTGTCTGGCCTGGGATTCGTCGCCTACCTGCTGCTGGTGCTGGTCGTCTTCCTGGCCGCCAGCTACTTTGCCTTCAGCGTCTTCGTGCGCAGCGGCGTCATGCCGGTGCCCAACGTCACCGGCCTCACCCGCGGGGAGGCCGCGGACATGCTGGGCGACCTCGGCCTGACGTTGCGGCGCGCAGAGGGCAGCGGCCGCTACGACGATCAGGTCCCGGCAGGCCGCGTCGTCCGCCAGAGCCCGGACGCCCGCACCCTGGTCAAGCGCGGCAGCAGCGTCGAGGTGATGCTCTCGCTCGGGCCGCGCCGGGTCAAGGTGCCCAGCCTGGCCGGCAAGGCATTGCCGGCGGCGCAGGTGACGCTGTCGGCCATCGGCCTCGAGGTGGGCAGCATCCTGGGGGCCTTCGACGGGCAGCAACCCCCCGGCGCGGTGGTCGAACAGGACCCCAGCGCCGGCGACGAGGTGCCGCCGGCGTCGCCGGTCAACCTGCTGCTGGCGATGACGACCCCCGGCCGTCGCTATGTCATGCCCGACCTGGTCTACCGCCACTACGATCCGGTGCGGCAGTATTTCGAGACGCACGGCTTCCGCTTCGGCAGCGTCAAGTTCGAGCGTTACGAAGGCGTCGCGGCCGGCGTGATCCTGCGCCAGTTCCCGCTGCCCGGACATCCCCTGACCGCCGGCGATCCGGTGTCGCTGGTGGTGGCGACCGCCGACGGAGGGCCGTAGTCCTGATGAGGCTGGCGCCTTCGATCCTCGCCGCCGACCTTGCCGACCTCGGCGGGGCGGTCGCCGCCTGCGAGGCCGGCGGTGCGGAGCTGGTGCACGTCGACGTGATGGACGGGCACTTCGTTCCCAACCTGAGCTTCGGCGTGCCGATGGTCGCGGCGCTGCATCGCCGCACCCGGCTGCCGCTCGACGTCCACCTGATGGTCTCCAACCCCGACCGCCTGCTCGCCGACTACCTGCATGCCGGCGCGGCGCGGGTGGCCGTGCATTGGGAGGCGGCGCCCCATCTCGATCGGCTGCTGCAACAGGTCCGCGAGGCGGGTGCCCTGGCGGGGGTGGCGGTCAATCCGGCGACCCCGGTGGAAGTCCTCGTGGACGCCCTGCCGCGTCTCGACTACGTGCTGCTGATGTCGGTGAACCCGGGGTTCTCGGGCCAGGCTTTCCTGCCCCGCAGCCTGGACAAGGCGCGACGCCTGCGGCGGCTGATCCGGGACGGCGGCGACCTGCCGGTCGAGATCGCGATGGATGGCGGCATCGATCGCGGTAACATGGACAGCGTCCTGGCCGCCGGCGTGGAGGTTTGCGTGGTGGGCACGGCGGTGTTTTCCGCGGCCGACCCGGCGCGGGCGATGTCCGAGCTGATCTCCTTCAGCCGGTCGGAGAGACTATGACGACGAAACTCAAGGCGCGGATCGCGCCGAACCTGGCGCCGCTCATGCTGGCGGTGCTGGGATTGCTTTGGCTGGTGGGAATCGCCGGGTGCAAGAGCAGCGGCTCCGGTAAGCACGTCGATCCCATCCTCAGGCTCTCGGCGGAGGAATCGCTGGTTCAGGGCAAAGACCTCCTGGCGCAAAAGAAGTACTCGAAGGCCCGACCGCTGTTCACCCATGCCTTCGAGGTGGAGCCGAACTCGAAGGTCGGGCGGGAGGGTCTGCTGCTGGCCGCCGACACCTATTTCCTTGAAGGCGGCACGACCAACTACACCCAGGCCGAGGCCAAGTACCGCGACTACCTGAATCGCTTCCCCACCAGCGACCAGGCGGCGTACGTGCAATTCCAGATCGCCAACAGCCTGGCCAAGCGGATGGAGCGTCCGGACCGCGATCAGACCGTGACGCGCAAGAGCCTGGAGGCCTACCAGGAGCTGATCCGCCTCTACCCGACGACCGAGTACGCGACCAAGGCGCAGGAGCAGATCGAAACCGTCAACGTCAACCTGGCGGAGCACGAGTACCAGATCGGCGACTTCTACCTGCGCTACGGTGTCGCCCAGGCGGCGATCAACCGTTTCCAGTTCCTGTCCCAGACCTACCCGAAGTACCCGCGGATGGACAAGGTGATCTACGATCTGGGGCGCGCCTACCAGAAGCTGCGCAAGCCGGAGGAGGCGAAGAAGGCCTTCGATCGCCTGCGCAGCGAGTACCCCAACAGCAAGCTGGTCAAGGACATCCCGAAGAGCCTGCCGGAAGGGAAGGCGTAGCGTTGGGGCGCCCACCTTCGCCGCGGGCGATCCTGGCAGTGGCCCTGCTGGCGCTGTCCGCCCTGCTCGGCGGCTGCGCCTCCGGCGGCGAGGATGCCGATGGCGACCGGATCAAGGAGCTGCAGGACCGCGTGCTGGAGCTGCAGCGCAAGGCGGCGGTCGCCGAGGTCGAGCTCAACCGCCTGCGCCAGCAGGTCGCGGAGCTGCAGGCCGGCCAGGGCGCGCGTGGCACGGCCGCTGAACATGCCGCCGGCGCCCGCCCGCTGTCACCGCCGGCCGGTGGCGCGCCCTTGCCGGCACGTCCCGCGGGGGCCGACCGCACGGCCCGGGCGACCCGGGAAAGCCGCGAGACACCGGCGATCGACGAGATGGACATCGACGTTCCCCCGCCGTCATCGCGGTCTGCCCATAACCCGGCCGCGCCGCCTCCTCCTGCCGCCGCTGGAGCGGGCCACCGGCTGCCGGCCGGCGTCACGCCGAGCAGCCCGCCGGCGCCACCGAGTGCCGCTGCCGTGCCGAGCAGTCCGGCGATGCCCCAGGGTGCCGCCGCGCCTCTCCCACCGGCCGCCTCCGGCCCCGGTGCACCGGCCGTCGCGGGCAAGGGCGAGCCGGTTACGCCGGCGGTCCAGGCGCTCTACGACCGCGGTTACACCCTCTACCACCAGCGGCACTACGTGGACGCGGAGTCTAGCTTCCAGCGCTTCCTGCAGGCCGAGCCGAACAGCGAGCTCGCCGACAACGCGCAGTACTGGATCGGCGAGTGCCGGTACTCGCGCGGCGACATGCGTGGCGCGCTTGCCGCCTTCCGCGAGACGGTGGCGCGCTATCCCCGCGGCAACAAGACGCCGGACGCGCTGCTCAAGGCGGGGATGTCGCTGGAAGCGCTGGGCGACAAGGAAGGCGCCCGCACCACCTATCAGGAAGTGCTCCGCCAGTTCCCCGGCACCGCCGTGGCGGCGGTGGCGGAGGAGCGCCGGGCGAAGCTGCCCTGAAAGTCCCCCCGAAGCTCAAGCAGAACTTTAGGTGTCAAGCGGTAAGCCTTGACAGCAGAAGGGCCAACGCGTTACCTTAAGCCATAGAGACTTCACTATACCCCCCCATACGAGTGGAGCGGGAGGCGCGGTATGAAAGTGCGGCTTGCCGGTATCGTCCTCGCCATCTCCCTGCTGGGTGCCGGCGCTCTGTCGGCGGCCAGCCGGCCGCCCCGTGAGCTGCACCGGGTCGGCGATCACTGGACGGCATGGAATCCACCGGCGCCGGTGACCGGCGTCGAGACCTACACCATCGCCCGCGGTGACACCCTGTGGGGTTTGGCGAAGCGCTTCTACGGCAATCCCTACCTCTGGCCGCAGCTCTGGGAGAAGAACCAGTACATCCTCGACGCGCACTGGATCTACCCTGGCGACCCGCTGGTGACCGGCATCCAGGTGGCGCCGGTGGACAATCTGGCCCAGGTCGCGCCGCCCGGCGCCGGCGCCGGTACCCCGGGTCCGGGAGATACCGAGTCGGAGCCGCCGCCGCAGGTGCCGGGAGTGGAGAGCGCCGCCAAGGCCACCAGCCCGCCGGCGCCGCTGGGTTGGGAGAGCGACATCTATTGCAGCGGTTACATCTCCGACCCTGGCGAGCAGTTTCCCTACGCCATCATCGGCTCGGAGTTCGACAACCTGACGCCCAAGCTCAACCCCCACTACCACGAAACGCAGATGAAGGGGGTCTACGGCCGGACGGGCGCCAAGGTCGACATGTTCACCGGCGACATCGTGTACTTGAACGGCGGCGCCAAACAGGGCCTCGTCGCCGGCAGCCTGTTCACCATCGTCGGCCCGGAGCGCGAGGTGGTGCATCCGGTGACCGCCAAGGTCTTCGGCAGCTTCTACCAGTACCGCGGGCGGGTGCGGGTGCTCTCGGTGCAGGACGACACCGCCATCGCCGAGATCGTCCATTCCTGTGATGCGGTGCTCGTCGGCGACCGCCTGCGGCCCTTCGAGCCCGAGCCGGTGCCGCTCGGCCGCACCACGCCGCTGCGGCCGGTCAACCTGCCGGTCGCCGGCGAGAAGCTCAAGGATGCGCCGGCCATCATCTACTCGCGCGACGCGATCATCGATCTGGGCCAGGATCACGTGGTCTGGATCGACCGCGGCACCGACCAGAACGTCACGCCCGGAGACGTCTTCACCATCTACCGGACCAGCGACCGCGGCCTGCCACCCCTGGTGCTGGGCGAGTTGGCGGTGCTGTCGGTCCAGAAGCGGTCCGCGACCGCCAAGATCATCGAGTCCCGTTACACGATCTTCGTCGGCGACCGCCTCGATCAAAAATAGGCCCATCGCCCCGCGGTGACCCGGGCCGTGCCGCCGGCTCCCGGGGCGCGGCCGGCGTTACGCGCCTGTGATATCGTAGGAGTTCTTCTTCGAGGCTCCATGGTCGAACAGAACCTCAACGGACGGCTGTTTCAGATCGTCGACGAGCTGGTGCGGCGGGGACTGACGCTGGAGCAGGCGCGCCGGGAGTTCGAGCGCCAGTTCATCGTGGCCTCGCTGAAATCGAACCGTGGCAACTTCTGCCGCTCGGCAAAGTCGCTGGGCGTCCACCGCAACACCTTACGCAACAAGGTCTCGGACCTGGGCATCGGCTGCGAGGACTACGACCTTCCAGGCCGCCGCCAGCAGCGGCGCAGGAGCAACAACTCGCCGCCCCTCTGAGGTTCCCCCGGCCGCCTACTCCATGGCGGCTGCGGCAGCCGGTCTGCGGCTGCCGACCGGCTGTGCCGGAGCTCTCCCAGCCCCCGCGCAGTCCTGTTTCGAGGACGCATCCTGGCATCGATCTCGCAATAACCCCACCGCTGGTCTCATCGACTCGCCCACCCGCGCGATCTGCGTGCGGCGGTTGCAGATGACTGCGACGAGGAGGTTCCTGACTTCCCCCGGCTTCGGCCTGTGTGGTGTCGGGCGCCGCCCGTGAGGAGATTGGACGAAGAGGAGGAACCGTACCCGATGAAGCCGATACGAGCCCGCGTACCTTCTGCTGCGCTGATCTTCCTGCCGTTTCTGGCGCTTGCCATCCAAGCCGTCCCGTCGCACCCCTCGACCCCTCGTCCCGCCCTTCTGCCAGCCCCTACCCACGAAGACCTGGGGCGCCGGCAGCTTGCCGCCATCCTGGCCGGCGGCGCTTCGGCGTCATGGTCGCAATGGTCGCCATCCGCGCCATTGGCGGGCAGGAGCGCGGGCGCGGTCAGTCCCGCCGACCTCAGCGCCGCGCTGGGCGCGGAGCCGCGCCGCTTCGGGCTGTTCCGCGCCGACTCCGCGGTGGACGGTCGGCGGGAGCTGCTGCGCCGGCTCCCCTTCGGCGCCATCCTGGCGGCCGCGGGGGAGCGCAATCACGTCGACCCGCTGCTGCTCGCCGCGATGGTGGAGAGCGAGTCGCGATTCGTCCCGCAGGCGGTCTCGCCCTGCGGCGCCGTCGGCTTGATGCAGCTGCTGCCGTCGACGGGTGAGGACTTCGGGGTGAAGAACCTGCGCGACCCCTACGCCAACGTCGACGCCGGCAGCCGTTACCTGCGGCTGCTGCTCGCCCGTTTCCGGGACCGGCCCGACCTGGCGATCGCCGCCTACAACACCGGACCCGAGGTGGTCGCACGCTACGGCTGTGTGCCGCCCTACCGCGAGACCCAGGATTTCGTGAAGCGGGTGTTGACCTGCTACGCCAGGAACCGCCAGGAGGTGACGCCGCCTCCGATCCAGAGGAACCGCTCGCTGCTGGCCGCCGCCCGGCGGTCTCCATTCCACGACGTCGCGCCCGAGCATGCAGAGCGGGAGAGCCGGGCCGCTCGCTGAGGCTCTGTGCCCTTCGGCCACTTCCTCTCGATCGACCAGCGCTTCGCCCCGTGTGTGGTGGGAAAGTGCGGAAAGGGCCGATTCGGCGTACAGGTGCGCCATGGTGGCAGAGGTACCAGGCAAGGGTGTAGACTCCCGGCATGAAGCTGGGCGATATCCTCGTCATCTGCCTCTTGATCCTGCTCTTCTGGGGGCCGGCCCGCCTGTCGGGCCTGGGCAAGGGAATCGGCGACGGTATCCGCAACTTCAAGAAGGGCCTGCGCCCCACCGACGGACCGCGACCCGATGGCTCCGCCGGGCCGCACGAGGCGCCGAAGAACTGAGCTGACGGCCCTCGCCCCCGGTTCTCCCCTTCTCTTCCTCTCCGCGCAGACTCCTCCCGAGCCGCCTTCATTGCGGCTCGAGGCTGCTGCTCCAGGCGCGCTCCAGCTCGTGCGCCAGGGGCTTGCCTTCGGGGACGCATCCGAAGTGGTGCAGGAAGCGCCGCAAGGTGGGGGCGATCAGCGGCAGGTGGCGGGGGTGCCCGCGCTGGGCGAAACTGGCGTAGGTCCCGACCGCTTTGAGCGTGCGCTGGGCCGCGGCTCGGTGATAGCGCAGTTCGCCGGCGGCGCCGGGAAAGGCAGCTGCCACCAGCCGGCGCTCAAGCTCCGGCGGCGGGAACAGCGTGTCGTTGAGCAAGGAAGCCAGGTCGTAGGCGGGCGGCCCCAGGCGCAGGTCCTGATGATCGAGCACCGCGACCCGGCCCTTCCCGTCCGGCACCAGGTTGCGGGCCATGAAATCACGGTGGCAGGGGACGGGGGGATCGGCTGCGAGCTCCGAGCACAGCCGGTCCAGAGCACCTTCGGCCGCCGGCGACAGCAAACCCCGAGGCGCGAGATACAGCTGGCGCGTCTGGGACAGCTCGCGTGACAGCAGCGCCTGGTCGAGCGGCGGGTTGCCCAGCTCTCGCACCAGGGCGATCGGCAGGGCCGCCACTCGAGCGGCCAGCGCGGCGGCATCCTCGAAATAGGCGCCGAGCTCGCGCCATGGACGGTCACGCAGATCGGCCAGGGTCAGGGCGCCCAGATCCTGCACCAGCATCCAACCGCGTCCGCAATCGACGGCGAGCACCCGCGGCACCGGCACGCCCGCGGCAGCAAGCAGGTCGGTGCTGCGGGCAAACCGTCCGCAAGTCTCCAGTACCTCCTCCGGGTAAACGGCGAGCACCGCCGTGGTGCCGTCCGCGGCGGTGAGCCGGCGGTAGCGCCGCGGCGACACGTCGCCGGCGAGAGGATGGCTCTCGCGCAGCTCGAACCCGGCGTGCTCGAGCCACTCGCCGAGGGCCTTGCGATCGTGCTCTGCGGGCTCCGCCGCCACCGTTCCTGATCCTCGAATGAGGGTCCAAGCTACCACGAGCGTGGCAGGCTTCCAACGCTCTTGGATGCGTTTGACACCCTCCTGGGGCCAAGGGATAATCCGACGTCGGCCCCTTTTGCAGGCTGCCGGGAGGTTGGAGCTGGACGACAAGCTGCATCACATGCTTCGCGACTTGCGGCGCGCGCTTTCCGAAGCCATCTCGGAGTCTTCGGAGGTCAGCCGGACGCTGCGCAAAATTCGCGAAGAGGGCTATTCGCTCTACCTGCTGGTGGATTGCAAACGAGAAGCGAACGAAGCCGAGCAGCTCCCCGCGGCCACGCCGAAATCGCCCACCGGCGAGCCGCTGTTCCAGATCGACAGTCGCGATCTGTCCTTCCTGAAGTCGATCGGCATCGATCCCACCCGCCGCCTCCGTCGGCGCCGCGCCGTCTAGACCAGCTTGGATCGAGTCAGGCACCGTGCCCTTCGGCCGGGCCGGGGGCGAAATCTCCTCTCACCAACAGGTGTTGTGGAGATCGGCAGGGTAATCCCTGATAAGAAATGGCTGACATGGCGACTGCACCGATGCGACCGATCGATCCGCGTCCGGACCTGCTGGGCCTGTCGCCCGAGGCCTTGCGCGCGGCGCTGGTGGCGCTGATCGACCGGCCTTTCCGCGCCGACCAGATCTTTCAGGCCCTGCACGTCCGCGGCGTGCGCGAGTTCGCCGCGATGACCGAGCTGCACAAGGACCTGCGGGCCCGCCTCGCCGAGCGCTTCCGGATCGGTTGGCCCGAGGTCGCATCGCGCGCTCCTTCCTCCGACGGCACCTGCAAGTACCTGCTGCGGCTCCACGACGGCGCCACCATCGAGGCCGTGGACATCCCCGATCGCAGCCGCCGCACGCTGTGCCTTTCGAGCCAGGCCGGATGCGCCCTGGCCTGCACCTTCTGTGTCACCGGCTTCTGGGGCGCCGGGCGCAATCTCACCGCCGGCGAGATCGTCTCGCAGGTGCTGGCGATCCACGCCGATCGCCTGCCGGCGGGCGCGGGCGAGGCTGCCGGCCTTGGCGGACCTGCGACGGCGGGCTTGCGGCTGGTCTTCATGGGGATGGGCGAGCCGCTGTTGAACCTGGACGCCTTGCGCCCGGCGCTGGACGTCCTCGGCCGCTCGATCTCACTGCGCCGGATCACCGTCTCGACGGCCGGGGTCATCCCGGGTATCGACGAGCTGGCGTCCTGGGATCGGCGCCCGAACCTGGCGGTGTCGCTGCACGCTCCCGACGACGAGCGCCGCTCGCGGGTGATGCCGATCAATCGCAGCTACCCGCTCTCCGAGCTGCTGGCGGCGTTGCGGCGCTATCCGCTCGAGCGCGGGCGCAAGATCACTTTCGAATACCTGCTGATCCGTGGCTGGAACGACGCCGTGGCCGACGCCGACCTCCTGGTCAAGCGGCTCGCCGGCCTGCGGGCCAAGGTCAATCTCATCCCCATCAATCCCGACGCGGTGCTCGGCGAGGCGATGGTTCCTCCCTCTGAGGCGCAGGTCGAGGCCTTCCGGTGTCGCCTGATCCAGCGCGGCATGACCGTCACCGTGCGGCGCCGCCGCGGCGACGACGTGAGTGCCGCCTGCGGCCAGCTGCGGGCCTTCGGGCGGGAGCCCCGCGGCTTCCGCGGCAAGCCGGGGGCCGCCCGGCAACAGGTTTGATGAGCCGCTCCCGCGGAGGCGAGCCGATGACGACCGGCCAGGCCTCGCCAGGGTGGGCACGCTCGGGCTGGCGGCCTGCGTCGTCGCCGCCAGGGGCAGGCGGCGGCTGGATCTTCCGCGGCGAGGGCCAGGGAGCGGCGGTGGGGTTCGCCGGCCGGGGACCGGTCGGCAGCCGGCAGGAGGTGCTGGCCAGCCTCACCGGCGAGCGGCGGCCGGTGGCCTGGGCGCGGCAGATCCACTCGGCGCTGGTGCTGCCGGCGCGATCCGGCGAATGCGGCGACGGCGACGCCCTGGTCCTGGGCGCGGTGCGGTCCGGCGAGCGCGGCGATGGCGACGCCCTGGTTGCGGCAGGGTCCGGCGAGCGCGGCGACGGCGACGCCCTGGTCGCCCGTCAGCCCGGCATCGCGCTCTCGATCGTCACCGCCGATTGCGTTCCGGTGCTGCTGGCCGGCCCGGCCGGCATCGCCGCCGCGCACGCCGGCTGGCGAGGCATCGCCGCCGGTGTGGTCGGCGCCACCGTCGCCGCGCTCGGCGGCCCGCCTGACGAGTCCATGGCCTGGATCGGCCCGGCGATCGGCCGCTGCTGCTACGAGACCGGTCCCGACGTCGCCGCCCAGGTCGCCGCCGCCAGCGACCCTGCGGTCGTCATGCCGGGACCAGCCGGCCGTCCCCACCTCGACCTCCAGGACGCCGTCCGCCGTCAGCTCCTCGCCGCGGGTCTCCGCCAGCGTCAGATCCATGTCCTTCCCCTCTGCACGAAATGCGAGGCCGCACGCCTCCACAGCTACCGCCGAGAAGGCAAGGCCGCCGGCCGCAATCACGCTTTCATCTGGCTGGTGTCGGGACACTGAGCTGATCCTGTTCGCCCTGCGACGGTAAGGTACACTTCGGCCTCGTATGTCGGAGTACGAGCCGGTCATCGGGCTGGAGGTGCACGTCCAGCTGCTCACCGCAACCAAGATGTTCTGCCGTTGCCCCAATCGGTTCGGGGCGGAGCCGAACACCTTGATCTGTCCGGTGTGCCTCGGGTATCCGGGAACGCTGCCGGTGATCAACCGGCATGCGGTCGACCTGGCGGCCAGGCTCGCCGCGGCGCTGGGCTGCGACGTCCATGCGGCTTCGGTCTTTGCCCGCAAGAACTACTTCTATCCCGACCTGCCGAAGGGCTATCAGATCAGCCAGTACGACCGGCCCCTGGCCGAGCGCGGCGAGCTGCCGTTGACCCATCACCCGAAGCGCGTCCGCATCGAGCGGCTGCATCTCGAAGAGGACGCCGGCAAGCTGCTGCACGAGGCGCCGGGCGGCCTCGCCCTGCGCGGCCAGAGCCTGGTCGATTTCAATCGCTGCGGTGTGCCGTTGGTCGAGATCGTCTCCCATCCCGACATGGCGACCGCCGGCGAGGCCCAGGACTACCTGCAGACCCTCCACCAGCTGCTGCTCTACACCGAGACCAGCGACGGCAACATGGAGGAAGGCAGCCTGCGGTGCGACGCCAACGTCTCGGTTCGCCGCCGCGGCGAGACTCGCCTCGGCACCAAGGCGGAGATCAAGAACCTCAACTCCTTCCGCAACGTCGGCCGCGCCATCGAGCACGAGATCGCGCGCCAGGTCGCGGTGCTCGAGGCCGGCGGCAGGGTGGCCCAGGAGACCCGCGGCTTCGACGCCGGCAGCGGCGCCACTCGCACCTTGCGTAGCAAGGAGGAGGCGCACGACTACCGGTATTTCCCGGAGCCGGACCTGCCGCCGCTGGTGCTCGCCGCCGCGCGCATCGCCGAGCTGCGCGCCGCCCTTCCCGAGCCGCCCTGGGAACGGCGCGCCCGCTTCCAGGCGACATACGGGTTGCCGGTGGCGGACGCTCTCATCCTCTGCCAGTCGCGCGACCTTGCCGACTATTACGAGGCAGCCGCCGGCGCCGGCGAGGCGGCGAGCGCCAAGGGCATCGCCAATTGGGTGATGACCGAGGTGCTGCGCGAGCGCGGTGCGCGCAAGGGGCGCCGGGAGCCCATCGAACGCATCCTGGCGCCGCGCCGGCTGGCGGCGCTGGTGGCCATGGTGGAGGCAGGCCGGCTCTCGAACAGCGCCGCCAAGGAAGTGTTCGCGGCCATCTGCGGCGCCGACGAAGAGCCGGCCGCAGCGCTCGCGCGGCTCGGCCTGGCCCAGGTCGCCGACGAGACGCAGATCGAGACCTGGATCGGCGAGGTGATCGATGGCCATGCCGGGCCGGTCGCGCAGTACCGGGCGGGAAAAGCCCAGACCTTCGGCTTCCTGGTCGGCCAGGTGATGAAGCGGTCCGGCGGGCGAGCCGAGCCCAACACCGTCCAGCGCCTGATGCGGCGGGCCCTCGATCGCCACCCGGTCGCCGGCCCACCGCCCGGGTGACCAGCCGCGCGGGATCCTTGCGCCTTGATCCAGTTCTTCCATGTCAGCAAGCACTTCCCGGGTGGTCAGGCCGCCCTCGACGACGTCAGCTTCGACATCGCCCGCGGCCAGTTCGTCTTCCTGACCGGCGCCAGCGGCGCCGGCAAGACGACGCTGCTGCGCCTGATCTTCCGCGAGGAGGTGCCGAGCGAGGGCCAGATCGTGGTCAACGGCCGCAACGTCGCGTCGGTGCCGCCGAGCAAGATCCCCTACCTGCGCCGCACCATCGGCGTAGTCTTCCAGGACTTCCGCCTGATCGCCCGCAAGACCGTGTTCGAGAACGTCACCTACCTGCCGCGGGTCCTCGGTCTCGATTCGCGGCAGCAGCGGCAGCTGGCGTACCACGCCCTGCGGCGGGTCGGCCTGGCCCACCGCTTGAACGCCTTTCCACCGCAGCTCTCGGGTGGCGAGCAGCAGCGTGTCGCCATCGCGCGGGCGCTGATCAACGAGCCCGAGATCCTGATCGCCGACGAGCCCACCGGCAACCTCGATCCCGATCTGTCGCGAGAGATCCTGCGCCTGTTCCTGGAGGTGAACCTGCGCGGCACCACGGTGGTGCTTGCCACCCATGACCGCGAGACCATCCTGCGGGTGGGCAAGCGGGTGCTCACCCTCGAGCGCGGCCGTCTGGTCTCCGATCAGACGATAGCCGGCAGCGAGCCGCCCGAGCTGTCACCGCCCGCGGAGCTGGAGGCACCGCCGAAACCGCAACCGGAACCATCAGACGACGGCGACGCACCAGCCGGCGCTTCCGTCGCCGGCCAGGGCAGGGCCGCCGGACCGTCCGAGGAGCCGCCGTGAGCCTGGCCCGTGCGTTGCGCTATTTCGCCCGCGAGGCGTGCCTCAATCTCTTGCGCAGCTGGCGGGTCAGCCTGCTGGCGGTGCTCACCATCGCCGTCAGCCTGGTGTTGGGCGGCGCCTTCCTGCTGGCCAGCCGCAACCTGGCGGGTTCGGTGGAGGATTGGCGCGGCCAGCTGCGGGTGGTGATCTATCTCAAGCCCGGCACACCGGCGGCGGAGCTGGCACGTCTGGCCGCGGTGGCCAGGTCTGCCCGCTGGGTTGCGGCGGTCGACACGGTCCCGGCGGCGGTGGCTCGCCGCCGTTTCCGCGAGACCTTTCCCAGCCTCGCGGACGTGATCGACAGCGCCGAGGGCGAGCCGCTGCCCGCCTCGCTCGAGGTGGCGTTGCGGCGCGACCAGGCAGGGGCGAGCGATCTCGACGCCTGGCTGGCCGCCTGGCGCAGCCGCCCGGAGGTGGCGATGGTCGACGACGATCGCGACTGGTTGGGGCAGGTCGAGACCGCGGTGGCGGTGGTGCGTGCGGTGGGGCTGGTGCTGGGCGGCATCCTGCTCGGCGCCGCGATCTTCACCATCGCCAGCATCATCCGCCTGACCGCCTATCTCCATCACGAGGAGATCGCCATCATGCGGCTGGTGGGGGCGACCGAGTTCTTCATCCGCGGCCCCTTCTATGTCGAAGGGCTGATCCAGGGCGTGCTTGGCGGCGCGCTGGCGACTGCCGGCCTCTACGCCGGCTTTCAGCTGATCCACGCGCGTTCCCGCTCGCTGCTCGCCGCCGTGCTCGCCGGCCGGTTCCTGAGCCCTCGCCAGCTGGGGTTGCTGCTGGTGCTGGGCGCGATGGCGGGACTGGTCGGAGCCGTCACCTCGCTGCGCCGCGAGTCTCTCTAAAAAACAAAAGGCCCCGCAGCAGCGGGGCCTTGGGAAAGGCGCCGGGGGAGCCGGCGCGCTCGGGCCGCCTTACTGGCCGGCGGTGAGGATCACCACGGCGCGGCGATCCTGAGTCTTGTCGCCGGTCGTCTCCTGCCCGTCGCGGCCTTCGATCTTGGTGCGGCTCGGATCGATGCCGTGGCGGGTGACGAGGTAGCTCTTCACGGCCTCGGCCCGGTGCTCGCTGAGCTTCTGACCGTTCTTCTCCGCGCCGTCGGAATAGCCGATCACCTGCGCCGTCGCGGCGGCGTCCTGCTTCATCTTGAGCGCCACGTCGTCGAGCTTCGCCTTGCAGATGTTCGACAGGCGCGCGCTACCCGGAGTGAAGTTGCAGGTCACCCGGACCTCCGCCGGAGGCGGCGGTGGGGGTGGCGGCGGTGGCGGTGGCGGCGGCGGTGGCGGTGGTGGTGGCGGCGGTGGCGGAGGAGGCGGCGGTGGCGGTGGCGGCGGTGGCGGCGGCGGTGGCGGCGGTGCCCGGTGCGGGAAGTAGGCTAGGCCTACCACGCCGCGCAGGGGGTGCTCCCTGAACTCGTTGAGACGATCCAGGTTCTGCCGCAACGCCGCGGTGAAGGCCCAGTCGGCCGGATTGCCGAGCCAGATGCGCACGCCGCTCGACAGGTCGACCCAGTCCTTGTACTCGACCACGTCGGTCTTGGAGTAGTGATGGTCCACGACCTCGGTGATCCAGTCGACCCGGCTGGCGACCTGCAGGCCGTAGCCGATCCCGCCCTGCAGCTCGTTGGGGAACTCCACCCCGCCGAAGGCCTGGGTGCGGGTGGTGTACTGGCCGTTGAGCACGAAGTCGCCGATCCGCCAGTCGAGCCCGCCGCCGAACCCGGTGCGGTTGTTGGCGAAGTCGCTCTTGCCGGTCGAGGGATCGACGAAGGCGTTGACGGCAAACTCCGACAGGTCACCCGGCTGGCCGAAGAGGCGGAACTTGGTGCCGATGTGGAGGTTGCCGAGGCCGCTCCGGCGATCCAGCAGGTAGGGCGCCAGCTGGCTCTCGGTGAAGGCGTAGTTGTCATACGGGACGGAAAGCGTCAGCTCCCACCAGTCCGTGAGCCCATAGCCAATGCTGGCGCTCTCCTCGTTCCAGAAGAAGATCTTTTGATCCGGGAAGCCGGGTTGGCGCAGCACCGGGTTCCAGTTGTTGTAGTACAAACTAAAATCCCATCCACCCTGCGGGAGCGTTTCGCCGCTCTGCAGGGTGAACAGCCCCGTCTCGCCTGTGTTTGTTGGAGCATCGGCATGCTCCCCTGCCCACGCCAAGGCCGGCACGAGGCCCAACAGCGCTGCGACGAGCAGATTTTTCAATCTCATGCTTTCTCCTCCGGCTGTAAGCACAGGGACCAATCGTCCCTAGCCTGATCTCAAATGCTATATGAACGGCGAGTCGCTCGTTGGTGGCAGGGTCAGTGGTAGGTTCTGACCGAGAGACGCGCCTCGATGTGGTTCGATCCATTCAAGGGTCGTGCCAAAATGCTCGACAGGAAAAACCGATAGCGCCAGAGCTGCACCGACGCCTCGAAGCCGATGCCGGCATCGGGGATATAGGCGCTCAGGTCGGTGTAGGTGCGGGAGGTGAAACCGATCGTTCCTGCGCCCGCATACAGGATCCAGTACCAGCTTTGCCAGTCCAGATGGAGGACAGTATGGTGCTGCCCGAGGAACCACGGGGTGAAGAATTCCCAGGTGTTGTGTAGCTCCTGGGTGCCAATTAGATTGTTACTCAGGCCCTTGAGGTTGTCTGCACCGCCAATGTTGAAGAAATCGGCCAATGGTATCGAGTAACGCTGCTGCACGTCCAGCGCGAAAGGCTTGCTCAGCTGGTTGTAGAGAAAGCTCCCGAGGTGCAGCGTGCCGACGATGAACGTCCGGTCGGTGATCTCGAAGCGCTTGAGCGCCTGGGCCTCCAGCCGGACGTAATCGAAGTCGCCGACTGGAAAGCCGTAGGTCAGCGCGCTGGTGAAGCCAAATTGGCCGGGGCCGATCTCGCGCACCGCGGTGAAGATCGAAGGGAAGTAGGCGCGGGAGTCGCCGACGATCGCCTGGGTCCGGGAGTCGCCAGGCGTGCCGAGCTGAGCGCCGACCCGGATGAAGCTGTCGGTGCTGTTGGTCGCCGGCAGCGACTCGCTGCTGGAGCTGATGCGGTCGATCTCCCCCAGGGTGAAGAGGCGGAAGCTGTAGCTGCGCGGCCATTCCAGAAACAGGTTGGCGCCGCGGGTGCGGTTGAACTGGTTCGACAGGCTCTGCAGGCGGCCGAAGCTGATGTCGTCGAAGACCTCGATCTGGGTGGTCCGGTTATAGCCGTAGTGGCGATAGCGCAAGAAGGCGGTGATGTCGCCGCTGACGAAGGCGTACCGCACCTCGCCCTCGAAGAGGACCTTGTTGACCAGCCGGCTGACCTTGAGATCGAGCGTGCCCTCGGGAAACAAGAGGTCGACGTTGGGGAGGTAACGCTCGATGGGCGTCGCGCCAGGTTCGGCGGGGGCCTGGTCGCCGCCGGCCTCGCGGCTCGCCGCGCTGCCACCGCCGGGCTCAGGCGGCGCCACCGGCGGCGCCGGTTCCCCGGCCGCGGGCGGCGGTGCCTCCGGAGCTGCCGGAGCGCCCGCCGCGGCCTGTGCCGCCCATGCCGTCGCCGGTACGCCGAGCGCCAGGAGCAGGAGCGAGAGCAGGGTCGCCGCCGGGAGCCGGGCCGGGCTCGATGATGGGCGACGGTCCATGCGCGAGATGGTGGAAATCTTGCAGCTGGATCAGGCCACCGGTCGCTCCAGCAGATGTGAGACGCGGTCCAGGAACGCCTTGCTCTGGTTCGGTCCGAGGGCCGCGGAGACCACCTTCTCCTCGGAGCGCAGCAGGTCGAGCACCGCCTCGACGCCGCGGCCCCCATCCATCTCCGCCTTGCTCAACCGCAGCGGCACGTCCAGCTCGGCCTGGCGAAAATGACCGGACATCAGGGCGCGCGCCTGCTGGTCGATGGCTTCGGCGAGCTTGGCGAGCTGCTCGGGGCTCATCTTGTGCAGGCGGTCGGTGCCGAGCCGGTTGAAGTCCTCGCGCAGGCTGACCAGGCCCGAGGTGATGAGGCCGTACAGCAGCTTGCAGGCCTCGAAGGCGCTCATGTCGAGGCCGACCGCCACCTCCTCGATCGAACGGCGCTCGTCGATCTTGCAGATCAGCGCCCATTCCTGCGGCGTCAGGGAGACCGAGGTGGTTGCCGCCTGATTGGTGAACACCGGCACCAGGCGCGTGGAAGGGATCCGCTTCGACAGCACCTGCCACTCGTCGATGCGGCGGGCCGCCTCCATCAAGAGGTTGGTGTTCGACTTATGGATGGTGGTGAGGTCGGTCTCCTGCCCGGGAGTGAACACGAACTCGCCTTCCGGCCAGATTGCCAGCTCGTAGACTGCCTCCTCGCCGGTCAGGTCGCCGACGTGGGCATGGACGATCTGGCCGCCGCGCAGGTAGATCTCGCCCGACGAATCGCCGTTCCGCTTCAGGGTGAAGACGCCGGTCTTTCCTGAAACGGAAACCAGCTGGATGATGTCAGGAAGGGGCAGCTCCTTGAGAGAACCTTGGAATGCCATGACGTAGATCGAGCTTGCGGCGATCGTAGCACAAGCAAGCTACCGCCCGCGATCGTAGCGCAGCTGGTCGAGGCGCCGGCGCTGGGCGCAGCATAGCGCCACCGCCAGCGCATCGGTGGCATCCGGTGCCAGACCGTCGCGGGCCCGCGGACCCAACAGCAGCGCCACCATCCTGGCCACCTGCGCCTTGTCGGCGCGGCCGTTGCCGGTCACCGCCGACTTGACCTCTGCAGGGCTGTACTCCGCGATCTCCACGGCGCCGCCGGCCAGCACCGCGAGCAGCGCGCCCCGCGCCTCGGCGAGGACGATGAGCGTGCGCGCGTTGAGGCCGTGGAACGGCGTCTCGAGCGCCGCCAGGTCGGGACGGTGCCGCGCGAGCAGCTCGCCGAGCCTGGCGCCGAGCTGGGCGAGGCGGGCAGGCACCGCCAGGGTGCGGGCGCAGGAGATGCGGCCGGCATCGACGAGGACGACCGCGGAGCCGCGCTTTTCGACCAGGCCGTAGCCGGTGTGCAAGCTGCCCGGATCGAGGCCTAGGATGAGCAAATTGAACCGGTGACGGCCGCGCGTGACCGCGGGCTCGGAGCTCAGGAATGCGTCGCGGCCACCTTGGCGTCGAGCGCGCTGGTGTCCAGGTTGAGCCAGACCTTCTGCACGTCGTCGTGGTCTTCGAGCGCTTCCGCCAGGCGCATTACCTGCGCCACCCGGTCCGCGGGCAACGTCATCGGGGTCTGCGGAACCATCGCCAGCTCCTTGGCCGCCACCGGCAGGCCGCGGCGTTCCAGCTCCTCCTGGACCGCGGCGAAGTCCTCCACCGGGGTGAAGAGCTCGTAATGGTCGGGCTCGATCGTGATGTCGTCGACCCCGAGCTCGAGGGCCAGCTCCATCAGCTTCTCATCGTCCTCGGACGCGCTGCGCTCGATGGCGAAGTAGCCGCGGCGTGTGAACATCCAGGTCACACTGCCGCTGTCTCCCAGGTTGCCGCCGTGGCGGGTGAACAGGTGGCGCACTTCCGAGGCGGTGCGATTGCGGTTGTCGGTCATGCCCTCGACCAGGATGGCGACGCCGCCGGGCCCGTAGCCCTCGTAGATGACCTCCTCGTAGGACTCGCCCTCGAGCTCCCCGGTTCCCTTCTTGATGGCCCGGTCGATGGTGTCGCCCGGGACGCTGCTCGAGCGGCCCTCGACCAGCGCGCTGCGCAGCCGCGGATTGGATTTCGGGTCGCCGCCGCCCAGGCGTGCGGCGACCGTGATCTCGCGCAACAGCTTGGTGAACAGCTTGCCGCGGCGCGCGTCCGTCGCCGCCTTGCGGTGCTTGATGGTGCTCCATTTGCTATGGCCTGACATCGCGCAACCCCTCGGAAGAGCCCAGACCGTGCAGTTTACCCGAATCGGCGGCCCGCGGGAGCGTTAAATCTTTCAAAAATCAGCATCTTTCCATGCGGACGCGATTGACGCGGGCGAAGGGGAATGTTAGAAAGGCTTGCTGTACCATCCTACCGGAGATAGTGAGTATGGCCTCGATCCTGGTCGTCGGGCAAGAGCAGCATTCCTTGGAGCGCTTCCACCGCGTGCTGAGCGCGGAAGGGTGGCGAGTCCGGGTCGCCCAAGGTCGCGCCCAGGCCCTCCAGGCGGCGGCGCTGGAGCCGCCGGACCTGGTGGTTGCCGGGGCCGAGATGGCGGGCGCCGAGGAGCTGGCGACTGCCTTCCGCCGCAGCGCCGGCGGCCCCGGGATCCTGATCGTGATGACCGAGGTCGGATCGCCCACCGGGCCGGCGCTGCTCGGCGACGAGCGCTTGCGTCAGCCGTTTGGCGATCAGGACCTGGTGGCGGCGGTGCGGCGCATGCTGGCGGCGGGCCGCGGCATGGCCCGCACGACGTCGCTGGAGCAGTTGCCGCAGACCGTGCGCCTGACCTCCCAGGAGATCTTCGGCGACGTGTTGGCAGAGGTCGAAGGGCAGTTCGGTTCATCCGCTCCGGGCCAGGCGGCGCCGACAACGTCGGCGCTACCGCCGCCGGCGGCCGGCGCCGCTCAACCGTCGCGGACCGCCGCCGCGCGCAGTGGCGACGATGTCCAGCAAAAGCTCGAAGAAGACCCTCTCCGGGTTGCTCGGAGGCGACCCCCGCCGGACGGCGGCCCCGCCATCCCGCGGCACCGCGCCCCAGCCGCGTCGCGCCGACGGCGGGAGTGCCGCCGCGGACGTCGAGGCCATGCTGAGCCGGACGCTCTCGGAGCTGGGCGCGAGGCCGCGGCCTGCCGCCGCCGCGCCGGCTGCGGCGCCGCCGCCTGCACCATCGGCGGCATCGGCAGCGCCTGCCGGCGCGGCCGGCGCCGTACCACTGCCAGCGCCTGCCGCCGCGGCATCCGCCAGCGCGGGACGGGTGCCGCCCCCTTACGCGCCGGAGGTCCCGGCACCGGCACGGGTTTCGCCGCCGCCGCCGGCGCCGCCGCCGGCACCGCCGGGGATCCCGGCGACCCCGGCGACCCCGGCGACCCCGGCGACCCCGGCGACCCCGGCGAACACTGCGGGGCCTGCCGCCGCAGCCGCTGCCGCCACCGCACCGCTGCCGATGGCAGCCGCGCCGCCTCCAGCCGGCGCCGGCGGCCCAACCCCAACCCCCCCGGTCCTCGCCATGCCCGCGGCTGCCGTCACCACCGCGGCGATTCGACCCGCGGCGGCCGCGCCGCGCCCCTCTCCGGTACCGCCGGCACCGCCCCCGGCGCCGCCATCGCCGGTATCGGCAGGCTCGCCGCCGATGGCCTCGCCACCGCCACCGCCATCCCCGCCGGCGTCGTCATCCACGGCGGAAGGCACCGGCGTGCGCCGCCGTCTGACCGGCGAGCTGGACCTGTCGCAGATCGAGGAGCTGGCCCGTACGCGTCGCAGGGTCGACCCGGCATCCCGTCCCGGGCTGGCCGGCCCGCCGCCGGTTGCTGCCACCGGTGCCACGCCCCCGGCGCCGGCCCAGCCGATCCCCTTCGTCTCGGGGCGGGGCGAGAGCCCGGCCGCCACCCAGCGCATCCAGATGGTGCCGCGTGAGCAGCGGGCGGCGGCGGAGCCGGCGGGCGAGAAGTTCGGGCAATACACGCTGCTCGAGCGGATCGCGGTCGGCGGCATGGCGGAGGTCTGGAAGGCGCGCATGCGCGGCGTCGAGGGCTTCCAGAAGACGGTGGCGATCAAGAAGATCCTTCCCTACATGACCGACAACGCCGAGTTCGTCGGCATGTTCATCGACGAAGCCAAGCTGGCCGCCCAGCTCAGCCATCACAACATCATTCATATTTACGACCTGGGCAAGATCGGCTCCGACTTCTACATCGCCATGGAGTACGTCGATGGCAAGGACCTGCGATCGCTGCTCAACGCCGCCCGCCAACGCGGCACGCCCCTGCCGCTCGGCCTGGCGCTGCTGATCGGCGTGCGCCTCGCCAGCGCGCTCGACTACGCGCACCGCAAGCGCGACTTCGAAGGCCGGGAGATGGGCCTGGTGCATCGCGACGTGTCGCCGCAGAACGTCCTGATCTCCTATGACGGCGACGTCAAGCTCTGCGATTTCGGGATCGCCAAGGCGGTTTCCAAGGCGGGCCAGACGCAGATGGGAGCGCTCAAGGGAAAGCTGCAGTACATGTCGCCGGAGCAGGCGCGGGGGAGCCTGGTCGATGCGCGCTCGGATATCTTCTCGCTCGGCACGGTGCTGTTCGAGATGCTCACCGGTCAGCGGCTGTTCGACGGCGATTCCGAGATGTCGGTGCTGGAAGCCGTGCGGCAGGTGAAGGTGCGATCGCCGCGCCTGGTGGCTCCGGCCATCCCCCAGGAGGTCGACGAGATCGTGATGCACGCGCTGGCGGGCCGGCCGGCGGACCGCATCCAGACCGCCGGCGAGCTCGAGCAGCGGCTCGAGGGCCTGCTCTTCGCGCTCAAACCCTCGCCGAGCCATTCCGATCTCGCCGCCTTCGTGCGGCTGGCGCTCGCGGCGCCGGCCGGCGCCGCGCCGGCGGACCGCCCGCAGCCCGCCCAGCCCGCAAACGCCGCCGGCGTGACCACGCCGCCGTCGACGCGGTCAGGCGTCCAGGCGCCGGCGCTCGTTCCGCCCACCAGGACGCCGCCGCCGCCCTTCGCGCCGCTGCCGCGCGTCGCGGCGCCGCCGCCGGCTGCCGCGATCCTGGCGCCAGCAGTGACGCCGGCGCCATTGCCCCCGTTCCCGCAGAGCCTGGAGACGGCAGGTGCGCAGCCGCAGGAGGTGGCGCCCCTGGCGCCGCTCGGCGAGGTGCGGGCGGACGAGGCTTGGCGTCCGGTTCGCCTGCTGCTGGTGGCCGCGGTCGTGGTGCTGGCGCTGGCGACGCTGCTCTACTTCTTCGTCGGCCGTCGCAAGGCTGCCAATCCTGGCGCCGCCGGCGCGGCCAATCCTGCTGACGCCGGCGGCAAGGCCGGGAACGGCGCGACTCTGGCGTCTCTGGCGGCCCCGGCGACCCCGCCGACCCCGGGGACCCCGGGGACCCCGGGGAATACCGCCGGCGGCCTTCCCGGACAGCCGCCGGGCACCGCGGCGGCGGGCAAGGCCGCGGCCGGCAAGGTGGACGTCCAGGGGGTGGTCGACCAGGAGGTCGCCCGCCGCGCCGACGAGATGAAGAAGCAGTTCGAGCAGCAACAGCAGCAGCTGCAAAAGGAGCTCGACAAGGCGAAGGCGCCGAAGCCCGAAAGCGCCGGCGCCGCGGCGGCCAACTCGCCCGGCAGCCCGGCAGCCGCGAGCTCGCCGCCATCATCTGCCGGTAGTGCCGACAGCGCCGCTTCCCGCGCTCAGCGGCCGGCGGCGTCGCCGGCCGCCGCCGCCGATGCGGCAGCCAGTCCGGCGCCGGGCGCCGGCTCGCCGGCCGCGCAGCAGGAAGCCGCCCGGGAGCGAGCGGCGGAACCGGCAGCTCGTGCGGCGGGAGAGGCGCCGGCAACGCCGCCGGCGGCAGCGGCCGGCGCGCCGGTTGCCGCCGGCGGTGCGATGGTGCCGCCCAAGCTTGTCAGCACGCCCAAACCGGAGTATCCTCCGCTCGCCAGGAGACTTGGGGTCGAAGGAGTGGTGGTCCTTTCCGTCCTGGTCAACGAGCAGGGCGGCGTCGAAGACGTTCAAGTGGTGCAGCCGATCAGCGAGAACGTTGGCATCAATGAGGCCGCCGTGCAGGTGGCGCGAAGTGCCCGCTTCAAGCCGGCGACCCGAGATGGCGTCCGGGTCAAGATGTGGACCCGCCTGCGAATCCCGTTCAAGAAATAAACGAGACGGCCGGTAGGCAAGTGTTCCGCACGCTCGAATCGCCGCATACCGATTAACCGCGCGGGACACAGGGAGACTCGGGCCGCTGGCGGTGGAGCCGGCGGCCGGGAGCAATTGGGAGGAGACCATGAGCCTTACCGAGCAACAGAGAAAGTTCTATGAAAATACCCTCCAGGTGACCAAGCAGGAGATGGAGGAGCTCGACCGCCTGATCGAGGACGAGCTGGCCAAGGTCAAGGATCGCCTGGCGGAGTTGCAGAACGCGAAGAAGGCGTCGCGCCAGATGTACGATGCAGCCTGCATGCGCCTCGGGGTCGCCAACGACCTGGAGGCGGAGGAGGGGCACGAGTCCACCGGCTTCTGAGCCGGGTTCCGTAGCCTGTCAGGCCTCCGGCAGCTGACGGATCGGCTCTCTTCGGCACCTCCTGCGGGCGCCGAACGGCGAGCTCTTCATGGTCTGGTTCAAGAAAGCCAAGCAGCCCAAGCCGATCCGCGCCGATCGGCGGCGCAGCACCGTGCCCGAAGGCCTGTGGGTCAAGTGCGAGGGCTGTAAAGAGATCATTTACGCCCGGGACCTAGACCGCAACCTGCGCGTCTGCCCGAAGTGCGGCCATCATCATCACATCGACGCCCGTTCCTGGATCGCGCTGCTGCTCGACGACCCCGAGCCGCGGGAGCTGTTCGCGGCCATCGGTCCGTCGGATCCGCTCGGCTTCCGTGACACCAAGCGCTACCGCGACCGGCTCAAGAGCTACCAGCAGGCGGTGGGCGAGCTCGACGCGGTGATCGTCGCCCAGGGCCGGCTCGAGGAGATCGCGGTGGTGCTGGCGGCGATGGACTACCGCTTCATGGGTGGGTCGATGGGCTCGGTGGCGGGCGAGAAGATCACCCGCGCCGCCGAGCGGGCGCTCGAGAAACGCTGGCCGCTGGTCATCGTCGCGGCGTCGGGCGGCGCCCGGATGCAGGAGGGCGTGCTGTCGCTGATGCAGATGGCCAAGATCTCGGCGGCGCTGGCGCGCCTTCACGACGCCCGCGTGCCCTACCTGTCGGTGCTTACCGATCCCACCACCGGCGGCGTGACCGCCTCGTTCGCGATGCTGGGGGATCTCAACGTCGCCGAGCCGGGCGCCCTGATCGGCTTCGCCGGTCCCCGCGTCATCGAGCAGACCATCCGGCAGAGCCTGCCCGCCGGTTTCCAGCGGAGCGAGTTCCTGCTGGCTCACGGCTTTCTCGACCTGGTGATCGCGCGCGCCGAGATGAAGGAAACGCTGGCGCGCTGCCTCCGGCACCTGCTCTGAGCGCTGCCCTGACCACCGACCGCACCAGGGAGATCCTCGGCCGTCTCGAGGCTCTGGGCATCCGTCTTGGCCTCGACAGCATGCGCGGCCTGTTGGCGGCGCTCGCCAGCCCGCAGCTGCGGTATCCGGCGGTGCTGGTGGCGGGCAGCAACGGCAAGGGCTCGACCTCGGCGCTGCTGGCCGCGATGGCCGGCGCCGCCGGCTACCGCACCGGCCTCTACACCTCGCCGCACCTCGAAACCGTCGAGGAGCGCCTGCGCATCGACGGCCGCGCCATCGCCGCCGAGCGCTTTGCCGAGCTGCTGTCCGAGGTGGTGTGGTGCGCCGAGCGCCAGGTGGGCCACAGCCCCACCTATTTCGAGGCGGTCACCGCGGCGGCGTTCCTGTGGTTCGCCGCCGAGCGCGTGGATCTGGCGGTGGTGGAGGTGGGCCTGGGGGGAAGGCTCGACGCCACCAACGTCTGCGAGCCGATGCTGTCGCTCATCACCTCGATCAGCCTCGAGCACCGCGAGCTGCTCGGCGACACGCTGGCGGCGATCGCGCGCGAAAAGGCGGGGATCCTGCGCCGCGGCCGGCCGGCCCTCTCCTGGGTGGAAGACCTCGAGTCGGCCGGCGCGCTGCGCGCGGCGGCGACGGCGGCCGGGGCCGAGCTGCGAGCTGCCGAGGGCGAGGTGACGATCGCCGCCATCGAGCCGCACGGCTGGAACGGCCAGACGGTGACGCTGGCGACGCCGGTGGCGCGGCGGGAGCTGAGCACCCGGCTGCTCGGCAGGCACCAGGCGCAGAACCTCGCGCTGGCGACCCGCGCCGCCGAGCTGCTGGCCGGCGCCGGCTTTCCGGCGCTCGACGACCGTGCGCTGGCGGCAGGCGCCGCGGCCTGTCGCTGGCCGGGGCGAGCCGAGGTGGTGGCGCTGCCCGGCGGCCGGCGAGTGCTGCTGGATGCGGCCCACAACGCGGAAGGGGCGGCCGCCCTGGGCGAGCTGCTGGCCGGCGCCCGGCAGCGGGCCGGCACGCTCGATCTGGTCTTCGGCGTGCTCGACGACAAGGATGCGGGCGAGATGCTCGGTCACCTCGCGCCGGCCGCCCGCAACCTCGTCTTCACCACTCCGCCCACCCCGCGCGCCCGCGCCGCCGCCGACCTGCCGGCCCTGGTCGCCGGCGCGCGGCGCGGGCCCGGCGAGGATCGCGGTGCTGCCGGGGCTGACGGCGGCGCGGCGCCGGGCGCGGTGGCCGGTGGCGTGCTGGTGGAAGCGGCGCCCGCTGCCGCGCTGGCGCGCGCGCTCGAGCTGGGCGCCGAAACCGTGGTGATCTGCGGCTCGATCTTCCTGGTCGGCGAGGCGCGCCGCCTGCTGCGCGAGCGCTTCGGGGTCCCGGCGCCCGCCGCCGACCTGGCCTGAGAGGCGCCGCTACTTCTTGTCCGCGCTCGTCTCTTCGGCGGCTGCTGCCTTGCTGGTCGGCTTCTTGGCGGCGGCCTTCTTGGGTGCCGAGGGAGCGGTCGTGGAGGCTGCCGCGGGCGCGGCGGCGGCGGTATCCGAAGCAGGCGGAGCAGGGGCAGCAGCCGGCGCCGACGATGCGGCGGGCGCGGCGGCAGCGGCTGCCGGCGAGCTGGGCGCGGCGGTCGCACCGGCGGCGGCGGCGGGCTTGCGGGCGGCGGCGGACGGGGCGGCCTTCTTGGCGGCGGGTGGCTTGGCGCTCGGAGCAGTGGGCGGAGCGGTGGCCGGCGCCGGTTCCCCGGAGCCGGCGGTGCCTGCGGGGTTGGAGGGCTTGGCGGCCGGAGCGGAGGCGGTCTTCGGCGCCGCCGCCTTGCCTTCGGTGGCGCTCTTGCCGTGTGGCGGGTGCGCCGGGCTCGGCGGCCCTGCCGGAGCTGGCTGGCCGGAGCCGGCGGCCGCGTCCGAGCCCGCCGTGCCGGGTGAGCCGGCGGCGCCGGCAGCGCCGGCGGCGGCCGAGGGCGTTGGCGGCTTCTTGACCGCGCGTTTCGAGCCCTGCGGGCGCTCGGTCTTCTGGGCTTGGTGAGCCTCCTCCCGGATGCGCCGCTTCAAGCGCTTGATCCGGCGTTGGCGCCGGCGCCTCAGCTCTCGGTCTTTCTCTCTCATCGTCCCCCTCGGAATAGCGGCTCGCGCCTATGGGACCGGCTGGTCCGGAGTCACTCGCGCACGAACCGGCAGCTTGCCCCAGCGGGGGCTCGATGTCAAGCAAAGCACGGGCCTTCCGCCACTTGCGGCGGTTGGCGTCGCGGCGCCGGCGCCGGGCGGGCGATCAGAGCGGGATGTTGCCGTGCTTCTTGGGCGGCAGCGTGGCGCGCTTGGCCGACAGCTGGCGCAGCGCCCGCACGATCTCGGCGCGGGTGCGTCGCGGCTCGATGATCGCGTCGAGGAAACCGCGCTCGGCGGCGATATAGGGATTGGAGAACTTGGTGCGGTATTCCTCGACCTTCTCGGCGCGCACCGCCGCGGCGCCGGCGCCCGCTTCTTCGAGCTCGCGCCGGTAGAGGATGTTGACCGCGCCATCCGGCCCCATCACCGCGATCTCCGCGGTCGGATAGGCGAGGTTGACGTCGGTGCGCAGGTGCTTGCTGGCCATCACGCAGTAGGCGCCGCCGTAGGCCTTGCGGGTGATCACCGTGATTTTGGGCACGGTGGCCTCGGCGAAGGCGAACAGCAGCTTGGCGCCATGCTTGATGATGCCGCCGAACTCCTGCTGGGTTCCCGGCAGGAAGCCGGGCACGTCCTCGAAGGTGATCAGCGGGATGTTGAACGCATCGCAGAAGCGGACGAAGCGCGCCCCCTTGCCGGAGGCGTCGATGTCCAGCACGCCGGCCAGATAGGCGGGCTGGTTGGCGACGATGCCGACGCTGCGGTTGGCGAAGCGGGCGAAGCCGACCACCAGGTTGCGGGCGTACTGGGCGTGCACTTCGAGAAAGGCGCCGTCGTCAACCACCTGCGCGATCAGCTGCTTGATGTCGTAGGGGCGGTTGGGATCGGCCGGCACCAGCTCGTCGAGCGCCGGGCACTCGCGGTCCGGATCGTCATCGCTGCGCCCGGGCGGCGGATCGTCGAGGTTGTTGCTGGGCAGGTACGACAGCAGCTCGCGCAGGCCCGCCAGGCAGGCGGCGTCGTTGGGCACGGTGAAATGGCAGACGCCGCTCTTGACGGCGTGGGTGAGCGCGCCGCCCAACTCCTCCTTGCTGACCTCCTCGTGGGTCACCGTCCTGATGACGTCGGGGCCGGTGACGAACATGTAGCTCGTCCCTTCCACCATGAACACGAAATCGGTGATCGCCGGCGAGTAGACGGCGCCGCCGGCGCAGGGACCCATCACGGCCGACAGCTGCGGCACGACGCCCGAGGCGAGGGTGTTGCGCAGGAAGATGTCGGCGTAGCCGCCGAGGGAGGCGACCCCTTCCTGGATGCGCGCGCCGCCGGAATCGTTGAGGCCGATCAGCGGCGCGCCGTTGTCGACCGCGAGGTCCATCACCTTGCAGATCTTGCGCGCGTTGGTCTCGGAGAGCGAGCCGCCGAAAACGGTGAAGTCCTGCGCGAACACGTACACCAGCCGGCCATCGACGGTGCCGTAGCCGCAGACCACGCCGTCGCCCGGCACCTGCTGGCTCTCCATGCCGAAATCACGGCAGCGGTGGGTGACCAGCGCGTCCACCTCGACGAAGGAGCCGGCGTCGAGCAGCAGCTCGACGCGCTCGCGGGCGGTGAGCTTGCCGGCGGCATGCTGGCGCTCGATGCGCTCGGCGCCGCCGCCGCGCGCGGCGGCGGCCAGACGTCCCTGCAGCTGCTCGAGGCGGTCGCTGCGGTGCCGCGATCCGCTCATGGGCGCCCTTTCATTTGCGGCGGATCTTATCCCACGCCTGTGCCACAATCGCCAGCGTGCCAGGTTTGGAGCTCGAGCTCGACACCGCCGCGGTCGCCCGCGCGCTGGCGCAGATCGCCGAGCAGCCGGAGGACGTGGTCGACGCCTACTTCGAGCGCCGCGACGAGGTGGAGCTGGCGCCCGAGGACGACGCTCCGGGCCTGCGGCAGTGGCGGGAGGAAGGCTTCGCCGTGCGCCTGCTGCGCGGCGGGCGCACCTGGCTGGCGAGCCGCGACGGCCTCGACGAGCGGCAGTTCGCCGAGGCCCTGCGCCAGGTGGCGCGCGCCCTGCCCTCGGTGGGCTACCCGGAGCCGCGGCTGTGCGCCGCGCCGCCCGCCGGGGCCTTCATCCCCGATCCCGGGCCCTCCGGCCTCGCCCACCAGCTGCGCGACTTCTCGCAGGCGGTGGCGCGCACCGTGCGGGCGCACCACGCCGGCTTTCCGGTGCGCCTGACGCTGCGGCGTCACCGGCGCTGGCTGCAGGTGGTGGGGCCGCGCCTGGTCTCGCCGGCGCAGAGCGAGTGCTTCTACAGCTGTGCGGTCGAGTCGCCCTGGGGACGTTGCGGCGCCCTGCTGCCGCGTCTCGACGCCGCCGCCGCCGAAGAGGTCGGCGGGGCGGCGGTGGCGCTCTTCCGCGCCCGCCATGCGGCGCCGCCGGCTGCCTTTCTCGGGGTCGCGGTGCTGGGACCGGCGGTGGTGGCGGTGCTGTTGCACGAGGCGGTGGCCCACGCGCTCGAGGCCGACACTCTGGCCTGCGGCGGCCGGCCGGAAGCGGCCATTGGATTGGCGTTGGGGGCGCCGTGCCTCGACGTGCTGGACGACCCGGCGGCTGCCCCGCCCGAGGTGCGGCGGACGACGGACGACGAGGGGATGCCGGTCAGCCGCCGCTGGTTGCTGCGGCGCGGGGCGGTCGAACAGCCGCTGGCCGACACGGCCTGGTCACGGCTCTCGCCGGCGCTGCTGCCGGGTGCCGGCCGGCGGGGCAGCCGCCACCTGCCGCCCGGCCCGCGCTCGACCCATCTCGAGCTGCTGGCCGGCGACACCGCGGACGGCGACCTGCTGGCAGAGGCCAACGGCGGGCTCTACCTGCAGGCGGCGAGCCGCGGCGGGCTCGATCCGCTCACCGGCGAGCTCACCCTCCGGTTGCGCCACGGCCGCCGCATCAGGCGCGGTGCCCTCGCCGAGCCGGTGGGGGCCTGCGTGTTGCGCGGCCAGGTGGCGGACCTGCTGGGCCGCGCCGTCGCCGCCGGCAAGCAGACGATGGCGGCGGGAGCCGGGTGGTGCGCCAAGGGCGGGCAGAAGCTGCCGGTCTGGGCGACCGCGCCGGCGCTGCGCCTCGAAGGGGTGGCGGTGGAGGCCGATGACGGCGAGGCCTGAGACGAAACTCTCCTCGGATTGCCGGCAGGCGGTAGGGAGCGGCACCCGATGAGCGATGCGGCAGTCGACGAGGTGCTGCGGGAACTGGTGCGGCGCGGGCTGCCGGAGGCCGAGGTGCTGACCAAGCGCGGGCGCTCTCGGCGGCTAGCGCTCGAGCTCGGCAGCGAGGTCTCGGCGTTCAGCCAGGAGCGCGCCTGGGCGGTGCGCGCCAGCAGCCGCCGCGGCTCCTTCTTCGCCGCGGGCGCCGGCGAGCCGGCGTGGGGCGAGGCTGGCGGCACCGGCGAGGTTGGCGACCAAGGCGGTGCTGTTGGCCGGTTCGATTCCGCCGGCGGCCACCGCGCGGGTGCCCAGGCGCATCCCGATCCCGGCGCTCTCGCCGCCTCTCACCGTTCCTGGCCGGAGCCGGCCGGCCGGCCGTTCCGCCTGCCCGAGCCGGAGGCGGCGCCGCCCTGGAGCCAGCCGTCGGATTTCGAGGCGCCGCTGATCGGCGAGAGCGAGGGCCTGCGATTGCTCGCCGGGCTGGCCCGCGAGCTGGGAGCGGAGCTGCCGGGCTCCCGGCTGCTCCGCGCGACGCTCGAGGACGGCTCGAGCGAGGGCGAGCTGGCGAACAGCCGCGGCCTGCGCGTGGCGTTCCGCCGGCGGCTGGCGACCTTGCACCTGGAAGTCGCCGGCCCCGGCCGGCCCGGCGGCGCCGCAGCTGTCTACCTCGCCGACCGCGAGGCGCGGCGCTTCCATCCCAAAGCGCTGGCCCGCCGCCTCGCCGACCGCCTTTCGGTCGCCGCGAGCGGATCGCCGCCTCGCCAGGGCGCTGCTGCCGGCGTTGCCGCCGGCGTCGGTGGACGCCGCGGCGAGCTATTGCTGGCGCCGCCGGTGGCGGTGGCGCTGCTGGCGGGGCTGCTGCCGCTGCTGGTCGGGCCGGGTGCCGCGGCTCGAATGCTGGCATTGCGCGACCGCCGGGGCAGGATCGGCAGCGAGCGGCTCACCCTGATCGACAACGGCCGACTGGCCGGCGGCGCCCTGGAGTGCCCGGTGGACGGCGAAGGGGTGCCGTGCCGCGAGGCGGTGCTGGTGGAGGAGGGAGTCTTCCGGCAGCCGCTACTCGCCTGGTGGCAGGTGAACGGCGCCGCGCCTGGGGCCGCCAGCGGCTGCTGCCGCCGGCCCGGCTGGCGCGACCTGCCGGCGCCCGGCGCGACCCATCTCTACGTGCGCCCTGATTCGCGCCTGGCGGTGGCGGCGCTGCTGGGCGGCGTCGAACGCGGCCATTACCTGATCGACGCCACCGGTCCCGCCCGCTTCGCCGCGGCCGGCGACAGCTTCGCGCTGCCGGTCTGCGGTTTCGCCGTGGAGGCCGGGCGCGCCACCGCTCCGCTCGCCGGCGCCTGGCTCTGCGGCAGCGCCGCGGCGCTCTTCCAGGGGATCGCCGCCGTCGCGCGCGACCTCTCCTTCTTCCCCCTGGATGGCATGCTCGGCTCCCCCACCCTGCTGGTCACCGGCCTGGAGCTGCGCGGCGCGGCGTGACGGCGCGGTGCCATCGCGAGCTCGACGTTTCATCCCGGCGCTGGTCGAGTTGCATCCGCACCGCGGCCGGTAGGCTGCCGGGCATCAGCCCTGCTCCCGGCGCCGCCCGTGCCGCCGCCGATCCGCCAAGCCCTTCGTGTCCTGGACCTTTGAGGAGCGTTCCTAGGGGCCGCCACCCGGCGGCGCTGGCGGCGTTGGCGCCAGCGTCGGCGCCAAGCGCGCCACCGCGTCGTCGAGGCCGCCGGCGACGGCCGGGTCGCTCGGGCGCAGGCGGCGGGCGGCGCCGAACGCTGCCGCAGCCGGTTCGCGCTCGCCGGCCGCGGCGAGCAGCGCCGCGTCCAGCAGCTGCACCTGGAAGTCGTCGGGCCAGCGGCGAGCGGCTTCGGCGGCCAGCGCCAGCGCCCTGCCGCGCTGTCCGGCCCGGGACAGGGCGATGGTCAGCAGCTTGAGGCCGCGGCTGGCGTAGGGCCGGACGACCAGGGCGCCGCGGTAGTGGAGCTCCGCCGCCGCGAGCTCGCCGTGCTGCAGCTCCACGTCGCCCAGGGCGATCAGAGCGCCGGGTCCCAGCGGGTCGAGCGCCACGGCCCGCCGCAGGGCGACCTCCGCCGCGGCGAGGTCGCCATCCTGCACCAGCAGCCTGCCCTTCTCGGCGAACACCAGCGGGCTGGTGGGCTCTGCCCGTTCCATGGCGGCCACGAAGGAGCGCTCGTCGTGGAAGATCACGGCATACCTCAGCCCAAGGACCAGGAAGACCACCGCCAACGCGGCGAGCAGGGCGATCGCCGGCCGTCGCGGCAGCAGCAGGGCGATGCCCCACGGCAGGGCCAGCGACGGCAGGAACAGGTAGCGGTCGGTCACCATCCACTGCGGGTCGAGCGCCCAGAGATTGACCACCGGCAGCAGCCAGGCGACGAGCCAGGCCAGCGGCAGGGCGGCCTGGGGGCGCTTGCGGACGATCCAGGCGCCGGCGACGGCGAGAGCCGCCAGGACCCCCACCGCCAGCAGCACCGGCGGCGCCAGCGGCGCGAAGGTCGGGCGCTCGGGCCGCAGGATCGAAAAGCTCACCGGCCAGACGAGCAGGCGCAGGTAGGTGACGAGCGCCACCGGCACAGACGGCAGCGATTGGCGGAAGCCGGGAGCGCCCGGGAAGGGCAGCGCCAGCCCGCCGAGGACGGCGACGCGCACCCCCAGGTAGACCGCCGTCACTCCCGCCAGGGCGGCGGTGAACCGCCATCGCCGCCGCGACTCCGGCGGGTCGCTCCTGGCGGCGGTCAGCGCCCAGACGCCGGCGAACGGCAGCAGCCCGATCGCCACCTCCTTGGAGAGCAGCGCCAGGGCGTAGCAGCAGGCGGCGACGGCGAGCGGCACGGCCTCGCCGCGGCCGGTGCGCCGCCACAGCATGGCGTGGAAAGCGCAGCACACGAAGCAGGCGGCGAGCAGCTCCTGCAGGCCGGAGGCCCAGGCGACGGAGCTCACGTGCGCAGGGTGCAAGGAAAAAACCAGCGACGCGAGCAGGGAGAGCAGCGGCGGGATCCCCAGGCGTACCAGCAGTCCGCACGCCAGCGCGCCGATCAGCGCGGCGAGCACCACCGCGGCGGCGTGCCAGGCGGCGGGCTCGCCCCCGGCCAGCTGGTGAAAGAGCGTCGAGAGCGCCAGGAAGACCGGGCGGTAGTAACTGCTGATGACCGTATCGGCGCCCTTGCGCAGGCCTCCGACATCGGTCAGGAACCCGCGCGGGATGCTGCCGAGATCGGCGAGCGAGGGGCTCGTCCGGTACAGCACGAAATCGTCGAGCAGGAAGCCATACCCCGTCGTCGGCCAGTAAACGACCAGGGGCACGAGTGCCGCGACCGCCGGCGGCAGGAGCTTCGCGGCCAGCCCGGGAGCTTGCGGGCGGGTGGCGCGGGCTCGTCCGGCCGGCGAGCCTCTCGATCCTGCGCCCCGAGCATCCGGCCCGCCCTGCGGCGGCGAGGTCTTCGGCCGGCTGGCTGGCTTGCGAGGCATGACCGATCCTGGCTCAACCGGCCGGCGAGATCAACGGCACCGGCGCCCTCGCGGCACTGTCGGCAAGGCCACTAGCTCGGCCGGCGCGGCCGGGTGCGCCGCAAAGCGCCGCAATGCACCGCAATGCGTCACAGCCAGGCGTTGACCTGCGGCGGGCGAGACGGTAACCTGCCGCTCCCACCATCCTTGGGAGGGCAGCTTTGCAGCTCGGTATCCTCGGTCTTTCGAAGTCTGGCAAGACGACGTTGTTCAACACCCTGACGGCATCGCGCCAGGATACCGGCAAGTTCTCGGCTTCGGCGGAGACCCATCTCGGATCGGCGGCGGTCCGCGATCCGCGCCTCGAGCAGCTGCGCGACCTGTTCGAGCCGCGCCGCTACGTGCCGGCGACGGTGCAATACGTCGACATCCCGGGCCTGAAGCGGGGCGAGAGCGCCGAGAGCCTCGACCTTGCCAAGCTCAAGACCGTGGACGCGCTGGTGCACGTGGTGCGCGCCTTCGCCGACCCGGAGATCGTGCACCCGGAGGCTACGGTCGATCCGGCGCGCGACGTGGAGATGGTCGATCTCGAGCTGATCCTGGCCGACCACGACCTCGTCGAGCGGCGTCTCGAGCGGTTGGACAAGGCGGTCAAGCGCGGCCTGACGCCGGAGGAGCAGCGCGAGCGGGGGTTGCTCGCCGACCTGATCCTGCCGGCCCTGGAAGCCGAGACGCCGCTGCGCGAGGTCGCGCTCGACGCCGAGGACGAGCGGCGCCTGCGGGGTTTCCAGCTGCTGTCGGCCAAGCCGATGCTGCTGGTGATCAACGCCGACGAGGAGCGGGCGGCGGCGGCCGCCGCGGACTTCGGCGTCGTGCCGCGGGCGGCGGTCACCGCGATCACCGTCAGCGCGCCGATCGAGCAGGAGATCAGCCGGCTGCCCCCGGACGAGCAGCGCGATTTCCTGACCGACCTGGGGCTCGCCGAGCCCAGCCTCGACCGGCTCAGCCGCGCCAGCTACCAGCTGCTCGGGCTGATCGCCTTCTTCACCGTCGGCGAGGACGAGGTCAGGGCCTGGACGGTCCGCCGGGGTACCCGCGCCCGTGAGGCCGCGGGAGCCATCCATTCCGACATCGAGCGCGGCTTCATCCGCGCCGAGGTGGCGCGCTGGGACGATCTGCTGCGGCTCAAATCCCTCGCCGCCTGCCGCGAGGCCGCCCTCCTACGCCTGGAAGGCAAGGAGTACGTCGTGCAGGACGGCGACGTCGTGCATTTCCGATTTAACGTTTGAGGTAGGGGCGCCCCACCCGGCGGGGGGCGCCTCCGGCCCTTGGCTTCTTGTCCGCCTTACCCGCCCTCTTCCGGCATCACCTGGGTACCGAGGCGGCCGGTGCTGGACGGGTTCGCCCGGTAGTAGAGACCTATCGGCGGCGGCGTCACCACCGTGCCCGGCTGCGTCGCGTCCATGTTGGGATTGACGATGACGGGATTGGGCCGGGCCCACTGCCGCCCGCCCTGGGTGTCGGGAGGCACGTAGCCCCCCTGCCCGTAGGCGCCCGCCTGGTTCTGGCGGCCGGCCTGGCCCGGAACCGGAGCGCCGGGATGGGTGCCGGGAGGCGTCGCCTGGCCGAGATTGGCGCCGGTGGGCAGGTCCTTGGACCGCAGCACCGTGGGCCGCCCAGCCGGTGCCTCGGCCGCGGACGGAGGTTCGTCGGCCTTGGTCTCCGCGGCGGCGTCCTTGAGCAGCTGCTGCCGCTGCAGCAGCAGGTCCTGAATGCGCGACGCGTCGTCGTAGATCGGCGGCGCCGCGGAGGCCGCGGACCGGCGGTTGTAGGCGAGCAGCAGCGATTCGGTCACCAGGCTGTTTTCGACGATCTGCGGGTTGACCTCGCGGAAAGCCAGCTGCGGATCGAGCCTGAAGGCCTGGGCGTACTGCCGCACGGCCCGCCCCTTGTCGCCGCGGCGCTCGTAGAGAGTGCCGAGCTGATAATGCGCCCAGGCATGCCCCGGATCGACCTCGAGCACCTTCTCGTAGAGCTGCCTGGCGTCGTCGGTCTTGCCTTCCTGTTGCAGCAGCAATCCCAGGTTGAACAGCGCCGAGGCTCGGTGCGGGTCGAGCTGGGTGGCGCGGCGATAGGCCGCCTCCGCCTCGGCCGGCTGGCCCGCCAGGACGCGGAGGTTCCCGAGGTCGTTGAACACCGATGCATCGTCCGGTCTGGCGGCCGCCAGCTTCTCCTGCGCCGCGATGGCCTTGCCGAGGTTGGGCGGCACGGCGGCGACCGCGGTCATGGCGGTGATCGCGATCAGCCCTCCGGCGGCGAGGAGCGAGCCGAGAGCGGTCAGGATGGTGAGCGCCCGCGGGCGTTGGATTCTTTCTTTCACGTCATCTCCTTACGTCACCCACCAGCTTCCTGGCGGTAGTCACCGGCGCTCCGGAGCCGCCGCGGCCCCGGTCGCCGCCGGCTTGGGGCGAGCGACCGGCCGTGCCTTGAGCTTGACCGTTCCATCCTCGTTGGCGAGGCGGAACTGGACCTCGTCGCAGCCGGTGCGGTCGCGGATCGCCGCGGCCTGGCGCTGCAGATAGCTGCCGAAGCTGGCGAGATCGAAGCGCGGTCCCGCCCCGCCGCCACCAGGTGCCTCGGGGGTTCCGGTGGCCGCGGCAGCGCCGGTCGTGGCGGCGGCCCCCAGCCCTTCGTAGAGGGCGGCGATCGCCCGTGGGTCCGGGCTCTGTCCGATGACGATCCCGGTGCCCGGATCATAGCGCGTGGCCGGAGCCGCCGCGGGCGGCGGCGCGTGGCCGGTGCGCTGGCGGCTCTCCTCCCGATCGCGCAACCGCCGGCTGTACAGCTCGTCGTAGCTGTTGTGACGAGCCTCCAGGTCGCCGAGACGGAAGCGCTCCACGGCGCTCATGGCGTTGACGTTGCGCAGCTGGCGCAGCTGCAGCTGGACCCGGCGGCGCAGCTCGTCGGGAGGCAGGTGCAGGGCGCCGGAAAAGAAGCGCTCGAAATCGACCCGCAGCTGCCGGATGTCGGCCGCCAGGCGGTCGATCGCCTCGGACACCGTGGGGGGGATCCCCCCCGGGCTCGCCGGGTGCGCCGCCGCCGCTGCGCCTGCCTTGCCGGTGTGCGGGTTTCGCTTGGGGTCCACGGATCTCCTAGAATGGTCCAGACCGCTTGCCGTGCCCGAGATGGGGACCCCAGATCCAGCGCCGTCGGACGCCCGCCGCGCCCTGCCGCAGCTCGACCGGTTGCTTGCCGATCCGGCGGTGGGGGCGCTCGTTGCATTATACGGACGAGACCAGGTGAAGGTCCAAGCGCGGCGAGTGCTGGCGGCGTTGCGGCAGCGCCTGGCCGAAGCGCCGCCGGAAATGTCGCCGGGCGCCGCCCTGGCCGAGGAGCTGGCCCGGCTTCCGCAGCGCCTGGCCGCGGCGCTGAATGCGTCGCTGGGCGGCGAGCTGCGACGGGTGCTCAACGCCACCGGGATCTTCGTGCACACCAACCTTGGCCGCGCGCCGCTGCCGCACGCCGTGGCTGCGTCACTGCCGCCGCTGCTCGACGCCTACTGCGATCTCGAGATCGAGGTGGCGACCGGCCGTCGCGGCCAGCGCAACGGGCGCGTCGAGCGGCTGCTGACCGAGGCCACCGGCGCGGCGGCGGCGGTGGTGGTCAACAACAACGCGGCCGCGCTGCTGCTCTGCCTGGCGGCGCTCGCCCGGGACCGCGAGGTGGTGGTCTCGCGCGGCGAGCTGGTGGAGATCGGCGGTTCGTTCCGCATCCCGGAGATCCTGACCGCGGCCGGCGCCCGCCTGGTCGAGGTCGGCACCACCAACCGCACTCGCCTCGCCGATTACGAGACGGCGGTGGGACCGGCGACGGCCCTGCTGCTCAAGGTGTTCCCGAGCAACTTCCGCCTCTCCGGCTTCGTCGCCGCGGTGACCCCGGGCGAGCTGGTGGCGCTGGGGCGGCGTGCGGGCGTACCAGTGCTGGTGGACGAGGGCAGCGGACTGCTCCGGCCGCCGGCCGGCGCTCCCTCCATTGCCGGCACTCCCGGAAGGTCGGCCGGCGCTCCCTCCATTGCCGGCACTCCCGGCAGGGCGCAGCTCGCCGGGCATCCCAGCTTGGCCGAGCTGATGGCGCTCGGCTGCGATCTGGCGTGCGGCAGCGGCGACAAGCTGCTCGGCGGGCCGCAGGCGGGCTTGCTGCTGGGGCGGCAGGACCTGCTGGCGCGCTGCCGGCGCCATCCGCTCTACCGGGCGCTCCGCCCCGGCCGCACCACGCTCGCCGCGCTCGAGGGCGTGCTGCGGCTTCACCTTGCCGGCGGGCCGATGCCGCTCGACCGCCTGTGGCCGGAGCCGGCGGCGCACCGCCGCCGTCTGGAGAGCGTCGCCGCGGCGCTTGGCCCGCCTGGCGCGCTCGACTCCCGTGACACTCCCGGCCTCGGCGGGGGCGTCATCGCCGAGATCGTCGCCGCGGACGCCTTCCTGGGCGGCGGCTCCGCCCCCGAATCGCCGATCCCGGGCGAAGCGCTGGCGCTGGCCGGCGGCGACGAGCTGCTGGCGCTGCTCCGGCTCGGCGAGCCGGCGGTGGTCGGCTACCTGCGGCGCGGCCGCCTGGTGCTCGACCTGCGCACCGTGGCGCCGGAGGACGACGAGGCGCTGGTGGGCGCGGTGCGCCGGGCGCTCGCCGCGCTCGCGCCGCCGGACCCGCCCTCGGCGCTGCCAGGAGACGAGCGGCCCGGCGCCTCCGATCCTGGGAGTGGCTGAGGCGGGGATCGCGATGGCTGCCGGCCGCATCCTGCTGGTCGAAGACCGCGACTCGCTGCGCCGGCTGCTGGCGCGGGCGCTCGCCGACGAGGGCTACGAGGTGGCTTCGGCCGCCACCGGCGGTGACGCCGTCCGGCTGCTCGGCGAGCGGCAGTTCGACCTGGTGCTGACCGATCTCAAGCTGCCGGACCGCTCCGGTCTGGAGGTGCTGGCGGCCAGCCGCCAGGCGCAGCCGCGCGTGCCCGTGGTGGTGCTTACCGGCTACGGCAGCGTCGGCGCGGCCGTCGAAGCGATGAAGCTGGGCGCCTACGACTTTCTGGAAAAGCCCCTGGAGCTGCCCGATCTGGCGCGTCTGGTGGCGCGAGCGCTCGCCGGCGAGGATCTCGGCGCGCCGGGCGACGGACCGGCGCCGCCTGAGGCGCAGGCGCAGCGGGAACGGGACGGGCGCGGGCCGCGAGCCGCGGCAGGCGCCGGTGACGCCCGCCAAGGGAGCGATGGGAGCGGCGGGAACCATGACGCGGTGTTCCAGCCGCCGGGGGCGCCGCCGATCGTCGGCCGCCATCCCCGCCTGCGCGCCGCGCTGCGGCTGCTCGAGCGCGTCGCTCCGACCGAGTCCACGGTGCTGCTCACCGGCGAGAGCGGCACCGGCAAGGAGCTGTTCGCCCGTGCCCTGCACGCCCTGTCGGCGCGGCGGCGCGGCCCCCTGGTCGCCGTCAACTGCGCCGCCATACCGGAGGCGCTGCTCGAAAACGAGCTGTTCGGCCACGAGAAGGGGTCCTTCACCGGCGCCGACCGCCGGCAGCCTGGCCGCTTCGAGCTGGCCGCCGGCGGCACCCTGCTGCTCGACGAGATCGCCGAGATCCCGCTGCCGATCCAGGCCAAGGTGCTGCGGGTGCTCGAGGAGCGCACCTTCGAGCGGGTGGGCGGCGGCCGCACCCTCCACGCCGACCTGCGGCTGGTGGCGGCCACCAACCGCGACCTGCAGCGCATGGTGGAAGAGGGGAGTTTCCGCGCCGATCTCTTCTATCGCCTCGCGGTCTTCCCGATCGAGCTGCCGCCGCTGCGCGAGCGGGCGAGCGACGTGCCGCGGCTCGCCCGCCACCTGGTCGCGGCCATCGCCCGGCGCCACCAGCTGCCGGTCCCCGTCCTGGCCGCCGGCGCCGCCGAGCTGCTCGCTGCGCAACCCTGGCCCGGCAACGTCCGCGAGCTCGCCAACCTGCTCGAAAGGGCGGTGATCCTGGGCGACGCCCCCGAGCTCCGCGCCGCCGACCTGCAATCACTCCTGGGCGCGTCGGCCGCTCCCCCACCCATTGCCCAAGTCGAGCGCGACCGCCTGCGCCAGGCCCTGATCGACAGCGACGGCGACAAGCGCCGGGCCGCCGGCCAGCTCGGGATCAGCTACCGGGTGCTGCTCAAGAAGGTGAAAGAGCACGACCTGGAAGGCGTGCCGAAGTACCGGCTCTAGGCCGTTCCGAGGGCAAGTCAAGGGAGCAGCAATTCGGCCGGCCCAGCCGCGCGGGCGAGCGATGGTAAGCGATCGCGGCACGTAAGAGTAACCAGATGTCTTCATCAGCGATATAGACACATACCCTAACCATCGTAGTTGCGATGGAAGCGCCGCTAGCCGGCTGCTGCGAGTCAATGGCGAGGGTCCTAGATTTGGCAGCGAGGATCGGGCAGCGCGAGGGTTGCGGCTCGGGAAGGGCTGCAACGGATCTGTTCGGGCCTCTGGGGGGTGCGCTCATGGCCAAGCGTTGGATCCTGCTGACGTCGCTTGCTTTGATTCTGATCGCGAGCGCGCCAGGCGCTGGTACCGACGCCGTCATCGAGGAGACGGGTGGTGCCCTTTGGATCGCCGATGCGCGCGAGCTGCTGAAGCTCGGCGCCGGCGATGCACGGCTGCAGCTGGAGATCCAGGAAGCGACCGGCAGCCGGGCGCTGGCCGTGGACCATGGGTCCGGCATCCTCTGGGCATACGGCGACGGGACGCTGCGAGCCTTCGATCTCCAGGGCCGGCCGCTGTTCGAGACGCGGATCGCGAGCGCGGCGGCCGGCGCTGCGCCGGTGCCTCCGGCGATCGCCAGAGCGGCGAGCGGCCTGGTGTGGGTGGCCGACGGCCGGCAGCTTTCCGCCTTCGACTCGGCGGGCCGGCCGCAATGGTCGCATACCCTGAGCGCCGCGGTGCGCGGGATGACGCTCGATTCCGCGCACGGCCTGCTGTGGGTCGCGACCGCCGCTTCCGTGGTCGCGTATGACCTCGAGCACGGCGACGAGCGGCAGGCGCTGGCCCTTGGGGAGCGGCCGCAGGTCATGGCGATGGCCGCCGACCCGGCGACCGGCCTGATCTGGGTGGCACAGCGGGACCGCCTGCAGATCCATACCACCGAAGCGGCGAAGCAGCTCGAGGCGCCCCTGGATCCCGCCGATCCGTTGCGCACCGTCGCCGCCGACGGCCAGGGCGGCCTGTGGGCCGCGGGCGCGTCCTGGCTGGCGCGCCTCGACACGGCAGGGCAGGTCCAGACGGCGGTGAGCCCGTTCGGCGGCCATGGCCGCATCGGGCACCTGGCCATCGATCCGGCCACCGGTGACGCCTGGGTCGCCACCGAGGCGGAGCTGGCACGTGTGTCGCGGGCGGGCAAGGTGTTGCGCCAGCTCTCCTTCGAGCCGCCTCTGCAGGTGCTGGATCTGGCCTTCCAGGGAGCCGCCCCGACTGCGCCGCGTGCCAAGGCGCCCGCCCCGACCCCGCCGCCCACCCCGCCAAGGGTCGCCGTCTCGCCGAGTGGCGAGACGCGGACTACGGCCGCGAAGCCGGCGGCGCGACCGCCAGCGGCAACGTCGCGCCTCGCCAAGCCGCACGGATCGCCCGGACCCGGCCAGACGACGATCATCGGCCGCTTGCTCCTGCAGGACGAGGTGACGCCGGCAATCGGCATGACCGTTTCAGTGTTGGGCCAGGCGGCCTCGGCGACGACTGCTGCCGACGGCTCGTTCAGCATCGCCAACGTGTCCGGAGCGGTGGGCGAGGTCTTGACCCTGGTCGGCACCTACACCTCTCCGAACGGGCAACCCTGGTTCCTCGCGCAGGGGGTCGGCACCAATCCGGGCGGCACCTACGACGCCGCTACCATCTATTTGCAAACGATCTGCTTACCGGACTACGCCAACGGGCTGTTCCCGACCAACTCGCTGAGCGGTACCGGGACCGTGCAGGTCTACGCCCTGGCGCCCTTCGGCAGCGGCCTGGTGGCGGCAGGAACCTTCGCCAAGGTGCTGATCGGCGGCACTGCGACCACCGTCAACAACATCGCGTCCTGGAGCGGCTCGGCCTGGACGCGGCTGGGGTCGGCCAGCTCGCCCGGGATCACGGGAGGCAGCGCACCGGCGGTGCACGCGCTGGCGGTGTTCAACGGCAAGCTCTACGTCGGGGGCACCTTCACCAGCGCCGGCGGCGTGACCGTCGCGAACATCGCGACCTGGGACGGCACCAGCTGGGCGGCCGTGGGGAGCGGCCTGCCGGGCACGGTTTCGGCGCTCGGCGTCTGGAACGGTGCGCTCTACGCGGGCGGCTCGTTCACCACTTCGGGGAGCACTCACTACAACCACATCGCCAAGCTCAGCGGCACGTCGTGGTTGACGGTGGGCAACGGCTTCGACAACAACGTGTTGGCGCTCACGGTGTTCGACGATGGCTCCGGTGGCGGTCCACAGCTCTACGCCGGCGGCAGCTTCGTCAGCGGCGGCCTCAATGGCGTGGCACGGTGGAACGCCGCGACCTCCAGCTGGGTCACGGTGGGCGGTGGCGTCACCGGCACCGGAGCTCTGGTCGCCGCCTTTGCCGGCGACGTCGAAGCGGGCGTACCGGCACTCTACGCGGGCGGCACGTTCACCGCTGCCGGTGGGGTGACCACCGTCGGCGTGGCCCGTTGGCAGAGCGCCGCCTGGTCGGCGGCCGGAGGGTACGGGGATGGCCCGTCGGAGGTCGCCGGGCTCGCCAAGGGCATCACCGCGCTCGCCTTCTTGGACGACGGTACCGGTCCGATGTTGTACGCGGGCGGCAGCTTTTCCTTCGCGGCCGACGGGTGGACCTACAACCGGCTGGCCTATCTCGACTTCGGATGGATGCCGGTCGAAAACGCGGCAGGCACGACCTCCGGCCTCGACAACACGGTCAACGCGCTGGCCGCCTGGGCGCAGCCCGGGACGCCGGCGCAGCCGATGTTCCTCTATGCCGGCGGCCTGTTCAGCAAGTCCGGCGGCTACACCGCGGTGCGCATGGCCCGCTATGGTGTGCCGTCCACCTGTGCGGACTCCGTGAATCCGCTCCTGGCGATCAGCGCACCTCCCTACGGCGGCGCCGTCAACAGCTCGCACCCGTCGATCGGGGTGAGCTGGTTCGAGATCGGTTCCGGCCTCAAGACCTCGAGCCTGCAAATCCAGCTCAACGGTTCCGCGATCGCAACGACCTGCACGTTTGCCTCCTCCTCGGCAACCTGCGTACCGACCAGTGCGCTGGCCGACGGCGTTTATGCCGTGACCGCCAGCGCCCAGGACAATGCCGGGAATCAGGGGTACATGGATTCGCCGGGCTTGTTCACCATCGACTCGGTGCCGCCGGTCGTCTCGATCGCGGCGCCGGTCGAGAACAGCTCGGTCCCCTCGTCGCAGGCGATCCGGGTCGAGTACGGCGATGCAGGCTCCGGCGTCGACCCCGCGTCGGTCTCGCTACAGCTCAACGGTGCATCGCTGGCAGCGACCTGTGCCGCGGATGCGGCCGTAGCGGTTTGCCAACCGAGCCAGCCGCTGCCGCCAGGCGCCGCCACGCTGACCGCGGCCGTGCGGGATCTCGCGGGCAATGGCGCGACCTCGGCGCCGCGCCATTTCACGGTCGCGACCACCACGACGACGGTCACCGGCAGCGTGCGACTCGCCGCCGGCACGCCGGCCGCCGGCGCGCAGATCACCGTGCTCGGGCTGACGTCGGCCGGTGGCACCGCGGCCGCCGATGGCTCCTTCAGCATTGGCGGCGTGGCGGCCGCGGCCGGCCAGGCGCTGACCGTGACCGCGCAGCTCACCCTCGGCGGCACATCGCTGGTCGGCGTGGCAGCCAATGTGGCGCCGGTGGTGAGCGGCACGACCAATGCCGGCGTGCTGACCCTGCTGCCGGAGTGCGGGCCGCGCTTCGTCGACGCCCTCTTCCCCGGTACCGGCGTGACCGGTGACAAGTCCGCTGGCGATCCACACCGATTCATCGCGGGAGCGGTGGGTTTCAACGACGGCTCGGGGCCGGCGCTCTACGCCTGGGGTGACTTCAGCTACGCCGGCGGCGCCGTCATCGGATCGGTGGCGAAATGGAATGGCGCCAAGTGGAGTGACAGCGGCCTCTCCGGCCAGGTCAGCGGGCTGTTGACCGCCGACCTGGGAGCCGGCGCGGCGCTCTACGCCTTCGGCGATCAGAGCATGAGCTACCAGGGGGTCGGCCTGCATGGCCTGGCGATGTGGAACGGGTTGAGCTGGAGCTCGGTCGGCAACGGTACCGACGGCGCGGTCTATTACGCGGCGGCGGTCAACGATGGCACCGGGCCGGCCCTTTACATCCTTGGTTCCTTCCAGAACGTCAATTACCAGGTGTACTGGAATGGGCAGGTCCAGGGCACCCCGGCAAACGGAGCGGCGAAGTGGAACGGCACCGCCTGGACGTCGCCGCTCGCCGCCGGCGGCGGAGTCATCCCTTACGGCGCCTTCAATTCCGTGCTCTACGGTACGGACGACGGCGACAACCTGTACCAGTGGAACGGGTCGGCCTGGACCCTGCTGCGGAGCTTCGCCAATCCCATAGGGTTCGTCACCGCCCTGACCGGCGGCAGCACCCCGGGTCTGTACGTCGGCAGCGCCGGCGCCGTCAACCGCTGGGACGGACAGAGCTGGACCGTCGTCTCCCCCGCGCCTGGCCAGGTGTCGGGCGCACTCTACGGCTTCGACGACGGCACCTCTCCGCCCGGGCCGAAGCTCTTCGTGGCCGGCTCCTTTTGCACCACCAGCTGCGCGTCGCCGCAACGAGGCGTCTTCAAATGGGACGGCACCGGCTGGACCACGATCGGCGTCCATGCCGACGGGGAGTGGCCGGAGTCGCTCGGCTCCTGGAACGACGGCACGGCCAATCGCCTGGTGGCTTTCGGACAGTTCTTGCGTTCGCCGCAAGGCAGGCAGGCCAACGGCATCGAGCAGCTGGCCGGCGGCCAGCTGGTGCCGCTCGGCAGCCAGACGATCGAGGATGGCCCGTCGCCCATTCTGCCGGTGATCAAGGCGATGGTGGTCTGGGATGACGGCACCGGACCGGCGCTCTACGTGGGCGGTACCTTCGCCAGCATCAACGGCGCGCCGGCGAACCGCATCGCGCGCTGGGACGGCACGAGCTGGGCGCCGCTGCGCGGCGGGCTGGGGGGCAGCAGCACCCTGGACCAGGTCGAAGCCCTCGCCGTCTACGACGGCGCGCTCTACGCCGGCGGCCATTTCGCGCTGGCCGACGGCCAGCCAGCGGCCAATGTCGCGCGGTGGGACGGCCTGCACTGGACCGGTCTCTCTCTCGGCAGCACGACGGCCGGATACGACCAGGTGCTCGCGCTGAGCGCCTGGAACGGCTCCCTCTACGCCGGTGGGATCTTCACCGACGTCGGCGCCGCCGACGCGCCGCTCAACCGCATCGCGCGCTGGGACGGCACGCAATGGAACGCATTGGGTTCGGGGGTCGACGGAGCTGACGGCATCAACGGTTACACGAGCTACGTCGGAGCGCTTGCCGTCTATGGCAACGCGCTGTATGCGGCCGGGAACTTCGGCTCGATGGGCGGCGTGGGCGTCAACAACGTCGCGAGCTGGAACGGCAGCGGCTGGTCCGGAATCGGCGCTCCCGCCAACTTCGAGCTCAAGGCACTGACCGTTTACGACGACGGCGCCGGTGACCAGCTGTTCCTCGGTGGTTACTACCTCGATCCGGCGTACGTGCCCGGAAGCGCCTTTCTCGCCAGCTTCGACGGCACCAGCTACGCACAGCGCGTCTCGCCGGTCGACGAGGGGATCAACTCGCTGGCCGCGTTCAACGACGGCAGCGGTCCGGCGCTCTATCTCGGCGGTTCGTTCTTGCAGATCCCGCCGCCGGGCCTGGTGGCCAACCGCTTCGCCCGCTATCGCCAGGGAGTGCTCACCCGGTTCTTCCCCGGCGTGTACGGATCGGTGACCCGGCCCGGTGCCGGCATCCAGGGCGACGCCGAATCGACCGGCGTGCTCGCCATGGCCGTGTTCGACGACGGCAGTGGCAGCGGTCCGGCCCTGTTCCTGGGTGGCGATTTCACCGGTGCCGGTAACACCAACTCGAGCGGCCTCGCGAAATGGGTGGCGCCGCTACAGTGCCAGGACGTGATTCCGATCCAGATCGCCTTGACCTCGCCGGCCGACGGCGCGGTCACCACCCAGGCATCCCAGGTCGTCAGCGGCTCGGTAAACAAGCCGGTCACCTTGACCCTCAACGGCCAGCTGCTGACCGTCGGCTCGAATTTGACCTTCAGCGCGCCGGTGACGCTCGCCGAAGGACCGAACTCCTTTCAGCTCGCTGCCGCCGACGCTTTCGGCAACACGGCACAGCTGGCGGTGACGGTGACGCTCGACACCTCACCGCCGAAGATCGCCTGGAGCGCGCCGGTGGCGGGCGCGACGGTCGGCACCGCTTCGCCGGCGCTGAGGCTGGGCTACCAGGACGGCGGCAGCGGCGTGGTGCCGTCGAGCCTGACCCTGCAGAACGGCGCTGCGGCCCTGGCGGCGAGCTGCACCTTTGGCTCGGCCGCGGCCGTGTGCACGCCCACCCAGGCGTTGCCCATGGGGGCGGTGACCCTCAGTGCGCAGATCAAAGATCGTGCCGGCAACACCTCGGCGCCGGCGAGCGTCAGCTTCACGGTGCAACCGGTCGCCGGTGGCGGCCAGACCACGGTGACCGGCAGCGTGCAGCTGGCCGGCGGCGTGCCGGTGGCGGCAGCGCAGGTGGCGGTGCTCGGCAAGGCCGGCGCCACCGCGACGACAGCCGCGGACGGCACCTTTGCGATTCCCGGAGTGGACGTCTCTTCGGGCGCCTCGCTGACCGTCACGGCGCGGGCAAACACCGCGCAGGGCTGGCAGACCGGCCTGGCAGCGGGGGTGGTGCCGCAGCCCGGCGGCACCACCAACGCCGGCGCGATTCAGCTGCGCTTGCCCTGCGACCCGGGCTTCGGCGCCGGCCTGCTCACCGAGGTGGGAGTGGACACGGTCCAGAACGCCGACGTGACGGGCCAGCAGGCCGAGCACCGGGTGATGGCGATGGCGGTGTTCGACGACGGCAGCGGCCCGGCGCTCTATGTCGGCGGCAGCTTCCACCAGGCCGGCGGCATCCCGGCGCAGAACCTGGCGCGCTGGGATGGCCATGCCTGGACGGCGGTGGGCGGTGGCACCAACGGTCCGGTGTGGGCGCTGGCGGTCTATGGGTCCGCCCTTTACGTCGGCGGCAACTTCACCCAAGCCGGCGTCGCCGCCTCGCCGGTTGCCGCTCTCAGTATCGCGAGCTGGACCGGCAGCGGCTGGTCGGCGCTTCTTGGCGGTGGCGGCAACGGCGTGGCCGGCACGGTCTACGCGCTGACGGTGCACGACGACGGCAGCGGGCCGGCGCTCTACGCCGGCGGCTTCTTCAACGGCGCCGGCGGTCTCGCGGCCAACAACCTCGCGCGCTGGAATGGGTCGGCCTGGTCGGTCGTCGGCAGCCCGAGCAACGGCACCGACTCGGAGGTCTTCGCGCTGGCGAGCTTCAACGGCCGGCTCGTCGCCGGCGGCGAGTTCCGCCACGCCGGCGGCCAGAGCGCGGCGTCGCTGGCGCAGTGGAACGGCAGCGCCTGGTCGGCGGTCGGAACCGGTACCGACGACAACGTCTATGCGCTGCAGATATGGAATGGGGCGCTTTACATAGCGGGTAACTTCCAGCACGCCGGCACGGTGGCGCAGCCGGTTTACGGCATCGTTCGCTGGGACGGCGCCGCTGGTTGGAGCGGCCTCGGCGGTGGCCTCGACGAAGCTTCCTTCTCGACGTTCGATGGGCAGCAGGGGGTGCAGGCGCTGGGGGTCTACGACGACGGCGGAGGAGCGAAGCTCTACGCCTCGGGCCAGTTCTACCACGACGGTGTCAGCAATCTCTACCATGACATGGCGCGCTGGGACGGCACCGCCTGGTCGGCAGTGGCCGGGGGCGTCGACGATCAGGGTTTCCTGTGCGAGCCGATCGATCCTGGCGATCCCTTGGGGGAGCAGGCGTGCCTGAGCGGTGCCGCGTTCGCGGTCTTCGACGGCGGCACCGGTCCGGCGCTCTACGCCGGCGGCGGCTTTGCCGTCGCCGGGGGCATCGGGGTCCATCAGGTGGCGCGATGGAGCGCCAAGGGTTGGAGCGCGGTCGGATCGACGGCGACCGGCGCCGACGCCGGTGCCGGCGCGCTGGCCATCTTCGACGACGGCACCGGTCCGGCGCTTTACGCCGGCGGCGACTTCACCACCCTGGCCGGACTGAGCACCTCCCACGCCGCGCGCTGGGACGGCGCGCAATGGTCGCCGCTCGGGAACGGCACCGACGCTCGAGTATCGGGCCTGGCGAGCCTCCCCGGCAGCCCGCCCACCCTGGTCGCCGGCGGCGATTTCGCCAACGCCGGCGGCGTCGCGGCGGCGCGCGTCGCCGCCTGGGGCGGCACCGGCGGCGCCTTCGCCTGGTCGGCGCTGGCCGGCGGCGCCGCGGCGCCGGTGCGCGCGGTTGCGGCGCTCGACGCTTTCGGCACCGGGACGACGACGCTTTACGCGGGAGGCGACTTCACCAGTCCGGCCGCCTACGTCGCCAGCTGGAACGGCAGCGCCTGGTCCGGCCTCGGGAGCGGGGTGGACGGCACCGTGCGGGCCATCGTCGCGTTCCAGGGCCCCGGCCAATCGCCGGCGCTCTACGTCGCCGGCGACTTCCAGAACGCCGGCGGCAGCCCGGCGTCGCACGTCGCCAGATGGGACGGCGCGCAATGGTCGCCGCTCGGTAGCGGCGTCGGCGCCCCGGTCCACGCCCTCGCGGTCTTCGACGACGGCAGCGGCCCCGCGCTCTATGCGGGCGGCGAGCTCGGCGTCGTCATGCGCTGGAACGGCACCAGCTGGGCGCAGGTTGGCAGCAGCTTCAACAGCATCGTCTACGCCCTGGTGGTCTTCGACGACGGCCTCGGCCCGGCGCTGTTCGCCGGCGGTCCCCCGACCACCTCGCCGCCGACGCCGCCCTACCTGCCGCTGGCGCGTTGGAGCGGCACCTCCTGGTCCGCGCCGGTCGCCGACGGCACCGGCCTGCCGGCCCTGGCCGGCGGCACCGTCGAGTCGCTCGCCGTCTGGGACGACGGCGGCGGCCCGGCGCTCTGGATCGGCGGCGACTTCTATCTGGGCACCCAGCTCGCGGCCACCCACGCTTACCTCGTCAAGTGGTCGCGCCCGGCGATCTGCGTGGACCACAACCCGCCGGTGCTCGCCTTCACCGCGCCGGCGGAGAACGCTGCGGTCAGCAGCTCGACCCCGGAGATCGACGTCACCTACAGCGCTGCCCAGGATGACGCCGCCACCGGCACGCTGGCGATCACCAACGGCGGCGCCGCGCTCGCCGTGAGCTGCGTCTTCAATGCGGCGGCCGGCCAGTGCCGGCCCACCGCGGCGCTCGCCGACGGCCCGGTCCACCTGTCGGCGACCATGGCGAACCTCGGCGGGGTCGTTTCGTCGCCGGTCAGCCGCGACTTCGTGATCGACACCCAGGCGCCCGCCTTCGCCTTCACGCTGCCGGCCAACAACGCGCTGGTGGCCGGCACCACCGTTGACGTGAAGATGCACTACACCGATGCCGGCTCGGGCATCGACGGCAACAGCCTTTCGCTCAGCCTCAGTTCCACCGTCTCCGCGAGCTTCCAGTGCTCGGCCGGCGCGACCGACGCCGACTGCACGCCGGTCGCGGCGCTCGCCGACGGCGTCTACACGTTCTACGGTACGGTGCGCGACCTGGCCGGCAACACCTCGCCGCAGGCCCAGGTGACGTTCATCGTCGATACCCAGCCGCCGCAGCTCGCGATCACCGCGCCGGCGAACGGCAGCTCGACCCATCAGCAACAACCGCAGATCGTCCTGACCTACGCCGACGCCGGCTCCGGCGTCGACACCACGACCCTGGCGCTGACCGCCAACGGCAGCGCGCTGCCGGCGGCCTGCACCTTCGGTCCGGCGAGCGCCGTGTGCACGCCGGTCTCGCCGCTTGCCGCGGGCGCGGTGACGCTCGCCGCCACGATCCAGGACCATGCCGGGCATGTCTCGGCAGCCGCCGGCGACGGCTTCACCGTGGTTCTCGACTTCACCCCGCCGGTGATCACCGTCGCCACACCGGTGCCGGGATCGGCCACCAACCAGGCGAGCCAGCAGGTCACCGGCAGCCTGAGCAAGCCGGCGACGTTGACCGTCAACGGTGCGGCGGCGACAGTCGGCGGCAACAATGCCTTCTCGTACGGTCCGGTGACCCTTGCCCCGGGAAGCAACTCGTTCAACCTGGTGGCGACGGACGCCGTCGGCAACGTCGGGCAGCTCGCCGTCTCGGTCCTGCTCGACACCACGCCGCCGGCGCTCGCGTTCACGGCTCCCGCCGCCGGCTCGACCTTCGACCCAACGGTCACCCCCATCCAGATCGCCTGGAGCGACAGCGGCGGCGCCGGCGTCAACGCGAGCTCGCTGGCGCTGACGGCCAATGGCTCGGCGCTGCCGGTGACCTGCTCGACCTCCGCCGCCGGCGCCAGCTGCACGGCCAGAGCGCCGCTGCCGGGCGGGCCGGTGACCCTGAGCGGCCAGGTCAGCGACCAGGCGGGGAACGTCTCGCCGCCCGCCCAGGTCGGTTTCACCGTGCCCGCGGGCTCCAGCGGTCCGCAGCCGATCATCACGGTGTTCTCACCGGTGCCCAACGGTGCCACCAACAACCCCAGCCCGGTGCTGACCGGACGGCTCAGCGAGTCGGCGACCCTGACGCTCAACGGTGCCGGGGTCACGGTGGCGGGCGACCTCACCTTCAACGCCGGGCCGCTCGATCTGAACCCCGGTGCCAACAGCTTCACCCTGGTGGCGACCGACGCGGCCGGCAACGTCGCGCAGCTCACTTTCACGGTGACTCTCGACACCGGCGTTCCGGCGCCCGCCAATCCCAGCCTGGTGACGGCCACCGCCGGATCTGCCGGCCAGGTTACCGTCGCCGGCTCTTCCGGTGCGGTGCCGGTCGGGGAGCCGGGCCTGATCGCGGTGATCGTCGATGCGGGCCTGAGCGGCGAAACCACGGCACCGGTTGCGGCAGATGGCAGCTTCAACATGCAGGCGGCGGCGGAGCCCGGTGACACGCTGTTGCTGTCGGTCCGCAACCCGGGCGGCAATCAGAGCGCGGCGGTCGGCGTTCGCGTCGCCGGCACGCCGCCGGCGCCTCCTGATCCGGGAACCGTGGCGCCAACCCCTGATCCGACCGCCGCGACCAACCTGTGCACGAGGACCGCCTTCCTGTGGAGCGGGACCAACCCCGTTCAATACGGCGTGGCGGCCGGCGTCATCGACTGCAAGCGGTTGGCCGTGCTGCGCGGCCGCGCGGTGGACCGCAGCGGCGCGGTGCTCACGGGCGTGAGGGTCAGCGTCGATGGCCACGCGGAGCTCGGCAGCACCTTCACCCGCGCGGACGGCCGCTTCGACCTTGCGGTCAACGGCGGCGGCGACCTGGTGCTGCGCTTCACCAGCCCCGGTTACCTCACGCTGCAACGCCGCCTGCAGCCGGTCTGGAACAGCTATGTCGCGGTGCCGGACGTGATCCTGACCCAGCCCGACGCGCAGGTCACGACGATCGACCTGACCAGCTCGGCGCCGATCCAGGTCGCGCGTGGATCGGCCGTCGGCGATGCCGCCGGCAACCGGCAGGCGACGGTGATGTTCGCGCAGGGCACCACCGCAGCGATGGTGTTTTCCGGCGGCGCCACCTTGCCGATCTCCTCGCTGCAGGTGCGGGCCACCGACTACTCGGCCAACCATGCCGGCCCCGGCGCGCTGCCCGCCGACCTCCCGGCCAACCTGGACTTCACCTACGGCCTCGAGCTGAGCATCGATCAGGCCGATGCCGCGGGGGCGACCTCGGTCGCCTTCAGCCAGCCGGTGCCGGTGTATGTCGAGAACTTCATGCGGTTCGCGGTTGGCCAGCCGGTGCCGCTGGCCGCCTTCGACCGTCAGCAGGCGGTCTTCGCCCCGGCGAGCAACGGCCTGGTGATCGCCCTGCTGTCGGTGACCGGCGGCAAGGCCGACCTCGATCTCACCGGCGGCGGCCAGCCGGCGAGCGCCGCGGCCCTGGCCGCCGTGGGGATCACCGATGCGGAACGGCAGCAGCTGGCGTCGCTGTACACGCCGGGCCAGCAGCTCTGGCGCGTGACGGTGAGCCATTTCAGCTTCTGGGCCTACAGCTGGCCCTGGGACCTGTCGGCGGCCGACTGGGTGCCGAGCGTGGCGCTGCCCGCGGTGGCGGACGACGGCAAGATCGACAAGCCGGCGGTGGCGCTCTTCGGTGGCGCCATCGAGACCGAGAACCAGATCCTGCACGAGTCGCTGGCCATCCCGGGGTCGCCGCTGGCGCTCGACTACAGCAGCGATCGCGTGCCCGGGCGCACCGCTCCCTACCTGCTCACCATCCCGCTCACCGACGCGCTGGTGCCGCCCGACCTCGAGCGAGTGGACCTCGAGATCGACATTGCCGGCCAGCAGGTGCTGCAGAGCTTCCCCGCGGCCGCGGCGCAGACCACCACCTTCCAGTGGAACGGGCTGGATGCCTATGGCACCCCGGTGCAGGGCGCCACGCGCTGGACGGTGAAGCTCGGCTACGTCTACACCGGCCAATACCAGATCCCGAGCGCCGGCAACCCTGCTTTCGGACTGACCGGCGGCACGAGCATCCAGGGCAGCGCGACGCGCGCCGAGGTCACGGTCACCCGCCAGAGCTCTGGCCAGATAGGCGGCCTCGACGCGCGCGCCGCCTGCGGCCTGGGCGGCTGGAGCCTGAGCGCTCACCACTACTTCAACCCGGTCGACCAGACGCTCTACTACGGCAGCGGCGGCCGTAGGAGCTTCGGCTCCGCGGCGTCATCGCCACAGGTGCTGACGCTGGTCGCCGGGACAGGCAGCGCCGGGCTGGGCGGCGACGGCGGGCCGGCGCGCAATGCGCAGCTCTCTTTCCCGGAAGGGCTCGCGGTGATGAGCGACGGCAGCCTGCTGATCGCCGACACGCTCAATTGCCGCATCCGCAAGGTCGATCCGCTAGGCCAGATCACCACCGTCGCCGGCACCTCCTGCCCCGACCCGACGCAAGCCGCCGGGAGCATCGGCGATCAGGGCGCGGCGAGCGCGGCGGTGCTGGCGTCGCCAACCAAGGCCATCGAGGGACCGGACGGCAGCATCTACATCGCGGACGTCGGCCATGCGCGCATCCGCAAGGTGGACGCGAACGGCATCTCGACCGTCGCCGGCAGCGGTCAATCGGGATGCGGCGGTGACGGCGGGCCGGCGGGCGCGGCCCAGCTGTCGCAGCCCGTGGACATCGCCTTCGATCGCGACGGCAACCTGCTGATCGCCGACACCGGCGGCCTCGACCAGGGCTGCATGGGCATTCGTCTGATGAGCCCGCAGGGTTCCATCCGCACCCTGGCCACGGGCGCGGCGCCGCCGTTCGATCCGACCGATCCCATCAACACCACGGTCATCTTCCCGCAAGGAGTGGCGGCCGGAGTGGACGGCAGCGTCTACTTCTCGCAGTTCCAGTCGGTGCGGCGCATCCCGCCGGACCACACTCTCGATCCCAACCGCTGGACGCTCGCCGGCGTCAACAACATTGCGCCGTTCATCGGCTTCGCCGGCGACGGCATGCCCGCCGCCGTCCATGGCACGACGCTCTTCAACCAACCGTTCCACCTCGCGGTGGACCGCGACCACAATGTCTATGTGGCCGACACCGGCAACGGCCGCATCCGGCGCATCAGCAACACCAACGTCGTCGACACCGTCGCCGGCGGCGGGCCTTCCCTGCCGGTGGGCGATGGTTTGGCGGCGACCGACGCCGCGCTGCTCTGGCCAACCGGCGTCGCGGTCGATCCCACCGGCCAGACGCTCTACCTCACCGACACCTACCGCAACCAGGTCTGGAAGCTGACGCTGCCGCCGGCTTTCGGCGACAGCACCTTCGCCGTCGCCTCGGAAGACGGCGGCGAGCTCTATGTTTTCGACGCCGCCGGGCACCACCTGCGCACCGAGAATGCGATCACCGAGCAGACACTCCTGACCTTCAACTACACGGCTTACAACCTGCCTGGCAGCGGCAGCGGCCAGCAGCAGCTGCTGACCGGGATCCAGGACGCCTTCGGCAACCTCACGACGATCGAGCGGGCGGCCGACGGCACGCCGCTGGCGATCGATTCTCCCTTCGGCCAGCGGGCGCCGCTCGCTTTGGATCAGAACGGTTATCTCGCGAGCTTCGTGCGCGCCGCGCCGCCGGCCCAGCCGAACACCGAAGCGGTCAACCTCACCACCAGCGCGAGCGGCCTGCTCACGACTCTGAAGGACCCGAAGGGCGCGATCTACACCTTCGCCTACGACGCTCAGGGTCGGCTCAGCCGGGTGCAGGACCCCGCCCAGGGCTCGCTGGCGTTGCAGTTCCAGGCCATCGCCGGCGGCGGCTACAGCGTGGCGCTCAGCAGCGCCATGAGCCGCGACAGCAAGGTGCAGGTGACGTTCCCAGCCACCGGCGGCATCCAGAAGACGGCGACCGACACGGCCGGGCTGGTGACGACGGGAGTCCTGAAGCCGAACGGGAGCGTCACCATCACCAGCCCCGACCAGACCCTGGTCGAGATCGACAAGACCTCCGATCCGCGGCTCGGCGCGCAGTCGCCCTACGTCAAGACGGTGACGGTCACGACGCCGGTCAACCGCCTGGTCTACAGCGCCACGTCCAATCGCACCACGGGGGTGAGCGCGACGGACCCGCTCGGCCTGCTGTCGCAGACCGACACCGTGACCGTCAACGACCGCACCGCGACCACGACCTATGACGCGGCGCAGCAGCAGGTGACCACCACCAGCCCCGAAGGACGCCAGAGCGTCGGCACCTACGATGCCTTCGGCCGCCTGCAGCAGAGCCAGGTGCCGGGATTCCAGCCGATCAACTATGCCTATGACGCCAAGGGTCGCTTGCAGACCGTCACCCAGGGCACGGGCAGCGAGCTGCGCACCCTGACCTACGCCTACAACCCCCAGGGCTTCCTCGACTCGATCACCGATCCGTTGCAGCACGTGACCCACTTCCAGTACGACGCCGTGGGCCGGGTCACCAAGACCACCCTCGCCGACCAGCGGTTGATCCAGGCGGCCTACGACCTCGACGGCAACCTGACGGCGCTGACGCCGCCCTCGCGGCCGGAGCACGACTTCAGCTTCGATCAGGTCAGCGAGCTGCTCGCCTACACGCCGCCTCCCGCGGTGCCGGGCAATCCGGCGACCACCTACGCCTACAACGCCGACCACCAGCTGGTGACCATCAACCGGCCCGACGGCCAGGCCGTGACCTTCAACTACGACAGCGCTCCCTCGACCCTGGGCTCCAGCTGCTCGCCGAGCTGTGCGTCGGGCCGGCTGCTGAGCGTGTCGCTGCCGGAGGGCACGCTGGCGCTGGCCTACGACCAGCTCACCGGCAAGCTCGCCAGCCTCACGGCCCCCGACGGCCAGACCCTGAGCTACAAGTACGACGGCCCGCTCACCACGGAGATCACGGCAAAGGGGCCGGCTCCCGGCGTGATCGACCTGCAATACGACTCCAACTTCTGGGTCACGAAGCGCACGCTCGACGGCGACGGCGGCGGTGCGGTCCAGTTCCAATACGACCGCGACGGCCTGATCACCAAGGCGGCCGACACCCAGGTCTACCGCGATCCCCAAAACGGCATGCTGGTGGGCGCCCAGCTCTTCGACGTGGGCGAGGTGATCACGCGCAGCGATCTCGGAGAGCTGCAGCATTACGAGGCGGGATATTCCGGCGGCTGCTCGGGCAGCGCGCCGACCGCGGGCTGCGACAAGGTCCTGGTCGACGACTACCAGCGCGACCACCTCGGCCGGATCACGCAGAAGATCGAGACCACCCTCGACGCGCTCGACGCGAGCCCGGTCACCCACACCTACGCCTACACCTACGATCTCACCGGGCGCCTCACCGCCGTGCAGCTCGACGGGGCCGCCTGGGAGAGCTACGCCTACGACGGCAACGGCAACCGCACCTCCTGGACCGACGTGACCGGAGCGGGCGTCGCGACCTACGACAGCCAGGACCGTCTCCTCGCCTACGGCAACGAGACCTACACCTACACCGCCAACGGCGAGTTGCAGACCAAGTCCCAGAATGGCCAGACCAACGCCTACGCCTACGACGTCCTGGGCAACCTGCGGCACGTGGTTCTCGCCAGCGGCGTCACGATCGACTACTTCGTCGACGGTTTGAATCGCCGCATCGGCAAGCAGGTCAACGGCACCCTGAGCCAGGGCTTCCTGTACCAGAGCGGCATCGCGCCGCTGGCCCAGCTCGACGGTGCCGGCAACGTCGTCTCCCTCTTCACCTACGCCAGCGGCCGGCGGGTCCCCGAGGAGATGGTCCAGGGAGGGGTCGCCTACCGCCTGATCACCGACCACCTGGAGAGTGTGCGCGCGGTGGTCAACGCCCAGACCGGCGAGATCGTCCAGCGCCTGGACTACGACGCCTTCGGCCGGGTGATTCTCGACACCAACCCGGGCTTCCAGCCCTTCGGCTACGCCGGCGGCCTCTACGACTACCAGACCGGCCTGGTCCGTTTCGGCGCCCGCGACTACGACGCCGAGAGCGGAAGGTGGACGAGCAAGGATCCGATTCTGTTTGGAGGAAGGAACTCAAATCTCTATGGGTATGTGGTGAACAATCCTGTCAACAACGTCGATCCAGCCGGTCGCTGTAGTGATCCCGGCGGTCCTGGTCTGCGATACTGTATCGCTACGTTCATCCCCCAAGCGACCGTGATGGGGTTCGGAGGCGACAACCGCGGCCCCGACCCGGCCAGCGGGCGTTTTAGGACGGAACAGCTAATCTACCAAACGGCGGATGGGGTCACCGAGACCCAGCATGACGTCGGCGTTTCAACTTTTGGGGGACTTGCCCGCGGTGCTGTGGATCTGGGGTTTTCGGCTTCTGAGGGGTTGCTGTTTGATTCGCGGATATTCGTCGTCTCTGGTGCAGCCAGCGATGGCCTTCTCTATGGCTTCGCCCCCCCCCTGCAGTACAATATCGCGATTCTTGAAAAGCCAAATGGAAATGCAGTAGTCTCCGGTTTGGCCACAGCGTTTCCCTCGCTTGAAATCTGGCAATATGGAGGCGCGAATGGTCCTCAATTGGTCTACTTCTACGACGCCGCGAAGGCCGGTACCGGCCCTACCGATATCTTGAACACGGCCGCCATTCCATGACCCAGCCTCCCGCCATGCAAAGAGTCATTGGAGCGCCCGGATTCAGCTCCAGTCGCCGCCTAAGCCGAGACCTCGCGCTGCTTTTTCTCTGCCCTACAGTGGCCATATTGTTATGCATCGCGGTGCTGGGTTTCCTGGGAGAGGTAGGAAGGCCACTCCGCTTTGACATACCTCACGGTTTCCGCGGCTGGATTGTGATCCAGTATCTTGATCCGAGGTGCCAAGAGCTTTCCACAAGCGGCATTTTTGTCGTGGTCTCCATCTCGCAATCCGGTTGCAGCTGCACAAGCAGTGAGATGCCCCTTGGCTGGCGATATGTCCGATACAACTACGTCCGCAAAGACGGCGTGCGCCTGAGCCTTCCGGCCGGGAATAGAGGGCTCGAGACGGCGGCTTTGTTTTCAGCCTATGACTATGATCGGGGAAGGGAGTTGCTGTTCGTCGGCACTGAGATGGAGTTCGAGATAATTCCACGACCAGCTGCGTGGCTACCAAACTACGTCGGACGGCCATCGTCATGCGAGCCGGTTCGCCCGTTGCGCCCGCGTTAAACACCAGTTGGAGAGAGGGCCGGGGTGCGCAAGGCAGCGACCCTCTACGCCGGTCACCGTCGTGCCCGCCGGGCGGCGCTCGTCGCCCTTATTAACTCGACGGCCCCGGCGGGGTTGCCGGGGGCGGCTGGGTCTTCAGGCCCTTGGCCGTGGTCTCCCAGCGGATCGAGGCGAAGGCGAAGACGCCGGTGACGACCAGGTGGAATTTGCTGCTCTCGCCCGGCGGCAGGGGCAGGGTGACGACCGCGGCCGGGTAGCGGCCGATCAGGCCGCCGTTGTCGTCGAAGAGGTCGGCCACCACACCCACCTCGGTGAGGTAGCTCTGGGAGGTGTTGCGCACGGTGCCGGTGATCTCGGCGCCGTCCGCCTTGCTCTCGTTGGCGGGCACCCGGTCCCAGGTCACCACCTCGACGGAGCTCGGCACGTCCTTGGCAGGAGGAGCGTCCTTGCCCCCCTTCTTGGTGTCCGCGGGATTGGCGGCGGCACCGCCGGCGGCGCCGGGCTCGGCGGCGCTGTCCGGCAGCGGCGTCTTCTTGAAGTCCTTGTCGGTCAAAATGATGACCGCCTTGCGCTTGGCCTTTGGCTGCTCCGGCGGGGGCGGCGGCGCCGCGGCATCCTGCTTGGCCTTCTCGGTCGCCAATTTGCTGGCGTCGAAGTCCACCCGATCGGCGCGCATCGAGGAGAGGTTACCGTTGGGTAAAGTGAAGACCACCAGCTTGCCCTTGAGCTGCCAGGCACCCTTGATCTCGAAGCGGTCACCCTGGCGGGTGACGACCCAGTCGGCCTGCAGAGCTGCGGGGACCGTGGCGGCGACAGCGGCGGCGAACATCGCCGCCAGGACCCGGGCTCGTGTCGTCATGGTGATCCTGACCTCTCTAAAAGTCTCGCGTGCGAGACACTAGAACTCCTTCCAGTTCTTCTCGATTATACACGCCGGCACGGCCGCCGCCGGGTAGGTGGAGTTGAAGGTGTCGGTCACCGTGATGTTGATCCGCTTGGTGGAGTAGCGGCAGTTCGCCGGCATCAGGGCCATGATCTGCTTCATCACGTCCTGGATCGCCGCGGACAGCGCCCCCTCCGCCGGCGGGTTGGGGTTCGCCTTGGTGGCGATGATCGGCGTCGACTCGCTGGTGTTGACGTTGAGCCCTAGGTCCTTGGCCAGCACGAAGTAGCGGTTGGTGGTGCCGGTCGGCGTGCCGGTGCCTTCCGAGCCGGTCTGCTGGCTGATGGCGTCGCCGTTGTTGATGTTGAGCACGAAGACGTGGGTGTCGCCGCTGTTGGCGCAGACGGTGGTGCCGTTGGTGACCGAGGTGAGCGGCTTCGGCACGTAGGTGGAGAAGATCATCACGCCGGTGAGGGTGAAGGCCTCGTTGAGCACCCGCTCGCCGGCGCCGAGCTCGAAGTAGTAGCCGGGCAGCAGGCCGCCGGGTGGGCTGAGCAGGAAGTTGCTGTTGGGGTTGAGCGTGCCGTCAGGCGTCAGCTGTTGCAGGTTGGCGGCGGTGTGCGGCGTCGGCGTGTTGGCCGCGGTGAAGCCGGTGTCGATCAGCACGAAGAAGCGGCCGGTGGTGAGGTCGCTCTTCCACAGGTCGAAGCGGTTGCCGGTGCCCCAGGCCAGGCCGTACTGATTCCGGTCGGTGTCGAAGAAAACCGCCGGCGGATAGAACATCTGGCGGCCCTGGGTGTCGAAGATCTCGAACGGCTGCCAGAAGGTGCTCGTCACCCGGTTGTTGGCGCCGCTGAGGGGCGCAGGCTGCGAGAGATCGACCTTGTAGAGGTGACCGGCTGTGGTGCCGACATAGATGGTGTCGATGTAGCCGTCCTGGCCGGTGTCGACGGCCGCCGGCTCGCTGGGCACCGAGCCGTTGAGCTGCCGCTTGTAGATGATCTTGCCGGTGGCCATGTTGAGCATGTAGAGCCAGTTGCCCTGGCTGTTGGCGGCGCCGGGATCCATGCCGCCGCCGAACACCGCCACCCACTGCTCGTGGAAGGTGGAGCAGGCCGAAGTGTCGCAGATCCGGACGCGGCCGGTGTTGGGCAGCGACCAGGTCTCGCCGAGGTCGGGCTGGCCCGAGAGGTCCTCGTCGTTGGGCTTGAGCGCGCAGTTGCTGACGCAGGCCGGCGCCACCTGGATGCTGTCGGTGAACTCCCAGAGCGGCGTCGGATAGGGCAGCTGGCCGCAGCCGGCGCCGCCGTTGATGCAGCTCGGCAGGTAGTTGGCCGCGTTGGGGTTGGGCAGCTGGATCGCCGGCGTCGAGGTGACGTTGGGAGTCTCGAAGTTGCTCTGCAAGATGTCGGGCTGGGTGACGTCCAGCGCGTAATAGCCATGCCCGCCCTCGCGCAAGCCGCCGATGACCAGGCTGTGCCACACGCACGTCGCCGGCACCGGAGTCTGCGAGCACGATGACGCGGCGCCGGTGGCGTCGAAAAAGCCCTCGGCCAGGTTCGGCGGACCGTCCACCATGAAGGTCTGCGCCCCGCCGTTGGTCGGCGGCGCGGCGGCGGCGCCGAGCGCGGCGAGCGTCGGCATCACGGTGCGCGGGACGAAGGCAAAGAGCTCGTTGCCGGTGCCGTTGGTGAAGGTCCAGGCGGACAGGCCCGCCACCGTGCCCAGCGTCACCGTACCGACGTCGAGGGCGTGTACCTCGCCGTCGTCGCTGCCGAAGTAGAGCACCTTGCGCCGGAAGCGCTCGGTGGCGGCGAAGGTCTGATAACCGTCGACATTGCCCTCGAACAGGGTGGTGTTGGCGGGCTGCCCCAGCACCTGGGGGTTGGAGTGGAAGATGTCGCCCAGCACGTACTGGACCGGCTGGTTGGTGGTCGGATCGAGATAGCTCTTGATGGCCGCTGCGAAGTTGACCGCCTGCTGTGCAGTGGTGTATGCGGTCACCGGGGGAGCAGGTGTGGCGGTTTGACCGCTGGGGCAGGGGTTACCATAGTTCACGGTGGGGGCGGTGCAGGTCGAGCCGGTCCCCGAGGCGTTCTCTGTGCAGGTCGCGGAGCTCGGCGGATAGTAGCTGTAGCCCGGACCGCAGATGCCGAGGCCGCTCTCGAGGTCGTAGAGGTGCCCGGTGTCGGTCACCAGCGGCACCTGCAGGGACAGCCGCAGCTCGCCCGGCACGACGGGGGTGAACGGGGCGTAGTAGATGCGCCGCTTGGTTGGATCGTTGCCGGCGGTGTCGAGCCCCTTCAGGGCCTGGGCAAGCACCGTGTCGCCGGTGGACGGCCCGCCGACGAGCTGTCCGCCGCCGGCGTTCCAGAGGTGGCAGCCCTGCTGGCCGGGCGTGGTGCAATCCGCCGATGGCCGGGTGTCGGGGACGACTGCCGTGCCCGGAGTGCCGTCCGGCAGGACGACGTTGATCTTCTGGGTCGGCACCGGATCGGAGAAAGCGTCGACCCGGCCGGGCCAGATCGGCAGGTTGAGCGGCAGGAAGCTGGTGATCAGCTCCTTGTTCTGGACGTTCGACTGGATCGACGGCACCGCCGCCGAGGCGAAGGCGGTGGCCTGCGACGAGATCAGGTTGAGGACCGACTGCAGGTCGGCGAGGATCTGCTGCTTGCTCTGCGGCAGGAAGGGGCCCGGGCCGTCGCAGGGATTGAGCGGCGCGCAGTTGCCGTAGCCGAAGTCCGCGGCGGAGCAGCAGAAGTTGGCCGGCGGCGTGGCGCAGTCCGCCTCCGGCGAGCACTCGCCGGCCAGGAAGGCGGCGTGATTGCAGCAGTAGGTGAACGACGGCGGATCGCTGGCCGGGAAGCCCGCCGGCTGGCCGGCGACGGTGTTCTTGATGCCGTTGAAGAAGTGCCGGTTGCCGGTGCCGCCCTCGTCGGAGATGCACTGCAGCGTGTTGTTGTAGCCGCCGACCTGGGTGGTGGTGAGGCCGAGCCCGACGACGAAGGTGCGGATGGGGTAGGCGGTGTTGGTGGCGCCGTAATTGACACTGCGCAGCGCCTCGGCGACGCAGCAGGCATAGCCCGGCGTCGGGTTGCTCGGCTTGCCGCTCCAGCTGTTGTAGGCCGGGCACTGGGTGACGTCCGCGTTCCAGTTGCCGTCGTCGCTGCTCGCCAGGCCGTCGGTCAGGAGCAGGACGTACGCCGGCTTACAGGAGAAGAACGGGTCGCCCGAGGCGCTCGAGGCCGTGCCGATCCAGCTGCTGGCGCCGACCGCCTTGAAGCCGTTGGGAGGCGCGGAGAGCGGCGAGGTGAGGCCGGTCATGAGATTGAAGAAGCTGTTCATCACGTTGCCGGTCGGCGTGCCGCCTTCCGGTGCGAGCGGCCGCTGCGCCGCGACCTTGAGGCGCAGGCCGGTCTCGCCGGCGAGCGGGTGGTCCGCCATGTAGTCCGAGATGCTGAAGTCCGCCAAGGTGTTGGCAGGGTTCAGCAGGTTGGGCGCCATGCGCTGGCTGATCGCCGTCTGCTGGTTGGTCTTCCAGTCCAGCGGGATGATGTCGCCGACGCTGAAGCTGTTGACGGGAGTGCGTGCGGAGGCGTCGGTGCAGGTCGCCTGCATCATGGTGCAGGTGTTGGTGGCGAAGAGCGAGCCGTTGCACACCGGCACCGGATCGGCGACGCAGGTGCCGCCCGTCAGCCAGGGGTCGTTGGTGGCGGTGTCGGTGTTCGGTTCCAGCTGATGGTTCGAGTTCGAATAGTTGGCATTGATCTCGCGCGCCGCCTGGCCGCTGCCGGAGTAGAAGGCGCCGCCGTTGCCGTTGACGTCCGGCACGTTGGTGCCGTTGAGGTCCACCCCCGGGTCCCAGTACAGCGTCTGATTGACCAAAGTGAAGGACATCGTCTTGGTGCCCTTGGTGAGGATCGAGTTGCAGGCGCTGTTCAGGCACTTGTCGACCTTGACGCTGACCTGTAGCGTCGCGCAGCCCAGAATGGTGGCGCCGCACGAAGAGGTGGCAGGGTGGGTGAAGGTCACCTTGTAGACGGGCAGGCTGTTGTTGGATTTCTCGGTGATGAAGTAGGACCAGTCCGCGTTGTTGGTGTCGCCGAGCTTCGGGAAACGCCGCGCCCGCTCCAGCTCCCAGGAGTTGTCGAGGTGGGCCGGTTGCGTCGAGATGCAGCCGACGTTGTTGAAGGGGCTGGGGCCGCCGAGGGTGCAGCTCCAGGCCTGGTCCCCGAAGAGCTCCTGCTGGTTCGCGGGCGGATAGGGCGTGTTGTCGTCGAGCAGGATGAAGCCGTTCGGCTGCGTGCTGGCCACCGCGTACCACCAGTACTTCCAGGACATCTTGATCTGGGTCTGGTCGAAGTGGCCAAAGCCGAAGTTGATGTTGGGATGCGACTGCATGATGTTGTAGATCGTCTGCTTGGCGACGAAGATCTTGGAGTCCGGGTCGTCGCCCATCATCCGCGGCAGGCAGTCGCCGGGGTCGCACTCCGCGGAACAGAAGCCGGCGGCCACGTCGGCGGCGCTGCAGGCGATCTCCTGGTGCATCGATCCCGAGGTGTCGAGGATGATGAACACGTAGGGGTTCTCCTGCGTGGCGTGCAGCAGGCTGCGGTCGTCGGCGCGCGCGGCCGGCGCGGCGACGCCGAGCGCCAGCGCCAGCGCCAGCGCTGCGGCCAGCGGCGCGAGCTGCAGGCCCGGGAGCGAACAGTGGCGGCGGTAAGGTTCCATAGAGTCTCCGTGCCCTTTTCTCGGGATCGACCGGGATCAGCTGGCGAGCAAGCCCCGGGATCAGTACTTCAAGCCCGTCGGCGGGTGGTAGACGATGGCATTGGACTGCGGCGACGGCTGGATGCCGATCATCGACGCGACGACCTGTTGCGCCAAGGTCTGGGAGAAGGCGCTCGGGATGGTGTTCAGCCCGAGCCGCGTGGTGGTTACGTTGACGACGGAGGTGGTGTAGGCGTACTGGATCTGCTGGTTCTGGTTGATCTGGCAGAACTCGCAAGGTTGGGTGTGGATGGCATACAGCGGCGTCACCACGATCTGATCCTCGAAGGTCAGCGGCGGTGCCGCGGCCGCATTGGTGTCCTGCTGGGTGGTGTTGAGCAGGATGGTCAGCGTTTGCGTGGTGTTGGCGGTCCACAGGGTGCGTGCGGTCGATACCTGGATACCCGAGTCGGAAGCGTAGAAGGTGCGGTTGGCCTCCCGCTCGTTGGCGCCGATCCGCATCTCGGTCTGGGTCATCAGCGTCAGCGCCAGGCCGGCGATGGTCAGCACCAGCAGCACCAGCAGCGCCACCACGAAGGCGGTGCCGCGCTCGCCGCGGCGGCGACTGCGGCGCGCCCCGGTACCCGCAGGGACGGTGGCTGGATGATCGATCATGGGCAGGTCCTCACAGGTTGCGCAGCCCCACCACCGTCTGCAACAGGCGATGGCGATAGGTCCGGCCGCGGAAAGTGTTGGCAAAGTCCGAAGCCGTGTAGGCGTGGTCCTCGATGTTGGTGATCTTGGGTCCCTGATAGTTGGGATCGAAGTTGCCGGTCTTGGCCAACGTGGAGATGCGTACCTCGCGCAGCGGCCAGGAGATCAGCGGCGGTGGCAGCGGCGGGAAGGGCGTGTCGCCGGCAAAGTTGTAGATCCACTCGTCGGTGGTGCTCGGAGTCTGGTTGGGAGGGCTGCCCAGGCCGGTGCCTTCGGTGATCAGGCCGTCGGCGTTCTTGTCGACGCCGAGGGCGACCTGAAGATCGAGCACGTTGTCGGCGACGTCGACCTGAAGATTGGTGGGATCGCCGTAGTAGGGCAACTCGGTGCCCGGGTACATCCGGGCGCGCGACAGATGCGGCATGGGATCGTTGAACGGACCGGTGTTGTCCTGGCGGCAATAGTAGCGGTACTCCTCCAGGATGCCGAGCCAGGCGATGGAGGTCATCCTGGTCGGCAGCCCGTTGGCGCTGCTGACCGCCCCGAGCTGCTGGAAGGCGTTGGCGTTGGCGTCGCCGGTGACGTTGAAGGCGATCAGGATGCCGTTCGGAATTGCCACCCCGGCCGGGCTCGGACACTGCGGCTGGTTCGCGAGCAGGTTCGAATTGGCGGGGTTGAGCTCGACCACGGCGTAGATGCTTTCGTTGATCGGGCTGACCACGATGAGCGGCTCGACCTGGGACGCCGCGGCCGCGGCGTTCACCGCGTTGATCAGCTGCGTCAGGTCCTGAGCGATGCCGGTGGGGGTGGTGGCGCAGACCACCAACGTGCCGCCGGTGGCGGTCGCCGGCGTGGCGCCATTGGGGGTGAGGACCAGCGACGGGGCGGCGGGATTGAGCTGGAAGATCGGGGTGCTGAACACTCCGCGCAGCGTCAGGATATCGGAGCCGTCCTGCGCCTTCGGCGAACCGGAGAAGCCGATGGCGATCTGATCGGAAACCGCCCCGCCGACGTTGTTGCGCACCGCGACCGCGCCGTAGGCCTCGTTCGCCGTGCCTGCCTGCAGCACCGCCGGAAAGCCGCCGCGCCCAGCTTCGCGGGCCAGGCGCACGATCTCGTACTGGGCGACACGCAGCGACTGCTGCATCTCGCTGACCTGGGCCTGCACCCGGGCCAGCTTGTTGTGGAAGTCGAACAGGGCGAGGGCGGCCAGGATCACCTCGACGGAGATCAGGGTCGCCGCCACCACCTCGATCAGGCTGAAGCCGCGCTCGCGACGGCGGCGGCCACACGCCGTCGGCCCGGTGGTCGGATGGGCAGCCGTGTTCATCGCCGGCATCTCCTCAGAAAGCCTTCAGGAAGCGGATGATCGTCGTCCGATGAGCGCCTGACGGGCCGACCGGCGAGACGCTCTTGACCTGCACCTGTTGCTGGAGGATCTGCACCTCGTCGACCGGCGAGCCGGCGGCGAGCGGAAAGTCGAACATCTGATCGTCGTCGGTATCGTAGATGTTGTACTGGGTGATGGTCTCGAGGCGCGTCCAGACGCTCAAGGGATTGGCGGGCCTGGTGGTGGTCCATTGCAAGGTCACCGGATCCAGGAACTCGGTGTTGAGCAGCTGGCTTCCGGACTGCAGCTGGATCGTTTGCTGGGTGAACGGCATGCGGGCGAAGTCCTCTTCCTTCGACTTCGCGTAGTTGGTCACGCGGGTGTAGTCGGCGCCCGCCATGTTGTCGGTCATCGCCCGGGTGAACAGTGGGATGACGCCGATGGCGGCAACCCCGATCAACGCCGCGGCGATCAGCGCTTCGACCAGCGAGAAGCCGTTCTGGCCTCTGGACGCGGGGCCGGTTCTGCAGGATCTCATCCGCGATAGCTCCCCTTGGGTTGTGGCCGTGGCGGGCTCGGAAGGGACGCCCCGCGGCGCCAGAGACAGTGCAATACCTCAATAGCAATGCCGGTGCCAGCCGCGGCAGCCTTCGGCCTTGCAGCCTCAAACTTCGACCGGTCAGTGGTTTGGCTCGTCGGTATCGAGTTCCGCCGGCAGGGCTCTGTCGGTCGTTGCGCTACCTTCGGTAACAAAAGTGTCGCGGGAGAAGAGCAGGCGCGCGAGGGTGCCGCCGCCCTGGCGGTCCTCCAGGCGAATGCGGCCGCCGTGGAGGGTGACGATGCGATGGGCGAGCGCCAGGCCCAGGCCGACGCCGCCGGCGCGCCCGGTGGCGAAGGGGTGAAAGAGGCGCTCGCGCAGCTCGGCCGGAACGCCCTGGCCGCGGTCGGCGACGGTCAACTCGACGCCTGCCGGCAGGTCGTCCACCGTCACTTCCACCGGTCCCGTGCGGCCGGCCTCGCGCTCGGCCTGGGCGGCGTTGTGCAGCACGTTGCGTAGCGCCCGCTCGATGAGCTGGGGATCGCCGCGCAGGCCCACGTCCCCGCGGCCGGGAGCGCGCACCTCGACGGCGATGCCGGCGAGCGCCGGATCGGCCGCCGCGCGGCGGGCCAGGGCCGTCATCGAGAACAGCTGCGGGCGGGCGGTGCCCGGCCGGGCAAAGGCCAGGAAATCCTCGAGCACCCGCTGCAAATGGTCGGACTCGTGGCGGATCTCGGCCAGGAAGTCGGCGATCGATTCCTCGTCCGGACGGCGCTCGATCAGCGTCAGGTAGCCGCGCAGCGTGGCCAGGCTGTTGCGCAGCTCGTGGGCGACGCCGGCCGCCATCTCGCCCACCGTATCCAGGCGGTCGGCGAGGCGGCTGTCCTCGGCCCGCCGGCGCGCCTCGGTCAGGTCGGCGAACAGCACCAGGAAGCCGCGCGCGGCGCCGTCGTCGCGGCGCAGCGGATGGACGCTCAGGCCCAGTGTCGCCGCCTCGCCGCCGGCGCGGCGCAGGGTGCACTCGCGGCGCTGGACGGGTTTACCCAAAGCGGTCGCCGCCTCGAGCAGCGCCAGCAGCTCGGGGTGCGGCGCCAGCAGCTCGCCGAGCCGCGGCGGCGACTCGCCGGCGGCGGGCGGCACCACGTCCAGGAGGCTGGCGCCCAGGGCGTTGAGCGACAGCACGCTGCCGTCGCGGCCGAGCAGCAGCAGGCCGCTCTCGAGGCTGGCGGCGAGCGTCCGCTCGAGGGCCGCCAGGTCGTCGTCGGCGCGGCGTCCCTCCGGAGCCCCGGCCGCCGGCTCGCGCTGGCGCTCGCCGAGCGCCTCGAGGGCGCGCCCAAGAGTGGCGATCAGGAACTCGGCCTCGTCCTCGCCCGCCGCGGCCGGCGCGCCGAGCTGGCGGGCGCGGGCGAGCAGCGTCTCGTACGGCGTCAGCAGGCGGCGCAAGGAGAGCAGGACCAGCAGCACCAGGGCGCTGTTGACCGGCAGCACCAGCCAGCACAGCAGGCGGACCGCGCGCAGCTGGGCGCCGAGGGTGGCGGCGTCGAGATCGACCCGGACGTAGAGGGCGGAGCCCCCCGGCGCGCCGGCGGCCGGCGCCGCCGCCAGCGGCACGACGGCGGCGACCTCGTCCGGCAGGTCGGCGTCGGGCCCGGCGGCGAAGGGCGCGGCGGCGAACGCTCTGGCGGCGGTGTGCAGCGGCGGCAGCTCGCCGCCGGCGCTCGCCAGCGGCGCGCCGGCGGCGTCGAGCAGGGCGGCGCCGCGGGCGCCCGGCGCCAGCAGGCGGAGCCGGTCGCCGGATGGCGCGCGCGTGCCTCCCGCCTCGCCGGCCACCAGCAAGCGGACGGCGACGGCGCGCGCCAGCCGCTCCGCCTCCTGCTGGCGCTCGTCCCGCAGGCCCAACAGGGCGCCGCGGTAGGAGAACAGGGTGAAGGTCGAGACCACCACCAGCAGCAGCAGCGCCGCCGGCAGCAGGAACAGCACCTCGTCGCGCAGCCCGAGGCGCGATCGTCTCCCGGGATCGTCGTGCCCGTCGATTCCCGGGTTCGCCGGGTTCGCCGGGCTCGGTGGTCTCGGCGCGCTCGGCGGCGCGCTCATAGCAGGCCGGCGTACCAGGCGGCGAGCTCGCGGCCGGCGAACAGCGCGGTGAGCCCTCCCAGTGCCAGGAAGCTGCCGAACGGCAGCTTCGTCCTCATGCCGGCGCCGCCGCGCCAGATCAGCGCCAGGCCGGTCAGGGCGCCGGCGAAGGAGCCGAAGAACAGCGCCACCAGGGTGCCCCGCCAGCCCAGGAAGGCGCCGATCAGCGCCAGCATCTTGACGTCGCCGAGCCCCATGCCCTCCTCGTGCCGCAGCAGGTACCACGCTCCCCAGATCGCCAGCAGGATCGCGGCGCCCAGCAGCGCCCCGAGCACCGCCTGCCACAGACCCCCCCAGGGCAGCCAGGGTTGCAGGGCGAGGCCGGCGGCGATGCCGGGCAACGTCAACCGGTCGGGCAGCAGCAGATGCTCGAGGTCGATCAGGCCGAGGGCGATCATCAGGCAGCAGAAGAGCGCCGCCGCCGGCGCCGCCAGCGGCAGGCCGAAACGTTCGAGGCAGCCGACGAACAGCAGCGCCGTGAACGCTTCGACCAGCGGATAGCGCCAGGAGATGGGTGCCTTGCAGGCGCGGCAGCGGCCGCCGAGCAGCGCGAACGACAGCAGCGGCAGGTTGTCGTGGGCCGCGATCGGGGCGCCGCACGCCGGGCAGGCGGAGCGCGGCAGCACGGTCGAGAGGCCGCGCGGCAGGCGGTGGACGACGACGTTGAGGTAGCTGCCGGCGATCAGGCCGAGCAGCGCCGCATAGGCGTCGAGCAAGAGACGAGGGAGCACGATCGCCGGATTCTACGCGAGCCGCCCCGGCGACCGCCGGCCCAGGTAGTGCTCAGAGCACTACCCCGGCCCGCCGGCCGGCGCCGCGGTAGTGCTCAGGCCTGCGAGGCCTCCGGCCGCCGCCAGGACCGCCAGACGGGCGCGAACCACCACGCTGCCGCGGCAAGCAGGCTGGCGAGGCTCACAGCCGCCCCCCACGGCAGCAGCCGGTCGCCGTAGCGCAGCGCCAGCCGGTGCTCCCCGGGCGGCAGCGCCACGCCCAGCTGGCCGGCCGCGGTCGGATAGACCGGCAGCGGCGCGCCGTCCACCGCCGCCTGCCAGCCGTCGTCGAAGGTGGTGGCGACGACGAAGAAGCCTCCCGCCGCGGCCTGGTAGCGGAGCTCGATGCGCCCGGCGGCATCGTGGAAGGCGAGCAGCCGCGGCGGCGCCGGGTACCGGACCGTCTCCGGCGGTGAGGCGGCGCGCACGCAATGCTCCTGGCGCGCGACGGCGAAACCCTGGCTGCGGGCCACGTAGAGCGCCGAGCCGTAGCTGGGATGGAAGCTGACCTGCGGCACGAAGCGGTAGACGGGGAGGCGGAAGGGATTCCACACCGCGCGGCGCGGTATCGGAGCCGGGGGCGCCGGGGGCGCCGGGAAGGCAGGCGGCTGGCGGACCGGGACGTCCTCGGGCAGGCCCGCGGCGGTCGACTCGCGCAGCAGCATGCCGCCCACGCCCCAGGCGCCCAGCAGGCGCAGCCCCATCTCGGGTTGCTGGCGCAAATCGGCGTGGAGCACGCGCAAGGTGGCCGAGCCCCAGTGCGTGAGCATCCGGTCGAAGTCCTCATCCAGGGCGTAGGGCACCTGCCAAAGCGCGGCCGAGTAGGGCAGCAGGCGGTCCAGCAGCGCCCGTGCCAGCGCCAGGTCGGCGTCGCCCCTGGCGAGCGGCAGCTGGCGTTCCTCCGGCACCGCCTGCACGAACAGCCTGACGCCCACCGGCGCCAGCCGCCGCAGCAACGGCGGCGCCTCACGGTACTCGGCCGCCGGCACGGTGCGCACCAGGCCGCCGCAGTAGTGCCAGAGATCGCCGGCCAGCAGCGCCAAGGCGAGCGCCGACAGCAGCCCGGCGCGCGGGCGGCGCCAGCGGCACAGCGCCAGCAGCGCCGCGGCCGCCGCCGCCGTGGCGACCGCCGCCCACGCCTCGCGGCGCAGGAATGCCAGGCCGCGGGCGAGCGTCCGCGGGGTGACCGGCAGCGGCGCATGATCGGCAAGGAAGGCCCCGACGGCGCCGGGCGCCAGATACGACACGCCGGCCAGCAACCCGGCGGTGGCGAGTATCACCAGGGCGAGCGCCAGCGGCAGATCGGCGGCCCGCTCACGGCCGGCGCGGCGCTCGTCGAGCAGGCGCTGCCAGCCGAGCGCGGCCGCGAAAGCCAGCGGCGCGACGGCGAGCAGGACGAAGCGCTCGGGATAGCGCATCGCCGCGAGCGGCGGCAGCAGCCGGCGCAGCGGCTCGTAGAGCGGGTTGTGGCGGCCGAGGGCGAGGAAGCCGCCGGCCGCCAGGCACAGCGCCCAGGCGCCGCGCCGCGGGATCGGCCAGGCGCAGACCGCCGCGGCGCCGAGCAGGGTCACCAGCAGCCCAGGATAGATCGACACCACGTAGGGAAAGTCGCGGTCGTGCAGACCGCGGCCGAAGAACAGGCCCTCGCCCTGGCGCGCCGGGTCGCCGAAGACCCGCGGGAAGACGGTCTCGACCAGGCGCGCGGGCGGCGACGACCAGAGGGTCGCCTCCGCGGCCGGCAGGCCGCCGGAGCGGACGGTGCCGGCCAGCCGGCCGGCGGTCGGCACCAGCTGCACCGCGGCCAGCGCCGCCGCGGCAACGACCGGCACCAGCACCCGCCAGGCGGCCGCCGGCCGGCTCGGCAGGGCGGCGGCGGCGAGCGCCAGCAGCCCGAGGCCGCTCACCAACACGGTCGACGGCTCGCCGTTGAGCAGCTGCATGGCGAGCCCCAGGCCGGCGAGGATCGCCGGCCGTATCCAACCACGGCCGGCAGGCCGGCGCAGGGCGTCGTCGCCGAAGGCCAGCACCCACGGAAACCAGGCCATGCTGCAGAACAGCGTGTAGGCGTTGAGCAGCGACAGCAGCGCGCCGCTGCCGGTGTAGCCGACCGCCGCCAGGGCGGCGGCGCCGCGACCGGCGCCCAGCCGGCGGGCGAGGTACCAGGCGCCGCAAAAGGCGATGGCGGCGTGGAGCATCGCCAGCACGCTCAGCGCGTAGGCCGGCGGCAGCGGCAGCACCAGCCAGGTCGGCGGGTAGAACGCCGCGTAGCTGGGATTGGAGAGGATGGGCTGGCCGCCGTTGAGCCAGGGGTTCCAGAGCGGCGGCACGCCCGCCGCGACCAGGTTGCGGAAGCAGACCCGCAACGGCAGGTGGAAGAGCAGGACGTCGCGGCTGGCCAGCGCGCGGCTGGGCGGCAGCAGCCGGCCGAACAGCACCGCCAGCCAGGCGCTGCCGAGCACGGCGGGCGGAAGCGGCCGCCTCACAGTTTCTGCGGGTAGCGCACCATGAAGCCGTCGGCCCAGACGATGTCGCGATCGTAATCGGTGGGATCGAAGGCGGTGACGTTGTACTGGTCGCCCTCCGCCGTCTTGTCGCGGCCGAGGCTGCGGATCGCCATCACCTGGGCCGCGTGCGGGTTGTCGGTGCGCAGGTAGTACTGGTAGGGGCTCTGCCAGCCGTCGAGCGTCGGGATCGCCTGGATGTACTGCGAGACCAGCACCGTGGTCAGATCCGACGGCTGCAGCTGAGTGCCGTACTGGGTGAGGTCGATGACGCTGGCGCTGGCGCCGGCCGCCGCCGCCGCCGACTGGTCGGTGAGCCAGGAGAACATCGCCGTACCGATCACCTTCATGTCACCCATGGTGCGCTTCTGCTTGGCCTTCTGCATGGCATCGAGCAGGTTCGGGATCAGCATCGCGGTGATGATGCCGATCACCGCGACCACGATCAGGATCTCGATCAGGGTGAAGCCGGTCTCCCTCTTTCGCCTTATTTGCAAATGGCAATTCATCACATTTTCCCCCAGTGCAGCTGAGCGTGGTTCTGGTTTTGGCAATAGCTGTGCCAATCCGCTGCAGTTGGAGAAACCTTGATTTCAAGGGATTTCACCGCCGCGACCGGCGGCGGGTGCCAAAAAAAGGTCATCGTTCCGGCCAAGGGTTGTCAGTTGCCGGCGCTCTCCGGGCGCCCGGCGTCGCGGGCAGGTGACGCTGGGGCGTGCGGGCCCCGTCAGGGCCGGCCGGGAGGGCGGACGGGAGCCCCGGCGTAAGCGGCGACGATGCGGCGCATCCGCTCGACTCCGCGGTCGAGCTCGGCGAGTGGCAGGTGCTCGTCGGCGCCGTGGATGCCGCCGCTGTCGTCGGGTCCGAGTGCGAAGGGCGCCAGTCCGTAGGCCGGCACGTTGCGCTCGCGGAAGAAGCGTGAGTCGGTGGTGCCGGCGTCGAGCATCGGCGCCACCGGCGCCTCGCGGCCGAGCACCTGCCGGATGGCGTCGTACAGGCGGCCGGCGGCCGGCGAGGCGGGAGCCGGCGGCGCGCTCAGCAGCACCTCGACCTGCAGCCGCGGCCCCAGCGCCGCGCGCACCGCGGCGAGGTAGGCCGCGCCGTCGGTGTCGGGCAGCAGCCGGATGTCGACCTTGGCCTCGGCGTCGGCGGGGACGACGTTGATGCGGTCGCCGCCGGCGACGGCCGTCACCTGGACGGTGTCGAGGAACATGCTGGCCATGCCGGGAAAGATCGGCTGGCGCGGGCCCTGCTCGCCGATCACCTCGTCGATGTGGGTCAGCATGTGCTGCCAGTGCTGGTTGTGCAGCGGCGCGATCGCCCGCAGGTAGTCGCGCACCGGCGCCGTCACCCGCCACCGGCTCGGCAGGGCCAGCAGCCGCGCCAGCCCGGCGATCAGCTGATGGTTGGCGCTCTCGACGTTGAGCGCCGAGCCGTGTCCGCCGCGGCCGTGCGCGCTCACCCGCAGCCACAACGGCCGCTTCTGCGCCACCTCGACGCCCCACCACAGCAGGCGGTCGGTGAACTGGTTGCGGCCGCCCTCGCCGATCACCCCTTCGACGCCGGCGAACAGCTCGGGATGGCTGGCGAGCAGCCAGGCGGCCCCCTGGCCGCCGCCGTTCTCCTCGTCGGCGACCGCCAGGAAGAGCACGTCGCGGTCGAGCTCCACCCGCCGCCGCGCGAGGTCCACCAGGGCGGCAAGGCCGCAGATCCCCAGACCCTTGTCGTCGAGGGTGCCGCGTCCCCACAGCCTGCCGTCGCGGATCAGGCCAGCGAAGGGGGGTACCGTCCAGCCCGGCCCCGGCGGCACCACGTCCAGGTGATGGAGCAGCAGCAGGGCGCGCCCGCCGCCGCGCGGCGCGGTCAGGCGCGCCGAGAGGCTGGCCCGCCCGGTGGGCGACAGCCACAACCGGCTGGGGATGCCTGCGCGCGCCAGGATGGCGGCGAGGTAGGCGGCGGCCTGCCGCTCGTTGCCCGGCGGGTTGGTGGTGTCGATCTGCACGTAGCCGCGCAGCCAGCCGGCGGCCTCGGAGAGGCCGCTGCCGCGGGGGGAGGCCGCCAGGGCCGCCGGCGGAGAGAGCGCCGGCGCGACGGCGAGGGCGGCGGCCAGCGCCGCGGCCAGGGCGACGGCCAGCCGCGGCGCGCGGTGCGGCATCAGAGCACCAGCCGGCGCACCAGCTTGCGGTAGAGGTCGACCCCTTGCAGGAAGCCGGGGAGGGCCAACCGCTCGTTCTGGCGGTCCACCTGGTAGGTGTCGGTGCTCATGATGTAGAAGGGCGAGAAGCCGTACGACGGCACGCCGGCGGCGCGGAAGAAGCGCGAGTCGGTGGCGGTCCAGGGCAGGAAGAACGGCCCGGCGGTGAAGTCCGGATACTCGGCCCTGACGGTGGCGAGGATCTCGCGGAACGCCGGATGGTCGGTCGGGCTGGGCAGCGGGCTGCCGGGCACCTCTTCGAGCCTGGTGTGCAGTCCGTACAGCAGCCAGGGCGGCAGCAGCTGGTCCTGCACGTCGGCCGCCCGCAGGCCCGGCAGCAGGTGCAGCATGATCAGCAGCTGATAGCCGCCGCCGCGGGCCGGCTCGACGTGGAAGGGCACCGCTTCGTTGCGCAGCATCGACTGCACGTAGGCAGGCATGGCGCGGAAGGCGCCGGCGTCGGTCAGCAGATCCGCCGGATGCACCAGCGGCTCGCGCATCCGCGCGCTGTCGCGGCTGGGGCCGTAGGCCTCGAGCACCGCGGCGACCTGCGGCAGCAGGTGGAGGTCGGTCGCGGTGTAGCCGCGGTCCTTGAGGAACTGGCGGAGGCTCTCGAGCCGCTCGCGGCTGTCGCTGCAGACGGTCAGCCTGGCGAAGTGCTTCTGCCCGATCTCGGTGCCCCAGTACTTGCCCGCGGAGCGAGACAGGACGTCGGTTGCTCCGCTTCCGGAAAGCGCCGCCCAGCGGCTGGGTGTCGGCGCGGAGCGGGAGCGCGCCTCGACCGTCCCGCCCTCGGTGAGCACCGCCCAGAAGCTGTGCACCAGCTCCGGCCGGTGGCGGATCACCCATTGCGCGCCGAGGCGGCTGTCGCCGGCCTCCTCGTCGCCGGTCGCCAGCAGCAGCACCGACCGCCGCAGCGGCTTGCCGCTCTTCTTGAGGTCGATCATCGCCAGCAGCTCGGCGATGCCGACGCTCTTCATGTCGAACACGCCGCGGCCCCAGATCCAGGGCAGCTCGATGTGCGCCGCGAACGGCGGGTAGATCCACTCGCGGGGGTCGACGTCGGAGACGTCGATGTGGCTGTGCAGCACCAGCGGGTGCGGATCCCGACCCTCGAGGCGGGCGAAGAGGTTGGCGTGCTTGCCGTCCAGCACCTCGATCTCGGAGGGGATGCCGGCGGCCGCCAGCTGCGCGGCGAGGAAGCGGGCGCCGGCCACCTCGTTGCCAGTCGCCCGGCTGGTGTCGATCTGGACGTAGCGCTGCAGCAGCTGGACGGTCGGGTCGTGGGGGTAGTCGTGCTCGGTCCAGCGCATCTCCTCGCCCGGCGCCGCCGGCCGGTCGAGGGTGGCGACCATGCCCCAGCCGGCGGCGATCACCAGCAGCAGGCTGCCGTACAGGGCGACCCGGGAGGCCAGCTGCAGACGCCGCTCGAGGAGGGGGGGGCGGGACATAGGCCGCAAATCATACTCCCCGTGCCCAGGATGCCGTGGCGGCGCCGGACTTCGCTATGCTGCGGTGCCGATGAACACGGCGCCCGCCGCCCCTCTCCCCGCCGGCACGGTCCGCCCGAGCCGCGCCCGCTGGTACCTGCTGCTGGGGGGCGCCGGGGCGTTGCTCGGCTACCTGGCGATCGAGCTGTGGCAGCTCGGCGGAGGCCTGGGCTGGCCGCTCGACGACAGCTGGATCCACCTGCAGTTCGCGCGCAACCTGGCCGCGGGCCGCGGCCTGTCATACAACCCCGGGGAGCTGGTCACCGGTTCGACCGCGCCGCTGTGGACGGCGCTGCTGGCGCTGCTCGCCTACCTGCCGGGCAGCCCGCTCGCCTGGGCGCAGCTGGCCGGCGCGCTGCTCTACCTGGGAGGCATCGACGCCACCTGGCGCTTGGCGCGCGAGCTCGGCCTGGCGCCGGGGCTGGCGGCGCTTGCCGGCTGCCTAACCCTCGGCACCGGCTGGCTGGTCTGGTCGGCGCTGTCGGGGATGGAGATCCCGCTCTTCGTGCTGCTGTCGACCTGGGGGATGGTGTTGCACCTGCGCGAGCGGGCGGCGGACGGCGGCACCGGGGATGCCCGTGACGCCGGCATTGGGCCGGAGACCGCCGCTCCGGCGGTGGGCAGCGGGGCCGGCGCCGCGGCCGGCCTGCCGCTCTCCTTCGCCGTCCTGGCCCTGGCGGCGCTCGCGCGCCCCGAGGGGCTGCTGCTGCTGGCGCTCGCCGTGCTCGACCGGTGCTTGCGGTTCCGCCGCGACGGTGGTCCGCCGGCGCCGCTGCGCTGGCAGCGGCCGCCGTTCGCGCGCCTCGCCGCCGGCGGCCTGCTGGCGGCCTGCGCGCTGGCCGGACCGCTGCTGTTCTACCGCGCCGCCGGCGGCTCGTTCCTGCCCACCACCTACGCCGCGAAGGGGGGCGAGCTGCGGCGCCTGCTGCCCGACCTGCAGTACGTCTATGGGGTGATGGGCATCCTGCTGCGCGCGCAGCCCTACATGACCCTGCTCAGCTTCGGCGGCGCGGCGGCGCTGGCGGCGCGCCTCGGCTCGCGCCGCGACCGCGGCCTGCTGCCGGGGCTGTGGCTGGTGGCGCTGCCTCTGGCCTACTCCACGCTCAGCCCGGCCGGGGCGAAGATGCTGGCCGGCAACTTCGGCCGCTACTACTTCCCGCTGTTCCCGGTGGTGGCGGTGCTGGGCACGGTCGCGGTCGAGGGCGTCGCCGCCGCGCTGCGCCCGGCGGTGGCGGCCGGCAAGGTGCGGCTGCCGGTCGGCCCGCTGCTGGTGGCAGTGCTGCTCTGGCCCACCGCATCCAACCTGCTGCAGTGCGGCAGCATCTATGCCCGCAACCTGGCGAACGTCGAAGCGAGCGACGTGCGCGCCGCGCGCTGGCTGGCGCCGCGCCTGCCCGCCGGCGCGCTGCTGGCGGTCAACGACATCGGCGCCTTCAAGTACCTGCTCCCCAACCGCATCGTCGATCTCGCCGGCATCGCCAATCCCGAGCTGCGGCAGGAAGTGCAGCGGCAGCAGGCCCGCGGCGTGCCCTGGGAGCGGGCGATGGCCGCCGCCGTCGCCAGCCGGCGGCCGGACTACGTCGCCATCTTCCCGGCCTGGCTGCCGCACCTCGAGGCCGAGCTCGGGCTGCGGCCGGTGGTGAGCCTGCGCATCGCCGACAACATCACCATGGGGGCCGACGAGCTGGTGGTCTACAGCACGCCCTGGACGCGCTATCCGCTGCGGCGCCTGCCGGGCGATCCGGGGTAGCGGGCGCGCATGGGGAGCGCGCACGACGGGCAGCGCCCGCAGGGCGACGGTCTCCGCGGCGGGCTGCTGCGCGGGCTGTTGGTGCTGGCGATCACCGCCGGCCTGCTGGCCGCGGCCGAGGGCGGGACGCGCCTCGTCCTGCGCCTGCGCACCGGCGCCTGGCCGCACACCTGGGCCAGCCGCATCCGTGCCCAGCAGGACGCGGCGCTGCGCCTCTACCGCCGCCATCCGTTTCTCGAGACCGCGCCGCGGGAGGGGGCGCGGGTCCACGCCTTCGGCAAGCAGGCGAGCTTCAACGCGCTGGGCTACCGCTCACCCGAACGGCCGCTCGCCCGGCCGCCGGCAGCGCTGCGCATCCTCTGCGCCGGCGGCTCGACCACCTTCGACCTGCTGGCGGCAAGCGACGACCGCACCTGGCCCTGGCGGCTGGAGCAGCGGCTGCGGCGGCAGCGGCCGGGCGTGGAGGTCTGGAATGCCGGCTTTCCGGGCTGGACCTCGCTCGAGAGCCTGATCTCGCTGGCGCTGCGCGACGTCGATCTCGAGCCGGCGCTGGTGATCGTCTATCAGGGCGACAACGACCTGCAGCCGGGCGGCTACCAGCCCTTCGACCGCCAGTACGAGCATGGCCATGCCGAGCTCACCTTGCAGCCGCTCGGCTTCGACCGGGCGCCGCTGCCCTGGCGCGCGCGCAGCGTGCTGCTCGAACGCCTGGCGGCGGCCTGGGCGCGGCCGGGCGACCCCTGGGCGAGCCTCGATCCACGGCAGCCGCGGCATCCGCACCTGGCAGCGGGCGCGGCCGGCACCTTTGCCCGCAACCTGCGCTCCCTGGTGGCCGTTGCCCGTGCCCATGGCGCGCGGGTGGCGCTGGTCACCCAGACCATCCGCATCCGGCGGCGCCAGCGGGCCGACGACCTCAGCTACCTGGGGCAATGGCTGCCCGGCCTGGTGCCGGAGGCGGCGCCCGGCGAGCTCGAGCAGCTCAATGCGGCGCTGCGCGCCATGCACGGCGAGGAGGGGGTGCAGGTGGTGGACGCCGCGGCGCAGGTCGGCTGGCAGGACGAGGATTTCGGCGATCCGCTCCACTTCTCCGACCGTGGCAGCGAGCGCTTCGCCGACTACCTGGCAACGGCGCTGGCACTGCCCGCGGTGTCGCCCGGATCTGCGCCCTCGCCCGGGCCACCTGGCTGAGCCGCGCGGCCGGCGCCCCGTCGCGACGGGCGCGTCAGGGCTGGGCTCGCCCGCAGCGTCAGGGCTCGCCGCGGGCGGCGGCGCCCAGGTGGATGAGGCGATCGACCGGCGCGAACTCGTCGCGCAGCAGCGGCACGTCCACGGCCTCGAGCCCCACCGCCATGCGGGCGCGGGCAATGGTGGTGAAAGGCGGATCGAAGCCCGGCAGCTGGCGATCCAGCTCGCCGGCGCGCGCCAGCAGGCTCGACCGCGACAGTCCCGGGCGATCGGTGGCCAGGGCCAGGACGTTGCTGGCGCCGCCGACCCGGAACAGGTAGACGGTCGCGAACCGCTCCAGCACCGTGCGGTACATCGCCTTGGAGAAGGGATCGGCCAGGCCGGCGGCGAGGTTCAGGCCGAAGCTGCCGCCGGCGGCGAGGTGGCGCTTCACCTCGTCCAGGAACTCGATGGTGGTGAGGTGGAACGGCACGCTCCGGCCGATATAGGTGTCGCAATAGACCAGGTCCCAGGCGCGGTCGCCGGCGCCGGCCAGGAAGCGCCGCCCGTCGGCGATGGTGATGGTGGTCCGCGGGCCGGCGTGCAGCAGCAGGAAGCGCTGGGCGATCTCCGGCACCGCCGGATCGATGTCCACGTAGTCGACCCGGAGACCGGCGAGCCGGCGTTGCAGGTAGGAGCCCACCGAGCCGCCCCCCATGCCCAGGGCCAGCAGGCTGTGCGGCGGCGGCGCGAGCAACAGGCTGGCGGCGGCGAAACGCGGGTAGCGCATCGCCGGCTCGCCATCCGCAATGCGGACCGCCGCCTGCTGGATGCGGTCGCTCTCGAGGTAGCGGACGCCCGTCCGCTCTCTCACCACCAGGGTCTGGTAGGGGGTGGTGCGCTCGTAGAGCAGCTCGGCGCCGGTGCGGGCGCGCGGCAGGAACGCGGCGCCGGCTACCGCCAGCACCAGCGCGGCGAGCACCACCGCCGGCAGCGCGCGCGGTGGTGACGAGGTCGCGGTGGGCTGCGGCGGTCCCGGTACCGCGGCGGCCAGGGCGGTGGCGGCGGTCGCCGCGGTCAACAGCGCGAGAACGTGGCGCAGCTCGAAAAAGGGGATCAGCAGGAAGGTGGCGATCAGCGTGCCGCCCAGGCTGCCGCAGGTGGACAGGGCGTAGAGCCGCCCGGCGGTGTCGCCGAGTCGCCCGAGGTCGCGCGCCGCCAGGCGGACGGCATAGGGGGAGACGGTCGCGAGCAGCACGCTGGCCGGGCCGAAGAGCGCGGCGGCGGCGATCAACGTGCCGGCCGGGGTGGCGCCCGTCCAGTCGGCGAGCACCGCGGCCAGGCGCGAGCCGGCAAGCAGCAGCGCCGCCTCGCAGGCAGCCGCCAGCGCCAGCAGGCGGGCGAGCGCCGCGAGCGTTGGCTGGCGGTCGGCGAGCCGCCCGCCCCACAGGTAGCCCAGCGACAGGGCGGCCAGGAAGACGCTGATGATCGAGCCCCAGACGTAGACGCTGTTGCCAAAGAACGGGGCAAGGATGCGGCTCGACAGGATCTCGAGCGCCATCAGCACGCCGCCGCAGGCTCCGACCACCCAGAAGAACCGCAGCCGCGAGAGCATGCGGGTACAATACCCCGGCCTGCGGGAGCGGTTTCCGTCGATGGCGGAGAGCGATCTGTCGCGGGCGGGGGAGATAGCGAGAGATCCATGACCACGACCACCACCCGGCAGGTTCCCTATCTCGACCTCGGCCGCGCCCGGCAGCGGATCGCCGCGCCGCTCGAGGAGCGGTGGCGGCGCATCCTCGCGGCGAGCGCCTTCGTGCTCGGGCCCGAGGTGCGGGAATTCGAGCAGGGCTTCGCCGCCTTGCTGGGCGCCGAGGCCTGCGCGGCGGTCGCCAACGGCACCGACGCGCTGGTCCTCGCCCTGCGCGCCCTCGGTGTCGGAGTCGGCGGCGGCGGCGGCGGCGACGAGGTGATCGTCCCCGCGTTCAGCTTCTTCGCCACCGTCGAGGCGGTCGTCCTGGCGGGCGGCGTGCCGGTGTTCTGCGACGTCGAAGCCGCCACCTTCAACCTCGATCCGGCCGCTGCGGCGGCGCGCATCACGCCGCGCACCAAGGGCATCCTCGGCGTCCACCTCTACGGCCGGCCGTTCGACGCCGGCCAGGTGCTGGAGCTGTGCGAGCGCCACGGGCTGTGGCTGCTCGAGGACGCGGCCCAGGCCCACGGCGCCATATACCGCGGGCGGCGGGTCGGAACCCTGGGCCGCCTTGCCGCCTGGAGCTTCTATCCCACCAAGAACCTGGGCTGCTTCGGCGACGGCGGCGCGGTGACCGGCAACGACCGCGAGCTGGTGGAGCGGGTGCGGCGGCTCGCCAATCACGGCCAGGACTCGCGCTACCACCACGTCGAGATGGGGGTCAACAGCCGCCTCGACAGCCTGCAGGCGGCGGTGCTCAACTGCCGCCTGCCGCTGCTCGAAGCCGACAACGCGCGGCGGCGCGAGCTGGCCCGCCGCTACTACGACGGCCTGGCCGGCGCCGGCGACCTGGCGCTGCCGCCCGCCGATCCGCCGGGGTGCTTGTCGGTGTTCCATCAGCTGACCGTGCGGACCGCCCATCGCGACGCCCTGATGCGCCATCTTGCCGGGTTGGGAATCGGCAGCTCCGTCCACTACCCGACGCCGTTGCACCTGCAACCGGCTCTCGCCGGCACCGCGGCGGCGGCGAACTTGGCGAACGCGGACGACTTGCCGGAGGCCACGCGGGCCGCCGCCGAGGTGCTGTGCCTGCCGATGTACGCCGAGCTTCGGGACGAAGAGGTGGAGGCGGTCTGCGAGGCGGTGCGCGGTTTCTTCACCGGCCCGCAATGAGGGAAGGGCCGGCAGGAGTAACATGAACCAGGCAGCAACCCGGAGGAGTCTCTACTCGTGAAGAAACCCCGCGTGGCCGTCATCAGGACCAAGCCCGAAACCGTGCTCGAGGACGTCGGGCGGACGATGGAGATGGCCGACGTGCGCGCCCACCTCGCCGCCGGCGCCACCACCATCCTCAAGGACAACATTTCCTGGCACTTCCCGTTCCCCGGGGCCAACACCACTCCCTGGCAGCTCGAGGGGACGATCGTCAAGCTGCGGGAGATCGGCCTGGGCGACCAGGTCTGCGTGCAGAACAACACGGTGGTGACCGATCCCAAGAAAGGCGAGCGGCTCAACCGCTACCTGCCGGTGCTCGAGAAGTACGGCGTGCCGGTGCGTTACAACTGTTTCGCCGACGACCTGAAATGGGTGCGCTATCAGCCCCAGGGCCGCATGCTGGTGCTGCCGCGCATTTATCCCGAGGGCATCACCATCCCCGAGTTCTTCCTCGGCAAGAACATCGTCCACCTGCCAACGGTCAAGTGCCACATCTACACCACCACGACGGGAGCGATGAAGAACGCTTTCGGCGGCCTGCTCAACACGCGGCGGCACTACACCCACTCGTGGATCCACGAGACGCTGGTCGACCTGCTCACCATCCAGAAGGAGATCCATAGCGGCATCTTCGCGGTCAAGGATGGCACCACCTGCGGCAATGGCCCGGGGCCGCGCACCATGATCCCGGTGGAGAAGGACCTGCTGCTCGCCTCCGGCGATCAGGTGGCGATCGACGCCGTGGCGGCCAAGCTGATGGGTTTCGATCCGATGTCGATCAAATACATCCGTCTGGCTCACGAGGCCGGGCTGGGGGTGGGCGATCCGCGCGACATCGAGGTGGTCGGCGAGGACATCTCCGGCATGAACTTCCACTTTTCGGTGGGCGACAACGCGGTTTCCCGTTTCGGCGACCTGGTCTGGTTCGGGCCGCTGCACGGCTTGCAGAAGCTCTTTTTCCGCACGCCGCTGGTCTATTTCTTCGTGTTCGGCTCGTACTTCTACCACGACTTCGCCTGGTATCCGACGATCGGCAAGCGGCGCACCGAGCGCTACAAGCGGACCAGCAAGTGGATGCGCCTCTTCGATCAATACCCGGAAGCGGCCGAGCTGGATCGGCGAGCGGCGGCCTGAGCCCGCGCGAAGCCGGCGAGCCGGCGGCAGTGGCGCCGGCGGGGTCCGCGGCGGGAACGGCCGGCGCCCTGGAGCGCGGCGGGTCGACCGGTCTCGCGCCGGTTGCATCCGGGGACCGGGTGGGTGAGGCGTCGGCCGGACGAGGGTCGCCGGAGGCGATGGCCATCGCGGCAGCGCCGGTGCCTGCGCCCGCCGATGCGGCGCTCTATCACCTCGGACGGCGCCTGCTGCCGGCCTTCGGGCTCGGCCTGCTGGTGCTGGCGGGCCTGCTGGGCGCTGCCAATCCAAGGCAGTTCCTCGTCCAGCTGCGCCGCTTCGACTTCGCGCTGCTGGCGCCGATCCTGGTCCTGTCGCTGGTCAACTATGCGCTGCGTTTCGTGCGCTGGGAGCTCTACCTGCGGGCGCTGGGCGCGGCGCTGCCGCGCGGCCGCAGCCTCGGCGTCTTCCTGGTCGGGTTCCTGCTCTCGGTGACCCCCGGCAAGGCCGGCGAGCTGGGCAAGGCGTGGCTGGTGCGGGAGCTGGGCGGCGGTCCGGCGTTGCGCGTGGCGCCGGCGGTGCTGGCCGAGCGGGTGACCGACCTGCTGGGCGTCCTGGCGCTGCTGGCGGTTGGCGCCCTGCCCTTCCCGGGCGGTCCATGGTGGGCGGCGCTGGGAGTCGCCGCGGTGGCGCTGGGCGCGGCGGTTTTCATGCGCGAGCGGTGGGCGGCCTGGCTCTTCGGCCGCCTGGAGCGCCTGCCGCTCGTCGGCCCGCGCGTCGCCGCCTTGGAGTCGGTGTACCAGGGGCTGCGCAGCCTGCTGTCGCCGGGTCTGCTGGGCATGGGGCTGCTGGTCGCGGTCCTCGCCTGGGGCGCGGAGGGGGTGGGTTTCGTAATCGCGGTGCGCGCCTATGCGCCCCGCGCCGGCTTCCTGGCAGGGGTCTTCGACTACACCGCCTCCACGGTCCTCGGCTCCGCTTCGATGCTTCCCGGCGGCCTCGGCGCCGCCGACGGCGCGCTCACGGCGCTGCTGCGAGCGCAGGGTCTGGATACCGCCCGCGCCACCCTGATCACCTTCATCATCCGCGGCGCCACCCTCTGGTTCGCGGTGCTGCTCGGCCTGCTGGCGCTGCCGGTGGTGGCGCACTGGCTGGCGCGGCGCCCTTCCCGGCGGGGGCAGTCCGCCGGCGCTGCCGGCTGAGGGGGCGGCAAGCAAGCCGGCGCGGCAAGCGAGAGCGCGCCGATCGCTTGCTGGCATGGCTCCGCCATCTTTGGCGCCGGTTGCAACTCTGTGGCAGAGTCGATTTGGCCGATGGACAGATCACCCTCCGCGTCCGCGCCCACTGCTCCCGCGGGGAGCAAGGTGCCGCTCGTCCTGGTGCTCGGGGTGGCATTGGCGCTGCGCCTTGCGCACTGGGCGGCGGTGCGGCAGGCGCCCTTCGTCGGCCAGCTGGCGATGGACAGCTGGGAGTACGACCGTTGGGCGCGAGAGATTGCCGGCGGCGATTGGCTTGGGCACGCGCGCGGGGTCTTCTTCCAGGCCCCGCTCTATCCCTACCTGCTGGCGTTGCTGTACGTGGTTGCCGGCCCAAGTCTGGACGCCGCCTATCTCGTCCAGATCGGCTTGGCGGTGGCGGGTTGCTACGCGCTCTACCGTGCCGGCAGGGCGATGGCGGGTGAACGGGTCGGGCTTGCGGCGGCGGCGCTCGCCGGGGTTTATGGGCCGTTCCTGTTCTACGACGTCCAGCTGCTCAAGGAATCGCTCGCGGTCACCGTCGTCTGTTTCGTGCTGTGGGCGATGGCCTGGGCTGCTGACCCGGAGGCATCTGCCGGGGCTGGCGTCCCTCCCGCGTCGGAGGTTTCGTCCGAGGTGGGTTTGTCGGCCGGGCCGCGAGCTGCCTGGCCGCGAACTGCCTTGCCGCGAGCAGATTTGCCGCGAACTGCGGGACGGTGGCTGCTGGTCGGGGTGCTGCTGGGGATCCTGGCGCTCTTGCGGGAGAACGCGCTGCTGGTCGTGCCCTTCCTGCTGCCGCTGGCATGGAGCGCGGCGCCGGGGCGGGCTTGCGGCCGGCCGGACGGTCAGCCGTCTGACGCCGCTGCGGCCGGGGCTGGGGTCGGGGAATCCGTCGTTCCGGCGGTCTCGCCGCGCCGAGCGAGATGGGTGGCCGGGGCCGGCAGGGCGGGCGCGCTGCTCGCGGGCGTCGTTCTGGTCTTGGCGCCGGTGGTGTTGCGCAATGGCTTGGTGGGAGGGGATTTCCTGCCCACCACCTTCCAGGGCGGGGTGAATTTCTACATCGGCAACAACCCGCGGGCCGACGGCACCTATCGGCCGATCGTGCCGGGCAAGCAGACGCCGGAGCTCGAACGGCGAGAGCCGGCGCGGATCGCCGAGCAGGAGCTGGGGCGCCGCCTTGGCGCGGCCGAGGTGTCGCGTTACTGGCTGGACCGTGCCCTCGCCTGGGCGCGGTCGCATCCGGGTGCGTTCGCGCGCCTGACCGTGCGCAAGGTAGGGCTATTCTGGAGCTGGTACGAGTGGCCCGACGCGGTCGACTACTACGACCTCCGCGGCCAGTCGCCGGTATACCGCCTGCCGCTGCTCGAGTTCGGCGGCGTGACGCTGCTGGCCGCCATGGGCCTGGGCTTTCTTCGCGGAGGGCGGATGCGGCGGCTGGCGCCGGCGCTGGTGTTCGCCGGCGCCTGGATGGTCTCGACCGTCGCCTTCTTCCTGTTCGCGCGTTATCGCCTGCCGGCGGTGCCGGCGCTGCTCCTGCTGGCCGCCCTGCCGGCCGCCGCCCTGGTCGAGGCCGTCGAGGCCGTCGAGGCCTGGTGGCGGGGAAGGCGGGGAAACCCGGTGCCGGGCGACTCCGGAGCGATCCGCCGGCCCGCGGCGCGTGCCGTCGGCCTTGGGCTGGCGCTTGCCGCGGCGCTCGCTCTGCCCAGATTGGCCGACTTCGAGCCGCGCCTGGACCTGGTGCACTTCAACCGCGCCAGGCTTGCCGAAGAGCGGGGCGATACGGCTCTTGCCAGCCAGGAGTACGAGGCCACCCTGGCCGCGGCGCCTGACGCTTTCCTGGCCTGGCTGGATCTTGGCAACCTCGCCGCCCGGCGCCGGGATTGGCCGGCCGCCCTGCGCTGCTACCAGCGCGCGGCGGCGCTGGAGCCGGCGTCGGACGACGCCCAGAGCAACCTGGGAGGCGTGAACCTGGCGATGGGCGACCTGGCCGAGGCGGGCCGCCATCTGGACCGGGCGCTGGCGCTGAACCCGCGCAGCCTGCAGGCGCTGCAGAACGACGCCCTCCTGCGTCTGCGGCAAGGTGACCTGGCGGCGGCGCGAGATCTCAACCGCCGTGCGCTCGAGATCGATCCCACGAACCCCGCCGCTCAGCGCCTCCGCGCCCGGCTCATGGAGCCACGGTGACCCGACGCAGCGGTCCTTGTGGCGACCCCTGCCAGCGGCATTGGCCCCGGGTTCGCGGCTTAGGGGGTTTAGCGGTTTAGGGGCCGCCTCGTGAGGCCGCGGTGGCCGCGTGCTAGCATCCGCCGGTGCCCCTCGCCGACCCGCCGCCGCGGCGCCAGCCGACCTCGGTGGAAACCGATGACTATTTCGATCGCGAGTACTTCCAGCTTCATCCCGGCAAGCGCAGATACCTGCAATACCTGATCGATCTGCTGCGAGCTCACGGTGTCGCAGATGGCCGGGTTCTGGATGTCGGCTCCGGCTTCGGATTCTTTCTCGAAGCTCTGGAGCAGGCCGGCTACGAGCCCTACGGTTTGGAGCTTTCGCCCGAGGCCGTCGCCGCCGCCCGCCAGCGCACCACCGCGCCGATCGCCACCGGCGGCGCCGAGGATCCGTTCCCTTTCCCCGACGCCCATTTCGCCGCCATCACCCTGCTGGACGTGATCGAGCACCTGGATCGCTACCCCGACACCCTGGCGAGCTGCCGCCGCACCCTGGCGCCCGGAGGCAAGCTGATCGTCATCACCCTCAACGCCGGCAGCCTCGCTCGACCCCTCCTGGGCCGCCGCTGGAGCTTCCACCTCGATCCCACCCACATCCACATGTTCTCCGCCACCCGCCTGCGCCAGGCCCTGCAAGCCGCCGGCCTGGTGCCCGAAACCCTCACCACGATCTCCAACTTCTGCAACGTGGGGGAGGGCAATCCAATGCTGAAGCCCCTGCGGCGGATCGGCCGCGTCGTCACCACCCCCTATCTGGGAGACTCCCTGCTGGCAGTGGCAAGGCGTGGCTGACAATCACGGCACCACGTAACTCCAGTAAAAATTAGTTAAAGTCAACGTGCGATCTAGTCCGGTCTGGCTAAATTCGAGCTGGGCTTTCATGCGCGCGATGGCGGCCCCCGCAGTCGCGTTCGCTGAGGACCTGAGAGCGGGCCGTGGGCGTGTTCACCCAGCTCTTCTGGCGGTTGAGGCGGCGGTGGCCGCTGCCAGCGTGGTGAGGGCAGCCGTGGTCCTTGCAGGCGCGCGTTCCCGCACGGCCTGCACCTGAGCCGGTCTACGCCGCGTGCAGCACCTTGGTGGGATATCTGCCCCTGAGGATGTCAGCCTTTGGGAGTCACCCACGCGGCCGGTAGGGCGACGCGGCACGCCAAGGAAAAGGGATGGCTAACGCTCCTATATGGATTTGTACAGCAACGAAGAGGACCTTTACTCGCCCGGCCGCCACCGGTCGAATCCGGGGCCGCACCACATCCCGCCCTCTGCCGCCATGGAAACTCCGAACAGACGGCCTCGGGATTACGCGGGATTCGACATTTGGACAGGAGGGTGCGGCCGCGAATTCCCTAGATGTGGATGACCTCTGACCTGACGACGTGCTCGAACTGTGTCGTGCAGATGCACGGGGACGTCAGGGTCGCACCTCCCGCAACTTGGTTTATCTGCCGTGATCCCAGACGGAGCAGGGTCTCTTTGCCGATCCTCAGCTTCTTCACCTCGGTCATCTTCTTCATCTCGGTTCTCCTTTCCTGGACCACTGTTGTAGACCAGAGAATAACGCCTACGTAAGTAATGGTGCGCGAAATCGCGCGAATAGGACGAGGCCGATGCCGCTGGCGCCTCCCAGGAAGCTGACGCCCGCACCGCGCGGGTCTTGCTGTCGGGCAGCTTCAGGGTGCCGGTTTCGAGATCGACATCCTGCCAGCGCAGGCCAAGGACCTCGTCGCGGTGCGCGCCGGTCAGCAGCAGGAGCCGGATTGCTAGAACGGTGGCGGGGTCCTCGGCGTGTTCCTGCTCGGCGGCCGGTGCTCAAGCGGGGCAGCTCAAGGTGCCGCCGCGCGCTCGCGGGCAGCACCCGGCGGCGGATGCGAGTCAGCGGCTCAGTGAATCAGAGGGGCAGGCAGTTGCACTTCGTGGTATGGGTGGCGGAGCAGGTGCCCTGGGGAATGCAGCGCCCCGCGGCGCAACCGCCCAGCTCGGGACTGCCGGCACACGTGCCGCTGCACGGGCCGCAGGTCCCGCCCAGCTCGGTGGACAGCGACAGCATCGGCAGCAGCGACGCATCCGAGCAAGCGCCGGCCGCCGGCGACATCTGCGACATCGAAGCCGTGGGAGCCGCCGGTGTTAGCGACACCAGAACCGGAGCCGCCGTGGCGGCGGGAGCGTCAGCGGCGAAAGCGAAGGCGGGAACCAGCAGCGCGCCGACCAGCATCACCAGGATCGAAACCTTGACTTTCATCATTCACCTCCTTGGTAAGCATCTACAACTATCTGTGCGCGCTGCACCTGGCGCGGGGCACCCGCCGCCGCGCTGTCACCTGGCATCGTTTCGCCGCGGTGGAACGCGGCGGCGGCGGCGCGGCGTCCTCGACGGCTGGCCGGCAGGGCGTAATCCGGGTCGCCCTGCCAGGGCTCCAGCGATTCGAGCCACCCATGGGTGAAGACGGCCATGAACTCGTCGCCTTCCTCGCCCAGCTGCTACCCGACGGCGCCCAACCGACACAACTCCTCCGGCGTGACCGGAGCGAGCCCGCGCGCGGCGCGCGGCGGTGAGACCTTCCAGCGCCGTTTCTCGCGTCGAAGACAAGGAGAGCTTGCGGCACCGCCGGTGCGTGCCGACTTCGGCCGGGAGGGATCGAATGCTCCGGAAGCTGATCTGGGCTGCCACGGCGGCCGCCGTCCTCTTGTCCGCGGAGGCCGCTCGGGCCGAGGAATCGAGTTGGGATTCGTTCGTGTGCGGATTCCGACGAAGCCGGCCACCCATTCCGATCGAAGCCGGCCACCCTGTCGGAGCGTAGCGACGAGTGGGGCTCATGGTTGATCGAAGTGGCCGCCTTGGCCACTGGTGGCGCCTGTGGAGTCTGTCATGTTTCTTCTTCCCTTCCTGGGGGTATGTGACCTCGTCGCCGCGGCTGTGCGTAGCTGTGGAAATCCCGGGGGTGGGTGAGTGGCGGGCAGGGATTTCCAACGGGTGTGGAAAGGTCCGGGGAGGCGGGTGGGTGGTGGCCCGGAGCTTTCCATACCCGGGCAGATTCCACAGCCGGGGTGGGGGGCTTGCAGGGTGGGGGGTAGGCGCCGGCGGCGCGCCGCGACCGGGACCTTCATGATGGGCTCTCCGCCGGCGGGACGAGCGCGTTGTGCTTGCGCCGCGACTCGCCTTTGAGCTTGAGCTGGTAGGCGTTGTGGACCAGCCGATCGAGCAGGGCGTCCGCCAGCGTGGCGTCGCCGATCGCGTCGTGCCAGGTGTCGACGGGGAGCTGGCTGGTCACCACCGTGGAGCGGCAGCCGTAGCGGTCTTCCATGATCTCCAGCAGGTCCCGGCGCTGAGCATCGCCCAGCGGATGCATGCCCCAATCGTCGAGGACCAGCACCTCAATGCGAGCCAGGTTCACCAGCAGCTTCGAGTACCGTCCGTCCGCCTTGGCGGTGCCCAGCTCGGACAGCAGGCGCGGCACGCGGTGATACGCGGCGGTGAAGCCTTCACGACATGCTTTCTGCGCCAGCGCGCAGGCCAAGAAGCTCTTGCCGGCGCCGGTCGGTCCGGTGATCAGGACGTTGAGGCGTTGGGAGACCCACTGGCACGAGCACAGCGACAGGAAGAGCGACCGATCCAGTCCGCGGGGCATGCGCAGATCCACGTCCTCGACCGCGGCGGCCTGGCGCAATCTCGCCTTGGCGAGCCGGTCCTTCAGCCGGCGATTCTCGCGCTCCGTCATCTCGCGATCCACCAGCAGGCCCAGGCGCTCGGCGAAGCCGAGCTCATCGAGGCCGCTCATCTGCAGCTGCTCCTCGAGGCCTTTGAGCATGCCGGTCAGCCGCAGCGCTTGGAGCTTCTCCAGCGTCGGATGGGTCAGCATGGCTTGCCCTCCTCGCGGTAGTACGAGGCGCCGCGAAGATTCTCATGGGCGAGCGGCCGCGCCGCCAGCAGCTCGGTGTCCGGCTCCGGCTGACGATCCAGCCCCACCAGCAGGATCGAGCGCACGCTGCGGTACGAGGCGGCGCCGACCTGCAGGGCGCGCTGGCAGGCCGCATCGAGCCGCTCGCCGCCGTAGCGCTGACTCAGGCGCATGATCCCCAGGCACGAGCGGAAGCCCTGCTGCGGATGGACCCGCGTCGCCATCACCGTTGCGATGAGACCGGCCACCGAAGGGCCGGCTTGCTGTGCCCAGCGCACCAGCCGCTCGGGCGTCCACTCCGCATACGCCCGATGGGCCTGCGGCATGTGCTCGTCCTGCGTCGTGTGCGCTCCGCGACGAAAGCTGCGCAGGTGGCTCGCCACGCGCTTGCTCTTCGCGAAGCACTCCACAGTCTTGGCGCTCACCCGGACGTCGAGCTGCTGGCTCACCAGCTGGTAGGGCACGCTGTAGTAGTGGCCGTCGACCTCGACGTGGTAGTCGATGTGGACTCGCGCTTTCTTCCACTCCGCGTATGTGAAGCGCTCCTCGGGCAGCGGTCGCAGAGCCGGCCGCTCGAGACTCTCGAACAGCGACCGGCGCGAGCCTGGCAGCTTGCGGAAGGGCCGGTCGTTCAACGGGCCGAGAAGCTCCCGGATCGCCTGGTTGAGCTCGGCGAGCGAGAAAAACTGCCGATGCCGCAGCCGGGCCAGGATCCATCGCTGCACGAGCTGCACGCCCGACTCGACCTTGGCCTTGTCCCGGGGCTTGCGCACCCGCGCTGGCATCACCGCGACACCGTAGTGCACCGCCAGATCCTGGTAGGTCGGGTTGAGCTCCGGCTCGTAGCGACAGGCGCGAGTGACGCCGCTGCGAAGATTGTCCGGGATCACCAGCTCGGTGAGGCCGCCGCCGAATTCGAAGGCCCGTACGTGCGAGCCGATCCAGTCGGCAAGACCCTGGCTCCACGTCGCCTCCGCGAAGGTGTAGCTGCTCGCGCCCCACACCGCCACGAAGACCTGCGCCTCCCGCACTTCCCCGGTCCCAGCGTCCACCACCGGCACCGTCGCGCCGCAGTAGTCCACGAACAGCTTCTCGCCGGGCCGGTGCACCTGGCGCATGCACAGGTCCAGCTTCCCCCGCCAGGCCCCGTACAGCTCGCAGAAACGGCTGTACTGGTAACCGCCCGGCTGCCGCTCCCGGTACTCCTGCCAGACCAGGCTCAGCGTCACGTCCTTGAGCTTCAGCTCGTCATGCACCTGCACCCAGTCCACGGCCGGTCGCTCGCGCCGCGGCGGCCGCCACGCCGGCGGATAGAGCCGTCGCTCGAGCTCCTCGCCACTCCACCTCTCCCACCCCGCTTCCAGCACGCCAGCCCTCTGCGCTCGCTCCAGGTACTCCGCGACGCTCGCCCTCCCGACACCGCACACCCGACTGGCCTGCCGCTGGCTCAAACCGCACACCAGAAGCAGCCGCAACACCTCCTGAATTTTCCTCATGCTGAGTCTCCGTGCCGGCATCTCCCTCCCTTCGTCGTGAAGGGCGAGGATGCCACAGCGTCGGAGCCCAACTCGTCGCTCGTTCCGACCGGAAGGCGGCCACCCTTCCGATCGATGCCGGCCACCCTTCCGACGACCACCCACAAGTGGCCGCCTTCGCGTCGGAAAGGGTGGCCGCCTTCACCCCGGAACGGTGGCCGCCTTCACGTCGGAATCCCTGGCCGCCTTCATCCGGAATACGCATTCGTGAAGGGTATTGGCAAGATCGTCTACTTCGCGGCCTTCCCCACCGCCACCTATCGGCGTGCGTGGATGGAACGGATACATCGCGGCGACAACGGGACGGAGGTCATCTTCGTCGTCGACGGAATCAGCGCCTTCGACGATAGCGACCTGTGGACCGAGGCGATCGTTACCGTCAAGGACTTTCGCGTCGTCGATCTGCGGTTCGGAGACAGCAATGCCATCCTATCGGCGCCCGGCCAGACGATGAAGAACCTCGGCGTGGTCCTGAGCGACCTCAACAGGCAATACCAGGCGAGCCATCCCGCCCCTGCCGCGCCAACCCCCCCGCCGACTCCGACGCCTGCCCCTGTCCCGGCCCCTGTGGCGATCGACCCGCCCGCGCCCGCCCCGTCCGTCGTCCACATGACCTGGGTGCTGTCGAACCAGTGCGCCTACAGCCCCGGCCTGAAGGCGCGTTTCTTCGATATCACCAGGAATTTTATCTGGCCGGTCGACCGGGAAAGGGTCTTCACTCTGGCGCCGCGCACCACCCAGGAGGTCACCATCGACACCTACAAGGGCGACAAGGTCTGCATCGGTGCCTCCTACCTCTACAGCGAGGACTCCTATTGGGGCGTCGGTCCGTCCAACAACCATGACTGTCCGAATTGCTGCGCCGTCGCGACCGGCGGCAGGGTCGATTGGCCGATCACCTGTAACTGAAACTGGGTGCAGGCTCGGCGGGGCCTGCACCCGCCGGAAACGCGCGGCTCGCGGCCGGCGCTACTTGAACACGCCGGCGAAAGCGAGCAGCACGATCAGGACCAGGATCCCGAGGCAGATCCGGGCGGCGGTCATGAGGTGGGTGCGGCCCGCCGGGCGGCCGCCTTTGACCCTGATCCCGGACAGCACCACCTGATTGTAGGTCGTGAGTGGCAGAGCGCGTCGCCTGGCACCTGCGGGATGTGCTCGGCGGCACCAGCCTGACCGACGAGCTGATCGAGGAACGGCGTGCCGAGGGCCGCGAGGCGGACGCGGACGATCCCCGGGCTGGCGTTTGGGAGGGCTGATGGCGCACGCCCCCGTTCACTTGCCCCCCGAAGATCCGGACCGTTTCGCCAGCCCGGCTGCAGAGAAGCGGCGCCGCCGGGCTGGCGCAGCAGGAAGGGGTGAACGGTCGTCAGGGCAGCGGACCGGACCAGCACTGGCACTGCCACGTCACGCCGTCAGAGCAGTTGTTGCCCAGGGGCGGTAGGCATTGCCCGGACCCACCGCCGAGCTTGGTGCACCCGGTGTGGAGGACCGCGCCCTGGCACGGGTTCTGGCTGCAGCTGCCGCAGGTGTCGAAGTTCGACAGGAGCTTCGCTGCCGGGACGACATTGGCCTTCGCCGGGGTGCTGAGGTTGGCGCCACAGTTGAGCGACGCGATGAATTCGGCTGGCGAGAGGACGGCCGCGCGGGCCTGTTCGGCCTGCAGTGCCGTGACGCCGGCGGTGGCCACGACCCACAGGATCCCCGCGACGAACAGAGCGAATCTGGCCTTCATTCCTCGGCTCCTTTCTTGAAAGTTTAGGCGATTGGGTGTCAGTTGACACCAATCAACGTGACGCCTCGATATACCTAGCCTGCCGCTTCTCTGCCTCTTAATGCCCCACTTGACACCGTTCAAGAACGGACATAGACTCCTTCCATGTTCACCCTCCGGCAGCTCCAAGACCGCTTCCAGACCCAGGACGACTGCCTGGCCTACCTCGTCTCGATGCGCTGGCCCGATGGCGTCTACTGCCCCCGGTGCGGCACCGACGAGAAGGTCTACAAGCTGGCGAAACCCTTCAAGTGGCAGTGCAAGGCGTGCGCGAAGAACGGCTACAAGTTCTCCCCGCTGACCGGCACCGTCTTCGAGAACACCAAGTTCCCCCTGCGTGATTGGTTCCAGGTGATCCTCATCATGTGCCAGGCCAAGAAGGGCATGAGCGCCTTGCAGATCCAGCGGCACATTGGCATGGGCCAGTACCGTACCGCCTGGTACATGTGCCATCGCATCCGCGCCGCGATGCAGGACCCTGCCTTCCAGCAGCTGACCGGCGTTGTGGAAGTGGACGAAACCTACGTCGGCGGGAAGGCCAAGAACCGCCACGGCGGCGGGATCGGCGGCGGCATGAAGAAGGGCCAGGGCGGGCGCGGCGCCGCCGGCAAGGTCGGCGTCATCGGCGCCATCTCCCGCAAGGGCAACGTGGTCTGCCAGGTGATCGAGGCGACCGACGCCAAGACGCTGGAAGGCTTCGTGGACAAGACGGTCGCGGATCGCGTCTCCCTGGTCGCGACCGACGAGCTTCCGACCTACAAGCGGATCGGCAGCAAGCGGCCCCATGACTTCGTGAACCACACGGCCGGCGAGTACGTCCGCGGCGAGGTCCATACCTGCACCATCGACAGCTTCTGGTCGCTCATCAAGCGCGGCATCATGGGCAACTTCCATCACGTCTCGAAGCGGTATCTGCCGCTCTATCTCAACGAGTTCTCCTTCCGGCACAACAACCGCGAGAACGACGACATGTTCTCTACCGTCGTGGCGGGATCGTGACAGGCTCCGGTGCCAAGAAACCGCCGGCCGCTCCTCGCAAGAGGAAGAAAAGAGCCGGCCCCGTGAGCCTGCACCCGCTGAGCTTCGATGACGCGATGCGAGCATTGCTAGCGGTCAAGCCGACCAAAGAGCCAAGGGAGCGAATTGATGATAGTAACGAGACGGAAGATAATTCTTGACCCGCATGATGAATCGCTCGTAGATGCCGCAGTCGCAGCTATGCGCGCAGCGGTTGATGGTGCCCATAGACCAGCAGCCGCAGCGAAACGACTCGCCGTTGTAGCTACAGGGTATCGCAATCGCGGCAGAAAGGCGGCAAGGCGCGCGCATCCGTTCATGGGGAGATGCGCCGCAAGCGGCTTGCCGCTTGCGGCGCATGACGCCGAACTCGATGAACGTGAGCCGGGCCTGGGTTATGCAGGTGCACTTCGATGGGTCTGCCAGAAGGCTAACAATTCCGGAAAGCGCAGCTGTGGTGGCTGCTAGACCTGTGAAGGCTGGATGGCGCATCGCCGCCGCCCTCATAGCCTGCTGCTTTGCCGGCGTGATCATGGCGCAGTCACAGCCACCAGCTCCAGCTCCACTTAAACCCGATCAGAAAGATCAACACAAGACTACTCCAAAAGAGAGCGAAGCTGAACCCAAGAACCAACCTACCGAGCCACAGTCTCCCGCGGTCGATCAGGGAAGCGCCGAGGCGACAGCCAAGAATCAGGACAAGGCCACTAGCGCACGTAAACCCGACGCGCAGTCCTATCGGTGGTCCGTCGCTGCCATCATCTTGAATCTCGTTTTCACCGGTGGGCTTGTCTGGCTCATGTTTTTGCAATGGCGCGCCATGCAGGAGCAGGCCAGGTATATGAAAGAAGGCTTGACGGAGACTCGCAAGGCTGCGGATGCCGCCGCCGCCGCTGCTGCCGCTGCTAACGTTAGCGCCGAAGCCGCCAAAGCTAGTGCTGAGGCTACCAAAGAGAGCATTGACCTTGCCTTTCGTGCGTATATTTTCTGCGAGCAGGTAGGGAACCCAATCGAGGTCGAAGGTGGCGACGCCAAGGTGGAGGTGATCGCAAGGAACTACGGTCAGGGTCCGGCCCGCGATGTCATGAGTACGGCCTATGCAGATGTCGTGAATGACCCCGCAGAGTTTATCTTTGATGAGACGCCAGTTGACGGCGACCGGGCCGGCCTTCTTGCGCCAAAGCAGAGATTTAGCTTCGAGATACTCATACCACAGGAACTGCGCCCGAAGCTCGGGCAGGACACTCAACTGGTCATTGGAGGCGTCATCAGCTATACGGATTTTTCCGGGAAACAACGTACGACGCATTGGTGTCAGCGGCGCGTCGCGGGTGGGTGGGAAGCGGTTCTTCGTCTCTACAAATATACCTGAGAACCTACTGTCTGCTAGTCCTCGATCCCGAGCAGCCGCCGCAGCGCTTCCCGCATGATCTCCGATTCCGCCCGCCGCTCCCGGTAGGCGCGCTCCCGGAGCGCCTCCGCTTCGTCTCCATGAAGCCAGAGGGTCTTCCTCACCATCCCCGACGCTGACACCGTCGTCTTGCCCCCTCGCGGTCCCTCCGCGCTCCTGCTGGTCTTCTTCGCCATGGTGTTCCCCATGGTACGCATCTACGCTTGACGTAGGTGCGTATCTACGTATAACGTTCCCTGCATGTCCGATTCCGTGGCGGTCGCCCGCGCTCAGGCTGCCCTTGGAGAGATCGCCTTCGAGCTGCTCGCCCTGCAAGAGCGGCTGGAAGCTCTCAACCGAACTCTGCCGGTGCCGGCCCACCAGGACGCCATGCTCGAAGACGAGATCTGCCCTGACCTGGGTACCGAGGTATCCGGGTGCATCGAGTGCATCGCCAACGACTACCTGCTGGAACTCATCAAGATGGCGGAACAGGCTTCCCGCGTCACCGCGCGTGACTTGCAGCGGGACTTCCGGGAGAGGCAGAAGAGGCGCCGCGCCTGGGGTCGCTGACACTCGGTCGGCGGTGCTCGACGCGGCATAACTCGGAGAGGGGGTGGCGAACAGCCAAAGGACACACCAGGAGAGAACAGCGATAGGGGTCGCAGCAACCGGCGCGCGCCGCGCCTGGGGCCGGCTGCCGCGATGATCGACAACGGGAGAGAGGGGGGAAGCCTGATGACGCCTGAGAAGCGCCGGCTGACTGTCACCAACCGCAGCCAGCACGGGGAGTACGTGCCGCAGGTCCGGATGACCGGCTGGTGGCTGGCGACGGCTGGATTCCCAACAGGTTCGCGGCTTGCCATCGCCGTCGAGCAGGGGCGGCTGGTGGTGACGGTCGTCGCACCACCCGACCCGCGACGGTGCCCCAGGTGCGGCCGGTGCGGCAGAGCTTAGTGCATCTAGGCTTCCGTATCTGGTGCCAACTGAGGCACAATCGCCAAAGTTTACTATCCGAGAGTCCCTGCACCCGCTTTGCAGACAGCCGACAGCGGGTCGCATCGCCCCCGGTATCGTCAGTGGCGCCACTGCCCCCAGGTGCACATATTCAGCACGGAAGACTCTAACCAGTTGCTGAGAGGAATGCGATACCCGGTGGTCCTGTCGCAGCGGAGCGGAGGACGACTGGGGTGTGCCGAGGCGTGTCAGGAAGCTGCGCGACCGGGCGGTCCTGATCGCCGACAAGTCCGGCTGAGTGCCGGATGCCGCGCCGCCCGGGCCCATCTCGTGTGCCACAAACGACATCGAAGTCCGCATCCAAGATCACCTGTAACTGAAACCGGGTGCAGGCTCGGCGGGACCTGCACCCGCCGGAAACGCGCGGCTCGCGGCCGGCGCTACTTGAACACGCCGGCGAAGGCGAGCAGCACGATCAGGAGCAGGATCCCGAGGCAGATCCGGGCGGCGGTCATGAGGTGGGTGCGGCCCGCCGGGCGGCCGCCTTTGATCCTGACCCCGGACAGCACCACCAGGGCGATGGCCACGACGACGACTCCGAGAATGACGATCCAGCTCATGGGCTCTCTCCTTGACCGCTTGCTTGCAAGTCCTGCTCAAGGCGTAGGCCTTGCAATCTTGGGACCCGGCATCGCCTTCCATACCGGTCTGCTATCTTCGACCGGACACGAGGAAGAGGAGAACCGGCCATGGGCAAGATGAGAGCGATGGAGATCCGCCAACCGGGCGGACCCTTCGAGCTGGTTGAACGTGAAATCCCCGAACCCGCCGCCGGCACCGTGCGAGTCAAGGTCCAGGCTTGCGGCATCTGTCACAGCGACTCGCTCACCAAGGAAGGCTATTGGCCCGGCATCGTCTACCCGCGCGTACCCGGTCACGAGGTCGCCGGCGTCATCGACGTGGTGGGCGACGGCGTCGCCGGCTGGGAGGTCGGCCAGCGGGTCGGCATCGGCTGGCACGGCGGCCACTGCGGCCACTGCGAGTCCTGCCGCCGCGGTGACTTCGTGACCTGCCGCATCGCCCCACAGATCCCGGGTATCACCTACGACGGCGGCTATGCCGACTACATGATCGCCCCCACCGGCGCCCTCGCCCTCATTCCGGACGATCTCGTCGCCGCCGATGCCGGCCCGTTGATGTGTGCCGGCATCACCACGTTCAACTCGCTGCGCCACAGCGGCGCCCGGCCCGGCGACCTGGTGGCCGTGCTCGGCATCGGCGGCCTCGGCCACCTCGGCGTCCAGTTCGCCGCCAAGATGGGCTTCCGCACCGTCGCCATTGCCCGCGGCGCCGACAAGGCCCCCTTGGCCGAGAAGCTCGGCGCCTGCCGCTACCTCGACAGCCAGGCGCAGGACGTCGGCGTCGAGCTCACCGCCATGGGCGGCGCCAAGATCATCCTCGCCACCGTCACCAACGGCGAAGCGATGACCGCCACGCTCCCCGGCCTCGGCATCGACGGCAAGCTGATCGTCCTCGGCGCCGCCAGCGAGCCGCTGGCCATCCCCGCCCTCCTCCTCATCGGCGGCCGCCGCTCCATCCAAGGCTGGCCCTCCGGCACTTCCATCGACTCCCAGGACACCATGGCCTTCAGCGTCCTCCACGGCATCCGCGCCATGGTCGAGACCTTCCCTCTCGATCGCGCCGCCGAAGCGTACGACCGCATGATGAGCGGCAAGGCCCGCTTCCGCGTCGTGCTGACGACCGGACACTGACCGGCGCCGGGATCCCAACTGGCGGTGAGTAACCGAGGACCCCGGCAGGCCGCGGCCGGGTGGGCGCTCGCCCGCGGAACTCTGGTCGCCCCCGAAAGGCGATTCGTGGCGCTCGGCGGTCAGGGGTCCGGCCCATAGCGATATAAGCACTCTTGATGCAAGCGATATAAAAGCAATTATTGATGTAGCGGATGCTCCTCGGCAGCGATACCCGTACCCGCCGGATCGGCGGCAGGCGGCGAGCACCGGCGCCGGATTGAATACCTTTCGAGTCGTCTATTCCACCAGCCTGCCGCTGGATTGAATACCTTTCTGCTCGCCTATTCCGCGAGCGCGCCGCCGCCGGCAACCAGCATGCCGCCAGCCAGCGAACGGGTCGTCCAAAACCACGCCGGAGCGCGTGATTTCGTCTTTTCCGGCTATCGCCGGCCGCGCCGCGCCGCACCCGGCGCGCCGCCCATCGTCATCGCGTTGTAACGGCAGAATTGACTAGCTCCGCATTTTGTCCCGCCGCCGGCGGGATGGTGCACTAAGCAACTGACCTTCGTGCCGATTCGAGCGCTTATTGATTCAAGAGTGCTAACAGAGGCACTTCTTATTTGCTTTCTAATGGAGGGTAAACATGAGCGAAACAGCAGCGAACGAGGGAGCCGCGCAGGCCCACGGGCGTGCGGTGGTGGTCGGCGCCGGCATTGCCGGCATTCTGGCGGCGCGGGCTCTCGCCCGCTATTTTCGAGAGGTGGTGCTGATCGAGCGCGACGCCTGCGCCGAAGACGACGGGCCTCGCCCCGGCGCACCGCAGGCGCGCCATCTGCACCTGTTGCTGAAGCGCGGCCTGATGGTCATGGAGGAACAGTTCCCAGGCCTGACCGCCGACCTGCGCGCCGCCGGCTGCCTGAAAATCGATCAAGGGCGCGACTTTCACATCATGTATCGCAGCGGCTGGGCGCCGAACGACGTCTGCGGCCTGGACGTGTGCACCTTCACCAGGTCGCTGCTCGAGGCGACGCTGCGCCGCCACCTCCTGGCCGAGCCTCGCGTCCGGTTCCGCGCCGGCGCGGAGGTGCAGGGCCTGGCGCTCGACGAGCAGGGCAAGAGGGTCACCGGCGTGCGGTTGCTGCGGCGTCCGGCGCCGCCCGACGAGGCAACCGAGGTGCTGGCTGCCGATCTGGTGGTCGACGCCAGCGGGCGCAACTCCCGCGCTCCCGAATGGTTGGAGGCCGCCGGCTTCCGAGCCCCGCACGAGACCTCGGTCGATGCCTTCTGGGGCTACGCCACCCGCCTCTACGAGCCTCCCGCCGGCCTCGAAGTGGACTGGAAAATACTGCTGCTCATGAACCGCCCGCCCGACCAACCGCGCGCCGGCATTATCCAGTGGGTGGAGGGCAACCGCTGGATCGTGACCCTGGCCGGCGTGATGAAGGAGTACCCGCCGACCGACGAGCAGGGCTTCCTCGACTACGCCCGCTGCCTGCGCTCGCCGGCGCTGTACGAAGCCATCAAGGACGCCAAGCCGCTCAGCCCGATCTGGGGCTACAAGCGCACCGCCAACCGGCTGCGCTCCTTCGAGAGCATGCGCCGCCGGCCCGAACGATTCCTGGCGATCGGCGACTCGGTCTGCGCCTTCAACCCGGTGTACGGCCAGGGCATGACGCTGGCCGCGCTGAGCGCCGCGGCGCTCGACCGCACCATGGCGGCATGGGGCAGCAGGAGCCTCGACGGCCTGGCACGCCATTTCCAGCGGCGCCTGGCGCGGGTCAACAGCAGCGCTTGGACCATGGCCACCGGCGAAGACCTGCGCTGGCCTGCCACCCGCGGCGGCAAGATCACCCCCAAGACCCGCTTCCTGCACTGGTACATCGAGCAGGTGATCCAGCTAATCCCCGAGAACGTCGAGGTCTACCACCGCTTCCAGGAGGTCAACCACATGCTCAAGCAGGCCGGCGCGCTGTTCCACCCCGCGGTCTCGTTGCCGATCCTGCGCCGCTGCATGGGCTCGCCGCGCCTGCGCGCCGGTGCGCCGATCCCCGAGCAGCCCGACGGGGCGATGGGCTGAGGCCGAGGACCGGAGCGGCCCGTGGTGGAAACTCCGCAGCACCGCGATTGCGGCGGCGCGGGGCCGGCTGCTGCGGCGCCGCTCCTCGACGATGTCCCGGCGGCGGGCCGTCTCCCTGCCCCCTCGCGCAAAAAGTCCTGGGGCAGACCCGTATACTCATGGGCATGAAGTCGCTCCTGGCTCCCAACCCCGCCGCCGTCGAGGCGCTTCTTACGGAGTTCTTCGCGCGGGAGGCGGAGCGCGAAGGGATCGCCGCGGCCTATCTTTTCGGCAGCGTCGCCCGCGGCACGGCCGGACCGCGGAGCGACGTCGATGTCGCCGTGCTCTACATCGGCGATCCACCTGCGGGATTCGCCGGCCTCGGCATCCCCCTGGCTGGCGACCTCGAACGGCTGCTCCACCGTCCCGTCGACGTGGTTGTCCTCAACCGGGCGCCGGCCGACCTCGTCCACCGTGTCCTGCGCGACGGCCATCTCCTGGTCGAGCGCGACCGCTCCCGGCGAATCGCGTTCGAGATCCGCTCCCGGAACGAGTACTTCGATCTCCTACCTCACCTCCAGCGCTACCGGAGGATGGGCCTGAGAAGCCGGTGACCGACCGCGACCTGCTCGGCAAGAAGCTCGCAACCATCGAAAGCTCGGTCAAGGAGCTCCGGAGCCTCGCCAACCCCGCCGCGATCTACGGCGACATCCGCGAGGAACGATTCATCAAGTACACGCTCCAGATCGCCATCCAGGCCATGCTCGACACTGCGTCCCATATCGTCTCGGACGAGCAGCTGGGTGAACCCGAGACCAACCGCGGGATGATCGACCTCCTCGAGCGCCATGCCTGGGTGCCGGCCGACCTCGCACAGCGCCTGCGCAACATGGTGGGTTTTCGCAATATCCTCGTCCACGGCTACGACATCGTCGATCTGGGTATCGTCGAGAGCATCGTCACGAGTCACCTCGACGATCTTCTCACTTTCGTGCAGGCAATCCGGAAGCGCCTGGAATAAGGACAGGGGCGAGCGCCCGCCGCTCCCGGCCGCGCCCGCGGTCAGGCCCTCCTGCCGCGCCACCAGGCCCGGCGGCGGGTCGCCAGACCGCAGGCGGGGCCAGCTCCAAGAACCCGGGGGCGGCTGATTCCGTAGTACTGCCATGAACGCACGAAATCGGTTGACTCGGGCGCTGTTGGGTTGGGCCGGCTCTGGTTTGTTGCTGTCGATCCCTGCGCCGGGGGCGCCTCCCGGGGCGTGCGATCCGGCTCAGGCGATGGTGGGCTCGTCGTCCACGTTGTTCACGACACAGAGCGCACGCTTCGACGTGGCTCCCGGCGTCACACTGGGCGGCTGTCTGTACCGGCCCAGGGGAAGCTCGCGCTTTCCGGTCCTGGTGATGGTCACGGGCTCGGGGAACATTCCCAGCGCGGCGGACGACTTCACGGTGCCGCACGCCAAAGCCCTGGCGGCCAAGGGGATCGGGGTGTTCGCCTTCAACAAGCGGGGCGTGGGAGGCTCCGGCGGCGTCGCGACCAACACCGATTTCAAGCAGCGCGCGGCCGACGTGGCGGCGGCGGTGTGCTTCGTGCGCAGCATGGCGGCGACCACCCAGGTCGCGCTTTGGGGCGTGAGCCAGGCAGGATGGGTGATCCCCCAGGCCCTGCGCCCGAACGACGACGTCAAGTTCGTCATCCTGGTCAGCCCGGGGGGCGTGAATCCCAACGAGCAGATGGCGTTCTTCATTCGCAAGCTGGCGCTGCGCTTGGGCTGTTCCCAGGAGGAGGCGGCGAAGGCCGAGCGTGTGCATCGGGCCCTGACGGCTTACTACGCCACCGGCAAGGGCTATGCCTCCGCCCAGGCCCTGGTGAATGAATATAAGAAGGAGCCCTGGTTCGAGCGCTTCAGGACCAATGACGAATGGCCTGAGGGGATCGGTGCGGACGGACGCCTGATGACTCCGGCCGAGCTGGCGCGGGCGTGGCAGGACAAACCCGCCGAGTATGGCTTCTATCGCGCGCCGTCGATCTTTGCCGATTACCAAACCATCTACGAGGCCCTGGACCGGCCGACGCTGATCGTGCAAGGCTCGGGGGATACCAAGGTGCCGGTTGCCGCATCCAACGCGGCGTTCGCGGCTGCGTTTGCGAAGAATGGGAACCGTGCCGTGGAGTTCAAGGTATTCGATGGCGCCGAGCATGGCGTGTTCGACGGTCCGGTCGTACGGCCCTCCTATCTCGACTTCGTCAGCGCCTGGGCGAGCCAGCACTTCGGGATGAATGGGGCGGCTCGCGCCCGGGGTGCAATGGGATCTCGGGCGTCTGAAGCAGGGACCGACGGCCTTCCCGGAGACTAGCTCTCCCCACGGGGTCGGAGTCTTTCGTACCGGAGAAGGACGACCCCGTTCCCGAAAGTTCGGGTCTCGGCGAGGCGGAGCAGGACCCTCTCCATCGAAGGGGGGAAAAGGCGCTTCCCTTCCCCGATCTGGATCGGGTGGACGTAGATCCGGTACTCGTCGATCAGGTCCTGGCCCATGAAGGCGGCGCCCAGGTCCCCTCCTCCGACCACGAGATCCCCACGGGCCCGGAGCTTGAGCTCTTCGAGCTCTCCCCGCACCACGTCCCTGGCGATCGTGGTGTTCCACCCCGCCGAGGTGAGGGTCTTCGAATAGACCACCTTGGGCATGTCCCGCCAGATCCGGGCGAACTCCTTCACGGGAGGAGTGCTCCCGGGGTCGGCGTCGGCGGTCGGCCAGAATCCGGCCATGAGCTCGTAGGTGACCCGTCCGCTCAGGAAGGCTCCCATCGCCTCGAGCTCCTCGATGATGTGGGCAAAGAGCTCGTCATCGACCATGTTCCAGTCGATCTCCTTCTTCGGTCCCTCGAAGAAGCCGTCCAGGGAAACCTGGACCAAGAGGATCACCCTTCTCATCGCGAGTTCTCCCGCGGTCGCCAAGGCTTCGGGCGCCTCCGGGATCATACCGGAGCCGGTGGTCTCCTCGGTTCTGGGTGTGGTTGCGGAGCTGCAGGCTGTGTCCACTGACCTCTCGGCATTTCAGTAGTAGAATCTCCTTCCGGAATGCTTGAAGGATCCTGGCCACTGACGCGAGGAGGACGCTTTGGCTTGTGCTAACCAATCGCCGCACCGGACCGCCGGCTTCGCGGTCCACGGTCCCAAGGGTTGGCACGACTGCCGTGAGCACTCATGTCAGAGACGTTAGTACATATTCCGCCGCTGCCTGTGCTGCGGTGGGATTCCTACTTCTGGTCGAGCGAGGCCGTCCTTTCTACATGGGCGGGTTTCCGGGCTCGGCGGGGTGGATATAGCGCAGTCAGCGGAACTGTGCCCACCGATGGCAGCGTCCTTCTGAACGTCGATTCACCTGACGAGAACGCGCGTGCCGCTCCGTCGAAACCGCAGGCTGCGGCGTTCGGGTATCTCTTGGATGCGGCAACAACTGTTCAGGCAGCAATACTCAAGAGGCTGCTACAAGCGTACCCTGCGATGAGGGCACAGTACGACTATCCTCCTGATGAAGCGCATCTGATGCCCGAAGTTCAAAGCCCAGAGCAGTTCCGAGAGTTGATTGGTCTGTCGACGGTGCACATCCTCGCCGTTGCCAAGCGCGGGTTCGCTTATGTGGGATTCGAGTTCGGCTGTCTTTGGGATGATGAGCACGGCTTCGGTGTGCTGACGCACAAAAACTACGTGGTGGACATTGGCGGCGCGGACACCGCTTTCCTTGGATGGAATGCTGAGGCGGATGCAAAAGCGGGGGACTCATAGCGATGCCTGTCTCGCGCTCGGTCGATTGAGGCGACCGCCAGCCGCGGGCGAGGCCAGTTGCGCTCCGCGGCTGGCGGGCGCGGGAGCTCAGTTCAGGCTGTTGAGAAGGGTGAAGGTGACCGGGACGCTGTTGGTGTTCTTCATGCAGGTGATGACGAAGGTGGGCAAGATGAGGCCGGGGAAACTCAAGCTGTTGACGCTTTCCGAGAAGACGTTGGTGCTGGCGCTGGTGAAGAACTTGGTGTAGGTGGCGTTATCCGTGCGGTTGTTGAACCACAGGCTTGACGAGCCCCTTATCGGCCACGGCTGCTAGCTCCGGGAGGGCCACCATTTGGGCACCGGTGCCCTCTCCCCTCGGCCGCAAAGCGTCGGAGACGACGTCCCCGACGCGGTGACCGAAGCCCCGTGGCCCTGGTTCCTCCCTAGTCCCTGCCGTTGGGGCGGTAGGGATCCGGCGCGTAGCCGGGCTCGAAGCCGTGCGCGCGCTCGCGACGCTCCAACGGATCGCTCGGGCGCACCCGTGGCAGCAGCCCGAGCTTCACCAGCGCCGCCCGGAATTCGTAGCGGATCTCCAGGCTGGCCGCTGCGGAACGCTCGGTGTCGAAACGCACGCGGTCGACGCGATGGTCCACCTCGCGCCCGATGCCGGTCGCGGCATAGTCGTCGGAAAGCCGCGATTCGGCACGCGCATCGGCCCGGCCGGGCTCGGCGGGGGCCGCCGCGCCGGCGGACGGTGGTCCGCCCGGCCCACTGCCTTCGGCCTTGCTCTCAGGGGCTGCCGGCGCATTACGGTCGCGGAATAGCATTGGCTGTTCGATTTCTCGCACGCGCTCGCGAAACACCACGGCCGCGATGACTCCCAGGTTGTTGGTCTTCCCGAGCCACGCGCCGTAGGAATCCTTTTCGCTGGTGAAATAGAAATGCCGCGCCAGCGCCGAGCTCGTCTGCCAGCCGTCGAGAACGATCGAATCGTAGGGCTCGATGATCCACTTCGAGCCCGCCTGCGCCGTGGTCGTCTTGGCGTCGATGGCGTTCAGCCCGTCGACGGAGACCGCGATTGCCACCCTTCGTCCGGTGTTGTTGGTGAGCCGCAGCGAGTACTCGCGACCGTGGGAGGCCTCGACGTAGGAGCGCCCGTTGCCGTGAAGCTCGGCGAGCGGCTGTCCGTCGACCAGGACTTCGAGCGTGTAGGGTCCTTGCGCAACGGCCAGCGCGGGCACCGCGCCGGCGAACGGCAGCGCCAGCAGCACGAGCGCGAGGGCAGCTTTGAGCAAACGGGTACCGCGAGCGGCTAGGGGTGCGTTCATGGCGTCTCCTTTGTGTCCTGAAGCTACAGACACCCTGCGATAGGGAAATGCAACCGGCCGCCGGTTCACCGCCCCCCGCTGGCAGCTCAGGCGCTCGCGACCAGTGGCGGCAATCCCGTAGAATCGCAGACCGGAGACGACGGAGCCAACCGGACAGCGGCGCCGCCGGGGGCGCCCGCGACAGCGCCGGCAGGAGCGTCGCCGGCGCACCGGGAGACGACCATGAGCCACGATCACCTGCCCGAGGCCGGCGAGCCGATCGACTGGAAAGAGCACGGGGTGAAGGTGATCCCCGGCAACTCGCTCGACACGAACACGCCACAGACTCCTGGCATGAGTCGCGCCGCGGCGATCAACTTCGCCCGTGCCGGCGCGCAGAAGATCTGGGCCGGCACCGTCACGATCCACCCCAACGCCAAGACCGGCGCTCACCATCACGGGGCGCTCGAGAGCGTCATCTACGTCCTCAGGGGCCGCGCCCGCATGCGCTGGGGTGAACGGCTCGAATACGTCGCCGAAGCGGGCCCTGGCGATTTCATCTTCGTGCCGCCGTTCGTGCCGCACCAGGAGATCAACGCCTCGCGCGACGAGGCCCTGGAATGCGTGCTGGTGCGGAGCGACAACGAAGCGGTCGTGGTCAATCTCGACATCGAGCCGGCGGAAAAGCCTGAAGCAGTGCGCTGGATCGACCCCGTCCACCGCTGACGTCAGACCGCCGCGGCCAGCTGCGGGTCGGAGGCCTCCTGAGCACTGGTGGTGCAGGCTCTGGAAGATGTAGCGCCAGGCTCAGGGGCAGGAGGCGAAGGCGCCGCTGTCCTGGATCGGCACCAGCGGGACGCGCTGCGGGTTGTGGTAGACCTTGAGGGCGCCGGTCGTGGTATCGGTCACCGTCAGCACCACCTTCACGTCGGTCAGGCCGCCGGCGAACACCCAGTAGTGGTTGCCGGCGCCGCAGCCGTTCAGCAGCTTGACGACGAGCTCGAGGTTGGCGGCGCTGAAGAACCAGAAAGCGCCGGTGTTCGCGGTCACCGGCACGGCCTGGGCGTCGCCGCTGGCGCCGTTGGCGGTCTGCCAGGTGGCGCGGACCTGGAAGCGGCCGTTCTGCAGGCAGAGGGTGGAGGCATCCGCGGCGCAGGTCGACGGCGCGGCCGGCGCGAAGGCCCAGAGGTTGCCGCCCTGGTCGCCCACGTAGACCCGGCCGTCGACCACGATCGGGCTCTGCCAGTGGATGCCCGCCTGTCCCGGTCGGGGGTCGCTCCACAGCACGCTGCCGTCCGCGGGCGACAGCGCCTGCAGCCCGGCGGGGCCGACGTAGAAGACGATGCCGTTGGCCACCACCGGCGAGGTGCCGCCGCTCGCCCGGGTCCAGACCGGCACCAGCGATGGCGTGCCGCCGGCGTCGACGGCGAGCCGGAGCCCCGAGATGCCCGCGCCGTTGGCCACGAACACCCACACGCTGCCGGTCGCCGGATCCATCCAGACGGCCGGTGCGGTCAGCACCACATGGCCCTGGGGCAGCGGGATCTTCTGCAGCTCGCCGCCCACCTGTCCCGGACGGCTCTGCCCTGAGAGGTTGTCCAGGTCGAGCAGGCGGAGCATGGCGTCCTTGCCGCTCTGCACGGCGAGGTGGGGGTAGCGGCTGGCGGCGAGCGTCGGCAGCTGTGCGGGTCCGGTGCTGCCGAGGTCGAGGTCCTGCTCGTCCAGCTGGTCGAACTCGGCGGGGGTGTAGCTGTCGAGCGGCTGGGCGCCGCTCCCGGTGCCGTTGGGCCGCAGCGCCAGCACGCTGTCGCCCCAGTTGTGGCCGCTCTGCTGCGCGTCGAACTGGCCGTTGCCGGTGACGATGAAGATGCGGTCCAGATCGGCGTCGTAGAAGACGCCGCCATGCGCCCACACCCCCGACTGTACGGCGGGGCAGTCCGGGGTGCTGTGGGTGAAGTGCACCGGCTGGTCGCTGCAGTTGGCGTTCCAGACCTGCTGGGCGCCGGTGCCCAGGTCGATGGCCGTGACGTGTCCCTGGTAGTCGCCCATGTCCTGGGCGAGCGCGCCGCTGTTGGTAGCGTAGAGGTAGTGATGGCCGTCGGCGGCGGCGGCGATGGCGAGCGCCGGCGAGCACTTCTCGTTCTGCGGCTTGAGCGTCGCCACCTCGGGCCAGCCGCCGCCGGTGATCTCGCCGCCGTCGCCCACTCGGTACTTGTGGACCTGGCCGTCGAGGGCGTAGGAGTAGACGAACCGGCGGCTGGGATCGATCGCCGGCGAGGAGGTCGTGATCAGCGGGCCGGTCGCCGGCTGGTGCGCCCAGATGGTGACGCCGGTGGCGGCGTCGATCGCCAGGATGCGCCCGTCGGTGGTGGTCGCGAACAGCAGGTCGCGGAGACCGGAGGGCGTGGCGACGCTCGACAGGAAGACCGGCGCGTCGTCGATCTTCGCCGCCAGGGTCGCCTTGTAGAGCAGCTGCAGGGTCGCGACGTTGCCGGGCTGGAGGGTGATCTCGAGCGGATTGAAGCCGCGGTGGCCGGAGTCGTAGCCGAACTGCTGCCAGTCCCCGGGAGTTCCCGGTGCCGCCCCGAGCACCGCTGCCGAGCGCGGCGCCGCTCCCGAACGCGGTGCCGCCGGTGCCGCCCCTGCAGCCACCGCCGCCGACGGCGCCAGCCCTGCCCACGCCACCAACCCCGCCAACACCCCCAACCCTGCAAACACCGCCGACCTCGCCGGCCGCACCCATGCCGCGGTCTCCGCGACCACCGCGCCGAACGAGCTCTCCCTGACTCTGCGCATCCCTGCCTCCGCGAGGCACCGCCAACGGTCTGCCGCGATCCCGCCCCGCGGCGGAGCTTCCCTGGCTGGGCTCGGCCTGACGGAAGCATAGCCTGCGGCCGCTCGGGCCGGAAGTTGTACGATTCGCCATGCCCAGCGACGACCGCGCCCTGCCGGCGCCGCCCCAGGCGCCGCGGGCGGAGGGTGCGAGCCTCTGGCTGCTGGCCGCGGCGATGCTGCTCGCCGTGGCCGGGTGGAAGCTCTTCTGGTTCCTGACCGACGACGCCTACATCACCTTCCGCTATGTCGCGAACCTGCTCGCCGGCTACGGGCTGGTCTGGAACCCGCCGCCGTTCCTGCCGGTGGAGGGATACACCAGCTTTCTCTGGGCGCTGCTGCTCGCCGCCGTCTGGCGCCTGACCGGGCTCGAGCCGCCGCGGACGGCGTGCTTCCTGACGCTGCTCTGCGGGCTCGGCACCCTCGTCATCGTCTGGCGGGGGCTGGGACGGCTGCGCCTCTCGCCGCGGCTGGAACGCGCACGGACGCTGCTCTCGGCTCTGGCTCTCCTCGGCATCTGCACCAACCGCACCTTCCTCACCTGGTTGAGCTCCGGGCTCGAGACGCAGCTGTTCAATCTCTGCTTCACCTGGTGGGCGCTCGAAGCCCTGGGGCTGCTCGGCGGCGAGGAGAGCCCGGCCTGGCTGGTGCGCCTGTCCAGCGCCTCGGCGCTGGCAGCGCTGGCGCGGCCGGACGGGCTGCTGACGGTGCCGGTCACCGCCGTGCTGGCGCTGGCGAGCGCGCGCCAGGCCGGCAGGTCGTGGCGGCCGACACGCCTGCTCGCCGCCAGCCCGCTGCTCGCCGTCGCCGCGCATCTGCTCTGGCGCCGCTGGACCTACGGCGAGTGGGCGCCGAACACCTACTACGCCAAGGTGCCGGCGCCATGGCCGGCGATGGGTTGGCGATACCTCGCCTCGTTCGTGGTCGAGAACGGCGCCTGGGTCTGGCTGCTGCTGGCGGTTCTGGCCGCGGCAGTGGCCTGGCGCCGGCAGCGCTCGTGGGCCGCCGGTCGGCTGGCCCGCTGGCTGGTTCCGGCGGTGGTGCTGGCGCATGTCTCCTACTACACGCTGATGGTCGGCGGCGATCACTTCGAGTACCGCGTTTTCAGCTACCTGATCCCGCTGCTTTTCGTCTCGGCGGTGGCGCTGGTCGACGCCGCGGGCCTCGGCGCCGCCGCCGGCGCGGCCCTGCTCGGCATCTTCCTGCTCGCCTCGTATCCGCTGCCCTGGCTGCATTGGTGGCGGACGAGAGAGCTCGCGACCCGCGACCAGACCCGGCTGCTGCGCTGGCCGCTGGCGCCCGACTTCCCGCCGCCGCTGCGGCCCGTCGTGGCGGTCTGGGACGGCTGGCAGGCCGCGCTGATCGCGCACGCGGTGGGTGCGCGCCACCAGGAGCACAAGGTGTTTCACGACTGGGTGACCGCGCAGCTGCCGGCGCGGCCGGAGGGCGCCCGGATCCCGTGGAGCGGCCGGCCGGTGCTGGTGGCGCCGGGCGTCGGCGTCGTGGGCTGGGTCCTGCCGCACGTGGCGATCATCGACAGTCTGGGCCTCAACGATCGCGTCATCGCGCACACCCCGCTGCCGCCCGGCCGCCGCCACCGCTGGATGATGGCGCATGAGCGCCACGCCCCCCCGGGCTATCTGGACTGCTTCCTGCCCAACGTCGTCCTGCTGGGCGGCGGCCAGGTGCGGGTGGACCCGCGCCCGGTGCCGCTCACCGACGACCGCATTCGCGCCTGCGAGCGCCGGGACTGGACGCCTCCCCGCTGATCTCGGCAGCCGGTGTGCGGCAGCTGGAGTGAAATTGTCTCGAGGGACGCTCCGGCGCCGGTTGATACCATCGGTGCCGGCGGCTTGACCTGCCCCCGGAGGTGACCTGGACGATGGAGATCGACGAAGACCCTTCCCACCCCATCCGGCCTGACGGCCGGGGACCCACCACCGCGACCACCGCGCAACCTCTTCTTCCCCGTGACGAGCTGGCGGATTTCAGCACCGACCGCCGGGTCCTGGTGCTCTCCGGGATGGCGGTGGCGATCGGCGTGGCAGCCGCGCTGGTCGCCTACGCGCTGGTCTGGCTGATCGCGGTCATCACCAACCTCGCCTACTACCAGACCTTCTCGTCGCACTTCGTGTCGCCGGCGGGAAACCGGCTGGGTCTCTGGGCGGTGCTGATCCCGGTCGCCGGCGGGCTGGTCATCGGCCTCATGGCGCGCTACGGCTCCGAGAAGATCCGCGGCCATGGCATCCCGGAGGCGTTGGAGGCGATCCTCATCGGCCGCAGCCGTGTCGAGGCGCAGGTGGCGGTGCTCAAGCCGATCTCGTCGGCCATCTCCATCGGCACCGGCGGCCCGTTCGGCGCCGAGGGCCCGATCATCATGACGGGCGGAGCCGTCGGCTCGCTGATCGCCCAGCTCTTCCACCTCTCCTCGGCGGAGCGCAAGACCCTGCTGGTCGCCGGCGCCGCGGCCGGCATGGCCGCCATCTTCGCCACGCCGCTGGCGGCGGTGCTGCTGGCGGTCGAGCTGCTGCTCTTCGAGTGGAAGCCGCGCAGCTTCATCCCGGTGGCCGTCGCCTCGGTCGTCGCCGCGGTCCTGCGGGTGCCGCTGCTCGGCGCCGGGCCGATCTTCCCGGTGCCGGGCCATGGCCCGCTGGGGGTCGGGGTGCTGGCGATCGCGGTGGCCGTCGGCCTGGCGGCCGGCCTGGCGTCGGGGTTGTTGACCACCCTGGTCTACGCCTTCGAGGACCTGTTCACCAAGCTGCCGGTGCACTGGATGTGGTGGCCGATCCTCGGCGGCCTGGCGGTGGGCCTCGGCGGCCTGCTCGACCCGCGAGTGCTGGGGGTGGGCTACGACACCATCCAGGACCTCCTCGCCGGCCATCTCGCCGGCTTCTCGGCGGTGTCGCTGCTGATCCTCAAGGCGGTGGTCTGGTCGGTCGCCCTGGGCTCGGGGACCTCGGGAGGCGTGCTCGCACCGCTGCTCATCATGGGCGGCGCGCTGGGGGCGCTGGAATCCTCGCTCATCCCGGTCGGCGACGCCGGGCTCTGGGCCACGGTCAGCATGGCGGCGATGATGGGCGGGACCATGCGGTCGCCGTTGACCGCGATCCTCTTCACCGTCGAGCTCACCCACGACTGGAACCTGCTGCCGGCGCTGCTGGTCGGCGCGGTGGTCGCGCACGGCGCGACGGTGCTGCTGCTGCGGCGCTCGATCCTCACCGAGAAGGTCGCCAGGCACGGCCATCACCTGGTGCGTGAGTACAGCGTCGATCCGTTCGAAGTGCACCGCGTCGGCGAGGTCATGGACCGCGGCGTGGTCACCATCCCCGCGACGATGACGGTGGCCGATCTGTCCGCCCGGATCGCCGCCGGCGACCCGGCCCTGACCGGCCGCCAGGGCATCCCCATCGTCGACGAGGCCGGGGAGCTGATGGGGATCATCACCCGCAGCGACCTGATGCGAGCCATGGAGGCCGAGGGCGGGCGAGACGCGACCGTGCTGGCGGCCGGCACCCGGGACCTCGTCGTCGGCTACCCCGACGAGCTGATCCGCGACGCCGTGTCCCGTATGCTGGGGCACGACATCGGCCGGTTGCCGATCGTCGATCGCCACGACCGTCGCCGCCTGCTCGGTTATCTCGGCCGGGCCGGCGTCATGCGGGCGCGGGTGCGGATCTACGAGGAAGAAAACCTCCGCGAGCGGGGCACGGCGAAGGACCACCCGGAGCCACAGCAATGATCGAGGGCAATTGCGAGACCGGCCGGGAGACGGAACCCGGCCGGTCCTTGAGAGGCGCTACAGGGAGTTGAGGAAGGTGACGAGCTGGTTCTGCTGCGTCAAGGTCAGGAAGATGTAGTTGTCGATCACCGGTTCGGCCTGATTGGTGTGGCGCAGGATGGCGTCGTTGCGGGTGATCTCCTCGCCGTCGTGCATCAGGCGGTTGCGGGTGCGGATCCCCCACAGCGGTGCGGTGCGCATCAGGTTGGCCGTCGACTGCGGTCCGTTCTGGACGATGCCGTCGCCGGTCCCGACGTCGTGCAGCATGAAGTCGCTGTAGGGGTGGAAGGTGACGCTGCCCAACGCCGCCGGGACGATGAACTGGCCGCCGTTGAACGAGGTGCCCGCGGGCGCGGTGGTCATCGAGGTGATGTGACAGATGTTGCAGCCGATAGAGTTGAAGATCTGCCCGCCGGCGATCGCGTCCGAGGTCGCCGCCAGCACCGTGTCGCGCGGCGGCACCTTGAGCGAGCGCATGAAGCGGGTGAAGGCGCCGATGTCGTTGCCGAAGGGATTCCCCGGCGTGGCCGGGTCCTGGATGGCGGGGACGCCGTTCTGGGTGTTGAGATAGGTGACGCTGACCCCGTTGGAGGTGTTCTCGGTGGGGTTGAGCGGGTTGGTGATCCCCATCTCGTTCAGGTAGGCGTCCGAGGAGAAGGACAGCAGGCTGGCGTGCTGATCCTTCCAGCCGAAGCGGCCGATGCGGGTGACGCCGGACGCCTCGAGGACCGGCACCAGGATGGTCGTGCCCTTCATGCCGTAGGGCGCCTGCTGATTTTGAATCGTGGTGAAGGCGCTGTCGGGGAGCGCCTCGACGAAGCCGTCGCCGGCGGTGTTGAGGCTGGTGCGGAAGGTCGCCGTGGTGTCGGTGCCCAGGGCCCGCACCTGGATCGACGGATCGATGGCGCGCGAGAAGATCAACGAGCCGCCGATGTGAGGGGTGAAGGTGTGGCCGCTGGTGGAACCGGCCCGCAGCTCGGTGACCTGGCTGATGGCGCCGCTCACCGGGTTCTGATGGCACTCGCGGCAGGACTGCGCGTTGTAATTGGGACCGAGGCCGTCCGAGACCTGCTCGATCTCGTCGAAGACGGCGCGGTCCGCGTCCATGTTGGCCTGCGCCTCGAAGCCGTTGGTCTGGTTGTCGAACCCGGCTGGCGCCTCGGTGGCGGCGATGGCGTACAGCACCGGGACCGCCAGCACCCCCGCCAGCGCCAGGCCGCGCGCCATCAGGCGTTTCCTGCTCGACCGCTTCCTCTCCATGGTTGCCCCTTTCCTTTGTGTAGACTCACCCGGCAACGCACAGCCGTGGCCCTGGCCGGCGCAAGCGGCTCCCGGCCCATGGCACGGCGGCGGCAAAACCCTCCCCTGCCTGCCGCCAGCCGCGCGACCGGTGCTTGCGACGAAAGGGGCCTCGTGCAGCCAGCCCGGGCCCTACGCCCGGCGTGGCTCGCTGTAACGCCCGATGAGACAGGTCACCCTTACAAGCCAAGGTGCCGGCAGCGGGTAAAAGCGCGCCGCCGGCAGGCGCCTTTACCGGCCGACAAGCGTCGATTTACGCCTGTCCAGCTGTAGCGCTACTAGTTACGGCTGCGAAGGTCGTCGGGGCGGGCGCCCGAGGCGTGGTCCCGCGCCAGCTGGGCGCCCTCGCTGGCGAGGTCGAACTTGACGATGTCGGGCCGGAAGCAGAGGGCGAGCGTCCAATCCGCGACGATCCGCACGCGCCGGCTGAAGCGCGGCATCTGCAGCAGGTAGTAGGTGCGCCGCACCCACCAGGCGAGGAAGCCGTGCAGCGGCACGCCGAGCACCGAGCCCAGGCCGCGCGCCGCCCCGAGCGAGGCCATGATCCCGAGCGTTTGGTAAACGAACGGGCGCGGTGGCTTGCCGTCGAGCACCGCGGCGATGTTGCCGGCCAGCCGGCGGGCCTCGCGAATGGCGTGCTGCGCGAGATAGGGGTAGGGCTGGCCTGCCGGGTCGGGGATCCGCGCGCAGTCGCCCAGCGCCCACACCTCGGGGCGGTCGCGGCAGCGCATCGTCGCGTCCACCAGCAGGTGTCCCTGGCGGTCCCGGGCCAGCGGCAGGCCGGCGGTCAACGGGTTCGGCACGATGCCGGGGGCGAGCACGATGGTCTCGGCGGCGATGGTCTCGCCGTCGAGGTGCACCATGCCGGGCGCGATGGCGCGCACCGGCGCGCCGGTGCGGATGACCGCGCCCTGCCGCGCGCCGACCACCCTGGCGGCGTAGCGGCTGAAAGCCTCGCCGACCTCCGGCAGGATGCGGGCGGTGGCCTGCAGGAGATGGAAGCGCAGCTCGCCGCGCTGCACCCGCGGGTAATAGCGGACGATCTCGTCGGCGAAGGCGGTCATCTCGCCGAACAGCTCCACCCCGACCAGGCCGCCGCCCACCACGGCGAAGCTGAGCAGGCGGCGCTTGCGCTCGGGGTCGAGCTCGACGTCGGCGCGTTCGAAGCGCTCGATCATGTGGTCGCGCAGCAGCATGGCGTCGGCCAGGGTCTTGAAGGTGAAGGCGGCGGCGGAGCCCGGGATGAGGTCCAGGTTGGTGCGCGCGCCGAGGGCCAGGACCAGCTGATCGTAAGGCAGCTCGTAGGCGGCCCCCTCGGCCGGCGCCGCGAGGACGACGCGGCGCTCCAGATCGATGGCCCGCACCGTCGCCTCGACGAAGCGCGCCCGCCGCAGGAAGTCGCGCACCGGCAGCGAGCAGTGCCGCAGCTCGAGCGTGCCCGAGAAGGCCTCGAACAGCAGCGGCGTCATCAGGAAGAAGTTGTCGCGGCCGACCAGCACGATCTCGACGCCGGGCCGGCGGGCGCAACACCGCTCCAGGCGGCGCGCCGTCCAGACCCCGGCGAAGCCGCCGCCGAGCACCACGATGCGGGTGCGGGGTCCCGCGCCGGCGGCGGTGGTCATGGGCCGGAAGGCGCCCCACCCGCCGCTGTCGCCGGCGGGGCCGGTGCGGCCGGCGTCGCCTTGGCCGCCGGCGGCAGCACCTCGAAGATCACGGTCGTCCGATCGGCGTAGCGCAGGGCGAAGCGATCGGGGCGCGCCTCTGCCCAGCGGCCCTCGAGCGGGTAGTCGAACTCGGGGTAGCGGCACAGCAGCAGCCAGCGGACGCCGCCGGCGGCGAGGTTGTCGAGCCAGGCCTGCGGCGAGGGGTCGACTCGCGGATTGCAGTTGGGATAGCTGGCGGCGACGTGGAAGTCGGCGCGATTGACGTTGACGTAGATCACCCGGCGCTCCAGGAACGGGCCCATGGCCGGATAGACGAAATAGGTGCCGGGCGAGCCGACCACGTCGACGGTGCCGTCGCCGCCGTGCACGTCGAGCCAGCCCCAGGCGCCGGCGAACAGGTGCGCCGAGGTGGCGTGGGCAGTCCATTCGCCAGCCAGGGCGCGCGGCCGGTCGCGGGCGCGGAAGCGAGCCAGCAGCGGTGCGCCCAGCAGCGCGAGCGCCAGCGCGGCGACGGCGAGAGCGCCGGCGCGGCGCCGCGTTGCGGCCCGCAGGCCGGGCCAGATCCCGAGCGCGACGGCGCCCAGGTCGGCGGCGGCGACGGCGACGCGGACGCCGTGCGGCATCTCGGCGTGCAGCTGCAGCAGGCCCTGGCAGGCGAGGGCGAGGGCGATGCCGCGCAGCCAGGGCTCGCTCATCCCGCGCTGCTCGGCGACCGCGACGCCGCCTGCGAAGGCCAGGCCGATGGCCGGGATCAGGTAGCGGATATTGGCGAAGAGGTGGAGGTTGGCGGCGAACGGCACCACCAGCCAGAAGGCCAGCTCGAAGACGATCTGGCTCGCCGCCAGCAGCGCCGCGCGGCGGTGGGCGGCGGCGACGCCGAAGGGCAGGGCGATGAAGGCGAGCAGCAGCACCAACGTTTGGGGGCCGGCTCCGAGCTCGACCGATTGCGGCCGGGTGATGCCGAGGAAAGCGTCCAGCAGCTGATGGCGCCCGATGGTGGACCATTTGTCCGCGATCGAGTCGCGACGCGGCAGGACGGGCAGCAGCCGCCGGGGCGCGGCGGCCGGCGCGGGACCTGCCCCCGCTCCCGGCCCCGGCGCTGCCGTCGCCGGCCCGGCCTGGCCCGCGGTCGGTGGCGACGCCGGTCCGGCCTGGCCCGCGGTCGGCGGCGGTGCCGGTCCGGCGGCGGCGCCTTCGCGTCCCTCGCAGGCAAGAGCGAGCGGCCCGGCGCCGAGCGCCACGTTGCGCACGTAGAAGAAGGCGCCGAAGGCCGCGGCCGCCAGCAGCGCCGCGGCCAGCTGCGGCGCCCGCTTGCGCAGCTGGCGGCCGCCGGCGTCGGCACCGCCCGCCGCCAGCAGCAGCGCCGCGGCGGCCAGCGCCGCCGCATAGGCCACTCCCAGGAGCTTGGCGCCGCAGGCCAGGCCGCCGCCGGCGCCCGCCAGGACGGCGTCGGCGAAGCGCGGCCGCTCCATCCAGCGCAGGGTGAAGAAGCCGCCGGCCAGCAGCGTCGCGGCCAGGAAGATGTCGACGTACTGGGTGGCGGCGAAGCGCACCACCACCGGCGTCAGCAGCACCAGGAACGACGCCAGCGGCCAGTGCCGGCGCGCCCCCAGCTGGCGGGCAATGCCGCCCACCGCCAGACCCAGCAAGGCCCAGTGCGCAAGCGAGGCGAGATTGACGTAGAGCTCGCTGTGCGACGGCGCCATCCACCACCAGAGCCAGATCGAGCCATTGGCCGGCACGTAGCCGTAATCGTTGACCGGGTAGGGGCCGAAGACCGGCGCCAGGTCCTGCCGTTGCAGCCAGGTGCCGGTCAGCAGCAGGTGGTACATCAGGCTGTCCCAGGACAGCGGCGGCCGCAGCAGGCCGCGCAGCGCCTCGCTGCCCACGGCATGGAGGGTGAGCAGGGCGAGGGCGGGATGGGCGCGCAGCCGTTCCCAGGCCCGTCTGGCGAGGTGCCGCGCCGGCTCCCAGGGGTCGGCGGCGATGGTTGCGGCGGCGGGCCGTCCTGCCCTTCCCAGCAGCGCGACCAGCAGTGTCTGCGCGGCCAGCGCCGCGTCGATCCGCAACCAGCCGCCGATGCCGAGCACCAGCCCGATGGCGAGCGCCTCGGCGGTCGCCGCCAGCAGCGCGGCGATGGCGAGCGCCAGCGGATCGCGCCGCGCCTCCTCTCCCAGCAGGCGCAGGGCGAGCAGGTAGCCGCCGACCGCCAGCAGGGCCAGCGTCAGGAGCGTCAGGGCGAGCCCCATCACCGCGAGGAGCATGCGGGAGGGATTGATAGCACATGGCCGCCATCGCTGCCATGGCGGTCGTTGCCTGGTGGTGCCCTGGCCAGGACACTGGCCGTCGCCTTGATTGCCGGCGTGTGGGGCGGGCCGTTATGATCGCCGGCGCCGATGCCGACGTTGCGCGACAGCCGGCCGGGCGCCGGCAGGTGAGATGGCGATACGACGCCGCCGAGCCGCCGGGCGGCTGGCGCGGCCTTCGCCAAGCATTCGCGGAAAAAGGTTTCTTTTACGTCGCGCGGCAGGCGGCGGTGTGGGCCGCTCTACCGCTGCTGCGGCTCCACACCCGGGTTTTTCCCCGCACCTTCAGCTTCCAATCGGCGCGTTACCCTTACTTCCTGCACGCCTACAACCTCACCGCGAGCAACGAACGGGCGGTCGAGATCCCAATCGTCTGGGCGGCGGTGCGCGCCCGGCGCGGTGGCCGGGTGCTCGAGGTCGGCAACGTCCTCTCGCACTATTTCGCCTGCGATCACGAGGTGATCGACAAGTTCGAGCGCGGCGCGGCGGTGCGCAACGAGGACGCCGCCGGCTTTCGCGGTGGCCATCCCTACGACCTGATCGTCAGCATCTCGACCCTCGAGCACGTGGGCTGGGACGAGGAGCCGCGCGATCCGGGAAAGCTCGCGCGCGCCATCGCCAACCTGAGCGGCCAGCTGGCGCCTGGCGGGCAGCTGCTGGTCACCCTGCCGCTGGGCTACAACCCGCCGATGGACGCGCTGCTCGCCGCCGGCGCCCTGCCGTTCAGCCGCTGCCACTACCTGAAGCGAGAGGGCCTGACCACCTGGTCGGAGGTCGATTGGCCGGCGGTCGCGGGCGCCGCGTACGGCGAGCGCTGGCCCGGCACCCGCGGCCTGGTCATCGGCGTCGTCGATCGCGGCGCGCGATGAGGTCGCGGCAGATCGCCTCGATGCGCGCGGCGATCTCCTCCCAGTCGTAGGACGCTGCCCGCGCCGCGGCGTTGTTGGCGAGCCGCCGGCGCTCGGCTTCCCCCGCCGGCGCGAGCAGCGCGGCCAGGGCGGTGGCGAGTGCGGCGGGGTCGGCGGGCACGGCGACCCCTTCGACGCCGTCGCGCACCAGCTCGCCGACGGCGCTCTCCGGCGAGCCGCAGTAGACCACCGGCAGCCCGGCGGCCATCGCCTCGAGCGGGAAGAGGCCGAAGCCCTCGCGCGCCGACGGCTGCACGGCGAGGCGCGCGCGGCCCAGCTCGCGCCAGACCTCCTCGCTGCTCCGGACGTGGCCGCGGAAGGCGACCCGGCCGGCGATCCCGAGCTCGCCGGCGAGCGCCTCCAGCCGCTCGCGGTCCGGGCCTTCGCCAAAGACGGTCAGCAGCAGGGGCGGTGGTGGCGCGGCTCCCGCCCGATCCTCGCCGGTCGCGCCGGTCCCGCCGGTCGTGCCGGTCGCGCCGGTCGTGGTGCCGCCGCTGCCGGCGGCGGCGCTCTCGCCGCGCGCCAGCAGCTGGACGGCGCGCAACGCCAGATCGAGACGCTTGTGCGCCAGCAGCCGGCCGGCATAAATCAGTGGCGCGGCGCCGTCGCCGCCCTCCAGGCGCTCGCCGGCGGCCGCCCGCACCCGCGAGACGGCGATGCCGCAGGGCACCAACTCCACCTCGGTGCCCTCGTCGTGGCGCTCGCCGCGCCGCCACCACCGCCGCCGCGCCGCCGCCAGCCGGCCGCGGGTGAGCTCGCTGGTGGCGGTGACAGCGGTGCCGAGCTGCGAGGTCAGCCACTCGACGGCGCGGTAAGCCGGCGCCCGCAGGCGTCCGACGTAGCCGCCCCAGTAGGCCCCCCAGTGCTCGTACCAGGTGACCAGCAGCGGCTTGCCGGCGGCGGCGCACTTCCAGGCCAGGGGCAGCAGGTGGACATACGGCATGTTGGGGGTTTCGACGACGTCGTAGGGTGTCAGGTCGAGGTGCCGTAGCGACGCCGCGAAGCGCAGCGCCTGGCGGGTGCTGCGCTTGCCGGCGCGGTTGTAGATCGCGCCCAGCTCGCCCAGCGACAGGATGCTCAAGTTCTCGACCGTCGAGGCGAGGTCGCCGCAGAAGCCGGCGAGGGTCACCTGGTGGCCTCGCCGGCAGAGCGCCACCGCCAGCTCGTGGTTGCGGTGCTCCACGCCGCCGATGAAGTCGGGGTAGACCGTCTCGTAGACGATCAGCAGCTTCAAGCGTCTGGCCTCGCCGCCGGCAGCAGCTCGTAGACCAGGTTGGTCGCATCGGCGAAGCGCAGCGCGAAGAGCTCCGGATGCGCGCGCGCCCAGTCCCGCTCCATCGAGAATGGATAGGGCGGCGTGCGGGTGAGGTCGAGCCAGCGCACGCCCGCCTGGCGCAGGTTGGCGATCCAGGCGCCGGCGGCGGGCTGCACCCGCGGCTGGCAAAGCGGGTAGGCGGCCGCCTCGTCGAGGTTGGCGGCGTTGACGTTGACGTACAGCGCGCGGCGCTCGAGCCGCGGGCCCATCGCCGGATAGAAGAAGAAGGTGTCCGGCGAGTTGACCACCGCCACCGTGCCGCTGCCGCCGTGGCGATCGAGCCAGTCCCAGCCGGCGGCGTACAGCCCGACGTTGATGCCATGCGCCGTGTACTCGTGGGTGAGAGCCCGCGTCCGGTCGGCGGCGCGGAAGCGCGCCAGCCAGGGCGCCGCGGCGAGCGCCGCGGCCAGCGCCGTGCCGGCGAGCGCCAGCCGCCGGCGGCGTCCCGATCTTCCCGCGGCGACCAGCCAGCCGCGCAGCCGCGGCGAGAGCGCCAGCGCCACCACCGCCGCGTCCGCCGCCGCCACCGCCAGGCGGACGCCGTCCGGCAGCATGGCGTGCAGCTGCAGCAGGTCCTGGGCCGCCAGGGCCACCGCGAGCCCCTCCAGCAGCCGGGGGTCGGCGCCGCGGCTCTCGGCAGCGGCGGCACCGCCGGCAAAGCCGAGCCCCACGGCCGGCAGCAGGTAGCGGACGTTGGCGAACACGTGTCCGGCGGCGGCGAAGGGCACGGCGATCCAGAAGGCGACTTCGGCCACCACCTGACTGCCGACCACCGCCGCCTCCCGCCGGTTCTCCCGCGGCAGGGCGGCGAGCGCGGGGATCCCGAGCAGCACCAGCAGCGCCTGCGGTCCCAGGCCGAGGTCGGCGAACGGTCCCGCCACCTCCGCGACGGTGCCCAGGAAGGCGCGCGCCAGGCGCCCTTCGGCCAGCATCTGGTGCGGCAGCGCGGCCACCGAGCCCGGCCGCGGCAGCAGCGGCAGCCCGTGCGCCGGTTGGCGGTGCGGCAGCCCCTCGCACTCGAGGGCCAGCGGATCGACGCCGCGTGCGGCATTGCGCAGGTAGAAGAAGCCGCCCAGGGCGGTCGCCAGCACCAGCGCCGCGGCGGCCTGGAGCGAGCGGCGCCGCCAGCTCCCGACCGCCAGCGGCAGCAGCGCCGTCGCCAGCGCCCCGGCGTAGACCAATCCCAGCACCTTGGCCCCCGCGGCCAGCCCGAGCCCGACGGCGACCAGCACGGCGTCCCCCCAGCGCGGCCGGCGCAGCCACGACAGCCCGAAGCAGCAGGCGGCGAGCAGGCAGGCGGCGGTGAAGACATCGACGTACTGGGTGGCGGCGAAGCGCACCACGACCGGGGTCATCGCGGTCAGCAGCCCCGCCAGCGGCCAGGAGCGGTGGGCGCCCAGCCGCCGCGCCACGGCGCCGGCCGCCAGCCCCAGCAGCGCCCATTGCGGCAGGAAGGCAAGGTTGGCGTAGATCTCGCCGTGTGCCGGCGCCATCCACCACCACAGCCAAACCGCGCCGTTGGCCGGGGTATAGCCGTAGTAATTCATCGGATAGGCGCCGAAGACCGGCGCCAGATCGTGCCGCTGCAACCAGGTCGCGGCGAGCATCAGGTGGTACATCAGGCTGTCCCACGACAGCGGCGGGCGGATGAGGCCGCGAAGCGCCTCGCTGCCGATGGCGTGGCAGGCGAGCAGCGAGAGGACCCAGTGCTGCCGCAGCCGCGCCGCCAGCCGGGAGCCGAGGTGGCGTGCCGGGCGTGCCAGCTCCGCCCAGAAGCCCGGCGCGTTTCCTGTATCCCGCCCGCCAGGTTCACTCCGGCGGCGCGGCAGCAGCACGGCGCAGGCCCCCAGCGCCAGCACCAGCGCCGATCCCACGCGCAGCTCGCCGCAAGCGCCGAGCGCCAGGCCGATGCCCACTCCCAGCCCGGTCGAGGCGAGAAGCCAGGCCACCGCCAGCCCCAGGGCGTCGGACTCGGCGCGCTCGTGCCCGAGCAGGCGGCATGCCAGTAGGTAGCCGCCGGCGCCCAGGGTACCGAGCGCCAGCAGGGTGAGCAGCAGGCCGGCGACGTCGGCCAGAGGACCGGCCATCAGCTTCGGCCGGCAGCGGCCGGTGCCAACAAGCCGGCCGCCGCCGGCAACTGCTGCCGGTGGCAGCGGCGGCGCCGGCCGCCGCCCCTCACCGCCACGGGATCAGCGCCGCGATCTCGGCCGAGCGCCGGTTGATCGACGAGAGCAGCACGCCGCAGGTCAGCGACAGCGCGCTGAGGATGAACAGGGCCGCCGAGAGCACCGCCAGCGGCAGCCGCGGCACCAGGCCGGTCCGCAGGTACTCGGCGATCACCACGCCGCCGCCGGTGAGCGACAGCAGCAGCAGCAGCAGCGCCAGCAGGCCGAAGAAGTTGAGCGGCCGGTAGTCGCGGAAGAACATCAGGATGGCCATCAGGATGCGATAGCCGTCGCGGTAGGTGTGCAGCTTACTCGGGCTCTCCTCGGGGCGCGCGCGGTAGCGGATCGGCAGCTCCGCGGTGTGGTAGCCCTGCACCACCGCCTGCAGCGACAGCTCGGCCTCCACCTCGAAGCCGCGTGCGATCAGCGGCGTGGTCTCGAGGAAACGCCGCGACAGCACCCGGTAGCCGGAGAAGAGGTCGCGGGTGCGGACGCCGAACAGCACCCGCACCAGCAGGTTGAACAGCCGGTTGCCCAGCGAATGCCCGGCGCGGAAGGCGCCCTCCTCGGCGCCGGCAAGACGGGTGCCGACCACCATGTCGGCTCCGGCCCGCGCCGCCGCCAGCAGCGCCACCGCGTCCGCCGCCGGATAGGTGTCGTCGCCGTCCACCATCACCACGTAGTCGGCGCCCTTGGCGGCGCGGAAGCCGGCGAGCAGGGCGAAACCCTTGCCGGCGCGCGGCTCCCGGAGCACTCGCGCGCCCGCCAGGCGGGCCGTCTCGGCGGTGGCGTCGGTCGAGGCGTTGTCCACCACCAGCACCTGCGCCTCCGGCAGCGCGGCGCGGAAGTCCCGCACCACCTTGCCGACGGTGGCCGCCTCGTTGTGGCACGGCACGACCACCGCCACCCGCGGGGGCGCCGCCTCCGCCTCGGGCGGCGGCTCCGGTCGCGGCGCCATGGGCGCGGCTGAGATGGGCTCCATCGCCATGTAATGTAAGCGCTGCGGCCCCGCGGTTCAACCGGCCGGAAAAGGCGGCGGGGCTGGCGGGGTCGGCAAGGTTGGCGAGGTCGGCAAGGGTGTCACCTCGCACTCGGGCCTGGCGCCGGGCCCGCCCGGAGTCGCCATCCGGGCGCGGCGCATCAACCAGCCGAGGCAGAGGAAGCCCGCCAGCGCCTGGGCGGCGATGCTGCACAGGTGATAGATCAGGGTGAACGCCAGCACGCCCGCGCGCTGCGCCGCGGCGGTGGGTCCCGGCGCATACGGCGACGCCAGGGCGACGACCGCCAGCTCGAGGGTGCCGAGGCCGCCGGGAACCAGCGGCAGGACGGTGATCAGCACCGCCGCCGAGAGCACCACCAGACCGCGGGCGAGCGGCAGGGTGATGCCCCACAGGCGCAGACCGAGCCACAGGCCAACGATCATCGCCAGCACGTGCGGCACGCGGACCGCGGTCGCCCGCAGGAAGCCCCTGACGCCGGCGGTAAATGCCGGCGCCAGCACCTGGAAGCGGGCGAGCCAGGCCGGCCGCCGAGCAACCAGGACGAGATACAGCGCGAACGCCGCACCCAGGCCGGCAAGGAGCGGCAGCGCGCCGGCGACCGCGCCGCCCCCGACAGCGCCGGCGACGTTGGCCGCCGCCCCGGCCGCCGCCACCGCGGCGAGGGCGGCGATCTGGGTGGCCAGCAGGAACAGCAGCGTCCCCAGGGCGCGCAGCGGCTCGACGCCGGCGCGATGCAGGTACAGCCCCATGCCGCCCTGGCCGGCGGCGAAGTTGAGCAGCCCCAGCAGGTAGGTGGCGCCGCGCGCCGGCAGCAGGCCGCGCCACGAGCAGCGCACGCCGGTGGCGGCGAAGGCGGCGAGGGTAGCCCAGGTGTCGGCGAGGAGCGCCGCGGCGACCACCGCCACCGAGCACACCGCCACCGGCACGGACGGTCCGGTGGCCAGGGCGTGGAGCAGCTCGGCGCGGGGCAGCCGGGCGGCCAGACCGCCGAGGATGGCGACCGCCGCCAGCCAGGGGAGCCACCGGCGCAGCCGCAACCGCCAGCGACTGCCGCGCCGGGGTGGGAGCCTCGCTTGCTCCGCCGCCGGACCCGTCACGGGCCGGCGGTCCCGCCGCCGGCGGCGAACCAGCCGGGCAGCCCGCGGCCGTAGACGATCCAGATCACCGCCAGTCCCCAGAGCGCGATATTGATCAGGAACGGCAGGTCGGTGAGGATCGCCTCGGTCGGGTTGCGCCCCTCCGCCCGCTGGTACATCAGATAGAGGTAGCGGAAGACGCCGAACAGCACCAGCGGGATGGTGTAGATCAGCCGCCGAGTGTGGAACTTGGCCACGGTTTCCGGTGCCACCGCGTAGAGGGCGTAGGAGAGCACGGACGAAGCGGTGACCACGTTGATCATCTGATCGAGGAACGCCGGGCTGTAGTGGTCGAGCACCGGCCGCTGGTCCACGGCGCCCCCCGCCAGCAGCGTGATCTCGTGGCGGCGCTTGGAGAAAGCCAGGAAAAGCGCGAGGAAGGTGGTGCACAGGAACAGCCAGCTCGAGACCTGGACGCTGGTGGCCTCGGCGCCGCCAAGCACCCGCAGCACGAAGAAGAGCGCGATGCACATGACGTCGAGGATGACCATGTGCTTGAACCAGAGCGTGTAGAGCAGGTTCAGGAGGAGATAAGCTGCGAGCACTCGCGCGAAGCCGGGTCCGAGCCAGGCGGCCAAACCGGCGGCGGCGGCGGCCAGCACCAGCGCTGCGGTCACCGCCGTCGATACCGCGAGGGTGCCGGCGGCCAGGGGGCGCAGGCGCTTGAGCGGATGGTGCCGGTCCTCCTCGCGATCGCGCAGGTCGTTGACCAGATAGACGGCGGAGGCCGCGCTGCAGAAGGCCAGCAGGGCGAGCAGCGCCCGGGTGACCGCGGCGGCGTCGCCGAGCCGGCTGCCGAAGACCAGGGGCGCCAGCACGAAGAGGTTCTTCGCCCATTGGGTGGGCCGGAGCGAGCGGACCAGGGGTCGGAGCACGCGCGGTATTGTACGGGGATACGAGGCAAGCGATGAACGAGGAGGAGCCGGCCGCGGCCGGCGTGCCGCCGGCGGCGGGTTCGCGGCAGCGTTTTGCGGCGCTCTACGTGCTGCCGCTGATGCTGCTGCTGGCCGGGATCGCGCTGCCGCTGGTCCGCGGCACCGAGACCCTGTACATGCGGGACGTGCTCAACGCCCACCTGCCGATGAAGGTGGCGGAGGCGCAGGCGTTGCGCCAGGGCTGGTTCCCCCTGCTCGACCCCTATCGCGGCGGCGGCCAGCCGCTGGCCGGCAACCCCAACGCGGTGCCGTTCTATCCCACCAACCTGCTGCTGCTGTGGGCGACGCCAATCTGGGCGCTCAACGCTCATTTCTGGATTCACCTCCTGCTCGCTCCCTTCGCCTGCTTCTGGATGGCGCGGCGCTGGGGACTGGCGCGGGAGCCGGCCTGGGCGGCGGCGGTCTGCTACAGCGTCTCCGGCTTCTACCTCTCTCATCTCTCCTTCTACAACCTGATCGCCGGGGCGACCCTGGCGCCGGCCCTGATCGCCGCCTGCCTGGGCTTCGCCGAACCGTCGCGGCGGGCGAGCCACGCCCCGGCCGTCGCGGTCCTCTGGGCGCTGCTGCTGCTCAGCGGCGATCCGCTGATGGCGGCGCTGGCTGCCGGCCTGGCCGCCGCGGCGCTGCTGATCCGCTGGCCACGGTGGGCCTGGCGGCCGGCGGGAGCGAGGTCAGCGGCGATGCGGTCGTCGGTGGCGACGCTGCCAGGGCCGGAGGACTCGCTGCCGGCGTCGTCCGGGCCGGCGGAGCCGCTGCCGGCCGAGTCCCTCCCCGATGCGACCGACGCGGGCGAACCCGGGATCGTCGAACCCCGAGTGGCGATGTCCGATGCGGCGATGTCCGGCGCGGCGGCGCCTGGGGTGCCGGAGGGCCGCCCGCGCCGGCGGGGCCGGCCGGCCTGGGGCGCGCTGGCGCTGCTGGCCACCGCCTTCGCTTGCGGCACGCTGGTCGCGCTGCCCCAACTGGTCGAGTTCCTGCGCATCCTGCCGGTCTCCTTCCGCGGCTTCCGCGGCTATGCGGCGGGGGTGGCGACGATCGCCAGCTGGCACCCGGGCCAGGCCGCCGAGTGGCTGCTGCCGATGCTGTTCGGCCGCCTCGACACGCGCCTCGCCGGCACCTTCTGGGGCCAGCGCTTCTTCACCGGCGCGCCGCCGCTGTACCCCTCGTTCTATCCCGGCCTGCTGGCGCTGGCGCTGGTCGTCGCCAGCGGCTGGCCGCACGGCCGCCGGCGCGCGGCGGCCTGGTGGGCGTGGGGCGCGGTGGCGGTGGGGCTGTTCTGCTCGCTGGGGCGGTACAACCCGGCGATCGAGTGGCTGCTCGGGCGGCTGGGGGCCGGGGCGTTGCGCTACCCGGTCAAGTTCTGGTTGCCGGTGGCGGTGGGCGCCGCGCTGCTCTGCGGGATCGGTTGCGAGCGGCTGCTCGCCCCCGGGCCGGATACCGCCGCGGGCAGCCGTTTCCGCTGGACGCTGGCGGGGCTGGCGCTGGCGATCGCCGCGCTGTGGGGGTTCCTGGGCCTGCTGCCGCTGCCCGCGATGGCGCTGCTGCGGACGCTCATCCCCGCCGAGCGGCCGCTCGCCTTCGTCGCCCACGAGCGCCTGCGCTGGGCCGGGTTGTGCCTGTTCTCGCTGATCGTCCTGGCGCTGCTCGGGCTGCTCGCCCTGCGCCTGGCGCGCGCCGTCGGGGCCGCGGGCGCGGGCCGTGCCGCCGTTACCTGGTTCGGCCTCCTGCTCATGGTCCACGCGGCGGCCCAGATCTCCTTCCTGCGTCCGCTCTATCCCACCGACGCGGTGACGCCCTATCGCGTGCCGCCGCCGGCGCTGGCCTGGCTGCCGCCAGGCCTGACCGTGGTCAATCCCGATTTCGAGCACCTGTTCGGTCCTTCGGGGTTTGCCTCCGGCAGGTTTCCCTCGCCGGCGCTGCTGTGGCTCGAGCGCCGCGCCTTCTACGAGATGTTCCCCTTCACCGGTCCGCGGTGGCACCGCCGCTACGAGCTCGCCGAGTCGCCCGAAGGGCTCGACACCTACCTGACTCGGCTGGCGCAGGGCAGCCTCAAGGGCGCCACCGACGAGGAACGCCTGCGGCTGCTGGCCGGCTGGGGTGTCGGCCGGCTGGTGATCGAGCGGGCGCTGGCGCCGCTGCCGGCCCATGCCCGGCTGCTGGCGACGCTGCCGAGCTTCGGCCAGCAGCTCCACGTCTACGAGGTCACCGGGCGATCGCCCGAGGTGTTCCTGGCGCGCCGGATCTGGTACGCGCCGCACCTCAACGCCGCCTTCCGGATCATGAAGGGTCCGGCGTTCGACCCCGCGCAGGACACGGTGATCGAGGGCAGCGGCCCGCCCCGCCCGTCGCTCGGCGGCAGCGTGCGGGTGCTGCGCCAGGGACCCGAGAGTCTCGACCTCGACCTCGACGTCGGCCCCGGTGGCTCGGTGCTGGTGGTGCAGCGCGCCCTGCTGATCTACCGCGCCACCCTCGACGGGCAGCCGGCGCCGCCGCTGCAGGCGGCCAACCTGCAGCGCAACGGCATGCTGGTGCCGGCGGGGCGTCACCGGGTGCGGATGTGGGTGGACCGCACCGCCTTCCACCGCTCGCTGGCCCTGGCGGCGCTGGGGCTGGCGGGAGTGGCGGCGCTGGCCGCCCGGGCGGCGAGGGAACGCCGGCAACTGCGTTAAGATCGCCTTCCTGTCATGGCCCCGCTGCGCAAGGTCCTGATCGCCAACCGCGGCGAGATCGCGGTGCGCATCGTCCGCGCCTTGCGCGAGCAGGGGATCCGCAGCGCCGTCATCTACTCCGAGCCGGACCGCCTGGGCCTGCCGGTGCTGCTCGCCGACGAGGCGTATCCGATCGGCCCGGCGCCGTCGCGCGACAGCTACCTTCGCGGTGAGGCGATCGTGCGCCTGGCCACCGAGATCGGCGCCGACGGCATCCATCCCGGCTACGGCTTCCTTTCCGAGCGCGCCGAGTTCGCCCGCCTGTGCCGCGACGCCGGTCTGACCTTCATCGGTCCTTCGCCCGAGGCGATCGCGGCGATGGGCAGCAAGGTCGAGAGCCGCAAGCTGATGATCGCCGCCGGCGTGCCGGTCGTGCCGGGCGGCCAGGAGGTGCTGGCGGACCTCGCGGCGGCGACGGCCGCGGCGGCCGAGATCGGCTACCCGGTGATGCTCAAGGCGGCGGCCGGCGGCGGCGGCAAGGGCATGCGGATGGTGCCGCGGCCCGCCGACCTCGCGGCCGCCTATCGCGCCGCCCGTTCCGAGGCGGCGGCCAGCTTCGGCGACGACGCCGTCTATCTCGAACGGCTGATCGTCGATCCGCGTCACGTCGAGATCCAGGTGATGGGCGACCTGCACGGGCGGGTGGTGTCGCTGGGCGAGCGCGAATGCTCGCTGCAGCGGCGCCACCAGAAGGTGGTCGAGGAGGCCCCCTCGCCGGCGGTGACGCCGGAGCTGCGGCGCCGCATGGGCGAGGCCGCGGTCGCCGCCGCCCGCGCCGTCGGCTACAGCAACGCCGGCACCGTCGAGTTCCTGCTCGATGCCGAGGGCCGCTTCTTCTTCCTCGAGATGAACACCCGCCTGCAGGTCGAGCATCCGGTGACCGAGCTGGTGACCGGCATCGACCTGGTGGCGGCGCAGCTGCGGGTCGCCGCCGGCGAGCCGCTCGGCCCGGAGTTCGACGAGGTGACGCCGCGCGGCCATGCCATCGAGGTGCGCCTCTACGCCGAGGACCCCTTCCAGCGCTTCGCGCCGTCGCCCGGACGCATCGAGGTGCTGCGCCTGCCCGAGGGCCCGGGCATCCGCAACGACAGCGGCGTCTACGAGGGCTCCGAGGTGTCGATCCACTACGACCCGCTGCTCGCCAAGCTGAGCGTCTGGGCGGCCGACCGCGAGCGGGCGCTGGCGCGGCTCGGACGCGCCCTGGCCGAGCTGCGAATCGAGGGCATCCGCACCACCGTGCCGCTCTACCGCGCGCTGCTCGCCGATGCCGACTTCTGCGCCGGCCGCCTCGACATCGGCATGCTCGACCGCAAGCTCGCCGCCGGCACGCTGCAGGCGGCCGAAGCCGGCCAGCCGGCGGAGCTGGCCGACCTGCCGCTGCTGGCGGCCGCCATCGCGCACCACGACCGCGCCCGCCGCACCATCGCCGGCGGGGGCCCCGGCGTCGCGCCCGGCACCCCCGGCAGCCCCGGCACCCCCGGCACCTCCGGTTCCGCGGCCGGCCAGGAAGCCGTCGCCGGCGGCGCCGGCACCAGCCGGCGGCAGCGCTGGGCTGCCGCCGGGCGCCGCCAGGCGGTGCGAGGCGGACCGTGCAGCTGATCGTCCGCCGGCGCGCGCCTGCCGGCGCCCCTGCCGCCGCTCCGGCGACCACCGCCGCTCCAGCCACCGCCTTCGAACGGCTGCGCATCGAGCCGGCCGGCGGCGGCGGCTATGAGATCACCATCGGCGAGCGCGCCTACCGCGTCGAAGCCGCCCGCCTGCGCGACGGGCTCTACAGCCTGCGGATCGGCGGCGCCCAGCACGAGGTGGCGGTGCGCCGGCGCGACGACGGCGCCTACCAGGTGGGCGGCCCCGGCGGCGCCGCGGTGGTGGAGGTGACCGATCCGCTGGCCCACCTGGCCGCCCAGGGTGCCGGCGCCAAGGGCGGCCGGCGCCGCCAGCGCGTCACCGCGTACATGCCGGGGCGGGTGGTGGAGCTGCTGGTGGCGGAGGGCCAGGCGGTCGCGGCCGGCCAGGGCGTGCTGGTGCTCGAGGCGATGAAGATGCAGAACGAGATCCAGGCCGAGCACGAGGGCACCGTGACCCGCATCCTGGTGCAGCCGGGCCAGTCGGTCGACGGCGGCGACCCGCTCTTCGAGCTCGAGTGAGCCCCGCTCGATCGAAAGGGGCGCGGAGCGGGCGTGGATGGGTCGGGGGGATCCGGGGGCGAGCCGCTGAAGGCGATGGCCACTGAATCGGCCCGGCGGGCCGCCGGCTTCCTCCTCCTTGCCGCGTTCGCCGGACTCTGCGTCCACGGCCTGCGCTGGGACAGCCCGACCGTCGACGAGTTCGCGCACCTGCCCGCCGGTTACTACTACCTGAAGACCGGCAACTTCGAGCTCTACGACCTGAATCCGCCGTTGCCGCGGCTGCTCACGGCGCTGCCGCTGCTCGCCTTGGCGCCGAGCATCGACACCGGCGCGCCGCTGCGCGACGACGGCTGGTATCCCTGGGTGTTCGCCACCGACTTCATGCGCCGCAACGCCGAGCGCTTCGACCGGATCTTCCTGCTCGGGCGCCTGCCGGTGGTGGCGCTCGGCGTGCTGCTCGGGCTGCTGGTCTGGCACTGGGCCGGCAGGCTCTACGGCGAGGAGGCCGGCCTGGTGGCGCTGCTCGGCTGCGCCTTCTGCCCCAGCCTGATCGCCCACGCTCACCTCGCCACCACCGACGTCGCCTTCGCGCTGGCGGCAACCGGCGCGCTCTACCTGGCGCAGCGGTGGCTCGAGCGCCCCAGCCTGCCCGCCCTGTTCGCCGCCGGCGCCGGCCTGGGGCTCGCCCAGCTCACCAAGTTCAGCGCCGCCCTGCTCTACCCGGTGCTGCTGCTGCTCGCCCTCGCCGCCCTGGCGCGCGGCGAGCGCTTCCCCCTGCGCTCGCGGACGCCGGCGGCGCAGCCCGCTCCTGCCGTTCCGGCCACCCAGATCGCCGGGTCGGCAAGCCGCCGCGCCTGGCGGCTTCCCGGCAGTGGCGGTCTGCGCGGCGTCGACGGCGTCGGCGGTACCGGCGGCATTGGCGGCATTGGCGGTGTTGGCGGCAGCCTGGCGGCGCTGGCGGTGCTCGGCCTGGCGAGCCTGGCCGTGCTGGACGCCGGCTACCTGTTCCAGGGGGTCGGCCGCGCGGTGGCGAGCTTCCACTTCCGCAGCCGGCTGGTGCAAGGCCTCGCCGCCGTCCTGCCTGGCCGGTTACCGCTGCCGCTCCCTGCACCCTGGCTGCACGGCTTCGACGCCATCCAGTTGATCAACGAGCAGGGGGAGTTCCCCACCTGGTTCTGCGGCCGCTGGCTGCCGCAGGGCTCGTGGCTGTACTACCCGGCGACCCTGCTGCTGAAGACGCCGCTGCCGCTGCTCGCCGCCTGGATCGCCGCGCCGTTCGCCCGCCTGCCGGCCGGCGGCGGCGCCGGCCGCCGCGAGGCGTTCCTGTGGCTGCCGGCCGTGGTGCTGCTCGCCGTCTTCTCGCTGGGCTCGAAGGTGAGCTACGGCATCCGCTACCTGCTGCCGATCGTGCCGCTGGCTTGCATCTACAGCGGCCGCCTGGTGCCGTGGGTCCGCACTCGCGGCCCGGTGGTGCGGGCCGCGGCGCTGGCGCTGCTCCTCGCCTACCCGTTGTCGGCGCTGCTCGCGACGCCCGACACCATCGGTTACTTCAATCTCCTGGCGGGCGGCCGCGGCGACCGCTACCTGCTCGATTCCAACCTCGACTGGGGACAGGGACTGAAGCGGCTGCGCGCCTTCCTCGACCGCGAGCGCCTGCCCGGCGTCGCGCTCGCCTACTTCGGCCACGTGGATCCATCCATCTACGGCATCCGCTGGCGCTTCCCCGACCCCGCCCGTCCCGGCCTGGCGGTGGTGAGCGCCAACTTCGTCCACGGCTATCCCTACGTCACCGTCGTCCGGGGCCGCATGGTGCCGGTCCCGGTCGGCGCCTTCGCCTGGATCGAGCGCTGGCCCCGCCTCGCCGACCTGGGCGGCGGCCTCTACCTCTACGAGATCGGCGCGGCCGGAGGCGCCGGGCAGCTCCCGGTCAGCGCTCCGGCCGCGGCGAGTCGCTGACCGGCGCCCGTTTTACCTGGGACCGCGGCGGCGCCAATCGGACCGGGCGCCTCACGGATGGCCGGCGGGAGCGGTGGTCACCGGGCAGGCGGCGGCGGCCTTGTTGACCTGCACGCTGGGCTCGTTCTTATGCATGTAGCTGTAATAGTGGTCGTTGGCGAAGACGTCGCCGGCCGGAGTGGCGGCCGACCAGATCCCCTGGCAGGCGCCCTGCTCGCAGTTGCCGCCCAGCGTCCGCGACGGGCCCTGCATCACCGGGCAGGTGCAGACCGCCTTGTTGGGCGCCTTGTCGTCGACCACGCACGGCGCCCCGTAGCACCAGGCCCATGTCGTGTCCTTGGGGCAGGAGAGAGTCTTTTCCGTGCTGTTGTCGGCGTTCGAATAGGTCGAGATGAGGTAGGTCTTGCCCTTCTGCTTGACCGGCGCCCGATCGACGCAGGCGCCCGGCCCCATCGACCACCCCTGGACCACGTCACAGGAGCAGAGGGCGTAGTCGACCGCGTAGTTCGCCAGCCGGTCGATGGTGGGGATCGCCGAGCACGGCGCCTTGATGCACAGCGCGTAGGTGCCGTCGCAGAACGTGGACTGCTCCCGGAGCGTGTCGGCCAGCTCGGCCAGCCGTTCGCCGGCGCCGCCGCCTCCGGTAGCCGCGCCGGCGCCGCCCTGGGCCTGGAGAGGGAGCGCGATGACCACGAGTGGGCCGAGGACGGCGAGTGCGGCGAACAGCGGATGAACGATCCTGCCAACGATCCTCTGCATGACGAATCCCTCCCGGGAAGACCGGATTTGCACTGTCTCGAAGTCGCTGGAAAGCAGCGCTGTCACGAATGGCCGAACCCTATTGCCCGGGTGAGGCGCTGTCAAGGCCACCAAGGCCACCGGCGTCCTGGCGCTCCGGGGAGTTGCGGGGCTTGCGGTCCCAGCGGCGGTGCATCCAGAGCCACATCTCGGGATGGTCGCGGATCTCCCGCTCGATGACCTCGAGATAGCGGCGGGTGAGCGCCGCCACCGCCGCCTCCCGGTCGCCGTCCGCCGCTTCGTCGGGCAGGATCGGCGGCCGGATGACCTGGCGGTAGCGTCCGCCGGGCTCCGGATAGGCGAAAACCGGCACCACCGGGCAGCGGTCGCGGATGGAGAGGCGGGCGAGCACCGGGGTGGTGAGGGCCGCCTGGCCGAAGAAGGGCACCAGGATGCCCTCCCGCTCCTGCACCCGCTGGTCGGGCAGGATGCCCACCCGGCCGCCGGCGCGCACCACCTGCAGCATGCGCCTGGCGCCGCCGCGCTTGGCGATCACGGTATAGCCCAGGAAGCCGCGCAGGCGTAGCAGCTCGCGGTCCAGGTGCGGGTTGTCGGCGGGCCGGGCGACGGTATGGATGACGCCGCGGTAGAAGCCGATCGGCCAGCCGGAGATCTCCCAGCAGCCGAGATGGGCGCCGAGCAGGAAGACGCCGCGGCCCAGGCCCTCGGCGCGGTCGAGGTGCTCCCAGCCCTCGTAGCTGAAGCGGCGGCAGAGCTCCACCGCATCGAAGCGCGCGACGGAGATGAGGTCGAAGAGGGCGGCGCCGAAGTGGCGGTAGCAGGCGGCCACCAGGCGGCCGCGCGCGGCCGGGGCGAGGTCCGGAAACGCCAGGGCGAGGTTGGCGTCGGCCACCCGGCGGTGGCGGCGGTCGAAACCGCGGGCGAGGCTGCCGGCGGCGGCCCCGAGCGGCCGCGCCGCGGCGTGGGGCAGAGCGCGGAGGACTGCCTTCACCGCCAGGTAGGCGGCGTACTCGATGCGGTGCCGCACCGGCGCGTGCTTCACCGCGTGCCTCGCCGGGAGGTCACCGCGCCGGCGATCCGGCGGCGCCGGCCCGCAGCCGGTCGGCCGCGGCGTCGAGCCAGCTCCAGAAGGCCGGCTCGGGCTCGGCGGTAACCGGCAGCTCGGCGAGCGGCGCGGCGAGCCGCCCGAGCAGCTTCACCCGGTCCTTGGCGGTCACCAGCACGGCGGCGGCGCCGCTCGCCACGGCGCGGGCGGCAATGCGGTCGAGGCTTGCCGGCGGGAACGGGTGATGGTCGGGGAAGCGCAGCTCGCCCATGACGGCGAAGTCTAGCTCGCGGACGGCCGCGGCGAACCGCTCGGGGCGGGCGATGCCGCTGACCAACAGCACCTTGCTGCCGGCGGCGAGCGGCACGGTGCCGCCGGCGGTGTGCAGCACCGGCGAGCCGCCGCGCAGCCGGCAGGCGAAGCCCGGGCCTGCGAAACCGTAGGGCCGCAGCGCCGCGGCGAGCTGGCCGCCGGGGTCCTGCCCGCGCCGGCTCTCGTCGCCCGGTCCGGGATCGCGCTGGCTCTCGCTGCCCGGTCCGGGATCGCGCTGGCTCTCGCTGCCCGGTCCGTGCCCGCGCTGGCTCTCGCCGCCCGGTTCGTGGCCGCGCGGGCTCTCGCCGGCTGCCTCCATGCCGGCCGCCGGCGAGCCGGTGAGCAGCGCGGCATCGGCCCGCGCCGCCGCGGCGAGCGGTTCGCGCAGCCTGCCGCCCGGCCACAGTCTGCCGCCGCCGAAGGGATCGGCGGCGGGAAAGACCAGCAGGTCGAGATCGCGGTGCAGCGCCAGGTGGGAGAAGCCGTCGTCGAGCAGGAAGAGGTCGGGGACCGGACGCAGCCGTGCCAGGGCCGCGAGGCCGGCCCGGTGCCGGTCGGGGCCGACCACCACCGCCACCCCCGGCAGCTCGCCGGCGAGCTGCACCGGCTCGTCGCCGGCCACCGCCGCCGCCAGCAGCGGTCCGTCGCCGCGGCTCACCACCCGCACGCCGCTGCCGCTGCCGCCGTAGCCGCGCGACAGGATGCAGACCGCCGCGCCCCGCTGCCGCAGCCGGGCGGCCACCGCGGCGACCAGCGGGGTCTTGCCGCCCCCTCCCCAGTGCAGGTTGCCGATGCTGATCACCGGGCGCGGCAGCCGGTGGGCACGGTCGCGGTACCAGCGGCGGCGCAGCCGGTGGGCGCCGGCGTAGAGCAGCTGCCAGGGCGAGGTGGGCGGTGGCGGCGCGGCGGTTGGCATTCAGCCGCCGCCGGCCGCGGCGTCCGGGTGGCCGGTATTCGGGTCGCCGGTTTCCAGGCGGCCGGCGGTCAGCCGGGCGAGGATGGGGGCGAGCATGGCGAGCGTGCCGGCGAGCGCGCCGCCGTTGGCCTGCAGCAGTGCCGCGGCGCGCTCGCCCTGGCGGCGGGCGGCGGCGGGATCGGCCAGCCATTCCTCCCACACCCCGCCGAGCTCGCCGGCATCGGCGACCCGCCGCCAGGCGCCGGCGGCGTCGAAGCGCTCCGCCATGTCGCGGAAGTTGTGCATCGACGGCCCGGCGGCGATGGCGATGCCGTAGCGGGCGGCCTCCAGGGGATTGTGGCCGCCGGTCGCGACCAGGGTGCCGCCGATGAAGGCTGCCGCCGCCTGCCGGTAGAGCGCCGCCAGCTCGCCGATGCTGTCGAGCAGCACCACCGCGGGAGCGGCGCCGGCGGCCGGCGCCTCCAGCCGGCTGCGCCGCACCGCCGCCAGGCCTTGGTCGGCGAGCAGCCGCTCGACCTCGTCCCAGCGCTCGGGATGGCGGGGAGCCAGCACCAGCAGGGCGCGGCGGCCGGCTCCCAGGCCGGCGAACGCCGCCAGCACCTGCTCCTCCTCGCCGGCCATGGTGGAGCCCGCGATCACCAGCGGGCGGCCGCCGGCCGCGCGGTCGAGGGCCGCGGCGAGGTCCACGTTGGCGCGCGGCTCGGAGGTCTCGAACTTGAGGTTGCCGGTGATCGTCAGGCGCTCGGCCGCGACGCCGAGCGCCAGTAGCCGCCCGCGGTCCTCGGCGCTCTGCACGCCGAAGCGCTCGATGCCCGAGAACAGCAGGCCCGCGAGGGGCCGCAGCCGCCGCAGGCGGCGGAAGCTGCGGTCGCCCACCCGGCCGTTGACCACCGCCACCGGCAGGCCGCGCCGGTGCGCCTCGCGCAGCAGCAGCGGCCAATAGTCGCCTTCCACCAGCACCAGCGCCGCCGGCGTGAAGCGGCGCCAGAAGCGGGCCAGCGCCGGCCCCAGGTCGAAAGGCAGGTAGGCGACCTGCGCCCGGCCGGCCAGGGCCTTGCGGGCCAGCGCCTGACCGGTCGGCGTCACCGTGGTGACCAGCAGCGGCAGCTCGGGCGGCAGCGCCCGCGCCAGGGTGGCGGCGACGCCCACCTCGCCCACCGACACCGCGTGCAGCCACAGGCCGCCGGGGCTGGCGGGTGCGGGGCCGCCGCCCACCGGCGCGCCCCCCAGGCGGCCGGCCAGGGTCGGCAGGTAGTGCCGGCCGCGCCGCGCCAGCAGGAAGGGGCCGGCGAGCAGCAGCACCAGCCCCACGGCCGCCTCGTAAACGAACCAGAGCAGGGAAGTCATCCGGCGTCGAAGTATAATGAGCCGCCGGCGACTCGGAGCGGAGCGGCGCCACCTGCCATGCCGCCGCCTCCTCCACCGGGGGCCGCTGCTTCCACCGTCCCGGAACCCCGGAAGGCCGGAAACCCGGAAGACACCGCAAACCACCGATGGACCGCTTTCGCCGCCTCCTGCCCCACCCATTGCGCGACCGGCGCGCCCGGACCGGCCCCGGCGCCGCTCCAGGCGCTGATGTGGCGCACGAAGAGCCCGGTGCCCGCGGCGGCGCCCGCGATGCCAACCCCGCCGACCCCGCCGACATCGCCAACCCGGCCAAAATCGCCGACCCCACCAGCATCGCCAACCTCGGCGGCAGTGGCGGCGGCGCCGGACACCTTGCCGACGACCCCGGCGGCCTGCCGCCCGCGGATCGGGCGGCGACTGCCGGCGGCGGGCTAGACGATTGCCCGCGGCCCCCCGTATACCGTGGTCAGATGCTTGAGCTCGTCTACTCCCGCCGCCAGTCCTCCCAGACCTCGCCCTGGGCCGAGGTTTCCGACCGCGACCTCCTGCTCGCCGTGCGCGGTGGCGACGAGGCGGCGCTCGACGAGCTCATCGGCCGCAAGACCAAGCCGCTGCTGCAGCTGGTGTCGCGCATCCTCGGCGACCTCGAGGAGGCGCGCGACGTGGTCCAGGTGACCTTTTTCAAGGTCTGGGAGAATCGGCGCAAGTTCGACGAGCGCTGGAGCCCCAACACATGGATCTATCGCATCGCGAGTAATCTCGCCATCGATCATCTGCGCGCCCGCCGCAGCCGCGAGCGCAGCCACGAGCCGGTGCGCCAGCACCTGCGCCAGGTGGCCGACAGCCGCGCCCACCGCGACCTGTCGCGCCTGCAGCAGGGCGAGGTGGCCGCCATTTTCCGCGAGCTGGCCGCCGCGCTCTCCGAGAAGCAGCGCCTGGTCTTCCTGATGCGCGAGGTCGAGGGCATGTCGTCGCCCGAGGTGGCGAGCATCCTCGGCTGTCGCGAGTCAACCGTCCGCAATCACCTGTTCAACGCCCGCAAGTACCTGCGCGGCGAGCTGTTGCGGCGCTACCCCGAGTACGCCGCGAACTTCGCCGCACTCCCGCCGGCACCGGCACCCCCATCGGCCGCCCGGCCCGCCCGGCCCGCCGTGCCCGCCTCGGGAACACCGCCGGCATCGCAGGAGGCGCCGCGATGAGCTGCCCCGACTGGCGCCGGCTCGAGCGTCTCGTGCGGCCCGACCTCGCCGCCGCCGCTCCAGCCGCCGACGGCATGCCCGGCGCTTCACCCGCCGCCGCGGTCCGCTGGCAGGAGGCGCTCCGCCATCTCGACGGCGGCTGCCCCCGCTGCTGGCAGGAGGCGGTGGCGGTCGATCCGACCCTGATCTTCCGGCGGCTGCCGGCGGTGGAGCTGCCGCCCGCCCAGGAGGCGGAGGAGGTCGCCGCCGCCCGCCTGGCGGTGGCGGCGATGCGCACCGCCAGCCGGCGCCCGGCGAGGGCGATGCAGCAGCAGCATCTGCGCTGGGCGGTGGCGGCAGGCCTGACGGCGATGGCGCTGATCTTCGGGGCGGAGCACGGCTGGCGCGGCGCAGGCCGCCTGCCGGTGCCCATGGCTACAAGCACCGCGAGAGCCGCCAGCGCCGCCGAGGCCGCGGCCGGCTCGCCCGGTTCCGGCCTGCCCGGCTCAGCGGACCCGAGATCCTTGCAAGGTTCCCAAGGCTCGCCCGGCGCGCCAAGCTCCCCGGGCCTCGCCGTTGCCGGCTCCGGCTGGGCGGTGACGCCGGTTTCCCTGCCGTCCCGGGCCACGGCGACGGCGACCTCGCGGCCCTCGATCGAAGGCTTGAGCCGGCCGGAAGCGCGGGTCTACCAGCTCGACAGCCCGCACATGTCGGTGGTGATGATCGTGGACTCCAAGCTCGATGTCTGAGCCGGTGTCCCGTGAGCCGGTGTCCCGGCGTCCGTGGCCGCGGCTGGCGAAACGTCCCCGGCGGCCGGTCGTTTGAGCCGGTACGGCGGTCGCGATAGACTTCCAGGCTTCTCGATGGTACCCGTATGCCGCCTCGTCGCGATCGTTGCGGTCATCGCGAGCGTGCTCTGGACCTGCGGTCCAGCGGCGGCGCTTGCCGCCCGGCAGCATGAGCCCGACGAGCTGGTCCTGCACGCCTACACCCTGCGCTACCAGCAGGCGATCGAGGCCATCCCGCTGATCCAGCCGCTGCTCACCAGCCGCGGCACGCTCGAGCTGCAACCCGGCGGCAACATGCTGGTCATCCGCGACACCGCGGCGGCGCTCGCCCGCATCGTGCCGGTGCTGCGCTCCTTCGACCATCCGGCGCTGCCGCTGCGGGTCGAGATCCTGATCGTCCGCGCCAGCCGCGCCGTGGTGTCGCCGCCGGTCATCCGTTCCGACCTGCCCGACGCCCTGACCCGGCGCTTGCGCGAGCTGCTGCCTTATGAGATCTACGAGCTGCAGGCGCAGGCGCAGCTGTCGTCGCAGGAGGGTCAGGCGGTGGCCTACGAGCTGGGGGACGATTACGTCGTCAGCTTCCGGCTCGGCACCCTGGTCGAGACCAGGCGCATCAAGCTCGGCGATTTCGACGTCAGCCGCCGTGTCGGCAAGAGCCGGGTGGCGGCGCCGCTGGTCCATACCAGCCTCAACCTCTGCCTGGACCAGACCATGAGCCTCGGCCTGGCGCGCAGCGAGGGCAGCCGCGAGGCGCTGATCATCGTGGTGACGGTGCGCCGCAGCGCCGCCCGGCCGCACCCGGAACCGTAGCTTCCGGCCGCCCCCGAGAACCCGAGGAAAAGAGACGGCGATGCAGTTCCAGTGCAGAGTGGGGACTCCCGAGGGCCGCGTGCTCGAGCAGACCTTCGTGGCCAGCGACGAGCCCGCCCTGATGACCGAGCTGGGCAAGCTCGGCTATCACGTCTTCGAGGTGCGGCGGCGGGGCGTGCCGCGCAAGCTCGGCGTCAGCGGCCTGCTGGGCCGGCGGCGCAAAGCCATCCCGATGGACGAGTTCATGGTCTGGAACCGCGAGCTGGCGGCACTGCTCAAGGCGGGGCTGCCGCTGATGCAGGCGCTGGACCTGATGCTCGAGCGGATGGCGAATCTCCACTTCAAGGCGGTGCTGACCGACATCCGCGACCGCGTCAAGAGCGGCCAGGACCTGTCGGAGGCCTTTGCCGAGCACGGCGAGCTCTTCCCGCGGCTGTTCCCCTCGACGCTCAAGGCCGGCGAGAAGAGCGGCGAGCTCGAGCAGGTCATCCGCCGCTTCATCCGCTACCTCAAGCTGGTGATGGACGCGCGGCGGCGGGTGATCTCGGCGCTGATCTACCCGGTGGTGCTGATCTGCCTGTCGATCGCGATGATCAGCGTGATGATGGTCTACGTGGTGCCGAAGATCACCCTGTTCTTCGAGAACCTCGAGGTGAAGCTGCCGCTGATGACGCGGATCCTGATCGCCGTCTCCAGCTTCGCCCACAACAACGTGATCTGGCTGGCGCTCGGGTTGATCGCCGCGACCGCGGCCTTCCGCGCCTGGAGCCGCACCGACGGCGGCCGGCTGGCGCTGGACCGGGCCAAGCTCAAGGTGCCGTTCCTGGGCGCGGTGCTCCACCGCTTCGCCATCACCGAGTTCTGCCGCTCGCTCGCCACCCTGCTGGCCGGCGGCATCCCGCTGGTGCCGGCGCTCGAGATCGCCACCGACGCGGTGGGCAACCTGGTGGTGCGCCGGGCGATCGAGCCACAGATCCAGCTGGTGCGGGAGGGCAAGCCCTTTCACGAGGCGCTCGAGCGCAGCGGCGTGTTCATCGAGATGTCGATCGATATGATCAAGGTCGGCGAGGCCACCGGCTCGCTCGACGAGATGCTGACCAGCGTCGCCGACTTCCTCGACGAGCAGATCGAGACCCGCATGGCGCGCATCCTGACGCTGATCGAGCCGTTGATGCTGGTGTTCATGGGCATCATCGTGGCGGCGATCCTGGTGTCGATCTACCTGCCGCTGGTCAGCGCCATGGGGCAGAGCAGTTTCTGAGGCGGGGGAGGAGCAGTCGAAGATGATCGCCATCAACGGTTACCAGGCCGCGGACGAGGGCTCCGATCGGGAATCCCCGGAGCTGCTGCGGGCGCGGCTGGTCTCCGAGCGGCGCCTGGCCGAGGAGTTCGCCGCCCGCTACGGGCTCGAGTTCGTGGACATGACCCGCTTCCGGATCGACAACGACCTGTTCCGGCGGGTGCCCTTCGAGCTGATGCTGCGCTACGGCTTCATCCCCGAGAGCCAGCTCGAGGGCCGCCTGTCGGTGGTGATGGCCGACCCGTCGAACGTGGTCAAGATCGACGAGCTCGAGCTGCTGCTCGGCCAGGCGGTCGAGGTCAAGGTGGGGGTGCGCTCGGCGATCGAGGAGATCCTGACCAAGTCGGAGAGCGCGCAGCGGGTCCTCGACGAGGCCAGCGAGGACTTCCGCATCCAGCTGGTGCAGGAGGACGAGGAGGGCGAGGAGGTGCTGTCGATCGACCGCATCACCTCCGATACCAGCCCGATCATCAAGCTGGTCGACTCGACGATGTTCAACGCCATCCAGCGCCGGGCGAGCGACATCCACATCGAGACCCGCGACTCCGAGGTGATCATCAAGTACCGCATCGACGGCGTGCTCTACCAGGCGATGGAGCCGATCGACAAGCGCCATCACCAGACCATCATCAGCCGCATCAAGGTGATGTCGGAGCTCGACATCTCCGAGAAGCGCACTCCTCAGGACGGCCGCTTCAAGCTGCGGCTGCGGGGCCGCACCATCGACTTCCGCGTCTCCATCATGCCCTCCGTGCACGGCGAGGACTGCGTCATCCGCATCCTCGACAAGGAGTCGATGAACAAGGAGTTCAGCAACCTGCGGCTGGACATCCTGGGCTTCGACGAAGAGACCCTGCGCAAGCTGCGGAAGTTCATCCGCGAGCCCTACGGCATGGTGCTGGTCACCGGTCCCACGGGCTCCGGCAAGACCACGACGCTCTACGCCTGCCTCTCCGAGATCCAGTCTCCTCCGAGGACAAGATCATCACCATCGAGGACCCGGTGGAGTACCAGCTGCGCGGCATCACCCAGATCCCGGTCAACGAGAAGAAGGGGCTGACCTTCGCGCGCGGCCTGCGCTCCATCCTGCGCCACGACCCGGACAAGATCATGGTCGGCGAGATCCGCGACGAGGAGACGGCGCAGATCGCCATCCAGTCGGCGCTCACCGGCCATCTGGTGTTCACCACCGTGCACGCCAACAACGTCGTGGACGTGCTCGGCCGCTTCCTCAACATGAACGTCGACCTCTACAACTTCGTCTCGGCGCTCAACTGCGTGCTGGCGCAGCGCCTGGTGCGCAAGATCTGCCCGCACTGCCGGCACGAGGTGAAGGCCACGCGGCAGCAGCTCGAGGAGAGCGGGCTGGATCCGGGGATCTATGCCGAGTTCGTGTTCTTCGAGGGTTCCGGCTGCATCGAGTGCAGCGGCACCGGCTTCCTCGGCCGCCTGGCGGTGTCCGAGCTGATGGACCTGTCGGACCACATCCGCGAGCTCATCCTGGACAAGCGGCCGGCGTCGGAGATCCGGCGTGCCGCCAAGGAAGAGGGCATGACCTTCCTGCGCGAGTCGGCGCTCGAGCAGGTGCTGCGAGGAGTGACCACGCTTCGTGAGATCAATAAAGTCACCTTTGTGGAGTAGGCGGCTGCTGGGCTTCACGCCCCTGCCGTCGCCGCCCCATGTCTTTGCGCTCGACGGGGCGCGGCTGCGCTATGGCCAGCTGGCCGCCGACCGCCAGGGCCTCCGCCTGCGCGCCTTCCGCCAGCTGGCGCTGCCGCCCGATGCCTTCCATAACGGCCTGCTCGGCGGGCCGCTGCGCGATCCGGGCGCCTTCCGCGAGCTGGTCGGCGGCATCCTCGACGGGATTCCCGGCGGCGTGCGCGAAGCGTCGCTGGTGGTCCCCGACGCCTGGCTGCGGGTCACCTACGCCGAATGCGGCGACCTGCCGCGCGGCGGCCCCGCGCTCGACGAGGTGCTGCGCTGGAAGCTGCGGCGCCTGGTGCCGTTCCGGGTCGACGAGCTGCGCATCGGCGCCGCCGAGGTCTCGCCGCTGCCCGGGCAGGCGGAACCGCGCCGGCTGCTGATGGGCTTTGCCATCGAGCAGCTGCTGGCGCAGCTCGAGGATGCCTTCACCGCCCACGGCGTCCGGCTGGGACAGATCTCGAACGTCAGCCTGTCCCTGCTCGAGGCCATCGCGGCGCCGGCGGCGCGCGGCCGCTCGTCGTTCATGGCCCTAGCCCTGGTCGAGGAGGACGGCTACGCGCTGATCTTCGCGCGCCGCGGCGAGCCGGTGCTGCACCGCTACAAGGCCACCGCCGGGGTCGCCGCCGACACCGGACCGGGCGGCTCGGTGATGCGCGACCTGCGGCTCACCCGAAACTTCCTCGACGAGCACTTCCCGGGCTCGGCGCTCGAGACCGTCTTGCTGCTGGCGCCGACGCCGCTCGAACCGGTCTGGCTGGAGCGGCTGCAGCAGGGCCTCGGCCGGCGCGCCGCCCCGATCGACGGCGCGGTGCTGCCGCCGCTGCGCGGCGAGGACCTGGTCGCCGTGCCGAGCTGGCGGGAGCTGGCGCCGATGGCTGGCGCGGCGAGGCGGATGATCGCATGACGCTGCCGCCCTTCGATGGACCGCTGCGGCAGTCGACCGCGACCCTGCCGAGCGCCGGGCCGGCGGCAGCGGCGGTGCCGGATGATGCGGGTGCGGGGCTCGGCGGCGGTTCGGCGCCGCGCCCGCCGGGCTCGGCCGGCTCCCCCGGCTCCCGAGCGACGCCGGGGATACCGGCCGTGGCGCCGCCGTTCGCCCCGGCGGCCGCCGGCGAGATCGAGCCGCTCAACCTGGCGCGCCGGCCGTTCGTCAACACCCGGCCGGTGCAGCGGGTGGCGGCGATCCTCTGGCTCGCGGGCCTGGCGCTGCTGATCGTCAACGTGATGCTGTTCATGCGCTACCTCACCAACTCGCAGGCCACCCGCGGCAAGCTCGCCGCGATCGAGAGCGACATCGCGCGGGAGCAGCGCGACAGCGCGGCGCTGCAGGGGCGGCTGGGCAACCTGGGGCTGGATCAGCAGAACCGCGAGGTGACCTTCCTCAACCGCAAGATCGACGAGCGCACCTTCTCCTGGAGCCTGCTGTTCGAGCGCATGGCGGAAGTGCTTCCCGACCAGGTGCGGCTGTTGCGCCTCAAGCCGAGCAACGTGGTGCAGCGCGAGATCGGCCTGGGGTCGCGCCCCTCGGCCCGCGAGCTGAATCCGCCGCCGGTCAGCCTGAACATGCACTGCGAGGCCAAGGACGACGAAGCGGTGCTGCGCTTCGTAGACAACTTGTTCGCGCACCCGGTCTTCTCCGAGCCCAACCTGGAGAGCGAGGAGCGCATGGACAGCGGCCTGCTGAGGTTCGACGTCACCGTGCAATACCAGCCCAACGCCCATGACGTCCTGCTGCCGCGAGCGCCCGCCGCCAAGCGGCAGGAGCGGCGGCCGGCGAGCCGGGAGGGTGCCGCGGCCGCTCCGGCGCCGGTGACCGCCGCACCGCCGGCCGCACCCGCCGCCGCACCGCCGGCCGCACCCGCCACCGCGCCGCCGGCCGTGCCCGCCGCCGCACCGCCTGCGCCTAACGCCGCCGCGTCCCCGGCCGGCGCCGGTCTGGTGCCGGTGGCGCCGGCGCCGGTGCGCCCGTTCCACCCCATCCGCCGGCCGCCGCCCGTGATCACCAGCGGCGGCCGCAGGATCTTCGTCAGGCCGGGCAGCGCCGGGGCTGGCGACGGCGCCGACGCCTCCGGTCAGGATCCGGCCCTCCCCGTGCCGAGCGAGACGCTGCCGACCGGAGACCGGCGATGATCGGCTCGCGCTCCGACGTCTGGCGCCAGCGCGTCTGGGTGTGGGCCACCGCGCTGGGCTTCCTGGTGCTCAACGGCATCGGCCTGCTGGTCTATCAGGTCGGCTACTCCGACCGCGTCAAGACCCTGGACCAGGACCTGCGCGACCAGGGCAAGCAGCTGGCCGCGGCGCACGCCGAGCGGCTGCATCGCGAAGACCTGCTGCGCCAGGCGCAGGTCAACCGCGAGCGCATCCGGCAGCTCTACGACGAGCATTTTTCCACTCGCCGCCGGCGGCTGACCGGGGTGACGGCGGAGGTCAAGGACCTCGCCAAGCGCGCCGGGCTGGTGCCGCGCTCCATCACCTACCCGGAGGAGCAGATCCAGCAGTACGGCTTGATCAAGCGCTCGTTCATCTTCTCGGTCGACGGCACCTACGCCGACCTGCGCAAGTTCGTCAACCTGCTCGAGCTCTCGGACTCCTTCCTCACCCTCGAGGACGTCTCGCTTGCCGAGGAGACGGCCCGCCGGGACGGCGGCGCCCGCCGGCCGGGCTTCCCCCAGGCGCCCTTCGGCCCGGCGCCGGCCGGGCTGGCGGCGGCGCCGGGCGCCTCGTCCGGAGCGGCGTTGCGCATGGGGCTGACCATCTCGACGCTCTTCGCCGCCAGGGACGAGCCGCAGGACGCGCCGGCGTCGCTGCCGGGTGCCGGCCGTGCCGGCGGTGCCGGCGGCAGTGGTGCCCCCACCGCCGCCGGCGCGCCGCCGCACGGGATGGTGCCATGACGCGGCAGAAGGTGCTGCTCTGGACCCTGGTGGCGCTGCTGCTGATCGTCGGCTGGGTGTACCTGGTGCCCGGCGGCGGCGACGAGGGCCCGCCTCCGGCCCTGGGGCGCGCGGCCGCCGGCGTCGTCGATGCCGAGACCGGCGTCGCCGTCGGCTCGCGGTCCCTGCCGGCCGGCGGTGCCGTGCCGGCGGCCGGCGCGGTGTCGGCGACCAACTCCGCGCAGTCCCAGACCGTGGTGACCCTGCGCCTGGCAGCGCTCACCCGCACCCCGCCCGGCTTCACCTCCGGCCGCGACCCCTGGCGGTTCGTCGAGCCGCCGCCACCGCCGCCGCCCGTCCCGAAGAAGCCGTCGGCGGCGGAGCTGCGGGCGATGCAGGAGGCAGAGGCGGCCCGCCAGCGCCTGCTCGACGAGCAGCGGCGGCTCGCCGCGATCGAGGCGGCGAAGCCCAAGCCGCCGCCGTTCACCTGGACGTATCTCGGCAATTTCGGCCCGCCGCGCAAACGCATCGCGGTCTTCGCCGACGGGCAGCGGGTGTGGAACGCGCGGCAGGGCGAGACGCTCGAGAACAAGTTCATCGTGGCCCAGATCGGTTACGAGTCGGTCGACATTCGCTTCGTAGGTTTCCCAGACGTTCCCGCGGAGAGACTGGCGGTCAAGCACTAAGCGCTCGGTGCCCCCCGCTCGGAGGAACTTTTCAAGATGCGACAATCACTGGTGCGGCTGCTGGTACCCGCCATGCTGGCGGTGCTGGCGGCCGGCTGCGCGGCCAACGCGAGCTATCGCAAGGCGGAGTCGGCCGAGGTCGCGGGCAACTGGGACGAGGCGACGCTGCGCTACCTGGACGCCCTCGACAACGATCCCGGCAACATCAAGTACCGCGCCGCCCTGCTGCGGGTCAAGATCAAGGCCTCGCAGAGCCATTTCGAAAAGGGCAAGCAGTTCGAGAAGGCGGGGGTGCTGGAGCGGGCGCTGGTCGAGTACCAGGAGGCGACGCAGCTCGATCCCACCAATCAGTACGCGGCGGCGCAGCTCGAGCGGGTGCGCCGGGCGATGATCGCCCAGCGCGACAACCGCCCCAACGACACCATCGAGAAGATGAAGGAGCGGACCCGCGGCACGCGGCCGCAGCCGCCGATGCTCAACCCGCGCTCGAACCAGCCGATCTCGCTCGAGTTCCCGCAGCAGGTCTCGATCTTCCAGATCTATCGCGCGCTGGCCCAGGCCTTCGGCATCAACGTCCTGTTCGATCCCAACTTGAAGGACCAGGACATCGCCATCGACCTGAAGGACGTCACCGCGCAGGCGGCGCTCGAGACGCTGATGCACGCCGCCGGCCACTTCTACAAGGTGATCGACGAGCACACCATCCTGATCGCCGCCGACACGCCGCAGAACCGCCGCACCTACGAGGACCTCGTCATCCAGACCTTCTTCCTCTCCAATGCCGAGGTCAAGGACATGACGACGATCCTGCGCAGCCTGATCGACGCCAAGAAGATCGCCACCAACGATCAGCTCAACGCCATCATCCTGCGCGACACCGCCGACAAGGTGAAGGTGGCCGAGAAGATCATCGAGACCAACGACAAGGCGAAGGCCGAGGTGGTGGTCGACGTCGAGCTGCTGCAGATCGACACCACCCGCATGACCGAGCTCGGCATCCTGCTCTCGCAATATGGCATCACCCAGACGCTCGATACCGGCGCCACCGGCACGGCCGCGAGCACCACCCCCGGCGGCACCACCACCCCCGCCGCCCCTGCCGGCCTGCGCGTCTCCGACATCCCGTTCCTGAACCAGAGCAACTGGCTGCTCAACGTCCCGAGCTTCACCTACAACTTCGCCAAGACGGCCGGCGAGGCGCAGCTGCTCGCCAAGCCGCAGCTGCGCATCACCGAGGGTCAGAAGGCCAACCTGGTGATCGGCGACAAGGTACCGATCCCGCTGACCACCTTCAACACCTCCAACACCATCGGCGGCACCATCGTGCCGATCACCTCCTTCCAGTACCAGGACGTCGGCATCAAGATCGAGATCGAGCCGCGGGTGCACCACAACCAGGAGGTGACGCTCAAGGTCAAGATCGAGGTCAGCAACCTCGGCAGCAACGTCACCTTCAACGGCCAGACCCAGCCGACCATCGGCACCCGCACCTTCGACACCACCATCCGCCTGCAGGACGGCGAGACCAACTTCACGGCCGGGCTCATCCGCACCGACGACAGCAAGACCGACACCGGCATCCCCGGCCTCTCCGACCTGCCGATCATCGGCCGGCTGTTCTCGGACAAGGCGCACACCCATGCTCGCACCGATCTCATCCTGACGCTCACGCCGCACATCATCCGCAATGCCGAGATCACCGAGGAAGACCTGCTGCCGATCTGGGTCGGCACCGAGGCCAACGTCACCTTCCGCGGCGGCAGCCCGCGCACCGAATCGGAGTCCGAGGGGCCCTTCGAGGGTAACGAGGGCACTCCCGAGGAGATCCAGGAGGCCATCCGGCGGCGCTTGCAGCACCTGCCGCCCGGTCTGCGCAGCGACCAGGGCGGGGCGCCGCAGCAGGTGGCGCCGCCGTCGGGCGGCACCAACCTGACCCCGGCCACGCCGCCGAGCGACATCTTCCGGCCGTCGGTGCCCGCGACGCCGACGCAACCGCCGCCGCCGCCGCCGGCCTCCGGCGACGAGCCGCCGGGGGCCGGGCCGTCGTCTTCGGCGCTGCGCTCCCCTGACGGCGCCGGCGCGGCGGCGACCGCCAAGGGCGTGCGGGCCGCCGCCTACCGCCAGGACGACACGGTGGCGGACCAGGGGGCGGCGGTGCGGCTGTGGCTGCTGCCGCGCCAGCTGGAGGTGGCGCCCGGCGACAGCTTCGAGGTCGCGGTGCAGGTCTCGGCCGAGCGCCCGATCTCGCACCTGCCGCTCACTCTCAGTTTCGATCCGGCATTGCTGGCGGTCACGGCGGTGGCTCCCGGTGATTTCCTGGGCGCCACCGGCAAGGCCGAGGTGCTGGCGGATTTCAGCCACCCGGGCGAGGTGGTGGTGGGCGCCAGCCGGCTGGGCGATCAGCCGGGCGTCACCGGCGCCGGGACGCTGGTGCGGGTCACCTTCCGTGCCCTGGCCGCGGGGTCGGCGCTGGTCGGTTTCTCCGGACGCCAGGCGCTGGACAGCTCGCTGCACCCGGTGCTGCCGATCTCGGTACAGCCGGCTCACATCGATGTGCAAGGTGGTAACGGTGGTGGCGGCGGCGGCGGTGGGCACCGGTTGCCCGCGATGCCGGCGACACCGCCGCCCGCGAAGGTGCCGCAGCCGGCGGGCGCCGGTCCGGCGGACGGTTAGCGGTGCGGGTGCCGAGTCATGCCGCGGGACGGGCGGCGGGCTTCACGCTCGCCGAGCTGGTCATGGTGTGCGCCATCCTGACGTCGCTGTCGCTGCTCGCCATGCCGGTGGTCAAGTACACCTCCAAGCGCTCGAAGGAGATGGAGCTGCGGGGGGACCTCCGCGACATGCGCGCCGCGATCGACCAGTACAAGCGCTTTGCTGACCAGGGCTTGCTGCCGGTCGAGCTCGGCACCGAGGGCTACCCCAAGGACCTGGACTCGCTGGTCAAGGGTATCGCCCTGGTCGGCCAGATCGACCGCAAGATGAAGTTCCTGCGCCGCATCCCGGTGGATCCGATGACCGGCAAGCAGCAATGGGGACTGCGCAGCTACCAGGACGAACCAGATGCCGCACAGACCGGTGGCGAGGACGTCTACGACGTCTACTCGCTGTCGCTCGGGGTGGGCCTCAACGGCATTCCCTATCGCAAGTGGTGACGGGACACGGAGCGCCATCCATGGACGGACAACCAATCCGGGAGCGACGCCGGCAGCCGGCCCGCCGGCCGGTGCCGAGCGCGGAGCAGGGCTTCACCTTGCTCGAGATGATCATCGTGGTGGCCATCATCGGCATCCTGGCCGCCATCGCGATGCCGAAGCTCAAGGACATGCCGGTGCGCGCCAACGAGGTGGTGCTCAAGACCAACCTGCGGACCATCCGCGACGTGCTCGACCAGTACTACGGCGACAAGGGGCACTATCCGCCGTCGCTCGAGGTGCTGGTCAAGGACGGCTACCTGCGCGCCATCCCGGTCGATCCCATCACCAAGCGCAGCGACACCTGGGTGGTGGTGCGGGAGGAGGTGGATCCCGACCATCCGCCGGACAGCGACAGCTCCGCCGCCGGCGACAACTCCGACAACCCGGACAACGTACCGGGCATCGTTGACGTCCACTCGGGCTCGCCGCGGAACTCGCTCGGCGGCACTCCCTACGCCGAATGGTGAGCCTGCCGAGCCCGCCGCCCGCGCCGCGCCGCCGGAGAGCCGAGGCCGGCTACAACCTGGTGGTGCTGGTGATGCTGATGGCGGTGCTCACCATCATGCTCTCCGCCGCGCTGCCCAAATGGAGCGAGATGATCAAGCGCGACAAGGAGGAGGAGCTGATCTCGCGCGGCTTCCAGTATGCCGAGGCGATCCGCGTCTTCCAGCGCCGCTTCCAGCGCTACCCGGTGAAGCTCGACGAGCTGCTCAAGGCCAAGCCGCGCAGCATCCGCCAGCTGTGGAAGGACCCGATGACGGCCAACGGCTACTGGCAGCCGATCTTCGCCGGCCAGGGTTCGCCGATCAGCGTGCCGGGCGCCCCGGCCGCGCAGCAGAACCCGCCGGGCAACGGTCTCGATCCGAACCAGCCGCAGGTCACCAACGGACCGATCGTCGGCGTGCGCAGCCGCAGCACCGCGAAGTCGCTGCTGCTGTTCTTCGGCCACGAGCATTACGACGAGTGGGAGTTCCGGGTGGAGATGCTGTCGCGCGCCGGCCGGCCGGCGATCGGCGGCCTGCAGGGTATCGGCGATCCGGGGGCCGGGCTTCCGGGCTCCAGCTTCATGCAGCTCAGCACGCGCTGGCTGGGGCGCCCGATGCCCGACTTCACGCCTCCGGGCGGCCCGCGCCCGCCGTCCGGCCCCATCCCGGTCGGCGGCGTGCTGGGCGGCGGCTCCGGGGGGTCGGGCTCCGGCGGCTCCGGCGGTTCCGGCGGCATTGGCCGTCCCTGATGATCAAGCTGCGGGTGCGGCGGTTGCCCGCGGCGCGCGATCTGCCGCTGCCGGCGCCGGCGTCGGCCGGCAGCTCCGGGTGCGATCTGCGTGCGGCGATCGAGGGCGAGCGGGTGCTGCTGCCGGGCGAGCGCTTGCTGGTGCCGACCGGCCTGGCGCTGGCGATCCCCGCGGGCTACGAGGGGCAGGTGCGGCCGCGCAGCGGCCTCGCCTTGCGCCACGGCATCGGCATGGTCAACGCCCCAGGGACGATCGACAGCGACTACCGCGGCGAGGTCGGCGTGTTGCTGGTCAACCTGGGCTCCGAGCCCTTCACGCTGCGGCGCGGGGATCGCATCGCGCAGCTGGTGATCGCGCGGGTGGAGAGCGTCGAGTGGGAGGAGACCGAGGCGCTCGACGGCAGCGGCCGCGGCGAGGGCGGCTTCGGCTCCACGGGGCGGGACTAGAATGACCGGCACGATGCGACGGCATGCGGCTTGGCTGGGCCTGCTGGCAGCCCTCTCCCTGACGGTGGGGGCCGGGGCCAAGCCGCTCAACCCGAACGCGCCCAAGAAGCCGCAGAGCACCGAAAAGCCGAAGGGCGGGCCGGCGGTGCCGAAGACCTCGCGGCGGGTGGTGCTGGTGAGCGTCGACGGCGCGGGCGCCGAGGAGCTGCAGCAGCTGTGGAAGGACGACCTGCTCGACGAGGGTGGGTTCGCCCGCTTCTTCCGCGAGGGCGAGGTAGCATCGGCGCTGGTGCCGGTCGATCCGACGCTCGGCGCCCCCAACCACGTCAGCCTCGCCACCGGCGCGGCGCCGGACCACACCGGCATCACCGGCAACCGCTTCCATCCGGCCGGAGCGCCGCCGTTCGCCACCGCCAACGGTTTCACCTTCCCGATCGCCGCCGAGACCCTGTGGGAGGCGGTGCGGCGCCAGAAGAAGCGAGCGGCCGTGCTGGCGTGGCCCGGCGTGGACGGCAGCGAGCCGCGGCGGCGGGCCGAGATCGGTATGACCTACACCGCCGCGCCCGAGCGCGAGGCGCGGTTGCTGATCCTCAAGCGCGCCGACTGGCAGCCGGCCGCCGCCGGGGCGCCTAAGCTCGCCAGCCGGTCGCCGGTGCTCGCCGCCCACGTCACGCTGCCGGGCGCCGGCGGCACCGGGGCCGGTGGCGAGGGAGCCGCCGGGGCCGTCGAGCCGGTCACCTTCGATCTCTACGCCGTCGATCGCACCGACGACCGTCAGGCCAACTACGACGGCGTGGTGGTGGCGACCGGGCGGGCGCCCAGCGTCGCCAACCTCGAGCAGAGCGAGCCGCTCGCCCAGGGCCAGTGGGCTCAGGTGACCTTCCCTGACCGCGGCGGCCGCGCCGTGTGCTGGGTCAAGGTGCTGGCGCTCGATCCCGCGCTCGAGACGGTGCGGGTCTACTTCGCCGGCACCTATGGCTTGCAGGCCTATCCCGCCGATCTCGCACGGGACATGGCCGAGAGCAACCTCGCCTGGCCCGGTCCGCCGGACGACGCGCGGCTGGCGGCGGCCTGGCGCGGCGAGCCCGGGATCGACCTCGACACCTGGACCGAGCAGGCCGAGCGGTTCGCCGCCTTCTTCGGCGGCGCGCTGCGGGCGGCGGCGACGCGCGACGACTGGGACCTGATGATCGGCACCATCCCGGTGATCGACAAGGCCGGCCTGCTGCTCGCCGACCCCCACCAGGAGGGCTACTCCGCCGCGCGCCGGGACGACCTGGTGCGCGCCCGGCGCCGGGTCTGGCAGGCGGTCGATCGCGAGCTGCGCCTGCTGATGACCGCGGTCGACCTGGGTCGCACCACGGTGGTGGTGGTCAGCGATCACGGGGTGGCGCCGGTGCACACCGTCGTCGATCTCAACGCCCTGCTGCGCGAGCGCGGCTGGCTGGCCGCGCCGCCCGCGGGGGAGGGGGGTGGGAGCGTCGCCGCGCCTCCGGCGGGGTTGCCGGGAGGGGGGCCGGGAGCCGCGGCCGGCGCCGGACTCGCCGTCTATGCGGTCGGCGACGGCGGCATGGCCCATCTCTACCTGGCAGGTCCGGCGGGCGCCGGCGGCGGGACGGCGGCGGAGGCGGCGAGACAGAAACAGCTGCTCGAGCTGCGCGACCAGCTGCTGGCCTGGCGGGTCGGCGACGAGACGCCGATCGAGCGCGTCCTCACCCGGCAGGAAGCCGCGGAGCTGAGCCTGGATCATCCCAACAGCGGCGACCTGATCGTCTTCGCGCGCGAGGGCTGGTCCTTCGACGCCGGTCCGGCGCCCGCCGGCACGGCGACCACCCATCCGGCCACGAACCATGGCATGCAGGGCTACCTGTCGTCCCATCCCGACATGCAGGGGATCTATCTCGCGATCGGCAAGGACATCAAACCCGGGCGGACCAGCGGTCCGGTGGCGGCGGCCGACGTCGCCTGGCGCGTCGCCCAGTGGCTGGGCATCGAAAGGCCGCGCGCCGGCGGCGCCGCGGGCGCTGCCGCAGCCGGCGCCCCCGGCAGCTCCCGCAAGCCCGGCAGCCCCTAGGACGCGCGCCGCGGATGTCCCTGGGCGACACCATCCTCGGCAAGCCGCTGGCCTCGTCGCGGGCCGAAGAAGAGAAGATCGGCCTGTGGGCGGGCATCCCCACCCTCGGGCTCGACGGCCTGTCCTCCGCGGCCTATGGCCCGGAGGCGGCGCTGAGCCTGCTGGTGCCGCTCGGCGCGGCCGGCCTGTCCTACATCGGGCCGATCACCCTGGTGATCCTGGTCCTGCTGCTGCTGCTCTACCTCTCCTATCGCCAGACCATCGCCGCCTACCCGTTGGGCGGCGGCTCCTACACGGTGGCCAAGGAGAACCTCGGCACCCGCGTCGGCCTGCTGGCCGCGGCGTCGCTGCTGATCGACTACGTCCTCAACGTCGCCGTCGGCATCTCGGCGGGGGTGGCGGCGCTGGTGTCGGCGGCGCCGGCGCTGCAACCGCATACCCTGAGCCTCTGCCTGGCGGTCCTGGTCGTCATCGCGGTGGTCAACCTGCGCGGCCTGCGCACCTCGGGATTGGCGTTCGGAGTGCCGACCTACCTGTTCCTGCTCAGCCTGGGCCTGGTGGTGGCGGCCGGGGTGGCGAAGGCGCTGCTGCACGGCGGCCATCCGGCGCCGGCGGCGGCGCCGCCGCGGCTGGGGCCGCCGATCGAGGCGGTCAGCCTCTGGCTGCTGATGCGCTCGTTTGCCAGCGGCTGCACCGCCATGACCGGCGTCGAGGCGGTCAGCAACGGCGTGCGCTACTTCAAGAAGCCGTCGGTCCAGAACGCCCAGCGCACCCTGACCGCCATCGTCGGCCTGCTCGGCCTGCTGCTCGGCGGCATCGCCTATCTGGCCAAGGTCTACCACCTCGGGGCCATGGACCAGCAGCAGGCGGGTTACCAGAGCATCCTCTCGCAACTGGTCGCCGCGGTGGCGGGGCGAGGGGTGGTCTACTACGTCACCATCGTCAGCGTGCTGGTGGTGCTCTGCCTGTCGGCCAACACCAGCTTCGCCGATCTGCCGCGGCTCTGCCGCATCATCGCCGAGGACGGCTACCTGCCCCGCTCCTTCGCCAACGTCGGGCGGCGGCTGGTCTACTCGAACGGCATCGTGGTGCTGGCCATCCTCTCGGGGCTGCTGCTGGTCGTCTTCGGCGGCATCACCGATCGCCTGATCCCGCTCTTCGCGGTGGGTGCCTTCAGCGCCTTCACCCTGTCGCAGGCGGGCATGGTGATGCACTGGCGGCGCACCGGCGGCGCCCACTCCAGGGTGGCGATGGCGATCAACGGCCTGGGGGCGGTGGCCACCGGCATTGCCCTGGCGGTGATCCTGGTGGCCAAGTTCGCCGAGGGTGCTTGGCTGGTCGCGGTGCTGGTCCCGGGCATCCTGGCGGTCTTCGGTGGCGTCAAGCACCACTACCGCCGGGAGGTTCGCCAGCTCGCCTGCCTGCGGCCGCTGGACCTCGCCGACCTCGAGCCGCCGGTGGTGGTGGTGCCGGTCGAGAGCTGGACCCTGTTGACCGAGAAGGCGTTGCGTTTCGGCCTGACCATCTCTCGCGACGTCCTGGCGGTGCACGTCGCGGTGAACGAGGAGCGCCGGCAGGCCCTGCTCGAGCAGTGGCTGCAGAACGTGGAGGAGCCGGCGCGGCAGGCGGGCCACCAGGCGCCGCATCTGGAGATCCTGGAATCCCCCTACCGCATGCTTTTCCTGCCGCTGATCGCCTTCGTCGAGCGGCTGCAGGCCGAGTACCCCAAGCGCCAGATCGCCATCATCGTTCCCGAGCTGGTCGAGCGGCGCTGGTACGAGAACTTCCTGCACAACCACCGCGCCGAGGTCCTGAAGGCCCGCCTCCTCCTGGAGGACAACGAGCGGGTCGTGGTGATCAACATACCCTGGTATCTCAAGTGAGCCGCCGCCGTGGCGTCTCAAGGACACCACCGCCGCCGACGGCGTCTGGTTTAGGTTCAGGGCGCGAACCGGAAGGAGCTCGATGAGCGCGGACCTCGCTGGCAGTTCCATCATCGTGACCGGCGCGTCGCAGGGCATTGGCAAGGCGGTCTGCCTGGACCTTGCAGGCCGGCGCACCCGCCTGACCCTGGCGGCCCGCGACGCCGCCGCGCTGGAGCAGGTGGCGGCCGCCTGTCGCGAGCGTGGTGCCGAGGCGCAGGTGGTGCCGACCGACGTCTCCCAGTCTGCCGAGTGCGAGCGTCTGGTGCAGCGGGCGGTGGGGGCCTATGGCAGGCTCGACGGCCTGGTCAACAACGCCGGCATCGACATGATCTCCCGTTTCGACGAGGTGCAGGATCTGCAGCTCTTCGAGCGGCTGATGCGGGTCAACTACCTAGGCTACGTCTATCCCACCTGGTTCGCGTTGCCCGAGCTGAAGCGCACCCGGGGCCGGTTGGTCGCGGTCGCCAGCGTGGCGGGGATGACCGGCGTGCCCACCCGCACCGGCTACGCTGCCACCAAGCACGCGATCTTCGGCTTCTTCGATTCCCTGCGCATCGAGCTGGCGGGCACGGGGGTTTCGGTGACCGTGGTGGCGCCCGACTTCGTGGTCTCCGAGATCCACCGCCGGGCCGCCGGCCCCGACGGCAAGCCCCTGGGCCAGAGCCGCATGCAGGAGTCCAAGATCATGTCCACCGAGCGATGTGCCAGCCACATCGTGGCAGCGATGGAGAAGCGCCAGCGCCTCCGCATCCTCTCCTTGCGGGGGCGGCTGGGCCGCTTCGTCCGCCTGGTTGCCCCAGGGCTGATCGACGCCGTGGCGGCGCGGGCGGTGAGGTTGGGGAGGTAGGAGCAAGACTGAGAGTCACGGGGCTCGACGGTTCAATTCCGCCCCTGGGCACCAAGGTAGTCTTCTAAAACAGAGGATTGTGGTCAGAGAGGCAGGAAGCCGACTCGGTTGACAAGTTCATCGGACTCCAGGGCTTCCGCGATCAGGTGAAGATCGTGCACGCATTCGCCTATGGTTATATCGAGGTGGTGAGCATAGAGAAGCCCCGCGAAGAAGATCCCGGCCTTCTGGCGGCGCTTTGCCTCGATGAGGAGATCCCTGTCCTGTGAAAAGAGCGGTCGCCTCAATTCGGTGGCGCGGTCCAATAGTAGGGGGTCGGCAATGCCGCTACGATCGTCTTCCTGAGCGGTGATCACATCCACACCACGGAGGCGCAGGCCGAGAGCCACGGCCCTCGGGATATGCTCGTCAAAGTAGAACGCGATGTTCAACGCGGGTGGCGGCCGAGCTTTGCAGAGAGCGGCGAGGGCTCGGCCTCTTGGCGGGCTTGTGCCGCATACTGAGACCAGCGATCGATTTCGGCATCCAGTTCGGCCTGATGGTCCCAATAGTAGGCCAGGGCGGCGTGAATCTGACCGAGCGGTAAGCTGGGGAACTGGAAGTGAAGCTCTTCCGGGCTCCAACCGTGAGCCTGTTGGGCCATTACCAGCTCTACGACTTTCATGGTGGTGCCGGCTAGGATGGGCGTACCGTGGTCATCCGTGGTGAGATGCGGGTACGTTGCAATTGCGGCAGTGGCGTTAGTCGGTCCCATACCCGATAGTCTACTCCTTGGCCCGCCGCAAGACGAGGCATGAAGGCCGCTGGCCTCCGGCTCTGGTCCCGCTGGTCGGCCATCTCCGTTATGGAGGCGGCCGGCGACTGCGACAGCTCGACGGCCGCCCTCTCGGTCAGGTTTGGTTCGTCACCACAGATCCCGCGCCCAGAGCACCCCTCGCCCCATACAGCGGTATGCGTCGGGAACCTCCTCAACAATAGGGTCAAGCGATTCCAGGCTGCCGTGCGTGAAGATCGCCAGGAACTCGGCGCCCTCTTCGCCGATCAGGTGCAACGCGACTGGCGCCAAGAAGTGCTGGCGATGTCCGGCGCGCTGCGCGCTGGGCCGCGCCCCGCCCTCGGAGCAAGATCCGTCCCTGCAGGGGCGATGCCCCTTGCACTCGACCGGCCGGCCCGAGGGGGATGTCCGGGTAAGGGGCGCTCGCCTGTGCCTGCCGATCGCGGCGGCGTCACCAATCGCCTCCCTGCATCAGGGAAGCCCAGCAGCCGGTACTGCCGACGACCAGGTGATCCAGGAAATCAACGCCAACGAGCGGCGCGGTGGTTGTCATCAGCCGTCCGGTGCAGGAGGGGGTTTATGTGGCTCCTACGGCTTGAGGAGCAGTCCCTCCTCGTCCTCCTCGTCCTCCTCGCCTTCGTTCTCTTGGCCGTGGCGCTTGGCCTGGCCAACAGGTGGCGAGTCAGCCGCCGCCGGATGGCTGCCGAGCGAACGCAGCGGCAGGACATCGAAGCCTTGGGTAGGCAGGCAGTGGAGAGGCGAGAAGCGGTATCGAGAAGTTCGGCTGGCACCTGCTGGCGATCTCGGGTGACGAACAGGGCCCTGGCTTCGCCTACACGATCGGTCTCTGGCAGACCTATCAACATCCCGAGCTCATCGTCTTCGCTCCCTCGCAGGACCCGCAGGGGATCGCTCCTCGGCTGCACGCGCTGGCGGACCGCATTGCCAAAGGCGAGAGGTTCGCGGCTGGAAAGCCCCATGCGGAGCTTTTCGGGAAGTTCCAGGGCGCTCTGCGTCCGGTCCTGCCGCAGTGGTTTCCTTCCTACCTGGGCACGGCAGCTTGTTGCTATGATACGTTCGACTTTCCGGCTATGCAGCTCTTCTGGCCGGACCGTAACGGTCGCTTCCCTTGGGAGAGCGGCTATGATGCGGGTCTGTTTCCTTTCCAACCCCTGCTGTCGGAAGCCAACGTCGTCCTGGCGGGCGTGGGGCTCGAGAATATCCGACACCTCGAGGCCATGAACGACAAACCCCTGCTGCCTGGATCGCTGGCCGAGTTGTTCGGCGCCGACGAGGTTCCCGGAGACGAGGTGCTGGAAGAGTGGCAGTGGCTCGTCGGTCTCCGGCAGAGCTTGTTTCGAGTGACCCTCTTCGGCGATCTGTTTCTCAAATCTTCCGCTGGGCGGATCTCATGGCTAGACGCCGGATCGGCACACCACGAGGAGATCGCCAGCTCCGAGGACGAATGGACTGCCGTGGTCTGCGCGAGGCCCGCGGTCTTCTTTCACGCCAGCACCCTGCTCCAGTTGCGCGCGCTCGACTGGAAGCCGCCAGCTGGCCAGGTCTACAGCTGGCGACAGCCGCTTTTTCTCGGCGGCGAGGAGACACTGGACAACATCGACCTGGCCTCGACAATCGTGCATCTTTCGCACGCTGCAAGGACAGCCCTGGCAGTCCGAGATTTGCCCGAGGGAACCGAGGTCACGGAGTCCAAGATCCCATTCATCCCGCCGCTCTAGTCTATAGTCTAGTGTCCCGCTTGGTTAATTCGCATGCTATTGAACCTGCTTAGCTCGCGCGACCGCATCGAGGATCGACTCTGCCGTTTTCGTCCAGACGAACGGTTTGGCGCCTCCGCGGTTGTGGGCGGCGATGAATCGGCGAAGCTCCTGGCGCAGTGCTCCGACGCTGGTGAAGACTCCCCGATACAGGCAGCGCCGCTCCAGCTGCGAGAACCATCCTTCCACCGCGTTGAGCCAGGACGCGCTGGTGGGAGTGAAATGCAGCTGCACGCGCGGGTGAGCTTGAAGGAATTCTTTAACCGCTGGTGTCTTGTGGGTGCTGCTGTTATCGAGGATGACGTGCAGGTCCAAGTTCGCGGGAAACGCCTGCACCACCTGCTGCAGAAAGCCGACAAACTCCTCGCCGTTGTGGCGCTGCGTAACCCGTCCGATGACCTTTCCGGTGGCGATGTCGAAGGCGGCGTACAGGCTCGCGGTGCCGTGACGCTTGTAGTCGTGCGTGCGGCGCTCGATCTGGCCGGGCCGCAGGGGCAGCAACGGCCGGGTGCGATCCAGGGCTTGGATCTGCGTCTTTTCATCGACCGACAGCACCATCGCGTTGGCGGGCCGCCGCAAGTACAGACCCACCACGTCCACCACCTTCTCGGCAAACCGTGGATCGTTGCTGATCTTGAAATTCTTCAGGCGATGCGGGCGCAGATCCGCAGCAGCCCATACCTGCTGAACCTGCCACTGCGTGACTCTCGCGTACTTCATCATCAGACGCAGACTCCAGTGGGTCGCTTCCTCGGGGATTCGCTGGGTCGTCAGCTCCAAGATCTCGTGCACCTTGGCAGACGTCAGCTTGCGCGGCTGCCCAGGACGCGCCCGATCCCGCAGTCCGCGCAGTCCATCCCGGCGATAGCGCTGTCGCCACTTGTACACCGTCAGAGGCACGACCCCGAGCGCGCGCCCGATCACCATCGCGCTCTGCCCCTGGTTGCTCAGCAAAATGATTCGAGCTCGCTCCGCCTCGCTCTTTCGCGTCGTCGAGCGACGCAGCCAGGCTTCGAGCTCCTCGCGGTCTCCAGGACGAAGGTCCAGCACATCTGCTCGTCTCGCCATGCGCAGAGCAGATCACAGTTCTCTCTCAATAGCAAGCGAATTAACCGTGCAGGACACTAGCTGTTTTGCCCGGCGCGCTGCTGTCGCAGTGCGCAGAGTGGGTACCAACGCCACACACGCATCCTCGTCCTTAAGGCACTTCCCGCCCGCTTCGCATTTCTTCTTGCACTCCGCGTCGCAGTCGTACCTCTTGCTGTCGCACAAGATGTGACAGGTGGTATCCCACCATTCGAGCAGGTGCGTTGAATCGATGCACGAATCGAGTCCATACACTCCGGACGGTGACGCGCTGCGGCCAGATTCACCTTGACCCCGGTTCGCCGCCGGTGCATCCTCTGATGCGGGAAGCCTCCGCAGCTCGCTGGCGGTGGTTGATGTCGCTCGAGCGTCGCGGTGCGGGTAGGCTCGCAAAGGAAAAGAGATGACGAACGCTCCTGTAGGCCTTTCACCGCAGCGGTACGCTCGAATCGGCGGCCTGCTGTACTTGATCCTTATCGTGGTTGGTGCCTGGGGCCAGCTGTTTGTCAGAGGCCCGATCATCGTTTCGGGCGACGCGACGGCCACCGCCCACAACATCATGGCCTCCCAGGCGCTGTGGCGGGCCGGCATCGCTGGTGACCTGGTGATGCACCTGTGCGATGTCCCGGTCATGATCGTCATGTACGTGTTGCTCAAGCCGGTCAACCGGAATCTCGCGTTGCTCGCAGTGCTATTCAACTTGGTCCAGACCGCCGTGCTGGTCGCCAACAAGATGACCCTCGTCATACCGCTGTTCCTGTTGGGCAACGCAGCGTACCTGCAGGCGTTCGGGCCACAGCAGCTCAATGCACTGGCATACGTCTCCCTCAGGGCACATGACTACGGCTTCGGATTCGGCCTCATCTTCTTCGGAGCTGTGTGCCTCATCGAAGGTTACCTGATCCGCCGCTCAGGCTACTTGCCGAAAGCCCTGGGCGTCCTGATGCAGCTCGCTGGCGCGTGCTACCTCTTGAATAGCTTCGCGCTGATCCTCGCCCCTGCATTCGCCTCGATGCTCTTCCCAGCCATCATGATGCCGCCCATCATCGCGGAGTCGTCGCTGGCCATCTGGCTCGTCGTGAAGGGGGTAGACCTGCCGAAGTGGGAGGAAAGACTGCGCATCGCGGGCTAAACGCCGTCTGTCCCTTCCAGCCCCGTACCCTGTTGACCGCGACGATGGCCGCTCGGGTCGGACGAAACAGTAGCTCTCGACGGACCGCCTCGAAGCGGTCGTGGGAGGAGCCACCGGCTACTCGCTCTGTTACACCTGCGGGAGCGTCTGCCACACCAACTGCCACAGCTGCTGACCTGATCGGGAGCCCTGGGCCGGCCGGCGCCGGGGCTCCGGCAGCCCGCCAGGGCGCGGCGTGGCACCGGCGATCCACGGGGCGGTGGTGCGCCCCTGAGAAGGTGGAAAATTCTTACGCTCAGGTCGGTTCTCGCTAGATCCACTTCCGACACGCCGAGTAAGGCCAGTTTGCGCGTCCTGCGTGCAGACCTCGAGCGGATGCCCCGTCGCTCGCCGTGGCTGGCACTCATGTTGTCAGGGGGCTGGGCCAGCCCTCCTCAACCAATAGGAGAGACCCCGTGAAAAAGCAAGTCCGTGCCATCAAGCTGAATCGCGAGACCGTGCGCTCGCTCACCCCCAGCGCGCTCCTCAAGGCGGCCGCCGGGTTCGTCCAGTCCGAAGGTTGCTCGAAGAACGGTCACAGCTGCGTCGCGAGTTGCAGCGACGTCCCCTGCGACTGACCGATCCACGCCCAGGGGCGGGCGTGAGGCGCCGCCGCCGCGCCCGCCCCCAGGCATCGCGCCAGTGGGACCTCAGCTGTGCCTCCCTGCCACCGTGCCACTCCGCACCTTGGCTGGCTGCAGCGCTGAAAGCCTGGAGTTCTGGCTCATGGGCCAGAGGACGCTTCGAGCCACTGTTTCTCCTTGAGCGCCAAGATACAGACCTGGGACAGCCCGTGAGCGGCGGACCAGCGCTTCACCAGGTCGGGGTAATCAGGCGCTGTGGGGTCTTCCAGCCGCCAGCCCGAGGGGTTGAAGCCACTGTAGCCGTTGACCGTGGGCAGAGTCAGGCGCTCCGCGATCAGCATGGCGTCGATCTGCAGCGAGATGGAGTCTGTCAGCCTCACCGGCGATGACTCGCGGATACAGAAGCTCTGGCAGCGCCGGCCGGGGCTGGGGATCGACGCCAGTCGCGCCAGCTCCTCCCGGCGATGGATGCGATGGGTGGGAGTCAGATTGACCTCCTCGAGCGACAGCCCGACGCTGGCCGCGACGATCGCGGCCAGCGCCACACGTCGGGCGGCCCCGCCGCTCCAGCCACCGCGCGTGATGACTCCGTCCCAAGCCGTGGAGAGCGCGGCGATCACCACCACCACCACGGCCAAGCTCAGCTGATATTGAAAGCGAAACGTCAAACGGATCGCGCCAGCCCCCGGCACAAAGCGCCAGACCAAGAGCCAGAGCGAACCGCTCTGGGTCCTACAGAGCAGAAACCAGACCGCGAAGACCGCCGCCGCGGTTGCGGCCAACAGCACCGCCCGCAGCTCGCCGCGTCGCCGCGCCAACCGCTGCTCGCCGGAGCAGAGAAGTCCACAACTGGCAGCAAAGGCGATGAGCATGCCGAGAGGCAGACCGTAGTCCCATCCCACGTTGGCGTATCCGGGGTCCAAGCGGCGCATCAACCACCCCCAGGAAACGTTGCGGGTGCTGACGTTGAACAGATCTCCGAAGGTCATGGTGTTGCGCATCACCTCGGCGTACGACCGCGCCTGGCCGGTGGCGATGGCCGGCCCGTAGGTGATGATGAACGGCACCAGCGCCAGTGCGGCCGCCGCCCCCATGCAGAGGATCGATCGCCAGTTGCTGCCCACGAACGCCAGGGCACGCCAGGCCACGCGCCCTGGGATCAACAGCGTGATCGCCGCCGCGATCATGGCAAAGAAGATCAGGAACCAGCCGGTATAGAAGTCGGAAAAGAGAATCAAGGAGAGAAGGACGCCGGCCGCACTCAACCAGGCTGGCGCGCTCGCGGCGTGGCGCGCTCCGGCCCTGGCGCCGTTCACCATGCACCAGCAGCACAGCGGCACAAGCATGACGGTGTAGGCTTGCGGCACCACCCGCGAATGAAAGAGGTTCGAAAAGGTGAAGAGCAAGGCGCCGAGGATGGCAAAGCCGCGACGAAAACCGAGGCCGCGGAGCAAGCCGAGCATCGAGGCGTAGCCGATCTGCGTCAACAGCCACAGCGTCAGCTCGAACGCGACGTACGGGTCGCAGCCGGCGACGCGGAACGACGAATACGGCAGCGACTGCAAGAAAAGCGTAACGGAGTACGCCAGGACGCGGTGAATCGGAAAGAAGAAGGGGGGTGACAGCCAAGCGTCCAGGCCGCGAAAGACGTTGTACCAATGTTCCAATAGCGCAACGCTCAGCCTGGCATCGCCGAAGTCACCGGCGATGAGCTCGCCCCTGGACACGACGAACTCGCGGAAACAGAGCCCGCTGGCCACCAGGCCGACGGCCACCGCGGGCGCGCAGGCCGCCAATCCACACAGACCCGCCAGCAGCTTGGAGACTGTCCGCCTCATCGGCCCTCGCCGTCCGCGCTCGTCCCGCCTCAGTCGTCGTCCTCGTCCGGCTTCTTCTCCTTCTCCTTGGGGAACTCCGGCGGGACCTCCTTGACCGGGGCGATCCCGGCCATCCCCTTGGCGGTCATCGCGCGGTTGAAGGCAGGCACGCTCTCGGCGTACAGGGACTGGAACCGCCGGCGCGCGTCGCCGAGCTGGCCGTCGAGCAGCTCGAAGACGTCGCGCTCGGGCTGCGTGGGCCTGAGGTCGGCGTTGCCCGAAACGTCGGCGGCGCCGGTCGCCGCCTCCGCATTCAACCAGACGAGCTTGAGGAAGATGCCGAGCGGTCCGCGGAACGATTTCTGGTCCTCGTCAGCGATCGTCGGCTGAAGGAGCACCGCCTCGATCTCCTCGGCGCTCTGGCGCAGGCCCGAGACCGCATCGGCCAGAGAATCCTCCGCCTTGGCGGCTACCAGGCGCCGCTCGAGCTGCTCGAGCTGCAAGCGCGTCCATTCGAGCTCGCCGATCATCCCGGCTGCAGCCTCCGCGTCACGATAGATCGCCAGCGACAGCTTCGAGGCGGCCTCGACGTCCGCCGGCGTCCCGGCGGAGCCCGGGTCCTTGCGGACCTCGACCGACGTGGTGAGCTCCCGCTCCCCGATCCTGAGCTTCACCGTGTAGGTGCCGGGAGGGACGAGCGGCCCGCGGGTGGCGTCTTCGATCCCGTAGTAGAGCACCGGGCGGCGGTCCTTACCGGCGAAGCGCTTCTCCGCCCATACGTGCGAATTGCCCTTCGGCGTGGCGCGCAGGCGCACCTCCGGGATCGGGTCGTAGCGCAGGTCCCAGACGACGCGGTTCATGCCGGTCTCGTTCGTCCCGCGCAACGAGCGGACCTTCGCGCCGGCCGCGTCGAAGATCCTGATCTGGACGAGCGGCGGCTTCTCTTTCGCCGCGTCTTCATCGTCGGCCTTTTCCTTCGGCTTGGGCACCGCTTTCCTCAACCAATAGGTCAGCAGCGCGCCATCCGGCCCGTTCTTCCCTTCCGCGGTTCCGACCGGCGCGTAGGCCGGTTGCGATACGCCTCGGAACCGATAGGCGGGCACGGGCGCAAAGAGGTGCTCCGGCGAGTCATGGAGCGCTTCGCTCCAGGTCTCGAGCGGCGTGACGTCGTCCAGGATGAAGAAGCCCCGCCCGTACGTCGCGACCACGAGATCGTGGAATCGCGGCTCGACGGTCAACCAATAGACCGGCGCGTGCGGCAGCTTCGACTGCAGCGGACGCCAGTGCGCACCGTCGTCGAAGGAGACGTACAGGCCATTCTCGGTGCCGGCGTAGAGCATGCCCTTGCGGAACGGGTCCTCGCGTACCACGTGGACGTAGGAGAACGGGCTCTTGGCGAGGTCCGACGAGATCGACTTCCAGGTCTTTCCGTAGTCGGTGGTCTTGAAAATGAAAGGGTCGCGGTTGTCGACCTGGTGCAGGTCGACCGCGACGTAACAGGTCCCGCGCTCATGCGGGGACGGCTCGACGGCGTCGACGGTGCCCTTCGGCGGCAGCAGCGCCTTCCCGGGAGTCACGTTGGTCCAGTGAGCGCCGCCGTCGCGCGTCACCTGGACCAGGCCGTCGTTGGTGCCGGCCCAGATCTCCCCCTTGGCGAGCGGCGACTCCGCAATCGAGTAGACGACGCCCGCGTACTCGACCGAGAGGTTGTCGATCGTGAGGCCGCCCGAATCCCCCATCATCGACGGGTCGTGCAATGTCAGGTCGGGGCTAATCGCTGTCCAGTGCTCGCCGCCGTCGGTGGTCTGGACCACGTATTGGCTGCCGACGTAGACGGTGTCGTGGTCGTGCGGCGAGATGGCGATCGGGAACGTCCAGTTCATCCGCTGCTTGACCTGCCCGGCGTTGGCTCCCATCGTCCGCTCCGGCCAGATCGACACCGAGCGCGCCATGCGGGTGCGCTCGTCGTAGCGCTCGACGACTCCCGCGTAGCAGCCGCCCCAGACGATGTTGGGGTCCACCGGGTCGGGCGTGGCCCAACCGGTCTCGCATCCTGCCGTCGTCGTCCAGAGCGCCGGCGGGATCGTGTCGGCGCCCGGGTTACGGCTCGGGCCCCGCATCGATCCGCCATCCTGCATCTGTCCGTGCACGCCGTACGGAATCCGCGTGTCGGTCGCGACGTGGTACATCTGGGCGATCGGCAGACGCACCCACGCCCATTTCTTGCCCCGCGTGGTCGAGATGGAGACGCCGATGTCGGAGCCGATCATCATGCGGCGCGGATTCTTCGGGTCGGCCCACATATCGTGATTGTCGCCGGCCCAATCCACCTGGTCGGTCGTCTCGCCGCCGTCGTAGGTCACGCTCATCGAGTTCGACGGAAAGTAGACCTCGTTCGCGTTGTCGGGCATCACGAGCATGCGCGTGTAGTAGTGCGGTCGCTCGTTCAGCAGCCGGCTGTGGCTCACCAGCTTCCACTTCGTGCCGCCGTTGTCGGAGCGCCACAGCGACCCCTTGTCGCCCGTCTCGATCAGGGCGTAGACGCGTTGCGAGTCGCTGGGTGCCACCGCGACGGCGATCTTCCCGAGCGGCGATTCGGGCAGGCCGTCGTCCTTGGTCAATCGCTTCCACCGGGTCCCGCCGTCGTGCGTCACCCAGACGCCGCTGCCGGGGCCGCCGCTCTTCCTTCCCCAGGTCTTGATGTCGATCTGCCAGGTGCCGGCGAAGAGCGTGCGCGAATCGGCGGGATCCATCGTCAGGTCGGAAGCTCCGGTGTTCTCGTCGACGAAGAGCACCCTCTCCCAGGTCTTGCCGCCGTCCCTGGTGCGGAAGACGCCGCGCTCCGGTTGCGGCCCGTAGCAGGTGCCGAGAGCCGCGACGTAGACGACGTTGGGGTCGCGGGGATCGACGATCACGCGCCCGATGCGTCCGGTCTTGTCGAGGCCCATGTGCTGCCAGCTCTTGCCGCCATCGGTGGAGCGGTACACGCCGTTGCCGATCGAGACGTTGCTCCGGATGAACGTCTCGCCGGTGCCGACCCAGACGATCGCGTGGTCCGACGGGGCGATGGCGATCGCCCCGATCGACTGGGCGGGCATCTTGTCGAAGACCGGCTTCCACTCGGTGCCGCCGTCGATCGACTTCCAGACCCCTCCCGATGCCGCGCCCGCGTAGTACACGTTCGGATCGCCCGGCACGCCGGCGACCGCCGAGACGCGGTTGCCTGGCGGTCCGATGAAGCGGAACTTCAAGCCGTCGAACGGGCCCTTGCCTTTCTCCTCGCCCTCCTGCTCCGGCGCCGGCGCCTCCGGTCTCGTGACGTCGCCCACGCCGGTGCGAGGTGTCGGCTGCTGCGGTTCGACGGCTCCGTCCGCCGCGGCCGTCTCAGCCACCACCACCGCCACCATCGCCGCAAGCCAGAGCAACACCGCCATTCGCTTCATTCGTTCACTCCTTGGGTGGCCGGGGGTGTCTAACCGACCAGCAGGACCTCGACGCCGAAGAACTCGGCGCAACCGGCCAGCGCCCTGTCGGCGGTGGCGAAGGGAATGCCGCCGGTCGCCGCGACCGCGAGATGCAGACCGTCGAGGCTGCGAAGCGGCGCCTTGAACTGACCGATCCAGTCCTGGGCCAGCCGGAGGTGGTGTCGCTCGACGGGCAACAGCATGTAGTGGGAGCCCTCGACATGCGACTGGAAGCGGCTCCTGATCCGCTCGGCGTCCGCCGTGCTGAGTTCCGCACGGCGGACCTTCCGCGCCAGTGCCGATACCAGCTCGACCGCGCAAAGATCGCTGATCACCGGCCTGGTCTCCGACAGGATCAGCGCCTCGCACCGCGCGCTCAGGGGCTCAGGCGAGTAGTAGGGAACCAGCACGCTGGTGTCGAGATAGAGGCTCAGTAGCGTTCCTCCTCCCGCGCCGCCGTCAGCTCCTCGCCAAGCGTCGTGCCGCGCAGCTCGATGGAGTGGCGAAAGTCCGCCAGGCTCGGCAGGCACTGGACGGCGGCGCCGGCCGGGACGAGGCGCGCCACGGCCTTGCCCCGTCGTACCAGAACGATCTCCTCACCAGCCGCGACATCGTCGAGCAGAGTCTTGAGCTTCTGGCGCGCTTCTCGGACGCTCACCGTGCGCATGGAATCCTCCGTGTACATCTCAAGTGTACACAACGATGGCTCGGCTGGCAAGGCTCACGTCGAGCGGTCGAGCGCAGGAGAGTCCGTCGGCGGCCTGATGCCCCTCTCGTCGCTCTACGACGAGCGCTACGCCATCTACTGGCGAGTGACGCGCGACAGCGCGTGAAGTCGATCAACCCGTCGGCGACAAACCACGGCGCCGCAGTCTCAGACCCATCTATTCTCGCCAGTCCCCGTTGGCCAGTTGACAGGCTGTGACCGGCCGGCCGATGGCGCGATTGCGATGTCACACGCCCATCGTGGCTTCCGCATCATAGATAGGGATGGCGCCGGTGGCCGGCGCTGTTGCCTCGAGACCGCCTATGGCGACTACCAGCAGATCGGCGACTTGGCGGTGCCCATGACCAATACGGGGCGGCGGTTTGCGCTCGCCGTCGCGGCGCTCGCCACCATGGTGGCGAGGGCGCCGGGCGCGTCGGGTGCGCTGGTGCCGATCGACCCGCCAGCGTCCCGCGCCGCCTTGGCAGCCGAGATCGATGCTGCCTATGCCAAAGTTGCCAGCTACCAGGACGGGCCAATCGATCGGTATGAGCTGCCGGAATACCGGCAAGCGGTGGCTGAGCTCTGGACGCTGCTCGCACGCTGGGCGCTCGAGTTCCTCCAGGCTCATCCGGCCGCGGACGGTGCGGCGGTCGCGGCGGATCTGGCCAGCTTGGCGAGCAAGACCAAGTGGTTCGAGCCGTCGGTGGTGCGCCTCGGGAGCGGCAGCGCCGCCGCCGCGGTGGTGGCGATCGATGCGGGCTTTTCGGGCGGGACTTTCTTTGTCGTCTCTGCCGGCCAAACCGATCGCTCGGCGGCGGCGTGGAGCATCCGCAACCTGGCGGAGAAGAACTTTGCGCTGCACAACGACCTGGGCGCGTGGGCCTTTCTGGTGGCCGGCGTGCACGACGGCCCGCTCGGCGCTCGCGTCCTGCCGCTGCCTGCGGCCCGGTCGGGGTGCCCGCGCTTTCTGATCGACGCCGTCACTCATCCGAGCATGGGATTGGACATGCCAGGCCAGGTCAGCGTCTGGGAATGGACCGGCAGACAGGCGAAGCCGGAATTCATCCAGAGCTACTGGACGACCGTCGAGGTCGGCGGACTCAGGCGCGAGGGCGACCTGCTGCGTGTGCCCACCAAGGAGCTGACGAAGACCTTTTACAGCTGCGGTTCCTGCGACGATCCCAAGGGTGCCTGGACGCTGCGGTTGACACCCGATGGGGTGAGCGACCTGGGTCACGCCTACGACGAGCCGCTGCTGGGCGCAGCCGACGAGCTGCTCGCGCGGCTGGCCCGCCGGGAGGATGCTTCGGCGCTTGCCTCGGCCAGGGTCGTCGCCAGGCTGACATCTTTCGTGCGGGAGCTGCGGCAGGATCGGGAACGGGAAGCGGCGCAGCTCCGCCACCAGGGCGGAGCCCAGGCGAGCGAGCAGGCGAGCGCACCGCCGGACCCCTATGACGGCCTCCGCAGCATGCTCGGCTCGTGGAAGGTGAGCGTCCGCGGCAACCGGCGCGTCCTGGACCTGGCCACGGATGACTGGCACCTCCGTCTCACCTTCGAAAAGCGGGGCACCGCCTACTACGCCACCGCCGTCGCCGTTCTCTAGACTGGCCACTACTCCTACGACGACGCGCTGATGACCGAGATCGCGGACGAGCGTCACCGCGTCCTGCTGCGGAACGGGTATCGCGGTGGATACCTGATCCATCAGGACTTCGGCCAACCGCCGCGGCCGCCGAGCAGGATCTCCTGATATCGTGGACCGGCGCGGGGGTTTGGCCGCGCGGCAGCGGCGAGATCGAGCATGTCCGTTCTCTGGCAAGACCTCCGATACGGCTTCCGCCTGCTGGCGAAATATCCCCGGGTCTCGGTCTGGGCGGTGCTCTCGTTGGCGCTGGGCGTGGGCGCGAACACTGCCATCTTCTCGCTGGTCGACGGGCTGCTGCTGCGGCCGCTGCCGGTCGCCGGCCCCTCTCGCCTGGCGGCGGTGTACGGCACCGACGAAAAGGGCTCCAGCAACCTGTCGTTCTTTCCGTTCTCGTACCCCAATTTCCTCGACCTGCGGGACGGCAATCGCGCCTTCTCCGGCATGTTCGCGTTCCGCCGCCACCGCCTGAGCTTCGCCGACGGCGAGGGCGAGCCGGAGCTGGTCACCGGCCAGATCGTCTCGACCAACTATTTCGACGTGCTGGGTGTTCGGCCGGTCCTCGGCCAGGCCTTCACCCCGGGAGCGGACCGCGCCATGGGCGGCGACACCGTGGTGGTGCTCGGCTACGGGCTCTGGCAGCGCCGCTTCGGCTCGGACCCGCGCATCGTCGGCCGCAGCCTGCGGCTGAACGGTCAGGCCTACAAGGTGCTGGGAGTCGGGCCGCCGGGCTTCCGCGGCACCCAGCTCATGTCGCCCGCCGAGTTCTGGCTGCCGATGACGCAGTTCAAGGCGCTCTCGCCCCGTGCCAAGGAGATGGACCAGCGCGAGTGGCAGATGTTCCTGGCGATGGGTCGGTTGCGGCCGGGCGTGAGCGTCGCACGGGCGCAGGCCGAGCTGGCCGCCATCGCCGCCCGGCTGCGCGACACCTACCCCAAGGACGACGCCGGCATGGGGATCGCGCTCCTCTCGATGACCGAGAGCATGATCGACCCCAACCAGCGCCAGGTCTTCTCCCGCTCGGCCTCGCTGCTGATGATCGCCTCGGGCCTGGTGCTGCTGATCGCCTGCGCCAACGTCGGCAACCTGTTGCTCGCGCGCGCCACCGACCGGCGCCGGGAGATCGCCGTCCGCCTGTCGATCGGGGCCGGGCGCGGCCGCCTGGTCCGCCAGCTGCTGGCCGAGGGCGCCGCCCTCGCATTGACGGGCACCGCGCTGGGGCTGCTGATCGCTCATTGGGCGATCCGGCTGCTGTGGTCGCTGCGCCCGCCGCAGCTCGACCCCGACGCCGTCGACCTCGGCCTGAATCTCCGCATGCTCGGCTTCACCCTCGCCGTGGCCCTGCTGACCGTGCTGCTCTGCGGCCTCGCCCCGGCGCGCGCGGTGTCGCGCACCGACCTCAACGACGTCATCAAGACCGGCACGCCGCTGGCCGAGCGCCATCGCCGCCTGAGCCTGCGAGACCTGCTGGTCGGAGCGCAGGTGGGGCTCGCCCTGGTGGCGCTGATCGGCGCCGGTCTGCTGCTCGCCAGCCTGCAGCGCGCCCAGGGCATCGACGCCGGCTTCCGCGCCGGGGAGATCCTGCGGCTGACAGTGCAGGTGGGGGCGCAGGGTTACAAGGAGCCGCAGGGGCGTGACTTCTACCGCCGCATGCTCGAGCGGGTGGGATCGCTGCCCGGGGTGCGCGCGGCGGCGCTCTCCAGCCAGAACATCCTCACCACGGCTCCGGAGCTCGACAAGGTGCTGCTTGCCGGCGAATCGCAGGCCCCCGAGGGGCGCCTCACCATGATCGGTTACGTCAGCCCCGGATACTTCAAGACCATGGGGCTCGCGCTGCTCCGCGGGCGCGACTTCGGCCTCGCCGACCGCCACGGCGCGACGGAGGTGGCGGTGGTCAACCAGGAGCTGGCGCGGCGGCTGTGGCCCGACCGCGACCCGGTGGGCCAGCGCTTCCGGCTGGAAGCCCAGGCGGGCGAGCGGATGATCGTCGGGGTGGTCCGCGACAGCAAGTACATGAGCCTGACCGAGCCGCCGCAGCCCTACATCTATGGCCCGCTCGAGCAGCATTACCAGGCGGCGGCGACGCTCTACGTCCACGCCCAGGGCCGGGCGGACGGCCTGCTCGAGCCGGTGCGGCGCCAGGTGCAGGAGCTGGACCGGTCGATGCCGCTGCTCGACGTCTCGACTCTCGCCAGCCTGATCGACAGCTCGCTGTGGGCGCAGCGCATGCGCGCCGCCCTGCTCACCCTGCTGGGCGCCCTTGCCCTGGTGCTGGCGGCGGTCGGCATCTATGCCGTCGCCGCCTACTCGGTGCGCCAGCGCCGCAAGGAACTCGCCCTCCGCGTCGCCCTCGGGGCGCGGCGTGGCGACGTCATGCGCCTGATCCTCCGCAAGGGGATGCTGGTGGCGCTTGGCGGCATGGTCCTGGGGCTCCTGGCGGTGCTCGCCATCACCCGCTATCTCGAGGCCGTGCTCTTCGGCATCCACACCACCGATCCGCGGATCCTCGGCGGCACCGTGCTGCTGCTCGGGGCGGTGGCCCTGGCCGCCAACAGCCTGCCCGCCTATCGCGCCACCCGCGAGGACGCCAGGAACGCCCTGCGCAGCGAGTAGCGCGGCCCGCTCAGGGAGCTCCCGGCGCGGCGGTGCGGCGCTCGTCGAGGCGCGCGGCGATGGCCTCGACCGCCGGCGGTCGCACCAAGCTGTAGTGGTCGCCGGGGATCGGCTCGACCTCGACGACGGCGGCCAGCGCCTCCCAGCCGAGCGCCGGGCCGGAAGGTGGTGCTCCCGGCGCGGGCGCCGGCGCGCCGGTGGCGCGGAAGAGGGTCACCCGGCCGGGGTAGAACCCGCCGGCGTAGCCCTGCAGGCGGACCAGGTTGGCGCGGAAGATGGCGAGCATGCCGAGGGTGGCGGCGAAGTCGAGCTCGGCAGGGAGCAGGCCGGCCGCCTGGGCCTGCGCGAAGGCCTCGGCGAGCGGCACGTCGGGTCCCAGCTGATCGAGGCCGCTTGCCGTCGCCGGCAGCTCCTTGCCCATGAGGCCCGAGAGGTCGCGGGCGAAGAGAGCTCGCACCGCCGCTTCGTCGAGAGGGTCGCTGCCGATTCCGCCGGGCTCACCCGGAGCGTAGGAGTCGAGGAGGGCGAGCAATGCCACCTTGTCGCCGGCCTGCCGGAGCTGGCGCGCCATCTCGAAGGCGGCCACGCCGCCCATTGACCAGCCGCCGAGCCGGTAGGGGCCGCACGGCTGGTGGCCGCGCACCGCGGCGACGTAGCGCTCCGCCATCGCTTCCAGGGTAGCGGGCTCCGCCCCCTGCCAGTCCGGAGATTGCAGGCCGAAGATCGGCTGCCCGGGATCCGCGGCGCCGAGGGCCCGCGCCAGGGCGGCATAGCAGAGCACGCCGCCCCCCACCGGGTGGACGAGGAACAGCGGCAGCCGGGAGTCGTCGCCGGGCGCCAGCTCCACCAGCGGAGCGCGGTGCTCTGGAGGCGCCGCCGCCGCCGCGGGGTCGAGCAGCGCGGCCAGACCCTCGATGGTGGGGCCGGCGAAGAGCACCGCCAGCGGCAGGTCGCGGCCGCACTGGCGGCGGATGCGGGCCATCAGGCGCACCGCCAGCAGCGAGTGGCCGCCGAGATCGAAGAAGCTGTCGCGCACCCCGACCCGCTCGATGCCCAGCAGGTCCCGCCAGATGCCGGCGAGGAGCTCCTCGACCGGAGTGCGCGGCGGCACCGCGGCGGCCTCCGGGCCGGCGGCCGCCGGGTCGGGGTCCGGCAGCGCCCGGCGGTCGACCTTGCCGCTCGGGGTGAGCGGCAGAGAGTCCAGGAGCTGGAAGACCGCGGGCACCATGTACTCGGGCAGGAGGTCGCGCAGCCAGGAGCGGATCTCCGCCGCGCCAGGCGCCGGCTCAGCCGGCACCACGTAGGCCACGAGGCGGCGCGGTCCGACTGCCGCGGCGCGGGCGACCACCACGGCCTCGCGCACCCCGGGATGGGTGGCGAGCGCCGCCTCGATCTCTCCAGGCTCGACGCGGAAACCGCGGATCTTGACCTGCTGATCGTTGCGGCCCAAGAACTCGACGTCGCCGTCCGGCCGGTAGCGGGCGAGGTCGCCGGTGCGATAGAGCCGTTGCCCGGCGCCGCCCAGCGGATCGGGGACGAAACGGTCGGCGGTCAGCTCGGGGCGGTGGAAGTAGCCGCGCGCCAGGCAGGCGCCGCCGATGTGCAGCTCTCCGGGCACTCCCGGCGGGACCGGCCTGGCGGTTTCGTCGAGCAGGTGGATGCGAGCGTTGGCGACCGGCTTGCCGATGAGCGGTAGGGCGGGCCAGCCGCGCGCCGGGCCGGCGAGGGCGAAGGCGGTGGCGACGTGGCTCTCGGACGGGCCGTACTGGTTCCACAGCCGCGCCCGCGGCAGGCGGCTGAAAAATGCCGCGATCGCGCCGGTGATCTGCAACTGCTCGCCGGCGGTGACCACCTCGCGCAGGGCGTGGGGATGGAGGCCGCGCTCCGCGGCCGTCTCGGCCAGCTGCTGCAGGGCGACGAACGGCAGGAAGATGCGCTCGACCTGGTCGCGCACCAGGACGTCGAGCAGCCTCGCGGCGTCGAGGCGTACCGCTTCGGAGATCAGCGCCAGAGTGCCGCCCGCCGCCCAGGTGGCGAAGAGCTCCTGGCAGGAGACGTCGAAGCTCAGGGAGGCGAACTGCAGCGTCTTCGCGCCCGCCGCCAGCGCCGACTGGCCGAGCTGCCAGACGAACAGGCTGACCAGGGCCCGATGCGGCAGCGCCACCCCCTTGGGCACCCCCGTCGAGCCCGAGGTGAAGATGACGTAGGCCAGATCGTCCGGCTGGACGCTGGAAGCCGGTTCCACGTCCGGCGCCGCGCCGGCAGGCTCGGGAGCCGCCGGGAAGACCACGGTGATCCCCGCCGCCGGCAGCGAGGGCAGCAGGTCCGGTTGGCTGAGCAGCACCCCCGTTGCGGCGAGCTGCAGCATTCGGGCGAGGCGCTCGCGCGGGTAGGCGGGATCGAGCGGGACATAAGCGCCGCCGGCAGCGAGCACGCCGAGGACCGCGACCGCCATCTCGGGCGAGCGGCGGAGGCAGATCGCCACCGGCACGTCGGGTCCGACCCCGAGGCGGCGCAGTCGGCAAGCGAGGCGGGCGGCGCGGCGCCCGAGCTCGCGGTAGGTACAGCACCCGGCCTCCCAGGTCAAGGCGATGGCGTCGGGAGCGCGCTCGGCCTGCGTCGCGAAGAGCGCGAAGAGGTCGCGCGGGCCGCGAGCAGTCGGCGCCAGGCCGGCCGCCCCCGGCGCGAGCCCGGTGTCGGTGTCGTGGGTGGCGTTGGTGTCGTTCCATTCCGCCACCACCTGGTGGCGCGCCGCGGGCGCCAGCAGGGGCAGGGCCGGCAGCGGCAGCCGCGGCTGGTCGAGAGCGCCGGCGAGCAGGGTCTCGAAGTGCTCGCCGAAGCGGTGGACGGTGGCGGCGTCGAAGAGGTCGGCGTTGTATTCGAGGAAGCCGGTCAGGCCCGCCGGCTGCTGCCAGAGCTGCAGCATGAGGTCGAACTTGGCGGTCCGGCCCTCGACCTCCAGCGGGGCGAGCGAGAGCCCGGCGATCTCGGCCGCCGGCAGCGGATCGCTCTGCAGGATGAACATGACCTGGAACAACGGGTTGTGGCCCAGGTGGCGCTCGATGTGCAGCTCGTCGACCAGGCGCTCGAAGGGCAGGTCCTGGTGCGCGTAGCCGCCGGCGGCCACCCGCTGGACGCGCGCCACCAACTCCTCGAACGAGGGATCGCCGGCGAGGCTGGTGCGCAGCACCAGGGTGTTGACGAAGAAGCCGATCAAGCCCTCGATTTCGCTGCGCCCGCGATTGGCGGCGGGCGTGCCGACGACCACGTCCGGCTGGCGGGCGAGCCGCCGCAGGAGGACCTTCCAGGCGGCGAGAAGGATGACGAAAGGGGTCGCTCCGAGGCGGCGGGCGAGGGCCTGGACGCCGTTCCACAGCTCGTCCGGCAGCGGCAGCGGCAGCGTCCGGCCGCGCTGGCTCTGCAGCGCCGGACGCGGCCGGTCGGCGGGCAGCTGGAGCAGCGATGGGCTGTCCGCGAGCTGCTCCCGCCAGTAGTCCAGCTGCCGGGCGAGGGCCTCGCCGGCCAGCGCCTGCCGCTGCCAGACCGCGAAATCGGCATACTGGATCGGCAGCGGCGGCAGCGGCGACGGCCGGCCGGCGGCGAAGGCGCCGTAGAGCGTCCCGAGCTCGCGCACCAGCACGCCCAGCGACCAGCCGTCGCAGACGATGTGGTGAAGGGCGAGCAGCAGCGCGTGCTCCCGCTCGCCGCGGCGCAGCAGCAGCGCGCGGCAGAGCGGTCCACGGGCCAGGTCGAACGGACGCTCGGCCTCGCTGGCGAGCAGGCGCTCGTGCTCGGCGGCGGCGGCGGCGGCCGGCAGGCCCGAGAGGTCGGCCAGCGGTGGCGCCAGGCCGCGGGCGGCGGCGATCGCCTGGACCGGCTGCTCGTCGTCCAGCTCGAAGCTGGTGCGCAGCACCTCGTGGCGCCGCTCGATCTCGTCGAAGGCCCGGCGCAGCGCCGCCAGCGCGAGCGGCCCGCGCAGGCTCAGGAAGAGAGGCATGTTGTACCAGGGTCTGCCCGGCTCCAGCCGGTCGAGGAACCAGAGGCGCTGCTGGGCGAAGGAGAGCGGGAAGAGGCGGCCGTCGCGCGGCAGGGCGGGGATGCGCTGTTCCAGATCGGCGCCCTCCGGTCCGCCCGTCCCGTCGCCGCCGTTCGCTCCGGCGCCGCTGGCGGCAGTGCGCGCGGCGCCCGCGCGCAGGAACTGCTGGCGCTCGACCAGAGTGGCGAGGCCGGCGACGGTGGGCGCCTCGAAGAAGCCGGCGATCGGCAGCTCGACCGCGAAGGCGTCGCGCAGCCGCGAGACGATCTGGGTGGCGAGCAGCGAGTGGCCGCCGAGCTGGAAGAAGTTGTCATGCGCTCCCACCTGCTCGAGGCCCATCATTTCCTGCCAGAGCGCGGCGACGGCGCCCTCGACCTCGCCGGTGGGCGCGACGTAGGCGTTGCGCAGGGCGGGACGGGCCTGGGCGGCGACAGCCGGCCTCGCCTCCTCGAGGCCGGCTAGGGGATCCTCGCCCGCGTGCTCGCGGGCCCGCGCCAGCAGCGCCGGGAGATCGCGGGTGGAGACCAGGAGACGCGGCTGGCCGGCACGCAGCAGGCGCGCGAAAGCCTCGACTCCCTCCGCGGCGGTCATGCCGTGCCGCAGGCCCTCGCGATGCAGCTCCGCGAGGTCCGGCGGCACTTCGACCTCGACCGCGGCGCCGACGTCCTGCCAGGTGTCCCAGTCGATCGTCAGGCACGGCGACGGCCCCGGCCAAGCGGCGGCGAAGGCGTCGAGACCGGCGCTGGCGGCGCAGAGGTCGACCTGGCCGAAGCCGCCGAGGATCGAGTTGGCCGCCGAGCAGAGGACCACGAAGTCGAGCTCGACGCCGGCCAGCAGCCGCGCCAGCACCCGCGTGCCGCCGAGCTTGGGGGCCAGGACCGCGGTTGCCGCTTCCCGGGTCTTCCACTCGACCATGCCGCCGGCCACCACCCCGGCCGCATGGATGACCCCGTGCAGGGCGCCCAGCTCGCTCCGCGCCGCGGCGAGCGCGCCGCGCATGGCGTCGAGGTCGGCGGCGTCGGCACGCACCACCCGCACCTCGCCGCCCACGGCCTCGATGGCCAGCAGTTTGCGGATCCGGCGCACGGAGCGGTGCGCGCCGGTCGCCGCGCTCGTTCGAATCGGCCCCGGTCCGGACCCGACAACGTCGTAGTCGGCGAGCAGCCCTTCCCATTCGGCGCGCGGTGGAAAGTCCGAGCGCCCCGTCAGCACCAGCCGAGCCCGCGCCGTTCGCGCCAGCCAGGCCGCGATTTCGAGGCCGACGCCGCCCAGCCCGCCGGTGATGAGATAGACGCCGCGCTCGCGCAGCCGCCCTGCCACTCCTTCCCCTGCCACTCCTTCCCGCCGCGTCAGCCGCACCGGCGCGAAGTCCTGCACCCAGCGCCGGGTCCCGCGGAGGGCAGTATCCACGCCGGGACCGGCGGCGGCGAGCTCCGCCAGTAGGCGATCGATCGTACCGGCCGGCAACGAGGAGGGAGGAGGGTCGACGTCGATGCTGCGCCAGGAGAGGTGAGGCATCTCCTGCGGCGCCACCCGTACCGGCCCGAGGAGCGCCGCTTTTTCCGGCAGAACCGTCTCGCCGCCGGTCACCACCTGGACGCCGCTCGACACCACGGCGACCCGCACCGGATGAGTGGGCCACTGCCCGAGAGCTTGAGCCATGGCCAGCAAACTGTGGAATCCGCGGTCGAGAGCGGCGCGCCCGGCGGCGGCCGCCACCGCTTCCTGATTTTCCGGAATCGCGGCTGGTGCCGCGGCCGGAGCCGTGGCCGGAATCGTAGCCGGAATTGCCGCCGGAGAAGCGCCCGCCACGGTCACGCTCCACAGGTGCACGATCTGGTCGGGGAACCGCCCCTGGGCCTCCAGCTCCCGGAACAGCTCTGCGAAATCGTCTCGGCTCGCCGGCGCCACGCCAAAGGCGCGCTCGCCGCGCCGCTCGAAGCCGCCGTCAAGCGTCACGGTGACCACCTCCCGGCCGTGCCGCTCGAGACGCTGCGCGAGACCGGCGCCCAGACCGCAGTCGTCGAGCAACAGCAACCAGCGCCTGGGCAGCTCGACGCCGGTGCCGGAGCTGCCGTCGGCGCCCTCGTCGAGCCGTTCGTCGCCGCCGAGCCCGGCGGCCACCGCCTGCCGCCAGACCGGCGAGTAGAACCAGGAGGCGATGTCCGCTCGCTTTGCCGGCATCGCGGCGGTTGCGGCGGCGGCAGCGGGCGCGCCGGCCGCGCCGCGGAGCTCGATCCAGTGGCGCCGGCGCTCGAAGGGGTAGGTCGGCAGCGGCACCCGCCGGCGGCGCTCATGGGCGGAGAAGCCGCGCCAATCGATGGTCACCCCGGCGAGCCAGAGCTGGCCCACCGCGTCGAGCAGAGCGTCGGCGTCGGGGCGGCCATCCTGGGGATGGCGCATCGAGCCGAGGACCATGTGCTCCGGCCGGTGGGCGGGGTGCTGCATCGCCAGGCTGGACAGCGTCTGGCCCGGCCCGACCTCGAGCAGCACTCGCTCGGGCTCGGCGAGCAACCGTTCCAGCCCGTCGGCGAAGCGCACGGTCTGCCGCAGCTGCCGCACCCAGTAGCCGGGATCGGTCGCCTCGTCGTCGCGGATCCAGGTGCCGGTGACGTTGGAGAGGAAGGGGACGGTGGGCGGCGAGAGGCGCAGGCGGGCCACGGCGGCACCGAACTCGGCCAGGATCGGCTCGACCATCGGCGAGTGCGCGGCGACCGAGATGTGCAGCCGGCGGGCGTCGAGGCCGCGGGCAGCCAGCGCCTCCTCGGCCTGCGCGATCGCCGCGATCGAACCCGAGAGCACGCAGAAGGCGGGACTGTTGACCGCGGCGACCGAGAGCTCCGCGCCGGCAGGCAGCAGTGGCAGCACCTCCGCCTCCGGCCTTTGCACGCTCAGCATCACTCCCGCGGGCAGGGTCTCGAAGAGGCGCCCCCGGAGCACGACCAGGTCGAGCGTATCGTCGAGCGACATCACTCCCGCCAGGCAGGCGGCCGGGTACTCGCCGAGGCTGTGCCCGATCATCGCCTGCGGGCGGACCCCGAACGACAGCCAGAGCTGCGCCAGGGCGTATTCGACGGCGAACAGCGCGGGCAGCGCGATCGACGTCCGCTCCAGCCGCCGCTCGGCCGCCTCGAAATGCTCCGGGGTGGGGAAGAGGTCGCGGCGCAGGTCGAAGCCGAGGCGGGGCTCGAGCCGCCCGAGGCAGTCGTCCAGGTGCCGCCGGAAGACCGGCTCGGCCTCGTAGAGCCCACGGGCCATGCCGGCGTGCTGGGCGCCGCCGCCGGGGAAGAGGAAGGCGATCGGCCGCTCGCCGGACTCGGAGAAAGCGGTGGCCAGCCGCCGCGGGTCACGCTCGGCGAGCGCCGCCGCGGCCTCCGCCGGCGCGCGGGCGAGCAGGGTGCGGCGGTGGGGGAAAGCCTTGCGTCCGACCTGCAGCGTGTAGGCCACGTCGGCGAGCGCCGGCTCCGGGGCCGCGGCCAGGTGGCGCGCCAGCTGGTCGGTGGCGGCTTCCAGGGCGGCCTCCGAGCGCGCCGAGACGACCAGCAGCTGTGCCGGCCGCGTGGACGCGGCGGCCGGTTCTCGTGGCGGTGCCTCCTCCAGCACCACGTGGGCGTTGGTGCCGCCGATGCCGAAAGCGCTGACCCCGGCGCGGCGAGGGAGCGGCCCCGGGCGCCAGTCGGTCAGGCGGTCGACGACGTAGAAGGGGCTCGATTCGAGGCCGAGCCGCGGGCTGGCGGCGTGGAAGTGCAGCGTCGGCGGGATCTCACCGTGATGGAGCGCCAGCACCGCCTTGATCAGCCCGGCCACGCCGGCCGCCGTGTCCAGGTGGCCGACGTTGCTCTTGACCGCGCCGATGCCGCAGGAGCGGGCCCCCGCCGCCGTGGCGCCGAACGCCTCCTCGAGGGCGGCGACCTCGATGGGGTCGCCGAGCGCGGTGCCGGTGCCATGGGTCTCGACGTAGCCGATGGTGGCGGGGTCCACCCCGGCGACGGCGAGGGCCTGGGCGATCACCGCCGCCTGCCCGTCGCTGCTGGGGGCGGTGAAGCCGACCTTCCCGGAGCCGTCGTTGTTGAGCGCCGAGCCGCGGATCACCGCGTAGACGGTGTCGCCGTCGTCGCGGGCGTCGGCGAGCCGCTTGAGCACCACCGCCGCCACGCCGCTGCCGCCGACGGTGCCGCCGGCGTCGACGTCGAATGGCCGGCAGTGACCGTCGCGGGAAAGGATCCCGCCCTCTTCGTACAGGTAGCCGCCATGCGCCGGCAGCAGCACCGTCGCCCCGCCGGCGAGCGCCAGATCGCACTCGCCGTGGAGCAGCTGCTGGCAGGCGAGGTGGACGGCGACCAGCGAGGTCGAGCAGGCGGTCTGCACGTTGAGGCTGGGGCCCCGCAGGTTCAGCTTGTAGGACACCCGGGTGGGCAGGAAATCCTTGTCGTTGCCGATCATCGCCTGGAAGCCGCCGACCGACGCCAGGAGGCCGGGATGGGAGACCAGGTGACCGAGGTAGGTGTTCATGCCCGCCCCGGCGAAGACGCCGATGGCGCCGTCCCAGCTGGCGACGTCGTAGCCGGCGTTCTCGAGCGCTTCCCAGGCAACCTCCAGGAATAGGCGCTGCTGCGGGTCGAGGATGGCCGCCTCGCGCGGCGTATAGCCGAAGAAGGCGGCGTCGAACAGCTCGATGCCGTCGAGGACGGCGCGGGCCTTGACGTAGTTGGGGTCGGCCACCAGCTCCGGATCGGCGCCGGCGGCGAGCAGCTCCTCGTCGCCGAAGAAGCGGATGGACTCGACCCCTTGCCGCAGGTTGCGCCAGAAAGCGTCGACGTTCGGGGCGCCGGGGAAGCGGCCGGCGAGGCCGACGATTGCCACCCCGCCGCCATGGCCATGGGCGCCGTTGGCGCCGCCGGAGCCGGTGGCGGCCAGCCGGATCTCGGCCCGCCGCAGACCGGGCCGGCCCGCCGGCGCGGTTGCCGCTCCGGGGCGCAGGCGCTCGGCGAGCGCCGCCACGGTCGGGTGCTTGAAGAGATCGAGCAGCGGCAGCTCGGGGTCGAGGGTCTCGCGCAGCCGCGCGTGCACCTGGGAGAGCAGCAGAGAGTGGCCGCCGAGGTCGAAGAAGTTGTCATGGATGCCCACCCGGTCGAGCCCGAGAGCCTCGCGCCAGGCCGCGGCGATCGCCCGCTCCACCTCGCCGCGCGGCGCCGCGAAGCCCGCGGTGGCCGCCGGCGGCGAGGGCTCGGGATCGGGCAGCGAGCGGCGATCCACCTTGCCGTTGGGCAGGAGAGGCAGCGCCGCCAGGGTGTGGAAGTGCCCGGGGATCATGTGCTCGGGGAGGGTGGCGCGCAGGTGGCCGCGCAGCTCCCCGGCGGCCAGCGCCGCCGGATCGGCTCCGGCGCGGGGCACCACGTAGGCCGCCAGGCGCGCGTCGCCGGGCCGCGGCTCGCGTGCCGTCACCACCGCCGCGGCAACCGCCGGATGGCGGGCGAGAGCGGCTTCGATCTCTCCCGGCTCGACCCGGAAGCCGCGCACCTTGATCTGGTGGTCGATGCGGCCGAGGAACTCGAGGCTGCCGCCGGCCAGCCGGCGGGCGAGGTCGCCGGTCCGGTAGAGGCGGGCTCCGGGGGCCGACGCCCAGGGATCCGGGACGAAGCGCTCGGCCGTCAGGTAGGGCCGGCCGAGGTAGCCGCGGGCGAGGCCGGCGCCGCCGATCAGCAGCTCGCCGGGGACCCCGAGCGGCACCGCCGAGCGGCGCGGATCGACCAGGTGAATGGTGGTGTTGGCGATGGGATGGCCAAGGGGCACGGCGCCGCCGTGGCCGGCGGTGGTGGCGGCCGTGGAATCCAGCCGGTGGACCGCGGACCAGATCGTGGTCTCGGTGGGACCATAGACGTTCCAAAGCGCCCCAGCGCGGGCGCCCACCTCGGCCGCCAGCGCTGGCGGCAGGGCCTCGCCGCCGCACAGCGCTTTGATCCCCTCGCCCCCGCGCCAGCCGGCGGCGAGCAGCAGGCGCCAGGTGGAGGGGGTGGCCTGGAGCATGACCGTCCCGGCTCCCCCTGCATGGGCGACCTCGCCGGCCGCGGTGGACAGTCGCGCCCGTAGCCGCGCCCCGTCGGCGGCCACTTCCCTGCCGATCAGGTCGATCTCGGCGCCGGCGAACAGCGGCAGCCAGAGCTCCAGGCCGGCGATGTCGAAGGAGAGCGAGGTCACGGCCAGCAGGCGGTCCGCCGCCGTCAGCCCGGGCTCCTCGCACATGGCGGCGAGGAAGTTGACCAGGGCGCCGTGCGGCACCCCGACGCCTTTCGGGCGGCCGGTGGAACCCGACGTATAGATCACGTAGGCCAGGTTCTCGGCCGCCGCCAGCCCGGCAATACCGTCGATCCGGCTCGCCTCTTCCGTGCTTCCGGTTCCCTTGCTGCCGCCAGGCTCCTCGCTCCCGAGGCCGTCCAGGCAGACGACGTGCGCCGCATGCGGCGGCAGGGTGGAGAGCAGCCGCTCCTGAGTGAGGAGCACCGCGGCGCCGGAGTCGGCGAGCATCAGCGCCAGTCGTTCGGGCGGGTAGGCGGGGTCGAGCGGCAGGTAGGCGCCACCGGCTAGCCAGATCCCCAGCAGCCCCCACACCATCTCCGGCGAGCGCTCGCAGGCGATGCCCACCAACTTCTCCGGGCCCACCCCCAGGCGCCGCAGGCGGCTCGCGAGGCGGCCGGCGCGGGCGCCCAGCTCGGCGTAGGTCAGCCGCTCGTCGCCCCAGCGGAGCGCGACGGCCGCGGGCCGCTCCGCGATGCGCCGCAGGATCAGCTCGGGGGCGGTCTGGCGCGGCACCTCGCGCGCGGTGGCGTTCCACTCGACGCGGAGCTGCACCTCCTCCGCCGGCGCCAGCAGGGACAGGCGGGAGATCGGCGTCGCCGGTGCCGCCGCCGCCGCGCCCAGCAGGTTGCCGAAATGGGCGACCAGGCGCGCGGCGGTCTCCGGGTCGAAGAGGTCGCGGTTGTATTCGAGATGGCCGCCGATCCCGCCGGCTGCGCCAGCCCCGCCAACGTCGTCGGCGCCGCCGACGTCGCCGGCACCGCCACCTTCGCCAACCCTGCCGGCGGTCTCGGCAAGAAAGAAAGTGCACTCGAAACGTGAGGCGCCGAGATCCACCTCCAGCGGGACGGCGGCGAGACCCGGCACCCGCCAGGCCGTGGCGGCGACGCGCTCCAACCCCAGCATGACCTGGAAGAACGGGCTCCGCGCCAGGTCGCGCCGCGGTTGCAGCTCCTCGACCAGCCGTTCGAAGGGGAGGTCCTGGTGAGCGTAGGCGCCGAGGGTGCCGGCGCGCACGCGAGCCAGAAGATCCACGAAGCCGGGGTCGCCGGCAAGGTCGGTGCGTAGCACCAGGGTGTTGACGAACAGGCCGATCAGCCCCTCGATCTGGCTGTGATTGCGGTTGGCGACCGGACTGCCCACCAGCAGGTCGGTCTCCTCCGTGTAGCGGTGCAGGAGGACGTCGAGACCCGCCAGGAGAGTCATGAACAGGGTCGCCCCGTGCTGCCGCGCCAGGGCGCGCAACCCAGCGGTGAGCGCCGCCGGCAGCGCCACCCGGGAGCGCGCGCCGCGGAAGGTCTGCAGCGCGGGGCGGGGCCGGTCGGACGGCAGCTCCAGCACCGGCAGGCGGCCGCCGAGCCGCTGCCGCCAGTAGGGGAGGAGCTTGGTCTCCATCACCGCGGGCAGCACGCTGCGCTGCCAGGCCGCGAAGTCGGCGTACTGGATGAGCAGCGGCGGCAGCGGGTCCCGCGCGCCGGTGGCGAAGGCCTCGTAGAGGGCGCCCAGCTCGCGCACCAGGATGGACATCGACTCACCGTCGGAGACGATGTGGTGCAGCGTGAGCAGCGCCAGATGGTCGCCGGCGCCCAGCCGCAGGAGCCGCACCCGCCAGAGCGGGCCGCGGGCGAGATCGAAGGGCCGGCGCGCTTCGCCGCCGGCCAGCCGCAGCGCCTCCGCTTCGCGGGCCTCGCCGGCGAGGCCCGCGAGGTCGGCGACCGGCAGCGGCAGCGGCGCCGGCGCCGCGATCACCTGCGCCGGCTGCCCGGCGCGCGGGTCGAAGGTGGTGCGCAGCGACTCCTGCCGACTCGCGAGCGCGTCCACCGCGCGCCGCAGCGCCGCGACGTCCAGCGACCCGGCGAAGCGTACGGCGAAAGCCAGGTTGTACCAGGGGCTCCCCGGCTCCAGGCGGTCGAGGAACCAGAGCCGCTGCTGGGCAAAGGAGAGCGCCAGCGGGCCCTGCCGCAGTGGCAGCCGCGGAATCGTCAGCCCGGCCGCCGGCGCGGCGCCAGCCGCCCCCTCTCCCCCTTCGCCCGGGAGCAGCAACGGCGCCAGCTTGGCCACCGTGGCGTTCTCGAACAGGGCGTCCAGGGGAATCTCGAGCGCGTAGCGGTCGCGGATGCGCGAGATCAGCTGGGTGGCCATCAGGGAGTGGCCGCCGAGCTCGAAGAAATCGTCGTGCGCTCCCACCTGCTCGATCCCGAGCACCTCCTGCCAGAGCGCCGCGAGCCCTTCTTCCAGCGAGTCGCGCGGGACGGTGTAAGCGGTGTCCAGGTCCGGCCGCGGATGTCGTGGCACCGTCGTCGCCGGCCGGCTCGGCGGCCGGAGCGGCGCCGCGGCGGATTCTTCATGGAGATCCTTGGCCTCCGAGGGCTCCCGGGTCTCCCGTTGGTGCGGCGGCTCGAGCCAGAAATGGCGGCGCTCGAAGGGATGGGTGGGGAGCGGCACCCGCAGCCGGCGTTCGCCGCGATGCAAGGCCTCCCAATCGATCTCCACCCCTGCCAGCCACAGCCGGCCGACGGCGTCGAGCAGGAAAGCCGGCTCCGGCCGCGCCTCCCGCCGCTGGGGCAGCGCCTGCACGACCGCCGCCCCCCCCGTCCCCCCCGTCCCCCCCGTCCCCGCCACCCCCGCCACCCCCTCAGTCGGCGCCGCCGTCACCGCTGGCGCCCCCGCCGCCGCCGGGGCGGTTTGCCGCCGCACGAACGAGGCCAGCGTCCGGCCGGGTCCCACCTCGAGCAGCACCCGGTCGGTGTCGCGGCGCAGCAGCTCCTGCACCCCCTGCGAGAAGCGCACGGTGTGGCGCAGGTGGCGCACCCAGTAGTCGGGATCGGTCGCCTCGGCCGGTGTGATCCAGGTCCCGGTCAGGTTCGACAGATAGGGGATCCGCGGCGGTTGCGGGCGCAGGGCCGCCGCCTCGCGGGCGAAGGCCGCCAGCGCCGGGTCCATCATTGGCGAGTGGAAGGCATGCGAGGTGGCGAGGCGCCGGCTCTCGACGCCGGCCGCGGCGAGCCGGGCCGCCAGCGCCGCCACCGCCGGCTCGGGTCCGGAGGCGACCGTCAGGCCGGGGGCGTTGACCGCCGCCAGCGCCAGCTCCTCCCCGAGCAGCGGGAGCAGGTCCGCCTCCGGCAGCGCGCAGCTCAGCATGGCTCCCGGCGCCAGCTCCTGCATCAGGCGCCCGCGCGCCGCCACCAGCGCCAGGGCCTGGTCGAGCGGAAAGACCCCGGCCAGGCAAGCGGCCACGTATTCGCCGATCGAGTGGCCGAGCATCGCCGCGGGCTCGATCCCCCAGCCCATGAACAGGCGGGCAAGCCCGTACTCGAGGACGAAGAGGGCAGGCTGGACGATGGCGGTGCGGCCCAGGTGCGCCGCGGCTTCCTCCGGCGGCCCGAGCAGCGCGGCGCGCAGATCCAGGCCGAGGTGCGGGCGCAGGATCTCGGCGCACTCGTCGAAGGTCCGCCGGAAAGCCTCTTCGCCGTGGTACAGCGCCGCCCCCATGCCGGGGTGCTGCGCTCCCTGGCCGGGAAAGAGGAAGGCGACGCGGCGGCCGGACCGCTCCTCGGAGCGGCTGCGCGCCAGCTCCGGGTCAAGGCCCGCCAGCGCGCGCCGGGCTTCGCCCGGATCGCGGCAGACGGCGAAGCGGCGATGGGGGAACGACCGCCGCCCCACCTGCAGGGTGTAGCCGACGTCGGCCAGGTCGAGCTCGGGATGGGCGTCGAGGTGGGTTGCCAGCTCGGCCGTCGCGCGCTCGAGGGCGGTCGCCGTGCGCGCCGAGAGCGGCAGCAGCTGCCACGGCCGTCCCGCGCTCCCCGGCTGCCGCGGCGGCGCCTCCTCCAGCACCGCATGCGCGTTGGTGCCGCCGATGCCGAAGGAGCTCACCCCGGCCCGCCGCGGTCCGGCGGCGGTCCACTCCCGCAGCGCCGTGTTGAGGTAGAACGCCGAGCCGGCGAAGTCGATCTCCGGGCTCGGATTGGCGGCGTGGAGGGTGGGCGGGATCTGCCGGTGCTCCAGGGCCAGGACCGTCTTGATCAGGCCGGCCACTCCGGCCGCCGCGTCGAGGTGCCCGAGGTTGCCCTTCACCGATCCCAGGGCGCAGAAGCCCCGCCGCCGGGTGCGGGCGCCGAAAGCCTGCTGGAGCGCCGCGACCTCGATCGGATCGCCCATGAGGGTGCCGGTGCCGTGCGCCTCGATCAGCGAGATGCTCTCGGGATCGATGCCGGCGAAGCGCTGGGCGGCGGCGATCACCTCGGCCTGGGCGCCGACGCTCGGCGCCGTGAAGCCCACCTTGCCGGCGCCGTCGTTGTTGATCGCCGTGCCCAGGACGACGGCGCGGATCGGGTCGCCCTCGGCGAGCGCGTCCTCCAGACGCTTGAGCACGACGATCCCGACGCCGCTGCCGGGGACCGTGCCGCGCGCCTCGGCGGCGAAGGGCCGGCAGTGCCCGTCGGGAGAGAGGATCCCGCCGTCGTGGAAGCGGTAGCCGGCGCGGTGCGGCACGGACGCCGACACGCCCCCGGCGAGCGCCATGTCGCACTCGTAGCCGAGCAGGCTGCGGCAGGCGACGTGGACGGCGACGAGCGAGGTCGAGCAGGCGGTCTGGACGGTGAGGCTGGGCCCCTTCAGGTCGAGCAGGTAGGCGGTGCGGGTGGCGAGGAAATCCTTGTCGTTGAGGAAACGCGCGGCGAGCCAGTCGGTGTCTTCCAGGGCGTCGCGGTTGGGCAGCAGGTTGAACAGGAGATAGCCGTTGATCTGCGTCCCGGCGAAGACGCCGATGGCCCCGCGATAGCGCTCGGGAACGCAGCCGGCGCTGCCCAGCGCCTCCCAGGCGCACTCGAAGAAGAGCCGGTGCTGGGGGTCGAGAAGGGTCGCCTCGCGCGGGCTGAAGCCGAAGAAGCGCGCGTCGAACAGATCGATCCCGTCCAGGGACCCTTCCGCCCGTACGTAGCGCGGATCGCCGCGCATCGCGGGCGGGACGCCGGCGGCCGCCAGGTCTTCCTCGGAAAGCGCGGCGATCGACTCCACGCCCGCCCGGAGGTTCTCCCAGAACTGCGCCAGATCACGGGCGCCCGGGAACCGCCCGGCGAGCCCGACGATCGCCACCGCGGTGGAGAGGTCCCGATCTCCCGGGTCGCTCAACGGCCGCTCCCGGCGCGGGCGGCCCGCCGCCGTTTCTCGACGGCCTCGCGGCCGCGGCGCGCCCGCTCGTCCACATCCTCGAAGGCGGGCGGCTGCGGCTCCGCCGCCGCCAGGTGGCCGGCCAGCGCCGCGACGGTCGGGAAGCGGAAGAGGTCCACCAGCGGGAAATCGCGGCCGATCGCCAGGCGCAGCCGGCCGCGTACCTGGGTGATGGCGAGGGAGGTGCCGCCGAGGGCGAAGAAATTGTCCTGGCGCCCCACCCGCTCGAGCTCGAGCACCTCGCGCCAGATGGCGGCGATGGTGCGCTCGAGGTCGGTGCCAGGCTCGACGTAGGGCAGTGCGAGATCCGGCCGGGCGCCGCTCGGCGCCGGCAGGGCCGCGCGGTCCACCTTGCCATGGGCCGACAGCGGCAGGCTCGGCAGCACGAGGAAGTGCGCCGGAAGCATGTACTCCGGCAGCCGCGCACCGAGGAATTCGCGGAGCTCGGAGACCGACGGCGGCGGCACCCGCGAGCTCTCGACCTGCCGGACCACCAGATAGGCGATCAACGCGTGGCCGGTCAAATTGCCCCGGGCAGTCACCACCGCCTGCGCCACCGCCGGATGGGCGGCGAGCGCGGTCTCGATCTCGCCCAGCTCGATGCGGAAACCGCGCACCTTGACCTGGAAGTCGGTGCGGCCCAGGTACTCGACGCTGCCGTCGGGCAGCGTCCGTCCGAGATCGCCGGTGCGATAGAGGCGTCCGCCCGGCTCGTCGCCGAGCGGGTCGGGGAGGAACCGGGCGGCGGTGAGGTCGGGGCGGCCGAGATAGCCGCGGGCGAGTCCGGCACCGCCGAGCAGGATCTCTCCGGTCACCCCCAGGGGCACGGTCCGGAAATTTCGGTCGACCACATGGACGCGGGTGTTGGCGATCGGCCGGCCGATCGGCACGACCGGCCGCGCAGCCGCCGGATCGCAGGCCCAGCAGGTGACGTCCACGGCGGCCTCGGTCGGCCCGTAGAGGTTGTAGAGCGGCGCCTGCAACAGCGAGCCATAGCGCTGCTGCAGCTCGTGCGGGAGCGCCTCGCCGCTGCACACCACCCGCCGCAGCGAGGCGCAGCGCGCCGCCGCCGGGGAGTCGAGAAAGACCTGCAGCATGGAGGGCACGAAGTGGACGGTCGTCACCCCTTCGGCGGCGATCAGGGCGGCCAGGTAGTCGGGGTCCTGGTGCCCGCCGGGCCGGGCCAGCACCAGGCGCGCACCGGCGAGCAGCGGCCAGAAGAACTCCCACACCGAGACGTCGAAGCTGAACGGCGTCTTTTGCAGCACTCGGTCGCTCTCGTCCAACGGCAGGGCCTGCTGCATCCAGAGCAGGCGGTTGAGGATGGCGCCGTGGCGGTTCATCACTCCCTTCGGGCGACCGGTCGAGCCCGAGGTGAAGATCACGTAGGCCAGGTTCTCGGGGTCGAGGGGCAGGCGCGCCGCCGGCGGGTCCTGGCTGCCGGAGCCGGCGCCCTCGTCGGGGAGAGCGCCGGCGGCGAAGCGATCGAGCTCGACGACGTGGACCTGGTTGGCAGGCAGGCTCGCGGCCCACCGCTCCTGGGTGAGCAGGACGGCAGCCGTCGAGTCGGCGAAGAGCCAGGCCAGCCGCTCTCGCGGGTAGGCGGGATCGAGCGGGACGTAGGCGCCGCCGGCTTCGAGAATCGCCAGCAACCCGATCACCATCGCCGGCGAGCGCTCGGCGCAGATCCCAACGCGCACGTCCGGTCCCACCCCCAGCCGGCGGAGGTGGCTTGCCAGGCGGCCGGCGCTGCGGACCAGCTCGCGGTAGGTGAGGCAGCCCGCGGGCGCGTCCAGGGCGATCCGCTCGGGAGTCCGCTCGGCCTGGGCGGCGATCAGCTGGTGGATCGGGCGCCGCTCTCGCCAGTCGGCGCCCCTGCCGGCAAAGCCTTCGGCGTGGGTGGCGTTCCACTCCACCTCCAGCTGGTGGCGCTCGCCGGCGCTGAGCAGGGGCAGCCGCGAGATCCGCGAGCCCGGATCGGCGACCAGCCCCGCCAGCAGCGTCTCGAAATGGCCGAGCAGGCGCTCTATCGTCGCGGCGTCGAAGAGGTCGGTGCCGTACTCGGCGACCAGCCGAAGGTGGCTGGGATGCGGCTCGGCGCGACCCGCCAGCAGCGTCAGGTCGAACTTGGCCGTGCCGGTCGAGAGGTCCCTCGGGGCAAGCGTCAGCTCGCCCAGCCGGGAGGCGTCGAGAGACGCGTTCTGATCGACCAGCAGCACCGAGATCAGCGCCGGCCGCGACAGGTCGCGCTGCAGGCGCAGCTCCTCGACCAGGCGCTCGAACGGCAGGTCCGGGTGCGCATAGGCTCCGAGGCTCGTCTCCCGTACCCGCGCCAGCAGCTCCGCCGCCGTCGGGTCGCCGGCGAGATCGCCGCGCAGCACGAGCGTGTTGACGAACAGCCCGATCAGCCTCTCGGTCTCCGGCCGCGGGCGGTTGGCGATCGGCGAGCCCACCAGCACGTCGTCCTGTCCCGAGAGCCTGCCGAGCAGGACCTGGAACGCCGCCAGCAGCACCATGAACGGGGTCACGGCGTGGCGGCGGGCGGCAGCTGCCAGCGCGGCTGACAGCTCCGGGGAGAGCCGGCGTGCGCGCTGCGCGCCGCGGAAGCTCTGCGCCGCCGGGCGGGGCCGGTCGACCGGCAGATCGAGGGCCGCCGGTGCGCCGGCCAGCCGCCGGCGCCAGTAGCCCAGCTGGCGGTCGAGCACCTCGCCCGCGAGCCAGGAGCGCTGCCAGACCGCGAAGTCCGCGTACTGGATCGGCAGCGGCGGCAACGCCGGCACCGCTGGCAACACGGGCGACATGGCAGGCCCTGCCGGGGCGAGAGCCTGGTAGAGGACCGCGAGCTCGGCGAGGAGCACTCCCAGCGACGCGCCGTCGCAGATGACGTGGTGGAGGTTGACCAGCGCGGCATGCTCGCGGTCGGCGGTCCGCAGCAGGGTGGCGCGGATCAACGGTCCGCGGGCGAGGTCGAAGGAGCGCCGGGCCTCCGCCGCGGCCAGGCGCTCGGCCTCGGCGCGGCTCCGGCCCTTGGCGAGCCCGGCGAGATCCACCAGCGGCACGGGGAACGGCGCGGGCAGCGCGATCACCTGCAGCGGACCGGACCGGACCGCACCGGGTGGGAGGCCGGGGCCGGCTTCGGCGAAAGTGGTGCGCAGCGCCTCGTGGCGGCGCGCCACCTCGGTCAGCGCGCCGGCCAGTGCCGCGGGAGCGAGCGCACCGCGCAGCTCGAGCAGGATGGGGACGTTGTAGACCGGGCTGCCGGGAAGCAGCTGGTCGAGGAACCAGAGCCGCTCCTGGGAGAACGAAGACGGGAACGCGAGCGCGCGGCAAGTGCCTCCGGCGCCGTCGGCACCGCCGGCCGGGCCTTCGGGGCGCGGCAGCGCCGGGATGGCGGTCGAGCGGGCGGCCTCCGGCCGCATCGCCCGCTCGATCTCGCCCGCCAGGTCGGCGAGGCCGGGATGCTCGAACAGGGTACGCACCGGCAGCTCCACGCCGAAGGCCGAGCGCAACCGCGCCAGCAAGCGAGTGGCGAGCAGCGAGTGTCCGCCGAGGGCGAAGAAGTCGTCGTACGCGGCGACCCGGTCGGTGGCCAGCAGCTCGCACCAGATGCCGGCGAGGAGCTGCTCGGCGGGTGTGCGCGGCGCCCTGCCGGCGGCGGTCCGGGCCGGGGCGATGCGGGCCAGAGCCTGGCGGTCCAGCTTGCCGTTGGCGGTCAACGGCAGCGCCGGCAGCACCACGTAAGCTGCCGGCAGCATGGGCTCCGGCAGGCGCTCGACGAGGAACCGCCTGAGCTCGGCGGCGCTGGGCACGGTGTGTTCCGGGGTCGCCGGGGTCGCCGTTGGCACCGCGGCCGTCAGGTAGGCCACCAGGCGTTGCTCGCCCGGCCCCTCCTGCCGCGGTATGACAGCGGCGGCGGCGATCGCCGGATGGGCGGCGAGAGCCGCCTCGATCTCTCCCGGCTCGATGCGGAAGCCGCGCAGCTTGATCTGGCGGTCGATCCGGCCCAGGAACGCGAGATCGCCGCCCGGGCGGCGACGCACCAGGTCTCCCGTCCGGTAGAGCCGGCTGCCGGCGTCACCGCGGGCGTCGCCGAAGGGATCGGGCACGAACCTCTCGGCGGTGAGCTCGGGCCGGCCCAGGTAGCCGCGGGCCAGACCGGCGCCGCCCAGATACAGCTCGCCGGCGGCCCCGACCGGCAGCAGCTCGCGGCGGGAGCCCAGGACATAGGCCGTCGTGCCGGCGACGGGGTGGCCGATCGCCGGGGCTTCCGGGCGGCCGGCGGCAACGATGGCGAAGGTGGAGTAGGTGGTGTCCTCCGAGGGTCCGTAGAGGTTGAGCACCCGGCCCACCGTCCCCATGGCTTGGAGATCGTCGACCAGCGACCGCGGCAACGGCTCGCCCGCCAGATTGACGGTGCGCACGCTCGGCGGCACGGCGCGCAGCCGCACCAGCTCGGCCATGGCCGAGGGCACCGTGTTGACCAGGGTCACCTGCTCGCGGCCGGCAACGCCGGGCAGCTCCAGGGCGTTGGCGGCCAGCAGGATCCGGCCGCCCCAGGCAAGCGGCGAGAACAGCTCGAAGACCGACAGGTCGAAGCAGATCGAGGTCGAGGCGAGGACGCAGGCCAGGTCCGCCGGCGGGAACACCTCGCGCGCCCAGCGCAGCAGAGTCCAGACGCTGCCGTGAGTGATGCCCACTCCCTTTGGCAGGCCGGTCGAGCCGGAGGTGTAGATCACGTAGGCCAGATGGCGCGGGTCGAGGACGAAACTCTCAGCGCCGAGGGGGAGCGGGAGTCCCCTGCCGGCGTCGTCACCGGCCCCGTAGCGATCGAGATCGACGACGTGGGCGGGGCGGGACGGCAAGCTCGCGGCCCACCGCTCCTGGGTGAGCAGCACGACGGCTGCCGAATCCGCGAAGAGGTAGGCCAGCCGCTCCGGCGGGTAGGTGGGATCGAGCGGGACGTAGGCGCCGCCGGCCCGCAGGATCGCCAGCATCCCCACCACCAGGGCCGGCGAGCGCTCGGCGCAGATCGCCACCCGCACCTCCGGTCCGACACCCAACCGGCGGAGGTGGTGGGCCAGATGGCCGCTGCGTCGGGCCAGCTCGCTGTAGGTCAGGCTCTCCCCCGAGGCCTGCAGGGCGATCCGCTCGGGAGTGTGTTCGGCCTGGGCCGCGAACAGCTCGTGGAGCGGGCGCCAATCTTCCCAGTCGCCCCAGTCGCCCCGGTCGCCCCATCCTGCCTCCCGGCCGGCCGCCGCACCGAGAGCGCCCTCGTTCCATTCGATCGCGAGCTGCTGGCGCTCGGCGGCGCTGAGCAGCGGCAGCCGGGAGAGCCGCGATCCCGGATCGGACGCAAGTCCGACGAGCAGGGTCTCGAAGTGGCCGAGGAGGCGCTCGACCGTCGCCAGGTCGAACAGGGCGGTGTCGAGCTCGGCGGTGGCGCGCAGGCGCGGTCCAAGGTGTCCCACCAGCAGGGTGAGGTCGAACTTGGCGGTGCCGGTGGCGAGATCCCTGGGGGTGAGCGTCACCTCGCCCAACCGGCAGGCATCGAGCGGCACGTTCTGCTCGACCAGCAGCACCGAGACCAGCGCCGGGCGCGACAGATCGCGCTGCACGTGCAGGTCCTCGATCAGGCGCTCGAACGGCAGGTCCTGGTGCGCATAGGCGCCGAGGCAGGTCTCCCGCACCCGCGCCAGCAACTCTGCCGCCGTCGGGTCGCCGGCGAGCTCGCCGCGCAACGCGAGGGTGTTGACGAACAACCCGATCAGCCCCTCGGTCTCCGGCCGCGGGCGGTTGGCGATCGGCGAGCCCACCAGCACGTCGTCCTGGCCCGAGAGCCGCCCGAGCAGAGTCTGGAACGCCGCCAGCAGCACCATGAAGGGGGTCACGGCTTGGCGGCGGGCGGCAGCCGCCAGCTCGGCGGAAAGCTCCGGGGAGAACAGGTGCGCGACCTGCGCGCCGCGGAAGCTCTGGACCGCCGGGCGAGGCCGGTCGACCGGCAGATCGAGCGCCGCCGGCGCGGCGGCCAGCCGCCGACGCCAGTAGCGCAGCTGGCTCTCGAGCACCTCGCCGGTGAGCCAGGAGCGCTGCCAGACCGCGAAGTCCGCGTACTGGATCGGCAGCGCCGGCAATGCCGGAAACACCGGGAACACCGGGAATGCCGGCGGCGGCGACGGACCGGCCGGGGCGAGCACCCGGTAGAGGACCGCGAGCTCGGCGAGGAGCACTCCCATCGACGCGCCGTCGCAGATGATGTGGTGGAGGCTGACCAGCGCCGCATGCTGGTGCGCGGCGGTCCGCAGCAGGGTGCCCCGGATCAACGGTCCGCGTGCGAGATCGAAGGGGCGGCGAGCCTCCGCCACGGCCAGGCGCTCGGCCTCGGTGCGGCGCCGGGGCTCGGCGAGCCCGGTGAGGTCCACCAGTGGCAGGGGGAACGGCGCGGGCGGCGCGATCACCTGCAGCGGGCCCGATTGGACGAGACGGGAGGGGCCGACCTCGGCGAAGGTGGTGCGCAGCGCCTCGTGGCGGCGCGCCACCTCGGTCAGCGCGCCGGCCAGGGCGGCGGGAGCGAGCGGACCGCGCAGCTCGAGCAGGATCGGGACGTTGTAGGCCGGGCTACCGGCAAGCAGCCGGTCGAGGAACCAGAGCCGCTCCTGGGAGAACGAGGACGGGAGCTCGAGCCGGCAGGTGGCGCCTCCGGCCTTGGCGGCCGGGCGCGGCAGCGCCGGGATGGCGGGATGGCGGGCGGCCGCCGGCTGCATCGCCCGCTCGATCTCGCCGGCCAGGTCGGCGAGGCAAGGGTGCTCGAACAGGGAGCGCACCGGCAGCTCCACGCCGAAGGCCTCGCGTAGCCGCGCCAGCAGGCGGGTGGCGAGCAGCGAGTGTCCGCCGAGGGCGAAGAAATCGTCGTCCGCGGCGACGCGATCGGCGGCCAGCAGCTCGCACCAGAGACCGGCCAGGAGCTGCTCGGCGGGCGTGCGCGGCGCCCTGCCGGTGGCCGCGTCCCGGGCCGGGGCGATGCGCGCCAGGGCCTGGCGGTCCAGCTTGCCGTTGGCGGTCAGCGGCAGCGCCGGCAGCACCACGTAGGCCGCCGGCAGCATGGGCTCCGGCAGCCGCTCGGCGAGGAATCTCCTGAGCTCGGTGGCGGTGGGCACGGTCGCGGGCGCCGCGGCCGTCAGGTAGGCCACCAGGCGCTGATCGGCCGGCCCCTCCTGCCGCAGCACGGCGACGGCGGCGGCGACCGCCGGATGGGCGGCGAGGGCCGCCTCGATCTCTCCCGGCTCGATGCGGAAGCCGCGCAGCTTGATCTGGCGGTCGCAGCGGCCGAGGAACTCGATGACGCCGTCCGGCAGGCAGCGCGCCAGGTCGCCGGTGCGGTAGAGCCGGCCGCCGGCCTCGCCGCGGCTGCCGCCGAAGGGATCGGGCACGAACCGTTCCGCGGTGAGCTCGGGCCTGCCGACGTAGGCGCGGGCGAGGCTGGCGCCGCCGACGTGGAGCTCGCCGGCCACCCCGAGCGGGAGCAGGCGCAGGCCGCGGTCGAGCACGTAGGTCTGGACGTTGGCAATGGGACGTCCGATGGCGGGATCGGCGGCGGCGCCGCCGGCCACCCGGCCGCAGGTGGCCACGACGCTGTTCTCGGTCGGGCCGTAGCAGTTGAACGGTGCAGCCGGCAGTGCCGTGAGGGCGTGGCCGTGCAACCGGTCGCCGCCGGTCAATAGCACCCGTAGCGCCAGCTGCCGGGGCCAGGGCGCCACGAGCGCCGCTGCCTCGGCAAGCGGGGTGGGCAGGAAGCACAGTTCGATGCCCTCGGCGGCCAACCAGCGCACCAGCCACGGCGGGTCGGCGACGACCGCCGCGGGAACGACGTGGAGCGTCGCCCCTGCGGTCAGGCACGACCAGATCTCCCACGCCGAGGCGTCGAAGCCCATGCCGGCGAGCTGGGTGGTGTGCTCTGCCGGGCGCAACCCGAAGCGCTCGCGGTGCCAGGCCACCAGGTTGGCCGCTCCGCGGTGCTCGATCGCCACTCCCTTGGGCTGACCCGTCGAGCCCGAGGTGTAGATGACGTAGGCGAGGTTTTCGGGATGGGCCGCCACCGCCGCCGGCAGGCTGCCGCCGCCGGCAGGCTGCTGCCGGTCCGCCGCGGCGTCGCCGAAAAAGACCAGCCGCACCGCGGCAGCGGACAGGCGGTCGCCCAGGTCCTGCCGGGTCAGCACCACCCCGACGCCGGCGTCGGCGATCATGAAGGCGAGCCGTTCGCGCGGCAGGGCCGGGTCCAGCGCCAGGTAGGCGGCTCCGGCCGTGAGCACACCCAGCATGGACACCACCATCTCCGGCGAGCGCTCGAAGCAAACGCCGACCACGGTCTCTGGGCCGACTCCGCCACCGACGCCGGCACCGACTCCAACCTCGCGGAGCCGGCGCGCCAGGCGGGCTGCCCTATGGCCGAGCTCGCCGTAGGTGAGGCTCTCCCGGCCATGGACCACTGCCACGCACTCGGGCCGCAACGCCGCCTGGCGATTGCAGAGCTGATGGAGGCAGAGGGCGCGAGAGTCGACGGCGAGAGTGTCGTTCCACTCCGCGATCAGCTGCTGGCGCTCGGCCGCCGCCAGCAGGGGCAGCGCCGACAGGCGCCGGTCGGGATCGGCGACCGCCGCCGCGAGCAGCCGCACGTAGCGGCCGGCAAAGCGCTGGATGGTGGTGGCGTCGAAAAGGTCGGTCGCGTACTCGACCCCGCCATACAGGTGTCCGCCGCCGCCGGCGCCGTCCTCCTCGAACGCGAGCATCAGGTCGAACTTCGCCGTGCCGCTGGTGACCGGCAGCAGCGACAACGCCAGGCCGGGCAGCGCCGGCACCGGCGGCGGGGCGTTCTGCAGGGCGAACATCACCTGGACCAGGGGTGGGCGAGAGAGATCGCGCTCGGGCCGCAGCTCCTCGACCAGCCGCTCGAACGGCAGCTCCTGATGGTCATAGGCGGCGAGCGATCCTTCCCTCACCCTGGCGAGCAGGTCGCGGAACGACGGGTCGGCCGAGAGATCGGCGCGCAGGACCAGGGTGTTGACGAAGAGGCCCACCAGCTCTTCGACCTCCGGCCGCGGACGGTTGGCCACGGGTGAGCCGACGAGCAGGTCCTCCTCGCCGGTGGTGCGCAGCAGCAGCGCCTGGAAGGCCGCGAGCAGGGTCATGAAGAGAGTCGCGCCGTGGCTTCTGGAGAGCGCCCCGAGCGCGCTCGACAACGCTGCCGTGAGGGTGACCTCCCGGGTCGCTCCGCGATGGCTCTGCACCGCCGGCCGCGGCCGATCGAGGGGGAGGTCGAGATGGGTGGGGGCCGCCGCCAGCCGCTCGCGCCAGTAGGCGAGCTGCCGCTCGGCGACGCCGCTCGTCAGCCGCCGCCGCTGCCAGGCGGCATAGTCGGCGTACTGCACCGGCAGGTCCGGAAGCGGCGGCCGCCGGCCGGCCAGGGCCGCGCCGTAGAGGGCGGCGAGATCGCGCAGGAAGATCCCCATCGACCAGCCGTCGGAGACGATGTGATGCAGGGTGAAGACGACGATGTGCTCGGTATCCTCTTCGGGCTTCTCGCCGCGCCGGGCCGGGCCGGCGCGCAGCAGGACGGTGCGCAGCAACGGACCGCACGCCAGATCGAACGGGCGGCGCGCCGCGGCCGCGGCCAGTGCCAGCGCCTCGGCGCGGCGCGCCGGCTCGGGAATCGCGCCGAGGTCGATCTGCGGCAGGAAGCGATCCGGCTCGGGCGCGATCACCTGCACCGGCTGGCCGGTCTCCTCGCGGAAGGTGGTGCGCAAGCTCTCGTGCCGGCGTGCCAGCGCCGCCAGCGCGGCGGCGAACGCTCCCGGCAGGAGGCGCCCGGCGAGGCGCATGGCGGCAGGCATGGTGTAGACCGCGCTGCCGGGTTCCAGCCGGTCCAGGAACCAGAGCCGTTCCTGGGCGAAGGAGAGCCGCGGCGCCTGCCGGCGGTCCTCACGGCGGATGGGCTCGGCCGGCGGCGCCGCCCCGCGGGCGGCGTCGACGCGGGTGGCCAGCGCTGCCAGCGCCGGCGCCTCGAACAGGCTGCGCACCGGCAGCTCGACGCCGGCCAGGTCGCGCACCCGCGCGATCACCCGGGCGGCCAGCAGCGAGTGGCCGCCCAGAGCGAAGAAGTCGTCGTCAGGGGCGACGCGCGGTATCCCCAGCAGCTCGCTCCAGGATACCGGCCAGCAGCTCCTCGGTCGGCGTCCGCATGGCGACCCGCCTGGCCAGGTCGGCGGGCGTGGACGCCGGGTCCGGGAAGGCCCGCGCCATGGCGGCCAGGGCGCGGCGGTCGAGCTTGCCGTTGGGCGTACGGGGCATGACGGCCAGCGGCACGATCTCGGCGGGCACCATGAACTCGGGCAGCCGGGACCGGAGGTGGTCGCGCAACGCGGCAGGGTCGAAAACCGCGCCGGCCGCCGATGGCGCCGGCACGACGAACGCCGCCAGACTGTGGTCTCCGGGGCGCACCACCACCGCCGCCTCCGCCACCGCCGGGCGGGCGGTGAGCGCCGCCTCGATCTCTCCCGGCTCGATGCGGAAACCGCGCACCTTCACCTGCTGGTCGAGCCGCCCCAGGAACTCGAGATCGCCGTCCGCGCGGCGGCGCACCAGGTCTCCGGTCCGGTAGAGTCGGCTGCCCGGCGGCGCGCCGCGCCCGCCGGCGGGCGCGGGCACGAACCGCTCGGCGGTGAGGTCCGGGCGGCCGAGGTAGCCGCGGGCCAGGCCCGCGCCGCCCAGGTACAGCTCGCCGGTGGCGCCGATCGGCAACGGCTCGCGGCCGGCGCCCAGGACATGGGCCGTGGCACCGGCGACGGGCCGGCCGATGGCCGGGGCCAGCGCCGCACCGGCGGCGCCGCTCGCCGTCGTCGAGTTGGCTGAGTTGGCCGAGCTGGCTGAACGGGATGAAAACACCGCGCAGGTCGAGTAGGTCGTGTCCTCCGATGGGCCGTAGAGGTTCAACACGCGCCGCACGGTGCCGGTGGCCAGCAGGTCCTCGACCAGCGACCGCGGCAGCGGCTCGCCCGCCAGGTTGACGGTGCGCGCGCTCGCGGGCACGGCGCGCAGCCGCAGCAGCTCCGCCATCGCCGAGGGGACCGTGTTGATCAGGGTCACCTGCCACCCGCCGGGCAGGTCCGCGAGCGCCAGGGTGTCGTCGGCCAGCACCACCTGCCCACCCCAGGCGAGCGGCGCGAACAGCTCGAAGACCGAGAGATCGAAGCAGATCGAGGTGGCGGCGAGGACGGCCGCCAGGTCCGCCGGCGGGAACCGCTCCCGCGCCCAGCGCAGCAACTCCCAGGCGCTGCCATGCGTGATCCCCACCCCCTTCGGCCGGCCGGTCGAACCGGAGGTATAGATCACGTAGGCCAGGTTCTCCGGTTGCAGCCGGAGAGCGGCCGGAACCGGCGGCTCGGTTGGCTCGAAGCAGTCGAGGTCCACCCAGCAGGCGCCGTGGAAGGATGGCAGGCCGGCGGCCAGCTGCCGTTCGCCGACCAGGACGGCAGCCGCGGAGTCCGCGAGCAGGTAGGCGAGCCGCTCGCGCGGATAGGCGGGATCAAGCGGGACATAGGCGCCGCCGGCCTTCAAGATCCCGAGCAGGCCCACCACCAGGACCGGCGAGCGCCGCGCGCAGATGCCCACCCGCACCTCGGGTCCCACCCCCAGCTGCCGCAGGTGGGCCGCCAGGCGCGCGGCGCGGCGGTCCAGCTCGAGATAGGTCAAGCTCTCGGTGGCCGCCGTCAGGGCGACCCGGTCGGGGGCAAGCCCGGCCTGCGCCTCGAACAGCTCGTGGAGCGGGCGAGGCTCCCCCCAGGCCGCCGCGCCCTCGCCGCCGGCCAGGGTGCGGGCGGCGTTCCATTCGACTTCCAGCTGCTGGCTCTCGGCGGCGCTGAGCAGCGGCAGCTGGGAGAGCCGCAGCGCGGGATGGGCCGCGAGCCCGGCGATGCCGCCGAGCATGATCGCGAACTGCCCGAGCGTGCGCTCCATCGTCGCCGCGTCGAACAGGTCCGGGTTGTACTGCAGGGACGCCCCGAGCCTGGTGCGCTCGTCGAGCTCCGCCATCATCAAGGTGAGGTCGAGTTGCGTGCGCCGGGTCGCGAAGCGGCGGGACTCGACGGCCACCCCGCCGAGATCGATCGTCGCTCCCGCGGCGCCCAACGCGAAGGCGCCCAGCGGTTCTTCCTCGGGCCGTTGCGCCCGCTGGAGCACGAACATGACTTGCAGGAGCGGCGGCCGGCTGGGGTCGCGGACCGGCTGCAGTCTCTCGACCAGCAGCGACAGCGGAAGCTCCTGATGGTCGAGAGCGCCCAGCACCGCCGTCCGCGTCTGCTCGATCAGCGCCGCCGCCGTCGGATCCCCGCCGAGGTCGCTCCGCAAGGCGACCGGGTTGACGAAGTAGCCGACCACCCCGATCCACTCCGCGCCCCTCCGGCCTGCCGTCGGCGAGCCCACCACCAGGTCCCGCTGTCCCGTCAAGCGGTGCAACAGGGCCTGGAAGGCGGCCAGCAGGACGGTGTAGACGGTCGCGCCGTGCGCCCGCGCCAGGGCGGCGATCGCCATGCCGAGGGCCGGCGGCAGCAGCGCCGTCCGCGCCGCTCCGCGGTAGGTCTGGATCGCCGGCCGTGGGCGGTCGAGCGGCAAATCGAGGCCCGGCAGCTCGCCGCCGAGCCGCTGCAGCCAGTAGGACCACAGCCGCTCCGCGGCCGGGCCGGCGAGCCGGCTCGCCTGGTCGGCGACGAAGTCGCGGTAGTCACGGTGGCCGGCGGGGTGCAGCCTGATCGGCGGGAAGGCCGGCGCCATGCCCGCCGCCCGCGACCGGTACAGCTCGCCCAGCTCGCGCACCAGGACGGCCAGCGACCAGAAATCGGCGATCAGGTGATGGATCGCGAACAGCAGCACCTGCTCGCCCTGCGGTCGCAGGAAGTGGCCCAGACGGACGAGCGGCCCGCGTTCGAGATCGAACGGACGGTAGGCCGCGGCAACCAGACGCGCTTCCAGGCGCTCGGCGCTCCAACCACGAGCGTCCTCCACGAACCACTCCGGAGGAAGGCGGGACTGGAGGCGCTGCACCGGCTCGCCGGCGGCTTCGGCGAAAGTGGTGCGGAGCGCTGGGTGGCGCCTGGTCAGGTCCGCCAGGGCGCGGGCCAGCGCGTCCGGATCCAGCCCGCCGCGCACCCGGGCGGTGGCCACGATCTGATTGACCGCGCCCCCCGGCGCCAGTCGTTCCAGGAACCACAAAGCTCTCTGACCATGGGACAGCGGCGACGCGTCGCCACGTCCGGCCGCGGTGGCGGCGGAGGAAATTGCGCTGGTGGAGGCCGTCTCGACGGCGGTCGGCGCGCCGGCCGCGGCCAGTGCCGAAGCGGCGATCGAATTCAGGCTGGCGCCGTCCAGCAGCTCCGCCAGCGGCACCTCGACCCCGAGCTCGGACGACAGGCTGCCCGCGAGCTCGATCGCCGCCAGCGAGTCGAGCCCGAGAGCGGTGAGCGGCCGCTGCGGATCGATCGCCGCGATCTCTGCCGCGGGCAGGCGCAGGGCGCACCCGGCCCGCTTGGCAAGCCAGCAGACAAGGTACCCATTTCGCTCTCCCGGTGGCAGCGCGAGCAGCGATTCGTTCAAATTCGTCGTCATCATGGCCGCCAGCCGGATCGGGTTCCGGTCGTCGGCCATCGGCCCGCGAGATCGGATTCCTTCTGGCGCTCGCCCGAAAATTGATACGAAGGCGGCGAGTGATCCCTCGCGGCGAGGGTAACCCAGCTTGCTACGTCGCGCAAGGGCGATGCGTCAAAAGTAATTGCACACCTCTCTTCGTTCTATTGTATTCATTGATTTGATTCAGTGAGTGTCGTCAGGGATGACCTCCGGCAGCTCGACCTCCAGGCGGCGCAGCCGCGGCGAGAGGAAGCCGATGACCACGGTCGCGACGGTCAGGGCGCCGAGCACCACGAAGAGCAGTCCGATGCCGCGGCCCTTGCCGACGCCGATCAGGCGGCCGACGCTACCGGCCAGCGCGCCGCCGGGAAGCAGCAGCGGATTGAAGACGTGATCGGCCAGCGGCCCGGCGAGCAGCGCGGCGAGCGGCAGGGTCGAGCCGCCGATCATGCGGCGCATGGCGAAAACCCGCCCCTGCAAGTCGGGCTCGACGCGGGTCTGCCACAGCACCTCGCTGCAGGCGCGGACGACGGGCGTCGAGCAGAGCATGACGAAGGCACCGACGCCGACGAGCAGGGCGGTGGGCCGCAAGCCGCCGGCGAACAGCGCGAGCCCCTGGATCAGCGTGCCGCCGAGGATCGCGAGCACGCGCTGCCGCGGCACGCCCCAGACGCTGATCGCCACGCCGCTGAGCAGCAGCCCGCTGGTCGACACCGACAGCAGAATGCCGAGCACCGCCGGCGTGGTGAAGCTCAGCACCAGCGGCGTCAACAGCACCTGAACGATGCCAATGCTCAGATAGGAGCCGGCGAAGAAGCCGAGCAGGCCGAGCAGGCCGGGGCGCGCGCGGATGTAGGACCAGCCGGAGACCGCTTCGCGCCAGAGCGAGCCGCGTGCCATCGCCCCCGCGGCGCTCACCGGCGGACGCGGGATGACAAACGGGAAAATTGTCAGGGCGGCGACGATGAAGGTGCCGAAATCGATCAATACGATTCCCTGCAGTCCAATCCAGGCGATCAATGCGCCGGCGATGACCGGTCCGACGATCTGCGCCGCCGCCGGCCCGACCTGGGCCATGCCGCTGGCCCGCGGCAGCTGCGCTTTGGGGACGATCAAGGTGGTCGAAGCCGACAACGCGGGTACCTTCAAAGAATCAAAAATGCGATTGATGCCGACGATCAGATAGATCTGCCAGACTTGGAGGTGCCCGGCCCACAGCAGCGTCGCCATGCTCAAGGTGGCGAGCCCGGCGCCGGTATCGGCGATCAGCATGATGCTGCGCCGGTCGAAGCGGTCGAGCATGGCGCCGGCGAGCGGCGCGAGCAGCAGGCCGGGCAGGCTGGCAGCCAGTGCGATCAGGGCGAACTGGGTGGCCGATCCGGTTCGCTGATAGACCCAGACCCCGACGGCAAAGCTCGACAGGGCCGAGCCGCACAGCGACACGACCTGGCCCAGCCAGATGACTGTAAAGGCCCGCATGCCGCGGGCCAGGGGGCGCCTTGCCGGCATGGATCTCGGAGTTTGGCATCATCAGCTGGATTCACCAAGTGGTCTTTGACTGTATTCACCAAGTGGCTTTATACGCAGGCAATGTTCTAAGATCCCGGGGCGGCTCGCCGGCTCGAGCCTGATCGATCGCGCTTTCCGATCGATCGCACGCTGGACACACCAGGGAGACGATGATGCCCGGAACCATTCTCGTCGTCGGCGGGACCGGCCTGCTCGGCATGCCCGTGGCTCGCCAACTGCAGGCGGACGGATTCGACGTCCGCGTCTACACGCGCGACGCGGACAAGGTGCGCCGCCAGCTCGGCGACGCTTTCTCGGCGGCGGTGGGCAACGTCACCGACACCACCGCTCTCGCCCGTGCGGTCGCCGGCTGCGCCGGTATCCACATCAGCCTGCGGGGGCGGCCGGTGGGTGAGAACAGCTTCGCGCGCGCCGAGCGCCAGGGCACGGCGAACGTCGTCGCGGCGGCGGCGGCGGCGGGGGTGCAGCGCATCACCTACCTCTCGGACCTGCATGCGATCGCGCCGGAGAACCACGCGCTGGAACAGATCGCGGTGAAGCTGGCCAACGAGCAGGCGATCGCGGCGAGCGGTATCGCCCATGCCGTCTTCCGCGCCACCGTGTTCATGGAAGCCCTGAACCATGCGTCCAGGCAGCACCGCCTCATGGCGCCATTGATGCACAGCCGTTATCACCTGCTCGCCGCCGGCGATTACGCCAAGATGGTGTCGCGGTTCCACCAGGCTGCCGCCGCGTCCAGCCGCGTGGTCGCGGTCTACGGCCCGCAGGCAGTCGATTTCCAGGCCGCGATCCGTCGCTACGCGGCCGTCGTTTTTCCAGGCCGGAAGGTGTACACGGTACCGCTGTGGACGGTCTCGCTGCTTGGCGCCGTGACGCGGAATCAGTTCACCAGCACCTCGGCCAAGGTGTTGCAGATGTATCGTCGCGGCGAGCCCGGGGATCCGGCTCAGGCCGATCATTCCCTGGGCACGCCGGCGACCAGCTTCGACGACTGGCTGAGCCAGCTGCGCCAGCAGCCGGCGGCCTGAGACCGGTCAACTAAGCCGCTTCAGCAGCATGGCTGGTGCCCGAAAGATCGGCGCCCTTGGCTTCCTTGCCGCACATCGTGACCAGCGCGACCAGGCTGGCGATGATCACCACCGTCCAGGCCAGCACCGGCGGGTAGCTGCCGCCGTAGCGCTGCTCCACCAGCTTCGCCTGGACGACAACGTTGCGCGACGAGAGCAGGTTGCCGAGCTGATAGGTGAAGCCCGGGAAGGTTCCGCGCACCGAAGGTGGCGACAGCTCGTTGAGGTGCGCCGGGATGATCCCCCACGCGCCCTGCACCATGAACTGCATCAGGAAGCCGCCGAGCGCGATCATCGGCACGGTATGCGAGTAGGCCCACAGCGGGATCATCGGCAGGGCGAGGAGGGCGGCGGTGACGATGGCCCGGCGGCGGCCGATTCGCTCCGACCAGGCGCCGAAGAGGATGCCGCCGCAGAGCGCGCCGATGTTGCCGATGATCCCGATCATGCCGCGCGTCTGCGGCGACAGGCTGAGGTTCTTCTCGAGGAAGGTCGGATACAGGTCCTGGGTGCCGTGGCTGAAGGAGTTGAAGGCGAACATCAGCACGATGAGGAAGAGGAAGCTGCCAAGGTAGGTGCGCAGGTCGGCGCCGAGATGGCGCTTCTCGCGCGGCACCGCGCGGCCCTGCAAGAAAGCAGGGGACTCGTCCACCTGCGAGCGGATGTAGAGCACCAGCGCCGCCGGCAGCGCGCCGACGATGAACATGCCGCGCCAGCCGATGTGGGTGAACAGCAGGCCGTACGCCGCCGCCGCGACCAGGTTGCCGACCACGTAGCCTTCCTGCAACAGGCCGGAGAAGAAGCCGCGGTTCTCGGCCGGCAGGGTCTCGAAGGCCAGCGCCGCCCCGACGCCCCATTCGCCGCCCATCGCGACGCCGAAGCAGGCGCGCAGCACCAGCAGCGCGGTCAGCGAAGGGGCGAAGGCCGAGGCGAGCTCGAAGACCGAGTACGAGACGATGTTGAGCATCAGCGTGGGTCGGCGCCCGAAGCGGTCGGCCATGCGCCCGAAGAGGAACGCCCCCACCGGCCGCATGGCCAGCGTCAGGAAGATCCCTTCGGCGACGGCCGAGACCTTGGTATGGAAGTCCGTGGCGATGGCGTTGAGGCACCAGACCATGATGAAGAAGTCGAAGGCGTCGAGCGACCAGCCGAGGAAGCAGGCCACGAAGGTGCGGCGCTGCGCCGGGGTGAGCACGCGGAAAGCGGCGATCGGGTTGATCATGGACGCCGCCTCCTGTCTCAGGTTTGCTGGGGTAGGAGCCGAGCCGCCGCGGCGACTCCCAGCGCCGCGGTGGCGGTGTCGTGCACCGGTGTCGAGAGCCCGGCCTGCCGGCCGAGCCGGGAGACCGCACCGCACAGGTCGTCGAGCTCGGTCGGGCCGCCGGCCTCGAAGTCGAGCAGGAAGCTCGGCCGCATCGCCGTGGGCATGGAGTCGACGATCTTCAGCACCTTCGCCTCTTCGTCCTCATCCACCGCCACCCCGCGGGCCCTCGCCAGGGCGATCACCTCGCCGATCGCCCGCTCGAGCAGCAGGTGACCCAGCGGGTTCGTGCGCACCGGCCCGATCGGCGACCGCGCCAGGCCGCAGGCGGCCGCCATCGTCGCGATGAAGGCGAACTTCCGCCACAGGTCGGCGGTGATGTCGTTCGAGACCCTGGCGCCCTCCACGCCGGCGTCGCGCAGGATCTCGGCGATGCGCTCGGCGCGGGCGGAGGCGCCCCCCGCCAGCTCTCCCAGCACCACCTGTTGGAAGGGGCTGCGGCGCTCCACCACGCCGGGGCCGAGGCGGGCGGCGCTGATGCGGCTGAGGCCGCCGAGCAGGCTCGCCGCCGGCACGCCTGCCGTCACCAGCCGGTCGGTCACCTCGACGCCGTTGAGCAGCGGCAGGATGGCGGCGCCGGCCGCCGCCACCGACCGGACCGCCGGCGCGATGTCCGCCAGCGAGTAGCTCTTGACCGCGAGGATGGCGAGCTCGGCCGCGCCAAGCTGCCGTGGATCGTCGGTGGCCAGGACGGGCGCGCGGAAGGTCTCGTCCGGAGTGCGGACCTCGATGCCGCGCGCCAGCAGGGCCTCGAGATGGCTGCCGCGCGCCAGCATCGCCACCGGATGGCCGCGGCGCGCCAGCAGCCCACCGTAATAGCCGCCGACGCCGCCGGCGCCGAGGATCGCGATCCGCATCGGCAGTTCCGTCATCTGGGCTCCTCCGCGGCCGTCGCCCGCGGCTTCAGCAGCCGCTTGCGGGCGACCGCGTGGTAGGCATCGGCGACCAGGTCCGCGATCTCGTCCCAATCGACGGGCACGTCCAGGCGGACGCCGAGCCAGCCGCGGTGGCCGACATAGGGTGGCACGAAGAAGCGATCGGGGTGAGCGGCGACCAGGATCTCCTGCGCGCCGTCCGGCGCGGCGCACCAGAATGCCAGACGGTCGTCGTGGTGGTGGTCGGCGTAGGTCACGAAGGTGCGCTTGCCGCGCACGAACCACGCCGGCTCGCCATGACTGAGCCGTTCGGTCGTCTCCGGCAGCGCCAGGCACAGCCGGCGCAGCGACTCGACCGGATCCCCGGACATGCGGGCGATTCTGTCAGACCGCCGCCCGCACCGGAAGGCCGGCGGCTGCATTTGACCGGAGATTGGCGTTCCTCGTATAAGATAGTTTGACCTACCTGTCCACCAAGGTACCCCCGGACTATCTATCGGATGCGAGGTTCGACCTACCACCAGCGATGAGCCGGGAGGCACGAGGCATGAACGCGACGAGAGGATGCAAGGCCATGAGAACCATGAGAATCACGACACTGTTGCTGCTGGTGGGGAGCCTGTTCGCGGTCGGCGCGGCGCGCTCCCAGGAGCCGCCACCCTACCCTGGCGGCGACGCCGCGCAGGCGCCCGGTCCGCAGGATGCCGGCGCGCCGCCGGCGCCCGACAATCAGGGGGCGCAGGGAGCGCCCGAGGACCCGGCGGCGGCCAGCGTCGATTACTTCCACCAGCAGCTCTCGCCCTACGGTCAGTGGGTGGAGCGGGAGGGCTACGGCATGGTCTGGGTGCCGTCGGTCCCCGCCGGCTGGCGGCCGTACACCACCGGCCACTGGGCCTACACCGACCAGGGCTGGGCGTGGGTCGCCGACGAGCCGTGGGGCTGGGCTCCCTTCCATTACGGCCGCTGGTACTACGACGCGGAGATCGGCGGTTGGGGTTGGGTGCCGGGCACGGTCTGGGCTCCGGCGTGGGTGGCGTGGCGCCACGGCGGCGGCTACCTGGGCTGGGCGCCGCTGTCGCCGGAGGTCGGCTTCAGGGCCGGCTTCGGGCTGGAGTTCGGCCGCGTGGTCATCTCCCCCGGCTTCTTCACCTTCGTCGGCGAGCGCGACATCCTGGCGCCGCGGGTGTCCGCGGTGATCCTGCCGTCGGCCCGCAACGTGACGATCGTGCGGACCGCCGTCAACGTCACCAACTACACCGTGGTCAACAACCGCATCGTCAACAACGGCGTCAGCGTCGCGCGCATCGAGCAGGTCACCGGCCATCCGGTCGCGCGCCTGCAGGTGGCGGCAATGGCCTCGGGGGGCCCCGGCGGCAGGGGAGCCTTCTACCAGCCGGCGGTGGTGGCCAGGGCGGCCAGCGTGCCACACCCCGAGTTCGGTGCGGCACTCAAGACCCAGGTGGCGGTGCAGCAGAAGAGCCGCGCTTTCGCACAGGTGCACGCGGACACCGCCAGCGGTGTGGCGACCGGTAGGCGCCAGCACGGTGCGGTCAACGCGCCGCGCGCGAACGGCAACGGCACGCCGGCCGGAGCCGGATCGCCCCGTTACAACGTCGGGATCGACGGCACCAAGAAGGGCGGTCCGACCGGACAGGCCCAACCGCCGGCGGGAGGCAAGGCGACGACGGCGGGCGGCAAGGTGCCGACGGGAGGTCAGCCGCCGGCGGGAGGCAAGCCGCAGGTCCAGGAGAAGAAGGCGCCGCCGAAGACACCCCCGCCCCCCAAGGAGGAGAAGGAGCACAAGCCGCCGCCGGTCTGAGGCGGTACCAGGAAGGTGGCGCGCGGCCTAGCCGACGACCCGCAGCCGCCGCGCTGCCCGCCGGCCGGGCAGACCGGCGGCCGGTAAGGCAACCACGGCTGCCGGCTGCGGCGCGAGCCCGGCCGGCCGCGGTGGTTTCGTCAGGCCGTCGTGCCGCGCCACCGCGGCCTCGACGATCCGGGCGATGACCTCCACGGCAGTCAGGCCGGCCTGCCCGGCCGCGGCCATGAAGCCGGCGTCGGCGGCCAGACAGGGATTGGCGTTGACCTCGAGCAGGTGCGCCGCGCCCTGCTCGTCGAGGCGCAGATCGACGCGGCCATAGCCCGAGAGGCCGCAGGCGCGCCAGGCGGCGACCGCGAGGCGGCGCGCCTCCGCGAGCAGCGCCGCGTCGCCGGCCTCGGTGTCCGGTGGGAAGCGCCGCACCGTGTGAGTGTAGGCGAACGACTCCGGCTGCCACTTCGCCTCGTAGCCGACGATCCTCGGCATGCCGGGTGGGTAGTCGACGAACTCGATCTCGGCCACCGGCAGGGCCTGCGGCACATCCTGGTACAAACCACCGCCGCTGTGCCGCAGATCCACCAGATCCCCGGGTTCTCCCGCCGGCGGCACCGCCGCCAGCAGCGAGACGTTCAGCTCGCGGCCCGGCAGGTAGCGCTCGATCACCTGTGGCTGCCCGGGGAAGCGACTCGCCAGCTCCGCCGCCCGCGCCAGCGCCGCCTCGCGGGTGGTGCATACGGCGTCGCCGTCCAGCCCGAGCGAGGCATCCTCGCATGCCGGCTTGAGGATCCACGGCCCCGGCACGCGATCGAACACCTCCGCACCGTGCGCCTCGAGGCGCCCCCCGGCCGCGACCGGCAGGCCATTCGCCGCCAGCATCGCCCGCGTCGCCAGCTTGTCGGTGGACAGCCAGAGACTTGCCGCGCTCGCTCCCGAGAACGGCAGGCCCAGCAGCTCGAGCGCCGCGGCGGTGGCGGGATGGACGCCGGGCAGGCCGGGCGGCGCCTCCACCAGGTTGAACACCACCGTTCCCAGGTCTCCCGCGCCGCCCGCGAGGCCGAGGTCCGCAAGGTCCTCCCAGATTCGCCAGCCGGCGATCGGCAGCCGCGTCACCGCGATCCCGAGCTCGGCCAGAGCCCCCGCCACCAGCTCGACCTGGGCGAGCACGTCCGAGGTGGACGGATCGTCGGCCGGGCCCACCGGGTTGTGGGCCACGATCACCCGCGAGACCCGCGCCCTCAGCTCCACAATCCCCACCTCCGCGCCGCCGCGTCGAGGATCTCCTCGACCAGGCGCGGGTACCCGACGCCGCCGAGCCTGCACATGATCGGCAGGTCCGAACGGACCGGGTGCAGGCCGGGCAACGGATTGATCTCCAGGAATTGCGGCTCGCCGCCCGCGTCGCAGCGCAGATCGACCCGCCCCGCGTCGCGGCAGCCCAGGGCGTCGTAGGCGGCCAGCGCGATCTCGCGGGCGCGGACCGCGACCGGCTCGCCGTCGAGCAGGGCGTAGCGGACCCGCTCCTCGTACTCGTCCTTGTTGAGCGCGGTGTAGAACTCGCGGTCGCTTCCCTGGACGAACGTCACCTCCATGGTCGCCAGCGCCCGCGCCGCACCACCGTTACCGAAATTGCCGACGATGCCGACGGTGATCTCCCTGCCCGGCAGGTAGGTCTCGACCAGCACCGGCTGCCCGAAGGCGGCGATCAGCTCGGTACAGCAGGCGCGCAGCTCGTCGCGGCAGGTCACCTTCGAGCGCCCGCTCACCCCCTTGGAGCTGCCCTCGGCGATCGGCTTGACGAACAGCGGCAGCGGCAGCTCGACCGCGTCGGCCTCCGCGCCGTCGCCGATCACCGCGAACGGCGCCGTGGGCAGGCCCAGGTCGCGCACCACCCGCTTGGCCAGCGGCTTGTCGAGGGTCAGCGCGGCGGTGAGCGGATCGGAGAAGGTGTAGGGCTGGTCGAACATCTCGCACAGCGCCGGCACCTGCGCCTCGCGCGAGCGGCCGCTCACCCCCTCGGCAATGTTGAACACCAGGTCCCAGCGCTCGCCGGCCGCCAACCGGCGCGCCAGCTCGACGCCGCGACCGACGCGCTCTGGACGGTGACCCAGCGCCGCGAGCGCACCCGCCAGGCCGCCCACCGTCGCCTCGTCGTCGAACTCCATCACCGCCGCGGACGAGAAGCCGGCGGCGAGATAGTCGGCCTTGAGGTCGTAGGCCAGCGCGATGTGCAGCGCTCGCGGTGCCGGTGGTCCGGGCCCTCCGCTCACCGTCAGCGCGCCCTGTCCGCCTCGACGGGATCGCGGTAGCCGTAGACCTTGCCGGCCCAGTTGCGCAGCTGCCAGACGCCATGGTCGTGGTCGACGACGGTGTCGGTCTGGACCGGTATCTTGCCGCCGCCGCCCGGCGCGTCGACGACGTAGGTGGGCACGGCGTAACCGGTGGTGTGGCCGCGCAGCTGATCCATCAGCTCGAGCCCCTTGGCCACCGAGGTCCGCAGGTGCCCGGTGCCGAGCACCGGATCGCACTGGTACAGGTAGTAAGGCCGGATGCGCAGCTTGAGCAGGCCGTGGAACAGCTCGCGCAACGCCGGCGCCGAATCGTTGATGCCTTTGAGCAGCACCGTCTGGCAGCCGAGCGGGATGCCGCCGTCGGCCAGCAGGTCGGCCGCCTGCGCCACCTCCGGCGTCAGCTCCCGGGCATGGCAGAAGTGCACCGACAGCCACACCCGGTGCTTGCGTAGCACCGCCACCAGCTCCGGCGTGATGCGCTGCGGCAGGAAGCATGGGATGCGCGTGCCGATGCGCAGGAACTCGAGATGCTCGATGGCGCGCAGCCGGCCCAGCAGCTTGTCGAGCGTCGCGTCCGACATCAGCAGCGGATCGCCACCCGAGAGCAGGACGTCGCGCACCTCGTGGTGCGCCTGCAGATAGCCGAGCACGGCTTCGACGCGGCGGCCGAGCGGCTCGAGCTCCCCCTGGCTGACCAGCCGGCTGCGGGTGCAGTACCGGCAGTAGGCGGCGCAGGTGTCGAGCACCAGGAACAGCACGCGATCGGGATAGCGGTGCACCAAGCCCTCGACGACGCTGGAACCGTCCTCGTCCAGGGGATCGGTCATGTCGCCCGGGGACACCACCAGCTCGCCTTCCACCGGCACCACCTGGCGGCGGATCGGGCAAGCAGGGTCCTCGGGATCGATCAAGGCCGCGAAGTACGGCGTCACGGCGACCGAGAACTTCTCGCTCGCCAGCGTCAGCCCTCGCCGCTCCGTCTCGGTGAGCCGCAGCAGGCGCTCGAACTGATCGAGGCGGGTCAGGCGGTGGCGCATCTGCCACCGCCAATCCGACCAGGCGGCGGGATCGTAGCCGTCGTTGACGACGGCGCAGATCTCCTCGCGTCTGGCGGTCAGCGGTTCCACAACCGAGGCGAACGCCTCTTGCTTCATCGGCGGAGTCCTCCGTTCTCGACAGGGGTGAATCGTTTGCAGGATGGGCAAGGCCCGGCGAGGCCGTGGCGGCCCCGCCTGGTTCGAGACTGCGACCCGGATCGGCGATCGACCGGCGGCGGTTCCCCGGGTCTCCCGGGGGGCTCCGAGCGCATGGCGATCAGTGCGCGGGCGAGACGAGCGTCAGCCGCCGCCGCAGGCTACCGGGGACTACGCTGGGATTTGCGGCAGGGGGTGGAAGGAAGGTGGGAGGAAGGACAGCGGAGGAGACGGGGATGATCCCCACAGGTCGCCAGACGTCCGCGAAGGCGACGCTGTCGCCGGTACTCGGAGGTTGGTCGGGCGCCATCTCGTCCATACCTGAAAGCGTATCGGACTTCTCGCCGGTGTCAAGAGGAAGTCGCGAGGAAATTTCCCTGATGGCGGCGCTCATGCCCAGAGCGCAGTGCAATATGAGAGCCGGCCGGCCCGGCGACGGCCTTCGCCTCCCGGCGCGAGCCGCCGCCGGCGGCGGGTGCGGCGATGCGGCAGGGCGGCGGCGGCGGTCAATGAGAGAACGGGTAGAGCCGCCAATAGGTCTTGATCTTTTGCCAGCGCGCCGCCAGGCCGTCGGGCTCGAAAATCAGGAACAGCACGATGGCGAGGCCGAAGGCTCCCAGCTTCAGCGAGGCGAGCAGGCCGGCCATGCCGGGAAAGACGTCGCTCAGCCTGGAGGTGCCGAGGCGCAGCAACTCGGGCAGGACGGTGATGAAGATCGCGCCCAGGATCGCGCCCAGCACGCTGCCCATGCCGCCGATGATGATCATCGCCAGCGCATCGATGGCCAGGCTGATCGGGAAATTCTCCGGGCTGATGTACTTGGCCTGGTAGGCCAGCAGCGAGCCCGCGACCCCGACGTAGAAGGAGCTGACGCCGAAGGAGAGCAGCTTGTACTTGAACAGGTTGACGCCCATGACCTCCGCCGAGACGTCCTGGTCGCGGATGGCGACGAACGCCTTGCCGACCTTGGTGCGGACGAGGTTCTTGGCGAAGAGCACCAGCAGGCAGGTCAGCGGGAAGATCAGGTAGAACAGCTTGGCGTCGGAATCGAGAGCGCGGCCGAAGAGCCCGGCCGCGGGCACGCTCAGGCCGTTGACGCCGCCGGTGACCGCGTGCCAGTGGGTGACCACGAACTCGACGATGAAATGCGCCGCCAGGGTGGCCATCGCCAGGTAGAGCCCCTTGAGACGCAGCGAGGGAACGCCGAAGATCATGCCGGCCACCGCGGCCAGGGCGCCGGCGAGTGGGATCACCGCTGCCAGCGGCAATCCCAGATGGCCGTCCAGGTAGGCGGTGGCGTAGGCGCCGACCGCCATGAAGGCGGCGTTGCCCAGCGAGATCTGGCCGGTGAAGCCGGTCAGGATGTTGAGCCCCAGGGCGGCGATGACGGCGATGCCGATGCGGTTGGCCACGTCCATCCAGTAGCCGCTGGCGAACGCCGGCACGGCGAGCAGCGCCAGCAGCAGCAGTCCCAGGCCCCAGCGTGCGAAGCCGGAGTCGAAGATCGCCATGTCGTCGGCGTAGGACGTCTTGAAGTCGCCGCACCGCATCATCGCCGGCAGCCCTCCTCTCGCACCGCCGCCGCGGCGCGCATCAGACGCGCTCGATCCGTACCTTGCCGAACAGCCCGTAAGGCTTGATCATCAGGATCGCCACCAGGATGACGAAGGGCGCCACCTCCTTGACGCCGCCGCCGCAGAGCGGATCGAGGTAGCCACCCGCCAGGTTCTCCAGCACGCCGATCAACAGGCCGCCGGCGATGGCGCCCGGGACGCTGTCCAGCCCGCCCAGGATCACCACCGGCAGCACCTTGAGGCCGATCAGCGCCAGCGACTGGTCGACGCCGGTGCGCACCGCCCCCAGCAGGATGCCGCCGACGGCCGACACCACCGCCGCGATCGCCCAGGCCAGCGCGAACATGCGCCGCACCGAGATGCCCATGGACAGCGCCACCTGCTGCGAAAACGCCGTGGCGCGCATGGCGATGCCGATTCGGGAGTACTTGAAGAACAGGCTGAAGGCGAGCAGCAGCACGACGACGCAGCCGAGGCTCCAGGCATACGCCCGCGACACCGGCACCTGGCCGAGCATCAGCGGCGCGCTGGGAAAGACCTCCGGGAACGGCCGGGTGTCGGTGCCCCAGATGCCCTGCACCACCGCCCGCAGGATGCTCGAGAGGCCCAGCGTCACCATGATCACCGAGATCACCGGTTCGCCGACCAGCGGCCGCAGGATCAGGCGTTCGATCGCCAGGCCGAGGACGGCCGCGAGCGCCAGCGTCAACAGCACGGCGGCGTAGAACGGGAGGTGAAACCGGGTCAACAGCACCAGGCTGCCGTAGGCGCCGAGCAGCAGGAACTCGCCCTGGGCGAAGTTGAGCACGCTGGTGGCCTTGTAGATGATCACGAAGCCCATCGCCACCAGCGCGTAGATGCTGCCCACCACCAGGCCATTGATCGTCAGCTGCAGGAAGAAGCTCATGATCGGTTTCCGCCGCCGCCGGTGCCGCCGGCCGTCGCCGCCAGCTCACGGACCTGCAGTGTCGTCCTGATGCGCGCCGTCTTGCCGTCTTGGTAGCGGATCTCGGCGTCGATCGGCACCTGGCGCGCGCCGGCGTAGAGCGCGCCGATCACCTCCTGGTAGCGCTCCTCGACGAAGGCGCGCCGCACCTTGCGGGTGCGCGTCAGCTCTTCGTCGTCGGCGTCGAGCTCCTTGTACAGCAGCACGAACTTCCTGATCCGCGCCGCCGCCGGCAGGGTCTCGTTGACCTTCTCCACCTCACCCTGCAGCAGCGCGTAGACCTCGTCCTTGGCGGCCAGGTCGGTGTAGGTGGTGTAGCCGAGCTGGTGCCGCTCCGCCCATTTGCCGACGATGCCCAGGTCGATGCACAGCATCGCCGCGAGATAGGGCCGGTCCTTGCCGGTGACCACGGCTTCCTTGACGTAGGGCGAGAACTTGAGCCGGTTCTCGAGGTATTGGGGCGAGAAGCTGGCGCCGCCGGCGAGCCGCATGACGTCCTGCAGGCGGTCGATGACCACCAGGTGGCCGTCGTCGGTCAGGTAGCCGGCATCGCCCGAGTGCAGCCAGCCGCCGGCCAGCGTCTCGCGGGTGGCGGCCTCGTTCTTGTAGTAGCCGGCGAACACCGACGGGCTGCGCGACAGGATCTCGCCCTGCTCGGAGATGGCGATCTCGGTCCCCGGGATGGGCCGGCCGACGGTGTGGAAGCGGACGTCGCCGTCGGCGTGGATGCAGGAGATGCCGCTGATCTCGGTCTGGCCGTAGATCTGCTTGAGCGGCACGCCGAGCGCGTGGAAGAAGCGGAACACGTCCGGGCCGAGGGCGGCGCCGCCGGTCGAGCAGCTGCGGATGTTGGTGAGGCCGAGCCGGTCCTTGAGCGCCCGGAAGAGCAGCCAGTGGGCGAGCCGCCAGGCGGCCCGCCATCGCCGCGGCACCGGCAACCGCTGGAAGCGGAGGTCGGCGACCCGGTAGCCCACCGGCATGCACAGCTCGTACAGCAGGCGCTTGGCGCGGGTGGTGTCCATGATCTTCACCTGCACCATGGAGTTGAGGTTCTCCCAGATCCGCGGCGGCGCGAACATGATGTGCGGCCCGATCTCGCGGATGTCCTGCATCACGGTCGCCGGCTCTTCGGGGAAGTTGACGGTGAAGCCGAGCGCCAGGCTGCCGGCGAGCGCCATCATCTGCTCGCCGATCCACGCCAGCGGCAGGAAGGAGACGAACTCGTCTGCCGGCAGCTTGGCGTCGACCTGATCGAGGCTCGCCGCCATGGCCAGCAGGTTGCGATAGGTCAGCATCGCGCCCTTGGGGAAGCCGGTGGTCCCCGAGGTGTAGCAGAGGATCGCCACGTCGTCGCCGCGGCCGGCGCCGACGCTCTCGGCCCACAGCTGCGGCCGGCGGCGCCCGAGCGCGCGCCCTCTCTCCTCCACCTCGGCGAAGCCGATCAGCGCCGGATGCCGGTAGTGGCGCATGCCGCGCGGATCGCTGTAGATGACGTGCCTGACCTTCGGCAGCCGCTCGATAACCTCGAGGATCTTGTCCACCTGCTCCTGGTCCTCGGCCGCCACGAACGCCGCGTCCGCGTGGTCGATGACGTAGGCCACCTCGGCGAGGTTGGAATCCTGGTAGATGCCGACCGAGATGCCGCCGGCGCCCTGCGCGCCGAGCTCGGCGTAGACCCACTCCGGGCGGTTGTCGCCGATGATCGCGACCGTGTCGCCGCGCCGCATGCCGAGGTCGATCAGGCCCAGCCCGAAATCGCGCACATGGTCGTGGTACTGCCGCCAGCTGGTGGCCTGCCAGATGCCGAGATCCTTCTCGCGCAGCGCCGTGCGGTCGCCGAGCCGGGCGGCGGCCGCGGCCAGCAGCTTGGGGAAGGTGTCCAGGTCCGGCGCCGGGCGCTCCGGCGCGGCGGGATGGTCGACCGGCAACAAGCTACGCCCCCCTGGCGAGGTCCGGCGACGGGTCCGCGGCGTCTTCCTGCCCGAGGTAGGCATGCTGCACGTGAGGATCGCGCTTCACCTCCTCCGGCGTGCCGTCGCCGATCTTGCGGCCGAAGTTGAGCACCACGACCCGGTGCGAGACGTCCATCACCACGCCCATGTCGTGCTCGATCATCACCACCGTCGTGCCGCGGTCCTCGTTGGCGTCGATGACGAAGCGCGCCATGTCCTCCTTCTCCTCGGCGTTCATCCCGGCCATCGGCTCGTCGAGCAGCAGCACCTTTGGTTCCAGCGCCAGCGCCCGCGCCAGCTCCACCCGCTTCTGCAAGCCGTAGGCGAGCGTGCCCACGAGCTGCTTGCGGATGTCCTGGATCTCGAGGAAGTCGATGATCTCCTCCACCACCAGGCGCTGCGCCACCTCCTCTCTCCGGCCCGGGCCCCAGTAGATGCCGCCCCGCCAGATGCCGCAGCGCTGGCGGGTGTGGCGCCCGATCAGCAGATTGTCCAGCACCGTCATGCCCTTGAACAGCGCGATGTTCTGGAAGGTGCGCGCCAGGCCCAGGCGGGCGCGGACGTGCGGCGACAGCCGGGTGACGTCCGCGCCGGCCAGCAGGATGCGGCCCTGCTGCGGCCGGACGACGCCGCTGACGGCGTTGAGCAGGCTGGTCTTGCCGGCGCCGTTGGGGCCGATAATGGCGTGGATGGCGCCGCTCTCGACCGCGAAGCTCACGTCCTGCAGGGCGGTGACGCCGCCGAAGCGCAACGTCAGGTTGCAGACTTCGAGCAGCGGCGCGGCCATGGCTATTCCCAGGTCCGCCGGTCGTCGATTTTCTTCGCCGCCGCCGGAATGGTCCCGGCAGGCACGATCTCCACCTCGCCGCGCACCATGAGCCGCTCGCGCAGCGCCGCGGCGAGGCGCTCCGCCAGCCCCTCCTCGGCCGGTGCGCCGGCGACCAGCTCCACCAGATAGCGCAGCTGGTCCTGGTGCGCCGCGCGGGTCACCACCGCCTGCAGCCTGGCCACCTCGGGGAAGCCCCTGGCGACCTCACCCATCTGGCCGGCGTGCACGAACATCCCCCTGACCTTGACCGCGTCGCCGACCCGTCCCAGGATGCCCGCGAGCCGCGGCGCGGTGCGGCCGCAGGGGCACTGACGGTCTGCCAGGAAGGTGCTGAGGTCGCCGGTGGCGAAGCGGATCAGGGGATAGGTCTCGTCGAAGACCGTCGCCACCACCTCTCCCGGCTCGCCCGGCGCCGCCGGCTCGCGGGTCGCGGGGTCGAGGATCTCCACGATCGCCTCGGGATGCAGGTGCAGGCCCTGCTTTTGCGGGCACTCGTAGGCCAGCAAGCCGGCGTCGGCGGTGCCGTAGCCCTGCAGCACGCGGAGGCCGTGAGCGGTCTCCAACTCGTGGCGCAGCGACTCCGGCAGCATCTCGGCGGTGACGAAGGCCACCTCGAGCCGCAACGGCACGCCCGCCGCGGCCGCCTGCGCGAGGATGGCGTGGAGGAAGCTCGGCGTGCCGACGTAGCCGGTGGCGCCGAGGTGGGCCGCGATCCGCGCCTGTTGCTCGACATGGCCGGGCCCGGTGGGCACCACCACGCAGCCCAGGGCGCGCAGTGCGTCGTCGAACATGAAGCCGGCGGGCGTCAGGTGATAGGCGAAGGTGTTGAGCACGACGTCGCCGGCGCGGAACCCGGCCGCCGCCAGCGCTGGCCGAAAGCGCCAGTGGTCCCGTCCCTGCCCCTGGGGATCGAAGATGTTGCCCGGCGAGGCGAAGATGCGCTGCAGGCTCGCGACCGGCACTGCCTCCAGGCCGCCGAACGGCGGCTCCGCGGCCTGCAGCGCCGGCAGCTCCGCCTTGGCGATGACCGGCAGCCGCGCCAGGTCGCCCAGGTGTTGCACGTCGTGCGGCGTCAGGCCGGCGGCCGCCATGGCGCGGCGGAAGCGCGGCGCGTGCGCGAAGGCATGGGCAACCGTCCGGCACAGCCGGTGCTCCAGGTAGGCGAGCCGGTCCGCCGGCGCCGGCGATTCCAGCTCCGCGTCGAGGATGGTGCCGGGGCGCGGCAAGGGCATCGCGTGGACCTCAATTCAGGCTCGGCGCGGGCGCCGCGCGGCGCCCGGCCGGCGGCGGGCGGGCCTCACGACAGCCAGCGCTTGCGCCGCTTGTAGAACTTGAGGTCGCGATAGCTTCGCCGATCGCCGCCGGCGGCGCCGCCCAGGTAGAAGCGCTTCACGTCCTCGTTGGCCTCGAGCTTGCCGGCGTCGCCGTCGAGCACGACGCGGCCGTTCTCCATGACGTAGCCGAAGTCGGCGATCGCCAACGCCAGGTTGGCGTTCTGCTCGACCAGCAGGATCGTGGTCTTCTCCTGCCGGTTGATGTTGCGGATGATGGCGAAGATGTCCTTGACCAGCAGGGGCGCCAGGCCGAGCGACGGCTCGTCGAGCAGCATCAGCCGGGGGCGGGCCATGAGCGCGCGGCTGATGGCCAGCATCTGCTGCTCGCCGCCGGAGAGATAGCCGGCCAGCTGGCGGCGGCGCTCGCGGAGGCGGGGGAAGTAGTCGAACGCCAGCGTGTGGTCGCGCTTGATGCCGGCCCTGTCGCCGCGGGTGAAGGCGCCCATCAGGATGTTCTCATCGACGGTCAGGTCCTCGAAGACCCGCCGCCCCTCCATCACCTGGAAGATGCCGGCGCGGACGATGGCCTCGGGCTCCTCGCGGTCGATGCGCCGACCCAGGAAGCGGATGGAGCCGTCGGTGACCTCGCCTTCCTCCGCTTTCAGCAGGCCCGAGATGGCCTTGAGCAGGGTGCTCTTGCCGGCGCCGTTGGGCCCCAGCAGGGCCACCAGCTGCCCCTCCCGCACCACCAGGGAGATGCCCTTGAGCACCAGGATGGCGCGGTCGTAGATGACCTCGACGTTGTCGACCTCGAGCATGCCGGGGCTGCCATCGGCTGCGCGGTCCGCAGCGGCCGGGCCGCCCGCGGCCGGCGGGCGCTACATGCCGAGCCACTCGCTCTTGCGGGGCAGGTCGTAGTCCTTGACCTTGACCAGCGCACCGTTCCTGACCTGGTAGATCGGGGTGGTGGTGCAGGGGCGGTGGTCGGTCGGGGTGTAGGTGACGTTGCACGCGATGCCGCCCAGGTCGAAGTTGCGGATCGATTCGAGCGCGCTCTTGATCCCTTCGCCGTTGAGCTGGCCGGCCTTGTCGGCGCGCTTCAGCCCTTCGACCAGCACCGCGGTGGACGCCCAGCCGCGCACGTAGAGCGCGTCGTGCGGCGCGCCCTTGGCGAAGTCCTGGATCCGCTTCATGCCCGGGACGTTGGTGCCGTAGGGGGGATTCGCCATCACGCCGGTGACGCCCTCGGCGGCTTCCTTGGCGACCGCCGGCAGCGCTTCGCTGAAGCCGTAGGGATTGGAGCCGAACTTGGTCTTGAGGCCGAGCTTGGCGGCGTCCTTGAGGATGATCGAGGTGCTGGTGGTGGTGACGTTGATGAAGGCGTAGTCAGCGCCGGCCTGCTGCATGGTGAGCAGCTGGCTGGTGGCGTCCTGGAAGGCGCCCGGCAGCACGCCGTCGTACACCCAGTCGATGCCGTTCTCCTTGGCGAAGGCCTTGCCCGCGTCGAGCGGCGAGCGGCCGTAGGCGTTGTCGCCGAACAGGGCCGCGACCTTCGGGTGCCGCGACCTGTCCTTCCAGTCGTCCTTGACCCACAGCAGCCACGCCCGCAGCTGGTCGGAGTAGGTGGGCGCGATGAAGAAATTGTAAGGATTCTTGGCGGGATCGCTGAGGTGGGCGGAGAACGAGGCGGAGACATAGGGGATCTTGTCCCTCGCCGTCTGCTCGCGCAGGGCTTCGGTGTCGCCGGTGCCCCAGCCGGCGATCAGCACCACCTTCTCGTCGTTGACCAGCCGCTTGTAGAGGGCGATCGCCTCGGGGATCTTGTAGCCGTAGTCGGCGTCCACCAGCTTCAGCCGCTTGCCGTTGACGCCGCCGTGGGCGTTGGTCCATTCGACCGCGTCGCGCACGCCCTGGGCGTAGGACTTGCCGACGTCGGAGGTGATCCCGGTCAAATCGAAGATGCCGCCGATCTTGATCTCCGGGCCGGCGGCCGGCTGCGCGGGAAGGCCGCCGCTGGCGGCGAGCCAGAGGATCGAGGCGGTGCAGACGGCTCTGCCGAGAACGGTGAAGCTCTTCATAGAAGCCTCCGCAGAAGAGTCGTGGGAGATCGGACGCCCTTTTGACTCGCACTGTAGCAACCGGCCTGGAGGCTTGCAAGCCGCGCGCAGTCGCGCGCGCCCCGGCGGTACAATGGCCGCCCATGAGCGAGCCGCAGATCACCGCTTTCGACAAGATCCTCGCCGGCGAGATCCCCTGCTACCGGGTCTACGAGGACGACCACGTGCTGGCCTTCCTCGACATCGGGCCGCTGGCGGACGGCCACACCCTGGTGATCCCGAAGGAGCGCAAGGCGCATCTGCACGAGCTGTCGGACGAGTCGGCGGCGGCGCTCGGGCGCGTCCTGCCCCGCATCTGCCGCGCCGTGCTGCGCGCCACCGGCGCCACCGCCTACAACGTGCTGCAGAACAACGGCCGGCACGCCAGCCAGGTGGTGATGCACGTCCATTTCCACATCATCCCCAGGTCCGGCCGCGACGGCCTGCCGATCGGCTGGCCGGCGGGCAGCCTGGCCGAGCCAGGGCCGGCGAGCTGCTGGCGAGCATGCGCGGCGCGCTGGAAGAGGAGCATTGATGCGCGCCGTCGAGATCCGCGACGGCTTCGGCCTCGATCACCTGGCCCTGGTCGAGCGGCCCGACCCCCAGCCCGGACACCGCCAGGCGCTGGTGCGGGTGCGCGCCACCTCGCTCAACTACCGCGACCTGCTGATGGCCACCGGCCGCTACAACCCCAAGCAGAAGCTGCCGCTGATCCCCTGCTCCGATGGCGCCGGCGAGGTGGTGGCGGTGGGCGAGGGCGTCTCCCGGGTCCGCCCCGGCGACCGTGTCTGCGCCATCTTCGCCCAGGGCTGGATCGCCGGCGAGCCCGCCCGCGACATGGTGAGGACGACACTCGGGGGGCCCCTCGACGGCATGCTGGCCGAGCTGGTGGTGCTTGGCGAGGAGGGCCTGGTGAAGACCCCGGCTCACCTGACCGACGCCCAGGCGGCGACTCTGCCCTGCGCGGCGGTGACCGCCTGGACGTCGCTGATCGAGGGCGGCCAAGGCCTGAAGGCCGGCGAGACGGTGCTGCTGCTCGGCACCGGCGGCGTCTCGATCGTCGCCCTGCAGCTGGCGGTGCTGGCCGGCGCCCGGGTGATCATCACCTCCAGCAGCGACGAGAAGCTGGAGCGAGCCAAGCAGCTCGGCGCGGCGGCCGGCATCAACTACCGGGAGGTGCCGGAATGGGGGGCGAGGGTCAGGGAGCTGACAGGCGGTGAGGGTGCCGACCACGTGCTGGAGACCGGCGGCGCCACGACCCTGCCGCAGTCCCTGCAAGCGGTGCGGGTCGGCGGCCGCATCGCGCTGATCGGGGTGCTCTCCGGCAACGCCGCCGAGATCTCGATCCCCGCGATCCAGATGCGGCGAGTGCGGGTGGAGGGGGTGCTGGTAGGCTCGCGGGCCAGCTTCGAGGCGATGAACCGCGCCGTGGCCCTGCACAGGGTGCAGCCGGTGATCGATCGCACCTTCCCGCTGGCCGAAGCCCAAGCCGCCTTCGAGCACATGGCGGCGGGGCGGCACTTCGGCAAGATCTGCATCGATGTTTGAGCAGCTCAGGCGTGGGGGCTACGCTTAGGGTTTCCATGCCCTCCGCAGAGGCTGTACGCCCCGGTCCCAGGGGCCGCAACGCTCAGGTCAATGACTTGCCCGCAGCGACAAGCTGACCTGATAGGAGTATGCATGAAGCCGGAAAAAAAGACCTTTAAGATAAGCACGGGGCTGAAGGACCTGATTGGGCGCGACCTCATTACGGACGACTTTGTAGCGGTGTTCGAGCTGGTCAAGAACTCCTTCGATGCACATGCAAAGGGCGTCCGAATCACCTTCGACGATGACACGATCACAATTGCCGATAACGGTAAGGGCATGTCACGTCAGGACATCCTTAACAAATGGTTATTCGTCGCTTACTCAGCGAAGCGTGATGGGACGGAAGACGTTGATTATCGCGACCACATTGGCGAGCGTGCAAGGCCCTTCGCAGGGGCGAAGGGCGTGGGTCGCTTTTCTTGCGATCGACTTGGCGCCGAGCTAACTCTGAACACCCGGTCCCGTGGCGGGCCGGTTCAGGTGTTGGAGATTGACTGGCGGCTCTACGAGGAGGATCCGGAGCAGGAATTTGGTGAAGTAGAAGTATCTCTGTCGGAACAAGAGAGCTTTGCGGAAATGAGCGCTAAGCCGACAGGTGCAACTGGCACTATACTCCAGGTGCGAAGCCTCCGGTCAGTATGGAATCGACCTAAGCTGCAGGAGCTGAAGCGAGAGCTCAGCAAGCTGATCGATCCCTTCGCGCAGCGATCGCACTCCTTCGAGATCGAGATTGTCGCCGTTGCCGAGGAGATGGCAGACGAGCGCGATGAGTTATACAACAAGGGTCGTCGTGACGATCAACCATCAAGGATACTGGTTAACGGTAGTGTCACCAATCCGATACTCGAGGTTCTCAAGCAACGGACAACCGTGATCCGCGTCTGCTTGCTTAACAACGGCAAGACGATCGAATCGACACTTGAGGACCGGGGTGAGCTTATCTACAAAATCCGCGAGGTCAATCCTTATCCAGGCCTCGTAGAGACCAGTCTCTCGGCCGATATCTATTTCCTCAACCGCAGCGCGAAGGCAGTCTTTGCTCACAGGATGGGCCTCCCCTCTGTCCAGTTCGGATCCATATTCCTTTTCCGGAACGGGTTTCGGGTTTTCCCGATCGGTGCCGAAGACGACGATTTCTTCGGGCTGAATCGCCGTAAGCAACAGGGTCAGCGACGGTTCCTTGGCGGGCGCGACCTTGTCGGACGCATCGAGGTCAAGGGGGTTAAGGGCTTTGATGAGGCGACCAGCCGAAATCAGGGCCTCATACGTACTCGCCAAGTCAACGACCTAATTATTTGTATTCGCGACAAGTGTGTGCGACGCTTGGAGAGATACGTAGTCGACATCACCTGGCGGGACCAGTTCGACCAGAACCTTGCTGACACTTCCCGAATGCACTTCGATGAAAGCAGTGCTTTAGTTGCACAGCTCGTTTCGCGGCTCGCCGCGACCGAAGGGGTCGAGCTGGTCAACTACAATCCAGGCCTAGTTCGAATTGTCGACGAGAAGTCCAACGCATTTGAGTCCTCGCTCAAGGCACTTGAGTTGCTCGCCGAGGAAACCGGCGACAAGGGGTTGCTCGCCCGCGTCGATGATGCTAAAATCCGAATGAAAGCCTTGCAGGCGGCTGAGGCAGAAGCGCGAGAGGCGGAGCGAAAGGCGGAAGCCCGGGCGGTTGCGGCGGAGTCCGCCGCAGCGAAGGTAGGGGCCCGTCTCGAAGAAGAAAAGGAACGCAATGAGTTCTTGGTCGCTGCGTCATCATTGGATCAAGACACTATCCTCAATCTCCATCATCAGATCATCATACACGCATCTGACGTCCATCACGGCGTGAAGCGGATGATGGGAAAACTCCGCACTGGGGTAAGAGTTGCCAAGGAGGAATGGATCGACTTCCTTGAGAGTGTCTCCTTCCGGAACAGCCAAATCCTGACTGCCGCCCGCTTTGCCACTAAAGGCGGTTATAAGCAGCAGTCCTCAGAAGTAAAAGCGGATTTGTCTGTTTATGTCAGGGATTATATCGAGACTGTCTCGATGCTGTGGGCTCCTCGTGGAGCCACGATTCAGGTCCAAGCCGATCGCGCGCCGGTCGTGCGAACCTTTCGGCCGATCGAGATAGGTATAGTGATTGATAACCTCGTATCCAATGCCGTCAAGGCGCGAGCGACGACTGTCGGATTCTTCCTGGAGGCAACTAAAGGCTCAAAGCCGCAGCTGAAAATCACCGTTGCGGATGATGGCATGGGGTGGCCGCGTGCGCTGACGCCGTTGACGCGAGTCTTCGATAAAGGGGTCACTACGACGGACGGCTCGGGCCTCGGTCTCTTCCACGTGAAACAAGTCGTCGAAAGCCTTGGTGGCACGATCGAGGCGCAAGCCAATCCTTTTTCTGACGATCTCGATGGAGCACAACTCGTTATCCGGTTACCCACATGAAGCTAGAATTTCAGCTTCTAGTTGTGGACGACAATCCCAGCACAATAGACAATGCCCTTGCGCTTTTGCGCGATCATCTACAGCGTCAGGGGTTCTCGCTTCGATGTAAGATCGCGTCGGATCTCTCCGACAGTGGTCTACGCACGCTCGCGCGCCAGTCCGGTCGAGAGTTCGATTTAGTCGCAGTTGATTACAATTTGGGACGCACGGATACAAACGGCGCCGTTGCTGCAGGGCGGGTCCGAACCCAGCTACAGTATACAGATATGGTCTTTTACTCCTCCGATCCATCTGTTGATCTGTATGGCGAACTCGCGAAGCAGCGGGTTCCCGGAGTCTTTGTATCTGCTCGGCAGGATCTGGACGATGCACTGAAGGGATTAGCGGACACCGTGATCGGCAAAGCTGTAGACTTGAACCACATGCGCGGGATCGCGATGGCAGAGGTTGCCGAAATGGACATGCTGATGGAAGAGGTTCTTGCGCAAGTCTTCTCGTCGGTCGACGAAAAGTTACGCAACAAGGCATCTGAAACGCTGACGAAACTGCTGGATGATTTTAGAAAAGAGCTTGAAAAACTTCAAGAGCTTGTTGGCGAGGGACAAATCCTGGATGTTGTCACCAACGCTCGCCTCTTCTCTTCTATGCACAAGTATAAGGCAATCAACCGGGTGACGAAAGGTTTGGTCAAGAAACCAACTGCTGCAATTGAAATCCTCAAGACGTATGAAGCAGACATTTTACGCAACCGTAATACATTGGCGCACGCCAAGGAGGAGACAGACGTCAACGGCACGGTAACGCTCCGCGCCATCAAACGCGGCCAGCCAGCCCTGACAATCGACGAAGAGTGGATGGTGTCATTTCGCAGTAAGCTTCACAATCACCGCGCTGCGCTTGAGACAGTCTGCGAGGCGCTCAGGGGCCACGTCGAGGCACTGGCGGTGCGCGAGCCTAGCAAGGACTAGGCCAATTTGCTCAGCGAGCAGGGGCGGCACGGCGTTCGCCACCTGAGTGAATCGAGGTACTTCCTTCGACCGCCGGAAGCCGCCAGTCGTGTATCTGCCCCTAAACGCAAACCAGTCTGGAAATGATTGAAGCCTGGCATTCTCGCGAACAGTGAGAGTTCTAGGCTCAGAGTAGTGGAGAAGGTCATCTGGAAGACTGGTGATAGTCGGTGCCGGGCTAAGTGGGTCCAACACTCGGATGGCCATCTTTTTGAGGTTATGAGCCTGGCGTGTCTCGGCAGAAATTGTGACGTTGAGCCTCCCCTCCTCCCGACACGACTTGATAATAGAGGCGAAGCGTGCGCTGATTTCGTCGCGATGCCGAGCAAGTCGAGTATCGGGTGGACTTCCCTCGTGACCGTCGCGCATTGCGATCTGATAAGCACTTCGTGCACCTTTATAGGCAGTGGCCTCGAAGCCGTCGCATTCGTCGCAAGGAACTGTACCACTATATGCAATCTCGAGGTCGCTTATCGCGTCACGGGCCGTTGGTGTTCGGGAAAGGCCGCGCTCCGCGAGAAAGCAGGTGCTTTGGCGCTGCAGGTCGTCAAAAAACTCGACAAATCTTGAGGAGGCCGCCAGATCTTCGTTCCGCAGCCCAATTAGAAAGAACCTCCGCCGAGATTGCGGGACGCCAAAGTCGCTTGCACGGATAATGCCGCTTACTGTCTTGTAGCGAGAGCTGAGACGCTCCTGTAGCGTGACTGAAAAGTTCTCAACTCCGCCGTCCCCAGCCTTCTTGAAGTTGGAGGTGAACCCCCGGACGTTCTCGATGAGAACCATCCGCGGCTGGATAACGTCCATGAGATCGAGATAGGCTTCGAACAACTTATTGCGGGGGTCATCTGTGCGGCGACGGCCAGCATCGGAAAATCCTTGGCAAGGAGGGCCGCCAGCTAGGAGGTCCACCTTCCCGGCGAGCTTCGCAAGCGCATGACGCCTTTTATCAAGCAACTCCCTGATATCCCACGCTTGACGCTCAATATCATGAGGCCACTCATAGGACAACGCTGGGCTTGAGTCTGGGAAGTTAGTGGAAAGCGTATCGAATGCAAAAAGGTCTTTCTCGATCGCAAATAATCCACGCCATCCGGCCCGCTTGAGGCCGAGACTTAGGCCCCCGCAGCCTGCGAAGGCATCGACAAAAGTTGGGGCGCTCCATTCCGTCTTGGCGTGCACACTTGAATCGCGTTCATTGGCTTTCATCGAGTGCATTGCTCTCCTCGCCCCCACCCCTGCACGCGCTTCTGCCTTCGGTGCTAAGATCATGGCTAAGGCCGAATAAATATACCATGAACCTGGGCCAGGGTCAATGGTGAGCGATCGGGGGCCGTGCTCGCGGCGAGCTTCCGGGAACCGCCGCCGCGGGACACCGGTCTATGAGAAGCAAATAAGGTCGTCGTGGTGGGACGTCACAAGGATAGCGGCGACAGACCGCGCGAGGAGACGCCGATGCTTGCAACGAGGATGCTGAGGACTCTGGGGTTGGGCATGTCGATGGTCGTCCTTGGCGCGCTGGCGCCGAGAGGCGCGAATGCCGCACCCGCGCAGCCGACCTACGAGAGCCTGCTGGAAATGGCGCGGCGCGGAGACAGCGGGCTCGATTTCACGGCCCTGCGCATGGCCTCGGCCAAGCGTCTGGCCAAGGCGAGCGCGGCCGACCCTGCCTTGCGCAAGAAGATGTTCGATGCCTTGCACAAGGACCAATGGTCCGCGGTGATCGAGATCGGCAACCAGGTCTTGGCGCAGAACTACCTCGACATCGACGCTCACATGTTCGTCGCCCAAGCCTACGAGAAGAGCCATCAGCCGGAGAAGGCCGCGCCCCATCGCGTCATGGGCAACGGCCTGATGAAATCGATCCTCGCCTCGGGCGACGGCAGGACGCCCAAGACCGCCTTCGTGGTGATCTCCGTGGACGAGGAGTACTCGGTGCTGCACCACTATCGCCTGATGTCCAACAAGCAGGACCTGGTGACCGCCGACGGGCACAGCTACGACCTCCTCACCGCCGAGACCGACACCCCCGAGGAGGCAACCGTCATCTTTAACATCGACAAGGTGATGGCCATCGAAGACGCACAGCTCTCCGGCCACTAGGCTGGCCCACGCGGCCCGACTACAGGGGGTGCGGGTGCGCTATTCGCCCTTCAACGCCCGCGCCGGATCGACTCGCGAGGCGCGTCAGGCGGGAAGCGCGCAGGCGGCGAGGGCGACCAGCGCCAGCAGGGCGATCGCCGAGGCGAAGCTGACGGCATCCAACGGTCTTACCTGGAAGAGCAGCTGCGACAGGGTGCGGGTCGCCAGAACGGTGAGCCCGGCGCCGGCGGCCAGACCGATCGCCGCGAGCGTCAGGCCCCGCCGCAGCACGTCCGCGCACGATCTGGCGGCGGGTGGCTCCCAGGGCGATGCGCACGCCTAACTCTCGCGTTCGCCGGGCGCTGGTGTAGGCGACGACGCCGTAGACGCCCAGAGCCGCGAGCAGGATGGTCAGGGCGGCGAAGCCGGCCAGCAGGAAGAGGCTGTAGCGCCTTGGCGCCAGCGCGGGCGCCATGATCTCCTGCATGGTCCGCAGGTCCTCCACCGGCTGATCCGGGCGAACGGTCTGGATCCTGGCGCGGACGCTGGCGGCCAGCGTCCGCGGATCGGTCTGGCTGCGGACGAACAGTTCATCGACGCCATTTCATGGCTTGTTTCGTCCTGCAGGTAGGGCATGTAGACCGCCGGCTCGGTGGGCGAATCGGGAGCGCCCTGCTTGATCCCCCTCACCACCCCGACCACCTCGCGCATACGAGGAGCTGCTTCGCTCCGTCTTCCCGGCCCCGTGTAGTTGACGCCCATCCTCCTGCCGCCGGGATTGCCGCCCTGCCAATAGCGGCTTGCCGCCTCCGCATTGACGATGACCACCGCCCGCGCCTCGGCGTCGTCGCGCTCGGTGAAGATCCTGTCCTGGACCAGGCGGGCGCCGCTGGCGCGGAAGAAGCCGCCCATGATCCAGCATCCCGCCCACCCGGTGGCCGCGACGGCCAGCAGCAGGCCCTCCACCGTAAGCTGCTGCATCAGCCGCCGGTGCCCGGCCCCAGGCTCAAGCGCCGCGCCATCTCCGCGCCGCGCCGCACCGACCTGGCGAGAAGCAGCGCGGCGACGTTGACTGAACGGCCCGAGGCCACGCCAGCCGGTTGGTGGGGCTACGCCCCTTCTCTGACGTGCGCGGCAATGTGCGCCAGCGGCCGCTGGCTCGCGGGCTTCGAGCCGGCAGCCTGGCCGCCGATTACAACGTCCAGCAGGCCGGAGCTGGGTCTTCGAGGCGCGGTGCCGTCACCGCAGCGGCTGCCGGCTCCGGCGGGCCGACACGGAACACAACTCCCGACGCGTGGCCTTTGGCCTTCGGCCGGACGACGAGCTCGATGTTGCGATCCAGGAGCGTGACGAAGCGCAGGAGTCGCTCCGGAGGAGAACCGGCTTAGCTTGTAGTGCTTGAGCTTGGAGACCTGCGCCTGCCGAATGCCGAGCTTCTGCGCCGCGTCCGCCTGGGTCAGCCGGCGCCCGGCGATCAGCTCGTTGAGCCGTATTGCGAGCTCGACGCGCAGTCTCCGCTCGCTGGCGTCTGCAAATCCAAGATCCACCAGAGCGTCTCCGCTCACCAGCTTCGACCGTCGCGGTTTGGTTCATCATCATCATTGTCTGAATGGACGCCGGAAGGCGAGAAGTATTGACTACCAAGTCTCGACCTGTAGGCTTTCGACCTGCTCAAGGTGGCGGACTCGCGAGTCGCAAGTACTAACGCCGTGCTGGACCAGAGCGTTCAATCCAGCAGGTCATTTATCCGCGGATCGATGGCGCCTTTTAATCGGAGTGCGGCTTTAAGAGCGCCGTAGCGTCCACCCGCTCGCAACCCTCCTCGATTGCCTGCATCATGTCCCGAGCGGACTCGGTGTCCAGCGTGCCCCGGCCAAGGTCAGCAGATCCTCGACTGAGGCGCCCTTGGGTGGTGAAGTGACGAGCCCATGGATCGGCTCAGCCGCTGCGTTGTTGCTGATACGGGCGCAGGTCGGTCAAGATCGCGCTCAAGATCTTGCTATGTGAAGGTTGATGACGACACGGTGGGCTCCTCTTCAGGCGCCGGCGGCGCCTTCCCGGTAGTTGTAGCCGATCAGCCACTCCTCCTCAGGGCGCCGCCGGCAGCGCGATCGGCGGCTCGGCCGGCAGCAGGTCGATGTGGGCGTCGGCCACCTGCTTGCGGAAGGCCGCCACGTCGTCGCTCATCAGCTGGTTGACCTCCTGCAGCGCCGCCGCGGTGGCGGTCTCGGCCTGCTGCAGCTCGGCGCGCTGGGTGGCGTCGGGCGCATCCCAGGACGAATCGAGCGAGAACAGGGCCGACTGCACCCGGCTGAACGGCGTCCGGTCGTCCACGATGCCCTTGATGTTGGGCGGCACGTACAGGCGCCGCTCCTCGCCATCGAGCTTGCGCCGCAACTGGCGCGCGGCGCGCATCAGGGGATTGCCACCGGCCGGCTCGGCCGGCGCCGCGGTCCCTGCGGCCTTCCTCTTCTCTTCCTCCCTGGCCTCGGCCTTGCGCAGCTTGCCGATCACCACGTCGACGTCGGAGCGGGCGGCGCCGACCCGCTCGATGGCATCGGTCAGGGAGCCCTGCAGCTCGCCGAGCCGCCGCAGCCCCGCCTCGCGGGCCTGCCAGTCGGCGCCGCTGTTGTGGGTCGAAGGATCTGGCGCCACCTGCACCGTGCCCGTCGCCTCGTGACCCTTGAAGCGGATGGTCACGGCGTAGGCGCCCGGCGGCACCTGCGGGCCGCTCTCGCGGCGGAAGAAATCGCCGCGCTCGCCGCGCGGCGGCTGGCGGAACTGGTCGCGGCCGAGGTCCCAGACGGCGCGGTTGACGCCCAGCTTCGCGGGTCCCTTCATGGTGCGGAGGACCCTGCCGGTGGCGTCGCTGATGCGGATCTCGACCTGCGGCTCGCTGGGCTTCGCCGCCGCCTGACCGGAGGCGCCGCCGGTGCCCGACCCGCCCCCGCCCGCCGCGCCCGCCGTGCCCGCCGGCTCCGGCTCCTCGGTCTCGCCGCGCCCCGGCCCGGGCGCCGCTCCCTCCTTGCCCGGCGCCGGCTTCGCCGCCGCCTGGGCGGCGCGCTCGTGCTCCTTGCGCTCGCGCTCCTCCTTGTCGTCGGCCAGCGGCAGGCCCGGCAGGTTCAACGAGTAGGTGATGAGCGCGCCGTAGGGGCGGTTCTCGCCGTGGAACTCGCCGCTGCCGGGCTCGTAGGCGCCCGGGCCGGTGGCGGTGCGGTGCTCGAGCGCCGGCATCCCCTGGTAGAGATGCAGCGGCTCGCGCAGGGTCGCCGCCGTCACCTGGCGCAGCGGCGTGATGTCGTCGAGGATGTAGATCGACCGCCCGTGGGTGCCCAGCACCAGGTCGAGGTCGCGCGGATGGATCACCATGTCCATCACCGACACCGTCGGCAGGCCGTGCTTCCACGGCAGCCAGCGGCCGCCGCCGTCGAAGGAGACGTAGAGCCCGAACTCGGTGCCCAGGAACAGCAGGTCGCGGTCCACCGGGTCCTGCTCGACCGACAGCGCATAGCCCCAGAGCTTGTCGACGCCGAGGCTCTTCCAGGTCTTGCCGTAGTCGTCGGTGCGATAGGCGTAAGGCGTCCAGTTGGAGCGCCGGTGGTCGTCGAAGATGACGAAGGCGGCGCCGCCGCTGTAGGTGGAGGCGCGGATCTGCGGCACCCAGGTGTGCGCGGGCACGCCGGGGACGTTGCCCTCGACGCTGGTCCAGGTCTTGCCGCCGTCGCGCGTCACCTGCACCCGGCCGTCGTCGGTGCCCACCCAGACCACGCCGCGTTCGACGGTGCTGGGGGCGATGGCGATGATCGAGCAGTAGTTCTCGGCGCCGGAGGCGTCGAGGGTGAGGCCGCCGGTCTGGTCCTGGTGCTGCCAGTCCGGGTTGTTGGTGGTGAGGTCCGGGCTGATCGGCGTCCAGCTGTCGCCGCGGTCGGTCGATTTCATCAGGTACTGGCTGCCGAGGTAGATCGTCGCCGGCTCGAACGGGTCCTGGGCGATGGCGGCGTTCCAGTTGAAGCGCAGGCGCTTGGCCGGATCGGCGCTCAGCTCGGCCGGCTTGATGCGCTTGCGCAGGTGGGCGCGCAGGTCGAAGCGCCCGATCTCGCCTCCCTGCGACTCGGCGTAGCCGGCCTGCGAGTCGCGCGGATCCGGCAGCGTCACGAAGCCGTCGCCGCCGCCGACGATCTGCCAGGAGACGTTGCGGATGGCGCCGTTCTCCCAGACCGCGCTCGGGCCGCGCCAGGAGCCGTTGTCCTGCAGGCCGCCATAGACGTTGTAGGGCACGTCCATGTCCACCGCGACGTGGTAATACTGGCCCAACGGCAGGTTGGCGGCGAACTGCCAGGTGCCGCCCCGATCGTGGCTGATGCCGACGCCGCCGTCCTCGCCGGCGATCAGGTAGCGGCCGTCGTGAGGGTCGATCCACAGCGCGTGGTAGTCGCCGTGGATGTCGCGCGATTGGCCCAGCGGGTGGAAGGTCTTGGCGCTGTCGTCGGAGACCCGCAGGCGTGAGGTGAGGCTGTAGACCCGGTTGGGCCATCGGGGATCGACGCGGATGTCGGCGTAGTAGAACGGCCGCTCGCTCGTCGACTGGTCAGTGTTGGCGGTCTGCCAGCTGCGGCCGCCGTCCTCGGAGCGGAGCACGACGTTGTCGCCCGCCGCTTCCACCAGGGCGTAGACGATGCGCGGCTCGGAGGGCGCGATCGCCAGCCCGATCCGGCCCAGCTGGCCCTTGGGCAGGCCGTCATCCTCGGTCAGCCGCTTCCAGCTATCGCCGCCGTCGTAGGTGACGTAGAGGCCCGAGCCCGGCCCGCCGGAGCGGAAGAACCAGGGCCAGCGGCGGTAGTCCCAGAGCGAGGCGAAGAGCTTGTTGGGGTTGGCGGGGTCCATCACCAGCTCGGAGCCGCCGCTGCGCTCGTCGACGTAGAGGATGCGCTTCCAGGTCTTGCCGCCGTCGGTGGTCTTGAAGATGCCGCGCTCCGGGTTCTCCCCCCACTCCTTGCCCTCGGCGGCGACATAGGCGACGTCGGGGTTCGACGGGTGCAGGACGATGCGGCGGATGCGCTCGGTCTTGTCGAGCCCCAGGTGCTGCCAGGTGTGGCCGGCGTCGAGCGAGCGGTAGACGCCGTTGCCGACCGAGGCGCTGTTGCGTGGGTTGCCCTCGCCGGTGCCCACCCAGACGATGTCCGGATTGGGCGCGAAGACCGCGATAGCGCCGATCGATGCCACCGGCTGGTCGTCGAAGATCGGCTCGTAGGTCAGCCCGCCGTCGGTAGATTTCCAGACGCCGCTGGTCGAGCCGCCGACGTAGACGATCTCGGGGTCCGATTCCACCGCCGCGATCGCCACCACCCGGCCGCTCATCGCGGCCGGCCCGATCGAGCGCAGCTTCATCCCCGCCAGCAGGCCAGGATCGACGTCCGTTGCCTTCTCCTTCGCGTGGACGCCGGCAGGAGCCGCGGCGAGGGCGGCGAGCCCGCCACCGAGATGGCCAGTCAGGAAGGCGAAAAGACAGAGCGGCAGCAGCTGTCGGCGCATGAGTCCCTCCACAAGAGTCACAGACATGCAAGTGCGAGCCCGGTCCGGGCTCCAGTACCCCATAACGCCCGGCGCGCCCGCGGGTTGCGGGCTCGTCTACAGGGTGTACTGGTCGGCGGTGGTTCCTAGGGAACCGACGCCGCCCCGGCGCCCCCGACCAGACTAGACCGTGATCCGGGTGCCGTCGAACTTGGTGAAGGTGTAGCCTTGGAAGAAGCCGCCGCGGATCTCGTTGTAGGTCGGGCGCTGGTCGGCGAGCATGCTGATCGCCATCGCCTCGCCGAGCCGCAGCGACTCGAGCGCATCGGAGCGCCAGTGCACGCCGGCGAGGTTGCGGCCGGTGGCGATGTTGGAGGCCAGCTTGGCGAGCTCGCCGCCGACGGTCAGCGGGGCGCTGCCCTGCCAGGGGAGCAGCGACAGGCCGTCCTCGCTCGGCACCACCGGGTTCGGGATGACGAAGCTCTCGTCGAACAGCGCCTTGAGGATGGTGACGCAGGCGCCGGCGACGGTGGCGTGCCCGGCGGAGTAGGAGGGATGGGTCGGGCAGCCTTCGGGGAAGGCCTGCGGGTGCAGGAAGCTGCCGAACCGCGACTGCACGCGGTCGAGCACCGGCGAACCGAGCACGTCGGCGTGCAGCACTCCGGGGTAGCGGTTGGCGGTCTGCTGCAGGTGCACCAGGCCGCCGAAGGCCTCCGGGCGCAACCGCCGGTGCACGAACCACTTCTTGTGCCAGGTGGACTTGAGGCCGCGGGTCGCCACCTCGCACATGCAGCCCTTGATGCCGGGCGCGCCGAATGTCCCGAAGCCCGTCTGGGTCCGCGAATGCAGGTAGGGGTTGCCGGGATTGAGCGGGCAGCCGATGCCGTTGCTCTCGGCCTCCGTCGCGTCGGGTGCCGTGATCAGGATCAGGCAGGCGTCGAAATAGGCCTGGAACAGGACGTCCTTGTGCACCCAGGCAGCGAGGTCGCGCGCGTTGCGCAGGAAGCGCCGCTGCGGGTCGTACTGCACGCCGTCCGCCGGGCTGGCGCCGTTCTGGATCGCCAGCCACTCCGCGAAAGCGGTCATGTGGTCGGTGGCGGGCAGGAAGGTGCGGATCATCCGCTGCACGTACTCGGCGCCGAATGGCGCCGGCAGCAGCAGGAACTGGGAGATGTAGGGTCCCGTCAGGCACCCCGGCAGCACGTCCCGGAACAGGGTCTGGGGCGTCACCTTCCCCTGGCGGCGTGGTCCCCGGAAGTCCGAGAGCCGGTTGAGGTCGGCGCAGGCCGCGGCAACGTCAGGGTGCGCCGGGTAGTCGGCGAAGTCGACGTCGCGCAGCAGCGCCGCCCAGTACAGCTCGACCATCTCGCCGGCCGCCTCGGCGCTGGCCAGGGCCGGCGCCGGCGGGATGGCCAGCGCCGGGCCGTCGGCCCCCTGGAGATCGAACGCCAGGCCCGATTGCGGGTCGGTGAGCTTGGTGGTCCCGCCGAGTGGGATGGCCTCGAAGGCGGCGGGGTCGCCGCTCTGCAGAGCGGCGAGCAGCCGGGAGTGGGCGACCGGATCGACCTCGCCGGCGGCGTCGTGCGGCAGCGCCTTGTGGTAATTGCCGATGGCGCTCGGATACCGCTGCTCGTCGCCATTGGCGACGTTGGTCTGGGGCGGGATCAGCAGCTCGGCGCGCGCCACGCCGGTCCGTACGCGGTAGGAGGCGGCATGCCGGCTGACGCTGGTGGCGCTCGCCTCGAAGGCGGCGGCCGGGTCGGGGGCGGCCAGGTCGGCGGCGGCCGGCGCGGCGGGCGCCGCCGCTTCCTGGGCCTGGGCGTTCGCCGTCCGGCCGAGCAGCGGCTCGATCGCCAGGGCGCCGCCGGCGGCGGCCAGGGCACCGCCAATGCCGCCGATACCGCCCAGGAACTTGCGGCGGCTGAGCCGCGGCGGGTGAGGCGCCACGGCCGGCGATGGCGCGCCGGGGCCGGCCGCCTCGGTAGGATCCAAGGCGGCGGGCGTGGCGGGCGCGGCGCCGCCAGCGTCTCGAGCCGTCATCCCAGCGGCCGGCGCCAGCGCGCGAGCTGCAACCGGACCCATTCCGTCACCCGCGCGCCGAACCGCTGCTCGAGCATCATCCCCGCAGTGGCGCCCACCGCCAGGGTTCCCGCCGTTACGATCATCATCCTGCCTGCCCTGCCTTTGTAAATCGTGGACCGCCGGAGCTTCCGGTCACGATCCGGAGCCAAGGAACGCGCCGCAACGGCGAGCGGGCGGCGATGAAGCCGCCGTTTGTAGCTCTTGCAGCTGGAGGCGCTCTGCTGTGGCAAGTCTAGACTCGCCGCGGCCGGAGGGTCAACCGCCGGCCGCGCGCCCGCGGCGAGCGCCGCGCCGCCCGGCGAACACCTATAATCCCCTGGCGATGAGCGACACGGTGACCCGCGGCATCCGCGTCCAGGTGTCGAGCTTCTACGACGCCGAGCGCAGCTCCCCGCAGGAGGACTACTACTTCTTCGCCTACCGCGTCCGCATCACCAACCTCGACAGCGAGACGGTGCAGCTGGTCAGCCGCGAGTGGATCATCACCGACGGCAATGGCGAGGTGCAGCGGGTGCAAGGGCCCGGGGTGGTCGGCGACCAGCCGGTACTCTCCCGCGGCGATCGCTACGAGTACACCAGCTTCTGCCCGCTGCCGACCACGGTCGGCTCGATGCAGGGCTCCTATCGCATGGTCTACCAGAACGGCGACGGCTTCGACGCCGTCATCGCGCCGTTCTCCCTCGCGGTCCCGCACGCGGTGAACTGAGCGAGTGGCGATCGTCGAACCCCCCGGCGGCGAGGCCCCCGCCGCCGTCCCCGTCACCGGCGACCGCGCGCCGGCCGGCCGCCCCGCCGCTCCCGCCTTCCAGCCGTTCATCCCGGCGTCGGTGACGCTGCCGGAGATGACGCTGCTGCCGCTCGTCACCGGCACGGTGCTGGGCGTCATCTTCGGGGCGTCGTCGCTCTATCTGGTGCTCAAGGTGGGCATCACGGTCAGCGCTTCGATCCCGGTGGCCGTCATCTCCATCACCCTCTTCCGCCTGCTGGCGGCGATGGGCTTCCGGCGGCGCAGCATCCTCGAGAACAACATCGTGCAGACCGCCGGCTCGGCCGGCGAGTCGATCGCCTTCGGCATCGGCGTCACCATGCCGGCGATCCTGATCCTCGGCTTCGACCTCGAGATCACACGGGTGATCCTGGTCTCGGTGCTGGGCGGCCTGCTCGGCGTGCTGATGATGATCCCGCTGCGCCGGGCGATGATCGTGGCGCAGCACGGCGTCCTCAAGTTCCCCGAAGGGACGGCGTGTGCCGAGGTGCTCAAGGCCGGCGCCTCCGACGAGGAGCGCCGCATCGCCGCCCGAGCGGCGGCGGCCACCGCCGTTTCGAGCACCGCTGCCGCGGTCCCGGGCGCCGCCGCCGCCAATGGGGCCAATGGGACCAATGGGACCAAAATGGAGGCCGCCGGCGAGGAGCTGGTGCCCGACTCCGGCGCCAGGACGATCTTCAGCGGCTTCGCCATTGGCCTGGTCTACAAGGCCCTCAACGTCGCCTTCAAGGCCTGGAAGGACATCCCCGAAAAGGTCTTCAAGGCGCCGTTCGAGGCCGGCTCCATCTCGGCCGAGATCTCGCCCGAGCTGCTCGGCGTCGGCTACATCATCGGGCCGCGCATCGGCGCGCTGATGTGCGGTGGCGGCGTGCTCGCCTACCTGGTGCTGATCCCGGCGATCAAGTTCTTCGGCCGCGCCGCCGGCACGGTGGCGCCGGGCACGGTGCCGATCGCCGACATGGTCCCGGACGAGATCCGTGGCGCCTACGTGCTCTACATCGGCGCCGGCGCGGTCGCCGCCGGCGGCATCATCAGCCTGGTGCGGTCGCTGCCGACCATCTGGCAGGGGCTCAAGGGCGGCCTCGACGACCTGCGGCGGCAGCGTGTGGTGGCGTCGGCCGGCGGCGCGCGGCTGCGCACCGACCAGGATCTGTCGCTGCGCTTCGTGGCCGGCGGCAGCGTCGCGCTGGTGGCGATGATCATGCTCGCGCCGTCGCTGCACATGAACCTGCTCGGCGCGCTGCTGATCGTGCTCTTCGGCTTCCTGTTCGTCACCGTGTCCTCCCGCCTCACCGGCGAGATCGGCTCGTCCTCCAACCCGATCTCGGGGATGACCGTGGCCACCCTGCTGCTCACCTGCCTGATCTTCCTGGAGCTGCACTGGACCGGCCCGAGCTATTACGTCACCGCGCTTTCGGTGGGGGCGATCGTCTGCATCGCCGCCTCGAACGGCGGCACCATCTCCCAGGATCTGAAGACCGGTTTCCTGATCGGCAGCACGCCGAGCCACCAGCAGGTCTCGATCCTGGTCGGCACCATGGCCTCGGCGCTGTTGCTGGGGCCGATCCTGCTGGGGCTCAACGACAGCTCGACGGTCTACGTGCCGCGCCTCACCTTCGAGCCGCTCGCGGCCGGCAGCGCCGCCGTCGTTGCCGGACCGGAGCTGGCCGCGCTGCCACCCTATGCCGACAGCCCGGGGCCGCCGCGGGCTGGCAGCTATCGCCTGCTGCACGTGGTGTCTGGGGGAATCGGCGGGACCGGCGCGGCCGAAGCCAGCGCTGCGAAGGACCTCGGCTCGGGCGACTACCTGGTCGATGCCACCGGCCGCCTCGCCTTCCGGATCAGCCGCAACTTCCCGGCCGAGCTGCGCGCCGGCCCGCCGCCGCCCGGCCAGCCGCCGCCAACCGAGAAGCTGCAGGGGCCGCAGGCGCGGCAGGACAGCGCCGCTTACCGCGTCTGGCAGAAGACCGACGACGCCGGCGGCCCGCAGGGGCGGTACCTGGTGGACCGGGCCGGCGTTCCTGTCTACCTGGTCGATCCCGGGATCAACGGCACCCATCCGCTGCGCCCCGACGGCTCCAGGGTGCCGAAATACGACGCCCCCAAGGCGACGCTGATGTCCTACATCATCAAGGGCATCCTCAATCGCCAGCTGCCCTGGGCCCTGGTGCTGCTGGGGGTGATGATCGCGATCGTGCTGGAGATGTCCGGCATCCCGTCGCTGGCCTTCGCGGTGGGGGTCTATCTGCCGTTGTCGTCGACCAGCCCGATCTTGATCGGCGGGCTGGTGCGCTGGCTGGTGGACCATCGGCTGCGGCGCCGGCTGGCACACCTCGAGCTGACCGAAGAGCAACTGGTTGCCGAGGGCGACCGCAGCCCGGGCGTGCTGATGGCTTCGGGTTACATCGCCGGCGGCGCCATCGCCGGCATCGTGATCGCCTTCATGACCGCGGTGCTGACCAGGTTCAACGATTGCGTCACCGACGTCATGACCCGGCGCAATCCGCTGTTCGCGGGTCCGTCGGCCGACCTGCTGGCGCTGCTGCCGTTCGCGGTGCTGGTGTCGTTGCTCTATCTGGCCGGCCGCGAGGCGATCCTGACCGGCCGGCGCGCGAAGGGCGGCGGCCGGTGACGGCGAAGACACCACCGTGCGCCGTGCGCCCGGCGGGCTGTCTAGCGGGCTATCTAGAGGAAGATGAGGTGCGGCAATGACCACCAGCCAGGAATTCTCGGGGCTTTCCCAGATTGGCCAGATCGCGGTCAACGTCCAGGAAGTCGAGCGGGCGACCGCCTTCTACCGCGACACGCTCGGCATGCGCTTCCTGTTCGCCTTTCCCGGTCTGGCCTTCTTCGATTGCGGCGGCGTGCGCCTGATGCTCAGCCGAGCGGAGGACCCCAAGCTGGATCACCCGGCTTCGATCCTTTACTACCGCGTCCCCGACATCGAGGCGGCCCACGCCGCGCTGGCCGCGCGCGGCGTTCGTTTCGAGCGGGAGCCGCACCTGGTGGCCCGCATGCCCGACCACGATCTCTGGCTGGCCGAGTTCCGCGACAGCGAGGACAACGTGGTGGCGCTGATGACCGAGAAGCGGAGCTCCGGGTAAGCTTGCAACTGCCAGGCCAGCGTCCCCATCACCCGATCACCGGCCGGTGAATCGCGATGCCGTTACTCCAGCAGCAGATCGAAGGCAAGTACGAGATCCTCGAGAAGATCAAGGAGGGGGGGATGGGGGCGGTGTACAGGGTCCGCCACCGCTTCCTCGACGAGATCCGCGTCATCAAGGTCATCCGCTCGTCGCTCGAGCCCAGCCAGGAGCTCTCGGACCGCTTCCTGCGCGAGGCCAGGCTGGCCATCCGGCTGCGCCATCCCTCGATCGCCGTGCTCTACGACTTCGCGGTGGCCGACGACGGCAACGCTTTCATCGTCATGGAGCACATCGCCGGGCTGACGCTCGAGGAAGTGCTCCGGATCGGCGGACCGCCGCCGCTCGGGCTGGCGCTCGAGATCGCGTCGCAGGCGCTGCGCGCGATCGGCTACCTGCACCGGCACGGTTTCGTGCACCGCGACGTCGCTCCGGACAACCTGATGCTGACCCGTGGCGTGGACGGCGAGCCGCTGGTCAAGCTGATCGATCTCGGCATCGCCAAGGTGCTCGCCGGCGAGGGCGCGGTCACCACCACCGGGATCTTCCTCGGCAAGCCGCGCTACGCATCGCCGGAGCACTTCGGCGTCCAGGAGCTGGACCAGCGCAGCGACCTCTATTCCTTCGGCGTGGTGCTCTATGAGCTGCTGACCGGGCACTGCCCGGTGGCCGGCAACGATCCGGCCTCGCTACATGGCCGGGCACCTGTTCCGGCCGCCGCTCGACTTCGCCGAGAGCGACCCGCAAGGAAGGCTCCCTGCCGAGCTGCGCCGAATCCTCCTGCGCGCGCTGGCCAAGGCGCCGGCCGACCGGTTCGCCAGCGCCGCGGATTTCGCGCGCGAGCTCGCCCCGCTGCGCGAGCGCCTGCCGGTCCAGGCCGGGGACCTCGAGGCGGCGCTCGCGCCGGCGTTGGACAGGACGGCAACCTGGGTGCCGGCGCCCCCTGCCGGATCGAGCCAGGTGCGGCTGGATCGCCAGTTCCTGGCGGCGGGCGCGACCCCGCGGCCGGAGGCGCCCGGCGCTTCACACCTGCGCTGGGACCCGCGCCTGGTGGCGCCGGAGAGCCTGTCGCCGCCTCCGTCCTGGGCCGCGCCATCATCCGAGCCGGCGGCGCCACACCCGGAGTCATCCCAACGCCCGGCTGGGCCGGCGCCCCCGACGCCTGCTCCCGCAGCCTCGCACGACCCTTCGCTCGACGAGACCCTGCCGCTGACGGCACGCGCCAGGATGCCGCCACGGCCTCCCGCGGCGCCGCCCCCGACTTCATCGACGCTGTCGGCACGGACGCTGGAGGGCCTGTTGCCCGCGGTTCCGCCAACGTCGCATGCGCCGCTCGCCACCGACTGGAAAACTCGCTCGTTGTACCGCACGGGGCCGCCCCCGGACGCCTACCTCACGAGCGGCGGCGCCGGCGAGCTGGGCTTCAAACGGCAAGGCGAGACGCCGGCAAGCGGCGCGGCGCGGGAGGCCGAGTTCGGTACCGCGAGGACCAGGGGGGTGGTCCTGCCGGAGGAATGGGCGGGGAGCGGGCGGCCGGAGCAGCGATCGCGGTGGGCGCGGCGAGCGCTGGTGACCACGCTGTTGCTCGTGGGGGCCGGGACCCTTGGCGGCGGCGGGTGGTGGTATCTCCACCGGCGGCAGCCGGCCGAGACGCCCGAACTTCCGTCACGGACCGCACCCGCGAGCCCAAGCGTGGCGGCCGGCGCGCCGCCCCTGCTGCCGGCGGTCCCGCGGGAGCTGCTTCCGTCCGGCAGGAGCACGGTTCCGCAAGCGGCCGACGCGGGCGCATCTCCGCCCGTGATGGCCCGGCAGCACGACACCGGTCCCGGGAGGCGCGCTGCCGCCGGTGGCATGCCGGCACCGGCGCCGCAGGGTGCTACCGTCGGGGCGTCGCCCCCGGTACCGGCGCCGCCGGCGCCGAAGCGGGCTGCCGCGCAGCCGGCGAGCGGCGCTCCCAAGGCGGCACCATCGTCCCCAGCCGACCGCGAGGACATCAGGCCCATCGCCCCGGGTCCAGGAGTCGAGGCCGCGGAGCCGGTGAACGTGCCCGATGCCGTTTACCCCGCGGCGGCCCGGGGAACCGGCAAGCAGGCGCAGGTGTTGCTGGCGGTGCTGGTCGACGAGAGCGGCCACGTGATCGAGGTGAGGGTCAAGCAGGGAGACAACTCGGGCCTCGGGTTCAACGAGGCCGCGGCGGCGGCGGCGCGGCAAGCGCGCTTCCTCGCCGCCACCAGGAACGGCGTGCCGGTCCGATCATGGAGCGAGCTGATGATCGATTTCTCCAGCTCGCCGAATCACTGAAGCCGCGGGAAGAGGCCGATGACGATGATCTCGTAGGGGAGGGTTTGCTGCAACTCGGCCGGATGGGTCGCGGCGGCGGCGGCGCGGCGGGAGATCTCGGCGAAATCGACCCGCGGAATGCCCCAGACCTGGAGGCGCTCGCCCGTCTTGAGGCGCCTCGCCGCCAGCTCGGGAGCGGTGCCCTTCACCAGCACCATGCGGCGCCGCGCCACCACCAGGTCTCCTTTGAGGTCGCGCACCGCGGCGATCATGAATCTGCCGTCGGGCACGACCTGCGGCGGCTCGGCGGTGGCTTCGAGGAGGAACTCGACGTCATTGTAAAGCCCCTTCTTGGTGAGGATCGACACCGTCTTCGCGTTGACGGTGAGCGCGCACGGGACATTCTCGTAGAGCTCGAGCTCGGCGCGCGCGGCTCCGGGCTTGAATCCCTTGACGGGGCGGAAGGAGTCGAGCAGCGACAGGCGGCCGATGCGGACCACGGGATGGATCTCGAACACGTGGGCGGGGTTCGAGCTGTCGAGGGGCGGATTGGCTTCGCCCTGCGCTTCCTTCGCCCCGCCCGCATGCTCCGGCCATACCCGCCAGACGCCGGTGAGCTCGAGCGGGCGGTGCTGGGCCTCGGCTTGGTGCACGAGCTCGATCGCGGCCGGCTCGCCGGTGCCGTTGGCGATCTCTCCGACCATCGGGAAGCCCACCTGGGGTGAGCGTCCGGCGAAGTGAAAGTCGCCGTCGAAGAAATTTGGGAAGGGTGCCTTCGACGACTGATCGACGGTGAAGCGCGCCTGGATGGTGACGCGGTCTTTGTACTTCTCGACGAACGATCGGTAGAGGTCGATCTTGATCCCGGCGGAGACGGCGGAATCGACCGCCAGGTAGTCGACCGTCGCTCGCCGCGCGATCAGAGCACAGCCAGCCAGCAGGCAAGCCGCGGCCAGCGTCACTGCCGCCCCTGACCTCATCGGGCCGCGCGCTGCGAGCAACCTCGTCTTACCGCCATGCATCGCCAGTTCTGCAAGGACTGCGCCGGGTGCGCGTGGCTCCACACCGATAGTGCTACAGGGGTTAGACTGCGCCTACCCATGGCCGACCCCACCTTCCCGGACCTGCGGGCCTTCCTGGCGCAGCTGCGGCGCGACGGCGACCTGGCGGTGGTCGAGGCGCCGGTGGACGCGCGCCTCGAGGCTGCCGAGATCCACCGCCGGGTGATCGCGGCCGGCGGGCCGGCGCTGCTGTTCACCGACGTGCGCGGCGCCGAGATGCCGCTGGCGACCAACCTCTTCGGCACCCCCCGGCGCGCCGAGCTGGCCTTCGGCAAACGGCCGTTCCGGCTGGTGCGGCGGCTGGTCGAGCTGGCCGAGACGCTGCTGCCGCCGACGCCGCGCAAGCTCTGGGGAGCGCGCGACCTCGCCCGCGAGGCGCTGCGCATCGGCGTCGACCGGCGGCCGCGCCGGCGCGCCGGCACGGTGATGGAGGTGGTCACCCGCGACGTACGCCTGGATCGGCTGCCGGTGCTCACCACCTGGCCCGAGGACGGCGGGCCGTTCATCACCCTGCCGCTGGTCTACACCGAGCATCCCGAGCGCGCGGGGCACAACCTCGGCATGTACCGGCTGCAGGTGCACGGTCCGCGGACCACCGGCATGCACTGGCAGATCGGCAAGGGCGGCGGCTTCCACCACGCCGTGGCCGAACGGCGCGGCGAGAGCCTGCCGGTGAGCGTCTGGCTGGGCGGCCCGCCGGCGCTGATGCTCGCCGCCATCGCGCCGCTGCCCGAGAACGTGCCGGAGCTGATGCTGGCCTCGCTGATCGCCGGCGAGCGCCTGCGAATGATGCCGGGGCCCGGCGGCGCGGCGCTGCCGGCCGTGCCGGCCGCCGCCGAGCTGGCGCTGGTCGGCCGGGTGCCCGCCGGGGTGCGGCGCCCGGAGGGTCCGTTCGGCGACCACTACGGCTACTACTCGCTGCGTCACGACTATCCGGTCTTCGAGGTCGAATGGCTGGCCCGCCGCCGCGACGCCATTTTCCCGGCGACGGTGGTGGGCAAGCCCCGTCAGGAGGACTTCTTCCTCGGAGACCTGCTGCAGGAGCTGCTCTCGCCGCTGTTCCCGCTGGTGATGCCGGCGGTCGAGGCGCTGTGGTCCTACGGCGAGACCGGCTACCACTCGCTGGCGGCGGCGGTGGTCAAGCAGCGCTATGCCCGCGAGGCGATGGCCTCGGCGTTCCGCATCCTGGGCGAGGGGCAGCTGTCGCTCACCAAGTTCCTGCTGGTGACCGACCGCGCGGTGGACCTCAAGGACTTCCGGGCGACCCTCACCCATGTGCTCGAGCGCACCCGCCCGGAGGCCGACCTCTACGTCTTCGCCAACCTGGCGATGGACACGCTCGACTACACTGGCCCGCGGGTCAACGAAGGCTCGAAGGGGGTCTGGCTCGGTCTCGGCGACCCGGTCCGCGAGCTGCCGCGGGAGTTTTCGCCGGGCGAGGTGCCCCAGGGGCTGCGCGAGGCGCTGGTGTTCAGCCCCGGCTGCCTGGTCGTGGGCGGCCCGCCGTTCGCCGAGGAGCCGGGCGCCGCGGCCCGCTTCGCCGCCCATCCCGCCTTCGCCGGCTGGCAGCTGCTGGTGCTGACCGACGAGCCGCGGCGGGCGGCGGCGAGCCCGATCAACTTCCTGTGGACCACCTTCACCCGCTTCGAGCCGGCGGCCGACGTCCATGCCGCGGCGGTGAAGGCGGTGCGCAACCACCTCGCCTACACGGCGCCGGTGCTGATCGACGCCCGGCTCAAGCCGGGTTTCCCGCGCGAGCTCGCCGCCGATCCCGCCACCGCGGCACAGGTCTCCCGCCGCTGGCGCGAGTACTTCCCCGGTGGCGGCGTCGAGATGGGCGACGCCGAGTCGGCCCACCTGGACCCGGCGCCGCCGGCGGCGGTTGCGCCGCCCCGCGGACCGTCATAGCATCGCCGCCAACTTGCCGCCGTTGCGAGAACGCGCAGTTTGAGGCTTGGAGGTTCCGATGGCCGAGACCAGCCCCGAGAAGTTCGAGCCCTTCGTTCCCGCGGACCAGGAGATACCGGAGTTCACGGTCCGGGCGGTCGTCCTCGGCGCTCTGTTCGGCATCGTCTTCGGCGCCGCCACCGTCTACCTGGCGCTGCGCGCCGGCCTGACGGTCTCGGCGTCGGTGCCGATCGCGGTGCTCTCGATCGCGGTCTTCAAGCGGCTCGGCAAGTCGACCATCCTCGAGAACAACATGGTGCAGACGATCGGCTCCGCCGGCGAGTCGGTGGCGGCCGGCGTCGTGTTCACCGTGCCGGCGCTGCTGTTTCTCTCCTACGGCGCCAACTACTTCAACTACCTGACGATCTTCGTCCTGTCGGCGGTCGGCGGCATCCTCGGCGTGCTGTTCATGATCCCGCTGCGCCGGGCGCTGATCGTCAAGGAACACGGCAAGCTGCCATATCCCGAAGGCACCGCCTGCGCCGACGTGCTGATCGCCGGCGAGCGCGGCGGCGATCTGGCGAAGATGGTCTTCGCCGGCGTCGGGGTGGCGCTGCTCTACAAGTTCCTCTACGGCATCCTGGGGCTGTGGAACGAGACCGCCACCTGGTTCCGCACCAAGGCGGCGAGCGTCATCCCCGACGCCACGCTGCAGAGCGACGTCACCCCCGAATACCTCGGCCTGGGCTACATCATCGGCCCCAAGATCGCCGGCGAGCTCGCCTCGGGCGGCGTGCTGGCCTGGCTGGCGCTCATCCCGCTGATCTCCTGGCTGGTGCCCGACACGCGCCTGGTCAAGGACCTCACCGACCTCGGCTTCTCGGCGGGCTGGCGCGCCTCGCACGCGCATGCGGAGTGGATCTACCGCGCCTACATCCGCTACATCGGCGCCGGCGCCGTCGCCTGCGCCGGCGTGATGACCCTGCTCAAGACCCTGCCCACCATCGTCTCGGCCTTCCGGGAATCGGTGAAGTCGCTGCGCGGGGGAGCCGGAGAAGCCAAGAAGATCCGCACCGAGGACGACCTCGGCATGGGCTGGGTGATCGTCGGCTCGCTGGTGCTGGCGCTGATCATCACCGTGCTGCCCCACTTCCCGCATGGCGAGTTCCCGGGCTCGCTGCTGATGGGCGTGCTGGTGGTGGTCTTCGGGCTCTTCTTCGTCACCGTCTCGAGCCGCATCGTCGGCATCATCGGCACCTCGTCGAACCCCATCTCGGGCATGACCATCGCGACCCTGATGGCGACCTGCCTGGTGTTCGTGCTGGTCGGGCGCACCGGCGACGTCTACCAGTCGGTGGCGCTGTGCGTCGGCGCCCTGGTCTGCATCGCGGCCGCCAACGCCGGCGCCACCTCGCAGGACCTGAAGACCGGCTACCTGGTGGGCGCGACCCCGCGCCGCCAGCAGATCGGCTTCATCATCGGCGTCCTGGTCTCGACGCTGGTGATCGGCGGCACCCTCTTCCTGCTCGACCAAACCTACCGCATGGGCGAGCTGCACGGCATCGGCGGTCCCAAGCTGGCCGCGCCGCAGGCCACCCTGATGGCGACGATCATCAAGGGGTTGCTGGCCCAGAACCTGCCCTGGGCGCCGGTGCTGGTCGGCGTGGCCCTGGCGTTCATGGCGCAGATGGCCGGCGCGCACGCCCTCTCCTGGGCGGTCGGTGCCTACCTGCCGCTGTCGACCACCTTCCCGATCTGGATCGGCGGCATGGTCAAGGCGCTTGCCGACCGGGCGGCCCACCGCAAGGAGGAGAGCGAGCTCTCCTCGGGCATGCTGTACGCCACCGGCCTGGTGGCGGGCGGCTCGCTCGGCGGGGTGCTGATCGCCCTGGTCGCCTTCTTCGGCGACTCGGTGCTCCACATGGAGAAGCCGACCCTGCTGGAGAAGATCGACCTCGGCAACCATTGGCTCGCCTTCGGCGAGTTCAAGAACGACGTCGTCTGGGGCGGCATCCTGTGCGCGGTGGTCTTCGGCCTGCTCTGCTGGCGGCTCTACCGCAACGCCCAGAAGCAGCTGGAGGCGTAGAGCCGTAGAGCCGTAGAGCCGTAGAGGATACCGGCCGGGTTCGCCGCCCGGCTCCTCTGATCACTCGGCCTGGAGGGTGACCGCCGGATCGATCTCGGCGGCGCGGCGGGCCGGCAGGTAGGCGGCGAAGAGGGAGACGCCGAGCAGCGCCCCGGCGGCCGCCGCGTAGACCGCGGGATCGTGGCTGCCGATGCCGTAGAGCAGCGACTCGACGAAGCGGCCGAGGACGAGCGATCCCAGGATGCCGGCCGCGAGACCTGCAGCGGTCATCGCCAGCGAGCCCCGCAGCACCAGCGCGAAGACCTGAGCGCGGCGCGCGCCGAGCGCCACCCGCACGCCGATCTCCCGGGTGCGCTGCCGCACCGAGAAGGACACCACCCCGTACACGCCGAGGCTCGCCAGCACCAGCGCCAGCAGTGCGAGACTGCCGATCAGGCCCAGCTGGAAGCGCCTCAGCGCCAGCGACCGGTCGAGCATCTCGGTCAGCAGGTCGATGCGAGAGATCGGTTGCTGCCGATCGAGCGCCAGCACCTCCTGGCGCAGCTGCCCGGCGAGGCCCAGCGGGTTGGCGGCGCGCCGCACCACCAGGGTCAAGCCCGAGCTGCGGTACTGCCGGTAGGGCCGATAGGCGTCGAGCGTCGGCTTGTCGTCCAGCCTGAACATATGGAGGTTGCCGACCACGCCGACCACCGTCAGCCAGGGCTTGTCGGCGCCGTCGTCCCATTTGAGCTGCTTGCCGATCGGGTCCTGGCCCGGCCAGGCGAAGCGGGCCAGGTTCTCGTTGACGATGACCACCGGCGGGCCGTCGGCCGAGTCGCGGTCGTCGAAGGTCCGTCCGCGCAGCAGCGGGATGCCCAGCGTGCGGAAGTAGCCGCCGCTGGTGATCCGCTTCTGAGCGTCGATCCCCTCGCCGGCGCGCGCGGCGGGCCGGCCGGCGATCTGGATGTCGCCGTCGGTGCTCGAGTTGCCGAACGGCACCGCGTCGACGATGCCGGCAGCTTCCACGCCGGGCAGCGCCGTGACCCGCGCCAGCAGCTGGCCGGCGAAGGCGGTGACCTGCGGCAGCGAGCGGTAGCGGTCCTGGTTCAACGGCAGGTCGGCCGCCACCACCCCCTGCGCGACGAAGCCGGGAGCGATGCCCAGCAGGTTCGAGAAGCTGCGGATGAGCAGGCCGGCGCCGATCACCAGCGCCAGCGACATGGCGATCTCGGCGATCACCAGGACGCGGCGCAGGCGCTGGCCGCCGCCGCTGGTGCCGCGTCCCCCCTGCTTGAGCGCCGAGCCCAGCTCGACGCGCAGGGCGCGCAGCGCCGGCGCCAGGCCGGAGAGCAGGGCGGCGAGCAGCGACACGGCGAGGGTGAAGGCCAGCACCGTCCCGCTGATCCTCACCTCGCCGGCGCGCGGCAGGTTGCCGGGGCGCAGCACGCTCAGCAGGTGCACTCCCCACGCTGCGATGAGCAGACCCAGGCCGCCGCCCATCATCCCCAGCAGCAAGGTCTCGGTCAGGAGCTGGCGCACCAGGCGCAGCCGCCCGGCGCCGAGAGCGGCGCGCAGGGCCATCTCGCGCTCGCGGACCGTGCCTCGCGCCAGCAGCAGGTTGGCGAGGTTGGAACAGGCGATGAGCAGGATCAGGCCCACCGCCCCCAGCAGCACCCACAGGGCGGGCCCGGCTGCGCCGACCACCCAGTCGCGGAGAGGCCGCAGGCGCGCCACCTTCTTCGCGTTGTCCTCGGGATACTCCCGGGTCAGCCGCTGCGAGATCGCGAGCAGCTCGGATCGCGCCTGGTCCAGGCCGACGCCGGCGCGCAGGCGCCCGATCGGCCGGATGAAATTGATGTCACGGCTCGCCGCCTGCTTCCCGCTGCGATCCGAAGCCGGCACCAGGGTGGCGAAGGGCGACGAGACCCAGAGGTCGGCGCTGCTCAAGCGGCTGAAGCGCTCGGGCATCACGCCCACCACGGTGTAGGGCTGGCTATCGACCAGGACCAGGCCGCCGACGGCGCTCGGATCGGCGCCGAAATGCACCCGCCAGACGCGGTCGCTGAGCACCGCGGCGCCGGGAGCGCCGGGCCGCTCGATCGCAGGCTCGAGCGTGCGCCCGAGGCCCGCCGGGATGCCGAAGACCGCGAAATAGTTGGACGTCACCTGCGATCCCTTGAGCGAGAGCGGCGCGGCGCCGCGCCGCGCCAGCACGCAGGCGACGGAGTTGATCCCCGCAAGCTGCTCGAAGTCGCGGCTGTAGCGCTGATAGTCGAGCAGGTTGGCCGGCGCGGTCGGCGTGAACTCGCAGCAGGGCTTCTCCTCGCCCAGCACCACCACCTCGCCGCCCGGCCGGTAGGGGAGAGGCCGCAGCAGCACCGAATCGACGACGCTGAAGATGGCGGTGTTGGCGCCGATCCCCAGCGCCAGGGTGAGGACCGCCACGGCGGTGAAGCCCGGGCTCCTCGCCAGCAGGCGGGCGCCAAAGTGCAGATCGGCGCCGGCCGCTTCGAGCCAGCCGGTCAGCCTGGTCCTACCGGGCGGTCTCGCCGTCTTCGGAGGTAGCGGAGGTAGCGGAGGAATCGCCGGACCTGCCGGATTCGCCATGGAACGTTCTACCTAGGCTTGCAGGCAAAAGTTTCGTCCCCGGTGTTCCCCGGTGTCCCCGGTGTCCCCGGTGTCCCGGCGTGCCCGGGTGAGACACCAGGGCCGTCAGCCGTCGAGCAGCTCGTGATCGCGCAGCCAGGCCTGATTGAGCTTCGAGAGATAGCGCTCGCCGGAATCGGGGAACAGGGTCACCACCAGGGCGTCCGCGGGCAGCGACTCGGCGACCCGGCGGGCGCCGGCCGCCGCCGCGCCGCCGGAGGAGCCGACGAAGATCGACTCCTTGCGGGCGAGCTCCATCACCGCCCGGTAGGCCGACCTGTCGTCGACCGCGATCACCTCGTCGATGTAGTCCCACCACACGCAGGCGGGCAGGAAGTCCTCGCCGATGCCGTCGATCAGGTACTGGTGGATCTGGTCGGCCGGCGGCAGCTCGCCGTGCTGCTTGTAGTAGACGTAGACGCTGCCGACGGTGTCGACGCCGACGACGCGCACCGCCGGGTTGCGCTCCTTGAGGAACTTGGCGGTGCCGCTGATGGTGCCGCCGGTGCCGACGCCGACCACCCAGTGGGTGATGCGGCCCTCGGTCTGGCGCCAGATCTCCGGCCCGGTGCTGGCGTAATGCGCCTCCGGGTTGGCCTGGTTGGAATACTGGTTGGGCAGGTAGGCGCCCTGCTCGTCGCGCAGGCGCTCGGCGACCTTATAGTAGGAGCGGGGATCGTCGGCGGCGACGCTGGTGGGGCAGCGGACGACGCTGGCTCCCAGGGCCTCGAGCAGCGCCACCTTCTCGGCCGGGATCTTGTCCGGCGCGGTGCAGATCAGCCGGTAGCCGCGCAGGTTGGCGGCCATCGCCAGGCCGACGCCGGTGTTGCCGGAGGTGGGCTCGACGATGGTGCCGCCGGGCCGCAGCAGCCCGGCGCGCTCGCCGGCCTCGATCAGCGCGGTGCCGATCCGGTCCTTGACGCTGCCGCCGGGGTTGAAGAACTCGAGCTTGGCGGCCAGCGCCGCACCGGTCGGATGGAAGCGGCGGAGCCGGACGAGCGGCGTATTGCCGAGGGTCTCCAGGATGTCGTCGTGGATCTGCATGGGTGCGTGGTGCGCCGCGGGTCCGCCCGGCAAAGGCGCGCGGATGCTAGCACAACGGGCACCTCAGGCGAGGCGGGATCCCGGCTGGCCGGCCGGGCCACCAGGCTGGAGCTTCAGCCCTCCCAGTCCCAGAAGTAGTCGCGGTTGGTGAGCGTGGCCTCTTCGGCCGGGCGCTCCTCGCCCTCGCCGCCGGCCGCGTCCGCGGGCGGCGCCAGCTCGCCGCGGATCACCGCCAGCTGCTCCTCGAGGTCGTCGGTCTCGCGCTGCCAGTAATCCAGGGTGCCGAAATGCGGCCAGGCGGCGGGGAAGGCCGGGTCGTGCCAGCGCCGCGCCAGCCAGGCTGCATAGTGGATGACGCGCAGGCCGCGCAGCGGCTCGATCAGCCGCAGCGTCAAGCGGTCGAAGGCGCGGAACTGCTCGTAGCCCTCGAGGAACCGCTCGCGCAGCCCGAGGGTCCAGGGATCCCGGCCGGGGAGCGCCAGCCAGAGGTCCTGCACCGCGGGGCCCACCACCATGTCGTCGAAGTCGAGGACCCGCAGCACGCCGTCGCGCAGCAGCACGTTGCCGAGATGGAGATCGCCATGGAGGCGATGGATCTGCCGCGGCTCGAGCGCCCCCAGGGCGCCGTCGAGCTGGTCCGCGATCGCCAGGGCGGCGTCGAGATAGCGGCTGTGGAGATGCTTGGGGAGGACCGCGTGAGCGTCGAGCCAGGCGACGTCGTCGCGGATGAAGCGGTCGGCGCCCAGGGTCAGGCGATGCTCGGCCGGACGCCGCGCCGCCACCTCGTGCAGGCGCCCGACCAGCATGCCCAGCCGCCAGGCCGCGGTGCCGTCCAGCTCGTCGGGCGCCCGGCCGCCGCTGCGGTCGGAGAGCGAGTAGAAGATGTGGTCGATGCGGCGCAGCGTGCTGCCGTCGGGGAACGGCCGCACGTTGCAGACCGGCACCTCCGCCTCGTCGAGCTCGCGCAGGAACTGGTGCTCCTCGAGGATCTGCTCCTCGTTCCAGCGCCCCGGCCGGTAGAACTTGGCGACGATTCGCGTGCGGTCCTCGAGCTCGACCTCGTAGACCCGGTTCTCGAAGGAGTTGAGCGGATAGCAGACCGAGTTGCAGTGCAGACCGGCGGCCTCGACCGCGGCCAGCACCTTCTCCGGCGTCAGCGACAGGAAGAGGTCGGTGGCGGCCGGTGCGCCCGTGGCCGGGGGGCCTGCCGCCTCGGTTTCGCTCATGCCGCCAATGTAGCATGGGGCATGCGCACCCTCGATCAGCAGATCATGAACCGGGTCTTTGCCGTCACCGACGAGATACCGATCGACCGCGAGGCGCTGCAGGTCGCTCTGGTGCTCGAGGGTGAGGGCAGGATCGAACGCACCGCCGCCGGCAAGCTGGTCCTCACCCTGCCGGACACCGACGACCTCGAGCCCTTTCTGGCCATCCTTGCCGCGCGGCTGCGCGCCGAGGCTCCCGACGGGCCGCCGGCGCTCTGAGCCGAGCGCTCAGGCGGCGATCCGCTCCTCGCCGGCGTAGACGTTGAAGCGGCCGCCGCGCAGGAAGCCGACCAGGGTCAGGCCGAGCTCCTGCGCCAGCTCGACCGCCAGGCTGCTCGGGGCGCCGACCGCGGCGAGCATTGGGATGCCCGCCACCAGAGCCTTCTGCACCAGCTCGAAGCTGGCGCGGCCGCTGACCAGCAGCACGCGGTCCGAGGCCGGCAGCTCGCCGTCGAGCAGCAGCCTGCCGATCAGCTTGTCGACGGCGTTGTGGCGGCCGACGTCCTCGTGGCGCAGCAGCAGCTTGCCGGCGGCGTCGAACAGCCCGGCCGCGTGCAGGCCGCCGGTGCGCGAGAAGACCGCCTGCGCCTGGCGCAAGGTCTCCGGCAGGCCGGTCAGCACCTCGCGTGCGATGCGCTCGCGGCCCACCGGCCGCGCCGGGCAGACGGTGCGCACCAGATCGATCGAAGTCTTGCCGCAGACCCCACAGCTCGAGGTGGTGTAGACGTTGCGGCTGAAGCGCTGCGGATCGAAGGCCACCCCCGGCGCGAGGAGCACGTCGACGACGTTGGGCTCCTCGCCCTCCTGGCAGTGGACGATGCTCCAGATCGCCTGGCGCGAGGCGACGATCCCCTCGCTGAAGAAGAAGCCGGCCGCGAGCTCGAAGTCATGGCCGGGAGTGCGCATGGTCACCGCCACGCTGTGGCGCACCCGGCGCCCCTCCTGCTCGACCGAGACCCGCATCTCGAGCGGCTCCTCGGCGGCCACCAGGTCCGACCGCCGCTCGACCCGGCCGGCCTCGTAGGTCAGAACCGTCGCCCGCACCGCCGCGCCGGCCAGGCTGCGCGTCGCCGCGCCGGGTAGATCGCTCATGCCGCGCCGCCTCCCATGCGGTACGGGACACTAGCATGGGGCACGCCTCCGCCGATGAGGCAAAGCATTCGCTGCCGGGATCAAATCGAGCCGAGCACGCGGAGCACGCGGTGCCCGCCTTGCCGAGGCCGGGGTTCTGTGGTACAGAGGCTCCCATGTCACCAACCTAGGAGGGCCGATGAGAATCAGTCGCCGGAGCTTGTCGCAGGTCCGCTCCCGCGCGGTCTCAGCAGCGTCCGACCGCAGCTCCACGTCGAGGGAGATGAGGGGAGGTATGGTTCGATGAATCCCACCAGAAGGGACTTCCTGAAGGTCGGCGCCATCGGCGGCGCCGCGGCCACGGTCTTCGGGTTCGACCTGGCGCCTGCCCAGGCGCAGGTGCGAGAGCTGAAGATCGCGCGCGCCACCGAGACCCGCTCCACCTGCCCGTACTGCTCGGTGAGCTGCGGCGTGATCATCTACACGCTGGGCGACAAGGCCAAGAACGTCACCCCGCAGGTGATCCACGTCGAGGGCGATCCGGATCATCCGATCAACCGCGGCACGCTGTGCCCCAAGGGCTCCTCGCTCGAGCAGGACATCCTGAACCCGCGCCGTCTCCTCAAGCCGCAGGTCCGCCGCCCCGGCTCCGACCACTGGGAGGACATCGCCTGGGGCACCGCCATCGACGAGATCGCCCGCTGGACCAAGAAGACCCGTGACGCATCGTTCGTCGACAAGGACGCCCAGGGGCACACCGTCAACCGCTGCGAGGGAATGGCCTTCACCGGCGGCTGCACCGACACCAACGAGTTCAATTTCCTGGTCGTCAAGACCATGCGCAGCCTGGGGGTCTGCTACCTGGAAAACCAGGCCCGGGTCTGACACGGCCCCACGGTCTCAAGTTTGGGACCATCATTCGGACGCGGGGCGATGACCAATGGCTACACCGACATCAAGAACACCGACATGATGTTGATCATGGGTGGCAATCCCGCGGAGAACCACCCATGCGGCTTCAAGTGGGCGATCGAGGCCAAGAAGGTCCGCAACGCCAAGATGATCGTGGTGGATCCGCGCTTCACGCGCACGGCGGCCACCGCCGACCTCTTCCTGCAGATCCGCGCCGGTTCGGACATCGCCTTCCTCGGCGGCATGGTCCGCTACGCGATCGAGAACAACCGGCTGGCCAGGGAATACCTGCTCAACTACACGAACGCAGCGTTCATCGTCAAGGAGGGCTTCAAGCTGCCGGAGGACGGCCTGTTCTCGGGCTTCAACGCCGCGACCCAGGTCTACGACAAGTCCACCTGGAACTACGAGCAGGGGGGTAACCTCACCGGCGCCGCCGCTCCCGGCGCCGCCGTCGGCGGCCTGGGCGCTGCCGGCGGTGCGGCAGCCGCTGCCTCTCCCGCTGCCGCAGCGTCCGGATCGGCCGGTGCTCCGGTCGCGCCCGCCGTTGGCGGCGCCGCTGGCGCCGGCGCCAAGCCCGCCGCGGCCGCCAGCGCGAGCGCCGGCACCAACGGCGGCGGCGTCACCCCGGCCGTCGCCAAGGAAGCGAGCGCCGGCGCTCCCGCCGGCATCGCCAAGCCCGCCGCCGCCGGTTCGGCGGGCACCGCCGCCGGGCCCGCCAATACCGGCACCGCCGCCGCCGGGGCGCCGCCGCCAGGCATGCCGCCCAACGTCGCCTACGACCTCTCGCTCAACCACCCGCGGTGCGTCTTCCAGCTGCTCAAGCGGCAGTATTCGCGTTACACGCCGGAGATGGTCGAGCGCGTGACCGGCATCCCCAAGGACCAGTTCCTCAAGGCCGCCGACCTGTTCACCTCCGTCCGCACCGGCGGCGACATGAAGAAGGTCGCGACGGTCATCTATGCGGTCGGCTGGACCCAGCACACCTTCGGCTCGCAGATCATCCGCACGGCGGCGATCCTGCAGCTGCTGCTGGGCAACGTCGGCCGGGCAGGTGGCGGCGTCAACGCCCTGCGCGGCCACTCCAACATCCAGGGCGCTACCGACATGGCGGGCATCTTCGACAACCTGCCGGGATATCTGAAGGTGCCGACGCCGGCCGACGCCGACTTCGCGGCCTACGCCAAGCGCATCACGCCGCCGGCCTCGAAGCCATCCGAGTGGGACTCCTTCAACTACTGGGGAAACACTCCCAAGTTCGCCGTCTCCCTGCTCAAGACCCTGTACGGCGATGCGGCGAAGAAAGAGAACGACTGGGCCTTCGCCTACCTTCCGAAGGTGGACCGCAACTACTCCTGGACCAACATCTGGGACAACATGTACCGCGGCAGCGTCAAGGGGATGTTCGCCTTCGGCATGAACGGCGTCGCCATCGGCCCGGACTCGCAGAAGAACATCGAGGCGCTGAAGAAAGCCGACTGGCTGGTGGTGGGCGAGATCTATCCCGACGAGACCAGCGAGTTCTGGATGTCGCCGGGCATCAGCAAGGAGGAGATGGGGAAGATCAACACCACCGTCTACCGGCTGCCCTGCGCCGGCTTCGCCGAGAAAGACGGCTCGATGACCAACTCCGCCCGCTGGCTGCAGTGGAAGAACGCCGCGCTGCCGCCGCCGGGACAGGCCCGGCTGGACCAGGACATCATCGCGCAGATCTTCCTGAAGGTGAGGGAGCTGTACAAGAAGGAAGGCGGCAAGTTCCCCGACCCGATCCTCAACCTCACCTGGCCCTACACCGATCCGCAGCATCCCTCGCTCGCGGAGGTGGCCAAGGAGATCAACGGCAAGGCGCTGGCCGATCTCGAGGACCCGAAGACGAAGCAACAGATCAAGGCGGGCCAGCAGCTTCCCGGCTTCGCCTGGCTCAAGGACGACGGCACCACCGCTTGCGGCAACTGGATCTACAACGGCTCGTGGACGGAGGCGGGCAACCAGATGGCGCGCCGCGGCACCGAGGACCCCTCCGGCCTGGGGATCCATCAGGGCTGGGCGTGGTCCTGGCCGGCCAACCGGCGCGTGCTCTACAACCGGGCCTCCTGCGATCAGGCCGGCAAGCCATGGGACCCGGAGCGGCGGCAGGTGTGGTGGAGCGAGGCGGGGCAGAAGTGGGTCGGCAACGACGTGCCCGACTTCAAGGTGGACTCCCACCCGCGGGAGCACATGGGACCCTTCATCATGAACGCGGAGGGCGTGGGGCGCATCTTCGCGCCGCTGGCGCTGTTCGCCGACGGACCCTTCCCTGAGCATTACGAGCCGATCGAGAGCCCGGTCGCCAACGCCTTCCACCCGCAGCAGGCCAACAACCCGGTGGTCAAGAGACTCACCACCGCCGCGGACAAGTTCTCCAAGATAGGCGATGAGTTCAACATCGTCTGCACCACCTACCGCCTGACCGAGCACTATCATTACTGGACCAAGAACAACCCGATGAACGTGCAGCTCATCCCCGAGCCGTTCATCGAGATCCCCGTCGAGCTGGCGGCGGACCTGGGGGTCAAGGGCGGCGAGAAGCTGAAGGTGACCAGCGCGCGCAGCTACTACGTCGCCAAGGCCTTCGTCACCCGCCGCATCAAGCCGATGACCATCGACGGCAAGAAGGTCTATCAGATCGGCATTCCCATCCACCAGGGCTATCGCGGCATCGCCGAGGACGAAGAGAGGAACGCGCGGACGCTCGTCAACCGGCTGTCGCCGACGGTGATCGATCCCAACGCCTACACGCCCGAGTTCAAGGGCTTCATGGTCAAGGTCGAGAAGGCATAGGGGAACCCACATGAGCCAGGCAAATCTGGAAATCCGCAGGATTTCAGGCCATGCGGGCCCCGTCCCCGGCGCCGGCGTCAAGCGGGAGTTCGAGGTCGCCAAGCTGGTCGACACCACCACCTGCATCGGCTGCAAGGCATGCGAGGTCGCCTGCCTGGAATGGAACGGCCTGTCGTTCAGCGACACCACTTTCGACAACAGCTACCAGACCATGCCTGAAACGGCGTGGAACTACTGGAACCTGATCAAGTTCGACGAGTACGAGCCCGAGGGCGGCAGCCTGATGCTGCTGATGCGCAAGGACCAGTGCATGCACTGCGCGGAGCCGGGGTGCCTGGAGGCCTGCCCGGCCGACGGCGCCATCGTCCAGTACGCCAACGGCATCGTGGACTTCCAGCAGGAGCACTGCATCGGCTGCGGGTATTGCATCAGCGGCTGCCCCTTCAACGTCCCCAAGTTCAGCCCGCAATCGCGCAAGGTGTTCAAGTGCACGCTCTGCGTGGACCGCGTCAGCGAGGGTCTCGAGCCGGCCTGCATCAAGGCCTGCCCCACCGGCTGCCTGCACTTCGGCACCAAGCCCGAGATGCAGGAGCTGGGCGAGACCCGCGCCAAGCAGCTCCGCGAGCAGTCCGGCTTCGCCAACGCCGGGCTCTACGATCCCGCCGGCATCGGCGGCACCCACGTCATGTACGTGCTCCATGACGCCACCAACCCGGAGGCCTACGGCGGCCTGCCCAAGGACCCGCAGATCCCGTGGACGGTGCGGTTGTGGAAATACCCGCTCAAATGGCTCGGCAACCTGGCGATCGTCGGCGGCCTGGTCGGGCTCGGCGTCCACTACCTGCGCTTCGGACCGAAGACGGTCACGGCGGACGAAGAGATCAAGAAGGAGGGACCGCAGCCATGAGCGACTCGCGTCTGCTGCCCAACGGGCGGGTCCAGCGTTACTCTTTCAACGAGCGCCTCATGCACTGGCTGACCGGGGTGTCCTACGTTTATCTGCTGCTGACCGGCCTCGCGTTCTGGTCTCCCTGGCTGTTCTGGATCGCCGTCGTGCTGGGCGGCGGCACGATCTCCCGCGAGTTGCATCCGTGGGCGGGGGTGATCTTCTTCATCGGCGTGCTGTGGATGTACCGCAGCTGGAGCTCCCAGATGCGCAGCACGGAGAGCGACAAGGAATGGTGGCGCGCGCTGCCGCACTACATCCGCAACGAGGATGCAGAGGTGCCCGAAGAGGGACGGTTCAATCCCGGCCAGAAGTCGCTCTTCTGGGGCTTCCTCTGGTGCGGGATCGCGCTCCTGCTCTCGGGTCTGGTGCTCTGGGTCCCGCACTGGATCCCCTGGAGCCTGCGCTGGCTGCGCCTGATCGCCGTGATCGTCCATCCGGTGGCCGCGTTGCTGACCATCGCCCTGTTCATGATCCACGTCTACATGGGCACGGCGGTCGAACGTGGCGCCTTCGGCTCGATCGTCCGCGGGGACGTGTCGCGCAAGTGGGCGGCGCGCTACCATCGCGGCTGGTACGAGCAGGTGGTGCGGGACGCCGCGGCCGACGAATGATGCATGAATAGCGGGAAATGGGAGCGGCGGATCCAGCGCGCGCAGGAGCTGGCCGCCGCCCATCCCGCCGCCGCCGAGGGCCTGCGCTTCTACGAGCGCATCGCCGGCGCTCAGCGATCGCTGTATGCAGGCTTCGAGGCGGCGCTGGGAAAGGTCCGAGAGGTCCGCCCGCCTGGCTCGCTGCGTGAAGAGCTGGATCTGTTCGTCCTTCTCCCTTCGTTGCCGCCCTTCCTGGCGCTCGTCGAGGCCGCCGCTCCCCGTCCCCTCGCCCAGGCCGCCGCCGATCTGGCCGCGCAGGGGGCGACGCGCTGGCAGGAGGCGCTGCACGGCTTCTGGCGAGCCGGCGCCGATCCCGCCGCGGGCCTCACGGCCGCCGAGGCCCATATCGCCTGGATCTTCCTGCAGCCCTACGCCGAATACCTCGCCGACTACAGTGAGCAGCCGCCTGCCGGCGGCGTTCCACCAGCGCTCTGCCCGCAATGCTCCGGCAGGCCGCAGGTCGGCGTCCTCCGGCAGCAGGGGGACGGCGGCAAGCGCTCGCTGATCTGCGCGCTCTGCGCGACGGAGTGGGACTACCGGCGGCTGGTCTGTCCCGCTTGCGGCGAAGAGAGCGTCGACAAGCTGCCGGTCTATGTCGCCGAGGAGCTCGGCCACATCCGCGTCGAGGCCTGCGACACCTGCCATCGCTACCTCAAGACGGTCGATCTGACCAAGAACGGCAGGGCCGTGCCGGTGGTCGACGAGCTGGCGGCGATGGCGCTCAGCGTCTGGGCCGAAGAGAACCGCTACGAGAAGTTGCAGATCAATATTCTTGGTATCTGATTAGGGGGCGACCCCGCGAACGGAGCGCTGAAGCAACGCTCTCGGGCCCCGACCGGCGGCCGCTCGTCCGATCGCCTATAATCCCGCCCTCGGCTGGCGCCGGACCGCCGTCTGCGTCCGTGCGGCCACGCCGCTCACCTGATTGGAGCCCGAATGGCGGAGCAGTACGTCTATGTGATGAAGGACCTGCGGAAGCTGTATCCGCCCAACCGCGAGGTCCTCAAGGGCATCTGGCTGTCCTTCCTGCCCGGCGCCAAGATCGGCGTGCTGGGCTTGAACGGCGCCGGCAAGAGCACCCTGCTCAAGATCATGGCCGGCGTGGTCACCGACTTCGGCGGCGAGGCCTGGCCGGCCAAGGGCATCAGGGTGGGGTACCTGCCGCAGGAGCCGGGGCTCGACGAGAGCAAGGACGTGCTGGGAAACGTCGAGGAAGGGGTCGCCGGCACTCGCGCCCTGCTCACCCGCTTCGACCAGATCAACGCCCGCTTCGGCGAGGACCTCTCGGCCGAGGAGATGGAGAAGCTGCTCGAGGAGCAGTCCCGGGTCCAGGACGCCATCGACGCCGCCAACGCCTGGGAGCTCGACCGCACGCTCGATATCGCCATGGACGCGCTGCGCCTGCCGCCCGGCGACGCCGCCGTCGGCCGGCTTTCGGGCGGCGAGCGCCGGCGGGTGGCGCTCTGCCGCCTGCTGCTGCAGCGCCCCGACCTGCTGCTGCTCGACGAGCCGACCAACCATCTCGACGCCGAGTCGGTGGCGTGGCTCGAGCGCTTCCTGGCGGAGTATCCCGGAACCGTGGTGGCGATCACCCACGACCGCTATTTCCTCGACAACGTCGCCGGCTGGATCCTCGAGCTGGACCGCGGCAGCGGCATCCCCTGGGAGGGCAACTACTCCTCCTGGCTGGAGCAGAAGCAGCAGCGGCTGGCGCTCGAGGAGAAGCAGGAATCGGCGCGCCGGCGCACCCTGGAGCGCGAGCTCGAATGGGTGCGGATGAGCCCGCGCGCCCGCCAGGCCAAGGGCAAGGCGCGCCTCAGCCACTACGAGCAGCTGCTCGCCGAGGACCGCGACGCCAACAAGCGCGTCGAGCAGAACGAGATCCACATCCCGGCCGGCCCCCGCCTGGGCGACCTGGTGGTCGAGGCGAAGGGGCTGCGCAAGGGCTACGGCGACAACCTGCTGATGGACGATCTGTCGTTCTCGCTGCCGCGCGGCGGCATCGTCGGCATCATCGGCCCCAACGGCGCCGGCAAGACCACGCTCTTCCGCATGATCGTCGGCCAGGAGCGCCCCGACGCCGGCACCCTCCGCCTCGGCGACACGGTCCAGCTCGCCTACGCCGACCAAACACGCGACGACCTGGAGGGCGATAAGCCGGTCTGGGAGGCGATCTCGGACGGCAGGGACATGGTGAACCTCGGCGGCCGGGAGGTGCCGGCGCGCTCCTATGCCGCCGCCTTCAATTTCAAAGGGTCCGATCAGCAGAAGCGGGTCAAGGACCTCTCGGGCGGCGAGCGCAATCGCCTGCACCTCGCGCGCACCCTGCGCGCCGGCGGCAACCTGCTGCTCCTCGACGAGCCGACCAACGACCTCGACGTGGACACGCTGCGGGCCCTCGAGGAAGCGCTGCTCGCCTTCGCCGGCTGCGCGGTGGTGATCAGCCACGATCGCTGGTTCCTCGACCGCATCGCCACGCACATCCTGGCCTTCGAGGGCGATTCCCAGGCGGTCTGGTTCGAGGGTAACTACCAGGCCTACGAGGCGGACTTCAGGCGGCGCGTCGGCGCCGAGGCCGACCAGCCGCACCGCATCCGCTACAAGCGCCTCACCAAGGCCTAGGCCGCATTTTTCCCACCGCGGCGTCCGGGAGCCCGCCGGCGTGGTCACCAGTTTGCCCCGGGCGCCGGCCCGGCTTATACATTTTTCAAACTTCCTGACGCGCCCATTCTCCCTCCCCCTGCGGCTCCCGGCCTCAGATCCTGGCACTCTGGTTGCAGTCATACCGGGGCGGGAGCGCCTCACGGAGGAGCCCCCGGCGAGAAAGAGGACTAGCAAACTACCGAGAGGAGCTACCCATGCAGCGAAAACTCTTTTCCCTGTTCCTGAGCCTGTTGGTGGCTGCGGCCTTGGCCGCCGTCGCCCAGAGCTCGAGCACGGGCTCGACGGCCGGGTCAACCGGAACCACGTCGAGCACGACCGGCTCGACGGCAGCGACGACGCCTGCCGCCGGCACCACCAGCAACGGCCAGGACTCGACCGGCACGCCGGGTATGACCGGCACCACCACCAGCTCGCCCGCCGCGACGACGCCTGCCGCCGGCACCACCAGCAACGGTCAGGACTCGACCGGCACGCCGGGCATGACCGGCACCACCACCAGCTCGCCGGCAGCGACGACGCCTGCCGCCGGCACGGACAGCAACGGCCAGGGCGTCAACACCGATAACAGCAATCCTGGCACTCCCTCCTCCTCGAGCTCCACCGGCAGCACGATGAATCCGGGGAGCACCGGCACCAACCCTAACCCCGCTGGCACGACCACCGGCGGCACCGCCACCGGCACCAGCACCTACGGCTCCGGGGTCGCTGGCGGCGGCGGCAGCGCCACCGGCAACACCACCGACACCAACGCGGCGGGAACGGCGACCGGGACCGGCAATGCCGACTCGGACACCGCGACCGCCGGCACCTCGACGACCGCCACCTCCGGCAGCTTGCCGCGGACGGCCAGCGATCTGCCGCTGCTCACCGTCATCGGCCTGCTGGCAATCGGCGGCGCGTTGACGGTTCGCTCGCTCGCGAAGCGCAACGCCTGACCGGCTTGCCGCACGCGAGATCGAATAACCACATCAGGTGACGACAACAGGTAACCAGAGAGGAGCCAATCCATGAAACGGAACGTGCTTTACCTCTTTATGACCCTCCTGCTGGCCTCGGTCCTGGCGGTTCTGGCGCAGAGCCCGACCAGCGGGAATCCGGGCGGTTCGGAGACGAAGGACCCCTACGGTGCGACGCTCGACCATCCCAACCCGGGCTCGGCGCCGGGCGCGACCGGGCAGTCCTACAATTCCAAGAACATCAACGAGGGACAGACGCCGGCAACCGGCACCACGACCGCCACTACGCCGTCCAGCCCTTCGAGCACCGACACCAGCAGCTCGACGGCCACCACGACGGACAACAGCGGCACTGCCAATAACACCGCCAACCAGTCGCTGCCGCGCACGGCCAGCGACCTGCCCCTGCTCGCCACCATCGGCCTGCTGGCGCTCGGCGGCGCTCTCACCGTTCGCTCGTTCGCGAAGCGGCAAGCTTGAAGTCCGCTCGCGGCAATCGTAACCTCTTGCACACCGGAACAAGCACCTGGCGCCGGACACCGCGGCGCCAGGTGCTGGTCTGTAGCGCGCCGGCGATCGGCGCCCCGATGCCAGCACCCCTGCGATTCATCCGCCAATGCCGCACACCCTCAAGGAGAGTCTCAGCCGTCTCGGCGCACTGAGCCGCGCGGAAGCCTGGAGCCGCTTGGCTGCTCGCCTGAGCGCTCTGCGCCGCTCGGAGGCTTTCATCCGCTTGGCTGCTCGCCTGAGCGCGCTGGGCCGTTCCGCAGCCTTCCACCTGGGTGCCGGGTTGGGGGCTCTGCGCCGCCGGGTTGGCGATCGCGGCCGCCTGGGCGCCAACCCCCTCGTCTGGCTGGAACGGCTGCTGCTGGCGGTGGGTGTGCTCTGCCTGGGCGCCGTCGCCTATGCGGTGATCGACGCTCACTGGTTCGCCTACCAGCAAGGCCGTCGCTTCGACGAGGCCGTGCGCGCCCGCGCCACGGCAGGTCGCACGGCTGGAGGTGGCTCGGTGGCCGCTTTCGGAACGGCCGGGACCGGAGGACCGGTGCCGCCGCCTGCCGCCGAAACCGATCGGCTCGAAGGCTTCCGCCCCGGCGGCGCCCCCGGGGCAGTGTCGCCGGCAGCACCGGCGCCGACCGCTCCCCCCGAGCCGCCGCTGCCGGAGGGGTCGGTGATCGGGCGCATCGAGGTCGCGCGGGTCGGCGTCTCGGCGCTGGTGCTCGAGGGCGTGGCCGGTTCGACCCTGCGGCGCGGCGTGGGCCACATCCCGGGCACCGCCATGCCGGAGCGGCTCGGCAACGTCGGGCTGGCAGGTCACCGCGATACCGTCTTTCGCGGCCTCAAGGACATTCGCAAGGGCGACGTCATCACCATCGATACCCTGGAAGGCACGTATCACTACGACGTCGATTGGGCCCAGGTCGTGGACCCCCAGGACGTGGGCGTCCTCGCCGTCGCCAATCGGCCGGAGCTGACGCTGGTCACCTGCTATCCCTTCTACTACGTGGGCTCGGCCCCCGAGCGCTTCGTGGTGCGCGCCCATCTCGCCGGCGGTGGCCCCGAGGTCGAACCGGGCAAGCCCGCGCCGGCGGCACCGGCAGCCCCCGCCGCCCGCCATCGCTAGCCGGCTCAGCCCGGGCCGTCGGCGGCGGCGTGCATGGCCTGGAGCCGCGGTGCGGCCGGGGCGAGCGGCAGCCAGATGGTGAACTCGCTGCCGCTGCCGGTGCCGCCGCTGTTCGCCTCGATCCGGCCGCCGTGCATCTCGACCAGGCTGCGTACCAAGGTAAGGCCGATACCCAGGCCGCCGGCGGAGCGGTCGAGCCCCTGCTGGCCCTGGATGAAGAGATCGAAGACCCGCGGCAGCAGCTCGCCGGGGATGCCGATGCCGGAGTCGCGGACCCGCACCACCGCCTCGCCGGCGCGCGCCGCCGCCACGATCTCGATGCGCCCCCCGGGCTCGGTGAACTTGACCGCATTGCGGACGAGGTTGGCGAGCACCTGCTCGATGCGCGTCGGGTCGGCGAGCACGGGCAGGTGCGCCTCCGGCAGCGACAGCTCCAGGTGGTGGCGGCGGGCCTCGATCAGGGGACGAGTGGTCTCCACCGCCTGCCGGATCACGTCGCCGAGGTCGAGCGGCACGCGGCGCAGCTCCACCTTGCCGCGGGTGATCCGCGAGACGTCGAGCAGATCGTCCACCAGCCTCGCCAGGTGCTGGGTCTGGCGCTGGATGACCGACACCGAACGGGCGGCTGGCGGCTCGGCCGGGCGTGTATCGGCCAGGATGTAGGCGGCGGTGGAGATGGCGCCGAGCGGATTGCGCAGCTCGTGCGCCAGCATGGCCAGGAACTCGTCCTTGCGGCGGTCGCTCTCGGCGAGAGCGTCGGCGCGAGCGAGCAGCTCGGCCGCCAGGCGCTCGCTCTCGGCGGTCCGCTGGGCAAGGCGATCGCGCATCTCGCGGAAGGCCGCCGAGAGCCGCTCGACCTCGGTGATGCGGCTGCTCTCGAGCGGCGCCCAGGGGTTGCCGGCGGTGAGCTCGTCAACCGCATCGGCCAGCGTCCCCAGCGGCCGGGTGATCAGGCGGGCGACCCGGATGCCGCCGGCCACCGCCAGCGGCAGGACCAGCAGCAGGGTCGCGAACGCCAGGTTGCGGCCGCGGTCGACGCCGGCAAGAGCGGAGGCTTCGGGCCGTTCGAGAGCCACGACCCACCTGAAATTGGGCACCGTCGCAAAGGCCGCCAGGCGTCCGGAAAGCTCCGGCGGCGCCCCTGCCACGGCTTGCCGGTCCCAGCCGGCGGCGAGCTCGGAGGCACTTGCCGCCAGACCGTTGCGGCGGGCGAGGAGGTTGCCGTAGCCGTCGCCCAGCGAGACGATCGATCCCTCCCGTGAGATGCGGCGCTCGAGCGACCGGGAATCGAAAGCCATGACCATGGCGGCGACCGGCCGGCCGTCGCGCGCGAAGACTGGCGCTGCCACCAGCAGCAGCCGGTGCCCCGAGGCCGGATCCACGGCGAGCTCGACCGGCGCCTCGGCGCGGGCGGCGGCGGCGGTGGCAATGTCGCGGCGCGTCCCGGCGCCGACCATGCTGCCGCCGTCGGACGCCAGCAGCCGTCCGTCGATGCCGACGAGCAGCAGCCCGGTGAGGTCCGGATACCCCGGCCTGCTCTTGGCGAGCAGCTCGCGCTGGACCTCGGGGTCGAGCGGCAGCCCGGCGGATAGTCCAGCCATGGTCGCGGCGCGGGCGCCGTTGAGCTCCACGTAGTCCCGCACGTTCTGGGCCACCGAGCGGGCCTCCACGGCGAGCGTCTCCTGCGCCTGTGTGGTTGCCAGCCTCTCCTCCTGGGTGGTGGAGACCGCCACCGCCGCGACCAGTGCCAGCGAGGTGACGGTGGCCAGGGCCAGGGCGAGGCGGGTGCGGAGCGCCGAGGTGTCGAGGCCGGCGGATCTTACCCGCAGCCAGGGGAGCAGGGCCACGGCGCCGCCGATGCCCCACCACAGCGCGATCCCGGTCCAGGCCGGCGGCGGCACTGCCGCGAGCACCCCCAGGCCGGCCATGCCGGCGCCGGCGGCGAGGTGAGCGGCCCAGAGCTGGCGCCGCGAGACTGGCCGCAGCTGGGCGTAGCAGAGTGGCAGGCCGGTGGCGACCAGCGCCAACCCCAACGGCCGCAGGTAAGTAGGCCCGGCCCAGGAGTTGTGGATGAGCCGTGGCAGCAGCGCCATGCCGGTGCCGACGACCGCGGCGTTGCACCCCATCGCCAGCGCCAGCAGGTCCCCCGCAGGGCCGCGGAGCGGGCGGCCCCGCAGGCCGGCCGGCAACATCAGGCTGCCGGCGAGCACGGCATAGGTGACCGCGCCGGTCCAGGCGCCGGCCGCGCCGAGGCCGGCCGCCAGCGCCAGCAGCACCAGGCAGGCGAGGCCGTGCGCCAGTCGCCGCGAGGTGCGGCGCGTGCGCAACGTCGCCACCGACAGCAGTGCCACGCCGGCGGCGAGAGCGGCGATCCCCCAGGCCGCGCCGAAGGCACGCAACGGGTCGTAGATCGGCCTGGAGAACTGGCGAGGCGCCACCAGCATGAACGCGCCGACGAAGCCGCAGAACAGGCCCATGGCCCAGCGCAGGCTGACGCCCGACAGTGCCGGCGTGCGGGCGCCGTCGCGAGCGGCGGGCGGTCCAGGCGGGACGTCGCTGGTGGGCGGCGCGAAGCCGGCTGGAGGAGTCGGCGAGGCCTGGGGCATGCCGAAGGAACGCGTGGCCATTCGGAGCATGAAAGGGGCACCACCTGCCGGCGCCGGCCGCCGGCCCATCCGGCCCGGCGGCTCTGGAGCCCCGGAGCTTTCGGGGCTCCCGCAACAATAGCGGATTTGCGGCCCGCGGCGCGGCGCCACACCGCATCCGTGCACCGCTCCGGCCACGGGCACCGCGCCGGCCATGGGAACCGCGCCGGCCCCGGGCACGCCGCGGCCCACCTGCTGCTGCAACCTGGGGGCCGGCCGGCGCGTTATATCGAGCGGACATCTGCCCGACGCCGGTTTACAATCCCTGTTCCTCGTTCGCCCTCGCCGGCCAGGGCCGGCGGCCGAACCGTCAAGGAGACCCATGCTCGCATCGTCGACGACCCGTTCCGCCCGGTCTCGCCGCTCCTCCCGCTCCTTCCGGCTGGCGCTGGCGGCGCTTGCCGCCATCTTCGCCGGCGCCGCCGCGCCGGCGGCCGGCCCGCCGGGGCCGTCGCCCGCTTCCACGCCGGCCGTCCCGGCGACCCCGGCGACCCCGGCGACCCCGGCGACCCCGGCAAATACCGCGGCGGCTCCGCTGCTCGGCTTCAGCCCCGCCCACGCCGCCGAGGAGCGCGCGCTCGAAGCGCGCTTCGACGCCGCGCTGCGCCGCGAGGAGCTGGCGCCTTGGCTGAAGCGGCTCTCGGCGCGGCCGCACCATCTCGGCTCGCCTTACGACAAGGACAACGCCGAGTTCATCGCCGGCCTGTACCGGTCCTGGGGCTACGACACCCGGATCGAGGAGTTCCGGGTGCTGTACGCGACGCCGAAGGAGCGCCACCTCGAGATGACCGCGCCGCGGGCGTTCACCGCCTCGCTGACGGAGCCGGCCATCCCCGAGGACAAGACCTCCGGCCAGACCGCCGAGCAGCTGCCGCCGTTCAACGTCTATTCGATCGACGGCGACGTCACCGGCGATCTGGTGTACGTCAACTACGGCGTGCCCAAGGATTACGAAGAGCTCGAGCGCCGGGGCATCGACGTCAAGGGCAAGATCGCCATCGCGCGTTACGGCGGCTCGTGGCGCGGGATCAAGCCGAAGGTGGCTGCCGAGCACGGCGCCATCGGCTGCATCATCTACTCCGATCCCCGCGAGGACGGCTATTTCCGGGGCGACGTCTACCCGCGGGGCGGCTACCGCAACGACCGCGCCGCGCAGCGCGGCTCGGTGGCCGACATGCCGCTCTACTCGGGCGACCCGCTGACCCCCGGCGTCGGCGCGTCTCCTGACGCCAAGACCTTCGATCTCAAGGATGCCAAGACGCTCACCCGCATCCCGGTGCTGCCGATCTCCTACGCCGATGCGGCGCCGTTGCTACAAGCCCTGGCCGGACCGATGGCGCCCGAGGGGTGGCGCGGCGCGCTGCCGATGCCCTACCACCTGGGCCCCGGCCCGGCGCGGGTCCACCTGCGCCTGCAGTTCGATTGGAAGCTGGTGCCGGCCTATGACGTCATCGCCCGGCTGCCGGGTTCCGAGCGCCCCGACGAATGGATCATCCGCGGCAATCACCACGACGCCTGGGTCAACGGCGCCACGGATCCGCTGTCGGGACAGGTGGCGCTGCTCGAAGAGGCGCACGCCGTCGCGACGCTGGTCAAGAGCGGCTGGCGGCCGAAGCGCACGATCATCTATGCCGCCTGGGACGGCGAGGAGCCCGGCCTGCTCGGCTCGACCGAGTGGGCGGAGACCCACGCCGCGGAGCTGCAGGAGAAGGCAGTGCTCTACCTCAACTCGGACAGCAACGGCCGCGGCTTCCTCGAGGCGGGCGGCTCGCACACCCTGGAGAAGCTGATGGAGCAGGTGGCGCAGGACGTCGTGGATCCCGAGAAGCACATCACCGTCGGGGCGCGCCGGCGGGCCGCGGCGCTGGTGGACGGCACTCCGGAGCAGCGCAAGGAGGCCAAGATCGGCGAGCTGCGCCTGAGCGCCCTGGGCTCGGGCTCGGACTACACCCCCTTCCTGCAGCATCTGGGCATCGCGTCGCTCAACCTCGGCTACGGCGGTGAGGGCGAGTACGGGCAGTATCACTCGATCTATGACAGCTACGACCACTACATGCGCTTCATGGACCCGACGATGCAGTACGGCATCACCCTGGCGCAGACCGCCGGCAGGGTGATCCTGCGCACCGCCTCGGCCGACGTGCTGCCGCTCGATTTCCAGCATTTCTCGGACACCGTCGGCCGCTATGTCAAGGAGGTCGAGGAGTTGGCCGACAAGCTGCGCGAGGAGACCGCGGACCACAACCGGGCGATCGAGGAAAACCTTTTCGACGCCGCCGCCGATCCGCACGAGAGCTGGGTCACCCCCAAGCCGCGCGACCCGGTGCCGCATCTCAACTTCGCGCCGCTCGAGAACGCTCGCGACCGCCTCGACAAGAGCGCCCACGCCTACCATGCGGCGCTGGACAAGGCCGGCGCCGGCGCCCCGGCGCTCGCCCCCGAGGCTCGCCAGCGGCTCGACCAGTTGCTGCTCAAGGCCGAGCGGGCCCTGACCGGACCGGGCCTGCCGCGCCGGCCCTGGTACGTGCATCAGATCTACGCCCCCGGCTTCTACACCGGCTACGGCGTCAAGACCCTGCCGGGAGTGCGCGAGGCAATCGAGGAGCGCAAGTGGCAAGAGCTCGATGCCCAAATGGTTGCCACCGCCAGGGTGATCGAAGCCTTTGCCGGCGAGGTGGACAAGGCCACCGCGATCCTCGGCGGCGGCGGCGCTGCGACCGTGGCGGCGAAGTAGGCTGGAAGGGGCGGTGCCGAGATTAAACTGATGAAGTGGGTTCGAGGATGCCTGCTGGCAGCCGGCGTTGTGGTCGTGCTGACGCTGCTCGCCGCCGCCGCCACCCCGTTCGGCCGGGGTGTGCTCCACTTCCTCTTCATGAACCGCCATCCGGCCTACCATGCGGAAGCGATGAACGCGATCCTCGAGCTGGTGAAGGTGCAAGGGGTGCAACCCGGCAAGCGCCTCGAGCTCAGGGTCGAGACCGTCGCCGAGCCAAGGTCCCTGCGCGCGCGCCGGCCGGAGGAAAACCTGCGCGGCAGGGAGGTCGGCAACGTGTGGGCGTCGAGGGAGGCAACCGGCGAGCTCACGGTGATCGTGGAAACGCTGGACATGGGCCATGCCGGCAGAGGCGGCTTTGCCTATTCCGAAAAGCCCCCGCAAAAAGAGGGCAATCTGTACTTCGTCGGCGACTCGGAGTACCTGAACTGCACCGAGCCGCTGAAGCAGGTCGCGGACAGGTGGTGGGAGGTGTGGTCGTGCTACATGGACTGAGGGTCGCTGCCGGCACGGCCTGAGATCCCGAGCTTCGCCGTCATCATGAGGGCGGCTCGCCTCTCGCCATGCGCTCGAGCAGCAAGCCGCGCTCGGCGGCGTCCTCGGGCAGTGGATCGACCAGCAGGCAGCGGCCGCCGTTCACGGTGAGGGCGCGTGCCGCCGCCGCCGCGAAGGGCTCGAGGTCGTGGGAGGCGACCAGCACCAGGGCTCCCGCCGCCCGCCGGTCCTCGATCCAGGCCAGGACATCGGCGCGGCCGGCGCGGTCCATGGTTTCGAGCGGTTCGTCGAGCAGCAGCTGGCGCGGGTTGCCGATCCGCGCCGCCGCCAGCACCGCCTTGCGCCGCTGGCCCATCGACAGCTCGCGCACCGAGCGGTCGGCGAGCCCGCCGTCCAGGCCGGAGAAGGCGAGCACCGCGGCGGCGCTGGCGGGCGGCTCGCCGCGGAGGTCGCAGACCAGCGCCAGGATCTCGGCGATGGTGGCGTAGGGCGTCAGGTCCGGATGCTCGGGAACGTAGGCCAGGCCGGCGCGCGCCGCCGCCTCGGCCCGCCACAGGTCGTGGCCGTCGATCTCGATGCGGCCGGCGTCGGGCGGATCGATCCCGGCCGCCAGCTTGAGCAGGGTGCTCTTGCCGCAGCCGTTGCGGCCCACCACCAGGGTGAGGCCGGCGGCCAGCGCGAGGTCGACCGCCGCGAGCACCGGCTGGCCGGGCCGGTAGCCGAACGACACTCCGGAGAAGCGGATCAACCGCCGCTCCAGGATTGAGGATCGCCCGCTGCCAGGTGCCGGCGCTCGTGCCAGGCGCCGACCTTTTGCCGGCGCTCCCGTGCCGCCGCCGTGCGCAGCGCCAGCGGCACCGCGGCAAGCATCGCCGCCGCCGCCCAGGGCTGCAGGGCGGCCAGGCCGGCGAGCAGCAGCCCTTCCATCACGATCTCGCCGGCGGCACCCTGGCGGCTCGTTGCCGGCCGGCGCAGGGCTCCCGCCGCGCTCACCGCCAGCAGCGGCAGCAGGGCGGCGAGCGCCGGCACCGCCGCCGGCGATACCGCCGCGGTGAGCGCCAGCAGCGGCACGGCGTGCGCTCCGAGCAGCAGCGCGTCGCCGAGCACTCGCTGCCGTGCCGGCCAGGGCAGCGAACGCGACCACGGCCAGGCCGGCCGGCGCGCGCCGAGCGTCGCCGCCAGCGCGGCCAGCAGGCCGACGCAGGAGACGGCGCCGCCCAGCAGCGCCGCGCGCGCGGCGTGCGCCGGGGAGAGCTGGTTGTTGCGGCAGAAGAAGACCGCGGCAAGCCAGGGAACCAACGCGATGGCATAGGCGCGCAAGCGCCCCCAGCCGAGCGCGCGCCAGCCGATCCGCGCCGGCAGCGACCAGCGTGTCGCCGGCGTCGCCAGCCCCGCCAGTCCCGCCAGCCCCGCCAACATCGCAGGCGTGCCGAGTCCCGGTGCCGCCGCCGCTTGCCGCGAGCGCCGCAGCGGCGGTCCGGCGGCGAGGTCGGCGCCGGCCGCGAGCGCCAGCGCCGCGGCCAGCGCGGGCCAGCTGCCGAGTCCGGCCAGCAGCCCGGCGCCGAGCGCCGGCGGCAGCGCCGCGGGCCGTCGCCAGGGCTGCAACGCGAGCTGGGCCGCGGCCAGGGCGATCACCGGCAGGCTGGCGAGGTGCGCGGCGGTGGCGGCGCCGGGATGGCCGGCGTCCTCGCCCACCAGCAGCGCCAGGATCGCCAGCCAAGGCGCCTGGGCGAGCACGACCGCCGCAGTGACGGCGCGCCGCTGGGAGGCGCCGGCGACCGGCAGGTGCCGCAGCCAGCCGAGCCCGGCGCAGACGCGAGGCGCGGCGACCATCGCCACGGCGACCGCGGAGCCCAGCACCACCAGCGCCGCCGGCAGGCTGCCGGTGGCGCCGAACAGCAGCAGCCCCAGGGCCTCGACGAAGTCCTCGCGCAGGAACGCCATCACCCCGATGGTGACGGCGACCGCGGGGACCAGCACCGCCAGGGCCAGCCGCGCCCCGACCCGCAGGTGGAAGCGGCAGATCCGCCGCAACGTGCGCGTCGATTCCAGCATCGCGCCGCGATCATACGGGATGCGGCTTGTTGGTGATAACACCGAATGGTAGTCTGTTATCATCATGATTCGAACTCAGGTCAGCCTATCCGAGCTGGAGTACAGAGCCGCCAAGCACGAGGCGCAGCGGCTCGGCATCTCGCTGGCGGAGCTGGTACGCAGGTCGCTCCGCGGAGTGCTACCCGCCGACGAGTCGAAGCCGTGGATGCGCTACGCGGGATTGGTCGAGTCTGGCGATGCGCACTCCAGCCAGCATATCGATGACGTCGTCTATGGCCAGAAAGACTGATACGTATGTCGATACGTCCGCACTGATCGCGTTCGGCGATCGCTCGGACAGCTACCACCTGCTGTTCCGGCGATTGTTCGCGGAGCCTCCGCCGCTGCTCACGACCGCCCTGGTGGTCACTGAGGGCCACGGCTGGTTCTTGAAGCGCTACGACCGCGCGCGGGCGTTGCAGTTCACCGCGATGATCGAGGACATGAAGTTCCTGGAAATCGCCGCTGCCGGAGCGGAGGAGCTGCGCGCCGGGGCCGAGATGCTTCGCCGATTCGCCGATCAGGATCTTACGCTGGTCGATGCGGTGGGCCTGCACGTGATGAGCAGGCGCGGCACCCGGACCTGCTGGTCGACGGACTTCCACCTCGGGTTGACGGGTGTCCCACTGGTGATCCATGCGCGCTGAGAGCAGGTGCCCCTAGGCCCGCAGCGACCGGCCCGGCAAGCGCCGCCGCCGCGGGCTTGCGGGTGATCGCCTGCCATAGCAAGGCTAGTTGCTGCCGCTGCTGCCGATGACGCGGCCGCGCGGGAGCGCGGCTCGGTCTCGTCAGCCGCCCGGGCCGACCTCGACGTCGTAGACGCCGGTCAGGACCTGACCGGCGCTCTTGACCTGCACCCAGATGCGATAGCGGCCGGGTGCCGGGAACTCGTAGGGGAAGGAGACCTCGCCGCTGTCGCCGTTCGGCGCCGGCATGGGCATCATGGTGGCCTCGGGAGGCACCCCGGACATGGCAGGCATGGCGCGCATCGCGGTCGCCATCGTGGCCGGCGCCGCCGGCGGTGCGGGCGAGGGCGGCCTGGCCGGCTCGGCTGGCCCCGCGGGTACCCCGGCGTCGAGGCGCCCGGCCCGGCCCGCGAGCAGCGCCTGCGCGGTCATCGAGATGGTGCCCTGGGGATGGAGGTGGACGAAGACCTTGCCGTCGTCGCGGCAGATCACCGCGTGGCCGAGCATGCCCATGTAGGGCTCGAGCCGCACCGGCCGGCCCTCGGGAGTGCGCACCGCGAAGCGCAGGCCGGCGTCGCGGCCGGCCGCGAGGCGCGGCGCGACCGGCCGCAGCGGCCGCAGCCAGGTCATGGTCAGGCCGCCGTCGAGCGGGCTGACGGTGGCTTCGGCGGGCGGCCGCCAGGCCAGCGGTTGCGCCAGCCGCATGGAGTCGTCCGGGTCGGACGGCAGCCCGGCGCGCTGCGGATCGAACGGGGCCGGCGGCGGCGGCGGCGCCGGCAGCGCGAGGGTGGCGGTCAGGGTCTCGGTGAAGCCGCTTTCTTGGGTGATGTCGGCGTAGAGGCGGTAGACGCCGGCCGGCAGGCGCGGCAAGGCGGCATGGAAAACGGCGCCTGCCGGCGTGACCGTCACGGGGTGGAGATGGGCGAAGGCGTCGAGGCCGGGCGTCCGCATCAGGAAGAGATGCATCAGCTTGCCGTGATCGGGCACCAGCGGCGTCCAGTCCGGCCCGCCCCAGCGCGGATCCTCGATGGCCAGCCGCAGCAGGCGCTGCGGGCCGTCCGGCAGCACGCCGGCGGCCACCTGGTAGGGGCGATAGAGACGCTGGCGGTAGGCGGCGTCGATGCCGTCCGACCAGCGCTTGCCGCCCGCCAGCAGCCCGGCGAGCAGCACCGCCGCCGCCGCCATCGCCACGCGGGCGCGGCGCCGGTCGCGGGGCCGCGGCGCCTCGCCGGGGGCGAGGACGCTCTCGCGCACCCCGGCGCCGACCAGCGACAGCAGGCCGGCAAAGAGCACCGCCGCCAGCGCCAGCATGGTGATCGCCAGGCCGCCCTGGATGTCGAGCCGGCGTCTGGCCGTCGCCGAGACCGGCACCGTCGCCGAGCCGTTGCCCGCCGCGCCGGCGATGCCGATCCGGATGTCGTAGGAGCTCGCGGTCATCAGCCAGAGGCGGGCGGCGTAGAGGCCGGCGTCGCCGCGCACCGGCTGCGCGACGTCGGGCGGCGGCGCGCCTTCCGGGCCGGCATCCCATGGCACCGGCTGCGCGGTCACCCGGAGCCTGCCGAGAGCGCGGCGGTCCGCGGCCGGCCGGCCGGCCGGCTGCTCGACGCGCACGGCGATCTCGGCGATGCCGGGGATCACCGCCGGCGGGCGGACCACGACCTGCACCGGGTAGGGTCCGGCGGCGCCGGCGAAGAAGACGTCGGGGCTGCCGACGTGTCCCGAGCAGACCACCGCCGCGGCCAGCAGCGCCGCGAAGCCGACGAGCCTCTTCACCGCCGTACCCGCGACAGCCAGTCTCCCCAGGCCAGTCCGATGCGGGCCGAGGCGACCGCGAGCAGCAGCGACAGCGCGGCGGCTCCCGGGCCGAAAGCGTCGCCCTGCGTCCAGAAGCGATGCTGCCTGGCGCCGAGGCGGGCGCGGTAGGTCCACTGGTCGCCGGCGAAAAACCAGTTGCGCGCCGCGGGACTCAGCAACAGCTCGGAGAAGCTCCACTGCGCGGCGAGGATGAGCGCGAAGCAGGCGACACCCAGGGCCAGCGCCAGCCCGGCGCGGCGGCCCGGGAAAAGGCCGCGGTCCGGCGGCGCTGCCGGTCCCGGACGGCCGGCGCGCTGCAGCAGCAGGTCGATGGCGATCGCCGGCACGATCAACAGCACCGGGAAGGTCGGCGGCCACATGTGGTGCAGCGGGTTGTAGATCGGCGCCAGCCGCGGCGTGGCGGGAAACAGCGGCAGCACCCAGGTCATCGCCAGGCGCACCGCCATGTAGATGCCGGCCACGGCGGTGGCCGGCCAGCGCAGGCGAGAGCCGACCGCCACGCCCACCAGCACCAGCGGGTAGGCGGCGCAGCAGACCTCGTAGAACCGCGCCCCATGTTGGGCGTTGGGGGCGCTGTACTCGATGAAGATGGTGGACACCAGCGCCAGCAGCAGCCCGGCGGCGTAGGCATAGATCCACGCCAGCCGGCGCTCCGGCCGGCCGGCGATGGCAGCGTTGCCGGCGCCCGCCGGCAGCGCGCGGTTCTGCGCCGCCAGCGCTTGCAGCATGGCCCCGAGCTGGGTTGCCAGGATGCCGGCGGCGAGCAGCAGGTGCGGCGGCGAGATGATCTTGACGTCGAGGCCGTAAGCCTCGTGCCACCAGTTGTCGAAGGGCGCCGAGGTGAGCATGGCGATGCAACCCCAGATCGCCACCCAGGCGCCGAGCGGCGCGCGGAAGCCCCAGAAGGTGACGGTCACCGCGCGCTGCTCGGAGGTGCCGGCAATGGTGGTCGTGAGCGCCTGCCAGCCGGCCACCGCTCCGCACAGCAGGCCCCCGAGGTAGATCGCCAGGTGCGCCGGCGTCCAGAAGGTGTCGCGCCCGATGCTGGCGTGCCACGAGATGTCCCAGAGAAGGCCGACGACGATGGCGGTGGTGCCGAGCACCGCGGCGCTCAGCGGCCACGGCACGCCGGCGGCGCCTACGGTGGCGGCGGCACGGCCGCGGTCGGCGGAGTCGGCGGTGTCTGCACGGCCAGGGGGATCGGCGGGACCAGGGCCGGCGCGGTCCGGTTCGGCGCGGGCCGGTTCAGGGCGGTCGAGGATGGTTTCCATGATCGGCAGCAACCGCCTCCACGGCAAGCAGGGACGGCGAGCAGCGCCGGCCTGACGAGTGCCAAGTCTAAGGTCCGGCGCCATCGGTTCGCCAGACCACTGGTGCCCGCGCGCCGTCCCGTCGTGGCCTGGAGAGGCCGCTGTCACAGGATCGTCGCGCCGGCCGCGGCGCGCGGCGCCGGGAGCCATGGGATACGATCGGCCGCGGCAATCCGCCGCCAGCCGCCTTCGGCCACGCCCCGGCCGGAGCGAGTAGCCGCTGCCCAACGCCGGTGTCCGAGACCAGGAGGTCCCATGCCTGCCGCCGCCCCCCAGAGCTTCGCCAGCCATCGCCGCTACGTGCCGCTCTATCACTTCGTCTCCCCGCTGATCCTGCTGCTCAACCTGGCCTGGGCGTTCGTGCGCATCTATCACGCCTGGCGCCTCGGCGGCCGCTTCGACCGCGGCAACAGCATCGTCGAGCTGCTGGTCGCCGCGGTGCTGCTGGTCCTCTGGTTCTATATCCGCAACTTTCCGCTCGCCGTCCAGGACCGCCTCATCCGGGCGGAGATGCGCGCCCGCCTCGGCGAGCTGCTGCCGGTGGACCAGCGCGCCCGCATCTCCGAGCTGACCGTCGGGCAGCTGATCGCGCTGCGCTTCGCCAGCGACGAGGAGCTGCCGGCGCTGACCCGCAGGGTGCTCGACGAGAAGATCGTGGGCCGCGACCAGATCAAGCAGCTGATCCAGAACTGGAAAGCGGACGACCAGCGGGCCTAGCGGCGACTAGTCCACCGTGACCTGGACCGGTCGCGAGACGCTGGCGCCGGATCCCAGCCGCACCTGGAAGCGGTGCTCGCCCGGCTGCAGGCGCCAGCGGGCGGTGTAGGGATAGGCGGCGGTGGCGAGCGGCATCCCGTCCACGTACCAGACGACCTCGTCGACGGCGGGATCGACCACCGCCCGCAGGGCGACCGTGTTGAGGTCGGCCGGGGTCTCCGGATCGCGCAGCAGCCGCGCGCCGTTTTCCGGCGAGGTGATGCGCAGCCGCACCGGGCCGCCGGCCAGCACCACCCGGCCCCCGGGTGGCCAGGTGGCCGTCTCATCCGGCGCCGCGCCGCTGCCGGAGCCCGCTCCGAGTCGGCTGCCCATTGCGCTGCCGGCTCCGGCCCGCCCGGCGGCGCCCGGCGCCGCGCCCGGTGCCAGGCGGGCCACGGCCGGCAGCGTCAGCAGGCTGGGCGCGTCCGGCACCCGCGGCAGCCCGGCGGCGGCCTGCCAGGCGGCGTAACGCGGCGGCAGCTCGACGAAGGTGCGCACCTCGACCGCCGCCGGCGGCGTCGCGGTGGTGGCCAGCAGGCCGTTGCGGCGATCGACGGCGCGCGGCTGGTGCGCCTCGCACTCGTCGGCCGGCTCCTCCCCCGGACGGAACCACTCCAGGAAGACGCGGTCGCAGGCGGCGGTCGCCCGGTGGCCGGACAGCGCACAGACCCGCACCGGGCGGTAGCCGCGCGGCGGCGGGAAGGAGAGATCCTCGAGCCCGTCGCCCTGCTCGCCGTGCATGCGCAGCAGCACGTGCTTCACCAGGTCCGCGGCCGAGAGGTAGCCGGAGAGCTGGTTCATCGCCCGGAAGCCGGGATGCCCCACCCAGGCCGCCGCCAGGTAGCGCGTCGAGTAGGCGACCGCCCAGGCGTCATGGTAGTTGGTCGAAGTGCCGGTCTTCACCGCCACCGGGAAGCGATACTCGGTGGCGCCCATGCGCGGGAAGCTGGGCAACCGCGCCTGCGGATCGGAGAGGAAGAGGGTGACCTGGCGCGCGGTGTCCTCGGCGAACAGCCGCCGCGGCGCCGGCTCGGCCTGGTCGCGCAGCCAGCGCAGCCGCGCCGGCAGGCGGCCGTCGCCGGCCAGCGCCAGGTAGGCTCGCGCCAGCTCCTCGAGGGTCACCGGCAGCCCGCCGATCGCCATGCCGAGCCCATAGTGCCGCGCCGGCACCGCGCCGTCGGTCAACCCCAGCTCGCGCAGCAGGCCGTAGCCCTGGTCGAGGCCCAGCCGCCCCAGCAGCAGCACCGCCGGCACGTTGCGCGAGTTGGCCAGCGCCACCCGCGGCAGCAACGGCCCCATGAAGGCGTCGTCGGCGTTGGCGATGCCGCCGGGGCCGCGCTCGAGGTCGTCCATCAGGGTGGTTGGGCCGATGATGCCGCGCTCGAGCGCCAGGGCATAGAGAAAGGGCTTGAGCGTGCTGCCCGCCGAGCGCCGTACCCGCGCGTAGTCGATGGCGCCCTGGTCCTCGGCGTCGAAATAGCTCGCCGATCCCACCCAGGTCAGCACCTCGTGGCGTGAGAGGTCGAGGACGATCAGCGAAGCGTTGCCGGCGCCGCGGCTGCGCCATTCGCGCAGCGCCCGCCAGGTCATCGCGGTGGCGTCGCGTTGCAGGTCGAGGTCGAGGGTGGTGCGGAGGATGGGCCCGCGCGGCTTGCCCTCGGCGAGCAGGGTCCGCAGGTGGAGCAGCGCGTGCAACGCTTCGGGCGGCCGGTGCTCGCGGTAGGGGATGCGCAGCGCCGCGAGCTGCCCCCTGGCCAGCGCGTAGTCGGGTGGCGACAGCACGCCGCGCCCGGCCAGCTGGGCGAGCACGCGCTCGCCGCGGCGGATGGCCCGCTCGCGGCCGGACGGCGAGAACGGGTTCATCCGCGCCGGCGCCTGCGGCAGCGCCGCGAGGAAGGCGATCTCGGCCCAGGAGAGGTCGTCCACCGGCTTGTCGAAGTAGCTGCGCGCGGCGTAGGCGATGCCGTGGATGCGGTTGCCGTAGGGAACCAGCCGCAGGTACTGGCGCAGCACCTCCCGCGAGCCGTAGCGCTCGGTGAGCAGGACGGCGGTGAGCGCCTCGGTCGCCTTGCGCAGCCAGCCGCGGGCGCCCGGGCTCTGCATGCGCGCCACCTGCATGGCGAGCGTCGAGGCCCCCGACACCCGGCCGCGGGTGCGCAGGTTCTGCAGCGCCGCCCGCGCCACCGCCAGCGGATCGACGCCGGGATGGGAGCCGAAGCGACGGTCCTCGAGCGCCAGTGTTGCCGCCACCACCCGCGGCGGCAGCTCCGGGACCGGCCAGTAGCCGAGCCCGGCGTCGTCGTCCTCGCTGCGCCCGCCGCCCGCCGCCGCCCCTCCCGCCAGCCCTGCCGGCGCCCCTCCCGCCTGCTCTGCGGCTGCCGCCGATCGCGCCGGTTTCGCCGCCGGGGTTGCCGGTTCTCCCGGCAGCTCGCCGAGGAACCGCCCCTGCCGGTCCAGCAGCAGCAGGGTCGGCGCCGGCGCCGCGAAATGCGCCCGCGACGCGGCCAGGCCGACCATCCCGAGCGCCGCGAGCTGGCCGGTGATGGTGCCCGCGGCGAGCGTCCGAAGCAGCGCCCGCCGCCGCCATCCGGCCGCTGGCCGCCCGCCGCCAGCCAGCCACCATCCAGCCGCCGGCCGCCGGCCTCCCTCCGGCCCCCATCCGGCCGCCGGCCGCCACCACCGCCAGCCGGTATGCCGGGCCGCCTCGCCGGTGCGCGCCGCCGCCAGGGCGCCGCCGGCGCGCCACCGGCGCAGCCGCCGCCGCGCCAGGCGCAGCCAGGCCCGCGGCAGGCTCATGCGGTCACTTCTCCGCCGCCTGGCGGGTGACCTCCACCCGCGCCCCCGCCGAGTTGCCGCGCACCGCGCCGTCGTACATCGCCTCGGCTCGCGCCGCCGGCTGCTGGAAGCTGCCTTCGGTGGTCGCGCGGGTGCGGAAGTAGAAGTCGAACGTGCCCTTGGGCAGGGTGTCGTAGTAGAAGGTCACCTCGTCGTCGAGGTAGGCGGCGTAGGTGGGCCGCAGCGACAACGCCCCGCGCGCCTTGGCTTCGGGCGGCGCCGTCGCCAGGCCGGGGTTGAGCGGCTCCATGCCGGCGGCAAGCGGCACCGCCACCGCCACGTAGTGCCGCTCCTTCGGGTTGACCACCTGCACGTGCTCCTCGATCACGTCGCCGACCGCGAAGTGGACGGTGGTGCCGGCCGCCGCCAGCGGCAGCCGCTCGGGCGGCACCCCTTCGCCGCGCACCGCCAGCAGCTCGCGGCTGACCACGAAGCCGGCGGCCGCCGGCGCCACCTGCGAGCCGTCGGCGGCCGGCAGGTAGCTGGTCTCGACGCGCACCACCAGCGGCCGCGCCGGCGCGGCCCCCGGCGCGCCGGCGGTGCCGGCCGTGCCCGCGGTGCCGGCCGCCACGATCACGGCTCCCGCCAGCGCCGCGTCGTCACCGGTGGAGATCGCGGTAACGACCGGCGCCTTGGGCCCGAGCTGCAGCGCCTGGCTGCTCTTGCCGAGCCGCACCTCGACGGTGCGCGGCTGGCTGCCCGCGAACGGCGGCTTCAGCAGCTCGGAGAGCGCCAGCAGGGCGGCGGCGTTGGCGTTGGTGGAGCCCCAACCGTCGTCGCCGCCGAGCGTGGTTAGCGCCTCGACCAGCGTCGCCAGCCGGGGATCGGCGCCATCGCGATGGGCAAGGGCGCGAGTCATCTCGGCCACCGTCCGCGTCTCGCTGGGCAGGATCAGGCCGCTCGCCGGCGCGCGCCCGGGACCTTCCTGCAAGCCGCCGTAGATCTGCCGCCCGCCGTAGAGCCGCAGCACCAGGCCGCCCCACAGCCGCCGCACCATGGCGTCGGCGGTCGGCCCGGTTTCGGGGCCGCCGCCCTTGGCCAGCGCCAGCAACACCTCCGAGACCCCCTCGAGGTCCAGGAACTGTGCCTTGCGCGCCAGCTCCGCGGTGTAGGCGGGCTGCGCCTTGCCGGCGGCGGTGAGGGCGGCCAGCGCCCAGCTGCGCTCGGCGAACGACTCGCCGTCGATGAAGTGGCCGTAATCGGTGCGCAACGACTGCTCGAGCGAGCGGCTCAAGGTGTTCCACAGCTTGTCGTCGACGGCGTACCCCGCTGCCTTGGCCTCGACCAGGAAGTCGAGCGACCAGGCGGTGAGCGACACGTAACCGCCGCCGCCCGGCCAGTAGGCCACCAGCCCGTCGGGTCCGACCGCCCGGCCCAGCCACTCGAGGGTGTCGGCGACGTCGCGGCGCAGCCTCGCCTGGTCTCCGGCCTCGCCGGTGGCTCCGGCGTTGCCGGCGGCCCCCGCCGGTTGCAGCAGGTCGCGCAGGCGGGTCAGGGCGAGCTCGGCGCGGGCACGCGACAGCCGCTGCTCGGTGCAGCCGTACGGATACTCGAGCAGGAAGTCGAGACCCGCCGCCATGCGCACCAGCGCCGGCTGATCGGAGACCAGCACCGATCGCCGCACGCTGCCGGGCCGCGCCGGCTCGGGCAGCGGCGGCAGCTCCAGGGTGCCGCCGGCGGCGAGCTCCTTGAGCAGCCGGATGCTGATCCGCCGCCGGTCGTCGCGCAGCGGCAGCTTCACTTCGGCGCCGTCCGACGCATGATCTGCGGTGCGCTCGACGGCGAAACGGAAGGTGACGCCGGCGGCTGCCGGCTTGCCGTCCGCAGGCATGGCGGGCGTCGGCACGGTGACCGGGAACTCGATGCGGGCCGGGTCCTTGGCGCTCCAGTGCAGCTCCTGGCGCGCCGGTCCGCCGAGCGTCACGCCGGCGGCGCGCATCTCGGCGACGCCAGCGCCGCCCTCGCCCTCGACGACGCGGCCGATCGCCACCGCCTTGAAGCGGTCTCCGGGGCGCACGAAGCGCGGCAGCGCCGGCTGCACCAGCACCGGCAGCCGCACGGCGATCTCGCCGGTGCCGAAGCCGAAGCGCTCGGCGCCGCTCGCCACCTTCGCCCGCAGCTTGAAATTGGTGAGGTCGTCGGGCAGCTCGACGGTCACCTTGGCGACGCCCGCCGGCCCGATGACGATGGCCGGGTTCCAGTAGGGCACCGGCTTGAAGTTGCGCCGCACGGTGACGCGGTCCAGCAGGCTGCCCGCCTCCTTCTCTCCCACCTCGCCGCCGGGGTTCTCGGCGAACGGCAGGAAACCGAAGGCGAGGTTGCGGCTGTCGCCGATGGTCAGGCGCGAGCTTACCGGCGTGATGAAGTCGGGCAGTGGATCGAGCCGCTGCTCGCGGCCGAGCGCCAGCACCGCCTGGTCCACCAGCCAGAGCGTCGCCTCGCCGCCGACCGGCTTGCCCTGGGGATCGGCGAGCGCGATCGTGACGTCGATCTTCTGGCCCGGCCGCGCCTTCTCCGGGTAGGCGAGCTTCACCTCGACGCGGTTGTCGACCGGCAGCACCTTGAGCCAGGAGGTGGCGGCGACGGTGGCCGGCTTGCCGAGGTCGGCGGCACTGCCCGGCTGCGGCGCCGTGCCCGGCACCCGCCCGCGCTCGAGCAGGAAGTGCACCGGCAGGCGCGGGGCGTAGTTGCCGTGGATCGGCAGCTTGAAGGTGGCCGCGCCGCCCTCGACCGCCAGCCACTCGTAGGTGTTGCCTTCCGGCGCCTCGACCACCGCCAGCGCGCGTCCGCGCTGGAAGGGGCTCTCGAGCACCAGCACCGCGGTCTCGCCCGGCCGGTAGTCGGCCTTGTCGGCGACGACGTTGAAGGCGCCGGCCGGCGGTTTGGTCCAGGTCACCGGCTGCTCGCCGCCGGCATACAGGTCGACCGCCACCACCTGGGTGCGGCCCAGCCGGTCGCGCGCCTCGACCTCGACCACGTACACCCCGGAGCGGGGGATGGCCAGGGCGACCGGCTGCGGACCCGCGCCGCTGGTCACCGCGACCTCGGCGAGCTTCTGGTCCACGACGTCGGTGCGGTAGCGCGCCACGCCGTCGGAGAAGTCGCTGGCCTGCAGGTGCGAGTGCCACTGGCGCTGCAGCAGCCGCACGGTCACCGCCTGGCCGGCGAGCGGCTTGTCGTCGGGCCCGACCACCACCACCTCGGGCTGGATGCGCGTCGCCCGCTCGACGTAGCGCGGCACCTTGAGGCCGAGCACGAATGGCGGCAGCGCGACGATGGCGCGCGCGGCGGTCACCGTCTGGTCGTCGGCGCCGGTGATCGTCGCCTCCACCACGTAGGAGCGTGGCTGCGCGGTCGGCTCGATCGCCGGGTTGAGCACCAGGCTGGCGGCGCCGGTGGCGTCGGTCGTGTCCTGGCGCTCGAGGCGCGGCGTCGACTGGAAGCGGTCGGTGCGCGAGAAGCGCCCGTCCGAGGAGTAGAGGAAGCCTGACAGCCGCCTGGGCGTCCAGCTGTAGGGAAACTGGGTGACCCGCCAGGCGAGCGGGCGGGCGGTGACGCGGCCGCCGGCGTAGTACTGGGCGGTGAGGCCCACCTTGAACTCGCGGTCCAGCGGCACCACGTCGGCGGCGTGGAGCTGCACCTCGAACTTCGGCAACCGGTACGCCTCCATGCGGAACGACACCTTGCCGTAGGCGGTCCCGGACTTGGTCTCGAAGTTCGCCGTGTAGACCCCGGTGGGCAGCTTCGCCTGCTTGAAGTCGTGGTTGAAGGAGCCGGCGGCGCCGACGGTGACCGGCAGCCGCCAGGTCAGGTCGCCGGGGCCGTTGACCACCACCAGGCCCGGATCGGTGATCGGCTCGAGGTGGCCGCCGGCGCGCGACCGCAGGTAGCCCTTGATGTGGACCGTCTCCTCGGGACGGTAGACCGGCCGCTCGGTGAAGATGTGGCAGAGGATCTCGGGCGCGGGACCGCGGTCCGCGAGGTCCTGCTCGGTCCAGGCCAGCCAGCTCTCGTGCCGCGGCCGCCACTGGCCGTCGCCGTAGCCGTCAGGGGGGCGGGCGGCGTCGAGCGCCAGCACGTCCTGGCCCAGCCGCGCCGTCAGCCGCTGCACCGTCACCGGCCGCCGCCGGTCGCCGGTGCCCGGGGCCTGCCAGGCGACCCGGCCGGCGGCGTCGGTGGTGCCTTCGAACAGGGTCTCCCATCTCGCGCCGGCGCCGGTGCCGTTCACCGTGCCCTCGACGCGCACCGTCGCTCCCGGCACCGGGGCGGCGGTGGCGAGCGAGGTCACGGCAAAGGTCACCGCCTTGGTCTCTTCCACCGCGGTCAGCGCCAGGTCGGTGACCTGCAGCCGCATGTAGAAGCGGCGCCGGGAGTCGAGGCGGCGGATGCCGACGACGTAGGTGCCGGGAGCGCCCGGGCCGGAGAGCCGCGCCAGCTGCGGCGCGAGGTCGAGGCCGAAGCGGGCGGTGCCGCCGGCGCGGCGCAGCGGCAGCGCCACCAGCTCCGATACCGGCGGCGAGCCGAGCGCCCGCAGGTAGCGCGCGAGGCTGGCGGCGCTGACGCCGCGGTCGGCCGCCTGCCAGGGCTCCGGCTCCTCGCCGGGCCCCGGCGGGCGGGTCGATTCGTCGAGCGCCACCGGCGAGTCGGGGAAGGGCCAGAACGAGCGGTCCAGCGGGTCGACCGGGTAGATGCGCAGATCGACGCGCTCGAAGCCGCGGCCCTCGAGCGGCAGCTGGCGGGGGCCGAAGCGCTCGACGATCCCCTGGCTGGCGGTCCAGCGCAGGAAGCCGGAGAGCTGCGGGAAGGTGATGAAGACCTCGCTCAGGCCGCGAACGTCGAGCGGCCGGCCTTTGCTGTCGGCGATGCCGGCGGCGGGGGCCAGCCAGACGCGGTACAGGCTGTCGCGGTTGAAGTCGCCGCTGGCCAGCAGCTGCCGGCCGGAGACGGTGAACTTCAATCCCGGCACCGCCGGCTCGAAGCGCACCAGGTTGCGCGCCGCCACCGGCGACAGCTCGGCGGCGAGCGGCGCCGAGAACTCGACGCTCACCTGCCGCCCCTCGCGGCTGCAGCGCAGCGCCTGCTCGCGGCTGTAGCGCGAGCCCGCGGAGGCGATCGGCGCCTGTGCGCCCGGGCAGCCGAGGGCGGTGACGCGGAAGCGCTCGGCGGTCTGGAAGGCGAGGTCGAGCGCGCTTTCGTGCGCTTCCTCGGCGAGCGACAGGCGGAAATGCAGCACCGCGCGGGTGCCGAGCGGCACCGGCCGCGCCAGGGTGACGACGTAGGCGGCGGGGTCGGAGCGGTTGCTGCGCTCCTGCGCCTTGATCTGGAAGTCCTGGCCGGTCAGCAGGCGGGCGGTCTCCGGCGCGGCTCCCGCCGGCTGGCTGCCGCCGTCCGCCGGCACGCCGTCCGCCGCCGCTCCCGGCAGCGGCCGCAGCTCGATCGCCAGCATCCGCCGCAGCGCCTGCACGTCAAGCGGCTCGGGGAACACCAGGGTGATGGTGCGCACCGGCTCCAGCCCCTCGGCGCCGGCCGCCGGCAGCATCGAGGTGGGCGGCGACATCAGCGTGTCGAGCGGCGTCGTGGTCCCGCCCGCCGTCCAGCTGAAGCGGGTGAGCGGCGGCCAGGGCTCGGCGGGCGTGAATTGCAGGGTGTGGGCGTCGAGCCAGCGGAAGGCCCCGGGTTGGCGGGGCGTCACCTTCACCCAGCGGCCGGGATCGTCTTCCGGGCCGCCTTTGGCCGGGCCGAGGTCGCGGTCGAAGAAGATGGTGACCGGGTCCCAACGCCGCAGGAAGTGGTCCGGCACCACCACCGGATGGCCGGCACGGCGCGCCAGCTGCTGCCGAGCTGGGCCGGCGGCCCTGGGGGTGGTGCCCGCGGTGCCCCGGGTTGCTGCCGCGCCGGTGCCGGCGGCGGTGGGAGCGCCTGCCGGGCTGGTGGCCGCGGCTGCCGGAACCGCCGCCGGTGCTGCCGCCGGGCTGGCGGCGGCCGGCGATGGCCCGGCGGGCGCCAGGACGGCGGCGGCGGCGAGCAGGGCGAGAGGCGACGACAGCAGGGCGGCGGCGAGCCTGGTGCGGCGCCGCGGCGGCGTGGACCGGATCATGGATGGCTCCCAGGCGCGGCGGCGGGAACGGCGACGGCGCCGGCGGCTTGCAGGTATTGACGGATGATCTCCGGCGGTGGCCCGGTGTCGGGCAGCTCGAGCCCGACGACCACCGGCCGCACCCGCAGCGGCGCGGCGTCGGGCGGCGCGGTCAGCGCCAGCAGGTAGTCTCCCGCCTCGAGCTCCGCCAGCTGCAGCATGTCGGCGGTCGCGGTCGCCGCGCCGGTCGCGGCGGGCGCGGCGGGCCCGGAGGACACCGCCGGCGCTCCCGCCGCCGCAGTGGCGGCGGCGAGCATGCCGGGGGTGACGGCGCGGCCGTCGCCCTGCAGCAGCTGGCAGGAGACGCGCTCGGCGCCGGCCGCGGCGCCCCAGCCGACCGGCCGCCGGGCGGGAACGTGGAACGAGAAGTAGCGCGTGGCGCCGGGCGGCAGCAGGATCTCCGGCCCCCGCCCCTCGCCGGTCGGCAGCACCGGGGTGGTGGTGAGCTCGGCGAAGCCGCCGAGCTCGCCCTCGCCCAGCGCGCTCAGGCCGAGCTGCGCGCCGCCCGCCGCCAGATAGGCGTCGAGGCGCACGCCGCCGGGATGGACGGCGGCGGTCTCGCCGCCGGCGCGGGCGAGCAGCGTCAGGGCCGGGGAGGCGGCGCGGACGTGCAGCACGACCGGCTCGCGGCTGGCGATGGCGAGGTGCATGAAGCGGCCGGCGAGCGCCACCGTCGCCGGCGGCGTCACCGCCTGCGCCGGGGCGGCGAGCGGCGCCTGCCAGGAGCCGGCGGCGGCCGGCATCGTCTCTCCGGGCTCGAGCAGCCCGGCCGCCCAGGCCATGACGACTCCGGGCCCATGCTGGATCAGCAGGTAGCCGCCGGCAGCGCCGGCGACCTCGGCACCGCGCCGCACGCCGCCGGCGCCGTCGAGCAGCGCGGCGTCCGCGGCTGCCGCCGGCGGGTCGCTCCACACCCGGTAGCGGCGGATGCCGCTCTCCAGATACTGGCGGGCGCCGCCGTCGCCGGCCGCGGCCGCCGCGGCCAGGCCTGGCAGGCGCAGCCGCAGCGTGCCGGCGCGGTCGAACACGCGAACGAACGGCGCCGCCGCGTCGAGCGCCAGCTCGCCCTCGCCGGCGGCGCGCGGCAGCAGCTCGAAGGTGAAGGGGTCGGTCCCGGCGGCGGTGTGCAGCAGGGTGAGGCGGTTGGCGCTGCCATCGAGCAGCTCTTCGAACGGCGCGCCGCCCTGCCAGTGGGTGCTGGTGACGGCGTCGCCGTCCGAGAGCACCGCCACCTGCGCCGCCCCCAGGCTGAGACGGATCTTCTTGGGACCGGCCGGCAGGTCGAACTGCCTGGCCTCCAGGCCCGCCAGCGTGCCGCCGGAGACCCCCCAGGGCGCGGGCTGCGGCTGCGGTGGCGGGAAGGTGAGCTGGGCCAGGCGCAGATCGGGCGGTGTCTCGCTGAGCGGGCCGAGCGGGCCGGGTCGGGTGGCCACCGTGGCCGGCGGCGCTCCTGCCAACTCGCCGTCCCAGACCAGCGCCGCCGGCTGGCGCGGGGAGAGCGCCACCGACACCGCCGAGCGCGAGCCGATCGCCAGGGTGGCCGCCGGCCGGGCCCCCAGGCCGCCCGCGTTGGCGGTGTTGGCGGTGTCGGCGGTGTTGCCGGCATCGGCGACCTGGACCGCCGGCTGGCCGGCCAGCGCCGTGACCATCGCCAGGACCGGTCCGGCGCCGTGGCTGCCGGCCGGGCCGCGAGCCAGGTCGCAGCTCGCCACCGCGGCCGGCGCCGGCAGCTGGAAGCCGATCGCGTGGTCGAGACCCGGCGCCAGCGCCAGCCGCTCGCCGCGCACCCGGGCGGCCCCGGCCTCCGCGGTCACCAGCCAGATGCGGCCGCCACCGTCGCGCAGGCCGGCAAGCGTGATGCTGCCGGCGCTCGCCAGCGGCGCCAGCGCCTGGCCGGGCACCGCGCCGCCGCGCCAGCCGGCCGCGGCGTCGCCGAGCTGCAACCGGACCAGGCCGGGGTGCGCCAGCTCGACGACGGCGGCGGCCAGCGGCGCCAGCGGCGGCTCGAGGCCGGGCACCTGCGGCAGGGCGGCGCCTTTGGCCAGCCGCCCCTCGGAGATGCGGGGCGCCGTCACCGCCGCCACCGCCAGCCGCACCGGCGTGCCGCGCCGCTCGAGCGACCACAGCCGCACGCGGTAGGCGGCGAGCGGTGCCGGCGAAGCGAGAGGCAGGGGCAGCTCCAGCCGCGGCTCGCGGCCGGTGCTGGTGCCGAGCAGCCGCCAGCCGTCTCCTTCGCGGACCTCGAGGCCCAGGCCGAGGTTCTCCTGCGAGCGGGCGGCCAGCAGCAGCAGGTCGGCCTTGCGGGGCAGGGTCAGCGGCAGCAGGTGGACGTCCCCCGCCAGCTGGAGGTCGCCGCGATAGGGCAGCGCCAGCGGCCGGTCGGCCACCTCGGCGGCGGTCCGCATCGCCAGCCGCAGCTTGGCGGACCGGCGTCCCACCGGTTCGATCTCCAGCCGGTAGCGGCCGGCCGGCAAGGGTTCGGAGATCAGGAAGTTCCAATCGTCCGGGCGGTCGTCCTCATCCGCCACCAGGCTGCCGTCGGCGGCATAGAGCCGCGCCCGCACGTCGCCGGCCGAGTACGAGGAGATCTCCACCAGCCCGCTGCCGCCCACCGACACCGGCAGGGTCACCGGCGCCGTGAGCAATGGCTCCTGGCCGTCGAGCAGCTCGGCGGTCGCGACCCTCACCCGGTAGCGCACCAGGCTGTTGCGGCGCGAGCAGACCACGGCAAGCTGGTAGCGGCCCGCGGCGAGCTCGAGCGACAGGCGGCGCCCCGGCGGCACCTGGCCCAGCTCGGCACTGTCCGTATCCAAGCGCGCCAGCGTGCCCTGCATCTCCGCGTCGAGGGTGATGGTGGTGGCCGCCGCGGCGGGCAGCTCGAAGCGCCAGACGTCCGGCGGCCGCTGCGCCTCCGGCTCGCCGCCGGTGGCCGTCTCGGGCTCGCGCCAGAGGTGCTCCACCGTGGTGTCGAGCGGCAGCGAATGCGGGCCATGGCCCTTGAAGTGCGGCGCCTCCTGGCGGCGGCTGAGCAGAGTCACGGCGCGGCCGGCAATGGGCTGCGGCAGCAGCACCAGGCGATAGCTGCCCGGTTGCAGCCGACGGCTGATGTCGGCCGCGAGGTTCGGCGGCGCGATCGGCCAGCCGTCGGCATCCTCGAGCCGGCAGGCGTAGACGAAGCCCAGTCCCATCGCCAGCAGCCGGTAGTCGTCCGCCTCCGCGATGGTGAAGCGATAGACCACGCCCTGTCCGGCGGGCAGGGTGATGCGCGCCGGGGCGCCGAGACGCAGCTCGCCGCCGTCGAGCAGCGTCGTCCGCTGCAGCTCGACTCCGAGGTGGCCCTGGGTGAGTCCCTGCGCCGTCACCGTCGCCTGGAAATCCCCTTGCCGCAGGTACTGGCGTACCAGCGCGTTGCGGCCGACGCCGTTGGCGTTGCCGGCGGCGAGGCTGGTGACCGTGCGGGTGCGGAGGGCGGCGCCGGTCGCGAGCACGCCGGTGGTCTGCAGCGCGTAGAGCGCCGGCTCGTCCGCCTGCACCAGGAAGGTGGCGTCGGCGCCGCGCGCCAGGTCGAGGTAGCGCGGCGAGCCGGGGCGCAGCACCGGGAAGCGCGGCAGCGCCGCGAGCGCCGCGGCCGGCAGCGGCGGCAGCGCCGTGGCGGCGGCCAGCTCCAGCGGCTCCACCCACAGCGAGTAGGAGACGGTGCGAGGGGCGGCGTCGGCGGGTTGGCGGATCTGCAGCTGGTGATCGCCGGGGGGCACCGCGGGCGCCGTCTGCCAGGCGCCGCCATCCACCGCGGCTTCCAGCAGCTGCCCGTCCTCGGTCTCGGCCCGCAGCGTGCCGGCCGCCGCGGTGGTGAAGTCGAGCGCCAGCGGCTCGCCGGGGCGCTGGGTGACCGGCAGCGGTTGGGCGAGATCGACGGGCCAGCGGCGCAGGACGATACCGGCCTCGACGCCAGGCTGCCGGTTCAGGTACAGGGTGTAGCGCCGCGCCGTGTCGAGCAGCGTCGGGGCGAGCCGCGCCGATGCGCGCACCGGATCGCGTCCGGCGGGCGTGGCGCGAGCCTCGCTCAAGAGCTTGCCGAACTTGCCGACCGGGCGCACCCCCAGGGTGACGATGCCGCCGTGGCGCTGCGGCAGCGCCGTCAGCACGTAGATCCCCGGATCGAGGTTCCACCGCGAGCCGCTGGGCGCGAACTCCGGCGCCTTGTAGTCCGCGGGCCGCGAGGTGAGGAAGGGCTCGATGCGGAAGGCGGCGCCGCCGGCCGCCACCACCTGGTAGAGCCCCTTCTCGCCGACGTCGAGAAACAGCTCCAGGTGATCGAGCAGGTTGAAGCGGCGCGCCCAGGCGTGCTGGCCGTCGATCGGGATCGCCGCGCTCTTCTCCAGGCGCTCGCGCTCGCTGTCGTCGACGGGACGGGAGGTCAGGACCGCGGTGGCGTCCACCGAGTCGTTCGGATCGCCGGAGGCCACGGTCGAGATCCAGAAGCGGCCGCTGCCCTCGATGCCATAGACCTGCAGCTGCTGGAATTGCTGCAGGACGTAGGGCTGGCCGGGCGTGCCGCGCACCGTGACCCACAGGCGCGGGCCCGCCGGCGCCGCCGCGCCTGCCGCAGCGGATTCGTCCGGCGCCCGTTCGGTTCCCTCGCCGCCGGTCTCGCCGCCGGCTTCGGCGGCGGGGGCCTCTTCCTCCGGCGCCTGCGGTACCGCTTGCGGCGTGGCGGCCGCGGTCTCGTCGGCCGCCACGGCTGCCTTCTCCTCGCCGCCGGCCTCGGCGGCGCCGGCCGCGCCGGCACCTGTGTCTGTGTCGGCGACGTTGGCGCCGCCGCCGCCGCCGGAGTCCTCCGGCATGGCGCCGCCCGGCGCGGCTTCCGACGCCGTATCGGCCGCCGCGCTCTCGTCGCCTGCCGCGCCCTCGCCGCCGGCCGCTGCTGCCTCGGCGCCGGCGTGCGACATGGCGTCGCTCTCGCCTGCCGCGCCGTCGTCGCCGGTGGCGCCGGCCGCGTCGCCGCCCTCCGGCGTGCCGCTGGCAGACCCGCGGCCTTCCTGGTTCTCGATGTCGGGCTCGGCGCCACGGGCGCCCTCGTCGGGAGCCGTGCCGGCGCCGCCCCTGGCAGCGTGCTCACCGCTGGCGGCGGGTTTGGACGGCACCCGCACCGCCGCGACCGGCGGCACCGAGTTCTTCTTGACCTCGGCGGTCACCCCCGATCCGGCCAGGTTCGACAGCAGTTGCCCCGCTTCCGCCCAGCCGGCGGCGAGCTGCGCCGGGACGGCCTGCGGCAGCTCGATCCGCACGTAGTTCACCTCGTCCGGCAGCTCGTAGCGGTCTTCGCCGAACGGGCTCACCTGGTAGCGTCGACGGCCGGCCTCGGCGAGCCGCGGATACCCCCAGCGCAGGTAGAGCGGATGCTCGGCGGCGTCCTCGGCCCAGGGCTGGGATGGGCCGCCGTAAGCGGCGACCAGGTAGAGCCCGGCCCCGAGTGTGGTGGCGATCTCGCAGCGCAGCAGCGGCTGGCCGACGATCGGTTGGATCGCCGCGCAGCTCGGCTCGACGTCCTCGAGCCAGCTGCCGTCCCGCCACAGCCGGAGGTCGGCGAGGTTGCGCCCCGCGGCCTCGAGCCGCACCGCCCGCCGGTCCGTGAGCCGCAGCCAGTAGGAGAGCTGCCGCAGGTCGCCGAGACTCTCCGTCAGGAGCTTGCGCTCGACCAGCTGCGGCGCCGCGTTCGCCGCCGGCCTGGCGTCGCGGAAGGGCTCGACCGACAGCTTCGTGGCGCCCTCGCCGTGCTCGTGGCTCTCGGCCACGACCAGGTAGTCGCCGCGGTCCAGGAACAGGTCGAGGCGGCCGTTCTCGTGGCCGGCCTCGCCGGCGGCACCGAGCTCGCCCGCCATGCGGTCGATCACCCGCACCGCCGTGCCCTGACGGCTGGCCGCCCGCAACGAGTAGCGGCCGAAGCGTTCGACGGTGAGGACCGCCTGCTGCCGGCCGGCGGCGGGGACCTCCAAGCGGCTCAGCCGCGCCCGGCCCTCGCCGGCGGCCTCGACGCCCGCTGGCGGTACGGGCACTGCCAGCGATGCCGCCGCGCCGTGGCCGGCGGGCGGTGGCGTGGCTGGTGGCGGCGTGGCTGGTGGTGGCGTGCCGGCCGGTGCGGCAGCGGCGCGGGCCGGACCGCCGGCAAGCGCCAGACCCGCGATCAGCGCGGCGGCGAAGAGCAGGAGGCGGCCGAGTCGATGCCGCCGCGGGCGCGCAGTCCCATCCACCGGGCGGCCGGCGGCGGCCTCCCCACCAACTCGATCAGCCATGAGCAGCACCTCGAAGAGGGGCGCATTCTCATCCCCACTCGCCCCCTGCTTGGAGATGCGCAATGCGCCCCACGGCGGGGACTGGTGGGGGGATGGGGGCGCTACCGGCGCGGTGCCAGCTCGGCGGCGGGATCGGAGCGGTTGACGCGGCGCAGGACGTCGGCCACCGTCTCGAGCTCGCCGAGGGTGACGGTAGCCATCTCGCGGCTGGCCTGCAGCAGCTTCAGCGCCGTCGCGGCCTCGCCGGTCGCCTCGACCGCCACCAGGCTCGTTACCGCTTCCTCGATCAGCGGGTTCGCCTCGCCGAAGCGGCCCTGGCGCATCCGCACCGCGGCGAGCTCCAGCGCCGCCAGTGCGGCCAGGCGCCGCGCGCCCGCCTTGAGGAATCTCCGGCGGGCGGTGCGGAAGGCGCGTGCCGCCGGCTCGAGGTTGCCCAACCCGACCTCGAAGCGGCCTTCGATGGTCTTGATCTTCAGCCGGTTGAGCAGGCCGTTGCCGGCAAGCAGGCGTGAGCGATGCAGCCGGAACAGCTCGCGGGCTTCCTCCAGGCGGCGGCAGTCGACCAGCAGATCGAGGCGGTTCTGCAGGGCTTGGACATAGAGGCCCGGATCGAGCTCGGTGTCGATCATCGCCATGCCCTCGTCGACGGTGCGCAGGGCGACCTCCGCCATGCCCCAGTAGGCGAGGTAGAAGCCGGCCTGGATCAGCGCCCGGCCGGCATGATGGCGATCGCCCCGGCGCTCATGCAGGGCGCGCAACCGGGAAAGCACCTCGAGAGCGGCACGGAAGCGGCTGCGGCTGCCGAGCAGCGAGGCGTGCAGGCTGAGCAGCCGCGCCTCGAGCAGCTCGTCGCCGGAGCCGTGCGCCTGGTGCGCGAAAGCCGCGGCGATGGCCTTCTCGGCGCGAGCCGGCTGGTCGCCGACGCGGTAGGCGTTGGCCAGCTCGCCCCAGGCCCGGGCCTGGAAGTCGGCAACCTGCACGGGGGTATAGCCGTCTTCGGTCAGGCTCGGAGCGAGGCGGGTGGCGAACAGGGCCAGCTCGATCATCCGGCGGGGGTCGTCGTTGCGCAGCTCCCAGCTGCAGCGCAACGCCGCGTCGAAGAGCGGGAAGCGCCGCGCCCGCGCCGGCGCCAGCGAGGGCGGCGGCAGCTCCGGGGTGTCGCCGCCGCGCAGGCCGGCCAGGATCTGGTGCGTCCGCTTGCGCACCTGCACGGCCGCGGTGCCGTGCAGCCGGACGGAGGCGACCGCGCTCTCGATGGCGCGGTCGTAGGCGTCGAGCGGCGCGGGCGCGGGATCGACGGCAGCGGCTCGATCGGCAGTCCGGGCGAGCACCAGGGAGAGCTGCGTCTCGATCTCGGTCCGGCAGCGGGCGCAGCCGCGCTGCAGATGGCTCCCGATGGCGTCGGCCGCGGGGCCGGCGAGGTCGCCCCGCGCGAACCGGCGCAGCAGCTCCCGGCTCGGATGGTCGGTCATGCTGGACTCTCCGGGCAATTCATTGCGGGCAACAGATTAGCACCTTCGAATGTGAAATTCACCTGCCTTCGTCGGCGACCCCTCCGGCCCGGGCCGGAGGGGTCCCATCCGGCCGGGCCGGAGGCGAGGTTATCCTGGCGGCGGGTCCGACGGTCAGCCGTTGGGGTCGGTTCCTCCTCCGCTCTGGCAGCCGGGGTTGGGGTTGTTGGGGGGGCAGGGGGGAGGCTGGCCGGGCTGATTCGAGGTGTCGCTCGCGCGGGCCGCCGGGTGCGGCGACTGCCGCCCTTCGCGGTTGGCGGGGAGCCAGCGGTCGAGGCCGGGTAGCAGCAGCCGCAGCCAATGCCAGGTGGGAGCGGCGACGGCCGCGACGGACTGCGGGTGGGTTCGGGGTCCGGGGTCGCAGCGGGCGGGAGCTGCCGTCAGCAATGAGGCTAGGGTGAGCGCGGCGGCCAGGCATCGGCGCGCCGCACGGGTGGCGGTGGAAACGGTTGGCAACATGACGGACCTCCTGATCCGGGCGGGACGCGGGGGCGGCCGACACTGGCCGCGGCGCCCGCGCAGTTGTCGATAAAGCAATCGATAACTGCGGATATTCGCATCTATAAAAATTAAGTGCGCTGTCCCGCGCCGGGCGGGGCGCCGCGATGGCGCCGCGGGAGGCGCGATATCATCAGGCGCGGGGAGGATCGATGAACGACGACGCGGAGAGCCTGGCCAAGCTGTATCTCGACGACGTGGTCGTGCAGTTCCGCAAGCTCCAGCAGCTGGCGGAGCGGGCGTTGGCGCGGGTGAGCGAGCCGCAGCTCACCGCGACGCTCGATCCGGACGGCAACAGCATCGCGGTCCTGGTGCAGCACGTCGCGGGCAACCTGCGGTCGCGCTGGACCGACTTCCTGACCAGCGACGGCGAGAAGCCCGACCGCGACCGCGACGCCGAGTTCGAGGCCGCTCCGGGGCTCGACCGGTCCGAGCTGATGGCGCGCTGGGAGGAGGGGTGGAGGACGCTGTTCGCCGCGCTGGACAGCCTGGGACCCGGCGATCTCCTGCGCACGGTCCAGGTCCGCGGCGAGCCGCACAGCGTGCCGCAGGCGATCCATCGCCAGCTGACCCACCACGCCTACCACGTGGGGCAGTTGGTGCTGCTGGCCAAGCATTTCGCCGGCGCCGGCTGGGAATCGCTCTCCGTGCCGAAGGGCAAGAGCCGCGAGCTCAACGCCGAGATGTTCGCCAAGTCGGGGCGCTGAGCCGCGCGCCGCAGGCGGTCCGGCGAACCGGTCGCATTGTCCGCCGGCGGGCCGGTGGACCGGCGGGCCGGCGGGCCGGCGGCGAGTCTTTCCGTCAATCCATCTGGGTGGCCGGCGCCGGGCCGGGCGCGCGAGGTGAGACAATCCCGGGCGGATGAGGACGCGGTGACGCAACCGAGGACGAACCTGGGCGGCAAGATCGCCGTGGTCGCCGAGAAACCGGCGGTGGCCAGGGATATCGCCCGGGTGCTGGGGGCCGAGCGGCGGGGCGACGGCTGCCTGATCGGCAACGGCTACGTCGTGACCTGGGCAATCGGCCATCTGGTGGGCCTGGCGCAGCCGCACGAAATCCGTCCGGAGTGGCGGCGCTGGCAGCGCGAGGGCCTGCCGATGCTGCCGCGGGAGTGGCCGCTGGTGGTTGCCGAGGAGCGCCGCGATCAGTTCGAGGCGGTGCGCCGGATCCTCGCCGATGCCGAGGTCGAGCGGGTGGTGTGCGCCACCGACGCGGGTCGCGAAGGCGAGCTGATCTTCCGCTACATCTACGAGGCCGCCGGCTGCCGCAAGCCGGTCTCGCGGCTGTGGATCTCGTCGCTCACCGCCGAGGCGATCCGCCGCGGTTTCGAGCGGCTGCGGGAAGGCCACGAGCTGGATCCGCTGGCGGCGGCGGCGCGCGGCCGCAGCCGGGCCGACTGGCTGGTCGGCATGAACCTGTCGCGCGCCTGCACGCTGGCCTTCGGCGAGGACCTGAGCGTCGGCAGGGTGCAGACGCCGACCCTCGCCATGGTGGTCGAGCGCGAGCTGGCGATCCGCGCCTTCGTGCCGGAGGATTATTTCGAGGTGGTGGCCACCTTCGGGCTGGCGGGTGCCGAGGATCCTACCTGGCGCGGCACCTGGTTTCGGGCGCCCGGGGAGGTCGAGCCTGCCGGCCGCGGCGGCGTCGACGGCCCGCGCCGGGAGGACCGCCGCCTGCCGGGCGACGGCGAGGAGGCGCGCCGCATCGCCGCGCGGACGCTGACGGGTGCGGCCGAGGTGGAATCGGTGCGCGCCGAATCGCGGCGCCAACCGCCGCCGCTGCTCTACGATCTCACCGAGCTGCAGCGCCACGCCAATCGGCTGTTCGGCTGGAGCGCCCAGCACACCCTCGGAGTGGCGCAGTCGCTCTACGAGCGCCACAAGCTCATCAGCTATCCGCGCACCGACAGCCGCCACCTGCCCCAGGACGTGGCGGCGACGCTCGGCGCGGTGGTGCGGGCGATCGCCGGACCCTACCGCGGGCTGCTCGCCCCGGGGACCGGCGAGCGGCCGCTAGGGCGGCGATTCGTCGACGACGCCCGGGTGACCGACCATCACGCCATCCTCCCCACCACCACCGCGGCGGACGGCCTCTACGGCGACGAGCGGCGGCTCTATGACCTGGTCTGCCGCCGCCTGCTCGCGGCGTGGCACGAGGACCACGTCACCTCGACCACCACCGTGATCACCGCCGTGACCTCGGCAGGAGGGCCGGCTGCACCCGCCCCGGCCGGCCCGGTGGTCGATCGCTACGTCAGCACCGGCACGGTCGTGGAGCAGCCGGGTTGGAAGGTGCTGGATCCCGAGCCTCCCGCGACGGCGGAGCGCTCCCGCGGCGACGCCGGTGCCGGCGACGGTGGCGAGAGGCGCGGCGACGCCGGTGGCAAGCCCGCGGCGGGCGGCGGGCCGGCCGGCGCCGGAGCCGAAGAAGTGCAGATCCTGCCGCCGGGCCTCGCGGCCGGGCTGCGGCCGGCGGTGCTCGCCGCCGAGCCGGTGGCAAGCAAGACCCGGCCGCCGCGGCGGCTCACCGAGGCGACCCTGCTGACCGCGATGGAGACGGCCGGCCGGACGCTCGACGACAAGGAGCTCTCGGCCGCGATGAGGGACTCCGGCCTCGGCACGCCGGCGACGCGCGCCGAGATCATCGAGACCCTGTTGCGCCGCACCTACATGGAGCGCCGCGGCAAGGCGCTGGCCGCGACCGACAAGGGAGTGCGGCTGATCGAGCTGGTGCATCCGCAGGTCAAGAGCCCGGAGATGACCGGCAGGTGGGAGGCGCAGCTCAAGCGCATCGAGCGCGGCGAGGGCGAGTTGGGCGCCTTCATGTCCGGCATCGAGAGCTACGTGAGAGAGGTGGTCGAGAGTGTCTTCTCCTCCTCGGGGGTTGCCGCTGCCGGCGGCGGGCCGCAGGGCGGCGGTGCCGTTCACGCCGCGGCGGTGCCGCCGCCGCGTGCCGTCTCAGGGGAGCCGCCGGCGCCGCCCAGCAGGACCGTATCTCCCTCCCAATCCCATTTCAGCTTCAATGCCGAGCCGCGACCGGCTCGGCCGGCTGCCGGCAGGCCATGGGAGGCGGGCTCTCGCGGCGCCGGGCCGCGCTCGCCGGCCGTGGCGCCGGCGGCGACACCGCCTGCGCCGGCGGGGTCGCCGGCACACTCTGCCGCCTCGCCGGCGGGCCCGCGGCCCGGCATCGCCGACCCCGCGCGGCCTGGCGCCGCCGACCCCGGCGAGCGGCTGAGCGAGCTGCTGCGCTCGGCGTTCCGCCTGACCTCCTTCCGGCCTTTCCAGGAAGCGGTCTGCCGGACGGTGACCGCCGGTCGCGACGCGCTGCTGGTGATGCCGACCGGCGCCGGCAAGTCGCTGTGCTACCAGTTGCCCGGCATCGCCCGCGCCGGCACGACACTGGTGATCTCGCCGCTGATCGCGCTGATGGAGGACCAGGCCGCGAAGCTCGCCGCGCTCGGCCTGCGCGCCGAGCGCATCCATTCCGGTCGCGATCGCGCCGACTCGCGCCGGGTGTGCGCGCAGTATCTCGAAGGGCGCCTCGACTTCCTGTTCATCGCCCCGGAGCGGCTCAGCGTGCCCGGCTTCCCCGAGTTCCTCGCCCGGCGCCGGCCGGCCCTGGTCGCGGTCGACGAGGCACACTGCATCTCCCAATGGGGCCATGACTTCCGGCCGGACTACCGGTTGCTGGGGCAGCGCCTGCCGCAGCTCCGGCCGGTGCCGGTGATCGCGCTCACCGCCACCGCCACGCCGCTGGTGCAGGACGACATCGCGAGCCAGCTCGGCCTGCAGGCGCCGGCCCGCTTCATCCATGGTTTCCGCCGCACCAACATCGCCGTCGAGGTGGCGGAGCTCAGGCCCTCAGGCCGCCGCGCCATGGTGCGTTCGGTGCTTGCCGCCGGCTGCCGGCGGCCGGCGATCGTCTACGCGCCGACGCGCAAGGAGGCGGACGCGCTGGGCCAGGAGCTCGGGGCCGAGCTGCCGGCGGCCGCCTATCACGCCGGCATGACCGCCGCCGCGCGCGATCGGGTGCAGGCGGACTTCCTGGCCGGGCGACTCGAGGTGATCGTCGCCACCATCGCCTTCGGCATGGGAATCGACAAGTCCGACATCCGCACCGTCATTCACACCGGCCTCCCCGGCAGCCTCGAGGGCTATTACCAGGAGATCGGGCGCGCCGGACGCGACGGCCTGCCGTCGCGGGCCATCCTGCTCTACTCCTTCGCCGACCGCCGCACGCACGAGTTCTTCCACGGCCGCGACTATCCGGAGACCCACGTCCTCGAGGAGATCTGGCGGTCGCTGACCGCCGAGCCGCAGGCCATCGACCGCTTGCGCCGCCAGGTCAGGCTCGACGAGGAGGTCTTCGACAAGGCGTTCGAGAAGCTGTGGATCCATGGTGGCGTCCGCGTCGATGCCGAAGAGCAGGCGACGCGCGGCGACGCCGGCTGGCTGGCGCCTTACCTGGCGCAGCGCGAGCACAAGCTCGCCCAGCTCGCCCAGATGGCGCGGCTGCCGGAGTCGCATGCCTGCCGCATGCTGCATCTGGTGCACCACTTCGGCGACCAGGAGGACGACGGCAGGCCCTGCGGCGTGTGCGACATCTGCGCGCCCGAGACCTGCCTGGTGCGGCACTTCCGGCGGCCGACACCGGTCGAGGAGGAGGTGCTGCGCCACCTCCTCGAAGCCCTGCGCGGTCGCGGCGGCCAGAGTGCCGGCCAGCTCTTCCGCGAGTGCGCCGCCGGTCCGGGCCTGCAGCGCAAGCCGTTCGAGCTGCTGCTCGAAGGTCTCAGCCGCGCCGGTCTCGTGAGGGTGCAAGAGGACTCGTTCGCCAAGGACGGCAAGACCATCCGTTTCCTCCGCGTCGGCCTGACCAGCGAGGGCTTCCAGGGCGAACCCGACGCCCTCATCGCCGGCATCGAGATCGCGGAGCAGCCGGCCCAGGTGCCGCGCCAGCGGGTCCGCCGGTCCGCTGCCGGCCGCGCCGCCGCCGGCGCCGCCGATTCAGCCGCCGCCGGCGCGGGCGGGCGCCGCCGCCGGCAGCCTGGCGCCGATGACGCCGCCGGCAGCCCCGGCGCCGGCCGCCCGGCGAGCGCCGATGCCGTGCCGGCCGAGCTGTGGGCTGCTCTGCGCGCCTGGCGTAGCGCCGAGGCCAAGCGCCGCCGGGTCCCGGCTTTCCACATCCTCACCGACCGGGTCCTGCTCGCCGTCGCCGCCGAGCGCCCGCAAGACGAGGAGGACCTGCTGGCCATCTCCGGCATCGGTCCCAAGATCGCCAGCAAGTACGGCGCCACCCTCATCCGCCTGATCGCCGGCGAGGCGCCATGATGGCGCGCGGACCGGCGCGCGGCGAGGGCTCGCTGGTCTCACTTCCATCCCCGAAGATGCGACTCAAGGCCGCTTTGCCAGGAGCTCTCGCAGGCGCGTGAGCGCTCGCCGGCGTGCCCGTCGCAGCGACGCGGGCTTTGCACCGCCCAGGGAGCGCGCCAGCTCATCCTCGTCAAAGCCAAGGCCGAGGAGCAGTCGCAGGAGACGGCGTGGCCGCGGACCCAGCGTCCGAGCCAGACGTTCGACATCCGCCAGCGCGTCGCGCTCGTCCTGTCCGCTTGGCGCCGAACCGGCGAGCCGTTCGAGTTGATCCGGATCTGCCGGGGCGATTCTTGCCCTCTGCCGGATCTGCTGTCGCACGTAGAAGCGGCAGAGATGCCGCGCGGCGCCGACCAGGTAGGCGCAGGGCTCTCGGACATCCGGCCAGTTGGCGACCAGACCGAGCAGGGCGTCCTGGACCAGATCCTCGGCGTCGGGTGCCGGGATCCGATAGGCGCCGAGGAGCCTCGCAAGTTGCGGCCGCACCTGCTCGAGGACCGCTCCGAGCTGGGCCGACCATGTTTCCTCGTCCAACTCGATCATGACCGCACTCTCGTCGCCAGCAGGGGTGGACTAAGCCCCTGGCGCCTCTCCGCGATCTGAAGCCGGAAATTCGAGCCGTACCCGGCGCAGCACCTCGAAGCGCCATGAGATGTAGTCTCGTAGAGCGCAGTCGAGCTCCTTGCCTGTGCAGTGGCCGGTCTCCTTCTCGGCCCCTACCTCGACACAAATTCTGGCTCGGACGCTTGGGTCGATCTCGTCCCAGGCCAGGTGGACCAGGGGATGCGTGCGCGTCGGCCGGAATGGCAGATGCGGCCGGTAGCGCGAGGCGAGGAGGTAGCGGCTGGCGGTGGACACCACCTCGCCCGCACAGCGCTTTACCGGGTCCGCAAGGACGTAGCGAACGAGGGCGATCACCGCCCGCGCGCGGCGGTGAAGTTGAGATGATTCGAGAAGGCCATCGATCGCTGCCTGGATCGTGGTTATTCCGACCGCCTGCTGCGATCGACGCTGGAGGCAAAGAGCCAGGAGCTCGAGCAGCGCGGTGGCGGCGTCGCGGTCTTGGCCCTCCGCCAGCAAGGCCGGAACCACTCGGCGCAGCCGGCGCAAGGCGTTGCCGGTAAGTCCGCAGCGCCGGGCCATCTGCGCTCCCCGCCAGCGCAGCCGCAGACGCTCGGCCGCCTGGGGCACCCCTGCAGTCAGGCGGTCTGCCGCGGCGAGTAGCCTGCGGGCTCGCTTCAAGTTGCCGCTTTCGGCAAGGGCCACTGCCAGCCCCAGGCGGCCGGAGACCGCCCAGGCCTGCTCGCGTTCGACCAGGGGCAGCGCCGCCTCGAAGACCGGTAGGGCCTCGCTCGGTTCGCCGGCGTCGAGCAGCGCCCAGCCCTGGTCGATCTGCGCCCGGGCGGTTTCGAACGTGCTGCCGTAGTGGTCGAGCAGCGTGGCAGCCCGAGCGGCGAGCGCCAGGGCCTCCTCCCAGCGTCGCTGCTCGCGCCGCAGCCTGGCGAGCGCTCGGCAGTAGAGCGCGCGGCCGTAGCCAAGCTCGGGTGCCAGCAGCCGGGCGGCGCGGCGCAGCTCGCGAACCGCCGCGGGCCGGTCCGCGGTGTCCAGCAGGCGATGGACGCGGGCGCAGCGCACTGCGACGAAGAGCTGCCAGCCGAGCGATGCGTCGGGAGCATCCGCGGTGAGATTTGCGGTCACCACGACGGCGATCTCCAGAGCCAGGTCGAGGAGATGTAGCGCCCTCAGTGGTTCCTCGTTCTCAGCTGTCTCGACGAGCTGGCGGGCGACCGCGAGCGAGGCATATCGCGGCTCGGAGGCCGCTATGCTCCAGGCGTCGGGACGCGCAAGCAGCTCGCGCACCCGCTCTATCGCGTCGCGGTCGGGTGTCCGAACGGTCGGCGCTTCCTGCCTGCCAGCGGCGAGCCGGCGGCGATGCGGTCCCGCCACGACCATCTCCTCGGTCACCTCGGCTCCGGTCCGCCGGAGTCGCGCGCGAACAGCAGGCGGTAGGCGTTGACGATCCCCTCGATGGCGTCGACGACGAGCACCTGGCTCGCCGGGTCCATGCTCTCGATTCCGACCAGGCACCGAACGAGGCGGGAGGATCGCACCTCGTCGCCTGGGTTTCGCCCAATCAGGCCGTCAAGAGTGACCCCGAGCAGGTCCGCCAAGCGCACCAGGACCGCGACCGATGGCGCATGGATGCCGCCTTCGTACTTGGCCACCATCGACTTCGACAGGTGTAGCTGCTGGGAGAGCGCGTGTTGGCTCAGTCCCCGTTGTGCACGCAGCTCCTTGATACGCGAACCGAGAACCTGGGGTAGCTCCTGCTCCGATGGCGAGCGACCGGCCCTGGATGTCATGGGCCATAGGATGACCATGATTGACCCAATTTGCAACTGTTGCGTAACACTCACCGGCCCATATCAGGATCGTGGCTGCGGTCACATCAGATGCATGCAGTGGCAGTCGGCTCGAAGAGGTGCGTGCGACTCAACTATTTCGGCGCTTTTCCTCCTCGAAATTGCGAAACTGAATGCCAATCCTGCGGGCGCTCGGGGCCATACCGGCTCCGGGCCTTGTCCCCGCGGGCGAGGAGGTTGCGATGCTCCGCCTGTCCCGACGATTCACCTCGACCGTGCTTCTCGTCGCGAGTCTCTCCCTGGCCGCCTCAGCCGTTCAGGCGCGCGAGCTCTCTCCGGCCGGCTGGTTCGATGCCATGGCCCACCAGCTCGCGCACTGGACCGCAGGCTGGTGGACCCTGCCGGCGTACGCCGCGGCCGGCCCTGCGAAGGGTCCAACCGCCAAAGAGTTGCGGCCGCCAGTAACGGTCGATTGCGGTGGCCTCATCGACCCGAACGGTCAGTGCCTTGCCGCTGCACCGCCTCACCTCAAGCGGCGGCCGCCAGTCGCAGTCGACTGTGGTGGCTTGATCGACCCGGACGGTCGGTGCCTGTCCGCGGCGCCGCCTCGCCGCTAGCTACAGCGGTCATTGACCGGGAGTTGCGGTCCGACCCCACTTCTTCCGTCCATGAGCAATCGATGGCACAATATACTACTCGGGAGCCAACCGATGACCGAGTACCATGCATCGCCAACGGATATGGACCGGTTCCTCCAGGGCGCGCTTTCGCCCCGCGGGAGGCACCGATTGTTCGTCCATCTCCTGCGGCGATGTCCCACCTGCTGTCTCGCTCTTGCGCGGCGGGGAGGCTTCGAGGTCCCCGGCAGCGTGCCCGCAGAGGATTACGACGGGGCCGTCGATCGGGCTCTAGCCGTGGCGAAACGGATCGCCGCACCACGCGAGGAGGCAGCCGCCACGTTCACTGCGCTCCTCGTCGAGGGCAGCCCCGGGGCGAGCCGCTCGACCGCAGAGCTACGGGTACTTCGCGGCCTGCCACGATTGCGCGCGCTCCTCGAAGCTGCCCGCGCTCAGCGGCATGAGGACCCCCAGGCCATGCTGCGGTTCGCGAAGCTCGCGCGCTCCGCGGCGGTTAGCCTGCGCATGCGCGAGCTTGGCCGCCAGCCTGTGGCGGATCTTCGCGCACTGGCCTGGGCGGAACTGGCCAGCGCTTATCGCGTATGCAACGAGCTCGTTCAGGCCGAGAGGGCGATGGACTGCGCGGTCTACTGGTGCGGGCGCGGCTCGAAGTCGGAGTTCCTGCTGGCTCGCGTTGCCGATCTCCTGGCCTCGCTCCTCGCCTATCAGCGGCGCTTTCCCGAGGGGCGCGAGCTGCTGGCGATTGTCTACCGCATTCATGCGGAGGCCGGGAATCGGCATCTCGCCGGTCGGGCTCTGGTCAGTCAAGCCAACTTGACCTCGTGGGAGGGGAACCATCGCAGGGCTCTGCTGTTGATGCGCCAGGGATTCGATCTCCTCGATCGGGACTTGGAACCTCAGCTGGTGGTGCAGACGCTGGCGAACATGATCTGGCTCCTGACGGAGCTCGGCCGCTTCCGCACCGCGCGCCGTCAGCTGTGGCGCACGCGCTCGATCCTCGCGGGAGTCGTGCCGCCTCATCGCCTGCGCTGGCTCGACGGCAGGATCTGCGCCGGACTGGAGGACGCTGGCCGGGCGGAAGCGGCGTTTCAGCAGGCCCGCGCCGGGTTCGTCGAGCAGGGCCAGGTTTATCCCGCCGCCCTGGTCGGGCTGGATCTCGCCGCCCTCTGGGTTCGCCAGCACCGAATAGGGGACGTCTTCGAGCTCGCCGAAGAGATGATCGTGACGTTCCGGGCGCTACGCATCGCCCGCGAAGCGGTGGCCGCCCTGCTCGTCTTGAAGCGGGCCTGCCGCTACGGCGGCGGGCTGCTCCAACTGATCGAGACCGCGACCGACCTGCTGCAGCATCTCGAGCGCCAGCCGGCCCGTCCCCGCTACAAGGCGTCGCCGTCCCCGCCGGGATCTCGCTCGCCCTCCCCTTGAGCCAGCAGGTCGGCGCCGGGCGAAAGCGCCTGCTGCTTGGCCTGCCGCTGCAGAACCCTGTCCACGACCTCGTTGACCAGGCGATCGAAATCCGCATCGGAGATTTCGAGATCGTCGGCGGTGGGAAATTTTCCGTAGCCAAGCCGGTCGAAGGTCGCCAGCAACTCGCCGCCGGGCGAGCGCTGCCGGCTCCGGCCGGCGGCCGAACGGACCGCGACCGAGAAGAACTCTTCTTCCGACATGCCGATGATGCGCAAGACGGCGAGGACGTGCTTGAGCTTCAGTTCCACCGCGCCGCATAGGACGCGCCGCAATGCCTTCGGTCCCATGCCCAACTGGCGTTCGACCTCGCTGATCGAGAAGCCCGCGGCACGGACCGCCTGCCGCAACACCCCGGCGTAGTGCTGCACCTTGTCCTCGACCGACGGCTGGCTGTCGTCCATGCTGCATCCTCTGGATGGAGTGTACCCGATTCTAGCCCGTGAGGTGACACTATTCGCTCATGCGGCAACTGCGACAGACAAACATGTGAGGCGTAGGTCTGGTCAGGCAGCAGGGTGGGCGGCGCGGCCTGGCTGGGTCCCTACGAGTACGAGCTGGCGCAGGAGCCAGACGGTGCAACGCCGGCATCGATACGGGCGGGCGCCGGCGGCTGATCCAGGATCTGCGGGAGGAAGCAGCGCGACGCCCGTAGTGCCGCTGGACAAACGACAGCGCGCAAGCGTATGCTGTTAAGCAGCGGACGCTTATCTGTGCGAACCACCCTGGCGCTCTCGCAACGCTTGCTGCCTGACAGCCTCTGGGGGTGGAGGTCGAAGATCGGCTGTCCGCTTTTCTGGGGTCGCGCAACTTATACAGGTAAGCACGTGCTCACGCTCATGCTAACGAGCGCAGGTGTTAGCGCGAAGCAAGGACCCCACTCCGGGTTGTTTCCGGTATACTCTTAGGAGGGAGTGAAATGCCGTCATCGGTGCGACTTATGGCACTCGCCGTCCTCGTCTTCTGTGGGTGTTTCTTGGGCAGCTCGCCGAGCTACGCCCAGTCATGCGTCGAGCCAGAGAGCTGGTGCGATGCGCTGTGGAGCGGCTCGAAGTACATCCAGAATCCCACGTGCCTGTACCTCAACACCTCCGGTTTCCTCGAGAGCACCACCGATGCCGAGAACCCGTCTGAGGGCCTTCGATACAACCCCGTTGGCCAGTTCTGCGGCGTCGAGAAGGGGACACTGGCCACCCCATGTGGTGTGCGGACGACGACGAATACCTGCGCCGAGGCGGCGGGGGGACCGGGAGTCTGCGACCCAACGACGGACTACAACTGCTGCGATCCGTTCACCGATCCCACCTGCGGGGGTGGGGGTGGCCCCGGCGTCTGTGAGGATCCCGCCGTCAACGACTGCGCCGACAGTGCCAACCCAGGCCTCGAGACGAAGCTCGCATCGGCCGTGCTGTCGCCGCTTCCTCACTCCGAAAGCAGCCTGCTCGAACAGCTGGCGCGGACCAACGCCATCTACCTCAAGGCTCGCGTGACGGTCGTCGGCGCCGGTCCCGGCAAGCGGCGGACAGGAAGTTACGAGTATTGGGAGCGTGCTGGGCACTACCGCATTCGGCTGGACCCCGGGCTCGACTACCCGCTGTCGGACATCGCCTACGATGGGAAGTTCTTGCAGGGGAAGGCCGGCGAGGATCTGGTGCAGATCTCCCGCGGCGATAGCCGGCTGACGCCGGTTCCGGAAGGCCCGCTCACCCTTGCCCTGGCGTCGCTACGAGTCGGCGATCCCGAGGTATGCGTCTTGTGCCAGCTTCGTCTGGCCGATCTTGGCAAGGTGGTCCAAGGCCGTCGCGCGATTTCAGCCGAGCTGGTGTCTGCGGAAGGCGCGATCAGAACGGGCGGCTTCGATGCCGGCGCCCAGCGGAGCGGTGAAACCGATGCTCAGGGCAGATTGGTTCGCCTGGTATGGCCAATGGACAAGGCGACCGGCACGCACCTCGAGATCGCGCTCGGCGACTACCAGCCGCTTGCCGCGACTGGCGCAGCGTTCCCAATGAGGTTGACCGAGAGCCTGGAACCGAAAGGCGTCTCGGTGCAGTACACGGTCGAGAAGGTCGATCTCTCGCCGAGCTTCCAAGACGATGTCTTCGATATCTACAGCCATGCCCCGAAGCTCGCCTTCGTAATGGTGGACAAGGAAGGCACTGTGCACAAGCGCTTCCTTCGCTACCAAAAGCCGCCGCAGGGATCGGCGTGCGGCGTGAAGGCACCGGCCGGAAGCAGGTAAGCCGTCCAGAGGGCTTTCCCGCTGCCAGCGGGTGCCGACGGTGGCCGCGCCCTTGGCGGGAGCGCCGGCCGCGCCGCCGGAGCTCTTCCAGAAGCAACAAGCAACCGGACGACTCCGCCCAGCCCGCGCCCGGCGGCGCTTGGCTTCGGCGCTTTGCCAGACGTGCGCAGGGCGCGACCCTTCTCCGCCTGGTCGCCGGCGAGACGCCAAGACGGCGCGGGGGCCACCGCGGGGCGGAAGGGAGGCGGCATTCGCCGTGGACAGGTCGCCGTCGCCTTGCGTATTAGGATTGCTGGTGAAAGCAGCCGCAGCTCGCGCACCGCTTTGCCAACTTCCAAGGAAGAGCCCAGAAGGTGGGTGATCGATGTCCCTTTTGCTGATGGCCATTCTCGCGTTGTCGTCAGGACCACCTGCGTTCACCGCGGCGTCGCCGGAGCAAGAACAAGCAGCTGCCCGCAGCGCGGCCGTGGTCACCGATCAACCTGATTTCGACTTTCGCAGCGGCTTCTGGGTCAATCTTCACCACTTCCTCTACCTCCAAGCCGTCCTCGCGACGCCCGACGTCCGCAAGGGCCGGGCAGAGACCTCAGCTCGGGACGCGGGGGGCGCGCCCACCCTGTCTGCCGGTCAGAAGGCGGCCTGGGACAAGGCGGTCAGCTATTACTTACAGGGGCTGGGAGAACATGGCCTCCTGAACCATCGTCTGCTCTTGGCCAATTACGAGCTTGCGGCCGCCGGCAACAGCGCCTCGCTTGCGGGAAGGTCATTGCCCGCGGGCATGAGAGCGGTGCTGGAAGCTGCGGCTCCGGTCTACCGGGCGCAGTGGTGGGAGCAGCAAGATCACTTGAATCGCCAGTGGATCGCGGCCGCGGCGAAACTCGTCCAACCATACGGCAACATCGGCCCGCGGCTCGCGGCGTTGTACAAGACCGAGTGGCCGCGTGAGAAGACGCCGGTGGAAGTCGTGCTTTATGCCAACTTTGGCGGTGGGTATACCTTGATCAAGCCGACGCTGATCACCATTTCGAGCGTCGATCCTGGCAATCAGGGCAACGCGACGCTTGAAACACTCTTCCATGAGGCTTCTCACGGCCTGATTGAAACCCTCGGGCAGCAACTCGATGCTCGCTTGAGCAAGGCGGGGAAGACCCCAACGTTCCAACTGATCCATGTCATCATCTTTTACACCGCCGGCGCGGTCGTCTCGGAGGCGCTGGAGCAGCATGGCATTCGGGACTACGTGCCGTACGCGGTAAAGGAAGGGCTCTACGCGCGAGCGCCCGGCTGGGCGCATTATCAGACGATCTGCGCGCGCGATTGGCAACCGCGCATCGATGGGAAAATCGACTTCGACGAGGCCCTCACGCGTATCACTCGCGACTTTTGAGCTGCGGCCGCGCCGCCAGCCCCCTCCTGCGGCGCCCCCCCCACGGCCGTTCCGCCGTCCCCCACTTCAGTCTCTCGTGCACCTCTCTTACATGGCAGGTACACTGCCGGTGACCCTGGCACCACTCGACCTGGAGAGCACGACCATGAAGAATCCGGGCTGGAAGCTCCTGCTGGCGCTGTCGTGCGGTCTCCTGGCCTTCGCCGCCGAGGCCGGCGCGAACCTGATCTACCAGGGCGGACCGGTGATCCAGGTCGCCAAGGTGGTCGACATCTTCTGGGGGCCGAGCTTCTCGAACCCCAGATCTCCCGACTCCGTCTACGCTATGACCCTGCAGGCCTACCGCAACCAGTTCGGCACCAACCGCGAATACAACGTCATCACCCAGTACTACCAGATCGTCGGCGGGGTGAAGCAGCACATCGAGCTGACCAATCTCGCCGCGGGGACCCCCGATTGGTTCGACTCCTCGTCGCCGCCGACCGACGTCACCGACGCCGACGTGCAGGCCGAGGTCCAACGCTACCTTGCAACCCATACCGCGGATGCCAGCACCATCTACGAGGTCTTCATTCCCAGCACCTCGTACTCCTCGGCCGACGGCCAGACCTCCTGCGCCGGACCCAGCCTCGGCTACTGCGCCTACCACGGCGTGATCGACGCCTCCTCGCCGGCGGCGGCAGTCAAGTACGCGATCCAGCCCTACCCCAGCTGCGCCGCTTGCCAGGTCGCGGGCTGGACGGCGATCGAGAACCAGGAACATTTCGTCGCGTACACGACCCGGGCGACGGTGGTGAACCCGCTCTTCGACTCCTGGTACGACGCCATGGGCATGGATGGCGACGACATCTGCCTCTGGTCGCCGCCGCCCTTCCTGGACGCCGGCGCCTATCCCTACGAGTGGTCCAACCTGGCCAGCGGCTGCGTCAAGTGGCGTTAGCGCGACATCGGGATGATGCGATACACGCGGTCGGGATCGCCGGGGTAGACCAGCTCGACACGGCGGCCCAGGAATCGCCGCTCCCACTCGCGCACCATGGCGTTGCCCCGGGACTCTACGTCCGCGGCATCGCTGCCCCGCTTCACCAGCCGGTCGGTGTGCACCACGACGTGGGTGATGCCCATGCTCTCGAGCAGCGACAGCCCATCGCCCTCGGGTAGCAGGCTCACCGCCGCGGCGAGCCGCTCGTAGCTGTCCGGCACGAAGCTGCTGTAGCCGTTGGCGATCGGCTTCCAGTGCGCGGTCGAGTAGTACATGTAGGTCGCCTCGCTCCAGTTGGCATGCAGCGGCACCTCGACCAGGGCGCGGATCTCCGGCCGCCCCCGGATCCAGGTGTAGACCTCGGGGAACTCGTCCTCGGTCAGCACCTCCACCCAGTGCACCTGCCGCGGCGCCAGCTCGATCGCCAGCACCGCCGCCAACGCCAGCCCGGCGGCCCATGCCCGCCGGCCGGTCAGTCCCCACCGCTCGGCGAGCCGGTCGAGGCCCCAGCCGGCAAGGAAGGACACCGTCAGCGACACGAAGGCGGCGAAGCGTGCCGGAACGCGCATGCTGTGCAGGCCGGGCACGACACGGGCCAGCGGCATGTAGATCACCGGCAGGGAGAGGGCGAAGCTGACCGCTCCGGCGAACAGCAGGCCGCGCTGCCAGGGGTCGATCTCGGTCCAACGCAGGTAGAGGTCGCCCGTGAAGCGGCGCCGCAGTGCCGTCAGCAGGACGAGGCAGAGTAGCAGCAGCGCTCCCATGGCGGTCCAGGCGCTGGTCTCGTCCCACCGATCGAACGGCGCCAGGTCCTGATGGAAAGCCAACGTGTACAAGTCGCCGACGGCCACGGCGCCGGCCGCCACCGCCGCCAATCCGAGCAGCAGCCATCGCCGCCACGGCGCCAGCACGGCGGCCGGCCGCACGCGGTAGCGGCGCCGGATCTCCCACAGCCCATAGCCGGCCAGCAGCGCCGGCACGAAGCCGGCGAACAGCGAGTTCTCCGAGCGCACCAGCGGCTGCTCCCATCGCGCCAGGCCGGCGCGGTGCCAGAGCGCCTTCGGTGGATGTAGTGAATAGAGGTTCTCGGGCGCCGGGCTCAGGTAGCTCGCCAGGGTAGCGCCGTTGCCGCCGATCTCCTGGTCGTCATGAGCCATGTCCAGCCGCTTGGCCAGCCGCATGTAAGGCAGGAAGACCGCAACCACGGCCGCCAGCGCCAGCGCCGCGACCGGCACCAGCACGCGCAGCGAGTCCCGCGCCAACAGCCGGGGCCTTCCGGCCGACGCCCAGCGGCTGGCCAGGATGGCGGCCATCGGGAAATGGATCATGTAGGCGAAATAGCAGCCCGCCGTGAGCTGGAGACCGTAGAAGAGCAGGAAGAGAACGGCCCGGCGCACCGTCCGCTCGGCCAGCAGCCGGTCCCACGACCAGAGGGTCAGCGGGATCCACTGCATGATCAGCACCATCAGGTGGTTGAGGTGGCTCATGCGAAACGGCGAGAAGGCGAAGGCCGCGCCGCCAAGCAGCGCCGCCGGTCCGGAGAGGCCGCTGCGGCGCAGCACCCACCAGGTGGCCACGCCGGAAAGCACGAAGGAAGAGAAGAAGAGCAGGTTGTAGCCGGCGATGGTGTTGTGGACGAAGGCGATCTGCAAGGCCGGACCGAGCATGTGGTCGGAGAGCGCCAGCGTGTCGCGCATCGGATAGTAGAAGTTGGCATCCCAGAGATCGGGGAAACCGAGGTGTATCTGGCGGCTTACCCAGCGGAGGATGTAGACGCTGAACAGGGGATCGGCGGCGTTGGGCGCCAGCGAGTTGCGAAACGTCGCCCAGATCGGCCGCAGATAGACCAGGGCCGCGCCGCCGTATAGAGCGCCGGCGATCAGCGCCTGGTGCAGCAGCCGGGGCAGGGGGGGCGAGGTCTCAGAGGCCATGGAGGAGCCAGTGGTCGCGACCAGGCCGTGCCGGCGGTGCCTTGCCGATAACACGCTCCTGCGCCATCGGCATACGGATGAGACGTGCGAGACGCCAGTCTGCAACCGCGCGGAATGGCACCATCGGGGAGTTTCGGCCCTTTGCTCGAGTATATACACAGGTTGCCGCGGTCCGCCCGCCGGCTGCCGCGGAGGCTCAGGACTTCCGCTCCCCTGGCGAAACCACGCCTCGTATAGACTGCGGGCATGTTCGGCCATCCCTTGCCGCTTCGCTCGCTGCCGAGAAGACGCTCACGCAAATCCGGCCTCGCGCTTGCCTGGCTGGCCGCCGCCGGCGTTGCCGTGCTGGCGGCCGCGGTCTTCGCCGCGCCTGGCGTGGCCGCCGGGCGGGCGCCCGCCGCGCCGGTCGCCGCGGCGCCACCCACGGCCCCGCCGTCCGCCGCCGCGCCGGCGGCGCTCTCGGCGGCCGATGCGGCGCCGGACCTGGCGCAGCGCCTGGCGCGGTGGAAGCCGGTCGAGATGCCCTGGAAGGGAACCGACTTCAGCGACCGCGAGCGGCAGCTGGTGGACAAGCTGGTCGCCGCCTGCCGCCAGCTCGAGAGCATCTACTGGCGGCAGAGCGATCCGCAGGCGCTGGCGCTGTACCAGTCCCTGTTGCCCGGCGCGGCGGGCGCCGCCGCGAGCCGGAGCGCGCCCAACGCCGGCGCCCTGCGCCGGCTGCTGTGGATCAACGGCAGCCGTTACGACCTGCTCGACGAGAACCGGCCTTTCGTCGGCAAGCAGCCGATGCCGCCGGGTCGGGAGCTCTATCCCGCCGGCATGACGCGCCAGGAGATCGATGCCTGGGTCGCGGCCCATCCGGCGGTCAAGCAGGGGATCTACGACGAGCATGCGGTGGTGCGGCGACAGGCCGGGAAGCTGGTGGCGGTGCCCTACCACGTCGCCTACCGCGAGCTGCTCGAGCCGGCCGCCCGTTCCCTGCGGGAGGCGGCGGCGCTCGCCGATCCGGCCTTCGCCAACTTCCTGCGGCTGCGCGCCGCGGCGCTGCTCGACGACGACTACTACCCGAGCGACCTGGCTTGGCTGGATCTGGTCAATCCCAAGTTCGACGTCATCTTTGCGCCCTACGAGACCTACCTCGACGACCTCCTCGGGGTGAAGACCTCGTATGGCGCCGCGGTGCTGATCCGCAACGAGGCCGAGAGCGCCAAGCTGGCGGTGTTCCAGAAGTACGTGCCGGACCTCCAGGACGCCCTGCCGCTGCCGGCCGCGGACCGGCCGTCGAAGCACGGGCGGGTGGCGCCGATGGAGGTGATGGACAGCCCGTTCCGGTCCGGCGACCTGCGCCACGGCTACCAGGCGGTGGCGGACAACCTGCCGAACGATCCGCGGGTGCTCGAGCGCAAAGGGAGCAAGCGGATCTTCTTCAAGAACTTCATGGACGCCCGCGTCCGGGAGGTCATCCTGCCGGTGGCCAAGCGGTTGATGCGCCCGGACCAGGCGGCCAAGGCGAGCGCCGGCGGCTACCTCGCCGCGGTGATGATGCACGAGATCAGCCACGGGCTGGGTCCTGCCTTTGCGCGCGTCAACGGCCGCCAGACCGACATCCGCGCCGCCATCGGTCCCGTCTACTCCGGGCTCGAGGAGGCCAAGGCCGACGTCACCGGCATGTTCGGGCTGGCCTGGCTGGTGGCGCATGGGGCGCTGCCGAAGGAGCGGCTCGAGGAGTACTACTGCTCCTACGTCGCCGGCATCTTCCGCACCGTCCGCTTCGGCACCGGCGAGGCCCATGGCCGGGCCGAGATGATGGAGCTCAACTACCTCGTCGAGCAGGGTGCGATCCGCCGCGATCCCCGCGCCGGGCGCTACGCCATCGACCTCGCCAAGATCCCGGGGGCGCTGGCCACCCTCGCCGGCGAGCTGCTGCGCATCGAAGCGACCGGCAACCGCCGCCGCGCCGAGGTCTGGTTTACCCGCTACGGCGCGATGCCGGCCGATCTCAAGTCGGCCCTGGCCGCGGCCGCCGACGTGCCGGTCGACCTCGACCCGCACGGCTCGTTTGACGAAGAGCCGCGCTAGCGCGGCTCGCCCGATCGATTGCCGCGCCAGAGCGGCTTGCCAGATACACCGCATGCCGCGGACCGCCCCGCCCGGGCCTGTGGCGCTCCCAGGTGAAGCCGGCGGCGGTGAGGCGGGCCTCGAAGGCGGCGTCGGGATCCTCGGACCAGACGGCGAGAACGCCTCCCGGGCGGAGGGCGGCGCGGGTGCGCGCCAGGGCGGCACGGCCGTACAGCGGGTCGTCGCGCCCCTGCACCGGCGTCCGCGGGCCTTCGTAGAGGTCGAGCAGGATGGCGTCGAAGGCGCCGGGGCCCGTGGCATCGGCGGCGGCTGTCGCGCCTGCGGCGCCCGTCGCCGCGGCGCGGGCGATCGTCGCCGCGACGTCGCCGATCTCGATCGCCACGCGCGGGTCGGCGACCGCGCCGCCGGCCAGTTCGGCGAGCGGGCCGCGGCACCATTCCACGATCACCGGTTCGATCTCGGCGACCGTGACGCTCGCCTGGCGCGGCAGCGCGTCGAGGGCGGCGCGCAGGGTGTAGCCGAGGCCGAGACCGCCGAGCAGCACCCGCGGCCGCGGCCGCCTGGCGATGGTGCGGCATGCGAGCTCGGCCAGTGCCGACTCGGAGCGGTGGGCGGCGCCGTTCATCAGCACCCTGCCGCCGATGGTGATCACCAGCTCGTTCTCGCCGCGTTGCCGCAGCTCGAGCCGCCCCTCGGGAGTGTCGGCGCTCGCCAGGGTCTGCCACGGCCGCGTCATGGCGCTCTCACCCGCCGAAGAAGAACTGGAATGGGACGTGGGCGCGCATCGCCCAGGAAGCCTCGTCGTGGGTGGCGCGCGGGAAAGCGAGGTAGAGCAGGTCCCGGCCCTGGGCATAGCCGCGTGCCGCCAGCAGATCGCGCATCGCCCGCGTCACCTCGTAGTTGTCGCGCGGCCAGCCGCTGTCGAGGTAGATGCGGATGGGGCGCTTCGGCTCGGCACCGACGCGCGCGAACAGGTCCTCGCGCCAGCCGAAGGTGCTGGAAAGGCAGCCGATGCAGCCGAAGACCTCCGGCCAGCGCCAGCCGAGCAGCAGCGACACCAGGCCTCCGAGCGAAGAGCCCATGGTCACCGTGGTCTGCGGTCCACGCAGGGTCCGGTAGGTGGCGTCGACCCACGGCTTGACCTCCTCGACCAGGAACCGCCCGTAGTCCTCGTAGCCCTCCTGGGTGTAGTCCACCATCCGCTCGCGAGGATAGATGCCCACCACGATCACTTTGCGGATCAGGTTCATAGCGTCCAGGATGCGCAGCGTCTCGCCGATCCGCCAGGGGTTGCCGCCGAACGCCTCCTGCGGGAAGAAGAGGTTCTGGCCGTCCTGCATGTACACCACCGGGAACGACTCCAGGGTGTTCTCGTCGTAGCCCGGGGGGTAGAAGACGCGCAGGCTGTGCTCGCGCTCGCCGTCGCGCGAACGCCGCCGGAGGATGCCGCACTCGCTGCAACCGGCGTCGGAAAGGAAGTGTGGATAGACGTCGCGGACCGGGCTGTCGGGCGTCTCATCCAAGGCCGCGGCACCTGCGCGCCCATCTTCCCCACGCCCATCTTCCCCAATGGTGGCTAGCGCCAGGTAGTTCTCGCCCTGCGCCCAGTGGATGCCGCCGGTGTGATGGAGCACCGGCTTGAAGTAGCTATAGACGCCCCGTTCCCAGGTCAGCTCGAACTCGAAGCAGGTGCCGCCGGCGTCCTCGCCCACCGCCTCGATGTCCGCGTCCCAATCCCGATCGCTGCGCAGCGTCATCCGCCCGGTCGCCAGCGGATAGTGGACCCGCACCCGGACGCGCCGCGCGCCAGCACCCGCCGCCGCGCCGGCGGTCAACAACCGCTCACCAGCGCGAGCTCCAGCAGCGGCAGGACCCGCGGCTGGTCCTCGATCCGGCCGGTGCGCTCGCCGGTGCGGCGAGCTCCCATGTGGCGGTAGAAGGGTTCGGCGTAGGGCTCGGCCTCGATGTCCATGACCGCGGCTCCGAGCGACCTGGCGGTGGCCACCGCGTGCTCGAACAGGGTGCGGCCGAGGCCGCTGCCGATCCGCTCGGGGCGGATCCAGAGATGGTCAAGGTGCGCCCGCGAGCGGTCCGGCGCCGGGACCAGCGCGTAGAAGCCGAGCGGCTTGCCCGCCTCGACGGCGGCGAAGGTCGGGTAGGTTGCCACGTAGTCGGGGGCAATGGTCAGAGCCGGCGTCCAGATCTCGAGCCAACGCTCCGGGTACCGCCAGTGACGCTTGGCGGCGAGCGCGATGCGGGTGAGGTCTCCGGCCAGCTCGGGCGCGGCGCGAACGATCTCCATGCTGCCGCTCTAGGCGAGGAGCGAAGCGCCCGTGGGCTCCTCTGCCGCGCGCCGGAGCAGCAGGGCGCGGCGCTTCTCGATGGCTTGCAGCCAGAGCGGCAGGAACGCCACCAGGTCCTGCAAGCTCTTGTCGACCTTGACCAGCAGGCCGACGATCCGGTGGCTCACCGCGGCGTGGCAGGCGCGCAGGTCGCGATGGTTCTGGTCGCGGTCGCCGGGCGCTTCCGCGAGCGCCGCCTGCATCGCCGCGACGGCGGAGGAGCCGGTGTCGTGGAGCTCGAGCAGCAGACGGCAGAAGATGGGGATGTCGGCGGCATAGCGGTCGAGGATCTCCATCTCGTAGAAGCGGACGCCGCGTAGCGCCAGCACCTCCTTGAGCTTCGGCGTCAGGCCGTTGATCAGCACCTCCATCAGCACCGCGGTGTTGTCCCAGATCTGGCGCGGCGGCAGCAGCTCGTCGGCGCGCATGCGCTCGGTCACCGCGGTAAGGTGGGTGGTGCGCACCTGATCGAGCCGCTCGACGTACTCGATCAGCCGGGCGACCGTCGCATGCAGCCACTCCGCCTCCTCGATGTCCTGCGGGAAGCGCCGCGACAGGAAGTAATCCGCGTCATGCAGGCTGCGCGGGTCGCTCGCCATCAGCTCGCCGAAGGTGTCCTGCAGGAAGGCGTGCAGCTGGCCGATCGAGATACAGAGCAGCTTGCGGATCTCGCCCAGCTGGTCCGGCGCGATGGCGGCCGGGAAACGCGCCAGCGGCTCGAGCACCTGGCCGCCGAGCAGGTGCAGGGAGAGCTCGGCGCTCTGGCGCGCCTCTTCCAGGGCGGGGATGCGCGAGTGACCGCGCAGCAGCGGCGCGATCCGGTGGCGGATGAGGTCGGAGACCTGGCGCACCTTGGCCCAGATGTCGATCAGCCGCTCGGGCGAGCAGTGCAGCAGGGAGTAGTTGCTCTCGAACACCCCTTCGAGCAGCCGGATGCAGCCGAGAAAGGCGCGGATGCGCGGGTTCTGCCAGTGCACCCGCTCGAGCGCCCAGTCAGTCACCGTGATCCCTTCCGGGAGGGTGATCTGGTGATTCCCGACCTGGATCATCTGCTTCGGCTTCTTGGGTTGCTGCGACCTCATCGGCTCCCCGGCAAGCCGCTCGCGCCCGGGCCGCCGCGACCCGGCCGAGCGGCCGGCGCTCGAACGGCAGCTCCGGCGCGCACCGTCGCCGCGGCCGTTCCGGGCATCAGCTCCTGCGCACCGACGCTCTGCTGATCATATCCGCAGATCCGCCGCGCCGGTAGGCGCGCCGCGAGCGCCGCCGAGACCTCGGCGAGATGGAGGCGGGGTAGAGTGTGTCTCCACGCCTCTACGGAGGAGAGCGAAGATCATGAGCTCGCCGCAAGCCTTCACCAGGGTCGTCGTGCTGCTCGCCGCGGCCCTCGCCACGACGGCAGGAGCCGGCCAGCCGCAGATCGGCTGGCCGCAGTGGGGACAGGATGCGCAGCATGCCGGCTCGGCCGCCAGCGCCGGCCAGGCGCCCACCAGGATCCTGACCACCGCGGTCTACGACCCGTTCGCGACCAAGGAGCAGAACGATCCGGCGTCGGGCGGCAATCTGCTGGTGCACTACCAGACGGCGCTGGTCGACGACGAGGGCGCGGTCTATCTGGGATTCAAGACCGGGACCTACACCGGCCTCACGACCTGGGAGACGCAGATCTGGAACGAGCAGCGGCTCGATTGGGTGCGCGGTGCGCTGGTGCGCAGGTGGGCCTTCCAGACCGATTGGAAGCCCGTCCCCCACAGCTTCGCGGCCGTGGGTCCCGTCTGGGAGCCGGTCTTCCATGCCGCGGTCGCGGGCGAGTTCGTCTACGTACCTGGCTTTGGCGGCACCGTCTACAAGCTCTCCAAGGACGACGGCAGGGTGCTGACGCACATCCAGCCATTCGGCAAGACCGCCCATCCCAGAGTCTTCCTGACCGGTCCGATCACCGTCGACACGGCCGGCAACGTCTATTTCGTCGCCACCCAGCTCGACCCCGCCAACCCCTGGACGGTGGACGTGATCAACTCCTGGGTGGTCAAGGTCGACGCCGAGGGCCGCTTCCGCACGGCGACCTTCGCCTCGCTGACCCCCGGCGCTCCCCGCGGCACCGACCAGTGCCCCGGCGTCTTCGAGCCCAGCCAGCTGCCCTGGCCGCCGGCCCCCGACGCGGTGGCGCCGACCGTGCCGTGCGGTTCCCAGCGGGCGGCGATGAATTCGGCTCCCGCCGTCGGCCCGGACGGCACCATCTACGTCGGCAGCGTCGCGCACCTGACCAGCCGGACAGCCTATCTGGTGGCGATCAACCCCAACTTGACACCGCGCTGGCAAGCGTCCTTGCGCGAGCGCCTCCACGACGGCTGCGACGTGCTGATCCCGCCCAGCGGCACGCCGGGCGGTTGCGCCGCCGGGGCCCAGTCCGGCGTCGACCCGGCGGAGAACCGGCCGGGATCCGGGATGATCATCGACGACTCGACCGCCTCGCCGGTGGTGGCGCCCGACGGCAGCATCTTCTACGGCACCTACACGCGCTACAACTATGCCCAGGGGCACCTCATGAAGTTCAGCGCCGCCGGCCGGTTCCTGGGCAGCTACCCGTTCGGTTGGGACGATACGCCCGCCATCTACCAACACGGCGGAACCTATTCGGTGATCACCAAGGACAACCACTATGGCGGCGTGGGCTCCTACTGCGACGACAGCGCGGTCTGCCCCCCGGTCCGCACCGCGGCCTTCCCCGAGGCCTACTACATCAGTCAGCTCAGCCAGGGCCTCGTTCGCCAGTGGAGCTATCAGAACACCAACCAGCTCGCCTGTAGCCGCCACCCCAACGGCCAGGTCACCTGCGTACCGACCAACCCGCATGGCTTCGAGTGGTGCGTCAACGCCCCGGCGGTCGACCGGCGGGGAACCGTCTACGCCAACAGCGAGGACGGCAACCTCTACGTCATCGATCAGGGCGGCGGTCTGCGCGCCAAGCTCTTCCTGAATCTGGCGATCGGCGCCGCCTACACGCCGGTTGCGCTCGGCCCGGACGGCAAGATCTACAGCGAGAACTTCGGCAGCCTGTTCGTGGTCGGGAACTGACCGCCGCGCCCCGCTCGGCCCGCCGCGCCTGAAAGTGCCCGCTTGTCAGACCGGCGCGTCCTGGCGCGGCGCGGTATTTTCATGGTTGGGCGCATGGTGGGGTGGACGCCGGGCCGGACGCCGGGCGCGGCGCGGACCCGGCTTGGGACCGCCCCCGGGCTCCGGCTTGGCCTTGGGCTTGAGCTTGGCTTTGGGTTTGGGCCTGGGCTCGGGCATCGGCCGGCGCGCCGGCGGTGGCCTGGTCGCCGCACCGTGCAGGTCGTCGACATAGACCCGCAGCAGCTCGCCGACACTGGCGGCATGGGCGACATGGCCCACCGCCGCGTGGGGTGGCTCAGCGCCGACCCGTTCGCCGATGGTGCCGACCGCGGCGCCGGCCAGGAGCGGATCGAGCTCCGCGACCATCTGCAGTGCCTGCCGCCGGCCGGCGGCGCCGCGCAGCCACACCAAGGCGGCGAAGAACGGTCCGAGCAGCCATGGCCAGGCGAGATGGGTGGGTGCATGCCGGCGCAGGTCGGGCCCGGTGCCCGCGGCCCTCCCCGGCCACCAGCCCGGAGGAGCCTCGGCTCCGCGGTCCAAGCTGTCCGCCACCGGCGCCGCGGCCTCCACGGAAAGCGCCACGTCGCGCAGCCCGACCGGCGTCAGGAGCCGCTCCTCGATGGTGCGCAGGAGGCGCTGGGCGCGCTGCTTCGACAGCGCCGGGAAGGGCAGGCCGATCGCCAGCACCTGGTGGGCGCGCAGCGCCTGGTCGCGGCCGTCCTCCGCGGTGGCTCCGGCCGCTCCGGCCGAGCTGCCGGCGCTCGCCGAGCCGCCGGCGGCGCCGGCCGGAGCGCTGTCGTAAAGGCAGCCCGCGGCGGCGTTCCAGAAGAGCTCGGCGTAGCGGCGCTGGACCCGCTTCGCGCGGGCTCCCCAAGTCTTCGCCTGGGCGTCGTCGCCCAGCCGGCGGCTCAGCTCGGCCAGGGTGGCCAGCGCGTTGTGCCAGAGGGCGTTGATCTCGACCGCCTTGCCCGCGCGGCGGGCCGCCGCCGGCGAGCCCGGCGCTGCCTCCAGCAGGCCGTCCGCGCCGGCACCCAGGCCGCTCGCGGTGCCGCGCTCGTGCGCGGCGGCGATCCTCGCCAGCGACGGCACCAGGCTGCCCCGCACCAGGTCTTCATCGCCGGTCGCCTGCAGGTAGCGCCACGCGGCCACGAACAGCCAGAGCGCGTCGCCGGGGGCGCCGGCGTCACTCGCGGTTGCCCCGCCAGCGGCGGTGCGGGCATGGGCGCGCAGCAGCTTCTTGGCCTCGTCGGCGCGGCCGGTCGCGAGCAGCAGTCCGGGCAACGCGATGAGGCTGTCCGCGGCGGCGGCCGCGCCATCTGGATAGCCTGCTGCGAGCAGGCGTGGATAGCCTGCTGCGGGCAGGCGTGGATAGCCTGCTGCGGGCAGGCGCGGATAGCCCGCCGCCGGCAGGCGCGCGCCGGGCCCCCGCAGCGAGAACTGGCCGGCGGCGAGGCCCAGGATGCGCGTCAGCTCGTCCTGGACGGGCAGCCGGTCCAGCAGCTTCTCCCGCCGCCGCCGCTCGCGTGCCAGCAGCTCGAACGGTTCGCGGGCCGCCGCCGTCGCCGGCGTCATCGCCGCCGTCCCCACCGCCGTGGCCACCAGGCCGAAGCGCTCTCCGGCCGCCAGCTCGCGGCGCAGCAGTCCCGGTGTCCACAGGTCCTCCTGGAAGTCGCGGCCATGCCGCCGCTCCTCCTCGAGCTCGAAGCGGTACCACCAGTCCGGGCGGCGGTCCACCGCGGCTTCGGCCGCCAGCAGCATCGCCGCTCCGGACGGCCAGCGCAGGCGCAGGCCCGCCGCCTCGCGCGACGCCTCGGGCGTGGCGCCATGGCGGTCGGCGCGGCAGAGGGCGTGCGCTTCGCGGCGGGAGAAGAAGGGGCGGATGGCGAGCAGGAAGGGACCGGGCGCCGCCAGCACCTCGTAGAGCACCACCAGCGTGCTCTCGCCGTCGATCAGGGCGACGGTCTTCTGCAGCCGCACTCCGGCCGCCGCGTGCTCGAACACCGGGAACAGGTCGCGGCGAAAACCGGCCAGGTGCCGCAGGCCCGCGGCCGCCACGAAGAAGGGGAAGCGGTTGCAGCTCAGCTCGTGCGCGTGTCCCGCCACGATCACCAGCTCGTCGAGCTTCGCCAGCGCGACGGTGCCGCCAGCCTCGGTATTTTGCGGGGTTTGCAGGTTCGCCGGGTTCGCCGGATCCGCCGGGGTCTCCGGGGCAGTGGCCGCCGGCCCGGCGGGCAGGCGCAGCAGGTGATGGTCGCGCCGGCTGTGAGCGCCGCTGAGGGTGCTGCCGGCCCATCCTCCCAGGCCGTCGGTCTCCAGCCATTCGAGGCGGCCCGCACGCTCGAAGTCGCCCAGCGCCTCGCGATCGATCTCGATCATCGCCCGCAATCCATCAGGGGATCACCTCGAGGCCGGTCACGCCGCGGAAGCCGCGCGGCAGCGCCGTGCCGCGCCGCGCACGCGCGCCGTCGAACGGCGCCAGCTCGCCGGGCTTGAAATTGCGGTAGTGCTTGCCGGCATGCACCCTGAGATGCGCGCCCTCGGGCAGGGCGGCGACCGCCACCAGGTGCTCCCCCGCTCCGTCCTCCCCCTTCCCCTTCGCTCCCTCCGCCCCGCCCTTGCCGGCGGCGCCGGCGCGCAAGCTGACGATGCGGACGCCCTTGCCGCGCGCCAGCAGCGGCAGCTCGCGCAGCGGGAAGAGCAGCAGCCGGCCGGCGTCGGTCACCGCCGCCACCCGGTCGCGCTCGCGGTCGTGCACCGGCTGCGGCGGCAGCGCCCAGGCGCCCGCCGGCACGCCGAGCGCCGCCTTGCCGGCGCGGTTGCGCGCGACCAGGTCGCGGAGCGCCACGACGAAGCCGTAGCCGGCGCTCGAGGCGAGCAGGTAAAGATCGCTGTCGTCGTCGCCGCCGCCCATCATCATGCCGACGAAGGTCGCCCCGGCGGGAGGCGCCAGCTGCGAGGACAGCGGCTCGCCGTGCCCGCGGGCCGACGGCAGGGTGTGCGCGGGCAGCGCGTAGCTGCGCCCGGTCGAGTCGAGGAAAACCACCAGCTGGCTGCTCTTGCCGCGCGCCGCCTGCAGGAAGGCGTCGCCGGCCTTGAAGGGCAGCTCGCGGGGGTCGAGGTCATGGCCCTTCGCGGACCGCACCCAGCCCCGCTCGGAGAGCACCACCGTCACCGGCTCCACCGGCGTCAGCGCCGCCTCGTCGAAGGCCCGCGCCGGCTCGCGCTCGACCAGTGGCGATCGCCGGGCGTCGCCGAGCTCGCGAGCGTCCGCCGCCAGCTCTTCGCGCACCCGCCGGCGCAGCCGCGCCTCGCTCGACAGCAGCTTCTCGAGCGCATCGCGCTCCCGGCGCAGCTCGTCCTGCTCGCCGCGCAGCTTCATCTCCTCGAGCCGCGCCAGGTGGCGCAGCTTGATCTCCAGGATCGCCTCGGCCTGGGTGTCGGTGAGCCCGAAACGCGCCATCAGCGCCGGCTTCGGCTCCTCCTCGGTGCGGATGATGCGGATCACCTCGTCGAGATTGAGATAGGCGATCAGGAAGCCGTCGAGCAGGTGGAGGCGGCCGAGCACCTTCTCGTAGCGGAAGCGCAATCGGCGCCGCACGGTCTCGATGCGGAAGGTCAGCCAATCGACCAGCAGCCGGCGCAGGCTGGCGACGCACGGCCGGCCGTCGAGGCCGATCACCGTCAGGTTGACCCGGTAGGAGCGCTCGAGCTCGGTGGAGGCGAAGAGGTGGGCCATCAGCGCCTCGGCGTCGACCCGGTTCGAGCGCGGCGTGATCACCAGGCGGGTCGGGTTCTCGTGGTCGGACTCGTCGCGCAGGTCCTCGACCATCGGCAGCTTCTTGGCCTGCATCTGGGCGGCGATCTGCGCCAGCACCTTGCTGCCCGAGACCTGGAAGGGCAGGGCGGTGACCACGACGTCGCCGCCGTCTCGCTCCCACACCGCGCGCATGCGCAGCGAGCCGGCGCCGGTCTCGTAGATCTTCCGCAGCTCCGCGCGCGGGGTGATGATCTCGGCTTCGGTCGGGTAGTCGGGTCCGGGCAGGGCTTCCCACAGGCGCTCGTCGGCGACCCGCTGGTCGTCGAGCAGCAGCATGCAGGCCGCCGCGACCTCGCCGGCGTTGTGCGGCGGGATGTCGGTGGCCATGCCGACCGCGATCCCCGAGGCGCCGTTGAGCAGCACGTGCGGCAGCCGCGCCGGCAGCAGCTTCGGCTCCTCCAGCGTGCCGTCGAAGTTGGCTCCCCAATCGACGGTGCCCTGGCCGAGCTCGGAGAGCAGCGCCTGGGCGAACGGCGTCAGCCGGGCCTCGGTGTAACGCATGGCGGCGAAGGACTTGGGGTCGTCCTGCGAGCCCCAGTTGCCCTGCCCGTCCACCAGCGGGTAGCGGACGCTGAAGGGCTGGGCCATCAGCACCATGGCCTCGTAGCAGGCGCTGTCGCCGTGGGGATGGTACTTGCCGATGACGTCGCCCACGGTGCGCGCCGATTTCTTGAACTTGGCGTTGGCCGACAGCGCCAGCTCGGACATGGCGTAGACGATGCGGCGCTGCACCGGCTTGAGCCCGTCGGCGAGATGGGGCAGGGCGCGGTCCAGGATGACGTACATCGAGTAGTCGAGGTACGCCTTCTCGGTGAAGCTGGCCAGGGATTGGCGCTCGAGGTCGGCGGCGCCCGGCGGGCCGGCGCCGGAGCCGCCGCGGCCGGTCGCGGCGAAGGGCAGGCGGGGAGCCTCCCCACCCGGGCGGCGGCGGGAGGAGCGCCGGCTGGAAGTCGCCATCAGACCTCGACCTCGGCGCGGTCGCCCTGACTCATCAGCCACTCCCGGCGGTCGGCGGCGCGGCCCTTGGCGAGCAGCATGTCGATGACGGCGTCGACGTCCTCCTCCGGCGGCGGGCCGGCTGCCGCGGAGGTGGCGGCCGCGCTCGTGCCGCCGGCCGGGCTCGCCGCCGCGCGGTCCGGTGCGGCCGCCGGCGGCGGCGCGAGCAGCAACTGCACGAGGCGGCGGGTCTCGGGTGCCATGGTGGTCTCGCGCAGCTGCATCGGGTTCATCTCGCCCAGGCCCTTGAAGCGCTGGACGTTTACCTTGCCGCGCAGCTTCTCGGCCTCGATGCGGTCGAGGATGCCGCGCTTCTCGCGGTCGTCGAGGGCGTAGAAGACGTCCTTGCCGACGTCGATGCGATAGAGCGGCGGCATCGCGACGTAGACCCGGCCGTCGGCGACCAGCGGCCGGAAGTGGCGCACGAACAGCGCGCACAGCAGGCTGGCGATGTGGGCGCCGTCGGAGTCGGCGTCGGCGAGGATGCAGATCTTGCCGTAGCGCAGGCCGGAGACGTCCGGAGAGCCCGGATCGACGCCGAGCGCCACCGCGATGTCGTGAACTTCCTGGGAGGCGAGCACCTCCGCCGAGGCCACTTCCCAGGTGTTGAGGATCTTGCCGCGCAACGGCAGGATGGCCTGGAACTCGCGGCTGCGGGCCTGCTTCGCCGAGCCTCCCGCCGAGTCGCCCTCGACCAGGAAAAGCTCGGTGGACTGCAGGTCCTGGCTGGAGCAGTCGGCGAGCTTGCCGGGCAGCGCCGGCCCGCTGGTCACGGTCTTGCGCTTGACCTGCTTGCCGGCCCGCAGGCGCGCCTGGGCGCTGTCGATGGCCAGCCGTGCGATGCGGTCGGCGTCGCCGGTGTGCTGGTTGAGCCACAGCCCGCAGGCGTCCTTGGTGACGCCGGCGACGAAGGCCGCTGCCTCCCGCGACGACAGGCGCTCCTTGGTCTGGCCGGTGAACTGCGGCTCGCGCATCTTGACCGACAGCACGTGGGCGCAGCGCGCCCAGACGTCTTCGGGGGCCAGCTTGACGCCGCGCGGCAGCAGGTCGCGGAACTCGCAGAACTCGCGCAGCGCTTCGGTGAGGCCGGCGCGGAAGCCGTTGACGTGAGTGCCGCCCAGGGGCGTGGGGATGAGGTTGACGTAGCTCTCGGCGAGTGGCGGATGCGCCGCGCCCGCGGCCCCGGCCTCGTCGGTCAGCCAGGTGACCGCCCAGTCCACCTCCTCGTCCTTGCCCTTGAAGTGACCGACGAAGGGCTCGGCCGGGACGCGTTCGTCGTCGGCGCCATGCCCGGCGCGCTCGAGCTCGTCGAGCAGGTAGGCGGTCAGGCCGTCCTCGTAGTACCACTCCTCGTCGTCGGTGGGCACGCCCTCGTGGACGAAGCGCAGCCGCACGCCGGGGCAGAGCACCGCCTTGGCGCGCAGCGAGTGCTTGATCCTGGCGATGGTGAAACGGGTCGAGTCGAAGAACTTGGGGTCGGGCCAGAATTGCACGGTGGTGCCGGTGTTGCGCTGGCCGACCGTGCCCACGACCGCGAGCTCGGAGGTCTTGTCGCCGCCGGCGAAGCTCATCTGGTGCTCGCGGCCGTCGCGCTTGACCCGGACGTCGAGGCGCCGTGAGAGGGCGTTCACCACCGATACGCCCACCCCGTGCAGGCCGCCGGAGAAGCGGTAGTTGCCCTCGGCGAACTTGGCGCCCGAGTGCAGGCGGGTGAGGATGACCTCGACCCCCGAGACCTTCTCGCCGGGATGGCGGTCCACCGGCATGCCGCGGCCGTCGTCGCTGACCTCGAGCGAGCCGTCCTGGTGGAGGGTGACGGCGATCTCCGAGCAGTAGCCGGCGATCGCCTCGTCGGCGGCGTTGTCGATCACCTCCTGCGCCAGGTGGTCCGGCCGGTCGGTGAAGGTGTACATGCCGGGGCGCCGGCGCACCGGCTCGAGCCCGGTGAGGACCTCGATCGAGGCGGAGTCGTAGGAGCTGGGCATGCGGGCTTGCGGTTCGATTCAGAGTCGGCCAGGGGCGGCGCGGCTCATGATACCGGGCGCCCTGCGGCTTGACGAGGCGCTTGACCGGCGGCCGGTAGCCTGCTAGGATACGCGGTAATAGAGCGTAAGGTCAATCAAGCTCAAAAACACGAGCGCACGAGCGTAACGGATTCAACTTGTCTCATTCCGTCCGGTCTTCCGGACCGCGAGAGGAGAACGTCATGAGGAGAAGTCCTGCACAGGTCGCCGTCGTGGTGCCGTCCCTGCTGGTGCTGCTGGCTGCCATGGCCATGCCGACCGCCCTGAGGGCCCAGGCGGCAGCGAGCGCCGGTGCGCCGCCGGCCGCCGCCTCCGGCAGCGGCACCAATATCGGAGGCACGGGCGGCACGGGCGCCGCGCCGGCCGACGCCCAGGCGAAGATGAAAGCCGAGATGGACGCCTACATGAAGCTGGCCCAGCCCGGCGAGCACCACAAGCTGCTGGGCCACCTCGCTGGCAAGTGGGTGGTCACGGGCAAGACCTGGATGGACCCCAGCCAGCCGCCGGTCGAGATGACCTTCACCGTGGAGGCGTCCTGGCTTCTCGGCGGCCGCTACCTGCAGCAGGTGCACACCAGCACCTTCATGGGCCAGCCCTTCGAGGGGCGGAGCCTCGACGGCTACGACAACTTCACTCACGAATACTTCAGCACCTGGGTCGACAACATGGGCACCGGCGTCATGGTCTTCCGCGGCAAGTGCGACGATCCCTGCACGGCGCTGACGGAGTCCGCGGAAGGTCCCGACCCGATGACCGGCAAGGTGATGAAGAGCACGACCGTGACCACCTTCGTCGACCCCGACACCTATCGCTTCGAGATGTACGAGGCGCGTGCGGGCAAGGACGGACAGGGCGCGAAGGTCATGGACGTGACCGCCAAGCGGCAGAAGTAGCCGCCGGCGCACGGCGCTCAGCCGATCTCGAAGTTGCGCGCCAGGGTGTCGGCGACTGCCAGGCCGCTCAGGGTGGGCGCCAGCCGGTCGTGGCGCTCGGCGAGCAGGCCGCGGACGAGGAGGTCGTCGATCAGGCGGCGATTGCCGGCGGCCAGATCGATGCCGTGCCGGCGGCGGAAGCCTGGCAGGTCGATCCCGGCGGTGGTGCGCAGCGACAGGATGAGCTCTTCGAGCGCCAGCTCGCGCCTGCCGAGCTCCTCGCCGCCGGCGATCGGCAACTCACCGGCGGCGATCTTCGCCTGCCAGTCGTGAAGCTTGCGCTCGTTCCACCAGCGCTTCTTGCCGTCGAAGGAGTGGGCGGAGGGGCCGAGGCCCAGGTAGGGCGTGTGGTCCCAGTACTTGGGGTTGTGGCGGGACCGGTGCTCGGGGGCGCGGGCGAAGTTGGAAACCTCATAAGCGTCGTAGCCGTGGCGGCCCAGGAAGGAATGGGTGAGCCGGAACAGGCCGGCCTGGGTATCGTCCGGCAGCTGCCGCAGCTCGCCGCGCGCCTCCCGGAAGCCGAACGGCGTTCCCTGGTGGATCGTCAGCTGGTAGCAGGAAAGGTGGTGCGGTCCGAGCGCGACCGCCTGCTCGAGGTCGCGCCGCCACCTCGCCAGCGGTCTCGGTTGCCACCTCGCCGGTGGCCCAGGTCGCCGCCTCGCCGGCGGTCCCGGTCGCCGCCTCGCCGGCGGCCCAGGGGCCGTCGGTGCGAGCTCGTCCGTGGCGCCGGCTGGCAGGCCAGGCTCGTCCGGCGCGTCCCCTGCCGCGATCGGCCCAGATCCGGGAAGCCCGCCGCCGGCGGTTTCGTCGGCGCCGTAGATGAGGTCGATCGAGACGCTGGGAAATCCCGCCGCGAGCGCCAGGGTCACCGCCTGCCGCGCCTGATTGGGCGTGTGGCGGCGTCCCAGGAAGCGCAACGTTCCGGCATCGAAGGACTGCACTCCGAGCGACAGCATCGCGACGCCCAGGTCGCGCCAGCGCCGCAGGCTCTCGGCATCAACGTCCTCGGGGTTGGCCTCGAAGGCGATCCAGGCATCGGCGGCGACCGGCAGCGCCGCGCGCGCCGCGGCCAGGATGCGCGCCAGGTCGGCAGGCTCGAGCGCCGAAGGCGTGCCGCCGCCGAAGTACACGGTGTCGAAGGTCCGCCAGCTCGCCGCCGCGGAGCGCCACAGCGCGAACTCGGCCAGCAGGCTGTCCACGAACCGCGCCCGCTGCCGCCCGCCGCCGGTGAGCACCGCGAAGTCGCAGTAGGGGCAGATGGCCGAGCAGAACGGCAGGTGGAGGTAAAGGCCGGGAAACCCGGCGCCGCCCGGCAGGCGGTCAGTGGACGGTCGGCGGGGCGTAGTAGTCCTCGGGGTCGAGCGGCTCGATCCCCATGCTCATCAGGTCGAGCAGCAGCTGCCGGCGCTCGCTCGGCCCGCTCGCTTCGAGCAGCGCCTGCTTCTCGGCCGGCGGGAAGGGGAGCGCCGCCGCCAGACCGTTGAGCAACGCGACGCCGGGCAGCGCGGCGAGGACGTCGAGATCGAAGGCAAGGGCGCGCGATTCCCCGAAGCCGCGCAACGCACGCAGCAGCGGGGCCGGGTCGATCGCCGCTTCGGCCTCGGCACGATCGGCCACGAACTCCGCGTAGTCGGCCGCCACCCGCCGATAGCCGCGCCGGCGAGGCAGCTCGCGCCGCACGCGGAACCGGCTGGCGCCGCGCAGCAGGATCAGGTATCGCCCGTCCGGCTGGGGCTCGCAGCGCTCGATGCTGCCGGCGCAACCCACGGCATAGAGCTCGGGGTTCTTGGGCGGCAGCTCGAGCGCCGGCCAGTTGTCCTGCTGCGGCACGCGTGGCTGGATCATGCCGATCCAGCGCCCGCTCCGCTCGCCCCCATCGCGAACATCGCCATCGCTGCCGTCGGCGCCCCGCCGGCCGCGCCCGCGGCGATTCTCCTCCGCGCCCTCCGCTTTCCGCCGCTCGCCGGCAGCCGCCGCGGCGGCGCGCGCGCTCATGGCGTCCTCGACCAGATTGCGGTAACGCGGCTCGAAGACGTTGAGCGGCAGCCAGTTGCCCGGCAGCAGCAGCGAGCCGGTGAGCGGGAAGACCGGTAGCACCTCCGGCAGCGGCGGCAGCGGCGTCGGCGGCGGCGGGGCGGCGGCCTCAGGCGCCGGCATCAGCCCACGTCCGATTTGAGCACCGCCATGAACGCCGCCTGCGGCACCTCGACCGAGCCCACCATCTTCATCCGCTTCTTGCCTTCCTTCTGCTTCTCGAGCAGCTTGCGCTTGCGGGTGATGTCGCCGCCGTAGCACTTGGCGGTGACGTCCTTGCGGTAGGCATTGATCGTCGAGCGGGCGATGACCGTGCCGCCGATCGCGCCCTGGATGGCGATCTTGAAGTTCTGGCGCGGGATGGTCTCGGCCAGCCGCTCGCAGTAGTGCAGCGCCCGCAGCCGCGCCTTGTCGCGGTGCACCAGCTGCGACAGCGCGTCGAGCTTCTCCCCGTTGACCAGGATGTCGACCTTCACCAGGTCGCTCTCGCGGTAGTCGAGGATGTCGTAATCGAAGGAGCCGTAGCCCTGGGTGATGGTCTTCAAGCGGTCGTAAAAGTCGTACAGCACCTCGGCGAGCGGCAGCTCGGAGGTGACCTGCAGACGCCCCACCGCCAAATATTCGAACCTCGTGCCGCTACCGCGACGGTCGCGGCAGAGCTCCATCACCGCCCCCAGGTAGCGCTCCGGCACCATGATCTCGGCCTTGATGTACGGCTCGCGCACGGCGGCGATGGTGCCGGGATCGGGGTACAGGCTGGGGTTGTCGAGGTGCAGCTCGTCGCCGTTGCTCAGGGTGACCTCGTACTGCACCGAGGGCGCCGACAGCAGCAGCGACAGGCCGTACTCGCGCTCCAGCCGCTCCTGCACGACCTCCAGGTGCAGCAGGCCCAGGAAGCCGCAGCGAAAGCCGAAGCCGAGCGCGGTCGAGGCGTCCTTCTGGTAGGTGAGGGCGGCGTCGTTGAGCTTCAGCTTCTCGATCGCCTTCGCCAGGTCCTCGTACTCGTCGGTGGCGATCGGATAGATCGACGAGAACACCACCGGCTTGGCCTCCTTGTATCCCGGCAGCGGCGCGGCGGCGGGGTGCGCGGCGTCGGTGATGGTGTCGCCGATGGCGATGTCGGAGACGGCCTTGATACCGGCGATGACGTAGCCGACGTCGCCGGCGGCGAGCTGCTCGCCGCGGTCGCGCTTGAGCCGCAGCAGGCCCACCTCCTCGACCTCGTGCTCCTTGGCCGAGTGCATCAGCCGCACCCGCTGGCCGGCACGCAGCGTGCCCTGCTTGACCCGGCAGAGCAGCACCGCGCCGCGGTAGACGTCGTACTGGGCGTCGAAGATCAGCGCCTGCAGCGGCGCCAGCGGGTCGCCCTGGGGCGCCGGCAGCCGGTTGACGACCGCTTCGAGGACGTCGTCGATGCCAATCCCCAGCTTGGCCGAGCAGAGCACGGCCGCGAACGGATCCAGCCCGAGGTCGGAGTCGATCTCCTCGCGCACCCGTTCGACGTCGGCCGACGGCAAATCGATCTTGTTGATCACCGGCACGATCTCGAGGTCGTACTCGAGCGCCAGGTAGAGGTTGGCGACGGTCTGCGCCTCGACGCCCTGCGAGGCGTCGACCAGCAGCAGGGCGCCTTCGCACGACATCAGCGAGCGCCGCACCTCGTGCGAGAAATCGACGTGGCCGGGGGTGTCGATCAGGTTGAGGTGGTACTCCTTGCCGTCCTTGGCGGTGTAGAGCAGCGACACGGTGTTGCTCTTGATGGTGATGCCGCGCTCGCGCTCGATGTCCATCGAGTCGAGGATCTGGTCGCGGAAGTCGCGCGCCTCCACCCCGCCGCAGCGTTGGATCAGCCGGTCGGCGAGGGTCGACTTGCCGTGGTCGATGTGGGCGATGATGCAGAAGTTGCGGATGTCGTCCAAGCGGAGGCTCCAGCGCGGCAGGCCGCGCACGGCGATCCTACAACGGTGTCGGGCTCTGTTCTGCCGGATTCGAGGGCCGGCGGGGCCGCGGGAGCGCGGCGCGGTGCGAGCTCAGAGTTTCAGCACCATCTTGACCATGTCGTGCTGGTTGCCGTCGGGGTCGGTGCCGTAGCCGGGGATGAGGTAGCTCGCGAAGCCCAGGCCGGTGAGGGTATGGACGGCGTCGGCCTCGAAGTCGGCGACGAGCATGCAGGTGAGGTGGCGCAGTCCGTCGTGGCGCGCGATGCGGATGAAGTCGTTCACCAGCACGGTGCCGAGGCCCAGGCCGCGATATTTGGGATCCATCAGCCACTTGATCCGGCCCACCAGGCGCAGCGGGCTGCCTTTGCGCAGGTGCAGGGTGGCGTCGGCGACGATGCGCTGGCCGTCGGTGGCGAGCAGCGGCAGCACCTTGGCGTAGTCCAGCTCGCGGCACCAGCGCTCCACCAGCGCGCGGTTGTCGATGCGGTCCCAGGCAAACCGGCGCACATCTGCGGGCAGCCGCTGGAAGAAGTCGAAGAGCGGCGAGGTGTCGGCCGCGGTGCAGGGCCGAATCAGCAAGCGGCTACCGTCGCGAAGCACCGCCTCCTGCGGGTAACGCTCGCGCATGTCAGGAACCTCCGGGTCACGGCGGGACGGACGGAATCGGACCGTCCCCGAGCGTAACACAGCCGTCACCGCGGGGGCCGGGCGCCCTCGGCGGGTACGCGTCCGCCAGCCGCCGCCGGCCGCGGGGCGATAGACTTCTCAGGCCCGATCGCCAGCCCCAGCACCCGCGGGGCGCGGGGCGATACACTTCTTCGCCATGAGCGATCGCGTGTGGGAGGAGCTCTCCCGGACGCTGCGAAGCAGTGCGCCCTATCGCGCCCTGCTCGCGGGGCGCGCCGAGGTGATCCGCCTGCCGGTGCCGGCGGCGGCATGGGCGGGGGACCTGCTGGCGCGCGATCTCGGGCGGCGGCTGGTGGTGGTGGTGCCGCGCGAAGCCGACGCCATGACCTGGATGGAGGCGGCGCGCCTCTTCGGGCGAGGCGGAGGAGGCGCCGGGGGCGCCGGGGCCGCCAGTGCCGGGGAGAGCGGTGCTGCCGGCGGCGGCGAGGCGGCCGTCTACTTCCCGTCGCCGTCGCTGACCCCCTACCAGGAGGCCGAGGTGTCGCTGCAGGTGCGGGCGCAGGAGGCGGTGGCGCTCGACGGCGTGCTCTCGGGGACGGTGACCACCGTGGTGACCACGCCCCGCGCGCTCTTCCGGCGGCTGCCGCGGCCGGCGGCCTTCGCCGCCACGGTGCTCACCCTGCGCCCCGGCCAGGACCATCCGCTCGAGCGGCTCACCGCCCACCTGGCGCGGCACGGCTACCGGCGCACCGACCTGGTCTACGAGATCGGCGACTACGCGGTGCGCGGCGGCATCCTCGATTTCTTCCCGCCTGGCGAGGAGGCGCCGATCCGGGTCGACCTGTTCGGCGACACCGTCGAATCGATCCGCTGGTTCGACCCGCAGTCGCAGCGCTCGGAGGACACCCTGGACTCGGTGCGGGTGCTGCCGCTCTACCTGTTCCCCGGCGGCGCCGCCGAGGCGCGGCGGCTGGCCGAGCTGCTGCGGGCGCAGGATCCCGACCCGGCGCCGGCGGCGGCGGAGCTGCTCGAGGGCCTGCGCGGCGCCGGCTCTTTCCCGGGCTGGGAGAACTACCTGCCGCTGCTTGGCGAGAGCGTGTCCCTGCTCGAGGCGGTGGCGGAGCCGCTGGTGTTCGCCATCGACCCGGCGGCGCTCGAGGCCGAGGCCGAGCAGCATGCCGCGCGCCTGCAGGCCGACTTCGCGTCGCGCCGCGACGCCGGGCGCCTGGCGCCGCCGCCCGAGGCGCTCGAGCAGCCGGTGGCGGCGGTGCGCGCCGCGCTGGCGGCGGCGCCACTGGTGCTCGGCGAGCTGGTGCGAGGCGCCGGCGCGGCCGGCGCTGCCGGTACGGCTGGCACGGCTGGCGGCAGTGGCGGCCGGGAGGCGCCGGAACGCCGGCCTCTGGTCGACTTCCATGGCACGCTGACCGATCTCTTCCACGGTCAGCTGCCGCGTTTCCCGCAGGAGGTCGCGACGGCGCGGGCGCGCGGCGAGCGCTGCCTGGTGGTGGTGCCGGCCGTGCACCGCCGGCGCACCGAGGAGCTGCTCGAGGGCCGCGAGGTGCCGCTCGGCCGCGGCGGCGTCGAGCTGGTCGGGGGCGAGCTCACCCGCGGCTTCCGGCTGCCGGCCGCCGGCGTCGCGATCTACGGCGAGCAGCAGCTGCTGCCCCAGGCCAAGCTGCAGCGCCGGCCGTCGCGGGCGCGCTACGGCCCCTTCCTGGCCAGCCTCCGCGATCTCAAGGTGGGCGACTACGTGGTGCATGCCGATCACGGCATCGGCCAGTTCGTGGCCCTGCGCTCGGTGGGCCGCGACGGCGACGGCACCGGCGCGCTGCCGCCGGTGCTGCGCGACCTGGCGCCGGCCGGCGCGGCCGCCGCCACCGCCGCCGAGACCGAGGTGATGGAGATCTCCTACGCCTCCGGCAAGCGGCTGCTGCTGCCGCTGAGCCGCCTCGACCTGGTGCAGAAGTTCAGCGGCATCGAGGGCACCGCGCCGCGGCTCGATCAGCTCGGCGGCACCTCGTGGAACCGCACCAAGAGCCGGGTCAAGAGCAGCATGCGCGACATGGCGGCCGAGCTGCTCAAGCTCTACGCCGAGCGGCAGCTCGCCCGGGCGCCGGCGCTGCCGCCGGACGGCGATCTGCAGCACCAGTTCGAGGCCGCCTTCGCCTACGAGGAAAGCCCCGATCAGATCGAGGCCATCGCGGTCATCAAGGAGGATCTGCAGCGCGAGCGCCCGATGGACCGGCTGCTGTGCGGCGACGTCGGCTACGGCAAGACCGAGGTGGCGATGCGAGCGGCGTTCAAGGCCGTCGACGGCGGCGGCCAGGTGGCGGTGCTGGCGCCGACCACCATCCTCGCCGACCAGCACCTCGAAACCTTCCGCCGCCGCCTCGCCGGCTTCCCGGTGTCGATCGAGATGATCTCCCGCTTCCGCTCGCCGCAGGAGGTGCGCGAGCTGCGCCGGCGCCTCGCCGCCGGCCAGCCCGACATCCTCATCGGCACTCACCGGCTGCTCTCCAAGGACATCGAGATCCCCAAGCTGGCGCTGCTCATCGTCGACGAGGAGCAGCGCTTCGGGGTGGCGCAGAAAGAGCGCCTCAAGCAGCTCAAGAAAGACGTCCACGTGCTCGCCATGTCGGCGACGCCGGTGCCGCGGACGCTGCAGCTGTCGCTGGCCGGGGTGCGCGACATGTCGGTGATCGAGACCCCGCCCAAGGACCGGATGGCGGTGGAGACCGCCATCCTGCCCTGGAACGCCGAGGTGGTGCGCGAGGCGATCGAGTTCGAGGTCGAGCGCGGCGGGCAGGTCTACTACGTCTACAACCGCGTCGAATCGATCGAGAAGATGCTCGCCACCCTGCGCGAGATCGTGCCCGGCCTGCGCATCACCGTCGGCCACGGTCAGCTCGACGAGGTCGAGCTATCGCGGCGCATGCACGCCTTCACCAATCGCGAGTTCGACCTGCTGCTGGCCACCACCATCATCGAGAACGGCATCGACATCCCCAACGTCAACACCATGATCGTGCACCGCGCCGATCGCTTTGGCCTGGCGCAGCTCTACCAGCTGCGCGGCCGGGTCGGCCGCAGCAACCAGCTGGCCTACTGTTACCTGCTGGTGCCGGGCGACCGGGTGCTCTCCGAGCCGGCCCACAAACGGCTCGGCGCCATCCGCGAGTTCACCGACCTCGGGGCGGGGTTCCGCATCGCCGCCCGCGACCTGGAGATCCGCGGCGCCGGCAACCTGCTCGGCGGCGAGCAGAGCGGCCACATCGCCGCGGTCGGCATCGAGACCTACCTGAAGCTGCTCGAGGAGACGGTGCGCGAGCTGCGCGGCGAGAGCGTCGCCGAGGCGCCGTCGGTGGCCATCGACCTGCCGGTGCCGATGTCCATCCCGCAGACCTACGTGGCCGACGCCAACCTGCGGATGGAGCTCTACCAGAAGATCGCCGCGTCCGATGCCGCCGAGCGCGAGCTGCTGGCGGAGCTCGAAGACCGCTTCGGGCCGCCGCCGCCGGCGGTGCGCACCCTGGTGGAGGTGGCGGCGCTCAAGCGGCTGGCCGAATCGCTGCGCGTGCAGTCGATCTCGGCGAAGGGGCGCGAGCTGGTCATCCGCCTGCGCCGCGACGCGCGCATCGACGTCGCCAAGCTCATCGACCTGGTCTCGCGGACCGCCGGCGCCAGCTTCAGCCCAACCGGCGTCCTGACGCTGGCCGGGCCTGCCGTCGCCGGCGCCGGCCAGATGCTCGCCGCCGCCCGCGCCACCCTCGCGGAGCTGGCGCAGTGAGCGGCTCGGCTCGCGGCGTCAAGGCCTGGCCGCTGCGGGCGGCCGCCTGCGGGCTGCTGCCGCTGCTGCTGGCGCCGGCGGCCGGCTGCCGGCGCCGGCCGGCGCCGCCGGCGCCCGACGTGGCGGCCGTGGTTGGCGACGCGGAGATCCGCACCGGCGAGTTCCAGGCCTACGTCTCGCGCACCCTCGGCGACGCCGACACGGTGGTGGCCAGCGACGTGCTCAGCCAGCTCTTCGATCAGTTCCTCGAGGAGCGGCTGCTGGCGCGCCTGGCGGCCGACCGGCGCCTGGTGCCCGCCGGCAGCGCGCCGCGCCAGGCCATCGACGCGCTGCTGCGGCAGGGCGCCGGCCCGGCGCCGGCCGCGGCGGAGATCGCGGACTACTACCGCCGGCATCGCCAGGAGTTCGCGCGTCCCGAGCGGGTGCGCCTGCGTCAGATCCTCACCGAGGACCGCCGGGCGGCGGAGCAGGCGCAGCGCGACATCGCGCGCGGCGAGGACTTCTCGGCGGTGGCGCGCCGGCTGTCGCGCGACGGCGGCGCCGCGGGCGGCGGCTTCCAGGGCGAGCTGTCGCGCGCCGATCTGCCCCCGGCCTTCGTCGACGTCATCTTCGGCCTGCGGCCGGGCGAGGTCAGCCGGGTGATTCCCGCCGAGTACGGCTTCCACATCTTCCAGGTCGTCGAGCGGCTGCCCGCGGAGGTGATGCCGATGAGCGCTGCCGCCGGCGAGATCGCCGCCCGCCTGCGGCGGGAGCGCGCCGACCGCGTCCGGGCCTCGCTGGTGCGGCAGGCGAGGGCCAGCTACAATGTCAAGGTGTATGAGCGCAACCTCCCGTTCGAGTACGAGGGCACCTATAGCGATGTTCACCCGCCGCGACCTGCAACTGCCGGCTCCCCCGGCTCCCCCGTCTCCACTGGCTCCGAATAGCCCGCCGGTCCCCCACCGCCCGCGCCGCGGGCTGCCGCTCTCCGCAAGATTGGCAAGCTCCGCGCTGGCCGCGCTGGCCGCGCTGGCCACGCTGGCCACGCTGGAGACATTGCCGGCGGTCCTGGCCGTGCTGGCGCTCGGCGCGCCCTGCCCGGCCGCTGCCGAGGTGCTCAACCGGGTGGTGCTGCGGGTCAACGATCAGATCGCGACTTTGTACGAGTATCAGCGCCGGCGCGACGAGACGGTGCGTGAGATCGTGCAGCGCGTTCAGGATCCCGCCGAGCGCCAGCAGGCGCTCGGCCAGGTCTCGGAGAACGTGTTCCGCGACATGTTCCAGGAGCTGCTGCTCGGCTCGCGCGCCGACCAGCTCGCCATCGAGGCCACGGATCAGGAAGTCGACGCGAAGGTCGCCGAGATGCGCCAGGCCTTCGGCATCAAGACCGACGAGGAGTTCCAAGCGGCGTTGCGGCAGTCCAACATGACGCTCGAAGGGCTGCGCACCCAGACCCGCCGCAACCTCCGCATCCACGAGGTGATGGCCAGGGAGGTCTACGCCAAGATCAAGATCAAGGACGAGGACCTGCGAAAGATCTACCGCCAGCGCCAGGCAGAGTTCACCGTGCCGGAGCAGGTGCAGCTGCGCGAGGTGGTGGTGCTCGAGGACAGCGGCCTGCCGGAGGCGGAGCGCATGCGGCTCGCCGCGGCGATCCGCGGTGGCGTCGCCGCGGGCAAGAGCCTGGCCGATGCCGCGGCCGCCGCCGGCGGCGCCGACCCCGGCAACAAGGGGCAGATCAGCAGCGTCGTCGAGATCGGTTGGGTATCGCCGAAAGACCTCGACCCCAAGCTCGAGGTGGCCGCGTGGAAGCTGCCTAAAAACGGCATCACCGAACCGGTGCCGGCGCGCGGCGGCCTGCACCTGGTGCAGCTGATCGATCGCCGCCCGCAGCACGTGCGGCCCTTCGCCGAGGTCCAGCAGGCCATCCAGCAGCATGAGCAGGACCGCCTGGCGCGGGCGGATTCCACCAAGTACCTGGCCGACCTCGAGTCCAGGTCGCTGGTGGTGGCCGATCCGCCGGCGGAGGCGGCGAACTTCCGCCGCCAGCTCGGCGGTAGCGAAGACCCGGCCCTGCAAGGCCTCGCCGCCTCGGGCGCCGAGGCCGGCAAGCCGGCCAGCCCGGCCGCGCCCGGCGGCGCCGCCACGCCGGGGCCGGGAGACATCACGGGCACCCACCCGGCCACGGTCGACACCACCACCGACCGCAAGTCGGGCGGCCTGCCGGCGGTCACGCCGGTGGGCGCTCCGGCCAAGGAGCCGGTGGCCGTGGCGCCGCCCGCGAGCAAGGGGCCGGAAACCATGACGCCGCCGGCCACGAACACGCCGCCGCCGGTGAGCCCGCCGCCTCCGGCCAGCCCGCCGCCGCCGGCGAACCCGTCATCGGCCAGCCCGCCGCCGCCTCCCGGACGTTGAATTAGTTAGCGGCGGCCCTTCTCCGGCCGCCGCTCGTCCGCAGTTCCCTGTCCGCAGTTCCCTGCCGGCGAGATCCTGCGCGGATCGCCTTCGGGCGACCGTCCGGGTCCTTCTTACGATCGATTACCGCCACCATTTTGGCTCGGCGTGCGCTTGGTGACGGCCGATTGTGGACGTGAGTGGAGTTTAGGTGGAATCTAGTGGAATAAAGTGGACAAAAATGGAGTGAACTGTTACGATCGGCCCTCAGGACGTTTGTCTTTCTGGAAGGAACCATGCTCCGAGGTAGTGCGCCGGCCAAGGTGGACGACAAGGGACGACTGAAGATCCCGACGGACTTCCGTCGCACGATCGAGGAGCGCTACGGGCCCGACCTGTTCGTCACCTCCATCGAGGGCGAATCGGCATCGCTCTATCCGCTGCCGGTCTGGGAAGAGATCGAGGCACGGCTGCAGGGCATGCCGGCCACCGACCCGGTGAAGGCACGGTTCCTCGAGCGGGCCAGCTACTTCGGCCAGCAGTCCCGCCTCGACAGCCAGGGACGCCTGGTGATCCCCCAGTTCCTGAGGGAGAGCGCCGGCATGACCGGCGAGGTGGTGGTCAGCGCCCATCTTGATCACCTCGTGGTGTGGAACCGCGAGCGCTTCACGCGCCGCCTCGAGCAGCAGCCGTTCACCGCCGAGGACTTCCGGGCCCTGAGCGAGCGAGGGATCTGATGCGCGCCTCACGGCGGTGGGCTGATTGAGCGATGGCGGCCCGCGTAGCGATGATGCGGATGCCGCCCCAGGGCCAGTGGCGGCACCGGTTGCACACCTGCCGGTGTTGCTGCGCGAGACGCTCGACCTGCTCGCGCCCGAGCTCGGTGGCCTGTTCGTGGACGCCACGGTCGGGCTCGGCGGTCACGCCGAGGCGCTGCTCGCGCGCGGGCCGGCGGCGCGGCTGGTCGGCCTCGACCGCGATCCCGATGCGCTGCAGCGGGCGGCCGACCGCCTCGCCCCATTTGCCGGCCGGGTGCGCCTGGCGCAAGGCAACTTCCATGAGCTCGAGCAGGTCCTGGCGGAGCTCGGCGTCGAGCCATCTGGCGCCGCCGGCCTGCTCTTCGATCTCGGCGTCTCGTCGCTGCAGCTCGGCACTCCGGAGCGCGGTTTCAGCTTCCGGCTCGACGGCCCGCTCGACATGCGCATGGGCCTCTCCGAGCTGACCGCGGCGGATCTGGTCCATCACCTGGCGGAGGGCGACTTGGAAAAGATCTTCAGGGACTTCGGCGAAGAGCGGCAGGCGCGCCGCATCGCTCGGGCCATCGTCGCGGCGCGGGCGGAGCGGCCGCTGGCCACCACCTCGGACCTCAAGCGGATCATCGACCGCGCCAAGGCCGGCGGCCGCCCGGACCGGCCGGGCCGGGGCAAGCCGGCCGCCGGGCCGCGGCAGGGCCGCATCGATCCGGCGACGCGGGTGTTCCAGGCGCTGCGCATCGCGGTCAACGACGAGCTCGCCGGCCTGGAGCGCTCGATCGAGCAGGCGGTGACGATGATGGCAGCCGGCGGCCGCCTGGTGGTCATCTCGTACCACAGCCTGGAGGACCGGATCGTCAAGAACACCCTGCGCGACCTGGCCCGCGGCGAGGCCGACCAGGTCACCGGCACGCCGCGCGCCGAAACCCGGCTGATCGAGCTGCTGACCCGCAAACCGATCCGTCCCTCCCCGGAAGAAGTGGCGTGGAACCCGCGCGCGCGCTCGGCGCGGCTACGCGCCGCGAGAAGGTTGTGAGCCCTTGAGGAGCACATACGCCTTCCGCCGGCCGGTGCGCAACACCTACCTGGTGCGGGAGCGCGACCGCCGCCTGGCGCGGGAGCTGGCGCTGGTCTTGCTGGTGGTGGTGCTGCTCGGCGGCGGTCTGCTGGGGTACACCTGGATTCACCTCGAGGCGCTGCGCACCGGCTACCGTATCGACCTGCTCGATCGGCAGCTGCGCGAGCTGTCGCAGATCGAGCGCCAGCTGCAGCTGGAGGCGTCCTACCTGGGCAGCCCGCAACGCATCGAGGAACGGGCGGTCCGGGAGCTGGGGATGCAGCAACCGGCGCTCGAGCAGGTGGTGTTCTGGGAGGAGATGCGCCATTGAGGTCCCGACTCCACGTGATCCTGCTGGCGGGCCTGCTGTGGGTGGCGCTGATCGGGCTGCGGCTCTACCAGCTGCAGGTGGTCCACCATCTGCAGTACGTCCACCGCGCTCACCAGCAGCAGCAACGGGTGGTCAAGCTCGATCCGCCGCGCGGCACCATCTATGACGCGGCCGGGCGGGAGCTGGCGGTCTCGGTCGAGGTCGATTCCGCCTATGCGGTGCCGGCCGAGGTCGGCGACCGCGCGGCGACCGCCCGCGCCATCGCCGCCGCCTGCCCCGGGTTGACGGCCCGCCGGCTCGAGCAGCTGCTCGGCGAGGACCGGGACTTCGTGTGGGTGGCCCGTAAGCTGGATCCGCCGGTGGCCGCGGCGCTGCGCGAGCTGCACCTCGCCGGCATCCATTTCGTCCCCGAGAGCAAACGCTACTACCCGATGCGCGGCCTGGCGTCGCAGGTGCTGGGCTACGTCGGCACCGACAATCACGGTCTGGCCGGCATCGAGCAGATCTACGACGCGGTGATCACCGGCAAGCCGGGGCTGCGCACCGTGCTGCGCGACGCGCGCCGCGGCACCGCCGTCTCGCCCGACCTGTTCTTCACCGAGCCGCGTCCGGGCGGCGACCTCTACCTGACGCTGGACGCCGCCGTGCAGCACATGGTCGAGCGTGAGCTGCAGCGCGCCGTCGAGCAGCGGCGGGCGCGCTTCGGCAGCGCCGTCTTCCTGGACCCCGCGACCGGCGCGGTGCTGGCCATGGCGACGTACCCCGCCTTCGATCCCAACGAGTTCGACCGCTACGGCGCGGCCAGCCAGCGCAACCGCACCATCGCCGACGCCTACGAGCCGGGCTCGACCTTCAAGATCGTCACCGCCGCCGCGGCGCTCGAATCGGGGCTGGTGCACGCCGAGGACCCATTCGACTGCGGCATGGGCAGCATCGTGCTGTCCGGCATCATGATCCGCGACCACAAGCGCTTCGGCATCATGCCGTTCGCCGACGTCATCGCCAAGTCGAGCAACGTCGGCGTGATCCGCGCCGCCTTGATCATCGGCGGCGAGCGCCTGTACCGCACCATCGTCGGCTTCGGCTTTGGCCGCCCGACCGGCGTCGACCTGCCCGGCGAGAGCGCCGGCATCCTGCATCCGCTCGAGCGCTGGGGGCCGCTGACCAAGGCCTACGTCGCCTTCGGCCAAGGCGTTTCGGTGACGCCGCTACAGCTTGCCGCCGCGGTGGCGGCGGTGGCCAACGGCGGCAGCCTGTTGCAGCCCTACCTGGTGGATTCGGTGCGGCGCGGCGAGGCGGTGGAGCGCCGCCACCTCCGGCCGGTGGCGGTGGCGAGCCCCGTCTCGCCGGCCACTGCCGCCGAGGTCCGGCGGCTGCTCGAGCGGGTGGTGACCGACGGCACCGGCAAGAGCGCGGCGGTGGCCGGCTACCGGGTGGCGGGCAAGACCGGCACGGCGCAGATCCCGGTCGCCGGCGGTTATGCCCGGCACGACTACCTGCCGAGCTTCGTCGGCTTCGCTCCCGCCGACCGGCCATCCCTGGTTGGGGTGGTGGCGGTGGATGCGCCGCAGGGCATGGAGTACTACGGTGCGCAGGTCGCGGCGCCGGTCTTCGGCACGCTGATGCGGGAGATGCTGCTCTACCTCGGCGTGCGTCCCCAGCGCCTGGCTCCCGGCGTCTGGCCGGGCGAGGTGGTCACCGCCGCGCTGCCGGCCACGGCGCCGGCGACCGCCGCGCTGCGGGCCGTCGCCGCGGTGACGGCGCCGGGCGGCAACGGTTCTGCGGGAGCACCCGGCTCCACGGTCGCCAAAGCTGCGGGCGACGCGCATGCTTCGCCTGGCACCCAGGCCGTGAAAGCCGCCGCAGTCCGCCGCGGCACCGCCACCGCTCCAGCCGCTGACGACGACGACGATGCGGCTGGCGAGGACGTTCCCGAGCTGTGGCATCACCAGCCGGCGCCCGCCGCGAGACCGGCGCCGCCCACGGCCGCGCTCTCGACCCGATCGCCGGCAGTCCCACGGTCGCCGATGCCGGCCTCGGTGGTGCCTGCCGGCGCCTCTGGCGCTCCCGTCCCCGCTGCCGCCACGCCGGCAGGAAACCACCGCGATGCGGTTCTCTGAGCTGATCGCGGGCATCGCCGGCATCCCCGGCGCGCCGCCGGGCTTCCCCCCGGCGCTCGATCCGTCCGATCCGCTCGCCGCGCGCGACCCGGAGGTGACCGGAGTCACTCACGACTCGCGCCGGGTCGAGCCCGGCGACCTGTACGTGGCGCTGCCGGGCGAACGCTTTGACGGCTGGGACTTCGCCGCCGCGGCCGTGGCGGCCGGCGCCGTGGCGGTGGCGGGGGCGCCGCCGCGGCCGCCGGCGCCGGCCGTAACGCTGACCGTGCCGTGGGCGCCGCTGGCCGACCCCCGCGCCGGCCTGGCGGCCCTGGCGGCGCGGGTCCATGGCCACCCCGACCGCGAGCTGGTGCTGGCTGGCGTCACCGGCACCAACGGCAAGACCACCGTGGCGCTGCTGATCGCCGCCATGCTCGACGCGGCGGGGCTGCCCGCCGGCTTCCTCGGCACCTTGGGGCATCGCTTCGGCGAGCGCGATTTCTCCGGGGGCCGCGGCCATACCACGCCGGAGGCTTCGGACCTGTTCCGCACCCTGCGCCAGATGTGCGACGCCGGCGCCCGTGCCGCGGCGATGGAGGTTTCCTCGCACGCCCTGGCGATGCAGCGGGCGGCCGGCGTCGGCTTCGACGTGGCGGCGTTCACCAACCTCACGCGCGATCACCTCGACTATCACCGGGACATGGAGGACTACTTCGCCGCCAAGCGGTCGCTGTTCGCGCAGCTCAAGCCGGGAGCGCGGCCGGTGGTCAACGCCGGCGACCCCTACGGCCGGCGCCTGGCGGCCGAGCTGCCGGACGTCCTCACCTTCGGCGACGGTGGCGAGGTGCGGGCGTCCGCGGTGCGCCTGTCGGTGCACGGGATCGCGGCGCGGCTCGAGACGCCGCGCGGCGCGCTCGACTTCGAGTCGCCGCTGCTCGGACGGTACAACCTCGACAACCTGCTGGCGGCGGCGGCGGCGGCCGAGGCCCTCGGCCTGCCGCACGCGGCGATGGCGCGCGGCATCGCCGGGCGCCGCACCGTTCCCGGCCGGATGGAGCCGGTGGACCGCGGCCAGCCGTTCCCGGTGTTCGTGGATTACGCCCACACCGACGCCGCGCTGGCGGCGGCGCTCGCCGCGGTGCGTGAGGTGGCCGGCGGCAAGGCGGTCAAGGTGGCGCTGGTGTTCGGCTGCGGCGGCGAGCGCGACCTCGGCAAGCGGTCGTCGATGGGGCGGACCGCCGGCGAGCTGGCCGAGCTGCCGATCGTCACCTCCGACAACCCGCGCGGCGAGGACCCGCTGGCGATCATCGCCGCGGTGGAGGCGGGGGTGAAGGCGAGCGGCAACCGCGGCTACCGCCTGGTGCCGGACCGCCGCGAAGCCATCCGTGCCGCGCTTGCCGCCGCCGGACCCGGCTGGGCGGTGCTGGTCGCCGGCAAGGGCCACGAGCGCGAGCAGATCGTCGGCGACCGCAAGCTGCCCTTCTCCGACGTCGAGGAGATCGGGCGGGTGCTGGAGGAGCGTTTTGGCTAGCCTGCTCGCCAGCGAGGCGGCAACCGCCGCCGGCGGCCGGCTGGTGGCCGGCGACGCCCGTACCCTGCTGCGCGGTGCCGCCATCGATTCGCGGGCGGTGCGCGGCGGCGAGCTGTTCTTCGCCTTTTCCGGCGCCCATGCCGACGGCCACCGCTTCGTCGGCGACGCCTTCGGCCGCGGCGCGGCCGGCGCGGTGGTGCAGGACCTGCAAGCTGCGGCGGCGAGCTGGCCGGCTCTGGGGAGCAGCGAGAGCGGCGCGGGCAACGCACGGAGCGCTGGCGAGGTAGCCGCCGGCAGCGCCGGCGCCGCCAGCCCGGCGCCGACCGCGCTGGGGGGGCGGGCGGTGATTCAGGTCGCCGATACCCTCGCGGCCCTGCACGAGGTCGCCCGCAGCGTCCGCCGCCGGGTGCCGCGGAAGCTGGTCGCGATCACCGGCTCGGCCGGCAAGACCACCACCAAGGAGCTGCTGGCGGCGATGCTGGCGACCCGCTTCCGGGTGGCGCGCAACCCCGGCAACTTCAACAACCTCTATGGCTTTCCGCTGGCCCTGCTGAACGTGCCCGATGACGCCGAATGGATGGTGGCGGAGATGGGGATGTCCACCCCTGGCGAGCTGCGGCAGCTGTCGCTGCTGGGGCTGCCGGACGTGGCGCTGTTCACCGTCGTGCGGCCGGCCCACCTGCAGGCATTTACCGGCCTGCGTGGCATCGCCGACGCCAAGGCCGAGCTGCTCGCCGGCCTGGCACCGGATGGGCTGGTGGTGGCCAACGCCGGCGACCCCGAGGTGGTGCGGATCGCGCTGCGCTATCTCGCCGGGTCCGGCGAGGGCGGCGGCAGCGAGGGCGCCGCGGGAGGCGCCGGCGGCCGCCGGCGAGTGGTGTGGTACGGCATCCTCGACGACCAGTCAGCGGCGGGCGGGCCGGCCGCGAGCAGTGCGCCCGTTGGAGAGCAAGTCCCTGGTGAAGAGGGGGCGAGTCGGGGTGCGGCGCACGAAGCCTGGACGGCGCCGCGGATCGACGTCACGGCGAGCGGCCTGACTGCCGGTCCCGGCGGCATCGGCAGCCGTTTCACGCTCGCGGCGGGCGGCACCTCCCAAGAGATGCAGCTGCCGCTGCACGGCTTCTACAACGTCGAGAACTGCCTCGCCGCCGCCGCTTGCGCCTTTGCCCTCGGCGTGCCGCTGCCGGACATCGCCGCGGCGGCCGCCCAGGCGCGGCCGGCGACGGGCCGCGGCGTGGTGCACCGCGTCGTCCTGCAGCCCGGGGTGGCCGCCCGCGGCGAGCTGACGATCGTCGACGACAGCTACAACTCCAATCCCGACGCCTTGGAAAAAGCACTGGCGAGCGCGGCGCAGCTGCCGGCGGTGCGCCGCCTGGCGGTGCTCGGCGACATGCTGGAGCTCGGCCCGGAGGGACCTCGCTACCACCGCGAGGGCGGGCTTGCGGCGGCCCGCCTGGGCTTCGGCCCCCTAGTCGGAGTGGGCGAGCTGGCACGCGAGTTGGTGGCCGGCGCGCGTGATGGCGGCGCCGCCGCGGCCTGGCATCCGGACGCCGCCGCCGCCGCCGCATGGGTGGCCGCCGCGGTGCGGCCGGGCGACGTGGTGCTGGTCAAGGGCTCGCGCGGCGTCGGCCTCGACTTGGTGGTGCAGCGGTTGCTGGCGCTCGGTGTTGGAGAGGGGGGCGAAGGGATCGATGGGGGCCGATTGAGCGGAAAGCGCGAGGTTGGCCAGGGGGGCGATCTAGCCGGGGCTGGCGGTTCTGGCACGGTTGGCGGGACCGGCGACCCAGCCGGGGCCGCCGCCGGCGCCGCCGACGGCGGGGAGGCGTGATCGATGCTCTATCACCTCCTCTACCCGCTGCGCGGCGTCGTCCCGGTGTTCAACGTCTTCCGCTACATCACCTTCCGCGGCGCGGCCGCGATCGTCACCGCGCTGCTGCTGTCGCTGCTGCTGGGTCCGCGGTTCATCCGCACCCTGCGCCGGCTGTCGGTGGGCCAGAACGTCCGCGACGTCGGACCCGAGGCGCACCAGGTCAAGGCCGGCACCCCGACCATGGGCGGCCTGCTGATCCTGTTCTCGGTGCTGGTCGCGACGCTGCTGTGGGCCAACCTCACCAACGTCTACGTCTGGCTGGTGATGCTGGTCACCACTGCCTTCGGCGCCATCGGCTTCGCCGACGACCTGCTCAAGGTGCGCCGCCACCACAACCAGGGCCTGACGGCGCGGGGCAAGCTCTACCTGCAGGCGGCGGCCGCCGCCGCCATGGGCGTGACGCTGCTCTTCCTGCCGCCGGAGTATGGCTTCAACTCGACGCTGTCGTTCCCGTTCTTCAAGCAGCTGCGCCCCGACCTCTGGTACTTCTACATCCCGTTCGTGGTGCTGGTGCTGGTGGGGTCGTCGAACGCGGTCAACCTGACCGACGGCCTCGACGGCCTCGCCATCGGCGCCACCACGGTGGCCGCCGCGACCTACGCCATCTTCACCTATGTCGCCGGCAACCGGCTGATCGCCAACTACCTACAGATCTCCTATGTGCACGGGGTGGGCGAGGTGTCGGTCTTCTGCGGCGCGCTGGTCGGCGCCGGGCTGGGCTTCCTCTGGTTCAACTCCCACCCCGCCGAGGTGTTCATGGGCGACGTCGGCTCGCTGTCGCTCGGCGGCGCCATCGGCAGCGTGGCGGTGATCGCCAAGCAGGAGCTGCTGCTGATCCTGGTCGGCGGCCTGTTCGTGCTCGAGGCGCTGTCGGTGATCGTGCAGGTGGGCTCGTTCAAGCTGCGGGGCCGGCGGGTGCTGCGCATGGCCCCGCTGCATCACCATTTCGAGCTTTCCGGCTGGGCGGAGCCGAAGGTGATCGTGCGCTTCTGGATCCTGGCGATCCTCTTCGCCCTGCTGTCGCTGTCGACGCTGAAACTGCGATGAACGTGCCCTGGGGTAGCGGCAACTTCGAGCGGGTCCTGGTGTACGGGCTGGGCCTTTCCGGCCGCGCCGCCGGCCGCCTGCTGCTGGGGCGCGGCGTGGCGGTGACGGCGGTGGACGACCGCCCCGGGGCCGCCCTCGACGCCGGCGAGCTGGCTGCCGATCCGCGCTGCGAGCTGCTGGCTGGCGCCGCTGCCGCCGGACTGGCCGCCGGCGCCGACGCCGCCTGGGCCGGCATCGACGGCGTCGTGGTGTCGCCGGGCGTGCCGCCCGAGCGGCCGCTGCTCGCCGCCGCCCGCCGGCGCGGCCTGCCGATCCTGGCCGAGGTCGAGCTCGCCTTCCCGCTGCTCAACGGACCGGTGGTGGCGATCACCGGCACCAACGGCAAGAGCACCACCACCGCCATGACCGGCGCCCTGCTCGCCGCCGCCGGCAACGCCGTCGAGGTCTGCGGCAACATCGGCGAGCCGCTGACCGGGCGGGTCGACGGTCCGCCGGGCCGCATCTTCGTGGTCGAGCTGTCGAGCTTCCAGATCGACGGCCTCGACACCTTCCGCCCGCGGGCCGCGGCCTTCCTCAACCTGAGCGAGGACCACCTCGACCGCTACCGCGACCTCGCCGCCTATGCCGCCGCCAAGCGCCGGCTGTTCCGCCGTCAGGGCGCCGGCGACCTCGCGGTGCTCAACGCCGACGACCCGATCACCCGCACCACCCTGACGACGCTGCCACCGACGCCGGGCGCCGTGCCGAAGCCCTGCTGCGCCATCCGCCGGCGCCTGTTCTCCCGCCGCGGACCGGTCGAGGACGGCTGCTGGCTCGCGGCCGGCGGCGCGGTGGTCGAGGCCTCGCCGGGCGAGCCGGCGCGCGAGCTGTTCGCCGCGGCGGCGGTGCCGCTCGCCGGGGTGCAGAACCTCGAGAACGCCATGGCGGCGGCGCTGCTGGCACGCGGCATGGGAGCGGATCCGGCGGCGGTGCGCCGGGGCCTCGCCGGCTTCAGCGGCCTGCCGCACCGCCTGCAGCGGGTGGCGGCCCACGCCGGCGTCACCTGGTACGACGACTCCAAGGGCACCAATCCGGCGGCGACCGTCAAGTCGCTCGAGGGTTTCGCGGACCGCACGGTGCATCTCATCCTGGGCGGCCGCAACAAGGGCGCCGACCTGACGCCGCTGGCGGAGCTGGCGCGGGCGAAGGCCCGGCGCCTCTACCTGATCGGCGAGGCCGCCGGCGAGCTCGAGCACGCGCTCGGCGGCGCCGCGCCGATCGAGCTCTCCGGCACGCTCGCCGCCGCGGTGCGGGCGGCGGCGCGCCGGGCGTTGCCCGGCGAGGCGGTGGTGCTGTCGCCGGCCTGCGCCAGCTACGACCAGTTCCGCAGCTTCGCCGACCGCGGCGAGGCCTTCCAGCGCGAGGTGCGGGCGGCGCTGACCGCCGGTGGAGGTGCCAATGGCGAAGAAGCTGGCGTTTGACCGGGTGCTCTTCACCACCGTGGCGCTGCTGATCTTTTTCGGCCTGGTGATGGTGTACTCGGCGAGCGCCGCCATCGCGCGGGAGCGCTCGCCGCTGCTCAACCCGTTCCTGGTCAAGCAGGCGCTGGCGGCGGCGGTGGGGCTCGCGCTGATGGTCTGCCTGATGCACCTCGACTACCGGCGCCTGCGCTCGCCGGCGGTGATCTACGCCATGCTGGCGGTGTCGCTGCTGCTGCTGGTCGGCGTGCTCTTCTCGCCGCAGATCAACGGCACCCGCCGGTGGTTCCTGCTCGCCGGCCTCTCGCTGCAGCCCTCCGAGCTCGCCAAGCTGGCGCTGGTGCCGTTCATCGCCTACCAGCTCGACAAGAAGCAGGGCGAGGTCAATCGCCTGTCGCTGCTGGTGCCGGTGGCGCTGGCCACGGTGCTCTGCGCCAGCCTGATCCTGCTCGAGCCGGACATGGGCACCGCCGTGCTGCTGGCCGGCACCGCCGGCCTGCTGGTGTTCCTCGCCGGCCTGTCCTGGGCCTGGGTGGCGACCGCGGTGGCGCTGGTGCCGCCGGTGCTGTGGCTGCTGGTGATGGCCGAGCCCTACCGGCGCGGCCGCTTCTCGACCTTCCTGGATCCCGAGCGCGACCCGCTGGGCAGCGGCTTCCAGGGACTGCAGTCGCTGATCGCCGTGGGCTCCGGCGGGCTGCTCGGGCTCGGGCCGGGCAAGAGCGTGCAGAAGCTCTACTTCCTGCCCCATCCGGAGTCCGATTTCATCTTCTCGATCGTCGCCGAGGAGCTGGGCATGGTGGGGGCGATGGCGGTGGTGGTCACCTTCGCGGTGTTCGCCTGGCGTGGCCTGCGGGCCGGCGCCAAGGCGCCCGACCTGTTCGGCCGCTACCTCGGCTGGGGTTTCACCGGCATCCTCGCCCTGCAGGCCTTGATCAACGTCAGCGTCACAGTGGCGCTGCTGCCGACCAAGGGGATCCCGCTGCCGTTCATCTCCTACGGCGGCTCCTCGCTGGTGGTCACGCTGTGCGCCTGCGGCGTGCTGCTCAACGTTTCGCAGCATGGATGATGGACGCCTCGTCGCCAGGGATGTCATGGATGCCACGCCCGCCAGCAACGCCGACGAGGAGCGCCGTGATCGGCCCGACCGGGACGAGCCGCGCGATCGGGCGCCGCGTCGGGGCGCCGCCGCGGAGCACCATGCGCTGCTGGCCGGCGGCGGCACCGGCGGTCACGTCTTCCCGGCCCTGGCGGTGGCCGACGAGCTGCTGGCGCGGGGGTGGCGGGTGAGCTTCGCCGGCTCTCCCGGCGGGCTCGAGGCGCGCCTGGTGCCGGAGCGCGGCATCCCGTTCCACGGGTTGGCGGCGCGGCCGCTGCTGGGCCGCGGGCCGCTGGCGCAGGCGCGGGCGCTCGCCACCCTGGCGCGCTCGGCGGTGTCGGCGGCGGCCCTGATCCGGCGCCTGGGCGCCAGCGTGGTGCTGGGGACCGGTGGCTACGTCTCGGCGCCGGCGGTAATGGGCGCGCGGTTGGTTGGGCGGCCGGTGCTGCTGCTCGAGCCCAACGCCCGCGCCGGCGTCGCCAACCGCTGGCTGTCGCGCTGGGCGACGGCGGCGGCGGTCGGCTACGCCGAGACCGCGGGCGGCCTGCACTGCCCGGCGACGGTGACCGGAGTGCCGGTGCGGCGGGCCTTCTTTGCCGCCATGCCGGCGTCGGCGCCGGCGCCGGCCGGGGCCGGCGCGACCACCTCGGCAGGCGCCGCCGCGCCGCCGCCGCGCCTGCTGGTGCTCGGCGGCAGCCAGGGGGCGCGCCAGCTCAACCGCGCGCTGCCGGCGGCGGCGGCGCAGCTTTTGGCAGCCATGCCGGAGCTGCGCATCCTGCACCAGGCCGGCGCTCGCCACCTGGACGAAACGCGCGCCGCCTACGCCGCGGCCGGGGTGCCGGCGACGCGGGCGGAGGTGGTGCCGTTCCTCGACGACGTCGCCGGCGCGATGGCGGCGAGCGGCTTGCTGGTGTCGCGCGCCGGCGCCATCACCGTCGCCGAGATCTGCGCCGCCGGGCGCGCCGTGCTGCTGGCGCCGCTGGCCATCGCCGCCGGCCACCAGCAGGACAACGCCCGCCTGCTGGCGGCGGCCGGCGGCGCCGAGGTGCTGAGCGTCGCCGACCTCGAGCCGGGGCCGCTCGGGGCGCGCCTCGCCGGCCTGCTCGGCGACGGCGCGCGGCTGGCGGCGATGGGGCGGGCGGCGCGGTCCCTGGCGCGGCCCGACGCGGCGGCGGCGATCGCCGATCGGCTGGCGGCGCTCGTTCCCGCACCCCGGGGAGGCGCGGTGTGATCTTCACCGAGTTCACCGACCTGTCGCGCGTCCACTTCGTGGGCATCGGCGGCGCCGGCATGAGCGGCATCGCCGAGATCCTGCTCGAGTACGAGCTGGAGGTGAGCGGCTGCGACCAGGCGTCGTCGGAAGCCACCGACCGGCTGCGCCAGCTCGGCGCCACGATCCACGAGGGACACTCGCCCAGATCATCTCGGCGACGTCGAGCTGGTGGTGATCTCCTCGGCGGTGGCCGACGGCAACCCCGAGGTGCAGGCGGCGCGGCGGCTCGGCATCCCGGTGGTGCGGCGGGCGGAGATGCTGGGCGAGCTGATGCGCTTGAAGTACGGCATCGCCATCGCCGGCACCCACGGCAAGACCACCACCACCTCGCTGATCGGCACCGTGCTGACCGAGGCGGCGCTCGATCCCACGGTGATCGTCGGCGGCCGCCTGCGGCTGTCCGGCACCGGCGCGCGCCTGGGCCGCAGCCAGTACCTGGTGGCGGAGGCGGACGAGTTCGACCGCAGCTTCCTGCGCCTGACCCCGGTGATCGCGGTGGTGACGACGATCGACCGCGACCATCTCGACACCTATTCCGATCTGGCGGAGATCGCCGACGCCTTCGTCAGCTTCGCCAGCCGGGTGCCGTTCTTCGGCCGCGTCATCGTCTGCCTCGACGACCCCGAGGTGCGCCGCATCCTGCCGCGGCTGGCCGACCGCCGCATCGTCACCTACGGCCTGTCGCCGCAGGCCGAGCTGTCGGCGGTCGACATCGAGCCGCTGCCCTGGGGCAGCCGCTTCGCCGTGCGCAGCCTGCGCGGCGGCCTGCTCGGCCAGCTCGAGCTGCCGATGCCCGGCCGGCACAACGTCGTCAACGCCCTGGCGGCGGTCGCCGTCGGTCTGACGCTGCGTATCGGCTGGGACGACATCGCCGCCGCCATCGCCGGCTTCAAGGGCGTCCACCGCCGCTTCGAGCCGATGGGGAGCTGGCGCGGGGCGGCGGTGGTGGACGACTACGCCCACCACCCCACCGAGGTGGCGGCGACCCTCGACGCGGCCCGCCAGACCTTTCCCCGGGCACGTATCCACGCGGTGTTCCAGCCGCACCTGTTCTCGCGCACCCGCGACCTGGCCGTGGAGCTGGGCAACTCCCTGCTGGGCGCGGACCAGGCGGTGGTGACCGACGTCTATCCGTCGCGGGAGGCGCCGCTGCCCGGAGTCACCGGCGAGCTGGTGGTGGAGGCGGCGCGCCGCAGCGGCCACCGCAACGTCGCCTACTGCCGCCACTGGCGCGAGGCGCCGCCGGTCCTCGCCGCGGAGATCGCCGCCGGCGACGTGGTGCTGACGCTGGGCGCCGGCGACATCAACCGGCTGGCGAGCCAGCTGGTCGCGGAGGGCCTGGTATGAGCGGCGGCCTGGCTTTCGGCGGCGGCATCGCGCTGGCCGGCGGTGCGGCGATCGCCGCCGGCGGCGTGGCGATCGCCGGCGGCGGCGTGGCCGGCGGCTCCGACCTGCCGGGAATGTCGCGCATGGCGATGGCCGGAGCCGCGGCCGGGCGCGTGCTCGACTTCCGCCGCCGTGGCGCGCCGCCGCGCCGCCGCCGGCGCAGCCCGCTGCTGGTGCTGGCCAGGCCGCTGGTGGTCGCGGCCGCGACGGTGGCGCTGCCGCTGGCGCTCGGCGCCTGGCTGCTCACCTCGCGCCAGTTCCAGCTGCACACCATCGCCGTCGGCCGCCGCGCCGCCGTCGCGCCGATCGCCACCGTCCTGGCGGCGAAAGCCGCCGAGCGGGTGCCGGCCGTCTGGGTGCGCCAGGCCCTGGCGCCGCTGCTGGGGCGGAACCTGCTGCGCCTGCCGCTGGCGGAGGTGCGCCTGCGGCTGGCCGCCAATCCCTGGGTCGCCGCCGCCGAGGTGGCCAAGGAGCTGCCGGACCGCCTGCGGATCACCGTCGCCGAGCGCCGTCCGGCGGTGCTGCTGCGCAGCGGCGACACCCTGCTGTATGCCGACGCCGCGGGTCTGCCGATCGCGCCGGTCGGTCCGCCGGCGGCGGTGGCGGCGGCCCGCCGGCAGGGGCTGCTGCTGGTGGCTTCCCGCCGGCCGGCGAGGCGCTGCCGGCCGCGGCCGAGGCGGCCGGCGTCGCCGGCGCCCTGCAGCTGGCGGCGCGGCTGCGCCAGCTGCGGCCGGCGTGGACGCCGGCGCTGTCGCAGATCGACGTCGTCGACGAGGACGACTACCGCTTGCACGTCGAGGCCCTGCCCTGCCCGCTGCTGGTGCGCGGCAGCCGCCTGGCCGACAACCTGATCCGTTTCGAGCAGCTGCTTCCCGAGCTCCGGCGCCGCTATCCGGCGCTCACCGCCGTCGATCTGCGTTTCTCCCGCCGCATCGTGGTGCAGCCGGCGCCGCGATCGAAGGCAAATCCTTGAGGTAGGAGGGGTTCGAGACATGGCCAAACCGGAACCTTACTTCGTGAGCATCGACATCGGATCCTCGAAGGTGGGAGTGCTCATCGGGCAGAGCGATGCCAAGGGCAGCATGGAGGTGGTGGGCAAGGGCCTCGCTCCCAACCGCGGCACCCGCAAGGGCAACATCGTCAACGTCGAGGCCACCGTCGAGGCGCTCAAGCAGGCGAGCGAGGAAGCCGAGGTGATGGCCGGGGTGGAAATCTCGCGGGCCTACGTCGGTGTCGCCGGCGCCGACATCCGCAGCGTCAACTCGCGCGGCATGGTGTCGGTGTCGCGCAAGGACCGCGAGATCACCCGCCAGGACATCCAGCGCGTGCTGGAGGCGGCGCAATCGGCGGCGCTGCCTTCCGACCGCGAGATCCTGCACGCGGTGCCGCAGGAGTTCATCGTCGACGAGCAGGGCGGCATCGACGATCCGCTGGGCATGCTGGGCACGCGCCTGGAGGTGATGGTCCATCTGGTGACCGGCAACATCACCCGCTCGCGCACCCTGCTGACCTGCGTCAATCGCGCCGGCATCGAGGTGGTGGAGATGGTTTTCGAGCCGCTGGCCACCGCCGAAGCGGTGCTGTCGCCCGACGAGCGCGAGCTGGGCGTGCTGCTGGTCGACGTCGGCGCCGGCACCACCGAGTACGCGCTGTTCTGCGAGGGCGAGATCCAGTACAGCGCGGTGGCGCCGATCGGCGCCGGCCACTTTACCAACGACCTCGCGATGGTGCTGCGGACGCCGTTCGCGGAGGCCGAGCGGATCAAGATCAAGCAGGGCTGCTGCCTGCCGAGCATGGTCACCGAGGAGGACGGCATCTCGGTGCCGACGGTGGGCGGCGGCAGCTCGCGCGTGGTGCCCAAGCGCGAGCTCTGCGAGATCCTGCAGCCGCGAGCCGAGGAGCTGTTCAACATGCTGCGGGACGACCTGCGCAAGCACGCCTCCGACGAGGGCCTGCGCGGCGGGGTGGTGCTGACCGGCGGCGGCGCGCAGCTCGACGGCCTGCTGGAGCTGGCCGAGCAGGTCTTCGACGCCGGCGTGCGCTACGGCCTGCCGCGCGGCCTGGGTGGGCTGGTGGACGTGATCAGCAGCCCGACCTGGTCGACGGCCTCGGGGCTGCTGCTCTATGCCCACGGCGCCGAGCAGAGCCAGGGCAAGACCCAGAAACGCTCAGGGTTCAGCGTGCGCGGCGTCGTCGGCAGCCTGCGCGGGATGTTCTCGGACCTCTTGTAAGAGATAGACACGTAGCCGCTTCAACCCAAAAGGGGGTGCTTCATGATCCTTTTCGACGACCCGGATTCTCTCGACAAGCAGGAGGCGCCGATGCGCGTGGCCGACGATTTCACCGCGGCCGCCCGCATCAAGGTGATCGGCGTCGGCGGCGGCGGCGGCAATGCGGTGAACCGCATGATCGACGCCCAGCTGCGCGGCGTCGAGTTCATCGCCGCCAACACCGACCTGCAGGCGCTCCACAAGTGCCGGGCGCCGGTGAAGCTGCAGATCGGCGGCCTGCTGACCAAGGGGCTGGGCGCCGGCGCCGACCCCGAGATGGGACGCAAGGCGGCGCTCGAGGACACCGAGCGCATCCTCGAGGCGCTCGAGGGGGCGGACATGGTGTTCCTGACCGCCGGCCTGGGCGGTGGCACCGGCACCGGTGCGGCGCCGATCATCGCCTCGCTGGCGGCCGAGATTGGTGCCCTGACGGTGGCGGTGGTGACCAAGCCGTTCGGCTTCGAGGGCCGGCGGCGGATGCAGCTGGCCGAGCGCGGCGTCGACGAGCTGCGCAGCGCGGTGGACACGCTGATCACCATCCCCAACGAGCGCCTGCTCAACTTCGTCGAGCGCGGCACGCCGCTGTCCGAGGCGTTCCGCATCGCCGACGACGTGCTGCGCCAGGCGGTGCAGGGGATCAGCGACCTGATCACCATCCCGGGCGAGATCAACGTCGATTTCGCCGACGTGCGCACCATCATGACCGGCATGGGCATGGCGCTGATGGGCACCGGCCTGGCCAAGGGCGAGCACCGCGCGCTCGAGGCGGCGCAGCGCGCCATCTCCTCGCCGCTGCTCGAGGAGACCTCGATCCAGGGCGCGCGCGGCGTGCTGATCAACATCTCGGGCGGCCACGACCTCACCCTGCACGAGGTGGCCGAGGCGGCGCGCATCATCTCCGACGCCGTCGACCCCGACGCCAACATCATCTCCGGCATGGTGATCGAGCCCGGCCTCGAGGACGCCATGAAGGTGACGGTGATCGCCACCGGCTTCGACCGTTCCATGGCCGACCGCCCGCGCCCGCACGCTACCGGCCTCGCGGGCCTGCTCCCCGGCCACTCGATGTTCGGCACCGGCGCCGCCGGTGCGGCCGCGGGTCAGACCGGGGCGGGCGCTGCCAATGCCGCCAACGTCGCGGCGCCGCCGGCCATTGCCCAGCGCGAGGAGGCCGAGGTCTCGGCGGCCGACGTGCCGTTCTACCGCAAGGCGATCGCCCACGCCCGGCCCGAGGACCCCAACGGCTTCGGCCCCAACTGGTCGAACGTCGACGACTACGACATCCCGACGGTGTTGAGGAAGCAGATGGACTGAGCCCGCGGCTACAGCTTCTCCCCCCGCGCCGCCCGCTCCCGCCTGCCGCCATCGGCGGCCAGGCGCATGCCCTTGGTTCCGCTGCCGCAACGCCGCGCGGCCAGCCTGCCGCAAATGCTCAGTTTTGCCGGGGTCGTGGCGCGTAGCTGTCGGGGCCGGTGCGCTCGGTCTCGATGAGCAGCGGATCGGGCGGGCGGCCGAGCTTGAGGAAGCGGACGGCAAGCCAGGCGATGGTCAGGGCGGGGATCATGTCGCCGAGCGGGATGGCGGCCTTGACGGTGGCGACGTTGCGCAGCGCCTTGAGGCCCAGGCGGTCGAGCAGCAGCCAGGTGATGGGAGTGGAGAAGACGTCGAGCGCCAGGTCGAGGAGGTCCAGGCCGACCACCAGCGCCAGCGGCACGGCGCGGACGGTGGTGAAGAAGTCCGAATCGCGCGCGATGCGGATGCGGCGCAGCTTGCGGTAGCCGACGTAGAGCGCTGCGGCGGCGAGCGCCGCGACCAGCAGGGCGGCGAGGGCGGCGGCGGCGATGAAGCTGCGGAGGTTCATTCAGGCTCCCGCTGGTGGGTCCCCTGCAAGAAACCTGCAAGAAGGCGGCCGGCTGCCGGCGGCACCGGCCACTGGCCAATGTCCGCCGGCGGGGCGGCCTGCGCCTCCCCGGGACGCCGAGCCGGCGCCCCGGAGAGGCAGGAAGAGCGTGCGGGTCGCCGCACGCTCCGGAGACGGGAGACTAGAAGCTCAGGCGGACGCCGAGCTGCGCCAGGCGCTGCTCGCCCTGCGCCGGATCGCCGCCGGCGAAGACGGCGGGCTGGCCGAAGCCGGCGGTGCCGACGACGCCGTTGTACTCCGCCGGGTTCTTGGCGTTGAACACGTTGAAGATCTCGGCGATGCCTTCGATCGCCAGCGACTTGTAGATCCCGAACGTCTTGGAAAGCCGCAGGTCCAGCTGCTCGAACGAGCCGGTGCGGCCGGAGTTGAGCCCGACGCCATCCGGCAGGAAGATCTGCCGGTTGGTGGTGAACGGCTCGGTGATCATGTAAGGCGTGCCGGAGTGATAGCGGAACATCGCCGCCACGTTGATGTCCCAGGGCGCCAGGTAGACCGCGCCGAGGCTGACCCGATGCCGGGCGTCGGTGTTGAGCGGACCGCTGCAGGAGCCGCACAGGGGGTCGCCGGGATCGATCGAGGCGTCGCGGGCGCCGCGCAGGTCCGGCTGGTAGGTGACGTCGGTGAGCCGGAACTCGTCGGCGCCGGCCAGGGTGATGCCGGTGGCCTTCGAGAGCGTGTAGAAGCCCTGGATGGTGAGCTTGTTGCTCAGCCGGTAGTGGACCCCGAGGTTGATGCCGCGGTAGGTGGCGGTGGCGTCGCTCTCCCAGATGCGGAAGTTCGCGAACTGCGGGAAGATCGCCTCGCCGGTGGTCGGGTCGATGTTGGCGCGTGAGCGGAAAGGCAGATCGCGGTACTCGACGTCCACTGCCTCGATGTTGAGTCCCAGCGCCGGATTGACCTGCAAGGAATAGCCGAGGGATCCCTGGTAGGAGCGCGGCGTGTTGGAGAGGTTGGGCGCCGCCACTTCGTTGGGCGGCGGGATCGCCGCGGAAGGCAGCTGGTTGGGCGGCAGCGGCTGGCCGGGCTGGAAGAAGCTGCCGTCGGGGTTCTTGATCCCGGTCGGGTTGTGGACGTTATAGATCGTGCCGTAGTTCGACTGCACGGCGCTCGCCGGGAACAGGATCGTGGAGTTGGAATAGGGGAAGTCGTAATAGATCCCGTAGCCGCCGCGCAGCAGTTGCTTGCCGTCGCCGGCGGTGTCCCAGACGAAGCCGAGCCGGGGTGCGAAGTTGGTGGTGTCGTTCTTCAGCACTCCGCCCTTGCCGCCCATGAACTGCTGGAATATCGGGGCGTCGGTGATGGTCTGCGTGGCCAGCGTCTGCCAGATCGCATTGTTGCGCTGGTCGAGGTTGAACCCGGTCCACAGGTCGTAACGTAAACCGATGTTCAAGGTCAACCGGCTGGACACCGCCCAGTCGTCCTGGAAGTAGGCGCTGTACTGATCGACCGGGGTGTTGTCGCCGTTGAAGCCGCCGAAGATGGTGATGTCGGTGATCGGCGAGCCCGCCTGATCGGTCAGGGTCGAGTACTGGCCGGTGGTGCCGGTGGTGAAGTCGCCGCCCAGGATCGGCTCGTGGATGATGGCGAGCCCGGTCTTGAAGTCGTGGCGCTGGCCGCCCAGGTTGGTGGTGAACCCGAAGTCGTCCTTGTACTGGTACTTGGTCTGATTGGTGTGCTGCGGGGTGTTGATGTTCTGCCCGGTGGTGAAGCCGGAAGGATAGTAGATGAACGGCTGGTTGGAGTCCGCCGTGATGGCGTTGTTGAACTTGCTGTACTGGAACAGCACCTCGTTCAGCATGTCGCTGCCGAGCTGCGAGGTGAGGCCGGCGAGCAGCGACTTGTAGTTGTTGGTCACCGTGCCCAGCGAGCTCGGCGCGGCCAGCGGGCTGGCGCCGTAGACGTCGCTGTTCTTCTGGTAACCGTAACGGACCTGCAGATACTGCTTGGGCGAGATGTCATAGGACAGCTTGCCGCTGAACAGCTGGTCGCTGAACGGCGTCGCCACGGACTGATTGGCGATGGATGCGATGGGGAAGTTGGGGTCGACGATGTAGGACGTCGAGCGGTCGGTCTTCTCGTAGGTGGCGAAGAAGTGCAGCTTGTCGGTGACGATCGGGCCGCCGAGCGAACCGCCGTATTGCTTGCGGTCGAGCGGCTCCTTCCCCTGGTCGGCGTTGATCTCGTTCTGCGTCCGCGAGTCGAGGCTGTCGCTGCGGAAGTAGCCGTAGCCGCTGCCGTGGTACTGGTTGGTGCCCGACTTGGTCACCACCGACAGCACGCCGCCGGTCGAACGGCCGAACTCGGCCTTGTACTCCATGGTCTGGATCTTGAACTCCTGGACTCCCTCGACGCTGAAGTTCTGCAGCGCGCCGCCGATCGTGTCGTCGGTGTTGTCGCCGCCGTCGATGGTGTAGTTGACGTTGCGGCCGATGCCGCCGTTGAGCTCGACGACCAGCTGGCCGGGCTTGGTCGGGTCGGTGTTGTGGCCGAGCGTGGTGCCCGGCGCCAGCACCGCCAGGTTGGCGAACTGGCGGCCGTTGAGCGGCAGGTTGTCGAGCTCCTGCTGGCTTACCACCGCGCCGACCGACGGGGTGGTGGCGATCAGCGGCGCCTCGTCGACGACGGTGATCGATTCCTGCACTGCCGATTGGGCGAGCGTGATGTCGAGGTTGCGGGTGCTGGCAACGTCGACCACGACGCTGTCGACGGTCACCGTGCCGAAACCCGACAGGTCGGCCTTGACCGAATAGGTACCCACCTGCAGCGACGGCAGGCGGAAGGCGCCGTCGGCGCCGGTGACCGTGTTGCGCTCGTAGCCGGTGTCCTTCTGGGAGGCGGTGACGGTGACCCCCGGCAGGGCGGCGCCGCTCTTGTCCACGACGCGCCCGGCGATGGTGCCGCTGTTGGACTGCGCGAAGGCGCCGGCCGCGAAGCCGAGCGCCCCGACCGCCAGCGCCAGGATCATGCCGGCGAGGGCGGACGGCCGGTGCAATGCTGCGTGCTGTCTCCAGTTCATGACGGACTCTCCTATGATGGCAAACGAAATCAAATCCGCGGGTGACGACCCGCACGGCAACCTGAAAAGCGGCGTCGCGGCGAGCCGTGACGCGAAAGTGAGAAGCGGCTGGTCCGGGCCCTCCGGCGATCACCTCCCTCCCGCGCGTGGGGTGAGCTGCGCGAGGAAATGACGCGCCGCCTGGCGCTGCTCGGCGAACTTCTGCGGCTGCGGATCGGTGGCGCGCAAAAAGTCCCGGTAGGCGCCGGCGGCGGCGGCGGCGTCGCCGGCCAGCTGCAGGGCGATGGCGCGGTTGAGGCGCACCTCCTGGTAGTCCGGGGCCAGCGTCAGGGCGCGGTCGAAGTAGGGCAGGGCGGCGGCGGGATGGTCCCGCTCGACCTCCAGGGCGCCCAGGCCGTTGAGCGGCTCGGCGTAGTGCGGGGAGATGGCGATGGCCTGACGATAGGCCGCCGCGGCCTCCTCCGGCCGGCCCAGGGCGCGCAGCACGTTGCCGAGATTGTTCCAGGCCGGCGCATTGCGTGGGTCGGCCGCGGTGGCGCGCAGGAACTCCTGCCGGGCAGGTTCGAGCTTGTGCTCCGCCAGGTAGACGACGCCCAGGGTGTTGTGCGCCTCCGGCTTGCCGGGATCGAGCCGCACCGCCTTGTCGATGGCCTGCCGCGCCGCCGCCGTCTTGCCGCTCTCCTGCAGCGCCGCCGCCAGGTTGTACCAGGCCTCGGGGTCGGCCGGTGTCAGCTCGGCGACCTCGCGGTAGAGGGCGATGGCGCGCTCGACCTGGCCTGACTCGCGCAGCGTCTGGGCGAGGCGGGTGCGAAAAACCGGGTTGCCGGGATCAGCGGCGATCAGCGGCTGCAGATCGGCCAGCGCCGCCGCGGTCCGTCCGGCCTGCAGCTCGGCGTGGGCCCGCTGGAAGGCCTGGAACAGCACGACGCCCTGCTTCGGGTCGAGGGGCGAACGGCCGACGCGAGAACCCTTCGCGGCCTGCGTCGCACCTCCCGAGATCGGCGGTGCGCCGGCCGCGTAGCCCAGGCTGGCCAGGCGCCGGCGGGTCTCGGCGTCGGGCGTGGCGGCGCCGGGGGCCGGCGCGCGCGCCCCGGCCTCGATGGCGGCGAGCCGCGCGGCGAAGCCCCTGGCGCGCTCGTCGCCCGCGGCCGGTGCGACCGGCGCCGCGCCCGGCGCGGGCGGTGTGGCAGGCGCGGTGCCCGGCGCGGCCAGGTTCCGCGCCTCCTTGGGGTCGCTTTGCAGGTCGTAGAGCTCGGGGTGCGGCGCGGCGATGTACTTGAGCTCCCGGCGGCGCAGCGCGAACAGCGGGCTCCAGCCGAAGACCTCGGGATAGCGGGTCTCCGCGTAGAGCTCGGCCGGGGCCGGCTCGCGGCCGGCAAGCAGGGCCGCCGAGAGGTCGCGGCCGTCCAGAGCGCCGCCGGCCGGCGGTGGCAGCCGCCGCCCCAGCAGTCCGGCGAGCGACGGCGCGAGGTCCACCAGGCTCACCGGCGTGTCGACCCGCCGGGCGGCGAGGCCCGGCGCGCGCAGCAGCAGGGGCACCGCCAGCACCGGCTCGTAGAGCAGCAGGCCGTGCGTCAGCTCGCCGTGCTCGCCGAGCGATTCGCCGTGATCCGCGGCGACCGCCACCACCGTGTTGCCGTCGAGCCCGCGACTGGCGAGCGCCGCGAGCAGCCGTCCGACCTGGGCGTCGGCGAAGGCGATGGCCCCGTCATAGGGCTGGCCCGGATGGCGCTCGCGGTAGGGGGACGGCGGATTGTAGGGGGCGTGGGCGTCGTAGAGATGAACCCACAGGAAGAACGGCCGCGGATCGGCAACGGCGAGCCAGGCGAGGGCGCGGTCGACCACCTGGTCGCCGGGTCGCTGGGCCTCGAGCAGCCAGCTGGCGTCGGTCGGACGTTCGATCTCGTCGTCGTAGACCGCGAACCCGTGGTCGAGCCCGAAGCGATGGTCGAGCACGAAGGCGCCGACGAATGCGCCGGTGCGATAGCCGGCGCCGGCGAGCACGGTGGCCAGGGTGGGGGTGCCGGCGGCCAGCGGGGCGGTGCCGTTGTTGCGGATGCCGTGATGCGGCGGCAGCAGGCCGGTGAGGATCGTGGTGTGTGAAGGCAGGGTGAGCGGCGCCTGCGAGCCGGCATGGGCGAAGCGCACGCCCTGGCCGGCCAGCGCGTCGAGGTGGGGCGTCTCCGCCGCGGCATCGCCGTAGCAGCCCAGGTGGTCCGCGCGCACGGTGTCGAGGGTGACGAGCAGCAGGTTGAGGGGCTGCCCGCCGGCGGTGCCTGCGGGGTGGGCGGTGTCTGCGGGGTGGATCGCGGCGGCCGCACGCGAGCCGGGTCCCGAGCAGCCGCCGGCGAGGGCGGCGGCGAGCAGCACCCATCCGGCGAGGGAGGTGCGGAATGGCATCATGAGAGTGGTGCGGCGCGCCCGCCGTTTGCCGCCCTGGACGGCGGCTCACTGCGGCCGCTGCCGGCCCCGGAAGTCCTCCGCTGCAACCATCGATCTGAGGGGAGAATAGCGAAAACACCGCAATGCGGGAAGCTTTTGCCGCTGCTGCCGGCTCGAACCGGCGGTGCCGCGGTCGACGGCGCCTCTGCTACCATTGACGGGCAAGGCATCCAGGAGGCATCCATGACCGACGGCTACGAGCAGGCCCAGGGGCAGCGCAATCTACTCGAACGCTTGGGAGCCAAGATCCCCGGCTACCGGGGCTACCAGGACCGCGAGCTGCGCCGCGACGTCGACAAGCTGCAGCGCGAGCACCTCGCTTCCGAGCTGGGACGCTTGAAGGGCATGCTCGCCAACCGCGCGCGGGACTACACCGACGCCGGCCAGCTGGCGGCGCTCACCCCCTTCGGCCGCCTCGACCGCCAGCTCGACGGCCTGCAGCAGACCGTCCGCTTCAGCGACTACGGCGCGTCTGGGTTGTTCGACCCGGTGAAGATCAACGAGCCCGAGCTGCAGCGGCTCTACGCCTTCGACCTCGCCGTCCTGGACGACGTCGCCGCCGTCGAGCAGGCGATCGCCGCGGTGCCCGGTCCGGGAGCGTCCGACCCGGGCGCGGCGCTGGACCGAGTGCGCGACCTCGTCCAGGCGCTGGACGACAAATGGCGCCAGCGCCGCCAGGTCATCAGCCAGGCGGTGCAGGCGACGCAGCCGGCCTGAGACCGCCGCCCCGGAAGACCACCACAGGAGACCAGACGATGGACGTGATCCAATACCACGACCCGGACGGGCAGACCATGGTGGCGCGGGTGCCGCCGGACGGCACCTGGGACATCCGGCTGGGCAGCCAGCTGATCGTCGAGGAGAGCCAGCAGGCGGTGTTCTTCCGCGACGGCAAGGCGCTGGACACCTTCGGTCCCGGCCGCCATACCCTCGCCACCCAGAACGTGCCGATCCTGACGCGGCTGCTCAGCATCCCGTTCGGCGGCACCTCGCCGTTCCAGGCGGCGGTGGTCTTCGTCTCGATGAAGACCTTCCTGGACCTGAAGTGGGGCACCAAGGAGCCGGTGGTCTTCCGCGACAAGGACCTGGCGATGGTGCGCCTGCGCGCCTTCGGCAAGTTCGCGGTGCGGGTCGCCAACGCCCAGCTGTTCGTCAACACCATCGTCGGCACCAGCGGCGCCTACTCGACCGACGGCGTCGAGAGCTATTTCCGCGACGTCATCGTGGCGCGCCTCAACGACGTGCTGGGCGAGAACCTGACCTCGATCTTCGATCTGCCCAAGCTCTACGACAACTTGGCGATGGGGCTCAAGTCGCGGGTGGCCGCCGACTTCGGCAAGTACGGCATCGAGCTGGTGGACCTCTTCCTCGGCGCCATCACGCCGCCGGAGGAGGTGCAGAAGATGATCGACGAGCGCAGCGGCATGGGCGCGCTCGGCGACATGAACGCCTACCTCAAGTTCAAGACCGCGCGGGCGATCGGCGATGCGGCCCAGCAGCCGGGCGGCGGCGCCGGCGGCGTCCTCGGCGCCGGTCTCGGGCTCGGCATGGGCGCGGGCGTCGGGGCGATGCTGCCCGGCATGATGCGCGACGCGATGCAGGGCGGAGCGCCGCCGCCCCCCGCGGCCACGGCGGCGCCGGCGCCCGTCATCCAATCGCCGCCCGCCGCCGCCGCCGGGGCCGCTCCCGCCCCGGGCGGGGGGACGCCGCCGCCGGGGACGGGAAGCGCCGCCTTCTGCTTCAACTGCGGCCAGAAGCTGCCTCCCGGCGCCGTCTTCTGCCCCTCCTGCGGCACCAGGGTCGCGGCAGCCTAGCGACGCGACGACCTCGACCAACGCGAGCCGGCAGACCGGGTGCCGCGCGGGCGGCGGCCCCCGCCGTCGCCGCGGCGACCGGCCGGCGCGCGGCCGTCACCCGTTCGCGCCGCGAAGAAGGGTAAACTAGACCGTCCTTTATGGCTCTCGCATCCACTCGGGCAGGAGGTCGGCGGTGAGCTCTCGCGAGCCGGGCACCGTTCTCGACGGCAAGTACGAGATCGTCCAGCGCCTCACCAGCGGCGGGATGGGAGAGGTGTACCTGGTTCGCCATCTCCATCTGCAGGAGCTGCGGGTGATCAAGATCCTGCGCCAGGACCTTGCCGCCGACCCGGTGGCGCAGGCGCGCTTCGTCCGCGAGGCGCGGCTCGCGACCCAGATCAAGCACCCGAACGTCGCCATCCTCTACGACTTCTCGCGGCTGCCGGAAGGCAGCTTCTACATGGTCTGGGAGCACATCGAGGGCCGGGACGTCGGCGACTGGCTGCGGCAGAACGGTCCGTTCCCGGTGGCCACCGCGATCCGGCTGGGCATCCAGGCGCTGCGCGGGCTCGGCGCGATCCACTCCGCCGGCATCATCCATCGCGACGTCTCGCCCGACAACCTGATGATCATGGAGAACAGCCGGCAGCAGGCCTGGTTGAAGATCATCGACCTCGGGCTGGCGAAGAACCTGGCCGCCGACGACAGCGGCAGCGGCAGCTTCGAGATCACCCAGGTCGGGATGTTCATGGGCAAGCTGCAGTACTGCTCTCCCGAGCAGGCCGGCGCGGCGAGCGGCGAGGTCCTGGACCGCCGTACCGACCTCTACTCCTTCGCCCTGGTGCTCTACGAGATGATCACCGGCCTGCCGCCCTTCGAGTCCGAGAGCCCTCACGGCTTCATCTTCAAGCGGCTCTCCGAGGACCCGTTGCCGATGGTGGGCCGCAACCCCAAGGTGGAGGCACCCGCGGAGCTGGACCGCGTGGTGCGGCAGGCGCTCGAGCGCGACCGCGAGCGGCGTTTCCCCGACGCGGTGAGCTTCATCGTCGCCCTCGAAAGGGTTGAAAAGGGCCTGAGCAAGGTCGAGACCCGCGAGGTGGTGATGCCCGGCGGCGGCGGCGCCCGGCTGCCGGCGCCGCCGCGCCAGCGCAGCTCGAGCGAGCTGTCGCGCGCCGAGCGCATCGATCTGCTGGCGCAGATCGAGCGGGCCGCGAAGCGGGTCAGCGAGAGCTCGCTCGACCTGGCGCGGGTGGAAGGCGCCATCGCCGCCGGCCAGCTCGGGGAGGCGCGGCGGCTGGTGGCGCAGCTCGAGGCTGCCAATCCGCGTGCCGCTGGACTCGACCAGGTCAAGGAGCGGCTCGCCCAGGCGCCCGCGGCACGGCCGTCGCCGGCAGCCCCGCCGGCGGCAGTGCCGGCGGCGGCGACTGCGGCCGCGGCGATCCTGGCAACGCCCGAGACGCCGCGGACGGTGCCGGCGAAAGCGGCGGCGCCGCCGAGCGCCGGGCGCCAGGCCGGCGCCCCGGCTGGTGGGGCCTCAACCGCCGCGAGCGCTGCCGCCGAGAGTGCGGCGCCGCTCGCGACTCCGGCCGCGCCCGCGCCGATCGCGGCTCGCGACCCGGGCGACAGGCCCGAGCCGAAGACGGCGGAGGAGCGGCAGCGCGTCGCCGAGGCCGAGAAGGCGCTGCGGCGCTACCTGGAGCGCAAGCAGCTGGCTCTGGCGCGTCTGGCGCTGGAGACCCTGCTCGAGCTGGCGCCGCAACATCCCAATCGCGCTGATTACGAGAGCTGGGTGAGCCTGCTGGCCGAGGAGGTGGAGCGCGACCGGCGCGCCGAGATGGCCTTGGCGGCGGCGCGGGCGGCGGTGGTGCGCCGCGACTTCGGCGAGGCGCGCCGGGAGCTCGAGCGGGTGCGGCGCAACGACCTTTCCGGCGAGCGCGCCGAGGCGCTCGAGCGGGAGATCCAGGAGGTCGAGCAGGGGCTGCGGCAGGGCGCCGAGTTCGAGGTTCACCGGCAGCGCCTGGACGAGCTGCTCGCCGCCCGCAAGCTGGTGGAGGCGGAGCGCGAGATCGAGCAGCTGGCCGGCCTCGGGCTGAGCAACATCACCCTCGACTCCTACCGCGAGCGGGTGCAGGAGGCGCGCCTCGCCGCCGAGCAGGAGCGCCTGGCGATCCCGATCGAGAAGCGCTACCGCGAGATGCTGCAGGTCCGGGACTGGTTCGGCGCCCGCGACGCCGCGGCGGAGATGGAGCAGGTGGCGCCCGCCAGCCCGCGGGCCCCCGCCATGTATGGCGAGATCGAGCGCCTCGAGTCGATCCACCGGCACCAGCAGGCGGCCGAGCAGGGCGTGCGCCAGGTGGATGCCTTCCTGGAGCGGGGCGACCTGCCCAACGCCGAGCTGGCACTGCGCATTCTGCTCAACATCGACCCCGAGAACCGCCATCGCAAGCGCCTCGAGCGCCAGCTGCGCGCCGGCCGAGGATGAGCGTGGCCAAGGCGACCGCGCCCGCCCCCCGGCAGCGCCTGCTGCGCCATGCCTTCATGAAGCTGACGCGGGACTTCGACGCACGCTTCGAAGCCCTGCTGCTGACCGGCCGCGTCTCGAAGTGGTACAGCGAGGTGGGCAACGAGGCCACCACCATCCCCGCCGGGCTGGCGCTCGGCGCCGGCGACGCGCTGTGCACCCTCCACCGCGATCTCGGCGCGATCCTCGCCGTCTACCTCGATCCGGCGCGGACCTTTCCCGGCCTGGGTTTCGGCGAGCCGGACGGCCGGCGGCCCGACCCCGAGAGCCTCCTGCGCCGCCTCGCCTGCCAGCTGCTGGGCAAGGGTGAAGGTTTCTCGCAGGGCGTCGAGCGGTCCTTCCACTACGGCTACCTGGCTCCCGAGCACGGCATCCTGCACCTCGGGATGATCAGCCATCTCGGTTCCATGATCCCGGTGGCGGCGGGTTGCGCCTTTGCCTTCCGCCAGCGCCGGAGCGACCGGGTGGCGATCAACTTCATCGGCGAAGGCGGCACCTCGACCGGCGATTTCCACGAGGGGCTCAACATGGCGGCGGTGTGGAAGCTGCCGCTGGTGCTGGTGATCGAGAACAACCGCTACGCCTTCTCGACCCCGGCGGACCAGCAGTACGCCGCCAGGCAGCTCTCCGACCGCGGCGTCGGCTACGGCGTCGCCGCCGAGACCGTCGATGGCAACGACCCGGACGCCATGGCCGCCGCCCTGCAGCGAGCGGTGGACCGCGCGCGGGCCGGCCAGGGGCCGACGCTGCTCGAAGCCATGCTCGGCAGGATGCGGGGCCACGCCGAGGGTGACGACTCGCTCAAGGTGGTGCCTCGAGAGGAGCTTGCCGCCTATCGGGCCGCGGACCCGGTGCCGGCCTACGCCCGCCGCCTCGCCGCGGAGGGCCTGCTCGACGACGGCACCAGCCGGCGGCTCGACGAGCGCATCGCGGAGCTGGTGGAGCGAGCCATCACCCAGGCCATCGCCGCGGCGCCGCCGGATCCGGAGGTTGCCAGGAGGCCGGTCTTCGCGCCGGCAGCGGCGGTTGGGGTCGCGCTGGCGGTGCCGCCGGCCGGCGAGTTGGGGGTTGGCAACGGCCCGGTTGCGGCGGCGGCCGGCGGTGCCCGCCCGAGCGACGGCCCGGTCGCGGCTCCGATCGCGGTTCCGGCTACCGCCGGGCGACGGTCGGGCGGCGGCGGTCAGGCTCGGGAAACGACCTACGTCGACGCCATCAACCTGGCGCTGCTCGAGGAGATGGAGCGCGACGAGTCGGTGCTGGTGCTGGGCCAGGACATCGGCGCCTTCGAGGGCGCCTTCCGTACCACCCGCGGCCTTCACGCCCGCTGGCCGCGGCGGGTGCTCGACACCCCGATCGCCGAGAGCGGCACCATCGGCATCGCCATTGGCGCCGCCGTTCTCGGCTATCGGCCGGTGGTCGAGATGCAGTTCGCCGACTTCATCTCCTGCGGCTTCAACCAGCTGGTCAACGTCGCCGCCAAGCTCTACTACCGCTGGCAGGTCCCCTGTCCGATCGTCGTCAGGCTGCCCTCGGGGGGCGGTGTCGGCGCCGGTCCCTTCCATTCCCAGAACGACGAGTCCTGGTTCGCCCAGACCGCCGGCATCAAGGTGATCTGCCCCGCCACCGCGGCGGACGCCCGAGGACTGCTCAAGGCCGCCATCCGGGACCCCAATCCGGTGATGCTCTTCGAGCACAAGTACCTCTACCGCCGCATCAAGGAGGTCCTGCCGCCGGGCGAGGGCCTGGCCCGGCTCGGCGAGGCCAGGGTCGTCCGTGCCGGCGACCGTCTGACCCTGATCGGCTATGGCGCCACCACCTGGACCTGCCTGGAGGTGGCCGCAGACCTCGCCGCGGCCGGCGTCGAGGCCGAGGTGGTGGATCTTCGTACCCTGGTTCCGTACGACGAGGCCACGGTCACCGCCTCGGTCCGCAAGACTGGCCGTGCCCTGATCGTCCACGAGGCCCCCCTCACCCTGGGCTTCGGAGCCGAGGTCGCCGCACGCCTCGCCGACGCGGCGTTCCCCTGGCTCGACGCCCCCATCCGCCGGGTGACCTACCCCGACAGCCCGGTCCCCTACGCCCGGGTGCTCGAGAACGCCCTGCTCCCCACCCGCGACAAGGTCCTCGCCGCCGCCCGCGAGCTGCTGGCCTACTGATCTCTCCCGCCACGCCTTCCAGAGAAGCCGTGAGCCCGCCCGCCACATTGATGAACGCGCTGCGAGGCGCTCTGGCGGGCCGCCCGGAGATTCGCCTGGCGTTGCTGTTCGGCTCCTTCGCGCGTGGCCGGGCGCGCGCCGATTCCGATCTCGACGTGGCGGTGCTCGGGCGCGACCTCGACCTGCTGACGCTCGCCGCCGACCTCGCGGACGCCGCCGGGCGGCAGGTCGACGTCGTGGACCTCTCCCAGGCGGGTTACCCGCTGATCCAGGCCTTGCTGCGCGACAGCGTCGTCATCCACCAAGGTGTGCCCGGTGCGGCCGCCACGTGGCGGACGCGAGCGATCCTCGACGCCGAGACCGACGGCCCCGGGTTCGAGCGCATGCGGGACGCCTACCTCGAGCGTCTGGCGAAACGCGGCCATGGTTGACGCGCACGTAGTGGCCGCGAAGCTGCGCGAGCTGGACGACCGGATGGCGCGAGTGCGGGCACATCTTCCGGCTGAAGCCGCGGCGCTGGCCGCGGATCGCGATGCGCTCGATCTGGTTTCCTTCAACCTGATGCTGGCGGTTCAGGTCTGCCTCGACGTCGCCAATCACCTGATCGCGGATGAAGCCTGGCCGGCGGCCGCGAGCCTCGGCGAAGCCTTTCAGCGGCTGGGCGAGCAAGGAGTCCTCACCCAGCCGACGGCTGCGGCCCTGCGCCGCGCGGCCGGCCTACGCAATGTCGTGGCTCACGGCTACGCCGAAGCCCACCCCGATGTTCTCCACGCGGCTGCCAGTCGAGGTCTTGACGATCTGGAGCGCTTTGCGAGCGAGGTCAGCGCCTGGGTGCGCCGGCGCCGCTGAACGGTTGCCGGCTCAGGGGCAGGGGAAGGCGGCGGTGTCCTGCACCGGCGCAAACGGCGTGCCCTGGGGGTTGCCGTAGGTCTGCACCGCGCCGGTCGCGATGTCGGTGACCGTCAGCTGCACCGCCACGTCGGTGAGGCCGCCGGCGAAGACCCAGAAACGGCCCGGCGCCAGCGGGCAGCCGTCGAGCACCTTGACCATCATCTCGACGTTGGCGGCGGCGAAGAACCAGAAGTAGGCGGTGTCCGCCGTCAGCCGCACCGCCTGACCGGCGCCGGACCCACCGTCCGCGGTCTGCCAGGCGGCGGCGACCCGAAACCTCGCCTGCTGCAGGCAGACATGGGTGGCGTCGTCCTGGCAGCCGGCCGTCGCCGGCGGGAAGAGCAGGTAGGTCGGGCCGAGCAGACCGTTGCCCTGGGCGAAGACCCCCAGGAAGGCGCCGGTGTTGCCGTCGTAGCGCAGCACCTGGTTGGAGGTGAAGCTGTTGACGTAGAGGTCGCCGTCGGGGCCGAAGGCGAGGCCGTAGGCGCCGTTCAAGCCGCCACTGCCCTTGGCGACGAAAACTCCGAGGAAGGCGCCGGTCTTACCGTCGTAGCGCAGCACCTCGCCGGTGCCGAGGCTGCTGGCCAGGAAGCTGCCGTCGGCCGCGAAGGCGATGCCGACCGGAGTGCTCAGTCCGCCGCTGCCCGCCGCCACCAGGGCGCCGAGAAAGGCGCCGGTGTTGCCGTCGTAGCGCAGCACCTGACTGCTGCGCGTGCTCGCCACGTAGAGATTGCCGTCGGGGCCGAACAGCAGGCCGGTGGGGCCGTTCAGTCCGCCGGCGCCCGCCGCCACGAAGACGTCGAGGAAGGCGCCGGTGTTGCCGTCGTAGCGCAGCACCTGGCTGCTGCCGATGCTGGCGACGTAGAGGTTGCCGTCGGCGCCGAAGACCAGGTTCTCGGCGACGTTCAGGCCGCCGCTGCCGGCGGCCACGAAGACGTCGACGAAAGCGCCGGTGTTGCCGTCGTAGCGCATGACCTGGCTCGACTTCTCGCTGCAAACGTACAGGTTGCCGTCGGGTCCCCAGGCCATGCCGTCGGTGCTGTCGAGGCCGCCCGCACCGGGCGCCACGAAGCCGCCGAGCGGGGCGCCGGTCGCGGCGTCGAAGGCCGAGACAGCCGAAAAGCCGCTGCTCGACACCAACAGATCCGCGGGCACGGCGCCGGGCGTGGCGCGAAGGGCGGCTGGCGGCGCCGCGACCGGCCCGAGCGGTCCGAGCGTGGCGGCCGTGGCCGCCGGCGGTGCGGCGAGCAGGGTGCACAGGGCGACGGCCAGCAGCGCGGCGAGCGGAGCGATCGGGGCGATCCGAGCCGTCGGCACGATCGGCGGGGTGCGCATGGCCGATCAGCGCTGGCTCTTGGGCAGGCGGCTCTCGAGCTCGTTGATGCGCTTCTCCAGGGCTTTCAGCTTCTTTTCGAGCAGCTCCTCGCGCGGCGTCACCGGCGGCCGCAGCAGCATCCGGGGAACCACGGCGCCGTCGAGCGCGTCGCCCTCGACCGCCGGGCCCGGCAGGCGGCGGAAGGTCATGATGCGCTGGGCGTCGGCGCCATTCATCAGGAAGGGCGAGAGGTCGATCTCGCGCCGCTCCTTCTGCGCGATGGTGGCGCTCAGCGTCTCCAGCCTGCCGTTGCGCAGCACCTCGAGCGGCAGCGTCACGCCCGCCGCCAGCGGGCGCACCCGGGCGCGCACGTCCCAGCTCGAATCGACCGGCTTGCCGTCGAGGCTGACGATGATGTCGCCGACCTTGAGGCCGGCCCTCTCGGCCGGGCTGCTCGCCGTCACCGTCGCCACCATCACGCCGGCGTTTCCCGGCGCGCCGAAATGAGCCCGCAGCTCGGGAGTGAGCTCGGTGAGCTCTACTCCCAGGTAGCCGCGCTGGACCAGCGTGCCCGTGCCCTCGATGACCTTCTCCTGGCCGTCCTCGCCGATGCAGATCAGCTTCGACTTGTCCGCATGGCGGTCGGCGGGCGCGTCCGCGGCGGCCGGCGCGGCCGCCGGCAGCGGGCCCGCGTCCCCGCCGGCGACCACGCCGGCGAGCAGCAATGCCGCCAGCACCGCCAGCGCCGCGGTCCGCCCGATCGGGTGCTCAGGCCTCATAGGTAATCGAGGTCTTCGCCGTCGTCGCGCTCGCCGGCCGGCGGCCCCGCGGAGCGGGTCCGCCCGGTGCTGAGGACCAGGTCGACGTTGTCGTCGCCGCCGAGATAGAGCACGGCGCCAGGCTTGCCGCGGCCGGGCTGGCGCAGGCTGCCCAGCTCGCGCTCGAGCCGCCCGCTTTCGAGCTGCAGCTCGCGCCACATCTGGTGCGCCTGCGCCGCGTCCAGCCCCCCGCCGGACTGGTTCGAGGCGTGCCGCGCACCGCTCCCCAGCGCCGGCTCCTCGCCGGCGGCGCCCTCGTGCCGGAAGGTGCGATCCATCGAGATGACCGTCAGCGCCTGGCGGCCGGCGGCCGTTTTCGTCTGCAGGCTCGCGTGGTCCGCGGCCGGAATCCGACCGTCGCGCGGTGCTGGCGAGGGCGCCAGGGACCCGAGGCTCGCGGCCAGTGCCGCCGGCGAGGCTTGAGACATGGGAGACAGGGCGGACATGGGTGCGCGGTCGTGCTGCAGCAACCCTACCGAGAGCCCGACCGAGACGCCGAGCGCACCCATGGTGGCTGTCGCCACCATCATCCGGTTCCAGGAGACCGAGCGGGATTCGTGCCGGCGCCAGGGGAGCGGCCGCTCCGGCTCGTCGAGGCGCTGCAGGACCCGGGTGGTGAACCCGCCGTGCGCCGTCTCGCGCGGCAAGCCGCGCAACAGGTGAATCAGCCTTGCCTCTTCCATGACGGTAGACCTCCAATCCAATACGTCTCGAGCTGGCGCTTCAACGCCTGACGTCCACGATGGATGCGCGACTTGATGGTGCCCTCGCGGCAGTCGAGCTCCGCGGCGACGTCGGTGTAGGACCAGCCCTCGATCTCGTGCAGCACCAGCGGCACACGGTAACGCAGGGGCAGCCGCGCCACCGCCGCGGTCAGCACCCGTTGCAGCTCCTGGCGCAGCAGGCTGGCGTGCGCCGAGGGCTCGCTGCGGTCGGCTTCGCCGCCGAGCAGCGGCAGCAGCAGCCGCTGACGGCGTTCCCGGCGCTCCTCGGAGCGCACCAGGTTGGTGGCGATGCGGAACAGGTAGGCGCGCAGGTAGCCCTGCTCGACGTACCCGCCGGCCGAGCGGAACAGGCGCAGGAACGCCTCCTGGCCCAGGTCCTCGGCGCGATCGCGGCTGCCGGTGAGCCGCGTCAGGTAATTGACCACCGCATCCTTGTGCCGGTCGACGAGGTCCGCGAACGCCTCGCGGTCGCCGGCCCGCACCCTGGCCATCAGGTCGGCGTCGCTCGCCTCCTGCTGCGGGACCTTTTCGATCGGTTCGGCCATTCTCGGCGGCATGCTCCTCAGCCTTTTCTATAACGGTCGCGGCCGGACAAGGTTCCGGGCTTGCGGACCGTGGCGATTCCCTACAGGATACGGCGGACTGGCCCGCTTGAGGAGGCCCCCCCATGGCTGCTCCGACCAACCCGAGCCCTCCGAGCACGCCGAGCGCGGTGCCCGCCGCCCTGGAAACTGCTTTCGTCGCCGTGATCGCCGCCGAGGCCGGCTGCCGCCCGTCGCAGGTCGAGGCCGCCGCCGGCCTGTTCGCCGAGGGCGCCACGGTGCCGTTCGTCGCCCGCTACCGGAAGGAGGCGACCGGCGGCCTGCAGGACGTCCAGCTCGAGCTGGTGGCCAAGCGCCGGGACTACTTCCTGGAGCTGGCGGCGCGGCGCGACGCGATCCTGGCGAGCCTCGAGGAGCAGGGCAAGCTGACGCCGGAGCTCGCGGCGGCGATCCGCGCCACCCACTCCAAGCAGGAGCTCGAGGACCTCTACCTGCCGTACCGGCCGAAGCGCCGGACGCGGGCCCAGATCGCCCGCGAGCGCGGCCTCGAGCCACTCGCCGACGCCCTGCTCGCAGGGGCGGCCGCGGGCGGCCTGCCGGAAGCGCTGGCGCTGCCGTTCGTGGCGCCCGACCAGGGAGTCGAGGACGCGGCAATGGCGCTTGCCGGTGCGCGCGACGTGCTCGCCGAGCGGCTGGCCGAGAGCGCGCCGGCGCGTTCCCGTCTGCGGCGCACGCTGACCGACTCCGGCGTCCTGGCGGTGCGGGTGGTCACCGGCAAAGACCGGGAGCCCGACGCGGCGGTGTACCGAGATTACTTCGAGCACCAGGAGCCGGCCCGCGGCATCCCATCGCACCGGCTGCTGGCCATCCTGCGCGGCGAGCGGGAAGGCTACCTGGTCAGCGACCTGCGGATCGACGACGAGCGCGAGGCGGCGGAGGCTGCCGCCTCCTGGCAGGTGCCCCTCGGCTCGGCCTGCGGCCGCGAGGTGGCGGCCGCCAGCGCCGACGGCTACAAGCGCCTGCTGCGCCCGTCGATCGCCAACGAGGTGCGCGGCGAGCTGCGGCAGCGCGCCGACGCCGAGGCGATCGCGGTGTTCCGCGCCAACCTCGAGGCGTTGCTGTTGCAGGCGCCGTTCGGGCAGTTGCCGGTGATGGGCCTCGACCCCGGCCTGCGCACCGGGTGCAAGCTGGCGGTGGTCGAAGCCACCGGCCGGGTGGTGGCCACCGATGTGATCTTTCCCGTCCTGCGTCCCGAGCGGGAGGCCGCTGCCGCCGCCACCGTGCTGGCGCTGGCGGACCGCCACGGCGTGCGTGCCATCGCCATCGGCAACGGTACCGCGAGCCGCGAGACCGAGGTCTTCGTCCGCAAGGTGCTGGCCGGCGCCGGCGAGCAGGCGGTGGCGCAGGTGACGGTGGCGGTGGTGCCGGAGACCGGGGCGTCGGTCTACTCGGCGTCGGCGGTCGCTCGTGAGGAGCTGCCGGAGCTCGACGTGTCCCTGCGCGGCGCCGTCTCCATCGCCCGCCGCCTGCAGGACCCGCTGGCCGAGCTGGTCAAGATCGAACCGCGATCGCTGGGGGTCGGCCAATACCAGCACGACGTCGACCAGAAGGACCTCGAGCGCGAGCTCGACACGGCGGTCGAAGGCGCCGTCAATCGCGTCGGCGTCGAGCTCAACTCCGCCTCGGCGCCGTTGCTGCGGCGGATCTCGGGGCTCTCCGAGCGGCTGGCGCGTGCCGTCGTCGAGCGCCGCGAGCGCCAGGGCCCCTACCGCTCCCGCCAGGAGCTGCTGCAGCTCGCCGGCTTCGGGCCCCGCACCTTCGAGCTGGCCGCCGGCTTCCTGCGGGTGCGTGGCGGCGACCAGCCGCTCGACGCCACCGGCGTCCACCCGGAGCGCTACCCGGTGGTGCAGCGCATGGCCGGGGAGCTCGGGGTGCCGCTCGCCGAGCTGGTGGGCAATCCGGCGCTGGTGTCGCGTCTCGACTTCGCGCGCTTCGCCGACGCCGCCGGGGGCCTCGGCAGCTTCACCCTCGGCGACATCCGCGCCGAGCTCGAGCGCCCCGGCCGCGATCCTCGCCCCGATTTCCGCACGCCGCGGTGGCGCCCGGACGTGACCAGCGTCAAGGACCTGGCGCCGGGCATGGTGCTCGAGGGGCGGGTCTCGAACGTCACCAACTTCGGCGCTTTCGTCGACGTCGGCGTGCATCGCGACGGGTTGGTGCACGTCTCGGAGCTCGCGCACCGCTGGATCGGCGATCCGCGCCAGGCCGTGCAGGTGGGGCAGATCGTCACCGTCAAGGTGCTCGAGGTGGACGTGCAGCGCGAGCGCGTCTCGCTGTCGCTCAAGGCCGTGCAGCCGGCGCCGGCGCCGGCAGCGGCGCCGCCCGCCGCCAGGCGCGGCGCTCCCGGCAGGGCGGTTGTGGCTCCGGTTGTCGCCAATCGCGACACTCCCGGCAGGGGGGCCGCGGCGCCGGTGGTCACTCCCAGGGCGCCCACGACGCCGGCCGCCAAGCCAGCCGCGCCCGCCGGCAATCCCGGCAAGAGCGTCGCGACGATCGAGGACCTGATGCGGAAATTCAACCGGCGATAGCGCCGGTTCAGCGGTACGCTGCGGCTTGGATGCGATACAGCTCGGCGTAGGTCCCGCCCTTGGCGAGGAGCGCGTCGTGGGAGCCCGACTCCACCACCCGCGCCCCGTCCAGCACTACGATGAAGTCGGCCATGCGCACCGTGCTGAAGCGGTGCGACACCAGGATGGTGATGCCGCCACCCGTTTCCCGATCGTCGCGGCCGGCGCGCGCCGCCGCCGCGAAGCGCTCGAACAGGGCGTGCTCGGTCTCGGCGTCGAGCGCCGCCGTGGGCTCGTCGAGCACCAGCAGCAGCGGCCGCTGGCGCATGAAGCCGCGGGCGAGCGCCAGCTTCTGCCACTGCCCGAAGCTGATCTCGGCGCCCTCCGGCCAGGTGGGGCCCAGCTGTGTCTCGAGGCCGGCGAGGAGCTGGTCCACGACGTCGCCGGCGCCGGCCCGCTCGACGGCCGCCGCCACCGCCGGCGTATCGTCGAGGCGCGGCAGATCGCCGATGCCGATGCTGTGGCGAGCCTTCAGCTCGAAGCGGAAGAAATCCTGGAAGGCGCCGGCCAGGCGCAGGCGCCACTCGTCCGGCGGCAGGCGCGCGAGATCCACCCCGTCGACCAGGATGCGCCCCCGGGTCGGCGCATACAGCCGGCACAGGAGCTTGACCAGGGTCGTCTTGCCGGCGCCGTTCTCGCCGACGATGGCGACCACCGAGCCCGGCGCGAGCTGCAAATTCACGTCGTCGAGGACCAGCCGCTCGGTTCCGGGATAGACAAAGGAAAGGTGCTCGAAGCGGATGCCCTCCTCGAGGCGCGCTGGCACCGTTGCGTCGGCGCCCTGCACCAGCGAGGCGGCGTAGTCCTCGAGCCACGCCAGGCGCCGCGAGCCGTCCAGCCAGACGCCACGCAGGAAGCCGATCTCGCCCACCGTCGCGCCGAGATAGGCCGACAGGCGCGATCCCGCCGCCAGCACCAGCAGCACGGCGCCGGGCGGCGCGGCGAGCGTCGACGACACGAACACCACGGCGCCGACGTAGGCGCCGCCGAAGACCGCCCAGCCCAGGGCGTGCCACCCGGCGCTGCCCATGCGGGCCGCCGCCACCGGCCCGTACCAGCGTTCCCAGGCCTCGCGGCGCTGCCTCGCGAGGCGCGCGCCGATGCGGGTGACGCGGACCTCCTTGCCGGGCGGCGCGGTGGTGGCAAGCTCGAACAGGTGCCGCGCCAGCCGGTGGAGCGGTGCGCCCCGCTCCTCGGCGGTGCGCTCGACGCCCGGCCGCCAGGTGGAGGCGAGCACCGCCGGCAGGGCGAACACGGCAAGCAGCGCCAGCGCCGGATGGATCGACACCAGCAGCGCCAGGGTCACGCCGAGGCGCAGGAACCAGCCGCAGGTGTTGAACATCGACATGTACATGTGGTCGAGCACGAACACCTGGTTGCGCAGCACCGCCAGGCGATCCAGGTATTCGGGGCGCTCGTGGTGCTCGATGGTGGCCACCGATGCCTGCAGCCGGGCCACGTGCGCTTCGAGCGCGATCGTCACCTGGTCGCGGAACCGCCGCTGGGTGCGGTCGCTGATCACGCGCAGGAACCAGGTTGCGACCGCCGAGACTCCCAGCCCGGCGGCGGCGGCCATGGCCAGGCCGCGCCGGCCGCCGAGCAGGCCGTCGGCCAGGAACTTGAGCCACAGCGCCAGCAGCGCGTCGGGCAGCGCGGCGAGCAGCGACAGGCCGAACGCTACGCTCAGCAGCAGCGGCTCGGCCTCGTAGCCGCGCTTGAGCGCGCGCCACATGGCGGGCAGCGCACGCGGCAGCGGCAGCCGCTCAGTCGAGGGCATCGAGGCCCGCCGGTTCGTTGCCGTCGCCGTTGCCGTCGCCGTTGCCGGTGCCGAAGCGCGACGCCTGCAGCTCGAACATGGTGTGGTAGCGGCCGCCCGCCGCCATCAGCTCTTCATGGGTGCCGAGCTCCACCACCCTGCCGTGCTCGAGCACGCAGATGCGGTCGGCGTGGCGCACCGTCGAGAAGCGGTGCGAGATGAGGATGGTGGTGGTATGCCGGGTGGCGGCGAGGATGCGGTCGAAGATCTCGGCCTCGCCGCGGACGTCGAGCTGGGCGGTGGGCTCGTCGAGCAGCACCACCCCGGCGCCGAGGCGCACCGCGCAGAGCGCCCGTGCCAGGGCGACCCGCTGCCACTGGCCGCCCGACAGCTCGGTGCCGCCGGGGTAGCCGCGCGCCAGCACCGTGTCGAGAGCGGCCAGCCCGCCGGCGCCGGCGTCGGCTAGCGCCGCCAGGATCGCCTCGTCCGGGGCGCCGCCGGGCGCCACGTTGTCGCGCAGTGGCAGCTCGAAGCGGATGAAGTCCTGGAAGACGGCGGTCAGGCGCGCTCGCCAGGCGTCGAGGTCCAGGTCGCGGAGATCGACGCCGTCCACCTCGATGGCGCCGTCCTGGGGATCGTAGAGCCGGCAGAGCAGCTTCGCGATCGTGGTCTTGCCGGCGCCGTTCTGGCCGACGATGGCGAGCGACGAGCCGGCGGGGATCGCCAGGTCGAAGCCGGCCAGCACCGGCTTGCCGCCGGCCGGATAGGCGAAGGTGAGGTTGCGGAAACGCAGCTCGTGCGCCGGCATCCCGGCGGCGGCCGCACGGCGGCCCGTGGCTAGCGCCCCTGCCGGATCCATTGCCGCCTCCAGGCGCAGCACCGCGGCGGCCGGCGCGGCGGCGCCGTCTAGCGCCCACGACAGCCAGCCGAAGGCGATCGTGCTGGTGCCCACCGCGGCGGTCGCGAAGGTCACCAGGCGGGCGAGCGTCAGCCTGCCGTCGGCCGCGGCGGCGCCCAGCGACCAGAACACCGCGAGGTTGGCCGTGAGCACCAGCAGCAGGCTCCAGAGCACCGGCCGTTCGCGCAGCCGCGTGGCCTGCCAGCGCAGCTCGAACAGGCGGCGGCGGCGCGAGCGGAAGCGCTCGACGACCCATCCGGCCAGGCCGAAGAGCCGCAGCTCCTTGGCGGCCGGCGCGTCGACCGCCAGTCGGTAGGCGTAATCCGCGTGGCGCTGCGCATCGCGCACCTCCTCGGTGTTGCGATCGCGCCAGACGCTGCTCTCGCGCAGCAGCCAGTGGGTGCCGAGCCAGGCGCCCGCCAGCAGCGGCGGCGCCCAGGCCGCGTAGCCGGCGAGCACCGCCGCCGAGGCGAGGCCGCTCACCATCTCCACCAGTCCGCCGGCGATGAAGTCCATGGCGATGAACAGCGGCGGACCGGAGATGGCGAGGTCGAAATCGCGCGCCATCGTCAGGTCGCTGGTGAGGCGCGGGTCCTCGAGGTGGCCCATGCCCGGCGGGCGGAGGCAGGCGGCGGTGAGCTGGTCGTAGAGCCAGGCCGCGGTGCGGCTGCCGAGATTGGCGCCGATCGCCTTGTGGATCGGCGGCAGCACCTGCAGCAGCACGAACACGACTCCGGCCAGCGCCAGCGGCGCCGCCAGGCCGGCGCGCCGCTGGACCGCGCCGACCAGCCCGCCCATGGCGATCGCGAACAGCGCTGGCAGCAGCCCACGCAGCACCAGCACGGTCCACCACGAGATCGCCAGGGCGCGGTCGGCCCGCGGCAGCACGCCGGCGAACAGCCATTCGGCCCGCGCGCGCAGGCGCTCGATCATCGCGGCTTCACTCCCGGCCGCCGTCGCCCCCCGGCCGGTGCCGGCGCGGCGTGGCGACGGGAGGCGGTGGCGGCGGCAGGTGACGGGCGTCCCAGATGCCGCGCGAGAGGCCGGCGATGAAGCGGTCCGCCGCCGCCTCGTCGGCGAAGCCGCCGGTGAGCACGACCAGCACGTAGGGCTGCTCGCCGGGCGGCGAGACGATGGCCGCGTCGTGATGGAAGCCGACGATGTCGCCGGTCTTGTGGGCGACCGGCACACCCGCCGGCAGGCCGGCCGGGATCTTCTCGTTGAACTCCTGCGCCCCCAGCACCGCCAGCATCGCGGTGGCCGCCCGGTGCGAGAGGGGCGGCGCGGCGAGCGGCTCGTTGGCGCCGGGATCGGGCGCGGCGGCGGGCGCGGCGGCGGGGCTGCCGGCAGTGCGCGCGATGGCCGCCAGCATCACCATCAGGTCGATGGCGGTGACCTCGTTGTTGAGGCCGGCCTGGAAGGCCTTCTCGTCCTCGACGCCGCGCAGCACCTGGGTGCTGTAGGCGCCCAGCCGGCGCATCGCGTCCACCACCCGCGCGGCGCCGAGCTGGTCGACCAGCAGGTTGGTCGCCAGGTTCGAGCTGCGCACGATCATGTGGCGGATGAGCTCGGAGAGCGGCAGCGTGGTGCCGACCGCCGCATACAGCTGGGGATCGGCGTCGTCCGCCGGCGCCAGCTGGAAGCGCGAGCCGTCGACGATGCTGCGGAACTCGTTGCGCACCGCCACCGGCTGGTCGATGGTCATGGCGCCCTGATCGACGGCGTCCCAGGCGGCGATCATCACCGGCACCTTCATGGTGCTGGCGGCGTGGAACGGGCGGTTCTCGTTGCGCAGCACGCGGGCGCCGCTGGCGAGGTCCAGGTAGGCGACCGCGACCGTGACCTTGGCGGTGTGGCGGTACGCCCGGTCCACCGCCTTCTCGACGGCCTGCGCCTGCGGCGTGAGCGGCCCCTCCCACGGCGCCCGCGGCCCGGCCGGAGCCGAGCCGGCGCAGCCGGAGACCGACAGGGAGATGACGGCGAAGAGGGCGAAGTGGGTGAAGCGGGCGACGCAGAGCGCCCCCGGCAGCGGTCGCCTCATGCCTTAGCCTCCGGTTCCGGCTCTGGTTCCACTTGCGCCTCCGCCTCGGCTCGCGCGTCGCGCGCGCGGGGTCCGGCGCCGATCACCAGCACGAGCTCGCCCCGGATCGAAGGCCGCGCCTGCCAGGCGGCGAGCTGCGCGGCCAGCGGCGCGCGCACCACCTCCTCGTGCAGCTTGGTGAGCTCGCGCGCCACCGCCGCCGGGCGGTCGCCCAGCTCGGCGAGGGCATCGGCGAGGCTGGCCAGCAGGCGGTGCGGCGACTCGAAGACCACCAGCGTATGGCCGAGCGCGGCCCAGCCGCGGTAGAACTCGCGGCGCTTGCCCTGCCGCGGCGGCGCGAAGCCCGCAAAGGTGAACGGGTAGGGCGGCAGGGCCGAGGCCACCAGCGCCGCCAGCACCCCGGAGGGGCCCGGCAGCGGCTCGATGCGGGCGCCCTGCGCCGCCGCCTCGCGCACCAGCAGGTAGCCGGGATCGGACAGCAGCGGCGTGCCCGCGTCGCTCGCCAGCGCCACCGTGCTGCCGGCCGCCAGCTCCTCCAGGAGGCGCGGCAGCCGCTGGCGCTCGTTGTGCTCGTGCAGGGAGACCAGCGGCTTGCGCAGGCCGAGATGCGCCAGCAGCCGGCCGGTGTGGCGGGTGTCCTCGCAGGCCACCAGGTCGGCGGCGGCGAAGGCGTCGCGGGCGCGCGGCGACAGGTCGCCCAGATTGCCGATCGGCGTCGCGATCACCAGGAGCCGGCCGGCCATCAGTCGCGGGGGATCTCCTGGTCGAGGTTGATGGCGCTCCCCGACAGGCGCGCGATCAGCATCAGCCGGCGCTTGTAGCGGTTCGCCTGCTCCAGCGCGACGATGCGCCGCACCGCGGCCTCCTCGTAGCCGCGTTCCACCACCTCGGCCGGGCGCAGGCCGAGGTCGAACAGCAGGTACAGCACCTCGTCGGCCACCGCGTAGGTGACGCCCAGCTCATCCTCGTCGGTCTGCCCCGGCCAGAGGTCCGCCGTGGGCTGCTTCGCCACCACCCGGTCCGGCAGGCCGAGGTGGGCGGCGAGCCGCCAGACCTGCTGCTTGTAGAGGTCGCCGAGCGGGTTGAGCGAGCTGGCGTTGTCGCCGAAGACCGTCGAGTAACCGAGCAGGATCTCGGTCTTGTTGGACGTGCCGAGCACCAGGCAGCCGAGCTTCTTGGCCTGGTCGAAGAGGATGGACATGCGCTCGCGCGCCAACTTGTTGCCGCGGCGGCCCGCGGCGCCCGCGGGGTTGTCCGGGTTCTCCGGGATCTCGAGCGCGAAATAGGGGTCGACCATCGGCGAGATGTCGATTGCGCGGTGCTCGATCCCGAGCTGCTCGGCGACGGTGCGTGCGTCGGCCGCGGAGTCGGCATGGGAGGAGCGGTAGGGGAGCAGGAAGGCGTGGACCCGCTGCGGCCCGAGCGCGCGCGCGGCGAGCGCGGCGGCGAGCGCCGAGTCGACGCCTCCCGAGAGGCCGACCACGACTCCCTGGGTGCCGGAGGTCTCGACGGCGTCGCGGATGAAGTCGGTGAGCACCGCGGCCGCGAGCGGTGCGTTGAGCGCGAGCCGCTCCGCCACCTGCTCGCGGTGGATCATCGGGAAGCCTCCGGCAGGGCGATGTCGCTGCGGTCGTCGGCGAGCAGCGGCAGCTTCCAGCGCAGGCGGTCGGCGTCGCGCAGGTCGAGCTCGGCCACCAGCAGGTGCTCTTCGAGATACGGGGCGCGCGCGGCCAGGTCGCCGCCGGGGCGGACGATGTGGCTGCCGCCGCTGTAGAACGAGCCCTCCTCCCACCCGACACGGTTGCAATAGACCACCCAGGAGGTGTTCAGCAGCGCCGCCGACCGGGTCAGCAGCTCCCAGCTCTCGGCACTCTCGGGCGCCTCGCCGCCGCCGATGCGCCCTGGTGCGGCCGAGGGCACCAGCAGCAGCTTGGCGCCGCCCAGGGCCAGGCTGCGGGCGAGCTCCGGGTGCCACAGGTCCTCGCAGATCAGCAGCCCGGCGCGGCCCCACGGCAGCGGCGCCAGCTCCAGCCGGTGGCCGGCGCTCAGGAAGCGCTGCTCCTGGAAGATGCCGTAGGTCGGCAGATAGAGCTTGCGGTGGACGAAGGCCGGCTGGCCGTGGCGCAGCAGCGCCGCGCTGTTGTAGAGCTGCCCGTCGCGGTCCTCCTCGACGAAGCCGGCCACCACCGCCATCGGTCCGGCCGCCGCGGCCAGCCGGTCGAGCGCCGCGTTGCCGGCGGCCAGCGCCACGCGGGGCGTCAGGTGCAGCAGGCGGTAGCCGGTCAGCGACAGCTCGGGAAACACCAGCAGGTCGACGTCCTGCTGGCGGGCGCGCTCGATCCAGGCGAGATGGCGCTCGAGATTGGCCTCGACCTCGCCGAGCCTGCAATCGCACTGGGCAAGGCCCACGGTGAGGCGCGAGGGAATGCCGGCCATGATACCGACGGATGCTAGCATGGCGTCCGTGATCGTCTGCGGCCTCTCCCGCTCCCGGCCCCGGCGGCGCCGCTGCCATCCCAGCGCCGGCTTCCCAGCCCGCGTCCTCGCCGTCGCGCTGCTGTCGGCGCCGGTGATTGCCGGCGTGCTGCAGGCGGTGCCCGTGGCTGCCGCCGCGCCCGCGGTGGCGCCCGCCACCGCTGCCGCCGCGCCCGCGGCGCCTGCCGCGCATCCCGCCGGTGGGGGTGCCGCCAACGTGCTCAAGGACCGGGTGGTGGCGGTGGTCGACGACGATCCGATCCTGGACTCCGACATCGACCGTGCGGTGGTCGTCGGCCAGCTGCAGGCGAAGGCCGGGGAAGCGCCGCGCGTCTTCCGCCGCCGCGTCCTCGACGACCTGATCGCCCAGCGCCTGCGTTTCCACGAGATCGACCGCTTCGGTCTCGAGCAGGTGCCGGTGAGCCAGATCGAGCGGCAGGTCGCCGATGTCCGTTCCCATTTCAAGGACGACGCCACTTTCCGGCAGAGGCTCAAGGAGGTGGGGCTCGACGAGACCGCCCTGCGCCAGCTGATGGCCCGTCAGCTCGAGGTTCTGGCCTTCGTGGACGAGCGATTGGGGCCCGAGGTCTTCGTCAGCCTCGAGGACATCTCGACCTATTACCGCACCGTCCTCACCCCGCAGGTGCAGCAGCAGCGCCTGCCGGTCCCGCCGCTGGCCGACGTGCGCGACAAGATCCGCGAGGTGCTGCGCCAGCAGCGCCTGACCGACGAGATCGACCGCTGGACCGAGGAGCTGCGCCGCAAGGCCAACATCCTGGTCTACTTCGACAAGCCCGAGGGCGGACCGCTGCCGCCGGTGGTCAAGCGCATCGAGCTCGGCAAGGCCCCGGTCATCTCCCCGCTGCCGGCCAACGCCCCCCACAAGCCGCCGCCGGGCTGAGGGACCGCTCCCGCCGCGTTCGACAGAGCCGGGAGTGGCCGGGGCGGCTCAGCTTCCCCAGACGCTCTCGGCGCAGCGGAGGAAATTGAGGCCGAGGAGCTTCTCGATCCTGGCCGGCGAGTGGCCGCGCTGGCGCAGCAGGCGCGCCAGCTTCTGGAACTGATCGACGCCGCGTAGATCGACGACGAATGGAAAGGTGTCGGCACGCTCGCCCTTGGCGCCGATGCCGGCGGCGGCACGGGCCGCCACCTCCTTGGCCAGCTGCACCTTGTAGGCCTCGAGATCGTCGATCGCGGTCACCGAGCCGTCGGTGCCGATGCCGACGTGATCCTCGCCGCAAACGTCGATCGCATGCTCGATGTGCGCCACCACGTCGCCGGCGACGGCGTGGCCGGATGGGCTCACGAAGGGCATGAAGAAGATGCCCACGAAACCGCCTTGCGCGGCGACCTGGCGCAGCTCCTGGTCGGTCTTGTTGCGCGGCAGATCGACCAGCGCCCGGCAGCCCGTGTGATTGATCGAGATCGGCTGCCGGGAGAGGCGCGCCGCATCCAGGCAGGTGTTCTCGCCGCTGTGGGACAGATCGATCATGATCCGCTGCTCGTTGAGCCGCGCGACCACCTCGCGGCCGAGCGCGGTCAGGCCGCGGTTCTCGGCGACCATCGAGCCGTCGCCGAGCTGGTTGCGCGGGTTGTAGGTGAGCTGGATCACCCGCACGCCGAGATTGCCGAAGGTCTCCACGCGGTCGGGCTTGTCGCCAATCGCGGCGCCGTTCTGAAAGCCGTAGATGACGCCGACCCTGCCCTCCTGCCGGGCGCGCCGGATGTCGCCGGCGGTATGGACCTTGAGCAGGTCGGCCGCGTGCTCGCGCACGGCGCGGTCCCACTCGCCGATCGTGCGCACCGTGTACTCGAACGGCTCCTCCGGGCCGGCCACGTAGCCGAGAGTGACGTTGACCGCCGTCAGGCCCGAGGCATGGGCGTCCCGGATGGCCCGCGGCCCGATCACGATCCGGTCGCCGGCCGCGGCCCCGCCGGGCGGCGAGGCGCCGAGCTCGGCGTTCGGGTCGTCCAGGCCGCCGAGCGCATTGACGATGATCGCGTGATCCAGGTCGCCGCTCGCGGCCGGCGACGGCTGGCGCTCATCGTGGCTCGCGGGTCCATCGGGCCGCGCCAGCGCCCCCGGCCCGGCCATGACGCCGAGGGCGGCCAGCCGCAGGAAGGTGCGGCGGTCCGGTCCCGGCCCGGTGGTCGACCCTGCACCAAGCACTTTGCCCATGCGCGTTTTCTCCCCTTGGGGCGAAGCGATGCCGCGGCCCCGAAGGGTCGGCGGCCGTTGCCAGGCGACCCAGCCAGCATACTTGAAGTCCGCAGCCGTTCCGGCGCAGACTCGCGCGGCGTGGAAGCGGTCGGCGCCAGCCTTGCGAGCTTCCGCCAGGCATGGCCCAGAGCGCGGTACGACGGAGGATCCCCGATGACCGGGCCAGGCCTCGGAACCACAAGATGCAATCGCCTGACGCTTGCCCTGTTGCCGCTTCTCGTCGTGGCGGCAGTCGGTACCACCACAGCCTCGACCGGCAATCCCTACCACGTCCACTTCGTGCCCCACCGCCCGGGGCGCGGGAAGCCGCTGCCGCCGCCAGCTTCGCCGACGCTCTATCGCGGTGTCGATTTTCAGGGCGACGAGCTGGCCATGCTCGAGAACGGCTTCGTTCTCCTGGGCGCCTCGGTGGTCGAGCGTGGCGGTGACGATCCCCGGCAGGCGGTCGAGCAGGGCAGGCTGATCGGCGCGGCGGCGGTCATCGTCTATGGCCGCCCATTCGAAGCCTCCGCCGGCCAGGGAATCAGGATGCTCCCGTTCCGCCCGAACCTCCCCGGTCAGGTGGCGACCGCGGGCATTGGCGAGGCCATGATCGCAGCCCCCGCCCAACCGACGGCCGCCGCGTGCTCCGCGACCTACTGGGGAAAGGTCCAGCCGACGGTCCTGGGCGTCTTGCTGCGCCTCCTCGACCGGCAAGAAGCCAAGCGATGGTCTCGCCGCACCGGCGCCGTCGTCGAGGCGGTCGTCAACTGCACCTCGGCTCAGGCCGCCAACATCCTGCGCGGCGACGTCCTGCTCGCGATCGACGGCAAGCCCGTCCGGGACCTGGCGGCCATGGATTCGTTCATCGATTCGATCGCCGGGAAAAAGGTCCGCGTCGATCTGCTGCGCCATGGAGCGCCGCTCTCGATCGAGGTCCAGGTCAGCCAGGAGCCCTGAGCGCAAGCTTGCTCAGCGGGCAGGTGACGGCCGACCGGTGGTAATGATCTTGTATAGTGCCGGATATGACGCAATCTCCCCGGCTTGATCCGGGCGGTTCCGAGTCACCGCTGGATCACCTCCCGCCCGCGGAGAGTCCCGATGGCGTCGATCTCACGCTCATTCGATGGACCCTCGGGTTGACGCCGCTCGAACGGCTCGAGCTGCTGCAGGATTGGGTCGACGGACTCACCGAGCTCCGGCATGGCCGAACCCCGGAGCCCTAGGTTCCTCGGCCTCCTGCGTGTATTGCTGCACCACGGAGTCGCCTTCCTCGTGGTCGGCGGCGTGGCGGCCCAGCTCGAGGGAGCGCCCGTCCTCACGCTCGATCTCGATATCCTGTATGACAGAAGCCCTGAGAATCTCGAGCGGCTCCTTGCCGCGCTACGCGAGCTCAAGGCGCGGTATCGCGATCCAGCTGGGCGCCATATCGAGCCGGACAGGGCCAGGCTTGAAACCTTGCGGATGCATCTCCTGAGTACCGAGCTCGGCGCCCTCGATGTGCTTGGCGTTATCGGCAAAGACTTGATTTATCAGGACCTGGCCGGCCGTACCCGGTCGTACGATCTTGGCGAGGCACGGGTCCGTGTGCTGGAGCTCGCGGCGGTCATCGAAACCAAGGAATTTGCAAACCGTGAGAAGGACCGTGCCGTCCTACCGGTGTTGCGGCAGACTCTGGCCATGAAAGCGACTCTCGCGCGAGACGAGGACACCTGAGCGCTCCCGCCCTTGCGGTGACCGATCCCGACTCGCATCCGGCGCGCTGGCGCATGCTCGCGCTGCTGGCCGCCGCCGAGCTGCTGGGCATGTCGCTGTGGTTCGCGGCCAGTGCCGTGGCGCCCCTGCTCGCCGCCAGGTGGGGCCTGGGCGCGTCCCAGGCCGCCTGGCTCACCACCGTGGTCCAGCTCGGTTTCGTCGCCGGCACCGGCTGCGCCGCCCTGCTCAATCTCGCCGACGTCGTCGCGTCGCGCCGCCTGTTCGCGGCTGCCGCGGCGCTTGGCGCGCTGGCCAACGGCGCGCTGCTGCTCGCCCCCGGCTACCGAGCGGCCCTCGCCTGCCGCTTCGCCACCGGCTTCCTGCTGGCAGGCGTCTATCCGCCGGCGATGAAGATGGTGGCAACCTGGTTCCGTGCCCGCCGGGGCCTGGCGATCGGCACCGTGGTGGGCGCTCTCACGGTTGGCAAGGCGACGCCCTACCTGGTGCATGCCTGGCGCGGTGCCGGCGTCTCCGAGGTGATCCTCATCGCCTCGGCCGGCGCTCTCGCCGCGGCCCTCCTGGTCCTGATCGGCTACCGCGACGGCCCTTACCCCTTTCCGCCGCGACCCTTCTCTTGGGGCCTCGCCGGCGAGGTGGTCCGCGTCCGCCGCTTCCGCCTGGCCACCGGCGGTTACCTGGGTCACATGTTCGAGCTCTACTCCTTCTGGACGTGGATCCCGGCGTTCCTGGCCGCCAGCGCCGCCGCTCGCGGCGGCACCACGCCGGCCGCCGTCTCGCTGGCCGCTTTCGGCACCATCGCCGTCGGCGGCGCCGGCTGTGTCTGGGGCGGCCTGGTGGCCGACCGCACGGGCCGCGAGCGCCTGGTCACCATCGCCCTGGCGGCAAGCGGCAGCTGCGCTCTCGCCATCGGCTTCCTCTTCGGCGCCAGCTTCGCCCTGGTGACCGCGCTGGCCTGGGTCTGGGGCTTCTTCGTCATCGCCGACAGCGCCCAGTTCAGCGCCCTGGTGACCGAGTCCGTGCCGCCCCACGCCGTGGGCACCGCCCTCACCGTCCAGACCGCGATCGGCTTCCTCCTCACCACCGTCTCGATCCAGCTGGTTCCACCCCTGGTCGACCGGATCGGCTGGCGCTGGGCCTTCCCGGTGCTGGCCCTCGGACCCGCCTGCGGCATCGCCAGCATCCGGCGGTTGGCAAGACTGCGCCACGCCGATCCGGTGGGCGCCAGCGCCGGGCGGTAGCGCCCTGGGCGCACCCTCCGGGCTGCGCGCGGACCGATCCGAAGCGCTGTGCTATATAAGCAAAGCTGAAGCAGCGGACGCCTGCTGGAGGCAGGCGCCCGCCATCGCACCAACGCATCTCGCCAGCAGCAAGAAAGGTGGACTCATGTTCAAGGGCAGAGCCGGGAAGAAAATCAGCCTGAGCCGCGAAACCCTGCGCCAGCTATCGGCGGATCGTCTCGAGGGAGTCGCCGGTGGGTTGCCGACGGCAAGCTGCATCAACAGCTGCGTTCATACCTGCCTCACTTGCGGCGCGGGCGTTACATGTATCACTTGTGCGCATACCTGTAGCTGCACCTGCTGACCTGTAGCTGCACCTGCTGACGGTACTCGGCCGGCGCGCGCGGCGTCCCCGCCGCGCCGGGCCGCCGCTCCCGGCGCGGCGCTCGCTGTGGCCGCCTCTTATCGGCATCACGGCAAACGGTCCGGCAAGCCTTGGTGGCACGGCGCGGTTGTGCGAGGATCGCGGCCGTGCAGTCTGGAGGAGAAAGGAGCGCCCATGCGGACCCTGCTGGCCCGGTTGCTGCTGCTGGCTCTGATCCTGTTGTCGACGGCGGCGGCGCCGGGAGGCGGCGCCCTCGCGGCCGGGCCTCAGGCGGCACCGGCCGGGACCGGGACGTCCGGGATGCAGCCCGTGGCTGACATCGAGAAGCGGGTGGCGCAGTTCTCCCCGACGCCGCTGTCGGCCGATCTCGCCGCCCTGGGCGCCCAGGAGCGGCGGGCGCTGGCAGAGCTGGTCGAGGCCGCGCGGCCGCTCGACGAGGTCTTCCTCCGGCAGGCCTGGGCCGGCAACCCCGAGCTGCGCGAGGAGCTGCGCGCCGCTCATCAACCGCATGCCGCTGCCGCGCTCGACTACTTCGGCATCAATTTCGGCCCCTGGGACCGCCTCGCCGAATGGCAGCCGTTCATCGGCGCCCGGCCGCGCCCGGCGGGCGCCGGCTTCTATCCCGAAGACCTGACCCGCGAGGCTTTCGAGAGCTGGCTCGCCGCCCATCCCGCCGACCGCGCCGCCTTCACCTCGACGACGACGGTCATCCGCCGGCAAGGCGCGGGAGGCGGCGCCGGCCTGATCGCGGTCCCCTACTCCCGCGAATACGGCGTCTGGCTGCAGCCGGCCGCGGAGCACCTGCGCCGGGCGGCGGGGCTCACCGGCAATGCCTCGCTCAAGCGCTTCCTCGAGTCGCGGGCCGCGGCGTTCGCGAGCGACGACTACTACGCCAGCGACATGGACTGGATGGACCTAGATTCTCCCATCGAGATCACCATCGGCCCCTACGAGACCTACGAGGACAGCCTCTTCGGCTACAAGGCGTCGTTCGAGGCCTACGTGACGGTGGCGCTGCCCGCCGAGTCGGCGGCGCTGGCGCGTTACAAGGAGCGCCTGCCCTGGCTCGAGCAGAACCTGCCGATCCCCGACGCCTGGAAGAATCGCAGCCGCGGCACCGCCAGCCCCATCCGCGTGGTCGATCTCGCTTTCGCCGCCGGCGAGGCGCAGGCGGCCGTCCAGGCGGTGGCCTTCAACCTGCCCAACGACGAGCGGGTGCGGCAAGCCAAGGGCTCGAAGAAGATCCTGATGCGCAACATTATGCGCGCCAAGTACGACAAGATCCTGATGCCGATCGCGCGGCAGGTGCTCGATCCTGCCCAGGTGCGCGACGTCGATTTCGCCGCCTACTTCGACCACGTCCTCCATCACGAGCTCGGCCATGGGCTCGGCCCCGGAGCGATCAGCGTGAAGGGTCGCAAGACCGAGGTCCGCCTCGAGCTCAAGGACCTCTACTCGACCCTCGAGGAAGCCAAGGCCGACGTCATGGGCGTCTACGACATCCTGGCGCTGGTCGAGCGCGGCGAGATGCCGGCCGACCTTCGCCGCACGCTGGAGCCCACCTATGTCGCCGGTCTCTTCCGCTCAGCCCGCTTCGGCCTGCAGGAGGCCCACGGCAGGGGAGTGGTCTCCCAGTTCAACTTCCTGATGGAGAAGGGCGCCCTGGTGGTGGACGCCCAGAACCGCTTCCGCTCGGTGCCGGAGAAGTTCCCGGGAGCGATCCGCGCTCTCCTGGCCGAGATGCTCACCCTGCAGGCGAACGGTGACTACGAGGGCACCAGGAAGTTCCTCGACACCTACGGCAAGCCCACGCCCAGCCTGGTCGCCGCGGTAGCCCGCCTCGCCGGCGTCCCCGTCGACATCCGCCCCATCTACACCCCGCCCAGCCCGGAGTCCTAGCGCGATTCTCTTACCTGGCTCAGGCCCTGGCAGCCTTCGCCGATCCAAACGGTGTATCGATTGTCGGAGAGGAACCGGAGGGCTCCAGCCGGCCGGGGCTGAGGGCCGGGACTCAAACGGGCGAGGCAAGCAGCCGCGATCTCGGCAACGTACCCACCGCGAGCCCTTTGGTCGCGGTCCTCAGCTCCGGCCGGCCTAGCCCGGCCGAGGTCCACAGAGCCCCGGCGCAACGACCGGGCGTTCCCTTCCGTACAAAGATCCAGCGATGATGAGATCGAGGTCGAATTCGAGATCGAGGTCGGGATCGGTACTGGGAAGCGCCGAGTCAACCGAGGTTGTGGAAGACCTTCTGCACGTCGTCGTCCTGCTCGAGCCGGTCGATCATGCCCAGCACCTCGGTGGCCTGTTCCTCGGGCAGGTCGACCGGGGTCACCGGCAGGTACTCGGACTCCGCGGAGATCGGCGTGATGCCGCGGCCTTCCAGCGCCTTCTGCAGCTGTCCGAAATCGGGGAAGGCGCAGCGCACCACCAGCTGCGGCTCGCCCTTCTCGCCGGTGCTCTCGCCCATCTCCTCGAGCCCGTGATCGATGAGCTCGAGCTCGATCTCGTCCGGCGCGAGACCCTCCGGCTGCAACCGGAAGACACCCATGCGCTTGAACAGGAAGCCGACGCTGCCGCTGTTCGCCAGGTTACCGCCGCCCTTGTTGAAATGGGTACGCAGGTTCGAGACGGTGCGGGTGGGGTTGTCGGTCGCGGTTTCGACCAGCACGGCGACACCATGCGGAGCGTAGCCCTCGTACAAGATCTCCTGGTAGTCCTGCGCGTCCTTGCCCGCGGCGCGCCGGATCGCCGACTCGACCTTGTCCTTCGGCATGTTGACCGCACGGGCGTTCTGGACCACCCGCCGCAGCAGCGGATTGGCGGCGGCATCGGGTCCGCCCGCCTTGACCGCGATCGTGATGTCCTTGCCGATGCGCGCGAACTGCTTGGCCATCCGGTCCCAGCGCGCGAACATCGTGTGCTTCCTGGTTTCGAAGATCCGGCCCATGGCGGCAATCTAGCTCGTTAGGCGCGGTCGAGTAAAGGGCGCCCGCCGCGGCGGCCGGCAGGGAATCGACGGGGGCGGCCCACCGGGCAGCCACGACCGCTCCGGAGGACGGATGGTGGGTGAAGCGCCCGTGCGCCCGATGGCATGCCGCTTGCTATAACGAATTGACGCAGGTGGTTGTACTTCCCAGCAGGATCGATCTTACCGAGGCGGATGATCTCGCGATCGAAAAGGAGACAGGCCCGTGAGAAAAATCACCCGTACCGTGTTGTTCTCGGCCCTTCTTCCCCACATCGAGATGGAAGAGCGCCAGTCCCTCGACTGGGGAGAGAAGTTCCTCGACACCGCGTCGCGGCGCCAGCTCCGCGAGCGCTTCGAATACCAGGGCTCGAACATTCCGGTGGGCGCCGGCCAGTTCGATTTGGCGCGCCATCGCCATTGCAGCACGCGCCACGGCAACGAAGATCCCTGGGCTGTCGCGGTCGGCTGACTGGTTCACCGCGAACGCCGTAGGCTGCCGCGCGCGTCTGGCCGGCACTCGATAAACCTTTCCAAAGCATCTATCCAGCAGCTGTCCGGCGCCGCGGGCTGCAGCCCGCCGGCGCCCGGCAGGCACCCGCCGCGCCCGATTCATCCGGCACAGGCCACTACTAGGCCTGCGCCAGGAACTGGCGGGTCGAGCGGCGGCTGAGCGCGGTGCAGATGATGGCCAGGGTCAGCGCGCTGCAGGCGGAAAAGACCAGCGGGATGTTCTTGCCGGTCAGGTCGCCGGCGATGCCGCCGACGGCCATGCCGACCGGCATCAGCCCGGTGACCAGCGATGTCCACAGCCCCATCACCCGGCCGCGCAGCTCCCGCGGCGTGGACGTCTGCAGCAGCGTCAGGATGTTGACGTTGATCATCCCGATCATGATGCCGATGACGAAGGCGGCGGCGAGCGCGGCCAGCGGCTGGTGCAGGAAGCCGGCGACCGCCATCGGCACCGGCGCCACGCCGAGTAGCGCCATCACGAAGCGGCCGCGCGCCGCGCCGGCAAGGCGCAGCGTTCCCGCCATCAGGAAGCCGGCCAGCGAGCCGGTGCTGATCGCGGCGATCAGGAAGCCGTACCAGGCGGCGCCGGCGTGGAGGCTGTAGCGGACGAAGAAAGGCAGCATCGCCATCACCGGCATGGTGAAGAAGTTGAAAGCCACCGGGCAGAGGATGAAGTTGAGCATGCCCGGCCTACGGCGGACGTAGGCGAAACCCTCCCGGATCGAGCCCAGGAACCTGCGGATGCTGGCGGCGAAACCGAGGCGCTCGCCCGCCGGCCGCGGCGGCAGCCGCACCAGCGATTCGCTGGCGGCGCAGAACAGGAAGGTGAGGCCGTCGAAGAGGAACAGCCGCGCCGCGCCGATGAGGTGGTAAAGCACCCCGCCGACGCTCTGCCCGATCAGCATCGCGGTCCGCACCGAGAACTGATTGAGCGAATTCGCCGCGGTCAGCCGCGCCGCCGGCACCAGGTCGGGGATGCACGCTCCCAGCGCCGGCATGAAGAAGCTGTTGACCACGCCGACGGTCAGGGCGACGCCGAAGAACAACGCCACCTGCACCGGCCGCGAGCAGCGGCCGGAGAGCATGGCGAAAGACTGGACCAGCATCGCCAGCCCGGCGATCGAATCGCAGGCGATGAGGATCTTGATGCGCGAGAGGCGGTCGGCGAGCGCGCCGCCGATCGGCGCCAGGAAGACCACCGGCAGGTTCAGGGTCGCCATCAGCAAGCCCATCAGGCTGGCCGAGCCGGTCGCCTCCAGCACCCAGAAGCCCATGGCGATGCCGAAGGCCTGGTTGCCGAGCTGGCTGACCGCCTGTCCCTGCCAGAGCAACAGGAAATTGCGGTTGCCGAACAGGCTGGCGGGTTTTTCCTCGCGGACGCTCTCCGTGCCGGCTGGCATGCCGCTTGGAATGGTGGGCGGCGCGGACACGGTCCCGGAACCTTACCAGTGCCGCTGCGCCGTTCACAAGCGCCGCGCCGCCGGCCGCGGCGCTGTCCACGCGGCGCCTCGGTCCGGCACCATGAATGGCGTCGTTTGCCTGTCTTGCTGTCTTGTATACTCCGCCGCCATGACCGCGATCGCGGAGGAGCTCGCCGGGCGCGTCGCACTGATCACCGGTGCCGCCAGGGGGCTCGGGTGGGCCGCCGCGCGGCGCTTCCTGGCGGCCGGCGCGCGGGTGGCGCTCAACGTGCGCCGCCCGGAGCAGGCGGCGGTGCTGGCCGGCGAGCTCGCCGAGCTCGGCGAGCCCGGCGTGCGCACGCTGGTGCTTGCCGGCGACCTCGCGAGCGCCGAGACGGTGCGCGCCACGGTGGGGCGGACGCTCGAACGCTTCGGCCGGCTGGACATCCTGGTCAACAACGCCGCCGCCGCATTCTCGACCCGCTTCGAGCAGATCGACGAGCAGGAGTGGCGGCGCGCTCTCGACGTCAATCTGAGCGCTGCCTTCTTCTGCATCCAGGCGGCGCTGCCGGCGATGAAGGCCAACCGCTATGGCCGCGTCGTCAACCTCTCGTCGACCGCCGGCAAGAGCGTGAGCACTCTTGGCGGCGCTCATTACACGGCTTCCAAGGCGGGCCTGCTGGGCCTCACCCGCGCCGCGGCCAAGGAGCTCGGTCCCTATGGCATCACCGTCAACGCGGTCTGCCCGGGCCTGATCGATACCGAGCTGACGCGCGAGCACGCCACCGGCGAGCAGCTCGCCGCCTACGCGCGATCGTTTCCCGTTCAGCGCCTGGGCACCGCCGCCGAGGTCGCCGAGCTGATCTGCTTCCTCGCCTCCGAGCAGGCCGGCTACATCACCGGCGCATCAGTGGACATCAACGGCGGCGATCTGATGATCTGACGGCCTGGCGCCGTCTCCAGCCCCGGCGGCCGGCGGCGGCCGGCCCTGGCCGGCTGGCTACCGGCCGGCGAAGCTCGCCAGCACCGCCAGCACCTCGTCGATGTCGGCAGGCGTGTGCGAGGCGTTGACCTGAAAGCGGATCTCCTCGTCGCCGCGCGGCACGACAGGATAGGCGAGGCCGGTGGCGAGGATGCCGCCGTCCTTGAGATGGGCGACCAGCGCCCTGGTCCTGGCGGTGTCGCGCACCATCAGCGGCACCACCGGGTGCGCGCCGGGGATCGTCTCGTAGCCGAGCCGCGCGAGGCCCTGCTGGAAGCGCGCGGTCATGGCGCGCAGGTGCTCGAGCAGGCCCCGGCCCTCGGCGCCGTCGAGGATGTCGAGCGCGGCCAGGGCGGCGGCCGCCTCGCCGACGGTGATCGGGTTCGAGTAGATGTACATCGGCGAGGTCTCGCGCAGGTAGTGCAGGATGGTGCGGCTGCCGACGGCGTAGCCGCCGTTGACTCCGAGCGCCTTGCCCAGGGTCGCCACCAGCAGGTCGGCGGGCCCGGAGCCGGTGTGCTCCTCGGTGCCGCGGCCGGTCACGCCGAACGAGCCGATGCCGTGGGAGTCGTCCACCACCACCACCACGTTCTCCGGGAACTCCGCGTCGAACCGCCGCGCCAGGGCAAAGATCGCCGGCAGCGGCGCATGATCGCCGCGCATGCTGAAGATGCCGTCGGTCACCACCACGGCGCGCTTCGCCTGGCCGGCGGCCGCGGCGAGCTTGCTCTCGAGGCCGCCCAGGTCGAGGTGCTTGTAGACCTCCTTGCTGCGCGGGCGGGCGAGCCGGATGGCGTTGATGATGCAGTTGTGGTTCAGCTCGTCGCTGATCACGGCGGTCTCGGCGGTGATCAGCGGCACCAGCAGCGAGACGACGGTGGCGTAGGCGGAGCTGAAGATCATCCCCGCCTCGCGGCCGTGAAAGCGCGCCAGGCGCTCCTCGAGGCGCACGTGCGGTTCGTAGGTGCCGCTGATGAAGCGCACCGCCCCGGGGCCGGCGCCGAAGGCCGCGACCGCGTCCTCCTCGGCGCGCCGCAGCTCGGGGCGGTGGGTGAGGCCCAGGTAGCTGTTGGAGTTCATCTTCAGGAAAGGCCTGGCGCCCTGGCCGGCGAGCTCGACGCGCGGTCCGCGGCCGTCCGCGGGCGGCAGGGCACGGGTGATGACGGGCTCGTCCCGCTTCGACGTGCCGCGCTCGCTCAGGGCCTCGAGCTCGGCGGCGAGGACGCCTTGGATGCGGTCGATGGGCATCGCGAAAATCCTTCCTAGGAATGCCCGGCGGCGGCGCCGGCGCGGTGGGCTAGCAGCTTGTGCCGCAGCTTCTCGAGCATGTCGCGGGTCATGTCCGGCAGGCCGAAGGTGGGCTGCCAGCCCCATTCCGCCCGCGCCGCGCCGTCGTCCATCGAATGCGGCCAGGAGTCGGCGATCGCCTGACGCACCGGATCCACCCGGTACTCGATCTGGAAGTCCGGCAGGTGCTTGCGAATCTCCGCCGCCAGCTGCGCCGGGGTCAGCTGCATGGCGGTGATGTTGAAGGCGTTGCGGTGCAGCAGCCGCTTGGGATCGGCCTCCATCAGCCCGACGATGGCGCTCTGCGCGTCGGGCATGTACATCATGTCGAGCTGGGTGTCGGGGGCCAGGAAGCAGGTGTAGTGACCGTGCAGGATCGCCTCGTAGAAGATGGCGACCGCGTAGTCGGTGGTGCCGCCTCCGGGCGGCGCGACGTAGGAGATCAGGCCCGGGAAACGCAGCCCGCGGGCGTCGACTCCGAAGCGGCGGTGGTAGTAGTCGCAGAGCAGCTCTCCCGCCACCTTGGTCACGCCGTACATGGTGTTGGGGCGCTGGATGGTGTCCTGCGGCGTATGGTCCTGCGGCGTGCCGGGACCGAAAGCCCCGATCGAGCTGGGAAAGAACACCTTGCAGCCCGCCGACCGCGCCGTCTCCAGCACATGGTAGAGACCGTCCATGTTGAGCTGCCAGGCGATGTGCGGCTTCTCCTCGGCGGTCACCGACAGCAGCGCCGCCAGGTGATAGATGGTGCCGACGTCGTGCGCCCGCACCACGTCCTGGATCTGGCGCGGGTTGGTGCAGTCGATGAACTCGAAGCGTCCGCCGGCGGCCAGGTCCTGGACCGGCGGCATGCGCACGTCGGAGGCGATGACCCGCTCGGCGCCGTAGCGCTCGCGCAGGGCCGGCACCAGCTCGGAGCCGATCTGCCCCAGCGCACCGGTGACGAGGATGGTCTTCATGTCGGCTGCGGTACCCCCATTCGCTGAGCGGAAGCGCGGCAATGGTAGCGGCCGGGAGGCGCCGCGGCAAGGCTCTGCGGCAAGATCTAGTGACGTGGCGCTGGCGCGCTGGGGAGCCGCGCGGCGGCGAGCTCGTCCTTGACCACCCTGCCGCCCTTCATCACGAAGCGGACCCGCTCGAGCTCGGTGAGATCGGCCAGCGGGTCGCCGTCCACCGCGATGAGATCGGCAAAGCGGCCGGGCGCGACGGCGCCGACCCGGTCGCGCCAGCCGAGCAGGTCGGCAGCGTTGGCGCTGGTCATGGCGAGGATCTGGGCAGGGGTGAGCCCGAGCTTCAGCAGCGAGTGGAACTGCCTGGCGTTCTGGCCGTGGGGATAGACGCCGGCGTCGGTGCCGAAGGCGAGCTTGACGCCAGCCTGGACCGCGCGCCGCCAGTTGGCGAGCTGCGACTTGCTGAGCTCGATCTCCTTCGCGACCATCTTCGGCGGCAGCCCGAGATGGTCGGACTCGACCAGCAGGTACTCGTCGGTGTAGATGTCCGGGACCAGGTAGATGCCGCGCTCCTTGAGCAGGCGGATGCCCTCGTCGTCGATCATCCCGCCGTGCTCGATCGAGGCGACGCCGGCGCGCGCCGCGCGCTTGATGCCCTCGGTGCCGTGGGCGTGGGCCGCCACCTTCTTGCCCCACATGGCAGCCTCGGCGACGAGCGCGTCGAGCTCTTCCTGGGAGTACTGGGGAGCGCCGACCTCGGCCTCTTCCGAGAGCACCCCGCCGGTCGCCATCACCTTGATCCAATCGGCTCCGTTCTTGACCTCGAAGCGCACCAGCTTGCGGATCTCCGCGACCCCGTCGGCCACCCCCGAGAAGTGCTCGAACCGCAGGTAGGGCGAGAAGCCGGAAAGGTCGTTGTGGCCGCCCGTCGATCCCAGCGCCAGCGTCGCCACCTGCATGCGCGGACCCTCGACGTCGCCGCGGTCGATGGCGTTGCGCAGGGCGACGTCGATGAACTCGCTGGCGCCGACGTCGCGCACGGTGGTGAAGCCGGCCTCGAGCGTGCGTCGCGCATAGACGTGGGCCACCACCGCGACGTCGATCGGGCTGCGCCGGAAGAGATCCTCATAGTAGTTGCCTTGTTGGCTGGTGATGTGGGTATGGCAGTCGATCAACCCCGGCAGCACCGTCGCATGGGAAAGGTCGATCACCCGAGTGCCGGGCGGAAAGGGCAGCCCCGGGCCGACGGCGGCGATCCGGTCGCCGGCGATCAGGATCACCGCGTCGCGCACCGGCGCCCCGCCCAGGCCGTCGATCAGCCGGCCGGCGCGGACGGCGAGCAGGCGCGCCGGCGGCGCCCCGGACGGGGGCTGGGCGCCGAGCGGCGCCGGCGGCAGCGCCCCCGCCGCCGCCAGGAGACAGCAAGCCACCGAGACGATCCACCAGGCGCGTCGCATGCGTCAGCCTCCCGGCCCCGAAAGGGCAGCGGCCAGCGAGAAGTCGGGTCGGATTCCCGAACCGATCCGGACGATGGCGGGATTCTATCCCTGCCGTGCCGCGCCGTAGAGCCGCTGGTACCAGTTCCAGGCGGTGAGGACCCGTGCGAGATGCAACCGGGTCTCGCGAAAGCCGATCTTGGTGAAGTACTCCTCGGGCTCGGGGCTGAAGCAGTAGGTCCGCCACAGCGTGGCCTGGGCCTCGCCGGCGTCATAGGCGGCGATCGCGATGTGGGGAGTGCCGCGGAAGGTGCGGAGCAGCTGCGCGAGGTAGGCGCCGCCGAGGTCGATCGCCACCTCGGGACGGTCGAGGTCCTCGGCCTCGAGGTGGTCCATGCCGAGCCCCGCCGCCACGCGCCGGGCGGTGGCCAGAGCGAACTGTGTCAAGCCGCGGGCAGCTCCCGCCGACACCGCCTGGTGGTCGAAGCGGCTCTCGACGCGGATCAAGGCGGCCATCAGGTACGGATCGATCCCGCGCAGTCGGCCTTCCGCGAGCAGCGGCTCGCGGTAGGCAAGCGGATAGAGGCAGCGCTGGAGCTCCGCGGGCAGCAGCACCACCGGCAACCGCGCCGGCAGCCGCTCGCGCAACGCCTCGGCGAGCTGGATCGAGCGCGCCGTCTCGCCGGCGCGGGCCAGCAGCAGGCAGCCGGTGAGGGCCAGCGACGGCGCCGACGGCGGGAAATGCTCGCGCACCGCCGGCGCCCCCTCGTGCCAGTCGCCGAGCGCCAGTAGCATCTCCTCCGGGCGGTGCAGCGACGCCGTCCACAACGGCCAGGCGGCTACGGGCACCTCGCTCATGCCGAGGAAGGGGCCGGCGGCCGGATCGGCGAGCAGCTGGCTGCGCAGCCGCCGCTCGGCCAGCCGGGCCGTCGGGTCGTCGGAGCCAAGCAACAGCCAGGCGTCGTAGAGGTCCTGGGACCGGCGCGAGCCCGCCAGCCGTCGCCCGGCGGTGCGCGCCTCGCCGGCCAGCGGTTCGATCCTGAGCCGGGCAAGCGCCGCCCGCGACAGGGGGTGGTAGAGGTCGGCGCGCAGCGCTTCGAGATAGGCGGCGATGGCCGCCGGTAGCCGCCCCTGGAGCTCGGCGAGGCGCCCCCGCCAGTACGCCGTCTCGGGCAGCTCCTCGTCGGCGCTGCCGGCGGCCGCGCGCTCGAGCCAGGCGCCGGCCCGCTCGGCGCGGCCGCGCACCAGGTCCGAAGCCGCCATGAACAGCGTCGCGCGGCGCGCCGAATCGCGCCACTTCGGGCTCGAGCCGAGCATCGACAGGATCGCGGCGCCGGTGGGCTCGTTGCCCCGCCGCCATTCGAGGCGAAGCATGCCCAGCAGCGACGGCGCCGCCCACTCGCCCGCCGGCTCGGCCAGGAAGGACAGCCGGAAGGTGGCGACAGCCTGCTGCCAATCGCCCAACATCTCGTAGGAGCGCCCCTGCTGCAGCAGCGCCCGCGCCCGCTCGGCGGCGGTGGGGGCGCCCTCGGCAACCTCGCCGAAGGTCTTGGCCGCCGGCTCGAATCGTCCTTGCCAGAAATCCGCCCGCCCCAGGGCGTAGCGCGCCTCGGCCAGCTCGTGCGCCGGCGGCGCCTTGCCCCTGACGCCGGCCAGACCGAAGATCTGCGCCAGCTGCCGCACCGAGCGGTCGAACTCGCGGTGCTCGAAGAAGGTCATGCTGAGCAGCAGCGGCACCCGGCCGCGCTCGCCGCCGGCGGTAAGAGCCGCCAGGCGGTCGGCGGCGAGCCGGGCCACGTCGTCCTCTCGGTTCTCGTCGAGCAGCGCGATCAGCAGCGAGCGACCGGCTTGCGGAGTGCCGCCGCGCGGCTCGGCCGCGGCAGCGCCGCCCGCGGCCGGGCGGGCCGCTCCCTGCGGCCGGGCCGCGGCCCCGCCCGTCGTCGGTCGCGGCACTCCCTGCACTCCCTGCAAGTCGGCCGCGGCTCCGGTCGTCGCCTCTCGCGGCACTCCCTGCAGGTCGGCCGCGGCTCCGGTCGTCGCCTCTCGCGGCACTCCCTGCAGGTCGGCCGCGGCTCCGGTCGTCGCCTCTCGCGGCACTCCCTGCAGGTCGCATTCGGCCTGGGCCAGCTGCACCTCGCGCCGCTCGGGGGTGGCGAGCTGGCGCAGGCGGAAGCCCCGCAACAGCCGGCAGTCGCCGCCGCGGGCGAGGCTCTGGACCAGCAGCCGCACCGCCTCCGGCGCCAGCGGCGAAGCGGGATCGGCGGCGAGGCCGGTGGCGAGCAGCCCTGCCGCCACCTCGGGATGGCCCAGCCGCACCTGCTCGGCGGCAAGCCGGTAGCGGCAATAGAAGGCGAGCCTGGGGGTGGCGGAGATGGCGTCGACGAACGCGGGCACCGACGCGTCAGGGCGGCCGAGCAGCTCGAGCAGGTGGCCGCGCAGGTAGTCGAGACCGATCTGCCTGGCGGCTGCCGGCCGCTCCGCCGCTTCCTGCTGTACCAGGGCGAGCGCATCGCGGGGGCGGTTGGCCAGCTGCAGCGCCGCCAGGACCGGGCGCGGATCGGCTGTCGCCAAGGTGATGAGGAGCGGTAGGGAGCTGAGCATGTTCCGGCGCCGCCGTGGTCGTCCGTTGGTCCGGCGAGGCGGCGGCCGCGCGCCCGAGCGGCCTCAGGCGTCCTGGGAGGCCGGCAGCCGCTCGACGCGTGCCCCCAGGCCCTGCAGTTTCAGTTCCATGCCTTCATAGCCGCGGTCCAGGTGATAGATGCGGTCCACCACGGTGTCGCCATGCGCCGCGATGCCGGCCAGGACCAGGCAGGCCGAGGCGCGCAGATCGGTGGCCATCACCGCGGCGCCGGCCAGTGGCGTGGGGCCGTTCACCCGCGCCGAGCCGCCGTCGACGAGGACGTCGGCGCCCATGCGCGCCAGCTCCGGGGCATGCTGGAAGCGGTTTTCGAACACCGTCTCGCGGATCGTCGAGGCGCCCTCGGCGCAGGTCATCAGGGCCATGTACTGCGCCTGAAGATCGGTGGGGAAGCCGGGATGGGGCGCGGTGTCGAGGTCGCGGGCTGCGAGGGCGCCGCCGGCCGGGGCGCGGGCGCGGATGCCCGCGGCCGAAACCTCGATCTCGACTCCGATCTCCGCCAATTTGTCCAGCAACGGTGCCAGATCGGCGGCGCTTGCCTGCTCGAGCAGCACGTCGCCGCCGGTGAGCGCGGCGCCGATCAGGTAGGTACCGCCCTCGATGCGATCCGGGATGACGGTGTGGGTGGCGCCGCCCAGCTCGCCGACGCCCTCGACGACGATGGATTCGCCGCCGGCGCCGGCGATGCGGGCGCCCATGGCGTTGAGCAGCCGCGCCAGGTCCGCCACCTCCGGCTCGCGGGCGCAGTTGTCGAGCACGGTGGTGCCTCGCGCCAGGCAGGCGGCCAGCAGCAGGTTCTCGGTGCCGGTCACGGTCGGCAGGTCGAAGCGGAAGCGCGCGCCGGTCAGGCGGCTCGCTCGCGCCTCGACGTAGCCGTGCTCGAGCCGGACGTCCGCGCCGAGCGCCGCCAGCCCCTTGAGATGCTGGTCGATGGGGCGCACGCCGATGGCACAGCCGCCGGGCAGCGAGACGCGGGCGAAGCCGTAGCGGCCGAGCAGCGGTCCCAGCACCAGGACGCTGGCGCGCATCGTCTTGACCAGCTCGTAAGGAGCGTCGTTGAGCGAGCCGGGGCGCGCGCGGCGGAGCACCAGGGCCTCGCCCCCGTCCTCGCTGTCGACGCCCAGGTGATCCAGCAGGCGGCGCATGGTGCGCAGGTCGCGCACCCTGGGCACGCGCCGCAGGGTCAGGGGCTCGTCGGTGAGCAGGGCGGCCGCGAGCGCCGGCAGCGCGGCGTTCTTGGCGCCACTGGCGCTCACGCGGCCGACCAGCGGCGTGGGCCCGGCGATGTGGAATCTCTCCATCGGCCCCCGTCTATCGGCGCAGCACCAGGACCCGCGGCACGCCGGCGTAGTCGCGGCGCATCGCGACGACCTCCAAACCGGCGGCGGCCGCATGCCGGGTCGCCGCGTCGAGCTGTCCGCAGCCGATCTCGATCACCAGCGGCACGCCCGGGCGCAGGCCCGCGGCTTCGCGGATGAGGCGCGCCAGGACCGTATCGCCGCCGCCGGGCGCAAAGAGTGCCAGGTGAGGCTCGAAATTGCAAACCTCCGGCGACAGGCCCGGCGCCTCGGCGGGATCGACGTAAGGCGGGTTGCTCACCACCAGATCGAAGCGGGCGAGGTCGAACGCCGTGGTGAGGTCGCTCGCCACCGGGGCGACTCGGCCGGTGGCGCCGTGGCGGCGGGCATTGGCGGCCGCCACCGCCAGCGCGCCCGGCGACAGGTCGGCGGCGACCGCGACGGCGCCGGGCAGCTCGAGGGCCAGGGTCACCGCCAGGCAACCGGAGCCGGTGCCGACGTCCAGGATGCGCGGCGCCGGCGGCAGCCGCAGGCCGAGCGCCTCTTCGACCACGTGCTCAGTCTCCGGCCGCGGGATCAGCACCCGCCGGTCGACGGCGAACCGCCTGCCGTAGAACTCCTTCTCGCCGAGCAGGTAGGCGACCGGTTCGCCGCCCAGGCGCCGTTCCAGCAGCGCGGTGAAGCGCGCCGCGGCGCCCGGCGGCACCGGTTGGTCGTCGCGCGCCATCACCTGCGCCTCCGAGAGGCCGATCACCGCGCCCAGCAGCAGGCCGGCCTCGCGCGGCGGCGCGAACGCGGTGGCGCCAAGCTGCCGGCGTCCCTCGCGCAGCAGCTCGCCTACCTGGAGCAGACTGGATGCGGCGGGGTTGGCCATCGCTCCGCCCCTCAGTGGGCGCGGGCGGCCTCTTCCATCTTTTGGGCCTGGAAATGGGCGACCAGCGGCTCGATCAGCGGGTCGAGGTCGCCCTCCAGCACCGCCGGCAGCTGATGGACGGTGACCCCGATGCGGTGGTCGGTGACGCGGTTCTGCGGGAAGTTGTAGGTGCGGATCTTCTCGGAGCGGTCGCCGCTGCCCACCATGCGGCGGCGCTCCTCGGACACCGCGGACTCGGCCTTTTCGCGCTCGACCTCGAGCAGGCGCGCCTTGAGCACGCGCAGCGCCTTGGCCTTGTTCTTGATCTGGCTGCGCTCGTCCTGGCAGCTCACCACGATGCCGCTCGGCAGATGGGTGAGGCGCACCGCCGAGTAGGTGGTGTTGACGCCCTGGCCGCCGGGGCCCGAGGAGCAGTAGCGGTCGATGCGCAGATCCTTCTCGTCGACCTCCACCTCGACGTCGTCGGCCTCGGGCAGCACGGCGACGGTGACTGCCGAGGTGTGGATGCGCCCGGAGGCTTCGGTCTCGGGGACACGCTGCACCCGGTGGACCCCGCCCTCGTACTTGAGGCGGCTGTAGGCGCCACGGCCCTCGACGATCGCAGCGATCTCCTTGATGCCGCGCACGCCCGACTCCGAAAGGTCGATGACCTCGACGCGCCAGCGCTGCCGCTCGGCGTAGCGGCCGTACATGCGGAACAGCTCGGCGGCGAACAGCGTCGCCTCGTCGCCGCCGGTGCCGGCGCGGATCTCGAGCACGACGTTGCGCGCATCGTTGGGGTCCTTCGGCGTCAGCTCCAGCCGCAGCTCCTCCTCGAGCCGCTGGATGCGCAGCTGCAGCTGCTCGCGCTCCTCATGGGCGAGGGCGAAGAGCTCGTCGTCCTTGCCGAGACCGCCGAGCAGCTCCTGGTTCTCGGCGAGCTGGCGCCGTGCCGCCGAGTGCTCGCGGTACAGGGCGACGAGATGGCTGATCTCGGAGAGCGCGCGGTTGGTGTCGGCATACGCCTTGTGGTCGGCGAGCAGGGCCGGATCCGCCAGGCGCTGGGTCAGCTCGGCGTGCGTCTTCTCGATCTGGGCAAGCTTTTCGATCATGTCGGCACCGCCGCGCCGGCGAAAACCGCCGCCGCCTCGCGGGGAGCTGCGGCCGGTGCGGGCGGCGCTTCCGGCAGCAGGCCATCCTCACGCAGCGCCTCTTCGAGGGCCACGATCGCGACCTCGAGCATGTCGTCGGCCGGCTCCTGGGTGGTGATCTTCTGCAGCATGAGGCCCGGGAACACCAGCGCGGCGAACAGCGGCGCGGCGCGGCGGCGAGCGGTCAGGCGCAGCACCTCGTAGGAGAGCCCGGCGATCACCGGCACCAGCAGCAGCCGGCCGCCGAACTTGACCAGGAACGGCGCCGCCTTCGGGATCAGCGCGAACACCAGGATCGACACCAGCAGCACGAACAGCAGGAAGCTGGTGCCGCAGCGGGGATGCAACCGGCTCTGGACCCGCGCGTTGTCGACGGTCAGCGGCAGCCGCCGCTCGTAGTTGAACACCACCTTGTGCTCGGCTCCGTGGTACATGAACACCCGGTGGATGTCGCTGAGGCGCGAGATGCCGTACAGGTAGGCGAGGAAGAACAGCGCCCGCAGGCCGCCGTCGAGCAGGTTGAAGCCGAGCCCCGAGAGCGGGCCGAGGAGATGGCGCTCGGCGAGCTGGGTGAGCCACAGGGGAAGCAGAAGGAAGACCACCGCGCCCAGCCCCAGGCCGACCGCCATCGAGCCCGCGACCGCCCAGCCCGAGCGGTCCTTGGCGGTTTCCGCGGTGCCTTGCTCGCCTTCCTCAGGGGTGGCGGCGGCGATTGCCTGCTCGGCGGAGAAGTTGAGCGCCCGGATGCCGATGGCGAGCGACTGGAAGAGCACGCCGATGCCGCGCAGGACCGGCAGCTTGAACGCCGGGTAACGACTGGCCAGGCTGGGCACCTTGCCGCGTTGCAGGGCGAGCGTGCCGTCGGGGCGGCGCACGGCGATGCCGTAGGCTCCCGGGGAGCGCATCATGACGCCCTCGATGAGCGCCTGGCCGCCGACCAAGAGCTCGCCTTCAGGATTGGCTGGCTTGGGACTGGGCATCTGTCGGTGCGCGCTGAGCGCGGCAGTGCGCCGGGCCGCCCTGGGCTGCCCGGCGACAGGTCAGGCCGGCTGACCGTAGCGGCGCTTGAAGCGCTCGACGCGGCCGGCGGTGTCGATCAGCTTCTGCTTGCCGGAGAAGAACGGGTGGCAGGCGCTGCAGATCTCCAGGCGCAGCTCATCCTTCGTCGAGTGGGTCTCGAACGTGTTGCCGCAAGCGCATACCGCGGTCACCAGGTGGAGGTGAGGATGGATGTCTTTTTTCACGGTCGGCTCTTTTCTTTCGCGGCCCGCGGCCCCTGCAAGCTGCGGCGGAGGTCCGGGCTCGGTGGTGGTGTCGGAACGATAGCGCCGGTTTCGCCGCCCCGGCCGCGAACGGGCTAGAGTAGCCGATCGAGGTCCGCGTGGCAAGGTCGCAGGTCCGTCGCCAGCTTCCACAAGCGCCTCGCAGGTCGGAAAATTCCGTCTGCCGCCGACTAGAATGCGGGACCTATGGTGGCCTTTCACGACGACTGCCTGGTGCTGGATGGACATACCGACCTGCCGACCCGGTTGTGGGAGGCGCCGGCCGATCTCGGGCAGCGGCTTGGCGACCGGCATATCGACCTGCCGCGCTTGCGCGAGGGCGGCGTCGACGCGCTGGTGCTGGCGCTCTACGTGCCGGCCGCGATGTCGCCGGCGGCCGGCTGGGCGCATGCCCGCGAGCTGCACCGGCTGACCCTGGCCGCGCTGCCCCCCGGCATGGAGGCGGTGCGCGACGCCGAGCAGCTGCGGCGGGTGGTGGCGCGCGGCGGGGTGGCGGCGCTCTTCGGCCTCGAGAACGGCCGCCCGCTGCTGGTGGCGGGAGCGCTCGACGCCGTGGCGGGCATGGGCGTGCGCTACGTCACCCTCACCCACTGGCTGACCCACGAGTGGTGCGACGCCTCGACCGACAAGCCGGTCCATGGCGGCCTCGCCGCCGAGGGCGTGCGGCTGGTGCGGGAGATGAACCGCCGCGGCATCCTGGCCGACGTGTCGCACATTTCCGACGATGCCGTCCGCCATGTCCTGGACGTGGCGACGGCGCCGCCGCTGGCCAGCCACAGCTCCGCCCTGGCCCTTTGCAACCATCCGCGCAACCTGCCCGACGAGCTGATCCGCGAGATCGCGCGGCGCGGCGGCCTGGTGATGGCCAACTCCTATCCTGCCTTCGTCGATCCGGCGGCGGCGCGTGCCGACGAGCGCCGCCGCGAGGCGGTCGGCCCGGACCTGGAAGCGATGGAAGAAGAGTACCTGCGCGACCCGCAGGCGCACTGGCGGGAGCGCGACGAGCTGCTCGCCGCCCATCCGCTGCCGCGGGTGCCGCTCGCCGTGCTGGTCGATCACGTCATGCACCTGGTCGAATGCGCCGGCGAGGAGCACGCCGGCATCGGCACCGACTTCGACGGCATCCCGGATACCCTGGACGGCTTCGAGGACGTGACCCGCTTCCCCGACCTCACCGCCGCCCTGCTGCATCGCGGCCTGGACCGCGCCGGCGTGCGCCTGATCCTGGGCGAGAACTTCCTCCGCCTGCTGCAAGCCGCCGAGCGCGCCGCCGGCTGAGCCGGGGCTTTCATGCTGCCGTGATATCATGCCGGCATGAAGGCCCTGGAAGATCGCGACATGCTCGGCCAAAGCGGCGAGATCGAGATCAAGAGCGTCGGCAAGAGCGGCCAGATCTCGCTGGGTAAGCGCTACACCGGCAAGACTTTTCGCGTGCAGCACCGGCGTGATGGCAGCCTCCTGCTGACCGCGATGGCGATGGTGCCGGAGAGCCAGCTCTGGACCCTGCAGGAGCCCGACCGCAGCGCCATCGCCAGGGGCTTGGCCTGGGCCGCCGTGACGCCACCCGCGGAGACCGACCTCGCGGCTCTCGAAGCGCTTGCGGCCAAGGCCTCCCGCCGGCCGCGCTCCGCCGCTGGCCGAAAGCGCCCTGGTGCCGCCGGCGCGAAGTAGCCGCGTCCTGCTCGATCTGAATGGCCCTGAGTTCCAGACGGCGCTGTTCCGCCTGGAAGCCGCCGAGCTCCGTCAGGTGATCAGCGCACTGGGGCGCCTGCTCGGCCAGGACTGGAATGGCGTCTACAGCCATCCCGGCCTGCAATGGGAGGCCATCGACCACATAAGGACGCCGGGCGGCGCCAAAGCCCATTCGCTGCGGCTGAGTCAGAAGATCCGCGCCATCGCCTACCGGGAGGGTGACTACCTCCGCCTCGTATCCCTGCACGCCGACCACGACTCGGCGTATCGCCGCTGACGGGTGCCGCCGTTGGCCCCGGTTGGCGCCTGGGCGTTTCTCAGTTCTTTCCCACCAGGCCGAGCTCGGGGCCGTACATGACGGCGTTGAGCAGCAGCGGCATGGTCCCGCGCCAGAAGAGGCGGAAGTCGGGCTCCTGCACGAAGACGACGACGCTGCCGCTGCCGTGCGCCTCTGCCCCCACCAGCAACGAGCCGGCGAGGCGTTCCTTGGCCTCGGGCCAGGCGAAGCCGGCGATGACCGGGTCCGGACCGGCGGCCACCAGGACGTCGCGGTGCGGGTCGCCCGAAGGCAGCAGCACCGTCGAGCCCTCGACCAGTACCGGCGGGGCCGAAGGGAGCCCGATGGCCAACGGGTGCTGCGGCGACAGGCGGGTGGCGAGGATGGCTCCCGGCGTCACGATGTCGCGCTCGGCCAGCGCATGGTCCTGGCTGCCCTCGCTCTCCTCGTCGGCTTCCGGCGCCTTCCAGGGCTTCCACGAGGCCATCTCGTGCTCGTGCAGCCAGCGGGCGGTGTCGCCGCCAATGGCGATCAGCTCGCCGCCGGCCTTGATCCAGGCGTCCAGGGCGGCGCGCGTCCGCTCGCTCATGTGGTCCTCATAGGCGCCGCTGGGCAGGATCAGGACGTCGAAATCCGCCATCGTCGCCGGCCGCAGCCGCTCGAGATCGAGCCGGTCGTGCGGCAGGCCGATCTCGCGGTCGAGCAGGAACCAGAGGAAGCCGAAGGAGGTCGGGTCGACCCCCTCGCCCGAGACCAGGCCGACCCGGGGCTGGCGCACCCCAGGCATGTTGTTCGAGCCCAGCGACACGCCGGCGACCCCGTAGGAGGAGGCGACGGCGCTGGCGGTGAGGCCGCCCGACCGCAGCCACGGCCCGAGCTCGTCGGCCAGGTTCCCGGGGTTGCCGTGACGGGGCACGAACAGGGTGCCGGCAGGGTAGGAGACGCCTTCCGCGGACAGCGCGGCGAGCGCCACCCGGAAGTGAACCCGGTGCCGGCGCAGCTCGGCGGCCAGACGGTAGGAGGCGATCCCCTGCGGCGCCACCAGCCAGCCCAGCTCGCCGTCGCCCTGGACGCCCGAGGCCGCCTCGCCCGCCGCCCGGGAGGACGCGACCTCGCCGGTGGCGGTCCACATACGCAGGTTGAAAGCCAGCGGCAGGGCCCAGGCGGTGATGTCGTAGAACTCGCCTTCGCGGTTCTGCTCGAAGCGGCGGCGCTGCCGGTCGAGGAATTCCTGGGCCATCGGCGCCTCGCGGTCCAGCAGCACCTGGGCCAGCGCGCCGAGCGGCTGCGCGGTCGACACCGCGAAGGTGCCGGCAGCGAAGCGGTGGAAATGCTCCTCCTTGCCGCCGCGCAGCGGTTGCGCCTCGACCTCCGCGGCCCTCGCCAGCTGCTGCACCCGCACGCCGTGCAGCAGCAGCAGGTCGGCGAGCGCGCGGGCCTCCGGCTGGTCGGCCGGCCAGAGGTAGACATGCTCGTGGGCCGCGCCGGTCCGGCGGCGGGTCGCCACGAAGTCCTGCAGCAGCCGGTGGGCGTTGCGCCCCGCCGTCCGCACCGTGGCGAGCGAGGTGGTGAGGTGCCGGCCGACGCGGTCGGCCAGGGTCAGGAGCGTGCCATCGGCGCGGTCGACCGCCAGTCCGCCGCGGCCGCCCCCGGCCATCTCGTAGGTCATGCCGATGGCGCCGTGCAGGCTGGGATAGGAGTCGCCGTAGCCGGGATAGAAGAGGTCGTAGTTTTCCTGCTTGTAATAGACCCACCCCTGGTGGTCGAACGCCTCGGCGTTGGCGCGGCCGAAGGTGTCCAGCCACGACAGCACCCGGTGGTCGATGCGCGGGTGCACCGGCTCGGCGGCGGGAGGGAAGAAGTAGCTGGAGTCGGTGCCCATCTCGTGGAAGTCCACGTAGACCTGGGGCTCCCAGGCGCGATAGGCGGCGATGCGACTGCGGCTCTCCTGCTGGGTGGCCCAGGCCCAATCGCGGTTGAGATCGATCAGGTAGTGGTTCTGGCGGCCGCCCGGCCACGGCTGGAAGTGCTCGGCGGCCTCGCGGTGGGTGTTGGGCGCCTCCCCCTGGCGCTGCTCATAGCCGTGGAGGTAACGCTCGCGGCCGTCCGGGTTGCACAGCGGGTCGATCAGCACGACGGTGTCGTCCAGCAGCTCGGCCAGGTCGCCCTTGGCGGCGGCGAGCACGTAGGCCACCGCCATCGCGGCCTCGGTGGAGGAGGCCTCGTCACCGTGCACGCCGTAGGCCAGCCAGACCACCACCGGCAGGTGCTTCTCGAGCCGCTCGCGCTCGCCTGCTGAGAGCGCCTCCGGGTCGGCGAGGCGCAGGTGCTGGGCGCGGATCTCGTCGAGCCGCGCCAGGTTCTTCGGGCTGGTGATCGCCACGAGCTTCAGCGGTCGCCCCTCGTAGGTGCGGCCGTATTCCCAGACCTTGACGCGCGGCGAGGCGGCGGCGAGGGCGTCGAGATAGGCGCCGACGCGGTCCCAGTGGGTGAAGCGGCTGCCCAGGGAGTAGCCGAGCACGGCGTCGGGCCGCGGCGCTCGATCGTCGAGCGGCGGCAGCTCGACCGCCTCGCCGTTGCCAAGCGGGGCGAGCAGTCCCTCGTTCGCCGCCGCCGCCGTTGGCGCGGGCTGGTCCGCCGCGCGGCCGGCAGCCGACGATGCCGCCAGCGCGGGCGATGCCTGGGTCAATGCCACCACCGCCACAGCCAGCGCCGGCGACGCGGCCAGCATCAGGATCTCCAGCAGCTTCCTTCGACGCACCATGGTGTCGGGTCCTCGCGCAACCGGGGAGCGGATGGCGAGCGCGCCGCGGCTCAGATCGAGGCGACGCTCTCGGACGAGATGTTGAGACGCTTCATCATCTCATGCAGCGTCGTCGGCTTGACGTGCAACATCTCCGCCGCCTTCTTCTGCACGCCGCCGCAAGTCTGCAGCGCCTTGACGATGAGCTGCCGCTCGTAGCCGGAGACGGCCTCCTTGAACGAGATGCCGTTGGCCGGCAGGCTGGGAGGGGAGAAGCCCACCGTCTCGGGGTGGCGCACCGAGGAGGGCAGCAGGTCCACGTCGAGCGCCTCGCCGGTGGACAGCACCACCGCGCGCTCGACCACGTTCTCGAGCTCGCGCACGTTGCCGGGCCAGTGATAGTCGAGCAGCAGCTCCATCGCCCGCGGCGCGATCTCGCGGATCGGCTTCTCGTTCTCCTGGGCGTAGTGGTGGAGGAAGTGTTGGGCCAGCACCGGAATGTCCTCGTTGCGCTTGCGCAGCGGCGGCAGCGTCACGGTGATCACGTTGAGGCGATAGTAGAGGTCTTCGCGAAACTGCCCGGCCTGCACCGCCTCCTCGAGGTCGGCGTTGGTGGCGGCGATGATGCGCACGTCGGCCTTGACCGTCTCGATGCCGCCCAGGCGCATGAACTCCTTCTCCTGGATGACCCGCAACAGCTTCGCCTGGGTGTCGATCGGGATGTTGCCGATCTCGTCGAAGAAGATCGAGCCATTGGTGGCCAGCTCGAACAGGCCCTTCTTGCTGGCGATGGCGCCGGTGAAGGCGCCGCGGATGTGGCCGAAGAGGTTGCTCTCCAGCAGGTCGGCCGGCATCGAGCCCGAGTTGACGGTGATGAAGGGCCCGTCGGCGCGCCGCGAGTGGTGGTGGATGGCCTTGGCCACCAGCTCCTTGCCGGTGCCGCTCTCGCCCAGGATCAGGATGTTGCTCTTGGCCGGCGCCGAGAGCTGGATGAGCTCGAAGACCTGCTGCATGGGCTTGCTCTTGCCCAGGATGTTGTCGAAGCCGAAGCGCTGCCGCAGCTGCTGCTTGAGGCTGCGGTTCTCCATCGCCAGCCGGTGCTGCTCGAGCCCCTTGCGGATGGTGAGCAGCACCTCCTCGTTCTTGAACGGCTTGGGGATGTAGTGAAAGGCGCCTTCGCGCATCGCCTCGATGGCGCTCTCGATGGACGAATAGGCGGTGATCACCACCACCACCTGATCGGGTTCGCGGCGCCGGATCTCGCGCAGTGTCTGGATGCCGGAGATGCCCGGCAGCATCAGATCGAGCAGCACCAGGTCCACTTCCTCGCGCTCGAGCATCTCGAGCGCCGCCTCGCCGGTGCGGGCGGAGAGCGTCGTGTGCCCTTCCCGCCGGACCAGGACGGTCAGCACGTCCTGCAGCACGTCCTCGTCGTCGACGATGAGGATGTTCATCGCGGGTCGGCGGTGTCGGGAGCGGTGGGAGCGGCGGGCCGGTTCGCGGTCTCGGCGCCGGTTGCGGCCAGCCTGGGCAGCCCGACGGTAAAGCACGCGCCCTGGCCCGGCGTGCTCTGCACCTCGAGTCTGCCGCCGTGCCGCTGCACGATCTCATGGCTGATGGTCAGGCCCAGGCCGGTGCCGCCGCGATGCAGCTTGGTCGAGAAGAAGGGCTGGAACACGGTGGCCAGCTGCTCGGGCGGGATCCCCGGGCCGGAGTCCTGGAAGCGGAGGGTCACCTCGCCGTTTGCCGCCGCGACGGCGATGCCGAGACGGCCGCCGGTCTCGCCGGTGCTGCCGCACATGGCGTCCAGGGCGTTGGACAGCAGGTTGGTGAACACCTGTTCGAGCTCGCCGTCGGCGCCGAGCACCAGGATCGAATCGGCGGCAGGGGGCAGCTGCCACGCGAGCTCGACCCGGCCGCGCTCGATGCGGTCGCCAAGCAGCTCGATGCAGTCGCGCAGCAGCGGCACCACCGCGAGCGGCCGCCGCTCGCGCTGCCGCTCCCTGGCGAACTCGAGCAGGTTGTTGACGATGCGGGCGGCGCGGAAGGTCTGGCGCTCGACCTTCTTGAGCAGCGAGTAGCGCGGATCGTTCTCCGCGGTGTCCGAGAGCAGCATCTGGGCGTAGCTCGAGATGCCGGTGATTGGCGTGTTGACCTCGTGGGCCACGCCGGCGGCCAGCATCCCCAGGGCGGCGAGGCGGTCCTTTTCCTTGAGCGCCCGCTCCATCGCCACCCGCTCGCTGACGTCGTAGACGACCAGGATGCTCAGCTGCTGCTGCTGCGGGTCGCGCGCGAGCCGTGCAGCGCGTGAATCGCGCGATTCGCGCGGATCGTGAGGCTCGTGCGGCTCGCGGACGCCGGTGAACTCGGCGATGGAAAGCTGCAGGAAGCGCTCGCCCGGAGCGGTGGCTCCGAAGCTGACCTCGATCGGGCCCTCTCCAGGTTTCGGGAGATGGCCGACCGGCAGCACCTCGGCGATGGCCTGACCGATCAGCTGCCCCGGCTCCCTGCCGACCAGGGCCGCAAAGGCCGGATTGGCCGATACCAGGCGCTGCTGGCTGTCGAGCACCGCGATGCCCGCCGGCGAGGACTCGAAGATGCCGTCGCTGTAGCGCTGCAGGCGCTGCACCTCCTGCAGCTGCAGGTGCAGCTGGCCCAGCAGCTGCGCGTTCTCGACCGCCAGCGCCGCCTGGTTGAGCAGGTGGCGGACGAGGTCGAGGTCCTCGCTGTTGAGCGGCGCCTGGTCGCGCTTCCAGCCGGTCAGCGCCAGCCCGACGCCGCGGCCGCGCACGGTGAGCGGGAAGGCGTAGCGATAGCCGGCGATGAACAGCTGCTGCAGCGGCGACGGCGCTCCGGCCGGCAGCTCGGTGCCGGCGAGCCGGTGGACGTTCTCCCGCCAGATCGCCGGATCGAGAGCGCTGGCCGGGAGGACCGGCGGCGGGGCTTCGAGGGTCCGGCGGTACGCGGCGCGCGTGCCGGCGCCCATCGTTCCAGGCAAGCCCAGGCGCCGCGCCGCGCCGTCCCACGCGCGTTTCGGGGCAATGGCATAGGCGCCGGCGATGCCGGCAGGGCTGGCCGCGACGGTCGGTTCGAGAGTGGTGTTCGCGGCGAGCGGGATGGCAGCCGGGACCGCGGTGACCGCATCGATCACCACCAGGTTGTCCCCTTGCGCCAGGTAGATGGCGGCCCGCTCCAGATCCATGCCGCTCAGCAGGCGGTCGAGCAGGGCGCCGCAGAGCTTGCCGAGATCGCGCTCGTGCAGCAGGTCGCGGCCGAATCCCAACAGGGCGCGGCGCTTGCCGAAGGTGCCTCGGTACTGCAGGCGCTCGATCGCGGCGGAGAGGGTGTGGCGGGTCGGCACCAGCAGACCGGCGATACCCAGGCCGGCGGCGAAGGAGAGCAGGTTGCGCGCCAGCGGCAGCTCCGCCGAGATGCCGCGAGTGATCGCCAGGTTGACCAGCGAGAAGCCGACCACGCCGAGCAGCAGGGTCAGCGTGGCCGACAGGACGTCGCGGGCGATGACCTCGATGTCCCACAGCTTGTAGCGCAGGATCGCGTAGGCGAAGGTGAGGGGCACGAGCCCCAGCGGCAGCACCGCGACCGCCGCCAGCAGATCGGGCGGACGCAGCCCGAGCACGAAGGGTGCGACGTAGAAGAGCAAGAACGGTAGGTAGCCGCCGGCCAGGCCGAAGATCATCCAGTGGATCTGGCGGCGGGGCTCCCAACTGCGCTCGCGCAGGGCTCGATATGCCAGCGCGGCGATGGCAGCGAAGCTGAACGAGACCAGGTGCAGCAGATCGAGCCGGTCCAGAGTGCGAAGCGCGGCGGCGGTCGGATGGCCGCCGAACAGCCAGTGTCCGTTCGCCAGCATGAGATCGAGCTGCAGGGTCAGCAGCAGGGCGCCCGGCAGGTAGAGGAAGGCGGTCAGGCCGGCCAGCCGCCGCGAGTCCCCGCCGCGGCGCCGGGACGAGCTCTCCGGTCGCGGCAGCAGCGGCGCCGGGAAGATCAGGAACAGATGCAGCGTCAGGGCCGGCAGGAAGCTGCGGGCCAGCTGGTCGCCGAAGTAAGCCAGCCGGTACTCGCCGTCCACCGGCGGTACCGGCGTCACCAGATACAGCAGCGCCGAGGCGAGGCACCAGAGGCAGAAGATGAACCCTTCGCGGCTTCGCTGGCGGGTGAGGGTGTAGAGCCCGATCAGCAGGTAGAGGGCGCCCACGACCGCCAGGATGAGATAGGGGACGTCCGGCGCGAGCGGCGGCCGATGGTAGGCGACCCGCAGCACCTGGTTGGCGCGCAGGACCGCCAGCTGGGCCGCCGGCCGGCCGCGGAGCCGTTGCGCCAGCGCCTCCTCGCCGCCGACCTCGCCGCCGTCGACGAGCAGGATCTCGTCTCCGGCCTGTACGCCGCACCTCGGATCGTCGACCCGGTCGACCCGCACCACGCCGCCGGAGCGCTCGCTGTCAGCGGAGAAGCCCAGCGGCTGGAAGGCGGCCACCTTGCGCCGAACGCTGAGCGCGCCCAGCGTCATGGTGGCGACCGCCAGCAGCAGGCAAAGCGAAAGTCGGAGCGCGCGAGACCGCATCATTCAGGTAGACAGTTCAAATCCCGAGCCAGCTAAAAGCACTTTCCATGCCAGGCCAACGTTTTTTTGAACAGGCTCCAACCCCCTGAATCCACGGGAGATCCACGACCATAATCCAAAAATCCGGAGAGAATTCGGCCCAGTGGATCCAAACGAATGCCGAAGGAAGCGTCCAGGCTCATAAAGGTAACAGTTGGCCGGGCGATGGGCTTGGCTTGGTACCGCCCATCGGGGTCGCGCGTGATACCGGTGATCGGAGGGCAACGGTACAGAGCCACCGACCCGCCCGCTCTGTGGGCCGCGGTTCTCAGATCCGGCCGCAGCCGACCAACTCAGAACTTGATTGCGATGCCGCCGAGGATGCTGCGGTGCAGCTGAGTGTCGGTGCTGACCAGGTAGGGCGCCGTGCCGCGGCTCAGCTCCATGTCGACCTGCAGCGCCCACTGGGAAGCCAGGTTCCAGAGGATGCTCAGATCCTGGGAGAGCATGAGCTGCAAGCGGTCGAAGTCCACCGGCGCCATGCTGGCCGCGGCGCCGGGTGCCGCGAGACCCGAAGCCAGCGGCACCTGGCCCTGGGTCAGATGCTGGAAGGCGAGGAAAACACCGGTCGAAGTGTGGAGGAAGCGGGTATCGAGGGACGTCACCATGTACCGGAGCTGGTTCCGGTAGGGACGGCCGTCGGCGCCGACGAAGATTCCGCCGCCACCGGTGGCGAAGCTCGACTCGAACGAGGTCTTGACCCCCGGCGACAGGCGGTGACTGACCGTCAGGCGCGCCTCGGGCACCCGGTCGCCGGGCACCAGGTAGATGCTCTCCAGGCGATCGAAGACCTGGTCGCTGAAGTACAGCCGCAGGGTCTGGCCGACGATGCGCTCCAGGCCGCTGAACGAGATCGCGTCGTCGTCGTTGGCGTGGCGCGAGATGCTCAGCTCGTAGCACGCCCTGGCGTCCTGCTCGCACAGCTCGGATTCCTTGAACAGGGCGGGCAGGAACTGCGGATTGATCGGGCTCTCCTGGTACACCCGATGGGTCGCCGACCCGCGGGCCTGCCAACCGTCATCCATCTGCAGCACCAGGCCGCCCTGCGGCGTCAGCGACACGCTGCCGTCGAGCAGCGTGGTGTAGAGGCCGTATTCGACCAGGAAGGCCGGCTGCAGCCGGGTGCCGCCGCGGCTGAAGAAATCGATGCTCTGGTGGTCCGCCTCCAGGCTGGCCAGGCTCGACGCGGTGTTTGGCGCCAGGGCGCCCGGGGGAGCCAGCGGCGCGAACGAGCTCGAACCGGTTGGCATGGCGGCGAGGAAGCTGACCGCCGGCGCCAGGTCGAGCAGGCTGTCGCTGTACCGGAAGCCGGCCTGCAGCGTGTTGTCACCGCTCTCGCCGAGGCCCGTGGTGTAGGAACCCTCGACGTTCCAGGTCCGGGAGGCGCCGGGGATGGATGCCGGGTCGATGGCGCTCTGGCGGTTGTAGTTGTTCTCGCTGGTGTACTGCGCCGCGAAATCGGAGTGGCTGTTTTCGCCCAGCTTCTGGCTCCAGCTCACCTGGTAGTGGTCGAGTCCCACCGGCTCGCCGGGCCCGTTGGCGGTGCGCGGCAGCAGGTGGTTGCTGAGCGAGGTGACGGTGATCTTGCTGCTGGGTCCCGCCTCGAGGTTGAGCGACAGGGCGCTCGTCTTGCCGTCGGCGGAACCGCTGGCGGCGCTGCTGCCGCCGGCGAAGAGGCCGTCCGAGCTCACCTGCGAGAAGCGGCCCGAGAGTCCCACCTGCACCTCTCCGAGCTGGCCCTCGATGCCCAGCTTGCCCTTCGAGACCTGGCCGACTCCGACCTGGGCGACGTCGGCCATGCCGGTCATGGCCTGCACCTCGGTGTGGAAGCGGCCGCCGCCGGCCGCTGCCAGCGCCGCGTCGGACAGGGTGCCGCCCGGGGTCAGTCCGCCGCCGGCTCCCGCCGGCACCGCCGCGCTGGCGGCCTTCGTCGAGCCCGCCTGGGACTGCGGCCCCTCGGCGGCGTCGATGTCGCGCAGCACGTCCGGGGGGATGCTCGCCCGCAACGCCCAGAAATCGGCGTCCTGGTCGGGCCGCGCGGTCTTGCCGCCAGGTGCGGGATTGGCTGGGTTCGCGCCGCCGGTTCTTGCAGCACCCGCCGCTCCGGTCCGCTGCGCCAGCTGCAGCTCCAGGAACTGATAGGCCTTGCCGGTGTCGCGGGTGACCATGATCACCGCCGGCAGGAAGCCCGGCTTGTTGGCGATGATCTTGTAGAGGCCCGCCGGCAGGTCGCGGAACAGGAAGTTACCCTGCGGATCCGTCAACACCTTGTAGAGGGCGAGGTCGGCAAGCTGGTAGGCGTAAACGCCGGCCGCCGCCAGCGGCGAGGCGTTGCCGGTCACCCGTCCCGCGAGACCGGTGCCGGGCTTCACCACCTTCGCCGCCGCGGGTGCCGCGGTCGGGGTGGCACCGCCGGCGGGCTTGGCGGGCAAGGAAGCGGGTGCCGCCTTCGGAGGCGTGGTGGAGAGCTCCGGAGGAGGCGCCGGGATGGTGGTCGGCACGAACCTGGCGGAGCTCACCTGCTGCGCCCGGGCCTCGCCGGCGCCGCTCGACAAAGCGAGCGTTCCCAATAGGATACCCGCCAGGGCAACCCTGGGAATCAACGCTGTTGGACGTGGGCGAGTCATCGCTGATCCTCGACGACACTAGACTGTACTGTTTCGCAACGAACGGTGTCAATCAGGGGGCGCTGGGTCATGACCCAGTACCCAATCAATCAGCGGGCCTTCACCTCGGTCCACAACCGGTCGAGCAGCGGCGTGGTGGCGCCGAGGTCCTGGATCAGCTCGCAGCGGTCAACCACGGCAGGCGGCGGGTACACCGCGGGGTCGTCGCGGATGGCCGGATCCACCAGCCGGCGGGCGGCGCGGTTGGCGCTGGCGTAACGGACGCCGTCGACGACGCGGGCGGCGACCGCAGGCTCCAGGAGGTAGTCGAGGAAGGCATAGGCGGCGTCGACATGGCGGGCGGTGCTCGGCATCGCCAGGCTGTCGATCCACAGGGTACCGCCCTCCTTCGGCACCACGTAGCCGAAGCGCCGCGGGTCCTGTGCCACCACCTTGGCGAGCTCGCCGCTCCAGCCCTGCGCCAGATCCACGTCGCCGGCCGCCAGCAGGTTGGCGAATTCGCTGCTGTTGTAGGTGCGCACCAGCCGCTTCTGCTCCTGCAGCCGGGCGGCGGCGCGGCGCAGGGCTGCCGGGTCGCGCTCGTTGATCGATCGGCCGTCGAGCTTCAGCGCGGCGCCGAAGGCCTCGCGCATGTCGTCGAGGATCAGGATGCGGCCGGCATGGCGCGGATCGAACAGCGCCTGCCAGCTGTCCACCGGCTCCGTCACCTTGCGCCGGTCGTAGCCGATGCCGGTGGTGCCCCAGAGGTAGGGCAGCGAGACCCGGTTGCCGGGGTCGAAGACGCGGTCGAGCAGGCGCGGCTCGAGGTTGGCGAAGCCCGGCAGGCGGCGGTGGTCGAGTTGCCGCAGCAGCCGCTGCGGCCCGAGCACCTGCACCATGTAGTCGGAGGGCACCACCAGGTCGTAATCGGCGACCCCCGATTGCAGCTTCTTCGAGCAGCGCCTCGTTCGAGGAGTAGGTGTCGATCTCGACCCGGATGCCGGTGCGGCGCTCGAAGTCGCTCACCACCGCCGCCGGCAGGTAGTTGGTCCAGATGTAGACGTTGAGCCGGCGCGCCCCTTCCGGGCCGCCGCATGCCAGGGCCGCCAAAGCCAGCAGGACCGGGAGCACCGCCCGCCTCACGCCGGGCCCCCGGCGTCTCGCCGCAGCAACCGGTGCGCCATGACGATCGGTGCCACGGTCACCGCCAGCAGCGCCGTCGAGACGGCGTTGACCTCCGGCGTCACGCCGGACTTGAGCAGCGAATAGACGTGCAGCGGCAGGGTGGTGGCGCCGGCGCCGGCCACGAACGAGGTGATCACGTAGTCGTCGATCGACAGGGTGAAGACCAGCAGCGCGCCGGCCGCGATCCCCGGCGCGGCCAGCGGCAGGGTGACGCGGCGCAGGACCTCCCAGCCGCCGGCGCCGAGGTCGCGGGCGGCCTCCGCCAGGGCCGGATCGAGCCCGGCGAGCCGGGCTCGCACCACCAGGGCGACGTAGGAGATGCTGAAGACGACGTGGGCGATGAGCACGGTGGCCAGCGACAGGCGCAGGCGCAGGGTGCCGAACAGGGTGAGCAGGGCCGCGCCGATCACCACTTCGGGAAGGATCACCGGCAGCAGCAGCAGCACCTGGGTGACGGCGCGGCCGCGCGCCCGGGGCGTCGCCGGCGTCGCGAAGGCGAGCGCCGCCATGGTGCCGACGAGCGTGGCGAGCGCGGTGGCCAGGGCGGCGATCAGCAGGCTGTTGCGAGCCGCCCGCAGCAGCCGGTCGTCATGCAGCAGCTGGCCGTACCAGGAGAGCGTGAAGCCCTCCCAGACCGCCGTCTGGCGGGCGCGATTGAAGGAGAACGCCATCAGCACGGCGATTGGCGCATAGAGGAACAGGTAGACGGCGGCGGTATGGGTCGCCAGCAGCGTCCGCGGCCAGCGCGGCGGGCCCGCGGCGGCAGGCGGCGGCGCCGGCGTCACAGCAGCTCCCAACCGGCCGGCCGCCCGCCCGCCTCGCCGGGCGCGGCGCGGCGGGCGAGGCGCGTGCCGGCGGCGAGCAGCAACAGCACCGCGACGGTGAGCTCGAAGGCGAGCGCGGCGCCGAACGGCTGGTTGCGGGCGACGGCAAACTGGTTCTGGATCAGGTTGCCGAGCAGCATGGTGTGCGCCCCGCCCAGCAGGTCGGAGACCACGAACTGCCCGAGGCTCGGGACGAACACCAGCACCACCCCGGCGGCGATGCCGGGCAGCGCCAGTGGCACGGTGACCCGCCGCAGCACCGCGGTCCGGCCGGCGCCGAGGTCGGCCGCCGCCTCCAGCAGGCCGCGGTCGAGCCGCTCGAGCGCGGCGTAGAGCGGCAGGATCATGAACGGCAGCTCGCCGTACACCAGGCCGGCCATCACCGCGCCGCCGGTGTAGAGCAGCGGCAGCGGCCGCGAGATGAGGCCGGCGCCCAGCAGCAGGTGGTTGAGCAGGCCCTCGGTGCGCAGGATGAACATCCAGGCATAGGTCCGGATCAGGAAGCTGCTCCACAACGGCACCACCACCAGGCCCAGCAGCAGCCCCTTGCGGCGGCGCGGCGCGTGCAGCGCCAGGGCATAGGCGGCCGGGAAGCCGATCGCCAGGCAGACGCCGGTGGTGAGCGCCGCCATCCACAGCGAGCGCCAGGCGATGCCGAGGTAGAGGCCCTGCAGCGTCTGCCGGTAGCTGGCCAGGAACGCTCCCGAGCGCAGATAGGCGGCGAGGTCGGGGATCGGCTGCAGGCCGCCGTAGATGCCGCGCTGGGAGCCGCTCACTCCCAGCATCAGCACCAGCGGCAGCAGGAAGAACAACCCGAGCGCCAGCCACGCCGGCAGCGCCAGCGCCGCCGCGCCCAGCCGCAAGCGCGGCCGCTCGGGTGCCGGCGGTCGCTCGGGCGGCCGGGCCGGCGATTGGTCAGGCGGCTGGGCCGGCGACTGGTCGGGCGGCTGGGCCGCCGTACCGTCCTGCCGCGGATGTCGAGCCATGATCGCCGATGATGCCCCGGCCCCGCGCCGCGGCGCAAGGGCCGCCAGCCTATACTGCCGGCTGAGGAGCGCCGTCATGCCAGCCAACCCGATCGACCCGCCGCCGCTTCGGATCGGCGAGCTGCGGCGCTATTTCGCGGACCGCCCGGAGCTGGGCGTGGCCGCCGTCTATCTGTTCGGCAGCCATGCCGCCGGCCGGGCGCACCGCGAGAGCGATCTCGATCTCGGCGTGCTGCTGCGCTGGGAGTCCATGGCCGAGCGGCGCGACCGCTTCGCGGTGCGGCTCCGGCTGGCAGGCGAGCTGGAGCGGCTGGCGGCGCCGGGGGCGCCCGACGTCGTCATCCTCAACGACGCGCCGCCGCTGCTCGGCCGCCATGTCGTCACCACCGGCGCCCGCATCTACCTGGCGGATGCGGCGGCGGATCACGCCTATGTGCGCGACGTCCAGCTGCGGGCCGCCGATCTCTCTCCGTTCCTGGCCCGCATGCGCCGGCTGAAGCTCGAATGGCTGGCCCGTCCGGATGGATCCGTGGCGCCATGAGCCCAGTCGTCGAGCGGCTGGCGGAGCTGCGCCGCCATCTCGACCACCTGCGCGAGCTGCGGCCGCGGGTGGTCGGGGCGGCGGCGCTGCGGCAGGACCTCTCCTTGCACAACGACGTCCTCTTTTCGCTGCTCACCGTCTGCCAGCTGGTGATCGACGTCGCCGGCGAGCTGTCCGCCCGGCACGGGATGCGCTTCGAGGACTACACCGAGGCGATCGCCAACCTCGCGCGCATCCCCGAGATCCCGCCGGAGGTGGTGCCGGAGCTGCTGCCCCTGGCCGGATTCCGCAACGTGCTGATCCACGAATACGTGGCGCTCGACTTGGAGCGGGCAGTCGAGGCGCTTGGGCGACTCGAACCGATCGCGCGCTTCGCGGCGGCGGTCCGCGACCTCGAGGCCGGGCGCTCCGGGTAGGTCAGCGGCGCAGCACGACGCCGTGGCGGGGGTCCCAGCAGAGCAGCGCGGGGCTGCCCGGCTGGGGATCCGGCTCGGACAGGTCGCCGCCGGGGGGGCCGGCGTTCGACCGGTGGACGACCCGGCGGCCGCCGGCGGTGTCGCGGACCAGCCAGACGGTGCGCGTCCCCTGGTAGATCCGTTCCTCTACGGTGACCTGCAGCGCCGCCAGGCCGGCGCCTGGCGGTGACGCCGCCGGGCGTAGCGTCAGCTTCTCGGGACGTACCGCCAGCCGCACCGTGTCGCCGGCGCGCGCCGCCCCGGCGGCGGCCGGCATCTCCACCTCGGGGCCGCCCGCCAGCCGCAAACGGAGCCGCCCGTCGCCGGCGATGCCGAGCACCTCGGCGTCCCAGAGGTTCGCGGCGCCGGTGAAGGTGGCGACGAAGGCGGTCTCCGGCCGCTCGAAGATCTCGAGCGGCGTGCCGACCTGCTCGATTCGGCCCTCGCTCATCACCGCCACCCGGTCGCTCAGCGCCAGCGCCTCCTGCTGATCGTGGGTGACCAGCAGGAAGGTGATGCCGACGGCGCGCTGCAAACGCTTGATCTCGAGCTGCATCGCCTGGCGCAGCTCCTGGTCGAGGGCGGCCAGCGGTTCGTCGAGCAGCAGGACCTGGGGCTCGAGCGCCAGGGCGCGGGCCAGGGCGACGCGCTGCCGCTGGCCGCCCGAGAGCTCCTGCGGGTAGCGGCGGTCGAGGCCGCGCAGGCGCACCAGCGAGAGCGCCGCCGCCACCCTGGCGGCCGCCGCCGGGCGGCGCGGTCGCGGCGGCCCGAGGTAGCGCAGGCCGAAGGCGACGTTCTCCGCCACCGTCAGGTGGGGGAACAGGGCGTAGTGCTGGAAGACCAGGTTCGCCGGCCGCCGGTGAGCCGGGGTGCGAGTCACGTCGCGGCCACCGATCCAAACCTGCCCGGAGGTCGGCCATTCGAGGCCCGCCACCAGGCGCAGGAGGGTCGTCTTGCCGCAGCCGCTCGGGCCCAGCAGGGAGAACAGCTCGCCGGCGCCCACGGCGAGGCTGACGGCGTCGACCGCCGTCACCTCGCCGAAGCGCTTGGTGATCGCCTGCAGCTCGACGCGGCAGGGACTCAGGTGGCTGCCGACTAGAAGTGCACCCGCATGCCGAACTTGCTCCAGAGCCAGAGCGCGAGCATCGCGCCGAGGATCGAGAGCACGAAGCCCGCGGGATGGAACTTGTCGTTGCTGGGTCGCCAGATCAGCCCGGCGACGAAGCCGCCGATGAGCGAGCCGATGATGCCCAGCACCGTCGTGGCGATCAGGCCCATGTGCGGGCCGCCGACGAAGTAGCGTGCGATGAGACCGGCGAAAAAGCCTACGACCAGCGCCCAGATGACGTGGAAACAGCCCATGACCGCGCCTCCTCTCGGGTTGGATCGGTTGGCCTGCCGCGCCCTCGGGCCGGCCGCTTTGGTGCCCAGGATAGCATCTCAGCAGTTTGGTCGCGTCCGCCCGGCTGCCTGCCGCGACGGTGGCGGCAGCTCAGTGCGCGGCCGGCGCCGGTCCCAGATCGATCGCCGTCGCTCCCCAAATCTGATGGGTGAGGTCTTCGACCGCCACGCCCAGGGTGCGGGCGCCGGGCGGCACGTCGAGCGGCAGGTTCTCGGTCCAGCCCTTCGCGGTGAGGTCGGCGCGGGTCAGCAGCCGGTGCTGGACCGTAGGCGGTTTCGCCGCTTCCGGAATGCCGGCGAAGGTCAGCGACACCCGGAATGGACCCGCCGGCAGCGAGTCGGCGGCGGCGAAGGCGCCCACCGTCAACCGCAAGGAGCCGTGGCTCTCGCCGCCGCCTGCCGCCGGCAGGGTCGCCATGGCGGTCAACGCCAGCGTGCCGTGCTCGGCGCCGCCCGCCAGCACCTCACGCAGGCGTGCCGCCGCCACCTCGTCGGGAGTCGAGGAACGGCGCCACACCGGCGCCCGCAGCAGGGTGCCCTCCGGCGAGAGATGCACCTCGACCGGCCGCGGCCGGCCATCCTCGGGATCGGGAGCGAGGTAGAAGATGTGCCAGCGCTTCGCCAGTCCGGTGAGCGCCGCCGCCAGCTGGCTGGGGTAGCCGATCACCGTGCCGCCGGTGGCGCTCGCCATGGCGTTGAGGCTCTCCGAGGCCGGCTGTACGAAAAGGTTCAGCACGCCGTCGTACTGCAGCCGGCTGCGCGGCGCCGCCTGCGGCAGGATCTCGGGCGGCACGTGGCCTTCCGGCGCCTTCGGGCCGGCGGTGCTCTGGCGGATGCGCTCGAGGTCGGTGGTCTCGCGGTGCGGGTCGCCCAGGTCCTGTCGGCGCATCGGCGCGGCCAGGGTGATCCAGCCGTAGGCGGCCAGCGTACGTGCCGGTTCTTCGGCGACCGCCTGGGTGGCGCTGTCGGCGCCGCCGCCGGAGCGGGAGGTGTCGAAGCCGTCGGCGACCAGCACCAGGGCGCGCGGGCCGCCCCCGGCGCGGGCGGCCAGCAGCGACACCAGTTGGTCCTCCTGGCGGCGCACGGCGGCTTGGCTCGGTGGCCCTGCCGGCGGCCGGCTCTCCGTCCGGCCCGGAACCGGTCCGGAGGCCGGCGCCCTTCCCGCTTCCGGCGCCTGGCTCTGGCCCTTCGTCTGCCCCCGGCCTGGCGCCGAGGAGGCTGCCTCGCGCTGCCGCTCGGCCTGCGCGGCGATGTCGGTCAGCGCCTGCTCGAGCATCCTCGGTTCGCGGGTCTCCGCGAACAGCAACCGCGGCGCCGGGTCCGCGACGACCAGGGCGACCGTGCCCAGCGCGGTGAGCTCCGCCGCCCGCTGCGCCAGGGCGTTGGCGGTGAAGAACACTGTCTCGGGGGCGGCCAGCACCCGATCGACGTAGATCACGACCTGCCAGGGAGCCGGCTCGCCGGCGGCGACCGGGGAAGCCTTCACCACCTGTCGCAGCCGGCCGTCCTCGGTCACCAGGAAGTCCTGGGGGCCGAGCGCTTTGCGGCGGGACTCCCGCAGCGACTCGGGCAGCTCGACGACCACCTCGATCTCGCGCACCAGGACCTTCTCGGAGAAGGTCTCCGGCGGCTGTGGGGCGGTGGCCCGCGGCGCGGCTGCCGGCCGGCTGGACGGCGCTGACGCCGCGGCCGCCGACGACTGGACAGCGGTGACGCCGAGACCGGCGGCTGCCGCCAGAGTGACGGTGGCGGCGATGTGGGCGAGAGTCTTCATTGCGGGATCTCCCTGGCGGTTAGCACGCCCTGGCCGCCGAGCGCCACCGCGCCGCGCGGGTCCACCGCCGCCTCGTAGCCGCCACCAGCCAGGCGGCGAACGGCGTTGATGCGCGCGGTGTCGTCGAGCCCGGTGACGACGATGCGGTGGCCGCGCCGCGCCAGCTCGCGGGCCACCTCGGGGGACAGCGCGCCCGGCTCGGCTTCGAGCACGTCCGGCAGCCCCTGATGATGGAGCCTGGGCCGGTCCACCGCCGCCTGCAGGCCATCGTGGTCCACCAGCAGATCGAGCAGCACCTGGGCGGTGTGCGTAGGGATGCGCAGGCTGCCACGCCCGCCCAGCGCGATCACCTCGTCGCCTCGCCATGCGATCGTCGGCGTCATCGAAGACAGCATACGCTTGCCCGGCGCCACGGCGTTGGCCTCGCCCTGCAGGGACCGCCAGGCGCCTGGCGGCGGCGATCCGGCGCCCGGTCCGGCGGCCGTCTGGCCGCCAGGTGATCCGGTTCGGGCGGCCGTTTCGGCGGCGGCCTTGCCGCCGCCGTTACCGACGCCGAGGCCGGTGGCGAAGTCGTCCATCTCGTTGTTGAGGAAGCCGATCTCGGGCACGAACAGCCCGCAGCCGAAGAGGCCGTTGAGGGTGGTGGTCAGGGCCACGGCATTGCCTTCGCCGTCGATCGCCGACAGGTGCGTGGTCTCGGCCCGGCCGGCGCCGCCGGCCACGCCGCGGGCCGCCGGCCCGGGCCAGTGTGCCAGCGTCGCCGAAGGCGTGGCGCGGTCGCGATCGATGGCGGCGGCGCGCGCCGCGATCCAGCCCGGGTCGAGCAGCGCCGCCGGGTCGGCGCGGCTGGCGGCCGGATCGCCGAGCAGCACGCGGTCGGCAAAAGCGCGCCGGAACGACTCGGCGAGCAGGTGGGCGCGGTCGGCGCCGCCGCGCTGCAGGGCGGCCCATCCCAGGCGCTCGAGCATGCCGCAGGCTTGACCCAGCGCGATGCCGCCTGCCGACGGCAGCGGCATGGTGGCGACCTGCCAGCCGAAGGCGGCGAATTGCAGCGGTTGGCGCCAGCTGGGGCGGTAGGCGGCGAGGTCGCCGGCGGCGAGCACGCCGCCGTGCCGCCGGCTGGCCGCCGCCACCGCTGCCGCCACCGGCCCCTCGGCGACCGCCGCCGGGCCGACCTCGGCGTAGCGCGCCAGGGTCGCCGCCAGGCCGGGGAGCCGCAGCCGCGCGCCGACCGGCGGCGCCTGACCGTGCGGCAGCCAGACGGCGGCGCTCTCCGGGAAGCGCGCCAGCAGGCGGCGCTGCGGTTCGGCGGCCAGCAGCTGGTGGAGGTGCGCATCGACCTCGAAGCCGTCGCGCGCCAGGCGAAGGGCCGGCGCCACCACTCGCCGCCAGGGCAGCCTTCCCAGGGACCGGTGCAGCTCGTAGAGGCCCGCGGGGCTGCCCGGAACGCCGGCGGCGAGCGGTCCCACCTTGGAGGCATCGGCCGCCGGCCTGCCCGCGGCATCCAGGTACATGCCGCGGCGCGCCGCCGCCGGCGCCGTCTCGCGGAAGTCGAGCGCCGCGAGCTTGCCGCCCATCCTCACCACGGCGAAACCGCCGCCTCCCAGGTTGCCGGCCTCGGGGTAGACCACCGCCAGCACCAGGGCCGTGGCCACCGCCGCGTCGACGGCATTGCCGCCGTCCCGGAGCATCGTCAGCCCGGCGGCGGTCGCCTGGACATGCCCCGAGGCGACGGCCCCGGCCGGCCCGCCGGCATTGGCCGGGCTCGCCTGCTTGCCCGGCTCCACCGGGCGGCCGGCGGGCGCGCCGGCGGCGGCCGCGGGAAGCGGCCCGAGCGCGAGCAGCCAGGCGGCGAACAGGTGACGGCGCGCAATCGATGGATGCGGGCGGAGGCGGAGGCGGGGCATGCTCAGCGTCCTCAGGGGTGCCCTCGGCCGGCGTCGCCCTCGGTCTCGCGGGGATGCGACCCGCCGCCATTGTACAGCGAGGCGGCAACGGCGATCCCCAGCACCAGGGCCACCACGGCGAGGGCGACCTCGATCGGGATCGCGAACCAGGGTTCCAGCGCCATCTTGGCGCCGACGAAGGCCAGGATCAGGCCGAGGCCCTTGGGCAGCCAGCGCAGCCGCACCATCAGGTCCGCCGCCACCAGGTAGAGCGCGCGCAGGCCGAGGATGGCGAAGGCGTTGGAGCTGAAGACGATGAACGCGTGGCGGGTGACCCCGAAGACCGCGGGCAGGGAGTCCACCGCGAAGGCGACGTCCGTGGCCTCGACCACCAGCAGGACCAGCAGCAGCGGCGTCGCCAGGGTGCGCCCCGCTTCCCGCACCACGAAGCGGCGGTCCCGGTAGCCGGCGGTCATCGGCACGAACCGCTGGAACAGCTTGAACACCGGATTGTGCCGCGGCTCGACGCGGACGGCGCCGCGCCGCGCCATCCGGGTGCCGGCGTAGATCAGGAACAGCCCGAACAGCGGCAGCAGCCATCCCCATCGCTGCAGCAGCGCGGCCCCGGCGGCGATGAACAGCCCGCGGGCGGCGAGGGCGCCGGCAATGCCCCACGACAGCACCCGGCGCTGCTGCGCGCGCGGCACCGCGAAGTAGTCGAAGAGCAGCAGGAAGACGAACAGGTTGTCGAAGCTGAGCGAGCGCTCGACCAGGTAGCCGGCGAGGAACTCGAGGCCGATCCGGCGCCCGAAATGGAACCCCAGCCAGAGGTCGAAGACCAGGGCCAGGGCCGTCCACGCCCCGCTCCACAGCAGCGGCTCGGCGAGCCCGGGGCGTGGCTCGCGGCGCTGGAAGACGCCGAGGTCCAGCGCCAGCAGCGCGGCGATGAGCGCGAGGAAGCCGGCCCACTCGGCACCGCTGCCGACCGGCGCGCTCAGGGCAGGTCTCCGGCGGCAGGCGGTTCAGCCGGCGCGCCCGGCGGCCGGAGCAGCGGCGGCCCGTCGTGCTCCGGCCGCCGCTCTCGTGTACCGCCGCGGGTACGGCGTCTGCTCGGCGTCAGGGCGCTCTTACTTGACCTCTTTCAGATGACCGTTGACCAGCTTGGTCATCTCGAACATGGTCACCGAATCCTTGCCGTCGAAGACCGGCTTGAGCTTGGCGTCGGCGCGGATGGTCCGCTTGTCGTTGGGGTCCTGCAGGTTGTGCTGGCGTATGTAGTCCCAGACCTTCTTGGTGACCTCGGTGCGGGGCAGCGGGTCGTTGCCGACGACCGCCGCCAGCGCCTGGTCCGGCTGCATGGGCTTCATGAAGCCGCTGTTGGTGCTGGTCTTCGCGCTCTTTGCTGGCATAGAAGATCCTCCACTGACAGGTGAAAAGGGAACTGATTGGCTGCGATACAGCCACCCGGGCCGGTGCAGACGTTATGCAAATCCCCGGCCTTGTGGCAAATTTCCCATGCCGGGCCGTCCTGGTTAAGACGGCTGCCCGGCAATCCCGAGGCATGAAACCGGACTGATTCGTTCTAGTCGGCGGCGCCTGCCAGGCGACTCTCAAAGCATGAAATCAGACCGCTTCAGGCCTATTCGAAGCATCTATCGGATCGCCCCCCGCATCCCCCCGACCCCCTTCCCACCCCTCCGGGGGGGAAGGGGGCGCCCCCTCATACCCCCTCTTCGGGCAATCTCATCATCCTCGCCAGCATGTCCGGTGCCGATCTCGACCCGCTCTGGCTGACCCTGCGCCTGGCCGGCGTCACCACTCCCTTGCTGCTGGCGGTGGGCACGCCGCTCGCCTGGTGGCTGTCGCGCACCGGCAGCCGGCTGCGCTTCCCGGTGGAAGCGGTGGTGGCGCTGCCTCTGGTGCTGCCGCCCACCGTCCTCGGCTTCTACCTCCTGCTGCTGCTCGGGCCGCGGGGTGGCCTGGGAGCGGTCTGGCCGGCGCTCGGCCTCGAATCGCCGGTGTTCAGCTTCTCCGGCCTGGTCATCGGCTCCCTACTCTACTCCCTGCCCTTCGTGGTGCAGCCGCTGCAGGGCGCCTTCGAGAGCGTCGGCCGCCTGCCGCTCGAGGTGGCGGCGACCCTCCGTGCCGGTCCGCTGGACCGCTTCGCGACCATCGCCGTGCCGCTTGCCCGGCGCGGCTTCCTGGCTGCCGCCACTCTCGGCTTCGCCCACACCCTGGGCGAGTTCGGCGTCGTCCTGATGATCGGCGGCAACATCCCCGGACACACACGGGTGCTGTCGATCGCCATCTACGACCACGTCGAGCGCCTCGAGTACGCCCAGGCGAACCAGATCGCGCTGGGCATGCTGCTGTTCTCCTTCGCGACGCTGTGGGCGGTCTACGCCCTGAACGTCAGGCGGCCGCGGTGATGCAGGGGCGCTTCCGGCTGGCGCGCGGCAGCGGCTTCACGCTCGACGTCGACTTCATGGCGCCCGGCGCCGGCGTCACCGGCGTCTTCGGCCCCTCCGGTTCGGGCAAGACCACGCTGCTGCGCTGCGTGGCCGGCCTCGAGCGCGCGCCGGAGGGGCGGCTCGAGGTTGGCGGCGAGGTCTGGCAGGACGAGGCGAATGGCGTCTTCCTGCCGCCTCACCGGCGGCGGCTGGGCTATGTCTTCCAGGAAGCCGGCCTGTTCCAGCACCTCTCGGTGCGCCGCAACCTCGAATACGGGTGGCGGCGGACCGCGACCGGCGAGCGGCGGGTGCGCTTCGACGAGGCGGTCGAATGGCTGGGTCTCGCGGCGCTGCTGCCGCGCGCCCCCGGGGCGCTCTCCGGCGGCGAGCGCCAGCGGGTGGCGGTGGCCCGGGCGCTGCTGACCAGCCCGCGGCTGCTGCTGCTGGACGAGCCGCTGGCGGCGCTCGACGCCGCCGCGCGAGAGGAGATCCTGCCCTACCTCGAACGGCTCCACGCCAGGCTGGAGATCCCGGTGCTCTACGTCAGCCACGCCGCCGCCGAGCTGCAGCGCCTGGCCGACCATCTGCTGCTGCTGGCGGCCGGCCGCGTGCGGGCGGCCGGCACGCTGGCCGAGGTCTCGACCCGGCTCGACCTGCTGCCCTGGGGTCCGGAGGCGGAGCTGGGAGTGGTGATCGAGGCGCGGGTGGTGGCCCACGACGATCGTTTCGACCTCACCTATCTCGATTTCGGCGGCGGGCGGCTGAGCCTGCCGCGCCATGCGGCGGCGGTGGGCAGCCGGCAGCGGGTGCGGGTGCTGGCGCGCGACGTCAGCCTGGCGCTCGAGCGGCCGGAGCGCACCAGCGTGCTCAACATCTTTGCGGCGCGCATCGTCGAGATCGGCGCCGCCTCCCAGCCGCTGATCAAGCTCGACGCCGGCGGCGCCGCGCTGCTCGCCCAGATCACCCGCAAGTCGCTCGCCGCCCTCGAGCTGCGCCCCGGCCTGCCGGTCTACGCCGTGGTCAAGGGCGTCGCGCTGCTGCTGTGATCGCGTGGTACTTTGACCGCCCATGCCACCTCGCTTCGTCACCTTCGAGGGGATCGACGGCAGCGGCAAGTCCACGCATCTGCGGCGCGCCGCGGCCTGGCTGGCGCGGCGCGGCGTCGCCTGCCGCCGCACCCATGAGCCCGGTGGCACCCCGCTCGGCGAAGCGCTGCGCAGGATCTTCCTCGACCCCAGTTGGGGCGCGCTCGACGGTACCGTCGAGCTACTGGTGGTGTTCGCCAGCCGGCGGCAGCATCTGCTGGAGGTGATCGAGCCGGCGCTGGCGGCCGGCGAGGTGGTGCTCTGCGATCGCTTCACCGACTCGACCCGCGCCTACCAGGGCGCCGGCCGCGGCGTGCCGGCGGCGCTGATCGATCAGCTCGAAGCTGCTGGCGACCGGCGGCCGGCGCCCGGACCTGACGTTGCTGTTCGACCTGCCGGCGGCGGCGGCCCGCGCCCGGCGGCATGGCGCCGGCCGGCGAGCAGCCGCCGGCGACCGCGGCGGCGGCCGCGGCGAGGCGGACCGGCTGGATGCCGAAGGCCTCGATTTCTACGAGCGGGCGCGGCAGGGCTTCCTGAGCCAGGCGGCGCGCGAACCGGAGCGCTTCCGCGTCGTCGAATCGGGCGGCGACCCGGCGAGCACCGCGGCGCAGGTGCGGGCCGCCCTGGCCGCCCTGCTGCCCGCCGGCAGGGTGAGCGCGTGAACCTGCCGGCGGCGTTGGCGGCGGCGCGCCAGGGCCGCCTGTACCCGGCGGTGATCCTGCACGGCGGCGACGCCGAGACGCGGCGGCGGGCGGCGGGCGAGCTCGGCCGTGTCCTGCTCTGCGAGGCGGCGCCTGCCGAGCGGCCGTGCGGTGCCTGCCGGCAGTGCCGGCGCATTGCCTGGCCCGAGGCCTCCTTCCACCCCGATTTCCAGGTGCTCGAGCGCGATCTCAAGACCTCGACCTCGGTCGACGCCGCTCGCGAGCTGATGCGCATGGCGCAGGTTTCGCCGTTCGAGGCCCGCGGCCAGGTGTTCGTGATCGCCAGCGCCGAGAGCCTGACCGGCGAGGCGGCGAACGCCCTGCTCAAGAGCCTCGAGGAGCCTCACGTCACGTCGCCCCGCCACTTCCTGCTGCTTGCGCCCTCGCGTCTCGATCTGCTGCCGACCCTGCGCAGCCGCTCGCTGGCGGTGTTCCTGGGTCCGGCGGTGGCCGCGGATCCGGAGCGGGTGGAGACGCTGGCGCGGGCCTTCGCCGCCGCTGCCGGCGCCCATGCCGAAACCGGCGCCGCGGTGTACCTGCTGAGCGCGGCGGAGGCGCTGGCGGGCGCCGGCGGCGAGGCGGGCGGTTGGGACGACCCGCGGGCCGGACGGCCCTGGGCGGTGGCTGCGGCGGCGGTGCTGCGCTCGCTGCCGCCACCGTCGGAGCGGCCGGCGGGGGCCGCCGCCCCACCTCCCGCGCCAGGGCGCGCCGCCCGGCTGGCGCTGGCCGAAGCGCTGCTCACCGGACCGGTGATGCGGCTGCGCGGCATCGGTGCCGAGCGTATCCTGGAAGGCCTGGTTGCCCGCCACCTGTCGCCGCTCGCGCCGCCGGCGGCGCGCCGGCGTGAGCTCCACTAGACGCCGCGGGCACCGCAGCCGTAAACCGGCTCACGGGAGACTCGGCAGCGCCCGGCTCGAGCCGGGTGGCCGGCGACCTGTGTGCTAAAATTCCGCTCTTGCGCCGCCGAAGGCTGGTGTCATCGCCCAAATCATTGCCGTATCTAGAGTTACGGTCGAAAAAGGAGTTACCGCAAATGAGTTCACTGGATCCCAAGCGAGCCGCTTCCAGGCAGGTGGTCCCGGGTTTGCTGATGCTGACCCTGGCCCTCGGTTGCTGCGTGCCGGCGTGTTCGGCCCAGGACAAGAAGGCCGGCCCCAAGGCCGACAGCCAGAAGGAGGATCCCGGCCAGGTCGTCGCCCGGGTCAACGGCAAGCCGATCACCGCGGGCGAGGTGCACACCGAAGCCGCCGATCAGCTCGACCAGCTGGAGCGGGAGTACCAGCAGCGCCGGCACGAGATCTCCGAGGCCCAGATCAAGAAGATCGTGCAGGACCGCCTGCTCGATGCGGAGGCGGCGGCGAAGGGCGTGGCCAAGGACAAGCTGCTCGCCGAGATCAAGCCCGCCGAGGTGACCGACGCCGACGCCGAGGCCTTCTACGACAAGAACAAGGCGCAGCTGCCGACCCGCCCCAAGGAGACCTTGATGCCCCAGATCAAGGCCTACCTGCAGCAGAACGGGCAGCAGGAGGCGCGCGAGAAGTACTTCAAGACGCTCGAGAACAAGTACAAGGTCGACTACCTCTACGAGCCGATGCGCGTCGAGGTGGCCGCCAACGGCTTCCCGGCCAAGGGCCCCGCCACCGCCCCGGTCACCATCGTCGAGTTCTCCGACTTCCAGTGCCCGTTCTGCTCGCGCATCACCCCCACGCTCGATGCCGTGGTCTCGAAGTACGGGAACAAGATCCGCCTGGTCTTCCGCCAGTTCCCGCTGCCCATGCACCCCAACGCCGCCAAGGCCGCCGAGGCGGCGCTGTGCGCCAACGAGCAGGGCAAGTTCTGGGAGATGCACGACGCCATGTTCAAGGATCAGGCCGGGCTGGCGGTCGATGGGCTCAAGTCGAAGGCCGCGGGCATCGCCGGCGTCAATGCCGCGAACTTCAACTCCTGCCTCGATTCGGGCAAGGAGACGCCGGTGGTCCAGGCGGACGTGAAGGCCGGCTCCAAGGCCGGGGTCAACGGCACGCCGGCGATGTTCGTCAACGGCCGTTTCATCTCCGGCGTGGTGTCCGCCGACGACCTCTCCAAGGTCATCGACGAGGAGCTGAAGCGCAAGGGCACGAGCTAGGGAAGGGGGTGCCTCCGGCACACCCTGACTCTGGGCAGTCAGTTTCGTCTCGGCCCGGACCCGCGCCATGAGCCAGGACCTGCCGACGCGGGAGTTCCGTGCCGCGATGCACCGGGTCGCCGACCTCCTCGCCGACTATCTCGAAGGCGTCGGGGAGCGCCCGGTGCTGCCGCCGGTGGCGCCGGGAGAGGTGGCGGCGCGGCTGCCGGCCGCGCCGCCAGAGGGGTCGCAGCCGCTGGACGTGCTGCTCGACGACTACCAGCGTTTGATCGAGCCCAACGTCACCCACTGGAACCACCCGGGTTTCCTGGCCTATTTCGCCATCACCGGCTCGGCTCCCGGCATCGTCGGCGAGGCGCTGGCCGCCGGCCTCAACAACAACGCCATGCTCTGGCGCACCTCGCCGGCGGCCACCGAGCTCGAGGAACGGGTCTGCGACTGGCTGCGCCAGATGCTGGGCCTGCCGGCGGAGTTCCACGGCCACATCAACGACACCGCCTCGACCAGCACCCTGGTGGCGCTGGCGGCGGCGCGCCACCGCGCCCCCGGCCTCGAAGCGCGGACCCGCGGCCTGGCCGGCCGCCCGGAAGTGCCGCCGCTCGTCGTCTACGCCAGCGACCAGGCCCACTCCTCGGTCGACAAGGCGGCGATCGTGCTGGGCCTCGGACACGAGCAGGTGCGGCACGTGGCGAGCGACGCGGCGTTTCGCCTCGATCCGTCGGCCCTGGCGGCGGCCATCGCCGCCGACCTGGCGGCGGGGCGCCGGCCGCTGGCGGTGGTCGCCACGGTCGGCACCACCTCGACCACCAGCGTCGACCCGGTGCCGGCCATCGCCGACCTCTGCGCCGAGCACGGCCTGTGGCTGCACGTCGACGGGGCCTATGCCGGCGTCGCCGCGCTCTGCCCCGAGCTGCGGGAGCTGATGCCCGGCCTCGAGCGCGCCGACTCGATCGTGGTCAACCCCCACAAGTGGCTGTTCACCCCGGTGGACTGCTCGGTGCTGCTGGTGCGCGACGTGGCCAACCTGCGCGGCGCCTTCGCGCTGGTCCCCGAGTACCTCCGCACCGGCGAGACCGGGGCCACCAACCTGATGGACCTCGGTTTTCAGCTCGGCAGGCGCTTCCGCGCGCTCAAGCTCTGGCTGGTGATCCGGGCCTTCGGCGTCGAGGGGCTGCGGGAGCGCCTGCGCGAGCACTGTGCGATGGCGCGCGAGCTGGCCGACCGTATCGTCGCCGATCCGGCCTTCGAGCTGGCGGCGCCGGTGCCCTTCAGCGTCGTCTGCTTCCGTGCCCGGACGGCGCCGGCGGCGGACGGCGCCACTCAGGGCGCCGGCCACGGCGCCATTCAGGACGCCGCCCAGGGCGCCATTCAGAACGCCGCCCAGGACGCCCTGAACGAGCGCCTGCTGGCCGCCGTCAACGCCGCCGGCCCCTTCTTCCTCTCCCACACCGTGCTCGACGGCCGCTACACCCTGCACGCGGCGATCGGCAACCTGCGCACCACCCGCCGGCACCTCGACGACCTCTGGCAGCTGCTCCGCCGGCTGGCCGCGGAGCTGGCGCCGGCCGCCGGCGCCGTGGCGCGGTAGGCTGCCTCCGGCTCGCCCATGCCGCGCCTGACCCGCCTCTACACCCGCACCGGCGACGACGGCTCGACCGGCCTTGGCGGCGGCCAGCGGGTGCCCAAGGACTCGACCCGGATCGCCGCCTACGGCACCGTCGACGAGCTCAACTCGATCCTCGGCGAGGCCCTGGCCGGCGGCCTCGACGCGCGGCTCGGCGCGGCGCTGCGCCGCATCCAGAACGAGCTCTTCCACCTCGGCTCCGACCTCTGCGTGCGCGAGGAGGACAAGGCGCGCAAGCCGGTGCCGGTCGTCGACCAGCGCCACGTCACGGCGCTCGAGGAGCTGCTCGACGAGCTGACCGGCGAGGTCGGGCCGCTGGCCAACTTCATCCTCCCTGGCGGCAGCCCCGGCGCCGCCCGGCTGCACGTCGCCCGCACCGTCTGCCGGCGCGCCGAGCGCCTGCTGGTGGCGCTCGCCCGCCAGGAGGCGATCGGCCCCTTCGTGCTCCCCTACGTCAACCGCCTCTCGGACGCCCTGTTCGTGATGGCCCGCTACGAGAACCTCCGGCGCGGTGTCCCCGACACCCTCTGGGACAGCCGGGCCTAAAACGAAACTGGCCCGAAGAGAGGGGGGAAGGGGGTCGGGGGGATGCGGGGAGCCTGGCTTGACCAGCCGGTGAACACCGGACTGTGCTACCATGCCGCTCCCACTAAGGGAGCACCATCGCTGTGAAAGCTGTGCCGACTGCGGCTCTAATCCTGCTGTGCCTGACCTGCCTGGCACCGTTGCCGGCCCTGGGGGCCTCGCCGGCGCTGCCGGCCGCGTCCACGCCGCAAGCCGCCCCCCCCGCCCCCCCCTCCAAAATCGCCGTACACGCCTTCCAGCATGCCGGCCCGCCGCCGCCGTCGCCCGTCCAGGTCACCCGCGGCGCCGACGGGCGCCGGGTGATCCTCAACGAGACCCCGGTGCAGCATGCGCGGCGGTTCGCCACCGCCCTGCTGCCGGTACCGGACCTGCCCGGCCTGCCGAGCATCGCGCTCGAACCGCTCATCCGCCGCCACTCCGACGCGCATAACCTGGACCCGCGCCTGGTGCGGGCGGTCATCCAGGTCGAGTCCGGGTTCAACCTCCGCGCCCGCTCCAACAAGGGCGCCATGGGGCTCATGCAGCTGATGCCGGCCACCGCCGTCGAGCTGGCGGTGAGCGATCCCTACGACGTCGACCAGAACCTGCGCGGCGGCACCGCCTATCTGCGGCAGCTGATCGACAACTTCGCCGGTAGCCTGGAGATGGCGCTGGCCGCCTACAACGCCGGCGCCGGCGCGGTCGAGCGCCACCGCGGCGTGCCGCCCTATCCCGAAACCGTCGACTACGTGCGACGGGTGATGGCACTGTACCGGGGCGACAACCCCGCCTCGGCCTGGGCGGATTGGCAATGGCACGGCGGGCAGCGTCCCGCGCCCTACGTAGTCCGCGGCGCCAGCGGCCGCCTGCTGGTGACCACCTCGCTGTCGAGCCTCCGCTAGTCCGCCACTGGACCGCCAGGCGGCCACGCCCCCTCCTCGCCGCCAGCGGCGATAGAATGCGGGCGCGCCCAGGGCGCGTCCCGCCGCCGATGCTCAACCTACCCAACCTGCTCTCGATCTGCCGGATCCTGCTGGTCCCACCCCTGGTGGTGGTGTTGCTGACCAAGTTCGAGGACAAGGAGTGGTGGGGCCTCGGACTCTTCCTGCTCGCCGCCATCATGGACTTCTTCGACGGCTACCTCGCCCGCCGGCGGCGCCAGGTCACCCGCCTGGGAACCCTGCTCGATCCCGCCGCCGACAAGATCCTGATCTCGGCGGCGTTCATCTCGCTGGTCGAGATGGATCCCAGCATGGTGCCGGCCTGGATGGTGGTGGTGATCGTCGCCCGCGAGTTCGCGGTGAGCGCCCTGCGCAGCGTCGCCGCCGCCGAGAACCTGGTCATCCCCGCCGGCTTCTCGGGCAAGCTCAAGACCGTGGTGCAGATCGTCGCGGTGGCGGTGCTGATCATCCACAACCAGCTGCCGGACGAGCTCAAGCACGCCTCTCCCATCTCGCTGTGGGCGGCGGTGCTGATCTCCGTCTACTCCGGCGTCGAGTATTTCGTGCGCTTCCGCCGCTATCTGCTGGCCGGCGAGATCGCACCGCCGGTGGCGGCGTCCTCGACCCGGGGCGATTCGGCGTGAGCCGCCTGCTCGCCGGCCTGGCGCGCCTGGCGCGCCGGCGCTACCGCACCATCTTCGCGGTCTTCGCGGTGCTGGTGGCCCTGGCGGCGGTGTCGATCTCCCGGCTGTCGTTCGACACCGACATGCTCAACCTGCTGCCGCGCCAGGACCCGGCGATCCATTCCTATCTGCAGATGCTGCAGGACTTCGGCAGCAATACCTATCTGCTGGTGGTGATCGAGCTGCCCGAGGGCGCGGTACCGGAGCCCTACGAGGCGCTGGCCGACGACCTGGCGGCCAACCTGTCGCAGCTGCCGGAGATCAAGTCAGTGCAGCACCGCCTCGGCAATCCCGAGGAGCTGCTGGCGGCTTTCTTCCCCAAGTCGGTGCTGTTCCTCGACGCCGCCGGCCGGCGCGAGGTCGAGGACCGCCTGAGCGACGGCGCCATCGAGCGGCGGGTGAGCGAGCTCCGCCGGCAGCTGGCGACGCCCCAGGCGCTCTCGGTCAAGGAGGTCGCCAAGCTCGACCCGCTGGGCCTCGCCGACGTGGTGCTCGGCCACGTCGAGAGCTCGCGCGGCACGCTCAAGGTCGACTGGGCCAGCGGCTACTACCTGTCGCGCGACCACCGCCTGCTGCTGGTGCTGGCCGAGCCGCGCCGGCCGCCGCAGGACATCCCGTTCGACGAGCGGCTGAGCCGCAAAGCGGCGGCCGTCGTCGCCGGCGCGCTGGCGCGCTGGAACGGCTTTGCCGGCCCCGGCCCGGGCGCGCCGCCCCGGCCGGCGGTCGAGATCGGTGGCCCCTACCTCTCGGCGCTCGGCGACGCGTCGCTGATCCGGCACGACATGGTGGTGAACGCCGCGACCTCGGCGCTCGCGGTGCTGGCGCTCTTCCTGTTCGCCTTCCGCCGCGCCGGCGCCCTCGCCTACGCCTTCGTGCCGCTGCTCACCGGTCTGCTGCTCACCTTCGGCTTCGCCGGGGTGGCGTTCGGCGCCCTGTCGTCGGCGACCAGCGTCTGCGCGGCGCTGCTGATCGGCCTGGGCATCGACTTCGTCATCGTTTCCTACGGCCGCTACGTCGAGGAGCGGCGGCGCGGCAGCGACGTGGAAGCCGCTCTGGCGACGATGAGCAGCGCCACCGGCGGCGCGGTGATCGCCGGCGCCCTCACCACCGCCGCCACCTTCTACGCCTTCACCTTCACCGGCTTCACCGGTCTGCGCCAGATGGGGCTGCTGACCGGCACCGGCATCCTGTTCTGCATGGTCTCGGTGCTGCTGCTGCTGCCGGCGATGCTGGCGTGGTCTGCGGACCGCACCCGGCGGCGGCGCGCCGAGCCGCGGCTCTTCCTGCACAGCTTCGGCACCCGGCGGCTGACGGCGCTGTGCATGCGGCATCCGCTGGCGGCGATGGGCGCCGGCGCGGTGCTCACCCTGGCGGCGCTTGCCGCCTCGCGCCAGCTCACCTTCGACGAGAGCATGGCGACGATGCGGCCGACGGTGAGCCAGGGCGGCCGCATCACCGCCGAGGTCGGGCGCCGCTTCGGCTCGGGTTTCGACGCCATGATCCTGTCGCTTTCCGGCGGTTCGCTCGACGAGGTGCTGGCCCTGTCGGAGCGCGCCGCGACGGCGGCGCGGGGGCTGGTGGAGAGCGGTGCCCTGCAAGGGGTTAGCGCCCCGTCCTCGTTGATCCCGCCGCGCGACCAGCAGCTGCAGGTGCTGGCCTGGCTCGAGCGCCAGCGCGCCGCGGCGCTCGACATGGGCCGGATCCGTGCCCGCTTCGGGGCGGCCCTGCGCCGCGAGGGGCTGCGGCCGGAGCCGTTCGCGCCCGGGCTGGACCTGCTGGCGCAGGCGCTGTCGCTGACCAAGCCCATCGGCATCGCCGACTTCGCTCAGGTGCCGCAGAGCGAGCTGCTGCTCGACCGCTATCTCAAGAAGCAGCCGTGGGGCTGGCGGGCCGCGGTCTACCTCTATGCGCCGCCCGACGGCCGCTGGCGGCGGGAGGTGCCGCCGGCGGTGACCCGTCTGGCCGCGTCGCTCGGCCCCCGGGCGCAGCTCGCCGGCATCAACGTCATCAACCAGAGCATCAAGAAGCTGGTGGTGCGCGACGCCTGGCTCGCCGGCGTGCTCGGGCTGGCGCTGGTCGCGGCCATCCTGTGGATCGACTTCCGCAGCGCCCGCGCGATGCTCCTGGCGCTGGTGCCGCTGCTGGTCGGCATCACCTGGATGGTGGGCGCGATGGCCGTGCTGCGGGTGCCGATGAACTTCATCAACATCTTCGTGACCACCATGATCATCGGCATCGGCACCGACTACGGCATCTACGTCGTGCATCGTCACCGCGAGCTGCGCGGCCGGCCCGCCGTTGCCTACGCCGGTGGGCTGCGGGAAACCGGCAAGGCGGTGGCCGCGGCCGCGATCTCGACCATCGTCGGCTTCGGCTCGATCGTCTTCTCCCATTACCCCGGCCTGCAGTCGACCGGCAAGGTCGCGGTGCTGGGGGCCCTTGCCACCTCGCTCGTCGCGATCACCCTGCTGCCCGCTTACCTGGCATGGAGCGAGAGCCGCCGCCGCGTGCCGGCCTCAGCTCCCGAGCTCGAGGACGGCGAAACGCGGCGGGCAGAGGAAGCGTAGCGGCAGCAGCGAGGTGCCGACGCCGCCGTTGATGAACAGCGTGGTGATGCCGCGCGCGTTGGGGGCGGCGAAGTCGAAGACCCCGTAGTCGTAGTACGCGCCCAGCGACGACCGCGTGGTGAGCGCGCCGACGAACGGCAGGCGCACCTGGCCGCCGTGGGTATGTCCGGCGAGCACCGCCTCGATGCCGCGCTGCGAAGCTTCGAGCACCACGTCGGGGGTGTGCGTGAGCACCAGGCGCGGCGTGCCCTGCGGCGCTGTCGGGCTGCGGGCCAGGGCCAACCCCAGGCGGGTATCGCGCGCCTCGTCGCGCCAGGCGTGCGACAGCGGATCGCCAAGCGGCTCGGCGAGCAATGACCTCCCGGCCGGGTCGATCACCTGCATGTCGCGGTAGAGCACGGTGCCGCGGCCCCAGGCCCAGATCCCCACCGTGCCGGCGGTGACGCGATCGGCGGAATGGTCCACCGCCCAGGCCTGCCAGCGGTCGGGCTCCGGCTGGCCGGCCGGCCAGACCCGCGCCGCCACCCGCACCGCCCCGGGCTCGACCCGGGTACGCAGCCGCAGGCGGTACCAGCGGTGGGGCTGAGGCTCGACGCCGGTGTCGAGGCGGTCGGCGGCGCCGCCGGTGAAGGCCGAACCGTGGAGGAGCAGGCTGAAGCTGCCGCTGCCGTCGTCCTCGCGGCTGATGCGCCGCAAGCGGATCATGCGGTCCTCGCCGAGCACGTAGCGGCTATGCACCTCGATGCCGGCGCCGGTGCTCGCCCGATCGATGCGCACGTCGCAGAGAGTGTCGTAGCCGCTCCAGGAGAGCGGCCCGGAGTCGTCCGCGGCGTTGCGCGGCGCTGGATCGTAGTGGCGGTAGAAGTTGTGCACCGGCGGGCCGAGACGGGCCATCTGCACACCGCGGCCATCCTGCCGGACGGTGCGGAAGGGGGACTTGCCGGCCAGGGCCAGGCGGTCGATGCCGACCTGCTGGTTGAGGCCCAGCAGCAGCAGGCCGCCGCCGGGACCGACGCGGCGCCCTTCGTTCGACAGCCAGGCGATTCCCGCCCGCCGGAGCGCCACCACCACCTCTCCCTGGTACTCGCTGTGGCCCTGCACCGCGTAGATCGGCGCCTGCGGCGCCAGCCGGCGCAGCTGCGACACGAAGGCCGCCGCCGCCGCGGTATGCCGAGCCTGGGGCAGCGGCTCGTGCACGTCCTTGATCAGGTCGCCGGAGATTGCGATCAGGCCGGGCCGCTCCGCGGCGACCCGGCGGAGCAGCTTGCGCAGCAGCGGCGAGTCGCCGCCGATGTGGAGGTCCGAGAGGTGGACGAGGCGCAGGCGCGGCCCGATCAGCGGCAGGTGGACGGCGTCCTCGACCAGCAGCACCCGGGTTTCCAGCCAGCAGGCGTCCAGCGCGCCCAGCAGCAGCGCGATCCCCAGACCCAGCAGCAGGAGCCGGGATCTGCGGATGGGTCGCATGGTCTGGTTGGCTGGCGGTGCCCGCCAGGCGAGGGCGGTCGCGAGGGCGGCCGCTGGGGCGGCCGGAGGGCGGCGAATGGTAGCATGCCGGGCCGATCCATCCCGGTGCCCCGGTGCTGCGGAGCGATCGTTTCTCGAGGTGGCGCGATGTTCGACGGTCTCCAGGGCAAGTTGCAGGACGTCTTCCACCAGCTGCGCGGCGAAGGCAGGGTGACGCCGGAGGCGCTGCAGGCGGCGATGCGCCAGATCCGCCTGGTGCTGCTCGAAGCCGACGTCCAGGTGCGGGTGGTCAAGCCGTTCGTCGAGCGGGTGCGCGAGCGCGCGCTGGGCGCCGAGGTGATGGAGAGCCTGACCCCGGCGCAGCAGGTCATCAAGGTGGTGCGCGACGAGCTCGTCGCGCTGCTCGGCGAGGAGGGCGGCGAGCTGCGTCTCGACGGCCGGCCGGCGGTGCTGCTGCTCTGCGGCCTGCAGGGGTCGGGCAAGACCACCACCGCCGGCAAGCTCGCCCGCCGCCTGAAGCTGCGCGGCCGCCACCCGCTGCTGGTCGCCGCCGACCTGCAGCGCGCCGCGGCGGTCGAACAGCTGCAGCAGGTGGGCCGCGGTGTGGAGGTGCCGGTGCTGGCCCCCGAGGCCGGCGAGTCGGTGCTCGACCTGGCCGCCCGCGCGGTGACCACCGCCCGCGACCGCGGCCACGACGTGGTCATCGTCGACACCGCCGGCCGCCTGCACGTCGACGAGGCCCTGATGCAGCAGCTGGCGGCGCTCGCCGGGCGGGTGGCGCCGGCCGAGACGCTGTTCGTGGCCGACGCCATGACCGGGCAGGACGCCGTCCGCAGTGCCGAGCAGTTCGCCCAGGCGTTGCCGCTGACCGGCGTCATCCTCACCAAGCTCGACGGCGACTCGCGGGGCGGCGCCGCGCTGTCGATCCGCACCGTCGCCCAGGTGCCCATCCGCTTCGTCGGCGTCGGCGAGAAGCCGGACGACCTCGAGCTCTTCCATCCCGAGCGCATGGCCTCGCGGATGATCGGCATGGGCGACGTGCTGTCGCTGATCGAGAAAGCCGAGCGCGGCCTCGACCGTGACGAGGCGCAGCGCCTGGCGCAGCGCATCGCCCGCCAGCAGTTCACGCTCGAGGACCTGCGCGATCAGCTGCGCCAGCTGCGGCGCATGGGGCCGCTCGGCCAGGTGCTGGAGATGCTGCCGAAGGTGGGGCCGCTGCGCGGCCTCGACGGCGCCAACGTCGACGAGGGCGGGCTGCGGCGGGTCGAGGCCATCATCAACTCGATGACGCCGCACGAGCGCCGCCGCCCCGACGTCCTGAACGGTAGCCGCAAGCGCCGCATCGCTGTCGGCGCGGGCACCTCGGTGCAGGAGATCAACCGCCTGCTCAAGCAGTACCGGGGCATGCAGAAGATGTTCAAGGGGGTCCAGGGCAAGTGGCTGCGCAAGGCGATGGGAGGGATGTAGGCGCCGGCTCCTGGCCGATGGGTGCGGCTGCCAAGCGCGCTCTGCTATACTCTCCCGTCTTTGCTGCGCGCGGGGGGCCCCGGCGCGCCTACCCACAGAAGCTGGAGGCTCGAACAGAATGTTGAAGATCCGCCTGCGCCGCATGGGCGCCCGGCACAGTCCCTTTTACCGCGTCGTGGTGTCGGACTCGCGCAACGTCCCGACCGCCGCGGCGGTGGAGGAGCTGGGCCACTACAATCCGACCGCCAATCCCGCGCAGGTGAACATCGATTCCGAGCGCATCGGCTACTGGCTCGCCAAGGGCGCTCAGATGTCGCCCACCGTCAAGCGGCTGCTGCGGGCGGCCGGCTAGGAGCGCGGCCGTGCCTGAGTTGGCCGACGATCTCCGGGAGCTGGCGCGTCTGCTGGTCGACGATTCCGAGGCGGTGACGGTTGCCGGGATCCATCCTCCGGCGGGCCGGCGGGACCGCGGCTCGGTCCTCGAGCTGCGGGTGGCTCCCGACGATCTGGGCAAGGTGATCGGTCGCCAGGGGCGCACCGCACGCGCCCTGCGCACGCTGCTCGAGACCCGGGGTGACCGGCGTGGCGAGCGGTATGAGCTCGACATCATCGAAGACTAGCGCCGGCGCCCGGCCCCCTGCCGCAGGCACCGCGGGCACCGCAGGCACCGCCGCACCGGTCCCTCCGGACGCCGGTCAGGCAGGAGGGCGGGGCGATCTGCCGGCGACGGTGGCCGTCGGCCGCGTGCTGCGCCCGCACGGCCTGCGCGGCGAGGTGGTCGTGGCGGTGCTGACGGACGCGCCGCGGCGCTTCGATCCGGGAAGCGCGCTGACGCTGACGCGCGAGGGCAGGCCGCCGCTCGAGCTGGTGGTCGCCGCGCGCCGTGCCGAGGCCTCCCCCCGGGTGGGCCAGGCGACCGTGCTGCTGCGGTTCGGCGGCATCGAGGATCGCGAGGCGGCGGTGGCGCTGCGCGGTGGCTGGCTGGAGATCGACCGGTCGCTGGTGCCGCCGGCGCCGCCGGGCACCTACTACCACTACGAGCTGCTGGGGTGCCGCTGCGCGAGCGGCGGCGAGGACCTCGGCGAGGTGGTGGAGGTGGTGGAGGACGGTGGCGGCCTGCTGCTGGTGATCTCGGACGGGAGCCGCGAGGTGCCGGTGCCGTTCGCCGCGCGCTTCTTGCGCGCCGTCGACGTCGAGCGCGCCAGGATCGAGCTGGAGCTGCCGGCGGGGCTGATCGAGGCATGCGCATTCAGGCGCTGACGATCTTCCCGGAGTTGTTCGGCCCGTTCCTGGCCACCAGCCTGGTGGGGCGGGCGGTCGCCCGGGGGCTGCTGCGGGTGGAGGTGCGCGACCTGCGCGAGTTCACCGAGGACCGGCACCGCAGTGTCGACGACGAGCCCTATGGCGGTGGCGGCGGCATGGTGATGACGGCGCCGCCCTGGATCCGGGCGGTCCGGGCGCTCGCGGCCGAGCCGGACGCGGCTCCGGCCTGGCGGGTGCTGCTGTCGCCGCAAGGGGTGCGGCTCGACGACGCCAAGGTGAGGCAGCTGGCGGACCGCGGCAGTTTGATCCTGCTCTGCGGCCGTTACGAGGGGATCGACGAGCGGGTGCGGCAGACGGTGGTGGACGAGGAGGTGTCGATCGGCGATTACGTGCTGTCCGGCGGCGAGCTGCCGGCGATGGTGGTGATCGAGGCGGTGTCGCGGCAGCTGCCCGGCGTGGTGGGGCTGGCGGACTCGGTGGCGCAGGACAGCTTCCGGGAAAGCCTGCTCGACCACCCGCACTACACGCGGCCGCCGGTGGTCGAGGGCCTGGCGGTGCCGGAGGTGCTGCTGTCCGGCGATCACGCCGCCATCCGCCGCTGGCGTCGCGAGCAGGCGGAGAGAGCGACGCGCGACAAGCGGCCGGACCTGCTGGCGCGCGTCTGAGAGCGGCGGCGTGCCGCAGTGCTTGCGCGGCCCCGCGAAGTTGTCCAATAATGACCGGAACCGTTCCAACTGCGGAGCGCCGGGCCTTGATGGCGAGGTGATGTGATGAATCAGCTGCAGCAGGTGGAGAGTCTTTACATTCACAAGACGCAGCCGGAGTTCCGCGCCGGCGATACGCTGCGAGTCCACGTGCGGGTCGTCGAGGGCGACAAGGAGCGGATCCAGATCTTCCAGGGGGTGGTGATCGGCAGGCGCGGCGGCGGCACCCGCGAGACCTTCATCGTGCGCAAGATCTCGGGCGGTATCGGCGTCGAGCGCATCTTTCCGTTGCACTCGCCCTCGATCAACCGCCTCGAGGTGGTGCGGCGCGGCAAGGTGCGGCGCGCCAAGCTCTACTATCTGCGCGCGCTGCGCGGCAAGGCGGCCCGGATCGAAGAGCGCCGCGACGAGCAGCCGACCGCCTGAGCCGCTGGGCGCCGACGGTGCCGACGGTCCAGATCCACCACCTCTTCGCCGAAGCCTACCGGCTGCGCCTGCTGCGCTCGCTCGAAGAGCAGCTGGCGCATTGCGGCTTCGTTCGCATCGCCGGCACCGACGAGGTCGGGCGCGGCGCGCTGGCCGGACCGGTGGTGGCCGCCGCGGTGATCCTGGACGGGACCTGCCTGCTTCCCGGCGTCGACGACAGCAAGTGTCTGGCGCCCGCTGATCGGGAGCGGCTGGCGGCCGCGATCCGCGAGCACTGCTTGGCGGTGGCGGTGGCCAGCGTGTCGGCCGAGTCGATCGATCGCCTCAACATCCTGGAGGCCTCCCGGCTGGCCATGCGGCAGGCGCTGGCAGGGCTCGCGCCGCAGCCGGACTGTGCGGTGGTCGATGCCGTGGCGCTGCCGGGGCTCGGTTTTCCCTGCCTGCCGGTGGTGCGCGGCGACGTCATCAGCTACGCTGTTGCCTGTGCTTCCATCATCGCCAAAGTGGAGCGTGACCGGCTGATGGTCGAGCTTGGCCGGCGGTATCCGCATTACGGTTTCGCCGCCCACAAGGGCTATGGCGTGCCCGACCATCTGCAAGCGCTGGCCGCTCGTGGACCGTGCCCCGAGCACCGGCTCACCTTCCAGCCGGTCCTTCCCCGCCTCGCCCGTCACGCCCGCGGCAACCGCGAGGGAGATGGCTGATGGCGGTCAAGCGCGAGCAGGTGGTGCAGACCGCCGAGAAGTACGTGGCGCGGGGCAAGATCGAACCGGCGATCCGCGAGTACCGCAAGCTCCTCGAAGAGAACCCCAACGACATCAATACGCTGAATCGCGTCGGCGATCTCTACGCCCGCATCCAGCGCATCGACGAGGCGGTCGATTTCTTCAATCAGATCGCCGAGCAGTACGCCGGCGAAGGCTTCTTCGTCAAAGCCATCGCCATCTACAAAAAGATCATCAAGCTCGACCCGACGCGGCTCGACGTCTACGAGAACCTCGCCGAGCTCTATCACCGCCAGGGCCTGGTGACCGAGGCGCGCACCCAGTACCAGGTGCTGGCCGACTACTACCAGAAACACGAGAACGCCACCTCGACCATCGCCATCTATCAGAAGATGGCGGAGCTCGAGCCCAGCAATCCCACCTATCACGTAAAGCTCGCCGAGCTGTACCAGCAGCAGCAGCTGATCGAGAAGGCGATGGGCGAGTACCGCATCATCGCCGAGCTGATGATCACTCATGGGCACCCGCACGAGGCGGCCCAGGTGTACGAGCGGGCGCTCGCCATCGACAGCAGCAATCTCGCCTTCATCACCGACGCCGCGTTGAAGCTCAAGGAGGCTGCCGGTGCCGCGATCGCGGCCCGCTTCCTGTCGGCGGCGGTCGAGCGCAACCCGCAGGCGGCGCAGGTCGCGCGCATCATCGGCGGCGCCGCCACGGCCCCGCCACCGGCTCCGCCGCCGGAGCTGCCGCTCCCGGCGCCGGCCCCGGCGCGGGCGGCGGCGGCGCCGGAGCCCGCCCGTGGCGGCCACCTCGAGCTCGACCATGACGAGGACATGGAGATCGAGCTCGACCTGGGGTCCGACCTCGTCCTCTACGAGCCACCGGCCACGCGCCAGGACGCGCCCGGCGCGCGCCAGGCTTCGCCGGCGGCGGCCGTCGACGAGGAGCCGTCCGCTCGCTTCGGCATGGCCGCCGGCTTCGATCCGGCCTTCGAGATCGAGGAGGAGGCCGGCGATGTTGCCGCCGCCGGTGCCGCGGGTGTCCCCGGCGCCCCGGCAGACACCGCCGCGGACCGGCGGCAGCCGGCGGCGCGGGACACCGGCGAGGTGGACCTCGGGGACGTCTTCGTCCTCGACATCGAGGACGAGGAGGAACCGGCCAGCCTGGTCAAGCCGCCTCCCGACATGCTCCACGAGCCGCGGCGTCCCTCCTGGGCGCAGGAAGCGGCGCCCCCGCCCCAGCCAGCGCAGCGCCTCTACCAGCCCCTGCCGCCATCGCCGTCGCCGCGGACCCCGCCGGCGCCCGCGGCCCTGGCGCCGACCGCGGGCGCGGCCGGCGCCGGCCCCGCGCCCACACCGGCCCCGCCGGCGGCGGCAGTGGCGCCCTTGGCGCCGGAACCGGCCGACTTTCGGCTCACCGGCACGTTCGAGCTGATCAACCCCTTCGCGGCCCTGATCGAGCCGGCGGCGGTCGGCGAGCCCCTCGACCCCTGGCTGTCGCCGCTGCCGGAAGAGCTGCCGCCGCTCCCCGAGGCGTTGGCGCCTCTGCAGGAGGCGCTGTCGCCCCTGCCCGAGGCGTTGGCGCCACCACCGGCACAACTGCCGGAGGAGGCGGCGCCGGCAGCCGCGGTAGCCGCACCGAGCGCCACGCCGCCGCCGGCCCCCGGTGATGGGCAGCCGCCGGCGCTCCACATCGACTCCGATCTGCTCGAGCGCACCGCGGCCGAGCTGCACCGGCCGCCGGTCGAGCGTTACGAGGACCTGGTTTCCGAGGCGGAGGTGCTGGCCAAGTACGGCCTCGAAGAGAAGGCGATCGAACGGTTGCGCGAAGCCGTGCGCCTCAGGCCCCGCCAGTTCGCGGCCTATCTGCTGCTCATCCAACTGCTCATGGACAAGGGCCGGCACGGCCGGGTCGTCGAGCTGGCCAACGAGGTCGCCAGGCTTTCCGAGAGCGGCGACCGCGAGCCCTGGGCGAAGCTGCGCCGCCGCCTGCTGGCCGCCGGCTACCGGCTGGACGGCGATCGCATCGCCGCCGGTCCGCAGCCGCCGGGTGGCGTCGCGCGCCCGCACCCGCCCAAGGCGGCGGCGCCGGCCGCGCTGGGCACCGCGCCGGATGCGCCAACCTTGCAGGCGGCGGGCGCGGCGGCCCTGACGGAGCCGGCGGCGGCCCCCGCGGTGCCGGCCATCGCCGATCCATCGGCGCCGCCCGCCGCGCCTGCGCCCGCCGCTCCCGCCACCTCGCGCCGCCAGCGGAAGGCTCCCGACACCGACATCCAGCGGCTGCTGCACGGGCTGGTGGATCGACCGGCGCGCGCCGGTCGTCCCGCGAAGAAGCCGGCTGCGGCGGCCGAGGGACCGTCCGCGGCGCTCGCCATACCCGACCTGGCCGCTCTCCCGCCCACCGCGCCCGCGGTGGCCGCGGCTGGGCCTGCGACCGCGCCCGCCCCGGAGGCTCCGGCGATCCCGCCAGCCATGGCGCCGGGCGCCGTCGAGCCGGTCGCGCACCCGGCGGCGGGCGGGGTGATCGAGCCGCTGCCGCCGGCACCGGCCGCCGCCGCCCCGGACCTGCTCGAGCTGCCGCCGCTGCTCGAGGCCGGCAGGATGGCCGAGCCGCCGGCGGAGGAGATCTTCAACCCGCTCGAGATCGGTGCCATGGTGGAGAGCGAGGCCATCGACTGGGACGACGACGATGCGCCGGGCCACGGCTTCGCCGCCGCCGCCAATGCCGCACCGCCGCCGGTGTCGGGCGCGGCCACGGGCGCGGGAGCGGCCGGCCCGCCGCCTCGCCCCGCCTCCCCGGCCGCTGCCGCCGCGAGCCTCGACGATACCGGTGGCATGAGCTGGCTCGACGAGGCAGACTCCGGCAAGCACAAGATCGCCGCCGGGGCTGCCAGCCTGTTCGACGAGGAGGAGGACTTCTTCGATCTGGCGGGGGAGCTCGAGCGCGACCTGTCGCAGGAGCCGGTGTTTCAGGGCGGCGAGCCGCTGGCGCCGCAGGAGCAGTCGCTCGAGGAGATCGTCGAGGGTTTCAAGCGCGGCGTCGCCGAGCACCTGTCGCCCACCGACTACGACACCCACTTCAACCTGGGCATCGCCTACCGCGAGATGGGGCTGCTCGACGAGGCGATCGGCGAGTTCCAGCTCTCGGCCAAAGACTCCCGTTACCTGGTGTCGTGCTGCTCGATGCTCGGCCTGTGCTTCCTGGACAAGGGGCTGCCCGAGCTGGCCATCAAGTGGTACCGGCGCGGCCTCGAAGCCGAGGCCATCAGCGAGGAAGACACCCTCGGCCTGCTCTACGACATGGGCTGCGCCCACCTCGCCATGGGCGACCAGGCGGGCGCCTACAAGACCTTCGTCGAGGCCTATGGCATCAACACCAACTACCGCGACCTGGTGGCTAGAATCGAGGAGCTGGGTCGTCCTCGCTGAAGGTCCCCTCGCGCATCCGCTCGTCGCGCTGCTGCGCGAAACCCTCCACCAGCAGCTCCAGGAACCGCGGCAGCCGCTCGTAGAGCCGCCGCGGCGGACGCCGCGTGCCCGCGGCCAGCACGTAGTGGGTGAGCAGCGGCAGCGCGATCGTCGAATCGCAGTAGACGACCACGGCATCGGGCAGGCGCTCGGGATCCACCTTGCCCCAGGAGACCGCCTCGCCGGGAGTGGCCCCGGACAGGCCGCCGACGTCCGGGCGGGCGTCGGTCACCTGCAGGAAGTAATCGTGGCCGGCCTCGGAGAGCCCGAGCACCTCCTGGATCTGCGGCTCGGTCTGCAGCATGAAGTTCTTCGGGCTGCCGCCGCCGAGGATCCAGCAGGCGCTCTTGCCGCCGCCCTCCTTGGCCTGCCAGACGATGGCGGCGGAGAGATTGACGTCGAGGTTGACGTCGAAGACCAGCTTGCCCCCCTCGAGCGCCAGCTCGGCGACGTTCATGCCGATCGAGCTGTCGCCGGGCGAGGAGGTGAAGATCGGCACCGCGTGGCGCCAGGCCGCGGCCAGCAGCGAGGTGCCCTCGATGCCGAGGCGCTGCTCGATCCCGGCGACATAGCGGCCGACCCGGTAGTGGAACTCGGGGGTGGACATCGGGCGCTGGAACTCGGGTAGGCGCAGCAGCCGGCGGTAGAACTTGTCGGTCTCGAGGAGCACCGAGTAATCGAAGACGATGTCGTAGATCCGCACCACTCCCTGCTCGCGCAGCTCGACGTCGTCCCAGAACGGGCTGCCGGCGTGGAGCTTGAGGCCGATCGCATGATGGGTGTCGTGGTAGAGGTTGGCGCCGGTCGAGACCATCCAGTCGATGGCGCCGGCCTCGATCAGCGGCACCAGGCACGACTTGCCGTATCCCGGCGGGGTGAGGGCGCCCGAGAGGCTCACGCCGACCGTCACCTCCGGCTGCAGCATCTTGCCCGCCAGCAGCTCGCAGGCTTCGCGCAGGCGGCCGCCGTTGTAGGCGGTGAAGGCGTTGCGGACCAGCTCGGCGGCGGTCTCGTTGCCGGTGATCGGCTGCGGGCTGATCGCCTTGCCGGCCAGGTGCCGGCGGGACGGTGGCTCGTGCATGGCGGCGGTGCTCTCCGGGTGATTTTACGGTGCGAATCGGCGGTGCGAATCGCGGGCGCGGCTCGGGGGGCCGAGCCGGGCGGGGATTCTAGCAGGCGTGATAGCCTTTTTCGGCGATGAGCGAGCGGAGCAAGACGCTGGTGACGCTGATCCCCGGCGACGGCATCGGCGGCGAGGTGGCCGCCGCCACCGTGCGGGTGCTCGAAGCCGCCGGCGCCGAGCTCGCCTGGGAACCGCAGGTCGTCGGCAAGGAGGCGCTCGAGCGCTGGGGCGATCCGCTGCCGCCGGAGGTGCTCGAGTCGATCCGCCGCAACCGCGTGGCGCTCAAGGGCCCGGTGACCACCGAGGTGGGCGGCGGCTTCCAGTCGATCAACGTGCAGCTGCGGCAGAAGCTCGACCTCTACGCCAACCTGCGGCCCTCGCGCTCGCTGCCCGGGATCCCCAACCGTTTCGAAGGCGTCGACCTGGTGGTGGTGCGGGAGAACACCGAGGACCTCTACAGCGGCCTCGAGCACGTGGTGGTGCCGGGGGTGGTCGAGAGCCTCAAGATCATCACCGAGAAGGCCTCGACCCGGATCGCCCGCTTCGCTTTCGAGTACGCGCGCCGCCACGGCCGCAAGCGGGTCACCGCGGTGCACAAGGCCAACATCATGAAGCTGTCCGACGGCCTGTTCCTCGACTGCTTCCGCCGCGTCGCCACCGAGTATCCGGACATCCGCGCCGACGATCGCATCGTCGACAACATGTGCATGCAGCTGGTCATGCGCCCCGAGGAATGGGACATCCTGCTGCTCGAGAACCTCTACGGCGACATCGTGTCCGACCTCTGCGCCGGCCTGGTGGGCGGTCTCGGCGTGGTGCCCGGCGCCAATCTGGGCCTCGAGTTCGCGGTCTTCGAGGCGGTGCACGGCAGCGCTCCCGACATCGCCGGCCAGGACCTCGCCAACCCCCTGGCGCTCATCCGCTCGGCCATCCTGATGCTCTACCACCTGGGCAAGGACGAGGTTGCGGTGCGGGTCGGCGCGGCGCTGCGCAAGGTGATCGTGGACGACCGGGTGCGCACCCGCGACCTGGGCGGCGACGCCACTACCACCAGCTTCACGGATGCGGTGGTGGCGGCGATCGAAGCCGGCACCGTGCCCGGCGCCGACGGCGGCGGCGGTTTCTAGGATTCCAGGCCGATCTCACCCGGGCAACCAGCTCACCTGGGAAACACCGCAAGTTCCAGGCAGGCGGCGCGGAAGCCACCCTCGGGACCCGCGGTACCCTGATCGTTGCGCTCGCGTTCGACCAGCAGGCGGACGGCGGTGGTCCAGACCGGGGTGAAGCGGTGCTCGACATGCGGACGATCGTTGCCGCGGGTGCGGGTTCCGGGCAGGTCGCGCCAGGCGGCACCGTCCCAGGACTGCAACACGTAGTCGAGGGCCAGGAACCGGTGCACCTGGGGCCCGCGGCTGTAGAAGCCCGGAAAGGCCAGGATGCGTCCCACGCTCTGCGGGGTGGACCAGGCGACGCCGAACCAGGCGCGCACCGCGCGCGGCCGCGGCGGCGTGGTGCGGCAGGCGTCGATCGGCTGGTTGGCGCCCAGGGAGCCGTCGTTCAGCCGCTCGACGAAACGGGCCGTCACGCCCTCGGCGCCGGCGAACGGCCTGCCGCGGAGCGCCAGATCGTCGGCCGCGGTGAGGAACCAGGTGCTCGCCTGGGCGGCGCAGCAGCGCTCGATCTCCTCCTCGCTGACGTCGAAGACCGCCTGCGACCAGCCCACCGTCGCGATCGGCTTGAAATGGTCGCGCAGCCAGGCATGGCGAGCCGCGGACTCGGGATCGCGCCCGATCAGGTCCGAGATGCCGAGGACGATGCGGCCGGCGACGGGGCTGCCGGGATTCACCGACAGCGGCTCCCCGGCGCGCTGGTAGAGGGCCTTGGCGCGGTCCGCGTCCTGGTTCCAGTCGAGGTTCGAATCGAGCAGCCAGCGCCCACCCTGCGCGGGGCCGCCGGCGATCTCGTTGAAGTAGGCGAGGTAGTGCGGATGGATGGCGAACGAGGCGGCGGCCTCCCAGAGCAGCAGGCCGCCGGCGATCGCCGTCCGCCAGCGGCCGCGGGTCAGGCCGCGCGCCACGCCGGGCGCGGCGAGGCGGCCGGCGAAGACGAAGAGGAAGGGAAACACCGGCAGGACGTAGCGCAGTCCCAGCTCGAGCCGGAACCACAGGCTGAAGTAGAGCAGCAGCAGCGCCACCGGCAGCAGCAGGCACTCGTCGGCGCCGTCGGCCCTGCCCCGGCCGGAGAGCCATAGCCCGAGCGCCAGCAGCACCAGTAGCTGCGCGGCGACCGGCACCTTGACCAGCAATCCGACCAGGAAGTACGAACGGAACCCCTGCTGGCTGTAGCGGCCGCGAAGATAGCTCCACCACGGAGCGCTGGCATCGCGGGCCACCATGTCGAGCCCCTCGACGTAGGCGTAGGGCAGCGGCACCGGGAGGTCGCGCAGCCAGGGCTGGGCGGCGAGGGTCTGCATGGGCCTGCTGACCAGGTGGTAGCGCTTCAGCGGCGTCAAGCTGCCCTCGCCGAGGAAGCCGGCGTTGAGCGCCACGATCGCGGCCACGGCCAGCCACAGCATCAGCGCGGCGCCCCGCCGCAGCTCGCGCGCCAGCGAGCGCCAGGTCTCCCGGCCGCCGAGGCCGTGCAGGCGCCGCTCCACCGCGGCGGCGCGCACCGCGCGCACCGCCAGGATCGCCACGAAGATCGGCGCCAGGAAGAGCGCCGTCGCCTTGGCGAGCTGGGCGAGGCCGAAGGCGGCGGCCAGGACGACCAGCCGGCGGCGGCTCGGTGCCGCGAGGTAGCGCCACAGGCAGTAGGTGGCGCCGAAGATGCCGAGGCAGGTGGCGATGTCGGTGGTCACCAGGTGTGCGTGCGCGAGGACGTTGGGGCAGCAGGAGCAGAGGAACAGTGCCAGCACGCCGCCCCCCCAGCCGAAGAGCGCCGCGGCCCAGCGCCACACCAGGAAACAGAGCAGGGCGCCGAGCAGCAGGGACGGCCAGCGGGCCAGATGGAGCTGCCGGGGCCAGCTCGAGCTGGTGGCCTCGTGGTCGAGGCGGAGCGCGATCTCGACCGGGATCGCATTGAGCGCCGACACCGGCATCTTGGAGTTCAGCTCCTCGGTGCCGCGCAGGAAGGTGCCGGAAACCAGGGCGCGCTCGCCGTACCAGAGGTGGAGGGGCTCGTCCGGCGTGGTGCCGTCGAGCCCACAGTGCCAGGCCGCCGCGGACCAGGAAGAGGACGAGCAGGCCCCACGGCAGCGCGCGGGCGAGCCGCGGCCACCGCGCGCCCGCACCGGATCCCGGGATCAGGTCTGACACGGGTGCTCCTCGGCGCCGGCCTTGGGACGAGAGCAGCGGTCGAGGGCGATGGCGAGCGCCGTCATCAGCGCCGGCAGGAGGTGCATCGCCAGGCGCTGGAAGCTGAGCTGGATGAGCGCGATCGGATCGATCTGCACCGAAAAGAAGACATAGAGATAGAACGCGGCCTGCAGCGACAGCAGCGCGGCGATCGGTCGCAGCGCGCGGTCGAGCGCCAGCAGCGGCAGCAGCGCCAACCCGTAGGGGAAACCGTGCCAATACGGGCCGCGCATCATCGCGGCGATGGCGGCGAAGACGATCGGCGCCCGCCCCGGGACCAACGGGCCCGAGTTGAAGACCAGGAACAGGTGATGCCGGCGGACCGCCGCCAGCCAGGGTGTTACCGCGGCGGCGATCGGCAGTACGAGAATGGCGGCGTTGCGCAGGCCCCCGTGCCAGCGTCTTGTCGGATCCTCGAGGGACGCGGTCCAGAGGCGCCAGGCGTAGATCGCCACCAGGAAGGCGCCGAGCGGGATGCCCTCCATCTTCGAGGAAGCGGCGAAGGCGGCGATGACGCCGATCTGCGCCGCGCCGCGCCGGTCCGGCGGCGAGAGCAGTGGCGGCATCGCGGCCACCAGCGCGAGCGCGATCAGCCAGTCGGCGCTGCCGGCGGATTCGCCGCCGATCGCGAAGGCGCCGAGCGCCATGGCCATCGCCGCCAGCGCCGCCTGCGATACGAAGCGGCTCACCGCCGCCCGCCGGAGCGCCTCGCGCGCCGCCGCCACCAGCAGCGCGAAGCAGATCGCCGACCACAGCATCAGGGCCCGCTCGTCGAAGCCGCCGGTGGCGATCGCGGTGGTGGCGTAGAGCTCCGGCAGCAGGTTTGGATAGTCCGGATGCATCACCCAGTTCCAGGGTTGCGCCAGGAACGCGTAATCGACGCCGCGCGCGAGGTAGAAGCGGTGCCCCTTGATGCCCCAGTGGAAGACGAAATCGGAGATCGTGATCCACAGGGTCAGGGCGAAGCCGGTGAACAGCAGGACCGCGGCCGCCGCCAGCCCATCGCCCCAGCCGGCGCCCGCCAGGTGCCGCGGGCGTAGCGGGCGAGCGGTCGCCGCCGGCACCAACCGCCAGGAGGCCAGCAGCAGCCCGCCGGCCGCGGCGGCGATCACCGGCAGCCGCCACGGGATGCCGGCCAGCGACAGCGCGGTCAGCAGCAGGTAGAGAGCTTCCCAGCCGGCGAGCGAGTAGAGCACCAGCCGGTAGAGGGCGCCGTCGTCCGGGCCGGCGAGCGCGGCGCCGGCGCGGCTGCCGAGGAAGGCCAGGGCGGCGGCGACTGCCAGCGTGCCGAGCGGAAAGAGCAGTGCGGCGGCGCTCAGCGGCGAAGGATCCGGTAGAGGCGGCAGTTTTCCAGCTGGCGGTCGAGCTCGAGGTGCAGGCCCGGCGGCAGCTCTCGCAGCCCGCCGAAGGTGATGAGGTACGAGGCAAGCTGTGGCGGTCGCAGATCGTCGAGCGCCACCACGTTCGAGCGCGGTAACAGGTAGGCGGCCCAGCGCCGGCGGAAGAACTCGGCGCCCAAGGGCCCCGGCGGCGACGCGAAGATCACCAGCGTGTCGAGCGGCACCAGGCTCTCGACCGGCGCCAGGCAGCGTTGCAAGCGCACCACCGGCGGCGAGCCGAAGCGCCATGCCACGGGTAGGACGTTGGGCCGCTGGTGGGTCAGGTCGAACGCCGTGTCCTGAACCTCGCGCGCCAGGGAGATGCCGGCCCAGGCTAGGCACAGCGCCAGCGCGATGCGAACCGGCAGGGCGGTGTAGGAGTGCAAGGCGCCGGTGAAGCTACCATCGCCTCCAGCGAGCGTCAATGCGACGGCAAACAGGCAGTTTGGTACTGTCCGCCGCATGTCCGGCGCACCGGAAGCTCCTGCCGCGGAACCGGTCGCGGACCCGCCCCTGGACCCGGCTGCGGACCCGGCCGTAGACCCGGCTGCGGACCCGGCCGGCGGCGCGGCGCCGGCTCCTCGGCGCGGGCCGAGATGGCCTCACCGGTGGTTGCAATCGCCTCACCGGTGGTTGAGATGGCCGCGACGGCCATGCTGGCCGTGGTATCAGTGGCTTTTCCTGGCGCTGGCGCTGGCTTATGTCACGCCCTTTTGGGTGGTGCGCTTCGTGCCCACCGTCGATGGGCCGTGCCACCTCTACAACGCCTGGATGCTGCGCCACCTCCGCGACGGCGCACGCTACCCCTGGATCGGCCGCTACTTCGAGGTGGTGGCGCGGCCGGTCCCGAACTGGCTCACCCACCTGCTGCTCGCGGGCCTGATGGGGATCGTCCCGCCGCTGGTGAGCGAGAAGCTGCTGCTCAGCGGTTACGTGCTCCTCCTGCTGGGCGGCCTCTGGTACCTCGCCGGCGCGGTCGACGCCGAGCGCCGCTGGCTGGCCTTCCTGGGTTTCCTCTTCGTCTTCAGCCTGCCGCTGCAATTCGGCTTCTACAACTTCTGCTTCAGCCTCGCGCTGTTCGCGATCGCCGTCGGCTACGCCTGGCGGCGCCGCGACGATCTCGACCTCGGGGCCGCGGTGAAGCTCAACCTGCTGCTCTGGCTCTGCTACTTCGCCCATCTCGTGTCGACCGTCATGGCGCTGTGCGCGATCACCGTCTTATGGCTGGGGACCCTGCAGCGGGCGAAGCTCCGGCGCCGGTTGCTGAGCCTCGCGGCGCTGGCGCCGCAGGCGGTCCTGCCGGTCTGGTTCGTGGCGGCGCAGGGCGGCAGCCCGTCGCTGGCGAGCTCCTCGCCCGCCTCGCTGCTGGCGGACTTCGTCCACCTCGCGGTCTTCGTCGGGCTCGAGGCCCAGGCGCGGCTCGGCACTTTGCTGGCGATCGCCTTCGCCGTCCTGCTGGTGCTTTCGATCGCCTACCGCCTGCGCCGCCGGCAGCGGAGCGCGGCCGCCGATCTCGGTTTCCTGGCGCTCGCCGTCGGCTTCGCGGCGCTGTACTTCCTCGCCCCCGAGGGCATGGCGGGCGGCTCCCTGATCAAGCTGCGCCTTGCCGCTTATCCCTGGTTGATCCTGATCCCTTGGCTCGCGCCGGGGTTGCCGGGCGGCGCCAGGGCGGCGGGCGTCGGCCTGCTGGCGGCGCTCGCGGTGCTCAACCTTAGCTACGTGATCCGTTGCTACCGCGAGGTCGATCGCCTGCAGCGGCCCTTTATCGGCGGTCTGGAGGCGGCCGCGGGCGGCAGCGTCGTCGTGCCCCTGCTGTTCGATCGCTACGGCGGCTGCTCGCGGGGCGGCTACCTCGGCCACACGTTCGACTATGTGGCCATCGACAAGGGCCTGGTCGATTGGGACGACTATGAAGCCATGACCAACTACTTCCCGCTGCGGTTCAAGGCTGCCGCCGGCCACGACACCTACCAGTTCGAGGCCGCGCCCGGGGACGTGGAGCCGCGCGAGCTCAAGCGCCAGGTCGACTACGTCTACTGCTGGAAGATGCCGCGCGGCTCGCCGATCGAGCGTCGTTTGCGCCGCAATTTCATCCTCGTCGCCGATACCGGCGACGCCCGCCTCTATCGTCATCCGCGCCGGCCCGCACCGGTGCCGCCGCCGGCCGTCTCCCGCTAGCCGGCCGCCCGGTCGCCAGCAGCAGCCACGCCGCCAGCCCGAGCAGCAGGGCGGTGGCCAGGCCGGTCAGCGTCAGGCCGGCGCGGAGGCCCGGTGGGCGGAAGCGGAGCCGCAGGTGGCGGACCCCCGGCGGCACCAGGATGCCGACGAAGGCGCCGTCGACGGTCAGCCGGCGGAGCGTGCCGGCGGTGGCGCCGCCGTCCGTGGCGCGTGCCTCCCAGCCTTCAGGCCAGGTCAGCGAGGTCGCCACCAGGCGCTCGGCCGTCCCCTGCCCGCCGGGGTGTGCCGAGTTGGCCATCGGCGCTGGCGGCAGCTCGAGCAGCAGGTCGCCGGGGAGGCGCTCGGTCGTGCTCACCGCCTGGCCGGTCCGCGCCGCCGCGGCCGGCGGCTCCTGCCACCCGCGGGCGGCGGCGCTGTCCACGGCGACGCGCCACGGGTCGCGCAGCCGGCTGATCCAGCCTGGCAGATCGGCGCGCGGCACCCGCTCGACGGCGTCGGGCAGGAAGCAGCGCGGCAGCGGATGGAGGTTGCGATACAGGCGCCAGACGGTGTACTCCCCGTGATCGATGCGCACCATCCCGGCGGGAGGCGGCATGGAGATGTTGGACACCACCGCCCGGCCGCCGAGGAAGCTGAAGATGGCATGGTCGGGGTGCCAGAAGATGCCGAAGTAGTCGTGCACGTTGGTCCGGAACTGGAACGCGGCGGCCAGCACCGCGAGGTAGTCCTGGCGGGCCATCGGGTTGTGCGGGCGCACGTCGGCCAGGCCGTAGACCGCCAGGCTCGAGGCGTAGGCCAGCATGTGGTGCCCGACGACCCGGCCACCCGGGCCGGCCGCGGCTTCGATCAGCCGTTCGGCGCCGCCCTGCGGGAAGAAGTAGAAGGGATCGCCTTTCGGCAGCATCGACTGTGCCCATGGCAGCAGCTCGAGGATCGCCGCCAACCCGACACCGGTGAGACCGAGGACGGGCCGTCGCGGCAGGGCGACCGCGGCGGCGGCGATCAGCACGGCGGCACCCACCGCGGAGAGGACTGCCGATACGGCCAGGCTCAGGCAAAGCGCCGCGGCGAGCGCCAGCGCCACGGCGCGGCGCCGGCGGCCGGAGCGCAGCGCGTCCAGGCCGAGCGCGGCGGCCACCGCGATGGCCAGGGCGGCCACCGGCAGGAAGCGGGAGTACTCGGGCATGCCCAGACCGGGGATCGCCTGCAGCAGGTGGTAGAGCGGCAGGGGCTCCGTGGCCAGCAGCAGAGCGCCGAGGGCGAAGCCGAGCAGCGGCCACAGCCGCCGCCGCGGCGCCGCCACCATCGCCGCGCAGCAGCAGGCGAAGGCCACCAGCCCGGCGCAGGGGGCCTCCGCGAACGACCAGCCGATCGGGCCACGGAAGGTGTCGCGATAGGGCCGGCCGTAGGCGGTGAGGCTGACCGGGCTCAGCAACAGCCGGTCGCGATATTCATGGAACCAGGTTTCCGGCTGCTTCAGGATCATCTCGGGCCGGTCGGTCTGCCGGGCGTCGGCCAGACGGTCGTGCACCCGCTGGCTGGCCGGCAGGGCGGCAGCGAAGGGGACGAGTTGAACGCCGGCCAGGGCGCAGCCGAGCAGCCCGGCGGCCAGCGGCGCTCCGAGGCGTCGACGCGCCGGCAGCGCGCGCCGCGCCAGTGCCAGGCCGGCGACGGCCGCCAGCAGGCCGCCGGCGAGCGCCACCTCGGGTTGCCCCGAGAGCAGCACGGCGGCGACGATCAGCGCGCTTGCCAGCAGCGAGACGCGGCTCGGATGGCGAGCCAGCCGGATCGCTCCGGCAACTCCCAGGGTACCCAGGCGGCGGTGCTGCTGAGCGGGAACAGCGCCCAGGCGATGATGCCGCCGCCGAGCGCGAAGGCGGTGCCGGCGAGCAGCGATGCCGGGCGCCCGGCTCCGACGCTGCGTGCCAGCAGCCAGGCGCCTTCGAAGGCCAGCAGGACCTTGAGCGCCAGCAGGACCAGGAAGTGGTGCTGGATCGGCGCGGGCCGGGCCAGCATGGCGAGCGGCGACAGGACCTCCGCCTGCGGGTTCGCCAGCGGTGAGCTGCCGCCGTCGAGGAGGTCCGACCAGAGCGGCAGACGATGCTGGCGCAGAGCGTGGCGGACCTCGATCTCCCAGGGGATGAGCTGGTAGATGACGTCGTTGAGCTCCGCGGCGTGGGGGTCGGGAGCGGCGAGGGGCGCCAGACCCGGCAGCTGGATCGCCAGGATGTCGCAGGGGACCAGCAGCTTGGGACCGAGCATCCAGGGGCTGAGCAGCAACCAGGGCAGGGCCATGCCGCCCAGCACCGCTTCCCAGCGCAGCCTCCGCCCCAGGGCGCGCGCCAGCGGCAGGAGGAGCAGTTGCAGCACCACCTGGCCCGCCGCCATGACCAGCAAGGCTCTCGTCATGCGTCCCCCTCCTTGCGCTGCCGTTCGCCGGTTATACGCACCGGCGCTCGGCGCCGTCGCGTCGGCAAGGGCGGAAGGGTGGAGAGGCGGCGCGCCGCGGCTATCGCGGCCCGCGACGGTACTCTACAATCGAAGCGATGGTGCAACCCCGCGCCGGCGCCGCCACTGCCGCCACTGCCGCCCCCGTAAACATCGAGACCGCTGGCGCGGCCACGGCCGGTGCCCGCCAGACCGTGGCCAGCGCCTGTCCGCTCGACTGCCCGGATGCCTGCAGCCTGTCCGTCGAGGTGGAGGGTGGGCGGGTGGTCAAGCTCGACGGCAACCGGCGCAACCCGCTGACCGCCGGCTTCATCTGCGCGAAGGTGCGGCGGTGGCCGGAGCACATGGCCGGCGATCATCGCCTGCTCCATCCGGAGATTCGCCGCGGGCGCAAAGGGGAGGGAGTCTTCGAGCGGGTGTCCTGGGACGAGGCGCTGGCGCTGGCCGCGGAGCGGCTGAGCGAGGCCCGGGACCAGTTCGGCGGCGAGTCCATTCTGCCGTTTTCCTACGGCGGCTCGAACGGCCTGCTCACCCAGGACACCACCGATCTGCGCCTGTTCGCTCGCCTCGGCGCCTCGCGTCTGGACCGCACCGTCTGCGCCGCCCCGTCGCGCAGCGCCGCCCGCGGGCTCTACGGCCTGATGCCGGGAGTGGCCCTGCCCGACTACCGGCATGCGCGGCTGATCGTGCTCTGGGGCGTCAATCCTGCGGTCACCGGCATCCACCTGGTGCCGATCATCCAGGACGCCCAGCGCGCCGGCGCCCGGCTGGTGGTGGTGGACCCGCGCCGCACCCCGCTCGCCAAGCGCGCCGACCTGCACCTCGCACCGCGCCCGGGCACCGATCTGCCGCTGGCCCTGGCGGTGATCCGCTGGCTGTTCGAGGAGGGGCGGGCCGACCTGGGGTTCCTGGCGGCCCACGCCCGCGGTGCGGCAGAGCTGCGCCGGCGGGCGGCGCCCTGGGACCTGCAGCGCGCCGCGGCGGTCTCGGGAGTGCCGGCGGCGGAGATCGAGCGCTTCGCCCGCCTCTACGCCGACAGCTCGCCGGCGGTGATGCGCACCGGCTGGGGCGTCGAGCGCAACCGCAACGGCGGCTCGGCGGTGGCGGCGACGCTTGCCCTGCCGGCGGTGGCCGGCAAGTTCGGCGTCCGCGGCGGCGGCTATACGATGAGCAACTCCGGGGCCTGGAACCTCGACCAGGTTGCTGCCGCCGCGGTGTCGCCGGCCGACGCCGACCTCGCCTTGGGGATGCGCCTCGTCAACATGAACCTGCTGGGCGAGACGCTGCTCGGGGCGGAGCCGCCGGTGCGGGTGCTGTTCGTCTACAACTGCAACCCGCTGGCGACGATGCCCGACCAGGAGCGGGTGCGCCGTGGCCTCGAGCGCGAGGACCTGTTCACGGTGGTATTCGATCCGGTGCGTACCGACACCGCGCGCTACGCCGACCTGCTGCTGCCGGCCACCACCTTCCTCGAGCACCACGAGCTGGTCAAGGGGTATGGCGCCTTCGTCCTGCACCAGGCGGCGCCGGCGATCGCGCCGGCCGGGGAGGCGCGACCCAACTACCAGGTCTTCGGCGAGCTCTGCGACCGCCTCGGCCTGGGCCGGCCCGAGGATCCCGAGGGTGCGGCGGCTCTCACCTCGGCGCTGCTCGGCGGCGCGGACAGGATCCGTGCCGAGCTCGAAAGAGACGGCATCGCGGTCCCCGACAGCGGCCCGGCGCCGATCCAGTTCGGCGACGTCTTCCCGCGCACGCCCGACCAGAAGATCGACCTGGTGCCGGAGGCGTTGGACCGCGAGGCGCCGGAGGGCCTGTATGCCTTCCGCGAGGCGCCGGCCGGCAGGCGCTTCCCGCTGGCGCTGATCTCGCCCGCCACCGCGCGCACCATCAGCTCGACCCTTGGCGAGCTGCACCGCAAGCTGGTGCCGATCGAGCTGCACCCCGACGACGCGGCGCGCCGCGGCTTGGCCGAAGGCGACCGGGTGCGGGTGTGGAACGACCTGGGCGAGGTGCGGACGGTGGTGCGGCTCAGCCTCGACGTGGCGCCGGGCCTGGCGGTGCTGCCCAAGGGGTTGTGGAGCCACAACACCCATTCCGGTACCACCGCCAACGCCTTGGTGCCAGCCAGCCTCGCCGACCTCGGCGGTGGTGCCTGCTTCAACGACGCGCGGGTGGAGGTGGAGCGCGAAGCCGCGGCGGCTCCGTCCTCCGCCCTGCCATGACGCGCGGCCTCTTCGACGACCAGCCGGGAGGTGAGTCCAGCGCCGCGTCCGCGGCGGCAGGCCGGGAAGCGGCGAGCCAGGCAGCGGGGGGCTCGCCGCTTGCTGAGCGGATGCGTCCGCGCACCCTCGACGAGGTGGTTGGCCACCCGGAGGTGGTGGGGCCGGGAGCCTTCCTGCGCCGCGCCATAGCCGCCGACCGTGTGCCGTCGCTGGTCTTCTGGGGGCCGCCGGGTTCCGGCAAGACCACCCTGGCGCGCCTGATCGCGGTCGCCACCTCGTCGCTGTTCGTGCCCTTCTCGGCGGTGACCTCGGGCATCAAGGAAGTCAAAGAGGTGATGTCCGAGGCCGCCCGCATGCGCCGCGCCCAGGGGCGGCGTACGCTGCTCTTTGTGGACGAGATCCACCGTTTCAACCGTTCGCAGCAGGACGCCTTCCTGCCCTACGTCGAGCGCGGCGACATCGTGCTGGTGGGGGCCACCACCGAGAACCCGTCGTTCGAGATCAACGCCGCGCTGCTCTCGCGCTGCCGGGTGGTGGTGCTGGGCCAGCTCACGGTGGAGGACCTGGAGCTGCTGTTGCGCCGCGCCCTGGCAGATCGCGAGCGCGGTCTGGGAGGTCTGGCGGTGGAGGTGGAGGACGAGGCCCTGGCCGCCGTCGCCCAGACCGCCTCGGGGGACGCGCGCCGGGCGCTCAACCTGCTCGAGCTGGCGGTGGCGGACGGGGCCGACTCCGCCCCCCCTGGGCTGGCGGGCCTTCCCCGTCTGGACGCCGAGCGCGTGCGCCAGGTGGCGCAGCGCAAGATCCTGCTTTACGACAAAGCGGGAGAGGAGCACTTCAACCTCATCTCGGCCCTGCACAAGTCCCTGCGCGAGAGCGACCCGGACGCCGCGATCTACTGGCTGGCCCGCATGCTGGCGGCCGGCGAGGATCCCCTCTACGTGGCCCGCCGCATGATCCGTTTCGCCAGCGAGGACGTGGGTCTGGCCGACCCCCAGGCCCTGGTCCAGACCCTGGCCGCCCGCGACGCCTATCACCTGCTGGGTTCGCCGGAGGGAGATCTGGCCCTGGCCCAGGCCGCCGTCTACCTGGCCCTGGCCCCCAAGAGCACCGCCGTCTACGCCGGTTTCGGAGCCGCCCTTCGGACGGTCCAGGAGCGTCCGGCCGACCCCGTCCCCCTCGCCATCCGCAACGCCCCCACGTCGCTGATGAAGAACCTGGGCTACGGTGCCGGCTACGTCTACGCCCCGGCCACGGAAGAGGGCGTCGGGGGCCTGGACTGCCTGCCTGACTCGCTGAACGGAACCCGTTTCTACGAGCCCAAGGGCCAGGGCTTCGAGGAAGCCCTGAAGACCCGGCTGGAGCGGTACCGGGCGCTGAGAGAGGCGGCGCGGCAGGGGCGGCGGGGGACAGATTCGTAATCAGCAGGTCATGAGCTGGCCGTGGCCGGGGTCGGCGGCGCGATCGGCGGCGTAACGGGCGAGGAGGTCGGCGCGGGCGGCGTCGCGGGTGTCGGCGACCTGGAGGCGGCCGGCCTGCTGGTAGGCGTCGAGGGCCGGCGCGACGCGGCCGCCAGCGAGGTCCGCGGACGCCTCACGCTGCTCGCCCGTGGGGGCCTCCTTGATTCGATGACGGCGCTCGCGAAGCGAGCGGAAAAACGATCGCTCTGGCAACCTGGCCGCTGCGAGTGCGCGATCACTCATCGACCTCTTGACAGGCCGCCTCAATGAGGCGAGCGGATAGGTAGTAGCCCTGCCGCGCCATGCCCTCGAGAAGTGGCCGGATCTTGGCAATCAGGCCGGCCCGCCTGGCGGCGACCAGGAGACCAGCGGTGCCTTTCACTGCGAGACCGTAGACTTGAGCTGCGATTCGGCGGGCTCGGCGCTCGTCGAGCGAGGCCAGAGGAGCGCCGAGCTGTACGGCGACGCTGATCACTGAGCTTTCTCCGTTGCCAAGCTCCGCAGCCAGCAGAGGATCTACATCGCCCCGCGACGGCACGACCTCCAGCCAGTGTGACGAGGCGATCTCGCTGGCACCCGCTCGGCCAGCGCCGGATTGCACGACTTCCACGAGAACAGGTTCGGGTACGACGATGCGCTGATATAGGGACGGTAGCAGCCCGACCTGGTCGACACTTGCCAGCGCGATCAGCGGGCCGGCGTCGCAGACGACCGGCCCCTCGTTCAAGCTGAGAATTCCCGCTTGCGCTCGGTGTCGTCGAGGTCGGCGACGGGCACACCCGAGCGGCCGGCCAGCAGGATGAAGTCCACTCGATTCTGCCCGCACATCTCGGCCGCCTTGCCCGCCGATAGGCGGCCGAGCTCGAAGAGCTTGAGCGCCAACAGGAACCTCGCCTCGCGCACGAACTCCTCTTGCGACTGTCCGGTGCTGAGCAGGACGCTCTCGGGCACTTCGATCTGGATCGTGCTCATCGTGGAGGCACACTCCCGTGTGCCTATCCTATCGCGTTGGCCGCGCGGAAAAGGGAGAAACTTCCGAGGTGGTGCCCTGGCGCACACTTCGGCCAGCGAGTTGTGGCCGTCGTCCGTCAGGTTGCCCCCTGCCGCCGCCCTTCGGCTTCCCCTGGCGCTAAGTCATCGCCCAGCTCGTTGCTTGCGCCCTTCTCCTCGGCGCCGGCCTCATCGCCCTGCTGACGACCACCCCGCCGGGCCGGCATCCGCCGCGCCCGACCTGAAAGCCATCCTCGCCCACCTCGATGGCACCCCCGCCGCCCTCCAAGCCCTGGCCCCGGAGCGCCGCCGCCATCGCCGGCTCTCTCCTCCTGGCCTTGCCCGCCGCCTCCTGCGCCAGCGTATCTAGAGCCTGGTCCCCCCCAGTGGCGGCGGAGCACGCGGCTCGCTTACCCGCCTGACGAGGCGCTGGACCGGGCGCCACACCTGGGACGACATTACCGTCACAGATGGTCTTGGGTCAGTTGCGGTTCAGCGCCCCATCCTCGCGCCGCCCACTCCTTGATTGCGCGGCACATCGAGGAACGGGTGCCGCTCATTCGGCGGTGGGCCGAGGCTCTGTTAGAAAGTTGCCCTAGTCGCTTGGCCCCGTGTACCGCCCGATGACGCTAGGATCTCGCCGAAGTCCAGGTCGAAAGTCAGCACGATTCGCTGCTCCTCGGCCGCGCGACCGAAGATCTCCGAATCCGGCAGCCGCTCGAGTCCACGCTCGGCGAGGTGCCACGCGTCGTGGCCCTGCTCCTTCAGCCAGGCGACGACCTTGGGGGCCACGCCCATATCCGCAAGGAATCGCACCAGCGCTTAGGCCGAGAAGACCTCTTCTCGCGCCAGCCAAGCGGCGTACTCTAGGGCCTGCTGGATATCTTCTTTCTCGAGGTACGGATAATCCTCGACGATTTCCTCGACGGGCGCCCCCTCCGCGATCAGGGTCACGACGTGGCCGACAGTGATCCGCATGCCGCGGATGCACGCTCTGCCGCCCATGATCTTGGGGTCAAAAGTGATGCGGTCGAAAGCCACTCGGTTCCCTTTCTCGTCGTACCGGACTAGTCATTTCCGTGAGTAAACACCGATCGGCCAGTTCATGATTCCGGTTCGGGCTGGCAGGCGGCGAACTCCGCCGCCTCGCATTGCGACACCATCTCTGCGAGTACCAATGGATCGCAGCGGCGAGCCTCATCTCGGCCGCGAACTCCACGGGCGACTTCCGAGGGAAGACGGCCGGCGGAAAGTCGAAGGTGACCTGGGGCATACGCGCACCTACTGCCCAGGGCGCATTGTCCGCTCGGCCTCAACTGCCGGCCGTCCACCCGCTCGGTGCGCGCCGCCAAGCGCTTCCAGAGCCGCTTGAGGTCCGGCCTGAGCCTTGCCCGCTGCTCAGGATGGGCGAGAACCCGTCGGGCAGGTGCGGTCATTGGAGCCGGAGACGATGCGGCCGTCAGGGAGCGCCGCCAGCCCTTTTCGTCGCTCGTTCCGACCGGAAGCCGGCCACCCTTCCGATGGATGCCGGCTACCCTTCCGACGACCACCGAAAAGTGGCCGCCTTCGCGTCGGAATGGGTGGCCGCCTTTAGCCCGGAAGGGTGGCCGCCTTCACCCCGGAATCCCTGGCCGGATTCGACCGGAATGCGCAGCAGCTCGGTACGGGCGGCGGCTCGGGTATCGGCAAGTGCAGGCGGCCGGCCGCCTCAGTGAAGGTGGCGCGCGTCGCCGTCACGCGCTCGATCAGCGCCCGGGTGCGCGCGCTCGGCGTGGCGCCCTCGAGGGGCGCGATCTCCCGGCCGTCGGCCTGGCGCTGGATCTGCGGCGGCTCGGGATTCCGCTCGCGGTGCTCGCGGAAGGTCTCGCTGCACGTGCTCGCTGTCGGTGTCGTTGTGGGCGATGAGCACCGCCTGGTGGTCGGCAAGGCCCATGCGGTCGAGCACCCGGCTGCTCGCGCGAGAGGTGCTCACCCTCATCTGTCTGCAATCGGACGCTTCGCGCTGCTCAGGCGGTAGCGGACGTCGAGGAAGAGTGCCCCCATCATTTCCTGGTCGCGCTGCTGGTCGGGACCGGCACCACGGCTTGGGACCCGCGGTACGATTCCCCCGCGCCGAGAACGAGGCGACATCCAACCTCGTCCGATGCGGGGGGCTATGCCAGACACGCCAGATGGGGACCTGCTGTCACCGCTGCTCGACTCCTGGGATCGCAACAACACCATCCTGGTGAACCTGCTGCATGCGCTGCCGGAGGGGGCGCTGGCGGTGCGGCCTACGCCGGGGAGCCCTTCGATCGCCGAGCTCTTCGCACACATCCACTATGTGCGGCTGGTACTCGTCGCCGAAGACGCGCCCGAGCACGCCGGGGAGCTGCCGGCCGAGGAGTGGCGGGCGGAACCGGACCGCGAGGAGATGGCGCGGCGCCTGGACGAGAGCGCCAGAGCCGTGCGTCAGGCGGTCGCGGGACGGTTGGCCGTGGGGCGTCCCATGGAGCTCCACTACGACCACCCGATCCTCATGCTCCAGCACATGATCTGGCACGAGGGGTACCACCACGGCCAGATCAAGCTGGCGCTCAAGCTGGCAGGCCGGCCGCTGGCGGATGAGCAGGCCGGGCCGGTCACCTGGGCGGTATGGATGCGCAAGCGGCCGGGCTGACTCACCGGCTCAGCCGCCGAACCCGCCGCCGTGCGGACTCCGCCGCGGCCTGACGGTCGCGGGAAACCGGTCCTGGTGACGCGAGCGCCTGCTCACGCTCGGCACCTACCGGTGGCAGCTTGGTATAGTGCGGCCGGTGACAGCGACCACCGCACCCGAGATTCTCTTTGTCCCGCAACATTTTCCTACGCTGCAAGCAGCGCTCGACGCGGCGAGCGGTCCCGCGACGATCGTTGCCGCACCCAAGCTGTACACCGAGGCCCTGCGCATCATCGATAAACCATGCGTGGTCATTCAAAGCGCCCGATTGTCCAGGCGGGGCGTGACCATCAGCGGTGACGGCGGGCTGGCGGTCCTGTGCGTCGAGCGGTCCACCCTTCATCTGAGCGGCATCGAAATTCGTTCAAACGGCCGCAGCCGCGGCATGCTGGCAGTGAATTCGTCGATCAGCCTTCAGGAGTGCGTCGTTGCCGGCAACCACGTCGGCGAGGATGCTGACGAACCCTGCGGCGCCGGCATGCTTTGCCGCGACTCCCGGGTGCGCATCCAGAAGTCCACTATCGCTGGAAACGTCGCGAACAGCGGCACCGCGGCAACAACCGCCGGCGGCGGACTCTTCTTGTGCGATTGCCACGCCGAGATCGCCGGCAGCACCATCCAGGCAAACGCGGTGTACGCGCTGGGCGCCGCCCGTGGCGGTGGGATCTGGTGCGAGCGCAGCACGCTGCGCATATGGCGTAGCCGCGTTACAGACAACGCTCTGCATGCGGCGTCGTGCGCGGGCGCCGGCATTTACTTCGCGGCGCCTCGCGGTTGCCAGCTCGGCGGCAGTGTCGTCACGGGCAATGGCAGCCCGGATGGACGCGGCGGTGGCATCTTCGTCGAGGGCGATGCCTCCCGCGTGTGCATCCATCGCAATACGGTCGTGCGCCAAAACCATCCAACCGACATCGACTGCGGGTAGTGCGCAGCGCGTCATCTGCCTCGGGCCTCCCCAGAAACCAGCTCCTCGATCTCGTCGAGCAGCAGCTCTTCGACGGTCAACGCCTGGCCGGCGACGGTCGGCTCGTCCAGCAGGCTGGCCAGCGGCACCACCACCCGGAGGTCGGCTTGCAGCCGGTCGAGGATCTGCGGGATGTGCAGCGACTGCCCGCCCAGCTCGCAGAAGTCGTCCTGGACGCCGACCCGATCGAGGCCGAGCACCTCGCACCAGATCGCCGCCACCCTCGCCTCGATGTCGGTACCCGGCGCGACGTAGCCGGCGGCCACCTCCGGGCGGCGGCGCCGCGGCAGCTGCCGTCCCTCGCCATGGCCGCGCCACCTCTCGGCGATCACGCCGGCGAGCGCGGCGAGAGTGGGGTGAGCGAAAACGGCTTGCAGCGGCAGCTCGACTCCCAGCGCACCGCGCACTCGCGAGACCAGCCGCGTGGCGAGCAGGGAGTGGCCGCCGAGCGCGAAGAAGTGGTCACCGGCCCCCACCCGTTCGCGCTGCAACAGCTCCGCCCAGAGACTGGCCAGGAGCTCCTCGATCGGACCGTGCGGCGCCAGGTAGGCGGCGGTCTCGGGCGCTGCCATGGTGCCTAGCCGCGCACAGGCTTTGCGATCCACCTTGCCATTCGGCGTGAGCGGCAGCCGCTCGACCCAGCAGCAGGCCGCCGGCAGCATGTACTCCGGCAGCCGCCGGCGCAGCCGTTCGCGCAGCTCGCGCTCGGGCGGCGGCGCGCCGCGCGCCACCAGCAAGGCCACCAGCCGGCGCTCGGCGCCCTCGCCCAGCGCCAGCACGACGGCCTGCGCCACCTCTTCCTGCACGGCGAGAGCCGCCTCGATCTCGCCCAGCTCGATGCGAAAACCCCGCACCTTCACCTGCTGGTCGCCGCGCCCCAGGAACTCGAGCTCGCCGCCGCCGCGCCAGCGCACCAGGTCGCCGGTGCGATAGAGGCGCGATCCCGGCTCCTCGCCCCAGGGGTCGGGCACGAAGCGCTCGGCGGTCAGGTCCGGCTGGTTCCAATAGCCGCGCGCCAGGCCGGCGCCGCCGATCCACAGCTCCCCCGGGACGCCGGCCGCCACCGGCTGGCCGGCCTCGTCGACGACCCGGAAGACAGTGTTGGCGATCGGCCGGCCGATCGGTACCGAGGCCCCCTCCTCGGCGCGCACCATCCCTCCCGCTTGCCCCACCCGCCGCACCGCCGACCAGACCGCCGTCTCGGTCGGCCCATAGACGTTCCACAGCTCGCAGCCGCGCTCGACGAGCTGGCGCGCCAGGTCCCAGCTCAGCGCCTCGCCGCCGCACAGCGCCCGCACCTCGGGGCCGCCGCGCCAGCCCGACTCGAGCAGCAACTGCCAGGTCGCCGGCGTGGCCTGGACCAGGCCCGCCCCGCCGGCGGCCAGCCTCGCCGCCAGGCGTACGCCGTCGGCAGCTTCCTCGCGGCCCACCATCTCGATCCGCGCCCCAACCACCAGGGGCAGATAGATCTCGAGCGCCGCGATGTCGAACGCGATGGTGGTCAGCGCCGGCACCAGGGCGCCTGCCGTGAGGCCGGGCCGCTCGGCCATCGCCAGCAGGAAGTTCAGCAGGGCGGCATGCGGGACCGCCACCCCCTTGGGGCGGCCCGTGGAGCCAGAGGTGAAGATCACGTAGGCGACGGCGGCCGCCGCCACCGGCACGGCCGGCGCTCCGGACGGCTCCGCGGCAACGGCGGCGCGCTCGTCCGGAGCGTCGAGCAGCATCGCCTTCCAGGCGCGGCCGGCGCTGGCGAGCCGCGCGCCCAGCCGCTGCCAGATCGTACTCTCGGTGAGCAGCAGCCGCGCCCCGCTGTCGGCGAGCACCATGGCCAGCCGTTCCTCGGGGTGACCGGGGTCGAGCGGCACGTAGGCGGCGCCGGCCTTGAGCACGGCGAGGAGAGCCACGACCATGCGTGGCGTGCGCTCGACCAGCAGCCCGATGCGGGTCTCGGCGCCCACACCGCACCGCAGCAGGCGCCGTGCGAGGCGGTTCGACCAGGCGTCCAGCTCGCCGCAGCTGACCTGCTCGGCCCCGCAGGCGACCGCGACCGCCTGCGGGCGCGCCGCCGCCTGCGCCGCGATCAGTCCGAGGACCGTCGCCTCGCCGTCCAACGGGGCGAGCGGGCCGCGCGCCCATTCGCCCATGACCTGGAACCTCTCGGCTGCCTGCCAGAGCGCCAGCTCTCCCAGCCGGCGCCCGGGATGGGCCACCGCGTCGGCGAGCAGCGCCGCCAGGTGGCCGGCCAAACGCTCCACGGTCGGCACCGTGAAGAGGTCACGGTCGTACTCGATCGCCCCCATGAGCTGGCCATCGCGCTCCCTGAGCTCGAACGTCAGCTCGAACTTCGCCGCGGTGGTGGGCGCGCTCTCGACGCCCACGGAGAGGCCCGGCAGGGTGAGGGCGCCGAGCGGAGCGTTCTGCAGCGCGAACATCACCTGGAACAACGGTGAGCGCGCCATATCGCGCTCCGGCCGCAACTCCTCGACCAGCTTTTCGAACGGCACCTCGTGGTGCGCGAGAGCGCCCAGCGCGGCGTCGCGCACCCGCCCGACGATCTCGACGAAGCTCGGCTCGCGTGCGAGGTCGAGGCGCACCACCAGCGCGTTGACGAAGAAGCCGATCAGGCCCTCGATCTCCAGCCTGTCGCGTCCGGCGTGCGGCGTGCCGATCGAGATGTCCCGCTGGCCGGAATAGCGTGCCAGCAGCGCCGCGAGACCGGCGAGCGTGGTCATGAAGAGCGTGGCGCCAAGCTGCCGCGACAGGCGGTTGAGGCCGGCGGTCAGGTTGCGGTTCAGCACCAACCGGCGGCGGTCGCCGCGGAAGCCTCGCTGCGCCGGCCGCGGGCGATCGAGCGGCAGGTCGAGGGCCGGCGCGCCTGACAGCCGCTCGCGCCAGAACTCGATGGCCTGCCGCAACCGCTCTCCGGCCAGCCAGCCGCGCTGCCAGACCGCATAGTCGGCATATTGCAGGCCGGGCTCCGGCAGCGGCGAGCGCACCCTGCGGAGCGCCGCGGCATACAGCGCCGTGACCTCCCGCACCATGACGCCGATCGACCACGCGTCGCTCGCGATGTGGTGCATCACGACGACCAGCAGGTGCTCGCGGGCCGCGAGCGCCACGAGCGTGGCGCGCAGCACCGGTCCGGTGGTCAGGTCGAATGGCCGCTCCGCTTCCGCCCTCACCCGGCGCTGCCCCTCCGCCTGGCAAGCCGCACGGAGGCCGGCGAGATCGATCCGTGGCAGCGCCAGCGAGCCCGGGCCGCGCCACGGCGCCACCTCCTGGAATGCCTGCTCGTCGCTTTCGCCGTAACGGGTGCGCAGCACCGCATGCCGCCGCACGATCTCGTCGAGCGCCGTACGCAACGCCGGGACGTTGAGGTCGCCGTGCAGGCGCAGCACCGCGGCGATGTTGTACGTCGCCTGCCCGGGCACCAGCCGCTCCAGGAACCACAACCGCTCCTGCGCGAAGGAGAGCGGGAACACGCCCACTCCTCCCGGACCCGAACCGGGCATGGTCGGGAGCGCCGGGACCTGGACGGGCGCGCCGCCCCCTGGCGCCGCCGCGGCCGCAGTCGGCGCCGCCATGGCAGCGGCGGCGCCGGCGCCGCGGATTTCCGCGATCGCCGCGGCGACGGCGGCCACGGTCGGCGCCGCGAACAGGCGCGCCAGCGGCAGCTCGACGCCCAGCCCGTGGCGCAGCCGGTTGACCAGCTGCAGGGCGAGCAACGAGTGGCCGCCGAGCGCGAAGAAATCCTGCTCGACGCCGACCGCGCCGCGACCGAGCAGCTCGCACCAGATGGCGGCGACGGCCTGCTCTTGCGGGTTGCGCGGCGCCTGCTCGGCGGCATCCTGCGGCTCGAGGTCCGCGGGCGGCGGCAACGCCGCGCGGTCGAGCTTGCCGTTGGCGGTTAGCGGCAGGCGGCTCAGGGTGACGAAGCTCGCGGGCACCATGTAGCCGGGCAGCCGCTCCGCCACGAAGGACCTCAGCCGGGCCGGCGCGAGCGCCACCGGCTCGGCGCCCACCGCCGCGACCAGGTAGGCCAGCAGCCGCCTGGCGCCGCCCGGCCCTTCGCCATCCACCACCGCCGCCGCCGCGATCGCGGGGTGGCGGCAGAGGACCGCCTCGACCTCTCCCAGCTCGACCCGGAAGCCGCGGATCTTGACCTGGCGATCGATCCTGCCCAGGAACTCCATGACGCCGTCGGCGCGCCAGCGCGCCAGATCGCCGCTGCGGTAGACGCGCCGCCCCGCCTCGCCGGCGCCGCGTGCGAAGGGGTCGGGGACGAAGGCGGCCGCGGTGGCCGCGGGCAGGCCGAGATAGCCGCGCGCCAGGCAGAGACCGCCGATCGCCAGCTCGCCGGCGGCGCCCTGCGGCACCTCGCGCAGCCCGCGGTCGAGCAGGTAGAAGCGCGCGCCGGCGATGGGACGCCCGAGCGGGACCGCGGCGGCGCCCGCCGCCTCGCCGGCAGCGGCCGGCCGGCAGATCCATTCGCTCACCGAGACCGTCGCCTCGGTGGGGCCGTAGCGGGTCAGAAAGACCGGTGCCGCACCGTCCATCGCGGCGAAAAACTGGTCCGGCAGCTCGCCTGGGACACGGTCGCCGCCCACCACCACGCGGCGCAGCGAGCGCCGCCGGTGGCGGAAGCTCTCCTCCTGTAGCAGCGGCGGCACCAGCGCCGGCGGCGCATTGAGATGGGTGACCTGCCGCTCGGCCAGCAGCCGCGCGAGGTAGGCGGTGTCCTGCTGGCGCGCGCCGTCCGTGAGCACCACGGTCGCACCCGCTCCGAGCGGCGCGAACAGCTCGACGACGGAGACGTCGAAGCCGCAGCGTGTACGCTGGACGACGCGTGCGGTGGGCGTCAGGTCGACGGCGTCCTGGAAGCGCAGCCGGTTGACCACCGCGCGATGCGGCACCACCACTCCCTTGGGTGTTCCGGTCGAGCCCGAGGTGAAGAGGACGTAAGCGGCGTTTTCGGGCACGGCGGCGGCGGCGCGGGACGTGCTTTCCGGCGCGTCGGCGGCGCGGCCGCCAGCGACGACCTCCCCGCCGGCCGGCGTCAGGATGCGGCAGCCGGGCGGCAGCCGCGGCGTGAGGTCCGGTGTGGCGACGACCAGCTCGGCGCCGGCGGCGGCGATGAGCTGGCCAAGGCGCTCCGGCGGCAGGGAGGGATCGAGCGGCAGGTAGGCGCTACCCGCCGCGAGGATGCCGCAGAGGCCGGCGACGAGCTCGCACGAGGGTTCCACGCAGATCCCGACGATGCGCTCCGGCCCCGCTCCCGCGTCCTGCAGCCGCGCCGCGAGCCGCTCCGTCCAGGCGGCCAGCGCCCCATAGCTGAGGACCGCCTCGCACTCGCCGTGCGGCAGGGCCGCGGCCGTGGCGACCAGCGCCGTGCGGTCGGGGGTGCTCGCCGCCTGGCGCAGGATGCGCGCGTGCACCAGGTCGCTGCCCCACTCCGGCCATGGTGCCGCGCTCCATTCGACCAGCAGCTGGTGGCGCTCGGCCGCGGTGAGGAGCGGCAGCTCCGAAAGCCGGCGGGACGGCGCCTCGACCATCGCCGCGATGAGCGTGCGCAGCTGGGCGCCGAGGCGCTCGACGGTCGCTCCCGTGAAGAGGTCGGTGCGATAGATCCAGGCGCCACCCAGGCCCCCGTCGGCGCGGTCCGCCACCGCCAGCGCGAGATCGAATTTCGCCGTGCCGCTGTCGGCGTCGAGCACCTCGACCGCGAGCCCCGGCAGCCGCGGCCGGGGAGGCGGCGGCTGCCAGGCCAGGACGACCTGGAAGAACGGCGTCTCCGCAAGCTCCCGGCGCGGCGCCAGCTCGGCGACGAGGCGATCGAACGGCAGCTCCTGGTTGGCGAACGCGCCGAGCGCCGCCTCACGGGCGCGTTCCAACAGCTCTTCGCCGGCGGGATCGCCGCTCAGGTCCAGGCGCAGCACGACCGTGTTGACGAACAGCCCGATGAGGTCCTCGGTCTCGCGCCGGCCGCGGTTCGCGACCGGCGTGCCGACCACGACGTCGTCCTGGCCGGTGGAGCGCAGGAGCAGCACGTCGAGGGCGGCGAGCAGACCCATGAACAGGGTGGCGCCGCGGCGCCGGGCCAGCGCCGAGAGGCCGGCGGTGAGATCGGCGGCCAGCGCGAAGGCCCGCCGTGCGCCATGCCGTCCGGCGGTCCGCGACCGGGGCCGGTCGAGCGGCAGGCAGTCGCGCAGCTCGCCGGCGAGCCGTGCGCGCCAGTAGGCGAGCTGCCCCGCCAGCGCCTCGCCCGCCAGCCATTCGCGCTCCCAGCTGGCGAAGTCCGCGTACTGGACGGGCAGCGCTGCAAGCCCTGACGGCTCAGAGTGCGCCACGGCGGCGGCGTAGAGGGCGGACAGCTCGCGCGCCAGCAGGCCGAGCGACCAGCCGTCGCTCGCGACGTGATGCAGCGTGAGCAGCAGCAGGTGCTCGGCGGCGCCGAGACGCACCACGGCGGCGCGCAGGAAGCTCCCGGCGGCAAGGTCGAAAGGCCGCTCGGCCTCGGCCCTGGCATGGCGGCGCGCCGCCGCCTGGCGCGCACCCGCCGGCAGGGCCGCGAGGTCGATCAGCGCGCAGGCTGGCGCTCGTGGCACCGACGGCGCCGGCAAGACCACCGCCAGGACGCCGCCGTCCGCCTGCGCCACGAAACGGGTGCGCAGCACCTCGTGGCGCCGCCGGATCTGCTCCAGGCTGAAGGCGAGGGCGGGAAGGTCGAGGTCGCCGGCGAGGCGCAGCGCCGCGGGCAGGTTGTAGGTCGCCGCTCCCGGCTGCAGCCGATCCAGGAACCAGAGCCGCTCCTGCGCAAACGAGAGCGGCGACGCAAGCTCCCCGCCCGCGCCGCGCGGCAACGGCCGGATGGGCGGCGGCTGCGGCCGGCCGGCGCGCTGCATGGCTTCCACCTCCCGCGCCAGCTCGCCGAGCCGGGAGAGCTTGAGCAGCCGCGACAGCGCCAGGTCGATGCCGTGCCGCTCGCGCAGCCGCGCCGCCACCCTGAGCGCCAGGAGCGAGTGTCCGCCGAGCCGGAAGAAGTCGTCGTCGGCCCCGATCCGCTCGACGCCCAGGACCTCCCCCCAGACCGCGGCCACGAGATGCTCGGCGGCCGTGCGCGGGGCAGGGACGGCGCCGGCCGCGAGGCCGGGTGCTTCGCCCGGCTCCGGCAGCGCGCGGCGGTCCACCTTGCCGGTCGGGCCCAGCGGCAGGCGGGCGAGCCGGACGAAGTCGGCCGGGATCATGGATTCCGGCAGGATGCGCCGCAGGTGCTCCCGCAGCGCGGCCGGATCGGGTGACGCCGCACCCGGGCGCGGCACCAGGTACGCGATCAGGCGCCGATCGGTCCCGTCGCCGCGCGCCATCACCACCGCCTGGCCAACCTCGGGATGAGCGCGCAACGCCGACTCGATCTCCCCGAGCTCGATGCGCACGCCGCGCACCTTGACCTGGTGATCCAGGCGGCCCAGGAAGCTCAGCTCGCCGTCGGGGTGATGGCGCACCAGGTCGCCGGTGCGGTAGGCGCGTGCCCCCGCGATGCCGCTCCCGGCGTCCGGGACGAACCGCGCCGCGGTGAGCTCGGGCAGGCCCCAATAGCCGCGCGCCAGACCGGCGCCGGCGATCAGCAGCTCACCTGCCGCGCCGAGCGGCACCGGCTGGAGAGCCGCGTCCACCACGGCGAGGCGGGTGTTGGCGACCGGCCGTCCGAGCGACAGCCGCGCGCTCACCCGTGCGGCGGCCGACCAGATCGCCGTCTCGGTGGGACCGTAGACGTTCCACAGCTCGACGCCGCGCGCCAGCAGCTCGGCGGCCAGCTCGGGGGGCAGCGCCTCGCCGCCGCACAGCGCCCGGGTGGGCCTCGCCGGCCGCCAGCCCGCCTCGACCAGCAGCCGCCAGGTGGCCGGGGTCGCTTGCACCGCGGTCACCTCGCAGCGGTCCAGGCGGGCGCCGAGCCGCGCTCCGTCGGCCGCTTCGTCCGTCCCCACGACCTCCACCCGGCCGCCGACGGCGAGCGGCAGGAAGATCTCCAGCCCGGCGATGTCGAAGGCGAGCGTGGTCAGCGCCGTCATCACGTCGCCGCTGTCCAGACCGGGGCGTGAGGCCATGGCCGCGAGCAGGTTCACCACCGCGCCGTGCGGCAGCGCCACCCCCTTGGGCAGCCCGGTCGAGCCCGAGGTGTAGATGACGTAAGCGAGAGCGTCCGCCCAGGCCGGGCCGGCGGGCTTGCTCGCCTCCTCGGCAGCGATCCATTCCCACTCGCGGTCCAGGGCGACGACGTAGGGTCCGTCGGACCGCTGGTCCTCCGCCAGCCCCAGCGGCGCCAGCCAGCGCTCCTCGGTCACCAGTGCCGCCGGGGAGCAGTCGGCCAGGACCGCGGCGAGGCGCGCCCGCGGGTGCCCCGGATCGAGGGGCACGTAAGCGCCTCCGGCCTTGGCGGCGGCCAGCAGCGCCACCACCATCTCCGGCGTACGCCCGAGGCAGATCGCCACTCGCGCCTCGGGCTCCACCCCCAGGCGGCGCAGGTAGCCGGCCAGGCGGTTGGCCCGCGCTTCGAGCTCGCCGTAGGTGAGCGTCGACGCCTGGCCCTGTACGGCGGCCGCGTCGGGCCGGAGCATGGCCTGGCGCTCCACCAGCTCGTCGAGCCGCACGCAGCGGGCCGGCAGCCCGGCCGGTGCGAGCCCCGGGCGGCCCACGGCGGTGTCGTTCCACTCCACGCGCAGCTGGTGGATCTCCGCCGCGCCGAGGAGAGGCAGCGCCCGCACTCCGGCCAACGTCGCAGCCGGGGCGCCCGGGGCGGCCGGGGTGCGGGCCGCGACCGCCGTGGCGAGCGTGGCCAGCTGCGCGAGGAAGCGCCGTGCCGTCGCGGCGTCGAACAGGTCGCGATTGAACTGCAGCGAGCAGGTGAGATCGCCATCGATCTCGGCGGCCTGGAGCGTCAGGTCGAACTGCGCGCCGGAACGCGGCAGCGCGACCGACTCGGCGACGATCCCGCCGAGATCGACCGCCACGCCGCCCTCGCCGAGCGCCAGGGCACCCAGGCCGCGCTCGCCCGCCGAGCGCTCGCGGTAGAGCACGGCCATGGCCTGGAAGAGCGGCGAACGGCTGGGATCGCGCTCGCCGCCCAACCGCTCGGCGAGCAGCGGGAAGGGCAGTCCGGCATGGGCCACCGCGCCGAGCACCGCCTGCCGCACCCGCGCGAGCAGTGCCGTGAAGCTGGGATCTCCGGTCAGGTCGCCGCGTACCGGGACCGGGTTGACGAAGTAACCGACCATGCCCTCGGCCGCCGGCGCGGAGCGTCCCGAGGTGGGCGTCCCGACGACCAGCTCCTCCTGGCCGCTGTGGCGGTGGAGCAGCACGAGGAAGAGCGCGAGCAGGGTCATGAAGGGCGTTGCGCCGTGCTGCCGGCCGAGCTCTCCCAGCTCGGCGCTCAGCCGTCGCCCGAAGCGCAGCGCCTGGGACCCGCCGCGGTAGCTCTGGCGGGGCGGGCGCGGCCGGTCGGTTGGCAGCGCGAGCGGCGGCGCGCCGCCGGCGAGCGCGGCGCTCCAGTACGCCCAGAGGCGCTGCCCCTCGGCGCCGGCGAGCCGCTCCTCCTCCTGGTGCACGAGATCCGCGCCGCCGCCGGCGAGCGGCGGCAGCGCCCTGCCGCCCAGCAGGGCCCCGAGATCCCGCAGCATCACCCCCAGCGACTGGAAATCGGCGACGATGTGATGCACGGCCAGCAGCAGGAGATCGCCGTCGCCGGGGCCCGCTGCGCCGCGGCGGAAGACGACCAGCCGCACCAGGGGTCCGGCGGCGAGGTCGAAGGGCCGCTCCGCCTCCTCGGCGAGCCGCGCCGCGAGCCGTGCCGCGCTCCACCCCGTTGCATCCTCTACGCGAAGGTCGCAGGCGGTGTCCACCTGGCGGTCCACCTGGCGCACCACCGGACCCACCACCTGGACCACCGTCTCGCCGTCGAGGGCGAAGGTCGAGCGCAGCGCGGGGTGGCGCGCCACCAGGGCGCGGAAGGCTGCGCCCAGGGCGCGGTCCGGCAGCGCGTCCGCGCAGCGGACGGCGCCGGCGAGCACATAGGACGCCCCGGCCTCTCCGCCACGCTCGATAAGCCACAGAGCGCGCTGGCCGTGCGAGAGCGGGTGGCCGCGCGGTGTTTTCTGGGGGTTCCGGGAGCTCCGGGCGTTGCGGTGCACGGCCCGGCTTGCCGCGGCGTGGCGGTCCGCGGCGGGCAGCGCCGCCGCAATCTCCGCCATCTGGGCGGCGAGAAGCTCGAGGCTCGGGGCGGCGAGCAGGTCGCCGAGATCCACGCGCACGCCCAGCTCCAGCTCGATCGCCTGCGACAGCTCCGCCGCCCCCAGCGAGTCGAGGCCGAAGGCGGCTAGCGGCCGGTCGACCGGCAGGACCGCGGCATCGAGCGCCAGCGCTCGGGCCGCCAGCCGCCGCAAGCTGGCAAGCGGGGCCTCCTCGGTCTTCATGGCGGAGGCTCGGCGTCGACTGCGGCGAGGGCGCTCTCCAGGCGCGCGACCAGGTGGTCGAGCGCCGGCGCCTGGAGCAAGGAGCCGTGGTCCGCGTCCGGGATGAGGTGCGCATCGGTCGGGGCGAGCCGATCCCAACCCCAGCTCAGGTCCGTCGCTCCCGGGGCCAGCGAGTTGGCGGCCCGGAACAGCGTCACGCGCCCGCTGAAGGGACGAGGCACGTAGGTCTCCACGGTCTGCATGGCGCGACAGAACAGGTCGAAGCGCTCCCGCAGCCATGGCCGCTGCAGGTCCCGCAGCGCCTCCCCGGCCCGCGCCAGCTCGAGCAAGCGGTCGATCCCGGCTTCCAGGTCCAGCCCTGCCACCATCTCGCGGATCAACCCCTGCTGCTCCTCGGAAGGATGCGCGAGCCGCGAGAAAGCCAGGAGCAGCGCGGTGTCGCCGACGGCGGCGATGCGCCCATCGGGGGGCGGCGGTGGATCGAGCATCGTCAGCAGCGACGCCCTGCCGCTGGCGCTCTCGATCTGCCGCGCCATCTCGTAGGCGGTGACGGCGCCGGACGACCAGCCGCCCAGGAGCCAGGGTCCCTCCGGCTGGATCTCGCGCACCTGCGCCAGATACTGCGCCGCGACCTCCTCCATCGCCGGGGCATGGCCGTTGCCTTCGCTGACCGCTTGCACGCCCCAGACCGGACGTTGCGGCCCCAGCCTCCTGGCCAGGTCCACGTAGGAGAAGACGTCTCCTCCCACCGGGTGGACCAGGAACAGCGGCCTCCCCGAGCCTCCCGGATGCAGGCGCGCCAGCGGCGCCGAACGCTTGACCGGCCGCTTCTGGATGGCTTTCGCCAGTGCCGCGACCGTCGGCGACTCGAACAGCGCCGAGATCGGCGGCATGACCCCGAAGACGTTCTCGATGCGCGCCATCACCCGGACCGCCAGCAGCGAGTGGCCGCCCAGGTCGAAGAAGTCACTGTTCGCACCGACCCGTTCGACGCCGAGCAGCTCGCCCCAGATGCCGGCGAGAACCTCTTCGACCGGCGTCGCCGGCGCCACGTAGCTCCCCTCGGCGCCCCCGCCGGCCGCCGGCTCGGGAGCCGGCAGCGCTTCGCGGTCCACCTTGCCGCTCGGCGTGAGCGGCAGCGCGGCCAGGGGCACGAAGGCCGCCGGCATCATGGCCGCCGGCAGCAGCTCGCGCAGCTCCTCGCGCAGCGAGCGGCGCCGGCCGCCGGCCACTGCCTCGCCCGCAACATTGCCCGCCACGTAGGCCACCAGCCTAAGGTCGCCGCCCTGGTCCTCGCGCACCGTGACTGCCGCCTCGCGGACGCCAGGCAGGGCGAGCAGCGCCGCCTCGACCTCGCCCGGCTCGATACGGAAGCCGCGGATCTTGACCTGGTGGTCGGTGCGGCCGAGGAACTCGATCGCACCGTCCTCTCGCCGCCGGGCAAGATCGCCGGTGCGGTAGAGACGCCCGCCGGGCTCGCCCCCGGTGGGGTCGGGCAGGAAGCGCTCGGCCGTGAGGTCGGCACGATCGAGATAGCCACGCGCCAGGTTCACGCCGCCGATGAACAGCTCGCCGGGCACGCCGACCGGCAACGGCGAGAGGCCCCGGCCGAGGACGTGGATGCGCGTATTGGCGATCGGTCGCCCGATGGGGATCCTGCCGCGCTCCTGCCCCTCGCCACAGACCCACGAGGTGACGGTGATCGCGGCCTCCGTGGGGCCGTAGAGGTTGTGCAGGCGGACATGGCCGAGGCGGGCGGTGCACCGGCCCGCGAGCTCGAACGCCAGCGCCTCGCCGCCACAGATCACCTCCCGCAGGGTGCGGCACTCCTCGATTCCGGGCTCCTCCAGGAGGAGCTGCAGCATGGAGGGCACGAGATCGAGCGCCGTGAGCCCTTGGACGGCGACCAGGCGCTTCAGGTAGGCGCTGTCGCGGTGTCCGCCGGGGCGGGCCACCACCAGGCGGGCACCGCTCATCAGCGGCCAGAACAGCTCCGAGATCGAAGGGTCGAAGCTCGGCGGCGTCTTGAGCAGCATCCGGTCGCCGGCGCCGAGCGGCAGGGCATCGCGCATCCACAGCAGGCAGTTCACGACGGCGCGGTGCGCGATCACCACGCCCTTGGGACGGCCGGTGGAGCCCGAGGTATAGATCACGTAGGCCGGGCAGTCGGCAGCGACCGCGACACCCGGCCAGCGCCCGCCGGCGCCCCCGGCGGAAGCGGCGCCCCCGGCCGGCGGCCCCGCCGCGAGCAACGGCGCCAGCACGAGGAACCGCTCCCTGAAGGCGGCGAGCTCGCCGCCCCGCCGCGCCAGGAGGTCCCTGCTGGTCAAGACCCATTGCAGGCGGGCGTCGCTCGCCTGGAAGGCCAGGCGGTCGGCCGGATGATCGGGATCCAGGGGAACGTAGGCGGCGCCCGCCTTGAGCACGCCGAGCACGGCGACCGGCAGCTCGGAGCAGCGCTCGAGCAGGACGCCGACACGGCTTTCGGGACCGCAGCCCCGGGCGCGCAGCTCCCGGGCCAGCCGGTCGGCACGCAGGTCCAGATCGCGATAGGTCAGCTGCTCGCCCTCGAAGTCCACGGCGACGGCTTCCGGAGCACGGCCGGCCTGCTCCTCGACCCAGCCGTGCAGCGGCCGGTCGAGATCGTAGGCAGCGGCCGTCTCGTTCCAGCCGCGAAGCTCGCCGGCCTCCTCGGCGGTGAGCAGGTCCAGCTCGTGGAAGCCACGTTCCGGCGCCTCGGCCAGGCCGGCCAGCAGCCGCTCGAGGTGCCCGACCAGGCGGTCGATCGTCGTGGCGTCGAACAGATCGGTGGCGTATTCCACCGCACCGGCCAGCCCGCCGCCGGGCTCCTCCCCGAGGCTCAGGGTGAGGTCGTACCGCGCCATCGTCTTGGCCCATTCGACCGGGCGCAACCGCAGCTCCCCGGTCGCGAGCTTCTCGCCGGGAGCGTTGCGCAGGGCGAACATCACCTGGAACAGGGGAGCGTGCGAGAGGCTCCGCCGTGGCGCAAGCTCCTCGACCAACTTCTCGAACGGCACGTCCTCGTGCCGGTAGGCTCGCAGCGCCCGCTGCCGCGCCCTCCCGATCAGCTCACGGCAGGACGGGCCGCCGGCCCGGTCTCCGGACAGGTCGCCGCGCAGCACCAGCATGTTGACGAAGAACCCGATCAGGCCCTCGATCTCCACCCGGTTGCGCCCGGCGATCGGCGAGCCCACGGCGAGATCGTCCTGGCCGCCGAGGCGCGCCAGCAGAGCCTGGAAGCCGGCCAGGAGCACCATGAACAGCGTCGCTTCGGCACGCCGGGCGAGAGCCGCCAGCCGGTCGGCGAGCCCGGCCGGCAGCCGCACGGGGCGGGCGGCGCCGCGGGAGCTCCGCCGCGCCGGCCGCGGCCGGTCGGCCGGCAGCTCCAGCAGCGGCGGCAGACCGGCGAGCTCCCGGCGCCAGAACGAGATCGCCTGCGCCAGGATCTCGCCGTCGAGCCAGGAGCGCTGCCAGACCGCGAAATCGCCGTATTGCACCGGCAGCTCGGGCAGGGGCGATGGCTCGCGTGCGGCGAAGGCCGTGTAGAGCGCCGCCACCTCACGCACCAGGATGCCCATGGACCAGCCGTCGCCCGCGATGTGGTGCAGCGACAGCGCGACGACCTGGTCGCCGGCGGCGAGGCGCAGCAGCACGCCGCGCAGCAACGGACCGCGCGCCAGGTCGAAGGGCCGCAGGCTCGCTTCGCCTGCCAGGGCGAGAGCCTGTGCTTCGCGCTCACGCCGCGGCAGCCGCGACAGGTCCACGACAGGCAGCGGGAAGGCCACCGGCGGCTGGACCACCTGCACGGGGGAGCCGTCGTCCAGCACGGCGAAGACCGTACGCAACGCCTCGTGGCGGCGCATGATCTCGCCCAACGTCAGCGCCAGCACGCGCGGGGCGAGCGGTCCCGAGGCCCGCAGCACGAGCGGCAGGTTGTTGAGCGAGCTCTGCGGCTCGAGCTGGTCGATGAACCAGAGGCGCTGCTGGGCGAAGGAGAGCGGCCGCGGCTCCCCGCGTCCACCGGCCCGCGGCACGACCGCCGGCGGCCCCGCCGGTCCCGCCGGCCCCGCCGGCAAGACATAGCCGAAGCTCCCGGCCATCTCCCAGCTCGGCGCGCCAAGCGAGTCCTGCTGCTCCGCGAGCCAGCGCTCGGCCACTCCGGCCTCGACGCCCTTGTACTCCAGGAACTTCACGTCCCCGAGCATCTTGCCTTGGGCATGGATGCCGTCCGTCATCCGGCTCCGCCCCGGCAGATAGGGATCGACCATGGCGGGGTGGAGATCGAGCCCGAGAGCGCGGCAGAGCCGCCGCATCTCGTCCTCCGGGTGGCGCACCAGGTCTTCGAAGCGGACGCGGAGCTGGCGCTCCGCCGGCACGCCGGCCAGGTGCTCGGCGATGTTCTGGTGGCTCGAGAGCCAGATCAGCTCGGCCAGCTCGGCCCGTTCGAGCGAGTGGGGATGGCGGAAGAACAGCTCGTCGAGCTTGATCTCCTCGAAGGAGCGTACGGTGGCGTACGGGTGGCGGACGAGATGGATGTAGAACGGTTGCGCGAAGGCGTCTTCGGCACGCCGCAGGACCGCCAGGTCGAGAGCGTAGGTGGTGGTCTTGTCGACCAGGGTCCGGCCGTCCAGCCAGTCCTGCAGCTGGCGGTAGAACCGCTGCGTGGTCCAACCGCGGGCGACGGCGGCGCCAAGGACCTGCCGCGCCTCCGCGACGCCGCACTGGCGCACCTCCATGACGGCGCGGATCGCCCCTTCCAGCCAGAAGCTGTTGCGGCCCGCGAACGCTGCCTCGCGCTCGGTCATGGTGTTGAACGAGAGCAGCTCGAGCTCCGGCGGCGCGAACAGGTGCGGATGGCCTCCCAGCATGACGCGCAGCAGCGTCGAGCCGGCGCGCGGTGGCGAGAGGACGAAGATTGCACGCGGGTTCTTCTCGGCCGCCAGGTCCGGGCATCGCGGCAGCGACGGGATCGAGGAGCGGAAGGCGGCGACCCGCTCGGCGTCGATGCGGCCGGCCACGGGTTGGGGAGCATGGGGAGCACGCGCCGCCTCCTCGCCGAGCGACGCGGCGCCGAAGCGGCGGCCGACGATTTCCCGCTGCTCGCGCGCCAGGTAGGCCGCCATCTTCGCCACCGTGGTGGCGTCGAAGAGGGTGACGACGTGGACGACCCCGCCCAGCTCCCGCTGCAGGCGGTTCATCAGGATCGCGCCGGTGATCGAGTTGCCGCCGAGATCGAAGAAGGAGTCGTGGATGCCGACGCTCGCGAGCTTGAGCGCCTCGCGCCAGAGACCGGCCAGGTACTCTTCCAGTGGCGTCCGCGGCGCGGCCGCCTCCCCTCCCGCGGCGGCCGCGGGCTCCGGCTCGGACAGCGCCCGGCGGTCGACCTTGCCGTTCGGGGAAAGCGGGAGGGCCGCGACGGTCACGAAGGCCGCCGGGATCATGTAGTGCGGCAGGTGCGCATGGAGGTGGCGGTGGAGGCCGGCGGCGAGATCCGGCGTGACCGGAGCGGCCGCGGCTCCACCCGCCGCACCGCCGGCGCTCGCGGCGACCACCCAGGCGATCAGGCGCTGGGCGGTTCCGGCGCCGCGCAAGTCCACCGCCGCCGCCGAGACGGCGTGATGCATGGCGAGGACCGCCTCGATCTCCCCGAGCTCGACGCGGAAGCCACGCACCTTGACCTGGTGGTCGATCCGGCCGAGGAACTCGAGCGCACCCTCGGGCCGCCAGCGTGCCAGGTCGCCGGTCCGGTAGAGCCTCGCACCGAGAGCGGCAGCGATCGGGTCCGGCACGTACTGCAGCGCCGTGCGCTGCGGATCGCCCAGGTATCCGCGGCCGACTCCCTCGCCGCCCACGCACAGCTCGCCCGGCACTCCCATGGGTTGCGGATGGAGGTCCCGGTCCAGGACGTAGAGCCCGATGTTGGCCACCGGACGGCCGATCGACGGACGCCAGGCCGCCGCCGTGGGCGCCTCGCGGACCGGACCCAGGCTGACGTCGTCGGAGCACTCCGCGGGGCCATAGGCGTTGAGCATCGGGATCCCGGGATAGCGGGCGAGCCAGCGCCGGCAGATCTCCGGCGGCAGGGCCTCGCCGGTGGGGATGAGCCAGCGCAGACCTGACAGGTCGTCCTCGCTGCCGCCTTCGATGGCCGCGAGCATCGCCGCGAGCAGCGAGGGAACCACCTCCAGCACCGTCACTCCGTCCCGCGCCGCCGCGGCGAGCAGCGCCGCCGGGTCGTGGGCGACGGCGTCCGGGTAGATGGCGACCCGGCCCCCGCATACCAGCGCCGACAGCATCTGCCAGACCGAGATGTCGAAGCTCTGGGAGGCGTTCTGCGCCACCGTGTCCGCTGCCGATAGGCCCAGCGCCAGGAGCGTCACCAGCGTGTGGTTGTAAAGACCCCGGTGCGGGATCATCACGCCCTTGGGCAGCCCGGTCGAGCCGGAGGTGTAGATGACGTAGGCGAGATGGTCGGGCCCTGTCTGCCGAGCCGCACGCGCCGCACCCTCCGGAATCGGCGCCGCCGCTCCGTCCGGCCGCCCGAGCCCGGACAGCCGTTCCAACTCGAGGACGTCCAGCGCGAGGACGTCGGCCTCGAGCAAGCGCCGGCCCAGGCCGCCGCCCGAGAGGAGCAGGCGGGCCCCGCTCCGGCGCAGCGTCTCCCAGGTGCGCGCGGCAGGTGTTTGCGGGTCCACGGGGAGATAGGCGCCGCCTGCCTGCAGCACCGTGAGCACCGCGGTCAGGAACGGCAGGCCGCGAGGGGCCAGGATCGGCACCACCGATTCCGGGCCCACGCCGCGGCCGGCCAGCGCCGCGGCCCAGCGGCGGGAGCGGCCCGAGAGCTCGCCGTAGGTCAGGCTCTCCCCGGCGCAGACGGCGGCCACCGCCGCGGGCGTCCTCGCCGCCTGCGCGGCGAACAGCTCGTGCACGGAGCGGGCGGCCGCCGGATCGCCGGCTTGCGAGTCGTTCCACTCGCAGAGGGTCTGATGGCGCTCGGCGGCACCGAGCAGCGGCAGCGCCGAGAGCGTCGTCCCGGGGTCGGCCAGCGCTCGCCGCAGCAGGGTCGCGAACTGGCCGGAGAGGCGCGCAATGCGCGTCGAGTCGAAGAGATCGCTGTTGTAGACCCACCGGCAGAACAGCTCGCCGCCGGCCTCGGCGGCGTTGAGCACCAGGTCGAACTTGGCGGTGGTGGAGTCCTCCCAGACCGGGCTGATGCGCAGGCCGGGCACCTCGAGCGGCTCCACGGGGGCGTTCTGCAGCACGAAAAGAACCTGGAAGATCGAGGCATGGCTGAGGTCGCGTTCCGGGGACAGGTCCTCGACCAGCTTCTCGAAGGGGAGCTCCTGGTGAGCGAAGGCACCCAGGGTGACCTCTCGGGTCCTGCTCACCAGCTCCCGGACGGAGGGATCGCCGGACAGATCGGCGCGCAACGCCAGGGTGTTCAGGAACAGGCCGATGAGCGGCTCGACCTCGGCGCGGGTGCGGCCGGCGATGGGCGACCCGATCACCAGATCGACCTGGCCGCTCAACCGCGAGAGCAGGGCCGCGAAGGCGGCAAGCAGGACCATGAACGGCGTGGCGGCGGTCTCGCGCGCCAGGTCCGCGGCGCCGGCGAGCGGCAGCCGCTGCTGCTGCGACCGGCCGCGGAAACGCTGCACGGCCGGGCGCGGCCGGTCGCCGGGCAGCGCGAGCACCGGCGGTGCGCCGGCGAGCTTCTCGCGCCACCAGCCGAGCTGGACCGCGAGCGCCTCGCCCGCCAACCGTTGCCGTTGCCATACCGCGAAATCCGCATATTGCACCGGCAGCTCCGGCAAGGGGCAAGCCCTGCCGGCGGCAAGGGCCGCGTAGAGCGCCGCGATCTCGCGCACCAGGATGCCCATGGACCAGCCATCACTCGCGATGTGGTGCAGGGAGAGCGCCACGACGTGGTCCTGCGCCGCCAGCCGCAGCAACGCGCCGCGCAGCATGGGGCCGTCCGCGAGATCGAACGGCCGGCGGCCCTCTGCCGCGGCCAGGGCCACGGCCAGACGATCCAGCCGGGCCTGCCGAGCGGCGGACCCGGACGAGCGATCCGGGTGTTCCGGAGGGGCCGGGGGAGCCGGGGGGGCCGGCGCGCCCGCCAGCCCCGACAGGTCCACCACCGGCAACGCGAAGGGTGCCGGCGGTCGGATCACCTGCACCGGCCCGCCCTCCTGCACGGCGAAGACCGTCCGCAGCGCCTCGTGACGGCGCACGATCTCGCCCAGGCAGAGAGCGAGGACCGCCCCGTCCAGCGGCCCCTCGATGCGCAGGATCGCCCGGATGTTGTAGAGCGGGCTGCCCGGCTCGAGCTGGTCGATGAACCAGAGCCGCTGCTGTGCGAAGGACAGGGGCAGGGGGCGCTCCCGCGGCACCCGGACGAGCGGTGCCGAGGTCACGGTGGCGCCGGTGCGCCGCGCCGCCTCGACGCGGGCGGCGAAGTCGGCCAGCCGCGGGGCCTCGAAGAGAACGCGCACCGGCAGCTCGACGCCCAGGGCGGTGCGCAGGCGCGACGTCACCTGGGTCGCCAGCAGGGAGTGACCCCCGAGGTCGAAGAAGTGGTCGTCGGCCCCCACCCGTTCCAGGCCCAGCAGCTCGGCCCAGATACCGGCGAGCGCCTCTTCGGCCGGCGTCCCCGGCGCCCGGTGGGCGCCTTCCGGCTCGGGGCGCAGGGCTTCCGGCGCCGGCAGCCCTGCGCGGTCCACCTTGCCATGAGCGGTCAGCGGCAACCGGTCGAGGAGCACGAAGGCTGCCGGGACCATGTACTCCGGCAGCTCGCCCAGGAGAAAGCGGCGCAGCTCGGGGACGAGACGTCGAGCAACCCGGTGGCGCAGGGGGTCGTTGGCGTAGGCATGCGGCGGCAGGCCCGCGCGCCACCCCGGCGGCGACGGCACCGGGCTCGCGCCGGCACGGCGCCGGCGCAGCACCGCGGCAAAGCGGTGCTGGTCCAGAGGATCGACGGTCAGTCCGACCGCATAATCGAGCGCTTCGCCGCTTCGTGCCAGCTCCTCGGGATCGATCGGCGCGGAAGCCGGCGCCATCGCGGTGATCACCTGCCGCAGCTCCCCCGCCGTCCCGGCGTCCTGGTCCACCGCCGCCAGCAGCTGCACGGCCACCGCTTCGGCCGCGAGCCGCCGGTTGGGGATCGCGGTCACTGCCAGCGTTTCCGGGTGCTCACCGGCCAGCCGCTCGGCCAGCCCGGAGAGCGAGAGCCCGTGCTGCTGCCAATCCAGCCAGTCGAGCGCGGTGTCTTCCGCCGGCTCAGCCGGCTCGGTCGGCGGCGGCGGCGCCGGCGCGACGTGGAGCACGACGTCATAGCGGAAACGGCTCAGCTCGTTGTGGTGGCGCCCGCGCTTCAGGAGGATCTCGACCCGGCGGACCTCCGGCAGCAGCCGCGCCAGGGCGAAGAAGTAGCCGGGATCGATCAGCAGCTCCTTCTCGGCCGCCAGGCGCCGGAGGATGCGCCGTCTCACTTCCGTGGCCGGGAGGTCCGCCGGCGCGCGGTGGAGCTCGACCGACGCATGGAGCGACTCGAGGAGCGCGAGGCTGCGCAGGTCGCCGAGGAAGACCCGGCCGCCGGGGGCCACGCTGGCGACCGCTTGCCGCACCACCCGGGTGAAGTAGTCGATCCCGGGGAAGTACTGCGCCACGGAGTTGAGGACCACCGTGTCGAAGTCTCCCGGGGCCACGCCGTTCCAATCGTCGGCCGGCCGGCAGGCGAGAGAGAGGTTGGGCGGACGAGTCATATGCTCGATCTGGCGGCCGATCCCCGCCAGGGCCGTGCGCGAGAAATCGGTGCCCTGGTAGCGCCCTGCCCCCGGAGCCAGCCGCAACAGCAGCAGGCCCGTGCCGCAGCCGACCTCCAGGATCCGCCGTCCTCCGAGGGCGAGCACCCGCGCCACCGTCTGGTCCACCCACTCGCTCATCTCCGCGACCGGGATCGGCTCGCCGGTGTAGCTGCTGTTCCAGCCCACGAAGCTCGCGGCGGCGCCCCCGGCTTCTCGATCTCGTGGCGCCTCGGCGTAGGTCTCTTCGTACAGGGCCTGCCATGCCGCGACGTGGTCCGCGAGCTCCGCGATCTCCGCCGCCGGCCGGCGCACGACGTACGCCACCAGGCGCTTGCCCGGCGCATCGTCGCGCACGACCGCGGCGACGTCGCGCACCTCCGGGTGGCGGCCGAGGGAGCCCTCCACCTCCCCCAGCTCGATGCGGAACCCGCGCACCTTGACCTGGTGGTCGAGACGGCCAAGGAACTCGAGGCTGCCGTCGGCCAGGCGCCGCACACGATCGCCGCTGCGGTAGAACCGGGCGCCGCCGCGGAGAACGTATTTCTCGGCCGTCAGCTCGGCGCGGCCGAGATAGCCGCGGGTGACGCCGGCACCGCCGATCCACAGCTCGCCCGCCACGCCCACGGGCAGCAGCTCCCCGTCCGCGCCGCGAACGTCGAGCACGGCGCCGGCGAACGGCCGGCCGAGCAGCGGGTACGCCGGCTCGGGCGCCGGCGGCACCTGGTGCGCCGAGCAGAGGATGGTCCCTTCGGTCGGCCCGTAGAGCACCCAGATCCGAGCGGCCCGGAAGGTCTCTCTCAGGTCAACGAGCAGCTCGGCCGGCACGGCGTCGCCGCCGACGAAGACCACGCGCAGCTTCCCCACGTCGGGAGCTGCCGCCCCGCGGCGGCGGAGCCCGTCGACGATCTGCCGCGCGAGCGCCGGCACGGCGTGCAGGCAGGTCAGCTCTCCCAGGTGATCGAGCAGGTGCTCCACGTCCAGCGTCGGACGCAGCGGGAAGAGCACGGCCGTGCCGCCCACGAGCAGCGGCGAGAGCAGCTCGAAGAGGAAGATGTCGAACGTCGCGAGCGCCAGGCAGGGCATGCGGTCGTCCGCGCCGAACTGGAACCGGCCCTGCGTCGCGGCGAGGGTGGCGGCCAGCATGCCGTGCTCGACCTGTACCGCCTTGGGCCGGCCGGTCGTGCCGGAGGTGTAGATCAGGTAGGCCAGACTGTCGCGAGCGGGGAGATCGCGGCGCTCCGCTGCCACCTCCTCTCCCCGGACCTCCTCGTCCTCCAGCTCTTCGAGCAGCAGGACGCTCGCCTCGTGGGGCGGCAGGATCGGGAGCAGGTCGCGCCGGGTCAGCAGCAGCGGCACCGCCGCATCCTGAAGCAGGAAGGCCAGGCGCGACCGGGGATGCGTCGGGTCCAGGGAGAGCCAGGCGCCGCCGGACTTCCAGATGGCCAGCACCGCCACCGCCAGGTCCGGCGTGCGCTCGACGCACAGACCCACCGGCATCCCGGGCGCGGCCCCCATTGCCTGGAGCCGCCGGGCCAGCAGGTCCGACCGCCGGTCGAGCGCGCGGTAGGAGAGGTTCCCCCGCGGGTCGCCGGCGACAGCCACGGCCGCGGCCTCCGGCCTGCGTCGCGCCTGCGCCGCGAAGCGCTCGATCACTCCCGGAGCGGCGGGCGCGGCCGTGTCGTTCCACTCGGCTCTGAGCTGGTGCCGCTCGCCCTCGGACAGCACCGGGAGGTCGCCGACCGGCCCCCCTGCAGCGGCGGCGCCCGCCGCGAGGAGCACCACCAGCTGGCCCGCCAGGCGCAGGACCGTCGCGGGATCGAAGAGATCGGCCGCGAACCCGAGCGCCAGGGAAAGCTCGCCGGCGGCTTCGGTGAAGGTCAGCTCGAGCTCGAACCTCGCCCTCGCCTCCGGCAGCGCCGCGGGCCTGATCGACAGGTCCGCCAGGTCGAGCCTTGCCGCCGGGAAGTTCTGCAGTGCGAACATCACCTGGAACAAGGGGGTGTGCGCGAGGCTCCTCTCCGGGGCCAGCTCCTCGACCAGCTTCTCGAACGGCAGGTCCTGGTGCATGTACGCCAGCAGCGCCGTGTCGCGTACCCGGCCGAGCAGCTCGGCGAACGACGGCGCTCCCGAAACGTCGCCGCGCAGCACCAGCGTGTTGACGAAGAAACCGACCAGGTCCTCGATCTCGACCCGGTTGCGTCCGGCCACCGGCGAGCCCACCGCGAAGTCGTGCTGGCCGGTGGTGCGCGCCAGCAAGGCCTCGAAGCCGGCCAGCAGGACCATGAACGGCGTCGCACCCTCGCGCCGGGCGAGGGCCAGGAGCTGCCGGGTGAGCCCGGCCGGCAGCCACAGGGACCGCGAAGCGCCACGGAAGCTCTGCACGGCAAGACGCGGACGGTCGGTGGGCAGCTCGAGGAGCGGCGGCAGCCCGGCGAGCTGCCGGCGCCAGAAGGCGATCTCCGCCGCCAGCGTTTCGCCCTGCAACCAGGCGCGCTGCCATGCCGCGAAATCCGCGTACTGCACCGGCAGCTCCGGCAGCTCCGGCAACTCCCGCAGGGCCGACCGCGGTGAAGGTGGATGCGTGCCCCCTTCCCTCGCGATCGCCGGATACAGCGCCATGACCTCGCGGACCAGGATGCTCCTCGACCAGCCGTCGCTCGCGATGTGATGCGTGGTCAGCGCGACGGCATGCTCCCGCTCGTCCAGCCGCAGCACCAGGCAGCGCAGCAGGGGGCCGCGTGCGAGATCGAACGGGCGGGCTGTCTCCGCGGCCAGGAGTGCGAAGGCCGGGGGCTCGCGCCGCGCCGCCGGCAGCGCCGACAGGTCGACCACCGGCACCGGGAAGGGAGCCACCGGTCGGACCCACTGCACCGGCGACCCGGCAACCGTGGCGAAGACCGTGCGCAACGCCTGGTGACGGCGCAGGATCTCGCCCAGGCAGAGCGCCAGCACCGTCGGGTCGAGCAGCCCCTCGACGCGCAGCGCCACCGGCATGTTGTAGAGCGGGCTGCCCGGCTCGAGCTGATCGATGAACCAGAGCCGCTGCTGCGCGAACGACAGCGGCCGCGGCCCTTCCCCCACCACCGGGAGGAGAGGTGGAGCCGGAGCCGTCGCGCCGCTTCGCCTCACCTCGTCGACCCTGGCGGCGAGGTCCGCCAACCGCGGCGCGGTGAAGAGGTCGCGCAGCGGCATCTCGACGTCGAAGACCCGGCGCAGCCGCGACGTCAGCCGGATCGCCATCAGGGAGTGGCCCCCCAGCTCGAAGAAGCTGTCGGCGACCGAGACGCTCTCGCGGCCGAGCAGCTCGGCCCAGATGCCGGTCAGCACCTCCTCGGTCGGCGTCCGCGGCGCGACATGGTCCTTGCCGCCGCCGGCCCACCGCGGGGCCGGCAGGGCCTTGCGGTCCACCTTGCGGTTGGGTGTCAGCGGTAGCTCGTCGAGGAGCGTGAAGGTGGCCGGCACCATCGCTTCCGGCAACCGCTCGCGCAGGAAGGCGCGCAGCGCCGCGACCGCCAGGGTCGGCGCGGTGGCCGGCGCCGCCGGCACCACGTAGGCGGCCAGGAAGCGCTCCGCGGCCCCGTCCTGGCGCGCCACGACGACCGCCTCGCGGACCCCCGGGAAACCGCCCAGCACCGATTCGATCTCGCCGAGCTCGATGCGGTAGCCGCGGACCTTGACCTGCGTGTCGGCCCGGCCGGCGAACACGACCTCGCCGTTCGGCAGGTAGCGCCCGAGATCGCCCGTACGGTAGCGATCGGCCACGAAGCGCTCCACGGTGAGCTGCGGATCGCCCAGGTAGCCCTTGGCGATGTGCGGGCTGCGCAACTCCACCTCGCCGAGCTCGCCGATGCCGGCAAGAGCGCCCGCGGGGTTCCGCACCAGCAGCTGGACGTCTTCGATGCCGCGGCCGAGCGGCAGCACCTCCCTGGCCTCGCCGTCGTCGACCACGTGGCAGCCGACGGCGCGTTGCGTCTCGGTCGAGCCGTAGTAGTTGACGCAGGTCACCGCTGGCGCCAGGCGGCGCAGCCGCGCCACGTCGCGGCGGGTGAGGACGTCGCCGACCAGGAAGGCGTAACGCAGCGACGGCACCTCGACGCGCGCGGCATCCATCGCCGCCGCGCCGGTCAGCACCTGCCCCAGCGCCGGCGTGAGATGCGCCACGGTCACCTCCGCCTCGCACATCCAGGCGGCCAGCTGGCCGGGCTCGTCCATCGTCTGCGGATCGGGGATCACCACCGCGGCGCCGATCTGCAGCGGCGTGAAGACGTCGCGGTGCAGCGGGTCGTGCGCCAGACCCGACACCAGGCTGAAGCGGTCGGCGGCCGCAAGCGCGAAACGGCGGCAGAGCCACGGGATGAAGTGCGACAGCGAGCCGTGGCGGCCAAGCACGCCCTTGGGCACGCCCGTCGAGCCGGAGGTGAACGCCACGTAGGCGGTGTCGTCGGGCCCCACCTCGACGGCCGGAGGAGCCGCGGAGTGCTCCGCCAGGAAGACCCTGCCAGACTCCTCGTCTCGCCCGCGCGCGGGCGTGCGGGCACCGCCGGCCGCGGCCGGCAGCACCAGGCGGCAGGCGCAGCCGAGCGCGTCGAGCGCGCTGTCGATCTCCGCCGGCACGGCGCCGGCCGCCGCCACCCGGAGCCAGGCGGCCGGCCGGGCGATCGCCAGCATCTGCGCCTGGCGCGGCGCCGGGTAGCGCGGGTCGAGCATCAGGAAGGCGGCGCCCGCCTTGAGCGCACCGAGGACTCCCCAGACCAGCGGTGCGCTGCGGTGCGCCCAGAAGGCCACCACGTCACCCGGCCGCACGCCCCCGGCCTGCAGGAAGGCGGCGAGCCGGTTGGCGCGTTGGTCGAGCTCGCCGTAAGTCCAGGACTCCTGCGGATCGGCCACGGCCAGTGCGTCGGGAGCCCTCCCGGCATGGCGGGCAAAGACTTCGTGAACCGCGCCCTCCCAGGCGGCCGACAGCCGCGCGGCAGGATCGGGCAGGACGGCCCGCGCCGCGCTGGTGACCAGGGCCAGGCGTCCAACCGGCTCCTCGGGACGCGCGAGCGCCTGCTCGAGGAAGAGCGCGAGCTGGTCGAGCAGGTCCTCCATCCGCGCGGCGTCGAACAGGTCGGCGTTGTAGACCAGGTCGACGAGCACGCCGCCGCCTGGCTCGCTCAGGTAGAAGGTCATGTCGAGCTTGGAGAGCGGGGCCGTCAGGGCCGTCGCCGCCAGGGGTGCGACGTCCAGCGCCAGACCCGGGAGACGCATCTCGATGGCAGGGAGGTTGAGCAGGTTCACCATCACCTGAAAGAGCGGCGTCCGCGAGAGGTCGCGCCCGAGGGGGAGAGCGGCGAGGACGGCCTCGAGCGGCACGTCCTGGTGCGAGTACGCCCCCAGGGTGACCTCGCGCACCCGGTCCACCAGCAGGCGAAAGCCGGGCCGGCCGCCGCAGCTGGTGCGCAGGACCAGGGTGTTCAGGAAGCAGCCGATCAGCGCCTCGGTCTCCACGGCGCGCCGGCCGGCCACCGGCGCTCCGACCACGACGTCGTCCTGGCCGGCATGGCGGTGCAGCAGGGCCTGGATGGCCGCGAGCAGCGTCATGAACAGCGTGGCGCTCTGGGCCCGGCCGAAGCGGCGCAGCTGCCCGGCAAGGCCGGGAGCGAGGAGCCGCACGGCACGCCCCCCGCGATAGGTCTGGACGGGCGGCCGGGGCCGGTCGGTGGGCAGGTCGAGCGGCGCGATCTCGCCATCGAGGAGGTGGAGCCACCAGGCGAGGTCGGTATGCCGGGTCTCCGCGACCACCTCGCGCTGCCAGACGGCGAAGTCGGCGTACTGCACCGGCAGCTCGCGCAGCAGGGACGGGCGGCGGCCGATGGCGGCGCCGTAGAGCTCTCCGACCTCGCGCACCAGCAGCGGCAGCGACCAGCCGTCGCAGACCACGTGGTGCACCACGATCAGGAGGTGGTGGCGGCAGGGTTCCAGGTGCAGGAGCGCCGCGTCGAGCAGCGGGCCGCGCCCGAGGTCGAAGCGGTGGCGCGCATGCGCCGCGGCGAGCCGTGCCGCCGCCGCACGGCGCCCGGCCTCCGGCAGCGCGGCGAGATCGACGACCGGCAGGGCGACCGGGAGCGCCGGCAGGCTGTGCTGGCAGGGCACGCCGTCCACCACCTCGAAGACCGTTCGCAGCACCTCGTGGCGGTCCACCACGCGGCGCAACGCTGCCGCGAGGACAGCCACGTCGAGGCGGCCGGTGAGCTCGACCGCGCAGGGGATGTCGTAGGTGGGCTCGCCCGGTTCCATGCGGTCGAGGAACCAGAGGCGTTCCTGGGTGAAGGAGAGGGGAAGGTCACGATCGCGCGGTACCCGGACCAGGGGGCGGACCGCCGGGGCCAGCCCGCCGCGCCGAGTGTCTTCGACGACCGCCGCCAGCTCCTCCACGGTCGGCCGCTCGAACAGCGCCCGTAGCGGCAGCTCGATGCCGAAGGCGCCGCGCAGGCGTGACGCCACCCGCGTTGCCAGCAGCGAGTGGCCGCCCAGCTCGAAGAAGTGGCCCTCCGCCCCCACCCGTTCCAGGCCGAGCACCTCGGCCCAGATGCCGGCGAGGACCTCTTCGACCGGCGTCCTCGGCGCGACGTAGCTCCTCGCGCCGGCACCGCCGTTCGCCGGCTCGGGAGCCGGCAGGGCCCGCCTGTCCACCTTGCCGTTCGGCGTTAGCGGTAGAGACGGCAGGACCACGATGGCAGACGGCACCATGTAGTCCGGCAGCTTCTCCCGCAGCGAGCGGCGCAGCCCGTCGGCGGCGACGTCGCCGGTGACATAGGCCACCAGCAGCCGACCGCCTGACCCGCCGCCCTCGCGGTCCTCGCGCACGGTCACGACGGCCTCGTGGACGCCGGGGAGCGAGAGGAGCGAGGTTTCGATCTCGCCGGGCTCGATGCGGAAGCCGCGGATCTTGACCTGATCGTCGAAACGGCCGAAGAACTCCAGCTCGCCATTCGGCAGCGACCGCACCTTGTCGCCGGTCCGGTACAGGCGGGCCCCCGGCGTGGCGCCGAACGGGTCCGGCACGAACCGCTGGGCGGTCAGGTCGGGCCGGTCCAGGTAGCCGCGCGCCAGGCAGGCGCCACCCAGGTAGAGATCCCCGGCAACGCCGATCGGGGCCGGCTCGAGGCCAGGCTCCACGATGTAGGCCGCGCAGTTGCGCAGCGGCCGGCCGATCGACGGGTAGACGGTCCAGTCGTCCGGCTCGGGGCTCAAGGTAAAGGCGGTCGCCACATGCGTCTCGGACGGGCCATAGTGGTTGTGGAAGGCGCAACCCGGAAGGCGCCGCAGGAGCGCCGCCATCGCCCGGTTGGTCTGCAACCGCTCACCGGTCGTGGTGATCTCCACGAGCGGCGGCAGATCGCCGCGGTCGGCCAGGATCTCCGCGAGCTGCTGCAAGACCACCACCGGCACGATCGCCTTCTCGATCTGCTGCTCGACGAGCAGTCTGGCCAGCCCGGGCAGGTCGCGGCGCAGCTCGTCCGGCACCACCACCAGGGTGCCGCCGGAGCCCCAGCAGGCAAACATCTCGTGGAAGCTGGCGTCGAAGGAGAGCGAGGCGTACTGCAGGGTCCGCGCGCCGCCGGCGAGCGTCGCGAGATGCCAATCGATCAGGTTCCGCAGCGCCCCCTGGGAGAGGGCCACTCCCTTGGGCCGGCCGGTCGAGCCCGAGGTATAGATCACGTAGCCCAGGCTCGCCGGCAGCGGCTCGCCGCCGGCGGGCGCGCCCTCGGCGGCTGCCGGCAGGTTGTCGCCGTCGGTGTCCACAGCGTGCGCAGCGTCCGCAGGGTGCGCGGCGTCCGCAGGGTGGGCAGCGTCGAGCAGCAGCACGTGCGCGCCCCCGGGCGGCAGCCGCTTGCGCAGCGCCTGCTGGGTGAGCAGCACGGGCGCGCGGGTGTCCTCGATCATGAAGGCGAGGCGTTGCGCCGGGTAGTGAGGATCGAGCGGCACGTAAGCGCCCCCGGCTTGCAGGACGCCCAGCGTGCCGACGATCATGTCCAGGGAGCGTTCGACCAGCAGGCCGACCAGCACGTCCGGGCCGACACCCAGGCGGCGCAGGCGGTGGGCAAGGCGGCTCGCCCGGGCGTCGAGCCCGGCATAGGTCAGCGCTTCGCTGCCGCAGACCACGGCGACGGCCTCCGGCTTCGCCCGGGCCTGCGCCGCGAACAGCTCGTGGATACCTCGCGGCGCCGGCGCCGCGGTGTCGTTCCATTCGACCAGGATCTGTCCGCGCTCCGCGCGGCTCAACAGCGGCAGCTCCAGGATGGGCGCATCGGGCATGCCGTCGGCCGCTGCCAGCAGGCGCTCGAAGCGGGCGGCCAGCCGGTCGACGGTGGCGGCGTCGAACAGGTCGGTGGCGTACTCGATCCCACCGGCCAGCTCGCCGTCCTGCGGGACGAGAGTGAAGGTGAGATCGAACTTCGCCGTCGTCGCGGCCACGGCCAGCGGCCGCAGCCGCAGGTCCCGGGTCCCGAGCCGCTCGCCGGGAGCGTTCTGGAGCACGAACAGCACCTGGAACAGCGGCGGGTGCCCCAGGTTCCGCTCCGGGGCAAGCTCCTCGACCAGCTTCTCGAACGGCACCTCCTGGTGCATGTAGGCGGCAAGCGCCGTCTCGCGTACCCGGCCGAGCAGCGTGCGGAACGCCGGTCGACCGGAGAGGTCGGCGCGCAGCACCAGGGTGTTGACGAAGAACCCGATCAGTCCTTCGATCTCGACGTGGTTGCGTCCGGCGATCGGCGTGCCCACCGCGAAGTCGTCCTGCCGGCCGGTGCGCGCCAGCAGGGCCTGCAACGCGGCCAGGAGCACCATGAACTGGGTGGCCCCCTGGCGCCGCGCGAGCGCCTGCGCCTGCCGGCTGAGAGCGGCCGGCAGGCGCAGCGGCCGGCTGGCCCCCCGGTAGCTCTGCACGGCGGGGCGCGGCCGGTCGGTCGGCAGCTCGAGGAGCGGCGGCAGCCCGGCGAGCTGCCCGCGCCAGAAGGCGATCTCGCTGTCGAGCACCTCGCCGCGCAACCAGGACCGCTGCCACACCGCGAAGTCCGCGTAGCACACCGGCAGCTCCGGCAGGGGCGACGGTTTGGCCAGCGAGAACGCCCCATGGAGAGCCACGACCTCGCGGACCAGGACGCTCGTCGACCAACCGTCGCTCGCGATGTGATGAACGGTCAGCGCCAGCAGGTGGTCCTGCGCGGCCAGCCGCAGCAGGACCCCGCGCAGTAGCAGGTCGCCGGCAAGGTCGAACGGGCGGACGGCCTCGCCGCCCGCGAGGAGAAGGGCCAGCGACAGGCGCCGGCGCTCCGGCACGCCGGCGAGGTCGACGACCGGCAGGGCGAAAGGCGACGCCGGCCGGATCACCTGCACCGGAGAACCTTCCCGGGTGGCGAAGGCGGTCCGCAGCGGCTGGTGGCGGCGCACGACCTCCCCGAGGCAGAGCGCCAGGACCGCGGCGTCGAGCGGCCCTTCGATGCGCAGGGCCGCCGGCACGTTGTACAGCGGGCTGCCCGGCTCGAGCTGATCGATGAACCACAGACGCTGCTGGGCGAACGACAGGGACGGCGCCCCCTGCCGGGAGGCGGCGGCCGCGACGAGTGGGGGGCGAGCCGGCAGCGCAGCTCCGGCGTGCGGCATCCGCGGCGCCCGCAGGAGGGCCTCGATACGGGTCGCGAGCTCCGCCAGCCGGGGCGCCTCGAACAGCTCGCGCAGCGGCATCTCGACGTCGAAGGCGCCGCGGAGGCGCGACATCACCTGCGTCGCCAGCAGGGAGTGCCCGCCGAGCTCGAAAAAGTGATCGGTCGAGGAGACCCCGTCGACGCCGAGCACCTCGGACCAGATGCCGGCGAGGAGCTCTTCGACCGGCGTCCGCGGCGCTGCCAGGCCCTGCTCGGTGTGGCCGCCGTCTCCGGGGTCCGCGGCCGGTGTCAGCAGGGAGGGCAGGGGGGGCAGCCGGCGCCGATCGATCTTGCCGCTGTCGCTGAGCGGCAGGGCATCGAGCAGGACGATCCGCGACGGCAGCATGTACTCCGGCAGCTGGGCGCGGAGGTGTTCGCGCAGGCGCGGCGCGAGACTGCTCGGGCGGGTGTCCGCCGACGCCGCCGGCTCGACGTAGGCGACCAGGCGCAGCGCGCCCCGCCCATCGTGCCGCGCGTTCTGCGCCACGACCGCCACCTGCCGCACCTCCGGATGGGCGGCGAGAGCCACTTCCACCTCGCCCAGCTCGATGCGGTAGCCGCGCACCTTGACCTGCTGGTCGGCGCGGCCCAGGAATTCGAGCTGGCCGTCCGGCCGCCAGCGGACGAGGTCGCCGGAGCGGTACAGCCGGCCGCCGCCCGCGGCGTCCGCCGCGGTTGCCGTCCACGGGTCGGGGACGAACCGCTCCGCCGTCAGGTCCGGCTTCCCCAGGTAGCCGCGGGCCAGGCCGGCGCCGCCCAGGTAGAGCTCTCCTGCCACCCCCACCGGCACCGGCTGCAGCGCGCCGTCGAGCACGTAGGCAAGGGCATTGCGGATGGGCCGGCCGATCTCGGGGGGATGAGTGGACCCGGAGGACCAGAGGACGGGGCCGACCGCTCCGGCCGTCGCGACCACCGTGGCCTCGGTTGGTCCATAGTGGTTGACCAACCGGAACGGCAGGGGCGTTGCCGGAGCCCGCCGCAGCCGGTCGCCGCCGGTGAGCAGCCAGCGCAGCGCCCGGCGCCGCGCCAGCTCCGACAGGGCTGCCGGTTCGGCCAGGACGGCCTCGGCCAGCGGGGTGGGCAGGAAGCAATGAGTCACCCCCTGCTCGACCAGCCAGCGCGCCAGCCGACCCGGCTCCAGCTCGACCTCGGCGGGCAGCAGGTGCACCGTGCCGCCGCTCGCCAGGTACGGCCAGATCTCCCACACCGCGGCGTCGAAGCCCAGCTCGGCGACCTGCGAGGCCCGCGCCGAGGCGTCCAGCCGGTATGCGCGCTGGTGCCAGCGCACCAGGTTGACGACCCCGCCGTGGGTCAGCTCGACTCCCTTTGGCCGTCCCGTCGAACCGGAGGTATAGATCACATAGGCCCGGCAGCAAGCAGGCGCCGGCGGCAGCGCGGCGAGCGCCGCGGCGTTGGGAGCGGTGCCACCGGCGCGAGCGGCGCGGGCGACGTCCAGGCGCAGCACTCCCGGCCCGGCGACGCTCGCCGGCGGTCCGCCGTCGCCCAGCACCGCCGCCACGCCGGCGTCGGCAAGCATGTAGGAAAGCCGGTTGGGCGGCAGCTCGGGGCTGAGCGGCAGCCAGGCGCAGCCGGCCTCCATGATCGCCAGCATCGCCACCACCATCTCGGGCGAGCGCGGCAGCAGCACGCCGATCACGGACTCCGGCTCGACCCGGGAGCCCGCCAGCGCCCGCGCCACGCGCCGCGCCCGCCGGCCGAGCTCGCCGTAGGTCAGGCTGCGCTCGCCCGCGACCAGCGCCACGGCCTCGGGCACCTGCCGCATCGCGTCGGCCACCAGCTCGTGCAGAGAGGCTCGCGGCGTTTCCTCCCGGGTGTCGTTCCACTGTCGCAGCAGCTGCTCGCCTTCGGCTGCCGAGAGCAGCGAGAGCGTGGCGAGCGGCTGGCCCGGCTCGGCGAGCATCGCCGCGGCCAGGCGCTCGAGATGGCGGGCGAGCCGCACCGCGGTGGCCCGGTCATAGAGATCGGCGTTGACCTCGAGACCGCCGCCGATCCCTGCCGGCCGCTCCTCCAGCACCAGGGTCAGGTCGAACTTGGCGGTCTTCGACGGCAGCGCCATCGGCCGCATCTGGAGGTCGGCCATCGGTATCGCGGCCAGGGCGGCGTTCTGCAGGCTGAACATCACCTGGAACAGCGGGGTATGGCCCAGGCTGCGCTCGGGATTGATCTCTTGCACCAACCTCTCGAAAGGCAGGTCTTGATGCGCCAGCGCCGACAGCACGGTCTCTCGCACCTGTTCCAGGAGCTGGGAAAAGCTCATCTCGTCCGCCAGGTCGGCGCGCAGCACCAGGGTGTTGACGAAGAAGCCGATGAGATCTTCCAGCTCGCGATGATGGCGGCCGGCCACCGGCGAACCCACCGCCAGGCTGGCCTGCCGGCTGTAGCGCCAGAGCAAGGCGGCGAACGCCGCCAGGACGACCATGAACAGCGTCGCGCCACCCTGGCGGCCGGCCTCGCGCAGCGCCGCCGCGACCACGGGAGGCCATCCCAGCTCGCAGGAGGTGCCACGGAAGCTCGGCGAGACCGTGCGCGGCCGATCGGCCGGCAGCTCGATCAGCTCCGGCAGCCCGGCGAGCCGGTGGCGCCAGTAGCGCACCTGACGGTCGAGCGGCTCGCCTTGCAGCCACTCGCGCTGCCAGACCGCATGGTCGGGGTACTGCACCGGCAGCCGCGGGAGGTGCGACGTACCGCCGGCGGCATACGCCGCGGCCGTGTCACGCATCAGGATGCCCATCGACCAGCCGTCGCCGACGATGTGATGCAGGGTCGGCAGCAGGGCGTGCCGGCGCTCCGCGAGCCGCAGCAAGGTGACGCGCAGCAGCGGTCCGCGCGACAGGTCGAAGGGTCGCAGGGACTCCTGCTCCGCCAGGCTCGCGACCAGGCGCTCGCGCCGCGCCGGACCCAGCCGGGAGAGGTCCACCATCGACGACACCGGCCGCAGCAGGGCGGCCGGCGGCCGCGGCACCTGGACCGGCCTGCCGTCCACTGCCGCGAAGACGGTGCGCAGCGCTTCGTGGCGGTGCACGACCTCCCGGAGGCCACGTTCCAAGGCCGGCCAGCGCAGCGGCCCATCGACCCACAGCGCCTGGCTGATGTGGTACGTGGGGATCCCGGGCTGCAGGCAATCGAGAAACCACAGGCGCTCCTGGGCGAAGGACAGCGGCAGCGGACGATCGCGCGGCACCGGCCGGAGCGGCGGCGCCGGCGGTGTCACTCCCTGCGCTACGAGCGCCGCCGCCACCCGCTCGCCGAGACCCTCGACGGTCGGTGCCGAGAACATCTCGCGCAGCGGCAGCTCGATGCCGAAGGCATCGCGCAGCCGCGACATCACTCGCGTTGCCAGGAGCGAATGGCCGCCGAGCGCGAAGAAGTCGTCCCGCGCCCCGATGGGATGGATGCCCAGGACGTCGCTCCAGATCGAGGCCAGCCGGAGCTCGATAAGGGTGCGCGGCTCGCCTCCCTCCCCCCCGTCCCCGCGCCCGCTCGGCCTCCCTCCTGGCACCGGCAGCTTCATCAGCGCCGCACGATCCACCTTCCCGCTTGGCGTCAGGGGCAGCGCCGCAAGCACCACGATCTGCGGCGGCACCATGTGGTTCGGCAGCCGCTCGTGCAGGTAGCGCCGCCAGCGCTCGCTCGCCCCCGGCGCGGCGTGATCGGCGCCGGCGGCCGCCACGACCACGTAAGCCACCAGCCGAACCTCTCTCTGCGCCGTGCCCAGTGCCGCGCCCGTCGCCGCTGGCCGCCCGTCCGCCGTCACCGCCGCGGGCACCAGCGAGCGGGCCACCACCGCCGCCGCCATCACCTCGGGATGGCCGGCCAGCACCGTTTCGACCTCGCCGAGCTCGATGCGCAGGCCGCGGATCTTGACCTGACCGTCGAGCCGGCCGAGGAAGTCGACCTCGCCGCCCGCCAGGCGGCGTGCCAGGTCACCGGTGCAATACATGCGCGCGCCCGGCCGGGTGGCCCGGGGGTCCGGCAGGAAGCGTTCGGCCGTCAGGTCGGGGCGGTTCAGGTAGCCGCGTGCCGGTGGCAGGCCGCCGATGTACAGATCCCCGGGCACGCCGATCGCAACCGGCCGCAGGGCGCGGTCCAGCAGGTGGATGACGGCGTTGGCGAGCGGCCTCCCGATCGGCACCGACGTCCGCTCCGCGCCGGGCTCGCAGCGCCAGGCGGTCACCTCGACCGCCGCCTCGGTCGGCCCGTAGAGATTCCACAGCTCGGTCCGCGGCAGCAGCTGGCCGAGGCGCTGCGCCGCCTCGGCGGGCAGCGCCTCGCCGCTCGCGAAGATGCGCCCGAGCGACGGCAGCGCCAGGACGCTCTGCGCGGCGAGGAAGACCTGCAGCATCGACGGCACGAAGTGCAGATGAGTGATCTGTTGCTCGGCGATCAGCCGCGTCAGGTAACCGCTGTCGCGATGGCCGCCAGGACGAGCCAGCACCAGCGTGGCGCCGGCGAGCAGCGGCCAGAACAGCTCGCCGACCGAGACGTCGAAGCTGAGCGGAGTCTTCTGCAACACCCGGTCGGCGGGCGTCAGGCGGCAGGTGTCCTGCGCCCAGAGCAGGCGGTTGACCACCGCGCGGTGAGCGTTGAGCACGCCCTTCGGCCGCCCGGTCGAACCCGAGGTGTAGATCACGTAGGCCAGGTTCTCGGGCACGGCCCGCCGGGCGCCGCTCGTGGCGACGTCTTCTGATACAGCGCCGCCGATGGCGGCGCTAGGCGCCTCCTCCTCGTCGAGCCAGACGCGCTCGACCGCCACCCCGGGCGGCAGCCGGTCGGCCAGCCCGCGCTGGCTGAGCAGGACCCTGGGCGCCTGGCCGGCCTGGGCGTCGGCGAGCATGAAGGCGAGGCGATCCGGAGGATAGGTGGGATCGAGCGGCAGGTAGGCGCCGCCGGCTTCGAGGATGGCGACGAGCCCGATCATCATCTCGAGCGAGCGCTCGACCGCGATGCCGACCCGCACCTCCGGCCCGACTCCCAGCGCGCCGAGCCGGGCGGCGAGCCGCGAAGTCCGCCTCACCAGCTCGCCGTAGCTCAAGGCCGCCGTATCGAGGACGACCGCCACCGCCTCCGGCGTCCGGGCGGCCTGGGCGCGGATCAGGGTGTGAATGCAGTGATCGGGCCGGTCCAGCCAGGTGTCGTTCCACTCCAGGAGCTGCTGGCGCTCGGCCGCGCCGAGCAGCGGGTGGACGGCAGGGGGCGCCCCGCCCGGCGCGGCCAGCGCGCCGAGCAGCCTCTCGTAGTAGCCGGCGAAGCGCAGCACCGTCGCACGGTCGAAGAGGTCGGTGTTGTACTCGCACATGCCGTACAGGCGGCCGTCTCGCTCGTGCCAGAAGAAGCTCAGGTCCAGCTTCGAGACGCCGATGTCGATGGCCACCGCCTCGTAGACGAGGCCGTCCGCAGCGCCGCTGTCCGGCCTGTCTTGCAGCGTGCACAGCACCTGGAACAGCGGGTTGCGCGAGAGATCGCGCTCCGGCATCAGCTCGGAGACGAGCTTTTCGAACGGCAAGTCCTGGTGCGCATAGGCGCCGAGCGCCACCTCGCGCACGCGGGCGAGGAGCTCCGCGGCCTCCGGCTCGCCGCCGAGATCGGTGCGCAGCACCAGCGTGTTCGCAAAACAGCCCACCACCCGTTCGAGCTCGGTGCGGCCGCGGTTGGCCACCGGCGCTCCCACCGCGATGTCCATCTGACCGGAGAGCCGCGCGAGCAACGCCTGGCAGGCGGCAAGCAGGACCATGAAGAGCGTCACCTCGTGGCGCCGGCCGAGCGCGGCGAGCGCCGCGCCCATCGGCTCCGGCAGCACGATCGCTTGCAGGGCGCCGCGGAAGCTCTGCATCGCCGGCCGCGGGCGGTCGAGCGGCAGGTCGAGCACGCCGAGGCCGGCGAGCTGCCGGCGCCAGTAGGCGAGCTGATGCGCGAGCGCTTCACCGGCAAGCCACTCGCGCTGCCAGACCGCGAAGTCGGCAACCTGCACCGGCAGCGGCGGCAGGGCAGCGGCCAGCGCCACCGGGCGCTGGCCAGCGGCAGGGGCAGAGGAGCGGTACAGGGTGACCAGCTCGCTCACCAGGACGGCGTTCGACCAGCCGTCGGTGACGATGTGGTGAAGGTTGAGCACCAGCAGGTGCTCGGCTGCCGACAGCCGCTGGACGATGGCCCGGACCAGGGGTCCACGCGCCAGGTCGAAGGGCCGGCGCATCTCGCCGCGGGCGAGCGTCGCTGCTGCTGCCGCGCGCCGCCCGCCGGGCAAGGCGCCGAGGTCGACGATCGCGAGGCGTGCCAGCCCCGGCGAACCGGACGCGGCGATCATCTGGACGGAGTGGCCATCGCGGTCGGCGAACGTGGTGCGCAGCGACTCGTGACGGTCGACCAGCGCGGCGAACGCGGCCGCCAGTGCCTCGAGGTCGAGCCGCCCCGACAGGCGGGTGGCCGAGGGGACGTTGTAGAAGGCCGTGCCGGGCTCCAGCTGCTCCAAGAACCAGAGCCGCTGCTGCGCGAACGAGGTCGGCTCGCCGCTGCCGGCGGGGCGCGGCAGCCGCCGCGGGATGATCGCGGGCGGCGTCGGCTCCGTAGCGCGCAGCCGGCGTTCGAGCGCCGCCTGTTGGTTGGCCGCGAGACCGCGCCGCCGCCGGTCGAGCTCCGCCCGGCGCGCCGCCAAGCGCTCCGGTAGCCCTGAGTCCATGGGTTTCGTCATCGCGGGCAGGTTTACGCGGGTTGTACGGCCGAAGTCTAACGCTAGCATGTAGGCTGAGAACCGACTATGCCGTGGGGGGTACCGGGGGCACCGGACGCCTCTGGCGTCGCCCAGCCGGCAACTGCAGGTCACGAACACGCTGGTTGCCGCACCATTGTAAGGACTGCCATGCGCGAGCTCATCCGCCTGCTGTCGTTCCTGGTCCGCCTGTCGGAGGACATCCCGCATTCGCGGCTGGTGTTGGCGATGTCCTCGTTGGCGGGGATTGCGGGCGGCCTGGCAAGCACCGTGCTGATCGCCCTCACCGCCACCATCTTGAACCGCACCGGCAGCCCGCCGGCGCTGTACGCCGGAGCCTTCCTGGGCCTGTGCGCGCTCCTGCCCGCGAGCCGGTTCCTGTCGCAGCTGCTTTTGCTCAACTTGTTGCAGAGGGCCCTGCTGGCGCTGCGCGTTCGCCTCTCGCAACGCGTCCTGGCAGCTCCCTTGAGCCAGCTTGAAAGCCTGGGCGCGCCGCGCCTGCTCGCCACCCTGACCAACGACATCGGCCTGATCATCGAATCGATCAGTCTGGTGCCGGCGCTGTTCATGAATTTCGCGGTGCTGCTCAGCTGCCTGGCCTACCTGGGCTGGCTCTCGCCGACCGTGCTGGGCGAGGTGCTGGTCTTCATCACCCTCGGGGTCGCCGCCTACCAGCTGCCGCTGGTCCGGGCGCTGCGCCACTTCCAGCTTTCCCGCCAGCGCCTCAACGAGGTGACGGCGCAGGTGCGCGCGATCACCGAGGGGGCCAAGGAGCTCAAGATGCACCGGGCGCGCCGCAGCGGCTTCCTGGAAGCGGTGCGCACCTCGACCGACCTCTTCCAGTCCGAGAACCGCAAGGGTTCCGTCCTGCTCGCAGCCGGCACCAGCCTGGGGCAGGTCCTGTTCTTTCTGGTGCTCGGTTTTCTGGTCCTGCTCCTACCGCGGATCCAGCACGTCGATCACAAGATCCTGCTCGGCTACACCATCGTGCTGTTCCAGATCCTCGCCACGCTGGAAGTGGTGCTGACCAGCCTGCCGTTCTTCTCGCGCGCCAGCATCGCTGCCAAGACGGTTGCGGAGCTCGGTTTCTCGCTGCAGAGCGAGCCCGTGGCGCAGCCGGCGGCGGCCGACCCCGCGTGGCGGCAGATCGAGCTTGCCGGCGTCAGGCACACCTATTTCCGCGAGAACGAATCCGAGAGCTTCCAGCTCGGACCGATCGACGCGGTGTTCGAGCGCGGCCAGACCATCTTCCTGGTGGGCGGCAACGGCAGCGGCAAGACCACCCTGGCCAAGCTCCTGATCGGCCTCTATCCGCCCGCGGCGGGCGAGATCCGGCTGGGCGGCCGGCCGGTATGCGGCGAGCACCTGGAAAGCTACCGTGAGCTGTGGTCGGTGGTCTTTTCCGACTTCTTTCTCTTCGACCAGCTGTTCGGCCTGGCCGCCGCCGGCGGGCTGGATCAGCAGGCGCTGGGCTACCTGCAACGCCTCAGGTTGGATCGCAAGGTGCAGGTCAAGGACGGCGCCCTGTCCACCCTCGACCTGTCCCAGGGACAGCGCAAGCGCCTCGCCTTGTTGACCGCCTACCTGGAGGACCGGCCCATCTACCTGTTCGACGAGTGGGCCGCCGACCAGGACCCTGCCTTCAAGGCAATCTTCTATCTCGAGATCCTTGCCGAGCTCAAGAAGCGTGGCAAGACGGTCTTCGTCATCACGCACGACGATCACTACTTCCACGTCGCCGACCGCATCATCAAGCTCGACTACGGCCGGATCGATGCCGATCAGCAGATGGGCGCCAACCTCTCGGAGTGAACCAGATGTCGACGCAGGTCGAAAAGGGACGGACCTTCCGCGCGCTCCACCAGCGCGACGGCGCCTTCATCATCCCCAATCCCTGGGACGCCGGTACGGCGCGGCTCCTCTCCCACCTCGGCTTCGAGGCGCTGGCCACGACGAGCATGGGTTACGCCTTCTCGGCCGGGCAGCTCGACAACACCATCGACCGCGACCGGATGATGAGCCATATCGAGGCGATCGTCGCGGCCAGCGACCTGCCGGTGAGCGCTGACCTTGAGAACGGATTCGGCGATGTGCCGGAGGTGGCGGCCGAGACCATCCGGCGCGCGGCGGCGGCTGGGGTCGTGGGCGGCTCGATCGAGGATGCCACCGGGCGCCCCGAGCAACCGATCTATGAGCGCGAGCACGCTGCCGAGCGGGTCCGCGCCGCGGCAGAGGTGGCACGCTCTCTGCCGTTCCCCTTCACCCTGACCGGGCGCGCCGAGAATTACCTGCACGGCCGTCCTGACCTGCGCGACACGATCGCGCGCCTCCAGGCCTACCAGGAGGCCGGCGCCGACGTGCTCTACGCCCCTGGCCTCGCGACCCGCGACGAGATCGTCGAGGTGGTCCGCTCCGTCGACCGGCCGGTGAACGTGGTGATGGGGCTGCGGGGCGTGCAGCTCGGCCTTGCCGAGCTCGCGGCCATCGGTGTCAAGCGGGTGAGCGTCGGCAGCGCCCTCGCCCGCACCGCCCTGGGCGCCTTCCTGCGCGCCGCCCGCGAGATGCGCGAGCACGGCACTTTCACCTACGCCCGCGACGCCGCCGACCCGCGGGAGATCAGCGCCATCTTCAAGGGGTGAAATGGCAGGATGTGGCGATCTGCCTGCTCCTCGGCGGCCTGCTGCAGGGCGCCTTGACGGCGGCCGTCCTGGTCGCGGCGCTTCCCTTGATCCGGGTCCGGAGCTGGCGGGCGTACCGGGGCTTCGCCGGTGACGCCGGAAAGGGAGGCCATGACATGTACCGTAAGCCGGCGGATCCGACCTCCTGGCTCTGCTTCCTGGTCCTGCTTGCGACCCTCGCCGCCGCCGAGGGGCTGTGCGCGGCCCTCGCCTACGACACCCTGGGCGAGGTCAGCGGCCCTAGCCACAGTTGATCGACACGCAGAATCAGACGGTCGGCGAGGCGGTATGACGGTTGACTCGACCTCCCGGCTCCGCTACCTTGGCGAGGCTAGCATCCGTCCTGCTGCTGTCGCGTGACCGCCCGGCGACCTCCTGTCGCGGCCGCGATGAGGCGGCACCGCCAGAAGCCTTGGAGTTTTCGGAAAAGGAGCCGTCGCCATGAGACACCAACGCCACGGGCATCACATCCCCAATGCGCCATCGCGGCCGATCTGGGTCATCTCGCTCATCCTCGGCCTGGCGGGTGTGCTGGTGCACTACCGGTTGATCGCAGTTCCATCCCTCCAGCCTCAAGCTTTCCTGATCGAGCTGATCGCATTCGTGCTCCTCGCCATCGGAACCACGTTCCGGGGGATCTGACTCCAGACCTCCTGCCATAGAGCCTCATAACCAGTCGACCAGGCTGGCGCACCGTGTGCCGGAATCGGCATGCACGGTTTGAAAGGAGGATTCAGGAGCCTGCACCCGCAAGGACACCGCGCCTGATTTCTACCAATGAGGAAGACAGCCTTGAGGGCCATCACCGAGATGGGCTTCATCATCTTTCTTTTCTACACCAATCTCTTGATGGGTGAGTTCACCCACTCGGGGTTGGGCCACCGCAGGGGCCTGCTCTGGGCGATCGCAGAGGTGGTGACCGCGGCGAATCTTGGAATCGCCATAGTCGCCGCGCTGGTGGGCTATGCCGTGGTGGAGTTCTTGCGGAAGAGAACGTGAATCGAGGCCGGCCTGAGGATCGGCAATCGCAAGCAGCTTGAAGCCATCCTCGAAAAGATGCAGGCCGTTGCCGCCGAGGCTGCCGAGCTGCTGCTAGCCGACGCTCAACCTGGCCCTCGCTCGCAGGCCTAGTTTTTCCGAGGGAAGTAGCTAGGACCGTTTGCTGCGCCGGGGGGAATGTGATTTGGTACGCGGATGTATCGCACAGCTGCCGCCAGCCGCGCGTCAGGCCGCCGCCGCTGGTTTGGTTTCACCGTTGCCGCCGCCCTGCTGGCGGGCGCCGCCATCGCCGCAGGGGGCTGCTGGCTGGCCGGCTCGACCCGGCCAATCTCCTGCATCTGGATCGTGGTGGACACCCTGCGCGCCGACCATCTGGAGTGGTACGGGTACGGGCGCCCCACCGCGCCGGAGCTGCGCCCGCTCGTCGAGCGCGGCGTCCTCTTCGAGCACGCCTACACCAGCCTGCCGGAGACCACGCCGGCAATGTCTTCGATGTTCACCTCGATGTACCCGTACCGGCATGGCGTGCAGCACCTGTTCCAGCGGCTCAACGACCGCAACGTCACCGCCCCCGAGCTGCTGAAAAAGGCCGGCTACGCCACGGGCGCCTTCGTCTCCAGCTTCGTGATGATTCGCAATTTTTCCAACTTCGCGCGCGGCTTCGACGTCTACGACGACTTCGTCGACGAGCGGGAAAGGAATCGCGACAACTACGAGCGCAAGGCCGCCAGGACCCTCGACCGCGCTCGCGCCTGGATCGACGCGCATCGCGCCGCGCCGTTCTTCTGCTTCATCCACCTGATCGATCCGCACGGTCCCTACACGCCGCCCGGCAAGTTCGCCCTCCGCTTCCGCTCGGCGACCGCGGAACCGATCGCCGAGTCGCTCATCCCCGGCTACCAGCGGATGCCCGGCGTCACCGACGCCAACCGCTACCGCGACCTCTACGACGGCGAGATCGCCTACGCCTCGAGCGAGCTGGGCCGGTTCTTCGCCTACCTGCAATCGGCCGGCCTGCTGGCGCCGAATCTCGTCGTCTTCACCGCCGACCATGGCGAGGCGATGGGGGAGCACGGCTTCTACTTCCAGCATGGCACCGACGTCTACGAGCAGGAGGTGCACGTGCCGCTGATCGTCAAGCCGCCTGCCGGCATGCGCGCGGCGCGCGGCACGCGAGTGGCGCAGACGGTTTCGGTGGTGGACATCCTGCCCACCGTCCTCGAAACCCTCGGACTGCCGGGCCTGGCGGTGTCCGAGGGACGGAGCCTGGTCCCCCTGCTGGCCGCCAAGGCCGGGGACCCCGGCGGGGAGTTCGCGCGCCGGCCGGTCTTCTTCGAGCTGCGCCGCGGCGTGCGGCAGGTGGGAGAGGTGCGGGCCGGCAGGAAGCTCCTCCTCGCGGGCGATCAGCTCGAGGAGTACGACCTCGGCCGCGATCCCGCGGAGCGCAACCCGCTGCCGCCCGAGCGGCGCGATCCTGCCGCCGAGGCCGAGCTGCGGGCCTGGAGAACCATGTCCGATCTCTGGCATCGCGATTTCGTCGTCGAGACCAACGCCATGGCCTACGCCCTGCGCGGCGCTTTCGTCCATGGCCGCCGCGATCCCGACGAGACCGCCAGGCGCTTGCGCAGCCTGGGGTACCTGTGAAGCGCGGCCGCCGCGACGGCAGGCCGTGCTGACTCTCGGCGCGGCCGATGCGGCCGAGGTGGCCGCGCCAGTCAATGCGGCCGATGCGGCCGATGCGGTCGATACGGCCGGTACGCCGATGCGCCGCGGCGCCGGCCTCCGCCGCGACGCGGTTTTGTTGACGCTGGTTCTGGGCCTGGCTCTGATCCTCGACCTGTCCCGCCTGGGAGCCCACAGCCTCCATGGGGACGAAGCCATCTATGCCATGGCGGCCCGCGAGGCGGCGGTGCACGGCCACTGGTACCCGCTGCGCTGGGGTGACGGCCAGCTCTTCGTCAACAAGCCGCCGCTGGCGATCTGGCCGGTGGCGCTGTCGTTCTATTTCGCCGGCGTCAACGAGGTGACGGACCGGCTGCCCAGCGCCGTCGCCGGCGCGGCCCTGGTGGGAGTCGTCTACGCCTTCGGGTCGTGGCTGCTGGGTCCCTGGACGGGCCTGCTGGCGGCGGCGCTCCTAGCCACCTGCCGTCCGTGGCTCTTCCGGCATGGCGCGCGAGAGGGTGTCGGCGACCCCCTGCTCTGCCTGCTGCTCGCCGCCGGCCTGATGCTCTACCTGAGATATCGCACCACCGGGCGCGGCGCCTGGCTGGGCGGCGCATGCGCGGCGTCGCTGCTGGCGGCGCTGGTCAAGGGTGCGTTCGGGCCCGTCGTCCTGGGCGCGGTGGCGGCGGTTTGGGAGCTCCTCCGGTTGCGCCTACCCGGCGGCGCCGGGATGGCGGCCGAGCCCGGCGCGGCTCGGCTCACTGCCGGCGCCCGCGAGCGCCGGTGGCGCGAGGTCGCCGCCAGGCTGGCCGCTCCCGCGGCACTGGCCGGCACCGGGATCGCCGCTTATTCCTTGTGGCTCCTCGACTGCGGCCGGCGCGGCGCCGGCATCGCGGCGTTCCTCTACCGTGACATCTTCTTGCGCGCCACCCACGGTCTGGACTGGCACCACCTCCATGGCACGGGCTTCTATCCCGAGGTGCTGGGGAAAGCCTTCGGGCATTGGTGGCCGGCGGTGATCCCGGCCGCGGTCTGGCTGTGGCGCGGCCGGCTTGAGGGTGGGCCCCGGGCGCGGGCCGCTCTGCTCGTCGCCGTCTGGCCGATCGTCGTGCTGGCCATCCTCTCGGCCTCGGTCTCGAAGCTCGCCTGGTATCTGGACCCGGCGCTGCCGCCGCTCGCCATCCTGCTTGCCGCCGGTTGCGGCGAGGTGGGCCGGTCGCTGGCGCGCTGGCGGGTCGCGCCGCTGGGCTTCGCGCTGCTGCTCGCCGTCCTGGTCGGCCTGCGTGCACGATTTGCCTGGCAAACCCTCGCTCAGCCCACGCAGCTCGGCCGGATGCAGCGCTTCGTCCAGGCGTTCCGGCAGCTTCCCGGCGCGCGGCTCTACCTGGAGCTCGGCAACCGGCCGGACCGCCGGTTGCAGCCTTGGGATGCCTTCTACTTGGCGGAGCTCGACGGCGTGGCCCGGCCGCTGCCGCCCGAGCTGCCTGCCGCCCCGGCATGCGCTTTCGTCATCGCCGAGCGCCCCGCCGAGGTGGCCGCGCGCCTGCACGCCGAGCGATGGTACGCCGCTCCGCTCGAGAGGCGCCTGCCGGAGGCGGCGCGCCTCTACCTCGTCGACTGCTGCGGCGGCAGGGCGGGCCGCGACCTCGCCTGACTCGGCGCCGGTCTGTCACGTTCGGCGCTCACCGCCTGTGATCCCCCAACCGCACCTCCGGTCGCCGGCCGTCTGACGCGCGCCCGCCGGCATGACGCCCCGCGCACCGTCAGGGCCTGCGGCCGCCGGTGATCGAGGCCGCGGTCACCCTCGCCGTCTCTTCGACCTCGCGCGCGGCGTCGCTCTCCAGGCGCGCCGCGTCCTCGGCGCACGCCGCGCGCAGGCGGCGGTTGAGCGCCTCGATCCGGGACTGTGCACGCGGCAGGGCGCTGGGCAGCAGGCAGCCGGCGCCATCGATCCGGTCGTGGTAATGCAAGATCATCGGTTCGGCCGCCAGCATCGCCGCCGGCGGTGGCTGCGGCTGCAGATGGAGCGGGAAGTTGAGCGCCGGCGGCGCCTCGGCGAACGGCACAGGATGCGCTGCCAGGGCGAGGCTCAGGCTCGCCTGGTGGCAGTGATGGGCGCAGGGACCCAGGAGCTCGAGCACGTCGAGGATGCGGCGGTTCCACTCGCTCCAGACCGGCGCGAGCTCCTGCGCCACCTCGCGGGTCATGAAGACGACGCCCGAGTTGCAGTACAGGATCGTGGGCTGGTCATGGATCGTCGTGCGATGGCGCCGCGGCGGCAGCGGCAGCCCGAAATGGCGGAACAGCCGGACGAAGGCGTCGTGCGTCACCGACGGCAGGTCGGCGATCTTCGCCTGGAACGCCCCGGCGGTCAGCAGCGGCAGCGGATCGCCCACCACCGCCGTGTCGCAGTCCAGCAACAGCAGCCCGCGGGCGCCGGTGGCGAGAGCCTCGGGGAAGAACCGCAGCTTGTTGGCGGGAGGGTTCCGGCGATCGAAGCGCTCGACGGGCCGCAGCTCGGCGTCTTCGCGCTCGAGCGCCTGCCGCTCTGCGGGGGTGACGGCGCCGATTACGCAAACCAGCATCCGGGCGTTTGCCAGCGAGCCTCCGAACCAGCGCAGCGACCGCGCCAGCCGCCGGGCCTGCGCCAGGCTGCCGGGCTGGCGGCTGTCGGCGACGCAACCGATCACGACGTCTTCGGCGCGCAGCGGCGGCAACCGCCCCGCGAGCCTGCGCAGCCGCCAGCCGGCCTGCCGCGCCGCTCCGTGCCAGCGGCCGGCGGCGCCCCAATAGGCCTGGAGGATGCGATACGACCGCGTCGATGCGAGCTGCAAGCGTTCCTGGCGCTGTGCGGCCAGCTGCTCGCCGCGGTTGCGAGCCAGCTCGCCGAGCTGATCGACGCGATCCAGGAGGTGAGCGACCTGCAGCTTCAGCTCGGAGTACACGATCCGCTGGCGCGGCGTCACCAGGACCGCGCCGCCGCCGTCGCCCGGCGCCGTCGCCAGCGCCGCGGCCAGCAGATGCTCGTTGGTCTCCTCGAGCTCGCGCACCAGCGCGGTCGCCTCGGTGCCGTGATGCGGATCGCGGGCGCCCTGGCCGCCACTCGGCAGATCGGCCGCCGCCTCCAGCCGGTCGAGCAGCTCCATCGCCTCCGGCAGCAGCGCGCGCCAAGCGATGCCGCGCGCTCGCAGGCCGCTGCGCAGCTCGCCGGGAGCGTATCGCTCCTCGATACCCGCGATGGCCAGCGGCAGGCCCGAACGGCTCGCCGCCAGCCCCATCGCCGCGGCCGGATCGCGCGCGGCGGCGGCGATCGAGCAGAGCAGGCATCGCTCCGGCCGCGAGGCGTGGAACGCGAGCAGCTGGCGGTTGTAAGCCGTCCAGGCTCGGATCGCGGTCCAGGCGTCGAGCTGTACCTCGAGGTCCAGCCCCCGGCGCGCCAGCGACAGCGCGACCTCCGCCGGATGGCGATAGACCAGCAGGTAGAAAGCTGCCGGCAGCAGCTCCTCCCACGCCGCCAGGAAGAGGGTGGTGCGCGGGTCTTTCCACCCCCAGCTGGGTTTGCCGGCCCGGCTGGCGAGCAGGCCGCGCGCCGCGCGCGCTTCCTCCGCGGTAAAGCGGGCCACGCCGTCCGCGGGAGGTCGCAGCGGGCCGCCGCCGCGGCGTTCCAGGCACCGCTCGTGGAAACGCACCAGTTCCAGGTCCTCGAAATGCCCGCGCCGGTTTCCCTTGCTCGCCGGCATCAGCTCCGTCCCCAGGTACACGCCGCCGGCGGCGGCCAGGCTGGCGAGCAGAGAGGTGCCGGACCGATGCATGCCGGTGACGACCAGGACGGGGTGAAGCTTGGGCATGGTTGACATCGGCTTCTAGCAGAAGCGGCGCGCCGAGTCCAGCGCACGGTGGAAGGTAATCGCCAGGGGGCCGAGAGTGTATGGTGTTGGCCACCGGCCCACGCCACTTGGCGCCGCGGGGCCGATCTATCGTCATGCCTGCTCCCTCCTTCGACGTGCTGGTGGTCGACGACGAGCCGAACATCCGGCGCACGCTGGCGCTGCAGCTGCAGGCTCGCGGGCATCGGGTGCGCACCGCCGGCTCGATCGAGGAGGCCAAGCGCGAGGTCGCCGGACGGCGCTTCGACGTGGCCCTGGTCGATTTGCGCCTGGGGACCGGCTCCGGGCTGGACCTGCTGTCGTGGCTGCGCGTCGAGGACCCGGCGCTCAAGACCGTGGTGATCACCGCCTACGCCTCGATCGAGACCGCGGTCGAGGCGATGAAGCGCGGCGCCTCGGACTACCTGTCGAAGCCGTTCGGCCCGTTGGAGCTCGATCTGGCGCTCGACAAGATCGCCGAGCTGTCCCGCCTCGAGCGCAAGGTGCAGGCGCTGCAGGAGGATCTCAGCCTGGCGGGCGAGGGGGACCTGGAGGCGGACCTGGCCAGCGAGAGCCCTGCCATGCAGGCCGTGCTGCGCCTGGCGCGGCAGGCGGCGGGCGGCGAGGCGCGCGTGCTGCTGCGCGGCGAGAGCGGCACCGGCAAGGGCGTGGTGGCGCGGGCGATCCACCACTGGAGCCCGCGCCGCGAACGGGCGTTCGTAGTGGTCCCCGCCCCGGCGCTGCCCGCCGACCTGCTGGAGAGCGAGCTGTTCGGCCACGCCCGCGGCGCCTTCACCGGCGCCATCCGCGACAACCCCGGGCGGATCGCCCTGGCCGAAGGCGGCACCCTGCTGCTCGACGAGATCGGCGACCTGCCGCTGCCTCTGCAGCCCAAGCTGCTGCGCTTCATCCAGGACCGCGAGTACGAGCGGGTCGGCGACCCGACCCCGCGCCGCGTCGACGTGCGCATCCTGGCCGCCACCAACCGCGACCTCGAGCACAGCGTACGCGAGGGGCGGTTCCGCGAGGACCTCCTATACCGGCTGAACGTCCTCACCCTCGAGATCCCGCCGCTGCGCGACCGGCGCGAGGACGTCCGCCCGCTCGCCGAGCGCTTCCTCGCCTTCTTCGGCCGGCAGTACCACAAGCCCGGCCTGCGCCTGACCGGGGACGCTCTCCGCCTGCTGCGCGACCACTCCTGGCCCGGCAACGTGCGCGAGCTGCGCAACGCCGTCGAGCGCGCCACCATGCTGGTTGAAGGCCAGGAGGTCGGCCCGGACCTGCTGCTGCCGAAGGCGGCAACGCCCTCCTCCTCGGCGACGGCAGTCCATCCGGCGCCCTTCCCGGCATCGCCGCCCTTCCCGGCCTCGCCGCCGGGATCCTCCAAGGCCGCCGGCAACGCCGAAACCGGGCCTGCCGCCGAAGCCGGGCCTGCTGCCGGGGCCGCCGGAGCCGCCGGGGGTGTCGCCGGAGCCGCCGGGGCCGCCGGAGAGCTGACACTCGGCGACCTGGCGCCGCTCGCGGCGATCGAGCAGGAGCACATCCGGCGCGTCCTCGCCAGCACCGGTTCCCTGCGCGAAGCCGCCGCGGTGCTGGGGATCGACCAGGCCACCCTCTGGCGCCGGCGCAAACAGCACGGCCTTTGACGCTGCCGTTGCGTTTTGCAATAACTGGCTCGAATCATCCATTGCATTACGCAATCTAGTCGGCCGCCACGGCCTCCGGCCAATCCAGGGCGCCGGGGCATTCCGGCACCTCCGCGGCGGCGGAACCGCAAGCCGCAGCTCAGGCCGCAAGTTTATTGCTGCAAGCACTTTACATCCTCATTCCAGACACATCTGCCGAGCTCTGGCAGCAGGCTGCGCAACGCGCCAGCCCCCCATGGCACTTCACCTGCACTGGCCGCAGCCCTGCGAGTAGAGGCAAACGATGAAAATGCTCGGTCTGCGCGGCAAGCTGGTGCTGGGTTTCGGGGGCCTGCTGGCGCTGCTGACGGTGGTCGGCCTGCAGGGCGCCTACTGGCTCTCCCGCCTCGGCGGTTCAGTCGAAGTCATCCTGCGCGACAACTACGACAGCGTCGTCGCCTGCCAGCAGATGAAGGAGGCGCTGGAACGGCTCGACAGCGGCGCGCTGTTCGCGCTCGCCGGCGATCCGCAGCGCGGCCGCCAGCTCGCCGCCGCCAACGCGCCGCGCTTCACCCGGGCGCTCGACGCCGAGCTGCGCAACATCACCCTGCCCGGAGAGGGACCGGCGGCCTTCCGCATCCGCGACCTGTACGCCCTCTACCCGCCGGTGCTCGCCGAGGTGCTCGACTCCGGGAGACCGCTCGACGTCCGACGGGCTGTCTACTTCGGGCGCCTGCTGCCGCTCTTCGAGCAGATCAAGCAGACGGCCGATCAGGTGCAGCAGATGAACCAGGACAGCATGGTGAGCGCCAGCGTCAGGTCTCGCCGGCTGGCTGCCCTGGCCAGCCGCCGGACGATGCCGTTGCTGCTCCTCGGCGCGGTCCTGGCGGTCGGCTTCGTGCTGTTCCTGAGCCGGGCCATCCTGCTGCCGCTGTCGCGGCTGACGCAATCAGTGCGCGACGTCGAGAAAGGCAACCTGGACCTGGTGGTGCCGGTGATGTCGCAAGACGAGCTGGGCGAGCTCGCCGCCGCCTTCAACGCCATGGCCGGTCGGCTGCGCGAGCTGCGCCGCAGCAACCGCGCCCGCCTGCTGCGCGCCCAGCAGACCTCGCAGCTGGCAATCGACAGCCTGCCCGACGCGGTGGCGGTGTTCTCGCCCGACTTCCGTGTCGAGCTGGCCAACCGCACCGCCGTCTCCACCCTCGGCCTGCGCCCCGGCGAGCCGCTGCCGCCGCGTCATGCCGACTGGCTGCCGCATCTGCTGCAGGAGACCGCACGCTCCGGCACGCTGCCCGACCGCGGCTACGAGGCGGCGCGGCAGATCTTCCACGAGGGCCAGGAGCGCTTCTACCTGCCGCACGCGGTGGCGCTGCGCGGTGCCGACGGCCAGCTGGTCGGCGTCACCCTGATCCTCTCGGACATCACCAACCTGCGGCGGATCGACGAGCTCAAGACGGGCATGCTGTCGACCGTCTCGCACGAGCTGCGCACCCCGCTCACCTCCCTGCAGATGGCGCTCCACGTGTTGCTCGAGGAGCAGCTCGGCACCCTGACGGCGCCGCAGACCGAGCTGCTGGTGGCGGCGCGTGACGACGCCGAGCGGCTGCGCACCATCCTCGTCAACCTGCTCGAGATCGCGCGCTACGAGTCGGGACGCCAGCTGCTGAGCTGCGAGCCGATCCGGGCGCGCGACCTAATCGAGACCTCGCTCGCGCCGTTGCGCTCGGCTTTCGCCGACCAGGGCATCGAGCTCGCGGTGACGATCGCGCCCGCGGCGCCGCAGGTGATGGCCGATCCGGCGCGCGCGCCGCTGGTGCTCGGCAACCTGCTGCAGAACGCGCTTCAGCACACCCCGGCCGGCGGCACCGTGACGGTCGGGGCCGCGCCGGCAGGCGATCAGGTGCGCTTCTCGGTCGCCGACTCCGGTCCCGGCATCCCCGAGGAGTACCTGGGGCGCATCTTCGAGCGCTTCGCCCAGGTGCCGGGCAGCCCTGGAGGCGCCGGCCTGGGGCTCGCCATCGCCAGGGAGATCGTGCAGGCCCACGGCGGCACGATCGGCGTGGAGAATCACCACAACGGCCACGGCAGCGGCGCGACGTTCAACTTCACGCTGCCGGCGGTGCCGGCGGCGCCCGCAGGGGTACCGGGGCCGACGGCCTGAGCGGCAGTGCGCCATTCGAGGAGCCAAACATGCTGGACCTGATCGCGATCGTCGTCACCGTCCTGTTCTTCGCCTTGGCGCTCTGGTACCTACGGTTCTGCGAAAGGATCTGAGGAGACTGCCATGAACTGGGAGTACCTGCTGAGCGCCCTGATCGCCACCGGTCTGCTCGTGTACCTCGTCTACGCCATGCTCAGGCCGGAGAAATTTTGAGCAATCCTGATGAAGCCTTGAACCCGCTTCGCGGGAGAGGAGTCACCATGCCTTTCTTTCGTTTCCAGCTCGCAGGGGTCCGCCGCTCGGCGGCTGGCTTCCTCACGTTGGGCCTGGCCCTGGCGCTCGCACTTGCCGGCGCGTCTGGCCTGATCGCCGAGCAGCCGCCAGCGGCTGCCGCGGCGGGCTCCCAGGCCCAGCAGGCGCCGCCGGCCGACAGCTCATCGCCGGCGCACCAGCCCACTCCGCTCGAGCAGGCGCAGGCGCAGCTGGCGCAGGCGCAGGCGCAGCTGGCCGAGGCCCAGGCGCAGCTGGCCCGTGCCCTGGCGCTGGCCCAGCAGGCGCAGTCCCTGGCCCAGCCGCCGCCGGCCTTGGCTCAGCAGCTGCCGGCCACCGGCCAGACTGCCGCGGGCGGCCCGGCCTCGCTGCAACAGGCCGCGGCGTCGCAGGCCCAGGCCGCGCCCGGCCAGCCGGAGGCGGTGGGTCAGACCGTTTCCCTGACGCCGCACGCGCTGCCCTACCGGGACCTGGCGGTGATGGCCCAGATCCAGGCGCCGCCAGCGCCGACCACGGTGGTGACGGCGCCGGTTCCCGCGACCGCGAGCGCCGCCGGCACCGCCAAGCCGAAGGCCCCGGAGCCCTTCGCATTCGGCGACTTCACCTGGCTCAACGGCAATGCCCGCACCACCGAGTCGCCGATCGACACCAAGGTCTTCACCGGAGAGTTCAGGGTGGACGTGAGCGAGATCAACGACTTCAACCACCCCAAGGACAACACCCTGGTGGGCAGCAGCGAGAGCGGCCGGACGAGCGAGATCCAGCTGCAGCAGCTGGGCATCGGCGGCGACTTCCATTACGACAACGTCATCGGCCGGCTGATGACCCAGTTCGGAATGTACTCGACGATGACGCCGCGCAACGACGCCAGCCCGGGGCGCGGGCAGTGGGACCTGGCCGACGCCTACCGCTACCTCTCCGAGGCCTACGGCGGCTATCACTTTGACGTGATGAACGGCATCAATCTCGAAGCCGGTATCTTCATGTCCTACGTCGGCCTGTTCAGCTATTACAACTTCGACAACTGGGCCTACCAGCCGTCCTACGTCTCCTCGAACACGCCCTGGTTCTTCAACGGGCTGCGGGTCCAGCTCTTCCCGAGCGATCATCTGAAGATCGAGCCCTGGTACATCAACGGCTGGCAGTCGTATGGCAAGTTCAACAGCAAGCCCGGTCTCGGCATGCAGGTGCTCTGGCGCCCGAACAGCTCGTTCTCCGTGCTCTCCAACAGCTACGGCGTCGGCACCGACACCCTTGGCAACCCCAACCGCACGCGCTGGCACAGCGACGACAGCCTCGAGCTGAAGTATTACGACCATCCCGGCCGGCTGGTGGACAAGTCCGCCCTGTCGTTCACCTTCGACGCCGGCTGCGAGAGCGGCGGCGGCGTCCACTGCGCCCACAGCTCTCCCGGCGTGCCGTCGCAGTATTTCCTGGGCTACATGCTCTACGACCGGGTCTGGTTCCACGACGACAAGTTCGCGGTGACCGTCGGCGGCGGCCAGATCACCAACCCCGGGCGCTACCTGGTGCTGCTGCCGCCGATCAACGGCGCGACGGCGTTCTCGGGCACCCCCTACTTCACCGAGAACCCCGGCCAGCAGTTCCGGGCCTACGACGGTTCCATCACCTTCGACTGGATGCCCTCGCAGTTCGTCACCTTCCGCACCGAGCTCGACCGCCGCGGCGCGGACGTGCCCTACTTCGCGGGACCGGGTGGCGTCACCCCGAATGGCGGCAACCAGGGCGCACCCGGCTCGCTGGTGCCGGGGTTCACTCCCGACCTGCGCAAGACCGAGACCCGCATCAACACCGCCGTGCTGGTGAAGTTCTGAGCCGCCGATGACCGCCAACGGCTGGCTGCAGCTGCTGATCTATCTCGTGGTCCTGGTGGCGGTGACGCCGCCCCTCGGGATCTACATGACCCGCATCTTTGCCGGCGAGCGCACCTGGCTGACGCCGGTGCTGCGCCCGCTCGAGCGGCTGATCTACCGCTGCTGCCGGGTGGACGAGAAGGAGGAGCAGCACTGGACCGACTACGGCGCGGCCATGCTGGTGTTCAGCGGCGTCAGCATGCTCGTGCTGTACGCGATCGAGCGGCTGCAGTCGTGGCTGCCGGCCAACCCCCAGGGGTTCGCCGGGGTGGAGCCGGCCCTCGCCTTCAACACCGCCGCGAGCTTCACCACCAACACCAACTGGCAGAGCTATTCCGGCGAGTCGGCCATGAGCTACCTCACGCAGATGGCCGGCCTCGCCTTCCACAACTTTGCCTCCGCGGCCACCGGCATCGCGCTCGCCATCGCCTTCATCCGCGGCATCGCTCGGCGCGAGGCCAGGACGATCGGCAACTTCTGGGTGGACCTGACCCGCAGCTGCCTCTACCTGCTGCTGCCGCTCTCCCTGGCCGGCGCGCTGCTGCTGGTCTGGCAGGGGGTGCCGCAGAACCTCGACCGCTACACCCACGCCGGCCTGCTCGAGACCCAGCAGGTCGAGAGCAAGGACGCCGCCGGCAAGGTGAAGGTCGACGCCCGCACCGAGCAGCTGATCGCCCAGGGGCCGGTCGCCTCCCAGGAGATCATCAAGGAGCTGGGCACCAACGGCGGCGGCTTCTTCGGCGCCAACTCGGCTCATCCCTACGAGAATCCGACGCCGCTCGCCAACTTCCTCGAGATGCTGGGCATTCTTGCCATAGCCTCCGGCCTCACCTACACCCTGGGCCGGATGACCGGCAGCCAGAACCACGGCTGGGCGGTGTTCGCGGCGATGCTGACGCTGATGCTGGCCGCCTTCTTCACCGTCAACCACTACGAGGCGGCCGGCAACCCGACGTTCGCCCGCCATGGCGTCACCCAGGCCGCCGTGCAAACGCCCGGCGGCGAGCAGGCGGGCGGCAACATGGAGGGCAAGGAGGTGCGTTTCGGCATCTTCCAGAGCGCGCTGTTCGCCACCGTCACCACCGACGCTTCCTGCGGCGCGGTCAACGGCCAGCACGACTCCTTCACCCCGCTGGGCGGCATGATCCCGATGCTCAATATCATGCTTGGCGAGGTGGTGTTCGGCGGTGTCGGCGCCGGCCTCTACGGCATGCTGGTGATGATCGTGCTCACCGTGTTCATCGCCGGCCTGATGGTCGGCCGCACGCCCGAGTACCTGGGCAAGAAGATCGAGGCGAAGGACGTCAAGATGGCGATGCTCTACGCCCTGATCTTCGCCTTCAACATCCTGGTGCTGGCGGCGTGGGCGAGCGTCACGCCCTACGGCACCGCGGTGCTCGGCAACGCGGGCCCGCACGGCCTCTCCGAGATCGTCTACGCCTTCACCTCGGTGACCGGCAACAACGGCTCGGCCTTCGGCGGGCTGTCCGCCAACACCCCCTGGTACAACTGGACCCTCGGGGTCGCGATGCTGGTCGGGCGCTTCCTGATGATCGTGCCGATGCTGGCGATCGCCGGCAACCTGGCGAGCAAGAAGGCGGTGCCGCCGTCGGCGGGCACCTTCCCCGTGCACACGCCGCTGTTCGTGGCGCTGCTGCTGGGAGTGATCCTGATCGTCAGCGCCCTGACCTTCTTTCCGGTGCTGTCGCTGGCGCCGATCGTCGAACACCTGCTGATGCAGGGGGGAACGCTGTTCTCCTAGGTCGAAAGGGCATTTATGCCAGATAAAAAAGCCACCAAGCGACCCCTGTTCGATCCGCCGATCGTGCGGCGCGCGCTCCGGGACGCCTTCGTCAAGCTCGATCCCCGCCAGGTGGCGAGGAACCCGGTGATGTTCGTGGTCGAGGTGGGGAGCGTGCTCACCACCCTGCTGATCGTGCGTGACGCCGCTGCCGGCCAGACCGCGCACCTCGCCTTCACCATCCAGGTGACGCTGTGGCTCTGGTTCACCGTGCTATTCGCCAACTTCGCCGAGGCGATGGCGGAGGGGCGCGGCAAGGCGCAGGCCGACACCCTGCGGCGGGCCAAGACCGATACCACGGCCAACCGCATCACCGGCGACGCCACCACGGCGGTGGATGCCCTGAGCACCGAAGCGGTGCCGGCGCCGGCGCTGCGCAAGGGCGATCAGGTGCTGGTCCGCGCCGGCGAGCTGATCCCCGGCGACGGCGAGGTCGAGGAGGGCGTCGCGTCGGTGGACGAGGCCGCGATCACCGGCGAGAGCGCGCCGGTGATCCGCGAGTCGGGCGGCGATCGCTCGGCGGTGACCGGCGGCACCAGGGTGATCTCGGATTGGATCAAGGTGCGGATCACCTCGAACCCCGGCGAGACCTTCCTCGACCGCATGATCGCCCTGGTCGAGGGCGCCGAGCGGCAGAAGACGCCGAACGAGATCGCTCTCAACATCCTGCTCGCCGGCCTCACCGTCATCTTCCTGCTGGCGGTCGGCAGCCTGCTGCCGTTCTCGATCTACAGCGTCGCCGCCTCGTCGCCGGCGGCGGGCTTCCAGGCCGCCATGCCGCCCTCGATCACCGTGCTGGTGGCGCTGCTGGTCTGCCTCATCCCGACCACCATCGGCGGCCTGCTCTCGGCCATCGGCATCGCCGGCATGGACCGGGTGATCCAGCACAACGTGCTCGCCATGTCGGGGCGGGCGGTGGAAGCGGCGGGCGACGTCGATACCCTGCTGCTGGACAAGACCGGCACCATCACTCTCGGCAACCGTCAGGCGGTGGAGCTGATCCCGGCGGCCGGCGTGCTCGAGAGCGACCTCGCCGACGCGGCGCAGCTCGCCAGCCTCGCCGACGAGACGCCGGAGGGGCGCTCGATCGTCGTGTTGGCCAAGGACCGCTACGGCCTGCGTGCCCGCGAGCTCGCCGCCGCCGAGGCGCGCTTCATCCCGTTCTCGGCCCACACCCGGATGTCGGGGGTGGACATCGGCCCGCGCCAGGTCCGCAAGGGCGCGGCCGATGCCGTGCTGCAATTCGTCGCCGGCCTGGGCGGCGAGGCGCCGCCGGACCTCGCCGCCATCGTCGAGCGGGTGGCGAGGACCGGCGGCACGCCGCTGGTGGTCGCCGACGGCGCCCGCGCCCTGGGGGTCATTCACCTGAAGGACATCGTCAAGGGCGGCATCCGCGAGCGCTTCGAACACCTCCGCCGCATGGGCATCCGCACCATCATGATCACCGGCGACAACCCCCTCACCGCCGCCGCCATCGCCGGCGAGGCGGGGGTGGACGACTTCCTGGCCCAGGCCCGGCCGCAGGACAAGATGGACCTGATCCGGCGGGAGCAGTCGCAGGGGAAGCTGGTGGCGATGACCGGCGACGGCACCAACGACGCGCCGGCCCTGGCCCAGGCCGACGTCGGCGTGGCGATGAACTCCGGCACCATGGCCGCCAAGGAGGCGGGCAACATGGTGGACCTCGATTCCAACCCCACCAAGCTGATCGAGATCGTCGAGATCGGCAAGCAGCTGCTGATCACCCGCGGCGCCCTGACCACCTTCTCGATCGCCAACGACGTCGCCAAGTACTTCGCCATCCTGCCGGCGATGTTCTCGGCGCTGTACGCGGTCCATGGCGCCCGCACGGGGCCGCTCGCGGCGCTCAACCTGATGCGTCTGGCGACGCCCGAGTCGGCGATCCTCTCGGCGGTGATCTTCAACGCGCTGATCATCGTCGTGCTGATCCCCCTCGCCCTGCGCGGCGTCCGCTACCGCCCGCTGGGCGCGGCGGCGCTGCTGCGGCGCAACCTGATCGTCTATGGCCTCGGCGGCATCGTCGCGCCGTTCGCGGGCATCAAGCTGATCGACATGCTGATCGCCGCGGCGGGCCTCGCCTGATGCCATTTCTGGAGACGCCATGAAAATCGGCAAGCATCTCGCTCCGGCATTCCTCGTCACCGCGGCCCTGACCCTGCTGCTGGGCGTCGCCTACCCGCTGGCGGTCACCGGCCTGGCGCGGCTGCTCTTCCCCGACCAGGCGCAGGGCAGCCTGCTGCGCCGCGGCGGCAAGGTGGTGGGGTCGCGCCTGCTCGGCCAGCCCTTCGCTGGCAGCCGGTATTTCCATTCGCGGCCATCTGCGGCCGGCGCGGGCTACGATCCGATGGCTTCCGGCGGCACCAATCTCGGCCCGACCAGCCGCAAGCTGGTGGTCGATCAGGTCGGCGCCGCGGCGGCGGCGGCCCGCGCCGAGCGGCCGGGAACGCCGGTGCCGGTGGATCTCGTCACCTCGTCCGGCTCGGGCCTCGATCCGCACCTGACGCCGGCTGCCGCCGAGTTCCAGGTGCCGCGCGTCGCCCGCGAGCGCGGCATGCCCGACGACGTGGTGCGCCAGCTGGTGCGGCGGCACACCGAGGGGCGCCAGTGGGGCGTGCTCGGGGAGCCGCGGGTCAACGTGCTCGAGCTCAATCTCGACCTCGACGCCACCCGTCCGCTGCCGCCGTGACCGCCCAGCCCTCCGCCGAGAGCTTCCTCAACCTCATCCACCGCTCGCGGCGCGGCAAGCTGAAAGTCTACCTCGGCTACGGACCCGGGGTCGGCAAGACCTACCAGATGCTGCTCGAGGGGCACCGGCTGAAGGCGCAGGGCGTGGACGTGACGGTCGGGATCGTCGAGACCCATGGCCGCGCCGACACCGAGTCGCTCTGCCTGGGCCTGCCGGAGGTACCGACGCGCGAGATCAATTACCGCGGCGTCGTGCTGCGCGAGCTCGACCTCGCGGCGGTGTTGCAGCGCAAGCCGGAGGTGGCGCTGATCGACGAGCTGGCGCACACCAACGTCCCCGGCAGCGCCAACACCAAGCGCTACCAGGACGTGCTCGAGATCCTCGCGGCCGGGATCCACGTGGTCACCACCCTCAACGTCCAGCACCTCGAGAGCCTCTACGACACGGTGGAGCGGCTGATCGGCGTCAGGGTCAAGGAGCGGCTCCCCGACTGGGTGCTGGCCGACGCGGATCAGATCGTCAACGTCGACCTGGCGCCCGAGGACCTGCGGCTGCGGCTCGAGGAGGGGCGGGTGTATGCGGCGGACCGCGTGCCGGCGGCGCTCGACAACTTCTTCCGGCCGTCGAACCTCGAGCAGCTGCGCGAGCTCACCCTGCGCGAGATCGCCTCGATCATCGAGCGGCGGGCGCGCCGCACCCCGGGCGAGGAAGGGCTGCAGGCGCCGGACCAGATCGTCGTCTGCCTGTCGTCGCGCAGCCCGGACGCCTCGGCGCTGCTGCGTTTCGCCTCGCGCCTGGCCGGCAAGCTGAACCGCAACTGGTATGCGCTCTACGTGCAGACCTCGAGCGAGGACCCGGCGCGGCTCGACGCAGACACCCGCAAGCGCCTGTCCGACACGCTGGCTCTCGCCCACCAGCTGGGGGCGGTGGTTTTCACCTTCAAGGGCGAGGACGTCGCCGACACCATCCTGCGCTTCGCCCGCGAGTACCGGGTGGGGCACGTGGTGGTGGGACGCCCGGGGGAGCTGCCCCGATGGCAGCGGCTGCTCGGGCGCCGAACGCCGGTCGAGCGCCTGATCGCCGGCGGCGACCACCTGGCCATCGTGGTGGTCGACGAGGTGGGTGTGCGCGAGCCGGAGACTGCCGGGTCGTCCGCGGCGGCGGCGGCGCGGCCGGCCGGGGGGCCGGCGGCCCGCCCGGCGCTGGTGAAGGCCGCCGCGCCGTCGCCGTCCGCGCCGCCGTCGCCGTCCGCCGACCGGCGCCCGGCCGGGGCGGGCTTGGCGGTGGTCGGCGGCCGGCTTCGCATCTCCGAGCTGTTGGCGCCGGAAGCGGTCGCGTTCTTTGACCAGACCCTTGCCAAGCGGGAGCTGCTGCGGCTACTGGTCGAATTGCTGGGCGGCGGCCAGCAGCGCTTGTCGAGCGAGGACATCCGGCGGCTGCTCGAGCGCCGCGAGCAGGAGGCATCGACCTTCCTCTCCGAGGGCATCGCCCTGCCGCACGTGCGCATCCCGGAGCTGCCGGCGCCGCGGGTGGCCCTGGGACTGCTGCGCTCCGGCCTCACCGACGCCGGCTCCGGCAACCTCGAGCAGGTGTATCTGTTCCTGTGCCCGGACCGCCGGCCGGAGGGCTGCCTGCAGCTGCTCGCCGCGGCGGCGCGGATGTACCGCCAGCCCGAGCTGCGGGCCGAGCTCCGGCGGGCCACCACCGCGCCGCAGGCGATCGCCGCGATCCGGGGCTGGGAGGAGTCTCAGGACACGCGGATGGCGTAGGTCTCGAGCGGTTCGCGGGCGGGCGCGCCCGACGGTCCGGAGAGGCCGAAGAGATGGAGCGTGTAGGCGCCTGCCGGCAGGGCGCCCGGCCGCAGAGTGATGTCGAACTCCTCGAACGAGTCCTGGTTGCCCGGTAGGCGGAAGACACGCACCGGCCTGCCGATCAGGCCTCCCGCCGCATCCCGCACCTCGAGCTCGTAGCCCGGGTAGCTGCCGCGGTGACGGGTGTGCAGCAGCAAGGTGGCGGCGCCCGCGGAGAGCGGGATGACCGCGGCCGGCGGCGCGCCGGCGCCGCGCGACGCCTGGTCGGCCGGCGCCACGTCGCTCACCCAGGCGTCGCTCTCGATGCCGGGCGCCGTCGTCGCCTGTGCCGGCGAGAGCTGGGAAGCGCGCCGGCCCAGCTCGGCCGCGGTGCGGTCGAGCGTGGCGACCTGCTGCTGCAGCTGCCGGTTTTGCGCGGCGAGCGCCGCGAGCCTGGCTTCGGTCTCGCCGGCGCGGCGTCCGAGCTCCGCCTCGCCGTGGCCGGGAGGCGGCACGGCTGGATGGACCGGCAGCGCGCCGACCGGAGACGCCGGCGCAGCGGTGGCGGCCGGCGCCGCCGCACCGTGCGCCGCCGACGCGAGGCGCCCTTCGAGCTCGCGGGCCTGCCGCGCGCTCTCGAGCCAACCGGTCGCGGCCAGCAGGCCGACGACGCCGGCCGCCAGGGCGGACCGCCGCCAGGCGCGCCGGGCCGCCGCGTCGTCGCGCCGCACGGCCGTGGCCGCCTGCCGCGACGGCAGGATCGCGATCCTCTCGTCTTCGGCAGGATCGGCCAGCAGCTTGCTGGTGCGCACCAGCTCGAGCTCGGCGGCGCACCTGGGGCATGCCGCCAGATGCTCCGCGACGTCGTGCGCCCCGGCGCCGGCGCTGGTGGTGGCGGCGACGAGCGCCGCGGCCGGCGGGTGCCAGTCGAAGATCTCCCAGGCGGCGCGGGTCTCGGCCAGCGCGGCGCGGCAAGCGGCGCAGCCGCGGAGATGCTCGATCAGGTCCCGGCGCTCGCCGGCCTCCAGGCTGCCGTTCAGCAGCCAGGGGAGTAGCTCGACCGCCAGCTCACAGTTCATCGTCGTTCGCCCCCTCGATCTGCTTGGGCGCTGGAGCGGCGCCAGTGTTACGCCGCACCGCGAGGCCGCCGAGCAGCTCCCGGCGCAGGGCCACCGCCTTTTCGCGGCAGCGCAGGACGCGCACCCGCAGAGTTCCCTCCGCCACACCCTGCCGCTGGCTCATCTCGCGGTAGGAATGGCCAATCGCGATCAGCCGCCAGAGCTCGCGGCACTCCCCGGAGACCCGCGCGAGCACCCGCTGCACCAGGTCGCGGTCCTCGTGGCCGGCGATCGCCGGGGGAGCGAAGGAATTGCCGCCGCCTTCCTCGATCGCCTCCAGCTCGGTCCACTGCCAGCGGTCCTGCGAGCGCAGCTGGTCGAGGCAGGTATGGCTCACCACCTGCCAGAGATAGGTGCGCAGCGACGATTCGCCGCGGAACTTGCCCTGCCCCAGCAGCCGGGTCACTTCCAGGCGCACGTCCTGCAGCACGTCATCCCAGCGGTTGGACAGGCGCCGGCGGTAGGGCCACGCCGCCCGGGAGATCCAGGAGTCGACCGTCCCGACCGCCTCGACCTCTCCCTGCAGGTATCGCGACACCACTTCCTGGTCACTGGTCGCCATCGCCCCCCCGTTGCGGCCCCTGCTCCAATCCTGGCACAACCCGGCTGCATAGAGACTGTGCGATAGGATGAATCCAGAGGTCCCTCCCCTTGGCGACTCGGTACCACCCACCGGAGCTGCGGTGCCGCATCGAGGACGCCGCGACGCCGGGAGGTCTGCCATGTCTGGCTGGTGGCTTCAGCCGGCGCGGTGCCCTGGCGTCCATGGCGCTGGTGCTCGCGGCCTGCGGGCTCGCCTGCGCCCGCCTGCCGCCGCCGCGGTCCCTGCCGGCGGCAGCCGTTTCGGCACCGGCGCCGGCGCGCTCCCCGCCGCCGGCCGGCGCCGCCGGCGAGACCGCCGCGGCCGAGCTGCGGCTGAACCTCGCCGCCGGCACCTACGTGCGCCTGGCGATCCTGTCGACCACACCCGAGCTGGTGGTGCGCCAGCTGGCGCCGGACGGCAATCTGCTCGAGGAGCTGCAGCTGTCGAGCTGGGGAGTCGAGCCTGCCCTCCTGTCATGGGTCGCCGCCGCCGCCGGCGAGTACCGCTGGACGGTGGTCCCGCGAGATCCGCGGGCGCCGCCCGGCGCTCAGGTCATCGCGCTCGAAGAGCAGCGGCCGTCAGGTCCGTGCGACGAGGCCCGCGAGCGGGTCGAGCGCGCCGTCTTCGCCGCCCGCCTGGTGCAAAGGGGGGCGGACCCGGCCGCGGCCGGTGCTCGGGCCCTGCTCGGTCCGGCGAGCGCCGACGCCCTCGCGGTGGGGGAGAGCTCGGGACTGCTCGCGGTGCGTCTCCAGGCGGCGCGGGTGGCGCCCCAGGAGGCCACCGGCGACGGCGCCGACCCGGACCGGCGCGTGCTGGACCTGGCGCGCGAGCTCGGCGACGTGCCGGCGCAGGCCGAGGCACTGCAGGACATGGCACCGAGGCTCCCGGACGACCGCCAGCTCGCGACGCTGCGTGCGGCGCTCGACCTGCGGCGACGGATCGGCGACGAGGATGGCGAGGGCCGCCTGCTGTATCTGTTGGGTTATCACCTCGAGACGCACGGCGAGGCCGCGCCGGCAATGCAGAGCTACCTGCAGGCGCTGGCGCTGCTCTGGCGCACCGGCGATGCGTACTGGCAGGCGGTCACCCTGTGCGAGCTAGGGTCCCTGAGCGGCAGGATGGGGGATCCGGACCTGGCGCGCGACTATCTGGAGGTCGGGCTCGAGCGCAGCGCCGCTGCCGGCGATCTGGAGAACCAGGTTTTCGCCCTCCGCGAGATCGCCAGGCTCGACATGGACCTGGGCGAGTTGCAGGCCGCGCACGATGCGTTTGCCCGCGCCCACGACCTGCTGGCGGCCGCCGGCGCCGCGGCCACGGCCGGCACCGCCTCCGAGTCGGCATGGTCGCTGGAGGGCCTGGCGGCATCGCTGCTCTACCTGGGAGAGCCGCAGCAGGCACGCCAGAGATACGAGGAGATGTTGAGCGCCTTCGAGGCGCTGCGCGATCCCCGAGGCCGCGCCTACGCGCTGCTCGGGATCGGCTCGACGTTCGAGGCCGAGCGGCAGTCCTCCAGGTCGCTGGCGTATTTCCAGCAAGCCCTGGAGCTGGTCCGCGCCAGCGGCCTGCACGCCATCGAGGGGCTGGCACTGTACGACCTGGGCAGGGTCCACCGCGACGCGGGCCAGCCGGAGCAGGCGATCGCCGATCTCGAAGCGGCCTTCGCCCTCGAGGCGGCCGACAGTCCGGTGCGGCAAGCGCACACCCAGGTCGAGCTGGCCAATGCCTACCGCCAGGCTGGCAAGAGGACCGCCGCCGAGTTGGCGTTCGGGCATGCCATCCGGCTTGCAGCCGCCGCGCCGCTGGTCGAGGCGGCGGCGCAAGCGGGGCTGGCGCGCGTCCGGCGCGACGCCGGCGACCTCGCGGCGGCCCGGGTGGCGATCGCGCGGGCGCTGGCGCTCACCGAGACGTTGCGGGCGGGGGTGATCCGCCCCGATCAGCGCGTCAGCTTCCTGGCGGCGCGCCGCGACTACTTCGAGCTGGACGTCGAGCTGCTGATCGACCTGGACCGGATCGAGCCTGGTGCCGGGCATGACGCGGAGGCGCTGGCGGCCAGCGAGCAGGCCCGCGCCCGCGGTCTCCTCGACCTGCTCGCCAAGGAGCGGGTCGACGTGCGCCGTGGCGTCCCTGCCGAGCTGAAGCAGCGTGAGGCCGAGATCAGCGAGCGCATCGCGCGTTTGCAGGTCCGGCTGTGGTCGGGGAGCCAGGCGCTGACGGAGAGCGAGGCCCGGCGCCTCGGCAACGATCTCGATCAGGCCACGGACGAGGAGAAGGACCTGGATGCCGAGATCCGCCGCCGCCAGCCGGCCTATGCCGAGGTGCGCACGCCGCGGCCGCTGCCCCTGGCCGAGATCCAGGGGCTCCTCGACGAGGACACGGCGCTGCTCGAGTTCTTCGTCGGCGAAGCGAGCTCGCAGCTCTTCGTGGTGACGCGCCAGGGTCTGGCCATTCATACGCTGCCGTCGCGGCGCCAGGTCGACCCGCTGGTGCAGAGCGTGCTCGGCGCCATCGAACAGGACAGTCGCCTGCGCGCCCGCCGCTACGCCGAGGACGCCTACCGCCTCTACCAGACCTTGCTGCAGCCGGCCGCCGGCGAGCTGCGCGGCAAGCGGCGCTTGATCGTGGCGCCTGACGGGCCGCTGTACCTGCTGAGCTTCGAGGCGCTGCTGACCGGAGAGGTGCCGGGCGGCGGCGCGCCCGGCCGCGATCTGCCCTACCTCATCCGCGAGCGCTCGGTCTCCTACGTGCCTTCCGCCAGCGTGCTGGCCCAGCTGCTTGCCGGTCGGCGGCCGGACGCCGGCGCGGAGGCGCAGGCCGGCGGCAAGCTCTTCGTCGGCTTCGGCGATCCCGGGCAGCCTGCCGCCGGTCCGCAGCCTGGGCAGCCCCTGCCGCTGCCCGCGGCGCGCGAGGAGGTGAGCCGCATCGCCAGCCTGTTCCCCGCGGACCAGGCGGTCGTTTTCCTGGGACCCGAGGCGACCGAGGAAACGGTCAAGACCAGCGCGGCGGTGCGCTCGGCCCGCATCCTCCATTTCGCCTCCCACGGCCTGCTGGACGAGCGCCGTCCGGAGCTCTCCGGGTTGCGCCTGGCGCACGCCGGCGGCTCGGCGGGGGATGGCCTGTTGCAGGTGCGCGAGATCTTCAACCTGGAGCTCCGCGCCGGCCTCGTGGTACTGTCAGCGTGTCAAACCGGGCTGGGCAAAGAGGTTTCCGGAGAGGGATTGATCGGGATGACGCGCGCGTTCCTGTACGCGGGCGCTTCGAGTCTCGTGGTCAGCCTCTGGCAGGTGGACGACGAGTCGACCGCCGACCTGATGGTGAGTTTTTACCGTCAGCTCCGCTCGCTCGGCGACCGGTCCGAAGCTCTGCGCCGCGCCAAGCTCGAATTGATCGATCGGTCCCGCTATTTCCATCCTTACTTCTGGGCCCCTTTCATCCTGGTCGGACTGCCGTGACGGACCAACGCCCCGGCAGTAACGCCGGTCGTCGTTCGCACGCCTGATGGAACATCTGAGCCGAGATACAACGGCAACTCTTCCACTCAAGGAGGGATGGGATCATGGCCAATGGGGCGCCGCACAATGGCGGAGGGATCTGGCCGCCGCCGAGAAGAGGTCACATTCGCCGCATCGGAGCATTCCTGTTCACCGTCGCCGCCGCGATCGCGGCCTTCTACCAGCACGCGCCGGTGGCCGGCGGCCTGGCGACGGCCGCGGCGCTGTTGCAGCTGCCCGACGTCTTCCGCGGCCCGGAACGCCAGGCCTGAGCCCGGCGCCGCCGGCCGGCGCGGCAGCGATGCGGGGACCGGCATGCTGGCGCTGAGTCATCGCGGCCATCACCTGAGCTGTCCCGAGAACACCCTGGCCGCCTTTGCCGCCGCGCGGGCGGCCGGGGCCGACGGCGTCGAGGTCGACGTGCGGCGCAGCGCCGACGGCCGGGCGGTGCTGTTCCACGACCGCATCGCGCCCGGCGGCCGGCCGGTCGCCGAGCTGACCCGGGACGAGCTCGCGACCGCGGCCGGCTACCCGGTGCCGACCCTCGACGAAGCCCTGCGGCAAGGCGAGGGTCTGCTGTGGAACGTCGAGATCAAGACGCCGGCGGCGCTCGCCGCCGCGGGCGAGGCGATTGGCGATTTCGCCGCCAGCCGGACCATCCTGGTGAGCTCGTTCTGGCACGCTCTGGTGCCGCCGCTGGCGGCGCTGCCCGGCGTGGAGGGCGGCCTGATCCTCGCCAGCCGGCCGCTCGACGGCGACGGGCTGGCGGCGCTGGCCCCGCCGGCGGCCGCGCGCGTGCGAACCGTGGTCTGGTACTACGAGATCTTCGACGAGGAGCTGCTGGCGCGGTCGGCGGCGATGGGCCTGCGCAGCTGGGTCTTCGGCGTGGTCACCGCGGCGGAGCATCGCCGCTGCCGCGAGCTGGCGGCGGCGGGCCTGGCGGCGGTGATCACCGATCGGGTGGATCTGCTGGCGGCGCCGTGACCGCCGGAGCAGGCGCCGGCGCCGGCCTGGGGTCGCCGTCCTCCTCGATCGCGGCGGTCCAGAGCGCGACGTCGCCGGGGCTCATGACGCCGGTGGGCGGCAGCCGCGCATCGAGATAGCCTCGCGTTTCGAGGTCGAACAGGTACTGGGCGCGCGACAGCACGGTGCCGCGGCAAAGGTTCCCGGCGGGCGCCTGGGCCGCCGCGCCGTCGATCTTCGGGACCTCCCGCGACAGCCGGCCGACGAGCTGCTCCATCACCGCCTTTGGGATGCGCGCCGCGTCCGCCGGATAGATGTAGCCGAACAGCGCCAGGTGGCTGAACAGGATGCGCCAGTGCTCCGCGAAGCGGTCGAGCAGCCGCTGCCAGTCGAGCGTTTCCGCACGGTTGTGCAGCAGATGGGCGACGTCGGCGCCGTCGAACCGCTCGCGCTCCATGATGAAGGACTTCGACCAGAGCATCTCCTCCGGCGGACACAACCGCACCGGCACCCCGATCACCTCGCCCGCAACGGCGTGGCGGAACCACTGCTCGTCAACCGGCGTGAGGCCGTTGCCGGAGCCGAAGATCAGGTCCACGAAGCTGCCGTCGTCGCCGTGCGCCTTGCCCAGCCAGTGCGGGAACTTGCGCTCGACCGGATAGCCGGCAGCGGCCAGGGCCGCCAGCGCGCCGTCGAGATCGGCGGGCAGGATGAAGAGGTCGAAATCCTTGGTGTCGCGAACGATGCCGGTGTAGTGGGCGAAGGCGTAGGCGCCCCCGACCAGGAAGGGGACGCCGGCCTGGTCGAGCGCCGCCATGGCGTGGCGGTAGAAAGCGAGGGCCGGCGCGGCAGGCGGCGGCGGCTTGGCTGCGCCGGTGCTCGCGGTTGGGGTGGACGGGGTGGTCGGATCGGTCAAGGGCATCTGGTCCTCGGCTCGTGGCCGACTAGGGGCGGCTTGGGCGGCTAGGATTAAACAGCAGCAAGAGATGTACCAGCCAGCCGGCGGGAATGGCACGCCGCTTGCCTTGAACTTAGCTGGAATCGGCGACGGAGGGCGACCGAGCACCATGGATGAGCACGACGCACGGAGGCAGCTCCTTGGACAAGCCGCCTGAAAACGGGAGCGTGCGCATTGCCGCTCTCGCCGACCTGCACTTTGGCCGGGTCGCGGAGCCGCTGTTGCGCCAGACCCTGATCCAGGCCAGCCGCGAGAGCGACGTGATGCTGCTGTGCGGCGACCTCACCGATCATGGACTGCCGGAGGAGGCGCACGGCCTGACGCGCGAGCTGCGGCAGGTCGTCGGGGTGCCGATCGTGGCGGTGCTGGGCAACCATGACTTCGAGTCCGGCAGAGCCACCGAGGTGCGCGAGATCCTCGTCGCCGGCGGGGTGAACATGCTGGATGGCGAGGCCTGCGAGATCGAGGGAGTGGGTTTTGCCGGGATCAAGGGCTTCGCCGGTGGCTTCGGCAAGCGCGCCCTGGGGTCGTGGGGCGAGGAGATCATCAAGCAGTTCGTGCACGAGGCGGTGGGCGAGGCGCTGAAGCTCGAGGCGGCGCTGGCGCGGCTGCGGCATGGGCCGCGCATCGCGGTGCTGCACTACTCGCCGATCCAGGAGACCGTCGAGGGCGAGCCGCGCGAGATCTTTCCTTTTCTGGGCTCCAGCCGGCTGGAAGAGCCGCTCGCCCGCTATCCGGTGGACATGGTCTTCCACGGCCATGCCCATCGCGGCCAGCCACAGGGCAAGACCGCCGGCGGCGTGCCGGTTTACAACGTCAGCTTCTCGCTGCTGCAACGGGCCTTCCCCGGGCGGCCGCCCTTTCGCCTGCTGACGGTGAGCGCGCCGGCCGGCGGCGCCCCGGGCGCGCCGCGGTCGCTGTAGTAAACTCCGATGCCCGGCAGCGGGGCACCCAGGCGATGGAGAGCAGCGAAGGCTTCGTTTTCGTACGGCGCGGGTTGCACCTCTACTACCGGATCCTCGGCGACGGTCCGGAGACGGTGGTGGTACCCAATGCCAACTGGCTGGCCGAGGCCCTGCTGCCGCTGGCCGAGGGGCGCCGGCTCATCCTCTACGACCCGCGCAGCCGCGGCCGTTCGAGCACCGTCACCGACCGCCGGCACCTCGGCCTCGAGCAGGACGTTCGCGACCTCGAGGCGGTCCGCCGCTACTTCGGCCTCGACCGCTGGTCGCTGCTCGGCACCTCCTACCACGCCGCGATCACCGCGCTGCACGCCATGGAGAGTCCCGAGCGGGTCGAACGCATGCTGCTGGTCTGCCCGATCACTCCCCGGCAGCCCGGCGAATGGGTCCAGGAAACCCCCACGCCGGAGGTGCTGATCTATCCGCCGGGCGTGCCGCGCCTCGAAGAGATGCGGCGCGACGGCCTCGACCGGGAGGACCCGGTGGCGTTCTGTCGCGCCTGGTTCACCTACTTCCTGCTGCCCGCCTTCATGGGCGATCCGGAAGCGGCGGCGCGCTTTCCGCTCGACGACGTCTGCGGCTTTCCGAACGAATGGCCGGCCCACACCATGACGCTCTATTTCGACCACATCGTGCCGAAGATGAAGGCCTGGGACTTCCGCCCGCGCCTCGGGGCGCTGCACTTCCCGCTGCTGGTGGTGCAGGGCACCGACGACCTGGTGCCGATCGAGGCATCGCGCGACTGGGCTTCGCACAGCGGCAACGCGCGCTTCCTGCGCATCGAGGGGGCCGGCCACCATCCCTACCTCGAGCGCCCGGAAGAGTTCTTCCGGGCCGCCACCGTCTTTCTCGGCGGCGCCTGGCCCCACGACGCCGAGGTGGTCCGGCAGGCTGCGTAGGGGATCCACCGCGTAAGCGGCCGGCCTTCTCCTAGCTCTCGCCGGCGTCGCCGGAAGGATCGGCGCCCGCCGCCGGCGGCACGCGCTGCCGGCGCAACAACTGCCGCAGGCGCCGCCAGGCGTTTTGAACCCCGGCGCCGGCGGTCGTGCCGGCCGGCGCCATCACCTCGAAGCGCGACTCGTCGCGCGCCAGCGCCTCGGCGGCAAGCTCGTCCTGCGCGGTTTCCAGGCGGGAGGCGAGTACCTCGGCCCAGTCGTGGGCACGCATGCCTGCCTCCTCGACCGCCAGCTCCTCGCCGAAGCGCGCCAGCGCCTCGGGCAGCGGCGCGGACCAGAACGGATACTCGAGCGCCAGCGGCAGCAGCACGGCATGGCGCAGGCGGGCAGCCAGATGCCCCAGCCCGGCCTGCGCCTTCACCGGCCGCTCGCGGGGATCGGCGAGCGCGCCGCCGGCGGTGAGCCAGAGGACGGCGTCGGGTTGCTCGAGCACCTGCGTGGCGAGCTCGAGGAACTGCCGGGCGCCGCGGGCGCTCTCGGGGTCCACGGCGAAGAACCCGAGGCGGGCGAAAAAGCCCTGACGCCTGAGCGCCGAGGCCGCGATCGGCGCATAGTGGCGCCGGCCCGGCAGCAGCTGGCGGGCGACCTGCAAGCACACCAGCGGGTCCCACCAGGAGACGTGATTGAGGTAGACGACGAGCGGGCGCTCGCGAGCGGCGGTCAGGTCCGGGCGCTGGGCGCGCGACAGGCGCACGGCCTGAAACTGGCGCGCGAGGCGGCGCTCGCCTTCGCGCCGGAGGGCCGAGGTGACCAGCGGCGTGATCCGTGCCGGCGAAGGCCGAGGCTTGGGGGGAGGCGTCGAAGCGCTCGGCGGGCTCATGGGCATGTGGTCCTCCGGTCAGTGGGCCCCTGCCGAAAGGGTGCCAACTCTACCAGCGTCCCGGCCCCCGCCGGCTGGCATCGCAGCCCACCCGGGCTCCGGTGCTGATTCGTCGCCCTCGCGGGCGCGACCTGCACCGGCTGATCCGGGATTGAGGATAAGTTGTCGGAGCGGGCCTTTCACCCTTCGCCCCACTTTCCCGAAACGAGAACAAGGCGCCGTGATCGGCAATGTTCTTTCAGCGTAAACATTTGACGGTCAATGAGTTATGGCTTGCAACCGCGCCCCGACCGCGAGTATGTTGCGGGAGTGGACATGTTCGACTGCGTGGGCGAGACGCTCCGCCGGTTGCGCAAGGAGCGCCATCTGACGCTCGAAGACCTCGGCGCGCAGGCGGAGCTCGGGCGCGGCCAGCTGTCGCGGATCGAGAACGGCCGCCAGCACGCCACGCTCAAGACGCTGGCCAAGATCCTCACCTCCCAGGGAGTCAGCCGCCGCGAGTTCTTCCGGCGCTATGACCTGGTGGAGTCCGAGAAGATCCAGGTCGAGCGCACCAGCCTGCCGGAATCCGGCACCTATCCGATCGGAGCCAGCGCCGCCGCCCTGCCGGGCGAGATCAAGGAGGTGCTGGGCAAGGTCGAGTCCTTCATGCAGAGCACCTTGCGTCACGCCCACCCGGTGGCCCAAGGCGCCATCGAAGTCGGAGAGTTCGTGGTGCTTTTCCGCGTGGTGCCACGAGGCGCCGCCGGCGCCGATCTCGCCGACGGCGGGCCGCCGCCAGCCTCGCCGCCTGCTCCTGCCGCAGCCGCCAAGCGCTCCCGCCGCAAGCAGCGCTGAGCCGTTCCGGCGCGCGCTGACCGGAGCCCATCTTGCCGTCTCGATGCGGCGACGCTTGGGCGTCGGCTGCCCCCTGCTGCCACCCGTCGGCGCCCCTCGCGGCGAGTCGGGCCAGCGTGCCTGAGACCAGAAATAGGGGCGCTGACCGGCACGGCGACCCCGTCGCCGCGACCGGTGCGGACCGTTCGGCGAGAAAAAAGGTGCCGTGACAACAAAAGACATTTTTTTGTCCTGATTATCCAAGAGCTGCGTATTTGGTGGTCGAAAGGGAGAACCACATGATCCGATCTGGCTAATGCTTGGCGTCTAAATATATCATTATCAGTCACTTACGCTTGCACGCGGTATGTTCCTCCCGCTACATTTCTCCTATGGGCATGTTTGCCAACCTGGGTATGGCCCTGAGCCTCCTGCGCGAGCTCAGGGGCAAGAGTCAGAGCCGCGTGGCGCGCGAGGCCCGGATTGGCAAGAGTCAGCTGTCGAAATACGAAAATGGCAAGGAGCTACCCAAGCTCGACTCCCTCGAGAAGATCCTGCGAGTGCTGAAGGTCGACATGTTCGAGTTTTTCTACACCCTCTACCTGGTGGATGGCCGCGCCGCGGCGCTGGCTGCCAGTTCGGCACCTGCAACGATGGCCGGCGACGCTGCCCCGGCCACCGCCGATGGCGCCGCCGCCGGTGAGCGCCTGCCGGGCACCGAGCCGGATCGGCCAGGCGCCGATGTGGCCGCCGGCGCGGGTGTCGCCGGTGCGGCCGGACCGCTCTACCTGCCGCCGCTGCCGCATCAGCACCCCCTTCTGGCCGAGGCCACCGATCAGGCCTTCTCCCGCGTCTTCACCGATCTGCTGCTGCTCTACCGCCGGGTCTTCGAGCAGGTGGTGCTGGCGGACACCGGTCGATCCGGCGACCTCAAGGCCTGATCGCCGCCCGCCGGCGCGTCGGCTGGCGGTGTTGGCGCCATCCACCGCCGTCTGGCGACTAACCGTCCACTCCCTCTTCACCCGCCAGGCGGACCCGCAGCTCCTGCCAGCGTGCGGCGGCGAGCTCCCCGCCGAGGTCGGCGTCGCCCCGGTAGGTGCGCAGCGGGATGCGGCGGCAGGGGACCCTGAAAGTCGTGGCGCCGGCGAGCGGCAGCGGCGCCAGCCGCACCGTTCCGCCGGCGTCGCCCCGTCCGTGCCCGCCGGGCAGGGCGAAGTCTCCGGTCCAGCCGGCGCAGGCCGCGAGCGAGATCGTGTCGGCCGCGTTGAGCAGGCGGTAGTCGGCCGCCAGCGTGCGGCCGGCGACGCGCAGGTCCAGCCGCAGCCGCCGCTCGCGCGTCGCCAGCCGGCCGAGGACCTCACGCCACTCGGGATCGTGCCGGCGGTCGCGGTGCAGCTCGCGGGCATGGCGGAAGATCAGCAACGCGGCATAGGGGCGCCGTTCTAGGAACCGTCGGGTGCCACGCTCCCAGATCTCGATGCGCTGCTCGGCCGGCATGCCGATGAAGTCCACCGGCCGGCCGGCGGCATCGCATCGCGGCGCCGCGTCGGCCTCCCGCCAGCCGTTGTCGTGCTCGCGGCCGGCGAAGATCACCTCGCCGCGCCGCGGGCTGCCGGCCAGCCCGTCGGCGCGCCAGAGCGACAGGATCTCGCCGGCCAGGTGGGCGTGATCGGGCTGGGTCACCAGCCGGTAGGCGCCCTCCTCGACGGTGACGATCACCGACGCAGTCTAGTGTCCCGCGGTGGCATGGCGAATGAGCCGCGATGAGCCGTGCGGGACATCCGTCCTCATTTTCACTGCGCCTCTGCCATGCCTGCCGGGGGGCCGGCAAGCTTGGCCGCGATCGCGGCCTCGGCCCGGCGGTAGAAGCTCTCGAGGTCGGTGCGGCCGGCGGCCTCGGCGAGTGTCGCCGCCTGGTGGTAGGAGTCGCTGGCAGCCATGAGGCAGCTTGCCTCCGCCACTTCGTCGCCGCGGCGGTGGGCGGCGGTGGCACGCTGGAGCCAGTACAGGGCGAGGCTGGCGCGCGGCGCCGGCTGGCCGGGTGCCAGCGCCACGGCCTCGAGCAGGGCTTCCTGCGCGTGGTCGAGCTGGCCGGCGGCGATCAGCTGCACGCCGAGGTCGTTGAGCGCCGCCGCGGTGCCGGCGTCCAGCGCCGCCAGCCGGCGACGCGCCTCGCGCACGAGATCGGGATCAGCACCGGCGGCGGCGCCGCCGGCGCCCAGAGCGGCGGCGAGACGCCGGCGGGCGGCGTCATGGTCGGCTGCCGCCTGGGCATAGCCGCCGATCTCTGCCAGATAGGAGCCGCGGCGCTCCCGGGCGATCGCCCATTCGAGCTCGGCGGCCAGGAACCCGGGGCTGGCGCGCGCGGCCTCGTCGAGGTAGTCGGCGGCGCGCGTCGCCCGGCTCACCGCCTGGTCCAGGCGCTCGCGGGCGGTGGGGGAGGCATTCCCCTGGCCGCTCGCCGCGAGGCGCTGAAAGTCCGTGTGGGCCGCCGCGGCCCAGCGGCTGGCGGCGATGCCGAGGTTGTACTCGATCGCCGCATCCTGCCGCCCGACCTCGGCGGCGGCGATGCACGGCAGGTTCACCGCCAGACCGGCGCCGGCGAGCAGCACCAGATCCAGCACCGGTCTGGCAGCGCCCCGCCAAGAGGAGGTGCGGGCGCGGCTCACGATCGCCGCCAGCTCGAGGACGCCGGCGCCGGCGAGCGGCAGCAGGAAGGGGACTACCGCCAGGCGGTAGCGGCCGAGGACGAAGAACAGCGTGACCGCCAGACAGGAGCTGGCGGCGAGCAGCGCCAGGAGGACCCCGCCGCGGCGCTGGAGCGAATCGCCGCGGGCGAGCGCCAGCAGGCCGAGCGCGGCGAGCGGCGCCACCAGTCCGAACACCACCGGATCGCAGCGCAGCAGCAACGACTCGCGGCGATAGACCCGGAAGCCTTCGGCGTCAGGCAGCTCGTAGGCATTCCAGAACAGGCGGAGCTTGCGGAGCATCAGGCGCAGCCAGGCGGCAGGGTCGGCGGCGATCTGCCGCCAACTTTCGCGCCAGAGTTGCCGCGACACCGCGGCGGGGCCGAGCGCCGCCGGCGCCACCGGCCGGCCGAGGTCCCGCGAAGCGAAGCCGGCAGCCAGCCGGCGCGCATCCGCCTGCTGCCGCTCCGGGATCTGGCTGCCGGACGACAGCGCGGTGTAGGTGCCGGTGGCGGCGCGGTGGTTGCCGATGTAGAAGTTCATCCCCCCCTGGGAGCTGGTGAACAGCAGCTCTCCGCCCGCTGCCCGGTTGAGCAAGGCGGCCGGCGCGAGCGCCAGGGCCACGCCGCCCAGCAGGGCCAGGGCAGCGCCGGCCGGCCGCCGGAGCCGGGGCCGCGAGCCATGCCCTGGCGGCAAGTCGAGCCCATCGCGCCGGCCAGCGGCAGGCCGCGTGTCTCCGGCCGTGCCGACTCCGGCCTCACCGCCTGCGGTCAGCAGATAGAGGGCCGCGGCCGGAGCCAGCAGCAACAGGCTTTCCTGCAGCAGGGCGGCACAGCCGAGGGCGGCGCCGGCGGCCGTGGCACGGGCCGGCGTGAGGCTGCGGCCGCGAGGCGGCAGCAGCAGCACCACGACCGCCGACTCGAGGAGCAGGACCGGCACCGTCTTGAGCAGCAACGGCGTATAGAAAACCGCCGGCGCATAGAGCGCCGCCAGCACCCCCGCCCCCGCCGCCGCCCCACCCGGCGCCGGCTGCCCGAGGCGCCGGGTGGCGACGGCGGCGAGCGCCGCGGTGAGCGCTCCTGCCAGCGCCTGCACCAGGCGCATCGCCGCCGCCGACCTGCCGCTCACCGCGTAGACCGTGGCCAGCAGGTAGGGATAGAGCGGTGCCTGGTAGAACGCCTCGCGCGGCCGCCAACCGTGGTCGAGGATCGCTCGCGCCAGCGCGTCGTAGCGCTGCGCGTCCATCACCAGCTGGTGCAGGGTCGGCAGGTCTCGGATCTCGAAGAGGTAGGCAAGGCGCACCGCCAGCGCCAGCGCGAACACCGCCGCCGGCAGCCGCCACGCCCCTGGCAGCCGGGGCGCCGCAGGGGCACCTCGCCCCGCGATCGGCACTCCCTGCGGCTGCTCCTGCGCTGCCATGGTCGAGACCCTCCCGAGCCGGCCCCGAGTCTAATGTCCCGCGCGGTTCAGGGGTATGGCAGGAGCGTGTCCCCGTGGGTGGCCGGCGCGCGCATCTCGATCCAGAGGCGGCAGCTTACCGCGCCATCGCCGCCCGGATCGTGGGCCGAAATGGTGTCCCAAGGGACACTACCTGGGCCGGCAGTGACTACCAGGCGGGGAGCTGCCGCGGTATAATCCGCGTCCCTTGCACTTTCTTTCGCCGGCCCATGGCTCCAGGAGGAGCCATGGGCGCGAGGCCTCCCCGGCCGGGTAGCGGCGGGCGTGTATCAACCGGAGGGCCGCAGGCGGGGTTGGCGAGCGAGCACAAAACGGGGGCGAGGCTCCCATTGCCTTAGGAGATCCGATCATGAAGCGCGTCCTTTCCTTTGTCCTCTGCGCCATCCTGGCCTCTGCATCGCTGCTGGTGGCGCAACCGCCCAGCAGCAAGCCGCGGATCGCCGTCCTCGAGTTCACCAACAAAGCCGACAACCAGTGGTGGTTCAAGAGCGGCGCCGCCGCCGCGCAGGACATCTTCGTCACCGAGCTGGTCAAGAGCCGCAAGTTCGCGGTCATCGAGCGCGAGAAGATCAACGCCATCATGGAGGAGAAGGGCCTCACCCTCGGCGGCGACATCGATTCCAAGACCGCGATGAAGATCGGCAAGCTGCTCGGGCTCAACTACATGCTCACCGGCGCCGTGACCGAATACGGCAACACCGACACCCGCGCCCACGGCCCAGGGGTGGGCTCCCTGCCCAGCTTCGGCGTCCACAAGCGGAGCTTCGTGGCGGCGCTCAATGCCCGGCTGATCAACGTCTCGACCGGCGAGATCGTCTGGGCCGACGAGGCGCGCAAGGAGGAGAGCAGCTCCAGCGTCTCGGTGGGCGGTTTCGGCGGCGGCGTCGACGACAGCCGCATGTTCGACAAGGTCCTGAAGCCCTGTATCGAGCAGCTGGTCGCCAGCCTCAAGTCGGCCGACCTTTAAATCCAAGACCCAGCAGGCCTCCGGGGAGCCGCTCTCCGGAGGCCTGCCGCAGCCAGGTCAGGGCACGAAGCTGATCTTCATCGTGGTCCACATCTTGACCCGCACGCCGTCCTTGGTCGCCGGGTTATAGGAGCTGTGGCGGGCCACCTCGAGCGCCGCCTCGTCGAACCCCAATCCGACGGCGGTGCCCACCTGCTCGGCCCGTTCCACCTTCCCTCTCTCGTCCACCAGCACCCGCACCTCCACGTCGGCCGCCCGGTTCATGCGGCGCGCGGCGGTGGGATAGCGGGTCGCCGGGCGGTAGATGATCTTGGGCATCGACACCCCCGGCCCGGGTTGCACCAGGTCACCCACCTGGATCTGCGGCTGGCGGCCGGCGCCGGCATCGGCGGCCGGCGCCGCGGGGACCGGCGTGGCCGGCACCGCCGGCGCCGCGGCGGCAGAAGCAGAGGCGCTGCCCGCGGCCGCGCCCGCCGGCGAGCCCGGAACCGCCGGCGACTGGCTTCCAGGCGCCGCCGAGCGAGCGCCGCCGCCGGTGCTCGCGGCCCCCGCCGGCGGCGATACCGGTTCGGTCCGTGCCGGGTGGACCTCGGCCGGCGCCGGCGAGGTTTCGGCCGCCCCGGCAGCGCCGCCCGCCGCCGCCTGGCGCTCGCCCCGGGTCTTGTCCTTGTCCTGGCTGGCTGCCGCGGCACGGCGGCTTTCCTCCAGCTTCTGCTGCAGCTGCTTGATGTTGTCGTCGTACTGACCCTTGAGCTTGCTCTCGAGCTCCTTGCTGCGGGCCTCGATCATCTGCTGGATCTGCGCCTGCAGCGCAGCGGCGTTGCGGGCGGCTTCGGCGGCGCTGGTTGGGCCGGCCGCCGCCTGGGTGGGCGCCGCCGGGACCGGCTTGGCGCCGCCGCCGCGGCCGAACAGCAGGTAGCCGACAGCCCCGAGCGCCAGCAGCGCGGCGACGCCGAGGCCGATCCAGAGCGGCATTCGGTTGCCGCGGCTGCCGCGGGTGCCGCCGCCGGCGCGGGCGGCGGCGCCGGCGCCGGCCGGATGGGCGGTCGTGGCCGCGCCAGCCCAGCCGGCGTCCGGGACCGCGCCGGCGCTGCCGCCCGCGCCGGCCGTGCCGGCATGGATGGCTCCCGCGCCGGCGGCGCCCGCGGCGCCGGCGAACGCCGCGGCTCCCGCGCCCGCCGCCGGGCGGCGCGGCAGCTCGAGGTTCTTCTCGGCCTCGATCTCGTGGCTCTCGCGATCGATCTCGTCGCGAAACAGGTTGTGCATGAAGAAGGCGAGGTTGAAGGTGGTCGAGGTGTACTGGCCCTCGATCATCAGCCTCGAGATCGTCTTGTGCCAGGTGATGGCGTCGGGGATGCGCTGTTCGCGCGGCGCCAGGCTCTGCTTGAGCAGCGCGGCGAGCGCCGGCGGCAGCGGCGTCCCCTCGTTCGGCAGCACCAGCTCGTCGATCATCGGCAGCAGCTGGGTGAGCGTCGCGTAGGTGGCCGCCGTTGCCGCCTGGCCCAACTGGCCATTCGGCGGCAGCGGCAGGCGCTCGCTCGCCAGCAGCTCGTAGAGGATGGCGCCCAGCGAGAAGACGTCGTCGCTCTTCGCCACCGCCGCGGCGCTTGCCGACTCCGGCGCCGGGTAGGCGCGCAGGTCGTCGTTGCGCCAGCCGCCAGCCCAGAGCTCGCGCAGGCCGGGCGCGGTCTCGAAGCCGAGCAGGCGGGTCTCGCCCTCGTTCGAGATCATCACCAGGTGGGGCGCCACGAAGCCGTGCAGCAGCCGCTCGTCCTGCACCCGCGTCTCGTAGGCCGCCGCCAGCGCCAGCGCCAGGCGCTCGGTGATCAGCAGCGCGTGCTCGATCGGGATCGGTTGGCGCTGCCGCGCCGCCTGCGCGAACAGGTTGGCGAGGTTCTTGCCTGACACGTAGTCATAGGCGACGTAAGGGAAGCTGCGGACCTTGCCGAGGTCGACGCCGCTGCCGATGTTGGGGCTGCGCAGCGCCTGCTGCACCGGGGCGCGGCCGGAGATCCGCTGCCAGAGCCGCTCGCCATCCATTCCCTGGCCGTTGAAGACGCGCAGCAGCACCACCCGCTCGATGCCCTCCCGGCCCATCCGGCCGGCGCGGAAGGTCTCGCCGAGAGCGTCCTCGCTCAATTTCTTGAGCAGGAGGTAGTTCCCGAATTCCTCTGGGATGTTCATGGACGTCTCCTCTCGGCCCGGCCTACAGGCTCCGGTGCTGCCAGCTTCGGTCCGGCAGGTCTGCGCTTTTCAGCTTGATACACCAGCACCCGCGAACTGTCAATGAAGCGGCGGCGCGCCGGCGGCTTCGCGCCGTTGCTGCTCGCGGCGGTCCCGCCAGTAGCGGCGCTGCCAGAGATCGACGTTGCGGTTTTGCTCCTCGAGGGTGGTGGCGAAGACGTGGGTGCCGTCGTTGCGGCTCACGAAGTACAGGTAGGGGACGTCCGCCGGGCGGGCCGCGGCCTGCAGGCTGGCCAGGCCGGGCGAGCAGATCGGGCCCGGCGGCAGGCCGGCGCGGCGGTAGGTGTTGTAGGGCGAATCGAGGCTCAGGTCCTGATGATGGAGGCTGCCGTCCCAGCGCCCGAGGCGGCGCAGCGCGAAGATGATGGTGGGATCGGCGTCGAGCGCCATGTGCCGCAGCAGGCGGTTGTGGTAGACGCCGGCGATCAGCGGCCGGTCGGCGCTGGCGCGCGCCTCCTTCTCGACGATGCTGGCGAGCGTGACCACCTCCCGCACCGAGCCCGGATTGCCCCCGGCAGCGGCGAGCAGCGGGCGCACGCGGCGCTCGAAGCGGGAGCGGAAGGTCTTCACCAGAGTGGCGACGATCTCGTCCTCGGAGGTGCCGAGGGCAAAGCGATAAGTATCGGGGCAGAGGTAGCCCTCGAGGTCGGTCGCCGCCGGATCGAGGTCGGCGATCAGCGCCGGCGAGCGCATCCGCTCCAGGAACGCCTCGCGCCGGCCGGCGCCGGCCTGCGACAGCTGCCCGGCGACGTCCTCGATGGTGAAACCTTCGACCACCGTCACGCTGCGTGACACCACGTCGCCCCGGATCAGCTTGCGCAGCACCTCCGGAAAGGCGAGCGGGCCGGCGAAGCGATACTCGCCGGCCTGCAGCGGCGGGTCGTGCAGCACGTAGACCAGGTAGGCGCGGGCGACCCTTGGGTTGGCCACCACTCCTTCCCGTCCCAGCTGGTCGAGGATGCGCGCCGCGCCGGAGCCGGGGGCCACGTCGACCAGCTTCTCGGTGCCGGCATATCCCTGGTACGGCTGCCAGAGCCACCACCCGTAGCCTAGCGCGCCGGCGGCGGCGAGGGCGGCGAGCAGCGGCAGCAGGCAACAGCCCAGGCGCCGCCGGTGGCGGCGCTGGCGGCGGGGATCACGCGCGGGCGGAGTCAACTTTCGGCGCCTTTCTCTGGTTGCCCCGGCGCGGCTCGGGCGCCGCCGCGGTCCAGGTCCTCCTGCAGCAGGATCTGGGCGGCGGCGGCGTCGATCCGCTCCGGCGCCCGCCGCGGATCGATGCCGGCGGCTCGCAGGCGCGCCGCCGCCTCGACGCTGGTCAGCGCCTCGTCGACGAAGGTGAGCGGCAGCGCCGTCCTGGCCGCGAGGCGCTCGCCGAAGCGCCGCACCCGCGCCGCCGCCGGCCCCCGCGTGCCGTCGAGGCTCACCGGCTCGCCCAGCACCAGCCGGCCGATGCCCTCGCGGCGCGCGATCTCGGCGATGGCGCCGATCGCCGAGCGATCGTCGCGCCGCACCAGCGTGGTGAGCGGCACCGCCAACCGGCCCTCCGGGTCGGAGACGGCCAGGCCGATCCGCCGCTCGCCGAAATCGATGCCCAGGGCGCGCATGAGATCCTTGTCCCGCCGCGCATTGTAGCCGCAGCCCGCGGCGCCGCGCCGCTGTGCTAGCATGCGGCCCCGCCCGGCCGCCCCGCGCCGCTCGGGCGCCGGCCGCCCGACCTCCACCCCGGACGCCCGCGAGGTCCACCGAGGAGCCGATCCGTCATGGAAAACGTGGTGATCCTGAGCGCCGTGCGCACCCCGATCGGCGCTTTCCAGGGAGCTCTGTCGTCGCTGCCGGCGCACGCCCTCGGCGCGCGCGCGCTGGCGGCCGCCATCGAGCGGGCCGGGGTGGCCCCCGACGCCGTCGAGCAGGTCAACATGGGGTGCGTGCTGACCGCCGGCCAGGGGCAGGCGCCGGCCCGCCAGGCCGCCCTCGGCGCCGGCTGCCCGGTGTCGACCGGCGCCATCACCCTCAACAAGGTCTGCGGCTCGGGCATGCGGGCGGCGATGATCGCCGCCAACGACCTGCGCTGCGGCGACTTCAAGGTGGTGGCCGCCGGCGGCATGGAGAGCATGAGCCAGGCCCCCTACCTGGCCGCCGGGGTGCGTGACGGCCTGCGCCTCGGCCATGGCAAGCTGATCGACTCGACCATTCACGATGGGCTGTGGGACCCCTATAACGACATCCACATGGGCAGCTGCGCCGAGCTCTGCGCCGCCGAGTACAAGCTCGGCCGCGAGGAGCAGGATGCCTTTTCCCTGGAGAGCTATCGCCGCGCCCGCGCCGCCGGCGAGGGTGGCGCCTTCGCCGCGGAGATCGTCGGCGTGCCGGTGGCGCAGAAGGGGCAAAAGAAGGGCGACCCCCCAACTACGGTCGAGCGCGACGAGGAACCGTGGAAGGTGGACCTCGGCCGCATCGCGTCGCTGCGTCCCGCCTTCCAGAAGGACGGCACGGTGACCGCCGGCAACGCCAGCAAGATCAACGACGGCGCCGCGGCGCTGGTGCTGACCACCGCCGCCCACGCCGCCGCCCTCGGGCTGCGGCCGCTCGCCCGCATCGTGGCGCACGCCTCGCTGGCGCAGCGGCCGGAATGGTTCACCACCGCGCCGGTGGGCGCGGCGCGGGCGGTGCTGGCGCGGGCGGGCCTCGAGCCGGCGGAGATCGATCTCTGGGAGGTGAACGAGGCCTTCGCCGTCGTCGCCATGGCCTTCATCCGCGACCTCGGCCTGGCGCCCGAGCGAGTCAACGTGCACGGCGGTGCCGTGGCCCTGGGCCATCCGATCGGCGCCTCCGGCGCCCGCATCCTGGTCACCCTGCTGCACGCCCTGCGCGCCAGCGGCGGCCGCCTCGGTTGCGCGGCGATCTGCATCGGCGGCGGCGAGGCTACCGCGATGGTGATCGAGCGCATAGACTAAACCCCGCTCATGTCCGCTCCTCGCCGTGTGCTCCTGCTGAGCCTGTCGCTGGCCCTGGCCGTGGTGTCCGTGATCCGGGTGCCGCCGGCTGCCGGCCGGCAGGCGCCGTCAGCGGCGACCCCGGAAGCCCCGGAAGGTACCGACCAGCAACAGCAGCCATCGTCCCCGTCGCCGGGTTCCCCTGCGCTCGCCACGACCGAGCCGCAGGCAGCCAACACCGGCAACGTGCCGGCCTCGGCCCCGGCGGTCAATCCGGCCTCGCCGCCGGGGACCGCCTTCGGCCAGCCGGCGCAAGGCTCGATCGGGCCGTCGCCGACCGGCACCGTGCCGTCGAGCTCGCCGGCGGCCACCCCGGGCGGCGGCCACCGGGTCAATCCGGTCACCGGCGCGCCTGCCGCCCCCGGCGGTGGCCGCAAGGGGCCGCCGCCCGGCGCCGGCGCCAACCGCATGGACTTCAACCTCAAGTTCCAGGACGGCGCCACCGCCGCCGGCAGCGCCGTGACCTTCGACTACAAGCGTGACGACTACGCGGTGCTGACCGGCAACGTCCAGGTCCATTACCAGGACCTCGACCTCACCGGCGACCACGTCGAGATCGACCTCACCTCCAAGCACGTGGTGGCGCAGGGCAACGTCATCCTGGACCAGGGGCCGAAACGCCTGACCGGCACGACGCTCAACTTCGACCTCGACACCAAGACCGGCAAGATGCTCGAGGCGACCGCCTACGTGGCGCCCGACTACTACTTCGCCGGGCGCCGAGGTCGACAAGGTCGGCGAGAACACTTACGAGGTGTACGACGGCCTGTTCACCTCCTGCACCCAGCCGAATCCCGACTGGAGCTTTCACATGGGCCGCGCCACCGTCGAGGTGGACGGCTACGCCCACATGCACAACGTCACCATGCGGGTGAAGTCGCTGCCGGTGTTCTACACCCCGTGGATGCTCTACCCGGCGTTGAAGGACCGGGCCTCGGGCCTGCTGGTGCCGACCATCCATGCCTCGGGCAACCGCGGCGAGTCGCTGGACCTCGCCTACTTCCAGACCCTGGGGCAGAGCTACGACGACACCATCCACGTCGATCCCTACCTGCGTGGCTATCTCGGAGTGGGCGACGAGTTCCGCTATCACCCGACCGAGGGGACCTGGGGCGACATCACCGGCTTCGCCGTCAAGGACCCCGCGGACAACGGCAAGCTGCGCTGGAAGATCGATGCCAACCACGACACCGAGGACCTGCCCTTCGGCATGCGGATGGTCCTGCAGTACCAGAAGTACTCGGATCTCGACTACCTGCGCGATTTCGAGCGCGACTTCGACACCAGCTCGCTGCGCTTCGTCGAGAGCCGCGCCTTCATCACCGGCAACTGGGGCCCCAGCCTGCTCAACATCCTGCTCAACGACAACCAGATCCTGTTCAACACCGGGCTCACCACCGGCCCCGAGCTGACGCTCGACGTGGAACAGAAAAAGCTACCCGAGATCGAGTACCAGCTGCGCTCGACCAAGCTCGGCCCGACGCCGTTCTACCTCGAGATGGACAACGTCCTGGACTATCTCGACATCATCCGCCCCGGCTCGTACTCCGGCGACTACGGCCGCATCGATCTGTTCCCGCAGATCACCCTGCCGGTCAACACCTTTTCCTGGCTCAACTTCTCGCTCACCGGCGGCTATCGCTACACCTACTATCAGCGCAGCCTCTCGACCTCCATGGAGCAGGTCGGCACGCCGCCGGTGCTGACCGAGGTGCAGACGTTCAACGACTCCAGCCTGCACCGCGCGCTGCCCTACGGCACCGCCCAGATCGTCGGCCCCTCGTTCTCCAAGATCTTCGAGAAGGAGATCGCCGACTTCGCCAAGTTCAAGCACGTCATCGAGCCGCGCATCACCTACACCTATTACGGCCCGTTCAGCGACTTCCGCCAGCTGGCGCTGCCGCAGTTCGACCAGATCGACGCGCCGCTGTCGACCAACAACGTGCAGGTGGCACTGGACAACCGGCTGCTGGGCAAGTCCGATCAGGAAAATGCCAGCGCCCGCGAGCTGGCGCTGTTCGAGATCTCGCGGATGTACAGCTTCGATCCCAATCTGCCGCTGGAGCTTTCGGAGGACCTCACCAAGCATTCGAGCGCCAGCCCCTGGGACGCCATGCTGCGCCTGCAACCCAGCGACAAGACCAGCCTCAAGGGCGAGGTGCAGTACAGCGGCCTGTTCCACCGCATCTCCGCCACCTCGTTCTCGAGCGACATCTCGCTGCCCGGCAATCAGTCGGTCGGCCTCACCTGGTTCACCAACTACGTGCCCGACAACGGCATGGCGGTGAGCGATCAGATCCGCGTCAACACCGCGCTCAACATCATCCCGCAGAAGCTCTCGATCCAGGCGCAGGTCGGCTGGGACGTGGTCAACCATCTGCTGGGGCAGCAGTACTATGCGATCAACTGGTCGGAGCAGTGCTACGGCTTGCGCCTCGAGATCCGCAAGTTCGCGGCGTTGACCGGTCCGCGGCTGAGCGACACCGACATCCGTTTCTCGCTCAGCCTGAAGGGTATCGGCACCGTGCTCGACCTCAACAACCGCAGCACCCAGACGGTGCCTTGAGGCCGCCGTTGCGGCCGCGAGCCGGCGGGAGATCCCGATCATGAAGGGCCTCATCCTGTCCGGAGGCAAGGGCACGCGGCTGCGGCCGCTCACCCACACCTCGGCCAAGCAGCTGGTGCCGGTGGCCAACAAGCCGGTGCTGTTCTACGCCATCGAGTCGATCGTCGCTGCCGGCATCACCGACATCGGCATCATCGTCGGCGAGACCGGCAGCGAGATCCGCGCCGCGGTCGGGGACGGCGCGCGCTTCGGCTGCGCCGTCACCTACATCGAGCAGGACGCGCCGCGCGGGCTGGCGCACGCGGTGCTGATCGCCGAGCCGTTCCTGGGCGACTCGCCGTTCGTGATGTACCTGGGCGACAACCTGATCGCCGGCGGCATCACCGGCCTGGTCGAGGAGTTCCGCCGGCTGGCTTGCAACTCCGAGATCCTGCTCGCGGAGGTGCCGAACCCGCAGCAGTTCGGGGTCGCCGAGCTGACCGCCGACGGCAAAGTGCGGCGGCTGGTGGAGAAGCCGCGGGAGCCGCGCAGCAACCTTGCCCTGGTCGGCGTCTACATGTTCGACTCCTCGATCTTCGAGTCGGTGCGGCGGATCGCGCCGTCGGCGCGCGGCGAGCTCGAGATCACCGACGCCATCCAGGACCTGATCGACCGCGGCCTCGCCGTGCACCCCCACCTGGTGCGCGGTTGGTGGAAGGACACCGGCAAGCTCGAGGACATGCTGGAAGCCAACCGCATCGTGCTCGAAGGGCTCGAGCCCCGGTCCGGCTCGGAGATCGGTGCCGGCAGCCGTCTCGAGGGCCGGGTGCAGGTGGGGACCAACGTCGAGATCGTCGATTCGCTGGTGCGCGGCCCGGCGGTGATCGGCGACGGCGCGCGTCTCGAGAGCGCCTTCGTCGGTCCCTACACCTCGATCGGCGAGCGCTGCACCCTGGTGTGCTGCGAGCTCGAGAACTCGATCGTCCTCGCCGACTCGACGATCCGGGACATCCCGCTGCGCATCGACGGCTCGCTGATCGGGCGCAACGTGCGCATCGTCAAGACCGATCAGAAGCCCAAGGCCTACCGCTTCATGGTCGGCGACAACTCCGAGGTGGGCATCACCTAGTGTCACCGCCGGCGATGCGGACCTTGATCCTGGGGGGAACCGGCATGCTCGGCCGCGCGGTGCTGGCGGCGGCGCAGGAGCGCGGCTGGCCGGCCACGGCGCTGTCGCGCCAGCAGGCCGACGTCGCCGACGAGGCGCGGCTCGACCACTGGTTCGGCGAGTTCCGCCCGGAGGTGGTGATCAACTGCGCCGCCATCACCCGGGTCGACGACTGCGAGGCGCAGCGGCCCCACGCCATGGCGGTCAACGGCGAGGCGGTGGGGTGCGTGGCGCGGGCGGCGGCGCGCGGCGGCGCGCGACTGTTGCAGGTGTCGACCGACTACGTCTTCGCCGGCGAGCGGCGGCAGCAGCCCTACCGCGAGGACGACCCGACCGGTCCGCGCTCGGCCTACGGCCAGAGCAAGCTGCTGGGCGAGGAGCGGGCGCTGACCTACGACCGCAGCCTGGTGGTGCGCACCAGCTGGCTGTTCGGCGACGGCGGCCCCAACTTCGTCGCCGCCATCGCCGGCCAGATCGCGCGCGGCACGCGGCCATTGCGGGTCGTCGCCGACCAGCTCGGGGCTCCCACCTACACCCCGTTCCTGGCGCGGGCGCTGCTCGATCTGGCGCCGCTGGCGGCCACCGGCGTGGTGCACTATCGCAACCGGGAGCCCGTCTCCTGGTACTCTTTTGCCGCCGAGATCGCACGCCGCTGGCCGGGACCGCAGGGTGAGGTGGAGGTGGTGCCGGTCACCACGGCAGAGTTTCCGCGTCCGGCGCCGCGGCCCGCCTACTCGGTGCTGGCGGTGGAACGCTGCGAGGCCCTGCTCGGGCGCGCGGTGGAGAGCTGGGAGCCGGGGTTGGAGGAGTATCTGTCGCAGCTCGTGGAGTTGCGGAATGGGAGGAGTCGATGAGGGCTTTGATCACCGGAATCACCGGCTTCGCCGGCTCACACCTGGCGGAGTACCTGCTTGCCGAGCACCCCGACGTGGAGGTGGCCGGCACCTACCGCTGGCGCAGCCGCATGGACAACATCGAGCACCTGCGCGACCGGATCCAGCTCGTCGAGACCGACCTGCGCGACTTCACCTCGGTGCATGCGGCGCTGGAGCGCACCCGTCCCGACTATCTCTTCCACCTGGCGGCGCAGAGCTTCGTGCCGGCGAGCTGGTCGGCGCCCAGCGAGACGCTGATCACCAACATCACCGGCCAGACCAACCTCTTTGAGGCGATCCGCGCGTTGCGCCTGGACCCGGTGGTGCAGATCGCCTGCTCGAGCGAGCAGTACGGCCTGGTGCTGCCGGACGAGACGCCGATCAAGGAAACCAATCCGCTGCGGCCGCTGTCGTCCTACGCCGTGTCCAAGGTGGCGCAGGACCTGCTCGGCTACCAATATTTCCAGAGCTACGGCCTGAAGGTGATCCGCACCCGCGGCTTCAACCATACCGGGCCGCGGCGCGGCCAGGTCTTCGTCACCTCCAACTTCTGCAGCCAGGTGGCGGCCATCGAGCTCGGCCTGCAGGAGCCGGTGATCCGGGTCGGCAATCTCGACGCCATCCGCGATTTCACCGACGTGCGCGACATGGTGCGCGCCTACTGGCTGGCGGTGACGCGCGCCACCCCCGGCGAGGTCTACAACATCGCCACCGGCACCGGCATCCGCATCCGCGAGGTGCTCGACCGCCTGCTGGCGCTGACCCCGGCCAAGGTCACGGTCGAGATCGATCCCGAGCGCCTGCGTCCGTCGGACGTCGAGATCCTGATCGGCGACAGCTCGAAGTTCCGCGCCGACACCGGCTGGGAGCCGCGCATCCCCTTCGAGCAGACCCTGGCCGACCTGCTCGCCTACTGGCGCCAGACCCTGGCGGCGCGGCAGGGCCGGCTGGCCGCGGTGTCGCGAGCGAGCGCCGCGCCCGAGCCGGCGGCGCACGGGGTGCCGGCGCCGCTGCCCACGGCGGGTGCCTGACACCGGCCATGCGCCTGCTCGTCACCGGCGTCGGCGGCTTCGTCGGCACGCGTCTCGCGCGCCGGCTGCTGGCCTGCGGCGAGCAGGTGAGCGGCACCGCTTTCGGGGCGGCGCCGCTGATCGACGGCGTGCCGCTGCGCGAGGTCGACCTGCTGGACGCGGCGGCCGTCGCCGCGGCGGTGAGGGCGGCAGCTCCCGACGTGGTGGTGCACCTGGCCGGACTGTCGCACGTCGGCGACTCGTGGAAACACATGGCCGAGTACTTCCGGGTCAACGTGCTGGGCACCGAGAACCTGCTGGCGGCGGCCAGGGCGGCGGCCGTCGAGCGGGTGGTGGTGGCCTCGTCGGCCGAGGTCTACGGCCTGGTGCCGGAGGCCGAGCAGCCGATCGACGAGCGGCGTGAGCTCAGCCCGCACACTCCCTACGCCCTGACCAAGGCGGCGGCGGAGCGGTTGGCGCTGGCGCAGGGCGCGGTGGTGGTGCGCTCCTTCAACCTGGTGGGGCCCGGCCAGTCGGCGCGCTTCGCGCTGCCGACGTTCGCCGCGCAGCTGGCGGCGATCGCCCGCGGCGAGCTCGACAACGTCCTGAAGGTCGGCAACCTCTCGGCGCGGCGCGACTTCCTGCACGTCGACGACGGCGTCGACGCCTACCGGCTGATCGCCGAGCATGGGCGCCCGGGCGAGATCTACAACGTGGCGAGCGGCAACGCCGTCTCGATCGGCGAGGCGCTCGACCGCCTGATGGCGATCTCCAGGGTGCGGGCGAGCGTCGAGGTCGATCCGGCGCGCGTGCGGGAGGTCGACCTGCCGCTGCTGCTCGGCGACGCCCGGCGGTTGCGCGGCCTGGGATGGGAGCCGCGCCGCAGGCTCGACGACGCGCTGGCCGAGCTCTGGGCGGAGGCGAGCGGTGGCAGCAGCGCGGCGGGGGTCTCGGTATGAGAGTGCTGGTGACCGGAGCCACGGGTTTTCTGGGCCGGCGCCTGGTCGAGGAGCTGGCGCCGCGCCACGACCTGCGGGTGCTGGTCCGCCCCGCCGCCGCCGGCACCACCGCTGACATCGCGGCCGGCGCCCGCCGCGGCGCCTTCCCGGCGGGTGTCGAGGTGGTGCCCGGCGACGTCACCGATGGTGCGGGGTTGCGGCAGGCGGCCGCCGGCTGCGAAGCGGTGGTCCACGCCGCGGCGCTGGTCAAGATCCTGGCGCCGGCGGCTGAGTTCGAGCGCGTCAACGTCGGCGGCCTCGAGAACGTGCTCGCGGCTGCCGCGGCCGTGGGCGCCGCCAAGGTGGTCTACGTCTCGAGCTTCATGGCCCTGGGGCCGAGCGAGGGCGGGCCCGGCGGGGTGCTGGACGAAGCGGCGGCCGGAGGCGGCGAAGCCAGGGTCTGGATCAACGCCTACGAGCGCACCAAGGCGCTGGCCGACCGGCTGGCGCGGCAGGCCATCGCCGCCGGCCAGCCGCTGGTGGTGGTCTACCCCGGCGTGATCTATGGGCCGGGTGAGATGACCGAGGGCAACCTGGTGGTGCGCCACGTCCTCGATCTGGTGCACCGCCGCCTGCCGGCGTTGCTCGGGACGCCCGGGCGCCGGTGGTGCTACGTCTTCGTCGACGACGTGGCCCGCGGCATCGGCCAGGCGCTGGCCGGCGCCAAGTCCGGCAGCCGCTATGTCCTGGGGGGCGAGAACGTCGCGCTGGGCGACTTCTACGCCATGGTCGAGGAGCTCTCGGGAGTGCCGGTGCCGCGGCGCCGCCTGCCGGACGGTCTGGCCAAGGCGATCGGCGCGGCGCAGAAGGGGTGGGCGCGGTTGCGTGGCACCACGCCGGCGCTGACGCCGGACCTGGTCGAGGTGTACCGCCACGATTGGGCCTACAGCTCGGCGCGGGCGGCCGCGGAGCTGGGCTACACCTTCCGGCCGTTGCGCGAGGGGCTGACCGCCACGCTCGCCTGGCTGCGCGAGACGGGACAGTGGCGCCCCTGACGCCGCCGGCGCCCCCGCCGCCCGACGCGCCCGGCCTGGCCCGCCACGAGGCGCTGCGCAAGGCGACCCATATCGGGATGGGGCTGATCGCCTTCAGCCTGCGCTTGCTGGGGCCGTTCTGGTCGGCGCTGCTGGCGGCCGCGGCGCTGCTCAACAACCTCTTCGTGCTGCACCGCATCGGCGGCAAGCGCCTGTGGCGCGATGCCGAGCACCAGGCGGGAGGGGCGCTGGGCATCGTGCTCTACCCGCTCACCGTGCTGCTGCTGATCCTGGTCTTCTACCGGCGCCTGGAGGTGGCGGCCGCGGCCTGGGGCATCCTGGCTTTCGGCGACGGCATGGCGACCGTTTTCGGCATGACCTGGGGCCGCCGCAAGCTGCCCTGGAACCCGGCGAAGAGCTGGGCGGGCAGCGCCGCCTACGTGGCCTTCGGCACCCTGGCGGCCGCGGCGCTGCTGACCTGGACGGCGCCGGAGCGGCGCTACAGCTGGGCGTTCGCGCTGGTGGCGGGGGGCGCGGCGGCGCTGCTGGCGGCGGCGCTCGAGTCGGTGCCGCAGGGGCTCGACGACAACCTCGGAGTGCCGCTGGTCGCCGGCATCTTCCTCTTCGGCATGGCGCTGACCCACGGCCAGTGGCCGGCGTTCCTCGGCTGGCCGTTCGCCGATCGCCTGCTGCTCGGGGCGGCGATCAACGCCGTGCTGGCCGGCGGCGCCTGGGCGGCGCGCACCGTCGACCTCTCGGGGGTCGCCGCCGGCTGGCTGGTGGGCACCGCCATCTACGGCTTCCTCGACTGGCGCGGCTGGCTGCTGCTGGTGGCCTTCTTCGTCATCGGCAGCGCCTGCACCAAGCTCGGCTACCGGCGCAAGGCGGCCGCCAACCTGGCGCAGGAGCGGGGCGGCCGCCGCGGCGCGCGCCACGCCCTGGCCAACGCCGGGGTGGCGGTGGCCTGCGCGGTCTTCGCGGCGCTGACTCTCTACCCGGCGCTGTTCGCGGTCGCCTTCGCCGCCGCCTTCGCCACCGCCGCCGCCGACACCGCGTCGAGCGAGATCGGTCAGCTCGTCGGGCGGCGCACGTTCCTCATCACCACCCTGCGCCCGGTGCCGCGCGGCACCGAAGGGGCGGTATCACTCGAAGGCACGCTGGCCGGGATCGCCGCCGCCGCGGCGGTGGGGGCGCTGGGGGCGAGCCTGGGGCTCTACCCCTGGGCCTGCCTGCTGCCGGTGATCGGCGCCGCCTTCGTCGGCACCACCTTCGAGAGCGTGGTGGGAGCGACCCTCGAGCGGCGCCGGCTGCTCGACAACGAGGCGCTCAACTTCCTCAACACCCTGGTCGGCGCGCTGGCCGGTGCCGCGCTGGCGGCCCTGGCGCTGTAGCGACATGGAACCGGCGAACCCTGCGGCCGGGGCGGTGGCGGCCTCGCTCCCCGCGGCGACCAGCAAGCCGCGGCTCTACGCGGCGCTCTCCCGCCCGTTCACCCTCCTGCCGCCGCTGCTCGGTATCGTCTCGGGCTCGGTCTGCGCCTTCGGCTCGGCCCACGATCCCGATCCGGCGCGCCGCCTCACCCTGGCGGTGGCGGCGACCGTCGTGCTCGGCTCGCTCTGCGCCAGCCTGATGAACGCGGCCTCGAACGCCATCAACCAGATCTACGACCTCGAGATCGACCGGCTCAACAAGCCCAACCGGCCGCTGGTGACCGGCGCCCTGAGCCGCCGCGAGGCCTGGCGCTTCAGCTGGCTGCTCTATGCCCTGGCGCTGATCCCCACCTGGCTGGTGGTGCCGCACCCCTACGACAGCCTGGGCGCGAAGCTCGCAGCGCCCGTCGCCCGCCACGAGACCTTCTTCATCTATCTCGCCGGGCTGCTGTTCACCTTCGTTTACTCGGCGCCCGGGCTGGGCCGCACCAAGGTGCGGGGAATGGCCGCCAACTTCACCATCGCCGTGCCGCGCGGAGTACTGCTCAAGGTTGCCGGCTGGGCGATGGTGGCGCGGATCGGCTACGTCGAACCATGGTACCTGGGGGGCATCTTCGGCCTTTTCCTGATCGGCGCCTCCTCGACCAAGGACTTCGCCGACATCGCCGGCGACCGTGCCGGCGGCTGCAAGACCCTGCCGATCCTGCATGGCGTGCGCAAGGCCGCCTGGATCATCAGCCCCTTCTTCGTCCTCCCCTGGCTGCTCCTGCCGCTGGGAGCCAGGCTGCGCGATCCGCAGGACCCTACCCATGCCGTCCTCACCGGCAACCCCACGCTGCTGAGCCTCCTCGGCGTGCTGCTGACCGCCTGGGGGGCCTATACCGTCTACCTCCTGGTGCGCGACCCTGCCTCGCTCGCCGAGACCGAGAACCATCCCTCCTGGCGCCATATGTACCTGATGATGATGGCGGCGCAGGTAGGCTTCGCGCTGGCCTACATCTTTTGATTTCGGCGGGCTCTATTCCGGGCCGGAGTCGAAGCGGGCCGCCGCCTCCATGACCTGCGATCCCGGGGGCACGATGGCCAGGCACTCGACCCCTTCCGTTTGCGCCGCGCGCACCAGGGCGACGTCGAAAGCCGAGAAAAGCACCTCTCCGGGTGAAGCGATGTCGCGCAGCCCGCATACCGCCGCCAGGTGGACGGCGTCGAAGCCGCGCAGGAGGTGACGGACCGCCAGCCGGCCCGCCCGCTGCTCGTCGATGTCGAGCCGCAGGCAGCCGCGCCAGGAGGTTTCGAAGTCCTCGCGCACGATCTCGAAAGACGTGTCGTCGAGGTCGCCCCGGTGCGCCCGGCGGGCGAGCGCGCTGAGCGTTTCTGGAAATGCCACGCGCGACGAGGCCGTAGCCTCCGCCGCGCCAACCCACTCCCGAACCAGGTCGCTGTGCTCCTCCTCGATGTGGAGCTTGACCAGGCTGCTGGTGTCCAGGTAGAGGATCATCCGCGGCCGTCGATGATGGTCTTGGAAAGCGGCTCGCCGCGCAGCACGACTCTCCGCGCCGGCGGCTTCAGCGGCTCGCCATTCCATTCGAACTTGCCGGCACGCGCCAGCGCCAGCAGCTGTTCGCGCTCCGAGCTGATCGCGATCAGCTCTGCCACCGGCTTGCCGCGATCGGTGACCAGCACGCGCTCCCCCTGTCGAGCGCGGTCGACGTAGTGACTGAGGCGTGCTTTGAGCTCTCGAAGGCCGACTTTGTCCATGGGTGATCCCCTTGCGATGTAGTCGCTCTCTTGTCCAGATAGAGGATACATTGGGAAGGCTGGGGCGGCAAGCAGGGGGTTCGTAGGGTGCGGTGGCACGTGCGCCCAGCGCCCTGGTACTCTGGTGGTCAGGCGTTGGAACTGACCGCGCGGCGGGAAGGCGGGGCGACGAGCCAAGGCTGCCTGAGCAAGGGAAATGAACGACGACTCCAGAGTGCAGCCGGTGCCTGAAGCGATCCCATCCCACCTGGCGGTGGCGGAGCTGCCGGCCTCGGCGGCCGACCTCGCCGGCTTCGACGCCGAGGCGGCGGAGCAGCAGGCCGAGGCGGCGCTGGCGAGCGGCGCCGAGCTGCTGCCGCACCACGACCTGCTGGGCTTCTACGACCGGCTGCGGCCGCGCGTGCTCGAGACGATCGAGCGGCGGGCCGGTAGGCTGCCGGAGGACGTGGTCATCGCCCTGCTGCTGGCGCCGGATATCTTCATCCTGCTGGTGCGGCTGGTGATGGACAAGGAGGTGCCGCGCCGCGCCCGCCTGCTGATCGGCGGCGCCATCGCCTACTGGATCAGCCCGATCGACCTGCTGCCGGAGCTGTTCCTGGGCCCCATCGGCTATCTCGACGACCTGGTCGTCGCCGTCGCGGTGGTGGCGCAGGTCTTCACCGGCGACCTCGAACCCTACGCCCGCAAGCACTGGACCGGCCGCCAGGACCTCCACGTCGTGCTGCACGACATCAGCGCCGCCGCCCACGGCCTGCTCGGCTCCGCCCTCCACGCCCGGCTGAAGCGCCTGCTCGCCCGCCACGGCATCACCCTCGACGACACCCGCAAGCGCGGCGGGTAGGCCCGGCCCCCGCCGGCCACCGGCGAAGCGGTAAGTCGGGGCGCGGCCGGATCCTGGTGGCGAGGGCGGCGATCAGCTGGCGGCCGGCAACCCGCCGGCGCATGGCAGCGTCAGCCGCGCTGCGCCGGCGCGGGAGGCGCGCAGCGAGTAGCCCTCGGTCCCGAAGCCCTTCGCTCCCGGCTTGACGAAGGGCGCCAGCGCCGCCACCGCCGAGTTGGCGCCGTTGTACACCGTGCGAATGCCCGCCGTCTGCTGGTAGCAGCGGTCGTTGGCAGGGATGGACAGGCCGATGACCCGGCCCAGTGCGCGATGCTCGGCCTCGATGCCCAGGATCGCCGCCGACACCTCGGCGAAGTAGATCAGCTGGCCGCTGCTATAGGCGGCGCCTCTAGGATCGCGCTGCACGGCGATGTCTGCGGCGTTCGCGGCGTTCGCCGCGTTTGCGGCGGGGGCGGCGAGGCGCGCCGCCATCGTCGAGAACTGCCGCACGGCCGCGAGGTAGGCGCCGACGAAGGCGTTCTCGAGCGCGTCGAGGGTCGAGAGGAAGGTGGCGAGGTCTTCGAAGCTGCCTTCCGGGAAGTAGAACGTCTGCACCGGGTCGGCCGCGGCGTCGGCACGCCCGATGAGCTTGCGCATCAGGTCGGCGTGGCTGATCTCCTCGGCGAGGGCGGCGCGCAGGTAGCCGACGTTGCCGGCCGAGCCCAGGGTCGACACCGCGAGGGCCGACCCCTCGGCGCCGGCGAGCCGGTGGTCCTGGATCACCTCGCCGAGCAGGCCATGGTAGTAGAAGGTGGTCGCCAGGTCCTCGGCGATCAGCGCCGCGGTGAAGATCATCTGTGCGGTGTCCTCGTCCGCTGCCGCGGCGTGCGTGCCGACGACGGTATGCGGTGCGCCGCCGCTCGCGCAGCGCGAGGCCGCGACCCCGAGGCCGGCCAGCGCGGCGCCCTTCAGCAGCGAGCGCCGGTCCAGCGGCGCGCCCGCGGCGCCATGCAGTATCTCCATCATCAGCGTTCCTCCTCCTTGGCCGCCGTGCGGCGGCTCCACTTGGCGGCCGCCGCGCGCGCCTCTCCCGTCGCTCCCTGGCGCTCCCGGCGCTCCCGGCGCTCCCGGCAAACACCGGCTGCGCTCCATACGTCCAACGGCCGACCGCGGATGACACCGGCTCAGCTAGCAGCAGCCTTGAAACAGCACCTCTTCTGCCGCGGCGAGCTCGGGGACCACCCAGTCGGCGCCGGCGGCGGCGAGGGCGGCGGCCGGGGTCCTGCCGGTGGCGACCGCCAGCACGCGGATGCCGTTGGCGTGGCCGCAGGCGACGTCCCGCCGGCTGTCGCCGATGATCAGGGTCTCGTCTGCGGCCACCGGGCGCCCGCGGCGGCTGGCGGCGCGGGCGAGGGCGACGGGCGGCAGCTCGCAGCGCTCGACACCGTCGCAGCCGAAGGCGCCGAAGGGGAAGAAGCGATTGAGATCGAAGCGCGACAGCTTGGTGCGGGCACCGGCCTCCCAGTTGCCGGTGAGCAGCGCCAGCTCGACCTCCGCGTGCACCGCCAGCCGCCGCAGCAGCTCCTCGACCGCGGGCAGCAGGCGCATCCGGCTCCGCTCGAGGGTCCTCTCGAGGCCCGCCAGATAGAGCTCCCGCATCGCCGGCAGCCGCTCGTGCACCTCGGCGGCGGCAAAACCGGCGCCGGTCATCAGCTCGAGGACCGCCTGCGAATCGGTGCAACCGGCGAAGTCGTAGCGCTCGACGTCGCCGGCGGTGCCGAACACCTCGATCAAAGCAGCAGTGAACGGCGCGATCGGTTGCCCGCAGCAATCGACCAGGGTGCCGTCGATGTCGAACAGCAGCAGCCGCACCACTACTCCCGCCAGCGCGGCGGCTGCCTGGTGGCCAGGAAGGTGGCGATGCCGTGCCGGCAGTCGGCGGTGTCGCGCGCCTGGGCGTTGGCCTCGGCGGCCAGGTCCAGCGCCTCGTCGAGGGGGCGCCCGAGCGTGTCCAGGAGCAGGCGCTTGGTGCGGGCGATCGATTCGGAGCTGCCGGTGGTGAGCACCTCGGCGGCGAGCTCCCCGCCGACCGCGGCAAGGTCGGCCGGCGGCACGACCCGATTGACCAGACCGATGGCCAGCGCCTGGCGGGCGTCGAGGAAGCGCGGGAAGAGCAGCAGCTCGCGGATGTCCGCGCCGCGCAGGCGCAGCGGCAGGAAGGTGGCGACGAGCGCCGCGACGAAGCCGATCCGCACCTCGCTGTACAGGAAGCGCGCGTCCTCGGCGGCGACCACGAAGTCGTGAGCGGTGGCGAGGCCGCAGCCGCCGGCGACGCAGGCGCCGTGCACCAGCGCGATGGTCAGCGCCTCCTGGCGCAGCACCGCCGAGAACAGGTTGCGCAGGCCCGCCGAGTCGCGGCGGTTCGCCGCCATGGCAGCCGAGGTTCCGGCCGCCCCCGCCTCGCCACCCTCGCCGCCGCCGCCCATCTCGGACAGCGCCCGCAGGTGCTCGAGGTCGGCGCCGGCCGAGAAGTTGCGACCCTGGCCGGCGAGCAGCACGGCGCGGACGCCGGCCGCGCGCAGCGGGCTGCCGTAGAGCGCGGTCAGCTCGCCGATCAGCGCCGGCGACAGCGCGTTGGCGCGTGCCGGATCGGCCAGCATCACCCACAGCAGATCGCGGTCGCGCCGCGCCTCGAGGTGGTGGAAGGCGATCCCGGGCGGCGCCCAGGGCGTGCCCGCGCCCTGGCCCGGTGCCTCGGCGCCGGTCACTCGCCACCGCCTGCGGGGGATTCCCCGGCACCGACATGATCGGAGCGCTGCCCCGTCTCCGGCGCGTCCGGTGTTTCCGGAGTGCCGGGGAGGTCCCGTGTTGCGAAAGCGTCCGGAGTCTCCGGTGCCCGCGGCGCTTGCGGTTGCAGAGCGCGAGGGGTCTGAAGGGTTCGGAGGAAGAGGCTCTCGGGCACCTCGACCTCCATCTGCAGCAGCCCCTGGGCGTGGGTCTTCCCCTGGGCGTCGGTCTTCAGGCTCTCGGTGCCGCCGCCGCCAAGGGAGTCGTGGAGCAGGAAGTTGAAGGCTCGCAGGTTGGGGACCTCGAAGCGCTCGACCGGGCCGCGGCAGACCTCCCGGAAATGCTCCTTGACGCGGGCGGCGGTGGCCTGCGTGCGCAGGAGCTCGTATATCTCCTGGCTGGCGGCGATCAGGCCGACGTTGCTGGCGTCGCCCTTGTCGCCCGAGCGGGCGTGGGCGATCAGGTCCAGCCGCACCTTCATCGCCGCCTCCGCGCCGGCAGACCGGCGGCCAGGAGCGTCAGGCCGGAGGCGCCGAAGACTCCCGCGGCGATCGCGGCAGTGCGCGGGCTGGTGGCTGCCGGACTGTAGACCGCCGGCGGCAGCACGGCCCGGTAGCCGAGGTCCAGGATCTCGTGATGGAGCCGCTCGATCCAGGCGAAGCCGCCGGCCGCCGCCGCCAGCAGCAGCGCCATGGCGCCGGCCAGCCGGGTCGCCGGCCAGCCCGCCTGCAGCCCCTGGCGCAGGGCGGCGGTATAGCAGGCGGCGACCAGCAGCCCCCAGCCGGCGAAGACCAGGCGGTCGGCAAGGGCGCTGTAGAAGAAGCCGAGCAGGAGCGCCGGCAGGATGCCGGCGAGCAGCCAGCCATACCATGGCAGCCTCAAAGCTCCTCCACCGAGACCTCGATGCGGTTCTCGACCTCTTCGCGAGCCAGCAGCGCCGGCCAGTAGGCCACCACCTCCTGCGGCTTCGGACGGCCGCCGGCGAAACCCGTCACCCCCGGCGGGCCGGCGGTGATCAGCGGCGCCAGCTCGAGGCCGAAGCGGGCGACCTTGCCGGCGTCGGCATCGCGCACTCCCAGCCGCAGCACCACCTCGGGCGGGTCCGCGGGCGCCGCCAGGATCCCCGGCAGGCAGGCGCCGGCGCCGACCAGCTCGACCGAGCGGTCCTCCGGCGGAAAGGTGACGCCGGCCCGCTCCAGGCGGCGCCAGACGATGTCGGCGGCGAGCTCGGCCTTGGCGACGGCGCGCGGCCCCGAGATGGTGATCTGGCCGCTGGCCTTGAAACCGGCGAGGTAGGAGGCCGAGACCTTGAAGAACGGCGTCTTGGGGCCGCCGCGGATGCCGGAGACGCTCACCCGGTCGCTTCCGTCCTGCTGCAGGCGGATGCTGGTGAAGTCGGCGACGCAGTCGGGGGTGAGGTACTCGGTCGGCTTGCTCATCTCGTAGAGCAGCTGCTCGGCGACGGTGTCGACCGTCACCATGCCGCCGGTGCCCTGGTGCTTGGTCACCACGAAGGTGCCGTCCTCGTGAGCCTCGACGATCGGGTAGCCGACGTTCCACAGGTCGGGCACGTCCCACCAGCGGCTGTAGTTGCCACCGGTGCACTGGGCGCCGCATTCGATGATGTGGCCGGCGATGGTGCCGGCGGCGAGGCGGTCCCAGTCGCTTTCGCCCCAGCCGAACTCGTGGATCATTGGCGCCAGCGCCAGGGCGGTGTCGGTGATGCGGCCGCAGAGCACGATCTGCGCCCCGGTGGCGAGCGCCTCGACCACCGGCCGCGCGCCGAGGTAGGCGTTGGCGCTCATCAGCCGCGCGAGGTGCGGCGCGAGCGGCTCGCCGGTGTCCATGTTGGCGAGCGGGTGCCCGGCCGCGATCAGGCCCGGCAGGCGGGCCAGCACGTCGTCGCCCTCGACCACTCCGACGCGGACGCCGGCGAGCCCCAGCTCGCGCGCCACCGCGAAGATCTGCCGCCGGCAAGCGCGCGGGTTGAGGCCGCCGGCGTTGGTGAGGATGCGGACGCCGCGCGCCATCGCCTCGGGCAGGATGCGGCGCACGAAGCTGATGAAGTCGGTGGCGTAGCCCAGCTCCGGGTCCTTGCGCTTCTGCCGCATCATGATCGACAGCGTGACCTCGGCGAGGTAGTCCATGCCGATGTAGTCGATCGGTCCGCCGCGCAGCAGCTCGACCGGCGCATCGACGTTGTCGCCCCAGAAACCCTGGCCGTTGCCGATACGGACCGTTTTCATGAGGCTGCCCAGCGTAGCACCGGTCAGGTCTGCAGCACGCCGGTGCGGAAGGGCAGGATCTCCGGGTTGTGCGCCGCGGCGGCCAGCGAGCGCGCCAGCACCCGGCGGGTGTCGGCCGGGTCGATGATCGCGTCCACCCACAGGCGCGCCGCGGCGTAGCGCGGGTCCATGGCGGCGGCATAGCGCGCCTTGATCTCGGCCAGGCGCCGCGCCTTCTCGTCCTCCGACACCCCCTCGCCGCGGTTCTTGAGCTGGATGCTGAGCAGCGTCTGGCTGGCCTGGTCTCCCCCCATCACGGCGATGGCGGCCGAGGGCCAGGCATAGAGGAAGCGGGCGCCGTAGGCCTTGCCGCACATCGCGTAGTTGCCGGCGCCATAGGAGTTGCCGGCGAACAGGGTGATCTTCGGCACCGTCGAGTTGGCGACCGCGTTGACCATCTTCGCGCCGTCCTTGATGATGCCGCCGCGCTCGGCCCGGCTGCCCACCATGAAGCCGGTGACGTCCTGGATGAACAGCAACGGCAGGCGCTTCTGGTTGCAGAGCTCGACGAAGCGCGCTCCCTTGTCGGCCGAGTCCGAATAGATGACGCCGCCGATCTGCAGCTCCCGGTCGCGCGGTCCGGTGCCGGTCGCCCGCGGCACGATCGAGCGCTGGTTGGCGACCACGCCGACCGCCCAGCCGTCGATCCAGCCGGTGCCGCAGACCAGCGTCCGGCCGTAGGTCGCCTTGTACTCGTCGAGCTCGCTGCCGTCGAGCAGGCGCGCCAGCACCTCGTAGGTGTCGTAGGGCCGCGAACGGTCCACCGGCATCACGCCGCCCAGCTCCTCGGGCGACGCCAAGGGCGGCACCGGCTCGCGCCGGGTGAACGGCGAAGCCGGCGCCCCGGGCAGCTGCGCGAACTGGCTGCGGATCTTCGCCAGGCAGCTCGCTTCGTCCGGGTGGCGGTGATCCACGACTCCCGAGATGTCGCACTGCACCACCGCGCCGCCCAGCTCCTGGTTGTCGATCTGCTCGCCGATCGCCGCCCTCACCAGGTGCGATCCGGCGAGGAAGATCGACCCCGTCCCCTCGACGATGTGCGCCTCGTCGCTCATGATCGGCAGGTAGGCCCCGCCGGCGACGCAGGACCCCATCACCGCCGCCATCTGGAAGACGCCTGCGGCCGACAGCCGGGCGTTGTTGTAGAACGCCCGGCCGAAATGCTCGCGATCCGGAAAGATCTCGTCCTGCAGCGGCAGGAACACCCCCGCCGAGTCCACCAGATAGACGATCGGCAGCCGGTTCTCGAGCGCGATCTCCTGCGCCCGCAACACCTTCTTGCAGGTCATGGGGAACCAGGCCCCGGCCTTGACCGTGGGGTCGTTGGCCACCACCACCGACTCGTGCCCCGCGATCCGCCCCAGGCCCACGACGACGCCGGCGGCGGGCGCCCCTCCGAACTCTTCATACATCCCCGCCGCCGCCCAGATCCCCAGCTCCAGCAGCTCGGACCCCGGATCGCAGAGCGCCGCCACCCGCTCGCGGGCGGTCATCTTGCCCTGCGCCCGCTGCCGCTCGTGGGCCTTCGCCCCGCCGCCCAGCCGCAGCCCTTCCTCCTCGGCGTGCAGCCGCGCGGCCTCGCCCCGCCAATGCGCCGCCCGGCGCTCGAAGGCCTCGTTGCCGCTCACTCTGCTCGCCAGTATCGCCACGGTGTCTCCCAAGGTTTGCCGCGGCATTATATGTGCGTCCAACGGGCTCCCCTGGCCCCGCCTCTGTGCGGGGGCCTTGGCCCCGCCTTTGCGCCGCGGGGCCCTGGCCCCGCCTTTGCAAAACCCTCGGGCGGGCTGGCGCCCCTTTTCGGCGGCCGGCGACAAAGGAGCCCGACACCATGGCAGACCACATCCTTGCAGGGCAATGGAAGCAGCTCAAAGGAGAGGCCAAGCGCCTCTGGGGCAAGCTCACTGACGACGATCTCGAGCGTGCCGCCGGCAACCGGGACAAGCTGGTCGGTTCGCTGCAGGAGCGTTACGGCTACAACAAGGCACAGGCTCAGTCCGAGTTCGACCGCTGGGCGGAGAGCGTTCGCTCCAAGGTCCGCACCCCCGAGCCCGAGCACGAAGAGGTCGGCAGTCGGCGGTAACCGGCGCCGAACGCCGGTTTCGCGGACGCCGTCGGCATTGCGGCCCGGCCGCACGCGCACTAGCATCCCGAGGATGAAGATTCGACTGCTGGCCTTCGCCAGCGCCGGCGATGCGCTGGGCGCGGGCGAGCTGGAGCTCGACCTGCCGGCAGGGGCTCGGGTGGCCGAGCTGCGGCTGTGGCTCGATGCCCGCTACCCGGCCCTCGCGCCGCTCTGGCCCCGGCTCGCGGTGGCGGTGAACGGCACCATCGCGCGGGCCGACCAACCGCTCGCCGATGGCGTCGAGGTGGCGCTCCTGCCGCCGGTGTCAGGAGGCAGCGGCGAAACGCCGGTCGCCGGCAAGGCGCGCCCGCGAGTCGAGCTGATCGACGAGCCCATCGATCCAGCGGAGGTCATCGCGCGCGTCGCCTCGCCCGCCTGCGGCGCCGTGCTGCTCTTTCTGGGGACCGTGCGCGACCACTCGTCCAAGCCCGGTCCGGCTGCCGGCTCCGTCCTCAAGCTGACCTACACCGCCTATCGCCCGATGGCCTGCGAGGCGCTGAGCCGCATCGTCTCCGAGCTCGAGGCCGCGGCGGGGGGCCTGCGAGTCGCGATCGTCCACCGGCTGGGAGAGGTTCCGGTCGGCGAGGCCAGCGTCGTCATCGCCGTCGCCGGCCGCCGCCGTGCCGCCGCCTACGAAGCGAGCCGCCAGGCCCTCGAACGCCTCAAGTCGGAGGTCCCGATCTGGAAGCTCGAGCACTACGCCAGCGGCGAAGCGGTGTGGCGCGAAGAGGAGCTGCTCGCGGAGCAGCAGGCCTGACGGGGAGCGAGGTGGAGGTGCAGCCGCGGCAGCTGCACCTCTCCCGCCAGGTGTCCGGAGAGCTACGGCAGATTCAGCGCCGGGCGCACGTGGCCGCGGTGGCAGGTGGTGCAGTTGACCAGCGGCTTGTGGTCGGTGTCGAGGCCCTTGATCTTGGGCAGGATCTCGTTGTTGATCTGGGTGTTCATCCGGATCATGCCGCGGGCGGCCTGCTTCTCCTTCTTCTCGTCGCTCTCCCAGTTGCCGGCGACGTGGCAGTGGGTGCAGGTGACTCCCAGGGCGCGGCTGTAGCCTTTCTCCATGATCGCCAGCAGCTGGCCGGCGGTGACCCCCTGCAGCACGTCGATGTCCATGAAGACCTTGCCGGCGGGCTCGTTCTCCTTGCCGGCAATCGACTTGTGGAGCTCGGCCAGAGCCTGCGCCTGGTCGAACTTCGCCGCGGGCTTGCCGGCCTCGGCGCCGGCCGCCTCCGGCTTCGCGGCTTCAGGCTTGGCGGGTGGGGGCGCCTGCCTGGCGGCGGCGACGGCGGCGAGCAGCAGGGAGAGGCCGAAGAGGACGGAGAAGCTCTTCTTCATGAGGTTCGTCTCCTGGTCGGGTCGGTGGCTCGAAGGCTCGAACGGCCGCCATTCTAGCGCAGGCAGTCCGGCGCTCTCGGGCGAACGGCCATCACGCCCGAGCGAAGGGTCCAGCCCAGCCGTCGAGACCCCGATCGAACGGCCTGGCCGTCAAGTCCCCGAGCGGAGGTTGCGGTCCTGCCGTCAAGTCCCCAGGCGGGGAGCCGGCGCGGGCGGCCCGCCGTCGTTGTGCCAGTCGCCGCCGGCGGCGATGAACAGCTGCGCCGTGTCAGCGAGGCGCTGGCCGACGGCGCGCACGTAGCTCAGGCGGGTCTCGGAATAGGTGTTCTCGGCGGAGATGAGCTGCAGCGCGCTGGTCTTGCCGGCCGCGTAGCTCGAGCGCTGCAGCGCCAGGGACCTGGCGGCGATGTCGCGCGCCCGCTGGGACACCGCCACCGACTCGGCGTCGTGCTGCAGCGCGGAGAGCGTGTCCGCGACCTGGCCGAAAGCCAGCAGGATGGTCTGCTGGTAAGTGGCGAGCTGAGCCTGGTAGGCGTCGATCGCGGCGCGCCGCTGCGCGTTCAGGGCGCCGCCGCGGTAGAGCGGCGCGTCGAGGCTGCCGCCGGCGCTCCAGGTCCTGCCGGCCGCCTGAAACAGGCCGGCCAGCGTCAGCGCGTCCTGGGCCAGGGAGGCGGACAGCGTGATCGATGGGTACAGCTGAGCGGTCGCGACGCCGATCGCCGCGCTGTCCGCGTGCAGCTCGGATTCGGCCGCCAGGATGTCCGGGCGGCGGCGGACGAGCTCCGATGGCAGGCTCAAGGGCAGCTCGTCCGGCAGCGTCAGCTCGTCGATGTCGAAGTCCGGCGGCGATCCCTGGCCTGGGGCCCTGGCGGCGAGCACCGACAGCGCGTGGCGCGCGACGCTGAGCTGCTGGTTCAGGGAGGGCAGCTGGATGCGATCGCTCTCCAGCTGCGCCGCGGCGGTGAGGACGTCGCTCCTCGCCACCTTCCCGGCGTCGAACTCGCGCTGCACGAGGTCGAGGTTTTTCTGATCGTTCTTGATCAGGTCCTCCACGGTCGCGATCTGGAAGCGAGTCGAGGCGATGGTGATCGCCTCGGTGACGGTGTTGCCGGTCAGGGTCAGGTACGCCGCCGCCAGCTGGTAGCGCTGGGCATCCGCCAGCGCCGTCTCCTGCTCGACGTGCCGGCGGGTGCCGCCGAACGCATCGATCGAATAGCTGGCGGTCGGTCCCAGGGAAAAGAGGTTCGCGACCCCGCGCCCCGCGCCGGTGCCGGTGCCGCGCCGCGCGCCGGCGCTCAGATCGGCCTGCGGGAACAGCGCGGCGCGGGCCTCGATGATCGCCTCCTGGGCCTGCGCCAGGGTAGCCCTGGCGGCGGCGAGGCTGTAGCTGGCGGCGATCGCCTGGCGCAACGTCTCGTCGAGCCGCGGCGAATGGAACAGGTTCCACCATTGGTCGGGGATCTCGCGCCCTAGCGCGATGCGCTGGTTGGTGACCGGGGCAGTCTGCGAGCTCTCGGGAGCCAGGGTGCTCGGAGGGCTCGCGGTGTTTGCCGGCGTTGCCGGTGTCGCCGGAGTCACCGGTGTCGCCGAGGTCCCGGGACTCGTGGGGCTCGCCGGCGGCGGCGCCGCCGCCGGCTCCGGCGGCAGGTAGGCGCCGACGTCCGGCGGCGCCGGTGGCTTCCAGTTCGGGCCCACCACGCAACTTTCCATTGCCAGCGCGAGGACCAGCGCCACTGCCAGCGGGAGCACCAGCGCGAACGCTGGCGCCATGACCATCGCCAGCGCCCTGGTGCGCGCCAGCTTTCGCTTATTATTCATAACGCAGCGCATCGATCGGATTGAGCCGGGAAGCCTGCCGGGCGGGATAGTAGCCGAAGAAGACGCCGATGGCGGCGGAGAACAGGAACGCGGCAATTACCACCACGGGGTACAGCAGCGTCGGCCAGCCGGCCACCATCGAGATCACCTTCGAGGCGATGACGCCCGACAGCACACCGGCCCCGCCGCCCATCAGGCTCAGCAGCGACGCCTCGACCAGGAACTGCAGCAGGACGTGCAGGCGCCGGGCGCCGATCGCCATCCGGATGCCGATCTCGCGGGTGCGCTCGGTGACCGACACCAGCAGGATGTTCATGATGCCGATGCCGCCGACGAGCAGCGAGATCGAAGCGATCGCCGCCAGCAGCAGCTCCATGACCCGGCTGCTCTCCTCCGCCACCTCGGCGATCTCGGTGAGGTCGCGCACGGTGAAGTCGTCGGGCTTCCCGGGTTGGATGCGATGTTCCTTCTCCAGGGTCTGGGTGACCTGCTGCAGCGCCGTCTTGACCTCCTCCGGGCTGCGCGCCTGGACGAACATGGTGTGGACGAACCCCGTCAGCTTGGGCTGGATGCCGAACGGGTTGGGCGGCGGGACGAAGACCGTCGTCTGGTTCTGGGCCGAGCTCGGAGTGGCCACGCCCAGCACCCGCTCTTGCGAGGTGCGGAACGGCATCAGGACGACGTCGTCCTGATCCTGTCCCGACGCCGAGTGGCCCTTGATTGCCAGCACGCCGACCACCTCCATGGCGACGTTCCTGACCCGGATGCTGGCGCCGATCGGGTCCTGGAACTCGCCGAAGAGGTTCGCCAGCACGGTCTGGCCGAGGAGGCAGACCGTGGCGCCTTCGTTCTCGTCCTTGTCGGTCAGCTTGCGGCCGGCGATCACGTTCCAGTCGCGAATGGTCAGGTAGCTCGGAGTCACTCCCTGGACGCTGGTCGACCAGTTCAGGTTGCCGTTGACGACCTGGGCGTTCTGCCGGTTGACGAAGCTGAGGTTGGCCACGGCACCGTCTTCCTTGAGGATCGCGGCGCCGTCGGTGGTGCGCAGGGTCGAGGCGCTGCCGATGCCCGCGCGCACGCCATTGACGCGGGTCGTTCCCGGCAGCACCACCAGCAGGTTGGTGCCCAGGCTCTCGAGCTGCGCCTTGAGGGCGGCGCGCGCCCCCTCTCCCACCGCCAGCATGGCGATCAGGGCGGCGACGCCGATGAAGATGCCGAGCATGGTCAGCGCCGAGCGCAGCTTGTTGCGGCCGATGCCGCGGCCGGCGGCGAGCAGCGCCATCCACAGGAAGGAGCGGACCTCGGCGAACGGCGCCGGCCGCTGCTCCGGCTCCTCGACGGGAGGTGGTTGACCGGTGGCGGCGGCGGCGATCCGCTCGTCCGACACGATCTCGCCGTCGCTCATCATGACGATGCGATCGGCGGCCTCGGCCAGCGAACGCTCGTGAGTCACCAGGACCACGGTCAGGCCGCGCTCGCGGTTCAGCGTCCGTATGGTGCCCAGGATCTCCTTGGCCGTCTGCGAGTCGAGATTGCCCGTCGGCTCGTCGGCCAGCAGGATGGTGGGGTTGTTGATCAGGGCGCGGGCGATCGCCACCCGCTGCTGCTGGCCGCCGGAGAGCTGATTGGGATGGTTGCGCATCCGATCGGCCAGGCCGAGCAGGGTCAGCGTCTCGCGCACCTTCCTGGAGCTGTCGGTCAATTGGCCCGAGTAGAACAGGGGCAGCGCGACGTTCTCGGCGGCGCTGGTGCGGGCCAGCAGGTTGAAGCTCTGGAACACGAAGCCGATGCGCCGGCTGCGGATCCGCGCCAGCTCGGGCTCGTTCAGTCCCGCGACGTCGATGCCGTCGAGCAGGTACTCGCCGCTCGTCGGCAGGTCCAGGCACCCGACGATGTTCATCAGGGTCGATTTGCCAGACCCCGACGCGCCCATGATGGCGACGAACTCCCCGCGCTCGATCGTCAGCTCGACGCCGCGGAGCGCGTGGACCTCCTGATCGCCCAGCTGATAGACCTTGGTCACGCCGCGGACGGCGATGACCGCGTCGGGCCGCGTGCGTGTCACCTCGCCCGGCGTCATAGGCGCGGCGGCCCTCCCTGCGGTCCCTGGGGTCCCCCCTGAGGCCCCCCTTGACCGAACCCCTGGCGCTGTCCGGGGGCTGTGGCCCCGGTCCGTCGCGGCTCGTTCGGGGTGATCTCGTTGACCACCACCTTGTCGCCCGCGTGGAGGCCGGCGCCGGACACCTCGATCAAGGCGCCGTCGTCGAGGCCGGTGACCACCGGCACCGCTTTCAGGGTGCCGTCGCTCTGCAGCACCCAGACGCGGCTGCGATGCTGGCCGCCGCCGGCGGTCCGGCCGCCGGGTCCGTTCTCCGCGCCGCCGCCGCGCCTGCCTTCGGGGCCGCCGGGCGTCCCCTCGCGGCCACCGCCGAGCCTTCGCTGGTGGTCGCCGCTTCCACCCTCGGCTGCGGTGCCCTGCCCGCCCTCGTGCCCGCCGGCGAGCCTGCTCTCGCCGGTGCCGGGCCTGCCCTCGCGGCCGCCTCCGGGCCGGCCTTCGCCCCGGTGCTGGTGGGTCCCGTCACCCCAGCCGCCGCGCCCGCCTCCAGGGCGGTCCTCGCCCCCAGGACCCCCGCCGTGCTCGCCCTGGTGTCTGTGCCTGCCCTCTGACCCCTCAGGCGCCGCCGCGCTGCCAGCCGTGCCCATGGTCGGACCCTCGGAGGTGCCGCCCGCCCCGCTCTCGGGTCGCGCCTCGCCGCCGCCCACCGCCGCGACTTCGGTGTTTCCTGGTCCGCCGGGTCCACTCGGACTGCCCGCGCCACCGCCCGCCCCGCCCGCCGCCGCCCGCGCGCCGCCTTCCCCGCCGCGGCCCGGGGCGCCGCCACGGGCGCGGCCGAGCCCTTCGGGGTTGAACCGCACGGCGGGCAACGGCACCCGCAGGACGTTGTCGTGCTCGTCGGTCACGATGTGAGCGTCGGCGGTCATGCCGGGAAACAGGATGCGGTCGGGATTTGCCACCGCGACCACGACGTCGTAGGTGACGACGTTCTGCACCGTGATCGGCCCGCGCCGGATCTGCGTGACCTTGCCCCGGAAGACCTTGATGGGGAAGGCCTGGACGCTGAAATAGGCATCCTGGCCGACGCGGATCGAGCCGACGTCGGCTTCGCTGACGTTGGTGTCGACCTGCATGTGGGTGAGATCCCTGCCGATGAGGAAGAGAGTCGGGCTCTGCAGGCTCGCCGCCACCGTCTGCCCGACGTCGATCGAGCGGGTGATCACGGTGCCGACGACCGGCGACACGATGTTGGTGTAGGCGAGGTTCACCTGCGCCGCCTTGAGCGTCGCCACCTTGTTGACGATCGACGCCTGGTCGAGGCCGATCTGGGCCACCGTCTGGTCGAGCGTGCTCTTGTCGTTGTCCACCGCGTCCTGCGACACGGTGCCTTCCGCCAGCAGCTTCGAATCGCGCGCGTAGGCGATCTTGGCGTAGACCAGCGCCGCCTGGTCCTTCTTGAGCTGCGCCTCGGCGGTGCCCACCTCGGCCTGGTCCTGATCGACGATCAGCTGGAACGGTACGGGATCGATGGTGGCGCAGATCTGTCCCACCACCACCTCGGTGTTGAAATCGCATCCCAGCGACTTGACCGTGCCCGAGACGTAGGACCCGACCTGCACCGTCACCACCGGATTGAGCGCCCCCGTCATGCTGACGTTGCGCTGGATGTTGCCGAGCGTCACCGTCGCGGTCACGTATTGCGGCCGCCGGCCCTTGGCCCGCCACCACAGGAAGCCGCCGCCGGCGAGCAGCGTCAGCACCACCGCCAGGAACCAGAACGGGTGGCGGCGTGGGAACGCTCCGATGGCGGCCATGGAACCAGTCTCTCTTGCCACTCTACCTCCGGGAGCCGACGGTCGCAGGGACGGTGCTCTGGCGCGAGGACACCACCAGCCCGGCCGCGGACGCGGCCGAACCGGTCTGAAGACAAGACGCGCCCGGGCGCGGCGCGGTTACAGGAGCTGGCACCGCGCGGTCAGGGACAGGGGAAGGCGACGGTGTCCTGGATCGGGGCGAAGGGGGCGCCCTGGGGGTTGACGTAGCGCCTGGCGTCGCCGGTCCTGGTGTCGACCACGGTGGTGATCACCTGGGCGTTGGTGAGGCCGGCGGCGAAGACCCAGAAGTGGCCGCCCAGGGCGCAGCCGTCGAGGACCTTGACCAGCATCTCGAGGTTGGCCCCGGCAAAGAACCAGAAGGCGCCGGTGTCGCCGGTCAGCGGGATGGTCTGCCCGGGGCCGCTGGCGGCGTCGGGCAGGACGTACTCGGTGGTCACGGCGAAGCGCGAAGTTTCGAGGCACAGCCGGGAGCCGCCCGGCGCGCAGGGGACCCGGGCGGCCGGCCCTTTCCAGCCCAGTTGCACGACCTCGAAGTCGGCGGCGGTGAGGCTGTCGAAGGCCGGGTTGAGGGTGTCGTTGTCCCAGCGGGTGTCGTAGGTCCCCTGGATGAACATGTCACTGCCGTTGTCGGCAAGGATCAGGCCGTAGGTCTTCATCGCCTGGAAGATCTTCTGCACGTAGGCCGGATAGCCCGAGATGTCCTTGGCGGCCTTCAGGCGCAGGCGGGCTCCCAGCGGCGGCGCCGCCGGGTTGGAGCCGGCGTCGTGAGATGCGGGGTAGACGTGGCCGTTGCTGTCGCGGACGGTGAAGCGGAAGGCGTGACGGATGGCGTCGGGGCCGAACACCTCGTCGTAGCGCACCAGGCCGGGGAGGATGGCGAGGCCGGCGGCGTCGGCACTGGTCCAACCCTCGGGGCGGCGGGTGTCGGCGTCGAGCGGGAACACCGCACCGGAGCCGGCTTCCCAGCGGCCGCCGTTCCAGTGCGCCTGGTAGAGCTCGAACAGGACACGGTGGTCGCGGTCTACCAGCAGCAGGTGGCAGTCGTCGTCGGTGCAGCCGCCGGGGTTGCCGCCCTCGATCCACTTGGGCTGGGTGCGGGCGGCGACCGGGATCGGGTACCCGGGTGGCCGTCCCGGGGCACCGGCGTCGCTCTCGTCCGGGTAGAGCACGAAGGTGACCGGCTCGAGCGGCTCGCTGCCCGGCACCACCGCGTAGGGAAAGCCGAAGATGCCGTTGGGAGTGCCGGGATCGTCGCCGCCGAAGTCGGGGTGGAGGCCGCGACCGGCGCCGCCGATGAAGCCGATAAAGGCGCCGCTGGCGGGGTCCACCGGCGCCCCGCTGACGTCGAGGTTCCACCAGTTGTCCGGCGGCAGCAGCGGCAGCGGCGGCGGCGGCGCGGCGCCGAGCTGGGCGCTGGCGCGCCCGCCGAGCAGCAGGAGCAGCGCGACGGCGGCGGCGGGGGCCGCCGCGCCGCGCGCGCGCAAGCGGTGCATAAAGGCGACTCTACCGCAGCTCGCTCCGCCGCGGCTCAGTGCGCCGGCGCCGGTTGCGCGCCGGCCGCGCCGGCGTGGTCGGCGCCGCCCGCGGCGTTCGAGGCCTGGGCGATGAAGCGGGCGATGTTGGCTTTCAGCTCCTGGCGGTCGGCCCGCCGGACGTACATCATGTGGCCGGCGTGGTAATAGGCCATCGACACCCGCGAGGCGTAGGTGGGGTCGAAGCCGAGATGGCTGAAGGTGTACTGGGTGGCGAAGAACGGCGTCGCCAGGTCGTAGTAGCCGTTGTTGACCAGCACCCGCAGATGGGGATTGATGGCCATTGCGAAGCGCAGGTCCTCGGCGACGTTGACGTACTGGTTGTCATAGGGGCGGTAGCTCCACGGCCGCACCTTGTCGGTCAGCAGCTCGTAATTGAGCTCGCTCTTGAACCCCAGCTCCTTCTCGACGTAGTCGTTGAACACCGCGGCGAAGGGGCCGGCGAAGGCGGCGCTGGCCGGATCGAACTCGAAGCGCTCGCCGGCGGCCTGGCGGTCGATGCCCTTGAAGCGGCTGTCGAGGCGGCCGACGGTGAGGCGTTCGGAGCGCAGCAGCTCCTTGGTGAACTCGAAGATCGTCGGGCGCAGGTTGGCATCCTCGAGGAACGTCTCGGAGAGGCCGGTGTAGCGGGCCAGCTTCTGCGCGACCTGGCGGCGCTCGGCGGGACCGAGGTCGTTGCCGCGCATCAGCGCCAGGGTGTACTCGCCCGCCGCGAAGCGCTCCGACTCGGCGACCGCCTGCTGCACCTCCATGCCTTGCAGATCGGCCGGCAGCTTCTTGTGATACCAGGCGGTGGCGGTGAAGGTGGGAAGGAAGAGGGGATACGGCAGGTCGTTGCCAACGTCGAAGCGCAGGGTCCCGAAGTTGAGCACCGAGGACACCAGCACGATGCCGTTGAGATAGACGTTGAGCTTCTCCTGCAGATATCGCGACAGCCCCGCCGAGCGGGTGGTGCCGTAGCTCTCGCCCGCCAGGAACTTGGGCGATCCCCAGCGCTCGAAGCGGGCGATGTACTCGCGGATGAAGTCGCCTACCGACTCGATGTCCTCGCGCACGCCGTGGAAGCTGGCCGGGTCCTCACCTGGCGCCGGCCGGCTGAAGCCGGTCGAGACCGGGTCGATGAACACCAGGTCGGTGACGTCGAGCAGCGACTCCTCGTTGTCAGCGATCTGGTACGGCGGCGCCGGCGCCCAGCCTTCGTCGTCCATCACCACCCGGCGCGGCCCGAAGGCGCCCATGTGCAGCCAGGCCGAAGCGGAGCCGGGACCGCCGTTGTAGGCGAAGGTGATGGGGCGGTGGCCGGCGTCGGGACCGCCGTCGCGGGTGTAGGCGGTGAAGTAGATGGACGCCCGCACCTTGCCGTCGTCGTGCTTGAGCAGCATGGTGCCGGCGGTCGCGGTGTAGGCGATCTCGCGGCCGCCGATCCGCGCCCGGTGGTGGGTGGTGACCAGCTTCTCCTCGGCCGGGCGGCCCCGGTCGCGCTCGGCGCGCCCCCCCGGCTCCTCCGCCGCCCCGCGCGCCGTCTCCGGCGGCCGGTCGGCGCGCTGCCCCTCGGGCCGCGGCGCCGGCGGCGCCTCCGGTGGCCGCTGTGCCACGGCGGGAGCGCCGACCGCCAGCGCGGCAACCAAGGCAGCGGCAATCCACGGCAAACCAGACCCGGTCCTCGACATGGTTGAACCCTCCGAGCAGATTTCGATCCAACCTGGCATTACGCCTGACGCACCACAAGGTTCCCGCTGCCAAGCCGTCGGCGAAGCCCTCCGCTGCTTACGAATTAGTCCCCCGTTCGGCCGCGATGTGACAGCGCATGTGCTATCATCATTGAGGTGATCGTAGTGATCGACACCAGCGTGTTCGTCGCTGCGCTGCTGGGTCCAGCGGGCGCCAGTCGCAGCGTCTTGCAGGCCTGCCTCGATGGGCGTCTCTCTCCGCTGATGGGCACCGCTCTGTTCGCGGAATACGAGTCTTTACTCAGTCGCGAAGCCACGTTCCGCGGCTGCCTGCTCGACAGCGGCCAGCGCGAAACCGTCCTCGACGCTCTTCTGAGTGTCTGTCGTTGGACAGTGATCTACTTCAGTTGGCGTCCCAACCTGCGCGACGAGGCTGATAACCATTTGATCGAGCTCGCCGTAGCCGGCGGCGCAAGCGACGTGGTTACCAAGAATATGCGCGACTTCCGATTCGCGGAGCTTCACTTTCCGGGTCTGCGTATCTTGCAGCCCGAGGTGCTGCTCGAGGAGATGCTGTCATGGGGACCTTGACGATTCGTTTGCCCGACGAAAAGCACGAGAAGCTGCGCCAGCTGGCGACCCGCCGCAAGATCAGCATAAACAAGCTGATCGAGGAGCTTTCGACGATCGCGCTGACCGATTTCGACGCCGAGACCCGCTTTCGTGCCCGCGCGGCGCTCGGCTCGCCGCGAGAGGGACTCCGGTTGCTGGACCATCTCGATCACCAAGCTCCCGGCGGCGAGGGTCGGAGGTCAGCCAGGGAGCGCCGGCGTTGACTGGGCAGACCGTGCAGTCGGCCGGGGACGCCCCACCGGTGGCGCTCGCCGCTCGAGCACGCCATCTGCCATATCGATGGCGCGCTCTTCCTGTCTGATACACTTAAACATCAATTTGCCGCTATTGCCGGTCGGCATTTTCGCCCGTCTGTCCGTCTAGGGGATTAGCGTGGCCGGCAGCGGCCCGCGTCTCGAGCTTCTTCTCGGAAGGGGGGGGACCTCATGGCCCATCTATCCAGGAACCTGGGCTTGATCTGCTCGGATGCCCGCCTGGCCGACTTCACACTCGCCGTCGCCCTCTGTCTGCTCTACTGGCTGGCAATGGTGGTGGTGCGCTGGAATCGTGTGGCCATGCCCAATCGCTTCGCCCTGCGCGCTCAGATTGCGTCCGTCAGAGCCGAATTGAAGACCTTGGAACAGGCCGCAGCAGCTTCGCCGCCTACCAATGCCGCCGGGCTGCTGGACCAGGCGAGCCGCTTGATCGACGGCCCTAGCGAGGTGTCCGGCAACCGCCTTCTCAACTATCTGTTCTGGTCGCGGTGGCAGGAAGTCGCCGGCTGGGGTTATACCCAGGCTGCGCAGATTCAGATGGTTCCCTTGCTGCAGGAGCCGACCGTCCGCGTGCGCCTCATGGCCACTGCCGCCGAGTTCGAGCTTGCCGACGACCCTGCCTGCCGGGTACTGGCGGACATCGCGATCACTGAGCTCGCCGCCCAGCCGCCGGCGCTACCACGACTGCATGCTCTTCTCGCCCAGGCCCTGTCCGCCAAATGCGACAGCGATTACGGCTCCTACGCCGATCAGGTGAGCTGGCAGAACAAGGCCTCCTGGCTGGTCGGCTGCTGCCTGCTGCTGATCGTGTTCCTGACCAGCGCCTTTCCCAGTCAGAGTATCCTCTTCCTGGTCGGGGCCACCGGCGGCCTGCTGAGCCGCCTCAGCCGGTCCCTGAAGAGCAAGGATGCGCCGATGGCCTACGGCACCTACTGGACTACCCTCTTCCTCAGCCCGGTGACAGGCGCCCTCGGTGGCTGGGTCGGTATCCTGATCGCAGGCTTGGCGGTCCACTTGCAGATCCTCGATAGCACGCTAGGTGTTGGTTGGGGCCATGCGCATGAACCGATGACCCTCGCGGTTGCGGTCGCCTTCGGGACCTCCGAGCGCCTGCTCGACAGCGTCTTCGACAAGCTCGACGACAAGGCTTCCCTCCAGGCTGCGCCGTCCATCTCCCAGGCGGCGCGGTCCACCGCTGGGGCCAAGGCTCCTTTTGCCATCGTCGATCCCGGTGTTATCCCAGGCAATGCCGGGCAAGGCGGCACTGTCCAGCTCCAGATCACGGGCGCTGTGGGCAGCGTGACCTGGACCCTGGTCCAACCCGCGCCTGCCAAGCTGTCGATAACGCCGGCCGGCGGCCTCCTGACCTGGGGACCGCTGGATGCCGGCAGCTTTGGCGTCAGCGTTCAGGCGGCGGACTCGGCCACCCATGCCACCGCGATACGGCAGGTCATGATCCAGATCGCCGCAGTGCCTGGATAACGCCGGAGGTGGCGGCAGCGGCGAGGCTCTATGAACGGGTTCACGTGACGCCATAGGAAGCGGGTCAGTAACGCGGCACCGCGGGGTCCACCTCGTGGCTCCAGGCGTCGATGCCGCCGGCGAGGTTGCGCGCGGCCTTGAAGCCGCGCCGGCGCATCAGCTGGACGGCCTGGGTGGAGCGGCCGCCGTGGTGGCAATGCACCACGTAGCGCGCCGCCGGGTCCAGCTGCTCGAGCTGCTGCGGGAAGTCCTGCAATGGGATGAGCCGAGCGCCGTCGATATGGCAGATGGCGTGCTCGAGCGGCGAGCGCACGTCGATGAGGGTGAAGTCGCGCCCCTCGTCGAGCCACCGCTTGACCTCGGCAGCCTCGACGTCGAAATCGGCGTCGTTGTCGGCGGCGTCGGCGCTGTCTGGCGATGGCGCGCCGGCCGCCCCCGCCGTGCCGGCCTGACCGGCGTGCGCCGCGCCCCCGGCCAGGGCCGGCGGCGCGATGCCGCAGAACTGGTCGTAGTCGATCAGCTCGTGCTGGGTCGGGTGCTCGGAGCAGATCGGGCAGGCGGGGTCCTTGCGCAGCTTGAGCTCGCGGAACTTGAGCTTCAGGGCGTCGAACAGCAGCAGCCGGCCGATCATCGGCTCGCCGGCGCCGACGATCAGCTTGATCACCTCGTTGGCCTGCAGCGCGCCGATGATCCCCGGCAGCACTCCGAGCACGCCGCCCTCGGCGCACGACGGCACCAGGCCGGGCGGCGGTGGTTCCGGGAAGAGGCAGCGGTAGCACGGCCCCCGGGCCCCCCAGAAGATCGAGACCTGGCCCTCGAAGCGGAAGATCGAGCCGTAGACGTTGGGCTTACCGGTGAGCACGCAGGCGTCGTTGACCAGGTAGCGGGTCTGGAAGTTGTCGGTGCCGTCGACCACGATGTCGTAAGGCGCGAACAGCTCGAGGGCGTTGCTCGAGTCGAGCCGCACCGGGTGCGGCTGCAAGGCGATGTAGGGGTTGATGCCGCGCAGCCGCTCGACCGCCGCGTCGAGCTTCGGCCGCCCGACGTCGGCGTGGCTGAACAGCACCTGGCGGTGGAGGTTGCTCTCGTCGACGACGTCGAAGTCGACCACGCCGAGGGTGCCCACGCCGGCCGCCGCCAGGTAGAGGCCGAGCGGCGAGCCCAGGCCGCCGGCGCCGATCATCAGCACCTTCGCCGCCTTCAGCCGCCGCTGCCCCTCGATCCCCACCTCGGGCATGATGAGGTGGCGGCTGTACTGGCGGATCTCGTCGGGGCTCAGCGCCGGCAGCTCGTTGCCGTCTCCGGGCGCGACCGCCGCCTGCGACGGCGGGCTGGCCACGGCGCTGCCGCCGGCGATCGACGGGATGATCGTCAGGGTGTCGCCGGGCGCGACCCGGGTGGCGCCGCGCTCGAGGTGGCGCACGTCGTCGTCGTTGAGGAAGACGTTGACGAAGCTGCGCAGCGCGCCGTCGGCGGTGTAGAGGTGCGGCTCGAGGCCGGGGTGCTGCCGGGTGAGGTCGCCGAGCGCCTCGTCCACGGTGCCGCCCTGGACCTCCACGTCGGCCGCCTCGCCGGTGAAGCGCCGCAGCGGAGTCGGGATCTGGATGGTCGCCATGTGACGTGTCTCCTTTGGGATGATGATGCCCGGCGTCGCCGGCCGGTGCTCAGGCAGGCCGCTCGGGCTCCGCCGGGCTGGCGAGATGCTCCTCTTCGAAGCGCTCGCGGTCGTCGCGCAGCCGCCAGCTCCTGGCCTGGTCCACCTGGCCTGCCTGCACCGAGACGATCAGGTACGACAGCCCCGGCCAAGCGTGCTCGCGGTCGAACTCGCTGGGCGCCGCGGGATGGTCGGGGTGCGAATGGTAGTAGCCCACCACCGCGAGACCGGCGGCCCGCGCTTCCTTGTGCGCGGCGAGCACCGTTTCCGGACTCATCACGAAGCGGTTGTGCCGGCTGTCCCCCCGCTCGTTGGCGGCCGGCACGATGCGCGCCACCCGGGTGACGCCGTCGCGGGTCTCGCCGAGCAGGAAGCCACAGCACTCCTCGGGGTAGGTGCGCTCGGCATGGCGGCCGACCGCCGCCATGTCGGCGGCGGACACCGCCAGGGCGGCCGGCGCCGCGGCCGCGGGCTCGCCGCTCGCGGTCATGCGCTGGGCGCCTCTTCCCAGAAGCGATCGGAGAGGTACTTGTCGGCGCCGTCGGGAAGCACGGTGACGATGGTCGCGGTGGCGCCACGCGGCAGCTCGTTCGCCACCTGCAGGGCCGCCGCGACGTTGGCGCCGGCCGAGACGCCGACCCGCAGCCCCAACTCGCGCGCCAGGCGATGCACCATGGCGTAGGCGGCCTCGGTCGGCAGCTCGCGCGCCGCGTCGGCCAGGCCGGGATCGTAGATCCCCGGCACCAGGGCCGAGGCCATGTGCTTCATCCCCTCGAGGCCATGGAACGGCGAGTCGGGCTCGACCGAGATCAGCTTGACCGCCGGCCGGGTGTCGCGCAGGAACCGTCCCACGCCGATGAAGGTGCCGCTGGTGCCGAGGCCGGTGACGAAATGGGTGATCTCGCCGCCGGTCTGGGCCCAGATCTCCGGGCCGGTGGTGCGATAGTGCGCCCCCCAGTTCTCGGGATTCGAGTACTGGTCGAGGTAGGCATAGCGCTCTGGTTCCGCGGCGGCCAGCCGGCGGGCCTCGAGGATGGCGCCGTCGCTGCCGGCCAGGGGATCGGTCAGATGCAGCTCGGCGCCGTAGGCGAGCAGGATCTTGCGCCGCTCGGGGCTGGCGTTCTCCGGCATGCAGAGCGTCACCGGGATGCGCCGCACCGCGCCGATCATGGCGTAGGCGATGCCGGTGTTGCCGGAGGTGGCGTCGAGCAGCCGCCGGCCAGCGGCGCCGGGACCCGGCGCGGCGAAGCGGCCTCGCCGCTCGGCGTCGAGGATGATGGCGAGGGCGGCGCGGTCCTTGACCGAGCCGCCGGGGTTGGCCTGCTCGGCCTTGGCCAGCAGGCGCACCCCGGATCGTCCGGCGAGCTCGGAGAGGTCGACCAGCGGGGTATTGCCGATCAGCTCCAGCACGCGCCGCGGGCCGGCCAGGGACCAGCCCGGCGGCGGCGCCAGCGCGACGATCGAGGTCTCCGGCATCGGCGTGAAGGTCTCGCGGATCGGAATGGCGGCCGGGCGGTGGCTCCTTGGCTGTAAAAGAGAGCGATCCGGTCACAAATTCCCGGCCGCCAGCGCGGGCTCCGCCGGGGCCCGCTCGCGTTCCAGCACCAGTGCCGTCCAATCGTCCTCGAGGACCGGCCGGGTGGCCGCCCGCACCCGCTCGATCAGGCCGTCGAGCCAGGCAAGCGGCTGTCCGGCGTTGCCTCCGGCCGCCGCCAGCAGGCCGGCGAGCGCGTCGTAACCGAGCGGCTCGCCGCCGCCGGCGCGCGCCTCGGCCAGGCCGTCGGTGAGCAGCAGCAGGCGATCCCCCGGGGCGAGCTGCAGGTCCAGCGAGCCGTAGTCGACTTCGCCCCGCACTCCGAGCGGCAGCCGCGGACCCGGAACCACCTGTGGCGCCGGCGGTTTTCCCGCGGCCAGCAGGTAGGGGTCGGGAAGGCCGGCGTTGGCCAGCTCGACCCGGCCCACGGCCGGCTCGAAGCGCGCGAAGGCAAGCGCCACGAACTCGCGGCCCGGCAGCTCGACGGCGAGGCGGCGGTTGAGCTCGCGCAGGGTGTCGGCGGCCGAGCGCTCGGCGGCGACCAGCGGCAGCATCGCCTTGACCGAGGCCATGATCAGCGCCGCCGCCATGCCCTTGCCGGCGACGTCGCCCACCACCACCCCCAGGGCGCCGTCCGGCAGCAGGAAGGAGTCGTAGAAGTCGCCGGCCACCAGGCTGGCAGCCAGGTTGCGTGCCGCGATGCGGTAGCCGTCGCCGTCGATGGCGGGAGGCGGCAGCAGCCGGCTCTGGAGCTCGCGCGCCAGCTGCAGCTCCTTGGCGGCGAACTCGACCTCCTTGAGCCGGGCGACGCTGGCTTCGAGGCGAGAGCGCAGGACGCTGAAGCCATAGAAGCCGAAGCCGAAGAACACCGCCAGTCCGCCGGTGACCGGCAGGTAGAGCGCGGTCTCCGACCCGAGCGGCAGGTGGAAGGCCCAGGCCGCCAGGCCCTTCACCGTGAGCCAGGCCGCCAGCCCGCCGGCGGCGAACAGCGCCGCGCGGGCGGCGAGAGCCCATTCCCTGCGGAGGCGGTCGATCGCGTTCCCCAGCAGGCCGTAGGCCAGTCGCAGATAGATCTCGATCATCAGCCCGACGCCGGCGCCGGCCGCGATCGAGATGACCAGATCCACGCCGCGGTCCCTGAGCGACATCAGGCCGCCGATCACCGCGCCGAGAGCGATCGCGAGCGCCGGTTCCCCGACCCAGCGGGTCCAGCGGCTGGCAGGCTGCGGCGCGGTGGCGGCCTCGGAATCGGCCAGGTCGGCGGCGGACATCTCGGTATCGTATACGGCGCCTGGTGACGGCGGTTCTGGCCGTTGGGCGCGGCGGGGCGGCGGGGCGGCTCGCGGGGGCCGGGCGATGATATCGGCTGTTACCGGGGTTGCAGCGCCTGCACCAATTCCGGCGGCAGCGGGACCACCAGCGAGGCCACCACCGACGCGACGGTCAGCGCCAGGCAGATCAGCGCCGCGGCCTGGTGATCGCCGCGCTCCGGCTTGAGCGGATCCAGGAGGCGGCCGGCGAGGTAGCCGCCGGCGAAGCCGCCGATGTGCGCGAAGTTGTCGACGCCGGGCATCATGAAGCCGAAAAGGATCATGGTGATGGCATAGCTCCAGGCCATCTTGCCGACGGCGCTGCTGCCGCTGCGCCGGCCGTAATAGACCAGCGCCCCGACGAAGCCGAGGATGGGGGCCGAGGCGCCCAGCGTCAGGCCGGCGCCCAGATGGACGAACCCCATCGAGCTGCTGAGCAGGAAGCCGGTGACCGAGGAGACCGAGTAGATGATCACCATCCGGCTCGGGCCGTAGAACTCGGCGATCGCCGGGGCCAGGTAGCGCACCCAGTACAGGTTGAAGCCGATGTGCAGCAGCCCGGCGTGCAGCCAGCCGGCCGACAGCAGGGTCCACCAGCGGTGCAGAACGAAGACCGGGATCCTGCCGCTGGCCCCGAACCGCACCTCGCTGAGGATGCTGGGTGAAAGCAGGCTCAGCAGGCCGCTCATCTGGATGTGCTGCGGGTCCGCCGCCAGCATCAGCAGGTAGAGCAGGACGCAGCCGCCGATCACCGCGTCGACGAAGCCCATGTCGCGCCCCAGCCGCCGCAGCCAGGCGTTGAAGCCAAACATCCCGGGGCTGCGCCGGCCGCAGTAGGGGCACTCTTTCTCGTTGACCCCCACCAGCCTGCCGCACGACGGGCAGAGCACCGAACCGCTGCGCTGGCGTTCGAACATGGCGCGTACTCTACCCTGGCTCAGGGGTCGTGGCGCGGCGGGTCGCGCGGCAGCGGATCGCGCCAGGCGGGCTCGCCGGTGCCCGGGGAGTCGAGCGGGTCTTCGACCGGCGGCTCGGCCGGCGGCCCCTGCTCCGGGTCGTCCTCGGGCTCGCGCCGCGCCGGTGGGTCGTCGTCCGGAACGGCCGCGAGGAGCTGGCCGCTCCAGGCACGGGCGAGGATCTCGGCGGCGCGGCCGGCGTCGGCGCGGCGCACCTCGAGGCGGTTGTAGGCGACCGTCTCGGCGGAGAGCAGATGGACCGCCGGTAGCCGCTCCTCGAGCACGCAACAGCGCAGGCCCTCGGATTCCAGGAAGCTGCGTGCCAGGTGGGCCTCCCAGGTGGTGTGGAAACGGGCGACGGTATGGAGGGCCGTGTCATCGCCGGCGCCAGCAGCGCCGCCCTGGTCCGCAACGGCGGTGTCGGCAACTGCCTGGCCACCGATCTCGCCGGCTCCCCAAAGGATGCCGCAGGCGCCGCAGCGATAGCCGCGACGCGAGACCGGCAGCATGCCGAGCAGCCGGCGCGACGACCGCTCCGGCTGCAGGTCGGGGCTGCCGCAGGCGGGGCAGGCGCGGGAGCCAAGCAAGGCAGGGAGGGCAAGGGAGCCCGGGAGGCCGGCAGACCGCTCGGACTCATCGGACCCATCGGAATGATCGGAGGCGTGGGGAAGGGCGCCGTCGCCGCCGGCAGCGGCCGGGCCGGTGGCCACCAGGTAGATCTCGGGCAGCGGGGCGAGCCGCCGCAGCACCTCGGTTGCCGCCTCGGCGTCCTGCTCCCGGACCTTGAGCTGCACGCCGCCGACGGCGTTGGACAGCGCCACCATGCGGATGACGTGCTCGTTGGCGATCAGCGAGTGGAGGCCTTCGGCGCTCAGCCTGGCCTGGGCGAGCTGCGCTTCCCAGGGGGTGCTGAACGTGCCGATGGTGATCAGCCGCTGCAGCTCGTAGGAGGTGGAGTCGGGCATCGGATCAGCGCTTCACCGGAAGCCGCCGGAGCGCAGCAGCGCGGTCAGGCCGGCGAACACCGCGGCGAAGAAGAGCAGCGTCAGCAGCGCGGCGCCCACCGCGGCGCGCCGGCCGCGGAAGTGGGCGCCGATCGCGTAGGCACCGGCCGCGGCGATCAGCGCGAAGAGCACGAAGACCACGTTGGGGGGCATCATTGGCGATGACGGTGCGAGCGCTGCGGGCCGGGCTCACGGGCGCTCCCGCTCGTCGCCCTCGCCGGCCTCCTCGAGGCTCTGGACGATCTGGGTAACCTCGACCTCGGCCCTGCGGATCTTGCCCCGGCACAGGTCGAGCAGCTCGGCGGCGCGGCGCAGCTCCTGCGCCAGCTGATCGATGTCGATCTCCTCGCCCTCGATCCGTCGCAGGATGCCCTCGAGCTCCTCCATCGCCTGGCGGAAGCTCGGCGCCTCGTCCGCCGCGGCCCCCTGCGCCGGCCCGGCATCCACCCGCGCCCGGTCCGACCCCGGCCGAGCGGTTCCTGCCGGCGCCTCGTCCGGCATCGGCAACGCCTCCTCGCCGCCTGGTCCGCCATGCTCGCTCAATGCCTGTCCTCCTTGCCGGGCGGCGCCGGCGGGAACTCGAATGCGATCTGCAACTCCGGCGCCGCCGGCCGCGCCGGCCGCCGCTGCGCAGCGCCGCGGGCCGTGCGGCTCGTCGCCGTCGCCGGCGGCGCGGCGCCTGCCGTGGCCGGCCGGGGCGCTGCCGCAACCTCGGCCGCGGCCGCCGCCGCGCCCGGCTCGACGCGGCTGCGCAGCAGGCCTCCGGCCAGGAGGCTGAGCACCAACGCGCCTCTCCCCACCTGCTCGGGATGCCGCAGCAGCCGGCCGCCGGCGTCGCGGGTGACGCTGAAACCGCGCTCGAGGGTGCGCTGCGGGTCGAGCTGGGTGGCGAGCCGCTCGAGGCCCTGCAGGGTGGCGCGCGCCTCCCGCAGGTGGCCGCGCGCGCCGCCGCAAACCCGCTCGGCACGCCGCCGCCGCTCGCGCTCGGCGCGCCCGAGCCCGCGCGGCGCCGCCGCGGCGAGGCGGGCGCGCAGCTCGTCGCCGCGCCTGCCGGCGGCGCGGAGGGCGCTGCGCCCGAGGCGCGCCAGGGTGCGCGCGTGCTCGGCGACGTGCGCCCCGGCGCCGGCGAGCCGCAGCCGCGCCAGGCTGACGCCGCGCTCCGCCCGGCCCAGCGCCTCGCGCGCCCGGGCGAGCGGCGCCAGCGCCTCGCGGCGCACCGCCCGGCGCAGCTCCGCGACGGCCAGATCGAGGCGCGCCACCCGCTCGACCAGGAACTCGGCGACCTTGGTCGGGGTCTTGAGCGCGGTGTGCGCCACCAGGTCGGCGATCGAGCGATCGATCTCGTGGCCCAGCCCGGTGAGCACCGGGAACGGCGCGTTGGCGATCGCCTCGGCGATGGCGCGGCTGTCGAAGGCCGCGAGGTCGGTGCGCGAGCCGCCGCCGCGGATCACCACGGCGCAGTCGATCCGCATCCCCGCCAGCACCCGCAGGGCCGACACCACCTCGCGCTCGGCGTCGCGGCCCTGGACCGCGGCGTGCACGAACAGCACGCGGAAGCCATAACCGCTCTCGCGCAGTCCGGACAGGAAGTCGTGGTAGGCGGCGCTCCCCTCGGAGGTGACCAGCGCCAGCGCCAGCGGCAGCTCGCTCAGCGCCAGCGAGCGGTTGCGCTCCATCAGCCCGGCCGCCGCCAGCGCCGCCAGCGTCTCGCGCCGCCGCAGCTCGAGCAGGCCGAGGGTGAAGGTGGGATCGATCTCGCGGACGGTCAGCTGCAGGCGCCCGCCGGCGCCGTAGAAGTCCAGGCTGCCGCGGCAGCGGATCTGCACCCCGTCGGCCAGCCGCTGGTCGGTGGCGGCCAGCATGCGCTTGACGCGCTGGTGGTCGGCGTTCCAGATCACCGCGTCGAGCTTGCCGACGATCGAGTCGCGGTCACCCTTTTCGATCAGCTCGAAGTAGACGTGCCCGCGCGTCCCCTGCTTGCACCGCGCCACCTCCCCGGCCACCCAGATGGCGGGGAAGGCCTCGGCGAGCAGCTCGCGGATCTCGCCGCAGAGCTGCGACACGCTGTAGGTGGGTTCGTCGAAGGGAGTGAGATTCAGCGGCAGGTCCCTCGCGCGTGCTCCCGGGCCCGCGCATCGGCGCGCCTCAATGATAGGACTTGAGCTCCTTCGAGGTGCCGAGAGGGATGGCGTCGGCCCATTCGACGGCCTTCTTGTCGCCGGCGGTGAGCTTGCCCAGGAAATCGACCGCCTCGTCGCGCTCGCGGAACAGCCGCCAGATGAAGGTGTGGCCGGCCGGCGCGGTGAAGTAGGTGTAGTTCTTGGAGCCGTTGGAGAGGTCGAACCCCAGGTTGGTCTCGCCGTTGACGCCGACGCAGGCCAGGGCGATGGCGCGGCAGGCCAGCGCCAGCGCCTTGATCGCGTCCTCGTAGTCGGCCAGCTCCTCGCGCGACAGCGGCGAGTGATAGAGGGCGATCCGCGCGCAGTCCTCCTCCGCCAGCAGGTTGTAAGGGATGTCGTTGCGATCCATCGCGTCCTTGGTCTCGCCGGTGGTGACGAACACGTCCTCGGTGCCGGTGACCTTGTAGGTGATGGCGTAGACGTCCTTTTCGAGCTGCGAGAAGGCTTCCGCCAGGATGCTCTCGTCCTCGATGGTGAAGTAGTACAAACGGTTCATCAAGCGTCGCGCTGCCATGCAGGCGTTCCTCCCGGGCGAAGTCTAAGGAATGGGGTTGGCGGTGGGTGACTGCGCGGCTCCCCGGCTGCACATTTTACCACACCACTTCACGCCACCTCACCACCACCACCAGGTTTGACGGATGCCGGATCGCGTGATACCTTCTCCCGTCCCCAGCGTTCGGGGGATCTCCCTTGGAGAGTGCGTCTATGTTCGCGATCATCGAAACTGGTGGGAAGCAATACCGCGTCGAGCCCGGCGACGTGCTCGACGTCGAGCTGCTGGGGTCGCTGGCTCCCGAGGGGCAGAACGCCCAGACCGCCGAGAAGGGCACCGCGGTGCGCTTCGAGCGGGTGCTGGCGATCGGCGGCCTCGCTGCGACATCGGCGGCATCGGAAGCAGAGGGTTCGGCCGGCTCCGGCAAGGCGGCGCCGTCGATCGGCGCGCCGCTGGTCGAGGGGGCGCTGGTCACCGCCTCGCTGGTGGGTGTGTCGCTGGGGCCGAAGATCCGGGTGTTCAAGCACAAGCGCCGCAACACCCAGCGCAAAACGCGCGGTCATCGCCAGCATCTGCACCGAGTGCGCATCGACGAGATCCAGCTGCCCTAGCCGGCACCCCCGATCCCGCCACCCGCCACCGCAGGCAACGACGACAACAGCAGAGGACTTCACCATGGCACACAAGAAGGGTCAGGGCTCGAGCCGCAACGGCCGCGACTCCAACGCGCAGCACCTCGGGGTCAAGCGCTTCGGCGGCGAGCAGGTGAACGGCGGCTCGATCATCGTCCGCCAGCGTGGCACCCGCTTCTTCCCCGGCGTCAACGTCGGCCGCGGCAAGGACGACACCCTGTTCGCCAAGCAGGGCGGCGTGGTGAAGTTCCAGAACCGCGGGCGGCGCGGCACCTTCGTGCACGTACTGCCGGCCGGCGACGGCGCCACGGCAGCGGGCAACGCTGCGGCTGCCGCGGCACCCGCGGCTACCCCGGCCTCGGAACACACCGCCGCGCAGTAGCTTCCCCGCGGTCCATTGATCTTTCTCGACCAAGCCGCCATCCACGTCCGCGGCGGGCGCGGCGGCAATGGCTGTGTCGCCTTCCGGCGGGAGAAATACGTGCCGAAGGGCGGCCCCTCCGGCGGTGACGGCGGCCACGGCGGCAGCGTCCGCCTGGTCGGCGAGGCGCGACGCAACACCCTCTACCATCTTCAATTCGCATCCATCTATCCCGCCGAGCGCGGGCGCCATGGCGAGGGCTCCAACCGCACCGGCCGCAGCGGTCCCGATCTCGAGATCCCGGTCCCGCTGGGCACCGAGGTCTACGAGCGCGACACCGGCGCCCGTCTCGGCGAGATCCTTGCGGATGGCGAGCGCCTGCTGGTGGCGGCCGGCGGGCGCGGCGGCCGCGGCAACGCCCACTTCGCGACGCCCACCCACCAGGCGCCGCGGGAGTTCGAGCCGGGCCAGGAAGGGGAGGATCGCCGCCTCCGCCTGGAGCTCAAGCTGCTCGCCGACGTCGGCGTCGTCGGCCTGCCCAACGCCGGCAAATCGACGCTGATCAGCGTCGTCTCGGCGGCGCGCCCAAAGATCGCCGACTATCCCTTCACCACGCTGGTGCCGCAGCTGGGCGTGGTGGCCGACGGCCCGCTGGCGCAGCCGTTCGTCATCGCCGACCTGCCGGGGCTGATCGCCGGCGCGGCGCAGGGCGCCGGCCTGGGCATCCAGTTCCTGCGCCACGTCGAGCGCTGCCGAGTGCTCCTTCACCTGGTGGATCTCTCCCAACCCGGCGGCGAGGCGCCGGCGGGCGCCGGCGGCCTGGACGCCGACCTCGCCGTGGTCGAGCGCGAGCTGGGCGCCTTCGATCCCGGCCTGCTCCTGCGGCCGCGGCTGATCGCCGGCAGCAAGCTCGACGCCGCCCTGCCGGAGCGTCTGGCCGAGCTGCCGCGCGCCGCCGCCGCCCGCGGCCTCGAATGGCTGGCCTTCAGCTCGGCGACCCATCAGGGAGTCGAAGCGCTGGTGGCGGCGCTCGGCCAGAGGCTGAACCGGCCGTGAAGATCGGGCTCTTCGGCGGCAGCTTCGATCCCATTCACCGCGGCCATCTCGACCCGGTGCGGGAAGCGCGGCGCCGGCTCTGCCTGGAACGGGTGATCTACCTGCCGACGGCGATCCCGCCGCACAAGCCGGGGCGCCGGCTGGCGCCGCCGCTGGCGCGCTACGCCATGGTCGAGATCGCCCTGCTGCACGAGGAAGGCCTCGAAACCTCGTCCTACGAGCTGACGCTGGAGCGCCCGGCCTACACCGCCGAGACCCTCGAGCACTTCCAGCGCCAGCTGCCGGGCGCCGAGCTGCACCTGCTGATCGGCAGCGATTCCTTCCGCGAGCTGCCGCACTGGGTGCGCTGGCGCGACATCGCTGCCGCGGCGCGGCTGGTGGTGCTGTCGCGGCCGGGATGGGACCTCGCCAGCCTCGCGCCGGGCACTGCCACGATGCCGGCCGCCGGCGACAGCCGGGCGCGGCCGGAGCTTGCCGAGCTGGCGGCGCTCGCCGCGAGCGATCGGGTGCAGATGGTCGATCGGCCGGCGGTCGAAGTGTCCTCCACCCGGCTGCGCCAGATCCTGGCCCGCGGCGAGCGGCCGCCCGCCGGCTCGATGCCGGATTTGGTGGTAGACTTTGTGCACAAATACAACCTGTATCGATGAAGGCCCAGCACCAGCCGCGCCCCGACACCGCCGCCAGAGTCCGCGAAGCCGTCGCTGCCGCCGAGGATCGCAAGGCGATCGATCTCAAGGTCTTGCACCTCGAGAAGGTGAGCGACTTCACCGACTATTTCCTGATCTGCAGCGGCGCCAGCGAGCGGCAGGTGCAGGCAGTGGCCGACGCGGTCCAGGAACGGCTGCGCGGCGAGCACGTCCGCCCGCTGCACGTCGAGGGCTACAACCGCGGCCAGTGGGTGCTGCTCGATTACGGCGACCTCGTCGTCCACGTCTTCCAGGAGGAGCCCCGTCGGTTCTATGCCCTCGAGCGCCTGTGGGGTGACGCTCCGGACGTGACCGCCGCGTTCCGCTCTTGACCCCGCCGCCCGCGCCGTCCGCTCCACCCGCTCCACAGGCTCCGACACCGGTCCCGGCTCCGCTGTCGCTGCCTCGCCTGCTGCGCGACTATCCGGCGCTTGCCGCCTGCCTCCGCGGCATCGAGAACGCGGCGCCCACCGACGCGCCGGTGCTGATCCTGGGCGAGCCTGGCACCGGCCGCTCCAGCCTGGCGCGGGCGCTGCACGCCGCCAGCCGCCGGGCGGCGGCGCCGCTGGTCGAGGTGGACCCGGGCACGGTGCCCAGCGCGCTGTTCGAGAGCGAGTTCTTCGGCTACCGCCCCGGCGCCTTCACCGGCGCCGCCGCTGCCAGCGATGGCCGGGTGGCGCGGGCCGCCGGCGGTACCCTGGTGCTCGACCACGTCGAGGAGTTGCCGCTCGCCAGCCAGCCCAAGCTGCTGCGGCTGCTGGCGGAGCGCCGCTACGCGCCGCTGGGCGGCGAGGAGATCGCCGCCGATGTGCGTTTCGTCGCCATCGGCCCCGAGGATCTCACCGAGCGGGTCGCGAGAGAGGCCTTCCGTGCCGATCTCTACTACCGGCTGGAAGTGATCGCCTTCCGCCTGCCGCCCCTGCGCCGGCGCGGCGCGGACCTGCCCGTCCTGCTCGACGACATGGTGGCCGATCTCGGCGAGCGCTTCGGACGTCCCGGCCTGACCCTGGCGCCGGCCGCGCGCGCCTGGATGGCCGACCATCCATGGCCGGGGAACCTGCGCCAGCTGCGCAACGTCCTCGAGCGCGCCCTGATCCTGGCGGGGGTCTCGGCGATCGATCCGCCGCCCGCGCTCGTCCTGCCCGACTTCCCGGCGACAACCGCCGCCGCACCGCCCCGCCCCCTCCTCGAGATCGAGCAGCAGCAGATCCGCGCCGCCCTCGCCTACACCAGAGGCCACCAGGGCCGTGCCGCCACCCTTCTCGGCATCAGCCGCAAAGCCCTGTGGGAGAAGCGCCGCCGCTACGGGATCCCGTAGCGGCGGCGGTGCCCGGGGGGCGGGGGGCGGGGGGCGGCGGGCAGCCGGGATCAGCCCTGCAAGGCCTCGGCGGTCGGCGGCGCGCTCGGATTGGCCAGCGCGTCGAGCAGGTCGTCGGGGAGGCTGAGGCCCGGATGGACGTTGCGGCAGCGGTCGGTGAGCTGCCGCAGCTCCAGCTCGGAGAGGCCGAGGAAGGCGTCGACCATCGCCGGATCGAGCTGCTCTCCCGCCGCCCGCCGCAGCTCGGCGATGGCGGCGGCGTGGCCGCGGGCGCGCCGGTAGGGGCGGTCGGAGGTGATCGCGTCGTAGGTGTCGGCCACCGCGAAGATGCGGGCGGCCAGCGGGATCTGCTCGCCGGCGATGCCTCGCGGGTAGCCCTGGCCGTCCCACCGCTCGTGATGGCTGTAGACGATCTCGACGGCGGCAGGCTGCAGGAAGCTCACCTCGGCCAGCATGTCGAAGCCCCAGGTGGGGTGCTGCTTCATGATGTGCCACTCGTTGGCGGTGAGCGGCCCGGGCTTGCGCAGCACGCCGTCGGGCACCGCCATCTTGCCGACGTCATGTAGCAGCCCGCCCCACTCGATCGCCTTGAGCTGGTCAGGCGGCAGGCCGAGCGACCGCGCCATCGCCATGGCATAGAGGGCAACCCGGAAGGAGTGACCGGTGGTCTCGTGGTCGCGGGCGTCGGCGGCGGTGACCACCGCTCCCACCGCTTCGACATACGAACGCTCCCGTGCCCGCTGGGATTCCTCGAGCGATACCAGCAGGGCGCGGAAGGTCTCCTCGATGAGACGTACGTCCCGGTTGCCGCCGGCGCTGGGGAAACTGCTCTCGAGCTGGCCGCGCCTCGCGGTCTGAGCCATCGCGGACATCGTCTCGGCCAGCCGCCGCAAGGGCACCGAGATGCGCTCCACCGCCAGCCAGGTGGCCAGCGAGGCCAGCAGCGCCGCGCACAGCCCGGCAAGCAGCACCTCCTCGAGGCGCGGCTCGATCCGGCGCCCGAACAGCGCGACGATCGCCACCAGGCTCGCCGACACTGCGGCGGCGGAGGCCAGAGAACCTCTAAATCGCAAGCTCTACCCCCAACCCGCTACCTGATTCCGCAAACACAGAACATAGTGCGACTTTACGTCACGGCCTCCTGCGGTTCGCCAAGGCAAACTGCTCCTACTTATCCAAGTGCATCCTGCAGCCGAATTCGAGTCATCGCTTCGCCCCCCCATCGCCTGCGGTGCCCCGCGGCCGGTTTCACTTGCCTCGAACCAGCTCCGCCAGCGTGGCGATCGCATGGTCGCACTCCTCTTCGGTGTTGTAGAAGTGCGGCGACAGCCGGATGCCGGCGCGCGGCCGGAAGTCGCACATGACCTCGCGGGCCAGCATCTCCTGGCATAGACGCTCCGCCTGCTCGTGCCACACCGAGACGGTGCCGGCGCGCCGCGCCGGGTCGCGCGGCGTGCGCACCTCGAAGCCGGCGTCCTCCGCGGCCGCCATCAGGTGGCTGGTCAGCGCCAGCGAGCGCTCGCGGATCCGCTTGGCGCCGACGCTCGCGACGATGCGATAGCCGGCGCGGCAGGCGTAGAGCGCCGGGATGTTCGGCGTGCCGTTGAGGAAGCGCCAGGGGGTGTCGGCCAGCCGGATGGCGCCGGTGCGAAAGGCGAACGGCTCCTCGTCCGCCTGCCAGCCGGTGAGGGCCGGCCGCAGCTCGCGCGCCAGGTCGGGGCGCACCCAGAGGAAGCCGGCGCCGGGACCGCCGCAGAGCCATTTGACCGAGCCGCCCACCGAGGCGTCGACGCCCCAGGCTGCGAGCTCCAACGGCAGCACGCCGGCCGACTGGTAGACGTCGAGCAGCAGCACCGCCCCGACCTCGCGGCAGCGGCGGGCGATGGCGGCCGCATCCTGGACGAAGGCGCTACGGAACAGCGTGTGGGAGACCGGCACCAGCCGGGTGTGCTCGTCGATGGCGGCGAGCAGCCGCTCGGTCGGTACGCCGATACCGTCGTCGGAGGGCACCACCACCACCTCCGCGCCCTTGCGCCGCTCGCCCTCCATCAGGTACATCACGTTCGGGAAGTTGAGCTCGGTGTAGACGATGCGGTTGCGCTCGGCAGGGTAGTCGAAGCACGAGAGGAAAACCGCCGCCGCCACCGAGACGTTCTGATGCATCGCGATCTCGCCGGTGCCGACGCCGAGCAGCGGCGCCAGCAGGTCGCCGGTGTTGGCGGACATCTCCCACCAGCCTTCGTGCCAGGCGCGCACGCCGCGCTCTTCCCATTCGCGGGCATAGGTCGCCAGCTCGTCGTGGACGCCGCGTGGCATCGCGCCCAGCGAGTTGTTGATCAGGTAGGTGGTGCGCTCGAGGATCGGGAACTCACGCCGCAGTGCCAGGAGGTCGTTCATGATTACCTCCCCTGCCATTTCGCCGGTCGCTTCTCGAGGAACGCGCTGACGCCCTCCTCTTTGTCGGCCGAGGAGAAGCAGAGGCAGAACAGGTCGCGTTCGTAGAGGATGCCGTCGTCGACGGCCAGCCGCTGGCTGGCGCGCACCGCTTCCTTGGCGATGCGCACGGTGAGCGGGCTCTTGGATGCGATCTTTGCCGCCAGCTCGAGGGTGCGGGCGCGCAGCTCGTCGTGCGGCACCACCATTTCCACCAGCCCCAGGTCGCGGGCTTCGGCGGCGCCGATCATGTCGCCGGTCAGGATCAGCCGCATGGCGTGGCCGAGGCCGACCAGGCGCGACAGCCTTTGGGTGCCGCCGCCGCCCGGGATCAGCCCGAGGTTGATCTCGGGCTGGCCGAAGCGGGCTTTCTCGGAGGCGATGCGCAGGTCGCAGGACAGCGCCAGCTCGCAGCCGCCGCCGAGGCAGAAGCCGTTGATCATGGCGATCACCGGCTTCGGGAAGCCGGCCATGATGTCGAAGACGCGGGGGCTGCGCATGGCGTACCGTTGATCGAACGGTGTGCGGCCGGCGAACTCGCCGATATCGGCGCCGGCGATGAACGACTTGTCGCCGGCGCCGGTGATGACCACCACGCCGACGCCGTCGTCCTGCTCGATCTCGGCCAGTGCCGCCAGCGCCTCGGTGCGCACCTGCTCGTTGAGGGCGTTCATCTTGTCGGGGCGGTTGACGGTCAGGATGGCCACCCGGCCCTCCCGCTCCAAAAGGGTCGTTTCAGCCATCGGCGATCTCCTTGTCCGGTCGCTGCCGGTCAAACCGGTTGGTGCTGATTGCGCGGTTTCCAATTCCCCTCAACGGTGCCGCCATTCGGGCCGCCGCTTCTCGAGGAAGGCGGCGACGCCCTCGCGCATGTCGGCGAGCGGGGCCAGCTCGTCGAGGTAGAGGCGCTCGGCAGCCGCCATCGCCGCCGCGAAGGGCAGGTCGCGGCCGGCGGCGACGGCGCGCTTGATCAGCCGCAGCACCGGTGCGCTCTTGCCCTCCAGCTCCGCGGCGAGCCGCGCGCAACCGTCGTCCAGGCCGCCGGCGGGCAGCAGGCGCTGGACCAGCCCGAGCTCCGCGGCTCGCTCGGCCGTCAGCGGCTGGCCGGTGGCCAGCAGCTCCAGCGTGCGGCCGGCGCCGAGTCGCGCCGGATAGAGCGCCGCCGCCACCGGCGGAAAGCAGCCGAGGTCCACCTCGGGCTGGCCGAAATGCGAGTCCTCGGTGGCGATGACCAGGTCGCACGCCATCGCCAGCTCCATGCCGCCCCCGAGGCAATGGCCGGCGACCGCCGCGACGGTAATCGACGGCACCTCGCGCAACCCGACGACGGCCTCGCGGACCGCGGCGAGCATCGCCGGCAACCGCTCGGGCGCATGGTCCTGGACGGCGGTGCCGGCCGAGAAGGCGCGCCCGCCGGCGCCGCGGACGAAGACCACCGCCAGCTCGGCGTCGCCAGCCAGCTCGCCGATCGCCTGCCGCAAGGCCGCCAGCGCCTCGAGGTCGAGAACGTTGAGCGGCGGCCGGTCGAGGACCAGGGTCGCGGTGCGGCCGTGGCGCGTGGCGGCGATCGATGGCATGGTCGGATGGGGCGCCACGGCGTCAGGGTCGAGCGACGGCGGCGGTGAAGTCGCGCCAGAGCGCCACCTGCTCCGGCAGGGCTAGCAGGTTCTCGGGATGCCACTCGACCCCGCGCACCCACCAACCGTCAACCACCCGGCCGCCGGCATCCTCGGACAAGATCGCCGCCTCGATCAGGCCGTCCGGCGCCGCCGCGACCGCCAGCAGCCCGGCACCGAGCCGCCGGACGCCCTGATGGTGGCGGCTGTTGACCCGCGGCGCCGGGCCGGCGGCCGCCAGGCGCTCGCCGAGCGGCGCGCGCGGGGCCAGCACGCGGATCGCATGGGCCAGGCGATCGTTCGGCGGGCCGGGATCGTGCGCCACAATTTTCGGCGTCTCCGGGGTTTCCGTCGTCTCCGCCGCCTTCGGGGCGTCCCGAGCCGCCGTGCTTTCCGAGTCCTCCGGCCGCTGCAGCGGCAGGTCCTGCCAGAGCGAGCCGCCGAAGAACACATTGAGCACCTGGAAGCCGCGACAGATCCCCCATACCGGCACCCGCCGGGCGCGCGCCGCCTCCAGCAGCTCCCATTCGAGCGCGTCGCGCCGCGGCGCCACCTCGACGTTGGCGGCCGGTAGCGGCTCCTCGCCGTAAAGGCGAGGGTCCACGTCTTCGCCGCCGCACAGCACCAGGCCGGTGGCGCCGCCGGCCAGCTCGGCTAGGTTCGCGATCTGGGCGATCTCTCCGGCGGCGCCGGCGGGCGCCTCGTCCGGGTCCGCGGTGACGACGCGGATCGATTCCGGCGCCAGGCCGGCCGCCGCCAAGGCCGCGACGTAGGGCGCCGCGCGCGCCGCGCTGGCGGCCGAGACCAACACCAGGCAGCGGCTCACGGCGCCGTCGCCTCGAGCTCGACCAGCGCCGCCAGGCCCATGCCGCCCGACACGCAGAGGGTGGCGATGCCGCGCCGGCCCTGCCGCGCCGCGAGTCCGTGCAGCAGGGTGACCAGGATGCGGGCACCGGTGGCGCCGATCGGATGGCCGAGGGCGATGGCGCCGCCGTCCGGATTGACGCGCTCGCAGTCGGCCGGCAGATCGAGGCCTGCGAGGCACGCCAGCACCTGGGACGCGAACGCTTCGTTGAGCTCGATCGCGTCGACCCCTGCCAGCGCCTGGCCGGTGCGCGCCAGCAGCCGGCGCACCGCCGGCACTGGTCCGATGCCCATGATCCGCGGCTCGACGCCGACCACCTCCCAGCCGACGAGGCGCGCCATCACCGGCAGCCCGAGCTCGACGGCGGCCTGACGCGATGCGACCACCATGGCGGCGGCGCCGTCGGTGATCCCCGAGGCGTTGCCGGCGGTGACGGTGCCTCCATTCCGGAACACCGCAGGCATGCGGGCCAGCGCCGCGAGCGTCACGCCGTCGCGCGGGTGCTCGTCGCGATCCATGACCTGCGCCGGGGCTCCCGTGCTCCCGCCGCCCGGCTTGCCGGGCACCTCCACCGGCACGATCTCGGCGGCGAAACGGCCGCCGGCACGCGCCCGCCCGCAGCGCTCCTGGCTGCGCTGCGCGTAGGCGTCGGCCGCCTCGCGGTCCACCCCCGCCTCGACGGCGAGCTCCTCGGCGGTCTCGCCCATGACCAGACCGGACAGGGGATCGTCGAAGCCGTCGCGGTACATGCCGTCGACGATCTCGGCGTGACCGAGACGGTAGCCGCGCCGCGCTCGCGGCAGCATGTAGGGAGTGTTGGACATGCTCTCGGTGCCGCCCGCCAGCACCACCCGCGCCTCGCCGAGACGGATGGCGCGCGCGGCGCAGAGCACCGCCTGCAGCCCCGAGCCGCAGGCCTGGTTGACGGTGAACGCCGGACGATCGTCCGGTACGCCGGCCCGATGGGCGATCTGGCGCGCGGTGTTGGGGCCGCCACCGGCCTGCCGGGCATGGCCGAAGATGACCTGATCGACGAAACCGGCGCGCCCGGGAGTCAGGCCGGCACGCGCCAGCGCGGCGGCGGCGGCGGCGGTGCCGAGATCCGCCGCCGAGAGCGCCACCAGCGCGCCGCCGAACTTGCCGATCGGCGTGCGCACCGGCGCCGCCAAGACGATGTCGTCCTGCCCGCCTGGCATGGTGCCGGCGCCGGTGGCGGGTATGGCGGCGGGACCGGAGCCGAGGTCGGACACGGGCCGCGGCCTACCTGCCGACGTAGACCGACTTCGTCTCGGTGTAGGACTCGAGCGCCTGCTTGCCCAGCTCGCGGCCGAAGCCGCTCTGCTTGTAGCCGCCGAAGGGAGCGCCCGAGTCGTACCAGTTGTACTGGTTGATCCACACCGTTCCCGCCTGCACCCGGCGCGCCACCTGGTGCGCCTTGCCGATGTCGCGGGTCCAGACGCCGGCGGCCAGACCGTAGATGTTGGCATTGGCCTGCTCGATCGCTTCCTCGACGTCGCGAAACGGGATCACCGCCAGCACCGGTCCGAAGATCTCCTCGCGGGCCACGGTCATGTCGTTGGACACGCCGTCGAGGACGGTCGGCTGCATGAACCAGCCCTTGCCGCCCACCGTCGCCGGCTCGCCGCCATGAGCCACCCGCGCCCCCTCCCGCCGGCCGGTTTCGACATAACCCAGCACGCTCTCGCGCTGCTTGGCCGAGACCAGCGCGCCGAGCCGCGTCTTGGGGTCGAGCGGATCGCCCGGGACCAGGCGGCGAGTGCGCTCGACCAGGCGCTCGACCAGCTCGCCGTGGACCCCTTCCTCGACGAACAGCCTGGAGCCGGCGGCGCAGACCTCGCCCTTGCCATAGAAGATGCCGTTGTAGGCGCCCCGCACCGCGGCGTCGAGGTCGGCGTCGGCGAAGACGATGTTGGGCGACTTGCCGCCCAGCTCGAGGGTGACGCGCTTGATGGTGCCGGCCGCGCCGCGCATGATGTCGCGCCCGACCTCGGTCGAGCCGGTGAAGGTGATCTTGGCGACCAGCGGGTGCTCGACCAGGGCGTTGCCGACCGCGGCGCCGCCGCCCGGGACGACGTTGAGGACACCTGGCGGCAGACCCGCCTCGCTCGCCAGCTCGGCGAACTTGAGCGCCGTCAGCGCGGTGTAGGAAGCCGGCTTGTGCACCACCGTGTTGCCGCAGGCGAGCGCCGCCGAGATCTTCCACAGTGCCTGGATGAGCGGGAAGTTCCACGGCGTGATGGCGGCCACCACCCCGACTGGCTCGCGCAGGGTGTAGGCGAGCACGAACGGCCCCGACACCGGCAGGGTGTCGCCGGTGATCTTGTCGGCCCAGCCGGCGAAGTAGCGCAGCGCGTCGATCGAGGCCGGCAGGTCCACGTAGCGCGACTCGAAGATCGGCTTGCCGTTGTCGAGGGTCTCCACCAGTGCGAACTCGTCGATGCGGGCTTCCAGCGCATCGGCGATCTTGTACAGCAGCCGACCGCGGTCACGGGCCGACGTCTTCTGCCCCCAATCGCCGTGGAGCGCGGCGTGCGCCGCCTCGACGGCGCGGCCGGCGTCGGCCGCCGAAGCCGACGCCACCTGGCAAAGGACCGCCTCGGTGGCCGGGTTCTCGGTGGGGAAGGTGCGCCCGCCTTCCGGCTCGACCCAGCGGCCGCCGATGAACAGCTGTGGCGGCGGCAGGCGCGGCGCCGGTCCGCCGGGGGCGCCGACGCCCAGGCCGGGCGCCCCAGGCGCCGTAGGAGCCGGCGCCCCAGGCGCCGTAGAAGACTGTTGCGCGGTCGCCATGGTCTTTCAGTTCCCCTTGAACTGCGGCGTGCGCTTGCCGACGTAGGCGTCCAGTCCCTCGCGGGCGTCCTTGCTCTCGAACAGCTGCTGCTGCAGCTCGCGCTCGATCGCCAGGCCGCTTTCGAACGGCACCTCGGCGCCCGACTGCACCGAGCGCTTGATGCGCCCCACCGCCTTGGCGGCGCGGTTGGGCGGGCAGAACTGGCGGGCGAACGCATGGATCTGGCCGGCGAAATCCTCCGGCTCGAAGATCTGGTTGAGGATGTCCAGCTTCTCGGCCTCCTCGAACGAGATCAGCCGGCCGGTGGTCATCAGCTCGATGGCGCGCGACTTGCCGATCAGGCGCGCCAGCCGCTGCGTGCCGCCGGTGCCCGGCAGCACCCCGAGGTTGATCTCGGGCAGCCCGACCTTGCCGGCGTTGCGCCTGGCGATGCGCAGGTCGGCGGCCATCGCGATCTCGAGGCCGCCGCCGACGGTGTGGCCGTTGAGCGCCGCGATGACCAGCTTCGGCGTCTGCTCGAGGCGGTTCAGCGTCTCGTTGGCGTGCAGGCAGAAGTAGTACTTGAAGTTGGGCTCCGACTCGGCGAGCATCTGGATGTTGGCCCCGGCGCAGAAGAACTTCTCGCCGCGGCCGGTGAGCACCAGGACGTGGACGTTGACGTCGAAGCGGGCCTTCAGGATGGCGGCGTCGAGCTGCCGCATCATCTCGTGGGTGTAGGTGTTGGCCGGCGGATCGTCGAGGGTCAGGTAGGCGACGCCTTCGCGGACCTCGTAGCCGATCAGGGTGCGCTCGCTGCCGGCGGAGCCGGCGGCCGCTCCGCCCCGGGCGGCCTCTGCGGTTGGCGCGGTTTGAGCGGTTTCAGCGGTTTGAGACATGGGTGCTTATCTCCTCGTAGCCGTGAATTCAGTTGGGATGCATCTGGAACCCGGCAGGACGTCGCCGTCCGCATTCTCGCACGAAACGCCGCCGCCGGTGGACCGGCGCGGCTGCCTCGGCCGCTCCGGCAGGTGGCGGGGACGGCCGGATCTCAGCCGCCGATTTCCATGAAGCTGACCAGATTGCCGTAGTCGCCCCGCCCCAGCATGTGCTCGGCCGGTTTCTCGCGCAGGACGCGAAGGATCTCCATCTCCAAGTCCGCGGTGCCGGCATCCCCGGCATCCCCGCCATCCAACGCCAGCAGGTGGCGCAGCGGATAAACGCGGTCGGCGAACAGGCAGAGCCGTAGCTCGCCGCGCGCGGTGAGGCGCAGGCGGTTGCAGTCGGCGCAGAAGGTGTGCGACAGCGGGGTGATGAAGCCCACCGCGCCCTTGGCACCGGCCAGCCGGTAGGAGACGGCGGGACCGGTGCGCGGCAGGGCGGCGGCCCCCCCGCCGGCGTCGGTGTCGGCGGAGGCGGCGGCGGGGGCTGAGTTGGCAAGCGGGATCAGCTCGCCGAAGCGCTCCTCGATCCGCTGCTTCACCAGGTCGCTGGACACATACTCGCCGGCCTGCAGGTGATGATTGCTGGCGGTCGGCATCATCTCGATGAAGCGCACCGAGAGCGGGCGCTCCAGGGTGAGCTCGACGAGCTTGTCGACGTCCTCCAGGTTCTGCCGCAGCAGCACGGCGTTGAGCTTCACCGGCGAGAAGCCGGCGGCCAGCGCCGCCTCGATGCCGCTCCACACCGCCGCCAGGTCGCCGCGACGGGTGATGGCGTGGAAACGCTCGGCGTCCAGGCTGTCGAGGCTGATGTTGACGCGATCGATACCGGCAGCGCGCAGCGGCCCGGCCAGGCGCGCCAGCTCGGTGCCGTTGGTCGACAGCGCCAGGTTCTCGACCCCCGGCAGCGCCTTGACCCGCCGCGCGATCTCCAGGATGTCCTTGCGCACCAGCGGCTCGCCGCCGGTCAGGCGCACCCGGCGGATTCCCAGCCGCACCAGGGCGCCGACCATGGCCTCGATCTCTTCCGGGCGCAGGAAATCGCGGTCGCCGTGGGGGAAGTCGGCATCCTCCGGCAGGCAGTAGGAGCACCGCAGGTTGCAGCGATCGGTCACCGAGACCCGCAAGTAGGTGAGCCGGCGGCCGAAGGCGTCGGTCAGCGGGTGCGAATCGGCCTGCGGTCCGGGATCGCCGACCGCGGACCGCGCGAGCGACGCCGACGGCGCATCCGGCGCGGCGCCGCCGGTGTCCTCATGCCGCGTCTGGCGCGGCGGCTCATGCCGCGTCTGGCGCGGCGGTTCATGTCGCGTCATGCGCGACGGATCGAGCGACGTCTGGCGCGGCGGCGCGGACTCGGAGAGGATGCGCAGGCCGGGGGAGGTTGGGCGATGGGCTGGCGCAGGCGCTGGGAGGCTCATGACCGGATCACCAGGCCGCACCCCAGACACCAGCGCAAGGGCCGGAACGTCGTCCCTTGCGGCCCGCCTTTCCAAGCACGGGAGGCGGTCCGGTTTCCCGGGCCACCCTGTCGGCCGGCTCCCCCGCCGCTGGCCGGGTAGGGTGGAGCAGGCTCGGTGGGCCTGTGATCATTGTACGCTCCGGCGGGCGCCGCTGCCAACGCCGCCACCGTTTTCCGGCGTCCCGGGCCGGCTCCGCGTTGATTCCGGAGCACTCTGTTCGTAGAATCATGTCGCCGAGCCCACAGCCAGGGTGGCTGCCATCGCCCACTGCGCCGCCGATGCAGCCGACCACCGATGATCACCGGGTACAACACCGACGTCCGCCACCACGAGGTGGTTTTCCACGTGCAGACCGAGGACAAGGGGGCCGCCAACCCCTTCATCGAGAGCCTCGTCTACGTCGGCGGTCAGGTGCTGGCCAGCAAGCGCGCCAGCTACGCCGACCTGCTGGCGGAGGGGCGCGACGAGAAAGAGATCATCGCGCTCATGGACCATCAGCATCGGACCATGATCGCCGCCATCCGTCACGGCAAGCTCGACGGCAAGCTGGTGGCGCTGGTGCGGCCCAAGACCTCGCCCATGCCGGTGCTCGAGCCGGTGCCTGCCGGTGGCGGCCCGTCGCCGCGGGGTCCTGGCGGCTCCTTCGTGCCTGCGGACGCCACCGGTCCCGGCGCGTTCCAGCGGACGGCCACCCCGCGCGGCCTGCCCGTGCAGGCGCCGGCCCAGCAGACCCCGCAAGCCCCGCGGGTCCCCCAGGCCCCGCCGACCTCCGAGCGCACCCTCGATCAGGTCATCCTCGAGTACCTGACCAACGAGGCCGACCAGGAGCAGCTGGTGCTGGTGCTCGAGGGCGATGCCGAGCTCGGACTGGGACGCCGGGCCAACCTGGCATTGCGCACCACCTCGAGCAAGAGCGGTTTGCCGATCGCCGGCGCCCAGGTATCGGTGCGGATGATCTCGACCATCGCCGAGCCGCGCGTGCTGGCGGTGGGGCGCACCGACGAGTATGGCGGCCTGCCGCTGCGCTTCGAGATCCCCGCGCTCGACCGCGGCACCGCCGCCCTGATCATCAGCGCGGTCAGCGCCATCGGGCGCGCCGAGCTCAAGCACCTCCTCTGATCCCATGCCGCCGACCCTCGCCCTCTTGCTCAACGGCGAGCCCTGCGAGGTGCCGCTGGACGCCACGGTCCTCGACCTGGTGACCGGCCTCGGCCGCGACCCGCGCACCGTGGCGGTGGAGCGCAACGGCGAGCTGCTGCCGCGCGCCGCCTACCCTGCGACCCGCCTCGTGGCCGGGGACCGCCTTGAGGTGGTTCATTTCGTGCAGGGTGGCTAGCCCGGGAATGCCGGCGCCACCAGCTCCGTTCTGGCAGGGGCCGGTCCTCGGCGGGGATCGGTGTTGTCAGCCGGCCGCCGCTTTGAGTTATGATTCCTGGGCGTCAAGGGCCGCTAGCTCAATTGGCAGAGCAGCAGACTCTTAATCTGCGGGTTCTAGGTTCGATTCCTAGGCGGCTCACCACTCCCTTCGACCTTCCATCCTCCCCGCCGGTCCACCAGGAGGACTTCACCGCGAAAGTGGCGGAACTGGTATACGCGCTAGACTTAGGATCTAGTCCCGAGCGATCGGGTTGGGGGTTCGAGTCCCCCCTTTCGCACCAAACCAGGGAGCTCAAGACCGCATGAGCGTGGTGTTATCGATGCAGGACGTAGGCCCTTGGCGCAAGCAGCTCACCGTCGAGGTGCCGGCGCCAGCGGTCGAGGCCGAGACCCAGCGCGTGATCCGCGAGTACGGCCAGCGCGTGCGGATCCCGGGTTTCCGCCGCGGCAAGGTGCCCAACGAGCTGGTGCGCCGCCGCTTCGCCAAGGACATCGAGCGCGAGGTGATCGACCGCCTGCTGCCGCGCTACTGGCGCCAGGCGCAGGCGGAGAGCCAGATCGACCCGCTGCTGCCGCCGGAGGTGGACGAGGTCCGCGATCTCGAGCCCGGCGGGTCGTTGACCTTCGTGGCGACGGTGGAGACCCGCCCCGCGATCGAGCTGCGCAACATCCGGGACTTCCAGCTGCCGGATCCCGAGGTCGAGCCCGGCGAGCTGGACGTGGACAAGGCGCTCGACGACCTGCGCGCCCGGTTCGGCGAGTGGGTACCGGTCGAACGGCCCGCGGCCCGCGGCGACCTGGTGAGCGCCCAGCTCACCGCGACGGACGCCCCGGCAACGGCCAAGGCCTCGCCAGCCGCGCCGGACTCGGCAGCCATCGCGGCCCCTGGAAACGACGCGCCGGCGGCGGCAGCCCCGCCCACCCCGGAGAGCCCCGAAGCCGCGGAAAACACCCAGCGGGTCGAGTTCGAGGTCGGCGACGAGCGCGTCTGGGAAGAGGTCTCGCTGGCCGTTTCGGGCCTGACGGCAGGACAGGAGGCGGCGTTCACCCGCGAGCCCGCCGCCGGCATGCCGGGCGACCCCGGGCCGGACGCTGGCGCAACCGGCGGCCCGCCGCGGCGTTTCAAGGTGCAGGTGACCGCCGTCAAGGAGCGCGAGCTGCCGCCCCTCGACGACGAGCTGGCGGCGCGGGTGAACCCCCAGCTGGGCGGGCTCGCGGAGCTGCGCGAGATGGTCGCCCGGCGCCTGCGCGAGGCCGGCGTCGAGGCGCGCCTGCAGCAGCGCCAGCGGGCGCTGCTCGAACAGCTGCGCGAGCGGCACCCGCTCGAATTGCCGCAAGGCGTGGTGCGGCGCGAGATCGAGCAGATCGCCCGCGCCGAGGCCGAGAGGTTGGCGCAGCGCGGCGTGCGGCCGGATCAGGCGGGCCTGGACTGGGAGGCGATCCGCGAACAGATCAGGCCGGTCGCCGAGCGCCGCGTGCATGACGAGCTGCTGCTCGACGCCATCGCCGAAGCCGAGCCGGTGGTGATCACCGACGCGGAGTTCGAGCGCGCGCTGGCGACGCTGGCGCGGGCGCAGAAGACCACCACGCCGGCCTTGCGCAAGGCTCTCGACGAGCACGGCCGGCTGACCTTGCTGCGTGATCAGATCCGGCGCGACAAGACCATCCTCCACCTGCTGGGCGAGATGCCGCTGGCTGCGACCACCGCGCCCGGCGCCGACACCGCCCCGGACGCCGATCCTTCTGGAAGCGCGGCCGGCGCCGGCGCGACGGATACCCCCTCCGGCCACCCGGCGGCGGGGAATGAGGCAACAGACGCACCAGAATAGTCAGGGAGCGCGTTCAGCACGCTTCTAGGAGACAATACCGAACATGTTGATTCCGATGGTGGTCGAGCAGACGAGCCGGGGGGAGCGCGCGTACGACATCTTCTCGCGCCTGCTCCGGGACAACATCATCTTCCTGGGCCGCACGGTCGACGACGACGTGGCGAGCCTGGTGATCGCCCAGATGCTGTTCCTGGAAGCCGAGAACCCGGAGAAGGACATCTCCCTCTACATCAATTCGCCCGGCGGCTCGATCAGCGCGGGGCTGGCGATCTACGACACCATGCAGTACATCAAGCCCGACGTCTCGACCTACTGCGTCGGGCAGGCGGCCTCGATGGCGGCGGTGCTGATGGCCGCCGGCACCAAGGGCAAGCGGACGCTGCTGCCCAACAGCCGCATCCTCATCCATCAGCCATGGCTGTCGGGGCTGCAGGGGCAGCAGTCCGACATCGAGATCCATGCCAAGGACATGTTCGCGATGCGCGACCGCATGGACGAGATCCTCGCCTACCATACCGGCAGGAGCAAGGAAGAGGTCCATCGCGACACCGAGCGGGACCGCATCCTGACCGCCCCCGAGGCGCTGGCCTACGGCCTCGCCGATCGCGTCATGTCGCGCCGCGGTCCGAGCGGCAGCGGCCCCGGTCCCGGCCCGATCGGTGCCATCGGCCCGACCGGCGCGATCGGTCCCGCGCCGGCCGGCTCGGGGCATCCCGCCGGCGGCGCCGCCCCCGCCTCCGGCAGCGCGGCGGGCTCCGGCACGGCAGGGCGGTCTGGAGAGGGCCGGTGACGCGGCGCGGAATAGCTCGCCCGAGGCGCGCTGTTCTTGCTCCCGGATGCACCCCGGAGCAGGCCAGCGGCGGCGAAGCGCGCAGGCGGATGGTTGACAGGGCCGGAAGTTCGCTCCTAGCATGGGGCCATCCCTGATTCGCCGACTCGATCGTCGACCATCCGGCGCAACGGAGGAGAGATGCCGAAGAAAGACAGCGGCGATGAAGTCCTGAGGTGCTCTTTCTGCAACAAGAGCCAGCGGGAGGTGAAGAAGCTCATCGCCGGCCCGACGGTCTTCATCTGCGACGAGTGCGTCGACATCTGCCTCGACATCATTGCCGAGGACCGGATGCTCGAGCAGCAGCAGGACACCACTCTCCCCAAGCCCAAGGAGGTCAAGGGCCTGCTCGACGAGTACGTCATCGGTCAGGAGCAGGCGAAGAAGAAGCTGGCGGTGGCGGTCTACAACCACTACAAGCGCATCGACTTTGCGGAGAAGGCCCACGGCGACGTCGAGCTGCAGAAGTCCAACATCCTGCTCATCGGCCCCACCGGCACGGGCAAGACGCTGCTCGCCCAGACCCTGGCGCGCTTGCTGTCGGTGCCTTTCACCATCGCCGACGCCACCACCCTGACCGAAGCCGGCTACGTCGGCGAGGACGTCGAGAACATCATCCTCAAGCTCTACCAGGCCTCGGGCAACGACAAGGAAAAGACTCAGCGCGGCATCGTCTACATCGACGAGGTCGACAAGATCTGCCGCAAGAGCGACAACCCGTCGATCACCCGCGACGTGTCCGGCGAGGGCGTGCAGCAGGCGCTGCTCAAGATCCTCGAGGGCACGCAGTGCAACGTGCCGCCGCAGGGCGGCCGCAAGCACCCGCACCAGGAGTTCCTGCAGATCGACACCACCAACATCCTGTTCATCTGCGGCGGCGCCTTCGTCGGCCTCGAAGAGGTGATCGAGCGGCGGATGAACCAGAAGTCGTTGGGCTTCGGCGCCGAGATCAAGAGCAAGCGGGAGAGGAAGAGCACGCAGCTGCTCGAGCACGTGCTGCCTGAGGACCTGATCAAGTACGGCCTGATCCCCGAGTTCGTCGGCCGCCTGCCGGTGGTGGCGACCCTCGAGGAGCTCGACGAGGCGGCGCTGGTGCGCATCCTCCACGAGCCCAAGAACAGCTTGATCCGCCAGTACCAGACGATCCTCGAGTTCGAGGGCGTGGAGCTCAAGTTCACCGACGAGGCGCTGGTCGCGATCTCGAAAGAGGCGCTCAAGCGCAACGTCGGGGCGCGCGGCCTGCGCATCATCCTCGAGGAGCTGATGCTCGAGCTGATGTACACCATCCCCTCGCAGCGCGACATCAAGCAGTGCCTGATCAACGAGGAGGTCGTGGCCAGCCGCATCCAGCCGATCATGCTCTACAAGAAGGCCGGCTGATCCTCCGGCCAGCGCGCCCGCCGCCCGCCACGCGACACCCCCCAACACCCCGGCACGCCCAACACCCCCACACTCCGATACCAAACCCCCGCGATCCCCCCGAAAGCATCGACCCATATGGCTTTATCGTTCGTCTCGAAGCAACGCGAAACGCTACCGCTGGTGCCGCTGCGGGACATGGTGGTCTTCCCGCACATGATGGCGCCGTTCATCGTCGGCCGCGAGAGCTCGGTGCGGGCGCTCGAGCAGTCCCTGGCGACCGCCCAGAAGCGCATCTTCCTGTCGTCGCAGAAGGACCCGCGCATCGACGACCCGGTGCGCGACGACATCTGCGACCTCGGCGTGGTGGCGACCGTCATCCAGAATCTGAAGCTGCCCAACGGCAACGTCCGGGTGATGGTCGAAGGCGTGCAGCGCGGCAAGATCGTCAGCGTCGTGGACACCGAGGGTGCGCTCAACGTCGAGGTGGAGACCTTCGAGGTCAACTACCCGATGAGCGAAGAGCTGCGGGTGTACATGAGCAAGGTGCTCTCGGCCTTCGAGCAATACGCCAAGATGTCGCACCACCTGGCGTTCGAGGGCCTGATGTCGACCCTCAAGCTGGACAATCCGGATCGCGTCGCCGACATCCTGTCCGCTCACCTGATGGTCTCGACCACCGACAAGCAGTCGCTGCTCGAGCTGATCAATCCCTACGAGCGGCTGCAGCGCCTGCACGATCTGCTGGACGTGGAGATCGAAAAGATCAACATCGACAAGCGGATCAACGTCAAGGTCAAGAAGCAGATGGAGAAGGCCCAGAAGGAGTACTACCTCAACGAGAAGATCAAGGCCATCCATCAGGAGCTCGGCCGCAAGGACGACCGCGGCGACGAGCTGACCGAGCTGCGCGAGAAGATCGAGAAGGCGGGCCTGCCCAAGGAGGTCAAGGAGAAGGCGGAGCAGGAACTCAAGCGGCTCGAGGCGATGCCGCCGGTTTCGGCGGAGGCCACGGTGTCGCGCAACTACATCGACTGGCTGGTGGCGGTGCCCTGGCGCAAGAAGAGCAAGGAGCGCAAGGACCTGGACCATGCCGAAAAGGTGCTCAACGAGGACCACTACGGCCTCGAGAAGATCAAGGACCGCATCCTGGAGTTCCTGGCGGTGCGGCAGCTGATCGGCCAGACCAAGAGCTCGATCATCTGTTTCGTCGGGCCGCCCGGCGTCGGCAAGTCTTCGCTCGCCAAGTCGATCGCCCGCGCCACCGGCCGCAAGTTCGTCCGGCTGTCGCTGGGCGGCGTGCGCGACGAGGCCGAGATCCGCGGCCACCGGCGCACCTACATCGGCGCCTTCCCCGGCCAGATCATCCAGATGATGCGCAAGGCGGCCACCGTCAACCCGGTGTTCCTGCTCGACGAAGTCGACAAGATGTCGATGGATTTCCGCGGCGACCCCTCCGCGGCGCTGCTCGAGGTGCTCGATCCCGAGCAGAACCACTCGTTCCTCGACCACTACCTGGACGTCGACTACGACCTCTCGAAGGTCATGTTCATCGCCACCGCCAACGTCACCCACACCATCCCGGCGCCGCTCAAGGACCGCATGGAGGTGATCCATCTCTCGGGCTACACGCTCAACGAGAAGCTGGCCATCGCCCAGCAATTCCTGGTGCCGCGGCAGGTGAAGAACCATGGCCTGTCGACGGACAAGATCAGCTTCGAGGAGGAATCCATCCGGGTGCTGATCGAGAGTTACACGCGGGAGGCCGGCGTGCGCAGCCTCGAGCGCGAGATCGCGTCGGTGTGCCGCAAGATCGCCCGCCGCGTGGTCAAGGAGGGCCCGGGCCTGGCGGTGGCGGTGCGGCCGGAGATGATCTCCGAGTACCTCGGCAAGGAGCGCTTCCGCGCCCGCCGCAAGAACCAGCAATCCGAGATCGGCGTCGCCACCGGCCTGGCCTGGACCGAGGTGGGCGGCGAGCTGCTCGAGACCGAGGTCGGATTGATGCCGGGCAAGGGCAAGCTGACCCTGACCGGCAAGCTCGGCGAGGTGATGCAGGAGTCGGCGCGCGCGGCGGTGTCCTACCTGCGCAGCCGCAGCGAGCGCTTCGGCATCGACCCCGACTTCAACGAGAACATGGATCTCCACCTCCACGTGCCGGAGGGGGCGATCCCGAAGGACGGCCCTTCTGCCGGCATCACCATGGCCACCGCCCTGGTTTCGGCCTTGAGCAAGATCGCGGTGCGCAAGGACGTGGCGATGACCGGCGAGATCACCCTGCGCGGCAAGGTCTTGCCGGTGGGTGGGATCAAGGATAAGGTTTTGGCCGCCTTCCGCGGTGGCATCACCGAGGTGATCCTCCCCAAGGAGAACGAGAAGGACCTCGAGGAGATCCCGGTGGAGGTGCGCGAGGCAATGGAAATGCACCTGGTCGAATCGATGGACGAGGTGCTGCGGCTTGCTCTCGACGGCGAGACCGCTCCCCTGCTGAAGGCCACCAGCAAGTTCAAGGAGGCCCCCTCAGAGCCTCCCGTGGGGCCGGATTCACTGGCCCATTGACCCTGGGAGCCGCGGGGGCTCTGCCGCGCCTGCCTGCCCGGCTGGTACGGTCCCGCGGCCAATCGGATTGAAAAAGTTGTCGCGGCCGCGCGGCTGGCCATTCCGGCGGCGAAAGCCCCCCGGACAGTCAGCAAGCGGCCGTGAGGCGGCGGGCCGCGCCCGCCCGGCAAAGGGGCCTAAAACGAAACTCGAACTAAGAGGGACCTTGGCGCCCCCTTCCCCCCCGGAGGGGTGGGAAGGGGGTCGGGGGGATGCGGGGGGCGATCCGATAGACGCTTGTGGATGACCAGGCCGGGATCGTCCCGGTTTCGTCCTTCGAGGTTCGGCCACCGGACGGCACCAACTTGAGAGTCGAGACCGCGGATTACGTCAGGTCCGCTCACGAGAGCGGAGACTTCCCGCGCGACGGGCGTCCGGAGATCGCATTCGCCGGCCGCTCGAACGTCGGCAAGTCGAGCCTGCTGAACCGCATCCTGGGCCGCAAGGGTCTCGCCAGGGTGGGCCAGACGCCGGGGCGCACGCGGGCGGTCAACTACTTCTTGATCAACGGCCGCTGCTGGTTCGTCGACCTGCCGGGCTACGGCTGGGCGCGCGCCGGCAGGGCAGAGCGGCGGGAGTGGGCGGAAGTCGTGAACAGCTATCTGCGGCAGGCGCTGCCGCAAGCGCAGATGATGATGCTGGTCGATTCCCAGGTCGGAGCAACGCCGCTCGACCAGCAGGCGTACGAGTACCTGTCGAGCCTGGGCGCCAAGATCGCGATCGCGGCGACCAAGATCGACCGCCTCCCCCGCGGCCGCCGCGCCGCGGCCCTCCGCGGTATCGGCGCCGCGCTGGGCCTGGCAGCGTCGACCCCCCTGATCCCCGTCTCCGCGCACTCGGGCGAAGGGATGAAGGAGCTGTGGAACGTCATCGACAGCCACCTCGAAGCGAGTGCAAGGTAGAAAGGACACCATAACGACATGGCAAAATCAACGCAGAACCCAGTGGAAAAGGGCGCCTCGGTGGAGGCGCTCGACATCCGGGCGCTGAAGGAGATGAGCATCTCCCAGCTGACCCAGATCGGCAAGGACATGGGGGTCGAGGGTGCGACCGGCATGCGCAAGCAGGAGCTGATCTTCAAGATCCTGCAGGCGCAGACCGAGAAGAGCGGCCTGATCTTCGCCGAAGGAGTGCTCGAGTGCCTGCCCGACGGGTTCGGCTTCCTGCGCGCCCCCGAGTACAACTACCTGCCGGGCCCGGACGACATCTATGTCAGCCCCAGCCAGATCCGGCGCTTCGACCTGCGCACCGGCGACACCATCTCCGGCCAGGTCCGCCAGCCGAAGGAGGGCGAGCGCTACTTCGCCCTGATCAAGGTCGAAGCGGTCAATTTCGAGCATCCCGAGGTCGCCCGCAACAAGATCTTCTTCGACAACCTGACGCCGCTCTATCCCGACGAGCGCATCAAGCTCGAGGTGGCGGGCGACATGTCGTCGCGGGTGATGGACCTGGCGACGCCGATGGGCAAGGGGCAGCGGGCGCTGATTGTGGCGCCGCCGCGCACCGGCAAGACCATGCTGCTGCAGTCGATCGCCCATTCGCTCGAAAAGAACCATCCCGAGGTGATCCTGATCGTGCTGCTGATCGACGAGCGTCCCGAAGAGGTGACCGATATGCAGCGCTCGGTGCAGGGCGAGGTGGTCTCCTCGACCTTCGACGAGCCCGCGACCCGTCACGTGCAGGTGGCGGAGATGGTGATCGAGAAGGCCAAGCGCCTGGTGGAGCACAAGAAGGACGTGGTCATCCTGCTCGACTCGATCACCCGCCTGGCGCGCGCCTACAACACCGTCCAGCCGCCCTCGGGCAAGGTGCTCTCCGGCGGTATCGACGCCAACGCCCTGCACCGCCCCAAGCGGTTCTTCGGCGCCGCCCGCAACATCGAGGAGGGCGGCTCGCTGACCATCGTCGCCACCGCCCTGGTCGACACCGGCAGCCGCATGGACGACGTCATCTTCGAGGAGTTCAAGGGCACCGGCAACTCCGAGATCCATCTCGACCGCAAGCTGGTGGACAAGCGGGTCTTCCCGGCGATCGACATCAACAAGTCCGGCACCCGCAAGGAAGAGCTGCTGATGCCCGAAGGCGAGCTGCACCGCGTTTGGGTGCTGCGCAAGGTGCTCAACCCGCTGTCGACGGTGGAGAGCATGGAGCTGCTGCACGACAAGCTGTCGAAGGCCAAGAGCAACCAGGAGTTCCTCAACGCCATGTCCAAGTAGGGGAGATCTTGCCCAAGCTGCGCGTCGGCATCGTCAACTTCCTCAACAGCAAGCCGCTGGCCTGGGGCTTCCTCAAGGGGCACCATGCGGATCTCTTCGCGCCCAGCTACCATCCGCCGTCGCTGGTGGCCAGGCTGCTCGGCCAGGGCAATCTCGACATCGGCCTGATCCCGTCCATCGAGGTGCAGCGGATCCCGGGCCTCAAGGTGCTGCCCGACCTGTGCATCGCCGCGCATCACGAGGTGCGCAGCGTGCTGATGATCTCGCGCTGCCCGCCGAGCGAGATCCGCAAGGTGGCGCTCGACCAGAACAGCCGGACCTCCGCCGCGCTGCTGCGCATCCTGATGCGCGAGCGCTTCCACGTCGAGCCCGAGTACAGCCACGAACGCCCGGATCCGGAGCGGATGCTGGCGGAGGCCGACGCCGCGCTGCTGATCGGCGATCCCGCGCTGCGGGTGGACCGCGAGCGCTACCAAGTCCATGACCTCGCCGCCGAGTGGCACGCCCTGACCGGGCTGCCGTTCACCTTCGCGGTATGGGCGGTGCGCCCCGGAGTGGAGCTTCCCGACCTCTCCTTTTACTTCAAGAGCAGCCTGCGCTACGGGTTGTCCTCGCTTGACAACCTGGTGCGCGAAGCGGCCGCCGAGCTCGGCCTGGACACCGCCGAGGTGCGCTCGTACCTCACCGAGAGCCTGCACTTCTTCCTCCGCCAGGAGGAGATCGCCGGTCTCGAGGAGTTTTATCGCCGCGCCCATGCCCACGGCCTGATCCTCGAGCCCAAGCCGCTCGAGCTCTGGGATTGAGCGGCGGCCCGGCGCCCGGCGGCCTGAGGAGGAACCCGACGATGCCATCACGCGCCTCGAACCCATTCGACTTCATCTCGCCGATGGACAGCCGCTACTACGGTCCGGAAGAGGATTTCTTCGCGGCGCTCCATCCCTACCTGTCGGAGGCGGCGACGATCCTCTACCAGCTGCGCGTGGAGCAGGCGGTGCTGGCCGAGCTGGAGGCTTCCGGCATCGCTCCGGCGGGAACGTCGCAGGCGCTGGCAGCGGCGCTGCTGGCGAACCCGGTGACCGCGGCCGAGGTCTATGAAGAGGAGGAGCGGATCCATCACAACATCCGGGCGCTGGTGAACTGCATCCGCCGCCGCCTGGAGGGCTTTGCGCAAAAGGCGCCGGCGGCGCCGGGGTTCGTGCATCTGTTCGTCACCTCCAACGACGTCAGTGACACGGCGCGGGCGCTGGCCCTGCGCGACGTCACGCGGGAGGTGCTGTTGCCCGATCTCCATGAGCTGATGGGGGTGCTGGTGGGAGTCACGCGCCGGCATGCGGAGACCGTCCAGATCGGCAGGACGCACGGGCGCCATGCGGTGCCGCTGACCCTGGGCTACTGGCTGGCCAATTACGTCGATCGGCTCGGGCAGCGGATGGAGGTCGTCAGCCGGGCGGCGGCGGGGCTGCGCGGCATGATCTCCGGGGCGGTCGGAGCGCACAACTCGTTCGCGTTGCGCTGGCCCGACGATCCGGCGGCCTTCGAGGTGCGCCTGCTCGTCAGGCTGGGGCTGCAGCCGGCGCCGGGAGGCGTTTCCACCCAGGTGGTGCAGGCCGAGTACGTCACCGATTTCGCGCACGCCCTGGTGTCGACGTTCTCGGTGCTCGCCAACCTGGCGGACGACTATCGCAGCCTGATGCGCAGCGAGATCGAGGAGGTGGGCGAGCACACCACCCGGGTCGGCTCGTCGACCATGCCGCACAAGGTCAACCCGAAAAACTTCGAGAACGTCAAGAGCCTGTGGAAGGTGGCGATGCCGCGGATGACGACGGTCTACATGGACCAGGTCAGCGAGCATCAGCGCGACCTCACCAACAGCGCCAGCAGCCGCTACCTCAACGAGCTGGTGGCGCTCTTCGCCTACGCCGTCCGCCGGATGAGCAAGGCCATCCGCGGTACCGTCGTCAGCCTGCCGGCGCTCGAGCGCAATTTCGACGCGGGCCGGCAATGGACGGTAGCCGAGCCGCTCTACATCGCCCTGGCCCTGGCCGGCGAGCAGGACGCCTACGAGGTGTCCAAGCGTCTGGCCGAGCTCTGCCGCGAGCGGGAGATGGGGTTGCTGGACTACCTGAACACCGCCGAGGGCCGCGAGATCGTGGACCGCCTGCCGGCCGAGCTGCAGCGGGTGGTGCTCGATCCTCGCCAATACACCGGCGACGCTGCCGCCCGCGCCCGCCTGGTCTGCGATCTCTGGTGGGGCGCCGGTGACGGCGGCGAGGGCGGCCGGATCCAGCCGCTAGGCCGCCTCACGGCGCCGCTGGCGCGCCCCGCCGATCCGTAGGGCTGACGCGGGCCCCGCGACCCTGGTCCGCCGTTAGAGATTGAGCTCGTCCGCCAGCTCGGCGCTCACCAGCACGCGAATGCCGTGACGCAGCAGGGACGTGAAGTGGCGGCGGTTCTCGGTGGCCACGAGCTTCGCACCGGCCAGCCGAGCGATCTCGGCGATGTGGGCATCGTAGATCCTGCCGCCCGCCGTAGCCTGTCCCGCGGCCGAGACCAGGAAATTCTCTCGGCTCTCCACTGGCAGGCCGTGCACCGAGAACCGCGCGAGGATCTCTTCTCGCAGAAACCGCAGGGCGATCTCGGGCTCGAGGCGATATTCCTCCGGCAGGCGCGTGGATACCGAATAGAGCTCGAGGCAGCAGTGCCAGGCGGTAAGCGGGCGCTGAATCCTGCCGTCGGCGACGGCATCCATGAGCAACTGAGAGTGATGAGAGCCGGGGCCGAGCTCGATCATCCCGGCGAGCAGCACGCTGGTGTCGAAGAAGACACCGCCGGTCAGGCCGGCCACCTGTCCCTTTCCTTTTCGATCAGCCTTGCCACGTCGATCTCCGGCAGGTCCGCCCCTGCGGCGCGAGGGCGTGCGATCAGTCGCTTGCCGCGCCGCACCAGCTCGGGACCGGCCACCGCACGGACGAGACGGATGGCGAAGCCTTCGACCACCAGCTCGAGCTCGGTGCCAGGAGTCAAGCCAAGCCGCCTGCGCACCTCTGCTGGAATGACCAGACGGCCCGCCTTGTCTATGGTAGCAATCATGGGTAGAGCATACCATCCTCCGCACCATAAATTGCCGCAACCCTTCCGGCCCTCGCCAGCTCCGGCCGCCATGGGCTAAGATCCGGAGCATGGACCTCCAGCCCTCTTCCCGCCCAGTGGCGCAGATCCTGGACGATGCGATGGCCGGCAGCCGCATCTCGGCGGGCGACGCCCACCGGCTGCTGCTCGACGGCGACCTGCTGGATATGGGGTTTGCTGCCCAAGCTGTGCGCAATCGCTGGAACGACCCCGAGGTCGCCACCTACAACATCGACCGCAACATCAACTACACCAACATCTGCGTCTACAAGTGCCGGTTCTGCGCCTTCTACCGCGTGCCGGGCGACGCCGAGGGCTACCTGTTGCCTTTCGCGGAGATCGGCAGCAAGGTCGAGGAGACGCTGGCGCTCAACGGCACCGGCATCCTGATGCAGGGCGGCGTGCATCCCGACCTGCCCATCGGCTACTACGAGGACCTGCTGCGCTACCTGCGGCAACGCTATCCGGCGCTGCACATCCACGCCTTCTCGCCGCCGGAGATCAAGTTCATCGCCCGCAAGGAGCGGCTTAGCTTCTACGAGGTGATCGCGCGGCTGAAGGCGGCGGGGCTGATGTCGATCCCCGGCGGCGGCGCCGAGATCCTTTCCGACGCGACGCGCAAGCGGGTGCTGGCCCATCCGAAGTGCTCGGCCGAGGAGTGGATCGACGTCATGCGCCAGGCGCATCGCAACGGCTTGCGCACCTCGGCCACCATGATGTACGGCATGGGCGAGGAGGTGGCGGCGCGGGTCGAGCACTTCCAGCGCATCCGCGACCTGCAGGACGAGACCGGCGGCTTCACCGCCTTCATCTCCTGGACCTTCCAGCACGAGCACACCGAGATGCCGGACGTGCCCGAGACCTTCGCCGACGAGTACCTGCGGACGCTCGCCGTGTCGCGGCTGTTCATCGACAACGTCGTGCACTTCCAGACCAGCTGGGTGACGCAGGGCAAGAAGATCGGCCAGGTGGCGCTGGCCTTTGGCGCCGACGACATGGGCTCGACGATGATCGAGGAGAACGTGGTGGCCTCGGCCGGCACCTCCTACCGCATGAGCCAGGACGAGATGGAGCATCTCATCCGCGCCGCCGGCTACCGCCCCCGCCAGCGCACCAACCTCTACGAGCGCTTCGTGACCCGCGAGGACACCGCCGCCCTCGCCAGCCAGTACCACCACGCCATCACCCCCGCCAACCGCGATCTGGCGTCGCCGGTGGCGTCTGCTCGGGAAGAAGGGTCGCCGGCGTCGGCGGAGAGCGCTCTGCTGCCGGTGTTGAGGTCCTAGATGGCAAAGAGAGACGGCGACGATCTCAAGCCCGCGCCGAAGCGGTCACCGGGTCGGAAGAGGAAGGCGGAGCCGTACGGCGAGAGCGGCGGCGGGCCGGCTCCCGGCATTGATAGTTGCGTGGCGGAGCCCGACGCGGCCTACGCCCGGGGAGAGACATATCGCAGCTCGGTTGTGGAGCGTGACTCGTCGCGCGGGTCGTCCAGCCCGATGTCGGGGCCGCTGGATTATGCTCGGATCCTACAGTCGACGCCGGCAGGTACAAGGATCCTCGAGATCCTCAACTCGGTATTTCCGACCCAGCAAACAATGTTGCTGTGGCTGAATCAGCCGCACGAAGATCTCGGCAGCAGGACCCCGCTCGAGGTCGTGGCCATGGGCTACCCTGGTGCCGTCGAGGGAATGTTGGAAGCCGCCCTCGTCGGCCTCCCTTCATAAACTGCACGCTGCTTCAGCGTGGTTCGTGCTCTCCGCACCCAAGCTTCAGCTGGTGCTGCGCCGCCTGCCGGTGGTGTCGAGCCACGGCCCTTGGGTCCGCACCGTCGGTTTCCACCTCTTGCACGGGCCGCCACCGGAATGCCCCTCAGGTCCACCGCAACCTCTCTGGCCAGGCGGCGCCGCCAGGTTGGGCGCGCGGTTTACGCCGCGAGGCTCTTTCGGCACGATCTATCTCGCATCGGACCCGATCACGGCGATGATGGAAGTGGAAGCGATCTTCGAAGGCACAAAGTCGATCCGTACGCCACCGCTGACCATCTTCGCGGTCGACGGTGTGCTCGATCGCGTCCTCGACTTGACCAACATCGAGGTCGAGGGGGCACTTGGCACCTCGCTCGGGGAGCTTACCGGTGATTGGCGGTTCTCACAGGAGCGGTTTCAGAGGGGGCAAGGGCCAATGCCGCCATGTCAGCTGCTGGGCAAGATGGCCTATGAGAGCGGCAAATTTGACGCCGTTCAGTATCGGTCAGCAAAGAACGTGCGATCGGGTTTGGGGTGGGCGGTCTTTGCCGATCGCCTCACCAAGCGCGGCCGCAGCTTCCTGAGAGTCAAGGACGAGTACGGGTTGATGGGGCAGGAGCTTCCCTGATCCCCGATCATTCCCAGGGGATATCGGGCATGCGCAGGCGCTCGACCTCCTGGCCGCCGCCGGCGACGGTGGTGGTCAGGATCTCGTCGACGTCGGCGACGCTGACGCCACCGTACCAGAGGTTGTAGGGCCAGACGGCGACGGTGATGCCGCGGCTGCAGTGCTTGAGGCAGCCGGTGCGGGTGACCATCACCCGATCGCGCATGCCGAGCTCGCGGACGCGGTCCTTGAACCGGTGATAGACCTCGAGGGAGCCGCGCTGCGAGCAACTGGGCTTGGGGCCGTCGGCGGGCCGCTCGTTGAGGCAGACCAGGATCTGGACCTGTGGCAGGGGCATGGCGGGGATCATAACCCTCCCGGGCCTCGCCTCGGGCCGGGCCGGGAGGCTGGCGGGCTGTGTGGTAGCTTCGGGTTGCCCTAATCGTCCCAAGGAGGATCGCTGAGCGCGGAGGCTGCGGGGTCCGTTCGTTTCTTGCTCAACCCGGCGGCCGGGCGCGGGGGGGCGGCCGGACGCCTGCACCGTTTCCGGGTGCTGGCGGCGGCGGCCGGCGCCGGATTGGTGGTGAGCAAGAGCGGCGCCGACATCGCCGTGCTGGCGCGGCGCGCCGTCGAGGACGGAGTGTCGCGGCTGGTGGTGGCCGGCGGCGACGGCACCATGCACCAGGCGGCGCAGGGGTTGGCGGGGAGCGCCTGCGCCCTGGGAGTGGTGCCGCTCGGCACCGGCAACGACCTCGCCGGCACCCTTGGCATCCCGACCGATTTCGAGGCGGCCGTGGCGCGCGCTCTCTGCGGCGGTATCCGCCGGCTCGACCTGGCGCGGGTCGAACAGACGGTGTGCATCGGCTACGCCGGCGTCGGTTTCGACTCGGCGGTCACCCGCTTCGCCAACGAGCAGGTGAAGCGCCTGCGCGGGCCGCTGGTCTATTTCTACGCCGTGCTGCACACCCTGGCCACCTTCGAGCCGCCGCAGATGCGCGTCGATCACGACAGCGGCACCTTCACCGGCCGCGCCATGTTCGCGGTGGTCGCCAACCTGCCGCGCTTCGGCGGCGGCATGCGCATCGCCCCCGCGGCCCTGCCCGACGACGGCTGGCTGGATCTGGTGATCGTCCGCGAGCTCTCCCGCCTCCGCCTGCTCGCCGTGTTCCCGAGGGTCTATCGCGGCACCCACGTCGACCACCCCGAGATCCAGATCGTCCGCACCCGCCGCGCCGAGATCACGCTGGACCGCGAGATGACCCTCTACGGCGGCGGCGAGCCGGTGGCCACCCACACCGCCGGCCAGCCCTACGTCGTCGAGGTGATGCCGGGAGCCCTACCGGTGGTGGCCTGAGGCTACGACCGCCCGCCGGGCCGCGCTGATTGCCTCGCTTCAGCCGTCTACCTTGAACTCCACGCCCTGGGCCAGCTGCAGGTCGGCGCCCCAGTTGAGAGTGCAGGTCTGGCGGCGCATGTAGGCCTGCCACGAGTCGGAGCCAGCTTCGCGGCCGCCGCCGGTGTCCTTCTCGCCGCCGAAGGCGCCGCCGATCTCGGCTCCCGAGGTACCGATGTTGACGTTGGCGATGCCGCAGTCACTGCCGGTGGCGGCAAGGAAACGCTCGGCGGCCCGCACGTCGCGGGTGAAGATCGCCGAGGACAGGCCCTGCGGTACGGCGTTGTGGAGGCGGATGGCTTCGTCCAGGTCGTCGAACTCGAACAGATAGAGGATCGGCGCGAAGGTTTCCTCGCAGGTGATGGGCATGCCGGCGTGGGCCTCGACCAGGGTCGGCTCGACGAAGTAGCCGGGCCCGGGCAGGGCGTGGCCGCCATGGAGGATCTTCCCGCCCTCGGCCGCCACCTTGGTCAGGGCCCGCAGCATGTTGTCCACCGCGTTGCGGTCGATCAGCGGGCCCATCAACGTGCCGGGCGCCAGCGGGTCGCCGATCGAGATCGAGCGGTAGGCAGCCACCAGCCGGCGCTTCATCTCGGCGGCGATGCCGCGCTGCAGGAACAGGCGGCGGGTGGAGGTGCAGCGCTGGCCGGCAGTGCCCACGGCGGCGAACAGCACCGCCCGCAGAGCGAGATCGAGGTCGGCGTCGTCGAGCACCAGGATGCCGTTGTTGCCGCCGAGCTCGAGCAGCGAGCGGCCCAGCCGCTCGGCCAGCACCTTGCCGACCTCGCGTCCCATCCGCACCGAGCCGGTGGCCGAGATGAGCGGGAATCGGCGGTCGGCCACCAGCCGTTCCGCGACGCCCGTGCGGCCCGCCACCGCCAGGCTGAAGATCGGCGGCGCGGAGTTGGCGGCCAGCACCCGCTGCGCGATCCTGGTGACGGCAATGGCGGTGAGCGGCGCCTGGTGGGAAGGCTTCCACAGCACCGAATCGCCGCAGACCGCGGCGACGGTGGCGTTCCAGGCCCATACCGCGACGGGGAAGTTGAAGGCGGTGATCACGCCCACCGGCCCGAGCGGATGCCACTGCTCGTACATGCGGTGCGCCGGCCGTTCGGAGTGCATGGTCTTGCCGTAGAGCTGCCGCGACAGGCCCACCGCCAGGTCGGCCATGTCGATCATCTCCTGCACCTCGCCCAAACCCTCGGAGAGCACCTTGCCGACCTCGAGCGACACCAGGCGCCCCAGCTCTTGCTTGTGGCGGCGCAGCTCCTCGCCAAGCTGCCGCACCACCTCGCCGCGCCGCGGCGCCGGCCAGGTGCGCCATTCCAGGAAGGCCGCCGCCGTTGCCGCGGCGACGCGCTCGTACTCCTCGAAGCTGGCCATCCGCACCGCCGCGATCGGCTCGCCGGTGGCCGGGTTGATCGATTCGACCCGCTCGGCGGTGGTGGCGATCCAGCCGCCATCGAAGGCGCCGGGGTTCTCGGCTTCGAGGCCGAGCGGTCGCAGCGTCGCGGCAAGCGCCGCGCTGGTTTCGGTATCGACGGTCATCTCTCGCTCTCCTGCTCTCCTGGAGCGCCTGGCTGGCCGGAGGCCGCTCGCCGCCGGGAGCTCGCAGGATATCGCACCCGGATGGCCCGACTCGGTCCCGAGCGCTCGGCGTATGCGATCACCGCCGAGGAACCCCGGCGCACCCGGCGGTGGTCCTGTGGCGCCTGCCGGGCCGCCGCCCGCAGATCCTCTCTCCGCTGTCTTTTCTCGGGTCACGGTCGTCTCCCGATCATGCCGCCGTCCAGCAGGTGGCGCGGCCATGGCGCGTAGAATGCGGGCTGATGGGGGCTTGGGTGGGGCTGGTCCCGGCGCTGCTGGTGGTGCTCTATGCCGGCTGGTGCGGCAATCTGCTCGGCGGCGTCACGGCCGCCGGGAGCACGGCCGCGCTGGCCGCGCTGTTGCTGGTCGTGGCTGCCCTCTCCGGTCCTTGGCGCGACCCGCTGCGGCTGGGCCGGCTCGGGCGGCTGGTGCCGCTCGGGCTCTGGGTGGCGGTCGCGGCGAGCGCCTGGCTGTCGCCGGCGCCGCGCGCCGGACTGGAAGCGGTGGTGCTGCTGCCGGCCTATGTCCTCGTGCCTGGGGCGGTCGCCCGCTGCTGGGAAGGCGATGCCGCCCGGCGCCTGGGTGCGCGCGGGATGGCGGCGGCGGTCGCGCTGCTGGCGGCCTGGGCGCTGGCGGCCGAGCGCGGCGAGGCGGCCGGCGGATTCGCGCCCACCGGCATCATGGGAGCGGCGACCGCGGCCGGGGGTCGCCCGCTGGCGCCTGGTTTCGGCGCCACGCTCGCGCCGCTGGGGCACCACACCCTGCTGGCGGCCTGGCTGGTGACGCTGCTGCCGGTCGCGCTGCTGCCGCTGCGGGAACGAAACGCCTGGCGCTGGCTGGGAGCCGGGGCCGGTGCGCTCGGCATTGCCGCGGTGCTGGCGGGAGGATCCCTGGCCGGCGGGGTGGCGCTGGCCGGAGAGGCCCTGGCCGTGGCCTGGTGGCTCGCCAGCCGCAGTACCGCGGCAGGTCCGCCGGCTCTCCCGCAGCACGGTGCGGTCGGCGCGGCCGCGGTGGTGTCCCATGGCGCAGTCGCTCCCGGCGTTGCCTTCGGCCGCCGTTCCCGCCGGCGTCTGGCCGTCGCGCTGGCCGCCGTGGGACTGCTCCTGGCCGCATCCCAGCTGCCCCGGCTGGCGCGCATCGCTTCCCGGCAGGACGTCTCGTCGCTGGCGCGGGCAGTCTATCTGCGGGCAGGCTGGCAGGGGTGGCGGGAGCGGCCCTGGCTGGGCTGGGGCCCCGGCTCGGTGCCCTGGACGGCTGCCTGGTTCATGGTCCCGCGGCCGGGCATCAATCCCTGGGGTGAAGCGGTGGGCGAGCTGCATTCGCTGCCGGTGCAGCTGGCCTACGAGATTGGCGCCCTGGGGTTGCTGGCCGCGCTGGCGACCGGCGGCGCGTTCTTGGCGCGCCGCTGGCCCGAGCGGCGCACGGCCGCCGACCCGGGCCTGCTAGTTGCCGGCTGTCTCGGTCTTGCCGGCGCCGGAGCCGCCTGGCTTGGCACGGCGGCGATCGCCGTCGCCGCGTTGCCGCTGGCGCTGGCGGCCGCCGCCGGCGCGGCGCTCGCCGGGGGCCGTCCGGACGGCGAAACCGGGCCGCCGCCGGCGCCGGTCCGATGGCGCGGGATGGCGTCTTTCTATGCGCTCCTGGCGGCGGCGGTGCTGCTGGCGCCGGAGGTGGCGCGCTGGCACTATGATCGGGCGGTGGCGGCAGGACAGGCCGGCGAGCAGCCGGCAGTCCGCTCCGAGCTCGCCGCCGCCGTCCGCAACGACCCTGAGCTGCCCCTCTACCGCTTGCGCCTGGCGCTGGTGCAGGACGGTGGCGCCCTCTCGCCGGGCGCTGCCGGCCTGGCCTGGCGCGCGGCACGCGATGCGCGAGGAATCGGTCTGCTCTGGCTGGTCGCCGGTATTCTGGGGCACGCCAGAGGCGAGGCTTGGGCGCCATCCGCGTTCGAGCAAAGCTGTGTGCTGGACCCGCTCTCGCCCTTCCCGCCGTTCTACCTGATGGCTTCGGCGCCCGACGCCGCGGCGGCGCCGCGACTCGGCGCCCGGGCGCTGCTCGCCGAGCCGCGCCTGATGGCCGCCACCTTCTGGGAGGGGCGAGAGCCACTCTTCCGGCAGGCGCTCGAGGAGATGCGGCGCTGGCCGGGCGTCGACGCGGGCTGGAAGCTCGCCATGCTGCGCGCGGCACCGGCGCCGGCGGACCGGCACGGTGCGGTCGTGCGCCTGGAGCTGATCGTCGATGCCGGCGCCTACACCCAGGCGTCCACTCTCCACCTCTTCCGGCGCCGTCCCTGGCCCGTCCGGTGGCAGCTCATTCGTCTCCGCCAAGGCGTCGCCGAGCTCGTGCGCCTGCCGCCCGCCTTCTCCCTGCGCAGCACCAAGAGCGCGCCCGTTGCGCCAGATGGCTGCTCCGGAGGCTGACCGCTACCGCGCCCAGCGGTTCATGCGTTCGTGGTGGAGAGTTGAGGCCTGCTCAATTCGTTGGCGCCCATTGATCACTGCATGGGCAATCGGAGGGGATCCAGAAATCTCCACAGGTGCTGTGGAAAAGCTTGTGGGAAAGTCCTCGGAAGGGAAGAAAAATGGCCCGTGCGACAGCGGTTTGACACACTTTGCCCAGATCTTTGTGCAGTCCATGTAACTTCTTTGTCCTGAGGTGTTTGAAAATGTTTACACAGTCGTAACCGGAGGTTACGGAGCCATCGAGCCAGCCAGCCTGTGCATTTTCCACAAAGACCCAGGACGAACCGGTCCGGCGGCCCCGGTGGTCCGGCAGGCCGGTCAACTCGGCCCGTAGATCGTGCTGACGAAAGGACCGCTCAGGAAATCCGTGGGACGGATCTGGCTCTGCTGGCAGATACCCTGGCAGCCGCCCTCGAGCAGCAGGCGGGCCGATTCGGCGAGCCCGGCGGCGGTGGTGGCCTGGATCGCCTTGAGGGTGCGGGCGCCGATGCGGCAGGGGCGGATCACCCGCGCATCCTCGAGGCGGCGCAGGTCGCCGCCGGCGGTCCGTCCCTCGACCGCGGCGTAGGTCGTCACCAGATCGTCGTCGACGAACGGCACCTCCCGCTCCATGCGCCGCAGCAGGTAGTCGGCGCGATCGACGCCGGCCGGCGCCTCGTCCAGGATCGACTGCACCCAGGCGTAGTGGCCGGGGTAGCGGAGGGTCTTGTAGTCGAGCCGGTTGACCCGCCCTGCCAGCACCTGCGGCAGATCGGCGGCGCCGCCCGAGGTGAGCGCCTCCTCGTAGACGACGCCGCGGATCGTCAGCGTCTCCCGGTCGGAAAGCGAGGGGCGGGTGGTGCGCACGCCGTCGCGGATGACCGTGGCGAGCTCGACGTACTCGGTGGCAACGCCAATGGAGCTCCAGGTGAAGCCGTAATAGTGCGGCGGCCGGGCGGTCGTGGTCAGCGCTCCGACCCGCATCTGCACCACCTCGGCGACGGTGACCTGGTTCTCCTGGCAGAAGCGCTGGAACAGGCCGTTCGCCAGGACGTCGATGAAGCCCGGCGCCAGCCCGGTCTGCAGCAGGAAACCCTGCTCGGCGCCGGCGGCCATCGCCATCACCTCGTTGGTCTCGCGTACGTGCTCGGTGAGGTTGGCGTAGTGCAGGCGATGTCTCAACGCCAGCCGTGCCATGCGTGGCGCCTCTCGGCCGGGCAGGCAGTCCAGCAGCAGGTCGGAGGCCTCGAGGACTGCTTCGAAGGCTGGCGACCCCAGCGACGCGGGAAGGTGGAACGCCTGCACCGTCCCGCGCCGCGTCGAGCCCTCGCGGATCCAGTCCGCCGCCGCCTCGGCCCGGCGCTCGTCGGAGTCGCCGACGAACAGGTCGACCTCGAAGGTCCCGAGCTCCCGCAGCAACAGCCCGACGGCGCTTCCCATGCCGCCGGCGCCGGCGATCAAGACCCGCTTTCTGCTCATCGCTCGCTCCGCACCGCTGGCGATCTCCGCGGAGTCGCCGGCAATTGATCCCTGGGCGGGGTTTGAGGGGAGGCATGCCTGCCCCTCGAAGGAAGCCCGAATGCTAACACGGCCGGCACGGATCCTCGGCGGCTTTCATGTATCATCCCGGCACGGATCATGGGATCGGACCAGCAGGAGATCTGGGGGCGATGGGCTGCTGCCGCCGACCGCCCCGATCGCGACGATCGGATCGACAAGGTGGTGACGGACTACTCAAACCAGCCGCGCGATGCCACTCGCGTGCCGCTGGCGCATCGCATCCAGCTCAAGTTCGATCGCTTCACCGGCTTCATCAACGAGTACCTGTCCAACCTCTCTCCGGGCGGTATCTTCATCCGCACGGACACGCCGGAACCGCCGGGCCAGCTGCTCGACTTCGAGTTCCGGCTGGGCGACGGCTACGAACTCATCCGCGGGCGCGGCGAGGTGGTATGGGCGCGCGAGCGGCCCGATGGACCAGAGCGGCCGCCGGGCATGGGTGTCCGCTTCATCGAGCTGAGCCCGGGAAGCAAGGACCTGATCTACAAGATCGTCGACGACTACACGGCACACGGTGGCAAGCCTTTCGACCTGACGCCGCCCGCCGCCCTTGCCGATCCGCCGGTCCCGGCGGCGGCCCCCGGCGCCGGGCTCGCCGGCGCGGCCGCCGGAGCCGCAATCGCCGTCGCGGCCCCAGGAGCCGTGCTTTCACGCGCGGCCCCCGGAGCCGCGCTCTCAGGAATCGCTCCCGTCTTGGCTCCGCTACCACAGCCACCGCCCTCGCCGGCTCCGGCTGTGCCTCCGGACGCCGCCGGCGGTGCTCCCGGGCTGCCGCCGCTTGCCGGTCCTTCGAGACCCGCCGCGGCGCGGCCGCCGGCGGGACCGTCCTCCCTGCCGTGGACGCTCGAGCTGCCGCCCATCCAGCCGCTGCCCGGCGTGCCGGCGATCACTCCCCGCTCGCCGCTCGAATCCATGGGCGCCGGTCCTGGTCCCGCGGCCGCCGCGGCGGTCACGGCTGCGGCCGCAGGAACCGAGCCTGGCGCCGACGCTGCTCCGGCGGAAGAGGGCCGAGCGCCGAAGGGTGGCGACCCGAGTCACGGCGAGGCAGCGGCGACCGGCGCCTGGCCTGGAGGCGGCCAGGTCGTGGCGGGACCGGCCACCGATCCCCTGGCGCTGATGGCAGCGGCACTGCCGCCGCTCGAGGAGCTCGCACCTGACGTCCCGGCGCTGGCGCCGGCCCCGGCACCGGCCGTGGCTCCGGCAGCCGTCATGGCCGCGGCGCCGGCCCCGGCCTTTTCCTCCTTCGACCAGCCGGCAAGGCGGCGGCGCTCCCGCCTGCCCCTGCTGGGAGTGGTGGTGGCCGTCGCCCTCCTGGGGCTCGCGGCCTATCTGCTGCGCGACACCGCGTTGACCTGGATCGAGAACCGCGAGGACGAGGCCGCCGTTCGGGCAGGTCGTCCGGCCAGCGCGGTGCCGGCGGCCGTCGCCACCCGAATGGCCGCGGCTCCGGCCGCCGGCCCGCGAGGTGATGCTGCGCCGAGCGCAGCGCCGGCGTCCGCCGTCGCCGCCGCCGCCGGGGCGGCAACGCCGGTCTCGGCCGCGCCGGCGCCGGGGCAGCCGCGCCCCGCCCCGGCGCCGGAGGCGACCACGGAGGACTGGCCGCAGGTCGCGACGCCGCCCGGCGGCGCCACCAAAACGACCGGCGCGCCGGGGGTGCAGGCGCCCCTCGGGTCCCATGCGGCGACGGCCGGCACGGCAGCGCCGGCCAACGGCGGCGGCGCGCCACCCGGCGCCGGCCCTGGCGGTCCGCAGGCGCCCGCCGGTCGCCCCATCCTGGAACCGGTGGCGACCGCGGATGGCGAGCGCGGCTCCGGCGCCGCCGGCGGCGGCGCGGGGAGAGTCACGACCGTCGAGCGGATCACCTGGCAGGCAACGGGGGACGGCACCGTGGTGGTGCTGTGGGGCAACGGCGAGTTCCCGGGCCAGTCCTACACCCGCGTCCGGATCGGCGGCCTGCCGGTGCGCGAGGTGGTCCGGATCACCGGCATCGACCGCCCCTTCCCCTCGGCCCGCCTGACGGTGCACAGCCCGGAGCTGGCGCAGATCCGCACCGGCTATCACCCGCCGCGGGACCTGCACGTGGTGCTGGACCTGGCCGGCCGGGACGTGCAGGTGACCGACATCGAGCCCGGTCCGCACCAGCTCCGCATCCATCTCCGCGCCAGGTAGCCGTCGCCCCACCTGTAGTACACTTCCGAGCCCTGGAGCTTTTTCCATGCGAGGTTAGACCGCGGCCGAGGCCGTGGGCGGCGTGTCTCCTCTCGCGATGGGAGACTCCGCAACCGCGAGCTTTTCGGGATGCCGCAGTCGAAGGCCAACGTCGAGCGCCTCAAGCGTCGCCTGCTGCAAGACCTCGTGCAGCAGAACGTCGAGCTCATCCACGGACGGGTGGCGCGCCGCCCGGCGCCGCGGCGATTCCCATACCTGCGCCTGCTGCTCCTGACCTCCGCGCTCGCCCTGCTGCTGCTGTCGACGGCGGTGATCGGCTCGCCCCGGTTGCTCTCGACGCTGGCAGCCGCTCCCGCCGCGCCCTCCGGGCCGCAGCCGGCGCGGCTCGCCGCGGCCACCCTGCCGGCGCAACTGTCGTCGCCGGCGGCACCGGCCGGTGCCGGCGACACCACCACCACCGCCCCGGCGGCCTTCCCTGCCGTGCTGCCGGGGACGGTGATCGATCCCGCGGTGCTGCCGCTCGCGGTGCGCAAGATCGCCATCGATGCCGGGCATGGCGGCGACAGCCAGGGCACCAGGACCGCGCTCGGCCTGCTCGAGAAAGACGTCACCCTGGACGTCGCGCGGCGGCTGCGCCGGCTGCTCGAAGAGCAACGCGGCTTCGAGGTCATCATGACCCGCCAGGACGACAGCGCGGTGTCGCTCGCGGACCGCGCCGCCGTCGCCAACCGGCTGGGAGCCGACATCTTCGTCTCGGTGCACGTCAACTGGATCGGCGACCGCGCGTCGCGCGGCATCGAGACCTACTACCTGGGGCCCACCAACGATCCCAATCTCAACCATCTCGCGGCGCTCGAGAACCGCGACTCCGGCTACTCGATGGCCGACATGCGCCAGCTCCTGGACGGCATCTACGCCGGCGTCCGCCAGGACAAGTCGCGGCGGCTCGCCGAGGTGGTGCAGGGCGCGCTGTTCCGGTCGCTCGCCAAGGTGAACCCGAAGATCGAGGATCGCGGCGTCAAGTCGGCCCCGTTCATCGTGCTCCTCTCCACCCGGATGCCGGCCATCCTGGCCGAGGTTTCCTGCCTCTCCAACGCCGAGGAAGCCCGCCTGCTGGCCAGTCCGCCCTATCGCCAGCACATCGCCGAAGCGCTCGCCGGCGGCTTGCGCGCCTACGCCAGCCTGGCCGGCGGGGGCGCCGCCGGCGACGGCGGCTGACCGGTGACGCGGGCACACGATTTTCCAGCGCACAGCGGCAGAGAAAGGATGCGACCTGCATGACCGAGAGCAAACCTGTCCTCCACGTGGGCATCGACCTCGGGACCTCCCGCAGCTCGATCTCGGCCTCCAACGGCCAGCGCCACGTGGTCGAGAGCTACGTCGGATGGCCGCTCGACATGGTGGCCCGCAAGGTGCTGAAGAAGCCGGTGCTGATCGGCCGGGAGGCGCTCGACAACCGCCCGATGCTCGATCTGCACCGCCCGCTCGAAGAGGGCCTGATCAAGGATGGCTCGGAGAAGGACGAGGCGGCGGTGCGCGAGTTGCTGTGGCACCTGCTGTCGCTGGTCGGCGTCTCGCGCGAGACCCGCAACGGCATGAAGGTGCGGGCCGTGGTCGGGGTCCCGGCGGAAGCGCTGCGGGTCAACAAGCAGAACGTGCGCAAGGCGATGCAGGACGCGGTGGACAACCTGATGATCGTTTCCGAGCCCTTCGCCGTGGCCTACGGCCTGGAGGCGCTGCTCCATACGCATGATCATCGACCTCGGCGCCGGCACCACCGACTTCTGCGTCATGAACGGCCGCCTGCCGGCCGAGGAGGACCAGCGGACCCTGACCCAGGCCGGCGACTGGATCGACGAGCAGCTGTCGCGCCTCACCCGGGAGCGCTTCCCGGACGCGCGCTTCTCGATCCACATGGTGCGCACCTGGAAGGAAGAGGCGAGCTTCGTCGGCGCCACCCGCACGCCGGTGATCGTGACCGTGCCGGTCAACGGCAAGCCGACCACGATCGACATCACCCAGGAGATGCGCCAGGCCTGCGAAGGGCTGCTGCCGCCGATCGTCGAGTCGATGCTCGACCTGCTTTCGCGCGTGCAGCCGGACTACCAGGAGAAGGTGCGCAACAACATCGTCGTCTCGGGAGGCACCGGCCTGATCCGCGGCCTGGGCCCGCGCCTCGAGCAGGAGCTGGCGGCGGTGGGCGGCGGCAAGGTGAAGGTGGTGAAGGACCCGGTGTTCGTGGGCTCCGACGGCGGCCTCTCGATCGCCCTCGACGCTCCGGACGCGGATTGGGAGAAGCTCACCTCGTGACCGCCGGCTCTCCCGCCAGGGCCGCCAGCGCCGCGCCGGCGCCGTAGGTCAGCAGCGCCCAGGCCAGACCGGCGCCGGCGGCAAGCACCGCTCCCAGCCACAGCGGCCAGAGCGGCAACACGCCGGCGGCGGCGATCGCGGCCAGCCGGCGCCACAGGTCGTCGCCGCGCAGCAGCTGGCGCGACGCCGGTGCCGCCCACGGCGGCAGCCGGGTGACCAGGATCGAGCCGATCTCGTAGGCGTCGCCGGTCAGCGACAGCAAGGGGGCAAGAGCCACCGGCAGGGAGGCGCCGAAGGCGAAGGCGCGCCGGCCGCGGGCGGCCCGGCGCAGCCACCACACCCCGGGCACCAGCGTCAGCACGAAGGGGCCGAGGTCGGTGGCGAGGTAGACGAGATCGCTGCCGCGGGTGTCGAACCCCGAGAGCCGGCCGGCATAGTCGCCGCCGGCGGCGACGAAGGGCAGCAGCCGGGCGAGGACCGCGCCGCCATAGAGCGGCGCGATCTCCAATCGCCGCACCTCGCCGCCGGCCGCCGCGCAGGCCGCCGCGTGCAGCAGCTCGTGGGCGGGGACGTAGAGCCACCAGCCGGCTAGCAGGCCGGCGCCCACCCAGGCCAGCGCCAGCGCCCCCCGTTCGAGGCAGCGGTCGAGGCCGCGCCAGGTATCGGTCAGCGGCAGCAGCGCCAGGCGCGCCCAGCCCTTCATGCCCGTCCGGCCCGCGGGCCGCGGCGCCGCCGCCGCGGTCAACTCTGGCCCTTCTCGGCGCTGGCGGAGATGGCCGCCGCCATCGCCGCCACCTTGGCCGCGGCGGTGGCCGGTTGGGCCGGTTGGGCGCCGCCGCCGGCAACGCCGCCGCCGCGGGCGATCACCAGCAGGGTCAGGTCGTCGCGCAGCGGCTGGTCGCCGACGTGCGCGTCGAAGGCGGCCAGGATGCGGTCGTGCACCGCCTGCGGCGTGCCGCCGGGCCGGGTGAGCTCGGCGATGCGGTCGTAGCCGAAGGCGTCGTCGCGCCCGTTCACCGCCTCGGCGAGGCCGTCGGTGTACAGCACCAGCAGGTCGCCGGGGCCGAGCGTCGTGGCCTGCGGCTCCGGCGCCAGGTCGTCGCGCACGCCGAGCGGCAGGCCGCCCCGCCCCAGCTCCTCGAGACCGCCGCCAGCGCGGCGCAACAGGGGGAAGGGATGGCCGGCGCACACCGACATCAGCTCGCCGGTGGCCGGCGACAGCAAGGCGTAGAAAACCGTCATGAAGGTGCGCCGGGTGCCGGTGCGGCAGAGCGTGCGGTTGAGCAGCGCGCTCACCCGCCGCGGGTCGGGATCGAGATCGAGGGCGGTCTTGAGCGTGGCGTTGGCGATCGCCATCACCAAACCGGAGGCCATGCCGTGGCCGGTGGCGTCGCCGACCATCAGCGCCACCCGGCCGTCCGGCAGCGTCATCACCTCGTAGTAGTCGCCGCTGACCTCGTTGGCGGTGCGGTAGGAATGGGCGACGCCATATCCCGGCAACTCGATCGCGCCATGCGGCAGCAGCTCCGCTTGCAGCTCGCGCGCCACCTGCAGCTCGTCGCGCACCCGCACCCGATCCACCAGCTCGAGGGCGAGCAGGAAGAGCAGCCCGCCGGAGCAGAGCAGGAACCAGAAGGGCGAGAAATCGACGCTGATCCGGACGGCGCGGCCGTGCGCCACCGTGTCGTAGCTGTGGCTGCCGGACATCAGCGCCAGCGCCAGACAGACCAGAGAGAGCGCGAACACCGCCCGCCGCGCCGGCGTCAGCTTGTAGGACAGGCCGAGGAAGGCGAGCCGGGCGCGGAACAGCAGGCGCCGGAAGCGGCCCTTCGGCTCGGGCAGCTTGGCGTGATCGCGCGTCAGCACCGAGTAGGCGTCGGGGGCATCGCCGAACAGGCGCTTGATCTCCCGCCGGTTGAGGCCGGCGGTGTACTCGCGCAGGAACCGGCCGGCCCGCTGCGCCCAGCTCCCCAAGACGGCGCGGCGCTCCTGGCGCGAATGGATCACCAGGCCGGACCGGCGCTCCCGGCGCGAGCGGCGCTTGCTCATCTCACCCCGTGGATACGGCGGGGCCGGCGGCAAGTTGCGGCCCGGCGGCGAGTTGCTGGCCGGCGGCGGCGGCCGGCGCGAGGTGCGCGATCGAGTTGGCGTAGTAGCGCAGCAGCGGCAGCTCGGCCGCGCGCGCCGCGTACAGGCCCTGCCGTTCCTCGACCAGGTGGCGCAGGGTGAGCATGCGCAGACCCGCCTCGATGGCGTAGTCCTGGTCGCGGCGCGGCACGTACACCTGGGCGCCGGCGGCCTCGAGCTCCGCCATCCGCCGCCAGGCCGCGGCTTTCAGCTCGAGCGGCGACAGCGGTCCCAGGCCGCGCTCGGCGCGCTCGACGAACACCGCCGCGACCAGCGGCACCGGCACCACCGGCACCACGGCGCCGACCGCCGTCATCAGCTCGGCGCCGAGCGCCGCCAGCCGTGCGGAGTGCTCGGCCGGCGGCAGGGTGCGGAAGTCGAGCCCGCGCTCGCGCAGGTAGCGATGCATCGAGATCGGCGCGCCGAAGGTGACGCAGGCGTAGCCGAAGCGGTGCCAGCGGCTGCGCGCCGCCAGGGACAGCTGGCGCAGCGTGAAGCCCAGGGTGGTGGCCAGGGCGCGCCCCAGGCCGGGGCGGGGCGCCGCCGCCGGCGCGAGGTCGAGCAGCAGGGTGCGGTCCTCGAGGGTGCGGTCGTAGTTGATGCCGACCGGGATGAAGATCAGGTCGCGCTCGCCCGCCGGATCGTAGTTGCGCAGCATGTAGCCGAGCAGGCCCAGCTTGGCCGGCCGCAGGCGGCCGTCGCGGGTCAGGCCGCCCTCGGGATAGACCGCCTGGGTCACCCCCGCGGCGGTGGCCATCTGGATGTAGCGCTCGAGCACCCGGCGATAGAGCGGGTCGCGGGAGTTGCGCCGCACGAAGTAAGCGCCGGTGGCGCGGATCAGGGTCTGCAGCGGCCAGATGCGCGCCCACTCGCCGACCGCGTAGGAGAGCGCGGTGCGGTCGGCGGCCAGGTAGGCCACCAGCACGTAGTCCATGTTGCTGCGGTGGTTCATCAGGAAGACCACCGTCGACTCGGGCGGCACCGCCGCCAGGGCGGCCTCGTCGCTGGCGGCCAGGCGCACGCGGTAGAGCAGGCGGGCGACCCGCCGCGAGATCCAGGTGCCCAGCCGGAAGTAGAAATAAGCGTTGAAGGCGGGCACGATCTCGCGGGCGTAGCGCTCGACCTCTGCGAGCACCACCTCCCGCGGCATCTGGCGCTCGCGGGCGCTGGCGGCGGCCGCCTGCACCACCACCGGGTCGTAGAGCAGGCGGTCGATCAGCACCTGGCGCCGGGTGCGCTGGAACGGTTGGATGCCGATCTTGAGACGGCTATTGAGCTCGTCGATGACCCGGTTGACCCGGCGCCGGAGGTACCAGCGCACGCTCGGGACCAGCAGCCGATCGAGCGTCGCCCAGGCGGCGAGCAGGAGCAGCACCAGGGCCAACCAGAGCGGCAGCTCGACGCGGGCGTTCATAGGTGAGGGCGGAGGGCCCTGGCCATTATCGCCCATCGCCCGGTCCGGGATGCGCAGGCCGTAAAAAGCCCCGCACCGTGGAGGGAAACGATGCGGGGGGAGGAGAGGGAGCTGGAGATTGTCGGAGTTGCCTCCGGGGCGGGCTCAACTCCCAGCGAACCCGTCCTGGTTTCTTCAACATGGTATGTGCCCGGCCGATTCCCTTTGGTTCAAAATCCTGGATAGGCCGGCGGCGGGATAGAATCGAGGTGCGGGCCGCGAGGGCAGCGGCGGCCTGACGAGCTCATGTTCACGATCTGGAAGGACTTCTCGTTCGCCGCGGCGCACGCGATCCGGGGGCATACCCGTGGTTGCGAGCACCTGCATGGCCATAACTACCGGGTGAGGGTGCACTTGCGGGCGCCGCGGCTGGATGGGCTCGGCATGGTGCTCGACTTCTCCGATCTCAAGGCGGTCATGCAGGAGGTGCTCGGTCCCTTCGATCACCGGGTGCTCAACGAGGTTCCGCCCTTCGACCAGCGCAACACCACCGCCGAGCTGCTGGCGCAGCATGTCCACGAGCAGGTCGTGGCGCGGCTGGCGTCCGGCGCCCCCGGCGGCATCGCCGGCATCGTCGTGGCGCGGGTCGAGGTCTGGGAGAACGACACTTCCTGCGCGGCCTACGAGCCCTGAGCCGGCCGCCGGCAATCGCCGTCTCGGCCGCCGCCGCGGCCGGCCCTCGTTCCTTGCGCGCCCGCGCGGCCAGGGTCTAGAATCGATGTCGACGGACGGCGCCGCGCGAGGCGGCCCCGCAGGGTGCGAGGAGAATGTGGATGGCGCAGCAGACGGGTGAGGTGGTGGCGGAGGCGGGCGCTCAGCCGGCGGCGGCGCCGCCGCCGGCCAAGCTGATCCTCGAAGGCAAGGAGCACGAGCTGACGGTGATCGTCGGCAGCGAGGGCGAAAAAGCGATCGATATCTCGCAGCTGCGAGCGCAGACCGGCTACATCACGCTCGATCCGGGTTATGGCAACACCGGCGCCTGCGAGAGCGCCATCACCTTCATCGACGGCGAGGCGGGGATCCTGCGCTACCGCGGCTATCCCATCGAGGAGATCGCCGGCCATACGACCTTCGTCGAGGTCTGCTTACCTGCTGATCTACGGCGACCTGCCGAGCCGCGACGAGGTCAAGGAGTTCCGCGCAGCGCCTGACCTATCACAGCCTGCTCCACGAGGACATGAAGAAGTTCTTCGAGGGGTTCCCGGCGGGGGCGCATCCGATGGCCATCCTGTCGGCGATGGTCGCCGTCGCTCTCCGCCTATTACCCCGACGGCGGAACGACGACATCGATCTCAACATCATCCGGCTGCTGGCGAAGGCCAAGACGATCGCCGCCTTCTCGCTACAAGAAGAGCATCGGCCAGCCGTTCATGTATCCGCGCAACGACCTGTCGTACTGCGCCAACTTCCTGCACATGATGTTCGCGGTGCCGGCCGAGCCCTACACCGTCAACCCGGTGCTCGAGCGGGCGCTCAACCTGCTGCTCATCCTGCACGCCGACCACGAGCAGAACTGCAGCACCTCGACGGTGCGGATGGTGGGCAGCAGCCAGGCCAACCTCTTCGCCTCGATGTCGGCGGGGATCTGCGCGCTGTGGGGGCCGCTGCACGGCGGCGCCAACCAGGCAAGTGATCGAGATGCTCGAGCACATCCAGAGCGACGGCGGCAACTACGGAAATACGTGGACCTGGCCAAGGACAAGGGCTCGGGCTTCCGGCTCATGGGCTTCGGCCATCGCGTCTACAAGAACTTCGATCCGCGGGCGCGCATCCTCAAGCAGACCTGCGACGACGTGCTCGGCCGAGATGGGCGTGCGCGATCCGCTGCTCGAGATCGCCAAGTCGCTCGAGGAGGTGGCGCTGCACGACGAGTTCTTCGTCCAGCGCAAGCTCTACCCCAACGTCGATTTCTACAGCGGCATCATCTACCGGGCGATGGGCATCCCCACCAACATGTTCACCGTGATGTTCGCCCTCGGCCGCCTGCCCGGCTGGATCGCGCACTGGAAAGAGATGCGGGACGACCCCAAGACCCGCATCAACCGCCCGCGCCAGATCTATACCGGCGCGCCGCAGCGCGAGTTCGTGCCCTTCGACCGGCGCGGTTGACCCCCACCCTGACCCCGCGCGTTCGCAGCTGATCGGCGGTGGCGCCGGATCGCGGGCGGCCCGGCGCGCCGGATCGCGGGCGCCCCGGCGCGCCGGATCGCGGGCGCCCCGGCGTCGGATTGCGGGCGCGCCGCCCGCGAGGTGCCGTTGACAAACAGCACCGTCGCGGTCCAGAATCGAGTCATCTGTTGAGATCCGATCTCAATAGAATTCGGCTCGATCGCACCGCGTCACCCACGAGACTCCAGATGGCGGACCCGCAAGAGAAGGCACGCTTCCTGAGCTTCTTGCGGGAGCGGCGCCAGCGGGTCACCGCCGAGCGCCTGGCGCTGCTCGACGAGGTCTTTCGCCAACACGGCCACATCGATGCCGAGCAGCTCCTGGCCGCCGCCCGCGGGCGCGGGCTGAAGATCTCGCGGGCCACGGTGTACCGCAACCTCGACCTGCTGGTGGCGAGCGGGCTCGCCCGCAAGCAGCGCCTCGGCCGCCGGCGCTTCCTCTACGAGCACGTCCATGGCGGCCAGCGCCACGACCACCTGGTGTGCACCGTCTGCGGCCGGGTGGTGGAGTTCCTGAGCCCCGGCATCGCCGCGCTGCAGTCGGAGATCTGTCGCGCCCACGGCTTCGTGCCCAGCGCCTACAGCCTGCAGATCAACGGCCTGTGCCGCAATTGCGCCGAAGCCGCCCCTCGTGGCGCCGCCGGCGAGCCAAGCCATGCTTGAAGCGCTCGTCGTCACCCTGCGCGAAGGCGTCGAGGTCGCCCTGGTGGTGGGCATCATCGCCGCCTTCCTGCGGCGGGAGGCCGGCGGCCGGCACCTGGGCGCGGTCTGGGCGGGCATCGTCGCGGCGCTCGCCGCCAGCCTGCTCGGCGGCTTCCTGCTGCGCCGGCTGACGGTCGACGAGAACGTGCTCGAGGGGCTGCTCTACCTCGCCGCGGCGGTGGTCGTGGGCTCGGTCCTGGTGTGGATGTGGCAGCACGGCAGGGCGCTCTCCGGCCAGATGAAGGGGACTCTCGCCCGCATCCTGACGCGCGAGCGGGCCGGAGCGGTCGCCGCCGGCATCTTCCTGTTCACCTTCCTGATGGTGTTCCGCGAGGGCATGGAAACGGTGCTCTTCCTGTCGGCGCTGTCGCTCACCAGCGGCGGCCTGGAGACGCTGCTGGGGGTGCTGGTAGGCCTGGCCGCCGCCTTCGCCTTCGGCGTGCTCTTCGTGCGCGGCAGCCTGCGCGTCGACCTCGCCCGCTTCTTCAAGATCACCGGCATCGCCTTGCTGATCTTCGTGGCGCAGCTGCTGGTCAACGGCTATCACGAGCTCGCCGAGGCGGGCTGGTTGCCCGCCAACCAGGCCTCCATGGCCACCATCGGGCCGCTGGTCAAGAACGAGTTCTTCTTCATCGTGGCGGTGCTGGCGCTGCCGCTGCTGATGCTGCTGGTGCCCGGGCGGGACAGTGGTCCCGCGGCGCCTGGCGGCGTCTCGGCGGGGCCGCCGCCGCCGTTCGCCGCTTCGCTCGCCCCGTCCGCCGCCGGTGCCGCCGCTTCGGCCGGCGCCGGCGCGGCGGCGCGCCTGGAGCGTGCCGCCGCGCAGCGGCAGGCCAGGGCGCGCATCTGGGGAGGTGGGCTGGGTGTCGCCATGCTGGCGGCGCTCGGGCTCGGGTTCGTCTACTCGCGGCCGCCGGCAGCCCTGTCGCCGGCGACGGCGCTGGCGGTGGGCGCCGACGGTGCGGTGCGGGTGCGGGTCGGGGACTTTCAGGGGACGGCGCTGCGGCGTTTCGCGGTAACGCTCCCCGGCGGCGCCGCGAGCGGCCGGGGAGCCGCCGCCGCCGCACCGGTGGTGCGCTTCATCGCCGTGCCGCTCGACGATCCGCGCCGGCCCGGCGCGGTGATCGCCACCGCCTTCGACGCCTGCGAGATCTGCGGCGCCAAGGGGTATTACCAGGAAGGGAGCAACATCGCCTGCCTGCACTGCGGCTCGACGATCTATCCGCCCAGCATCGGCCAGCGCGGCGGTTGCAACCCGATCCCGCTGCCCTCGCGCCGCGAGGGCGGCGAGCTGGTGCTGCGGGCGTCCGACCTGGCGGCGGGCGTGCCGCTGTTCGGCGGCGCGGCGGCGCCGCACCACGCGATGTGAGCGCCGCCCACCGCGGCCAGCAATTTCCCATGTTCGCCCGCCTGCTGCTCGAATCGCTCCGCCACGGCACCCGGCGCAAGCTGCTGGCGGTGACCGCGGTGGCGCTGGGGACGCTCGGCGCGACCGCGCTGATCGAGGTGATGCTGGCCTCCGGAGACCGCTTGGCGGCCGATCTCGCCTCCTATGGCGCCAACCTCGAGCTGGTGCCCGGACCGGGGCGCCAGACGCTCGCCGTCGCCCGCCTGCCGCTGGTGCGTCGGATCTTCTGGCGCAACAACATCGTCGCCCTGGCGCCGCTCTACCCCCTGCGCCTGCGGCTGGCGGCGGAGCTCTCGCCGTCGCCGGCGCCGGCGACGGCGGCCGTGGCGCCCGAGGTGGTGGCGGAGGTGGTGGGCACCTGGTTCAACCAGGCGCTGGAACCGGGCTGGCGGACGGGGCTGCCGGCCACCAGGCCGACGCTGCGGCTGGCCGGCCGCTGGCCACGCGACGAGACGCTGCGTCCGGCCGGCGGCGCCGCGCCGCCGGCGGCGGGGGGCGGCGACGGCGACCGAGGCGGCTCCGAGGCGGCGCTCGGCCGGCGCCTGGCGGCGCGGCTCGGGCTGGGAATCGGCGGCCGCCTGCGGGCAAGGCTCGGGAGCCGGGAGGCCGAGCTGGCGGTGGTGGGCGTCGTGACCAGCGGTGGCGAGGAGGACGACCAGGCGTTCGTGCCCCTGCCGGTGGTCGCGGGATTGGCGGGTCAGCCGGGGCGGTTCCTTCGCGCCGAGATCTATGCCCAGACCAACCCCGAGAGGGGCAATCGGCGCGATCCGCGCCGCATGACGGCGAAGGAGTACGAGACCTGGTACTGCACCGCCTACCCGTCCTCGGTCGCCTTCCAGCTGCGCCAGGCGCTGCCGGAGGCGGAGGCGCGGGTGGTCCATGGCGTCACCGCCGCCACCGCCGACGTGCTCGGCAAGCTGCGCGGCGTGCTGCTGGCGCTGGCGGCCGTGGCGCTGGTCGGCGCCGCCGTCGGCGTCACCGCGGCGATGACCGCCACCGTGCTCGAGCGGCGGCTCGAGGCCGGGTTGATGGTGGCCATCGGCGCGGCGCGGCGGCGGGTGGTGCTGTTTTTCCTGCTCGAGGCGGCGCTGCTCGGCGGCGCCGGCGGCCTGCTCGGCGGCAGCCTCGGCCTGGTCGCCGGCCGGCTGCTGGGCGCCGGCGCGCTGGGGGTGCAGGTGCCGTGGAAGCCGGTGCTGCTGCCCTTCGCGGTCCTGCTCGGCTTGCTGGTCGCGGCGCTCGCCAGCGCGGCGCCGGTGTCGCGGGCGCTCGGCCGCTACCCGGCGGCGCTGCTCAAGCGAGCCGCGGCGTGATCGGGCGCCTGGTGCTGGCCAGCCTGCGCCGACGCCCGCGCCAGCTGGCGCTGATCCTGGCGGCGGTGATGGTGGCGGCGGCGACGGTGGCGACGCTCGCCGGCTTCTCGGCGCGGGTCGAGGAGCGCCTGGGCGCCGGCCTCGCGGCTTTCGGCCCCAACCTGGTGGTGCGCCCGCAGGTCGGGGGACCGGACACCATCCCCGCCGGCGCCCTGGCGCGGGTCCGGGCCATTCCGGGAGTGCTGGCGGTGAGCGCCCTGGCGAGCGGCTCGGCGGGCGCATGGGCCGGCGGCGAGCCCGCCGGCGCGGGGAGGGCTGGCGGTGCCGGCGAGGGCGCGGCGCAGCGCCTCGAGGTGCGGGCCGAGCCGGCACGGCTGCCGGCCGTGGCGAAGGCGATCGAGGAACGGGTGGAAGGAGTGGAAGCGACGCCGTTGCTCAAGACCAGCGCCTCCGACGCCCGGCTGATGCATCGGCTGACGCTGGTGCTGGTGGCGGTCAGCGGGGTTTCGTTCCTGCTGGCGTTGCTGGCGGTCGGCGCCGCCACCGCGGCGCTGGTGGGGGAGCGGCGGGTGGAGGTCGGCTTGATGCTGGCGCTGGGCTATTCCGGCCGCCGGGTCGGGGCCATGCTCGCCGCCGAGCTGCTTGCCGCGGCGCTGATCGCGGCCCTGGCTGGCGAGCTGTTGGGCGAGGCCGCCGCCGCAGGCCTCGAGCGGCACCTGCTGGGAGGCGCCGGTGGACCGGCGCTGACCTGGAGCGGGATGGCCGGCGCGGCGGTGGTGGCGGCGCTGGTGGTGGGCGCCTCGCTGGCGGTGGCGCTGCGGCGGATCTCGCGCCTGGATGCGGCCGTCGTGCTGCGGGGCGAGTGATGAAGAGCGCGGTGCCGCTGGTCGAGATCGAGAGCCTGAGCCGCCGCTTCGGGTCGTTGCGGGCGCTCGACGACCTGTCGCTCGGCATCGCCGCGGGCGAGTGGGTGGCGGTCACCGGCCCCTCGGGCTCGGGCAAGACCACCCTGCTCAACCTCCTCGCCGGCCTCGACCGGCCGTCGGCAGGCAGGGTGCGGGTCGGCGGCCTGGACCTGGCGGGCCTGGGCAATCGCGAGCTGGCACATTACCGCCAGCAGACGGTCGGGCTGGTGTTCCAGCAGTTCCATCTCATTCCCTACCTCAACGCCTTCGAGAACGTCATGCTGGCGCAGTACCTCCACAGCACCACCGATCGCGGCGAGGCCGAGGAGGCTCTGCGCCAGGTGGGCCTCGGCGAGCGCCTCGATCACCTGCCGAGCCAGCTCTCCGGCGGCGAGCAGCAGCGCGTCTGCATTGCCCGGGCGCTGATCAACCAGCCGCCCCTGATCCTCGCCGACGAGCCGACCGGCAACCTCGACGCCGTCAACGAGGCGGTGGTGATGACCCTCCTCGCCGACCTCAACCGCCGAGGTCATACGCTGGTGCTGGTGACCCACGACCCCACCATCGCCGCCCGCGCCGGCCGCGAGATCCGCCTCGAACACGGCCGCCTCGCCCAGCTCGAGGATCCCGGCAGCGCTGAGTTGCAGGCCGTCCTGGTCGAGCTCTGGCGCGCCCTCGAGGAGGAGGGGCGCCCCGTCCCGGTCACCGGCCGCGGCATCGCCGACCTCCTGTCCCAGGGTCTCCTGGCCTTCGCCGAGGGCCGCATCGCCTTCACCGAGCGCGGCCGCGCCCAGGCCGCCGCCGCCGTACGGCGCGTCCGCCTTGCCGAAGCGTTGCTGGCCAAGACCCTTGCCCCGGGTGCCGTGCCAAGCCAGTGCGGTCGCGCCGCGCCGGTCGCCGCCGGCATCGAGGACCAGGTCTGCGCCTTCCTGGGTCATCCGGCGCTCTGCCCGCACGGCCGGCCGATCTCGCCCGCGGGCGATGGTTGCTGTCCGCCGCCCGCCGGAGCGGCGGATCGCGACCTGCAGGCGCCGTGATGCTTTCCTAGGATGGTGCGGCGGGAGCGGCAGGCGGTCGCCGGGAGGCGTCGTTGGCGATCGCCACGACCACCACGACGATCAGCGTCACGTAGGCCGCCATCGTGCCCATGACCAGCAGCACGAAGAGCACGAGCGACGCCACGGCCGCGAGCAGCAGCAACAGCAGAGCGGCGGCGCCGGTGGCGAGGGCGCCGGAAACCAGCCAGGAGAGCAGCGTGGCGGTGGTCATGCCGAAAAAGGCGTGCACGTCCTGCGCCATTGTTGCAGCCACCTGCGGCTGAAGCCGCTCGGAGGCCGAGCGGGCCGGCGCTTTCGACGACTTCGCAGGCACTGTATATCGTGGGTGCCTGGTCGGCCGCGGAGGGGCGAGCATCGTGATCGCCCGCGGCACGGCGGCGCCCTTCTCGAAAGGAGAGCCGGTGAAAAAGAGGATGACGCTGCATCGTGAGACGCTGTGCGCGCTCGACTACACGAGCCAGGAGCTGCGGCAGGCCATTGGTGTGCAGAGCGCGACCTGCCAGATCCCGTCGATCTGCAAGTCCTGCTACACGCACATCGGCTATCCCACCTGCAAGTGACCGCCGGCCGCGGAGGCCGCAGGACCGGGTCTCCGCGTGCCACCCTTCGTCACTGACGAGGCCGCTGGCCTCGGGCCTCCGCGCCCGCCTCGCTCCGGCGCAGGTTCCTGCTGAGTGTGCGTCCCTCAGGACGTCTTTGTCTGCCCCTTGCCTCGCCGCTTCCCCGCCTTCTCTTCGCCCATGTCACGCCAGAAGTCTTCGTGGCCGATACCCGCGCCTTCCCGGATCTGCTGGCGCGCCGTTTCCAAGATAGTCCGGAATCGAGGTGAGTGAGCGAGGACCAAGCGTTCGAGCTCCTCGTCGTCCCGTACGGCCAGCAAGGCGGCGACCGGCCTGCCGTTACGGGTGACGATCACCGCCCCGTGTTCACTCTCTTTCAGATAGGCGCTGAACTGCGCCTTTACCTCTGCGACTGACGCGATCTTCAAAGCTCTACCTCCTCTCCGCCGATGAGCAAGCGCTCCCGCTGCTTGACGCCGATTGCCAGGATGTGCACCTCGCGGTTCTTCCGATCGACCTCGTAGAAGACCCTGATCCGATTCTCGTGGCCGAAGCGCAGTTCCCACTGCGCCTCGAAGACGGCAGGATGTTGCAGCGGCTTGCGGTTCCTGGTCTCGGTGTCTGGCTCATACAGCAACTGGTCCTGGAGGGTCTCGCGAATTGACGAGTGATGCTGCCTGTCGATGGCCAGGAGGTGATGCTTGACTTCCGGCGCATAGACCAAGGCGAAGGGTTGCATCTTCGCCATGATGACTAGAATTGTGACTATCTTAGCTCGGCATGTCAACGGCTCCGGCAGAGAGGCGGTATGCGAGTCTTCGGGCTGGACTCGGAGCCGGCGCTCGGTTGGCTACACCTCCGTGGCCAGCTGTAGGCGGAGCGGTCGCCGGCGATGCCTGGAGGGCTCAGGGCGCAACGCGCTGCAGCCAACCGCGCCATCCCAGCAGGAGGTTGGGCCGCTCCAGGCGGGCCAGGCACCAGCACTCCTCGTCGGGCTCGGTGAGCGGCCGGTGCTCGCTGCCGGCATCGTAGATGGCGTACTCCCCGGCCTCGTGACGTCCCTGGCGGTCCTCGAAACCGCCGGCCAGGACCAGCACGTCCTCCTGTGCCAGGTGCCGGTGCGCGGGCAGGAAGCGCCGCGGCGCGAGATAGCCCAGCAGCAGGACGCTGCGGTTCCACGGGTCGCGCGCCAGCTCCGCGTACCAGGCGCCCGGGGCGAGCGCCCAGCGCCAGGGAAAGCGCCGCAGGTTCGCCAGCGCCGGCAGCTCGCGGCGCACGCTCAGGGGCAGCGGCATCGCCGCGACCTCGGGGGCTGCCGCCTGCTCGGCCGCCGGCTGGGGCAGCCGCGCGATGCGCCCGAGCAGTCCTTCCCAGACTCCGGGGGGCGGCGCCTCGGCGTCGATGCCGCGCAGCAGGGCACCGCCCGGGAGCGTCAGCTCCGCCATCGCGGCACGGCAGCTCGCACACCCGTCCAGATGACCTTCCACCAGCACTCGCCGCGGCAGGTCGGACTCGCCGCTGGCGACGCCGAGCAGGATCTCCTCGGTTGGATGCACTAGCCGCTCTCCAGCAGGGTGCGCATGGTCCGCAGCCCGAAGCGGATGCGCGATTTCAGAGTGCCCACCGGCAGGCGCAGCCGCTCGGCGGTCTCCTCGTAGGTGAAGCCGCCGAAGTAGGCGAGCTCGATGGCCTGCCGCTGGTCGGGCGAGACCTGCGCCAGCGCCTGACGCAGGGTGAGCAGCAGGTCGCTCCCCCGTTCGGTGCGCGCCGGCAGCTGTTCGAGGTCGATGGCGCCTGCGTCGTTGGGGGCGCCGGCCTTGCGCCAGTGGTCGATCACCTTGTTGCGCGCGATGGTGTAGAGCCAGCCCGAGGCGTCGCCGCGGTCCGGGCGGTAGCTCGCCGCCTTTTGCCAGACGGTGACGAACACCTCTTGCAGCAGGTCCTCCGCCAGCGACACGTCGCGGCACAGCTGGCGCATGTAGCCCAGCAAGCTAGGGGCGAAGCACTGGTAGAGCCGCTGAAAGGCAACGGTATCCCCGCGTGCGATCTCCGCCAGCCAGTCCGCGGCGCTGGGTTCGGTCACCGTACCCGAGAGCAAGAGCAGATTCCTCCGAGGAGGGTAATCTACGACAGGTCCGGGCCGTGTTGAAGCCCCGCCCCACCCCGGCGCGCCCGTTTGCCCCGTCTCTGCCGCAGACCCATGTCGCGGAGCCAAGGGCTGCCGGGCGAGCGGCAGGGGCCGGCATTCCAGGGCGCTGGCGGCAAGTGGTTCCATGCGATAGGGGTGGAAGTGGACGTGGCAGAGGCTTTGGTGCGGGATGCGCTCCTGTCGTGCCTACGTGCTCCCGGGGAGTTTGGATGACAGCCGGTCCAAGCCGGGGGGACTACGCGGGCCGCCGGCGCGTTCCAGCATCGAGCCGCATCGCTGCGGCGACGAGCGGCTTCGCCCAGGGGGGGGTGGTGCTCAGATCGCGCCGAGCCGCGATTTCCCCCCGCCTGACGTGGAGGAGGAGCACCGGCACCGGAGCGGCGCCGGCCTGGGGATCGGCGTTGCCGCTGTTGTCGTAGACGCGCAACTCCGTCAGCACAGGAAGAAGACGGATCACGTTCAGCCGGCTCGAATTCCATCGCCGGCGGATGTCGTCTTCGGAGATGTCGTGTCCTCCCCGGGCGACCCGCGCTCGAACTCGCGCGATGTGCAACTCCGGGCTGCTCAAGCCGACATACCAGACACGAACCTCGATGCCGAGCGCAGCGGCGCCGGCGAGGAGAGCCGGAATCGTGGTTGCTCCGAGTGTCGACTCGAAGGCGAAGTCGAGCCGGTCTGCGATCGCTCGCTCAAGGAGCCGCTTCCCCTGGTGCCACGCGGCGCTGTTCGCGCCAGCCTGGGTCAGGCCGGGAGTGGCGGAACGGATCCGGTGCGCGGCCTCGTCCGGGTTGAAGTAGTCCGCGCCGGCTTCGCGGAGCATGGCGCCGGCGACGCTGCTCTTCCCGGCGCCGTTGGTTCCGGCCAAGACGTAGATTCGGGCGACCCGCTTAGCCACGCCGCTTCGCCGCCGTGACCGCGGCCTTGCCGAGCCGGTTGGGCGTTGCGTTGAAAGCGTCGGCCATTCCCTGGCGCGCCCGCGGGGTCTGCATGCGGGCTAGGAGCTCGTCGAACTCGGAGGTCAGCGTGTCGAGCGTCCGCTCGCTGGCAGCCACCAGGGCGTCGTACTCGTCGATAGCGAGTAGCACCGCCTTCGGAGCGTTGTGCCGAGTGATCGCAACGGCGCCCTGCTCGACGGCGGTATCGAGGACGCGGCCGAACTCGTTCTTGGCGTCCGTCGCCGTGAAGGTCGGCATCGCGACCCGCTCGCCCCGGCGGTTGCGGCTCATCAATTTAGCCATAGCCGTCCATTATAGCCAAAATGGACGGAACGTGGCTACGAAAGGGACGGGGTCCGCTCCCGCGAGCGCGCGACGAGGCGGAGGTCTTCAGCGCGTGGCGGTCGACTGCGACCGGGCCTTTATCCAGCCATCCACGCGCTCGTCGAGGAGGTCGAGCGGCAGCGCTCCGCCGTCCAGGATCTCGTCGTGGAACGCCTTGAGGTCGAAACGCGCCCCGAGCCGTGCCTTCGCCCGTTCACGCAGCTCGCGGATCTTCAGTTGCCCCATCTTGTAGGCCAGGGCCTGCCCCGGCCACGCGATATAGCGGTCGGTTTCCGTCTGGGCGAGGACGTCGTTGACGTCGTTCTCCCGCATGTAGGCGATGACCTGGTCACGTGTCCAACCCTGGTCGTGAATGCCGGTGTCGACCACCAGCCGCACCGCGCGGAACAGCTCCGAGTTGAGCCGGCCGTAGTCGGACACCGGGTCCCGGTAGAGGCCGATCTCCTTGCCCAGCTCTTCCGCATACAGCGCCCAACCCTCGGTGTAAGCGGACAGGCCGCGACTCAGCACGCGGAACTTGGGGATGCTCCGCAGCTGCTGCGCCAAGCTGATCTGCAGATGGTGCCCGGGCACGCCTTCGTGATAGGCGACCGCCTCGTCGTTCACCAGCGTGCGGTGGGTCGGATCGGCGACGGCGACCACCACGCGTCCAGCCCGCTTGCCGTCCGGAGTGCCGCGGACATAGTGCGTCGATGCGGCCTTGTCGAAATCGGGTATGGCCTCGACGGTCACCGGTGCTTTCGGTAGCTGCCCGAAGAGCTCCGGCAGCCTTGGCTGCATCTGGTCGATATATTTTTTGAAGTCGGCAACGATCTGGTCTTCGCTCTGCGGCGTCCACTTGGGATCGCCCTTGACGGCGGCACGGAAGGCGGCCAGGTCCTTGTAGCCCTGCGCTTGCGCCAGCCTGGTCATCTCGGCCGTGATCCGCGCCACCTCTTTCAGGCCCAGCTCATGGACGGCTTCCGGCGTGATGTCCACCGTGGTCATCGTTTTCACCGCCTCGCGGTAGCGCCGCTTACCGTCGGGCAGGCTCTCGACCGAGATCGCGGCCCGGCCTTTCGGCGCGTACTCGTCGCGCAGGAACGCCGCGAACGCTTTGTAGGCGGGGAGAACCTCCTCCGTGGCCGCCCTGGTGACCGCCGCGCTGAGCCGCTGCTTGTCCGCCTCCGCAAAGCTCGCCGGGAGCTTCTTGAGCGGCAGCAGGAAGGGATCCGAGGAGATGATCCCCTCGCACTGCCCCGGCAACTGGTCGACGACGAGCTTGGGCGGCATCAGGCCGTCGCTCTCGCCGGCTCGCAGCACCTCGGTGGTCTGCTGCAAGGCCCGCGGGATCTGATGCAGGCGCTCGATGTAGTCCTCGTAGTGCCGTACCGAATCCAGCGGCACGCTCAGCGGCAGGTCGGCCAGGGCGGTTTGGATGCCGCTCTGCTGGTTGATCGGCATCTCGTAGTTCTTGAGCTCGTAGTTGACGTCGGCGCGGGTGAGCTGGCGCTCCAGCAGCTCGTGCGACAGCTGGTCGCTTTCCGCCATACCAGCGGTCGGGATGGCGCGGAGTCGCGCCAGGAAGGCGTCGTTTTCCGCGTGCTGGCGAGCGATCCCGGCCAGCGACTCATCGCCCAGCTGCGCGTTGTAGCGATAGTCGCCGATGGCGGTGGCCTGGACCGGTGCGTTCTTCAGGACGGCCTGGTAGTACTCCTCGAACAACGCGTTCTGTTTTGCCACTCGATCTGGCGCGGAGGCATCCGGACCGGGGACCGACGAACCGACACCAAACGCCAGCAGGAGGCAAGCTAGATTTCGCATGCGCCCCAGCCTAGCAGAGAGCCCGCCGCCAGGTCATGCGGATCGAGCTACTGCCACTAGCTCCAAACCAATGCCTCGTCGAGCCCGGCGGCGGATTTTGTTGCTGCGTCCCCGCCGGCGTCGGGAGCGGCCGCCGGCGGCGGCAGGTGCCGCCGGCGCCAGAACGGCTGATCCGCCCAGCGCTGCTCGACGGCATAGAAGTGGTGGCGTAGCCGCAGGTACTGGCTCATGTTGCTCGCCACCTGAGCGCCATAGCCGGCGAGCAGCGGAGTTCCGGCGTCAGCCCCGCCGGCGCTCTCAGGGGCCGCCATCGCATTCTCCGGTGCCGCCGCGAGGGCCTGGTGGGCAGCGCGCGCGGCATGGATGCCGGAGGCCAGCGCGTGGCCCACGCCGGCCGAAGCCAGGGGATCGAAGGACACGGCGGCGTCGCCGGCGGCGATCCAGCCGGGGCCGGCGGCCGGCTCGAGGCACTGCGAGGCGGCGGCAAGGATGCGCGGCGCTGAGACTGGCCGGCCGCCGGCGAGCCTCTCCCGGGTCGCCCCGGTCGCGGCCAGCAGGCGCCGCCACTCCCCGGCGCGGCCCGCGCGCAGCGCCCGGACGAGGTCGGAGTCGGTCATCAGCACCGCGACCGCCCGGCCGGAGGGCAGCGGCGCCGAATACCACCAACCCGCGGCGCACGACTCGATCAAGGTGTGGTGCCAGTCCTCGGCGCCGCCCGGCAACTCGACGAAGGCAGCCACTCCGACGAGCAGGTCGAAGCCGCGCCGGCGTGCGCCCAGACGGCGGGCCAGCCGGCTCGCCCTCCCGCCGGCGTCGATCAGGAAGCGCGCGCTGCCGCCGGTCCGCCCGCCGGCCCGATCGACCAGGGTGAGCCGCCAGCGTCCGTCGCGTCCACGGACACAGTTCGCGAGGCGGGACCCGGTCAGCAGCGTACCGCCGGCCGCGCGAACCTGCCGCGCCAGGGTGGCGTCGAAGCGGCGGCGGTCGAGGTGCCAGCCGGTGCCGCGGCCGGTGAACAGGAAATCACGCGAGGAAACCGCCGGCCTGCCCCACGCGGCGCTGGTGCCCAGGGCCGGACGATGGCGGTCGGCAAGAAAGAGCTCCCAGGCTCCGAGATAGACCAGCAGCGGTTGCAGACCGGGCGACGCGGTCTCGCCGATCCGGAGCTCATCGTACTCGCTACTCTCGACCACCACCACCCGCCGCCGCGTGTAGCGCAGCAGGGTCAGCGCCGCGGCGAGGCCGGCCGGTCCCCCGCCGGCAACGGCGACGTCGCAGTCAATGCCTGCCATGGTGCCGGTTGCCGCGCGCCGGGCCGCGCACCGGCCGCTGCACCGTGGACGGCACTCCGGGAAGCGCCCGCGCCAGCGCCAGGGCCGCCGGCGGCGGCGCGGCCGGCTCGGGCTTGAGGAACCAGATCGGGAAGAACGTGGTGTCCGTCGGGTTGTCGAAATTCCCGATGTCGCCCACCGCGACGCTGGCCACCTGGAACTGTTCGTGATTGCGCTCCTTCTCGACGAAGTACGGATAGCGCCGGCGGTCCGGGCCGACCGTCTCGTTGACCACGAAGCCGAGGTAGGACCAGGCGGTGATCATCTGCGCGAAGCTGTTGATGCCGCGTGGATAGTAGACCTGGAAACCGGCGGGGACGCCGGCGGCCGCTTGCTCCGCCACCGTCGTCACGCCGCTCAAGACGTACATCGGGCTCTGTGGCGGCCACCAATAGGCATAGTACGTCGGCGGGATCGGGATGTCGCCGCTGTTTTGGTTCTCGCCGGGGTCCGTGTAGTTGATGAACTGGACCGTGCACTGGAAGAAATCGGCCTGCCATGGTACCGCCATGCGCTTGGTGAGGTCGCCCGGCTCACAGCCTCCCCCTGCGCACTCGTCTTCGCTGGGGTCGAGGCCGAATTGCCGGTAGTGCTCCTCGTCGTGCCGCGGGAGGATCACGTAAGGGCGTTCATAGATCTTCGGGTTGCGGGCGCTCCAGGTCACTTCGATGCCTGGGCACATCGGCCCGCCGACACAGTTGCCGAGACTCGCCCGATCGAGCGGATGGAGGGCCGCGAGACCGCCGCCCTGCACCGGCTTCGCGCCGCCGCTGGTGAATTTCCCGTCCGCCCACTGGCCCAACAGGAAGTACTGCGTCGGCGTCAGGGTGAGGAACTTTTCGCTCAGGACGTTGCTCACCGAGTTGCTGCCGGAGTTCAACGGCATGAGCGGCAGGCCGGTGCCTGCCGGGTCGCCCGACAGCTCTTCGTGCTTGGTATCGAGCCGGAAGAAGCCGAAGTAGGCCTTGCGGTTCGGCTGATTGGCCGCGGAGCTGTCGCGGGTGTCGAACTGGGGGAAGGAGAAGGCAGCCATCGAAGGCACGTTGGCAACCCAGATGTTGTCGGCCGGGCGGCTCAGGATCGGTTCGATGTCGCGCTCGAAGCTGGCGACGTAACCGGGGTCGAAAGCGTTGTCGTGATAGAGGGCGGGCAGCAGATCGAGATACCGGACCCCGACGTCGTAGGCGATATCGTCGAGAGTCACCATGTTCACCAGTTCGGGCGCGAACTTCGGCGAGGCGACGATCACCCAGGCGGCGAGCTCGATCGGTTCCTGCCCTTCGATCAACACGGTGCAGCTCACGGGACCGTCCGAGAGGTCGTCGTGCCAGGTGTCCGCGCCTCCGAAGGAGTCGATGGGCTGCGCGCCGCCGGCGAGCCCGAAGCCGCCGAGGACCACTAGGCGGCCGTCGCGGTCCATCAAGATCTCGCCCAGCGTATCGATGACGTTGCCCTGGGTCACTTCCTGCGGGTCCGGAAAAGAGCCGAAGGGGTAGTCGGGCGGAATGGTGGCGCGAGAGAACTGTTGCCTGCCGCCGGGTTGATCGAGGTGACGAGGGCCGGGATCGATGATCAGTTTCTGGCGGTCGGCGCGGCCGGTCACGGTCGGGTTGGTCAACGGCACGCCGCGGGCCTGATAGCTGTTCTCGGGGCCGTACATCAAGTCGCCTTCGAGCTCGCTGAAGGAATACCAGGTGGCCTTCTTGTTGGCGAGATGGGCGCTCCATTCGAGGCGCTGGACGCCGGCAACCTTGACGGTTACCTCTTGCCAGGTGGATCCGGGCTGCTCCGTGTCGCGGCGATAAACCGCGAAGCGGGCAGCCTGGCGCTTGATCATGCCGGCCGCATCCTTGAACCGGCTCACCGGCATGGGTTGGCCGTTGACGGGATCGAGGATCGCATTGCCCTCCTGGTCACAGGTCAGCGGCAGGCCGCCGATGGCGACCGGCTCGAGGTAGAAATCGGTCGAGCTGTTGCCCGCCCGAGCGACACCGATGGCGGGATGAATCGAGTACTCGAATGGCATCACCCATCCTCCACGAGATACGGCGCGCCAACCGCCGAGAGCCGCGCCGCGGAACCCTGGTCCGCTCCGCGGCCGCGCGCGCGGGCCACGGACGAGCATCGGACTGTCTGAGACTGCCTGCCTGGATCAATCTATCATTGTAGGAGATTCGCAGAGGCGTGTCAACGGGCGGTCCAAAGCGGCCAGAGCGGCGGTCGCACTCTCGGGGCGGGCCACGGTTGCTCCCATGCGATACGCTTGGACGAGAGGGGGTCGCCTGGAATCGCGTCGCGCCAGAGCGCCTCGATGCAAATGTCCAGAAAGCAAAGCGGAACCGGGTCCCCGCGGTCGCTGCCGTTGGCTGCGAAGGCACCCGAAATCGTCTCCGCGTCGATTCCCGCCACCCTCGCGGCGCTCCAGGTGAACCCCGAGACGGGGCTCACGCGAATGGCAGTGGAAGCCTCTCGGCAGGCACATGGCTACAACGAGGTGACCGCTCAGAAGGGACACCCGGTTCGCAAGTTCCTCGGCAAGTTCTGGGGCGTGTCGGCGTGGATGCTCGAGCTGATCATGGTTCTATCCGCCGTCCTGGGGAAATACTCGGACCTCGTGGTGGTGAGCGCTCTGCTGGTCGTCAACGCCGTGTTGAGCTATCTGCAGGAGCGCCGGGCGGCCGGCGTCGTCGAGGCCCTGCGGCGCAGGTTGCAGGTCAGCGCGCGCGTCCGGCGCGAGGCGAGCTGGCAGGTCATTGGCGCCCGCGAGCTGGTCCCGGGCGACATCGTGGCCGTGCGCCCCGGCGACATCATCCCGGCGGACCTGAAGCTCCTCGCTGGAACGTTGAGCATTGACCAGTCGGCTCTCACCGGCGAGTCCAGGGACGCCGCCAAGGCCGCCGGCGAGGTGCTTTCGTCGGGATCGGTAGTTCGCCGGGGGGAAGGCAACGCCGTGGTGATGCTGACCGGAGCGGCAACCTACTTTGGCCGCACCACGGAGCTCGTCGCGGAGGCCCGCCCGAAGCTGCACATCGAAGCGGTGGTGGGCAAGGTGGTCCGCTCGCTCTTCGTCATCGTCGGCGCGCTGCTGGGCGTGGTGATGATTCTGTCGCTGATCCGCCGCACGCCGCTCGTCGAGATGGTTGCGCTCGTCCTCGTGCTGTTGATGAGCGCGGTGCCGGTCGCCCTGCCGGTGATGTTCACGGTCACGATGGCGGTCGGGTCGAAGGAGCTGGCGCGGCGCGGCGTGCTGGTCACACGCCTCAGCGCCGCGGAGGATGCCGCGACGATGGACGTGCTCTGCGTGGACAAGACGGGCACGATCACACTGAACCAGCTGGCCGTCACCGGCGTGTTCCAGCAGGGGCACGCGACGGCATCCGAGGTGCTGGTCGCCGGCGCACTGGCGTCTCGAGAAGCCGACCAGGACCCGCTGGACCTGGCGTTCCTGGCCGCGGCGAAGGAGCGGCATCTTTTCGACGGCGCACCTGCCGTGACGCCGGTTTCGTTTGCCCCGTTCGATGCGCAGAACCGGCGGACCGAAGCTGTGGTCGAACGGAACGGACAACGGCTGCGCGTGATGAAGGGCGCCATGCGCACGGTCGCCCAAGCGTGTGGGCTCGCGCCCGCGGCGATCGATCAGTTGGAGGTGCAGGTCAGCGCCTCGGCACTGAAGGGAGATCGGACCCTGGCGGTGGCGCGCGGCCCCGAGACCGGCACCCTCGCCTTGCTCGGGTTGGTGACTTTGAATGATCCGCCTCGGCCAGACGCCAAGCGGCTCATCGCCGCGCTCCACGACCGCGGTGTGCAGGTGAAGATGCTCACCGGCGACGCGCTGGCGGTCGCGAGTGAGATCGCGCACGAGGTCGGGTTGCCGGCCATCCGCCGCATGGCAGACCTCGATGCTGCCGGCGCGCAGACCGGCAAAGAGGCGATCCACTTGCTGGCTGGCGCCGATGGCTTCGCCGAAGTGTATCCGGAAGACAAATACATCGTGGTGCAGCAGCTGCAGGCCGCGGGGCATGTGACCGGAATGACCGGCGACGGTATCAACGATGCGCCCGCGCTACGCCAGGCCGAGGTGGGCATCGCCGTCAGCAACGCGACCGATGTCGCCAAGGGCGCCGCGAGTGTCGTGCTGACCGAACCAGGGCTCGCGAACATCGTGGCCTTGGTCGACCAGGGCCGGACGATCTACCAGCGCATCCTCACCTGGATCATCAACAAGGTCAGCCGGACCCTCTTGAAGGCCGCGTTCGTGGCCATCGCTTTCGTGGTGACCGGCAAGTTCGTGGTCTCCGCTTTTGCGATGCTGCTGCTGGTCTTCATGACGGACTTCGCGAAGATCTCCCTTGCCACCGACCAAGTCCGGCCGTCCAAGCAGCCGGAGACATGGAACATCGGCGGCTTCATCACCGTGTCCGTGGCGCTTGGCGTCGCGATGATCGCGGAGGCGCTGTTGCTGTTGTGGCTCTGCTGGTCGCGGTTCGACCTGGCAACCCACGACGACGCCCTCTACACCTTCAGTTTCTTGACGCTGCTCTATTTTGCCGTGTTCTCGATCGTTTCGGCGCGAGAGCGCCGCTGGTTCTGGACCACGGCGCCCAGCAAGATGCTGGTGGCGGCCCTCACGGTGGAGGCGCTCGTCGGCACCCTCCTCACGCTCCTGGGACTCCCGGGGCTCAAGCCAATTCCCTGGTGGCAGACGCTCACGATTTTCGGTTATGCGATGGTCTCGTGCCTGGTCGTGAACGACTCCATCAAGGTTGCCATGATCCAATGGCGCGTGCCCTCGGCAGTAGCCGGCTAGCACAGCTTGGAGTCGGCAGGGGAGCGCGAGGACGACGCGGAGGTCTGCAGCGCATGGCAGTCGCCTGCGACCGGGCCTTTATCCAGCCATCCACGCGCTCCTCGAGGAGGTCGAACGGCACCATGGTGTCCGCCGCGTTGAGCCGCTTCTTGTCTCGCATCCAGGAAGCGTGGGCACCCGACTTGATGGGGAGGCTACTCGAAGCCGGAAAGGAACAGCCCATGATAAAGACAGTGAAGCCCATCCGCCTGCAGCGCGAGACCCTGAAGCATCTGACCGATGGCGCGCTCGACAAGGTGCGCGCCGCCTGGCGCGAGAACACCAACTACATCAGCTGCCCGAATCCGCAGACCTGCCTCGGCTGCTGAGCCCCTCTGCCTGCCCAAGAAGGCGGGTCGACTGATGAGCTGCAGGCCGGTGCTGACCCAGGTCGGCCTTGGTCGACGCTGCGGCAGATGCCGCTGGCGTTGATCATCGTGGTCGCGACAACGAGTCGGCGTCTCGGCGCGGGGCCTCTACCGCTTTTCCCAAGCGACAGATCGCCCCCTGCTGCCACTCAGCCCGGCGCTCAGTGCGTGTGGAAGGCCGCCTGGGGCCCGCCGCCTCAGCCTGGTCGTTGGCTGCCGGTCACAAGCCACCGGTACCGGAGCTCCGCTCGACGGCAAGCTCGACTTCGGAGTACCTCTGCCGCAGGTGCAGGAGCCAATCGATCTCCCAGGCGTAGTCGATCGGCCCACCCTCCCAGCTGGGTAGCGTCTCCCTGGCGTCGACGCCCACGCCACGGCTGGCGAGTCGCGAGGCGAGCGCCATCATCGGCTCGTCCGCGACCGCTGGCAGCGCCGGCGCCGCCGGCAACGGCCGCCCATCCGGCCGATAGAAGCGCGCTTCGCCGTTCGGCTCCAGCTCCACCGAAAATCCCCCCTCGTGCAGGGCGCGATGGTGTCGCCGGCACAGCAGCAAGGTGTTGGCGAAACTGGTGTCGCCGCCGTCGGCCCAGTGCTCGACATGATGGGCGTCGCAGAGCCTCCCGCCGCAGCCCGGAAAGCGGCAGCCGCCGTCGCGATGCTCGAGGGCCCGGCGCAGGCCGGGCGAGATGGCCCTCGTCCGGCGGCCGACGTCGAGCACTCGGCCATCGGCCGCGTGCCGCATCACCACCAACGCCGCGTCACAGGCCAGCCGCCGGCACGTTTCCGCGGAAACGTGGGAACCGTCCGCGAGCCATGACGAGCCTCCTTCACCGTCGGCCGGCAGCGCCTCGGCATCCACGTGCACCACCACCTGATAGCGGTCGCCGCGGCTACCGGGATCGAGGCCGGCCGCGAGGGCGCTCTCGGCCACCAGACCCATCGCATCGGCGCGGCGTTGCTCGGCGGAGGCGTCCTCCAGCGCCTCGGGTGTGCCACTGGTCGGCTGCTCGCCGCGAAGCGCATAGAGCTTCTCGGCGCCGGCATCAAGGGCGCGCAGCAGCGCCGCGCCGGCCTCGGGCACGAGCCGTGCCGAGACCACCACCATGCCGTCCTCGTCGGTGTAGGTGCGCAGGTACCGCGCGGCCTGACGGCGCGTCTCGAGGTGGCTTTCCGAGAAGCGATCGGCGCCCCGCATGCCACGCACGAGCCTCTCGACCTGGGCGGCGGTGCCTGCTCGGGCGAATCTCAGCAGTTCCTGCTCGGTGGCCGGCGTGGCGATGCGGGTGAGGGCGCGAACCTTGGAGTAGGAGATCTCGCCACGGCGCATGGACTCGCCGAGCACCGGCAGCGCGGCGAGCGCGCGGGCGACCCGCAGCTTCTCGCGCGCCGCGCCCAGGTCGAGCCCGACGCGCCACACCAGCCAGTGTGCGCAGGAGCGGAAACCGCAGTTCCACCCGCCGCGCTCGTCGAAGTCGCGCAGCATCACCAGCAGCTCGTAGGTGGCGGCCGAGATCTGCGCCGCCAACTCGGCGATCCGCTCGCCGAGGTCCTCAAGCGTCTCCCTGGGCGAGAGCGCCATCACGCCGACCGCTCGCGGCTTCGCACCGCCGTTTTCCGCCAGCCCACCGCCGCCGTCCGCCGGCCCATCGAAACCAGCCACGCAAAAGGGTTTGCCGATCGCCATTTCTCTCCCTCTCTTCCTCGCTGGTCGATTGTAACCCCATGATTTCTCGCCTCATCAGCCCGCGCAGCCGGGGCGATCGGCGACCGCCGAAGGGGCAAGAGAGGGTCGAGTCGAGAACCGGCCGGGCGATGCCCTTCGCAGGCGGCCAATGCCCCTTCGAGCGTTGATTTGCAGTTACGTCTCCAAGCGTCCGGAAAAGCTTGTCAAGAGGCTCGGCCTCCGAACCGAGAGCGGTTCCAGCGACGACCCTGGCGCGGTTGCTCCGCCGCGTGCCATGGGCGCTGCAGCCCACCTCTTCCCGCAAATCCCAATGCCTGCTGGGCACCACGATGAAGATGGTTGAGCTGGTGATGGCTCACCAGGCCCATGAGTGGAGCCTGGAAGAGCTGCATTTTCAGTTCCCCACCTATCTCTCGGCCAGATTCATGCAGCGGCACCGCCGCGCGAGCTCTCGATTTTCCAGCACAAAATACTCTCTCGCATGACGAGCCTTGCTCAATCCAAAGGCCCTGCCCATGGGTTTACACTCAAGAAAAGCGTTGTGACAAACGCCACGCTGCATGTGGGGGCGACCTTTGTTCTCAATCTTGATTTACTCGACTTCTTTCCTAGCATTCACTTTGGAAGAATTCGAGGCGTCTTCAGCCATCAACCATTTTCATTCTCGCCCGAGGTTTCAGCGGCGCTCGCACAGCTATGCAGCCATGCGAAGACATTGCCGCCGGGCGCCCCCACCTCTCCCATTATTTCCAACCTCGTCTGTCGGGGTCTGGATCGCGATCTACTTGGCCTGGCCCGCCGTCATCGTTGCAAATATACGCGCTACGCCGATGACATCACTTTTTCTACAAGGCTCCCAGCGTTCCCACTTGAACTCGTAACTTCAGCGCAACCAATTGTCGAACTTGGAAGCGATCTCAAGGCTACTCTTGATAAACATGACTTTAAGCCGAATCCAGCGAAGACCCGGCTGAGTGCTAAGACCTGCCGGCAAATGGTCACAGGATTAGTCGTCAACGAGAAGGTCAACCTTCGCCGCCGATACGTCCGCAACATTCGCGCAATTCTCGATGACTGCCGCCGCAATGGCCTCTCTAGCGCCGAGGCCCGCTTCAAGGAGAAATTTGGAGACCCTTCAGCGCGATTGGTAAATCATCTAAGGGGAAAATTGGACTACCTGAGCATGGTCAGGGGTGCAAGCGACGGGTTATATCTTAGATATGCAATTGAACTAGAGAGAATTGCTCAAACGAGGAGAAATGGCATCCTCCTCGGTGGGCGAGCGGCACTGCAACCTTCATTTTTAGCCGAGGCGATGTGGGTTATTATAGGCCGCAATCGTGACGGCATCGAAGTGAAACAAGGTACAGCCTTTGGCCTGAAGGGACACGGAATCGTTTCAGCTGCACACGTATTTGAAACTGATCATTCCGATCCGGCAGTGAGGTGGGAGATAATCAAAGCATCCCCTCCGAGCAGCCGTTTCAGCCTGAACAGTTGGCAAGCGCTAGATCACTTTGACCTCGCAATTGTGAAGGCACCGGTAAGGCATACTGCTATGCTTCAGGTCTCTACGCGCGAGGTTAAGACGGGTGACCGGGTGGTCGTGGCAGGGTTCCCAAACTGGAGAACCCCGGCTGATCAGCTACAAGTCCAGCCTGCGACGGTAACTCAGACGAGGATTGTGAGCCTCGTTTCATACATCCTCACCGACGCGTATATTCGCGAGGGCGCGAGCGGAGGTCCACTTGTGGATCAGACAGGCATGGTCGTTGGCGTCGCATTGCAAGGTCCTGCCGGGGTGCGTGCTCCCAATGGGGGAGTGGCCATAGCTCACTTACAAGAGGCCCCCATATCGTCTTAAACTCGGCCCGAGTGTTCTGCCTCAGTGGTTCGCGGATTAAGTCTGACGAGAGAGAACGTCGAGAGTACGATAGGCGAAATGTTCGATGCTAGCGAGGATCTCGTCAGCGCTCTTGCTCCAAGTGAAGGGTCGCGGTGCGGTATTATGAGCGTCGATGAAGGCTTGAATCGTGCGCTCGAGGTCGGCCGCTATCTCCGTGGCACCTCGTCCCAGCGGTAGGGGACCATCACCGGGATGCCGGTACCGCTGCCCATCAGCCAGAGGATGGCGGGGCGGGGGCGGACGGAGCCGGTCAGCATCTCGCCCTCCTGGGCTCCCGTGATGGTCATGGTGGCGGCCAGGGCCTGGGCGTCGATGGCCAGCTCGGTGAGGGCCAGAGTGGCCAGGATGCCTTCGCCGGCGGGCAGGCCGGTACTCTGGTTGACGTAGATGGGGGGCTGGCGGCCTTCCTGCGGCGCGGCGGCTTCCGGGCCGGCAATCGCCAGGGAGCGATCGCGGAGGAAGATGCGGCCGAGGGGTCCCGTCAGGCCGCTGATGGCAGGTAGGTCCACCAACCAGCCGCGCCCGTCGCGGCCGGGGCCGATACCGCGGCGGACGTCGCCGATCAGGACCAGGGCGTTGGCCGAGCCGTGCTGGCGCAGCACCTCGATGCCGCGATCGATCGCCATGCCGATGCGGAAGTCCGCCAGGTCGAGGGCGCTGCTGGCGGCCAGGGTCACGGTCTGCTTGCGGCCGTCGAGCACCAGGCGCTTGCAGCCGGCGGCGGCGACGGCGGCGTTCACCTGGTCGGGGGTCGGCTTCGCGGCCGGGGGCGCCGCGGCGCCGCGGCCCCAGAGACGGTTCAGATCGCGGCCCAGGGGCCCCTCCTTGCCGTCCGACCAGAAACAGAAGTTGAGCGCGCGGGTGAGTGCCGCGAACAGGCGCGCATCGACAGGTCTCGGCCCCTTGCCGGCCGCGGCGTTGAGCGCCGCCAGCTCGCCGTCGAGGCGGCCGGGATCGGTCAGGCGCTCGACCTCCGCGACCTCGGTGGCGACGGCCTGGATGGCGGCGTCGGCCGCCTCGCGGGGCAGGTCGCGAATCTCCACCTCCAGCGTGGCGCCGAATGCCGGAGCGCTGGCGCGCAGGGGATGGACGGGTGAAGCGGCAGAGTTGGCGGTGGCCGGGGTGGTCACACCAGGTGGCGCCGGCGTCACGATCGGCGCCGGCACCGCCACGATCGACTGTGGGGTTGCCGGCGCGGGCGCGGCCGCCGGCGGCGCGGCAACCGGTGGCGCGGAGCGCGGTGCTGCGGTGGGGGCGGCGGGAGCAGCGGGTGCTGCCGGCGCCGCCAACGCCGTGAAAACGGCGAGGGCAGCCGCCGCGGCGAGCCACCGCCGCGGCCGGTGAACCTCAGACGCCAGCACGACCCTCACGACTCTCATCATGGCAGGTCGGCGCCGCGTTGTCGCGGCCCGGACCCTGCGCGACGCCTCGCGGCGCTCCGAACCGTGCTCAGCGGATGTGGACGCGGGCGAAGCGCCGCTTGCCGACCTTGAACAGGTAGGGCTCGGAGCGCGGCGGCAGCTCCTGGAAGGGATCGGGAGCGCGGGCGCCATCGACGGTGACCGCGCCCTGCTCGACGAGACGGCGCGCTTCGCCGTTGCTGGCCGCCAGGCCGGTCTCGGCGAGGGCCTTGAGCAGGGTTCGCGCGCCCTCCAGGCGGTGCTCGGGGAGATCCTCGGGCAGGCCGCCGGCGGAGAAGACCTTCTCGAACTCCGCTTCGGCCTGACGGGCCGCCTCCTCGCCGTGGTAGGCGGCCACCAGCAGCCGCGCCAGGTCCTGCTTGACGCCCTTGGGGTGCAGCTCGCCGGCGGCGACCGCCGCGCGCCGGCGATCGATCTCGGGGCCGGGAAGATCGGTGAGCAGCAGGAACCAGTCCCACAGCAGCGAATCCGGGATCGACATCGCCTTGCCGTAGATCTCCTGCGGCGGATCCTCGACGGCGATGGCGTTGCCGAGGCTCTTGGACATCTTGTCGCTGCCGTCGGTGCCCACCAGCAGCGGCACGGTCAGCACCACCTGCGGCTCGAGGCCCTCCTCCCGCATCAGGTCGCGGCCCACCAGCAGGTTGAAGATCTGGTCGTGGCCGCCCAGCTCGACGTCGGCCTCGAGCGCCACCGAATCGTAGCCCTGGGCCAGCGGGTAGAGCAGCTCGTGCAGATGGATCGGCCGGTTCTGCTCGAAACGGGTGCGGAAGTCCTCGCGCTCCATCATCCGCGCCAAGGTGTAGCGGCCCGCCAGGCGCACCAGGCCCACCGATCCCAGCGCCACCAGCCAGCGGCTGTTGTGATCCACCACCGTCCGGCGCTCGTCCAGCACCTTCCACACCTGGCGCTGGTAGGTGGTGGCGTTGGCTGCCACCTCGGCCTGGGTGAGCTGCGGGCGCGTCGTCTTCTTGCCGGTGGGATCGCCGATCAGCGCGGTGAAGTCGCCGATCAGGAACACCACGCGATGCCCCAGCTGCTGGAAGTGCCGCATCTTGCGCAGCAGCACCGTGTGCCCCAGGTGGAGGTCGGGGGTCGAGGGATCGAAGCCGGTCTTGACGGTGAGCGGCTCGCCGGTCCGCGCCGAACGCTCGAGCTTGGCGCGCAGCTGCGCCTCGTCGACCAGATCGACGGCGCCGCGCGTCAACAGCTCCATCTGGTCGGCGACCGGCGGGAACTCCCGGCGCCCCGCGGTTACCTCGGTGGTCGTCGGTTCCATGGGCAGTGGCTCAATCCTCGGCGCCGGCGAGCAGCTCGCCGGCAGCGACGACGCGGGCATCGCCGGCCAGGGTGAAGTTGCCGCTGGCAGGATCGCGATCGACCACCAGGTCGAAGCCGCCGCGAGTGGCGGCGGTCACCGGCCCGCTGAGCCTGCCGGTGGCGAGGCCGAGGGCGGCGGCGGCGACCACCCCGGTGCCGCACGAGAGGGTCTCGTCCTCGACGCCGCGCTCGTAGGTGCGGATGTCGAGATGATTCCGGCCGGAGAACTGGACGAAATCGACGTTGGTGCCAACGGGCTGGAAGAGCGGGTGTTGGCGCAGCAGCCGCCCCAGCGCGACGACCGGGGCGGCGGCGAGATCGCCCCCCCACACCAGCACGAAATGCGGCACGCCGACCCTCACGCTCCATCCCTGGTGCGAGGCGCCACCGAGGCTGGCGGCAAGCTCCCGCGGCGCCCCCACCTCGACGTCGAGCTCGAGGGCTATGCTGCGCGGGTCGAGCCGGTGAGCGCGGAAGGCGCCGGCGTCGGTGCGCACCCGCACCTCGTGCTCCGCCCAGCCGAGGTGGCAGGCGAGCTGCGCCGCGCAGCGGGTGCCGTTGAGGCAAAGGTCGGCCGCGTCGCCGCCGGCGTTCCAGTAACGCATCACGACCTCCGCGTCCGCGCTGGGCGCTGCCGCCGCGCCGGGTGCTGCTGTATCGCCGGGCGCTGCCGTTTCGCCGCGATCCCCGCCCCCGCCGTCCGGGCCTGCGGCCCGCCGCAGCACGAATACCCCGTCGGCGCCTACGGAGATGCCGCGGCGGCACCAGGCGCGGATCTGCTCGGGTCCGGGATCGGCTGCCGGCTCGGCCAGTGCCACGAAGTCGTTGCCGCTGCCCGAGACCTTGAAGAACGCGGTCATGGGACCGCCGCGTGGACCTCGCCGGGAGCGCTCTCGTTGCCGGCCTGGTCGATGGCCGTCACCCGGTAGTCGTAGGTCTGTCCCGAGACGACGGTGGCGTCGACGTAGCTGGTGGCCAGGATCGGCTTGGCCGTGAGCCGCACGAAGTCGCCGCTGGCGCCCTTGCGGTAGACGATGTAGCCGGCCAGGTCCGGCGCCTCGCTCGGCCGCCACACCAGGCGCGCCCGGCCGGCCTCGGTCACCACCACCAGCTCTTCGGGGACCGGTGGCGGATAGCGGTCGACGTAGTGGATCTCCTGCTCGGACTTGATCGCGCTCTCGATCAGCGGCTGCTTGGCGTCGACCGCGGTCACCGAATAGATGTAGCTCTGCCCGAAGCGGGCGCTCTGGTCGAGGTGCCTGGTCGCCGGCGGCCTGACCACGGCGAGCGGCTTGCTGCTGAAGCGCTCGGTGGCGGCCCGGCGGTAGACGGCATAGCCGCCGGCGTCGGTTACCGGTTTCCATTCGACCAGGATGCCGTCGGCCTGGGGTGCCACCGTCACCGCCGGCGGCGGCGCCGGCGGCGCTTTCGGCAGCAGCCGGACCTGGTTCGAGAACCCGGAGCGATCGCCCTGCGGCCCGTAGGAGCGCACCGCGTACTCGCGCGTCGCGCCCTTGTCCGTGGCCGCCGGCAGCGGCTCGGGCAGCGTCAGATCGACGATCAGCTGGTTGCCGAGGGTCGCCGCCCCCAGGTCCTTGCCGGTCAGCGTCAGGCGCACCTTCGCCAGATGCTCGAAGATCCGCGGGTCGAGCGCCTGCTCCTCCTCCGGCGCTCCGGCGGCGCCGATGCCCGGGGCGCCCGCCGCCTTACCCGGCGCGGCCGCGCCCGGGGCGCCTGCCGGCGATCCCGGGGTGCCCGCCGCCGCTTCGGGCGTCGTCGCCGCGGCGGTTCCTGCCGCCGCTCCCGCGGCCGTCGCCGGCGTGCTCCCGGCTGCCCCTTCCGCCGTCGCGCCCGCCATCGCCCCGGTGGCCGTTCCCGCGGTCGCCCCGCCGGTCGTCCCCGGGGCCGCCCCAGCCGCCGTGGCAGCCGAGCTCGCCGCCGCCGCTCCCGGCGTCGCCGTCGTGGTCGCCGCCGGCGCTCCCTTGCCCGCCGTCGTGGTCGCCGCGCCCTTGGCGGCGGCCGTCACCGCCGCGCCAGGCGTCCCCTTCTTCGACGGCTTCGCCGGCTTGGGCGGCGCCGGCGGCGGCACGATCGCCTCGTAGACCTCCACCTTGGACACGCCGTTCAAGGCCCTGCCGCCGGGGGTGGTCTGCGGGTAGGTGAAGCTCAACAGCACGTGCGTCCCCCGCTGGCGGACCACCAGGTCCTTGGTCGGCGCCGGCACCGCGCGCAGCGGCGGCGTCGGCGGCCCCTCCTTGCCGCAGCCGACCGCGGCCAACGCGACCAGGAGCCCCAGCGCGCCCAGCACGGCCGCCAGGCCGAACGCCGCCTTGCTCGCCGGGCGGGCGGCGAATCGCGCGGCCGGGGCGATGCCGCCCCGCCGCCTCAGGTCATAGGACATAGCGGGAGAGATCCTGATCCTTGACGATGTCGGAGAGCGCCCGCCGTACGTACTCGGCATCCACGCGCACGCGGCTGCCGGCCATCTCGGGGGCATCGAAGGATACCTCGTCGAGCAGCCGCTCGAGCAGGGTGGAGAGGCGCCGCGCGCCGATGTTCTCGGTGGTGGAGTTGACCTCGACCGCCAGGCGCGCGATCTCGGCGACCGAGTCCTCGGTGAACTCGACGGTGACACCTTCGGTCGAGAGCAGCGCCGAGTACTGCTTGGTCAGCGCGGTTTCAGGCTCGGTCAGGATGCGCACGAAATCATGCTCGGTCAGGGCGTCGAGCTCGACCCGGATGGGGAAGCGCCCCTGCATCTCGGGGATCAGGTCGGAGGGCTTGCTGACGTGGAAGGCGCCGGCGGCGATGAACAGGATGTGATCGGTCTTGACCATGCCGTACTTGGTCGAGACGTTGGTGCCTTCGACGATCGGCAGCAGGTCGCGCTGCACGCCCTCGCGCGAGATGTCGGGGCCGCGGCCACTCTCGCGCCCGGCGATCTTGTCGATCTCGTCGAGGAAGATCATGCCGCCCTGCTCGACCCGCTGGCGCGCCTCGCGGGCGACCTGGGTGCGGTCGATCAGCTTCTCGGCCTCCTGCTGCTGCAGGATCTCGCGCGCCTCGACCACCGACACCTGCTGCTTCTTCTTGCGGCCGAACAGGCCGGGCAGCATGTCCTTGATGTTGATGCCGACCTCTTCGACCCCCTGCGGGGTGAACATCTCGAGGCTGGGATAGCTGGCCTCGTCGACCTCGACCTCCACCCGCCGGTGGTCGAGCGCGCCGGAGCGCAGCTTGTCGCGGAACTTCTCGCGGGTGGCGGCGAGCTCGTCGTCCTCGTCGTCCTCGGGATCGCTCTTCAGGTAGCTGCTGATCGGGCGCGGCGGCACCAGCAGCTGCAGCAGCCGTTCCTCGGCGCGCGTCGCCGCCGCCTCCTGCACCGCCTCGCGCTTCTCCTCCTTGACCATGCCGACGGCGATCTCGACCAGATCGCGCACCATCGACTCGCAATCGCGGCCGACGTAGCCGACCTCGGTGAACTTGCTCGCCTCCACCTTGAGGAACGGCGCCTTGGCGAGGCGCGCCAGACGGCGGGCGATCTCGGTCTTGCCGACCCCGGTCGGGCCGATCATCAGGATGTTCTTGGGCGCGATCTCGTCGGCGATCTCGGCCGGCAGCTGCTGGCGTCGCCAGCGGTTGCGCAGCGCGATCGCCACCGCGCGCTTGGCCTGGCGCTGGCCGACCACGAACTTGTCGAGCTCGGCGACCACCTGGCGCGGCGTCATGTCCTCGAGGATGAGGCCCGGTGGGGCCTCGCCGGAGATCTGGATGGCCATCGCTGCCTAGAGCTCCTCGAGGGTCAGGCGATCGTTGGTGAAGATGCAGATCTCGGCCGCGATCTTCATCGCCTCGCGCACCACCTCGACGGCGCCCAGCTCGGTGTGCCGCAGCAGGGCGCGCGCCGCGGCGAGGGCATAGTTGGCGCCCGAGCCGATGGCGAGCGTCGCGTCCTCCTCGTCGGGCTGCAACAGCTCGCCAGCGCCGGAGACCAGGAAGGTGCGGTCGCGGTCGGTGACCAGGATCACCGCCTGCAGCTGGCGCAGCGCGCGGTCGGTCCGCCATTCCTTGGCGAGCTCCACCACCGCCCGCTCGAGATTGCCGCCGAACTCCTCGAGCTTCGCCTCGAGGCGGCCGAAGAGCGCCAGCGCGTCGGCGCCGCCGCCGGCGAAGCCCACCAGCACCTGGCCCTTGCCGGCCCGGCGCACCTTGTGGGCGCCGCTCTTCATCACCGTGCTGTTGTTCATCGTGACCTGGCCGTCGCTGGCCATACAGACCCGCCCGTTGCGGCGTACCAGCAACACGGTCGTCGAGGCGAAAGTATCCATGGAGGCAGGATTGTACCAGGGCCGCCCCGGTCGGCGCCGCCGCCCCAGAGCCGCCGCGGCCCGCAGAGTGGCGCGCTTAGCCGCCGCGGCGGGCGCGCGGGTGCGCACCACGATAGACCGTAAGCAGCCGCTCCACCTCGACGTGGGTGTATTTCTGGGTGGTCGAGAGCGAGGCGTGCCCAAGCAGCTCCTGGATCGCCCGCAGGTCGGCGCCGCCCTCGAGCAGGTGGGTGGCGAAAGTGTGCCGCAGGGTGTGCGGGTGGACGCCGCGGGCCAGCGCCGCCTGCTCGATCCAGTGGTCGAGGATGCGCCGCACCGACCGGTCGCTCAGCCGGCCGCCGCGGTGATTGAGGAAGACCGGCTCGTCGCCAGCGCCGCCACCGCGGCCAGCGCCGCCGCCGCCACCAGCGCCGCCGCCGCCCGCGCGCGCGCCTTGCGCCCCTCGTGCCCCTCCTTGCAGCAGCCGCACCGCTTCCCAGTCGTCCAGCCACCGCCGCAGCGCCGCGGCCGCCGGCCTGCCGAACGGCACCATGCGTTCCTTGCCTCCCTTGCCCATGACCCGCAGCACGCGGGCCGGCAGGTCGATCACGCCCCAGTCGAGCCCGACCAGCTCGCCGACGCGCAGGCCGGCGGCGTAGAGCAGCTCGAGCAGCGCGTGGTCGCGCCGCGCCAGGGCCGCGGCGAGCGCGGCCGGCGTCCTGCCGGGCGTCGCGGCCGGCGCCCCCGCCATCGTTCCTTCTCCTTCGGGCGCCAGGGCCGCCGCGGCGCCGGCCGGAGCCGCCAGCAGGATCTCCACCTCGCCGGGGCGCAGGTGGCGAGGCAGCGTCTTCGGCAGCTTCGGCGTCGGCACGCCCTGCGCCGGGTTGGAGGCCAGCGTGCCCTCGCGGCAGGCGAAGCGCAGCAGGCTGCGCACCGCCGACAGCGCCCGCGCCTGGCTGCGGCGCTCGAGACCCTGGGCGTGGAGCGAGGCCAGGAACGACCGCACCGCCAGGCCGTCCACCTCCTCGGGTCGCACCTCCTCCGGCGGCCGCGCGAGGAAGTCGCGCGCCAGGAAGTCGAGGAAGCGCAGCAGGTCCCCCTCGTAGGCCCTCAGGGTGTGCGGCGAGAGGCCGCGCTCCCCTTCGAGATGCTCGAGGAAGCGATGGATCAGGCGCCGCACCTCAGGCCTCGCTCCCGGCGCTCCCGGCGATGCTGGCGATGCTGGCGGCAATGCCGGCCGCGACCTCGGGGGCGGCGAGCGGCCCGCCGCGCAGCGGGATCCCCTGGCGGGAGGCCCAGGCCGCCAGCTGCTCGCCGGCGCGGGCGGCGAAGGCGGCACGCCGCCCCTGGGCCCCCTGGGAACTGCCGCCGGCGCCACCGCCACCCCCAGGAGAGCGTCCCGGGCGCGGTGGCCTCTCCGCCAACTCGGGGAACAGCCCGTAGTTGACGTTGGCGGGCTGGAAGTGTCTCGGGTCGGACTCGGTCAGGTGGCGGGCGAGGGAGCCGAGGGCGGTCGCGGCGGGCAGCGGCTCGGCCGCCCGCCCCTGGCGCTCGAGGCTCAGGTAGAGGCCGATCGCCAGGCCGGTGGCCGCCGATTCGAGGTAGCCCTCGACGCCGGTGATCTGGCCGGCGAGCCGCACCCGCGGCGCGCTTCGCACCCGGTAGAGCGGGTCGAGATGGCTCGGGGCGTTGATGAAGGTGTTGCGGTGGATCTGGCCGAAGCGCGCGAAGACCGCCTGCTCGAACCCGGGGATGAGGCGCAGCACCCGCTGCTGCTCGCCCCACTTCATCCGCGACTGGAAACCTACGAGGTTGAACTGACGCTTCGCCAGGGTCTCCTGGCGCAGCTGCACGACCGCCCAGGGGCGCCGGCCATCCGGGCCGCGCAGCCCAACCGGCTTCATCGGGCCATAGCGCAGGGTGTCGACGCCGCGGCGCGCCAGTTCCTCGATCGGCAGGCAGCCCTCGAAGAAGATCGCCTGCTCGAACTCGTGCGGCGTCAGCACCTCGGCGGCGAGGAGGGCGGCGTGGAAAGCCGCGTAGCGCTCGCGGTCGAGCGGCGCGTTGAGGTAGTCGTCGCCGCCCTTGCCATAGCGCGACTGCCAGAACAGCTGGCTGGTGTCGAGGCTGTCGGCTTCCACGATCGGCGCGATGGCGTCGTAGAAGTAGAGATACTCGCTGCCCAGCAGCCCTTGCAACGCCGCCGCCATCGCCGGCGAGGTCAGGGGACCGGTGGCGACCACCAGGTCGCGGTCCGCCCCGCCGCCGGCGGGGATCTCGGTCACCTCCTCGCGCCGCAGCTCCACCAGCGGGTGCGCCGCGAGCATGGCGGTGACCCGGGCCGCGAAGCGCTCGCGGTCGACCGCCAGGGCGCTGCCGGCCGGCACCGCGGCGGCCCGCGCCGCGGCGATGACCAGCGAGTCGAAGGCTTCCATCTCGCGCTTGAGCAGCCCGGCGGCGTGCAGCGGATCGTCGCTGCGCAGCGAGTTGCTGCACACCAGCTCGGCCAGGTCTCCGGTCTTGTGGGCGGGCGTCGGCAGGCGCGGCCGCATCTCGTAGAGCACCACCGGCACCCCGCGGCTGGCAAGCTGGTAGGCGCATTCCGAGCCGGCGAGACCGCCGCCGACGACGTGCACGGGATCGAGCATGTGCCACCCATTATGGCAAAAGGCGCCGCTCCGCAAGGTTTCCCTCTAGAATGCGCCGATGAGCCAATCAACCAAGGACGAGAATCCCGGGAACCCCGGGAACCCTGAAAGCACCGCGTTGCGGGAGCACCTGGTCGAGCTGCTGCGCGGCGAGCACGCCCACGTCGGCGTCGCGCCGGCGCTCCGCAACGTGCCGCCGGGGCTGCGCGGCGTCACTCCCGACGGCGCCGAGCACTCGTTGTGGCAGCTGCTCGAGCACCTGCGCCTGGCGCAATGGGACATCCTCGAGTTCAGCCGCAACCCCGCCCACGAGTCGCCACCCTGGCCGGAAGGCTACTGGCCGGCCGGCGGCGCCGAGCCGCCCGACGCTACCGCCTGGGACGGCGCCGTCGCGGCCTTCCTCGCCGATCTCGAAGCGATGGAGCGCCTGGTGGCGGACCCGGCGGCAGACCTGTTCGCCCCGTTCCCGCACGGCAAGGGGCAGACCCTACTGCGCGAGGCGCTGCTCGCCGCCGACCACAACTCCTATCACCTGGGCCAGATCGTCGCGCTCCGCCGTCTGCTAGGGGATTGGCCGCCGGCGAAGTCGTAGCGCCGGAGCGGCCGCGAGCTCGGTTTCCACGCTCGCCCCGCCCCCCGCGGGCCCCCCCGCGGACAGCCGCGCTCACCTCGGCGACGCGTCGTTGAGCGCCCAGTCGTAGGAATAGAAGTCGAGCGTGACGTTGCCCTTGGCGGCGTCGATCTGGCGCTGCTTGTCGGGCGCCAGGTACTTGCGGACGAAGGCCACCTGGCCGCCGCCCCACTGCTTGAAGTCGTCGGCGAACCAATCCATCACCTTGGTGACGTGGAGGACGATGCCGCCGGCCCGGGGCTCGATCTGGACGCCCCGCCGCGGGTCGTTCAGGAACCGCCGCGCCTGGTCGTCGAGCTGCTCGCCAAGCCGGGCGCCGGTGAAGGCCTCGGTGCGGATCGGCGGGCAGCTGATCGCGGCGCAGTTGATCGCGAAATGGATGCGCGGGTCCTTGAAGCCCTGGCGGATCTTGACGTTCTCGATCTCGTCGAGAGAGGTCATGCCGCCCAGGACCGGCACCGTCTCCTTCTTGAAGACGTTGAGGTGGGTGATCCAATCGGTCGAGATGTCGCGGATCGAGGCGACCGGATAGTGGTCGACGACAGTGCCGACGACGTTGACGTTGTAGACGTTGATCCAGTAGGCGAGGCGATCGGCCGGCGCCAGCGCCGCCGCGTCGACCGCCGCCAGGTGCTGGCGCAGGTCGGCCAGACCCTTGCCGTCCCTGGCCTTGAGGTCCTTGTAATCCATGCCGCGCACCGGGTCGTACCAGCGCGCCAGGAGCTGGTTCCAGGCGGCGTAGTCCGGGAGCGCGGCGGTGGCGGGGCCGGGAGGGGCCGGCGCGGCCGCCGCGATTACTGCCGCCGCTACCGCCTGCGACACCATCCCCGCGGCGATCGCGGTGATTGCGGCCAGCGCGGCGATCGCAGTGGGGAGCGCCAGGCGATGCGCGAGCTTTCTCACCGCCTCACCGTGGGTCCCCTCAGGCAGCCGGCTCGACCTGCTCGGAGTGGCCGCAGCCTTCCGTGTTGCAGATCAGGCGGGTGCCGGCGCGCTTGGTGGTCTTTTCGACCAGGAAGGCCGCGCCGCAGTCGGGGCAGGGCTTGGGCACGGGCCGGTTCCAGAGGGCGAACTTGCAGTCGGGAAAGCGGTTGCAGGAGTAGAAGACCTTGCCCCGGCGGGAGCGCTTCGCTTCGATCTCCCCCTTGCCGCACTCCGGACAGGCGACTCCGGTCGGCTGCGGCGGCTCGGCCTTGGGTCCGATCTTGCGCAGCCCCTTGCATTCGGGATAGCCGGTGCAGCCATAGAAAGTGCCGAAGCGGCTGCGGCGCAGCGCCATCGGCCTGCCGCACTCCTCGCAGGGCGGGATGTCCTCGGCGGGGCCGGCCGCCGCGCCGCCGTCGGCCGTGCCGGCCGGCGAGGTCTGAGTGCCCGGAGAGCCGCTCGCGCCGGCGGCGCCGCTGCCGGCCGCCGCCTGAGCGCCCTTGCCGTCGCTGGCGGGGCCGGCGGCGGGAGCGCCTGCGGCGGGCTCCAGGTCACGGGTGTACTTGCAGGTCGGGTAGTTGCTGCAGGCCACGAAGGCGCCGTAGCGGCCGAAGCGCATCAGCAGCTGCGAGCCGCACTCGGGGCAGGTCTCGTCCAGCGGCACGCCGTCGCGCTTGACGTTGGGCATCCGCTCGCCGGCCGCCTCGAGGTCCCGGGTGAACTTCTCGTCGAAGTTGGCGATCGCCTGCCGCCAGTCGAGGCGCCCCTCCTCGATCTCGTCGAGCTGCACTTCGAGCGCCGCCGTATAGCCCTCGTTGAGGATGTCGTGGAAGCCCTGCTGCAGCATGCCGTTGACCAGCCGGCCCAGGGCGGTGGGGTGGAAGCGGGCCTCCGCCTTCTCCACGTAATCGCGCTCGGTCAGGGTGGCGAGGATGCTGGCGTAGGTCGATGGCCGGCCGATGCCGTTCTCCTCCAGGGCCTTGACCAGGGTCGCCTCGCTGAACTGGGCAGGCGGCTGAGTGAACTTCTGCTCGCTGTCCACCCGCCGCAGCTCGAGCGGCTCGCCTTCGCGCAGCGGTGGCAGCGCGATGCCCTGGGCGCCCTGGGCGCCGTCCGTCGCGGCGGCGAGCTCGTCGCCATTGGCGCCGCCATTGCCGCCATTGCCGCCGGCACCGCCGGCGCCGGTGGCCGCGCCGCCGCCGGCACTTTCGCGGGGCTCCTCGGTCTCGTCGGGCGTCTCACGGTAGACGGCGAGATATCCGGGACGCTTCGGCACCCGGCCGGCGGCGCGCAGCGTATAGCTGCCGCTGGCGACGTCCACCTGCGTCACGTCGAACAGCGCCGGCAGCATCTGCGAGGCGATGAAACGGTCCCAGATCAGCTTGTAGAGCTTCCACTCGTCGGCCTTGAGGAAGTCCTTGACCGCATCGGGAGGCAGATCGAAGGTGGTCGGCCGGATCGCCTCGTGGGCGTCCTGCGCGCCCTTCTTCGAGGCGTAGCGGTTGGCGGTCTCGGGGAGCGAGGCCGGGCCGTAGGTGGCGGCAATGACGTCGCGCGCCGCTGCCAGCGCCTCTTCGGCCACCCGGGTGGAATCGGTGCGCATGTAGGTGATCAGGCCGACCGCGCCGCGGTCGCCGATCTCGCTGCCCTCGTAGAGACCCTGCGCCAGCGCCATCGTGCGCTTCACCGAGAAGCCGAAGCGCCGGGCCGCCTCCTGCTGCAGGCGGCTGGTGATGAACGGCGCGCCCGGCTTCTGCTGGGCTTCCTTGCGCTCGACGGCCCGCACCACGTAGCTGCCGCTCTCGAGGTCGCGCACGATGGCGGCGGCCTGCTCGCCGTTGCCGACCTCGGCCTTCTTGCCGTCGATGCGATGGAGGCGGGCGAAAAACGGCGCCGAACGCCTGCCGGCTGCCGCGGCGAGCTCGGCGCCGATCGTCCAGTACTCCTCGGGCACGAAAGCCTCGCTCTCGGCCTGGCGATCGCAGACCATCTTCAGGGCGACCGACTGCACGCGGCCCGCCGAGAGCCCCTGCTTGACCTTCTGCCAGAGCAGCGGCGACAGGCGGAAGCCCATCAACCGGTCGAGCACGCGACGCGCCTGCTGGGCGTCGACCTTCTTGAAATCGATGTCGCCCGGCTGCTCGAGTGCCTGCAGCACTGCCCGCCGCGTGATCTCGTTGAAGGTGACCCGCCGCACCGCCTCGGGGTCCTTGCCGAGCACCTCGAAGATGTGCCAGGCGATGGCCTCGCCCTCGCGGTCCGGGTCGGGGGCCAGGTAGACCATCTCGGCTTTCTTCGCTGCCTCGCGCAGTTTCTTGACGACGTCCTTCTTCTTGGCGATGACCTCGTAGTGCGGCTCGTATTGCGGACCGATACCCATGTCCTTCTTGACCAGGTCACGGATGTGTCCGACGGACGCCTCGACCGCATACTGGCGGCCAAGGAACTTCTTCAGCGTCCGGGTCTTGGCGGGGCTCTCGACGATCAGTAGGTTCTTGGCCACGGTGCTTACCAACGCCGCGGGGCGCCCTCCTTATTTCGAGTGTGCGCCGCGGGACGGTTTGGAGCGCGGACAGTACCATCGGCCCGCCGACGGCCGCAAGGAGCGGCATTTTCCGGGGTTTCCGGGGTTTCCGGGGTCGCCTGCCTCGCCCGGGCCGCCAGGCGATATCCCAGCCCGGGCAGGCGCTGGACCCGGCCGGCGAGCTCCAGCGCGAGCAGGGTGGAGAGCGCGGCGCCGGCGGCGAGGCCGGCAAGGGCCGCGATCTGCTCGACGGTCTTGACGGTGCGCGCGGCGCGCGGGCCCAGCGCGGCCAGCACGCCGGCGGCAGCCGCCGTGTCCACCTCGCTGCCGCCGTTCGCCGGGCTCTCGGCCGCGGGCGCCAGCACCGCGAGGAGGTCTTCGGGATGGCCGGCAAGCCGGGCGCCGCGGCGCAGCAGCTCGTGGGGGCCCCACGACAGCGGTGCCAGCACCGGTCCGGGCACGGCGAACACTGCGCGGCCGAGCTCGCGGGCGTGGCGGGCGGTGCCCAGCGATCCGGACCGCGGCGTCGCCTGGACCACCAGCGTCGCGCCGGCGAGACCGGCGATCGTCCGGTTGCGCAGCGGGAAGCGCCAGGGCTGCGCCGCCGCCGCGCACGGGAACTCGCTCACCAGGGCGCCGCGGGCGGCGATCGCCGCTGCCAGCCAGGCGTGGCCGCGCGGATAGTCGAAGCCCAGCCCGCAGCCGAGGACGGCGACCGTCCGTCCCGCCGGCACCGCCATGGCGCTCTCGTGCGCCGCGGCATCGATGCCGCGCGCCAGCCCCGACACCACCACCACGCCGGCGGCGGCCAGAGTGCGCGAGAAATAGGCGGCGACCTCGAGGCCATAGCCGTCCGCCAGACGCGAGCCGACGATGGCCACCGCCGGTCCCGGCGGCAGCGCGCCGCGCACCATGAGCACCGGCGGCGGCTGGGGGATACCGGCCAGGCTCGCCGGGTAGTCCTGGTCGAGAAGCGTGATCACCCGCGCGCCGAGCGCGGCGGCGGCCGCGACCTCGGCTGCGGCGGCAGCGATGGCGCCGCCGGCCGTCGCCCAGGCCGGTGGCGCCGAACCGGTCTCGCCGCGGGCCGGCAGCGACGCCGCCGACGCCGCCAATGCTGCAAATGCCGCGGATGCCGCCGACGATGCCGCCGCCGCCGCCGGCGAGGCCAGCGCCTCGCCAACGCCGGTGGCTGTCTTCGCCGGCAGAGCCGATCGCTCCGGCCCGGACACCGGCTCGCCCGCGGCGTGCGGGGCTCGCGCGCTGCCGACGACCTTGGCCACCAGCCGGCCGAGGTCCCGGCGTGACAGCCGCCAGTCGGCATGCAGGGCGATCAGCAGCTCGCGCGGCGTGGGCAGCTCGCTCATGGTGCGGTTCTGGTGGTCGCTTCGTTACGTTGCGTCGTCGTGGGCATTCGGCCGCGGCTTTGCGGCCTCTTGCCAGATAAGACGGAAAACGGGTCGCCGGAACGCAAAACGGGTCGCTGGAACGCAAACGGGTCGCCGGAAGTGGACGGCCGGGTCGCCGGAAGAGGACAACCGAGGCCCGCCGGGAGGTCGGCCGCTGCCGCCCACGGGTGGGGCCGCGGGCGCCAGCTGGCCGCCAGGCGACCTGCCGGCGGCGCCCGCGAACTGGCCTGCCCGCGGTGCCCGCGAACCGGCCTGCCGGCAGTGCCATTGAACGGGTCTGCGCCGGCCGGGGACTCAGGCTGATGGGGGTTCAGGAGTCGTGGTCCGGAGCTGCCGCCGCCGGCCCGCCGGCGGCCCGCGAGGCAGGTGGCAGGGTATGTGTATACTTGGCAACCGAGGCACACTTTACCCGCGAGGGGGTCCGATTTTGAGACGTTTCCAGCAGCTGCCCGCCGTCCTCGCCCTCCTCGGCCCGCTCGCGTGCGTCCTGCCGCTGGCGGCGTGCTCTGGATACGGCAAGCCGAACCAACCTTCCACCGAGCTTTCCTTCGGGGTCGACATGGCCCGCCGCGGGCTGTGGAGCGAGGCGCTCTTCCGCTTCCACGAGGCCGAGAAGGCCGATCCGCAGAACCCGCGGGTGCAGAACAACCTGGGGGTCGCCTACGAGGCCCAGGGTGACTTCGACAGCGCCCTCGCCCACTACAAGCGGGCGCTGCAGCTCGCCCCCGAGAACCGCGAGGTGCGCGCCAACTACGCTCGCTTCGTCGAGTTCTACCAGGCCTACAAGGCGCCGGATAAATCGGGCAAGCAAGGCAAGGGAATGTTGCAGATCCCCAAGGCGGCTCCCGCTCCCGGTCAGAAGCCGTCGCCGCCCGGCACCGACGATCGCGGCAAGCAACCGCCGCCGCCGCCCCCGCCGGTCGCCGCTCCGGCCGGCCCGCCCGAGGGATCGAACGTTCCGCCCGGGCCCGGCGGCGTATCGGGGCCTGCCGGCCCGCACACGGCGCCCGGCGTTCCCGGCCAGCAGCAGCCTCCGGCGGATCAGCCCCCGACCGCTCAGCCGCCCCCGCCCCCCCCGTCCCCGCCAACCGCGCCCGAGGTCCACTCCTAGTGTTCCGCACGAGCGCTCAGGAGGTTTGCTCATGAATCGGCGCGCCTGCCTCGCCTTCCTGCTCGGCTGCCTCGCCGCGGCTCCCGTACTTGCCGGCTCGATCGAGATCAAGCTCAAGCTGCCGCAGCGCGCGCGGCTCAACCTGCAAGGCCGCAAGTCCATCGCCGTCACCCCGTTCGTGGTGGTCAGCAAGGAAGGCGAGACCAAGCTGCAGGGCAAGAGCATCGACGTGCAGAAAGAGTTCGGGCGCTACCTCTTCAAGGTGCTGCGGCGCGAGACCGAGCTCAAGATCCTGGATGCCGGCCCGGTGGATTTCCCCACCTACGACCTCGAGCAGCTGCCGCGGCAGGTCGATTTCTGGCGCGCCATCGGCGAGCGCACCAACGCCGACCTGATCCTCACCGGCGGCATCGATTTCGACGTCCAGGACCGCACCGGATATCGCACTGAAGAGTATACTTCGCCCTACAATGGCGAACAGTATTACCGGCAGAAGCTGGTCGAGCAGACCGGCTTCCAGTACGACATCCTGCTGCAGGTGTACGACGGCAAGACCGGGCAGCTGCTGTACCAGGACAACTTCAAGGACTTTCAGAATTTCCAGGGCCAGCACGCCGATCCGATGGCCGGCATGTTCGAGAACCTGGCGTCGCTCGAGGATCGCATCCTCAACGTCTTCACTCAGAAGGAAGTCGAGGCCAGCCGCATCCTGTTCACCCAGTAAGGCGACAAGGAGGACGCGTTGAACCGCCCAACCCGCGACGCAAGCGGCTCTGCCGACTCTACCTTCTCCAACCGGACGCTCGCCGGAGCGGCGGTCGCCGGGATCGCCCGCGGCCTCTCCCGGCTGACGCTGGTGGCCCTGCTGGCGCTGGTGACCCTGCTGGCGCTGAATGCCGTGCCGCTCCAGGCCCAGGAGAGCTTCGGGCCCTCGGTCATCGGCGCCGGCTTCGGCCAGAACAAGATCGCCTACCGCAACTTCGATTGGCACATCTATCACTCGCCGCACTTCAACGTCTATTACTACACGGGCGAGGAGTCGTCGCTGCAGAAGGTGGTGTCGTTTGCCGAGAGCGACTACGACGACGTGTCCCGGTTCCTCAACTACCAGATCAAGGACCCGATCCCGCTGATCTTCTTCGCCACCCACTCGGCGTTCGAGCAGAACAACATCATCCTGGATTTCATCCCCGAGGGCATCGGCGCCTTCGCCAGCCCGATCCGCTTCCGGATGGTGATGCCGATCGACGATCCGGACGGCGAGCTTCATCGCCATCCTGCGCCATGAGCTGACCCACATCTTCCAGTACCACATGCTGTTCCAGGGCAGCCTCGCCAAGGCGCTGGCCGGCGGTCCGCCCACCTGGTTCATGGAGGGCATGGCGAGCTACGTCGGGCGCGACGAGAACGTCCGCGACACCATGTTCCTGCGCGACGCGGTGGTCAACGACATCATCCCGCCGATCACCCACGTCAACATCGAGGGGTTCTTCGCCTACCGCTTCGGCCACGCGGTCTTCTCGTTCATCGAGGACCGCTGGGGCCACGAAGGCTTCCTCGACTTCATCTTCGAGATGCGCAACACCATCGGCGGGCGCGTCGACCGCGCCATCAAGCGCGCCTTCAAGCTCGAGCGCGGAGGAGTTCGACATCGAGTTCCGCCGCTGGCTGCGCAAGAAGTACCTGCCGTCGCTGATCGAGACCGGCGAGCCGGGGGACTTCGGGCGGACCTTCCGCGTCAAGGAAGAGCGCGGCACCTACGAGACCTCGCCGGTCGCCTCGCCCTCCGGCGACCTGGTCGCAGCCTTCAGCGCCTACCACGGCAAGGTGGACGTGGTGCTGTTCGACGCGCGCAAGCGCACCTTCATCCGCAATCTCACCAAGCCCTTCTCGAGCAAGTACCAGTACCTGGTCGCGCAGGAGCTGTCGCAGCGGCCGCCGCCTCGGCCGCGACCTCGCCTTCTCGCCCGACGGCAACACCATCGCGGTGTTCGCCAAGCGCGAGAAGGGGCGCAGCCTGATGCTGCTCGACGCCGTCAACGGCGGCATCCGCCGCATCATCGACATGGACGAGATCGAGCAGCAGCAGTCGCCCGTCCTTCAGCCCCGACGGCAAGCAGGTGGTCTTCTCGGGCTCGAAGGACGGCAGGTTCGACATCTTCCTGCTCGACCTCGACAAGGACACCATCACCCGCCTCACCGACGACGAGATCTTCGACGGCGGCCCCAACTTCTCTCCCGACGGCAAGTCCATCGTCATGGTGTCGGTGGTCGGCGCCGGCGCCCACGCCAAGATCTTCCGCATGGATCTCGACAAGCCGGGGACGCGCGTGCCGCTGACCACCGGCGACTCCAACGAGAACGATCCCATCTACTCGCCGGACGGCAAGCGGATCTACTACACCTCCGACCGCGGCGGCCGCGAGAACATCTACAGCCTCGACCTGGCCACCGGCGAGGAGCGCCAGTACACCAACGTGGTCAGCGGCGCCTTCATGCCGGCGCCGCTCAAGGCGCGCGACGGCGAGGAGCGGCTGGTCTACGGCGGTTACTGGAAGATGGTGTTCGGCATCTACGAGACCGGCACCAACGAGCCGGTGGCCAAGCAGAAGGTGCAGGTGGCGGAGGTGCCTTCCGGTGGCGAGGCGGACCTGGCCAAGTTCGAGCCCGACATCCAGGTCACCATCGATCCGGCCAACCACGAGAAGTATCGCGGCTACAAGTTCTTCCTCGAGAACGCCGAGGCCTACGCCGGCGTCGACACCAACCAGACCTACACCGGCCGGATCCTGCTGACCTTCTCCGACAACCTCGGCGACAAGCGGATCATCGCCGACATGTCGGCGGTCGAGACCTTCTCGGACTTCAACCTGATCTATGCCGACCTCTCCCACCGGCTGCAGTGGGAGGCCCGCCTCTTCGACCTGCGCAGCTTCTACATCGGCCAGCAGTTCAACCTCTCGACCAACCAGTTCAACCGCGGCCAGCAGGCCTTCGAGGAGACCGGCGCCATCGCCGAGATCATCTATCCCTTCTCGTTCTATCACCGGATCGAGGTCGGCGCCGGCTACATGATTCGCAAGATCAACTTCGTCGACCAGGAGATCAACGAGTTCGGCCAGGTGGTCACGGCCATCGCGCCGTCGAACAACAATTTCCCGGTGGCGACCGTGGGGTTGGTCGGCGACTCCTCGCAGTTTGCCTACTATGGACCGGTGGCCGGACAGCGCTACCGGCTGGACCTGCTCTGGGGGCCGAGCGTCAGCGGCGGCGGCACGATCTACAGCAGCGCCCAGATCGACGCCCGCAAGTATTTCCCGCTCACCCTGCGCAGCAACTTCGCCTTCCGGATGTGGGGCGGCATCACCGGCGGCAGCAATCCGACGCCGTTCTTCCTCGGCGGCCTCGACACCATCCGCGGCGTCGACTTCCGCTCGCTGATCGGCGACCGGGCGTTCTTCGGCAACGCCGAGTTCCGCTTCCCGCTGATCGACCTGCTGGCGACGCCGGTGCTCGGCTTCGGCGGCATCCGCGCGGTGATCTTCTTCGACACCGGCGCCGCCTGGTTCAACAACCTGCCCTTCCAGTTCTTCTCGGGCAAGGACCACCGCCTGGTCGATGGCGTCGCGGCCTACGGCGCGGGCTTCAACTTCACCCTGTTCGGCCTGGAAGCCAACATCGACTTCGCCAAGCCCACCGACTTCAAGACCACCCAGAGTCTCAAGACCGACTTCTGGGTCGGCACGCGCTTCTGACCTGATCCCGGCGCGCCCACCCCTCCGGCGGGCGCGCCGCCCCCCGGGGGGGCAGGGCGCCGGCGGCCGCGCCCGGCGGTGCGCCCGCGGGTGTTCGCAAGGCGCTTTCTTGTCGCGGCGGCGGCAAGAGGGATACGATCCGGTGAACTTATGCGGATCGAGGTCCTGGGGGGCTATGGCGGCGAAAGTCCGGAATGCCGGATGACCTGCCTGCTGATCAACGGCAAGATCGCCCTCGACGCCGGCTCGCTCACCCAGACGCTCTCGATCGAGCGTCAGGTGGGTGTGCATTCGATCCTGCTCAGCCATTCTCACATCGACCACACCAACTGCCTGCCCTTCTTCATCGAGAACGTTTACGGCAAGGCCGATCGCGCCATCGACCTGCATGCCTCCGCGCCCACGCTTTACGCCATACGGAAGTATTTGTTCAATAACGACACCTGGCCCGATTTCACCCGCCTGCCGAACCATCTGCTGCCGGCGATCCGCTTCCAGGAGATCGAGCGCGAGCGGCCGCTGGTGATCGACGGCGTCAGCTTCACGCCGATCGCGGTCGATCACCTGGTGCCCACCTTCGGTTTCCTGATCGAGCAGGACGGGGCGTCGGTGCTGTGGTCGAGCGACACCGGTCCGACGATCCGCCTGTGGGAGGTGGCCAATGCGACGCCGAACCTCAAGGCGCTGTGCATCGAGACCAGCTTCGACAATTCCCTGCAGGACGTCGCGGACGTCTCGCTGCACCTGACCCCGCGGACGCTGCAGCTCGAGCTGCGCAAGCTGCGCCGCCGGGTCCCGATCCTGCTCCACCACCTCAAGCCGCCGTGCGTGGAGCGGATCCAGAAGGAGATCGCGGAGCTGGGCAACCCGGACGTGAGCTACCTCGAGCAGGGCAGGGAGTACCGCTTCTAGAAAGAAGCTCCAACCAAGTGGGACCATGGCGCCTGCCAGAGGCGAGGTCCCCAAATTTGCGGGCCGGGCTCCGGGGTGATACCTTGGAGGAGCGGTGGCCCCTCCCTACCAGCCTGAGTCCAGACTGGATCTCGCGCCCGCGGTGTCGGATGTCCTGGCGGTCTCGCCGGTCGTGCAGCGCAGCCTGTTCGATCTGTGGAGCTGGGCGGCGCCGCCGCCGGCGCCGATCTTGGCCCGGGCTCGGCCCGACGCTGCCGCGCCGCCCCTCCGCGTCGTCGTGCTGGGCTCGGGCAGCGGCGGCAACGCCGTGGTGGTGGAGTCGGGCGGGCGCCGCCTGCTCATCGACGCCGGCTTCTCCAGCCGCGAGCTGGGCCGGCGCCTGGCCCTGGTCGGCGTCGAGCCGGCGAGCCTCTCGGCCCTGGTGCTGACCCACGAGCACATCGATCACTGCCGCGGCGCCGCGCGCTTCGCCCGCCGCCACCGGCTGCCGGTCTTCGGCACCGCCGGCACGCTCGGGCAGATCGCTTTCGACGACGAGACCGCACGGGCCGCCACCGTGCTGCGCTCGGGAGAGCCCTGCGAGGTGGCCGGCTTCCAGATCGAGCCGTTCCTGCTGCCCCATGACGCCCGCGAGCCGATCGGCGCGGTGGTCGAGGACGCCTCCGGCCGGCGGCTCGGGCTGGTGGCCGACTGCGGCTGCCACAGCCACCTGGCCTGGGCGCGCCTGCGCGAGTTGGACGTCCTGCTGCTCGAGACCAACCATGACCTCGACATGCTCCGCAACGGCCCCTATCCGTGGCCGCTCAAGCAGCGGGTCGCCGGGCGCCATGGACATCTCTCGAACCGCGAAGCCGCGGACGGGCTGCCCGAGCTGCTCTGCGACCGCCTGCGCTGGGTGGTGCTCTACCACCTGTCGCGCACCAACAACCTGCCCGCGCTGGCGGCGGCGACGCTCGGCGAGGCGCTGGCCCGCGAGCGCTGCGGCGCACGGCTCGAGGTGAGCGGCCAGTTCCAACCGACCCCCTGGCTCGAGGTAACGGGAGGAGATCCGAGTTGATCGCAAGAGTGACCGTCTATCCCCGGCGCGAGATCCTGGATCCGCAAGGCAAGGCGATCCGCGACGCCCTCGCCCGGGTGGGATTCGCCGGCGTCGAGGAGGTCCGCGCCGGCAAGAGCTTCGAGATCCGCCTCGGGGTCGAGGACCGCGAGCGGGCGCTGCGGCAGCTGGGCGAGATGTGCCAGAAGCTGCTGGCCAATACGGTGGTCGAGGACTATGCGGTGGAGATCCTCCCTGGAGGAGCAGCCATGAAGTGCGGTGTCGTCGTCTTTCCCGGCAGCAACTGCGACCATGACGTCTACCATGTCTGGAAGCACGTGCTGCAACAGGATGCGGTCTTCCTCTGGCATCAGGACGAGACGGTCAAGGACTGCGACCTGGTGGTGCTGCCGGGCGGCTTCGCCTACGGCGACTACCTGCGGGCCGGAGCCCTGGCGGCGCTGTCGCCGGTGATGGCGGCGGTGCGGCGCCATGCCGCCGCCGGCGGCCTGGTGCTCGGCATCTGCAACGGCTTCCAGGTGCTGCTCGAGGCCGGCCTGCTGCCTGGGCGCCATGCGGCGCAACGCCAGCCAGCGTTTCGTCTGCCGCGACGTCTGGCTGCGGGTCGAGCGCGACGACCTGCCGTTCACCCGCGGCCTGCGCGCCGGCCAGGTGCTGAGGATGCCGGTGGCCCATGCCGAGGGCAACTACGAGGATGCCGCCGAGCACCTGGACGCGCTGGAAGCGGCCCGGCTGGTGGCGTTCCGCTACTGTCTCGCCGGCCGGGGAGCGTCGATCCGGCATGGAACCCCAACGGCTCGGCGCGCGCCATCGGCGGTATTTGCAATGCCGCCGGCAACGTACTCGGCCTGATGCCTCATCCCGAGCGCTGCGCCGAGGAGATCCTCGGACAACACCGACGGCCTGGCGATCTTCGCCGGCGCCTTGCAGGCTTTCCAGGCCGCGCGCGGCCTGCGGCCCGAGGAGCTCCGCCCGCCCCAGCCGGCACGGCCCCAGGGCACCCGCAGAACGGACGGCCCCCCCAAAGCGCCGGCCCGCCTGGCGCCGGTGAGCCGCTGATGCCGAGCGTCTCAGGGACCGAGCCGCCGGTCACCGAGGAGGTGGCGCGAGCCCAGGGCCTGACCGCCGAGGAGTTCGAGCGGCTGCGCACCATGCTGGGCCGCGACCCGAACTACACCGAGCTCGGCATCACCGCCGCCCTGTGGTCCGAGCACTGCTCCTACAAGTCCTCGAAGGCCTACCTCAAGGAGTTCCCCACCAGCGGCCCGCACGTGCTGCAGGGTCCGGGCGAGAACGCCGGCGTGGTGGACGTCGGCAACGGCTGGGTCGCCATCTTCAAGATGGAGAGCCACAACCATCCGAGCTTCATCGAGCCCTACCAGGGCGCGGCCACCGGCGTCGGCGGCATCCTGCGCGACATCTTCACCATGGGGGCGCGCCCGATCGCCTGCCTGGACGCGCTGCGCTTCGGCGAGATCGACGCGCCGCGCATGCGCTACCTGATCGACGGCGTGGTGCGCGGCATCGGCGGCTACGGCAACTGCGTCGGCATCCCGACGGTGGGCGGCGAGACCGGCTTCCACCGCTGCTACAACGGCAACATCCTGGTCAACGCCTTCGCGCTCGGCATCGCGCGCCGCGACCACGTCTTCAAGGCGCGCGCCAGCGGCACCGGCAATCCCATCCTCTATGCCGGCAGCCGCACCGGGCGCGACGGCATCCACGGCGCCACCATGGCCTCGGAGTCGTTCGACGCCGAGAGCGAGGCCAAGCGGCCGACCGTCCAGGTGGGCGACCCGTTCACCGAGAAGGTGCTGCTGGAGGCCTGCCTGGACGCGATGCGCAGCGGCGCCATCGTCGCCATCCAGGACATGGGAGCGGCCGGGTTGACCAGCTCGACCTTCGAGATGGCCGGCCGCGGCGGCACCGGCATGGTGCTCGACCTCGACCGCGTGCCGCTGCGCGAGCCCGGGCTGACGCCTTACGAGATGATGCTTTCCGAATCCCAGGAACGGATGGTGCTGGTGGCGCGCCGCGGCCGCGAGGAGGAGGTGGCGCGGACCTTCCGGCGCTGGGGGCTCGAGGTGGCGACGATCGGCGAGGTGACCGCCAGCGGCCGGGCGGAGCTGCGCTGGCGCGGCGAGCGGGTGGCGGACCTGCCGATCCGGCCGCTCACCGAGGAGGCACCGGTCTACCGCCGGCCGGCCGAGCCGCCGGCCGATCTGGCAGCGCGGCAGGCGCCGCCGGAGGTGCCGCAGCCCGGCGACGTGCGCGGCGCGCTCGAGCGGCTGCTCGGCACCCCCGAGCTCGGCAGCAAGGACTGGATCTGGCATCAATACGATTATTCGGTGCGCACCGGCACGGTGGTGGGGCCGGGCGCCGACGCCGCCGTGCTGCGGCTCAAGGGCAGCGCCGCCGGGCTGGCGCTGACGTCGGACGTCAACCCGGTCTACTGCTCGCTCGACCCGCGCACGGGAGGGGCGCAGGCGGTCGCCGAGGCGATGCGCAACCTGGCCTGCGTCGGCGCCGAGCCGGTCGGGCTGACCGACTGCCTCAACTTCGGCAATCCCGAGAACCCGGAGGTCTCCTGGCAGTTCCGGGAGGCGGTCAGGGGGATGGCGACGGCCTGCCGGGCGCTGGGCGTGCCGGTGGTGTCGGGGAACGTCTCCTTCTACAACGAGACGGAGGGGCGCTCGATCCACCCGACGCCCACCGTCGCCATGGTCGGGGTCATTCCCAGGCTGGCCGCCCTGCCGGCGGCGCATTTCGCCGCCGCCGGGGAGCGCATCGTGCTGCTGGGTCGGGACCGCGGCGAGCATGGCGGCTCGGCCTACCTGCGCCTACTTCATGGCGTCGAGCAGGGGCGGCCGCCGGCGGTGGACCTCGACGCGGAGCTGCGCCTGGCGCGGCTGCTGCGGCGCCTGGTCGGCCGCGGCCTGCTGACCACCGCTCACGACCTGGCCGAGGGCGGCCTCGCGGTGGCACTGGCCGAGGCGTGCTTCGGCCGCGGCCTGGGCGCCAGGGTGGATTCGAGGGAGTCGGGCTGGCCGGCGCCGATCTCTTCTCGGAGACCCAGGCGCGGGCGCTGGTCGCCTGCCGGCCCGACGCGGCGGCGGAGGTGCTGCGCGAGGCCGAGGCGGCGGGCGTGCCGGCGGCCGAGATCGGCGCCGCCGGCGGCGACGCGCTGGAGCTGAGGAGCGGCGGCGAGGTGTTGCGGGCGCCGGTGGCGGCGTTGCAGGAGATCTGGGCGACCGCGCTGCCGCGGGCGCTCGGGCTCTAGTGGCCAAGGCGAGGGTGGTCGCCGCAAGCGAGAGGCCGAGAATATTGGGCGTGCGCGCCTCGTTACCACGAGTGTCGTACCATCCTTCACCGGCTCCCGAAACTCGGATCGACGGCTATGTGCGGAATCTTCGGCATCGACGGCGTTGACGACGCGGCCAACCTGACCTATCTGGGCCTCTACGCGCTGCAGCACCGCGGCCAGGAGAGCGCCGGGATCGTGTCGTGGGACGGCGCGCAGCTGCACGTCGAGCGCGGCATGGGTCACGTCTCGGACATTTTCAAGGAAAAGGTGCTTGCCCGGCTGCCGGGCAGTCGCGCCCTCGGCCACACCCGCTATTCGACCTCCGGCACCAGCGTCATCGCCAACGCGCAGCCGATCGTGGTCAAGACCTCGATGGGGCCGCTCGGCATCATCCATAACGGCAATCTGACCAACGCGGTCGAGATCCGCCGGCGGCTCGAGGGCGAAGGCTCGATCTTCCAGACCACCAGCGACACCGAGGTCATCCTGCATCTGATGGCGCGGGAGCCGCGCCAGGACGTGGCGGAGTCGTTCATGCTCGCCCTGGAGCAGGTGCGCGGCGCCTACTCGCTGCTGCTCATCGCCAGCGACTGCCTGATCGCGGCGCGGGACCCCAACGGCTTCCGGCCGCTGGCCATCGGCGATCTGAACGGCGCCCCCTGCTTCGCCTCCGAGAGCTGCGCCTTCGATCTGCTCGAGGCGCTGCCGGTGCGTGAGCTCGAGTCTCGGCGAGGTGGCGGTGGCGCGCGGCGGCAAGGTCGAGAGCTTCCATCTGCGAGCGCGCTCCCGAACCGGCGCGGTGCATCTTCGAGCACGTCTACTTCGCGCGTCCGGACAGCAAGGTCTTCGGCGACACGGTGTCGCAGGCGCGGCTGGCGATGGGCGCCCGCCTGGCGCGCGAGGCGCCGGCGGTGGCGGACATCGTGGTGCCGGTGCCGGACAGCGGCCTGTTCGCCGCCATGGGCTACAGCCGCGAGTCAGGGCTGCCGCTCGAGTTCGGGCTCATCCGCAATCACTACGTGGGGCGCACGTTCATCGAGCCCAAGCAGTCGATCCGGCACTTCGGCGTCAAGGTCAAGCTCAATCCCGATCCGCGAGCTGATTGCCGGCAAGCGAGTGGTGCTGGTCGACGACTCGATCGTGCGCGGCACCACCTCGCGCAAGATCGTGCGAATGGTGCGCGATGCCGGCGCCGCCGAGGTCCACGTCCGCATCTCGGCGCCGCCCACCGAGTGGCCGTGCCACTACGGGATCGACACCCCGACCCGCGGCGAGCTGATCGCCTCGAACCACACCGTCGAGGAGATCCGCCACTTCATCGAGGCCGACAGCCTGGCGTACCTGTCGCTCGACGGCCTGCTGGCGTCGGTCAGCGGTCCGCGAGACAGCTATTGCACCGCCTGCTGGACCGGCGAATACCGCGTCCCCATCTCCGCCGCCGACAAGCGCCAGGCCGAGCTCTTCCCGATCCGCGCCGAAGACGGTAGGTAAGCGCCGCCGGCGCCGCCATGAGCGACCAGGCCGACAAGGAGGCGGTGCACGCCTACCTGATCGCCCTGCAGGACCGGATCTGCGCCGCGCTGGAAGAGGTGGACGGCAGCCGGCGCTTCGCCGAGGACCGCTGGGAGCGGGCGGAGGGCGGCGGCGGCAGGTCGCGGGTGCTGCGCGACGGCGCCGTCTTCGAGCAGGCCGGGGTGAACTTCTCGCGCGTCGAGGGCTCGCGGCTGCCGGCGGCGGCGACCGCGCACCGGCCGGACCTCGCCGGGCGGCGATTCGAGGCCACCGGCGTATCCCTGGTCCTGCACCCATGCAACCCCTACGTGCCGACCAGCCACATGAACGTTCGCTTCTTCGCGGCGCAGGAGGCCTGGTCGGGCGGCGACACGGTATGGTGGTTCGGCGGCGGCTTCGATCTGACGCCCTGCTACCCCTTCGCGGCAGACGCTCGGGCCTGGCACCGGCAGGCGGCGGCGGCCTGCGAGCCGTTCGGTCCGGACGTCTACCCGCACTACAAGCGCTGGTGCGACGATTACTTCTATCTCCGGCACCGCGGCGAGACCCGCGGCATCGGCGGCCTGTTCTTCGACGACCTGGCCGAGTGGGGCTTTGCGCGCTGCTTCGACTTCCTGCGCGCCGTGGGCGACGCCTTCCTCCCCGCCTACCTGCCGATCGTCGAGCGCCGCCGCCACACCCCGTTCGGCGAGCGCGAGCGCCAGTTCCAGCTCTACCGGCGCGGGCGCTATGTCGAGTTCAACCTGCTCTATGACCGCGGCACCCTCTTCGGCCTGCAATCCGGCGGCCGCGCCGAGTCGATCCTGATGTCGCTGCCGCCCGTGGTCCGCTGGCAGTACGGCTGGCGTGCCGACCCCGGCTCGCCGGAGGACAGCCTGGCGCGGGAGTTCCTGCACCCGAGGGACTGGCTGCAAGAGCAGGCCGTGGCTGAGACCACCGCGGCGGGCGCGCCGCCGGTTGACCGCGGGGAGGCCTGAGGCGCGCCGCCCGGCGGGTACGGCGGGTTAGGATGGCGGTATGTCCCTGACCCTGGCGACCTGGAACGTCAACGGCCTGCGGGCGCGCGCCTCCCAGTTCCTGGACTGGCTCGCGCGCGACCGGCCGCGGGTGGTCTGTTTGCAGGAGATCAAGTGCAAGCCCGACCAGCTGCCGCCCGAGGTGCATGACGCGCCGGGGTACTGGTGGTACTGGCACGGCGGCGGCGGCTACTCGGGCGTCGCGCTGGGGGTGAGCAAGGAGATCGCCGCCGACCCGCCGGTCTTCGCCCATCCGGCGTTCGACCACGAGACGCGCATCGTCACCGCCGATCTCGGGGAGCTGCTGGTGGCCTCGATCTACGTGCCCAACGGCGGCAAGGACTTCGCCGCCAAGCTCGCCTTCCTGGAAGCCCTGGCGGCCTGGGCCGCCGCCCAGCGCGCCGCCGGCCGGCGGCTGGTGCTGTGCGGCGACCTGAACGTCGCCCGCACCGACCGCGACGTGCACCCCAAGGAACGCAAGCCCAATCAGATCGGCACCCGTCCGGAGGAGCGGGCCCTGCTCGAATCCTTGATCGGCGCCGGCCTGGTGGACCTCGGCCGGGCGATGGACCCGGACAACGACGATCTCTTCACCTGGTGGGCGCCATGGCGCAACCTCCGCCAGCGCAACATCGGCTGGCGGATCGACTACGTCCTGGCCACCGCCTCGATGGGCGCCCGAGACGCCTCCTGCCGGGTCCTGGCGGACGTCGGCACCAGCGACCATGCGCCGGTGCTCGCCGACCTCGGCGGCTGAGGCTGCGCCCGGGCGCCCGCGGGGCCTGGGGTCCGGTGAATCCTAGAAGCCGGTCACCGCGAACCATGCTCCGTCCGGCGACGCGGCCGACGGCGGGGAGGTGACCAGGATCAATGGCGCGAAGCAGCTGGCGGGCAGCTGCAGCCTGCCGATCTCATGGGTGGTGGCGCGAGAACCGTCGAGCGGAACCATCCCGCCCGCTTGGTGGGTGCCCGGCGGGCCGCGAACGGTTCAGGCCGGTGGCGGGGGGAATTTCGCCGCCGGTTGGCGGCTTGAAAGAATCGACTGCCTGGGTCCGAAAGACGACGATGGCAGGTGAACCGCCGGTCGGCGGCAAGGCCTGGGCCTGGCACCGCTCGGCACGGTCGGCAGCCGCCACTTGAGCCCGGCGCCGCCGCGAGGTACCATTTTGCGCATGATCTCCAAGAGCCTCCGCGCTGCCGCCGCCGGCGGCGCCAGCGGACCACCGCGCGCCGGCGAGATCCGCCCGCGCCGCCGGGCGCGACGGCGGAGCCGGACGCCGTTGCGGTCCTTCCAGGCATCCGCCCTCGGTTTCCTGCTGCCCGCGCTGGCCGGCCTGCTGCCGCTGGCTGCCGCGTTCCCCCGCGCCGGCGCCGCCGCTCCGCGGGCGGCCGGCGAGGCCGGCACGACGGTGGCGCCGGCCGTCTGGCGCGCCGTTCCCGGGTTGTCGCCGCGGGCCCTGGCGGCCGCGCTCGACGCGGTGACCTGCGCCCGCTCCCGCGGCGTCGCCGGCCGCGGCGGTCTGCTGACCCTCATCGACTACTCCCTGCCCTCGACCTCGCCGCGGCTCTGGGTGCTCGACCTGGCGCGTGGCAGGGTGCTCTTTCACGAGCTGGTGGCGCATGGCGCCGGCAGCGGCGACAACTACGCCACCCGGTTCTCCAACGCCGACCAGAGCCGCCAGAGCAGCCTCGGCCTCTTTCTGACCGGTGGCACCTACGAAGGTGGGAACGGCTACTCGCTCAAGCTCAGCGGCCTCGAACCGGGCGTCAACGATCTCGCCGAGCAGCGCCACATCGTCATGCACGGCGCCTGGTACGTGAGCGCCGACCATGCCCAGCGTTTCGGCCGCCTGGGCCGCAGCTGGGGCTGCCCGGCGCTGCCGGTCGCGAGCGCGCAGGCCGTGATCGACACCATCAAGGGCGGCAGCTTCCTCTATGCCTATGCCGCCGGCGACGCCTCGCCGATGTCCTCGCCTGCGAAGCGCCAGGAGGCCCGGACGCCGTCGGGTCCGGCCGGCGCTCCGGCCGCGGCGCCGCTGCCGGCACCGGTGGCACCGCAGCCGGCGCCGCTGCCCGCGACCGCCGCTCCGGCAGCCGCCGGCGCCATGCACTGACGGCAACGCCCCGGGCGCCATCCGCTACCGATTCATCTGGTACAAGGCGCCTTCAAGCGCCGGCCACCGTCGAGCGCCGGAGCGCCGGTTCAATTCCCGGGTCCGCCGGCCGCCACGGCATCGACGCGACGGGCCGCGAGCTCGATCTTCCCCTCGTAGACGAACGGCAGCGGGTGCAGGCGCCGGTGCATCTCGAGCAGCTGCGGGAACGGACCGCTGACCGTTCCCCAGGCTCGGTAGGCGTAGCAATGGAGCGGCGCGAAGAGCTCGACCGCCGCGCCGCCGCCGGCCGCGCCGTCGCGCTGCTCTTCGTCCCTGACGATCTCGACCTCGACGCCGGGAGGCGGCGCCGCGAGCACCGCGCGGATCGCCGCCGCGGCCGGCTCGGCGAACGCCTCGACGCTGAGCTCGAACCGGCTGCCGGTGATCTCGCGAAGCCCCGCGAGTCGCAGGCAAGGGGCGGGCGCGGGACCGTCCGCGCCGCCGGCGGTGTTCTCGGCCAGTGCGGCCGGCCCGGCCAGCGCGGCCAGCAGGCGCCGGGTCAGATCGCCGGGAGCGTAGGCGAGCAGGTGATCAGCGGGCGGCGCCTGCCGCACCGGCGCCTCCGACCCCCTGACGGCGCGCCGGCCGCCGGCCGCCTCCTGCTCCGCCAGCAGCCGCTCCCAGGCGCCGGCGTCTCCCGTAACTTCGATCTCGTACCAGGTCATGGAGTGGCGCCGGGGGTCCGACTCAAGGCAGCGGCTCCATGGTCGCCGGTGGCGCCGCCGGGACGGTCGCGCCCCTGCCGCGGCGCAGCCGGTCGAGGAGCGCGAAGGGAGCGTAGCAGGCCAGGAAGAGCACCAGCGACAGCGCTTCGAGGCTGATCAGGTATACAGGCCAGGGACCCAGGTAGTCGTACAAGCTGGCCTGCACCGGCTTGTGGCGCAGGTAGCCGTAGTTGGAGTCCAGCAGCCAGTCGATCGCCGCGGTAACCACCACGTACCCCTGCAGCCACAGCCAGGCGCGCACGATCGAGCGCGCTCGCGGCCGCATGCCGAGGCCGAGGGTCAGGTAGAGCACGGCCACGACGGTGCCGGCGTGCAGGACCTGGAAGGTGATGAAGTGCAGGCTGGGAAAGTCCTCCGCGAGATCGGGGGTGAGCAGCGCTTGCAGGGTGCCGCTCAGCCCCCAGAAGTAGGCCAGCTCGTAGGCCAGCTGGCGCCGCCAGAGGAGCGCGGCGACGCAGGCGAGGATCACCCAGTCGCAGAGCTGGAACGGCAGGTGGTCCTTCAGCGTGGGCAGGTTGGCGTGGGCGGCGAAGCCCGCCACCGCCGCCTCGTCGGCGAGCAGCAGGACGGTCAGGCCCCAGGCGATGATCGAGGTGACGCGGGTGGCGCCGCCGGTCGTCTCGCGGTCGCCGGCGCGTCGCGCCAGCAGCACCAGGCCAGCGGTGACCGCGGCGGTCGTGCCCAGCACCGCCAGGTGCGAAGGACCGAAGATCCGGAATGGGTGCGGCGGCGGCGTCATGGCAATGGGGCGCGCTACCTGAGCCGGGGAGCCTGGGCGGCTGCCGTCGGGCGGTGGCCACGCCGCGGCTCTCCCGCGTGTCCCGCCCGCGGATACTATGCCGATTCGCGGATGACATCCGCTAAGATCCCCCGGATGAGCGAAGCGCGGTCTGCCTCCAAGAACTCCTCCAAGCCGTGCGCCGCCGTGCTGGCGTGCGTCATCGCCGGCGTCACGGCCTGGGTCGCCGGCGGGCCGCCCGGCGCCGCCCGGCCGGCGAGGTCGGAGCCGCTGGCGCTGACGGCGCTGCCCGGACGATCGGTGTGGCCGGCGCTGCGGTTGCTGGCGGCACGGCCGGAAAAGACCGCGCCGCGGCATCTCGAGCCCAGCAAGGAGGCGCTCAGCCTGGCAGAGCAGGTGCGGGCGCGCTGGATGGGAGTCGACCACGCCGGCAATCTCTGGGCGTGGGAGCCGCTGGAAGGTTCGGTGCGTTTCTTCTCGCCGGCGGCGGCGCGGCTCGGGACCGTCCTGGTGCCGCTCGGCGCCACCGCCGTGGACGGCGATGCGGCATGGGGCGCCGTGGCCCTGACGCTCCCGGGCGCTCCCGCGACGCCTGGTCAGGAGGACCCGGCAGACTCTGTAGCCCCGGGAACCCCGCCAACCCCGCCGACCGCCGCCGCGGAAGACAACGGCAGGCTGGTATGGGTGCGGCCGGGCGCCGCTCCCGGCAGCCACGAGGAGCTCGCGCTGCCGGCCGCGATGGGCTGGGTGTGCTGGATCGACCAGGACACCGTCGCGCTGGCACCGCAGCGGTCCGCCTGGCGCGTCGAGCTGTGGAGCCTGCGCGAGCGCAAGCTGGTGAGGCGATTCGGCGCCGAGAAGGAGATCGTGCTGGCCCAGGGAGCGACCCGGGTCCGGGAGGTGTTGCTGCGCTTCGATCCCGTCCGCCGGCGGCTGTTCACGCTCGAGAGCTACACCGGCGACCTCGCGGTGTTCTCCCTGGATGGCAAGCTGGTCTGGCGGACCAAGCTCGACGACCCCTACCGCAGTGTCGAGGAGAAGACGCTGGCGGACCTCGACGATCGCGCCAAGACGCGACAGATGGCGCTCGGCCAGGCGCTCTCCGCCCTCTGGCTGGCGGCGGGGCCGGACGGCAGCGCCTGGGTGTCGCAACGGATCGACATGCTCCATCTCCAGGTCAACCTGGTCAAGGTGACCGCCGCCGGGGCCACCGTGGCTCAGGTCTCGAACCTGCGTTGCCCGAGCCGGACTTTCACCATCTGGGGCGGCCAGCTGGTGTTCTTTCGCGACATCTCGACGCCGCGCGAGGTCTGCAACAGCGTCGCACCCTTGCCCTGAGCGGCGGCCCCAGCTTGCCGAGTGACGCGATGGCCGGCCCGGCTGACAGCAGCGCCTACAGGTCGGCGGGAGTCGACATCGACGCCAAGTCCAGCGGCTTGGCGCGGGTGAAAGAGCTGGCGCGGTCGACCTTCACCGCCGGCGTGCTGAGCGAGATCGGCAGCTTCGGTGGGATGTTCCGGCCCGAGTTGGCGGGCCTGCGCGAGCCGGTGCTGGTCGCCTCCGCCGACGGCGTGGGCACCAAGCTGACGGTGGCGCGGCTGGCGGGCGACTACTCGACGGTGGGCCGCGACCTGGTCAATCACTGCGTCGACGACATCCTGGTGCAGGGCGCCCTGCCGCTCTTCTTCCTCGACTACGTGGGCGCCGGCGCGCTCGCGCCCGATCGCCTGGTGGAGCTGGTGCGCGGCGTCGCCGACGGCTGCCGGCTGAACGGCTGCGCGCTGCTCGGGGGCGAGACCGCGGAGATGCCTGGTTTCTATCAACCTGGAGACTACGAGTTGGTCGGCTTCATCGTCGGGCTGGTGGACCGCCAGCACGTGTTGGACGGCTCGCGGGTGGCCGCCGGCAACGTGCTGGTCGGGCTGCCCGCCGCCGGTTTGCACACCAACGGCTACTCGCTGGCGCGGCGCATCTTGTTCGAGCAGCTGCGGCTGCGCATCGACGACCGCGCTCCCTGGGAGAAGAGCCTGCGGGTCGGCGAGGCGCTGCTCGCCCCGCACCTTTCCTATCTGGCGCCGCTCGCGCCGCTGCTGCGCCATCCGGCGCTGCGCGCCATGGCCCACGTCACCGGCGGCGGCCTCACCGACAACCTGCCGCGGGCGCTGCCCGCGGACACCCACGCCGAGATCCGGGTCGGGAGCTGGGAGGTGCCGGAGATCTTTCACTTCCTGCAGCAGCAGGGAGGCGTCGCGACCGAGGAGATGTTCCGCGTCTTCAACATGGGGATCGGCATGGTGCTGGTGGTGGATCCGGCCGGACTGCGCGAGGTGCTCGCGGAGCTGCGCCGGTCCGGCCAGCGGGCGTCGGCGATCGGCACCGTGCAGCCCGGAGGATCCGGCGTGGTCTACGACCTCGGTTCGCCATCCCTTGCGGACGCTGCCGCCGAAGCGGGCTCCGGTGGACCCGGGGGCGCCTCGGGCGGCGGCGCGTGACCCGCCTCGGCGTCTTGCTTTCTGGGCGCGGCAGCAATTTCCTGGCGCTCCACGACGCCGTCACGCGGGGCGAGCTGCCGGCCGAGATCGGGTTGGTGGCGAGCAATCTGGCGGACGCGCCCGGCCTGCAGCTGGCGCGCGAGCGCGGCCTCGAGGCGGTGGCGATACCGCACCGCGGCGAGCCCGACCGCGCCAGCCACGAGGCCAAGCTGACCGCGGCGCTGCGCGGCGCCGGGGTGGAATGGATCTGCCTGGCCGGCTACATGCGGCTGCTGTCGCCGGCTTTTCTGGCGGCCTTCCCGCGCCGGGTCGTCAACATCCATCCCAGCCTCCTGCCCGCCTTTCCCGGCATGGACGCCCAGGCCCAGGCGCTGGCCCACGGCGTCAAGGTCGCGGGCTGCACCGTCCACCTGGTGGACGAGGGACTGGACAGCGGCCCGATCGTGGTGCAGCGCGCCGTCGCGGTGCTCGACGACGACACCCCCGGCACGCTGGCGGCCCGCATCCTCGAGCAGGAGCACCTGGCGTATCCGGAAGCGCTCCGGCGCCTGCTGTCCGAGCCGTGGGAGGTCCGCGGGCGCCGCCTGGTGTTCCTGCCGTCGCCCCCCTTCCCCGGATCGGCGCCGGCGGTCAGCTGAGGGGCGCCGGCCGGCCCCTCGGCCGGCCCCCCACCCTCTATTTACCGCTGGGAGGCACCAGCTCGTAAACCCGGATGAAGAAGCGACGGGCGCCGACGGGAGCGTCCTCGCGGGCGTCGCCGAGGCTCGCCGCGAGGGAGTAGCGGCCGGCGACCGCCGACCAGAGATCGACGGCGTAGTCCTTGCCGAAGGCGCGCGCGCCGTACTCGGAGGTGGGGCGGTTGGCGAGCAGCACGAAGCGGGGCGGGTCGGCGAGCAGGCGGGCGACGGCCGCGGCCTCGCGCTCGGAGTCGAGCACGCCGGGGAAGATCTGGTCTTCCCGCAGCGGATTGCGCATGCCGGTCGTGAAGTTGAAGAACCCCCCCTCGGGAAAGCCGGTCAGCGCGTCGCCGGGCCGGGCGCGGCTGGCAAGATAGTCGAGAGCGGCCGTTACCGCGTTGGCCTGCTGCCATGGCAGGCGCAGGCTGCCCGCAGGGGTTTCCAGGCGCACGCTGTGCGGTCCCCAGGCGAGGGCGCCGAGGCGGAAGAGGAAGAGAGCGGCAAGCCCCACGGCGATCGCCGCGAGGCGGCGGCGGAACGTGCCGGGGCGGCGGAGGCGGGGAGCCAGGACGTCGCAGGCGAGCACGGCGGCGGCGGCAACGAGCGGCGGCAGCGGCAGCGCGCAGTAGGCCATCTGGGGCCCGAGCTCGAAGCCAAGCACCACCCGCGCGCCCAGCGCCGCGGCGAGGGCGAAGAGCATGAAACGGGCGCGTTCCCGCGTGTCCAGCGGCCGGCGCAGCGTCACCAGGGTGGCCAGGGCGGCCAGGGCAGCCACC
>CAVSXT010000003.1:967500-1765765 GCA_963732005.1 uncultured Acidobacteriota bacterium
GCTAAGTGGAAAAGGATGTGGAGACGCTCAGACAGCCAGGAGGTTGGCTTAGAAGCAGCCATCCTTTAAAGAAAGCGTAATAGCTCACTGGTCGAGTGGCTCCGTGCCGACAATTCAACGGGGCTCAAGCTGATTACCGAAGCTGCGGATCCGTGAGGCTTCGGCGACAAGGGGTGGTAGGGGAGCATTCTGTGCGCGTCGAAGTCAGACCGCGAGGACTGGTGGAGCGCACAGAAGAGACCCTGCCGGCACAAGTAGCGATAAAGCATGTGAGAACCGTGCTCGCCGAAAGTCTAAGGTTTCCTGAGGAAGGTCAATCCGCTCAGGGTTAGTCGGTCCCTAAGGCGAGGCCGAAAGGCGTAGCCGATGGAAAACAGGTCAACATTCCTGTACCAGTCTGGAATCGTTATCACCGATGGGGTGACGCAGAAGGATAGCCCGGCCCACCATTGGATGTGCCGGTTCAAGCGTGTAGGCGGGGATGGTAGGCAAATCCGCCGTCCCTTAACGCCGAGGCGTGACGTCGAGGCCTCCGGGCCGCAAAGCGGGTAAATCCATGCTGCCAAGAAAAACCTCTAGGGAGAGAACAGACTGACCGTACCGCAAACCGACACAGGTAGACGGGGAGAGAATCCCAAGGCGCTTGAGTGAACCCCTGTGAAGGAACTCGGCAAATTAACACCGTAACTTCGGGAGAAGGTGTGCCGTTGGCAGTGTAGAGGCTTGCCCTCGAAGCTGCCGGCGGTCGCAGTGAAATGGCCCAAGCGACTGTTTACTAAAAACACAGGACTCTGCAAAGTCAAAAACGACGTATAGGGTCTGACGCCTGCCCGGTGCCGGAAGGTTAAGAGGAGGGGTTAGCCGCAGGGCGAAGCTCTGAATCGAAGCCCCGGTAAACGGCGGCCGTAACTATAACGGTCCTAAGGTAGCGAAATTCCTTGTCGGGTAAGTTCCGACCTGCACGAATGGCGTAACGATCTGGGCGCTGTCTCTACAGGGGGCTCAGCGAATCTGTAGCACCGGTGAAGATGCCGGTTACCCGCACGTAGACGGAAAGACCCTGTGCACCTTTACTGCACCCTGGCAGTGAACCCCGGTGCGCTATGTGTAGGATAGGTGGGAGGCTTTGAAGCCGGTGCGCTAGCATCGGCGGAGCCAACGGTGAAATACCACCCTTAGCGTTCTGGAGTTCTAACCGAGGCCCGTGATCCGGGTCCGGGACATTGTCAGGCGGGTAGTTTGACTGGGGCGGTCGCCTCCTAAAGAGTAACGGAGGCGCGCGAAGGTTCCCTCAGGCTGATTGGAAACCAGCCGTAGAGCGTAAAGGCAGAAGGGAGCTTGACTGCGAGACCTACAAGTCGAGCAGGTACGAAAGTAGGCCTTAGTGATCCGGTGGTTCCGTATGGAAGGGCCATCGCTCAACGGATAAAAGGTACGCCGGGGATAACAGGCTGATCTCCGCCAAGAGTTCACATCGACGCGGAGGTTTGGCACCTCGATGTCGGCTCATCACATCCTGGGGCTGAAGCCGGTCCCAAGGGTTCGGCTGTTCGCCGATTAAAGTGGTACGTGAGCTGGGTTTAGAACGTCGCGAGACAGTTCGGTCCCTATCTCGTGTGGGCGCAGGAGACTTGAGAGGGATTTGTCCCTAGTACGAGAGGACCGGGATGGACGAACCTCTAGTGCACCAGTTGTCGCGCCAGCGGCATAGCTGGGTAGCTATGTTCGGAAAGGATAACCGCTGAAAGCATCTAAGCGGGAAGCCCCCCCCGAGATGAGGTATCCCTGAAGACCCCTGGAAGATGACCAGGTTGATAGGCAGGAGGTGTAAGCGCTGCAAGGCGTTGAGCTTACCTGTACTAATCGGTCGTTCGGCTTGACCAATTGTTCGCTCTCCTTGCTTCGGCGTGTCCTATCGCTTCTGACCCGATTCAGTTCTCAGCTTTGGCGGCCGGCGGCTCGTTCGCCGTCCGCCTCAATGTTCTTTTCCAGTTCAACGCTTTTCCGGTGGCTGTGGCGAGGGGGAAACACCCGTTCCCATTCCGAACACGGCAGTTAAGCCCCTCAGCGCCGATGGTACTGCATGCGAAAGTGTGTGGGAGAGTAGGTCGTTGCCGGGAAGCTAATCTTGTGCGGCCCTCGAGAGATCGAGGGCCGTTTCTTTTTGGTTCTCGCCGTACAATCATCCAGGCGAGGTGAGCTCATGCGGCAGGCTGAGCGGACCAGCAGGGCCGGGGAAGCGGGGCCGGGCCACCCTTAGGCGTCGGCCAGACGCCCGCGGCGGCTGTAACCGCACCCCCGACAGGGCCGTCTGATCTTGGGAGGGCAGGAGTTTGGCATGCAGGCCATGGCAGGGATGATGAGGCTCGATCCGATCGCCGGCGGCGGCGCCTCGGGCTCGGACTCCGCCAATCCCGCCCGTCCTGGCGCTTGTGATGCAAAGTCGGCCGCCGCCGCGAAGTCCGCCAACCCGGTGGCTCCCGGCAACCCGGCGCTTCCCGCCGCCTCTGCGGACCCTGCAAGCCCGCCGGACTCCGCCGAGGCCCAGCTGGTTCATGCCAGCCTGGCCGGCGACGAGCAGGCTTTCGCGGTGCTGGTGCGGCGCTATCAGGCGCGGGTCTTCCGGCTGGCCGGCCGCTTCTTTCGCCAGCCGCAGGACGTCGAGGAGGTGGCGCAGGAAACCTTCCTGCGTGCCTGGATGAAGCTTGGCACGTATGGCGCGCGGGCGCCCTTCGAGCACTGGCTGACTCGCCTGTGCCTGCGGTGCGCCTTCGATCGGTTGCGCCGTCCGGGCGATGGGCGCCTCCGTCAGGCCCCGAGCGCGGCGGCGCCGGATAGGGTGGCGGTTGCCGCCGCGGACGCCGCCGGGACGACCGGCAGGGCGCGCGTCCGGCGGCTGGGGCTGGCGGCGGCCGCCGAGCCGGGACGCGGCCTGAGCCTGGAAGAGGTGGTCGAGGCTCCAGCCGTCGATCCCACCGCCCGGCTCGAGGTCGAGCGCCTGCTGGCCCGGCTGCAACCCGCGGATCGCTTCCTGCTGGTGCTGCTCGAAGCGGAGGGGTGGTCGGTGGCGGAGATCGCCGAACGGCTCGGCTGGAGCCGGGTCAACGTCAAGGTCAGGGCTCATCGTGCCCGCCAGCGGTTGCGGCGGGTGCTCGAGGAGGGCTGAAACATGAACGCCAACGCCGATTCGAGACGGACCGCGGACGCCGGAGACTGCCGGCGGTACCGCGAATGGCTCTGCGCGCCGTCTTCCGCAGCCGGCTCCACGGCGGCAAACCCGCTGGCGGCGCACCTGGCCTCGTGCCCGGAGTGCGCCGGCTTCGCCCACCGGCTGGAGCTGGCGCGCCAGGAGCTGGGCCGGCCGCTCTCGGCGGTCGAACCGGATCCCAACTTCTCGGCGCGGGTCCTGGCGCGCATCGCGCGGCCGGCGGAGGTCATCGGCTGGGCCGCCTTCCGGGCCCTGCCCGCGGCGTTGGGGCTGGCGTTTGCCCTCGCCTGCCTGGGGCTGTCGCTGCCGGCCCTGGCTCCAGCCGCTCCGGCCTCGCCGGCCGCTCCGGAGTCGCCGGCCGCGCTCGCTCCGGCGGCCGTGCCTTCGCCGTTGCTCGACGAGCCGCCCAGCTCCGAGCAGCTGCTCGCCTGGTCCTCGCTCTCTCCCGAGGTCTGGCCGTGAGCGGGCCGGCGCGGACGGCGGGGCGATGAGACGCTCCTCGGCGGTCGCCGGCGTGGTCGCTCTCTTCCTGGTGGGAGTGGTGGTGGGAGCGCTCGGCGATCATCTGGCCAGCTGGCACCGCCCGCGGGGCGGCCCGGGCGGTCCCGGCGTGCATGCCGGCCACGGCAGTCCGGGCGGGCGCCTGTCGGCCGAGCTCCACCGGCGGCTCGACCTCTCCGCCGACCAGCAGCGCCAGGTCGACGCCATCCTCGGCGACACCCATCGCGAGACCCTGGCCCTGTGGCAGGAGGTGCGGCCGCGGGTGGTCGCGGTGATCGAGCGGGGTCAGAACCGCATCGCGCAGATCCTGACCCCGCAGCAGCGCCAGGAGTTCGAAGTCATCCGCCGCGAGCGCGCCGACCACCTGCGGCGGCTGCTCGGTGCCGGCATGCATTAGCGCACCCGGGCTTGCGGCGCTCCCAGCCGCCGGGAGCGCCAGGCAGGCGATTCGATCCGTTCACTCGCCCCACAGCTTCTGCCACCAGGACTCCTCCGCCGGCGCCACGGCGTCGCTCACCTTCAGGTTCATCCGGCGGCGCACATCGTCGAGGCTCCAGCCGGTGAGCAAGGCCAGGGTGCGGGCCTCGCGGTCCCAGCGTTGCCACAGCTCGCGCCGGTAGGCCGCCGCCCTCTCGCAGGCGGCAACTCCCTTCCAGGCGTGGCGCAGTACGAACAGGCCCTGGAAGTTCTCGCGATCGCCGGTCTCCTGGAAGGCGAGGTCCTCGGGGAAGTGGGCCGAGTCGTAGCGCAGGTGGAGGCGGGTGAGGAAGACGTCGGCGACCCCCGCGCCGGAGCGCAGGGAGCCGCCCGCACGGCCGGGCCGGGACGGGCCGCCGGCCGGCGACGCGCCGCCGCTCTCGTCCAGCCAGAAGACGCCGAGGTCGCGCAGCTCCTCCCGCGACAGCGGCTCGGCGGCACAGGGATCGCACCAGCCCATGTCCCAGGCGTACTCGAGGAACACGGTGCGCATCTCCTCGGCAGCCACCTGGCGCTCGAACATCGCCTTGTAGAAGGTCCCGAAGTCGTCCTTGACGAACAGCGGCAGGCCGGCGCCGGAGGGCAGCTTGACGGTGCGGTAGTTGGTGGTCTCGACCCGACCGCGCCGGGTCAGGGCGTAGACGAAGAGCTCCTGCGGGCCGTTGGCGTTGACCATCCCGAGGCGGATGGGCAGCATGAAGCGGGGCGACTCGTAGGCGACCTGCAGCGGCCGCAGGTAGGCGAATCCGAGCTTGGCGCGCTGCTCGAGATTCACCTTGGCGACGAAGAAGTGCAGCCCCTGTCGGATGTAGCTGCCGAGCACCCGCGAGGCGCCGGGCGGCACCCGGTAGCCGTTCTCCCGCAGCCAGATCTCGAGGCCGTCGCTCTGGCGCGCCGAGAGGATCAGGATGTCGTACTCGCCGACGGTATAGGCGGCCTCGATCTTGACCCCCAGGCCGCGGGCGCGGGCGGCGCCCCCGGCGGGAGCTCCCGCCATCTCCCGCTTGGCGCCGAACGGCTCTGCCAGGCTGTACTGCCGCACCTCGCAGGGATCGGGATCGAAGTACTCGGTCAGCCGCGGCGCCGACCAGGCGTCGAGGTGCTCGATCAGCGCCCGCTCGGCGACGTGGATCTGGCCGCGCGCGAGTAGCACGGGCACCGGGATCACCACCGCGAACGCCTGTGGATCGCCCTGGAAATCGTTGGCCATGGTCATCACCGTGCGGTCGCCGTCGCGCACCAGGACCACCTGCGAGGCGCGGTTGAAGAGGTGGGTGTCGGCCTTGGCGACGTAGAAGCCGCAGAAGGCGCGGGCGGTTCCGGCGCCGGCCAGCAGCAGCAGCGGCAGCGCCGCGAGGGCCGGGGCCAGCGTGCGCCGCGGGGCGGCAGGCGCGAGACGGATCATGGGGAGCTCCTTTCGGTAAGCGGCATCGCCGGCCGGGGCCAGCGATAGGTCTTGCCGGGCAGCAGCCGGTCGATCAGCGGCACCACCGGGGCCAGGCAGGCGAGGGACAGCAGCAGGCCGGTGGGGCGGTAGAGCGCGAACTGCGCCCAGGCCGCGCCAGCCGCCACCAGCAGCGCGAACAGGATGCGTCCGGCGCGGGAGTCCGGAGTGGTCTTGGGATCCGAGATCATGAAGAACGTGAAGATGAGGAAGGCGCCGCTGGCGACCTGGTGCAGCGGGATCGCCGCCGGCTGGCCCAACCACCAGGCGCGGGCCAGCAGCAGCGAGAGGTAGCCGCCGAGGAAGGCCCAGGTGACGTCGGCGCGCGCCGCGCGGTTGACCACCATCCCGCCCAGGCAAAGCACCAGGAAGCAGAACAGCGCCGTGCTTCCCCACTGGCCGGGAGAGACCCAGACCTGGCCGCGGCTGGCGACCATCGTCGCCACCAGGCCGAAGTTGGTGGGGTTCCATAGGTGCTTGCCGTGCACCCGCAGCAGGAACTTGCCGGCGATCGACAGCATGGAAGCGGCGACGGCAAGCCAGAGTCTGTCGGTGCGCAACAGCAGGCACAGCGACAGCGCCGAGATGCAGGCGCTCTTGGGATCGAAGCGCGGCAGCCGCGCCAGCCGGGTGCCGGCGAGCTGCGTCGCGAGCGCCGCCGCCACCATGGCCAGGGCCTGGCCGCGGCGGACCTCGAGGTCGAGCCCGAAGATCCCGTACACCAGCAGCGATCCCAGGACCAGGAGCTGGTAGTGGCGCGGGTCGCCCGCCAGCCGCCGCGCCAGCGACCGGAGTGGTGCGGGTCTCGGCGGCGCCGGCGTTTCTTGCATCGCCGGCGGCGCTGGCAGCGGGGTGACCGGTGGCGCCGGCAGGGAGATCGCGGGCATCGCCGGCATCGGCAGGGGCATCGGCAGGGGCATCGTCATCGGGGCGGCGGGCCTCCTCTGAGCGGTTAGACACCTTCGCCGGTCCACCGGCAACCGGCGGCGGGCAAACGGCAGCCCTACGGCCTCCGTAAATGACTGTCAGCAAGGTTGGCCGGCCAGCCTCCCCAACGACGCAGGATCTCGACCGTGGAGGATTGATTGCAATGATCAGCCGCAAGCTTCCGTCGTACCTGGCGGCCGGCACGCTCGCGCTGGGCATGGCGGCCGTCGCGCCGCCCGCCATCGGCGCCCAGCCGCAGCCGGGGCGCCTGTTCCGCCTCAGCAGCTGCTTCACCTGCTCACAGCACGAACCGTCGGTGGCCGCCAATGCCGCCGGCGACATCCTGGGGGCCTGGGTGGAACCCAGGGACGTGGTCAGCGAGGGCGTCTTCAGCCGCGCCTTCAACCCCGCGCTGGCCGCGGACGGCAACGACTTCGAGGTCGCGCCCGGGGCGCCCGGCGACCCGCCGCAGTTCGACGGCGTGACTGCCGCCGACACCAAGGGGAACTTCGTGGTGGTCTGGGCTACCGAGAGCGACGACCAGAGCTCCATCGTGGCGCAGCGCTTCGACCCCACGGGCAAGCCCCTGGGTGGGCCGATCCCGGTGGCCTCCGATCCCGCCTCGACGCCGGCCACGCCTTCGGACTTCAAGCCGGCGGTTGCAGCAGCGCCGGGCGGCGGCTTCGTCGTCGCCTGGGTGTCGCTGCCGACGGGCGGCGAGCCGCCCGGGCCGCCGCGGGTCATGGTCCGCGCTTTCAATGCGACCGGCGCCGCCACCGGTCCGGCCGTGCAGCTCAGCAGCGGCCTGGCGCTCGGCGACCGTCCCAGCCTCTGCGTCAGCTCGACCGGCCGGATCCACGCGGCCTGGACGTTCGCCAACGTGCTGCTGCCCTTCCAACCCGGCCTGGTGGGGGTGGTGGTGCGCCGGCTGGAGGCGAGCGGCGCACTGGTCGGCGGCGAGCAGGTGGTGGCGCCGGCGGTGGACCGCGAATCGTCGGCGGCCGTGGGCTGCGGTCCCGGCAACACCTACGTGGTCGCCTGGCAGACCGCCCAGCCGCCGGCCGTCTCCGGCAGCGACATCGTGGCGCAGCGCTTCTCGCGGCTCGGCCGTGCGATCGGGCCGCGCCAGGTGCTCAACCAGCAGGTCGACGAGGACCAGCAGAATCCGGCGCTGTTCTTCGATCCCACCGGCGCCTTCGTCGCCGTCTGGGAGGGCGATCCCGGCGGCGTCCACGAGGTGCGTGGCCGCCGCTTCGCCGGCAACGGCGCGCCGCTCTCGAACGAGTTCCCGGTGCTCAACGCCGGCCAGGGGGAGTTCGCGGCGCTGCGGCCGGCCATCTCCGGCATCGGCAAGGCAAGCAACTTCGTGGTGGTGATGGACGCGCCGGAGGGGATCCTGGGGCGCGTGTTCTCGGTGGCCGCCCAGACCGGCGCGGCGGCGGCCGAGGAGGTTACGGCAGCGGGCGCCGTTGGCGGGGCTGCCGTCGACGGCGGCGTCACGACCGGCAACGGTCGCGGCGCGGGAGGGCTGTGGTAGGAGCCCTGCCGGTGGCGAGGATTGCAGAGCGCGGCGGCCGCCGGTTCCTGGGACGGCTGCCGCGCCGTCGCCTGTATACTGCTCGCCATCTCTCACCTGCCGGCGCCGGGTGCGTCCGGCAGGACTTGAACCGCAAAAGGAGGACTGCCCTTTGACTCGCCAGTGTTCCCCTCTGTCCTCTCCGCCGGACCGGTGGTCGCGGTGGTCGTTGCGGTCATGCCGGCCAGGCCGGGCCGGGGCCGCCCGCCTTGCCAGCCTGACGGTGCTGGCGCTCCTGGCCGCCCTGGCGCTGCCGGCGGCGGCGGCGGCGCAGGACCTCTACAACTGGAGCGTCGGTGTGATGGGCGGGTTCGGCGGCTCGGTGGACGTCAAGCCGGGCAGCCGCGACTTCAGCAACGGCAGCTGGCAGGTCGAGGGCCTGGCGCTCACCGAGACGCGCACCTACATCGGGCTGCGGCTCGGCCAGCTGTCGCTGGGCGGCAAGAACACCCTCTTCGGCACGCGGGTAGGCGCCGACCTCTCGTATGTGACCCTCGCCGGCCAGTACATGTTCGAGGAGAGCTACTACGACTCGGGCGTCTATCTCGGCCTGGGCGCCTATCGCCTGGGTGGCAACGACGCCTTCACCGGCCAATCGGCGAGCAAGACGGTGGCCGGCGGCGTCCTCGGGCTGGTCGGCGACTTCAAGGCCAGCCGCCGCTTCAGCGTCGTGGTCGAGCTCTCCGGCCACTACATCGACATCAAGAGCGCCCACATCTACGGCATGGCCCACGGAGGCTTGGCCTTCCATTTTTAAGAGGTGCATGCCTGGGCGATGGATGAGGCGGCTTGAAAACCGGACCGGTCGAGACCTACCGCGGCCCGGGCCTGGGGCTCAGGGGAAGGGCGGCCGCTTGGGCTCGGTCTCTTCGACGGCGTGGATGCCGAACAGGCTGGCGTGCTGGATGAGGCGTTGCGCGTCGGCTTCCAGGCCGCGGAGCTTCACCGTCACCGCCGGCTGCGGGCCGCGCCGGGAGACCTCCATGCTCTCGGTTTCCAGGCCGCACTCCTCGACCACGTCCATCACCTGGGACACCTTCTGGCCCTTCTCGAGCTGCAGCACGACGACGCGCAGGTGATTGCGCAGCAGCCGGCGCTCGAGCGGCCGCATGGCGGTGAGGATGGCCAGCAACGCCACGGTGGTGAGGATGGCGGCCGCGTAGTCGGCGAAGCCGACCGCGATCCCGATCGCCGCCGCGACCCACAGGCCGGCGGCGGTGGTGAGGCCGTGCACGGCGCCGCGCGACTGCAGGATGGTGCCGGCGCAGATGAAGCCGACGCCGGTGATGATCTGCGCGGCGATGCGGCCGCCGTCCAAGGCGCCCGCGACCCCGGAGCCTCCGGGCCGCATGGAGATGTGCGCCAGCAGGGTGGCGCCGACGGCGATCAGCATGTGGGTGCGCAGGCCGGCCCACTTGCCGGTCCACTCGCGCTCGATGCCCACCGCGCCGGCGAGCACCGCCGCGAGCGCGATCTTGAGCCCGATCGCGGCGAGGTCGGTCACGACGAGCCCGTCATGCCCGCGCCGCCGCCGGTGCGTGACAGGTTGGCGGCGATCTTCTGGCGCACCACCGGGTCGTCCCAGTTGACCTCGCCGATGAACTTCTCGACGATGCGGCCGCCCACCACCAGATAGGTCTCGGGAAGCTGGTCGGTGCCGTAGCGGTGGGCCACGTCCCACTGCGGGTCGTAGAGCACGCCGGCGGCGCCGGCGCCGAGGAAGGAGTCCACCTTGGAACGCGAATCGGCAACCGCCACGCGCAGCACGGCGAAGCTGCGGTAGCCGGAGAAATCGTGGGCCAGGCGATCGAGCGCCGGCGCCTCCTCGATGCAGGGCGGACACCAGGTGGCCCAGAAGTGCACCAGGGTCACCGGCGCCAGGCGCGAGCCGAGGGTGGCGGCCCGGCCGCTGGCATCGAGCAGGAAGCCGCCGGGAGCCGCGGTCGTGCTGCTGGTGCCGCGCGGCCAGATCAGCACCCCCAGGCCGAGCACGGTGATCAGCGCCGCGATCCCGCGCGCCTGGCGGCCGAGGCTGCGCGCTGGCGTGGGCGGTGGCGGCGGCGAGGTGGCTGGCTCGGTGATTGCCGGGATGACCGGGCCGGCCGGCGGTGCTGCCGGGGTTGGCGCGGAATGGGCGCCGGCGGCTGGTTGTTCTGGCTCCTGGGATCGTGCCATGGGCGGCTCGCGGGCGCTTCGCTGAGAGCGGGCTGGAAGGCTAGAATAGCGCAGGATCCCCGAGAAAGCCCTAAAGATCTTGCCATCGCCAGACAACATCCAACGCTCGAAGTCCCGCCGGGTCTTCCTGGTCGGGGTGCTCCTGAAGCGCCGCTCGAGCGCCGGCGCACCGCCGCAACCGCTGCAGATGGTCGAGGAGCACCTCGACGAGCTGGCGCAGCTTGCCGACTCCGCCGGCTCGCGGGTGATGGGTCGGGCGGTGCAGTCGCGGCAGGCGCCGGACCCCGCCACGTTCATCGGCAAGGGCAAGGCGGCGGAGGTAGGGGCCGCGGCGACCGAGCTGGGCGCCGACCTGCTGCTGTTCGACGACGACCTCAGTGCCGGCCAGGTGAAGGCGCTGGAAGAGGAGACCGGCCTCGCGGTCCTCGACCGCAGCGGCCTGATCCTCGAGATCTTCGACCAGCGGGCCAAGAGCCGGGAGGCCCGCACTCAGGTGGAGCTGGCGCGGCTCAACTATCTCCTGCCCCGCCTCACCCGGCGCTGGTCCCATCTGTCGCGTCAGGCCGGCGGCGTCGGCACCCGCGGTGGCGAGGGCGAGAAGCAGCTCGAGCAGGACCGGCGCCTGTTGCGCGCCCGCATCCGCCGGCTCGAGCAGGACCTGGAGCGCATCGACCGCACCCGCGGCGTCCAGCGCCACGGCCGGCGAGGCGTGCCGGTGGTGGCTCTGACCGGCTACACCAACGCCGGCAAATCGACCCTCTTCAACCGTCTCACCGCGGCCGACGCGCTCGCCGAGGACCGGCTGTTCGCCACCCTCGACGCCAAGCTGCGGCGCGGCAGCTTGGGGGTCAATGGTACGGCCAGCCCGGCAAGTGCGGATCATGCCGGCGGCCCGGGAGCGAGCGCGGTCTTCGCCGACACCGTCGGCTTCATCCGCAAGCTGCCGCATCATCTCGTCTCCTCCTTCCGCAGCACCCTGGGGGAGATCACCGCCGCCGACCTGGTGCTGCACGTCGTCGACCGCAGTCATCCGCAGTGGCATGAGCAGATGACCGTTGCCGACGAGGTGCTGGACGAGCTGGGAGTGGAGCGCCGGCGGGTGGTCACCGTCTACAACAAGTGCGACCGTATCGCCGCCTGCGCGGCCAACCCGGCCCAGAACGGCGACGGGCTGCGGGTCTCCGCCCTGACGGGAGACGGCCTCGACGCTCTGCGCGCCGAGATCGCCCGCCGCCTCCCTGAGCTGGCCGCCGGCCCGGTCGGAGAGGTGCCGGCGCAGTTCGGAGCTGCCCGCGCCGGGGCTTCAGCGGCCCGGTTCGCCGACGGCGAGAGCGGCGCAGGGGGCGACGGGGCGCGCGGCGGTGGCATCGGGGCGCAGGATGCGGTCGCGCTCGAGGATGGCGAGCGTCCGCCGCAGGTGAAGCGCAAGCGGCAGCTCCGCGCCCGCTAGGCACCGGCCACGCCCGGACCCGGCGCCGATCACGCCTCGCCGGTGAGGGTCGAGCGCAGACCGAGCGTTCCGTCCACCACCTCCACGAAGTTCCGTTCTTCGCGCAGGATGAGGCGCTTGGTCTGCGCCATCGCAAAGTTCTCGCGCGCTTCCGGGTCCATCCGCAGGCGGGCCTTGTAGCGCTCGTAGGCGGCGAGGCTGTCGAAGGCGATCAGCCCCCAGGCCACGTCGTTGGTGCCTTCATGCGGCAGGAAATACCCGAGCAGATGGCCGCCGCAGCGAGGAATGATGCGGCCCCAGTTGGTTGCATACTGCTTGAACCCGTCGCGCTGGAAAGGATCGATCTGGTAGCGGATGATGCAGGTAATCGTCATGGCCGTTCTCCCGGTGGGCGAAGCAGCGGGGGCGTTGCGGCGCAGCGCCAGCGCCGCGCCGGTAGCCGCGATGACCCCGATGGCTTCGCGGCGATTGAGTTGCCTCATGCGGCCAGCCTAGCTCAGAGACAGTTGTGTTATCATCGAAATGTGCTTGCGGATGCCGCCATCTCGCCGGTTGCCGCCCTCCTTGCCGATCCGGCCAGGGTGGCGATGCTCATGGCGCTGTCGGACGGCCGGGAGGTGGCGGCCAGCGAGCTGGCGCAGGTGGCGGGGGTGACGGCGTCCACGGCCAGCATGCATCTGGCGAAGCTGGGTGCCGCCGGTTTCGTCGGCATGAGGCGGCAAGGTCGTCATCGCCTCTACCGGCTCGTTCGCCCGGAGCTGGTGCAGGCGATGGAGGCGCTGGCCGTGCTGGCGCCCGAGTCGTCGCCGCGCACCCATCGCCAGGCCCGCATCGGCCGCGCCGTCCGCGCCGCCCGCACCTGTTACGACCATCTGGCGGGCCGCCTCGGCGTCGGCCTCACCAGCGCCCTCCTCGACCGTGGGGCACTGGTCCCCGCCGGAGCTCACTTCGAGGTGACGCCCGAGGGTGCCGGCCTGCTGGGCGAATTCGGCGTCGATCTGGCCGCCGCCCGTGCCCGTCGCCGGGCCTTCGCCCCCGCCTGCCTCGACTGGAGCGAGCGAGTCCCCCACGTCGCCGGCGCCCTGGGTGCCGCGCTGCTTGCCCTCCTGTTTGACCGCGGTTGGCTCGAGCGCACCCCGGCAAGCCGTGCGGTCCAGGTCACCCTGGCCGGCCGCCGGGGCCTCTCCGGCACCTTCGGCATCCGCGCATGACTCCCGCCGCGCCGCTGCCGGGCGCGCCCGCTTCACGCTCGGGTTGGCCGCTCCCTCCCCTTCGCTCCGGCGGCAGCAACGCCCGCCGGAGGTTTGACACCTCCTGACCAGAGCCGCTAGACTCTCCCGCCTCAGTGGGGCCGTAGCTCAGTTGGGAGAGCGCTTGAATGGCATTCAAGAGGTCGACGGTTCGATCCCGTTCGGCTCCACCATCGTAATCCCTAACAAGTCAGTGAGATGCGCGACCGTTCAAAGTCGCTCGGTCGGTCCTGCTTGTCCATGGGGACGACTGGGGGACGATCGGCGAGGGTCGTAGGCACCACCGAGAACTCACCCGCCAGGGACCCTGCTTAGTGACCGTGCAGGCACGCGCACGTGCTCGTGTTCTTCTACGAAGCTTGGAGACCCACCGTCGGCCGACTTCGCGAAGAGTGGACGAGAGCCCTGCAACTGGAGGATTACATAGCGGGTGTAGACATCCAGTACCTGCGGGGTGAGGGGCGCTGGCTGGCACACCGAGCCGCAGGCCGGTACGCCTATATGCACAAGGGCTACCAGCCATCTATATTCGACGACACCCTTGAGCTGGCGTTCATCTCGGACGCCCTCAAGGGGAAGCTCAGGGTCTCGAAGAGCGGGAAGGAGTTGAAGAAGGCGTTCCGAGACGCCAAAGCGGCCCATCTGGCACGCAAGACTCCTTCGGTATCCATCTAGAGAAGGAAGCGGGACTACCTCTTGAGATATACATACGCTAGATGGTTTTATACCTGCGTTCACGCCAGTTCCAGATCAGGCGCCATCACCCTCCCGTGAGCCAGAATTCGTTTGTGGTTTGCCTCTAGATGTACTGACGTGTTTGTCGGAGGAAGTCTTGGGGCCGTCTTCTAGAACCACGAGCAAGCCATTGGAATCTTGTCGGCTCATCACCATGAGAGCAGGTCCTCCCCTGACCATGAAGCTTTGGGAGCACAATGCCTTCTGGCTTGAGCCAGGAAAGGGATGGGTACTAACTGTTCCCGGAGCCCACGTAGGCTTCTTGATCGACAACCCGATGATCTTCGGCTTGAACGAAGAGGAGGTGACGGCAGCCGACTCACTACACGATGAGTGCCTAGGTATTGAGGACAAGGCAAGAGAAGACCTTCTGCGGAGTGCGCTCTCCAGTGGATGGATTCGTATCAGATTCCGGCCGAGACGGGGATGGGCTATCGAGCTGCAGTCCATGACTTCATCGGCGAAGGCGATACTCTCTGGTTGGCCAGGACCTGATGCTGGAATCCGGTCGAGCTAACGATATAGTGCGGATCATCGCGATCGGGGAGTACAACAGATTCCAGACATTGGACTTGAAGGACCTCGCGGTCCTCGGAAATGAGTGACGGCCCTAGTCCGGCTTCGGGAGACCGGAACCTACTTGGTACAGGAGAGGATATCACTTTAAAGAGAGCTGCATAAATAATGGCATAGTCAGCGCAAAAAAAGGGGCAGCGCAGAGTGCGTGATGCAACCCCGGAGATTCTTCCTGTTGGCGCGAACCGTCCGGAGCGAGCTGCGGACGGCCTGCAGGAGAGCCTTCAGGTCGTGGCATTGGCCATTGGCCAGGCGTTGCTTGGCCAACTTCCAGACCCCTTCATCCGGATTGAACTCTGGCGCATAGGCCGGGAAGCGTTGCAGATGGAGGCGCTTAGAGCGAGCGCAGAGCGCACGAACGAGCAAGCCACGGTGGGGATTGGCGCCGTCCCAGAGAACGAAGACGTGGCCTCGGAGATGTCGCAGCAGCTGTCGCAGGAAGTCCCGTGCCTGCTCCTGTCGAATATTGTCAGCGTAGAGCTGGAAGTAGAGGTTCAGCCGCTGACGGGAAGGCGAAACCGAAATCCCCGAGATTGCAGACACGCGGTCGCGCCGATCGAAGTGATGGACCGTCGGCGTCTTGCCGATCGGCGCCCAGGTGGAGGCGATGGTCGGTGTCAACTGGAATCCCGACTCGTCGACGAAGACGATGTGGGCACCCAGCCGTTTGGCGTTTTTTTTAGCGCCGGCCAGTCGCGCCTACGAAACCGCCGAATCTCAGCTTGGTTGCGCTCCAGCGCCTTCTTCTGCGGTTTCTGGTGGCTCCATCCGAGCGAGTGCAGAAGCCTGCCCACATGATCGCGATGGTAACGCACGCGAAATCGCTTCCAGATGACCTCGGCAACCCGCGGCGTCGTCCACAGCTGGGTGGGATAGCCGCTTGCCATCGCACCCTCGAGCAGCACCGCCACCAACTGGCGTCCCTGCTCGGCCGTCAGCTTCGGCGGCCGACCTGGCGAGAAGCGCACTTTCAGAGCCTTGGGTCCACCACGCCGTCGCGCATCGCGCCAGCGCTTGACCGAACTCGCAGAGCATCCAATCCGTCGCCCCACCTCATTGAGCGACCACCCCTCATCTACAAGCGCCAGTGCCCGATGTCGCCTGTCTTCCAGAAGGTCCGCCGATCCCCGAGGTCTCATGGTTCACCTCCGGGGGCATTATACCATTCTTTATGCAGGTGTCTTTAGTTCGGGGAATTTCGATGGAGGTAGAGGGCGTACGCCCACGATCGCGCCCCGTCTGCTGGAACGAACCGAAGCGACCCGGAGTTGGCCGGTGCGCCTTCGGACTATACGATTTAGTCTAGTTCGCCTTCTTGAGAGATAGAAATGGAGTAAACCTCCGATCCGCGACGACTGTCCCCGTCTTCTGTAAGTCGAGTCCATCTCCCCTTTCGGTAAACCGTGGATTGCACGCCCTGTCGGCAATCAGGCTAAGATAAAAAAGGGGGAGTGAGGGGGGAGTGAGGGGGAGGCTGGATTGCTGTCTTCACCCTGGAGTACGAGTAACATTCGTGGCAGAATGTGCAACGTGAGTTTTACGGGCTGTCGTGGTAGGATTTGCAACGTGGCAACGCGCGTCCCCCGACGATCACCCCCCCCTCGCATGACTAGCCGCGAAATGCTGTGTGGCAGCGGGCGACCTCTCGGCCTGCGCCGGCCTGGGGTTACGCGAGTTTCTGCTCATAACCGGCGTGACAAGAGCGCCAGAAGCGCGGCGCAGTAAAATGAGCAAGGTTGTCTCCATCGAAGACGCCCGGAATCGCCGCGACGCGAACCTCCACCGTCTGGCACAAGCGGCTGCCCTCCTGAAGCTGTTCAGACAGGCGAATGGCCGGGACGCCCGCAACACCAGCGAGCTGAGCAAGTGGGTAGTCGAAAACCGTCCCCGTCGAGAACCGATTGACCCCTACGAGGTGCTCACGGAAGACGAAATCGCGGACGTTATTCGAGATCGAGAAGGGCGGTAAGCATTCGCGGAGTTGTGTAGGAGCCTGAGGCTTCTCCGTAATATCCGTGTTCGCATAGTTCTGGCAACTACAGTCACATCGCAGAAGCACAGATAAGAAGGATGTCGAGTACCCTCCCGCCACTAGAGAGGCCACCGAGTCGGTCATTCTTCCTCCTCTTCTTCCGCTGATCTCGCCTCGGACAGCCTTAGGCGCAGCGTCTGCCACTGCAAGTCGGGCAGCTCCTCACAATAGACAGCGACGGGTACTTCGATCTCCCCGAGACTCGGCGCGGAAGGAAGTGCGAGGATAGAAACCGGTGGCTCTATGCCTTGCGTGTGAGCATGGCGGACCTTCTTCCGCCAGAAGACCGCTGAGTTCTTGGCCAGATCAACCCACGAGTTCTCGATGGGCGGCGGCGCCAGAGCCTGCTGTAGCAGCTGTGCGCTCAAGAAGGAAGGAAGGAGAGATGGTGGGGTGGCGCCGCCCATTCCATCTGCGAACGACCTGCCATACGCGGGAGGCGCATCGACTGCTGGCGACGGTTTCTCAGGAATAAACGGTTCAGGAACAAAGCGTTCCGGGTTCTTTGGCTTCTTCGTGAAGACATATATCCATTCCGGAAAGTCGATGCACACCTTGACATCGCTCGCCGGCTTCGCACCATTGTTCCGAATCGAGATAGAGAAGCGTGGTGCGTTGAGCCAATGCTTGCGCAAATACCAGTGGATCAAGAACTCACGGTCTTTCAGAGCGTCGAGAAATGCGGAGCGTTGCGATTGGAATTTCTCCAAATGTTCGCGAAGGGGCCAGCTCCCATTCAGGCAGGCTGTCTCCGCTTCAGCGAATGCTCTAGCCAGTCGGTCATGGATTGTATCTAACCGCTCTGATGGGGAGGGAAGCTCGAAGACATCGGCGGAGCCGATGGGCCTGCTATTGATAATGTCGGCAGTCCATAGCTGCCAGAGGACGGAGAGAGTGGGGGCTGGGGAGGGCCGGCTATAGAATGCATCGAGATCATATCTTGTGGCCGTTCTGGTCGCAGAACCATCACGAAGGAAGACAAGATTGAAGTCTCCAAAGCGCGTAACGTAAGGTCTCTGGAATGGCGGGAGGACTGAGACGACAGAGATTGGTCTGATCACACCTTGTTCTTCGACGGATAGAAGTTCTATAGCTAGGTTAGGCTTTGGCGATACGCCACGGACAAGCGACTGTATTTCTGCCTCGTCGCAGGGCAATGGTGCGTCGTAGAGCTTGCCCTCTTTAATTCCGAGGAGGAAGTGACCACCAGAATCGTCGCACGCATTCGCCATTGCAGCGATATCCCGACAGAGTTCCTGCTTCCCTTCTGGCTTTTCGATGGGCCACCATTGGCGCTTCCACTCAAGGCTACGGTCTTCTGGGCGCCCGCGCCTGATTTCATCAATCAATTGCCAAAGCTCGTGCTCATTCATCGTAGTGTCTCTCGTATCCAGAATTCCGAGGGACCTGAAATAACGAGTCGGAAGTCTCTTCACTTCGTCCCTGAGACGTCGCCTGCGTCCCGAGCAGTTTGTTATTCATAGCGCTTCAGGAACGCAAGGCTCTGGCCATTCTTCTGTATCCAATGGACTCGATAGGGGTATGAGCTTGCCTTGCTGGCAAAAACGGCGTTGTGCTTGATAAGATAGGAAAGCGCGGGATTCATCCGGCGGAGCGGCCAAACGAGCCTAAGTGCCGCCTGCTCTATGTTGAGCGCGGGGATTTCGCTGTTGATAAGCTCGTGAAGAATGCGGATCGCATCGTCATGCACTCGCCAGTCCTTGAATTCGTCATCCAGTGCAATGAAAAGCCCTTCACGCGCGCTAATTCTCCGGTAGCCGAAGGGTGGAAAGCCTAGAGCAGCATGGTGGGGTTTGAGCCAGCCGCGGCTCTCCAGGTCAGCGACAGCAACCTGCAGGTCATCTTGGCTGAGACCGGTCGCAGTGAGCAAGTCCGACACAGACACCTCGGGATCGCCCTCTAGGCCATGCTCGGAAGCCTCAAGGAAAAACCGCGCCACAGCCTGGGCCGACAAGGAGAGCATGCTTCGAGGTAGTGAGGCTACGGTGCTCGTTGGGGGTAGTCCTAATGGTGGTTGTCGCGAGACCTCATAAATGTCGTCAACAAGCCGGCGAAGACCCTCGTCGTAATCATCGAGTTGTGGCGACAGGATACAGGCGAGGAGCGGCGGAAGCCCTGCTGCTTCAAGCTTGTAGCGGACTGGTATCAGTCGTGCTGTACCTTCGACTTTCTTGACGAACGCGGCATCAATTTCGGCGTTTACCCAAGGCTTGTCGATGCTATTGGGCGTCAAGAGAACGATGAAATGAGTGCAGGTCGCGAGACCTTGGTCGATCTTTTGACGAAGGCTGTCTCCGCTTAGCATTGACCAGTCATCAAAGAATGTGGCGATGCCAGCCCGCTGAAGATCCTCGGCGACTTTTCGAGCCAGTGCCTTGTCTTCGAATGCGTGGGAGAGAAACGCGCGAGGGGCAATCTTCACGGTCGAGTACCTCAGCGCCACACAGTCTGAAGGCGTCGCATTCCTTAGTCCTCGATTCCGAGGTACGCCCGGAGTGCCCGCCGGATAATCTCTGCCTTGCTGCACCTCTTCTGCTCGGCCAGGTTCACCAGCGCCTCTTCCTCGTCGAGGTGCAAATAGCTCACCTCGCGGATGAGCCCGCGCGTGGTCGCCGGCCGGCGATCGGGTCTCGCCTCCTTCGGGGTTCGGGACATGGATGAAAGGATACCGCAGGTTCCACCACACAGTAGCCTGTTGTGGACTATAGTAGACATACACTGGTCTAGCTGCTAGAGTGAGGGTCGGGCGCCGCAGCCCTCTGGGGAGGAACGCTCCTCCCTGACAACCCCAAAGCGGCCCCGGCAAGAGCTGCGAACTCCTGCCGGAGCCTAACCCAGCAAGAGGACATGCCTCATGCCGAGCTATCCGCAGTCTATCCCGCCGCCCTGGAACGAATCGGATTCGGTCCGAGAGACGACCCTGCAACTTCTGGACGACCCGGAGGACCGCGAGGCGGTGCGCTGCGCCGGCCGGGTGCTCTACGACCTGGCCGTCGTGGTGACGCGCGAGCTTGGAACTAGTCCGGAGGACCCTTCCATCGCGCGCGCCGACCTGCGCGCCGTGGCCGCCGACCTCCGCTATACCGGCGGCTACCTGCGCTCCATCCGCCGGTCGGCCGAGGAGTGCTCCCTGGACGAGTCGGACGAGAAGCTGGCCCGGTTCGCCGGCAAGCTCGCCCGCCAGGTGGCCGCCCTGGTCGAGAAGATCGAGCGGAGGCTGTCATGACCCTGCATCCCAGGAGGGATCGCGTGCAGACCGGAGTACGGATGGAAAGGCGCTTGGTCAAGGTACTCAAAGCCGTTGCCGAGCTGCGCGACCTTTCGCTTGGCGAGCTGCTGGAATTGATGGTGTATGAGGTGTTGTCGGCGGCCGGCTGCCGTTCGATGAGGCGGGCCTTTCGCAGGTGCGTGAGCTGCTGGCGATCTACGGTGTTGCCCCGGCCGCTCCCGCCGCTCCGGCGGAGGAGCAGCCATGAGTAGGGTCAAAAAGTCCGCCGAGGAGATCGAGGAAGCGAAGCTCTTGGGCAAGGCCCTGGCCGCCCTGCGCGTGTCTCGCGGCATGACGCAGGGCCAGGTCGCCGAGCTGGCCGGGCTCAACCCACAGCGGATCTGCAAGGCCGAGCGGGGCCAGTTCTATCCGCGGCACAGCAGCATCAAGCGCATCCTCGCCGGCATGGGCGTCACCTTCGCCACCCTACATCGCGCGCAGGAGCTTGTCGCCGATCCGATGGGCGAGGTCGCCGAGCCGATGGACACTCCCGACTTCACCCCCGAGGAAGCGCACCAGGCCGCCGTCCGGTGGCGCAGGAAGCCGGAAAGGCGGTCGCCCACTGCTGCCTGTCGTTCATGGAGATGGGCGCTCGCGGCTGGCGGCTGTCGTCCGGCGCCGGCAACGGTCGGCCCCAAGGAACCGAGTAGCCCCCTCGACGCTTCAGAGGCGCCCGGTTGCCGGGATTGGACAGCATCTCGCCACCCGCCCCGATCCTCGCTCCTGCTGTACTAACCCGGAGAGGAGGCGGCGACCCGCAGACGGGCACGACGGCAGGACAGCGACAGGGATTGCGGCGGCCGGCTCGTGTCAGACATGGGCTGGCTGCTTCGACGTTGACGAAGTACTCGCCCCGTTGCCAAGCCGGGTGCTGCAAGTCCGGCGGCTGGCGGCTCCCTCCCCGTCCGGGTCTGGCAGGCGAGTAGGCCCGGCGGATTCTCTTCTCCACGACTCGCGCTCCTTTGCCGGAGCCGGCGCTCCCGGGGCAGCCTAATCCCGCTGCACCTATGACTTCAGGGCCAGTCTGCTAGAATTCCTCGAACCATGCCCGTGCACACGATCCATTGCCCTGAGTGCCGTTTCACGCTTCTCTACGTCACGTTGGGTAACAAGAGTACCCACAAGACGAACGCTTCCGACTTTCTATCTGCGTGCCAGCACCGGGAAGAGCTGAAAAGTGTCGGCGGCGGCGAGGAAGCGCGGGATTCCGGTGAATAGCGCGGCGACCGCCAGCCTCAAGCGGATTGTCCCCGGCTGCGATGTTTGCGGACTTGGTCCTCGAGAAGGCCCAGGGTGACCGGCCAAGTCGAGTCCCTGGGCCTTCGCTGTCTCTTGGCAGCGCCACCCTTCTAGCGGAAAGCCCTCCCGCTGTCACTTGCGGCTCCCGCCGGCCGAGCGCCCGCCTGCGCCCAACCCCCCACCCGGCGGGGATGATGCTGAAACCGGAGGCCATCGACTCGTCAACAGGCCGCCTTGGCGGTCGCCGCGCTATTCACCGGAATCCCGCGCTTTCTCGCCGCCGCCGACAGAAAAGAGTGGATGCCCTATCATGCCCGGCTCTCCGAAGCGAGATAGAACGCAGGCTCAATATACGTTTTGGCCCAGATTCATACTAAAGCATTGAGGCTGCCACCATTATGAACACAGTCGATAGTTGGCCATCGTCTCCGCTTGCTGATGTGCTTCGTCAGACGCAGCAGCGTTGGGACGACGAGATCGCAAACAACCTCAAACGACTCCATCAGATGCAGCAGCGTTGGGAGGAGGAAATAATAGGCAATTTGAATCGCCTTCTTGCGCCTTGCGAGGCATACAACGAGGCTGCAACGCGATGGCTACTAGCGCTGCAAACTCTATACGCTGAGCTACCCAAGCGAGGCTGGTACCTCACTGGCATGGAGCCGATCACAGTCACAGGCACGCTGGCACACAGCATCAATGCGAACGACTGGGGTGCTGTAGATCAGATCCTCATTGAGGAAGCAACTCGGTTGCGCGTTAAGAAAGACGTCTTACAGCAGTGGCTCGCGCAACGCGATGTTCCTCAGTGCTGTATTGAACGTGTCGGATGTGTTCTCGACCACCGAGAGTCTGGAGACCATGAAGTTGCCACAATTGTCGGCGTGGCAGTCATTGACGAACTTTGCAGGCACCTTTATGCCGGACGGGCCTTCACTACAAAACGTAATCGCCAGCCGCGACCACAGATAGCCTGCCCTACCCCCAAGAGCACTCGAGAACTGAGTACCTACGCGAAAGGCTTCGTTAAGACCTTCGGCCTGATTCACGAGGACGTAGATATGAGTCGACTGGAGGATCAAGACTATTTCAATCGCGCGGCGATTCTACATGGGTTAATGCGCCGGAATTTCGGCCTCAAGGACTCGGCAAAAGTGTACATGCTCCTCATGTTTCTCGTATTTAGCGTGAATGATGGCTCCTCTTCAGAGCCATAAAACTGAAGTGGCTAAGGACAACCGGTCGATGACGGCGGGGTCCAACCCGAACTCCTGCATGAGGGTGGACGCCGTGCGCCGGAGGTCGTGTGGGGTGAAGGGCCGCTCGATCCCGGTGAGATTCAGGAGCCGCTGATTCGACGGCCCCAAAGCCGTCCTTACTCTGCCAATCTCGGCCGCCAGAAATAGTGGCCGTCCACCTCTCCCGCAGGTCGGCTGGCGACGATGTGTACACCGGCCGTAGTGGAAATCTCAACGTTCAATGGGACCACTTTGGAGTGCAGGGTACCGGGCGGTGCTGACTTGACGACTCCCCGCACTCCAGCCCAGGACAACGGATCGGAACAGAAACCTCTCCACTCCCATGCTTGGCCTCTACCGGCCCAGACATCGAACTGGAAGTAGCTTGGTTGGCCAACGGGCTCGGGAACAGGCGCATAGGCAGTAGTGAATACGCCGACAAGTTGCTTTCCAAACTCGGTTGATCCAGGCCGTGGGCTTCGAAAAGTAACTGTCAGCTTATTTGGTACGAGTGGAAAGCCCGCAAGATCTGGTGCTACAAAGGAGAACCATAGAGGTAGCTTTCCGGCAGACGGTTTGATCCACGACGACAGACCTCGACTCCCCCGGAGAGGAAGTCCGAAGGCTGCCACGTGGGAACGATGCCGTCCCTCCGAGCTGGGAGGATCGAGAGTCAGATGATCGAGGCGCATGCGATAAAACTTACCAAGAGTTTCATCGGCAAGGTGGGTGATGCTACTAGGGAAAAAGAGTAGCCGGTTCCCCTCTGAGTGCGCAAAGCTACCGACGATATGATCGCCGAACACCGCCCAGCTCCATCTGTCGGGAGGGCGCCCCGCCTCGATGGCTAAGCGCAGCGGCGCGATTAGCGGATGATCTGGTTCAACATTGATCTCACCATAGCCTTGCTGAAAGAAGAACTCTAAGACTATAGGTCCACCGCGAGTAGGCAGCTTATCTACCATGGTCTGGATGGACCGTCCCTGGGTCGTATTCGGCGTAGGCCGGCGCTGATGCACCGCGTTCTGGCAACAAGCTGAACTCTTCCAAGCGTCACCATCGAATGCGATCGCCACTAGTCGGGTCTCAGCTGGCCGCGAATTACCTCCTCAATGACCGGAGCCTTCCAGACGATCCCTAGCTGCGCTTCGAACTGGTCGCTCGCAAGGCCGATTCGGCCAGAGTAGACTCCAAGGAATTTGCGCCCCATTCCAATCCAGTCATCCGATGCGAGTGTTGGACTCTTCGGGTCGTTCTTGTGAAGGCCAACGTACTGAACGATGACAGGTGCACCGGAAAGGCCCTCGCGCGTCGTTGCATCGATAAGCATCTTTGGCAGCCCATCGAGGTTAACGTTCGGCTCTGAAGCGATGCTTCCTTTCTTCCAAATAGGAAGTTGGCCCCCACCTGTGATTCCTCGTGGGAAACCAACAATGAAGACATCTTGGGCTACCGCGACGCGCAGGTTCTTGGTGAACTCCACTCGGTTGATGGGAAAAAATGCACAGCCCTGATCTTGTTCCACCTCAAGGGCTACGACATCCACCTTATGTCGATGCGTTGGATGCTCGAACCAAATCGGGCGTCCTTGGTTGTCCCTCAAATCAATTTTGCCGTGCCACCAAGCACCAAGTTGTGTAGCTTGGTGCAAGACGACCTCAAGTCGATCAGGAATTGCACCGTGCTCATCCAGCGGTTGTTGTGTTTCTGCATGCAGACCAGACAGCACATGCCAATTAGTCATCAGATAGTAGTGGCCCTCGGGTTCCTCATAAATGAGGCTCTCCGAGACTTGGTGTGGGTAGGCGGAAGGCTGTAAGCAGCTAAGGGGAGAAGCACTTGCATTGCGCATGGGACTCTGCTTTCCTGGACAGCAGCCAGCAGTACCAGGAGGCAGGGGGATCCCATGCGCGCTACGACTCTATTGCGTCGGCTCGTTGATGTCACGGCTACGCGGGTGACGGGGGTTCGGTTCTTCACCGGAGGCGCACTCTCGGTCGAGGTGGCGCCGCTGTGGCGCAAGCCCAGGTGCGGCGTTTGCGGGCACAGGGCGCCGATGTACGACCGGCGGCCGCTGCGCTGGTGGCGACACCTGGTCGTTGGTGCGCGGGTCGTGCTGTTGGCCTATGCGCCGAGGCGGGTGCAGTGCCGTCGCTGCGGGGTGCGCACCGAGCAGGTGCCGTGGGGAGCCACCGCGAGCCGGTTCAGCTGGGCCTTCGAGGAGTGGGTGGCTTACCTGGCCCAGATCACCGATCAGACCCACGTCCACAAGCTGACCGGCGTGGCCTGGGTCACCGTCGGGCAGATCATCGAGCGAGTGGTGCAACGGCGCCTGTCCCCGGATCGGCTGGTGAACCTGCGACGCATCGGCATCGACGAGTTCAGCTACCGCAAGCGCCATCGCTACCTCACCATCGTCGTCGACCACGATCGACGGCGGGTGGTCTGGGCCGCCGAAGGGCGCAACGCCGAGACGCTGCGCGCCTTCTTCCGCGAGCTCGGGCCCCAAACCTGTGCGGCCGTTGAGCTGGTCAGCATCGACATGGCAGGCGGCTACAAGAAGGCGATTGCGGAGTTCCTGCCCACAGCCCAGGTGATCTACGACCGCTTCCACGTCCAACGCCTGGCCGGCGACGCGCTCGATGCGGTGAGACGCTCGCTGGTCCGCGACGCGGCGGCTGCCGAAGACGACGACGGCGACGAGTCACAAGCAATCAAAAAGACCAGGTGGGTGTTGCTCAAGGGGTGGCACAGGCTTGATGCCGAAGAGCGCGCCCGGCTGCACGAGGTCCAGCGCTTCAACCGGCCGCTGTACCGCGGCTACCTGTTGAAGGAGACACTGGCAGGCGCCCTGGACTACCGACAGCCGGTTCGTGCCGAGAAGGCGCTGAGGTCGTGGATCGCCTGGGCCTGCCGGTCGCGGCTCCAACCCTTCGTGCGCGTAGCACGCACTCTCCGCGCTCACTTCGACGGCGTTCTCGCCTACATGCGGATTCCGACGAAGCCGGCCACCCATTCCGATCGAAGCCGGCCACCCTGTCGGAGCGTAGCGACGAGTGGGGCTCATGGTTGATCGAAGTGGCCGCCTTGGCCACTGGTGGCGCCTGTGGAGTCTGTCATGTTTCTTCTTCCCTTCCTGGGGGTATGTGACCTCGTCGCCGCGGCTGTGCGTAGCTGTGGAAATCCCGGGGGTGGGTGAGTGGCGGGCAGGGATTTCCAACGGGTGTGGAAAGGTCCGGGGAGGCGGGTGGGTGGTGGCCCGGAGCTTTCCATACCCGGGCAGATTCCACAGCCGGGGTGGGGGGCTTGCAGGGTGGGGGGTAGGCGCCGGCGGCGCGCCGCGACCGGGACCTTCATGATGGGCTCTCCGCCGGCGGGACGAGCGCGTTGTGCTTGCGCCGCGACTCGCCTTTGAGCTTGAGCTGGTAGGCGTTGTGGACCAGCCGATCGAGCAGGGCGTCCGCCAGCGTGGCGTCGCCGATCGCGTCGTGCCAGGTGTCGACGGGGAGCTGGCTGGTCACCACCGTGGAGCGGCAGCCGTAGCGGTCTTCCATGATCTCCAGCAGGTCCCGGCGCTGAGCATCGCCCAGCGGATGCATGCCCCAATCGTCGAGGACCAGCACCTCAATGCGAGCCAGGTTCACCAGCAGCTTCGAGTACCGTCCGTCCGCCTTGGCGGTGCCCAGCTCGGACAGCAGGCGCGGCACGCGGTGATACGCGGCGGTGAAGCCTTCACGACATGCTTTCTGCGCCAGCGCGCAGGCCAAGAAGCTCTTGCCGGCGCCGGTCGGTCCGGTGATCAGGACGTTGAGGCGTTGGGAGACCCACTGGCACGAGCACAGCGACAGGAAGAGCGACCGATCCAGTCCGCGGGGCATGCGCAGATCCACGTCCTCGACCGCGGCGGCCTGGCGCAATCTCGCCTTGGCGAGCCGGTCCTTCAGCCGGCGATTCTCGCGCTCCGTCATCTCGCGATCCACCAGCAGGCCCAGGCGCTCGGCGAAGCCGAGCTCATCGAGGCCGCTCATCTGCAGCTGCTCCTCGAGGCCTTTGAGCATGCCGGTCAGCCGCAGCGCTTGGAGCTTCTCCAGCGTCGGATGGGTCAGCATGGCTTGCCCTCCTCGCGGTAGTACGAGGCGCCGCGAAGATTCTCATGGGCGAGCGGCCGCGCCGCCAGCAGCTCGGTGTCCGGCTCCGGCTGACGATCCAGCCCCACCAGCAGGATCGAGCGCACGCTGCGGTACGAGGCGGCGCCGACCTGCAGGGCGCGCTGGCAGGCCGCATCGAGCCGCTCGCCGCCGTAGCGCTGACTCAGGCGCATGATCCCCAGGCACGAGCGGAAGCCCTGCTGCGGATGGACCCGCGTCGCCATCACCGTTGCGATGAGACCGGCCACCGAAGGGCCGGCTTGCTGTGCCCAGCGCACCAGCCGCTCGGGCGTCCACTCCGCATACGCCCGATGGGCCTGCGGCATGTGCTCGTCCTGCGTCGTGTGCGCTCCGCGACGAAAGCTGCGCAGGTGGCTCGCCACGCGCTTGCTCTTCGCGAAGCACTCCACAGTCTTGGCGCTCACCCGGACGTCGAGCTGCTGGCTCACCAGCTGGTAGGGCACGCTGTAGTAGTGGCCGTCGACCTCGACGTGGTAGTCGATGTGGACTCGCGCTTTCTTCCACTCCGCGTATGTGAAGCGCTCCTCGGGCAGCGGTCGCAGAGCCGGCCGCTCGAGACTCTCGAACAGCGACCGGCGCGAGCCTGGCAGCTTGCGGAAGGGCCGGTCGTTCAACGGGCCGAGAAGCTCCCGGATCGCCTGGTTGAGCTCGGCGAGCGAGAAAAACTGCCGATGCCGCAGCCGGGCCAGGATCCATCGCTGCACGAGCTGCACGCCCGACTCGACCTTGGCCTTGTCCCGGGGCTTGCGCACCCGCGCTGGCATCACCGCGACACCGTAGTGCACCGCCAGATCCTGGTAGGTCGGGTTGAGCTCCGGCTCGTAGCGACAGGCGCGAGTGACGCCGCTGCGAAGATTGTCCGGGATCACCAGCTCGGTGAGGCCGCCGCCGAATTCGAAGGCCCGTACGTGCGAGCCGATCCAGTCGGCAAGACCCTGGCTCCACGTCGCCTCCGCGAAGGTGTAGCTGCTCGCGCCCCACACCGCCACGAAGACCTGCGCCTCCCGCACTTCCCCGGTCCCAGCGTCCACCACCGGCACCGTCGCGCCGCAGTAGTCCACGAACAGCTTCTCGCCGGGCCGGTGCACCTGGCGCATGCACAGGTCCAGCTTCCCCCGCCAGGCCCCGTACAGCTCGCAGAAACGGCTGTACTGGTAACCGCCCGGCTGCCGCTCCCGGTACTCCTGCCAGACCAGGCTCAGCGTCACGTCCTTGAGCTTCAGCTCGTCATGCACCTGCACCCAGTCCACGGCCGGTCGCTCGCGCCGCGGCGGCCGCCACGCCGGCGGATAGAGCCGTCGCTCGAGCTCCTCGCCACTCCACCTCTCCCACCCCGCTTCCAGCACGCCAGCCCTCTGCGCTCGCTCCAGGTACTCCGCGACGCTCGCCCTCCCGACACCGCACACCCGACTGGCCTGCCGCTGGCTCAAACCGCACACCAGAAGCAGCCGCAACACCTCCTGAATTTTCCTCATGCTGAGTCTCCGTGCCGGCATCTCCCTCCCTTCGTCGTGAAGGGCGAGGATGCCACAGCGTCGGAGCCCAACTCGTCGCTCGTTCCGACCGGAAGGCGGCCACCCTTCCGATCGATGCCGGCCACCCTTCCGACGACCACCCACAAGTGGCCGCCTTCGCGTCGGAAAGGGTGGCCGCCTTCACCCCGGAACGGTGGCCGCCTTCACGTCGGAATCCCTGGCCGCCTTCATCCGGAATACGCACCTACATCCGACATCGCCTGACCAACGGACTCGCCGAGGGGTTGAACAACAAGCTACGCATCATCAGCCGCCGAGCCTACGGCTTCCATTCGGCCGACGCCCTGATCGCGATGCTCTTCCTCAACTCGGGAGGAATCGAGCTCTCTCCTCGCCTCCCGCGACCCACACCATGTTGAGGAGAGGCATAAATGAACCCTGTAGCGCGCGCCCTAATGTTTGGTTTCCGTATTGCGCCCACAATGGAATCGCACAGAAGGAGACATCATCTAGAATTGCCGGCCTCGGCGCCTCGTCAGGCAAGGGTTCGTGACTCATGATCCTGTCGCTCGATCTCTACCGCTCCCGTTTCGGGGTTAAGCTCGCCTTTGGTCTCAGCCGTGATCGCTCCGATGGTCACGTCACAACTTGCCTGAACGCATATGCCCTCTACATTCGTTGCAGATGTTATAATAACGCACGCGAGCCCTTCGGAGAGGGGTGTTGGTCATTTTCTAGCCTCACCTCGCTCCCAGTGCGCCCGACCCTTCGCGCCAACGGTGCATTACGCGGGTATCACCTCCGCTAGGTGCCCTCGCCCTATTCGTCGATCTTGATCACAACCCTAACCGATGGAGCACGGTCCGGACCAAAGAGCGAGACGAACTCCGGACTCGTGAACTCGAAGTCGGCCTCCGGGGTCTTCGACGTCGATGCCATGAAAGCGCCGATAGTGGTGCCGGATCTGTTGGCGAGGCTGTTGTCGTCACCGACCGTCAGGCTCTCCCAAGATTTCGTTCGGATCTCCTTGGAGTCCGAGACGACCGATACCGTCACGTCCATGTCCTGGCGCCGCTGCTGCGTCACCAGGCTGGGGAGCACTCGTAGCGTCACCTTTCCACGCTTCTCCTCCTTCCGGACCTCGATCGCCCTAACGCGCGCCTGCTGACACGAGTAGTTTCCCGTTTCCGTTGCCACCCAGGTCTGAACATCCTGCAACGACTTCCGCTTTGGGGTCGCACCTAGCGAGACCTCGATGAGCATTGGGGACGCGATCTCCTGGTAGTGGGTCTGGGCCTCGCCAGGCTCCTGATGCCGCGCAATCGGTGACGCAGATTCTTGTGCCGCCAGGAAACGGGGCAGCAACAGGAGCGCCATCGCGGCCATGCGGACGGAGACTCTCTGCACCTCAGTACCCCCTTTGTTCTCTATAACACTACCATACACCCGTAAGCGGTGCCCATGCCATCCCTACGAGACGATGCACACGATGCTCCCACGGGGGCAGCCCCCCGATGGAACCTGGCGCCAATATGCGAACCCCTGTTTGTCATGGGAGTGCGAGCCTTCTGGCGTTCGCCTTGTGCTTCCTGGTGGGCTTGCCGTGTCGTGGGAAGTCCTCGGGAAGGGCTTCAGACGGGCGTGAGGTGAAAGACCCGCGCCAGCTTGGCCGCCGCTGTCAGATCTCCCCTGCGGAGAGCTTCACGAACGTCGTCCAACCTTTCGGCGTCTTCGAGCGTCAAATATGGCGACCATCCTTCCCCGGTCTCGACGAGATGTACTTCGACTTCTGCAACATAGTCGCCCTCGTGGACAAGCTTCTTCTTGAGCCGGGCCATTTACTCTCTCCTATGCATAAAGTCGGGTGTCCATCTCTTAGGGTCCGGCCTGTAAGCGGTCACAACGACGGCAGGGGACTCCTCGCCTTTTGGTATCCCCCATACTACGTGGATCGGCTCCCCTGCTTGGTCTCGCTGTAGCACAAGCACGCATGGCCCCTTCGGATACTCTGGGTAGTCTTCAACGATCTGACCGTCCTCGACGCCGGAGATCACCTCTCTTGCAAGAATACCGTCTTGGGCCAGCTCGTCGTATCCGTGCTCGGAGATCCTGATCTCCCGTCGGGCGACGAGGTATCTGATCCTCTCGAAGGTGGCGCTCACGAAGGACTCGACCGAAGGTCAAAGGGCGTGGCGCTGATCTGCCTTCTCAGGCGAACCTCACGACGTTCGACGGCTCAGCCCTACCAGTCACGATCGTCTCGATCCGGTCACCTAGAAGTGTGAGGGCTTTGCGCATCTCGGTGCCGTAGCCGTGGCGCTGGTAGGTGGCGCGCACGCTGGCGGTGTCGAGGTGGTCTTGTATCCGGTCGATGACGGCAGGGTCCACGCCGAACTTCTGCATGAGGGTGGACGCCGTGCGCCGGAGGTCGTGTGGAGTGAAGCGCGGTTCGATGCCGGTCAGGTCGAGGAGGCGCTGATTTGACGGCCGAAGGTTGGCGAGGCGCTTCCCGTGTTCCCTCGACGCCACGACCCACTCCCCGCCGCCGTTGATGAGCCTCAGAGCCTCGATTTCGGCCTGGGCCTGGGGAGAGATGGGGACGAGGTGCGGATCGCTCCTGTCGCGCTTCTGGAAGAACCGGCGATTCTTCATGTATGCCCGCGGGAGCACCCAGGTCCAGCCGCCAGCCTCTTGGCGGAGATCTTCCCAGCGCATCCGCGAGACCTCACCGGGCCGCTGGGCGGTAAGCAGGATCAGCCGCCAGGCGCCGGCCACGGTTGGTCCCATGCCCTCCAGGGAACTCCAGATAGCGCGGATCTCCTCTTCGGAGAGCACGCGGTCCTTCGCCTTCTCCGTACCAGGCCGCGGGAGGCGGTAGGCCGGGTTCGTATCGATCACCTCGCGGTCCAGGGCGAAGGTGAAGAGGCGGGAGATCAGGGCCGCTAGCCGGTTGGCGGAAACCGGTGCGGGATGCCCCGGCTGCCGGCGACCGTCGCCCTTGCCGTCGGCCACGTCCTCCAGCAGGTCGATGATCTCGCGGCGCCGGATGTCCTTCATCTTGCGCTTGCCCCACCGCGGCAGCAGATCCCTGTCGATCTTCCGCTGGTCCTCTCTCCACGACGCCTTCTCCCGCTTGGCGTGCTTCTCGATGTAGAGGCTCGCCACCTCCTCGAACGTCTCGGCCAGCCGGACCTCGGCCTTGATGACCTGGGGGTTTTTCCCGTCCTGCACCTGCCCCGAGAGGCTCAGTGCCTTCTTCCGGGCTTGCTCCAGCGACATCCCCGGGTAGGAGCCGACGCGAAAGCGGTGCTCGCTGCCGTCGACCTGGTAGCGGTAGAAGAACGTCTTCAACCCGGTGGCGGTCACCAGGACGCCAAAGCCGGGAATGTCGGCGTCCTGCACCTGGCGGCGCGTCCCGCGCGGCTTGAGGTTGCGGACGGTGAGGTCGGTCAGACGCTGCTTGGAGCGGCGCATGGTCGGGCGTCTCCCTGGCGGGGACGACTGGGGGACGACTGAAAAGGTGCGTAGTGGTGCGATGGCATGCACTACCATGATACACATAATATCCTGTTATTTCAAGCACTTGCGGCATCTGTTGGCCGCTCACCACGGTTCACGCCGTGCCACCTTGGCGCGCTTTTCCGTGAATGGCATTCAAGAGGTCGACGGTTCGATCCCGTTCGGCTCCACCACTGTAACCCTCCTCAAAACAATAGCTTAGAGAGATGGCCTGACGGCGCCCCGGCGGTCGATAGAGCCGCGTAGGGCAATCCGGCGCCGCTGCGGTCAAGCTGCGGTGTTCAACGGCTTCGCCCGCTCTATCCGCTTGCGTTCGCGCGCGTTGTGAAGCGCCTCCCATAGGTCGCTGCGGCGCTGAATGTTCAACCAGAAGTCGGGGCTGTTGCCGAACACCCGGGCGAGGATTAGTGCGGTCGCGGCGGTCACAGCTCGGCGGCCATTGCACAGTTCGTTGACGTGCTTGCGCTGGACGCCCATCGCGCTGGCCAGCGCGACCTGGGTCAGACTCATCGGCGCCATGAACTCCTCGATCAAGATCTCTGCCACGCTAGCCGGCTTGCGCTTCGTCATCAACATGGCTCACCTCACGCGTAACTATGATCATCCAGATAGACACCGCCGGCTTCGCCCTTGCCGCCATCCCATCGGAAGATCAGCCGCCACTGTTTGTTCACGCGGATCGAATGAAAGCCGTCCAGACTACCGCTCAGCTTTTCGAAGTGGTTGCTGGGTGGAACCCGCAAGTCCTGATCCGTCGTCGCATCGTCGATCATCTGCAGCTTGCGGAAAAGGCGGCTTTCGAGATCCGGCGGGATTTTCTTCGATCGAACGTCATCGACAAAGAAGTCGTGCAGCCAGCCGTCCCGAAAGCTCGCGATCATCCCACCCCTCGCCTCGCGCCAGAGGCATTGTACCACTCACCGGTACACTCGCCAAGGACAGGGGTCAACCCAGTGGACCTGCAGGACCCTCATCGACCGACTGACCCACCACGCCTCCTCCCGTGAGGATATAATTCGTTCGACTGCTCCGGGAGGGGTCCTCCGATGGGGTTCGCCAAGGTGCGGATCGTTCGGTGCTGCCGAGACACCCACGACGAGGTTGTCGGCCTCGCCAAGATCTTCGTCGGCACGATCCATGGCTTCGCGTTCGAGATTCTGGCCTGATGGACCGTCGCCGGATCGTCCTCGGCGATCACGCGGCTTCGCAGGCCGGACGCCGCGGCGTCGGCGAGGCGACAGTCCGCGCCGTGGTCGCCAGCCCGGAACAGGCCGAGGTCGTCCGCACCGGGCGGGAGGTCCGGCAGTCGAAGGTCGCTTTTCCTCCTGAAGGCAAAGTCTACCTCGTGCGGGTGTTCGTCGATATCTCTGACGAGGAGGTCGTGGTCGTGACGGCGTACCGGACGAGAAAGATCGAGAAGTACTGGAGGCAGCCATGAAAGTTCACTACGACGGCAAGACCGACACCCTGACCGTTATCCTGCGCGAGGGGCCGGTGGCCGAGAGCGACGAGGACAAGCCCGGCGTGATCCTCGACTACGACGAGGCCGGGAACCTGGTGTCGCTGGAGGTTCTCGACGCCTCGAGCCGGGTCGAGGAGCCGCGAACGGTGACCCTGCGCGCCACCGGCTGAGACCACGGCACAGGTCGTACGGCAACTTTCTGCGGCGTCGGGATCGACGGTCGCGTCTCTGAGCCGCTACGAGCAAGGCCGCTCTTTTGCCGCGCGTCGAAACCCTCCGACGCATCGTGGCGGCCATGGGCCTGCCCCGAGGAGTCCGGGGGCACGTTCTCGATCGGTGAGTTGCCAGCGATCCTCGACGCGGATCGCGCCCTCGCTCGCTCGGCCCCCGCGATCCTCACGTTTCTCGGCTTGTCAGCCACCATGGTGGTCAGCGCGCTCCTCGCCCGCCGTCGCGCCGCGGGCTGAGCTGTCCGGCCCAAGCGAGCGCACCGGCCGCACTACCGGGAGCAGCATCAATGAACGCGGCGAGGTCCGCCAGCAGCATGACGGCGGCGGAAGCGGCCGCGCCGTGCTTGGCGACGGCGCAGCCGCTTCTTGGCCGGCAAGGAGTGGGAAGAGGTCCGTCGACGATGGCTGTGCGCCGCGTTATGGCCGCCCCAGTCTACAGCGCGGACGTCCTCCCCTCCGGGTCACCGGCAGGTGCATGGGGCAGCTAGTCGTGGATCATGCGTGAGTTGTTGAGGTGAACGACCGGTGAAACAGGATTAGCGGCATGACCCGCCTCAACGTCGTGCATCTGGCGTGATGTCAGGGGGAGCAGGGTCTCTTTGTCGATCTTCAGCTTCTTCACCACGGTCCGCTGCGTCTTCATCTTGCTTCTCCTTGTTGCCGATCGCGTGAATCCGTAGGAATCCGATCATGAGGTCGAGATTTTGTCGAAGCAGCATCATCCCGCGCGTAGCGCGGCGGGATGGAAGTGGGGGGGCCGCAGCGGTAGAGTTCTTGCGTGGGCATGAGCAGCCAGAGACTCTTCGTCTGCCTGCGGTGCTCCGCTCAGGTCGTCATCTGCGGGCGATGCGACCGCGGTAACCGCTACTGCGGCGCGATGTGCGCCAGAGAAGCCCGGCGGGAGAGCCACCGAGCCTCCAATAGGCGCTACCAGGCTACGGAGCGCGGCCGCCGGCATCACGCCGAGCGCCAAGCCAGGTACGCGCGGAAGGCATCGAGCGGTGCCGTTCGACCAAGGCTGACGGATCAGGGTTCACAGCAAGTCGCTCTTGTGCTAAGACGCCACCAGGCAAGCCCTGTCTGCCCGGTGTGCGGCGCGCCCCGTACTGCATTCCTGCGTTTGGGTCCTCGGCAGCGCCGACGACGTAGTCGTCGCCGAGTTTCGCGGCGATCCTCCCGGAGGACGCCGCGACTACGCCGGAGGAAGTTGACCTAGCCGCGCGCCTCGACCTGTTGGTTGTATTTCGACGGATCTTGGTGATCGGCAACACTCCTTTCCCGGCTCGGTGTTGGTCCAGTATTTTTGCCATGGATTGACCTTCACATATATACTAGTGCGCGAAATATCGTAAATGGAGTCAGGGTTCTCGCAGGGCGCGTTTCTATCGCGTTTCCAGGTGGAGAGGAGAGAGCAGAAGAAGCCGGTCCCACAGCGGATCGACGGCAGTCGCGACGCCCAGCAGTACCAGGCCGATGCCGCTGGTGCCTCTAAGAAAGCTGACGTCCGCCCGGCTCGGTCGGCCCGCTCGATCTTCCGACAAAAAACTGCCTGCGCCCATTCCAGAGGCTTGCATTCCCAAGAGGCGAACGACCTCCCTGCGAGCGGCGCGCCGGAACGCCGGCCGGCCCGTCTGCTGATAGAGCCGTGCGAAGACCTGCGCATAGCCCGCCGGTCCGTAGCCGATGCCGGGCTGGCGCATCGGCAGCTCGTCCATGAGCGCGGCCTCCCGTTCGGCTACCAAGAGGGCTTCCTCCAGAAGGTCCGCGTCGCCGAGCACGCGTGCCGCGTGGGCGAGCGCCGCGGCAATGCCCGAATCCGCGTAGGCCCACCCCCCATCGAGGCCCTGCGTTACCGGTGGCCGTCCAGGGGCGACCGCCCAGGGAAAGGCGCGCGGCCCGCCGTCCGGCAGCCGCTGCCGGCGGACCCAGCGAACCGCGTCGAGCAGCAGTCGGCGAGTCGCGTCTGGTTCGATGTTCTCCATCATGGCGCCGGCCAGAAAAGCGACTACGCCCGCGACGCCGTGCGCGAGTCCCAGGTTGGTGTGACCCTTGGTGAACCAGCTTCCCTCGCCGCCCTCCGGAGGGGTATGCCAGGCAAAACCCTCGGCGGCGGCCTGCTGGTGTGCCGCCAGGCGATGGATGACTCTCTCCACCAGCGGGCGGTTTCCGGACTCAAAGCCGTAGACCCCCAGCCCGAGGAGCCCGTCGAGCAGGTCGTACTGTTCGCCGATGTCCGCGGGGCCATGCAGATGTCCAAGCAGCTCTTCGTCGAGGGAGCTCGTGGCTGCCGCGGCGCCCTCGAGCTGGAGCATCCTCGCGATGTGGTGGAGGACCCAAGCGAGCCCGGTGGCGCCGTGATGCAGGCACATCGGTAGCCGCTCGGCGGCGCCGGCGCGGTCGGTGGCGCTTTCGAGCAGGGTCTGCGCCGCCACGGCATCGCTGGTCTCGCCCGTTGCCTGCGCCAGGTAGGTAAGGCACAGAGCTGCGCACGCCAGGTTCCAGGCCGACTCGGAGGTCTGCTGCGGCAAGAGGAGCGTGCGGAGATCGGCGGCGACCGTATGGACCGCCGTCAGAGCCTGCTGGCGATCCTGCCCGGCGAGAAGGGGACGCCAGGAAGACGGCCCGCGCGCCCGCCGGACAGGCACTGCCACTGCCCCCACTACCCCACGGTGGCTAGGCGCAAAGGCAGGAGGGCTGGCAGGGATAAGGATGGACGGTGGTCACCGGCCATGCGCCGCCGGCCGGAATCCGCAGCTCCCGGCCGCCGAGCGGGGCGGTGTGCAGCTCCCGCAGGGTTTCGCGATGCAGGCTCATCTTCCTGATGGCAGCTTTCTTCACGCGTGGCTCCTTTCGTTGGAAGGTGTGTCTTCCCTTGGACGACGGCCTACTATGATAACGAAGAGCTGCCGCCCCGTGCCGCGGAGGGCGCCGGCCCGGGCCGGAGGAGCCGGCGCCGGGCCCGCGTCCCGCGTTCGTCAAAGCGGCGACGTGAAGTTGAGGCTCGTCGTTGCCGTAGTCTGCGATAGGCCGTTCAGCGCGCACTCGACCAGGGCCAGAGGATCGCGCACGTTGACGATCGCCGCCTGGTCGCCGGCGAAACGTCCGCTGGTGATGGTGGCGCTCAGGCCGGCGGCGCCGCCGACGCTGCCGAGGTCCATCAGCAAGCCCGTGACCTCGGCGTGGCTCTCGGTGTCGTCCGCCCACACGATGTCCAGCGTGCCGGAGATGTTCTCCGCCGACGTGCAGCTCAGATTGCCGGTGAGCGAGAAGGTGAACGTGCCGGTCGTGGGACCTCCATCCAGGACCACGCAGAGACTGATCGTGCCGCCACCGCTGGCGGTGGAGAGCGGCGGCTGCGCCGGCGGCAGCACCAGCTTCGCGGGCGGGTCGAAGTTGAGCGTGATCGACGCCAAGCACGAGGCGTCGAGCTGCGCTGCAGCGGGTCTCGCACACCAGGCGGCGGCCATGACCAGCAACACTGCCCATGCCACGGAGAGCCGGCGTCGGCCCATGGGGATCGCGGCACCGGTAAGCCTGCCGGGTTGCTTCATGCGGTACCTCCTTTCAAGAGGACTAAAGATATGCGCTGAAACGCATAGATGATAACACGTAAATAGCTGCGGACGGAGAGGCTCCCTGAAAGTGACCGACCAGCTCGTCCTATCTGCTAGGCTCCGCCACGGTTCCGGCTGCCCCCACCGCCCTCCCGGTCTGAGGGGCACCCGCGGCTTTGCCAACTCCTCACTTGGAGCCGACATGAAGAACACACTCCACACAACTGCCAGCGTGCGAAGCCAGTTCCTGGGCACCTGGAACCTGGTATCCAGCGAAGAGAAGCTAAAGGACGGGACGGTTCGTCCTTTCAAAGAGCTGGGGCCGCATGGCGTGGGCTACTTGATGTACGCCGCCGACGGACACATGTGCTGTGTACTTACAAATCCAGATCGTCCCAGGTGGGATGATCCACCGACTGCCGCACAAACGATTGCTGCTATCGAGGGCCTCGCAGCGTATGGCGGGCGGTTTGAGATCGACGAAGTGAATCACGTGATGTGGCACTACCCGGAGGTGGCCTGGAAGCCGGACTACGTCGGCACCAAACAGGCGCGACCCTATCGATTCGACGGCGATCGTTTGATCTTTTCCGACAAGGCGCCGGAAGATAGCCAAGGTGTCGACCGCTGGACGATCGTGTGGGCGAAGGTGAAGTAGGCTATAAGGGCATCTACCAGTAGCGGAGGTGGGAGGAATCAGCGCGGAGGCCTGAAGATGGCGTTCCTATCGATTTCGCTCGTACCGGCCGTATTCGCGGGTCTCGTGTCTTGGGCACTGCGGCATTACTTTCCGCCCATGCCGCAGCTGCCTGGTGCGATCGGGCGCGGCGGCATTTCCGCTGCCACTGGGAACCCCACGCACCGCCCCACGCACCCGCCCTCCGCTTTTCACACTCCTCACAGCCCCGGCGGTTCCACTACTCTTTGCTCCGGAAAGAAAGATGAGCCCTCCCAGGCTACGTCAAACGCACGCCGTCTACTTCCCACCGAACCGGGGTAGGTCCAGAGTTGCTGGGTGCAAAGTGACCGCCTTGGTCACTAAGGGGAGCTGCCTCGAATCATTTTCAAGACATCGCTGCAGGCGAGGCTCGTTCGCAGGAGACGCTCTTGCTGGACTTCACGGACATGTGCGATCTCGTTGCGCACGGGCGCAATTTGACTGATCGCCGACTGGAGCCGCTGCTTCGCGTCTGCCGAACCGCCGACAAGCTGACGAGCCTCCGGCCAGACGTCGCTCGAGAACAGCAAGGGAGGGAGTTGAGCGAGATAGAGGTAGTCGACGATACTGAGCGGCTCGGTCCCCACAGGTCGTGTACGCAGCGCTCGCCCAAGGATCTCGCGTTCGCGGTCGTTCAGACTCTCCTCGATCCTTAGTGCGGCCTTGTCACCGAATTTCGCTGCATAGATCTCGCGGGCGACGCCGCGTAGCGCGCGCTCGGTCTCCCCAATCAGCTGCCACACAACCTCGGCACCAGCCAAGAACCACGGCGGGTTCACAGGCTGCGCATCTGGCTCGCCACCCAGCTTTCGGAATGCGACGCGAATGATCTCGGCCATACGTTGTCGCCGCTCGCTCAGAAAGGTTTCATACTCCATCGTCTCCCATCCAGGTGGGAGGGCGTGCTCGGCGCACATCCGGCCCCACTCGTCTTCCTCGATGCTGAGCTTCTGGCGCACGCGCGGAACATAGTCGGCAGGACCTCGCCCGCCGATTAAGTTGTTCTCGTGCCAGCCCACGTTGGCCAGGTTGGCGACTTGGTTGACCCGGCGGCGCTCTCGAATTCCCCGGTTTGCGAGCCACGCCTCATGAAACAGATGGCGAGCTTCGCTCGCTGCCCTCCCGCCTTGAGCGGGCGGATCTAGCAGGTTCTGCAACAACTGGTCTGTGAAAAGTGCCCGCGCTCCTAATACGACCTGCGCGGCCTTGAAGGCAAGCGCAGCTGGCGCCCTGGCTTTCTGGGTCTCCAGCGTCGCGACGAGCGTGCGGGTCCAGTAGTCCCCAGTGATGGTCTCGCCCATCGTGTCGTCGAGGGCCTTTACGAAGCCGTCTGCGTCGTTGGCTGGTAGCCGTGCAACCCGCGCTAAGTCCTGCTCGAAGATGGTTTCGGACGAGCCGGAGTAGCGTGCCGTAAGCAGCGTCGCAAAAATCCAGCGCCCGATCGTCTCGTCGAGCCTGTTCTTGGGGACGGCCCCTCTTCGCCCCCGAATGTAGAAGGCGTAGGCATTGACGACTGCGTTCCTGGACGCGATCAGTGAATGGTTGACAAATCCAGCATGCCTTACTCGGAGCAAGTAGTCGCGCCACGGTGTGCTCTCCATGCACTCCTTGGCAGCCTCATCGAGCTGTCCTAGCCTTCTTGCGCGCCCCGGCGCGTCTGTCTCGCCTGTGACGGGGTCGACACCGCGCAGAGAGCGATACACCGCCGACATTCGCGCGCGATCGAAGGCAACGGCGCACGCAGCGCGCAAAAGCTGCTGAGTGTCGATCGCGACGACGGTTCCCTGGGACATCGCTCGAGCGCGCTCCTCAATCCGGTCGCGCAATTCACCGTGAAAGACGGAGAGCAGCGTCAGTACGAAATCGGTTTGGCCCAGTCGCGTACCTTGGTTGTTGATACGGACGAAGATCTCCGCGACATCCTCCTCAGTAGCTTCGTCCTGGTTCGTCGATGTCTTCCGGATGTCTACCGTGGGGAAACGGTAGTTGGTGATGTTGTGTGCACCTTCGAGGTTGCGTTCCACCGCCTCCTCATACCTATCGTCGACAGCGCGACCTTTGTCGCGGAGCCCGTTCATAAGATCGAGGCGAATCTGCCACTTCGTGCGCTTCCCGCTCCACAACTCCGTCACGTTGGGCATGAACTCAGGGTCTTTGCGGATCGCTGCGTCAGCGACTTCGAAGCGTCCGTCGCGAGGGCGAAATGCGATGGTCACAGTCCTCTTCACCCCGTCCTTGCCAACAACCTCAGCCCCTTGCATCACTGCGTAAAGCGACGTGAGGCGTTGCTGACCGTCGATCACCAATGTCGTCGCGCGGGAAGTGGGCCTTTCCGTCCCCACCGCGCGGGCTTCCCTGTCGTCGAGCGTGTGCCAGAGAACGAGGGTCCCCACGGGGAAGCCCAGGAAGAGCGAATCGAGTAGATCCCGCACCTTCGTGTCCTCCCAGACGAAGGGTCGTTGCAGATCGGGCAAAGCAATGACTTCACCCTGAATTTCGCTCATTAGGGAGCCGATCGAGCGCTGGCCGTGCTCGAAGATCGGCGCCCGCGCGCGGGCGCGTGGAACTCGCGAAGCACCAGCATCGTCATGGGATGAGGCGTCATCGGGATTTTCCGCCTCGGCAGCAAGGGTGCTAGGTTCAGGCTGCGGCAGATCGTGACCGACGACACCTGCGATGTACGCGACTGCTTCGGGCACATGGTCTTCGAGACTAACCGCGCTTCGCACCCGTGCCATCGCTAAGTCCACAAAGCTTTCCAGTGCATCCTGTAGTAGGTGAAGGGCCTCTCCCGAGTGCTCGACTGGAAAGGTCAGCAGCACCCCTCCTAGAATTGCCTTGAACTCATCGTCATCCTCGGCTTCCGCTCCGATGGCAGTGCGGACATCATCCGCTATCGGACCGATGACGCTGAGCCGTACCCTCGATCGCGTGACCTCGCAGGTTAGGAGGCGGCCGGCCATGAGCGCTAGACCATGAGGCGTCTCGCGCAGATACCACGCATCCGGCCGTTCCTCGTCAGCGGTCTCGATCGCGAACGCCATAAGGACCAGAGCCGAACTGCGTGTTTCCTCGTTTCTAACGAACTGCTCCAGGTTCACGCGAACTTTTTCCTCGACGCCGGGACGCAGCGTCCAGATTCGCTCGACAACATTGAAGGTCGCGGGAGACTCGCCCGTTCCGCCAGTCGACCGGTTTCTGAACTCCCTTATCTCTGGGAACCGCTTCTCAAGGAAGGCAACATCGATAACTTCGGGGTTGCTTGAAAGAAGTAGACGCCCGCGTTCCGTTAGTTGGAATCGCCCTGGCGACACTGCCCGAACTAGGCCCGCCTTCCTGAAGTAGGTCGTGGTCCAGGCCACACGGTTGTACAAACGCGTTTGCCCGCTTTGCAGAACTTGCGCTCTGTCGTCCTCGGAGAGGTGGAACTCCTCTGCAAGTCGCTCAACGACCTCGACGAGAGAGTGCTCCTGCCCGTCGCCTGTCAACCTTAACAATGGGAGCATGAAACTCTGAAAATCGGGTACGGGCATCTGGTTCTCCACCGGCCGTTCTGGGTTCAAGACACCGGCTGAAAAGCTCTTGCATGCAATACCGCTCCTACGCGCTGTACCTAGTCAAGGCGTTTAAGGAAGGGCGAATCGCATCGTTAGTTCGCCGCATCGAATCAGTAGTTGCGGTAAGGTTACTATAGCTGACCCGATTTCGCCATCACCTTCGCCAGCACTGCACCCGGCGGCGTGCGCAGTAGTGCTTCAGGTTGCGGACAGTGGGTGCGCTCGGTGGAGTCGCATGCTTCGCCGTGAATGGCACTCAAGAGGTCGACGGTTTGATCCCGTTCGGCTCCACCATCGTAACCCCAATAAGACCAGCGACATAGAGAGGCGGTCTCGACCCGCTGCCAGCAGTCGATTGGCCAGCGGTGCCGGCCTGGGAGCCAGTGTCGTGGGCGATGCCCGTCGGCCCGCGCCTCCTGGGCAATTCCAACCCGAACATCCACGCCGCAAACGAGATTTCGGACCTCTTCCAGTCGGTGCCGTGACGAGGGAGCAATCGGCGTAGTGCACGTCGACTCCTCCATCGATATCATGATATCATTCGCCTATGGCCCAACTGGTGGTACGCCGGCTCGATGAAGACGTGAAGCTCAAGCTCCAGCTCCGTGCGCGCCTTCATGGCCGGAGCACCGAAGAAGAGGTGCGCGACATCCTCCGCACCGCGGTGAAGGACGAAGGCGCCGTACAGGCACCGCTCGGATCCCGGTTCGCCGCTCGTTTCTCACGCCTGGGTCTCAGCGAGGAGATCGCCGAACTGCGGGGACAACCCGCGCGCCCGGCTGATCTCGAGTCGTGATCATCCTGGACACGAACGTGATCTCGGCGCTCATGCGGAGCGAACCGGATCCGGTGGTCGTCAGATGGCTCGATGCGCTGCCGCCGGAATCCCTCTGGACGACTGCGATCACGGTCTTCGAGATCCGCTTGGGCTTGGAGGCCCTGGCGGCGGGGCGCAGGCGACGGCTGCTGGAGGCTGCCTTCGAAGCAGCGCTCGAAGAGGACTTCGCAGGCCGCGTGCTGCCCTTCGATCAGGCAGCGGCGCAGGCGGCAGGCCACATCGCCGCAGAACGACGACGCGGCGGTCGGACGGTCGAGATCCGTGACGTTCAGATTGCCGGCATCGCCACCGCACGAAAATCGGCTGTCGCCACCCGCAACCTACGCCACTTCGAAGGCCTCGGCCTGGATCTCCTGGACCCCTGGTCAGCGTAGCCGCATGGCGCCTAATACCGCGGACCGGACTCCACATGATAATTCCACCTTTCGAGGTTCACGCCCTTCAGCAGCAGCCATAGGCAGAGCGAGGCCTCGCCGATGAAGGAAGGAACCAGGATGGCCGGGTACAGCCGATCCGCCAGACCGGGGGCCAGAATCAACGCGAAGCTGTTCACCAGATAGCACAGACCGGCAATCTGCATCAGCACGCCGACAACCTTGGGAAGATAGCCCGACCTGAAGATCAGATACCCGACGACGAGACAGAAACAGCCGAAGAAGATCAGGCTGATGCCGAAGCCGTACGCATGGGACTTGACCGACAGGCTCACCATGGCGTGGAGCTGCTCCGGCTTGAAGGCGTCTAGATATCCGGCATCCCCCAGCGGAAACAACGCTGCCACGAGATGGAGCGAGTAGGCCGCCTCGACCGCGATCGACACCAGGTTGAAGCATGCCGCCAGCAAGGCCAGATCCCTGCTGACCGGCCTCAGCAAGGCATAAAGGATCACCGCCACGGCGATCGCGCAGATCAGCATGCAGAGCTCGGTCGCGATGCCGAAGCGCCACAGCGCCTCCTGTGACCTGAGGTTGGCGGCGGTGGCCGCCGCATCGCCCGATACGACGAGCTTCTCCCTGACGAACATCTCCCCGAAGAGGCCCAGGACGATGATGATCAGGTACAGCAATCCGCCAATTCTTGAAAGAAGTCTGGGCGAAGCCTCCAGCTGCCGCTCTGCCATGTCAACTCCTTTCCGGTTTCTCTCCTCAATACGGTCAGGTGGCGGAAATCTTAGCAGGTCCGCTCCGCAAGCCTCTCCCGGCCCTGCTGTCCAGCCTGCATGCCCTCTGAACCTGACATAGACTGACCGTCCACACTACCTTCCGGCGGCTGCGCCGCAGGAGGAGAGCGATGAAGGCGATCAGGGTGCACCGGCTCGGCGGGCCGGAAGTGCTCGAGCTGGACGAGGTGGCCGAGCCGGTGCCGGCGCCCGGCGAGGTGTCGATCCGGGTCCACGCTGCCGGGGTCAATCCGGTGGACTGCAAGACGCGCCGCAATGCGGCTCCCGCCGGATGGGGACAGGCGCTTCCCTTCATCCCGGGATGGGACGTCGCCGGCGTGGTGCAGCAGGTGGGGTCGGAGGTGACCGCCTACCGGCCCGGGGACGAGGTCTTCGGCATGGTCGCCTTCCCCCAGCCGGGGCGCGCCTATGCCGAGGCGACGGTCTCGCCGGCAACGGACCTTGCCGCCAAGCCGGCCGCTCTCGATGCCCTGCACGCTGCGGCCGCGCCGCTCGCGGCCCTGACCGCCTGGCAGGCGCTGTTCGACGGCGCGGCGCTCGCCGCCGGACAGCGGGTCCTGATCCATGCCGCCGCCGGCGGCGTCGGACACCTCGCCGTGCAGCTGGCCAAGTGGCGCGGCGCGCACGTCATCGGCACCGCCTCGGGCCGCAATCTCGATTTCGTGCGCGGCCTCGGCGCCGACGAGGTGATCGACTACACCCGGACGCCGCTCGCCGGCGCCGTCTCCGATCTCGACCTGGTGCTGGACCCGATGGGGGGCGAGACGCGCGCGCAATCCTGGCCGCTGCTGAAGCCTGGCGGCCTGCTCGTCTCCATCGTGGGCGCACCGGATCCGCAAGCCGCCGCGGACCACGGCGTCCGCGCCCTGGGGATCTTCGTGCACACCAGCGGCTCGCAGCTCGGCGAGATCGCCGCCCTCCTCGGCAGCGGCACGCTCCGCCCGCACCTCGATCGCGTCTATCCCCTTGCCGACGCCGCGGCCGCCCACCGCCAGGTCGAAGAGGGACACGTCCGCGGCAAGGTCGTGCTCCGGGTCGCGGATCGGGGATAGGGTCGCTGGCGGTCGCAGCCGGCAGGTAGCGGCGTGCTGGCGCGCCGCGCCGGGCCTTCAGGGCCGGAGGCCGGCGTGCCGGGCGGCGACCATCGCCAGCGCGGACCAGTCGAGGTCGGGATTGCCTTCGGCGAGGGCGGCCAGCATCTGGTCGTGCAGCAGGCTCAACAGCGGCAGCGGCACGTCGAGGCTGTCGGCGGCCGCGAGGGCCAGCCGCACGTCCTTGAGGCCGAGAGGGAGCTTGAAGCCGGCGGGCTCGAAGCGGCGTTCCGCGATCAGGGCGCCGTAGGTCCTGTAGACCGGGGCGGAGAAAAGGGTCTCGGTGAGGACCTCGAGGACCTGCGGGCGAGCGAGACCGGCCTTCTCGGTGAAGGCGAACGCCTCTCCCAGACCCTCGATCACCGCGGCCAGCAGGAAGTTGCAGGCGAGCTTGAGGGTGTTGGCGAGCGCGGGATCCTCGCCCAGGACGAAGGTGCGCTGGCCAAGGATGTCGAAGAGGGGGCGACAGCCATCGACCGCCGCCGCCGGACCGGCGGCAAGGATGAAGAGCTTGGCCGCGGCGGCGGCCTCGGGGCGGCCCAGGACGGGCGCCGCCACGAACGTCTGACCCGCCTGCCGGTGCGCCTCCGTCAACCGGCGGGAGAGCGCCACGCTGATGGTGCTGCACGAGATGTGGACGAGCCCCGCCGGCATTCCGAGCAGGCCTGCAGGCCCGAGCGTAACCGCCTCCAGAGCATGGTCGTCGCTCAGCATGGTGACCACGACATCGACGCCCGCCAGCTCGCCAATGGCCGCGGCCACGGTGCCCCCCGCCGCGGCAAGCTCGGCCGCGCGGGCGGGGGTGCGGTTGTAGAGGGTGAGCCGATGGCCCGCCCGCAGCAGGTTGCGCGCCATCGAAGATCCCATGTTGCCCAGGCCGACGAAGCCGACTCGCATACTCATTGGGGAATTCTATCCTCGAACCAACTGGCAGCCCGTGCGCCGAGGACGCACCGAGCCGATTCAGGACCTGAATCGACTCGGTCGCGGCGCCCAGCAGTGCGTCGGCGTGGCCCTGGCCGTCTAGGCGCAGGTGTAGGCGGGTGTGGTGTAGACCGGTGGGCAGGTGTCGAGCGGTGTCGTGCAGCTGTAGCAGACCGAGAGCACGTTGGTACAGTTCAGGCTGCCCACGGCGCCCGTGCCGATGGCCGCACCACCGGCTGCCGCCCGCAGGCCAGAGAGCCCGAGCTGGTGCAATGTCTCCCGGCTCAGCTGCAGCTTGTGAACGTTGTTCCGCTTCATGTCGCGCTCCTGGCGGCGGTGCATGGGAAACCCTTCATTGAGCCCCCGCGACTCGCCGGCGCTGGTTGGTTTCCAGTCTAAGAATTTTAGTGCACTTGGCCGCGCCGCGCGGGACAGGCGGGGACAGCTGGAGGCTTGACCGGAGACACTGACGGTTGGCCTGGCCGCCCCCAGGCGCCGGCCGCGCTCACCGGCCTGGCGTCGCCGTCATCTCGCGCAGCTGCCGCGCCACCCGTTCCATCTCGCCCTGGTCGGCGGGCTTGAGCCCGCCGTGCGCCTGGATGTCGGTCCATAGCGCCAGCGCCCGCCGATAGAGCTCCTGCGCCGCCTGCAGGTGGCGACGGCGCTCGGCGGCGGTGGCGCCGCCGCCGCTGGCGGCGGCGTGCGCCAGGCGCAGGTGCAGATCGGCGAGGTTGGCGTAGGAGATCGCCGGGTCGCGGCGGGCGAAGACGTCCTGCGGATCGCGCGCGACAAGCCACTCGCGCAGCCGCAGCCCTTCGCTCAGGCTGTCGAGCGCCGCTTCCGGGCGCCCCTCGGCAAGCAGCGCTTCGCCGATGCGGTTGTGGGTGTTGGCGAGGTCGCGGCGGTACTCGACGTTCGCCGGATCGCGGTCGGCGAGGGCCGCTTGCAGCGCCAGCGCCGCCAGATAGCGGGTCTGCGCTTCGCCGTACCGCCGCTTCGCCGCCAGGGCGTCGCCGAGCTTGTTGTGAGCGATCGACAGGCTGCGCTGGGCGCGCACGTTCTTGGGGTCCGCTGCCACCAGCGCCTGCGCCGCCGCCAGCGTCTTGCCCGCCACCGCCAGCCTGCCGTCGGTGTCGCCGAGGCCCTCCATGGCCTCCCCCATCTTGAGGTACGCCAGGAGCAGCGCGTGCAGGGTCTCGGCGTCGTCGGGATTGGCGCGGGCCAGGGACTCGAGGGCGGCGACCGCCCGCTGGTGCCAGGCCGCCGCCTCGCGGCAGTGGTCCTGCCAGCACAGGGCGTCGCCGGTCTTGGTCTCGGTCGCCGCCAGCTCGCGCTCGACCTCGACCGGCGAGGGCGCTTCCCGCGCGCCGCCAGGCGCCCGCGCCGCCGAGCTCGCTCGGGGCCCGCGCCCCGGCTCCGGCAGGCCAGGCAGCCCCGGCGGCCCCGGCGCCGCGGCCCGCAGCTCCCGGCGCAGGCCGACCAGGATCTGGCGCGCGCTCGCGAACTCGGCCAGACCGCCGTTCAGGTCGCTGTTCCAGGACTGCAGGTCGCCGAGCGCGACGTGGCTGCGGGCGAGCTCGAGCGCCCGCCCGCCGTCTGCCGGCTCCGCCGCCGCCAGCGCCGCCTGCAGGGCCACGGCGCGGCGGTAGTGGTCGAGGGCGGCGGCGACCGCGCCGGTGGCGCCGAGGGCGTCGGCGATCCGGCGCTCGCAGCGGCTCAGCTCGGCGCGCACCGCCGGACTTGCCGGCGACTGCCGCAGCAGGCCGGAGAGGATCTGCAGCGCCTTGCGGTAGGCGGCCAGGGCGCCGGCGACGTCGCCGAGGTTGGGCTGGTTGGGGTTGCCCTGCACGTCGCCGACCTTCTGGTAGGCGGTCGCCAGCTCCAGCTCCAGCGCCGGATCGCCTCCCGCCTCGGCGGCCAGGCGGTCCAGGTAGGTCAGGCCGTTGCGCACCAGCAGCTGGCGCGCCGGCGTCGAGCCGGGCAACGGTGCGATGGCGTCGTGGACCTCGAACAGCAGGGAGGTGGCGAGCGCCCGCACGTCCTGGAACCGGCGCTCGGCGATGCGCGCCTGGCGCACCGTGGCGAAGAAGCCGCCGAGCAGGCTCGCGGCGATCAGCGCCGCCGCCGCCAGGCCGAGGCGGTGGCGGCGGGCGAACTTGCCGGCGCGGTAGGTCAAGGTGTCGGGGCGCGCTCGCACCGGCAGCTGCTCGAGGTGGCGGCGCACGTCCTCGGAGAGCTGCTCGACCGAGGCGTAGCGGCGCTCCGGCTCCTTGCGCAGCGCCTTGAGCACGATGTTGTCGAGGTCGCCGCGCAGCCGGCGGCGCAGCGCCGAGAGGGTGAGGCCGGCGGCGCCTGCGACGGTGGCGGCGCTCGGGCGCGGCGGCGCCAGGTCACAGACCGCCCGCACCACCTCGACCGGGCTCTCGCTCGCCAGGCGGAAGGGATGAGCTCCGACCAGGAGGCGGAACAGCAGCAGGCCCAGCGCGTAGACGTCGGTGGCGGTGGACACCGCCTCGCCGCGCACCTGCTCGGGGCTGGCGAAGAGCGGCGTCAGCAGCAGCCGGCCGCCGCGGGTGACCATCGCGGTCGCCTCGCTGTCGCCGCCGGGCAGCAGCTTGGCGATGCCGAAGTCGAGCAATTTCACCTCGCCGCCGGCGGTGACCAGGATGTTCGCCGGCTTGAGGTCGCGGTGCACGACCAGCTTGCGGTGGGCATGCTCGACCGCGCCGCAGACCTCGCGGAACAGCTGCAGGCGCCGCTCGAGGTCCAGGCCGCGCCGCTGGCAATACTGGTCGATCGGCTCGCCGTCGACGAATTCCATGACCAGGTAGGGGAGGCCGTCGTCGGCCTCGCCGCCGTCGAGCAGGCGGGCGATGTTCGCGTGCTCGAGGCCGGCCAGCGTCTGGCGCTCGACCAGGAAGCGGTGGCGGGCGTCCGGCGTCGCCAATGCCCAGGGGAGCAGCTTGATGGCGACCCGCTGCCGGAAGGCGAGATCGACGCGCTCCGCCAGGTAGACCGCGCCCATGCCGCCGCGCCCCAGCAGCCGCACCAACCGCCAGGCGCCGATCCGCTTGCCCAGCAGATCGGGCTCCGGGCCGGCGCCGAGCGCTCGCTCCGCGCCCTCGACCATGTCTTGCAGGAAATCGTCGTCCTGCGCGCGCTCGTGGGCAGCCAGCAGCGAGCGCAGCTCGTCGGCGAGAGAGTCGTCCGGCTGCGCCAGGGCGCCGAGCCACGCCTCGCGCGCCGCCGCAGGGATCTCGATCGCCTCGCCGAAGAGCTGGTCGAGACGCCGCCAGAGCAGCGCGGCGGGGTCGGGGTCAGGAGCGGTCGAGCTCACGGAACAGCCAGGCCTTGGCCATGGCCGCATCGCGCTTGACGGTCGGCGCGGAGAGGCCCAGGACCTCCGCCACCTCCTCGATGGTGAGGCCGGCGAGATAGCGCATCTCCATGATGCGCACCTTGCGTTCGTCGAGGGCCGCCAGGCGTTCGAGCGCCTGGTGCAGGGCCAGCAGGTCCACCGCCGGCGGCGTCGCGGCACCCGCTCCCTCGGAGAGCTCGACGCGAATGCCGCCCGAGCCGCGCTTGCCGGCGCCCTTGCCGCGCGCGTGGTCGACCAGGATCTGCCGCATGGCGCGCGCCGCCAGGCCCAGGAACTTCGCGCGGTCGCTGGCGTCCAGACCCGGCGCGCGCGACAGCTTGAGGTACGCCTCGTGCACCAGCGCCGTGGGCTCGAGGGTGTGCTCCTGGCGCTGCCCGCGCATCGAGCGGCGGGCCAGCCGACGCAGCTCGTCGTAGACCTGCGGCCAGACGACGTCGAGCGCGCTTCCGGGACCTTCGTCGGAGCCCATCTCGAGGTCAGTATACCGTGCGATCGCCCCGCGGTCCGGGCCAAGAAAAAAATGATCGATTAACATGAGCGCGGTCACTGCAAAGCGGAAAATGCGAGAAAAGCGGGCCGGATCTCACCTCTCTGGCCGCGGACCCTGGACACGCAGCCGTTCCAGTGTGGTGGCCAGCTCCAGGGCGCCGCGCCGGATCTCCTGGACGTCCACCGCGGCAAATCCCAGCTGCAGGCCCTCTCGCGCCGTCCGGCCGCGGTAATAGGGGCCCAGCGGCGTCACCTCCACGTTGCGCGCGGCCGCCGCCGCCGCTGCCGCTTGCCCGTCGATGCCGGCACATAGCCAGCCGGTCGTCTGCAGCCCGGCGGCGACCCCCGAGATCTCCAGCAGTCCCGTCAGGCGCTGCCGCGCGCACTCCAGCAGCGCCGACAGTCGCTCCGCATAAACCTCCCGCATGCGGCGGACGTGGCGGGCGAAGTGCCCTTCGACGATGAACTCGCGCAGCACCACCTGATCGAGCAGCGGCGCATGCCGGCTGGTGATCGATTTCGTCGCCGCAAAGGCGTCCACCAGATCGGGCGGGACCACCAGGTATCCCAGCCGCAGCGACGGGAACAGCACCTTGCTGAAGGTGCCGGCAAACAGCACCAGCCCGTGACGATCGAGTCCCTGCAGCGCCGGCAGCGGCCGCCCGGAAAAGCGAAACTCGCTGTCGTAGTCGTCTTCGAAGATCAGCGCTCCGGACCGCCGCGCCCACTCCAGCAATTGCAGGCGTCGCGGCAGGCTCATGCTCGTTCCCAGGGGGAACTGGTGCGCCGGCGTGACGTAGGCCAGACGCACGCCTTGCCAATGCCGGGACGGCGGCACCATGCCCTCGTCGTCCACTCGCGCCAGGGCGAGCCGCGCGCCGCAGGCCGCGAACACCTGAGCCGCCCCGCCATATCCCGGATCCTCCATGCCCACCCGGTCCCCGGGATCGAGGAAGAGCCGCGCCGTCAGATCGAGCGCCTCCTGCGCTCCGGAGAGAATCGCCACCTGTTCCGGGGCGCAGCTCACGCCGCGCGACGTCGTCAGATAGGTGGCGACCGCCTCCTGCAATGGCCGGTATCCCAACGGGCCGCAACCGAGGAGCAGGCCGATCGAGGCGCGCCGCAGGCGGCGGGCGGCGATCTGCGCCCACAGGGTGGTTGGGAACAGGTCCAATGCCGGCTGGTTGGTGCGGAAGGCCCGGGCCGGCGCCGAGTCGTAAGATGCCAGGGGAGTCACCCGCCGGCCGATGGCCGACAGGCGGCGCGGTCCCGGCGACCGCGCCGCCGGCGGCGTGCCGGCAGCCCGGCCGACGTGCAGCAACTGATCGGGCAGGATCTGGTTCACGTAGGTCCCTGAGCCCACGCTGCCCTGCAGATAGCCCTCCGACTTCAGCTGCTCGAAGGCGCTCACGATCGTGCCGCGCGACAGCCCGTATTGGTCGGCAAGATCGCGGGTCGCGGGCAGCCGCGCCCCGGGGCGCAGCCGGCCGCCCAGGATCTCTTCGCGGACCGCCGCACAGAGCCACCGGTAGGCAGGCGTCGCCGGATCCCGCTCCGGCAGCGCCAGCTCGAAGGTCGTCGCTCGTTTCGCCATGGTGGTTCCCGCCGCCGGTTCGTTCTGCCGCCCGCAACAGCCACCGGCCGCGGAAAAGCGGTACAGTCAATCTAGCATAAATGGATCTTTGAGACAGGACAGCTTCGGGCTATTCTCGGCTCATGAAAGCACGCATCCGCTACGCCAAAGTCGCGCCCGGCGCGTTCGAAGCCATGGACGCGTTGGACCGTTACCTGCAGGAATGTGGGCTCGAGAAGCCCTTGCTTCTGTTGATCCAGCTGCGCGCTTCGCAGATCAACGGCTGCGCCTACTGCCAGGACATGCACTGGAAGGACCTGACCGCCGTCGGGGAGAGAGAGCAGCGGCTGTACTCCCTCGACGCCTGGCGCGAATGCCCGTACTACACCGACCGCGAGCGCGCCGGCCTGGCCTGGACGGAGGCGGTGACGCGGATCGCCGACGGGCACGTTCCCGATACGGTCTACGAGGAGGTGCGGCCCCACTTCAGCGAGAAAGAGCTCGCCGACCTGACCGTCGCCGTGGCCACCATCAACGCCTGGAACCGGCTGTCCATCGCGGGCCGCATCGTCCCCGGCACCTACGAGCCGGCCAAGACGGCGGAGTGAGGCAAGGCGTTCCGCCGGTCACTCTCCCGGGTCCGGTCCAGCGTCCTCAGCGTTGCGACCAGCTACGGTTCGAGAACAGGGTCCGGCGCACGGCGTGATACGCAACCAGCAGGACCACCGCGCCGACGATGGCGACGAAGAAGCTGTAGGGATTCAGGCCGGTGACGCCAGATTTCCCAAAATAGGTGAGCAACCAGCCCCCCACGACGGCGCCGATGATGCCAAGGGCGATGTCCAGAAAGAATCCCTCGCCGGTCTTGTTGACGATCTTGCTGGCGATGAAGCCGGAGATCAAACCCAGGACTATCCAAGCCAATAACGACATTACGACCTCACTTTCTTGTCACCTGCGGGTGCATGGCCCTCAGGATCAAGAGCACTTCCCATGCCAGTGACATTCCCGCGGCGCGCCCTCGCCATCGGGTCGCCGCCAGCGCAAGATCTGCACGGAAAGCGCAACTCTGGCGCGGGCAGGGCGCAGGTACACGGGCGGGCATGAGTCGGCTGACCGCGGCACGGTTCTTGAACCGCACCTCGGGCGTCTCGAGAGTGTTCCATGCCGCAGAGCCACTGACATGAAGCGAGCGCAGACCGAAGTTCGGCGGACGCGTGCCTTGCTCCTGCTGATCTCCATCACTACCCTGGTGTCCGTCGCTCTTGCCGCGGCAGTGCCGGCTGGCGCCGTCAGGTCGCGGCCGGCGGCGGTCAATCCACCGCCGTCCACCGCGCCTGCGTCCATCGCACCAGCGCCACCAGACCAGCCTGGCCAGCAGGGGTCACCCGCGGGACAGCCGGCCAGTCCGGCGCCGGCGCCGTTTCCGCCGCCGCCGGCCGACGCACAGATCCTGCTCGACCGGCTCGGCTTCTCGCCGGGGATGATCGACGGCAGCTGGGGCGACAACTCACGCAAGGCGGTTGCCGCCTTCCAGAAGGCGCAGGGGCTCCAGGCCTCGGGGCAGATCGACCCGGCGAGCTGGCAGAGCCTCCTGGCGGCGGCCGGCGATCAGGTCGTGGCGATCTACACCATCACCCCCAAGGATGAGAGCGGGCCTTTCTACAAGATCCCGGGCGATCTCGAAGAGCAGGCCAAGCTGCCGGCGCTCGGCTACGGCTCGTTGCTGGAGATGCTCGGCGAGCGGTTCCATTGCTCCGAGAAATTGCTCCATGAGCTCAATCCGGATGCACGCTTCGCGGCCGGAGAGGCGATTCGAGTGCCCAATGTGCGCCAAGTGGCCGAGGGGGTGACCCGCACCCGCTCCCGGGCGGCGACCGATACGATGCGGATCGTGGTCTCCAAGGCACGGCATGAGCTGACCGTGGAAAGCGGTGGGCGGCTGCTGTTCTTCGCGCCGGTCTCGGCGGGCAGCGAGCACGACCCGCTGCCGCTCGGCACCTGGAAAGTGCGCAGCGTCGTCCGGGATCCGCTGTTCCATTACGACCCCGAGCTGTTCTGGAACGCCGATCCCGCGCGCGCCAAGGCGACGCTCCAGCCCGGTCCCAACAACCCGGTCGGTCCGGTCTGGATCGACCTCTCGAAAGAGCACTATGGGATCCACGGCACGCCGGAACCGTCGAAGATCGGCACCGCGTTCTCCCACGGTTGCGTGCGGCTGACCAACTGGGACGCCCTGACGGTGGCGGGGCTGGTCCACAAGGGAACTCCGGTCCTCTTCGTGCCCTGACCAGAGTCACGAAGGGAAGATGAGATGACGACCACCACCGGCAGCACGGCGCCGTCCGATGCCTTGGTCCTGTTCGGGGTGACGGGCGACCTCGCTCACAAGATGATCTTTCCGGCGCTCTACGCCATGGTGAAGCGGGGAGTCCTCGACGTGCCGGTGGTCGGCGTCGCGTCGTCGCCATGGAGCCTGGCGCAGCTGCGCCAGCGTGCCGCGGACGGGATACGGAAGGCGGGACGGGTCGACGACGCGAACGCCTTGCGCCGCCTGCTCTCCCTGCTGCGCTACGTGGAAGGCGACTACAACTCTCCGGCGACCTTCACCGCGCTCGGGCAGGCGCTGGGCGACGCTCGGCGCCCGGCGCATTACCTCGCCATCCCGCCGTCGCTGTTCGCGACGGTCATCAAGGGGCTGAACGCCGCCGGCCTGGCGGAACACGCGCGGGTGATCGTCGAAAAGCCCTTCGGCCGCGACCTGGCTTCGGCGCGCCAGCTCAATCGCGTCGCACACTCGGCGTTCCCTGAGGATGCGATCTTCCGCATCGATCACTACCTCGGGAAAGAAGCGATCATGAACATCCTCTATTTTCGCTTCGCCAATTCGTTCCTGGAGCCGATCTGGAACCGCAACTACGTGGCCAGTGTCCAGATGACCCTCGCCGAGGATTTCGGCGTCGACGGCCGCGGCGCGTTTTACGAGACCGCCGGCTGCCTGCGCGACGTGATCCAGAATCACCTCTTCCAGATCGTGGCCCTGCTGGCCATGGAGCCGCCGGCCTACCAGGGCTTTGGCGCCGTGCACAGCGAAAAGGCGGCGGTCTTCCAGGCCATGCGGCCGCTGCAGAGCGCCGACGTGGTCCGTGGCCAGTATGCCGGTTACCGCCGGGAGCAGTCCGTGGCGCGGAGCTCCGACGTCGAGACGTTCTGCGCCGTGCGGCTCTTCATCGACTCCTGGCGCTGGGCGGGGGTGCCCTGGTACCTGCGCTCCGGCAAGCTGCTGGCCGCTACCGCCTGCGAGGTGCTCGTCGAGCTGAAATCGCCCCCGCAACGGCTCTTCGCCGATTCGTCACCAGCGACGGGCCGGAGCAACTACCTGCGCTTCCGCCTTTCCCCCGGCTCCGCCGTCGCCCTCGCCGCTCGCGTCAAGCGAGCCGGCAAGGAGTTCGTCGGCGAGCAACGGGAGCTCCTCCTCATCGATCACCAGCCGGGAGAGGAAGAGCCCTACGAGCGGCTCTTGACCGACGCCATGGCCGGCGATGGAGCGCTCTTCACTCGGGAGGATGCGGTCGAGGCCGCGTGGGCGGCCGTCGATGGCGTCCTGAAGACCCACCATCGCATCCATCCCTACCGGCGGGGAAGCTGGGGACCCAAGGCGGCGGATGCATTGATCGCGGCGGACGGCGGTTGGCACAACCCCGTGCCCGACGAATCGACCGAGTGAGGAGCCAGGCGACGCGGGCGGCCGCGGTTGTTGATCGTGAATCGGGATCGTGGATCAGGGCGTGCCACTCGGAGCCGGTTCAGTCGTGGGGTTGATGCGGCGGCGCAAGGCGCCGAGCAGGGTCAGCGCCAGGGCCAGGGCGATCGGACCGATGAAGATGCCGAGCAGGCCGAAGGCGGGCAGGCCGCCGAAGACGCCGAAGAACACGACCAGCGTGCTGAGCTCCTCGGAGCCGCGGACCAGCCGCGGCCGCAACACGGCGTCCGAGAAGAGCGACACCGCGAACAGGCCCCAGAGGAGGAGGAAGATGGCGGCTCCAGGATGGCCTTGCGTCCAGGCCCAGATGCCGCCGGGGAGCCAGACGATCGCGGTGCCGCCGATCGGCAGCAGCGAGAAGATGGCCATCGCCGCCCCCGCCAGGGCGGGAGAGCCCAGCCCCGCGATCCACCAGCCGATGCCTCCGATGACGCCCTGCACGAGCGCGCAGAGCAGCGAGCCGCGGAAGATAGCCACCAGCATGTTGCGTAGCGAACGGCTCAGCCCGCTGCGGGCCTCGTCGTCCATCGGCAACAGCTCGAGAGCCGAGGTGGCGATCTGCACGCCGTCGCGGAACAAGAAGAAGAGCACGAAGAGCGCGATCGCGAAGGTTACGATCGCGTCGAAGGCGCCAAACAGCAGCTTGGCGCTGAGCCCGGCGACGACCGACGAAGCGGTGGTGGCGAAGCTTTCCGCCACCTTCTGGAACTCGTCCTGGGAGATGCCGGCCTGGGCCTTGAGCCCGTCGAGGAGGTGAGCGACCCGCGGCAGCGCCACCAGGTCCGAGAAGGAGGAGACCTGCTTCTCCTTGAGCATTGCCAGGCCGTGGCCCGCCACCGCGTTGCCTTCGTTGACCACCATGCCGACGAAGAAGGCCGCCGGCAGCAGCACCAGCAGGCCCAGCGCCATCACCAGCAGTGCCGCGGCGAGGCCGCGCCGGCGGCCCATCCGGCGCTCCAGGAGGCGCCAGGGCCCCCAGGCCGCCGCGGCGAACACCACCGCCCAGGCGATCCCGCCAAGGAAGGGCAGGAGCACGCGCCAGCAGACGTACCCGACTACCGCCACCACGATCACCGTGCCGAAGATCCGGGCCTGACTCGCCTCTTGCTGCGCACGCATCGAACCCTCCTCGCCGCGCCTAGGCGAAAAACCGCCGGCTGCATTTCGTCACCATAATATGGTCTTGGGCCTGGTGCGGTGTGCGCCGCCGGATGCTGGGAGGCCGCCGTGACATGGCCAGCCGGGGGGGTGGCGGCGGTATGGGAGGCGGCCGGGGTGGAGTGCGGTGGCGGCTTCACGGCCGCGGTGTGAGCGTGCTCCCCGGCGCCGTTGCGTTCCTGGCCGGAAGCAGCGGCTCGAGTCGAGCTCGCGCTTTTCGCCCGCGAGCTGCTGACCGCACTATGGCCATTCTGCCTCGCCTTGGGCAAGGCGGCCGAGCGCACCGGACCGTGCGCAGTGGCTCCCGGAGTGGAGCTGTCCTTGACGGTCCGAGTGCTCGACGCCTGCCTTCTGCGGACGCACCAGTTTGAGGCGCCTATCGCCCCGCTCCGGCGGTTCCGCTTGCAGGTAAGGGCAATACGCGCGCCATCTCGGGCAAGCGGTAGGTTTTCCGGAGCGGCGCCAGGCTCACGGCTCGTGCTGCAAAGGATCGCCCCGCGGCGCCGGAAATGGCAGGAGGTGCACGTTTCCGTGCAGATTCGGGCGCCGAGCCATCACCGCTGCATAAAAAAATCGAGGCGAGGCGGCCGCTGCCGATCGCGGTCGGCAGGGCCAGCCTTGCCCCCAGCCTTCAGGTCACCTTTCGATCGATGTTCGCCTAGCAGTCCGTGGTGCAAGCCATTATGCAACTCACGCGGCAGCGGATGCGCAAATGCGGCACAAGCTCGGCCCGGTGGGATGAATCACAGACCTGAGCACCTGTAACCTCCTGGTGGCCGAGCAAAGAGCGCGAACAAGGCGCAACAACACGGCCCGAAGGCCCTGCAGCACCCGTGGCTTCCCAATTCCGAAGACTTTGCGCATCACCAGCCCAAGGTTGAATCCGGCCACGTGCACCAGCAGCCGCTTGAGGATATTCCGGTGACCTCGTAGGTGAGTCCGGCGCATCCCGCCGGTCTCGTAGCAGTGCGCGAAACTTCGCTCGACCAACTCTCCTCGACGGCGCAAGAGCTGCTTGCCGCGTGCGCCGTGGATGCGCCGGCGGTTGCCGTAGACCGCCGCCTTTTCGGCCGCCTTGCCTTGCCAGTTGCGGCGGCCACGTTTCGGCTCCGAGATATAAGTCCTGATGCCTAGCTGGTTCCGAGCCGCCAGCACCGCGTTGCTGTGATATCCCTTGTCAGCAACGATCTCGGCAAGGATCTCGTCGCCCAGCGCCGCGCCATCTTCGTCGTCCTCGAGCACATCGGCGAGCTCGCCCATGGCTTCGTCCAGCGTCTCCTCAAGACTCTCCGTGTCGCCCCGGTCCGCAGGTTGAAGTGTTACCGCCACCACCGCCCCCGTCTCCATATCCACCGCATGCTCGGCTTTGTGAGCCAGGTGCGTCCGGCCGTCCTTCATCTTCGTGATCTTCGCGTCGGGATCGTTCGGATTTGTCCAGTCCTGGTTCGAACCCTTCTTGGCACGCTTCCGATCCAGTTTGGCCAGATCCTCCCGCGTCGGAGTTTCAATCCCCGAAGCCCTGGCCAGACCGGTCAGAAACTCGTCGTAACTCGCGCCTGTGTCACGCCGCACGATACTGCGGAGCGCAGCGTTCGCCTCCAGAGTCGTCGCGTCGATGCCCAAAGTCTTTCCCCGCAGCACGCCTTCCTTGGCCAGCACTCTCAACACCCAGGTAAACGCCTCCTGATGAGCTGCCAGCTCCAGCAACCGCCGATTGCGCGAGATCGTCGAGTGGTCCGGTGGCGAGTCCGTCAAGGCCAGTCCCAAGAACTCACGCAGCGTCAGAGAGTCCGCCACCCGCCACGCAATCCCGCGCTCCGAGTCGATGCCCTCAAAGTAGCCGATCAGCAGGAGGCGGAAGTACACTGGTGGCGGCAACGACGGCCGACCGAACCGAGGAGCATAGAACTTGGCCGCCAACCCTTCGACGAAGTCGTCGAACCCATGCCGCTCCAGCACCTCGTTGAGCCGCTGGTAGAAGGGGTGGCTGGGACCCTTGGCCAGGGTCTTCTCCTCGATCCAGATCTGGCCTTGCCGCTGCTTCCGTCGCCTCCCCATCGCCATCGCGTATCTCCTTGGAAACACGCTAATTGTACGCGCTTGGCTGATCTCGATCAAGTCGATTTGCCCGTCGACTTGCACCACGGACTGCTAGGACCTGCTGATCGTAAACTTGCCGAAGCTCACGCCGAGCTCCACACCCGTCCCCTTGCCGGTCAACGACAGCGAGACCTCGCCCTTGGTCAGGGCCTGCGCCTCCGACGATTCGCCGGCGCCGGCGGCGGCGCCCGCGCTGGCGTAGTCGCCGAACAGTTCGCCGATGCTCGCGACCTGAGTGAACTTGCCGTGACCGTCACGGACCGCCGACCTGCCGGCCGTGAGGCCACCCCCAACCGCATGCAGCCTCACTCTCGCGGTCTGGCCGTTGTCGCAGGTGATCGTTCCTTCGCCCTTCGCGGTCTTGTAGCCGGCCGACCACCCCTTGAGCGTGAAGTCCATCGTGCATACCGTGGTGCCCTCGGCCGCCGCCGCGGGTGCCGCGACGAGCAGCAGGAAAGCCATACCCGCCAAACCAATGGCAATGTGTCGTTTCATTTCGGTTCTCCAGTCGGTAAGAAGAGTGCCGCCTCGCGACCAGCTCCGATGCGGCTGCGCAAGCGCCGCGATTCACGGGGTACGCTGGTGCTGTTCCTGGTGCGCGTGCTGCACTGCACCCGGTGCCAGTGCAGGGCGCATGCCACGCTGGGTACCGGCCGCCGGCGTTATTCGGCGTCGTACTCGTGCAGGCGGTTGTACAAGGTGCGCAGGCTCACGCCCAGCGCCTCGGCGGCCCGGCGCTTGTCGCCGCCGAAGTGGTCGAGGGCGGCGATGATCAATCGGTGCTCGGCTTGGGCCAACGTTTCCATCACACCCGGGAGCCGTCCGCCGTCCACCGCCGGCACCTGACCCGACAGCTCGGGCGCGAGGCAGGACGGACCGATCTCGCCGCTCTCGTGAGTGGCCAGGATGAAGGCGCGGTGGACGACGTTCTTGAGCTCCCGCACGTTGCCGGGCCACGCGCAGCGGCGCAGGATGGCGATCGTCGTGGGCGCCAGCGTCTTGTGCGTGCCCTCCTGCTGGTTGAGCTCGTCGAGGAAGCTCTCGGCCAGCGCCGCGACGTCCTCGCTCCGCGCGCGCAGCGGCGGCAGGTGGATCGGGAAGACCTTCAGCCGGTAGAGCAGGTCCTTGCGGAACCTGCCCGCCGCCACCGCGGCGTCGAGGTCGCGGTTGGTGGCGGCGATGATGCGCACGTCGATCTTCACCAGCTTCTCGCCGCCCACCCGCGCCAGCACGCCGGCTTCGAGCACCCGCAGCAGCTTGGCCTGCAGCTCGGCCGGCATCTCGCTCACCTCGTCGAGAAACAGCGTGCCGCCGTCGGCGCGCTCGAAGTAGCCGTGGTGGACGCGTTCGGCGCCGGTGAAGCTGCCGCGTTCGTGGCCGAAGAGATCGCTGTCGATCAGGCTGGCCGAGACCGCGGCGCAGTTGACCACCAGGTAGGGCTTGCCTTTCCGCCGGCTGAGCTCGTGCACCGTCTGCGCCACCAGCTCCTTGCCGGTGCCGCTCTCGCCGGTGATCAGCACGCTGGCGGTGGAAGGCGCCACCAGGGCGACGTGGTCATAGACCTGCTGCATCGCCGGCGAAGAGCCGACCAGCGGCCCGAAGCGCCCCAGATCCTGCACCTGTTTGCGCAACTCGCCGATCTTGGGCCGCAGGCTGAGGGTATGCGCGAGATTGGTGAGCATGGTCCTCAGCCGCGCCGCGTCGACCGGCTTGGTCAGATAGTCGCAGGCCCCGGAGCGCAGCGCCTCCACGGCGGTGCTCACGCTGGCCTGGCCGGTGATCACGATGACCTCCGCGCGGTCCGCCTGCTGCTGCAGGTCCTGAATCAGGTCGAGGCCGGTGCCGTCGGGCAGGATGAGGTCGAGCAGCACCACGTCGGGGGGCTCGGCGAGCAGCCGGCCGCGCGCCTCGCGCAGGCTGCCGGCGGTATTTGGAGCGAAGCCCAGCTCGGCGACCAGCGTCGCGAGCGCGCGCCGGGAGTTCCGGTCGTCGTCCACCACCAGGGCTTGCAGCATCGCGCTCATCCGCCCAGCCCGAGCGCCGGCACGCGCAGCCGGAACTCGCTGCCCCGGCCCGGCGCGCTGCCGACGGTGATCTGGCCACCGTGGGCCTCGACGATCGAGCGCGCCACGTAGAGGCCGATGCCGGTGCCGCTGGTCTTGGTGGTGAAATGCAGGTCGAAGATTCGCCGGCGCACCTCGTCCGGGATGCCGGGCCCGCTGTCGGTGATCAGCACCTCGACATGCTCGGGGAGCGCCTCGAGGCGCAGCTCTAACGCGCCGCCGCCGGACATCGCCTCGAGGGCGTTGATGGCGACGTTCAAGATGGCCTGCTTCAGGCGGTCGCGCTGACCGGCGATCCGCAGCGCCGTCCCCGGCAGGCGGGCCTCGAGCGCCACGTGCTGCAGGCGCGCCTGCGGCAGCAGCAGGCGCTCGATCTCCTCCACGATGGCGCGGGCGTCGAACTCCTCACGCCCGCGGCCGGCGGGCGTGGTCTCGGCAAGCAGGGCGAGCAGCGAGCGGTCGAGACGTTCGAGCTCCTCGCGCAGCACGCCGAGATACTGCTCGCTCGCCTCGGCCTCGGCCGCGCCCTCGCCGCGGCGCAGGGCGCTCTGCAGCAGATCGAGGTTCAGCACCATGGCATGGAGCGGCGCCTTGAGGTCGTGGGTGACGGCGTGGTAAACGCGAGAGAGGGCGCGGAGCTGGCTCGCGAGCAGCAGATCGGTCTCCAGCGCGTCGAGCATGAGGCGGTCGCGCACCAGCAACAGGATGACCTGGTTGGCTTCCTCGCCGAGGGAATAGACCTGGCAGCGAATGGCCCGCGAACCGCCCGGACCCGGCACGTCCAGATCCAGCCGCGAAGCCCGCCGATCCTCCGGTGCCAGCGCCGGGAGCAGGAGCGGGCAGATCTCGGACCAGCGGCGCTCCATCTCTGCCGCATCCGCGCAGCCGAACAGCTCGCTGGCGCGAGGATTGGCGAACTCCAGGCGGTGCGAGGCATCGATCACCAGCACCCCCATGTCCATGACCAGCGACAGGGCGTTGAGGCGCTGCCGCGCCTGCGCCGCACGCTCGCGTTCAAGGTGGAGCTCCTGCCCCACCCGATCGGCGGCGGCGAAGGCGACGGCGAACTCGTCCTTGACCTTGGGCACCGGCACCGGTTCGCCGGCGAGAGCGCCCTCGAGGAGCGCCGCGACCTCCCGGCTGCGTCGCACCAGCAGCAGGTAGAACGCGAGCCCGAAGCCGCCGGCCAGCGATAGGGCGCCGAAGGCGCCCGCGCCGAGCCGGCGCATCCCGCGTTCGTAGAGACCGGAGGAGTGCGCCGCGTCCAAGCTGGCAGTCTGGCGCGCGGCGGCGATCTCCTGGCGCTGCCAGAGCGCGAACCCGCCCACCAGGGTGAGGTAGATCAGGCAGATACCGACGGTGTTCCGCGTCAAGGGGGGTAGGTGGAGCAGGGGTCGCTCGCGAAGGGCGGTCTGGCCACGGGTCAGCCTGCAGGGTACGCGGAAACCACGGTATCGAGCCGCTGCTTCAAGCGAGTTTAGCGCAACAGGGTCTACACCGAGCCACATACCCCCGCCGCGGTCTGGCGTGCGCAGGCCGGGGCGAGGGCGTGCGAGCCTGGGACCTCGGCTCTCGGCCACCGGCAGATGCTGCCAGACGGGCCGTCAGGCGTGGAGCGGTATTGGCGTCTCCATTGGTGTCTCCGTCGCCGCTCCGGCCGCTGCCGCCGCCTCCAGCAGCGCCGGCTCCGCCTTTTCGATCCGCACCGCGGCGGCCTTGAACTCGGAGGTGCCGGACTTCGGATCCACCGCGTCCACGGTCAGCTCGTTGGTCGCCACCTGGTCGGGGAAGTGCAGGGTCAGGAAGACCAGGCCGGGCCGCAGGCCATCGTCGATGCGAGCCGGCGCCAGCACCGCGCCGCGCCGCGAGGTCACACGCACGAGATCGCCGCCGGCCACGCCCAGTCGCGCCGCGTCCTCGGGCGACAGGTCCAGGCTTTCGCGGCGGCGCAGCGGCGACGAGTAGAGCCCGGTCTGGACGCCGGTGTTGTAGGAGTCGAGCCGCCGGCCGGTGGTCAGCCGGAAGGGGAACTCCGGGCTGAGCTCCTCCACCGGTCCCTCATGCTGCACGCCGGCGAAGGGCGCCAGCGGCCCCAGGACCGGCCGCTCCCAGAGGCGGCCATGGAGGTAGAGCTCCCCTGGATGCGACTCGTCGTAGCACGGCCATTGAATGCCGTCCGACGCTTCCAGGCGGGCGTAGGACATGCCGCAATGGGCCGGGCTCAGGGAACGTACCTCGTTCCAGAGCTCCTCGGCGGTGGCGGCGCCGAGGTCCTTGCCCATGCGGCGGGCCAGCTCGCCGAGGATCTCGAGGTCGTTGCGCACGCCTGCCGGCGGCGGCAGCGCGCGGCGCACCCTCTGCACCCGGCGCTCGCTGTTGGTCACGGTGCCCTCGGACTCGCACCAGCCGGCGGCGGCGGGAAAGACCACGTCCGCCATCTCGGCGGTCCGCGTCAGCAGCATGTCCTGCACCACCAGGCAGTCGAGCCCCGAGAGCAGCCGCACCGTGCGGTGCTGGTCGGCCTCGGAGCTCGCCGGGTTCTCGCCGATGACGTAGAGGGCCGTCATCTCGCCGCGTTCCATGGCGTCGAACATGTGGCTAAGATGCCAGCCGGCGTGGGGCGGGATCGGACTTCCCCAGGCGCGCTCGAACTTGGCCCGCAGCTGATCGTTCTCGACGTGCTGGAAGCCCGGCAGGCGGTCCGGCAGGGCGCCCATGTCGCCGCCGCCCTGCACGTTGTTCTGGCCGCGCAGCGGGCAGACCCCCGAGCCGTAGCGGCCGACGTGGCCGGTGAGCAGCGCGAGATTGATCAGCGCCCGCACGTTGTCCACCGCGTTGTGGTGCTCGGTGATGCCCAGGGTCCAGCAGATCACCGCGCGGTCGGCGCGGGCGTAGGCGTGGGCCAGCTCGCGGATCGTTGGCGCCGGCACGCCGGTGACCGCTTCGGCGCGCGCCAGCGTCCAGGGCTCGACTGCCTCGCGAAGCTCGGCGAAGCCGCTGGTGGCGTGGTCGATGAAAGCGCGGTTCTCCAGCCCCGCGGCAAGGATCTCCCGCGCCACGGCGTTGGCCAGGGCGATGTCGGTGCCGACGTCGAGCGGCAGGTGCCGCACCGCCCAGGCCGCGGAGGAGGTCCGGCGCGGGTCCACGACGTAGAGGCGGGCGCCGTTGTGGACTCCCTTGAGCAGGTGATGGAAGAAGATCGGATGCGTGTCCCGGGCATTGCTGCCCCAAAGGACGATCAGGTCCGTCTCCTCGACCTCCCGGTAGGAGGTCGTGCCGCCGCCCATGCCGAAGACCGCCGCCAGACCGGCGACGCTGGGGGCGTGTCAGGTCCGGTTGCAGCTGTCGATGTTGTTGCTGCCGACCGCCACCCGCGCGAACTTCTGCGCCAGGTAGTTCAGCTCGTTGGTCGTCTTCGAGCAGCTGAACATCCCAAAGGTTTGCGGGCCGTGCTTCTCGACCGCGGCCTGGAAGCCGCGGGCGGCGCGATCGAGGGCTTCGTCCCAGCCGGCGGGGCGCAGCTTGCCGTGGTCGCGGACGAGAGGCGTGTGCAGTCGCATCGGACGGTCAGACATGGTGCTTCCTCCTGCAGATGCCGCCTTCACCGGTGGCTACTTGGTGAACAGGTCGAGCGATTTCGCGGCCACCTCCCACACTCCCCACGCCAGCGGGATGCCGACGAAGAGCCAGGAGAAGACGAGCTGGAGGGCCGACGCGGCGTTGGCGCCGGCGGGCGGCGGCGAGCTGGTTTCGGGCATCGGAAGAGATCTCCTCGAGATCGCGCTTGCCGGGGCGGGCGAAAAGGACCGCCTCAGGCCGCTTTCTCGGCGTCCTGCGCCTGGTAGTGGTGCTTGGCGTCCACCGGCTTGACCAGCAGGTTGCAGAGCAATCCCACCACCAGCAGGCCCGCCATGACGTACATCGTAACGCTATAGGCCTCGGCCTTGGGCACGCCCTGCGCGATGCGGTACTCCCGGATGTAGTTCACCAGCACCGGTCCGAGAATCCCCGCCGCCGACCAGGCGGTGAGCAGCCGGCCGTGGATCGCGCCCACCTCCATGGTGCCGAACATGTCACGCAGGTAGGCGGGGATGGTGGCGAAGCCGCCGCCGTACATGGAGAGGATCACGACGTAGCCGAGCACGAAGAGGGCGACGGTGTCCAGCCGGCCGAGGGTCGGGACCAGCGCGTACAGCGTCGCGCCGAGCAAGAAGAAGGTGGTGTAGGTCGCGCGGCGCCCGATGTAGTCGGAGGTCGAGGACCAGAAGAACCGGCCCAGCATGTTGGCGAGGCTCAGCAGGCCCACGAAGCCGGCGGCGGCGGCGGCCTTGATGGCGCCGTGGGAGACCTCCTGGATCATCGGCGACGCCTGGCTCAGCACACCGATCCCGGCGGTGACGTTGAGGCAGAGCACCCACCACAGGAGCCAGAACTGCGGCGTCCGCATCGCCTGGTTGACCTCGACGTTGGTCCCGGCCGGGACCTGCCGGACGCCGGCGGCGGCGGCGGCGCCGCCGGGCTTCCAGCCGGCGGCGGGGACGCGCACGCTCAGCACCCCGAACATCATGAAAGCGAAATAGATCAGCCCCATGGCGACGAAGGTCTCCCATACCCCCATCGAGGCCGCCGTCTTGAAGTGCGCCATCAGCCAGACCGAGAGCGGCGAGGCGATCATCGCGCCGCCGCCGAAGCCCATGATCGCCATGCCCGTCGCCATGCCGGGGCGGTCGGGGAACCAGCTGATGAGCGTCCGCACCGGCGAGATGTAGCCGAGGCCGAGGCCGGTCCCGCCCAGCACCCCGTAGCCCGCCAGCAGCAGCCAGAACTGGTGGGTGTAGATGCCCAGGGCGCCGACCAGGAAACCGCCGCTGAAGCAGCAGGCGGCGGCGAACATCGCCAGGCGCGGGCCGACCCGCTCCACCCAGCGGCCGAAGACGGCGGCGGAGAGGCCCAGGAACACGATGGCGAGGCTGAACACCCAGCCGAGGGTGCTGAGCTTCCAGTCCCCGGGCACGGAGTCCTTGATGCCGATCAGCTTCGACAGCGGCAGGTTGAAGACGCTGAAGGCATAGGCCTGGCCGATCGACAGGTGGATGGCCAGGGCGGCAGGGGGGACGAGCCAGCGATTGAAGCCCGGCGGCGCAACGGTTCTCCTGCGGTCGAAGAAGGACACATCGGCCATAAGTTCTCCACTCGGACTCGAGAGGTCGTGAACGGTCTGCTTCGGATGCGCCCGACTCTAGTACACATCGGCGCGCCGCACAAGAGCATCGTACCACGATAGAGATGTTTCCGGATCGAGCCGTTTCGCGCCATGATGGCGGCCATGACGTCCCTGCTGCTCCTGGGCCTGCTGCTCGGCATGCGCCATGCCCTGGAGGCCGATCACGTGGCCGCGGTGGCGAGCCTCGCCACGCGCAGCAAGGACGTGCGCGGGACGGTGCTGCAGGGCGTCGCCTGGGGGTTTGGGCACACCATCACGCTGCTCGCGGTCGGCGGCGTCTGCCTGGCGCTCCGCGCCGCGATCCCGCAGCGCCTGGCCGCGGCGCTCGAAGGCGCGGTCGGCGTCATGCTGCTGCTGCTCGGCGCCGACGTCCTCCGGCGGTTGGGCCGCGGCCGCGTCCACCTCCACGCCCACCGCCACGACGACGGCACGGTCCATCTGCACGCCCACCGCCATGCGCCGGCAGAGGTCCACGATCCGCACCGCCACGAGCACCCGCATCGCGCGGGGTTTCCGTCCCGCGCGCTGCTGGTCGGCCTGGTCCATGGCATGGCCGGATCCGCGGCGCTGCTGCTGGTCACCGTCACCACCCTCTCCTCCGTCTGGCTCGGCGTCGCCTACATTGCCGTCTTCGGCGCCGGCTCGATCCTGGGCATGGCGGTGCTGGCGGCGGTGATCTCGCTGCCGCTTCAGGGCACCGCGCGCAATCTCACCCCCTGGTACCATGGGCTCGAAGCGCTGGTTGGCGTCGGCACCATCCTGGTGGGCGGCTGGGTGCTGTTCCAGACGCCCTGGGTTCAGAGTCTCCTGAGCAGGATGGGCTAATCAGGCCGGTGGGGAGGCCCCCGGCCTGATGTAGAAGGCAGTCTGGCTGCTAATGCAGCCGGCGCAGGACGAAAACGCCGGCGCCTGCGAGTGCGAAGCCCAGCAGCAGCATGCCGCGGAAGTCCAGCGCCGGGATGGCGGCCACCGGGGCGGCGGTCACGTTGGCGGTGCTGGCCGCCGTGGCGGTTGCGGTGCCGGGAGGGTCGTCGCTCAGCGTGACGGTGACGGTGAAGGTGCCGTTGGTGGCGTAGGTGTGAGTGCCGCTGACGGTGAAGGTGCCGCTGCCGCCGCTGATCGTGCCGGCGCTGGTACCGGAGTCGCCCCAGTTGATGGTGGCGGTGAAGTCGCTGGGGGTGTTGGCGGTCGAGGTATCGGTGAAGGTCGCCACGGTGCCGGTGAACGCCACCCCGGCCTGGGCGGAGATGACGGCCGGCGTGCCGGAGAGCCGGTCGGCCTCGCTCACCGTGGCGGTGCCCGTCCCGGTGCTCATCAGGGTGCCGTCCGAAACCGTCACCGAGAAAGTGAAGCTGCCCTCGTCGGCGTAGGTGTGCTGGCCGGTCACCGTGAACGTGCCCGAGCCGCCGGTGATCGTCCCCGCCGTCGCCGGCGTGCCGTCCCCCCAGTTGATGGTGGCGGTGAAGCTCGCCGGCGTCTTGGAGGTGTCGACGTCCGAGAAGGTGGCGACCTGGCCGTTGAACAGCGTGTTTTCCGGGGTCGAGAAGTTGGATGCCGTGACCGCCAGGCCGGCCGCGACGTTGGCGGTGCTGGTCACCGTGGCGGTGGCGGTCCCGGGCTTGTCGTCGCTCAGGGTCACCATCACCGAGAAGGTACCGGTGCCGGCATAGGTGTGCGTGCCGCTGACCGAGAATGAGCCGCCGCCGCCGGTGATCGTGCCCGCCGAGGTGGTCGCGTCGCCCCAGTCGATGGTGGCGGTCAGATCGGAGGGCACCTGCGCGGTGAAGGTGTCGGTGAAGGTCGCCACCGTGGTGGTGAAGCTGACGCCCTGGGGAGCCGCGAAGGTGCGCGGCGTCCCGGCGAGGTGGTCGGCGTCCACCACCGTCCCGGTGCTCGTGACGGTGGCGGTGCCGGTGCCCGGCGACACGTCGGCGATCGTCACCGTGACGGTGAAGGTGCCCTCGTCGGCGTAGGTATGCTGGCCGATGACGACGAAGGCGGCCGAGCTCTCGCCGATCGACCCCGCCGTCACCGGGGAGCCGTCGCCCCAGTCGATCGAGGCGGTGAAGTCGGCGGGCGTGGCGGACGGGTTGTCGTCGGTGAAGGTCGCCACCGCGCCGTTGAAAGCGGTGCCCTCCGTCGCCGCGAACGGGACGGGGGAGCCGGTGATGACCGTGGCTTCGGCCCGTCCGCCGGTGATCGCCGCCATGGCCGCGACGGCGACGAACAGCGCAATAGCGAGAGCTACCCGCGATCCAACCACAAGGCTTTTCATGGCGGGGAAATGCTAGCACAATCCTACGGTTTCAAGCCCCCGCCGCCTGCCGCGACGCCGCCATGAAACGGCAAACGGCCCCTCCCACCCGTGCAGGGGGGAAGGGGCCGCCATGGGTCCGCTTGGCTGGGTTTCGTCTCAGGGCATTGCCGCCGCGGCCGCCGGAGCCTCCGCGGGCGGCAGGACGATGCGGTCCATCGCCACGCCGGTCTTCGCCCGCACGTGGGTCAGGTACTCGTACTGGGAGGGCAGCGTCGCCACCAGCCGCTGGGCCCGCTCGCGCAGCGTGCGGAAGGTGTGGAGGGCCCGCTCCGGTCCGATGTGGTCGAGGGCGGGCAGGCTCGCCTCGGGCCGGTAGTTCAGCCCGAGCAGCATCACCGAGTAGGAATAGGACTCGAAGCCGTGGAAGCGCGGGTTGATGTTCCTGCCGTTCGGCAGCCGTTGCTTCCAGAGCTCGAGCCGCTCCCCGAGCTCGGCGGAGACCTCGACGCGCTTGGTCGCCTGCCAGAACTCGTTGTCGACGCGGTCGCTGGTGCGGTAGTGGAGGATCAGGAAGTCGCGCACGCCGTCGATGCAGTCGCCCACCACCCGGTTGTAGCTGGCCACCGTGCCCGGGTCCGGAACGGCGCCGGGGAAATGGTTCACCAGCTCCTCGATGCCGTGCTGGATGAAGAAGATCCCTGTCGACTCGAGCGGCTCGACGAAGCCGCTCGCCAGGCCGATCGCGACGCAGTTCTTGACCCAGGAGCGCTGGCACCTGCCGATGCGCATCTGGATGTGGTTGGCCCGCAGGCCTTCAGCGGGTGGACCCAGGTGGCGGCGCAGCTCGGCCTCCGCACCCTCGCGCGACTGGTGCTTGGAAGAGTAGACGTAGCCGGTCCCCACCCGTCCATAGAGGGGGATGTTCCAGACCCAGCCGGCGCTCAGGGCGGAGGCGCTGGTGAACGGGTCGATGCCGTGGGTCTCGACGTCGCGTGGCACCTGCATCGCCACGGCGCTGTCGCAGAGCAGGGAGGAGGTGAAGGAGGTGAACGGCTCCTTGAGCGCCTGGTTGATGAGCAGGCCGCGGAAGCCCGTGCAGTCCACGAAGAGGTCGCCTTCGAGGGTGCCGTGCTCCTTGGTGACCAGACGGTCGATGCTGCCGTCGTCGCGCAGCACGACCTCGGCCACGTCGTCGACCACCTGACGGACCCCCCGCTGCATGGCATAGCCCTTGAGGAAATTCGCCAGCAGGCTGGCGTCGAAGTGATAGGCGTAGGGATACTGAACCCGGTGCTCGGCGAGGATGTTCTTCTTGCCTTGCAGGTCGACGGCGAAATAATCCTGCACCTTGTCGTCGAAGACGCGGCCGTCGAGGAAACGGGGCGACCGCTGGGCGTTGCACATGGCCGGGATCACGAAGCAGGCGTGATCGAACGGTTCCTCATGCCGCTTGAGCTTGAGCCACCACTCGCCGAGGTTGAAGCCGTCGACGATGTCGTAGCGCTGGAAGGGGTGGAAGAAATGACCGCCGTCCGCCCGCCAGCCATTGAACTTGATCGCCAGCTTGTAAGCGGCGTTGCACGACGGCATCCACTCGCTCTCGTCGAGCCCGAGGAAGTCGAAAAACAGCTTGATGGTGCTGAACGTCGCTTCGCCGACCCCGACGGTCTTGATATTGGAAGACTCGATCAACGTGATGTCGATCCCCGGCAGCGCCTTTTTCAAGTGGGACGCGGTCATCCATCCTGCCGTGCCGCCCCCCACGATGACGACCTTCTTCGCCACGGTTTGCTCCTTTCCGATCGGGGCAAGAGCCCGCGCTCGAAACAATTTGGCCTACGAAAGAGTTCGGCCTACGGGATAGCAGTGCAACCGGGATCTGGATCCGGGACAGGCGGCGGGCCGGGATCGCCTGGGAGTCGGCCCGACCGCTGCGGCTCAGACTTCCAAGAGGATCCCTTCTTCGGCGCCGCGCGCCGCATTGATGATCCCGTCGCCGGTGCCGTGCGGCACCATGCGCAGGAAGCCGCCGCCGTAGGTGTCGCCGAAGCAGAACGTGCCCCACACCACGTCATGGACCGCCTGGCCGCGGTTCCCGGACTGGTAGAGGTAGGGGCGCGAATCGATCCGCTCCTGCGCCAGCCACCCGCCTTGCGCCACCGCTCGGTGGACGAGCCGGCTCCAAGCTTCCGGCGCCGCCAGGCTCCCCAGGACGACCCCCTGTCCCTGGGTGCCGAAGCAGGGCTTGACCACGAAGTCCTCGCGCTCGGCGATCAGCAGGTCGGGCAGCGGCATCGTCACCCCGCGCCAGGTCGCGGGGCCGGCTGCCACCAGCCGCGTCCAGGGCAGGCAGTCCCGCAGCACCGCGCGCTCCGCCGCGGTGAAGATCGGCGACTCCGCGTGCTCGGAGAGCAGCGCCAGGTTCCGCTTGTCGCCGGCGAGGGTATTGATCGGGCCGTTGTAGAGGCTCACCCGTCCCGCCTTGAAGCACCGGAAGATGGGCTCCGGCGTCTGCTGCGGGCTCAGCTCGACGACGGCATGGACCGGCAGCCGCTCGGCGGCATGCCAGACCTCGCCCTCCCGCACGCTGAGGTCGGCGAAGGTCGCCAGCAGCAGCGTGCCGGTGAGCCCGGTGCCGCTGGCCGCCAGGACGCCGCGGTAAACCTGGTCGAGCTCGCCGCGGCTGTGCGCCATCGCCGCTCCCAGCTGCGGCACCACGATCACGACGTTGAGCGCGCCGCCGGCGGTGGTCGGCTTGCCGAGGTTGTGAGCGATGACGTGCTGCACCAGGGTCGCCACCGGATCCCGGTAACTGGCTGCGAGGCCTTCCTCGGCGAGGAACTGGACGATCAGCGGATGGGTGCGGTAGGACTGCTCGAAATAGCGCAGCTGCCAGCCGCCGATCTGGCCGGCGTTGACCTCGACGCACTGCATGCCACTCGGACTGTCGACGTAGTCGTTGCGGACCAGCATGCCGTCGAGGGCGTTGGGCGGCTCGAGCAGCAGCGAGATCAGCGCCTCGTGGCGGAAGCCGTAGTAGGCGGCCATCCGGCGATGGTCGTTGTCGAACAAGCGCTCGGGGATGGCTCGGACCAGGCGCGTCAGCTCGACCGTGGCGCGCTCGATCTCGGCAAGCTTCTCGGCGCCCACGAAGGTGGGCCACGACTGCAGCGGATAGAACTTGCCGCCATGGACGCGCAGCCAGTCCGGATATTCGCCGGCCAGGTGATCGATGTGCCGCTGACGATCGGGCTCGCGCGCCACCCAGGCGAGGAAGCTTTGGGCCGCCGGCGACAGGTGGGCGGCCACCGCCGCCGCCTTCATGAGGTTCCGCCGCGCGGCCCGGGTCCCGCCGGCCGCCGCCCGCTGTCGCCGCGAGGCCGCATCACAGGGTGTTCAGGAACCTGGCCAACTCGGTCTTCTCCCGCGGCGTGAGCAGCAGCCAACCGGCGATGCTCGAGCTCGCCTGCTTGGAGTGACGCGCGATGGCCTCGTTGGCCGTCAGGCTGAGGCCGTCGTGCATCAGGCGGGTGCGGGTGCGCATGCCCCACAGCGGCGGCGTGCGCAGCATGTTCATCGTCGCCTGGCCGCCATTCTGGACGATGCCGTCGCCGGTGCCGACGTCGTGCAGCATGAAATCGCTGTACGGATGGATGACCTTGTTGCCGAGCGCGTCGGGGACCACGAAGGTGCCGCCGTTGAGCACCGTTCCGGCCGGAGCGGTGGTGATCGAGATGGTGTGGCAGACGTCGCAGGAGACGTTGCTGAAGATCTGCTGGCCGGCGATCGCCGGAGCGGTGGCGGCCTGCCCGAGGTCGCGGGGCGGAGCCTTGGTCGAGCGCAGGAAGCGGACGAAGGCCTCGACCTGGGCGCCCAGGGGGGCGTCCGCGGTGGCCGGATCGTTGGGCTCCGGCGCCTGCAGGAAGCCGGTCAGGGGAAAGCCGCTCGAGGTGTTCTCGTTGGGCAGCAGCGGGCTGGTCATCCCCATCTCGTTGAGGAAGGCGTCGACGGTGAAGGAGACCAGGCTGGCGTGCTGGTTCTTCCAGCCGAAGCGGCCGATGCGGGTGGTGCCGGGGGCCTCCAGCACCGGCACCTTGATGATGGTGCCGGCGATCGAGGGCGCCTGCTGGGCCTGGATCGCCAGGATGGCGCTGTCCGGGATGGCCTCGACGAAGCCGTCGCCGAGCGCGTTGTTGGTGGTGCGCAGCGAGGTGACGTTGTCGCTGGCCGAGGTGTGCACCTGGATGATCGGATCGGTGGCGCGGTCGAAGATCAACGAGCCGCCGGTGTGCGGGGTGAAGGTGGTGCCGTTGAAGCTGCCCGCCCGCAGCTCGGCGATCTGGCTGATGCCGCCGGTCACCGGGTTCTGATGGCAGTCCGCGCAGGACCGGGCGTTGTAGACCGGGCCCAGGCCGTCGGTGGGCTGCTCGATCTTCTCGAAGACCTCGCGGTCGGCGTCCATCGTCGCCTGCGCCTCGAAGCCGTTGGTCTGGTTGTCGAAGCCGGACGGCGCTTCGCTGGCGGCCGCCGCCCACAGCAGCATCGGCACCGCCAGGATCACCAGCGGCAGGAACAGTTTGACGAAGACGCGGCGCTGCGCTCTCGAACTCTTGCTTTCCACGTAGAATCCTCCTTGCTGTCCCTTACATAGTGCAGCCGCGAGGGCAAACCGGGGCCGCCTCCTCGCCAACTGTCACGTTCGGCGCTACCGGTGACACCTTATGGGCAGGTGTCGCCCCGCTTGGCGCATCCCATACCCCAATTAGGAGGGAAACAACATGCATCCTCATCGAGGAGTCTCTGCAAAGGTCGCCTTCGGGCTCGGCGTCCTGGCTATCGCCGCCGCTGCCACCACCGCCATGCCGGCGGCCGCCGCCGTCCTCAATCCCCTGGCCACCTTCACCGACGGCATGGACGGTGTGACCGGCCTGGGGTCGGTGCGCAGCGTGGTGGTCAGCCCCGACGGCAAGAACGTCTACACCGCCGGCGAGGGCGAGAGCGCCATCACCGTCTGGAGCCGTGCCCATGACGGCTCGATCAAGGAGATCCAGGTCCTGGTGGACAAGCAGGACGGGATCACCGACATCACCTTCGTCGACAACCTCAGCGTCAGCCCCGACGGCAAGAACGTCTATGCCTCGGGCATCCTGTCCAAGAGCTTCGTGACCTTCGCGCGCAGCTCCTCGACCGGCGAGCTGACCGAGGTCCAGGTGCTCCACGACGGCGTCGACGTCGCTTCGGGCCTCAACGGCGTGGTCTACAACGTCACCAGCCCGGACGGCAGGAACGTCTACTCGGTGGCCACCCTCGACGGCGCCGTGGTGGCGTTCGCCCGCAACCGCAGCAACGGCCATCTGACCCCCATCCAGGTCATCCAGCAGGGTGTCGGCGGCGTCACCGGCCTGACCGGCGCCTTCCCCGCGGCGGTGAGCGCCGACGGCAAGAACTTCTACGTCGGTAGCCGCCACGATCCCAACCTGCTGGTCTTCAGCCGCGCCGCCAACGGCAAGCTGACGCTGATCCAGAACCTGCAAGAGGGCACCGGCGGCGTGCTCGGCATCGCCGGCGCCCGCTATATCCTGCAGTCCTTCCAGGGCAACAACGTCTACGTGGCGGGCGACACCCACAACGACATCGTGCAGTTCGCCCGCGATCCCTCGACCGGCATGCTGACCCAGGTCGGGATCACCATCTGGCACCTCCATGGCGTGCTCGGCCTGTCGACGCCGACCTTCCTGGTGGAGAGCTTCGACCACCAGCATCTCTTGACCAACGGCTTCGGCACCAACTCGCTGGACTCGTTCCACCTCGATCGGCGCAACGGCAGCGTGGGCGTCCAGGAGCAGCTCTCGTTCGATCCCGGTGACGGCAGCGTCAACCCCGGCCTCATCGAGATCATCGCGGGGGCGATGAGCCCCGGCGGGCAGAACCTCTACACCGCCGGCTTCTTCGACGGCAACCTGAACGTCTGGAAGATCACCGAGGTCTCGCACGAGCCGTCCGATGCCGACGCGGTCGAGGCGATCGAGGACGGCAACTCGCCGAACTGATCCAGGCCCCCCTTCACCCCTCTGCCTTCGGGCGGTGGCCGGCAGGCCCTACCTCGGGCCGCCGGCCGCCGTTGCCACGATGGCGGGCACGGCTTCGGCTCCCGCCTGCGCCAGGAGCCTCTCGATCAGCGGGGCGTAGCGCTCCAGCACCGCCCGGCGGCGGACGGCGCCGGTCGGCGACAGCTCGCCCGAGGCGACGCTCCAGTCGTCCGCAATCAGCTCCCAGGCGCCGATCCTGTCGTGCGCGGCGAGGCCGTGGTTCAGGCCGGCCATCTCCTTCTCGAACAGGCTGCGCACCCGCGGGTCGCTCACCATCTCCTGGCGCGTCCCGGCAACGATGCCGCGCCGCTTCAGGGTGGCGCCGAGGAACGCGAAATCGGGCACCAGCAGCGCCGCCAGCGAGCCGCGGCCCTCGCCCGCCACCAGCGCCTTGGCGATCAGGTGGTTGGATTGCAGCAGGCCGGCCAGCGGCACCGGCGCGATCCGGCGGGCCTGGGCGTTGCGGAACAGGTCTTCCCGGCGGCCGAGCACGTGCAGCATGGCGGCGTCGTCGAGCATCCCGACGTCGCCGGTATGGAGCCATCCGGCCGCATCCACCGTGCCGCCGGCGAGCGGCGCGACGCCTTCCCCCCGCACCAGGATCTCGTCGTCCGTGGCCGCGAGCTCCATCTCCACCCCCGGCAGCGGCGTCCCGGCGGAGCCGGCGACGATCGTGGCGGCGGTGTTGAGCGTCACCACCGGCCCCGCTTCGCACAGGCCGTAACCCTCGAACACCGGGATCCCCGATGCCCAGAGGAAGGTGATCCACCCCTGCGGCAGGCGCGAGCCGCCGCAGACCACGAAGCGCAGGCGCCGGCCGAAGAAGATCCGCCGCAGGCGCGCGAACACCAGCCGGTCGGCCAGGGCGAGCTGCCAGCCGAGCGCTCCGGGTGGGCGCTGTCCCCGGACGCGGTAGCGCAGCGAGGCGCGTCCCACCCGCACCGCCAGCCGGAACACCCGCTGCCGCCAGCCGGGATTGGACTGAACCGTGTCGTAGACCCAGTTGAGATAGCGCTTCCAGGCCTCCGGCACCGAGGAGAGCAGGTGCGGCTCGACCTGCCGCAGGTCCCGCTCGGCGGTGGCGGCCGAGCCGGCGTAGGCGATGGCGGCGCCGCGGTAGAGATAGAGGTAGTGGAGGACGCGCTCGTAGGGATGGGCCAGCGGCAGGAACGAGAAGGCGGTGTCGCCCGGCCTGACGTCGAGCGCGGCGGCCAGCCTGAGGACGTTGGCGGTGAGGTTGAGATGGCTCAGCAGGACCGGCTTCGCCGGCCCGGCGGTGCCTGGGGTATAGACCAGGGTCGCCGGATCGCCGGGCCGCCGCTGCCGGACCAGCTCCGCCAGCGCCGCGGGCGGCGGCTCCGGCTCCCCGGTGAGCAGGGCGGCGAGGGTGATCGGCGCCGGGCCGGCCGGCGCGGCGGCGCCGGGATCGCGGGCGGCGCCGTCGGCGGCAACGGCGTCGAGGGTGACGATCTGCCGGATCCGCGACGGCTCGCCCGGGCGGACGGCCGGCGCCGCCAGCTCGGCCAGGCGATCGGCGCCGCCGACGAACGCCAGCACGGCGCCGCTGTCGCGCAGCTGGCGCGCCGCCTCGGCGGCGGGCACGCCGGGGTGGATGGCGACGGTCACCCCGCCGGCGGCCAGCACCGCGAAGTCGACCACCGGCCATAGCGGTCCGTTCTCGGCGAGCAGCGCCACCCGTTCGCCCGGCGCCAGGCCGAGCCTGACCAGCGCGGCCGCCAGGCGCCCGACCTGGCCGCACAGGTCGGCGCCGGTGATCGGCCGGTAGCGGCCGTCCACCTTGTGCAAGAGCGCCGGCGTGGCCCGGCCGGCGGCCAGCAGCGGCAGCTCGGTGACTGAAGCCAGCGTACTCAGCGAAGCCAGTGAAGCCAGCGTACCCGGCGTGGCCGGCGTACCCAGCGTTCCCGGCGTCGCCGGGTGCGCCGAGGTCGCCGGGTGCGCCGGTGGGGCGGCTCCCGCCGGCTCGAGGCGCATCGGCAGGCCGCCGCGCGGCTGCAGCACGATGCCGGTCGTCGCCACCACCAGCCGGCCGGGCACCGCGCGCGGCCGGAAGGCCCGGGCGACCGTCGCCAGGATGAGCGGCAGCTCGGCCATCGCCAGGTCGCGGGCGATGCAGACCCGCGGGCCGCCGCCGAAGGGGTAGTAGGCGAAGCGGGCGCGGCCGGCGGCGCGCTCCGGCAGGAACCGGTCGGGATCGAAGCGCTCCGGGTTCTCCCACAGCTCCGGCCGCCGGTGGGTGACGTAGGGGGAGAGCATCACCACCGCGCCGGCCGGGATGCGGTAGCCGCCGATCTCGTCGTCCGCCAGCGTGCGCCGGCTGAAGGCCCAGCTCGGCGGATAGAGCCGCATGGTCTCCTCGATCACCCGCCGGGTGTAGCCGAGCTCCGCGACGTCGCGCCACTCGGGCGGCCGCTCGCCGACCACCCTGGCGATCTCCTCCCGCACGCGCTCGTCCACCTCGCGGTGGCGGGCCAACACGTGCCAGGTCCAGGTGATCGCCATCGCCGTGGTCATGTGCCCCATCACCAGCAGCATCATCAGCTCGTCCTTGAGCTGCTCGTCGCCCATCACCTCGCCGGTCTGCTCGTCGCGGGCCGCGATGAGCATCGACAGCAGGTCGTCCTCCTCCGGCGCGTCGGCGGCGCGCCGCTGCGCCACCACCTCGATCACCGCCTGCTTGAGCTCGGCGAGCGCCCGCAGCAGGCGCAGGTTCTGCAGGGTGGGGACGGGTGCCGGCAGCGTCAGGCGGCTCCTGGCGCGGAGGTTGAAATAATCGAAGGCGGTCCTCACCGCGCGGCGCAGCCTGTCGCTCTGCCCGGCGGCGTCGCCCAGCAGGGCGTCGATGAGGATGTCGAGGGTGAGCTGGGCCATCGCCGCCGCCATGTCGACCGGCTCGTCGCGCGCCGCCAGCCCCTGCCAGCGAGTCACCAGCTCGCCGCTCGCCCGCGTCATCTTGGGCGCCAGCCGCGACAGGCGCGGCGGCCGGAAGAGCGGTTGCAGCAGGCGGCGCCGGCGGCGCCAGGCCTCGCCGCCCGACAGCGCCAGGCTGAGGCGCCCCATCAGGATGCGCTTGCGCTGGTTCTGCGGGTAGTTGAGTTGGTTGTCCTGCAGCACGTGGCGGATGTGCTCGGGATGGCTCAACAGCACGGTGGGCAGCCGGTCGTCGACGCGGATGACGTCGCCGTGGACCCGGGTCGCCTCGAGGAAGACTTGCAGGCGGCTGCCGGCCGCGGGCAGGCCGCCCGCCGGCGGCGGCAGCGGCCGGGCGCTTGCGCCCGGTGGTGCAATCGTCACGCTAACGCTCGCTTTCGCAGGGTGTGGCGCCGCGGGTCGGTCAGCCGACGCGCAGCGCCTGCATCGGATCGAGCCCGGCGGCCCGCCGGGCGGGGACGTAGAGGGCGATGAGCGCCACCGCCAGCAGCAGCGCCGTGGCGCCCCCGATCGCCAGCGGATCGGCGGCGCCGATCCCGACCAGCAGCTGGGCGATCGGCCGCGCCGCCAGCGGCGTCGCCAGCAGGCCGACGACGACGCCGGCCAGCACCGGTTTGATGCCGTCGGCGAGCACCAGGCGCAGCACGTCGCGCCGCCCGGCGCCGGTCGCCATGCGGATGGCGATCTCGCGCCGCCGCTGGCCGACCGCGAAGGCGAGCACGCCATAGGCGCCGATCGCCGACAGCGCCAGCGCCAGCAGCCCGAACAGCGACAGCAGGCCGGCGCCCATGCGCGGCGCCCACAGCGACCGGTTGCGCAGCTGGGCGATGGTCCGTGGCTCGGGCAGCGGCAGCGTGGGATCGAGCGTCTTGACCTCTTGCCGGACGCTGGGCACCGTCGCCAGGGGATCGCCGGTGGTGCGTACGTGGAGCAGCATCACCGGCGCGAAGCGTTGCGCCACCGGCTGATAGACATAGCCTTCCGGCGCCGCGCCGAGGCTCTGGTAGCGGGCGTTCGCGGCCACCCCCACGACCTCCAGCCAGGGGCCGTCGCCGCCGCTGAAGCGGAAGCGCTTGCCGAGGGCGCTCTCGCCGGGCCACAGCCAGTGCGCCAGGGTCTCGTTGACCACCGCCACCGGGCGGCCGTCGGCGCGGTCCTCCGCCACCACCGGGCGGCCGCTGCGCAGCGGGATGCCCACGGTCTCGAAATAGTGCGGGCCGATCCGGCAAACCGTGGCCTGGACGCCGCGCCGGTCGGCGCGCGCCTGCTGCCCGGCGGCCTCGACCTCGACCTGGCTGCCGCTGTCGACGAGCAGGAAGCGCGAGGCGACGGCGGCGGCGCGCACTCCCGGTAGCGCGGCGACGCGCTCGACGGCGCGTTCGTAGAACTGCTGGGCGCGCTGCGGCGTGTAGCCGGGGACGCTCAGATTGAGCGGGATGACGAACAGCCGCTCCCGCTCGAAGCCCGGATCGACCGCCGCGGCCACCTGCAGGCTGTGCAGGAAGAGCCCGGCGCCGGCCAGGATCACCACCGACAGCGCGATCTGGCCGACCAGCATCAGCGTGCGCAGGGCCGCGGCCAGGGTGCCGCGCTGGATGCCGCTGGCCTGGTGCCCCAGGTTGGCGGAGAGGTCGAAGCGGAAGGACTGCACCACCGGGGCGAGGCCGAAGAGCAGGCCGGTGACCAGCGCCACCAGGAAGGTGAAGGCCAGCACCCGCCAGTCGATGCCGAGCGCCAGCGTATCGGGAAAGAACGGCGGTCGCAGGCGCCACAGCAGCTCCCGGCCCCAGCTGGCGAGCAGCAGGCCGGCGGCGCCGCCCAGCAGGCTGAGCGTGGCGCCTTCGGTCAGCAGCTGGCGGGCGAGGCGCCGCCGGCCGGAGCCCAGCGCCAGGCGCACCGTGATCTCGCGGCTGCGGCCGAGGGCGCGGACCAGCAGCAGGTTGGCGACGTTGGCGGCGGCGATGAGCAGCAGCAGGCCGACCACCACCGCCAGCATGCCGCCGGCCAGCAGGTAGATGCTCCGTCGCGCCGGGTCGACCGTGGTCTCGGCCAGCGGCAGGGCGGCGATCTCGAGGTCCTGGTTGGCGATCGGGTCCTGCCGCTCGAGCTGGTGGGCGACCGTGGCCATGGCGCCGCGCGCCATCGCGACGCCGGTGCCCGGCTTGAGCCGCGCCACCACCGCGAAGCGCAGCATGCCGCGGCGCTCGGCCATGGCGGCGTCGGGACCGGACAGCATCTGGCGGGCCAGGCCGACGGGCACCCAGAGCTGCGGCGGCTCGGCGAGCAGGCTGACGCCCTTGAAGTTGGCCGGCAGGATGCCGATCACCGTGCAGCCCTGGCCGTTGATCTGCAGCGTGCTGCCGAGCACTCCGGGGTCGCCGCCGAAGCGGCGCTGCCAGAGCCCGTAGCCGATCACCACCACCGGGCGGGTGCCGCCGGTGCCGCTCTCTTCGGGCAGGAAGAAACGGCCGCGGTAGGGGGTGATGCCGAGCACCGCGAAATAGTTGCCGGTGACCATCATCCCGGGCAGCATCTCCGGCTCGCCGTTGCTGCCGGCCAGGCTGAGCTGCAGGTCGTGCGCCGCGCCGGCGTCGCTGAACACCGGATTGCCGCGGCGGAGGTCGTCGTAGTTCGGCAGCGAGAACGGCAGCAGCGCCGGCTTGTGGGCGTCCTTCTCGTAGAGGGACATCAGCCGCTGCGGCTCGGAGACCGGCAGCGGCGCCAGGAACAGCGCATTCAGGAAGGTGAAGATGAGGGTGTTGGCGCCGATGCCCAGCGCCAGGGAGGCGACGGCCGCGGCGGTGAACCCGGGCGTCCGGGCGAGCCCGCGGAGGGTGTAGCGAAGGTCGATGAGGAACGTTTCCATGGCGAGCGGTGCGGCCTCTTGTGCGAGAATGGGGGCCCAGCTTTCACGATTGGCGCGTCAAGTCACACTATAGAAGTGGGGTATCGTGTCCATAGAGAGACAGGCCACCCTGCCGAGCGGCGCCCCCCGGACCGGTCTCCGAGCTTTTTCTCCAATTGTAGCAAGCACATAGCCCCCGGCGGCCGGGGCCGTTCGTGATCTCGGAAAGGCCGGAGCCGGCGGCGCCGCCGGGGCTCCCGGCGGAGGTTCCGGAGACCCTGGGAAGCCCGGATTCGGAGTGCCCGGAGACCGGCGGGCTCGATCGGGAGCGACTGGCGCGGGAGCCTGGCGAGCGGCGCCGGGAGCTGCTCGACCCATGGCTGCGGCAGGTGGCGGCGGCGGCGCTGGGAGTGGGCGCGGCGCGCCTCGACGCCGGCCAGCCGCTGAGCGCCTACGGGCTGGATTCCCTGGCTGCGGTGGAGGTGCAGAGCCGGCTGCAGACGGTTCTCGGCGTCGAGGTGGCGATCGTCGATCTGCTCGCCGGCGCCTCGCTGGACGACCTCGCCGCGGCGGCGCTGGCGAAGATCGGCGCTCCTGCCGAGGGCACTCCCGATGGTGGCTCCGAGGGCGGCCCGCAGGTCAGCCCGGAGGTCGGTGCCCCAGCCCTGGCCCTGGCGCCGCCGCCGGCGGCCGAGGGTCCGGCGACCGGCCGCTTCCCGCTCGCTCCCAACCAGCAGGCGCTGTGGTTCATCCACCGGCTGGCGCCGCAGGGTCTCGCCTACCACCTGGCGGGTGCGGCGCGGGTCGAGAGCCCGATCGATCGCGCGGCGCTCGGCCGCGCCCTTGCGGCCCTGGTCGCGCGCCATCCGGCGCTGCGCACCAGCTTCGCGGAGGATGGCGAGGGCCACTGGCAGGAGGTCTGCGAGCGGGGGGCCTGCGAGCTGCTGGAGCTGGCGGCCGCGGCGCCGGGCGAGGAGGAGGCGGTGCTCATCGCGCGGCTGCGCGCCGCCGCCTGGCGCCCCTTTGATCTCGAGCGCGGGCCGTTGCTGAGGGTCGGGTTCCTGCCCGACGCGCGGCCGGGGGCGATGTCGGCCGGCCTGCTGTTCCTCGCGGTCCACCACATCGTCGCCGACTTCTGGTCGCTGCAGGTCATGGTGCGCGACCTCGGCGCGCTCTATGCCCGGGAGAGCCGGGAGCTCCCGGAGAGTCGCGAATCCTGGCCGCCCCGGGCGGCGGCGGCCCTGCCGCCTCTGGGCCTGCGCTACACCGACTTCGCGCGCCGGCAGCGGCAGCGGCTGGCCCGCGGCGAGGGCGAGCGGTTGTGGCACCACTGGCGCCAGGCGTTGGGTGGCGCGCCGCCGGCGCGGCTCGCCCTGCCGGTGGACCGGCCCTGGCCGAAGGTCCAGACGTGGCCGGGAGCGGCGCATGAGCTGGTGCTGCCGGAGGCGCTGACCGTCGGCCTGGAGGGTGTGGGCCGCGCCCGCGGGGCGACGCTGTTCATGGTGCTGCTGGCCGGATTCCAGGCGCTGCTGGCGCGGACGACCGGCACCCCGACGGTGACGGTCGGTGCGCCCACTCACGGCCGCTCCGGGCGGGGTGGCACGGCGCTGGCCGATCTGGTGGGCTATTTCGTCAACCTGGTGCCGCTGGTGGCGGCGGTGGACGGGGAAGCGACCTTCGCGGGCCTGCTGGCGGCGGTGCGGGCAGCGGCGCTGGCCGCCTACGAGCACCAGGAGATGCCGCTGGCGGTGCTCGCCGAGCGCCTGCTGCCGGAGCGCGACCCGGCGCGCTCGCCGCTGTTCGACGTGGTCTTCGCGTTCGAGAAGGGACGCGAGACACGGCTGGACCTGGGCGGCTTCGCGCTCGGCATGCCTGGATCGCGGCTGCGCCTGGGCGACATCCTGTTGTCGTCGGTGGCCTTCCCGCCGGCGGGGGCGCCGTTTGCCTTGTCGCTGGTCGCCGCCGAGCTGGGGCGCGGGCTGGGGGCCTCGTTCCGTTTCAATACCGACCTGTTCGACCGCGCCACGGTGGTGCGCCTGGCGGAGCGCTTCCGGCGGCTGCTCGCGGTGGCGGTGGCGGCGCCGGAGCGGCGGCTCGCGGAGCTGCCGCTGCTGGCACCGGCCGAGCGCCATCAGCTGCTCGCCGCCTGGAACGACACCGTCCGCGACTACCCGCGCGACGCCGGCCTGGCAGAGCTGTTCGCGGCGGCGGTGGTACGGGCGCCGGAGGCGGTGGCCCTGGTCATGGATCAGGGACCCGCGGCGCCCCGCGAAGCCGGGCGAGCCGGGCCGCTCCGCGGGCCCGGGCTCCAAGCCGCTGTGGATGCGACCGGCGCCGGGCCGGTGGTCATTACCTATGGCGAGCTGGATCGCGCCGCCAACCGTCTCGCCAACCACCTGGCGGCGCTCGGGGTGCGCGCCGAGGACCGGGTCGCGGTCTGCCTGCCGCGCTCGCCGCGGCTGATCGTCGCGTTGCTCGCCTGCGTCAAGGCCGGCGCCGCCTACGTGCCGCTCGATCCGGCCTACCCGGCCGAGCGCCTGGCCTGGCTGCTCGCCGATTCCGGGGCGGCGGCGGCGGTGACCGTCGGCGAGGCGGGCGCGGCGCTGCCCGCTGGCGGCTGGTCCAAGGTCGATCTCGATGATCTCGAGGGTGACGCCGGCTTGATCGCGCGCTCCAAGGCGGTACCCTTCGTCGGTTCGGTCGGTGGTACGCGCGGCGGGGGCGCTGCCGACCGGCTGTTTTGCCTGCTCTATACCTCGGGCTCGACCGGCACGCCCAAGGCGGTGGCGCTGGTGCACCGGGGAGTGGCGCGGCTGGCGCTGGGCGGCGGTCACGCGCGGCTCGGCCCGGACCGGGTGCTCGCGCACCTGGCGCCAATCACCTTCGACGCCGCGACGTTCGAGATCTGGTGTGCGCTCGCCAACGGCGCCCGGCTGGTGATCCTGCCACCCGGCGTGCCGTCGCTCGACGGCCTGGGGGCGGCGCTCGCCCGCCACCGGGTGACCACCCTCTTCCTCACCACCGCGCTGTTCCACGAGATGGTCGAGCAGAACCTGGCCGGGCTGGCGCCGGTCGAGGAGCTGTTCACCGGCGGCGACGTGGTGTCGCTGGCGCATCTGGAGCGGGCGGCGGCGGCGCTGCCTGGCACCCGGCTGTTCGACGCCTACGGTCCTACCGAGGACACCACCTACGCCACCTGCTGGCCGGTGGTGCCGGGCACGGCCGCCGGCTCGCCGCCGATCGGCCGGCCGGTCGCCGCCACCGAGGCCTACGTGCTGGACCGCGCAGGGGGGCTCGTGCCGCCGGGCTCTGCCGGCGAGCTGGCCCTGGCCGGCGACGGTCTGGCGCGCGGCTACTGGAACCGGCCCGAGCTGACGGCGGAGCGCTTCCGGCCGCATCCGTTCTCGCGCCGCGGCGGCGAGCGCGTCTACCTGACCGGCGACAGCGTTCGCCACCGGCCCGACGGCAATTTGCAGTTCCTGGGCCGCGTCGATCGCCAGGTCAAGGTGCGCGGCTTCCGCGTCGAGCCCGGCGAGATCGAGGCGGCGCTCGCCACCCATCCCGGCGTGGCGCAGAGCATCGTCGTGGTGCGCGAGGACCGGCCCGGCGACAGGCGGCTGGTCGCCTACGCGGTGCCGCGCGCCGGCGAGAGCGCGCCCGGCGCGCCGGATGCCGCCCAGCTGCGCCGCCATCTCGCGGCCCGCCTGCCCGCCTACCTGCTGCCCAGCAGCCTCGTGCTGCTGGCCGCGTTGCCGGTGACCGCGCACGGCAAGGTCGACCGGCGGGCGCTGCCCGCGCCGGCGCCGGACGCGGCAGGCACCGACCCTGATTCCGGCGGCGGTGCGCCTCACACGCCGCTCGAGGTCATCCTGGCCGGCATCTGGGAGGAGGTGCTGGGGGTGGAGCGGGTCGGCCTGCACGACAACTTCTTCGCGCTCGGCGGCCACTCGCTGCTGGCCGCCCGGCTGATGTCGCGGGCGCGCCACGCCTTCGGCGTCGAGCTGCCGCTGGCGGCGCTGTTCGAGGAACCGACGCTGGCGGGCTTCGCGGCGCGCCTCGCCGGCGCGCTTGGTGGCGGCGAGGCGGCGCCGGCGGCGTTTCCGCCCACCCTGCCGGCGTCTGGGACCCTGCAGATATTGCCGCAGGCGCGGCCCGAACACCCCTCGCTGTCATTTGCCCAGGAGCGGTTGTGGTTCCTCGATCAGCTCGAGCCGGGGAGCGTCACCTACAGCATCCCGGCGGCGCTGCGGCTCCATGGCGAGCTGGCGTGGGCGCCGCTGGCCGGCGCCCTCACCGGCATCGTTGCCCGGCACGAGGTTTTGCGCACCCGTTTCCCCGAGGTCGAGGGGCAGCCGGTGCAGCGGGTGGAGCCGCCGTTGCCGGTGCCGCTGCCGGTCGTCGACCTCGCGCGCCTGGGCGCCGCGGCGGCGGCCAAGGAGTCGGCGCGGCTGGCCGCCGCCGAAGCGGCGGCGCCATTCGCACTGGCTGCCGGGCCGTTGCTGCGCGCCCGCCTGCTGGCGCTGGGCGCCGGCGACTGGCTGCTGCTGCTGAGCTTCCATCACATCGTCTTCGACGGCGCCTAGGTGGAGGTCTTCTGGCGCGACTTCGGGACGCTGTACGCCGCCATCCGGTCGCGCGACGGGCGCGAGCCACAGGTGCCGCTCGCAATGCGCTCGGCGCAGCCGGCCCTACCGCTGCAGCCGAGCCTACCGCCGCTGCCAGCCCTGCCGCCGCTGCCCATTCAGTACCTTGACTACGCGCTCTGGCAGCGCCGGCGCCTGTCCGGTCCGGCGCTCGCGCCGCTGGTCGACTTCTGGCGGCAGGTGCTGGCGGGCGCGCCGCCGGCCCTGGCGCTGCCCACCGACCGGCCGCGGCCGGCGGTACGCGGCTCGCGCGGCGGTCGCCGCCTGCTGCCGCCGGCGCCCGGCCTGGCGGCAGCGGTGGCGGCGCTGGCGCGGCGCCGGGACTCGACCTCCTTCATGGTGTTGCTGGCGGCCTGGGCGGCGCTGCTCGGCCGCGCCGGCGGCGCCAGGGGGCCAGGAGCGCTCGCGGGGCACCCCGTGGTGGTCGTCGGCGCGCCTTTCGCCAACCGCGACCGGCTGGAGCTCGAGCCGTTGATCGGTTTCTTCGTCAACACCCTGCCGGTGCCGATCGCTCTGGCCGGCGATCCGGCCTTCGGCGAGCTGCTCGGGCGGGTGCGGCAGGCCGCGCTGGCCGCCTATGCCCACCAGGAGCTGCCGTTCGAGAAGTTGGTCGAGAAGCTCTCGCCGGAGCGCGACCCGAGCTCGACGCCGCTGTTCCAGGCGGTGCTGGCGTTCCGCGATCGGGAGGCCGGCTCGCCGGGGCTGCCGGGAGTGCGGGCCGAGCTGCTGCCGCTGGTGCTGCCGCGCGCCAAGTTCGACCTGATGCTCGAGCTGGCGAGCGGCCCGCAGGGGCTGGGCGGCGACCTCGAATACAGCGTCGAGCTGTTCGACGCGGCCACCGCCGAGCGACTGCTCTGCCAGTTCACCCGCCTGCTCGCGGCGGTGGCGGCGGCGCCGGAGCTGCGGCTCTCGGAGGTGCCGCTGCTGGCGCCGGCCGAGCGCCACCAGCTGCTGGCGGCGTGGAACGACACCGCGCGCGAGTACCCGCGCGACGCGAGCCTCGCGGCGCTGTTCGCGGCAGCGGCAGCGCGGGCGCCGGAGGCGGTGGCGCTGGTCTGCGGCGAGCGGCAGCTGAGCTACGGCGAGCTCGGCCGGCGGGCGGACGCCCTGGCCGAGCGCCTGGGGTCGCTGGGGGTGGGCCCCGAGGTGGTGGTGGGGGTGTGCCTGGAACGTTCGCCGGAGCTGGTGGTGGCGCTGCTCGGGGTGCTGAAGGCCGGCGGCGCCTACCTGCCGCTCGAATCGGCCTGGCCGGCCGAACGCCTGGCGCTGCTGCTCGCCGGCGCCGGCGCACCGGTGCTGGTGACGGACGGGACCGGCGGCGCCGCCGGGCTCGCCGCGGTGGCCGGGACGGACGCGCCGGTGGTGGTCGGCGTCGCGGAGCAGCCCGGGCAGGGGGCGCCGGAGGCCAGGTCGATCCCCGGGCAAGGGCTGGACGAGATGCCGGCAGCGGTCGCGGCGCCGCCAACCCCCGCGGCGCCCACCGGGCGATCGGCATGGCGCGGCGACGGCGACTCCCTTGCCTACGTCATTTTCACCTCGGGCTCGACCGGCGAGCCCAAGGGCGTGGCGGTGGTGCAGCGCGGGGTGGCGCGGCTGGTGCTGGGGACCGAGTATGCGCGTTTCGCCCCGGACCAGGTCTGGCTGCAGCTGGCGCCGACGGCGTTCGACGTGTCGACGCTGGAGGTCTGGGGCCCGCTGCTCAACGGCGGCAGGCTGGTGATCTATCCGCCCCGTCCGGTGTCGCCGGAGGAGCTTGGGGAGCTGCTGGCGGCGCAGCAGGTCGGCTCGCTGTGGCTGACGGCCGGGCTGTTCCACCAGATGGCGGAAGCCAACCTCGCCGGGCTGGCGCCACTCGAACAGTTGCTGGCGGGCGGCGACGTGCTGTCACCTTCGGCGGTGACGAGGACGCTGGCGGCGCTGCCGGGCTGCCGGCTGATCAACGGCTACGGGCCGACCGAGGTGACGACGTTCACCTGCTGCCAGACGCTGGGCGTCGCGGGGATGCCGGCGACGGTGCCCTCGGGCACGGTGCCGATCGGGCGTCCGATCGCCAACACCCGGGCCTATCTGCTGGACGCGGCGCTGCACCCGGTGCCGGTGGGGGTGATGGGAGAGCTGTGCGCGGGGGGCGACGGCCTGGCGCGGGGGTACCACCGGCGGCCGGAGCTGACCGCGGAGCGGTTCGTGCCGGACCCGTGCGGCGGCGAGCCGGGCGGTCGCCTGTACCGCACCGGCGACCTCGCCCGCCATCTGGCGGATGGGCGGATGGAGTTCCTGGGGCGGATCGACGCCCAGCTGAAGGTGCGCGGCGTCCGCGTCGAGCCGGCGGAGGTGGAGGCGGCGCTGGCCCGCCACCCGGCGCTGGCGGCGGCGGTGGTCGTGGTCCTGGCTCCGGCTGCCGACGATGGCGCCGGCGCTGGCCGCCGCCCGGAGGCGGGCGAGCGGCGCCTGGTGGCCTACGTGGTGGCGGCCGGCGAGGGTCCGGCACCCGCCGCCGAGGAGCTGCGCGCCTTCTTGCGCCGGCGGCTGCCCGAGCCGATGCTGCCGTCCGCCTTCGTCTCGTTGCCGGCGCTGCCGCTGACCGCCAACGGCAAGCTCGACCGGCGGGCGCTGCCGGCGCCGAGCTGGGGCCGCGACGAACGGCAGGCGATCACCCTGCCGCGCACGCCGGCCGAAGAGCTGCTGGCCGCCATCTGGTGCGAGGTGCTGGGAGTGGAGCGGGTGGGCATCCAGGATCGCTTCTTCGATCTCGGCGGTCATTCGCTGCTCGCCACCCGCCTGATGTCGCGGGTGCGCCGCGACTTCGGCGTCGAGCTGCCGCTCGCCGCGCTGTTCGAGGCGCCGACGGTGGCGGGCCTGGCGGTGCGCCTCGCCGCCGCCACCAACCGGGCGGCCGGCGGAACCGGCGGGAGCGGCGTGCCGGAGCCCCTGCCGCCCCCCCTGGCCCCGGCGCCGCGGCCGCTGGACGCCCTGCCCCCGCTCTCCTTCGCCCAGGAACGACTCTGGTTCCTCGATCGCCTGGACCCCGGATCGCCGCTCTACAACATGCCGGTCGCCGCCCGTCTCGCCGGCGAGCTGGCCGTCGCGCCGCTGGCCGCCAGCCTGGGCGAGGTCGTGCGCCGCCACCAGGCGCTGCGCACCCGGTTCATGCTCTCGCCGGCGGGCCTGCCGGTGCAGGTCGTCGATCCCTGGCGGCCGTCGCCGCTGCCGCTGCTCGATCTGTCGGCCCTTCCCGGCAGCCGCCGCGATGGCGTGGCGTCGCGCCTGCTCGAACGGCTGGCGATCCGGCCGTTCGACCTGGCCACCGGGCCGCTGCTGCGCGCCGCGCTGCTGCGGCTGGCGGCCCGCGAGCACCTGCTGTTGCTCGCCATGCATCACATCGCCGGCGACGGCTGGTCGATGGGCGTGCTGATGCGCGAGCTGGCGCAGCTCTACCCGGCGGCGATCGCCGGCCGGCCGTCGCCGCTGGCCGAGCTGCCCATCCAGTACGTGGACTTCGCGCTCTGGCAGCGCGCCTGGCTGAGCGGCGAGCGGCTTGCCGCCGCGGTCGCCGCCTGGCGGGCCGCGCTCGACGGCGCGGCCACGGCGCTGGCGCTGCCTGTGGACCGCCCCTGGCCGGCGGTGCAGAGCGGCCGCGGCGCGCGACGGCAGGTGGCGCTGGCGCCCGCCCTCGCGGCGGCGGCGGCGGCGCTGGCCCGTCGCCGCGGGGTGACGCCGTTCATGCTGCTGCTCGCCGCCTGGAGCACGCTGCTGGCGCGGCTGTGCGGCCAGGAGGACATTCTGGTCGGCACCGCGGTGGCCAACCGCACGTGCCTCGAGGTCGAGCCGCTGATCGGCTTCTTCGTCAACACGCTGACGTTGCGCGTCGACCTCGCCGGCGAACCCGATCTCGACACCCTGCTGGCGCGGGTGCGCCGCACCGCGCTGACCGCCTACCAGCGCCAGGACCTGCCGTTCGAACGGCTGGTGGAGGAGCTGGCGCCGGCGCGGGACCTGGCGCGGTCGCCGCTCGTGCAGTCGCTGTTCGTGCTGCAGAACGCGCCGCTCGAGCTGCGCCTGCCCGGCCTCGATCTGGCGGTGGTCGAGGTCGAGACCCGCACCGCCAAGCTCGACCTGGGCCTCACCCTCTTCGAGCGCGATGGCGGCCTCGGCGGCGATCTCGAGTACGCCACCGATCTGTTCGACGCGGCGACGGCGGCGCGCCTCGGCGGGGCCTTCGCGCACCTGCTGGCGGCGCTGGTGGCCGCGCCGGCGGCGCCGGTGCTGGAGGTGGCGCTGCTTGCCGCCGGCGAGCGCCAGCAGCTGCTGGTGGAATGGAACCCCTTGCTGGCGATGCCGGCGCCGGCGGTGGACGCCGAGCCGGCTGCCGCCAGCGGCAGCGAGCTGCTCCACGCGGCCTGCGAGCGCCAGGCCGCGCGCACGCCGGAGGCGGTGGCGGTCGAGCTGGGCGCGGAGCACATGAGCTACGCCGAGCTCGAGGCGCAGGCCAATCGCCTGGCGCGCCGGCTGCTGCGGCTGGGAGCGGCGCCGGAGACCCTGGTGGCGCTCGCGCTGCCGCCCTCGCCCGCGATGGTGGCGGCGCTGCTCGGCATCCTGAAGACGGGGGCGGCCTTCGTGCCCATCGATCCCGGCCTGCCCGAGGCGCGGCGCGCCTTCCTGCTGCGCGACTCCGGTGTGCGCCTGCTGGTCGTCGAGGATCTGCCGGCGGTGCCGCCGTGGGAGCCGCCGGTGGTGGCGGTGGGGCGGAACCTGGCGCGCCTGGCGGGCGAGAGCGCGATGCCGGTCCGGGTGCCCGGGTCGACGGCCGCCAGCCTGGCCTACGTCCTCTACACCTCCGGCTCGACCGGCGAGCCCAAGGGCGTGGCCGTCGAGCACGGCGCGGGCGCGGCGCACATGGCGGCGATCCGCCGGCTGCTGGGCCTCGGCTCGGCCGACCGGGTGCTGCAATTCGCGGCGCTGGCTTTCGACGCGGCGCTCGAGCAGGTCTTTCCGGCGCTGGGATGCGGCGCCGCGCTGGTGATGCGCGGCGGGGAGCCCTGGGCCCCGGCCGGCGTCTTCGCGCGCCTCGCTGCCCTGGCGGTCACGGTGGGCGAGCTGCCGACCGCCTTCTGGCAGCAGGCGGTGGGCGAGAGCGCGGCGGCGACCGCGGAGCTGGCGCCGCCGGGGCAGGCCGCCGCCCGCCGGCAGCTGGGCGGGCTCCGCCTGGTGTCGGCCGGCGGCGAGGCGATGGCCCTGGCGGTGGCGCGCTCGTGGGCGACGACACCCGCCGCCGGTGTCCGCCTGCTCAACTCCTATGGGCCGACCGAGGCGGTGATCTCCGCCTGCTGGCAGGAGGTGACGCCGCCGGTTCTCGCCGTGCCGGGTGCGGGCGGTGCGGTGCCGATCGGCAAGCCGGACGCCGGCCGCAGCGCTCAGGTGCTCGACCGGCGGCAGGGTCTGGCGCCGATCGGCGTGACCGGTGAGCTTTTCCTGGGCGGGCTGCTGGCCCGCGGCTACCTGGGGCGGCCGGCGTTGACCGCCGAGCGATTCGTGCCCGATCCCTTCGCGCCGGAGGCCGGGGCGCGGCGCTATCGCACCGGCGATTTGGTGCGCTGGCGGCCGGACGGAGCGCTCGAGTTCATGGGCCGGACCGACCATCAGATCAAGATCCGCGGCCACCGGGTGGAGCTGGGGGAGGTGGCGGCGGCGCTGGCCGGCCATCCGCTGGTGCGCGAGGCGGTGGTCGCCGCCCACCTCGCAGGCGGCGACCACCACCTGGTCGCCTACGTCGTGCCGCTGCCGTCGGCGGCTGCCGTCGGCGCCGCCGGCGCCACCGAGCTGCGCGACTTCCTGCGCCGGCGGCTGCCGAGCGCCATGGTGCCCGCCGACTACGTTTTCCTGGCGGCAATGCCGCTCAACTCCCAGGGCAAGGTGGATCGCCGGGCGCTGCCGGCGCCGCCCGCGCGGACGGCGTGCGGTCACGCCGGCCTCGCCACGGCCCCCCGGGGACCCGTCGAGGAGCTGCTGGCCGGGATCTGGGAGGAGCTCCTCGGCCTCGAGCAGGTGGCGGCGAACGACAACTTCTTCGACCTCGGCGGCCATTCGCTGCTCGCCACCCGGGTGGCGTCGCGGCTGCGGGCCACCCTGGGCCTCGAGCTGCCGCTCCGGCGGGTGTTCGAGCTGCCGACGGTGGCGGGCCTGGCGGGCGAGATCGAGCGGCTGCAGCGCGAGGGCGGCAAGGCGGCCGCCGGCGGGCCGCCGGCGCCGGTGCTGGCGCGGCGGGACGGTGGCGCGGAGGGCACGCCGGCGGTGCTGTCGTTCTCCCAGGAGCGGCTCTGGTTCCTGGACCGCTTCGAGCCCGGGAGCCTGCTCAACATGCCGGCGGCGGTGCGGTTGTCGGGGGAGCTCGACGTGCGGGCGCTGGGCGCGGCGTTGGCCGAGATCGTGCGCCGCCACCAGGTGCTGCGCACCGGATTCGTCGAGCTGGCGGACGGCCGGCCGGCGCAGGTGGTGCAGCCCTGGCGGCCGCAGTGCCTGCGGCTGGTCGAGCTGTCGGCGCTGGCGGCGCCGGCGCGGCAAGCCGAGGCGCAGCGGCTGGCCCGCGCCGAGGCGGCGGCGCCGTTCGATCTGCGGCGCGGGCCGATGCTGCGGGCGACGCTGCTGCGGCTCGGGCCGTTGGAGCACGGGGTGCTGCTGACGCTGCACCACATCGCGGCGGACGGCTGGTCGGTGTCGCTGCTGCGAAGGGAGCTGGGAGCGCTCTACACGGTATTTTCCGGGAGTGCCGGGGGCTCCGGGGGCGCGGCGGGCCGCGCGTCGCCGCTGCCGGAGCTCGAGCTGCAGTATGCGGACTTCGCGCGGTGGCAGCGGGAGTGGTTGACGGGCGCGGTGCTGGCCGAGCAGTCCGCTTACTGGCGGCGGGTGCTGGCCGGTCCGCCGGCGCCGCTGGAGCTGCCGACCGACCGTTTGCGGCCGGCGGTGCAGACCTTCACCGGCGGCGAGCGTTGGCTGCGGCTGCCGGCGGCGCTGACGAGCGAGGTCAAGGCGCTCGGCCGCCGGCGCGGGGCGACGCTGTTCATGACCTTGCTGGCGGCGGTGGAGGTGGTGTTCGGCCGCTGGAGCGGCCAGGACGAGGTGGTGGTGGGGACGCCGATCGCGGGCCGCAACCGCGCCGAGACCGAGCCGCTGATCGGGCTGTTCCTCAACCACCTGGTGCTGCGCACCGACCTGTCGGGCGATCCGAGCTTCGGCGGTCTCCTGGGGCGGTTGCGGGAGGCGACGCTGGGTGCCTTCGCGCACCAGGACCTGCCGTTCGAGAAGCTGCTCGAAGAGATCAAGCCGGAGCGCGACCTGTCGCGTACGCCGCTGTTCCAGGTGCTGTTCAACCTGATCAACGTGCCGATGGAGCCGCTGCGCCTACCCGGGCTGACGGAGTCGCCACTGGCGGCGGTGGGTGCGGACTCGAAGTTCGACATGACGTTCTACGTCGAGGAGACCGGCGGCGAGGTGGCGTTCCACCTGGTCTACAACGTGGATCTGTTCGACGGTGGGCGGATGGTCGAGTTGCTGTCGCAGATCGAGGGCGTGCTCGCTCAGGCGGTGGCGGATCCGGAGTTGCCGCTCGGCTCGCTGTCGCTGCTGACCGCGGCGGCGGCGGCGGTGCTGCCGCATCCCGAGCGGGCGCTGGGGGCGACCTGGCAGGGCGCCTTCCACGAGCAGTTCGCGGCACAGGCGCGGCGCCTGCCGGGCAAGCTCGCGGTGAGCGATGCCGCCGGCGCCGAGGACGGCACGGCCAACTGGACCTACGCCGAGCTCGACGCCGAGAGCAACCGGCTCGCCCACTGGCTGGTCGCCGGCGGCGTCGCCAAGGGCGACGTGGTCGCCATCCACGCTCACCGCGGCGCGCCGCTGGTGGTGGCGGTGATCGGCGTGCTCAAGGCCGGCGGCGTCTTCCTGCTGCTCGACCCCGCCTATCCGCCGCGCCGCCAGGCGGAGCTGCTGGGGATTGCCGGCGCCCGGGCGTTCATCCATCTGGCGGCCACCGGCGAGCTGGCGGAGCCGCTTGCCGCGGCGGTCGCGGCGCTGCCCCGCCGGCTCACCCTCGGCGCGGCCGGCGGCCGGGGTGGGCGGCTGCCGCAGCTGGCCGGCTGGCCGGCGACCGCTCCCGGCGTCGCGGTGGGCCCCGACGATCCCTGCGTGCTCACCTTCACCTCCGGCTCGACCGGGATGCCGAAGGGCGTGCTGGGGCGGCACGGGTCGCTGGCGCACTTCGCGCCGTGGGCGGCGCGCCGCTTCGGGCTCTCCGCCGCGGACCGTTCGGCGATGACCTCGGGCCTGGCGCACGACCCGATGCAGCGCGACATCTGCGTGCCGTTGCAGCTCGGCGCCACGCTCTGCATCCCCGATCCGGTGGCGCTGTGGAGCTCGGGCTGGCTGGCCGGCTGGCTGCGGCGCGCGGCGATCACCTTCGTCAACCTGACGCCGGCGATGGTGCAGCTGCTCACCGAGCGGGGGCCCGGCGCGGCCGGCGACGGTCCGGAGCCGGTGCCGTCGCTGCGCCATGCCTTCCTGGTGGGCGACGTGCTGACCCGCCGCCAGGTGGAGCGGCTCGTCGAGCTGGCGCCGGCGGTGACCTGCGTCAACCTCTACGGCTCGACCGAGGGGCAGCGGGCGGTGAGCTACCACGTCACCAGCCCGGCGCCCGCCGGCGGCCGGCCGGGCGGCGGCGCCGGGCTCGAGGAGCGCGAGGTGCTGCCGCTGGGGCGCGGCATCGACGAGGTCGAGCTGCTGGTGCTCGACCGGCGGCGGCGGGTGGCCGGCATCGGCGAGCTGGGCGAGCTAGCGATCCGCAGCCATCACCTGGCGCTCGGCTACCTCGGGGATCCGGCGCAGACGGCGCAGCGCTTCGTGGTCAATCCGGGGACCGGCCTGGCGGCGGACCGCATCTACCTCACCGGCGACCTGGGACGCTACCTGCCCGACGGCGAGGCCGAGTTCGTGGCCCGCGCCGACAACCAGGTCAAGATCCGCGGTTTCCGCATCGAGCCGGCGGAGATCGAGATGGCGCTGGCCCGCCATCCGGGGTTGCGGGAGGCGGCGGTGATCGCGCGCGCCGACCGCGGCGGCGACAAGCGGCTGGTGGCCTACGTGGTGGCGGTCGCCGCCGGCACCGAGGCGCCGGCGCCGAGCGTCTTGCAGGACTTCCTGCGCCTGGCGCTGCCGGAGTACATGGTGCCGGGAGCGTGGGTGACCCTGCCGGCCCTGCCGTTGACCGCCAACGGCAAGCTCGACCGGCGGGCGCTGCCGGAGCCGGCGTCGGCGGCAGCCGGCGACGTGGCGGGGTACGTGGCGCCGGCCACGGCGGCGGAGCTGGCGGTGGCCGAGATCTGGCAGGAGGTGCTCGGCGTCGAGCGGGTGGGCGTCCACGACAAGTTCTTCCATCTCGGCGGCCACTCGCTGCTGCTGGTGCGGGTGCAGGGACGGCTCGCCGAGCGCTTCGGCAAGCCGCTGTCGATCCTCGATCTCTTCAAGTATCCGGACCTCGCCTCGCTCGCCCGCTTCCTCGCCGGCGAGCCCGCCGCACCCGGCGCGCCGGAGACCGCCGCGGCGAAGGATCAGGACGTAGCGCGGGAGCAGCAGCTCGACCTGGGCAAGGTCCGCCGGCGCCAGCGGCTGGCGCTGCGCGGCGATCCGGACCCCGCGGATCCCTGATCCGCGGCGGCGCCGCGGCGGCTTCTTTTCGAGATTTCGCGGCACCGCTTTCACGGTTCGTGCCTCCAGCCGCACTGTAGAGGTGGGGCAACGCGTCGGAATCCAGACAGGCCAGTTTTGCGGGCCGGCCCTTCAGGCTAACCATCGGCCTCTTCGTCCAATTGTAGCAATCGCTTGGCTCGAAGAAGAGAGGATCGTTTTGATCAGCGCTGCTGACGACACGAGCGGCGAAGCGCGGAGCGCGGTCGCGGCGACCCCGGAGATGCCGGGGCAGCTGGATCTCCAGGCGCCGGCTGAGCTCTCGCCGCCGGCGCCCTCGGAGCTGGCGGAGCAGCGCCCGGAGACCGGCGAGCTCGATCGGGAGCGGCTGGCGCGGGAGCCCGTCGAGCGGCGCCGGACCCTGCTCGAGCCCTGGCTGCGGCAGCTGGCGGCGGCTGCCCTGGGAGTGGGCGCGGCGCGCCTCGACGCCGCGCAGCCGCTGAGCGCCTACGGGCTGGATTCCCTGGCGGCGGTGGAGATCCAGAGCCGCTTGCAGACGGCTCTCGGGGTCGAGGTGGGGATCGCCGAGCTGCTCGCCGGCGCCTCGCTGGACGATCTCGCCGCGGTGGCGCTGGCGGAGATCGACGCTGCTGCCGAGGGCGCTCCGGAGGGGGGCTCCGAGGGCAGCTCGCAGGTCGGCCCGGAGGTCGGCGGTGAAGGCGGCTCGCCGGTCGGCGCCGGAGGCACCTCGGACGGTGCCCGCGTGGGCGGCCTGGACGTCGGCCCCCGGAGCGCCCCGGCGCCGGCGCCGGCAGCCGAAGGTCCGGCGACCGGCCGCTTCCCGCTCGCGCCCAACCAGCAGGCGCTGTGGTTCATCCACCGGCTGGCGCCGCAGGGCCTCGCCTACCACCTGGCGGGCGCGGCGCGGGTCGAGAGCCCGATCGATCGCGCGGCGCTCGGCCGTGCGCTGGCGGCCCTGGTCCAGCGCCATCCGGCGCTGCGCACCAGCTTCGCCGAGGATGGCGAGGGTCCCTGGCAGGAGGTTGGCGAGCGGGGAGCGTGCGAGCTGGTGGAGCTGGCGGCCGCGGCGCCGGACGAGGACGAGGTGGCGCTCGTCGCCCGGCTGCGCGCCGCCGCCTGGCGCCCCTTCGATCTCGAGCGCGGGCCGCTGCTGCGGGTCGGGCTGCTGCCCGACGCGCGGCCCGGGGCGGCATCGGCCGGCTTGCTCTTCCTCGCCGTCCATCACATCGTCGCCGATTTCTGGTCGCTGCAGGTGATGGTGCGCGACCTCGGTGCGCTCTATGCCCAGGAGAGGCGGGAGCATCCGGAGCCCGAGAAAGCAGCGGCGGCGGTGCTGCCGCCTCTGGGCCTGCGCTACACCGATTTCGCGCGCTGGCAGCGGCGGCGGCTGGCCGGCGGCGAGGGCGAGCGGTTGTGGCACCACTGGCGCGAGGCGTTGGGTGGCGCGCCGCCGGCGCGGCTCGCTCTGCCGGTGGACCGGCCCTGGCCGAGGGTCCAGACGTGGCCGGGAGCGGCGCACGAGCTGGTGCTGCCGGAGGCGCTGACCGTCGGCCTGGAGAGCGTGGCCCGCGCCGGCGGGGCGACGCTGTTCATGGTGCTGCTGGCCGGGTTCCAGGCGCTGCTGGCGCGGACCACCGGCGCCGCGACGGTGGCGGTCGGTTCGCCCACCCACGGCCGCTCCGGGCGCGGCGGCGCGGCGCTGGCCGACCTGGTCGGCTATTTCGTCAACCTGGTGCCGCTGGTGGCGGCGGTGGACGGCGACACGACCTTCGCGGGCCTGGTGGCGGCGGTGCGGGCGACGGCGCTGGCCGCTTACGAGCACCAGGAGATGCCGCTGGCGGTGCTCGCCGAGCGCCTGCTGCCGGAGCGCGACCCGGCGCGCTCGCCGCTGTTCGACGTGGTCTTCGCCTTCGAGAAGGGGCGCGAGACGCGGCTCGACCTGGGCGGCTTCGCGCTCGGCATGCCGGGATCGCGGCTGCGCCTGGGCGAGGCCGTGCTGTCTTCGGTGGCCTTCCCGCCGCCGGGGGTGCCGTTTGCCCTGTCGCTGGTCGCCGCCGAGCTGGGGCGCGGGCTGGGAGCCTCGCTGCGCTTCAACACCGACCTGTTCGACCGCGCCACGGTGGTGCGCCTGGCCGAGCGCTTCCGGCGCCTGCTCGCGGCGGCGGCGGCGGCGCCGGGGCGGCGGCTCTCCGAGCTGCCGCTGCTGGCGCCGGCCGAGCGCCATCAGCTGCTCGCCGGCTGGAACGACACCGCGCGCGACTACCCGCGCGACGCCGGTCTGGCCGAGCTGTTCGCGGCGGCGGCGGCGCGGGCGCCGGAGGTGGTGGCGGTGGTCCACGGCGCGCGCCAGCTGACCTACGGCGAGCTCGGCCGGCGGGCGGACGAGCTGGCCGGCCGGCTGGCGTCGGCCGGCGTCGGCCCCGAGGTGGTGGCGGGGGTCAGGGTCGAGCGCTCGCCGGAGCTGGTGGTGGCGCTGCTCGGCGTGCTCGCGGCGGGTGGCGCCTACCTGCCGCTGGATCCGTCCTGGCCGGCCGAGCGCCAGGCGCTGGTGCTGGCCGGCGCCGGCGCCGTGGTGCTGGTGACCGATGCCCCCGGCTCGGGCACCGCCGGCGCTGCTGGCGGCGCCGGCGCCGGCGGGACCGCCGGGCCGGCCGCGGGCGTCGCGCCAGGCTTGCCGCCGGTGATCGCCATCGCCCGCGGCGCCGGGGTGGCGGCGGCCGGCGGTGGTTCGCCCGCGGCCGCGGCGCCGCGCGGCTGGCGTGCCGCCGGTGACTCGCTGGCCTGCGTCATGGTCACCTCGGGCTCGACCGGCGAGCCCAAGGGCGTGGCGGTGGTGCAGCGGGCCGTGGCGCGGCTGGTGCTGGGAGCCGAGTACGCGCGCTTCGGCCCGGAGCAGGTCTGGCTGCAGCTGGCGCCGGCGGCGTTCGATGCTTCGACGCTCGAGATCTGGGGAGCGCTGCTGCACGGCGCCAGGCTGGTGATCTACCGGCCGCGGGCGGTGTCGCCCGAGGAATTGGGGGAGGTGCTGGCGGCGGAGCGGGTCAGCAGCCTGTGGCTGACCGCGGGTCTGTTCCACCAGATGGTGGAGACCAACGCCGGCGGCCTGGCGCCGGTCGGCCAGCTGCTGGCGGGCGGCGACGTGCTGGCGCCGGCGGCGGTGGCGAAGGTGCTGGCGGCGCTGCCGGGCTGCCGGCTGATCAACGGCTACGGTCCGACCGAAGGGACGACGTTCACCTGCTGCCAGACGCTGGGAGGAGCCGGTGGCGCCGCCGGCTCCGGCACGGTGCCGATCGGCCGCCCGATCGCCAACACCCGGGCCTACCTGCTGGACGCGGCGCTGCAACCCGTGCCGGTGGGAGTGGCGGGCGAGCTCTACGCCGGTGGCGACGGCCTGGCGCGTGGTTACCACCGGCGGCCGGAGCTGACCGCGGAACGGTTCGTGCCGGATCCGTGCGGCGGCGTCCCGGGCGGGCGGCTGTACCGCACCGGCGACCGCGGTCGCTACCTGGCGGATGGCCGGATCGAGTTCCTGGGCCGCACCGACGCCCAGGTCAAGGTGCGCGGCTTCCGCGTCGAGCCGGGAGAGATCGAGGCGGCGCTGGCGAGCCATCCGGCGGTGGCGGCGGCGGCGGTGATCGCGGTGGCGGAGAAGGTCGCGGTGGACGCGACCGCCGCGACCACCGCGGCACCGCCGGCGCCGCGCGACACCAGGTTGGTGGCTTACGTGGTAGGCGCCGGCGGCGCGCCGGCGCCCGGCGCCGAGGAGCTGCGCGCCTTCCTGCGCCGGCGGCTGCCCGAGCCGCTGTTGCCGTCCGCCTTCGTGCCGCTGCCCGCGCTGCCGCTGACGGCCAACGGCAAGCTCGACCGGCGGGCGCTGCCGGCGCCGCGCTGGGGCCGCGAAGCGCAGGCTGATCCGATCGCTCAGGAGCTGCCGCGCTCGCCGGTCGAGGAGCTGCTGGCCGGGATCTGGCGGGAGGTGCTGGGGGTCGAGCGGGTCGGCCTGCACGACAATTTCTTCGCGCTCGGCGGCCATTCGTTGCTGGCCGCCCGGTTGATGTCGCGGGTGCGCCGCGCCTTCGGCGTCGAGCTGCCGCTGGCCGCGCTGTTCGAGGAGCCGACGCTGGCGGGTCTGGCGGCGCGGCTCGCCGGCGGCGACCCGCAGCTGGTCCCGTCGACGGCGGAGATCCCCGAGATCGGCAGGCAACCGCGACCCGACCACCCGCCCCTGTCCTTCGCCCAGGAGCGCCTGTGGTTCCTCGATCAGCTCGAGCCGGCGGCGATCACCTACAACGTCCCGGCGGCGCTGCGGCTCCATGGCGAGCTGGCGTGGACGCCGCTGGCCGGCGCCATCACCGCCATCGTCGCCCGCCACGAGGCGCTGCGCACCCGGTTCCCCGAGGTCGAGGGGCAGCCGGTGCAACGGGTGGAGCCGCCGGCGGCGGTGCCGCTGCCGGTCGTCGACCTCGCACCCCTGGGCGCCGCGGCGGCGGCCGCGGAGTCGGCGCGGCTGGCCGCCGCCGAGGCGGCGGCGCCGTTCGCGCTGGCCGCCGGGCCGCTGCTGCGCGCCCGCCTGCTGGCGCTGGGCGCCGGCGAATGGCTGCTGCTGCTGAGCTTCCATCACATCGCCTTCGACGGCGCCTCGGTGGAGGTCTTCTGGCGCGAGCTCGGGACGCTGTATGCCGCCATCCAGTCGCGCGATGAGCGCCGGCAGCAGGCGCCGCCGGCCCTGCCGCCGCTGCCCATCCAATACCTCGACTATGCGCTCTGGCAGCGCCGGCGGCTGTCCGGTCCGGCGCTGGCGCCGCTGGTCGACTTCTGGCGGCAGGCGCTGGCGGGGGCGCCGCCGTCCCTGGCGCTGTCCACCGACCGGCCGCGGCCGGCAGTACGCGGTTCGCGCGGCGATCGCCGCCTGCTGCCGCCGGCGCCCGGCCTCGCCGCGGCGGTGGCGGCGCTGGCTCGGCGCCAGGACGCGACCTCCTTCATGGTGCTGCTGGCGGCCTGGGCGGCGCTGCTCGGCCGTGCCGGCGGGGCCAGGGGGCAAGGGGTCGTGGTCGTCGGCATGCCGGTCGCCAACCGCGACCGGCTGGAGCTCGAGCCGTTGATCGGCTTCTTCGTCAACACCCTGCCGGTGCCGATCGATCTGGCGGGCGATCCGGCCTTCGGCGAGCTGCTCGGGCGGGTGCGGCAGGCCGCGCTGGCCGCCTATGCCCACCAGGAGCTGCCGTTCGAGAAGTTGGTCGAGAAGCTCTCGCCGGAGCGCGACCCGAGCTCGACGCCGCTGTTCCAGGTGGCGCTGGTGTTCCGCGATCGGGAGGCCGCCTCGCCGGGCCTGCCGGGAGTGCGGGCGGAGCTGCTGCCGCCGATCCTGCCGCGCGCCAAGTTCGACCTGGCGCTCGAGCTGGCGAGCGGTCCGCAGGGGCTGGGCGGCGACCTCGAATACAGCACCGAGCTGTTCGACGCGGCGACCGCCGAGCGGCTGCTCGGCCAGTTCACCCGCCTGCTCGCGGCGGCGGCGGCGGGGCCGGAGCTGCGGCTCTCGGAGCTGCCGCTGCTGGCGCCGGCCGAGCGCCACCAGCTACTGGCGGCGTGGAACGACACCGCGCGCGAGTACCCGCGCGACGCCAGCCTGGCGGCGCTGTTCGCGGCGGCGGCGGCGCAGGCGCCGGAGGCGGTGGCGGTGGTCAGCGGCGAGCGGCAGCTGAGCTACGGCGAGCTCGGCCGGCGGGCGGATGCCCTGGCCGAGCGCCTGGGGTCGCTGGGAGTGGGCCCCGAGGTGGTGGTGGGGGTGTGTCTGGAGCGTTCGCCGGAGCTGGTGGTGGCGCTGCTCGGGGTGCTGAAGGCCGGCGGCGCCTATCTGCCGCTCGAACCGGCCTGGCCGGCCGAACGCCTGGCGCTGCTGCTCGCCGGCGCCGGCGCGCCGGTGCTGGTGACCGACTGGACCGGCGGCGCCGCCGAGCTCGCCGCGGTGGCCGATCCGGGCTCGCCGGTGGTGGTCGGCGTCGCGGAGCAGTCCGGGCAGGGGGCGGCGCCCGCCGGGCGGTCGGCATGGCGCGGCGACGGCGATTGCCTGGCCTACGTGATCTTCACCTCGGGCTCGACCGGCGAGCCCAAGGGCGTGGCGGTGGTGCAGCGCGGGGTGGCGCGGCTGGTGCTGGGGACCGACTATGCGCGCTTCGGCCCGGAGCAAGTCTGGCTGCAGCTGGCGCCGACGGCGTTCGACCTGTCGACGCTGGAGGTCTGGGGCCCGCTGCTCAACGGCGGCAGGTTGGTGATCTATCCGCCCGGTCCGGTGTCGCCGGAGGAGCTTGGAGACCTGCTGGCGGCGCAGCAGGTCAGCTCGCTGTGGCTGACGGCCGGGCTGTTCCACCAGATGGCGGAGTCCAACGTCGCCGGGTTGGCGCCGCTCGAGCAGCTGCTGGCGGGCGGCGACGTGCTGTCGCCTTCGGCGGTGACGAAGACGCTGGCGGCGCTGCCGGGCTGCCGGCTGATCGACGGCTACGGGCCGACCGAGGTGACGACGTTCACCTGCTGCCAGACGCTGGGGGTCGCGGGGTTGCCGGCGACGGTGCCGGCGGGCACGGTGCCGATCGGTCGTCCGATCGCCAACACCCGGGCCTATCTGCTGGACGCGGCGTTGCAGCCGGTGCCGGTGGGGGTGGTGGGAGAGCTGTACGCGGGGGGCGACGGGCTGGCGCGGGGGTACCACCGGCGGCCGGAGCTGACCGCGGAGCGGTTCGTGCCGGACCCGTGCGGTGGCGAGCCGGGCGGCCGCCTGTACCGCACCGGCGACCTTGCCCGCCACCTGGCGGATGGGCGGATGGAGTTCCTGGGGCGCATCGACGCGCAGGTGAAGGTGCGCGGCGTCCGCGTCGAGCCGGCGGAGGTGGAGGCCGTGCTGGCTCGCCACCCGGCGCTGGCGGCGGCGGCGGTGGTGGCGACGACCCGTCCCTCGGCCGCGGCCTCGTCGGCGGCCGCCGAACGGTGGCTGGTGGCCTACGTGGTGGCGGCCGGCGAGGGCCAGGCACCCGCCGCCGAGGAGCTGCGCGCCTTCCTGCGCCGGCGGCTGCCCGAGCCGATGGTGCCCTCCGCTTTCGTGCCGCTGGCCGCTCTGCCGCTGACCGCCAACGGCAAGCTCGACCGGCGGGCGCTGCCGGCGCCGAGCTGGGGCCGCGACGAGCAGCAGGACTTCGCCGGGCCGCGCACGCCGGCCGAGGAGCTGCTGGCCGGCATCTGGCGGGAGGTGCTGGAAGTGGAGCGGGTTGGCCTCCACGACAGCTTCTTCGCGCTCGGCGGCCACTCGCTGCTCGCCGCCCGGCTGATGTCGCGGGTGCGCCGCGCCTTCGGCGTCGAGCTGCCGCTGGGCGCGTTGTTCGCGCAGCCGACGCTGGCAGGGCTGGCGGCGCGCCTGGCCGGCGCGCTCGCGGGTGGCGAGGATCTCGGCGTGCCCGCGGCGGCGTCGGGGCCGATCGAGCCGTGCCCGCGGCCCGCGCAGCCGCCGCTGTCCTTTGCCCAGGAGCGGCTGTGGTACCTCGATCAGCTCGAACCGGCGAGCGTCACCTACAACGTGCCGGCGGCGCTGCGGCTCCGCGGCGACCTGGCATGGGCGCCGCTGGCCGGCGCCATCACCGCCATCGTCGCCCGTCATGAAGCGTTGCGCACCCGTTTCCCGGAGATCGGCGGACAGCCGGTGCAGCGCGTGGAGCCGCCGATGGTGGTGCCGCTGCCGGTCGTCGACCTGGCGCGGCTGCCCGCCGCGGCCGCCGCCACGGAGTCGGCGCGCCTGACCGCAGCCGAGGCGGCGGCGCCGTTCGCGCTGGCCGCCGGCCCGCTGCTGCGCGCCCGCCTGCTGGCGGTCGCCACCGGCGAGTGGCTGCTGCTGCTGAGCTTCCACCACATCGTCTTCGACGGCGTCTCGGTGGAAGTCTTCTGGCGCGAGCTGGGAACGCTCTACGCCGCCTCCCGGTCGCGCGGGAGCGAGGCGCCGGCACCCTCGGCACCGCTGCCGGCACCGCCACCGCTGCCCATTCAGTATCTGGACTACACCCTCTGGCAACGGCAGCGCCTGGTCGGTCCGGTGCTCGAGCCGCTGCTCGCTTTCTGGCGTCAGGCGCTGGCGGAAGCGCCGCCGGCGCTGGCGATGGCCACCGACCGGCCGCGGCCGGCGGTACGCGGCTCGCGCGGTGGGCGCCGTCTGCTGGCGCCGGCGCCCGGCATCGCCGAGGCGGTGGCGGCACTGGCGCAGCGCACGGACGCGACCTCCTTCATGGTCCTGCTTGCCGCCTGGGCGGCGCTGCTCGGCCGGGCCGGCGCGGGGGCCCAGAGCGCGGTGGTGGTCGGATCGCCGGTCGCCAACCGCGACCGGCTGGAGCTCGAGCCGCTGATCGGCTTCTTCGTCAACGCCCTGCCGCTGCCCATCGACCTCGCCGGCGACCCCACGTTCGGGGAGCTGCTCGGCCGGGTGAGATGGGTCGCGCTGGCCGCCTATGCGCATCAGGAGCTGCCGTTCGAGAGAATGGTCCAGGAGCTGGCTCCCCAGCGCGACCCCGGCGCGACGCCGCTGTTCCAGGCGATGCTGGCGTTCCGCGAGCGCGAGGCGGCTTCGCCCGGTCTGCCGGGAGTGCGGGCGGAGCTGCTGCCGCCGGTGCTGCCGCGCGCCAAGTTCGACCTGACGCTCTCGCTGGCGGGCGGCTCGGAGGGGCTGGCCGGCGATCTCGAGTACAGCGCCGAGCTGTTCGACGCGGCGACCGCCGAGCGGCTGCTCGGTCACTTCTCCCGCCTGCTCGCGGCGGCGGTGGCGGCGCCGGAGCGGCGGCTCTCGGAGCTGCCGCTGATGGCGCCGGCCGAGCGCCATCAGCTGCTCTGGGGCTGGAACGACGTCTCCTGGGACTACCCGCGCTCGGCGACCATGGCCGAGCTGTTCGCGGCCACCGCGGCGCACGCGCCGGACGCGGTCGCCCTGGTCATGGAGCCGGCCGCCGCCGCGCCCCAGGCGCCGCCGGAGGTCATGACCTACGGCGAGCTGGACCGCGCCGCCGACCGCCTCGCCAACCACCTGGTGGCGCTCGGGGTGCGCGCCGAGGACCGGGTCGCGGTCTGCCTGCCGCGCTCGCGGCGGCTGATCGTCGCGCTGCTGGCCTGCGTCAAGACCGGCGCCGGCTACGTGCCGCTCGATCCGTCCTATCCGGAGGAACGCCTGGCCTGGCTGCTCGCCGATTCCGGTGCGGCGGCGGTGGTGACCGCCGGCGAAGCGGGCGCGGCGCTGCCCGCGGACGGCTGCGCCAGGGTCGATCTCGACCGCCTCGACCGTCTCGACCGCGACGCTGCGGCGAGCGCCACCGATGAGAGCACCGCGACCGGCGCGGTGCGCGCCATGAATGGGAACACTGCCGGCGCCGACGGGCTGTTCTGCCTGCTCTACACCTCGGGCTCGACCGGCACGCCCAAGGGGGTGGCGCTGGTGCACCGGGGGGTGGCGCGGCTGGCGCTGGGCCGCGGCCACGCACGGCTCGGTCCGGAGCGGGTGTTCGCGCACCTGGCGCCGATCACCTTCGACGCCGCGACGTTCGAGATCTGGTGCGCGCTCGCCAACGGCTCTCGGCTGGTGATCCTGCCGCCCGGCGTGCCGTCGCTCGACGGCCTGGGAGCGGCGCTGGCCCGCCACCGGGTGACGACGCTGTTCCTCACCACCGCGCTGTTCCACGAGATGGTCGAGCACAACCTGTTCGGGCTGGCCCCGGTCGAGGAGCTGCTCACCGGCGGTGACGTGGTGTCGCTGGCGCATTTCGAGCGGGCGGCGGCGGCGCTGCCGGGCACCCGGCTGATCGACGGCTACGGCCCGACCGAGGACACCACCTTCGCCACCTGCTGGCCGGTGGTGCCGGGAACGGCCGCCGGGTCGTCGCCGATCGGCCGGCCGGTCGCCGGCACCGAGGTCTACGTGCTGGACCGTGCCGGGGAGCTGCTGCCGCCGGGATCCGCCGGCGAGCTGGCCCTGGCCGGAGACGCCCTGGCGCGCGGCTACTGGAACCGGCCCGCGCTGACGGCGGAGCGCTTCCGGCCACACCCGTTCTCGCGCCTGGGAGGCGAGCGCGTCTACCTGACCGGCGACAGCGTCCGCCACCGGCCCGACGGCAACCTGCAGTTCCTGGGCCGCATCGATCGCCAGGTGAAGGTGCGCGGCTTCCGCGTCGAGCCCGGCGAGATCGAGGCAGCGCTCGCCACCCACCCCGGCGTGGCGCAGAGCATCGCGATGGTGCGCGAGGACCGGCCCGGCGACAAGCGGCTGGTCGCCTACGTGGTGCCGCGCGCCGGCGAGAGCGACATCGATGCCGCCGGGCTGAGCCGCCATCTCGCCTCCTACCTGCCGGCGCACCTGCTGCCGACCAGCCTGATGGTGCTGGCCTCCCTGCCGGTGACCCGACACGGCAAGGTGGACCGGCAGGCGCTGCCCGCACCGCGCTGGGACTCCGGCGAGCCGGCGGCGGCCCACGAGATCCCGCGGACGCCGGCCGAACAGCTCCTGGCCGGCATCTGGGAGCAGGTGCTGGGGGTGGAGCGGGTCGGCCTGCACGACAACTTCTTCGCGCTCGGCGGCCATTCGCTGCTCGCCGCCCGCCTGATGTCGCAGGTGCGCCGTGCCTTCGAGGTCGAGCTGCCGCTGGCCGCCCTGTTCGAGGCGCCGACGCTGGCGGGCCTGGCGGCGCGGCTGGCCGGTCCGCAGACCCCGCCGAGCGAGCCAGGCCTGGGCCTGGCGCCGCGGCCGCGGCCCGCCCTGCCGCCGCTGTCGTTCGCCCAGGAGCGGCTGTGGTTCCTCGATCGGCTCGAGCCGGCGAGCATCACCTACAACATCCCGGCGGCGCTGCGGCTGCGCGGCCCGCTGGCCTGGGCGCCGCTGGCCGGCGCCATCAACGCCATCGTCGCGCGCCACGAGGCGCTGCGCACCCATTTCCCGGAGGTCGAGGGGCGGCCGGTGCAGCAGGTGGAACCGCCGTCGGCGGTGCCGCTGCCGGTCGTCGATCTGGCGCCCCTGGGTGCCGTGGCCGCCGCCGCGGAGTCGCTGCGCCTGGCCGCGGCCGAGGCGGCGGCGCCGTTCGCGCTCGCCGCCGGACCGTTGCTGCGCGTCCGCCTGCTGGCGCTGGGGGCCGGCGAGTGGCTGCTGCTGCTGAGCTTCCATCACATCGTCTTCGACGGCGCCTCGGTGGAAGTCTTCTGGCGCGAGCTCGGGACGCTGTATGCCGCCTGCCAGTCGAGCGGCTGCGATCCGCTGGCGCCGCCGGCGATGCTCTCGGAGCTGGCGGCGCTGCCGCCGCTGCCCATCCAGTACCTCGACTACGCGCTCTGGCAGCGCCGGCGGCTGGCCGGTCCGGCGCTCGCGGCGCTGGTCGCCTTCTGGCGGCAGGCGCTGGCGGGAGCGCCGCCGGCCCTGGCGCTGCCCACCGATCGGCCACGGCCGGTGGTGCGCGGCTCAGGCGGCGGGCGCCGCCTGCTGCGGCCGGAGCCCGGCATCGCGGACGCGGTGGCGGCGCTGGCGCGGCGCCGGAACGCGACCTCTTTCATGGTGCTGCTGGCCGCCTGGGCGGCGCTGCTCGGCCGCGCCGGCGGCGGGGCGGCGGCGGTGGTCGTCGGCTTGCCGGTCGCCAACCGCGACCGCCTGGAGATCGAGCCGCTGATTGGTTTCTTCGTCAACGCCATCCCGCTGCACGTGGACCTCGGCGGCGATCCCGCGTTCGGCGAGCTGCTCGCCCGGGTGCGGCGGACCGCGCTGACCGCCTATGCCCACCAGGAGCTGCCGTTCGAGAAGCTGGTCGAGGAGCTGGCCCCGCAGCGCGACACCAGCCTGACGCCGCTGTTTCAGGTGGTGCTGGCGTTCCGCGACCGCGAACCGCCGTCGCCGGGCCTGCCGGGGGTGAGCGCCGAGCTGCTGCCGCCGCTGCTGCCGCGCGCCAAGTTCGACCTGGCGCTGTCGCTGGCCAACGGGCCCGAGGGATTGGGCGGCGATCTCGAGTACAGCGCCGAGCTGTTCGACGCGACGACCGCCGAGCGGCTGCTCGGCGCCTTCTCCCGCCTGCTGGCGGCGGCGGTGGCCGAGCCGGAGCAGCGGCTGGCGGAGCTGCCGCTGCTGGCGCCGGCCGAGCGCCACCAGCTCGTGCAGGCTTGGAACGACGTCTCCTGGGACTACCCGCGCTCGGCGACCATGGCCGAGCTGTTGGCGGCCACCGCAGCGCGCGCGCCGGAGGCGGTCGCCCTGGTCATGGAGCCGGCCGGCGCCGCGTCCCAGGCGCCGCCGGAGGTCATGACCTACGGCGAGCTGGATCGCGCCGCCGGCCGCCTCGCCCGTCATCTGGCGGCGATCGGGGTGCGCGCCGAGGACCGGGTCGCGGTCTGCCTGCCGCGCTCGCCGCGGTTGATCGTCGCCCTGCTGGCCTGCGTCAAGGCCGGCGCCGGCTACGTGCCGCTCGATCCGGCCTACCCGGCGGAGCGCCTGGCCTGGCTGCTCGCCGATTCCGGCGCGGCGGCGGTAGTGACCGCCGGCGAGGCGGGCGCGGCGCTGCCCGCGGAGGGCTGCGCCAAGGTCGATCTCGATCATCTCCAGGGTGACGCCGCGGCGATCGCGCGCGCCGGCGCGGCTGCTGCCGGCGCCGTCGCCGCGGCTGGCGCGGCGGGCGTCGGGGCCGGCGCCGACCGGCTGTTCTGCCTGCTCTACACCTCGGGCTCGACCGGCACGCCCAAGGCGGTGGCGCTGGTGCATCGGGGGGTGGCGCGGCTGGCGCTGGGCGGTGGCCACGCCCGGCTCGGCCCGGACCGGGTGCTCGCGCACCTGGCGCCGATCACCTTCGACGCCGCGACCTTCGAGATCTGGTGTGCGCTCGCCAACGGCGCCCGGCTGGTGATCCTGCCGCCCGGCGTGCCGTCGCTCGACGGCCTGGGGGCGGCGCTCGCCCGCCACCGGGTGACCACCCTCTTCCTCACCACCGCGCTGTTCCACGAGATGGTCGAGCAGAACCTGGCCGGGCTGGCGCCGGTCGAGGAGCTGTTCACCGGCGGCGACGTGGTGTCGCTGGCGCATCTGGAGCGGGCGGCGGCGGCGCTGCCTGGCACCCGGCTGTTCGACGCCTACGGTCCTACCGAGGACACCACCTACGCCACCTGCTGGCCGGTGGTGCCGGGCACGGCCGCCGGCTCGCCGCCGATCGGCCGGCCGGTCGCCGCCACCGAGGTCTACGTGCTGGACCGCGCTGGCGGGCTGGTGCCGCAGGGCTTCACCGGCGAGCTCGCGGTGGCCGGGGACGGCCTGGCGCGCGGCTACTGGAACCGGCCGGCGCTGACGGCGGAGCGCTTCCGGCCGCACCCGTTCTCGCGCCGCGGCGGCGAGCGCGTCTACCTGACCGGCGACAGCGTTCGCCACCGGCCCGACGGCAACCTGCAGTTCCTGGGCCGCGTCGACCGCCAGGTCAAGGTGCGTGGCTTCCGCGTCGAGCCGGGCGAGATCGAGGCGGCCCTCGCCACCCATCCCCAGGTCGCGGAGAGCATCGTCGTGGTGCGCGAGGACCGGCCCGGCGACAAGCGGCTGGTCGCCTACGCGGTGCCGCGCGCCGGCGACGGCGCACCCGGCGCGCTGGACGTCGGCAGCCTGCGGCGCCACCTCGCGGCGCGCCTGCCCGCCTACATGCTGCCCAGCAGCCTGGTGCTGCTGTCCGCCCTGCCGGTGACCGCGCATGGCAAGGTGGATCGGCAGGCGCTGCCTGCTCCGGCGCCGGAAGCCCTTGGCCCGGACGGCTCGAGCGCCGCCGGAGCCGCGCCCGCCACCCCGCTCGAGGAGATCGTGGCCGGCATCTTCGCCGAAGTGCTCGGGGTGGAGCCGACCTCCGTCCACGACAGCTTCTTCGACCTCGGCGGGCATTCGCTGCTCGCCACCCGGCTGGCGTCGCGGGTGCGGGCCACCCTGGGCCTCGAGCTGCCTATCCGGCGGGTGTTCGAGCTGCCGACGGTGGCGGGTCTGGCGGGCGAGATCGAACGGCTGCAGCGGGAGGCGGGGCAGGCAGCCGCCGGCGGGCCGCCGGCGCCGGTGCTGGCGCGGCGGGACGGCGGCGCGGAGGGCACGCCGGCGGTGCTGTCGTTCTCCCAGGAGCGGCTCTGGTTCCTGGACCGCTTCGAGCCCGGGAGCCTGCTCAACATGCCGGCGGCGGTGCGGTTGTCGGGGGAGCTCGACCTGCGGGCGCTGGGTGCGGCGGTGGCCGAGATCGTGCGCCGCCACCAGGTGCTGCGCACCGGATTCGTCGAGCTGGCGGACGGCCGGCCGGCGCAGGTGGTGCAGCCCTGGCGGCCGCAGTGCCTGCGGCTGGTCGAGCTGTCGGCGCTGGCGGCGCCGGCGCGGCAAGCCGAGGCGCAGCGGCTGGCCCGCGCCGAGGCGGCGGCGCCGTTCGATCTGCGGCGCGGGCCGATGCTGCGGGCGACGCTGCTGCGGCTCGGGCCGTTGGAGCACGGGGTGCTGCTGACGCTGCACCACATCGCGGCAGACGGCTGGTCGGTGTCGCTGCTGCGAAGGGAGCTGGGAGCGCTGTATGAGGCGTTCGCGGCAGGGCGGGTGTCGCCGCTGCCGGAGCTCGAGCTGCAGTATGCGGACTTCGCGCAGTGGCAGCGGGAGTGGCTGACGGGCGCGGTGTTGGCCGAGCAGTCCGCTTACTGGCGCCAGGCGCTGGCCGGTCCGCCGGCGCCGCTGGAGCTGCCGACCGACCGCTTGCGGCCGGCGGTGCAGACGTTCACCGGCGGCGAGCGTTGGCTGCGGCTGCCGGCGGCGCTGTCGAACGAGGTCAAGGCGCTGGGCCGCCGGCGCGGGGCGACGCTGTTCATGACCCTGCTGGCAGCGGTGGAGGTGGTGTTCGGTCGCTGGAGCGGCCAGGACGAGGTGGTGGTGGGGACGCCGATCGCGGGACGCAACCGCGCCGAGACCGAGCCGCTGATCGGGCTGTTCCTCAACCACCTGGTGCTGCGCACCGACCTGTCGGGCGATCCGAGCTTCGGCGGTCTGCTGGGGCGGTTGCGGGAGACGACGCTGGGGGCCTTCGCGCACCAGGACCTGCCGTTCGAGAAGCTGCTCGAAGAGATCAAGCCGGAGCGCGACCTGTCGCGTACGCCGCTGTTCCAGGTGCTGTTCAACCTGATCAACGTGCCGATGGAGCCGCTGCGCCTACCCGGGCTGACGGAGTCGCCACTGGCGGCGGTGGGTGCGGACTCGAAGTTCGACATGACGTTCTACGTCGAGGAGACCGGCGGCGAGGTGGCGTTCCACCTGGTCTACAACGCGGATCTGTTCGACGGTGGGCGGATGGTCGAGCTGCTGTCGCAGATCGAGGGCGTGCTCGCTCAGGCGGTGGCGGATCCGGAGTTGCCGCTCGGCTCGCTGTCGCTGCTGACCGCGGCGGCGGCGGCGGTGCTGCCGCATCCCGAGCGGGCGCTGGGGGCGACCTGGCAGGGCGCCTTCCACGAGCAGTTCGCGGCGCACGCCCGCCGGCTGCCGGGCAAGCTCGCGGTGAGCGATGCCGCCGGCAGCGAGAGCGGCGCGGGCGGGGTGGACGGCGAGAACGGTGCCGTCAGCGAGAGCGGTGCGGGCGGCTGGACCTATGCCGAGCTGGACGCCGAGAGCAACCGGCTCGCCCACTGGCTGCTCGCCGGCGGCATCGCCAAGGGCGACGTGGTCGCCATCCACGCCCACCGCGGCGCGCCGCTGGTGGTGGCGGTGATCGGCGTGCTCAAGGCCGGCGGCGTCTTCCTGCTGCTCGACCCCGCCTATCCGCCGCGCCGCCAGGCGGAGCTGCTGGGGCTTGCCGGCGCCCGGGCGTTCGTCCATCTGGCGGCCACCGGCGAGCTGCCGGAGCCGCTTGCCGCGGCGGTCGCGGCGCTGCCCCGCCGGCTCACCCTCGGCGAAGCCGGGGGGAATGACCGGCCGAGCGCCGGCGGTGTTGGCGCCAGTGGCGTCAGTGGCGGCATTGGCGGCAATGGTGGCAACGGCAACGGCGCCGGCGCGGCCGGCGGCCGGGATGGGCGGCTGCCGCAGCTGGCCGGCTGGCCGGCGACGGATCCCGGCGTCGCCGTGGGTCCCGACGATCCCTGCGTGCTCACCTTCACCTCCGGCTCGACCGGGGTGCCGAAAGGCGTGCTGGGGCGGCACGGGTCGCTGGCGCACTTCGCGCCGTGGGCGGCGCGCCGCTTCGGGCTCTCCGCCGCGGACCGTTCGGCGATGACCTCGGGCCTGGCGCACGACCCGATGCAGCGCGACATCTGCGTGCCGTTGCAGCTCGGCGCCACGCTCTGCATCCCCGATCCGGTGGCGCTGTGGAGCTCGGGCTGGCTGGCCGGCTGGCTGCGGCGCGCGGCGATCACCTTCGTCAACCTGACGCCGGCGATGGTGCAGCTGCTCACCGAGCGGGGGCCCGGCGCGGGCGGTGACCCGCCGGCGCCGGTGCCCTCGCTGCGCCATGCCTTCCTGGTGGGCGACGTGCTGACCCGCCGCCAGGTGGAGCGGCTCGTCGAGCTGGCGCCGGCGGTGACCTGCGTCAACCTCTACGGCTCGACCGAGGGGCAGCGGGCGGTGAGCTACCACGTCACCAGCCCGGCGTCCGCCGGCGGCCGGCCGGGCGGCGGCGCCGGGTTCGAGGAGCGCGAGGTGCTGCCGCTGGGACGCGGCATCGACGAGGTCGAGCTGCTGGTGCTCGACCGGCAGCGCCGGGTTGCCGGCATCGGCGAGCTGGGCGAGCTGGCGATCCGCAGCCATCACCTGGCGCTCGGCTACCTCGGGGATCCGGCGCAGACGGCGCAGCGCTTCGTGGTCAATCCGGGGACCGGCCTGGCGGCGGACCGCATTTACCTCACCGGCGACCTGGGGCGCTACCTGCCCGACGGCGAGGCCGAGTTCGTGGCCCGCGCCGACAACCAGGTCAAGATCCGCGGTTTCCGCATCGAGCCGGCCGAGATCGAGATGGCGCTGGCCCGCCATCCGGGGTTGCGCGAGGCGGCGGTGATCGCGCGCGCCGACCGCGGCGGCGACAAGCGGCTGGTGGCCTACGTGGTGGCGGCCGCCGCCGGCACCGAGGTGCCGGCGCCGAGCGTCTTGCAGGACTTCCTGCGTCTGGCGCTGCCCGAATACATGGTGCCGGGCGCGTGGGTGACCCTGCCGGCGCTGCCGTTGACCGCCAACGGCAAGCTCGACCGGCGGGCGCTGCCGGAGCCGGCGTCGGCGGCAGCCGGCGACGAGGCGGGGTACGTGGCGCCGGCCACGGCGGCGGAGCTGGCGGTGGCCGAGATCTGGCAGGAGGTGCTCGGCGTCGAGCGGGTGGGCGTCCACGACAAGTTCTTCCATCTCGGCGGCCACTCGCTGCTGCTGGTGCGGGTGCAGGGGCGGCTCGCCGAGCGCTTCGGCAAGCCGCTGTCGATCCTCGATCTCTTCAAGTATCCGGACGTCGCCTCGCTGGCGCGCTTCCTCGCCGCCGAACCCGCCGCGGCCGGCGCGCCGGAGGCCGCCGCGGCGGAAGAGCCGGACGCGGCGCGGGAGCAACAGCTCGAGCTGGGCAAGACCCGCCGGCGCCAGCGGCTGGCGATGCGCGGCGATCCGGACCCCGCGGCACCGGCGGCGCCGGCAGGAGGTGAGATCTGAGCAGCGTTGATTCCGGCCGTAACGGCCTCGAGATCGCGATCGTCGGACTGGCGCTGCGGGTGCCGGGAGCGGCGGACGCGGAGCATTTCTGGAGCAACCTGTGCGCCGGGGTCGAGTCGCTCACCCGTTTCGCCGACGCCGAGCTGCTGGCGGCGGGAGTGGACCGCAAGCTGCTCGCGGATCCGCGTTACGTCAAAGCGGGAGCGGTGGTCGCGGGCGCCGACCTGCTCGACGCCTCTTTCTTCGAGCTGACGCCGCGCGAGGCCGAGGTCATCGACCCGCAGCACCGGCTCTTCCTCGAGTGCTGCTGGGAGGCGCTCGAGGACGCCGGCTACGACACGGCCCGTTACCGCCGGCCGGTCGGCGTCTACGCCGGCGTCGGCATGAGCAACTACACGCTGCTCAACCTGTGGGCCAATCCCGCCCTGCTGGACGTCGTCGGCAGCCTGCTCGGCTCGGACAAGGACCACCTGCCGACGCTGGTCTCCTACAAGCTGGACCTGTCGGGACCGAGCCTCGCCGTGCAGAGCGCCTGCTCGAGCTCGCTGGTGGCGGTGCACCTGGCCGCCCAGGGGCTGCTCAACGGCGAGTGCGACATGGCGCTCGCCGGCGGCAGCTCGATCCGCTATCCGCAGCAGGAGGGCTACCTGTGGTCCGAAGGCGGCCTGTCGTCGCCCGACGGCCACACCCGCTCCTTCGACGCCGATGCGCGGGGCACCATGTACGGCAGCGGCGCCGGGGTCGTGGTGCTCAAGCGGCTCGAGGACGCGCTTGGCGCCGGCGACCGGGTGCGGGCGGTGATCAAGGGATCGGCGATCAACAACGACGGCGCCGGCAGGATGGCGTATGCGGCCCCGAGCCAGCAGGGACAGACCAGGGCGGTGCGGGCCGCGCTGCGCATGGCCGAGGTCGATCCGGCGTCGATCGGCATGGTCGAGGCGCACGGCACCGCGACGCCGCTGGGCGACTCGATCGAGGTCGCCGCCCTGACCGAGGCTTTCCGGACCGGCACTCCGCCGCGTCCCGGCAGCTGCGCCCTGGGCTCGGTCAAGCCGAACATCGGGCATCTCAACACCGCTTCAGGGGTGGCGGGCTTGATCAAGGCGGTGCTCGCCCTCGAGCACCGGGCGGTGCCGCCGACCCTGAACTTCCAGCGCCCCAACCCGCAGCTCGGGCTCGAGGCCGGCCCCTTCTTCGTCAACACCGCCATGCTCGACTGGCCGGCCGGAGCGCAACCGCGGCGCGCCGCCGTGCACTCGTTCGGCATCGGCGGCACCAACGCGCACGTCATCCTGGAGGAGGCCCCGGCCGCTGCCGGCGATCCCCTCGAGCTCCCCACCGGCGCCGCCGTGCCGGCCGGTGCCGCCGGCTTGGCCGACTCCCCACCCTCGTCGCGAGGCGCCCAGCTCCTGGTGCTTTCGGCGCGCAGCGCCGCCGCGCTCGCCGCCGCCGGCGACCGCCTCGCCGCCTATCTGCGGCGCCATCCCGGGCTGCCGCTGGCTGACGTCGCCTTCACCCTGCAAGCCGGGCGCCGAGCCTTCGGCCACCGGCGGGCGGTGCTGGCGCGCGACGTTGCGGGCGCGGTCAGCGCCCTATCAGAAGACGCGGTCAGCGCCCTGTCAGAAGACGCGGTCAGCGCCCTATCAGAAGACGCGGTAAGCGCCCTGTCAGCAGACGCGGTCAGCGCCCTGTCAGACCTCGGCCAGCGGCGCCGTGCCGGCGTGACCGGAGAGGCGAAGGCGCCGCCGCCGCTGGTGTTCCTGCTGCCCGGCCATCTAGACCCCGCCGGGACGGCCCGCCTCGGGCGCGGGCTGTACGACACCGAGCCGCGCTTCCGCGCCGAGCTCGACCGTTGCGCCGAAATGCTCGCGCCGCGGCTGGGTCGCGACCTCCGCGCCGAGCTCCACCCGCCGGATGGCGGCGACAGCGCGGCGCCACAGCGGATCACATTGCCGGCGCTCGTCGCCGTGGAGCATGCGCTGGCCCAGGTGTGGCTGGAATGGGGAGTCCGCCCGCGGGCGCTGGTCGGCTGCGGCGCCGGCGAGTACGCGGCGGCTTGCCTCGCCGGAGTGCTGCCGCTCGACGGCGCGCTGGGCCTGGCCGCGCTCGCCGAAGAATGGATGGCAGGTCTTTCGCCGGCTGGCGGCGTGCGGCCCGAGGTCATCGCGCCGGCGCGGCTCGACGAGCTGGCGGCTGCCATGTCGGCTGAGCTGGCGCGCTTCCCGTTGCAGCCGCCGTCGATCCCGCTGTTCTCGGCAGCCACCGGCGGGCGGCTCGAACCGGCGACCGATCCTGCTCATTGGGCGCGGCTGCCCTGGCAGGCGGCAAGCGACGAAGGCGGCCTGGCGGCGGCGGCCGGAGCGGTCGGGGCAGCGGTGCCGGGCGCGCTCTGGCTGGCGCTGGGTACTCCAGTCCATCCAGACGCCCAGGTGGCCGCGACCAGCGGCCCGGAGGTGCTCCCGTCGCCGGGCGACCAGGAGCAGATGCTTGCAACGTTGGGCCGGCTCTGGGTCCGGGGCGTCGCCGTCGCCTGGGCAGGTTTTCACGCGCACGACAAGCGCCGCCGGGTGGGCCTGCCGACCTATCCCTTCGAGCGGCGCCGGTACTGGATCGATCCGCGCTCCCATGCCGCGCCGGCAGCGACCGGTGCGGGCGCGAGCGGTGCTTCTGGGCCGGCGGCCGGGTCGGGTGCGATGGAGCGGTCGGCGCTCGCGGGGGCGGCGCCGGGCGGGCTCGAGCGCCATCCCCGGCCGCGCCTGTCGACCGCCTACTCGCCGCCGGCGGATGCGACCGCCGAGGCCGTCGCCCGGTTCTGGGAAGACCTCTTCGGCCTGGACCAGGTGGGAGCCGAGGACGACTTCTTCGAGCTCGGCGGCCACTCCCTGCTCGCCACCCGCGTGGTGTCGCGGGTGCGGGAGACATTCGGGGTGGAGTTGCCGCTGGCCGCCTTCTTCGCCGCGCCGACGGTGACGGGCCTGGCGGCAGCGATCGAGGCGGCGCGGGCGCCGGCCAGCGGGCCCGCGCTCGTCGAGGGTGCCATGGGCGCCACCGCCGCGGTGGCGCCGGCGACGCTGGAGAGCCCGCGGCCCTCGGTGACCTCGGAGATCTCGGAGACCCCTGGCACCACGCCCACCACCGCGCCGCCGCTGGTGCGCGCGGTGCGGGAGGGCGCGGCGGCGGGAGAGGTGCCGCTGTCGTTCGCGCAGCAGCGTCTGTGGCTGCTGGACCGGCTGGCGCCGGGCAACCCCTTCTACAACCTGGGCGGGGCGGTGCGTCTGCACGGCGAGCTGTCGATCGGGGCGCTGGCGGCGGCGGCGGCGGCGGTGGTGCAGCGGCACGAGACCCTGCGGGCGGGCTTCGGCGAGCGGGAGGGCCGGCCGGTGCAGCGCATCGCGGCGCGGCTGGGCTGCGCGCTGCCGCTGGTGGACCTGGCGGCGCTGCCGGCGGCGGCGGGCGCGGCGGCGGTGGAGCGGCTGGCGGCGGCGCAGCAGCGGCGGCCGTTCGACCTGGGGCAACCGCCGCTGCTGCGGCTGACGCTGGTGCGGCTGGCGGGCGGCGAGGGGAGCCCGGCGAGCGCCGAGCACGTGCTGCTGTTCGCGATCCATCACATCGTGGCGGACGGCTGGTCGCTCGGCGTGCTGGTGGGCGAGGTGGGGGCGCTGTACGGGGCGTACCGCCGCGGTGAGGCCTCGCCGCTGCCGGAGCTGCCGGTGCAGTACGGCGACTACGCGCGGTGGCAGCGGGAGTGGTTGCGGGGCGAGGTGCTGGCGCGGGAGCTGGCCTGGTGGCGGCAGCGGCTCTCGGACCTGCCGGTGGTGGAGTTGCTTGGCGACCGGCCGCGGCCGCCGGTGCAGAGCTTCCGCGGCGGTCGGGTGGCGAGCGTGCTGGGCCGGGAGCTGAGCGCGGCAGCGGCGGCGCTGGCGCGGCGGCAGGGGGTGTCGCTGTACATGCTGCTGCTGGCGGCGTTCGACACCCTGGTGTGGCGCTATGGGGCGCCGTCGGACATGGTGGTGGGGACGCCGATCGCCAACCGCACGCGGCGTGAGGTGGAGGGTTTGATCGGCCTGTTCGTCAACACGCTGGTGCTGCGCACGGACCTCGGCGGGGAGCCTGGGTTCAGCGGCCTGCTGGGGCGGGTGCGGGTGACGGCGCTGGGGGCCTACGCGCACCAGGACGTGCCGTTCGAGCAGCTGGTCGAGGAGCTGCAGCCGCGTCGCGACCTGTCGCGCAACCCGCTGTTCCAGTTGATGTTCAACCTGATCAACACGCCGCTGCCGCCGCGCCGGAGCGTGGCGGAGCTGGCGCTCGAGCCGATGCGGGTGGCGGGGAGCACGGCGCTGTTCGACCTGCAGGTGTACCTGGCGGAGGGCGGCGAGGACGGCGCGGGGGTGGAGCTGTCGTGGGAGTACGCCGGCGATCTGTTCGACCGGGTGACGATCGAGCGCCTGGCGGGACACTTCGCTGAGCTGGTGGCGTCGGCGGTGTCAACGCCGGAAGCGCGGATCGCGGAGCTGCCGCTGCTGGGTCTGGCGGAGCGCCGCCAGCTGGCGGCGGAGTGGAACGCGACGGCGCGGCCGCTGCCGCCGGGTGCGGTGCACGAGCGGATCGCGGCGCGGGCGTCGCGCCAGCCGGAGGCGGTGGCGCTCCGCTGGAGCGGCGGCGAGCTGCGCTACGGCGAGCTGATGGAACGTGCGGCTAAGCTGTCGGCGGCGCTGCGCGATGTTGGAGTGGGGGGAGTGGGTAGGGTGGGTGCGGAGAGCCTGGTGGGCGTGGTGCTGGAGCGGACGCCGGCGCTGGTGGTGAGCCTGCTGGGAGTGCTGGGAGCGGGGGCGGCGTACCTGCCGGTGGATCCGGACTACCCGGCGGAGCGCCAGCGGCTGATGCTCGAGGACTCGGGCGCGGCGGTGGTGCTGACCGAGGCGGGGCTGGCGGCGGGCCTGCCGCTGAGCGCGGCGCGGGTGGTGCTGGTGGAGCCGGGTGGCCAGCTCGCGGCCGGCGAGGCCGCGGTCGAAACGCCGGCCGGCCAGGCCGGCGCGGTCCCTGGCGATGCCGCACGCCCGGCGCCGGTGGACCCGGCCAACCTCGCCTACGTCATCTACACCTCGGGCTCGACCGGGCGCCCGAAGGGCGTGGCGGTGTCGCATGGGGCGCTCGCGAACTTCCTGCAGGCGATGCTGGAGCGGCCTGGCCTCGAGCCCGGGGACGTGCTGCTGGCGGTGACCTCGCTGTCGTTCGACATCGCCGGCCTCGAGCTCTATCTGCCGCTGCTCGAGGGCGCGACCATCGAGCTGGCGAGCCGCGCCGAGGCCGCGGACGGCCAGCTGCTGCTGGCGCGGCTGCGGCGGTCGGGAGCGACCGTGCTGCAGGCCACGCCGGCGACCTGGCGCCTGCTGCTGGCTGCCGGCTGGGGCGAGCGCGAGGAGGGGCGCGGGCTCAAGGCGCTGTGCGGCGGCGAGGCGCTGCCGCCGGACCTGGCGGCGGCGCTGGCGGCGCGTGCGGGCTCGGCGTGGAACGTCTACGGCCCCACCGAGACGACGGTGTGGTCGACCCTCTCCCAGGTGATTGCCGGGGCGCCGGTGACCATCGGCACGCCGATCGCCAACACCGCGGCCTACGTCCTCGATCGCCGCGGCGAGCTGGTGCCGGTGGGCGCGCCGGGCGAGCTGCTGCTGGGCGGCGCCGGCGTGGCGCGGGGCTACCTCGGACGGCCGGACCTCACCGCCGAGCGCTTCGTGCCGAACGCCTTCGCCGGCCCGGGAGCCACGGCCACCGCCGTCCCCGCCGTCTTCACGTCCGCCATGGGCGCCATGGTCGCCATGGCCGCGGGCGGTACCGGATCGCGGCTGTACCGCACCGGCGACCTGGCGCGGTGGCGGCGCGACGGTGCGCTCGAATGCCTGGGCCGGGTGGACCAGCAGGTGAAGGTGCGCGGCTTCCGGGTGGAGCTGGGAGAGGTCGAGGCGGCGCTGGCGCGGCACCCGGCTTTGGCCGCGGCGGCCGTGGTGGCGCGAGAGGACCGGCTGCTCGCCTTCCTGGTGCTCCGCCGGCAGGCCGCGCCCCCCGCAACCCCGGCGACCCCGGCGCCCCCGGCGACCCCGGAGACCAGCGCGCCCGACGCGACCGGCTCCCCTGCGGGCGAGCGCCCGGAGCCGGTAGCGCTGCCGGCCGAGCTGGCGCGCGAGCTGCGGCAGTTCCTGGCCGCGAGCCTGCCCGCCTACATGGTGCCGTCGGCCTTCGTGGGCATCTCGGCGCTGCCGCTGACCCCCAACGGCAAGCTGGACCGGCGGGCGTTGAGCGCCGGGCCGGAAGGCCGGGGCGGGCAGCCGGCCGGCGCCGCCGCCGGCCTCGGCGGCGCCCCGCGAACGCTGGTCGAGGCGCTGCTGGCGGGGATCTGGAGCGAGCTGTTGGGCAGCGAGGGGATCGGCGTCGAGGACAGCTTCTTCGAGCTGGGCGGTCATTCGCTGCTCGCCGCGCGAGCGGTGTCGCGGGTGCGCGAGACGTTCGGGGTGGAGCTGCCGCTGGCGAGCTTCTTCGCGACGCCCACCCTGGCCGAGCTCGCCCGCGCGATCGAGGTGGCGCGAGCGCTCACCGGAGCGCCCGCCGCGCCTGCTGGGGACAGCGCAGACGCCGTGGGCGGCGCTGTGCCGGCGCCCTACGCCGCGCCGCCGCCGCTGGTGCGCGCGGCGCGGGAGGGCGCGGCGGCGGGTGAGGTGCCGCTGTCGTTCGCGCAGCAGCGTCTGTGGCTGCTGGACCGGCTGGCGCCGGGCAACCCCTTCTACAACCTGGGCGGGGCGGTGCGTCTGCACGGCGAGCTGTCGATCGGGGCGCTGGCGGCGGCCGCGGCGGCGGTGGTGCTGCGGCACGAGACCCTGCGGGCGGGCTTCGGCGAGCGGGAGGGGAGGCCGGTGCAGCGCATCGCGGCGCGGCTGGCCTGCGCGCTGCCGCTGGTGGACCTGGCGGCGCTGCCGGCGGCGGCGGGCGCGGCGGCGGTGGAGCGGCTGGCGGCGGCGCAGCAGCGGCGGCCGTTCGACCTGGGGCAACCGCCGCTGCTGCGGCTGACGCTGGTGCGGCTGGCGGGCGGCGAGGGGAGCCCGGCGAGCGCCGAGCACGTGCTGCTGTTCGCGATCCATCACATCGTGGCGGACGGCTGGTCGCTCGGCGTGCTGGTGGGCGAGGTGGGGGCGCTGTACGGGGCATACCGCCGCGGCGAGGCTTCGCCGCTGCCGGAGCTGCCGGTGCAGTACGGCGACTACGCGCGGTGGCAGCGGGACTGGCTGCGGGGCGAGGTCTTGGCGCGGGAGCTGGCCTGGTGGCGGCAGCGGCTGTCGGACCTGCCGGTGGTGGAGCTGCTGGGCGACCGGCCGCGGCCGCCGGTGCAGAGCTTCCGCGGCGGTCGGGTGGCGAGCGTGCTGGGCCGGGAGCTGAGCGCGGCGGCGGCGGCGCTGGCGCGGCGGCAGGGGGTGTCGCTGTACATGCTGCTGCTGGCGGCGTTCGACACCCTGGTGTGGCGCTATGGGGCGCCATCGGACATGGTGGTGGGGACGCCGATCGCCAACCGCACGCGGCGCGAGGTGGAGGGTTTGATCGGCCTGTTCGTCAACACGCTGGTGCTGCGCACGGACCTCGGCGGGGAGCCCGGGTTCAGCGGTCTGCTGGGGCGGGTGCGGGAGACGGCGCTGGGGGCCTACGCGCACCAGGACGTGCCGTTCGAGCAGCTGGTCGAGGAGCTGCAGCCGCGTCGCGACCTGTCGCGCAACCCGCTGTTCCAGTTGATGTTCAACCTGATCAACACGCCGCTGCCGCCGCGCCGGAGCGTGGCGGAGCTGGCGCTCGAGCCGATGCGGGTGGCGGGGAGCACGGCGCTGTTCGACCTGCAGGTGTACCTGGCGGAGGGCGGCGAGGACGGCGCGGGGGTGGAGCTGTCGTGGGAGTACGCCAGCGATCTGTTCGACCGGGTGACGATCGAGCGCCTGGCGGGGCACTTCGCTGAGCTGGTGGCGTCGGCGGTGGCCACGCCGGAGGGGCGGATCGCGGAGCTGCCGCTGCTCGGTCCGGCGGAGCGGCGCCAGCTGGCGGCGGAGTGGAACGCGACGGCGCAACCACTGCCGCCGGGTGCGGTGCACGAGCGGATCGCGGCGCGGGCGTCGCGCCAGCCGGAGGCGGTGGCGCTCCACTGGAGCGGCGGCGAGGTGCGCTACGGCGAGCTGATGGAGCGTGCGGCTAAGCTGTCGGCGGCGCTGCGCGATATTGGAGTCGGTGGCGTGGGTGCGGAGAGCCTGGTGGGCGTGGTGCTGGAGCGGACGCCGGCGCTGGTGGTGAGCCTGCTGGGAGTGCTGGGGGCGGGGGCGGCGTACCTGCCGGTGGATCCGGACTACCCGGCGGAGCGCCAGCGGCTGATGCTCGAGGACTCGGGCGCGGCGGTGGTGGTGACCGAGGCGGGGCTGGCGGCGGGGCTGCCGGCAAGCGCGGCGCGGGTGGTGCTGGTGGAGCCGGGCGGCCAGCTCGCGGCCGGCGAGGCCGCGGTCGAAACGCTGGCCGGCCAGGCCGCCTTCGCGCCGGCCGGCGAGGCCGCGGTCGCAGCGCCGGCCGGCCATGCCGCCTTCGCAGCGCCGGCCGGCGAGGACGCAGCCGAAGCGCCGCCTGTTGCAGGTGCCGCGAAGCGGGCGCGAGGCCGGCGGACGGTGGCCACCAGGAAGGTGACGGCGCGCTCCAAGGCGGCGGCGCATTCGCAGGCATCGGCCGCGATGACGGTTGCCGGCGCGGAGGGCTCGGCCGGCGCGGCAGGCTCTGCCGGCGCCGGTGGCGCGGCCGCCGCCGATGCCGCGTGGCCGGCGACGGTGGACCCGGCCAACCTCGCCTACGTCATCTACACCTCGGGCTCGACCGGCCGCCCCAAGGGCGTGGAGGTGTCGCATGGCGGCCTGCTCAACTTCCTTCAAGCGATGGCCGAACGCCCCGGCCTGGAAGCCGGCGACGTGCTGCTGGCGGTGACCTCGCTGTCGTTCGACATCGCCGGTCTCGAGCTCTTCCTGCCGCTGCTGCAAGGAGCCCGGATCGAGCTGGTCGAGCGCGAGGTGGCGGCGGACGGGGCGCGGCTGCTGCAACGCCTGGCCAGCTCGGGGGCGACGGTGCTGCAGGCGACGCCGTCGACCTGGCGGCTGCTGGTGGACGCGGGCTGGGCGGGGACCTCCGGGCTCAAGGCGCTGTGCGGCGGCGAGGCGCTGCCGGAGCGGCTGGCCGGCGAGCTGGCGGCGCGGGCGGCGGAGGTCTGGAACGTCTACGGTCCCACCGAGACGACGGTGTGGTCGGCGGCGGACCGGGTGGCGGCAGGTGCGCCGGTGCGGATCGGGCCGCCGGTCGCCAACACCGCGCTGGTGGTGATGAGCCGCTGGTGGGAGCCGCTGCCGGTGGGAGCGCCCGGGGAGCTGTGGATCGGCGGCGCCGGCGTGGCCCGCGGCTACCGCGGCCGGCCGGAGCTGACCGCGGAGCGGTTCGTGCCCGATCCGCGCGCGGTGCCTGGAGCCGGCGGCGCCGCCGGCTCCACCGGCTCCGCCGGCTCCAATACCGGCTGGGACGCCGGCGAGCTCGGGGGGCGGCTCTACCGGACCGGCGACCTGGCGCGCTACGACGGCGCGGGGCGGATCGAGTTCCTGGGCCGCATCGACCACCAGGTGAAGGTGCGCGGCTTCCGCATCGAGCTGGGCGAGGTGGAGTCGGCGCTCGAATCGCACCCGGCGGTGGAGCGGGCGGTGGCGGTGGCCGACGCGGTCGGCGGTGGCCGGCTGGTGGCCTACCTGGTGCCGCGCCAAGCGGCAACGCCCCCCGCAGGCACCGCGCCGGCCGCGCCGGCGATCGTCAAGTCGCTGGTGCCGGCCCTGCGCGCCCACCTCGCCCTGACTCTGCCCGACTACATGATCCCGACCGCCTGGGTGGGGTTGGCGAGCGTGCCGCTGACTCCCAACGGCAAGGTGGACCGCAAGGCGCTGCCGAAGGTGGAGGAGCAGGCACGGGAAGCGCACGTCGCGCCGCGGACGCCGGTCGAGGAGCGCCTGGCGGCGCTCTGGGCGGAGGTGCTCGAGCGCGGCCGCGTGGGCATCCACGACGACTTCTTCGAGCTCGGCGGCCACTCCCTCACCGCCACCCAGCTGATGGCGCGGGTGCAGGCGGCGTTCGGGGTCGAGCTGCCGCTGCGCAAGCTGTTCGAGGCGCCGACGGTGGCCGCCCTGGCGCGGTCCATCGAGGCGCTGCGCCCCTCGGCCGGCGCGCCGCTGCCGTTGGCGGCAGCCCTGGCGCCCGACCTGCTGGCGGCGCTGCCGGCGCCGGATGCGCCGCTGGCGCCGGAGCCGCGCGACCAGGACCTGCCGCTGTCCTTCGCGCAGCAGCGGCTCTGGGTGCTCGACCAGCTGGAGCTGGCGGGCACGGCCTACAACCTGACGGTGTCGCTGGGATTGCGCGGCGCGCTGTCGATCCGCGCGCTGGCGGCGGCGATGGTGGGCCTGGTGGCGCGGCACGAGTCGCTGCGCACCAGCTTCCCCAAGGTCGCGGGCCAGCCGGTGCAGCGGATCGCGCCGGTGGGCGCCCGTCCGGGCTTCCCGCCCCTCCCGCCCCTCCCGATCGCCGACCTGCGCGGACTGCCCTCGGCGGCCAGGCAAGCCGAGATGCTGCGGGTCACCGCCGATCTGGCCAACCGGCCTTTCGATCTGGGATCGGGGCCGCTGCTGCGGACGGTGCTGGTGGCGCTCGCCCCGGCCGACCACGTCATCGGTCTGACGGTGCATCACATCGTGGCCGACGGCTGGGCGATGCAGGTGCTGGTGCGGGACGTGGTGGCGCTCTTCCGGGCGGCGGTCTCCGGGATCCCCGCGGCGCTGCCGGCGCTGCCCGTGCAGTACGCCGATTTCGCGATCTGGCAGCGGCGCCGGCTGGCCGGCGAGCGCCTGGAGGCGCAGCTCGGATACTGGCGGCACCAGCTGGGCGGCCTGCCGCCGGCGCTGCCGCTGGCCACCGACCGGCCGCGGCGGGTCGGCCGGGGACCGCTGGGCACGCGGTCGCTGCGGGTCGAGCCGGCGGCGACGGCGGCGCTGCGGCGGCTCGCCCTGGGCGAGCAGGCGACGCAGTTCATGGTGCTGCTGGCGGCGTTCGCGGCGCTGCTCGCGCGCCACACCGGCGAGGAGGACCTGGCGATCGGCACGCCGATCGCCAACCGCGAGCGGGTGGAGCTCGAGGGCCTGATCGGCTTCTTCGCCAGCACCCTGGTGCTGCGCATCGACCTCTCGGGCGGACCGGACTTCCGCACCCTGCTGGCACGGGTGCGGGAGACGGCGCTCGACGCCTTCGCCCACCAGGACCTGCCGTTCGAGCGGCTGGTCGAGGAGCTGGCGCCGGAACGGGACCTGCGGATCAATCCCCTGTTCCAGGTCATGCTGCAGCTCGGCAACATGCCGATGGCGCCGATTCGGCTGGCCGACCTGGAGCTGGCGCCGATGAAGCCGCAGCGCGGCCAGGCGATGTTCGACCTGGTGCTGGCGGCCGGCGAAGAGAAGGGGGCGATTCTCGGCGCCATCGAGTACGACGCCGAGCTGTTCGCCGGCGCCACCGCCGAGCGCCTGGTCCGGCACTTCGTGACCCTGCTCGCCGCGGCGGCGGCCGAGCCGCGCCGGCCGCTGGCGGAGCTGCCGCTGCTCGACGCCGCCGAGCGCCAGCAGCTGCTCCGCGAAGGCTCCGACACCGCCGAGGCGGTCGCCTGGCAGGGGCGGACCGACGAGCGGATCGCACGGCAGGCGGCGGCCGGGCCGCAGCGGCTGGCGGTGACCACCGCCGCCCAGGCGCGGACCTATGGCGAGCTGGCGGCCGGCGCCGCGCGGGTGGCGGGCCGGCTGCGGGCGCTCGACGTCGCCCGCGGCGAGGCGGTGGCGATCGCCATGGGGAGGTCGGTGCGGCTGCTCGAGGCGCTGCTCGGGGTGTGGCAGGCGGGCGGCGCCTACGTGCCGATGGATCCGGCATATCCGGTGGAGCGCCTGGTCTACATGCTGGAGGATGCCGGTTGCCGGCTGCTGCTGGCGGACGCGGCGACGCCGCGGGAGCTGGTGGAACGGGCGGCCGAGGTGGTGTGGGTGATGGACGGCGAGGAGGACGAGGAGGGCGCCGCCGCGGGCAATGGGGCGAGGTCGGCGAGGTCGGCGAGGTCGGCTGGGTCGGCGAGCTCGGCTGGGTCGGCCGGCCTGGCGGCCGGACCGGCGGGGGCTCCCGAGGACCTGGCCTACGTGCTCTATACCTCGGGCTCGACGGGACGGCCGAAGGGCGTCGAGGTGTCGCACGGCGCGCTGGTCAACTTCCTGCGCTCGATGGCGCGGCGGCCGGGTCTCGGCGCCGAGGACGTGCTGCTGGCGGTGACCTCGCTGTCGTTCGACATCGCCGGCCTCGAGCTCTTCCTGCCGCTGCTCGCGGGAGCGCGGATCGAGCTGGTGGAGCGCGACGTGGCGGCGGACGGGGCGCGGCTGCTGGAGCGGCTGGCCAGCTCGGGGGCGACGGTGCTGCAGGCGACGCCGTCGAGTTGGCGGCTGCTGGTGGACGCGGGCTGGGCGGGGACCCCTGGGCTCAGGGCGCTGTGCGGCGGCGAGGCCCTGCCAGAGCGGCTGGCAGGGGAGCTGGCGGCGCGGGCGGCGGAGGCCTGGAACGTCTACGGTCCCACCGAGACCACGGTGTGGTCGGCGGTGGACCGGGTGGTGGCGGGAGCGCCGGTGCGGATCGGCCGGCCGATCGCCAACACCGCGCTGGTGGTGATGAGCCGCTGGTGGGAGCCGGTGCCGCTGGGAGCGCCGGGGGAGCTGTGGATCGGCGGCGCCGGGGTGGCGCGCGGCTACCGCGGCCGGCCGGAGCTGACCGCCGAGCGGTTCGTGCCGGATCCGCGTGCGGTTCGCGGCGACGAGGACGGCGGCGGCGAGCCCGGGGGGCGCCTGTACCGCACCGGCGACCTGGCGCGCCACGACGGCCGGGGGCGGCTCGAGTTCCTGGGCCGGATCGACCACCAGGTGAAGGTGCGCGGGTTCCGCATCGAGCTCGGCGAGGTGGAGTCGGCGCTCGAGTCGCATCCGGCAGTGGAGCGGGCGGTGGCGGTGGCGGATGCGGTCGGCGGCGGGCGGCTGGTGGCCTATGTGGTGCCGGCCGCGGCCGGGGTGCCGGGGGAGGCGCTCGCCGCCCTGATCCCGGCGCTGCGCGCGCACCTCGCCCAGAGCCTGCCCGAGTACATGGTCCCGACCGCCTGGGTGGGTCTGGCGAGCGTGCCGCTGACCCCCAACGGCAAGGTGGACCGCAAGGCGCTGCCGAAGGTGGAGGAGCAGGCGCGGCCTTATCTCGCGCCCGCGACGCCGGTCGAAGAGTGGCTGGCGGCGCTCTGGGCTGACATCCTCGGCCGCAGCCGGGTGGGCGCCGACGACAACTTCTTCGAGCTCGGCGGCCACTCGCTGACCGCCACCCAGCTGATGGCGCGGGTGCGCGAGGCCTTCGGCATGGAGCTGCCGCTGCGCCGGCTGTTCGAGGGGCCGACGGTGGCCGCCCTGGCGCGGGAGATCGAGCCGCACTGGACCGGGGAGCTGCCGGCCCTGCCGGCGCCGGCGGCGGCGCCGAGGATGGTGGAGCCGGCGCCAGTGGCGGCGCTGGCGCCGCGGGTGCCGGCGCGGCCGGCGGCGGTGCCGCTGGTGCCGGTGCCGCGAGACCGCGACCTGCCGCTGTCGTTCGCGCAGCAGCGCCTGTGGGTGCTCGACCAGCTGGACCTGGCCGTCAGCGCCTACAACCTGTCGATCGCGGTGCGCTTGCGCGGCAAGCTGTCGCCCGGCGCGCTGGCGGCGGCGGCGGGGGGCCTGGTCGAGCGCCACGAGTCGCTGCGCACCAGCTTCCCCAAGGTCGCCGGCCAGCCGGTGCAGCGGATCGCCCCGGCGCCGACCGGACAGTCCGCGCCGCCCATCCTGCCCACCGTCGATCTCCGCGGCCTGCCGGAGCCCCGCCGGGCGGCCGAGCTGACGCGGGTCCTCACCATCCCGTCCCGCCGGCCGTTCGTGCTGGCCGAGGGTCCGTTGCTGCGGCTGGTGCTGGTGGCGCTCGCCCCGGCCGAGCACGTCGTCGGCGTCACCGTGCATCACATCGTCGCCGACGGCTGGTCGCTGCAGCTGCTGGTGCGGGACGTCGCGGTCCTCTACCGGGCGGCGCTCGCCGGCCAGCCGTCGCCGCAGGCGCCCCTGCCCGTGCAATACGGCGACTTCGCCGTCTGGCAGCGCCGGCGGCTGTCGGGAGAGCGCCTCGAAGCGCAGCTGGGGTATTGGCGGCGGCGCCTGGCCGGGTTGCCGCCGGCGCTGCCGCTGGCCACCGACCGGCCGCGACGGGTGGGACGCGGACCGCTGGGGTCGCGGCCGCTGCGGTTGCCGCCGCCGCTGACGGCGGCCCTGCGCCGGCTTGCCGTCGCCCGGCAGGCAACCCCCTTCATGGTGCTGATGGCCGGCTTTGCGGCGCTGCTCGCGCGCTACGGCGGCGAGGAGGACGTCGCCGTCGGCACGCCGATCGCCAACCGCGAGTGGGTGGAGCTCGAGCAGCTGATCGGCTTCTTCGCCAACACCCTGGTGCTGCGCATCGACCTCACGGGGGAGCCGGACTTCGGCACCCTGCTGGCGCGGGTGCGGGAAGGGGCGCTCGACGCCTACGCCCACCAGGACCTGCCGTTCGAGCGCCTGGTCGAGGAGCTGGCGCCGGAGCGGGACCTGCGGCTGAACCCGCTCTTCCAGGTCATGCTGCAGGTCGACAACATGCCGCTGGCGCCGATCGGCGCCGCCGACCTCGAGCTGCTGCCGCTGCCGCTCGCGCGCGGCCAGGCGATGTTCGACCTGGTGGTGTCGGTCGCCGGGCAGGGCGAGGCGATCACCGGCGTGCTCGAGTACGACGCCGACCTGTTCGCCGGCGCCACCATCGCGCGGTTGGTGCGGCACCTGGTGGCGCTGCTGTCGGCGGCGGTGGCGGCGCCGGGCCGGCCGCTGGCGGAGCTGCCGCTGCTCGACACCGCCGAGCGCCACCAGCTGCTGCTCGAAGCGTCGGACACCGCGGCGGCCTTCGGCTGGCAGGGGCGGACCGACGAGCACATCGCGCGGCAGGCGGCGCGGCAGCCGCACCGGATCGCGGTGACGACGGTGGTGGACGAGCGGACCTACGGCGAGCTGGCCGCCGGCGCGTCGCGGGTGGCGGACCGTCTGCGGCAGCTGGGCATCGTCCGCGGCGAGGCGGTGGCGGTGGCGATGGGCCGCTCGGTGCGGTTGATCGAGGCGCTGCTCGGAGTTTGGCAGGCGGGCGGCGCCTACGTGCCGATGGACCCGGCCTATCCGGTGGAGCGGCTGGTCTACATGCTGGAGGATGCCGGCTGCCGGCTGCTGCTGGCGGATGCGGAGACGCCCTGGGAGCTGGTGCGGCGGGCGGCCGAAGTGGTGTGGCTGAAGGCAGGCGGCGAGGAGGCGGCGGCCACGCCGCCGCCGCCCGCTCGCCGAGCGTCGCCGGGAGCCGCTCCGGCGGGGGCTCCCGAAGACCTGGCCTACGTGCTCTACACCTCGGGCTCGACCGGACGGCCGAAGGGCGTGGAGGTGTCGCACGGCGCGTTGATCAACTTCCTGCGCTCGATGGCGGAGCGGCCGGGCCTCGGCGCCGAGGACGCCCTGCTGGCGGTGACCTCGCTGTCGTTCGACATCGCCGGCCTCGAGCTGTTCCTGCCGCTGCTGCAAGGAGCGCGGATCGAGCTGGTGGAGCGCGACGTGGCGGCGGACGGGGCGCGGCTGCTGGGGCGCCTGGCCAGCTCCGGAGCGACGGTGCTGCAGGCGACGCCTTCGAGCTGGCGGCTGCTGGTGGACGCCGGCTGGGCGGGGACCCCCGGGCTCAGGGCGCTGTGCGGCGGCGAGGCGCTGCCGGAGCGGCTGGCCGGGGAGCTGGCGGCGCGGGCGGCGGAGGTCTGGAACGTCTACGGTCCCACCGAGACGACGGTGTGGTCGGCGGCGGACCGGGTGACGGCGGGAGCGCCGGTGCGGATCGGGCCGCCGATCGCCAACACCTCGCTGGTGCTGCTCAGCCGCTGGTGGGAGGCGGTGCCGGTGGGGGTGCCCGGGGAGCTGTGGATCGGCGGCGCCGGGGTTGCGCGCGGCTACCGCGGCCGGCCGGAGCTGACCGCCGAACGGTTCGTGCCCGACCCGCGGGCGGTTCCTGGAGCCAGTGGAGCCGGCGGCGCCGGCGAGGGCGGCGGCGAGGCGGGAGGGCGGCTGTACCGCACCGGCGACCTGGCGCGCCACGACGGCGCGGGGCGGATCGAGTTCCTGGGCCGCATCGACCACCAGGTGAAGGTGCGTGGTTTCCGTATCGAGCTGGGCGAGGTGGAGTCGGCGCTCGAATCGCACCCGGCGGTGGAGCGGGCGGTGGCGGTGGCCGACGCGGTCGGCGGCGGCCGGCTGGTGGCCTACCTGGTGCCGCGCCAGGGCGTTGCCGCGCCGCCGCCGGCGCCTGTTGCGGCGGCGGCGGTGTCGCCGGCGATGGCCGCGGTGAGCGCCATGATCCCCGCCCTGCGCGTTCATCTCGCCCAGACCCTGCCCGACTACATGATCCCGACCGCGTGGGTCGGGCTGGCCGCCGTGCCGCTGACTCCCAACGGCAAGGTCGACCGCCGGGCGCTGCCCAAGGTGGAGGAGCAGGCGCGGGTCTACGTCGCGCCGCGGACGCCGGTCGAGCAGCGGCTGGCGGGCCTCTGGTCGGAGGTGCTGGGCCGCGAGCGGGTGGGCGTCTTCGACAACTTCTTCGAGCTCGGCGGCCACTCGTTGACCGCGACCCAGCTGATGGCGCGGGTGCGCGAGGCGTTCGGCGTCGAGCTGCCGTTGCGCAAGCTGTTCGAAGGGCCGACCCTGGCCGCCCTGGCGCGGGCGATCGAGCCCGACCGGCAGATCGAGACCGCGGCTCTCGGGGTGCCGGCGGCGGCTACCGCGGCGCCGCGGTGGCCGGCCGTGCCGCTGGTGCCGGTGCCGCGCGATGCCGGCGCCGACCTGCCGCTGTCGTTCGCGCAGCAACGGCTCTGGGTGCTCGACCAGCTCGAGCTGGCCGGCTCGGCCTACAACCTGGCGATGGCGGTGCGGATGCGCGGCGCGCTCTCGCTCGGCGCGCTGGCGGCGGCGCTGGCGGGGCTGGTGGCCCGCCATGAGTCGCTGCGCACCAGCTTCCCGAAGGTCGGCGGCCAGCCGGTGCAGCGGATCGCGCCGCCGGCACCGGTCATGCCGCTGCCGATGGCCGACCTGCGGGGCCTGCCGGAGGCTCGGCGGCAGCCGGAGATGACGCGGATCACCACCGGTCTGTCGCGGCGCCGCTTCGTGCTGGCCGAAGGACCGCTGCTGCGGACGGTGCTGGTGGCGATCGCCGCCGGCGAGCACGTCGTCGGCCTGACGGTGCACCACAGCATCGCCGACGGCTGGTCGCTGCAGGTGCTGATGCGCGACGTGGCGGCGCTTTACCGGGCGGCGGCTGCCGGCCGGCCCGCGACGCTGGCGCCGCTGCCCGTGCAGTACGCGGACTATGCGGTCTGGCAGCGGCGCTGGCTGTCGGGGGAGCGCCTGGACGAACAGCTGGGGTACTGGCGGCGCCAGCTGGCCGGGCTGCCGCCGGCGCTGCCGCTGGCCACCGACCGGCCCCGGCAGGTGGGACATGGGCCGCTGGGAACGCGGCAACTGCGGCTGGCGCCGGCGCTGACGGCCGGGCTGCGCGGCTTCGCCCTGGGCGAGCAGGTCACGCCGTTCATGGTGCTGCTGGCGAGCTTCGCGGCGCTGCTGGCGCGCTACACCGGCGAAGAGGACGTCGCGATCGGCACGCCGATCGCCAACCGCGAGCAGCTGGAGCTCGAGGGGCTGATCGGCTTCTTCGCCAACACCCTGGTGCTGCGCATCGACCTGGCCGGCGGGCCGGACTTCCACACCCTGCTGGCGCGGGTGCGGGAGACCGCGCTCGACGCTTTCGCGCACCAGGATCTGCCGTTCGAGCGGCTGGTCGAGGAGTTGGCGCCGGAGCGCGACCTGCGGATCAACCCGCTGTTCCAGGTCATGCTGCAGGTCGACAACGTGCCGCCGGCGCCGATCCGGCTCAGCGAGCTCGAGCTGCGCCCGGTCGGGGTGGAGCGCGGCCAGGCGATGTTCGATCTGGTGTTGTCGGCCGAGGCGCAGGGCGAGGCGATCACCGGCGGGCTCGAATACGACGCCGAGCTGTTCGCCGGCGCCACCGCCGCAAGGCTGGTGCGGCACTTCGCGGTGCTGCTGGCGGCGGCGGCGGCCGAGCCCCGCCGGCGGCTGGCGGAGCTGCCGCTGCTCGACGCCGCCGAGCGCCAGCAGCTGCTGCTCGAGGGCTCGGATACCGCGGCGGCGTTCGGCTGGCAGGGACGGACGGACGAGTGGATCGCGCGCCAGGCGGCGCGGCAGCCGCAACGCATCGCCGTGCTCACCTCGGTGGACGAGCGCACCTACGGCGAGCTGGCGGCCGGCGCCGCGCGGGTGGCAGGACGCCTGCGGCAGCTGGGCATCGCCCGCGGCGAGGTGGTGGCGGTGGCGATGGGCCGGTCGGTGCGTCTGGTCGAGGCCCTGCTAGGGGTCTGGCAGGCGGGCGGCGCCTACCTACCGATGGACCCGGGCTATCCGGTGGACCGGCTGGCCTACATGCTGGAGGATGCCGGCTGCCGGCTGCTGCTGGCGGATTCGGAGACGCCGCGGGAGCTGGTGCGGCGGGCGCCCGAGGCGATCTGGTTGAAGGACGGCGGCGAGGAGCCACCGGCGGCGGCAGCGGTTCCCGGCGCTCCCGAGGACCTCGCCTACGTGCTCTACACCTCGGGCTCGACCGGGAGGCCGAAGGGCGTGGAGGTGTCGCACGGCGCGTTGATCAACTTCCTGCGCTCGATGGCGGAGCGGCCTGGCCTCGGCGCCGAGGACATCCTGATGGCGGTGACCTCGCTGTCGTTCGACATCGCCGGCCTCGAGCTGTTCTTGCCGCTGCTGCAGGGGGCGCGGATCGACATGGTGGAGCGTGACGCGGCGGCGGACGGGGTGAAGCTGCTGGGGCGCCTGGCGGTCTCCGGGGCGACGGTGCTGCAGGCGACGCCGTCGAGCTGGCGGCTGCTGGTCGACGCGGGCTGGGCGGGGACCCCCGGGCTCAAGGTGCTGTGCGGCGGCGAGGCGCTACCGGAGCGGCTGGCCGGAGAGCTGGTGGCGCGGGCAGGGGAGGTCTGGAACGTCTATGGCCCCACCGAGACGACGGTGTGGTCGGCGGCGGATCGGGTGACGGCGGCAGCGCCGGTGCGCATCGGGCCGGCGATCGCCAACACCTCGCTGATGCTGATGAGCCGCTGGTGGGAGCCGGTGCCGGTGGGCGTGCCCGGCGAGCTGTGGATCGGCGGCGCCGGGGTGGCGCGCGGCTATCGCGGCCGGCCGGAGCTGACCGCCGAAAGGTTCGTGCCGGACCCGCGCGCAATGCCTGGAGCCAGTGGAACCGGCGGCGGCGCCGGCGAGGCGGGAGGGCGGCTGTACCGCACCGGCGACCTGGCGCGCCACGACGGCCGGGGGCGGATCGAGTTCCTGGGCCGCCTCGACCACCAGGTCAAGGTGCGCGGGTTCCGCATCGAGCTGGGCGAGGTGGAAGCGGCGCTCGAGTCGCATCCCGGGGTGGAGCGGGCGGTGGCGGTGGCCGATGCGGTCGGCGGCGGCCGGTTGGCAGCCTACGTGGTGCCGCGCCTGGAGCCCGCCGCCCCGCCGCCGGCGTCGGCCTGGCAGGACGCCGAGGCCATGGCTTCGCTGCTGGCGCTGATGCCGGAGGCGCCGCCGGCCGCGGAGCCTGCCGCCAGCGCCGCGGAGGCGCCGGCGCTCGCTGTGCCGGACGCCGCTGTGGCGGTCTTTCCGGACGCCGCTTCAGCAGTCGTTCCGGACGCCGCTGTAGCGGCGAGGGCCGCGATGAGCGAGCTGATCCCGGTGCTGCGCGCTCATCTCGCGCTGACCCTGCCCGACTACATGATCCCGACCGCATGGGTGGGGCTGGCGAGCGTGCCGCTGACTCCCAACGGCAAGGTGGACCGCAGGGCGCTGCCGCGCGTCGAGGACCAGGCGCGGCCCTACGTCGCGCCGCGGACGCCGCTCGAAGAGCGGCTGGCGGCGCTCTGGTCGGAGGTCCTGAACCGCGAGCGCGTGGGCGTCGACGACAACTTCTTCGACCTCGGGGGCCACTCGCTGACCGCGACCCAGCTGATGGCGCGGCTGCGCGAGGCGTTCGGCGTCGAGCTGCCGCTGCGCAAGCTGTTCGAGGGGCCGACGGTGGCCGCCCTGGCGCAGGTGATCGAGCGCGAGCGGCCGCTGGAGGCCGCGGCGTTGGCGCCGGCGGCGCTGCCGGCGGCGGCGGCCGGCCTGCCGGCGGTGCCCGAGGCGGTGCCGCTGGTGCCGGTGCCGCGCGATGCCGGCGTCGACCTGCCGCTGTCGTTCACCCAGCAGCGGCTGTGGGTGCTCGACCAGCTCGAGCTGGCGGGCACCGCCTACAACCTGACGGTGTCGCTGTGCCTGCGCGGCGCGCTGTCGGTGCCGGCGCTAGCGGCGGCGCTGGCGGGCCTGGTGGAGCGGCACGAGGCGCTGCGCACCAGCTTCCCGAAGGTGGCGGGCCAGCCGGTGCAGCGGATCGCGCCGTCGCGAGCGGCTTCGCCGCAGCCGCCGCAGCCGCTGCCGATCTTCGACCTGCGGCACCTTCCCGAGGCCTGCCGCCAGGCCGAGATGGAGCGGGTCGCCAAGCTCGCGGGCCGCCGGCCGTTCGTGCTGGCCGAGGGTCCGGTGCTGCGGACCGTGCTGGTGGCGCTCGCCCCGGACGAGCACGTCATCGGCCTGACGGTGCATCACATCGTGGCCGACGGCTGGTCGCTGCGGCTGCTGGTTCGCGACGTGGCGGCGCTCTACCGGGCGGCGGTTGCCGGCGAGCCGGCCGACCTGCCGCCGTTGCCCGTGCAGTACGCCGACTTCGCTGTCTGGCAGCGGCAGTGGCTGTCGGGCGAGCGCCTGGAGCAGCAGCTGGAGTTCTGGCGGCGCCAGCTGGCCGGCCTGCCCCCGGCGTTGCCGCTGGCCACCGACCGGCCCCGCCGGGTCGGGCGCGGACCGCTGCGCTGGCGGACGCTGCAGCCCGCGGCCGGGTTGGCGACGGCGCTGCGGCAGCTCGCCCGTGCCGAGCAGGCCACCGCGTTCATGGTGCGCCTGGCCGGCTTCGCGGCGCTGCTGGCGCGCTACACCGGCGAGGAGGACATCGCCATCGGCACCCCGATCGCCAACCGCGAGCGGGTGGAGCTCGAAGGGCTGATCGGCTTCTTCGTCAACACCCTGGTGATGCGCGTCGATCTGTCGGGCGGACCGGATTTCCACACCCTCGTCGGGCGGGTGCGGGAGCGGTCGCTGGACGCTTACGCCCACCAGGACGTGCCGTTCGAGCGGCTGGTCGAGGAGCTGGCTCCCGAGCGTGACCTGCGGATCAACCCGCTGTTCCAGGTCATGTTGCAGATGGAAAACGTGCCGATGGTGCCGATCCAGCTGACCGAGCTCGAGCTGGTGCCGGTGCCGGTGGAGCGCGGCCAGGCGATGTTCGACCTGGTGCTGGCGATCGCCGCGCGGGCCGGCAACCTGGTCGGGGCGCTCGAGTACGACGGCGAGCTGTTCGCCGGCGCCACCGCCGAGCGCATGCTGCGCCACCTGGTGACCCTGCTAGCCGGCGTCGCGGCCGAGCCGCGGCGGCCGCTGGCGGAGCTGCCGCTGCTCGACGGCGCCGAGCGCCAGCAGCTGCTGTTCGAGGGCTCGGACACGGCGGCGGCGTTCGGCTGGCAGGGGCGGACGGACGAGCACTTCGCGCGGCAGGCGGCGGCGCGGCCGCAGCGGCTGGCGGTGAAAGCGGAGTCGGAGGCGCGCACCTATGGCGAGCTGGCCGCCGGGGCGGCGCGGGTGGCGGGCCGCCTGCGGGCGGCGGGAATCGCCCGCGGCGAGGCGGTGGCGGTGGCCATGGGGCGGTCGGTACGGCTGCTCGAGGCGCTGCTCGGGGTGTGGCAGGCGGGCGGCGCCTACGTGCCGATGGATCCGGCATATCCGGTGGAGCGCCTGGTCTTCATGCTGGAGGATGCCGGTTGCCGGTTGCTGTTGGCGGACGCGGCGACGCCGCGGGAGCTGGTGGAACGGGCGGCCGAGGTGGTGTGGGTGATGGACGGCGAGGAGGACGAGGAGGGCGCCGCCGCGGGCAATGGGGCGAGGTCGGCGAGGTCGGCGAGGTCGGCTGGGTCGGCGAGCTCGGCTGGGTCGGCCGGCCTGGCGGCCGGACCGGCGGGGGACCCGCACGACCTGGCCTACGTGCTCTATACCTCGGGCTCGACGGGACGGCCGAAGGGCGTCGAGGTGTCGCACGGCGCGCTGGTCAACTTCCTGCGCTCGATGGCGCGGCGGCCGGGTCTCGGCGCCGAGGACGTGCTGCTGGCGGTGACCTCGCTGTCGTTCGACATCGCCGGCCTCGAGCTCTTCCTGCCGCTGCTCGCGGGAGCGCGGATCGAGCTGGTGGAGCGCGACGTGGCGGCGGACGGGGTGCGGCTGCTGGAGCGGCTGGCCAGCTCGGGGGCGACGGTGCTGCAGGCGACGCCGTCGAGCTGGCGGCTGCTGGTGGACGCGGGCTGGGCCGGCACCCCTGGGCTCAGGGCCTTGTGCGGCGGCGAGGCGCTGCCGGAGCGGCTGGCCGGCGAGCTGGCGGCGCGGGCGGCGGAGGTCTGGAACGTCTACGGTCCCACCGAGACCACGGTGTGGTCGGCGACGGATCGGGTGGCGGCGGGGGAGCCGGTGCGGATCGGGCCGCCGATCGCCAACACCGCGCTGATGGTGATGAGCCGCTGGTGGGAGCCGGTGCCGCTGGGAGCGCCGGGGGAGCTGTGGATCGGCGGCGCCGGGGTGGCGCGCGGCTACCGCGGCCGGCCGGAGCTGACCGCCGAGCGGTTCGTGCCGGATCCGCGTGCGGTTCGCGGCGACGAGGACGGCGGCGGCGCGCCGGGAGGGCGGCTGTACCGCACCGGCGACCTGGCGCGCCACGACGGCCGGGGGCGGCTCGAGTTCCTGGGCCGGATCGACCACCAGGTGAAGGTGCGCGGGTTCCGCATCGAGCTCGGCGAGGTGGAGTCGGCGCTCGAGTCGCATCCGGAGGTGGAGCGGGCGGTGGCGGTGGCCGATGCGGTCGGCGGCGGCCGGCTGGTGGCCTACCTGGTGCCGCGCGCGGCCGGGGAGCCAGGCGAGCTGGCCGGCGCCCTGGTCCCCGCCCTGCGGGCTCACCTCGCGCAGACCCTGCCTGACTACATGATCCCGACCGCCTGGGTCGGTCTGGCGAGCGTGCCGCTGACCCCCAACGGCAAGGTGGACCGCAAGGCGCTGCCGCGCGCCGGCGCCGTCCACGCGCGGCGTAGCGCCGAGTTCGTGATGCCACGCGGCGATCTCGAACAGCTGCTCGCCGGGATCTGGGTGGAGGTCCTGCAGGCCGAGCGGATCGGCGTCCACGACAACTTCTTCGATCTCGGCGGGCACTCGCTGCTGGCCACCCTGGTGGTGTCGCGCATCGGCGAGGCGCTGGCGATCGAGGTGCCGCTGCGCCGCCTCTTCGAGGCCCCGACCATAGCCCTGCTGGCCGAGCGCCTGCGCCGCGATGCCGACACCGACGGCGATCTCGACGCGGCGGCCCACCTGGTGCTCGAGCTGCTCGCGCTCTCCGACGACGAGGTCGACTCGCTGCTCGTCGGCCAGCCCGAGCCGGCGCCGGAAGCGGCGGCGGGAGGCGCCGGATGAGCGGCACCGGCGGCCGCAGCTTCAAGCTCAGCGGCAAGCGGCTCGAGCTGCTGCAGGCCATGCGCCGCGAGCACGGGATGGAGCCGGCGCGCGCCGGCCGCATCGCGCGCCGGCCGCCGGCCGCCGCCTACCCGCTCTCCTTTGCCCAGCAGCGGCTCTGGTTCCTGGACCGGTTGATGCCCGGCAGCGCCGCCTACAACATGCCGCTGGCGATCCGGCTGACCGGTGCGCTTGCCCCCGCGGCGCTGGCCGCTGCCTTCGCCGGCCTCGCCCGCCGCCACGCGGTGCTGCGCACCGTCTTCGAGCTGGTCGACGGCGAACCGGTGCAGCGGGTCGCGCCGCCGTCGCCGGCGGCGGCGCTGCCCCTGGTCGACGGTGCGGCGCTGCCGCCGGCCGTGCGGGACGCCTGGGCCCTGCGCCACGCGGCGCAGCTGGCCAGGCGGCCCTTCGACCTCGCCCGCGGGCCGCTGCTGCGGGTCGTGCTGCTGCGCCTCGGCGCCGAGGCGCACGTCGTCCTCGTCTGCCTGCACCACACCGTCTCCGACGGCTGGTCGCTCGAGATCCTGCGGCGGGAGATCGCGGTGCTCTATGCGGGCCTGACGGAGCTGCCGGAGCTGCCCATCCAGTACGCCGACTTCGCCGTCTGGCAGCGCGAGTGGGCGCAGGCCGGCGAGCTCGACGCCCAGCTCGCCTGGTGGCGGGAGCAGCTCGAGGGCGCGCCCACCGTGCTCGAGCTGGCGACCGACCGGCAGCGGCCGGCGGTGCCGGAGCTGCGCGGCGGCGCCACCGCGCTGGCGCTGCCGGCGGCGCTCGCCGGTGCCCTGCGGGAGCTGGCGCTGCGCCATGGCGCCACGCCGTTCATGGTGCTGCTCGGTGTCCTCGCCAACCTGCTGTCGCGCCACGGCGCCCAGGAAGACCTGCTGGTCGGCACCCTGGTCGCCGGCCGTCACCGGACCGAGACGGAAGGGCTGATCGGCTTCTTCGCCAACACCCTGGTGCTGCGCGCCGACGCCGGCGGCGATCCAACCTTCGGCGAGCTGCTGGCGAAGGTGCGCGAGGCGACGCTGGGGGCGTTCTCGCACCAGGACGTCCCCTTCGAGCGCCTGGTCGAGCAGCTGGCGCCGGAGCGGAGCCTGCGCCACATGCCGCTGTTCCAGGTGCTGCTGGTGCTGCAGAACGTGGTGTCGGCGGCGGTGGAGATCCCGGGCCTGAAACTGGCGCTGCTGCCGGCCGGCACCGGCCTCACCCGGCTCGATCTCGGCCTGACGGCGGTGCTGGGCGACCATGGCCTGGAGCTCGCCGCCGAGTACAGCGCCGAGCTGTTCGACACGCCGACGGTGCGCCGCATGCTGGTGCGCTTCGGCCACCTCGCCGCGGCGGCGGCGGCCGCTCCGGAGCGCCGCCTGTCGCAGCTCTCGCCGCTGGCCGCGAGCGAGCGCCAGCAGCTGCTCGCCGAGTGGGGAGAGGGCGACGTCGATCCCGTCCAGGCCGACGGCGACCCGGAGCTGCAGCAGCTCCACCGGCTGTTCGCGGCCCAGGTCGAGCGCGGCCCGCGGCGGGTGGCGCTGGTCTACGGCCAGGAGCGGATCACCTACCTCGAGCTGCAACGCCGTGCCGGCGCCCTGGCCCGCCGCCTGCGGGCGGCAGGAGTCGGGCCCGAACGCACCGTCGGCCTGCTGATGGAGCGCCGGCCGGCGCTGATCGTCGCCATCCTGGCGGTGCTCGAGGCCGGCGGCGCCTACCTGCCCCTGGCCGCCGACCTGCCGGCCGACCGGCTGGCCTACGTGCTCGCCGACGCCGGCGTCCACCTGGTGCTCGCCGACCAGGCGCTCGCCCCCCGCCTGGCGGCCTCCGGACCGCCGGTGCTCGATCCCGATGCGGACGAGCCCGCCGGCGATGCGGCGGGACCGCGGGACGGCACCGAGGCCGCCAGCCTCTGCTACGTGATCTACACCTCGGGCTCGACCGGCAGGCCCAAGGGAGTGATGGTGCCGCACGGCGCCGTGTCGGCGACGTTGCGCTGGCGCCTGCAGCGGTTCCACCTCTCGCCCGCCGACTGCGTGCTGCAGAACATCGCCTTCACCTTCGATCCCTCGCTCTGGCAGATCTTCGGCGCCCTGCTCTCCGGTGCCCGCCTGGTGCTGGTGCCGCCAGGCGGCCATCAGGACTTCGCCGGCCTGGTGCGGACCATCGCCGCCGAGCGCGTCACCATCACCGACCTGGCGCCGTCGATGCTGCGCGCCTTCCTCGAGCAGGACGGGCTCGACCGCTGCGGCAGCCTGCGGCTGCTGTTCGCCGGCGGCGAGGCGCTGCCGCCCGAGCTCGCCAGGCGCTTCGCGGAACGCTTCCCGGCTGCCGAGCTGTTCAACATCTACGGTCCGACCGAGGCGGCGATCGACGCCAGCACCTGGCGCTGCGCGCCGCGGCCGCCGGCGGCGAGCCTGCCGATCGGCCAGCCGATCACCGGCAAGCGCCTGGCGGTCCTCGGCAACGACCTCGAACCGGCGCCGATCGGCGTGCCCGGCGAGCTGTTCATCGGCGGTCCGGCGCTTGCCCGCGGTTACCTCGGGCGGCCCGACCTCACCGCCGAGCGCTTCCTGCCCGACCCGTTCGGCAGCCTGCTGGACGGTCCCGGCGCCCGCCACTACCGCACCGGCGATCTGGTGCGCCACCTCGCCGACGGCGCGCTCGAGTTCGTCGGCCGCCTCGACCGCCAGGTCAAGGTGCGCGGCTTCCGCATCGAGCTGGGCGAGATCGAGGCGGCGCTCGGCCGTCACCCGCAAGTGCGCGAGAGCGTCGTCCTGGTGAGCCAGGACCACGCCGGCGAGCCGCGGCTGGCCGCCTGGTTCGCGCCCGTCTGGCCGGCGGCGGTCGCCGAGCTGCGCCTGTGGCTCCGCGAGTGCCTGCCGGAGTACATGGTGCCGGGGGCGCTGGCGGGGATGCCGGCGCTCCCCCGCACCGCCAGCGGCAAGGTCGATCGCCATGCGCTGCCGGAGCCAGACGAGGTCGACGGCGCCGATCTCGCGGCGGGCGCCGGCGGCGGCGGCCCCGACAGCCGCTTCATCGCGCCGGCGAGCGCCCTCGAGCGCACCCTGGCGGCCATCTGGCAGGAGCTGCTGGGCAAGGAACGGATCGGCATCGCCGACAACTTCTTCGATCGCGGCGGCCATTCGCTGCTGCTGGTGCGCATGCAGGCCCGCATCCAGCAGGCGCTCGGCCGCGAGGTGCCGCTGGTCGACCTGTTCACCTATCCGTCGATCGGCGCCCTGGCCGCGCATCTCGCGGGGGCCGGAACGCTGCCGGGCGGCGATGCCGGCGCCGCGGCTGCCGGAATCCCGGGTGCGGCGGCAGCGGCCGCCGCGGTCGCGGCCGGCGGCCGCCGGGGCGGCGAGCAGGTGGCCGCCTACGCCCGCGGCGCCGCCGGCTCATCCCTCGAAGCGATCGCCGTGGTGGGCATGGCGGGGCGCTTCCCGGGTGCGCGCGACCTCGCCGAGCACTGGCAGAACCTGCGCGCCGGCAGGGAGTCGATCCGCCGCTTCTCGGCGGCCGAGCTGCTCGCCGCGGGCGTCCCCCGCGAGCTGTTGGCGCGGCCCGACTACGTGCCGGCCCGCGGCGCGATCGACGGCTTCGACCGCTTCGACGCCGCCTTTTTCGACATCGCGCCGCGCGAGGCCGAGCTGCTCGATCCCCAGCACCGGCTGTTCCTGGAGACCGCCTGGGAAGCGCTCGAGAGCGCCGGCTGCGACCCCGGGCGCTGCGACTTCCCCGTAGGCGTCTTTGCCGGGGTGAGCGCCAACACCTACCTGCTGAGCCATCTGCTCGACGATCCGGCGGCGCTGGCCGCCGCCGACGGCTCGCAGACGATGCTGGGCAGCGACAAGGACTTCCTCGCCACCAGGGTGTCCTACAAGCTCAACCTGCGCGGCCCCAGCCTGACGGTGCAGACGGCCTGCTCGACCTCGCTGGTGGCGGTCCACCTCGCCTGCCGGTCACTGCTCGGCCGCGAATGCGACCTGGCGCTGGCGGGCGGCGTCTCGATCGCGGTGCCGCAGATCGCCGGCTATCTCTACCAGGAGGGCGGCATCGCCTCCCCCGACGGCCACTGCCGGGCCTTCGACGCCCATGCCCGCGGCACCGTCTCGGGCAGCGGCGCCGGCGTGGTGGTGCTGCGCCGGCTGGCCGATGCTCTGGCGGCCGGCGATCCCATTCGCGCCGTGGTGCTGGGTTCGGCGATCAACAACGACGGCGCCGCCAAGGTGGGCTACACCGCGCCCGGCGTCGACGGTCAGGCCGAGGTCATCGCCGCCGCCCAGGCGCTGGCCGGGGTGACCCCGGACGAGGTCAGCTACGTCGAGGCCCATGGCACCGGCACGCCGCTCGGCGATCCGATCGAGATCGCGGCGCTCACCAAGGTATTCCGCGCCGCGACGGCGCGCCGCGGCTTCTGCGCCATCGGCTCGGTGAAGACCAACATCGGCCACCTCGACGCCGCTTCCGGGGTGGCCGGGCTGATCAAGGCGACGCTCGCCCTGGAGCACCGGGAGATCCCGCCGAGCCTGCATTTCACCGTACCCAACCCGCGCATCGACTTCGCCGCCAGCCCGTTCTTCGTCAACGCCGAGCTGAGCCCCTGGCCGGGCGGCGAAGCGCCGCGGCGGGCCGGCGTCAGCTCCTTCGGCATCGGCGGCACCAACGCCCACCTGGTGCTCGAGGAGGCGCCGCCGGCTGCACCCTCGGGGCCGTCGCGGCCGCTGCAGCTGCTGCCGCTGTCGGCGCGTTCCGCCGTCGCGCTCGAGGCCCTGACCGACCGGCTGGCCGGCCATCTCGCCGCCCATCCGGACCTCTGCCTCGCCGACGTCGCCCACACCCTGCAGATGGGCCGGCGGCCGCTGCCGCACCGCCGCGTGCTGGTCGCCGGCGGCGCCGCGCCTGCGAATGCCGTCGATGCCGCCGCGCTGCTGGCGGCGCGCGATCCGGCGCGGGTCCTGACGCTGGCCCGCGAAGCGCAGGACCGCGGCCGGCGGCAGGTCGTCTTCCTCTTCCCCGGCCAGGGGGCGCAGCATCCCGGCATGGGGCGCGGCCTCTACGCGGCCGAGCCCGTCTTCCGCGCCGCCCTGGACAGCTGCCTCGAGCTGCTGGCGCCGCGCCTGCCGGGAATCGATCTGCTGCGGCTCCTCCATCCGCCGCCGGCGGAGGCCGCCGCGGCGGCGGCGCGGTTGACCGAGACCGCCGTCGCCCAGCCGCTGCTGTTCGCGGTCGAGATCGCCCTGGCCAGGCTCTGGATGTCGTGGGGGATCGAGCCGGCGGCGATGCTCGGCCACAGTCTTGGCGAGTACGTGGCGGCCTGCCTGGCCGGCGTCTTCTCGCTCGCCGACGGCCTGGCGCTGGTGGCCGAGCGCGCCCGCCTGATGCAGGCGCTGCCGAAGGGGGCGATGCTGGCGGTGCCGCTGCCGGAAGCGGCGGTCGGCGAGCTGCTCGCCGTCGCCGGCGACCTGGCGCTGGCGGCGGTGAACGCCCCCGCGCTGTGCGTGGTCTCCGGCCCGGAGGCGGCGGTGGCGGCGCTGGCGGCGGAGCTCGGGGCGCGGGGCCTGCATGCGCGGCGCCTCCACACCTCGCACGCCTTCCACTCGGCGATGATGGACGCGATGGTGGAGCCGTTCGGCGAGGCGCTGGCCGCCGTCCGGCTCGAGCCGCCGCGGCGGCCCTGGCTATCGAACCTGACCGGCACCTGGATCGAGCCGGCGCAAGCCGTCGATCCCGGCTACTGGCTGCGCCACCTGCGCCAGCCGGTGCGTTTCGCGGCCGCCCTGCGGGAGCTCGCCGGCGATCCGGACCGGGTGTTGCTCGAGGTCGGCCCGGGGCGCGGTCTGGCCACCCTGGTGCGCCGCCAGGACGAGGTGCGCTCGGCCGCGGTCTCCTCGCTCGGCAAGCCGGGAGAGGAGGACCGGGAGCAGGAGGCGGTGCTCACCGCCCTCGGGCGCCTCTGGCTGGCCGGGGTGGAGGTCGACTGGCAGGACTTCGCCGCCGGCGAGCGCCGGCGCCGCCTGCCGCTGCCGACCTATCCCTTCGAACGGCAGCGCTTCTGGCTGCAGCCGACCGCCCCGGGGGCCGGCTCGCGCCGCGCCGCCGCGGCCGCTCCGGCCCGCCGCCAGCCGCCCGAGGACTGGTTCTGGGCTCCGGTCTGGCATCAATCGCTGCTGCCGCGGCAGCCGCGCGCGGCGCCACCCGGCCGGCGCTGGCTGGTGTTCGCCGATGCCGGCGGCGTCCTCGAGGACGTCGCCTTCCGTCTGCGAGCAGCGGGCCACGAAGTGGTGCTCGTGGAAGCCGGCGAGACCGGCGAGACCGGCGACCTCGGCCAGGGCTTCTCTGTGCTCGCCGGCGGGCGGTATCGCATCGATCCGGGCCGCCGCGAGGCCTACCCGCGGCTGCTCTCCGAGCTGGCGCTGGCCGGCGGGCTGCCCGAGCGGGTCGTCCACGCCTTCAGTCTGGGTCCGGCCGGCGTGGAGGCGGAGGAGCTGCGCGACATCGACGCGGTCACGGTCCGCGGCTTCGACAGTCTCTTACTGCTTGCGCAGGCGATGGGCGAGCTGGATGGAACCGTGGCCGCTCCCATCGCGGACCTGACCGTGATCGCCGACGGTCTGTGGGCGGTGACCGGCGACGAACCGATCGCGCCGGCCAAGGCGACGCTGCTCGGTCCGGTGCGGGTGATCCCGCTCGAATACGGCGTCCGCTGCCGGCTGGTCGACGTCCTGCTTCCCGGCGATCGGCCCGCGCGCGAGCGGCTCGCCGGGGACCTGCTGCGCGAGCTCATGCTGGCGCCGGAGGCCCCACCGGCTCGGCAACCGCCGCCGGAGCCGATCGTGGCGTTGCGCGGTGGCCGGCGCTGGGTGCAGCGGTTCGACCGTGTGGCCATGGCTCAGGCGGCGGATGCCTTGGCTGGGCCGTTGCGCCGCGGCGCCGTGGTGCTTGTCACCGGCGGCCTGGACGGCATCGGCGCCGCCCTTGCCCGGCATTTCTTCGCGACGGCGGCGGCGAAGCTGGTCCTGCTGGCGCGCACGCCGCTGCCGCCGCGATCGGAGTGGGCCGAGCTGGTCGCCGTCGGTGCCGGCGCCGACCAGCCTGGAGAGCCGCGACGGGCGCCAGGCGGCGGCGCGGCCGAGGCAGCGCGCCGTCGCATCGAGCGGCTGCTTGCCCTCGAAGAGCTGGGGGCCGACGTCTTGGTGGTCGCCGCCGACGTGACCGACGCCGGCCAGCTGGCGGCTGCTGTCGAGGCCGCGGTGGCCCGGTTCGGCGGCGTCCATGCCGTGGTCCACGCCGCCGGCGTGCCTGGTGCCGGCCTGATCCAGCTCAAGAGCCCGGCGCAGGCGGCAAGCGTCCTGGCTCCCAAGGTGCGCGGCGCGCTGTGGCTCGAGCGGCTGCTGCCCGCCGCCACGCTCGATCTCACCGTGTACTGCTCGTCGCTCGCCTCGATCCTCGGCGGCGCCGGCCAGGTCGACTACTGTGCCGCCAACGCCTTCCTCGACGCCATGGCGGCGGCGGCCGCCGCCCGCGGCGCCAACGCGGTGGCCATCGCCTGGGATGCCTGGACGGAAACCGGGATGGCGGCCCAGCCGGTGGCCGGCGGCGGTGACGGCGCAGGGAGCCGCGGAGCGGCCGCCACCGCCACCTCGCGGCACGAGCGGCGGCCCGCCGGGCAAGGACTGTCGACCGCTGAAGGGCTCGCCGCCTTCGACCGCGCCGTCGCCACGGGCCTGCCGCAGGTGGCGGTGTCCACGCTGGACCTACCGAGCCTCGTCGCCGAGATGCGCCGCGACCGCCGCGACCTGCCGGCGGGCGCCGGTCCGATCGCCGGTGCCGCCGCCACTGCTGCCGGCGCCGCCGGCCCGGGCGGCGCCCATGCGCGGCCCGAGCTGGCGACTCCTTACGCCGCGCCGCGTAACGAGACCGAGACGGCTCTGGTCGGGATCTGGCAGGACGTGCTGGGCATCGAGCGGGTTGGGGTCCACGACGATTTCACCGAGCTGGGCGGCCACTCGCTGCTCGCCCTGCAGGTGCTGTCGCGGGTCCGCGCCGCGCTCGCCGCCGATCTGCCGCTGCGGGCGGTGTTCGACGCGCCGACGGTCGCGGCGCTGTCGCTGCGCCTGCTGGAGCGCGAGGCGGCGGCGTCCGACCAGGGCGACCTCGAGCAGATGCTGGCGCAGCTCGAAGGCCTCTCCGACGACGAGACCGCGGCCCTGCTCGCCGCCGCCGGCCAGCCCGGCGGCGCCGGCGGCGACGTCCCGGGAGAGCCGCGATGAGCCAGCTCGCCGCCCGGCTGCAGGGCCTGTCGCCGCAGAAGCGGGAGCTGCTGCTGCGCCAGCTCCGGCAGCGGCCGGGCGCGCCGCCGCCGCGGCCGGCGATCCAGCCCCTGCCGCGCGACGGCCGCAGCTTCCCGCTCTCCTACGCCCAGCAGCGGCTCTGGTTCCTCGACCAGCTCGAGCCCGGCAGCGCCGCCTACCACATCCCGGCGGCGGTGCGTTTCTCCGGCCCGCTCGATGAGCGGGCGCTGGCCCGCGCCCTCGCCGCGGTGGTGCGCCGCCACGAGGCACTGCGCACCACCTTCGGCGGCGACGGCGGGCTGCCGGCGCAGCGCATCGCGCCGCCGGCACCGCTGCCGCTGCCGGTGATCGACCTCGCGGTCTGGCGCTGCCCGCCGGCGGTGCGCGAGGCGGCGGCCCGGACCATCGCCGGCGCCGAGCTGCGCCGGCCGTTCGACCTGGCCGCCGGGCCGCCGCTGCGGGCGCTGCTGCTGCGCCTCGGGCCGGAGGACCGCATCCTGGTCCTCACCGTCCACCACATCGTCTCCGACGGCTGGTCGATGAGCATCCTGGTACGGGAGACCTCTGCCCTCTACGCGATGTTTGCGGCAGGCGCTGCCGGCCCGGCCACCGCCGCCGGCGCGGCCGCGGCGGCCGCCGGCCTGCCGGCGTTGCAGGTGCAGTACGCCGACTACGCCGCCGCCGAGCGCGAATGGCTGGACGCCGCCGTCCTGGCGCCGCAGCTCGCCTACTGGCGGCAGCGGCTGGACGGGCTCGACGGGCCGCTGGAGCTGCCGGCCGACCGGCCGCGGCCACAGGCACAGAGCTTCGAGGGCGCCCACCTCCCGGTGGCGCTGCCGGCGCCGGCGCTCGCCGCACTGCGTGCCCTGGCCCAGCGCGAAGGGGCCACGGTCTTCACCGTGCTGCTGGCGGCGCTGATGGTGCTGCTGGGGCGCTACAGCGGGCGGCGCGACCTGACCGTCGGCACGCCGGTGGCCAATCGCGACCGCCCCGAGATCGAGCCGCTGATCGGTCTGTTCGTCAACACCCTGGTGCTGCGCGGCAACCTCGCCGGCGATCCGCCGTTCCGGCAGCTGCTGGCCGAGCTGCGCGAGTCGGTGCTCGAAGACTTCGCCAACCGCGACGTGCCTTTCGAGCGGCTGGTCGAGGAGCTGCAACCGCAGCGGGACCTGGCGCACAGCCCGCTGTTCCAGGTGCTGTTCGCGCACCGCAGCGTGCCGCACGAGGCGCTGCCGGCGGGCGGCGGCCTGGCGGCGCAGCCGCTCGCCATCGAGACCGGCCGCTCGCCGTTCGACCTCTCCCTGGTCCTCGAAGAGATGCCCGAGGCGCTCGCCGGCGCCTTTGAATACAGCACCCGGCTGTTCGACGCCGTCCGCATGCAGCGGCTGGCGGGACACTGGGCAGCCTTGCTCGCCGGTCTGGCCGCGGCGCCGTCGCGGCGCCTGTCCGAGCTGCCGCTGCTGAGCGCCGCGGAGCGCCACCAGCTCCTGATCGAAGGTCCGGACGCGGTGGCGGCGCCGCTCGACTGGCAGGGCTCGGTGGACGAGCGGGTCGAGCGCCTGGCGGCGCGGCATCCGTCGCGGGTGGCGGTGGCGGCGGAGAGCGAGCGGCGCACCTACGGCCAGGTGGCGGCGGGCGCGGCGCGGTTGGCGGCGCGGCTGTGGGCGCAGGGGATCCGCCGCGGCGAAGCGGTGGCGGTGGCGACCAAGCGGTCGGTGCGGCTGCCCGAGACGCTGCTCGGGATCTGGCGCGCCGGCGGCGCCTACGTGCCGATGGACCCCGGCTATCCCGAGGAGCGGCTGGTCCACATGCTCGAGGACGCCGGCTGCCGGCTGCTGCTGGCTGACGAGACGACGCCACCGGGGCTGCTGGCGCGGGCGGCGCGGGTGGTCCGCCTCGGCGAAGACCGCGAGGAGGACGGCGAGTCGCACGCCCAGGTGGTGGCGGCCGGCGGCGGCCGGCGGGACCCGCTGGAGCTGGCCTACATCCTCTATACCTCGGGATCGACGGGCCGCCCGAAAGGGGTGGCGGTGACGCACCTGGCCCTGGCCAACTTCCTGCGCGCCATGGCCGAGCGTCCGGGCCTTGGCGCCGAAGACGTGCTGCTGGCGGTGACCTCGCTGTCGTTCGATATCGCAGCCCTGGAGCTGTACCTGCCGCTGCTGCAGGGAGCGCGGATCGAGCTGGCGGATCGGGAGGCGGCGGCGGACGGGGCGCGCCTGCTGGCACGGCTCGCGGGCTCTGGCGCGACCGTGCTGCAGGCGACGCCCTCGACCTGGCGGCTGCTGGTGGATTCGGGCTGGCAGGGCAGCCCGGGTCTCAAGGCGCTGTGTGGCGGCGAGGCGCTGCCGGAGCCGCTGGCGGCGGCGCTGCTGGCGCGGGCCGGGGAGGTCTGGAACCTCTACGGTCCCACCGAGACGACGGTGTGGTCGGCGGTGGACCGGTTGGAGGCGGGTGAGCCGGTGCGGCTGGGGGGCCCGATTGCCAACACTTCCCTGGTGGTGGCAGGTGGCGATCTCGCGGCAGCGCCGCTGGGGGTCCCAGGGGAGCTGTGGATCGGCGGCACCGGGCTGGCGCGCGGCTATCTCGGGCGTCCCGACCTGACCGCGGAGCGGTTCGCGCCGGATCCCTTCGCGAGCGGGGAGCGAGCCGAGCTGGGCGCGCGGCTCTACCGCACCGGCGACATGGCGCGCCTCGACGCTCGCGGGCGGCTCGAATTTCTGGGGCGCATCGACCACCAGGTGAAGGTGCGGGGCTTCCGCATCGAGCTCGCGGAGGTGGAGTCGGCGCTCGAATCGCACCCGGCGGTGGCGCGTGCGGTGGCGCTGGCGGACGCGGCGGGCGGCGGGCGCCTGGTGGCCTTCCTGGTGCCGCGGCCCGGCGACACGTGCGGGAGCGGCGCGCTGCGCACCCACCTCTCCCGAACCCTGCCCGACTACATGATCCCGACCGGCTGGGTGGAGCTGGAAACCCTGCCCCTGACTCCCAACGGCAAGGTCGATCGGCGGCGTCTGGCCGGTCTCGCGGCGCCGGGCGCCGCGCCGGCCCGACCGCCGCGGCGCGCGCCGGCCGGCCCGGACGAGGAGCTGTTGGCGGCGATCTGGGAAGAGGTCCTGGGGGTGGCGGACGTCGGCCGGGACGACAGCTTCTTCGATCTCGGCGGCCACTCGCTGCTCGCCACCCAGATGGTGGCGCGGGTGCGGCGGTCCTGGGGAATCGAGCTGCCGCTACGCTCGCTGTTCGAGCTGCCGACCGTAGCTCGGCTGGCGGAGCAGTTGGCGCTGTTGAAGGCGGGCGGGCTGGCCGAGGCGGCGCCGCCGATCGCCGCCCTGCCGCGGTCTCCGGGCCAGCGGTTGCCGCTGTCGTTCGGCCAGCAGCGGCTGTGGTTTCTGGACCAGCTCGAGCCCGGCGGCGCCGCCTACAACCTCCCCGCCGCCGTACGGCTGCGCGGCGAGCTCGACCCCGGCGCCCTGGCGGCGAGCCTCGGCGAGGTGGTGCGCCGTCACGAAGTGCTGCGCACCGGCTTCGCGCTGGACGGCGAGGAACCAGTGCAGGTGCCGCGCCCGCCGGCCCCGCTGCAGCTGCCGGTCGTCGACCTGGCGGGTCTGCCGCCCGGGCGCTGCGCGGTGGTGGCGCGCCGCCTGCTCGCCACGGCCGCCGGGCGCCCATTCGACCTCGCCGCCGGCCCGCTGCTGCTGCCGCTGCTGTTGCGCCTCGAGCCGCGCGAGCATCTGCTGCTGGTGGTCGTCCATCACATCGCGAGCGACGCCTGGTCGATGAGTCTGCTGGTGCGCGAGCTGTCGCTGCTCTACGCCGCCCGCCGCCGAGGTGAGCCCAGCCCCCTGGCCGAGCTGCCGCTGCAGTACTCCGACTACGCGGCCTGGCAGCGCGGCTGGCTGCGCGGCGAAACCCTGGCGGCGCAGCTGGCCTGGTGGCGGCAAGCGCTCGCCGGCGCGCCGCCGCTGCTCGACCTGCCGGCCGACCGGCCGCGGCCGGCGCGCCAGAGCTTCCGCGGCGCCCGCCTCGCCCGCCGTCTCGATCCGGTGCTCGGCGAGGCCGTGCGCGCCCTCGGCCGCGGCCAGGGCGCCACCGCCTTCATGATCCATCTCGCCGCCTTCCAGGCGCTGCTGGGCCGCTGGTCGGGCCAGCCGGTGGTGGTCGTCGGCACGCCCATCGCCAACCGCCGCCACGCCGAGGTGGAAAGCCTGATTGGTTTCTTCGTCAACACCCTGGCGCTGGCGGGCGACCTCGCCGGCGAGCCGCCTTTCGCCGACCACCTGGCGCGGGTGCGGGAGACCGCCCTCGGCGCTTACGCCCACCAGGACCTGCCGTTCGAGAAGCTGGTCGAGGATCTCGACCCGCGCCGCAGCCTGGCGCACTCGCCGCTGTTTCAGGTGCTGCTGTCGGCGCGGGACATGCCGCCCGCGGCGGCGGCGGTCCTGCCCGGCCTCGAGCTCGAGCCGATGGCCGCCGAGTTGGGGGCGGCCAAGTTCGACCTGACGCTGGACATCGCCGGCGGCGTCGCTGCCGGCGCCGAGGCCGGTCTGGAATACAACACCGATCTCTTCGATCGGGCGACCGCGGCCCGCCTGCTGGGCCATTACGAGACGCTGCTGAGCGCGGCGCTCGCCGCCCCCGGCACCCGCATCGGCGAGCTGCCGGTGCTTTCGGCGCCCGAGCGGGCACAGCTGCTGCTCGACTGGAACGATACCGCGCCGGCGGTCCCCGCGGTCCCCGGGGCAACCGCGGACCTCGGGCCGCGAGCGGCAGCTTCCCTCTGCCTGCATCAGCTGCTCGAGGCCGCCGCCGACCGCGCGCCCGCCGAGCGGGCGCTCGCCTGGCGCGGCCAGGAGCTCTCCCGCGGCGAGCTCGAGCGGCGGGCCAACCGGCTCGCCCACCGGCTGCGCGGGCTCGGCGTGGGGCCGGAGACGCGGGTCGGCATCTGCATGGAGCGCTCGCCCGCCATGGTGACGGCGATGCTGGCCGTGCTCAAGGCCGGCGGCGCCTACCTGCCGCTCGATCCCGCCTACCCGGGCCCGCGCCTCGAGCTGATGGTGGAGGACTCCGGCGCCCTGGTGGTGGTGACCGAGGAGCGGCTCGCCGGCAGGCTGGGGCCGGGCACGCCGGTACTCAGCCTCGACCGCGACGCCGCGGCGCTCGCCGCGCAGCCGGAGAGCCGGCCGGCGCCCGCCGCGGTCGCCGGCAACCTCGCCTACGTCATCTACACCTCGGGCTCGACCGGCCGTCCGAAGGGGGTGGCGATCGAGCACCGCAGTGCGGTCGCCCTGGTCGACTGGGCGCGCGGCGCCTTCGCGGCGGCGGAGCTGGCCGCGGTGCTGGCCTCCACCTCCATCTGCTTCGATCTCTCGGTCTTCGAGCTGTTCGTGCCGCTCGCCTGCGGCGGCAGCGTGGTGCTGGTCGATAACGTCCTCGAGCTGCCCGGCCTGGCTGACGCCGGCGTCAGCCTGGTCAACACCGTCCCCTCGGCCGCCGCCGAGCTGGTCCGTACCACCGGCCTGCCGCCGTCAGTGCGCACGGTATGCCTGGCCGGGGAGCCGCTGTCGCGGGCGCTGGTGGACGCCATCCACGCCGCCGGGGCGGCCGCCGGCGGCGGCCGGTTCGAGCGGGTGCTGAACCTCTATGGCCCTTCCGAGGACACCACCTACTCGACCTGGGCGGTGGTGCCGCCCGGCACCGCGCTGGCTCCGGGCATCGGCCGGCCGGTCGCCGGCACTCAGGCCTACGTGGTGGACGCGCGGCTTCAGCCGCTGCCGCTGGGCGTTCCTGGCGAGCTCTGCCTCGGCGGCCAGGGGCTGGCGCGCGGCTACCTGGGCCGCCCGGAGCTGACGGCGGAGCGCTTCGTGCCCGACCCCTTCGCGGCCACGCCGGGCGGCCGCCTGTACCGCACCGGCGACCTCGCCCGCCACCGTCCCGCCGGCGATCTGCGGTTCCTCGGGCGGCTCGACCACCAGGTCAAGCTGCGCGGCTTCCGCATCGAGCTCGGAGAGATCGAGGCGGCGCTCGCCGCCCATCCGCGGATCGCCGAGGTGGCGGTAGTGTCAACCAAAACCGCCGCCGCGACACTTGATGAGCAGGATGCCGGCGCTGGCTCTGATGCCGGCTCGGCGGCGGCGGCCGCTGCCGGCCGCCGGCTGGTCGCCTACGTGGTCGGGTCGGCGGTCTCCTCCGGGTCCTCCGGGGCCTCCCCAGCGCCCGCGCCGTCCGCCGACGAGCTGCGCGCTTTCCTCGCCGCGAAGCTGCCGAGCTTCATGGTTCCCTGGGCCTTCGTGCCGCTGCCGGCGTTGCCGCGCAATGCCAACGGCAAGCTGGACCGCGGCGCGCTGCCGGAACCGGGGCGCCAGGCCTGGGGCGCCGCGCCGGAGGTGGAGGAGCCGCGGTCGGAGGCCGAACGGACGGTCGCCGCCATCTGGCAGGAGGTGCTCGGGCTCGACCGGGTGAGCGTGCGCGACAACTTCTTCGACTCGGGAGGCCACTCGCTGCTGGCGGTGCGGGCCTACCACCGGCTGCGGGCGGCCTTCGGCCGGGACTTCCCGCTGGTCGCGCTGTTCGAGCATCCGACGATCGAGGCCATCGCCCGCTATCTGGGCGGCGGCCAGGAGGGCGGCGAGCCGGCGGGCGCCTCGCGCCGCCTTGGACAGGAGCGCGGCTCGCGGCGCCGGGAGGCGGCCGCCAGGCGCCGCCCCGCGGCGGCCATCGTCGCGGAAACCGTGGCAGAACCAGGAGATCGTAGGAGCTCATGAGCGATTCCCCAAGCAACCTTTCCGGCATCGCCGTCATCGCGATGGCCTGCCGTTTCCCGGGCGCCGACGGGGTCGAGCAGTTCTGGCGCAACCTGGCGGCGGGCGTCGAGTCGATCCGGACCTTCACCGCCGCCGAGCTCGAATCGACCCCTGGGCAGCCCGACGCTGGCGGCGACCCGAGCTTCGTGCCGGCCGGCGCCGTCCTCGAAGACGTCGAGCTGTTCGACGCCGGCTTCTTCGACTTCAACCCCCGCGAGGCCGAGATCACCGACCCGCAGCAGCGGATCTTCCTGGAGTGTTGCTGGGAAGCGATCGAGCGCGGCGGCTACGACCCGGAGCGTTTCAGCGGCGGCGTCGGCGTCTTCGCCGGGGCGGCGATGAGCACCTACTTCTTCTACAACGTGCTCGCCCACCCCGAGCTGCTGCGGACACTGGCGCCAATCCAGCTCCAGATCGGCGCCGACAAGGACTACCTGGCGCCGCGGGTGTCCTACAAGCTCGACCTCAGGGGTCCTAGCATCACCGTGCAGACCGCCTGCTCCACCTCGCTGGTCGCGGTCCATCTCGCCTGCCAGAGCCTGCTCGACATGCAGTCGGACCTGGCGTTGGCCGGCGGCGTCACGGTGCGGGTGCCGCAGCGCACCGGGTACCACTACCTGGAAGGTGGCATCGCGTCGCCAGACGGTCACTGCCGGGCTTTCGACCGGCGGGCGAATGGGACGGTGTTCGGCAACGGCGCCGGCGTCGTGCTGTTGAAGCGACTGGACGAGGCGCTGGCCGACGGCGACACCGTGCTCGCCGTCATCCGCGGCTCGGCGGTCAACAACGACGGTGCCACCAAGGTCGGCTTCACCGCTCCGAGCGTCTCGGGGCAGGTGGCGGTCATCGCCGAGGCGCTGGCGGCCGCGGACCTCGACGGCGCCGCGATCGACTATGTCGAGGCCCACGGCACCGGTACGCCGTTGGGCGATCCCATCGAGGTGGCGGCGCTCAGCCAGGCGTTCGCCGGCCGGCCCCCCGGCGCGCCTGCCTGCGTCCTGGGCTCGGTCAAGACCAACGTCGGCCACCTCGACAGCGCCTCGGGCGTGGCCGGGCTGATCAAGGCGGTGCTCGCCCTCGAGCACCAGGCGATCCCCCCCAGCCTGCATTTCGAGTCTGCCAACCCGGAGGTGGACCTGGCGGGCGGCGGCTTCCACGTCAACACGACGCTGGCGGCGTGGCCCACCAACGGCCGCCCGCGGCGGGCCGGAGTGAGCTCCTTCGGCATCGGCGGCACCAATGCCCACGTGGTGCTCGAGGAGGCGCCGGCCGCCGTTGCGCCCGGCCCCTCCCGCCCCTGGCAGCTGCTGGCCCTCTCGGCGCGCACCGCCAGCGCGCTCGAGACCGCCACCGACAACCTCGCCCGGCACCTCGACGAGCACCAGGAGCAGGACCTGGCCGACGTCGCCTACACCCTGCAGGTGGGCCGCAAGAGCTTCCCGCACCGGCGGGTGCTCCTCTGCCGCGACCGCGCCGGGGCGTCAGCCGCCCTGCGCGGCCGCGACGCGCGCTCGGTGCGGACCCAGGCGGTCGAGGCCCGCGACCGGCCGGTCGTCTTCCTCTTCCCCGGCCAGGGCGCGCAGCATGTGGGCATGGGCCGCGAGCTCTACGAGGGCGAGCCCGCTTTCCGCGCGGCGCTCGACCGCTGCGCCGGCCTGCTCACGCCTCATCTGGGCCGCGACCTGCGTGAGCTGCTGTATCCACCGGCGGCGGTGTCCGGAGCCGTCGCCGGGACGGCGCACGACCTCGAGCAGACCGCGATCGCGCAGCCCGCCCTGTTCGCCGTCGAGTACGCCCTGGCACAGCTGTGGAGCGAGTGGGGCGTGCGCCCCGCGGCGATGCTCGGGCACAGCGTCGGCGAGTACGTGGCGGCCTGCCTGGCAGGGGTGCTGACCCTGGCCGACGCGCTCGCCCTGGTGGCGGAGCGCGGCCGCCTGATGCAGGCGCTGCCGGCCGGCGCCATGGCCGCCGTGCCGCTGCCAGCGGCGGAGGTCGCGGCGCGGCTCACCGGCGGCCTGGGGGTGGCCGCGGCCAACGCGCCGGCGCTCACCGTCGTCTCCGGCCCGGCCGAGGAGATCGCGGCGCTGCACGAGCGGCTGCGTGGCGAGGGCCTCGACTGCCGGCGCCTGCACACCTCGCACGCCTTCCACTCGGCGATGATGGATCCCGTTCTCGAGCCCTTCGCCGCGGCGCTGGCCAAGGTCCGCCTGGCGCCGCCGCGGATCCCCTACCTGTCCAACCTCACCGGCACCTGGATCGAGCCCGCCCAGGCCACCGATCCGGACTACTGGGTGCGCCACCTGCGCCAGACCGTCCGTTTTGGCGACGCGGTCGGCGAGCTGCTGTCCGCTCCGGCAAGGGTGCTGCTCGAGGTCGGCCCGGGACGGGCCCTGGGCACCCTGGTGCGGCGCCATCCGCAGGCCGGGCCCGAGCGGGTGGTGATCGCGTCGCTCAGCCATCCCCGGGAGGAGGCGGAGAGCGCCGACGCCGTGGGCAACGCCCTCGGCCGGCTGTGGCTGGCCGGGGTCAAGGTGGATTGGGCCGGCGTCCACGCCCACGAGCGGCGGCGCCGGGTGCGGTTGCCCACCTATCCCTTCGAGCGGCAGCGCTTCTGGCTCGAGCCGGCGGCCCGGACCGCGCCGGCGGCGGGCGCCCAGGCGGCGGCGGCGGCGGAGCCGCCTGCCGGCGCCGGGCCGATCCCGTCCCTCGCGTCGCCAGCGCTTCCGGCCGCCGCCGCGTCGCCTGCCGGCGATCTCCCGGTGGCAGCGGTGGCAGGGCACCGGCGGCCCGCCCTCGCCACGCCCTACGTGGCGCCGGCCGGCGACGTCGAGAGCCGGCTGGCGGCGCTCTGGGCGCTGGCGCTCGGGATCGACGGCATCGGCGCCCACGACGATTTCTTCGAGCTTGGCGGCCACTCGCTGCTCGCCACCCAGATCGCCACCGAGGTGCGCGGTCGCTTCGCGATCGAGGTGTCGCTGCCGGCGCTGTTCGCCGAGCCGACGGTGGCCGGCATGGCGTCGGCGATCGGCGCCGCGCGGCAGACCGCCGGCGCCCCGGCGGCCGTGACGGCGCTGGCGGTGATCGCCGCCGACCGCGCCAACCTCTACCAGCCGTTCCCACTGACCGACGTGCAGCAGGCGTACTGGATCGGGCGCAGCGGCGCCTTCGAGCTCGGCCAGGTCGCGACCCACCAGTACCTCGAGATCGATGCCGCCGCGGTCGATCCGGCGCGCATCGCCGCCGCCTTGAACCGGCTGGTCGAGCGCCACGAGATGCTGCGCGCGGTGGTGCTGCCCGAGGGCCTGCAGCAGATCCTCGAGCGGGTGCCACCCTACGCGATCGCGGTCCTCGACCTGTCTGGCCGCACCCCCGCGCAGGCCGAGCGCGACCTCGCCGCGGTGCGCCACGAGATGTCGCACCAGGTGCTGCCGAGCGACCGCTGGCCGCTGTTCGAGGTGCGGGCGACGCGGCTGCCGGGCGGTCGCAGCCGCTTCCACATCAGCTTCGACTTCCTGATCGGCGACGCCTGGAGCTGCCAGATCCTGCTGCGCGAGCTGTCGGTGCTCTACCACGACCCGGCGGCATCGCTGCCGCCGCTGCCGGTCACCTTCCGCGACTACGTGCTGGCGACCGTCGAGTTGGAGCGGTCGGCGGCGTTCGAGCTGGCCCTCGCCTACTGGCGCGGCCGTCTGGCGGAGCTGCCCGCCGCTCCCGACCTGCCCCTGGCCAGGAACCCCATGGAGCTCGACCGGCCGCGCTTCGTCCGGCGCTCGACCGGCCTGCCGCGCGCCGCCTGGCAGCTCGCCAAGCAACGCGCCAGCCGCGCCGGCCTCACCCCCTCGGTGCTGCTGCTGACCGCCTACGCCGAGGTGCTGGCGGCCTGGAGCAAGAGCCCGCGCTTCACCGTCAACCTGACGCTGTTCAACCGCCTGCCGCTGCATCCCCGGATCCACGAGCTGGTCGGCGATTTCACCTCGCTGACCCTGTGCGCCATCGACTGCTCGCGGCCGGCACCGTTCCTCGAGCGCGCCCGCCGCGTCCAGGACGGGCTCTGGGAGGGCCTCGACTATCGGCTGGTGAGCGGCGTGCGGGTGATGCGCGAGCTGGCGCGTGCCCAGGGTGTCGCCGCCCGCGCCCTGATGCCGGTGGTGTTCACCAGCACCCTCAACCTGGCGCCCACGGGCGAGGGCCCCGCCGCTCAGGAAGCGCTGCCCGCGGCCGGCGCGGCCACCGTCGCCGGTGGCGTCGATAGCGCCGGCGGTGCCGGCGCGGGCGCGGACGAGGCGGCGGTGGCGCCGGCCGAAGGCTACGGCATCAGCCAGACGCCGCAGGTCTGGATCGATCACCAGGTGTCCGAGCACGACGGCCGCCTGGTCAGCACCTGGGACGTGGTCGAGGACCTCTTCCCGCCAGGGATGCTCGACGACATGGTGGCGGCATTCACCGGCCTGCTCGAAGGCCTGGCGGCCAGGCAGGAAGGCGACCTGCCGCCGGTCTGGCATCAGGAGCGGCGCGAGCTGGTGCCGGCGTCGCAGCTCGCCGAGCGGGCGGCGATCAACGCCGCCTCGCCGGCGATCAACATCGCCTTGCCGGCGATGGCGGCGCCGCCGCCCGGGCTGCTGCACACCCTGGTCGCGCCGGACTCCGACCGGCCGGCGGTGGCGGCTCCCGACCGCGTGCTGAGCTATGCCGAGCTGCGCGGCCGCGCCGCCGCGCTGGCCGCGGAGCTGCGCGCGCTGGGCGCGCGCCCCAACCGCCTGGTGGCGGTGGTGATGGAGAAGGGTTGGGAGCAGGTGGTGGCGACGCTCGGCATCCTGGGCGCGGGGGCAGCCTACCTGCCGATCGATCCCGAGCTGCCGGCCGAGCGCCGTAGCTGGCTGCTGGCCGACGGCGGGGTGGAGGTGGCGGTGACCCAGCCCTGGCTCGACGAGCGCTTCGCCCAGGCCGCGGAATGGCCGGAGGGGCTGCGGCGCGTGACGGTGGCGCCCGACGCGCCGCCGTCGTGGCCGCCCTTCGCGCCGGCGGCCCAGGACGCCGGCGACCTGGCCTACGTCATCTACACCTCGGGCTCCACCGGCCAGCCCAAGGGCGTGGCGATCGACCACCGCGCCGTGGTCAACACCGTGCTCGACATCAACCGGCGCTTCGGCGTGGGACCGGGAGACCGGGTCTTCGCCCTTTCCTCGCTGTCGTTCGACCTCTCGGTCTACGACCTCTTCGGCACCCTCGCCGCCGGCGGCACCGTGGTGCTGCCCGCCGCTGGCGAGCGGCGGGATCCGCGGCACTGGGCCGAGCGGCTGGACGCTTGCGGCGCGACGATCTGGAACTCGGTGCCGGCGCTGATGGAGATGCTGGTCGACGATGCCGCCGAGCAGGCCCGGCCGCTGCCCGGCGCGCTGCGGCTGGTGATGCTCTCGGGCGACTGGATCCCGGTGCAGCTTCCCGACCGCATCCGGGCGCTGGCTCCGGATACCGAGGTGGTGAGCCTGGGCGGCGCCACCGAGGCCGCCATCTGGTCGATCCTCTATCCCATCCGTGACGTCGATCCCGGCTGGCGCAGCATTCCCTACGGCCGGCCGATGAGCGGCCAGACCTTCCACGTGCTGGACGGCGCGCTGGCGCCGCGGCCGACCTGGGTGCCGGGGCAGCTGTTCATCGGCGGCGCCGGCCTGGCGCGCGGCTACTGGGGCGATCCGGGCAAGACCGCCGCCAGCTTCATCCAGGCATCCGCTCACCGGCGAGCGCCTGTACCGCACCGGTGACCTGGGGCGCTACTTGCCGGGCGGCGACATCGAGTTCCTCGGCCGCGAGGACTCCCAGGTCAAGGTGCGCGGCTATCGCGTGGAGCTCGGCGAGATCGAGACCGCGCTCTGCCGCCACCCCGCGGTGCGCGAGGCGGTGGTGGTGGCACATGCCGGCGACCGCCCGGGCGACAAGCGTCTGGCCGCCTATATCGTCGCCGCCGAGACCTCGGCGTCGTCCTCCGGCCCGCCCGGAGCCCCCGGCGCCGGCGAGCTGCGGGAGCTGCTGCGCCGCACGCTGCCCGACTACATGGTGCCGGCGGCGTTCGTCTTCCTGCCGGCGCTGCCGCTGACCGCCAACGGCAAGGTCGACCGCCAGGCCCTGCCGCGCCCCGGCAACGAGCCGCCGGCGGAGCGCCGCGGCTACGTCGCCCCGAGCACCGAGGTGGAGAAGGTCCTGGCGGCGATCTGCGGCGATGCCCTGGGTGTCGAGAAGCTCGGCATCCACGACGATTTCTTCGAGCTGGGAGGCGATTCGCTGATGGCGGTGCGCGCCATCTTCCGCATCCGCAAGGCGGTCGGAGTCGAGCTGCCGGTGCGCAGCTTCTTCGACGCACCGACGCTGGCGGGACTGGCGGCGCTGGTCGAAGAGCTGCTGCTCGCCCAGGTCGAGGAGATGTCGGACGAGGAAGTGCGGGAGCTGTTGTGATGACCGACGCCACCGCCTCGCGGCTCGACAAGCTGTCGCCCGAGCGCCGCGCGCTGCTCGAAAAGCGGTTGCGCGCCATGGCGGCGAATGCGCAGGCCGCCCAAGCGGAGGCGACGGAGGAGGCGCCGCCGCATTCGCCGGCCGTGCCTGCAGCCGGCGCCTCCCGGGCGGTGGAGGCGGCGCTGGCCGCCGAGCTGGTGGGCGGCGACTGGGCGATGCCGCAGGAGGTCTGGCGCGCGCTGGTCGCCGCCGGCGCCGCCGAAGCCGAGCGGGTGGCGCTGGCGGCGGACCTGGTGGCGGACGCCGAGATGGAGCCTCGCCACGACCGCGAGGCGGTCGGCTTCGTCGCCGCGGCCTTCCGGCGCATGGGAGCCCTGCAGCGGGCCGGCGAGGAGGTCACGGTGGCGGGCCTGCTGCGCGACCACCGCCTGCTGCCGCGCAACCGCAAGGTGCTGCGCCGCTGGCTGGACATGCTGGTGGACGAGGGGATCATGGCGCGGCGCGGCGAGGTCTATCGCACCGTGCAGCCGCTTTCCCAGCCGCTGGCGATCGACGCCGCGATCGACCAGGCGCGGCGCGACTACTACGGCGAGAACCTGCATGCGGTGCTCACCGGCGCCACGCACCCGCTCGAGTTCTACCTCGCGGGCGGCTCGTCGGAGGGCATCGAGGCCAGCTACCGGGTGACCCCGATCTTCCGCTACTGCAACGGCATCGCCAGTGCCCTGCTGGCCGCCCAGGTCGCCGCGCTGCCGCCCGAGCGGCGGATCCGCTTGCTCGAGGTGGGTGCCGGCACCGGCGGCAGCACCGCCTCGCTGCTGCCGCTGCTGCCGCCGGAGCGCGCCGTCTACCTGTTCACCGACGTGTCGAAGTTCTTCACCGACCTCGGTGCGCAGAAGTTCGCCGAGTTCCCGTTCGTCCGTTACCGCGAGTTCGACCTCGAGCGCGACCCGGTCGCCCAGGGCCTGCCGGCAGGCTGCTGCGACTGGCTGATCGCCGCGCACGTGCTCCACGCCACCCGCAACATCCACGAGACCCTGGTCCACGTGCGGCGGCTGCTCGCCCCAGGCGGCGTCCTGCTGCTGCTCGAGGAGACCCAGTTTCAGCGCAAGTACCACTTCTCGATGGGTTTCCTGCCCGGCTTCGATCACTTCGAGGACTACGGGCTGCGGCCTTCGCATCCACTGCTTTCGGCGGCGCAGTGGAGCGCGGCGCTGCGTGCCGCCGGCTTCGCCGAGACCGCGTCGTTCACTTCCGCCGGCTCGGCCGCCGAGGTGCTGGGCGTGGACGTGCTGATCGCCCGCGCCGCGGGCCGAGACGGCGCCGCGGCGGCCGCCGGCGCGCCGGCGCGAGCGGCCGGGGCGCGCCCGGCAGCGCCCGCCGGGCGCGGCGAGGTGCCGTCGTTCGCGCAGCAGCGTCTCTGGCAGATCGCACGGCGCACGCCGCACGGCACCGCCTATAACGTCTACCATGGCGTGCGCTTCACCGGCCGGCTGCGGCCGCCGGCGCTGGCAGTGGCGCTGGACCGGCTGGTGGCGCGACACGAAGCGCTGCGGACCCGCTTCCCGGCCACCGAGCAGGGACCGCTGGCGGTGGTGGATCCGGCACCGAGCCGGCCGCCGGCACTGCCGCTGGTCGATCTCGCCGGCCTGGGGGAGCGGCGGGCACGTCAGGCCTGCGAGCAAGCCCTCGGCGACCAGGCGGGGCGGCCGTTCGACCTGCAGCGCGGCCCGCTGCTGCGAGCGACGCTGCTGCGCACCGGACCGTCCGAGCACCTGCTGCTGCTGGTCGTCCACCACATCGTGATCGACGGCTGGTCGCTGACCGTGCTGGTGCGGGACCTGGCCGGTTTGTACGCGGCGGCGGCCGGCGGTGTTGGCGGCGATGGCGGCGCAGCCGTAGCGGCGGCGGCGCCGCCGCCCATGCAGGCAGCCGACTTCGCCCGCCGGCAGCGGCAGCTGGTGATGGATGGCGAGCTCGACGCGGAGCTGGCCTGGTGGCGCCGGCGGCTGGCCGGTGCGGCCCCGCGCGGCATGCGCTGGCCGCCGCTGGACGACGCGAAGGAAGCGCCCGGCGGCCGCTGCGGCCTGCGCCTCGACGCCGGGGTGAGCGCGGCCCTCAAGGCGCTGGCGCGGCGCGAGCGGGTGACGCTGTTCGTCGTCGTGCTGGCGGCCTGGAAGGCGCTGCTCCACCGCCGCGGCGGCGAGGACGACGTGCTGGTGGGCACCGTGGTGGCGCTGCGCGACCGGCCGGAGACCGCGGAGCTGGTCGGCCTGCTGCTCAACCTGCTGGTGCTGCGCACCGACCTCGCGGGCGATCCCGATTTCGGCGAGCTGCTCAAGCGGGTGCGCGAGACCACGCTCGAAGCGCTCACCCACCAGCGCGCGCCCTTCGAGTTCCTGGCGGCGGCGGCAGGGGCCGGGGGCGAGGAGATCCCGACACCCTGGATCCGCGGCGTGTTCATCATGCCGATGGGAGAGGCGGCCCACGCCGCGCCGCTGCGGCTGCCGGAGCTCGAGGTGGAGCCGGCGCTCACCGGCGAGATGGGCACGGAGTTCGACTGGAACCTCTATGCTCGCGAGAGCGAGGGCGCGATCCAGCTCGATCTCGGTTACACGGCAGGCCTGTTCGCGCCCGGCGCGGCGGCGGCGCTGCTCGGCGATTTGGCGGCAATGCTGGCGGCGGTCGCGTCCGATCCCGGGAAGCGGCTCTCGCACCTCGTCCTGACCGGCGGCTGAGGGAGAACGCTATGGCGGAGAGCATCATGGTCATCGGCGCCGGCCTGGTCGGCTCGCTGCTGTCGCTCTATCTGGCCCGCCTGGGCCACGCGGTCCACCTCTACGAGCGCCACGCCGATCCGCGCTCGGGGCCGATCGGCGGCGGCCGCTCGATCAACCTCACCATCTGCGAGCGCGGCTTCGCCGCCCTCGACCGGGTGCAGGCCGGCGACGCGGTGCGCGCCATCGGCGTGCCCTGCTACGGGCGGGTGATCCACAACCGCGACGGCACTCTGGAATACCAGCCCTACGGCAACCGCGGCGAGGCGATCCATTCGGTGTCGCGCAGCCGGCTCAACCGCACCCTGCTCGACCTCGTCCTCGAGCGGCCGGAGATCTGCTGCTCGTTCGACGAGAAGTGCCTGAAGGTGGATCTGGCGGGGCCGGGGGCGACCTTTCAGAACCGCCGTTCGGGCGAGGTCGTCAGCCGCCCCGCCCAGGTGCTGTTCGGCGCCGACGGCGCCTACTCGCGGGTGCGGTTGCAGATGCAGAAGACGCAGCGCTTCGATTACGCCCAGGAATACCTCGATCAGGCGTACAAGGAGCTGCGGGTGCCGCCGACGGCGGCGGGAGAGTGGGCACTGTCGCGCAACGCCATCCACATCTGGCCGCGCGGCGAGTACATGCTGATCGGGTTTCCCAACCTCGACGGCAGCTTCACCGTCGCCCTGCACATGCCCTACGAGGGCGAGCCGTCCTTCGCCTCGATCCGCGGCGAGAGCGAGCTGCTGGCCCTCTTCCACGAGACCCTTGCCGATGCCGTGCCGCTGATGCCCACCCTGGTCAGGGACTACTTCGCCCATGCGCCGACCTCGATGATCACCGTGCGCTGCTTCCCGTACACCGCCGGCGGCCGGGTGGCGCTGATCGGCGACGCGGCCCACGCCATCGTGCCGTCGTACGGCCAGGGCGCGAACTCCGGCTTCGAGGACTGCTCGGTGCTGGCGGACTGCCTGGCGGCAGAAACCGGCTGGCCGGCGGTGCTCGCCGCCTACGAGCGGGAGCGCAAGCCCAACGCCGATGCCATCGCCGAGCTGGCGCTCGAGCATTTCGCCGAGCTGCGCGACAAGGTGGGCGATCCGGAGTTCCTGCTGCGCAAGCAGATCGAGCGGCGCATCGCCGAGATCCATCCGGAAAAGTTCATCCCGCTGTACGCGCTGATCTCCTTCACCACCCTGCCCTACGTCATGGCGCGGTCGCGCGGGCGCGAGCACGACCGGCTCATCTCATGGGCGATGGCGCAGCCGCGGATCCGCGAGCGGCTCGCCGACGACGACGAGCTGCGGCAGCTGCTCGGCGCGCTGCCGAGCGACCTGCTGCAGGAAGTCGCTTTGCCCGAACCGGTGCTGGCCGGCCCGTCGTAGGCCGCGCGCGCCTTGAACTGGCCTGGGGCATTGGCTAAACTGCAAGTCCTTGATCGGTGAACCCAGCGGAGTGCCCCGCCGGTCGGAACGCCTGCCCGGAGAGCGTCGTGCAGCCAAGGAAAGTTCTGGTCGTTGACGATTCGAAGTTGATGCACAAGATGTATGAGGTGATGCTGCGCCAGTACCCACTGGTGTACGCCTCGGACGGCCGGCAGGCCCTCGACCGCCTGGGCGAGCATCAGGACATCGACCTCGTGCTGCTCGACGTCAACATGCCGAACATGAACGGCCTGGAGTTCCTCGCCCAGCTCAAGGCCGGCGGCGGCTGCGACGGCATGGCGGTGATCATCATCAGCACCGAGGGGCGCGACGAGGACACCGCGCGCGGTCTCGAGGCCGGCGCCTCCGCCTACATCAGGAAGCCCTTTCACACCGAGGACATCCTCGACGTCATCTCCCGGCTGCCGGCGAGGTCGGCTGCTTGAGCGACCGCCCGCCCTCGCCGACCGCGCCGACTGCGACCGCCGTCGGTGTCGATCTGGTTGCCGAGCTGCGCACCACGCTCGATCGCGCCCGCGAGCTGGCGCGGGTCGCCGAGCTCAACCTGCGCGAGCTGGCCGAGCGCCACGCCGCCGGCGCCGCGGACCGGCCGAGCCCAACCCCTGCGACCCCTCCAACCCCTGTAGAACCCGCCGACGTTTCGCGCGCCGTCGAGCTCGAGCGGCGCTTGGCGTCCGCCGAGTCGGACGTCAAGGAGCTCGCCTCGCGGCTGGTCGATTCCGAGCATCAGGGCGGCCGGTTGATGAATCTCTACGTCGCCACCTACCAGCTGCACGCGACGCTCGATCCGGCCGAGGTGCAGGCGACCATCGCCGAGATCGCCATCAACCTGCTGGGCGCCGAGCAGTTCGTGCTGCTGCTGCGCAAGGACGACGCCCCCGGCTGCGACATCGCCCTGCTCGGCGGCACGGCCGCCGCCGCGAGCCCGCTCCCGGCAACCCCTCCAAGCACCGATGTAGACGGGCTCTACCGCGGCGAGATGTACGCTGGCGGCGATCCGGTGGTCGACGCGACGCTCGCCGACGGCGTCCTTCGCCTCGGTCCGACCGCCGACTCGCGGGCGCTCGCGGCGGTGCCGCTGCGGGTGCAGAACGAGGTGGTCGGCGCCCTGGTGCTGCTGAAGCTGCTCGATCACAAGCCGATCCTGCGCGCCGAAGACCGCGACCTGCTGGACCTGCTGTCCGCGCACGCCGCCTCGGCGCTGTTCGCGGCTCGCTTGTTCGCCGCCAAGGACCGCAAGCTGCGCACCCTCGAGAGCCTGGTCAAGCTGGCGCGCGGCGAGTGACGGACCGGGGGCGGGGATGGCAATTTCCGGCAGCCTGAAAGACGTCTCCGTTGCCGACGTGATGCAGTTCGTTCACCTCGGGCGGCGCACCGGCACGCTGCTGCTCACCCGCGGCGCACTGCGCGCGATGATCGGATTCCATGGCGGCCGGCTGGTCTCCGCGCAGGCGCCGCGCACGCCGAAGCTCGGAGATCTGCTGATCTCTTCGGGGCTGCTGGACCGCGCCCATCTCGATCAGGCGATCCAGACCCAGTCGCGCGAGCGCGAGCGGCGCTCGCTGGGACAGGTGCTGGTGTCCTCGGGCGCCATCGACGCGGAGGGCCTGCGCCAGGTCATCGCGCAGCAGATCGGCCAGGCGGTGTCGGAGGTGATGGTCTGGGATACCGGCACCTTCGAGTTCGCGATCGACGACCTGCGGCCGATCGACGACATCGCGCTCTACCCGAGCGACGTGCTGCCGGACGCCGACCTCAACACGCAGATGGTCCTGCTCGAAGCCGCCAGGATCTTCGACGAGCGCAACCGCGGACGCGGCGAGCCCGGGCTCGAGACGGCGGCGGTCTTCGACCTGCCGACGTCCTCCGGCGACGGCTATCCCGAAGGCGACGAGACCCACCCGGCTCTCGGGCCGGCGCTGGCCGCGATGCCCGCGCTGGCCGTGGCCGCGACGGCGGCGGTGAGCGCCGCGGCGGCGGCAGGCCGCCCGTCTGGCGCGCTGCTGCTCGAGCCGCGGCCGGAGATCGCCCATCGCCGCTGGGAGATGCCCAAGCACGCGGCGGAGCGCCTGCACCTGCAGATCGTCTCGCACGACGCGGTCTTCGCCGAGAAGCTGGGCGAGGCCTTGCTCCACGAGGTCGCCGGCATCGAGGGGCTGCGCATCGAGCAGGCGGGAGCGGCGGCGCCAGGAGAGCCGCCGCCGATCGTGGTGGTGGATCTGCGGCGTGGCGGCGCTTCCATCGAGCAGGCGGCGGTGCTGCGCCGCGCCCGCCCCCGCGCCTCGATCATCGCGCTGGTGGATCCGGCCATCTCGGTGGCGAAGGTCTACGCCGCGGGAGTGCTGACGGCGCTGCCGCCGGACGTCGAGGCGGTGGCGTCCTGCGTCGAGAACCTCATCGAGAGCCGGGACGACCTGATCCGTGGCGGCTCCGGCCGGCTGACGCCGGCCAGCGCGCAATCCGGCGTGGCGCGCCTGCGGCGGGTGTTCGGGGACCTGCGCTCGGGGCTGATCTCGGCCACCGTGGCGCTCAACCTGATGCACATCATCTCCGAGTCGGTGGAGCGTGCGGTGCTGTTCCTGGTCAAGCGCGACCAGCTGATGGCGCTCGGCGCCTTCGGCGCGGACCTGAGCGGGCGGCCGCTCGCCGAGCTGACCCGCGGCATCAGGCTGTCGAGCCAGACGGAGGGTGTCTTGGCCCGCAGCCTGGCCCAGGGCGAGGTGCAGTCGGTGACCTTCGAGGAGGCGGGGCTGCCGGAGCCGTTCCGCTCGCTGGTAGGGCGCTCGCGGACCGGCCAGGTGGTGGTCTTTCCGGTGCTCGGCGCCCAGCGCGTGATCTCGGTGATCTACACCGACAACGGCGAGCGCGACCAGCCGATCGAGGACATCGACATCCTGGAGCTGGCCACCGCCCAGGTGGGCATGGCGTTCGAGAACGAGCTGCTGCGCCGGCAGATCTCCCAGAGCCGGGAGCCCTGAAGGCGCCCCGGGTCTCTATCCGGGGGGACGGAACGGGTCGTAGGGAACGGCGTTGAAGCCCGCCGGCGGATCGTAGGTCACGTCCGGCACCGGCTTGGTCTCGACCGCGGCCACCTCTTCGTGGGACAGGAAGCTGGTGCCGCCGACGCTGACCGTGGTCTCCTGATAGACCGGGAAGCCGTCGAGCTGGCCGAGCTTGCGCGCCCACTCCCCGGAGCTCGCCTGCAGCGAGGCGAGGACCCCCGACATCTTGTTGTAGGCGGCGGCGAACGGCAGGTCTTTGGTCAACCACATCCGCGTCGAGACCTTGAGCCCGTGGGCGTTGGCGAGGTCGACGTCGACCCGGTGCGTGTTCCAGTCGCGGATCTTCTTGGTCTCGGTCGAAGGCGTGATCGTCGACTTGAGCTGGCTGTCGGCGAGGAACTGCTGGAATTTCTCCCGGTCGCCGCTCGGTACGAGCTTCGCCCAGTCGACCGGCAGGTCCACCACGCTGTAGGTCTTGTCGGCGTGGTTGACGAGGTAGAGCTTCTGGCGGTCCAGGCGGACGATGGCGGACAGCGGGCCTTCGTCGCGCCGCATCTTCTCGGCGCTGAGCCAAATCTTGACGTCGGCGTCGCGCGGCTCCTGGGTACGGTCGCCGACCTTGAAGCCTTCGGTATGGCCTTTGACCGTGAGCAGGACGTCGGCCTCGGCCCGGGCGGCGAGCAGAGCGAGCGCGGCGGCGAGCGACAGGGCGAGCAACGGGGCGAAGACGGGCGAGACGGCGCGGGAACGCAGCATACGGGGCCAGCTTACGCGCCTGGCGGAGGCTTGGCAAGGCGCGGGCGGAAGCGCAGAATCGACCGGCCCGCCGCCGTTCCGGCACCGCAGGTTTGGCCGTCGCCGGGGGTTTCAGCACCACGCGCGGGACCCCTTTGCGAGGGGCTCGCGCCGAGGAGGATGCATGAGAGCGGCAAGCGTGACGACCTGGACGACGACCGTGCTGACCTCCCTGGCGCTGGCCGGCGGTCTGGCCTGGGGGCGCCAGGGGCGCCAGGAGGTGTCGGCCGGGGAACGCCGGCCGGCGCCCAGGCTGCCTTGGCGGGAAGCGGGCCTCGGCGAGCGCCAGGCGGCTGCTCACCTGCTCAACCGCTTCGCCTTCGGGCCGCGTCCCGGAGAGGTCGACCACGTCGTCGCCGCCGGCCTGGACCGCTGGTTCGAGCAGCAGCTGGGCGCCGCTCTCCCCGACCCCAACCTCGAAGCGCGGCTGGCTGCCCTGCCCGCCCTGGCCATGTCCCAGGCCGACATGGTCCGGATCTACAAGAACCCGGGGCAGATCCTGGCGGAGGCGGTCAAGGAGGGGGTGATCCGCAAGGACGAGCTGGCCGCCGCGCAGTCCGACCAGCGGCTGAAGCGGCTCTATGCCGCGGGCAACTTCGCCGGCAACGCCAACGGCCGGGGCCGCAACGGCGGCGGCGCCGGCGGCGATTCCGCGGCGGCGGTAGGTGAGACCGGCACGGCGGGCGCGGGCGCGGTGGGCGCCGATGCGGCGGCCGGCGCCGGCGGCGCGGAGATTGACCGGCCGGAGCTGCGGGCGAGGCTGCTGGCGTTCGCGCGGAACCAGGGCTACCGCCCCGAGCGGGAGCTGGACGGGCAGCTGCTGGCGCAGAAGCTGCTGCGCGCGGCGGAGTCGCAGAACCAGCTGCGGGAGGTGATGACCGATTTCTGGTTCAACCACTTCAACGTCTCGCAGACCAATGGCAGGGCGCGCCCCTACCTGCTTTCCTACGAGCGCGACGCCATCCGACCCAAGGCGCTGGGCACCGTGCGCGGCCTGCTCGAGGCCACCTCGCACCACCCGGCGATGCTGTACTACCTGGACAACGCGGAGTCGACCGCGGCGCCCGACGAGCCGACCCTGTTCGGTGACGAAATGCAGGAGATGCAGGCGGCGCGCCGGCCGCGTGGCCTGGCCCGCCAGCCCAACGTCCCGAAGGGCCGCGGGCTCAACGAGAACTATGCCCGCGAGCTGATGGAGCTGCACACCCTGGGGGTCGACGGCGGCTACACCCAGAAAGACGTGATCGAGGTCGCCCGCGCCTTCACCGGTTGGACCGTGCTGCCCTCGGGCCCGGCGCGGGAGGGCGTCGAGAAGCGCCTCGACAAGGTGCGGCGCTTCGGCGGCCTGGGATTCCATGTCGACGGCGACTTCCTGTTCCGGGCCGACATGCACGACTCGGCGGTCAAGAAGGTTCTGGGCCGCACCCTGCCGCCGGGGCGCGGCATCGAGGATGGCGAGGAGGTGCTCGACCTGCTGGCCGGCCACCCCTCCACCGCCCGCCACCTGGCCACGCAGCTCGCGGTGCGCTTCGTGTCCGACCGTCCTCCCCGGCAGCTGATCGACCGCCTGGTCGCCACCTACGATCGCACCGGTGGCGACGTCCGCGCGCTGCTGCGCACCCTGGCGCAGTCGCCGGAGTTCTGGAGCCCCGAGGCGGTCGGGGCCAAGGTGAAGTCGCCATTCGAGCTGGCGGTCTCGGCGGTGCGCGCCTCGGGAGCGCACGTCGAGGATCCGCAGCAGCTGCTGGGCTGGATCAGGCGCATGGGCGAGCCGCTCTACGCTTACCAGGCGCCCACCGGCTATCCGGACCGCGCCGACGCCTGGGTCAACACCGGCGCGCTGCTCAACCGGATGAACTTCGGCCTGCAGTTCGCGTCGCAGCGGATCGGCGGCGTCGACATGGACCTGCCGTCGCTGCACGACGGTCCTGAGCCGGAGTCGCGGGAGGCAGCGCTGCGGACCTATGCCGCGCTGCTGCTGCCGGGGCGCGACCTGGCGGCTACCTTGCGGCTGCTGGGTCCGCTGGTGAGCGACCCCGCGGTGGCGCATCGCATCGACGAGGCCGCGCCCAAGGAAGCCCTGCCGGCGGTGCCGGCGCGCGACAACGGCGACGAGATGGCCGCCGGCAGCGGCCTGGAAGGTGCAGGCGCCGGGGGCGGGCGGCAGGCGCGCGGCGAGCGGCAAGGGGACGGCCCGGCGGCGCTCGCGGCGCTCGCGGCGATCGCGGGGGTGCCGCGGCATCCGCCGACGCCGCTCGAGCAGGTGGTGGGGATGGTTCTCGGATCGCCCGAGTTCCAGCGGCGATGAACGCCCTCGATCGGCCTCTGCGCCTGCGGCCCTTCGTTCTCAGGTGGAAGGCTGAATCGAGCTGTAGACAGGAGCGCATTCCATGTTGACCCGTAGAGTCTTTCTCAAGTCCGGCGGCCTGGCCCTGGTGACCATCGGCGCCGGTCCCTCGTTCCTCGAGCGTGCGGCGCTGGCCGCGGCGGCGCCGGCGCCGCTGCGGCGGCGCAAGGTGCTGGTGACCATCTTCCAGCGCGGCGCCATGGACGGCATGATGGCGGTGACGCCGCTCGACGAGGCGACGCTCAGGCAGCTGCGGCCGCGGCTGGCGATGAGCGCCGCCCGGGCGGCGGGTGGCGATGCGCTGGCGGATCTCGGCGCCGGTTGCGGCCTGCATCCCGGCTTCGCCGCGCTGCTTCCCTTCTGGCAGGAGCGGCGGCTGGCCATCGTGCACGCCGTCGGTTCGCCCGACCCGACGCGCTCCCACTTCGACGCCCAGGACTACATGGAGACCGGGACCCCGGGACGCAAGGGCACGCCTTCGGGCTGGCTCAACCGGGCGGTGGGCCTGCTGGGCCACGACCGCACGCCGTTCCGGGCGGTGGCGATGACGCCGTCGATGCCGCGCTCGCTCTACGGCGAGGAGCCGGCGGTGGCGGTGACCAACCTCGCCGACTTTCGGGTCAGGCTGCCGGGCGCCGATCAGGTGGCGGCGGCTGCCGGACAGGGTTTCGAGGCGCTCTACGAGCGGACCTCGCAGAGCCTGCTGCGCAACACCGGCACCGAGACCTTCCAGGCCATCGACATGCTGTCGGCGACCGACGTCGCGCACTATCAGCCGGGCAACGGTGCCGTTTATCCGAAGAGCCCGTTGGGCGACGCGATGCGGCAGATCGCCTTGCTGATCAAGTCCGACGTCGGTCTCGAAGTGGCGTTCGCCGAGTCGGGGGGTTGGGACACCCACGTGCAGCAGGGCACGGTCAACGGCACGTTCTTCCGGCGCGCCCAGGACCTGGGGCAATCGATCAGCGCTTTCTGGACCGATCTCGGGTCCCGCCAGGACGACGTGCTGCTGACCACCATGACCGAGTTCGGCCGCACCGCGCGCGAGAACGGCTCGGGTGGCACCGACCACGGTCACGGCTCGTGCCTGTTCGTGCTCGGCAACCACGTCGACGGCGGCAAGGTGCACGGCCAGCTCCCGACCCTGCATCCGGACGCGCTCTACGAAGGACGCGACCTGCCGGTGACCACCGACTTCCGCGCGGTTTTCTGCGAGCTGGCCGGCAGGCACCTCGGCATCAAGGACGACGCCGCCCTCTTCCCCGACTGGACCGGCCGGCGGCTGCCGATCCTTCGCGCCTGAGCCGAGGAATGCCTGATTCGCGCTCGATTTCGCGTCAAGCGTTCTTGGAGGGGGAGCTATACTGAGGTGATGACGGTCGAATTGCTCACGGAAGCCCCGCTGGCGCCTCCGGCTGGACTGGGGCCTTACCGGCGACAGGACTACAACGCCCTGCCGGACCAGCCGCGTTGCGAGCTGCTGTTCGGGAGGCTGTACGTGATGTCCAGTCCCACGCTCGTGCACCAGGCGATGATCATTGTGCTGGCGCGCCATTTCGACGACATCGCCCAGGCGTCCGGCGGCCTCGCCTACGCCGCACCTCTCGACGTGGAGCTGGCCGATCATTCGATCGTGCAGCCGGACGTCATCTATCTTTCGGCCGAACGTCTCGGGGTCGCGCGGCCGCACCGCATGATCGGCGCTCCCGATCTCCTGGTCGAGATCCTGTCGCCCGCGACGGCGCGGCGCGATCGCGGCGAGAAGCTGATGCTCTATGCGGAGTCGGGCATCCGCGAGTACTGGATCGCCGACGCCAAGCTGCGCCAGATCGAGTTCCTGATCAACGAGGGCGGCCGCTTCGTGGTCGCGCTGCCGGTTGACGGGACGTACCGATCCCAGGTCCTCCCCGAGATCCATCTCGACGTCATCGATCTCTGGCGCCGGGTTGAAACCCGGCTGCCGTCCACGCCTGCTTAGTTGGTGCCCCTGGCGGGCGATCTTTGTAGGCTGAACGGGGCGAGGCCTCTGCGGCTGCCGATCCTTCGCGCCTGAGCCGAGGCATGCCTGATTCGAGCTCGATTTCGCGTCAAGCGTTCTTAGAGGGGGAGCTATACTGAGGTGATGACGGTCGAATTGCTCACGGAAGCCCCTCTGGCACCTCCGGCTGGACTGGGACCTTACCGGCGACAGGACTACGACGCCCTGCCGGACCAGCCGCGTTGCGAGCTGCTGTTCGGGAGGCTGTACGTGATGTCCAGTCCCACGCTCGTGCACCAGGTGATGGTGACGTTGCTTTGGCGCCATTTCGACGACATCGCTCAGGCGTCCGGCGGCTTTGCCTACGCCGCGCCGCTCGACGTGGAGCTGGCCGATCATTCGATCGTGCAGCCGGATGTGATCTATCTTTCGGCCGAACGGCAGGGAGTCGCGCGGCCGCACCGCATGATCGGCCCTCCCGACCTCCTGGTCGAGATCCTTTCACCCGCGACGGCGCGGCGCGATCGCGGCGAGAAGCTGAAGCTCTATGTGGAGTCGGGCATCCGCGAGTACTGGATCGCCGACGCCAAGCTGCGCCAGATCGAGTTCCTGATCAACGAGGGTGGCCGCTTCGTGGTCGCGTTGCCCGCGGACGGGATGTATCGATCCCAGGTCCTCCCCGAGATCCATCTCGACGTCGTCGATCTCTGGCGGCAGGTCGAAGCCCGGCTGCCGTCCAAGACTGCTTAGCTGATGCCCGCCCGGCGGGCGATCTGCCCGCGATCGTCCGAGGCTCTTGACGGCCAACTACCGCGGTAGTACTATCTCGGTAGTGGAGGTGATGCCGATGCCGAACGCGCCCATCGAAGCTGAGCCGGAGAACGAGCTGGACGGTGGCGGCGTGCGGCTTGGCAAGCTGCAGCTCGCCATCATGCGGGTGCTGTGGCGGCGCGGCGAGGCGGCGGTCACCGACGTCCACGAGGAGTTGGAGGCCGAGCGCGGTTTGGCGCCGACGACGGTGGCGACGATGCTCGCCAAGTTGGAGCACAAAGGTGTCGTCTCCCATCGCGTCGAGGGGCGCCGGTTCATCTACCTACCGCTGGTCAACGAGCAGCAGGTGCGGCGGTCGATGGTGGGGGAGCTGACCTCGCAGCTGTTCCATGGCGACGTGGCGGCCCTGGTCAACCATCTGCTGTCGGAGCACTCGATCGAGGCCGGTGAGCTGGCCGAGCTGCGCACGCTGATCGCCGCACGCGAGAGCGGGCGCGTCGCCGGCGGCCAGGCGATCCGTGACGCCCACGCTCGCCGCGCCGGTCAAGCCGCAGGGACGCCGGCGCGACGCGAGGAGGAAATCTGATGCGCCAGTTCCTCACGATCTTGATGACCGCGGACCAGGTTGTGGCCTGGTTGCTCACCTATATGGTGCACAGCACCCTCCTGCTGGGCGCAGCCTGGGCCGTTTCGCGCTGGTTGGGCGGGCGCCGCCTGCGGCTGCAAGAGACGATCTGGCGGTTCGCCCTGGTTGGCGCGCTGGTCACCGCCACGGCCCAGCTCGCCCTCGGTGGCTTCGGCCATGCGCCGCTCGCCGGGCGATGGGCGCTTGCGCTCACGACCGGTCCGGCCGAGGTGGCCGGGAATGTCAGGATGCCCAGATCGTCCGGGGCGGTGGAGATGCCTGGGATTGCCGATTTGGCGCCGGCGACCGGGCCGCGATCGACGCTTCTCACCTCTGCCGCGGCTATCTCAGTCGTGGCCGCGCCTGGTGGCGGCGGCCTGATGGCGGGCGCGAGACTGACGAGGCGCGCCGGAACGCTGGTCAGCTCGCCGGCGCCGGCACGGTTGCTGGGTGCACTGGCGAGACTGCTGGTGCCGGCGTGGCTGCTCGGCGCGCTGGTGCTGACCCTCGGTTACCTCCGGTCCTACCGCTTGCTGCGGCGCCAGCTGCGTTGCCGGCTGCGGGTGGTGGGCGGCGCCGTGGTGGGGCGCCTCGCCGCGCTGGCGCGGGAGTCGGGCATCTCGCGGCGGGTGCGCCTGACCTGCACCTGGCGGCTGCGAGTGCCGGTGGCGCTGTCGGACCGCGGCGCCGAGGTATGCGTGCCGCCGCGCGCTCTATTCGAGCTCAGCGACGAGCGGCAGGACGCCTTGCTCGCCCACGAGCTTGCGCATTTGGCGCGCCGAGACACGCTATGGCTGCCGCTCACCGGGCTGCTGGTGGCGGCTTTCTTCTTCCAGCCGCTCAACTGGCTGGCGCGGCGGCGGCTGCGTGACCTGTCGGAGCTGCTGTGTGACGAATGGGCGGTGGCGCGCACCGGCAGCCCGCTGTCGCTCGCCGGCTGCCTCGCCGAGGTCGCAGGTTGGTCGCTGGCCGCGCTGGGTGGCGGCGCGGGTGCGGCAGGTCTCGTTTCACGCCGGTCGGCGGCCAGCCAGCTCGCCCCGGGCATGGCCGATCGCCCATCGCAGCTCGCCCACCGCATTCGCCGGTTGCTCGAGGGCGGACCGCGCCAAGAGCGGGGGCCCGCCGGACGCCACCTGGCCGTCCTGCTGGCGAGCGGGTTGCTGGCGGTGGTCGTCGCGGCGCCCGGCATCTCCGCCACCTCCTCGAAGGCGCCCGACGCGACGCAGCCAGATCCCGCCATCGCGCCCGCGCCGGAGCCGACGCCGCCGGCCTCGCGGCCGGAGGCGGAGGGCGCGGTCGCTGTCAAGCCAGTCGTCGCTGCTGTGAGCGCCGCTCCCGCCGCGCCGGCCGTGGCGGCCATGAGCGCCGCTCCTGCCGCGCCGGCCGCCACCGCTCCGGCCCCCGAGCCAGCCGCACCCTCACCGGTGCCTCGCGACCCGTCGGCGGAGCGCGCCCGCCTCGCCGCGGCGGTTGCCCAACTCGGGCAGCTCGACAAGCTCAGCGTGCTCTCCAAGGAGCAGCTCGAGGCCCTGAGCGCGGCTGCGGACCGCATCTCGCGTGAAATCGACGGCCGGCTGGCGCAAGCGCTGAAAGACCTCGATCACCAGGTGGCCGCTGCCCGCGCCGCCAGGCCCCGCCTGCCGGACGGCGCCACCGCCAAGCCCGGCACCTCCGGCGGGCCGGAGCTGCCGGCCGCCGAGCTCGCCGAGCTGGATGCCGGCCTGGCTGACCTGGCCGGGCGGCTGCGCCCATCGGCGGCGGAGCTGGCGCAGGTCGAAGCCGCGCTACGTCAGCTGGCCGCGGTGCAGCCGCAGATCTCTCCCGCGGAGATCGAGCGCATTCAGAAGGAGGTCCATGGCGCGCTCGAGCAGCTGCCGGCTCATGGCCTCGATCAGGCCGAGCTCGACCGTGTCCGGGCCGACGTCCGGCATGAGCTCGAACAGGTGCCGCAGCTGGGCCTGAGCCAGGCGGAGATTGACCGGCTCCGCGGCGACCTGCGGCGCGCCTTCGAGGAGAGCGCGGCCGCCGGCGCCCACCCGCTCTCGCCCGCCGATCGCGAGAAGCTCGAGGCCGACGCCCACCGGCTCGCCTCGCAGCTGCACCCGGACCAGGCCCAGCTCGAGGCCCTCCGCCATCTCGAGCACGAACGGCTGGAGCTCGCCCGCCAGCTTGCCAGCGAGCGCGCCGAGATCGAAGCGATGCGCCGCGAGGTGCGGCAGCAGACCGAAGCCCTGCGCGAGAAGGCCCGCCGCCTCGTCGAGTCCCGCCGCGCCCATCCCAGCCCGGACCTGCACCCGCGGCCGGCCCCAGGTCACGCCGCGCCAGGCGCGCCCGCGACGCCGGCGGCCCATGCCAAGCCAAGGAGCGGAGCGCCACCCGCAGCGCCAGGCAGCGGAACAGCGCCGGCAGCGCCCGCGAGCGGGATGGCGCAGGCAGCGCCCACCGGCGGCGCGGCACCCGCAAGGCCAGCCTCTCCGCCGGCACCCGATGCGGCGGCGCCGTCCGCGCCGCCGCCAGCGCAGCGCTGAAAAGCACGGGCCGCCAGCGGCAGCGCCCCGGCGGCGTCTCGACCTCGATCCGGATCCTGGCAGCCCCTGATCGAGCGCACGCCGCCCCTCGTCTACAATAGTGCCCGGAAGCGCTAGGGGGCTGGTGCCTCTTGCGGTCTTCAAAACCGTTGTCCCGTGCCGGTTGCGGCCCGGGGGGTGGGTTCGATTCCCATGCGCTTCCGCCAATCGAACCAATAACTTAGGCCCCACGGAGGCCGAGTTCGTCATGGCAAAGCGGGATAAGATCCGCCGGCCATGAGCGACCTCCCAGCCGAGGTACACGGGCGCTCGCCGAGCGAATTACCTCTCGCCGTGTCGGTGGTGGTACCGGTCTACAACGGTGCGGCGGCGCTGCCGGAGCTGGTCTCCCGGCTGCGGGCGGTGCTCGCCGGCCTGACGCCGGCAACGGAGATCCTGCTGGTCAACGACGGCAGCCGCGACGCGAGCTGGCAGGCGATCACCGAGCTGGCGGCCGACGAGCGGCCGCCGCGGGTGCGCGGCATCGACCTGCGGCGCAACTACGGCCAGCACAACGCGCTGCTGTGCGGCATCCGGGCGGCGGCAGGCACCGTCGTGGTGACTCTCGACGACGATCTGCAGCACCTGCCCGAGGAGATCCCGATACTGCTGGACGCCCTCCGCGACGAGATCGACGTCGTCTATGGCACGCCGCTCGCCGAGCAGCACGGCCTGCTGCGCGACCTCGCTTCACGCATCACCAAGATGGTGCTGCAACGAGCGATGGGGGCCGAGATCGCCGGCAGCGTCAGCGCCTTCCGCGCCTTCCGCACCGAGCTGCGCGAGGCCTTTGCCCAGTACGGTAATCCCTACGTGTCGATCGACGTGCTGCTGAGCTGGGCGACCAACCGCTTCGCGGCGATCAGGGTGCGTCACCAGCCGCGGCGCGAGGGACGATCCAGCTACAGCCTGCGGGCGCTGGTGCGCCATGCCCTCAACATGGTCACCGGCTTCAGCGTCGGCCCCCTCCGGCTGGCGAGCGTCATCGGCTTCGTGTCGACGCTCTTCGGCTTACTGGTCCTTGCCTGGGTCGTCGGCCGCTATCTGATTCAGGGCGGCAGCGTTCCGGGATTTCCGTTCCTCGCCTCGGTGATCGCGATCTTCTCCGGCGCCCAGCTGTTCACCCTGGGGATTCTCGGCGAATACCTGGCGCGCATGCACGTCCGGCTGATGTCGCGCCCCATCTACAGCGTGCGCCGCTGCACGCCGGGAGAAGACGCCTGAGGTCGCCGGCGCCGCCGCGCCCGGCGGAACCGCGGACGGAGCCGGCGGAGGGCACACCCCAAGTGCCGCCGGCGGGCGCCACGGCCGCGGCGGCCGCCCCAGCCGAGCTGCTCGCCTGGGACAGCGCTTTCTTCGCGCGGCGCATCGGGCGAGTGCGCGGCGGGCGGCTGACTCCCGAGACCCTGGTTGCCATCGATCGCTGGGCGGCTGACGAAGCTGTCGAGTGCCTCTATCTCCTGGCCGACTCTGGCGATCCAGAGACCACGCCGCTCGCCGAAGCCGGCGGCTTCCAACTGGTGGACCTGCGGGTGACGCTGGCTCGCCGCGGCGGCGGTTCGAGGCATGGTGCCGAGCCGGCAGCCGCTCCGGGAGCGCCGCCGCGGGTGCGGCCGGCCTCCGCCGAGGACCTACCGGCACTGCGCCGGATCGCCGCCGTCAGCCATCACGACTCCCGCTTCTACCACGACCGGCATTTCGACCGCAGCCGCTGCGACGCGCTCTATGGCGCCTGGATCGAGAAGAGCTGCGCCGATCCGGCCGGCATCGTACTGGTGGCTGAGACCACGGATCCGTCCGTCCGTCCGGCCGGCTACGTCACCGGGACGATCGGGGCGGACGGGGAAGGCCGGATCGGCCTCTTCGCGGTGGCGGCGGATGCACAGGGTCGAGGGGTCGGCGGCCAGCTGATCGCTGCCACGCTCGACTGGTTCGCCGGCCGCGGCGCCGATCCGGTGAGCGTGGTGACCCAGGGGCGCAACGTTCGCGCCCAGCGGATCTATCAGCGGTTCGGCATGCTGACCCGGTCGGTCGAGCTCTGGTACCACCGCTGGCATCCGCCCGACCCCGCCCGCGGCTCCGTCCCGGAGGGTGGCGAGCGGTGAGCGCGCCGCCGGCCGGTGGGGTGGGCGGGCTCCCGCCGGGGATCGACATCCCCTTCAACCGGCCCTCGCTGGTCGGCGACGAGCTGCGCTATATGAGCGAGGCGATCGCCGCCGGCAGGATCTCGGGCGACGGCGACTTCTCGCGGCGCTGCCACGAGCTGCTCGAGCTGGAGCTCGGCGCGCCGCGGGTGCTGCTGACCACCTCCTGCACCCATGCGCTCGAGATGTGCTCCCTGCTGCTCGACCTGGCGCCCGGCGACGAGGTGATCGTCCCCTCCTTCACCTTCGTCTCGACCGCCAACGCCTTCGCGCTGCGGGGTGCCCGGCCGGTGTTCGCCGACGTCCGCCCCGACACCCTGAACCTGGACGAGTCGCTGCTGCCCGAGCTGATCGGTCCCCGCACGCGGGCGATCGTGGCGGTGCACTACGCCGGTGTCGGTTGCGAGATGCCGGCGATCCTGGCGCTCGCCGGCCGCCACGGTGTCGCCGTGGTGGAGGACAACGCCCACGGTTTGTTCGGCAAGCGCGGCGGCGCCAAGCTCGGCACCTTCGGCTGCCTCGCCACGCTCTCCTTCCACGAGACCAAGAACGTCACCTGCGGCGAAGGTGGAGCGCTGATCGTCAACGACGCCCGCTACGTCGAGCGCGCCGAGACCGTGCGCCAGAAGGGGACCAACCGCAGCCAGTTCTTCCGCGGCATGGTGGACAAGTACAGCTGGGTGGACCTGGGGTCGAGCTACCCACCTTCCGAAATCCTGGCCGCGTTCCTGCTGGCTCAGCTCGAGGCTCGCGACCGCATCCAGGCGGCGCGCCGCCGGCTCTGGAAGCGCTATGAAATGGAGCTGGCCTCCTGGGCGGCGGCCAACGGCGCGCGCCTGCCGTTGGTGCCGCCCGGCTGCGAGCAACCCTTCCACCTCTTCTACCTGTTGCTGCCCTCGCTTGCCGCGCGCCAGGCGCTGATCGCCCATCTTCGCGGCCGCGGCATCCTCGCCGCCTTCCACTACGTGCCGCTGCACCTCTCCGCCTATGGCCGCCAGGCCGCCGCGCGCTGGCGCGACTGCCCGGTCGCGGCCGACGTCGCCGACCGCCTGGTGCGTCTCCCTCTCTTCTACGACCTCTCCGCCGCCGATCAGTCGCGCGTCATCGCGGCGGTGCAGGCCTTCCGGCCCTAGCGGGATCGTCGCTGCCCGGTGCGCTGGTGAGAGCGGCGGCCTCGAAGATCACCAGCGAGATCGGCTTCACCGGGCCGGGGATCGAGCTCGCGCCCAGCCAGCGGGCGCGCAGCCCGATCGATGCCAGGGAGCGCTCGGCGGCCGCTGCGGCGGCCGGCGGCGGCCGCTGCGACAGCACCGCGACCTTGGTGCCCGGCAACAGCCTCTGGCCGCCGCACATCCTGCCGGCCGCCACGTCGGGGAACCTGAAGGTCACCAGGCGCGCGCACAGCCGCCAGGCGCAGGCCAGCGAGTCGTAGAAGTAGCCGTCCTCCTCGTCCATGGAGTACCAGAGACGCAGGCGCAGGCTGGGGTCCGCGGCCTGCAGCCGGCTCAGCGTGTCGTCGACCTGCCGGAAGAAGCGAGATGAATCGTCGTAGCCGCCGTGGCTGGCGCTCTGCGAGAGGTTGTTGGTCAGCAGCAGCGAGGTGAGCAGCGACGCCACGACCAGCGACGCCGGGCGCAGGCCGCGCCGGCCGGCCGCAACCACCGCCACGGCGACCGCCCCGGCCGCCAGGGGCAGCGCGATGCTCGGGATCGTGCCCGTAGCCCAGGGCTGCGGCAGCGCGACGCCGACCGGCGCCAGCACCGCGGCCGTGCCCACGGCCAGACCGCCGAAGACCCGCGGCGTCAGCCGGTCCACGATCGGCGCCAGCTGGCAGGCGAGCGCCAGGCAAGCCGGCGGCAGCAGCAGGACGGCGTAGTAGAAGTACTCGAGCGTGACCCCGTGCGGTTCCAGCTCGAAAGCCGCCAGCACCGCGAAGAGCGCCAGGTATTGGAGCTGCGCGAAGACCCGCACCCCCGCGCCGCCGCCGCCGCCGTCGCCGTCGCCGGGCAACCGCCGGCTGGGCTCGCCGGTGGCGCCGCTGACGGCGCCGGCCGCGCCGCCGCCGGGCGCATCGCTCGGTGTGAGCGACGGCCGTACCCAGGGACGCCGCGCCAGCACCGCGAGACTGCCGGCTAGCACGATCGTCGGGAACACCAGCCAGCCGGCCCGCGGCGCCCAGTCGGCGAGCGGGTGCTTGAAGATGCTCGGCTGCTGGGAGAAGGACCAGAGCCAGGTGATGGTCGGCTTCAGGAACAGCTTCGAGCCATGTCCCCAGAGCCAGCCCGCGGCGTCGAGAGCGGCGAAGGCCGCCGCGCCGCCACCGGCCGCCCACAGCGCCGCGGGCAGCAGCCGCTGCCGCCCGCCCTGATGGTTGAGGACCAGGTAATGCGCGGCCAGCAGCGGCAGGTAGAGAGCGTAGAACAGGTTGGCGGCGACGACCGCCACCGCCGCCGCGCCGGCCATCGCCAGCAGGATGCCCGCGGTGCGGCCGGCGGGACGACCGGCAGCTGCGGCGACGGCGGCCAGGGCCAGCAGGTAATAGGTGAGGCCGAACCCGGGCACGTAGTTGCTGCCGATGGCCTGCAGGAAGAAGGGCTGGCAGCCGAGCACCAGGCTGGCGAGCAGCGCGCCGCGCCTCCCGGAATAGATCCTGGTGGAGCCATGGAAGGCGGCGATGGCACAGGCGTACAGGCCGAGATGCAGGACCAGGTTCGCGGGCACCGCCGGCAGGAGCTCGCGCACGGCGTAGCCGGGCAAGATCACCGACAGGCGCGACGAGTAGTACTCGTTCCAGGCCTCTTTCAGGTAGACGCGCGCAAAGCGAAAGTAACCGTAGTAGATCCAGGGGTCGCGGCCGAAACCGTCGAACAGCCACCGGCGGTCGAGCGCCGCCTGCACCAGGGGCAGCGACGCGAGCAGCAAGCCATACCAAGGAGGCGACCAGCGCCGGCCCGGCGCTGCCGCCGCGGTCGTCTCCCGCGCGGCCGCGCGGCCGGCCTCTCGCCGCCGGAGCCAGAATTTCATGACCCGTTATCTCTATCATGGCGAGCCGCTCGGCCCCACCCGGCCCCAACGCGGCGGCGCCCTGACCATGGCGTCGAGCAGCTACGGGATGCCGGCGATCAGGCGGCCCACGTAGACGAGCCCGGCCAGGGTGTGCGCGCCAAGCAGGCTCCACGCGGCCCACGTGCGGCTCGACCGAGGAGCCGCAATCAGCACCACCGCGCTCTCCACGAAGAGCAGGTAGTTGGCCGTGTAGGCGGCCCAGAAGAAATTGCCGTGCGTCAACCGCGGGCCCGGTTCGGCGAGCCATGCCATCTGCAGCACGGCGACGAGCAGGACCGACCATGCCAGCGCCAGCGCTCCTGGCCGCCGCGCGGTGCGAAAGCAGCACGCCAGGACGCCGAGGGGAAAGGCGAGGCTCAACAGGATCGAGACCGAGATGTGAGGCGAATAAAGGCGCCAGACCGCGAGCGGATCGATGGCGATGGCGCCCCCGGTCGCTCCCAGGCGCGAGGCCTGCCAGGCAAGGGCGACGGCCGCGGGCCCGACCATGAGAGCGGCGACGAGCGCCGGCCGCCGCCAACCGGCCGCAGCGGCCGGGAGCCCGCGGCGCAACCGCTCGGCAACCAGCGCCAGCCAGCAGGGGAGCAGCGCCAGCAGGTAGTTGGGCTTGGTCAGCGTGGTGAGCAGCGCGATAGCGCCGACGCCGGCGCTCTCGCGCGGCGACGCGGCAAGGGTCAGCCGCGATGCGGCGCGAAACAGCAGGAAAGCGAGAGGCAGCACGGCGATGGTGGTCGGGTTGTGCCAGACGTTGGGGCTGACCTGGCCGAGATACACCTCCGGGAATTTCCACCAGTTGAAGAGCGGCATCGCGAAGAGCAGGCCGAGGGCGGCGAAGAAAGCGGCAGCGGTGGCGCCCGCTTCGCGGATGCGCCGGAAGGTCAGGACGACCTTCGCCACCACGGCTGCCGTGGCGATCGCGATGGCGGCGAGGTCGAGCGCTCCGGCGCGGTTCACGGGCGCCGCCAGCCCGCATACCAGGACCTCGAAAAGGAAGTGGGGCGGCAGGCCGCCGCCGTGGCAGAAAGCGCGAGCGAACGCGACGTGCTGGGAGAAGTCGCTGAGCGGGGAGCGCAGCTGGCCCGAGAAGACGGCCAGCGACGTACCGCCTGCCACCAGGCCGAGCGTCCACTGCGCGGCTGCGTCCCGAGCTGCTCCTGGCGTCCTCATCGCTGGGCGACGGTGCGGGCGGGCGGCGGTCCTCTCGCCCGCCGGCTGCCTGCGGCTACTGCCTGTCCGCTGCCGGAGCCGCGTTCGCGGGGTGGGCGGCGTCGTAGGCCGCGATGTCCGCGTCGTCGACGTGCTCCGCCTTCCACACCATGGCGCGGTGGATGCGGTGCCAGCCGCTGGGGTGGTCGTAGAACACCCACTCCTCGATGGGGCCGGGCACCATCTTGCGGTACTCGGACAGGTGCAGGGCCGCCTGGGCGAAGCCGTCGGGCTGGCGCGAGGTGTTGATGCCGTAGTTGTCCGCCTCGGCCTCCATGGTGCGGGTGAGGGTGTTCTGCACCGGCGTCAGCACGAACGTGTACACGGAGAGCAGGGCGACCAGCAGCGGCAAGCCGGCCACGTCGGTCACGTCGCGGATGCCCCAGCCCGCGCCGCGGCCGGCCTGCAGCCTGGCGAAGGACCATCGGACGAAGGCGAAACCGCCGACGATGATGATGCCGATGAAAACCATCCCCTTGTAAACGTGATGCATCACGTAGTGGCCCATCTCGTGGCCCAGCACCGCCAGGATCTCCTCGCGCGAGCCGCGGGTCATCAAGTTGTCGTTCATGCTGATCTGCGTGGTGCCGAGCAGGCCGCTCACGTGTGCGCTCATCCGCTTGGTTTGTTTCGAGGCGTCGAATTCATACACATCGGTGGCCGGGATGCCGTTGGCCCGCGCCATGGACAGGATGTCGTGCTTGAGCGGACTCTCGGCGAGCGGTTTGAAATGATTGAACACCGGTTCCAGGTAGATCGGCGCGATGGCCACGGCAAACATGCTGAAGCCGATCAGGACCAGCGCTCCCCAGAGCCACCAGGTGCGCGGCGCTCTGCGCAGGACGGCATAGATCGCCACCAGGGCGATGGTGCCGAGGACCAGTGCGATCGCCAGCTCCTTCAGCTGGTCGCCGAGCCAGGCGCTCATGTCCTGGTTGGACATGCCGTACTGGTGCTCACGGTAGTAACTCTCGTAGGCGTTCCATGGCAACAGCACGACGGTGGTGAGCAGGATGTACAGCACCGAGTAAATGGCCGTGTGCAGCCATTTCCAAGGCGTGAAGAGCTCCGCCAAGTCCCGCACCCTCGCCGACAGCCCAGTACCCAGGTACAGCCACGCCACGGCGAGGCCAATCAGGAAATCCCACAGGAGGAGCCAGTAGCCGCCTTCGAAGTAAGCGTCGGACTTGGCCCGCGCCGCCGGCGAGAGCCGGACGAGATAGACGGTGGTGGCCGCGTCGGGATCGAAATGCGAGGCGGCGGCTGCCGCCTGCGGCGCCGCGTCAGGTGCCGGCGGCGCCGGCGCTGCCGATGCCAGAGCGACCACCACGAGCAATGCGGCGACCGTTGACGGCAGCACTACCTTCATACGTTTCATCAGCCCCTCCCCTTGACGGATAGCCCGTCTGGCACGCCAGCCAATACGGGTCGTCCGCGAGATTGTTTCCTGCCGGCAGTCTACCGGCGAGCCTACGCCGGCGGCCAGCCCCGGCGAGCCGGCCGTAGGCGCATGCTAGGATCGAGGGGGGTTACGGCGGCGGCGCCGCCAAGCGGCCGGCGCGCCGCAGATCAGCTTTCAGCTCGCGAGGTGCAGCATGAAGCTAACCGTCAACGGCAAGGACCACGAGATCGCGGCGCCGGAGGACATGCCGCTGCTGTGGGTGCTGCGCGACCTGCTTGGCCTGACCGGCACCAAGTACGGCTGCGGCATGGCGCAATGCGGCGCCTGCACCGTGCTGGTGGACGGCAGCCCCATCCGCTCCTGCGTGCGGCCGGCGGCGGCGTTCGCCGGACGGTCGATCACCACCATCGAGGGCCTCAGCGCCGGCGGCGACCATCCGGTCCAGCGCGCCTGGACCGAGGTCGACGTGGTGCAGTGCGGTTACTGCCAGTCCGGCCAGATCCTGGCGGCGACGGCCCTGCTGGCGGCGAAGCCGCGGCCCACCGACGCCGACATCGACGCGGCGCTCAGCGGCAACCTCTGCCGCTGCGGCACCTACCAGCGCATCCGCGCCGCCGTGCACCGCGCCGCCGAGCTGCTGGCCGGCGCCCCCGGGGAGACGACGCATCATGTCTCCTGAGGCCGGCCTCTCGCGGCGCGCCTTCATCAAGACCTCGACGGCGGTCGGCGGCGGCCTGGTGGTTGGTTTTATCGTGCCGGCCGGGATGCGCCGCTTCGCCCTGGCGCAGGATGGACCTCCGGCCCGGGCCGCCCAGGGGGCGCCGCTGCCGCCCGCCAACGCCTTCCTGCACATCGGCAGCGACGACAGCGTCACCGTGCTGCTGGCGCATTCCGAGATGGGACAGGGGATCTGGACGACCCTGCCGATGTTGATCAACGAGGAGCTGGGAGCCGATTGGAGCCGCTTCCGCGTCGAGCACGCGCCGGCGGCGACGGCCTATCACTCGACCGTCTTCCCGATCCAGATGACCGGCGGCTCGACCACGACCTGGTCCGAGTTTGACCGCTATCGCCAGGTCGGCGCCGTGACGCGCAACCTGCTGGTGGCGGCCGCCGCGGCAGAGTGGAGAGTGGCGCCGGGCGACTGCCGCACCGAGAACGGCTTCGTGCTCTGCGGCGCCCGGCGCGCCAGCTATGGGGCGCTGGCCGAGGCGGCGGCGAAGCTGCCTCCCCCGACCGGGTCATCCTCAAGGCGCCGGCCGACTGGCAGGTCATCGGCAAGCCGACCCGCCGCCTCGACACGCCGGAGAAGATCACCGGCCGCGCCGTGTATGGGCTCGACGTGCGCCTGCCGGGGATGCTGACCGCGGTCGTGGCGCACCCGCCGACTTTCGGTGGCACGGTGCGCGGTTTCGATGCGGCCGCTGCGCTGGCGCTGCCCGGCGTGCGGGCGGTGTTCGCGGTGCCGTCGGGAGTCGCCGTCGCCGCCGATCATTTCTGGGCCGCCAAGCGCGGCCGCGACGTGCTGCAGGTCGATTGGGACCTGGGTCCGCATGCCGGCATCGACACGGCGGAGCTGCGCGAGGCCTACCGCGAGCGGTCCAGGTCGCCCGGCATCAAGGCCGCCGCCGCCGGCGACGTCGAGCGCGCGCTCGCCAGGGCGAGCGTCGCCCCCGCCGCGACCGCCCCCGCCCCGACCACCGCGCCGGCCGCGTCCGCGCCGGTCACCGTCACCGCCGAGTACACCGTGCCCTATCTGGCGCATGCGCCGATGGAGCCGCTCAACTGCACGGTGCGCCGCACTGCCGAAGGCTGCGAGGTCTGGACCGGGACGCAGTTCCAGACCGTCGACCAGCAACGGGTGGCGGCGATCCTCGGCCTGCGGCCGGAGCAGGTGGCGATCCACACCACGTTCCTCGGCGGCGGCTTCGGCCGGCGGGCGAACCTCGCGTCGGACTTCGTGGTGGAGGCCACCCACGTGGCCAAGGGCCTCGACCGGCCGGTCAAGCTGGTGTGGACGCGCGAGGACGACATCCGCGGCGGCTACTACCGCCCGATGGCGGTCCATCGCCTGGATGCCGTGCTGGGACCGGCGGACGCATCGACCACGGGGACCCCGGGGCTCGCGCCGCGCGCCTGGCGGCAGCGCATCGTGTCGCAGTCGATCTTGGCCGGCTCGCCGTTCGCGGCGATGATCAAGGACGGAGTCGACTCTACCTGCGTCGAAGGGGCTGCCGACAGCCCTTACGTCACCGCCATCCCCGATCATCGGGTGGACCTGCACGCGGTCGCCAACGGGGTGCCCGTCCTCTGGTGGCGGTCGGTCGGCCATACCCACACCGCCTTCGCGGTCGAATCGTTCGTCGACGAGCTGGCGCACGCGGCGCGGCGAGATCCCCTGGAATTCCGTCGGGCGCTGCTCGCCAAGTCGCCGCGGGTCCGCGCGGTGCTCGAGCTGGCTGCCGCCAAGGCCGGGTGGGAGAGCCCGCCGCCGCCCGGCACCGGCCGCGGCCTCGCCGTCCACGAGTCGTTCGGGAGCATCGTCGCGCAGGTTGCCGAGGTCGCCGTCGAGGGCGGTCAGATCCGCGTGCGGCGGGTCACCGCCGCGATCGATTGCGGCATCTGCGTCAACCCGCTCGGCGTCCGCGCGCAGATCGAGTCCGCCGTCGCCTTCGGTCTCTCGGCGGCGCTGTACTCCGAGCTGACGATGAAGGCAGGCCGGGTCGTCGAGAGCAACTTCCACGACTATCGGGTGCTGCGTCTGCACGAGATGCCGCAGGTCGAGGTCCATATCGTCGACAGCCGCGAGAAGTCCGGCGGCGCCGGCGAGCCCGGCACGCCGCCGATCGCGCCGGCGGTGGCGAACGCCGTCTTCGCGCTGACCGGCAAGCGGCTGCGCCGGCTGCCGCTGCGGCTCGCCTGAGGACGCTCCGAGGAGATGTGCGCCATGCGAGGGAGGAGTCGGATCGCGGCGGCGCCGGCGGCCGTCGTGCTGCTGCTCGCCGCCATGCTGCTGCTCGCCGGCGTCGCGGCGACGGGAGCCGGCGTCCTGGCGGCAGCCGAGCGGCCTGATCTGGTGGCAGCTGAGCTGCCTGATCTGGCGGCAGCTGAGCGGTCTGACCGGGTGGCGGCTGAGCTGCCGGACCGGGCAGCGGCGCTCGCCGCCTTCGACACCATTCAGGCCGTGTTGCAGCACCCGCGCTGTCAGAACTGCCACATCCCTGGCGACGCGCCGCTGCAGCTCGACGCCGGCACCGTCCACGTCCAGAACGTGCGGCGCGGCCCCGACGGCAAGGGTGCGCCCGGCCTGCCGTGCTCGACCTGCCACGCCGCCAGCAACCCGCCGGCGAGCTATGGACTCCACATGCCTCCCGGCGCTCCTGGCTGGCGCCTGCCGCCGCCGGAGCGGAAGATGGTGTTCATCGGGCTGTCGAAGGCGGAGCTCTGCGCGACGATCAAGGACCCTCGCCGCAATGGCGGCAGGGACTTCGCGGCGCTGCTCGAGCACGTGAGCCATGACAAGCTGGTGCTCTGGGGCTGGGACCCGGGCGTGGGCCGCGCCCCGGTCGCCGTCCCTCACGACGTCTTCGTCGCCGGCTTCAAGGCCTGGATCGCGGGCGGCGCGCCGTGTCCCGCGGCCGGTGGTTCCCCGGCGAAGTGATCTCTCCCGCGGGCGGCGCGGCTCCGCATGGAATGACAGGAGGGCAACGATGAGCGTGCAAGCGTCGGCTCGGCGGGTTTCGGGATGGTGGCTGGTGGTGGTGTTCGTGGTGGGCGGGGCGACGGGCGCCTATGCCGCGAAGAAGGTGACGCTCAGCCCGGGTCTCTTCGCCGGCAAGCCGCCGGCGGAAGCGGCGGCGAACCTGCTCGGCGCCGCGAAGGTGCTGGCCGAGAAGGGCAGCTGGGAGAACATCGCGGTGGGCCGCGTCTACTATCTTTCCGGCAAGAAGGCCGAGGGCCAGGCGATCTTCGACGCCGTCACCGGCGGCGGCAAGTCGGACCCCGGCGACTGGATCCGCATCGGCCGCGTCTACTACGAGGCGGGCGAGTGGGACAAGGCGCGGCCGGTTTTCGACAAGGTGCTGAAGATGAAGCCCGACGACGAGGACTGGCTGGCGGAGATCGGCACCTACTACATCCTCAAGGGGGACCGCGCGCAGGGCGAGGAGCTCCTCACCCGCTCCTACCAGCGCGAGCCCAACGCCTTCTGGAACGCGCTCAAGGCGGCGGGAGCCTACCTCAAGGTCGTGCCGCAGATCTGAGCTCCGGCGGGACCCCGCTCGGCATGAACGCGCTGACGAGGTTGGCGGCCTCGGCCCGTCACCTCCTGTGGCGGCCGCTGCTGCGCCGGCGCCTCGGCAGGGTGGTGGTCGAAGAGATCGGCGGGATCTCGGTGGTGGTGCTCCCAGAGGTCTTCAACCCCGCGGTCTTTCGCACCGGCGCCCAGCTCGCGCGGGCAGTGCTTTGCTGGGTGCCGGCGGCGCACGACCCGGCCGCTGCCATCCGTGTGCTGGACCTCGGGACCGGCAGCGGCGTCGGCGCCGTCTTCGCCGCCAGGCGCGGCTTCCGGGTGGTGGCGGTGGACATCAACCCCCAGGCGGTGCGCTGCGCCCGCATGAATGCCCTGATGCACCGCCTGGAAGGAACGATCGAGGTGCGCCAGGGTGACCTCTTCGCTCCGGTGGCCGGCGAGCGCTTCGACCTCGTGCTGTTCAACCCGCCTTTCTTCCGCGGCCAGCCGGCGTCCGATCTCGACCGCGCCTGGCGCAGTACCGATGTCCTCGAGCGTTTCGCGGCCGGCGTGCGCGGGGTGCTACAGCCCGCGGGCGAGGTGCTGGCGGCGCTGTCGACCGACGGCCAGGGCGAGGCGCTGCTCCACGGTCTGCGCGAGGCCGGCCTGGCGCTCGACGTCGCCGTCCGCCGCGACTTTGGCAACGAGGTTGTAACCGTCTATCGGGCGCGCCTGGCTGAGGCTGCCGAGGCAGCGGAGCCGGCCGAACGGCGAGCCGCCGCGCCGAGCCGGGCCGCCGGCGCCGAACGGGCCGGAGCTGCGCGGTGGCGCCCGTGACCGGCCCGCGGCACCGCCGCCCGGCCGTCCTGCTGATCAATCCGCGCATTTGCTCGCGGCGGTCGATCCGGCTGCCGCTCTCGCTGCTGGCCCTTGGCGCGGCGCTCGAGGGCGAATACCGCTACCAGCTGCTCGACGGCAACGTCGAGGCCGATGCCGGGGGCAGCGCTTTCGGCTTCCTGGCGGCGGCGGGCGAGGCGGTGGCCGGCGTCAGCGTCATGCCGGGGCCGCAGGTCGGGCCGGCGATCGCGATCTCGACGGCGATTCGCGCCGCCCATCCGGCGGTGCCGGTCGTCTGGGGCGGCTATTTTCCGACCCTCTATCCCGGCGCGGCGATCCAGGCGCCCTACGTCGACTACGTGGTGCGCGGGCAGGGCGAGGAAACCTTCGGCGAGCTGCTGGCGGTGCTTGCCGGCGGCGGCTCGCACGGCGGCGCGAACGGTGCCGCCCGCGACCTCGCCGCCCTGGCCGCGATCCGCGGCCTGACCTGGAAGGACGAGGACGGCACGGTCGTCCACAACGCGGATCGCGCCTTCCGGCCTCCGGACGAGCTGCCGCCGCTGCCTTACGAGCGGGTTGGCGACGTCGCGCGCTACCTGCGGCCGAGCTTCATGGGCAGCCGCACCGCTGTCCATCAGGCGGCGATCGGCTGCCGGTACCACTGCGAGTTCTGCGGCGTCGTCTCGATGTGGAACGGCTTCACCCGCCTGCAGGGAGCTGCCCGGCTGGCCGCGGCCGGCGCCGAGCTGCGCGACCGCTGGGGAGCCACCGCGCTGCAGTTCTACGATCACAATTTCTTCGACACCGAAGAGGGCAGCATTCCGCTGCTCGAGGCGCTGGAGAGTTTGGGGCTGCCCTGGTGGTGCTACGCCCGCGCCGACACCCTGGCCGGATTCTCCGCCGGCACCTGGCAGCGGATCCGCCGCAGCCGGCTCGCCATGGCCTACATCGGCGCCGAGTCGGCGAGCGACGAGGCGCTGCGGCGAATGAAGAAGGGCTCGCGGGTCGAGCACACGCTCGAGGTGGCGCACCGCTGCCGCGAGCATGGTGTCATCCCGGAGCTCTCGTTCATCCTGGGCGGCCCGGACGGCGACCAGGAGGCGGAGATCGAGAGCACCTTCCGGTTCATCCGGCGGATCAAGGCCATCCATCCCGAGAGCGAGGTGGTGCTCTACTTCTACAGCCCCACGCCGCGACGCGAGGCGGCCTCCGCGCTCACCCGCGCGGCCGGCCGGCGCCTGCCGGTGCTCGAGCGCTACGGACCGGACGGGCCCGAGCTGCCGGCGACGCCCGAGGAGTGGACCGAGCCGCGCTGGCTCGACTACGTTTGCCACCGCGACGCGCCCTGGCTCACCCCGCGGCTGCGGCGCCGCGTGCACGATTTCGCCACCGTCCTGGGCTGCCGTTTCCCCACCGTCCAGGACCATCAGACCCCGGCCTGGGGCAAGGCCCTGCTGCGCGGTCTGGCGAGCTGGCGCTATCGCACCGGCCGCTACGGCGGCGCCTGGGAGCTGGCGCTCGCCAAGCGCCTGCTCGACCCGCGCGAGCCCCAGCGCGAGAGCCTCTGAGGAGCGCCGGGCGCCGCCTAGCCGGTGGCGTGAGCGGCTTTCCTTGCCGGCGCTGGAGCCGGCGGCGGTGCGGGGGCGGGGGCGCTGCCGTGGGCCGCGGTGGGGGTGTTCGGCCTCGAGGCGGCGCCGGGTCGCTGTCCAGGTGCTGACGGCGGTGCTGGCGCCTGGGACGACGGCGCGAGGCGTGGGAAGACGCCGCGGCCGGCGCCCGGCGGCATCGTCCTGCCGTTCGCCCCGAGCCACCAGTTGCCGACGAATCCGAGCAGGCCGACCAGCGTCACCGCGCTCAGCGCCCAGGCCACCCGCCGCTTCAGGCTCGGGCTCTGGGAGAGCCGGGCGATGAGCGGCAAGCCGACCAGGGCGCTGGTGAGCGACGCCAGCACCGCGCCGGTTCCGGCCACCCACGGACTGATCGTGCGCTGCGCGGCGAGGGCTGCCGCCGACGCCACCGCGCTCGAGCTGGAGACCAGCCCGCCCAGGATGCTCACCGAGTAGAAGCCGGCTTCGCCCAGGGTGCGCTGCGCCAGCGTGCCGGCGACCTGCAGCCCGACGAAGAACAGCCCGAGCTGCAGCGCCGAGCGAATCGAGAACGGCGATTCGAGGCGGAGGTCGGGGACCTCGGAGCCGGCCGCGGCGGGCCGGGTCCGCTTCGCGAAGGCCAGCGCCACCGCCGCCCCGAACATCAGCAGGAAGGGCAGCCACGAGGCTAGGAGCGCCGGCGGCGCGACCAGTGCCAGCAGCACGGTGTTGCGCAGCAGCATGGCAGCGGTGGCCAGTAGGACGCCGCGAAAGGCCGCGTCCTCGAGGCCGCCCTCGGTTTCGCGCACCCGGACCGCCATGTCGCTGACCGTGACGGTGCTGTTGACCAGGCCGCCCAGGAAGCCCGTCAGCTCGATGCCGCGGGTGCCGTACAGCTTGAGCAGCACGTAGTTGGCGAAGCCGATGCCGGCGATGAGGATGACGATCACCAGCGCGGCGCGCGGATCGACCAGCTTCCAGGGGTCCACCGTCCCCGCGGGCAGGGCGGGGAAGATGACGAAGGTGAGGATCGCCAGCAGGATGGCCGAGCGCAGCTCGGTCTCGGTCAGCGCCTGGCTGAAGCCGGTCAGGGGCCGCTTCCAGGCCAGCAGGGCGGCCGTCACCACCGCCAGGGCCGATGGGGTGAGGCGATGTCCCTGGCCGCAGAGGACGCCGGCGATGGTGATCAGGAACAGGGCAGCCGAGGTGGTCAGCTCCGACACCTGGCGGGAGCGCAGGGCATGGAAGTTCAGGAAGGCCACCAGGACGCCCACCAACGCCAGGATCACCAGCGTGTAGCTCTCTCCGAGGAGGCCGGCGAGGCCGCCCAGCAGAGCGACGAAGGCGAAGGTGCGGAGGCCGGCTTCCTTGCTGCGGCGCTCCCGCTCGAGGCCGACCATCAGTCCGAGCGCCAGGGCAAGTGCCAGCCGCTCGGCGGTGGGCGGGAAGGGGTAGCGCATGACCTCCGGCAGCATGTGCATTCAGCCCCTCCGCATTCTGGCGCTGCCCCACCTCACGCCTTCATCCTACGCCGATCCGGGCCGGCGCCGGCGGCCTTGCCGGCGTTGCCGGCGGCGGTGCCGTGAGCTAGGAGAGCGGTTGCTCGGGGCGCAGCCAGCGGCCGAGGAGGCGTTCGACGGGGAGGGCGTAGGCGTCCCTGGCGAGCCGCCAGCGGGCGAGGCGCTGGGCCGGGCGGCGCCAGACGCCGCCGGGCTCCCAGGCGACGTCCTGGTAGAACTTGAAGCGCTCGACCCGGCGGTGTTTGGCCGGGCTGACCCAGGGACCCGCCGAGCCGACGAAATCGAAGCGGGACCACTCGTCGAGGCTGGCGGGCAGAGCATAGCCGTCGCGCACCGCGGCGTCGGTCAGCGCCGAGCCCGGATAGGGCTTGAAATAGAAGATCGGCGTGGTGAAGCCGGGCGACAGGGCACGCAGGCGCTTGGCCAGGTCGAGCGTCGCGCCGACGCTCTCATCGCTCTCGCCGGGGAAGCCGACGATGAACGGGAAGACGACGTCGACGCCGTGGCGCCGGCACTTCTCGGCGCTGCGCAGCACCTGCTCGAGTTTGATGTCCTTGCGGATGCGGTCGAGCATCTCCTGCGAGCCCGACTCGACGCCGACCAGCACCCGGCGCAGGCCCGAGCGCTTGCACTTCGCCATCACCTCCTCGGGCAGGCGGTCGCCCTGGTCGGCGCGCATGGTGGCGGCCCAGGTGATCGGCAGCCGGCGCCGCAGCAGCTCGTCGGCGACCGCGTCGACGCGGGCGGCGTAGGTGAAGTAGGTCTCGTCCTGGAACGACAGGTCGGCGAAACGGTAGCGGCGCCAGAGCGCCTCGACCTCGGCGCCGATGCGCTCGGGCTCGAGGCCCACCCAGCGGCGCTGGTAGACGAAAGGATCGGCGCAGAAGGCGCAGCGGAAGGCGCAGCCCTGCGAGGAGATGTAGTCGAGCTGGCGTTTGCCTTTCAGCTCGTAGTAGCCCTCGACCGCCAGCAGCCCGTAATCGTGGGCGCGGAAGGTGTTGACGTCGGCCAGCGGCCGCGGCGGGTTCTGCCGCACCTCGCCGGCGGCGTCGCGGTAGGCGATCCCCAGGCAGCCGTCGAGGGCGGTCGCCGGCTCGCCCGCCGCCAGCCGCTCGACGATCTCGGCGAAGGCGGCCTCGCCCTGCCCCTGGACCGCGACGTCGACGCTGGGCTCCGCCAGGCACTCGCGCGCGAACATCGAGGGATGCCAGCCGCCCCACACCACCGGCAGCTCGGGGCGGAGCGCCTTGGCCGCGCGCGACAGGCGCACGGCGTCGGCGATCGGCGCCCCGGTCAGCACCGTGACCCCCAGGCAGAGCGCACCGTCGAGGCTGGCGCGCAGCGCCGCGACCGGATCGCTCTCCAGCCGGCCGTCGACGATCGTCACCTCGTAGCGCTCGGGATCGAGGTGCGAGCCGACGGCGACGACGGCCAGCGGCATGGTGTAGAAAACGGCGCGCGGGTTGTAGAGCACGACCCGGCGGCGTGCCGCCGCCCGGCCCGCCGAATCGGGTTTCACGACCAGGCCTCCCGCCCCGCCCTGCCCAGACCGGCGGCGGCTCCGTCCCGGCCGCCCTGGCGCAAGCACAGCGAGCAGACGCAGCGGCGGCAGATGGCGTCGCGCTCGACGTCGAGGCCGCGGCGCCAGGCCACGGCCGCCGGCGAGTTGAGGATGGCGGCGAGGCCGCTGTCGCCGGGGCGCGCGGCCGGCGCCTCGCCGGCGCCGGCGCCGCTCAGCAGGTTGCCCAGCGGCGGCTGGAAGAAGCAGGGCCGCACCGTGCCGTCGGCCTCGATCACCGCCGAGACCCAGGGCGCGTTGCAGGCGTTGGGATGGAAGTCGGCGCGTCCGAGCAGGGCGGCGAAGTGCTGCAGCAGGCGCCGTTCGAGCTTTGCCGGGCTCTCGGCCAGGAAGCCGGCGGAGAAATCCGCGGCGCAGTCGCGGGCCAGCGCCGCCAGCTCGGCGGCGAGCGGCTCGAGGTCCTCGGCCTGCAGGGCGATCTCGGCGGCGCGCGGGCCGTCCCAGCCCCCGGGGCGGTTGAAGGCTTCGCTGGTGACGTCGGCGGCGAGGAAGCTCAGCCGCTCGAGCCCGACGGCGTGGGCCGCGGCGACGGTGGCGCGCAGCTCGCGGTAGTTGGCGCGCTGCACGGTGCAGCGGCCGCTGACGCTGATCGCGGCGCCGCCAGCGGCGCGCACCGCGGCGACCCCAGCGGCCAGACGGTCGAAGGCGCGCGGCACGTTGCGGATGCGGTCGTGAACCTCGCGCGGACCGTCCAGGCTCACCACCACGTCGTCGCAGACGGCGGCCAGGCGGGCGGCGTCGCGCGCCAGCAGCAGGCCGGTCGACAGCAGCGTGATGCCGATGCCCGCGGCGCGCAGCGGCTCGCAGAGGCGCCACAGATCGGAGTGGAGCAGGGCCTCGCCGCCCGAGAGCACCACCCGCTCGACGCCCAGGCGGCGCCATTCCGGCAACCAGCGCGCGAGATCCGCCGGCGACAGCTCGCGACGGCCGTGGTCGCGCCAGATGTCGCACATCAGGCAGCGGCAGTTGCAGCGGCTGTGGGGGAAGAGCACCAGCAGCGGCAGCCGGGTGATCGGATCGGCGCAAGGCAGCGGCGCCATGGCGGCGGGCGCGGTGGGTGCGGCGGCGAAGGCGGGTGTGACGGCCCGGTCGGGCCGCGGGCGCGGGGCGAGCCGGGTCATCGGCCGGATGCCGTAGACGAGCCGCCGCCCGGCGCTGTGGCAGCGGCCGGGCGCGAGGTGCGGACCAGCTCCGCCAGGTAGTGGTCGGTCAGCCAGGGGAGGGGTGGCAGCCGCTCGACGCGGCGCTCCAGCCGGTCCAGCGCGGCCAGCAGCCGCGGATGTCTTGCCGCCCAGGGAGCGAAGCTGGTGGTGGGCAGGAGGGCGCCCACGGCGCTTACCCGCAGCAGCCGGAAGTCGGCCGCAAAGGCCCGCCGCAGCGTGCCGATCGCGGGATACCGCACGGTCAGGCCGCGCCACCGGACACCGCCGCGGCGCAGCCGCCGGAAGATCTCGCGCGGTTGCCCGCGGCGCAGCAGCCACAGCCACTCCCAGGGTGCCAGCGGACCCATGACGCAGAGCAGCACCGGCGCGCCGGGGCGCAGGCGCTCCGCCAGGGCGCGAGCGACGGCGGCCAGGTCGGCGACGCAGTTCAAGCCGCCGAAGTTGGCGAAAGCGCCGTCGAACGGCGGCGAAGCGGGCTCGGCGCCCAGGTCTTCGATGGCCAGCAGGCGCACCTCGCTGCCGCCGGTGTTAACGGAGCCGCCGTCACCGGCGGCCGCCAGCTTGCGCCGCGCCGTTTCCACCATTGCCGCCGCGGCGTCAGTCGCCACTACTCGCACGCCCCGGTGGGCCAGGTGCAGGGCATCCTCGCCGGTGCCGCAGCCCAGCTCGAGCACCCGGTCACCGGGTGCGAAGCGGGCGTCGAGCCGGCGCCACACCGCGCGCCGCAGGCAGGCGCCAAGCGGCGTGTCGGTGAAGCCGCGGTCGTAATCCGCCGCCGCCGCGTCGAACGGCGATCCCGGCCCGGCCCGCTCGCCCTGGAACGTGTCGGCAACAGCGGCCACGTCCGTAGAGTCCGTGGCGAGCAGGCCTGCCGGCGCGGTGCCCGGGCTCACGCCTCCACCTCGCCGGCGAGCGCCAGCAAAGCGGCCCGGGCCTGCTCGGCCTCGGCGATCAAGGCCGTGTATTCGGCGCTTGCGACGCGGTCGGCGCCGGCCTCGGCGCTCCCGCCGGCCCCCGCCGGCTCCGGGCCGCGGGCCAGGCGCTCGGCGGCGACGGCGCTGCGCAGCCAGCGGTCGGCCTGGCGGTAGTAGGCGCGCGAGTGGCGGCCGCGCACCGCGAAATCACGGTCGGTCGCCTCCTCCCAGGGGCGCGTCGCCACCACCCGGCCGCTCGCCGCCAGCTGGTGGAAGTAGCCGGTGTTCTTGATCGGATAGGCGACCGTGGTGAGGAAGACGTCGGGATGGGCCTCCTTGACGTGCTCGATGGTGGCCTCGACGTCGGCCGCCTCCTCGCCCTCGTAGCCCCACATCAGGAACATGCCCACCTGGATGCCGTGGCGCCGCGCCGCCTGCGTCGCCCAGCGCACCTGCTCGACGGTGACGCCGCGCTGCATGGCGTCGAGGACGCGCTGGCTGCCGCTCTCCGAACCGATCCAGATGCGGTAGCAGCCCATGCGCGCCAGGGTCGCCAGCACCTCCTCCCGCATCATCCGGTCGGCGCGCGAGATGGTCTCGAACGGCAGGCGCAGGCCGCGGCGGTCCAGCTCCGCGGCATAGTCGAACAGCCAGCGATGGCTGATGGTGAAGACGTCGTCCGAATACCACACCTGATCGGGCCGCCAGCGGTCGCGGATGTGCTCGAGCTCGTCGGCGGTGTCGCGCACGCTGCGCCGGCGATGGCTGAAGCCGAACACGGCGTGCGAGCACCAGCGGCATTTGTACGGGCAGCCGCGGGCGGTGATGAGGTTGACGCTGCCCATGCCGTGATGGCGCCGCCAGACCTCGACGTAGCGCTGCTGATCGATGCGCTCGCGGTCGGGCCACGGCAGGCTGTCGAGGTCGGCGATCTGCGCCCGCTCCGGGTTCTGCACGACGGCGCCGGTCTCGTCGCGGAAGCTCACCCCGGCGATGCCCTGCAGCCGGTGCGGGCCGCGCGCCTGCAGCGCCGGCAGCAGCTCGGCGAGCGTCAGCTCCCCCTCGCCGATCACCACCACGTCGGCGCCGTGCGCCAGGTACTCGGCCGGGTAGTTGGCGGCTTCCGGTCCGCCGAGCACCACGGTCCACCCTCCCGCCTTGGCCGCGGCGGCGATCGCCAGCACCGCGCCCCTGGTCATCAGGTTGGTGTAGAGGCCCAGCACGCCGGGCCCGGCGCGAAGGCGGTCGAGCAGGTCCTGGCGGCGCGCGAAGGTGGCGTCGAAGACCTCGACGGCGAAGCCCTGGCGATCCAGGTAGGCGGCGATGTAGAGCAGCCCGAGCGTCGGGTAGGGCCGCATGATCTGCTGCTCCTTCTCGTCTTCCCCCAGGAAGTAGCCGTGTGCGAGGAGGACGTCGGCCATGCGCTGCCTCAGTTCCAGGGCTCCGAGAGATCCGGCGCCGGCGCCGCGGCGGCGGGGCGCGCCAGCGCCGTCGGCGCCGCGCTGCGCGACCGCGCCTCGAGGCGCCCCAGCTCCTGCCAATCGGCGTCGAGCCGCGCGAGCTCGGCCGGCAGACCGCTCGGGTCCTGGCGGCGGCCGGCCGCCGCGCCGGCCGCGGCTCCCGGCTCACCGGCGCGGACCAGGCGCTGCCGCACCGTCAGGTCGCGGTGCAGCACCTCGCGCAAGCGGCGGTAGAACGGCGTCTCATAGCTCCCCTGGAAGAGCATCGCCAGGTCGTTGCTGTGGCGCCAGTGAGTCTGCCCGGCCAGCTGCTCGCGCACCTGTTCGTAAAAGCGGGTTCCCGGCAGCGGGTAGGCGACGCTGATGCCGATGTCGTCCGGGAGGTTCTCGCGCACCAGGCGCACCGTCGCCAGGATGTCGGCATAGGTCTCGCCGGGGTAGCCGAACTGCAGGAAGTAGCAGGCACGGATTCCGGCGGCGCGCAGGCGGCGCGTGGCCTGACCGATCTGCGGCACGCGGGTGCCCTTCTCCATGGCGTCGAGGATCCGCTGGCTGCCGCTTTCGGCGCCGAGCCAAACCTCGCTGCAGCCGGCGCGCGCCAGTCCCGCCACCGCCGTCTCGGTCATCAGGTCGGCGCGCGACTGGATGGTGAACGGCATCGCCGCCTGGCGCGCCTCCACCTCGCGCCCGAGCTCGGCCACCCATTTCGGTTGCAGGCCGAAGATGTCGTCGGCGAACCAGATGTGGTCGGGCCGCAGCGTCCGCCGCACCAGCGCCATCTCCTCGGCGACGCTGGCCGGCGAGCGCATGGCGTAGCGCTGGCCCCAGATCGGCTTGGCGCACCAGCTGCAATGGAACGGGCAGCCGCGGGTGGTCACCAGGTTGAGGCTGAAATAGCCATGCGCGCCGCGCCAGGCGGCACGGTAGCGCTCGACGTCGAGCAGGTCCCATGCCGGCAGGGGAAAGGCGTCGGGGTGCCGCTCGGGCGACCGGGGCGCCGTTCGCCGCACCCCGTCCGGCGCCGCCGGGTCGGGCAGCGCCAGGCCGGCCACCGCCTCGACCGGCTGGCGCACGCGCCCGGACAACGTGTCGAGCAGCTCGCGCAGCGTGTGATCGGCTTCGCCGGTCAGGCCGTAGGCGACCCCGCTCGCGAAGTAGGGCAGCGGGTGGTCGGAGAGGTCGGAGCCGGCGGCCAGCACCGTCGCTCCGGCCGCGACCGCCGCCCGGCTCATGCGACAGGCTGCCTGGCGGGTGTGGTCGAGGCACATCTTGTTGAGGAAGTTGAAGCTGTCCTCGTACAGGGCGACGAAGCGCGGGCGGTGGGCGGCCAGCGCCGCCGCGAACTCCTCCTCCCCTGCCGACAGCATGGCGTCGAACAGCGCCACCGAGTAGCCATGCTCGCGCAGGTGGGCCGCGGCATAGAGGGTGGCGAGCGGCGCATAGGGGCGCATTTTCTCGACCTGCTTCGGGTCGTTCTTGAGGAAGAAGGGATGCGCCAGCAGCACCTCGGTCATCGCCGGCCACCCCGCTCGGCGTTGGCAGTGGGCGCGCCTGGGGCGCCGCGCCGGCGCATCTCGAGGGTGAAGAAGGTGCCGAGGGCGCGGCTCACCGGCCAGGCGCCGAGCCGCTCCTCCCAGCGGTCCAGCAGGCCCGACCTTGCCGGCGTCGCCCCACCGGCGGACGCCGGCGGCCCGTCCGGGGACGCGGGCGGGTCGTCGACCGGGCGAAACACCGCCTGTCCATGGACCCGCAGCAGGGCGAAGTCGCGGGCGAAGACTCGACGGTACAGCTGGCGAGGTGTGTGGATCCGGTGGGGGACCTGCACGCCGCCGATCTCCACCTGCCGCTCGCCGCGCCAGGCCGCCGCCAGGGCCTGCCACCCCACCGCCAGGCCGCCGCGGCGCCAGCGCCGCGCCAGCTCGGCGGCCGGCCAGCGGTTGAGCAGGTGGACGAACAGCACCCCTCCCGGTGCCAGCAAACCGGCGGCGCCGCGTGCGAAGCCATCGAGATCGGCGGCCGTGTTGAGCCCGGCGAACGTCGACAGCACGGCGTCGAAGCGCTCCCCCGGGAGAGCCGCCGGCAGCCGGCCGCAGTCGGCCACCCGGGTGCGGATCGCCTGGTCCTTGGCCGCCAGCCGCTCGAGCATCGCCGGCGAGATGTCGCAGGCGGTGACCGCCACCCCGCGCGCCGCCAGGTGGATGGCGTCGCAGCCGGTACCGGCGGTGGCGTCCAGCACGCGGGCGCCCGCGGGCAGCAGCTCGTCGAGACGCCGCCACAGGCGCTCGCGCACCCAGGCCGAGCGGGCGACCCGTGCATCGTAGGTGGCGGCAGCGGCGTCGTAGGCGCGACGCACCGGCGAGCCGGCGTCACGCGCTCGGGGCGGCGCCATTTGGCAGGAACTGGCGGCGGTGAGCGGCATCTCAGGGCTCGAGATCGATCCAGGCGGTCTCCCGCCCCAGCGCATGATGCGCGAAGTCGAGGGCGGCGACGTAGGCGCCGAGGGCGCCGACCCGGCGGTTGGGGCCGAAGCTGACCGGGGTGCCGAGCCCGGCATCGAACTGATAGAGCTGCTCCAGGGCGGTTACCAGCTGCTCGCGGCTGAGATCGCGTCCCACCCGCTTGAGGCCCTCGATCAGCACCTCGGCGGCGGCCAGGGCCGTCACCTGGGCGGCGACGTGGTGCGCCGGCAGCGGGAACGCCGCCGCCAGCCGCCGGTAGTCGCTGACCCCGCCCGGTGTGCGGTCCGGCGGCAGCAGCGGCAGTGACAGGAACAGGCGGTCCGCCAGCGCCGCCGGCACGACGCTGAAGGCATCCTCGCCGGGCAGCGAGGCAGGCAGCAGGATCAGCGGGCGCCAGCCGTGCGCCTGCGCCTGCAGCAGCAGATCGCGCACGCCGCGGCCGCTGTCGAGCAGCAACAGCGCCGTTTCGCCGCCGCGGGACAGGCGGCCGGCCAGCGCCGCGACCCGCGCCTCGCGATCGCCGCCGGTATCTGAGCCAAGGGAGCCACGGGAGCCATGGGCCCCATCGGCGCCATCGGCGGCGATGATCTCGACGCCGGTGAAGCCGCGCTGCTTCGCCGCCGCCGCCGCCGCGCCGGCGAGCTCGGCCAGGTCCCCGGCCGCGGGCCGCAGGATGACCAGCCTGCGGTCGCCGCGCGGCAGCTGCCGCGCCGCGAACTCGATCAGGGCGGTGGCCTGCTCCGTCAGCCCGGGAGTGAGGTAGAAGACGTAGCGGTTGAGCGGGAACTCCTGCCGCGGGTGCGGGGTGAGCGGACCGACCAGCGGCACCGCGGCCTCGGCGACGGCCGCCGCCATCTCCGCCTCGGCGCCGGTGAAGTAGGCGCCGACCAGGGCGAACTGCGGCTCGCGCGCCAGCAGCTCGCGCAGCGCCGCCGCCCTTGCCGCCGGCGGATCCGGCAGGCGCGCGAAATGCGGCTCCAGACGGCGGCCGTAGATGCCGCCCTCGCGGTCGAGCTGAGCGAAGCGCGCCTCCAGCACCGCGCGGACCGCCGCCGCCTCGGCGGCGGCCTCCGGGCGGTCGCCGCCGGGCAGCAGGACCCCGAGCGCGATCGCGTCGGCGGTGAGGCCGGGATCGTCGTCGTGCCCCAACCGCTTCAGGTAGGCCACCAGGTCCGCCGCATCCTGCAGCGTCAGGCGGTAGCGCGGCATGGCGACGTGCAGGCGGTTGCCTGCCGGGTCGATCCCCAGGGTGATGGCGCGGACCAGGAGGCTCTCGTCGTAGGGCGGGTGCCGGCGCCCGTCCGCCTCGCCGGCACTGGGCCGGGCGAGCGTCTCCCAGGTCAGGTCGGAGGGGCGCACGCCGCCTTCCCGGCCGCCGCGGCCGTCGCGCCCGTGGCAGCCGGCGCAGGGGAGCGTCGAGGCGGGCACCTCGACGAGGTCGCCGCCGGGGGAGCCGGCGGCAGCGGTGGGGGCGCCAGCGATGCCGGGGGTTGCGGCTGTGCCGGCGCCGGCCTCGCCGAGTGTCGCCGTGATCGGGTGGCCCGCGGGGTTGGTGCCGGTCAGGTAGACCTGCTTGCCGCGCGCCTCCGCGGGCGTGAGCCTGGCGGCGGCCGGCGCCGGCGATGCGACGGGCAGCCCCGGAGCCGGCGTTGCCGGCCGGGCGGCCGGGGCCGTCGCCGCGGCAGGTGCGGTGGTGGCGGCAATCGCAGCCGGTGCCGGCACCGCCGCGGTTGCCGCGGACACCAGCCGGCAGAGCAGGGCTGCGGGCGCGAGCAGGGCCAGCGCGAGGAGCGGCCGGCGCATCGCTCTAGGCGCCATCGGCAGGGCCGGCCCGCCTTGCCGGAGCGCCCGAGGTGGTCGCCGGTGCCGCCGGGCTCGCCGGTGTCGCCGGTGTCGCCGGAGCCGGTGGCGCCGGCGCGGCGCCCGCGCCGCGATCGTCGAGCACGCCCTGGACGATGCCGAGGATGTCCTCCGGCCGGCCGGGGCCGAAGACCTTCTTCCAGAGGCCGGTACGCAGGTTGCCGACCAGCAGCAGGTTGTTGTGGTCCTCCTTCTGCTCGGCATACTGGCCCAGCTTGCGCAGCACCAGATCGACATTTTCCTTGCTGCCGGTCAGGAAGTACCAGCCGGGCCGGGCGCCGAACCGGCTGGCGTACTCCTTGAGGCGCTGCGGCGTGTCGGTCGCCGGATCGACCGAGATCGAGAGCAGGCGGAGATCGCGCTGCAGCCGGTCGCCGAGCGTCGCCTGCAGCTTGGCCAGGGTGGCCGCGACCACCGGGCAGCTGCCGGTGCAGCGGCTGAAGAAGCTGTCGATCACCACCGTCTTGCCTGCCAGCAGATCGGTGTAGAAGCGCCACGGCCTGCCGTCCTGATCGATCAGCTCGGTGTCGGTGAAGTAGCGATGAGCGTCGGCGTCGGCGGTGTTGGCGTCGGGGGCGGCGGCATCGGCAGGGGCGGCATCTGCGGCATGAGCGGGAGCGGTGGTGGTGGCGGTAGCCGCGGTCTGCCGTAGCGAGCCGGCGCCTGCAGCGTGGGGAGCCAGCGGATCGCTGGCGGGGGCCGTGGCCGGTTGCCGGCGCTCGTCCGACGCCGGCGCCGCCAGGCCGTCCAGAAGCTTGATCATCTTGGCCGGCGGGTCGAGACCGTAGGCGCGTGTCCAGCGGCCGGTGGCGTCGTCGCCAAGCAGCGCGATGGGCGCGTGGTCGGCGCGGTCGGCGGTGAAGACCCCGAGCGTCTTGAGCAGCCGGTCCACGTCTTCCTTGCGTCCGGTCAGCAGGCTCCAACCGGGGCCGGCGTGGAATTTCGCTCCCCAGGCCTTGAGCCGCTGCGGCGTGTCGGTGAGCGGGTCGATGCTCACCGAGATCAGGCGCACCTCGCTGCCGACGCGGGTTCCGAGCAGCGCTTGCAGCCGCTCGAAATTGGCGCCCATCGGCAGGCAGATGGTGGTGCAGGTGGTGAAGACGAAGTTCATCGCCACCCGCCTGCCGCGCACCAGGTCGGCGTAGAAGAGGAGTGGCCGCCCGTCCTGGTCCACCAGCGGCACGTCGGGCCAGGGTGGCGCCAGGCGTGGCGCCGCTGCCGTGATCTCCGGAGCGGTGGCCGCGGGCCCGGTTGCGGCGCCTTGGCCGCGCGGCTCCGGCTGTCCCATGCCGGCGGCCTGCGCCATGCCGGCCAGCCGCCGGGCGCTCAGGGTGCTCGGAGCGTTCAGGGCGACGAGCGCGAGGACCAGGGCCGCGGCCGCGACCCTCAGGGGGCGTCGCGGGCGCGGGGAGCAAGCGTGCGGGAGGGGGCTCACGGCCGGCTCGTCCGGGGAGCGCCGGCGCCGTCTTCGGGCGGGCAGGCGATGTAGAGCCGCACGATGTGGCGCCGGCTGGCGGGCGAGAGGTTGCCGCGTGCGTGCAGCAGGCGGCGGTTGTCGATGAACAGCGCTTCGCCTGGTTCCAGGCGGATGCGCAGCAGCGACGTCGTGCGCTTGGACTCGAGATAGGCCTCGAAGCGGGCCAGCGCCTGCGCCGCGTCCCCGCCCAGGTCCGCGGCGATCTGCCAGGGTGCGTAGTACAGGAGGTGGCCGCGCGGTCCCTTTTCGACCAGCGACGCCTGGCGAGGCTCGTCGGTGACGGTCTGGTTGTCGCGATGGTAGTAGCCGAGCTCGATCTGCTCCAGGCCCGCCAGCTCCGCGCTCGACAGGTGGTCCGCGAGGTCGGCGGTGTCGATCAGCTGGACGGCGCCGTCCTGGGCGTCCTGCTCGATGCAGTACCAGCCGATCACGTCCACCGTCGGCCGGTCGGTGTGGAACGCCAGCTCGGTGGGCGCGTAGACCACCGGGCGCGCCTCCGCGGCCGAGCGCCGCCGCCGCTCCGCCGCCTCCTGTACCGGGTCGATCACCAGCTCGGTGCGCAGCCCCACCTCGCCCAGCCGGGCGGCGAGGTCCAGGAACCGCTGCTCGTCCATCGGCAACAGCCGGGCGAGCCCGTGGGCGGCCAGCGCCTGCCGCACCAGCGCCGTCATGCCGCCGAGGTCCTCGGCGCCGGCGGTCGCGCGCACGTAGTCCCCGGACGGCAGTCCAGGCAGGGTGGTGACGCGCTCCTCCCTGGTCATGGCCTCACCTCGTTCGATCCAAGGCTCGATCCGTTCATCCGTAATGCTTCCTTCAAGCTCCTCGAACCACCGCGACCGCGGTTTTCTGGCTTTTCAATAGAAGCTAGCATACCTCCGCGCTGCCGCAAACGAGCCCGGACACTCCTTCTCTCGGGTCCACCATGAAGATATGATAGAAGTAGATAAGTTGCTGCTGCGCATGCGGAAGTAAACACGTGTCCCGGCTCTCGGGGCCGGAGATCGGAGACCCTATGTCTAAGCTTCGCCTGCTGTTGCCGCTCGCCGCCATCATCGGTCTGGCTCCCATCTCCACCGCTTCGGCCGAGCCGGTTCGAGCCTGCTTCCAGCAAGACTCGCTAAAGGAGTTCTTCCTCGCTTCGTCCTTCGCCGCGAAGGTGGCGCCCAAGTGCGGCGCTTATTGCGACATGGCAGGAGGCGGAACCACGCCGACGGCGCCCGCCGCCGGAGACACCTGCGCGACCGCCAACACTGACCTGAGCCAGCAGCTCCACTCCTTTGCTTCGTCGTACTGCGGCAACGTGGCCTGCCACGTCACCATCGTCACGACCGTCGCCTGCCATCCATTGTCGACTGGTGGTTACGAGGTCTCGGGCTACGCCACCTTCGGCTGCCCCGACAGCACCTGCTGAAACGAGCCCGCTCGGGAGGAGGCGGGCCGGCGGGTACGGCGGGGTAGTGATCTACTTCTGCTTCTGCGCGACCCCCGAAGCCGCCAGCCTCATTCAGGAACCTTCCGCGCCGGGATCCGAGACTGCTGCCCTGCTGCCCCGGCGACTAGCCGGACCGCACCGGTACACCCTGGTTCGCAGCGAGCCAGTCGCGAGGCGATTGGGCGCCCGTGCGCCGCATCTCCCGCAGCGCGCCCAGCGCCTGTTCGACGGTGATCCGGCGCAGGTCGTTGGCCTGGTCGTCGTAGAGCGCCCAGCAGGCCGCGGTACTTTCGGGGTGGGAGTGGGCGAGCTTTTCGTGCGGCGAGAAGTAGAGGCTGGGCACGCCCAGGGCGGCGGCCAGGTGGAGCGGGCCGCTGTCGTTGCCGACCAGCAGACGTGCCCGTTCGAGCAGAGCGGCGAGGACGTCGAGCGGGTCCTGGCAAACGGCGATGGGCAGGCTGCCCGTGGGCGCGGCGGCGACGTCGCCTGCGCTCCCGACGTAGGGGCCGGTGGTGGCTGCTGCATCCTCTAAGGTCGGGTGGGCGGCAGCCGTAGCGACCTCGCGGAGCAGCGCCGTCTCGTCGGGGCTGCCTTCGATCAGCACGGCCAGCCCAAGCTCGCCGGCGAGTGCCGCTGCCAACCGTCCGAAGCTCGCCGCCGGCCAGCGCGCGGAGGAGCGGCCCCCCGGAGCGAGGACGGCGAACGGCAGCTCGCCGATGCCGCGGGCGGTCAGCAACTCGGCGGCCCGTCGCCGCGCCTCGGCCGTGACATACACCTCCAGCCGCGTTCCGTCCCGCCGGGCAGGCTGCTCGGCGCCGCCGGCCGTTCTCGCCGCTGCCACTACCGGCAGCGCCGCCATTGTCGGCAGCGCCGCCACCGCCGGGACCACCGTCATCGCCGGAAGCGCCACGTCCGCCGGCAGCACCGCCACTGCCGGCGACACCGGCAGTACCGGCACCGCCGCGGATGGCGGTGGCCCAGGCCGGTCCTGGCCCATGGGCTCAGTCCGTCCTGCTCGGGGTGCCGGTGGAGTCAACTTGGCCGGCACCGCGCGATCCGCCCGCACCAGCGGATCGAGCGCGTGCAGCAGCAGCCGCGAGCTCGGCACTGCCCCCCAGTAGAACCATCCCTCATGGGTGAAATCGGGGTGGGGGCGGCGGGAGTCTAGGAACAGGTCGTGATACTCCAGATTGATCCGGCGCGGCACGCCGGCCGCCGCCATGGCGCGTGCCAGCCAAGCGCTTTCGTGCCGCCGGGCGAAGGCGAACAGCGCGGCGTCGAAGCTCTTTCCCGCGAGGCCGGCCAGCACACCCTGCCGCCCAACCTCGCCGTCGCGCGGGTGGTAGCAAAGCAGCTCGTCGATGAGGGGATTGGCGGCCAGCGCCTCGGCGGCGATCGGTGGCCCGACCAGGGTGATGCGCGGCCGGTGGAGCCGCGCGTGGATGGCGCGCAGCAGCGGGGTCAGCCAGAGCGCATCGCCGAGGTGGAAGCGGGCCTGGTGGATCAGCAGCCGATGGCCCGCGACGCGCCAGGAGAGTGGTGGCGGAGCACCCGCGGCGCGTCGCCAGCGCGGCGCCTCGCGCAACAAGGCGGCCATGAATCGCGCGCTGGCCACCGCGCCGTCCAGGTCGGCCGCATGACTCGGGTAGTTCAGGCCCAATCTTCCATCACCGCCACTCGTCGAGAAGTCCAGCGGCACCGGCCAGATCGGGGACGGGCCGGCGCCCGGCCCAGCCTGGACCGTCCGCCGCCATCGCGGGGGCGGAGCCAGCACCACTACTGGCTCCCCCCACCTACCGGCCAGCCGGCGCAGTCCCGCTGCCAGGGTTCCCCGGCCATAGTGGCCGAGGAGCCGGATCACCCGATCCACCGGGAGCAAGTCGAAGGGCGCAGGGTCGCGCATCGCGGAGAGCAGGTGCAGGTGCAGCTTCGCCGCCGGCAGCCGCGAGCGCAGCGCGGCGGTCATGCGGAAGAGCGCCTCGTATTCGAGGACGTGATGGATCGGACGCAGACAGACGATATCGAGCCGCCGCCCCACCGGGGCGACCAGGCCCGCGAACGGATCCTCTGGCGCGGTGCTCGCGGTGGCCGGACCGAATCGTCGTGCTGGTGCCGAGAGCGGCGGGTAGCGAGCGGCCTCGAGATCGTCGGCAAGCATGAGCATGAAAGCGGCATCTTACCGTCGCACCTACCGGAGCCTCGCGCCGCCGGTCGGCGCGTGTGAGAAGTGCCCTTAGGCGTCGTCAACTCGCTAGACTGGATGTCGGGGTTCGTCCTGGTTGGCGCCGCCCGCAGGCGACCCCGAGCACTGAAGCGCGGTGCTGGCCGCGACCAACGGAGGCCTTTGGGAGCGCCCGGCCCCCGAGGGCTGCGACTCAACCGGGTGAGGCAAGCAGACTCGATCTCGGCAACGTACCCACTGCGAGCCCGTTGGTCGCGGACCTCGGGGGCCGGGCGCCCCAAGGCCGGCAGGAGTGCACAGACCTGACCTTGAACTGCAAGCTCGATTGAGACACGCTGACCGGAAAGAATGGGGGGCCGTGGGCACCGACGCCAAGTCCGCTTCCCGCCTGCGCCAAGACCTCGCGCACGTGCTTTGGCTCGGCGGTTCGGCCTGCGCCGGCAAGACCTCCGCCGCGCGGACCCTCGCCGCCGCCCATGGCCTCACCCTGTACAGCTGCGACGACCGGTTCGAGGAGCACCGGCAGCGGGCGCGGGCGGTCCCGGCGCTCCATCCGCACTTCTGCCGCCTCATGGACCTGCCGGTCGATCGGCTCTGGCGGCCGCCGGCCGCGGCGCGGGCGCGCGAGCTGCTGCGGTACTACCAGGACGAGCTGACGATGGTGATGGAGGACCTGCGCGCCCTGCCCGGTCCGGTGCTGGCGGAAGGCGTGGGGCTGCTGCCGTCAGGGGTCGCGGCCGTGCTCTCGTCGCCCCGCCAGGCCTGCTGGCTGCTTGCCACCCCTGACTTTCGGCGGCGCCACTACCCGCACCGCGGCGCCTGGCTGGCCGAGATGCTCGGCAACTGCCCCGATCCGGAGCGCGCCTTCGCCGTCTGGATGGAGCGGGACGACCACCTGGCCCGCCGCCTGGCCGCGCAAGCCGCCGCGCTGGCGCTGCCCTGCATGCAGATCGACGGCGCCGCCACCGCAGAGGCGACCGCGGCGGCGCTGGCCAGCCACTTCCAGCTGCGGGCTAGACCGGCTGTGCTATCTTAGTCGTTGATATCCTTGAGGACTGGCGCGGGCCTGGAATCGTCGCACGACCTGAAGCCATGACTGGGCCCCCGAGGACCCCTCCGCTCTCGGCGCAATGGGCGATCGGCATCTATGCCGGCCCCTCGCCCCTGCATCTCGCTCCCGCCGCCGCCAACCCGGTGCTGAGCCACCTGGACGTCACCGACGTGCCGGCCGCCTTCGTCGCCGACCCGTTCATGGCGCGCGACGGCGACCTCTGGCACATGCTCTTCGAGGTCTGGAACCGCGACGCCGACCGCGGCGAGATCGCCCACGCGGTCAGCCGCGACGCGCTGCGCTGGGAGTACTCGGGCGTCGTGCTGCGCGAACCCTTTCACCTGTCCTACCCCCACTTCTTCCGCTGGCGGGGGGAAACCTTCATGACCCCCGAAACGCTCGAGGCGGGCTGCATCCGGCTCTATCGCGCGCGCCGCTTCCCGGCGGAGTGGGAGTGCGTGGCCGAGCTGGTCGACGGCGTCGCTGCCGACCCGACCCCCTTCCGCTGCGGCGGCCGCTGGTGGCTCTTCGCCTGCACCCCCCCTTCCGCCAACGACACCCTGCGGCTGTACCACTCGCGGCGGCTCACCGGTCCCTGGCGCGAGCACCCGGCGAGTCCGATCGTGTCCGGAGACACCCGCCGCGCCCGGCCGGCCGGGCGGGTTGGCAGCTGGAACGGCAGCCTGATGCGCGTCGCCCAGGACTGCTACCCGGTCTATGGCACCCAGGTGCGGGCTTTCCGCATCACCGAGCTGTCGCCCACCAGCTACCGCGAGGAGGAGGCGGCGGAGAGCCCGGTGCTCTCCCCCGGCGACGGCGGCTGGAGCGGCCGCTGCATGCACCACCTCGACGCGCATCCGCTGCCCGGCGGCCGCTGGGTGGCCTGCGTCGACGGCCGGCCGCACCGCGAGCCCGCGGCCGCCGCGGCCCCGCCTAATCCGGGGGCGGTCCCATGAAGGGCGAGCACGGCGAGCGCGGTGAGCACGGCGGCCAAGGCGATCGCGCCGGCAACAAGATCCGCGTGCTGCACGTCGTCGCCATGCAGGTGCGCTGGCTGTGCTTCGAGTGGCTGTGCGAGGAGCTGGACCGCGAGCGCTTCGAGCTGTCGTTCCTGCTCGTCACCGCCGGCGAGCCTGCCCTCGCCGCCTTCCTGGGCGAGCGGGGGATCCCGTTCCGCCACCTCCGCTATCGCGGCATGCGCAGCCTGCCTGGAATCATCGCCAAGGTGGCGCGCCACTGCCGCCGGCATCGCATCGACGTCGTGCACACCCATTTCTTCCCCGGCTGCATGGCCGGCCTGATCGGCGCCCTGCTGGCCGGCGTGCCGGTCCGCGTCTACACCCGGCACAGCGTCGCCAATCACGGCTTCTTCCCGCGGCGGGTTGCCTACGATCGGCTGTTCAATGCGCTGGCGACGGCGATCGTCGCTCCCGACCGCATGGTGCAGACGGTCCTCGTCGAATGGGAGAAGGTGGCGCCGGCCAAGGTGAAGGTGATCCACCACGGCTTCGATCTCGAGCGCTTCCGGCGCCCGCCCGCCGCCGCGGTGCAGGCGCTCGCCGCCAAGTACGGCATTGCCGGCGCCTGGCCGGTGGTTGGCGTGGTGGCGCGCTACGTCGAGCACAAGGGGGTGCACTACATCGTCCCCGCCTTCGCGGAGGTGCGGCGGCGCTATCCTGGCGCCATGCTGGTGCTGGCCAACGCCCGCGGCGACTACCCGCTGATCGCCACCCAGCTCGCCGAGCTGCCGCCGGGAAGCTACGTCGAGATCCCCTTCGAGGACGAGATCGCCGCGCTCTATCCGCTCTTCGACGTCTTCGTGCACACGCCGGTCGACCCCTGGGCCGAGGGCTTTGGCCAGGTCTACGTCGAGGCGCTGGCGGCGGGAGTGCCGTCGCTGGTCACCCCGTCGGGCGTCGGCGGCGAGCTGCTCGAGCACGGCCGCAACGCCTGGGTGGTGGGCTTCCGCAGCTCGCCCGAGATCCTCGCCGGCCTGCTGCACCTGCTCGCCGAGCCGGAGCTGCGCGCGGCGCTCGGCAGCGCCGGGCAGGCGAGCGTGGCGCCGGCCTTCGCGCTGGCGCCGATGATGCGCTCCCTCGAAGCGCTCTACGGTTCGCTCTGCGAGGCGGCCGCCCCATGACCCGCGTGCTGCTGGCGTACGGCGGCAGCGGCTTCCCGCTGTCCTTCAACGGTGGGCCGCGGGTGGCGCACGACCTGCTGCGCGCCGCCGGCCGCCAGCCCGACTGCGCCTGCGCGGTGCTGATGGCCAGGGGTGCCGGCGCCGATGGCGACGACCGCTCCGCGGTGGACCGCTATCCCAACCTGATCGACTTCGGCGCCGCCGGCATCCGCGCCCTGCGCTGCTCGCCCGGCCGCTGGGAGATCGACCTCGAATATCCGGTGCTGGCCGTCGACCGCGCCGTCGAGGCCTTCGGCGAGATGGTCGATGCCTTCCGCCCCACCGTCGTCTTCGTCCAGGGCGACGGTGCGCTGCAGATCCTGCGCCTGGCGGCGGCGCGCGGTCTGGCCGGCCTGTGGTATCTGCATTCGGCCGCCAACCTGGCGGCGCAGGGCGTCGCCCACGCCGCCGAGCTGCCGGTCGAGCTGGTCTGCTGCTCGCGCTTCGTCGCCCGCCGGCTGTTCGAAGCGACGGGGCTGCCGGCGACGGTGCTCTACCCGCTGGTCCTCGAGGCGGAGTATCGGGTCGAGCGCGCTCCCGGCCGCGGTTCGCTCACCATGTTCAATCCGGTTCCCTTCAAGGGCTACGAGACCCTGCTCGGGCTGCTGCCGCTGCTCCCCGACGAGCGCTTCCAGGTCGTCGAAGCCTGGTTTCTCGGCGACCGCCTGGACGAGGTGCGGCAGGATCTCGCCCGGCACCCCAACGCCACCCTGTTGCGCCGCCGTGCGGACGTGCGCGAGGTCTACCGGCACACCGGCCTGCTGCTCGCTCCCTCGGTGGGGGAGGAGGGGGCCGGCCGCGTCGTGCTCGAGGCGCAGGCTAGCGGGATCCCGGCCCTGGTCAGCCCGCGCGGCGGCCTGCCGGAGATGATCGGCGACGGCGGCCAGGTGGTCGCCCGCTACCGCGATCCCGAAGCCTGGGCGGAGGCGGTGCGCGAGCTGCGCCGGGACCCGGCGACGTTGCAACGGCTGGAGCTCGGGGCCCGCGCGCACCTTCAGGGTGAGGAGTTCGCGGTGGCGGACATCGTGCGCCGCTTCCTCGCCGTCTGCCGGCGGGCGGAGGCGCGGCGAGCCCAAGGAGCGCCGGCGAGCATGGCGAGCGGAAACCACGACGGAGGCCAGCCATGAACCGAGGGCTCAGCGCGGAGCAGATCGAGGTCTTCGCCCGTGACGGCGTGCTCTTCCCGCTGCCGGCTCTCGCCGGCGCCGAGGTGGCCTTCTACCGGGCGGCTTTCGAGCGGCTGCGCGCCCGGCTCGGCGGCAGCCCCAAGCCGGCGCAGATGAGCCAGCCGCAGCTGCACTACCGCTGGGCCTACGACCTCGCCACCCACCCGGCCGTCCTCGACGCGGTCGAGCCGCTGCTGGGGCCGGACATCCTGGTCCATTCGGCTTCGATCTTCGCCAAGCGCCCGCACGACCCGAGCTTCGTCTCCTGGCACCAGGACGGTTTCTACTGGCGGTTGAGCGAGCCGCGCCTGGTCTCGGCCTGGGTGGCGCTCGCCGACAGCCACGCCGCCAACGGCTGCATGCGCGCGCTGCCCGGCTCGCAGGTCGCCGAGGTGGCCCACGGCGAGGCCTTCGACCAGCCGCACAACATGCTGGCGAGCGGCCTGCACGTGGCGGCGCCGGTGGCGGAGGCGCGGGCCGTGGACGTGGTGCTGCGGGCCGGCGAGATGTCGCTCCACCACCTCAACCTCATCCATGCCTCGAACCCCAACCACTCGCCGGACGAGCGCATCGGCTTCGCCATCCGCTACACCGTGCCGGAGGTGCGCCAGGCCCTGCCGCACCACGCGGTGGTGCTGGCCCGCGGCCATGCCGGAGATACCGGCTGGGCTGGAGATGCCGGCGGCGGCCATTTCGAGCTGCTGCAGCGGCCGCCGAGCGACGACCTGGAGGAGGGGTTGGCGGCGCAGGAGGAGTTCCTGCGCTGGCTGCGCCGTACGCGCCCGGAGGGGCAGACCGGCCATGGCTGAGCGCCACGGACCGTCGGGCGAGGCGGCACCGGCGCTGGTGCCGGCGCCGGCGCCGGCATCCTCGGCCGCGGCGGCTTTGGAGCGCCAGCGCTGGATGGAGGAGGTCTACCATCCGTTTCGAGCGCGGTCGCGGCGCGACCTGTTCCTGGGCCTTGCCGTCTTCTTCAATCAGAACCGGCTCCAGGCCGATTACTACTTCGAGTTCGGCTGCCACGGCGCGCGCACCATGCGCCTCGCCTGGGACGCTTTCCACGCGCTCTTCGACTGGTCCTACGTCGCCTTCGATTCCTTCGCCGGCCTTCCGGAGGTCGCCGCCCTCGACCGTCATCCGGGCTGGGAGCGCGGCGCGCTCTGCACCGTCGAGGAGGATTTCGTGCACACCGTCGTCGCTCACGGCATGCCGCGTGAGCGGCTGATCACCGTGCCCGGCTTCTACCAGCAGACCCTGACTCCCGAGCTCCGCGACCGCCTGCTGCCGGGACGCGCCGCGGCGATCCTGATCGATTGCGACCTCTACGAGTCGGCGGTGCCGGCGCTCGAGTTCGTCCGCCCCTTCCTCACCCGCGGCACGGTGCTGGTATTCGACGACTGGTTCTGCTTCTGCGGCGATCCCGAGCGCGGCGAGCGCCGCGCCTTCCGCGAGTTCCGCCAGCGCTACCCGCGCCTGCGCTTCGAGGATTTCCAGCAGGGGAGTGAGATCAAGAGCTTCATTTATTTGGGAGAGGCAGATTGAATCGCGGGCGTCTTGCCCACCGTGATCTCCAGATCGGCGAGGCCCCGCAGGTGGGTGGTCCAGGCCAGCTTGTAGCTCTCCACCCCAACCAGCAGGTCGAGCTCCGCGAGCCCCAGCCGGCAGGCGCAGTCGATCTCGGCGGCGATCAGCAGCTTGCCGGCCGACCATGACGCTGCCTCCCGGGTGAAGCCGCCGTTCCAGACGCACAAGCTGTCCGGCCCGACCGGGCAGAGGTCGATGCCGAGGAGCGTGCTGCCGCGCAGCAGGCCGAAGACCTTCAGCCACCCGCCGGCGAAGAGGCGCGGCAGGACCTCGGTCGCCAGCCGGCGATGGCCGGCGGCACGGAAGCAGCTGCGCTCGCCGAAGCGCTCGCCATGCAGCCTCAGGAAGGCGTCGGGCAGGGCGCCGCCAGGCAGCTCCTCGGGCGTCAGCTCGCGCACCGCCACACCCTGCCGCGCCGCCCGGCTGGCGGCGTTGCGCAGCCCCTTGCGCAGCTTGAGGCCGCGCGTCGCCAGGTACGCCGCCCGGCTCGCCGGCAGGCGGGTGTAAGGGCAGATGCGCCCGTCGAAGAGGTGCCATCCGCGGCCTGCCGCGAGTCCCCTGCCGCCGCCGCCACCGGCAGTGCCGGCACCGCCGGCACCGGCGCCGCCGGGGTGATCGAGCCGCGAGAGCGCCCGCAGGCAGGTCGAGTCCAGGCGCAGCCGGCGGAGCAGCAGCTTCTCGAACGGCTGCGGCGCGCTGGCGGCGAACGCGAGCAGGGCCGCCGGCACCTCCTCGTCGCCCGTGCCGGCGACGATGTCGTTGTAGTCGCACAGCACGGTGGCGAACTCCGCGGTGCGGCTCGCCGCCAGCACTCCCAGGGGGAGCACCCCGGCAAGCTCCCGGCCGCGGCGGGCTACCACCAGGTAAGGCAGCAGGCCGGCTCTGACGCGGCAGCTGGCGAGGAACCACCACGGCGAGCTGAAGGCATGGTTGCAGTGCGAACGCTCGAGCAGAGCCTCCCATTGCGGCGCCAATCGCTCGACGGCCTCGAGATCGGTAAGGATCTCGCAACGGATGGCGGTCTCGACCGGCGCCAGGAGCGCGGCGGCAGGCGTCATCGGCGGTTTCCGGGCAGGGGAGCCATGGGCAGCATGGGCGCCGGCGGCGGCATGGGCAGGTGGCAGTCGTATAGAATTCTTGCACGGAACGAGCGGCGGCCGGAAGCGCGGCAGCTTCGGGAGAAGGGGCGCTCTCGACGCCCGCGCCGCGCCAATAGGGGGTGAGTGCATGAAGCTCGTCGGCATGATGCCGGTGCGCAACGAGGACTGGGTGCTCGGCCTGTCGCTGCGTGCCGCCCTGCTGTTCATGGACGAGGTCGTCGTCCTCGACCACGGTTCGAGCGACCGCACGCCGGAGCTGCTGGCGCAGATCGCCGGCGAGCACCCGGGGCGCGTGCACCTGCTGGCCGAGACCGATCCGGTGTGGCGCGAGACCGCCATCCGCAATCGCCTGCTGGCCGCGGCGCGCGAGCGCGGCGCCACCCACCTCTGCGCCGTCGACGCCGACGAGGTGCTGACCGGCAACCTGCTGCCCGGGATCCGTCACCGCTTCGCGGCGCTCGCCGCCGGCGAGACGCTGTGGCTGCCCTGGCTGTCGCTGTGGCGCGGTCTCGACCACTACCGCGACGACGAGAGCGAGGTCGCGACCGACTGCTGGATGGTGCTCGGTTTCCGCGATCATCCGTCTCTCCACTACGGCAACACTCACGACGGCTACGACATGCATTCCCGGAAGGTCAAGGGCCATGGCGGCGCCTGCCGCCACGGCGAGGGCAAGGCCGACGGCGGCGTTTTCCACCTCACCTTCGCCAACTGGCGGCGGCTGCGGATCAAGACCGCCTGGTACAAGATGCAAGAGAAGCTGCGCTTCCCCAGCCTGCGTAGCGCCGATCTGCTCAACGCGTGGTATGGCTGCAGCCTCGACGAGGCCGGGCTGCGCACCCGCGCCGTCGCCGCGGAGTGGTGGGAGCCCTACCGCGCCTGGCGCGGCGAGGTGGCGCTCGACGGCGAGACCTGGCACGAATCGGAGTGCCGGCAGCTCTGGCGGCGGCACGGTCCGGCAGCCTTCGCCGGTCTGGAGCTGTGGGGTGTTCCCGAGGACCTGTCGCCGGCGGCGGCGGGAGAGCGCGGACCGTGCCGCTGACGCCGATCCAGGGACTGTGGGTGGAGGGGCCGCTGACCGCCATGGAGCAGCTGTCGCTGCGCTCCTTCCTGGCCCAGGGGCACCCGTACCATCTGTACAGCTACGACGCCGTGCCGAACCTGCCCGCCGGCGCGGAGCTGCGCCCGGCCGCCGAGGTGCTGCCGGCGAGCGCACTCTTCCGCTACAGCGCCGAGGCTGGCGGCAGCTACGCCGCCTTCTCGAACCTCTTCCGCTACCGGCTGCTGCACCAGCGCGGCGGCTGGTGGGCGGACACCGACGTGGTCTGCCTGCGGCCGTTCGATTTCGCCGCCGAGCGCGTCTTCGCCTCGGAGCGTCGCCGGGAGGGGGGCGAGCTGTGCACCAGCTGCGTGCTCAAGGTGCCGGCCGGCGACGCGGCGTGCGGCGACTGCTGCGAGCAGGCGCGGCGCGACCAGACGCGCGCCACCGTCTGGGGGGCCACCGGCCCCAGGTTGCTCGGCCGGGTCGTCCGCGAGCAGGCGCTCGAGGGCTGCGTGCAATCGCCGGAGGTCTTCTGCCCGATCGACTGGTGGCGGGCCGCGGACCTCCACGGCGAGGCCGAGGTGCCCGCCGCCGCCTACGCCGTCCACCTCTGGCACGAGATGTGGCGCCATCACGGTTGGCGCAAGGACCCCTGCTACCCGCCGCGGGCGCTCTACCAGCGGCTCCATGCCCGCTATCCGGAGCGGGGGCCGGCGGCGGCGGCGCTCCCGCCGCGCCGTCGGCGCCGTCCGCGCCAAGCCCCTCCCGGCAGCTCCGCCGGCTCGACAGGACGGCGTCCGCCAAGATAAAGTCGGTGTTAGTTTAGAAATCAAGTCTGCACAGGTCTACAAATAACGATCGCCTCGGGCGATGAGCGAGGGAGATCTCCATGACGACTGGCAACGTGCAGGTGAAATTGGGTGCCGGTAGCCTGGCGCCGCAGACGGTGACGCTGGTGCTGCCGATGGCGGTGGCGAAGGACCTGCTGTTCGCCCTCAACCTGGCGCTCGGCGGCGGTGGCGGCAAGAAGAAGAAGTGGTGACGCCGGTCTGACCGCGCAGCCGCGCCCGGCCGCGCCGTTCGCACCAGGCGCGCCGGGTGCGCCGGGTGCATTGACTGCACCGGCCCTGACCGTACCGGCCGCACCGACGGCGCCGACGGTGGACGCCGCGCTGCTCGACCGCTTCCTCGCCGCCCGCGGCTTCGACCGGCAGCTCGCCGCGGACCTCGCCGACCTCGCGGCGGGACGCCGCGGCGCTTCCTGGGAGGCTCGGCGGCTCGCGGCGCTCATGCTGCACCGTCAGGCGCTGCTGATCCCGCCGGCGGACCTGGCCGAGCACGACGCCCTGTTCGTGCTCCTGGGCCTGGCGGCCGGCCCTGCCTTGCCGCTCGCCCCCAGGCTTCTGGCCGAGGGCTTCACCACCACCGAGCCGCGACGCTTCGTGCGCGAGTTCCGCGCCTGGCTGGCGCGGGGCCGGTGGTGGTTCCGGGATCTCCGCGGTCTCCCTGGTCGCCGCGGCGCGGCGCCACCGGTGGCCGCGCTGCGCGCCTTCGCCGCCAACGCCCGCGACGAGTGCCGCCTGCCGCTCGCGCGCTACCTCTTCTCCGCGGCGGAGGTGGTGGAGCGGATCGCCGGCGAGCTGCGGACCTCGCGCGGCGTGGCGACGCCGCTGGCGCTGGCCGGCGGTCGCGCCGCGGCCCAGGCGGAGCGGGCGCTGTCCCGCCTGCCCGCTTACGAGGCCGGCATCGCCAGGGCGCTCTGCGAGGCGTCGCTGGTGTACTGGGTGGCCGACGGCACCGCCTCGCGGTTCAACGCCCTGGTGGCGCAGCCGCCCGACACGGTGGCGCTGGCGGTGCGGCCGCCCGGCAGCTGCGTGGAGCTCGAGATCAAGCGCTCGGGTTGCCGCGGGCCCCATCCCTGGAACGTCATCGTCCGCCGCGACCGCAAGCCGCTGCCGTTCACCCACCGCTTCGCCGGCGCCAGCCTGCTGCCGTCGCTGCAGCGGGACGCGCGGGAGTCCTCGCGTCTCGCCGCGATCTACCGCCGGGCGCACGCCGCGGAGGCGCCGCTCGGGTCGCTGCTCGCCGTCGCCGCCGTCTACGGCGTGCCGTCGGGGACCGCGGAGGCGCACGTCCTCGACTATTTCCTGCAGCCCGCCGCCTTCGGCGCCGGCTATCCGGCGATGCGCCAGGCGATGCGCGAGCTGGTGGATTCCTGCCGCTACGCCGCGCCGGACTGGCACACCGCGGAGCTGGACACCGACCTGGGGCTGACGCTGCAGTTCCTGCACCACTATCCCCCCGGCCAGGCGATCTTCTGCGGCACCAGCTCGCTGCGGCTCGACCGCGCGGCGCGTTACCTGGGCGCGTCCGCCGCCGCCGCCGAGCGCGAGCACGGCGCCGATCCGGAGCTGGCCGCCGCCGCCGCCGGCCGCCCGCGCCGTGTCCGCCACACCCGCGAGCTGACCGACGCCATGCTCGACGAGGTGCTCGGCCTCTACACGCCGCCGCGAGTCCCTTACCACGGCCAGCGCCGCTACGTGGCGGCGGCCTTCGCCGTCCCCGCCAACCGGGCGCGCGCCGACCGGATCTACGGCGCCCTGATGCGCGAGCTCGGGCGCACCTGGGGCACCCTGCTGGCGGTGCGCGGCTACTCGCGCGGCGAGTCGTTCGTGTCCCGCAACGTGGGGTTGCGCAGCTCCTGGGAGGGTGGGCGCTGGCAGGTGCGGATCGTCTTCATGGATCACGACGACCTGACCCTACCCGGCCGTGGCGAGGAGGTCTTCCGTCCGGCGCGGTCGCTACCGGCGATGGAGCTCGACGAGACCTACGTCGTCGGCAGGGTGGTGCCGAAGGTGCCGCACCAGCCGATCGGGGCGGCGGAGTTCCTGGCCCGCATCTACCGCATCGACCGCGCCGGCGCCCGCGCCGGCAGGGCCGGCCTGCGCCGGGAGCTGGCGCGCGCCTACCGGCGGACGCAGGCGGCCGTGCGCCGCCTGCCGGACCTCGGCGGGCTCTTCCATCCCGCCTTCGTGCGCCGGCTCGGCGATTGGGACCGCATCGCCCGGCTGCTGGTCGCCACCCCGCGCGGCGGCGAGGGCGGCGCCGCCTTCGCCGCCGCGGTGCGCCGCCTGCTGCGTGCCGGAGGGTACCCACAGGAGGCGATCGAAGAGCACCTGGCGGCGGCCCGGCAGCGGGCCGCGCAGCTCCGCCGCTTCGCCTTCCTCTGGCGCCCGCGGCCCGGACGCCAGTAGCCGGCGGCGGCCCCAAGGTGGTCTCCGATACCGCGGGAAGGTGTTGCGCAACGGCGGGATCGGCGATATTATAATCGCAGTTGCTGCTAAATCATGGCTTGCCGTCCGGCCCCCGGAAAGCACGCTCGATGGCGCTCCGATCGGGCCACCTTGGTGGGGCGGCGGCGATTGCTGGCGGTCTTCGGTTTTCAAGGGAGGAAGGTATGAATCGTGCTCCGGTTCTGGCCCGCACCCCGTTGCTTCTGGTCGTCATCCTGGCGCTGAGCTTCGCCGGCGCCGCGGCCGCCTATCAGCAGCTCCCGGCGCCGACCTGCTCGGGCGACAACACGGTCAAGGCCTACGTCGTCGCCCTCGACCAGGTGCTGACCCTGAACCGCTTCGGCTCGACCATGCCGGGCGGTATGATCTACGCCCTGGCGCGCGACGTCTTCCCCAGCAACCCGGCCCCCGCCGACTACTCCGAGAAGAACAGCTGCCGGTTCGCGAAGCCGCTCGATCCGAACGGCACGCAGACCTGCACGGCGGGCAGCGTCCAGCTGCGCCCGGACGCGCCGGCCTTTCCCGGCAAGCGGCCGCGGCCGCTGGTGCTGCGCGCCAACGAAGGGGACTGCCTGGAGATCCATTTCGCCAACCTGCTGAACCCGACCGCGACCGCGGGGCAACCCACGACCCCGGTCGCCGGGGTGCACGTCCAGGGCCTCAACTGGGTGAACGGCCCGGCGGACGACGCCTCGAACGTCGGCAACAACGGTTCGAGCCTGGTGGCGTCGGGAGCGACCGCGACCTACAGGCTGTACGCCGAGCACGAGGGGCCCTACCTGCTCTACAACACGGCGGACGACTGGTCGCCGCTCTCCTCCGGCGACGGCGGCACGCTCGCCGAAGGGCTTTTCGGCGCGGTCAACGTCCAGCCGAGCGGCCGGCGCTTCCATCAGGATTGGCACTCGGAGTACTACCGCAGCCAGGTGACCGAGCAGGACATCTGCCTGGCCAGCACCGACGCGGTGCTCGCCGACCCGTTGCACTGCGCGCGCCGCGCGCCCAAGAGCCTGCCGGTGCTGAACTACCAGGCGCTCTATCCGCCGGGCCATCCGCGGGCCTACCTGCCGATCCTGAACATGGTGTGCAGCGCGGCGCTGACCAAGCCGGCGATCGACCACGGCGCTTGCGCTGAAGGCGAGCTGGTGCACGGCGACCTGACCGCGATGATCACCGGCCGCAGCGCGCCCGACCCGCGGCTGCCGAAGCTGCCGCCGCAGCCGCAGGCGTTCCCCAACAAGACGGCGGACGAGCAGCCGCCGTCGCTGCGGCCGAACTACGCCTATCCCGACCGCTTCCAGCCGTTCCGCGAGTTCACCATCATCTATCACGAGAGCTTCCAGGTGACGCAGGCGTTCGCGCTGACCGGAACGCTTTCGAGCCTGGCGGCCGCCGCCGACAACTTCGGCATCAATTACGGCATGGCCGGGCTCTCGAACGAGGTGGTGGCCAACCGGCTCGCTTCCGGCGCCACCCAGCCGCCGGCCGGCTCCGGCCCCCTGACGCAGTGCGTCGACTGCAAGTACGAGGAGTTCTTCCTCAGCTCCTGGGCGATGGGCGACCCGTCGATGAACGTCAACCCGCCGGCGGCCACCTGCCAAGCGACGCCCACCACGCCGGGCTGCAACGCGCCGAAGGCGGAGTTCCCCGACGATCCGTCGAACGTCTACCACGGCTACGTGTCCGACCACGTGCGTTTCCGGGTGCTGCACGCCGGCGCCGACCTCCACCACCTCCATCACCAGCACGCGCAGCAGTGGCTGGGCACGCCCAACAGCCCCGACGGCGACTATCTCGACAGCCAGTCGATCGGGCCCGGCTCCGCCTTCACCATGGAGATGGTCTACAACGGCAGCGGCAACGTGAACCAGACGGTGGGCGACTCGATCTTCCACTGCCACTTCTATCCCCATTTCGCCTCCGGCATGTGGTCGCTCTGGCGCGTCCACGACGTGTTCGAGGGCGGCACCATCCTCGCCGACGACGGCAGGCCGAAAGGGCGCACCAACCCGGTGACGCATCGATTCGAGTACACCCGCGCCCTGCCGGACGGCGAGATCCACCAGGGCGCTCCCACCGTCGCCCTGGTGCCGCTGCCCACGCTGCCCATGGCGCCGATGCCCGCCACCATCCAGCTGCAGGGCGTTTGCACCGGCGCGCCGGCGACCAACTGCCTCGCCGACAAGGATTGCGGCGGCGCCGCGGGCAGCTGCGTCCAGCTCGGGAGCCGCTACTGCGTGAACCAGGGCGGCCTGGGCAAGGGGCCCGAGACCTGCCTGTCGGAGTTCCAGAGCACCAGCAAGAGCTGGGACCAGGTGGACAAGAGCGCCTACCCCGGCTACCCCTTCTTCATCCCCGGGATCGGCGGTTCGCGTCCGCCCCACCCGCCGCTGGACTTCGCCTATGCCTGCGCGAAGTCGGGCCGCATCTGCGATCCGACGGTGGCCAAGGATGCCAAGAACCCCAAGGCCGAGGGGTTGCAGGCGTCGAACAAGCGGGCGGCGCTGCTGCATCTCCTCGCCGCGGCGCCGCGGCCCGACTACCAGGCGCCCATCTTCGAGGACCAGATCTGCGCTCCCGAAGAAGGGGCGTGCGAGCCGATGGACGGCGGCCTGCCGCGTGCCGTCACCGCCCAGGGTCCGAGCACCGACTGGCGGAGCCTGCAGACGACCAGCCCTCCCCCCGCCACCCAGTACCAGAACCTGGATTTCAGCAAGGAGATCGAGCAGGCGCAGGCGATCGAGGTGCCGGAAACCGGCACCCAGATCGAGAAGGTGGCGATGAAGGTGCACGCCCAGCGCTTCCACGACACGCAGCTGCCCGACGGCCGCAAGACCGGCATCTGCTCGGACAATCGGGCCCCCTGCAGCGCCACCGACCTGGCGCAGTGCGGTAACCCCGCCAAGGCCATCTGCACCCCGGGAAAGATCAACTTCATCCTCAACGGCCTGGGGCCGCAGCCCGGCGCGCCCTATGCCGACCCCTGCATCCGCTTCGACCGCAACGGCGGCCAGCCGGGCAACATGCTGACCCGCTCCTACCTCGCCGCCGACCTGCAGCTCGATGCCGTCTTCAACCGCGAAGGCTGGCACTTCCCGCAGCAGCGCATCCTCTCGCTGTGGGGCGACGTCAAGGACTTCCTGGATCGCAAGAAGCCGCCCGAGCCGCTGTTCATGCGCGTCAACTCCTACGACTGCATGACCTACGTGCTCGCCAACCTGGTGCCCAACGTCTACGAGCAGGACGACTTCCAGGTGCGCACGCCGACCGACGTCATCGGCCAGCACATCCACCTGGTGAAGTTCGACGTCACCTCCTCCGACGGCGCCGAGAACGGCTGGAACTACGAGGACGGCACCTACGGGCCCAACGAGGTCACCGAGCGCATCGACGCCATCGACAAGGTGGGCGGCATCTACCTGCCGCCGGGCGACAGCGAGCCCGGTGCGCCCTGCCCCTCCGGCGGCAGCGGCCAGCGCTGCCTGAAGGCGAAGTACATCAAGTTCTTCGGCCCGGGGCCCGGGGCGCAGCCCAATCCCGCTGGTGACGAGACCACCGGCGCCTGGCTGGGCTCTCAGGCCACGGTGCAGCGCTGGTACGACGATCCGCTGTTCAACAACACCGGCCGCTGCTCGACCGACCTCCACCAACCCTGCACCCTGGGGCAGGAGCAGGCAGGCATCACCTGTCCCGCCAAGGGCGTCTGCATGGCCGACGCCGGTTTCTGCTCGGATCTCAAGGACCAGCCCTGCACGCAGACCGATCTGCACCTGTGCGGCAGCAAGAAAGCCAACTGCGAGCCGAGCCACGACCGCACCATCCGCACCGTCTTCACCCACGACCATTTCGGCCCCTCGACCCACCAGCAGGGCGGCCTCTACGCCGGCGTGGTGGCGGAGCCGAAGGGATCGGTGTGGCGCAACAACCAGTCCGGCGAGATCATGGGCGGCTACGACGCGGCGACCGACCAGAACTTCCCGGGGCGCACCGCCACCGAGAACGGCGTCGCGGTCAAGGACGGCGGACCCACCAGCTGGGAGGCGGTGATCGAGACCCCGCAGGTGGGCGATAGCTTCCGCGAGTTCCTGCTCGAGGTCCAGGACTCGACGCTGCTGTACGCGCCGTTCCTGGTCGGCGACAACCCCATGGCCGGGAGCCAGTCGGGGGTCTGCAAGGGAGACAGCTCGGAGCCGTGCGGCTTCTGCTCGTTGACCGGCAGGTGCAGCAACGACCCGAGCACGACCTGCATGATGCAGCCGTTCGCCTCGCAGGTGCCGGCGCCGCCGGCGACCCCGCCCAACGTTTGCGGCAGCGGCACCTGCCTCTACGGCCTGAATCCCGCCGACGCGGCCAATCCGTACCTGGTCGCCTGCACTCCCACCAACCTCGCCGGCTGCCAGCAGCCGACCGTCGAGTCCTGCAACTTCATCCCCGGCGTGCCGTCGCCGGCCTGGACCCCGGTCGTCAACGCGGCCACCCAGACCAACACCCTTGGCGGCCCCGTCGACTTCAACGGCAAGGGCACCCACGTCGAGGCCATCACCTTCCAGGGCTCGACCAACAGCTTCAGCTTCAACTACCGCGACGAGCCGCTCTACCCGCGCATCGACTCGCCGCCGACCTCGGCCACCTCGACGCAGACGCCGCTGGCCGGTAACCGCGGCGACCTCGCCTACGTCTACAGCTCGCTGCAGTTCTGCCAGGCCAATCCGCAGCAGGTCTGCAGCAGCAACGCCGATTGCGGCGCCGGCGACAACTGTGTCAACCGCCCCAATCCGCGCGGCGGGCGTTGCAGCTCGAACCTCAATCAGCTCTGCGATCTGCAGGGCTCGACCAACACCTGCCCGACGGGCGCGGGCAGCTGCGAGGACGCCGGGTTCTGCGGCGACAACTACGCCCTCTGCACCGCCGACAACCGGGGGCTCTGCGGCTCGCAGGTGGCCACCTGCCTGGCCCAGCGCATCAGCATCCCGTACCCGCCGCTGACCGCCGGCATCGAGCCGACCGACCCCTTCACCCCGCTGCTGCGCGGCTATGCCGGCGACGACGTCCAGCTGCGGGTGCTGATCGGCGCCCACATCAATCCGCACAACTTCACTCTCCACGGGCTCAACTGGCTGAACCAGCCCTCCTACGTCGATTCCGGCTGGCGCAACAGCCAGGTGATGGGCATCTCCGAGCACTACAACCTGCTGGTCAAGCTCGATCCGAAGTTCGTGCCGCAGACCGGCGAGGGCACCTCCACCGCGCCGCTGAAACCCTGGATGGACTTCCTCTACCAGCCGGGCGCCGCCGCCATCGAGCAGGCGGGCGGCAACTGGGGACTGATCCGGTCCTATGACACGGCACGCACCGACCTCTGGCCGCTGCCGCAGAACAACTACGTCCCGGGTGCGCCGTTCAAGACAGTGCCGATCTGTCCCGCGGATGCGAAGGCGCGCAACTACACGGTGGTGGCGCTGACCGCGCAGCAGGCGCTCGGCGGCCCGCTGGTCTACAACCCGACGCAAGCGGTGAGCGACGCCAACGCCCTGCTGTACTTCGACACCCAGAATCCCGGTCTCAAGTGCCCGCGGCCCGGCGACTGGTCCTCCTGCACCTTCAGCGGCACGCCCGACCCCCTGGTGCTGCGCGCCGCGGCCGGCGAGTGCATTCATGTGACGCTCTACAACGGCTTGCCCTCCGGCACCTGCTCGAACGCGCCCACCGTCGCCTGCACGCAGGCGAACTTCGTGCAGGCCTGCCCGCCGGTGCTGTGCAAGAACGGCTACTGCACCAATTCCTCCACCACCGCGTGCACCCTGCCGAACTCCTGCCCGCAGCTGGCCTGCAACACCTTCAGCCTCGCCGGCGTCTCGGCGCCGCAGTTGCAGGTGCTGCAGACCACGCCGCAGAACGTGGTCACCAAGTTGCAGCCCTACCAGTCGAACGTCTCGCTCCAGGTCGGGCTGCGGCCGCAGCTGGTGACCACCGATCCGCGCTTCAGCGACGGCACCAACGCCGGCTTCAATCCGCCGCAGACCGCGCCGCCGGGCGGCAGCGTCAGCTATACCTGGTACGCCGGGCACATCGAGCCCGAGTACGTCGATCAGAACAACAACGTCGAGACCAAGTACATCCCGATCGAGTTCGGCGCCGCCAACCTGCTGCCGGCCGATCCGATGAACCAGGCGCTGCACGCCCTGTTCGGCGGCCTGGTGATCGAGCCGCTGGGGGCGACGTGGGACCCCGGTACCGGCGTCAGGGCGCACGTCCATTACAGCGACGAGTACACCGGCGACCACACCTTCCATGAGTTCATCGTCTTCACCTCCGACGACACCAACCTCGCCGGCGGCAACAACCTGATCAATTATTCGACCGAGCCGCTGAACAACCCGCCGTCACGGTTCTGCGACTCGACCTGCTCGGCGAGCAACCTCTCCTGCGTGCTCAACACCACCGCGCCGCTGTTCTGCAAGACGGGCACGACCTGCGCACCCTGCAGCTTCACCCCGGTGACGCCCACCTTCGTCGCGCAGGTCGGCGAGGAGGTGCGCTTCCGGCTGCTCCATCCCGGCGGCACCAACACCAACGAGGTCTTCGAGCTGGCCGGCCATACCTACCTGCAGACGCCCTACGAGACGCCGCCGGTCCCGGCCGTCGGCTGCGAGGCGCCGACCACCCACACCAACCTCTTCGCCTCTGCGCGGATGGGCGAGAAGAACCTGTGCGGCAGCCTCGAGTTCCTGCCCAAGGAGAAGACCTATCGCGACGTCAAGACCGGTGAGTGGGGCGAGTCGCTCAGCGAATGGAAGGCGTCGCGGCCGATGCACGGGCCCAGCAATCACTACGACGTGCTGATCCACGAGGCGGGCGGTCCCTTCCATCAGTGCGGCGACTACCTCTACCGCTCCTATCCCGCGGATCACTTCAACCTCGGTATCTGGGGCCTCCTCCGCGTCGATGGCTGCAAGCCGGGAGGGGGCGGGGCCGCCGCAGCGGCGGCCGGCGCGACCGGAGACAAGTGAGCGGCGGGCCGCCCGACCGCCCGGTCCATGCCGCGGCTCCGGCGGCGCTCCTGCTGCTGCTCGCCCTCGGCCTGACGCCGGGAGCCCGCGGTGGGCAGCAGGCCGCCGGCCCCGAGGCCGCCGCGGCGAGCGACCGGGCGGTGGAGCAGGGGGTGGCCGTCGAGCTGTCGATCACGCCCCTCGCCGGCGGCGGCACGGTCGCCGCGCCGCCGGCCGCCGAGGCCAACGCCAAGCCAACCTCCTTGCGCGAGGGCGAGGATGTCGTTTTCCGTTTCCGGGTCTCGGACGCCGGCACCGGTCAGCCGCTTGGCGGCCTGTCGCCCGGCGCGTGGCTGGACCTGCCGGCGGCGGTCGAGGTCGGCGCTCCCGCCTGCGCGGCGCGGATCAAGGAGCTCGCCGGCGGCAGCCTGTTCGCCAAGTCCGAGCTCGACCTGAGCTCCTTCTACGTCCTGGCGCTCGACGAGGACGCCAGCGTCAACGTCATCGATCCGCTGTTCAGCTTCGGCGGCTCGAAGCTGTTCACCTCGATCCCGCTGCTCTCGCCGGGCGAAGACTGGGCGGTCACCGCCGACGCCAAGCGCGTCTTCGTCTCCGAGCCGGAGGCGGACCGGGTGGCCGTGATCGACACCGGCCTCTGGAAGGTGGCGGCGCAGGTCGCGGCGGGGCGCCATCCGACCCGTGTCGCCCTGCAGCCGGACGGCGCGCGCCTCTGGACGGTGGTGGCGGACGACGGTGCCGACGTGGCGGTGATCGACGCCCGCGAGCCGCGGCTGCTGGCGCGGATCGCCACCGGCAGGGGGCCGCACGACCTCGCGGTGAGCGCCGACAGCGGCACCGTCTTCGTCACCAATGGCGGCGACGGCACGGTTTCCGTGCTCGACGCGAACCGCCTGGTCAAGGTCGCCGACGTGCGCACCGGCACCCGGCCGACGGCCATCGCCTACTCGACGCTGGCGGCGGCGGCCTACGTCACCGACGAGCAGGACGGCAGCGTGGTGGTGGTGGACGGGCGGCGGCGGGCGGTGGTGGCGCGCTTGGCGGTGCGTCCGGGGGTGGCGACGATTCGCTTCGCTCCCGGCGGCCGGCTGGCGTTCGTGCTCAACCCGCGGGAGGACACCGTGCAGGTGATCGACGCCGGGGTGAACCGCATCATCACCACCGGCAAGGTGCGCCAGGGACCCGATCAGGTCGCCTTCTCCGATCAGCTCGCCTACATCCGCCACCGTGGCAGCGACAGCGTGCTGATGGTGCCGCTGAACGTCCTGGGAACGGAGGGGCATCCGCTCGAGGCGGCGGACTTCACCGGCGGCTCGCAGCCGTTCGGCCGCGGCACCCGCTCCAGCCTGGCGGACGGCATCGCACCGGCGCCCGGCGGGACGGCGGTGCTGGTGGCCAACCCGGCCGACCGGGCGATCTACTACTACGTCGAGGGCATGGCGGCGCCGACCGGGACCTTCCACAACTACGGCCGCGAGCCGCGGGCGGTGCTGGTGGTGGATCGCGGCCTGCGCGAGCGCGGGCATCCGGGCACCTATGAGACCACCGCCCGCCTGCCGGGCCCGGGCCGCTACCGTATCCCGTTCTTCCTCGACGCGCCGCGCTTCGTCCACTGCTTCGAGCTGGCGGTGGCGCCCGATCCCGAGCTCGCCGCGGCGCGCTTGCAATCCGCGCCGGTCCAGGTCGAGCCCTTGACGGCCGAGCGCCGGGTGACGGTGGGGACCTCGGCGCACCTGCGGTTCCGCCTCACCGACCCGGCGAGCGGCAAGCCGGCAGCCGGCGTCGGCGATCTGGTGGTGATGTCCTACACGGTGAGCGGCAGCTGGCAGCAGCGCCGGCTCGCCCACGAGGTCGGCGACGGCATCTACGAGGCCGATTTCGTGCCGCCCGCCGCGGGCGCCTATGCCGTGGTGGTGGAGTGCCGTTCGCGGCACCTGCCGTTCCACCTCTCGCCGCGGCTCCTCCTGGAGGCGGCGCCCCCCGCGCCGGCGCCCGCCAGGCGTTGACCGGAGGGCCTCCCCGGGCAGTCAGCGCGGGCCGCGCGCGCGCCAGTTCTCGTGCCAGCGGGAGCCGGGGTCCGGCGCCGGTTTGGCGTACCAGGTCGGCTGCATGCTCTTGAAGCTCGCCAGCTCCGGCCTCACCGTCAGGTCCCAGAACGCCTCCACGTCGTCGAAGGTGCGCAGGCGGGAGGGCCGCTCCGGGTCGTAGCCGGCCAGCAGGCGACGCATCGTGGCCCCCAGCCAGGTCACCTGATCGGCGATCATCCGGCGGCCGGCCGCGAGGTCGGCCGCGCCGGCGTCGGCGCCTTGGGCGAAGCGGGTGCCTGCCGGCCGGGCCGCCGCTGGCGGTGCCTTCGCCGAACCCCCCGTGGTTCCGCCGGCCGTCGTCACCGGCGGCGCCAACCGCGCGAGATCGACGCAGCGCGGCTCGAGCGCCCAGAGCTGCGAGGTCTCCACCTTTCCGGCGTGGTCGCCGTCGGCGCCGTCGCCGGGAAAGCCCGGCCGGTTTGCAACGAAGTCCGGGATGCCGCAGAGGCGCATGCGCAGATGTGGCTGCAACCAGGTGACCAGGGTCTCGAGGTCCTGGTAGTTGGGACCATAGTGACCGGTCAGCAGGATGGCGGCATGGAAACCCAAAACCTCGGCGGCGCGGACGTGGTAGCAGACGTTCTTGAAGTGCACCCAGGGTGGCACCGCGGTGAGCCATGGCCGGGCTTCCCCGATCTCGCGCTCGGCCCAGATCGCGTAGCCCCCCAGCTCGTGGACGTGCCAGAAGTCGGCCGGAGCCACGATGCCGCCGTGGCGCCGCGCGGTCCGCACCAGCAGGCCGTGCGCCTTGAGGCCGTCGAGTCCCAGGGCGCAGTGCGGCCCGTGCGGCTCGCAAAGGCCATAGGGGAAGTAGACGGCGGGGCAGGCAACGAACGCCGCCTCCAGCTGGTCGGGCAGCATGCGCTCCCAGCGCACCTCGTGCGCCGCCCGCCTACGTCCGGTCGTCGTGGCAACATCCATTGCAGTCGGCGCCGCTCGCTGGTCGGCGACACGCTCCCGGCCCTTCGGGCCATGCTTTGCGTCGGTCGATCGCCGGGCCAGCTTATGAGGGATTGACTGTAGAATCCAATGCCATAGGTCTCCACCGCGGCAATGACGACGGACGCGCTCGGCGAACAGCAGCGGCTCTTCTTCGCCACCCAGGGCTACCTGGTGGTGCCCGGCGTCCTTGCCGGCAACGAGCTGGCGGCGGTGCGCCGCGCGGCCGACGCCGCCGAGGCGCGCTGGCGTGCCGATCCCGCCCTGCCGGGGGTGCGCCGCCCCGACCTCGAGCAGGTGCTCGGCATCATGGAGCACGACCCGGTGCTGTTCGACCTGCTCGAGCAGCCGCGGATCTTCCCGATGGTGCGGCAGCTGCTCGGCCCCGACGTCATGATGCTGGATCATGACTACTTCATCACCCCGCCGGGCGCCACCATCCCGCAAGGCTGGCACTTCGACTTCGATCTGTCGGGAGTGGACCATCCGCGCTCGCGCCTGATGGTCAAGGCCTTCTACGTGCTGGCGGACGTCCCGCCCGACGGCGGTGCGACGCTGATCCTGCCGGCGTCGCACGCCACTCCCGGCGGCACGCTCCTGCCCAACGCCGAGGTGCCCGAGGAGCTGCCCGGGGCCGTGGCGATGGCGTTGCCGGCCGGCAGCGTTTACCTGATCGCCGACCGCACCTATCACTCGGCGGGCAACAACCGCTCGCCGGTCCATCGCCGATTGCTGATCTACACCTACGGCCACAAGTGGATGCGGATGTGGGAGGAGTACCGGCCGTCGCCAGCGCTGGCCGCGCGGGCCGTCACCCCGCAGCGACGCCAGCTCCTCGGCCTGACCGATCCCTACGGGCCGCCGGTCGAATGGGCGGCGGCGTGACCCGGCTCGACGACGAGCAGCGGCGCCGCTTCGCCGCCGGCGGCTACCTCATGCTCCCCGGCGCGCTGGCGCCCGCGGAGCTGGCGGCGGTGCGGCGCGCCGCCGCCGAGGCGGAGGCGCGCTGGCGCGCCGATCCGGCGCTCCCGGGCACCCGCATCCCGGAGTTCGAGGAGATCCCCGCCATCATGGACTACCACCCGCTGCTCTTCGATCTGGTCGAGCACCCGCGGATCTTCCCCCTCATCCGCGAGGTGCTGGGGCCCGACGTCGCGCTGGTCGATCACGCTTACTACATCACTCCGCCCGGCGGCCGGATCGACGGCACCGCCTGGCACTCCGACGTGCGCACCCGGCTGGCCGGCGTCCATCATGCCGGCTCGACGATGATGGTGCGCGCCATGATCGCGCTCACCGACATCGCCGCCGACGGAGGCGCCACCCTGGTGCTGCCGGGCTCCCACCGCCAGCCCGACGCCAGCGCGATCCCGGTGCCGGCCATGCCCGAGGACATGCCCGGGGCGGTGCCGCTGGTCTGCGCCGCGGGCTCGGCCTATTTCTTCAACGGCAACCTGCTCCACTCTCCCGGCAACAACCGTGGCGCGGTCACCCGCCGGGTGCTGCTCTACAACTACGGCCACAAATGGATGCGCATGTGGCAGGGGCACGAGCCGTCGCCCCGCCTGGCGGCGGCGGCGCGCACCCCGATGCGCCGCCAGCTCCTGGGGCTGACCCCGCCCTACCGCGGCCCGGATGCCGAGCTGAGCGGCCTAGTACCTAGTACCTAGTACCTAGTACCTAGAGGACCTACAGATACGCGCCGGCCTGGCGGTTCTTTCTTGCCACCGTGAGCCGGCCGTCGAGGCTGCGCAGGGGCTCCGGCGGCAGCCGGCTGGGCGGCGGCAGTTGCTGCAGGTCGGCGAGCGGCGGCGAGTCGGCGCCCATCGCGAGGTCGGCCAGCAGTCGGCCCGCCGCGGTGCCCATGGCGAGGCCCGCGAAGTTGTAGATGGCGGCGCTGAAGAGATCGGGCTCGAGCTCGCCGAAGAAGGGCTGGCCGTTGGCCGAGGTGCTGAACAGGCCGCTCCAGGTATGCTCGAACGGCACCCCGGCGAGCGCCGGGAACCGCGCGGCCAGGGCCCGTCGATGGCGGCCGGCGGCCGCCTCCCGCACCCGCGGATGGACCGCCGGCGCCGCGGTGTAATGGAAGGTGTTACGGATCAGGAGGCGCTGATCGCGGGTCCGCCGCACCGTCGACCCGGCCGGATCGGCGGGCAGCACGCCCCACTGCCGCTCGCCGCCCAGCGCCGCTTGCTCGCCCTCGCTGAGCTGGCGGGTGAGACTGCCGAAGCTCCAGCGCGGGGAGGCGCGGCGGCGCAGGAAACCGAGCGCCGGAGTGTAGCCGTTGGTAGCCAGGAACAGGCGCCGGCAGAGCAGGGTGCCGGCCCCGGTCTCGACCCGGAAGCCGCCGGAGCCGCGGTCGGCGCCGGCGGGCAGGCGCCGGATGCTCCGCACCGGCGAGTCCTCGTAGACGGTCACTGTCGGAGGCAGCGAGCGCGCCAGCCCGCGGACCAGGGCGGCAGGCTGCACTGTGATGCCGTCCGGGAGGTGCAGGGCGGCGCGATAGAACCGGCTGCCGGTGAAGGCGGCGACGGCGGCGGCGTCGAGATGATCGTAGCGTGCGCCGGCGGCGTCGAGCCAGGCGGGCCAGCGGGCGAGTGCGCGCAGCCCCTGCTCGCCCGCCGCGGCCCGCAGGCAGCCGCCGGTGTTCCAGTCGCAGTCGATGGCATGCGCCGCGACCAGCTCCTCCAGGCAACGGATGCCGAACCGCGCGACCCGCAGGTAGCGGTCGCGGTCGGCCGGCGCCATCGCCGCGGCGAAATCGGTGATGTCGACCACGAAGCCGGCGTTGCGGCCGGAGGCGCCGGCGCCGGTGCGCTGCGCCTCGACGACGGCGACCGGCTCTCCGGGCCGCAGCTCGGCGAGGCGGCGGGCGATCGCCAGGCCGGTCAAACCCGCCCCCACCACCGCCGCCTCGACGCGCAGCTCGCCCGCCAGCGGTCGTGCCGGCGCCGGCGGCGGCAGCACCGCGATCCAACCGGCGTGCGGATCGTCCCGAGGCTGCCGGATCATCCCTGCCGGCTCTCGGCGCCGGCAAGCTCCGCGAGCCCGCGGATCGGGCTGCCGGTGGGCACGAAGGCCGGGGTGTCCTCCCAGCCGGCACCCCCGGCACCCCCGGAGCCACCATCGCCCCCGTCGCCCCCGTCGCCCCCGTCACCCAACATCGAGCCGTATCCCAGGCAGCTCCACAGGCGCCGGCTCCACTCCGGCAGCAGCGGATAGGCGGCGATGGCCAGGGCCTTCGCCGCCAGCAGCTCGAGGGCCACGCCGGTGTTCCTTTCCTCGATCCGGTTGGCGAGACGGCGCAGGGGCTGCTCGCGATCGCCGAGCTCGGCGGCGGCCGCCGCCAGGTCGGAGAGCGCCCGCGCGGCCTGGCCCGGCGAGAAGGTCGCCGCCTGATAGGCGGTGGCCGCCTCCTCGACGCAGCGTTGCAAGCGGCCGGTGAAGCGGCGCTGCTCGGGCGTCCAGGCCTGGGTCGGCGGCGTCTTGCCGCCGTGGTCGCGCTCCACCGTTGCCGCCAGCCGCCGCAGCCACGCCAGCCAATCGGCGGGCGGCGCGCTGGGACCGCCCGGCACTGCCGCGAAGCGGGCGGCCGCCACGTCCTCGCATTCGACCAGAGCGAGCGGCGCGTAGGCGGTGGCCCCATCGGCGGCGGCCAGGGCGGGCATTGCCACGGCATAGAGGAAGGCCTGATCGAGGTCGAGGAAGACGGCGGGCGGCTCGCCGGGCGCGAGCGCCGCCAGCAGCCGGGCGGCGCGCACGAACCAGGGATCCAGCCGCTGCTCCTCGAGGCCGGGGAGCGGGATGGGTATGCCGGCGGCGGCGAGCCGGCTGACCGGCAGATCGAGCAGGCCGCCGCCGCGGGCGACGTCCACCAGCGCCCGCAGCCTGGGGCTCATCGCCGTCTCGCGGTGCTGACGATCGATCGCATCCTCGTGCCGGGCGGTGTCGAAGCAGAGCCTGGCCAGTGGGCGCCGGACCAACGGCCTGCCGCAGGCGTTGCAGACCGCATGGCGAAGCGTCTCGCCGGCGGCGGTGGTCTGGCCGCACGACCGGCAGGCGGCGCCGGTCGCCGGCAGGCCGCAGGCCGCGCAGTCGCCGGTGATCTCGTCCGCCTCGCGGTGGCGGCGGCAGCCCTCGCAGTACGGTACCTGCCGCGACCGCACCACCAGCTCGCCGGCGGCGACCAGGCGCGTGTAGAGACCTAGCGCGGTGTCTTGATCGGCCGCGGTATTTCCATCGGCCGCGGCGCTTCCGTCGACCGCGGCGCTTCCGTCGGCCGCGGCGCTTTCGTCGGCCGCGGCGCTTTCGCCGCCCGCCGGGTCCGCGTAGATACGCACTGCCGCGCCACAGAGGCGGGCATACCGGGCATGGATGGCGGCGGCCGCCGGTGCCGCGGTGGCGCCGGAGGAGGCCGCCACCGCCAGCAGCCGCTGCCGCGCGTCCGGGTGGCTGCCGGCGGCCGGGTGCTTGAGTCCGGCCACGGCCGCCATGTCCTCCCACCAGATGGTCAGAAAGTGCAGGTCCTCCTGCTGTGAGGTGTTCTCCAGGATGTGGTCGCCGAACGGCGGGAAGTAGATGACGTCGCCGGGCTCGACCTCCCGGCTCTCGCTGCCCGCGGTCAGCTTGCCCCGGCCGCGCAGGATGAAGAACGTCTCACTCTCGTGATGGTTGTGCGGCTTGGTCCTCCGGCCCGGCTCCACCACCAGCCAGCCGGTTCCGAATGGAGTCTGCACCACGTCGTTCCAGGGATAGAACATCTGCTCCTTGGCGTCGTAGGAGTCCTCGAACTGGCTGGGATCAACTTTCCGGATCAGCATTGCATCCTTCCAATCTGGCTGCTATCGGTTTGCCGGGGGATGCCGGGCTCTCTGACGGCCTGCGCCACTAGTATGTAAAGTGTCAACGGTTGTGGAAAGCGGGCGGCGCCGATATAGAAAATAGCGTCATTTAGCCTGCGCAAGGCGGCATATCATGGGCGCTCCACCGCCACAGGATCGTAACGAATGGTGTGTCAGGGCGAGGGATGTCCCGAAATCGCAGTGCTCGGCACACCAAAAGTAAAGGAGGACTGATGGTGACCGGAGCGCTCAAGGTCTGGACCCCGATGCCGGTGCGGCAGGAGACCTACCGGCCGTTCTATCGCGCCGGCAACGATATCGCCGCCGCTGCCCCCACGGCTTATTTCGTCAGCGCCGATCTGAGCTCGAAGGCGCAGGAGATCAACTGGCGCTCCTTCGAGTACTACCCCCCTCTCGACCGCATCAAGCGTTATACCGAGGAGCACTACCCCGAGGAGATCCCGCTGCCGTGCGCCGCCGAGGTTGCCGGCATGGAGGCGACCTACTTCTCGGCGTTCTTCCGGAAAAAGGTTGGCATTCGCTACACCGACTGGCTGTCCTGCCTGCGGATCTCGCATGCCATCCGCATGATCGAAAGTCGCGACCAGCCGATCGCCGAGGTGGCGATGGCGGTGGGCTTCAGCGATCTGCGCACTTTTCAGCGTGCCTTCAAGCGCATCACCAGCATGACCGCTCGCGAGTACAAGGAGAAGGTCCGGCCGTAGTCAGCTCCCTGTGCTCGCCTGTTTGGTGCCGTCCGGGTGCGCGAGGCTCCACCGGGCACGCGAAGCAAGCTGATCCTGCGGGCGGCGCCCGGCGGGCCGCTTCGCGCCACCAACGCCCAGCACGATCATGACGGCCCGCAGGCAGTCTCGCGGCGAGGGGGAGGGAGGGCTGATCGCCTTCCTCCGCCGCGCGGCGGCGCGAGCGCTGCGGGTCGATCCCGCCCGCCTGCGGCCGGATCGCTCGCTGAGTGCGCTCGGGCTCGATTCCCTGGCGGCGGCGGAGCTGGCTGGCGACATCGAGTCGAGCCTCGGCGTCGAGGTGACGCTCGCCAGCCTGCTCGAGGGTCCGACGCTGGCGGAGCTGGCCGCGGGCCTGGCGCCGGTCCTCGCGGCGCGGGCCAAGGCTGACGCCGGCGCCGCTGGCGGCGCGGCGAGTGGCGCCGCTGCCGCGGTTGCGGCTCCCGCCCTGGCTCGGGTCCCCCTTTCGCACGGGCAGCGCGCGCTGTGGCTGCTCGATCGGCTGGTTCCGGGCGGCAACCCGGCCTACGTCCTCGCCGGGGCGGCGCGCGTCCGGGGCGAGCTCGCCGGCTCCCGGCTCCATGGCGCGCTGCGGATCCTGGTCCAGCGCCATCCCGCGTTGCGCACCCGCTACGAGGCGGACGGCGACGGCGTCATCGCGGTGGTGAGCCAGGCGGCGGACCTGGCCTTCGTCGAGGAGGATGCCGCCGGTTGGGGAGAGGAACGGCTCCGCCAGCGGCTTGGCGAGGAGGCGCACCGCCCTTTCGATCTGGCGTGCGGGCCGCTGCTGCGCGTGGCGCTGCTGCGCCTCGGGGCCGAAGAGCACGTGGTGGTGCTCGCCGTGCACCACATCGCCGCCGACTTCTGGTCGCTCGGAGTGCTGCTCGGCGAGCTGGGAGCCCTGCTGCGGGGCGATCCGCTGCCGCCCACCGCCAGCTCGTATGCCGACTTCGTACGCCGCCAGGCGGAGCTGGTGGCGAGTGCCACGGGCGAGCGTCTGGACGCGTGGTGGCGGGCGGCGCTGGCCGGCGGCGCCGCGTCCCTCGAGCTGCCTACCGATCGGCCGCGGCCGGCGTTGCAGAGCTTTCGCGGCGGCTCGCGGTCCACCTGCCTGCCGCCTGACCTGGCCGCCCGGTTGTACTCTCTGGGCCGCGGGGCCGGCGCCACCCCCTTCATGACCCTGCTGGCCGCGTTCATGACCCTGCTCCACCGCACCAGCGGCCAGGACGAGGTGCGGGTCGGGACCCCGGTCGCGGGCAGGAGCTCGGCGGCGCTGGCCGGCCTGGTCGGCTACTTCGTCAACCCGGTGGTGGTGCGGGGCGAGCTGGCTGGCAACCCCGGCTTCGGCGAGCTGGTCGGCCGCGTGCGGCAGGCGGCGATCGCCGCCTTCGCCCACCAGGATTATCCCTTCGCCCTGCTCGCCGAGCGTCTGGCCGGCGAACGCGACCCCAGCCGCTCGCCGATCTTCCAGGCAATGTTCGCCTTCTATCGCGAGCGGCAGAGCGGCGAGCGCGGCCTGGGCGCGCTGGCGCTCGGCGAGGCCGGCGCCAGGCTCGACCTCGGCGGCCTGGGGCTGGAATCGGTGCGGCTGCCGCGCCGCGCCGCCCAGTTCGACCTGACCCTGCTGCTGGCGGCGAGCGGCGAGCACGGTGCCGGACTCGCCGGCTCGCTGGTCTACGACCGCGACCTGTTCGACGGCGCCACCGCCGAGCGCATGCTCGGCCAGCTGCCCGTCCTGGCCGCCGCCGCCGCCGCCGATCCCGCATGCCCGGTCGGGGCGCTGCCCTGGCTGAGCGCCGGCGAGCGCCAGCAGCTGCTGGAGTGGAACGACACGGCGGCGGCGTGGCCGTCCCGTCACTGCCTGCACCAGCTGATCGAGGCGCAGGCGCGCCGGCGCCCCGAGGCGGTGGCGCTGGTGGTGGACGAGACCGGCGAGAGCCTTACTTTCCGCCGGCTCGACGCGCAGGCCAACCGGCTGGCGCGCCGCCTGCGGCGGCTCGGCGTCGGGCCGGAGACGGTCGCGGCGCTCTGCATCGAGCGCTCCGCCGCCATGGTGGTCGGCTTGCTGGCCATCCTCAAGGCCGGCGGCGCCTACCTGCCGCTCGATCCGGACGACCCCGCGGAGCGCCTGCGCTTCATGCTGCAAGACGCCGGAGCCACGGTGCTGCTGGCGCCGCGCGAGCTGGCGGCGCGATTGGGCGAGCACGGCATCCGCACTGTCCATCTCGACGAGCTGCCGGGCAATGCCGGCAATGTCGGCAATGTCGGCGCCGTGAAGCGGCGGCGCTCGGCGCCGAACCTGCGCAACCTGGCGCTGCCGGCCAACCTGGCCTACGTCATCTACACCTCCGGCTCGACCGGCTCGCCGAAGGGGACGATGAACACCCACCGAGGGATCGTCAACCGGCTGCTCTGGATGCAGGACCGGTACCGGCTGGCGGCCGGCGACCGGGTGCTGCAGAAGACTCCGTTCACCTTCGACGTCTCGGTCTGGGAGCTGTTCTGGCCCCTGCTCGCCGGCGGCTGCCTGGTGATGGCCCGTCCCGGTGGGCATCGCGACAGCGCCTACCTGCTGCGAGCCATCGCCGGCCAGGAGATCACCACCCTCCACTTCGTGCCGTCCATGCTGCGCGCCTTCCTCGACGACGCCGCCCAGCGCCCGGCCGCGCCGCTGCTGTCGCCGCACCGGCTGCGGCAGGTGTTCGCCAGCGGCGAGGCGCTGCCCCACGACCTGCAGCAGCAGTTTCACGCCGCGTTCGGCGTGCCGCTCTACAACCTTTACGGGCCGACGGAAGCCGCCGTGGACGTCACCTGGTGGGCCTGCGATCCGGCGCGGCCGCGGGTGGTGCCCATCGGCCGGCCGGTGGCCAACACCCGCGTTCACCTCCTCGACCGTCGCGGCCGGGAGGTGCCGGTCGGGGTGCCGGGCGAGCTGTGCATCGGCGGCGTGCAGCTGGCCCGAGGCTACCTGGGGCGGCCCGGCCTCACCGCGGCCAGCTTCGTGCCCGACCCGTTCGCCGGCGGTTCGCCCGGCAGGCAGGCGGCCGGCGGAGGCGAGCCGGGAGCGCGCCTCTACCGTACCGGCGACCTGGCGCGCTGGCTGCCGGACGGCGCCATCGAGTTCCTGGGGCGCGGCGATGGCCAGGTGAAGATCCGCGGTCGCCGCATCGAGCTGGGAGAGATCGAGGCGGCGCTGGCGGCGCATCCCGCGGTGCAGGCGGCCGCGGTGGCGGTGCATTGCCTGCCGGCGTCCGCTGCCGCGCCAGGAGATGGCGGCGGCATTCCCGAAGACCGCCGCCTGGTGGCCTACGTGGTGCCGCGGGCCGGGCCGGCGGCCGGCGCCGCCGATGGCTCGCCGGGGCTGGCCGGCGAGCTGCGTCGGGCGCTTGCCGAGCGGCTACCCGACGCCATGGTGCCCGCCGACTTCGTCGTCCTCGACCGCCTGCCGCTCACCGCCAGCGGCAAGCTCGACCGCCGGGCGCTGCCCGCGCCGCCGCCGCGCCGGCGGGCGAGCGGCGGTTTCCCGGGTGCCGGCGCTCCCCGCAGTGCCATCGAGGAGCTGCTGGCGGAAGCCTGGGCCGAGCTGCTGGGGATCGTGGAAGGCACGCCGCAAGCTGGCTCCTTCGAGGTCTCGTCGCCGGGAGTCGGCCTCTCCCGCGGGCCCTTGGCCACCCGGGACAGAATCGGCCGCGGGAGCCCGTCAACTGACGCCGGCGCTGCCGTCGGGTCGGCGGTCCGTGCGGAGGATCACTTCTTCGCACTTGGCGGGCACTCGCTGCTGGCCACCCGCCTGCTGTCGCGGGTGCGCCGGCTGTTCGGGGTGGAGCTGCCGTTGCGCTGGGTCTTCGAGCACCCCACGTTCGCGGCCCAGGCGCGCGAGCTGGCGGCGATGGTGGCCGCCGCCGGCGCCAGCCCGCCGGCGCCGAGCCTGCCGCCCCTGCTGCGAGCGGCGGTGCTCCCGCGGCCGGTGCCGCCGGAGGATCCGCCCTCGCCCGGCGGCGACCTCGTCCTCTCCTTCGCCCAGGAACGCCTCTGGTTCCTCGAGCGGCTGACGCGCGGCAGCGCCGCCTACCATCTCCCCGGTGCCCTGTGCCTGAGCGGCAGGCTCGACGCGGCGGCGCTCGCGCGCGCCCTGACCGAGGTCGCCCGCCGCCACCAGGTGCTGCGCTCGGCCTACCCGGAGACGGCGGGCCGCCCGTCGGCCGTGGTGTTGCCCGGTGTCGAGCGGCGCCTGCCGCTGGTGGACCTGACGGAGCTCGGGGAGGTGGCCGCCGGCGTCGCCGACGAGCTCGGCGCGGCGCTCGGCCGCCGGCCCTTCGACCTCGCCGCCGGGCCGCCGCTGCGAGCGGCGCTGCTGCGCCTGGCCCCCGATCAGCACTGGCTGGTCCTGGTGCTGCATCACATCGCCGCCGACGGCTGGTCGCTGGGCATCCTGGCAGGCGAGCTGGCCGTCCTTCATGCCGCCTTCGCGGTCGGCCGGCCGTCGCCGCTCGGCGAGCTGCCGGTGCAGTACTCCGATTTCGCCCGCTGGCAGCGCGGCTGGCTGGCCGGGGAGGTGCTCGCGGCACACCTCGCGTTCTGGCGCCGGGCGCTGGCCGGGGCGCCGGCCCGCCTGCAGCTGCCGGCCGACCGGCCGCGGCCGCCGGCGCCCAGCTTCCGCGGTGCGCGGATCGCCGCGCTGGCTCCGCCCGGCCTGGTGGCGGAGCTGCGCGGCGCGGCCAGGCGCAACGGCGTCACGCTGTTCATGGCGCTGCTCGCCACCCTCGACCTGCTGCTGCAGCGCTGGACCGGCCAGAAGGACCTGGTGGTCGGCGCGGCGGTCGCCAACCGCGAGCGCCTGGAGATCGAGGGGCTGATCGGCTGCTTCGTCAACACCCTGGCGCTGCGCGCCGATCTCTCCGGCCGGCCGAGCCTCGGCGAGCTGTTGCGGCAGGTCCGCGAGACCAGCCTGGCCGCCTACGCGCACCAGGACCTGCCGTTCGAAAAGCTGGTGGAAGCCCTGGCGGCCGAGCGCGACCCGGGCACGGCGCCGGTGTTTCAGGTGCTGCTGGTGCTGCAGAACGCCTGGGCCGGCGCCGGCGCCTGGCACGACGCCGGCGGGCCGCTGGTCATGCGGCCGCGCCAGCTCGCGATCGCCGCGGCCAAGTTCGACCTGACGCTGGATATCGCCGAGACGCCGCGGGGGTTGGAGCTGTCGTTCGAGCTCAGCCGCGACCTCTTCGACGCCGCCACCGTCAAGCGGCTGGCCGGCCACTACCTGGCGCTGCTCGCGGCGCTTCCCGGCGATCCCGCCCGCCGCCTCGACGAGCTGCCGGCGCTCGGCGTGGCGGAACGGCAGCAGCTGCTGCGGGAGTGGAATGACACGGTGCGCGATCGGGGCGTGGTGGCGCCGGCGGCGGCACGGATCCACGAGCTGTTCGAATGGCAGGCGGCGCGCCGGCCGGAGGCGCCGGCGGTCCGCGGGCAGGGGGTGACGCTCTCCTACGGCGAGCTGGAGCGGCGGGCCAACCGATTGGCCCGTGTGCTGCGGCGGCTGGGGGTGGGAGCGGAAACGCGGGTGGGGCTGTGCGTCGAGCGCTCGCCGGAGATGGTGGTGGCGCTGCTGGGAATCCTCAAGGCGGGCGGCGCTTACGTGCCGCTGGACCCCGGCCATCCGGGCGAGCGCTCGGCGCTGGTGCTGGCGGACAGCGCGGTGGCGGTGCTGGTGACGGAAGAGCGGTGGCTCGCCGGCCTTGACCCCCGGCCGGCGGCGGCCGGCGCCGCGATGGGGCAGACCGCCAACGCCCCGGTGCGGACCGTCTGCCTGGACCTGGAAGCGGCCCGGATCGCCGCCGAGGACGGTGCGCCGCTCGGCGCCGCGGCGGTGGCTCCGGCGGCGGCGCTGGCGTATGTGATCTACACCTCGGGCTCGACCGGGCGACCGAAGGGAGTGGCAGTGCCGCACCGGGCGGTGGTCAATCTGCTGCGCGCTCTCGCGGAGCGGCCCGGGTTCGACGAGGCGGTGGTGATGCCGGCACTGGCGACGTTGACCTTCGACGTCGCCGGGGCGGAGATCTACCTGCCGCTGGCGGTGGGCGGCCGGGTGGAGGTGGTGGGCCGCGAGGAGGCCGCCACCGGCCGCCGGTTGGCGGCGCGGCTGCGGGCCGCGGCAGCGACCGCGATGCAGGCGACGCCGGCGACCTGGCGCCTGCTGCTGGACGCGGGCTGGCAGGGGCAGGCCGGGCTCGTGGCGATCTCGACCGGCGAAGCTCTGCCGGGCGAGCTGGCGGGCGCCCTCCTGGACCGCGGCGTCGTGCTATGGAACCTGTACGGCCCGACCGAGACGGCGATCTATGCGGCGGGCGCGCCGGTCGGCGGCCCGGGCCAGCCGGCCCTCGGCCGTCCGCTCGCCAACACCACCCTACACGTGGCGGATGGGTCGCTCACCGCGGTGCCGATCGGGGTCGCCGGCGAGCTGCTGATCGGGGGCGAGGGATTGGCGCGCGGCTACTGGGGTCTTGCGGAGCTGACCGCCGAGCGGTTCGTGCCGGATCCATGCAGCGCCTCCCAAGCCGGCGGGCGCCTGTATCGCACCGGCGACCTGGTGCGCCGCCGGCGCGACGGCGAGCTGGAGTTCCTGGGCCGCATCGACCATCAGGTCAAGGTGCGCGGCGTCCGCATCGAACCGGGAGAGGTCGAGGCGGCGCTCGCGCGGCATCCCGGGGTCTCCCGGGCGGTGGTGGTGGCCGCCGGCGAAGGGGCCGGCCGGCGCCTGGTCGCCTACCTGGTGGCGCGGCCCGAAGGCACGGCGCGGCCCGAAGGCACGGCGCGGCCCGAAGGCACGGCGCGGCCGGAGGCGCCGCGGCCGCCGGCGGGCGACGGCACGGCAACCTCGCCGGCCGCGTTGCGGGAGTTCCTGCGGCGGTTGCTTCCCGAGGCCATGGTGCCGTCGGCCTTCATGGTCCTCGACCGGCTGCCGCTCACCCCTTCGGGCAAGGTCGACCGCAAAGCGCTGCCGGCGCCGGTCTGGGGATCCGAATCCGGGCCCGGAGCCGCCGCCCGCAACTCCCCGCGCACTCCTGCCGAGCGGAGCGTGGCGCGGCTGTGGGCCGAGGTGCTGGGCGTCGGCGAGGTCGGCGGCGACGACAACTTCTTCGATCTCGGTGGCCACTCGCTGCTGCTCGCGCAGCTGCATGCGCGCCTCGAGGACCTGCTGGGGCGGGAGATCTCACTGCTCGACCTCTTCCTCCACCCCACGGTCCGCGCCCAGGCGGCGCATCTCTTCGACCCGGCCGGACCCGCCGCGATCGCGGCCCGCCCGGCGGAGCGGCCGCCGCCCGCACCGTCCGCGGCGCCGGCGCCGCCCGCCGGTGCGCGGTCCGAGGGGATCGCCATCGTCGGAATGGCCGGGCGCTTCCCGGGCGCGCGCGACGTCGAGGAGCTGTGGCAGAACCTGCGCGACGGCGTCGACTGCATCTATCGCTTCGGCGACGAGGAGCTGCTGGCCGCGGGGGTCGACGCCGCGCTGCTGCGCCACCCTCGCTACGTCAAGGCCGGCGGGCTGATCGACGGCGAAGAGCTGTTCGACGCCGCCTTCTTCGACTACGCGCCGCGCGAGGCCGAGCTGATCGACCCCCAGCACCGGCTGTTTCTGGAATGCGCCTGCGAGGCGCTCGAGCGTGCCGGCCATTGTCCGGAGAGCTTCGCGGGGGCCATCGGCGTCTACGCCGGCACCGGCCATCCCGGCTACTTCCTGCGCCACCTGGCCGGCCACGCCGCGCTGCTGGCCACGGTCGGCGAGCGCGCTGCCAGCCTCGGCAACAGCCTCGACTACCTGACCACGCGGGTTTCCTACAAGTTGAACCTGCGCGGCCCCAGCTTCGACCTGCAGACCGCCTGCTCGACCTCGCTGGTGGCCGTCCATCTCGCCTGCCAGGCGCTGCAGGCCGGCGAGTGCGACCTGGCGCTCGCCGGCGGCGCCGAGCTGCGGGTGCCGCAGCGGCAGGGCTACCTGCACGAGGAAGGTGGCATCGAGTCCGCGAGCGGGGTCTGCCGCGCCTTCGACGCCGGCGCCGACGGCACCGTCTGGGGAAGCGGCGCCGGCGTCGTGGTGCTGAGACGGCTGGCGGACGCGCTGGCGGACGGCGACAGCGTCCAGGCCGTCATCCTGGGCACCGCGATCAACAACGACGGCGCCGCCAAGCTGGGCTTCACAGCCCCGAGCATCGCCGGACAGGCGGAGGTCATCGCGACCGCTCAGGCGCGTGCGGGCTGTGCGCCGGAGTCCATCGGCTACGTCGAGTGCCATGGCACCGGCACCCCGCTGGGCGATCCGGTCGAGGTGGCGGCGCTCGCCCGCGCCTTCGGTCCGCGGAGGGCGCGGGGCAGCTGCGCCCTGGGCTCGATCAAGACCAACCTCGGCCATCTCGGGGCGGCCGCCGGCATCGCCGGGCTGATCAAGGCGGCGCTGGCCCTCGAACGGCGCGAGATCCCGGCGAGCCTGCATTTCGACCGGCCCAACCCGCGCATCGACTTCGCGGCGGGCCCCTTCCACGTCAACGCCGCGCTCGCGGCCTGGCGCGCCGAGGACGGCGCGGCGAGGCGCGCCGGGGTGAGCTCCTTCGGCATCGGCGGCACCAACGCGCACGCGGTGCTGCAGGAGGCGCCGCCGCGGGCGCCCGGCGGGCCGGCGCGCCGCTGGCAGGTGGTGCTGCTCTCGGCCAGGAGCGAGCCGGCCCTGGAGGCGGCCACCGACAACCTGTCGGCCTGGCTCGCCGGGCCTCAGCGCGGGGCGCTCGCCGATGCCTGCTACACGTTGCAGGTGGGGCGGCGGGCGTTCGCCTGCCGGCGGGCGCTGGTCTGCCGGGACGCGGCGGAGGCGGGCGAGGCGCTCGCCGGACGCGACCCGCGGCGGCTGTGGAGCCGGCGCCTCGGCGAGGAGGCGCGGCGCCGGCCGGTGGTCTTCCTGCTGCCCGGACAGGGCACCCAGCACCTCGACATGGGGCGAGGCCTCTACGACTCCGAGCCGGTCTTCCGCCGCGAGCTGGACGACTGCGCGGAGCTGCTCGCGCCGCTCCTGGGCGGCGACCTGCGGCAGACGCTCTATCCGCCGGCGGCGCGCCGCGCCGCCGCCGCCCGCGAGCTCGGCGAAACCCGCCTCGCGCAGCCGGCCCTGTTCGCCGTCGAGTACGCCCTGGCGCGGCTGTGGATCGCGTGGGGCGTGGCGCCGTGGGCGATGCTCGGCCACAGCCTCGGCGAGCTGGTGGCGGCCTGCCTTGCCGGGGTCTTCTCGCTCGCCGACGCTCTCGCCCTGGTGGCGGCGCGCGGCCGGTGGATGCAGGCCGCGCCGGGCGGAGCGATGCTGGCGGTCGAGCTGGGAGAGGGCGGCCTGGCGCCGCTGCTGCCGCCGGCGGTCGAGCTGGCGGCGGTCAACGGTCCGGCCGACTGCGTCGTCTCCGGGCCGGAGGCGGCGGTGGCCGAGCTGGCGGCGCGGCTGGACGGGCGGGGAGTCGGCAGCCGGCGGCTGCATACCTCGCATGCCTTCCACTCGGCGGCGATGGATCCCGCCGGTCCGCCGCTCGCCGCCCTGGTGGCACGGATGGAGCGCCGGGCGCCCGCGGTGCCCTGGATCTCCAACCTGACCGGCGACTGGATCGGCGCCGGCGAGGCCGCCGATCCCGACTATTGGGCAGCCCAGCTGCGCCGCACGGTGAGGTTCGGCGCCGGCGTCGAGCGGCTGCTGGCGGCCGGTGCGGAGCCGCTGTTCCTGGAGGTCGGCCCAGGCAGGACGCTGTGCGGCCTGCTGGCCCGGCGGCAGGGGAGCCCTGCCGGGACCGCGCGGCCGCTGCGGATGGCGCGGCCGGCGCGGATGGCGCCGGCGGACCCGGATGTGGCAACGGTTGCCGTCGCCGCTACCGCCGCTGGTGCCGCTGCCGCCGATGCCATCCCCTCGATGCGCCACCCGAAGGCGGCCGACGACGACGAGCGGACGCTGGCCGCTGCCCTCGCGCGCCTCTGGCTGGGCGGCGCCGAGATCGATTGGCCGGCGGTCCACGCCGGCGAACGCCGCCGGCGGCTGCCGCTGCCGACCTATCCCTTCCAGCGCCAGCGCCTCTGGATCGAGCCCGCCGGCGCGGTGGAACCGGGCCACGCTGGTGCGCCGGTGCGGCGGGCCGGAATGACGGCGGCCAGCGAGCCGATCGGTGGCAAGGCTGGCGGCCTGACCGTGCTCGCAGAAGGCGCGGGAGCAGGCTCCGCCGTGTCTACGGCTTTGGGAGCAGCGAGCGAGAGAAGGGTGCCGCTCGCCGTGGTGGCGACGCCGACCGCGGCGGCGGCGGCGCGCGTCGTCGAGCTGTTCGAGCGCTTGCTGGGGGTGGCCGGCGTCGGCATCCACGACAGCTTCTTCGACCTCGGCGGGCATTCCCTGCTCGGTACCCGGCTGCTCTCTCTCTTGGCCGCCGAGCTGGGGGTGGAGCTGTCGATCGGCGCCCTGTTCGATGCGCCGACGCCGGCGGAGCTGGCGCGGCTCATCGTCGCGGCAACCGCCACCGCCGGTGGCGGCGCGCGGAGCGCAGCGGAAATTTTGGCACCGGCGGCGAACCTCGCGGTCCCGATCGAGCTTGCACCGCGGCAGGACCTGATGCCGGCTTCGTTCGCGCAGCAAAGGCTCTGGTTCATGCACCAGCTGCTGCCCGGCAGCTCGCTCTACGTCGTGCCGGTGTCGGTCCGCGTCCGCGGCACCCTGTCGCCGCCGCTGCTCGCCGCCTGCCTGGCCGAGGTGATGCGGCGCCACGAGTCGCTGCGCACCTCCTTTCGCTGGACGGGAGAGGAACCGGCGCAGGCGATCGCTGCCCGCGTGGAGCTGCCGCTGACGGTCGTGGACCTCGCCGCGCTGACCCGGGCGCGGCCGGCGCTCGGCCGGCGGGAGGCCGAGCGCCTCGCCCTGGCCGAGAGCCGCCGGCCCTTCGCCCTGCAGGCGGCGCCGCTGCTCAGGGCGGCCCTGGTGCGGCTGGCCGGCGACTATCACCGGCTGCTGGCGACCATGAGCCACATCGTCAGCGACGGTTGGTCGGTCGGCCTGCTGATCCGCGAGCTGGCGCTGCTCTACGCCGCCTGGCAGGACGGGCGCCCGTCGCCGTTGGCGCCGCTGCCGGTCCAGTACGCCGACTACGCGGCCTGGCAGCGGCGCCGCCTCTCGGGAGCAGCGCTCGCGGCCGAGCTGGCCTTCTGGCGCGACCGTCTGGCGGGTATCGCGCCTCTCGACCTGCCCACCGACCGCCCGCGGCCGGCGGTTCCCGACCAGCGTGGCGGGGCGCGGTCCTTGCAGCTGACTCGCGTGCTGGAGGCCAGCGTCGAGCGGCTCTGCCGGGTCGAGCGGGTGACGCTCTTCATGGCCCTGCTCGCGGCCTTCGCCGAGCTGCTCCACCGCTACACCGGCCAGACCGACGTGACCATCGGCACGCCGGTCGCCGGGCGCACCCACCCGCAGACCGCGGACCTCATCGGCCTGTTCGTCAACACGCTGGCCCTGCGCGCCGATCTGCGCGGCGAGCCGACCGCCGCCGAGCTGCTGGGCCGGGTGCGGGACGCCGCTCTCGACGCCTTCGCCCATCAGGAGCTCCCTTTCGAGAAGGTGGTGGGGGAGCTGCATCCCGACCGCGACCTGTCGCGGACGCCGCTGTTCCAGGTGATGGTCGGCCTGGAGGACATCCCGGTCGCGGCGCCCGAGGTTCCCGGCCTGACATTGACCATATTGCCCGTCGCGGTGCGGAGCGTCAGGTTCGAGCTGCATCTCGCGCTGCGCCGGGTGGACGGCAAGCTGCTCGGCGCCCTCGAGTACCGCGCCGACCTCTTCGACCCAGCAACCGCCGAGCGGCTCGCCGGCCATTGGCTCAACCTGCTGGCGGCGATCTCCGGAGACTCCGGCCGCCGCCTCTCCGAGCTGCCGCTGCTCTCGCCGGCCGAGCGGCACCAGCTCTGGATCGAGTGGAACGCCTCGCCCTGGGAGGCGGGCGACGCCGGCCTCCTGCACACGCCCATCGCACTGGGGGCGACGATCCATCCCGAGGCGGTGGCGCTGGCCCAGCCGCCGGAGGCAGGCGAGGCGGAGGGCGGGTCGCTCAGCTACGGCGAGCTGGAGCGGCGGGCGGCCGGGCTGGCGCGGGAGCTGCGGGCGCTCGGCGCTGGGCCGGAGCGGATCGTCGGCATCGGCGCCGAGCCGTCGGTCGAGATGATCGTCGGCCTGCTGGCGATCCTGAAGGCGGGGGGCACCTACCTGCCTCTCGACCCTGCCCACCCCCGGGAGCGGTTGGCGCTGGTGCTTGCCGACTCGGGTGCGCGGCTGGTGCTTGCCGGCGAGCGGCTCGCCCGGCAGCTGCCGCCGGCGGTCCGCGTGGTGCCGCTCGGCCCCGGATCGCGGGCGGGGGATGCCGGGGTGGCCGCTCCGCCGGTGGGCAGCCGCCTGCCGGACGCCGATCCCTCCGCCCATCCGGACAATGCCGCTTACGTCCTCTACACCTCCGGTTCCACCGGCGCTCCCAAGGGTGTCGTGGTCTCCCACCGCGCGGTGGCCAACCGTTTGCGCTATCAGCTGGCTGCGGACCTCGCGCCGGGAGCGCGGGTGCTGCAGCGGACGCCGCTCGGGTTCGACGTGTCGGTGGTCGAGGTGTTCGCGCCGTTGTGGGCGGGGGCGACGGTGGTGCTCGCCGGGACCGCGAGCCGCCAGGACGCCGGCCGGCTGGCGCGGCTGGTCGCGGAGCAGCAGATCACCAACCTGAACCTTCCCCCGGCGCTGTTTCCCGCCCTGCTCGCCGAGGAGGCCTTTCGGCGCTGCCGGTCGCTGCGCCGGGTGGTCACCGGCGGCGAGCGGGTGCCGGGGGATCTGCCGCCGCGCTTCGCCGCCGCCATGGCGGACCCGCCACCGCTGCTGCTCGCCCGCTACGGCCCGACCGAGGCCACCGTCTCGGTCGCCGAGTGGCGGTGTGGGTGCGAGGTCGACGGGCCGGGCGTGCCGCTCGGGCGGCCGGTCGCGGGGGCGCGTTTCCATGTCCTCGACGTCGCCTGGCGCGAGGTCCCGCCGGGGGTGCCCGGCGAGCTGTGCATCGGCGGCGTCTGCCTGGCGCGCGGCTATCTGGCGCGGGCCGATCTCACCGCCGCGGCCTTCATCCCCGATCCCGGCGCCCACCGCAGTGAGGAGGCGGGGGGCCGGCTCTACCGCACCGGCGACCGCGTGCGCCAGAGCGCCTCGGGAGTCGTCGAGTTCCTCGGGCGTATCGATCGGCAGGTCAAGATCCGCGGCATCCGCGTCGAGCTCGGCGAGATCGAGGCCGTGCTGGCGGCGCAGCCGGCGGTGGCGGCGGCGGCGGTGGTGATGCGCCCGGCGCGGGCGGGCGCCGCCGCGCCGGGCGGCAACGGCTGGGGAATGGCAGAGGGCCGCCTGGCTGCCTATGTGGTGACGCGAGGCGAGCCGCATCCGGCGATCGAGGACCTGCGCGGAGTGCTCGCCGCACGCCTGCCTGCCGCCATGGTGCCTGCCGATTGGGCGCTCCTCGCCCGCCTGCCGCTGACGGCGAGTGGCAAGATCGATATCGCGGCGCTGCCGGAGCCGGCGGCGTGCGCCGGCGAGGCCCCGGGCGGCGCCGCCCGCATTGCCCCGCGTACGCCGCTCGAAGCGTTGCTGGCGGGCTTGTGGGCCGAGGTGCTGGGGCTCGAGCAGGAGCGGGTGGGCGTGGGTGACGACTTCTTCGCGCTCGGCGGCCATTCGCTGCTGGCGGTGCGCCTGATGGCCCGCATCCGCGAGCGCTGCGGCCGGGACCTGCCCCTGGCGACGCTGTTCCGCGCCGGCACGGTCGAGCGCCTGGCGGCCCTGCTGCTCACCGGCTCGGCGCCCGCCGTCCGGCGCGTCCTGGTCGAGTTGACGCCGGTGGCAGCCGGCTCGCCGGCGAACCCGTTGTTCTTCGTCCATCCGGCCGGCGGCAACGTCCTCTGCTACGCGGAGCTGGCGCGAGCCCTCGGTCCGGAGCAGCCGTTGTACGGCTTGCAGCTACCCGACCCGGAGACCCTCGGACCGGCCCCGACGGTCGAGGCGCTTGCGGCCAGCTACGTCGCGGAAGTCCGGGAGGCCGCGCGCGCCGGCCCCTATGCGCTCGGCGGCTGGTCGCTCGGCGGTGCGATCGCCTTCGAGATGGCGCGCCAGCTCGACGCCGCCGGTGAAACGGTGGCGCTGCTGGCGCTGGTCGATCCCACGGCGCCGCGGCGGCCGGGGCCGGCGGGGATGGTGCGGCCGGCCGGCGGCGGCGACGGCTCGCTGCGGGTGCGGTTCGTGCGCGATCTGGCGGCGCTGGCCGGCGGCGGTGTGGCAGCGGCCGGCGAGCTGGCGAGGAGTCTCGGCCCCGAGCTGCCGCTGGCGCAGATGCTGGCCGAGGCCCAGGCTGCGGGCCTGCTGCCGTCCGAGCTCGGGACCGGGGAGGTGATGCGCCTGTTCGCGCTGTTCCGCGCCTCGCTACAGGCGCTCGATCGATTCCGGCCGGTGCCCTATCGCGGGCGGGTGACCCTGCTGCTCGCCAGGGACCGCCACCATGCGGCCCCTGGCACGGCCGACGGCGATGCAAGCTCCGAATCGGCGGCTGCCTGGGCTGCCTTGGCTGATGGCGGCGCCGAGATCGAGACATTGGCTGGCGATCATTATTCGATCGTGCATCCGCCGGCGGTGAGGGACCTGGCCGGCGCGCTGCGGTGGCGGCTCGCGGCCGCGGCAGACCGCTACGGCACGGTGCCGTCGCCTGCGGACGAATGCGCAACGATGCGGCTCGCTCTCGCCGCTCTCGCGCCATGCGACTGCTGATCCTGGGCGGTACCCGCTTTGCCGGCCGGCACCTCGCCGCGGCGGCGCTGGACGCTGGTCACAAGGTCACCCTGTTCAATCGCGGCATCTCCAACGCCGAGATCTTCCCGCAGGCCGAGAAGCTGCGCGGCGATCGCGACAGCGAAGGCGACCTGCGGGCGGCGCTTGCCGAGCGGCGATGGGAGGCGGTGATCGACTGCTGTGGTTACCGGCCCGAGCAGGTGGCGGCCGCGGCGCGCTGCCTTGGCGGCGCGGTGGAGCGCTACGTCTTCCTCTCCACGATCTCGGTCTACGCCGACTTCGCCGCGGGGCCGGACGAGGGCTCGCCGCTCAAGCAGCCGCTCGCGGACGGCGAGGGGCGCGTGGACGAGCGCTACGGCTCGCTCAAGGCGCGTTGCGAGGAGGTCCTGGAGCGCGCCCTGCCGGGCCGTGTGTTGACCGTCCGGTCGGGACTCCTGATCGGTCCCCACGACCGCACGCAGCGCTTCGCCTGGTGGGTGCAACGGGTGGCCGCGGGTGGCGAGGTGCTGGCGCCGGGCCGGCCGCAGCATCCCCTGCAGCTGATCGATGCCCGCGACCTGGCCGCCTGGATCCTGCGGCTGCTGGCGCAGGGCGCGACCGGCTGCTTCAACGCCACCTCGCCGCGCGGCCGCCTCACCTTCGGTGGCCTGGTCGAGACCAGCCGCGCGGTGGCGGCAAGCGAGGCCCGCTTCACCTGGGTGAGCGGCGGCTTCCTGGCCGCCCGCGGTGTCAGACCCATGGACGATCTGCCGCTCTGGCTGCCCGAGGAGGCGCACGGCTTCTACGCCGTGGACACCGCCCGCGCCGTCGCCGCCGGCTTGCGCCTCCGCCCCCTCGCCCACAGCGTCCGCGCCGTGCTGGCCGAGGCGCCAAGCGGCCAGCCCGCCGCCGCCCCCCCCACCGCCCGCCTGTCGCCGCAACGCGAGGCCGAGTTACTGCAGGCCTGGCATGCCGCACGAGCCGAAGGCACCACCCTGCTGCCAGAGCCCGCTGCCTAGAAACGGTGAAAGCTGAGCGCCTGTGTGCTGTTGCCGAGCCAGCCGGGCAGGCGGCGGGCGGCGCTGAACAGGCCGGGCAGCGGCCAGGTGGCGAAGCGCCGGCGCCAGAGGAGCTGGTCACTGCCGATGTCGTAGATCCGCAGCTCGTTGCAGTCGGCGAGGGCGAAGGCGTAAACGTCGCCGGCCAGCTGCTGCACGTCGTGCAGCCAGCGCGAACCGGTGGCGAAGCGTCGGGCGATCCCTCCTTGGATGGTGAGAAAGGTGAGCGTGCCGCAGGCGCTGTCGGCGAAGTAGATCTCGCCCGCGGCGCTGAGCCGCGCGCCGTGACAGCCGACGAAGCCGCGGCTGATCTCGGCGTAGGCGCCGCTCGCCAGATCGAAAGTGCCGATCGCCCCCTGGATCAGGGTCGAGACGATGAGCCGCGATGGGCCGGCGCAATGGGCCGCGTTGACGTGGGTCGCCTGCGCTTCGTCGGGAATGGCGTGGCGGCGCAGGTCGCTGCCGGAGTCCGAGCCGGCGCCCAGCGGGTAGCCTTCGCCGTAGAGCGCCGCCGGCAGCCGCAGGGTGCGCTCCACCGTGCCGCGCTCGAGATCGCAGAGCAGCACCGCGTCGGCGTCGGCGCAGGCCACCGCCACCCGGCCGTCGGGCAGCGGCTCGACGGTGTGCAGACCGGCAAGATGCGGGTGGTCGAGCCGGCCGGTCGGCTCGAGATCGGCGGCGGCGAGACGCCGTAGCCGATCGATCGGAATACGCAGACGGAAGCGCTCCAAACGGTGCTCGTAGCCGACCAGCAGCTCGCCGGCGCCGCGCAGCGCGACGTGCTGGATGCGGTCGCGGCTGCGCAGGCTGCCGAGCGCCGCCAGTCGCACGCCCCGCCGTTCGTCCGCGAGCACGCGATAGAAGCTGGCCGCGCCACTGTAGAGCGCCGCCGCCGGCGGCAGCTGGTCGAAGGGCGGCAGGTCCCGCAGCCGCCCGGGATCGCCGAAGCGGCGGGTCAGGAACTGCACCGAGCAGCGCGCCAGGTTGGTCCTGCGGCTCGAATGGGTGAGGGCCAGGATGCCCAGCGCGCGACCGCCGCCGGCACGGCCGGCGGGCTGCTCCTCGGCCTCAGGCGGCATGGCGCCGGCGGCTGCCGTGCACGCGCTCGACCAGCTCCAGGTAGCGGGCGACGACCGCATCTCTGGCGCACAGGCGCGTCACCCTGGCCTGGAGCCTGGCGCCCAGCTCAGGGCCGGCGGCGGCAAGCGCGCGGCCCAGCGCCGCGGCGTCCGGAGCGCCGCCGACGCCGTCGACGAACAGGATCTCCTCGGCGAACAGCTCGGGCAGGGCTCCGACCCGCGTCGCGATCACCGGTACGCCGAGCATCCCGGCCTCCACCACCACCATCGGGAAGCCCTCGTGGTGCGAGGCGACGACCAGCGCGTCGACGCTGCGCAGCAGCGTCCCGAGGTCGCGGCCGGGGGGGAGGAAGCGCACCCGCTCCGCCACCCCCCGCTCCGCGGCCAGCCGTTCGAGGTGGGCGGTGGTGAGCAGCGGCGTATCGAGCGCCTGCAGCGCCAGGTTGCAGCCGATCGCCGCCAGGTTCTCGATCAGCCAGGCGGCGTTCTTGAGCGGTACCAGGCGCCCAGCCCAGCCCAGCGTGCGGCGCCCGCCGCCGGCCGGGAACAGCTCCTGCCAGGGACCGCGCAGCCGCTCGAGCGAACAGGTGTTGGGGATGAACACCGCGCCGGGGATCCGCCGTGCGGCTGCCGGCGAGACGCAAACCACGGCGTCTAGCACCCGCCGCCAGCGCCGTGCGAAGGCAGGTCCATCCACCATCCGATCGGTATGCACCACGCGAATCGACCCCGGCCGGCCATCCGGCGGCGCCATCGCGCCGCTGCTACCGTTGGCCGCGAGCGCCTCCAGCGCCGCCGGTACGCTGCGGATCACGCCGTACCACAGGACCACGTCGGCGGCTCGCAACCGCGGGCGCAGCTCCCATCGCCGCTTGACGAACGTCACCCGGTCGAAGCGTGCCACCAGCTCCTCGCGCACGGTGGGCGCATCTCCGGTCGGCGTCTGATCCAGGGCGCAGACCTCGACCGCGAGCTCCTGCGCCAGTCCCTCGGCGACTTCCATCATGGCGGTCTCGCCCCCGCCCAGAAGGACGTGAGGGAGCACCAGGCAAATCCGCGGCTTGGGCATTCGCTGATACCCTAACGGCCCGAACGGTTCATGGCAGTTGGAGGTCGGCGAGGATCATGCGCGTTTACATCATCCGGCACGCCGAGCCTGCCTATCCCGACGATGCGCTGACCGCGCGCGGCCACGACCAGGCACGATCTCTCGCGGGTTGGCTCGCCATTGCCGGCCTCGACCGGATCTACAGCTCGCCGCTGCGCCGCGCCCAGGAGACTGCCCGCTACACCGCGGAGAGGCTCGGCCTCGCGCTCGCCGTGGAGCCTTGGACGCGCGAGCTCGAAGACTGGTGGATCGCCGGACCCGACGGCGAGGAGCAGCCGGTCTGGCAGGTAGACGGCGGCACCATCCGCGGCCTGGCCCCACGCCTGGGGCTGGACGACTGGCACCGCTTCCCACCGTTCGACGGGCCGAACCTGCGCCGCGACTTCGCCAGCCTTACCGCCGCAGCAGATGCTTTCGCCGCCCGCCACGGCCACCAGTGTGAAGGCGCCACCTACCGCATCACCGGCGGCAAGCAGCTCCGCGTCGCGGTTTTCTGCCACGCCGGCTTTGCCCTGACCTGGCTGGCTCACCTGCTGGCGATCCCGCCGCCGCTGATCTGGGCCGGTTTTTCCCTGCCGCCGGCCTCGGTGACCACCGTCGTCTTCGAGCCGCTGCCCGGAGGCCGGGCGGTCCCCCGGTGCCGCACCGTGGGAGACGTGGCCCACCTCGGACCGTCCGGCCGGAGTGCATAGCGGCCATCGAACCCGCCTGTGCTCATTTCACCCCACCCGCCGCCGCCTCGCCGGCCAGCTCCCGCTCGCGGGCCCGCACCAGCGGCAGGATCTCCCTGCCGAAGCAGGCGACCGCCTCGTGGTTCGACCAGCTCGACAGGATGATCTGCGACACCCCGATCCGGCGGAACTCCAGGATGCCGTCGGCGATCTCCGCCGGCGTCCCCACCAGGCAGACCGCGGAGGCGCCGCGGCTGGCCACCGCGCCGGTCCACAGGTAGGAGGTCGGCCACTGCGAAGCGTCCGCCGCGCGCGCGAAGGCGGCGCGCATCGATTGCGAGTCGCTGCCGCTGACGAACACCTGGCTTACCCAACCCGCGTCGCCCGCCCCGAGCAGCGCGCCGGCGGCGGCGACCGCCTCCTCGCGGGTCGGCCGCGCGATCAGCGACAGGCGGACGCCGACCTCCACGCCCTGGGCGCGCATGGCCGCGACCTCCTCGCGCAACGCCGCCGGCGCGTCCCCCAACCGCAGCCAGCAGTCGGCGTGGCGCGCCGCGATGTCGCGGGCGAGCGGCGAGCCGCCTCCCAGGTAGATCTCCGGCGCCTGCCGCTCGGAGCAAACGAAGGGCGTCGCCAGCCTGCCACCTTCGATACGGAAGTAGGTGCCGGCGAAATCGACCGGCTGCGAGCCGTTCCAGAAGGCGCGGCAGATCGCCAGGAACTCGTCCGAGCGCTGGTAGCGCTCGTCGTGCGCGAGGAAATCGCCATAGGAACGCTGCTCCTCCTGGGAGTGGCCGACCACCATGTTGAGACAGACCCGGCCACCGGTGATCGCGGCCAGGGTGTTGACCTGCTGCACGAAGGCGGTCGGCGAGATCAGCCCCGAACGGTAGGCGAGCATGAAACGGATGCGCCGGGTGGCGGTGCCGAGAGCCGCCACCAGCGGCACCGGATCGGGCATGTAGAAGCCGCAGGCCATGAGCAGCGAATCGATGCCGTTCACTTCGGCCAGCCGGCAGAACTCGAGGTGCGATGCGAAATCCGGCAGCGCGCGCGGCGGGGTTCCCGGCGGGGCGGCCGGCCCTGCCGCGGCTCGCGGAGCGGCCGGAAAGCCCGCCGCGGCCGCAGCAGCCGGAGAGCCCGCCGCAGCCGAAGCAGCAGAAGAGTCCGGAGCGGCGCCCGCCGTGGCCGGCTCCTCGCCGGCCAGCGGCAGCCGCCAGTGAAAACGCAGCCCGCCCGCCGCGCTGCTGCCGTTGCCAGCGCCGCCGCCGCTGTTGCCAGCCCCGCCGCTGTTGCCGGCGCCGCCGTCGTTGCCGCCGCCTGCCATAGGCTCATTCTCCCATCGGCCGCCGGCGCCGCCGGCCGCCAGCAGGCCGTTGGCCATGGATGAGACGCGCTGAGGCAAATTCCCAAGTACTATAATCGAGGGTAACACACGCGGAGCGCGACATGGCCCTGAGATTCCACTGGAGCCTCTCCCAGGCGGGAGACCCCTGGCGCAAGACCCAGGCGCCGTCGGCGCAGTCCGGCGTCCCCGACCTGGCGGCGCAGATCGCGCTCTGCCGCCTGGCCGAGCGGAGCGGCGTCGAGTCGTTGCTGCTCGCCTTCAGCTTCGCCCGCCCCGACCCGATCGTGCTGGCGAGCGCGATCGGCGCCGCCACCGACAGCGTCACGCTGATGGTCGCCTGCCGCTCCGGCGTGCTGTCGCCGGCGCTTTTCGTCCAGCAGGTCAACACGGTGGCGGCGCTGACCGGCGGCCGGATCTCGGTCAACATCGTCGCCGGCCACTCGCCGCACGAGCACGGCTACTACGGCGATTTCCTCCCCCACGACGAGCGCTACGAGCGCACCCGGGAGTTCCTCGCCGTCTGCGGGGCGTTCTGGCGCCGGCAGGGCGAGGTGGAGCATCACGGCCGCTACTACCAGATCGAGAAGGGCCGCCTCGGCACCCCCTTCGTCTCGTCCCGGCGCACGGCGCCGGAGATCTATCTGAGCGGCAACTCGCCGCAGGCCGAAGCGGTGGCGGTCGAGCACGCCGACGTGCTGCTGCGCTATCCCGACACCCCGGAGAAGTTGCGGCCTCGCGTGCTGCCAATCGTCGAGCGCGGCACCGCGGTCGGATTGCGCCTCGCGCTGCTGATCCGGCCGACGCGCGAGGAGGCCCGGGCGGATGCGGCGAGCCTGCTGGCGATCGCCAGGGAGAAGGCGGGCACCACCCGCAAGGAGTTCGTCGGCAAGACCGACTCGGTAGCCTTCCGCTCGACCCTGGCGCTGGCCGAGGGCGGCGAATCGAGCTGGCTGACGCCCTGGCTGTGGACCGGGCTGGTGCCGTTCCTCGGCGAGATGTGCGTCGTGGGATCGGCCGCGGACGTCGCCGGGGCGCTGCTCGAGCTGGGCGACGCCGGCATCAGCCACTTCCTCTTTTCCGGCTGGCCCGACGAGCGGGAGATGCGCACCTTCGGCGCCGAGGTGGTGCCGCGCGTCCGGCAGCTCGAGGCCGCCCCCGAGGCCGCCGCCGCCCCGGCTCCCGCCGCCCGCTCTCAGGGCTTGTAGAACGACGGATCGAAATCCTGCCCGAGCAGCGACTTGCCGATCGTCGCCAGGATGTGGTCGTCGTTGTCGTGGCGCAGGTAGAGCGTCAGGTCGCGATAGATCCTCTCGACCGGGCTGGGCCGCAGCAACAGCCGCGCGCCGCAGGCGCGGATGGCGTGCCCCACCGTCTCCTCCGCCAGGTGCTCGATCAGGTGGCGGGCGCGGCTGCCGGCCAGCTGGGCCTCCTCGCGGCGCCCGTCGTCCCATAGCCCGGCGACGTGGCGCAGCCAGAGATGCGCGGTCTCGACGTGGATCGACATGGTGGCGACACGTTGCTGCACGTAGGGGTCGCTCCCCTTGTTCTGGGACTTCAGGTAGTGCAGCGCGTACTCGTAGGCGGCCTCGGCGGCGCCCAGGAAGCTGGCGGCGTAATGCGGGATGAAGGCAGTCTGCCAGCCGTCGCGGAGGTAGCAGCCAGGATCGCCGATGCGCTGCGCTTCCGGGATGAAGGTGCGGTTGAAGCGGACGAGGTGGCTGACCGTGGCGCGCATCCCGATGGGATCCCACCAGGAGCGGTCGATCTCGACGCTCGGGTCCGCGAGGTCGCAGGCGAGCAGCAGCAGCGTCTCGGGCGAGGCGGCATGGCGTGCCCCGCCGGGCCCGCCGGTGTTGACCAGCAGGATCGCCCATTGCGCTCCGCCGGCGCTGGTCGAGAACGCCTTGCTGCCGTCCACCTCCCAGCCGCCCGGAACCGCCGTGACCCGGGTGCCGAAGCGGGCGGTTTCGCCGGGGGCCGGGGCCTGCGGCTCGCCGCTCCAGGCCACCCACTTCTCGCCGCGCCCGACCACGCCCGCGAACCACCGCTGCCGTTGCTCCTCGCTGCCCAGGGCGTCGATCAGCACCAGCGAGTTGGCGTGCCCTTCCCAGCAGCGCGCCAGCGACAGGTCGGCCTTGGCCAGCTGCTTGGTCATCATCCACAGGGTGTAGGCGTCGCCGCGCAGCGGTCCGAGGCCGAGCCCGCCGTGCTGCTCCGGCACCACCGCCGCCAGCAGGCCGGCCGCGAACAGATCGTCGAAGTCCTCGGCGGGGAAGGTCGCCGTGCGGTCGTAGTCCGCCGCCCGCGGCGCGAGCTTCTCGCGCGCCAGCTCGCCGACGCGCTCGATCAGGGCTTGCCGTTCGAGGCCGAGGCCGGCGCTCATGCCCGGAACAGGGACTCCGCCGACGCCGCCGGCAGGTGGAAATGGTCGCGGCTGAAGTAGCTCGAACGCCCGCTGCCGTCGCGAAAGACGTTGTAGCTGTCCACCACGAGCAGCCGCCGGTTGAGATAGGCCGCCAGCAAGGTGTCGAGGAAGCCGAAGTCGTAGTGGGCGGTGAAGCCGACGGCCGGCGCCTGCTCCGCGCCACCACCGCTCGCCGCTCTCTCCGCGCTCTGCGGCCCCTCCGGCTCCTGGACACCGCCCGCGAAAGCGTCCCCTGGTACCTCGCCCCAGTCGCGGGGTGCCGGCGAGCCGCCGCCGAAGGCGCGCACCATCAGCCGGCCGCCGCTCTGCCCGATGACCACCCGGACGATGCCGCCGGTCGCCGCGTCGAAGCTCACCCAGGTCCCCAGCAGCGGCGCCGCGTCGATGGCCGGAGCCGCAGAGCTTGGAGCCGCGGAGCTTGGAGCCGTGTGCCGCGGAGCGTCGCTGGCACGGGTCAGGCGCAGGGGCGGTGGTGACATGGTGGCGGCGATGGTGGCGGTGGCGGCGGTGGTGGCGGGGCGGCGGGACCAGCGGTGGTGGTGGCGGCTAGCGGTGGAAGAACTCGCGGGTGAAGTAGTTGGCGCGGCCGCTGCCGTCCTTGAAGGTGTTGAAGGTGTCGAGCACCAGGATGCCGCCCTTCATGTAGGCGGCGAGCAGGGTCTCCATGAACCCGAAGTCGAAGACCGCGCTGAACGCCATCGCGGCGCGCACGCCGACGGCCGCGGTGTAGGCCATCGCCGGCCGCTCGCCCCAGTCGCAGGGCGCCGGCGCGCAGGCGCCGAAAGCGTGCACCACGAAGCTGCCGGCGCGCTCGGCCAGCTCGAGCTTGACGACGCTCTCGGTCGCCTTGTCGGTCGCCCACCAGGTGCCCAGCAGCGGCGAGACGTCGATCCCGCCGGCCGGCGGCGCGCTGCCGAGCCGGTCGTCAGCACGCACCGATTGCAGCTCTGGCATCTTTTCGCGCCCTCCTTGCCGGCGGGTCACCCGAGCGCCGGGCCCGGGCGGTCCGGAGGCTGGTTCATGCGATACGAATCGATCGTAGCATGGAAGGAAACGCCTCCCGGCTCGATCAGGGAGCGCGCCGGCCCGGCGGCCATGCGCTGCCCGGTCATCAGCTCGAACTGGTGCTGCGCTTCCACCAGCAGCACCTCCCGTCCGTCGATGGTGGTGCGCCCGCGGGCCGCGGTGGCCGCGGCCAGCGGCGTCGGCCCGGCGGCGTAGGGCAGATCGACCAGCACGGAGTCGGGGTCGAGCTCCTCGGGCAGGAAGGGCCAGTCGTCGCCGGCGCCGGTGCACGAGGTGGCGTTGACCACCAGCGCGTAGCCGCGCGGCGTGAAACCGGCGAGCGGCACGAACGGCAGGCCCAGCAGGCGCGCGGCATGCTCGCCACGCTCCTGGCCGCGATTGACCAGGGTGACGCTGGCTCCCGCCTGTTGCAGGCCGGCCGCAGCCGCCCTGCCGGCGCCGCCGCAGCCGACCACCGCCGCCTGGCGGCCGGCGACCGCGATGCGGTTCGCGCCGAGCGCCGCCACCACCCCCAGGGCGTCGGCGGTATCGGCCTGCCAGGCGCCGCCGTGCCGCAGCATGGTGTTCGCGGCGCCGGCGCGCCGGGCGAGCGGCGTCACGGTGTCGGCCACGCCCAGCGCCGACTCCTTGTACGGGGCGGTGACGGTGAGCCCGCACAGCGGCATGCCAAGCGCCTCGAGGCCGGCTTCGACCGCCTCCAGGAAGGCCCGCAGGTCCTCGACCTGGAACGGCAGGTAGAGCGCCGGCAACCCGAGCCGGCGATAGGCGTCGTTGTGCAGGCGCGGCGAGAGCGAGCGGCCCACCGCCGGGCCGACGATGCCGAACAGCCGGTTCACGCGCGGCAGGCCGGGAAGGCCGAAGTCGCTGACCAGTCGCGCCGCGGTGAAGGCCCCGTCGCCGTCGGTGCCGTGGACGCCGTCCGCCACGGCGCCGAAGGCGATGGGGGCGCCGAGCTGCGCCGCCAGCAGGCGGCTCCAGGAGCCGGCCGGGCCGGTGGCGATGGCGGTGACGTCCGGGCGGCGCAGCGCCGCCAGCATGGCGAGCGGCGCCAGGGCGTCGGCGGCGCCGCGGGCGCTGACGCCGAGCCGATAGAGGCGGGCGGCGGTCCCAGCCAGCTGGCCGAAGCGCCGCAACAGCTCCGCGGTGTCGGCGGCGTCGGCGCCGCCGCTGTGCCACGAGAGCACCCGGCGCGAGGCGGGCAGGCGGGAGAGCAGCTCCTGGTCGAGGTCGCGCGCGCCCTCGAGATCGACCAGGTCGTAGCGCGCCGCCGCCGCCGTCAGGCGCGATCGCCGCTGCTCGCGGGAGCCGGCGAAGTCTCCCCCCTCCGCGGCGCTGCGCAGGGTGTACAGCAGCTCGCCGGCGAAGTGATCGCGCAGCCAGTCCGGGTCGAGGTCTCCGAGCCGATCGGCGCGCACCTCCAGGCAGCTGACGGCGGGCGGCAGCGCGCGCAGCTCCCTGCCGTCGGCGGCGGGCGGCGCGCTCAGGACGGCGACGAGCGTGACAGCGGCCGGCTCAGGCATCGGCTCCCCCCGCATCGCCAGCGGCCCCGGCGCCGCCGCTCTCGCGCCGGCTCCGGGCTGTAGAATGCGGCCCACGGCCAGGTCCCTCCACGGCGGCCCCGGCTGCGGCCGGAAGGCGATGCAGAACGAGCTCCTGTCGGTCATCACCGCGCGGCACTGCCAGCGGGCCTTCCTGCGCCGTCCGGTGCCGCGGGCGACCCTCGCGGCGGTCCTGGCGGCGGCCGCGAACGCCCCGTCGACCCGCAACGGCCAGCCCTGGCAGGTCGCGGTGCTGCGCGGCGCGGCGCGAGACTCCCTGTCGTCGCGGCTGTGCGAGGCGTTCGACCGCGGCGTCGAGCCGCGGCTCGACTACCTGGGCCGGGCGCCGGCGTTGCCGGAGGTCTTCGAGCGGCGTGCGGCGGCGGCCGCCGCCGGCCTGCTGCTCGTCAAGGGCATCGCCCGCGACGACGCCGCGGGCCGGCGCGCCCATCTGCGGCAGAACTTCCTGTTCCACGGCGCGCCGGTCGAGCTGATCTTCCACCTCGCCGCCGGCTCGGCGCCGGGCACATTCTTCGAGCTGGGCTGCTTCGCGCAGAACGTCATGCTCGGGCTGCTCGCCTGCGGCCTCGGCAGCTGCCCGCAGGCCAGCGTCGCCGGTTACGCCGACGTCGTCCGCGAGCAGCTGGGTTTCGGCGCCGACCGTCTGATCGTCTGCGGCATGGCGGTCGGCTACCCGGACCCCGCGGCGCCGGTCAACGGCTACGTCCCGGAGCGCGCGGCGCTGGCGGACTACACGCAGTGGTTCGACGAGCCGCCGAGCACCGGATGACGGTGCCGCGGCGCCAGAGCCTGGCCTCTTGCGACGAGCTTGCGCGACCACCGCGCCTCCTTGGCAATGCCACCTGGTCCAGCCGCGGCGCGCGCCTGAGGTCCACCCGCGAACGCGCCCGCCAGCCTGCAACGCTAAGGAGTTCAGTGTAGTTGAAAGTTATTCGCCTGGCGAGATCCGGGGCCGGAGCTGCCGGGGCCGCGGTAGCGCCAGGTCGGGCCGTCAGCCCCCGGCGCGGCGGATGAAGACGTCGCCGTTGAAGGTCTTGAAGAGCATCTCGGGGCCGCCGCCGCCGATGCTGCCCTGGGTCTCCTGCTCGACCTCGAGATGGCGCCTGCCGCGCGGGCGCGTCTCGCTGGCGATGGCACGGCCGCGGGCGCCGAGGTCGAAGTCGGAATAGACGTCGCCGTGCTCCGAGCGGATGCGCACGCTGGCCTTGAGGTCGGCCGGGAAGGTGACGTCGACGTCGCCGTTGAGGGTGCTGAAGGCCATCGGCTGATTCGGCGCCACCCGCTTGAGCGCCACCTTCACGTTGCCGTTGGTGGTATGCGCCACCACCGAGCCGGCGACGTCGCGGACGTCGATGCTGCCGTTGACGTGACTCACCTCGATCTCGCCCTCGACGCCGCTGACCCGGATCTCGCCGCCGTTGACCGCGGACAGGTGCAGGGAGGTGTGGAACGGCACCTGGATGTGGAGGTTGCCGCCCTGATCCGGGTTCCTGACCTCCACCCGGACGACGTTGGCTTCCTCGTCCACCGACAGGCCGGAGGAGTGGTTGGGGATGCGCCGCATGCCTTCGGCGCCGCGCCGCGGTGCGCCCGTCGCCTCCTCGCCGCGGCCCGGCTCGATCAGGATCTCGCGGCCGGCGTAGCCCTCGACGCTGATCGCGCCGTTGAGCGTCGAGACCTTGAGCGTGGCCGGGCGCGCCGGATCGGTGAGTGGCACCGAGATCGGCTGCGCCACGGCGGCGGCATGCGGCACGACGGCCGCGAGGATCAGGAACAGGATGGTGGTGAGCGGCTTCATGCTGGCCTCCTGGGCGTTGCGGGGATCGAGGGCTGGTTCATGGTTGCCGGGGCGGCTCGCCGGATGGGTCGTGTGGCGCCGGCTCAGCTGATCCGGCGCAGCCGGGACCGCAGATAGTCGCGCACCGTCGCGTCCAGCCCAGGGCTGGCGGCCAGCTCCTGCAGCCGGCTCCGGGAACCGTCGCGGCCGCGGCGCAGCAGCAGGTCGATGAGCGCGATCTGCACCATCGGCGAGGGCTGGGAGGCCACTTGCTGCAGCAGCTGGTCGCGCAGCGCCGGCTGCGCCAGGGCCGGCGCCAGGGCATCCACCGCGGCCAGACGCACGTTGACGTCGGGATCGTGACGCAAGGTGTCGAGCAGCGCCTGCAACACGTCGTCGTCGCCGCCGCCGGCCTGGCGGCCGAAGCTGACGCCGCGCAGCCGCTCGCTGGCCGAGTCCTGCTTGAGCAGCGACAGGGTGACGAGCCGCGACAGCGACCGCACCTCGTCGCGGAGCTCGCCGATCTGGGCCGTCGGCGCCGCCAATGTAGGCGAAGTCGCCGAAGTCGCCGGCATCGCCGATGCCGCGGGCACCGCCGGGCTGCCGCTCCTCCCGGGCCACCCGCCGAAGCCGCGGCCCGAGCCGCCGATCAGCACTCCCAGCGCCAGCGTCGTCGCCGCCATGCCTGCCTGCGCCAGCGGCCGCCGCGGCAGCCAGCGCTCGAGCCAGCCTTCGAGCGCGCCGCCCAGCCGTGCGAGCGCTCGCCGGGTCCCGCCGATCACGCCGGCGCTTCGGCTCCTCCGCGCCGCCGCCTCGGCGGCGAGCCAGGGCTCGAGGTTGGCCGCGAAGCGCTGGCGCATCTCCTCGCCGGGGATCTCCTCGGGCAGGCGCTCGAGCTCTTCCCAGATGCGGCGCAGGGCCGCCGCCTCGGCACGGCAGGCGTCGCAGGCGGCGAGGTGGGCGGCCAGCTCGGCCGCGGCGGCGCCGGGCAGGGGTGCCGCCAGCGACTCGGCGAGCAGCTCGTGGGCGCGGTTGCAGGTCATGCGGACGTCCTCCCCGCCAGGCCGTCGAAGATCTCGCGCAGCTGGCGTACGGCCCGGTGCACGCGCAGCTTGACGGCGCCGGTGGTGCATCCCAAGAGCTCGGCGATCTGCTCGTAGCGCAGCTCGCCGAAGCGGCTGAGCAGCAGCACCTCGCGGCGCTCGTAGGGCAGGCGCAGCAGCGCGGCGCGCAGCAGGCGGGCGTTTTCCGCCCGTTCCATCTCGGCGAGCGCCAGCGGGCTGGCGCAGACCCGCTCCTCGGGCTCGCCCGCCGGCAGCCGGTCGCGGCCGTGCTTGCGGAAGTGAGCGGCGGCGGCGTTGCGCGCCAGCCGGTAGAGCCAGGGACGGAAGTCCCCCGGCGGGCGAAATGTCTTGCGGTACTTGAGGATGCGGATGAAGGCCTCCTGCACCAGGTCTTCGCTGAGCTGGCGGTTGCCGGTCAGGCGCAGGAAGAAGTTGAACAACCCGACGTGGTGGCGGTCGAAGAGCACTCCCAGCTGGGCGAGGTCGCCTTCGCGCACCGCCGCCATCAGCTCGCCGTCGGAGGTCGCCGCCTCGCTGTCGCTCATCATCGCCAACACGCAGACCCATACCACCACCGGCGGCGGCAGGTTACGGCCGGGCGGCGGGCTGGCTTCGCTCCCATGGGCATCAGCGCCCGGCGTCGAGGTATAGCTCGGCGACCTGCTCGGCGAGGCCCTCGGGATCGGCGTCGCTGGCGTTGCAAAGGGTGACGACCGCGAGGTGGCGGTCCGGCAAGCGCATCGTCTCGGCGCCGAAGCCGCGCCAGCTGCCCGGGTGGTGCACCCGCCGCAGACCGTGGAAGCGATCGAGGAACAGGCCGCCGCCATAGGCCAGCGGGTGGCCGTCGGCGAGCGTCCCCGGGGTTGTCATGGCAGCGGCGAGGGAACTGCCGCCGGCGGCACCGGCCGCGCCGGCCGCGCCGCTGCCGCCGCTCGCGCCGCCATCCAGCCAGGCCTCCCATTTCGCGAGATCGAGGACGTTGGAGTTGACGCCGCCGTCGCCGGTCTGCTCCCAGGCGGTCTGCTCGGGCTCGAAGCCGCCGGCGGCGGGCGCGTAGGGCACGGCGCGCCCGGGCACCGGGCGGGTCAGGTCGTCGACGATGCGGGTGTCGGTCATGCCCAGCGGCGCGAACAGGTTCGCGGCGGCGAACTGGCGCAGGCTCTCGCCGGTCACCCGCTTGACCACCAGTGACAGCAGGAAGTAGCCGGTGTCGTTGTAGCGGAACGCGGTGCCGGACGGGAACAGCAGCTCGGGCGCGCCGGCGAGCGCCGCCAGCGCGTCGTCGTCGGTGGTCACCTCCTCGTAGCGCTTGCCGGCCTTCACCAGCAGATCGATGTAGTTCGGCAGTCCGCTGGTGTGATGGAGGAGCTGGCGCAGGGTGATGGCGGCGCCGTGGCGCGGCAGCTCCGGCAGGTACTTGCGGACGTCGTCGTCGAGCGACAGCCGGCCGCGGGCGGCGAGCAGCAGCACGCTGGCGGCGGTGAACTGCTTCGACGCCGAAGCGATGTCGAACAGCGTGCGCGGCGTGGTCGGCAGCCGGCGCCGGAGATCGGCGAAGCCGTACCCCTTGGCGAGCACCACCCGGCCGTCCGCGACCACCGCCACGGCGCAGCCGGGCGAGGGGGCGCTCCCGCCGCTGAAGTGGCCGAAGACCGCGTCGACCCGCGCCGCCAAGGTCGTTGGGCTGGCCGGGGCGCCGCGACAGGCGGCAGCCGCCAGCGCCCAGGCCACCGCCGCGCCTGCCAGCACCGCCAGCACCGGTGCGACTTGCCTCCGCCGCGGCGTGGGTCCTGGTGGGCGCCGCCGATCGTCGGCGTCGACCGGTCGCTGCACAGGGAGCGGCGTGGCCGGAGGGCACGGAGCGTGAGGCGGAGGTGTCTTTCGCAGCATGTCGGCGGCTCGGTGCGCGCGGTTCCCGGTCAGCGGCCCGCCAACGCGGCCAGCGCCGGGTCGCCGGGATACCTGCGCAGCGCCAGGCGCAGCACCGCGGCCGCGCCGCCGGGATCGGCCAGCACCCGCAGCGCCTTCACCGCCTCGGCGTAGGCGGCGGCGGAAGGGTGGTCGGCGACCATGTGCTGCAGCGTGTCGCGGGCCGCTGCCGGACGCCCGGTCAGCGCATACAGGATGGCGAGGTTGGGATAGGCGCGCAGGTCGTCGGGGAAGCGCTTGATCTCCTGCCGGAACGCCGCCTCGGCGCCGGCGGCGTCGCCCAGGTCGGCGAGGATCTTGCCGCGGATCAGCGCCAGGCCCCGGATCAGCTCCGGATCTGGCGAGGTGCGCTCGGCGTAGGCCTGCTCCGCCTGGCGCACCTGCGCCAGCGCGTCATCGTAGCGGCGGCGGGCATGCAACACCTCCGCGAGCGTGATCCGCGGCCGGATCCGCCGCCCCTGGTCGCCCTGCGCCTCGCGCGCCTCGCGCTCGGCCTCCTCGAGCCGGCCGCGGCGCAGGGCGATCTGCGCCAGCAGGTCGTGGGCGTTGGAGGGGTTGGCGGCCGCCGCCATGCGGGCGTGGGCTGCCGCCTGGTCGAGCTGCCCCTGGTCGAAATACACCGACGCGGCCGCCATCGCCACCGGCGCCGAGCCCGGATCGAGGCGCAGCGCCTGGGCGTAGGCGGCCAGCGCGCCGCGCGGGTCGCCGAGCCTCTCGCGCGTCCGGCCCAGGAACTCCCAGGCCTCGGTCATCCGTGGGTTGCCGGCGAGCGCGCGCGCGAAGATGGCGGCGGCCCCGCGGTCGTCGCGACGGGCCATCGCCGCGAAACCCTGCTTGAGGTCCTTGAGCGCGTCGAGGTGGCGCTTCGGATCGGGCAGGGGGCCGCCGCCGGCGGCGGCAGCACTGGTATGCCCGACGTAGCCCAGCGCCGCCATCGCCGCCCGGGTCTCGGCGTCCACCGCCGCCGGCGGCGCCAGGCGGCGGTCGTAGCCGGCCAGCTCGCGGCGCATCTCGCCGTCGATCCGGCGCTCCTCGCGCAGCAGGTTGCGGGTCTCGTGCGGGTCCCGCTCGAGGTCGTAGAGCTCGGGATCGGGTCCGTCGATGTATTGATAGCGCCGGTCGATCAGCGAGGCCAGGTCGCTCCAGCCGAAGTGCAGGCGCGGATAGAAGGTCTCCGAGTAGACCCGCCGCTCCGGCTGCTGCCGCCGCTCGGCGAGCGGCGCGAGCAGCGAGGCGCCGCGCATCTGCGGCGGCACCGGCATGCCGAGCAGCGCCAGCAGGGTGGGTGCCACGTCGGTGAGCGCGACCGGCGCGCCGGCGGTGCTGCCGCCGAGGCGCCCGCCGGGCAGCTTGAGCAGCAGCGGCACGTGGATGGCCTCGTCGTAGAGCAGCACGCCGTGCTCGTCCTCGCCGTGCTCGCCCAGCCCCTCGCCATGGTCCGAGAGCAGCACCACGATCGCCCGGTCGTAGACGCCGAGGCGCCTGAGCTCGGCGAGCAGCTCGCCGACGATCGCGTCGGCGGTGGCGATCTCGCCGTCGTACTTGAGTGGATACCGCGAGGCGTAGGGCTCCGGCGGGTCGTAGGGGGTGTGCGGCTCGTAGATGTGGAAGAAGAGGAAGAACGGCCGCGGCGGCGCCGCCGCGGCGGCGCGCAGCCACGGCAGCGCCAGGCGCAACGTCTCCCCTCCCGGCCGCTGCAGGCCGCCGAGCCCGGTGCCGGTGCGGAACTCGATCGCGTCGTCGTAGAAGTCGAAGCCGTTCGCCAGTCCGGTCTTGCCCTGCAGCACGAAGGCCGACACCGCGCCGCCGGTCGCGTAGCCGTGCCGCTTCAGGATCAGCGGCAGGTAGGGGATCTCGCCGCTGGCGACGCGGCCGGCGTCCAGGGTGTAGCCGACGTTGTCGCGCACCCCGGTCACCGCCGGCAGCAGCCCGGTGAGCAGCGCGGTGTGCGACGGCAGGGTCAGGGGCGTGTGGGTGTAGGCGCGCGCGAACAGGACGGCGTCGCGCCGCAAGGCGTCGATGGCGGGCGTTGCGACGCCGCGATAGCCGTAGGCCGGCAGGTGATCGGCGCGCAGGGTGTCGATCGAGATCAACACCACCGGCGTCCCCGCAGGCGCGACCGGTACCCGGTCCGCACGCCGCGCGCAGCCCGCGGCGGCCGCCGCCGGCAGCAGCAGGAGCAACGCGGCGGCCGCCCGGCGGCGGCTCGCTGGCCTCGGTGTGCCCCCGCATTTCCGGCAGGCAGCGCTTCGCCTCATCGCCGGTCTCCCGGCGGCGCCGCTGTCGCCAGGCTGCGCAGCAGCTGGCGGGCGCGTTCGCGGTCGGCCTCGTGGCCCGTTGCCGGCGCCAGCTCGAGATACCGCGCCAGCGCCCGCCGCGCCTGCTCCGGATGCCCCTGCACGGCGGCATTGGTGCCGAGGTTCCACAGCGCGTCGAGCAGGCTGGCGTCGAGATCCACCGCGTGCTGCCAGGCGTCGACCGCGGCGGCGGGCTCGCCCAGCTTGAACAGCGCCACTCCGAGGTCGTTCCAGGCCCGCGGCAGCCGGTCGTTGAGCTGCACGGCGCGCTCGCCGCTGGCGCGGGCCGCCGCCCAGCGCTCGCGGCGCAGCTCCACCATCGCCTGCTCCTCGTAGGCGGCGGCGTCGTCGGGCTCGAGCGCCAGCGCCTGCCGCAGCGCCGTTGCCGCTTCCTGCTGCTGGCCGGCGTCCGAGAGCGCCTGGGCCAGCGCGTCGAGGACCTGCGGCCCACCGCGGGCGGCCAGCGGGCGCAACACCTCGACCCCCTCCTCGGGGCGGCCGACCTCGGCGAGCGTCAGGCCGAGCTGGCAGAGCAGGTTGTCGTCGGCGACGCCGCGCCGCTGCGCCTCGCGCATCGCCGCCAGCGCCGCCTCCTGCTGGCCGCTCTGCAACAGCGCGTCGGCCAGCAGCGAGTGGCCGAGCGGCATCGCCGGGCGCGCCGCCACCAGCTGGCGGGCCAGCGCCGCCGCCTCGGCGGGGCGGCCGCGCTGGTAGAGGTCGATGACGGCGTGGATCCGGCGATCGAGGTCGATGAGTCGTTTGGGGTCGTCGTCCGGGCCGTAGCTCGCCTTGATCGCCGCCGACCCGCCGGCGTAACCCAGGCTGCGCAGGCCGGCTGCCTCGGCGGCGCCCGGCTGCCGCCGGGCCGGCGGCCAGACGGATTCTTGCGGCAGCCGCGCCAGCAGCGAGCGCGCCAGCCGGCGATCGCCGGTCACCTGGTTGCGCTGCTCGCCGGGATCGTGCGGCAGGTCGTACAGCTCGGGCAGCGGCAGCACGACGAGCTTGCGGCCGAGCCGCAGCACGCCGCGCAGCGGCGCCCAGCCGCGGTTGAAGGTCGCCGACAGCGCCTCGAAATAGGAGGTCTCGTCCCCCGGCGCGCCCGCGGCGCCGGCGGCCGGTAGCAGCGACCGCCCCGGACGGGCCATGCCCGGCGGCGCCGCCGGCGCCCTGGCGCCGGTCAGGCCGGCCGCCGCGAGCACGGTGGGGAAGATGTCGACGTGCCGCGCCGGCCGCCCGTCGCGCCCGGTCGGCACGCCCGGCCCCCAGAGCACCAGCGGCACGTGCAGCGTCGCTTCGTAGGCGAACAGGCCGTGGGTCTCCTCGCCGTGCTCGCCCAGCGACTCGCCATGGTCGCCGGTGACCACGATCCGGGTCGGCGTCTCGGCGCCGGCGAGAAATGGCGCCAGCAGCGGCTCGAGATAGCCGTCGGCGGCCGCCACCTCGCCCAGGTAGGGGTTGCCGGGGAAGCGCGAGGCGTAGGGCTCGGCCGGCTCGTAGGGAGCGTGCGGATCGAACAGGTGGACCCACATGAAGCGCCGCCGGCCGCGCTGGCGCCGCCACCAGTCGAGCGCCGGCGCCACCACCTTGTCGCCCTTGCGTTCGGCGAAGCGGAACTGATCGCGGCCGCCGCCCTTGGGGTAGTGATCGTCGTAGACGTCGAAGCCGCGGTTGAGCCCGAACCAGGAATCGAGCGGGTAGGCGCCGACGAAGGCGCCGGTGGCGTAGCCGGCGGCGTGCAGCACGGTGGCCAGGGTCGGCACGCCGGCCGGCACCCGGAACCCCTCGTTGTCGCGCACGCCGTGCTGGAAGGGGTAGAGCCCGGTCAGGATGTTGGTGTGCGACGGCAGCGTCACCACGTTGTGGGCGTGCGCGTCGGTGAACACCCGTCCGTTGGCTGCCAGCCGGTCCAGCAGCGGCGTCGGCGACGGCCGGCGCCCGCCGAAGCCGGGGGCGTCGGCGCGCAGGGTGTCGATGGTGATCAGCAGCACGTCCAGCGGCGCCGGCGCCGCCGGTTGCGTCCCCGGCGCCGGGGACGCCGGCCCCCGGGCGCCCACCGCCACCGCGGTGCCCACCGCCACCGCCGCAGCCGCCACGACCGCCGCTCCCGCGATCAGCGCGGTGATTGCCGGCCGCGCCTGCCGCGCCAGCGGTGCCAGCTTGGAGAGCCCCTTGGGTGGGCGCCGCCGTGCGGCGTCGAGGGGGCCGGCCGGGTGTTTCCTCGTCACCGGCTGAGTCTAACCCGCCAGACGGAACGAGCCCGGGGAGTGCCCGGGCTCGCGCCGCCTCACGCCAGCCGTGCCGGCAGGATCAGCGGAAGTGGAAGATGGCGCCGAGGCGGAAGATCCGCGGCGAGAGCACCTCTTCGGTTTCCAGCGCCGTGCTGACGCCGGTGTTGCGCTGGATCTGCAGCACGGTGTGCGCGTTCAGCAGGTTGAAGGCGTCGATGCCGATGGTCAGGCCGAAGTCCTTGAAGTTGAAGTCCTTGGAGATGCGGCCGTCCAAATCGAAGATGTCGGGGTTGCGGAACTCGTCCACGCTGCTGGCCAGCAGGATGTGGCGGGTGCCCAGCGGACCGCTGGTGTCGTTGACGTAGGGCGGGGTCGGATAGCCCTGGCGCCCCTGGACGGCGGCGGTGACGTCGAAGCCCCAGGCCTGGCTCGGCGCCACCTGATACATGGCGTTGGCGTTGTAGGACCAGCGGCTGCCGATGAAGACGTCGCCCTTGTTGCCGCTGCCCGTGGATTGCTCGAAATAGTCGCCGTCGCGGATGGCATACCCCAGGTCGTCGCCCACCGTCAGCGTCGGGTCGTGGTAGAAGGTGTACTGCGGCCCGATGTGCCAGGTCCAGTCGCTGAGCGTGAAGTGCCCGTTGGCCTGCCAATTGTTCGAGAGGCGCTTGGTGAAGGTGAGCGTGCCGCCGATGTAGCGCTGGGTGCGGTCGCCGTTGGTGTAGAAGGTGCCGCCGGTGGGCGTCAGCGCCGGGTTCAGGTCGTACACCGTCGTCATCCCCGTCTTGCCGTTCGGCAGCGGGCCCGAGACGGTGCCGACCGGTATCCAGTCGTTGACATTGGCGAAGCGGGTGACGCCGTTCTGGTCGGTGACCAGCACACGGTCTTCCGGGATCTGGTCGATATGGCGGTAGGTCAGGGTGAAGGTGGCCAGGTAGTCGCGGCCCAATCCCTGGTCGATGCCCGCGGTCAGCTCGTTGGTGCGGGCCGGCTTCAGGTGCGGGTCGTTGATGTCGGGGGCCGCGAGCGACCCCGGGTTGGCCTGGTTGATGTTGGAGAGGCCGTTGAGGACGAGCGAGCCGATCTCGTTGGGATCGAGCTGGTGGTTGTGGTTGAGGTCGTCGAAGGTGAAATAGGCGTAGCTGTAGCCGATCGGGTTGGCGCGGGTGGCGAGCGGGATCTGGCCGAGCTGCTCGGCGTACTGCGAGAAGGTGCCGCGCAGCAGGGTCTTGCGGTCCTGGCCGACGGCATAGGTGACGCCGATGCGTGGCACGATGGTGTGCCAGACATAGCCGCCGTCGTCGTTGCCCGGGAAGTTGAGGGCCGGCAGCAGCCCCTGCGGGTTCACCGGATTGGCGGCGCCGAAGGCGGCGCGGTTTCGCATCGACTGGTCGTCGAGCCGGGCGCCGGCGTTGACCGTCCAGTTGCCCAGCGACCAGGTGTCCTGCAGCCAGGCCGAGGTGTACTCGGAGCGGATGTTGACGTTGCGGTCGCGGAAGAACTCGATCTCCTGGAGATTGGGATCGCTCGGATCGCACACGCCCGCGAACTCGCAGCTCTGCACCTCGTAGCCGTGCGGCCAGGTGGTCGACGAGCGGTTGTCCTGGTGGCGGTAGCTGCCGCCGAACTTCAGCTCGTTGCTGGCAGTGCCGGTGTTGAAGAAGTAGCTGCCGCTCAGCCGCTCCTGCTGGATGATGGCGGTCTGCTTGAAGTCCAGGTTGGTGCCGGTGATGGTGCCGGTCGGATCGATGAAGATGAAGGGGCTGAGGCCGCCCTGGGGCGCCAGGGTGAAGCCGCCGGAGTCGTTCGCCCACAGGCCGGTGACGTAGAAGTCCTTGCCCAGCAGGTAGGTGTCCTCGAGCTTCAGGAACTTCGAGGGCGTGGTCTGGTTGAAGGTGGCGGCGGGAGCGAAGCCCGGCCCGGCGTCGCGGCCCTCCTTGAGCTTGTTGTTGGTCCAGTAGTGGATCACTCCCGAGTCGGCGTCGCCGGCCTGGAAGTCGACCTTCGAGTTGAAGTCCTTGAGCTGGGTGTCGTCCGGCTCGCCGCCGACGACGATGTTGTTGATGTCGCTGCGGCCGTAGGACACCCACCCCCAGAGGTGGTCGCGCCAGAGCGCGCCGCCGATGTCGGCGCCGTACTCCGACACCGACCTGATCTTGTTGCCGTCGACGACCTCCGAGTTGCCGGTCAGGAAATCGGTGGTGTCCACCCTGCCGGGCGCCGACTGCAGGTTGCCGTCGGTGCGCAGGTAGCGGGCGTTGGCCTTGATCTCGTTGGTGCCGCGCTTGGTGACCTGGTTGACGGTGACGCCCGAGGTGGCGACGGTCACGTCGGCGCTCGACACCGTGATCTGGACCTCGTCGAAGGCGCCGAAATCGAAATAGGTCGCCGAGCCGCCGACCGCGTTCATGTCGCTGACGATGACGCCGTCCACCGCGAAGGTGTTGTCGCGGCCGGTCGAGCCGACGCCGAGGAAGTCGGACTGCTGGCCGCTCTCGTTGCCGCCGACGTTGATGCGGTCCTGCTGCACGCCCGGCGCCTGGCCGAGCAGCGACCAGGGATCGCGGGCGGTCGGGATGTTGTTGAGGTCCTTGGTGCTGATCACCGCGCCGCGATTGGTCTTGCGCTCGTCGAGCAGCGGCGCGTCGGCGGTGACGGTGATCGTCTCCTTGACCGACGAGGAGAGGGTCAGGACCAGCTGCGCCTTGCCGCCGATCGAGACGCTGATGCCCGGGTAGTCGACGGACGAGAAGCCCTCCATCTCACCCTTGAGGGAGTAGCTCCCCGGATGGAGGCCCAGGAAGTGCACCTGGCCTTCCGCGTTGCTGGTTTCCGCCCGCGGCGCGCCGATGCCCGCGACGGTGACCGTCGCCCCGGGCAGCGGCTGGCCTTTCTCGTCCTGGACCTTGACGTAGATGTCGCCCGTCTGCAGCTGGGCGAGGGCCGGGACGGCCGCCACCAGCAACAGCAGAGCCACGACGGCGGGCCTGCAGGTCCTGCGGCGAAGCTGGCTCATGAGACAACCCCCTTCCGCGACGGATGTGATGGCAGAGCCGATGGCTCCGTTACCCGTAATCTGTGCGCAGCTGTGTCGGCTTCAAGACAATCGTGTGCCGATCATAGCCGAGGCCGCGGCCGCCCGGAAGCCCGGCTGGCGGGCGTCCATGGCGGGCGTCCGTGGCGGCAGCGTCAGAGCGGCAGCAGCGTCAGAGCGGCGGCGGCAGCGGCAGGATCTCGCAGCGGGCGCCCGCCGCGGCCGGCGGGGCGCCGGCGCGCACCCGCACCAGGGCGGTGCCGCCGGCGTAGGCCGTGAGGTCGTGCGAGCCCTTGGGGGGCAGTGGCCGCACCAGCGGCCCGCCGTCGGGCGCCGCGCTCCAGGCCACCACCGCCGGCAGGAAGCGATCGCGCGCCGGCGGGGCGCCGGGCAGCGGCGCGGCGAGGGTGGCGGGCACCGAGGGGCGCCACCAGGCGTCGTCGCGGCCGGCCAGGCGGGCCAGCGCCGGGCGCACGAAGAGCCAGAAGTCGACCATCACCGACGCCGGGTTGCCGGGCAGGCCGAAGACCAGGCCGCCGGGATGGGTGGCGAACACCAGCGGCTTGCCCGGCTGGATGGCGACCGCGTCGAGATGCCGGCGGCAGCCCAGGTGCTCGAGGACGCCCTCGACGAGATCGAACTCGCCCATCGAGACGCCGCCGCAGATCAGCAGCACGTCGCCGGCGGCCAAGCCGGCCGCGATCCGTGCGGCGAGCTCCTCCCGGCGGTCGGGCGCGATGCCGAGCGCGGTGAAGCGCAGCCCCAGGGAGGCGCCCGCGGCGAGCAGGAAGTCGGTGTGGGAGTCGCGCAGCTGTCCCGGTCCGGGCTGCTGCTCGGGCGGCACCACCTCGTCGCCGGTGGTGAGCACCGCCACCGCCGGCGCACGATGGACCGCCACCTCGGCGTAGCCGTGGGTGGCCAGGACCGCGAGCGCCCCCGGGGTGAGCAGCGTGCCGGCGGCCAGCAGCGGCGCGCCGGCCCGCTGCACCTCGCCGCGGCGCCGGATATGGTCGCCGGCGGCGGCGGCGGCGAGCAGCTCGACCACCGGCGGCGTGCCGTCCGCGCCACCCGCCAGCAGCCGGGCGGACTCCACCGGCACCACCCGGTCGGCGCCGAGCGGCAGCGGCGCGCCGGTCATGATGCGCACGGCGTGGCCCGGCGGCAGCGCCAGACCGGGCGGATCGCCGGCGGCGACGGTCGCCGCCACCGGCCGCCGCTCGCCGGGAGCGGGTTCGCCCGCCAGCGCGTAGCCGTCCATCGCCGAGACGTCGCCGGCCGGGACGTCGAGGGCGGCCGTCAGCGGCTCGGCCAGCACCCTGCCGGCGGCCGCTCGCCGGGCCACCCGCTCGGCGGCCAGCGGCGCCAGCTGGGCGGCGATGCGCTCCCAGGCGGAGTCCGGTGGGAGTGGAGGGAGTGGAGGTGGCATACCGCGGTGCGCCTGGGGGGCCATCAGATCAGCCGCCGCGATCGCAAGCAAGCGGCAGGCAAGCGGCAATGCTATGATTCTCAACCGCTCATTCCGAGACATCGGCGCGCCACGGGGGAGTCTCGCACCTTGACCACGGCCGAGAACAGCTTCCAGTACCGGGGCGACCTGTCGCAGACGGCGCTGCCCGAGATCCTCCATACCGTCGACCGCTTCCAGGTGCCGGGGGTCATCGAGGTTCAGCGCGGGCCGCTGATCAAGCGGGTCTTCATCAAGGAAGGCAACGTCGTCCACGCCTCCTCCAACGACCGCGAGGACAGCCTTGGCCGCTATCTCGAGGTGGCCGGGATGCTGTCGCGGGAGCAGTACGACGACACCATGCGTGAGCGCGAGCGGACCCACAAGCGCTACGGCGTACTGCTGATGGAAAGGCGCCTGCTGGCGCCGGCGGAGATCTACCGCTGCATCCGCAAGCAGATCGAGGCCATCGTCTGGAGCCTCTTCGCCTGGCAGGAGGGCAGCGTCACCTTCAGCATCGGCGAGTACCGGGAGCCGGATTCGGTGCGCACCCAGCTGCCCATGCGTCAGGTGATCCTGCAGGGCATCCGGCGAGCACCCGACGCCAAGGCGGTGGTAGCCAGGCTGGGACGGAAAGAGACCGTCTTCGAGCCTTGTTACCAGATCGAGGAGCTGATCGAGATCGCCATGGACGCCAACGAGTACAGCCTCCTGCTGCTGGTCGACGGCCGCCGCACCCTCTTCGAGATCTGTACCCAGGGGCCATACGGCGCCGCCGAGAACGGCAAGCTGCTGTACGCTTTCCAGGTGCTGCAGCTGATCCGGCGGGTGGTTCGCGACCGGCCCGATGTCCGATCGCCCGGCCGGGAGACCGGCGCGATCAAGATCCGCTTCAAGACCCAGGGCAACCGCTACGAGAGTGGGGAGTGATCGCGCATGCCGCTGTACGAGTACCAATGCACCGCGTGTGGTAAGAAGACCGAGGTCCTGCAGCGCTTCGACGACCCGCCTCCCACCTGCCCGGCCTGTGGTAGTGAGGTCAAGAAGCTGGTTTCGTCGCCGGCCTTCCAGTTCAAGGGAACCGGCTGGTACGTAACCGACTACGCCAGGAAGGGCGCCGGTGCGGGTCAAGGCGAGTCCGCCGGCTCACCTGGCTCGGCTGGCTCAGCTGGCTCAGAACGTTCGGAACGTTCGTCCGGTGCCGACCGCTCCGATGGGTCGTCCCATGCCTCCCATGCAGGGGAGACCGCCGGGTCTGCCGGCTCCGGGTCCGGGGATGCCGCCGGACGCTCGGCCGCGGCTGGCGGCAAGGGCGCCGCCGGCACCACGGATGGCGCCGGCGGCGGTGCGAAGAGTCACGGCACGTCCGCTGGCTCCGACCGTTCCGACCGTTCCGACCGTTCCGACCGGTCGGATGCAAGCTCCAAGGCGCCGTCCGCTTCCGGGGGCGCCGGCGAGGGACCGGCCGCCGGTGCGAAGTCCGGGTCCGGCTCCGGCTCCAAAGCGGCTGCCGCCGGCTCCGGCAGCGGCAGCTGACCCGCCGCCGCTTGCCGGTCCACCAGCCATGGCCCAGACGCCGCCCAACGACGGCGACGACGATCTGCTGCTGCTGGCGCTCGGCCAGGCCTCGCCGATCCCTGCCGGCACGGATCTCGTCATCCACCCCGACGACGAGATGCTGCGGCTGCTCCGCGACCGCACCGCCGGCGACCGCCGCCGCGCCCGCTTCATGTACCTGCAATCCGGGATCGCCCTCTGGCGCACGCTGCGCCAGGTGGTGCAATGGCGCTTCGGCGAGGCCGGGAGAGTCGGCAAGCTGCTCGACTTCGCCAGCGGCTACGGCCGCGTCACCCGTTTCGTGGTCCGCGACCTGCCGCCCGAGCGCGTCTGGGTCTCGGACATCACGGCCGCCGCCGTCGATTTCCAGTGCCGGCAGTTCGGCGTCCACGGCTTCGTCTCCGCGCCGCGTCCGGAAGCGCTGGTTTGCGACGAGCGCTTCGATTGCATCCTGGTCTCCTCCCTGTTCACCCATCTCCCCGAGTCGACCTTCGCTCCCTGGCTGCGGCGGCTGTGGGAGATGCTGGCCCCCGGCGGCGTGATCGCGTGGAGCGTCCACGACGCCGGCATGCTGCCGCCGGGAAGGCAGCTGCCGCCGGGCGGCCTGCTGTTCGAGCCGACCAGCGAGAGCGGTTCGCTGGCGGTCGCCGACTACGGTTCGACCTGGGTGAGCGAAGGCTTCGTGCGTGGCGCGCTGGGCGCCGCGGCGCCGGCTGCATCGGTGCTGCGCCTGCCGAAGGCCCTCGCCAATCACCAGGACCTGTACGTGGCGGTGCCTGAATCCGGCGCGGATTTTTCGGCGCTGCAGGTGGCCGCGCCGGCGCAGGACTTCGTCGAGCACTGCTCCTGGGCGCCCCCGGACCGGTTGGAGATCCACGGCTGGGTGACCGACCGCGCCAGCGGCCGGCAGGCTGTCGAGGTGCGCGCCACGATCGGCGGCGAGCTGGTGGGACGCTGCCAGGCCTTCACCCCCCGCCCGGACGTCGCCGCGATCTTCCCGGGCGAGAACGTCGAGGCGGTGGCCTGGCACCTCGCTGCGCGGGTTCCCGGCGAGCCGCCGGATCTCTCGGCGCGGTTGCGGCTCGAAGCGGTCGAGACGGACGGCCTGGTCCGGGTGCTCGAAGACAGCAGCGTCGAGGGCGCGTTGCTGCGCTCGACCCGGCTGCAGTTGTTCCTGGACCACGACGCCCGCGAGCGGCTCGCGGTCGAGCACGCGGCGCTCGAGCTCGAGCATCGGCGCGTCGTCGCCGGCCAGGAGCAGCGCCTGGCGATGGTGCGGGAAGAGTGCCGCCTGCAGGTCGCCGCCTGCGAGGCGCGCATCGCGGCCATGGAAGCGAGCTTCTTCTGGCGGCTGCGCAACCGCTGGTGGGCGCTCAAGCGCGCGCTGCGCGTAGCCCCTCGGCGCTAGTTGGAGCCGCCCGGGCGGGCAACCCTAGAGGCATGAAACCGGACCATACAGGCCTACTCAAAGCATCTATTGGATCGCCCCCCGCATCCCCCCGACCCCCTTCCCACCCCTCCGGGGGGAAGGGGGCGCCATGGTCCCTCTTTGGTTGTTTCGTCCTAGCCTGACGCGCCGTCGCTGCCTGCGTCTGGCGCTCGGGGACGAAACCGGCGCCGGCTGCTACACTTCCCGGCCGTCATGCCGCCGGTGCCGAGCTCCGCCGAGACCAGCCCGCTGGTGCGCGCGCTGCTCGATGACCTGGGGATCGAGCCGGGCGGCGTCGACCTCGCCATCCACCCCGCCGACGAGATGCTCGGCTTCCTGGTCGAGTCCGCCGGCGGCGACCGCGACCGGGCGCTCTACGCCTACTTCCAGTCCGGCGCCAGCATCGCCGGTGCCATGGCCCAGGTGCTGCGCTGGCGCTTCGGCGACCCCGGGCGGCCCGCCAGGCTGCTCGACTTCGCCAGCGGCTACGGCCGCGTCACCCGCTTTCTGCTGCGGTCGCTGCCGGCGGAGCGCATCTGGGTCGCCGACGTCTACGCCGGCGGCGTGGGCTTCCAGCGGCAGCGTTTCGGGGTGGGCGGCATCGTTTCGACGGTGCTGCCGGAGGACTTCGCCGGCGCCGCCGGTCCCGGAGCCTTCGACGCCATCCTGGTCACCTCGCTGTTCACCCATCTGCCGGAGGCGCGGTTCGTCGCCTGGCTGCGGGTGCTGATGGGGATGCTCGCTCCGGGCGGCGTGCTCGCCTTCAGCGTTCACGACCGCTCGCTGCTCCCTGCCGGCACCGAGCTGCCGCCGGCGGGCCTGCTGTTCCAGGAGATCAGCGAGAGCGGCTCGCTCGCCAGCCACGACTACGGATCCACCTGGGTGAGCGAGGAGTTCGTGCGCGGCGCCCTCAAGCGGGCGCTGGGCGGCACTCCCGCCGGCGGCTCCCTTCACCGCCTGCCGCGGGGCCTCTGCAACTTCCAGGACCTCTACGTGGCGGTGCCCGAGGTCGGCGCCGACTTCTCGGGCCTGGCTTTCCGCGCCGAGCCCTACCTCTTCGTCGAGCGCTGCGCGGTCGCCGGCTCCGAGCGCCTGGAGCTGCGCGGCTGGGCCGCGGCGCGAGGCTGCGGCAGCCTGGTCGCGGTCGAGGTCGTGCTCGACGGCGAGCTGCTGGCGCGGATGCCGATCGACGGCGTGCGGCCGGAGGTGGCCGCGATGCTCGAGATGCCGGGCCGCGAGCGTTCCGGGTGGGGAGGCGCCTGCCGGCTACCGGCGAGCGCCTCGCGCTCGACCTCGGTGCTGCGGCTGCGGGTGATCGACGACCGTGGCACCGTGCATCCCGAGGCCGCCGCCACCCTGGAAGCGGCATTGCACGACTCCACCCGGCTCGAAGGGACCGTGCTGCTGCGCGAGCTGCGCGCCGCCGGCGAGCGCGCGGCGCAGCTGGCGCGGGAGCTGGCGGAGCGGCAGGCGCGCATCGCCGCCATGGAGGCGAGCCGCTTCTGGAAGCTGCGCAACCTGTGGTTCCGCGTCAAGGGGTGGTTCGGGATCGGCGAGGCGTGAGCGGACAGCTGCCGGCGGTGGCGCTCGGCTGCGCCTGGTGGGGGCCCGCGCCGGCCCGTCCGGCGGTGCTATCCTGGCAACGCGATGGCGGCTGAGACCGGTGCCGAGGTCCTGGGCGCGGCGGCGCTTGCCCTGCGCTCCTTCGGTCGCATCGCCCTGTGCCAGATCGTGCGCGCCGAGGGATCGACTCCGGGGAAGGTGGGCTGGAAGTTGCTGGCGAGGCCGGATGGGACCTTCTCCGGCAACCTCGGCGGCGGCGCCTTCGAGGCCATGGTGAAGGCGGACGCCGAGCGGCTGCTGGCCGCCGCTACCGCTCAGGCGGGCGTCTCGGGTCGGCGCGCCAAGGGCGAGATCAAGCGCTACTACCTGACCGAGGAGGCGGTGCGCGGCGAGCCGACCGGCATGGTCTGCGGCGGCATGGTGGAGGTTTTCCTGGAGGTGATCGCGGCGGCGCCGGTGCTGGTGATCTGCGGCGGCGGTCCGGTGGGGCAGGCGCTGGCGCGGGCCGCCGGGCTTGCCGGCTTCGAGCCGCTGGTGGTCGACGACCGCGAACCGTTCCGCCGCGCCGAGCTCTTTCCCGAAGGCACTCGGCTGGCGGCGGTGGATCGCGAGTACGGCCAGGATTTCCTGGCCGGCGTCGAGTGGCGGGAGCTGTACGTCGCCGTCGTCTCCCGCTGCTGGGAGACCGACGTCACGGCCCTCGCCGCGGTGTCGCGGCAGGCGCCGCGCCAGCTGTGCTATCTGGGCCTGATGGGCAGCCGGCGCAAGGTGGCGCGGGTGCGCATCGAGCTGGCGCGGCGCGGCGTCGAGCTCGCCGGTGCGCGCTTGCGGGCGCCGATCGGGCTGCCGATCGGCGGCAACAGTCCGGGCGAGATCGCGATCTCGATCCTGGCGGAGGTGATCGCAACCCGTCATGAGACCCCTGAAACGTCCTCGAATTGAGCGGTTGCGGCCGCGGCGGACCGCCGGCTCGCCGGCACCGCTGAAGGCGTCGATGGCACCGAAGGCACCTAAGGCGCTGGCCGTGCTTGGTGCGCTGGCGGCGTTCTGCCTTGCTTTCCCGGTCTCTCCTGCCGGCGCCGTAACGCCGGAGAAGGCGGTCGTGGTGACGGCAGCTCAGGCCGTGGTGGGGCCGGCCGCTCCGGCGCCGGCGCCTTCGCCGGCAGGGGTGGTCCCGGCGCTCCAGGTACGGCTCCCGACGGCGGTCCCGCAGGGCCTGGCGGCGCCGTCGGAGGTGCTGCCGGCGGCCCTCGCTCCGGCGGTGGCCGGCGTCTGGGCGGTGCGGGTGGCGGCGGCAGCGCCCGCCGCGGAGGTGGGGTTCCCGGTGCCTGCCGTGCCGGCGCCGCCACCGCCATCGCCGCCGGCGCCGGCCCGGGCGCCCGCTGCCGCGGCTGCTGCATGGCGGACCCTGCCGATCTGGAGCGCCGACGTGCGCAGCATGGTGGTCGCTGCCGACGACCCGGACCTGGTGCTGGCGGGCACCACCACTGGGCAGCTGTACATCTCCCGCGACGGCGGCGCCTCCTGGTCCGACGCCGGCGCGCCGTTGCCTTTCCCCGGCTGGGTGGTGAGCTCGCTGCGCTGGGACCCCAATCACCTCGGCCGTCTATGGGTGGCGCTGTGGGGAGTCTGGGGCGGCGGCCAGGTGGCGTTCTCGGACAATCTCGGCAAGAGCTGGGCGGCGCGCTCGGCGGGCCTGCCGGAGGAGCCGGTGTACTCCCTGGCGCTGGCGCCCGGGCGCGAAGGGCGCCTCTATGCCGGCACCCTGTCCGGCGTCTACGGCAGCGAGGACGACGGCGCCAGCTGGCGCCGGCTCACCGCCGCCCAGCCCGAGATCGAGAAGGTCACCAGCCTGGTGGTGGACCCGACCCGCCCGGAGACGGTGATCGCCGGCACCTGGCGGCGCGCCTACCGCAGCGACGACGGCGGCAGCACCTGGAACGGGATCTTCGAGGGGATGGTGCTCGACACCGAGATCTTCAGCTTCACGCCGGTCCCCGAGCATCCGGGAGAGATCTGGGCCTCGTCGTGCGGCTGGGTCTACCAGACCCTGGACCATGGCGATCACTGGGTCCGTTTCAAGGACTTCGACGAGCGGCGGACCTTGAGCTTCGCGGTCATGCCCGACGGCCGGTTGCTGGCGGGCACCGTGTCCGGCGTCTACCTTTCGGCCGACGGCGGCAAGAGCTGGCGGCGGTTGAGCGATCCGGCCCTGTCGGTGAGCGCCATCGCCTACCATCCGGCCCGCCCTGACCGCATCCTGATCGGCACCGAGGGGTCCGGAGTCTGGGTCTCGACCAACGGCGGCGTCGATTTCTTCCGTGCCAGCCACGGCATGGCGGCGACCCGGGTCGGCGGCCTGGCGCTGGCGGGCGACGACCTGCTGGTGGCGGTCAACCATGCCGGGCCGCTGTCGGGGGTGTACGTCTCGCCGGACCGCGGCCGGACCTTCAGCGCCGACTTCACGCAACTGCCCACGGTGCTCGACCTCGCGGTCTATTCCGGCCGCGCTTTCGCGGCCACCGTGAGCGGCCTCTTCGAGCGGCGCGGCACCGGCTGGCACCGGCTGCCCGAGCTCGGCACCGAGCGCGTCGAGCAGCTGCTCATCGAAGGGGACGCGCCGACCGCGCCGACCGCGCCGCCGTCGACCGCGCCGCCGCCGCCGAGTGCGTCTGGCGCACCGCCAGGTGCCGCCGCCGGCACGGTCTCCTCCCCGGCGCCGGCGCGCACCGGCCTGGTGGCGCGCACTTCCCAGGCGATCTTCGAGCTCGAGAAGGGCGTTTTCGTGCGGCGCCCCTTCAAGCACGGCCTGCCGCGCTCGGCCGCCTTCTTCGATGGCGCCCTATGGGTCAGCGACGCTCAGGGCGTCTACGAGCTGAGCCAGAGCGCCAACCACACGATCGCCGCGCCGTTCGCCGGCGGCCACCTGCACCGCCTCGGCGAGCAGCTCCTGCTGTCGGGCACCGGCGGGGCCTGGGCGCGCCAGGCCGCCGAGGGCGACTGGGTGCAGCTCACCGCCGAGCCCTCGCGCGTCGTGCCGACCGGCGACCAGCGCTTCGGGGCCCTGCTGCTGAGCGGCGAAACGGTGCGGCTGTACGACCGCGAGAGCCACCGGTTCCACGTCCTGGCGGTGCCGGTGCCGGCGCGCGACCTGGTCGCCGCGCTGGTCCTGGACGGCAAGCTGCTGCTCGCCACCTCCGGTTACGGCGTCCTGGTCCACGACCTGGATTGAACCCACCTGGATGGACTGGGGCGCCGGCGGCCCCGCCGTGCCGGTGACGCGGGTGCATGGCCACAGGGACTCATGCGAGGCTCTATGGACAAGCACCATCAACTTCCAGGTGAACTGAAGCGCCTCTCCAGATCGGTGCCGGGAATAAACCGGCCGTCGGGCGGTCAAGGATGGCGGACCGCAATGGGGCCGCACGGCCCCGGGGAGGTAAGATCATGGCAGACGATCAGGGGAGCGAGCAGCGCCCAGATCAGGGCGTCATCCTGGGTGACCACAACCACGACGGCGTCGACCGCCGGGGCTTTCTGAAGTGCATGGCCTGGGCGGGCACCGGCACCTTCTGCGTGCTGCAGGGAGGCGTGCTCAAGTCCTACGCCCTGGGCGCCATGTCGGAGATCGGCAAGGCGGCGGCCGCGGGAGACCTGAGCTTCGTCCAGATCAGCGACAGCCACATGGGGTTCGACAAGCCGGCCAACACCGACGTCGTGGGCACCCTCAAGGCCGCGATCGACAAGATCAACGCGCTGCCGGTGGCGCCGGAGTTCCTGCTCCACACCGGCGACATCAGCCATCTCTCCAAGCCCGAGCAGTTCGACACCGTCGATCAGATCCTCAAGAGCGCGAGCGCCAAGGACGTGTTTTTCGTGCCCGGCGAGCATGACGTGCTCGACGACGACGGCAAGACCTATCTCGCGCGCTACGGCAAGGGAAGCAAGGGGGCTGGCTGGCGCAGCTTCGACAAGCGGGGCGTGCACTTCGTCGGCCTGGTCAACGTGATGAACCTCAAGTCGGGCGGCCTCGGTTCGCTGGGCCGCGAGCAGCTCGAATGGCTGGAGGACGACGTCAAGCACCTCAAGGCGAGCACCCCGATCGTCGTCTTCGCCCACATCCCGCTGTGGACGATCTACCCGGAGTGGGGCTGGGGCACCGAGGACAGCGCCCAGGCGCTGGGCTATCTCAAGCGCTTCGGCTCGGTCACCGTGCTCAACGGGCACATCCACCAGGTGATGCAGAAGGTCGAAGGCAACGTCACCTTCCACACCGCCATGTCCACGGCGTTCCCGCAGCCGCAGCCGGGCAAGGCGGAGTCGCCGGGCCCGCTGAAAGTGCCGGCCGAGCAGCTGCGCGGCCTGCTGGGCATCACCGACGTCAACTACGTCCGCGGCCGGCATACCCTCGCCGTCGTCGATTCCACCCTGGCCTGAGCGCGCCGGCGCTCGGCGCGATGGGAGATGCGTGGATCGACGCGGCAACTCGGAAAGGAGATTGAAACGTGACCGGAGTCTGGCGTTTTCTTGGCTTGGCATTACTGCTGGTGATGGGGTTCGCGGGAGCGCCTGCCGCGCGCGCCGCCGGACAGGACAAGGCAGCGGCGGCGGTCGAGGTCAAGATCGACAACTTCAGCTTTGCGCCCCAGACGGTGACGGTCGTCGCCGGCACGACGGTGACCTGGGTGAACCGCGACGACATCCCGCACACCGTCGTCAGCACCGACAAGGTCTTCAAATCGAAGGCCCTCGACACCGACGACAAGTTCAGCTTCGCGTTCACCAAGGCGGGCACCTATCCCTACTTCTGCTCGCTGCACCCGAAGATGACCGGCGAAGTCGTGGTCCGGTAGGCGGCGAGGCCGGCATGCATCCCTTCGACCTCCGGGCGGCACTGCTCGCCAAGCACGCACAACACGTCGTGTTGATTCATTTTCCCATTGCCCTGCTGCTCACCGGCGTGGCGTTCGACGCAGTGTCTCAGTGGACCCGGCGCCCGGCCCTCGCCATCGCGGCCTACTACAACCTGCTGGTGGCGGCGGCCTCGACTCTGCCGGCCGTCGCCACCGGCCTTCTCGCCTGGCAGCTGCAGCTCGCGGGGCGCAGCCCGCACGGCGTCCTGCTGTTGCATCTGGTTGCGGGCGTCGCCGCGAGCCTGACGATCTGGTCGGTCTGGTGGATCCATTACCGGGCGCGCCGCCTGCCGGGGAGGGCCCTGCCGGCCTACCGGCTGCCGGTGGAGCTGCTTGCCGCGGTCCTGGTTGCCTTGACCGGACATCTGGGTGGATTCCTCAGTGGTGTCAACCTCCCTGGCTAGCCCGCCGATCGGCTCCCGCGCGGCCCGCGGTTTCACTGCTATCCTTGACCGAGGCCGGACGTGCCGGCGCTGAGTCAGGTCCTGCTTCCAGCCGCCTGGTTCGCGGAGGCGCCGACCGCGCGACAGATGCCACGCACCCACGACGAGGACGCCAAGCGGCGGCGCTTCGAGGCGGACGTCCTGCCGCATCTCGATGCCGCCTTCAACCTGGCCCGGTGGCTGACCCGCGATGACGCGCAGGCGGAGGACGTGGTCCAGACCGCCTGCCTGCGGGCGTTGCGCTTCTTCGACGGCTTCCAGGGTGGCAACCCGCGCGCCTGGCTGCTGACCATCGTCCGCAACAGCTTCTACACCTGGATCGGACAGCGCCGCGAGCAGGAGCAGGAAACCCCCTTCGACGAGGAGGTCCATACCGGCGAGCGGGCCATTGGCGACCCCGAGGTGGAGCTGCTGCGCCACGCCGACGCCGAGCTGCTGCGGCAGGCGTTCGCGGCGCTGCCGCTGGCCTTCCGCGAGGTGATGGTGCTGCGCGAGGTCGAAGGTCTGTCGTACAAGGAGATCGCCGCCATCTCCGGCATCCCGATCGGCACCGTCATGTCGCGCCTGGCGCGTGCCCGCCGGAATCTCCAGGCATATCTCGTCGCCCACGGCGTCGGAGGTCGACCATGAGCTGCGCCGACAACGGCGAGCGGCGCGAGCTGCAGATCACGGCCTATCTCGACGACGAGCTGGACCTGACCAGTGCCATCGAGCTCGAGAGCCATCTCGAGCAGTGCCCGGACTGCGCCGCCGCGCTCGCCGCCCAGCGCGCCCTCAAGCAGGCCATCGGCGCCGCCGATCTCCGCTACCGGCCCGGGCCGGACCAGGTGCGCCGCCTGCGCCGCCAGCTCGGCGGCGGTCAGGCACCGTCAGCCTGGCGGTCGGCCCCGCGGCTGCGGGCGATCGCTGCCCTGCTCCTGGTGGCGGTGGGTTCCTGGACCCTGGGCCGCCGCTGGCCGGCGGGCCTTCAGGTTGCGGGAACGGAGCGGAGCGACGGCAACGCGGCCGGCGCGGGCGAAGCAGGCCCGGACGCCTCGCCGCTCGTCGAGCAGGTCCTGGCGAGCCACGTGCGCGCACAGCTCGCCGGCCATCCCGAGGACGTCGTGTCGAGCGACCGCCACACGGTGAAGCCGTGGTTTGCCGGCCATCTCGACTACTCGCCGCCGGTGGTCGATCTCGCCGCCCAGGGCTTCCCATTGCGCGGCGGCCGCCTCGACTACGTGGGCGGCAGGCCGGTGGCGGCGCTGGTCTACCAGGCCGGCAACCACCTGGTCAGCGTCTTCGTCTGGCCAGCCGACGGCGGCGCCGCTGCGATCGGCGCCGCTCCGCCCGCCGGCGCCGCCGCGGTCAGCTCGCGGCGCGGCTTCCAGCAGCTGCGCTGGATGCAGGCGGGCATGGCCTGGTGGGCGGTCTCCGACGTCGCCGCCGACCGCCTCGACGCCCTCGTCCGCGCCCTCCGCGCCGAGCTGCCGCCTGCCGGCCCGCGCTAGCCCCGACCGCCGATCTCATCCGTGGGCCGGAACCGCCCGTAGGAAGGGTTGGCCCGCGTCCCGCGGTGCCGCGTTCCGTGACTCATCTTGCATGGGAGAGGAGGAGGACGACGATGCCGATTCTCGCGATCTTCGCCGGACCAGGGATCCACCAGGACCATTACGAGGCGCTGCGCCGGGAGGTCGGCTGGGAGGCCCAGCACCCAGCCGGCGGCATCTTCCATGCGGCGGCCTTCGACGAAGCGGGCGATGCCCACGTGGTCGACGCCTGGGAATCCCACGAGGCGCTCGACGCCTTCGTGAGCGCTCACCTGGCTCCGGCGATGCAGAAGCTCCAGATCCCGCCACCCCAGGTCGATGTCTACCCGCTGCACAACCTCAACGCCTATCCCGGCATCGAGCGCTTCATGACGAAGTAGCCAGTCGGTCGCCGGGGCCACCCGGTTCGATCGTCGGGCGCGGCAAGCAAGGCGGGCGCTAGTACCAGTCCTCGAGAGCGAGGCCTTCGATGCGCTGGAACTCCTTCAGGTTGCGCGTCACGAGGGTGGCACCGTGGCGCAGGGCGGTACCGGCGATCAGGGTGCTGAGGACGCCGATCGGCGTGCCGGCCTGTTCGAGCTCGGCGCGGATCCTGGCGGCGATGGCCGCTTCCGCCGCCCCGAAGGGGAGCACCTCCAGCAGGGCGAGCAGCTCCTCGAGCTGGGAGCGGCGCCGCGCCGGAGCCGCCGACTTCGCGAGGCCGACCTCCAGCTCGTAGAGCGCTACCGCGGGGATGGCGAGGCTCCGCGGGGGCGTCTGCAGGAGACGCTCAGGCACCCGGCCCATGCCCTTGAAGAAATAGATGACGCTGTTGGTGTCGAGTGCGTACATCAGAGCGGCTCGCGGGGCGGTGCATCCGGCGCCCCGCGGCGGATCTCTTCGAGGCTCGGAAAGTCATCCGCCCAGGCGCCGGCAAGGCGCGCGATCGCCGGTGGCCACTTGGCCAAGGGCATTTGTACTGGCTTCTGCAATCGTGTTGACACGATATCCGCCTTGGACGATACTCAGACCGTGGCCGAGATCGTCGTCACCGACGAATTCAAGGGCTGGTATGAAGCCATGTCGATCGACGAGCAGGAGTCAGTCTTCCGTGCAGTGACCCTGCTAGAGGACTTGGGAACGAAGCTCGGATTCCCATATTCCAGCGCAATTCAGGGATCCCGGTATCCGTTGCGGGAGCTGCGCGTCCAGCATCGGGGCCGGCCGTACCGAGTGTTCTATGCCTTTGATCCCGAGCGGCAGGCGGTGCTGCTGCTGGGTGGGGACAAGAGCGACAAGGCGCGGTTCTACGAAGAGAATGTGCCCCGGGCGGAGGTGCTTTGGGAACGGTACCTTCACGAGCGCTCCACAGAGCGATCCAAGGAGTGACGAAAAATGGCCGTCCATCGATGGAAGGACCTGCAGCACAAGATGGGGACAGCGCGGCGCAAGCAGCTTCGCCGAGAGATCGAGCAGGAGGTCCTCGACATGGACCTTCGTGGACTACGAGAACTGGTGGGCAAGACCCAGAAGGACATCGCCATCCTGGTCGAGCGAACTCAGGGTCACGTTTCCGAGACCGAGCGACGAAGTGACCACCGGCTCTCCACGCTGCGGAAGTACGTCGAGGCGCTCGGTGGCGAGCTCGAGGTTGTCGCTAACTTCGGAGACAAGCGGATTCGCCTCCACAGCGTGTGAGCGGCTGCCCGGCCGGGGTAGATGCACCGGCCGGAGCTTCAAGGCGGATCCTGGCCCGCCTCGCCTAGGTCCAGCTCGGTGGCCGCCGCATCCAGGACCGCCACGTGCGCCTCGCCGCCGCAGCAGCGCGTGATGCGAGCCGCGAGGTCGGCGAGAGCCTGCTCGAGATCGGCGCGACCGGTCGGGGGAAGGGCCTCGAGGACCAGCACCGCGTCGCGGGTCGTCTTCGACAGCTTGGTGCGGTCCGCCTCCCGCCAGTTCCAGCGCCGGCAGATGGCCGCGACGTCGTCACGGTAGATGACCTCTCCCGGGTGCGGCGGGCGGGCCTCCGCGTCGCCGAGCAGGCGCACCGGCGGCTCGGCCTCGCCGGCGCGGCAGAGGACGATGTCGCCGCGCACCTGCGCCAGGTCCTCGCCGCCGGCAGGCAGCAGACGCTCGAGCGAGACGGCGTTGTAGAGGTCCACCAGGGGGTTGATCGACCGCAGGGGCTCCCCGCTGGCCACCCGGCGCAGCAGGCTCTCGATCGAGGAAGGGCTCTTCTTCGGGCTGGCGCCGAACTGCCGGTAGGCCTCCCGCCAGCAGGCGATGCGCGGCTCCTGCGCCAAGGCGCCGCCCGCCAAGGCGCCAAGCGCCGTGCGCGCAGCGGCCTCCGCCCGCCGCAGCAGGGCCTCGATCTCGGTGCTCGCGGTGTGCCCGGCGTTCGCGGAGTTCTCGGCGTCCTCGGCGTTCGCGGCGCTCGTAGGGGTACCGCCGGAGTTGTCGCAGCCGCGCACGCGCACCACCCCGACCAGCGCCGCCGGGAACAGCGCCAGCACCTCCGGTGCGATTCTCAGCCTCATCGGGCGGCGGGGCCTCAGCGGCCGGTGGCCGCCGCGTCGCGCTCTTCCCGCAGCGCCACCAGGATGGCCTTGGCCGACAGGTCGACGTCGGCATCCGTGGTCGACCAGTTGGAGATCGAGACGCGCATCGCGGCCATGCCGTGCCAGGTGGTGCCTCCCAGCCAGCAAACGCCCTGCCGCTGCACCCGGCGGATGACCGCGCGGGTCAGCTCGTCGTCTGTGGCCGACGCGGCGGCGGCGCCGGCCGCGCCCTGGAAGCGCACCAGCACCTGGTTGAGCACCACCTCGTTGAGCACCTCCACCCCCGGCTCGGCGGCCAGGGCCTCCGCCATCCTGCGGGCAAGACGGCAGCAACGCTCGACCAGGTCCGCGACGCCCTGCCGGCCCAGCGACCGCAGCGCCGCGTAGACGGCAAAGCCGCGCGCCCGGCGCGAGAACTCCGGCACCCAGTCGAGGGCGTCGCGCCCCTCGTTTTGCTGCAGGTAGGTGGCGGTGGCGGTCATCGCGGCGCGGTGCGCGCCGGCGTCGGCAACCGCCACGATCCCCGAGTCGTATGGCACGTTGAGCCATTTGTGGGCGTCGGTCGCCCACGAGTCGGCCAGCGCCGCGCCAGCGGCGAGGTGGCGCAGCCGGGGGCTGGCGGCCGCCCACAGGCCGAAGGCACCGTCGACGTGCAGCCAGGCGCCGTGCCGGCGGGTCAGCTCGGCGATCTCGACCAGCGGGTCGCAGGCGCCGGTGTTGACGTTGCCCACCTGGGCGCAGACCAGCGCAGGGGCGCCGCTTCCCGCCGCGAGCCGCCGCGCCAGCGCCGGCGGCGACAGCCGCCCCTGGCCGTCGGCCTCGACGCTCTCGACCGCGCGGCTGCCCAGGCCGAGCAGGCGGAGGGCCCGGAACAGGGTGACGTGGGCCTCCGCCCCGGCCAGGATGCGCAGCGGCGGCGCCCCGGCCAGGCCGTCCTCGCCGACGTCCCAGCCGGCGCGGGCGAGCAGCGCGTGGCGGGCGGCGGCGAGGGCGGTGACGTGGGCCATCTGACAGCCGGTGACGAAGCCGACTCCGGCCGTCGCGGGCAGGCCGAGCAGCTCCAGGATCCAGGCGGCGGCGGTCTCCTCGACCACCGCCGCGGCCGGCGAGACGGAGTAGGTTCCCGGGTTCTGGTCCCAGGTGCTGGCCAGCCAGTCGGCGCCCAGGGCGGCCGGCAGGCTGCCGCCGATGACGAAGCCGAAGTAGCGCGGTCCGGCGCTGCCGATCAGCCCCGCATCGGCCCCCGCCGCCAGCTCGCGCAGCACCGCGGCCGGTTCCACACCCTGCTCGGCCAGCGGCGCGCTGAGCCGGGCGCGCAGCTCGGCAAGCGTCGCCCGCTCGCCCACCGGCCGGCCGGGGAGGCCCTCGAGGTAGGACACCGCCAGCTCGCAGGCCGTGCGCGCCGCCGCCACCGCCGCGACCGCCGCGGCCGGCCCCGCTCCGATCCCCGCGGCCGGTGGCGACTCCGGCGCCGGCGAGCCCGGCGTCTCCCCCGGTTGCGGCGCACCCTGATCGAGGACCGAGGCGTTTGACTCCATGTCGGGTTTCTCCGGGATCGGCTCGGCCATCAGTCGGCGTCGCCGCCCTTGAGGCCGGCTTTCTTGGCGTAGTAGCGGAAGCTGCGGAAGCTCATCCGCAGCAGCTCGGCGGCCTGGGTCTGCACCCCGCCGGTGCGCTCCAGCGCCTGGGCCATCAGCTGGCCGCGGATGTCCTCGAGGTGGGCCTCGAGGTCCAGGCCCTCCTCGGGCAGGTTGATCAGGTCGGGGTTGGAGCGGCGATGGTTGATCACCTGCGCCGGCAGGTCGCGGGTGCCGATGGTCTCGGCGTGCGACAGCGCCAGGGCCCGCTCGATGACGTTCTCGAGCTCGCGCACGTTGCCCGGCCAGTCATAGGCCTCGAGCAATCGCATCGCCTCGATCGAGATCTGGCGCGGCGGCAGGTCCATCTGGCGGCTGTACTTCTGCAAGAAGAAATCGACCAGCAGCGGCACGTCCTCGCGCCGCTGGCGCAGCGGCGGCAGGTGGATGGGCAGCACGTTGATGCGGTAGTAGAGGTCCTCGCGGAACTCGCCGGTCTGCAGGCGGCCCTCGAGGTCCTGGTTGGTGGCGGTGATCACCCGCACGTCGATGCTCTCTTCCTGGTTGCCGCCGACCTTGCGTACCGTCTTCTCCTGCAGCGCGCGGAGAAGCTTGACCTGCATCGGCGGCGTCAGCTCGCCGATCTCGTCGAGGAACAGGGTGCCGTGGTCGGCTTCCTGGAACAGCCCCTTCTTCTCGCGCACCGCGCCGGTGAAGGCGCCGCGCTCGTGGCCGAACAGCTCGCTCTCGAGCAGGTTCTCGGGCAGCGCGCCGCAATTGATCGAGAGGCAGCGGCGGCCGGCGCGCGGCGAGGCGAAATGGATGGCGCGCGCGATCAGCTCCTTGCCGGTGCCGCTCTCGCCGTGGATCAGCACCGTCGAGCTGGTGCGGGCGATGCGCTCGACCAGCGCGAAGACCGCCTGCATGCGCGGGCTCTTGCCGATGATGTTGTTGAAGGTGTATTTCTGCTCGAGCTCGCGGCGCAGGTAGACGTTCTCGTCGGCCAGCTCGGCGCGCTCGAGCGCCTTCTGGGTGATGATCTTCAGCTCTTCGACGTCGAAAGGCTTGGAGACGTAGTCGTAGGCCCCCAGCTTCATCGCCTCGATGGCGTTCTTGGTCGAGGTGAAGGCGGTCATCATCACCACCGCGGTGGTCGGGCTGGCGGCCTTGATCTCCTTGAGCAGATCGAGGCCGTTACCGTCTGGCATCAGGATGTCGCACAGCACCAGGTCGAAGCTCTTGCCGGCCAGCGCGCGCTGCGCGGCGACCGCCGAGCGGGCGGTCTCGACCGCGAACCCTTCGGACTCGAAGAGCATGCCGAGGAACTCGAGGATGCTCGCCTCGTCGTCGACGATCAGCAGGCTGGCGCGCATGGCAAGCGGGGGGCGGCCGATCAGCCGGCGATCTCGACGGGGTGAACGGGATGGACCGCCGGCGCGCCGTGCGGCGCGGCAGCGGGCTGAACCGCCGGTGCGCCATGGGCCGCCGGCGCGAGCGCGGCGCCGGCGCCGACGAGCTCGTGGTGGTGCCGGCGGAGCGGCTCGCCGGGGCCGGCGGCGGGCAGCTCGACGGTGATGGTGGTGCCGCCGCCGGGAGTGCTCTCGGCCCGTAGCCGGCCGCCGTGATCCTGGACGATGCGGTAGACGATGGCCATGCCGATGCCGGTGCCGCCGTCGAAGAAGGATTGGAAGGGATGGAACAGGTTGGCCCGCTGCGACTCGGGCATGCCGCGGCCGGTGTCGACGACCTGCAGGCGGTAGACGTCGCCGTCGAGCCTGCCGACCAGGCGGAAGGTGCCGCCTTCGGGCATCGCCCGCAGGGAGTTGCGCGCCAGGTTCCAGAAGATCTGGCTCACCTGGTCGGGGTCGGCGACCAGATGCGCCGACGGCGGCTGCAGGTCGAGCTCCAGGCGATGGCGCGCCGACACCTCCTCGCTGTTGGCGAGCAGCTCCATGTTCTCGGTCAGCAGGCGGGCGATGTCGAACGGCACGCTGGTGCGGTCGCGCGGCCGGGCGAAGCGCAGGAAGCCCTTGATGGTGCGGTCCAGCCGCTGGCTCTCCTTGAGCAGGATCTCGATCAGCCGGCGCTGCGAGGCATCGCCGGGCAGCGAGGTCGACAGCATCTGCACCGAGCCGGAGATCGCCGCCAGCGGATTGCCGATCTCGTGCGCCAGGCCGGCGGCAAGCTCGCCGACCGCCGCCATGCGGTCCTTGAGGCGCAGCTCGTCCTGCATCCGGCGCCAGCCGGTCAGGTCCTGGAAGATCAGGATGTAGCCGCGATGGGCGCCGAAGGCGTCGTTGAGGCGCGAGACCGAGAAGCCGACGTAGACGTTGTCGTCGTCATAGGGTACCTGGACCTCCACCCGCAGCCTCTCCTGGTGCTCGCTGGCCGCCGTCAGCTCGGCCCACCGCTCGGCGGAGAGCAGCCCCGATTCGGTGGCCGGGGCGCCGATCAGCCGGTCGTCGGATTGGCGCAGGATCGCCAGGCCCGCCTGGTTGATGCTGGTGATCACGCCGGCGAGATCGGTGGTGATCAGGCCGCTGCTGATCGATTGGATGACGTCGCGGTGCACCACCTGCAGGTCCGCCAGGTGCTCGCTCTTGACCTCCAGCTCGCGCTCGGCGCGGGTGGCGTTGTGCGCCAAAAAGGAGGTGAGCAGCGCCATGGCATAGAAGCCGAGGAAATGGATCGCCAGGTTGTAGGCGACCCGCCAGCCGGAGATCAGCTCGGTCAAGCCCTCCACCGGCCGCAGCCAGCCCGCCGACAGCGACAGCACCAGGGAGGCATAGAGCAGGAAGGCGCAGCTCGCGACGGTGACGCCGGCGCGTCGCCGCAGCAGCGTCGAGGCGACCGCGATGATCACCAGGTAGACGAGCGAGAAGGGGCTCGCGACGCCGCCCAGGTAGTAGACCATCACGGTGATCAGCAGCAGGTCGCCGACGAACTGGATGTAGGCATGGGCGACCAGGTGCTGGCGCAGCAGGCCCAGCAGGCCGATGTAGACCAGGGTGGCGGCGAAGGTGGTGCCGGCGAGCAGCGCCACGTAGTGCGTTGCCTCGGCCGGGAAGGAGTCGGGGTGCGCCAGCACCACCAGGAAGAAAGGCAGCAGCACGCTGGCCACCGCCACCACGCGGACGGCGATGTACCAGCGGAGGTTGCGCTCCAATATGGTCATCGAATGATCGGATCCGTGCCCCGCCGCTACGGCATCGCGCCGGCTAGCGGCGGGTCCTCGAGTCCGAGAAGGATTCTAGTGTTCCGAGGTCGCCGGGCCGTTATCCGATCTTCGACAGCACGTCGTAGAGCGGCAGGTACATGGCGGTCACGATGCAGCCGATGACCGCGCCCAGGACGGTGATCATCAGCGGCTCGATCAGCTTCATCAGGCCAGCCACCGCGGTATCGACCTCCTCCTCGTAGAAGTCGGCGATCTTCGACAGCATCTGGTCGAGGGCGCCGGTTTGCTCGCCGACGTTGATCATCTGCACCACCATGGCCGGGAAGACCTTGGTTTCGGCCAGCGGCTCGCTGACCGTCTTGCCCTCCTCGACGCTCTTGCGCACCGCCATGATCGCGTCCTCGACGATGGCGTTGCCGGCGGTCTTGGCGGTGATCTCGAGGCCGTCCAGAATCGGTACGCCCGAGGCCGTCAGGGTGGCCAGGGTGCGGCAGAAGCGGGCCACCGCGATCTTGCGCAGCAGCATGCCGATCACCGGGATCTTGAGCAGCCCGCCGTCGATGATCCGGCGGCCGCGGTAGGTCCTGTGCCAGCGCATGATGGCGATGACCCCGGCGATGATGATGGCGATGATGAAGATGAAGTAGCGGCCGACGATGTTGCTGGCCCCCACCACCACGCGGGTGAGCAGCGGCATCTCGCCGCCCAGGCCGGCGAAGAGCTGGGTGAACACCGGGATGACCTTCCACAGGATGATGAACACCACGAAGGCGGCGATGACGATGACCGACACCGGATAGATCAGCGCCGATTTCACCTGGCCCTTGAGCTTGACCGCTTTCTCGATGTAGGTGGAAAGCCTTTGCAGGATGACGTCCAGGATGCCGCCCGCCTCGCCGGCCGCGACCATGTTGACGTACAGGTTGTCGAACGCCTTGGGATGCTTCTTCATCGCGTCGGCGAGCGAGGACCCGGATTCGACGTCGGAGCGCACGCCCTGGATCACCGCCTGGAAGGTGCGGTTCTCCTCCTGGTCGCCGAGGATCTCCAGGCACTGCACCAGCGGCAGGCCGGCGTCGAGCATGACCGAGAACTGGCGCGTAAAAATGGCGACGCGCTTCTGGGCTATGCCCCGCGGCAGGCGGGGCAGGAGCTTGATCTCCCGCCCCCGCTCGCGGATCGTCGTCACCTGGATCTGCTGGCGTCTGAGGACGGCGATCGCCGCCGCCTGGGAATCGGCCAGCAGCTGGCCCTCCTGGGTTTGACCGGCCCGCGTCCGGCCTTTCCATACGAAGCTGGGCATGGTGAAGCTCCCTATGCCGGGGTTGCCGGCGCCGCTGCGATCATGATCGGCCTCAAGTCTGCATCGCCGGGCTCACGGTGGACGGGCCGCGCGCGATGATCTCCTGCAGCTCCTCCGGGTGGGAGGAGCGCGACATGGCGGTCTCCAGGGTGATCATGCGGCGGAAGTAGAGGGCGGCGAGCGATTGGTTGAAGGTCTGCATGCCGTGCTTGGCCTGGCCGGCCTGCATCATGCCGTAGATCTGGTGCACCTTGTCCTCGCGGATCAGGTTGCGGATCGCCGCGCTCGGCACCAGGATCTCCATCGCCAGCGCGCGCCCCTTGCCGCCGACGCGCGGCAGCAGCGCCTGGCAAAGGATGCCTTCCAGCACCAGCGACAGCTGGGCGCGGATCTGGGCCTGCTGGTGCGCCGGGAAGACGTCGATGATGCGGTTGATCGACTGCGCCGCCGAGTTGGTGTGCAGGGTGGCGAAGGTGAGGTGGCCGGTCTCGGCGATGCGCAGCGCCGCCTCGACGGTCTCGAGGTCGCGCATCTCGCCGATCAGCACCACGTCGGGGTCCTGGCGCAGGGCCGAGCGCAGGGCGTTCTCGAAGCTATGGGTGTCGGCGTGGATCTCGCGCTGGTTGACGATGCAGTTCTTGTGGCTGTGCAGGTACTCGACGGGGTCCTCGACGGTGACGATGTGCTCGTGGCGCTCACGATTGACCTTGTCGAGCATCGCGGCCAGGGTGGTGGACTTGCCGGAGCCGGTCGGGCCGGTGACCAGCACCAGGCCGCGCGGCTTCTCGCACATCCGCTCGATCACCGGCGGCAGGCCGAGCTCGCGGAAGCCGCGGATCTCGAAAGGGATCTGGCGGAACACCGCGGCGATGGCGCCGCGCTGGTGGAAGATGTTGCCGCGGAAGCGGGCCAGGCCCTTGAGGCCGAAGGAGAGGTCGATCTCGAGGTTCTCCTCCAGGCGGTGCTTCTGGTTGTCGGTGAGGATCGAGTAACAGAGCTGCTTGGTCTCGGTGGGGGTCAGCGGCGGCAGGTTCATCTGCCGCAGCACGCCGTCGACGCGCACCTGGGGCGAGGAGTTGGTGGTGATGTGCAGGTCGGAGCCGCCCTGCCCCACCATGTCCTTGAGCAATTGGTTGAGCGTCGGAAGCATCCAGCCTACTCCTTGGGGCAGCCGCCAGCCGCGATAGCATGCGAGCGGTGCGGAAAACGCAGCGCGTCGAGCGCCTCTAACTACCGGCGCGGCAAGAATCTTGAGCCCATCTTACACCACCCGCCGAAGCCACGGGAAGCCGCCGGTTGACAAGCGGCGCTACGGCGGGAAGGCGTCATTGTCGATGCCGCCGCAGAAGGTCCCGGCGGGGTTCTGGTAGGTCTTGGTCTTGCCGCCGGCGGTGTCGGTGACGGTGATGGCGTAGGCGAAGTCGGAGAGCGCGGAGTAGAAGAAGGCGATCCGGTCGCTGAACGGCACCACCTTGAGCACCAGCTCGACGTCGGTCGGGTCGGTGAAGGTGAACAGGCCCGAGAGATCGCTCAACGGCCGCGGCGCGCCGGCGCCGGCGGTGCCGTTGAACTGGTTCTGCCAGGTGACGCTGACCGCGAAGCGGCGGTCCAACAGGCACAGCGTGCCCTTGCCCGGCGCGCAGGCGGCCTTCGCGGGGGTGGGCGCCACGGCCGGGAACGAGGTCTGGTCGATGCCGCCGCAGTCGCCGGTGGTGTTGGTGTACTTCTTGAGGTGCCCGGTATGGGTGTCGGTGACGCTGATGGTGAACTGGAGGTCGGTGAGCTCGCCGTAGAAGACCTTGAAGACGGTGCCGAAGTCGAGGATCTTGACGATCAGCTCATAGTTGGACGGGTCGGTGAAGTAGAAGTAGCCGGTGCTGTCGGTGCCGACGACGGCGTGGCCGACGCCGTTGGTGCCGTCGAACTGGTTCGACCAGGCGACCTGCACCTGGAACCGCTGCCCGGCCAGGCAGAGCGCGAGGTTGCCGGGGCTGCAATGGCCCGCGGCGGCGGGCGCGAGGAAAGGCTGCAGGTGGGTGAAGCTCGCGGCGATCGCGCCGTCGACCGGGTGCACCTCCTGGCTGCAGGGATCGTCGACGCCGGTGGGGCCGCAGATCCCGAGCAGCTGGCCCACCACCATGCCGCCGGCAAGCATGGCGGCCGACCCGGAGCTGCCCGGAGCGGCGGCGCCGCGGTTCAGGTCCGAGTAGATGAAGCGCGGCTGCGGGGTGCCGGTGCACTGGATCGCCTGCGAGTCGACGGTGGTGGTCGAGAACTTCTGCGCCTCGGCGTCGGGATGGGACAGCCGGTAGAGCAGCGTGCCGTCGGGAGTGGCAAGCGGGCTGGCGTTCCAGCCCAGGAACGTCCTGCCGGCGGGGAGGGTGCCGAGGCGCAGCAGGCTGAAATCGCTGGCGGTCTGCGCGTCGCCGCTGACCAGGACGGTGGCGCCGGCCGTTCTCGGCAGGTGCTCGAGGGCCGGCGCCGGGCCGTTGCACGACGGCGTGTAATCGTCGAAGAACGCCTGCGCCGACGCGGCCACCTGCGCCGTGGAGATGCAGTGGTTGGCGGTCAGCAGGTAGGGGATGCCGTCGCCGACGGCGTCGCTCAGCAGCTGGCCGGTGCAGGCGAAGCCCTGACGGCCGTCGACGAACTCGAGCAGGGCGACGGCGTGCCGGGCGAGGGCGTAGTCCGGGAAGTCGGCGGCGCCGACGCAGCTCGCGTCGATCTCGCAGCTGGTGTCCTTCGGCGCCGGTCCCTCGGCGGTCCCCGGCCCCGCCGGGCCATCCGGGTTCTCCGAGCGCATCGCGGTCGCCGGCACCAGCTCGAGCACCGCGTCGACGGTGAAGCCATGGCCGGGACCTGCTCTCTCGGCAGCCGTCGAGGAGACCGGCGCGGCTGGCAGCTCGACGTCGAGCGCCAGCTCCTCGCCCTCGACGCTCGGCGTCCACATACCGCCGTCAGGTGTCGCCAGCTCCATGCCGAACGGCGGCGCCGCCGGCTCCGCGCCGTGGACCCAGAGGCGGGCGCCGGCCGGGAGATCCACCCGCGAGAGGTGCAGCCGCAGCCGGTGGGCGCCGGCGACACGCACGCTGCCGCCCCAGCCGATGCTGGTCAGGGAGGCCTGCGCCATCACGCCGCCGTCGTGCTCGGCGAGCGGTGCCTGCGCCAGCGCCGCCGTGGCGCCGGCGTCGAGGCGGACGCGCCGCGGCACTGGCAGGGGGCGCACGAAGCCGTTCTGCGGCGGCTGGCGGCGGGAGCCGTTCCAGGCGTGGAGCGCCGCCAGGCTGTCGGCAGCCTCGACCGCGGCGGGACCGAGCGCTGCCATCGGCGCGACGCCGAAGCGCTCGGCCAGGTAGGGTGCGGCGGCGGCGGCGGTTCCAGCGGTTCCGGCGGGATGGCGCGCGCTCTCGGCGGCCGGGTCGGGCGGGGCGGCGTGCGGCGGCGCCTGCTGGGCCGGCGCGCTGGTCGCGGCGGTTGCCGCCAGCACCAACAGCGCCAGGACGCTCGCGGCGTACGGCGGCGAGCGCCGGCTCGGAGATCGGCTCACGACGGGCATCCTGTCCGATAGATGGTTGCGCAGTCAAGATTCTACCGGAATCACCGGCCGTCGCGGCCCGGGCGGCGGAAGGTGGCCCTCTGCCGCCGCGCAAGGCCATCGACTACGCCACGCAGATCGCCCGCGGGCTGGCGGCCGCCCACGCCAAGGGCATCGTTCACCGGGACCTCAAGCCCGAGAATCTCTTCGTCACCCGGGGAGGCCAGATCAAGATCCTCGACTTCGGGCTCGCCAAGCTGACCCAGCCTGGGCCGATCGATTCGCACCAGCCGACGCTGCTCATGGCGACGACGCCGGGCCTGATCGTCGGCACCCCCGGCTACATGTCTCCGGAGCAGGTCCGCGGGCAGCCGGTCGATCACCGCTCAGACCTCTTCTCCTTCGGGGCCGTCCTCTACGAGATGCTTGCGGGCCGGCGGGCGTTCACCGGCGGCAGCGTGGCGGACGTCATGTCCGCGGTTCTCCGCGAGGAACCCCCGGAGAGGGCCGATAGCGGCGACTTTCCTCCCGCCCTAGAGCGCATCGTGCGCCACTGCCTGGAAAAGGACCCCGAAGCACGCGTCCACTCGGCGCACGACCTGGCCTTCGACCTCGAAGCGCTGGCGGCGGAACCGGCGGCCGGGACCGGCGCCAGCCGGCCGGCGGCGCGGCCACGGCCTGGTTCTCTGCGCTCCGCGCTGCTCGGCCTGGCGGTGGGGCTGGCCGGCGCCGGCATCGTCGCGCTCGTGCTCGCGCGCCGCGCGGGCCCGAACGCCAACCTCGCGCCGATCTTCCAGCGCATCACTTTCCGCCGCGGCCTGCTGGACGCGGCCCGCTTCACCCCGGACGGGAAGACCATCGTCTACAGCGCGGCCTGGGACGGCCAGCCCCGAGCTGTCTTCCAGCAGGCGGTCGGGGCTCCCGATGCCATCGCTCTCGCCTTGCCTTCGGCCAGCCTCCTCGGTGTTTCGTCGGCCACCAGCGAGCTGGCGATCGCCCTTGACTGCCGCGGAAACCATACCGGCACTTGTGCCGGGACCCTGGCGACGGTCGCCATGAGCGGCGCCGCGCCACGCGAGATACGGGAAAGAGTGCAGCAGGCCGATTGGGCCTCTGGCGCGCAGGGGGTCGCGCTGGTGTACGACGACCGCAGCAGGGCGAGGCTGGAGTTCCCGGCCGGCAAGGTGCTCTACGAGACCGACGGTCACATCAGCTTCCCGCGGGTCTCGCCGCGCGGCGACCAGATCGCGTTCTTCGACCATCCGGATCGCGACAACGACGCCGGCGCGCTTGCCCTGGTGGACCTGGCGGGCAAGAAAAGGATCCTCGCCGCGGACGTGGGAGCCGCGCAAGGCCTGGCGTGGGCGCCCTCCGGTAAGGAGGTCTGGTTCACCGCTGCCCGCAGCCGGCCGTACCGGGCGCTCTATGCGGTGAGCCTCGCCGGCAAGGACCGGAGCATCGCCACCGCCCCGGGCAACCTCACGCTGCAAGACATCGCCGCTGACGGGCGCGTGCTCCTGACCGCCGAGACCACGCGCATCGGCATTCAGGCCCTGCCGCCCGCCGAGACCAGGGAGCGCGACCTGTCCTGGCTCGACTATTCGGTCCTCGGCGACCTGTCCGACGACGGTTCGACCATCCTCTTCGACGAGCAGAGGGGATCGAACTACGTGGTCTGCCTGCGTCGAACCGACGGCTCGCCGCTGGTGCGCCTGGGGGAGGGCCTCGCCGAGGCCCTGTCGCCGGACGGCAAATGGGCGCTGTCGATGCGGCCGGAGAAGGGCGTCTATGCAGTGCTGCCGACCCACGCCGGCACGCTCCGGGAGCTCCCGTCCCACGGCCTGCGGCTGGTCCCTTTCCGGCGCGCCGTCTGGCTGAGCGCCGACGGCAAGTCCTACGCATACAGCCTTCAACGCAGCCTCTCGGACCTGTACCTGATCGAGGGCCTGCGCTGATCGTCGTCGTCGCCCGCCCCGCCCTGGCTCGGGCGGGTGGGTTATCGTTGGCGGCGTGAGCGACGACAGCCAGCACGAGGAGGAGATCCTCGGCAAGGCCTACGATGCGCGGCTGATGCGGCGGCTGATGGGCTACGTGCGGCCCTACCGGCTGATGACCGCCGGCGCGGTGGCGCTGATCCTGGTGTCGTCGGCCCTGCAGCTGGTCGGGCCGCTGGCCACCGCCGTCGCCATCGACCTGTTCGTGCGCCCGCCGCAGGCCCGGGCCGCCAGCCTGTCGAGCGCCAGCCGGCTGGTGCGCGACGCGCTGCTCGCCCGCGGCGTCGATCCGGCGCAGGTGCAGACCCAGGGGCTGGCGGTGGTGGCGGTGGTCTTCATCGCCGCGGTGGTGCTCACCTTCGTCACCGTCTACGCCGAAGGCTACGTGATGATGCTGATGGGGCAGTACATCATGTACGACCTGCGCAACCAGATCTTCGGCCACCTGCAGCGGTTGCCGATCGCTTTCTTCGACCGCAATCCGATCGGCCGCCTGGTGACCCGGGTCACCACCGACGTCGATGCCCTCAACGAGATGTTCACCTCGGGGCTGGTGGAGCTGCTCGGCGACGTGCTGCTGCTCGCCGGCATCGTGGTGGTGCTGTTCTGGCTCGACTGGCGGCTGGCGCTGACGGCGTTCTCGATCGTGCCGCTGCTGGCGCTGCTGACCGGCTGGTTCCGGGGCGGTGTGCGGCAGGCGTTCCGCGAGGTGCGGGTCAGGGTCGCGGCGATCAACGCTTTCCTGCAGGAGCACGTCACCGGCATGGCGGTGGTGCAGCTGTTCGGGCGCGAGGCCCGGGCCTATGGCGAGTTCGTCGAGATCAACGACCGCCACCGCGTGGCCAACGTGCGCTCGATCTTCTATTACGCGATCTACTTCCCGGGCGTCGAGCTGATCACCGCTCTCGGCACCGGCCTGCTGATCTGGGCGGGCGGCGGCCAGGTGCTGGCCGGGGCGGTGTCGCTCGGCGCGCTGATCGCCTTTCTCCAATACGCGCAGCGCTTCTACCAGCCACTTTCGGATCTGTCCGAGAAATACAACATCCTGCAAGGCGCGATGGCCAGCTCGGAGCGCATCTTCCGGCTGCTCGACGCGCCGGTGAGCATCGCGTCGCCGCCTGCCGCCTTCGTCCCCGAGCGGATGCTCGGCGCCATCGAGTTCGACCAGGTCCGCTTCAGCTATCTGCCGGGCGAAGCGGTGATCAAGGGGATCTCGTTCCAGGTGCGGCCGGGCGAGACGCTGGCGGTGGTCGGCCATACCGGAGCGGGCAAGAGCACGCTCGCCAACCTGCTGCTGCGCTTCTACGACGTCGATGCGGGGGCGGTCAGGGTGGACGGCGTCGACGTCCGGGAGTGGTCGCTGCCGGTGCTGCGCCGCGGTATCGGCATGGTGCTGCAGGACGTCTTCCTGTTCGCCGGCACGGTGGCCGAGAACATCCGCCTGGGCGACGCCGGGATCGGCGACGACCGCTTGCGCTGGGCAGCCGCCGAGGTGCACGCCCTGCCGTTCATCGAGCGCCTGCCGGGGGGCATGCAGGCGGTGGTGCGCGAGCGCGGCGCCGGCCTGTCGGTCGGCCAGAAGCAGCTCATCGCCTTCGCGCGCGCGCTCGCCTTCGACCCCCGCATCCTGATCCTGGACGAGGCCACCTCGTCGATCGACACCGAGACCGAGCAGCTGATCCAGCAGGCGCTCGAGCGCCTGCTGCTGGGGCGCACCAGCGTGGTGATCGCCCACCGCCTCTCGACCATCCAGCGGGCGGACCGCATCCTGGTCATGCACAAGGGCGAGGTGCGCGAGGTCGGCACCCACCAGGAGCTGCTCGCGCAACGCGGCATCTACCATCGGCTCTATCTGCTGCAATATCGCGAGCAGGAGCTGGAGCGCCACGCCAGGGAAGGACACGAGCAGCAGCCGGCAGCGCGGTATCCTTAGCGCTGGTGGCCCGGCAGCTCGACCTCTTCGACCCCCCTCCCTCCGTTCCCGACGGCGATCGCGGCATCGCTGCCGCGCCGAGCGCTGCGGCAGCCGGCGCCAGGGCTGCCGCGGCCGGCGCTCCTGCCGGGGTGGTGGCCTGCCGCGGTTCGCTGGCGGCCGAGGCGCTGCTGCTCGCGGCGCTCGACGACCTGGCGGCGGCGGCGCGGCGCGATCCGTCCAGGCTGGCGTTGCCGGTACGCGTGGTCGTGCCGTCGCGCAGCTTGCGGCGGCACGTCGCCGCGCGGCTGGTGCGCTCACGCTCGACGCCGCCGGACGGCGGCGGGGCGATGGCCGGGGTGATGGTGCAGACGTTGTTTGGTCTGGCCAGCGAGGTGCTCGAGCGCGCCGGCGAACCGGCGCCGGGCGGCAGCCTGCTGTTCGCGACGCTGGTCGAACGCGAGGCGCGCCGCGAAGAGGTATTGCGCCGCGGGTTGGGGGACCTGGTCGACGGCTTCCTGTCGGTGGCGCCGGCGGTGGCCGATCTGCTCGACGCGGGCCTCGAGGCGGCGCATGCAGAGGCGGTCGACGAGGCGTTGGCGAGCGACGGGCCGCGGTCGGCCGGCCGCGCCGCGGTGGCACGGGCGCGCGCCCTGGTGCGGGTGGCGGTACGGGCCGAGCTGGCGCTGCGCGAGCTCGGCCTGGGGCGGCGCCCGAGCCTGCTGCGGCAGGCGGCCGAAGCGCTGCGAGCGGCGCCGGCGCCGGCGCACCTGCTGCCGTCGCGCGCCCTGCTGCTGCACGGCTTCGTGGCGGCGAGCGGCCTTGCCGGCGATCTGCTGGAGGCGCTGCTGCGCCAGCACGGGGCGACCCTGCTGCTCGATCTCCCGCCGGTCCCCGGGGTGGCGGCGGCAACCGAGACCGCCGCCGTCGCCCGCCTCGCCGAGCGCGCGGCCGCCGCCGCGTCGCTGGCGCCGGCGGCCGCTGCCGATTCGGCCGGCCTCTGGGCGCTCGCGGCTGCCGCCGGCGGAGTGGCCGCCGCCGTATCAACCGGCTCCGCGGCGCTCGCAGCTGCCGCCGGCGGAGTGGCTGCTCCCGTGGCCGAGCCGGTTGCTGGTCCCGGTGCGGCCGGGGCGGCTGGCGCGTTGGCGGTCGGCAGGATCCCGCGCCTGGAGGCCTTCACCGCCGCCGGCGCCGAGGCCGAAGTGCGAGAGGTAGCCAGGCGCCTGCGGCGGCTGCTCGACGGCGAGGGTCCGGCGACGGCCACTACGGCAGGCGAGGCCGGGCCTGCGGATGCGGTCGTGGCGTCCGCCCGGGGGATCCGGCCGGAGGGGCTGGCGATCGTGGCGCGCGATCTGGCGCCCTACCGGGCGGCGCTACGCCGCCACCTGTCGCGCCTCGGCGTGCCCTTCTCCGGGGTGGGCGAGCCGGGAGGGCTTCTGCCCGCGGGCCGGCGCGCCGGGGCGGCGCTCGAGCTGCTGCGTCGTGGGCCCGAGGCGCTGGCCGACCGCTGGCTGGATGCCAGCGCCTGGATGGCGGACGAGCTGCGCGTCGACCTGCGCCTCGCCATGGGCGCCCTCGGAGCGGCGCGCCTCCGCGACGTCGCCGCGTTGCGCGAGCAGCGCTTCGACGGCGGCGTTGCGCTGCCGATCCGCCACGGATTGCGTCCGGCGGGCGTGCCTGCCGTGCCGCCGGCTGACGGTGAGCCGCCACCGCCCGACGACGACGGCGAGGGGCGGGCGGTGGCGAAGCTGCGGCGGATCTCGGAGGGGAAGCTGCGCCGGGGAGTGGCGGCGGCGGTCCGCGTGCACGACCGGCTGGCGGCGTGGCCGCCGGTGGCCACGGCGTCCGTCCAGCTCGAATGGCTGCGCGGCCTGCTGGGCGACCTGGGGCTGGAAGGCGATCCGGCGCTGCCGCTGGCGGCCGCCGCCGTGGAGCTGCAACGCGAGGTTCCGGCCGATCTCGCGCTGGGCCGCGACGAGCTGCGGCTCCTCCTGGAGCGGGCGATGGGCGACGGCGGGCGGTGCCCGATCGGCGGCGAGGGGGGAGGCGTCCAGGTGTTGAGCGTCGCGGAAGCTCGGGGCCGCACCTTCGATCAGCTCTTCCTGCTTGGCCTCAACCGAGCCGTCTTTCCGCGACCGCGGCGCGAGGACCCGCTGCTGCCGGACGACCTCCGCCAGGTGGTGCAGCGGCTGCTGCCCGACCTGGGGCTTGCCCGCGACGGCGGCGACGACGAGCGTCATGCCTTCGCCCAGCTGCTTTCGGCGGCACCCGCGGTGTGCCTTTCCTGGCAGACCGCCGACGACGACGGCAAGCCGCTGTCTGCCTCGCCGCTGGTAGAGCGGTTGCTGGCAGACCTCGAGTCGCCGCCGGCGGCGCCGGCCGTTTATCCGAAACCGCCGGCGCCTGCCGGCGAGACCCTCGCCGCCGTCGCCGGGATGGCCGTGCCTGGTGGGGCGGGTGGCGCCGCCGATCCGCGGCCAGCCGACGAGCACGCTGCGCTGGCGGCGCTCCACGGCTCGCGGCAAGACCTCGCGCGGGTATTGCCGCTCGCCGTGCGGCAGGTGCGCGAGGAGCTGGGGCGCGAGCTGCTCGATCTGGACCCGGAAGCGGTGGCCGCGGCGCGTTTCCGCATCCTGGAGGAGCAGGAGCCCGACGAGCGCACGGCGGCGGGCCGGATGGCGGCGGCGCGGTTGGGACCGTATCTCGGCTTCGCCGGCCCGGCGGCGGCGCGCGGCGCCCATCAGCTCTTCGTCACCCATCTCGAGGGTCTGGCGGCCTGCCCCTGGCAGCTGTTCCTGGGGCGGCTGCTGCGCATCGAGCCGCCGCCGGATCCGCTCGATGCTCTGCCCGGCGCCGACCCCCTCCGCCTCGGCATCGTCGTGCACCGGACGCTGGACCGCATCGTCAAGCGGTCGCTGGGCGCGTCGCCGCCCACCGCGCCGCCTGCGCTCGGGTCGTCGGCCCCCGCGACGCCAGCCCTTGCGCCGCCGGCCTCCGCGCCGCCGGTGGCGGTGCGCTGGCCGGCTGCCGACGAGGTCGAGGCGCTGCTCGTCGAGGTGGCGGCGGAGGTGCTGGCGGAGGAGGGGCTGGCGTTGCCCGGCCTGGCGCGGGCGCTCGCCGCGCAGGCCCTGCCATTGGTGACGACGGCCGGCGAGATGGATTGGCGCGCACCCGGCGCGGTGCTGCCGGTCCTGGCCAGCGAGTTGGACGGCGAGCTGCTGCTGCAAGGCCGGCGGCTGCGCTTCCGGGCCGATCGATTGGACCTGGTGGACGGCCGGCAGCGGTTCACCGACTACAAGACCGGGCGTCACTTCTCGGCGGCGCGCGACGCCGGCAAGCGGCGCCGCCAGCTGCTGGCCGACATCGGCGCCGGCAAGCGGTTGCAGGCCGTCGCCTACCTGCTGGCGGCCAGCGAACCACGGGCCATCGGGCGTTACCTCTTCCTGAGTCCGGATCTGGCGCCGGAGGTTCGCGAGGCGGCGGTCGAGACCGGCGACGCCGAGGCCAGCGCGGCCTTCGGCGCCGCCGTCGGCACCTTGCTCGGCGCCTGGGACGCCGGCAGCTTCTTCCCGCGGCTGCTCGATGCCGCGGGGCACCGCGAACCGGCCCGGTGCGGTTTCTGCGCGGTCGCCGAAGCCTGTCTGCGCGGCGCCCCGGGAGCCGCTCGCCGGCTACGTGACTGGACGGCACGGGCGCGCTCCGGAGCGCGCCCGCAGGATCCTGCCGAAGCCGCCCTGCTCGCTGCCTGGGACCTGCCGGCGGCAGCGCCCGACGCCTTCGATACGCCCGGCGAGCTGGTAGGCGAGGGCCAGCACGGATGACGCTCGGTGCGGCCGAGGCGGAGAGGTTGCTGGCGCTCGATCGCACCGCGCGCGCCGCGGCGCAGACCCGCTTCGACCTGCCGCTGGTTTTAGAGGCCGGGGCCGGCACCGGCAAGACCACCACCTTGATTGCCCGCCTGCTCGCCTGGTGCCTGGGAGAGGGCTGGGAAAGGGCGTTGCGGAGCGCCCCGGCCGGCGCCGGCGGCAGGGCGGTCGCCACCGAGACTCAGGCCGCGGCTACTGCGGCCGGCACCGGAAATGAGGCCGCGGCCATCGCGGCCTCCGCGGCCACTGCCGCCACCGCGGCGCGGGTCCTGCGGCGCGTCGCCGCCCTCACCTTCACCGAAGCAGCGGCGGCGGAGATGGCGGAGCGTGCGGCGCGCGACCTGCTGGCGCTCGGCCGCGGCGGCGCGCCGCCGGACTGGCTGGCGGCCGCCAGGCTGCCGCCTGCTCCCGAACTGGCGCGGCGGGCGCGGACGCTGCTCGCCGCCCTCGATCAGCTGACGGTCGAGACCATCCACGCCTGGTGCTTCCGCCTGCTGGCCGCCCACCCGCTGGAGGCGGCGATGCACCCGCGGTTGCAGATCGACGCCGACGGCCGGCTGGTCCGTCAGGTCATCGCCGAGACGATGGAGAGCGCGCTGCGGCCGGGGTACGGCGCGCCTGGCGACCCGCACCTGCTGGCGCTGGCCGCTCAGGGCTGCGGACCGCGGGAGGTGGCAGCCGCCCTGGCCGCCCTGGTCGACGCCGGCATGACGGCGCCGGCACTGCGCCGCGACCCCTTTGCCGGCGACGCCTGGCCGGCCTTGCGGCGCCGCATCGCCGCGGCCGGCGCCCGTCTCCGGGACCTGCTGGCGCCGCGACTTGCCGGCAGCCGGCTGAAGAACGCCACCGGGGTCCTCGATGGTCTCGATGGTCTCGCTGGCGCCGATCGGATCGACGGGCCGCGCGCGATCGACGGGCCGCGCGGGCGCGATGGGATCGACGGGCCAGGTGGGCTCGATGAGCCGGAGGAGCCGGACGGGCAGCTGGCGCCGGCGTACCTCGCTGCGGTGGCACCGGTGGCGCCTGCCGCCGCCGCGCCGGCGGTGGGCTGCGCGGCCGAGATCGCGGCGCTGCAGCGCCGGTGGGCGGCGGGCCTGCCCGCCAACCTCCGCCACCACCTCCGCGAGTGGGGCCGCGGCCGCCTCGGCGGGCAGGAGCGGCGCCGGTTGGGGGAGGTGGCCGGCGAGCTGGCGGAGCGCGCCGCGACGTTGAGCCGCCTGCTCTCCCACCTCGACGACCTGGACCCCGAGCGGTTGCGTCATGCGCGGCTGGCCTTGGCGCCGCTGCTTGCCGCCGTCGAGGGCGAGCTGCGGCGGCGCGGCATCGCCACCTTCGATGCGCTGCTGTCCGGCGCCCGGCGGCTGCTGGCGACCCACGCGGAGGTGCGCGCCAGGGTGCGGCGCGGCCTCGACCAGCTGCTGGTGGACGAGTTCCAGGACACCGACGACACACAGTGCGAGGTGCTGGCCTGGATCGCTCTGGACGGTGCCGCCGGCGAGCGGCCGGACCTTTTCTTGGTGGGCGATCCCAAGCAGTCCATCTACGGCTGGCGCAACGCCGACCTGCGGGCCTACGACGGCTTCGTGGCGCGAGTGGTGGCGGCGGGCGGCGAGGTGCTGCCGCTGGTCGAGAACTTCCGCTCGCTGCCGGCGGTGCTCGAGGAGGTGGCCCGCGTGGTCGGACCGGTGATGCGCGAGCGCCCGGGAGTGCAGCCGCCGTTCGCGCCGCTGCTCGCCGCGCGCCGCGGCACCGGCGGCGCCGCCGCCGGGCGGGCCGCGGTCGAGCACTGGGTGTCATGGCCGCCGGCGGCGCCTGGGGCGCAGGAAGCCGAAGCCGAGCCGCCGGCCCGGCAGGCGGCGGCTGTCGCCGCCATCGAAGCGGCGGCCATCGCCGCCGACCTGCTCGAGCTGCACGATCAGGAGGGCCTGCCGTGGCGGGAAGCGGCCATCCTGTTGCGCTCGACCGGTGATCTCGACATCTACCTCGAGGCGCTGCGCCGCGCCGGCATCCCGTTCGCCGTCGGCCGCGACAAGCAGTACTTCCGGCGGCGCGAGGTCATCGACGCCGCGGCGCTGGTGCGGGCCGTGCTCGATCCCGGCGACCACCTGGCCCTGGTAACCCTGCTGCGCTCGCCGGCGGTGGGGGTGCCGGACGCCGCTCTCCTGCCGCTCTGGCGCCAGCAGCTGCCGCGGCTGCTCACCGAGCTGCACCAGCCAGGCGGCGAGCCGCTCGCGGCGGTGCGGCGGGCGGTCGAGGCGGCGGCCGCCGACCTGCCGGCGGGTGTGCCGGGGCTCGATCGGGTGGCCGGCTGGGAGCTCAGCCTGCTGGCCGCGATCGAGCAGCTGACGGTGCTGCGCGAGGCCTTCGGGGCCGAGCCGGCGGACCGTTTCGTCGAGCGGCTGCGGCGGCTGCCGCTGCTCGACACGACCGCCGCGGCGCGCGATCTGGGCGCCTACCGGCTGGCCAACCTCGACCGCTTCTTCCGCCACCTGCTGCTCGAGCTCGAGCAGGGCAGCGGCGACGTCGCGGCGGTGCTGCGCGCGCTGCGCGACGACGTGGCCGAGGGGCGGGAGGCGGAGGAGGGCAGGCCGCCGGAAGGTGCCGAGGACGCGGTGCGGGTGCTCACCATCCACGGCGCCAAGGGTCTCGACTTTGCGCACGTCTACCTGCCGCAGCTGCACAAGCCGTCAGGCGGCGAGCGGCCGGCCACGGCGGTCGGCCGGCTGCCCGGCGGCGGCGCCGCGGTTCCGCCGGTCGATCCAAGCGAGCCAGGCGATCCGGCCGATGCGGAGCATCGCGAGATGCGCTTGCTGGGTGCCCCCTCTCCCGGCTACGACCTGGTGGAGGAGCGGCGGCTCGAGGTGGCGGCGGCGGAACGGGTGCGCACGCTGTATGTCGCGATGACCCGTGCCAAGGACCGCCTGGTGCTGGCCGGCGCCTGGCCGCGCCGGCCCGCCGAGCCACCGCCACCCCCGCACGCCCGCACCCATCTGGACCTGTTGGCCTGGCGTCCAGGCTGCCCCGACCTGCAGCAGCTGTGGAAGGCCGGCGCCGGAGCGGGCGACGCCGGTCTGGATCCGGACGGCGACCTGGACGCGGCAGCTCGCCTGGACGGGAAAGCCGGCCGGGACCAGCTCGGTAGTCTTGACCCGTATGGCGTCGCCTGGCGCTTTCCTGCGCTCGCCGGTTCGGCGCCTGCCGCGGGCGCCGGCGGAGCACGCGGCCCCGACGGCGCTGGTGGGGCCGCGCTGACGGCGCCGGCGGAGGTCGCCGCCCAGTCCACCCGGCTCGGACTGCTGCGGGCGGCCGCCGCCGCCCGCATGGCGCGGCCGTTCGGCGCCGCCGCCAGCGAGGAGGCGCACGCTCGACTGCGCGAAGAGATGGCAACCGGAGAACGCTCGCCGGCCGCTGTCGCTGGCACTGTCCACGGTGCGGGAGGCGCCGCAGCTGAGGCCGATACCGGTGCCGCGGGAGCTGCCGGCGCCGCCCGCGCCACCGCGATCGAGCGTGCCAGGATTGCCGGCCGGGAGGCGGCGATGGCGGCCGGCGCCGCGGTGCACCGCGCCCTCGAGCTCTGGGACCTCGACGCCGACCCGGTGCGGGAGGCCGCGCGCCAGGAGGCGTTGCTACCGGCCTACCTGTCGGTCGTGGCGGCCGCGGACGTCGCCGTGGACGCCCTGACGCGCTGCCGCCTGCTGCTCGCGCGGTTCGTGTCGGGCGGCCTGGCGGACCGCCTGCGGCAGCTCGCCGCGGGCGTGATGGCGCGCGAGCTGCCGGTGCTGCTGGCGCCGCCCGTCGCCGGATCGCCCACCGGCGCCGGTCCGGTCGCCTACATTTCCGGCAGCGTCGACCTGCTGTACCGCGATCCGGGGAGCGGCGGGCTGGTGATCGCCGACTACAAGACCGACGAGGTGGCCGGCGCCGAGCTCCAGCGCCGCGCCGCCACCTACGCCAGCCAGGGTGCCGCCTACGTGCATGCGATCCACGAGGCGCTCGGGCTGGCCGCGCCGCCGCGCTTCGAGCTGTGGTTCCTCCATGCCGGCCAAGTCGTGACCGTGCACTAAGCTAGCGCCATGCCGGGATTCGAGGTGTCGGTGGTGATTCCCACGCACAACCGGCTCGAAGTGCTCACCGAGGTGCTGTCGGCGCTGGTGCGCCAGGAGGGCGCGCCGCCGTTCGAGGTGGTGGTGGTCGATGACGGCTCGACCGACGGCACCGCGGAGTGGCTGCGCAACCGCAGCTTCGATCTGGCGCTGCGCGCCTTCACCCAGGAGAACCGCGGCCCGGCTGCCGCGCGCAACACCGGGGTGGCGGTGGCAGCCGGCCGGCTGGTGGCCTTTCTGGGGGACGACACCGTCCCCGCCGTGGGATGGCTGGCGGCCCACCGCGCCGCCCACCGGCGGCATGGCGACGACCCGCGCCTGGCGGTCATCGGCTACACCGGCTGGCACCGGCGCATGCGCCTGACCGCCTTCCTGCGGTACATCAACGAGCACGGGCTGCAGTTCGGCTACGCCCTGATCCGCGACCCCGAGGACGTGCCGTTCAATTTCTTCTACACCTCGAACCTCTCGCTGCCGCGCGACCTGCTGCTCGCCGAACCTTTCGATCTGCGCTTTCCCTATGCCGCCTGGGAAGATATCGAGCTGGCTTACAGGTTGAAGAAGACGAGGGGCCTGCACATGATCTATGAGCAGAGCGCGACGGTCGCCCACGATCATCCGACCGATCTGGTGCGCTTCGCCGCGCGGCAGGAGCGGGCGGGCTATTGCGCGGTGGTCTTCTACCGGCTCCATCCCGAGCTTGGAGGCTTTCTCGGCATCGGTCCCGACGGTCCGCCGCCGGTGCCCGACGCTGCCGTCCAACGGCGGCGCGAGCGCCTGGTGCGGGCCTTGCAGAAAATCCCCTTGGCACTCCCCCAGTTGTGGGAAGATGTGCTCAGGTTTCACTACGTAAAAGGTCTTCACCGCGCCTGGGAAGGCGCGGAGACGGAAAAGGAGATGAGGTCATGACAACCCTGCGACGGGCGCTTCCGGGCCTTTACCGGAAGGAGTCCATCCTGGCCCTGGCGGTGCTGATGATCGCCGCCATGCTCTTCGCCGGTCAGCCGGTCCTGGCGATGAGCCCAGGGGGCGGCGGGCATTCGGGCGGGGGCGGGCATTCGGGTGGCGGCGGACATGCCAGCGGCGGCCACTTCAGCGGTGGCAGCCATGGATCGACCGCCCACCCGGTCGGGTCGGGCCACTTCTTCGGACCGGCCCGGGGCTTTGGCGGCGGCCGCTTCGGCGGCGGTCACTTCGTCGGCGGACGGTTCGTCGGCGGCCGCTTCTTCGGCGGCGGCTTCTTCCCCGCCTTCGGCTTCGGCCTCGGGTTGGGTCTGGGCTTTGCCTGGGACTACCCCTGGTATCCGGGCTGGTACGGTTATCCCTACTGGTACGGCTACAATCCGGCTTACGGTCCCTACTACCCCGGCTACTACCCGGGAGCTGACGGTTACGGCGGCTACGCTCCGGCTCCGAGCACCAGCAGCAGCCCGCGCGCTCAGGAGGAGATGGGCGCCTTGAGCCTCGACCTCTCGCCGAGCGACGCCGAGGTCTACCTCGACGGCGAGTACGTCGGCCGGGTACGCGACTTCAGCGGCTGGCGGAATGGCTACATGTGGCTGAAGAAGGGCACCTACGACATCGTCTTCTACAAGGATGGCTACCGCACCCTCGCCCGCCAGGTGAGCATCTATCCCGGCCTGGTCATCAAGTGGGACGACAAGATGGAGCGCGGCCAGGCGGTGCGGCCCGAGGACCTGCCGTCGAAGACCCACGAGCGCCGCGATTCGCGCCTGCAGTTCGAGCGCGACCGCGCCGATCAGCTCGACCGCCAGCAGCAGTCCTACGACCAGGGCCAGCCAGGTCCCGGCGGCTGGAACACCTGGCAGGATCGGGTGAACCGTGACCGCAACGGCGCCGGCTACGCGCCGCCGCCACCGCCGCAACCCGAGAATGCCACGCCACAGAGCAATACCCTCCAGCGCCCGCAGCCGGCGCCCGCTCCCACCCTGGCGGCGGCGACCGCCGACCAGTACGGCCGGCTGCGGATCAAGGTCGAGCCCGACGACGCCTCGGTCTATCTCGACGGGCGTTTCGTCGGCACCGGCAGCGATCTCGCCGGCAACGAGGCCGGGTTGGTGCTGGCTCCCGGCCATCACCGGGTATCGGTGGTGCGCCCCGGCCACAAGGCCGAGGAGCGGAGCATCGACGCCGTTCTCGGCAAGGACGTCGACCTGACGGTGACCCTCCACGCTTCGGGGCCGACCAGCTAGCGACGGCGGCTCACACGGCTCACACCCCTCACTACACCGGCCCGGATCGCTCGCCGAGAGATCCGGGCTGTCGTGTCTCTAGCAGGAGGTGACGATGGCCACGACGAACCCCGGAACCAGCGAGCTGGCGGCGCGGCGCTGCGGGCCCTGCACCGCCGGCACTCCGCCGCTGGCCGGCGAGGACCTGGCGCGGCTCCTGGGACAGCTCGGCGGCTGGTCGACCGAGGAGCACGGCGAGGTGGGTGTCCAGGAGGCCGGCACCCATCGGCCACTCAGGCTGGTGAAACAGTACCGCTTCCCCGACTTCCGCCAAGCCCTGGCCTTCGTCGACCGCGTCGGCGAGGTGGCGGAGCAGGAGGGGCATCACCCCGACATCGAGCTGGGCTGGGGCCGGGTGAAGCTCACGGTCTGGACCCACTCCATCGGCGGCCTTTCCGAGAACGACTTCATCCTCGCCGCCAAGGCCGACAGCGTCCTGGTCCCCATCGCCTGAGGCGACTCCCCCCCGGCCGGCGCACGGCCCCCGGCCCGGCGCCGCCGGGCCAGGGGGCACCGAGCGACGGGTCAGCCCGCCGGCATGCGGCAGGTCTCGCCGCCTGCCGCCGGCACGTAGCACTCTTTCACGTAGTCCATGACCATCCTGTCGGCGTTGTAGCGCCAGGCGAGCGTGCGGATCGCCCGCTTGACCCTGGCGATCCAGCCGCGCGGCAGCCCGGTGGCCGGATCGCGCTCGTAGTAGAGCGGCACCACCTGCTGCTCGAGCAGCTCGAACAGCGCCCGCGAGTCGCGCTCGTCCTGCACCGCGGGATCGGCGTGCTGCTCGGCACCGTCGATCGCGAAGCCGTTGGCGCCGTCGAACGCCTCGGCCCACCAGCCGTCGAGGATGGAGACGTTGAGGACGCCGTTGAGGATGCATTTCTGGCCGCTGGTGCCGCAGGCCTCGAGCGGCCGGCGCGGCGTGTTCAGCCAGGCGTCGACGCCTTCCACCAGGTGGCGTCCGATCAGGATCGAGTAGTTCTCGACGAACACCAGCCGGCCGGCGAAGCGCGGGTCCTGCTCCAGGCTGGCGATCCGGCGGGCGAGCTCCTTGCCGCCGTCGTCCTGGGGATGGGCTTTGCCGGCGTAGATGATCTGCACCGGGCGCTCGGGGTCGCCGACCAGGCGCGCCAGGCGGTCGAGGTCCCGCAGCAGCAGGTCGGCGCGCTTGTAGGTGGCGAAGCGGCGGGCGAAGCCCAGGGTCAGCGTCTCGGGGCCGAGCGGCGGCTCCGGGGGCTCGGCCAGGCCCAGGCGCCGGCGCCGGTCGGAGAGCCGGCGGCGCACGAACGCCACCAGTTGCGCCTTGAGCACCTGGTGCACCTCCCAGATCTCGGCGTCGGGGATGGCGTCGATCCGTTCCCAGGTCTCCGCCCGGGCGAGCGCTTCGAGCCAGCCTGTCCCCAGGTAATGGTCCAGCAGGCGCTGCATGTCGCCGGCGAGCCAGGTGCGGACGTGGACGCCGTTGGTGATGTGGCCGATCGGCACCTCCTCCTCGCGGCGGTCCGGATAGAGTGGTTTCCACATCTGCCGCGAAACCCGCCCGTGCAGCGCCGAGACGCCGTTGGAGCGCTGGCAGAGCCGTAGCGCCAGGAGCGTGGGGCCGAACTTGCCGGCGGGGTCGAAGGGTGGCTCCAGGCCCAGCGCCTGGACCTCCTCGATCGGCAAGCGGAGGCCCCTGGCGAGGGGCTCGAGATGGCGCCGTGCGAGCTCGGCTTCGAAGCGGTCGTGGCCGGCGGGCACCGGCGTGTGGGTGGTGAAGACGCTGGCCGCTCGCACCTCGCGCAGGGCGTCCTCGGCGGCAACGCCGTCCTCCTCGACCCGCTGCCGCGCCCACTCGAGCAGGGCGAAGGCGGAATGCCCCTCGTTGAGGTGCAGCACCGACGGCCGGATGCCGAGCCGGCGCATGGCGCGGAAGCCGCCCACCCCGAGCAGGATCTCCTGCTGGATGCGGGTCTCGTGATCGCCGCCGTAGAGGCGCGCGGTGAGCTCGCGGTCGCTTGCCGAGTTGGCGTCGTCCCGGGCGTCGAGCAGCAGCAGATCGCTGCGGCCTACCTGCACGTGCCAGACCCGCAGGTGGACCTCCCTGCCAGGCAATTCGACGGCGAAACGCAGCTGCTCTCCGTCGTCCCCCGGCCAGGGATCTGCGGGCAGCTCCTCGACGGCGAGCGGCTCGTAGAGGTCCTGCTGCCAGCCGGCGGCGTCGATTTGCTGGTGCACGTAGCCTTCGTGGTAGAGCAGGCCGACGCCGACGACCGGCACTCCCAGGTCGCTGAGGCTCTTGAGATGGTCGCCGGCCAGGATCCCCAGCCCGCCCGAGTAGATCGGGATCGACTGGTGGAGGCCGAACTCGGCGGAGAAGTAAGCCAGCGGCCGGGCCAGCAGCGGGCTGGCGTTGACGATCGCCCAGTCGGCGGTGCCGCGCAGGTACTCGCCCAGGCGACGGTGGGCCTGGTTGATGCGGGTCTGCATCGCATGGTCCCGCACCCGCGCCGAGATCTCGTCGCCGTCCAGGCGTCCGAGCAGCGCCACCGGATTGTGGTACACCGCCCGCCAGATCTCGGGTGACAGCTCGCGGAAGATGGCTCGGATGTCCGGCTGCCAGGACCACCACAGGTTGCGCGACAGCTCGCGCAGCTTGCGCACCACGTCATCGCTGCTCGATTCGCTCATGGACCAGGCTCTCCCACCCGCCGGAGGCAAGCCTCCGCCAGACCGGCCGGTAGGGGTCCGGCTGGCGGTCGGACGGAGTCGCTCGGCAGCCACTCGCGCGGGAGCGCTAATATAACTCGAAGGCGGCCGGCTCGATGTTGGTTCTTCGCCAGGGATTTGACGAAGGCTTCGCTAGCGATTTGACGAAGGCTTGGCCTTCGGCCGGCAGTGGACTCGGGGAAGGTCCTCGAAGTCCCCGTCCTGGGTCCAGAGCTCGGCGTCGAAAGCCCTTGCCGTGGCCAGGACGATGCTGTCGGCCAGCGGCAACCGGTGCGCCAGTCCCAACGCGACGGCTTGACGCGCCAGCTCGGCGTCGAGCTCCACCACCGTGGCCTGCTCCAGCAGCGCCATGGCCTGCAGAGCCGCCTCCTCGCCCCGCTGCCGATGCACCACCCTGCCGACCTCCAGGATGGCGATCGTGGGGACCACCAGGCTCGCGACCTCCTCGATCGCCGGCGCGAAGAAGTCGGCGCCGGGTCCATCCGCGAGGTATTCGAGCCAGCCGCTCGAATCGACCAGGTTCACAGGCGATCGGGATCCCGGTCCACCGTGGTGTCGATCCCGGCCAGGAAGCCGCGCAGCTCGCGGGCCGGGCGCACCGGCACCAGCTCAATGCGGTCGCCATAGCGAAAGACCTGTAGCTGCTCACCCGGCCGCAGGTGCAGGGAGTCCCTGACCTGACGCGGGATGACAACCTGGAACTTTGGCGAGATGGTGACCTTGGGCATGGCCGCCTCCGATCGATGCAGTCTCAATCATACCAGAGTGCCATCGATAGCGAAGGTGCCGGCCGGCGGATGGTATTCTCGAAGGTGTCCGAGCCGCACCCCCCCGGGCCGCTGCGGTACCACCGCAGGGGCCGGAGTCGCGGCTGGTGTTGGCGGGTTGGCGGCGCCGAGTAAAGATGATATTAATGGTCACAAATAGGGGTGCCGCCGGCGCCGTGCGTGAAAGGAGATTGGAACCGTGAGCGAGATCGAGAGCCGAGGCTATGCCGAGCCCGACGTGCTGGTTTCCACCGATTGGGTGGCGCAGCACCTGCAGGACCCGCAGGTCCGCATCGTCGAGTCCAACGAGGATCCCCTGCTGTATGGCACCGGCCACCTCCCGGGCGCGGTCGAGGTCGACTGGACGCGCGACCTCAACGACCAGGTGCGGCGCGACTACCTGGACCACCAGGGCTTCGCGGCGCTGATGCACCGCCTCGGCGTCAGCAAGGACACCACGGTGGTCTTCTACGGTGACCGCAACAACTGGTGGGCCACCTACGCCTACTGGGTGTTCAAGCTCTTCGGCCACGCCAAGGCCAAGGTCATGGACGGCGGCCGCATCAAGTGGACGCAGGAGAACCGGCAACTGAGCCGCGAGGTGCCGCAGTACCCGCCGTCCGACTACACGGCGACGGTGCGCGACGACAAGAAGATCCGGGCTTTCCGCCAGCAGGTGCTCGAGCACCTGCAGGCCAAGGGACGCCTGATCGACGTCCGCAGCCCCGCCGAGTACACCGGCGAGCGCCTGCACATGCCGGAGTACCCGAACGAGGGTGCGTTGCGGGGCGGCCACATCCCCGGCGCGGCCAACGTACCGTGGGCGCGGGCGATCCACCCCGAGGACGGCACCTTCAAGTCGGCCGCCGACCTGCGGGCGATCTACGAGGGGGAAGCCCACCTTTCGCCGCACGACGACGTCGTCGTCTACTGCCGGATCGGCGAGCGCAGCAGCCACACCTGGTTCGTGCTCACCCACCTGCTGGGCTATCCCAAGGTCCGCAACTATGATGGCAGCTGGACCGAATGGGGCAACCTGGTGGGGGTGCCCATCGAGCGCTGACGCGGCAAGGGCGCGCCCCGTCGGCAGATGGCCGCCGGCCGCGCCGCACGATCCCGATATGCCAGAGATCCCGTCGAAGCTGGAAGAGACGCTGGAGCTGCTCGACCTGGTCCCCGACCGGGCCGAGCGCATCCAGCTGCTGATCGACATCGCTGACCGCTTCGAGGAGGTGCCGCCGCGCATCGCGCGCCGGCCGTTCTCGAACGACCACCTGGTGCCGGCCTGCGAGTCGCAGGCCTACGTGTGGGGGGAGGCGCGGCCGGACGGCACGCTCGATTTCCACTTCGCCGTCGACAACCCGCAGGGAATCTCCGCCAAGTCGCTGGCGGTGATCCTGGGCGAGGGGCTCTCGGGAGCGCCGCTCGCGCAGGTGGCGGCGGTGCCGCAGGACCTCGTCTACCGGGTTTTCGGCCGCGAGCTGTCGATGGGCAAGTCGATGGGCCTGATGGCCATGGTGTCGATGGTGGCCGTGATGGCCAGGCAGCGGCTGGCAGCCGCCAGCACTTTGTAGCGAAAAGTACTTGACGGCGGTGCGAGGCGCCGGTAGAGTCGCGCCGTGACCCTGCCAACGTCAGCCGGCAATCCGCGCCCGGCCGTCTCCTCGGGCGCCCTTGGCTCCCAGGGCTCGCATGGCTCCCATGGCTCAGATACCACCGAGCCGCCCGCACTCCACCTGCGGGCGATGGACAACCTCCGTTTCATCCGCCAGACGATGGAGGAGGCGGTCTATTTCACCGCCGTTTCCGGCGTCGGCGAGATCGCCGTGGGTCTCACGGCGCTGGTTGCCGCCTGGCTGGCGTCGCATCGCGCGACGGCCCAGGGATGGCTGACGGTCTGGCTGGGAGAGGCGCTGATCGCCGCCCTGCTCACCGGCGGCGCGGTGGTCTGGAAAGCGCGGCAGGCTCGCCTCAGCCTGGTGTCGCGGCCGGGGCGCCGTTTCGCGCTCGGGCTGGTACCGCCGCTTGCCGCCGGGGCGCTGCTGACCTATGCGTTGCTGGCCGCCGGCGGGCGCGCCCTGCTTCCCGGCGTCTGGCTGCTGCTGTATGGCACCGCGGTGGTCACCGGTGGCGCCTTCTCGGTCCGTATCGTGCCGGTCATGGGTCTGGGTTTCATGGCGCTCGGCGCCGTCGCGCTGTTCGCTCCGGCGACCTGGGGCGACGTTTTCCTGGGGGCGGGCTTCGGCGGCCTCAACCTGCTCTTCGGTCTCTATATCGCGAGGCGCCATGGCGGGTAAGGCCCGTCGCGGCGCTGCCGCGGAGCGTCTGGATCACCCCGGCACGCCGCCCCCGGCCGGCCGCCACCACGAGCCCGTCGCCGTCGACCTCGACCGGCTGATCCACGAGCGCCTGCGGCTCGGGATCGTCTCGGCGCTGGCGGTCAACGAGCGGTTGAGCTTCAACGACCTGAAGCACCTGCTGCGCACCACCGACGGCAATCTGAGCGTGCACGCTCGCAAGCTCGAGGAGGCCGGCTACGTGCGGTGCGACAAGTCGTTCGTCGGCCGCCTGCCGAAGACCGAGTTCCGCCTGACCGTCGCCGGCAAGGGGGCGCTCGAGCGCTACCTGGACCACATGGAGGCCATCATCCATGCCACCCGCGACGGCTGAGGGCGCCTGAGAACGCCGGAGCGCCGGAGCGCCGGAGCGCCGGAGGACACCGAGGAACGAAAACTGGCTCGTTCCACATCACCTGTTTGGTCTTGAGCTCGAGGGAGGGAAGGCGATGTTCCGCGAAGCAAGCAGGAGGATGCCGGTGCGCGCGGCCCATGGAGCCAGGCGATGAGCGGTCTCCATGCCGCCATCATCATGGATGGCAACGGCCGCTGGGCGGTGGCGCGCGGCAGGTCGCGCACCGCGGGGCATCTGGCGGGCGCCGACGCGGTGCGGCGGACGGTGGAGGCGGCGCCAGGCCTCGGCATCGGCATCCTGACGCTCTACGCGTTCTCCTCGGACAACTGGCGGCGGCCGCCCGACGAGGTGGGCGCGCTGATGCGCCTGCTGCGGCGCTACCTGATGGCCGAGACCGGCCGCTGCGTCGAAAACGGCGTGCGGGTGCAGGTGATCGGCCGCCGCGACCGCCTCGCCGCGGCGCTGGTGCGGGAGATCGAATCGGCCGAGCGCGCGACGGCGCGGGGCGAGAAGCTGTGGTTGCGGATCGCCGTCGACTACTCGGCGCGCGACGCGATCGTGCGCGCGGCCAGGCGCCTCGCCGCCGGTCCTGCTGGTCCTGATGCGGAGACCGACGCCGGCTCGCGGGAGGCCTTTTCGCGGCTGGTCGCCGAGTGCTCCGAGCCGCACGCCCAGGACCTCGACCTGCTGATCCGCACCGGTGGCGAGAAGCGCCTTTCGGATTTCCTGCTCTGGGAGTCCGCCTACGCCGAGCTGATCTTCACCGATCGGATGTGGCCCGATTTCGGCGTCGCCGATCTCGAGGACGCGGTGCGCGAGTTCCGGCACCGCGAGCGCCGCTTCGGGATGGTCTCCGGCGGCGGCCGTGTCGGCGGCATGGGCGGTATCGCCGCCGCCGTCGGTCAGATACCGCGAGACATCAGGTCGGCGACCGCGCGGTTGAAGCGAGCGGTGTCCGGCAGCTCGGTGCCTTCGGCGAGCAACCCGTAGCCCAGCAGCAGCTCGGCGAACTCCGCGATCAGCGGATCGTCGGCATTCTGATCGAAGCGCTCCTTGAGGCCGGTCAGGATGCGGTGGCTCGGGTTGAGCTCCATGATGCGGCGCTGCTTGGGGCCGCCGCCCTTGCCCTTCTGCAGCAGCTTTTCGAGCTGCGGGCTGTAGTCGTGCTCGGCGCCGACCAGGCAGACCGGGGAAGCGGTGAGGCGGCTGGTCAGGCGCACCTGCTTGACGTGCTCGTCGAGCTTCTTCTGCAGCAGCTCGAGCAGCGGCTTGAGCTCTTCCTCCTTGGTCTTGAGCGCCTCTTCGGCCTGCTTCTTCTCCTCCTCGCTGCCCAGCGACACAGTCCCCTTGCCCACCGACTTCAGGCGCTTGCCGGCATACTCGTTGAGCGATTGGGTCAGCAGCTCGTCGACCGTGTCGACCAGGTACAGCACCTCGTAGCCCTTTTCCTTGAAGGTCTCGAGGTGAGGCGAGTTCTCGACCTGCGACCGCGACTCGCCGCTGAGATAGAAGATCTCGGTCTGCCCTTCCTTCATGCGCTCGGTGTACGCCTTGAGAGTGGTCAACTTCTCGGCGTCGTGCGAGGACTGGAAGAGCAGCAGCTCCAGCAGCCGATCCTTGTTCTCGTAGTCGGCGCTGACGCCCTCCTTGATGGCGCGCCCGAACTCCTGCCAGAACTTGAGATAGGTCTCGGCCTCCTGCTCGCGCATCGCTTCGAGGGTATCGAGCAGCTTCTTGGTCAATCCCTTGCGCATCATGGTGATGTGGCGGTCCTGCTGCAACATCTCGCGCGACACGTTGAGCGTCAGGTCCGGAGAGTCGACCACGCCGCGCACGAAGCGCAGGTAGTGAGGCAACAGGTCCTCGCATTTCTCGAGGATCTGGATGCGCTTGACGTAGAGCTGCAGACCGGGCTTCGAGGCCACGTAGTAGAGGTCGTAGGGCGCCTGCGCCGGCACGAACAGCAACGCCTGGTACTCGATGCGTCCCTCCGCCTTGAAGGAGATCACCTTCAGCGGCTCGGTCCAGTCGTGCGCGATGTGGCGGTAGAACTCGTTGTACTCCTCGGCGGTGACCTCGGACTGCGGCCGCGTCCAGATCGGCTTCATCGAGTTGAGGACCTTCTCCTCGAGCGGCATCTTCGGCTTCTCGCCGGTCTCCTTCTCCTTCGCCAGGTCCTCGATCTCGGGGTCCTTCTCGGCGGTGAGGATGATCGGGTAGGAGACGAAGTCCGAGTAGCGGCGGACGATGCGGCTGATCACCCAGCGGTCGCTCCAGTCCTCGATGCCGTTGTCGCGGTCCTCGGGCTTGAAATGGAGGGTGATCGAGGTGCCGCGGCCCGGCAGCTGGTCGGGCTCGATCTCCGCCACCTGGTAGGTGCCGTCGCCGCTCGATTCCCAGCGAGTGGCGGCGGACTCGCCGGCGCGGCGGCTCACCAGCACGACGCGGTCGGCGGCCATGAACGAGGAGTAGAAGCCGACGCCGAACTGGCCGATCATCTCGGCGATGGTCTGCTTCGACTCGCCCTGGCGCAGGCGCTCGACCAGCTCCCGGGTGCCGGACTTGGCGATGGTGCCGATGTTGGCGATCACCTCGTCGCGGCTCATGCCGATGCCGTTGTCCTGCACCGTCAGGGTCTTCTGCTCGCGGTCGGCCGCCAGCCGGATCTCGAGCTTCTCGTCGCCGGCCATCAGCTCGGGTTTGGTGACCGCCTCGAAGCGCAGGCGGTCCAGGGCGTCCGAGGCGTTGGAGATCAGCTCACGCAGGAAGATCTCCTTGTTCGAGTACAGCGAGTGGATCATGATGTCCAGCAGCTGCTTGGTTTCGGCTTGGAACGGCAGCGTTTCGACGGGGGCAGTGGTGGCGGTCATGGGCGTCTCCTCTTCACACTTTCTGGCGGCTGGGGCAGTCCGGGCAACGCGACACAGAACCGGCGAGGCGGGCAGGATCTTCCGGCGGTGCTCTGCTGCCGGCGACCCGGCCAGACGGCCGCGGCGGTGTCGCGGTAGTGATATTAGTCGAAGAGGCGCAGGTATTCAACCCCTTCATATCCCCACATCTGCTATGGGTGCGCTCAATGCCTGCTCCCGGGACAGCTCGGCACGACCGAAGGGCTCCGTTCCGAGCGCTCAGCCAGGAGGTGCGTCATGCATCGATCCGTCCGCTGGCTCTCCGCGGCGCTGCTCGCCCTGCCCCTGCTGCTCCCCGGCAGCGGCCGGTCGCAGCCTTCCCATTTCGCCGGCGTCACCGATGCCGGCAGCGAGCCCGAGCGCCGCCGCCGCGCCCTGCAACAGGTCGAGGACGAGTGGTTGCACGCGCGGGACGCGGCGACGCTTGACCGGATCCTCGCGGACGACTTCGTGCATCCGGTGCCGCAGGGCCACCTGCTGAGCAAGGCCGAGCACATCGCCTGGTTCGTGAAGCATCCGCCCCCGGCCGATCGGGAGCAGCGCTTCGAGCGTCTGCAGGTGCGACTCTATGGCCGGATCGGCATCGTCAACGGCGTGGTGGTGACCACCCAGGCCGGCGGCAAGCCGACGCGGACGCTCTTCACCGATATCTTCGACGACCGCGATGGCCGCTGGCAGGCGGTCAACGCCCAGGAGAACCCGATCGAGCCCGGCCCCGGCGCCGCCGGCGGGTAGATCGCTCCGCCGCCTTACCACTCTTCGCTGAGCGCTTCCGCCTGGAGATGATCGATAACGGGATCCACGGTGGGGGTTGCGGCTCCGTACAGCGCCGCGAGGGCCTGTCGCACCGCCAAGCTCTGATGGGCCTTAATAAAGCGCTGGACCGCCTGGGTGTATAGCGAACTGCGCGACATTCCGAGCCGTCTCGCGACACGCTCCGCGGCGGCGAAAGTGGAATTAGGTACCGAGATGGCCACTCGCATCGCGATCGCGCCCAAATCACCGGGTGTAGTGGTCCGCGCGGCCGGCGGGGTACCGCCATCGCCGCCGGAATCGGCTCAGTTGACGGAGTCCCAGGAGCAGCCGCCGCCGCAGCAGGCGCCGGCTCCGGCGCCGCAGTCCGGAGCCTCGCATCCGGCGGCCATGGCGTCGTCGCCGGCGCCTCCGGTGGTCGCAAAGGTCGAGAACTGCTTGTCGAGCGCCGTGGCGCCGCAGCCCGTGCAGGTCAGGCCGGCCGCGCCTTCGCCGAGCCTTTGCAGGATCTCGAACTGGTTGCCGCAATCGCGGCATCGATACTCGTAAAGCGGCATGTCCCATTTCCTCGCTGGTTCACCGATCCGGGCGTTCGCCCCGCCCGAACGGCTCGCCGTCATTTTATCGCAACGCTCTCCGGCGCTCCGGGACTCCGGCCGCCGATCTCCACTTTGACCGCGGCGCGGCCGAGGTAGACCTCGTCGCCGGTTTCCAGCCGCACGCCGCGACGGTCGTGGCGGCTGACCTCGATGGCGCGGCCGGCGCGGAAGAGCAGGGTGCCCGAGGCGCTGCCTTCGTCACGCAGCCAGAAGGCGCGGCTCTCGGCGTCCCAGGCGATGCGCGCATGCTCCCGGGAGACGGTCTGCTCGATCTCGCCCTCCTCGAGGAAGGCCACGTCGTTGCGGCGCTTGACCCTGCCGCCGGCGTCGAGCACCTCTTCGAGGCGGCCCAGGAAGATGCGCTCGCCGGACAGGTCGTAAGCGTCGCAAACCGCCTTGCCCTTGAGCACCGCGAGATGAAGGAGCGGCCGGGCGGCGGGCACCGCGGGCTCGGCCTCTCCCTGCGCGGCCCTGCGGAAGGCGAGAGCGTAGCGGCGGCCACCGAACTCGGGGCCGTCCTCTTGGGTCACCTCCACCGGCACCGCCAGCCCTTCCGGAAAGCGGGCGCCATGAGACTGCAGGCGCTCCCTGATCTCCCGCTGCAGGTCCCAGCCGCCGTGGGCGATGGCCTGCAGGCGCGCGGCGTCCTCCGGGGAGGCGGCCAGCAGCTTGACCTCCACCCGATCGAAGGGGAAGACACGGCGGCCGCCGCCCAGCGCCACCGCCTGCGCCGCCACGTCCTCGAGCAGGGCGCGGTGGATCTCGATCGGCTCGTTGCCGGCAGCCCAGGGCCGCGCCCAGTGCCGGAGCTTGTCGCGCAGGCGTTCGAGGCTCATCTCGCCGTTCCTCCGTTGCCGTTGTCCTTCAGCAGGCCCAGGGCCGCGGCGCGGCGCACGATCTCGCCGGCCGCCGGCGCCGCCAGCCGGCCGCCGTAGCCGCCGTGCTCGACGATCACCGCCAGGGCGATCCGCCGGCCGGCGGCGCCGTAGGGCGCGAAGCCGATGAACCAGGAATGCGACTTCTTGTCCTGCACCTCGGCGGTGCCGGTCTTGCCGGCCATCGGCGGCTGCACGCCGGCGAGGAACGCCGCCGCCGTCCCCTCGGTCACCACCCCGCGCATGGCGCGGGCGATGATCGCCGTCGCGGCGGCGTCGAGCACCGGCAGCCCAGCCGGCGTCGCCGCTTTCGCCGCCGGGCCAGCCGCGGACTCCCCCGGCGCCGTCCCCGGCACTCCGCCCGCTCCGCCCGCCGCCGCCGCCGGCCGGGCGCCCTGCTCGGCCTGGATCCAGCGCACCTCGGGCATCGTCCCCTGGTCCGCCACCGTTGCCGCCACCCGCGCCATCTGCAGCGGCGTGGCGATCACCTGCCCCTGGCCATAGGCGGCCTGGGGCAGGGCGTCGGCGAGCGCCGGCGGCGTATTGGGCCGAGCGACCGGGATGCCGAAGAGCTGCGCCGTCCGCAGCAGCGGCTCCGCTCCCACCGCGTAGGTGGCGAGCTGGGCGAAGTAGGCGTTGCAGGAGTGGCGGATCCCCTTGTCGAGATCGACCGTGCCGTGAGGCGTCGTGACCGTGGGGTCGTCGCGCACCAGGCGTCCCCGGACCCGGTTGCCGGTGCGGCCTTCCGGCAGCAGCTTGCACTCGAAGGTCCTGCGCGCAAGTCCGGGGTCCTTGCGCAGCGCCGCCAGCGCGGTGACCACCTTGAACGTCGAGCCGGGCGGGTAGATCCCATAGCGCGCGCGATCCACCAGTGCACCCCCGCTGCCGCCGGCCTCGCCGGCGCCGCCGCCAAGCCCGCCCTGCGTCTTCAGGGTGGTCGCCGGATCGGCCTCGGGCAACTGCTCGGGCCACGGATAGGAGGCGGCGGCGAGCAGGTCGCCGGTGGCGGCGTCGAGCACCACCGCGGCGGCGCCGAAGCCGGCCTGGGCCGCGTGCCTGGCCAGGATCTCCTCTGCCGCGAGCTCGAGCCGCACGTCCACGGTCAGCCTGACGGTGCGGTCGCGGGCGAGGATCGCCTTCACCTCCGGGCGCTCCGGCTCATAGCGGTGCCGCAGCAGCGGCACCAGGTCGCGGTAGTCGACGACCACCTGCGGCGTCTCGGTCTTGTCCGGCTGCCGCACGCGGATGACGCCGGCGTAGTCGTCATAGCCCTGCAGGCGGATGCGGGCGTCGCGCTCGACGAACGAGGTGTTGCGGGCCGTCCAGTGGATCCGGCTGCGCAGGTCGCCGAGCAGATGGAAGGTACGCCCGCCGAAGGGATAGACGCGAACGCGGCGGTCGGGGGTGGCGCCGGCGAGGTCGGACGCCGCGGCGCCGAGCCGCTCGAGCTCGCCGCGCTGGCGGTCGATCTCGGCCGGATCGCTGCTCGCCAGCAGCACGCCGCCGCGGTCGACGATCGAGCCGCGCGGGATGGTCGCGGCGATGGCGGCGAGCCGCTGGTTGTACTGGACCCGGCGCACGCCGTCTCCCTGCAGCACCACGGCGCCACGGGTCAGGTAGCCGTCGGCGCGGTACAGCTGGAGGTCGGCCAGCCGTGCCAGCGCCAGGACCAGGAAGATGCCGAGGCCGGCGGCCGTCCAGCGGGCGCCGCCGAGAAAGGGCCGCACCGCCTCGGGAGCGCCGCGGCGGGAGGAGATCCCTGCCAGGACGCCGGCGACGAGGAAATTGGCGAGCATCGCCGACCGGCCGAAGGAAAGGAAAGGCGAGGTGACCCCCGACAGTGGCAGCAGGCCCAGCACGCCGCCGCTGATCAGGGTGGTCTCCAGCGCCAGCAGCAGGGTGAAGCCCAGGCCAAGGAAGAAGCCATAGGCGCTGCCTGACAGGCGCGCCGCGCGCAGGCCGCGTTGCACCAGCAGCGCGTAGAGACCGGCCACCGCCAGCAGGCCGAAGAAGCCCAGCTGCTCGCCGATGGCCGAGAGCACCATGTCGGTGTGCGCCTCCGGCACCAGGCCCGGCTCTCCCAGCCCGAGGCCGGTGCCGGTGGCGCCGCCCGCCGCCAGCGACCAGATGGCCTGGGCCAGGTGGTCGCCGCCACGGAACCAGGTGTCCCATGGCGCGAGCCACATGCCGATGCGCTGGCCGACGGTGCGCGGATAGCCGAGCTTGTAGCCGGCAAAGAACGCCAGCGTGACCATGCCCGCCCCCACCAGCGGCATGCCGCCGCGGCCGCGAGCGACCGAGAAGAGGATCAGGAAGAGGCTGGCGAGCACCAGCGCCGGTCCGAGGTCCTTCTGCAGGAAGAAGAAGAACAGCACCAGTCCCACCGCGACCGCCGGCGGCACCACGTATTCGAGCCGCGGCAACGGCAGCAGGCGTCCGGCCCGCCCCAGCGGCACCCGCCGCTCGTGAACCTCGCGCAGCAGCTCCCAGCGGTCCGCGAAGTAGCCGGCGAGGAAGAGGGCGATCAGGATCTTGATCAGCTCGACCGGCTGGAAGCCGAGGAAGTTCACCTTGGCGTCGCTCACCCCCGGCCCGCCGCCGAAGACGATCAGCAGGGCGGAGAGCAGGGCCGCCAGCGCCAGCGTCCAGGCACCGCGGCGCGGCAGCGCCGTCCGCTCGAGATCGATCAGCGCGCCGGCGACGAACAGGCAGCAGCCGGCGAGCACCCCTTCGGCGAAGCGGGCGTGGAGCGGCAGGTCCCGCAACGGGTCGCGCAGGCTGGCCATCAACACGAAGCCGAGGCCGCAGAACAGCAGCAGCACCGGCAGCAGCAGCTCGTCGCCCTGGAAGCGCTGCCGGCGCAGCACCAGGTGGGCGGCCAGGAAGCCGCCGAGCAGCAGGGCGGCGGCGAGCCGGAACGACCAGCGGTACTGGGAAGCCGTGCGCACCACCAGCATCGGTTTGAGCTCGCGCAGCTCCGCCGGCGAGAGCAGCGCCACCGTGTCCTTACCCGAAGCGGCGAGGCGCGCAGCCAGCCCCGGCTGGCGGCGCGGGTCGACTTCGGCTGCCGCGACGCGCTGCCGCCCGAGCTCGCCGACGTTGCCGACCGGTGCCGCCGCCAGCCGCTGGCGGATGCGGTCGGCGACGAAGCCGCGTTCCTCGGCATTGGGTATGAAGGCGAGCAGTGGCAGCAGGTCGCCGGGGGTGGCGACGGCGTTGAGGTTGACCACCTCGCCGCGTGCCAGCCGCGCCTCGACGTCGCCGAGCGGACGGGAGACGGTGAGCCAGGTCAACACCATGGCAAATGCCACGACGGTCCCCGAGAGCGCCAACAGCAAAGCCTCGCGCCCGCGATGCCTGTGCCAGGGCTCCCCGGGAAGGCCCGATTGGCCGGACCCCGGGGTGGCATGGCTGCGGCGCTCGGCGGCGCGGCTGATGGTGACGCCCATGATTCTCCTTACCTACGGTGCCCGCGCGCGAGCGTTGCAATCGAGCGCCGGTTGAGCGCCGATCTCCGGCTCGGCGGCCCGGCAGCGCTCGGCGGCAGGGTCGGCCGCGGCCGGCGCCGGCTCAGCGCTCAGCCGCCGCCGGGCTTGCGGAACTCCTGGCTCAACGCCCGCCCGAGCCGCTCCCAGAAGCTGGGCGGATGGACCCGGGACAGCCGCGCCGTGATCGCCTCGAGGTGCGATTCCGCCTCCTCGCGGTTGCTGGCGGCAAAGGCGAAGCCGGGGATGTCGGCGTAGCGGTGGACCGCCTGCTCGAGATCGTCCCGTGCCTGCTTGAGCAGGTCGACCTCGGCGGCGGTGCCGCGGCTGTGCTGGGCGCGCGCCTCGAGCGTCAGGCCGCGCATGCGGTAGCCGTCGGCGAGCATCGCCTGCTCGCGGCGCCCGAGCTGGTAGCCCCGCCGGGTCAGCTCGTCGACCGTCTTCTGCAGGGCGTCGAGGTCGAACAGGTCGTAGGCGTAGATGCGCGCCAGGCCCAGGTAGGGGTCCGGCCAGCCGGGATCCAGGCGCGACGCCTCCTGGAACCCGGCGACCGCTTCCTTGGTCATCGCCAGCGCCTGCTTGCGGTTGCCCTGGCCGCGCAGGGCAAGCGACTCGAGGCGGTCGAGGTGGGCGCGGGCATAGAGCATCCGTGCGCGGATGCCGGGATCACGGGGCGCCATCCGCGCGGCGGCGTGGAGGTCGCGGTACGCCGTCTCCCATCCCCGCGGGGTGGTCGTCGGGTCGTCGCCGTGGTAGCTGTCCAGGATCCGAGCGGCGGCCGTCGTGAGCGAGCGTTGCAGCTCGTCGCCGACGCCGAAGAGGTCGGTCGAGAGCCAGCTCCAACCGGCGGCCGCCTCGTACCGTTCTACGAGAGAGTCGAGGTCGGGGTGGGCTTCGGCGAGGTCGCGCCGCAGCTGTTGCGCCTGGTTCCAGGCCCACAGCTGGGAGGCGCCGAAGGCGAGCAGCGCGGCAGCCGCGAGCATCCACGCGGCCCGGCGCAACCGATGGCGAGCTCGCGGTGCGGGCGTCGGTGCCAGCGCCGCCGTCGCTGGCGGCACCGCTGAGGGCGCCGCGGGCATTGCGGGCACCGCGACCGGGACCGGCGACGGTGGCCCCAACGCCCACGCGGCCGGTCTGGGGGTCGCCGGCGCGGGCGGCGCCGCGGCGCCTCCGGCTGGCGCTCCGGCCGCTCCCGCTTCGGCCGCCGCCGCCTCGGCGGCGAGCCCCAGCGGGCCGCCGCCGGTGCGGCGGGTGGCCTCGGTGGTGCGGATCTCCTCGCCGGAGAGCGGGCGGGCGGTGCGCCGCGTGGCATGCAGGTCGGCGGCGGCCACCGCCGTTGGCGCGGCCAGCGGCCGGCCGTCGCGCAACGCCGCGAGGTCGGCCGCCAGCTCCGCGGCGCTCTGGTAGCGGCGGCCGACCTCGAAGGCGAGCGACTTGTCGACCACCCGGGAGAGCTCCGGCGAGCAGCCGGCAGGAAGCGGCAGCGGCGGCACCCCGTGGCGGATGGCCTGCTCCAGCTCCTCGGGAGTGCCGCCCGGGAAGGGGCGCCGGCCCGAAACCATGGTTGCCAGGACCACCCCGACTGCCCAGAGATCGGAGTGGCGATCCACCACCCCGCGCTCGAGACGCTCGGGCGGGGTGTAGGGCAGGCTGCCGAAGAGGTTGACGGTGAACCTCCGGGTCTGGGAGAGGTGCTTGGCGATGCCGAAGTCGAGCACCCGCACCCGGTCGTCTTCCTGCAGGCGGATGTTCTCGGGCTTGATGTCGCCGTGGACGATGCCGAAGATCCGCCTGCCGCCGACCTCCGCCGAGAACTGGTGGCAGACCTCGAGCATGGAGACCAGCTCGATGGCGATGTGGATCGCGCGCGCCTCGGGCAGGGCGCCCTTGGCGAGGACTTCCGAGAGGTCGGTCCCAGCCACGTATTCCATCGCCACCCAGAAGAAATCGCCGTCCTGGCCCTGCTCGTAGACCGCCGCCACCTGCGGTGCCGCGGCCGCCAGCTGCGCCTGCAGCGAGAGGCCGTTCTTCTCCGCCTCGAGCATCTCCGGATCGGTCTTGGTGGGGCGCACCACCTTGAGCGCCACCAGGCGCTCCTCCCGCGGGTCCCAGGCGAGGAGGACGTCGCCGATCGCGCCGCGGCCGAGGAAGTCCTTGACCACGAAGCGGTCGACCGTCTCCTGGCGGCCGATCAGATGCACGGTCACGGGCGCTGCCTCCGGGGCGCCGCGGTCGCCGCGGCGGCGGGACGGGCGGCGGCGGGATGAGTGGCGGCGGCCTGCGGGGCGCGGCCGGCGACGGCGCCGCCAGGGCCGCCCAGGCCGCCGGCTCGAGCACCGGTTCCGGCGGCAGCGTCGCCCGCGCCGCCGCCGGTGACTCGCACCGCCTGCTCGCGGGCGACCGCGCCGAAGGTGTTCCAGCGGAAGATCTCCTCGGCCCGGTCGGGCCCGGCGAGCGCGACGCCGGGACCGCCATTGCTCTCGATGCGGTTGCCGGCGAGCAGCGGCGACGCCGAGTCCCGCACCTCGACCCCCGCTGCCGGCGCACCGGGGCGGGTGCCGTTGCCGGTGATCAGGTTCGATACCAGCCTTGGCGCCGCCGCGCCTGCAACGGCGACGCCGGCGCCGCCGTTGTGATGTAGGTAGCTGTAGCGCACGGTCGAGAGATCGGCGCCGCGGATCTCGATGCCGGCGCCGGCGGCGCCGCTGACCTCGATCTCCTCGATCATCACCTCGCAGCCGTCGAGGCGCAGCCCCACTCCCCACGGCGCCTGCGGCGTGCCCTCGACCCGGAAGCCGGCCAGACGCGCGCCGTGCACCCCGCTCGCCGCGACCGCCGGGCCCTCGCTTTCTCCGGGCGGCGGCAACAGCACGGCGCGGCGCGGGATGCGGCTCACCAAGGCGACGCCGCTGCGCAGGACCAGCCGTTCGCGGTAGCGTCCGGGCGCCACCTCGATCGTCTCGCCGGGCCGTGCCCGCCCGAGCGCCTCGCCGATGGTGGTAAAGCCGCCATCGCCGGTGCCGACGACCAGCACGCCGTGGCTACCGGTGCCGCCGGCGCTACCGGCGCCGCCGCCGTCCCCGAGGCGCCCGGCGAGGCCCTTGACCCACTGCCCAAGCGGCTCGCGGTAGCGGTAGCCGGCAAGGGCGGCGAGCAGCAGCGCCACGAGCACCAGGGACTTGCCCAGGCTGCCCGGGAGCGAATCCTTCACCCGCTGGCCGGCGCTGCGCCGGGCCCAGGCCGCGCGCCCGGACGGCGCTGCCGGCCTCGGAGCGCCGCCGGCGGAGGAGGTGCCGGCCGCCCTGGAGCCGGCGCCGAGGGGCCTGCCGGGGCCGCCGGCCGCGGCGAGGTTGCCGGCAGTACCGGCTGCGCCCGAGGTTCCCGCAGTGCCGGCCGCGGCAGCCGCCCGCCGAGTCGCCCCCGCCGATGGCAGGGCGGCGGCAGCCCCGCCGGCGTCCCGGCCGCGGCCGGCATCCCTGAAGCGCCCCCCGCTCCTGCCGCCACCGTCCTTGGCGCCGCCGTCCCTGCCGCCGTCCCGGCGCCGCCGCACCGCCTCGGCGAAGCGCTCGCCCTCGACCAGCACCGCCGAGACGTTGTCCTTGCCGCCGGCGAGGTTGGCGCGCTCGATCAGGGCGTGCACGGCGGCGCGCGGCGAGCTGGCGTTGGTCTCGACGGTCTCGAGGATCTCGCGCGCCGGCAGCATGTCCGAGAGGCCGTCGCTGCACAGCAGCAGCGCCCCGCCGGCGTCGAACGGCACCTCGAGCACGTCGATCCAGCGCGCGTCGTCGGGCTCGTGGGGGCTCGAGCCGACGTCGCGGAAGATCTCGTTGCGCCGCGGGTGGCGCATCGCCTCGAGCTCGGAGAGGTCGCCGGCGTCCTCGCGCGCCCCCACCGGCGAGTGGTCGGGCGTGACCTTGCGGATCTCTCCGGGGGCCAGGATGTAGAGGCGGCTGTCTCCCACCTGGCCGACGGTGACCTTGCCGCCGTCGAGGACGGCGACGGTGAGGACGCAGGACATGCCGGCGAGCCTGGCATCGCCGCGCGCGCGCTCGTAGATCTGGCGGTTGGCGAGAGCGATCGCCTCGCGCACCAGTCGCGCGGAGTCGGTGGTGCGGCGCGACAGGCGTGCGCGCAGCACCTCGAGCGCCGTTTCCGCGGCGACCTCGCCGGCCAATGCGCCGCCGACGCCGTCGATGACGGCGAAGATCCCCAGGTCGGGCTCGCAGAGCACCCGGTCTTCGTTGTTCTCCCGCTCGCGGCCCGGGTCGGTCGCCGCGGCCGCCTGCGGTGGGCGCGGGCTCATGGCCGCTCGCGGTCGGCGAAAGCGGCCCAGGCCAGGATCCCGACGGCGACGCACAGCGCCGCCAGCAGCGGCAGCCGGGCAAGGAAGAGGCCGCTCACGGGGTGCCGGTCCTCTCGAAGTCCAGGAAGACGATGCCGGCGAGGCCGATGCGGGCGCGGTCGGGGAGGTCGGTCCAGCGGTCGAGGTCGCGCTCGCTGTCTCCCGACCCCTCGAGGCTCGCGGGCAGGGCCTTGCCGTTGACGGTGGTGCCGAGCTTCGAGAGGTCCTTGATGCGGAACCCGCCGCCGTCCGCCACCCGTCGCAGGCGCGCATGCTCGCGCGAGACGTCGAGCGAGGTCTCGAGCCGCAGATCGACCCAGACGTCCGGCGCGTCACGGCCGATGACGATCTCGTCCTTCACCACCCAGAACTCCCGCGCTCCCGAGTCGTCCTTGTAGGCGATCCGGGCGTAGGCGGTCGCGGCGCCGGCGGGCTCGCGCTGGGTGGTGCTGCGCCCCAGGCGGCGGGTGGTCGAGATGCGGTGGGTGGGCGTGCCGGAGCCGTAGCCGGCGGCGGCCTGCTGCGCGAACTCCGAGACCACCTGGATGTCGCCCGGCTGCAGGGCGCCGTTGGGGTCCTCCTGGAAGCGGACGAACCAGCGCCCCTCGGCCGAGACGAAGCTCGGTGCCGCCGCCAGCGGCGGACCCGCCGGACCGCCGCCCGTGCCGGCGCGAGGGAGCGCGGCGGTGGCAGTGCTCCCGGAGCTGCCGGAGCTCCCGGGGACCCTTGCGGTGCCGGCATCGGCGCCGCCGGCATCCCCGCCCGTCCTGCCGCCACGCCGCCGGCGCCAGGCGCGGAAGGGGGCGAGGAGCCGGCCGGCGTCGGCGGCGGTGGCGGCGGTGCCGCGATTGAGCTGCCACAGCTCGCGGTCCAGCAGCTCCTTGGCCTCGGCCTCGAGCTCGCCGAAGAGAGTGCGCAGCCGGTCGTAGTCCGCGTTGTGCAGGTAGACCTGGTACAGGCTGGGCGCGATGGTCTTGGTGACCAGCGGCTCCAGGCTGCTCCGCATGTTCTCGGCGATGGCCAGGATGACGTCCCGGCCGGTCGCGCGCTCTTGATCCAAGACGACCCTCCCGCCCCGCGCCCTCGGGGGCGACGGTCCCCCCGAGTATATCCGGGCGGCGAGGTTCAGGACCGCGCCACCTCTAGCACCAGCTTGCCGAGGTTCTCGCCGCGGAAGAGCTTGAGCAGCGTCTCGGGGAAGGTCTCGAGGCCGGCGACGACGTCCTCGCGCGACTTGAGCTTGCCGGCGGCCATCCAGCCGGCCATCTCGCGCCCCGCCTCGGCATAGCGGTCGGCGTAATCGAAGACCAGCATGCCCTTCATGCTGGCGCGCTGCACCAGCAGCGCCATGTAGTTGGAGGGACCCTTGGCCGGGTCGGTGCGGTTGTATTGCGAGATGGCGCCGCAGATGACCACGCGCGCGCCGCGCGCCAGACGGGTGAGCACGGCGTCGAGGATGTCGCCGCCGACGTTGTCGAAGTAGACGTCCACGCCCCGCGGGCAGTGCCGGCGCAGCGCCTCCTTCATCTCCTCGACGCCCCCGGCCTTGTAGTCGATGGCGGCGTCGAATCCCAGCTCGTCCACCAGGTAGCGGCACTTCTCCGGGCCGCCGGCGATGCCGATCGCGCGGCAGCCCTTGATCTTGGCGATCTGCCCCACCACCATGCCGACGGCGCCGGCCGCGGCCGACACCACCACGGTGTCGCCGGCCTTGGCCTGGCCGGTGTCGAGCAGGCCGAAGTAGGCGGTCATCCCGGGTAGGCCAAGGACGCTCAGGTAGACCGGCAGCGGCGCCGGTGGCCCGAGAGCGGCATCGATCCGGGTCAGGCCCTTGCCGTTCGCGATCGCGTATTCCTGCATCCCGAAGGCGCCGGTGACCTGATCGCCGGCAACGAACCCGGGGTGCCGCGACGAGACCACGCGGCCGGCGCCGAAGGCGCGCATCACCTCGCCGATGCCGACCGGCGGCACGTAGGACTTGGCCTCGTTCATCCAGCCGCGCATCGCCGGATCGAGCGAGAGGTAGAGCACCTTGACCAGCAGCTCGCCCTCGCCCGGTGCGCGCACCGGCTCGGCGCCATAGGTCCAGTCGCTGCGCTTGGGCAGGCCGACCGGCCGGCTGGCCAGTCGGAAGCAGTGGTTGAGCAACGCAATGGTTTCCGGGGTTTCCGGGGGCTCCGGGGTCTCGGGCATGGCACCTCCGCCGGTGCGCCGTCAGCGCACCCACTCTTCGAGCTGCACGCGGTCGCCGGTGGCGGCGTCGCGGTACTTGACGATCACCGGGGTGTAGAGGGAGAGGCCCCATTCCTGGCCCTTGCCGCGGCTGACGGCGCGCGAGCCCGGCACCACCACGGCGCCGGCGGGGATGACCAGCGGGGCGTCCTCGGTGGCGCGCAGGATGCGACCTTCGGCCAGGTCGTAGACCGGGGTCGAGCGGGTGAGGATGGTGCCGGCGCCGAGCACCGCGCCGCGCTGGATCACCGTCCCCTCGTAAACGCCGCAGTTGCCGCCGACCAGGACGTCGTCCTCGACGATCACCGGCAGCGCGCCGATCGGCTCGATGACGCCGCCGAGCTGCGCCGCCGCCGAGAGATGGACGCGCCGGCCGACCTGGGCGCAGCTGCCGACCAGGGCGTGCGAATCGATCATCGAACCGTCGCCGATCCAGGCGCCGGCGTTGACGTACATCGGCGGCATGCAGGTGACGCCGCGGCCGAGGTAGACGCCGTCGCGGATCGCCGACCCCCCGGGCACCAGGCGGGTGCCGGCGCCGCTCTCGAGCCGGCGCAGCGGATAGGTGTCCTTGTCGGCGAAGGGCAGGCACGGCCCGCCCGCCGCGCCGACGGTCAGATCGACGATCCGGCCGAGGCGGAAACCCAGCAGCAATCCCTGCTTCACCCAGGGATTGACCCGCCAGCCCCAGGGCGAGGCCGGATCGGGCTCCGCGGCGCGCGCCTCGCCGCGGTCGAGCGCCCCGCGGAAGCGCGCCAGCAGCTCGCGGTGCTCGGGGCCGGCCTCGGCCGGCGGATCGGCGAACAGGCTCTCGATCTGCTCGCGCAGCGAGGCGAGGTCGTCGCCCGCCCGGTCCGCCGTGCTCGCCTCGTGGCTCGCCATGCGCTCGGGTCAGCGCGTCGCGGCGGTGGTCGCAGGTGTCGCCGATGTCGCCGGCGTGGCCGATGTCTCCGGTGTGGCGCGCGCCAGCATCCCCAGCTCGGCGAGCACCGCCTCGACCCGGGCCAGGTTTTCGGGGCGCGGCGGCACCGCCGGCAGCCGCCACACCGGCTCGAGCAGCCCGAGCAGGCCGAGCGCCGCCTTCACCGGGCCCGGGCTGGACTCGATGAACATCACCTCCATCAGCTTCTGCAGCCGCCGCTGCAGCACCCGCGCCCCGGCGAAGTCGCCGTCCAGGGCGAGGGCGGTGAGCCGCGCCATCTCGCCGGGGACGACGTTCGAAACCACCGAGATGATGCCGGTGCCGCCCAGCGCCACCACCGGGATGGTGACGGCATCGTCGCCGCTGAGCACGGCGAAGCTTTCCGGCACCTGGACGAACAGCGAGGCGATCTGCGAGAGATTGCCGGAGGCCTCCTTGACCGCCACCACGCGGTCGATCCTGGCCAGTCTGGCGAGCGTCGCCGGCTCGACGTTGACCCCGGTGCGGCCGGGCACGTTGTAGACCACGATCGGCAGGCGGGTGGCGGCGGCGATCTCGCGGTAGTGGGCGACCAGCCCCTCGGGGGTGGGCTTGTTGTAGGGCGGCGTGACCGTCAGCAGGCCGTCGACGCCGAGCGCCTCGACCTCGCGGGCGAGGGTCGCGACGGCGCGGGTGTCGCTGCCGCCGGCGCCGGCGACCACCGGCACCTTGCCCTTGGCCTCCTCGACGGTGATCTCGATCACCCGCAGGTGCTCGGCGCGGCTGAGCGTCGGGTTCTCGCCGGTGGTGCCGCAGGGCACCAGGAAATGAATGCCCTCGTCGATCTGGCGGCGCACCAGCCGGCGCAGCGCCTCCTCGTCGAGGGAGAGATCGCGCCGGAAGGGGGTTACCAGGGCGGTGCCGCATCCTCGAAACATGGGTTCAACCCTCCAGGGGTGGAATGCCATCGGCCGCGGGTTCGCCGGCCGAGCGGACGACCTCTTCCCAGACCTCGCTCCACTCGAAGACGCCGCGCCGGCCGAGCACCCAGCGGGCGGCCCGCAATGCCCCGCCGGCGAAGCCGGCGCGGCTGCGTGCCTGGTGCTCCAGACGGATGGTATCAGCCTCCGAATCGAAGCCCACCAGATGGGTGCCCGGGATGGCGCCGGCGCGGTTGCTGGCGGCGTCGACGCCGGGCGGGACGCCGGCGCGCTCCATCACCCGGCGCAGCTCGCGGAGGGTGCCGGAGGGGGCGTCGCGCTTGCGCCGGTGGTGGATCTCGTACAGCCACGGGTCGTAGTCGGCGTCGGCGGCCAGCAGCCCCGCGGCCGCCGCGACGATGCGGTAGAACACCTGCACGCCGACCGAGAAGTTGGCGCCGTGCACCATGCCGGCGTCATGCGCGGCGACGGTCTCGCGCACCCGCGGCAGCTGCTCGGACCAGCCGGTGGTGCCGATCACCATCGCCACGCCCAGCGGCGCCAGGCGCTCGACGGTTTCAGGCACCGCCGCGGCGACCGAGAAGTCGATCGCGACTTCGGCGCCGGCGCCTCGCAGCAGGCCGGCGTCGAGCGGCACGCCGGCGCGGCGGTCGGCACCGCCATAGCGCAGCACCACCTCGAAGCCCTGCCGCGGGGCGAGCTCTTCGACCAGCCGGCCCATGGCGCCACAACCGATGACAGCGAGTCGGGTCATGTCTGCATTCTAAGGTGCGGCGGCGGAGCGGGAGGGAGGCCGTCGAGCCGCCTCCTATTCGACGACCTCGGGGCCGCTCTCCGGGAACCAGTGCCGGTGGAGGGCCGCGGCGGCCGCCGGCAGGTCCTCGAGCTCCACCAGGCAACGCACCGCCGGTGCGGCGGCGCCGGCCACCACCAGCCGCGGTTGGTAGCCTGCCGCCGCGGCCAGCACGCGCTCGGCCAGCGCGGCATCGGTGGCGAGGTCCTCCGATACCGCCGACACCACGGCGCGCCCATGCAGCACCCCGACCTGGCCGGCGGCGGCCAGCGCCGCCCGCGCCTCGGCCAGCCGCTCGCCGTGGTCGAGCGCCAGCTCGGCGCTCTCGCCGTCGAGGCGCAGCACCAGCAGCGCCGGCCGCAACCGTTCGACCGCCGCCAGCACCCGGGCCGCGAACTCCTCTCCCGCCGCGCTCGGACCGGCGGCCGCTCGCGCCACATGCAGCAGGTGGTCGTTCGGCCGGCAGGCCAGCGACTTGACGGTGGGTGCCGCGGCGGTGTTGCGCCTGCCGATCAGGGTGCCCTCGCCGGCGGCGTCGAGCGAGTTGAGGACGCGGATCGGCACGCCGGCGCGCGCCGCCGAGCCGAGGGTGCCGGGGTGGGGTTTCTTCGCCCCGGAGCAGGCGAGCTCGAGCGATTCGGCGAAGGACAGGGTGCGGACGCGGCGCGCTCCGGGCACCAGCCGCGGGTCGGCGGTGAGGATACCGTCGACGTCGGTCCAAATCTGCACCTCCTCGGCGCCGAGGGCGGCGCCGAGGATGGCGGCCGAGAAGTCGGAGCCTTCCTTGCCCAGCGTGGTGGTCACGCCGTCGCGGGTGGCGCCGATGTAGCCGCCGACGACCGGCACGACGCCGCGCTCCACGGCCGGCAGCAGCGCCGCCCGCAGCCGGGAGCCCGTCTCCTCGTAGAGCGGCTGGGCGCGGGTGAAGGCGTCGTCGGTCACCATCACCTGCCGGGCGTCGATCCAGGCCGTCGCGATGCCGCGGGCAGGCAGCGCCGTGGCCAGGATCTCGCTCGCCAGCACCTCGCCGAACGCGGCGGCGGCGTCCGCATCGCGCGCCGTCAGCCGGCGCTCTCGCGCCAATTCGGCCAGCAGGGCGCGCAGCTCGCCGAAGCAGCTCTCGAGACTCGCCGCCAGCGGCGGCCAGGCGGCCGGTGCCACCGCCGCCGCCGCTTCGCGGCGGTGGAACTGGTGCAGCTCCTCGCCGCCGGCCAGCGCCCCCGCCAGGTTGCCGGCGGCGGCAGCTTCCGCGCAATCGAGCAGGCGACGGGTGGTCTTGGCCATGGCCGACACCACCACCACCGGCCGCGCCGCGAGCCGGCCGCGCAGGATCTCGGCGACCCGCTGGATGCCCGCCGCGCCGTCCACCGAGCTGCCGCCGAACTTGCAGACGATCACCCGAGGAGTCTACGCCAGCGGCCTCCGCAGGCCCGGGCGGGGACTCCGGGTGCCGGGCGCGCGGTCCGGCCGTGTCGTGCCAGAATCGCCGCGGCGGCCGCTGCACTGGGACGCGAAGCTGGGCATGCGGGTGCGGTGAGCCCGGGCGGGGCGTCGTGCCGGCGGCGCCGGTTGGTGGCATGATGCTGGAGGCTGGGAGGAGGCAGGGACCTTGGAGACTCGGCGCATCGGTTCGCTGGCGGTTTCGGTGGTGGGGCTCGGCTGCAACAACTTCGGCGGACGCCTCGACCGGGACGGGGTGCAGGCGGTGGTGGATGCGGCGTTAGAGGCCGGCGTCAACCTCTTCGACACCGCCGACATGTATGGCGACACCCGCAGCGAGGTGCTGCTCGGGCAGGCGCTCGGCGGCCGGCGCGACCAGGCCGTCGTCGCCACCAAGTTCGGGTGGCGGCTCGACGATCAGCGGCATGGCGCCAAGCCGGCCTACGTGCGCCGGGCGGTGGAGGACAGCCTCAGGCGGCTGGGGACCGACCGCATCGACCTCTACCAGCTGCACCAGCCCGACCCGGAGACGCCGATCGCGCAGACCCTGGCCGCCCTCGAGGAGCTGGTGCGCGCCGGCAAGGTGCGCGAGATCGGCTGCTCGAACTTCTCGGCCGCGCAGCTGCGCGAGGCGCAGGCCGCGGTGCGCGACGGCGCCGCCCGCTTCGTCAGCGTGCAGAACGAGTACAGCCTGGTCCAGCGCGAGCCCGAGCGCGAGGTGCTCGCCGAGTGCGAGCGCCAGGGCCTCGCCTTCCTGCCCTTCTTTCCGTTGGCCAGCGGCCTGCTCACCGGCAAGTACCGCCGCGGCGCGCCACTGCCGGCCGGCACCCGTCTGGCCGGGCAGTCGGGCTTCGCCAATCGCTTCCTCAACCCGCGCAACCTGGCGATCGCCGACGCCCTCGCCGGTTTCGCGGCACGGCGCGGCCATTCGCTGCTCGAGCTGGCCTTCTCCTGGCTGCTGAGCCATCGCCAGGTGTGCTCGGTGATCGCCGGCGCCATGTCGGCCGAGCAGTTGCGCGCCAACGTCGCGGCGGCCGGCTGGCGTCTCACCACGGACGAGCTGGCCGAGACCGACAAGATCTACGAGACCCCGGAGACCCCGGCGATCACCGGGATCGATCATCCGGCGCCGCCCAAGGCCTGACCCGCGCCGACCGGATCGCCCCATGCAAGACACCCCGGCCCATGATCTCCGCGCGCGGCGACGGCTGTCGTGGCGCGCGCAGCCGGCCGGGGTTCCGAGTCTGGCGAGGAGGACCGGCATCGCGGGCATCGTGGGCCTGGTGGGGCTCGCAGGCGTGGTGGGGCTCGCGGGCCTCGCCGCGGGCAGCTCCGGATTCGCCATCGCCGGCGCAGCCCCGGCAGCGGCTCCGGCTGCGCCGCCGCCGCGACCCGCGCCCGCCGCTGCCGGCGCGCCCGCCCCGGACTATGCGGTCCGCCTGACCCGGCCGTCGGCGGTGGGCGACACGCGGCTGGCCGTCGGCTCGCTGCAGAGCGACGACCACCTCACGGGGAGCCGGGACGGCACGCCGAGCGACCAGCGCCAGACCGCGACCATCCGCTACGTCGTCGCCACCGAGATCCTGGAGGTGAGCCCCAAGGGCAACGCCCAGCGGGCGACGCTCACGGTCCGCAAGCTCACCAAGGAGAGCGCCGGTATCAGCCTGGAGCTGGCCAAGCCGGGGGCGGTGGTGAGCGCACGGCTGGCCGGGCGCGAGCGGGTCTTCGAGCTGCTGGGTGCGCGGCTCGCCCCGGACGTGCAGCAGGCGCTGGCGGCGGCGGTGCCGCTGCGCGCCGACGACGAGCCGACCGACGACGACCTGTTCGGGAGCGCGCGGCGCCGGCGGGTGGGCGAGAGCTGGCCGGCCAACGGCGAGCTGTTCGCCAGCTTCGGCGCCACCAGCCTGACCTTCGATCCCAAGGACGTGACCGGCACGGTGACGCTGGGGGCCGTGCGGCCGGTTCACGGCCAGAGCTGCCTGGAGGTACGCTGGAAGCTCGACGCCCGCCACGGCGCGTTCAAGCCGGGTGGCCTGCCGCTGGGCTTCACCGGCACCACCAGCTCGATGTCGGTCGCCGGCTCGGTCCTGGTGCCGGTCGACCCGGCCCTGCCGCTCGCCGGCCGCGAGGCAGCGATCACCGCCGTCGCCGACATCGGCGGCGTGAGCGAGGGCGGGGCCTCCCTGAGCCTGCATCACGAGCTGCGTCAGGCCAGCCACGTCGAGCTCTCGCGAGTCCCCTGAGCCGCGCGCGGGAGCCGCCGCCCGGTCGGGGTCGAAACCCGCCGGCCACGGCGTGCGTACCTACTGCCGGTGCTCGCCGGCGAGAACCTCGGACCGGATCGTGGAGATCCAGGAGGCCGTCCCATGCGCAGATCCGTCCTTGCGATTCCACCCTCCGTTCCACCGGCCGCGGTCTTGCTCGCGGTGGCACTGGCAACGCTGGCGATGCCGGCGGCGATGCCGGCGCTGGCGGCCCCGGCACCGACGGTGGCCCCGGTAGCCCCGGCGCCCCCGGCGGGCGCCGCCGCTGCGCCGGCCGCCGCCACCGCGGGGCGGCTCGCGCCCTGTCATCTGGAAGGGATCAAGGAGGAGTTGCGCTGCGGCACCTATCAGGTGTGGGAGGACCGGGACGCCCGGAAGGGGCGCAGGATCGACCTCAATGTCGTGGTCCTGCCGGCCCTTGGACCCCATCCCGCTCCCGACGCGATCGTCTACTTCGCCGGCGGCCCGGGATCGGCGGCGACCGAGGAGGGCCGCGGTATGGCGGAGGACAAGCAGCTGCGCCGGCACCGCGACGTCCTGCTCGTCGATCAGCGCGGTACTGGCCGGTCCAATCCGCTGCAGTGTGACTTCTACGGACCGGACTCGCACCGCGCGGGGGCCGACCCGGCGCTGATGGCCGGCGATCTCTTTCCGCCCGCGGCCGTCCGCGCGTGCCGCGACCGCCTCGAACAGGTGGCCGACCTCCGGCTCTACACCACGGCCATCGCCATGGACGACGTCGACGAGGTCCGGGCCTGGCTCGGCTACAAGCAGGTGGACCTGATCGGTGGCTCCTACGGCACCCGCGCCGCGCAGGTCTATCTGCGCCGGCACCCAGGGACGGTGCGCAGCGTGGTTCTGGACGGGGTGGCGCCGGTCGACGAGACGCTGCCGCTGCACCACGCCTATGCCGGCAAGCGGGCGGTCGATCTGCTGTTCGCCGAGTGCGCCGCCGATGCCGCCTGCCACGCCGCCTTTCCGGACCTTGCCCGGGAGCTGCAAGAGGTGATGGATCGTGTCGATCGCGGCGTCCGGGTGCAGCTCCCCGACGCGAAGACCGGCGGCAGCTTCGAGGTCACTCCCAGCCGCGGGCTGATCGCCGAGGGCATCCGCTTCCTGACCTACGACAGCGGCGCCCGCAAGCTGCCGCTCGCCATCCACCAGGCCTACCAGGGTGACCTGGCGCAGCTCGTCGCCATCGCCATCGACCGCCGTGCCCAGATCGATAGCATCCTGGCCATGGGCATGGGTTTCTCGGTGACCTGCGCGGAGGATCTGCCGTACATCGACGACGCGGCGGCGGCGCAGGCGACCGCCGGCACGCTGCTCGGCGACTACCGCATCCGCGAGCAGAAGCGGGTTTGCGCCGACTGGCCGCGCGGCGCCATCCCCGCCGATGCCCACGAGCTGGTGCGCTCCGACGTGCCGGCGCTGCTGATCTCCGGCGAGCGCGATCCGGTGACGCCGCCGGAGTTCGGCGCGCGGGTCGCGGCCAAGCTGCCCAACAGCCTGCACGTGATCTTCCCGCACAGCGGCCATGGCGCCGAAGGTCCTTGCGCCGACGGCATCGTCGCCCGCTTCGTGGAGCGCGCCTCGGTCAAGGGCCTCGACGTCGCGTGCGCCGCGAAGACGCCGCCGCCCCATTTCATCGTCAAGGCGCCGGTGGAGGTCCGCGTCCCCCCGCTCCTGCTCGACGCCTATGTCGGGAGCTATGTCTTTCCCGGCTTCGTCATGGCGCTGGCTCGCTCCGGCGACCATCTCGTCGCCAAGTCACCCGGCTCCGCCGACCTGGAGCTCTTCGCCGATGCCGAAGACCACTTCTTTGCCAAGTCGGCGGACCTCGAGTTGAAGGTGCTGCGGAACGCCGCCGGCGCGGTCGTCGCCGTGGTGGTCAAGAACGGCGACGAGGAGTTCCGCGGCCGGCGCAACCCCTGAGCGCTCAGTGGGCCCAGACCTTCGCCGGGTCCTGCTCGAACGGGTAGACGTGGACCATCCAGCCATAGATCACCGGATGGAAGATGCCGCCGGCCGTCGTGCACTCGCCGGCGGTGGCGATGGTGCCGGTGAAACCGAAGCGGTGCCAGTCGGAGGTGGCGTAGGCGGACCTTGGAGGCAGGCAGATGTCGACGTGCTGGTGCCAGGCGGCGACGGAGAGCGGCACCCGCTGATCGAGCTGCTCCTCGTCGAAGCGCTGGGGAGCCGTGTACATCGCGCCGACCAGCTCGAAGCCGCCGGCCGTGGGCTTGTAGAGCAACGACGTGGGGCGGCTGGGGTCGAAGCGCTGCCGGGCCTCCAGGGCGTTGGTCCAGTTGGTGAAGTGATACATCCGCAGCTTGAGGTTGGGTAGGAACTGCACGAAGCCTTCGGCGACGGCGACGTGGTAGTCGCGGTACTTGGCGACGGCGCCGCGCAGCTCCCTGACGATGGCGTCGGCCCGGCGCTGGTCCGCGGCGGAGGGTGGGCGAGGCGCGGTCATCTTCATATGGGAGCCCATGTCCATGTGCTCGCCGGCCATGGCCCCATCCGCGGCGCCGGCGTCCTTCATGCCCGGCATCCCGGCCATGTCATGGCCGCCCTGGGCGGTCTGGCCGCCTCCCGCATGCTGTGCGGCCAACGACTTGCAGAACACGGCCATCGCCGCCACCGTCACGGCGGCGCCGAGCAAGAGAACGAAACGGTGACGCTTGGTCATCTCTTCGCTACCTCCAGTCAGTGGAACACCTCTCCGCCCCGGTGCCTTGCGCCAGGGAGGCGATTCAAATATGACTATGGTATTATGGCCCTAGTCATTTGAAGGATTCGATCATGGATACGATCTCAAAATCTCGCTTCAAGGCGCGCGCCCTGGAGTATTTCCGTCAAGTCGAGCATACCGGCAACGAGCTCGTCATCACCGATCACGGGAAGCCGGTGCTGAAGGTCATCCCCTATGCCGCGGACCCGGCCAAGGCGCTTGCCACGCTGCGCGGCTCGGTGCTGCGATACGACGATCCGATGGCGCCGGTGGGAATGGACGACTGGGAGGCCCTTGTTTGATCGTGCTCGACACCCACGCCTGGATCTGGTGGGTCGCCCGGCCCGAGCTGGTCTCGCCGCCGGCCCAGGCCCGGATCGATCTGGAGGCCGCCGCCGGCGGCATCCATGTCTCGGCGATCAGCTGCTGGGAGATCGCCCTGCTGGTCAGGAAGGGCCGGTTGACGCTGACCCTCGACGTGGCGGACTGGATCGCCAGGGCGGAGGCGCTGCCCTTCGTCCACTTCGTTCCGGTCGACAACCGGATCGCGCTCCGCAGCAACGCACTGCCGGACGGCATTCACGACGATCCGGCCGACCGGCTCATCACCGCCACGGCGCTGACCTTGGGAGCGACCCTGATCACCAAGGATGCCCGGCTCCACGCTTATCCCCACGTCGAGACACTTTGGTAGCAGCCGAGCAGCGTGCGCGCCCAGGACGCCGGTGCGCCTGGGAACCTCGCCTATAGCAGCCCTTCGCTGGCCATCAGCTCGGCATTGAGGAGGGCGGCGCCGGCGGCGCCGCGCAGGACGTTGTGCGACAGGGCCACCAGCTTGTAGTGGAGGACCGGGCACTCGCGGACCCGGCCCACGGCGGTGGCCATGCCGCGTTCGAGCCCGGCGTCCTTGCGGGTCTGCGGCCGGTCGGGCGCCGTCAGCAGATGGATGGGATGGACGGGGGCCGTGGGCAGGCGGCGCTCCTGCGGCACGCCGCGGAAGCCGGCCAGGGCGGCCAGCAGCTCCTCGCGGCCGGGGCGCTCCTCGAACTCGATGCTGGCCGCCACCAGGTGACCGTCGACGGCGGCGACCCGGTGGCAGGCGGCGCTGACCACGAAGGGGAGCGGCAGGATCTCGTCGTCGCGCAGCTCGCCCAGGATCTTCTGCGGCTCGCTCTCGACCTTCGGCTCCTCGCCGCCGATGAAGGGGACGACGCTGCCCAGGACATCGAGCGACGGCACCCCGGGATAGCCGGCGCCGGAGACCGCCTGCATGGTGGTCACCAGCACGCGCTTGAGACCGAACCGGCGCAGCGGCGCCAGCACCATCACCAGCACCACCGCGGCGCAGTTGGGATTGGTCACGATCGCCCCCTCCCAGGCGCGGCGGCGGCGCTGCACCGGCAGCAGCCCGAGGTGCTCGGGATTGATCTCGGGCACCAGCAGCGGCACGTCGGCGGCCATGCGGAAGTGGCTCGAGTTGGTGATCACCACGTGGCCGGCGGCGGCAAAGGCGGCCTCGATCTCGCCGGCCTGGGCGCCGCTCATCGACGAGAAGACGACGCGCGGCCCGCGCCCCGGCACGCACTCCTCGACCGGCAGGTCGGCGAAGCGGCCCGGCGGCGCGCCCTCGAGCTGCCAGGCGGCGGCCTCGGCGTAGCGCTTGCCGGCGCTGCGGTCGCTCGCCGCCAGCCAGGTGAGCTCGAACCAGGGGTGGTCGGCCAGCAGCTGCACGAAGCGCTGCCCCACCGTGCCGGTGGCGCCCAGGATGCCGACCTCGAGCCTGCGCCCGGCGCCCGTCGTCTCAGCCATCATCCTGCCGTTCCTCCCTCGCCTGTAGATCAGTGCGCAGCCGGTGGCCGGCCGGGGCCAGTCCCTTCGCTCTCGGCCGCCTGGCGCCCCTCGTCCGCCTCCCGCAGCAGCCGCCGCACCAGCTCGGCGTAGAGCTCGGCGGCCTCGACCAGCTGGCTCTTGGCCACCCGCTCCTCGGGGGTATGGGCGACGTGGATGCTCCCCGGGCCGAGCAGCAGCGGCTCTCCCCAGGCGCTGAGCCGCGGGATGTCAGTGGTGAACTTGACGACCGTGGTGGCGAAGCCCGGCAGCGCGCGCAGCCCGACCGCCGGCACCTCGCGCATCGCGCTCACCCGCGCCGGAGCGAGCGCCGCCAACAGCTCGCCGCGCAGGCGGCCGGTGTCGCCGACGGTGCGCACCATCACCTCCGCCCGCGCCCGGTCGGCGACGACGTTGGCGGCGCGGCCGCCGGCCAGGGTGCCGATGTTGAGGGTGGTCTCGCCGAGCACCGGCGAGCTGGGCAGCGGCACGGCGCGCAGCCGGGCCAGCGCCGCCAGCAGGCGGTCGATGGCCGAATCGCCCAGCTCCGGGTAGGCGGAATGGGCGGCCCTGCCGTCCGCTTCGATCTCCAGGTAGAGGTTCCCCTTGGTGCCGACCGCCAGGCGGTTGTCGGTGGGCTCGCCGTCGATCAGGAAGCGGGCGCCGCGGGGATCGCGGTTCGCCGCCTCGGCGCCGGCGCTGTCGGTCTCCTCGCCCACCACCAGCAGCACCCCGAAGCCGCGCACGCCCTCGTCCGCCAGCCGCGAGGCGGCGGCGAGCATGGCGGCGATGGCGCCCTTGGCGTCGCAGGCGCCGCGGCCGTGGATGTGCTCGGCGTCCTCCGACGACGGCAGGAACGGCGGCACGGTGTCCATGTGGGTCGAGAGCACCACCACCGGCGCGCCCCAGGCGGCAAAGAGGTTGGCGCGGTCGCCGTCCACCGCCAGCCGCTCGACGGTGCCGCCGCCGCGCGCCGCCAGGGCGCCGAGGCGGTGCGCGAGCAGCTCCCCCACCTGCCGCTCGCGCCCGGTCACCGAATCCACGTCCACCAGCTCGCGAGTCAGGCGGAAGAGCTCGGCCGCGGTCATGGGCGGGGTAGTTTACACCCCCCGGCGGCGGCCGCTCATCAGGATGGGCTAACATACGCCGCCATGATCGAGCTCGACCTCGCGGGGAAGCGGGCCCTGGTGATGGGAGTGGCGAACGCGCGCAGCCTGGGATGGGCGATCGCCGAGCGGCTGCGCGACGCCGGGGCGCAGCTCGCCTTCAGCTACCAGGGAGAGCGGCTGCGCGAGGACCTCGAGAAGCTCACCCGCGACCTGCCCGGGGTCCGGCTCTACGACTGCGACGTGCGCCGCGAAGCGGAGCTGGCGGCGATGTTCGCCGACCTGGGAACGGCCTGGGGCAGCCTCGACTACCTGGTGCACGCGATCGCCTTCGCGCCGCGCGCGGCGATGGACGGCCGCTACCTCGACACCAGCCGCGAGGACTGGCTCACCGCGCTCGAAGATCTCGGCCTACTCGCTGGTGGCGGCGGCGCGCGGCGCCGAGCCGCTGCTCGCGCCCGGCGGCGGCATCGTCACCCTGACCTATTACGCCGCCGAAAAGGTGGTGCCGCGCTACAACGTGATGGGCATCGCCAAGAGCGCGCTCGAGGCGAGCGTGCGCTACCTCGCCTACGAGCTCGGCAAGCGCGAGGTGCGGGTCAACGCCGTCTCGGCCGGGCCGGCGCGCACCGTCGCCGCGCGCAGCATCCCCGGCTTCATGAAGATGTACAACAAGGTCGCCGGCATCGCGCCGCTGGGGCGCAACGTCACCCATCAGGAGATCGGCAACCTCGGCCTGTTCCTGCTCTCGCCCCTGGCCGCCGGCATCACCGGCGAGACCGTGTACGTGGACGCGGGCTTCCACGTCATGGGGATGGAGCTGGGGGACGACGAACCCGCTCGTTAGGGGGGGACGCCCGCCTTGCACGCGCTGATCCTGGCAGGCGGCAGCGGCACCCGGTTCTGGCCGCTGTCGCGGCGCCGCCGGCCGAAGCAGCTGCTCGCCCTCGAAGGGGAGGACAGCCTGCTGCGGGCGACGGTGCTGCGGCTGGCGCCGCTGGTGCCGCCGCGGGCGATCTGGGTCTGCACCACCCGCGAGCTGGGGCCGGCGGTGCGCCGCGAGCTGCCGGAGGTGCCGCCCGAGCAGGTGCTGCTCGAGCCCGAGGGGCGCAACACGGCGCCGGCGATCGGCTGGTCGGTGCGCTCGATGCCGGCGGCGGTGCGCCGCGGCGTGGTGGCGGTGCTGCCCTCCGACCACCGTTTCGGCGACCCGGAGAGCTTTCGCGACACCCTGGCGGCGGCCGCCCGCGTCGTCGCCGCCGAGGACCGGGTGATGGCGCTCGGGGTGACGCCGCGCTGGGCCGAGACCGGCTACGGCTACCTCGAGCTCGAGGCCGGCGAAGAGCCGGGCGGCCTGCGGCGGGTGCGGCGCTTCGTGGAAAAGCCCGCCGCCGCGGATGCCGACCGCTTTCTCGCCTCCGGCCACCACCTATGGAACGCCGGCATCTTTCTTTTCCGCGGCGAGCGGCTGCTCGAGCTGCTGACGCGCCACGAGCCGGAGCTCGCCGCCGGCCTCGAGGAGATCGCCGCCGCGCCGGCCCGGCTGGGGGAGATCTATCCGCGGCTGCCGGCGCGCTCGATCGACTATGCGGTGATGGAGAAGCTCGACGGGCTGGCGACGCTGGCGCTCGACTGCGGCTGGAGCGACCTGGGCTCGTGGGCGGCGCTCGACGAGGTGCTGCCGGCCGACACCGCCGGCAACACCGGCCGCGGCGATCGCCTGGCGCTCGACGCCGCCGGCAACCTGCTGTTCGCGGATGCCGGCGCCATCGCCGTGCTCGGCGTCGAGGGACTGGTGGTGGTGCGCACCGGCGACGTGGTGCTGGTGATGCCCAAGTCCCGTTCCCAGGAGGTGCGCCGGCTGGTCCAGGAGCTCGCCGGCAAGGGGCGCGAGGACTTGCTCTGATCCAGCCGGTCCTGGTGGCGGCGCCGAGCGGCGACCACGGCCTGGCGGAGCTCTCGGCGCCGTTGCGCCTCGACGAGCTCACCCCCGGCGGCGGCCCCTGGGAGGTGGAGATCGGCTTCGGCAAGGGACGCTACCTGCTGCGCCGCTGCCGCGAGCGCCCCGAGCGGCGCTTCCTCGGCATCGAGCAGGTCGCCGAGTACCACCGCCTGTTCGTCGGCCGGGCGCGCCGCGACGGGCAGCGCAACTGGCTGGCGCTGCGCGGCGAGGCGCTCTACCTCCTGGCCTCGGTGTTGCCGCGCGGCTTCGCCACGGCGGTGCACGTCTATTTCCCCGATCCATGGCCGAAGGCCCGCCATCACAAGCGGCGGCTGTTCGATCCGGAGACCGTCGACCTGGTGATCGGGCTGCTCGCCCCCGGCGGCCGCCTGGCCTTCGCCACCGATTTCCTGGTCTATGGCGAGCTGGTGCTGGAGCTGCTGGCCGGATATCCCGGCCTGGCCGTGCGGCGCCGCGACGGGCCGTGGGAGGACGGGCCGCGCACCAACTACGAGGCCAAGTACGCGCTCGAGGGGCGGCCCATCCTGCGCCTCGAGGCCACCCTGGAAGCGCCGGCGGTTCTTCATCCGGGCGGCCACGACGCGGTGCTGGCGGCGACCGGCCCCGCCCCGAAGGGTGATCTCCTGGTTGCCGCCGTGGCGCCGGCGGCCGCAGGAAACGCCGGCGACGCGGGTTCCAGCGGGTGAGGAGGTCAATGACGACCATGACCACGCACGACACCAAGCTCACCAAGCTTTCCAAGCCTTCCAGGTTGATCCTGATCGCCGCCTTCGCCCTGCTGCTGTCCTCGTCCGTCGCTGCCCATGCCGGCGTCGCCGTCGGAGTCGGCTTCAACGTCGGCTTCGCCCCGCCGCCGGTGCCGGTGGCGCGCGAGGTGGTGGCGCCCTGCCCCGGTCCCGGCTACGCCTGGGTGGGAGGTCACTGGGGCTGGCATCCGGGCTTCGGCTACCGCTGGGCAGGCGGCGGCTGGGTGAGGCCGCCCTTCGCGCATGCCGTCTGGGTGGGACCGCGCTTCGTCAGCGGTCCGCGCGGCCGGTTCTTCTACCACGGCTACTGGCGCCGCTAGGGCAGTAGCCAAGGCCGGGCCGACCTTGCCGACCGTCCGGACCGGCCTTGCCGGCCGGCCGGCCGCCCGCCGCCGAGGAGCGCGAGTGATATCCTCGGCGGCGGGAGCCTCCCCTTGTTCAAGCGCCTCGCCGGCCTCGGGCCCTACCTTTTCCGCCACCGCCGCAACCTCTCGCTGGGACTGCTGGCGATCACCTGCACGGTGACCCTCGGCCTCGCCAGCCCGCTGCTGCTCGGCGGGGCGATCGACGCCCTGCGCACCCAGGTCAGCCGCGTCACGTTGCTCGGATATGCGGGGCTGATCCTCGGCGTCACCATGCTGCAGGGGACCTTCAGTTACATCCAGCGCATAATCCTGGTCGGGATGAGCCGGGACATCGAATACGACCTGCGCAACGACTACTTCGCGAGCCTCGAGCGGCAGCCGCCCTCCTTCTTCCATGAGCATCCCACCGGCGATCTGATGGCGCTCGCCACCAACGACCTGCAGGCGGTGCGCATGATCTGCGGGCCGGCGATCATGTATGCCGCCAACACAGTGCTCGGCGGCGCCGGTGCCGCCATCCTGATGTTGCGCATCCATGCCGGGCTGGCGACCTTCGCGCTGCTCGCGATGCCGCTGGTGGTGCTGACCACCAAGTTCTATGGCGAGCGCATCCACGTCCTCTTCGAGCGCATCCAGGAGCAGTTCGCCGACTTCACCACCCGGGTGCAGGAGAACCTGGCCGGCGTCCGGGTGGTGCGCGCCTACGCCCGCGAGGACCACGAGCGCGAGGAGTTCCGTCGCCTCAACCAGGCCTACGTCGACGGCAACCGGCGCCTGATCGGCTGGTCGGTGAGCTTTCACCCGCTGCTGCAGGCCATCATCGGCCTGGCGGCGGCGGCGGTGCTCTGGTACGGCGGCTCGCTGGTGCTGCGCGGCAGCATCAGCGTCGGCCAGTTCGTGACCTTCAACGCCTTCCTCGCCCGCCTGGCCTGGCCGATGATCGCGCTCGGCTGGGTGATCAACCTGGCGCAGCGCGGCGCGGCGTCGCTCGCCCGCATCCAGGCGGTGCTCGACACCGTGCCGGCGATCCGCGACGAGCCGCCGCTGGTCGACGCGCCCGAGCTGCGCGGCGAGGTGACGATGCGCGGGCTCACCTTCGCCTACCGCGGCGACCTGCCGCCGGTGCTGCGCGGCATCGACCTGCAGGTGGCGGCGGGCAGGACGGTGGCGCTGGTCGGCCGCACCGGTGCCGGCAAGAGCACGCTGCTGGCGCTCATCCCGCGTCTGTTCGAGCCGCCGCCGGGGAGCCTGGCGGTGGACGGCATCGACGTCCGGCGGCTGCCGCTCGCGCGCCTGCGCGCGGCGATCGCCATGGTGCCGCAGGAGACCTTCCTGTTCTCGACCACGGTCGGCGAGAACATCGCGCTCGGGGTCCCGGGGGCCGCCGCGGCGGAGGTCGCGGAGGCCGCGCGCCTGGCCGGCCTGGCGCCGGACCTGGCCAGCTTCCCCAAGGGCCTGGAGACGATGGTGGGGGAGCGGGGCCTGACCCTCTCCGGCGGGCAGAAGCAGCGGGTGGCGCTGGCGCGGGCGCTGCTGCGCCAGCCGCGCATCCTGCTGCTCGACGACTGCCTGTCGGCGGTGGACACGCAGACCGAGGAGCTGATCCTGGCCAACCTGCGCGCCGTCTTCACCGGCCGCACCGTCTTCCTGGTCTCGCACCGCGTCTCGACGGTCAAGGGCGCCGACCTCATCCTGGTGCTCGACGGCGGCGAGGTGGTCGAGCGTGGCACTCACGCCCAGCTGCTGGCCGCCGGCGGCCTCTACGCCGACCTCCATCAGCGCCAGCTGCTCGAGGAGGAGCTGGCCGCCGTGTGACCGACCCCGGCGCCCGAGCGGCAATCGGGCCGTGCGGGACGATCGCCGGCAGGGGGCCGGGCCGGCACTCGCCGTCACCCGCCGGCTGGCGGCCGGTTACAATCGCCATCCGGATCTTCCGGCTTCGAGGAGACATCATGCGACGACATCCGTTCGGACGGCCCCCGGCGCGGCCTGCCAGCCTCGACATCCCTGCCTCCCGCCTGCTCCTGCGTCCGCTCCTGGCGCTGATCCTGGCCTTGGCGCTCGCCTGTGCTTCGGCGGCACCGCCGGCGCCCGCCGCGGCCGCCGGCGCCGAGCAGCGTTACACCGTCGAGCTGGCCGGCAACCGCGCCGGATTGGCGACCGCGCGGGCCGGCGCGGACGGTGTCTGGAACATCGGCTACGAGTTCAACGACCGCGGCCGCGGGCCCAAGGTGACCGTCCAGGTGGCGCTCGACCGCCGCGGCCTGCCGGTGCGGCTCGACGTCACCGGCAACGACTACCAGAAGAACCCGGTCAGCGAGCATTTCGAATGGAACGAGGGTAAGGCGAGCTGGAAGAACCCGGCGGAGCAGGGGCAACGAGACGTCGGCGGTGGCCGGGCCTTCTACCTCGACATGGAAGGCTCGCCGCTCGAGCAGGGGCTGCTGGCGCGGGCGCTGCTGAACGCCGGCGGCAGCCTGCAGCTGCTGCCGGAGGGCGACGCCGCCATCGAGAAGGTGACCACGGCCTTCGCCCAGGGGCCGGGGTTCTCACGCTCGGTCACCCTCTACGCGATCACCGGATTGGACCTCACGCCCACCTACGTCTGGCTGGACGACCAGGAGGGGTTGTTTGCGATCCACGACGGTTGGTCCAACGTCGTGCTCGAGGGCTGGGAGGGGGCCATGCCCGGCCTGGTCAAGGCTCAGGACCAGGTGGCGGCGGCGCGCGACAAGCAGCTGGCGGCGCGGCTGGCGCGCCGGCCGGGGGAGCGGCTGGTGATCCGCAACGCCCGGCTCTTCGATCCCGAGACGTTGAGCAGCCGCGCGGGCATGACGGTGGTCGTGGCCGGCGACCGCATCGAGAAGGTGGCGGCCGACCGCGACGTGCAAGCTCCGTTCGGGGCCGAGGTGGTGGATGCCGGGGGCAAGGCGCTGCTGCCGGGGCTCTGGGACAGTCACGTCCACCTGTCGCCGGTCGACGGGCGGCTGCACCTCGCGGCGGGCGTCACCACGGTGCGCGACATGGCCAACGACATCGATCAGCTGCAGGACATGCGCCGCCGCTGGGACAGCGGCGAGGCGGTGGGGCCGCGGGTGCTGATGGCCGGGTTCATCGACAGCCCCGGTCCCTACGCCGGACCCTCGAAGGTGCTGGTGTCGACGCGGGAGCAGGCGCTCGCCGCGGTCGACCGCTACCAGCAGCTCGGCTACGTGCAGATCAAGCTCTACAGCTCTCTCGACCCGCAGCTGGTGCCGCCGATCGTCGCGCGCGCCCACCAGCTCGGCCTGCGGCTGTCGGGCCACGTTCCCAACGGCATGATCGCCGAGCAGGCGGTCGAGGCCGGGTTCGACGAGATCCAGCACGTCAACTTCCTGTTCCTGAACTTCCTGGCCGGCATCGACACCCGCACCCCGCAGCGCTTCGTCGCCGTCGCCGAGCATGCCGCGGACCTCGACCTCGCCTCTCCCGAGGTGCGCAACTTCCTGGCGCTGCTCAAGCGGCGGCACATCGACATCGACCCGACGGTGAACGTCTTCGAAGGGCTGTTCACCAGCCGGCCGGGGGTGATGCCCGCGGGTTGGGCGGAGGTGGCCGACCGCCTGCCGCCGCAGCTGCGCCGCAACCTGCTGGCGGGCGGCGGCGTGCCGGTCCCGGCCGGCAAGGAGGAGCAGTACCGCAAGTCGTTCCAGGCCTGCCTGGCGATGGTCAAGGCGCTCTACGACAATGGCATCCCGATCGTCGCCGGCACCGATGCCCCTGCCGGCTTCGCGCTGCACCGCGAGCTCGAGCTGTACGTCGCGGCGGGGATCCCGGCGCCGGTCGCGCTCTACGACGCCACCCTCGGTCCGGCGCGGATCATGAAGCGCGATCAGGACCTCGGCACGGTCGCGCCGGGCAAGCTCGCCGACCTCATCCTGGTGGACGGCGATCCGGCGACCCGCATCGCCGACATCCGCCGGGTGGTGCTGACCGTCAAGGGCGGCGTCGTCTACGACCCCGCCGACATCTACCGGTCGCTGGGGGTGAAGCCGGCGGTATAGCGCCGGCGGGTTGAAGAATCTTCAGTGGGCGTATATTGTCATCTTCCGATTTGCGACATCCCCGTCGGAAGTGATCGCGACCGCGGGCAACAACGCCTGCTGAAGACACCCGAGGAGACCGCCGATGAAAAGAGTGACGAAGCGCCTGGTAGTATCCAAGGAGACCCTCAGGGCACTGCAGAACGACAACCTGACCGCCGTCGTCGGCGGCGCCACGGCCCTTTGCAGCAAGTTCACCAACTGTTCGGCCTGTCCCTCCTGCCCCCACGTCACCTGCGACAGCTATCTCTGCTAGCGCAATGGACGCCGGTGGCTCCGCCCCTCGGGAGCCATCGGCGTCGCCGCCACGTTTTCACGTCCTCGTTGCCGGAAGGTTTCTGGCTACAGGTCGGCGCCGGTTGGCGCCTACGGCTGGTCGCCGACGACCGCCGGTAGCGCCCCGGCGGGCTCGGCAGCGCCCAGGTCTCCCTCCCAGCGCGCGATGACTGCGGTCGCCAGGCAGTTGCCGAGCACGTTCAGGGCGGTGCGCCCCATGTCCATCAGCGCGTCGATGCCCAGCAGCAGGAAGATCGGCGCGGTCGGCAGCTGGAAGGCGGCGGCGGTGGCCAGCAGCACCACCAGCCCGGCCCGCGGCACGCCGGCCACTCCCTTGCTGGTGAGCATCAGGGTGAACAGCATCACCAGCTGCTGGCCGAAGCCGAGCTTCATGCCGGCGGCCTGCGCCACGAAGATCGAGGCCAGCGAGACGTAGAGGGCGGAACCGTCGAGGTTGAAGCTGTAACCGGTCGGCATGACGAAGGCGACGATCGGGCGCGGCACCCCCATGCCCTCCATCGCCTCCATGGCGCGCGGCAGGGCGGCCTCGGAGCTGGTGGTGGCGAAGGCGATCGAGACCGGCTCGGCGACGGCGCGCAGGAAGCGCCGGATGGGGATGCGCGCCAGCAGCGCCACCGGCAGCAGCACCAGCAGCAGGAAGGCGAAGATCGCGACATAGAGCGTCGCCAGCAGCTGCGACAGGTTCACCAGCACGCCGAGGCCGCTGTTGCCGACCGTGTAGGCGATCGCCGCGCCGACGCCGATGGGCGCGAAAAGCATGACGATGTTGGTGAGCTTGAACATGGTGTCGCTCAGGCTCTCCGCGAACTGCAGCATCGGCCGCCGGCGCTCCGGGGTGAGCAGCGCCAGCGCGATGCCGAAGAGGACGCTGAAGACCACGACCTGCAGCACCTGGCCGTCGGCCACCGCCTTGGCGATGTTCTCGGGAAAGGCATGCAACAGCATTTCCGTGGGGGTCAGGCGCGTCGTCTTGAGCTCTTCGCCGGGAGGCGGCGGCGGCACGTGGACACCGATGCCGGCCTGGCTCAGGTTGATCGCCGCCAGGCCGATGAGCAGCGCCAGGGTGGTGATCACCTCGAAATAGATCAAAGCCTTGACGCCCATGCGCCCGACCTTGCGCAGGTCGGCGTGGCCGGCGATGCCGACCACCAGGGTGGCGAACAGCAGCGGTCCGATGATCGTCTTGATCAGCCGCAGGAAGATCTGGCCCAGTACGCCGAGGTCGGTGGCGATGCGGGGAGCGTCGTAGCCGAGCTCCGCGCCCGCCACCATGCACACCAGCATCCAGGTGGTCAGCGAGCGGCGCATCGCCGCGTAGGCCGCCAGGCCGGCGATGGCCGTCCAGCGGGCGGCGGCCAGGGCGGTGGCGGACCATGCCAGGATGCCCTCGGCGGCGAGCGCCGAGAGCAGGGCGGCCAGGACCAGCGCCGCGAGCGCGGCGGCGAGCACCCGCGAGCGGCTGCTCATCGCGGTTGCGCCGCCGGCCCGGACCTCACGGCGACCCGCATGCCCGGTGCGCCGGCCGCTGGCGAGCAACGGCGATGTTGGCGCGGGGGGCGCGGGCGCCCGACTGCGGCGGCCTCGGCTTCATGGCCGGCATTGTGCCATGAGTGAAGAGCCGCGACGCAGTGGCCGGGCCGGGTTTCAGAAGCGGGCGGTCATCACCAGCCCGCGGCTGCCGTTGGCGACCGTGGGATTGACGGTCACCCGTGCGCGCAGGCGCTGGTTGATGTGCACGACCCGGCGGCCGACGTGATAGCCGATGAAGGCGCCGGCCAGCGCATCCGACATCCAGTGACCGTTTTCGCGCACCCGTCCCCAGCTGGTCACCGCGGCCGTGGTGTAGGACAGGGCCTCGACCCAGGGGTTGGGGTACTGGGTCGCGATCACCGCCGCCACCGCGAAGGCCTGGGTCGATTCCCCGGATGGGAACGAAACGTTGTGGACGCTGAACGGATGGAAGTCGTAGGCGCTCTGGCTGGCATTGGGGCGGACGCGCCCGACAACCAGCTTGAGCAACGGCGAGATCAGGCCGCCGGCGATGCCGCTGGCGAACAGGCCGTCGAGAGTCGTCTCCTGCGCCTTCTGGTCGTGCACCAGGAGCCCGGCGATGTAGAACCCGCCGAGCACCTCGAAGGAGCCATAGTTGCCGAAGGTCCGGAAGTCCTTGGCCAGGTCGTCCTCGAAGGAGCTGCGGCTGCGCCGCACGTCCCGTTGCAGGCTCTCGTCCACCGCGCCGACGCCGACGACCGCGGCCACCTCGAGCCCGAAGAGCGCCCAGTCCTCGCGGTTCCAGTGCTCCGGCGAGCGGAGGACCTCGCGGACGTCGACGAGCAGCAGCTTGGCCGCCGTCATGTGGGCGCTGACGCCGTTGGTGGTGTCCGGCGCGGCGGGCGGCTGGGCCGCCGGTGGTGCGGTGGTCGAAGGCGGGGGCGGTTCGGGGGTTGGCACCGCGGGGGGCGCTGTTTCCGGGGCTGCCTGAGCCGGCGGCGCCGGTGCCGGTTCGAGACTCGGGGACGGGGGCGGCGCGGAGCTGGACGGCTCTGGTGGCGAGGTGCTCGGCGGCTGCGGCACGGTGGCGGCGGGCTGCGGTGGATCCTGGGCCGCCATGGCTGCCCTGGCCGCCGACACCGCCGGCGCCAGGGCGCCCAGGAATGCCAGACAGACGGCGGCGGCGGTCGGGGCGCGCCGGAGCCGGTGAACGCTGGGGTGAACCTGTTGCCGCGGACCCTGAGTCGTCATCTCTGCACCCCCATCTAGCCTGCAATGCAGCCGCGAGATCGGGCTGCACGATCCTGCCGTGGCGGCGGGAGCCGGGCCTGGCTCAGAAAGCGGTATGAATCGTCAGTCCCTGCGCGCCGGGAGCGAGCAGGGGGGCGACGCTCACCCGAGCTCGCAGCCGCCGGTTCAGATGCACCACGGCACGGCCGACCGTGGTGCCGATCAGCGCCCCCATCACCACGTCGGAGGCCCAGTGGCCGTCCTCGCGCATGCGCGCAAAGGCCACCAGGGAGGCAGTGCCGTAGCAGGAGATCTCGACCCACGGATTCGGGTACTGGGCGGCGATGACCGAGCCCGCGGCAAAGGCTTCCGTGGACTCTCCCGACGGAAACGACGCATTGCCGCTGAAGGGATGGAAGTCGTAGACGCCCTGGTGCGTCGAAGGCCGGCTGCGACCGGCCACCTCCTTGATGGCGGTGGTGATCACGCCGCCGGCGAGAATGCTGGCGATGAGACCGTCGAGCGCCGTCTCCTGCGCCTTGGCGTCGTTGCCGAGGCGGCCGCCGGCGTAAAAGGCGCCGAGCACGCCGAAGGCGGCGTAGTTGCCAAAGTACCTGAAGTCGTTCGCCAGCGTCGTCTCGAGCGGAGCGTCGCCGCGCAACGCCTCGGTGCGCAGGTGCTTGTCCGCCAGGGTGAGGCCGGCGACGCCGGCCACGCCGATCCCGAAGACCGCCCAATCGTGCTCGGTCCAGCTCACCGGCGCGGTGAGGATGCTGCGCGCATCGACGGCCAGCAGCTTCCAGACCGGCATGCCGGCGCTGATGTGCTCCGCCTCGGCCGCGGTGTCGCTGGCCGCCGGCGGCGGCACGGGCCCGGACACCAGCGGGGAAGCCGAGAGCAGCTCCACGGGTGCCGGCGCCGAGGAGGCGCTCGCGACGGCTGGCGCCGGCGATGCATCCGTGCCGGCGGCTGGCGGTATCGCGGCGGTGCAGCTCGTCTCCGGCGCGGTGGCGGCCGGCGGGGCTACAGCGGCAGTGGCAAGCGATGCCGGCGACGGCGCGGCGGCGGAGGGGAGCTGGGTCGCGCCGAGCCGTGGCGCTCCAAGCGCCAGCACGGCGAGACCTGTCCCGGTCAGGCGCGAAGCGAGGCGCCAAAATCGGCGCTGCGGTCTGCACTCTGCTGACGCGTCGAGGCGGTTCATCGCTGGGCTCCCTCCTGCCAAGGGCTCGGCAGAACCTCGCGACACCGCTGTGCAAGATCCGGACCCGTCAGGAGCGGGCGCGCTGCCAGAACAGGATCGCCGTCACCACGAAGCCGATGACCACCACCGCGGTGCGCGCCTTTTCCTTGCCGATGACCCTGGCGAGCCGGGCGCCGCCGTAGCCGCCGGCGATCGCGCCCGCCATCATCAGCAGCGCCACCGGCCAGACGACGGCGCCGCGCAGGATGAAGTAGGCGGCGGCGACACCGTTGATGCAGAAGCCGAAGAAGTTCTTGAGGCCGTTCATCGCGAAGATGTTGGTCAGGCCCAGGAACCCCAGCACCGCCAGCATCAGGATACCGATGGCGGCGCCGAAGTAGCCGCCATAGATCGAGATCGCGAACTGGAAGAGGACCGCGGCCGTCCAGCGCCGGCGGGACAGCCCGAGGCTGGGCGGGCCGTCGGCGGCGGGCGGTGGCGCGGCGCCGGGCGGGCCGCCGGTTGGCGCGAAGGCCGCGGCGAGCCGCTTCTCCCGACGCCGGGCCAGGAATCCCTGCCAGAGGAAGAGCAGCGTGGCGAACAGCACCAGCAGCGGCGCCAGGTTGGCGAAAGTCTTCTCCGGTGTCCGCAGCAGCAGCAGCGAGCCGATGCCGCCGCCGACGACGCTGGGAATCAGCAGCGTCTTCAGCCACTCCTTGTGGGTGGCGACCTCCTGCCCATAGCCGGCCATGCTGGCCGCCGCGCCCGGCAGCAGGGCCACGGTGGAGGTGGCGTTGGCGATGATCGCCGGCTCGCCCAGGAACATCAGGGTGGGGAAGGTGATGATGGTGCCGCCGCCGGCCAGGGCGTTCATCAACCCGCCCGCGGCCGCGGCCGCCAGCATGATGGCGCCGTCGCCGGAATGCATCGCACCTCCTCCGCCGATCCGGGGCTCGGCGTCCCGGAGACAATCGGGTTTCGGCGGGTGCATCGTAGCTTACCCGCAGCGGTTCCGCGCGCGCGGGGCCAGTGGGTCAGCGGAAGTCGTGGCTCGGCACGGCCAGCATCTCCTCGAGCGCCCAGAACCGCTCCCCGCGCACCGAGACGCTGCCGTCGCGCTTCTGCAGCACCCCCTCGACGACCAGCCCCGGCGAGCCGGCGATCAGTTGGCGGTGCCGCTGCAGGAGGTCGGGGGAGACGATCGCCTGCGACATGCCGGTCTCGTCCTCCAGGGTGAGGAAGAGGAGGCCCTTGGCGGTGCCCGGGCGCTGGCGGACGATCACCGCGCCGGCGGTGCGGACGAGGTCGCCATTGCGGTAATGGACGAGGTCGGCGGCGGTGACGATGCCGCGCCGGCGCAGCTGCTCCCGGCGGAAGGCGAGCGGATGGGGGCCGAGCGTCAGCTGGGTGCCGCCGTAGTCGGCCTGGGTCTCCTCGGCCGCGGTCATCTCCGGCAGCGGCGACGGCTCCGGTTCGGACAGCTCCGCGAGCAGGGGGCCGGCCGGGCGGACGAGACGCGCCGCCTGCCAGAGCGCTCCCCGGCGGCTGAGGCCGAAGCCGGACAGGGCGCCGATGCTGGCCAGGGTCTCGAGCTCGCCGGCCTGCAGGGCGCAGCGGCTGGTGAAATCGGCGAGGTCGGCGAAAGGCGCGCGCGCCTGCTCCTGCTCGATGACCAGGCCGGAGCGGGAGCGCAGGCCGCGCACATAGCGCAGCCCCAGGCGGATGGCCCCCGACGCCTGCGGGGGGTGCGGGGACTGCTGAGAGCGCGGGGAGGATCGCCCCTCCCAGCGGCACCTCCAGCCCGACTCCTGGACGTCGATCGGGTGGATCTCGACGCCGTGCCGCTGGGCGTCGCGGACCAGGGTTGCGGGGTGGTAGAAGCCCATCGGCCAGGCGTTGAGGATGCCGAGGTAGAAGGCGGTCGGATGGTGGGCCTTGAGGTAGGCGCTGGCGTAGGCGATGAGGGCGAAGCTGGCGGCGTGGGACTCCGGGAAGCCGTAGAGAGCGAACGAGGTGATGCCCTGGACGATGGTTTCCTGCGCCTCGCCGGTGATGCCGTGCGCCTCCATGCCGGAGCGCAGCCGGGCCTCGATCGCCCGCATCCGCTCGACCGAGCGCTTGAAGCCCATCGCCCGCCGCAGCTCCTCCGCCTCGCCGCCGGTGAAGCCGGCCGCCACCATGGCGATGCGCAGCAGCTGCTCCTGGAAGATCGGCACGCCGAGGGTGCGCGCGAGGATCGGCTCGAGGCTGGCATGGGGGTAGGTCACCGGCTGCCGGCCGGCGCGCCGCTCGAAGTAGGGATTGGTCATGTTGCCCGCGATCGGCCCCGGGCGGATGATCGCCACCTGGATCACCAGGTCGTAGAAGTGATGGGGATTGTTGCGGGGCAGGCTGGCCATCTGCGCCCGGCTCTCCACCTGGAAGACGCCCACCGTGTCGGCCTCGCGCAGCATCTTGTAGACCGCCGGATCGTCCGCGGGGAGGTGGGCGAGGTCGAGCCGGATCCCTTCGCGGAGGTGGATGGTGGGTACCATCTCCTCGATGGCGTTGAGCATGCCCAGCCCCAGCAGGTCGACCTTGATGATGCCGAGGTCGGCGCAGTCGTCCTTGTCCCACTGCACCACCACGCGCCCCGGCATGGCCGCCGGTTCGAGCGGCACGATCTCGTCGAGCCGCCCGGCGGCGAGGACCATGCCGCCGGAGTGCTGGCCGAGATGGCGGGGCAGGTCGTGGATGCGGTGCCAGAGATCGGCGAAGCGTCGCATGCGCGGCTCTTCGGGATCGAAGCCGGCGGCGCTCAGCTCGGCCGCGAAGGATTTCGGGTCGCCGCGGGCGAGGTCGTAGGTCCAGCTGCCGAGCTGGCGGGCGAGCTTGTCGGTCTGGTCGGCGGAGTAGCCGAACGCCTTGGCCACCTCGCGGGTGGCCGAGCGGTCGCGGTAGGTGATGACGTTGGCGGTCATCGCCGCGCCATGGGGGCCATAGCGCTGGTAGACGTGCTGGATGACCCGCTCGCGCTGGTCGCCCGACGGCAGGTCGAGGTCGATGTCCGGCCACTCGCCGCGCTCTTCCGAGAGGAAGCGCTCGAACAGCAGCTCCATCCGCACCGGGTCGACGGCGGTGATCGACAGCGCGTAGCAGACGGCGCTGTTGGCCGCCGAGCCGCGCCCCTGCGCCATGATGCCGTTTTCGAGGCAGAAGCGGACGATGTCCCAGACGATTAGGAAGTAGCCTGCCAGGTCGAGCTTCTCGATCAGGTCCAGCTCCTTCTGGATCTGGGCCTGCGCCTTGCCCGACAGCGGCCGGAAGCGGGCCCGGGCTCCGTTCCAGGTGACGTGGCGCAGGTAGGACGATGGGGTTTCCCCCGCCGGCAGCGGATAGGCCGGGAACCGGTACCCGAGGTCGGCCATGGTGAAATCCAGCCGTCCCGCCAGCTCCCCGGTCGCCGTTACCGCCTCGGGCAGGTCGGCGAACAGCAGCCCCATTTCCGCCGCCCCCTTCAGGTGCCGTTCCCGGTGGCATTCCAGCAGCCGGCCCGCCGCGTCGAGCGTGGTATGGCACCGGATGGCGGTCAGCACGTCCTGGAGCGCCTTGTCGCCCGCCCGCGCATACCGCACCCCGTTGCTGGCCACCAGCGGCAGCCCCATCCCTCGGGCGATGTCGACGAGCGCCCGGTTGCGGTGCTCCTCCTCCCGGATCCGATGCCGTTGCAGCTCCACGTGCAGCCGCCCCGGGAAGATCCCCGCCAGCCGGCCGGTCAGCTTCCGCGCTGCCTCCAATCCACCCACCCGCAGCGCCCGTGCGAGAGGCCCTTCGGCGCCCCCGGTCAAGCAATGCAATCCGGCCGAGTGTTCGGCGATCAGCTCCCAGGAAACCCGGGCCTCCCCCTTGGCCCGCCCCAGGGCCGCCGCCGACAGCAGCCGGCAAAGGTTCCGGTACCCGGTCCGGTTTTCGACCAGCAAGGTGACCCGGGGAGCGAGGTCGTCGCTCCCCGAGTCATCCTCGCCAAGAAAAGCCCCCGACCCCGGCGAGGAGGACCCGGCTGTTGCCGGAGGGGTGCCCGCGGTCGCGCGGGAACGGGATGCCCTTCCTGAGTGGGCCGAAAAAGCCGGGGGTGCCGAGGAAGCCGCCTCCAGCCGCGGTCCGGTGTTTGCGCCGCGTCGCCCCTGCGACCCTCGCCGCCCTCCGGCGGTCCCGGTGTCTCGTCCCCGGGCGGGCTGCGTGGGGTCCGCCGCGCTGACCAGCGGCACCGATAGCCGGGAGAGTGGCGCCGGTACCAGTCCCAGGGGTCCCCGCTTGCCAGCCCGCTGCAACAGCTCCCGCAGCCCGCGGGTACCCTCCCCCCAGGCAAAGTAAGCCTCCGGCGAGAGCACCACCTCCGCCCCGACCAGAGCCCGGACCCCCGCCTGCTGAGCCGCCTTGTAGAACCGGGGGGCTCCATAAACCCCGTTCACGTCCACCAGGGCCACCGCCCCCAGCTCCACCTCCGCCGCTCGTGCCATCAGGTCTTCGGGCAGGGAGGATCCCCGAAGGAACGAGAAGGCCGAGGCCCCATGCAACTCCACATAGGGGGCCGGTTTACGGCGCCGGCTGCGGCCAGGTCGAGCTGTCGATCCTTCGATACGACCTGGGCCAGCCACGTCCTTGACCTCCTCGCCCCGACCGCCTCCACCGCTCTCGGTGTTACCGGTCAGCCCACCGCAGAGTCGGTAAGGCATCAGCTTAGGCGGTACTTGGGCGTAAGTCAAGGCGTGACTTGAAGTCGCAGATCCGCCTGCGTCCTTCCCAAGATGACACGCTGTCAAACTCGACCCTCCGCGAATTTCCGTTCAAGGCGGAACTCATTTTTTTCGCATCACCTTTGTGCTACCCCGAAGGGGGGCACGAGGGGGGCACGAGGGGGGCGGACGCGCCCTCTAATTTTCACGCCATCACTTATTCACTGAGCATTTTCGTACAAGTCGTCGTCGATAACTCGAAATTATCGCAGTGGGAGCCACAATGGATAGGGAATTGGGTACGCGCCGCCTCCTGCAATTTGACCCTCATCAAGTCACGACTCCTGCATTTGTCTACGATACTCGCGTCCTCCGCCGCAATGCAACCAAGCTACGCCAAATCGATGACACAAAAACTTGCACTTTTTTGTTCCCTTTGAAGGCCGCCTCTGTCTATGGACTTGCGTCATTCCTCCGCACGGAGCTCGATGGCCTAGCAGCGAGTTCGCTATTTGAAGCTCGCTTTGCGCGAGATTTCGCAGGAATAGTGGATGATCCCAAGTTGCTCCATCTGACCAGTCCAGGGCTTTGCAAGTCCGAGATCGCCGAGATATCATGCCTATGCAATGCGATTTCCTTCAACTCCCTCTCACAGTTCAATCGGTTAACACCCTTCTGTCACCCGCGCTGCTCTTTAGGACTAAGACTAAACCCAGGCCTATCCGCCGTTCGTGATCCACGATGCGATCCTTGCAGGCCACACTCTAAGCTCGGAGTGCCACTTTACAGCTTGCGTCAGGAGCTAGACGCAAATCCAGACATGCTCACTCGAATAAAGGGGCTCCACTTTCACACCAACTGTGAGGCTGACGACTACTCATATCTCTCTCGCACTGTCCAGCTGATCGCTGACGTCATTCCGGACTTGCTCGAGCGCGTGCAATGGACCAATCTCGGAGGTGGCTATCGTCTGCCTAGCGCCATGATGAAATTACATTTCAATCACGCAGTTTCCATAATCAGCCGGCTTTCACCTGGCCAAGTGATCTTTGAGCCCGGTGACGCGATTGCCAGTTCGGCTGGCTTTATGGTGGCAAGTGTCGTTGATCTATTCCAGAGCGGCACGAGTCAGGTTGCGATTCTCGACACAACCGTAAACCATATGCCCGAGGTATTCGAGTACGGCGAACGGCCTATTGCTTGCGGCGAGTGCGCAAATGGAGCCTTTACCTATATTCTCGCCGGATGTACATGCCTACCGGGAGACGTCTTCGGGAGCTATAGATTTGCTACCGCTCTGGCTCATGAAGACAAGATAGTCTTCTCCAACATGGGCACCTATACCCTTGTTAAGGCTCATATGTTCAACGGAGTAAATCTACCAACAGTCTACAAACTCAGCGACGACGGCATAGAGTGCGATTGCGAATATTCTTACAGCGACTATCTTAAACGCTCTGGCTGTTTGATCAGGACTTAGGTAGAAACGTGCGCCTCGGTCTCCTCTTTGAAATTCGTCCTGGCCATGCCTCGGAGCAACCTCCTTACGATCTTTTCGCTGAATTTGAGACAGCAGAAACGATACAAGCTATTGTGTTGGCGTTGGAACAACTCGGCCATACGGTTGCCTTAATTGACTCGCAGAAGTCGCCGCTGGAGTCATTGCTGCGCCTGAAACCAACTCTCGACCTCGTGGTCAACTGCTCAGTAGGTTTCGGAAGTAGAACGAGAGAGCTGCTGCCCGCAGCAATTTGCGAGATACTTGCGATACCATACACTGGCTCCGACGCAATGTCGCAGGCCATTGCTGCAAATAAAAACCTAGCCAAGTTGGTAGCCAGGGCTGGAGGAGTACCGACTCCTTCTTGGGCCGTCGCAGGAAGTCTCGACGAGGTTTTCGGCGCCGACATCCACTCAGAGCGCGTGATCATAAAGCCGCTCTTTGAGGGTTCGAGCATCGGCGTAACGGGGCCGATCGATATAGGCACCGATCGTGGTCGGCTTATGGAGGAATCAGAGCGCCTGCTTAATATTTACCGACAACCTATTCTTGTTGAGGAATTCATAGCTGGCTTTGAAATCACTGTGCCGATTTTAGGCAACCCGCCCAGGCCCCTAACACCAGTGGGGCTATCGCTCCATGGCTCGCTTTCTCTCGGGGATCATATCTTCGACTCGTCAGCGAAGCAAGACCCCAAAGCCGCTGCCTGGCACGCGTCCTTGCCGTTCCCACCAGCACTTCTTGAACGCCTTTGCTCACTCGGACTCAAAGTCCACAAAGCGCTCGGGTGTCTCGATTTATCACGCAGCGATTTTCGTGTGGAGGTTCCGTCAAGAGGTGTGTAAACGCATCAGGCGGCGGCCTCCTCGCGGCGCGCTCGTACTCCATCGATGTACTGCACTCCTGCGAAGACTTCCTTCAACAGAACGGGTGAGTTGAGTCGGCGGAAGCGCCGCTCGGCAACGAGCAGCAACTTCCAGAGTACGGCCGTCGCGTGCTCGACTTTCTTGTACCGCCTGGCGGCGTCGGTGCGGAGCCGCAGGCCGCAGAACGGCGACTCGACGATGTTGGTGGTCCGCAGGTGGCGCCAGTGCGGCTCTGGGAACTGGTAGAAGGTGACCATGCGATCCCAGTCATGGTCGAGTAGCTCAGCTGCCGCCTGCTGGCCGCGCGTGCGGCACCAGCGCGCGAACCGCTGCTTGGCCGCCTCAGCTTCGCCGCGCGTTGCCGCGTAGGGGATCGTGCACAGCAGCGGCTTGGCCTCTTCATGGAGTCGCTGCGGGACCTTGTCGAGCACGTTGACGATTCGGTGGTTCCAGCACCGCTGCTCCGAAGCTTCCGGGTAGACGTTGCGGAGCGCCCCCCAGATGCCCAGGTGACCGTCCGCGACCGCCAGGCGCGGGCAGACCAGGCCGCGAGCCTTCAGATCGCGCAGCATCGCCGACCAGCTCTCGGTGGACTCGCGCTGACCGGGCATCACCGCGAGCACGACCTTGCGTCCATCCGACAGCCCGCCGATGGCGACGAGCACCGCGGCCTTGTCCTTCTCGAGCCCTGCTTTCACGTAGAGGCCGTCCACCCACAGGTAGGTGAGCTCAAGACCGTCGAGCCGCCGGCGCCGCCACTCGTCGTACTCCACCTGCCAATTCGCCTTCAGCCGCGCCACGGTCGAGGCCGACAGCGGCGCTTCCTCCCCGAGCAGGCCGCGTAGCGCCAGGTCAAAGTCCCCCTCGGCCAACCCGTGCAGGTAGAGCTCCGGGATCAGCCCGTCGACCTCGCGCGTCCGCTTGGCGAACAGCGGCAGTACCCGGCTCTCGAACCGCTCCTCGAGATCCCGCACCCGCGGCCGGCGCACCGTGATCGTGCCGCTGCTCAACGTCAGTCGCCGCGGCTTGCCGTGGCCATTGCGGTAGCCGGCGTCCGCGTTCACCGTCGCTCTCCTCGCCGACTTTGCACGCCCGAGCAGCTCCGTAACTTCCTCTTCCAGCAGAGCTTGCACGAAGTCCTGCACTTTCCCCCTCACCCAGCTCTCGAGCGACTCCCATGCCTCGCTTGACGTCGATCGCTTGTCGGTGATCTTCTCGACCACGGCGGTGTTCCTCCCTCGTTCTCGGGCCTGCCAGCCCGGGTTTTGGAACGTCAGAGGTAGGCTACACCGCCTTCTGCATTTCCACACCTTCTGAGGGTACCTCTTTCGTGTGACCCCAGAAGGCGAGCCGTTTTTCGTTGAGATAAATGCCACGCCACAGCTATCGCCTTACGGTAGCAGCTTTTCGGCGTCCGCGATGGCAGAGGGCATGAGTTTTACGGACCTGATGGGCGCGCTGGTTGAGACTGCCCGACACAGACTTCACCTCGGGACACTCGAACACCGCTGAGTTACTCCCAAAACCAAAGATCATTGACCTCAAACTCTAGCAGCTTAAACCGCCATGCATCTGACCTTCCCGAAACCTGGGGGGCGTGTGGGTTCCCGCCAATATCGCTCGCCTTGCAATCTAATGCTTGTTCCATCTCTGATTTCATTCGGCGCCGGCGCTCTATTCTAAAATCCGACCAGAGATCCTTGGGTATCGGCGGACTAGCCTTAAGAAGTTCGACGCTCTCTCTGAAACGACCTGCCAGGCGATAGGCCCAGGCGAGGTCATGGCCGATTATATCCCAAAGAATTACCTCGGAGAGATGCCTTGCCTCCTCGTAAAGGGTCTCCAAGAGAGGGATGGCCTTTTCAGGATTTCCCTCGAGGCAATCAAGAAGTGCAGCATGACATCTAGCGGACAGCCGATCAAACTGGGGAACTGGCAGCGCAGTGATTTTATTAAATATTGTCCTCGCGACGTCGTGATCGCCTTCCAGCAAGGCAATGAGGCCGGCATTGTTGAGTGGATAGCTTACCCGATAGGTTCCCATTGATTCAAATTGCCGCAAGGCTTCCTGGAGGTATTCAGAGGCTAGAGCGAGCTCTCCTTTCAGTAGATAATTCGTACCAATATTGTGATGGATCTCCCAAAATAACGGATTATCTTTCTGCCGGGCGAGTCGCTCCTTGGCCTCGAACAGAAAATGCTCTGCCAACTCCGGCAGGTAAAACATGTTCACGCGCTTCAACACGTCGGCTACGCGGATATCATCGTGCTTCGGCAATTCCCGTGTGCATGATAGGAAGGTGCTCCGCGCCAAGTCCCATGAACCTAACGCATAGAGTACAGACGACTTCGTCAAGAGAGCCCTGAGCATAGATTTTTCATCAAGCCCATTGGATGCTGTGCTAAGTAGCTCAGAAAGCAGCAGGTTCGCCTCGCGCGGTCTATCAAGAAGGTATTCCGATAGTGCTAGGTCAAGAAGAATTCTGCCGGAAATGGAGGTATCCCGGTTGCTAGACTTCAATGCCCTAAGCATTGTCGCCGACTCGGCGAACTGCCCCGCGTCATATCTGGCGGCTGCCTCCTCCAGAGTGAGAAGGGCAAGAGATGCAGCACTGCGTCCGGGAGTGATCTCTCGCAGTTCACGTGCCAGACGGAAGCGATGCGCCGCCTCCTCGTGGCTCAGTTGAGATCGAGCGATTTCTGCGGACCTAATGAGGTGGCCGATGGCCTCATCGCGGAGCCCCGCGCGGCTAAAGTGAAAGAACAGGAGGTAGTCCACATCAGGATACTCTGGATGCTGTGCGAAGTAGCGAGCCAGCGTTAAATGATGCTCACGCGCCAGGGCATTGCCTAGGCTCTCATAAACGGCATCGCGGATAGCTTCCAGGGAGAACCGGTGGGTATTGGCCATTTCCTGGATGAGATTGTGCACACGCTCGAGCCGGCGCAAACGCTCTAGTACAAGCAGCTGCGCTAGTTGGAGACCTTCGGAGAGAGGCTGCGAGCGGAATTCAATGCCTATAACAGACGCGAAGTCAATGGTGCTTCGCAGCTCTGGCGACAGCCGCGCGAGGCGCGCCTCAATAAGGGCTTTGATGCTCTCGGGAAGCGTGGCTTCCGTATAGGAATCAGCAAGAACCTTTCTCCTCGAGACATCGAGGATGTGACCTTCGCTTGCCAAATGAGATAGCAACTCGCGCAGGAACAGCGGGTTCCCGCCCGATCTTCGATAGAGTGAATCGACTTGCTGGACAGTTGCGGCACCATCACCAAGCTGGTTGTCAATAAATGCGCCAGTTTCCTCGAGAGAAAAGCTGGTAAACCGCACCTTCACAAAGTCAAATCCGGTTAGCAGCTCGCTCTGGAAGCGCAGTAAGGCAGGCGCATCACTAGCGGGGTCCTGAGGGAGGCTAAACGGATCAAAGGTGAATAGGAAAGAGCAAGAGTGCGAATCGAGTCTGACCAGCTGAGACAGTATGGATAGAGTAGATGAATCGAATTGATGGAAGTCTGAGAACACTAGAACAAGATGGGAATGACGCGAAATGGAGCGGACAACCTTCTGGATTCTGAAGATGAGGTCTGACGTCTGGTTCAAAGGGTAAGCTCTGTCTGGAACGACAGCGTTGTAAAGATCGCGGATCTTTCCACCGAGTGTACTGAAGAACGGAACTAGCCGCATAAGATCAGCAGTAACATCGGCAGCGGTGCGAAGGAGTCGATCGTTACGGGCGTTCCGTTCCAAGAGGCCGGAAAAGGCCTCTGCAAGGGGTGAGAACGGCGACCGGAATTGATCTGGCCCGCCGCGAAGCACGAGGAGCTCTTGTTGGTTGGAGTAGAGTGATAGTCCGTAATTTATCGCGGTTAGCTTGCCAGTGCCGCGCTCACCCTCTAGGAGGATGCGTACAGGGTTATCTCTTGTGGCAACCGATAAGTTACGAGCTACAGTTTGAAGCGCCTCGGTTCTTACCGGACGACTAAGGACTTCCCGCATAGGGCCAATGATAATTTCGAGTTATCTGCCAGCTCAATGGCGCTTGGCAGCAGAGGCTTAAAGATAGCAGATGCGTGCCAACCTGAAAAGGGCCTCCTCACATCAACAGATGCCGAGGATGCTTTAATGCGAGAATGGTGATGTGGCTATGTTCGTGCAGTGCGGTGTAGATCTGGGTGGTTGTGATCGAGCTATGTCCCAGAAAATGCTGGATATAACGGATGTCTACCCCCTGCTCCAAGAGTAGAGTGGCAACGGAGTGGCGGAGCATGTGGGGAGTGAGGTGGAGTCTCAGGCCGGCTTGGGTGGCGTGGTGGCTAAGCATGGAACGGACGGACTGCTCGGAGAGGCGACCGCCCAGGCGGTTGTGGAAGAAAAAGGGGTGGGAGGGTGTGGCATCCAACCAGAGCGCCCTGTAGCTGAGCAGGGCAGCAAGGGTGTCATGGTTGGGTAGCTGGAGGAGGCGCTCTCGTGATCCCTTTCCCAGTATGCGAATTCGGCCTTGGAACAGATCTACATCCTCCACCTTGAGTTGGCAGACTTCAGCGACCCGCGCTCCGGTGGCGAAGAGGGTCTCGACGACTGCGATGTCCCGGACCAGTGTCCGGTAAAGGAGGGCGGACGGGCCGGAGGCAGTGTTCTTGGCCTGATAGAGGTGATGAAAGAGGCGCTTGAGATCAGGGAGGGACAGGCCCCGAGGTAGGCGCTTGGTTTCTTTGATGCGGACGTCCATTTTGCGGAAAGGGTTAACGGCTATGAGGTCTTCCCTCTCGAGGAAATGGAACAGAGCCTTGAGGGAGGCCACCTTGCGCTTGACGCTCTTCTCGGCCAGGCCAGTGAAGAGGGTCTTGATGTAGAGGCGGAGAGCGGTCTTGTCGATGGCTTCGAGGTCGGTGGTGGGGAGGTTGGCGGCGAGGAAGTCAGAGACTTGGCGGAGATCGATGGAGTAGGCCTTGAGGGTCTTGGGGCTGAGGTTTTTCTCGTAGCGGCAGTGGAAGAGGAATTGCTCGATCGCTTCCTTGAGTGTCATCCCGTAGCCCCCTTGCCGTATGTCGGAACGTGCATGATAACGCTCGCATGCGAGAAATCGCCGGGCAAAAGAAGAGCGATGGTCGCCGTTGGCCTGTGGCCCGCTGGCCGGCGAGGTGCCGATTTCGTAGGGCTCTGGTCAGATGAGGCGCCGGGAGCGCACTCGATGGCCGCGCGAGCGCCTCCCTTGAACCTTCAACCATGAGCGCGGGAACCAAGGAGGACCGACGAGACCATGTTCGCATCCGCAGATCAACTCTCAGCTGGTGGCGGGGCGGTGTCCGGCCGAAGCTTCCCGAGGGCGCTTCTGATCGCAGCTCTTTGGGCCTCCGGCACCCTGCTCCGGCCGGCGACGTTGTGGTCTGAGCCCGTGCCGGTCGGCTTCTCGGAGGGGGTGGTGCATGGGTACCTTCCCTGCGCAGGCTCGAGGAGAGAGCCTTGCGGATGGGGAACTGATTCAGGTCGCTCACGGGAACCGCGTCACCGGCCGGATCGTCTTCCACTTCCGGGACGGCTCGGTTCAGGACGAGGCCGTCGCCTACTCCCAGAACCGCAGCTTCCGGTTGATCAGCGATCACCTCGTGCAGCGCGGCCCGGCCTTTCCCATACCCATGGAGGTCAGGATCTACGGGCGGAGCGGCATGGTGACGGTTCGCTACTCGGAAGGCGGGAAGGAGAAGACCGCCTCCGAGCGCCTCGATCTGCCGCCAGACATTGCCAACGGCATGATCTTCACTTTGCTGAAGAACGTTCCTCCCGAGACGCGGCAGCTCACGCTGTCGATGGTGGCGACGGCGCCCAGGCCCCGGCTGGTCAAGTTGGTGATCTCGCCGGCCGGCGAGGACTCCTTCTCGATCGGCGCCTCCACGCTACAGGCTACTAACTACGTGCTGAAGCTGGAGATTGGGGGCCTGGCCGGGGTGGTCGCGCCGCTCGTGGGGAAGCAGCCGCCCGACTCCCATGTCTGGATTCAAGGAGGCACGGCTCAGGAGCCGATGTGCAGCGGGGGTGAAGGCAGGGGGATCACTAGCGCGGAAGGATTCCCGCGATGCCTCGTCCACCTCGTCCAGGTCCTCCTGGCGGTCGTCGGTGGCGGGTTTCTTTTCCGTCCCCTGGTCGCAGTCGTGCTCGGGCCGGGCTGGTTGGTCCGCCAGGCTGGTCAGCGGGCGCCGCGCATTGGCGCCCGGAGATGGCGTGGAGGGCGGTGTGCAGGTGCTGGGTGCTGGGCTCGAGAGCTGAACGGGCATGAGGTCCATGGTGTGCCTCCCTGGGCGCGACGCGGCCGGTGAATGCGGCCAACTGGTGACTGCCCGCCGGTCCCCGCCCCTCGCCTGTCACCAGCCAGTATCCCATCTTGTAGGTGATCGCCGGCCGCGAAACCGCGGCGAAGAGTCAGTGCTGCGTGGCCGCCACAGCGGTGGCAGCTGCTGCGGCGGTGGCTGCGGATAAGGTAGCGGCTGCTACGGCGGCGGCTGCTCCAGCGGTGGCGGCGGCTGGGCGGGCTGCGCCTGCCCTTTGAAGCTGTCGCGGAAGGACTTGGCGGCGTCGGTGATGGAGCGCACGATCTCGCCGGCCTTGGTTCCCAGCTTGGCGGCGGCGTGGCGGGCGCGGGCGGCGGCCAGGGCGCTCGGGAGATCGGTCTCCGGGGCCTCGAGACCGTCGATCCAGATACGGCCTCGCTCCCAGCGGAGGTTGCGGCGCACTGCCTCGACCTGGATGAGCACTCCATCATAGGTGGCCTGGCAGCCGCGCGTGGCAGCTGGGGTCTTGGCGAGGACGGCGGGAACGGCGGGAACGGCCGGACCTACGGCAGCGGCCATCAGGTCGCGGCAGTCCTCGGCGCTCGGAGCGCAGGCGAAAAGGCCCGCTGCCAACGGCACCAGGAAGACCCAGGCAACCGCGAGGAGCCGTTGCCTGGCATGACTCTTCATGCGTGCCGAGCCGCTCAAAGCGCCACCCGCCGCACCTGCGCCGGTGTGAAGCTGGCGCCTGGCTTGACCGAGCCGTCGTCGGCGAACTGGTCCCAGCCGCTGTTGGCGAGAAAGAAGAACTCGGTCCCCACGACCGTGCCGTGGGTTGGCTGGCCAAGCCCCGGGGAATTGCTCTCGATCGCTTCCCAGCTGACGATCCGGGTCAGCGCCGGATCGAGACGCAGGCGAACCACCCGGTTGGGATCGGTGCCGTTCTGGACCGCGAGCAGGGAGTCGCCGAAAAGGTACATGCCGTCGATGCCGTTGACCGCGATCTCTCGCGGATGGGGCATCCAGGTGACGGCACGGGTCGCCAGATCGACGATGCCGATGCCGCGCACGTAGTCGGCGACCAGCAGGCGGCGGCCGTCGGGCGTCGAGGCCGGCGTCTGCGGCGAGATGAAGGTACCAGGCGGCACCAGCATCTCCAGCTCGTCGCGATCCCGGCGAATGGTATAGACCGCGCCGGTGACCGCCTCCGAAGCGAAGACGTCGCCGTCCGGCGCCACGGTCATGTCGCCGAGGACGCGATCGCGATCCTCGGCCGGCACCGGCGCGCGGGCGGCAGCCGAGCCGGGGGAGGCCGGGTGGACCGGGCGCGCCAGAGGCAGGTCGTACCGCTTCAGGAGCTTGCCGGTGGCCAGGTCGTACCGCAGCACCGCGGTGTGCCCCTGATCGTCGGCCCGGTATCCCCGCGTCTGCGGCATGGCCGCAGTGGTGGCCCAGAGGACGCCGCGCCGCGCATCGACGGCCAGGGCCATGACTCCCCAGATGCGATCGCGGCCGGCAGGGACGAAGTCGGCGGCGGCGCCGCTACGGGAGTCGATCGCCACGATCTTGCGCTCGCGGATGCTGCTGACGAAGAACCGCCGCGAGCCCGGGTCGTAGGCGATGTCCTCGGTGAGCAGCTCCCGCTCGGGCAGGGTGAAGGCGGGAGACGAGCGCGACACCGGCCGCCGGTTGGCGTCGAGCCGAGCGAGCGCGGCGGCAAACCCGTCAACCTTCCTGAGGCTGGACAGGTCGGGTTCCGCACCGGCGTCCCGCAGCAGGCCCATCGCGGCGTAGGCGTTGAGCCACTCGAGCGCCGCCGCCGGATGGCCGAGCAGGGCCTCGGCCTTGGCCATGGCGAAGACCGTAGCCGGGTTTCCCGAGAGGATCTCGAACAGGCGCTGGATGTTGCCTCGGTACTCCTCGAAATGGCCGGCGTCGTGGGCCGCCTTGGCGGCGAGTTGAACTTCCTGCCACGAAAGTGCAGGCGGCGGGGTGCCTCCTCCCGCGCCTCCCTCGGCTCCCGCGTCTCCCGGGCCGGTCGCCGCCGCTCCCGCGGCCAGACCCCCGCCGGCGGCCAGGGCGCCGCCCATGACCGCCGCTGCGATGCGCTTCACTCTCATGGCGCCCCTCGCCCCCATTGCCGACCCGTTCCTGCATCCGGACCCGCCGGCGTGGGCTCCTCCGGTGGTCTTGTCGGGCATGCTACCAGAGGCGGCCGAGCCCGGCCGTCCAGCTTGCCCCTGGCGCGGCTTTCCGCCTATCCTTGCGGCTGCGGACCAGCCCACCGCGAGGAGACGGTTTCGCCACCGGGTCGACCCTTGAACCGGCGCGGATCCGGCCAGGAGCGCATGCCGATCCCCGAGAGCGCAAGCCCTTTTACCAACCCTGCGACCGGCGCCACCGTCCGGTCCCGAGCCGACGGCCCGCGCCACGACTGGACCGACGACGAGCTGGCCGCCGTCCACGACCTGCCGCTGACCGAGCTGGTGTTCCGCGCTCAGCTGGCGCACCGCCGGCACCACGATCCCACCCGCGTGCAGCTGTGCACGCTGCTGTCGATCAAGACCGGCGGCTGCCCCGAGGACTGCGCCTACTGCCCGCAGAGCGCGCACTACGACACCGGCGTCGAGCGCCAGGGTCTGGTGCCGCTCGCCGAGGTGCTCGACAAGGCGCGCCAGGCGCGCGCCAACGGCTCGACGCGCTTCTGCATGGGGGCGGCCTGGCGGCAGGTGCGCGACGGCGCGGAGTTCGAGCGGGTGCTGGCGATGGTGCGCGGGGTGCGCGAGCTGGGGATGGAAGCCTGCTGTACGCTGGGGATGCTGAGCCGCGAGCAGGCCGAGCGGCTGGCCGAGGCCGGCCTCTCCGCCTACAACCACAACCTCGACACCGGCCCGGACTACTACCGCAACATCATCACCACCCGCAGCTACGACGACCGCCTGCGCACCCTGGGCCACGTCCGCGCGGCCGGGATCACCGTCTGCTCGGGCGGCATCCTGGGCATGGGCGAGAGTCGGCGCGACCGCATCGCCATGCTCGGCGTGCTGTCGCGCCTGGACCCGCATCCCGAGAGCGTGCCGATCAACGCCCTGGTGCGCGTCGCCGGCACACCGCTGGCCGACTGCCCGCCGCTCGATCCGCTGGACCTGGCGCGCATCATCGCCACCGCCCGGATCGCCATGCCCGCGAGCTTCGTGCGGCTCTCCGCCGGCCGCACGGAAATGTCGGCGGAGACCCAGGCGCTGTGCTTCCTGGCCGGCGCCAACTCGATCTTCACCGGCGAGCGGCTGCTGACCACCCCCAACCCCGGCGAGGACCACGACCGGGCGTTGCTCGGGCGGTTGGGCCTGTCGCCGCTTTGAGCCGGGGCGTGCGCTCCACGTTTGCCGCCGACCTCGCCGGCCGCCTGGCGGAGCTCGCCGGCCAAGGCCTGGCGCGCTCGCTGCGCCCCGCCGCCGGCCTCGATTTCAGCTCCAACGACTATCTCGGCCTGGCGCGCGACCCGGAGCTGCGCGCCGGGCTGCTGTCGCGCCTCGCCGAGCTGCCGCCGGGCGAGCCGCTGGGCGCTCCGGCGTCACGTCTGCTGCGCGGCCACACCCGGCTGCACGCCGAGCTCGAGGGCCGGCTCGCCGCCTGGAAGGGGACGGAGGCCGCGCTGCTCTTCGCCAGCGGCTACCAGGCCAATCTCGGTCTGCTCACCGCCCTGCTCGGGCCGCGCGACCGCGCCCTCTCCGACGCCCTCAACCATGCCAGCCTGATCGACGGCCTGCGCCTTTCCGGCTGCCGCAGGGTGGTGTTCCCGCACCTCGACCTGGCGGCGATCGAGCGCGAGCTGGCGCGGCCGCACCCCGCGGGGCGCACGTTCCTGGTGACCGAGTCGCTGTTCAGCATGGAGGGCGACGCGGCGCCGCTCGACCGCTACGCCGAGCTGGCAGCGCGCCACGGCGCCGAGCTGATCGTCGACGACGCCCACGCCACCGGCCTCTACGGCGAGGAGCGCGGCTCGGGGTTGTGCGAGAGCTTCGGCGTCGAGCGGCGGGTGGCGGCGGTGGTCTCGACGCTGGGCAAGGCGGTGGGACTGTCGGGGGCCTTCGTCGCCGGCCCGCAGGTCCTCGTCGATTACCTGATCAACCGCTGCCGTCCCTTCGTCTTCAGCACCGCGCCGCCGCCCGTGCTGCTGCTGGCCCTCGCCGCCGCGCTCGACCTCGTGGCCGGCGAGCCGCGCCGCCGGCGGCGGGCGCTGATGCTCGCCGACCGGCTGCGCCGCCGCCTCACGGTGCTCGGCGTCGCGCGCCCGCCGGGCGACGGACCGATCGTGCCGCTCCTGCTCGGCGACAACGCCCGGGCGCTCGCCACCGCCGAGCGCCTCGCCGTGCAGGGCTTCGACGTCCGCGCCATCCGGCCGCCGACCGTGCCGCCGGGAACGGCCCGGCTACGGGTCTCGGTCCACGCCGACCACGCCGAGGCGGAGATCGATGCCCTGGCGGCAGCCCTCGCCGGCGCGCTTGGCGCCGATGCCGCGGCCGGCATCGCCAGCGCCACTGGCGCCGCCGGCATTGCCACGGTGGACAGCGAAGCCGGCGCCGGCATCGCCGCTGATGCCGCCGCAGCCAGCGCCGCCGCGGTCGCGAGCCCCGATGGCGCCATCCCCGTCGTCGCTTCCATTCCGGCCCCTGTCGCCGTCGCCACTGCGGCCACGGGGGCCAAACCGTGACGCTGGTCATCGTCGGTACCGGCACCGGCGTCGGCAAGACCCTGGTGGCCGCCACCGTCCTGGCGCGCTTCGGCGCCGAGATGCCGCTCGCCTACTGGAAGCCGGTGGCAACCGGGTCGCGCGACGAGCGCGACAGCGAGACGGTCGCGGCGCTCGCCGGAGATCGCGCCGTGATCCTGGCCGAGAGTTATCTGTTCCCGGAGCCGCTGTCGCCCCACCTCGCGGCCCGCCTGGCCGGCAGCCGCATCGACCCGGCGAAGGTGCTCGCGGACTTCGACCGCCACTGCGCCGCCCACGACGCCCTGGTCATCGAGATGGCCGGCGGCCTGCTGGTGCCGCTGACCAGCGGCGATGGCGATGAGGACGGGCCTGCCGGTCGCCCCGACCCCGGCCCGGGCCGCCTTTCCGGCGCCGGTGCCGCCGCCAGCCTCGGTGCCGAAGCCGCCGGCGGCGGCCGCGGCTGGCCCTTTCGCGCCTCTCCGGCCGCGCCGCCGCCGGCCGCCTCCGCCCCGCCGGCCGCCCCTGCCGCTCGCCGTGCCACCCCTGCGACGGCCGCCACGGCCGCCGCCGGCTACCTCCAGTCCGACCTGCTCGTGGACATGGCGCAGCGCTCCGCGCTCGCCTGCCTGCTGGTCGCTCACTCCGGTCTGGGCACCATCAACCACACGCTGCTCACTCTCGAAGCCCTCCGCACCCGCGGCCTCGCCGTCGCCGGCGTCGTGCTCGACGGCCCGCCCAACCGCGAGAACCGCCTGGCCATCCAGCGCCTCGGCCGCGTCGACGCCGTCTTCGAGGTGCCGCACGTAGCGCCGATCGACCGTCAGGAGGTGGCGGGGCTCGCCCGCTTCTTCGACCACGACGGCCGCTTGGCGCCGCTGCTATGGGTCGGCGGACCGCCGTCCCGGACCGCCGGTGGAGCCGCCGAGACGCCGCGCCGGGCCGCACCCGCATGACGCCTCGGCCGTCCAGCGCTGCCGGTGCCACCAGCGCCGCCAACGCCACCAACGCCCCCGGCACCCCCGGCGCCGCCGGCACCGCCGGAGCCGATGCCTTGGGTTGGGTCGAGGCCGACCGCCGCCACGTCTGGCACCCCTACACCCAGATGCAGACGGCGCCGCCGCCGCTGCCGGTGGTGCGCGCCGAGGGCGTCTACCTCTATACCGCCGACGGCCGCCGCCTCCTCGACGGCATCTCGTCGTGGTGGGTGAACATCCACGGCCACAACCACCCGCGCCTCAACCGCGCGCTCGCCGTCCAGGCCGAGCGCCTGGCGCAGGTGATCTTCGCCGGCCTGACGCACGAGCCGGCGGCACGCCTGGCGGCCGAGCTGGCGGCGCGCGCTCCCGGCCGCCTGCCCTGGGTGTTCTACACCGACGACGGCTCGACCGCGGTCGAAGCGGCGCTCAAGATGGCCTACCAGCACTGGCGCCACCGCGGCGAGCCCGGGCGCACCCTGTTCGTCGCCTTCGACGACGCCTACCATGGCGACACCTTCGGCGCCATGGCGGCCGGCGGCGTCGCCGCTTTCCACGCCGCCTTCAGCGACCTCTTTTTCGCCGTGCGCCGCGCCCGCACGCCGCATTCGGCATCCCGCGGCTCGTCGTCGCCGCCGCTCGCCGAGCTGCTGGACCGCGAGGGGGACCGGGTGGCTGCCGTCATCCTCGAGCCGATGCTGCAGGGCGCCGGCGGCATGCTGGTGCAGACGCCGGATTTCCTGCGCGAGGTGCGCGAGCTCACCCGCCGCCACGGCGTGCCGCTGATCGCCGACGAGGTGATGACCGGATTCGGCCGCACCGGCCGCCTCTTTGCCTGCGAGCATGGCCCCATCGCACCCGACCTGCTGTGCCTGTCGAAGGCGCTGACCGGCGGCTACCTGCCGCTCGCGGCGACGCTGGCGAGCGACGAGATCTACCGCGCGTTCCTCTCCGAGGACCGCTCGCGCACCTTCTTTCACGGCCACTCCTTCACCGCCAACGCCCTGGCCTGCGCCGTGGCGCTCGAGAGCCTCGCGCTGTTCGAGGAGGAGGACCGCCTCGGCCGCGTCGCGCGCCTCGAGCGCCTGTTCGCCGGCCGCCTGGCAACCCTCGCCTCCCACCCGGCGGTCGCCGCCGTCCGCCACCTCGGCGGCATGGCGGCGCTCGAGCTGGCGCCGGCCGCCGGCGCGTCCGGCGCCGCCGGCGGCTACCTCGACGACCTCGGCCCGCGCCTCGCCGCCCGCCTGCTGGACCGCGGCCTGCTGCTGCGCCCGCTCGGCAACGTGCTCTACCTGCTGCCGCCCTATGTCATCGCAGACGCCGAGGCGGCGGCGGCCTTCGACGCCATCGCCGCCGTGCTCGACGAGCTCTAAAACGAAACTGGCTGCCCCGCAATGAAAATCTACCCCGGCAACGCCTATCCGCTGGGCGCCACCTTCGATGGCTCCGGCACCAACTTCGCCGTCTTCTCCGAGGTCGCCGAGCGAGTCGAGCTCTGCCTGTTCGACGAGGGCGGCGCCGAGACGCGCATCGAGCTGCCGGAGGTGACCGCCTTCTGCTGGCATGGCTATCTGCCGCAGGCGGGTCCCGGCCAGCGCTACGGCTTCCGCGTGCACGGCCCCTGGAACCCCGACGAGGGCCACCGCTGCCTGCCCGAGAAGCTGCTGCTCGACCCCTATGCCAAGGCGATCGCCGGGCAGGTGGAATGGCACCAGGCGGTGTTCTCCCATTCGCTCGATCAGCCCGATCAGCCCCATCAGCCTGATACCGAGCCGAACCGGCTCGACTCCGCACCCTTCGTGCCCAAGTCGGTGGTGGTGAACCCTTTCTTCGATTGGGGCGACGACCACCCGCCGCGCACGCCGGCACACGAGTCGGTGATCTACGAGGTGCACGTCAAGGGGTTCACCTTCCGCCACCCCGAGATCCCCGCCGACCTGCGCGGCACCTACGCCGGGCTCGCTCATCCGGCGGCGATCGCGCACCTCAAGCGGCTGGGAGTGACCGCGGTCGAGCTCATGCCGGTCCACCAGTTCATCCAGGACCATCGCCTGATCCAGAGCGGCCTGCGCAACTACTGGGGCTACAACTCGATCGGTTACCTCGCGCCGCACAACGAGTACGCCACCATCGCCGCCCACGCCGGCGCCGCCGCCGCGGTCGGCCAGCAGGTGCAAGAGCTCAAGCAGCTGATCAAGGCGCTGCACCGGGCGGACGTCGAGGTCATCCTGGACGTGGTCTACAACCACACCGCCGAGGGCAATCACCTGGGTCCGACGCTCTGCTTCCGGGGGCTCGACAACGCCGCCTACTACCGCCTGCTGCCCGACCAGCGGCGCCGCTACCTCGACTACACCGGCACCGGCAACAGCCTCAACATGCGCCACCCCAACGTGCTGCAGCTGATCATGGATTCGCTGCGCTACTGGGTGGAGGAGATGCACGTCGACGGCTTCCGCTTCGACCTCGCCGCGACCCTCGCCCGCGAGCTGCACGACGTCGATCGCCTGTCGGCGTTCTTCGACATCATCCAGCAGGACCCGGTGGTGCGCCGGGTCAAGCTCATCGCCGAACCCTGGGACGTCGGCGAGGGCGGTTACCAGGTTGGCAACTTTCCACCGCTATGGTCGGAATGGAACGGCAAGTACCGCGACACGGTGCGCGACTACTGGCGCGGCGAGGACCAGGCCTTGGGCGACTTCGCCAATCGCTTCACCGGCAGCTCGGACCTCTACGCCCTGACCGGCCGGGTACCCTCGGCGAGCATCAACTTCGTCACCGCTCACGACGGCTTCACGCTCGCCGACCTGGTGTCGTACAACGACAAGCACAACCTGGCCAACGGCGAGGAGGACCGCGACGGCGAGAGCCACAACCGCTCCTGGAACTGCGGCGTCGAGGGGCCTACCGACGACCCGCGGGTGCTGGAACTGCGGCGCCGCCAGCAGCGCAACTTCCTGGCCACCCTGATGCTGTCGCAGGGCATCCCGATGCTGCTCGGCGGCGACGAGATCGGGCGCACCCAGGGTGGCAACAACAATGCCTACTGCCAGGACAACGAGCTCTCCTGGTTCGACTGGGAAACGGCCGACGAGGGGCTGCTGGCATTCACCGCCGAGCTCATCGGCCTGCGCCGCAGGCATCCGGTCTTCCGGCGCCGGCGCTGGTTCCTGGGCCGCCCGATCCACGGCGCCGGAGTCAAGGACATCGGCTGGCTGAAGCCCGACGGCGGCGAGATGAGCGAAGCCGACTGGGGCCAGAGCCTGGCCAAGGCGCTCGGCGTCTTCCTCAACGGCGGCGCCATCCAGACCCTCGACGGCCGCGGTGAGCCGGTGGTGGACGCGAGTTTCTACATCGCCTTCAACGGCTTCGAGCAGCCGCTGCCGTTCCGCCTCCCCGACGGCGACGACTGGGGGCGCCGCGAACAGGCCTGGATCACGGTGCTCGACACCGACAGCGGCGAGGTGCACGCCGACGGCGGCGGCAAGGAGGTCGCGCCCGGCGAGGAGGTGCCGATCGCCGGCCGCTCGTTGCGGGTGTTCAGACGCCTGGAGGCAGACCGCGCGAGAAAGTCGCGATGATCAGCTTGCCCTCGGCCTCCTGACGCACCTCGAGGCGGTCGGCGAGCCGCGACACCGCGCCCAGGCCGGTGCCCAGGCCGCCGCGTTGCGCCAGCACGGCGGGGTCGATCGGCCCGCGGTCGTCGTGGCCGTCGAGCATGGCCTCCTCCAGGTCGTGGATCGGCGGCCCGACGTCGTACGCCAACACCGCCAGGGTCATGCCGGCGGCGGCGGAGCCCCCGACCTCGACGGCGATCTCGCCGCGCACGCCGTACTTGACGATGTTGGAGGCCAGCTCCGAGACCACGATCGCCACCTCGCCCGCCCGCCGTGGCGCGACGCCGTGCTGGCGCGCCAGCCGCCGCGCCTGATGGCGGGCGATCGCCACGTCGCCCCAGTCGTCGACCGCGACGCGCATGGTGGTCACCGCGGCGGCGGTTTCCAGCGCTTCCATGGTTCCTATGCTTGCCATCGCCAGCTCCTCGACCTTCACGACGCGGCCTCGGCGCCGCGGATCGGATGCAGTTGCTCGGTTTCGCGCAGGTGGACCTGCAGCGCGTCGCGCAGGCTGCGCAGGGTGCGGATGCCGGTCAGGTCGACGCCGATGTGGGTCAGGGTCTGCGCGATGCCCGGGTTGATGCCGCTGATGATGCAATCGGCTCCCAACAGACGCACGGCCTTCGCCATCTTGATGAAGTGATCGGCGGTCTTGGTGTCCATCACGTCGATGCCGGTGATGTCGACGATGGCGGTGCGCGCCTGCTTGGCGATGATCGTTTCGAGAAGCGTCTCGGTCATGTCGGCGCTGCGCTGGCTGTCGACGATGCCGACCACCGGCAGGCAGATCACCCCCGACCAGACCTCGATGATCGGCGTCGAGAGGTCGCGGATGGCGGCCTGCTGCATCTCGATGGTGGCGAGCTTCGCCGCCAGCTCGCGGTTCGCCACCTCGGTGTTGGCCAGCGCCTCGCGCAGCTGCCGCTTGGCCTCGGCGAGCTCCTCGATGAAGATGGTGAAGGCGGTCTCGAGCTCCGAGAACGAGTCCGAGGTGCCGAGGCTGCGGAGCAGGCTGAGGCAGGAGTCGTAGTCCTCGATCGAGGCGTACGACAGCGCCTCGATGATGCGCATCAGGCGCGTCTCCTCGATGGCGATGGCGCCCTCGCCGTCAGTTGCCATGGGCCGCTCCCTCCGCAGTCTTCGCCGCCACCGTGTCGAGCTCTCGCCGCCGCTCGTCGATCCAGGCGCGGGCCTCCGCCTCGGTGTCGGCGAAATGCAGCGGGATGCGATCCGCCTTGTTGGAGAACAGGTTGAGGGCGGTGAAGATGAGCTTGGCGATCACCCGCGCCTTGATCGGCGCGCTGTAGCCGACCATGCCGCGCAGCGGCACCGTGGCCAGGGTGGTGGTCGCGTCCTTGCGCACCTCCGGATCGATGCGGTCGAGCTCCTTGAGGTCGATGAGGAAGAAGACCCGCTCCACGGTCTCGCCCCATTCCCGGTGCCGGCGGTTGATCTCCGAGCCCTCCTCCCAGGTTACGGCGCCGTGCAGCTTGAGAACGATGATGTCCGGCGGCTCGAAGTAGGTGATCTGATTGCCAATGTTCGGCTCGTAGGCCATGGTTTCCTCCCTAGCGAAAAACATCAGGTTTGCGATGCCGCCTTCGGGCCGGCGACGGGCGATGGGGCGGCGGCCGGCAGCTGGTGGCCGGCGCCCAGGCCCAGCACGACGGCGGTGGCGTCATCGTGCTGCCGGCCCCAGTCGTCGACGATGCGCCGCGCCACCGCCTCCGGGGGGCCGGGCAGGCAGGCGCGCAGGTTGCCGCGGCTCGACACGCCGTCGGTATGCAGGCAGTAGATGTCGCCGTTGCGCATCACGAACGGCATGGTGCGCACGGTGCGCAGGTTGTGGCCGACGATGCCCGCCAGGCAGAACAGCCCCGGCGGCTGGCCGGCAAGGCTCAGCACCTCGATGTTGCCGATGCCGCAGAACTCGCCGCGGCCGTCTTCCTCGAGCCGCAGCACGCCCATCGCGGCGCCGCGGGTCGAGCGCAGGTCGCGGTCGCAATGCCGCAGGATCTCGTCGAGCGGCAGCTGGCGGCGGTCGAGCACCGTGCGCACGGCGGCCTGCGCCGCCTCGCTGGCCTCCCTGCCGTGACCCAGGCCGTCGATGACCGCCACCAGCAGCGCGGTGGTCTGCGGGGTCTGCGGGGTCTGCGGGGTCTGCGGGGTTTGCGGGGCCTGCCGGGGCTGGCCGCCGTCCGCCGGCCCGGCCGGCTCGCCCCGCCGGATCACGAAGGCGTCGCCGCACTCGACGAAACCCGGCAGCGGCCGGCTGTAGCCGCCGGCGACGATCGGCGGGCTCATCGCGCACCTCGAAAGACGCACGACACCCGCGTGCCGCGTCCGGGCCGGGTGTCGATGGCGAACTCGTCGACCAGCTTCTGCACCGCCACCAGGCCCTTGCCCAGGCCGCGCTCCGAGCGGTAGGTGCCGGCGAAGATGGCGTCGAGCTTGGCGGGCTCGATCCCCGTCCCCTGGTCGGCGGCGACGATCTCGAGGCGGGTCTCGCGGGCCTCCTGGCGGGAGTGCAGCTCGATCGTCCCGGTGCCGGCGTAGAACACGATGTTGCGGGCAAGCTCGGAGACCGCTGTCGCCACCTTGACCGAGGCGAACTTCGACAGGCCGATGCGCACCGCCTCCGACCACGCCTCGAGGCGGGCCGAGGCGATGTCCTTCTCGCTCTCGATGGCCAGGCGCTTGTCGGCGCCGGCGGCGCCGGCGAGCCCGGCGGTCAGCGGCGCGCCCGGCGCGCGGGCGGCGGCGGGCGGTCCGGCCAGCGCCAGCGCCCGCGCGCAGGCGGCGATCAGCTCGGCGCTCCGGCCCGGCGCGAACAGCCGCACCGAGCTCTCGAGCTCGGCCTGGATGGCCTGCCGGTCCTGGGTGGTGAGATGCTGCAGCGGCGCCCGCGCCATGCCGCCGAGGCGGCGGAAGATGCTGCGCTGTGTGATCTCGGAGATGGCGCCCTCGAGGATGGCGCCGATCTCGGTTTCGACGGTCCTCATGGCCGCAGCTCGAGCTTTTCCAGGGCGGCGTCGAGGTTCAGCGCGGTCGATACCGCGTCCAGCTCGACTCCCATCTCGACCAGGGTCATGGCCACCGCCGGCCGGATGCCGACCATGTAGCAGGCGGCGCCCATGAACCGGACCGACTTGCCGATGTCGTTGAGAATGCGGGTGATATAGCTGTCGATGACCTCCACCCAGGAAACGTCCAGGATGACGCCCTTGATGGCAAGGGAGCGCACGCGCTCCATCAGCGCGGTCTTCAGCTCGAGCGCCAGCCGGTCGTGGAGCTCGGTCTGGATGCTCACCAGCAGGCAGCCGCGGATCTGGATGATCGGCACCTGCTGTTCGTCGTTCCGCTTCATCGCCTGCGCGCGCTCCTCCCCCGGGCCAGCAATGAGGCCGGGCGCGGAGGACGGCCCTACCGTCGCCCCGGCGCTCGACCTACCTGCACGGGCTGGACTTTTAGCATGTTCAATGCTGCGAGTCCAAAGACTTGCCGTTTGTGCGGCTCTGCTAAGAAGGTGCTCGCCGGCCCGTGGAACGCGCCGCCGGCGCCGCCGGAGGTTTCGGGACTGCTGGTATGCTGGGATGGGAGGAGGATTCTTGGCGACGGCGACCGAAGAGCGGCCGGTGAACTACCGGACGCTGATGAAGAAAGTCGAGCACCTGGTGGCGAGCCTGGGCCGCGCCGAGGACGAGGGCTCGACCATCCAGTCGCTGATCGAGACGATCATCGCCAACTTCCGCGACGAGCTGGGGATCTACGGCGGCCGGCTCTACCGGCGGCGCGGCGCTTTTTACGTGCTGCAGGGGATCTTCGGCGACGCCAAGGAGGTGCCGCGGGGGCTGAAGGTGCCGGTCACCTACCCGCCGGTCGAGCTGCTGATCGAGGACGGCGCGGTCTACATGGAGGCCGACGACCCGCGCATCGACAAGAGTCTCGAGGACCTGCTCGGGGTGCAGCGGTTCGCCGCCATCGAGGTGGGCGACGGGGAGTACATCCTGGCCTTCAACGTCGGGGCCGGCCCCAGCCGCGAGGACCGCGAGGACCTGCTGTTCTCGCTCGGCATCGTGCGCCACAGCGTCAACCAGCAGCTGCGGCGCGAGCGGATGGAGGGGATCTTCGAGGAGGCGCGCAAGATCCAGGCCTCGATCCTGCCGCGGCGGGTGCCGGCCTACGGCGACTTCGACATCTATGGCCGTTCCGATCCGATGGAGAGCGTGGGCGGCGACTTCTTCGACTACATCCCGGTGACCGACAAGATCCTCGGCCTGGCGATCGCCGACGTCTCCGGCCACGGCCTGCCCGCCGCGCTGCAGGTGCGCGACATCTACATGGGGTTGCGGATGGGTCTGGCGCGCGACTTCAAGATCGTGCGCACGGTGGAGCGCATGAACCGGATCATCCACCGCAGCACGCTGACCAGCCGTTTCGTTTCGATGTTCTACGGCGAGCTGGAGCTCAACGGCGTCTTCATCTACGTCAACGCCGGCCATCCGCCGCCGTTCCATCTCGCGGCCGGTGGCGAGGTCACCCACCTGGAGGCCGGCGGGCCGGTGTTGGGGCCGCTCGCCGAGGCGAGCTACGAGCGCGGTTTCGTGATCATGAAGCCCGGCGACATGCTGGTGTTCTACACCGACGGCATCGTCGAGACCCGTGGCCGGGCGGGAGGCGAGGGTCCGCTCGAGGAGTACGGTCTGGCCCGGCTGCTGGCGGTGGTGCGCGAGCACCACGGGCGGTCCTCGCAGGCGGTGGTGGAGGCGATCTTCGCCGACGTGGAGGTCTGGGGTCTCGGCGAGCCCGCCGCCGACGACCGCACCCTGATGATCGTCTCCTCGCCCACCGAGGAGAAGAGCGTCACCGCGGCCTTCCCGCGCCCGATCGGTTTGATCTGAGGGCGCATCGGTCAGGCGTCGCCGTCACCCCAGACCGGGTCGCCTGACCCTCGCGGCGCCCTGGAAATCCAGGTCCGTCGACCACACGGCTGCAATTCCCGCCCTGGCAGCTGCACTGTCAGGAGGAGAGACCCGGGCGCCAGCCGCTGGTGGGTGACGCGACATTCGCCGGAGGGAAGGTCATGGCAAAGGATGCGCCGCAGGATTGCGACAAATGGACGGTGTACCGGCATACACTGACGCTTGGCCATCCAGTCCTCGAGAGTGAGGAGAGCACGCTCTTGCTGACTCTCCGGAAGGATGGCGCCGTCGAAGCCGGGTTTCGCCTGGCTTCCCCGGAAGAGAGGAAGACTCCGCGTATCATCCGCCTGCGCCGGCACCTGATCGGCGTCGATTCCTACGTGGGGCGGTCGGGCCGGTATTGGGCCCGGTTGATTTGCGTCAACGAGCCGCAGCTCGGCCTGCAAGCATTGATGGGCCACATCAGCATGTTCGACGCGGACCAGGCCGAGATTGGGGAACACGGCATACGCGACTTTTTCATTGCCAGACGCGAGCCGCGAGCCAGACGCGAGCTGCGAGATACACCACCTTTCCTCGACAAGACCTGGGACTTCGAGGCCCGCCTGAAGATGCCGCTCGAGGACCTGCAACCTCACACCCGGGCAGGCGTTCTGCGGTTGTCGAAGGACGAGCTCGTCCTGGAGCCCTTCAGCTACGGCATCTCGCCGCAACCGCTCGACTGCGGCGCGCTCGAGTTCAGGAGCGTCCTCCAGCAGGGCAGCCATAGCATCGGGGGCCTGGTGCTGCCCCTGGACAGCGCCGCAAGCCACCTGCTCATGGTCTGCTTTCGCCATCTCCACGCGGCACACCGGCATGGACCCGAGGAGGGCGGCGACGCCGGACCGTATGGGGACGTTCCGGGTCATCCGATCTGCACCAACGTTTATGGCGGCTTCGCGGCATACTGAAACAGTCGACCGGTGCCGCCGGCCAGCGCGGCGGGCGTCGTCGCAGCCGGCATGAGCGCGAGGCTTCTCGGCGCGAGCCTGGCGACCATCGGGGGCTTCCTGTCGCTCCTCTGGCCGGCGCTCTCCGGACCAGCCAGTCTTGCCGGCACCGGCAGTCCTCCCGCGGAGCCGCTGCGCCTCGGCGCCGCCCTGGCCGGCGACTTCCATCAGCTGCCGGCGCGGATCTACGCCGTCGATCTCGCGGCTGGCGACTACGCGCGCGTCGCCGCCACCATGCAGGGAGCGGCGCTTCGCATCGTCGTCCGCGCACCGGCGGGTGGCGAGATCCTGCGGGTGGAGAGCCCCGGCGACCGCTACGGCGTGCTGGCCGCCCCGGTGGTGGCGGCGGAGCCGGGGCGCTACATCTTCGAGGTCGAGCCGCAGTCCGCCACCGAGGCGGCGGCGGGGACCTTCCGCATCAGCCTGGAAACGCTGCGGCCGGCGCTTCCCGCCGACCGGCTGCGCACCGAGACCGAGCGGACCCTGGCCGCGGCCGTCGAGCGCATCTATCAGGGGAGCCCGGTGGATCTGGCCCAGGCGCTGGCCCTCAGCCAGAGCACGCTGCCGGCCTGGGCCCGGCTGGCTGACCGGCAAGGAGAGGCCGCCGCCTGCTACCTGGCCGGCCTCAGCCAGCTGCTGGGCAACCGCCATGCCGAGGCGGCGCCCTTCTTCGACCGCGCCGCGGCGCTCTGGCGGGATCTCGGCGATCGCGGCGGGCAGGGCAAGGCCCTGCACCAGATCGGGCGGGTGCGGCGCTACCTCGGCGACTCGCAGGGGGCGCTCGCGGCCTTTCAGGAGTCGCTGGCCCTGCAGCGGGCGGCTGGGCAGCCCTACAGCGCCGCCCATACGCTCTACAACCTGGCCCGCCTGCAGTCCGACCTGGGCGACCTGCCGGCGGCGCGCGTTGCCTTCGAGGAGGCAATGGCGATTTACCGCACGCAGGGCGACCGCTCCGGCGAGGCGTTGATTCTCGACGCCCTGGGCGGCGCCGACGAGCGGGAGGGGCGCGCCAGCGAGGCCCTCGACCACTTCACGCGCGCCCTCGCCCTGGCCCGCGGCCTCGACAACCCAAACCTGGAAGCCGAAGCCTTGGACCGCCTTGGCCGCCTGCAGCTGCGGCTGGGCCTGATCCACCAGGCGGTCGAATCGCTCGCTGCCGCCGTCGAGCGCTACCGAGCGGCGCGCGACTTTGGCAACGAGGGGCTGGCCAGGATCGATCTCGGCGGCCTCCTGGTCGAGGTGGGCGAGTGGGAGGACGGGCAGACGATGCTCGCCGCAGCCCTTCCCCTCCTCCGCGACCCGCGCGACCAGGCTCGCGCCCAGCTCCTGCTGGCCGGCATCGCCGGCGGGCAGGGGCAGGTCCAGGAGGCCGAAAAGCTTGCCGGCCAGGCGCTTTCCACCAGCCGCGCGATGGCCCATCCGCAGGGCGAAGCCGATGCCCTCCGCGCCATGGCGTTCCTCCACCTCGGCCTCGGCGAGGCGACGCGGGCCCGCCAGGAGCTGGAGCAATCGCTGGCCTTGGCGGAGCGGGCGGGCAGTCTTGCCGGCCGGGCCGAGGCGCTGCGCGGGCTGGGACAGGCCGGCGACGCGGTGGGCGACTTCGCCGCCGCGGACAGGGCGCTGGCCGAGGCTCTGGCGCTGGCCGGCCGCGCCGCCAATGCCACCGAGGAAATCCGCGTCCTGGAGGAGATGGCGCGGTCCCGGCAGGCCCGTGGCGACCTGCAGGCGGCGCGGGCGGCGATCGAGCAGGCCCTGACGCGAATCGAATCGCTGCACGCCCAGGTGGCCGGCGATGCGTTGCGCTCCTCCTACCTGGCGGCGCAGCGGCAGGCGTACGAGATGGAGGTCGACATCCTGCAGCAGCTCGACCGTGTGAACCCGGCGGCCGGCCTGGCGGCCAGCGCCTTCGAAACCGCCGAGCGGGCGCGGGCGCGCGGCATGCTCGATTTCCTCGGCGAGGCCCAGGTCGACCTGCGGCAGGGTGACGCGGAGCTGACGCGCCAGGAAGAGCGCCTGCGGCTGGAGCTGAACGCCAAGGCCGCCCTGCGCGCCGAAGCGCTGGCCGGCCCCGGACGGCAGCCGGCGGTCGCCGCCCTCGACGAGGAGATCGCCGCGCTCTCGGCGCGCTACGAGATCGCCGCGGCGCGGCTGGCAGCGAGCAGCCCGGACTATGCCCGGCTGCAGCGGCCCGAGGTGCGGCTGGCCGATCTGCAGCGCGAAGCCCTCGACGGCGATACCGTGCTGCTCGAGTACTTCCTGGCCGAGCCGCGCAGCTACCTCTGGAGCGTGACGGCGGATTCGCTGCAGAGCTTCGAGCTGCCCGGCCGGTCGCGGATCGAGGCCCTGGCCCGCCGGGTGCACGACGCGCTTGGGCAGCCTCACTCCGGCGACGGGACCGCCATCGCCGCGCGCCAGGACCTGGCGGCCCTCGGCCGCCTGGTGCTCGCTCCGGTTGCCGGCAGATTCGCCGGCAAACGCCTGGCGATCGTCGCCGACGGCGCGCTGCTCTACATTCCATTTGCGGCGCTCCCGCTGCCGCCGCCGGTGGGCAGCGGCGGCAGCGTCGCATCGGCAGGCCCGCCGCTGGTGGTTGACCACGAGGTGGTCCACGTGCCTTCGGCGGCGGTGGTCCGAGAGCTGCGGCGCGCCCGCGTGGCGCGGTCCCGGGCGCCGGCAACCCTGGCGCTGCTCGCCGACCCGGTGTTCGACCGCGACGACCCGCGGGTGGCGGGCATCGCCGGCGGCGGCGTCGTGCCAGCTCCAGCCGCCGCCACCGGCGAGCCGGCGGCGAGCGTCCTGGGGCTCCGCGCCCGCGCCGGCTCCGGGGAGCGGTTCGCGCGTCTCCCCTGGACTCGCCGCGAGGCCGAGGTGGCCGCCGCCGAGGCCCACGGCCGGCAGGTGCTGGTGGCGCTTGATTTCCGCGCCAGCCGCAGCCTGGCCACGGCGAGCGTCCTGGCTCGCTACCGGGTCGTTCATTTCGCCACCCACGGCATCCTCGACACCCGCCGCCCCGCCCTCTCCGGCCTGGTGCTGTCGCAGGTGGGCGAGCACGGCCAGCCCCAGGACGGCTTCCTGCGGGTCGACGACGTCTACCGCCTGCGCCTCGATGCCGATCTCGTGGTCCTCTCCGGCTGCGAGACCGCGCTCGGCAAGACGGTGCGCGGCGAGGGGATCCTTGGGCTCACCCGCGGCTTCTTCCACGCCGGCGCCTCGCAGGTGATGGCCAGCCTGTGGCCTGTCCGCGACCGCGCCACCGCCGAGCTGATGCAGCATTTCTACCGCGCCATGCTGCAGGCGGGGCTCGCCCCCACCGCCGCTCTTCGCCAGGCTCAGATCGAGCTCAGGCGCGAGCCGCAGTGGCGCGACCCGTACTTCTGGGCCGCCTTCATCGTCGAAGGCGACTGGCGAGCCCCCGCTCCCTGAGCGCTCCCTGCCGGCAATCCGCGGCCCCATCCAGGCGGCCAGGCGGCCGTTCTGGTCCGGCCGGCCGAGCCGCCGCCCCGGCAAGGCGCCTTGTCGTCTTGCCGCCACTTCAGTCGTGTTATAAGCCGGCCCTGAGGCGAACCTTTCTGCCATGTCGCGCCACTGTTCAGTTGAGAGGGCGCTGCGGCCCGCTGCAGCTCGCAGCCGGCGCTCCACGGACCGATCATGGGCAGTGTCCTGGTGTTCAGCGCGAAGCCGTGGCCGGCGCCGCGGGGGCCGCGGCGCTCCATGAGCGAGCCCGTGCGGCTGCCCGCCGACCTCGTGCGCCGTATCGCGGCGGGCGACCGGCAGGCCGAGAAGAGCCTGGTGGAGACCTACGGCGAGGGGCTCGCCTTTCTCCTCCGCCGCTGGACACGGGATCGCGAGGCCGCCGAGGACATCTACCAGGAGACCATCAGCCGGGCGCTCGAAAAGCTCCGTTGCGGCGAGCTGCGGGACCCGCACAGCCTGCCGTCTTTCCTGCGCGGTCTGGCCTGGAACCTGAGCATCGACTTCTACCGGCGCCAGTCGCGCCGGGGCGGCCGCGAGCTGCCGCTCGCCAGCCACCTCGATCCGCCCGACGAGGGCGCGGGGCAGCTCGCAACCCTGCTGCGTGAGGAGAAGATTGGTCTGGTGCGCCGCCTGCTCGCCGAGCTGCCGTTGGAGCGCGACCGCCAGGTGCTGCTCCGCTTCTACCTCGAGGAGGAGGACAAGGAGCGCATCGCCGCCGATCTCGAGCTGAGCCGCACGGAGCTCAACGTGGTGCTCTTCCGTGCCCGCCGCCGCTGCCAGGCGCTGTTCGAGGCAGCCTTTGGCGGACGAGGCAAGGGTTAGAGAGCGTTATGGATCACGACTGGATCGAGGAGCACAGCGTCGCCGAGTCCTACGTGCTCGGCCGCCTGCCGCCCGCCGAGGCGGTGCGTTTCGAGGAACATCTCCTCGCCTGTCCCGGCTGCCGCGAGCGGGTAACCTGGGCAGAGGAGCTGCGCGGCTCCCTGCAGTCCATGGCCGCCGAGGACCGCCGCCGCGTCGCTCGGCTCGGACTGCTGGCCTGGCTTGCCCGCCGCGGGCGCACGGCAAGGATGGGCTTCGCCGCCGCCCTGCTGCTCGCCGCCGCTCTGCCCGCCGCTCTCCTCGTCGAGGAAGTGCGGCTGCGCCACCAGCTCGCCGAGGCGCACGCGACCAGCGCGCCGCGCCCCGGGCCGGCGCGACAAGCCTCCCTGCCCGCGGCGGCCCCGGCGACCACTGGCGCCGGCGCGCCGCCAGCCTGGGCGGCCGAGCGCAACCGCCTCACCGCCCAGCTGCGTCAGCGCGACGAGATGCTGCGCGCCGAGCAGCGGCAGCAAGGCGAGCTGCGCGGCCGCCTCGCCGACCTCACCCGCCCCCAGATCAATACGACCATCCTCACCCTCGGCCTGGTGCGCGGCGCCGAGCAGACAAACCGCCTCCTCCTGGGTGCGCGACCAGTCTGGATCGTGCTCGCGATCGAGCTGCCCGCCCCCGGCAGCGGCACCTATCGCGCGACTCTGATCGACCAGCGCGGCCGCACCGTCTGGAGCGGCGAGGGGCTGCGTCCGACCGCCAGCGACACGCTGGTGGTGAGCCTCCATTCCAGCCTGCTTGCCGCCGGCGACTACCGCCTGGTGATACGGGGAGCCGGCACTCCGGCCCAGGGGAGTGAGATCTCGTTCCAGGTCGTGGCACCAGGCTGAGCCCAAGGGAACCGCGCGCAGTTCCAGTTGCCGAGCGGCGGCTGCAATTTTCTTCCAGTTGTCATCACTCAATCGGTAACGGGCTGCTACCTGACGGCGTCGGGCTCTCGGGGGGCGAACCCGGAAGGCAAACCGAGCAAATCTTTGGAGAGAGACCGCCATGAGCACGAATCCCCAACTCGAAGCAAACGTCCCCGCCGGAGTGCCGGTCGGCACTGTCGCCATGTACGCCGGCGCCCTCGATGCCGCCGCCGTCGGTCGGCTTGCCGAGCAAGGGTGGCTGCCTTGCGACGGCTCCCTGTTGCACATCGCGCACTACGAGGAGCTGCACCGGGCCATCGGCAACAGCCATGGCGGCGAGGAGGCCAAGTTCAGGCTGCCGGACCTCAGGGGAAGGTTCGTGCGCGGTGTGGACGCCGGTACGAAGCGCGACCCGGATGCGGCCGACCGCACCGTGCCCGCCGTGGGCGGAAACTCGGGGGACAGGGTGGGGTCCCTCCAGGACGATGCGTTCAAGAAGCACTCGCACAAGGTGCCCCACTATCCGGAGGGCCTCCACTGGGCGGTGGACGAGGCGGACCGCTACCACGTCGCGAAGTACAACTCGGACGATAAGACCACCCGGGATGAGGGAGGCAGCGAGACACGGCCGCTGAACCTCGGCCTCAACTTCATCATCCGGTATCGCAGCGAACCCTGACCGGCGGCAGCGGGCGCCCCCGCGGAACGAGCAGTCCGCGGGGGCGTCGCTAGCGCTCCTCGCGCGGCGTCACCGCGAGGTCCTGGCGCAGCTTGACCAGGCTGCGCTCGGGGTAGATGCCGCAGCGCAGTTGCACGCCGGGGTAGAGGTGGGTCTCCCGGCCCACCACCACGCCGGGATGCAGGACACAGTTGCAGCCGGTCAGCACGCCGTCGCCGAGCACCGCTCCCAGCTTGCGCCGGCCGGTGGGGATGGTGCCCTCGCCAGCGCCCCCCATTTCGCCCGTGCCGTCTGCGCCGCGGACGGCGCCCCCGGCGATTCGTACCTCGCGGCCGTCGTGGCGGAAGTTGGAGAGGATGGTGCCGGCTCCCAGGTTGACGCCGGCGCCGAGGATCGAATCTCCCACGTAGTTCAGGTGCGGCGCCTTGGCCCCGGGCAGCAGGATGGCGCGCTTGATCTCGGTGCTGGCGCCGACCACGCAGCCGTCGCCGATCCAGGCGCCGCCGCGCACGTAGGCGCCGGGACGGATCTCGACGTCGTCGCCGATCCACAGCGGCCCCTCGAGCACCACGCCGGGATGGATGCGGGCGCCGCGGCCGATGGCGATGCGGTCGCCCGCCAGGTGGACCTCGGGCAGCAGCCGCACCGCGATGGCGGCCGACGGCAGTCGTGCCAGCACCGCGTCGAGCGGCTCGCCGAGCAGCGCCCAGGGAGCCTCCGGATCGAAGGCGGCGGCGAATGGCTCCGGCAGCGCCGTGAACAGCGCGGGCAGGATCAGCGAGCGAGCAAGAGTCATCGGCAATGTGCTCCTTGGATCAGGCCGCGAGGGCGCGCCCTTGGCATCCATAACGCCGATGGTATCCTGGCGCGCCGTGGAAATCCGCGCCACGTCGCCCCGGCGGTCCGCTGCGGGGCCGCTATCACCGCTGCCGCTGTCGTTCTACCGCCGCCCCGCCGAGGTGGTCGCCCCCGAGCTGCTGGGCCGCTACCTGGTGCGTCAGGCCGCCGGTGTCTCTGGCGGCGCCAGCCCATCGCCAACGGGGCGTAGTGGTTCCGATGCCGGCCTGGGCGCGGATGCCGCAGATCACCAGCCGCTGATCCTGCGGGTGGTGGAGGTCGAGGCCTATCTCGGAGCGCCCGACCGCGCCAGCCATGCCTGGGGCGGGCGGCGCACGGCGCGCAACGCCAGCCTCTACCTGGCAGGCGGACACGCCTACGTATACTTCATCTACGGCATGCACTGGTGCCTCAACGCGGTCACCGGCGAGGCGGACGCCGGTGGTGCCGTGCTGCTGCGCGCCGGCGAGCCGGTGGCCGGGGAAGAACGGATGCGGCGTAACCGCGGCCTGCCGGCGACGCCGCGCCCGGGCGACGTCGCCGGCGGTCCCGGCAAGCTCTGCCAGGCCCTCGGCGTCGACCGCGCCTTCGACGGCCTGCGGCTCGACCGGGGGCCGTTGCGCCTGACAGCCGGCGAGCCGGTGGCGCCGGGCCAGGTGGCCGCCGGGCCACGCATCGGCGTCGCCTACGCCGGCGAGGCCGCGGCCTGGCCGTTGCGCTTCGCCGTCGCCGGCAATCCTCACGTCTCGCGGCCGCGCCCCGCCGCCCCAAGGTGAGCGCCCCCTGGCTTCAGCGTGTGATCTTGCCGGTGATCCGGATGTGGCCGGCCTTGGCCAGCTTCCAGAAGACCATCAGGGCGTCGAGCTGCGGCATCGGCGTGATCTTGACGATCGAGTGGATGTCGTAGGTACCGTTGATGCGGGTCAGCATGAAACCTTCATGGGGCGAGATCTTGGCCGAGGTCAGCTGCTCCATGCTCGTCGCCAGCTGCGGGATCGAGGTGAGCTTCACCCCGTCGCGCTCGATCTGCTCGCGGATCTGCTTCTCGCCCTGGTTGAGGGCTTCCAGCACCTCGCGGTTGTCCGGCTCCAGGCTGCGGGCCGCGCGCAGGTGGCGCAGGGCGATCTCGAAGCTGCCCTGATCGAGGTAGACCCGCGCCGCCTCCAGCAGCGCCGCGGCCGAGAGCGCCGCCGCGATGGCCGTGGTGGTGCTGCCGGGTTGGGCCGCGACGCCGCTGCCGTTGTCGGGCGGCGGCAGGCTCCAGCGCGGCTTGATCACCTTCACCGTGCCCAGCCGATGCTGCTCCCACAGCACCCGGCAGACGTGGAACTCCGACGAGTGCGTCTGCAGCCGGATCTCCTCCACCGTGCGGTCGTCGTTGATCAGCTCGAGGATGCGCCGCTCGCCCGGCCGCGCGTGGTCGAAGTCGAGCTCGCCCACGATCACCGGGATCGCTTCCTGAGTGGGGATCAACTGGCGGATGCGCCGCCACTCGTCGACCCGCTGCACCCCCTCCATGACGATCGCCGTGACGTCCAGGCTCATCGGCACCATCGCGCTCTCGGGCAGCACGTCGTCGAGAAAGCGGAAGTCCGCCTCGGTCCAGGCGAAGAGGTCGTAGATGCTCTCTTCGGCCTTGAACCGCAGCATCCGGTGCAGGTCGTTCTCGCGCAGCGCCCCGGTGGTGACCAGGATCTTGCCCAACAGCGTGCGCGTCTTCTCCTGCAGCTCGATCGCCTTGGACAGCTCCATCTCGCTGATCAGGCCGTGGCTGACCAGGAAGTGGCCCAGGTACTCCTCGGGCTTGGAGGACGAGGAGGAGAGGATGCGCCCATCCTTGAAGAAGATCCGCTTTTCGACCTTGCCGCTGTTGATCTCCAGCGTGCCGCTCTTCTTGCTCTGCGACAGCCACTGCAGCAGCTCCTCGAGCTGCATCGTGCGGAGGTTGCCAACGATTCCCATGATCTGCCGGCGCCGATTATAGACCGCCGGGTCCGCGGCCGCCGGAACTACAGGAAGCCGACCGGCGTCGCCACCTGATCGCGGTGGATGGTGTCGACGAAACGGATGATCCGCCGCGACAGCGACATGAACAGCGTCGAGGTGCGGCTGCCGCCGCCGAAGAACCGCACCCCCTTGAGCAGCTCGCCGTTGGTCACGCCGGTCGAGCTGAACAGGATCTCCTGGCCCGGCGCCAGGTCCTCGGTGCGATAGATGCGGTTCACGTCCGAGATGCCGAGCTCGCGCAAGCGCTCCTGCTGCTCCGGGTTGACCGCCTTCAGCCGGGCCTGGATCTCACCACCCAGGCAGCGCATGGCGGCGGCGGTGATCACCCCCTCCGGGGCGCCGCCGATGCCCAGCACCGCGTGCACCCCGGTGCCGCGCACCGCCGCCGAGATGCCCGCCGACAGATCGCCGTCGGGGATCAGGCGGATGCGGGCGCCGGCGGTGCGGATGTCGGCGATCAGCTGCTGGTGGCGGTCGCGGTCGAGCACCACGATGGTCAGGTCCGAGATCCGGCGATTGAATGCCGCCGCGATGTTGCGCAGGTTGTCGGCGACCGGGGCGTCGAGGTCGACGCGGCCGCTGGCCGTCGGTCCGACCACGATCTTGTCCATGTAGACGTCGGGGGCGTGCAGCAACCCGCCGCGCTCGGCGGCGGCGAGCACGGCGATCGAGTCGGGCGCCCCCAGGGCGCAGAGGTTGGTCCCCTCCAGGGGATCGACCGCGATGTCCACCTCCGGGTACCAGCGCCCGGCCGCGCCGGCGCCGCCCGCGGGGGTGGCGGCGCCGCCCGCTGCGGCGCTGCGTCCGGCCCCCAGCTCCTCGCCGACGAAGAGCATCGGCGCCTTGTCGCGCTCGCCCTCGCCGATGACCACCCGGCCGGCCATCGGCAGCGAGTCCATCTCGCGGCGCATCGCCTCCACCGCCACCTGGTCGGAGTGGCGGCGGTTGCCGTAACCCATCGTCTTCGCGGCGGCGATCGCCGCCTGCTCGGTGACGCGGATGAAGTCCTGCTCGAGCAGCTGGTCGAGAACCATGTCAGTGCGCTCCCCGGCCCGCGGCGGGGGCCGTCGGCTGCGGGGCGTTGTAGGCCGGGATGCCGGTGATCGCCTCGCCAAGGATGAGCCCGTGGATGTCGTGGGTCCCCTCGTAGGTGTAGACCGACTCGAGGTTGAGCATGTGGCGGATCACCGGGTAGTCGTCGACGATGCCGTTGGCGCCGAGGATCTCGCGCGCCAGCTTCGCGCACTCGCGCGCCACCCAGACGTTGTTGCGCTTGCCGAGCGAGACGTGGTGCGGCTTGAGGCGCCCGGCGTCCTTGAGGCGGCCGAGCTGCAGGCAGAGCAGCTGGCCCTTGGTGATCTCGCTCACCATCCACACCAGCTTCTCCTGCACCAGCTGGTGGCAGGCGATCGGCTGGCCGTTCCACTGGATGCGCTGCCGGGAATACTCGAGGGCGGTGTGGTAGCACTCCATGGCCGCGCCGATCCCGCCCCAGGCGATGCCGTAGCGCGCCTGGTTGAGGCACATCAGGGCGTTCTTGAGGCCGGTCGTGCCCGGCAGGATGGCGTCGCCGGGAACGCGGCAGTCGTGGAAGCCGAGCTCGGAGGTGGTGGAGGCGCGCAGCGAGAACTTGCCGTGCTGATCGGCGGCGGTGAAGCCGGGCGTGCCCTTCGCCACCAGGAACCCCCGGATGCCCTGGTCGGTGCGGGCCCACACCACCGCGACGTCGGCGAGGGTGCCGTTGGTGATCCACTGCTTGCTGCCGTCGAGCACCCAATCGTCGCCGACCCGGCGGGCGGTGGTGCGCATGCCGCCGGGGTTGGAACCGAAGTCGGGCTCGGTCAGGCCGAAGCAGCCGATCGCCTCGCCGGTCGCGAGCCGCGGCAGCCAGCGGTCCTTCTGCTGCTGCGAGCCGAAGGCGTGGATCGGGTACATCACCAGGCTGCTCTGCACCGAAGCGAAGCTGCGCAGGCCGGAGTCGCCGCGTTCGAGCTCCTGCATGATCAGGCCGTAGGCGACGCCGCCCAGGCCCGGCAGGCCGTAGTCGGTGAGATTGGCGCCGAAGAGGTTGAGGGAGCCCATCTCGGGCACCAGCTCGAGCGGGGTGCGCCCCGCGCGGTGGCACTCCTCGATGATCGGCTTGACCTTGTCGTCGACGAAGGCGCGGACGGTGTCGCGCACCAGCCGCTCCTCGTCGCCGAGGAGCGCATCCACCTCCAAGAGATCGACGCCTGGGAAACGGCTCACGGAACCTCCTGCGATCGGGTGCTGCGGCGGGTGCAAGGCCAACGGCCCGGCGGCACCGCCGGAGATCCGTGCTTGACGTGGACGACTCGCGCGACTGCGCGATGATACCACGCGGTACCTTTCCGGGGTTCCGGGGTTCCGGGGTTCCGGGGTTCCGGGGTTGCGGGGTGCGGGGTGCGGGGTGGAGGGCGCGGGGTGCGGGGCGCCGGGGCGCGGCGGGGTATATCATCCGGGGCCATGGCCTTCCCCGGCGGCAGCGCCTACGCGATGAGCCGCGACATCGCGGAGGGCTACACGCTGGTCACCGAGCGGACCTTCCGCACCCTGACGCCCGGCGACCTCGACAAGCTGGTGTTCGAGATGGACCGCCACCTGCGCGAGCTGCGCGGCGATCAGCCCGCCCTCGAGGACATCCCGGCGATCCAGCAGCGCAACCGGCGCATCCAGCGCCTCAACCAGGCGATGCTGGTGCTGCGCAGCTTCCGCAGCCGGCAGAAGCCCTGAGCCGCGCCGTGGCCCTGGCGCCGCCGCCGCTGGCTCCGCTGTCGCTGCTCCTGCGCCTCCTCGGGCCGGCGGTCCTCGCCCTGGCCGCAGCCTGGGCCTTCGACCGGCTGTGCCGGCGCAAGGGGCTGCTGCCGCCAGGCTTCGACCGGCCCTGGCGCCGCGCCGCCGGCGGGGCGCTGGTCTTCCTGATCCTCTGGTCCGCGATCTTCGCGCCGATCGGCGAGCTCGGCCTCGAGGAGAAGCTCGACCTGTCCTCGATCAGCACCCCGCGGCTCTTCCTGCTGCACGGCATGATGGCCGCCGCGGTGCTGGGTTGGTTCCTGCTCGGCTTCGCCGGCGCCCGCCGGCCGCCAGCGTTCTTCCACCAGCTGGCCGCCCAGCTCGGTCTGGTGGCGCCCGACGTCCCGCGCGAAGTGCTCATCGGCCTGGCGCTGGGCGCGTGCGCCTGGGGAGCGGTGTTGCTGGCGCTGTTCGCCGCCGCCATCGCCATCTATGCGATCGGCGGCGAGCAGGCGCTGCCCAAGCCTTCGGCCATCGTGCCCTGGATCGCGGCGCTGCCGGTGCTGGTGCGGCTGCTGGTGAGCCTGTCGGCGGGCTTCGTCGAGGAGATCTTCTTCCGCGGCTTCCTGCAGCCGCGCGCCGGCATCGCGCTGTCGACTGGTTGCTTCGTGCTGGCGCACCTGTCCTACGGCCAGCCGTTCATGCTGCTGGGAATCGCGATGCTGTCGCTGATCTACGCCTTCCTGGTGCGCTGGCGGCAGACGATCTGGCCGGCGATCGCCGCGCACGCGCTCTTCGACGGCGTCCAGCTGCTGGTGATCATCCCGATGGCGATGCGCTATCTCGGCCCGGCGCCCGGCCACGGGGGAAAACCGGCCATGGCGGTGTTCGCCGCCGCTCGGATCGCCTGGGCCGGCGCCCTGGGCCGGATCTGGTAGACTGCGGCGGAGGCGCCCCCCGGCCATGTCGGACGAACAGAGCTTCCATCTCGCCATCGGAAGCCGCTTCGAAAACATCGAGCTGGTGCAGCTTGTGCTCAAGGACTCTCTTGACCAGCTCGGGCTGGACGACGACAACCGGCACTGGATCGACGTCGCGGTCCGCGAGGCGGTGGCCAACGCCATCAAGCACGGCAACCACCAGGACCCGGCCAAGCAGGTCCACGTGGACCTCACCCGGGAGGGCCAGGACGGCGAGTGGCTGGTCATCCGGGTGCAGGACGAGGGCACGGGCTTCGATCCGGCCGACCTCGAGGATCCCCTGGCGCCGGAGAATCTGCTCAAACCCAATGGTCGCGGGATCTTTTACATGAAGAGCTTCATGGATGACATCCAATACCGAGTGCGGCCGGGCGGCGGCACCGTGGTGACGCTGCGCAAGCGGCTGGCGTCCCGCGGCGCGGCGACCCGGCCGGACAGCCCGAACGCGAACGCCAGGCCTGAATAGGAGAGGCATGCGATGAAAGTGAACGTGCGGCAGAGGGACGGCGTCACGATTCTGGACCTCAAGGGCAAGATCACCATCGGGGTGGGAGACGTGGCGCTGCGCAACGCGGTGCAGGAAGCGATCAACGGCGGCGCCACCAAGGTCGTGATCAACCTCCGCGACGTCACCACCATCGACTCCTCGGGAGTCGGCGAGCTGGTGAGCGCCTTCACCACCGCCACCAACCGCGGCGCCAAGCTCAAGCTGGCAAACCTTCCCGCCAAGGTGAACGACATCCTGCAGATCACCCAGCTGATCACCGTCTTCGACGTCTTCGACAGCGAGGACGAGGCCATTCGTTCCTTCTGAAGCGGCCCCGGTGCCCGCAGCGGAGCCCGGCTCGCTGGCCGGCGGCCTGGCGGCGCTGGCCGCGCGGGTGGATCGGCGCCTGCCCGAGCTGCTGCCGCCCGCCGGCCAGCGGCCGGAGCCGGTCCATCGCGCCATGCACTACGCCCTGACCGGCGCCGGCAAGCGCGTGCGCCCGGTGCTCACCCTGGCGGTGGCCGAGCTCTTCGGCGCCCGGCCCGAGAGCGTCCTCGACCTTGCCTGCGCGGTCGAGATGGTCCACGCCTGCTCGCTGGTGCTCGACGACCTGCCGTCGATGGACGACGCCGCCCTGCGCCGCGGCCGTCCCACCGTTCACCTCGCCTTCGGCGAGAGCGTCGCGCTGCTCGCCGCCCTGGCGCTGCTCAACCGCGCCTATGCGCTGGTGGCGGAAAGCGCGCATCGCCTGTCGCCCAAGCGCTACACCAGCGAGGACATGGTCCATCACCTGGCTGCCGCCATCGGCAGCGAGGGGCTGATCGGCGGCCAGGCGCTGGACCTGCTGACCGGCCCCGGCGAGCTGGACCTCGAGCCGCTCGAGTACATCCACAGCCACAAGACCGGAGCCCTGTTCATGGCCGCCGGCGAGCTGGGGGCGATGGCCGCCGACGCGCGGCGGCGCGATCTTCGAGCTGATCGCCCGCTACGCCAAGAACCTGGGCCTCGCCTTCCAGATCGCCGACGACCTCCTGGACGTCCTCGGCACCGCGGACGCCACCGGCAAGGACGTCCGCCAGGACGTGGCGAAAGTCACTTTCGTCAAGCTCCTGGGGGTCGCCGGCGCGCGCTCCCTTGCCGCCGAGCTGCTCGGCTTCGCGGTCGATTCTCTCGCCCCCCTCGGCCGCAAGGGCGATCCGCTCCGCGCCCTCGCCCATTTCGTCCAGCACCGGACGCGCTGACCCGGGACGACAGGAGGCTCGATGACCAGCGATCCCAATCTCCCGCTGTCGCCGGCGGAGCGGGTGACGCTGGCGGCCGTCTGCGAGGCGCTGCTGCCGGAGCTCCATGCCGAGCCCGGCGACGATCCGCGGCTGTTCGGGCTCGGCGCGGCGGCGCTCGGCATCGCGGCCGAGGTCGAAGGGGTGGTCGGCGGCCTGGGCGCGGCGCAGCGGGCCGACTTCGGCAAGCTGCTGCGGCTGCTGGCGCAGCCGGCGTTCGTGCTGCTGCTCGCCGGCCGGGCGGTGCCGTTCGCGGAGCTGCCGCCGGCCCGGCGCGAGCGGGCGTTGCTGGCGATGGCGACCAGCCGCCTCGAGCCGCTGCGCACCGGCTTCCAGGTGCTCAAGCGCCTGGCCACGCTGCTGTTCTACAGCGTCTGTCCGGACGGCGGTGAGAACCCGACCTGGCCGGCGCTCGGCTACGTGCGGTCGGCCAACCCGCCGCCGGCGGCCGGCGGACCCCTGGTAAGGCTGACCCCGATCGCGCGCACCGCGGTGTTGGCGACGGGGGCGACGGCGACGGCGACGCTCGATGCCGACGTTTGCGTCATCGGGTCGGGCGCCGGCGGCTGCGTGGCGGCGGCGGAGCTGGCTGCCGCCGGACGCCGGGTGGTGGTGCTGGAGGCCGGCGGCGGCAGCCAGGCACCCGACTTCGATCAGACCGAGCTGCGCGGCATGCGGGCGCTGTTGCTGGACCGCGGCGTGGCCGCGACCCGCGATCTCGGGATCGCCATCCTGGCGGGCGCCACCCTGGGGGGCGGCACCACCGTCAACTGGCAGACCTCGGTCGCGCTGCCCGACGCGGTGCGCGACGAATGGGCCGAGCGCTCGGGCTGCGCCTGCTTCGCCGAGGAGAGCTTCGGCCGCTCGCTGGCGGCGGTGCTGGCGCGCCTCGGCGCTGGCGCGCCGGCGAGCGACGGCGAGGTCAACGCCAACAACGCGGTGCTGCGCGACGGCTGCCAGGCGCTCGGCTGGCGCTGGCGGCAGGTGGCCCGCAATGCGCGGGGTTGCGACCCGCAACAGTGCGGCTACTGCATCTTCGGCTGCCGCCACGGCGGCAAGCAGACCGCCGCCACCACCTTCCTGCACGACGCCCAGCAGCAGGGCGACGCCCGCGTCGTCACCGGCTGCAGCGCGCGGCGGGTGCTGTGGAGCGGCGGCCGGGTGCGGGGCGTCGAGGCGGTCGTTGCCACGCCTGGCGGCGAGGAGGTGGCGGTCGCGGTCCGCGCCCCGACGGTGGTGGTGGCGGCCGGCAGCCTGCATTCGCCGGCGCTGCTGCTGCGCTCGGGCCTGGCGCTGCCGGCCCTCGGCCGCCATCTCCATCTGCACCCGGCGAGCGGCGTCGCCGGCACCTTCGACGGCCCGATCCTGCCGTGGCACGGACCGCCGCAGACCATCCTCTGTGACGAGCTGGCGGACGCCGCCGGCGGCGGGGGACGCGGCGGCAGCGGGGACGGGGGCGGCGGGGGCGGCTACGGCTTCCGCCTGGAGACGGCGCCGACGCACCCCGGCCTGCTGGCGATGTCGACGCCCTGGTGCGGCGCCCGGGACCACCGGCGCGAGATGCAGGCCAGCGCGCGCAAGTGCACCCTGATCGTGCTGGTGCGCGACCGTGCCGCCGGCCGCGTGCGGGTGGACCGCGAGGGCGCGCCGGTGGTCGACTACCGCCCGGGCGCCGCGGAGCGCGCGCTGCTGCGCCAGGGCATCACCGCGGCCTCGCGGGTGCTGCTGGCCGCCGGCGCCCGGCAGCTGCTGGCCCTGAACCACCGGCGGCTCGGCCTGCGCGACACCGCGGCGGCGGCGGCGGTCGACGACTACTTCGCCGGCGTCGCGCGCAGCCGCAGCGAGCGCAACTGGTCCACCCTGTTCAGCGCCCACCAGATGGGGACCTGCCGGATGGGCCGCGACCCGCGTACCGCGGTCTGCGACGCCGGCGGCGAGGTCTTCGGCGTCCGCGGCCTGTTCGTGGCCGACGCCAGCGCCTTTCCGGCTTCCTCCGGCGTCAACCCGATGGTGACCGTCATGGCGCTCGCCCATCACACCGCGCAGCAGATCAAGGCCCGCACGGGGTGAGGCCGGCAGGCCTCGAGTGGTCCGGTGGCGCGCTTTGAGGTCGTTGGCAGGCGACGACAATTACTCGGCCTGGGCGGCGCGCAGCCGCGCCAGGCGCGGACGGCGGCTCTTGGGGCTGTCGAGGCTGAAGGCGCGCATGTCGCCGAGGTCGCCGCGGATGTACTCCGCGGTGGCGGCCAGCGCGGCGCGGAGCGCGGGGTTTTCGGCGTCGGCCTGGTGGAAGCAGGTCCAGGCGATCTCTGCCGCCTCCGGGTCGTGCTCCCAGAGCCCGATCAGACGGCCGCGGTCGAGGATGGCGTGGTTGGGCAGGTCGGCGATGGCGCCCACCTCCACCGGACCCTGGTCGCCGGCGGCCTGGCGGGTCCAGTCCGCCGGCGCCAGCAGGCTCTTGACGTCGCGGCGCAGCAGCACGACGCCGTCGAGGTTCGCGACCAGGGCAAGGCGCGGTTTCGCGGGCGCCGCAAAGGCCTCGAGCTCCTCGAGGTGCTCCGGCAGCACCAGGCGCTGCGCGTCGTCGCCCGGCAGCGAATCGAGCTGCAGCGGTTCGATCGCGGCCCGCGCCGCCTTGACGCCGAGCGCCGCGAAGGCCGCGAGCTCGGCGAGGCTCGCCGGCCCGATCCACTGGTAGAACCGGCGCGCCAGCTCGACCTGGCACTCCGCGGCCGACAGCCGGAAGCCGTCCAGGGGGTTCGGCCGCCAGAGGGCGTAGCGATACCGTTGCTGGTCGAGGCGGCCGTTGATCGGCACCCGCCGGATCTCGCCCGCGGTCTGCAGCCGGCCGAGCGCCAGCGGCAGGGTGGTGGCGATGCCCTTCTTCTTGCCCGCGTCGCCGAGGCTGCGCGCGGCGCCGCCGGTGGCGACCCGGAGCTCGTCGGGCGAGAGCGGCTCCTGCCGCAGGGCGTCGAGGACCGCCGCGCACAGGCGGTCGACCTCGGCGTCGGTCACTCCCAGCTTGCGCGCCACGCGCATGTCCGCTTCCGGACCGAAGTCCTGGCTCAGCCGCAGCGCCAGCGCGAAGTCCGCCGCCGGCACTACGTAGGTGCAGCCGCGGGCGCTGGGCAGCTCGTGGATCTCGAGCGCCGCGACCGCGCGGTCCACCGCCTCGCGCCCGGCGCCGCAGCGGGCGTGCAGGCCGAGGTACGGCCCGGAGCCGCCCACCGAGCGCGCCCAACCGGTGCGTTCGAGCACCCTGGCCGGCGGCTCGCCATGCAGCTCGCCGTCGAGGCCCTGGCGATGGAACCACCATGCGCGCAGCCTGCCTGCTTCCATGTCACCTCCGGACCAACGCCTCGGAACGGCAGCGGCGCCGGCCGAGATCCGCTGCCCGGAGTGTATCGGAGTCCGGCTACACTAGCCGGTGATGAGCAGCACCCACGCCGCCGGCGAGGCGGAGCTGGAGCGGGCGCGGCTGGAGCTGCGGCGGCTCGGCTACCTGGATCACGGGTTGGAGCGCTTCCTGCTGCAGGACGCGCTGCGGCCGCGCCAGCCGTTGCGCACCATGACGGTGCTGGCCGCCAAGGTGGGCCTGCTGACCGGCGGCGTGCTGGCGGCGGCGCTGGCGGTGGCGCTGGTGGTGGCCAACGGCAGCGTCGCGTCGTCGCCGCTCGACCTGCCGGTGCTGTTCCTGCACCTCTTCCCGCCGGCGGCGGCGGCTGCCGCCGCGGCGTTCCTGGCGCTGGCCTCGGCGGTGCTGCTGGTGCTGCGCTTCTATCCGGTGCGGCGCATCGAGGCGCTGGCGCTGGCGACGGCGCTGGTGGCGGGCCTGGCGGTGCTCCTGCTGGCGCTCTGGGAGGCGCAGGAGATCCCGGCGGGGAGCGGCACGGCGCAGCGTCTGGCGCTTGGCCTGGGCGCGGCGGCCGCCGCCTACGCCCTGGTGCGCCTGGTCTATCAGGGCCTGCTGGCACTGGCCATCCGCTTCACCGAGCGCGCGCCGGCGGCCGGCCTGCTGGCCTGGCGCTGGCGCCGCTGGGTGAGCGGCGCGGTGCTGGCCGGGGTGCTGCTGCTGGCGGTGCCGGTGGTGCTGGCGGCGCGCGACGTCGAGCCGCCGCCGCCGCCGCTGCTGCCGATGGCGCCGGGGGAGCGAGCGCTGGTCCTGGGCCTCGACGGCGTGCTGCCCGAGGAGGCCGAGTACCTGCTGCGCCACGGCGACCTGCCGGCGATGGCGGAGCTGGCGCGCCGTGGGGGCCGGCTGCTGCGCTATCGCCGCCCGGAGGAGCCGCCGGCGGCCTTCTGGACCAGCGTCGCCACCGGGCTGGCGGCGCCCGCGCACGGCGTCGCGTCGCTCGACAGCTTCCTGCCTCTCGGGGTGCGCACGCCGCTCGCCCGCAGCGGTTTCCTGCGCGTCTACCTGAGCCGGGTCGAGGTGCCGCTGGGGCTGGCCGATTACCGCCCGGTGCTGGCCAACCGGCGCAGCGCCTTCACCTTCTGGGAGCTCGCCTCGCGCGGCGGCGCGCCGGTGCTGGCGGTGAACTGGTGGGCGACGTTCCCGGCGCCGCCGCTGCCCGGCCAGGTGCTGGCCCATGACGCCTACCAGCTGCTGCGGGAGGGCGCCGCGGGCGCCGTCTCGTCGCCCGCGGCGGCGCCGGAGTTGCGCCGGGAGGCGTTGGCGGCGGCAGTGGCGCCCGCGGGCGCCGCCGGCCGGCTGCTGGCGGCCGCGCTGCCGCCGGCCGAGGCCGCGGCGGTGGATGAGCGGGCGGTGCGGCCGGACGAGTTCTACCGCCGGGTGTTCGCCGGCCGGCTGCTGCGGGACCCGCCGCCCCGCGCCGCGGCACTGTACCTGCCGGGTCTCGACATCGCGGCCGCCGGCTGGCACGGCGGCGACGTGGCGTTCGCCGACCTGGTGCGCGCCGAGCTGACCGCCGCCGACCGCCTGCTGGCTCAGGCCCTGGCGCGGCCGGGATGGGGGAGCGTGGCGGTGGTGCTCGATCCCGGCCGGCGGCGGCGCGGCGGCGGCCGGCTGCTGCTGTGGCGGCCCGGCGGCTGCCTCCCGGCGACCGCCGCGACCGCCGCGACCACCGCCGACACCACTCCGGAAGCCCTCACCGCCGGCCTGCTGCGCACGCTCGGACTGCCGCAGAGCGCCGAGCTGCCGCCGCCGCCGGCGCAGTGCCGCTGGCCGGAGCCGCCGGCCACCGTGGCCAGCTACGGCCGCCCGCCGCTGCCCCGCTTCCCCGCCGCGCCGGCGGCGGAGGGGGCCGAGTACCTGCAGGACCTGCGCTCGCTGGGCTACCTCTGATGCTCGGCGTCGCGGCGCGCCGGTGGCGCATGCGGCAGCTGCTGCGGGCGCTGCCGGCGCCGCTGCTGCTCCCGCTGCTCCTGCTCCCGCCGGCGGCTGCTGCCACGGCGGCGATGGCACCGCCAGCCCTGCGGGCCTTGCCGGCGCCGGGCGCGGCGTCCATCCCGCCGGCGCCGGGTGTGGCGTCCAGCCCGCCGGTGCCGGCCGCGGCGCCGCCGGTGTCGTCCCCGGAGGCCCGCGCCCGCGAAGCCGAGCTGGCGACCCTGCGCGGCGAGATCGCCGAGCTCGAGGTGAGGCTGGAAGCGGCGCGGCGGCAGCAGAGCGGCGCCGCCGGCGAGCTGGCGGCAGCCGACCTCGCGCTGCAGCTCGAGGAGAAGCGCCTCGCCGAAGCGGTAACGGCGCGCGACCAGGCGGCCGAGCGCGAGGCGGCGGGGGAGCGGCAGGTGAGCGCTCTCGAGCAGGCTCTCGCCGAGCGCCGCCGCGAGTTCCAGCGCCAGCTGACGGGCCTCTACCGCCTCGGACGCCAGGGCTATCTGCGGCTGTTCTTCCTGCTCAAGCCGGACTCCAGCCTGCTGCCGTCGATCCGCCTGATGCGCTACCTGGTGCGGCGCGATCGCCAGGCCGTCGACAGCTACCAGCAGGCGAAGGACGGTCTGTCGCGCCGCCGCGACCAGCTGGCGGCCGAGCGCCTGGACCGCGACCGCTGGCTCGGCTGGGAGCAGACGCGCCGCCACGAGCTGGTGGCGGCCCGCCAGCGCAAGGCAACTCTGCTCGCCCGCGTCGAGCGCGAGCGCAGCGCCCTGGCCAGCCGCGCCGTCGAGCTGGCCGATCGTGAGCGCAAGCTGGCGGCCTTCCTCGACCTGCTCTACGACCGCAGCGGCGGCGCGCTGGCAGGGGCGCCGATCCAGCAGTTCCGCGGCATCCTCGACTGGCCGGCGGCAGGACGGGTGGTGGCGCGCTTCGGGCCGCGCCTCGATCCGCGCTATCACACCCAGGTCCCGCACAACGGCATCGACCTCGAGACCGTCGCGGGCAGCGAGGTGAAGGCGGTCTACCCCGGCAAGGTGCTGTTCGCGGCGCCCTTCGAAGGCTACGGGATGACCGTCGTGGTGCACCATCCGGGGCGCGTTTTCACGCTCTATGCCGGCCTTGGGGAGCTGCGGAAAGCCAAGGACGATATGGTATCTTTGACCGAGACCGTGGGTCTCGCCGCGGACCGTCTCTACTTCGAGATCCGCGTCGAGAACCATCCCGAGGACCCGTTGAGCTGGTTGCATTGAGCGCGCTATGAACAGAAGCCGACTGCTTTTCCTCGTCTCCTCTTCCCTGCTGGTGCTGCCGATGCTGATGGCACTGGTGCTGGCGGCCGATCCTGGCCGCGGCCAGAGCTCCGATCAGCGTCCGAAGACGGCGTCGTCGAAGACGACGCACGGCCTCCACGCCGCCGGTGCTCCCAAGGAAGAGGACACCTTCGACTCCTATCTCAAGTACCTCAAGGTCTTCAGCGAGGTGCTCGGCCTGATCCGCGACACCTACGTCGATGAGCCCAACACCGACGCGCTGATGGCCGGCGCCCTCGAAGGCGTCACCGACGCCATGGACCCGTTCACGGTCTACGTGCCGGGGCCGGCGGTTCCCGGGTACGTCAAGGCGCTTGCCGCCGGCAAGAGCCTCAGCGGCCTGGCGCTGCTCAAGGAACGCGGCGCGACGCTGGTGATGGCGGTCGAAAAGGGCAGCCCGGCCGATGCCGCGGGGCTCAAGGTCGGAGACCTGGTCGCCAAGCTCGACGGCACGTCGACCCGCACCATGCCGATCTGGGAGATGCAGGAGCAGCTGGCGGGCGCGCCCGGGACCAAGATCGCGCTCGAGCTGATCCGGCTCGGTGCGCCGGTGCAGGCCAGCTTCGAGCTGAAGCCGTTCACGCCGCCGGCGGTGAGCCTCTCCGCGGTCGCCGATCAGCCCAACGGCCCCGCCGCGCCCGCGGCGAGCCCGGCGCCCTCGGCATCCTCCGCAGGCGCCGAAATGCTGCGCATCCCGAGCTTCACCGCCGAGACGGCGGCGCAGGTGCGCGGCGCCCTGGGAGCGCGCGGCACGGCCGGCAACGGCAGGCTGCTGATCGACCTGCGTGGCGTCTCCTCGGGGCAGCCGGAGGAGGCCTATGAGGTGGCCAAGGCGTTCGCCGCCGGCGAGCTCGGTTCGATGATGCGGCGCCAGCAGCAGGTGCGCGGCTTCGAGTCGAGCGACACCCCGGTCTGGCGGGGCCGCCTGGTGGTGCTGGTGGACCGCGGCACCGCCGGCGCGGCGGAAGTGTTCGCCTCGGTGCTGCGGCAGCGGGCCGGCGCGGAGCTGGTCGGCGAGCGCACCCTGGGCTATGCTGGCCACCAATCGACCGCCGACCTCTCCACGGGCAGCCGGCTGTTCTTCACCGACGCCTTCTACACCGGTCCCGACAAGAAGCCCATCAACGAGTCGCTCAAGCCCGACCTGCTGGTGAGCGAGCGCAACCGGACGTTCCTCGAAAAGGACGTGCCGATGGGCGAGCTCATCCTGCGCCGCGGCGTGCATCACCTGTTGCAGGAACCTGCGGAGGCGGCGAAGAAGGCGGCCTGACGCTATTGTCTAGCCGCGCTTTGCCCATCCGCCGCCAGTCTCGCCCCCGCCCCGCCAGCAACGGCACCCCGCCGCGCCGCAGCGCCGGCGGCGGGGCGCTGCTGTTCCTGCTCGGAATCGCGGTGGGCGCCGGCGGCGGCTGGCTTGTCGAGCACGGCGCCTCCTGGCGCCGGCTGGTGGCGGACCTCAGCAGCGTGGCGGCCGCGCACCGGGAGAACCCGGAGAGCCCACCGGATGATCGGGCCGGCCGGGCGCTGCCCGGAGCCTCGGCGTCGCGGCTCCGCCGTCACGGCGGCTCGCGCCCGGACGCCGCGGCCGCGTCCGTGACCGGGGGCGTGCGCCGGCCCGGCGAGGCCGCCGAACCCGCCGGCGAGACCGCTGCCGGCGAGACCGCCGCCGGCCTCGCGCCCGGCGCCGCCACGGCCTCCGCCCGCGGCGTCGCCGCCGCCGGCCCGGATGCCGTGTCCGGCCCGCCGCGCATCGCGCTGGTGATCGACGACCTCGGCCGCAGCCTGGAAGACCTCGAGCGCCTGCGCCGGCTGGGCGTGCCGATCACCTACGCGGTGCTGCCCTTCGAGAGCCAGACGCCGGAGGTGGCCGCCGCTCTCCGCCAGCGCCACGAGGAGATCCTCTGCCATTTGCCGATGGAGCCGGCGAGCGGCGGCGACCCGGGGCCCGGAGCCCTGCGCGCCGGGATGTCCCGGGAGCAGCTGCGCGAGTCCACCCTGGCCGCGATCGCGGCGGTGCCGGGAGCGGTGGGGGTCAACAACCACATGGGCTCCGCCCTGTCGACCGACGCCGCATCCATGTCCGCGATCCTGGGCGTGCTGGCGCCGCGTGGCCTCTACTTCCTGGACTCGCGCACCAGCGCCCGCAGCGTCGGCTTCCGCGTCGCCACCGAGCTCGGCGTGCCGGCGGCGGAGCGCCAGGTCTTCCTCGACGACGACCCTCGGCCGGAGGCGATCGCCAGCCAGTTCCAGCGCCTCCTCGAGCTGGCCCGCGGCCGCGGCAACGCCATCGCCATCGGCCACCCCCATCCGGCGACCCTCGCCACCCTGGCGGCCGAGGTGCCGCGCGCCCAGGCCGGCGGCTACCGCTTCGTCGCGGTCAGCGCGCTGCTCGAACGGCCGCCAACGCCCCCGGCGGCCGGATCGGCGCCGGGCGGCCGCTGAGCTACTCGCTCCGCAAGACCTCGATCGGCCGGCGCTGCAGGGCCCGCCCGCTGGCCGCCAACCCGGCGGCGACGGTGAGCAGGGCGCTGGCCGCGACGCCGATCGCGAGCGGCAGCGGCTCGAACCGGCCGGGGAGGTTGAAGCCGCGGGTGACCACCGCCCAGGCCAGGATGGCGGCACCGCACGCTCCGATCGCGCCGGCGGCCAGACCGATCAGGGCGTACTCGACGGCGAAGTGGAGTGCCACCCCGCGCCTGGTCATGCCGAGGGTCTTGAGCAGCGCCACCTCGCGGCTGCGGCGCGCCGAGCCGGCGCTGACCGCGCCGGCCAGGATGGCGATGCCGGCGAGGACGGTGAAGCTGCCGAGGAAGCGCACGCCGAGCGAGATGCGGTTGAGCACCTTGGCCACCTTCGCGAGCAGCTCGCGGATGCGCAGCACCGTGACGTTGGGGTAGCTCGCCGCAAGCAGGTCCTGCACCCGCTGCTCGCCGCCCGGCGGCAGGCGCACCGCCGCGAACCGCTGCTGCGGCGCCTGGTCGAGCACCCCGGGCTCGACCACCAGCGAGAAGTTGATGCCGAACGAGCGCCAGTTGACCTTGCGGATGCTGGTCACGGTGAGGTCGATCGGCACGCCCTCGACGTCGAAGCGCAGCACCGACCCCAGGTGCAGCTTGAGGTCCTCGGCGAAGCTCTCCTCGACGCTCACCTCGGACCGCGCCGGGTCGCTCCACAGCGCCCCGGCGACGATGACGTTGTCGGCCGGCAGGTGGCGCAGGTAGGTCAGGCGCTGCTCGCGGGTCAGCAGCCAGCGGCGGTTGCGGTCCTTTGGCCGGTGGGCGGTGAGGTCGTCGACGCTGACGCCGTCGACCGCCGCCAGCCGCGAGGTCACCACCGGCACCGACTCGATGTGGGTGGCGCCGGCGCGCTCGAGCAGCGCCTGCACTCCCGGCCACTGGTCCGGCTGGATGTCGATCAGGAAGGCGCTGGGAGCGTCGGTGGGGAGCTGGCGCGCGAACTCCCCGGCCAGCCGGCGCTCGACCAGCGACATCGCGAGCACCACCAGCACGCCGAGGCCCAGGGCGACCATGGCGCCGAAGGTCGCGGCGCCCGGCCGCGCCAGGGCCGCCAGCCCCTGCCGCAGCCAGGGCCGCGCGAAGTCGCGCGGCATGCGGCGCACCGCGCGGACGATCAGCAGCGCGGCGCCGGCGAGCGCCGCGCTGGCCAGCGCCACGCCGCCGGTGAACTGCGTCCCGAGCAGCCAGGAGCGTGACTGCACCACGGCCAGGACCAGGATGCCGGCCACCAGCGTCACGCCGGTGACCAGCGAGGCGAGCGGGTGGCGCGGCAGCGGCTCGGCCTCGCGGCGCAGTACCCGCACCGGCGGTACCCGCAGCACCGCCGACAGCGGCGCCAGGCTGAACAGCATGGCGACGCCGAGGCCCAGGACGAGGCCGCGCACCAGCGCCAGCGGCTGCCATGGGTGCACCAGGCCGGCGGGGATGAGGTCGGGGAAGAGCCCCGGCAGCAGCTGCTGCAGGGCGACGCCGGCGGCGATGCCGACCAGGCTGCCGGCCAGGCCCAGCAGCGCGGTTTGGCCGAGGTAGAGCAGGAAGATCTCGCGCGGCCGCATCCCCAGGCACTTGAGCACCGCGATCGCGTCCAGCCGTCCGGCGAGCCAGGCCCGCACGCTCTCGGCGACGCCGATGCCGCCGACGAACAGCGACAGCAGCGCCACCAGGCCCAGGAAGCGCTCGACCCGGGCCAGGTTCTCGCGCAGCGCCGGCTGGGCGTCGCGGTAGGTCTCGACGCGGTAGAAGGCGGGATTGGGGATGTTGTCCTTGAGCCGCTCGGCAGCCGCCTGGATGCGGGTGCCGGGCGTGCCCGGCGGGAACTCGAGCAGCAGGCGATGGGAGATGCGGCTGCCGCGGCCCATCAGCGAGGTGCGGGCCAGACCGGCGCCGGAGATGAAGACGCGCGGCCCGACGGTGAACGAGACGCCCACCCGGTCGGGTTCCGACAGCACCACGCCGGCGATGCGGAAGGCGAGGCCGCCGATGCGCAGCTCGTCGCCCAGCCGCAGGTGCAGCCGCGCCAGCAGGTCCGAGGCCACCACCGCGGTGTCGGGAGCGAGCAGCGCGGCGAGCGGCCGTGCCGGGCGCAGCACCAGGGTGCCGTAGAACGGGTAGTCGCCGGTGACCGCCTTGAGCTCGACGAGCTGGCTGGCTCCCGGCCGGCCGGGAGCCGATGGCGGCGCCGCGACCACGGTCGGCGCTTCCTCGATGTGGGTCTGGCGGATGCCGGCCGTGTCCTCGCCGGCGGCGGCGATGGGATCGAAGCCGGCCGGCAGCGGGCGGTTGCCGACGATCGCCAGGTCGGCGGCGAGCAGCTGACGCGCTTCGACCCGGATGCCGTCGTCGAGGCTGGACGACAACCCCGCCACCGCCACCACCGCCGAGACGCCCACCGACAGGCAGGCGACGAAGAAGGCGAGCCGTGCCCGCGCGCCGCGCGACTCCCGCCCCAGCGTGCGCAAGTAGAGGGAGAGCGTCACCGCCCCACCGCGGTGGCCGGTGCGGGCGGGTCAGCCGGCTGCGGCGCCTCGGTGCGCTCGATGCGCCCGTCGCGCAGGTGGATCTGGCGGTCGGCCAGCGCCGCCACCGCGGGGTCGTGGGTGACCAGCACCAGGGTGGTGCCCTCTTGCCGGCGCAGCTCGGTCATCAGCTCGAGGACGATGCGGCCGGTCGCGCCGTCGAGGTTGCCGGTGGGCTCGTCGGCCAGCAGGATGGGAGGCCGCGCCGCGAAGGCGCGGGCCAGGGCGACGCGCTGCTGCTCGCCACCCGAGAGCTGGCTCGGGTAGTGGTGGCCGCGGTCGGCGAGGCCGACGGCGGCCAGTAGCTCGTCGGCGCGCCCCGGCGGATCGGGCAGCGCGCGCAGCTCGGCCGGCAGCAGCACGTTCTCGCGTGCCGTCAGGTTGCCGAGCAGCTGGAAGCTCTGGAAGACGAAGCCGATCTGGTGGCGGCGCAGCAGCGCCAGGGCGTCTTCCGACAGGCCGGAGATCGGCCGGCCGTCGATGCGCACCTCGCCGGCGGTCGGCCGGTCGAGCCCCGCCATCAGCGCCAGCAGCGTCGACTTGCCGCTGCCGGACGGTCCGAGGATGGCGACGAACTCTCCTGCCGCCACGGCCAGGTCGACCGCGTCGACGATGGTCAGCTCGCGGTCGCCCGACGGCAGGCGGCGGGTGAGGCGGATCAGCTCGATGCGAGGGGGCGGCGCCGCGGTCGGCGGGGCGGCATACAATCGCGCCATGACGCGCGCAACTCCGGCCCTGTTGCTGCTTATTCCCGCGCTGCTGCGGGCGGCGGCGCCACCGGTGTCGCCATCGGCGGCGGCGCCGCCGCCGATGCCAGCCGGGCAGACGCTGGTGGCGTTCCTGGGCGACAGCCTCACCGCGGGGCTGGGCCTGCCCGCCGATCAGGCCTATCCGTCGCTACTGGCGCGGGAGCTGGCCGCCGATGGCTTCGCGGTGCGGGTGATCAACGCCGGGGTCTCGGGCGACACCACCGCCGGGGGCGTCCGGCGCCTGCGCTGGCTGCTGGCGCAGCGCCCGGCGGTGATGGTGGTCGGGCTGGGCGGCAACGACGGCCTGCGCGGCCAGCCGGTGGGCGAGATCGAGCAGAACCTGCGCGCCATCGTGGTCCAGAGCCGTCAGGCCGGCGCCAGGGTGCTGCTGCTCGGCATGCAGATCCCGCCCAACTACGGGCCGGACTACACCGGCGCCTTCGCCGCCATCTATCCGCGGGTCGCGCGCGACCTGCACGTGCCGCTGGTGCCTTTCCTGCTCGCCGGGGTCGGCGGCATCGCCGACCTCAACCAGGCCGATGGCATTCATCCCACCGCCGCGGGTCAGCAGAAAGTGGCGGCCAACGTCAAACCGTTCCTCGAGCAGCTACTGCGCCAGGCGTCACCGTCCGCGCCCGCGGCGAAGGCCGGGGCCGGCCGGCGTCTGTAGCCGGGTGGCCGGCTAGCCGCAGCCCTCGGCGCCGCGCCTGGCGCCACGAGGCCTGCTCTAAGGCTGGTGGCCAGCTGCCGCTTCGCCTCCTCCCAGAGGGCGTCCATCTCCTCGAGCGTCGCCTCGCCGAGCTGCCGGCCGCTCGCGGCCAGGCCCCGCTCGACGTGCTCGAAGCGCTGCCGGAACTTGCGGTTGGCGCCGGCCAGCGCGGCCTCCGGATCGAGCTCGAGCTTGCGCGCCAGGTTGGCGACGGTGAACAGCAGGTCGCCGACCTCCTCACGCACTGCCGGCGCCGCGTCGGCGGCGATGGCGCGGCGCAGCTCCCCGAGCTCCTCTTCGATCTTCTCCAGCACCGGCGCGGCTGAAGCCCAATCGAAGCCTACGCCGGCGGCTTTCTGGGTCAGGCGGTAGGCGCCGAGCAGGGCGGGCAGGGAGGCGGGCACGCCGGCCAGCAGCGAGGCGCGCCGCGGCTCCTCCTGCAGCTTGCGGCGCTCCCAGGCGGCGCGCACCGCCGCCGCATCCGCCAGCTCCTCGCCGCCGAAGACGTGCGGATGGCGGGCCACCATCTTGCGGCGCACCCCGTCGACGGCCGCCGCCAGGTCGAAAGCCCCGGCCTCCGCGGCGAGGCGGCCGATGAACACCGCCTGAAACAGCAGGTCGCCGAGCTCGCCGGCGATCTCCCCCCAGTCGCCGCCGTCGATCGCTGCAGCCAGCTCGTGCGCCTCCTCCAGCAGGTAGGCGCGCACCTCTCCCAGTCCCTGCTCGCGATCCCAGGGACAGCCGCCGGGAGCGCGCAGCCGCTCGACGAGGTCGAGCAAGGGTTGCAAGGTCGCGTCGGACATGGGCGGCTGGACCCTCCCTGGCTTCAGCCTGGCGGGAAATGGCGCGGCGTGACACGATGACGGCCGCCGCCGTTTCGGCTTGCCCTCGCCACCGCGCGCTTGCTACGATTTTTGTGCAAATCCCGAGGCAGTGTGCGCTTGGTCCCGAGGAGTGGAGGTGCCGGTGAGCAAGGAAGGCAAGGAGATCAAGATCACCGACAAGCGGATGTTCACGCCTGACGGCAACCTGCGTGAAGAGTACCGTTTCCTGGAGGAAAAATCGACCGCCGCGGCCCCGGCGGACACCGGTGCGCCGGCCCCCTCCGCACCCCCGCCGCCAGGCCCGGCGCATCCCGACCTGCCTGCCGGCGCCCGCTCCGACCAGTCCGCCGTCGCTCGCCCGGGCGATGCCGCCGCCGCGGCGAGTCTCGACCGCTCCTCCAGGTCCGCCGCCGGCGCCCGCGGCGACGTCGGCGCCGACGGCGATCCCGGCGATCCCGGCGACCTCGGCGACCTCGGCGACCTCGGCGACCTGAGCCATGGCGGCGGCGGTGCCGGTTGGGTCGCGGATGGGCGTGAGTTTGGCGCTGGCGGCGGCATTGGCGGCATTGGCGAAATGAGCGACATTGGCGACATGGGCGACCGGGGCGCGCGGCTGGAGCTGCCGACCTCGGCACCCGGCCCGGGCCCGAGCTTCTACGACCTGGCCGCGATGCTCGCGGAGCCGGTCGCCATCTACCTCGGCGACGTCGAGCTGCCGGACGGCGAGTCCGCCGAGAACCTGGAGATGGCGCGTCTCTACATCGACCTGCTGGACGTGCTGCGCCAGAAGACGGTCGGCAACCTGACCGCCCAGGAGTCCGGGTTCCTGGAGGACCTGCTCTACCGCATGCGGGTCCGCTATGTCCAGAAGCGCGGCTGACAGCCGGCGGCGCTGCAGCTCCGGCCGGCCGGTGGCGGTGAGCGCCGCGGCGGTGGTCCGCGCGCTGGCGCTGGCAGGCGCGCTGGCGCTGCCGGCGTTGCCCGCCCTGGCGGCGGCCGACCCGCCGGCGCCGGCCCCGGTCGAAGCCCCGGGGGCGCCGCACGGCGCCGGCTTCGAGATCACTCCGGCCGTGCGCCAGCAGCTGCATCGGATCCAGGAGCAGTGGCTGCGCTGGGTGAGCGCCACCGACCGCGAGCACTCGGAGGCGGCGGTCAACGAGATGCTGGCCACCGCCGGCCAGCTCGGCATGTCGCGGCTGCCCGATCTCGCGCTCGGCGCGCTGGCCTGGGCGGTGGACGCGGCGCGGCACAAGGATTTCGCGCGGGCGGGATGGGCGCTGGCGGCCGCCGAGCGCCTCGATCCGGGGCGGCCCGAGGTGGCCTTCGCGGAATCGGCGGTGGCGCGGGCCGCCGGCTCGTATGCACGCTCCGCGGCGGCCCTGTGCCGCGCCTATCCGCGGCTGTTCGTGCTGCCGCTCGAACGCTACCTGTGGCTGCAGGACCTGCTGCTCTGGTGCATGTACCTGCTGCTGTTCACCGGCGGTCTGTTCGTCGCGGCGCTGATGGCCACCCGCGGTGGCGGCCTGTTCCACGACCTCGCGGCCCTGCCCGGACGCCGCCTGCCGCGCGGCGTCGCCGCCGCGCTCGCCGCCGCCGCCCTGCTCTGGCCGCTGGCCTTTCCCGGGCGTCTCGTCTGGCTGCTGCTGCTCTGGTCGCTGCTGCTGTGGGGATATGCCTCTGCCAGCGAGCGGGCGGTGCTGATCGGCCTGTGGCTGCTGCTCGGCGCGTCGCCGCTGCTGGTCGGGGTGCAGCAGCGGGCGGTGGCGGTGCGGATGTCGCCGCCGGTCAAGGCGCTCGAGAGCTTGCGCCAGCGGCGGCTCTACGGCGGCCTCTTCACCGACCTCGGGCTGCTGCGCTCCAGCCTTCCGGACAGCCCGGCGGTCAAGCACCTGCTGGCCGACGTGCACCGCATGCTGGGCCAGTGGGAGCTTGCCCGCGGCTTCTATCGCGAGGTGCTGGTGGCCGAGCCGCACAATGCTTCCGCGCTGCTCAACCTCGGCGTCTACGCCTTCAACCGGGGCGACCTCAGCGGCGCCGGGCAATACTTCCAGCAGGCTGCCGCGGCCGACCCGCACAACGCCGCGCCGCAGTTCGACCTGAGCCAGACCTTCGACGAGGGCTATCTCTTCGACGAGGCGCGGCACGCCCTGGCCCAGGCCAAGCGGATCGACGCGGAGCGGGTCGACCGCTGGCTGAGCAACGCCGAGCAGGAGCGGGTGGTGGCCGGCAGCGGCGGGTTGGCGCTGATCCCCGACGTCGAGCGCAGCCTGATCGGTCCGGCAGCCGCCGGGCCGGACCTGGCGCAGCATGGCGCTTCCCTGGCGGTCTCCGTGGGCGCCATCCTGCTCGCCGTCGCACTGCACCTTTCCCGGCGTCCATTCGGCTACGGGGAAGGCCGCCTGCACTGGCACCTCGGGCATCGCGGCTTCGACCGCTGGCGGCGGGTCATGGTGCCGGGTCTGACCTCGGCCGAGGCCGGCGATGGCGGCCGCGCTTTTCTGGCGCTGCTGGCGCCGGTGGCGCTGCTGATGCTGCCGTGGTTCGAGCGTCTCGGCTACCGCATCCCCTGGGGGTATGATGCCGGCAGCGTCGCTGCATGGACGCTCTCGGTCGCGGGGCTGCTGCTCTACCTCGCGGCCAGGCTGCGCTGGGAGCTGCGCAACGCGGTATGAGCGCTGAGGTCGTCGCCGATGGCGGTTGAAGGCAGCCTGGACCTCTTCAGCCTGCCGGAGATCCTGCAGATGATCTCGCAGCAGGGCAAGACCGGCATCCTGACCATCCAGGGCCAGCAGGACATCGTCGCCATCTCGTTCTTGAGCGGCCGCATCGTCGCCGCCGATTCGCTCGCCCATACCATCGAGGAGGGCCTCTCGACGCTGCTGGTGGAGGAGGGGCTGCTCAGCGCCGCCGAGCTTGCGCGCGCCGGCGCCGAGCACCAGGCCGGCGGCGGCCGCCTCCTCGACCTGCTGGTGGAGCGCCGATACCTGACCCGCCAGCAGCTGCTGGCCGCCCTGCGGTTGCAGACTATCCGCCAGCTCGAGGCGCTGCTGCGCTGGCAGGAAGGCGATTTCAAGTTCTACAGCGGCGACGAGGTGTCCTACGAGGAGGGATTCGAGCCCATCTCGGTCGAGGACCTGCTGTTGCGGAACCTGGCCGATTTCGCCGCCCGCGCCGCCCAGTCCGCCCCGCCCGCGCTGCAAGCCCAGGCCAACCGGCAGGTCCCGCCTGTCCAGGGCAGTGTGAGCCGCCGGGAGACGCACGGGATGGCGCCGGCGCGTTCGGTAGCCGCCCAGCCCTTGCCGCCCGGCACCGCTCCGGCAGCGCGGCCGGCGCCGCGCCCGCCGGCGGCCCCGGAGAGCGGTGGGGAGCTGTGGTTGCCGCAGGTGCCCGAGCTGCCGGAGTTGCCGCTGGCAGGCGCGCCGCCCGGGAAGTCTTCACCCGCCGCCGCGACCGTGCCGGCGGGCCTGCCGGCACCTGCCGCCGCGGCCGCCGCCGGAGCGGCGGCGCTGGTGCGGCCGCCGGCGGCGTCGGAACTGCTGCCATGGCCGGCGGCCGCCCTGTCGGCGCCGGCGGCCTCAGAGCCGCTGCCGTGGCCCGCCGCGGCGCTGATGCCGCCGCCGGAGGCCCTGGCGCCGAGCGGACCCCGGCCAAGGTCCGCCGGCGGAGTCGGCGTCGCTGGCACCGCGGGCGCCGCCGTCGCTCCCGAGACGCCACCTCCGCCCGCGGTCACCATGCAGCCGCGCCCCGGCGCTCCCATCCGGCTGCGGCCGCAGCGGTTTCGACAGATGCAGGTCGAGCAGCCGCAGCGGGTGGCGTCACCGGCCTACCGCCTGGCGCCGGCCGTGCTGGCCCTGGCCGCGGCGGTCGCGCTGGTCGCCTTCGCCCGCCTGGCGCCGGATAGCGTGCTGCTGCCGCTGCCCTGGGAACAACCCGAGCGCGCCTCGCTGGAGCGCAACCAGCGCGAATCGCTGTACGACAAGATCGAAGGCGCCGCCAAGACGGCTTTCCTGCGCGACGGGCGCTTCCCGGACCAGCTTGGCCAGCTGCGCGACTCCGGCCTGCTGTCGCCGGACGACCTCGAGGATCCGCGCGGCGAGCCGCTGCTCTACTCGGCGCGCGAGGACAGCTACACCCTGCAGGCCACCGAGTCCGGCAAGGCCATCGCCGATGCCGACACCAGCGGCTCGATCGCCGGCAACTTCTTCCTCGACCCCTCCCTGCTCCAGGCCAGCCCGCAAGGCGGCCCGCCGATCGTGCTCCTCGACTAGCACCCCCGAAAGGAGAGATCCATGCAAACCGAAACTTCGGCCGCTCCGGTCTCAAAGGCTGCGCTGTGGACGGGACGCGTCATCAGCGGCATCGTTGCGCTCATGTTGTTCTGGAGTGCCGGGATGGACCTGGCAAGGTCATCCATGGTGATGGAGGGGATGACCAAGTATGGGTATCCCGCAGGCTCCGTGCTCGGCATCGGCCTTGCCCTGCTGGCCGGCGTGATTCTCTACGTGGTGCCCCGCACCTCGATCCTGGGCGCGATCGTGCTCACCGGCTATCTTGGCGGCGCCGTCTCGACCCACGTGCGCGCCGGCGACCCGGTCGGCCGCATGCTCGTCCCGGTGCTGTTCGGCGTGCTGACCTGGGGAGGGCTCTACCTGCGCGACGCCTGGCTGCGCGGCCTCGTCCCGCTGCGCCGTCCGGAGGCTCGCCCCGGCGCATAGACCTCGGCGGCATCGGCCGCCTCTCGAAGTCCGGAATAAATCTGCGCGCCATCTTGTCAACATAGGCGTGGCCCGGATTTGACACGGCGCCACTAAGGTTTTAAAATCTTCCTCGTGGACGGGCCGGGACTCGGGCCCGAGCGATGAACAAGGAGGAGGCGCACGTGAGCAAGATCATTGGTATCGACCTGGGAACGACCAACAGCGTCGTGGCGGTCATGGAGGGCAGCGAGGCGAAGGTGATCCCGAATGCCGAGGGCAACCGCACCACCCCCTCGGTGGTGGCGTTCACCAAGGCCGGCGAGCGGCTGGTGGGCCAGGTGGCGAAGCGGCAATCGGTCACCAACCCCAAGAACACCGTCTTCTCGATCAAGCGGTTCATGGGGCGCAAGTTCTCCGAGGTGACCGAGGAGATGAAGATGGTGCCCTACGGCGTCGAGCGCGCCGACAACGGCGACGTCCGGGTGATGGTCGAAGGCAAGAAGTACTCGCCCCCCGAGATCTCGGCGATGATCCTGGGCAAGCTCAAGCAGGCCGCCGAGGACTATCTCGGCGAGAAGGTCGAGCAGGCGGTCATCACCGTGCCCGCCTACTTCAACGACTCCCAGCGCCAGGCGACCAAGGACGCCGGACGGATCGCCGGGCTCAACGTCGAGCGCCTGGTCAACGAGCCGACGGCGGCGGCGCTGGCCTACGGCCTGGACAAGAAGAAGGACCAGACGATCGCGGTCTACGACTTCGGCGGCGGCACCTTCGACATCTCGATCCTCGAGGTGGGCGAGGGCGTGGTCGAGGTCAAGGCCACCAACGGCGACACCCACCTGGGCGGCGACAACATCGACCAGCGGGTCATCGACTGGCTGCTGGAGGAGTTCAAGAAGGACCAGGGCATCGACCTCGGCAGCGACCCGATGGCCCTGCAGCGGCTCAAGGAAGCCGCCGAGAAGGCCAAGATCGAGCTCTCCTCGGCGATGGAGACCGACATCAACCTGCCGTTCATCACCGCTGACGCCTCCGGGCCGAAGCACCTGAACCTGCGCCTCACCCGCAGCAAGCTCGAGCAGCTGGTCGAAGACCTCGTCCAGCGCTCGATGGGCCCGTGCAAGCGCGCGCTCGACGACGCCAAGGTCAGCCCCAAGGACATCGACGAGGTGGTGCTGGTGGGCGGCCAGACCCGCATGCCGGCCATCCAGAAGGTGGTCACGCGACTTCTTCGGCAAGGAGCCGCACAAGGGCGTCAACCCGGACGAGGTGGTGGCGGTCGGCGCCGCCATCCAGGGCGGCGTGCTGCGCGGCGACGTCAAGGACGTGGTGCTGCTCGACGTCACCCCGCTGTCGCTCGGCATCGAGACCCTGGGCGGCGTCTTCACCAAGATGATCGACCGCAACACCACCATCCCGGCGCGCAAGACCGAGACCTTCTCGACCGCCGCCGACAACCAGACCTCGGTCGAGGTGCACGTGCTGCAGGGCGAGCGGGAGATGGCGCGTTACAACCGCACCCTGGGCAAGTTCCACCTCGACGGCATCCCGGCGGCGCCCCGCGGCCGGCCCCAGGTCGAGGTGGCCTTCGACATCGACGCCAACGGCATCGTCCACGTTTCGGCCAAGGACCTCGGCACCGGCAAGGAGCAGAAGATCACCATCACCGCCTCGTCCGGCCTCAACGACGCCGAGATCGAGCGCATGGTCAAGGAGGCGGAGTCGCACAGCGACGAGGACAAGGAGCGGCGCCGCCAGGTCGAGGCCCGCAACCAGCTCGACGCCCTGGTCTACAATACCGAGAAGACCTACAACGAGCACAAGGAGAAGCTGTCGGCCGACGACAAGGGGCAGCTCGAGCAGGCGCTCGCCGAGGCCAAGCAGGCGCTCGAGTCCGAGGACGTGGCCAAGATGCAGCAGGCGACCGCGCGCCTCGAGCAGGCCTCGCACAAGCTGGCCGAGAAGCTCTACCAGGGTCAGCAGGGCCAGGGAGAGGCCGGCGGTGCGGCCGGCGCCCCCGGAGGCGCCGGGCCGGGCGGCAGCGGTTCGGGGCAGCGTGCCGCCGCCGGCGGCGCCTCCTCGGACGAGGTGATCGACGCCGAGTACGTGGACGTGGACGAGAAGCGTTGAGGTCCGACGCATGCCACCGTTCCGCAAGATCTATCTCGAGGAGCTGACGCGGATCCAGGATCGGATCAACGGCCTGTTCGAGCAGGCGCTGGTCGCCGCGGACTTCGAGGAGCGGGACGCCGGCGTGCCCGGCAGTTGGGCGCCTGCCGTCGACGTCATCGAGACGGCGGACGCCTATCTGTTGTTTGCCGAGCTCTCGGGGGTGCGGCGCGAGGACGTGGACTTGCAGGTGCGGGAGCGGCGGCTGGAGCTTTCCGGCCGCCGCCAGCCGCCCGGCGAGCACCGCAACTTCCTGCGCATGGAGCGCAGCTATGGTCCCTTCCGCCGCAGCTTCGAGCTGAGCTCGGCGGTCGACGCCGACGGCATCTCCGCCGGCCTCGAGCGGGGCATCCTGCGGGTGCACGTCCCCAAGCAGGGGCGAGAAGGACAAGAGCTGATGCCTGCCCGGCGCCGCGACGGCCGACCCAAGTACGTGATGATCAGCGTGGTTTCCGAGCGCTACAGCATTCATCCGCAGACGTTGCGGCTCTACGAGCGCGAGGGCCTGATCAAGCCGGCGCGCAGCTCCGGCAACACCCGCCTCTACGACGAGGAGGCGATGCGCCGTCTCGAGATCATCCTGGCCCTGACCCGCGACCTTGGCGTCAACCTGGCCGGCGTCGAGGTGATCCTCAACATGAAGGAGCGCATGGAGCAGATGCAGGGCGAGGTGGACCGCCTGCTGGACTTCGTGCGTCGCGAAGCCCAGGAGCGCCGCGAATCGCTGGCGCGCCAGGGCGCCCTGGTGAAGGTCCACAGCGGCCCGCTGATCAAGCGCAACGCGTAGCATCCTGCCCAACCATCTCCGGCGGCGAGGATCGCCGGCAGTCTGCCTTCTCAGTTCGGTACTGCCACTGCCACAGCGTCGTGGCTCAGGATGAGCTCGAGGCGCTTTCGTGGCTCCGGATCCTTTGGCGAGGGATTGAGCGTTTGCAACCAGCCCTTGATCGCCATCCTGGTCCAGGGATCGGCCTGCTGGTCGAACGCCAGGATCAGCGCCCTGACCGCCTCCGGGTTCCCGATGCGCGCGAGACCGTTGGCCGCGAGCTCGGCGCCAAGGGAGTCCAGGGGTAGGAGACGCTCGAGATAGGGCCCGGCGAGCGGCAGGCCGATCCAGCTCAAGGCCTCGGCAGCCTGCAGACCTTCATCCGTGTGCCTGGCCGTGACCGCTTGCTGGGTCAGTGCTTCGCAGATGACGCCGAGCCGGGCCTGGTCGGTGGGTACAACCTCGAGCCCCACCTCGTTGCTGAGGGACCGCTCTTGCAGCTTCGGTGAGCTCCAGACTGTCAGGTTGCCGCTGCGGACCAACGGGTGGGCGTCCTCGGTGCAGCTGACCAGCGCCACCCGGACCGCACCGGGTTGCTCGATCCGGGTCCAGCGGTTGAGAAGCACGCGGAAGCTCTTGCTGCCAGCCGCCGGTATCGCGACATGCCAGGGCGGCACCTCGACCTGGTAGTCATCGGTCGGGCGATCGTCGTGACACGGAGGCGGGCCAAGCTGGGGGCTGGTGCGCCACGCCAGGACACCGCGTGTCGCGAAATTCAAGTCCACCGGTTTGTCGCCGGTGTTGCGGCAGCTGAGGCGAAGCCAGACCGGCTCCGCTACCATCACCGTTGTCTCTTCGGCGGTCACTGTGCAGTCGAGATTCGTCGCTCCGAGAGGTATTGAGAGCGAGAATGCTAGGGCGAGTGCAACATTGAAAGCCGATGAATGCAAGGTGGGGCCGCCTCGTTTCCGGATGGCGTCAGAATCGAACCATCAAATGACCATGAGATGCAACGTCAGGGATGAACTTTGATCTTTGCCAGCGCAGCACGGAGCATCTCTCCTGCACCGGCGGACGTAAAGAACCGAAGCGCGTAAGTCCTATCGGACGCATCTAGATGTTCCCAGCTGGCTGCCACGGCCGCTGCCGCATCCGGTGTGCCGACTCTTGCGAGACCGAGAAGCGCTTCAGTCCGGATCATCGCGTCCAACTGGCCGAGGGTGATAACCAGCGCAGGTATACATAGCGGATCGGTCGCAAAGCGGAGCGCATGGCTTGCATGAACCGCTTCTAGCCCGTTCCGCCAGTGCGCCTTCGATGCCAACGTGTCGCATGTCTCCTTGATCTCTTCTGGTTTGCGCGGCCCCACCTTGATACTGAAGGTAACGGATGCCGCTGGGTCGGATCGGCTAAAGAAGCCCTGTTTAGCAGAAGGAGTGATGGGTATTGTCGCGGTGACGCGATACTCGCCAACATCGCGGAAATCATACCATTCATTCAAGACCTGGTCGAGAATCAGGCTTTCGCCAGGGGACAGGGATATGTCCCCAGGCGAGAACATCTCATCAGCTTCATCCGGTAACTCGCGAATTATATGCGAGCCGTCCGGCAAGTTAATTGTAAGCACCATGAAGAACAGGGTGCCAAAGGGGCTTCTGGCCAAGGTGAATGATGTAGCCTTCTCTGAGATATTCTTGAACTGGTAACCTACCACTATCGGCTCGCGAATTGACCAGGTGCTGCGTGCCGGTAAGACCGTCACCTCCAGGTCGCTAAGCGCCAAGGAATGCACCGCAGGCGCGCTGGCTGCGGCAAACATTGCCATCAGCCCAAGTTTCAATGCCATCAAGCGCATAGACGCCTCCATCGCTTCCTAGTCTAGTGTCCCGCTTGGTTAATTCGCATGCTATTGAACCTGCTTAGCTCGCGCGACCGCATCGAGGATCGACTCTGCCGTTTTCGTCCAGACGAACGGTTTGGCGCCTCCGCGGTTGTGGGCGGCGATGAATCGGCGAAGCTCCTGGCGCAGTGCTCCGACGCTGGTGAAGACTCCCCGATACAGGCAGCGCCGCTCCAGCTGCGAGAACCATCCTTCCACCGCGTTGAGCCAGGACGCGCTGGTGGGAGTGAAATGCAGCTGCACGCGCGGGTGAGCTTGAAGGAATTCTTTAACCGCTGGTGTCTTGTGGGTGCTGCTGTTATCGAGGATGACGTGCAGGTCCAAGTTCGCAGGTAACGCCTGCACCACCTGCTGCAGAAAGCCGACAAACTCCTCGCCGTTGTGGCGCTGCGTAACCCGTCCGATGACCTTTCCGGTGGCGATGTCGAAGGCGGCGTACAGGCTCGCGGTGCCGTGACGCTTGTAGTCGTGCGTGCGGCGCTCGATCTGGCCGGGCCGCAGGGGCAGCAACGGCCGGGTGCGATCCAGGGCTTGGATCTGCGTCTTTTCATCGACCGACAGCACCATCGCGTTGGCGGGCCGCCGCAAGTACAGACCCACCACGTCCACCACCTTCTCGGCAAACCGTGGATCGTTGCTGATCTTGAAATTCTTCAGGCGATGCGGGCGCAGATCCGCAGCAGCCCATACCTGCTGAACCTGCCACTGCGTGACTCTCGCGTACTTCATCATCAGACGCAGACTCCAGTGGGTCGCTTCCTCGGGGATTCGCTGGGTCGTCAGCTCCAAGATCTCGTGCACCTTGGCAGACGTCAGCTTGCGCGGCTGCCCAGGACGCGCCCGATCCCGCAGTCCGCGCAGTCCATCCCGGCGATAGCGCTGTCGCCACTTGTACACCGTCAGAGGCACGACCCCGAGCGCGCGCCCGATCGCCATCGCGCTCTGCCCCTGGTTGCTCAGCAAAATGATTCGAGCTCGCTCCGCCTCGCTCTTTCGCGTCGTCGAGCGACGCAGCCAGGCTTCGAGCTCCTCGCGGTCTCCAGGACGAAGGTCCAGCACATCTGCTCGTCTCGCCATGCGCAGAGCAGATCACAGTTCTCTCTCAATAGCAAGCGAATTAACCGTGCAGGACACTAGTCTAGGGCGAGTCCAACAGTGAAAGCTGGTGAATACAAGGTAGAGCGGTCTCGTTACCAGTTGGCGTCAGAATCGAATCATCCCCAAGGAGTCTTGGGCAAGCGCTTGCCCGCCAACTCGAGCGCTGTGCGTAGAGCATTGCCTTTTCCAGCGCGCCCGAACTCGCCGAGCGCAACCACCCTGTACAGGTCGTTCAGGGCGTCCCAGGCGGCGACGATTGCAGCCACGGCCCCAGGCGCTGGCAGCTTGGCAATCCCCTTGACAGCTTCCTCCTTGGCCGCGTGGCTCTCCTTGAGGACTCTTGCCAGAGATGGAAGGCAAACCTCATCCTGGGCGTACCGCAAAGCATGGCCGGCCTCCATGGCGGAGCGGGTAGCGCTGTGGATAGCCAGCTCGGCCAGGTGCTCACAGGTAGCCGCCAGTTTCGCCGGATCTCGCGGCGCGATCCGGATCTGGACCGAGGCCGAATGCAGGTCTACTCCGAGAGCAGCCAATGAGGGCGAGGGTGGAAGCTCCACTCGGACTTGGTAGATCCCCACCTCGTCAAAGTCTTGCCACTCGTTGAGCACGAAAATCTTGCGGCACTCCTCGCCGGGATTCAACGACACGTCGCCCCTGATGAAGATGTCATCGTAGATACCATCGGGCGGCAGCCGCTTGACCGCGTGCCTGCCGTCTGGCTCCCGAATGTCGAAGACCAAGCCGCCCTTGAAGTTCTTGCCAAGGTCTATTTGGACGGAGCTCTGCGAGCCATTGGCGATCTGCAGGACGACGATCACTGGTTCGCGTAGCGAGAAGGTTGCTTGCTGAGGCGCTAGAGAGACCATCCGCTGGTCAACGCCATTGGCGGCAACTGGCAGGCCCACAAAGTTCAGCCCAAGGCATCCCATCGCCACCAGCGTCCACCGGCGTGCACGGGTCATGGCGCGCATCTCGGCACCTCGCCTGGCTCCTGAAGCTGCCCTTGCACGCCCAGGCCGCAGGCAAAGCCAGGGCGCTCTGGTGAAGGTACACGGCGGCCCGCTGATCAAGCGCAACGCGTACTGCTAGTCTACTTGATCCCTCCCCGGCGAGCGGCCAAGGCGGTGCGCAAGAGCGCCTCCGATCCAGAGAAGCCAAACCAGCGGAACGCACTGGCTTTTTCGCTGTCGTCCAGATGGTCCCATTCGCCTGCCACGGCAGCGGCAGCATCCGGCGTTCCCACGCCGGCAAGGCCCCGCAACGCCTCGAGCTTGACGATCATGCTGAACTGCGCCAAGGCTCTCGCGAGGGCTGGCACGCATGCGGCGTCCGTGGCGTAGCGCAAGGCATGGCTAGCCTCGACCGCAGCAAGCGCGTTTCGCGCGGTCGCCTTGGCCGCCAGCTGCTCACAGGTCTCCTTGACCTGGTCGGGGTTTCGCGGTCCGACCACGACATTGAAAGCAACGTTGATCCTGGGGGCAGTGCGGCTGATGAACTGCTTGTCCGGTGTCAAGGGTATGGCCGCGGTGATGCGGTACTGTCCCTGATCTCGAAAGCCATCCCACTCATTGAGTGTCTGATCAAAGACCACCTCTACCCCCGGGGCCAGCGACACGGCTCCCGGCATGAACATCGAATCTGCCTCCTCCTCCAGCTCGCGTACCACTTGGGTGCCGTCAGGCCTCGTGATGGTCAAGGTCATATAAAACAATGTGCCGAGTGGGCTACGGGCGAGAACAATCGAGAGAGGGTGGTCCGAAACGTTCCTGAAGCGAAGGGAAACAAGAATAGGCTCATGCTCTGAGAAAATTGCGTGACCGGGGAGAGCTGTGACCTCCAGGTTGACAAAAGCCTGACTGCCTGGTTCCGCAGCTCCACTCGCGTAAAGGAGGGGAAGCGAGAGCATCGCCGCGAGTCCGAAGGCGATATCAGGTGAACGCAAAGTTGGTCTCCTCCGATCCTAAGCTCCGGCTGAGGCAGGGAAGGATGTCGGCCGACGCCCATCGCTCAATCTACGAATCGCACAGACTGCTGCAAGATTTGGTCCACGCGGTGCCGCAGTTCGGGATCTAACTCGACGTGATGCACGCTTGTGAGTGTTCTCCGAATCTCCATCTGCACAAGACTGGATACCTTGTCATATGCATCTACCATCGCCCGCACTGCCTCTGGGCTGCCGACTCGTCCCAAGCCGTATGTTGCAAGCATCGAGGAAGCATCCTTAGCCTTCAATAGCACCGCTTGGAGGTACGGAACTGCAATTGGGAGGTCGATCCAGCCAAGTGCCTCGGCGGCCTGGAGCCGGGCTGCGGAGGAATTTGCCGGGTTCAGCGCGTCCTGGCTGAGTTGCTTGCTAATACTCTCTAGACGCTTCGCGTCGAGCGGCAAGACTTCAATGGTGACCTCATCGCTGAGAGATTGGCTCCGCTTGTAGCCTGCTTCGAATGCCCCAACGCAGCTTACTAGACTGAGCCGATAGGAGCCAGGCTCAAGCTTGCCACTCCAACGGTTCAGAAGGGCGCGGATGGTCGCACGACCCCCTGCCGGAACGGTAATCCGGCCAGGTGGCACGCCCTCGAGGTAGATATGAGGCGCGCACGACAGCGTCGCGATTTGGGGCGATAAGCGCCAGCCGACACCAAGGCCACTCTGAAAATCCAACACCGTCTCCTCTGCGCCTCGATTTTCACAGTGCAAGTGGAGCCAGATAGGTTCTTCCACGCTCACCGCCTCTTGGTCGGGCAGGACCTTGCACCAGACCGGCAGCGCCTGTGGTTTCTGGTCGCTTGAAGCCTGAGCTGAGGCAGGTGCCATCAGAGCGTGAGTCCAGAGCAGCAGTGCCAGGATATGCATTTCCTTCGTTTCCAATCGCGCCTAGTTGGTCGAAACCGTGATGCAAGAGATGAGACCTGACTTCTGGATGCAGAATTTCCAGGTGCCATCCGGATTTGGCGAACTGTTCCGCGTGATCGGTATCGGCCCAAAGAGTCTGGGCAGCGTCCCCGTTGGCGAGATGTGGCACGGGCAGTTATAGGTGAAGTACTGCGTCACGCTGAACTGGCCTGCTACGTAGGGCCTCACAACTGGAAGCAGTGGACCGGTAACCACATTTGTATCGTTCAGAACTCCGTCCGAGCCGTTGACGATTGCCGCGGTGTATGGAGAGCCTGACGTTGCTGCCCAAGGCTTCGGAAAAGTGTAAGGGTTGCTTGGAAGCATGACCACCTCGGCAACCTGACAGTTGGAAAGATCCTCGAGATGACCCGTGCTGGAGTCCCAGTTGTAGATGAAGTTGAGTTGTCCGATCAACACCTCGTGCGATTTTTCCCGAAAGTTCGTGGGAATGGCACAAACGCAGGTGCCAGCCCTGCAGACGTTCGGCGGCACGTTGGGGCACGCCTTCCCGTCCTGAGTAGGATCGGGGACGCAGTTGTCGCCAGTTGCGCCGACGCAGGTCTTACAGTCCGGGCAGTCGAAGGGAAGGCCTGATGTCGTCGGATTGCCGCAGCAGTGCCATCCTGCCTTGATGACCCCCACGCCTGGATTGGCGGTCACCACGGTTCCATCGTCGCTCACCGTCGCAGGACCGATGCTGACGAAGTGGCCGAGGTCGTGGTCGAATGAGTACATCTCGGTGACCGATCCGGGCGCCAAGCCGTCGACGTTGGGGAGGGTCAGGCGCGCCGGGGGATCGAAACGTGCGCCGGCGGGCTGGATGGTGACGATGAGGCGCGGCTGCTGGCCGAAGTTGGGCACCATCGGCACCCTGTCGGCGTGGACCACGGTGACGCTGACCAGGCCGCTACGGGAGCCGTTGGGGAAAGTCACCGACCCCGGCGCGATCTGGAGGGCGAAGCCGGGGACGTCGGGCAGGGTGAGGGTGGCGCCGGCGGTCTCGCTCACCTGGGCGCCATGGGTGAGGTCGAGCGGCAGCAGGTAGATCGGCATGTTGACCGTGTTGTCGCGGCCCGGGATCACGGTGACGAAGTACTCGAGCTCGGGCCAGGCGCCAGGGCGTTGCGTGGTGCTGCCGTCGACGATGAGGGTGATCGTCCCCGGGGGCACGGCCTGGAGCTGGAAGCGCCCAACGCTGTCTGTCCGAATGTTGAGCGTGGTACCGAGAACACTGACGGTGACGCCTGGGACCGGCTGCTGCTCATTGTCGAGGACGACGCCGCTGACGGTGGTGGCTGCGGGGTCGCCGGCGGCGCGGCCCGAGAGGGCGAAGGTTGCAGCCGGGCTGGCGGCGAGGCCCACGATGGTCGCCTGCACGCCGTTGTTGGAGATGCCCTCGGCGGGGTCGAGGGTGAAGGTTTCAATCGCCCGGCCGTCAGAGTCAGTGGCCGTGGTCACCGTCTGCTGGCCGTTGGCGAAGGTGCCCTGTCCCTTGGTGGTGGTGAACTGCACCTGGACTCCCTGCAGGCGATTGTAGCCGCTGTCGGTCACCACGGCGACGAGCGGCCGCGGCGCCGGCTGGCCGGGAATGCTCACCTGCTGGTCGCCGGTGTCCACCACGATGAGTGCCGGGCTGCCGGGGAGGGCCGTCTCCTGGAACGCGGCCGGACCCGCGAAGCCAGGAGCGAAGGCCTCGACGACCTGGTTGCCGGCGCCGGCGCGAGTGCCGAGGGTGAACGGCACGGCCGCGTGTCCCGAGGCGTCGGTGGTCACGGTGACCCCACGCTGGCCGCTGCCGAGGCTGCCGTCGTTGCCGCGGACCCGAAAGAAGAGGCTCTGGCCGGCGATGGGCTGTCCGGTGGCGTCGAGCAACGCCGCGACCAGGGGAGCTCCGAGCTGCGTGCCGATGACGGCGGACTGCCCGCTCCCCGAGACCAGTGCCACCCGCGGCACGGTGGCCGCTTGGCGGCTGACCGTCACCGAGGCCTGCGAGGTGTTGCCGCTCACGTCCCTCGCTTGCACCGTGATCACGTTGGTGCCCGGCACCAGCGCGGCGGTGGCGAGGAAGGAGCGGTTCGCCACCGCCGCCGGCTGGCCGTTGACTGTAACGGTGGCCTGGGAAGCATTGACGGTGCCGGCCACGATGTCGTTCACCAGCCCGGAGACAGTGACGATCGGATCGAAGACGGTGGTGCCGTTCTGCGGGTAGGCGATGGCGACGAGAGGCGGGGTCAGGTCGCGGACGACGTTGATGGTGGCGGTGTTGACGTGTCCAGTGGCGCTGGTGGCGGTGGCAGTGAGGACGTTGCCGCCCTCGAGCAGGGGCACGCCGGACGCCGTGAATCCGCCGCCGGTCACGGTCGCGGGCTGGCCGTTGACGCTGACGGTCGCCGCGGGATCGCTGACCGAGCCGGAGACGGTGACGGTGGTCATGGCGATGTAGCTCAGATCGGCCGGTGAAGTGATGGCGACCTCCGGCAGCGAGAAGCGGACCACGATCAGTGTCTGATCGGTTTCGTTGCCGGCTAGGTCGATAGCCTGCAAGGCGATCGCATTGTTGCCCTCGACGAGCGGCACCTGGCCTGGAAGCTGCCGTTGGCGTCGGTCGTCACCTGCTTGCCGGCGATTCTTACCTGCGCGACACCGTTGTCGTCGCTCGCCCGGCCCGTCACCTGGACGCTGGCGGCGTTGATCAGCGCTCCTGACGTCGGCTGCAGCAGCGTCAAGATCGGCGGAGTGGTGTCGAGGGTCACTTGGGCAGATGCGACGCCGACGTTGCCGTAGGTGTCGGTCGCCAGAACCAAGACCAGATTCGGCCCTGGAGTCAGGGTCACCGGGGTCGAAAACGCTCCGGCCTGAAGGGCGACCGCCTGGCCGTTGACGGTCACGCCGGCCAGGGGGGCCGATGCCGTCACAGTTCCCGTCGCGGTCACACTGGATGCGTTGACGAAGACCCCGTTCGCCGGGGTCGCAAGGATGGCTACAGGAGCCTGAATCTCGAGGACGACGGTGAAGCTGAGGCTCGCACTGCCGGTATTGCCGGCGCGATCCTTGACCGACGCGCTCAGGCTGTGTGCGCCCGCCGCCAGCGGTTGCGGCGGAACGCAGGCCGCCGCCGCGGCGGCCACCTGGCACGCGGCCGTGATGTCGGCGGCGTCGAGCACCACGTGGAGAGTGCTGGGATCGACGCCCGAGGTAGCGTCGGAGTACGCAATGGCGATCGGCGGCTGCGCGGTGCCGGTCACCGTTGCCGGCGGCGAGGTGATCTGCACGAGCGGCGCCACGGTATCGAGGTCGGCGAAGGTGAGCGTCGCGGTGTGCTTGAGATGGATCTCGCCGCCCGCCACCAGGACGCCGGTGATGGCCGCCTGCGCGCCGATCTCGACGTTACCGCCCGCGAAGAGCAGCCCACGCACGGGCCATTCCGCGGCCACCGTAATATTGCCGAAGGCGAGCACCGACAGCGGCGGCGGCGGCGCGGCTGCCGGCGGGAGGTCGTCGGGCTCGCCGCCGAATCGCAGGTTGCCGCCGGCGATGATGGCGTGACGAACCTGGCGCAGCCGGTTCTCGCCGCCCAGCTAGCCACATTGGCGAGCGCCAACGACGTGCGGGTCTCGGGCAGCGTGGCCTACGTCGCCGACGACAGCGGGCTGTTGCTCGTGGACGTGACCGACCCGGCGCATCCGGCGCGGCTCGGCAGCCTGCGTTTCCCGGGCGGCAGGCAGGTGCGGCTGGCGGTCGGCGGCGGTGGCCTGGTCTACCTTGCCGACCCGACCTTCGGTCTGCGCGTGGTGAACGCCAGCAATCCGATGCAACCGGTCGCGGTCGGCTCGCTGGCGCTCCCGGGCACGCCGCGAGCGGTGAGCCTGGGCGGCTCCGGGCTGGGCGGCTTCGGCCTGACCGGATCGTATGCCGTGGTCGCCTGCGGCGACGCGGGTGTGGCGGTGATCGACGTGAGCGACCCCACGGCGCCGCGGGTGGTGGGCTCGACGCCGCCGGACCAGCCGCGCGCCGGCAGCGTGACGGTGCGCGGGCACTATGCCTACGTGGCCGCCGGCGAGGCCGCGATCTACGGCGGTCTGCACGTCGTCGAGCTGGTGGACCCGACCAACCCGGTGGAGGTCGGGGCCAGCGTCGACAACCTGGGCGTGACGCGGGTGGCGCTCAAGGACGGCTTCGCCCTCGGCGCGCAGTTTTTCCTCGCCGGCCAGGTGGCGATCTTCGACATCGGCAGCGTGCCTCCGGTCTATGCCGCGGTGCTTGATCAGACCGCGGTGGGCGGGGCGCCGCGCGGCAACGACATCGTCGTGCGCAACGGCGCGGTCTTCGTGGCCGCCAACGGTGACCTGGCCGATTTCGCCGCATCCAGCTACTACCTCAACGGCCTGGTCACTGGGCTGTTCGAGCTGCCGGTGGCTGGCGACACGACGCCGCCGGCGGTGAGCATCACCTCGCCCGCGGCCGGGGCCACGGTCCTGGAGCGGCTGCCGGTGACGGTGGGGGTCACGGCGCAGGACCAGGTGTCGGTCGACTCGGTCAGCTTCCTGGTCAACGGCACGATCGTCGATACGCTCTACAAACCACCCTACCAGGTCCAGGCGCCGGTGCCCCCGGGCCAGCCGACGGTGACGCTCGGCGCGGTGGCGACCAACATCAGCGGGGTGCAGGCGAGCACCCAGGAGATCCTCAACGTCCAGCCCTACCCGCTGCCGGTTGCCACGCTGCTGGCGCCGGTGGCGGGCCAGACCGCGGTTGCCGGGACGACGCTCACGATCGCCGCGACGGCGAGCGATGCGGTGGCGGTGACGCAGGTCTCGCTCTATGTCAACGGCCAGCTGGTGACCGCGCTCACGGCGCCGCCCTACCTCCAGCAGATCGTCACTCCACCGGCGCCGGCGACGCTGACGGTGACGGCGGTCGCCTATGACGCTCTGGGGGCGGGAAATCCGTCGGCGCCGGTGACGGTGGCGGTGGTGCCGGATGTGCCGCCGACGGTGGCGGTGTTCTCGCCGGTCGACGGCGCGCAGGTGGTCGAGGGGATCGAGATACCGGTCGTGGCGGGCGCGAACGACGCCAGCGGCATCGCGAGCGTGCACCTGTTCTTGAACGGTAGCGACGTCGGCGCCGAGTCCGCCGCGCCCTACACCTTCGACTTCCAGTCGCCGCCAGCCGGCCAGACGACCCTGATCCACGTCGTGGCGGTCGACGGCGCGGGTCTGCAGACGGCCACTCCCGACCTGACGGTGACGAGCATCGCCGACCCCGGGACGGCGGTGAGCGGCTTCGTCGTCGATCCGAGCGGCGCCCCGGTGGCGGGAGCCGCCGTGACGGTGACCGCGCAGGGGGGCGGCGCGGCGACGACAAGCTCGGGCGCGGACGGCTCGTTTGCGGTGGCGGGCCTGCCGACCAACCAGGGGAGCCTCGAGATCAGCGCGAGCGGCACGCTCGGCGGCTGCCCGGCGCAGGCCAGCACGACGGTCCCGCCGCCGCCGGCGGGGCAGAATGTCTTCGCCGGCAACCTGCCCCTCGCCCCGACCGCCAACGCGATGGCGCAGACCACCACGGTGACGGGCAGCATTCTCGGCACCGACGGTCAGGGGCTCGCCGGTGTCACCGTGACGGTGTCGAGCGCCGACCTGGCCGACACGACGACGGTGGTCAGCGGCGCCGGCGGGGTCTTCACGGTCGCCGCCTTCCCGGCGCGTGCCTGGGACCTGCAGTTCGAGGCGACGATCACCGCTGGCGGCGTCGTGCTCTATGGGATCGACCATCCCGGGATCGTGCCGGTGGCAGGCGGCACCACCGGCCTCGGCTCGCTGGCGCTGCAGCCGTACCCCTACAGCGGCTCGGATGCGCTGACCACGGTGACCGGTCAGGTCGACAACGCCGACGGCTCGCCGGCCATCGGCGCCGAGGTGGTGATCGATCTCGGGTTTGCGCAACTGGTGACCACGACCGGGAGCGACGGCACGTTCGCCGTGACCGGTATCCCGACGCTGCAAGGAGGGATCCAGGTCGCCGGATCCTTGCATCTGCCGTGTGGTGCGCTGGATTCGACCGGTATCGTCAACATCGCCCCGCTCAATCCGGGGGACGTCACCGCGGTGGGCGTCCTTACCCTATTCCCCGACACGGGGCCGCTGAGGTTCTAACGCGTGACGGCCGTGCGGCGTATGGGCGGGAGGCGGCCAGGGATCGGCAGGAAGGCTCGGGGGCTGGTTCCCGAGCAGCTCGGGCCGGCGGCCGGGCTCGCCGGCGATGGGACCGCTGGCGACGAAACCGGCTGCGCAGCCGGTACGGTGAGTCGGCGCTGCCTGATCGGCGGCGGCGCTGCGCTGGCCGGGTTGGCGCTGGCCGGCAAGCCCCTGGCGGCCGCAGGCGCCCGAGCCGCGGTCGCGACGGTAGCCGGCGCCGTACCCGCTCCCCGCCCCGCCGCCACCGCTGCTGAGGACCGGGCGCGCCATGCCTTCGAGGCGCGGGTCGCGGCCGCCAGGCTGCAAGACGGCCAGCCCGCCGCCCGCCACGCCACCAACGGCGACGAGGCGGAGCTGCGCGGCTGGATCGCCTGCTACTCGAAGGGGCTGCCGCACGATGCACGTGGCGAGGTGGATGCCGCCGCCTACCGCCTGCTGCTGCAGGCCATCGCCTCCGGGCGCCCGGCCGACTTCGAGCGCATCCCGCTCGGCGGCTTCGTCAAGCTCGCCAACCCACAGGGCGGCCTGGCGCTCAACCTGATCGGTCCCGATCCGGGCTGCGTCGACCTCGCGCCGCCACCGCGCTTCGCCAGCGCCGAGCAGGCGGCGGAGCTGGTCGAGCTGTACTGGCAGGCGCTGCTGCGCGACGTCGCCTTTGCCGACTACGAGACGCATCCGCTGGCGCTGCGCGCCGCCGAGGAGCTCTCCCGGCTCGGCGGCTTCCGCGGTCCGCGGGACGCGGCCGGCCGGGTGACGGCGGCGACCCTGTTCCGCGGCGCCGGCGCCGCCAACCTCTCCGGACCCTACGTCTCGCAGTTCCTCTACAAGGACATCTTCCTGCCGCCGATGTGGGTGCCGCAGAAGGTGCGCACCGCCGTCGCCGGGATGGACTTCCTGGTCAGGCCCGACGACTGGCTGGCGGTCCAGAACGGCGCCATCGCCGGCGTCAACCGCTTCGACGAGCACCCGCGCCACCTGCGCAACGGCCGCGACCTCGGCGAGTTCGTGCACCGCGACTTCAGCTACCAGGGCGCGCTCGACGCCTGCCTGATCCTGCAGAAGATCGGCGCCCTGCCCAACGGCGGCAATCCCTACAAGCACTCCCGCACCCAGTCGGGGTTCACCACCTTCGGCGCTCCCTATCTGTTCTATCTCCTGGCCGTGGTCACTCAGGTCGCGCTCACCACCTCCTGGTACCAGAAGTGGTGCGTGCACCGCCGCCTGCGCCCCGAGGAGTACGCCGGGCGGGTGGAGGTCCACCGCGCCGGCCGCGCGCGTTATCCGATCCCGGAGGAGCTGCTGGCCTCGGCGGCGGTCGGCGAGGTCGCCAGCCGGCATGGCGCGGCGCTGCTGCCCCAAGCCTATCCCGAGGCGTGTCCGCTGCATCCGTCCTACCCGGCCGCGCACGCGGTCATCGCCGGCGCCGGCGTGACGGTGCTCAAAGCGTTCTTCGACGAGTCCTACCTGGTACCCAATCCGGTCGTGCCGGCCCCCGACGGCCTGGCGCTGCGCCCATACGCCGGGCTGCCGCTGGCGATCGGCGGCGAGCTGGACAAGCTGGCCTGGAACATCGCCATGGGGCGGAACTTCGCCGGCATCCATTGGCGCTCCGACGCCGCCGGCGGGCTCGACCTGGGAGAGCGGCTGGCGGTGGCGGTGTTGCGCGAGATGAAGCTGACCGGCAACGAGGTGTTCGCGGGGTTCAGTCTGCGGCGATTCGACGGCTCGCGGATGACCGTCTAGCGGGGGTTGGCGGGAGCATCGGCCGGCCGGGAGCCCGGCGGCGCGTGCTACGATTTCGCCATGGCAGTCCAGGAAGTCGAGCGGGCGATCTGCCCCAGCTGCGGCGGGCGCGGGTGGGTGGTCGAGCTCGACGGCGGCGCCGGCACCGCCCGGCCTTGCTTCTGCCGGCAGTACGAGGTGGTACCGCGGCTGATCGCCGCGGCCGGCATCCCGGACCGCTACCGCGAGTGCCGGCTGGGCAACTTCAAGGTGACCAGCGGCGCGGCGGCCAGGCATGCCCAGCTGCTGGCCGCGCGCGCGGCGGCCCAGCGCTACGCCAACGACTTCCTGACGCCGCAGGGCTTCACCCACTCGGGACTGCTGTTCATCGGCCCCCCGGGGGTCGGCAAGACCCACCTCGCCGTCGGCATCCTGGTCGAGGTGATCGAACGCTACTCGGTGCGCGGCCGCTTCGTCGAGCTCAACACCTTCTTCAACCAGATGCAGTCCACCTTCGGCCAAGCCTCCTCCGAATCGACCCAGACGGTGCTGGCGCCGCTGATGGAGGCCCCGCTGCTGGTGCTCGACGAGCTCGGGACGCAGCAGCCAACCCCCTGGATCCGGGACGTGCTGTATCTGGTGATCAACACCCGCTACACGCGGCGCCTCCCCACGCTCTTCACCACCAACTACCGGCTGCCCGCGGCGGCGGCCGGCGACACCGCACTGCAGGGCAACGGCCAGAACCTGGACCGCGGCCGCGATCCCGATCCGACCTGGGACGAGGCCGCCGCCCTCGGCAGCCGCCTGCCCGCGATGCTGGTCAGCCGCCTCTACGAGATGGCGCAGGCGGTGCTGCTGACGGGCGCCGGCGACTTCCGGCGCGAACAGAGCGCCCAGAAAGCCCGCCGCCGATGAGCGGCAAGAGCTGCCGCCGGCTGGCCCTCGGTCTCGGCCTGCCGGCGCTGCTGTTCGCGGCCGCCGGCTGCGCTCCGGCCACGCCTCGCCCGGCGACCCGTCCGGGCAGCCCGGCGGTGAAGGTGGTGCCGGCGGAGCCCGCGCCGGCCGCCCCGCCGGCCCCGGCTCCCTCGGCCCCCTCGGCCCCCTCGGCGATACCGCCGGCTGGCGCCCGCCCGCCCGCCGCCGCCGGGCGCGCTGCCGGCACCATCCCGGCGCCGCGGGTCGAGGCGGTCGGCGAGACCGCTCCGATCCTGCCCATCCTGCTCAAGGTCGGCTTGGCGAGCGACCTGCCCGCCGTCGTGCTGCCCTGCTGCGAGGCCGGCCTGCGGCTCTCGGTCGGCGACCAGGTGGTGGCGGCGGCATCCTCGATCCGCATCGAGCCGGCGGCGGCCGGCGCCCAGCAGGGGATCTACCGCCTGCAGGTGGCGGCGCTACGCGACGAGCGGCAGTCGCAGGACCTGGCGCGCCGGCTCGAGCGCGACACCGGCCAGCCCGGCGACGCGCATTTCGACGCCGGCATCGACCTCTACCGGGTGCGCCTCGGACGCTACCCTACCCGCGAGGCGGCGGACGCCGACCAGCGGCGCCTGGCGACGGTCGGAGTCACCGGCGCCTTCGTGGTCTACGAGGGCGGCAGCGTCTCGGAACCGGCCATCCGGGTGACGCAGGGAGACGCCTCGGCGGTCTACGCCGGCCGCTGGCTGGCCGTCGACCCGGTGGGGGAGGGCGGCATCCGGGTGCAGGGCCACCGCTACCGTGGACGCATCCTGGTGTTCCTCAACGACCGCGGCACGCTCAACCTGATCGACGAGCTGCCGGTCGAGGACTACCTGCGCGGGGTGGTGCCGAGCGAGATGGGACCCGAGCAGTACCGGCAGCTCGAGGCGCTCAAAGCGCAGGCGGTGGCGGCCCGCACCTACACGCTGCGCAATCTGGGCGAGTTCTCGCGCGAGGGCTACGACATCTGCGCCACGCCGCGCTGCCAGGTCTACGGCGGCATGGACGTCGAGCACCCGCTCTCGGACCGGTCGATCGCGGAGACCGCCGGGCAGGTGCTGCTCTACGGCGGCGAGCTGGTCGACGCCCTCTACAGCTCGACCTGCGGCGGCCACACCGAGGACGTGAAGGTGATGTTCCCGTTCAAGGACGAGCCGTACCTCAAGGGCGTGCCGTGCATGGAAGAAGGCGTGGTGCACCTGGCGGGCGACCTGCCGGCGGGGGTCGCCTTCCCGGCCGGCCTGACGCGGCGATTGCTCCCCACCTTCGCGCCCGCGCCCGGCGGGACGCCGGTGCGGGAGCTGGCCGCCCGGATCGAGCACCTGGCGCTGCTGGCCGGGCTGCCGGCGCCCGACAACGACCGGCTGGGCTCGCTCGAGCGGCGCCAGGTGGCGCGCTTCGTGTCGTCGTCGTTCGACCTCGCGCTGGACGCGAAGCTGCTGCTGGCGCCGCAGGACGTCGCCTACCTGATCAAGGACCCGCCGCCGGATTGGACCGAGGAGGACCGCCGCCGCGCCGCCTACCTGGCCAAGAGCGGGCTGCTCACCGGGCCGCCCGGCCAGCCGCTGCGCGAGGACGAGGTGGAGCGGATGCTGCTGGCGCTCGCCGAGATGCTGCAGGTGGTGCGCCGTGAGCAGGTCTCCTTCCTGGCGCTCGCCGACGGCAAGCTCACCGTGCGCTCGGGCAAGGAGGACCGGAGCTTCGTCCTGCCGGAGCAGCTGGCCACCTTTCGCAAGCGCGGCGCCGAGCTCGGCGCCGCGAACCTCGACCTGGTGCCGGGAGACAACCTGACCCTGTACTGGCAGGACACCCATCTGCTCGCCGCGGTGCAGGAGGTCAACCTCGAGGGAGTGGCTTTCGATCGCAGCAGCTCCTATAGCTCGTGGGCGCGGTACCACAGCGACTCCCAGCTGGCGAGCACCATCGGCACCCGCTTCCCCGGGCTCGGGTTCCACGGCTTCGAGATCCTCGAGCGCGGCGCTTCCGGCCGCGTCGGCAAGATCCGCATCGAGGGCGACGGCGGCCGCACCGCCGAGGTGGAAGGCCTGGCGGTGCGCTGGACGCTCGACGTGCCGGACACGCTGTTCACCGCCAAGCGCCTGGCGCCCCCCGGGCGGGAGGCCGGTTGGCTGTTCAGCGGCCGCGGTTGGGGGCACGGCGTCGGCCTCTGCCAGGTCGGCGCCTACGGCATGGCCCAGCGCGGCCACACCTATCGCGAGATCCTCTACCACTACTATTCGGGCGTCGAGCTGTCGCGGGTGCGCCTCGAACCGGCGCCGGCCACCGGCGGCCGGTAGCTAGTGTCGGACTAGCTCGACGCGGCGGTCGCCGAGGCGGCGGTCGCCGTCTGGCCCGCCGCCGGCAGGCCGCGCTCGCGCATGGCGCGTGCCACCTCGTCGATCATCGCCTGCAGCCGTTGACTCACCAGCAGCTCGAGGTCCGGCGGCGCGATCGCGCGGTCGGCGGTCGGCAGGGTGACGCTGCGCGAAGCGCTGATCAGGGCGCCGAGGCCGTCGTCGTTGAAGCATCCCACCGCGTCGCCGGCGCCGCCGCCCTGCGCGCCATAGCCCGGTACCAGCAAGACCGACCGCGGCATGATCCGGCGCAGCCTGGCGGCCTCGGCGGGGAAGGTGGCGCCGACCACGGCGCCGATCGAGCTGTACCCCGCGGCGCCGATCAGCCCCGCGCCCAGCTGGTCCACCAGGCCGCCCAGCCGTTCGTAGAGGCGCTCGCCGCTGGCGAGGGTCAGGTCCTGCAGGTCGGCGGAGCCGGGGTTCGAGGTCTTGACCAGCACGAACAGGCCCTTGCCGCGCGCGGCGCACTCGGCCACGAAGGGCTGCAGGCTGTCGACGCCCAGGAATGGCGTCACCGTCACCGCATCGGCGTCGAACAGCGGCCGGCGCCGGCCGAAGGCCTCGCTCTCGCCGAGGTACGCCTGCGCGTAGGCCACCGCGGTGGACGGCACGTCGCTGCGCTTGACGTCGACGATCACCAGCAGGCCGTGGTGCCGCGCGCAGTCGATGGTGTCCACCAGGGCGCGCAGCCCGCCGAGGCCGTTGGCTTCGTAGAACGCGCTCTGCAGCTTGACCGCGGCGACCCGCGGCGCCAGCCGTTCGATCAGCCACCGGTTGTGCCCGGCGATGGCCAGGTGCGCCGCCTCGTCGGCGGGCAGGTGCCGCACCGGTGCGGTCAGGAAGTCGGGGATGGCCTCGATCCGCGGATCGAGCCCGACGATGCAGGGAGTACCTTTTCGCCTTACGGCGTCGAGGAGCTGGTCAGCGAACATGCGTCGCCTGCCTCATGCCGGCCCGGTTTCGGCTCTGGGTTCGGGTCCGGGTCGGGTTTCGTGGCGGGCGCGACCGCGCAGCGCGACATAGAGGGAGGGGACGGCGAGCAGGGTCACCATCGTCGACAGGCCCAGGCCGCCAATCACCGCCAGGGCCAGCGGCTTCTGCAACTCGGCGCCGGCGCCCAGGCCCAGGGCGAGCGGCAGCAGTCCGAACAGGGTGCAGAGGGTGGTCATCAGGATCGGCCGCAGCCGCACCCGCGCTGCCGCCGCCACCGCCTCGGCCAGCGGCGCGCCGCGGTCGCGCAGGCGGTGAGCGTAATCTAGCATCACGATCCCGTTCTTGACCACCAGCCCGATCAGCAGGATCAGGCCCATCGCCGACGAGACGTTCAGCTCGGTGCCGGTCGCCCAGAGCAGCGCGAAGGCGCCGCCCAGCGACAGCGGCGCGGCGGCCAGCAGCAGGGCTGCCGGCAGCCAGGCGCGGAACTGGAACAGCAGGATGACCAGCACCAGCGAGGCGGCGACGGCGAACACCGCCAGCAGCTCGCGGAAGGCCTGACGCTGCGACTCGAACTGGCCGCCGACCTCGACCGAGTAGCCGATCGGCAGCCGCAGCGTACGCAGGCGGGATTGGATCTCGGCGACGGCGCCGCCGAGGTCCCGGCCTTCGAGCCTGGCGGTCAGCAGCGCCAGCTGGCGCAGGTCCTCGCGGGTGAGCACGTTCTGGCCGCCGGCCGCCACCGGGTGGCCGAGGCTGGCGAGCGGCGCCAGCGCGCCGCCGGCGCCCCGGATCGGGGTGGCGGCGAGCCGCGCCGGGTCGAAGCGGTCGCCGTCCGGCAGTCGCACCCGCACCGGGATGGTGCGGTCCGGCAGGCGCAGCTCGGTCGCCGCGTCTCCCAGCCAGGCGGCGGCCAGCTGGCCGGCCACCTGCTCGACGGTGAGCCCCAGGCGGCCGGCGGCCACCGGATCGATCACCCAGGTCACCTCGGGATTGCCGCGCTCGAGGCCGACCACGTCGACGACCCCGCGCACCTGCGCCAGCAGCGGCTCGACCTGCTCGGCGATGCCGCCGAGCACCTCGGGGTCGTCGCCGAAGATCTTGATCTCGATCGGCGCCGCCGCCCCCTCCAGGTCGCCGAGCATGTCCTGCAGGATCTGGGTGTACTCGACGTCCACCCCGGGCAGCGCTTCGTGGACCTTGGGGCGCAGGCCGTCGATCACCTCGTCGGCCGAGCGCCGGCGCTCGGCGCGCGGTTTCAGGCGCACCAGCACGTCCCCCTTGTTCTGCTGCGTCGCGTAGAGGCCCAGCTCGGCGCCGGTGCGGCGCGAGAAAGCAGCCACCTCGGGCGTTGCCGCCACCAGGCGCTCGATCGCCCGCACCATGCGGTCGGTCGCCGCCAGCGCCGTGCCGGGCGGGGTCACGTAGTCGATCACGAAGCCGCCCTCGTCCATCTGCGGCAGGAAGCCGCTCGGCATGCGCCAGCCCAGGGCGCCGGCCAGCAGCGCCAGCAGGAGCACCGCCACTGCCGCCCAGCGCGGGCGGCGCAGTGCCGCCGCCAGCGCCCGCTCGTAGCCAGCCTCGAGCCGCGATCCCCAGCGCGGGCCGGCATGGGCGCCCTGCCGGCGCCGCCCCCCGCCCCCGCCGACGCCCCGGGCAAAGATCCGGCGCGACAGCAGCGGGATGAGGGTGAGCGACAGGCCGAGCGAGACCAGCACCGACACCGACAGGGTGAGCGACAGGGCGCGGAAGAACTGCCCCACCACCCCGGAGAGCAGGCCGAGCGGCGCCAGCACCACCACCGTGGTCAGGGTGGAGCCGACCACCGGCGCCACCAGCTCCTCGGTCGCCTCCTCCACCGCCCCGGCGGCGTCGCCGCCCGCTCCCAGGCGCCGGTGCACGTTCTCGACCACCACCACCGCGTCGTCGATCACCAGGCCGATGGCGACCGCCAGCCCGCCCATCGACATCAGGTTGATCGATTCGCCGAAGAGCCGCATGAACAGGAAGGTCGCCGCCACCGTCAACGGCAGGGTGAGGGCGGCGATCGCTGTCATCCGCCAGTCGCCGAGGAAGACGATCAGCACCACCACCGCCAGCAGGCCGCCGATCAGGATGGCGTCGCGCACGTTGGCGATGGCGCCGGCGACGAACTCGGCGAGGTCGTAGACCTTGGAGATGTGCAGGCCGGACGGCAGCGCCGGCGCGATGGTGTCGCGCAGCGCCCGCTCGATGCCGGCCTTGACGGTCAGGACGTCGGTGCCGACCTGCTGCGAGAGGGTGATCAGGGCGGCGTCCTTGCCGTTGCCGGTGGCGAGGCTGGTGCGGTCCGGCGATCCCGGGAAGACCTGGGCCACGTCGGCGACCCGCAGCGTGGCGCCCTTGCGCACCGCGATCGGCGTCGCCGCGACGTCGCCGGCGCCGTGCCAGGCTCCCGACGCCAGCACCAGGTACTGCCGTCCGCCGGCGTCGTAGCGGCCGACCGGCGCCAGCTGGTTGGCCGCCGCCAGGGCGGCGCCGACGTCCTGCAGCGTCAGGTCGGCGGCCAGCAGCCTGGCCGGGTCCGCCACCACCTCGATCTCGCGGCTGTCGCTGGCCTGCACCTCGACCCGCCCGACGCCGGCGACGCGGGAGAAAGCCGGACGCATGACGTAGAAGGCATAGTCGCGCAGATCGGCGATCGGCAGCCCGCCGGTCAGGATCACGCTGTACATCGGGAAGGTGGCCGGCGACAGGCGCTCCACCTGCAGGTCGAGATCGGCCGGCATGCCGCTGCGCGCCTCGGCGATCCGCGCCTGCAGCTGCTGCAGGGCGAGGTCCATGTCGGTGGCGGGCTCGAAGAGGGCCGACAGCTCGGCGGCGCCGCGGAAGGTGCGCGAGCGGACGCGGCGGATGCCGGGCACCTCGCGAATCGCCTGCTCGAGCGGGCGGGTGACCGTCAGCATCATCGCGCGCGCCGGCAGGATGCCGCTGTGGGCGACCACCACGATGCGCGGGAACTGCAGCGGCGGATAGATGCTGCTGCCGAGCGACGGCAGCGACAGCAGGCCGGCGAGCGCCAGCAGCGCCACGAGCAGCAGCAGCGCGCCCTCGTGGCGGGCGGCGCGCGCCACCAGGCTCATGGGGCCGCGCTCTCGGCCGGCGGCGCGGGCATCGTCGCGGCGCCGTCGGGGAGGGCGCTCTGGCCGCTCACCACCACCGCTTCGCCGGCGGCCACGCCGGCGAGGATCTCCGCCTCGCCGCGGGCGACGATCCCGACCCGCACCGGCCGGCGGTGCGCCTTGCCCTGGGCGTCGACGGTGAAGAGGTAGCTCTGGGCGCCCTCCTGCACCAGCGCGGCGGCCGGCACCAGCACCGCGCCGGCGCGCGGTGGGCCCTGGATCTCGATCCGCACCGGCGTGCCGGCGGGCAGCCGGCTGGGCGCCGCGAAGGCGAGGCGCACGCTGGCGGCCGCCGTCGCCGGATCGACCGCCGCCGGGCGGGTCAGCACCGTCGCGGCCTCCGGCGGGTAGCCGCCCGGACCGGCCACCATGGCCGGGCTGCCGACCGCCACCTGGGAAAGATCGGCGAGCGCCACCGCCGCCTCGACCTGCAGCCGGCTGGGATCCACCAGCCGCAGGATCGGGTCCGCCGCCGAGGGGTCCACCAGGTCCCCCGGGTTGTGGCCGCGCGCCGCCACCACGCCGGCAAAGGGGGCACGCACCACCTGGCGCCCGGCCAGCTCGGCGGCCGCGGTGCGGGCGTCGCGCGCGGCGCTCACCGCCGCCTTGGCGTCGGCCAGCTCGCGGTCCGCGTCCTCCAGCTCCTTGCGCGCCGCGATGCCGCGCTGGAAGAGCCCGCTGACCCGTTGCTCGGCACTGGCGGCGTTGGTCAGCCGGGCCTCGGCGCTGGCCACCGCCGACCGCCGCTCGCTGGCATCGGCGTCGAGCGAGGGAATGTCGAAGCGCACCAGCAGGTCGCCCCGCCGCACCGGATCGCCGACCCCCTTCGGCATCTCGGCGATGCGCGCGCTTTGCGGCGCGCTGACCAGCAGCTCGGCGCCGGTGGCCGGCTTGACCATGCCGGTGGCCGTGACCAGCGGGCGGATGGTGCCGCGGAGGGCCGGCCGGGTGACCACCGGCACGCGGTCCGCGGTCTCGACCTCCTGCGTCGACGGCCGCGAGCAGCCGCCGGCGGCTGCCACGGCGGCCGCCGCCCATCCCGCCAACGTCGCCAACATCGCCCGCCTCGCCAACCTCGCGAGCCGCGCCGCCGCCGGCGATCGCGGTTCCTGCGTCAAGGACCTCATGAGCTTCATGGCAGGGGGGCTCCCAGGGCCTGCTCCAGATCGGCCAGGGCCACCTGGAAGTCGAGGCCGGCCTGGACCGCGCGCAGGCGCAGGTCGCGGGTCGACTGCAGCACCTGCAGCAGCGCCACCAGGCCGGTCTCGCCGGCGCGGTAGGACTCCTCGGCCAGGCTCTCGACCTCGAGGGCGTGCGGCAGGATCTCGTCGCGGAAGCGCAATGCCTGCCGCTGTGCCACCGCCGCCTGCGCCACGGCGGCGGCCACCGCGCCGGCGATCTGCACGGCGTTCGCCTCGCGCTCGGCAACCAGCTGGACCAGGGTGGCCTGCTCGACCTCCACCTCGGCGCGGTGACTGGTGAAGATCGGCAGCGTCACGGTGAGGCCGGCGCGCCAGCCCCACTCGAACTCCGGCTCCGCGCCATGGGTGATGGCGCCCTGCACCACCGGGTTCGGCACCTGCTGGGCGCGCGCCAGCGCCACCTTCGCCCGCTGGCCGGCGATCCGGCGGTCGAGCAGCGCCAGCTCGGCGTTGCCGGCGAGCGCGCCGCCGACGGCGGTCTCGGCGGCCGGCACCGCGCCGGTTGCCAGCTCGCCTTCGGCGGCGATCGCGGCCTGGGGCGGGCGGTCGAGGAGGCTGTCGAGCTGGCTGCGGGCGGCCACCAGCAGGCCGCGCGCGCTTTCGGCGTCGTTGCTCGCCTGGGCCGCCGCCAGCTCGGTCTGCAGCGCGTCGAGGCGGGGCACGGCGCCGGCCTCGAAGCGCGCGCGGGCGGCGCCGGCGGCGCGCTCGGCGAGCTCGAGGCTGGCCTGTTCCTCGGCGGCGCGCCGCTGCGCCGCGAGCAGGGCGAAGAAGGCGCGCCGGACCTGGTTGCGGGTGGCGACGGTGGCGCGCGCGATCTCCGCCTCGCCGCTGGCGGCATCCGCCTGGGCGGCGGCGATGCGGCGCTGGCGCTTGCCCGCGGTCTCGATCGGCAGCGACAGGGTGGCGGCCTCGTGCGGCGTCTCGCGCAGCTTTTCGAGCAGCAGGTCGGGATTGGGGCGCTCGCCGGCCACCGCCAGGTTGGCGCCGGCGATCGGCCGGGCCAGCCGGGCCGCCGCCAGCGTCCGGTTCGCCGCCAGGGCCAGCTCGACGGCCTGCGGCAGCGACAGGCTCAGGGCGGCAGGTGGCGCGTCGGCGGCGGGAACGGGCGGCGGCGCCGCGGCGAGGGCGGCAGCGACCGCCCCTCCGGCCAGGACACCGAGCAGTGGGGAGCCGCTCAGGAGTCGGTGCGCGCGCACGATCGACGACGATAGCATGCGCACCGGCATACGCCCCGGGCGCCGCCTGCCGGCCTCAGGGCGTTGCCGGCCGGCGCAGCGCCGCCGCCAGCACCGAGATGGCGACGTCGAGGTTCTCGGCCGGGGGCAGGGTGGGACCCAGCAGCTGCGCCTGACCGGCAGGGGTCGCGAGGCGCTCGTCGTAGGCGGCCTGCTGGCAGCGCCGGCGCAGCTCGGCGACCACCCGGGCGAAGTTGGCCTGGCGCGACGGCAGCAGCTCCCCGGCCAGCGAGCGGTAGTCCAGCGCGGTCTCGCGCCAGACCACCGGCGGCAGGCCCCTGGCGTAGAGGTGCAGGAAACCCTCGCGCTCCGCGGCTGCCTGCCGGCCCGGTACCGCCACCACCTTGGTGACCAGCAGGCCGCCGGTGAGCGCGGCGCGCGTCAGGCTCAGCTTGCGGGCCGTTCGCGGCGCCGCCGGCCGGCGCGCCACGATCCTGACGCCGCGCAGCAGCAGCTCGACGTCCCGATAGCGGGCCTCGTGCCGCACGCCGCCCGCTTCGACGCGCATCGCTTCGGCGCCCAGCTCGAAGGCGCGCACCACGCAGCGGCCGGCATCGGTCTCGATCTCGCCCGCATCCAGCAGCAGGGTGTCGAAGCCGCGCGCGTGCAGCACCGCGGCGGTCTCCCGCGCCGCACCGGCCTCGGCGAAGCTGGCGATCACCGACGGGCCGCCGCCCGGCGCGCGCAGGCGCGAGCTGGCCTCGTAGACCGTCCGCTTGAGCACGGCCGCCAGCTCGCGCGCCAGCAGCGCCTCGTTACCCCTGAGGTTGTAGATCGCCAGGACCAGCAAGGCCCGGCCCGCCTTCGGCAAAACCCGCGAGCAGTCGCTTGAGGAGATCCGGGCCCACCGGCTTGACGAGGTGGAGGTCGAAACCGGCCGCCGCGGCCCGCAGCCGGTCCGACTCCTGACCGTAGCCGGTGAGCGCGACCAGGCGGATCGGCGCGGTCAGCGGATCGGCGCGCAGCTCGCGCGCCACCGCGTACCCGTCCATCTCCGGCAGGCCGATGTCGCAGAGGACCACGTCGGGGGGCCGCCGGCGCGCCACCTCGACGCCGTCGGCGCCGGTGTGAGCGACCTCCGCCTGGTGCCCGAACAGCGCCAGCAGGTCACGCAGCGTCTCGGCGGCGTCGGCGTTGTCTTCGATGACCAGCACGCGCAGGCCATTGCGTTCGTCCATAGCCGGGCGCGATTGTAGCAGCCGATTCACCTGCCATGGCGGAAGACCATCTCGACCATCTCGTCGCAGAGCGCTTCGGCAGGGGCCTCGCCCTGGCGGAGCGCGGTGCGGGTGGACTGCTTGAGGTGGTCGCGCAACAGCTCGCGGCCGGTGGCCCGCAGCGCCTCCTGCACCGAGGAGACCTGCGTCAGGATGTCGCCGCAGGGCCGGTCTTCCTCGACCATTCGTTGCAGGCCGCGGACCTGGCCTTCGATCCGGCGCAGCCGGTTGAGGCTCCGGATCTTGTCGGCGATCGGCGCCAGGGTCGATAAGTTTGCGGTCCGGGATTCGGCCGCGCTTTCGAATGGAACGTCAACGGTCAACGAACCTTGCTCGCTCATGGCATCAGCCCCCTTTAGGAAAGGTGAGGCTGAGGCCCCGGAGAGCGACAGCGCAACAGCGCACGATACGAAAACAGATCTTTCGTTATTATAACCGTCCTGCGTAAGGCGCTCCGCGCGCCGGAGAGGATGCGTCAGAATGCGGATGGTGGTGCTGGCGGCCGGCCACGGCCGGCGTCTCCGCGACGAGACCGACGGCGGCCCCAAGCAGCTGGTGGAGGTCGGCGGCCGGACGCTGCTCGACCGCCTGCTGGAGCTGGGACGCCGACTCGCCCTCGAGCCGCTGCTGGTGACGCGCCGGGCCCAGGCTACCGCCTTCCGGCCGGCCGGGGGCGAGGTGCTGGAGGTGGAGGAGACGCCCGACATGCTCGCCACCCTGCGCCTGGTCGGTCGCCGGGTGACTGGCGACTTCCTCTGGGTGGGAGGGGATACGCTGCTCGCCGATCCCGAGCCGGTCCATCAGCTGCTGGCGAGCCACCTCGCGGAGCGCCCCTACGCCTCCTACCTCTGCCGCCGCTCGGACCGGCACCTCGCCAAGCTGTTGCCGTCGGCGCCGGTGCCGCGCGTGACCCTGACCCGCGACGGCGTCTACCCCTTCAGCCTGCCCAACCTCGGCATCCAGTGCGCCGCTTCGCTCGCGGACCTCGACGTCGAGCCCCGCGGCGAGTACGTCCAGCGGGCGCTCGACCGCGGCGAGCGCGTCCTCTTCCGCGAGTACACCGCGCCGGTGTTCGAGATCGACACTCCCGAGGACCTGGCCGCGGCGCGCCGGTACTTCTCGTGACCTTCGACCTGCTGACCGCCGGCGCCGTCAACGGCTCCCTGGCGGCGGCCCCCAGCGGCCGCAGCACCGCGCTGCCGGCGATGCTCGCGACGCCGCCCGCCGTGCTGGCGCGCATGTACGCCGTGCGGCGCCGCTACGACGCGGTGGCGGTCGGCACCGGCACGGTGCTGGCCGACGACCCGACGCTGACCTCCCACCTCGCCGCCGGCGCGACGGCGGTGCGCATCACCCTCGACCGGACGGGCAGGATCCCGCCGGCGGCCCGCATCTTCGACGGCTCGGCGCGCACGCTGGTCGGGGTGGTCGAGTCGACGCCGCGAGCCTACCTCGACTTCCTGGCGGCGCGCGGCGTCGAGGTGGTGCTTTGCGGCGAGCAGCGCATCGACCTGGCCGCCTTTGGCGCCGCGCTGGCCGAGCGCGGCCTCCGGCGGGTGGTGGTGGAGGGCGGCGGGCGGCTCAACCGTTCACTGCTGCGCGCCGGCCTGGTGGATCGCATCCATCTGACCCTGCTGCCCGCCGTCCTCGACGCGCGCGCCGCCAACCTGTTCGCGGGCGCCGGCGCGCCGGCACGACTGCGGCTGGTCGAATGCGAGCGCCTGGGGGACTACCTGTTTTTGGTCTATCGCGTCGGCGCCGGCGGCACTGCCGGCGCCCAGACCTAGACGAACAGCACGCCCTCCGGGTGCTTGATCAGCAACAAGTACAACCCCACCACGATCAGGTCGCCGACCACGTCGGTGCGCCCCACCTCCGGCACCATGAACTGGTAGATCAGCTCGATGGCCTCCAGGATGCCGGTCTCGACGTTGTGCAGCAGGAAGCGATAGACCTGCTGGCTGTAGGGATAGCCGGCCAGCATCTCGCGCACCGAGTGCATGTGCTGGAAGTCCTGGCAGACGTCCCAGACCGTCGCGTAGCGGCCCTTGATCCGTGGCCGGTCGCTGCTGATCGGCCGGCCGCTGCGGGCGCGGTTCCTGGCCGCCACCTCGTAGCCCAGGTGGATGAAGCGCTCGAGCGCCGCGACGTCCTGCGGCGTGGTGCGGCGCAGCACGTCGCCGGTGCGCTCGAGGATCGACTCGACGTTCTCGAAGGCGCCGGTCTCGAGGTAGTCCAGCAGCTGCGCGGTGACCAGCGGGATCAGCATGTGGATCGGCCCGTAGTTCACCTTGCCGCCGAGGCGGCCGCGGGTGCTCTCGCGTTGCGCCTCGTAGGCCAGGTCGAAGATGCAGTCTGGCTGGCGGCCGGCCTGCAGCACACGGTCCGCGAGGTCGTAGAACTGCCAGCCGGTGTTGACTCCCGCCACCAGGACGTATTCGAGCTTGGGACCCAGCTGAGGGGGGCCCCAGCGCCGGCTGCCGTGCTTCTTGCCCAGCGGCGCCAGCGCCTGGCAGAGGATGACGTTGCGCAGGATCTCGCGGCGGACGTCCATCGGGCTCAAGGCGACAGGGCTGCCGCCGCTGCCCGGCGCAGGGTGTCCGGGGAGCCCACCTGCTCGACCAGCGCCTCGAGCTTGCGCGCCACGCCGCCGCTCGCCAGGCGCTCGATCGCGTCCTCGACCCCGGCCGCGATCGAGGCGGCACGGCCGGTCAGGTACAGGGCGACGCCGCTGTTGAGCGCCACCAGATCGCGCTTGGGGCCGGTCTCGACGCCGTAAGCGATGCGCAGGAAGTCCTTGCCGCTGCCGGCCGCGTCGCGCGGTGCCACGGCGGCTGCCGGCGCGGTGGCGAGGCCGGCCTGCTCGGGAGTGAGGGTGAGGTCGATCTCCTCGCCGTCGCGGAAGCCGCGCAGGCGGCTGGGGCCGCAGATCGAGACCTCGTCCAGGCCGTCGAGGCCGTGGACCGCCAGGGCGCTCTGGTAGCCCTGGGCCCGGAACAGCGCGGCGAGCAGGTCGAGCTGCTCCACGCGGTTGATCCCGAACATGCGGTACTTGAGCTTGTACGGCGCGAAGACCGGCACCATCAGGTGATACGGCGTGCTGATGCCGACGCCGTTGGCGGCCAGACCCTGGCCGAACCGGGTCAGGTTCGCGAGCTCCGGGCTGAGGAACAGCGGCGACTGGAAGGCGACGCCGACGGTGGCGAGAGCCCGCTCGAGCTGCGGCAGGGTCAGGGCCGGCACTTCGAGGCCGACGGTGCGGAGCACGTCGGCGCTGCCGGCGAGGCTGTTGATGCCGTAGAACGACTGCTTGGCGACCGCCAGGCCGGGCTCGCCGAGAACCAGCGCCGACAAGGTGGAGACGTTGATCTTGGGGATGCCGGTGCCGCCCGAGCTGGAAATGTCCATCAGCTCGGCGGGCAGGCGGATGGGATACGGCCCGGTCCGCCGGGCCATGCCGTCGAGGATGCCCAGCAGCTCGTCCAGTGTCTCGCCCTTGGTCTGCACCGCGACGGAGAAGGCGAGCAGCCGCCAGCCGCTCGCGTCCTCGCGCAGCTGGCTGTCGACCAGCAGAGCGGTTTCGGCGCGGCTGAGGTCCTGCCGGACCATCAGCTTGCGCAGCAGACGCGCCTCTTCGATCATAACGGACTCCCCCAAGCGGGAGTGTAGCGGAAAGCCCGCGGTCCGGCGGATCAGGATCGCGGTGTGCGGCGGCGGCGGCGCGCCGGGCGGGAGCGCGCCGCTTCGCCGGCGCCGGCGGGGCCGGCGAGGAGGGGGCCGGTGTCCGCCGGCCCCGCCGGCTCTCCGGCCGGCCGCTGCTCGAGGTAGGCGCCGAGCTCGAACATGGCATCGAGGATCGACAGCACGATGGCGCGCATCTCCTCGCCGCCGGCGCCGAGGCGGCGGAAACGATCGAGCAGGCGCTCGTCGCGCAGCGGCGGCACCTGCGACCCGACGCCCGTCAGCAGATAATCGGTGGTCACGCCGACCAGGTTCGCCAACCGCACCAGGTTGCGCAGGGAAGGCTGATGGGTGCCGCTCTCGTACTTGCTGAGCTTCGACTGCAGGATGCCCAGCTTGCTGCCGAGCTCGCGCTGACTCCAGCCGCGCTCCTCACGCAGCTCGCGCAGGCGCGCGCCGAGGGCCAGATTGAAGGCGCTCGGCAGCGGTCTGGGCTTCCCCGGGGACGGCGAGGTGCCTTCCTTCGGCGATTTTCCCATGGCACGACATCATGGAGGCTGAGACGACAAGAAGTCAACAAACAACAAGTTTTGTGCGCTCCGTAAAACATCCTGTCTGTATGCCCTGAAATCAAGCCCAAGTCGCTGCAGCATCTTGCCGCTCCCGTACCGTGGCACGTCGTTCCAGCTCGCGTTGAGAGGTTGGGAAAATGACGAATCCACGTGTCAGAGTTACGTCTTTCAACTCAAAGTTGCCACAATAAGGTACATACCGGCGGCCCTTGCCGCCATCCGCGGGTGACCGGAGAGCCATGGAGGCCATTCCCTCACCCACAGGAGAGGAGGACGCATGTCTCGAATCCCCTTGCAGTGTCGCGTCGCCGCCCTTGTCGTGGTCCTCGGCTTGATCGTCATCGCCCCGATTCCGGTGCTGGCGGCCGGCAGCCAGCATCGGGCTCCGGCGGTGGCGGTTGCCGCAGCCCCTCGGGGCCAGGCCGACACCGCTGCCCTCACGCGGTTGGTGCAGTGGCTGCAGGCGGTGCTCGGCAAGGCGGCCGGGAGCCAGGTCGGCGCCGGCCGCATGGTGGTGAACGCCGGTATCTGCATCGATCCCAATGGGCAGTGCAACCCTCACTGAGTAACGTTGGGAGGCGGCGCCGCGCCCCGGTAGCAGTGGGGAGCGGTGCCGCCGGCCGTCCCGGCCACCCGCGATCCGTCAAGCTTGATGAGGGACATACTGCTCCGCGATATGAGAGAATTCTGTAACGATGTATCGTCCAGGCACGACGAGGAGGATTCTTGACCGACCATCCGACCCCGACCGAGATCGATGGGCTGGTGCGCGGCACCCTCTCCGGCGGCAGCCGGCGGCGGCTGGTGCGGCATCTGCTGCGCGGCTGCCCGCGGTGTTCCCGGCTGCTGGCCCCGGTGCTCGCCGCGCCCGATCCTGAGGCGCCGGCGGCGACGCAAGCGATCGCCGCGGCGTCCGCGGCTCTTGCGGCTTCCGCGGCTTCCGCGGCTTCCGATGATTCCGCTGCCCCCGCGACCTTCGAGAGTTCCACGGACTCGCTGGACCCGCCGCCCTCCGCCGCCCCCCCCTCCCCCTCCGACACCAGTTACGATCGGCCGATCGCGCGCGCCTGTCTCGTCGCGGTGCGGGGCTTTCAGGAGGTCCGGCGGAGAGAGGCGGGGAGCCGGCTGCGCGGCCTGGTCCGGGTGGAGGCCCTGTTTGCCGCCGCCTGGGACCTGCGCTACGACGATCCGCACGCGATGGTGCGGATCGCGGAGCTGGCCCTGTTTGCGGCGGAGCGCCTGGACAAGCAGCTCCACGGGCGAGCGGCCATCGCCGACGTCCGCGCCCGCGCCTGGGCCGAGCTCGCGAACGCCTACCGGGTCGCCGACGACCTGGCCAAGGCCGAGCAGGCGATGGCGCGGGCTGCCGGCTGGCTGCATCGCGGCAGCGGCGACCCCCGACTGCTCGCCCGTGCCGGCGACCTGATGGCCTCCATGCTCGCCGATCAGCGCCGCTTTGCCGAAGCCGACGAGCTGCTGGGCAAGGTCCACCGGTTCTATCTCCGGATGGGCCAATTCCATCTGGCGGGCCGGGCGATGATCAGCCGCGGCATCTTCGCCGGCTACGAGGGCCAGCCTCGCCGGGCGCTGGGCTTGCTGGTGCAGGGCGTGGAGCTGATCGACCTCGATCAGGATCCGGCGCTGGCGGTCAGCGCCGTCCATGCGATCCTGACCAAGCTGGTCGATTGCGGACGCCATCGCCAGGCGCGCATCCACCTCTGGCGCAGCCGCTCGCTGTTCGCGCGCCACGCCAGCCGGCTGAGCCTGATGCGACTGCGCTGGCTGGAGGGGAGGATCCATGCCGGCCTGGGGGACCTCGAGCGCGCCGAGCGCGAGCTGAGCGCGACCCGCCTGGGCTTCGCGAACGCCGGCAGCCCCTACAATGCCGCCCTGGTCGCGCTCGACCTCGCCGCTGTCTGGTTGCAGCTGGGCAAGACCGCGGAGGTGCGCCGGCTGGTCGAGGAGATGATCGCCACCTTCCGCGCCTTGCGCATTGCCCGTGAAGCGGTGGCGGCGCTGCTGATCCTGCGCGAGGCGTGCGATCGCGACGAGGTGACGCTCGACCGGATGCAGATGGTGGCGATCCTGCTCACCGAGCTCGAGCGCCAGCCGCAACGCCGGCGGGTGTCCGAGTCCGCGGATGGAACGGGCCTACTTCGCTGAGGGTTCGGCGGGCGGCGCGCCGGCGATCGCCGGCACCGTTGCCGGTTCCTTCGCTGCCCGGCCGACGACCCGCGCCAGCGCCGCCTCGATCCGCCGGTCGAGCTCCTCGTCGGAGAGCGGCCGGTCCGGGAGCGGCGCCGCCGGCCGGCCGATGCTGTAGCCAAAGCGCTGGAAGCTCTCCAGGATCTCGGCGGCCAGCAGGCCGCCGGCATGATCGCCAGCCCCGCCGCCCGCGCCGCCCGCCGGCTGGGTGGCGGCAAGCTGGAAGAAGCGCTCCGGCTTCATCCCCACCTCCTCGAGCACCAGCAGGATATGGCGCAGCTTGAGGTCGATCTTGCCGGTGAAGATGCGGTTCAGGGTGCCGCCACCGAGATTCAACCGGCGCTCGAGCTCCCGCGTCGACAGCTCCGACAGCTTCACCACCGCCTCGAGCACCTTGGCGTAGCGGCGAATCTCCCCGTCCACCATGTCGTCGAGTCTACTACAGGCATGACAACGACTTGGAAAAAAAATGGCCAACCAGAGCTGCCATTTCAAAAGCCGGGCACGGACGGACTGACATTGCCGCTGCCGGGCGGCGCGGGATAGCATCCCGGGATGGATTTTTCCCTCACCGACGAGCAGCGCGCCATCCAAGAGACCGCCCGGGACTTCGCTCGCCAGGAGATCGACCCGATCGTCGACGAGATCGACGAGAGCCAGCGTTTCCCGCGCGAGGTGATGCTGAAGGCTGGGGAGCTCGGCTTCCTCGGCATCCTCTTTCCCGAGCGCTATGGCGGCGCCGGGCTGGGGTACGTCGAATACGTGCTGGTGGTCACCGAGCTGTCGCGGGTCGACCCTTCGGTCGGCATCAGCGTCGCCGCCCACAACTCCCTGTGCTGCAATCACATCTTCAAGTTCGGCAACGACGAGCAGCGGCGCCGCTGGCTGACGCCGCTGGCTTCCGGCAAGCAGATCGGCGCCTGGAGCCTCACCGAGCCCGGGGCGGGATCGGACGCTGCCGGCACCAGGACCCGCGCGGAGAGGGTCGCCGGCGGCTGGGTGCTCAACGGCGCCAAGACCTTCACCACCCACGGCCGCGAGGGCGACGTCTGCGTGGTGTTCGCGGTCACCGATCCCGCGGGCCCTCGCCACCACAACATCTCGGCCTTCGTGCTCGACAAGGGCATGCCGGGATTTCGCGCCGGCAAGAAGGAGAACAAGCTCGGCATCCGCGCCTCCGACACCTCCGAGGTGATCATGGAGGACTGCCTGGTCGGCGAGGACCGGCTGCTGGGTGACGTCGGCGAGGGTTTCATCCAGGCGCTGCAGGTGCTCGACGGCGGGCGGATCTCGATCGCCGCGCTGGGCCTCGGCACCGCCAAGGGGGCGTTCGACACCGCCCGCGCCTACGCCAAGGAGCGCCATCAGTTCGGCCAGGCGATCGCCGCCTTCCAGGCGATCCGCTTCATGCTCGCCGAGATGGCCACCGCGATCGCCGCCGCCGAGTGCCTCACCTTCGCCGCCGCCGAGGCGATGGACCATGGCCGCGCGGTCTCGCGGCTCGCTTCGCAGGCCAAGCTCCACGCCGGCGAGACCGCCGTCTTCTGCGCCGAGCGCGGCGTGCAGATCCACGGCGGCTACGGTTTCGTCAAGGACTATCGCGCCGAGAAATATTTTCGCGACGCGAAGATCTGCACCATCGGCGAAGGCACCAGCGAGATCCAGCGCCTGGTGATCGCACGCCAGCTGCTGACCCAGAAGACGGCGCGCTGATGGCCGTGGCCGGCGGCGGCGGCCCGGCGCCGCGACTGGCGGCATGGACGCTCGACGAGCTGGTGCGGCGCCTGCTCGAGCGCCAGCCGCGGGCGCTCGGCCGCGCCATCTCGGTGCTCGAGAACGCCGGCGAAGGGGCGGTGACGCCGCGCGACCTGATCGGGCGCATTTACGAGCGCACCGGGCGGGCGCGGGTGGTGGGGATCACCGGCCCGCCGGGAGCGGGCAAGAGCACCCTGGTGGACCGGCTGGCGCGGCACTGCCGGCAGCGCGGAGAGACGGTGGGCATCCTGGCAGTCGATCCCACCAGTCCGTTCACCGGCGGCGCTCTGCTGGGCGACCGCATCCGCATGCAGTCGCACTATCTCGACGCCGGCGTCTTCATCCGCTCGATGGCGACGCGCGGCGCCATGGGCGGCCTGGCACGCGCCTCGCGCGACGCCGTCGACCTGCTCGATGCGGCGGGCTTCGACTGGGTGCTGGTCGAGACCGTCGGCGTGGGCCAGGACGAGGTGGACGTCGTGCGCAGCGTGGACACGGTGGTGCTGGTCACGGTCCCCGGCCTCGGCGACGACATCCAGGCCATCAAGGCGGGCATCCTCGAGATCGCCGACGTCTTCGTGATCAACAAGGCCGATCGCGAGGGGGTGGAGCGGGTGTGGAAGGACCTGCAGATGATGCTGTCGATCGGCGAGCATGGGGCGTGGCTGCCGCCGCTGGTCAAGGCGGTCTCCATCCGCGACGAGGGGGTCGATCGTCTGCTCGTCGAGGTCGAGCGTCACCGCGAGCACCTGGTGGCGAGCGGCGAGCTGGCGGTGCGGCGCCGCTCGCACCTGCGCCTGCGCGTCGAGACGCTGCTGCAGCACCGGGTGGTGGCGGCGGCGGACCGGCTGCTGGGCCTCGACCGCGAGGTGGAGCGCGGCTTCGCGGCGCGGCTGGATCCCTACCGGGTGGCGGACCGGCTGTTCGCGGGGGTGGTGGGCGCTGCCCGCGGCGAGGGCGCGCCATGATCCGCGGTGTCGATCACGTCGGCATCGCGGTGCGCTCGATCGCCGAGAGCCGCGCCTTCTACGAGGCGCTGGGCCTGGCGGTCGAAGCCGTCGAGGAGGTTCCCGGCGACCAGGTGCGGGTGGCGATGATCCCCTGCGGCGCGACCCGCCTCGAGCTGCTCGAACCGACCTCGCCGGAGTCGCCGATCGCCCGCTTCCTCGAGCGCCGCGGCCCTGGCCTGCATCACCTCTGCCTGGCCGCCGACGACCTCGCGGCCGCCGACGCCGCCCTGCGCGGCTCCGGCTACCAGGTGCTGCGGCCACAGCCCACCCGCGGCGCCGGGGGCTGCTGGATCCAGTTTGTGCATCCGCGGAGCGCCGGCGGCGTGTTGATCGAGCTGTCGCAGCCGGAGGAGCCCGAGCGATGACCATCCGGCCCGGATCGATCGTCGTCGTCCACCTCAACAATCCCACCGAGAAGTTCTGGGGCGTGCTGCAGGACCTGGTGATGACCGGCGTCTACCTGCGCGGCATCAGCCTCTCGAGCTTCGACGACTGGATGGCGCAGGCGGTGCGCGGCAAGGATCAGACGCTGGGGCTCTGCGCCATGTTCGTGCCGCTGTTCCGCGTCGAGCGGGTGTTCCTCGACGAGCCGGTGGGCGAGGTCGAGAGCTACCAGCAGCGCTTCGCGCGCCGGGTCGGCGTGCCGGTCGAGCGTTATCTGGGACTGTTCGAAGAGGACGCGGGCGGCGTCAACGCCAATTAATTTGGCCGCCTTGCCGGCGGCACTAGCCTGGCCGCCTTGCCGGCGGCCTCAGAACTGCACGTTGGCCAGGAAGAACGCCGGCGGATCGATCTTCTTGGCGACCAGGGCGGTGGCGGTCTCGGGGGTGAGCACGAACTGGCCGGCCCGCTCGCGCGTCGGCGTCTTCATCACCAGCTCGATCGCCGCCACCGCCGGCGGGAAGCGGTCGCGCACCCGCAGCAGGGCGTTGGCTCCGGCCGTCAGGCTCTGGAAGACCGCGGCCTCGGAGCCGGTGGTGACCTCGAGCAGCAGGCGGTCCGGCTGCGAGCCGGTCCAGATCTCCACTTCCTCGACGCCCTGTGAGCGCAGGAACTGCTGCAGGTCGGCGGTCACCTCGCCGCGGACGAAGGGCACGTGCTGCAGGCTCGCCAGATCGAGGTACCCGGCCTTGGAGCGCACCGCCTGGCCGGCCACGGCTTCGCTGGGGCGCCGGGCATTGGGCAGCTGGCGGCTCGACGGGCGGTGGGTGGCGACGAGGTCGGTCAGCGACCGGTTGGGTGGCGGCGGCGCCTCCTGTCCGGGCACCACGCGGGTCACCCCGAGGTCGGTGGTGCCGTAATCCTTGCCGTGGTTGGCCGCCTCCGTCCTGGCGACGTCGATCTGGGCCGCGTCCAGGGAGCTCTGCTCGCCGTTGGACAGGGTGATGATCGCCTTGCCGTTCTTCACCTCGTACTTGGCGCGGGCGATGATGCTGGTGCCGTCCTTTAGCCAGATGGTGTAGGCGGTGAGCGGCAGGGCGCCGAGCGCCAGCAGGAGGATGGCCGCGATGGCGGATAGTCGGTACGAGCGCATGGAAGATCCTCCCTGCCGGCGATGGCCGCGACGGCCGCGATTACCGCGACGGCCGCGATTACCGCGATGGCCGCGATTACCGCGATTACCGCGATCACCGCGATCACCGCGATTCTACTCCCTGGCCGGGCGCACGGGCCGCAGCCGCCGCCAGAGCCCCGGCAGGCCGGCGGGGAAGACCAGGAGCAGGTAGAGCCCGGCGATCACCCCGGTCGCCGCCGGCGGGAGGTGCTCGAGCGCTTGAGAACGCAGGTCGAGGCCCGCTGGGCGCAGCCACCACTTCACGAAGACCGAGACGGCCGCCGCCAGCTCCGGCAGGTTCCAGACCAGCACCACCAGTCCCAGGAAGCGGGCGCCGGGCAGCTGCCAGCGTTCGCCCGCGCCGCCAGCACCGCCGACGCGCTTGCCGGCCGGCGCCGCCAGCAGGCGGGCCGCGACGCGGCGGCGCTGCGCGACCAGTGCCGCCCCGGCGGCCGCCAGCAGCAGGTCCACCGCCATGCCGCCGGCGGTCCAGCCCACGGCGTCGCCGGCGTTGCCGCGCAGCCACAGCAGGGACGCGCCGTAGCTCAGCGCGGTGACCGCCCGGGCGAGCAGCAGGATGGCCAGGAAGCAGACCCCCGCCATCGCGATGCCGAGGGCGTCGCCCGCGGTGTCCTCAGGGGTCTCCGGGGTCTCATCGGTGTCATCGGTCGGGCCGGGGCCGGTCGCGGCGTCCTTGGCGAGCAGGCGGTCCGCCAGGCCATGGCGCGCGCTGAGCAGGAAGGCGGCGAAGGCGAGGTGCAGCACGACGCTCACCACGCCGCTGACGAAGGTGGCCTGGATGCGCAGCCTGCCGGCGACGACCGCGGCGCTTCCCGGCGCCTGCATCAGCAGCTGGACCAATCCGAGAAAAGCGAGCAGCAGCGAATAGAGGCCGGCAAGACCGAACAGCAGCACACCCAGATCGCGGCTTTTCGCGGGCACGCTGGTATCATAGCCCGCCGGGTGCGTGCACCGCCGGCGCGCTTGCCCCTTGGAGCCCAACGCATGCTGATCGTGATGAAGATGGACGCCGCGCCGGAGCAGGTGGACGGCGTGGTGGAGAAGATCGAGTCGCACGGCCTCAAGGCCCATCCGATCCCGGGCGCTCAGCGCACCGCCATCGGCATCACCGGCAACATCGGCGTCGTCGATCGCGCGCTCTTCGCCTCGATGCCCGGGGTGCTCGAGGTCATCCGGGTCAGCCATCCCTACAAGCTGGTGTCGCGGGAGTTCAAGCACCAGGACACCGTGGTCGACATCGGCGGGGTGCGGATCGGCGGCCCGGAGTTCACGGTGATCGCCGGTCCCTGCTCGGTCGAGAGCTACGAGCAGACGCTGCGCATCGCGCGGCTGGTCAAGGCGGCCGGCGCCCAGCTGCTGCGCGGCGGCGCGTACAAGCCGCGCACCAGCCCCTACAGCTTCCAGGGGCTGGGCGAGGAGGGCCTGCGCATCCTGGCGCGGGTGCGGGCGGAGACCGGCCTGCCGGTGGTCACCGAAGCCACCGACATCGACGTGCTCGACGCCGTCGTCGAATATGCGGACGCCGTGCAGATCGGCGCCAGGAACATGCAGAACTACACCCTGCTCAAGCGGGTCGGGCGCTGTGCCCGGCCGGTGCTGCTCAAGCGCGGCATGACCGCCACGGTGACCGAGATGCTGCTCGCCGCCGAGTACATCCTCGACCAGGGCAACGGCAACGTCGTGCTCTGCGAGCGCGGCATCCGCACCTTCACCGACCACAGCCGCAACACCCTGGACATCTCCGCGGTGCCGGAGGTCAAGCGCATCAGCCACCTGCCGATGATCACCGACCCCAGCCACGCCGCCGGCGAGCGCGGCAAGGTGGTGCCGCTGACGCGGGCCTCGGTGGCGGTGGGTGCGGACGGCGTGATGGTCGAGGTCCACGACCGTCCGGAGGAGGCGCTCTCGGACGGCGACCAAGCGCTGCTGCCCGAGGACTTCGAGCACCTCATGGCCGCGGTGCGCCTGCTCTCGCCGCTGGTCGAACGCAGCGCGCCGAGCCTGGCGGTGCGTTGATGGCGGTGCGGCACGACGGCGCCCTGCCTGGCTTGCTGGTGCTCGAGGACGGCACCGTCTTCGAGGGCGAGGCGGTGTCCGCCGGCACCCGTTTCGGCGAGGTGGTCTTCAACACCTCGATGACCGGCTATCAGGAGGTGCTGACCGACCCCTCCTACCGCGGCCAGATCGTGGTGATGACCCAGCCGCACATCGGCAACTACGGCACCAACCAGGAGGTCGCCGAGTCGGCGCGTCCCTGGGTGGAGGGATTCGTCGCGCGGCAGTTCACCGCCCGCCCGTCGAGCCATGAGAGCGGCGAGGGCCTGGTGCCCTACCTGCGGCGGGCGGCGGTGCCCGCCCTGCACGGCATCGACACCCGCGCGCTGGTGCGGCGGCTGCGCGAGCGGGGCGCCATGCGTGGCGTGGTCACCTCGGAGCGCTCGGACGCGGCGGCCCTGACCGCCGAGCTCGCCGATTTCCCGCCGATGACCGGGCGCGCCCTGGTCGACGAGGTGACCACCGCGGCAGCCTACGAGGTGCACCCGGACGGACCGCCCCGCTGTCATCTCGCGGTCTACGACTTCGGGGTCAAGTCCAACATCCTGCGCTCGCTGGCCCGACGCGGCGCGCGCCTGACGGTGCTGCCGGCGCGCACCCCGGCCGGCGCCTGCCGGGCCCTGGGAGTCGACGGCGTGGTGCTGTCGAACGGTCCGGGCGACCCGGAGCCGCTCGCCGAGATCATCGCCGCCGTGCGCGAGCTGCTGGCGCAGGGCACGCCGCTGCTCGGCATCTGCCTCGGCCACCAGCTGCTGGGCCTGGCCCTGGGCGGCGAGACCTTCAAGCTCAAGTTCGGCCACCATGGCGGCAATCAGCCGGTGCGGGAGCTGGCCACCGGCAGGGTGGCGATCACCAGCCAGAACCACGGCTTCGCGGTGCGTCCCGAATCGCTGCCGCCCTCCTGCGCCGTCACCCAGCTGAACCTCAACGACGGCACGGTCGAAGGGTTCGACCTCGCCGGCCGGCCGGTGTTCTCGGTGCAATATCACCCGGAGGCGGCTCCCGGGCCCCACGATTCCGTGGGCCTCTTCGATCGCTTCCTCGAGGCGGTCGCCCCGGTACCCGCGGTCGCCGCTCGATGAGCGGGCGGCCGCGCCTGCTGCGCGGGCCGCTGGTGTGGACGGTCGCCTGGCGCTTCCTGCGCGGCAGCCGCAGCCGGCTGCTCGACGGCACGGCGCGGGCGGCACTGCTCGCCACCGCCCTCGGCGTCACCGCGATGGTCATCGCCATGGCGCTGATGACCGGTTATCGCGAGGATCTGCAGAGCAAGCTGATCCGCGGCAACGCCGCCGTCGTCGCCTATCCGCTCGAAGGCGGCGCCGGCGCTCCCCTGGACCGGTCGCGGATCGATCGTCTGCGGCGCATCCCGGGAGTGCTGCAGGTCGGCCGGGTCGCCTACGGCCAGGGCTCGCTGGCCGGCCCCGGGCGGCCCGACGGCGTGGAGGTGGTGCTGCGCGGGGTCGAGGCCGGCGGCGGCCAGCTGGCGGCTACCGCGGCGGACCTCGCGCTGTCGCCGCAGGGCATCCCGGGCGTGGCGATGGGCAGCGACCTCGCGGCGCGGCTGGCGGTGCGGCCGGGCGCGGTGCTGCGCCTGGTGGTGCTGGGCTTCGCCGGCGGCACGCCGCGCTTCCGCTTCCAGAGCGTCCAGCTGCGCCGCACCTTCACCACCGGTTTCGCCGAGTTCGACCGCAGCTGGGTGCTGCTGGAACGCTCGCGGGTGGAAACGCTGATGGGTCTGGCCGGCGGCGCCGACCTGCTGGAGCTGGCGGTCGCCGATCCCGGCGCCGCGCCGCGGATCGCCGATGCCGCGGCGCGCGTCCTGGCGCCGAGCTACGCGGTCACCGACTGGCAGCAGCTCAACCGCGAGCTGTTCACCGCCCTGCGGGTGCAGCAGGCGGCGCTGTTCGTGGTGCTGGGCCTGATCGTGCTGGTTTCGACCTTCAACGTCGCCTCGACGCTGGTGGTGCTGGTGCGCGAGCGGCTGCGCGACATCGGCGTGCTGGGCGCGCTCGGGCTGGCGCCGGCCCGCCTGCGGCTGGTCTTCCTCACCTACGGCGCCATCCTCGGCAGCCTCGGCACGCTGCTGGGCGTAGCGGTGGGTTCGGCGGCTGCCTGGACGCTGACCACCTACCGCCTGATCCGCTTCGACTCCGACGTCGCCGCGATCTACTTCGTCAGCTTCGTGCCGTTCCGGGTCTCGGGCCGCGACCTCGCGGCGGTGGTCGGCTTCGCGCTCGGGGTCACCCTGCTCGCCTGCGGTGTGCCCGCGTGGCGCGCCGCCCGGCTCGATCCCTCCGCGGCGCTGCGCTACGAGTAGGGGCGCCCCGTCCCGCTAAACAGTTCGCCGGCTCCCTCCGTATATTGGGATGGAGCAGGCGAAACGACAATCTCCTCTCCAACCTCCCTCCTCCAAGCCCCGCGCCACGCGGGGCCTTTTTTTGATCGCCCCCCGCATCCCCCCGACCCCCTTCCCACCCCTCCGGGGGGGAAGGGGGCGCCATGGATCCTCTTGGTTGTTAGGTCTAGGGCTTGGGCGATTGCTCCTCCGGGCGGTCCTTGTCGAGCGGCGTCAGCGGGCCGACCGGCGCCCGCTGCGGCGGCCGCAGGCGCCACCACCAGGGCCATTGCGACTGCGGCAGCCGGCCGAGCTGGCCGGGACCCTCGAGCTGTAGGCGCGAGATCAGATCGACGTACTTCCGGTCCGCCTCCGGCGGCAGCATGCGGCGGCTCTCGAGCACGTTGGCGACCAGCGCCCGCTCGAGCATGAGGAAGATGCCGGAGCTCTCGCGCAGCAGCTCGTCGATCTGCGCCGGATCGGGCTGGTCCCGGGTCAGCTCGGTCCTCACCGCCTTGCGGATCTCGGGCAGGCGGGCGCGCGGCGCGGCGGTCTCGACGAAGAACCGCCGCTGGCGCTGCACGAACTGCCGGCGCGGCTCACCGCGCAGGCCCAACCGATCGGCGAGCTGTTGCAGGCGCCCCGGCGCCGCCGGCCGCATCGCCGCCTGCTGCCGCTGCTGGACCGCCGGGCTGCTCAGCGCCAGGGCGAACAGCAGCCCGAGGTTCATGCCGATCGACAGGACCAGGGCGATGACCAGCCACCAGCGCTTCACCGGCGAGCCTCTCCCCTCGCGGTGGAGGGGAGCGCCGGGACGGCGGTGGGCTCGTTCGGGGTCTCGACCAGCGCCCAGTAGCTCTCGGTGAGCGCCGGCAGGCCGTCCGCGTCGCGCGGCTGCATGCCGGTGAAACCGCGGGCTCCCAGGCCGGCGCCGAGCAGCACACCCGCGACCAGGGCCGCGGCGCAGCTGGCGCGCACCCAGGTGGGGGCGGCGCCCCAGCTGACCGCGCCGGCCGCGCGCGCGTCTCCCAGCGCGCGCACCTGCGCCATCACCCGGCCGGAGAACCCCGGCGGCACCGGCGCCGGCGGCGGCGGCTCCAAGGATCTCCAGGCGCCTTCGAGGCGCTCCCAGGCGGCTGCCAGCGCGGGCTCGCGCGCCAGGCGTTCGCGCAGCGCCCGTTCGCCGTCCGGAGTCAGCTCACCCTGCAGCGACGGCAGGAGCCGCAGGAGCTGTGCTTCATCTGCTTCAAGAACACGTTTCATGGCAACCTCTCCCAAGGTTGAAACCCTTGATCGGCGCTATTCCTGCGCCGCTTCGACCCGGCGCATGGCGCGGAAGAGCCGGCTCTCGACCGCGCCTTCGGTGATTCCGAGGACCTCCGCGATCTCACGATAGGACAGCCCCTCGAAGCGCGCCAGGACCAGCACCGCCCGCTGCCCGGCGGGCAGGCGCGAGATGGCGGTGCGGACCTGGCGCCAGCGCCGGCGGGAGGCGAGGACGGCTTCCGGATCCGGGCCGCCGTCGGGGGGATCCAGGGGGGCGGCGTCCCGCTCTCCCGAGTCCTCCCAGCGGACGAAGCGCACCAGCCGGCGCCGCCGCAGCTGGTTGAGGCAATGATTGGTGGCGATGCGGTAGAGCCAGGTGTAGACCTGACCCTGCGGCCGGAAGTCGGCCGCCTTGCGGTACGCCTTGAGGAAGACCTCTTGCGCGGCATCGCGGGCCTCCTCGGCGTCGCCCAGCAGGCGCTCGCAGAGCCGCAGCAGGCGTTCCTGATGGGCCTCGACCAGGACGGCGAAGGCGCCGGTATCCCCGGCGGCGACTCTCGCCAGCGTCTCCCAGCCAGGGTCGGCGCAGATGGTGGCGTCGGTCCTCCCCACAGGTAGCCACAATCTATCACCCCGCGGCGACGCGCGCCGGCCGGGGGATGATGGCAGAATCGGCGGCGTGATCGAGCGCATCGTCCAGTTCATCTCCGCCCCCGACGCCGCCACCTTCGAGGAGCTGGCGCTCGCCGTCTTCGCCTTCCAGTACGAGCGCGTCGAGCCGTACCGGCGGCTGTGCGACGGCCGTGGCGCCATTCCCGGCCGCGTCGCCGATTGGCGCCAGGCGCCGCCCGTGCCGGCAGCCGCCTTTCGCCGCCTGCGGCTGGCGGCGGCCCCCGAGCAGGAGGTCTTCCGCAGCAGCGGCACCAGCGGCGGCGAGGCAGGGCGCAGCGTCCACCACCATCCGTTTCCCGACCTCTACCGGCGGACCGTCGACGCCGCGTTCCCGCCCGCCTGCCTGCCGGGCGGCGGCGCGGCGCCGGTGCCGCTGCTCTCGCTGGTGCCGTCGCGCGCGCAGCTGCCCGATTCCAGCCTGTCGTTCATGATCGACCACGTGCTCGCCCGCTACGGTGCGCCGGCGCCCGAGAGCGCGGCGGTTTGCGGCCAGCGCGGGGTCGAGGTGGTGCCGGCTCGCTCCTGGGCGGCGGCGCGGCAGCGCGCCGGCCGGCCGGCGCTGGTGCTGGCCACCTCCCTGGCGCTCGCCCAGTGGCTCGACGCGCTCGAGCGGCAGGACCTGCGGTTCCGCCTGCCGGCCGGCAGCGCGGTGTTCGAGACCGGCGGGTTCAAGGGCCGTGCCGGCGAGGTGTCGCCGGCGCGCCAGCGGCAGCGGCTCGCGGAGCGCCTCGGGGTGCCGGCCGGGGCCGTGGTGCGCGAGTACGGCATGACCGAGCTCACCAGCCAGTGCTACACGCGCGCCTTGCACGGCGGCGATCCCGAGCTGTTCTTTCCTCCGCACTGGGTGCGGGTGCGGGTGCTCGATCCCATCACGCTCGCGGAGGCGCCGCCCGGCACCGCCGGCCTGCTGGCGATCTTCGATCTCGCCAACCTGGGCTCGGCGGCGCATCTGCTGACCGAGGACCTGGGGGTCGCCGAGCCGGACGCAGCGGGTGGCGCCGGCGGGTTTCGGCTGCTCGGGCGCGCCGCCGGAGCCGACCTGCGCGGCTGCTCGCTGGCCGCCGAGGAGTTGCAGGCGGGCGGTTAGCGGTCAGCGCGGGTCTGGCCGGTACCCCGGGCCGTAGAGCGGCCGGCCGGGGCGGGCATCGGTGATCTTGCCGCCGTCCACCACCAGCTGGCCGTTGACCGCGACGTAGGGGATCCCCGCGCTGTAATGGAGCGGGTCGGTGTAGGTGGAAACGTCGCGCACCGTCGCGGGATCGAAGGCCACCAGGTCGGCGGCCATGCCGGCGCGCACGATGCCGCGGTCGGCGAGGCCCATGCGCGAAGCGGGCTGCGAGGTCATCTTGCGCACCGCCTCCTCGAGCGGCAGCAGGTGCTCGTCGCGCACGTAGTGGCCGAGGATGCGCGGCGCCGAGGCCCAGGCCCGAGGATGGGACTTCTCCTGGCCGAAGATGCCGTCCACGGCCTCGGCTCCCGAGTCGGTGCAGAGCGACACCAGGGGATGACGGAGCGCCGTGCGGACGTCGCGGTCGTCCATGATGAAGACGATGTTGGAGGTGTGGGCGCGGTCGGCGACCACCAGGTCCATGATCACGTCCACCTCGTCCTTGCCCTCGGCCTGGGCGATATCGGCGATGGTCTTGCCCTCGTACTTCTTGAGCGCCGGATTGATCACCGTGGCGATCAGGATGCCCTTGCCGCCGCCGGCGCACTGGTACTGGTTCTCCCAGCTGCGGTCGTCGCGATGCAGCTCGGCGCGGACCCGCGCCCGCACCGCCGGATCCGCGAGGCGCTGGACCATCTTGTCGGGACCGCCGTCGCGCACCCAGAGCGGCAAATTGGCGTCGAGGCCGTTCTCGCCCGCCGTCCACGGGTACTGATTGGCGGCGACGTCGAGGCCCTCGGCGCGCGCCGCCTCGAGCCGCTGCAGCACGTGCGGCATCTGCCCCCACATGCCCTGGCAGGCGACCTTGAGGTGATAGATCTGCGCCGGCAGCCGGGCCTCGCGGGCGATGCGGAAGACCTCGTCGAGGCTGGCGTCGATCTGGTACTGCTCGGAGCGCTGGTGGGTGATGTAGCTGCCGCCGTAGCGCGCCGCGACCTTGGCGAGAGCGATGATCTCCTCGGTCGAGGCGAAGCGGTCGGGCACGTACTGCAGCGAGGTGGAGACCCCGAAGGCGCCGTCCTCCATTGCCTCGGCGACCGCCTTTTCCATTGCCGCCAGCTCCGCCGGGGTGGCCGCGCGCTCGCTCTCGCCGATGACCAGGTTGCGCACCCCACCGGCGCCGACGAAGGTGCCGAGATTGATCGCCGGGCGCGCCCGCAGGAAGGCCTGCCAGTACCCGCGCAGCGTCGTCCAGGTGGGCCGCACCCCGTAGTGCTCGAACTGCTCCTTGCCCTCGTCGAGCATGCGCTCGTCGAGCGGTGCGATCGAGCTCCCCTCGCCGGTGATCTCGGTGGTGATGCCCTGGGTGATCTTGCTGGCGGCGCGGTTGTCCACCAGCACGTTGTATTCGGACTGCCCGAGCATGTCGATGAAACCCGGCGTGATCACCAACTTTGCCGCGTCGATCCGCCGCCGCGCCCGTGCGGCCCCCAGCTGGCCGACCGCCGCGATGCGGTCGCCGGCGACGCAGACGTCGGCCCGGAACCAGGGCGCGCCGGTGCCGTCCACCACCCGGCCGCCGCTGAACAGCAGGTCGCAGTCCAGAGGCGCCGTGCCCGGCGAGGCTGCCCGGCTGGCCCCCGGCGAGGAGGCGGCGGCGAACAGGAGAAGGCAGCAGGCGAGAGCCGGTCGGCTGGCGCGGATCATGGTCACCTCCAAGAAGTGCGGCCATTCTATGCGGGCAAGCCGCGTTTCCGGAGCCGCCGCGCGGGTGGTGTCCCAGGAGGTGTTAGCGGCGCGCTTCTCGGCCCATAATCGGACCGCGATGCTTTCTGACTTTCTGCTGCCCCCTGGGATACCGCCGCCCCCGGCTACGGTGACGAAGTTGGCGCTAGCGGTGGGGACCGGGCCGGAAGCGTCCTACGCAGCCGCGCATTGGACCGCGGCCGGGCTCGGGGCGCTGGCGGCGGCGTTGGGGCGCGGTGGCGAGGGCCTGCGCGAGCTTCCGGACGGAACGCTGCTCGACGCCTGGGCTGCAACCGTCGAGGCGTTCCGCGATCCTTCCTCGCAGGAGCGGCGGCAGCTGGAGCCGGCGCTCGCGGCGCTCTGCGGGCTGTCGCCGGCTGGTCTCGGAGCCGGGCTCGACGCAGTGCTCGGCGGAGTCCGCCGCCTGCCGGCAGCCGCTCTTCTCGAACGGGCGGCCATCCTCCGCGGATCGCGGACGGCAGGCACGGCGCCTAGACCGCCCACGCCGCCGCTCACGCCGGGAACCTCGTCGCCGACGCCATCGACGTCGCCGCCGGCCCATGCTCCCACCCTGGTGCTGCTCGCCTCCAACCTGCCGGCCTTAGCGGTGCAGCCGCTGCTGCCGGTGCTGGCGTTGCGGCGGCCGGTGTTGCTCAAGTCGCCTTCCGCGGAGCCGCTGTTCGCCCCGGCCTTTCTGGCCGCGCTGGTGCGGCGGGAGCCGCGGCTGGCCGGCGCGGTCGCCGCCGTTACCTGGCAGGGCGGCGACGCGGCGCTCGAAGCGCCGCTGCTGGCGGCTGCCGGCACCGTCGTGGCTTACGGCGGCGCCGCGGCCATCGCCGACCTGGCCCGCCGTGCGCCGGGCAAGCGCCTGGTGGAATACGGACCGAAGACCAGCCTGGCGATCGTGGACCTGGATGGCGATCCGGATCGTGCCTTTCCGCAAGGTGCGCCGGCTGGTGGTGGCGACGCCGCCCTGCAGGCGGTGGCCGCGGGGCTGGCGCGCGACGTGGCGCTCTTCGACCAGCGCGGCTGCCTGTCGGTGGCGGCGGTCTACGTGGCGGGCGGGATCAACGCCGCGCTACGGCTGGCGGAAGCGCTGGAAACGGCCCTCGGCGAGCTCGCCGCGCGCTGGCCGCCGGGGCCGGCCGCGCCGGCGACGTTGGCGACATTGGCGGCGGTGCAGCAGGCACGCCTGGAGGCCGAGCTGCGCGGCCTGCGGCGCGCCGCCCTGCCGCCTGGCGACGGCACGGTGCTGGTGGAGCCGGAACCGCTCCTGCTGGCCTCCCCCGGCCTGCGCACCGTCCGCGTTCACCCGCTGGCGGACCTCGATCGCCTGCCGGGGATCCTGGCGCCCTGGCGCGGCCGCTTGCAGGGCGCCGCGCTGAGCGGCCCGGCCGCCTGGCGCCTGGCGCCGCGGCTCGCCGCGCTGGGGGTCTCCCGCTGCACCGCCCCCGGGGACCTGCAGTCCCCCGACGCCGCCTGGCACAACGGCGGCATCGATCCCCTGCTGGCGCTGAGCGCCGAGGAGTGACCTGCCGCGACCTGCCCGCCGCTAGCGCCTGCCGCTAGCCGTTGTCGGGCGGCGGCGCCTTGCCGCTCAGGATGTCCACCAGCGTGGATTCCGGCGCGGTCCAGCCGGTGCTGGTGATGCGGCCGACCTGCTTGCCGGCGATGAACACGATGCCGGTGGGCACCGCCTTGATGTCGTACTGCCGCGCCGGAGACTCGGTGCCGAAGTGGGGAGAGAGGCCGAAGTACTCGAACTGGATCCGCGATCCCTTGAGCAGCTGCTCGAGCTTGATGGCGTGCGGCACCAGCTCGCGGCAATGGGGGCACCAGCTGCCGAAGAAGATGCGCACGGTCACCTGACGCTTCTCCCGCTTCAGCGCGGCGACGGCCTGCGGGTTGGGGACGTAGGCCACGGCGCGCGGCACGTACTCGGGATTGTGGGCGGTGACCTCGTCGGCGTGATGCGGCCCCAGCAGCGGCGGCGCGGTCACCAGCGCGGCGCTGATGCCGTCCGCCTTGAAGCGGACCCCTTCGTCGGTGATGTCCAGCGCCCCCTGCGGCGCCAGCACCGCGTCGGCCAGCAGGTCGATGGAGCCGTCCGGCTTCTTGTTCACCTTCATCAGGTTGACCGTCGCCGCGCTGCCGCTGCCCGCCGACAGCAGCACCGGCGACGGGAAGGTCGAGGAGATGATCAGCGTGGCCGCGGCGCGCTGGCTCTGGTAGATCTCCGCCGCGGTCGCCTTGCCGTTGACCACCAGCACGTAGTCGCCGGTGCGCTGGAAGTCGCGCAACACGTTGTCGGCCGGCACGCGCCGGGCGGCAACCGTGGTGAGGGCGAGGGTCAGGGCCAGAACCAGGGCCACGCCTGAGGTTCCGCGGCGGGTCGAGAGCGGCGAGTCGTTCATCGCTTGGGCCTCGCTGGGTCATTGTCGTTGCGCCGGGCCGCGGGCAGCGGCGGCAGTCCGGAGAAGGTCGCTGTCACCCGCCCGTCCTGCACCGCGAACGAGCGCGGCAGGCGGCGATAGAGGGGACGCAGCAGCTCGGCGGGGGCTTCGACGACCTTGAAGCTCGGTCCCCACCGCCAGAAGAACAGGCGCTGCCGCTTCGCATCCGAGGCGGTCAGCACCGTCACCGCCGCGGCGCCCGGGCGGTCGGCATAGGCGTTGAGGCCGGCCACCGCCCTGGCCAGCGCGGCATCGTCCAGGTCGTCGAGCACCACCAGCTGGTTGCCGTGGTCGAGGTCCGGTGCGACGGTGTCCAGGCAAACTCCCCCGCCCCGCTCGCCGGCGCCCCCGCCGCCGCCGGCGCAGAGCTCGCTCAAGGTGACACCCGGCTTGAGCCGGGTCGCCAGGTCGTCGAGTGGCAGCTCGGGCGCCCGCCAGGCGAACACCGGCACCGCCACCGCGAAGGCCGCCGCCACCGCGGTGCGGACCGGCGGCAGCCGCGGCAGATTGCGGTCGCGGCCCAGGAAGGCCAGCGCCAGCGGCACCACCAGCAGCGCCAGGTCCTGCCAGAACGCCTCGGCCGGGGTGCGCTGGACGAGGTTGCCGAAGCAGCCGCAGCCGGCGGCGCCGCCCGCCCGCCCGTGCGCGGCGAGCCACCAGGTGCGGCCGTTGAGCAGCAGGAAGCAGGCGGTCAGCACGGTGGCCGGCGCCAGCACCCACGCGCGCCGCACGCCGAGCAGCAGCGCCATGCCGAGGCCCGCTTCCAGCGCCAGCGCGGCGAGCGCGACGGCCCCGGCGGGCAGCAGACGATCGAGCCCGTCGGCATGGATCTGCTGCGCGAAGGCCGCCGGATCGAGCGCCTTCCCCCATACCGCCACCAGCAGGACCCCGCCCAGCAGGCAGCCGCCGAGCGCGCCAAGCCAGCGCCGCGGGCCGGAGGGCCTGGGATAAGGGTGCAACGGCGACGGACCCAGCGGCCGCAGCGGCAGTGGCCGCAGGGGGCGCAGTTCCTGCGGCGGGCGCGCCGGCGGCCGTGACGTCGGGCTCGAACCGGGGCTCGAACCAGGGGTGGCGCTGGCGTCATGGGAGGGCATGGCGGGATCGGTCCATCCATCCTAGCGTTCAGGGCGCCGCCAGCGCCAGCGGCTGCACCCAGCGCAGGTGCCGGCGCAGCTCGTCGGCGGTCGGCCCCGTCGCCCGGTCGAGGAAGGGTTCGAGGGGGCCGCAGTAGAGCAGCTGGCCGCCATGCACGCCGCCGCCGGGTCCGAGATCGACGATCCAGTCGCAGCGCGCGATCAGGTCGGGGCTGTGCTCGACCACCACCACGCCGTCGCCGCGCTGCACCAGCCGCCGCAGCGTGTGGTAGAGGACGTCGATGTCGGCCAGGTGCAGGCCGGTCGTCGGTTCGTCGAACAGGAACAGCCGGCGGCCCTCGGAGGCCGGCCGATCCAGGAAGCTGGCCAGCTTGAGCCGCTGCGCCTCGCCGCCCGAGAGCGTGGAGGTCGCCTGACCCAGCCGCAGGTAGCCCAGCCCGACGTCGGCGAGCAGGCGCAGGCGCCGGCAGAGCCGCCGCTGGTCGGCGAAGATCTCGAGCGCCTGCTCGACGGTCAGCTCCAGCACCTCGGCGATATTGCGGCCGCGGCAGCGCACGGCCAGCACCTCGGGACGGAAGCGATGGCCCTGGCAGGTCTCGCAGGCCACCGTCACCGGCGCCATGAACTGCATGTCCACCTCGGTGAGGCCGGTCCCCTGGCAGGTCGGGCAGCGCCCGCGCTCGACGTTGAAGGAGAAGTGGGCGGCGTCGATGCGGTGCAGGCGCGCCTCGGGGGTGGCGGCGAACAGCTTGCGGATCTCGTCGTAGGCCTTGATGTAGGTGATCGGGTTCGAGCGGGTCGAGCGGCCGAGCGGCCGCTGGTCGACCAGCGTGACGTCGGCGAGACCGTCGAGGCCGGTCAGGGCATCGACGTCGCCCGGATCGACGTCCACGACGCCGCGGGAGCGCTGATAGGTGCCGTAGAGCACGTTCTCGACCAGCGTCGACTTGCCCGAGCCGGAGACCCCGGTCACCGCCACCAGGGCGCCGAGCGGCAGCTCGACGTCGATACCGCGCAGGTTGTGGGCGCGGGCGCCCCGGATGACGACCCGCGGCAGCGCCTCGAGCTCCGCGTCCAGCGAATCCCAGCCCTGCTCGCGGCGGAAGCGGGCGACGTGCTGGCGGGCCGGCGTGCGCGGCCGCTGGCGCAGGTAGCGGCCGGTCAGGGAGTCTTCGCAGGCCAGGATGGCCGCGAGCGGCCCCTCGACCACCACGTAGCCGCCGCGCTCGCCGGCGGCCGGACCGAGGTCGATGATGTGATCGGCGCCGCGGATCAGGGTGCGGTCGTGCTCCACCACCAACACCGTGTTGCCGCGCGCCGCCAGGTCGCGCAGCAGCGACAGCAGGCGGCCGCTGTCCTGCGGGTGCAGGCCGATGGTCGGCTCGTCGAGCACGTAGAGGGTGGTGGTAAGCCCCGAGCCCAGCGCGGCGGCGAGGTGGATGCGCTGCGTCTCGCCCCCCGACAGGGTCCGGGCCTGGCGGTTCAAGCTCAGGTAGTCGAGGCCCACCCGGTGCAGCACCTCGACGCGCTCGGCGAGCTCCTCGAGCAGGTGGCTCGCGACCTCGCGCTGGCGCGCCGTCCAGCGCCGCGTGCCAAGCCAGGCGCGCAGCTGCTCGATGCTCATCTCACCCAGCGCCGGCAGCGTCTCGCCCGCGAGCCGCACCGCCAGGGCCTCGGGACGCAGGCGGGCGCCGCCGCACTCGGGACAGGGCGTGTACGAGCGATAGCGGGCGAGCAGCACGCGGACGTGCACCTTGTAGGTGCGCTGCTCGAGCCAGGTGAAGAAGTCGGCGAGGTTGACGAAGCGGCCGGCGCCGCTCCACACCCACTCGCGGGCGGTGGCCGGCAGCTCCGCCCAGGGCAGGTCGGTCGGGATCCGCCGCCGGCGCGCCGCCGCCAGCAGGCCGTCGTACAGCTCCTCGTAGGCAGGGGTGTTCCAGGGCGCGATCGGCCGCTCCGCCAGCGAGCGGCGAGGGTCGGGGATGACGCGCTCGCGGTCGATGCCGATGACGCGCCCGAAACCCTGGCAGGCCGGGCAGGCGCCGAGCGGCGAATTGAACGAGAACAGCGGCGGCGTCGGCCGCCGGACACCCTCGCCGCACACCGGGCAGCCGAGGTCGCGGCTGTAGTGGCGCAAGCCGGCGCCGGCACGAGCCCCAGCCTGGCCGTCGTGCGCCTCGACCCGGCCGCCGCCCAGGCGGTATCCCTCCTCGATGGTGCCCAGCACCCGCGCCGCGGCCTCGGCGTGGGCCGGGAAGCGGCCGAGCACCAGCGGCAGCGGATCGCGGGCGGCGGGCCAGCGCTCGCCCGGCTCCATGCGCGCCACCTCTCCCGCCGCCGCCAGGCGCCGGTTGAAGCCCTGGCGGATGAGCTCGCCCAGGGCGTCGTCGGCTTGCCGCGGCGGACGCGGCACCCGCGCCACCAGCAGGAACGGATCGCCGGCGGCGCCGGCGGCGAGGTCCAGCGCCGCTTCCTCGGCGGTGAAGGCGCGCGCCCTGCCGTGACCGTGCGGGCAGGCCACTTCGCCCAGGTGGGTGAAGATCAGACGCAGGACGTCGTGGATCTCGGTGATCGTGCCGACCGTCGAGCGGGCGTTGCGCACCGCGTTGCGAGCTTCGAGCGCCACCGCCGGCAGGATGTTGTCGATGGCGTCGACCGGCGGCCGCTCCATCTGATCCAGGAACTGCCGGGCATAGGTTGACATCGACTCGACGAAGCGCCGCTGCCCCTCGGCGAAGATGGTGTCGAAGGCGAGCGAGGACTTGCCGGCCCCCGAGGGTCCCGTGACCACGGTCACCGCGCGGTGCGGGACGCGGCAGTTGATCGCCTTGAGGTTGTGGGTGCGGGCTCTCTCGACCCGAATGGCAGGCTGGTCGGGCTGGTGCATGGGTAACTGACGCTCCGCCCGTAGCCGAGCGAAGCGACCATGATAGCGCGAGAACGTCCAGCAGCCGGTTACACCGGCGGCACCGACGCATCGTCGCCGCCGGTGGGCGGAGGACCGCCGTCGCCGCTGTCGGAGCCCTTGGCTCCGGCACCTCCGGTGCCCCTGTTGCCACCGCCGTTGCCGCCGCCGTCGCCGCCGCCGAACAGCCGGTGCAGCCAGCGGCGGAACGGGTGGGTGCTGGGCTTGGGCTCCGCGGGCTTGGGCTGCGGCGCCGGCTCGACCATCTCGTCGGAGCGCAGCCCCGGCACCGGCGGCGGCCCGAGCTGCTCGGCGAAGGTCTGGTGGGCGCTGCAGAGCTCGGACGGGACCTCCCCCGGGCGGAAGACTTCGGTGAAGACCTCGGGGCAGTACTCGGTGGCGAGCTGGCCGGTCTCGGGGTCGATCAGCGCGGTGGTGAGTCCGGGCGGCTGCCGGAACGTGGCGTAGCCGCCGGGCGGGGTGACGGCGACGGTGAAGCGGCTCCAGATGGGCAGCGCCGCCCGCGCTCCCGAGAGCCGGGTGACCGCGTTGTCGTCGTACCCGACCCAGACGACCGTGGTGCGTTCAGGCGAGTAGCCGGCGAACCAGCTGTCGCGGCGATCGTTGGTGGTGCCGGTCTTGCCCGCCAGCCTGCCGCGCAGCTGGGGGGCGGCGCCGGCGCCGGTGCCGCGCTCGAGCACTCCCATCAGCAGTGAGGTCACCAGGTAGTCCGACTGCGGCGACAGCACCCGCTCCGGAGCGGGGAGCGGCGTGCCGGACACCGGCTTGCCGCGGCCGTCCACAATGGCCACCAGGCCATGCACCGGCGGCCGGACGCCGCCGGCCGCGAGGCTCGAGTAGACGGTCGCCAGCTCGATCGGCGCCACCGCCGTGGCGCCCAGGGCGACGGCGGGGTAGGGCTGCAGCTCCGAGGTGATGCCCAGGGCATGGCCGAGCGCCACGATCTTCGGCATGCCGACCTGCAGCGCCAGGCGAGTGGTGGCGGGGTTGTAGCTGTGCTCGAGGGCGGTCCGGACGGTGACCCAGCCGTGATAATCGCCGTCGTCGTTCTTCGGGCTCCAGACGGTCTTGCCGATCTCCACCTCCAACGGCTCGTCTTCGAGGAAGGTGGCGGGCGTCACCACGTGGTGCTCGAAGGCGGTGGCGTAGACGATGGGCTTGAAGGCGCTGCCGGTCTGGCGGTAGGCCTGGCTGACGCGGTCGAACTGGCTCTGGTCGTAGCGGCGGCCGCCGATGTAGGCCAGGATGCCGCCGGTGGCCGGCTGGATCGAGACCAGCGCCGCCTGCAGTGCCGCCGCCTTGCCTTTCTCGTAGCCCTTCTCGGATGCCTCGAGGCCCTTGTCCATGGCGGCCTGGGCCGCCTGCTGGTCGTCCCAGCTGAGGGTCGAGAACAGCGAGTAGCCGCCGTCCGCCAGGTCCTCGACCTTGAAGCGCTTCGCCGCCTCGGTCGCCATGGCGTCGGCGAAGTAGGCGGCGCGCCGCCGCACCAGGGGCTCCGGCGCCACCGCCACCGGCGTCGCCAGCGCCTGCTCCACCCGCGCCGTGTCCACCCGCCCGAGCGCCTGCAGGCGGTGCAGCACCCAGTCGCGGCGCTCCCGGGCGCGCTCGGGGTGGGTGAGCGGCGAGTAGGAGGCCGGTGCGGGGATGATGCCGGCGAGCGTCGCCGCCTCGGCCAGGGTGAGCTGGCTGGCGTCCTTGCCGAAATAGGCACGCGAGGCGGCACCCACCCCCATCACGTTGACGCCGCCGCTGCGCCCCAGGTAGATCTCGTTGAGATAGGCGGTCAGGATCTCGCGCTTGCTGTAGCGCATCTCGAGCATCACCGCCAGCACCGCCTCCTCGACCTTGCGCGCCAGCTTGCGCTCGCGGGTGAGGTAGATGTTCTTCACCACCTGCTGGGTGAGGGTGCTGCCGCCCTGGCGGACCTGGCCGCCGCGCAGGTTCACCCAGAGGGCGCGCAGGATGCCGGCGGGCGACACGCCGGAGTGGCTGAAGAAGCTGTCGTCCTCGGCGGCGACCACGGCATCGATGAGGTCCTTGGCGACGTCGTCGTAGGCCACCGGGCGCCGCTCCAGCTGATCGTCGCCGTAGTAGGAGGCGAGCAGCGGCGGGTCGAGCACCGCCCGCGGCTGCGGCCGGCCGTCGAGCCGCAGGTTCGCGATCCGCGGTCCGCGGCCCGCCTTGGCGCCGCCGTCGCCGGCCTTGCCGCCGGCGGCGGCGCTGCCTCCTGGTCCGAAACCGATGTCGAGCAGGCCGCCGCCCTTGCGGCCGTCGGGCAGGAAGAAGCTGCGCAGGTGAACCGACACGGCGTCCTCGGCGGCGCGGAAGCGGCCGGGGGCGAGGGTGGCCGCCGGGTTGGTCTCCTCGCGGTAGCCCTCGCCGCGCAGCTCCCCGAGCACCCGCTCGGGCGGATAGATCTTCCCCACCTCGAGCTCCGCCGGCTGGGCGTAGAGGCGCGACGGCTGGCGGAAGGTGATCTCTTCGAAATGGCTGGACAGCTTCCAGAAAGGCCGCAGCACCAGCAGGCCGATGCCGGCCATGATCGCGGCGGCGGCACCCAGCCACCACAGCCAGCGCCGGCGCCACCAGGGCCGGGGGCCGGCGCTTGCGGCGCTTCGCGGTTCTGCCATGGAGAAGCTCAGGCGCTGCGCGCGCGGCGCGCCGCCACGAACGACCGGATGCACAGCGCGAGGAAGACGCCGCAGACGACCATCATCGCCAGCTGGTCGAGCACCGCCGCCCGGTGCGCCACCCTGGCGCCGCCGAGCAGCGCGAGCATCTGCGGCAGCACGCGCAGCGGACCGAGGAAGCCGAGCAGCCCGATCACCGCCGCGGCGTGCATGGCGTGCCTACGCCGGTCTTCCCGGCGCGCCAGGGCGCCGCAGACCATCAGCAGCAGGCCGAAAGCCAGCGGGATGAGGGCCGTGGGACTGGTCCGGCCGGTGCCGAACCAGCCGGCCAGGCCGAGCGCCGCCAGGGCCAGGCCGAAGCCGATCGTCACCTTCGCCATGTCGCCGAGCATACCCGGTGAAGGGTAGCACGGCGGGTGCGAAGCGGTGGACGAGTGCTATCATTCCACGCCCTATGATCGCGGTATCCGACCTCGCCAAGTCCTACGGCCCCCAGACGCTGTTCGAGGGGGTCTCGATCCAGTTCAACCCCGGCAACCGCTATGGCCTGGTGGGGGCGAACGGCTCGGGGAAATCGACCTTCCTGCGCATCCTTACCGGTGAGGAGCAGCCCAGCGCCGGCACCCTGGCCATTCCCAAGCGCCTCAAGCTCGGCGTCCTGAGCCAGGACCACTTCCGTTACGAATCGATGCCCATCCTGGAGGTGGCGATGATGGGCAACCACGACGTCTGGGAGGCGATGGTCGAAAAGGAGCGGATGCTGGCGCATGGCGAGGACCAGCACGACGGTACGGCTGCCGAGTTCGACGCCGACCGCTACTCGGAGCTCGAGGAGCTGATCCTGCATCACGACGGCTACACCCTCGAGGCGCGAGCCGGCGAGGTGCTGGAAGGGCTCGGCATCCCCACCGAGGTGCACCGCCAGGCGCTGTCCACCCTGTCGGGAGGCTTCAAGCTGCGGGTGCTGCTGGCGCAGGTGCTGGCCTCCGAGCCCGACGCGCTGCTGCTCGACGAGCCCACCAACCACCTCGACATCCTGTCGATCCGCTGGCTCGAAGAAGTTCCTCGAGAGCTACAAGGGGACGGCGATCGTGATCTCTCACGACCACCGCTTCCTGGACAACATCTGCACCCATATCGCGGACGTGGATTACGAGACGATCACTCTCTATCCCGGCAACTATGGCGCCTTCACCGCCGCCAAGGTCGCCGACCGCGATCGCAAGGAGGCGGAGATCGAGAAGCGGGAGAAGCAGATCGCCGACCACCAGGCGTTCGTGGATCGCTTCCGCGCCAAGGCCACCAAGGCGCGGCAGGCGCAGAGCAAGATCAAGATGATCGAAAGGATCGTCATCGATCGCCTGCCGCAGAGCTCGCGCCGCTATCCGGTGTTCAAGTTCAAGCAGGTGCGCCCGAGCGGCCGCCAGACGCTCGAGCTCGAGGGCATCGCGAAGGCTTATGGCGACAAGCAGGTGCTGGCCGGCGTCTCGCTACGGGTGCAGCGCGGCGACCGGCTGGCGATCATCGGCCCCAACGGCATCGGCAAGTCGACGCTGCTCAAGATCGCGGTCGGCGACGTCGCCGCCGATACCGGCGGCGTGGAGTGGGGCTACGAGACCCGGCCCGGCTACTTCTCGCAGGACCACAACGAGATCAAGAGCGGCAGCAAGCAGAGCGTCGAGGCCTGGTTGTGGGAAGCGGTGCCGGCGGAGCCGATCGGCTTCGTGCGCGGCAACCTCGGGCAGGTGCTGTTCTCGGGCGACGACGTCAAGAAACCGGTGGGCAGCCTTTCCGGTGGCGAGGCCGCGCGGCTGGTCTTCTGCCGCCTGTCGGTGACCAGGCCCAACGTGCTGATCCTCGACGAGCCCACCAACCACCTCGACCTCGAGGCCATCGAGGCCCTGGTCGAAGGGCTCAAGGCCTACGACGGCACGCTGATCTTCGTCTCTCACGACCGCTGGTTCGTCTCGCAGCTCGCCAACCGGGTGCTCGAGATCTCGCCGCGCGGCATCCAGGACTTCAGCGGCACCTACGAGGAGTATCTCGAGCGCTTGGGCGACGACCACCTGGACGCCGAGGCGGTGCTGCGCATGCGCCGCGAGCAGAAGAAGAAAGCCGCCGCCCGCGCCGCCGCTCCCGCCCTCGACAACCGCCAGCGCCAGCAGCGCCAGCGCGAGCTGGGCAGGCGCCGCGACGAGCTCACCGCCGCGGTCGAGCAGGCCGAGTCCCGCGTCCACGCCATCAACGAGATGTTCTGCGACCCCACCTTCTTCGACCGCACCTCCCGCGAACAGGTGCGCAAGCTCGAGGAAGAGCAGAAGCGTCTGACCGTCAAGGTCGAGGAGCTGATGGCCACCTGGGAGCAGGTCGAGGCCGAGCTCGCCGGCCTCGCCGAGGTGCCGGGCTGATCCAGGCAGCGGCGTGGCGTCTCTGCATCCTCATCGCAAGCGCGATGATTCGTATATAATCTCCCGACTTCCCGCCGGTTCCGACCGGGAAACCAGAGGAGATCTCCATGTTCCGAGCTCTATGCCTGATGCCGCAGCCGGCGCGGCGCGCGACGCGTCTGCTGGCCGCCAGCTTCGCCTTGGCCACGGTCGGCGCGATCGGCGCGGTCGCCGCGAGCAGCGCCAACCCCGCCAACACCGCCAACCTCGTCACCGCGGCCGGCGACGTCGCGGCCCACGGCACACGCCCGATCGACATCGGCGCGGCGCGCAAGCTGCCGCTGGGGACCGTGGTCACGGTCGAAGGATCGGTCACCGTGCCGTCGGGAGCCTTCTCCTCCAGCAGCTTCGACGAGGGCTTCGCCATCCAGGATGCGACCGGCGGCATCTACGTCAGCGTGGCGACGAACCTCGGGATCAAGCTGCGTGAGCGCGCGCTGGTCACCGGCCAGCTGGTGGACAGCTTCGGTCTGTTGACCCTGGTGCCGGCGGCCGACAGCGACGTCGAGGTCCGCGGCCACGGCCACGGGGTGAGGCCGCTCTGGGTGCGCACCGGCAGCGTCGGCGCCGCCAACCAGGGGCTGATCGTGCGGGTGGTGGGCGTGATCAACCAACCGATCGAGCCGGACCCGCCGTTCGGCAACAAGGTGTTCATCGACGACGGCTCGGGCACGATCCGGATCTTCGTCAACACCTCGACCGGCATCGACATCAGCGGCCTGGCGCAGGGCCAGCTGCTGTCCGTCGTCGGCTTCAGCGACGAGTTCAACGATCCCGAGATCGATCCCCGCTTCCAGAGCGACCTGCGGCAGCCGTTCCATTAGCCGGCAGGCGCCGGGCCGGCGGCGGCCCGGTCAGCGGGGAGCGGCGGCGGCCGGTGCGGGCGCCAGCTCCAGGATCGCGGTCTGGTGCGGCTGCACCTCCACGCTCGCCTGGGCGAGGACGGTGCCGTCGCGGGTCACCGTCACCTGCCAGGTGCCGGCCAGGAGGTAGGGCACGGCAAAGGCTCCGCCTTCGTCGGTGAGCCGCTCGGGACCGGGGAACGGGCCGAAGACAGCGGCGTCGGGGCGCTCCAGCTGGACGGTGGCGCCGGCAACCGGGCTGCCGTCCGGCAGCGCCACGCGGCCGGTCATCGCGCCGGTTGCGAACGCGAGGGCGAGCTCGGGCTGCTGGCCGCCGTTGCCGGGATCGACGACCTCGATCTGGCGGACGTAGCCGATGCCGCGGGAGCCGTTGGAGAGCAGCAACGTGTGCGGGCCCGGCGCCAGGTTGCCGATGGTGAAGCGTCCGTCGTGGTCGGTGGCGGCCAGGGCAGGGTCCGCCGCCGCCGGCGGCGGCAGGCTCGTGCGCAATGCCAGGTGGCGGATGGCGAACGCCTGCACCTCGACCTCTCCCGCCTCGGGCGCGAGCAGGCGAAACTCGCCATCGGTGGCGGTGCGCGCCGGTGGTCCCAGGTCGCCCAGCACGAGGGCGCCGGCCAGCGGCTGGCGCGTCGCGGCGTCGACCACGCGGCCCGCCACCACCCGCGGTGGCCGCAGAACCACCGGTAGCTGCCCGGTGACCGCCGCGCCCGCTGCCGGCCACGGCACCTCGGCGGCCTGGCCGTCCACGCTCCGGACGCTAAGCGTCACCGCCCCCTTCGCCGGCATGGCGACGGCAAGGCGGCCGTCGAGGCCCGTGAGGCCGATCCAAAAGCCGCCTTGCCGCACCAGTGCGCCGGCGGCCGGCTCGCCGCCGGCAAGGCGCACGTCCAAGCTTCGCCTCGGTCGCGAAGCGAGGCGCAGGATCGCAGCCGGCGCCTCGCCAGCCACCATCGCGGCAGGTGGCCAGCCGTCGTCGGACGCCATGATCTCCACGGCTTCGCCGCGCACCCGCGGCAGCTGGAGGGTGCCGTCGGCGGCGGTCACGCCAACTCGCCGCGCCGGGTGCCAGGAGCCGGCCGCGGCATCGATCGCCGAGGGGTCGGGTGGCGCCTGCGGAGTGGCAGGCGTCCGCAGCCTGCGGATGCCGGCCAGGACGCAGGCAGCGGGATGCCCGGCGGCGTCGAGGACGGTCACCTTCAGCGGCGCGCCGGCAGGCGCCAGCTCGGCCGCCGGCAGGTCCACGTCCTCGAGCAGCGGCGCGAGGTCGAGCGCCAGGGCAAGGAAGCCGGCCGCTTCGAGGCGCAGCCGGTAAAAGCCGCCGGTCGGCAGGCGCAGCTCGAATGCGCCGGTCGCATCGGGGTGGGTGCTGGCGAGTGGCGGCGGCTCGGGGGCGCCGGCGAAGAGGCGCCTCGCCCGCACGGCGTCCGGCTCGGCGGCGACGTCCACCGCCTCGACGCGGAGGGCCTGGACCGCTGCGAAGCCCGCGGCGGGCGGTGGCGCGATCCGGCCCCGGACACGGATCTCGCTCGGCAGGGACGGACCGGCTGCTGCCGCGCCTGGTGGCGCGACGCTGGGAACCTTCTGGCCTGATGGCGCGACGCCAGGAGCTCTAGCCGCTCCGGCCGCGGGCCATACCGCCGCCAGGCAGAGCCCGAGCCGCAGGGCGCGCGCGACCCGGCTGGAGCAAGTTGGATTCCAGGGATGAACCATGCAGTATCTTAGCGCGCGTTAGCGCGCGCGACGCACTTCTCCCTACCTCCAGCTTGCGGCGAGCTGGGCCGCGGGGTGACATCTGTCAGCGCCAACTCGTGACATCCGGCCCTGGCGCCCGCCGCCGCCCGCCGCCAGACTGGCTCCACGACGGGGCGCGACCCCGGAAAGGAGCGCATGAGCACGAGAGGCACGGATGACGGCGGCGCTGCCGGCGACCGCGAGGTGGTGGCGGAGCTGACGCGGGCGAGCCGGAGCTTCGGCAAGGTAAGAGCGGTCGCGGATCTCGACTTCGCGCTGCGCGCCGGCGAGGTGGTGGCGCTGCTGGGTCCCAACGGGGCGGGCAAGACCACCACCGTCCGCCTGCTCATGGGCCTGATCCGGCCGAGCGCCGGGTCGGCGCGGCTGTTCGGGATGGATCCGGCGCGCCTCGAGGCGCGCATGAAGGTGGGAGCGATGCTGCAGGTGTCGAAGGTCCCGGAAACGCTCAAGGTGCGCGAGCACGTCGAGCTGTTCTCGAGCTACTACCCGCACCCGCTGCCGCTGGCGGAGGTCATCGCCGCGGCCGGCCTGGAAGGCCTCGAGGGGCGGTTGTTCGGCAAGCTGTCCGGCGGCCAGCGCCAGCGGGTGCTGTTTGCCCTGGCGCTGTGCGGCGATCCCGAGCTGCTGTTCCTGGACGAGCCCAGCGCCGGCCTCGACGTCGAGAGCCGGCGGTCGCTGTGGGAGCGGATCGCGGCGCGCAAGCGCGGCGGCGGCGCGGTGCTGTTGACCACCCACAACCTCGAGGAGGCCGATCACCTTGCCGACCGCGTCGTGCTGCTCGATCGCGGGCAGCTGCTGGCCGAGGGCACTCCCGAGCAGATCAAGGCGCGCGTGGCCGGGCGCAAGGTGCGCTGCCGCACGACCCTCGCCGCCGGCGAGCTGGAGCGGCTGCCGGGGGCGCGCGCCGTGCGCCAGGACGGCGAGATGGTCGAGATCTTCGCCGCCGAGCCGGAGCGGTTGGTGGCGGCGCTGCTGGCCGCCGATCCGGCGCTCACCGGCCTCGAGGTGCGCGGCGCCGGGCTCGAGGAAGCGTTCCTGGCGCTGACCGGCGGCGCCGGCGGCACTGGCGGCGATCTCGCCGCACCTGGCGGGCCAAGGCCCAACGACGAGGAGGAAGCGGCATGAGCGCACTGGCCGGCACACCCGAAACCGCGGCGAGAGCGGCAGCGCCGGCGCGCCGGCGCCTGGGACGCATCTACTGGCTGGAGGCTAAGGCCGAGGCGAGGAAGGCAATGCGGCTGCCGGCGTTCGTGCTGCCGCTGTTCGCCTTTCCGATCATGTTTTACCTGCTGTTCGGGTTGGCCATGCACTACGACCCCCTGGGCGGCGTCAGCATCGCGGTCTACCTGCTCGCCACCTACGGCGCCTTCGGGGTGATGAACGCCGCCCTGTTCGGCTTCGGCATCGGCGTGGCGGCGGAGCGCGGCCAGGGATGGCTGCTGCTCAAGCGCGCCACACCCATGCCGCCGCTGGCGCTGTTCGCCGGCAAGCTGGCGATGAGCCTGCTCTTCGCGGTCGGGATCATCGGCACCCTGATCGCTCTCGGGGTGAGCCTCGGGCACGTGCGGGTGCCGGCGGCGACGCTGGCCGAGCTGGCGGCGGTGCTGGTGGCCGGAGCGCTGCCGTTCGCGGCGCTGGGCCTGGCGGTCGGCTACTGGGCCGGCCCCAACTCGGCGCCGGCGCTGTGCAACCTGCTGTCGCTGCCGATGGCCTTCGCCTCGGGATTGTGGATCCCGTTCCCGATGCTGCCGTCGTTGGTGCGCCAGATCGCGCGCGGGCTGCCGGCGTATCACCTCGCGCAGCTGGCGCTGGGCGTGATCGGAGCGGGCAACCGCCAACCGGCGGCGGAGAGCGTGCTCTACCTCGCGGGCTTCACCGTCGCCATGCTGGCGCTGGCGCGCGCCGGCTATCTGCGCGACGAGGGCCGCACCTACGGCTAGTGGCCACTGGGAACCGAGCCCCGCCGCCGCGCGGTACCATGTTGCCAGTTATGCGACTGCTGCCGCCCAATCCGCACCTGGCCTGGACGCCTTACGCCTGGCTCGTCTATCTCGCGGTCTTTCTCTCCGAGCCGCTGAGCCGCCGCACCTCGGCGCTCGAGTGGTCGCTGAGCCTCGGGGCCATCGCCGTTTTCCTGCCGCTCTATTTCGTGGGCCACTGGGTGGAGGGCCGGCGGCTGCTGCTGATCGCGGCGGCGATCTTCGCGCTGGGCGCCGGCTTCGCGCCGTGGAACCAGGACGCCTCGGTCTTCGTCATCTACGCCAGCGTTTTCGCCGGCAGGCTGGCGCCGCCGCGCCGCGCCGTCGCCATCATCGCCGGGATGGTCGGCCTGGTCGGGCTCGAGAGCTGGACGCTGTCGCTGTCGCCGTATTTCTGGCTGATCGCGGCGGTGTTCTCGGTGCTGGTGGGCGGCGTCAACGTCCACTTCACCGAGGTCGGCCGGACTGCCGCTCGGCTGCGCGAGTCGCAGGCGCAGGTCGAGCAGCTGGTGCGCATCGCCGAGCGCGAACGCATCGGCCGCGACCTGCACGATCTGCTCGGGCACACGCTGTCGGTGATCGCGCTCAAGGCCGAGCTGGCCGGCAAGCTGGTGGCGGTCTCGCCGGAGCGGGCGGCAGTGGAGATCCGCGATGTCGAGCGGGTGACCCGGGAGGCGCTGCGCGAGGTCCGCGCCGCCGTCGCCGGCTACCGTTCGGAAGGGCTGCCGGCCGAGCTGGCGCGCGCCCGCCTGGCGCTCGAGGCGGCGGGGGTGCGGCCCGAGTACTTCGCCCTGCCGGTGACGCTGCCGGCCGCCGCCGAGGCGGCGCTGGCGCTGGCGGTGCGCGAGGCGGTCACCAACGTCATCCGTCATGCCGGCGCCGCCACCTGCCGCATCACGCTCGAGCCGCGCGGCGAGCTGGTGGTCCTCGAGGTAGCCGACGATGGCCGTGGCGGCGCCCGTGAGGAGAGTGGGACCGGCACCGGCACCGGCCTGCGTGCCATGCGCGAGCGGTTGGAGGGCCTGGGCGGGCGCCTCGACCTCGATGCGCCGGCATCACCGGCGCCGGGGGCGGAAGGTAGGCGCGGCACCCGCCTGGTCGTCACCGTGCCGCGGCAGGTTGGCGCGCCGGTCCGGGTCGGCGGCGCCTCGCCCGCCGGGATCGCCGGCGCCGTGCTGGCGGCGGGCCGGGTGCCATGATCAGGGTGCTGCTGGCGGAGGACCAGTCGATGGTGCTGGGCGCGCTGGCGGCGCTGCTCGACCTCGAGCCCGACATCGAGGTGGTGGCGCGCGCCCGCGACGGCGCCGAGGCTCTGCGCCAGGTCGAGGCGGCCGCCCCCGACGTCGTGTTGACCGACATCGAGATGCCGGGCATGGGTGGCCTGGAGCTGGCGGCGGAGCTGCGGCGCCGCGCCCATCCGGCGCGGGTGATCATCGTCACCACCTTTGGCCGCAGCGGTTTCCTGCAGCGCGCGCTGGCGGCGGGGGTGGCCGGCTACCTGCTCAAGGATTCGCCTGCCGAGCGCCTTGCCGACGCGGTGCGGCGGGTGCACGCCGGGCTGCGGGCCATCGATCCCGAGCTGGCGGCGAGCGCGTGGGACGAGCCCGATCCGCTCAGCGAGCGCGAGCGCCAGGTGCTGCGGCTCGCCGCCGACGGCCGGTCGACCGCCGCGGCGGCTGCCGAGCTGCACCTGTCCGAGGGGACGGTGCGCAACTACCTCTCCGAGGCCATGGGCAAGCTCGGCGCCGGCAATCGCGTCGAGGCGGCGCGGATCGCCCGCGGCAAGGGCTGGCTGTGACGCGCGGCGATCGCGCCTCGATGGACGCCCTTCCCTTCCCGGTGAGCCTGGCCCTGGGCGGCTGGACGCTGCTCTGGGCGCGGCTGGAGCTGGCAGCCGGCGGCTTGCCTCCCGGACCTGACGCATTGGCCGACCTGCGCCGGCGGGCGGCGGCGCGGGCCCGGGCGCGGTGGGAGCTGGCCCGGCTGCCGGAGGATGCGACGGTGGCGGCGGTGCGCGCTCTCTTTCGCGCGGCCGGGTGCGATCCCACCCGCTACCGTCCGTCGTCGGAGGCGCTGCTGCGGCGGGTGCTCAAGGGCGAGGAGCTGCCGGCCATCCAGCCACTGGTCGATCTCAACAACTGCCTGTCGATCGAGCTCGCGGTCCCCTGCTCCGCGGCCGCCGAGGGCAGCTTCGAGCCGCCGGTCACCCTGCGCGCCGGCATTCCGGGCGAGGCCTTCGAATCGCTCCGCGGCCCCTTCCATCTCGAAGGCAAGCCGCTGCTCGCCGACGCCGCCGGTCCGTTCAGCACCCCGATCACCGACGGCCACCGGGTCAAGGTCGAGGCCGGCACCCGTCGTGCCTGGCTGATCGCCTATCTGCCCGCCGCGGTGCTGGCGCCGGCGGCGGCGCTCGCGGTGTTGGAGGCGCTGCTGCGCGAGCTGCCGCAGGTGCGACTCGATCTTGCTGCGGCAGTCTCTGCGGCCTGAAAGATCATCTAAGGTGGCAATCCCTTTCCACAAGCTCAACTTTCGAGGGCATCGAGGATCGGACGAGCGAGGTACACGCGCCGCCAGGCACTCGCGCCAAGCTCCTGCAAGAGCCCGGCTGCCATGAGGATGCCGACCGTCGAGCGCGCCGTGGGAGCGCTGACGCCGAGAACCTTGGCGGCGCGAGGCACGGTGATGAACGGACTCTCGAAGAGCGCGTCGAGCAAGATCAGGGCTTTCGGCTTTCCCGCCACTCGCTGGCGGTACTGGTCTCGGAGATCGAGCAGGCGACGGGCCTGCTCGCAGGCCGCCCTGGCCGAATGCTCGACCGCGGTGAGGAAGAAACGCAGCCAGCCGGCCCAGTCACCTCGCGTCCTCACTCCTTGGAGCGCCTCGTAGTACTCGCCGCGGTGCGGCTCGAGGTAAGAGGAGATATAGAGCAACGGCTCGGAGAGCCTGCCGCGCTCGATCAGGAAGAGTGTGATCAGCAGGCGTCCGATCCGTCCGTTACCGTCCAGAAAGGGATGAATCGCTTCGAACTGCTCGTGCACCAGAGCGCACTGAACCAGATCGGGCAGCTGGCCTTTCTGGTGCAGGTAGCTCTCCCAATCGTGGAGCGCCGCGATCATCTCGGGGTAGGGAGGCGGCACGTAGGCTGCAGTCTGGAGCGTGCAGCCCGGTGGTCCGATCCAGTTCTGGCTGCGCCGGAACTCCCCAGGGGTCGCTTGCTCTCCGCGCACGCCGCTGAGCAGTTGCGCATGGAGCTCTCGGACGAGGCGTAGGGAGAGCGGCAGGGACTCAAGCCGTGCGAGCCCGTGCTCGAGGGCGGCAACGTAATTCCTGACTTCCCGCACCTCGGCGGCACGCTCGGGCAAGGCGTCGAGCTCATCGAGCAGCAACTCGGAGAGAGTCGTGCGAGTACCCTCGATGCGGGAGGACGAGACTGCCTCGCGCCGGGTGTAAGGAGCGATCAGCAGATGCGGATTGGGGAGCTGCCTGCCGAGTCCCGAGAGCTCTCCGAGATAGGCGTCGGCGCGAGAGAGGTGGTTGACCAGGTCGTTGTCGAAGGTCAAGTCTGGCGGCAGCGGTGAGGGAACGAAGGCCAAGGCGCTCCCGCCAATCGGGACCAGCCGCCCGGCATGCGGTGCGCGGAAGTCGTCAGGGTTCATTGGGCAGGCACTTTGAAAGTGCGCTTTCAAAGCCGAAGAACTTTGAAAGTTTTCTGCCCTATTCTTTCAGAGTATCGCCGATGAGAGAAGCGCGCCGGGCGTCGGGCACGGCTCAGGGCTTGGCGGGCACCGTGGGTGCGGCCGGCGGCGGTGCGCCGGCGCTTCCCGTGGCCGGACTGAGCAGGCGGCCGAAAACGCGGTCGAAGAGCAGGCCGGCGAGGAAGCCGAGCAGGAACACGCCGGTGAGGCTGCCCAGCGGCACCTTGGCGAGGGCGTCGGTGAAGCCCTGCGGCAGGGCGCCGGCGAGCAGCGACAGCAGGCCGAAGGCGGAGAGCAGGACCACCAGCAGGGCCGCCAATCCCCCCAGCAGCAGGACCCGCAGCAGCCGGCGGGGATTCTCGTCGGCGCCGTCGCCGCGGTAGAGCACCCGCGTCAGGCTGCCCAGCAGGCCGCCGAGCAGCGCCGCCAGCAGCAGCATCCAGTCGAAGGCGACCTCGATCGCGAGCGGCGAGGCATCGGCGAGGCCGGCCGCCGAGGCGATGACCGTGTAGGCGCCGAAGCGCGGCAGCGACAGCGGCACTCGGGCTTCGATCTGGCCGGCGTCGATCGACGCCGGCGCCAGCTGCGGCGAGCCGATCGGTCCCGTGAGCTGCAGGTTCACCTGGACCGGCCGGTCGGCGACCGCCGGCTCGCCGGCGGCGTCGAGCAGTCTGACGTAGACATCCGACGAGGCCACGCCGAAGGCCCGGATCTGCTGCGGTCCGCTCGAAAACGACAGCTTCGCCGGCGGTGCGGCGAGGAAACTGATGTCGACCATGTTCGACTGGCCGCCCGGATAGAGCGCCTGCAGCGACGTGCTCTGGGCCGCGCTGGCGGTGACCACGGCCGCGTGGCTGGAAACGAAATCGCCGTTGGGGATGCTCAGCCGCACCGGATCGATCTGCAGGTTGCCCTGCCCCGAGACCAGCGCCAGGTCGAGGTCGTGCGGCGCCGGGCCGGGGTTGCCGTTCTCGTACCAGTAGGCGTCGATCGAGACGCTGTCCCAGCCCTGGGTGCCGCGGTAGCGCTGCAGATGCTCGGGGATCAGCCGCACCTCGCCGGCCGCGCCGGCGCCCGCCGGCGCCCCGGCGCCACTGCTGCCGACGCCGCCGCCACTGCTGCCGGCGCCGCCTAAGCTCCCTGCCGCCGGTGGGGAAGGCGCCGCCGTCGCCACCAGGACGGCGGCCTGCTGCGCCGCCACACGCTCGCCGGCGGCCGCCGGGGCGCCGCGGGGCGCCGGCCTGGGCTCCGCCTTGGGTAGCGGCACCGCGGCGTGGAGTCGCCTTGCCTGCAACCGAGGCCGCGGCGCGCCGGCCGCCGCCGTGGTCTGCTCTTGGGCTGCTGGCGCGGGCGGTGGAGGTGGCGGCATGGCCGAGGTTGGCGCGATAGGCACGGCGTGAGGCGCCGGAGGTGGCGGCGCCTCGCCAGATACCCGGGTCGCCGGCACCGCCGGTCTGAGCGTCGCCGTCGCCGGCCGCGTCGCCGGCCGCGCCGCCGCGGCGCTTGCCGCCACCGCCTCATGGCGCTTCAGGACCGCCGGCGCCACGCAGACGATCACCGTCGACGCGGAGTACAGGCCGTGGGCCCGGGCATCGACCTGCCACAGGCCGGGCTTCGCGGTCTGCAGCGGCACCTCCACACTCGCGGAGCCGGCAGCCACGGTGACCTGGGTCGTCGCGACGAGGCCGGCGGCGCCGCTCAGCGCGACCACCACCGGGCGCTGTACCGCCTGCGGCTTGCCGCCCTCGCCCAGGGTCTCGATCGTCAGGTTGGCCTGCTGTCCGGGCACCAAGGGTCCGGCGGGACGCACCAGGTGCAGCCGCGACGGCGGGCGCTCGCCGCTTCCGGCAGGCTGCGACTGCTCGGCGACCGGCGCCCAGGCGATCAGCGCCGGCAGCGTCGCAAGCAGAACGGCAGGCAGAAAGGCGTGCAGCAGCGCGACCAGCCGGCGCCGCCGACAGCCGTGATCCGTCGCTCGCGCGCTCATCGTCTCGCTTCCGTTCCTTCCCCGCGGGCCTCGCGGTGGCAGGTGTGGTTTGGCTGCTTGCTTCGATTATAGGTTAGAACGGCGGCCGGGCGACGTTAGGATGAGGCGTGCCCTACGTCTACCTGCTGCGCTGCCGCGACGGCTCGCTCTATGCCGGCGCCGCCAAGGACCTGGCCCTGCGCGTGGCCATGCACCGCGCCGGGAAGGCCTCCCGCTACACCCGCTCGCGCCTGCCGGTCGAGCTGGCCTGGTGGCGCGAGGTCGCGGGCTGGGGCGAGGCGCTGCGCGCGGAGCTCCGGCTCAAGCGCCTGGACCGCGCCGCCAAGGAGGAGCTGCTGCGGGCCGGAGCCTCCGATATTGGAAGCGGAGTGAGCGGCGAGGCGCCGCCGGCCGACCTGGACGCGCCTAGGGCAGGTGCGGCAGGCGCCACAGCAGCCAGGCGGCGGCGACGGTGAGCAGCGTCGCGCCGCCATAGCAGATGCTGGCGATCAGGCCGTAGAGGTGGGCGAGCTGCAGCCCGTCGTAGAGCGTGTAGCGGAAGCGGTGGGCCCAGTGGAAGAGCGCCAGGGCGATCACCACGAACAGGCAGAGCCGCACCAGCAGCGGCGAGAGCAGGGCGGCCATCTCGGGACCGGTGGGGCCCGCGACCCAGCCGAGCGGCCTGGCGACCCACAGCCAGAGAGCCAGCGCCGGCAGCACCAGCGCCGCGATCATGCCGCCGCTCGAGAATAGCGCCCAGAAGAAAGGCTCGCGCGACCGCCGCATCAGAGACCTCCGCGCAGCCACCAGACGACCACGCCGCTGGCCAGCAGCCACAGCAGGTAGTGCCCGGCGACGACCGCCCCGTCCGGTAGCCGCTTGCCGCCGAGCCGCACCACCAGCGCCTTCGGGGCCAGGTTGAGCCAGGTGACGGTGTGGAAGAGCAGGGCGGCGCACACCACGACGTGGAACGCCACCACCGGGGGAGCGGCGAGGAAGCGCAGGAAGCGGGCATGCGCCGCGGCGCCGCGGTCCAGCGCCCACACCTCGCCGAGCAGCAGCAGCGCGGCGTAGCCCACCGCCAGGCTGGTCAGCTCGCGGACGATGAACTTGACGTATGCCGCCTGGCCCAGCCACCAGAAGATCGGCATCCGGTCGCGGTGCCACTTCGGATGGTAGGGCCGGTAGGCCGGGTTCATCGCGCCCCCCAGGGCATCAGCACCGAGCGCCACCAGTCCGCCGTCGCCCCGACCTTGTAGCGCTGGATCGCGCCGGCGGGATCGACCCCCTTCGGGCAGACGGCCGAGCACTCGCCGACGAAGGTGCAGGCCCAGATCCCCTCGTGCTGCGACAGGACGTCGAGCCGTTCGGCCGCGCCCTGGTCGCGCGAGTCCAGGTTGTAGCGCTGCGCCAGCGCGATCGCCGCCGGCCCGACGAAGCCGGGCTCGAGCGCATAGATCGGGCACGCCGCGTAGCAGAGCATGCAGTTGATGCACATGCTGTACGGCTTGTATTCGGCCAGCTGCTCGGGCGTCTGCAGATGCTCGCCGGCGGCGAGCGGCGGCTCCTCGGTGCGCAGCAGCCAGGGCTTGACGCTCTTGAGCTTGTCGAGGAAGTCGTGGAGATCGATCACCAGGTCGCGGACGATCGGGAAGCCGCGCAGCGGCTCGACCCGGATCGGTCCGGGCGCCAGCGCCGAGAGATACGACGCGCAGGTGAGCGTCGGGGTGCCGTTGACCATCATGCCGCAGCTGCCGCAGACTCCCATGCGGCAGGCCCAGCGGTAGGAGAGGCTGCCGTCGAGCGTGTCCTTGATGTAGTTGAGGCCGTCGAGCACCATCCAATCGCTCCGCAGCGGCACGTCGTAGCCCTGCCACACCGGCTCGCTGTCTTCCTCGGGGCGATAGCGGAGCACCTCGAGGCGGATGGTCTCGGCGGTTTCCGGCACGGACTTCACCTCCCGTAGATCCGCTCGGCCGGGGGCCAGCGGGTGATGGTGACCGGCTGGTAGGCGATGCGCGGCGCCTCGCCTTCCCGGTGGAAGGCGAGCGAGTGGCTCAGGAAGCGCTCGTCGTCGCGCCGCGGATGATCGGTGCGCTGGTGGGCGCCGCGCGACTCGCGCCGCTCGCGGCCCGAGTGGATGATCGCCTCGGCGACGTCCAGCATGTTGGCGAGCTCGAGCAGGGCGAGCAGCTCGGTGTTGAAAGTGAGGCTGCGGTCGTCCAGCCAGACGCCGGCGCAGCGCTCGCGCAGCTCGGCGATCTTGGCCGCGGCGGCGCCCAGGCCCGGCTCGTCGCGGTAGATCCCCGCGCCGCGCTCCATCGCCTGCTGCATCTCGGTGCGCAGCACCGCCACCCGCTCGCCGCCGCAGGAGCGCCGCAGGGTCTCGAGCCGCCGCTCCTCGGCGTAGGCCTGGGCGAGGACGTCGGGCACCGCCGGCGGCGTCGCGACGGCGTAGCGCGCGGCGGCCCGCCCGGCCCGGGCGCCGAATACCAGCAGCTCGGTCAGGGAGTTGGAGCCCAGGCGGTTCGAGCCGTTGATGCTGACGCAGGCCACCTCGCCGGCGGCGTAGAGGCCGGGCAGCGGCGTCGCGCCGTCGAGGTCGGTCTGCACGCCGCCCATCATGTAGTGGACCACCGGCCGCACCGGGATCATCTGGCGCACCGGGTCGATGTTCTCGTACTTGCGGCACAGCTCGCGCACGAAGGGCAGCTTGGCGTCGATCAGCTTCTCGCCCAGGTGGCGGATGTCGAGGTGCACCACCTCGCCGTAGGCGGTGGTGGTGGTGCGCCCCTTCTCCAGCTCCTTGACGAACGCCTGCGACAGCCGGTCGCGCGGGCCCAGCTCCATCGAGCGCAGGACCGGCTTGGGCTCGGGTTTGCCGAGATCGTAGTCCTGCAGGTAGCGGTAGCCGTCCTTGTTGAGCAGCCACCCCCCCTCGGCGCGCGTCGCCTCGGTGATCAGGATGCCGGTGAACGGCAGGCCGGTGGGGTGGTACTGGACGAACTCGGCGTCCTTGATCGGCACGCCGGCGCGGTAGGCCAGGGCCATGCCGTCGCCGGTCTTGATGTTGGCATTGGTGGTGAACGCGAAGACCTTGCCGCAGCCGCCGGTGGTGAGGATGACCGCCTTGGCCAGCAGGGCGCCGACCTTGCCGGTGGCGAGCTCGATCGCCACCACCCCCTGGCAGCGGCCGTCCGCGACCAGCAGCGAGGTGACGAACCACTCGTCGAAGAAGGTCAGCGGCGCGTACTTGAGGCTGGTCTGGTAGAGCGTGTGCAGCATGTGGAAGCCGGTCTTGTCGGCGGCGAACCAGGTGCGCTCGTTCTTCATGCCGCCGAACGGGCGCACCGCGACGTGGCCGTCGGCGGTGCGGCTCCAGGGACAGCCCCAGCGCTCGAGCCGCAGCAGCTCCTCCGGCGCCTCGCGCACGAAGGCTTCGACGGCGTCCTGGTCGCACAGCCAGTCGCCGCCGCTCACCGTGTCGTAGGCGTGGGCGTCGAGGCTGTCGTTGGCGCGGGCGACGCCGGCGGCGCCACCCTCGGCCGAGACGGTGTGGCTGCGCATCGGATAGACCTTGGAAACCACCGCCACGCTGAGCTCGGGGTCGGTTTCGGCGATGGCGATCGCCGCCCGCAGGCCCGCGCCGCCGCCGCCGACCACGAGGATGTCGTAGGATGTCGTTTCCATCGTCCGCGCCCCGGCCTCCGCTCCCGGCCGGGAGCCCTGTGTCGAGAAGGGAAATGCAACCGGGGGCTAATCGTACTCCAGCCGTCACCCTGCCGCAACGGCTGGAAAGGGCAGGAGGCGAGGATGTTCGAGCTCAAGCCGCTCTCCCATGAAGCCGTGCCGGCCGCCCTCGAAAAGGCCTATCGCTACCGCCTGCTGCACGAGCCGGTGGAGGCCGAGAGCATCTGCCGCGACATCCTCGACATCGACGCCGACAACCAGGAGGCGCTGGTGATGCTGGTGCTGGCGCTCTCCGACCAGCTCGAGGAGCACCTCGGCGCCGCCGCCGCCGAGGCCAAGGCGGCGCTGGCGCGGATCCGCGACGAGTACAGCCGCACCTATCATGCCGGAATCCTCTGCGAGCGCCGCGCCAAGGCCCACCTGACGCGCGGCGGCCCGCGCGCCGGCCACATCGCCTACGAATGGATGCGCGAGGCGATGGATCATTTCGACCGCGCCGCCGCCATCCGCCCGCACGGCAACGACGATGCCATCCTGCGCTGGAACACCTGCGTGCGGGCCCTGCGCAGCAAGCCCGAGCTGGTGCCCGACCTGCAGGAGAGCACCCATCACTGGCTGGAATGAGCCTGGGGTACCATAGGGACGCAAGGGCGGCGAGCCGCCGAGGATGCAGGCGAGGGCGAGGAGGACACGATGAGCCAGAACCCGCTGCTGAGGCTGGCCGAGCTCGGCCAGAGCGTTTGGTACGACTACATCCGGCGCGACCTCTACCAGGGGCCGGAGCTGCGGCGGCTGATCGAGGAGGACGGCCTGCGCGGCATGACCTCGAACCCCACCATCTTCCAGCAGGCGATCGCCGCCACCGAGCTGTACGACGACGACGTCCGCCGGCTGGGGGAGCAGGGGCTGGCGCCGGCCGAGATCTTCGAGTCGCTCGAGGTGGTGGACGTGAGCCGCGCCGCCGACGCCTTCCGCCAGGTGTACGAGGTCACCCGCGGCGACGACGGCTACGTCTCGATCGAGGTCGGCCCCCGCCTGGCGCTCGACACCGAGGGTTCGGTGGTCGAGGCGCGCCGGTTGTGGCAGCGCTGCGACCGGCCCAACGTCATGGTCAAGATCCCCGGCACCGGACCGGGCGTCCCCGCCATCCGGCAGTGCCTCGCCGAGGGCATCAATATCAACATCACGCTGCTGTTCTCGGTGGACCGCTACCGCGAGGTGATGGAGGCCTACCTCTCGGCGCTCGAGGAACGGGTTGCCGCCGGCCAGCCGGTGGACCGCCTGCGCTCGGTGGCCAGCTTCTTCGTCAGCCGGGTCGACACGCTGGTGGACAAGCGCCTGGACGCGATCGCCGCCGCCCCTGCGGATGCCGGGCGCCCGGACCGCCAGCGCCAGCTGGCGCGCGAGCTGCGCGGCAAGACCGGGATCGCCAACGCCCGGCTGGCCTATCGCGCCTTCGAGGAGGTGTTCAGCGGCGAGCGCTTCGCCCGGCTGCGCGAGCATGGCGCCAACCGCCAGCGGCCGCTGTGGGCCTCGACCTCGACCAAGGACCCCGCCCTCCCGGACACCTACTACGTGGAGGCGCTGATCGCTCCCGACAGCGTCGACACGCTGCCGCGCGAGACCTTCGAGGCATACAAGGACCACGGTAACCCGCGGGTGCGCATCCACGACGACCTGGACCGGGCGCAGGACGTGCTCGACGGTCTGGCCGAGCTGGGCATCGAGGAGAGCCAGGTCTCCGAGCAGCTCGAGCAGGAAGGGGTCCGCAAGTTCTCCGACTCCTACGACGCGTTGCTCAAGGCGGTGGAGGAGAAGGAGAAGGCGGTACGGGTCTCCTAGACGGGGTGGGAGCGGCTTGCGTATCAGCTGCAGAGCGGGTGCGCCCCGCCCGCTGCCAGCGCCCCCGAGCGCCGCACCATGTATGACGCCTTCTACGGCTTCCAGGAGCCGCCGTTCAACATCACGCCCGATCCGCGCTTCCTGTTCTTCAGCGAGCGGCACCGCGAGGCGTTCAACCACGTCCTGTTCGGGATCAGCGAGCGCAAGGGATTCATCCAGCTGACCGGCGAGGTGGGGGCCGGCAAGACGACGGTCTGCCGCGCCATCCTCGAGCACCTCGGGCCCAACGTGCGCACGGCGCTGATCCTCAATCCCTGCCTGACCAGCACCCAGCTGCTGCGCGCCATCCTGGTCGAGTATGGGCTCGCCCCGCCGTCGCGCGCCGACCGGGTGACCTGCCTCGGGCTGCTCAACCAGTTCCTGCTCGACCAGGTGGCGGCGGGCAACGACGTGGTGCTGCTGATCGACGAGGCCCAGGACCTCGACAGTGACCTGCTCGAGCAGGTGCGGCTGCTGTCGAACCTCGAGACCGACCAGCGCAAGCTGCTGCAGATCGTGCTCATCGGCCAGCCGGAGCTGCGCGACATGCTGGAGGAGCGGCGGCTGCGGCAGCTGCGGCAGCGCATCACCGTCCGCTACCATCTGACGCCCCTGAACCGCCTCGAGACCGAGTACTACATCCAGCACCGGCTGCACGTCGCCGGCGGCAACGGCCGGCCGGGCTTCAGCCGCTGGGCGATCCGCGCCGTGCATCGCTACTCGGGCGGCGTGCCGCGCCTGATCAACGCGGTCTGCGACAAGGCGCTGCTGTGCGGCTACGTGGCCGGCACCGATCAGCTGCAGGCCCGGCACGTGCGGCGGGCGATCCGCGAGCTGGAAGGGAAGGTCGTTTCATGAGCTTGATCGACGAGGCCCTGAAGCGGGCGAGGCTGGATGCCGCGCGTCAGAACGCCGCGCGCCAGACCGGCGTCAACGACGGTGGCTTCGCCTCGCCCTGGACGCACATGCCCCAGTCCGGCGGCCGCCGGACTGGCCTGCGGCGGGTGATGATCGCCGGCATCGTGGCGCTGTCGCTGCTGGCCGGCGGCGCGGTCGTCCTGATGCTCACTCACGCGTCCCGCTCACCGGTGGCGGCTCTGGCCGGAGCGCCCGCCGTGCCCGCCGTGCCCGCGGCCGGCACCCCGGTGGCCACGGCAGGCGGGCCGGTGCCGGCGATCGGGACGGCTGCGGCCGCCGTGCCGCCGGCGTCGCAACCGGCGCCGCCTCCGGCGTCGAAGAGTCCGGCGAGGCCAGCGCCGCCGCTGCCGGCGACGGCCATGCCGGCGAGCCCGGCGGCGGCCGGGTCCACGGCCGCCGTGCGGGAGCTTCCCGGCCGGGTGGCGGCGGCGACGCCGGTGATCGGCGAGGCCCCCGGCAGGAGCGAAGGTCCCGCCGCGCTCAGGGCCGCCGGCGCCGCGGGCGCTCCCGGCGGTGCCGTCGCTCCCGGTGGTGCCGTCGCCCCCGGCGGCGCAGGCGCTCCCGGCGGCGCCGGCCCGGCCGAGTATGCCGCCGGCTGGGCGCCGGCCGCCGCCACCGGTCCCGCCTCGGGCGCCGCCGCGCCGCCGCCGGCCGCCGGCGCGGCGCCGGGCCTGGCGGCGGCACCGATCCGTGGCGCCGCCACCGCCCCCACCATGGCGGACGGCGGCACCTATGTCGGCGAGGTGAAGCTGGCCGACGGCAGCCTGGTGAAGCTCTCCGGCATCGCCTGGTCCGACGCCAGCCCGGTGGCGGTGATCAACGGCAGGGTCATCGGCCCCGGCCAGGGCGTCGACGAGGTGACGGTGGACAAGATCGAGCCGGGGAGGGTGACCCTGCGCCACCGCTCCGGCGCTCTCTTTTATCTGCGACTGAACTGAGCCCGACCGCGTCGGCGCTTTCCCGCCCGGCCGCGCGCCCCGGGCGCCGGGAGGCCGTCGCCCCGGCCGGTCGGGCGACGGCCTGGCGCCGGACCGCCGGCACGGATCGAGGAGGAGGACCCTGGATGAGCGACAAGCCGATCACCCATCTGTTCACCGACCTGGGAGGGGTGCTGCTGACCAACGGCTGGGACCACAGCCTGCGCCACCTCACCGCCGACCACTTCGGCATCAACAGCGCCGAGATGGACGAGCGGCACCACCTCACCTACGACACCTACGAGTCGGGCAAGATGGGGCTGGTTGCCTATCTCGACCGGGTGGTCTTCTACGAGCCACGCGCCTTCAGCCGCGACGACGTGATCGACTACATCCTGGGCCAGGCCCGCGCCTTTCCGGAGATGATCGACCTGGTCTGCCGGCTCAAGGACCGGCATGGCCTCAAAGTGGCAGTGGTGAGCAACGAGGGGCGGGAGCTGACGGCCGACCGCATCCGGCGCTTCCGGTTGGACGATTTCGTCGATTTCTTCATCGTCTCGAGCTATGTCCACTTCCGCAAGCCCGACGAGGACATCTTCCGCGTCGCGCTCGACATCGCGCAGGCCGAGCCGCAACGCGTCGCCTACGTCGAGGACCGTCCCATGTTCGTCGAGGTGGCAGCCAGCCTGGGGATGCACGCGATCTGGCACCATGGCTACGAGTCGACCCGCGAGCACCTGGCGGCGGTCGGCCTGACGCTCGACCCGCCGGCCACCACGCCGGCGCCGCAGGAGGGAAGCTGATGGCCATCCGTCCAGGACCCACCGCATTCGTGATCTTCGGCGGCGGCGGGGCGCCGGCTATTTCCGCCCGGACTCCTGGCCCAGCCATTGGATCAGCCGTGCGGCTTCGGGCCGCATGGCGCCCTCGTGGAGGCGCACGGCCCGGGAGCCGCCCCCGTCCTCGACCGTGAGGTCGTACTGGAAGGCGTCGCGTGCCGGCGATGCGGGAGTGGCCGGCTGGGGGGGCTGCGGTGCTCCCGCCGAGGCAGCCGGGGCGTCGAAAAGCCTCGCCGCCGTCACCAGCTGCTCGAGCTCGCCGGCCTTGTCCGCGGGCAGCTGCGCCGCGTCGACCTCGATCGGCGGCATCTGTAGGCCTGCGAACCCTCCCGAGCGTCTCAGCTGAATGCGCATGGGGAGATCCTATCCCGACGGTACCTCCCGGGACCCCAGTTCGGAACGCTACCTGAGTTTGGTGCCGCCGGAAGGCTTCGAGCCGGCGGCGGCCGGCTTCACCTTGCGGGTGGCTCTCGCCTTCTTGGCAGCGGCGGCCCGACTCGCGGCCAATGCTGCCGGCGCTGATGCTGCGGCTGCCGGCGTTGCCGCTGCCGCCGTTGCCGCGACCGGCGCCGGCACGTTCGCCGGTGCCGCCGCGGCGGCGGTCACGACACCGAGCCCGACACTCTGCCAGGCGGCGCGCAACTGATCCGCCACCGCCGCGCCGTAGAGGTCGCCGGCGATCTTGTAGGTCTTGTTGGCGCAGTCCTGGAAAGTATCGTTCGGGCTCAGCGCGTGCAGCAGTGCGTTGTACCAGATATGTCCGGCCTGGTCCCAGGCATTGCCGCCAAGGCTGACCGCGAAGGTGTAGAACGCCTTGTTGGGGATGCCCGAGTTGATGTGCACGCCGCCGCCGTCCTCGTCGGTCTCCACGAACTTGCTCATGTGATCCGGCTGCGGATCGTGCCCCAGCGTCGGATCGTCGTAGGCGGTGCCCGGCGCCTTGAGCGAACGGATCGCCACTCCCTGGATCCCCGGCATCAGCAGCCCCTGACCGATCAGCCAGTCGGCGGCGGCGGCGGACTGACCCTTCAGGTACTGCTTGACCAGGCTGCCGAAGACGTCGGAAAGGTGCTCGTTCAGCGCTCCCGACTGGCCCTGATAGACGAGATTGGCCTCGTGCTGGGTGATGCCGTGGGTGAGCTCGTGAGCGATGACGTCGACCGAGACCGTGAAGCGGGTAAAAATGCTGCCGTCACCGTCGCCATAGATCATCTGCTGGCCGTTCCAGAAGGCGTTGTTGTACCCATTGCTGTAGTGCACCGTCGAGTCCAGGCGCAGGCCGCGGTTGTCGAGCGAGTTGCGCTGGAAGACCGCCTGATAGAAATCGTAGGTCGAGCCGGCGCTGTCGTAGGCCTCGTCGGCCGCGGCGTCGCCGGTCGCCGCGGCGCCCTCGCCGCGTACCAGGTTGCCGGGCAGCGTCTCGCCGTGCGCGCCGTCGTAGACGTTGCGCCGCTTCTCCCCGGGCGATGTCAGGGCGAGCATGACCAGGGGGTTGAGCACCTGCCGCTGGCCGCGGAGCTGGGCGGAGAGATTCAAGGCGTGAAACGCCCGGTCCTGCTGCTGGGCGGTGCCGTTCTCGGCGATCTTGCGCAGGATGTGAGGCGGGATGATGTTGCAATGCACGTGATGCAAGGGTTTCTCGCACATGGCGGACGACCTCCGGCGCGGCGGTTGGCGCAAAAAACCATTTTATCACATACGCTCGACGTGCCGAACCGCGATAAGCTCGAAGATATGGATGTCCTCCGTCCCGACCGCTCTCAGGCGCAGCCTCCCGCGCACCCCGAGTACTTCGAAGGCCGCGTCTTCATGCACCGCCTGGTGGGCGCCGACCGCTCGCGCCAGCTCGAGATCACCGCGGTGTTCTTCGAGGACGGCGCCCGCACCACGCCGCACACCCATTCCACCGACCAGGTGCTCTACGTCGTCGCGGGAACCTGCGTCGTCGCCGACGAGGAGGGCCGGCGCCAGGCCGGCGCCGGCGAGTACGTGGTGCTGCCGGCCAACGGCTGGCACTGGCATGGCGCGGCGCCCGGCCGATCGGCGTGCCACGTCTCGTTCCGCCAGCCCGGCCCGAGCGACTGGACGGTCGAGCGCCGGGACTGGTAACTGCCGGGGGCGCACCGCGCTGTCGGCGCGGCGGGCCGCCGCCGGCATGCGTTAGGATCGTGCGCCATGGCGCACCCTGAAAGTCGTACCGGTCTCGCGGTCGCAGGTCGTACGATCCGCTCCGTCGTCGTCGGGCTGCTGCTCGCCGGCGCCTTGGCGGCTTTCTCCATGGCTGCATCGGCCACCGGATCTGCCGTTGCCGGCGGCGCCGGGAGCGCGGCGGCTCCGGGTGGTACGGCACCTCCGGGCGGCGCGGCGATTGGCGGCGGCGTGCGCCTGCCGACCGGCGCCCGGCTCGACCCGGCCGGGCGCTCGTCCGACCTGGGCAACATGCCGATCGCCATGGCCCTGGCGCCGGAAGGGGACCGGGTGGTGGTGCTGCTCGCCGGCTGGCGCGAGCAGGGCATCCAGGTGGTCGACACCCGCAGCGGCAAGGTGCTGCAGACGCTGGCGCTGCCGGCGGCATTCCTCGGGCTGGCCTTCACCGCCGACGGCCACACCCTCTACGTGGCCGGCGGCTACGAGGACGTCGTCTACAGGTTCGACTGGCGGGCGGGGGCGGCCACGCCCGCCGGCGCCATCTCGCTCGCCGAGGCGGGCGCGGCGCCGAAGGGCAGCCGCTACCCGGCCGGGCTGGCGCTGTCGCGCGACGGCAGGTCCATCTACGTGGCCGAAAACCTCGCCGACTCCCTGGCGGTCGTCGACCTGGCAAGCGGCAAGGTGGTGCAGCGTCTGCCCACCGGCCACCTGCCGTATGACGTGGTGGCCGGCGAAAACGGCGAGGTCTACGTCTCGGCCTGGGGCGGCAGCATCGTCTCGGTGTTCGCGCCGGCGGCGACCGCCGGTGTCGCGGCCGCCACGGCCGCCGGCATCGCGCCGGCCGCGCTGGTCGAGGCCGGCCGCATCGAGGTCGGGCGGCACCCGTCGGCGCTGCTGCTCGGCGCCGGCGGCGCGCGCCTGTTCGCCGCCTCGGCGAGCACCGATCGCGTGGCCGTGGTCGACACCCGCACCCGGCGGGTGGTGGCGCAGCTCGACGACGCCCCGCCCGGTGGTCCCGCCGAGGGCAGCACGCCCAGCGCTCTGGCCCTGGCCGCCGGCGGCCGCCGGCTGCTGGTTGCCGAGTCCGACAACAACGCGGTCGCGGTCTTCGACCTCGCCGCCGCTACCTCCGGCGTCGCCGCGCCGCCGCCGGGCCGGGTGCGTCCCGGGCGCGACCGCCTCGCCGGGCGCATTCCGGCCGGCTGGTACCCCACGGCGGTGCTGGCGGCGGGCGACTCGCTGGTGGTGCTCAACGGCAAGGGGCGCGGCAGCGGCCCCAATCCCACGGGACCGCACTTCGGCGAGGCGAAACGAGATCCGCGCGCCTACACGCTCGGCCAGACGAGCGGCACGCTCGCCGTGTTGCCGGCGATGCCGGGCCCGGCGGCCCTGGCGGCGCTCACTCGGCGGGTGGCGAGCGCCAACGGCTGGGATGCGGCGCCCCCTACCCGGGCTGCTGGCGGCGCCAGCCGCGGCCGGCGCGCCGCGTCGCGCTATCCGCCGCTGCGCCACGTGGTCTTCATCATCAAGGAGAACCGCACCTACGATCAGGTCTTCGGCGACCTGCCGGGCGGCGACGGCGATCCGCGGCTACAGTTCTTCACCCGCGCCGAGTCCCCCAATCACCACGCCCTGGCGGAACGCTTCGGGCTGTTCGATCACTTCTACTGCAACGGTGAGGTGAGCACCCAGGGGCACTCGTGGTCGACCGCGGCCTACTCGCCCGACTACATCGAGAAGACGACTCCCTCCGCCTACTCGTCCCGGCGCGCCGAGGACGCCGACGACGAGGCCGCCGGCCTGCCTGCCGCCGGCTTCCTCTGGGACCTCGCCCGCGCTCGCGGCCTCGCCGTGCGGGTCTACGGCGAGATGGCGACGGCGGTCAAAGAGCCGTCCGGGACCATCGTCTACCGCGCCACGGTGCCCTCGGCGGTGCCCCTCACCAGCCCCACCTACCCCTCATGGGACCTGGCCGTCCCCGACCAGCGGCGCGCCGACGCCTGGCTCGCTGAGCTCGCCGATCAGGTCCGGCGGGGGAGCATGCCGGCGCTCGAGGTGCTCCATCTGCCGAACGATCACACCTCCGGCGCCAAGGCCGGCATGCCGACGCCGCGCGCCTACATGGCCGACAACGACCTGGCGCTGGGCCGCATCGTCGAGGGCCTCAGCCATTCGCCTTTCTGGCGCGACAGCGTGGTCTTCGTGGCCGAAGACGACGCTCAGAACGGCGCCGACCACGTCGACTCTCACCGCGCGCCGCTGCTGGTCATCTCGCCCTACAGTCGTCGCGGCACGGTGCGCCGTTTCGTCAACACCACCGACGTGCTGGCGACCATCGAGGAGATCCTGGGGCTGAACACGCTGTCGCAGTTCGACGCCTTCGGCAGGCCGCTGCGCGGCATCTTCGCCGCGACCCCCGACCTCACCCCCTACCAGGTCCTGGTGCCGGCGCAGCCGCTCACCGACGTCAATCCGCCGGACGCTCCCGGCGCGCGGCAATCGTCGCGCCTCGACTTCAGCGTCCCCGACGCCGCCGACCCGTCCGTCCTCAACGCGATCCTGTGGCAGACCCTGAAGGCCGGCGAGCCCTACCCGCCGCCGGCGCGGCTCTCGACCCTGGACGTGCTGCGCGGGTACTGACGCGCGCCAGGGCTCGGCGGTGGTGCGGGGGCCGGGTGGCGCGGGGGCCGGCCGAGGAGCCCCTGATATGCTGCCGGCAAATGGGAGGAGGCGGTGGATTTTGGCGCGGTGTTGCGAACGGTTTCCGCTTTCCTGACCGGCAAAGGCTACCGCTTCGCCCTGATCGGAGGGGTCGCGCTGGCGGCTTACGGTTTGGCGCGCACGACGCTTGATCTGGATCTCCTGGTCGAGGGTCGAGGCCAGGATGATCTGGTTACCTTCCTCGAAACCCTGGGGTTCGAGACGCTGCATCGATCGAGCGGGTACTCCAATCACCTCCATGCGGACGCGGCGTGGGGACGGCTCGATTGCGTCTACGTCGGGGGCTCGACCGGCGAGCAGATGTTCGCTGCCTGCCGCGTCGCCAGGGCGCCTGGGGGCATCGAGGTGCCGCTGCCGAAACCCGAGCACCTGGCCGCGTTGAAGGTGGTCGCGATGAAGAATGACGCCGGCAGGACCTTTCAGGAGATGGCTGACATCCGCTTCCTCTTGCAGCTGCCACAAACCGACCGGCGGGAGGTCAGGGGCTACTTCGATCGGCATGGCCTCCGGGAGCGCTTCGATGATCTCGAAAAAAGCCTCTGAGCCGTTCGGCGACGACGATCTGCCGACCACCGCCGAGGACGTCGGTGCGCTGCGCCGGCACCGGCCGATGGCTGACGACGATTGGCTGGACCAGATCACCGCGCTGGCCGCGGCGTTTGCCTTGGCGCCGCGAGCGGTCGCGGTCCGGCGCGAGCGCCGCACCTTCGCCGGCCTGCCGCCGTTCGAGCTCTAGTGTCCGATTAACCGTGCGGGACACTAGACCAGCTCGGGTTCGCGCGTGAATCTCCACGACCTTTTTGCCATCGCCGGAGGGCGAGCGCCGCGCAAAGCGGCGCTGCGCATGCCGGCCGCGCCGGCTCCCGGGGCGGACCCGGCGCATCCCGGCGGTATCGAATGGAGCTACGACGAGCTGCTGGTGCGCGCTGCCGCGGTCGCCGGCGCCCTGCGGGAGCGTGGCATCCGGCACGGTGACCGGGTCGCCTGCATGCTCGGCAACGGCCCCGAGCTGGTGCTGCTGCACCTGGCGCTGCTGCGCCTGGGCGCGGCCCTGGTCCCAATCAACCTCGCCTACCGCCGGCGCGAGGTCGGCCACATCCTGGCCGACGCCGCCCCGCGGCTGCTGGTCGCCGAAGCGGCGACGGGGGCGGTGCTCGAGGAAGTTCCGGCCGGGCAGCGGGCTAGCCTCGAGGGAGTGCTGGACGAATCCGAGGTGGCGAGTTGGTGGCACGTTGCCGGAGCCGGAGCCGCGGTGCCGCCGGGATCCCCGGAGTCCGCGGCCGCTGCCGGCGTCAGCGCCGGCGGCGACGACCTGGCGATGTTGCTCTATACCTCCGGCACCACCGGCGCGAGCAAAGGCGCCATGATCAGCCACAACAACCTCCTGGCCACGGTCACCGGCCTGCTCGCCGCCTGGAGCTGGAGCGCGAGCGATGTGCTGCTGCTGGCGCTGCCGCTGTTTCACGTCCATGGCCTGGTCGTCGGCCTCGACTGTGCGCTGGCCGCCGGCGCCACCATCGAGCTCCGCCGGCGCTTCGACGCCGCCGCCGTCGCGGCCGAGCTGGCGGCCGGCGCGGCGACGATGTTCTTCGGCGTGCCGACGCTCTACGTGCGCCTGCTCGCGGCGCTCGCGGCGCTCGACGAGCGCGAGTCACGGCAGGCCGGCCAGGCGCGGTTCCCGGCCGTCCGCCTGTGCTGCTCGGGCAGCGCGCCGCTCTCGCCCGAGACCTTCGCCGCCTTCCGCGAGCGCACCGGGCATGTCATTCTCGAGCGCTACGGCATGACCGAGACCGGCATGATCCTGAGCAACCCCTACCTGGGGCCGCGCGTGCCGGGCCAGGTCGGCGTCCCTCTGCCGGGGGTCTCCGTGCGCCTGGTCGACGAGGCCGGCCAGGATCTGCCGGCGGCATCCCTGGCTGCCGCGGCGCCGCCAGGGCTGGCAGCGCCGGCCGGCCCTGCCGAGCTTCCGGAGAGCGCCGCCGGCGAGCTGCTGGTGCGCGGCGCCAACGTCTGCGGCGGCTACTGGCAGGCGCCGGAGAAGACCGCCGCGACCTTCGTCCACGACGACGCCGGCCGACGCTGGTTCCGCACCGGCGATCTTGCCCGCCAGGACCCGCGGACCGGTGCCTTCACCCTCCTCGGCCGCCGCCACGAGCTGATCATCTCGGGCGGTTTCAACGTCTATCCCCGTGAGGTGGAAGAGACCCTGCTGCTGTTCCCCGGTGTCCGCGAGGCCGCCGTGGTCGGCCGGCCGCACCCCCAATGGGGCGAGGTGCCGGTCGCCTTCCTGGTCGTCGACCCGCCCTTCGATCCGCCCGCCGCGCTCGCCTTCTGCAAGCGCCAGTTGGCCGGCTTCAAGGTCCCGAGCGAGGTGAACCTGGTCGACACTCTGCCGCGCAACGCTCTCGGCAAGCTGCAGAAGCACCTGCTGCCGTGAGCGCGCCGGCGCCGCCCTGCCGCCGCTTCTCCATCCCGACGCTCATCACGCTCCAGAGCGAGGTCCCGACATGATCCACCTGCTGACGGCCGTGCTCCTGGCCGGCGCCGCCCGCGCCGGTGCCGCTGCCGTGGCCGCGCCTGCCGGCGCCATCCAGGCTGCCACCGCTCCGGTCGCTGCGGCCCCGAGCACTGCCAATCCGAGCACCGCCACCGCCGTGGCCGCCCCGAGCGTCGCCACCCCCGCTGCCGCCGCCGCTGCCTTGCCGGTGCCGGCGGCGCCGGGCGGGCGGCTGCTGACGGTCGGCGACCTGCTGCGGCTGGGCAAGGTCGCCGATCCGCACCTCAGCCCGGAAGGGGCGTGGGTGGCCTACACCGTCGAGACGCTGGATGCCAAGCAGGACAAGGCGACCACCGGCGTCTTCATGGTGCCGCTCGCGGGTGGCGCGGCGGTCCGCCTGACGGCGCCGGCCGAGAAGCCGGCGGCATCGCCACGCTTCAGTCCGGACGGCCGCTGGCTCGCCTTCCTGTCGGCGCGCGAGGGGCGCCATGCGCAGGTCTGGCTGCTCGACCGGCGGGGGGGCGAGGCGCAGCGCCTGACCGACTATCCGGCCGACGTCGCCGACCTCGCCTGGTCACCGGACGGCCGCCGCCTGGCGCTGGTGGTCGGGGATCGAGATCGCGACGAGACCGAGGTGGAGGAAGCCTCCGCGGGACCCGGCGGCGCCGAGGGGTCTTCCCGGCCAGCGTCGTCCGCCTCGCCCACCCCGCCCACGCCTCCGAAACCGATCGTCATCCACCGGCTGCAGTTCAAGCGCGACGGCGAGGGGTATCTCCGCGAGCTGCGCAATCACCTGTACGTCTTCGACCTGCAGTCCCGCGCCGGCGCGCAGATCACCGGCGGTCCCTACGACGACTCGGAGCCGGCCTGGTCGCCGGACGGGAAATGGCTGGCCTTCACCAGCAACCGCACGGCGGAGCCGGACGCCAACGAGAACACCGACGTCTTCGTGGTGCCGGCGGCGCCGGGTTTCACGCCGCGCGCCGTGACCACCTCGCCGGGCAGCGACCAGTCGCCGGCGTTCAGCCCGGACGGCAGGTGGATCGCCTACGTCGAGGGCAGCGACCCCAAGGACTTCTGGTACGGCACCAGCCGCATCGCGGTCGTGCCGGCGCTGGCCGGCGCCCACGAAGCGCCGCGCGCCCTCACCGCCGCGCTGGACCGCAACGTCACCGCGCCGCGCTTCGCGCCCGACGGGCGCACGGTCTACTTCCTGGCCGAGGAAGGCGGCAACAGCCACCTGGCGCGGGTGCCGCTGGCCGGCGGCGCGATCACCCGGGTGGTGGAAGGCGAGCGCGTGGTCGAGGCCTTCGACCTCGACGCCCGCGGCGATCTGGTGGTGCTCGAGAGCGTACCGCAGCGGCCGCCCGAGGTGTCGGCGGTGAGCGCCCAGGGCCTGCGCCGTCTCACCACCACCAACGACGAGCTGCTGCGCGGGCTGCGCCTGGCGCCGGTCCGGCGCTTCACCGCCAGGAGCGCCGATGGCACGCCGGTCGAGGCCTTCCTGACGCTGCCGCCGGACGCGCCGGCAGGGGCCATGCTGCCTGCCGTGCTGCGCATCCACGGCGGTCCGGTGTCGCAGTTCGACACCTCGTTCCGCTTCGAGTGGCAGCTGCTGGCGGCCCACGGCTACGCGGTGGTGGCGGCCAACCCGCGCGGCTCGTCGGGATACGGCCGCGACTTCGCGCGGGCGATCTGGGCCGACTGGGGGAACCGCGACTTCCAGGACGTGATGGCCGCGGTCGATCAGGCGGTGGCGATGGGCGTCGCCGATCCCGATCGCCTGGGGGTGGGGGGCTGGTCCTACGGCGGAATCCTCACCAACTACGTCCTGATCAAGACCGGCCGCTTCAAGGCGGCGATCTCGGGCGCCAGCGAGACCAACTACCTGGCCGATTACGGCACCGACGAGTACCAGTACGCCTGGGAGACCGAGCTCGGCCTGCCGTGGCGCAACACCGAGCTCTGGCTCAAGATGTCGCCGTGGTTCCAGGTCGAGAAGATCACCACCCCGACGCTGCTGCTCTGCGGCACCGACGACGCCAACGTGCCGTCGCTCGGCGTCGAGCAGCTCTTCCAGGCCCTGCGCCGCCTCGGCCGCGACACCGAGCTGGTCCTCTACCCGGGCCAGACTCACACCCTGACCCGCCCGAGCTTCCTGGTGGACCGCTATCAGCGCTACCTGGACTGGTACGACAAGTACCTCCGGCCCGCGGCCCCGGCCGGCGCCAGCGCGCCGGCGGCGGCGCCGCCCAGCCCGCCGCGCTGAGGCGTCGCGCGGCACCACGTTTCGGTTGATCGTTCGATTGCCGGCGCCTGCTCGACCGGAACCTATGCGGAATCGCGAGGCGGCGAGAAGAACCGGTCGCGCAGCTTCCACACCGCTTGCATGTCCAGCCGCTCGCCCGCGAAGACGATTTGGCGGCTGGTCTTGTCCTTCCGCTTCTTGAGATAGCGGGTCACGTTCATCCAGCGGATGGTGCCATCGCCGCCGTGCTCGCCGGTCTGGCGGATGACGAGATAGACGTCCACGGGCTGGCTGGTCCAGTAATCGAGGTGGCGCTCGTTCTTGACGTCGAAGACTTCGCGGCCGTCGCGCCGGCGTGTCCGCAGGTAGGAGTCCCCGCTCTTGAGCTGCACGTAGATCTTCTTGCCGCTGGCCCTGCCGCCGTTGTCCTTGAATTCCAGCTCGCCATCGATGCCGTGATCGAACATCGTCACTGGCCGGAAGATCTGGTTGGCCTCGCCGCAGACCGCCATCATGTGGCCGATCAGGATCTGCTCCAGGGCCTGCGTGTCCAGCTCCCGCGTCGCCGCCTCCTCCATCGACAGAATCCTGCGCGCCACCGGATTGCTCTTGAGCCGCTGCTCGATGAAGTCGATCAGCGGCACCCGCTTGTCGCACTTCTGGCAGTAGATGAAGGTTTTTCCCGCGGCAAGACGGTCACGGACCTCGTCGAGATCCTGCACCAATTTCCCGCACTTGCACTTGTACCGCCGGTTCCGCCTCACCTCGCCGGCGTACCTGGCCAGGTGCCGGTGGACGTACTCGATGAAGATCACCTTGAGCTCGTCCGGTGTCTTCACGTCGAAGAACAGGCTGATCGTCGCCTGGCCTTCGCCCTGCCGGTTGTCGATCTTCAGGCCCAGCAGGTGCCCCCGGTTGGATTGGAATTCCGCCGCGTTGCGCCACAGCTCGCGGTGCTCGAACTCCTGGCTGTACCACAGGCGCACCACCAGGGTGGTCCAGACCGTCTGCCATTCGCCGCTGAAGGTGTAGGAGACGAAGACATCGGGCTCCCAGGGGATGTCCTTCTCTCGCCGGTACTGGGAGGGGAACACCAGATGCCGCCCCTGCGGCGTGTCCTCGGCGATGCACAGCGAGTGGTCGAGGAAGGTCTCGACCATGGCCCGCAGCAGGAGCTCTTCGTCCGGGCGGTGCAGGCGATCGAGGCCGGTGAAATCGAAGCCCTGGCCGTAGATGTCCGCCTCGGACACGCAGCCGATCTCGTCCCGGTGGGCGCGGGCGGCTCGGATGATCGCCCCGGCGTAGCCGTTCAGCAGATCGGGCCGCAGCAGCACAAGGTCGCCGAACTTCAGGAACCGGGCCAGGCCATGGTTGGCCAGCAGGGTGACCGCCGTGCGCACGTCGGACTCGCCGAATCTCTCTCCTGGCAGGGCCTGCTCCAGCCGCTGCGCCAGCTCGGAGAAGCGCAGCAGGCGGATGTCGGTGTGGTCGCGGATCGTCATCACGGCGTTCTTCAGCTCGGCGAGCAGACGCGGTGTCGCGGTCCATGGCAGCTGCGGCCACGGAATGTGGTCCGCGATCAGCTGCTTCAGCTGCGAGGGCTCGCCGCCATTGGCCGCGTCCGAGCAGTGCTCGCCGGTCTTGGCGCTGGTGGCCAGCCAGCCGGCGAAGCCGTGCTGCCGGCCAAACCTTTCGATCTTGGCCTTGCCGAGCTTCATCCCGCCCACGTCGGTCTGTGAGAAGACCAGCAGCCGGGGTACGCGGCGTTCCGGCGCCTGGTGGCTCGTTGCCGTCTCCAGGGCCTTGAGCCAATCGCCGGCCTCGGCAAAGGGATCGTCCTTCTGCGGATTGATCAGCAGCAGGGCCAGGGCGGTCTGCTCGAGAAACAGCCGGTGGATCAGCCGGTAGTCCTCCTGCCCGGCCAGGTCCCAGAGCAATGCCTCGCGCTCGAGCGTGGCGTCGGGTGTGAGCCGGAGATCCAGCGGCCACACGTTCATGCCATGGGTGCGGTCGCGGATCACGTAGCGGTCTTCGATCAGCCGATGCGCCAGCGACGTCTTGCCCACCGTCCCCTCGCCGATCAACACGACTTTGGCGTTCACGTACCGTCGCGTCGTCTCGGCCGGAAGGGCGATGTGGGCGCCGGTGAGGCGGTAGACATGGATTCCCGCATGTCTGGCTGTAGATCCGGCCACCAGTCGCGAACCATCGGGACTGAAGGTCACGGAAAGCGGCGTGAACGGGTGCCCTTCGTCCGTGATCACTTGCAAGCACGCTCCCGATTTCAGATCCCAAAGCCGGATCGTACTGTCGCTAAACCCGGTGGAGGCGATCAAACCGCCGTCAGGGGAGATGGCCACCGAGTCCACGTGGTCGCTGTGCCCCTCCAATGTCCCGACACAGGCGCCCGCCTCGAGATCCCAAATCTTGATGGTCTGGTCCGCCGAGCCCGAGACGGCAAACTGCCCGTCGGGCGTGACCTGGACCGAGAGAACGATGGCTGAGTGGCCCTTCAAGGACGGCCAGCGGCGCGGCTTGCGCCGGTGGTTGCGCGGATCTTTCCGCGATGATGAGGCTCGGCGTGGGCGGGGCCGCCTCCGCCTCGGACCTGCACGCGGCCAGCAGCTCGGCGAAGGCCGTCTTGGTCTTCCGGCGGTAGTCCACATACTTGTAGCGTCGCAAGGCGTCCGGGAGCTCGCAGTCGGCCAGCAGCAACGGAATGAAGCGGCGTTTGGCATTGGACGGATCGCGGAAGAGCACGGTGCTGCGTTCGAGTGTCACCCACTCCGACCCCAGAGCCGCCGGCGACATGCACAGCACCTGCGCTCGCGCCGCCTCGAGCCCGCGTTCGATGGCCAGGTAGGTGTCGTCGCCGGGCCGGATGACCCACTCGTCGAACCACACCCGCAACCCCGCCGCGCGCAGCCTCTCCGCCAGCGCCCGCACCCGCTGTTTGTCCCGCGAGTTGTGGCTCAGGAAAATGTCGTAGGCGAAGCGATCTGCCATCTGCCAGACCTCGGTGCGCGAGCGCTCGCTTTGAGACCGGCAAGGACCAGGGCTCGACACCAGCCTGGCCGCAGAGCCGGAAGCGGTCGACGAGGGCCTCTCGGTGGCGGTGGCGCTCACCCTGCGCCCGCGGCCGGCGCTAGCCGGCGGGCGCTATCCGCTGCGGCTGGCGGGCAACCTTGTCGCCGGCGTCGCGTACAAGCGAAGGCGGAGCGGCGACCGCGAGACGCTGGGCCGCATCCGCTCTCCCGGGAGGCGCGCCGATGTTGGGATTCCTTGCCTGGCTTGTCCTGCTGGTGATCTGCTGGCCACTCGCGCTGCTGGCGCTCGTGCTCTACCCCTTCCTCTGGCTGGTGGCGCTGCCGTTCCGCCTCGTCGGCGTCACCTTCGGCGCGGTCTTCGCCCTGCTCGAGGCCGTCCTCTTCCTGCCCGCGCGCCTGCTCGGCGCCCACCGGCGCCAGGTCATGTAAACGGCGACCGGTTGCGCGTCACAGGGCGGACGCGATGTCGGCCTGACTGAAAGCGTTTTGCTTGACCAAGAGCGGCTTACCGATCGGCGCGGCGCCGGTGGCGGCTGCACCTTGCCCTGCGCTCACTCCTTGGTCGCCAGGAACAGGATGGCGCCGGAGTTCTTGAGCTGACGGCGAGTCTCGGTGGCGGTCGGGTCGGCGAGGCGGCCCAGGCGCCACCAGAGGCGGTGCAGGGCCAGCAGCGGCGCCACCAGCAGGCGGGCGAGCCAGCGCGGGGCGTTGGGGAACAGACCCATGTGGGCCTGTGCCACCAGACCCGGCCAGCCGCCGCTGGCGGCGATGTGGTCGACGCGGAAGCCGGCGAAGCGCAGCGCGTGCAGGGTACCGAGGTGAGTGTGGTGGTGGAGGCTGTGCTGGTGGAACGGCTCGAGGAACGCGACGGTACCGAGCAAGCGGCCGCCCGGCCGCAGCACACGATGGGCTTCCCGCATCATCAGCAGCGGGTAGGGCACGTGCTCGAGCACCGCCACGGTGAGCAGGAAGCCGAAGGCGCCGTCCCGGAAGGGCAGGGCCTGGGCGTCGCCGAGCAGCATCGCTTCCGGAGTTGCATAGTCCAGCCCGACGTACTCGTAGCCGGCCAGCTCGCAGACCTCCTGGTGGACCTGGGCGCCGCAGCCGAGGTCCAGCGCCAGCTCGCGGCCGGCGCCGTTGCCGGCATCCGCCGCGGCCCGCGGAAAGTAGGTGCGCAGGTCACGCGGCAGGTGACAGGGGCCCGCGACCCGCGAGACGTCGATCTCCGGGGCCGGGTTGGGACGCAGCCGCCGCCAGTCCACCCCCTCGGTGTCGAGCAGCCCCCCCGGCTCCCCGGGCGCCGGCAGGGTGATCTCGAGCTGGCGGCGCTGCGGCCGCCGCGGGCGCAGGTCGAGCTGGCCGCTCGGCGCGCGACCGAAGTCGGTGCCGCACCCCGCGCAGTGCGCACCGGTCGGGGCGCTCGCCAGCGGCGCGCCGCAGTGCGGACAGGCGAGCGCGGCCCAGACCCGGTCGGATAGGAGTGCGCGGGCGACGGTCATGGCGGCGGCTCAGTGCCTACGCAAGAAAGGGTTTTCATGCCGCGCTTCGTTGCGCAGCGGCGTTGCCCTGATGGCGCAACCTGGCATGTAGCTTGTATTGACCCACCGCGGCGGAGGTGCAAAGATAACCTCCGAACGACCATTCCCGCAAGCCAAGGAGGAAGAGATGAAGAAGAGCATTATCGCAGGTGTGTGTGCATTGCTGTTGGTGGTCGCTGGGGTGGTGTACGCGGCGCAGCCGCCGGCGAAGAACGTGAATCCCCATCGCCACCCCCATATCGCCGCGGCGCAACGGTTGGCGCGTCAGGCCTTTGAGAAGATCGTCCAGGCGCAGCAGGCGAACGAGTGGGACCTGGGCGGTCATGCGCAGCGGGCCAAGGAGCTGCTGGACCAGGTGAACAACGAGCTGAAGCAAGCGGCCGAAGTCTCCAACGCCAATCACTAGTCGCGAACTGTCCTGACTCCTGGCGCTTCGCGCCGCGAGGGGCCATCGAAAACCCGCCGCCGGCGCCGCCGGCGGCACCCTCTCCCACACTTCGATTCAGCTCCAGCCTTGGCGCTGCCGCAGAGCGGTCACGTGAGCCGTGTGATGACGGCCGTGCCACATATAGAGGGCGATCAGCTGCTCGACGGTCAGGCGGCCGAGCTCGAGATGGACCAGCGGCCGCTGCCAGTCCGCCGGGCCCATGCCGCGCAGCGCCAGCACCCAGCGCCCGTGCAGGCCTTCGAGCAGGACCAGCGACGGCTCGATCGGCGCCGCCTTCGCCTCCGGCAGCTCGGCCCAGCGCTTCTCGTCATAGGGCCGGATGGTCGGCGCCTCCTCGGTCAGCGCCAGCTTGCAGCGCACGTAGGCGTTGAGATGGCTGTCCGGCACGTGATGCACCAGCTGCCGGACGGTCCAGCCGCCCTCCCGGTAGGGAGTGTCGAGCTGGTCCGGGGTGAGTCCGGCCACCGCCTCCCGCAGTCTGGCGGGAGCTTCGGCGATGGCCGCGACGGCGGCGGCGCGCTCCGCGGGAGACAGGCTGGCAGGGCGCTGGAAACGGCCGATCGGGTAGCGCAAATCGTTGCTCTCATTCATCGCCGGAGTATACAGGCCGCCGGCGAGGCGGCGCTGTCCCGAGGTGCCTTGCCGGCGTTGTCCAGAGGCGCCTTGCCGGCGTTGTCCAGAGGCGCCTTGCCGGCGCCCTCCCGGGGGCGTCGTGCCGGCGCCGGCTCAGCGTGGCAGTTGCTTCGCGCTCGCGGCCAGGGCCTCGGCCCGGCGGCGATGGGCAGCGGCCGCCTGGACGTCGCCGGTGCGCCGCAGCAGGTCGCTGAGGCCGGCCTGAGCGTCGAGCGAATCGGGGTGGTCGGCGGCGACACGGCGCAGCTCGGCGATGGCGAGGTCGGGACGGCCGAGATCGTCCAGGCTCATGGCGAGGATGAGCCGGGAGCGCTCGTCCGCCGGATCGATGGCGAGGGCGGTGCGCAGCGGCTGCTGGGCCGCGGCGGGAAGGCCCCACGAGCGCAGGGCGTTGCCCAGCGCGGCATAGGCCTGGGGGCTGCGAGGAGCGAGGCGCACCGCGGCGCGGTAGTGGGCGAGCGCGCCAGCCCGGTCGCCACGGGCGCGGAGCTCCTCGGCGATGTTGGTGTGGGCGAGGTAGCTCTCCGCCACCTCGAGGGCATGGCTCCACAGGGTGGACGAATCCCGCCAAGTTCCAACCTGGCGGCGAGTCATCGCGGTGAGCCCGAGCAGCAGCAGCGCTGCCGCCACGGCGCCGCCGGCCCGGAGCAGGCGGCGACCAACGCCGCGCCGGCCCCCGGAGAGCCGGCCCCCGGCGAGCCGGCGGCCGGCGAGGCCGGCGAGGTCGGCGACCCCCCAGACCGCGGCGAGGAACAGGCCAATGGAGGGCAGGTAGGTGTAGCGGTCGGCAAACGCCTGCCAGCCCACCTGCAGCACGCCGATCACCGGCGCCAGCGTCACCAGGAACCACAGCCAGCCCACCGCCAGGTAGGGGGCGCGCCGCGCCGCCCATGCCGTCAGGGCGGTGATCGCGAGCAGCAGCAGGGCGGCCGCGGCGGCGCGGCCGAACGGCACCGCGGCGAAGGGGTAAAAGACCGTCAGCTGCCGGGGATCGAGGGTCTTGCCGAGATAGGTCGCGTAGGAGGTCAGCGCGTTGGCCCAGCGTAGCGCCGGCGGCGCCGTGGCGCCGGAGGCCAGCGGATCGGCCTGGGTGCGGAGCGCGACGATCCCGGCGGTGGCGGCAACGGCCAGCAGCGGCAGCTTCTCGACGATCAGCCGCCATGGCCGCGCTCCCGGCAATGGCCGCCGTGGCCAGCTGCTCCCGGCGCTCCCGGCGCCCCCGGCGGCCCAGCGGCCGAGCGGCCAGAAGTCCAGCAGCAGCAGGACGGCCGGCAGGCTGACCGCCATCGGCTTGGCCATCAGGCTGGCGGCGAGGCCGGCGACCACCAGCAGGTAGCGCCCGGCGGCAGGTGCGCTGGCATAGCGCAGGTAGGCGGCAAGGGTGAGCATCCAGAAAAAGCCGCAGAGCAGGTCCTTGCGCTCGGCGATCCAGGCCACCGACTCGACGTGGGTGGGATGGATGGCGAAGAGCGCTGCCACCGCGGCACTGCGCCAGGGGCTGCCGGTCATCCGGCGCAGCACCGCGAACAGCAGCAGCACGTTGGCGAGATGCAGCAGCAGGCTGGTCAGATGGTGGCCCGCCGGGTTGAGGCCGAAGAGCTGCACGTCGAACATGTGCGAGGCGACGGTCAGTGGGTGCCAGTTGCCGGCGACCTGCGCGGTAAGCGCCCAGCGCAGGCCCGCCGCGCTGACGCCCTGCCGCACCCACGGATTGGCATAGACGTACTGCGGGTCGTCGAAGTTCACGAAGCCGTTGCGCAGCACCGGCAGGAAGCCGGCGAGGGTCAGCAGGGAAAGGCCGAGCGACAGCGCCAGCGAGAGGCGCCGGCGGGCCGCGCCGTCCCGGGATGGGCCGCCGTCCGGCGCCGCCGCCGCGCCGCCGCGAGCGCCGGGCGATGTCGGTTCGAGGCCGGCGAGCGCGGGCACGGCGTCGCGGCGCCCTACTTCGCGGGCACCCGGTTGCAGACGTCCTGGTGCAGCTTGATCCAGCTGCCGTTGACCTGGGCCTCGAAGGTATGGCCCAGCTGGTCCTCACCCCGCCGGTTGTATGTGTCGCGGGCCTCGAACTGCGCGGCGAAGCGATGCCCCGGGCCCTCGAACACCAGCTTGCTGCCCTGCCAGCCCGACGCCGCCTGCGCGGCGCTGCCGCCGAAGTTGTCCACGCTCACCGCCGCCAGGCCCTGCTGCAGCTCGTCGAAGCCCCAATCGGCGACGGCGGCGAACGGCGCCGTGTTGGCGGCGGACTTCGCCTCGTCGTAGCGGACCTCGAGCCAGAAGCCGTCGAGGCGCCAGCCGACGGTCATCGCGGCGCTGGTGTCGTGCTCGGGTCCGGGGCCGAAGGTGTGGCCGGTGCAGGTCCAGCTGCCGATCAGGGGCTTGAGCTGAGCGAGCGCCGCGTTCGGGACCGGCGGCTTGGGCGGTGGCGGTGGCGGCTTGGCAGGCGCCGCAGGCTTGGCGGAAACCGCGGTCTTCGACCCCGGCTTGCCCTTGGCGGGCGCCGACTTGGCGGCCGGCTGGGCGCCGGCTGCCGGCGAAGCGGCGGGCGGCGCGGCAGGAGGCGCAGGCGCCGCGGGCGGCGCCGAGGGCGCGGGCGCGGGTGTGGCGGGCGCCGAGGGCGATGGCGCAGGCGTGGCGACGTCAGTGGGCGGCTGCTGCGCGGTCGCAGCCAGCGCAGCCAGCGCGGTCATCAGGAAAGCGGCGACCAGGGACGGCCGGCGACCATGGCGCAAGCTCGAGGTCCTCCGCGAACGAGGTGGCGGCGAAGCGGGCATGGCCGGATGATACGCTTTCGCTCCACCGGCTCGGTGATCGAACGGTGCCGGCTCAGATTCCCGCCGCGGTTCGGAAAGGGGCGATCATGTCCAGTCGTGCCAGTGGGGCGTTCGAGGTCAAGGTGAGCCCGCAGAGCGGCGACGACCACGCTGAGGGCACCGAGGGCACGACCCTTGGCAGGATGTCGCTCGATAAGCAGTACCACGGCGATCTCGAAGCCACCAGCAAGGGCGAGATGCTCGGCGCCGGCACCGCCGTCAAGGGATCCGCCGGCTACGTCGCGATCGAGCAGGTCCGCGGCACCCTGCAGGGCCGCAGCGGCACTTTCATGCTGCAACACAGCGGCACCATGACCCGCGGCGACCTGCAATTGACGATCACCGTGGTGCCCGACTCCGGCACCGGCCAGCTGGCCGGGCTGGCGGGCAGCATGAGCATCGAGATCGCCGACGGCAAGCACTCCTACGAGCTCGACTACACGCTCTCCTCGAATCCCTGAGCCGCTGCCTCCCTCGCACCGAGGAACTCGACGAGCTGCCGCTGTACCTCGCCGGGCTCCTCGTGGTGCAGCCAATGCGTGGCGTCGAGATAAACCAGGCGGCCATCGTCACAGAGGTCGATGCTCGGCTGCGCCATCTCGGTGCCGAGGAAGCGATCCCCCTTACCCCAGAGGAGCAGCACCGGCACCCGTACCCGCGGGCTGGCGGGACGGGGAGGAGGCCGCCTCAGGGCGGCGCGGTACCAGTGGATCATGCCGGTGATGGCTCCGGGCTGGGACCAGGCCTCACGGTAGACGTCGAGATCTGCGGCTGAAAAGGTACCGCGCCGGCTGGTGACGGTGAGGGCCCGGACTCCTGCCTCCCAGTTGCGCCGTCGCCAGTAGGCCTCCGGCAGCCATGGCAGCTGAAAGAAGAAGATGTACCAGCTCTTGCGGATCTGGGTGCGATCACGCCGCAGATGGCGGCGCATGACATAGGGGTGCGGGATGTTGAGCAGCGCCAGCCGTTCGAGACGCTGCGGGTGGTTGACGCCAGCCCACCAGGCGACGGCGCCTCCCCAGTCGTGACCGACCAGGCAGGCACGCTCGCGGCCGGCGTCGTCGATCAGCCCGACGACGTCGCGGGCCAACCGATCGAGGCGGTAGGAGGCGATGCCGCGCGGCTTGTCGCTCAGGTTGTAGCCGCGCTGGTCGGGCACCAGGACGCGGAAGCCCGCCGCGGCGAGCGGCTCGATATGCCGGCGCCAACCCGCCCACAGCTCGGGGAAGCCGTGCAGCAGGATCAGCAGCCGACCGTCCGCCGGACCGGCCTCGACGGCGTGCAGGCGGATGCCGTTGGTGGCGATGGTGCGGTGCCGCAGCTCGACCGCCATGCCGCGGGCCCTCGGGTCAGGTCCCCGGCGGCGGCTCTTGGGGATTGGTCGGGACGCCGGCGGCGGACAGCATCAGGGTCCGATCCCAGGCCGGCTCGAAGTCGGAGATGCCGGCAAGCAGGGCGAGGCCGATCCCCGCCACCCCTTCGAGCATCCCGGCCGAGTCGCGCCAGGACTGGGTGACGCCGTCCTCCTCGATCCAGTGGGAGCGATAGCCAGCCAGCCCCAGACCCGGCTGGCGGAAATCGAGCGCGTGCTCGAACCAGCGGCGGCTTGCCGCGGCCAGCCGCGGCTCGCCGGTCTGCTGGTGGATGCGATTGAACAGGTGGGCCAGCCCGGCGGAGCCATGGCAGAGGCCGGCGTCGCGCACCCCCGAGGTCTCGGCGGGCCGCGCCGCGGCCTCGACGGCCAGCTGCACCGCCAGCGCCGCGCCGCCGCCGTCGTCCCCTGCGCCGTGGGAGCGCGCGGTCACCAGCAGCGTTGCGGCGATCCCCGGGTCGCCGTAGCACCAGGCCAGGCGCGACCCCTGGTGGGGCGTGCCGGGCCAGACGCTGGAGGCAAACCAGGACGAGCTGCCGGCCGGCAGCCGCTGCGCCATCAACCAGCGCATGGCGCCTTCCTCCAGGATTCGTGCGCGCCGGCCGAGATCGCCGGCCGCGGCATTGCCGGCCGCTGCCAGGCGCTTCCCGGCGGCGGCAATGGCGCCGAGCAGGGCGACCACCGCGGGGACGCCGTGCGCCACGCCGAGGTTGTAATAGCCCTCGGGGTAGATCGCCCGCTGCCAGTCGGGCAGCAGCCGTGGGGAGGTGTGCCAGGTCGTTCCCTGCGCTCCATGCTCGGCGGTCTCGGCGAGGCGGTCGACCACTCCGGTCAGGCAGGCCAGGGCGCTGGGCCGCGGCAGCCGTTCGAGGGCATAGACGCCGAGGCCGACGAGGCCCCGGATCAGGTCGTAGTCGGCGGTCCACGGCGAATGGTCGAGGTAGCGGATCAGGGCCTCGTCGATTTCCGCCAGCGGGTCCTCGCCGGGGTCTTCCACAGTCTCCGGGGTCTCCGAGCTTTCCGGCGCCTCCTGGTGCGGCTCCGCAAACTGCGGGCCGTAGAGGTGCTCGGCCGTCCAGGCCACGCCGGCGAAGCCGCCGTAGAGGTCCGGCGCCAGGGGCGTGGTGGCCAGCGCCTCGGTGGACTGGTCGAGAAATCGGGCGGCGATCTCGGTGTCCTCGGCATGGGCGGCATCGGCAGTGTCGGCGGTGTTGGCGGCATGGGCGGCGCCGCCGTCGGCGACGCCAGAGCGGGAGCGATAGGCGAAGAACAGAGCGGCGCCGGCGGCGCCGCCGGCCAGGCTGGGGCCCTGCAGGAGGTCGGCCGCCGTCGCCGCCGCCGGCGACGCGGCGGCTGCGGCCGCAGGAGCGAGGACGGCGGCGATCTCGTCGATCGCCTGGCGCGCCCGCTCGGCCAGGGATCCGGTCAGCAAAGGTTGCCAGCTGTTCATGACGCATTTGTATCAAATGCCGTGGTGCCTGTCGCGCCCACCGCGGCGGCCCGCGGGCGCCATGGGAAATGTCTCGCGATCGGCCGCAGAAACTACTATTTATTTAGAAAGCAAATGTGTGCTTTCCGGGCTTTCCGGCGAGGAGAGCAAGCGATGAAGACGGTAAAGGATGCGATGAAATTCTACTCCCATGTCCTGATGTTCCGCCTGCGGAGTGGCAGCCCGCGCCAATACCGCAAGCAGTGGGAAAGCTACTGGCGAACCATCCACGCCACCGGCGCCGGCGGCGAGGTGCTGTGGGACAACGAGCCGGCGAAGGCGGCGGCCGAGGACCTGCGGCGCTTCGCGCCGCACATGGATGCACGACTGCCGGTGGTGGACCTGGGATGCGGCAACGGCCGCCAGTCCCGATTCCTGGCGCGCCACTTCGAGCGGGTGATCGGCGTCGACGTGTCGCCCGCCGCCGTCGCGCTGGCCCGCCGGGAGACCCAAGGCTCGCCGGAGGAGGGGAGGCTGGAATTCCGGGTCTGGAACGGCGCCAACCCCGGCGAGGCGGAAGCGCTGCATGCCGACATCGGCGACGCCAACGTCTACATGCGCACCGTCTTCCACTGCGTGCAGGCGCCCGATCGCCCGCGCTTCGTGACCAGCCTGGCGATGCTGCTCGGGGCTCGGGGCACGCTCTATCAGATCGAGCTCAGCAAGAGCGCGCTCGACACTTTCCGCCAGCTGCCGGGCGACAGCCCCTCCGGCCTGCCCGCCCTGGTGCACAACGTGGTCAGGAACGGCATTCATCCGATCGGTTTCACCCCGCGTGACCGGCGGCGATACTACCCGGACGAGGGCTGGATCGTCCTTGCCCAAGGTGATGCGGTGGTCATCAACACGGTCCGCCTGGCTCACGGTTCGGAGGTGCAGGTGCCCGCCAACTACCTCGTTCTCCGCCCGCGCCGCGCGCTGCTGGCAGGGACCGGCGGCGGCGACCAGGAACTGCATCGGGCGGGTTGACGGCGGGCCGCTGGCGGCCGCCTTCACCATCGCCGCCGGCATTGCGGCTACAGTAGGGCGATGCGCAAACTCGCCGCCGCGACCCTGCTGCTGCTCTGCGCCGTCGCCGGCGCTGCCGGCAGACCGCAGCCGGCGGCGCCCAAGCTCGAACCGCTGCCGGCCGCTCTCGAGCGGCGGATGGCCGAGCTGGTGCTGGCGGCGGAGCGCTACCGCGGCCTGAAGCTCGAGCGGCCGGTGCCGTGGGGCCGCGTCTCGGAGCCCGAGCTGCGCCGTGAGGTGCTCGCCGACTTCCAGGAGGACCTGCCGCCGGAGCGCCTGGCGGCCGTGGAGCTCAGCCTCAAGGCCTTCGGGCTGATCCCCGAGGCCATGGATCTGAAGACCTACCTCCCCGAGCTGCTGACCAGCCAGATCGCCGGTTTTTACGACCCCCACCGCAAGGTCCTGGCGGTGGTCGACCGGCCGGGCGGGCTGCTCGGCAAGCAGGCCGACGCCCAGTTCGGCGCCGAGCTGGCGCGCAAGGTGGAGGACGGCCTGCTGGTGCACGAGCTGACCCACGCCATCCAGGACCAGCATTTCGACCTCGACCACCTCTCCGATCCCGATCCGCTCTCCGACGGCGGCGTGGCCCGCCTGGCGCTGGTCGAGGGCGACGCCTCGCTGGTGATGTTCGACGATCTGGTGCAGGGGCCGCTGGAAGAGCGCCCGGAAGCGCAGAGCCTGGTGGAGGAGCTGCTGGGCGCCGGCGGCGGCGAGGCCGGCGAGCCCGGCGGCGCCGGCGTCGGCAAGGGTCTCCCCGGCGAAAAGGAGATGGCGACCGCGCCCGCCTGGTTCCGCGACCAGCTGCTGTTCAGCTACTCGCACGGCGCCGCCTTCTGCCTCGAGGTGCGCCGGCGGGGCGGTCAGGCGCTGCTCGACTACGCTTTCGGCGTCGATCCGCCGCGTTCCTCGGAGCAGATCCTGCACCCCGAGAAATGGTACGGCCATCGCGACGACCCGGTGGTGGTGGTCTGGCCTGACCTGGGTGGCGAGCTTCCCGGCTATGCCAAGGCAGCCGAGGGCCAGCTCGGGGAAGAGGGCATCCAGGTGCTGCTGCGCCCGGTGCTGCCGGACGGCGGCAAGGCGGCGGCTGCCGCCACCGGCTGGGGCGGCGACCGCTTCGCGATCTACCTCCGGTCGGGCCGCCGGCTGCTCGCCTGGATCGCCGACTGGGACACCGACGAAGCCGCCACCAGGTTCCAGGCCGCCGCATCCCGCCTCGGCGCCGGCTGGGCGGTGACCCGCGCCGCTCCCCGCCGCGTCGTCGTGCTGCGCGGCGACCTCGCGGAGCCGGCGCGCAAGGCCGTCAGCGCTCGCCTGGCCGCGGCCAGGACCGTGCCGCCGGCCAACCACGACATCGACCTCGCGCGCCTCGGCGCCCGTCCCGCCGCCCTGACCGCGCCCGCGCCGGCCGCGGCCGCGCCGGCCGGTCCCGCCGCCCCAGCAGTGCCCGCTCCTGCCGCGCCCGTCCCGCCGCCCTGAGCGGCGGTCGCCCCCGCACCGCTGTTGCCTCGCGCCGCCCGTCGTGGTGGCCCGCCGCCGGGCGATTTACGCTCGGTTCGCGCCGTGAGGCGCCGGGACCGCCCGGTGCTTGCAGGCGCCTTGCCGGCGCTGGCAGGCGCCTTGCCGGCGCTGGCAGGCGCCTTGCCGGCGCTGGCAGGCGCCTTGCTCTTATCAATCCGTTGGGGACGGGACAGGTCAGGGCAGGTAGGGACATTCGGCGTCCGCGACCCCAGCCAAAAGGAGGTTTGCATGAGCTCACGACGACCACGATCTCCATTCCGTCTCATCGGGCCGGCACTGCTGCTCGCCGCCGGCCTGGTCCTGCCGGCCCGGGCCGGCTTCGCCGCCTATCCCGACATCATCCACGTGGACGGCTACCTGAGCGCCAGCGGCGACTGCCTGATGCTGCGCGAGCACGACGGCCGGACCTACGCGCTGCGCGGCGAGACCCGAGGCCTGCTGGCCGGCGACCACGTGCGCCTGGAAGGCCGCCCCGCTCCCGACCCGCGCTGCGGCGCTCCCGGCTTCGCCGTCACCAGGGTCCAGACGCTGTGGTCGGACGACCACCATCGGGGCACCTACTTCGACAGCTTGACCGGCGAGCCGTTCCAACACTATGCCGAGCGCGCCGGCAGGTTCGACGAGCGCCGCGACGCCGGCGCCGATCGGGACCGCGACGCGCGCCCGGGTGATCTTCCCGACCGCCGCGGCCGCTACGTCTACCAGGGTCCGCACCGTGACGTGACCCTCGTCGGCAGGCTGCACGAAGCCGGGGGCGCCTGCCCGACCCTGGAAACCAACCAGAACATCGTGGTGGCGCTGGACGGCAGCCTGGGCGACTACCAGGCCGGCGACATGGTCAGCGTCACGGGCGTTCTCTTCGAGGGCGATCCCAACGCCCCCTGCGGCGGCCCGACCGTCGTCCTCCACGGCATCCGCGGCCACGGACGCTGAGCTCACCCCGCAATCCTTCACCATCCTTCCCTTCGGCTCCGGACAGGGCGACCCGCCCCGTCCGGGGCCGATCGCCGTTCCCCTGCACTCTGTATACTTTGAAAGAATCTTCTCGAAAAGGGGACGCGATGGCCTTGGACTTCGTGGGACGGTCACTGGCGCTCAGCGGGGGCGGGCTGGCGGCCGCCACCGGCGCGATCGCGGTGCAGGCGGCGGAGCTGTGGACCGTCCTGCTGGTGGAGGCCTCGGGCTGGGGCTTCCTGCCTGACCGCCGCCCCAAGATCCTCTACGAGCGGCACATCTTCCACCGGCTGACCGGCGGCCGCTTCGACGACGGCGACATCAGCGACCCGAAGGCCGGAGGCTACGGCGCCACCGGCGCTCCCCAGTACGCCCGCCTGGCCAAGGCCATCGCCCTGGACCGGACCGCGGCGCTGCAGAGCGCCTCCTGGGGGGCGGGGCAGATCATGGGCATGAACTTCGCCCTGGCGGGTTTCGCCGACGTCGAAGCGATGGTGGCGGCGATGAGCGACTCCGAGGACGCGCAGCTCGCCGCCGTGGCCGCCTACCTCAGCGGATCGAAGCTCACCGCCGCGCTGCAGGCGCACGATTGGGCGGCCTTCGCCCGCGGCTACAATGGCCCGGCCTACAAGAAGAACCAGTACGACACGAAGCTGCAGCAGCACTTCCAGACCTACTCCACCAACCCGACGCCCGACCTCTCGGTGCGCGCGGCGCAGCTCTACCTGACCTTCGAGGGCTTCGATCCGGGACCGGTGGACGGGGTGTTTGGCGCCCGCAGCCAGACGGCGCTGGCTGCCTTCCAAACCAAGCGGGGCCTGCCGGCCTCCGGCAAGCTGGACGACGGCGTGCTCGACGCGTTGGCGAAGGCCGCGCTAGACGCGGCCCCATAGTCCGCGCTCGACTGACCCTGTTCCGGCGTGGCTTGCGGCAGCGGTGCCGCCGGCCTCAGGCGGTCCTGGTGGCGGCCGGGTCGTCGCCGCGCTCGAGCTGAGCGTCCACCAGGGCGCGGTAGTAGCCGTGCAGGGCCATCAGCTCGCCATGGCTGCCGCGCTCGACGATGTGGCCCTGATCCATGACCAGGATGAGGTCGGCGTCGCGCACGGTGCTGAGGCGATGGGCGATGACGATCCGGGTCGAGCGCAGCCCGGCAAGGTTCTGCTGCACCCTGGCCTCGGTCACCGCGTCGAGGGCGCTGGTGGCCTCGTCGAGGATCAGCACCTTGGGCCGGCGCACCAGCGCCCGCGCCAGGGCGAGGCGCTGGCGCTGGCCGCCCGACAGCGAGGCGCCGCCGTCTGCGAGCACGCTCTCGTAGCCCATCGGCATGGCCTGGATGTCGTCGTGGATCTCCGCCAGCTTGGCCGCCTCGATGACTCGCGACAGCGGCAGGGTGGGATCGTTGAGCGCGACGTTGGCACGGATGCTGAGCCCGAACAGGTAGGCGTTCTGGGCGACGAAGCCGAGCTGGCCGCGCAGCCAGCGCAGGTCGAGGTCGACCAGGTCGAGGCCGTCGTAGAGGATGCGGCCGGTCTCCGGCGTGTAGAGGCCGGCGAGCAGGCCCGCGAGCGTCGACTTGCCGGATCCCGAGGCGCCGACGACCGCCACCAGCTGGCCAGGTTGCAGGTCCACCGAAGCGTCCGCCACCACCGGTGGCGTCACCGGCGAGTAGTGGAACGACACGCCTTCGAGCGTCACCCGGCCGCGCAGTGCCGGCGGCCGCTGCCGCGCCCCCTGCTCCTGCTCGCGCGCGGTCTCGAGCACGTCGTCGATGCGCTCGAGGTAGCTGCCGAGCAGCTGCAGCTGGGTGGCGGTGGTGACCAGGGTGGTGAGCGGCGTCAGGAAGCCGCTGGCGAGCGCCGACAGCGCCAGCATGGTGCCCAGGGTGAGGTCGCCGTGCAGCACCAGGATGGCGCCGTAGATCAGCACCAGCAGCGGCGAGGCGGTGCCCATCACCTCGAGCACCGAGCTGGTGATGGCGTCGAGGCGCCCGCGGTCGAGCGAGACGTTGAGCTCGCGCACGAACAGGTGGGCGCAGCGGTCCACCGCCCGGTCCTCGGCGCCGCCGGCCTTGATAGTCTCGATGCCCGACAGCACCTGCACCTGATAGCCGCGGGAGTCCGCCTGGGTCTGCAGCGATTCCGACATCAGGTCGCGCTGGCGGCGGCGGGTGATCAGGAAGATCGCCACCCGCAGGCCGCCGAGGGCCGCCACCAGCAGCCCCATGCGCAGGTCGGCGGCGAGCAGGAAGACCAGGTAGAGCACCACCATCACGCCGTCGAACACTCCCGAGATCGCGCTCGAGGTGAGGATCTCGCGGATGGTGGAGTTGCTGTTGAGGCGCATCAGCAGGTCGCCGGCCGAGCGCTGCTGGAAGAAGAGGTAGGGCAGGTGGACCAGGTGGTCGAGGAACTGCAGCGTCATGCGGGCGTCGAGGCGGGTGCGCAGGTGCAGCAGCAGGAACGACCGCACCAGCAGCGCCATCAGCTTGAAGCCGACCAACCCGGCGCAGCCGATCGCCAGCACCAGCAGCAGGTGTTGATCGCCGCGCGGCACCACCCGGTCGACGATGAGCCCGGTCAGGATCGGCACCGCCAGCGAGAAGAACTGGATGACCACCGAGGTGGTGAGGATGCGCGACAGCAGCCCCGATTCGGTGAGCACCTGGCGCAGCTGGGCCCAGACCGGGCGGCGCTCGCCGCGCGACGGCGCGAAGTCCTCGGTGGTCTCGAAGGAGACGGCGACGCCGGTGAAGGCGCGGTCGAGCTCCTCGCGCGACACCAGGCGCCGCCCGCCGCCCGGGTCCACCACCCAGGCGCCGCGTTGCTCCATGCGCTCGAAGACCACGAAGTGGTTGAAGCGCCAGTGCAGGATCGAGGCGGGCTCGAGGAAGCGCAGGGCGTCGATGTCGCGGATCTTGATGCCGCGGCCGCGCAACCCGTAGATACGGGCGGTCTCGACCAGGGTGAGGGCGTCGGTGCCCAGACGGCTGAAGCCCATCGCCGACCGCACCTCGTCGAGCCGCACCGACTTGCCGAAGTAGCCCATCACCATGGTCAGGCAGGCCGGCCCGCAGTCGGTTGCCGCGGTCTGCTGGATCTGCGGGATGCGGCGCTTGCGGCTGCTCAGGCGCAGGCCCCGCAGCGCCGGGAAGCGGTCGGCGAACGACGGCACGGACCTGGCGGCAGGTGCCGGCTCCGGGACCGGCGAGGCCTCGGCGGTCCTGGGATCCAAGGCGCCCCTGGTCCCCCCGGTGTCCCTGGCGTCCCTGGTGTCCTTGGTGTCCTTGGTGTCCTTAGCCATGACCGCCGCTCCGGAACAGGGCCTTCAGGCCGGGGATCAGGGCGACGAGGATCTTTTCCGACCGCACCTCCACCTCGGCGTTGCCGTGCATGCCGTTGTGGAAGCGGTAGGTGCGGCCCTCGGCCTGGAAGGTGGGCCGCGGCAGGCTGGCCCGGAGGATGACCACCGGCCCGGTCAGCTCGACGGCGTCGCCGATCTCGGGGCCCAGGAAGCGGCGCGCCTCGGCCGGCCCCACCACCTCGTCGCCCACCGCGTCGACGGTCAGCCGCTGGTAGGCATAGCGATAGCCCGAGATCTCGAAGCGGATCGGCATCCCCCGCCGCACCAGGGGCCGGAACTGGCCCGGCATCAGCACCACCACCGACGGCCGGTCCTGGCCGCGGACGATGGACAGCACCGGCTGGCCGGCGGTCAGGAACTCGCCGGGCCGCACCCGCACGTCGCTGGCGATGCCGGCGGAAGCTGCGCGCAGAGTGCGCTCGCCCAGCCGCTCCGAGGCCAGCTGGCGCTGCGTGCGCAGGCCGATCAGCGCCTGCTCGGGCCCCGGGTCGGCGGGATCGCGCAGACGGTTGACCAGCTGCAGGTCGAACTCCTGATCGAGGCGGGCCAGCTCCGCCGCCTCCTGCGCCTCGTGCAGGCGCACCAGGACCTGACCGGGCCGCACCCGCTGGCCGGGGGCGACCTCGACGGCGCTGACCGTGCCGCCGGTCTCGGCGGTGACGTCGTCGCGGGTGCCCATCCATACCACCGCCATCCCGGAGGCGTACTCCTTGACCTCGCCGATCATCGAGAACAGCACCGCCCCGACCAGCGCGGCGAGCAGCGTCCAGTAGGTCCAGCGGGTCCAGGCCGGCGAGATCCGCAGCGGGTCCTGGGCCTCGTCCAGCATCTGGTAGCGTTCCAGCGCCTCGCGGCGGAACAGCGCGTCGTCGCCCAGCACCTCTTCGGGCCGCGGCGGCGGCAGGAAGGGGGCGGCCGCGGCGGCCAGCCGCTCGAGCCGCTCGACCTGGGCGGCGCCGAACTCGGCCTCGCGGGCCGTGCGCACCGCCACCAGCACCGCCACCACCCGGCCATCCTCGTCGCGCACCGGCACGGCGACCAGGCGCTCGGAGCCGTCGCCCTCCGGGTCGTCCGCCTCCCGGTCGTAGCGTGAGTCGCGCCCGGCGCGCGGCACGATCAGGCTCAGGCCGCTGCGCAGCACGAAGCTGGCAATGCCGACGGCGGCGCTGTCCCGGCGCTCGGCGCCGCTCGCCCGTTCGCGGCTCCAGAGGGTGTCGTCCTGCGGGTCGTGGAGCAGGCAATAGCCGCGCTGGGCGTCGGCCGCCTCGCGCGCCGCCTCCGCCAGCACCTCGGCGCGGTCGCCCAGGGCAGGCTGCAGGGCGAGGGCGCGCAGCACCTCGGCGATCTCGAAGCGGCCGCCGCCCGGCGCCTGCGGGTGAGGGACGCCGGACGGCTCCCCGAGCGCGGATGCCGCCGCCTCGTCGCGGCGCGCCTGGTAGCGGAGCACGGCGCTACCGATCAGCGCCGCCAGCTCTTCCGGCGCGGGTGGGCGCTGGCTGAGGTAGAAGATCCGGTCCTCGGCGATCAGCTCCTGGAAGATCTCGGGATCAGGTCCGGCGGCGGCGACGATGTGCAGCGGCGGCACGCGAGGGGGCGTGGTGGCTGCGGTGCCAGCCTCCTTGGCGCCCTTGGTGCCGGAGGCGGCGTCGCTGTCGGCCCCGAGCACCGCGTCGATCTCGTGGCCGGCGATCAGCCGTTTTGCCGTCTCGCCGCCGGCCCCCTCGCCGAAGCAGACGACCGCCACGGCCCTCCCGCCGACCGCGGAGCGCAAAGTCTGCAGGCTCTGCCGAACGATGTCGGCTGCCGCCGGGTGCTCCGGGCTCTTGGCATCCTTGCCACCGGGGTGGGCTGGAAGGCCGGGGCCGATGACCACCTCGAGGCCGCCCATGGGTTGATGCAGCGGGCCGGCCTGGTGCAGCTGCGAGACCTGGGGTCCCCGGTGCCCCTGGGGTCCCTGCGGGAACAGGCGGACGAGGCGGGCGCGCAGGGCCTCGGCGTCCGGCCGCTCGAAGCCGATCAGCAGGACGACCGCGGGCTCGGTCGTCGGGGCCAGCCGCTGGCTGGAGGCGAGAGGGTCGGACATCCCTGTTAGAGTACTCCTCGATGGTGAAACGCTGGACCTCCGCCGATTTCTTCCGCCCTGCCGGTGCCGGTGGCGCCGGCGGCTGCTGCCATCGTCGCCATCAACGCCCGGCGCCGGCACCGCGAGCGGTGCGAGATCTCGGCGCCGCCACCATCCTTGCCGCCACGCTGCTCCTCGCGGGTTGCGGCGCCAGGTCGCCGGGGTCGCCGGCGGCGCCGGAGGCCACCGGCGCGGCTGCGGGCGCGGCCGTCCAACCTCTGGATTCTGCCACGTTTCCGGCCGCGCCGGCGGCTCCGCCACCGGCCGGGGCGCGGGCCGGCCTCGCGGCCCCACCGCCGGCCGTCGCCTATGCGGCAAGCCTGCCGGCGGCGGGGGGCGCGCCGCCGCGCGCCGCCGCTTCGCCGACCACCTCCCGGCCGGCGGGTTACGTCGGCGTGGTGCTCGCCCGCCAGGCGGTTGCCGTCGCGGCGGAGACCGATGGGCGGCTGGCGTCGGTGGCGGTGCGGGTCGGCGACGTCGTCCGCCGTGGCCAGGAGCTGGCCACGCTCTCGATGGACGAGCTGCACGACGAGATGGCGGTGGTGCAGGCGACGGTGAGCGCCGCGCGCAGCGAGCAGCGGCGCACCGAGCTCGAGCTGGACCGCACCCGCGACCGCCGCGCCCGTCGCGAGCTGCATCCGGAGCTGTATGCCGAGGAGGACCTCGCCTCGGCGCGCAACGCCGAGCAGGAGGCGGGGGCGTCGGTGGAGAGCGCCAAGGCCCGCGTCGCCGAGGAGGTGGGGCACCTGCGCCAGCTCGAGACCCGCCTGCAGCACGCGGTGCTGCGGGCGCCGATCGACGGCCGCGTGGCGCTGCGCTATCTCGACGCCGGGGCGCTGGTCCGCTCCGGCGCCCCGGTGGTGCGGCTGATCAGCACCGGCCAGTTCATGCTGCGTTTCGCGGTGCCGCCCGAGCAGGCGGCGGCGATCCGCAAGGGCGCGGCGGTCGCGGTGCGCCTCGATTCGCTGCCGATGACCCTGGCCGGCCGGGTCTCCCAGGTGGCGCCGCGCCTCGACACCGCCTCGCAGATGGTCTTCGTGGAGGCCGAGCTGCAGGTGCCAGCCGCCCTGCTCGAGCGCCTCCAGGACGGCCTGCCAGGGCGGGTGACGGTGGGCGGGTAGTAGCGCCGCGGGCGCGGCCAGATCCCTCTTGCCCTTGGTCAATCGCCGTCGGCGTGAACCGCGGCGGGCTGGCGGACCGTCACCTTGAGGGTGCCGATGCGGTTGCGCTGCATCTCCTGGACCTCGAGGGTGATCGGGCCGAGCTCGACCTGGTCGCCGACCACCGGGTTGCGGCCGAGCTCGGAGAAGACGACGCCGCCGATGGTGTCGTCGTCGCGGTCGCTCAGCTCGAGCCCGATGGCGTCCTCGAGCTCCTCGACCAGCATGCCGCCCGCCACCTGGTAGGTGCCGTCGGCGTTGCGCTGCAACTCGGGCTTCTCGACGTCGAACTCGTCGTGGATCTGGCCCACCAGCTCCTCGATCACGTCCTCGAGCGTCACCACGCCGGAGACGCCGCCATACTCGTCGAGGACCGCGGCGAGATGGAAGCGCTCGACGCGCATGCGCTTGAGCAGGCGGTCCAGCTCCAGCGTCTCGGGCACGAAGGCGATCTCGCGCGCCACCTCCTGCAGCGAGCCGAGCGGGCGCTCCCGGCGGTAGAGATCCTTGATGTGCACGACGCCGATGACGTGGTCGAGGTCGCCCTCGCAGAGCGGAAAGCGGGTGTGGCCGCTGCGCCGGATCAGGCGCAGGTTGTCGGCCAGCGGCCGGGCGGTCGACAGGTACACCACATCCTGCCGGGGCAGCATGATCTGGCGCGCCATCCGGTGGGAGAGCTCGAAGACGTTGTCCAGCAGCTCGCGCTTCGTCTCGGAGACGTCCGCGTCCGCGCTGGCGACCAGCAGTCGCCGCAGCTCCGCCTCGTCGCGGACGCCGCCGCCGCCGTGCGGCGGCGTCACCCCGAGCAGGCGGCTCAGGCCGCGGGCGGCGCGGTTGAGCAGCCAGATCGCCGGGAAAGTCGCGCGGTAGAAGACCCGCAGCGGCAGCGCCACCAGCAGGGCGGCGGCGCGGGCATGGCGTAGCGCCAGCCATTTCGGCGTCAGCTCGCCGACCACCACCTGCAGGATGGTGATGGCCAGGAATGAAACCGTCAGGCCGATCGAGTGCACCAGGGGCGAGTTGGGGCCGGCGAAGAAGACCACCAGCGGCTCGACCAGCCAGGCGAAGGCCGGCTCGCCGATCCAGCCCAGGGCCAGCGATGCCAGTGTGATGCCGAGCTGGGTCGCCGACAGGTAGGCGTCGAGGTGCTGGGTCATGCGGCGGGCGATGCGCACCCGCCGCTGCCCCCGCCCCGTGCCGTAGGGCTCGAACTGCGTCGGGCGCACCCGCACCAGGGCGAACTCGGCGGCGACGAAGAAGCCGTTGAGCAGCACCAGCAGCAGGCCCAGCAGCAGCGCCCAGCCCGGACGCAGCTGGGTCACGACCGCGCTCCTCCCGGCCGGCGGGGCCAAGGCCGGCGCGACCGCCGGCGCCGCCGTGGCCGGGCCGCGGTCGAGCGAAGGGAAACGGGGGTGGAGAAGGTACTCGGAGGTTCCGTACTCAAGGCGATCAGTTTAGCACATGGGAGCGGCCGGCTCAGGCGCCGCCGCGCGCGCCGAGCGCTTGACAGGCCGCCGCCGCCGCCCTACACTGTTAGCAGTCACCTCCCATGAGTGCTAACAAGGGACGGTGGCGAGTCTGGCAGAACTTCCACTTCAACGAGTCCAAGGAGGTGTATCCGTGCTGAACATTCGCCCATTGCACGACCGCGTGGTGGTGAAGCGCATTGAGCAGGAGGAGCAGGTGCGGGGGGGCATCATCATCCCCGACACCGCCAAGGAAAAGCCGCAGGAGGCCGAGGTCATCGCCGTCGGACCGGGCAAGCTGAACGACGAGCGCAAGCGGGCCCCGATGGACGTGAAGGCCGGCGACCGCGTGCTGATGGGCAAGTACTCCGGCAGCGAGATCAAGATCGCCGACGAGGACTACGTCATCCTGCGCGAGGACGAGATCCTGGCCATCGTCAACGGCAAGAAGTAATCGCCGCGGCCCACAGAGATTTTCTACTTTCGCGAAACCGAGGAGGCATAGAAAGCCATGGCAAAGCAGATCACTTACTCCGGGGACGCCCGCGCGGCGATCCTGCGGGGCGTTAACAAGCTCGCCGATGCGGTCCGCGTGACGCTCGGTCCCAAGGGCCGCAACGTGGTCATCGAGAAGAAGTTCGGCTCGCCCACCATCACCAAGGACGGCGTCACCGTCGCCAAGGAGATCGAGCTCTACGACCCGCTCGAGAACATGGGCGCGCAGATGGTGCGCGAGGTCGCTTCGAAGACCTCCGACGTGGCCGGCGACGGCACCACCACCGCCACCGTGCTCGCCCAGGCGATCTATCGCGAGGGCTCGAAGAACGTCACCGCCGGCGCCAACCCGATGGAGATCAAGAAGGGCATCGACCTGGCGGTCAAGGCCGCCATCGCCGCCATCGACAAGCTGGCCAAGCCGGTCGAGGGCAAGGACATCGCCCACGTCGGCACCATCTCGGCCAACAACGACGAGGAGATCGGCCGCATCATCGCCGAGGCGATGGAGAAGGTCGGCAAGGACGGCGTGATCACGGTCGAGGAGGCCAAGGGCCTCGAGACCACGCTCGAGGTGGTCGAGGGCATGCAGTTCGACCGCGGCTACCTGTCGCCGTACTTCGTCACCGACGCCGAGCGCATGGAGACGGTGCTCGAGAACGCCAAGATCCTGCTCAACGAAAAGAAGATCAGCTCGATGAAGGACCTGCTGCCGATCCTCGAACAGGTCGCCAAGCAGGGCCGGCCGCTGCTGATCATCGCCGAGGACGTCGAGGGCGAGGCGCTCGCCACCCTGGTGGTCAACAAGCTGCGCGGCACGCTGCACGTCGCCGCGGTCAAGGCGCCGGGCTTCGGCGACCGCCGCAAGGCCATGCTCGAGGACATCGCAGTGCTCACCGGCGGCCAGGTGATCACCGAGGACCTCGGCATCAAGCTCGAGAACGTCCGCTGGGAGGATCTTGGCGACGCCAAGAAGATCGTCCTCAACAAGGACGACACCACCATCGTCACCGACTCCGACAACGTCAAGCGGCGTGAGACGATCTCCGGCCGGGTCAAGCAGATCCGCAACCAGATCGAGGATACGACCTCCGACTACGACCGCGAGAAGCTGCAGGAGCGGCTGGCCAAGCTGGTCGGCGGCGTCGCGGTGATCAAGGTGGGCGCGGCGACCGAGACCGAGATGAAGGAGAAGAAGGCTCGCGTCGAGGACGCCATGCACGCCACCAAGGCGGCGGTCGAGGAGGGCATCGTCCCCGGCGGCGGCGTGGCGCTGCTGCGCGCGGTCGTCGGCGGTCGACAAGATCGAGGCCAGGGCGACGTGAAGGTCGGCGTCAACATCGTCCGCCGGGCGCTCGAGGAGCCGGCCCGCCAGATCGCCAACAACGCCGGCGAGGAGGGCTCGGTGGTGGTCAAGCAGCTGCTGTCGAGCAACGGCAACAGCGGCTACAACGCCGCCACCGGCAAGCACGAGGACCTGGTGAAGGCCGGCGTCATCGATCCCGCCAAGGTCGCGAAGACGGCGCTGATCAACGCCGCCTCCATCGCCGGCCTGATGCTCACCACCGAGGCGCTGGTGTCGGAGATCAAGGAAGAGAAGGAGAAGGGTGGCGGCGGCATGCCCGGCGGCGGCGGCATGGGCGGCGGCATGGGCGGCATGTACTAGGGAGCAGTAGTCGTTGCCGCAGCGGGCGGTACGCCGCCGCGCGTTGCACATAGCAGAACGCAGCACCACGGCCGGTCCGGAGACCCCGGGCCGGCCGTCGGCGTTTCTTCAGCGGCCCTTCATCACCCGCAGCTTGGGGGCTGGCGCGGGCGGCGGGACTGGCGGCGCGGCGGGGAACTCGCGCACCTCGGACAGCGGCGGGGCGGCGGTGGGGCGCGGGAAGGCGATCGGCGGCGCCGAGCGGCCCAGCTGGCGCATGCCGAAGATGACCAGGAACTCGATCACCACCAGCAGCAGGCCCAGGTTGGTCTGGCCGGTCACCGCCACCACCAGGGACATGACACAGAAGGCCACCACCACGGCGTAGATCAGCGCCACCACGTGCGAGCGGCGGGCGCCGACCTGATCCAGCACGTGGTGGAGGTGCTTGCGGTCGGCGTGGAACATGCGCAGGAAGCGGCGCAGCAGCCGCGCCTGCTGCCGGTCCAGGAAGCGCACCGCCATCACCAGCAGGGTGTCCATCACCGGCACGCCGAGCGCCAGGATGGGAACCAGGATGGCAACCGCTGCGGGCGCCTTGAGCGCCGAGTGGACGCTCATCGCCGCCAGCAGGAAGCCCAGGGTCAGCGCCCCCGAATCGCCCATGTAGATCCGCGCCGGCATCCAGTTGTGGCGCAGGAAGCCCAGGCAGGCGCCGGCGGTCGCGGCCATCAGCACGACGCTGCCCGGGCTGCCCTGCAGCGCCGCATAACCGAGCATGCTGACCGAGATGATGGCGACGACGCCGCCGGCCAGACCGTCGAGGCCATCGATCAGGTTGATCGCGTTGGTGACGCCGACGATCCACAGCAGCGAGACGACGCCGCCCCAGAGTCCCAGGTCGATGCCGCCGACGAACGGCAGCCGCAGCACCCCGAACGACCAGCCGGCGCCGACCAGCAGCGCGGCCGCCGTCAGCTCGACCAGGAACTTGATGCCGCTGCCGACACCCCGCAGATCGTCGAGGACCCCGACCAGGAATACCAGCACGGTGCCGGCGACCAGGGCGAGCAGCTCCCGGCTGGCGATCCGCGTGCCCCAGGTGGTCCAGTGCCCGAGCGCCGCAAAACCGGCGGCGATGCCGAGGCCGCCGACGATCGCGATCCCGCCGAGGCGCGGCACGGCGCTCGCCTGCAGCTTGCGGCTGCCGGGCTGATCCATGGCCCGCAGCTTCACGGCGAGACTGGTGACGGCGGGGACCAGCAGGTGGGTGACGAAGGCGGCGACGATCGCCGCGCCGGCGGTGTACCACGGCAGGGTTCTCATACTCGCGTGCAGCCCTTCTCTTCTGCCTCCGACCTGCTGGTTCGAGGTTTGGCGTCTAAATTACCATGAACACCCACTCTTGGCGAGCCGGTCATCCGCCGTATCCGCCGTAACGATCCAGCCTTTCCGGCCGCCTCTCCTCTTCGCGCGAGGCGGTCGCAGCCGCCGGCGCCAACCTGGGCTCCACGCCCGAGGAGGTCGAGATGCCGGCGCGACCGGCCGGGCCGCCCGCCCGTCGCCGAGGAGGAAACGCATGATCCTGGTGATCTCCGCCCCCGAAGACCCTCACGCCCAGGCCGTGCTCGCCGAGCTCGGCCGGCTCGGCAGGCCGGCGCGCCTGGTGGACCTCGCCGACTTTCCGATGCGCATGAGCCTCTCGGCGCGTTTCGACAACAACGGCGCGCATCACTTCAACCTCGGCCTGGCCGGCGGCGAGCGCGTGGCGCTCGAAGACGTCACCGCGGTGTGGTGGCGGCGGCCGCAGCCGTTCGGCCTGCCCGCGGATCTCACCGATCCGGGCTACCGCCAGTTCGCCGTCTCCGAGGCCACCACCGCTTTCCACGGCGCCTGGCAGTCGACCAAGGCGCTGTGGATCAACGATCCGGTCCGCGACTCGGCGGCGGCCCACAAGCCCTGGCAGCTCAAGCTTGCGAAGGAGGTCGGCCTGACGCTGCCGGAGACGTTGATCACCAACGATCCCGAAGCGGCCCGCGAGTTCTGGCGGCGCTATCCCGGCGAGGTGGTCTACAAGCCGTTCCTGCAGACGGTCTACGCCTGGCGGGAGACCCGGCTGCTGCGCCGCGCGGAAGAGGCGCTGGCGGAGGCGGTGCGGCTGGCGCCGGTGATCTTCCAGCGCTACGTGCCCGCCGGTCTCGATCTGCGCATCACCGCCATCGGCGACCGGCTGTTCGCCGCCGAGGCGCGCGACGCCGGCGAGTACGAGTTCGACGTGCGCTTCAACACCGCGGTCGCCTACCGCCCGCACGCGCTGCCCGACGACGTGGCGAGCAAGCTGGTGGCTCTGCAGCGCCGGCTGGGCCTCGAGTACGGGGCGATCGACATGCGGCTGACGCCGGCGGGCGAGTACGTCTTTTTCGAGGTGAATCCGGCCGGCCAGTTCCTCTACATCGAGCAGCTGGCGAACCTGCCGATCACCGCTGCGCTCGCCGCCAGGCTCGCGGCGGGTTAGCGTTGGCGCGGGGGTGGCCGGTCGGCCGGCGCCGGCCGTTACCTCGGGCCGAGCCCAAGGCTTTCCTGGATCAGCTCGGGGCGGACCACGAAGTGCACCGCGATCTGGCCGACGCTCCAGCCGGTCTGATCCCGCAGCCGGCGCACGGCTGCGGCGTTGACCCGCGCCCAGGAGACGCCGGCATCGGGGATGCGGAAGCCCGCCTGCAACTCGCCGGGACGGCGCGGACAGAGCTGCGGCAGCAGGTTGGCGGTCGCGGGCAGCGGCGCGTTCCACGGCAGGGCTTCGCGCCACCGCGCCGTGGCGCGGAGCGCGTCAGGAGCGGCTGGACGAAGAACGGTAAGGCCGTCGCAGACAGTGACATTCTGCATCGCGACCCGCAGCAGCGGGTGCAGGCCGTGATCGAGGCCCGGGGCGACGAGGAAGCGAGCGCGGACGGCGTCGAGCGCGCCACGGCCTCGCCGGTGTTTCACCTCGAAATAGGTTTGCAGCAGCAGCGGGCTGGCCACCCAGGCGGCCAGGAGCAAGGCGGCGAGCCGGGGACGGCGTCGCAGGGCCGACAATGGTTCGGGCAGCACCGCCGCCGCCAGGATGGCGGCCGCGCTCCAGAACAGGAACCGTCCGTAGCGCACCGACGGCGCGACCAGGAACCAGAATGCGATGGCCAATCCGGCGGGATAGAGAAGATACCCGACGGTGGCGCGATCGGCGGCGAGTCTTTTTCGGGTCAAGCTCCAGACGCCTACCAGCAAGAGGATCAGGGTGGCCGGTATCAGCACCTCGAAGACCGCGGTGCGCAGCTCGAACCGCAGCCAGTACGGCAGCCAGCTGAAGCCATGGCGGCTGACCATGAGGTCCCAGGCCTCGGGCGTGTGCGCGTAGCCCTGCGTCCACCACAGCTGGCCGTCCAGATGGAAGCGCGGCAAGCGCCAATCGGCGGGCCACGCGCCGAGCGGCAGGGGATAGAACGGATAGCCGGTTTGGATGACGTTGCCGATCGCCCAGGGAAGGAAACCGCAGCCTGCAATGCCCGCGGCCGGCAGCAGCCAACGGGTTGCCGCCGGACGATCGCCGCGGGCGACGATCAGGGCGAGCCCCAGCCAGACCGCCGCCGCGAAGCCGCCGCAGGTCGCCTTGAGGCAGGGGGCGATGGCCAGCAGGGAGAACGCGGCTAGAAGATCGGGAGAGATCCGCGGCCGGTCGATGGAAGCTGCGAGCACGCGCGCGGGAAGAGCGCTGGCGGTCGGCAGGTCCGTAGCCGGGCTCCCAGCTGTCCGCAGGTCCGCGTCCGGCAGGTCCGCGTCCGGGCTGTCAGCTGTCCGCAAGTTCGCGGCCGGCAGATCCGTGCCCACGAGGCGGTCCAGGCCCGCACAGGCGAGCAGGACGGCCGCGTAGAGGACGGCGGTGATCGTGATGTCGGTGCTGTGCGTCGCCACCGCGTCGTCGTCGAGATGGAGGATCAACGGAAATAGCAGCGCCAGCGCGGCGGCGTCGGCCGCGGCCGGCCGGTTGCCGCTCCGCGGGCCGGCGACGCCCGTCGCCACCTGGCTGAACAGCAGGGCGATCAGGAAGCTGTTGACGAAGTGCTGGCTGCGCTCGTGGAACACCCCGTCGTCGAACAGCGCCGGTACCAGCAGGGCCGATCCCGCCAAGCCGTAGTTCGCATTCAGGTTGGCGAGGCCGGGCACCGCCGCGTACTGATGATTCCACCTGATGACCTGCAGGTGGTAGTTGGCGCCGTCATAGGAATTGAATGGCCCGATGGCCCGATCCGCGAGCCAGAGGAGAGCGATCGCGACGACGATCGCCGTGCCCCAGCGACGGCGGCTGCGGTCGGGCTCGCGCCGCCGGCCGAGGATGGTCAGCCAGCCGCCGAGGCTCAGCGCCGACAGAGCGATCAACGCACGCCAATCGACGGCGCAGAACAGGTGCCAGACCTGCAGGAAGATGACGACGCCGCCATAGCCGAGCCAGGACGCGGCGAAGGTGGCGGGGCCGGGCGCCGCGCCGGCACGAACGGCGCGCAGCAAGCCATGCCCGAGGCCCGTCAACAGCAGCCACAGGAAAAGCCAGGCGCCGAGAACCGCCGCGAGCCCTTCCACCAGCGGGATGGCCATGTTCATTGGTTCGCCGTGAGCCTCCGCCAAGATCCCTCGGTCATGGCAGGTGTCCCGGCGCGTGGAGTCCGGTGCCTACCCGGGACGCTGCCAGATCGAGGTCACGGTGTTGATCTTGACGCTCTGGTGCACCAGGCGCCAGGTCTCGGGCACGCCCCAGGCGGCGAGCGGCAGCCAGTTGGTGTCGTCGACCAGCAGGAGGCCTCCCGGCTTGAGCTTTGCCTTGCCCACCGCCACGCAGGCCTGCCGGTAATGGCCGTCCACCTCGATGAAATCGAAAGAGCCGTCGGGGAACTCGTCCACGAACGAGACGTAGCGGGGCATCGGATCGTAGAGCGGCCGGGTGGGCTCGTCGAGCGGGTGCTCGAGAGCGATCAGGCGATAGTCGACGTTGGTCAGCGCCGATTCCTCGAGCTGCCGGGACACCGCGGCGAACCAGGCCGGGTCGTACTCGACGCTCACCACCCGCGCCAGACGGCGGGCGAACCACCGGGTGCTGCGGCCGCTCCCCCATTCCAGGCCGGTGCCGGCTCGCGGCAGGGCCCCGTCGAGAAACCGCACCGCCCCGGGGGCCAGGAACGGCTCCTCCGGATGCGCCTTCTCGTAAGCGTAATGCCACAGGCGGCGGCCGAGCCGCATGGGGTGGACGAGCCAGTAGCGCAGATTCATCGCGATCTCCCCGATGCCCCCGATGCCCTCGATGCCCACGCTGCCCACGCTGCCATCACCGAGCTCATCCGTGCCCGGCCTGCCCCAGGCCGGCCTCCGCCCGGTCGGCAACCTCCTCGAGGGCTCGCGCCACGCCCTCGACGTCGCCGACCGCCACCTGGAAATACCCCTCTCGGAGGGCCTGCGAGCAGAGCAGATGGACGTCGGAACCGCGGCTGCCGACGTAGAGCACGTCCCGCCGCGACGCGAGGCAGGCGTAGACCTTGGAGGGCAGCACGTAGCCGACGAAGGGATCGCGCAAGGTGATGAGGTGGGCGTCGGCGGCGAGCAGCAGGCGCGGCAGCACCGCCAGCGGCACCGGCTGGCCGCGGTGCACCGGCAGGCCGTCGCCGCGCAGCGCCGCCTCGAAGCGGTCCGCCCGCGTGCCGGTGGCGTTGAGCCACAGCCCCACCCGCCCGGAGCCCTGGCGGTGGTGGCGCCGGTACCCGGCGAGGAACGTCTGGTAGTCGTGGGCGACCCCGAGGTTGCCGGAGTAGAGGAGCAGGCAGCGGCGCGCGAGCTCCGGCGGCCGGTCCAGCGGCACCGTTCCGGCCGGGATCTCGACCGGCGACGGGTCGCGCACCAGGGCGATGCGCTCGGCCGGGATGCCCTGGTCGAGCAGCCGCCGGCGCTGGTCCTCGCCCAGCACCTGAAAGCCGTCCACCCGCCGCCGCAGCGCCAGGGTGAGCCGGTGGAAGGCGCGCAGGCTCCGGGGCACCGGCCGCGACTCGCCGATCTCCGCCATCAGGCATTCGGGATGGAAGTCGGTGATCCGGTAGGTCAGCCGCTTGCGCAGCAGGAGCGCGAGCGGCGCCACCAGATGGAGCAGGAAGGGCGGGCTGCCGGTGATCAGGATCTCGTCGGCAACGAGCAGGAAGCGCCGCGCCCGCCAGAGCAGCCCCAGGTTGGTGCGCGCCGTCCACAGCGCGCGGGCCGGCCAGTCCGCGCGGTCGTAGACCGCCGCCCGGCGGCGCAGCACCCGCAGCCGGCCGCCGCCGCCCACCGCCTCCTCGACGGTGAGCGAGTCGGCGGTCGACGACAGCCCGGCCAGCGTCACCTCGTCGCCGCCGGCGGCGCGCCGCCGGGCGAACAGCAGGCTGTATTGACCGACGGCGCCGAAGTCCGGGGGCAGCCAATCGCAGAGGTAGAGCAGCCGGTGCGGCCCGCCCGCGGCCGGCGCGGGCGGCGGGACGGTGCGCCGGACTTCGAACCGCCGGTCCTTGAGGCGCAGGAACGGCCGCTCGAACCAGAGGTAGGAGAGATGCGCGGCGAGCAGGGCCAGGCCTAGGACCAGACTGTAATAGGCGACGACGTAGAGCACCGGCCTGCCGTGCCACCAGGCGGTGCGCTTGAATAGCAGCGCGGTCGCATAGACGGCGGGCATGTGCAGCATGTAGATGCCGTAGGAGATGGTGCCCGGATAATCGAACAGGCGGGCGCCGACCGGGATAACGTTCGCCGGGTTGGCCGCGACGTTGACGATCAGCCAGCAGTAGAGGACGACCTGGAGCAGCTCCTGGGCCAGCTGGTTCCACGGGATGAAGCTCACCAGGTAGAGGTCGAGCAGCAGCGCGAAGAGGATGAGCTGCAGCGCCCGGCTCGCGAACACCGGCCACCGCAGGAAGGCCTCGCGCCGCCGCGACAGGGCCCAGGCGCAGAGCCCGCCTGCCGCCATGAAATGGAACTTGAGCTGCTCGACGAAGCGCTTCCACTCGTGGGTGCCGAAAGCGTCGTGGATCGCCAGCCAGTAGAGGACCAGCGAGCCGGCGAGCACCGCGCAGCAGAGCGCCGGCAGCCTGGCGCGCACCCGCCTCACCGCCGGCGCCCAGAGCAGGTAGAACTGCTCTTCGATGCCGATCGACCAGGTGGGGTTCAGGATGCCGCCCACCACGTACAGGTTGTTCATCAGGTTGGGGAGTAGCGCGCCGTAGAGCAGCAGCGCGGTCGCCAGGCTGTACTCGATGCGATAGTGGATGCCGGCCAGCGGCAGCAGCCAGCGGTAGAAGACCAGGCCGAAGATCACGACGGCGAAATAGAGCGGCCAGATACGGCAGACCCGCCGCAGGTAGAAGCTGCGGATCCGGATGTCGCCGGTGCGCCGCTCCTCGTCGAGCAGCAGGTAGGTGATGAGGAATCCGGAGAGCGCGAAGAAGAAGCAGACGGCGAAGGAGCCGCGGTACAGGAAGGCCGCGTGGTTGGGGTGAGGCAGGCCGATCGACTCCTGGTTGAGCGGGACGTGCCCGATGACCACGAAAAAGGCGGCCAGGAACCGCAGGCTGTTGAGGCCCTTGAAGTGGACCTTCCCGGGCGCGGTCAACGCCTCCCTGGCGTCCGCCATTCAGCGGACCTCGCGGCCCTCGAGCACCCCCACCAGGTTCCGCTCCGGCAGCGGGGCGTCCGGCGCCTCGACCGGGTTGCCGCGCATGTCGCGCAGCGCATAGCCGAGGCCGCGCAGGCGCACGTAGAGCGCCTGCCGCGCCGCCGCCGGCTCGGCGGCGTATGCCGGATCGTCCTCGATGATCAGGATCTCCGGCCGCAACGTGCCGAGGCCGGCCAGCACCTGCATCTCGTACCCCTGGACGTCCAGCAGCAGCAACCTGAGAGGGCCGAGCCCCAGAGCGGCGGCGACCTCGGCGAGGCTGAGCAGCGGGGCGACGAAGCCGGGGCCGGGCGTCAGCAGGCTGGCCTGGCCGGGGTTGTCGGGCGCCGCCCAGGCCATCGGCACCACGCCGCGGTCGCTGCCGAGCGCGGTGGCAACCAGGTGCAGGGGGCCCTTGGACATGCCGTTGAGCGCCATGTTCCGCCGCGCCTTGAGCAGCGCGCCTGGCTGGGGCTCGCAGCCCAGCACCTTGCCGGACGGCCCGACCGCCCGCGCCGCGACGATGGCGTGCAGTCCGTTGTTGACGCCGGCCACGATCGCCGACTCCGCGGGCCGCAGGTTGCGCTGGATGAAGTCGAGGGTGAGCGGCTCGTAGGAGCCGTCGCGCAGCATCAGGTACTCGATCCAGTCCACCGGGTTCATCCACAGCCTGACGCCGGGATGGACGCTGGCGACGATCCCGTCGGCCGGCATGGCGTGGCGGCCGAGCCAGCGGACGAACCGGTACTTCATGGGGTGCTCCGGCGCCGCGATGTAGCGCCTGAGAACCCGGTCACGGAGTCCCGGCATGCCTCAGCGTTCGGTGAGCATCTCGGCGAGGTAGCCGCCGACCTTCTGGCGCTCGCGGGTCGCGAAGTACCAGTCGATGGTGCGGTGCAGGCCGTCCATGAAGAGGACCTGCGGCTCCCAGCCGAGCAGCTCGCGGGCCAGCCGGTTGCTGGCCACCCGGTTGAGCGGACCGGTCGGCATGTGGGGCAGGAACCTGAGCTCGGCGTGATGGCCGGTATAGCGCAACACCTCCCGCACCGCGTCGACGACCCGCGTGCGCTCCTCGGTGCCCAGGTTGACCGCGGTCGCGTCCTCGATCCGCTCGGCGGCGAGGACCATGCCGCGGACGATGTCGCCGACGTAGGTCCAGTTGCGGATCTGGGTGCCGTCCCCCCACACCTCGAACGGATCCTGGCGCACGAAGGCGCGGGCGATCATGGCGATCACCGCGTGGTTCTCGACGCCGCGCTCGCCGTAGACGGTGAAGAAACGGCAGCTGGCCGAGCGGAAGCCCAGGTCGCGGTGGTAGGCCGCCAGGGTCATCTCGGTCATCAGCTTGGCCCAGCCGTACATGTTGTCCGCCTCGTAGGGCGGCCCGGCCATCGCTTCGGTCAGATAGAGGTCCTGGGAGACGTCGCACTGCAAATGGAGCGGATAGACGCAGCCGGAGGAGGCGAAGACGAACTTCTGCACCCGCGCCTCGTGGGCGGCCTTGATCAGCATGCCGTCGAGCGCCAGGTTCTGCGCACAGGCCGCCTGGTGGAGGTCGACGAAGCCGCGCCCGCCGTGGATCGCCGCCAGGTGGAAGACGACGTCCATGCCGGCGACGGCGCGCTGCGGCACCCCGGGCGCCAGGAGATCCGCCTCGATCAGCTCCACCACCCCCGCATCGAGATGGGTGCGGAGGTTCTCGACCCTGCCGCTCGAAAGGTCGTCGACGACGCGGATGCGGCGCGCTCCGCGCTCGACCAGGAGGTCGATCAGGTGGGAGCTGATGAAGGACGCCCCGCCGGTCACCAGCACGGCCTGCTGCTGCCAATCCATTGCGTGCAATCCCTCGATCGATCTGTCAGGCTCCGGCCCGGTCGGTTCTGTAGCGGCGGCGCAAGGAGTCTAGCATGAGCCAACCACCCGCCCCCCGCGAACCGGCGGAACGCCCGCTCGTGGTCAGCACGCTGCTGGGCCACGCCCACCTCGAGATGGCGCTGCTCTGCCTCGGCAGCCTGCTGCGCCTGGCGGCGGCGCCGCTGCGTCTGCGGGTCCACGACGACGGCTCGCTGACCGCCGCCGACCGCGAGCGGTTGGCGGCGGGCCTGGACGAGCCGGAGGTCGTCGGCCGCCCCGAGGCCGATGCGCGGCTAGGCGATCTGCTGGCCGCCCACCCGGCGGCGCGCGCCTTCCGCGCCGCCAACCCGCTGGCCCTCAAGCTGCTGGACGTGCCGCTGCTCGCCGCCGGCGACGAGCTCGCCTACTGCGACTCGGACGTGCTCTTCCTGCGCCCTTTCCGCGGGCTCTTCCGCCTGCCGCCGGCGGCCGGCGCGCTGTTCATGTGCGATCCGCAGCAGGCCTACTCGGTGCGCTCCTGGCACCTGCTGGCCGAGCCGCGGCTGCGCCTTGCCGGCCGCGTCAACACCGGCATCATCGGCTTCCGCCGCCGCCTCTTCGATCTGGACCTGGCCGAGTGGTTCCTATCGCGGCCGCCATACCGCTTCGCCCCGGTCTGGGTCGAGCAGACCTGCTGGGCCCTGCTGGCGCAGAGCGCCGGCTGCCGTCTGCTCGACCCCGCGGCGGCGGCCATCCCGGTGCCCGGCCGCGAGCCGCCCGCGAGCCTGGTGGCGCTGCATTTCGTCAGCCCGGTCCGTGGCCTGCTCGGGCCTCTTGCCGGCCGCCTCGCCGAGCGGCGGACCGGCGGCGAGCCGGTCGAGGTCCGCACCTTCCCCGCCCCGCGCCTGACCGCGGCGGCTCTCGCCGCCAGCGAGCTCCGGCGCCGCCTGCGCCGGCTGCGGGCCCGCGCCTCCGCCCCGCCCTGAAAGCCGGCGGTGCCTCAATCGGCCTCAACCGGCAGCCGTGCACAGCACCCGCGTCACCGACTCCCGGGCGGCGACCCGCTCGGCGTCGAGCGGTGACCCGTCCAGGTCGCGAAAGCGATAGCCGAGCCCCGCGAGCAGGCCGACCAGCTCCCCGGCCGATCCCCCCAGCTCCCGCAGCCGCGCGGGATGGATCTCGAGGAAGAGCGGCGGCCGGGAGCCGGCGAGCACGGCGCGGGCCCCGGCAACGACCGCCAGCTCGTAGCCCTCGACGTCGATCTTCATCAGGTCGGGGCGGAAGTCGAGCCGGGAGCAGAGCTCGTCCACGCTCTGCATCGGCACCGCCACCGCATCGGCGGGCAGCGACGCCGGCAGCTCCGGCAGCGCTTCGAGATGGTGCCAGGTCTGGCGCATGTGCAACGTGCCGGCGGCGGCGCCCAGGGCGACCTGCCTGGCGACGACGTTGCCGCAGCGCCCCAGGCGGAGGTTCTCCGCCAGCAGGGCATAGGCGATGGCGGAGGGCTCGACCGCCACCGCCGAGGCTTCCGGCCGCTGGTGGGTGAAGGCGAGCGAGAAGATGCCGTGGCAGGCGCCGACGTCGAGGAAGCGCCGGCGCGCCGCCATCTCGCGCCGGAAGGCGTCGAGCTCGCGCACCATCTCCGGCGAGCGGAAGCAGAACCATTCGAACGGTTCCCGTGATTGCGGATCGATGCGCAGGCGCAGGCCGGGGCGGATGACCATCTCGTCCGGCGCCGCGCCGCGGTTCCAGCGCCGGAAGCGGAGCCGCCGCCCCCAGCGCCGCGGATCCAGGCCGGCCAGCCGGTGCCAGGCGCCATAGAGGCGCTGCAGGTGGAGGGCGGTCAACGCCCGGCGCAAGCGCGCCTTCAGCCTGGTCATGGGGCGGTGCCAGAGCCTTGAGAAGTCAGCCTCTCGGGCGCGAGCGCGGCGAGGTTGGCGAGCTGCTCGCGGACGGCTCGCGCGGCCGTGGCGGGGGTGCACAGGTCCTCCCGCTGCCCCGGCTCCGGGCCAAGGCTCCAGGAGATGCCGGGATACCCCCATTGGGCCTGGTGGAGGGTCGCCGATGGGATGGACCTGCCCATCAGCACGACGGTCGGTTTGCCGAAGGCGGGCCCGACATGCATCAACATGCTGCTGTTGCACACCACGAGATCGCTGGCGGCCACCAGCGCGAAGACGCTGCGGAGATCCGGCGTTTCGCCATGGCCGCGGCCTGGTGCCCCCCCTGCGGCCACCGCGGCCGCCGCTGCCACCGCGGCCACCAACTCGGCCTCCCGCGCGCTGCCGAGCGCCAGCAGCGTGAGGTCGCCGGGCGCCGCCAGCGCCGCCGCCAGGGCGACGAAGCTCTCCGGCGGCCAGCATTTCTCCGCCGAGCCGGCACCCGGTCCGACCACCACCCGATGGCGCCGGCCGCCGCCTTCGGCCGCCGCCCACCAGCCTTCGCCCGCCGCGGCCTCCTCGGCCGTCAGGAAGAGCTGCGGCCTGCAAGGCGGCAGGCGGGTGGCGCCAAGCAGCTCGGCGAAGCGCAGCGCCGACCGGCCGACGTGCTCGCCAGGGTCGAAGGGGATCGCCGCCTGCACCGCGGACTCGCCGCCGGCGTAGCCGCGGACGCCCAGGCGGTAGGGGATGCCGGCGCGCAGCATCAGCAACGACCCCCAGCTGCTGCCGAGCACGTCGATGCCGACCTCGAAGCGATGCCGGGCCAGCTCCCGCACCTCCGGCGAGCGCAGTAGGTAGAGGGGAGGACGCCAGGGGGCCCGCCGCTGCTGGTACTTGTTGAACCATGGGGCATTGACCGCCAGCACCTCCGAGAGGTGGGGATTGTGTTGCAGCACCGGCAGGTTCCAGGTGCCGACGCCGGCGGCGATCCAGGTCTCGGGGAACAGGCGGCGCAGCGCCTCGAACAGCGGCGTGATCGCCACCAGGTCGCCGATGTCGTTGTTGCGCAGCACGAAGATCGAGCGCGGCGGCCGCGGCGCCGCCGGCAGGGTCGGCGACCGGGAGGCGGCGCCGCGAACCGCCAGCTCCAACGTCCTGGCGGCGAGGCGGTGGCCGCCCTGGCGCAGGGCGCGGGCCGTGCTGCGCAGGGTCATGGTCACCCCTCAGACACCGCCGAGGAGCGCGCGCAGGGCGAACCGAAGGCGGCGGCCCGGACGCTGGTGGAAAGTGGCGACGTGCGGCGCGACCCTGAGGCCGCTGCGGAATCCCTGCCAGCGGCTGCCCGCCGGCAGGCCGGAGCGATAGTAGGCGAGCAGCTCGGCGAGGAAGGCGCGATCGGCGTCGCCGAGCCGCGGCAAGGCCGCCGCATCCTGAAGCCGCGCCAGGTGGAACTCGCAATGGTGACGCCAGGCGTCGCGGAAGCTGCCGTCGACCGCCGCCGCCAGCGCCCGGCGGGCGCCGCGCCGCCGCGCCGGCGGCGGGAAGGTGACGCTGCCGGCGTGCTGGCGATAGGTCTGCAGGTTCTCGTCGAGATACCGGATGCCGCCGAGCGTCGAGGCGACGAGGGCCAGCCAGCCGTCGTGGAACGGCTGGTGCGGCGGGATCGGCAGGGCGTCGCGGACCAGCTCCCGCCGAAAGAGCAGGGTATGGCTGACCACCCAGTTCTCGGCCAGCAGGCAGCGCGTCGGCGAGCCGGTGCCGCGCCGCCTGGCGAAGGCCGTGACCTGACGGGTCGCGGTGTCGAGGACCAACCGGCCGCCGGCGGTGAGCGTCTCGACCGGGCTGCTGTAGACCAGGGTGAAGTCGCCGAGGTTGGCGGCCAGCGTCGCCACCTTGTGCGGCTTCCAGAGGTCGTCCTGGTCCGCCAGCGCGATCAGCTCGCCGCGGCACAGCGCGATGGCGCGGGCAAAGTTCTGGACCAGGCCGAGGCGGCCCGGGTTGACCGCATAGCGCAGGCCGCGGCTCGCCGCGTACTCCGCCAGGATCTCGCCGGTGCCGTCGGTCGAGGCGTCGTCGCTGACCACCACCTCGAGGTTGCGCCAGGTCTGAGCGTAGATGGTGTCGAGCTGTTGGCGCAGAAAGGGAGCGCCGTTCCAGGTCGCCATCGCGATCGAGACCAGCCGCTCGCTCACGGTGGGCCGGGCCGGCGAGGCGGCGCCGTCTCCGGCTTCCTCGCGCGGGTCCGGTACTGGTGCACGAAGAAGTCCCCGAGCAGGCCGGCGGTGAGGAGGTTGATCGCCTTGTGGCGCAGGCCATAGGCGCCCATGTTGGCTTCCATCGCCTCGACCACCAGGCCGGCCTGCACGAAAAGCTCGCGGACGTTCTTGCGGCAGAAGAAGCGCAGGTGCGAGCGGTCGAGCAGCCCGGCATCGGCATAGCGGAAGTCGCCCGCGAGCACGATCTGGGTGAGGGCGCGGTGGTTGCGCAGATTGGGGATGCTGCTCAGGAAGAGGCCGCCGGGCCGCAGGTGGTGCGCCAGGCGCCGGACCGCCTGCCAGGGATCGATCAGGTGCTCGAGGACGTCGGCGCAGAGCACCGCGTCGAAGTGGTCGGCCGGCAGGTCGAGCGCCATCGTCTCGAAGTTGCCGACCAAGAAGCGATCGATCGGCGGCAGGCCGCCGGCGTCCGCCGGCGCGGCACCCCCGAGGTCGCCGAGCTCGACGAGGTCGACGAGGTCGACACCGACCACGAAGGAGGCCAGGCCCCGCGCCTTCGCGGCACGCAGCGTGGCGCCGTCGCCCGCTCCCAGCTCGAGGAGCCGCAGGCCGCCGCCGGTTGGCAGCATCGCGAGCAGGTCGAGGCGAGCGAGGTTGAAGTAGCCCTGCTGCTTGTCGCGGTAGAGCGCGGCGGCGGCATCCATGGCGGGCGTCGTCATACGCCCCGCCGGGCCTGGCCCGGCAAGCGTTCCCAGGCCGCGAGGTAGGCGTCGCTCGTCGCCCGGCCGATCTCCTGCCAGGAGAAGCCGGCGGCGACGCGGGTGCTGTCCGCCGAGCGCTCGGCGTAGCGCTCGGCCGGCAGCGTCAGCAGCTCGACCAGCAGGTCGGCGAGGCCGGCGGCATCTCCCGGCGCCACGGTGCTCGGCGACGCCAGCCGGCGCATCATCTCGCGCGGGCCGGGAGCATCGTAGGCGGCGACGGGCAGGCCGGCCGCGAGCTGCTCGAGCACCGAGAAGCCGAAGCCCTCGAGGTAGCCGGGGAAGGCGCCGACGGTCGCCGGCGCGAGGAGGTCGGGCAGCTCGTCGCTGCCATAGCCGGTAACCACCGCCACCGCCTGCCGCAGGCCGGGCGGGAAGTCGCGCAGCACGTACTCGGCGGTATGGCCGGTGCCGAGCATCAGGAACCGCGTCCCGGGCAAGCGTGCCAGCACCCGTTCCACGATCCGCGGCCAATCCTTGGCGCCCTTGCGGCTGTTCCAGGCGCCGATGAAGGCCACGGTGCGGGCGGCGAGCCGGTCGGCGACGCTGCGCCGCCGCTCCTGGAAGGCAGTGCGCCGTGCCGCCGAGAGGCCAAAGGGAAACATCATCACCTTGGCGCCGAAGCCCATCGCCGCCGCGACCGTGCGCAGGTCGTCGCCGTTCGAGACGTTGATGAGATCGGCGCAGCGGAAGCTGCGGGCGACGTCGCGCAGCCGGCGCCGGTGCCCGGCGACGGTCAGCAGGCGCCGTGCCAGGCGCCTGGGCGAGGACGGTTCCGGCCAGCGCGCCGCGGCGAAGCGCTCGAACTCCTGGTACGCCGGGATCAGCCCCACCGAGCGGGCGACGAGGAGGCCCGAGAATCCCAGCCGCCGCTTGGGAAACGGCAGGTCGGTCTGGTTGGCGTCGATGACGTCGAAACGTCCCGCGTGGGCCCGCACGTGCGCCGCGGCCCGGTCGGCAAAGCTCAGGTTGCTGGCCAGGTAGGCGCGGAGCCGCGCCGCGAAGCCGCCCGGACGCGCCGGCGGCGCGGCGAAGCCGGGAAAGGCGTCCTCGTAGCTGAACTTCTCGACCTGGTGGCCCAGCCCGCGCAGCTCCTCGGCCAGCTCGAGCTGCACGCGCGGTGCCCCGAGGTCGCGGCTCCAGCGGGTGTGGATGACCATGAGGATGCGCAGCCGCCGCGGTGCGCTCACCGCCGGATCCCCGGTGCGGACGCCAGGCGGCTCATGGAGTTCATTGGCTCCCCGGATCGGCGATCCTGCGCAGTGTAACCGGCCCCAGCACCAGCCGGTCCATGCGCGTGCGCAGGAAGCAGTCCAGCGCCTCCGCGGGAGTGTTGACGATCGGCTCGTTCTCGTTGAACGAGGTGTTGAGCACCATCGGTACCCCGGTGACCTCCTCGAAGGCGCGGATCAGCCCCCAGTAGAGCGGATTGACCCGGCGGGACACCGTCTGCAGGCGGCCGGTGCCGTCGACGTGGGTGACCGCCGGGATCAGCGTGCGCTTCTCCGGCCGGATGGGATAGACCTTGATCATGAACGGGTCCGGATGGTCGATGGTGAACCACTCGCCCGTCCGCTCCTCCAGCACCGACGGCGCGAAGGGCCGGAACGACTCGCGGCGCTTGATCTTGGCGTTGAGCAGCTGCTTCATGTCGCCGCGGCGCGGGTCGGCGAGGATCGAGCGGTTGCCGAGCGCTCGCGGCCCCCATTCGGCGCGGCCCTGGTACCAGCCCACGACCTCGCCGCGCGCCAAGGCGGCGGCGGTCTCGGTGGCCAGGCGATCCTGGTCCCCGGCGGTTTCGACCTGGACCTCTCCCCACCGCCCGTCGCGCCCGCCGGAGTCGGGGATCGCCGCCGCGATGGCCGCGCGGATCTCCGGCGTGCCGTAGGCCGGCCCCCAGTAGCAATGCTCCATCACGAAGCGCCGCGGCGTGCCGAGCACCGCGTGCTGCACCCAGAGGGCGGCGCCCAGGGCGGTGCCGGCGTCGCCGGCGGCGGCCTGGATGTAGACCTCCTCGACGCCGGTCTGCTCGAACAGCTTGCCGTTGGCGAGCGAGTTCATGGCGCAGCCGCCGGCCAGCGCCAGCCGCTTGAGGCCGGTGCGGCGGAGCAGGGTCCGCACCAGCGCGAAGAAGCGCTCCTCGTAGATCCGTTGCAGCGAGGCCGCCACGTCCCGGTGGCGCTGAGTCAGCTCCTCGCCGGGCTGGCGGGCGGGCCCGAGCAGCCGCTCCAGCGCCGGGGTGAACAGCGGCGCGAGCACCGGCGCGCCGTCGTCCCAGGTCATGTCGACCCCCTCCGAGAGGTGACGGAAGTAGCGCAGATCGAGGCGGAAAGTGCCGTCGGGCAGGCCGGGGACGACCTCCCCGAGGGCCGCGGCGAAGGCCGGCTCGCCGTAAGCGGCGAGGCCCATCACCTTGTACTCGTCGCCGAAGCCGGGGAAGCCAAGGTACTGGGTGACGGCGGTGTAGAGCTGGCCGAGCGAGTGCGGGTAGTGGACCCGTTGCAGCACCTCGACGGCGCCGGCCCGCCCCACCGCCAGCATGGTGGAGACGAAGTCGCCGAAGCCGTCCACCGACAGGCACGCCGCCTCCTCGAAGGGGGAGCAGAAGAAGGCCGAGGCAACGTGCGCCAGGTGGTGCTCGACCGGGTAAAGACGAGGCAAGCGCCGCGGCCGATCGCCGGCGGTGCCAGGGTCGCCGCCGTCGCCGGAGGCGCCGGAAACCCCGGAGACCCCGGAAACCCGGGCAACCCCTGAAACCCCGGAGGCCCCTGAAACCCCGGAAAATACCGCGATGCGCCGCTCGAGCCCGGCCACCTGCGCCAGGTTGCGCGCCCGCGCGGCCGCCCGCCGCAGGCTGCGCGGATGCATGAGCGCCAGGGCCGCCTTGCGCAGCAGGTAGGCGCGCGGCTGCCGCGACACGGCGATGGCGGTTACCTCGCCGAGATCGCCGCCGATCTCCGCCAGGCAGAAGGCGAGCGCCTGCTCCGGGAATCCCGCCCAGTGCTTGACGCGGCGGAAGCGCTCTTCCTCGACGGCGGCGACCAGGTCGCCGCCGGTCAGCGCCGCGGCCGCGGCGTCGGCGTGGAAGGCCGACAGGCCGAGGATCCTGGTCACGCCGCCTCCCCCTTGCCGCCGGCGGCAGCGGCGGCCGGCTCCCGCTCCCCCGCCCACAGCCGGCTGCGCAGCCAGAGCCATTCCGTCCGTTCCTCGCGCTCGTGCAGTGCCATGCCGCGGTCCGCGGGAGCGATCCGCGACAGGACCTCGGCGAAGGTGGCGGCGGCCTCGGCGCGCCCGGTCATCCCCAGCCAGGTCGCCACATGGGTCGGCGCGAAGCGCGACTGCAACAGCTCAGCGATCGCCGGCTGCCGCTCGACGTGCAGCTCGACGATGAGGTCGGCGCCGCGCAGTCCCGGCGCCCGCTCCGGATCCAGCAGGTCGCCCTCGCAGCCCTCGCAATCGCAGAGGACCAGTGTGCGGGCGACGATCGCGCCCTGTAGCGCTGGGTGGCGGCACCGGCCGCGGACGCGGACGCGGCCGAGGACGCCGTTGAGCCGGGCCAGGTCGCGGAGCCGCCGGCGCGCCAGGGCATCGGTGTCGAAGGCCTGCACCGCGAGCCCGGGCAGCCGCAGCGCGTAGCCGACGGCGTAATAGCCCTCGCCGGCGCCGATGTTGAGCAGGCGTGCCGGCTGGCGCGCGATGGATTCGGCGACCGCCGCATGCAGCTCCATCTCATAGGAGCCGGCGAGCTTGGGCAGCAGGCCGCTGCCGCTGGCGAAGGGCACGTAGCGCATGCCCGCGAACGGCCCGGCCTGGACCGCCAGGTCGCCCGGGCACAGACCCCTCGCGATCCTCTCCCAGGTGGGATCGAGAGCTTCCCGGCGACCCAGGTACAGGATCCTGCGCAGCGCCATGTAGAGCGCCGGCACCCGGGTGCGCAGGCGGCCGCCGAGGGCCGAGAGCGGACGCATGGTCATCGCGGCGCCTCCGGCGCATCGCCGCCGGCGAGCAGCTCTTCCAGGCGGACGTCCACCACCAGCCGGAACCAGAACGCCTGCAGGAAATGGAAGAGGAAGCCGGTCTTGCCGTCGAGGAAGCCGAGCAGCAGGAAATAGCGATAGCAGAAGTACAGCGCCGGCCGCAGGTAGAGCGGCAGCCGGTGGTAGCGGTCCTTGAGCCAGAGCACGCGCTCGTCCGGCGTGCCGAGCAGGCGGGGGGGCGTCGCCCAGCGCGCCAGGCCGGCGCGCCGCTGCCGCTCCTCGCGGGCGAAGGCCTCGGCGTAGCGCAGGTGCTTCTGCAGGTAGAAGAGGATCGCGTCCTCCTTCTTGTTCCACTCGTCGAGCGGCGCCCGCAGACGGCCGACCTTGCCGGGCAGGTAGACCCTGGTGTCCTGCTCCATCGGGTCCAGCCGGCCGCGGTCCCGCCGGAAGAGCTTCAACAGGTGCTTGCCGCCATAACCGCCGAAGCGGATCCAGCGGCCGCGGAAGATCTGCCGGCGGCGGATGTAGAAGCCGTCCTCGGCGATCGCGGGCCGGGCGAGCAGCGCCGCGATCTCCGCCCGCAGTGCCGGCGGCAGCGCCTGGTCGGCCTCGAGGATCAGCACCCATTCGTTGCGGATCGGCAGGTGGTCGAGCCCCCACTGGAAGATCCAGGGGATGATCCGGGTGTGGTCGTAGGGCAGCTCGCGCACCTCGTCGGCGAAGCGGCGGGCGATCTCCAGGGTGCGGTCGGTGCTCTCGGAGTCGACGACCAGGATCTGGTCGGCGAAGCCATGGACGCTTTCCAGGCAGCGGCCGAGGTTGAGCTCCTCGTTGCGGGTGACGACCAGGACGCTGAGCGGCGCCGGCCGCGGCTCGGCGGCGCTCATCGCGCGGACCCTCCGGCGACCCGCGCCGCGGCGTCGAGCAGGTGGCGCCAGCTGGCGCCATAGTCCCAGCGCGCCAGCACCTCGCGGCTGGCCGCCGCCACCGCCAGGCGGTCGAGCGCCAGGGACTGGCCGATGCGGCGCGCCAGCTCGGCCGCGTCGCCGGCGGGGTAGAGCCAGCCGTTGGCTCCCGCCACCAGCAGATCGTAGCCGGCGCCCACGCGGCTGCTGGCGACGACCGGCAGGCCGCAGGCCAGCGCCTCGGCCACCGACACCCCCCAGCGCTCCTCGCGCGCCGGATGGACGAAGAGATCGGCTGCCGCATAGAGCGCCGGCAGCTCGGCGTAGGGAACGTAGCCCAGGAAGCGGGCCCGGCCGGGGCCCAGCTCGGCCGCCAGCCGCTCGAGGCCGGCGCGCTCCGGGCCGTCGCCGGCGATCAGCAGCCGGACCTCGGCCGGCAGCCGGGGAAGGGCGAGCAGCAGGTCGCGCGGCGCCTCGCGCGGATGCAGCTTGGCGACGGCGAGCACCGCCTGCTCTCCGGGCGAGATGCCCAGGCGCGCCCGTGCCGCCGCCCGCTCCTCCGGCGCCAGGCGGGAGCGGGTGCGGAAGCTCTCGACGTCGATCGCATAGGGGAACAGGCCGCGCCGCGCCGCCGGCACGCCGCAGGCGCCGAGATAGTCGAGGGTCAGGGTGCCCACTCCCAGGAAGAGGTCGTAGAGCCGCAGCAGCAGGGCTGAGTAGAGCACGCGCTTTGCACGGCGCGGCGTCGGCGCCGCTGTCCGATCGCCCGGCGGGGCGGCCGCCCGGTCGCCCGCCGGCGCCGCCGCGTCGGGCCAGGCGACCGAGTCCAGGCGCAGCGCGGTGGCGATCCCCGCCCGCCGCGCCAGCGCCGTCGCCACCAGGTAATCCCGCCGGGTGTAGCCGTTGGCGATCAGCAGATCGCAGCGGTCGCGGCGCAGCTCCCGGGCCAGCCAGCGGCCGCGGCCGCCGGCCGGCGCCACGGCATGCGGGTAGCCGCCGAGGAGATCGATCCCCCAGGCCACCGCGTGCCCCAGCTCGGGGTCGAACGCCGGGCGGGCGGGCCCGGCGCCGGTGAACAGCACCCGCAGCTCATGCCCCGCGTCGGCCGCCGCGAAGCGGAAGAAAGGGGCCTCGAACTGCGTCGGCCGCTCCACCAGGAAAGCGAGCCTCATGACGCGGTGGCCTCCCGGGTGGCGGCGGGGGCGGTGCCCTGCAGGCCGGGGGCGGCCGCGCCGCCCCGCCGCCGCGCCGCCAGGATCTCGGCATAGACCGCTTCCATGCGGGCGGCGATCGCGCCCCAGCCGAAGCGCCGGGCCGCCGCCTCCGCCCCGCGCCGGCCCATGGCTCGGCGTCCGGCGGCATCGCCGAGCAGAGCGCGCAGGGCGGCGGCGAGGAGCGGCGGGTCGCCGGCGGTCACCGTGCCGGCGCCATGTTCCCGCACCACCGCCGCGAGCCCCACCTCCGGCGTGACGACGACCGCCAGCCCGGCTGCCATGGCCTCGAGCACGACGTTGCCGAAGTTCTCCGAGTAGGAGGGCAGGACGAGAGCGTCGGCGCCGTGGAGCAGGGCGGCCTTGTCGAGGCCGTGAACCGAGCCCAGGAAGACGACGCGGCCGGCGACGCCGGCCGCGGCCGCCAACCGCTCGAGACGCGGACCGTAGGCCTCGTCGTCGCCGCCGGCGATGGCCAGGGTGGCGCCGGGGACCTCGGCCAGCGCCGCGATCAGCCGGTCGAGCCCCTTCTTCCACGACACCCGGCCCAGGAACAGCAGCAGCGGCCGCCGTGCCAGCGCCGCGCGCACCGCCGGGGCGAGCTCCGGCTCGCGGGCCGGGTCCCAGGGCTCGGCCTCGACGCCGTTCGGCACCACGAAGACGGGCGGCAGCGGCAGGCCGAGGCGGGCGGCCTCCGCCGCTTCGAGGTCGCTGGTGGCGTGCAGGGCGGCGGCGTGCGCCAGCGTGCGGCGCTCGACCAGCCGGATCCACAACCGCTTGCGCAGCCGGCCCCGCCGCCGCAGCAGATCCGCCACCAGCATCCCGCGCGGCGCCAGCAGGTAGGGGATGCCGGCGCGCTCGGCGGCGCGGGCCGCTGCCGCGGTCGGCCAGAGGAAGACGGAATGCAAATGGACGAGGTCGAAGGCCGCCACCGCGGGCATCGCGGCCGGCGTCAGGCCGCGGCCGGCTAGCGCCGCCGGTGCCGGATCGCGGCCGGCTAGCGCCGCCGGTGCCTGGATGCGGCCGGCTAGCGCGTCCGCCATGGCCGGCGACCGGTAGAGGCGGCGCGGCGCCGCCACCGGGAAGTACCAGACGGTGACGCCGTCGAGCGCCACCGGCACGGCGCGCGGCACGTCGAGGGTGCCCGCGCCGTGGACGTCGGTGGTGACCACCGTCACCTGGTGACCGCGCGCCGCGAGCGCCTTGCAGAGGCCGTGGACGGCGGCGACCGGGCCGCCGTGACGCCAGGCCGGCACGTAGGTGGGCACGACGTGCAGCAGCTTCACGCCGCCTCCGGCGCCCTTTCCGGCACCAGCGTGCGCAGCAGCTCGGCGAGGCGGCGATGGTAGGCCGGCCAGGTCGCCGCCGCCGCCGACCGCCGGCACTGCTCGCGCATGCCGCGCACCGCCTCACGGTTGCGGACGCACCAGACCATCCGCTCGGCGAGCGCGGCGGCGTCGCCGGCCGGGACGATCCAGCCGTTGCTCCCGGGTGTCACCAGCGCCTTGGCGCCGACCATGTCCGAGACCAGCACCGGCAGGCCGCAGGCGAGAGCCTCGGCGATCACCATGCCATAGGAATCGTTGCGCGACGGCAGCACCAGGCAGTCGGCGCGCCGCAGCTCCTCGGCCAGCGCCGGCTGGCTTACCGCGCCGGTCACCGCGATCCGCTCGTCGCCGCGGCCGGCGAGCGCGCCGGCGGCGTCGCCGCGCGGGCCGACCACCCGCAGCCTCGCCGCGGGCGCCGCGCCAGCCACGCGGTCGAAGGCCGCCAGCAGCAGGTCGAAGCCCTTGCGGCGGATGGTCGCGCCGCAGAACAGGAAGCGAAAGGCGTCGTCGCTGTCGCTGTCGCCGCCGCGGCCCGCGGGCGCGCCGGCGGCGGGGCGCGGTGTGAACAGCTCGAGATCGGCGCCGAGCATCACGGCGTGGACCTGGCCGGCCGGCACGCCGGCCGCGAGGTAGGTGTCGCGGGCCAGGTCCGATACGGTCAGCACCTGGTCGGCGAGCGCGATCTCGCGGTCCTTGATGCGGGTGATGCGGCGATGCAGGTCCGGCGGATCGGTGGTGCCGTGCAGCCGGTCCTGGGTGGCGTGGTGCAGGGACGGGGCGTCGAGGATGGTGGCGATGCCCAGCCGGCGGGCGGCCCGGAACGTTGCCAGCGCCGAGATCTCGCAGGCGATGACGGCGTCGATGTTGGCGGTGGTGGCGGCGGTGGTGGCGGCGGCGCGCGCCAGGCCTGCCGCCGCCCAGCGGTCGAACAGCCGGCAGGCGAGCAGGTCGAGGCGCGCGGCGCCGGCGGGCGGCAGCAGCGCGTCGCCCAGCCGTCGCAGCGCCGGCGTCGCCGGAAACCAGCGCGCCCGCCGCGGGTCGAGCGGCACCGGCGCATAGCGGTCGAACCGCCGCCGCGCCCAGGCCGGCAGGTGCCGCGCCTGCGCTGCCAGCGCCGGCACGCCGGACCAGTAACCGGCCAGCATTCCCGCCTGTTCGAGAGCCAGCGCCGCCTGGTGCGAATGCTGCCGCCCGGGGTGGGTGACGAGCACTCTCATTGGCGCGGGCTCCGGCCGGCGGCACCGGCGCCGCCGCCGACACCGCCGGCGCGGCGCAGCCCTGGCTGCCCGGCCGTTGCCGCTCCCGCCGGCAGCGGCGCGGGCCGCGGCGCGAGCGGCCTGACGGATGCGGCCGCGCCGCGGGCGGCGGCCAGCACCGCCACCCGATCGAGCCGCATGGTCGCCAGCAGGAGGCCGCCGAAGAACCAGTAGAAGAGATCGGAGGTGACGTCGAAGACGACGCTGCCCAGCAGCTGGGCGAGGAAGAAAAGCAGGCAGGCGGTGGCCAGGGAGCGGTGGAAGGGGGTCCGCAGCACGAAGACCTGGCGCAGCGCGAAGCCGATCAGGTAGATGCGGACGAAGTAGACGAGCAGGAAGCCGACCGGCCCGAGCTCGAGCATCACCCGGCCGCTCTCCGACTCGGTGCCGAGACCATGGAGCCAGTAGTAGGGGACGGACCCCTTGGTGAAGGCGGTGGCGGTCTGGTGGGTGGCGCCGATGCCGAAGCCCGCCGGCCCGGCATCGGGCAGCAGCTCGAACGGCGAGGTGAACGGCGCGATCAGCCGCCCTCCGATGTCGGCGGTGCTGGATGCCCTGCCGACGAAGGCGCCGAGCGCGTCGGAGCCCACCGAGATCAGCAGGACGGCGAGCATGGCGCCGCCGAGCAGCAGCCGTCCGAAGGTCGCGCCGCCGTCGCCGCCGCGGATCACCGCCAGCCACCAGTAGATCGGAAACAGCAGGGCCAGCATCAGCACCGGTCCGCGCGAGCCGGTCATCAGCATGCCGAGCGCCGCCATGCCGAGCGCGACATGGGCGGCCAGGCTGTGGCGCAGGCGCCAGCGCGTCGCCGCCAGATAGGCCAGCACGAGGATGGTGATGGCGACCAGGTAGGAGCCGTAGCCGGTGATGTAGGAGAAGGTGGCGGTGACCCGCACGTACTCCGACGAGCCGAAGGTGGAAACGTAACCGCTGCCGTTGGCGTAGGCGCCGGCGGCCTCGTCCGACCGGGCGTAGGTGTTGAGCAGGCTCGAGGAGGGGCTGAAGAACTGCGCCACGGCGAGCAGCCCGACCGGGATCGACAGCAGGATGTAGCGCCGCAGGAAGAGGATCAGGTCGCGGTCGGTGAGAAACGCCGCCGGCAGCACGAAGAGCATGGGCACGTAGAGGAAGTAGGCCTTGAAGCCGAAGATGCCGACCAGCAGGTTGGGCAGCTGCGGGTTGAAGATCTCGAGCACGCCGACCAGGGCGCCGGCAGCCAGGGCAAAGTACAGGGTGGGGAGCGGCGGCGGCCGCAGCCGCGACCTCTCCCGCTCGCGCATGAAACCCAGGTAGACGCCGACCAGGAGGACGTCCTTGGCCAGGTAGACCAGGTCCTGGGCGCCCGGGAACACCCATTTGCGAATCGCTCCTTCCATCACCAGCAGGACCATCACCACCTGCACCGCGAGGCGCCAGTTCACCATCGCCCAGAGGAAGGCGCCGGCGCCGGCGAACACCAGGACGATCCGCAGGTCCATCTAGCCGAGGGCTCCCATCAGCGCTTCCTGATAGAGCCCGGCGATGCGCTCGCTGCCGTGCCGGGCGAGATGTTCCGCCGCTCCGGCGCGCAGCGCGGCCTGCCGCTCGGGATGGAGCAGGAGGTCGGCGAGGACCGCCGCCAGCTCCGCGACGCTGCCGTTGGGGAAGATGCGGCCACAGGGCCCGATCGCCTCGGGCAGGCCGCCCCCGGCCGAGCCCACCACCACGCAGCCGCAGGCGATCCCCTCGAGGGCGGCAACGCCGAACGGTTCGTTGTAGCGTGACGGCACGACCAGGATGCGGTGGCGGTTGAGCAGCGGTACCAGGTCGCCGTCCCGGCGCGTGCCGAGGAACTCGACCTGATCGGCCACGCCCAGGCTCGCCGCCTGGGCGCGCAGCCGCGGCAGCTCGGGGCCGTCGCCCACCAGCGTGAGGTGCGGCCGGATACCGCCGGCGGCGAGCTGCCCCAGCGCCGCGATCAGCAGGTCCACGCCCTTGTCCGAGACCAGCCGGCCGAGGAAGATGAGGTCGAGCGTGCGCTCCACCTCCGGCAGTAGGCGAAAGAGATGGTCGCGGTAGGCATTCGGGATCACCAGCGAGGGGGTCGCGAGATCTGCCGCCATCGCCCGGCTCACCGAGATCGAGACCGCGGCGAAGCGCAGCAGGCTGCGCTTGAGGCGATCCTGCCAGGCGACGTGCCCGTCGCTGCGGCAGTACCAGCTATGGTGAGAGACCGCCCACGGCCGGCGCACCAGCAGCAGCGGCCAGAGCCCACGCAGGCTGACGTTGGCCTGGAAGAAGACGTCGCAGGAGCGCACCGCGCGCAGCAGTGCGAAGGGCCCCGGCCGCCGCAGGACCGAGAACGGCAGCTGGCAGGCAGCCGCGCCCGCAGCGTCCGTGGCCGCCGGGATGCGCGTCACCACCGTGACCTGGTGCCCGCGGGCCGTCAGGCGGTCCGCCAGCAGGGCCTGACCGATCTCGAGCCCGCCGATGTTCGGCAGGAATGCGGGCGAGTAGATCAGGATCCTCATACGGTGGGCGGGCCGGCGAGCAGCGCGTGGAAGCGCACGGCCTGGTGCGCGAGATCGTGATCGCCGTACCACGCTCGCGCCCGCGCGGCGAGTCCCGCGGGGTCGGCCGGCGCGGGCTCGCGTCCGGGCTCCCAGCATGGCGGAGGCGCCGCCGCGGGGCCGTGCCAGCGCCGCGGCCGGGCGCAGACGGGAACCAGCCCGTGGGCGCAGTAGGCGGCGAAGACCGTGGACTTCGGCAGCATGGCTGGCGGATAACCGAGGAAGCCCGCATAGGAGCGCATCAGGACGGCGCTGGCCTCGGCTTCCGGCAGCGCGCCGAGCGCTCGCACCGGCAGGCCGCCGAGGCGCGCCGGCAATGCGGCCGCCAGGCTCGGGCCGAGATCGACGATCTCGGCGACGTCCAGGCCGCGGCAGGCCGCGATCAGCGCTTCCTGCAGCTCGCCGTAGGCACGCCGGCGGTTGCCGGCACCGCCGAAGACCAGCATCGTGCGCGGCTGCCGCTCGCCTGGTGGCGTCACCGCGGCCGGGTCGCCCACCGTCGAGAACACCGGCGTCACCTCGACCGCCGCCCTCGGCCGCCAGCGCTCCAGCATGCGGCCGTAGAGCGCGAGGCTGGTGGCGGCGCCGTCGCTCGCCCGCAGCAGGCGCGCGGCGAGGCGGCGCTGGACGGGAGACGTCCAGAACGAGCTGCGCCACGGCGGTCCGCCGGCGTAGACCTCATGGAAGTACGTCACCAACCGCCTGCCGGGCCCGCCGGCGCGCCAGCGGGCGACGCCGCGGACCAGCCAGGACGGACAACCCCGGGTCGCATAGCCGTAGTTCACGTAGTGCAGGAGAACCACCGCGGCGCCGGTTGCCGACAGCTGCTGCGCCAGCGCTGCCGGGCGGCGGCGGTGGTTGCCGGCCAGCAAGCATGATCCCATGCCGCCCGCCGCGAGCATCCGCCCGAGCGCCGCCGCATAGCCGCCGACGCCCTCTCCGGCGGACGGCAGGTGCGGCACGATCTGCACCACCGTCATGGCGCGGCGCCCCCGAGCAGGCGGCGCAGTCGTGCGTCGTGCGCCGCCGGGACGGCACAGATCAGATTCGCCGTGCCCTGCAGCAGCGAGAGGTCACGCCGCGGGTCGTCGAGGACGCGGATCCGCTCGTCGACCAGCAGGAAGCGCGAATAGCCGAAGCCGGCCAGGAATCGCACCAGCTCGTGCGGCTCGTAACCCAGGGTCCGCGTCCAGTCGGCGTTGACCTCGAGGTGGAGCAGCGGCGGCCGCCGGCGCAGGGTTTCGGCTGCCCCGGCGAGGACGCGCAGCTCGGCGCCTTCGACGTCGCACTTGACGAACGCCGGCGGCGGCTCGCCGCGGGCGCCGAGGTAGCCGTCGATGGTCGTGGCCCGGCAGGTGTAGGTGCGGACCTCCTGCGACGCCGGCCAGGCGCTCTGCCGGGCGATCGAGGCCTGGGCATGGTCCGGCTGCGGCACGAAGAGCGGCAGCTCGCCGTCCGCCGCGGCCAGGGCGCATTGGTTGAGCACGACGTTGTCGAAGCGGCATTCGCGTTTCACGTTGGCTGCCAGCAGCTCGAAGGTCGGCGGTACCGGCTCGAAGGCATGGACCCGGCCGCTTCTCCCGGCCAGGTGCGAGAACAAAACAGTGTAATACCCGTGGTTGGCGCCGACGTCGAAGACGACGTCGCCACGGCGGACGAGAGTCAGGAAGGCGAGCTTCTCGCAATTCACCTGGCGCCGGCAGCGGGTGAGCCGGGCATAGATTCCTGGCGCCTGGGCCAGCGCGAAGTTGAGCCAGGATCTCACGGGCCGTGCTCCGCGTCGACCGTCGTGTAGGCGGCGAAACAGCGCTCGGCGACGTGGTCCCAGGTGAACCTCTCCTCTACGCGGCGCCGCGCGGCCGCCGAGAGTCGCGCCCAGAGGGCCGGCTCGGCGGCCATCCTGGCGAGGGCGGCGCCGATCGCGGCGGGGTCGTTGGGCGGCACCAGCAGGCCGGTGCGCTCGTGTTCCACGATCTCCGGCAGCGAGGCCGCCCGCGAGGCGATCACCGGGCAGCCGCAGGCCATCGCCTCGAGCGGCGCGATGCCGAACAGCTCGTTGGCGCCGGCGCTGCCGGCGGCGTCCACCGGCGTCGGGTGGACGAGCGCCATCGACCGCTGCAGGATGGCGATCACCTCGGCGTCGGTCAGCTCGTGGTGAAAGCGCACGTCCCTGCCCGCGGCGAGCTGCCGCAGGTGATCGAGGTAGGGCTGGTCCAGCGCCGGGCCGACGACGTGCAGGACCATCCCCGGCGGCAGGCCGGCGATCAGGTGGTGAATGCCCTTGTGCGGCAGGATGCGGCCCAGGAAGACCGCCGCGCCGTCGTGCGCCGCCGTCGCCCGCGCCGGGTAAAGGTCCGGATCGACGCCACAGTAGATCACGCGATGTGGCCGCGGGCGCCCCGGCAGCTCGCGGGCGGCATACTCGGAGATCGGCAGATGAGCGGTGATCCAGCGCGATTGATCGATGTGGAAGCCCGGGGTCATGGCGCCTCCCCCCAGATCGGACACGAACACCCGGCTGCCCTGGCGGTGGCCGAAACAGCTGGCGAGGAACGTCGGCAGCACGAAGTACTGGTGGCAGTGCACCACGTCGGCGCCTCGCAGCTCGCGCCGCAGCCAGGGGGAGAACGGCACCATCTTGTGGCGCGACCAGCTGGCCAGGATGACGCGTTCCAGGGTCGGGCCGAGCCGCTCGCGCCGCGCCCGGCGGCCGAAGCTCACCAGCTTCACCGCGGCGCGGCGGGCCATGGCGCGGGCCAGCTCCTCGGCGAAGCGTTCGCCGCCGCCGACATACGACTCCGGCGCGAAGTAGGTCGGAGTCACGTAGCAGACGCGCAGCGGATCGTTCATCGCATCCATTGCACCCAATGCGGCCGGCGGATCCCGACGGCGGTGATGGCCAGCTGCAGCCCGAGGCCGGTGGCGGCCGAGAGCAGGTTGAAGCGCAGCACTCCCGCGGTCGTCCCGAGCGGCAACGCCGCCACGAAGCCGGCCTGCGCCATGATCAGCAGCAGCAGCGCCAGGGCTTCCCAGCGGTTCCAGGAGCGTGCGAAGTTGACGCCGATCACATAGGCGCCGAGCAGCGTCAGGCCGGCGCCGGCGATCACCAGCACCAGCTCGCGGTGCAGGCCGGCGTACTGCTTGCCGAGGATGAGCAGCAGGGTGCCAGGCATCGCCATCGCGAGCGCCAGCAGGGCGAGCGCAAAGGCCAGCAGCAGTCCGCCGTACTGCAGGTACCGCCGCCAGTACAGCCGATCGTCGACGATGCGCGCCAGGCGCGGCAGCAGCACCACGCCGGTGAGCCCGGAGACCATGCCCACGATCAGGCCCAGGCGCCCCAGGGCGCCGACTTCGGCGATGTTGCGGGCGGCGCCGAAGGTGGCGGCGAGCCAGACGATCAGCGGTCCCTGGACCGAGAAGTAAAGGGCGCTCGGCAGGCTCGGCAGCAGGTAGCGCAGGACCTGGCGGCGGTAGGGGCCGAGGTCCGGCAGAGTCGCCGGGCCGGCGGCGGTGGCGAGCGGCGGGGCGGCGGCAGGCCGCCGCGCGGCGGGGGCCAGGCCGGCCAGGGTCGCGGTGGCGGCCGCGCCGAGCGCGGCGCCGAGCATGCCGAGCCAGGCGCGCAGCAGCGAGGCCGCCACCATCACCAGCGCCACGACCAGGCGGACGGTGCCGCCGGCGACCTCCGCGCGATAGGAACGGACCAGGCTGCCGGCCAGACGCAGTGCCAGGAGTCGCACGGCGGCGGCGATCTGGAACCAGACGCACAGCAGCAGCGCCGCGGTGACGGCGGCGACGTCCCCGAGCGCGAAGCCCTTGGCGGCCGCCGAACGCGGGAAGGCGAGCAGGATGCCGGCGCCGCCGATCAGGAACGCGCCGCGCCGCAGCGACAGCACGGCGTGGAGATAGGGCTGGAAGTCCTCGCCGGTCTTGCCGGCGCGCTGGAAGAAATAGAGCAGCGAGCTGGTGCTGCCCAGGTCCGAGGCGAAAGTGAAGAAGGTGACGATGGAGTTGGCCAGAGTGTAGAGGGCGAACTGCTGGACCGGCATGAAGCGGACCAGCAGCAGGCCGGCCGCCAGGCCGGTGACCTGGGTGAGCGTCTGGGCCGTGAAGTAGGCCGAGAGGATACCGGCCCAGGTCCGCAGCGCGCGTCGCAGGGCCGGCGCCGGCGGCGGCGCCAGCGGCGGCGCCGGGTCCACGCCGAGCGCCGCCGCCAGGTTCGCGCCGAGCGCCGCCGCCGGCTGCGTCGCGACCATCTCGGCGGCGTCGGCTGCTGCGGCGTCAGCTGCTGCGGCGCCGGCTGCTGCGGCGTCAGCTGCTGCGGCGTCGGCTGCGGCGTCGGCGGGGATCGGGGCGATCTCGGGCAGTGGCTCCATGGCAGCGCTTCAGGGAGCGGGCGGCGCCGGCGCTGCCGCGGCGGCCGGTGCCGGCGCCCCGGGCAGCGCGATGCCGAGCCCGGCCAGGACCAGCGGTGCCAGGGCGCGGGAGCGGCCGCCGAGGTTGTGGCCGGCGGCGCCCAGCTCGCCCGGGCGCAGCCATTCGAGGACCGGGATATAGAAACCGCTCTTGGGCCGGCGCCAGAGGGCGTCGGGCAGCTCCGGGGCGAGGCGCCGCACCAGCGCCGCCTTGCCGGGGCGGTCGGGTCCGAAGAAGCCGGCGGCCGCCAGCTGGCGGCGCAGGCAGGCGTCCACCAGCGGCACCCGCAGCTCGACCGACGAGGCCATCGAGGCCCAATCGGAGTCGCGGAGCAGCTGGTTGCGCATGTATTGAGCAGACTCCATCTGCTGGACGGCGAGCCAGGCGGTGGCGGTGGGCCGGCTGCCGTTGGCGGTGGCGCCGGCAATGCCGCCGACACCGCCGACACCGCCGAGTGGCGGCCTGGCGGCATCGGCGATCGGGTCGTAGGCGCTGAGGCCGGCGGCGGCGGCCTCGGCGCCCATCAGCGCCGGCAGCTCCTCGGGCAGGAACAGCGCGCGGCGCAGGAAGTAGCTGCCGGGGAGGGTCGCGCCGTGGCGCAGCAACCCGGCGAGCTTGGGGCGGCCGGGTGCCAGGCGGGCGGCGAGAGCGGGCCAGGCGGCGGCGAGGCCCGGCAGGCGCCGGCCCCAGCGCGCCGCGCGGACGCCGCGGGGCACGTCGGCGAAGGACGGGTAGCTGCCGAACAGCTCGTCGCCGCCGAGGCCGGAGAGCACCACCTTCAGCCCTGCCTCGTGCGCCGCCCGGCTGACGGCAAAGGTGTTGAAGCCGTCGATCGAGGGTTGGTCCATGGCGGCCAGCGCCGCCGGCCAGAGGCGGGCGAAATCCTCGCGTCCGAGCCGCCGCTCGAGGTGGCGGCAGCCGAGGCGGCGCGCCACCGCCGCGGCGAGCGGCGCCTCGTCGCTTGCGGTGCCGGCGAGCACGTCGAAGGCGAGCGTGAAGGTTGCGGGCGGCTCGGCCAGGTGGCGCCGGGCGAGCGCCGCGATCAGGCTCGAGTCGAGCCCTGCCGAGAGGAAGACCGCGACCGGCACGTCGGAGACCAGGTGGGCGGCGATCGACTGCTCGATCGCCGCCGCGGCGGTGAGCGGCGGCGCGGCAGGCGCCGCCGTCCCGGCGCCGTCCAGCGGGTTCTCCCGCGGGTCGGCGGCGAGGCCGCGGAAGGGGCGGGGCTCGCCGGCGCGGCCCTCCTCGGCGATCATCAGGTGTCCGGCCGGCAGGGCGCGGACGGCGCTACGGATCGTCCAGGGCTCCGGCACCGAGCCCCACAGCAGGAAGCCGGCGAGGCCGGCCGGATCGACCTGGCGCGACACCGCGCCTCCCGCCTCGAGCGCCTTGACCTGCGAGGCGAAGCGCAGCTGGCCGCCGGGGGATGCCGGCGACCAGCCGGCTCCCCGAGGCGCCAGGGAGTAGTAGAGCGGCTTGATACCCATCTCGTCGCGGGCCAGCAGCAGCCGCCGCGGGCGCTCCGGCCGCTCGTCCCAGATGGCCAGCGCGAACATGCCGCGCAGGCGCGCCAGCATGGCTTCGCCATGGCGCAGGTAGAGGGCGAGCACCACCTCGGTGTCGCCGCTGCCGCGGCCCTGCCAGCCGTCCGCGGCGAGCTCCGCCCGGAGCTGGCGGAAGTTGTAGATCTCGCCATTGATCACGATCTGGACCCGCCCCGCGTCGCCGGCCATCGGCTGGGCGCCGGCGGGGGAGAGGTCGAGGATGGCGAGGCGCCGGGCGGCGAGCCCGGCGCGGCCGTCCGCGGACACCCAGGCTCCCGCGGCGTCGGGGCCGCGTGCGGTCATCGCCTCACGCGTCCGCAGCAGCTCCTCGCGGTCGATGGCGGGCGCCGCCGCGCCGAAGCTGAAGATGCCGTTGATGCCGCACATGGGATCGCCGCGCTCAGTTCGCCGCGCCGCCGCCGGTTCGCGGGTCCGCGGCAGCCGCGTCCTGGTGGTCGAGGGCTGCTGCGTCCGTGGCTCGATGGGCTGCCGGGTCGCCGGTCAGCCGGTCCAGCAAGGGCCAGAGGCGGGCGCGGAACCGTTCCGGCGTGAACCGTTGCTCGAGCCGCCGGCGTCCGGCTTCGCCCATGGCGCGGGCCGCTGCCGGAAAGGCGAGCAGGCGGCCCAGGGCGGCGGCGATCTCTTCGACGTCGAGCGGGTCCACCAGCAGCCCGGTTTCCCCGTCCACGACGATCTCCGCGGCGGCGCCGGCGCGCGCCGCGACGCATGGCTTGCCCGCCCGCATTGCTTCGAGATAGACCAGTCCGAAGCCTTCGCCGCGGCTGGGCATGGCGAATGCCGCGGCGCGGGCATAGAGCTCGGCCAGGGTGGCCTCGCTGACGAAGCCGGTGAACAGCACCTGGCCGGAGACCCCCAGCGCCGCCGCCAGCGCCTCCAGGCGGGGGCGGTCGCCGCCGTCGCCGGCGACGACCAGGCGCGGCGGGCCGCCAGGCGCCGGCGGGTGGGGCAGGGCCGCCTGGTCGGCTGACGGCAGCGACCTGGAGCCGCCAGCGGTTGGCGGGCCGGCGGCGCGCATCGCGGCGGTCAGCCGGGGCAGCGCCTGCAGGAGTTGGTCATGTCCCTTGTAGCGTTCGGTTGCTGCCATGCGCCCGACGATCAGCAGGTAGCCTTGTCCGGCGCGGTCCAGGAGCGCCGCGTCGACCGCGCCGGCCGGTTGCCGTTCTTCGAGGCACAGCGGCAGCACCTCCACCGGCCCGAAGTCGGCGTTCGCCGCCCGCGCCGCGGCGAGCGTATGGTTGGAGGTGGCCAGCCGGATGGTGGCGCGCCGCAGGGCGCGGGCGCGGAGGCCCGACAGGCGCCGCCAGACCTCGATGCCATAGATGGCCACCAGGTACGGAGCGCGCAGCGGCGCCGGCAGCCAGGCCTGCACCCGCGCCGGTCCCAGCAGGTCGTAGACGCAAGCCACCCGCCGGTGGGCGATCTGCCGGCGCCAGACGGCGATGGCGAGCGCGCCCTGACGGCCGGAGAAGCCCTGCGCCACCGCGCCGGCGGCGTGCCCGGTGAAGCCGTCCAGCCCGCCCAGCGAGAAGAGGCGCCAGTCGATGCCGTGCTCTTTGGCGAAGGCGGCGCTGCCGGCGGCCAGTAGCCTGCCGGCCAGCGCCCGGCCGCCGCCGTCGAGCTCGAGCCCGGCGGAGACGAACATCAGGTCGCGTCGAGATGGTTTTGCCTGCATCGGAGCCGGGTGGCTTCGTTTTTCGTGACGGCTGCTCAGGTAGGCGACCCCCCGGGGGACGGGCAGCCGCAGCCGCAGGCTCCCCGGTCCGGCAAATCGAACAGATCTGGCGGAAATAAAGCTACTGCGGACTTCAGGATGGGCACGTCCGTGCGGCGACCTCGACCTCCGGCAGTGGTGGCGGCCCGATTCTCCCAGAAGAACGGCCGTTCGCGCAACTACGGCCGCCGAACGGTGGTGTCCCCTGACCACCGACACCGGCTACCTGTGGTTCTTCAGCTCCGGATACCTACCGCCGCCGATCATGGCGGCGCCGGTCTACGGCAACCGACCGACTGTCGCCAGCCTGGGGGCCAGTCGTGGCGCCTCAGCAGGTGAAGTTCGTCTGGGGCTCATTGCCGCAGTCGGCTCTGCAGAAATTGCTGAACTGTTCGCACTGCGCGATGCAGGTGAACGTGAGGCAAGTGGAGATGCAGTGGTTTTCCTGAGAAAAGCAGTTACTAATACATGACTGCCAGGTATTTAGGGCGCTGCAGGTATGGGTCTGTCCACAGCATGTGATCATTCCGATCGAAGCCGAGCAAGTTGTACTCGCAGTAGATATTGCCGGCGCATCCGGAGCATAGATGGTGGGGGTATTAGATGCCGGCCGCCCTTCAGCTCAGCCAGTCCTCGAGTCGCAGATCCTCGAAGGCAGCGAAATCCGATCGGTTCGCGGTCACCAGGATCAGGTCGTTTACACTCGCGATCGCGGCGATCTGGCCATCGACGAAGGTGGGCGTCCGGCCCAGAGCCAGCAGCCTGACGCGTTCCCGTGCGTGCCAGGCCGCGGCTGCCTCGTCATAAGGAAGGATGGGCAGGTCGGCCTGCACGACGGTGGCTAGATAGCCCTCGAGCTGCTCCCTGCGCCGCGATTTCGGGAGGCGCTCGCAACCGAACTTCAACTCGTGCCAGGTGGGAGCGCCAATTCCTATAACCCCTGTATGGCGTTGCAAGCGTCCCAGTAGGCGGCGGTTTGGCGATGGCCGCACCGGTTCCGAGACGACGTTGGTGTCGAGCAGGAAGCGCAAGCTCACCAGGTGAAGTCCCTGCCCGTGGAGGGATCGCGGACTCCCTCGAGCCATTCTTCGGGCTCGATCGCATTGGCCGTGAAATCCGGATGCCGGCGCAGGAAGTCCTGGTACGCCGCCATGAAGCCTCGCCTTCCCTCTCGCAGCCGCTCGAACTCCGGCAATGCCATCAGCACCGCGATGGGCTTGCCGCGTCGAGTCAGCTCGACGGGAGCTCCGGTTTCGACCGCGCGCACGAGACCGGGCAGCTGGTCCCTTGCTTCGGCAATCGAGTATCGCTTCACGCTGGTGTCACCTTTCTAGCCATCTAGATGTACATCTTACCGCAGGGGCAACGACCGGGCAAGCGCGGCTTTGCGCCTGTGCGCGAGGTCGAAACGCCGCCAGCGCGCCGCTGGCCTACGGCTGCGCCGCCATGGCGGCTCCCAGATAGCCCTGGCGTTCCAGATGGAGCAGGATCTCCTGCGCCGCCTGCTCCGGCGAGAGCGCGCCGGCGTCGATCGTCAGCTCGGCGTCGGCGGGCTCCTCGTAGGGGTCGGAGATGCCGGTGAACTCCTTGATCAGCCCGGCCCGCGCCTTGGCGTAGAGGCCCTTGCGATCGCGCTCCTCGCAGATGGCGAGCGAGGTCGCGACGTGCACCAGCACGAAGCCGCCGCCGGGCTCGATCAGCGCCCGCACCTCCTTACGCACCGCGTCGTAGGGCGCAATCGGGGCGCAGATCGCGATACCGCCGTTCCTGGTGATCTCGGCGGCAACGAAACCGATGCGGCGGATGTTGACGTCGCGATGCTCCTTCGAGAAGCTGAGCTCGGAGGACAGATGCTTGCGCACGATGTCGCCGTCGAGGAGCGTCACCGGCCGGCCGCCCAGCTCCATGAACTTGACCACCAGCACGTTGGCGATGGTGGATTTGCCGGCTCCCGACAGGCCGGAAAGGAAGACGGTGAAGCCCTGGCGGTGCCGCGGCGGATGGGTGCGGCGCAGCTCGTCGGCCACCTCCGGGAAGGTGAACCAGGCGGGGATCTCGCGCCCGTCGGCCAGACGCTGCCGCAGCTCGGTACCCGAGATGTCGAGCGTCCGCTTGCCGGCAGGCACCTCGTCGATCGGCAGATAGGTGTCCAGGTCCTCGACGTAGACCAGCTGCTGGAACGGCACCATCTTCACTCCCAGCTCTTCCTCGTGGGCGCGCAGCAGCTCCTGGGCCTCGTAGGGGCCGTAGAAGGGCCGGCCCGCCTCGTCCTTGCCGGGACCGGCATGGTCGCGGCCGACGATGAAATGGGTGCAGCCGAAGTTCTTGCGGATGATGGCGTGCAGCAGGGCCTCGCGCGGACCGCCCATGCGCATGGCGAGACCCAACAGCGCCAGCTTCACGGTGTGCTGGGGGAAGCGGTGCAGGACGGCCTCGTAGCAGCGCACCCGGGTGTAGTGGTCGAGGTCGCGCGGCTTGGTCATGCCGACCGTGGGATGGATCAGCAGGTTGGCCTGCGCCTGCTTCGCGGCGCGCAGCGTCAGCTCGCAATGGGCGCGGTGCATCGGATTGCGGGTCTGGAAAGCCACCACCCGCCGCCAACCCTCGCGGGCGATCTCGGCGCGCAGCTCGGCGGGCGTCGGCCGCAGTGACCGGAAGTCGTAGTGCGCCGGCAGCTGCAACCCTTCGAGACGGCCGGCCACGAACACCGGCTGGGTGCGCTCGAGCAGATAGGCGGCGCCGGGATGCAGGAGGTCCGTGGTGCCGTAGACGGCAACGGCGTCGGCCCGGAGATCCGGCTCCCACAGCTCCTCGACGTGGCAGGCGGCGAGCATCACGCCTTCGGGATCGCGCAGGGCGAGGACGCTGCGGCCCAGGGTCAGCGTGCTCGCCAGCTGGCGCGGCACGTCCAGGGTGATCGGGATCGGCCACAGGGTGCCGTCCGTCAGCCGCATGCGCCGGCAGACCGAATCGTGATCGGCTTGCCCCAGGAAGCCGGTCAGGGGCGAGAAGCTGCCGTTGAGCAGCAGCTCGAGGTCGCAGGTCTGCCGCGGCGTCAGGTCCCAGGAAGGCCAGTCGCGCGAGGCGTCCTTGAGCTCGGCCGCCCGCTGCGGCGCGGCCAGCAGGTCGACGAGCCTGCCGCCGTGCGGCTCGATCAAAGCATCCATGGGTCCGGCGTGCGGCGCATCCGGCGGGACGGGAAATGGCAGCAAGGTCGAAGGCATCGGAGGGTCCCCAGGGCGCGACCGGTCCGGCCGGCCGCACCCGATCAGGTTGGCGTCAGGGCGAGAGACAAGGCGTTCGCCAGAGAGCGAGGTGCGGCTCGACACCCGCGGCGGGACGGGTGGGCCGAGGATCGGGGGGACCGGAGAGCTTGGAGCCGGGGCGTCAGGGGCGCGACGGAGAGGGTTCCGGCCGGTCCACGATCACCGAGGTGATACCGGTGGCTCCAGCCGCTCCCAAGACCGGGATCAGCAGCTCCTTGCGCTCCCACCAGGCGATGACGCAGGTGCGGCAGATCTCGTCGGCGCGCTTGACGTTGTCGGGGTTCACGCGGGTGACGATGCCGTCGCAGAGGAAGCCGTTGACCCGGTTCTTCGGCTGCTTGGTGGAGGTCTCGCCGATGGTCAGGTTCTGAGCGGCGCCGAACTGCTGCGGCGTCAGCTTGATCTGGCAATCGGACGTCACCTTCGTCTTGAGGGACGGCGAGCGGGCGATCTCACGGCCGGCGCCGTCGAGCAGCACGGCGTAGTACTCGATCTCGTGGTTGCGGCTCTCCGGCTTGGGCGGCGTCACCCAGTAGCGGCTGGAACCAACCGGGCCGGTGAAGCCCGCGGGATTGCCGGCGCCGCCGGGGACCGCAGGCAGGTCGTGCTCGAAGTCCACCCAGTAGAAGTAAGGATGGTCGGTCCACTGGAAGTACAGCCGCGCCGTGGCGCCGCCGGGCTCGCCGACGGTCGAGGCATAGATGACCTGGTTCTCGGCGACCTTGAAGCAGCCTGCCTGCTGGACCGTGATCGACGGCGCCGCCGCCCAAAGGGCCGGCACGCCAGCGGCCGCCAGGCAGAGCGCCCAGAGTGCGATGATCGAAAAGCTGCGGCAACTACACATTCTCATGGGAAGGACCCTCCCTGCGTCATCTCAATTGCGCGCACGGGGAACGCCTACAGTTTACCCCAGGACGCGGTGCGCCGTCCAATTTCTCGCGCCCGGCCCGGCGGGTGGCGCTCCTGCCGTCGCACCCGCGATTCCAGGGCCGGCGATCGCTTGCGGCCGCGCGATAGACTTTTCCTATGCTAGATCTGCGCCGCCTGCTCGATGCGCTGCCACGCCGTCTGCGGCGGCAAAAGCTGCTCATGGCGCTTTACCGTGCCGGATTGGTGCAGCCGGTTCAATGCCTGGATTTCAATCAGGGCGCCCGCGCCTGGGTGGACCTCCGTGACGCCGAATCGCGGGCCTGCTATATCTCCCGCTCCTTCTGGCCCGAGTTCCACCCGATGGTGGCCGCTTTCCTGCAGCGCGGCGGCGATCTCTTCGACGTCGGGGCCAACTTCGGGCTGGTGACCTTCGGCGTCGTGCCGCTGGTGCAGGGCCTCGGTGTCGGTTTTCATCTGTTCGAGGCGAACCCGCACATCGTCCCCCTGCTCGAGCGCAGCGCCGGGCTCTGGCCTGACGAGCGGATCCGCGCCATCCACTGCTGCGTCACCGACCGTCCCGGCACCTCCCGGCTGACCCTGCCGGACAGCTCCTGGGGCCACGCGTTCATCGGCAGCGACGGCGAGGCGGCGCCCAATCTCGTGCTCGACGACTACATCGCCGAGCGGCGCATCGAACGCATCGCCTTCATGAAGGTGGATGTGAACGGTTTGGAACCTCTCGTCATGCGCGGCGCCGCCCGCGCGCTGGCCGCCGGGACGGTCGAAGCGGCTTTCGTCGAAGTCGCTCCGGACTCGCTCGCGGTTGCCGGGGTCAGCCCCGCAGAGCTGGTGGCCATGCTGCGCGGCTTCGGGTTCGACGCCTACTTTTGTGCCCTCTGGGAACGACCGGACCCGCATGGTTCGACCTGGGCGCGGGTGCCCGTCAACGGCACCGTCCTGCGCTTCGCCGGCGCCTGGCCGCTGCCGCCCACCTATGTCCAGGGCGACGTGATGTTCGTCCACCGGACCACGCCGCTGGCCGCGACGTTGCGCAACGCGGTCGGCGCCGGCCGTTGAACGCCGCCGCTTACCGACCGAGGATGCGCTTGACGTAGCTTTCGACAAAGGGCGTCTTTTGCAAGTTGGGCAGCGACCGGCGGAGGGCCGTGACGGCGCCCGGCTGGTCGCCCACCTCGTAGAACGCGACCGCCATGTAGAACAGCAGCTCGGGGTGGTCGTCGCCCGGCGGTCCGCCGCGGCGAAAGTAGGCCGCCGCTTCCGTCCACCGGGAGTTGCGGTAGGCGGCTTCACCGGCCAGGTACTGCGCCTCCTTCGAGTCGGGATGGGCGTCGGCCAGCTGCCGGCTGAGCCGCAGCGCCTCCCTGAGGTCGGGGATCGCGGTGGCGGTGAGGAGTTTTTCCGCGCGCGCCATGGCCTCCCGATCCGTCGCCGACATCGGTGCGGCGGGCCGGGACCCGGCGAGCGGCGCGGGCGCGGCGCCGGCCGGCGCTCTTGGCGCCTCGCCGCCGCCGGCGGTCCCGGGCGTCGGCGAAGGTGCGGTGGCGGCGCCCGTGCCGCTACCGCCCGCCGCGGCTGCTGACGGCGACCCCGGCCGGGCGGTCGCGCCCGCTGTGCCCGTTGTGCCCGCTGTGCCCGTTGTGCCCGTGGCGCCCGCGGTGCCTGAGCCAGTGGCGGTGTTCGCCGGAGCGGAGGGCTTGGTGGAGTTGACGGGAGCCCTGAGTCCGGCTTGACCGCCGCTCCCGGCGCTCCCGGCAGATTCCCGCCGAGATGGCGTGCCCGGCGCGCTCGGGTGCTTCGCCACCTGCTGGATGAGCGCCGCCACCTTGCGGTCCTGCCGGAAGCCGGACGGCAGCGCCTTCACCTGCTCCTCGGCCTGGCGCCACTGGGCCAACTCCACCCGGCAGCCAAGCAGCGCCGCGGCGTAGCGCACGTCGCCGGCGCCATCCCTCGCGCTCCCTGCCGCAGCCGGGCTCCCGGGCCTGCCCGAGCCTCCCTGGCTCTTGGAGCTCCCGGCAGGCGGTGCGCCGGCCGCCGCCGTGCCGGCTGCGATCGGCGGGGTCGGCGCGGCCAGGGCGCAGGGCTCGAGGTCGGTCAGCGCTTCGCGGCAGCGGTTGGCCGCCGCCCGCGCCAGGCCGCGCACGCAGAGCGCCCACGGGTCCTGCGGTGCGAGCGCCACCGTGGCCTCGGCGCGGGCGAGGGCAGGCGCGGTCTGGCCCTCCTCCACGTCGAGCTCGGCGAGCAGCACGTTCCACGGCACGCTCTTCGGTTCCTTTCCCAGGCGCTCCTCGAGCTGGCGCCGCCGCTCGCGCGGCGGCAGCCCGGCGATCTGCGACTCGAGCTTGCGATTGAGCAGCGGCCGCCAGGCGGCGATCGCCTCGAGGGTGCCGGCGGGCACCGCCGCGAGCACCCGCTGCTCGAAGGCGCCGCGCACCGCCGGCGGCAGATCGGCCTTGGTATAGGCGCCGAAGCGGTCCTCCACCTCGACGATCCGGCGGAAGGTCTCACGGAATGCGTCCGCATCGCCCGCCGCGGCCTGGGCCAGGCCCAGCCGGGTCAGGCAGCCGGCGAGCGCTTCCGGCTCGTCCAGCATGCCGAAGCAGGCCAGACGCAGCCGCTTGGCGGCGGCGGCATAGTCGGCGCGGTCATAGGACTGGATGCCGTCGCGCAGCAGGTCGAGATAGAACGGGTCGGCGGCGCCGAGCGCCGCCGGCGTGGCGCCGGCGCCGGCGATGCCGAGCAGGGTGGCGACGACCGCCGCGATCAGGGCTGCCGCGGCGCCGCCGGATCTCCCGGAGGGTCTCCCGGCAGTCATCGGGTGAACCGGGACACCGTCGCCGGCGCCACCGGCTCCTCGGCGGCGGCCAGGGCGCCGGCCGGCCGCAGCGGCTGGTCGGCGATCACCGCGCCGGGATTGCGGACCAGGAGCTCGCGCGCCGCCTCCTCGCCCCACCGCGCGGCGATCGCGTCCCAGGCCCGCCGCAGGCCGGGCGGCCGCCGCTGCAGGTCATGCGAGTCGCTGGCCACGAAATGGGCCAGTCCAGCCTCGACCAGCCGGCTGGCGTCGGCCTGGGCGCGGCGGCCGAAGTCGCCGGTCAGGCTCATCGCAGTCACCTGAGCCAGCGCGCCCAGCGACACCAGGTGGGCGACCGCCGCCGGGTCGGCCAACCAGCGGATGAACTCGGGGTGGGCCAGCACCGGCCGCCAGCCGGCGACCGACAGCTCGTGCACCAGGTCGGCCGCCTCCTCCAGGCCGGCCTCGTTGCCGAACTCGAGCAGCAGGTAGCGCGAGCCGGCGAGCGGTAGCGGTCCGTGCGCGTCGTCCTCGCGCATAGCCAGGACCTCCCCCAGCAGCCGGGGATCGACCCGGATCTCGCCGCCGTCCAGGATGCGCGGCGCGGGGCCGACCGCCTCCTGCAGGCGCCGGCGCAGCGCCGCGAGCGCCTGGCGGTCGCAGTTCCACCAGTCGGCCTTGCGCTGATGGGGGGTGGCCACCAGCGCCTCGCACCCGGCCGCTGCCGCCATGCGGCACATCTCCACCGCCTGCTCGAGGCTGTGCGCGCCGTCGTCGATCCCCGGCAGGATGTGGCAGTGCAGGTCGATCATCCCAGCCGGGGGTCAGGCGGCGGACCCCTCCTGGGGAGCGGCCGGCTTTTCGACCGCGACGTAGCTCTCGTAGGCGCGGTAGCGCCTGCCGAGGCCGGAGTGCGTCGAGCGATAGCGGTTGAGCACCGCGCCGAGGATGCGGACGTCCGCCTGGCGCAGGCGGTCGCGGCAATGCCGCGCGTCCTCGCGGGTGACCTTGCCGCTGCGCAGCGTCAGCACCACCCCGTCGGCGATGACCCCGACGATGGTGGCGTCGGTGACCGCCAGCGCCGGCGGCGTGTCGATGATGATGTATTCGAAGCGGGTGCGCGCGGCGCGCAGCCAGTCGTACATGCGATCGGAGGAGAGCAGCTCCGAGGGGTTGGGGGCCACCGGCCCCGAAGGGGTGATCCAGAGATTGGGAATGTTGGTGGCGTGCACGATCTCTTCGGCGTCCGCCGTCGCGGCGAGATGGCTCACCAGGCCGGTCTGGTTGGAGATCTTGAACACCTGGTGGAGCCGCGGTTTGCGCAGGTCGCAGTCGACGATCAGCACCGGCCGGCCGAGCTGCGACAGCACGATCGCCAGGTTGGTGGCGGTCGCCGTCTTGCCCTCGCCGGCCGCCGCCGAGGTGACCGCGACCACTTTGAGCTCGCGGGCGCTCGACAGCAGCAGCGCGGTGCGCAGCGAGCGATAGGCCTCCGAGATCTGGGTGCGCGGCAGCTCGTGCGGCACCAGCTCGATCTGGCTCGGCGCCTTGGCGGCCGAGCGCTTCCGTTCCAACCAGCCGCCAGCGCTGTCGGCACCGCTGGCGCCCGCGGGCGCCTTCTCGCCCCGCCCGAGGCGCACCCGCGCCACCGGCGGCGGCTCGGCGCCATAGCCGTAGCCGTAACCATAGCCGCCGTAGCGCCCGGAGTAGCCGTAGGCCTTGCCCGCCTCGTCGATGTCCTGGATCACGGCCAGCGTCGGCAGGCCGATCCGCCGCTCGACCTCTTCCGGCGTCTTGATGGTGCGGTCCAGGAACTCGATCAGCAGTGCCGAGCCGACGCCGATCAGCAGGCCGAACAGCATGCCGTAGGAGACGTCCTTGCGCAGCGACGGATAGAACGGTCCGCCCGGCACCAGGGCGCGATCGACGACATGGACGTTGGAGTCGCGGGTGTCCTGCAACCTGGCCTGCACCTCGTTTTCCGAGTGCTCGCGCTCCAGCTTGTCGAGCAGGTCGCGGCGGGTCTTGATCTCCACGCCGAGGTTCTGGAACTCGGCGGCCTGGGAGTTCTGATCCATGGCCTGCGACTTGAGCTTGTTGATCTCGGACTCGAGCGACTGCTCCTGCCGCAGCGCCGTCTCGTAGGCGGCGTAGGCGCTCTTGCGCGCCGTCTCGACGGATTCCTTGACCGCGGCGGCGATGTGCTGCCTGATCTTCTCGATCTCGCCCTTGAGCGTCATCATCGCCGGCCAATCCGGCTTGTAGACCTTGAGCTTGCTGTCGTACTCCTGCTCGAGCTTGAGCTCGTCGGCGCGCAGGTTCCCCAGCACTCCGGGCTGCAGGCTGTCGGCGATCGCCTCGGCAGGCGAGGCCGCCAGGCCCTTGTAGCTAGACTCCTTGTCGATGCGCGCGTTCTTGGCCTCGATGTAGCTGGTGTTGAGCGCCTGCAGCCGCTGCAAGGTGACGTTGGCGCTCGGCTCCATGGTGACGATGTCGGTGCGGCGGCTGAACGCCTGCAGCTTCGCCTCCTTGTCGTCGATCTCCTTCTTGAGCGCCTCGATCTGCGAGTTGAGGAAGGTCGAGGTCTTGCCGGCGCTGGTGAAGCGGTATTCGATGCCCATGTCGATGAAGGCGTCGGCGAAGCCGTTCGCGGCGCGGGCCGCGAAGGTCGGCGAGGAAGCCCGATAGGAGATCTCGACCAGCTGGGTGTTGCGCACCGGCTCGATGCCCAGACCGGAGCGCAGCCGCTCGGCGAGGCCGCCCAGCGCCGCCAGGTCGTCGTCGGCGGTGGCGCCGTGAGCGAGATCGGCGGGAGCGGTGGCGGCGGCGGCGCGGCCGGCGCCGTGCGGGTTGAAGGCCGGGTCGTTCTGCAGGTCGAGCCGCTTGACCACCCGCTCGGCCAGACCGCGGCTCTCGAGCAGCCGGTACTCGGTGGGGTAGTACTCGGCGTCGAAGTAGCTCTCGAGCCACGGCGCCTGGCTGCTCAGGGCTGGCGCCAGGGTGCGGCGCTCGATCTGGATGGTCGCCGCCGCCATGAACGCCTTGGGCGTGATGGCGTAGTGAATGGCCCCGGCCGCCATGCAGACCAGGGCGGCCGCGGCCACCAGCAGCCAGTGCCGCCGCACCATGGCGACGTACTCGGCCAGGTTGAACTCCGACTCGCCCTCGAGCGGCAGGAGGTCGATCTCGTCCGGGATGGCCGGGGCGGCCGGCGCGGTCTGCGCGAGTTTGGTTTTCAAAAGAAGGACTCCTTGACGACCACCACGTCGCCCTGGCGCAGCTCGAGATCCGAGTCCTTACCGGCCAGGATGCGTTTGTAGTCGGCTTCGATCTCCGGGGTGCCGGCGGCGGCGTCCGCGCGCTTGACGCGGAGCTTGTTGGCGGCGCGGTCGGTCAGGCCGCCGGCGCGGGCGATGGCGGCGAGCAGCGTGATCCGCTCGGTGCTCTTGAACACCACCGCGCCCGGCCGGGCCACCGCGCCCAGGCAGTAGACGGTGATCTCGACCGCGGCCGGCACGTTGATCAGGTCGTTGGCTTGCAGCGGGATGTTGACCCGCGGATCGGCGCGCATCAGCAGATCGTCGACGGCGATGGTCACCTGGTCGGAGAGGCCGCTGTCGGCACGCCGCAGGACGTAGAGCACGCTGCCGTGGTTGTCCTCGACGCCGCCGGCGGCGGTGAGCGCCTCGAGCAGCGTCCAGCGTCCGGAGAACGCGAGCGTTCCAGGCTGCTTGACGGAGCCGATGACGGTGATCGGCCGGGAACGGAAATCCTGCACCGTCACCTCAACCGTGGCGCGCTGCGCGTACTTGGCCTCGAGCATGGACTTGAGCTTCTGTGCGACCTCGGTCTCGGTGAGGCCCGCCACCTTCAGGTCGGGGAGCGGCGGCAGGCTGATGGTGCCGTCCTCGGAGACGCGCCGCTTGTCGTTGAGCTCGGGCATCTCGAACACCCGGATGTCGAGCAGATCCCGGGGGCCGACCCGATAGCCGGTGGCGGCCGCCGGCTGAGCGCTCAACGGCGCTCCTGGCAGGAGGAGCACCGACAAGACCCATGCGCGTATGGCTATCTTCTTCACGACACTAGTGTTTACCGCGCCAATGGTACAGCATCCGCCGCCTCCGGTCCAGCCTGACGGCGCCATGCGCGCTTGGCGCGCCATGGGCGCCCCATCGCCGGGCGCCGGGCCGGCGCCGGCGGCTCCGGCCGGGCCGCCGGCTATCTTGGCTGGCTGCCTCCTTCAGGAAGGGACGCCGGCGGTCCGGGGATGGCGCCTGCCGCGAGTCGTGCCGCGAGCTCCGGCTCGTCCGCCGGCGGTCTGGGGTTGGCGCCTGGGGGTCCCGGGTTGGCGCCTGGCGGCGCCGGGAGCAGTGGCACTCCCTCTCCCGCCCGCCGCTCGATCACCCGGGCGACGGCGTCCTCCACCATGCGATCGAAGGCCTCGTCGGACTCCGGGGCCGCCGCATCCTCCACCATGGCGCCGGGGCCGGCGGCCGGCAGCGGGTCGCGGCGCCGCCGGCGCTCGAAGCTCGCCAGCAGCTCGCCACCCGGCGAGCGCCGGCGGCGGCGGCGGCTGGCGATGTCGAAGAACTGCGCCTGCGACATGCCGATGACCCGCAGTACGGCGACGACGTGCCTGAACTTGAGGTCCACCTGGCCGCCGAACACGCGGCGCAGCGATTTCGGCCCGGCTCCCAGCCGCCGCTCGACCTCGCTCACCGAGAAGCCCGCGGCGCGGATCGCCTGGCGCAGGATCCCCGCATAGTGCTTGACCTCGACCTCGATCGCCGAACCGTCGCTCATCCGGGCCCCCCGTCTCCCGACCCGGGGAGAGTATCATATTCTGGCCCGCGCTATGACATTATCAGGTACCATCGTCTACGACCTTCACCTCCTGACTGCTCCCCCGCTCCCCCCTCGGGCGGCGTTTCGCCCCTGCCTTGCCGTCAGGGCGCCACGGCTCCTGGCGGCTGCCCGGCCGCCAGGGTGAGCGTGAAGCCGAGGACGTTCAGCGTCCTGCCGAAGCCGGGGAGGTTCGAATCGAAACGGGTGTGGGAGCCCTGCAGGTCGAAGACCACGCCGCGCAGCACCTGGAAGCCGATCGAGCCGCCGTAGGCGGTCAGGTCGTCGTGGCGGTTGGGCGTGCCGGCCGCGAAGGAAGTGTAGCCGAGGGTGCCGGTCTCGCCGAAGACGCTGGCCCAGGTGCGGTGGCCGAGCTTCATGTGCAGGGAGAGCCCGTGGCGAAGGTCGTCGAAGTAGGAGTAGCCGGGCGCCACCGAATAGACCAGGTTGCGGTTGAGATAGCCGAACAGCTCCAGGTTGCGAGCCAGCTCGTAGGAGACGGTGAGATGGCCGGTGGTCTTGTCGAACTTGACGAACTGGGAGCCCTGGATGGCGCTGAGCGAGCGCTGCGCGACGTCGGCCTGGAAGAACAGCCGGCCGTGCTCGCGGCTCAGCTCGAGCACCGGCGCGGTGCCCGCGTTCGAGCGGTTGACGGCGCCCGGCACGCGGTCGGCGAAGGTGACCTGCGAGTGCTCGGCGGCGACGCCGACCAGCCAATTGCCCGGCCGCCAGTGCAGCCCCGCCCGCTCCACCGCCTCGTCGCGGTCGAGCTCGGCGAGCAGCGCCACGGCCGGATCCCGCAGCGGATCGCCCAGCGCCCGCTGGCGGAGGAGGCTGCCGGTGACGAAGGCCGAGACGGCGCCGGTCAGGCTCACCTCGGCGGTGCCGTTGACGTGGTCGGTGCGCGCGCTGGTGAGCCGCGGCAGCTCGGCGGTCAGGATCTGCTGCTGCGCCTCGCTGCCGGCCTTCACCTGCAGGGTCAGGCGGTTCCAGAAACTGTCGATCCCCAGGCCGTAGAGGCCGTCGAGGCGCCGCAGCTCGGTCTGCTTCTGCCACCAGACGTATTCCGGCAGCGCGTAGGCGGTCCAGGTGACGTCGGGGCCGGTGGGCAGGTAGGCGCGGAAGCCGGCGCTGGCGGTGGCGGTGACGTCGGACGGCGCCGCGCCGGCGGTTCCCGCGCCCAGCAGGTTCTTGACGTACTGCACGTCCTTGAGCGAAACCTCGGGGGCGACGCGCACCGGCCCCAGCCGCAACCGGGCGGCGGCCACCTCCCTCGCGAGCTCGCCCTTGCGGTCCACCGGGCGGCCTTCGGGGCCGCCGGGGGTCGTATACTGCGTGAATTGAGCCCCCGCTGACATGGCGACGAAAAATGGCAGGACTCCGCTGAGGGTTCGGGTGAGCAGTCGCATGGTTTCTCCAAGCAGGCCCGAAGTCGCTTCCAGGTTCCGGGGAACGGTCGCGCCATGATACGCCATTCGGGCATGGCGCTGACCGCGCTGCTGGCGGTCCTGCTGCTCTGGGCGCCGCTGCCGTTCGGCGGGGTCACCAGCTGGGGCGAGGCCAGCCTGCAGGTGCTCGCCTTCTGCGCCCTCGCCCTGGCCATGGCGGCGATCGACCGCCCCTCCGACCTGCGGCCGGTGGCGCTGCCGGCGGCGGCGCTGGCCGCCGTCGCTCTGCTGGGCTGCCTGCAGGCGCTGCCCTGGCCGGAGGCGCTGGTCAGGCTGGTCTCTCCCGGGCAGGCCCGGCTGCACGATCAGGCCGTGGCGCTGCTGGGCGCCGCCGCCGGCCCGGCGCGGCTGAGCGTGGCCGCCGCCGCCACCCGCGCCGCCGCCCTCAGCTGGGCCGCGGCCGCGGCCTGTCTGCTGGCCGGCGCCGCCGCCGGCCGCCGCCGGTACCGGCGCCGCTGGCTGGGCGGCGCGGTGCTGGCTGCCGCCCTGTTCCAGGTGTTCTTCGGCGCCCGCAACGCCAACGCCGGCGAGCGCACCCTCTGGGGAGTGGAGGTGCCGATCGCCGCCTCGCGGCTGCGCGGCACCTTCTTCAACCCCAACCATCTCGCTGCCTATCTCGAGATCGCCCTGGCGCTGGTCTTCGCCTGGGGCTGGTGGGCGGCACGGCGTGCCCGCAGCGAGCTGGCGCTGGACCGCCGGGTGCTGTCGCTGGCGCCGCCGGCGCTGATCTGGCTGACGCTGTTCGCCGGGCTCACCTTCACCGCCTCGCGCGGCGGCCTGGCGGCGGCGCTGGCCGGGATGGTGGCGCAAGGGGTGTTGCTGGCGACGGTGCAGCGCCGCTGGGCGCCGGCGATGCTGGGGGCGGCCGCCGCGGCCGCCGGCATCGCGGCGGCGATCGCCACCGGCCTGCAGGCCGGCCCGGCGCGGATGCTCGCCACCTTGCCGTTCGACGTCAGCGTCGGGGCGCGGCGCCAGGGCTGGGCGGCGACGGTGGCGTTGTGGAAGGGCTTCCCGATCACCGGTACCGGCCTGGGCACCTTCCGCGACGCCTTCACCCTCGAGCAGCCCGCGAGCCTGGACGGCACCTGGTGGCATGCCCACAGCGGCCCGCTCGAGCTGCTGGCGACCACCGGGCCGGCCGGACCGCTGCTGGTGGGCGCGGGGCTGGTGGCGCTGGTCCTGCGCCTGCTCGCGGTGGTGCGGCGGGGGAGGCGCTCGGAGGACCGTGCGGCCGGGCTCGCCGTCCTCGGCGCCCTGGCCGCGGTCGGAATGCACGAGTGCATCGACTTCGGCCTCACCATGCCGGCCAACGCCCTGACCCTGGCGGTGCTGGCGGGCGCCGCGGCGTCAGCGCGGCTGGGCAGCGCGCCTGGCGTGGCCGGCGCTCCCCTCGGCGGCGCTGGCTCCGGCGCCGCCGGCGTTGCCGGCGGCGGCGCCCCTGGCGGCGTCCGGTCCAGGAGCACCGGCCGGGCCGGCAAGCCGGACGGTGCCCGGGACCACGGTGCCGCCGGCGACCGCCTCCAGCTCTAGCAGGTGAAGACCCGGCGCCACCGGGACGCGCAGCGACAGGGTGGTGCCGGCAGCGACCGGGAAGGTTCCCAGGATCGACTCGTCGAGGCGCACCTCGGCCGCCGCCCCGCGCGGCGGCGCCGCGTCGATGGCGAGCTCGAGGCCGGGAGCGCCGCCGGCAGCAAGCAGCTCGAGCCGTGGCAGGCCGCCGTGGAAGTACCACGCCGTGGCCGGCCAGGCCCGCGCGGCCAGGTTGGCCAGCTCCCGTGCGGCCGCGGCCTCGCCGGCGGTGTCCGCCGCCGCTCGCGCCGCCAGGGCGCGCACCTGCCAGTAGCTGGGGCGGTCGGACCAGGAGCGCGGGATGCCGGCGAGCGCCGCTTCCACGTCCGCCCCGCGCTCGCGCTCGGCCAGGTGCTTCGCCTTGAGCAGCCGGTAGGCGGCCCAGTCGTCGCTCTCGATGGTGGCGTAGGTGCGCTCCAGCACCTCGGCCCGCGGCAGGTCGCCGGTGACCAGGGCGGCCATCGCGTCGATCAGCGGATCGAGGTCGCGGCAGAAGCCGGCCAGGCGGCGCAAGGCCCGCGGCGACAGCGGGCAGCGATCCAGCCGGCAGCGTTCGAGGCTCCAGACCAGGTGCTGGCTGAGCCGCTGCGCGGTCCGGTGGTCCACCGAGCCGGGCGGGCAGCCCTCCAGGGCGCGGGTGAGTAGGCCCAGGTAGCGCCGCCCGGGCCGCGCCTCGGCGGCGACCTCGAGGAACAGCTCGCGTGCCCCGGCGGCGGCGCGCTGCTCCTCGGCCTGGGCAAGCCGGCTGGTAAGGCTCGCCTGCAGCGCCAGGTCCCAGCGCTCGCGTGCGGCGCAGAAGCCCGGCCAGTCGGCCTCCTGGGCGTAGATCTGCTGCAGCTTCGCCCAGGCCTCGGGCGCCGCCGGGATGACGGCGAAGGCTTCCTCGCGGCTGGCCGCCGTCGCCAGCCAGGGGCCGATGAGGCCGCCGAAGGCCGCCGGGTCGGCGAAGACGCCGGCCAGCAGCTGCCGCCCGCGCTCGCGCCGCGCCGGCGACAGCGCCGGCCACACCTCGAGGTAGGCGGTGACGAGCAGGCGGGCGGCGTCGTCGCGTCCGGGGGCCAGCTCGACCGCCGCCTCGAGCGGCCGCTCCCAGGCCGGGGCGGCGGTGAACAGGCGGCCGTCGCGGGCCAGGGACCAGGAGAGGTAGGTCGCGGCCCCCATCACCATCGCCGCGTCCCAGGCCGCCGGCCGCTCGGCCAGGGTGGCGCCGGCGAGCCGGGCGGTATCGGCCAGGCGGGCCGCGCCGCTGGCGCGCTGCCGGGCCTCCTCGGCCGGCGGCAGGTCGGTGTGGCGGGACGGGTCGAGCTCGGCGGCGAGCGAGGCGCGCGCCGCGCGCAGGACCACCCGTCCCGGGTCGGGCTCGTGCTCCATCTCGGCAGGCGTCTGCAGGCCGTAGCCGCCCAGCCAGGCGGACATCCGCGCCTGGCGAGCGACCAGCGCGCGCTCGCGGGTGACCGGCACTGCCGCCAGGACCAGCGCCAGCGCGGCGCCGGCGACGCGCACGGCGGTCCCGAACGGTCGGCCGGCGCGCCGCTCAGGGGGAGCGGGCGCCGAGAAGCGGCTGGGCGCGTCGGACTCCTGGCGGGTGCGCCGAGGGACCGCTGAGGGGTTCGGCATCTGTCGCGATGATAGCAGCGAGCCGCGGGGGCCACCGGTGGCCGGCATGGCGGCAGCGCCGTCTTGCAGGGATCGGGTGCGTGCCGGCAGCGCCGTCCTTGCCCTGGTTTATGCTGAGATCATGTCCCGGCGCTCCGTCCGCTTCCGCCCGCCGGCGCTGGCGCTGACGCCGGCGATCCGCTGGATGCTGCTGCGGGCCTTTGGCCCGGCCGGCGCGGCGGCCCCCGCGGCCGACCCCACCGAGGCGCTGGCGCTGTGCGTCCGCTTCGAGCTCGCCGGCCGGGTGGCCGCGCGCCAGGGGCGGGCGCGGCTGGCGGCGGAGCTGGGCGCCGTGGCGGCGGCGCGCTTCGCGCGCGAGCAGGCCGCCGCCGCCGGCGCCGGCCTCCGCATCCTGGGCCTCGCCGAGCAGGTCGCCGGGGTCGCGGCGCCGCTCGGCCTGCCGCTGGTGCTGCTCAAGTTCGCCGCCATGGAGCTCGGCGGCCTGCTGGCGCCGGGGAGCCGCGCCGCCTGCGACCTCGACGTCCTGGTTCCTGCCGGCCGTGCCGGGGAGCTGCAGCGGGCACTGGTCGGCGCCGGCTTCCGCGCCTCCCCGATGCCAGCGCAGGAACATCAGCTCGCCGCTCTGGAAAGCGCCGCGGGGATCGTCGAGGTGCACCGCATGCTGCTCGGCGTCCGGATTGCCGGCCGGCGCTCGGCGAGCCTCGAGGATCTCGACCGGGCCGGTCTGCTGCGGCCCCTGCCGGCGCTTGGTGGCACCGCCGCGGCGCCGCTGCCGGCGGCGGCGGCCGCGCACGCGCTGGTGCACGGCATCGCGCAGCACGGCTGGACGCCGCATGCCTATTCGTTGTTCAAGATGCTCGCCGACCTGGTGGATCTGGGCTTCGCCAGCCCCGGCGGCGAGGAGCTGGCGGGCCGCGCCGCGCCGTGGATCGCCCGCGACGTCGCGGCGGCCGAGGTGGAGGCGGCGCGGCGCCTCTGCGCGGCGCTGGCGGCAGGCGCCGATCTGACCTCGTGGGAGAGGTCGCCGGCGCCGGCGGCGGTGCTGCTGCGCCACGCCCTCGCCGGGCGCCTGGACCCGGACTACGAGCGGGCGCTGCGCCTGGCTCTCTTCCGCCGCCAGCCGAGCGACGCGCCGGAGGTGGCGCGCCTGGCCCGCGCCGTCGCCGGCACGATCTGGCTCAGCCACGCCCAGGTGGACGCCATCTATGGCCCGCCGCGCCGCCGTCTCGGCTACCTCGGCCGCCGGCTGGGCCGTCCGCTCGACCTGGTCGCGCGCCTCGGCCGCTACGGCCTGCGGGCGTTGAGCCTGCGCCGCCGCCGGCCGGCCTAGACCAAGCGGATCCGCCGGCGATCGCGCCTGTATACTCCGCACGCCGTGAAGCGACGCCATCCTGCCCGCGCAGCCAGGTCCGGCGGCCCGGCCGCGGCCGTCCGCGGTGCGCGCGGCGCCGCCACCTCCGGCGCCGGCGGCGGCGCCACCTCCGGCGGCGTGGCGGTGGCCCGCGGGCCGTGGACCGAGCGGCTGGCGGCGGTGCCGCTCTGGCTGCTGGTGGTGGTGACGCCGCTGTACTTCGCACCGACCGCCAAGGACCCCTTCCGGCTGCCCAAGCTGATGCTCGCCGAATGGCTGGCGATCGCCTCGCTGCTGCCCCTGGCATGGGCGCTGCGGCGGGTCGAGACGGTGCGCTGGCAGGACCTGTGGCGGCAGCCGGCGATCCGCGCCCTGCTGCCGCTGGTGCTGGTCGCCACCGCGGGCCTGGCCACGACCTCCCACCCGCTGCACGTGCGCGAGGGCCTGGCCGACCTGTGCATCGGCGCCGCCTGCCTGGCCGGCTGGAGCATGGCGCTGCCCGCCGGCCGCCTCGAGCGGCTGCTCGGCGCCCTGCTCTGGCCGGCGGTCGCCCTCGCCGCGATCGGTATCGCGCAGTTCCTGGGCCTGCATCCGCTGCCGGTCGCCGCCGCGCTGGGCGGCGCGCGCTACAGCATCACCGCCACCGCCGGCAACGCCGGCGATCTCGCCGCCTTCCTGGTGCTGCCGTGCCTGATCGCGCAATGGCGCCTGGCGCGCGGTGGGTCCGGAGGCGCGGCGGCGGCAGCCTCTGGCGCGCCAGGAGCCGCTGCTACCGGTGCCGATCGCGCCGCGGGAGACCGCACCGGTCGCCGCGGTGGGCTGGCCTGGCCGGCGGCGGCGCTGGCGCTGAGTGCCTGCGCCATGGCGCTCACCCAGACCTTTGCCGCGCTCGCCGCCCTGCTCGCCGGCAGCCTGGTCTTCTGGGCCTTGGCGTTGCGCCCCGGCGCCGCCGGCCGGCGGCGCCTCTGGCTGGCGCTGGCGGCGCTCGCCGTGGTGGCGGTGGGTGTCGTCGCCGCCGTGCCGGGGTTGCGCTCTCGCGCCATGGTGAAGGCGAGTCAGGCGCGCCAGGGCGACTGGAACGCCGTGCTCACCGGCCGGCTCGACGGCTGGCGGGCGGCGCTCTGGATGCTGGGCGAGCACCCCTGGGCGGGCGTCGGCCAGGGCGCCTACCGTGCCGAGTTCGCGCCGGCCAAGCTGGCCCTGCTGGGCCGCGGGGTCGCCTTCCACTCCGGCCAGCAGCAGAATTTCGCCAATGCCCACGACGAGCCGCTCGAGGTGGCAGCCGACCTGGGGTTCCCGGGCCTGCTCGCCCTGGGGTGGGCGCTTGCAGTGATGGTGCCGGCGGCTCGCGCCCGCCGGCCGGTGGCGGCCAGCCGGAGGGCACCAGCCGCCGGCCCGGGTGCGTCCGGGAAGAGCGGCGCGGTGACCGGTGATCCGGCGGTGGCCATGCCGGGCGCGGAGGCTTCTCCGGGAGCGGCGGCTCCTGCGGGCGCCGGCCTGGCGCCACGGCAGGAGCGCGCCGCCGGCGCCTTCGCGGCGGCCGGGCTGGTCGCTCTGAGCGTGCTCTGCCTGGTCGATTTCCCGCTGCGGGTCGCGCTGGTGGCGTTTCCGGCGCTGCTGTTCGTGGCCTGGGTGCTGCGGCCCGCCGCCGCGGCGGCGGCGGCATGAAGGGCAAAGCGCTGGCCTGGCCGCTGGTCGCGCTGCTGCTGGCGGCGCTCGCCTTGCAGACCGGCCGCCTGCGCGGGCGCCTGCTCGCCAGCCAGCTCACCCATCAGGTGGAGGAGGTCTCCATGGTTGCCGCGGCGTCGGGGCCGGGTGCCGTCGAGAGGCTGTTGCCGTTCGGCCTGACGGCGCTGCGGCGCGCCGGCGCCGCCGATCCGGTCGCCGTCGAGGTGCCGCTCTCGCGCGGCTCGCTCTACCTGCTGGCGCGGCGGCCACAGGACGCCATCGACGCCTACCGCATTGCCGCCGCGCTCGAGCCGCATCCCGAGATCTACCTCCACCTCGGCGACGCGCTGCTCGCCGCCGGCCAGCTCGAGGAGGCGCGGCGCAACTACCGAACCGCCTTGCTGCTCGATCCCTGGCTGCGCTCCGCGGTCCCGGCCGGCCTGGATTAGGCCACTCTGGTACGATCGCGCCACCGCTTCACCACCGAGGAGCCGATCGGACCTGCCGCCATGACCTCGCTCACCGCGCCCACGCCGCCCCTTGCGCTGCCGGCACGCCAGGAGCTTGCGCCACCGCAGAAACCCGCGCAGCCCCTCAGATTCCTGCCCTCGCTCGCCGCCGGGCTGCGCGAGCTGGCACGCGAGCGGCCGCTGGCGCTGACCGTGCGCGGCGACTGCATGGCGCCGCGCCTGCGCGACGGCGACCGGGTGACGGTGACGCCTGCCCGGCGTTACTGGCCGGGAGACGTGGTGGCGTTCCAGACCGCGCAGGGCCGGATCGCGGTGCACCGCCTGCTGGGCTATCGTCTGGTTGCCGGGCGCCTGGCCTGGGTGACGCGGGGCGACCGCTGTGCCAGTCCCGATCCGCCGCCCGGCCGGGAGCGGTGGTTGGGCCGCGCCGCGGTGCCGCCGACGGCGCTGGAGCGGGCGCGGGCGCTGCTCGCGCTGCTCGGCCTGGGCTGGCGCGCCGCGCGCCGCCGCCTGGAACGATGAGCTTCGGCGCCAGGTTCCTGCGCCATCCCGAGCGTTTTCCCGAGGCGCCGCGGGGCGAGGCCTGGGGTGAGCGCGAGCTGACGCTCGAGCTGCCGGGTGGCCCGTACCGGCTGAGCGGTCTCTCGGCAGCCCAGGAGGCAGCGCTCCGGGCGACCTTCCCCGGCTCCTTGCGCGCCGCCGGCGCAGCCGCTGCCGCCACCGGCTCCGGGCCGCTCCCGATCCCGATCCTGCTGCTGCGCGCCGCCGCCGCCGAGTTCCTGGCGGTCGACACCCGCGGCTGGGACTACGCGCTGGATTTCGATTGGGCGCCGGCGGCGGTCCGCCTGGCGGGCCTCGGGCTGGCGGGGCGGATCGACTGGCGCCCGGAGCTGGGCGGCGCCTTGTGGACGCACGAGGACGGCGGCGAGCGTTTCCCCGGCGTGTTCGAGAATTTCCTGCGCGTGCTCGTGGCCTATCGGCTGCTCGATCTCGGCGGTGTGGTGCTGCACAGTGCCGGGGTGGTCAGGGACGGCGCGGCCTTTCTGTTCCTGGGGCGGTCGGGTGCCGGCAAGACCACGGTGGCGCGGCTCAGCCAGGCGCAGGGCGCCGAGGTGCTGAGCGACGACCTCAACGCGCTGTGCGCCGGCGGCGGCGCCGGCACCGCCGGCGCCGGCTGTGCGGTGCTCAAGCTGCCGTTCACCGGCGACCTGGGAGAGCGGCGCGCGGTGCGGCCGGCGGTGCCGCTCGGCGCCCTGCTGCGCCTGGTGCAGGACACCGCCGACGCGCTGGTGCCGCTGTCGCGCGCCGAGACGCTCGCCTGCATGCTGGCCTGCGCGCCATTCGTCAACGTCGACCCGCACCGGCGCGAGCGGCTGGAGGAGGTGCTGCTCGACCTGGCGGTGGCCGCGGCGCCGCGCGCCTTCGCCCTGCGCTTCTCTCTGCAAGGCGGCTTCTGGTCTATACTGACCAGAAAATGAGACAGCTTGGCGGAGGCAGTGTGTTGCGGCGGCGAGCAGACGTGCGCTATCGCATCCTCGACGAGGAGGGCGTGGTGGTCCGCCAGAATGCCGGCGAGGTGCTGGTGCTCAACTATCTCGGCACGCGCATCCTGGGGCTCGCCGACGGCGCCGCGCCGGTCGCGGCCTGGATCGACGCCCTGATGCACGAGCTCGACGTCGATCGTCCGCGGCTCGAGCGCGACGTGCTCGCTTTCGCCGGCGAGCTGATGGAGCAGGAGCTGCTCGAGATGGCAGCCGGAGGCGATCCATGAGCCTCGAGCAGCTGCTGCGCCGGACCTGGAGCGACAACCACCTCTTTTCGGTGCTGGTCGAGCTGACCTATCGCTGCAACCTCGACTGCTTCTTCTGCTACAACGACCTCGGCCTGCGCGGCACGCCCCTGACCCTCGAGCAGTATGGCGACTTCTTCGCCGACCTCCGCGACCTGCAGGTGCTCAACCTGACGCTCAGCGGCGGCGAGCCGCTGGCCCATCCCGATTTCCTGCGGCTCGGCGCGCGCGCCCGCGAGCTGGGTTTCGTGCTGCGTATCAAATCGAACGGGCACGCTTTGCGCGGCAACATGGCCCGCCGCATCCGCGACGAGATCGATCCGTTCCTGATCGAGATCAGCCTGCATGGCGCGACCGCCGCAGTGCACGACCGCCAGACGCGCGAGCCGGGGAGCTTCGAGCGGTTGCTCGCGAACCTGGGCGAGCTGCGCGGCCTGGGGTTGCGGGTCAAGCTCAACAGCACCCTGACCGCCTGGAACGAGCATGAGATCGCGGCGATGATGGCGCTTGCCGATCGCCTGCAGCTGCCGCTGCAGGTGGATCCCGAGGTGACGCCGCGCGACGACGGCGGCCGCGAGCCGTTGTCGATCGCCCCGTCCCGCGCCGGCGTGCGGCGGCTCTTCGAGCTGCTGGCGGAGCGTGCGGCGGCGGCGCGGGACGCGAGCCAGCCCGAGATGGCGGCGCTACGGCTTGCCGACGACGGCCTGGCTCCGGCCGCCGCCGGCAAGCATTGCGGCGCCGGCTCTTCGGGCATCGCCGTCGATCCCTATGGCAACGTTTACCCCTGCGTGCAATGGCGGCGGCCGGTGGGCAATCTGCACCAGCGATCGATTCGCGACATCTGGGCGAGCTCGGCGGGGCTGGCCGAGGTGCGCGCGCTCACCGTCGCGGCCAAGACGATGGTGGACGGCTACGGCGAGGCCGGCACGCTGCTCAACTTCTGCCCCGGCAGTGCCGCCTCCTGGAGCGGTGATCCCCTGCAGGTCTATCCCGCGGCCCAGAGCCGCATGGAGCTGGCGCAGCAGGCGCTGGCCGCGCTGCCGGTGCTGGCGGAGGATACCGGGAAGCCGGCGCGCCGGGCGCTGCTCCCCATCCTGCCTTCCTAGGAAGAGATCGGTCCCATCGGGCAGAGGCCCTTGTTGGCCTTGGCCGGCGGATGGGGAGAGCAGATCGAGGCCATCGCCTCGAGCGGCTCGCGGAACAGGATCCGCGGCGGCTCGTAGGCGCGGCGTGCCTGGACCGCGGGAGCGGCCGGCGCCGCCGGGTGAGCCGCAGGCGCCGCCTGAGCCCCGGCGGCCAGAGACGTCACTGGCTGCGCGGACGATCCCGAGTCACCGGCGATCGCGTTTGTCGTCGCGCTTGCGATGGCGTTTGTCGTCGCGCCTGCCATTGAATGCTGGTTTCCCGTCGCTCTCGGGGTGGTCATCGTCGCCTTTCGTTCCGCTGTGAGCGCGGCCGGCTGGATGCCGGACGGGACGAGCCAGTGAGCGCGCTACGCGCCCCATTATAGTGATTTGTGCAGCAGAATCCAGCGCCGGGGCCGGCATAGCGGCGAGATGAATGCAAACTTGCCGATGTCTACGTCAACTTAAACGCCGCTCGATCACGCCGCTCAGACGCCGCGCGAGGTGAGCACGATCTTGATCGTTCGCAACAGGATGGACAGATCAAGCCACAGCGTCCAGTTGGCGGCGTAGGCCAGGTCGTAGCGCAGCTTGTTCTGCGGGCTCGAATGGTACTCGCCGTTGACCTGGGCGAGGCCGGTGACGCCGGGAGCCAGCGAGAAGCGCTCGGCATAACCGGGCACCGCCTTGAGATAGCTCTGCACGAAGCCGGGCCGCTCGGGGCGGGGTCCCACCAGGCTCATCGTGCCCCGGAGCACGTTGAGCAGTTGCGGGATCTCGTCGAGCCGGAAGCGGCGCAGGAAGGCGCCGCAGGCGGTGAGGCGCGGGTCGCCCGGCTGCGCCAGGACCTCGCCTGACTCCGCCTCGGCGTCGGTGCGCATGGTGCGCAGCTTCCACAGCGTGAACGGGCGCCGGGCGCGGCCGATGCGCACCTGGCGGTAGAGGATCGGTCCCGGCGAGGTCAGGCGCACCGCCAGCGCGCAGGTGGCGAGGGCCGGCAGCGTGGCGAGCAGCAGCAGCGAGCCGGCCGCCAGGTCCACCAGCCGCTTGAGCGGCCAGTTGATCCGCCATTCGGTCTCGCGCATCACCTCGATCAGCGGCAGGTCGTGCACCCAGCGGTAGCGCATGCGCCCGATCAGGCTCTCGAAGGGTCCGGGGAGCAGCAGCACGTTGCTGTGATCGGGCCGCGTCCCGGCGAGCTGATCGATCAACCGGGTCTGCCAAGAATCGCCGCCGTCGGCCAGGATGATGTCGTCGATGGTGCCGTCGGCGAGCAGCGCCGGCAGATTGTCGGAGTCGCCCAGCCGCGGTCCCAGCGCCGGCTCGAGGTCGGCGGGGTCCGCGGGCAGCTGCTGGCCCGGCTGCGGCACGAAGCCGGCCACCGTCAGGCCGTGCCAGCGGTGCTGCCCCAGGGTGCGGGCGATCTCCGCCGCCGCCTGCCCGCAGCCGACGATCGCCACCCGCCGCTCGCGGTGGCGCCCGCCGCGATCCACCACCCGGCGCCAGGCGACCAGCAGCAGCAGGTCGAGCAGCACGTAGAGCAGCAGCACGGAGCGCGGGAAGCTGCGGAAGCTGAAGAAGACGAAGCCGACCAGAGCCGTTCCTTGCAGAACGGCGGCCGCGGCCAGCCGCCGCACGGCCTCGGCCCGGGTGCGAGGTTGCGGGCGGTCGTAGAAACCGAAGAAATAAAGACTGGCGAATTGCAGCAGCAGCACCACCCACCAGTCGCGCTGCAGGAAGTGCAGGCGGTCGCCGGGCAGCAGGCCGGCGGTGAAAGGCAGCGGCAGGTGGATGCGGATCCAGAAGGCGCCGGCGAGCGCCGCGACCGTGGCCGCGGCGTCGCCCAGCGCCCGCGAGCCCTTCCGCCACCGGCTCTCCCGGCGCCAGAGATCTACCGGCATGATGGCCGCACTCTATCCGAGAGCGCGCTCGGGCCGGGCTCGCTCGCCGCCTCGTCGGCAGCGTCGGAGATGGCCCGGAATGAAGCGCCGGGCGGCGCGCCCCTGGCCGGGGATGCCGGCGGTGTCGGGGGTGGGGGGCGCCGCCCTACGGGTCAGTTGGTGGTCTCGCAGCCGCAGGAAGCGCCGCAGCTCACCGCGCTCATCCGCGCCCCGCCCACCAGCAGGTGCAGCCGATTCTCCTCCAGGCCACGCAGCGTCTCCTTGGCGAGGTGCAGCTGCTTCGGCGTCGTTTTCTTCATTGCGGTTCTCCTTGGCGCCATGCAGACACACGTGTCGCAGCGCGGTGCGGGGCAGGCGCGAGTAGGGGGTTCACCGCCATTGTGTGCCGCCGGCGCGGCCTTTGTCCACCTCGCCGTGCCGCCGGCGCCTTGACCGCTCCGCCGGCCCGGAGTAGGCTCCCGGCGTCGCCGCCTGCCCTGTCCGCCCGCTCCATGAAAGTCATCGACCACCTGGCGCGTGCCGAGCGCCCCCTGATCAGCTTCGAGATCATCCCGCCGCTGCGCGGTGGCAACGTCAAGTCGCTGCTGGCGTTGATCGACGACCTGGTCAAGTACCGCCCGCCATTCATCGACATCACCAGCCACGCGGCGGAGGTGATCTACGAGGAGACGCCGAAGGGCATCCAGCGCCGGGTCAAGCGCAAGCGCCCGGGCACACTCGGGGTCTGTGCGCTGCTGCAGAACAAGTATCAGGTCGACGCCGTGCCGCACATCCTCTGCCAGAGCTTCACGCGCGAGGAGACCGAGGACTTCCTGATCGAGCTCAAGTACCTGGGCATCGACAACGTGCTGGCGGTGCGCGGCGACGACAGCGGCTACGAGAAGCCGCTACAGCACGGCCGCAGCGCCAACCGCTACGCCTGCGACCTGGTGGCGCAGATCGGCGCGATGAACCGCGGCCGCTACCTCGAGGAGGACCTGCTGGACGCCGAGCCCTCGGACTTCTGCGTCGGCGTCGGCGGCTACCCGGAGAAGCACTTCGAGGCGCCCAACCTGCAGACCGACGCTCGCCACGTCAAGGCCAAGCTCGACGCCGGCGCGCACTATGTCGTCACCCAGATGTTCTTCGACAACCGTCACTATTTCCGCTTCGTCGAGCTGTGCCGCGCCGCCGGCATCACCGCGCCGATCATCCCCGGGCTCAAGGTGCTCAGCGCGCAGAAGCAGCTGTCCAGCATCCCCAGCAACTTCCACGTCGAGATCCCGGCCGAGCTCTCCGACGAGGTGCTGGCGGCGCGGCCCGACCAGGTGCTCGACATCGGCGTCGAATGGGCGCGGCGCCAGCTCGAGGAGCTGCTGGCGCACGGCGTCGTCTCGGCCCACTTCTACGTCATGCAGAGCGCCACGGCGATCAAGCGCCTGATGGCGAAGATCAAGCTCTGAGCCCCGCCGGCCGGCCGGTCGTTCGCCGGCCGGTGTCCGCCGAGCGCCGGCCGGCTAGCGCCAGCGGTCGAGGATCTGGCGCAGGTCGCCGCCGATGCGCTGCAGCTGGTCGCGGTGCGCGGCGGCCAGCGGCTCGAGCAGCTCGGCGCCGCGCTCGGTGAGGGTGACGAACACCTGCCGCCGGTCGCCGACGCCGGGTTGGCGCACCATCAGCCCCTGCGCGACCATGCGGTCGATCAGCCCGACGGCGCTGTGGTGGCGGATCCGCAACCGCTCGGCGAGCTCGCTGACGGTGAGGCGGTCGCCGCCGGGGTGGCCGCGAACGGCGAGCATCGCCAGGTACTGCTGCGGCGAGACGCCGGCGCGTCGCGCCTGGTCCTCGCTAAACTGCAGGAACTGCCGCAAGGCGTAGCGGAACGCCGCCAGTGCCTGGTAGTCCTCGGTGCTCATCGGCGGCGATGCTTCCGGCCTGCCGCCTGCCTTCAGGATATCCATGCTCGGATCCATTCTACCAGGCGCATCGCGCCGCCTCGGGCGGTGCGGTTGCCGCGAGCCTGCGCCTGCTGCGAGCGGGTAGTAGCGGGCCCGGCGCTTGGTCTCGGGCTCGGTCTATGGTAAGGTATTCGTGGCATTACGAGCGGTCCGGCGAAGCCGGGCTCGGCAACCTGGGGCGGACACCCAAGGTGCCCTCTCGCATTTGGGCCCGTTGGTCGAAACGGCCTGATTGGTCCGATGCGAGGATGCGGTCGCGGTAGCGACAACCAAGTGTCCGGCAGTCGGCGTTGTCAAGGACCCGTTCTCGTGATGCCAGACGAGGCGGGTTTTTTGTTGCGCGCGCCGCGGAACGTGCCATGCGCCACGCGGCACGCGCCCACGCGCAAACACCGCACCCCGCCGACTGGAGAGGACCCGTTGACCGATCATCGTTTCGCAGTCCCCTCACCGCCGCGGCCCGCCGATCTCGACGAGCGCACCGCCGCCCTGACGGCGGCGCTGGCCGAGCGGATCCTGGTGCTCGACGGCGCCACCGGCACCGCCTTGCAGGGCTTCACCCTCACCGCCGCCGACTTCGGCGGGCCGGAGCTCGAAGGCTGCAACGAGAACCTCTGCGCCACCCGCCCCGACGTCGTCGACGCGGTGCACGAGCGCTATCTCGGCGCCGGCTGCGACGTCGTCGAGACCAACACCTTCGGCGGCACGCCGCTGGTGCTCGCCGAGTACGGCCTGGCCGACCGCGCCTTCGAGCTCAACGCCGCCGCCGCGCGCCTGGCCCGCGCCGCCTGTGCCCGTCACGACCGGCTGGACCGTTCCGGGCCGCGGCACTTCGTCTGCGGCTCTATGGGGCCCACCACCAAGGCGATCTCGGTGACCGGCGGCATCACCTTCGGCGAGCTCGAGGAGCATTTCCGGGTGCAGGCGCTCGGCCTGATGGCCGGCGGCGCCGACTACCTGCTGCTCGAGACCTGCCAGGACACCCGCAACATCAAGGCCGGCCTGATCGGCATCGAGCGCGCCGCCGCCGAGGCCGGCTGGCGGCTGCCGGTGGCGGTGTCGGCGACCATCGAACCGACCGGCACCATGCTCGGCGGCCAGGACGCCGAGGCGCTGGCGGTGGCGCTGCTGCACGCCGACCTGCTGTACCTGGGGCTCAACTGCGCCACCGGCCCGGAGCTGATGGCCGATCACGTCCGCACCCTCTCCGAGCTGGTGCGCACCCGCGTCGGGGTGGTGCCCAACGCCGGCCTGCCCGACGAGAACGGCTGCTACGGCGAGACCCCCGAGGACTTCGTGCGCGTCATCGGCCGCTTCCTCGACGCCGGCTGGCTCAACCTGGTGGGAGGCTGCTGCGGCTCGACCGCCGCCCACGTCGCGGCGCTGGTTGCCGCCGCCGCCGGCCGGCCGCCGCGGCGCGTCCCGCACCACCATCGCAGCCTGCTCTCCGGCCTCGAGGCGGTCGAGCTCGACCCCGACACCCGGCCGCTGCTGGTCGGCGAGCGCACCAACGTGCTCGGCAGCCGCCAGTTCAAGCGGCTGATCCAGGACGGCGCGTACGAGGCGGCGGCGGAGGTGGGACGGGCGCAGGTGCGCGCCGGGGCGCAGGTGCTGGACGTCTGCCTGCAGGACCCCGATCGCGATGAGATGGCGGACGTCGAGTCCTTCATGGACCGGCTGGTGCGGCTGGTGAAGGTGCCGCTGATGATCGATTCGACCGACGCCGCGGTGATGGAGCGAGCGCTCACCTAGTGTCAGGGCAAGGCGGTGCTCAACTCCATCAACCTCGAGGACGGCCGGGTGCGGTTCGAGCGGGTGGTGCCACTGGCGCGCCGCTTCGGCGCCGCGGTGGTGGTGGGGCTGATCGACGAGAAGGGCATGGCGGTGACCGTCGAGCGCAAGCTCGAGGTCGCCCGCCGCAGCTACCAGATCCTGGTCGAGGAGATGGGGGTGCCGCCCGAGGACATCTGGTGGGACGCCCTGGTCTTTCCCTGCGGCACCGGCGACCAGGCCTACCTGGGGTCGGCGGCGCAGACCATCGAAGGGGTGCGCGCCGTCAAGGAGCTGTTCCCGGACACCAAGACCATCCTGGGCGTCTCCAACGTCAGCTTCGGCCTGCCGCCGGCGGGCCGCGAGGTGCTCAACTCGGTCTTCCTCTACCACTGCACCAAGGCCGGCCTCGACGCCGCCATCGTCAACACCGAGCGGCTGGCGCGTTACGCCGACATCCCGGAGGCGGAGCGCACCCTGGCCGAGGAGCTGATCTTCCTGCCGGTCGGCGACGTCGAGTCCGGCGACCGGGCGGTGGAGGCTTTCGCCGCCTGGTTCCGCGGCGCCGACGCCAAGTCCCACGCCGGCGCCGCCGAGGCGCGCGCGGCGCTGCCGGTTGTCGAGCGGCTGGCCCGGGCGGTGGTCGAGGGCACCAAGGTGGGCCTCGAAAGCGATCTCGAGGAGATGCTGGCGGACGCCGCCTACCCGACGCCGCTCGACGTCATCAACGGCCCGTTGATGAAGGGCATGGCGGAGGTCGGCAGGCTGTTCAACGACAACCAGCTGATCGTCGCCGAGGTGCTGCAGAGCGCCGAGGTGATGAAGGCCGCGGTCTCCTATCTCGAGCCGCGCATGGACAAGGCCGGGAGCAACGGCCGCGGCAAGGTGCTGCTCGCCACGGTCAAGGGCGACGTGCACGACATCGGCAAGAACCTGGTCGACATCGTGCTGTCGAACAACGGTTTCCAGGTCGTCAACCTGGGCATCAAGGTGCCCTCCGAGCGGCTGATCCAGGCGGTGCGGGAGCACCAGCCGGACGTCATCGGCCTGTCGGGGCTGCTGGTCAAGAGCGCCCAGCAGATGGTGGTGACCGCCGGCGACCTGGCGGCGGTGGGCATCGCGACGCCGCTGCTGGTGGGCGGCGCGGCGCTCACCCGGCGCTTCACCCACCGCAAGATCGCGCCCGCCTACGGTGCGCTCTGCACCTACGCCAAGGACGCCATGCACGGCCTTACCCTGGTCGAGCGGCTGACCGATCCGCTGCGGCGCCCCGGTCTGGCCGAGGAGGTCTCCGAGCTGCTGCTCGCCGATGCCGAGACCGACGGCGGCGCCGGCGCCGGCAGCGCGCCGGCCGCCGGCCCGGCGGCGATGGCCCGCGACGCGGTGCGGCGCGACCTGCCGCCGCCGCCGCCGCCGGACCTCGACCGCCACCTCGCCGAGCTCGATCTCGACGGCGTCTGGCGCTATCTCAATCCGCAGATGCTCTATGGCAAGCACCTCGGGCTCAAGGGCGCGGTGCGCCAGCTCGATGAGCAGGGCGATCCGAAGCTGCGGAAGCTCGAGGCAGTGATCGGCGAGCTGCAGGACGAGGGGCGTGCCGGTGCCCTGCAGGCGCGCGCGGTCTGGCGCTTCTTTCCGGCGGCGGCGGCCGGCGAGCGCATCACGCTGTTCGATCCCGACTCGGGGAGCCCGGTGGCGGCCTGGGACTTCCCGCGCCAGGCCCGCGAGGGCGGGCTGTGCCTGGCGGACTACGTGCTCCCGGGCGATCACCTGGCGCTGTTCGTCACCACCGCCGGCGCCGGCGTGCGCGAGCGGGTGGAGGAGTGGAAGCGCCGCGGCGAGTACCTCAAGAGCCATGCCTTCGCCGCCCTGGCGCTCGAGACCGCGGAAGCCGCCGCCGAGTATCTGCACGCCTGCCTGCGCCGCCGCTGGGGGTTCCCTGATCCGCCGGAGGCGACGCTGCAGGAGACGCTCGCCGCCCGCTACCGCGGCAAGCGCTACAGCTTCGGCTACCCGGCCTGCCCGGATCTCGCCTTCCAGCGCCAGCTGTTCGCGGTGCTGGCGCCGGAGGACGCCGGAGTGGAGCTCACCGAAGGCGACATGATGGACCCGGAGGCCAGCGTCTCGGCGCTGGTCTTCCATCATCCGGACGCCAGGTACTTCGGGGTCTGACGAGTCCGCGGGCACCGATGACCTTGCAGCCATTCTCCGCGCGGAAGCGGCTGGTTTTCCTGGCCGTCGGCTGCGGGCTGCTGTGGGGCTTCACCGAGCTGGTCTGCCTGGGAGGACTGTGGGCGCTTCGCCGGTACAAGGACCTGGAATACGCGCCGGAGCACCTGCAGGATCTCTCGGAGCGCCACCGTTCGGTCCTGGCCAGCTATCTTTCCGGTACTCCCAGCTACCTGGTCTTCAGCCCCAGTCTGGGATGGACCATCGGACCTCATGCCGCGAATGCCGGCTACCACGCCAACGGGCAGGGCCTGCGGGCCGACCACGACTACACCCCGGCGCCCCTGCCGAGACGCCTGCGGGTCGCGGCCTTCGGCGACTCCTTCACCCATTCGAGCGACGTGCCGGACGACGCCACCTGGGAGGCGGGCCTGCAGCGGCTCGATCCCGCGCTCGAGGTGATGAACTTCGGCGTTCCGGGCTACGGCATCGATCAGGCGTATCTGCGCTACCGCGAGCTGGGGTCGCGCTTCCAGCCGCGGGTGGTGCTCATCGGCTTCATGTCCGACAACATCAACCGGGTGGTCAACGTCTTCCGCCCGTTCTTCTACTTCCAGAGCGGCCTGCCGTTCGCCAAGCCCCGCTTCGCGGTGCGCGGCGGCAGGCTGGAGCTGATCCCGAACCCGATCCCGAGCCTGCAGGGCTATCGCGAGCTGCTCGACCATCCGGAGGCGACGCTCGCGGTCCTTGGCCGGAGCGATTTCTTCTACCAGCTGAACAACCAGCGCAGCCGGCTCGACTTCCTACCGTCGGTGCGCATCGCCCATGTGCTGCGCGAGCGCTACACCCAACCGATCCTCAAGGACGGCGCCTTCAATCCGGTCTCCGAGGCTTTCCAGGTGTCGGCGGCGGTCCTGGACCGTTTCCATGCCGAGGTGGCGGCCAACGGCGCGGTCCCGATCGTCGTCTTCTTTCCCGGCAAGCAGGACGTTCGCGCCTTTCGCGAGGATGGCAGCAAGGTCTACGGGCCGCTGCTCCGCTACGTCGAGCGCCGCGGCTATCGTCATCTCGACCTGCTGGACGGCTTCGCGCGCTACGGCGCCGACGACGAGCTGAAGGAGCTGGTGCACGTCCACTACACGCGGCACGGATGCATCCTGGTGGCGCAGGCGATCCACGACTACCTGGTGGCGCAGCGGCTGCTCGCGCCGGCGCCTTGATAGGATGGGTGGCTGCAGCGGCAGGATGGGAAGCGTCGAGATGAAACGAGCTTGCGGAGCTGGCACGATCCTGGCCGGAGTGGTGGCCGCGCTCGTGCTGCCGGCCGGCGGCTTCGCGGCGGCGAGGACGGCAGCCGCGCAGCCGCCCCCGGCACCCGCGCCGGCCGCGACGATCGTCTGGGTGGCGCCGCCGGGCGGCACCGCCGCCAACCCCGCAAATACCGCCGGCGGCGCGCTGACCGCCGCCCAGGCGCAACAGCTGCTGCGCATCCGGCAGGCGGCGCTCGGCTGGCAGGCGGCGCTGGCGGCTCCGGCCGCGGCCGCGCAGCGGCAGGGCGATGCGGCACTGGCCGCCGACCTGGGAAAGCTCCAGACGCTGCTGCAACAGCTCGCGAACCAGGAGCAGTTGACGTTCGCCGCCTACCTCGCGGCCCTGAACGCCAGCCGCCAGGCGCTGTCGCAATGGGCGGCCGCCGGCGCCTACGTCCAGCCTGCCGAGCAAGCGGCCTGGCAGGAGGCGGACGCCGGCGCCACGGCGCTGACCACCGCGGCGGAGACCGGCTTCGTGTTCGGCGCCGACCTCGACAGCGGCACCGCCTGGACCTACGGCGAGGGAGCCGGCAGCGGCGCGGGTGACGCTGCCGGCGCCGCGAGCGCCGGTGCCGGCGCGGGAGCCGACGAGAGCGCCGCCGGCGAGAGCGCTGCCGGCGAAGCCGGCGAGGGCGAGATGAATACGCCGCCGGAAGCGCTCGCCGCTGGAGCCGAAGGCTTGTCCGGCGCCGGCGGCGAGCCGGTCGCGCCCGATGCGGGCTGGGTCGTCATCCATGGTGGTGCCGATGCGAGCTGGCAATCCGCGGCGGCGCCCGTGGCGCCGGGCGCGCCGGTCTTTGCCATGCAGCTGGGCGATTTGCCGGACGACGCTCCGGTGGCGGCCGCTGCGGCGGAGGGTGAAGGCGACGACGAGGTAGTCTCCGGGCCAGCCGTTTCGCCCATCGCCTGGGAGGAGATCTGCCGTCCCTGGCAGCCCGGCCCCGACCGCGATGTCTGTGCTCTGGCGGCGCCGGCAGCCGCCAGTCTCTGAGGAGGTTTCGCGAGCATGGGGATCCTGAGCGGCACGGTCAGCGTGACGCGGTACAACGTCGCCGTACCGGTCGAGGGGCCGGACTTCGAACGCGCCGCGTTCCACGCCATCGAGCCGGGATCCGAGGTGAGGGAGCGGGCCGGGTTCGTGCCGTTCGAGCTCGACGCTCCCTACGAGGTGGGCAAGGGGCGCTATGCCTTCCGGGTGCGCATCGATCGCCTGCGCCCCGACGCCACCGCGGTGCGCGAGCGGGTGCGGGAGCTGGTCAAGGTCGAGATGGCGGCGACCGGCGCACCGTTCGTCGGCGCCAAGGCGCGGCGGCGGCTGCGCGAGCTGGCCGAGCAGGAGCTGCTGCTGCGCCAGGCCCCGCGCACCACCATCCTGGAGTGCTGCATCGACGGCAGCCTGCTCTACGTGGGCAGCACCGCCAAGAGCTGGTTGGGCATGGTGCTGGCCCTGCTGCGCCAGGCCGGCGTCGCGGCGGAGCTCAAGGCGCCATGGCTCGACGAGGCGCCCGAGGTCGACGAGACCAGCGACATCGTGATGCCGGACGAGCCCGGCGAGTCGGTGCTTGGCTGCCGCTTCCTCAGGGCGCTGCTCGACGAGCCGGAGGTGATGGTCGAGCCGGAGAAGGGCAATGTGCGGCTCGCCACCCGCGAGGCGCGGATCACCCTCGCCGGCGGCGTGCTGCGCGAGCTCTTCCGCTATCTCGAGGAAGGCGCGGAGATCCTCTCGGCCAAGCTGCTGCTGGGCCCCATCCCGCTGCGTTTCGAGGCCCTCTCCTATCGCCTGCAGAGTCTCAGGCTCGAGCCGGTCAAGGCCGAGCATTGGACGATCGAGCTCGACCAGCGTCTCGAGCAGATCGCCGCCGTCTGGGAGCAGCTCGACGCCAAGTACGCCGCCCTCCGCCACCGCCTCGGGGCTGCCGCCGACGGTGCGCCCGCCGGCGCCGCCGCGCCGGCAGCGGCCGCGCCGCCGGCTCCGGCAACCCCGCCGCCGCTCAAGTTCCCGGCCCCCCGCAAATAGCCGGGCGCGGTCTGTCGGTGCTCAGCTGGCTGGCTGGTCCAGCACGCTCGACAGCTCGCGCAGCACCGAAAGGTCCTCGCGGGCGGCGATGGTGAAGCTGCGCACCGCCGCGCCGGGCGGTGAGATCTCGCGGTCGCCGGCGGTGTTTGCGGCGTTGGCGGCGTTGGCGGCGTTGGCGGCGGTGTCGACACGCACGCCGGCAAAGGCGAGGCGTGCCAGGAAGTCGCCGCGCAGCCGGGCGCTGTGCTCGCCGATGCCGCCGGTCAGCACCAGGGCGTCGAGGCCGCCAAGCATCGCGATCATCGCCCCGGCGGTGCGCACCAGGCTGTGCACGAAGAGGTCGTAGGCGAGGAGAGCCCGGCGCGCGCCGGCGCCGCCGGCGTCGGCTGCCGCCAGCACCTGCCTCAGGTCGGCGCCGGCGCCGGAGACGCCGGCCAGTCCCGAGCGATGCTGCAGGCCATCCTCGAGGGCGTCGAGGTCGATACCGCAGCGCCGCTGCAGGTGCAGCAACAGGCCGGGATCGACGGAGCCCGAACGGGTCGCCATCATCACGCCCTCGAGCGGCGTCATGCCCATGCTGGTGTCCACCGAGCGGCCGCCGGCGACCGCCGTCAGCGAGCAGCCGCTGCCCAGGTGGCAGACCAGCAGGCGGGCGGGTACGGCTCCGAGCAGCTCCGCCACCCGCCGGCTGGCGTAGGACACCGACAGGCCGTGGAAGCCGTAGCGGCGCAGGCCGTGGCGCTCGGTCCATTCCCAGGGCAGAGGGTAGAGGGCCGCCGCCTCGGGCAGCGTGGCATGGAAGCTGGTGTCGAAGGCGGCCACCTGCGGCAGCTCCGGCGCCGCCGCGCTCACCGCGTCGATGCCGGCCAGCGCGGCGGCGGTGTGCAGCGGATCGATCTCGGCCAGGTCCGCCAGCGCCTGCCGCACCTCGGCCGTGATCCGCACCGCGTGCCGGAACGCGGTGCCGCCATGCACCACCCGGTGCCCGACCGCGCTTGCCGAGCGCGCGTCCGGGTTGTCGAGCAGCAGCGCCCGCAGCTGCTCGGCCTGGCGCTCGGGAGCGACGCCGCGCCACTCCACGTCGCCGCCAGCGGCCAAGCGCTCGCCGGCGGCCTCCAGCAGCGACCATTTGAGCGTGCTCGAACCGGCGTTGAGGACCAGCACGCGCTGCAACGACATCGGCATCCGACTCTCCCCAATCCCCGGCCGCCGGCAGGATATCAGGCGGCTTCCGGCGGATTGCGGCTACAGTTGGCGCATGACTCCTCCGGCGCTACGGCTGTTCCTGGTTCGTCACGGCGAGTCGCCTTCGAATCGCGACATGCGGTATCTGGGGAGCCGCGACGAGCCGCTCACCGCGACCGGGGTGCGTCAGGCGGAATGCCTGGCGGCGGCGCTCTCGGACCTGCCGCTGGCGGCGGTTTATTCGAGCCCGCTGCAACGGGCGGAGCAGACCGGCCTGCGGATCGCCGAGCGGTTGCGGGTGCCGCTGCTGGCCGAGCCGCGCCTGCTCGAGCAGCGTTTTGGTGAGTGGGAAGGCCTGACGCGCTCCGAGTTGCTGGAGCGCGGGGGCGCCGATCGCGACCTGCTGCTGCGCTGGGAGCGCGATCCGGACACCGCGCCGCCGGGGGGTGACTCCCTGGCGGCGGTCGAGCTGCGGGTCCGCGCCCTGCTGGTCGAGCTGGTCGCCGCCCACCCCGGAGCCTGGGTGACCCTGGTGAGCCACGTCGGACCAATCAAGGCGCTGCTCTGTGCGGCGCTGGCGGTGCCGTTGACCGCGGCGCGCCGGATGTTCCTCGATCCCGGCACGCTATCGGTGATCGACTGGGGCGAGTCGCCGGTGATCCGCCTGTTCAATGCGCACGGCCATCTCGGCTGGCGGGAAGCGCGCTGGATGAGCCGCTAGCGCGCTTCCTGCCGGTTGCCACCGCACTCCCGAGACGGCGACCTCCGCTGCTCAGATCCCTTGCCAGCGCTCGTTGTAGACCTTGCCGCTGGGGTCGATCCAGAACATCCGGCGGGCGACGTGGCCTGCGTCCTGCTGAGCCGTGTACCAGATCGCTCCGTCTGGAATGGCGTAGCCCTGGGGCGGTGCGAAGGCTTCGCCGCGGGGCGGTCCGAGGTTCACGTAGTCATAGATGAGGATCGTGCCGTCAGCTCCATCGGACGCGGTCCGGGTAGGTGGTCCCCATTTCTGGATGACGTCGGCCTGTGGGCGGCCCTGCCATGCGGCCATCTGGTTGTTGACGCTTGCGCAACCCGCCAGTAGAGCGAAGAGGATAACCAGCAGTAGGAGGGACAAAGTTCCCGCACTCCGATGTCGTGGGGATCTCGACAGCATCACGATCCTCCTTCCGATCGCCGCACAGGCAAGCAGCCTGCGGCAATCTGCATCAGTGTAGCAATCCATCGAACGGGTCCGCAAGAGGATTCAGGTTGACCTGCCCGACGAACGGGGAGCACAATCGCCACAGCCCCACCAATTCGGGATAGGAGGTAGCGATGCGATCGCCGTGTGCACATTCCATCTCTCTTGGCCGGCCTAGCCGGTTTGTTGGACACCTGCTGCCAGCCCTGTGCTTGGCGGCGCTCCTGCCACTCACCGCTGCAGCGGCCGGCGCGGATTCTTGCGCCTCGGCGAACGGTTCGAACTTCAACGGCACTCCCGTCGCCGCCGGGGACTTCGTTTGGTTCAACGCGGTCCTGAAAGTCAAGGGCATCGACGTGAGCTCGGGCACCACCATCGTCTTCTCCGGCTCGACGATCAGCTTCACCGCCGATGCCACCACCTACCAGTTGAACGTGCCTGACAGCACGATCTCCTTCTCGCCAACCGCCACCGAGGCGTCGACGACCTTCGACGGCGTGGCCTGGTCCACCGTCGTGCCGGCAAGTTTCTCGAAGAACGTCTTCCTCGACGGCCTGTCCTTCCAGGTTCCAGCGGGCGGTCTTCCGGGCGGCATCAATCCGGTCACCTGGTCGGGAACCTTTACCTCGAGTACGCCAGGGGTGACCGTGGAGTGGCAATGGGCGGCAGCCGCCTACACCCAGTTCTCGACCGACGACGCCGCGCTCGGCGTCAAGCCGGTGGATGGCGGTCAGTCCAACCCCTACGCCAATTCCGATCACGCCGGAACCCCCGAAAGCTTCAAGCGGTATGTGACCGGTGGTACTCGGGGCGGCGGCGGCTCCAACTGGACGGGCTCGTACAGCGGCACCAACGCTGTCGTCCCCTGCGGCGTGATCCCCCCCGAATAGAGGGGTGGTTCTGACGGACAGATGCGGCCAGCGGCCGGGCAATCACCTCGCCGCCGCTGGCGTCAGCGTCCGAGGCCGGACACCCTGCCCAGGTGCGACGGGCGTCCTAACCTGTGCGCACCAAGGAGCCGGTGCCTGAACAGCCCAGGCCCGGCCCGGGCGGGCCAAGAGCCAACCCGGCCCGGGGAGGCTCATCTCCGCGCGCCCGTGCAGCCCCGACCAGGACTGCTCAGCTTGCCGCGCCCTGCCGGGCGCCCGCCAGCGGCGGGCTGGCAGCGGCGGCGCCGCCAGCGGTGGCCGCACCGGCTGCGCCTCCCGCGATCGCCGGGCCGGCTGCGCCTCCCGCGGCGGCCGCCGCCTCCTTCGGTGCTTGTCCCGAGACGCTTGCCGGCGCCGGACCGGCCGGCATGCCCAGCTTCTCGCGCAGCTTGAGCTCGATCTCGGCCGCCAGATCCGGATTGTCGCGCAGGAACTGCTTGGCGTTCTCGCGCCCTTGGCCGAGGCGCATGTCGCCATAGGCGTACCAGGCGCCGCTCTTGATCACCAGCTTGTGATCGACTCCGAGGTCGATGATCTCGCCGGTCTTCGAGATCCCTTCGCTGTACTCGATGTCGAACTCGGCCTGGCGGAACGGCGCCGCCACCTTGTTCTTGACCACCTTGACCTTGGCGCGCGAGCCGATCACCTCCTCGCCCTCCTTGAGCGAGGCGATGCGGCGGATGTCGATGCGCACGGAAGCATAGAACTTGAGCGCGCGGCCGCCGGTGGTGGTCTCCGGGTTGCCGAACATGACCCCGATCTTCTCGCGGATCTGGTTGATGAAGATCAGGCAGGTCCGCGACTTGGCGACGATCGCGGTTAGCTTGCGCAGGGCTTGCGACATCAGCCGCGCCTGCAGGCCGACGTGCGAGTCGCCCATCTCGCCCTCGAGCTCGGCCCTGGGCACCAGCGCCGCCACCGAGTCGATCACCACCACGTCGACGGCGTTGCTGCGCACCAGCATCTCGGCGATCTCGAGCGCCTGCTCGCCGCTGTCGGGCTGCGACACCAGCATGTTGTCGATGTCCACGCCGAGCTTGCGCGCGTACTCGGCGTCGAGCGCGTGCTCGGCGTCGATGTAGGCGGCGATGCCGCCGCGCTTCTGCGCCTGGGCCACCACCGAGAGGGCGAGCGTCGTCTTGCCCGAGGACTCCGGTCCGAAGATCTCCACCACCCGGCCGCACGGCACGCCGCCGATGCCGATGGCATGGTCGATCGAGATCGAGCCGGTGGAGATGGACTCCACGGCGAAGGTTTCGCGCTGGCCCAGGCGCATGATCGAGCCCTTGCCGAACTGGCGCTCGATCTGGGTGAGGGCGGTGTCGACGGCCTTCAGTCGGTCGGATCGGTTGTCTGCCATGAACGTACGCTCCTTGCCGGCGGGCGGGCCGGACGGTTCGGCGGCAGGGTGGTCGCCTGCCTGGACCTGCGGCGGTCTCGCCGCCGCCGATCGAAAGGTCTTCGGTGAGCCGGGAGAGCTCGGGGAATTCTTGGGTCCCTGGTTGCCAGAGGAACCCGGGGCGATCATGGAGCGCATGCGGTTTCGCCTTTCTTGCCTTTCTTGCTTTTCTCGCTGTTCTCGCGGTTTTCGCCGTGGTCGCGGTTCGCGCTCATCGTGCCATCGTCGCTGCCTCGAAACCGAGGACCCGAAGCGGCGAGGCTGTCGGTGCTGGCTGCGGTTGGGACGGGGGACGGCTCGCGGCCGATCGTGCGTCCTCATAGTAGAAGACGGAAAAAGGCCGGTCAATCGAGATCATCTTCCGGTCAATCGGGATCGCGTTCCGCAATGGGATCCTCCCGGTGCCACCGGTGCCTTCCGGCAGCCCATGGCAGGCTCCGATGTGGCGTCAGTGCCGCCTCATTTTCGCCCTCTAGTGTACTCCGATTCCCGCCTTCATGCCAGGGGTTCCACGGTGACAAGACGCCACCCGTGCCCGCGCCCGCCCGTCCCGATGATTCGCAGCCCCGTCCGTCCACCGCTTTCGCCGGCTGATCCCGCCGTCGCCGGGCGGCCCGTCGCCCCGGCTACTGGAAGTAGCCGTTGACGTCGAGGAGCACGCCGGTCGTTCCCTGCGGCAGCGAGGCCAGGATCTTGATCGTGCCGCTGCCGTCGCCGGCCAGCTGCAGCATGGCGTTGTTGGCGCGCACCTGGCCGGCGGCGAAGCTCAGCGTGCCGAGCACCGGCGGCTGCGTGGCGTCTCCGGCGAAAGCGGTCAGGTTTCCGGCCGCCTGCGGCTGCACGACCGTCAGGTTCGCCGACACCGCGATGGCGCCGGCGGGAACCCCACAGTTGCCGCTCACCTGGAAGAGCCGGGTCTGGTTCGCGGACATCGGAGATCCGTCGCGGGTGTCGAAGACGCGGCATGGAGCGAGGGTGTAGAAAGACAGCGTGGCGCCGATCTTGGTCACGAAACCGACGCTGCCGTCGCCTACCGGCTGCAGGGAGCCGGAGGTGACGCCGGTGAAGGAGAGGGAGCTGGTGGGGCCCACGACGTAGGCGTTGCCCAGGCGATCCACCGCGACGTGGTAGCCCAGGTCGCTGCCGCTGCCACCCAGGTAGGTCGCGTAGACGATGGCGCTGCCCGCCGCGTCGAGCTTGGCCACGAAGGCGTCGAAGCTGCCGCCGCCATAGAAGGGCTGGATCGAGCCGGCGCCGACGCCGGGGAAGGAGCTGGAACCGGTGAACCCGGTGAGGTAGGCGTTGCCCGCGGCGTCCACCGCGATGCCGACGCCAAGGTCGCTGCCGGCGCCGCCCAGGAACGTGGAATAGACCAGGCTCCTGCCCGCCGCGTCGAGCTTGGCCACGAAGGCGTCGAAGCTGCCGCCCCGGATCGGCTGGAGGGAGCTGGCGGTGACGCCGGGAAACGTGGGTGATTCTGTCGCGCCGGTGACGTAGGCGTCGCCGGCGGCGTCGACGGCGATGCCGTAGGCGAAGTCCTCCTGGTTGCCTCCCAGGAAGGTCGAGTAGACGATGGCGGTCCCCGCCGCGTTGATCTTGGTCACGAAGGCGTCGTCCTGGCCGGCGTTGGCCGGCTGGATGGAGCCGCCGGTGACGCCGGGGAAGGTCGTGGAGTAGGTGGCGCCGGCGACGTAGGCGCTGCCCGCGGCATCCACCGCGATGTCGTAGCCGAAGTCGTCGCCTATGCCACCGAGAAAAGTCGAATAGAGAATGGTCGCGCCCGCCGGGTCGAGCTTGGTCACGAAGGCGTCGATGCCGCCGGCGTTGGCCGGCTGGATCGAGCTGCCGGTGACGCCGGGGAAGGCGGTGGAATTGGTGTGACCGGTGACGTAGGCGTCGCCCGCGGCATCGACCGCGACGCGGTAGCCGTAGTCGTCGCCGGCGCCGCCGAGGAAGGTGGCGTAGACGATGGCGTCGCCCGCCAGGTCGAGCTTGGCCACGAAGGCGTCGTAGCCGCCGCCGCTGGCGGGCTGGATGGAGCCGGCGGTGACGCCGGGGAAGGAGGTGGATTCGGTGAAGCCGGTGACGTAGGCGCTGCCGGCGGCGTCCACCGCGATGCCGAAGCCATAGTCGTCGTCGTTGCCGCCCAGGTAGGTGGAATAGACGATGGCCGTGCCTGCCGCATTGATCTTGGTCACGAAGGCGTCCAGGCCACCGCCCGCCGCCGGCTGGAGGGAGCCGCCGGTCACGCCGGGGAAGTTGGGAGAGCTGGTGACGCCGGTGACGTAAGCGTTGCCCGCGGCGTCCACCGCGACGCCATAGGCGGCGCTGAAGTCGAAGCCGCCCAGGAAGGTCGAGTAGACCGGCAGCCGCGGGTCGATGACCAGCCGCCGGGTCCGGTCGTAGCGGCCGATCTCGAAGCCGACCTCCCGACGGCCGATCCCATCCCGGCGCCCGCCGCCGGACGGGGAGCGCAGCACGTAGCGGCCGCTGACCGGTTCGCGCCGTCCGCTCCCGGCCGCCTCCTGGTACACCACCGGCGGTGGCTGCACGAGATCGCCCTGCGCGGTATGCACGATCAGCTCGCCACCGGCTCCGATCGCGATGGCGGTGGCGTCGGCGCCGAGCGCGGGGGCGCCATCGAAGGCCAGGCGGATGCGGCCGGGCTCGGCCCCGGGGGTCACCAGGAAGTCGTACTCGAGCTGCCGCTGCTCGCCGTGATAGGCGAGGTCGATGCCGGGAAAGACCCCGGGATAGAGAACCCGGGCGTAGTGGGCGATACCCCTGTGCCATTGGCCGGCATCGCCGCCGACGAGGTAGTTGCTGGTCGTGATCTGCGGCCCCAGCCCTTGGCCCCGCGGGTGGCGCGCGTTCCCCGCCAGGCGAAGGCGCACCACGGCTGCCGGTTGGCGCGCGCTCCCCAGGCTGAGCACCGCCTCGCCGCGGCTCAGGAAGAGCGTCGAGCCCGGGCCGCGGCACAGGAAGTCGACCGTGCCGTCCACCTGCCCCACGTTGGCCTCGAAGCTGAGCGGCAGCCTGCCATAGGCACTCGCGATTCGCGCCTGGTAAGGAGCTGCCGGCGGCGTGGCGGCGGCCGCCACCCCGCCGCTGACGCCGATGGCGGCAACGATGCCAATGCTGGCGATCGATGGCACTCCCAGGCCCCTCGAGAAGGCTCGCATCGACGCTCCCCCTTGCCGCGGGTCTCCGGCTGCTGACGGACCGCTCGGCAGCAGCGTGCCGTGCATCCGGCGTCCGGGGGCTCCCGCAGCTTGCACGCGGATGTTCCAATGTTATTATCGCATAGGCGGCCCGGAATTTGGGAACTTGCGCGAGCCCGCCGCCCGGGAAAGCCGCTATAATCAGCGGCCCGATCGTCAGCGCCCGGAGAGGCGGGGCGGCAGGCGGCGCCCAAGAGAGAACCGGGAAAGAGTCGAGAGTGAGCCTTCAGCCGATCCTTGCCCGCGGCCCGGCCGCCAGCCCCGCCGGCTCCGCCGCCGACACCGCCGCCGACAGCGCGGCCATCGCGGCGCCGATCCAGCGGCTCGAGCAAAACGTCGCCCTGGTCATCCGCGGCAAGCGCGAGGTCATCCGCCTCGCCACGGTGTGCCTGCTGGCCCGCGGCCACGTGCTGATCGAGGACGTGCCGGGAGTCGGCAAGACCACCCTGGCCCAGGGACTGGCGCGCTCGCTGGGCCTGTCGTTCCAGCGCATCCAGTTCACCAGCGATCTGCTGCCTTCCGACATCATCGGGGTTTCGATCTTCAACCAAAAGACGCAGAGCTTCGAGTTCGTTCCCGGTCCGCTGTTCGCCAACGTGGTACTGGCGGACGAGATCAACCGCGCCACGCCGAAGACGCAATCGGCGCTGCTCGAGGCGATGAGCGAGCGGCAGGTGTCCGTCGAGCGCCGGCAGTTCCTGCTGCCCGACCCCTTCGTGGTGCTCGCCACCCAGAACCCGCTCGAGTTCCAGGGCACCTTCCCGCTGCCCGAGTCGCAGCTGGACCGCTTCCTGATGTCGCTGTCGCTCGGCTACCCGCCTCGCCTCGACGAGCGGGAGCTGTTGCTCTCCGGAGGCGTGGAGGACCTGCTGCAGCACCTGCAGCCGGTGGTCAGCCAGCCGGAGCTGCTGCAGCTGCAGGCGCGCGTGCAACAAGTACGGGTCGCCGAGAAGCTCGCCGACTACGTCCTGGCCATCGCCGAGGCCACCCGCACCGGCAGCGAGTTCCTGCTCGGCGTCTCGACCCGCGGCGCGCAGAGCCTGTTTCGTGCCGTGCAGGCCCTGGCGCTTGCCGAAGGCCGGAGCTACGCGATCCCCGACGACGTGCAGCGGCTGGCCGTGCCGGTGCTGTCCCACCGGGTGGTGCTCAAGCGCGGTGCCATCGATCTCGAGAGCACGCGCCGCGCGATCGAGCGGGTGATCGGAGCCACGCCGGTGCCGCTGTAGCGCAGTCCTGCGGCGCCGGGAGGCAACCTACGCTCCGGCCGTTCCGGCCCCGTCGGCGTGCTCCACGTTCCGCCGGCGGCCGCCGCCCGCCACGGAAAACCTGCCATGCCGCTTACCACCACCTCCTCGCCGCAGCGCCCGCCGCCGCCGCCGCGCCGCCGCGGCGCCGCGCCGGAAGGCATCCGCATCACCACCGTCGGCCTCTGGTACGTGCTGCTGACGGTGATGGTGGCGGTCGCTTCCACCAACACCGGCAACAACGCGCTCTACGCCGTGCTCGCCGTGCTGTTCGCCGTGCTCATCCTGTCGGGGTTGCTGTCGCGCCAGAACGTGCGCGGCCTGGCGATCGAGCTGACGGCGCCTGCCGAGGTGTTCGCCAACCGCCCCTTCGACGTCACCTTCACCCTGCGCAACCGCGGCTGGCTGCTGCCGCGCTGGTTCCTGCTGCTGCGCCTGGCGCGCGAGGCGAGGCCGCTGCTGGTGCCCCACCTGCCGCGGCGCGGGCGCAGCAGCGGCCGCATCGAGACCATGGTGCCGCGGCGCGGTCCGTGCCGCTTCCCGTTCGCGCACGTGTCGAGCCTCTTTCCGTTCGGCTTCTTCCGCAAGGGCGTGCGGTATCACGCCGACCTCGTGGTGCTGGTCTTCCCGGAGATCTTTCCGGCCGCCGGCCGCCGCCTCGACGACGCCGAGGCGGTCGGCGACGACGCCGCCCGCCGGCCCGGCTGGGGGCACGCGCTGTTCTCGCTGCGCGGCTTCCGGCGTGGCGACGATCCCCGCGGCATTCACTGGAAGCAGACGGCCCGCACCGGCGGCATGGTGTACATGGAGCGCGAGGCCGAGCAGGTCCGCCGCCTGTCGATCGTCTTCGACAACGGCGTCGGCAAGCTCGTGGACGGCGCGCTGCGCGAACGCTTCGAGCGGCTGGTCAGCGAGGCGGCGACCACCGCCGTCGATCACCTGGCGCGCGGCTACGAGATCGAGCTGGTGACCCGCGACCGCAAGCTCGCCTTTGCCGCCGGCCACCGCCAGCGGTTTGCCGTGCTCGAGCTGCTGGCGCTGGTCGAGCCGGGGCCGCGGCGGCGGACGCCGCTGCAAGCCAGCGATCCGCGGTCGCCGCAGCTGCGCATCCATCTCGATGCCGGCGAGGCGACGGCGGCGACGGCGACCGTGCCGGAGAGGCGGGTGCCGGCGCCGCTGCGCTCGCCGCCGCCGGCGCGTTCCGTGGCGCCGCCGCAGCCGCCACGCTCGCCGGCGCCGGCATCGGCACCGGCGGAACGGCGGCCGCCAGTATGAGCTTCGGCCGCCAGAAACGGCTGCTCCTCGGCTGGCTGGCGCTGCTGGCGCCGCTGCCACTGCCGTTCAGCGACGTCATCGGCTGGCCGGTGCTGGGCCTTTACGTGCTCGGCGTGGCGCTGTTCCTGCGTCGGGCGCACCGCGACCCCGGCGGCTGGCTGCCGCTGTGGGGAATGAACCTGCTGGGGCTCGCCTACCTGCCGGTGCTGGGCTTCGACCTGACGGTCTTCCACCGCGGCCACCTGGTGGCGCCGATGCTCCATCTGGGCATGTTCGCGCTGCTGGTCAAGCTCTTCGCGCTGGTGCGCGAGCGCGACAAGTGGCAGGCGGTGATCGGCGTCTTCTTCATCTTCCTAGCCGCCATGGGCACCAGCGTCCATCCGACGATCGTCCTCTATCTCGCCGCTTTCCTGGTGCTGGGGCTGGTGCTGCTGCTGCGCTTCGCCTGCTTCCACGTTTTGGCCGACTTCAGCCGCGACGACCCGGGTCCCGGGACCCTGCCGCTCGGCCGCCTGGTGGCGGCCTCCACCGCCTTCGTGCTGCTGCTCGCCGTGCCGCTGTTCGCGGCGCTGCCGCGGATGCGCTCGCCCTACATCATCGGCCGCGGCGACAGCAGCGGCCTGGTGCAGGAGGCCGCGGGTTTCTCAGACGCCGTGAGCCTCGATTCGATCGACCAGATCCGCACCAGCCGGGCGGTGGTCCTGCGGGTGCAGTTCGAGCACGGCAGCGCGCGGCCGGAGTCAGACCAGGAGATGCGTTTCAAGGCCGCCAGCTATGACCGCTACCAGGGAGGGCGCTGGCGGCGCGCCCCGCCGAGCGGCTTGCTGCCCCGCCGCCAGGGCGGGCGCTTCCTGCTCGCCGCCGGCAAGCTCAAGCGCTGGCTGCACCTCTGGTTGCAGCCGCTGCACAGCCGCAGCCTGCCGCTGCCGGTCGAGGCGCTGGAGGTCGAGCCCGAGGTCGCCGGCATCGACGTCGACCAGGGCGGCGCGGTGTCGCTGCCGTTCCAGCCCGGCGGCATCCGCGAGTACCGGGTGGGCATCGGCGACCGTCCGGCGCTGCTCGGCGCGACGCCGTCCGGCGCCGGCGACCCCGCGCTAGACCTGGCGGGCGTCACCCCGCGCATCGCCGATCTGGCCACCAAGGTCGCCGGCCGCGGCACCGCCGCGGCGCGGGCGGCGCGCCTGGAGCGCCACCTCGCCGAGGGCTATGCCTACACCCTGGACCTCGCCGGCCGCTCGGGCGACGACGATCCGATCGAGAGCTTCCTCTTCCGCTACAAGAGCGGCCAGTGCGAGTACTTCGCCTCGGCGATGGTGCTGATGCTGCGCGCCCAGGGGATCCCGGCCCGGTTGGTGACCGGCTTCCTGGGCGGCGAGTACAACCCGTTCGAGGGCTACCTGATCCTGCGCGACAGCAACGCGCACGCCTGGGTGGAGGCCTACCTGGGCGAGCGGGAGGGCTGGCGGGTGTTCGATCCGACGCCGCCGGCGGGCCGGCCGGAGGCGAGCGCCACCGGCTTCTGGCTGCTGGCCCATCAGGCGTGGGATTTCGTCCAGTTCCGCTGGGACCGCTACGTCCTCACCTACGGTTTCTACGACCAGCTGGCCTTCTTCGGCGAGCTGCGTAGCTGGTGGCACGGGTTCCTCGGGCTCTTCGAGCGCCCGCGCGCCATGCCGTGGCAGGCGGGACCGGCGGGCACGGTGGCGGCCGGAGCCCCGGTGCCCGCGGCGGACTCGGGGCTGCGGCGCCTGCTGCGGTCGCCCTGGCTGCTCGCGGGGGCGCTGGTGGCGCTCGCGGTGGTGGTGGCGGCGCTGGCCGCGGCGGCCTGGCTGCTCCGGCGCCGCCGCCGCGGGGCGCTCGACGCCACCTGGGCGTATCGCCGCATCCGGCGGCGCCTGACCAGGGCCGGCTTGCCGGTGTCGCCGGCCGTGGCGCCCTTGGCGCTGCAATCGCTGGCCGCCTCGCGCTTCCCCGGGGCGGCGGCCGCCACCGCCCGGGTCGTCGGCTTCTACGTGCGCGAGAGCTTCGGCGGCAGCCGGCTGGCAAGCCAGGAGCTGGCGGCCCTGCACGTCGCGCTGGCCGAAGCCGAGTCGCGGCTGCGCCCCGCCGGCGGAGCGGGCGGACACCCGCGGGCCGCCGGCGGTGCCGGTATCCAGATCACCTGATCAGGGTCAGGTCACAGCTCAGGTTACCGCCCGTCTGCAGGGGGCGGGCCTCTTGCGCCCCCTTCAGCGGGAAATTCGTGTGGAGCTGGTTCTGGCCGACTCTGAAATCTCCCCGGGCGAAGCTCCACTGGGCCGGCCCTTTACACCCATGCTCCTCCGGCTTGTCCGGGCCGGTGGTGGAGCCGGACCATTCGGAGAGCTGCTGAGAGCCGGCGGGGCGCGGCAGGATCGGGCCGCTGCCGCCCGCGATGACATGAGCGTTCCACGCCAGGACCAGTGCCTGGCCGCCGCAGCAGCTGGTGCCCTCGGGGTCGGTGCAGGGATTGGGCACGTTGGCCGCGTAGGCGGTGTGGATCTCGACGATCGCCCCGACCCTGGCCAGCGGCGGGACTACGCCCGGCTCCAGCCATTGGGGTCGCGACGTCACCTCGCCCGGCCGCTGGATGTCCTCGACCGGCATATGGTAATGCTGGCCGCAGCGGTGGAGAGTCTGGACAGGATCGCCCGGGCGGGGAATATAGAGCACCCGGCTGGGATCGAGCGGATTGAAGCTGACTCGCGAGGTGGGGCAGGTCAAGGAGTGACCCGGAAGCTGGATGTCGCGGGGGGACTGCGGGTTCTGGCACACCTGTGCTGTCGGCGATTGCGATGATTTCGGCGATTTTGGCGACTCGGCGCCGCCGCGAACCGCCAGCAGGGCGAGCACCATTGCGGTTGCGAACCAGGTGATGCGTGGCTGTCTCATCGACGTTTCCTCCCTCGGTAGTGGACGGCGGGCCGCGGCGCGAGCAGGCCGGGCCGCCAAGCCATTCACTTAAACAATTACATTGATACGACTACGATATTCCACTTGCAGAATGGAGTCAAGCACCGCGAGTTGCACGCGGGTCTTCGTACATCGTCAGGTAGCTGGGTAGTACGCCTGGATCTTCATGGCGCGCAGCGCTCGAACGAGCCTTGCATCCAGGGTGAGCACTGCGGCTCCCTGGCGGCGCGCCAGCACGGCGTACATCATGTCGTAGACCGGATGGTGATAGGTCGCGGCGGCTACGAGCGCCTCGTGCGCCACGACTGTCCCGGGTACCAGGGGCTGCCCGGCCAGTGCCAGTGCCATGGCCAGCCAGTCCGTTGCCTCTTCTGCCGTGATGTCGCCGTGCTCAACGTACCTCCAGAGGCCATTCGCAACCTCGCTTGCGAAGATGTCAGGCGCGGTCACGAGCTGGGCCTCGTCGAGACGCTCGGCGATCGCGTCGGAGCTCTTCCCATCCATGACGAGATGGAGTGCCGCGGAGGCATCGAGGACGACGCGGGACCTCACCGCTCGCGGTCCTCGCGGATGAGCTGCTCGGCAGGAATCAAAAGCTCCCGCAGGCCGCTCTCACGTCTCCTCGCGCGCAGCTCGGCGAGCACCTGCTTCCGGGTCTCGCGCACCGCGAGCTCGGGCAGACGGCGCAGCTCGACGATCGCCTGCTGGGCCATGCTCCGGTTCTCCGCCTTGGCACGAGCGGCAAGGGCCTCGTAGACATCCGGCGGTAGGTCTCTGATCTGAAGTGAAGCCATGGTTCCCTCTCTGCCTCTGCATCTTACTGCATGCAGAATGGTGAACACCAATGCCCCCTGCTCATGCGGCGCGGCCTGCTCGAGGCGCGCGGTCGAAGGCTTTGCTATCCGGTGGCTCAGGGTGTCAGCTCCACGGTCTCCAGCTGCCAGCAGAGGCGGCGCCGATCGCGGTTGCCGAGGATCGTGGCCGGCACGAAGTAGGGCGCCGCCGCGATCTCGACGCGGCGGCAGCCCGGCGCGGCGGGCGCCGGCAGGGCGAGCTCGAGCGCGAACGGCCCGTCGTCGTCGACCCTGGCGTTGCCAGCCGTCCGGCCGTCGACCCGCACCGACAGGCGCAGCGGCGCTCCGAGGCAGGCGCGGACCGCGGTACCCGCGAGGCGCAGGCGACGCTCGCCGCCGCGCGCCTCGAGCTCGAGGCAGAGGCGCGGTCCGGCCCAGCGGTCGTGCCACGGCGCGGTGCGGTCGGTGGCCGCCGCCGCCCGCTGGCGGTCGAGCGCCGCCACCGGCGCCGCGAGCCAGCGAGGCAGTGGGCGCATGCCGCCCTGCAGGCGCTCGACGGCCAGCTGGCACCAGAGGTCCGGTGCGCCCAGGGCGGTGGCGACGCCGAGGGCGACGGCCTGCCACCGCCGGCCCGCCGCGCTCCGCTCGCGCGCCCGGCGCACGGCGACCCTGGCGCGGCTCAGCCGGCCCCGGCGATGGACGGCGAGCGAGGTCGCCAGCGCGAGGTGGCGGGGCGTCCAGGCCGGGCCCCAGTGGCGGCGGCTGATGCGCACCTTCTCGTCGTCGGCGCGCTCGCCGCTGGCGGTCGCGGTGATCGACGAGGGGTGCAGACGGAAGGTCGCGACCAGCTGGTCGACGGCGTGGATGCGGTGGCGGCGGGTCATCCGGCAGAACAACCCGTAGTCGATCCAGGGCGCATCGGCGGCGGCGTCGAGCGGTCCGGCCGCGGACCATGCCTCGCGGCTCCAGAACGTTGCCGGCTGCGGGACCGTGTGACCCCGCCACACCGCGAGCACGCGGCGGTGGCTGACGGCGCGGCTAGCGTGCTCCCAGCCCAGCCGGCGGCTCGCGGCGTCGACGAAGACGCAGCGGCCGATCACCAGGTGGCGGTCGCGCCGGGCATCGACCTCGCGGCCGGCCCGCGCCAGGGCGCCCGGTAGGTAGGTGTCGTCGGAGTTCAGGAAGGCGAGGATCGGCCCGGTGGCGCGGGCGAAGCCGTGGTTGAGCGCCGCCGCCTGGCCGCGGTCCGGCTGCGCTTCCCAGTGGGCGAGCCACGGCGCGTAGCGACGGATGATGTGCAGCGAATCGTCGCTGCTGCCGCCGTCGACGACGATGTACTCGAGGTCCGGATAACCTTGCAACAGGACCGAGCGCAGGGTTTCCTCCAGGTAGGCGGCCTGGTCGTGCGAGCCGGTCACGATGCTGATGCGCGGCCATGCCGAGCCGTCGGCGCGCCGGGGCGGCAGCGGCGGCGGCGCCTCGGTCCAAGGCCATCCCGAGCGGCCCGGGGGTGGTGCCGGGAGAGTCGAGAGCGTCGGCACGCCGGCGGCCACGGCCTCACCAGCCCCGGCGCTGCAGCCAGGCGTCGGTCCACCGCACGACCCGGCGGTGACGGCGCCGCTGGGTCAGGCGCAACCAGGCATGCACCGCCTGTTGCCGGCGGGACCGCGGATCGAGGAAGCGTTCCCGGGGCCCGCACCCGTAGCGGGCCGCCTGCGCCGCCCAATCGGCGTCCCAGATGGCCTGGCGGCGGAAGTGACGCGCGCCGTGGCGGTCGATCATCGCCACCACCTCGCGGTCGAACCAGTAGGGTGGCCCGCCGCCGACGCTGGTCATGTCGATCCCCTGCTGCTCGTAGCCGGCAAGCCATTCCCGCCGCACCGGGCCTGCCGCGCGGTCGAGGGTGACCAGCAGGCGCGGCCCGGCGATGCGGCGCGCCGCGGCCAGCAGCAAGCGCTGCCGCGCCGCCTCGTCGAGGCCGACGGTGTCGTTGGCGATCAGGAGAACCTTGGGGAACCGGCGGGCGATCTCCGGCGAGCCGTCGTCCGAGCGCTGGTCGGCGATCACGATGTGGTCCGCCCACAGGCTGGCGCAGCGCAGGAAGCGCTCCAGGATCCAGGCCTCGTTGCGGACGGGGGTGAGGCAGATCACCGTGGGGCGGGGCATGCCGGCGGCGCCGCCCTCAGCGGCGGAGGCTGAGGACGCGGAAGAATTCCGCGGCGGCGTCCGCGGGGTCGCCGACCAGGGCGGCGGGGCCTTCGCCGGGAAGCCAGTCCGCCGGCAGGTGCTTGCGGTAGGGGCCCTCGAGGAAGCGCTGATCGAAGAGCGCGATGATGCCGGTGTCGTCGGGCGAGCGGATGAGCCGGCCGGCGGCCTGCACCACGCGGGTCATGCCCGGCACCACGAAGGCGTACTCGAAGCCGCGGTCGAAGCGCGTCTCGAAATAGTCCTTGAGCAGCTGGCGCTCGAGGGTGAGGGCCGGCAGGCAGGGGCCGATCACCGCCACCGCGCGCAGCATGTCGCCGGGGTAGTCCACGCCCTCGGCGAAGGCGCCGCCGGCGACCGCGGCGAGCAGCACGTCGCCCAGCACCGCCGCGCGCAGGATGGCGAGCAGGGCCTCGCGCTCCTTGTCGGTGTCGGCCTGCCGCTGGACGAAGACCCGCTTGTTGCGCAGGCGCATGCGCCCAGTCACCTCGGCGAGGAAGGCGTAGCTGGGGAACAGCGCCAGGCAGTTGCCCGGCACCGCTTCGGCGAAACCCGCCAGGCGCTCGGCGATACGGTCGTAGTTGGCGGGGCGCCGGCGGTAGGCGGTCGCGACCGTGGCGTCGATGACCACCCGCCGGTTGGCGGCGGGGAACGGGTTGGGGATCTCGACAAACGCGGTGCGGCCGGCGGCGAAGCCCAGCAGGCCGGTGTAGAACTCCGGCGGCGACAGGGTGGCCGACAGGCCGATGGCGGCGTGGGCGCGGTTGAGCACGGCGCCGAGGAAGCGGCTGGGGTCCTTGCACAGCACCCGCACCCGGCAATCGCCGCGGCAGAGCTCGACGAACTGGCTGAAGGCGTCGTCGGCTTCGGCCAGACCGTTCAAGAAGCGCAGGACGTCGAAGTAGAGCTCGACGAAGGCATCCTCGGCGCGGAAGCTGCGGTGGTCGCGCTGGTGCTCGAGGTAGTCCACGAAAGCGGTGTCGAGCTCCGGCCGCAGCCGCCAGAAGAGCTCCTCGGGCAGCGGCACCTCGACGGCGCGGTCACGGCCCGGTCCCTGGCCGAAGCCGCCGCTCGCGGGCAGGTCGTCGCCGCCGTCGCCGCCCGCGAGGTCGTCGAGGCAGTCGTGTACCGTTTCCTCGATGACCGTGGCGAGCTTCAGGCAGAGGGCCGCGACGCGCAGGTGGATCGGCTCGCCGAGCTGATGGAGCATCACCGCCGCCTGGCGCGCCGCGCCGGCCGACAGCTCCGGGCTGTAGTAGGCGCGGCCGCGCTCGACCAGGTTGTGCACCTCGTCGATCACCAGCACGGCGTCGGAGAGGTCCTGATCCGGCGAGAAGTCCGGCAGCGACACGTAGGGGTCGAAGGCGTAGTTGTAGTCGCAGACCGTGACCTCGGCGCGAGCCGCCAGCTCGAGGCTGACCTCGAAGGGGCATACCTCGGCGGCGCGGGCGGCGCGGAAGACGTCGTCGGGCTCGATCGCCGGATGGCGTTGCCAGATCTCGCCCAGCACCCCCGAGGTCTGCAGCTTGAGCGCGTAGTCCTTGGCGAAGCGGCAGTACTCCTCGTGGCAGATGAGCTGGTCGTTGGCGCACATCTTCGCCTTGGCGCGCAGCCGCAGCGAGCGGAAGGCGGCATCCTGGTTGAGCAGCTGCAGCACGGACGCCGCCATGTCCTGCTGCGTCGTCTTGGCGGTGAGCACGAACAGGCGCTTGTCGTGGGCCAGGCAGTAGCGCAGCGCCGGGATACAGCGCCGCCACCGTCTTGCCGATGCCGGTCGTCGCCTGCAGCAGCAGGTGCTCGCGGTTGGCCACCGCGGTCTCGACCGCCGCCAGGATCAGCTCCTGGCCGGGGCGTAGCTCACGGTAGGGGAACTCGAGCCGCGCCGCCGCCCGCCGGCGCTCCTGCCGCCGCCGGGCCTCGGCCTCGTAAGCGCGCAGCAGCACGTTGACGCGCCGCCGCACCGCGGCCTCCAGCGCGTCGAGATGGACCGGCAGCTCCTCGCGCTCGACCTCGTCGCTGCCAATCGCGATCAGCACCAGCTCGGCCCGCACCGGCGGCGGCGGGGGCAGGGGCGTGCCCGCCGCGGGCGCGGCCGGTCCTGCCGGTTCGGTCGGGCGCGCCTCGGCGCCGCGCGCCAGCATCCAGGCGTAGAACAGCGCCTGACGCTGGTAGATCTCGCGCACCGCGGGAGGCAGCGCGCCGCCGCGCCGCACCGACTTGATCTCCTCCACCACCAGGCTGCCGTCCGGCTCGCGTCGCAGCCCGTCGATGCGCCCCTGCACGCTCACCTGCCAGCCACGGTGCTCGAAGCTGGTCCGGACCACGACCTCGCGGCGGTAGGTGCCGTCGTCGGCCAGCTGCTTTTCCTGATAGCGGCTGTGGATCGCCTGGCCGAGCCAGAGCCGCTCGTAGCCGCCGCGGTTGGCGAATCCCAGGCTGCGCAGCAGCGAGCCCTCGAGCAGGTCCGCGACCGCCAGCTCCAGGGTCAGGGCCTCTCCATCGAACCGCGGCGGCATGGCGTCCGAAGTATAGGACACGGCACGATTTGGGCTGCGAGGCCGGCGCTTCCGCCGGCCGTTTGACGCAGCTTGCCGGCATGGTGCTCGCGCTCCTCACGGGAGGCCTCGTGGGCGTCGGGCTCCACAGCGCCGGCGCCCAGGGCGTGCAGCCGACGGTTGGGGGAATCCTGGCAGCGCTTGGCGCTGCGGCGGTCTTCAAGGCCGTATCCTCCCGCGCCCAAGATAGATCGATCTCGCGGGAGACCGTTTTCCTGTTCGATTTTTCGATTGGAACGCTCGACCGCGCGCTGCCGATCTTGATCGAACGCCTCCTTGCCGCCGGCATCGCACCCATCTTCGTCGTCGACGAGCTCGACAAGGTAGATGATCTCTCGCTGCGCTTCCTGGGAATGGTGCACGACCTCGAGCGAGCTTGGTGGCCGAGCAGGCATTTTTCTGCTTCATCACCGACCGCATCTACTACGAAAAGATGCGGCACCGAAGCATCGACCAACCCTATCCCGTCGAGTCGACTTATTTCACGCATCCACTCTTCGTGAGCATTCGGCCAGATGACTTCCATCAGTATCTGAGGAAGATCCTGATACTGCCCGCCTTGACGGCGCCACAGCTCGATGAGGAGCTGGCCGGTGCGGCCATACCTTGGCAGCCCGAGGCCGACGCGGTGCCCGACGCCGTGGACCGCGGTCAGCGGGGGAGTGCCTCCTCGGAGGATATGCTCGACCTGAAGGTGCTTCCGTATGTTCTATTGCACCGCAGCCAGCTGCATGCTCTGGATCTCACACGGCAACTCGCGGCGCTTCGAGACCCAGACGGCAATGTAGCGCTCGCGGCGGGCGCGGTGCGCAGCGTTTATGCCTATCGCTTCGATGTGACGATGCAGTTGGCGATCGAGATGCTGCTGGACGAGGAGGATTTCAGGAAGCGCTTGGACCGGGAGCCGGAGTTCAGCAGACTGGCCTACGATGCAATGTACTATTTGTCGCGACGCTGGAACCTCGCGCCTGAAGCTGAACTAGACCTGTCGCCCACCGCGGATGGCCAGTTCGGGAAATACCTTGTCGAGCGCATGGGCAAGGAGCACCTCGACTGGCGTGCAGGGCAGACACGTCACGAGCCCGACACCGAGCGCGGCCGGGCCTCCGCCCAACCGCCACGACAGGCTGGCGTGGCGAGGTCGACGGCGACGAACGTCGAGAAGACGTTGGCTGACGACAACTCGTCTGCTGACTGCGCGGAGGGCGTGGCTGTCTCGCAAGAGGACCGGAGCTTTCTCTTCGGCAGGGTGTGCCAGCTCGCGGACCTGCTTGCAGATCCCTCCTTTTTTCAGACCAGCTTCGATGCCTGGCAGATTGCTCGCGACCGCCGCGGCGTGCCGAGAGTCGACGTGGCGGTGATCCAGACCTTGCAGCTCGACAGAGCCCCGGCTGATCCCTTGTTAGAACGGCAGCGGCGCAGGGTCGCAACCTACAAATGGCGCTACGACCCGAGCGGTAGGGCGCTTGCGTCCGCCTCGCGGCTGCGCGCCAATCTGCCGGCAAGTGCGGTCCAAGTGCCGGTCCCCGCGCTGGTGGCCGGTGCCGCAGCTGAATGGCGAAACGATTTGCAATACCTTCGCGACTTCGAGGCCGTCCTCAGCAATCTCACACCTTGAGGAGCTTGAATTGGCTGCCCATCCTGCTTTTCGTGGGAAGATCAACTTCAGCGTCTTGTCGACGCAGCTGCAGGTCATTGGTACCTCGCCGGCCTGGAGCATGGTCGAAGATGCACTACTACGACTGACTGACGCCGAGGAGCGGGGCTTACTCCACGGAGATACCGCGGTCGAGAATGACGTGCGGTGCGTACACGACTTCGCTTCATTGGTGAGAGCTAATAGCGACACCATCACACATGCCTTGATCTGCGGCGCCATCGTCGGCAAGGTTATGGAGAAGGGTAGCCGTGGTGACAGGATTCTGCAGGGCTTGAACGCTATCGCGCGAATGCACCGCTTCGACGCACAGACAGACCGGCAGGTCCGCGAGACGCTCGCGACCTTGCGCCAAGCGATCATCGAGAAACTCCCATCGCTTGGCTTCGATGGCGGCGAGAGTCAGCACCTTGGCGTTGCGGCATGGGAGAGGGCGGTCGCGGCGGAACTAGACCACATTGAGAAGGATGGCTCAATATCTCCTCGGGACCTGGAAGCAGTGGAGATGAGGAGCCGAGGATTGTGGAAGCAGAGGATCTTCGCTTACTTTCAGAGCCGAGATGTGGGTGCACCCGTGCTTGACGACCTCCTCGCATTCGTCGGCGGCGTCAGGCTGACGCACCTGCTCCGGCTCCAGTTTGGCCAACTGACGCTCGTCGAATGGAGCGCCGCGCTGTTTGCCGCTCTGGACGGTGTGACGGATAGGCCGTACTCTTACTGCCCGCTTTGGCTCGTCTCGGCGGCGCTGGTGGGGCTTGGCTTCCAATTCCCGAAGGGTGATGACGCGGTGCTGGAGTGGCTGAGACAGTTCCAAGCGTGGACGGCAAGAGACAAGGATAAGGGTAACTTTGCGCTGCCACGCCTCCTCTATGCAGGTGGATCCGCGTCCACCGGCGGCGCAAGCAGGCAACAGCCCTCCTCCCATCTAGGGATGACGGAAAACGGCTGCCGGCCGGGAGTTGATCCGTGGATCACTGCGCGGCCGCGGCTTGTGGCAGGTCGAGCAGCAGCACCGAAGGCACCTGATCGGGATCGGCGAGCCGGAGGAGCCCATAGCCGATGCCGGCGAGGCCGACCATCAGGCCCGGCGGCTCGGCGCCGGCCGCCATGCCGAAGCGCCAGCCGCCGCCGGCGATGCTCTCCAGGACTCCCGCCGCCAGGCGATAGGTGCGATCCAGCAACGTGCGGTCGCCGAAGCGCCGCGCGGCGGTGAGCAGGAAGTCGAGGCTGCCGAAGTCGCCGTGGCAGAGGGAGTGGTCGCGCCCGAAGCCCTCGGCGAGAGTGTTCTCCACCGCGATGCCGATCTCCTCCACCAGCCGGGTGACGGTCGCCGAGCGGCCGCCCGCCGCCCTGCTGCCGCGGTGTCGGCTCGCGCCACGGGCGCCCAGGAGATCCAGCATGCCGAGGCGGGAGAAACCGATGCCGGTGGCACCGTGGCACCACGCGCACAGCCGCGCGCCGCCGCCGCGGGCGACCCGCGCGGCGGCGGCCGCTGCCGCGGCCTCGTCGGCGGCGCGAGTGGCGGCGGCGGCCCTCGCCGCGTCGTCGGCCCGGTCGGCCTGCGCCGCCTCGAGAGTCCTGGAGGCCGCGGCCGCGGTGGCGGCGCGCTCCTCCTCGGCGGCCCAGGCATGCTGCTGCTCCTCGTCCCGCAGATCGGGCCAGCCGCGCCGCTCGGGTGAATAGAGCGCGCGCTCGAACCGCAGGGCGCCGCGGGCGCCGTCGCTATATCGCCGCTCGCCGGTCACCGTCGCCAATCCCAACAGCGCCCAACCGATCCCCGCCGTGCCGTGCGAGAAGCCGGTGAGCGCTCCGGGACCGGCAGGCACCCGCCAGCCGATGCCCGCCGGCTGCGCCTCCGCTCGCGCCAGCAGCCGGTCGCCGCAGGCGCGGGCGGCATCGAGAACGGCAGCGCCAGGCAGGGCGCGATGGAGAGCCAGCAGCCCCGCCAAGCCGCCGGCTGCGCCGTCGAGCAGGTCGCAGTGATCGTCGGCCGCGATCTGCGGCGCCATCCGCTCGACGCAGCCGGCGGCGGCCGAGAACAGGCCCGGGTCGCGCCACAGCAGGCCGAGATGCACCAGGGTGTAGATCAGGCCGCCCCAGCCGCCAAAGGCGCCCAGCAGCGGCAGCGGCGCCCGGTCGCCGCGCAGCAGCGGCCGCAGACTGGCCAGCGCGGCGCGCGCCAGGCCGGTGAAGCTCGGCTCGCCGGCGGCGGCGCCGAGGTGCGCCAAGAACAGCGCGATCCCCGGCAGGCCGCCGTAGAGATCGGCCTGCAGCGGGCCGAACACCCAGCGGCCGTCGGCGGTGGGTCCCAGCCCCAGCCAGTAGGCGTGGTCACCGTCGCGGCTGGCCAGCGCCGCCAGGCGGTCGCCGGCGGTGCGGGCCGCGGCGAGCAGCGCCTCGCGCCCGGCGGGCGGCGCGCCGCCCGACACCCGATGCGGTGCGTGCCGGAAGGCGCCGGCGGTGAGGGCGAGGGCGGCGAGGGTGCCGCGCAGCGTCCACTCCTGGACCACCAGGTCGGCCTCGTCCAGCCGTTCGAGGTGCCCGCGCACGCGCTCGAGACCGCTGGCGGCGAAGAACCCCGGCAGGCGCTCGCCCGCTCCCGTCCACAGGTCGCGGCTCTCCGGGAGAGTGGTGAAGATCGGTACGTCGCCGCGCTCGAGATCCTGGCGCTCGGCGGCGATCAGCGCCGCCAGCCGTGGCCCCTCCAAGGGGCCGTTCCACAGGCGGTCGAACAGCTGGTCCCGCCGCAGGGCGTCGCCGAGCACGTCGGGATGGAAGCTCTCGCCGAGCAGCGCCCCGTAGCCCAGGGTGGCGCGCAGAATGACCCGCACCTCGGCGCCGGCAAACGCCGCCAGCGGGCCGCCGGGCGCGAGCAGCTCGCCACGGCCGGCCAGCAGCAGGCGGTAGGCGCCGGCGAAGCCGCCGGCGATCGCGTCGGCGTGATGGTGGGGATGGATCTCGGCGTCGGCCAGCCGGGGCTGGTTCGCCGCCGCGGGCAGCTCGACCTGCCGGCGAGCGAAGCGCATCCGGTCGGTACCGGGGTCCAGCAGCTGCAGGACCGGGCGCGGCGTCATCTGGCCGGCCTCTCCCCCCAGCCCGCTCACGTCGATGCCCGGCTGGCCGTCATGCCCCCAGATGCGCTCGGGCAAGAGGCCGACCCGCAGCACCGAGCGCCACGCCGGCGGCGTCACCGCGCCGTCGCCGTCCGTTGCCGGCACGTCCGCGCCGTCCGCTGTCGCGCCGTCCACCGTCGCGCCGTCCGCCGCGGCTGCGGAGGGCGCGAGCGCCAGGTCGTCGGGTGCGGGGTGAAAGAGCGTTTCGAGATCGATCAGCATCGGCTGCTCGCCCGCCGCGATCAGGTTCTCGCTGTGCATGTCGCTGGCGTCCAGGGCGTACAGCACCGCCAGCTGCGCTCCCAGGCGCTGGTAGAAGCGTGCCACCGCGGCGGCCTCGGCACAGGGCGCCGGCGCCACGTGCTCCACCCAGCCATAGGCGCCGCGGTCGAGCAGCCGCAACGGGCGGAGCGGGACCGCGAGCCCGCGGCCGTTCAGCCAGCGCAGCGTCTCCTGGAAGGCCGCCTCGACCGCCAGCGGCTTGGGCTTGTAGACCAGCCGCAGGCCGGAGGCGAAGCGCAGCAGCGTCACCGTCCGGCCACCCCGGTGTGGATCGCCGGCGCCCGCGGCCACATGGAGCAGGCGGCCGGGATCGCGATCCGGGCTGAACGCGGCTCGCAGCCGCCGGCCGTCGTCGGCCAGCCGGTCCACCAGCTCGCCGCTGGCGCTCACCCACAGCTCGGCGCGCCGGGCCGCCTGGCGGGCCAGGACGGGATAGTGGCGCAGTAGCGCGAGCGCCGCGGCCGGCTGGCGAAGACGCTCGCGGAAGCACTGGAAACGCGCCTCGGGAGTGGCGCCCTCCAGGGTGCCCTCGAGGCCGGCGACGTGCAGCTCCAGCACCACGGTGCGCGCGGCCAGCGCCCGCAGGCGGGCGACGAGGTGCGGCAGCAGGAGGTTCGCGGTCTCGCGTGCGCTCGGCAGCAGGTCCGGGGCCGCCGCCACCGCCCGGTGCAGACGGTCCTCCAGCCTGCGGCGGGCCTGCCGCAGGAGCGGGGCGAGCGGCTCGAGCAGCGCCGCTTGCGGGCCGGGCACGGTGCCGGCCGCCGGCTCCTGGGCCGCAAGATCCTCCGGCGCCGCCGGCGGCTGCTGGTAGGCCGCGGCGAGATCCTGCAGCCAGTCGAGCGGCGGCGATGGCGCGCCCCGGCGAGCACCGCGAGCGCGGCGAGCGAGCGCGCCGGGGGTTTCGGCGAGCAATGCCAGCAGGCTTTCCTCGTCGAGGCCCTCGGCCGCGAGGCGGCGCCGCCAGCGGTCGGCAGGAGCGCTGTCGGCCGCGGAGCCAGGGCAGAACGGCGGCAGCTCCCGCCAGCGTTGCAGCCGGCGCCGCGCCGCCGCCGCCGCTCGCGCGCCGCCGGCACCGGCTGGCGCGTCCGCGGCCGGTGCCGATCGTCCGGGCAGGCGAGCCCGCTCCGCGAGAGTGAGCGCCAGGAACCATTGGTCGGTCCGCAGGAGGGCGTCGAGATCCGTCGCGGCCGGTATCGGCGGGGTCGGCGGGGTCGTCGCGGGAGACGGAGACGGGGACGCAACGGCGGCGTCCGCAGTGTCCGCAGCGTCCGCCGTGGCAGGGGCAGGGGCGGGTGGGGCGGTGGCGGCCGGTGCGGGCCGCGCGCCACCGCGCGGCCCGGAAGGGGAGCGCCGGCTCAGACGCAGCACTCGCAGCAGCCGCCGTAGCTGTAAACGGCGGTGTTACGAGTGTTGATGCTGATCGGGATCACTCCGAGGCCGACGGCGTCGTGGCCCGCCAACGCCAGCTCTTCGTCGGCGAGCTCGATGGCGGCCGCGGGATGCGCCGGGAGCAAGGCCCGCTCGGCGGCGGTCAGGTTCTCGCGGTACTCGGGGTCTCTCCAGGAACGGATGATCTGCCGCTTCTTCATGGACTACCTCCTTGCGCCGCGCGGGGCGCCCGCGGAGCGCCGCAGTTTGTGACTCTATGCAAGTAAGTGCGCGCTGCGAGAGGCGCCGTGACAGCCGGCTATACTCCCGCCAGCCATGCCGGCGCCCTTGCAGCATCGCTGGAGCCTGGGACACAACTATCTGGCGGGCATCACCGCCGATGCCTGGTGGCGGCTGCTGGTCGAGAACCGCTTCGCCGTCGATCCCGTGTACTGGCACCGGGCGGCGTTCATCACGGCGCTGAGCCTGATGAACTCCTGGTACCGGCGCCGGGAGGAGCGGCTCTACGGCGAGCAGATCGCGCGGACGGAGCTCGCCGGCCCGCCGCTGTTCGTCCTCGGCCACTGGCGCAGCGGCACCACCCACCTGCACAACCTGCTGGCGCTGGACGACCAGTTCGGCTTCGCCAACACCTATCAGGTGGTCAATCCGTTCACCTTCCTCACCACCGAAGAGCTCAACAGCCGGCGCTTCCGGGCGCTGCTGCCCGACACGCGGCCGATGGACAACGTGGCGCTGTCGTTCGCCGCGCCGCAGGAGGACGAGTTCGGCCCCTGCCTCGCCTGCTTCCGCTCGCTCTATCCGGGCATCTCGTTCCCGCGCCACCTCGATTACTACGAACGCTTCCTGACCTTCCGCGGCGTGCCGCCGGCGCAGGTCGACGAGTGGAAGGCGGCATTCCTCTGGTTCCTGCGCAAGCTGACGGTCAAGTCACCCCGGCCGCTGGTGCTGAAGTCGCCGCCGCACACGGCGCGCGTGCGGCTGCTGCTGGAAATGTTCCCCGACGCGCGCTTCGTCCACATTCACCGCGACCCTTTCGTCGTGTTCCGCTCCTTCCAGCACTATTACGACACCGCCGGCTGGTACACCTATCTGCAACGGCCCGACCTCGAGGGCCTGGACGACCTCATCCTGCGGCGCTTCACGGTGATGTACGACGCCTATTTCGCAGAGCGGGAGCTGATCCCGGCGGGGCGCCTGCACGAGGTGGCGTTCGCCGACCTGGAGGCGGAGCCGCTGGCGGCGATGGCGGCGCTCTACGCGGCGCTCGACCTGCCCGGATTCGACCGCGTCGAGCCGCAGCTGCGGCAGTACCTCGATGGGCTCGGCGCTTACCGGAAAAACCGCTATGAAGAGCTGCCGGCGGCGCTGCGCGAGCGGGTGGCGCGGGAGTGGCGGCGCAGCTTCGAGGCCTGGGGATACTCGCCGGAGCGCCCGGCACCGTGAGCGCGCGGGCATGCTCGCCGGAGCGGCCGGCACCATGAGCGCGCGGGGATCCTCGCCGGAGCGGCCGCCGCGGTGAGCGCGCGCCCGGCGCCGGGCCCGCGCGGGCTGCCGTTGCTCGGCAATCTCCTGGATTTCCGGCGGGACGTCCTGGGTCTGCTGGTGGCGTCGCGGCAGCGCTTCGGCGACGTGGTCCGCTTCCGGCTCGGACCGCTGGTGATCCATCTCGTCGCCCATCCGGACGCCATCCGCAAGGTGCTGCACGAGCGGGCGGACCAGTACGACAAGAGCACCCGCAGCGCCGCCAAGATCCAGGGGATGACCGGGCTCGGCCTGCTCACCGCCAGCGGCGAGCTCTGGCACCGGCAGCGCCGGCTGATCCAGCCGGGGTTCCGCCCCGTGGCGGTGGCCGGTTTCGTGGCGCGGATGGTGGCGGCAACGGAGGCGATGCTCGGCCGCTGGCGGCAACGGGCGGCGACCGGCGAAGCGTTCGACGTGGCGTCGGAGATGATGCGCCTGACCTACACGATCGTGGGCCGCACGCTGTTCAGCGCCGAGGTGAGCGGCGACGTCGACGCGGTGGAGCACGCCATGGCGGTGCTCCTCGCCCACACCTACCGGCGCCTGGAGCGGATCGTGGATCTGCCGCTGGCGGTGCCGACGCCGGCGAACCGCCGCTTCCGCGCCGCGCTCGCCACCGTCGACCAGGTGGTCTACCGGATCCTGGCCGAGCGGCGTCAGCGGCCGCAGGAGACGCAGCCTGCCGACCTGCTGTCGATCCTGCTCCGCGAGCGGGACGAGGCGGGGCATGGGATGGACGACCGGCAGCTGCGCAACGAGACCATCACCCTGCTGCTCGCCGGCCACGAGACCACCGCCAACGCTCTCACCTGGACGCTCTTCCTGCTCGCCCGCCATCCCGAGGTGGCGGAGCGGCTGTGCGCCGAGGTGGACGCCGTCCTCGCCGGCCGGCTGCCGGTTGCCGAGGACCTGCGGGCGCTGCCGTTCGCCGAGCGCGTGATCCACGAGGCGATGCGCCTCTATCCGCCGATCTGGATCATGGAGCGGCGGGCGGTGCGCGCGGACGAGATCGGCGGCCATGCGATCCCGGCGGGCTCGACGGTGGTGGTCAGCCCGTGGGTGACCCACCGGCATCCGGACTTCTGGGAGGAGCCGGAGCGGTTCGATCCCGATCGCTTCAGCCCGGAGCGTGCGGCAGGGCGGCCGCATCTCGCCTACATACCGTTCGGCGCCGGTCCACGCTACTGCGTCGGCGGCCCTTTCGCGATGACCGAGGCGCTGGTGATCACGGCGCTGGTGGCGCGGAGCTTCCGGCTGCGGCTGGTGGCCGGGCAGGAGGTCGTCCCGCTGCCAGGCATCACGCTGCGCGCCCGCGACGGTCTGCGGATGACGGTGGAGGAACGGGCCTGACGGCGGCGCGGGATGCGGGCGCCGAGCGGCAGGTGATGGCCGCGGCGGTGCTCGCATCGGCCATGGCGTTCGTCGACGCGACGGCGCTCAACGTGGCGCTGCCGGCCCTGCAGGCGGCGCTCGGCGCCGGCGGCGCGGCGTTGCTGTGGATCGTCAACGCCTATGCGCTGGTGGTCGCGGCGCTGCTCCTGGTGGGTGGCGCGCTGGGCGACCGCCACGGCCGGCGCCGGGTGCTGGCGGCCGGCATCGCGCTGTTCATGGGCGCCTCGGTCGCCTGCGGTCTGGCGCCCGCCACCGGTTTCCTGATCGCGGCGCGGGCGGTGCAGGGCCTCGGCGCCGCGCTGATGATCCCCGGCAGCCTGGCGTTGCTGGCGGCGACCTTCGGCGAGGCGCGGCGAGGGCGGGCCATCGGGACCTGGTCGGCCTGGACGGTGGTCGCTACCGCCCTGGGCCCGGTGGTGGGCGGCCTGCTGGCCCACGCCGGCCTCTGGCGTTGGATCTTCTTCCTAAATCTGCCCCTGGCCGCGGCGGCGCTCGGCCTGCTGCGCCGGGTGCCGGAGAGCCGGGCGGCGGCGGGTGCGCCGCCGCGGCTCGACGTCGCCGGGGCGGCTCTCGCCGTCGCCAGCCTCACCGGCGTCACCGCCGCCTGCCTGGGAGCGCCCGGGCGGGGCCTCGGCGACCCGTGGATCGCCGGGCTGCTGGCGGCAGGGCTGGCGTCGCTCGGGCTCTTCCTGGTCGTCGAGGCCCGCGCCGAAGCCCGGCAGGGCAACCCCCTGCTGCCGCTCTCCCTGCTGCGCTCGCGGTCGCTCGGCGGGGCGCTCGTCCTGACCCTGCTGGTCTACACCGCCTTCCAGGGCCTGCTGCTCCTGCTGCCCCTGCACCTGATCCAGGCGCAGGGCTACGACGCGGCGCTCGCCGGCCTGACCCAGCTGCCGGTGATGCTGCTGCTGGTGGCGCTGTCGCGCTGGGCGGGGGGACTGCTCGACCGCCACGGACCGCGGTTGCCGTTGACCCTGGGGCCGGCGGCGGCGGCGGTCGGGTTCCTGTTGCTGCGGCGGCCCGGTCTGACGGCCGGCGCGCCGGCGTTCTGGACGGCCTACCTGCCGCCGTTGCTGGTGATCGGCGCCGGCATGGCGCTCACCATGGCGCCGCTGTCGGCGACGGTGATGGCGGCGGTGCCCGCCGAGCGTTCGGGCCTGGCCTCGGGGATCAACTCGACCGTGTCGCGCCTATCGGGGGTGCTGGCCGTGGCGGTGCTGGGAGCGTTGAGCCTGGCCGCGTTCGGCCGCGCGCTGGAGAGTCGGGCCGGCAGCGCCGGTCTGCCGCCGGCGGCGCAGGCCGAGCTGTCGGGCGAGTCGGCACGCTTCGGCGCCGCGCGGCCGCCGGCGGTGCTCGCCGGCCGGCAACGCGAGGGCGCCGAGGCGGCGATCCGCGGCGCGCTGGTGGACGCCTTCCGCGGCGTCTGCGAGCTGTCCGCCATCCTCTGCGGTGTGGGCGCGCTGGTGGCGGCGGTTTGGCTGCCCAAGGGCGCGCCTAGCCGCTGACCCGGGATCGGATCGCGGCGTGCCACCGCCGGCGCCAGGCCGCGAGGCGGTGGTGGAGGCGGTGGCTGGCCGCCTCCTCGGCCTGGCGGGCGGCGATCTCGCGCTCGAGCCAGTCGAGGAAGGCGTCCAGGGTATGGCTCCGGCGCCAGGCCGGAGCGCGTTCGCGGGCGAGGGGCGCGAGCGCCGGCAGGCCGGCGATGCAGCCGGCGACGGCCGCGGCGACGCCCGCGGGCTCGTCGCCCTCGTAGACCACTCCGGCCGCGGCGCCGGACTCCACCTGCTGAGCGAGCCAGGTGCCGCTCGGCACCACCACCGGCAGGCCGGCGAGGATCGCTTCGCTCAGGATGCCCGAGGCGCGCTGCCGGTAGGGGATGCGCGCGTAGGGCAGGAGCATGAGATCGGCCGCGGCCAGCAGTGCCAGGTAGCCGGCGCGGTCGAGCTGGCCGCGGACCGCCTCGACGCCAGGCTCCTCGGCCAGACTGCAGAGCTCGGCCCAAGCTTCCGGGGTGAGCTGCTCGTTGAACAGCTGCAGGAGGAAGACGGCGCTGGTGCGCTGCCGGCTGGCCCGCACGATCGCCGGCAGCCGGTCGAAGCCCTTCTCGGGCCGAGCCCCGCCGACGACGGCGACGCGCGGCAGCCTGCCGGCGGCGTCCGGGGCCGGGCGGGCCGGCGCCAACCCCGGGTCGACCTCGGTCATCGGCGAGAGGAGCACTCGGGCGCCGAGCAGGCCGGCGAGCTCGTCGCGGAGCCCGGGGGTGTGGGTGGCGAAGAGGATGCGGTGCCGGGCCTGCGGTCCGCGGGCGGCGAGCTCGGCGGCGAAGGTGCGGTATTCCGCGACCTGGCGGTCGCGTTCCGCCGGTCCCTGCCGGTTCCAGCGATCCGAGGGGAACAGGCAGAGGATCCAGGGGCGCTTGCCTGCCGGCAGCTCGGCGAGCCAGGTGGCCAGCGCCCGTGCCTCGCACTGCGTGGCCACGGTCATCAGCACCCGGTCGTCCCGGCTCACCACCGGGTCGACGTGCTCGTGGAGCAGGCGCACGAAGAGGGCCGTCCGCTCGTCGTAGGACAGGTCCATGCGGAAGACCGGGTCGCGCAGCACGGCCCGGCCGGCGGGCAGGGCGGCGCGGACGGCGGGGTCGGCGTCCGCGTTCATGAACAGGACCGGCTCCATGCCGCGGCGCAGGGCGGACTCCCAGCAGCCCATGGCCTGATGGAAGCGGTGCCCGCCCATGCCGGCCAGGCGATGCTGGATGGAGATCTGGCGCAGGCGCGAGGAGCGGGCGAGGGCGGCCACCGCCAGGGATGCTAGCAGGGCCGACCCGAAGCCTGGCTCGGCGCGATTGGAGAGTAACCGGTGATGCTTCCTGGATGCAGTAGTACAGTAGTGGAGCTTGTCATTCACATCGGGTTGTTGACAATGGATCTGTTATAGCCGAAAAAGGTATCGACCCGATATAGGTTGAACCCAATCGGCCGGTAAGATGGAGTCGCGAAGGCGAGCTTGTGGCGGAAGCGCGGCGCCGCCGATGTTCCCGTCAGAGGCTTCCCGGGCGGAGGGAGAAGCATGAGGCAGTGGAGGATCTTGCTGGAGTTCGCGTGCCTGCTGGGTGCGCTCATCTCGACCGTGGTGGCCGGCGGCGGCCGATCAGCCATGAGCTCGTCCTGGGTCGTTGAGCCTGGGAGAAGCGTAGGGCCGATCCAAATCGGAATGTCTCAGGAGCAAGTGCGGGCCGCGGTGGGTGAGGCGGAGCGGACGAGCCAGGGCGGGTGGGAGTATTTGAGCGGCGGTTACGCCATCCTTCTCGATCACGATCGCCATACGGTGAACGCGATCGTCGGCGGCGATGTGGGATATCCGCACGGGGCGTTGGTCAAGGCATTCGTGGCCAGGACCCGCGAGGGGATCGGGATGGGCTCGACGCGGGCCGAGGTGGTCAAGGCCTTGGGTGTGCCGGATGCCGACAGGAAACCTCCCGGTGGCGAGGTGCTCTCCTATCCTGGGCTCGAGCTGGTGCTCGTCGAGGGGGCCGTCGCGCATCTCACGGTGTGGCGGGTTTCCAAGCAGCGATAAGCAGTCCTTTGGCTAGCGTGGCACCTGCCGCACGGCGACGATCTGGGAGCGCCCCTGGGCGTCGGCGATGGCGAGCAGGAGGGTGGCATGGCCATCGCCGCTCAGGTCGACCAGGTTGGCCATGCTGGCGGCCGGCGCCGCGGCAGGACCGGAGGAAGAGGCGTCGTCGCCGCCTTCGTCGCCTTCCTCGTCTTCGTTGCCGTCGTCTTCCGCCTTCTTCGCCGCCTTGGCGGCGCCGGGCGGCGGCGGTGGCGGCACCGGGAGATTGAACGACCAGGACGGACGATCGGCAACGCGGTAGGCCCTGGGGACGCCGGGATAGAGCAGCAGGCGATGGCTCTTGCGCTCCCGGACCAGCAGATCGGGCACGCCATCGCCGTTGAAGTCGGCGCCATAGAACCAGTCGAAGGCTTCGACGTCGACCGTCGAGGTGCGCGGCCGGGCCGCGAGACGGCCCGGGCCGGCGCTGGCATAGACCTGGAACCGGAGCTTCTTGCCGCCCATGCCCTCGGGGTGGATGAGCACCAGGTCCTGGCGGCCGGTGGCGCCGAGGTCGGCGAAGTAGGTCCTGATCCGATGCCAGAGATGGCAGTCGGTATGGACGGCCAGCACCGGCGGGGTGCCGCGGCGGCTGCGGTCGCGGTCCAGGACGAAGAGCTGCAGGTCCCGCTTGACGAAGATGCCGAGGCGCGGGATCGAGGTCACCGCCAGCACGGGCCGGCCATCCCAGACCGCATAGGTGCTCTCGAGGTCCTGAGCGGCGGCGGGCAGCAGCGACCAGGCTTCCACCGGCGATTCGCCGGCACCGGTGGCGAGCAGCAAGGTCTTGAGCCGCAGCGCCCCTTGCGCCTCCGGGCCGGCGGCGAAGCGCACGCTGAACGCGGTGGCCTGTCCCGGCGGGGGCGGCGCGGGCGGGGCGGGCGGCCTCGGCGCCACCAGCAGCTGGACGGGAGGGCTGGTGAGCTCGATCCCCCACGATTTGCCGGCGGCGGCGACCGGCAGCGGAAAGCTGGCGATCGTGCGCAGCTCGTGCAGGGCCGCCGCAGCGGCCTCGCCGGCCAGGAGGTCGAGCGCTCCGGCGCGGGCGGTGGGCAACCAGGGCAGCCGGGGCCGCGGCTCCCCGTCGAGCCTGCCGTGCAACGAGCGCAGGTCGAGGCCCGGCGCCGCGAGCAGCTTGCGGCAGCCGGCGGTGCCGCCGCCCCAGGGCGGATCGAGCGCGTAAAGGACGCCCGGCTCGCCGAGGATCAGCGCATCGCCGCGGTCGCCCGAGCCGGTCAGCGCGGTCACCGCGGTCACCGCGGTCACCGCGGCCACGGCGTCGAGCTTCTCCGGCAGGCCGGTCGCCAACCGTTCGAGGGCGGCGCCACCCGGCACGAAGAAGAACAGCGACCGCGGCTGGCCGGGGGCGAGATCGTCGGCCGCTTCGCCGCGCGGCCGGACCGCCGGCGCCCGCGAGCGCCCGCCGTCCTCCACCACCAGCATCGCCAGGCCATGACGGCCGTCCGCGTCGCGCGCCACCGCCGACGCCAGCAGCCGCCCGGGCAGGCGGGCGACCGTGGTCTCGAGCCCCCCCGAGCGGAAGGTCTCGACCGCCGGCGCCGGCGCCGCCAGGCGGGTTGCGGGCGAGGCGGCCGGCAGGGACGCCGCGGCGGGCGGCACCAGAGCGACGGCGGCGAGCGGCAGCAGCGAGGCGGCGGCGAGCGCCCGGTAAGCGAGCCGCGGCCGCGGCTGCCGCGCCCTTGGCGGCTGCCGCGCCATCGCTGGCTGCCGCGTCATCGGCGACCGCCGCTCAGATAGAGATCCAGCCGCACCGGCGCGGCGAGCTCGGGCTCGGCCGGCGACCGCGGCGCGATCACCATCAGGTCGGCCCGCCCGTCGCCGTCGAGGTCGCGCACCTGCACCAGGGCGATGTCCTTCGGCTCCTCGCGCAGCTCGAAGGTGAGGTCCGGGCGGGTGGGGAAGGAGCAGTCCGGTCTGCCCAGGTGCACGCTCACCTCCTTGCCGCGGCCCAGCTGAACGAAATCGGCGCGTCCGTCGCCGTCGAAGTCGCCGGCGAAGAGCGCCAGCTGGCTCATCTTGAGGTCGTTCAGGTTGAAGCGGTAGTGGCCGGACAGGTCGAGGCCGGTCACGGCGCGGAAGGCGCCGCTCTTCTCCTGACACCAGACGTGGAAGTCCACGGTGAGGGTGAGGCTCTTGGTGACCAGCACCCGCATGGCTTTCCAGACGCTCAAATCCAGCGTCACGGTGAGCAGGTCGAGGCGGTGGTCGCCGTTGAGGTCCTGCAGACCGCCCGCGAGCTCCTCGCCCTCGAAGGCGTAGCCCTTGGCGTCGAGCGTCAGGTAGGGCTGGGTGGCGAGCCCCAGCTGGCGGTCGAGGTGATAGAAGCGATAGCGGTTGAACGGCTCGTTCGCCTGCTTGATCTCGCCGCCGAACCCCTTGGCCGGAGGGTCGATGCTCTGGCAGGTCACCAGCTCGGCGACGCCGTCGCCGTCCACGTCGCCAAAGAACACCGGCCGCTCGCGCGCCGCATGAGCGCTCACCGTGCGGCTCCGCTCGTCGCCGGCCGCCGCCGGGGCGGCGGCCTTGAACCTGCCGCCGAGGTCGAGCTCCGCCACCGGCAGGAAGTTGCCGCCGCCGGCGTTGCGGATCACCCAGGCCCGGTCCCAGCCATGCTCCGGATCCTGGAACGTCAGGTCGGGGCGGCCGTCGCCGTCGACGTCGGCGATCATCGGCAGCGGGTAGCGGTGGCGCAGCTCCCGCGCCGAGGTGAGCTCGTCGCCGGGCACCGGCAGACGCGCCACCGGCTTGACGCTCAGCCCGGCCGACGTGCCCAGATAGATCGCCAGGCCGTCGCGGGCGGGCAGGACCAGGTCCGGGATCCCGTCCCCGTCCAGGTCGTGCACCAGATCGAGCTTGGCCAGGAAGCTGCCCGTTCCCGCCATCACCGGCGGATCGACGATCAGCGGTTCGAGGCGCAGCCGATCTCCCGGCCCCAGCCGCAGCACGCTCACCCCGTCGTCGGTCAACGCCAGCACCGGCGCCCCGGGCGGGCCGGCTACCATCCCCAGCACCGACAGCGGCAGCGCCAGCGGCGGCAGCGCCCGGTAGCCACCGTCCGCCCGCGCCAGGAAGACCCGCAGCTCGCGGCGGTCGTCGATGGCCGGGATCACGGTCATCGCGTCGACGAGCCCTTTGACCTGGCTCATCTCGCTGCTGTCCTGCACCTCTTTCTGCGTCCACTCGCTGACGTTGACCACCACCACCAGATCCGGCCGGCGATCGCCGTCCAGGTCCACGGCGATCACCGTCGCCGGCGCCCCCGGCAGCTCCAGGCTGAAGGGCCGGAAGCTCAGCCCCGGCGACCCGGAGCCGGCGCGGGCGGGGATGGCCGCGACGAGGGCCAAAACGGCGGCGAGGGCGAGGACCGCGATAGGGTCGCCCTCATACGGTCCCCGGAGGCGCCGGCAGGCTGACTGCGTCATCCGGCAGGCTGGCCGCGTCATATATCGGAATTACGCTCGATCCCCCATCTTCTTACGTCCGGCTGGCGCGTACTACACTAGCCGGGATGGACTGCCGCAGCGTACCTTCGCCGGGGAACCTCACCATGCCCACCTTGGCGCGCTCCGGCCCGCCGGTGCCACCCACGGCCGCCGCGCACCGGGTCCTTGCCGCCCTCCGGGAGCCGGCGACGCTGCTGGGAGCGCTGGCGCTGCCGGCCCTGCTGGCCGCGCCGGTCGCCGCGGTGGCGCCGGCGGTTCCGGCCGTCCCCGCCACCGGGATCGCCGCGCCGGCGGCAAGCGCCCCTCCGGGTGCGGTGGTGCCGCCCGGGGCCGTCGCCGCTGATCTCGAAGCCGAGGTGGCGCGGATGGCCGGCATCGGCGGCTGCTGGTCGCCGAGCTTTTCGCCCGATGGCCTGAGCCTGGCCTACGTGTCCAACCAGAGCGGCGTGCCGCAGGTCTGGACGGTGGCGTCGGACGGTGCCCGGCCGGCACGGGTGACCAGCCTCGACGATCCGGTGAACGAGGTCGCATGGTCGCCCGACGGGCGGTTCCTGGCGTTCACCCTGGCGCCGGGCGGCGGCATGAACACTCAGGTCTACCTGGCGCGGCCCGACGGCCAGCAGCTCTCCCGGCTCAGCGCCGAGGACAGCGGGAGCAAGACGAACAATCTGCTGGCCGGTTGGAGCCATGACGGCCGCCAGCTGCTGCTGGCCTCGAACCGCCTGGACGCCGCGTCGCTCGACCCCTTCACCTATGACGTGGCGACCGGCGCCTGGCGCCGCGTCGCGCCGGGCGGCGGCGTCGGCTGGCTAACCGACGTCGGCCGCGACGGCCGCTACGGGCTCGTCTCGCGGGTGCGGCAGCGCGGCGACGAGGACATCGCGATCGTCGACCTGCAGACCGGCCGCGAGACGACGCTCACCCCGCACCAGCCGCCGGCGACCTACGGCGCCGCGCGGCTGGCGCCCGACGGCATGACCGTCTACCTGGCGTCGAACCAGGACCGCGACCTCGCGGCCTTCGCCCGCCTCCGCCTGGCCCGCTCGGGCGGCGCCCCGGCGGCGGCGGGCGGCATCGAGGTGCTGGCGGCGCGCGCCGACGCCGAGCTGGACGAGTTCAAGATCACCGAGGACGGCCACACGGCGGCCCTGCTCTGGAACGTCGCCGGACGCTCGCAGCTGAGCTTCCTGGACCTCGACACCCGCCGCGAGGAGCCGGGTCCGGCGCTGCCCGGCGAGATCGTCGGCGGCATGGCGTTCTCGCGCAACGGCCGGCTGCTGGCGCTCACCATCCTCGGCGCGCGGCTGCCGCAGGACGTCTGGGTGGTGGACCGCGCCATCAACCGGTTGCGGCAGATCACGCACTCGCCTCACGACGGCGTCGACCTGGCGGCGCTGGTGGCGCCCGAGCTGGTCCGCTTCCCGGCTGCCGACGGGCTCGAGCTGTCCGGTTGGCTCTACCGTCCGGCGGGACCGGCGGGGGCGGTGCCGGCCGTGCTGGCGTTCCACGGCGGCCCCGAGTCGCAGGAGCGGCCCAGGTTCAACTCGCTCTACCAGGCGCTGCTGGCGCGCGGCATCGCGGTCTTCGCGCCCAACGTCCGCGGTTCCACCGGCTTCGGCAAGCGCTTCGTCAACCTGGACAACGGCGCGCTGCGGGTCAACGCGGTGCGCGACATCCGCGCCGCCGCCGAGTACCTGGTGGGCGCGGGGATCGCCGATCCCAAGCGGCTCGGCATCATGGGCGGCTCCTACGGCGGGTTCATGACGATGGCCGGGCTGACCGAGTTCCCGGAGCTGTTCGCGGCCGGCGCCGACCTCTACGGCATCGTCAACTTCGTCACCTTCTTCGCCCACACCGAACCCTGGATGGCGGCGATCTCGAAGGTGGAGTACGGCGACCCCGCGACCCAGCAGGACCTGCTGCAAGCGCTGTCGCCGATCCACAAGCTGGACCGCGTCCGCGCCGCCACCCTGGTGCTGCATGGCGCCAACGACACCAACGTGCCGGTGGTCGAGGCCGAGCAGGTGGTGCAGGCGCTCGAACGGCGCGGCGTGCCAGTCCGCTACGTGCTCTTCCCGGACGAGGGGCACGGCTTCCGCAAGCTCGCCAACCGCATCCGCTCGACGGCCGCCATCGTGCAATGGTTCGAGGCCTATCTCGGGTCCACGCTCCCGCCGGCCGGACGTTCCTAGCGAGCCGCCGCCGCACCTGGGGAAATCAGCCCTGCACCGCCGATCGCCGCCGCCGCGGCGCCGCCCTCGCGCGGCGCGCCTCCTGGCCGTCCTCGCCATCCTGCTGGCCGGCGGCCTCGCCGGGCCCGGGTCCCTGCCGGCATCCGCCGCCGCGGCGGCGGCGCGGCCACGCCACCACCGTCCGGCGGCGGCGCCGCCAGCCGCGGCGGCGGCGGTCGGCGTGCCGGCGGTGGGCGCGACGCCGCTGCAACAGGCGGTCGGTCTCGAGGTCGGCCGCGAGGTGCGGGAGACTTCGGCAGTCGGGGTGCAGGTGGTCGAGGTCGGCAGCGGCGGCGTCGTCTACAGCTACGGCGCCGACGAGCCCCGGACCATCGCCTCGAACACCAAGCTGTTCACCACCGCCGCGGCGCTCGACGCCCTCGGACCGGGCTATCTCTACGAGACCCGGCTGCTGCTGCGCGGCCAGCTGCAGCAGGGCGTGCTGCACGGCGACCTCGGAGTGGTCGGCGCCGGCGACCCCAGCATCTCCGGCCGCGCCTTCGACGGCGACCCCTATGGCGCCTTTCGCCCCTGGGCGCACGAGCTCGCGGCCCGCGGCGTGCGCCGGGTGGACGGCGACGTCTACCTCGACGCCGGGCTGTTCGAGGCGCTCGAGATCCACCCCGACTGGCCGCGCCCGCAGCTCGCCAGCTGGTACGAGGCGCCGGTGGCGGCGCTGTCGTTCAGCGACAACTGCGTGCTGGTGCGGATCTGGCCGCGCCAGCAGAGCGGGCTGGCGCGGATCGAGCTGGTGCCGCCGGTGAGCCTGTTCCAGGTCGTCAACAGCGCGGTGACCACCAGCTCGCGGCGCCACAGCCACCTGACGGTGACGCGCCACGAGGACCGGCTGATCGTGGCCGGCAGCATCGACCGGCGATCGGGCCCGCTCGAGGTCTGGGTCACCGTCCCCGATCCGGTGCGCTATTTCGGGTTGGCGATGATCGACGCGCTGGCGCAGGAGGGCATCGCGGTCGAAGGGCGGCCGCGCCAGGTGGCGCGCCTGCCGGGCCCGGTGTGGGAGCGCGTGGCGGTGTACCGCAGCAGCCTGCTCGACGCCATCCGCATCGCCAACAAGCACAGTCAGAATTTCTACGCCGAGAGCCTGGTGAAGCTGCTCGGCGCGCGGCGCTGCGGCGACGGCAGTTGGAGCGGCGGCGTGCGCGCGGTCGGCGACTTCCTGGCCGGCATCGGCGTGCCGGCCGGCGCCTATCACATGGTGGACGGCTCCGGGATGAGCCGCGCGGACCGCTTCACGCCGCGCGCCGTGACCCAGCTGCTGCGCCACATGGCGCTGCACCCCTGGGGCGAGGAGTTCATGCAGTCGCTGGCCGGTTCGGGCGACGTCGAGGGTTCGCTCCACGGCCGGATGACCGGCCCGCCGTACCGCGGCAACGTCTTTGCCAAGACCGGCACCATCGAAGGCGTCTCCGCCCTTTCCGGCTACGCCAAGGCCGCTTCCGGCAAGCTCTACGCCTTCTCCATCCTGGTCAACGGCAGCCGCAACGTCTGGCACGCCCGGCAGGCCCAGGACCGGATCGTCATGGCCCTGGTCGACCACGGGTAGAGCTGGCGACGGGCGCCACCCGCTCGCGGCTCAGGAGGGCATGAGCAACCGGGCCGCATTGCCGCCGAGGACGTCGGCCTGCTCGCGCGCGGCGATCGGCAGGGCGCGGATCGCATGCAGCATCGCCGGGATGCTGCCGATCTGGTGCGGGTAGTCGCTGCCGGCCAGGATGTGGCCGCTGCCGGCGAAGGCGATGGCGAGCTGCAGGGCGCCGGGGTCGAAGTTGACGGTGTCGTAGTAGAAGCCCTTGAGGATCTCGCTGGGCGGCCGGGTGATGTGGGCGCGGCACTCGCGGAAGGCATGGAAGCCGCGGTCGAGCCGCTCCGCGAGGTAGGGGATGCCGCCGCCCAGGTGGCTCAGCACCCAGCGGATGCGGGGGAACCGGTCGGCGACGCCGCTGAACACCAGCTTGGCGGCGGCGAGCGTGGTGTCGAACAGGAAGCCCACCAGCGGCATCAGCCAGAAGTCGGTCATCGCCTCGACGCCGACCGGGTTGGTGGGGTGGATGTGGAGCACCGCGCCCAGCCCGTCCGCCGCCTCGTACAGCGGCCAGAAGCGCGGGTCGGAGAGCGCCACGCCGTTGACGTTGCTGAACAGCATGGCGCCCCGGAAGCCGAGCTGGGAGCAGGCGCGCTCGAGCTCGCGCACCGCCGCGGCGGGATCGTTGAGCGGCAGCGTGGCGAGAGCGGCGAAGCGTCCGCCATGGTCGCGGACGATGGCCGCGAAGGCGTCGTTGACCAGGGTGGCGAGCCGGGCCGCGGTCGCCGGAGTCTCGACGTGGGTGCCGGGGGTCGTCAGGCTGAGCACCTGGGTGTCCACCCCCAGCTCCCGCAGCACCTCCGCGCGGTACTCGATGTCGCGATGGCCGCGGACGGCGATGTTGTAGTCGCCGGGATAGTGCAGCCGCGGATTGCCCTCGGCGTCCACCGTCAGCCGCACGCTGGTGGTGCCGGACCGCAGCGCGTCGAGGTACGCCGGCGGATAGAAATGATTGTGGAAATCGATCACGCTCATGGCTTCGCCCCCCGCTCTCGCGGCTCGAGCTTATCCTTGAAGCCAGGGTGTGGGGCAGGTAGGTGCCGAGAAGTCCGGTGGCCGAGCCGGGATGCGGTCCCGGAGGAGCCCGGAGGCGGTGGCGGGAAGAGGTAGAATGCGCTCCGGTCATGTCCACCGATCCCAGCCCGCCGACGGATCAGCCGCGCCCGTTGCAAGCCTGGCGCGGGCCATCCTCGCGGACGTTGCCCGTCCAGGCTGGCGGCCGCGGGCGCCCGCCGCGCCGCTGGCCCTGGGTGATGGCGCTGCTTGCCGTCACCGCCGGCGCGGTGGCGGTGGCGTTGATGCCGCTCTTGATCATGCGGCCCTTCCTGCCGCAGAGCGCGGCCGGATTGGCCCGCGCCTGGGCGCTGCTGCGGTGGGGGCCGCAGGTGACGCTGGCGGCGCTCGCGCTCGCCGCGGCGCTCGCCGGGCGCCTCTGGCGCTCGACGCGGTGGCTGGGCCGGGTGCCGCTGGCGGCGGCGTTGCTGGTGACGGGAGCGGCGGCCTGGGCGTCGCGCCAGAACCTCTTCGAGCGCATGTTCCCGCCGCTGCGGCAGCCGGGCTACGCCAGGCCGGCGGCGGCCGCGGCCTTCGTCGAGCCCGGCGAGATGGTGCTGGCGGTCCAGATCGGCGGTGAGGCGGTGGCCTATCCGGTGCGCCAGATCGCCTACCATCACGTGCTGGAGGACGTGGTTGGCGGCACGCCGCTGGCCGTCACCTACTGAACGCTGTGCCACACCGGTCTGGTGTGGATCGCGGCGGTGAACGGGCGGCGTTTGCGGTTCCACCTGTGCGGCATCAACAACCAGAATTTCGTCATGCGCGACGAGGAGACCGGCTCCTGGTGGCAGCAGGCCAGCGGCGAGGCGCTGTTCGGGCCGTTGCGCGGCAGCCGGCTGCAACTGGTGTTCGCCGACGAGGTGAGCTTCGGGCTCTGGCGCCGCGAGCACCCGGAGGGCCGTGTCCTGCGTCCCGCTGCCGCCATGGACTGGCGGCGCTGGAGCGCCGATTGGGAGGCAAAGACGGCCCGCCTGCCGGTGGTCGCCGGCGTCCCGGGGGCCGACGGCCGCGGGCCGCTGCCGCCGCGCACCGTGGTCCTGGGGCTGGAGCACGGCGGCGCCGCGCGGGCCTACCCGGTCGAGCCGCTCCGCCGGCAGGCTGCAGTGCTCGACGACCTGGGCGGGATGGGAGTGGTCATCCTGGTGGGGGACGATGGCCGCTCGCTGCGCGCTTTCGAGGGCAGCCTCGACGGCCGCGCGGTGCCGTTTTTCGTCAAGGTCGCCGACGCGGGCACCGCGGGCGACACCGGTCACTCCACCGTGGCCCCGGCGCCGTCCCCGCGGCGCTGGCTCGACGGCGTGAGTGGCAGCGAGTGGGATTTCCGGGGCCGGGCGGTGGCCGGGCCGTGGCGGGGGCGGCAGCTGCGGCCGCTGCCGGCGACGCAGGACTACTGGTTCGACTGGCGGCGGTTCCATCCGGCAACCACCGTCTATGCCGGCGGCGCCGCCGGCTGAGCGCAGCCTGCCCGACCGGCCCCGCCGGCCGGCTGGCGGGGGAGGGAGACGAGGGATGTACGAGCACCGGTGGATGCCGCTGATGTCGCGGCGGGCGTTCGCGCGCCGCATGGCCGGGCATGGCCTGTTCGCGCTCGCATTCGTCGTCGCCTCGCTCGCCGTCGGCATCGCCGGCTACCACCATTTCGAGCACATGCCCTACATCGACTCGCTGCTCAACGCCTCGATGCTGCTCGGCGGCATGGGACCGGTCGGCGACCTGCACACCGTCGGCGGCAAGCTGTTCGCCTCGGCCTACGCGCTGTTCGCCGGCATCGGCTTCCTGGTGGTGGCCGGGGTGCTGTTCGCGCCGGTCATCCACCGCTTCCTGCACCGCTTCCATCTCGAGCTGGCGGCGGACGAGGACGCGCAGCGGAAGGATCTGCCCGGGCGGCAGAGCTACCGCGCCGACCGCCCGCGCCATGCGGAGTCGCCGCCGGGATCGCGGCGGGACGTCCATCCGGAGCCCGGCTGCGACTCGAATGAGAACTGATCACCCACACCGGGAGGACGCCAGATGAATCATGCGATGACCACGACGGCCTTTGCCATCGACGGCTACCGGGTGGTGCGAACGGTCGGCATCGTGCGCGGCATCACCGTGCGCTCGCGCTCGATCTTCGGCACCCTCGGCGGGTCGCTGCAGACCCTGGTCGGCGGCAACATCACGCTCTTCACCTCGCTGTGCGAGAAGACTCGCGCCGAGGCCTTCGACCTGATGGTCCAGCACGCCGAGGCGCACGGCGCCAACGCCGTCGTCGGCGTGCGCTACGACGCGACCGAGGTGATGAACGGCGTCACCGAGGTGCTGTGCTACGGCACCGGCGTGGTGCTGGAGCCGGCGGCGTGACTGGCTGGCATATACTGAAGCCACGAACACCTCTTCTTAGGGATCTCTTGAAGGGACGCGGCGCCGGATGAGCACCCTCGAGCAGACCAGGCCGCCGGCCGAAGCCACGCTGGCCAAGTCTCGGACGGGCATCGAGGGCCTCGACGAGATCACCGGCGGCGGCTTGCCGCAAGGCAGACCCACCCTGGTCTGCGGTAGCGCCGGCTGCGGCAAGACCCTGCTGGCGATGGAGTTCCTCGTCCGCGGCACGGTCCAATACGGCGAGCCGGGCGTGTTCTTGGCCTTCGAGGAGACCGCCGAGGAGCTGGCGGAGAACGTCCGCTCCCTGGGCTTCGACCTGGACGACCTGGTTCGCCGCCGCCAGCTCGCCGTGGACTACGTGCACGTCGAGCGCAGCGAGATCGAGGAGACCGGCGAATACGATCTCGAGGCACTGTTCATCCGGCTCGGCTACGCCATCGACTCGGTCGGCGCCAAGCGCGTCGCTCTCGACACCATCGAGACCCTGTTCGGCGGGCTGGCCAACGAGGCGGTGCTGCGAGCCGAGCTGCGCCGGCTCTTTCGCTGGCTGAAGGACCGCGACGTGACTGCCGTCATCACCGCCGAGCGGGGCGACGGCACGCTCAGCCGCCACGGGCTCGAGGAGTACGTCTCGGACTGCGTCGTCCTGCTCGACCACCGGGTCATCGAACAGATCGCCACCCGGCGCCTGCGCGTCGTCAAGTACCGCGGCTCCGCCCACGGCACCAACGAGTATCCGTTCCTCATCGACGACGGCGGCCTCGAGGTGCTGCCGATCACCACGGCGGGTCTCGACCACGCGGTGTCGAGGGAGCGCATCCCGACCGGCGTGCCGCAGCTCGACGCCATGCTGGGCGGCGGCGGCTACTACCGCGGCAGCAGCGTCCTGGTGTCGGGGGACGCCGGCAGCGGCAAGAGCAGCATCGCGGCGCAATTCGTCGCCGCCGCCTGCGAGCGCGGTGAGCGGTGTGTCTACTTCTCATTCGAGGAGTCGCAGGACCAGGTGGTCCGCAACATGGCGTCGATCGGCCTCGACCTCGAGCCCCACCTGCGGCACGGGACCCTGGTGTTCCACGCCTCCCGCCCGACCCTGGTCGGCCTCGAGGGTCACCTGGCGCGCATGCACAGGACGATCCGTCAGGCGCAACCGCGGGTGGTGGTGATCGATCCGATCAGCACCTTCCTGGCGGTGGGCGCCGCGGCCGACGTCAAGGCACTGCTGGTGAGGCTGCTGGACTTCCTCAAGGAGCGGCAGATCACCGTGCTGTTCACCAACCTGTCTGGCGGCGGGGACCCCACCGAGCAGACCGCCGTCGGCGTCTCGTCGTTGATGGACACCTGGCTGCTGCTGCGCAACTTCGAGTCCGGCGGCGAGCGCAACCGCGGCCTCTACGTCCTCAAGTCGCGAGGCATGAACCATTCGAATCAGGTCCGCGAGTTCCTGCTCACCGGCCACGGTATCGAGCTGGTGGACGTCTGTCTCGGCCCGGAGGGGGTGATGGTCGGCTCGGCGCGCAAGGCCCTGGAGGCGCGGCAGCGCCTCGACGCCGCGGCCGGCGCGCGGGAAGCCTCCTGGCGGCGGCAGGAGCTCGAGCTGAAGCGCCAGGAGATGGAGGCGCGCATCGCCGCCCTGCGCAGCGAGTTCACGCTGGAGGAGGAGCGGCTCGGCCGCCAGCTCGCCGACGACGCCGCGTTGCGCGAACGCCTCGACCGGGATCGCGCGGCGCTCCGCCAAGGCCGCCAGGACGACCTGTCGGCGGCAGGACCAGGCCAAGGAGCGCCAGATGCATGAGCCAGCCGCACCCGCGCCGGCCGCGGGCGACGCGGTCCCGCCCGTCGAGGCCCCGGAGAGATTTTGGGACCTGCGGCTCTACACCGCCGGACAGACCGCGCGGTCCACGACCGCCCTGGCGAACCTCAAGAAGATCTGCGAGGAGCACCTCGCCGGCAGGTACCGGATCGAGGTGGTCGATCTCATGGCGAACCCCCAGCTCGCCCGCCATGACCAGATCATCGCCATCCCGACGCTGGTGAGGAAGCTGCCGTCGCCGATGCGCAAGATCATCGGCGACCTGTCGCGGACCGAGCGGGTGCTGGTGGGACTGGATCTGCAACCTCGGAGCTGAGGCCGGCCAGCCCGCAAGGACGCCGGCCGGCGAGATTCGGCATGCAAGATACGGTGATGACGCGCGAGGAGCTGCTCGAGGAGGTGGCGAAGCTGCGGGAGCGGCTCGCCGAGCCGGAAGAGACCGTGGACGCCATCCGGCACGGCGAGGTGGACGCCTTCGTGGTGCTCGGTGCCGGTGGCGAGACCATCCACACCCTCGGCACGGGCGAGCTGCTGGCCCAGCTGCAGGCGGTCACCGATTCCTTGCCGGTGCTGGTCTCCTACCTCGACTCCGAGCTGCGGTATCGCTTCAACAGCCGGCTCCACGAGTCCTGGTTCGGGCGGCCGCTGCACGAGATCACCGGCCGGCGAATCGTGGAGGTGATGGGGGAGACGGTGTTCGCGAGCCTGCGCGCGGAGATCGAGCGGGCGCTGGCCGGCGAGCGGGTGAGCTTCGAGCGCTGGCTGGACCTGCCGGGCGCCGGCAGGCGCTGCGCCGAGATCACCCTGGTGCCGCACTGGCGCGAGGGCGAGGTGCAGGGCATCGTGGCCTTCATACAGGACGTGAGCGAGCGCCGGCGCGCCGAAGCGTCGCTGCGCCTGCTCGCCGACTCGGGCAAGCTGCTTTCGGACTCCGCCGGCGGTGCCGCCCTGCTCGCCGACGCCGCCCGGCTGGCCGTGCCGGCGCTCGCCGACTGGTGCAGTTTCGAGCTGGCGGAGGATGGCGGTGGCGCCGCCGGCGAGCAAGCCGCCCTGGCGGGCGCCGGCGGTCTGATCACCGCGGCCGCTCCCGGTGGCCAGCCGGCGCCGACCGCTCCGATCTCGCGGCTGGACGTGCCGCTGGTCGCGCGCGGCCGGACGCTGGGGACCTGGAGCTTCGTCTATGCGGAGTCGGGCCGCCATCACGGACCGGAGGAGCGGGAGGTCGCCCAGGAGCTGGCGCGGCGCATCGCCGTGGCCCTCGACAACGCCCGCCTGTACCGCGAGCTGGAGGCGGCCAACCGTGCCAAAGACCAGTTCCTGGCCAAGCTCAGCCACGAGCTGCGCACGCCGCTGACGCCGGTGCTGGCGATGGCCACGCGGCTGCTGGCGGACGACGGCGGCGTCGCGGGAGGCCTGCAGGACGGCCTCGCCATGATCCGTCGCAACGTCGAGCTGGAGGCGCGGCTGATCGACGATCTGCTCGACCTGACGCGGATCGGCCTCGGCAAGCTCGACCTGCGCTGCGCGCCGACCGACCTCAACCAGGTGGTCCGGCAGGCGCTGGAGACCTGCGACGAGCACGAGCTGGCGGCGCGGCGGGTGGAGCTGGACCTCGCCGCCGGCGAGCACCAGGTGTGGGGCGATCCCTCGCGGCTGGCGCAGGTCTTCTGGAACCTGCTGAGCAACGCCCTCAAGTTCACGCCGCCGGGCGGCACCGTCCGGCTGCGGTCCTATCTGGCGCCGGCGGAGCCCGCCTCCGGGGAGCCCGCCGCCGCCGGCGAGGCCGCCGGCCGGCAGCTGGTCGTGGAGGTCGCGGATACCGGCGTCGGCATCGAACCGCAGGCCTTGCTGCACGTCTTCGAAGCCTTCGACCAGGGCGGTGCGAGCACCTCCCGCCGCTTCGGCGGCCTGGGACTGGGATTGACGATCAGCAGGGCCATCGTCGAGCTCCACGGCGGCAGCCTCGCCGCGCACAGCGCCGGGCGCGACCGGGGCACGACCTTCGTCGTGCGGTTGCCGCTGTCCGCCCGGCAGGCAGCGGCCGCCGGCCGAGCGGGCGCCGTCGCTGCCGCGGCGGCAGGCGACGACCGCGAGCCGGCGGCGGTCCGCGCCCTGCACGTGCTGGTGGTCGAGGATCATGCCGACACCGCCGCGGCGGTGGCGTCGCTGCTGCAGGCCATCGGCCATCGCATCACCGTGGCGGGCAGCGTCGCGGCGGCCCTCGCGGCGGCCGACAGCGACTGGCCCGACCTCCTGGTCAGCGACCTGGGCCTGCCGGACGGCGACGGCTACGAGCTCATGCGCGCCCTCGCCAGCCGCCGTCCCGGCTTCCTCGGCATCGCCCTCTCGGGCTACGGCATGCACGCCGACATCGCCCAGAGCCGCGAAGCCGGCTTCACCCTCCACCTGGTGAAGCCGGTGACGATGGAAGCGCTCGCCGACGCCATCAGGCGGCTGGCCGGCGGGGTGGTAGCGGGGGACTGAGGGGGCGGCGCCCGATCGGCCCCTCTCCATGGCGGAGCCAGCGGCCCTTCTCCAGAGGACGTACTTGCTGAACGAGGGGGTGATCCTTGGTGGAGCGGTCGAGGAGGATTCTTAGCTATACGATCGAGTACTCGCCGGCCACACTCGCCGCTCTCATCATGCTGGAGAACACCGACTTTGAGACCGTCGCGCTCAGCACGGATTCCGAGTTCCTCGAGCTCATCCGGAGTTCGCGCGTGCGCCAAGCCCAAGAAGGAGGACTGTCCAGCGCTCAGGTTCGCCGACATCTCGAGATCGAGGTGACCTCTCCTCGTCATTCCAGGTAAATGAAAGGAGGCGAGGGTTTGAGCACGGAAATTATCTCTCGAGATCGAGTTGACGTGCGCGAGCTTCAAGGCCTGCTCCGTCGCGATGGCGACATCGGCTTGTTGGTTTCCTCGGGTGGCTTCTCCTCAGATGCGGAACGCGAGGCCCGCGCTTCTCACAGGCACATCGAGCTGATGGACCTTGATCGACTGATATCCCTTTGGGAGGAGCATTATGCAAGCCTGCGTGAAGCTGGTCGCGCGATGCTCCGACTCGTGACAGTCAGGTTTCTGGCTCCCGAGGAAGAGTGATTTATACCGCTTTTCCTGTTCTAGGCTGGAATATCCGAAGTCTGCCTACCGAGGCGAGCATTCAGAGGTGTTTCAAGCGACAGGGCGCCGTCGAGCTCGTCATCGGGGCGGTCGAGAGAGTCCTAGGACATTCGGACGCTCAGACGCTCCGGACGGCCAGGGAGCTGACTCGCGCCAGCAGGTCGAAGTCGCGATCGCGGTGCGCCACGGTGAGGTGGTGACGCAGCGCGCAGGCGGCGATCAGGCAGTCGACGCCGGAGCGCACGGTGATGCCGGCGCGGCGGGCAGCTCGATAGAGCTCCGCGGCCTCGAGGAAGCGCTCGGTCCGCAGCGGCGCCTCGACGATCGGCAGCGCCAGCATCGCTTCCCGCGCAATGCGGTGGGCGCGCTCGTCGCGAAAGCCCTGCAGCACCTCCTGGACGACCGGCAGACAGGTGACGATCTCGTCGAGGTCGCCCACCTCGCCGAGCTGGATGGGGCTGTTGCGGCGGAAGACCTCGATCCAGACCGAGGTATCGACGAGGATCAAGGAACGTCCTTGACCGGCTGCCGCCGCCGGCCCCTCCGATCCCGGCGCATCTCCTCGAGGTCGCCTTCCCAGAGGCCCGAGCCGGAGAGCTCGAGGATGCGCCCGGCGCGGACCCGGCGCACGAAGTCCTCGAGCGCGCGCTCGACGGCGCGTGAATAGGTCCGCTCGCCGCTGAGCCGCACCGCCTCTTCCAGGAGGTTCTCATCAAGCACAAGATTTGTGCGTTTCATGCGCACCAGGCTAAGTGCGCCTGCCACCCCTGTCAACTGCTGCCGATCGCCGGATCGCCGGCGGCCTCACCCTGACGCGCCGCGGTTCCGCTGGTCCAGCAGGGCCGGCGACTCATCAGGCGTTCCATTTCCTACGCGCGTCGCCGCTGTTCCAGCAGCGCCATCGCCGCGTCGCGCTGCACGTGGACCAGCAGCACCAGGAGGTCTCCCGGCCGGGCCCAGGCGAGTGCGTGCTGGACGGCCTCCAGCTCGGTGGCGGCATGGGCGATGGCTTCCCGGTGGGCTCCCAGGTGCAGCAGCTCGGCCTCGAGGATCGCCGGGACCTCGCCGGGCAGGCGGCCGCGCAGCATGGCCGGCAGCTCCTTGAGGATGATGCGGTCCGGGCGGAGCAGCCAGGCGGCGCGGGCGAGGTCGCGGATGGCCTGATCGTCGCGGTCGCCGGCCTGGCCGAGGATCAGCAGGCGGCGCTTGGCGGGCAGGGTGGCGGCGAAGCCGATCAGGGCCGCCAGTCCGTGGGGATTGTGGGCGTAGTCGACCAGGACGCGGAAGCCGTCGATCTCCATCAGGCAGCCGCGGCCGGGGTTGTCGCCGAAGTCGTCGTTGCGCAGCGCGGCGAGGCCGTCGGCCATCGCCGCCACCGGCAGGCCGAGGGCGGCGCCGAGGCCGATGGCGGCGAGAGCGTTGGCGAGGTTGTAGCGCGCGGCGCCGCCGTAGGCGATGGGCACGCCGGCGATCGTGGCCACGGCCTCGCGCCTGCCGCCGCGGACCAGGACGAGCTGGTCGCCCTCGAGCAGCACCGCGTCGCCGCCGGCTGCCAGGTGGGCGGCCAGATCGAGGCCGCCAGGGGCGGGGAGATGCGGCTCGAGGCTGGTCCAGGTGACCGGCGATGGGCCGCCGCTGCCGCGCGCCGCCAGCTCGGGATCGGCGGCGTTGAGCACCGCCCGGCCCGCCGGCGCGACGACGCTGGTGACCAGCAGCTTGGTCTCGGCGAGGCCGGCCAGGTCGTCTACGCCGTAGCCGCCGAGGTGGTCGGCGGCGACGTTGGTTACCGCCGCCGCGTCCACCCGCTCGAGCGCCAGACCGCGGCGGAGCAGGCCGCCGCGTGCGGTCTTCGAGCACCGCCGCCTCGACCCGGTGGTCGCGCAGCAGGGTGCGGGCGCCGCCCGGGCCCGAGTAGTCGCCGGTGTCGAGCACGCTGCCGCCGACGGCGATCCGGTCGGTGGTGGTGACGCCGGCGGTGCGCCCGGCGGCGGCCAGCATCGCGGCGGCCATCCGGACGGTGGTGGTCTTGCCGTTGGTGCCGGTGACCAGCGCCACCGGCACGTCGTGCACCGCGGCCCAATCCACCGCCCGGGGCCGCGGCAGCCGGCCGCGCGGCCAGCTGCGAGAGCCGGCGCCGAGCCCGACCGAGACCTGGTCGTCGTCGGCCAGGCAGGCCACGCCGTGCGCCGCGGCGGCGGCGCGCAGGGCCAGCAATGCCGGGTCGCGCTCGCGGGCGATGGTGGCCCGCAGCCGCGCGGCCGCGTCCGCGAAGCCGGCGGTGTCCGGCTCGCCAGCACCGTTCACCTCGGCGGCGGCCGCCGCCGCCGCCCACTCGTCGATCTCGGTGGCGGCATAGAGAGCGTCGACTGGGGCGCTCAGGTAGAGGCTCGCGCCGGTGCCGAAGCGACGCACCATCAGCTCTTGCTCGCGCCAGCCCACGGCGTCGAGCATGCGGCGGGCCTGACGCAGCCAGGCGCCGATCACGGCCTCCGCCTCGGCGCCTTCGAGGCCGGCGTCGACCACGGCGCCGGGGCGCCGCGAGAGCAGGTTCGGTCCGGTGAGCCGGCGGGAGTCGTGGAGCCGCATACGGTCCTCCGGCATCGGGTGCCGGGAGGCGAGCGCCGAGCAGCGTACACCAGAGCGCGTCGGCCCAGGCTGCTGTCGCCGGCGCCTTTGCCTCGCCAGGGCGCTGGGCGCGCGGTGGCCGCGTGCTACATTTTGGGCCGCCCGTGCGGGGAGGAGGAACGCTCATGGAAGTGCTGCCGTCGCAGGCCGCCGGTAAGCCGGGGCCGCTGATCGCCATCGGGGGCAACGAGGACAAGCTGCGCGAGCGCACCATCTTGCGCTACTTCCTGGAGGTTGCCGGCGGCTCCAGCGCTGCGGTGGTGGTGCTGGCCACCGCTTCGGAGATCGCGGACACCGGCGAGCGCTACGCCAACCTGTTCTACTCGCTCAACGCCGAAAGCGTCGAGGTGCTGCGCATCGCCAACCGCGAGGAGGCGCTGGCGGCGGGGGCCGAGGCGCACGAACTGCTGGAGTCCGCGACCGGGCTGTTCATCACCGGCGGCAGCCAGCTGCGGCTGTCGTCGATTCTGGGCGGCACCGAGGTGCCGGCGGCGGTTCGCGCCCGCCACGCGGCGGGGATGGTGGTGGCGGGCACCAGCGCCGGAGCGGCCTTCTTGTCGCAGCACATGATCGCCCTGGGCGACAGTGGCGCCACGCCGCGCCGTCGCCTGGTGCACCTGGCGCCGGGCCTGGGCCTCGCGCCCAATCTGGTCATCGACCAGCACTTCCGGCGCCGCGACCGGCTGGGCCGGCTACTCACGGCGCTCTCCTACAACCCCGGCCTTTTGGGGGTCGGTATCGACTGTGACACCGCGGCGGTGATCGACGCCGAGGCCTCCCTGCGCGTGCTGGGGACGGGCGCGGTGACCGTCATCGATACCCACGATTTGCGCTACACCGACAGCCACGCCGCACACCGCGGGCAGCCGCTCGCCATGCTGGGGGTCAAGCTCGACGTGCTGACCTCGGGCTGCCGCTACGATCTCGAGCGCCGCGTCGCCCATCCGCCGCCGCCGGGCACGGCCCGGCTCGATGCTCTCGATCGCCTGGAAGTCGCGCAGCGCGCCCAGGCCGCCGGCGAGCTTGCGGCTCGCGATGCGATGACCGCCGTCGAGCGCGCGGATGCCGGCGGCACGCTTGCCGAGCGCACCGCCGACCGGGGCGACCGGTGACCTTGCACGGTGCCCCGGCGATGGTCAACCGGCGACCGGTGATCCGGCGATGGTGATCCGGCGATGAAGATCCTCGAGACGCGGGTCTACCGCGGCCCCAACCTCTATGCGCTGGGTCCGGTGATCCGGCTGCGGGTGGACCTCGGCGAGCTCGAGGAGTACCCGACGCTGCGGCTGCCCGGGTTCAACGAGCGGCTGCTGGCGCTGATCCCGACCCTGCAGGAGCACGGGTGCTCCTACGGCGAGCCGGGCGGCTTCGTGCGCCGCCTGCGCGAGGACGAGGGCACCTGGCTCGGGCACGTGCTCGAGCACGTGGCGATCGAGCTGCAATGCCTCGCCGGCACGCCGGTCACCTATGGCAAGACGCGCAGCGAGGGCCTGCCGGCCGGCCAGTACCACGTCATCTACAGCTTCGCCGAGGAGGCGGTGGGCAGCGCCGCCGGCGAGCTGGGCCTGGCGGTCATCCACCACCTGCTGCCGCCCGAGCGGGAGGCCAGCGACCCGGGACCGTTCGACTTCGCCGCCCGCCTGGAGCGGCTGGTGCGCCTGGCGCAGCGGCGCGCCTTCGGCCCCTCGACCGGGGCGCTGGTGCGCGCCGCCGAGGAGCGCGAGATCCCCTGGATGCGGCTCAACGACCGCTCGCTGGTGCAGCTGGGGCATGGCAAGTTCCAGCGCCGCATCCAGGCGACGATCACCAGCGAGACCCGCCACACCGCGGTCGAGATCGCCTCCGACAAGCGGCTCACCAACCAGATCCTCGCCGACCTCGGCCTGCCGGTGCCGCGCCAGCTGCGGGTCTACGACGCCGAGGAGGCGGTGACGGAGGCCGCGTCGCTCGGCTATCCGGTGGTGGTCAAGCCGCTCGACGGCAATCACGGCAAGGGGGTCAGCATCGGCCTGCGCAGCGCCGAGCAGGTGCGGGCGGCGTTCGAGCTGGCCGCCGAGTACTCCTCGGCGGTGATCGTCGAGACCTTCCAGGAGGGCAACGACTACCGCCTGCTGGTGGTCGACGGCAAGCTGCTGGCGGCGGCGCAGCGGGTGCCCGGGCACGTCGCCGGCGACGGCCGCCACAGCGTCGCCGAGCTGGTCGAGATCGTCAACCAGGACCCGCGCCGCGGGGTCGGCCACGAGAAGGTGCTCACCCGCCTGGAGCTCGACGACCAGGCGCTGCGGCTGCTCGCCGAGGCCGGCCTGACGCCGGAGTCGGTGCTGCCGGCAGGGCAGGTCTTCTACCTGCGCTCGACCGGCAACCTGTGCACCGGCGGCACCTCGATCGACAAGACCGACGCCATCCACTACGACAACCGCATCATGGCCGAACGCGGGGTGCGCGCCCTCGGTCTCGACGTCGGCGGCGTCGACTTCATCTCGCCCGATCTCGCGCGCAGCCACAAGGAGGTGGGCGGCGCGATCGTCGAGATCAACGCCGCGCCCGGCTTCCGCATGCACACCGCCCCCACCGAGGGCACGCCGCGCGACGTCGCCGGCCCGGTGATCGACATGCTGTTCCCGGCCGGCACGCCCTACCGCATCCCGATCGCCGCCATCACCGGCACCAACGGCAAGACCACCACCACCCGCATGGTGGGCCACATCCTCAAGCTCTCCGGCTACACCGTCGGCATGGCGACCAGCGACGGGGTCTACATCGACGGCGTGTTGACGGTCAAGGGCGACATGACCGGCCCATGGGCCAGCCACCTGGTGCTGCGCGACCCGACGGTGGACGCGGCGGTGCTCGAGACGGCGCGCGGCGGCATCGTGCGCACCGGGCTGGGCTGGCGCAAGTGCAGCGTCGGCGCGGTGCTCAACGTCGCCTCGGACCACCTGGGCATGGGCGGCATCGAGAGCCTCGACGACCTGGCGCGGGTCAAGCAGGTGATCGTCGAGGTGGCGCGGGACCACTGCGTGCTCAACGCCGACGATCCGCGGGTGGTGCGGATGGCGCGCCACAGCCCGGGGCGGCCGATCTACGTCACCATGGATCCGCGCAACGAGAAGGTCGTGCGCGCACGTGCGCCAGGAGCGCGGCGCCGCGGTGTCGCTCGAGGAGGGCCTCTCCGGCCGCATGATCGTGCTCTACCTCGAACGGCGAGCTGGTGCCGCTGCTGCCGGCGCGGCAGGTGCCGGCCACCGTCGAGGGCCATGCGATCCACAACATCCAGAACGCCATGTTCGCCGCCGCCATCGCGCACGGCATGGGCATCGGGGTGGAGAACATCCGCCAGGGGCTGCGCACCTTCACCGCCGATTTCTTCCAGACGCCGGGGCGGATGAACTTCTACAACGAGCACCCTTTCCGGGTGCTGCTCGACTATGCGCACAACGCTCACGGCATGCAGGCGATGACGCGCCTGATCCGCGGCCTGACGGTGCACGGGCGCCGCATCGGGGTGATCGCGGCGCCCGGCGACCGCCGCGACGAGGACATCGCGGAGCTCGCCGCCGCCGCGGCGCCGGCCTTCGACCTGGTGCTGGTGCGGGAGGACGACAACCGCCGCGGCCGCCCGCCGGGAGAGGTCGGGGAGCTGCTGCGGCGCGGGTTGGTGGCGGCCGGTTTTCCCGCCGACGCCATCGCGCCCGAGATCCACGGCGAGGAGGCGGCGGTCGCCAAGGCGCTCGCGACGGCGCGAGCCGGCGACCTGGTGGTGATCTTCGGCGACCAGCTCGCCCGCGTCTGGGAGCAGATCGTCACCTTCGGCGGCGAGCGGGAGGCGGCGACGGCCGCCGCGCCCGCGGCCTCCGCGATCGGCTCGGCGGCCACCCGGAGCGCGCCGCTGCCGGCGGTTCCCGGCGCTTCCGGCGCGCCGGTCTGGCCGCCCGCCGAGCGCGCGTCGGCGCCGATGGCGGATCGCTTCGAAACGCCGGGAGAGCCGTCCGCGACCGTCGCGACCGCCGCGACCGCCGCGGCCGGCGACGAGCAGATGAGCGAGGACTTCGAGGACTAGGCAAGGGGATGCGCGCCGGTGGACGGCGCTGGCGTCGGGTCCCCAGGTTCAGGCGGTGCGATGGACTACGACGACCTGGTGATCCAGCTCGGCGCCGGCGCGGCAGGGGAGTACACCGTGCGGGTGTCCCGCTCGCTGGCTGGAGAGAGCGATCCGGAGCCGCTCGTGGTGCCGGTCGGCGAGGGCGAGATCGACCGGCTCGCGGCGCTGTTCGGACGCGCGGCCCGGGATCTCCAGCCTGTCGCCGCCGCGGATGAGGTGTCCGAGGCTTCCCTGGTCGCGCTGGGTGAAAGGCTGTTCCGCGCTCTCCTGCCGGCGGCGGCGGAAGGCCGTTACCACGAGAGCGTGGGGCAGATCGCCGCGCGGGCGGATCGCGGCTTGCGCTTGCGGATTCAGATGGGGCTCGGCAACCCTGCCATGGCGCGGCTCCACAGTCTCCCCTGGGAGTACCTGCACACGCCGGAGGTGGGCTTCCTGGCGCTCCGGCGGAGGATGTCGATCGCCCGCCATCTCGACCTCGGCGTCCCCGCCGACCGCCCGCCCGCGCCGCCGCCGCTGGCGATCCTGGCGGTGGCCTGCGAGGACCCGGCGCTCGACCTGGAGCGGGAGCGACGCGCGATCGAGGGCGCATGGGCCGGGCAGGGCAGCGTCCACTTCAAACCCCTGTGCGACGCCACGCTCGGGAGCTTGCGCGAGGAGCTGCTGGCGCGGAGCTACCACGTCCTGCATTTCATGGGGCACGGCGGCTTCGATCCGGCCGCCGGCGAAGGCTCCCTGGCTTTCCGTGACGAAGCGGGTCGCCGCGTCTGGGTCGGCGGCTCGGAGCTCGCCGAGCAGGTGGGAGACCACCCCTCGCTGCGCATCGTGGTCCTCAACGCTTGCTGGACCGCACGCGCCAGCTCGTCCGGTCCCTACGCCGGGGTCGCGACGGCCCTGCTGAAGGCGGGCATTCCGGCTGTTCTGGCGATGCAGTTCGCCATCTCCGACGCCGCCGCCCTCGCGTTCAGCGGCGTCTTCTACCGCCGCTTGGCCTGCGGCGATACCGTCGACGAGGCCGTCACCGAAGGCCGTCTGGCAATGCGCAATGGAAAGCGCCGCAGCTTCGAGTGGGGAACGCCGGCGCTCTTCCTGCGCCTGAGCGGCGGCCGCGTCGTCGAGCCGAGTCGCCCGGCGCCGCCGCGCGGGCCGACCCCCTGGCGCCGTCTGGTGGCGCCGGCCTTGTCCCTGTTCGCGCTGCTGCTCCTGCTCTGGCAGGGTGTCAGCCGGCTGATGCCGGATTTCGCGAGCCCATTCGAACCGGCGGCCACGGTCAGCGTGATCCACAAGCAGAAGCCGATCCGTTCGCCCGGGGCCCGGATCTACGACCTGACCGCCGGGGAGCCCATCGTCATCGCAGAGCTGGCAACCCGGGTCGTCGCCGAGTTCTCCCAGGCAGCGGAAGGGCCTCGCCTGATGCTCCACGTCGGGCCGCCAGGGTCCCCGAGCGTGGACCGCGTCGTCATGGGAACCATCGGGCTCGACCTGGCCATCGGCCCAGGCCCGGGCCATCTGGTCGTCCTCGGCATCGATTGGAATGGGCAGAGCGTGAGGCTCAGCGCGGAGCCGCACGCCCCACCGGCGCAGGCGATCGCGCAGTGCTCGGACGGTAGCTACAGCTTCAGCGCCTCCCGCGGCGGGACCTGCTCTTCTCATCACGGCCTGGTGCGCTGGCTGCACCGGACCGGCCTGCCGCCATCCTGAACGCAGGCGACGCCTCGCCGCCATGGGCCGGTGCGAACCAACTTTGACGCATCAAGAAATCTTGATGTAATATGCCGGCCATGACGACTCGGCGATGGGACACGCGGCTCTTGGCACGGCGGTTCTACGCGCTGGGCGACGAGATCCGCCTCGAGATCCTCGAGCTGCTGCGGGGGGGCGAGCGCTGCGTCTGCGAGCTCACGGCGCACCTGCACCTGGCCCAGTCCCGGCTGTCGTTCCATCTCAAGGTGCTCAAGGACGCCGGCCTGGTGTCCCACCGGCGCGAGGGGCGGTGGTCCTACTACGCACTGGACGCGGCGGCGTTGCGCGAGACCGGGGCGTCCCTGGGTAGGGTGCGGTCCTCCGCGGCACCGGCGTGCTGCACGGTTTCACCACTGCGAAAGGAGCTGCGATGAGCGTCGACGATAGCCTCAAGAGCCTGGTGCAGGAGAAGTACGGACGCGCCGCGCGGGCGGCGCGGGACGGCGAGGAGGCCGCCGGGTGCTGCGGGACGGCTGCGGCAGGCAGCGGCTGCGGCTGCGGTTGCGCCGGCGGCGGCGATCCCATCACCTCCGACCTCTACGGCGCGGAGCAGGCGGCGGCGATCCCCGCGGCGGCGCTGCGCGCCTCGCTGGGATGTGGCAATCCCACCGCGCTGGCGGAGCTGGCGCCGGGCGAGGTGGTCCTGGACCTGGGCTCCGGCGGCGGCATCGACGTGTTGCTGTCGGCGCGGCGGGTGGGTCCGGCCGGCAAGGCCTACGGGCTCGACATGACCGAGGAGATGCTGGCGCTGGCGCGCGAGAACCAGCGCCGGGCGGGGATCGAGAACGTCGAGTTCCTGCGCGGCGAGATCGAGGCCATCCCGCTGCCCGACGCGGCGGTCGACGTGGTGATCTCGAACTGCGTGGTCAACCTTTCGGGCGACAAGCGGCGCGTGCTCTCCGAGGCTTTCCGGGTGCTCAGGCCGGGAGGCCGCTTCGCGATCTCGGACGTGGTGGTGCGCGGCACGTTGCCGGCGGCGGTGCGCCGCAGCCTGGAGCTGTGGGTGGGTTGCGTCGCCGGAGCGCTCGAGGAGGCGGAGTTCGAGCGCCTGCTGACCGAGGTCGGTTTCGAAGCTGCCGAGATCGAGCCGACCCGCATCTACCAGCTCGCGGACGCCCGGGATTTCCTGGCCGGCGCGGGCCTCGACGCCGACCTCCTGGCGACCGAGGTCGAGGGCCGCATCATGGCCGCCTTCGTGCGCGCGAGGAAGCCGGCGGCCGCGGCCGGGTCGTAGGTGGCGGTCGAGGGGAGTCGAACGCCGCGGCCAGGCGCTTGGGCGCGACTCCCCGCCAGGCCTCCTCCAGGAGCTGGCGCAGCTCTTCTCGGCTTATCCTCGACAGCCGCACGAGGACCGCCGGATAGCCCCGATAGTGGTCGGTGATGTAAAAGGTTTCGGGAGCGGCTGCCAGCAGCGCGTCACGCACCTCGAAATCGACTCGAACGACGATCGTTTCGCCATCTTCCTTCAGCCGCGACAGGAGCTTCCCCTTCACCTTGAGGGCAGGCGTGCCGTACGACATCCCGGCTTCGACGCCGGGCAGCGCGAGCGCCAGCTCGCAGACGGTGTTGAAAGTGGAGCCCATACCAGATCGCCGGCAGCCGCTCATCCGGCGCCGCTGTTCGAGGCCTCCTCGGTCAGCAGGTCGGCGAGCAGCACGATGCGGCGGCCGAGCGAGGCCAGGTCGACGTGCTCGTCGCGGGTATGCATGCCGCCGCCGACCGGCCCCAGGCCGTCGAGCACCGGGATGCGCCCCGGCCCAGGCAGGAAGTTGGGGAAGGAGATGCCGCCGCGCTCCCGCTCGACCTCGAGGCGCCAGCCGCGGGCGGCGGCGAGCGCCACCGCGCGGTCGCACCAGCGCCGCTGCGGGCCGCGAGCGTCGACCGGCGGGATCAGCGGGCCGGGGATGAAGGTGAGCTCGGTGCCGGTGGCGGTGCCGACCGCGGCGGCCAGGGTGGCGAGGCGCCCGGCGATCTCCGCGCCGGCGGCGGCGGTCGCGAAGCGGGCTTCCCCCTCGGCGACGGCGCGGTCGGGGACGACGTTGAGCTGGCGCTCGGTGCCCAGCCAGGTGTGCGCCGCGCCGAGGTCGGTGACGAAGGTGGTGTCACCCGCCACCAGCCGGCCGACGTTGACGGTGGTGCCGCTGCCGGCGGCATCATGCATCGCGCCGGCGCCGTCGGCGTCCACCGCCGCCAGGCACCAGCGGGCGGCAGCCAGCAGGGCGGAGCGCCCGGCGGCCAGGTGCAGGCCGGAGTGGGCCGCTCTGCCGCGCGCTTCGAGGCGCCAGTCGAAGAGGCCGCGCCGTCCCCCCACCAGGGTCTCGGCTCCCGGCTCGCTGCCAGGTTCGCCGGGCTCCAGCACCCAGAGCGCCCGCGCCGCGGTGCCCCAGCGTGCCACCGCCGCACGCGACAGCTCGCCGCCGACCTCCTCGTCGGGCACCGCCACGACCAGCAGGCCGGCGGGCGGCGCCACGCCGCGGCGGGCGAGCAGGTCGAGGGCGCCCAACAGGGTCGCCAGACCGCCCTTCATGTCGATGGCGCCGGTGGCCACCAGGCGGTCGCCGAGCCGCCGTGGCGCCGCCGCGGGCAGCACGGTGTCGAAGTGGCCGATGAGCAGCAGGCTGCCGGCGTCCGTCGGCGCTTCCGGCACCGCCGCGGCCGGTCCCCTGGCCAGGACCACGGGCAGCGCGCCGCCGCCGGCCGGAGTCGTCAGCGGGTAGCCGCCCGCGTCTCCGAGTCCCTGCCGCACCTCCGCCACCAGGCCGCGTGCCGCGAGCTCGGCGGCCAGCCGAGCCGCCATGCGGCCGAGCCCCGCGGCGTCGCCGCTGGCCGAGGAGATGGCGGTGAGCTCCTCGAGCAGCGTCAGGGTGGCCGCGAACAGGTCCGGCGGCAAGCGGCTGTCACGCACGACCGGACACTAACATCGAGGCACCGGTGCCGGGCCGGGCGCGGACCGCGGATGTTGTAAAGTCGACCTGCGAAGGCTCCGGCAGCCCTCAATGGCGGCAGGTCCGGAGACCCGTAGGCACCTGTGGGGGGCTTTCATGGTCAGTGCGGTGATCCTGCTGGTGGTGGAGAAGTCCAAGGTCAACGAGGTGGCGCAGCAGCTGGTGGATCTCACCGCCATCACCGAGGTCTACTCGGTCGCCGGCCAGTACGACCTGGTGGCGGTGGCGCGGGTCGCCGACAATGACGCGATCGCCACGGCGGTCACCAACCAGATGCTGCAGATCGACGGCATCGTCAAGACCGAGACCCTGATCGCCTTCCGCGTCTACTCGCGCTACAACCTCGAGCGCATGTTCTCGGTGGGCATGGAAGAGCCGCCGTCGCCCGAGGAGGGACACTAGAGCCGATGGCACGCGGCGGGCGCCCACGAGCCGGCGACGCATGAGCATCGACCAGGATCCGCGCCTCTCGTTTCCGTCCCGCGCCGCCTGGGAGGCGTGGCTGGCGCGGCATCATGCGAGCTCGTCGGGAGTCTGGCTGATGATCGCCAAGCAAGGCTCCGGCATCGTCACCGTCACCTACTCCGACGCCATCGACGGCGCCCTCTGCTACGGCTGGATCGATGGCCAGAAGGGCAAGCTCGACGACGTCCACTGGCTGCAGCGGTTCACGCCGCGCCGGCCGCGGAGCCGCTGGTCCAGGATCAACCGCGAACGCGCCGCGGCGCTGATCGCCAAGGGCGAGATGCGGGCCGCCGGCCAGAGCGAGGTGGAACGGGCGCAGGCGGATGGGCGCTGGGAGGCGGCCTACCACGCCCAGAGCACCTCGCCGGTGCCGGACGACCTGCGGCGCGAGCTGGCGAACAACGCCACCGCCAGGGAGTTCTTCGAGACGCTGGACAGCGCCAACCGCTACGCGATCCTCTACCGCCTGCACGACGCCAAGCGGCCCGAGACGCGGGCGCGGCGCCTGGCGAAGTTCGTCGCCATGCTCGAGGAGCGCAAGAAGATCCACCCCTGAGAGCCGGCAGGCGGCGGCCGGACCAAGGAGTCCTGGACTACCAGGCTACCGGACCCCGGCCCCGCGCTGGGCGGCCGCGAGAATCCGATCGGCGAGTTGCTCGTAGTCACCCTGGAAGGCGTGCGAGCCCTGCAGCTCGACCTTGCGGGCGAGCTCCGGGCCGAGGTCCGAGCACAGGCTGTCTTCCTCGCCGGCGGCGGCGACGCAGAGCACGGGGTGGCCGCGCAGCTTCAGCACCTCCGGCTTGACCGGCAGCTCCGACGCCTTGTTCTCCTTGATCCGGATCTCGAACGGGGTCGTATGGCTCGGTCCCAGCAGCGCGATCAGGCTGACCCGCTGCAGCAGGTCGGCCGGCAGGCGGTCGGCAAGGAACGGCAGCACGTCGGCGCCCAGCGAGTAGCCGACGAGCACCGCCCGGTCGCGTTTCCACGCCGCCAGGTAATGGCGCAGCAGCCGCTGCAGATCGGCCGCCGCCGCGTCGGGCGTGCGGGCGTTCCAGAAGTACTCGAGGGTATCGAGCCCCACCACCGGCACGCCGCGCCGGCCGGCCAGCACTTTGGCCACCTCGCGATCGACGCTGGCCCAACCGCCATCGCCGGAAAGGATCACCGCCAGCGGCTGCCCGGCGGGCGCGCCGGGGCTGGGCATCTCGATCACCGGCAGGCCGGGCAGGGCCGGCGAACCGGCGGTCTCGGCGGCGGCAGGCGGGGACGCCGCGCCCTGCCGCGCGGCGGCCGGCGCCAGGACGCGGTCGACGGCCTGGCGCAGCGCCGGCTGCCAGCGCGCCGCCGGCTGCGCGAAAGCATGGTCGACGCCGGCGAGAGTCACCGCCGAGCCCGCCGGGAGGGCCTGTGCCAGCGCCGCCGCCGTGGCCGCCGGGCAGCGGCGGTCGGCCGCCCCCGACACGGCAACCCAGGGTTGTTCGATGCTCGGCGCCGGCAGCAGCGTGAAGCCGCCCTTAGGCGCCGGCCGCATGGCGAGGCCATGGCCGGGGCACAGCGGCTGCCCACCCGCCAGGTCGGGGCAGAGCGCCAGGCCGATGCCGCCGCGAAACGTCCTGGCCGGAGCCTGGGCGAGCGCGCCATAGGCGAGCGCGCCGCCGCTGCCGTGGCCCGCCAGTATCGGATGCACGTAGCCCGGGAAGCCGAGGCGCTTCTGGATCACCTTGCTGAGGTTCTCGAGGCTGCCCGCCGTATAGGCGCAGCTGTCGTGCTGCTCGGCAACGCGCTGCAGGTAATGGCGGGTGTCGATCCCCACCACCAGCATGCCCTGCGCCGCCAGGCTCCGCGCCAGCCGCTCGGCGTCGTCGTCCCAGCCGGTCCCGTCGGAGAAGAACAGCACGACGTTGGCCGGGTGCGGCGCCGGCCGCAGCAGCCGGAGAGCGCCGAAGCGGCCGTACTGGGTGATCTCCTCGGCAAGTGACGCGGCGCCGGCGGCGCCGCCGGGCGGAGGGGAGGCCGCCGCCTGCAGCGGCGGTGGCGGCGCCCACGCCGCGAACACCGCCAACGCCGCCAGGATGACCACGGTCGCTGCGCCCGGCCTCACCGCGGCCCACCTCCGGGAGCCGGTGGGGGAGCCGGCGGATTGGCGCCCGGCGGCGGGCTCGCTCCGGGTGACGGTTGGCCGGCGGCGGGCGGCGGCGGCGGATGCCCGCCCTTCTTGCCCGGCTCGGCGGACTTGTCGGCGGCGCCGCCGCCCGGCTTGGCGGCCGGCTCGGCGCCGGCGCCCGGTGCCGGCCCGCCGTTGAGCTGGTGCAGGATCGTCACCACCACCGCCCGCGGATTGCTGCCCAGGTAATGGGCGCCGGGGAGGGCGACGCTGACGGCGAGCGCCGGTGCCAGGATGGTGCACAGGCTGGTGGCCTTCTCGCCGCTGCCATAGACGCACAGCACCGGTTTGCCCTTGAGCCTGGTGACCTCGGGCGCGACCGGCCGGTTCTCGCCGCCGCCGTGGCCCAGCCATTCGCTGAGCCGGAACTCGAAGCTGGTGCTGCGGCCGGGGCCGAGCAGGGTCACCAGCCGCACCCGGGACAGCAGGTCGGCGGGCAGCCGGTTGGCCATGAACGGCAGCACCTCGGCGCCGAGGGAGTAGCCGATGAGCAGCACGTCCTTGCGTTTCCAGGCGGCGAGGTAGGTCCGGAGGATGCGCGCCAGATCGGCGGCCGCGCCCTCCGGATTGCGCGGCGTCCAGAAATACTGCAGCGTGTTGAGCCCCACCACCGGGATGCCGCGATCGGCCAGCAGGCTGGCCACGTCCCGGTCCAGCCCGGCCCAACCGCCGTCGCCCGAGACGATGACCGCCATGGTGTCGCCGGTCGAGCCGGGTTGCGGCAGCTCGAGCAGCGGCAGCTCGGCGAGCGACCGGCGCACCGGGCTCTCGGGGGCGTGCGCGAGGTCGGCGGCGTTGAGCACCCGCAGGTAGGCTTGCTTCAAGCCCGAGGCGGCGCGCAGCTCGGGCGAGGCCTGGCGGTGACCGCTGCCCTTGGGCGGCGCGATCACCGCGGCGCCCTTGATCTTGGCGGCGAAAGCGTCCTCCGCCAGCGGGGCTTTGCAGCCCCCGCCGTGGGCGCCGCCGGCGGCGCCCGCGGATACCGCCGGCCCCAGCAGCCAGGGCTGATCGACGCCGGCGACCGGCTGCAGCCGGTAGGCTTCGCCGCCCGGCAGCGGCTGCGAGGTGAGGCCGCGCCCCGGGCACAGCGGATGGCTCACCTCGAGGTCGGGACAGAAGCCGAGGCTGATGGCGCCGGCGAAGGTGCCGCTCGGCGCCTGGGCGAGCGCGCCGTAGGCGACGGCGGCGCCGGCGCCGAAGCCGGCCAGCACCGGCGGCGTGTAGGCGCGCAGCTCGAGCTTCTTCTGCACCAGCTTGCTCAGCATCTCGAGATCGCCCGCGGGATACGAACAGTCCTGGGTCAGGCGGTCCATCTTGCGCAGGTAGTACGGCAGGTCGAGCCCGATGACCAACGCGTCGAGCGACTCGAGGCTGCGCGCCAGCTCCTCGGCCCGCGCATCCCAGCCGTCCTCGCCCGAAACCAGCACCACGACCCCGCTCGGGACCGGCAGGCGGCGGTAGATGGAGACCTGGCCGAAGCGGCCGTAGGTTTGGTGCTCGACCGCCGGCGGCGCCGCCGCCGCCCATACCGGCGCCGCGCCGGCGGCGCACGCGACGAAGGCCGCCAGCGCGGCGATCCCGGCACGGGCGGCGACGTTCACCGGTGCGCGACCGCCGGCACGACCTCGGCGAGGATGCGGTCGGCGAGCGACGCGTAGGCGCCGCCGAAGTGGTGGGAGCCCTGGAAAGAGACCGCCTTGCCGAGCCCGCCGAGCTCGGTGCACAGGCTGTCGCGCTCCTCCTGGCCGTAGAGGCACAGCAGCGGCTTGCCGCGCAGCTTGACCACCTCGGGCAGCACCGGCAGGTCGCCGCCGTCGCCGCCTCCCAACCAGTCGGTGAGGTGGAACTGGAAGCTGGTGCGGCGACTGGGGCCGAGCAGCACGACCAGCCGCACGCGGCCCATGAGGTCGGGGGGCAGCCGGTTGGCCATGAACGGCAGCACGTCGGCGCCCAGGGAGTAGCCTGCCAGCAGCAGCTGCTGGCGCCCCCAGGCTGCCAGGTAGTGGCGCGCAATGCGCTCCAGGTCGGCGGCGGCGCCGGCGGGCGTGCGGGCGCTCCAGAAATATTGCAGCGAGTTGAGGCCGACCACCGGCACGCCCTTGCCGGCGAGCTGATCCGCCACCTCGCGGTCGATGCCGGCCCAGCCGCCGTCGCCGGAGACGATCACCGCCAGCAGCTCGCCGGACGGCTGCTTGGCCGGCACCTCGACCAGCGGCAGGTCGGTGACCGCCGGCAGCGGCGCGCCGGCCGCGCCCGCGGCGGAAGGCGGCCGGCGCGGCGCCGCACCAGGGCCGCCGGTGGGTCCGCTCGCTCCGGCGGGTCCGGTGGGTCCGGCCCCGGCGGCGCCCGCCGCGGCGGTGGACGCGGCGCCCGGCTCGCCGGCGCCGGCGATGCGCTGGAAGGCCTCCTTGAACTGTGCCTCCCAGTTGGCCGTCACCGAGAAGCCGTGACCCACCTTGGGCAGCATCACCGCCTCGCCGTTTTTCACCTGGCGCACGTAGGACTCGACGTCCTGCGGCGAGCAGACCTGGTCGATGAGGCCCTGGAAAGCCACCCAGGGCTGCTCGAGCGTGCCGGTGGGCTTGAAGCTGTAGCCCTTGCCCTTCGGTCCGGGCCCCCAGGTGAGGCCGTGGCCGGCGCAGAACGGCTTGGTCAGCGGCAGGTCGGGGCAAAAGCCCATGCTGAGGGCGCCCTTGAAGGTATTGGGCGGTGCCTCCACCAGCAGCGCGTAGACCAGGGTGGCGCCGGAGGAATAGCCGACCAGCACCGGCGGCGTGTAGGTGGGGAAGCCGAGCTTCTTCTGCACGTATTTGCTCAGCAGCTCGGCGTCGCTCGCCGGATAGGAACAGGCTTCCTTGGACTTCGCCAGCGTCGCGAGGTAGTGGGGGAGATCGATCCCCACCACCAGCGCATCCATCCGCGCCAGCGTCCTGGCCATGTCGACGACGCCGAGGTTCCAGCCGCCGTCGCCGGAGAAGAAGAGGACCACCTGGCGGGGGTGGGGCGTCAGGTGGAACAGCGCGACCTTGCCAAAACGGCCGTAGGTCAGTGTCTCGCCTGCCGATGCGGCGGCGGCGCGGGTGGTGCGGGACTTCTTGGCCGGGGCGGCGGCGGCGTGTGCGGGCCGTCCGGCGGCTGTCACCAGGGTCACCAGGGTCACCAGGGTCGCCACGGCCGCGATCCTGGCGAGGCTCGTTCCAGGCAGGAGCAACGGCGCCAGGCGGCCGGCGGTCGCTCTCATCCTGCTGCTCAGGCCGCTCATGCCGATCCTGCCGATCCCGCGGATCCCACTCGTCCAGCTCGCCTCATCGTCTTCTCGTCCTCGGTTCGGCGTCGCCCGCGCGCCGTCGTCCACCCGGGTGTCCGCCCAGGTGCAAGCAAGATCCATGCTTGTGGTATCCTCCACCTCCCCCTGGGGCGGCGGGTCCTCCCGCCTGCCCGCATGTGCCGTTCATCTCCCGAGAGGCTTTCGAGGATAGTCCGCGATGCAGCAACGAGACGACGTACGCAACCTGGCGATCATCGCCCACGTCGACCACGGCAAGACCACGCTGGTCGACGCGATGCTCTGGCAGAGCGGCATCTTCGGCAAGCACGAGACCGTGGCCGAGCGGGTGATGGACTCGATCGACCTCGAGCGCGAGAAGGGCATCACCATCATGGCGAAGAACACCGCCATCCTCTATCGCGGCACCCGCATCAACATCGTCGACACCCCCGGACACGCCGACTTCGGCGGCGAGGTCGAGCGCACGCTCGAGATGGTGGACGGCGTGCTGCTGCTGGTCGACGCCTCCGAGGGTCCGCTGCCGCAGACCCGCTTCGTGCTCAAGAAGGCGCTCGAGGCCGAGCTGCCGCCGATCGTGGTGATCAACAAGATCGATCGCGCCGACGCCCGTCCGGCCGAGGTGCTCAACGAGATCTTCGACCTGTTCATCGATCTCGATGCCGGCGAGGAGCTGCTGAACTTTCCGGTGCTCTACGCCAACGCCCGCGCCGGCACCTGCCGGCGGACGCCGGACGGTCCGGACGAGACGCTGGCGCCGCTGTTCGAGGCCATCCTGCAGACGGTGCCGGCGCCCTGCTACGACCCGGCCATGCCGCTGCAGCTGCTGATCACCAACCTCGACTACGACGACTACGTCGGCCGGCTGGCGATCGGCCGGCTGTTCAACGGCAGCGTGCGCAAGGGGCAGGAGATCTCGATCTGCCGCCTCGACGGCGAGGCGGCGCCGGCCAAGGTGAGCGTGCTGTATGGCTACGATGGGCTGCGCCGCATCGAGGTGGCGGCGGCGGCGGCCGGCGACATCGTGGCGGTCGCCGGCCTCGAGGAGGTGCAGATCGGCGAGACGCTGTCGGACCGCGAGGACCCGCGGCCACTGCCGCCGATCCAGGTCGACGAGCCCACCATCACCATGGTGCTGTCGATCAACGACTCGCCGTTCTCCGGCCGCGAGGGCAAGCACGTCACCTCGCGCAAGCTCAAGGAGCGCCTGGACCGCGAGCGGCTGATCAACGTCTCGATCCGGGTCGAGCCGACCGATTCGGCGGACGCCTTCCGCGTCTCGGGGCGCGGCGAGCTGCAGCTCGCGATCCTCATCGAGATGATGCGGCGCGAGGGCTTCGAGCTGTCGGTGGGCAAGCCCCAGGCGATCACCCGCACCCAGGACGGCGTGCTGCGCGAGCCGATGGAGATGCTGGTGATCGATTGCCCCGAGGAGTTCATCGGCGCGGTGACCCAGACGATGGGCGTGCGGCGGGGCCGCATGATGAAGATGAGCAATCACGGCTCGGGGCGCGTGCGGATGGAGTTCCGCGTGCCGTCGCGCGGCCTGATCGGCTTCCGCACCGAGTTCCTGACCGAGACCCGCGGCACCGGCATCCTCAACCACCTGTTCGACGGCTGGGAGCCCTGGCAGGGCGACATCGAGCACCGCGCCACCGGCACCCTGGTCGCCGACCGGCTGGGCCGCGCCACCGCTTATTCGATCGAGAACCTGCAGCCGCGCGGCACACTGTTCCTGTCGCCCGGCGACGAGGTCTATGAAGGCATGGTGATCGGCGAGCACGCCCGCGGCAACGACCTCGACGTCAACGTCACCAAGGAAAAGAAGCTCTCCAACATGCGCGCCTCGGGATCGGACGACATGATCCGCCTGATCCCGCCGCGGCTGATGAACCTCGAGCAGGCGCTCGAGTTCATCCGCGAGGACGAGCTGGTCGAGGTGACCCCGGCCGCGGTCCGGCTGCGCAAGCGGGTGCTCGCCGCCAACCGGCGCTAGCAGCAGTTGCATTTAGAGTAAGTACGGTATACTTCGAGTGTTACCTTGCTGTCTGTCCCCAGGAGGTCCCCAATGAAGAAGCTGGCGATCGTGCTGCTGCCTGTCCTGCTGCTGTCGCCGCTGGCCGTTCGCTCCGCCGGCGCCGTCATCTGCACCGTCGACGCCGTGCCGGCCGCGACCCTGCTGCTGCCCTATTTCGAAGTGGATCTGGGCAACACGCTGGGCAGCAACACGCTGTTCTCCGTCAACAACGCCTCGGCCACCGCCGTGCTCGCCCACGTCGTGCTGTGGTCGGACCTGTCGGTGCCGGTGCTCGACTTCAACGTCTACCTGACCGGCTACGACGTACAGACCATCAGCCTGCGCGACATCATCGTCGACGGCAACCTGCCGCAGACCGCGTCCGCGGGCCAGGACCCGGGCGACACCATCAGCCCCAAGGGCTCCTTCTCGCAGGACATCAACTTCGCCAGCTGCAACGGCGTGCTGCCGCCGCCGGCGCTGCCGTCGTTCTTCGTCGCCCACCTGCAGGCGGCGCTCACCGGCCTGCCCTCGGCGGTGCTCAAGGGCAACTGCGCCGGCCAGGCGCTTGGCGACAACATCGCCCGCGGCTACGTCACCGTCGACACGGTGAGCAACTGCTCGCTGCGCTTCCCGGGGGACGCCGGCTATTTCGCGGCCGGCGGCACCGGCGACGCCACCAACCAGAACGTGCTGTGGGGCGACTACCTGCTGATGCGCTCCAACTCGGATTTCCTCTTCGGCGGCGACCTGGTGCACGTCGAGGCCAGCGCCACCAACCCGGCGACCTCGACCCCCGGGCGGTACACCTTCTATGGCCGCTACGTCGGCTGGACGGCGGTCGACAACCGCGAGCCGCTGGCGACCAATTTCGGCAGCCGCTACATGAACGGCGGACCCGGCTCCTACGAAGGCAACAGCATGCTGCTGGTCTGGCGCGACTCGAAGGTCAACCAGGGTCCCTTCACCTGTCCGGCGACGGCCGGGGTGCGGCCGCCCTGGTATCCGCTCGGCCAGGAGGGGATCGTGATCTTCGACGAGCAGGAGCACCCGGTGGTGCCGCAGACCTTCCCGTTCTCGCCGCAGCCGCCGACCGGCTCGATCACCCCGTTCCCGGCGGAGACCCAGATCACGCCGATCAACGGCACCGCGCTGCCGATCCCCTTCCCCTTCGGCTGGATCTATCTCGACCTGAACACGACGGTGGCGGCGGCCGGCAACAACCCGCCGGTCGATCCTGCGGCGGCCCAGGCCTTCGTCATCTCCGTCGACCAGGCCAACGGCCGCTTCGCGGTGGGTATCGAGGCGGTCCGCCTCGACAGTGCCTGCGCCGCGAACCACGTGATCCCGGGCAGCCGGTGAGCCCGGATACCCTTGACCCCTTGCAAAGCTCTCGCGGGAGAGGTATCCTGGCACCGCTATTCGTCTGTCCGCCGCCACCCTGCCCTTGTCGTTTGCCGGGTCGAGCAGGGTGCTCCGGCGTAGCCGTACTCTGCTCTTGGCGATCACCTGGTCACTCGTTTCGCCGACGCCTGAGAGGAGACCAACGACGGACGTTTTCATGAATGCCCTTGGCTGCTGATGTCTCGTTCAGCCTCAGGGGAGGAGTTTGCGTCGGCTCCGACGCTGACCGATTGCGGTCGACTAAACAAAGGAGGTTCTCGATGAATCGCGTGGTCTTGTGTCTCGTGCTGGTGGGAGCGTTGGTTCTCGCCGCACCCATGTCGGCGGTGATCTGCACCATCGACGCGGTGCCGGCGGCAACGCTGCTGCTGCCCTACTTCGAAGTGGATCTCAACAACCCCAACGGCTTGACCACGCTGTTCTCGGTCAACAACGCCTCGGCCACCGCCGTCCTCGCGCACGTCGTGGTGTGGTCCGACCTGTCGGTGCCGGTGCTCGACTTCAACATCTACCTGACCGGGTACGATGTGCAGTCGGTCAACCTGCGCGACATCATCGTCGACGGCAACCTGCCGCAGACCGCCTCGGCGGGCCAGGACCCGACCGACACCATCAGCCCGAAGGGCTCCTTCTCGCAGGACATCAACTTCGCGAGCTGCACCGGCAAGCTGCCGCCGCCGGCGCTGCCGGCCTTCTTCATCGCCCACCTCGAGGCGGCGTTGACCGGCAATGCTTCGGCGGTGCTCAAGGGCAACTGCGCCGGCCAGCTGATCGGCGACAACATCGCCCGCGGCTACATCACCATGGACACGGTCAACAACTGCTCGCTGCGGTTCCCGGGCGACGCCGGCTACTTCGCGGCCGGCGGCACCGGCGACGTGACCAACCAGAACGTCCTCTGGGGCGACTGGTTCATCGTCAACGCGGCGCAGAACTTCGCCGAGGGTGGCGACCTGGTGCACATCGAGGCCGACGCCACCAACCCGGCGACCTCGACGGCCGGCCGCTACACCTTCTACGGCCGCTACGACGCCTGGACCGCGGTGGACAACCGCGAGCCGCTGGCCACGGAGTTCGCGGCCCGCTACCTGAACGGCGGTCCCTTCAGCGCCGGCACCTCGCTGCTGGTGTGGCGCGACTCGAAGGTCAACCAGGGTCCGTTCACCTGCCCGGCGACCCCCGGCGTGCAACCGCCCTGGTACCCGCTCGGTCAGGAAGGCATCATCATCTTCGACGAGCAGGAGCATCCGTCGGTGCCGCAGACGTTCCCCTTCTCGCCGCAGCCGCCGAGCGGGTCGTTGATCCCGTTCCCGGCCGAAACGCAGCGGACGCAGGTGGGCGGCGCCAGCTTCCCGCTGCCGGCCGGCTTCGACTTCGGCTGGCTCTACCTCGACCTGAACACGACGGTGGCGGCCGCGGGTAACAACCCGCCGGTCGATCCGACCGCCGCCCAGGCCTTCGTGGTGTACACGCTGGCTTCGAACGGCCACTTCGGGGTCGGCATCGACGCCATCCGGCTCGACAGCGCTTGCGCTGCCAGCCACTTCGTGCCGTAAGCGCGGAGCGCCCCAGTCGGTCTTCCCGGCCCGGTCTTCCCCTCTTCAAAAGGGGGGAAGGCCGGGCTTGTGCCGTTTCTGCGTCCCACTCCTGTCAGTCATAGACCCCGTCCACATGCCAGGTGCCGGAGGCGCGGTCGCGGAAGATCCGGTAGAGGCCGCCGGTGGTCAGCTCGACGTCCCAATAGTCGCGCCCGGCCGGGTTCGGCGTCCACCATTCGTCCTCCAGCCCCCAGGGACCCGCGGCCACCTTCACCCGTCCGGCGACGCGCAGCCGTCCGGCGGCGCCGTCGCGGGCGATCGGCCGGATCTCCAGGGGAGCGAGCAGGCAGGGCTCGATCCCTGCCGGGAGGTCAGGGTCTGCCGAGGGCTCCCGGATCTCCGCCGCGGCGGCGGATCCCGGAGGCTCCGGAGGAGTGAGGACCTCGATCTCCAGCGCCGGCCGCACCACCCGCACCGCCAGCAGGCCGCGCCCCATGGTGCGCCGCGGATCGCGCCGGCCATCCGGGGAGACCAGCGGCGGCGGCGGCGGATCGTACTCGACGAGCGCCAGGCGCTCTGGCCGGTGGCCGTCGACCGGTCGCGGCGAGCCGACGCGGCCGGGGCCGAGAAGGGCGAAGAGGCGGGCAAGGGTGGCGGCCAGCTTGTCCGGTGACAGCGCCGCCGGTCCGTAGAGCGAAAGCTGGGCCTCCCGTGGCCGGTCGGGGTGGGCTGCCAGGGTGAAGCCGGCCACCGGGGCGCCGGGCGGGCGGGCCTCGAGATCCAGGCGCAGCAGGGTCAAGAGCGTCTTGACGTCGCGGGTGGGCGCCGGCAGGTCGATGGCGCGCGGCTGATGGCCTTCGGGCTCGAGCCGCAGCGTCAGCTCGAGGCGGGCACAGGCGAGCCCGTTTGCCTCCAGGCGCAGACACAGCCGCTCGAGCGCCGCTCGGGCCACGAACAGGAACGGCTCGAGCGCCACCAGCGGCCATTCCAGGTCCATCCCTTCGTGGCAGGCGGGCGGCGGCTGGCAGGGCATCAAGGGTCGAGGATCGATTCCCCGTGCCGTGGCGTGCAGCTCGCGGCCGGCGCTTCCCAGGCGGCTGGTGACGCGCGCCGCCGGCAGGCGGGCGAAATCGCCGATCGTCCGGACGCCCCATCGGGCGAGGGTGGCGACGATCTCGATGATTCCCGAGGTGCCCGAGGTGCCCGAGATACCTGGGGTGCCCGGTGTGGCCGGAGCTCTTCGGTTCCCCGGCTGCCGCCGGGTCTCGGCGGGCCCAGGGGCCGCCGCGCCGGTGGCCCCGACGGCGGGCGTCAGGCTGGCGAGCGGCAGCGGCGCCAGGAAGGCCGCCTCCTGTCCGGCCGGCACGACGGCTGGCGACTCCGGCAGGCCGGCGGCGATCCGGGCGGCGAGCTTGCTCGAGGCGATGCCCACCTTGGCCGGCAGGCTGGCCGCTTCGGCGGCGCCGATCAGACCTCGTCCCAGGCAGAGCTCGGGGCTCTCCCCGGCGTCGCCCGGGCCGCGGCTCCCATGGCTGGCGCCATTGCCGCCGTTGCCGGTATGGCCACCATTGCCGGCATGGCCGCCGTTGCCGGCGCTCGCCCTGGGCCGGAAGCGGCGATCGATCCCGTCCACGTCGAGATAGACCACCCCTTCGCCGGCGTCCTCGACGCGCGGCGAGAAGCGCTCGGCGACCTCGAGCAGCGCCTCCTGGGCGGCCCGCTCGCACTCCGCGTCGCGCGGGCGCGCCACCAGCTTGGGGATGAGCGCCCGGGCCTGGGGGAGGGTGAGGCCGGCGCGCACTCCGGCCCGGCGCGCCAGCCGCGAGGCGGCGACGACGCGGGCGGCGCTGCCGTTACCTTCGACGATGACCACCGCCTCGCGGGCCAGCTCGGGCTCGCTGCGCAGGCGGGCAGCGAGAGGAAAGAGCGAGACGGTGACGCAGGCGAGCCGGGGAAGGGCCACGATGAGCCCTCAGATCCGGCGGGCTTGCCGGCGCCAGTCGCGGTCGATGCTCCGCGGGGTTTGCGGGAGCCGCTCCTCCTCCTGGCTGGTGGCCTGGATGGTGGTGGCGAAAGGGTCGTCGCCGGCAAGCTCCGGCCACAGCCGCAGGTCCAATCCCAGGGCGCCGGCGGGGAGCTGCTGCCCGCGGCACTTCTCGAGCGTCACCTGGCAGGAGAGTCCGTCGAGCAGCCAGGGGGCGCCGAGCCAGCGGGCGCGCCCGCGCGCTGTCCGCAGCACCGCCGCCGCCGCCGTGCCGCTCACCCGGTAGGGGCTGGCCACCAGCAGGGCGGCGCCGTGCGCCTGGGCGGCCCGCGCCAGGCGCAGCCAGGCCGCCTCCGCGCCGCGGCCGCCGCGGATCGGTGGGTTGCCGAGGTCCAGGGCCACCATCGGGAATCCGCTGCCGAGCAGGATCTCGGCGCCGGCCAGCGCCTGCTTGAGGGTCGCGGGGCGCAGCCAGAGCAGCCGTCCGAGATCCACCCCCAGGGCGGCGGCGGCCTGCGGGTCCAGCCCATCGCCCAGGTCGACCAGCGCCGCCGCCTCGCCCGCCGCGGTGGCCGCGGCAAGGGCGGCCAGCACGGCGGAGAACCGTCCGCTCGAGCGGACGCCGATCATCTCCACCAGCTTTCCCCGCGGCAGGCCGCCGGCCAGCAGCTCGTCGAGGGTGGGAAACGACTGCGGAGGCATCGACCCCGGGGCCGGAGCACCGGGTTCAAGAGAGCGGACCGCATCGCCGCCGATCTGGCGGGCGCTGCGCAGGCTGTCGATCAGCGGCGCGAGCGAGCTCAGCGGGTCTCGCGGATCGAGCGGCTGCGACAGCTTGCCGCGCAGGCGCTCGAGGGCGGAGGCCGCCGCAGGCGGTGGCGCGGCCGGCGGCTCGTCGCCGGCATGGCGGTCGTGACGGGCTTGCAGTTCGCCGGACATGCCTCAATCTAGGGCGCTAACAAGGCGTAAGTCAAGCGTTGGCCGGCCTGTGCTCCATGGCGTAAAGTGCTATCTCTACAGGCATTTAGCTGTATATAGATCATAATGATCCGGCGTGGCGCGCCGGCTGCCGCCAAAATCATCGCCGGGCGTCCCGGCGGTAGCGTGAAAGACGAACGCGATCTTTTTCAGTGCGCGATCATTCCGGCGCGCGACCGCATCGAGCGCACGCGACCCGGCATCGTAGAATGAGGGCCATGGCGCGCGAGTCGATCCCCTGATGGACGTTTCCAGCGCCCGCCGCGACTACCGCCGGTCCGCCCTCGACGAGCGCGACCTGGCGCCCGAGCCCATCGCCCAGTTCAAGGCCTGGCTGGCGCAGGCGGTCGCCGCCGATGCGCTCGACCCCACCGCGATGACCCTCGCCACCGCCGATGGCGAGGGGCGCCCATCGGCGCGCGTCGTGCTGCTCAAGGGCTGCGACGAGCGCGGCTTCGTCTTCTTCACCAACTACGCCAGCCGCAAGGCGCAAGAGCTGGGGGCCAACCCGCAGGCGGCGCTGCTCTTCTACTGGCCGGCGTTGGACCGCCAGGTGCGCATCGAGGGCCGGGTGGAGAAGATCACGCGGGCCGAGACCGCCGCCTACTTCGCCACCCGCCCGCTCGACTCCCAGCTGGGAGCCTGGGCCTCGCGCCAGTCCGAACCGGTAGCCGGTCGCGAGCCGCTGGACCGAGCGTTCGCCGCCGCCGCCGAGCGTTTCGCCGGCGGCGAGGTGCCAGCGCCCGACTTCTGGGGCGGCTACCGTCTGCGTCCGAGCCGCGTGGAGTTCTGGCAAGGCCGCGAGAGCCGCCTCCATGATCGGCTTGTATACCGGCGTGGCGAGGATGGGGAGTGGGTGGTCGAGCGGCTGCAGCCGTGAGGGGCAGTTCACGGACACGGTAAATCTCGCGCCGCGCGCGCCGGCAAGGAGGGGAAGAAAAATGACAGAACTGCGCTCCGAGTTCCTGTTCGAGCTACGCCTCGAGGCGGACCTGGCCGAGGTCCAGAAGGTGGGTCCGACTCCGAGCGGCGACCGGCGCATCGCGCCGATCCGCGGCGGCACCTTCGCGGGGCCGCGGCTCAGAGGTAAGGTTCTGCCTGGTGGCGCCGATTGGGTGCGCATGCGCACCGACGGTGCCCGCGACCTCGACGTCAGGTTGACCCTGGAAACCGACGACGGTCAGCTCATCTATCTGGCGGCGCTGGGCATCTGGGACGTCTCACCGGAGAACTTCGCGCGGGCGATCCGCAAGGAGCCGGTCGCCCCAGAGGACCTCTACTTCCGCACCACGCCGCGCTTCGAGGTCGCCGGCGAGAAGTACGCATGGCTCAACCGTGTCGTCGCGGTGACCATCGGCCGCCTCGATGCGGCGACCGTGGTGCACACCATATACGCCATCCTCTGAGCGGGCCGGGCGGCGGGCTCGGCGCTCGTCGGGCAAGGCCAGAGGCGCGCCGAGGGAAGCCGCCTGAACGCCACGGCTCCAAACACAACTCAGTAGCCCTTCGTACGCATGAAACCGGAAGAGGCATCAATGACTGCCACCACAGTGCCTGACCCCCAACACCAACTGCCGCCGCGGAGTCCGGGTCAGGGGTTCTTGCCGCCCAGGCGGGCCTGCAGCAGGGGACCCATGACGTCGTGGGTGTCCTCTGGGGTGTAGAGGTAGAGGGTGTCCTTGCCGAAGCCGAGGGAGCCCATCAGGTTGGGGCCGCGCTGTTGGCCGAAGAGCCAGTGCACGTCCGTGGCGAAAGGTTGCTCTGCGCCGCCGAGGATGTGGCCGACCTCGTGGGCGGCGAGGAGCTCTTGGAAGAAGGCGTTGCCGGGGAAGCTGGCGCTCGGGGTGAGCTGGGCGAGGGCGTGGTGGCATAGATAGCCGGTGTCCGAGAAGCAGGTGTCGCCGTAGACGGCGAGGCCCGCCACGCTGGCGACGCCGGCACCCCCCTGGAGGGTGCGGCCGCTGAAGAAGAACACGAGAGACGAGCGGCCGGCGGTATGTGGGGCGCCGCAACAGGGCGGGGTCGCCTGATGCGTCGCGCGAGCCGACTCGCGCAGCAGCGCTTCGCGGTGCGCGCTGCTTGGCCCGCCCGCTTCCCACGTTTCCAGCCGGTCGAGCTGCACGCGCGCACGGAAGCCGTCGGAGCCGCCGTCGAAAGCGTAGTCACAGCGCGCGAAAGCGTTGTCCGAATTGGCCTCGGGCTCGACACAGTTGAAGAGCCAGTCGAGAGCGTTGTACAGCGTCTCCTCCTTCAGCCAGAACGGCATGACCGAGTCCGGCGGGTAGGCCCGGTAGAACGCGTCATCGCCGTCCGCCACGGAGGTCACCACCACCGGCTTCGGCGCGACCGGGGTCTGTCGGTTCGATTTGGGGTTGGGGAAGAGGTCCGCGTCCACCTTGACCGGTTCGTTCTGGGCCTTGGCGTTGTAGACGATGTGGTTGAACCGTTTCAGCAGCTCCTCGCGCTGTTCGGCGTTGACGCCGCGCTGCCGCAGCTGCGGCTCCAGCGGCTCGATGATCGACCAGCCGCCTGGCAGGGCGGCGAGGATGTTCCCTTCGACCACCCGCTCGTCGATGGTGAAGATGGCCGCGCCTGGCCGGTCCTCGAGCCTGCCCTGATAGGTCGCGGGCGGCGGCAGGTCGATGGTGCGAAAGGTGTTGGTGACGCCGTTCTTGACGTCGGCGACGACGAGGGCGGGGTTGCGCAGCTTGCGGAGCGTGAGCCGTACGATGGCGGAGGTCAGATGGTCGTCCACGGTCACGAGGGGGAGCTCAACCGGCCTGCCGGCGTGCACCGCCGCCGCGATCGCCGCGGTGTCGATGTAGACCAGGTGGTACGGCGCGATCGCCGCCAGGGCCGGCACCGCGATCTGATCGGCCGGGTCCCGGCTCTGATTGCCGCCGCAGGCCAAGAGACAGAGCACCGCCGCCCCGATCCAAAGCCGCATCACACCCAACCGTTTTCCATTCATAGCTCGCCTCGCCAGTCGACCATTCTATTTAATCATCGTGCAGGTATCGACGATCCAGGCCATGCGGGATGGCTTCGGGTTCTGATTGCGTCCACACATCGTCGCGCACCAGGATGATCGGGCGCTCGGCTCCGGCCCAGGAGCCCTACATGCGCTATTCCCCCACCTCCGCAAGAGCCGCTTCCACGAGGTCATGCGCCACGTAGAGCCGGTGTTCGATCAGCCTCTCGACCAACGGCCTGGCCGCAGGGATGAAGCCGCGCCACTTGGCGCGGAGAATCAGTCCCAGAGTGCCTGTCGTCGGCAACCCGAGCGATTCAGCGCAGCGGCGTGCCTGACGATCGTCGAGCACCAGCTCTACACCGCTACGTGACCGACCGAATGCCAGGACCTGCGTCTCTCCAGCGCCGAGATCCCAGCTCGCCACCTCGTCGGAGACCGGAACGTCTGGCTCGATGCGCACCCAGGCCGTTGAGGACAGGCTCTGAAGGGAGAGACGCGGCTCCGCCTTCGTCAGCACTTCACCAAGGACCGCTTCAGGGAGCAAGACCTGGTCGACGAGCCGCGGCAGCAGCGGGAGCGCGTCGATGGCCGCAAGGAAGATGAGGGGCGAAGCGTTGATAACGAAGCGCAATTCACTCACGCCGCAGCTCCTCGCGCAGCTCTTCGAGAGTGACCTGGATCGCAGGCACCTTGCGTCGGAAGAGCTCGTCGAGGAATTGGGCGCGACTCAGGCCGGCGATCTCCGCGGCCTTGCCTTGCGACATCATCTCTTGCGAGTACCAGTGGATCGCGGCCGCGATCCTCATCTCTGCCGCGAACTCGGTAGGTGATTTCCGCAGGGCGGAGAAGACGGTCGGCGGGAAGTCGAAGGTGACCTGGGGCATACGCGCTCCTACTGGCCGCATTGTAGCTTGGACTCGGGCGATTGTCCGCCACGCAGGGGTGATGCGCGGCCACACCGGGGGTCGTCTGCGAGCACGTCGATCAGTATGCAGGTATTGACGACCCAGGCCATGCGGGATGGCTTCGGCATCGATGCCCTCAGCTCGGGCTGCGCACCAGCAGCAGCAGCCCGCCGACGACGATCGCGCCGACGCCCGCCCAGACCGGGATGTTGACGGTCTGCTTTTCCTTGACCGCGAGCTCGAAGGGTCCCACCTTGGCGTCGTGCGTCTTCTTGGTATAGGTGAAGCCGCCGTACAGCAGGCCGAGGATGCCGGCCACGATCAGGACGATCGCCATGACTTTGGCTGCGCTCATTGGATCTCCTCTCAGGATGGACGAATGGACAGTCCTCGAAGGAGCAAGTCCTGTGCCATGGCGCGAGGGCGGCGGGCTCATGGCGCCGGCGGCTGGCGGTGCAGCAGGAACGCCGAGGCGTGCTCCTGGGCGTCGAGTTGGGCGCGCCGGTAGTGCTGCTTGACGGTAACGGTGGTGCCCAGGTCGAGGAGCTCATCGCGCCGCGCGGTATAGAGGGGCCAGGCAGGGAGACCGGAGACGTCGGGACTGCCGGTGCGGGCGAAGGCGACCCAGGCGGCATGGACGAGGGCGGTCATGGCGCGATCTTCCTGCGGCAGGAAGGCGGCGCGCCGCGGCGCGATCTTGTCCCAGCTGGCGAAGACGAAGGGTATCTCGGAGCCGTGCGCGGCGCCGCGGACCTGGCTGCGCTGGCTGGTGCGCACGTAGGAGAAGACGTAGAGCCAGGCGGAGCTGCCCGCGGCGGCGGCTTGGCGGGCGTAGAAGCGCTCGGGGGCGGTGAAGAAACGGTCGCCGAAGAGGGCGGCGCCGAGGGTCGTGTCGTCGGCGGTGTCGCCGGTGTGCTTGGGGTCGGCGGCGGCGTAGGCAGCGAGAAGTGCGTTGCTGGCCTCCTGGACCAGCACCGCGGGGTGGGGGACGAGAGAGGCTTCGTCGGTGTTGGTGCCGAGGACCAGCGGCACGTGCGCCTGGCTCCCGGCGAGGAAGGCGTCGACGGGGTTGGCGGGGAGGAGGCGGCCGTCGAGCGCTGGCGTGTACATGCCGATCTGGGCGGCGAGGATGCGTTCGGCGGGAAGGGCGCGCAGGGCGGCGGGGGAGACGGCGCCAGCGGGCGCGGGGTCGGCGAGGCCCGCCTGCTTGGCGATGCGCTCGCCGAGCTTCTCGGCGTCGGCCATCGTATTGAGGGGCTCCCAGCCGCCGGCGGGGGACTCGGCGATGGCCCGGGCGAAGAGGCCGCGGGCGCTTGGGGCCACCAGGAGGTCGATGACCGCGCCGCCACCCGCGGATTCGCCGAAAACGGTCACGCGCGCCGGATCGCCGCCGAAAGCCGCGATGTTGCGCTGCACCCAGCGCAGGGCGGCGATCTGATCCATCAGAGCATAGTTGGCGAGCGACTCGCCGGGCGCGGCGGCGCGGGTGAGGGCGGGGTGGGCGAAAAACCCGAACGCGCCCAGGCGGTAGTTGATGGCGACCATGATCACACCGTCGCGCGCGAAGGCGGTGCCGTCGTAGACGGTGCGGGCGCTGCCGCCGATGACGTTGGAACCGCCGTGGATCCACACCATGACTGGCGCAGCGTGGGCGGCCTTGGGCGCGAACACCTGCAGCCGCAGGCAGTCCTCGCTCGGCGGGCCGCCGTCGAAGTTGGTCTCGAAGGGGTTGGGAACCGAGCGCTGCATGCAGTCGGGGCCCGCGGCGGTGGCGGCGCGCTCGCCGGTCCAAGCGACGGGCGGGCGCGGTGGCTGCCACCGCAGGTCACCCACCGGCGGCGCGGCGTATGGCACGCCGGCAAAGACCAGCACGCCGTCGCGCTCCATGCCGGCGAGGAGCCCCGATTCGACGCGCACCCGCGTCGGATCCGCTGTTGCCCCGTCCAGCGCCGCCGCCGCTCGCGCTGCCGCCTGCCCATCGCGCGCGCCGTCCGCCGTCGCGGCTAGCAGCGCGCCTGCCAGAAGCCCTCCCCAGACCTTCGCCGGACGCATCGCTCGCCTCCCCCAAGTGGGCCGATTGGCGCAAGACCAATCGCGTTTTGCAAGCTCCACTCTCGTCGACTCTAGCAGTGCTCACCCCTCGCCATCCGACGCCACGGAGCCGGCCACTGGCGTATGCTGCGGCCATGGTCGAGCGGCTGGCATCGGAGCCGCGCACCCCCCAGGCCCTCAACCAGACGCCGCCTCTCGAGCCCTGGAACCCGTTTGCCGGACACCGGGCACTGGTCGAGGCGCTGCGGCGCGAGGGGGGCGGGTGGGCAGAGGACCGGGTGAGAGAATTCGGCGCCGTCGCCGGCAGCGCCGAGACCGCGGCCTTGAGCGTCCAGGCGAACTCCTGGCCGCCGGTGCTGCGCACTCACGACCGCACCGGCCGGCGCATCGACGAGGTCGAGTTCCACCCGGCGTGGCACGCGCTGCTCGGGCTCGCCGTCGAGCACGGGCTGCACGCCCTGCCGTGGCGGGAGCGGCGGCGCGGCGCCCAGGTCGCCCGCGCGGCGCTGTTCATGACTCTCTCGCAGATCGAGGCCAGTGTCGGTTGCCCGCTATCGATGACCTTCTCCGCCGTGCCGGCTCTCGCGGCGTCGCCGCCGCTCGCCGCCGAGTGGGAGCCGCGCCTGACCTCGACGGCGTACGACCGGCGGCCGCTGCCGGCGTGGGAGAAGACCGGCGCGCTCTGCGGCATGGCGATGACCGAGAAGCAGGGCGGCTCGGACCTGCGCGCCAACCTGACGGTGGCGCGGCCGCTCGCCGCCGCCGGCGGCGGGCCCGGCGACGAGTACCGGCTCACCGGCCATAAGTGGTTCTGCTCTGCCCCGATGTGCGACGCCTTCCTCGTCCTGGCGCAGGCGCCGGGAGGCCTCACCTGCTTTCTCCTGCCGCGCTTCCTCCCCGACGGCAGCATCAACCGCTTTCACCTCCAGCGGCTCAAGGACAAGCTCGGCAACCGCGCCAACGCCTCGAGCGAGGTCGAGCTGGACGGCGCCTGGGCAAGGCGGCTTGGCGACGAGGGACGCGGCGTGCCGGCCATCCTGGAGATGGTCGTCCACACTCGCCTCGACTGCGTCCTGGGCTCGGCTGCACTGATGCGCCAGGCGGTCGCCATGGCCATCCACCACGCCCGCCACCGCGAGGCTTTCGGCCGCCGCCTCGCCGACCAGCCGCTGACGGCCAACGTGCTGGCCGATCTCGCCCTCGAGTCGGAGGCCGCGACGGTTGCGGCAATGCGCCTGGCGCGTGCTTTCGACGAGGGCGACAGCGGCTTCCGGCGCCTCGCGACCGCGGTGCTCAAGTACTGGGTTTGCAAGCGCGCCGTGCCGCTCGCCGGCGAGGCGCTCGAATGCCTGGGAGGCAACGGCTACGTCGAGGAGTGGGGGATGGCCCGTCTGTTCCGCGAATCGCCGCTCAATTCGATCTGGGAAGGCGCGGGCAACATCCAATGCCTCGACGTCCTGCGTGCCGTGGAGCGCAATCCGGAGTCGCTCGCCGCCCTCCTTGACGAGATGCGTGAAGCCGCCGGCGCGGACCGGCGCCTCGACGGCTGGATCGCCGGGCTCGCCAGCGACCTCGGGCGGCGCGGGCCGGCAATCGAAGCGCAGGCGCGCCGCCTGGTCGAGCGCCTCGCGCTCGCGCTGACCGCTTCGCTCCTCGTCCGCCACTCGCCGCCGCCGGTCGCCGACGCCTACTGCGCCGCACGCCTCGGCGACGGCGGCCTGCTCTTCGGCACCCTGCCCGCGAGCGCCGACCTCGCCGCCATCCTCGAACGCCACGGCCCGGACGGCTGAGCGGCTACCGCGGCACTCGTCGCATCCTCGGGCTGTCGGCCCCATTTCAGTCCAACCGGGCCACGCGCCAGGCCGTTTTCACATCAAGCGCAGGCCAAATTGGACACCATGTCGCATCTTTTCACAGCCCTGGCGGCGAGGCTCGCGGGCGGCAATCGCCTTATCTCGTAGGGTAGGTGTCGCTTGACATATGTAGCTGGGTCGGCACCTCCGGCGACACCCCCGATTCCGGTGCGCCGGTGTCTCTAGAACCTGAGGCTCTGGAAACGTCGCCCGGGTTGGGCGCCGGATTCGCCGGTGCAAGTCCCGGCTCACTGCTGCTGGGCTCGCCGGAGAAAGGAAGATGCCGCCGTGGAAGGATCTGAGGGGTTCAGTCTCTTCGTGGAAATTGTCCAGGCACACTGGAGATACCTGAGGTGGATCGTCGCGTCGCTCATCTATTTTGGGGTGAGCGTGGCAACCTTCGGTCTAGGATTCGTCGGCATCCTGGGAGTGTTCGGCCTTGCCTTGTTGGCGCTCGTGGCAGATCGCCGGCGCGAAGCCGCGGACAACGACGATTTCAGGGAGACCGCGCTGTTCCACCGTTACGGTCGCCAGCTCAGGTACTCAACTTTCAGCATTCCGGTCCAGCAGGCGTGGGAATCGGGCGAGGCGGTGCGTCTGGCCGGTGAGCTGCGTGACGGCGTTGCCGAGCGCATCGCGCAGCGGCTGCCCGGCGCAGTGGACGTCCTCTCTCCGCGGGAGATCAAGGATTTGGACGCGCGGGACGAGAGAGGCAAGATCCTGGTGCGCATTCGCGCGCTCTCCCACCGGCGTAGCCTGCTCGTACACTTCCTCCACTTTGCAGCCGTCGGCCAGTCGGTGACCGCACACCACTTCACCTTCCTGCGCTGTACCTACAGGACCCTGGACGAGGTCGCCTTCATCTACTTCAGCCCGTTCTCGATCTGGATCTGGGGACTGGCCTGGCTGCAGAAGCGGTACAGCGTCCTCGGCCATCTGAGCATGAACGTTTCCAATTCGTTCGACGAGATCGATCTCAAGACGCTCCTGGAGGCCACTAACTACGTGATCGCCGATGCCACCGAAGCGGTGCTGAGAGACAATGGCCTCTTGACCGAAGAGCTGCACCAGCTCATCGTGAACAATACCAACTATAACCACCAGCGGCTCGACCTGCGCTACGCCAAGAACGTCCGCCTTGGAGCCGTGACGAACCTGACTTCGCCGTCAGCGGTGAACTGAAATGAGCGAAACCCGCAACATCCAGACGCTCGACCTCTCCCGCGCGCACGGCGTCTCGATCGGCAACGTCACCAACGTGGGAGCCCCGCACCGGGAGCCCGCTCCCGAGCGGACCGAGCCAGCGTGCCGCATCCTACTTCTCGGCGCCAACCCCTCCGGCACCTCCCGCCTGCGGCTCGACCGCGAGGCGCGCGCCATCGAGGATGCGCTACGCAGTGCCCCCGCCGACTCTCGCTTTGAGCTCCTCCAGGGTTGGGCGTCGAGCTCCCTCGATCTGCAGCAGGATCTCTTCGACCACCGGCCGGAGCTGGTCCATTTCGCCGGGCACGGCGGCGCGGCCGGCGAATTGGTGCTGGAGGCGCAGCGCTTCCGCGATCTGGTGCGGACAGGCGCAGCCGGCCCGCCGACCCCCGACCGCGGCGGCATGATCGCCTCGATCACCGCGGTGGCCCGCCTGATCGCCCACGCTTCGGGCCGCATTCGCTGCGTCGTCCTCAACGCCTGCCACTCGGCGGCGCTTGCCGAGGCCGTCGCCGAGCACGTCGACTGCGCTGTGGGCATGACCAGCGCCGTCCCAGACGACGGTGCGGTTGCCTTCGCATGGGGTTTCTACCACGCCCTGGGGCAGGGTGAGAGCGTGGCCGCTGCCTTCGGACTCGCCAGTGCCCAGCTCGAGGCACAGCTCGTTTCGCAGCCGTCGTGCGCGCGGCTGTTCGCCACGCGGTGCGATCCAGCGGACATCAGCTGGGGCGGCGGCGCGGCCCACCCGAAGCGTTGAGCTGCAAGGATGGGTCTGATCTCCGCTGCTTCTTCGGCTACCTGGCTCCGGCCGCTCCGGCGCCGCCACCGGCGACGGCGTCGATCACCCTGGCGAGGTGGGCGACGCCGGCGTCGATCTGCTCGAGGTTCGTGCCGCCATAGCCGAGGAGCACGCCCTGGCGGGCAGCCGGACCGAGATAACACTCCGAAAGCGGCGCCACCCACAGGCCCTCACGGGCGGCGCGCTCGCAAACCTCGCGGTCGCGGCGCGCCGCCGTGAAAGTCGCGGTCAGGTACATGCCCGCGCGGTCGCCGCGGATCTCGAGGGCATCGCCCAGCCGCTGGCGGACGGCAGCGACGAGGGCTTCCCGGCGCTCCTTGCAGATGAGCCGCAGGCGGCGGAAGTGGCGGCCCAGGTGCCCTTCGCGGATGAAGTCGGCGAGGACCGCCTGGTAGAACGTCGGCGAGCCGAAGTCCATGGCCCGCCGGACCTCCCGGAAGACCGGCAGCAGATCGCGGGGCAGCACGATGTACCCGAGGCGGAGCCCCATGAACAGCACCTTGGTGAAGGTGCCGATATAGAGCACGCGGTTGTCCCGGTCGAGCCCCTGCAGCGAGGCAATCGGCAGGTCGCCGTAGCGGTACTCGCAATCGTAGTCGTCCTCGATCACCCAGGCGCCGCTGGCGCGCGCCCAATCGAGCAGGCGCAGCCGCCGCGCGGCGCTCATCGCGACGCCCAGCGGATACTGGTGCGAGGGGGTCACGAAGACGGCTCGCGGGCGCGGGCACAGCGCGATCCCCGCCGCGAGATCGAGGCCCTCCCGGTCGACCGGCACGGGCACCAGCTTGGCGCCGGCCAGACTCAGAGCGCTCTGCGCTCCGAAGTAGCCGGGCTCCTCGATCCAGACCGGGCTGCCACGGTCCAGCAGCGCCAGGGCCGTGACCTGGAGCGCCTGCTGCGAGCCGTTGACGATCATGATCTGGTCGGCTTCGCAGCGCACCGCGCGCGCGGTCCGCAGGTATTCCGCCACCGCTTCGCGGAGCACCAGCAGGCCGAGCGGGCTGCCGTGGTGGAGCAGCCGCGGGGAAGGGTCGCGCGTATGGCGCGCCACCAGCTTCGACCAGATCTTGTCGGGAAAGCAGTCCGCCGGCGGCTGGCCGACGTGGAACGCTCCGAGACCCGTGAGCCACGGTCCCGCCTCGCGCTGGCGTAGCGCCGCGGCGCCGCGGGAGACGGCGCGCCGCCCGCCAGGGTCCGCCGGGGCCGTCACCGCGGCCAGGCGAGGCGGTGGCGCGATCGCGCCGGGCAGCGAGGTCGCGACGAAGGTGCCGGATCCGACCCGGCTCTCGAAGTAGCCCTCCGCCAGCAGCTGCTCGAAAGCGTTGAGCACCGAGATGCGCGAGATGCCCAGCTCGGCGGCGAGGCTGCGCGAGGACGGGATCCGCTCGCCGCCGCGCAGCCGCCGCGCGACGATGGCGTCACGGTAGCCGTCGTAGATCTGCCGGTACAGGGGACGCGCCGACGAGCGGTCGACCGCGAGGACGGAGAGGATGCCGGGTTGCAGGGTCCGCATGCCGAGAGATAGTGGTCATGTCGCCCTGGGCACCAGCGCCCAGAGCTCACCTACCACTACCACTACGCCGGACGGCGCCAAAGGTTCCAGTTTCCGGCGATCCAGGTCTCCGCTCTCGCGGCCGGCCTGCCGGCGGGGCACTAGTCCAGATCCGGGTCGGCGTCGTCGTCCTCGGGCGGCAGCGTCTGGCGCCGGAGACGCGCTTCCCGGCGGCGTTCCTGGACCTCCGCCTTCAGCTTGCGCAGCAGCTCGGGGTAGCCCGGCAAACGCCGCACCGCCGCCAGGTCGCGATCGTTCTCGAGCAGCGCCGGACGGGGCAGGCTGGTCATCGCCGCCAGCGCCGCCAGCGCTCCCTGGGGATCGCCGCCCACGGCCTCGAGGCAGGCGAGGTTGTAGGCCGGCACCCAGGCGCCCGGGCGGTCGTGCGCGGCGCGCGCGAAGAAGCCGGCGGCGAGCTTGGGGTCGCCGGTCCGGCGTGCGCTGTTGCCAGCCTGGACGGCGGCGGCGAAGTCGTCGGGCGCTTCGACCAGAGCCTTGCGGTAGAGCGCCAGGGCGCCGCCGAAGTCGCCGCGCTCGTAGTGCATGTCGGCCAGGCGCCGGTAGGCCAGGGGGAACGTGGGATCGGTCGCCATCGCCTGCCGGTACCACCGCTCCGCCTCGGCGTCGTCGTCGCGCATCGCCGCGATCAGCCCCAGGTTCGCCATCGCCTCGACGAAGCCGGGCGAGACCGCCAGGGCCCGGCGGTAGGCGCGCTCCGCCCCGTCGAGATCGCCTTCGAGCATGCTGATCGCGCCCAGCATGACGTGGACGTGCGCCTGTTTCGGGTCGAGCGCCAGGATGCTCAGGTACTGCTCGCGGGCGCCCGCCAGGTCGCCCTGGCGCAGCAGGGTGAGGGCGAGGATGCCGATCGCCGAGACGTTCTTCGGGGTCTCCGCCAACACCTCGCGCAGGATCCGCTCGGAAGCCGCCCATTGCGCTCGTTGCGCCAGGTGCCGGGCCTGCTCGAGCCGCTGGTGGAGCGGCAGGCCGTCCTTGGGATCGATGCCCGCCATCGCCTCGCGCTCGGCACGCGGAGCGAGGTAGCCCAGCGCCCGCAGGCTCCGCTCCGTCTCGCCGTCCATGGCGGCTCGTTGCGGCGCCAGCGCCCGGCGGCGGCTGTCCGCGAGGATGGCGGCCAGATCGCGGTCCAGGGCGGCGCCGCGGCGCGCCTCGCGGGGATAGAGGTTGTCGAGCTCGCGCGGGTCGCGGCGCAGGTCGTAGACCTCGGGCCGGGGCGCGCGGATCCATTTGAAGCCGCCGCGCCGCACGCCGAACAGCGGTGCCATGCCGAAGTCCACCTGCGCCAGCAGCGACTCGGAGTATTGCGGCAGGTCGGGCGGCGGCACCTCGCCGCGGAAGGCCGGCAGCAGGTCCTGCCCCTGGGTCTCGTTGCCGCCGGGCAGGCCGAGGGCGGCGAGCACGGTGGGCGCGATGTCGACCGACCGCACCGGCCCGGAGTAGACCTTGCCCGCCGGCAGCGCGCGGGGATAGCGCAGGATCAGCGGCACCCGCACCGTGGCGTCGTAGATGAACAGCGCATGGGTCTTCTCGCCGTGCTCGCCCAGGCTCTCCCCATGATCCGCGGTCACCACCACCAGGGTGTCGTCGAGCGCCTGCTGGCGGCGCAGCTCGTCGAGGACCCTGTCGACGGCGCGGTCGAGGACGGCGATCTCCGCGTCGTAGACGGAGGGCGAGAGCACCCGCTCGCCGGCCGGGACGGTGTAGGGCTGGTGGGCGTCGAAGAGGTGCATCCAGAGGAAGAAGGGCCGGCGCGGCCGCTCCTTCGACCAGGCCGCCAGCCAGTCCACGGCCCGCGCCGCCGTCTTGGGGCCGGGGCGCGACCGGATCAGGAACATCTTGGGCTGCTGCTCGGACCACAGGTCGTCGTCGTAGCCGTCGAATCCCTGGTTCAGGTTGTAGCGCCGGTTGAGCACCAGCGCCGAGACGATCGCCTGGGTGCGGTAGCCGGCGCGCTTGAGGCGCTTGGCGAGGGTGACGGCGTCGTTGCCGAGGGCGTAGGTGCCGTTGTCGCGCACGCCGTGGGCCGGCGGATAGAGCCCGGTCATGATGGTCGAATGGGACGGCAGGGTGATGGGGGCGGCGGTCACCGCGTCGGCGCAGCGCACGCCCTCCTTCGCCAGGCGGTCGATCGCCGCCGTCCGGGCGAGCGGGAAGCCGTAGCAGCCGATGCGGTCGGCGCGTGTCGTGTCGAGGGTTACGAGCAGCAGGTTCGGCTGCCGGTGTGGCCGCTCGCAGCCGGCGGCGAGGACGGCGGCGAAGAGGGCAGCGGCCAGCAGCGCCTGCCCGACCCGACGGCGGCGATGGCCCCAGGGTGGCGGCGATGGTCGTGGGGAGGAGGAGGCGATCCGGTCCATACCTTCGCGGCGCATTCTAGCCGACTCGCGGCCGCCCCGCCGGCGATGCCCGGGAGCACCTGCCGGCGATGCCCGATGGCGCCGTCCAACGGCGCCCGGCCACGGCCTGGTTGGTGCCCGGGGTCTTGCCTTGGCAAGCCGGTTGTGGCAAAATCCACAAGGTTTTCTGCGTTGCTAAATCTGCGGCCGTTCGTTCGAGGGCGGCCCTTCAATCGGAGGAGCTTCATGACCCGCAGAGTGTTGGCCGGCGCACTGCTCAGCTTGCTTACGGCTTCGACCCTCGCCGCCGACGTCTCGATCATCGAGCGCAAGGTCGGGCATAAGAAGGTCAACAAGCCGGGCGGCGCCACCGGCAGCCAGAGCCTGATCGACGCCCAAGGCCTGAAATATTTCATCAATACCAACATCACCTTCAGCACCTCCAGCTCGGCGTCGGCAGCGATGTCGGAAGCCAGCTTCACCCACGCGGTCGCGGCTTCGACGCTGAACGGCGGTACCACCTCTTCGACGCTCAACGACGCCTTCGACGGCTACGAGTCGATGTGCCTGAGCCTGAACAACACGGTCGCCACCTGCGCGACCGGCAATGCGAACTTCGTCATCTACAACAAGAACGGCGCGCCCACGACCGAGTGCCTGGGCGCCGTTTCGGGGGTCAATCGCCAGGTGGTCTTTCCGGTGCAGACCTCCGGCAACGTCCAGATGTTCCGCAAGGTCTTCGTGCCCGACAACGATCAGTTCGGGCGCTGGCTGAACTACTTCACCAACACCGGCGGCACGGCACAGACCGTGACCATGGTGACGTCGAACAACCTGGGCTCGGACAGCAACACGAAGATCGTCAACACCTCGAGCGGCACTCCGGTGGTTGACACGACCGACACCTGGGTGACGACATTCCAGAACTTCGCCGGCGCCAGCACCACGACCAGCGACCCGCGCCTGGGCCATGTGCTGCAGGGTTCGGGGGGCGTCTCGACGCCGCTGTCCGGGATCTTCTTCGCCAATGGCAACGACCGGCCGTTCTGGGGTTACACCTTCACGCTGAATCCTGGCGAAACCAAGATCATCATGAATTTCGTCACCGGCCAGCCGTCCAACGCCGCCTCCGCGGCGAAGGCGGCCCAGCTGGTTTCCCTGCCGGCCAATGCGCTGCAGTGCATGACCTTGGCGGAACAGCAGGAGGTCGTCAACTTCAACGCCGCGCCGTTCGTCGCCACGGTCCCCACCCTGTCGGTGGCCGGCCTGATCGGGCTCGGCCTGGTGCTGGGCATCGTCGCCATCGTCCTGCTGCGGCGGCGGGCCGCCGCCCTGCCTGGTTAGCGGCTCGGCAGGTCGGTTGCCGGCGCCGGCCGGTCCGTCGGCCGGCAACCGCTCACCCCCGCCGGGCGGCCCGACCTCCAAGACCTGTGGATCGATCGCGCCCCCGGCCCTGGCCCCCGGCGACACCGCCGCACCACGGCGCCACGGCAGCCCTTGCGCGGGCAAGCCGCTTATGGCACCATCGCGCCAGTTCTGCAGCCTTGGATCCATTAGCGGCCGCTCGCCCCGAGGGCGGCCTATCAACCGGAGGAGCTTCATGACCCGCAGAGTACTGGCCACCGCGCTGCTCAGCCTGCTCACCGCCTCGACCCTCTTCGCCGATGTCTCGATCCTCGAGCGCAAGGTCGGGCATCGCAAGGTCAACAAGCCCGGCGGCGCCACCGGGAGCCAGGGCTTGATCGACGCCCAGGGCCTCAAATACTTCATCAATACCAACATCACGTTCAGCACCACCAGCTCGGCGTCGGGAGCGATGTCGGAAGCGAGTTTCACCCACGCGGTGCACGCGACGACCCTGAACGGCGGCACCACGTCGTCGACGCTCAACGACGCCTTCGATGGCTACCAGTCCATCTGCCTGAGCCTGAACAACACCGTTGCCCAGTGCGAGACCGGCAATGCGAACTTCGTCATCTACAACAAGAATGGCCCCCCAACGACCGAGTGCCTCGGTTCGGTCTCGGGGGTCAACCGGCAGGTGGTCTTTCCGGTGCAGACCTCCGGCAACGTCCAGATGTTCCGCAAGGTCTTCGTGCCCGACAACGATCAGTTCGGGCGCTGGCTGAACTACTTCACCAACACCGGCGCTACGCCGCAGACCGTGACCATGGTGACGGCGAACAACCTGGGCTCGGACAGCCTCACCACGATCGTCGACACCTCGAGCGGCACGCCGACGATCTCCCCGACCGACACCTGGATCACCAGCTTCCAGAATTACAGCGGCACGACGAGCAGCGACGTGCGGCTCGGCCACGTGCTGCAGGGCAATGCACCGGTGTCGACGCCGGTGTCCGGGATCTTCTTCGTCAATGGCAACGACAACCCCTTCTGGGGCTACACCTTCACGCTGAACCCGGGCGAGACCAAGATCATCATGAACTTCGTCACCGGCCAGCCGTCCAATGCCGCCTCCGCGGCGAAGGCGGCACAGCTGGTTTCCCTGCCGGCCAACGCGCTGCAGTGCATGACCTTGGCGGAACAGCAGGAGGTCGTCAACTTCGCCGCCGCCCCGTTCGTCGCCACGGTTCCCACCCTGTCGGCCGCCGGCCTGGTCGGGCTCGGCGTGCTGCTGGGCGTCGTCGCCCTCTTCCTGCTGCGGCGCCGGGCCGCCGCGTTGCCCGGGTAACGGACCGGGCAACCGAAGCGAACCGGCATAAGGTGTTGGTGGGGCGGCGCCGTCAGCGGTTTTTCGCGGGCGCCGTCAGCGGTTTTTCGCGGGCGCCGTCACCGGCTTTCGGCGGCGCCGTCCACCCACATGCGAACCGTCTCGTGGTCGCCGTTGACGGTCACCAGCTCGCCCTCGCCGGTCCTGGCCAGCGCGCCGATGGCGGCCGCCAGGTCGAAGCGGTCGCCGCCGCCCTGCAGCAGGGCGTCCACCACCGCCACCGGGATGCGCACCTCGACGCGCTCGCTGGCGTGGCGGCCATCACCAATAGCAGTGCGGTGGTCGGCCGCATCGATCAGCAGGTAGCCGCTGCGGCGCGCCACCCGCACCTTGCCGTTCGGCCCGTCGACGGTCACGAAGGTGGCGTCGGGCTGGCGCTGCACCTCCCGCCAGATGCGTCGCAGGTCCTGGACCGAGAGGTCGTGGTCGTTCACGCGCAGGCCCTCGGCGGTGCGCGCCTCCTCGGGGATCAGCGGCGTCGCCGCCTCGACCACCGACAGCGGCAGGGTGATGTTCACCCGGCTGCCTTCGTTGGCGTCGTGCACCTTGATATGCAGCCAGAGATCGGTCTTCGCTTCCGCGGCCGCCGCACCGAGCAACAGGAGGGCCACGCCCATCACGCCGTTCCAAGCCATCGTCATCTCCTTGGCGCCTAGGTCTCGGCGCCCCTGGTCACCTAACGCCGATTGGCGGAAATAGGTTTCAGCGCCGATGGGTCGGGCCCTCGGGCCGGGCCGACCCGCCGCATTGCCCGCGGAGGCGGGTGGTAGCATGTGCCCGCCGGGGGGATGGGACCCCGGCAGGGAGAGCTTCGAGGGGATGATCGACGCGGCGGGCAGGCGGCGGGTGGTGATCGACCGGGTGCGCCCGGAGATCGACGGCGGGAGGTTCGCCATCAAGCGCACGGTGGGCGAGGTGGTGACGGTGGACGCCGACGTGTTCACCGACGGCCACGACGCCCTGGGCTGCCTGCTGTTGCACCGCGACGAGCGCGCCGTTGCCTGGACCGAGACCGCCATGGAGGCACTGGGCAACGACCGCTACCGGGCGAGCTTCACCGCCACCGCCGCCGGACGCTGGCGCTACACCGTCACCGCCTGGGTGGACCGTTTCAAGACCTGGCGCCGCGACCTGCGCAAGCGCCTCGATGCCGGCCAGGACGTCGCCCTGGACCTGCTCGCCGGGGCGGCGCTGATCCACCAGGCGGCGGAGCGGGCGCGGGCCGCCGGCCGCCGCTCCGACGCCCGGGTGCTGGCCGGCCTGGGGCGCGGGCTCGAGCAGGGGCGCGATCCCCGGGAGAAGACCGCCCGCCTGGCGCTGGCGCTCGACGACGAGCTGGCGCAGCTCATGGACCGCCACACCGACCGCGCCCAAGCCGCCACCCACCGCGAGCTGGCGGTGGTGGTGGACCGCGTTCGCGCCCGCTTCTCGAGCTGGTACGAGATGTTCCCGCGCTCCTGCTCGCCGGTGCCCGGCCGTCACGGCACCTTCCGCGACCTGGCCGCGCGCCTGCCCGACGTGGCCGCGATGGGCTTCGACGTCCTCTACCTGCCGCCCATCCATCCGATCGGCGTCACCCACCGCAAGGGCAAGAACAACGCCGCCACGGCCGCCCCGGACGACGTCGGCAGCCCGTGGGCGATCGGCGGCGCGGCGGGCGGGCACAAGGCGATCCTGCCCGAGCTGGGCACGGCGGCGGACTTCCGCCGGCTGATCGCCAAGGCGCGCGACCACGGCCTCGAGCTCGCCATGGACATCGCCTTCCAGTGCTCGCCCGATCACCCGTACGTGCGCGAGCACCCGGAGTGGTTCCAGAAGCGCCCCGACGGCACCATCCAGTATGCCGAGAACCCGCCCAAGAAGTACGAGGACATCTATCCCTTCGATTTCGAGTGCGAGGCCTGGCGCGAGCTGTGGCTCGAGCTCAAGAGCGTCTTCGATCACTGGCTGGAGCGAAGGCGTCCGCATCTTCCGCGTCGACAACCCGCACACCAAGCCGTTCGCCTTCTGGGAGTGGCTGATCGCCGAGATCAAGCGCGACCATCCCGACGTCATCTTCCTGGCCGAGGCGTTCACCCGCCCGAAGCTGATGTACCGGCTGGCCAAGCTCGGCTTCACCCAGTCCTACAACTATTTCCCCTGGCGCACCAACGGCTGGGAGCTGACCGAGTACTTCACCGAGCTGACCCGCACCGAGGTCGCCGAGTACTTCCGGCCCAACCTGTGGCCGAACACGCCGGACATCCTCACCGAGCACCTGCAGTTCGGCGGCCGCGCGGCGTTCCAGCAGCGCTTCATCCTGGCGGCGACGCTCGGGCGCGAGCTACGGCATCTACGGGCCGCCGTTCGAGCTGCTCGAGAACCGGCCGCGCGAGCGCGGCAGCGAGGAGTACCTCGATTCGGAGAAATACCAGCTGCGCCACTGGGACCTCGGCGCCGCGCACAGCCTGCGCGACCTGATCACCCTGGTCAACCGCCTGCGCCGCGAGAACCCGGCGCTGCAGAGCTCCGCCGGCCTGCGCTTCCACCCGACCGACAACCAGCAGCTGCTGTGCTACAGCAAGTCGGCGGCGGCGGCCGACAACACCATCGTCGCCGTCGTCAACCTCGATCCGCACCACCCGCAGTCGGGGTGGCTGGAGCTGGACCTCGAGGCGCTCGGCCTCGCCGGCGGGCGGCCGTTCCAGGCGCACGACCTGCTGACCGGCGCGCGCTACCTGTGGAGCGGCGCGCGCAACTACGTGCAGCTCGATCCGCAGCTGGCGCCGGCGCACCTCTTCCGCGTCCGGCGCCGGGTGCGCTCGGAACAGGATTTCGATTACTTCCAGTAGGGCTCGACTCCCGCGGCGCGAGAAACCCGATGATCCGAGACGACGACGACAGCCGCCGGCCGCCCGGCGGCGGCGACCCGCTGTGGTACAAGGATGCGGTCCTCTACGAGGTGCACGTGCGGGCCTTCGCCGACTCCGACGGCGACGGCATGGGCGATTTCCGCGGCCTGACCGGCAAGCTCGACTACCTGCGCGACCTGGGCGTCACCGCCATCTGGCTGCTGCCTTTCTACCCGTCGCCCTGGCGCGACGACGGCTACGACATCGCCGATTACACCAGCGTCCATCCCGCCTACGGTACGCTCGAGGACTTCCAGGCTTTCCTCGCGGCGGCGCACCGGCGCGGCCTCAAGGTGATCACCGAGCTGGTGATCAATCACACCTCCGATCGCCATCCCTGGTTCGAGCGCGCCCGCCGCGCCGCGCCGGGCTCGCCGGAGCGCGACTTCTACGTCTGGAGCGACACTCCCGACCGCTACGCCGACGCGCGCATCATCTTCACCGACACCGAGACCTCCAACTGGACCTGGGACCCGATCGCCAAGGCCTACTACTGGCACCGCTTCTTCTCGCACCAGCCCGACCTGAACTTCGACAATCCCCAGGTGCACGAGGCGGTGCTCGCGGCGCTCGATTTCTGGATGGAGCTGGGGGTGGACGGGCTGCGCCTGGACGCGGTGCCCTATCTCTACGAGCGCGAGGGCACCAACTGCGAGAACCTGCCGGAGACCCATGTCTTCCTGCGCCGGCTGCGCGCCCACGTCGACGCGCGCTTCGCCGACCGCATGCTGCTCGCCGAGGCCAACCAATGGCCCGAGGACTCGATCGCCTACTTCGGCGATCCCGATCACGGCGCCGGCGAATGCCACATGGCCTTCCATTTCCCGGTGATGCCGCGACTGTACATGGCGATCCGGCTGGAGGACCGCTTCCCGGTGGTGGACATCCTCGAGCAGACGCCGCCGATCCCGGCGAGCTGCCAGTGGGCGACCTTCCTGCGCAATCACGACGAGCTGACGCTCGAGATGGTCACCGACGAGGACCGCGACTACATGTACCGGGTGTACGCCCAGGACGCGCAGGCGCGGATCAACGTCGGCATCCGCCGCCGGCTGGCGCCGTTGATGGGCAAGGACCGGCGCCGCATCGAGCTGATGAACAGCCTGCTGTTCTCGCTGCCGGGAGCGCCGGTGCTGTACTACGGCGACGAGATCGGCATGGGCGACAACATCTACATCGGCGACCGCAACGGCGTGCGCACGCCGATGCAGTGGAACGGCGACCGCAACGCCGGTTTCTCGACCGCCAACCCGCAGCGGCTGTTCCTGCCGGTGATCATCGATCCCGAGTACCACTACCAGGCGATCAACGTCGAAACCCAGCAGGGCAATCCGCACTCGCTGCTGTGGTGGACGCGGCGGCTGATCGCCTTGCGCAAGCGCTACCGCGCCTTCAGCCGCGGCAGCCTCGAGTTCCTGCAGCGCCGACAACCATCACGTGCTGGCGTTCCTGCGCCGCCACCAGGACGAGACGCTGCTGGTGGTCGCCAACCTGTCGCGCTTCGTGCAGCCGCTCGAGCTCGACCTCGCCGAGCATGCCGGCGCGACCCCGATCGAGCTGTTCGGCGGCGTCGCCTTCCCGCCGATCGCCGGCGATCGGCGCTATCCGCTGACGCTCGGCCCGCACTCCTTCTACTGGTTCGCGCTCGAGCGCCAGCCGGCGCGCCGCGCCGGCCAGCACGGCGGGGCGCCGCGGCCGGAGGTCGAGGTGCCGGTGGTGACGCTGCCGGGCGCCACCCTCGCCGGCACCGCCGGCCCCTTCGACTGGCAGCGGCTGTTCAGCGGGCCCGGCAAGGCGGCCTTCGAGGCGGCGCTCGCCGCCCGCCTGCCGGCGTTCCGCTGGTTCGCGGCCAAGGCGCGGATGCTGCGCGCGGTGACTCTCGCCGAGGCCATCCCGCTCGACGGCGGCGCCTGGCTGCTGCTGCTCGACGCCGCCTACGAGCAGGGCGAGGCCGAGCGCTACGTGCTGCCTTTGGCCTTCGCCGCCGATGCCCCCGGTGCCCCCGCCGCTCCCGGCTCTGCCGGTGGGGCCGCCGGCGCGGGCCACGCGGACCCCGAGCCGCGCCGCATCGTCGCCCGGCTCGAGGGCGGCGGCGCGGCGGGCTCAGGCACCCTCTACGATCCGTTCGAGGACGGCGCCTTCGCCCGCGGCCTGCTCGCCGCGATCGCCGGCGGCCGCAGCTTCCGCGGGCCGGCGAGCGAGGCAGCGGCCTGGTCCGATCCCGGCTTCGCCGCGCTGGCCGGCGCCGATGCGCAGGCCGGCGGCGCCGAGCTCGAGCCGCGACCACTGGGCGGCGAGCAGAGCAACACCTCCATCCGCTTCGGCGACCGGCTGGTGCTCAAGCTGTTCCGCAAGCTCGAGCCGGGCATCAATCCCGACCTCGAGATCGGCCGCTTCCTGACCCGCTTCACCAACTTCCGCCAGGTGCCGCCGGTGGCCGGCGGGCTGGACCTTCGCGGCGGCGGGGACGGCGGCCGCGGCCGCGAGCCGATCACCCTCGCCGTGTTGCAGGGCTTCGTCGCCAGCGAGGGCGACGCCTGGAGCTTCACCCTCGACGCCCTGGGGCGCTATTTCGATCGGGCGCGCACCGGCTGGGGGCGGGGCGACACCGGCCCGGCGGCGGTGCCGGCGCAGCCGCTGCTCGAGCTGGCGGCCGCCGCCGGCGGCGCCAACCCGCCGGCGGAGCTGTACGAGCGCATCGGCACCTATCTGCCCTCGGCGCGCCTGCTCGGCGAACGCACCGCCGAGCTGCACCTGGCGCTCGCCGCGGCGCCGGCCGGCCAGCCGGCGTTCGCGCCCGAGCCGTTCTCGACCCTGCATCAGCGTTCGCTCTACGAGTCGATGCGCACCCATGCCGGCCGCACCTTCAAGCTGCTGCAACAGCTCCTGGACGACCTGGCCCCCGGCGAGCGCGCGGCGGCGGCGGCGGTGCTCGCCGCCCAGGATCAGGTGCGCCAGCGCTTCGCGCTGCTGCTCGGCCCCAAGGTGACCGCCACCCGCATCCGCACCCACGGCGACTATCACCTGGGGCAGGTGCTGTTCACCGGCAAGGATTTCGTCATCCTGGACTTCGAGGGCGAGCCGGCACGGCCGCTGTCCGAGCGGCGCCTGAAGCGGTCGCCGCTGCGCGACGTCGCCGGCATGGTGCGCTCGTTCCAGTATGCCGCCTATGCGCGGCTGTTCGAGGAGGCGGCGAGCGGCCTCATCCCGCCGGCGGAGATGCCGGTGTTCGAGAGCTGGGCGCTGTTCTGGGCGCGCTGGGTGTCGGCGGCCTTCCTGGGCGCCTATCTCGAGCGCGCCGCCGGCGCCTCCTTCGTGCCCGCCCAGCGCTCCGAGCTGGCGACCCTGCTGGACGCCTACGTGCTCGAGAAGGCGATCTACGAGCTGGCCTACGAGCTGAACCACCGGCCGGCCTGGGTGCGCATCCCGCTGGCGGGCATCCAGCAGATCCTCGGGCTGCGGGAGCCCCCAGGACGATGAGCGAGGACCGGCGGGAGCCGCAGGGCGGGCGCGAGCGCGAGCAGCACGACCTGCGGGAGCTGGCCGCTCTCTACGGCGTGGAGCCCGGCTACCACGACATCTACGGCCGTTACGTCGAGGCCTCTGCCGAGTCGCTGCTGGCGGCGGCCTCGGCGCTCGCCGGACCCTTCGAGGGCATGGACGACGTCGCCGAAGCGCTTGCGTCCCGCCGCGCCGAGCTGGCGGCGCGGTTGATCGAGCCGGTGCTGGTGGCCTGGGACGGTCATCTCGGCGAGATCGAGCTGCGCCTGGCGGGCGCTGCCGGCGGCGGTGGCGGCGGCGCGGTCGCCTGCCATCTGGACCTCGAGAGCGGCGAGCGGCGGGCCTGGACCTGGGATCTCGAGCGCCTGCCGGCGACCGCGCCGGAGCGGCGGCGGCTGGCGCTGCCCGAGGCGCTGCCCCCCGGCTATCACCGCCTCGAGGTCAAGCTCGGCGGGCGCTCGGCGCGGGCGCTGGTGATCGCGGCGCCGGTGCGCGCCTTCGCCGGCGACGGCGGGCCGCTGTGGGGGGTCTTCCTGCCGCTCTACGCGCTGCGCGGCGAGCGCTCGTGGGGGGCGGGCGACCTCACCGATCTCGCGGCGCTGGCGGCCTGGACGGCTCGCTTGGGGGGCGGCGTGGCGGCGACCCTGCCGCTGCTCGCCACCTTCCTGGACATGCCGTGCGACCCGAGCCCCTATGCGCCGGTGTCGCGGCGGTTCTGGAACGAGCTCTACCTCGATCCGCAGCAGCTGCCGGAAGCGAACCTCTGCCCGGCGGCGCGGCGGCTGCTCGAATCGAGCGAGTTGCAGGCCGAGATGCGGGCGCTGGCCGCGCTGCCGCTGGTCGACTACCCGCGCCTCGCCATGCTCAAGCGCCGGGTGCTCGACGAGATGGTGGCGTGGTCGTTCACCAACCCGGGGCCGCGCCACCACGATCTCGAGCGCTTCGTCGCCGCCCGTCCCGAGCTGGCCGACTACGCGGCGTTCCGCGCCGTCGGCGACCGCCGCGGCGAGAGCTGGCAGGCCTGGCCGGAGCGGCTGCGCGAGGGCAGCCTGGCGCCGGCGGATTACGACCTGGAGGACTACCGCTATCACCTGTGGGTGCAGTGGGCGATGGAGCAGCAGATGGAGCAGGTCTCGCGCCAGGCGCGCGGCGGCGGCCCCGAGGGCGGCGGGCACGCCGCGCCGCGCGGTCTCTACCTGGACATGCCGCTGGGCGTGCACGGCAGCGCCTACGACGTCTGGCGCGAGCGCGATCTCTTCGCCGACGGCGCCACGGCCGGCGCGCCGCCGGACAGTCTGTTCACCAGGGGACAGGACTGGGGCTTCCCGCCGCTGCGGCCGGAGCGCCAGCGCGAGCGCGGCTACGATTACCTGATCGCGTCGCTGCGCCACCACCTCCGCCATGCCGGCGTGCTGCGGCTGGACCACGTGATGCAGCTGCACCGGCTGTTCTGGGTGCCGCGGGGCCTCGGGCCGGCGGGCGGCATCTACGTGCGCTACCCGCACGAGGAGCTGTATGCCGTGCTGGCGCTCGAATCGCACCGCCACCAGGCGATGATCGTCGGCGAGAACCTGGGCACCGTGCCGCCGGAGGTGAACGCGGCGATGGCGCGCCACGGTGTGCTCGGCATGTACGTCATGCAGTACGAGCTGTCGCCGGGCGGCGGCCTGCAGCACGAGCCGGCGCCGGCGTCGGTGGCCTGCCTCAACACCCACGACATGCCGACCTTTCGCGGCTTCTGGGAAGGGCGCGACGTCGACGAGCTGCAGGCGCTCGGCCTGCTCGACGAACGCGAGGCGCGCGAGGAGCGCGAGCGCCGCGAGGCGCAGCGCCGCCAGCTGGCGGCGGCGGCGGCGCGCCAGGGCGGCGCCGCGGCGGGGAACGGCGATCTCTACCCGCGGGTGCTGCACGGCTGCCTCGACCACCTGGCGGCCGGTCCGGCACGGATGGTGCTGGTGAACCTGGAGGATCTCTGGCAGGAGACCGAGCCGCAGAACGTGCCCGGCACCACCAGCCAGCGCCCGAACTGGCGGCGCAAGGCGCGGCTCACCTGCGCCGAGATGACCAGCCGCCCCGAGGTGGTGGAGACGCTGGCGCGGCTCGACCGGCTGCGGCGCGGCGTCCCGAGCACCTGAAGGAGGAAGCGTGAGCGATCGCGAGCCGGCACCGCCGGCGGACCCGGCAGGGATCAGCGCCGACGACCTCTACCTGTTCAACGAGGGCACGCAGCTGCGGCTGTACGAGCAGCTCGGCGCCCATCCGGTGCCGGCCGGGGAGGATCGCGCCGCCGGCACCCGCTTCGCCGTCTGGGCGCCGAACGCCCGCTCCGTGGCGGTGATCGGCGACTGGAACGGCTGGGACCGCGGCGCCCACCCGCTGGCGGCGCGCGGCGCCTCGGGGATCTGGGAGGGCTTCGTGCCGGGCGTCGGCCCGGGTGCCCACTACAAGTACCACCTCGCCTCGCGCTACCGCGGCTATCGCGTCGACAAGGCCGATCCGCTGCGCCTTCCATGCCGAGACGCCGCCGCGCCAGGCTTCGATCGTCTGGGACCTCGACTACGCCTGGGGCGACGCGGCGTGGATGGCGGCGCGCGGCGCCCGCCAGACGCTCGGCGCGCCGATGTCGATCTACGAGGTGCACCTGGGATCCTGGCGGCGGGTGCCGGAGGAGGGCAACCGGTCGCTGAGCTACCGCGAGGCCGCGCCCAGGCTCGCCGACCACGTCGCCCGGCTGGGCTTCACCCACGTCGAGCTGATGCCGGTGATGGAGCATCCGTTCTACGGCTCGTGGGGCTATCAGGTCACCGGCTACTTCGCGCCCACCAGCCGCTACGGCACGCCGCAGGACCTGATGTACCTGATCGATCACCTGCACCAGCGCGGCATCGGGGTGATCCTCGACTGGGTGCCGTCGCATTTCCCGAACGACGAGCACGGCCTGGCGTTCTTCGACGGCACGCACCTCTACGAGCACGCCGATCCCGCGCAAGGGCTTCCAGCCGGACTGGGGGAGCCTGATCTTCAACTACGGGCGCAGCGAGGTGCGCAGCTTCCTGCTCAGCAGCGCGCGCTTCTGGCTCGACCGCTATCACGCCGACGGCCTGCGGCGTCGACGCCGTGGCGTCGATGCTCTACCTCGACTACTCGCGCCAGGCCGGGCGAGTGGCTGCCCAACGTCCACGGCGGCCGCGAGAACCTCGAGGCGATCGAGTTCCTGCGCCAGCTCAACGCCGCGGTGTACCGCGACTTTCCGGACATGCAGACGATCGCCGAGGAATCGACCGCCTGGCCGATGGTGTCGCGCCCGACTCTACCTGGGCGGGCTGGGCTTCGGTTTGAAGTGGGACATGGGCTGGATGCACGACACGCTGCGAGTACCTCGCCCAGGACCCGGTCTACCGCCAGCTTCCACCAGAACCAGCTGACCTTTCGCGGCATCTACGCCTGGACCGAGAACTTCGTGCTGCCGCTGTCGCACGACGAGGTGGTCTACGGCAAGCGGTCGCTGCTCGGCAAGATGCCGGGCGACCGCTGGCAGCAGCTTCGCCAACCTGCGGCTGCTGTATCGCCTGGATGTTCGCGCAGCCGGGCAAGAAGCTGCTGTTCATGGGCGGCGAGCTGGCCCAGGAACGGGAGTGGAACCACGAGGCCAGCCTCGACTGGCACCTGCTCGAGCGACCCCGATCACGCGGCGATCGGCCGCTGGCTCGAGGACCTCAACCGCCTCTACCGGGAGCGAGCCGGCGATGCATCAGCTGGACTGCGCCGCCGGCGGCTTCGCCTGGATCGACGGCAGCGACGCCGAGCACAGCGTGCTGGCTTTCGTGCGCCAGGGCGAGGCGGGGACGGCGCCGGTGGTGGCGGTGTTCAACTTCACGCCGGTGCCCCGCACCAACTATCGCATCGGCGTGCCGGGCGGCGGCTACTGGCGGGAGGCGCTCAACAGCGACGCCCGTCACTACGGCGGCAGCGGCATGGGCAACATGGGCGGCGTCGAGGCCTCGCCGCTGCCGCTGCACGGCCGCAGCCACTCGCTGGCGCTGACCCTGCCGCCGCTGGCGGCGCTGTTCCTCGAGAGCGGCGAGAGCGGCAGCTGACGGCGCCGGAGCACGAGCGGAGCCATGGTTTCCGTCTACACAGGCATGGATGCCGACTTTCGGGCGGCGCTGCACGCCGTGGTGGCGGCCGTGCCGGTGGACAAGCTGCGCTTCCTGACCGCGGAGCGCCGCCGCGCCTACGCGGGGATCCTGTGGACGCTGCTGGGCCACCGGCGCTCGCACGAGATCGAGATCTACTACGACGACCTGATGATCGAGGCCGTCGGGCTGGTGCCCGAGGTCGAGCCCGGCCCCTACACGCCGGATGCCTTTCGCGCCGACGTCAAGCAGCTCGAAGAGTGGGGCAACCTGGCGCCGCGGCGCCTCGAGCCGCGGCGGATCGAAACGCTGGCCGATCGCGGGCTGCAGAAGTTCCTCTGCCGGATCGACGACGAGACGGTGGCGGTCCTCGAGTTCCTGGAGGCGCGCTCGCGGGCCGCGCCGGCAGCCCTCGCGGACCGCGGCCGCCACCTGCTGCGCGACGCCGAGGAGCGCCTCGCCGAGGCGCTGCGCCTGGCCCGCAAGCTCGGCCGCGCGGGCGCCGCAGGGCGGCGCGCGGCCGCGGCCGCGGACCAGGGCGGGAACCTCGCCGGCGAGACCGCGACGGCGCTCGCGGGTCAGGGCGCCGTGAGCGACGACCTCCTCCGGCTCTCCTACCTCGGCGTCGAGGTGGACCGCAAGGTGGACGACGCGGCGCGCGAGCTGGCCGCCTTCGACGCCGCGCTGGTCGGCTTCGCGGTGAGCCCGTTCCAGCTCGCCGCGCTGGCCGAGGTGGTGGACCGGCTGGAGCGCTACGTCGAGGAGTACATGGCGGAAGCGGCGCGGCGCGCCCGCGCCCTGCACCGCACCGCGCGGCTCCTGCTGGCTCCCCGCCTGGCCGCGGCGCTGGCGCGGTCGCGCGCCGAGGTCGAGCGGCGCCGGCGCGAGGACCCGCTGCTCGGCGGCGCGCCGGGACCGCTGCGCGAGCTGCGTCAGGTGCTTGGCGACCTGGTGCCCTTCTTCGCCCAGGCGGGCCGCTTCGAGAAGCTGCTCGATCGCGTCCATGCCTCGGCGCGCAACGTCGTGCGCCGGGTCCACCGGCACGTCGAGAACGTGCGCGTCCGCAACATCCGCATCGAGACGCTGCGCGACCGCTCGCGGGAGATGGCACGCCTGGGCGACGCCGACCTGGCGGCGGCCAACGCCTGGATCAACGGTCTCTTCGCCTCGGCGCAGGTGGTCAGCGATGCCCGCACCGGGACGCCGATGGAGCAGGCGGCGCCACCGCGGCCGGCCCGCCGCTACGAGTCGCGCCGCGCCGCCCACAGCGGCGAGCCGCTGACCGCCAAGCATGGCAGCCCCGGCCAGTCGCGCGCGCTCGAGCGCCTGCGGCTGCTGCAGCTCGACCGGCTGGTGGAGGAGAGGATCCTCCGCGGCGCCGCGCGAGCGCCGCTGGCCGGCGCGGCGCTCGAACGGGCCGCCGACTTCCGCGCGCTGCTCGAGGCCGTCAAGGCCCACGACCTGCGAGCGGGCCGCTCCCGCCGGTGGCTGGCCTATCGCCTCCAGCGGCCGGCCGCCGGCGCCGCCGCGGCGCGCGCCCGCTTCGCAGGTGCCGACGGCTGCCTCGATGCCCCGGATCTGATCTTCCTGCGCGCCGGCGCCGGGGAGCGCGATGGCTGAGGAACCGCGCCGCGCCGGCGAGGCCGACGCCGCCGAGCCGCAGGGCTTTCCCGAGCTCGAGCTGGATCGCCGCGGGCGGGAGCAGGTCAAGGCGGTGCTCAACGTGCTCACCGAATCCTCTTTCTTCTACCGCGAGGACGACGCGGATCTCTTCTTCTTCCTGCGCCGCCACCAGGGGTCCTTCCGCCAGCTGTTCGAGAGCTACTTCGGCTGGCGGCTGTACGTGGACCGCCAGTGCGCGCGGCTGATCAAGGAGCGCCATTACAACGAGGCGGTGCGCCCGGCGCAGCGGGCGCTGTTCGACCTCCGGCGGCGCGACGAGTGCCTGCTCTTCGCCCTGCTCCTCGAGTTCCACGAGGAGGAGGGGCAGCGCCAGGGAGTGACGCCCGACGACGACCGGCGGCTCCGCTTCCTGCTCGGCGACTTCGTGGGATTCGCGATCCGCCGCGGTCGCGAGGAGCTGGCCGAGGCCATGCCGGCGGAGGCGCGCCTGTTCGAGGCGGTGCGCCCGCTGTTCGAGCAGCTGGAACGCCACCGCTTCGTGCGCCTGGTCGACCGCAAGGCGCCCGAAGCCGGCGACGAGCTGCCGGCGGGCATGGCGGAGCATCTGCTCTACGAGTTCCTGCCGGGGATCCGCTGCTACGACCCGTCCCGCGCGGCGCGCGGCGTCGTGCTCCGCGCCTATCGGAGCGGCGCCGGCGAAGAGGCGGCAGGAAGCGGCGATTCCCCCGATGACGCCGAGGCCGGGGGCGGAGCCGATGCCGGCCCGGCCGCCGAGGCCGCGCTGCCGGCTCCCGAGGCGACGTGAGCGGGCTCTGCCACATCCGCCGCGTCCGGTTGATCAATTTCCACAACCTGGTGGACGAGACGCTGCCGGTGCGCAGGAATCTGTTCCTGATCGGCGACAACCAGAGCGGCAAGACGACGGCGCTCGACGCGGTGCACTTCGCGCTCACCGCCGGGGTGGAGATGGAGCTCAACGCGGCCGCCCGCTTCGGGCCGCGGACGGAGCCTGGGCGCAACCTCGCGAGCATCGTGCTGCGCTACGACCTCGAGCGAGACATCGCGCTGCGCGGTCCGGCGGTGATGTATGCCGCGCTCGAGATCGCCGACGCGAGCGGCACCGTGCATTGCTTCGGCGCCGGCGCCTTCGCCACCTCGCTCGAGTCGCAGCCGGACGTCTGGGGCTTCGTGGCGCGCGGGGCGACGCTCGAAGAGATCGGCCTGTGCGAGGAGGAGGCTGACGGCGCGGGCGGCGTGCGGCGGCGTCCCCGCGACCGCCGGGAGCTCGAGGAGCGGCTGGGACGGGGCGTCGTCTTCGACAAGGGGCGGTATCGCACGGCGCTGGCGCAGCTGCTGTTCCGCGACCGCGATGCCTACGAGCGGGTCCTGGGACTGCTCGCGGCCGGGAAGGCCTATCGCGAGATGGTGGCGCGGGCGCGCAACCTCGACGAGCTGTTCATCGGGCTCTTGCCGCCGCCGGCCGAGGCCGAGTTCGAGGAGGTGCGCTCGGCGCTGCGCGCCATCGAGGGCATCCGTAGCGACCTCGGCGACCTCGGTGCCGAGCTCGAGGTGCTGCACGACGTGCTCGAGAAGCTGCAGGCGGCGAGCGCCGCCACCGAGCAGATGGCGCGCTACGCCTTCGTCGGCGCGGAGCTGGCGCGCCGCGCCGCGGCCCGGGCGCTCGAGGAGGCGCGGCGCCAGGAGGAGCAGGCGGCGGCGGACGCGGCGCGGGCGGCCGCCGAGCGGCGGGAAGCCGAGCTCGAGGTGACGCGGCTCGGCGATGCGCTGCGCGGTCTGCAGGCGAGCGCCGGCGCGGCCCTGCTGGCCCGCGAGGAGGAGGCGCGGCGAGACGCGGCGGATGCCGAGCGCGAAGCGGGGCGTGCCGCCGCCGACCTGGCGGCGCGGCGGGACCAGCAACGGCGTGCGGCCGACGACGCGGCCGGCGCGGCGGCAGCCGTCGAGGCGGCGAGAGAAAAAGCGCTCGCGGCGTTGCGGTCGGCGAGCGCCGCGGCCCGCGAGCACCTGGACGAGGAAGCGATCGTGGCGCTGGGCGCGCTCGCCGGCGCCGTCTCGGCATTCCCGCCGGCGACGCCGGCAGTGCCGGCAGCGGCGGCGGGGCCGGCCGCTCCCGAGGCGCAGCCCGTGCCGGGCGCGCCGGCCGCCGTCGATCGCTTGCTGGCGATCGTGCGGCGCGGCTTCGAGGCGGCGAGCGAGATGGCCGCGGGCCGTGCGGCGGTCGCCGCCGAGGAGGCCGGGCGGCAGGGCGGCGCCGCGGCGGCGGCGGCGCGTGAGGCCGAGGAGGTGCGCCAGCGCCAGGAGATGACGCTTGATCTGCCCGGGTACGGCGCGCTCCTGGCGGCGCTGGCCGGCGTTGCGCCGCAGGCGGCACCGCTCTATCGCCTGTTCGAGCTCGCCTCGGCGACGCCGGAGAGCCTGGGCGCCGGCATCGAGTGCATCCTGGGGCCGCGCGTGCTGGGCGCCGTCGTGGTGCCGCCGCACCAGCATGCCGCGGCACGCGCCTGCGTCCTGGCGCACGGCGGCGGCGTCGAGGTGGTGGATCCTGCCGCAGTGCTGCCAGGCACCGCGGCCAGCGCCCGCGACGGCGCGCCGGCCGATGGCACGCTGCCGGCGGCGGTGGCCGACGCAGGTCCGCCGGAGCTGGCGTCGATCGGGCGCAGCTTCCTGCGCCGCGTCGCCGGCGACGTCCGCATCCTGGCCGCCGGCGAAGCCCGCGGCGATGCCGAGCGCGCGGTCTGGGCCGACGGCGCTCTCCACGAGCAGGGCGCCGAATCGCGCCTCGAGCCGGCGGTGCCGCGCTGGCTCGGGGCCGCGGCCCGCGCTCGGGCGGCGGCGGTGGAAGCGGCGCGGCTCGGCGCCTTGGCGGTGCAGCGCGCGGCCGAAAGCCGGCGCGCGGCGGCCGGCGCCGCGGCGCACCGCGAGGCGGCAAACTCCTGCCGGCAGGCGCTCGAGCGCCTGGACGCCGGTTCGCCGGCGCGGCTGGGGACCCTGGCGGCCGCCGCCGGCGAGGCGCGCGCCCGCTGGCGGGAGCGCGATGCGGCGGCAGCGCAGGCGGGCGAACGGGTCGAGAGTGCCGAGCGGCGGTGGGCGCAGCTGCGGGGCCGGCTGGCCGAGATTGCCGCCGCGGTCGCCAGCGCCGGCGCGGCAGACCTGCGCGAGCGGGTCGGCCGTGCCGAGGTGGCCCTCGAGCTGGCCCGCCAGCGGGAGAAGGCGACGATCGCAGCCGCGGCGGGGGCCAGCGAGGCGGCGCAGCGGCGCAGCGGGGAGGCGACCGCGGCGGCGGGCGGCCTGCAGGCCGCCACGGCAGCGGCTCGGAACCGCGGCGAGGCGCTGCTGCCGCTGCTGGAAGACGCGCGGCATCGCGGCGACCTGGTGGACTATGCCTTCCGCATCATGCGCGGCCAGCAGATCCTGGCGGAGAACGTCGCCGGGCTGATCGGCGAGGCGTCGAACGCGCGGGCGCGGGCGTTCCAGTGGTTGGATTCGTCCGACGGCCTGCGCCACGAGCGTCTCTGGCAGAAGTACGCTTTCCGGCTGGACGAGGCCCGGTGCGAGGTGCGCGATCAGGCCGGCCGCCCGGTCGATCAGGTCTTCCGCGAACGCAACGAGGAGGTCCAGTCGCTGCAGGGCGCCCTGGACCAGCGGACGCGCGACCTGCTCGAACGGGTGGTGATGGCCGGTCTGGTGCGGCGTCTCCAGGGGCAGGTGCGCGAGCTGCGCGACGTCATCCAGGGGATCAACCGCCTGGCGGCAGACCTGCGCTTCGGCGCCAGCCGGTTCCAGTTCTCCCTGCGCCAGCGCCCGGAGCGGCAGCGCCTGCTCGAGCTGCTGCGGGAGCAGTCGGCGCTGCAGCCGGCGCTGCGCGAGGAGCTGCGGGACTTTTTCGCCGCCCGCCTCGACGATCTGCGCCAGGTGCGCGAGGGCGAGGTGCCGGAGATCCTCGACTACCGCCGCTGGTTCGAATACGTGCTGCAGGTCCAGAGCCGCTCCGACGGCGGCGCGCGCGACCTGTCGCGCCAGCGTCTGCGGTTCGGCTCGACGGGCGAGCAGGCGGTGCCGACGTACCTGCTGGTGATCGCGGTGGCGTCGCTGCTCTACGACCGCACCGACGCCCGCCTGCGGCTGCTGCTGCTCGACGAGGCCTTCCTGGGGATCGACGCCGGCCGGCGCGAGGTGCTGATGCAGTTCGCGGACCGCGCCGGGGTGGACCTGATCGTGGCCACGCCGGAGCTCGACGGCGTGACGCCGGCGCTGGCCGCCTCGAGCACGCTGTTCATCGAGAAGACCGCGGAGCAGGACGTGTTCATCAGCGATTTTCACTGGGCGCGCCCCGACGCCCAGGCGGCGCTGTTCGAGCGCCCGGCCGAGCCGGCGGCGGCCGAGCTGCTGCTGGGCGTGGCGCGCGAGGCGCCGGCCGCCGCGCCGCAGGACGGCGCGGACGGAACGCCGCCGCAGAACGGCGCCGACAGAACTCCGCCGGAGAACGGCGCGGACGGCACGCCGCCGCCGCCGCGGGAGCCTCCGTGAGCGGCCCGCCGGCCGCGGGCGGGCATGGCGGGCCGATCGCCGGCGTGCGCGAGCGCTTGGCTGGCGACGGCGCGTGGCGCGCCCTGGTGGCGGCGATCCTGGACCGCACCGACCGCCGCGGCGCGCTGCCCAAGCGCCTGACGCTGCGCTGCGCCGCGCCGGAGGAGCACGAGGCCGCGGTGGGCCTGCTCTCGGCGGCCGCCGTCAGGCTGGTGGATGCGGGGGGCGCGGCGATGCGGCTCGACCTCGCGCGAGCCGACGCCGCCCTGCGTGCGGCGGGTTGGCCGGGGCTCGCCGAGGTGCTTTACGCCGCGACCGGGCGCGCGCCGCATGACCTGCACGCCGAGGCCTCGGCGCTGGGGGCGCGAGCGGCGGCAACCGCGCTGGCGTTGGCCGGACGCGGTTGCCGGCCGGACGGCGCCGCGGCCGCCTTCCTCCACGCCCAGGCGGAGCGGCTGGCCAGTGCGCGCGGCGAGCTGTTCGAGATGGCGCGCCGCGAGGGCCTGCCGCGGCTGGAGAGCGAGCTGGAGCTGCTGGCCCGTTCGCTCGAGCTTGCCGAGCACAACGACCAGCCGGTGCGGCTCGCCAACTTCGCACGCCGCGCCACCGGTTCGACCAAAGGGTTGCGGGCGGGAGATTGGCGCTACGTGCGCCTGGCCGACGCGCTGCTGCGGCACCTGCCGGGGCTTGCCGAGGGCGTCGCCGCCGAGGGCCTGCACGAGCCGGCCGACCGCCGCCGGCTGGCGCTCGAGCGCCTCGGCATCTTCCGCAACGAGACGCCGATCGACGTCCTTTGCTTCGGCCACCTGGTGTTGGAGAAGTCGGGGCGCACCTTTGCCGAGGCGGCGCTGCACCGCGAGCTGGGTGAGCCGTGCCGCCTGCTGTTGCTGCACCTGCGCGGCGCCCGCATCGCCGAGCTGCGCGCCGAGCGCGTGGTCAGCATCGAGAACGAGACCACGTTCAACGACTACGTCGAGTGGCTGGGCGCCCGCGGCCGCGTCGGCGACGAGATCGTGCTGCTCAGCGAAGGCCAGGCGAACTGGGCGGTGGTCCGGCTGCTGCGCCTGCTCGCCGCCGCGGCGCCAGGTTTGCCGATGGCGCATTGGGGCGACCTCGACCGTTACGGCGTGCTCATCCTGCGCAGCCTGAGGCGGCGCAGCGGTCTGCCGGTCGAGCCGTGGCGGATGGACCCGGCGACCTTCGAGCGCTTCGTGGATCGCGGTCTGCCGCTCGCCGCCGGCGAGGCCGAGGAGATCGAGTCGCTGCTCGCCGCGTCGCCCGGCGAGGCAGCGGGCGACCTCCTCCACGCCATCCACGGCGCGGGCCGCTGGGTGGAGCAGGAGACGGTGGCCGAGGAGGTGCTCGGCGACCACGACCTGTCGGTACTGGCCACAGAGAGGAGCCGGCCATGAGGATTCTGGGACCCGCCAAGCGGCTAACCGTCTATCTCGGCGAGAGCGACCGCTGGCGGGGCCTGCCGCTGCACGGCGCACTGCTCGAGACCCTGCGCAAGGATGGCTTCGCGGGCGCCACCGTGATGCGGGGCGTCGCCGGCTTCGGCGCCCACTCCCGCATCCACAGCACGGCCATCCTCAGGCTCTCCGAGGACCTGCCGCTGGTGCTCGTGCTGGTCGACACCGCGGAGCGGGTCGATCATGCCGTGGCGCTGATCGGCCCGATGGTGCGCGAGGGCCTGATTACGGTCGAGGACGTGACCATCGTCAAGTACAGCCATCGTTACCTCGCGCCGCTGCCCGCCGACCTCCCGGTGCGCGAGCTGATGAGCAAGCCGGTGGTGGCGACCACGCCGGGAGCGGCCATCCTCGAAGCCTGGGACCTGATGCTGCAGCACGGGTTGAAGGCGCTGCCGGTGATCGACGACGGCCAGCGCCCCGTGGGCATGCTGAGCGACGGCGATCTCATGGAGAAGACCGGCCTGGTGCAGCGGCTGGCGGTCGCCGAGCGCCTGGACGCGGCGACTCTCGCCGGCTGGCGCCTGGCGCTGGCGGGCCTGACCGCCAGGGTCGGCGAGGTCATGACCCAGCCGGTCGAGACGATCCTCGACGACAGCTCCCTGGGTCGCGCCGCCGCGCTGATGAGCGAGCATGGGCGCAAGCGGCTGCCGGTGGTGGACCGCGGCGGCGCCCTGGTGGGCATGCTCAGCCGCTTCGACGTGCTGGCCGCCGTCTCGCCGGCGCACAAGGGCCAGCGCGAGCAGCCCCCGCCCGGAGCGTCGCGGACGGTCGGGGAGGTGATGGACCGGCGCCTTCCCGCGGTGCCCGAGGACGCCGACCTGCCCGAGGTGGTGGCGCAGATGGTGGCGGGCGGTCACAAGCGCCTGATCGTGGTGGACGGAGAGGGCCGCCCGCTGGGCCTGGTCAGCGATGGCGACCTGGTCGCGAGGGTGCGGCCCGAGGCCCGCTCCGGCCTGCTGAGTGCCCTAGCGCGGCGCGGCCGGGCGCCGGAGGACGCCACCGCCACCGCCCGCGAGCTGATGTCGCCGGGCATGCTGGAAGTCGGCCCCGGGATGCCGGTGGGTGAGGCGATCCAGCGGGCGCTCGCCAACCGCCGCAAGCGCCTGGTGGTCGTGGACGATCAAGGTCGCGCCGTCGGCATCGTCGACCGCCGGGATCTGCTGCGCGCCATCGCCGGCTAGCGCTGGCGCCGCAGGGCGCCCAGCAATGGTCACGCCTGCTCGAGGCCGGCGGGGCCGGGCTCCGGCTCGGGGGCCGGGAGCAGGTGGCGCGGCAGGAAGAAGAAGTTGGCGATCATCGTCGGCACCACCGCGCTGGCGATGACGGCGGCGACCAGGAAGCTGTACTGTGCCTGGTCGATGATGCCGTGGCTGAGGCCAAAGAGGGCGGAGATGGTGCCGAAGGTCAGGCCCGTGGACATCAGCAGCGTGTAGTAGACGCGCTCGTTGCCCCGGTAGCGGAAGGCCTTGGTGGCCGGGAAGAGGCCTGTCAGCTTGCTGATCATCTTTGCCAGCAGCAGGACCAGGAAGACCAGCGGCGCGCCGAGCAACGCGGGCACCGAGACGAAGGCGCCAGCGCGGATGAAGTAGAACGGTGTCAGCAGGCCGAAGGTGAGGGTGCGCAGGCGGCGCACCAGGACGTGATCCTTGCCGACGGTGCCGGCGAGCACCATGCCCACCAGGTAGGCAGGCAGCACCGCCTCGCTGCCCGCCCAGACCGCCAGCCCCCCGAGGGCGAACAGCAGGAACAGGATGAACTTCGCCTCCAGCTCCGAGGGGCGGTTGCCGAACCGGCGGAAGAACCGCGGCGTCAACCAGGGGAGGACCAGGAAGGCTGCCGTGGAAACCACCACGAAGGCCAGGGTCCGCAGCGTGAACGGCGAGAAGATGAGCGCCAGCGCCAGCACCGTCCCGAGATCGTTGACGAAGCAGGCCGCCAGGATGGCCTTGCCATACTCGGTACGGTTGAGCCCCAGCTCGAGCATCACGGCGTAGACCACGGCCACCGAGGTGGTGGACAGCGCGACGCCCGCCAGCCAGCTGCTGCGGGCCGTCCAGCCCAGAAGATAGTGGGCGACGGCGGTGCAGCCGAGGAAGGGTGCGAAGAAGCCCACCAGGCCGATGCCCACCGCTTCCTTCCATTTCGCCCGGAAGGTGGCGGGGTCCAGCTCGGTGCCGGCGAGAAAGGTCAGGACGATGGCGCCGGTGCCGGCGAGAAAGGCGATCCAGGGCGCCTTGGCGCCGAGCCCGGCGAAGCCGAAGGCGGCGCCGATCGCCAGCTGGGCGACGGTGCCGACGACGATCTCGGAAAGGGCGGTCGAGATGCGCAGCCAGATGGCGGCGAGGGTGGCGACCAGGGCCAGTCCGACCCAGAGAGCGGCCAGCAACCACGTGCTTTCCACGCGCGACTCCTACTTTCGACCCAAGGTTAAAAGTAGGAGTCATCAGCACGCGCGAGCGGCGGCGTTTCTCGGGCGGACTCCATCGCCCTGTCGATGGGATGGATGCTAGCCTGGCGTCGCCGACCGGTCAAGCGCGGTGGACCGGTGAGGCCGGTGACGGCAGCCGCGACCATGCGGCGGCGCCATGGCTCGGCCGCCCCTGCCCGGACCGCCGGGCTTGGCCGCGCCGCTGGCCGCTACCGGACCACGTGGCCCGGGATCTTCTTCACCTCGGCATGGAGGCGGCGCTCGGCATGCCAGAGGTCGTAGGCGTGCTGGAGGCTCAGCCAGTGGGCGGGGCCATTGCCGCAGAACTTGCCCAGGCGCACCGCCATCTCCGGGCTGATGCCGGAACGGCCGGAAAGGATGCGGTGCAGGGTCTGGCGCGTGACCCGCAGCTGCCGGGCGGCGTCGCTCACCGTCACGTCCAGCGCCGGCAGCACCTCGTCGCGCAGGACCTCGCCCGGGTGGGCCGGCGACCGGTTCGCCCGGGCCAGCGTTTTCGCGGAAACCTTCCACATCGTGCTCGATGACGGCATGCGGATCCCCTCCCTGGAACGGCGAACCTTTCTCGCGCCTGCCCGTATGTACCGCCAGGAGGTTCCGCAGTTCACTGCCAGCGGCCGCGACGGCCCGCGGCGGCCTGCGGCCCCTCGCCATCAGGGGAGGTCTCATGGTCAGGAAAAGGCTTCGTCGCACGTCGTTCGGAGCACTGCTGGGGCCAGCCGCGCTGGCGGCGGTGCTCGCGCTCCTCGTCAACCGGCCCGCCGCCGCCCAGGTCGCCGGCATCACCACGCCGCCGAGCGGCGGCAACCAGCGGGCCATCGTCGTCCAGGGGATCGGCCTGGTGCGGGTGTCCATCGACTACAGCAGCCCGCACGTCCACAGCCCGACCGGCGACGACCGGCGGGGAAAGATCTGGGGCGCGCTGGTGCCCTATGGCATGGCCGACCTGGGCTTCGGCACCTGCGGCGCCCAGTGTCCCTGGCGGGGCGGCGCCAACGAGAACACGGTGTTCACCACCAACTATGACCTGAAGGTCCAGGGCCAGGCGCTGCCGGCCGGGTCGTACGGCCTGCACTTCATCCCCGGCAAGGAGGAGTGGACGGTCATCTTCTCGAAGAACCACACCTCGTGGGGCAGCTTCTTCTACGATGCCAAGGAGGACGCGCTGCGGGTGCAGGCGAAGCCGGCCAAGAGCGACTACCACGAGGACCTCACCTACTGGTTCCGCGATCAGAAGGGCGACCGGACGACCGCGGTGCTGAGCTGGGAGGACCTCGAGCTGCCGCTCGAGATCACGGTCGACAACGCCAAGGACCTCTACGTCGAGAACATGCGCCAAGAGCTGCGCTCGAGCGCCGGCTTCACCTGGGTGGGCTGGAACACCGCCGCAACGTACTGCCTGACCAGCAAGAGCCATCTCGACGAGGGCCTGCGCTGGGCCGAGAAGGCCGTCGATGCGAACGGCAACGGCCAGGTGAACTTCACCACCCTGAGCACCCTCGCCGATCTGCAGCAGGCCAACAACCTCGTCGCCGAGGCCAAGAAGACCCGCGAACGGGCGCTCCACGATCCCTCCGCCACCGCCATCGACCTGCACCTGTACGGCCGCCAGCTGCTCGGCGAAAAGCAGGTCGCTGAGGCGGTGGCGGTGTTCGATCTCAACGCCAAGCTCCACCCCAACACCTGGCCCATCCACGTCGGCCTGGCCAGGGGCCTCGCGGCGCAGGGCCATCGCCAGGAGGCCATCGAGCAGGCGAAGAAGGGCCTGCCGGAGGCCCCCAGCGCGGCCAGCCGCAAGGCGCTCGAGGACCTGATCCACCAGCTCGAGCAGGGCAAGGAGATCTAGCCGGAAGCTCCAATCAAGCGGGATTTGGCGCTCCCCTTTCTTTCCGGCCGCTGCGGGTTGGGGGGATACTGATGGCCTGGCGGGGAGGGGGATGTCCCCTTCCCCGCCGGGCTCGGTTTCATCTCCTGGGGTCGGCGGGGAAAGTCATCGGCAATGGGACTGGTCTTGGATGGCAGGGCGCCGGCGCGGCGGCTCGAAGCGGAGCTGGCCGAGCGGGTGCGGGCGCTGGCGCGGTGCGGCGCCGGCGGGCCGCCGGCGCTGGCGATCCTGCTGGTCGGGGCCGGCCCGGCCGGCGCCCGCTTCGCGCTGATGAAGGCGGACGCCTGCCGGCGGGTCGGCCTGGAGGCGCAGCTGATCGCACCTCCCGACGGCACCGGCACCGCCGAAGTGCTGGCCGAGATCGACCGGCTCAACGGCGATCCGCGGGTGCACGGCATCTTCCTGCAGCACCCGGTGCCGGCGGCGGTCGACGAGCGGCGCTGCTTCGATCGCATCGCGCCGGCCAAGGACGTCGGCGGCGACGGCACCCTGAGCCTCGGGCAGCTGGCGCTGGGCGGCACGGCCTTCGGTGCCGCCACGCCGGCCGCCGCCATGCGGCTGCTGGCAGCTTACGGCATCCCGCTGGCGGGGCGGGCGGCGGTGGTCGTCGGCCGCAGCCCGATGGTCGGCACGCCGATGGCGATCATGCTGCTGGCCGCGCATGCCACGGTCACCATCTGCCATTCCCGGACCCGCGAGCTGCCGGCCATCGTCGGCGGCGGCGAGGTGGTGGTGGCGGCGGTGGACCATCCCCACCTGATCAAGGGGGCCTGGCTGCGCGACGGCGCGGTGGTGATCGACGCCGGCAGCCATCCCGGCGGCGCCGGCGACGTCGAGCTCGGCCCGGCGGCGGCGCGCTGCGCCGCCCACACGCCGGTGCCCGGCGGCGTCGGCCCGATGACCATCGCGACGCTGCTCGAGCACACGGTGACGGCGGCGGAGCGGGCGGCGGGCACGGCGCCGGAGCGCCGCCCTAACGACGCCGTAACGATGCCGTAGCGGCCGCCCTCAGAACAGCCCGACCACCGTGCCGTCGTCCTTGACGTCGATGGCCTGGGCGGCCGGCACCTTCGGCAGGCCCGGCATGGTCATGATGTCGCCGCAGATCATCACCACGAACTCGGCGCCGGCGGAGAGGCGCACCTCGCGCACGTCGATGACGTGGTCGGTGGGGGCGCCGCGCAGGCGGGCGTCGGTCGAGAACGAGTACTGGGTTTTGGCCACGCACACCGGAAAGCCGCCGTAGCCCTCGGCCTGCAGCTGAGCGATCTGGTCGCGCACCTTGGCGGCGGCGGTGACCCGCGAGGCGCGATAGATCTGCTGCGCGATCTTTTCGATCTTCTCCCACAGGGTGTCGCCGTCCTCGTAGACGAAGCGGAAGCCGGGCGCCGCGGCGGGCCGCTCGCAGAGATCGACCACCGCCTGCGCCAGCACCAGGGCGCCGCTGCCGCCGTTGGCCCAGTGGGACGCTTGCACCGCGGCCACTCCCAGCTCGGCCATCCGCGATTCGACCAGCGCCAGCTCGGCGGCGGTGTCGGCGGTGAAGCGGTTGACCGCGACGACGCAGGGCAGGCCGAAGTGCCGCTGGACGTTGTCGACGTGGCGCTCGAGGTTTGCCAGGCCGCGCGCCAGCGCCTCGGTGTCGGGCTGAGCCAGGGTCTTGAGGTCGGCGCCGCCGTGGTACTTGAGCGCGCGGACGGTGGCGACCACCACCGCCGCCGCCGGCCGCAGACCGGCCTTGCGGCACTTGATGTCGACGAACTTCTCACCGCCCAGGTCGGCGCCGAAGCCGGCCTCGGTGACCACGTAGTCGGCGAGCTTGAGCGCCGTGCGGGTGGCGATCACCGAGTTGCAGCCATGGGCGATGTTGGCGAACGGCCCGCCGTGGATGAAGGCGGGGTTGTTCTCGAGTGTCTGCACCAGGTTGGGCTGCATGGCGTCCTTGAGCAGGACGGTCATCGCGCCGTGGGCCGCGAGGTCGCGGGCGTGCACCGGCTTGCGGTCGCGGGTGTAGGCGACGACGATGTTGCCCAGCCGCTGCTTGAGGTCGGCGAGCGAGCTCGACAGGCAAAGGATCGCCATCACCTGGGAGGCGGCGACGATGTCGAAGCCGTCCTGGCGCGGAAAGCCGTTGCCGGTGCCGCCCAGGCCGACGACCATGTCGCGGAGCGCCCGGTCGTTCATGTCCATGACCCGCCGCCAGAGGATGCGGCGGACGTCCACCCCGAGGTCGTTGCCGTGGTAGACGTGGTTGTCGAGCATCGCCGCCAGCAGGTTGTTGGCAAGCGCGATGGCGTTGAAGTCGCCGGTGAAGTGCAGGTTGATGTCGGTCATCGGCACCACCTGCGCATAGCCGCCGCCGGCGGCGCCGCCCTTCATGCCGAAGACCGGCCCGAGTGACGGCTCGCGGATGCAGATCGCCGCCCGCTTGCCGAGCTGCTGCAGGGCGTCGCCCAGGCCGACCGTGGTCGTGGTCTTGCCTTCGCCGGCCGGCGTCGGGGTCATCGCGGTGACCAGGATCAGTTTGCCGTCGGGCCGCTCGCTCAGGCTGTCGATCAAGCCGGGCGACAGCTTCGCCTTGTAGTGTCCATAGGGCTCGAGGTGCTCCTCCGGGATGCCGAGCTTTTCGAGCGCCACCTGCGAGATACGCCGGAGCTTGGCCTGCTGCGCGATTTCGATGTCGGACGGCATCCTGCTCTACCTCCTGGGAAAGGGTTGACCGCGGGCCGCGGCGCGGAGCTGCCGGAGCGGCGGTTGGGACGTTAGCGGCCGGGATGTGGGGCGCCGGGGTCGGGGATGCAGGCGGTCGCCTCGATCTCGACCCTGGCGCGCGGCTCGAGCAGCGAGTGGACGATCACCAGCGACATGGCGGGATAGTGTTCGCCCATCACGGTGCGGTAAGCGGCGCCGATGGCCTGCCTGGCGGCCAGGTACTCGTCCCGATCGGCGACGTACCAGGTGAGGCGCACGACGTGGCGCGGCTCGGCGCCGGCGGCGCCCAGCACGGCGGCGACGTTGGCCAGAGCCTGGGCGGCCTGCGCGGCGAGATCGTCGCCGGCGAAGCGACAGGTCCGTGGGTCCCAGCCAACCTGGCCGGCGACGAACACCAGGCGGCCGCTTGCGGCGACGCCGTTGGCGTAGCCGCTCGGCGACGCCCAGGCCGCGGGCTGCACGATCTCGAGGGTGCCGGCGCCGCTCACGCCAGCTCCCGCAACCGGTAGCGCTGCAGCTTGCCGGTCTCGGTGCGCGGCAGCGAGTCGCGGAACTCGATCCGGCGCGGGTACTTGTAGGGTGCGATCTCGGCTTTGACGAAGTCCTGCAGCTCCCTGGCCGTGCCGGGATCCGCCGCGACGCCCGCCGCCAGCACCACGAAGGCGGTCACCACCTGGTTGCGCTCCGCGTCCGGGACGCCGACCACTCCGCACTCCTGCACCTTGGGATGCTCGAGCAGCACCGCCTCGACCTCGGGGCCGGAGATGTTGTGGCCGGCGGAGATGATCATGTCGTCGGTGCGCGCCTGGTACCAGAAGTAGCCGTCCCGATCTTCAACGTAGGAATCGCCGGTGAAGTTCCAGCCGTCCTGCACATAGACCCGCTGGCGGTCGGCGTTGTCGAGGTAACGGCAGCCGGTCGGCCCGCGCACCGCCAGGCGGCCGACGGTGCCCGGCGGCACCCGCCGCCCGGCCGCGTCCACCACCCTGGCCTCGTAGCCGGGGATCACTCTGCCGGTGGCGCCGGGGCGGATGTCGTCGCCGGCGGAGCTGATGAACATGTGCAGCAGCTCGGTCGAGCCGATGCCGTCGACGATCGCGATGCCGGTGGCGCGCCGCCAGGCTTCGAAGGTGGCGAGCGGCAGCGTCTCGCCCGCCGAGACGCACTGGCGCAGGCTCGACAGATCGAAGCGGTCGATCATGCCGATCATGGCGCGGTAGCCGGTGGGGGCGGTGAAGCAGATCGTGGCGCGGTGGTCCTGGATGCCCTGCAGCAGGTGCTGCGGCGTCGACTGCTCGAGCAGCAGCGTGGCCGCGTCGGCGCGCAGCGGGAACAGCAGCAGGCCGCCCAGTCCGTAGGTGAAAGCGAGCGACGGCGAGCCGCAGAAGACGTCGTCGCGCCGCGGCCGCAGCACGTGGCGCGGGAAGCAGTCGGCGGCCGCCAGCACGTCGCGGTGGAAGTGCATGGTGCCCTTGGCCTGGCCGGTGGTGCCGGAGGTGAAGGCGAGGAAGGCGACGTCGCTGGCGGCGGTGTCGCAGGCGGCGAAATCGGCGGGCTTGTCGCGCGCCAGCGGCTCGAGTGCGGTGCCCTCGATGTCCTCGGCGTCGCCGGTGGCCTCGCCGGCGGCCCGGAAGCTCACCACGCGCGCGCCCGGCCGCGGCGCTCCCGCCGCGGTGGCGGCCATCGCCTGCTCGCAGTCGGCGGCGAAGCGGGCGTCGGTCAGCGCCAGGCGGATCCGCGCCTTGTCGGCGATGAAGGTGAGCTCGCGCACCCGCAGCAGCGGCATGGTGGTGACCGCCACGCCGCCCGCCTTGACCACCGCCAGCCAGCAGGCGGCGAGCATCGGCGTGTTGGGGCCGCGCAGCAGCACGCGGTTGCCCGGCTCGACCCCGAGGTCTTCGACCAGCGCGTGGGCGACGCGGTTGACGGTCGCGAGCAGCCGGCGGTAGGTCCAGCTGCCGCCCGGATAGTGGATGGCGATGCGCTCGCCGTCGTCGTTGCCGCCGGCGGCGTCGCGGCGGTCGAGCAGCTCGGCGGCGCAGTTGAGCCGCGGCGGGTAGGCGAGGTCGGGCAGGGTGTCGTAGCGCATCTGCGGCCACAGCTCGCGCGGCGGCAGGGCGCCGCGGCAGAACGGGTCGCGGTGGGCGCTGGCCTCGCCGTCGCCGGGCGCGGTGGCGGGCGGGCCAGCTGGCGCCGGGGCCGCGGGAGGGCGATCGGCCGCGCCCGTCGGCCCGCCCGGCTCCGAGGCCGCTCCGGTCGCCCCGGCCGGTGCCGTCGCGTCCGCGGTGTTGGGAAGGGCGCCGTCCGCGGCGTTCTGTAGGGCGCCGTCCGCGGCGTTCTGTAGGGCGCCGTCCACGGCGCCCGCCAGCACCTGGGCGGCGATCACCAGCCGCTGAATCTCGCTGGTGCCCTCGTAGATGCGCAGTGCGCGCACCTCGCGATAGAGGCGTTCGACCGGCGAACCGGCCACCAGGCCCCGCGCGCCGAGCAGCTGCACGGCGTCGTCGACGACGCGCTGCGCCGCCTCGGTGGCGAACAGCTTGGCCATCGCCGCCTCGCGGGTGACGCGAGCTCCGCCGCCGCTGTCGCGCGCCCAGGCGGCGCGGTAGACCAGCAGGGCGCTGGCGTCGATCGCGGTCGCCATGTCGGCGAGCTTGGCCTGAGTCAGCTGGTGGCCGGCGAGCGGCTGCCCGGAGACCTGGCGCCGGCGGGCGTGGGCGACCGCCTCGTCGAGAGCGCGGCGCGCCAGGCCGAGCGCGGCGGCGCCGACGGTGGGCCGAAAGACGTCGAGGGTCCCGAGCGCCACCCGCAGGCCGCGGCCCGCCTCGCCGACCAGGGCGTCGCCGGGCACGTGGCAGCTGTCGAGCCGCAGGGTCCCGAGCGGGTGCGGCGCCAGGATCTCGCAGCGCTCTACGACGTGCAGGCCGGGACGGCCGGCATCGACGACGAACGCGGCGTAGGCGCGCTCGCCGTCCTCGGGCAGCCGGCAGAAGACGACATAGAAGTCGGCGATGCCGGCGTTCGAGATCCAGGCCTTCTCGCCGTCGAGGACCCAGCCGTCGCCGTCGCGCCGCGCGGTGGCGCGCATGGCGGCGACGTCCGAGCCGGCCGCCGCCTCCGACAGCGCGAAGGCCGGGATGGCCGTCCCGGCGGCGATCCGCGGCAGGTAGTGGCGGCGCTGCGCCGGCGTCCCGAACAGCGACAGCGGCCCGCTGCCCAGGCCCTGCAGCGCGAAGGCGAAATCGACCAGCGCCGAGCCGCGGGCGAAGGTCTCCCGCAACAGGCAGAGGCCACGAACGTCGAGATCGGCGCCCGGCGGCCGCCGCGAAAGCTCCGCCTCCGCAGGGTGCTCGGAGTCCACGCCGTCAGCCGCCGGCACCGCGTGGCGCAGCCAGCCGGCGTCGCCGAGGCGGCGCACGATCTCGCGGCACGCCGTCCAGGCGTCGGCGGGCGGGGAGTCCGGCAGCGCCGCGCCCTCGCGGCGCCACCAGTCGGCCGCCTGCCGCGCCAGCGCGCGGTGGCGGTCGTCGAAGAACGGCCAGCTGAGGAACGAGGTATCGGGCATGCGCGGACCTGGGACCTGGGTCTGGGCTCAGCTGCCCTCGAAGACCGGCTGGCGCTTCGCGGCGAACGCCCGGTAGGCGCGGGCGAAGTCCTCGCTCTGCATGCAGAGAGCCTGGGTCTGGGCCTCCGCCTCGATGGCCTCGTCGACGCCCATGCTCCATTCCTGATGCAGCGCCCGCTTGGTCATGGCGTGGGCGAAGGCCGGGCCGTGCGCCAGCGCCGCCGCCAGCTCCCGCGCCTCCGGCAGCAGCGCCTCGGGGTCCGCCAGGCGGTTGTAGAAGCCCCAGCGCTCGGCCTCCTCGCCGCCCATGGCGCGGCCGGTGTAGAGCAGCTCGGCGGCGCGCCCCTGGCCGATCAGGCGCGGCAGGATGGCGCAGGCTCCCATGTCGGCGCCGGAGAGGCCGACGCGCGTGAACAGGAACGCCACCTTGCTGCGGGCGGTGCCCAGGCGCAGGTCGGCGGCCATCGCCAGGATGGCGCCGGCGCCGGCGCAGGTGCCGTCCACCGCGGCGACGATCGGCTGCGGGCAGGCGCGCATCGCCTTGACCAGCTCGCCGGTCAGGCGGGTGAAGTCGAGCAGGCGGTCCGTGCGCCCGGCCTGCCGCCAGGCGACCAGCGGCCCGATGATGTCGTGCACGTCGCCGCCCGAGCAGAAGTGGCCGCCGGCGCCGGTCACCACCACCGCCCGCACCGCCGCGGCGGCCGGCGGCCGGCCGAGCGCCTGGAAGGTGTCCGTCAGCTCGCGGTAGGACTCGAAGGTGAGCGGGTTGCGCCGCTCCGGCCGGTCCGGGCGCTCGAGGGTGATCGTCGCCACGCGGCCGGCGACCTCCCAGCCGTAATGGCGCGGCCGGATCGCCGCGAAGATCTCGTTCTCCGGGAGGTCAGCCATCGGCGGCCATCTCGGCCCGGCGCTCGACGGCGCGCTCCAGCTGGTGCTTGCCGGTCAGGTAGGGCAGCGGCCAGGGCTGCTCGCCAAAACCCAGCTCGGCGGCGGCGTGCAGGGTCCAGTGCGGATCGGCGAGGTGCGGGCGGGCCAGCGCGCAGAGGTCGGCGCGGCCGGCGGCGACGATCGAGTTGACCTGGTCGGGCTCGGTGATGTTGCCGACCGCGATGGTCGGCACGCCAGCCTGGTTGCGGATCAGATCGCTCCAGGGAGTCTGGAACATGCGGCCGTAGACCGGCTGCGCCGCGGCCGCGGTCTGGCCGGCCGAAACGTGGATGATGTCCGCGCCGGACTCGTGGAACGCCGCCGCCACCGCCACCGCTTCCTCGCCGGAGAGCCCGCCCGGAGCCCAATCGGTGGCCGAGACCCGCACCGACATCGGCCGTTCGGCCGGCCAGGCCTCGCGCATCGCGGCGAACACCGCCAGCGGGAAGCGCAGCCGATTGGCGAGCGCGCCGCCGAACTCGTCGCGGCGGCGGTTGAGCAGCGGCGTGATGAAACCCGACAGCAGGTAGCCGTGGGCGCAGTGCAGCTCGAGCATGTCGAAGCCGGCGCCGGCGGCGAGGTGGGTGGCGCGCACGAACTGGGCGCAGACCTCGTCCATGTCGGCGCGGGTCATCTCGCGCGGCACCTGCATGCCGGAGCGCCAGGGGACCGGCGAGGCGGCCATCACCTCCCAGCCGGCGTCGGGCAGCGGCTCGTCCATGCCCTCCCACATCAGTCGCGTCGAGCCCTTGCCCCCGGAATGGCCGAGCTGCAGGCAGATCCGCGCCCGGCTCCAGGCGTGCACGAACTCGACGATGCGGCGCCAGGCCGCGGCGTGGGCCTCGGCGTACATGCCGGTGCACCCCGGCGTGATGCGCCCGGCCGGCGAGACGCAGGCCATCTCGGTGACGATCAGGCCGGCGCCGCCCAGGGCTCTGGCGCCCAGGTGCACCAGGTGGAAGTCGTTGGGGGTGCCGTCGCGGGCGACGTACATGTCCATCGGCGACACCACCACCCGGTTGGCGAGCGTGAGGCCGCGCAGGCGGAACGGCGTGAACATCGGCGGCGGCGTCGGCTGCGGCGCAGTGGCGGCGCTCGCCGGACCAGCCGTGGCGGTGCTCGCCGCACCGGCCGTGGCGGCGCTCGCCGGACCGGTGCCGGCCCCCGAGCCGGCCGCGGCCAACGTCGGCGGGGTGGCGGCGCCTGCGCCTGCGCCGGCGGCGGCGGCGGCGCGGCCGGCGAACCAGCTCTCGACGCCGCCCAGGTAGGCGCGGTCGCGCCGCCGCAGGTTCTCGTGGCTGACGCGCTGGCTGCGGGTGAGCAGGCTGTAGGCGAACTGCGGCGGCTCGAGGGCCAGGTAGCGCCTGACGTTCTCGAACCACTCCATCGAGTTGCGGGCCGCGTTCTGCAGCCGCAGCGCCTCGGTCATGCGCTCCCGCTCGTAGCCGGCGAGCGCCGCCGCCAGGTCGGCACCGGGAGCCGCCGCGCCGCCCGGCGGCGACGCCGCGCCGAGGGGCCGCAGGACCCGGGCCAGGGCGATGGCGTCCTCCATCGCCAGCTTGGTGCCCGAGCCGATAGAGAAATGCGCCGTGTGGGCCGCGTCGCCGATCAGCACCACGTTGCCGTGATGCCAGCAGGCGTTGCGCACCCGGGTGAAGCTCTGCCAGGGCGCCGCTCGCAGGTGCGGCGGCGTGTTGGCGAGCAGCGGGTGGCCGTCCAGCCACGGTGCGAACCGGCGCTCGCAGGCGGCGACGGTGCCGTCGATGTCCAGCCGATCGCAGCCGGCGGCGCGCCAGGAGGCCTCGTCGCACTCGACGATGAAAGCCGAGTGCCGGCGGTCGAAGCGGTAGGCGTGGGCCTGGAAGACAGGGGTGACGGCGGCGGCGGTCGCGGCGCCGGCCGGCGATCGCCGCGGCGCGGTCGAGGCGGGCGGGCCCTCCACGAAGAGGAAGGTGAAGGCGTCGAACAGCCGCGTGGTGCCCAGCCACACGTACTTCGCGGTGCGCACGTCGAGGTCGGGCCGGAAATGCGCGGCGAGCTCGCGGCGCACCGCGCTGTTGGCGCCGTCGGCGGCCACCACCAGGTCCGGCGGTCCCGGCATACCGACATCGGCGAGGCAGCCGCCGAGGTCCCCCAGGCCGCGCACCTCGCGGCGAAAGCGGAGCTCGACGCCGAGCGCGGCGGCGCGGCGCTGCAGGATGGCGAGCAGGGTGCGGCGGGAGATGCCGCTGAAGCCGTGCCCTCCCGAGGTGACGACCGTTCCCTTGACGTGGACGTCGATGTCGTCCCAGCGCACGAAGCTGGCGGCGATCTCCTGGCAGCTCTCGGGATCGGCGGCGGCGATGTTGCCGAGCGTCTGGTCCGAAAACACCACCCCCCAGCCGAAGGTGTCGTCCGGACCGTTGCGCTCGAGCACCGCGATGCGGTGGGCCGGGTCGGCCTTTTTCATCAGCAGGGCGAAATAGAGCCCGGCAGGGCCGCCGCCGATGACCGCCACGTTCATCGCGCGGATGCTAGCACGCGCCATCGCCGCACCGAGGGCTGGTGCGCCCCTTGCAGCCCCTTGCAGAAGTTTGCCGGCGGTGCTGCGCGCAGAGCAGCCGGCGCAACCTATAATCGCGGGGATCGGACGGCCTTGCTTGGAGAGCTCATGAATCGACGCAGATCGCCTTGGATCGTAGCCATCCTGCTCCTCCTGCTCTCGCTGCCAGCCTTCCAGAGACAGGCCAGCGCCCAAGGCATCGGCGGCCCCGGCGGTCTCCGTGGGGGTGATCACGGCGCCGTTTCGAGGCTTGGGCCGTACACCCCGCCGGCCGACGCCGATGCCCTCCGCGCCGCCCGGGAAGCGGCAACCGCCGCGGCCGCTGAGGCGCCGCGCATCGCCGAGCGCTACGGCTTGGCGCCATTGGCCGAGCTGGGCGACTCCGCGGTCGAGGCTCCCGACCGCCTGGCGGCGCTGCGCGCCTGGAACGAAGCCCACCGCCTGCCGGTGCACAACGGTTTCGAGCGCGCGCTGCCGGCGCCGCGCCAGGTGGCGCTGAGCGCCGGCCTGGTGGCGGCGAGCCCGCTGGCCGAGCAGGGCGGTGGCCTGGCGGTGCAGACCGCCTTCGACAAGCTGGCCTGGGGCGGCCTGGTGCGGGTGCCCCACGCCTACCGTCTGCGGCTCCACATGGCGCAGGTGAGCCTGCCGGCCGGCGCGCGGCTCTGGGTGACCGGCGGCGGCCACACCGCGGGACCCTTTGGTCGCGAGCTGATCGGTCCGGACGGCGGCCTGTGGACGCCCAGCGTTCCCGGCGAGGAAGCGGCGCTGGACGTGGAGCTGCCGGCGGCGGCCCTCGCCGGCGGGGCGCGCTTCGGCTTCACCCTGGACAAGACGCTCGAGATGGTGGACCTCGGCACCGCGGAGCGGGCGCCGTCGCCCAAGGAGTCGATGGCCTGCAACCTCGACGCGAGCTGCTTTTCAGCCAGCGACTTCCCGGCCATCGGCACGGTGCGGCACGCGGTCGCCATGATCTTCTTCATCGACCAGGGAGAGGGCGGGCAGTGCACCGGCGAGCTGCTCAACAGCAGCGTCCCCGGCACCCCGCTGATGCTCACCGCCAACCACTGCATCTCGACCGCGGGCGGCGCCAACTCGCTGCAGGCGTTCTGGGACTTCTACACGCCGTCGTGCAACGGTCCGATGCCGGACATGGATTCGGTGCCGTCGAGCTTCGGCGCCACGCTCGTCTCGACCGGAGCGGCCGGCGGCGGTCAGGCGGCGAGCGACTTCACCCTGATGCGGCTGGACAACATCCCTGCCGGGCGCAGCTTCCTGGGCTGGGATCCCTCGCCCGGCGCCACTCCCGGCGGCACGCTGCTCTACGGCATCTCGCATCCCGACGGCCTGACGCAGGATTTCGTGGTGACCAGCTCGGATCCCAACGTGGTGGCCTGCGACGGCGTGCCGCGGCCCAACTTCCTTTATTCGGATCAGGTGAAGGGCGGCACCTTCGGCGGCAGCTCGGGCTCGGCGGTGATGCTCGCCAACGGCAACGTGGTGGGCCAGCTCTACGGCGGCTGCGGCAGCAACGACGACTGCAGCCCGCAGCAGTTCAGGGTCGACGGCGCCTTTTCCCAAAGCTTCCTGACGCTGCAGCAGTTCCTGCAGGGGAGCACCGGGCCGGGCGGCGTTTGCAAGCCCGACAAGCTGACGCTCTGCCTGATGGACGAGCGCTTCCGGGTGCAGGTGAGCTGGACCAACCAGTTCAACGGCGCCGTCGGCAGCGGGCTCGCCATCCCCTCGACCGACAGCACCGGCTTCTTCTACTTCACCGATCCCACGAACTACGAGCTGATCGTCAAGATCCTGCCCCTGAACTCAGGCATCACGGTCTTCTATGGCGAGCTCACCGACCTGCAGTTCGTCATCACCGTCACCGACACCGCGAGCGGCACGGTCAAGACCTTCACCAACACGCCGGGCGACTGCGGCGGTTTCGACAACGATGCCTTCCCGGCGGCCGCCGCTGCGCCGGTGGCGGCCGGCGCCCAGAGCCTGGCGATCGGCAAGAAGGCCGGCACCTGCGCGCCGTCGAGCAACACCCTCTGCCTGCTGGACCGGCGGTTCGCGATCAAGGTCAACTGGATGAACCAGTTCGACGGCTCGAGCGGCGTCGGCAGCGGCCGCAACCTCAGCGACGAGTCCGGCTTCTTCACCTTCACCGACCCGACGGTGCTCGAGCTGGTGATGAAGGTGGTGGACTTCGGCAACCGCACCGCGTTCTTCTGGGGTGCGCTGTCGAACCTCGAGTACGACATCAGCGTCACCGACACCGTCGGCGGCACCACCAAGAGCTATCACAACCCGGCAGGGGCCTTCTGCGGCGGGCTGGATAACACGGCGTTTCCGCCCTAAGCCTGCCGGTCGCGGCGCGCCGACGAGTCAGGCGCTGTTCGCCACGGGAACGTCGGGTCGGGGCCTTCCTCGCAGGTGGCGGCCGACCTCGGCCAGGGCGTAGGCCAGTACGACCAGGAGCGGCACCGCGGCCTGCAGCAGGAAGCGCTCCCAGGTGACCGCCGCCAGGTAGGCGGGCCGCGGGTGGATCGAATAGGCGAGCAGCGCGATGGCCGGGGGACCTGCCGCGGCGGCCAGCCAGCGGCGGGCGATGGGGTGGCCCAGGGCGCGGCGGCCGGCGAGCAGCACCGCCGGCACCATCCACCAGAAGCCGGCCCAATGCCGGAAGCGGTTCATCTTGTCGAGCATCACCGGCACGAAGGCCATGGCGTGGGCGGCGATGCCGGACCAGAAGGCGCCGGCCTGCACCAGCTGCGGGTAGCCCTCGTCCTCGCGGTTGGGCACGCCGGCCCGCCACGAAGCGAACAGCGCCAGCGCCAGGACCAGCGGCACCGCGGCGGCGGCGAAGCGGCGCACTCCGTCCCTGCCGGACCGCCAGCCCAGGGCGAGCGCCAGGCAGGCGAGCGGCGCTCCCTCGTTCTTGGTGAGCGCCGCCGCGGCGAGCAGCAACCCGGCGGCGAGCCCGCTCTCGGCGCGCGGCCTGCCTGCCAGCAGCAGCGCCAGTCCGGCGCCATAGAAGCAGCCGAGCGGCAGGTCGCTGTAGGTGCTCTCCGCGCCGCCCTCGCCGATGATTATGAAGGGCGCCGCCGCCGCGGCGAGGGTCGCCAACGCGGCGGCGACGGGGCCGGCGCCGCGGCGCGCCGCGGCATGGATCACCAGCAGCAGCGCCGGCAAGAAGGCGGCGTAGATGGCGCGCGGCAGGTGGGAATCGGGGTCGGCGCCGAAGGCCTCGAGCGCCGCCACCTGGGCGACCGGCAGCAGCAGCGGATACTGCGGATGGGAGATGTCCCAGCTCACCTCGCGCAGCACCGGAGCGTCCACGGTGCCTGCGGCACGGAGGTAGCGGGCCTGGGCGCACCAGGTCATGCGGCCGTCCCAATCGTGGGGCGGGTTGATCAGCGCCTCGGCGAAGACCCCCAGGCAGATCGTGGCCGCCGCCAGGCCACAGGCCGCCGCCACCAGCCGGCCCAACCGGCGGCGGCGCGGCGCGGCGCGGCCTGCGCTCGTGGGGCTCGGTGCCCTCTCTACGCTCGGTGCCCTCGGTGCTCTCGGTGCTGCTCTCGGCGCTGGCGGCTCCGGCCGCCGGGCGGCGGCGTCCGGCAGGGCGCCGCTCCGGCGCCGGTGGCGGCGCCGGAGGCCGGCGGCCAGGCCGGCAAGCGCCGGAACCCCCGCGCTCGCCCAAACCGCCGGCGGCCGCAGCGGCACGCCGGCGACGTGGGACAGGGCGAACAGGGCGCCCGCCACCGCCGCCACGCCCAGCAGGTACCCGTAGGCCAGCCGCAGCGGCGGCCGCAGGCGGCGCAGAGTGGGGAACAGCTCGGTCAGGCCGTAGCCGGGGACGGCGAACAGGGCGACCGCGCCCAGGCCGCCGGCCAGCTCGCCGGTCACTCAGGAGCCTTGCGGGCGCGCCGCTCGATCTCCTCGACGAACTGGTAGCGCTCGTAGAGCCGCGGCGGCTTGCGGGTGTCGAAGGCCACCACCACGTGCCGCAGGTTGGCGCTCAGCCGGCGGCGCAGCTGGGCACCGCTGGTGAGGTCCGCGAGCGGGCCGACGTTGGCGGCGGGCCGCGGCGCCAGGTCGTAGCGCACCCAGTAGACGCCGCCGGATCCGGGTCTGCCGCCTTCGACCAGGATGTAGCCCTCGCCGGGCGGCAGCGCGGCGCGGATGCGGTCGATGGCGCGGCTGTAGTCATCGCCGTAAACGCGGGCGCGCGCGCCCTCTCGGGACTCGCTGGTGTCGACGGCGTGGCCGATCTCGTTCCAGGCGTGCCACAGCCCCTTCGGCAACGCCGCCGCCAGGAACAAGACCAGCAGGCCGACCGCCGCCGCGTCCAGCAACCGGCCGGGAAGGCGGCGCCGCACGGCAACGGCGGCGCCGGCCGCCGGCCGCGGCGCGGTGGTTCGAGGCGGCCGCGCTCCACGCATGGGGCGATATTATGCTGCACGGCTCAGGGCGCGAGATGCACGAATACCGGACGCAGCGCAGGATCGAGTTCTCCGACACCGATGCCGGCGGCATCGCTCATTTCGCGCGTTTCTTCGTCTTCATGGAGATCGCCGAGCACGAGCTGCTACGGGCGCTCGGCTGGGATCCGGGCGCCGAGCGGCAGGCCGACGGCAGCCTGGTCGGCTGGCCGCGCGTCGCCTCGTCGTGCGAGTTCCTGTCGCCGGTGCGCTTTGGCGACGAGCTGGACATCCACGTGCGGATGGTGCGGGTGGGACGCACCTCGCTGACCTTCGGCTTCGCCCTGTCGCGGGACGGCACGCCGGTGGCCCTGGGTCGCACCACCACCGTCTACGCGGTGCTCGACGCCCCCGGCGGGATCCAGCCGATCCCGATCCCCGGGCCGCTGCGGCAGCTCCTAGAGGAGTCTCCGGCGGCGGTCAGGGAGTCCAGGGACGGGTCTTGAACGCCGGCGCCGTGAGCAGCCGGAAGCAGGGCATCAGGCCGACCGTCTCGTCCCAGTAGGGAGTGTGGCGGAACCACCAGAGATAGCGCGCCTGGCGATCGCCGGCGAGCTTGGGGTCGGCGAGCGCCTGCCGCCATTCGGCGGCGACCTGGGGGTCGCGCAGCAGCTGGGCCGCCTGGTCCTCGAGCACCCAGGGCGAGATGAACTCCTTGCGCTCCCAGACGGTCGACAGCAGGCCCCAGGAGAGCAGCGAGTCGCCGGCCTCGGGCTCGAGCAGCTGCGCGGCGACGGCGAACTCGGGTTGGTCGGCGGGCACCCACAGGGTGCCGGCCGGGAGGTGGCGCCGCTCGCTGCGGCGGGTCACCTCGGCGCCGGCGTGGATCAACCCCTGGTAGGAGGCGCCGGCGTGCTGCGGCGGTCCGAGCCGCATCGTCTCGACCTCGACCTCCGCCGCCTCGGCGAGCTGCTCGACGCGCAGGCCCTGAACCCGCAGGCGCTGCTCGATCTGCGGCCAGCCGGGCATCACCAGGTAGCCGCGGGGACGGGGCAGGCTGAGGACTGCACGCGAGCCGTGGTACCACGGCACCTCGATCGGCCGCACCTCGCCCACCTGGTAGCGCAGCAGCGGGCTGCCGGTCACCAGCGAGGTTTCGAGCGTGGTGGCATAGAGGGGCAGGCGGATGCGGTCGGCTGCGGGGCTCTCCTCGAAGTTCACCACCATCTGCGAGGGCGGAGCGTGCGGGCCGCCGGCCGCCACCGTGGCGGCGTCCGCGGCGGCCACCGCCTGGCGCAGGCCGGCGGCGTCGCGGCCGACCTCGGCGAGCAGCGCCAGAAGGAAGTCGCGGGTGGCCAGGACGCGGTCGGCGTAGGGCTTGTAGGACAGGGTCTCGACCAGCACCGCCGGGCGGTTGCGCAGCGGGAAGTAGCCGCTCGAGAAGCGCGGCTCGCCGACCCAGGAGCTGAAGCCCTTGGCCGGGTCGGTGCCGTCCTTGAGATCGACGTAGGGGCCGTTGGCATGCCCCGCCCGCGCGGTGGCGGCCTGTGCGGCGGGCATGTGGGCACGCATCCAGGCGTCCACCGGCGCCGGCAGCTGCGGCGCCTCGGTCCAGGTCCAGGTCAGCACCCAGTCGTGTTTGACGCCGTCGGTGACGTGGTTGTCGACGACCAGGTCGGGCCGCCAGGCCGCCGCCAGCTGGACCAGGGCTTGGGCCTCGGGCGAGACCACCTTGACGTAGTCGCGGTTGAGGTCGAGGCCGGCGGCGGTGGTGCGGAAGCCCATGCCCTGGTGCGGTCCGTCCTGGTTGGGGCGGTTGAACCGCGAGCTGCGCTCGTGGCCGTCGACGTTGTAGATCGGCACGATCAGCAGGGTGGCGTCGTCGAGCAGGTCGCGGCGGCGGCCGAGGGCCAGGTCGCGCAGGATCATCAGACAGGCGTCCTTGCCGTCGATTTCGCCGGGGTGGATGCCGTTCTGGATCAGCACGATGGGCTTGGCGAGGCGGCGGGCGGCGGCGGCGGTGAACGCCCGCTCGCGCGACACGATGACCAGCGGCAGCGGCCGGCCGGCGGCCGAGCGGCCGAAGCTCTCGATCCGCATCTCGGGCAGGCGGTCGCCGAGGCGGCGCAGGAAGGCCATGGTGTCGGCATAGTCCGGGGTGGCCTCGAAGCCGGCCGCTTCGGCCGGCGTGAGCCACTCGCGGGGCACCGGCGCACCGGCGGCCGGTGACGGGGTGCCGGCGGAGGGCGAGCTGGCGGGTGGGGCCGCCGCGGCATGTGTGGCGAGTGCCAGCGCCAGCATCGCGACAGCCGCGCCGGCGACGGTCAGCGTCGAGAGCGTGACCAGCTGGACGAGCCGCGGCGCGGAGCGCGTTCCTGCCATTTCGGGATTCCCTCCGGCGGGCGAATGTACCACCGCGACGTCCTGGAAGGCATGGTGGTATGTTGCCCGCCGAGCCGGCCGGCCGGCGGGGCGCCGGCGGGTTGCGAAGCGGGAGGCGCGCGATGTTCATCGGACATTTCGGCCTTGGTCTGGCGGGGAAGGCGGCGGTGCCGCGGGTGTCGCTCGGCACCTGGTTCGCCGCGGTGCAGCTGCTCGATCTGCTGTGGCCGATCTTCCTGCTGCTGGGCTGGGAGCACGTCCGGGTCGCTCCCGGCATCACCCGGCTGACGCCGCTCGATTTCTACGACTACCCGATCACCCACAGCCTGGCCGGCGCCCTCGCCTGGTCGGTCGCCTTCGCGGCCCTCTACGGCCTGTTGCAGCCGGCGGCGCGATGGCGGCTGGCCTCCCTGCTGGGCCTCGGCGTGCTGAGCCACTGGGTGCTCGACCTGCTGGTCCACCGCCCCGACCTGGGGCTGCTGCCGCATGGTCCCTACGTCGGCCTCGGGCTGTGGAACCTGCCGGCGGTCGAGCTGCCGCTCGAGGTGGCCCTCTATGCCGGCGGCGCGGCGCTGTACCTGCGCCGGACGCACCCGCGCCCGGCAGCAGGCGCGGCCGGCCGCTACGGCACCTGGCTGCTGCTGCTGGCGCTGCCGGCGTTCTGGGTCGCCGCCGTCTTCGGCCCGCCGCCGCCCGACCCCCGGGTCCTGGCCTATGGCGGGCTCAGCCTCTGGCTGTTCGTGCTCTGGGGGTGGTGGAGCGATCGCCGGCGCGAGCCGGCCCTGGAACCGCGGTACGATACCGGCGACAGCTAGGGGAGCCGCAAGGCTGAGAGCCCGCCGCCGCGGCGCGGGCAACCCTCACCACCTGACCTGGGTAATGCCAGCGTAGGGAAGCGATGCCCGCCAAGCCGAAGCTGCATCCCGCAACCTTCCTGCCGCGCTCGGCGCACGCGTCCCGCCACCGGTGGAGCGCGACCCGCCGTCCTAACGGCTTGCCACTGGCTTGCCTGCCGGCTTGCCGCCGGCTTGAAGTCGGCTCGCGGTCGGCTTGCAGCATCGCGGTGCGCAGGAGAGAGGAGATCTAGAATGATCGATCCGGTCCAGGCCGGGGCGGAGTCGTTTCCGGCCTCGCGCAAGGTCTACGTCACCGGGACGCGGCCCGACCTGCGGGTGCCGATGCGCGAGATCGCGCTGTCGCCCACCCGCCTCCATCGTCCGTCTCCGGCCGGCGCCGGAAGCGCGGGCGCGGTAGCCGGCGCCGAAGCCGGAAATGCCGGCGCGGGGGCCGGAGCCGCAGACCCCACGGCCGCGAACCCGCCCCTGCTGGTCTACGACACCTCGGGGCCCTACACCGATCCGGCGGCGGCGATCGACGTGCGCGGCGGGCTGGCGCCGCTGCGGCGGCCCTGGGTCCTCGAGCGCGGCGACGTCGTCGAGCTGAGCACCGTGTCGTCCGAGTACGGGCGCCGGCGCGCCGCCGACCCGCGCCTCGACGGGCTGCGCTTCGCCAACCTGCGCCGGCCGCTGCGCGCCCGCCCCGGCGCCAACGTGACGCAGCTGCACTACGCCCGGCGCGGCGTCGTCACGCCGGAGATGGAGTTCATCGCCATCCGCGAGAACCAGGCGTTCGCCCTGGCCCGGCCGGGCGAACGGGCCGGTGGCGCCGGCGCCCCGGACGGCCGCTCTCCGGCCCCGGCCGGCGGCGGCGTCGCCCGCCACCCGGGCCAGTCGTGGGGCGCCGCGGTCCCGGAGCGGATGACGCCGGAGTTCGTGCGCGACGAGGTGGCGCGCGGCCGGGCGATCATCCCGGCCAACGTCAACCACCCGGAGAGCGAGCCGATGATCATCGGCCGCAACTTCCTGGTCAAGATCAACGCCAACATCGGCAACTCCGCCGTCGCCTCGTCGATCGACGAGGAGGTGGAGAAGATGACCTGGGCCATCCGCTGGGGCGCCGACACGGTGATGGACCTGTCCACCGGCAGGCACATCCACGAGACCCGCGAGTGGATCCTGCGCAACTCGCCGGTGCCGATCGGCACGGTGCCGATCTATCAGGCGCTGGAAAAGGTGGGCGGCAAGGCCGAGGACCTGACCTGGGAGATCTATCGCGACACCCTCATCGAGCAGGCCGAGCAGGGGGTGGACTACTTCACCATCCACGCCGGCGTGCTGCTGCGCTACGTGCCGCTCACCGCCGGCCGCCTGACCGGCATCGTCTCCCGCGGCGGCTCGATCCACGCCAAGTGGTGCCTGGCGCATCACCGGGAGAACTTCGCCTACCAGCACTTCGAGGAGATCTGCGAGATCATGCGCGCCTACGACGTCAGCTTCAGCCTGGGCGACGGTCTGCGGCCGGGCTCGATCGCCGACGCCAACGACGCGGCCCAGTTCGCCGAGCTCGACACCCTGGGCGAGCTGACCAAGGTCGCCTGGCGGCACGACGTGCAGACGATGATCGAAGGCCCCGGCCACGTCCCGATGCAGCTCATCCAGGTGAACATGGAAAAGCAGCTCGCCGCCTGCGGCGAGGCGCCCTTCTACACCCTGGGCCCGCTCACCACCGACATCGCCCCCGGCTACGATCACATCACCTCGGCGATCGGCGCGGCGATGATCGGCTGGTACGGCTGCGCCATGCTGTGCTACGTCACGCCCAAGGAGCACCTGGGCCTGCCCGACCGCGACGACGTCAAGGCCGGCGTCATCGCCTACAAGATCGCCGCCCACGCCGCCGATCTCGGCAAGGGTCATCCCGGCGCCCAGGCGCGCGACAACGCCCTTTCCAAGGCGCGCTTCGAGTTCCGCTGGGAGGACCAGTTCAATCTTTCCCTGGATCCCGACACCGCCCGTGCCTTCCACGACGAGACCCTGCCCGCCGAGGCCGCCAAGGTCGCCCACTTCTGCTCGATGTGCGGCCCGCACTTCTGCTCGATGAAGATCACCGAGGACGTCCGCGCCTATGCCGCCGAGCAGCAACTCGCCGAGGCCGAGGCGGTTGCCGCCGGCCTCGCGGAGAAATCCGAGGAGTTCCGCCGCGGCGGCCTCGAGATCTATCGCTGAGCCGGGCTCGGGCGCCGGGGGGGGGCCGAGCGGCGCCGGTGGTGGTGGGGTGGCGGCGTAGCGGCGCCGCGGTCTGTGCCGCGGCGCCGCGGGTCGGGGCCGGCTACTTCTTGGGGATGAAGCGCAAAGCGGCGGAGTTCATGCAGTAGCGCAGGTGCGTGGGCGCCGGGCCGTCGTCGAAGACGTGGCCGAGGTGGGCATCGCAGCGGGCGCAGAGGATCTCGGTGCGGGCCATGAGCAGGGAGCGGTCGCTCTCCTGGTGGACGGCGGCGGGGGTGATGGGCTTCCAGAAGCTGGGCCAGCCGGTGCCCGAGTCGAACTTGGCCTCGGAGCTGAAGAGCGGGTTGCCGCAGGCGACGCAGACGTACCAGCCGGCTGCCTTGTTGTGATCGTAGGCGCCGGTGAAGGCGCGCTCGGTGCCCTTCTCGCGGGTGATGTAGTAGGCCTCCGGCGTCAGCAGCTTCTTCCACTCCTCGTCGCTCTTGACGACGTGCGCGACGCCCGGGTCGAGCAGGGTGTTGCCGGGGATGTCGATGACGGTCACGGCTCCTCCTTTGGCCGCCGCCGGCACTGCCGCCGGCGCGGCGAAACGGTAGACGGCGGGAACGGCGCTGGGGTCACGGGAGTCGCGGCTGGCGGTAGCTGCCGGGGCGGCCGGCTGGTTCGAATCGAGGTCCGCCGCGGTGGCCTGCCGGCCGCGGCCGGCGATCAGCATGGCGATGACGCCGGCCCCCAGCGCCGCCGCCAGCCCGGCCGGGATCCACAGGATGCTCTTCATGATGGCAGATGGTCCTTTCTGGTAGGCCGCCCCGCGGGCAGGCCGCGCTCGGCGCCGTCCGGCGCCGCCGCTCTCTCCCGCCGATCCGGTCGCGATCCAGCGGTCCGGGCGGCGGCTCCAGTGCAGTCTACGCTGCCTGCCGCCGTCTTGGACTCATTCGGATCGCCTGCCGTCCAAGGGTCTCGCTCCCGGGATCACGGCAGGGACCTGGGAGCCGGAAATCACCCCTGCGCCTGCAGGTGCGCGGCGTGGATCGCGGTGTCGTTGAGGATGTAGATGACGTTGTTCTGCCGGCCGCCGAAAGTGAAGTTGCTGACGTTGTCGACCAGGATGGCGCCGATCAGGTCGCCGGCAGGGTTGTAGACCTTCAGGCCGTCCGCGGAGGAGGAATACACCCGGCCGGCGGCATCCACCTTCAGGCCGTCCGGGATGCCGGGGGTGACGACCGCGAGCAGGCGGGCATTGGCCAGGTGTGCCTGGTCGATCACGTCGAAAGCCAGGATGTGATGCGGCAGCGCCGGGTGATACGAGCCCGGCCCCTGGATCGCGGCGCTGTCGTTGACGTACAGGATGCTCTCGTCCGGCGAGAAGGCCAGCCCATTGGGCTTGTTGAAGGAGTCGGCCACCACCGCCAGGCTGCCGGTCGCCGGATCGAAGCGATACACGAAGTCGCCGACCACCGGCTCGGGCTTGAACCCTTGCAGGAAGCCGTAGCTGGGGTCGGTGAACCAGATGCTGCCGTCGCTCTTGACCACGACGTCGTTGGGGGAGTTGAACGGCAGGCCGAACCACTGCTCGACCAGGCTCTCCAGGACGCCGGTCGCCAGATCGAGGCGGCTGATGGCGGCCGGGCTGGACCTGGTGCCCTGCTCGCAGACGACCAGGCGGCCCTCGCGGTCGAGGGTCATGCCGTTGGCCATGTTGGACGGCTGCCGCACCACCGTCACCTGCGCGGTGGCGAGGTCAAGCCTGCTGATCGCCACGGTTTTGTAGCCGGGGGAAGGTACGTTGACGGCCCGCGGCACGGTCGTGAAGTAGAGCGCATCCTGGCCCTTCACGTAGACCGGCCCCTCGTGCGCGTCGGTGGCCACCACCAGCTCCAGGCGCGGCTCGGGTCCCAGCACCTCGAGGAACTCCTCCGAGTAGATGACGAAAGGGCAGTCCGCGGCGTCTGGATGCGCGAGGGGATGCAAGGGTCTGCCCTTGGGGAAGCTTTTGGCGTTCATGGAACTACGATGATAATGCATCGCCCGCGAGACCGGCCAAACGTTCGAATGGGGCCCGCAGCTGCTCCGGCATGCGGCAGGGGCGGCCGCTGGCGCTTTCGATCCAGATGTGCTCGGTGTTGCCGGTGGCCAGCAGGTCGCCGCCGCGGCGCACCTCGTAGGCGAAGCGGATGCCGCGGCTGGCCAGGCGCTCGCCCCAGCAGGTCACCTGCACCGTGTCGCCGTAGCGGGCGGGACGGCGGTAGCGCAGCTCGACGCCGGTGACCATCAGCAGGTAGCCGAGGCGCTCGATCTCGACGTAGCGGAAGCCCGACAGGGCGCACAGGCGGGTCCGCGCCAGCTCGAACCAGACGATGTAGTTGGCGTGGTGGACGACTCCCATCTGGTCGGTTTCGGCATAGCGCACCTCGATCTCGGTGACGCAGCGGGTGGCCTCGGTCATGGTTCTCCCGGCGGCTCGCCCGGGACCGGCGCCGGCGCCGGCCGTCCCGCGGGAGCCTTGTCGAAGGCCGGTGCCGGCTGCCACCGCCCCAGCGCGTGGCGCAGCACCGTCCAGAGGATCTTATGGCCCGCCCGCAGCGTGCCGGTGACGGTGCCGGTGATCTTCGAGACGCCGACGCGGCGGCGGTAGGAGACCGGCACCTCTGCGACCCGCAGTCCGGCGCGCAGCGCCTTGACCTGCATCTCGGCGGTCCAGCCGAAGTCGGGGTCGGACATGCCGAGGCGTTCGAGAGCCTGCCAGCGCGCCGCGCGGAAGGGGCCGAGGTCGGTGTAGCGGTGCCCGTAGAGGAGGCGGATCAGGGCGCAGGCGATCAGGTTGCCCGCCCGGGCCTGTGGCAGCAGCGCTCCGGGCTCGCGCCGGCCCAGGATGCGGGATCCGATCACCAGGTCGGCCTCGCCGGCCAGGATCGGAGCGACCAGCCGCGGCAGCTCCTCGGGGTGGTCGGAAAAGTCGGCGTCGACGAACACCACGACCTCGGGCGGCTGGTGGCGGCGCAGGTGGTCGAGGGCTGCCAGGCAGGCGCTGCCGTAGCCGCGGCGGCTCGCCGCCACCACCACCGCGCCGCCCGCGGCGGCGACCCGCGCGGTGCCGTCGGACGAGCCGTTGTCGGCCACCACCACCCGCCGCACCGGCGGGCGCGGCAGGGCGGCGAGCACCAGCGGCAGCGAGCGCTCCTCGTCGAGCGCCGGGATGACCACGTCGATGGCGGCGGCTGGCATCGGCTGAGGACAGTAGAACGAAAACTGTCCGGACGCCGCGGACATTGGAGGCCGCGCGATTTTATGCCATGCTGTGCGCCGCTTTCTGCCTGGTTGCGAGGTGCATCATGCTGCCCGTTCGTCTGCTGGCCACGTCGTCCATCCTGCTGCTCGCCGCGGCGCTCGCCGGACCGGCCGGCTCGCCGCCCGCCGCCCCGTCCGCGGCGCCTGCGGCGCCCGCTGCGCCCCCTGCGCCAGCAACCGGCCAACCCCGCCGGGTCGATCTCCCGGGCCCCGACGGCAAACCCTTCCCCTACACCATCGAGCTGCCCGCCGGCTGGCAGGTGCAGACGTCCAAGACCGTACCGGGCCTGTTCCTGGGGCCGGCCGCGGCCGGCGAGCCGGAGAGGGACGTCCGCATGATCTACGTGCGGGTGAGCCCGGCCTCGCTGCTCGATCCCGAGGCGGTGGTGGCCAACATCAAGAAGAGCGACGCCGCCGACGACAGCTGGTCGGCGCCGTTGGTGGAGGTGCGGGAGATCGGCGGCGTGCGCGGGGTGCTGGTGCGGATGGACAGCGGCAGCGGCGAGCAGGCGCGCAGCACGCTGGTGCTCAAGATGCCGGTCGGGCAGTCCAGCGTCGATTTCATGGCGTCGGCCCCGCGCGCCGAGTTCGAGCGCCTGCTGCCCGGCTATCAGAGCGTGATCCTCTCGGTGCTGCCGGTTCGGTAGCCGTCCCGATGCCCGTGCTCGCGTACGAGGGGCGGCTTCCCGTCCTGGGCGCTCGCGTCTTCCTGGCCCCCGATGCGCAGGTGGTGGGCGACGTCGCGGTCGGCGAGGACGCGTCGTTCTGGTTCCACACCGTGGCCCGAGGCGACGTCAACTGGATCCGCATCGGCCCGCGCAGCAACGTGCAGGACGGCGCGGTGCTGCACGTCGCCCATCGCACCCATCCGCTGGTGATCGGCGCCGGCGTGGTGATCGGCCACCAGGCGGTGCTGCACGGCTGCACCGTCGAGGACGGGGCGCTGATCGGCATCGGCGCGCGGGTGCTCGACGGGGCGGTGGTGGAGGCGGGGGCGCAGGTGGGCGCGGGCGCGGTGGTGACGCCGGGGCATCGGGTGACCGCCGGGCATCTGGCGCTGGGGACGCCGGCGCGGGTGGTGCGCGCGCTCACCGCCGACGAGGCGCTGCGCATCGTCGAGACCTGCGCCCGTTACGTGGTGCTCAAGGAGCAGTACCGGGCCGCTCTCGCCGGTGCAGCCCAGGGGGAGTGATGAACCGTCGCGGAGCGGGCACGATCGGCAAGGGGGACCTCGGACAGCGGGTGCTGCTGCAGGCATGGGTGCATCGGCGCCGCGACCACGGCGGCCTGGTGTTCCTGGACCTGCGCGACCGCAGCGGCCTGGTGCAGGTGGTGGTGCGCCCGGAATCGCGGCCGGAGGTGGGCGCGGCGCTGGCGGCGGTGCGCGCCGAATGGGTGGTCGAGGTGACGGGCGAGGTGGTGGAGCGGGCGCCCGAGAACCTGAACCCCGATCTCCCGACCGGCGCCGTCGAGGTGATCGCCGAGCGCGCCGCGGTGCTGGCGCGCTCCGAGCCGCCGCCGTTCGCGCTCGACGGCAAGACCGAGGCCAGCGAGGAGACCCGCCTGCGCTACCGCTACGTCGATTTGCGGCGGCAGGAGCTGCGGGACAACCTGCTGCTCCGCGATAAGGTCACCCTGGCGGTGCGCAACTACTTCCACGAGCACCGCTTCGTCGACGTCGAGACGCCGGTGCTGACGCGCTCCACCCCCGAGGGCGCCCGCGACTACCTGGTGCCGTCGCGGGTCAACAAGGGGAGCTTCTACGCCCTGCCGCAGTCGCCGCAGCTGTTCAAGCAGCTGCTGATGGTCGGCGGCATCGAGCGCTACGTGCAGATCGCCCGCTGCTTCCGCGACGAGGACCTGCGCGCCGACCGCCAGCCCGAGTTCACGCAGGTGGACCTCGAGCTCTCGTTCACCGGCGAGGACGAGGTGATGGCGCTGATCGAGGGGCTGTTCGCGCGCATCTTCCCGCTCGGCGGCATCGAGCCGCCGGCGTCGTTCCCGCGCCTGACCCACGCCGAGGCGATGGCGCGCTACGGCAGCGACCGCCCCGACCTGCGCTACGAGCTGGAGATCCTCGATCTCTCGGGCCAGCTTGGCCACAGCGGCTTCCGCAGCTTCCGCGATGCGGTCGCGGCGGGCGGCGTGGTGCGCGGCTTCGCCGTGCCGGGCGCCGCCGGCGCCGCCGAGGCCAGCCGCAAGGAGGTCGAGGGCTGGGCGGAGATCGCCCGCAAGCATGGCGCGGCCGGCGTGCTGACCGTGCGCCGCAAGGGCGGCGAGACCAGCTTCCAGGTCAAGAGCGCGCTGACGCCCGGCGAGACCGCGGCGCTGGCCGCGAAGCTGGGGTTGGAGGACGGCGGTCTGGCGGTCCTCGTCGCCGGCCCGCCGGCCACCACCGCGGCGGCGCTCGGGGCGCTGCGCCAGGAGCTGGCGCGGCGCTACGGCCTGATCCCCGCCGGCCGTCACGCCTTCCTCTGGGTCACCGAGTTCCCGCTCGTCGAGTGGAGCCCCGAGGCCGGCCGCTGGAACGCCATGCATCACCCCTTCACCAGCCCGGATCCCCGCGACCTCGACCGCCTCGACGCCGAACCGGGATCGGTGCGTGCCCGCGCCTACGACGTGGTGCACAACGGCATGGAGCTGGGCGGCGGCTCGATCCGCGTCCACGACCCCGAGATGCAGGCGCGGCTCTTCCAGCTGCTCGGCATCGGGCCGGCGGAGGCCAAGGCGCGCTTCGGCTTCTTTCTCGAAGCGCTGCGCTACGGCGCGCCGCCGCACGGCGGCATCGCCCTGGGCTTGGACCGAATCGTGATGGTGCTGGCGGGAGCGCCGTCGATCCGCGACGTCATCGCCTTCCCGAAGACCGCGTCGGCCGCCGACCTGATGACCAGCGCGCCGTCGCCGGTCGACGAGCGGCAGCTGCGCGAGCTGGGGATCGCCGTCGCGCGCGGTGACTGAGCTGGAGCGGGAACGGGTGGAGCGGCTGCGCCTGCGCCACCCCGGTGGCGAGACCGCGATCTGGGCGGGAAGCGGGGCCCTGGCCGCGGCGCGCGCCGAGCTGGCGCGGTGGGCCGCCGGCCGCACCCTGTTCGTGGTCAGCACGCCGCGGGTGCTGGCGCTGCACGGCCAGCGGCTGGCGCCGTTGCGCGCCGCGGCGGCGAGCCTGCACCTGCTGCCGGTGCCCGAGGGCGAGGAGGCCAAGTCGCTGGCGGTCGCCGAGCGCCTGTGGAACGACATGCTGCTGGCCGGCGGCAAGCGCGACAGCCGCCTGGTGGCCTTCGGCGGCGGCAGCGTCGGCGACCTGGCGGGATTCGCCGCCGGCTGCTTCCTGCGCGGCATCGGTTTCGCGCAGCTGCCGACCACGCTGCTGGCGCAGGTGGACGCGGCGATCGGCGGCAAGACCGCGGTGGATCTGCCCGGCGGCAAGAACACCGTCGGCCTGTTCCTGCATCCGGACTGGGTGGTCTGCGACACGGCGCTGCTGTCGACCCTGCCGCGGGCCGAGCTGCGCTCCGGCCTGGTCGAGGCGATCAAGATGGCGGCGCTGCTCGATCCGGCGCTGCTCGACCGGATCGAGACCGGGCTGGGGCCGCTGCTGGCCGGCAGGGCTGCCGCGCTGGCGCCGGTGGTGGCCGCCGCCGCCGCGCTCAAGATCGCGGTCGTCGAGCGCGATCCCGACGAGCGCGGCGACCGGCGCCTGCTAAACTTCGGCCACACCCTCGGGCACGCCATCGAGTCGGCCACCGGTTACCAGGGGCTGCGCCACGGCGAGGCGGTGGCCTACGGCATGCTGTTCGCGCTGCGCCTGGCGCGGCGGCGCGGGCTGCCGGCCAGGGACGCGGCGCGGGTGGCGGCGCTGCTCGGCAGGCTCGAGCTGCCGCCGCTGCCGCCGCTCGAGCCGCCGGACCTGGCGGCGCGCATGGCGCGAGACAAGAAAGCCAGCGAGCGCGGCCTGGTCTGGGTGCTGCCGGCAGCGCCGGGCCGCGGCGCCATGGTCGAGGGCATCGGCTGGGACGAGGTCACCGCCGAGCTGGCAGCCTTCCTGCGCCAGCCGCTGGCGATGGAGTAGCGCCGCGCGAGCAGCCCGCCCGCGGGATACCCTGGCCTCCCGGCCCGGCAGCAGGGGAACCCGCGAAGGCGCCCCCGGAGGCGTGCGATATAATCCCTCTTCTTTCGCCACCTCCATGACCGCCAGCCGCAAGCTCCTGCGCCGCATCAAGCTGCGCCACGTCTTGCTGATCCTGGTCCTGCTGTCGAGCGGCGTGCCCCTGCTGCTGAGCAGCGCCCTGTTGATCCCCAAGGCCAAGGAGGTGCTGGAGGACGCCGAGCGCGACTACCTGACCCGGCGCGCCGTGGCCCTGTCGCGCGAGATCGACACCTACCTGGCGACCCAGCGGCGCCAGCTCGCCCAGCTCGGCGCCGGCCTGCTGCTGGCGCCCGGCAGCGCCGACATCGGGGCGCGCCTGCACGAGCCCTGGGTGGCCGGCTACCTGGAGAACTTCGTCGCCGGCAGCGCCGACCTGCGAGCGCTCTACGTGCTCGACCTCCAGGGCGAGGGCCCGCGGCGCGGCCCCGGCCAGCTGCCGGCCGGCGCCGAGGTGGCGATGGACGCGGTGTTCGAGCAGGCCCGCGCCACTCGCGCCCCCGCCTACCGGCTGATCAACCTCGGGCCGCACGAGGTGCCCAAGCTGGCGCTGGCGGTGCCGGCCGCGACCGGCACCCTGCCCGCGACCGGCACCCTGCCCGCGGGCGGCACCGACCATGCGCCCGCGGCTGCCCCGGGAGCCGCCGATGGGCAGGCGCGGCTGGTCGCCGTGGCGCTGCTCGACTTCAAGCCGCTGCGGACGGTGTCGCAGGGCGAGGCGCGCCGGTCGGTGGGCGTCTTCCTGCTCGACCGCGGCGGCAAGATCCTGTGGACCGACTCCGACCCCGCGATGGCGCAGGCGCTGATGGGCTCCGAGCTGGTGAAGCTGTTCGTCAAGCGGCCGATGAGCCTCATCCGCCAGTACGAGTTGGTGTCGCCGGGCGGCCGGCAGGAGGTGCTGGCGCAGGTCAGCGCCATCCACGAGACCAGCTGGGGGGTGGTGGTGCAGCGGCCGCTGTCGTCGGCCTACGCGGTGATCGACCAGATGGTGTTGCGCACGGTGCTGGCGACGCTGCCGCTGATGGCGCTGTCGGCGTGCTTCGCCTTCCTCGCGGCGCGCTGGGTCGGCCGCCCCATCCAGCGCCTGACCGCGACCACCCACGAGATCGCCGCCGGCAGCTTCGGCGGGCGCGTCGAGATGAGGGGACTCTCCTTCGAGCTGGCCGACCTTGCCGAGGACTTCAACCGCATGAGCGGCCATCTGCAGGGGTACGTGCAGCAGCTGCGCGAGGCGGCGCAGGCCAACCGCGATCTGTTCATCGGCTCGTTGCGGGCCTTCGCGGCGGCCATCGACGCCAAGGACCCCTACACCCGCGGCCATTCCGAGCGGGTGGCGGCGGTCAGCCGGGTGATCGCGCGCCACCTGCTGCTCTCCGAGGAGCTGCAGCACCAGGTGTGGATCGGGGCGCTGCTGCACGACGTCGGCAAGATCGGCGTCGAGGACACCATCCTGCGCAAGGAGACCGAGCTGACGGCCGCGGAGTACCAGCAGATGAAGCTGCACACCGTGGTCGGCGCCGAGATCCTGCAGCCGATCGAGCAGCTGCGGGAGATGATACCGGCCGTCCGCTGGCACCACGAGGCCTGGAACGGGCGCGGCTATCCCGACGGCCTGCGCGGCGAGCAGATCCCGCTGTTCGCGCGCATCGTGGCGGTGGCCGACACCTTCGACGCCATCACCACCAACCGGCCGTATCAGACGGCCGCCAACCTGCAGTTCGCCGTCGAGACCATCACCAGGCTGACCGGCAGCCGCTTCGACGCCAAGGTGGTGACCGCCTTCCTGCGCGCCGTGCAGGCGGGCGAGCTGCGGCCGTCGGCGCCGCGCGAGGGGCGCGGCGCGCTGCCGGAGATCGAGGCGCGCGCCGCCCGCCGCTGAGCCGCGGAGCCCTGAGCATGTATCAATACGTACTGGCGAACCTGCTGGCCAACAACGAGGATTGCCTCGGCGTGCTGTTCCTGGACGGCACCGGCGAGACCGTGGACCTGGCGTGCTCCGGCCTCGGCCTCTACGAGATGCGGGTGCTGGGCGCCTATCTCGGCATCTACCTGCGGCAGCTGCAGCGGATGCTGGCCGCCAACAACCTGGGCTCGCCGCTGCTGGTGCACATCGAGAAGAGCGCCGCCCACGTCTACGCGGTGCCGTTGCCCGACGGCTACTACCTGGCGATGGTGCAGCGCCAGCCGGCGCTGGTGGCGCGCTCCCGCGCCACCCTCGAAGAGGCCGTGCGGCAGCTCGAGCGCGGGCTGTTCACGGCCTCTCCCGAGCCCTCGGGGTCGCACGGATGAAGCGCGACGACGAGGCCAGGCACGACCTGCTGGAGCTCGCCCCGGAGGCGCGGCTGCCCGAGGAGCCCGAACCGAGCGGCTTCTGGCGGCAGCTGCGGCGCGGGCTGACCATGACCCACACCGAGCTGCTCGACAAGATGAGCGCCGCCTTCGCGGGGCGGGTGAGTCTGGACGAAACGACGCTCGAGTACCTCGAGGAGATCCTGATCTCGTCGGACCTCGGGGTGGACACCTCGCTCGCCCTGGTGGAGCGGGTCAAGCGCAACGCCACCCGCGACCAGGCGCTGAGCCCGGCGCGACTGCGCAAGCTGCTGGCCGACGAGGTGGCCGGCCTGCTCGAGGAGCTGCCGGCGGGGAGGCGGCCGCCGGTGCCGCGGCCGGGAGGGGCCGCCGGGGCAGGCGCGCCGCGGCTCACCCTGGTGGTGGGGGTCAACGGCGCCGGCAAGACGACCTCGATCGCCAAGCTCGCCAGGCTGGCGCAGCGCCAGGGCCGGCGGGTCATGCTCGCGGCCGGCGACACCTTCCGCGCCGCCGCCATCGAGCAGCTGGCGCTGTGGGGCGAGCGGCTGGGGGTCGAGGTCATCCGCCAACCGTTCGGCGCCGATCCCGCGGCGGTAGCGTTCGACGCCATCCAGGCCGGGCGGGCGCGCCGCATCGACGAGCTGCTGATCGACACCGCCGGCCGGTTGCACACCAAGGAGCACCTGATGGCCGAGCTGGGCAAGGTGCGCCGGGTGATCGATCGCGAGGCTGCCGGCTGGCAGCGGCGGACGCTGCTGGTGCTGGATGCGACCACCGGCCAGAACGCGCTGGCGCAGGCACGGACCTTCAGCCAGGTGGTGCCGGTCGACGGCGTGCTGCTCGCCAAGCTCGACGGCACCGCCAAGGGGGGGATGGCGGTGGCGATCGCCCGCGAGCTGGGCCTGCCGGTGCTCTACCTGGGCGTCGGCGAGACGGCCGACGACCTGGTGGAGTTCCGGCCCCGGGAGTTCGCCGCTGCTCTCCTCGGCTGAAGCGCTGCGGCGCGCGCTGCGTCTGGCGGCCCGCGGCCGCTACCGCGCCGCGCCGAACCCGATGGTCGGGGCGCTGGTGGTGGCGGGGGGTGAGGTGGTGGGGAGCGGCTGGCACCGGCAGGCCGGCGGCTCCCATGCCGAGGTCGAGGCGCTGGCCGCCGCCGGTCCCCGGGCGCGCGGGGCGACGCTCTACGTCACGCTCGAGCCCTGCGCCCACCAAGGCCGCACGCCGCCCTGCGCCGACGCGGTGGTGGCGGCGGGCATCGCGAGGGTGGTGGCCTGCCACGGCGATCCCGACCCCCGCGTCGCCGGCCGCGGCTTCGCGCGGCTGCGCGACGCCGGCATCGAGGTGGTGATCGGCCCGCTGGCCGCGGCGGCGGCGCGGCTCAACCTGCGCTTCCTGGTCGCGGCGGTCGAGCGGCGGCCGCAGGTGACCCTCAAGTGGGCGATGAGCCTCGACGGGCGGATCGCCACCGCCGCCGGCGAGAGCCAGTGGATCTCGTCGCCGCGCGGGCGGCGCTGGGCGCTGGCGTTGCGCGAGGAGCACGACGCGACCCTGGTCGGCAGCGGCACGGTGCTGGCGGACGACCCGCGCCTCGACCGGCGGCTGGGCCTGGCGGGGCGCCCCGGCCTGCGGGTGGTCCTGGACCGGCGCCGGCGGCTCGGGGCGTGGGCGGCGGCGGCCCCGGCGGGCGCGCCGCGGCGGCTGTTCACGGTCGCCGGGCCGTTGCTGATCTATACCGCCAGCCGCACCGGCGCGCGGCCCGAAGGTCTGTCGGGGGAGTCCAGCCTGGCGGTGCCCGAGGTGATGGCGGTGCCCGAGGTGGTGGCGCTGCCGGCGGTCGAGCCCGCGGCCGTGCTGGCGGACCTCTTCGCGCGCGGCGTGCGCAGCGTCCTGGTCGAGGGCGGCGCCGAGGTGCTGGCGAGCTTCGCGGCCAGCGGCCTCTTCGACCGGGTGGCGGTGGACTGCGCCCCGCTGTTGATCGGCGGCCGCCAGGCTCCCGGCCCGCTCGGCGGCGCCGGCGCCGCCGCGCTCGCGGACGCCGCGCGTCTGGACCATCTCGAGGTGAGGCGGCGCGGTGGCGACGTCGTCGTCGAGGCGCTGCGGCAGGGGTGCCTCGAGCAGCTGCTGGCGCACCTGCCGCATTGAGCAACAGCAATCGCGGCGCCGGCGGTCGAGAGCGGGCGGACCTGGGGGCGGCAGGGCACCCGTCGCGAACGCCGGCACGCCTACACGCCGGCACGCCTACACGCCTGCACGTCCGCGACATCGGCGGCGTCAGCACACCACCAGCGCTGCCTGGCCCCCCGGCCGCGGTGGACGTGTCCGGCGAATCTGGGTACATTCACCGCCTATCCGCGCGGAGCCGGCGCGGCCTAGACCATGTTCACCGGACTGATACAGGAGCGCGGCCAGATCCTCGGCGATCCGCGAGCGTCGGGGCAGGGAGGAGTGCGGCTGGAGGTCGGCTTGACCCGGGAGCTGGCCGCGGGACTCAGTGCCGGCGCCAGCCTGGCGGTCTCCGGGGTTTGCCTGACGGTGATCGAGGTAAGCGAGGTGGGGCCGGAGTCGGCGGCGACGCCCGGGAGCGGCGGGGAGCGGGCGCCGGCCGCGCGCCCGGCGATGGCGGTGGTCGTCGAGCTGGCGCCCGAGACGCTGGCGCGCACCACGCTTGGCGGGCTGCGGGGTGGTGCGGCGGTGAACCTCGAGCCGGCGCTGCGGGCGGGCGAGCCGCTGGGCGGTCATCTGGTGCAGGGGCACGTCGACGGCACGGCCGCGGTGGTGGCGCGGCGGGATCTTGCAGAGCACCGGGTGCTGGCGTTCTCGCTGCCGGCGCCGCTGGCGCCATTCCTGGTGGAGAAGGGGTCGGTCTGCGTGGACGGGGTCAGCCTGACGGTCGCCGCGCTGGCGCCGGACGCCTTCGAGGTGGCCTTGCTGCCGCACACCTTGGCGGTGACCACCCTGGGCGGGCTGCTCCCGGGCGATGCCGTGAACCTCGAGGTGGACGTGCTGGCCAAGTACGTGCACCGCATGCTCGCCGCCCGCGGCCTGACGCCGGCTGCCGCTCCTGGCGCGCCAGCGGGCGCAGGCCCTTCCCGGTGACCGCCGCTTTCGCCGGGCTACCGCCGGCCGGCGACGGCGACGCCGGCCTGCCGCGGCTTGCGGCGCGGCTCCCCGAACCCGGCCACCTGTGGATCCGCCATGCGCCCAGGGTCTGGCTGGGGCCGGAACGCCCGTGGCTCGACCTCGCCGCCGGCCGCCTGGGCAGGAACAGCGGCCGAGAACCGGCCGGTGACGCGGGACTGCCGGGGTCGCCGCCTGACGACGTGCTCTACCTGCCGCCGGTCCCGGCGCGGCTGGCTGGTTGGCGCGACGGGCTGGCGGCGCGTGCGCTGGCCGGTGGCGCGCCGGTCCTGCTGCAGCTGCTGCCCGGGGACGAAAGCGGATTGCCGCCCGGCGGTGGCGCGGTGGTGGTGATCGACCTCCTGGCAGACCTTCTCGACGGCGGCGGCGAGCTGCCGGCGGCATGGCTGGGGGCGCCGCGGGCGCCGATCGCCGCCGCCACGGGTCGCGGCGACGGCGGCGGCGCCGCCGCCGCGGAGGCCGAGACCGGCAGCGAGGGCGGGACGACGGGCGGAGCCTCGGGCGCCGACCCGGTGGGCAGTGCCGGTGGCGCCGTCGCGGTTTGGCCGCTGGTGCCGGGGATCACCGACGACCCGCAACGCTGGGAGCGCTCCTGCGCCCGGCTGGCCGGCGCGGGTTTCGCGGTGCTGCAGACGCTGGTGCCGGCGCTGGGGCCCGGCGACCGGCGCCGGCTGGCGCAGGGGCTGGTGGGTGCGGGGGAAGGGAATGCCTTCGAGGCCCTGTTCCACCGCCAGCAGCACGAGCCGTCGAGCGAGCGGGAGCTGGCGCGGGTCGCGCACCGCCATGGCCTGGCGCCCTTCCTGCCGCGACCGCTGCCGCGCCCGCCGCTGCCGCGGGCCGAGAACCGCCGCCTCGCGGGGCTGCTGGCCCTCGCCGGAGAGCTCTGGCTGCGGCTGGGGCGGCCGGTCGAACAGGCGCAGGCGCTGTTCCGGGCCGCCCGCTGGCTGGACGGCACCGTCTACGATGTTGCCGCGCTGTGCCGCGAGGGCAACCTGGCGGTGGTGACCGCGCTCGATCCCCTCGCCCAAGGCGCCGTGGCCGAGGCGGCGGGCGGCGGCGAGCCGGCGCTGCTCGCCGAGCTCATGGCCGCGTACCTGGCGCCGTGACCGATGCCGCGAGCGGTGCCCGGACCGCCTCTCGCACCCGGGCCCGGCGGCGCGTCGAAACCTGGGAGACACGACAGCGATGAGCGACGCGATGGACTCGCTGCACGACCTGCCGATCGACCTGCGGTCGGACACCGTGACCCGGCCCGACGACGAGATGCGGCGGGCGATGGCGACCGCCGAGGTGGGCGACGACGTCTATGGCGAGGACCCCACGGTGGCGGCGCTGGAAGCCGCGGCGGCGGCGGCGGTGGGGCACGAGGCGGCGCTCTTCGTCCCCTCGGGCACCATGGGCAACCAGATCGCCCTGCGCCTCCTCGGCACGCCCGGGCAGGAGGTTATCTGCGACGCCCGCAGCCACATGGTGCTGCTGGAGATGGGCGCCATGTCGGCGCTCTCGGGGCTGCTGCCGCGGGCGATCGATTCGCCGCAGGGGCTGCTCGACCCGGCGGCGGTCGAGGCCGCCGTCTGCTCGGGCGCCGGCTACCGGGTGCGCACCTGCCTGCTGGCGGTGGAGAACACTCATAACCTCGCCGGCGGCAGTGTCTACGGCCGCCCGCACCTCGAGGCGCTGCTCGCCGTGGCCCGCCGGCACGGGCTGCCGGCGCACCTCGACGGCGCCCGCATCTTCAACGCCGCGGTGGCGCTCGGCACCACCGCGGCGGCCCTCGCCGCCGGCTTCAACTCGACCATGTTCTGCCTGTCGAAGGGCCTCGGGGCGCCGGTCGGCTCCCTGCTCTGCGGCAGCCGCGACCTGATACGCGAGGGGCGCCGGGTGCGCAAGATGTTCGGCGGCGGCATGCGCCAGGCGGGGGTGCTGGCGGCGGCGGGCTTGGTGGCGCTGCGCCGGGGGCCGGCCCACCTGGCCGCCGATCACGCTCATGCCGCGCTGCTGGCGGCAACGGTCGCTTCCCTGCCGGACGTCGAGATCGACGCCGTCGGGGTGCGCACCAACATCGTCGTCTTCCGGGTCAGCCCGGAGCTGGCCGCCAGGCTGCCGCCGGGCGATCCTGGCACTCCGGCCGACCCGGCGGCGGAGCCGGCCGCCGCCGTGGTGGCCCGGTTGCGCGCCGTCGGCGTGCTCGCCACCTCGGTGAGCCGCGACCAGGTGCGCATGGTGACGCACCGCGACGCCGGCCGCCCGCGGATCGACCAGGCCATCGTCCGGTTGCGGCAGGCGCTGGCGCCTTGAGTGAAGCCGCCGGGCCGGGGGGAAGGGGGCGCCCCCTCACCCCCACTCTTCTGGGAAGTCTCGTCTAGCCGTGCCCGCCGGCGCGGGGCAGCCGCGCGACCAGGTCGATCTCCACCAGCGCGCCGCGGGGCAGGGCGGCCGCCTGGACGGTCGAGCGCGCCGGCCGGTGGTCGCCCATGGCTTCACCATACAGCGCGTTGAGGCGGGGGAAGTCGGCGAGGTCGACGACGTAGACCGTCGCCTTGACCACGTCGGAAAAGCCGCAGCCGGCGGTGGCCAGCACCTGGCGGAGATTCTCGAGCGCCCGCCGGGCCTGGGCCTCGAAACCGCCGGGGACGAGCTCGCCGGTGGCCGGGTCGAGGCCCACCTGGCCGGAGGTGTACAGCCAGCCGTCGACGGAAACCGCCTGGGAATAGGGGCCGATCGCGGCCGGGGCCTGGTCGGTGTGGTGGAATTGCATGCCTGAGACGCTCCTTTCGAGGGCGGGCGGCGCGCCGTCGGGCTGCCACACCGCGATGTGCGGGAGGTTGCGGTAGCGCTCGGCGTGGTCCAGGCCATAGCCGACCACGAAGAGGTTCTCGATCGCGAAGCCACGGTAGTCGATCGGCACCTCGACCTGGCGCGCCGCCGCCTTGTCGAGCAGCGCGCACAGCCGCACGCTGCGCGCGCCGCGGTGGCGCAGCAGATCGAGGATGGTGGCCACCGTGTAACCGGTGTCGACGATGTCCTCGACCAGCAGCACGTCCCGGCCGCGGATCGGCAGGTCCAGGTCCTTGCGGATGCGCAGCTCGCCGCGGTTGGTGCCGCCCTCGCCGTAGCTCGCGGTCTGCAGGAAGTCCACGGCCACCGGCACCCGCAGGCGCTTGAGGAGATCGGCGAGGAAGAAGACCGAGCCCTTGAGCACGCCCACCGCGATCAGCGGATCGTCCGCCGGCCGCCGGCGGCCACCGCTGGTGGCACTTCCCGCGCCGGTCGCGGCGCTTCCCGCACCGCTCGCGGCCCTTCCCGCGCCGCTCGCGGCGGTTCCCGAATCACTCGCCGCCCCGCCCGTCCGCCGGTAGTCGGCGTCGATCCGCGCGGCCAGCTCGGCCACCCGGCGCGACAGCTCCGCCGCCGGGATCAGCACCCGCATGGAGTGCATGCCCCGCGGGTGAGCCGCGGTTCCGCTGCGCGACATGCCCCGCCTCCGAGAGCGCCTCTCGCCTGCCGTCGTTGCCGCCGCATCATTGCATGATATCCTCGGCCGAACCTCGGAGCCGAAGGGCGTAATTCGAAGCTGCCATGGCCACAGTTCAGGAGCTCGGCGCTCTACATCGGCGCTACGCCGACACCTCGCATCGCTTCCGCGCCGCCTGGACCTTTCATCAGTTCCTGCAGAGCCTTGGCAAGGGCAACCAGGCCAAGATCGACGACGCTCACTCGCTCGATTTCCAGAACCTCTACGCCGAGCTCAAGGAGATCTCGCAGAACCTCAACACGGCGGAGAGCGATCCCCTCCAGGTCAGGCTCGAGGGTATCGACCACCGGCTCGGGGAGCTGATCGCGGACCTCGACGAGCAGGATACCAGGATCGCCCCGTACTACCTGCGCCAGTTCTTCCGCCGGGTCAAGACCTACGACGAGAAGATCATCACCCAGCTGGTCAAGTTCTACCTGTATGCCCAGCAGGGCGAGATCTGGCCGACCGAGCGCCTCGACAAGGTCGATTTCCTGCTCGCTCGCCTGAGCGAGGAGGAGGACGACCGCACCGGCGAGCCGCGGCTGCGCGACCACCGGCGGCTGGGCGAGATCTTCCACGGCCTGTGGGCGATGCTCGGGGTGCCGCTGCCGGAGTCCGCCTTCGTCGGCGACAAGCGCCGCGAGATCGAGAGCATCCGCCAGGAGGTCAACGAGATCGAGACGCTCGACCGGCTGAGCGAGACCAACCTGATCCCGCGTTACCGCCGGCTCAAGCATGAGCTGGGCAACCTGCTGTTCGAGCCCGCCCTGCTGCTCGCCATCCAGGAGACCAACCTGGTGCTCAAGAGCCGCATCCAGAACCTCTATGGCAAGGAGGAGCGGCGGATCGTCGCCGAGTACCAGCGCGTCTTCGAGCTCGAGCGCGAGGTGCCGGTGGACCGCGAGCTGGACCAGGAGCTGATCCAGTTCCGCCAGGAGATCGAGCGCTTCGAGGCGCAGCTGCAGAGCCAGGAGCTGAAGCTCGAGGACCTGGCGATGATCCGCGGCCGGGTCCGCGAGCTGATGCCCCGCCTCGCCGCCGCCGGCGGGCGCGGCGGCGCCATGCTCGCCGGCGAGGGAGAGTCGTCGCCCGGCGCCGCCGGTCCGGCCGGCGCGGGCTCCGGCTCGGCCGGCTACACCGCCACCGGCGCGAGCGCTTACGCCGGCGCCGCCAGCTACACCGGTTCGGACTACCGGCGGGCGCCGCTCGCGGACGACGACGGCTACCTGTCGGCGGTGGGGGCGTCGCCCCCGGAGTCGCCGCTCGCCGCGCAGGAGGACCTGCTCGGGGAGTTCTACCGCAAGCTGGTGGACGCTCTGCGCGAGGTCGATACCGAGCTGGCGCCGGAGCGGGTGGTGGTGCTGCAGGACGTCTTCCCGCTGCGCATCGAGCCGCGCGAGGTCATCGCCTACCGCCGGCTGCACAGCCGCGCCAACTGCGACCGCGAGCTCGAGCAGTTCCTGCTCGAAGGCGCCGCCCTGCGCATGCGGATCAACGAGGAGGCGCAGGAGATCTCCGGCATCCTGGACGAGACCTCGGTGACCGGTGACTCGATCGTCTTCGCGCGCGCCCGCTGGACGGCGCGCACTGCCGACGCCTACCTGTGGCGCTTCCACCACGTGCTCGACGAGGCGGTGCTGTCCGGCAGCGTCACCGAAGGCCGCCAGCTGCAGCTGCTGCGCATGCGGCTGATGCGCGACTATTCAGGCCTCTGGCTGCTGGCCTACAAGCCGCTGCTCAAGCGCAACCCCGGCGGCACGATCGCTTAGCTGCCAACGTAGATTTCAGCCATTGCCACCTGGCACCCGATCGAGGGCAGAGCTATCGAGGCTGTCGGCTCTGTTACCTCGGTAAGCAGCCAACTCTTACGATCCTCTTGCCGAGTGTACTGTTCGACTATCGGTCGATCCTGCGATACGAACAGGCACTCGCGCAGTGATTCCAACCGGCGATAGTGCTCTAGCTTGGTACCGCGGTCGTAGGCCGCAGTACTGGGCGAGAGCACTTCGATCAGCACCGATGGGTTGATCAGCGTGTCGAAGTGTTTATCCGTCAAGACCGGCTCGCCACAAACCACGACGATGTCCGGGTAGGTATACAGGCCAGTCACCGAAACCAGGACCCTCAGGTCGCTCGAGTGGACCCGGCATGATCCGCCCTTGAGTTGGTTGCCGAGTGCCAGCACGAGATTGGTCACGATGGAGCTGTGGCGCAGGCTGGCGCCCGTCATCGCGATCATCTCGCCGTCGAGGTAGTCGCTCTTGGTCTCCGCCGCCCGCTCGAGGGCAAGATATTCTTCCGGGCTCAGCCGAGGTCTGGAATGGACTGCCATGGCGTTAGGATAACAGAATGACCACTGCCGCCGACCCCTCCCACCGCCTCACCTACGGCAGCTATCTGCACGTGCCGGAGCTGCTGTCGCTGCAGCGCGAGCTGTCGCAGCCCGCGCATCACGACGAGCTGCTGTTCATCGTCAGCCACCAGGTCTACGAGCTGTGGTTCAAGCAGCTGCTGCACGAGATCGCCGCGGTGTGCGATTGGCTGGACCGCGACCAGCCGCTGCGCGCCGGCCAGCTGTTCGACCGCGTGCACGCCATCCTGCATCTGCTGATCGAGCAGATCCCGCTGCTCGAGACCATGTTCGCCGTGGATTTCGCCAAGTTCCGCGATCACCTGCGTCCGGCGAGCGGCTTCCAGTCGGTGCAGTTCCGCAAGCTCGAGTTCCTGTGCGGCGCCAAGAACCCGCGCCTGATCGATCGGGTGGGCGAGGACGAGGAGTCGCGCCGCGAGCTGGCCGAGGCGCTGCTGCAGCCCACCCTTTACGATCACTTTTTGCGCCACCTGGCGCGCAGCGGCCTGCCCATCCCGGCGGCGGTGCTGGATCGCGACGCCAGCCAGCCGCACCAGGCCGACGACGGCGTTGTCGATGCCCTGGTGCAGCTGTACCAGGAGTCCGGCCGGCATTACCCGCATTTCCGCCTCGCCGAGCACCTGCTGCAGCTCGACGAGAGCTTCGGGATCTGGCGCTTCCATCATGTCAAGATGGTCGAGCGGATGATCGGCTCGCGCGCCGGCACCGGCGGCTCGTCCGGCGCCAAATACCTGGCCTCGACCCTCGGCATGCGCTTCTTCCCCGAGATCTGGATGGTCCGCGACCGCCTCACCGCCGGCTACGGCGGCTGAGCGCCGGAGGCTGCGAAAAGCCCCGGGTGCTCCTGAGGCTCCTGATGTCAGTCGCCGAGCAGGTCCGGGCTCGCCAGCAGGGCGCCCAGCAGCCGGCGCAGGTCCGCCGCGCCGGCCGCGGCGGCGGCGAGCACGTCGTCGTGGGTCAAGGCGCGCCCGCCGGGTTGCGCCAGGCGATCGGCGGGTGCTGTGGCGGTGGCGCCGGCGGCCTGGGCCGCGGCAACGTCCGCAACGTCCCCAACGTCCGCCGCGATGCCGGCGGCCGGGTTGGCCACCAGCGACAGGGCGAGGCAGGCGACGCCCATCTGGCGGGCGGCGATGACCTCGAGCACGGTGGACATCCCGACCAGGTCGCCGCCCAGGGCGCGCAGCATCCGCACCTCGGCCGGCGTCTCGTAGCTCGGTCCGAGCACGCCGGCGTAGACGGCGTCGCCGAGCGCCAGCCCCAGCTCGCCGGCCACCCGGCGGGCCAGGCCGGCGAGGCGCGGGTCGTAGGCGGCCGAGAGGTCGGGGAAGCGCGGCCCCCACTCTGGCGGCAGCTGGCCGCGCAGCGGGTTCTCGCCGGTCAGGTTGAGGTGATCGCGGATCAGCAGCAGCTCGCCCGGGCGCCGCGCGGCCTGCAGCGCGCCGCTGGCGTTGGTCAGGATCAGCACGCGCGCTCCGAGCTGGGCGGCCAGGCGCACCGGAAAGACCGTCTGCTGCGCGTCGTAGCCCTGGTAGGCATGCAGGCGCCCGCGGCAATACACCACGCGGCGCTCGGGCAGCGGCCGCAGCAGCTCCACCTGGTGGGGATGGCCGGCCAGCGGGTGGGCCGCGAACGGTAGGAAGTACGACAGGTCGATCGGCCCGCGCTCCGGCTCCCCGAGATCGACGCCCAGGCCGGACCCGGAGATCAGCGCCACCTGCGGCCGCGCCCAGCCCAGGCCGTCCCAGGCCTCGACCGCCGTCTTCAACGATTCCGCCAGCTGGTCGGCGCTCGCGAGCATGTGCCCCGGGATGCTATCAGCCCGGCGATGAGCTATCGTGTGCCCTCGCCCGGGCAGTAGGAGCTTTCCCGAGAGCCCGATTCCCGGACGAGATGATGACCGTAGAAGGGTGGACGGGGCCGGGCCTCCCTTCCCTGCCGGAGTCTGCCACCCGGAGGCGTATGTCTGAGCTTGACGAACAGATCCAGAACCGCCGCGCCAAGCGCGAGCGCCTAGCCGCGGCTGGGGTTCCGGTCTATCCCCATCGCTTCGACTGGAAGCTGCAGCCGGCCGAGGTCTGCTCGCACTATGGCGACCGCACCGCCGAGGAGCTCGACGCCGAGGCCGTCCGGTTGCAGGTGCCGGGGCGGGTGCGGGCGATCCGCGAGCACGGCAAGACCACCTTCCTGGACCTGCACGACGGCCGCGCCAAGTTGCAGCTGCTGGTGCGCAAGGACCACCTGCCCGACGCCGCCAGGCTGGTGCTCGAAAACCTGGACCTGGGCGACCTGGTCGGTGCCGCCGGCCTCCTGATGCGTACCCGCAAAGGCGAGCTAACGCTGCGCGTCGACGACCTGACCCTGCTCGCCAAGGCGCTGCGCCCGCTGCCCGAGAAGTGGCACGGTCTGGCCGACGTCGAGGCCCGCTACCGCCAGCGCTACCTGGACCTCGCCACCAATCCGGAGTCGCGGCGGGTATTCGAGGTGCGGGCGGCGCTGGTGGCGGGCATCCGCGAGTTCCTCAAGAATCTCGACTTCCTCGAGGTCGAGACGCCGATGTTGCAGTTGGTCCCCAGTGGTGCAGCGGCGCGGCCGTTCGAAACACACCACAATGCCTTGAACCTCGACCTGTACCTGCGCATTGCGCCCGAGCTCTACCTCAAGCGCCTGCTTGTCGGCGGCATCCCGCGGGTCTACGAGATCAACCGCAATTTCCGCAACGAGGGCATCTCGACCCGCCACAATCCCGAGTTCACCATGCTCGAGTTCTACGCCGCCTATGCCGATTTCAGCGAGATGATGCGTTGGACCGAGGAGATGGTCAGTACCGTCGCCAAGCAGGTGCAGCCGCTGCTCAAGACAGCGAAGACGGCGGAGACGCTGGGAACATCGGAGTCGCTGGCCGACGAGCCTCCTGCCGCTTTCGGCGGCTCCAAGATCGACTTTGCCGTCCCGTGGCCACGCTACCGCGTTCGCGAGGCTCTGACCCAACTCGGCGGCGTCGACCCGGCGCGGCTCGAGGACGCGGCGGCGCTCGCCGAAGAGCTGGCGAAGCGCCTGCTGCCCAAGCCTCCCGGCGGCGGCTACGGCCATCTGCTGATGGCGCTGTTCGACCACCTGGTCGAACCGTACCTCGTGCAACCTACGTTCATCCTCGAATATCCGGTCGAGGTCTCGCCGCTCGCCAAGCAGCTAAAGGGCGACCCGCGCTTCACCGAGCGCTTCGAGCTCTACGCCGGTGGAATGGAGATCGCGAACGGCTTCAGCGAGCTCAACGACCCGGACGCGCAGGCCGAGCGCTTCCGCCAGCAGGTCGCGGCGCGCGAGCACGGTGACGCCGAGGCCCAGGTCCCTGACCATGACTACGTGCGGGCGCTGCAGTACGGCATGCCGCCGGCCGGCGGCTGCGGCCTCGGCATCGACCGCCTGACCATGCTGTTCACCGGCCGCGCCTCGATCCGCGACGTGATCCTGTTCCCGCTGCTGCGTCCCGAGGCCTTGGGCACCGCTCGCGCCGCCCCAGGCGGTACTCAAGATGATCCGCTTGGCGGAGAATTGTATTGATGATGGAAGGTGCCATCGGCGACGCAGCGGGCGGCAGTCGAGATCCCGCCGCCGGCGCTCGGGGCGAGCCGTGACCGCGGGCGGTGCCCGCGCCTCCCGGCTGCTGCTGCGCCGAATGCCACTGCCGGCGATGCTCGCCCTGCGCTACCTGCGCAGCACCCGCCGCGACGCCTTCGCCAGCTTCCTGTCGGCGGTGGCGGCGCTCGGCATCGCCCTCGGCGTCACCGCCCTGGTGCTGTCGCTGGCGGTGATCTCCGGCTTCCAGGAGGCGCTGCGCGGCGAGCTGCTCGGGCGCACGCCGCAGCTGCTGGTCGACCTGCCGCCCGGCCTCGGCCTCGCCGCGGCGCAGGCGGCGCGCGAGGTGGTGCGGCGGGCGCCGGGAGTGACCGGCGCGCAGCTGCAGGTGCGCGGCGGCGGCTGGGTGGTGGACCGGGGTAAGGTCCACGCCGTCGAGCTGATCGGTTTCGAGGGCAGGGTGCCGCGTTCCTTCCCGGGTGCCGCCGGCGGTCCCGAGGGCCTCTACCTGCCGGTGTCGCTCGCCGAGCGCTGGGGCCTGGTGCCGGGCGCCGGCGTGTCGCTGGTGTCGCCGCGGCCCACCCTGACGCCGCTCGGGCCGCAGCCGCGCCTGCGCACGCTGCCGCTCGCCGGCACCTATCGCAGCGGCCGGGCGCAGGAGGACCGCGAGCGCGCCGCGCTGCCGCGCGCCGTCGCCGAGACGCTGCTCGGCGGCGGCGAGCGCCAGATCGAGGTGGCGGCCGCCGACCTCGACGCGGCGACGGCGGTCGCGGCGCGGCTGCCGCCGCTGCTGCCCGCGGGCAGCCAGGTGCGCACCTGGAAGGAGCTCAACCGGCCGCTGCTGTTCGCCCTGCGGCTCGAAAAGGTGATGATGTTCGTGGCGGTGTCGCTGATCGTGCTGGTGGCGGCGCTGGCCCTGGTCGCGGACCTGGCACTGATCATCTCGAGCAAGCGGGCGGAGATCGGCATGCTGGCGACGATGGGCGCCACACCGGCGGCGCTGCGCCGCGCCTTCGTGCTGCTGGGCGGCCTGGTGGCCGGCAGCGGCATCCTGCTCGGCACCCTGCTCGGCGTCGGCGGCGCCCTGGTGCTCGACCGCTACCGGCTGGTGCCGGTGCCGGGCCGGGTCTACTTCCTGGATTACGTGCCGTTCCTGGTCAAGCCGTTCGACCTGGCGCTGGTGCTGCTGCTCACCCTCGCCCTGGCGCTGGGCTCGGCGCTCTATGCCGCGCAGCGCGCCGCCACGCTGGACCCCATCCAGGCGCTGCGGCGATGAGCGCGCCGGGCTCCCCATGAGCGTCACCCTGCTGGCCCGCGGCCTGACCAAGACCTATCAGGACGGCGAACGGCGGGTGCCGGTGCTCAGGGGCGTCGACCTGACCGTCGAGCCCGGCCAGCTGGTGGCGGTGGTCGGACCCTCGGGCTCCGGCAAGTCCACGCTGCTGCACCTGCTCGGCGCCCTGGACTGGCCCGATGCCGGCTCGGTCGAGGTCGACGGTAAGCCGCTCGCCGGCCTCTCGGGAGGACAGCTGGCGTCCTTTCGGAACCACACCATCGGCTTCGTCTTCCAGTTCCACCAGCTGCTGCCCGACTTCACCGCGCTCGAAAACGTCATGCTGCCCGGCCGCATCGCCGGCCTGCCGCCGCGCGCGGTGCGCGACCGGGCGGACTCGCTCTTGGCGGAGGTGGGCCTCGCCGAGCGCCTGGACCATTTCCCCAGCGAGCTCTCCGGCGGCGAGCGCCAGCGGGTGGCGCTGTGCCGCGCCCTGGCGCTGTCGCCGCCGCTGCTGCTCGCCGACGAGCCCACCGGCAACCTCGACCCGGCGAGCGGCGACCAGGTCTTCGCGCTGCTGCTCGAGATGCAGGCCCGCCACCGCACCACGGCGGTGCTGGTGACCCACAATCCGGCCATCGCCGCGCGTTGCGGCGCGGTGCAGCGCCTCGAGGGCGGCGTGCTGCGCCCGGAAGGGGCGCCGGCCGCCTGAGCGCCGGCCGGCGGGACCGGCGCGCGCGCCGGGCGAGCGAGTTGCATGGAACCCCTTGCGGAGCGCTCATGGAACCACTCGGGAGACAGCCTGTGCGCGGCCGGGAAGGGGCGCGGCGGTGTGCTAGAATCCAGTGGTTTGAAGGCCGAATAGAAGGGGTCCGTTCGTATGTTTGAGAAGTACAACGAAAAGGCGCGAAGGGCCCTCTTCTTTGCCCGTTACGAAGCCAGCAAGCTCGGCAGCCGGGTCATCGAGTCGGAGCACATCCTCCTCGGCATCCTGCGGGAGGGCGAGGAGACGGTCAACGAGATCTTCCGCCGCTTCCAGGTCAAGCCGGAGGACATCCGCCGCGAGATCGAAGGCGAGCGGGTGTTCGTCGAGCGCATCTCCTCGACCGCCGAGCTGCCGCTCTCGGAGGAGTCGAAGAAGATCCTGGCCTACGCCTCGCACGAGGCGGAGAGCATGCTCCACCCGACCGTCGGCTCCGAGCACCTGCTGATCGGCATCCTGCGCGTCGAAGGTTGCACCGCGATGCGCATCCTGGCCCAGCAGGGCTTCGACGTCTACACCGTGCGCGAGGAGGCGCTGGCGATCGCCAAGGAGCGCGAGGCCTCGCAGCAGAAGAAGGAGCTGCCGTTTCTCACGGAGTACGGTCGCGACCTCACGGCGCTCGCCGCCGAGGCGGCGTTCGATCCGCTGATCGGCCGCGACGAGGAGGTGGACCGCATCGTCCAGATCCTCTCCCGGCGGACCAAGAACAACCCCATCCTGCTCGGCGAGCCCGGCGTCGGCAAGACCGCCATCGTCGAAGGGCTGGCGCAGCGCATCGTCGAGGGGCGGGTGCCGATCTTCCTCGCCCAGAAGCGGATCGTCGCGCTGGACCTGTCGCTGATCGTCGCCGGCACCAAGTACCGCGGCCAGTTCGAGGAGCGGCTCAAGGGGATCTTGAAGGAGCTCAAGGACAGCCGCGAGCTGATCGTGTTCATCGACGAGATCCATTCGCTGATCGGCGCCGGCTCGGCCGAAGGCTCGCTCGACGCCGCCAACATCCTCAAGCCGGCGCTGTCGCGCGGCGAGATCTCCTGCATCGGCGCCACCACGCTCAAGGAGTACCGCAAGTACATCGAGAAGGACCGCTCGCTGCTGCGGCGCTTCCAGGCCATCCAGGTGGCGCCGCCGTCGCCGGAGCAGACGCTGCAGATCCTCGACGGGGTCAAGGACCGCTACGAAGCCTTCCACAAGGTGCGCTACCGCCCCGAGGCGCTGCGCACCGCGATCTACCAGTCGAGCCGCTACATCTCGGACCGCCACCTCCCCGACAAGGCGATCGACGTCATCGACGAGGCGGGGGCGCGGGTCAAGCTGCGGCGGGTGCGCGACACCCAGAACCTGCGCCGCCTCGAACAGGACATCCGCCAGGTGGTCAAGGAGATGAAGGTCTCGATCTCGGACAAGGACTTCGAGCGCGCCGTCTACCTGCGCGAGCGCGAGATCGAGCTGCGCGAGGACCTCGAGCGGATGAGCCTGATCGCCGACGAGACCGGCGTGCTCGAGGTGACCCGCCACGACATCGAGGACGTGATCTCGTCGTGGACCGGCATCCCGGTGGCGGCGCTGCAGAGCGAGGAGGCCGAGCGGCTGCTGCACATGGAGGAGACGCTGCGCCTGCGCGTGGTCGGCCAGGAGCGGGCGATCGCCGCCATCAGCCGCGCCATCCGCCGCTCCCGGCTGGGGGTCAGCAATCCCGAGCGGCCGGTGGGCTCGTTCATATTTCTGGGCCCCTCCGGGGTCGGCAAGACCGAGGTGGCGCGGCGGCTGTCGGTGTTCCTGTTCGGCAGCCAGCGAGCGCTGGTGCGCTTCGACATGAGCGAGTACATGGAGAAGCACGCGGTGTCGAAGCTGATCGGCTCGCCGCCCGGTTATGTCGGCCACGAGGAAGGCGGCCAGCTGACCGAGCGGGTGCGCCGGCAGCCCTACTCGCTGATCCTCTTCGACGAGATCGAGAAGGCGCATCCGGACGTCGCCAACCTGCTGCTGCAGATCCTCGAGGACGGCACCCTCACCGACGCCTACGGCAACACCGTGGACTTCAAGAACACGCTGGTGCTGATGACCTCCAACATCGGCAGCAAGCTGGTGCTGCGCGGCGGGCGGATGGGCTTCGGCGAAGGCAACGCCCAGGCGAGCTTCCAGCGCATCGAAGAGGAGATCCTGGCCGAGCTGCGGCGCACCTTCAGCCCGGAGTTCATCAACCGCATCGACGAGGTGATCGTGTTCAACCCGCTGGGCGAGCACGAGCTGCGCTCGATCGTCGACATCCTGCTCGACGACGTCAACCTGACGCTCGCCGAGCGCGGCCTGCACCTCGAGGTCTCGCCGGCCGCCAAGCAGTGGCTGCTGGACCGGGCCTGCGTCGAGCCTTCGACCGGCGCGCGGCCGTTGCGGCGCGCCATTCAGCGCCACGTCCAGGACGCGGTGTCGGAGATCCTCATCCATCAGCACGGCGAGACGATCGAGCGCATCGACGTCGACCTCGCGGACGGCGAGCTCAAGTTCGAGGTCCGTGACCGCGAGCTTGCTCCCCAGCACTAGTGCGCCGCGCTCGCGCCGGGCAGCTCCCTCGATATACCCCAACGGGCTATCGACGAACGTCGCTATAGGCGCCGATCATCGCCGGATGGCCTGAAAGAGAGCGAGGCAGAAACGAGATGACGTCCGATCCTTTGCCGGCAAAGCCATGCAGCGTCCGTCGCGGCCTGTCGCTGGCGATGCTGTCATGGATGATCGCCAGCGGCCTGCCGCTGCTCGCCGCCGCCCCAACCTCGCCAACCCCGCCAACATCGCCGGCTCCCGCCGCGACTCCCGCGACTCCCGAACCGCCGCCCGCGGACAGCAATGAGGTGACGCCGGCCTCGCCGGCGCCGCCCGTCGTGCCGCTGCTGACCCCGGCTCCCCCGGCGCCGGCCGCGCCGGCACCGGGCCAGGGATCGGCTGGCGGCGGGAGGAACGCCGGCCCGGCCGGCGCCGGGCGCCCGCCCGAGACCGGAGGGGTGGCGCCGAACGTCGACGGCAAGAAGATCGCGGCGCTCGAGTTCAAGGGGCTGAAGACCCTCTCCGAGGAGACGCTGCTGTACTACCTCGGGCTCGAGATCGGCCAGACGCTGGACGAGGCGAGCCTGAACCGGGCGATCAAGTCGCTGTGGGACCGCGGCCTGGTGGACGATCTCAGGGTCGACGCTTCGCCGGCGGGCACCGCCGGCGGCATCAAGCTGACCATCACCGTGCAGGAGCGCCCGATCCTGAAATCCATCGATTACGAGGGTCTCAAGCGGCTGTCGAAGACCGACATCCAGGACAAGATCGCCACCCAGCGCATCAAGGTGCACGAGGGCGAGCCGATGAGCCTCGGCGAGCTGCAACGTGTCAAGACGCTGATCGAGGACCTGTATCGCGAGAAGGGCTTCCGCTTCGCGCAGGCGAGCTACACCGTCCAGGACCTGACCGGCAACGACAAGAAGGTGGTGTTCAAGGTCGACGAGGGCGACCGCGTGCGCATCGCCAAGATCAACTTCACCGGCAATCACGTCATCGGCGGCCTGCGGCTGCGCTTCGCGATGAAGGACACCAAGGAATCGAACATCGTCTACCGGCTGATGAAGAAGGATGTCTACGATCCCGCCAAGCTGCAGGAGGATCTGGACAAGGTGCGCGACCTGTACCACAGCGAGGGCTACAAGAACGTCGCCATCGGCGAGCCCACCATCGAGGTCAAGGCCAAGCACCCGAACGCCGCCCCCAAGGACCAGCAACGGCGGATGTTCATCACCATCCCGGTCGAGGAGAACGATCGCTGGACGCTGGGCCAGATCTCGCTCGACGGCAACAAGATCTATCCCGACGCCGCGCTGATGCGCGCTTTCTCGATCAAGCCCGGCGCCTGGCTGCGCTCGAAGGTGATCGAGGACCAGGTCAAGAAGGTCACCGACACCTATCACAACACCGGCTACGTCTACGCCCGCGTCGATCCCGAGATGATCGAGCGTCCCGGCCACGTCGCCGACCTGGTGGTGCACATCTCCGAGGGCGAGCAGTTCAAGGTCGGCCGCATCGAGTTCTCCGGCAACGACCGCACCCGCGACAAGGTGCTGCGCCGCGAGGTGCGGCTGTACGAGGGCGGGTTGGTGAACATCGCGGCGGTCAAGAACAGCGTCATCAAGATCAATCAGCTGGGTTACTTCAAGCTCGACGAGGAAGACCCCGTCGACATCGAGACCAACAGCGAGAAGAAGGAAGTGAACCTGGTGTTCAAGGGCCGGGAGGCGAACCGCACCGAGCTGCAGTTCGGCGGCGGCTGGAGCGAGATCGACGGCTTCTTCGTCCAGTTCTCGGTCAGCACCAAGAACTTCCTTGGCCGCGGCGAGCAGGTGGGGGTGTCGGTGCAGACCGGGCGCTACCGCAAGCTCTACGACTTCACCTACAGCGTGCCCTGGTGGCGGGACAAGCCGCAGAGCATCGGCTTCCGCGCCTTCGACTCCGACCTCGACTACCAGGCCGCCGGCGTCACCGGCGAGCTGGCCGCGGAGTACATCCAGAAGGCCAAGGGCGTGACGCTGACCTACGGCCGCAACCTCGGCCTGTTCAACCAGGCGAGCATCGCCTACACCTACTCGCGCAACGAGGACTCCGAGGGCCTGTTGACGCCGCTGGCCAACGGCACCCTCGGGGTCGGCAGCGCCATACCGACGTTCTTCATCAACACCTCGTCGATCAAGCCGGCTTGGAGCTACGACAGCCGCAACGATCCCTTCGAGCCGGTCCGCGGCCTCAAGATGTCGGCCTCGCTCGAGTACGGCGGCGGTCCGCTCGGCGGCAACGACGACTTCCTGCGGCCGGACCTCGGCTTCAGCATCTTCGCGCCGGTCACCACCACCGGCCTCAAGACGGTGTTCGCCGTCAACGCCCAGGTTGGCATGCTGCGCTCCACCTCGGGCCGGCCGCTGTCGCCGCTCGAGTACTACTTCCTGGGCGGCGAGAACAGCATCCGCGGCATGCGCTTCCGCTCGGTGACGGTGCGCGACGACCAGGGCAATCCGATCTTCGACGAGGTCGGCGCCGGCGTCGGCGGCGACAAGTACCTGCAATACAACGTCGAGTACCATTTCCTCGCCGGCGGGCCGTTCCGTATCGTGTTGTTCAACGACGGCGGCAACGTCTACGGCTGCACCAAGCTGCTGCCGACCGCCAACACCTCCATCCCGCAGGCCTGCGCTCCCGGCCACGATCAGAGCTTCGACCTGGCCCACTTGCGCTACACTGCGGGCGTCGAGCTGCGGGTGCTGATCCCGCTGTTCGGCGCGCCGTTGCGGTTCATCTACTCGAAGAACCTGCGCCCGGAGCCGTTCGACGAGTTCGAGACCTTCCAGTTCAGCATCGGGACGAGCTTCTAGCGCGGCTCCCGGCGGCTGCACGGGGGACCGGCTTTTCAAAAAAGGAATGAATCTATGCCTCTCTGCGCACGTTTCAGCAAAACCGTAACCGCCGCCGCCACCGGGGTGGCACTGGCGGCGCTCGGCCTGCTGCCGGTGCGGGCGGCGCAGGCGGCGCCCGCCGCCGGCGCCGGACCCGCCGGCGCGGCGGCCACGGCCCCGGCCGGCGGCACTGGCGGCTCGCTCCGCATCGCGGTGATCGATACCGAGAAGATCCTGCTCTCCTCGGCAGCAGGCAAGAAGGCGATCGCCGAGCTCAAGAAGGCCCAGGAGGCGAAGGAGGCCGAGCTGAAGTTCAAGCAGCAGGAGATCAAGGAGCTGCAGGACAAGATGACCCAGGGCCGCCTGTCGCTCGCCCAGGACAAGCTGACCGAGATGCAGAAGGAGCTCGAGGACCGGGAGATCGCGCTGCGCCGGCTGTCGGACGACGCCACCCGCGAGCTCAACAAGAAGAAGGACGACCTGCTCGGCGGCATCGACGAGAAGGTGATGCCGGTGATCAACCAGATCGGCCACGAGCAGGGCTACACCATGATCTTCCGCAAGTTCGAGAGCGGCCTGATCTACGCCGACGACGCCATCGACATCACCCCTTCCGTCATCCAGCGCCTGGATGCTGCGGCGGCCGCAAAGTAAGCCGTGGCGTACCGCCTGGCCGAGCTCGCCGAGCTGGTCGGAGGGCGGGTGGAGGGGAACCCGGAGCGTAGCGTTGGGGCGGTCCGGGCGCTCGAGTCCGCCGGCGCCGGCGATCTTTCCTTCGTCACCCTGCCTCGCCACCGCGGCCGCGCCCTGGCCAGCGCGGCTGGCGCGCTGCTGGTCGGCGAGGACCTGGCGGCCGGGTTCGCCGCCGGCGGCGACGTGGCGGATCTGCTGGTGGTGCCCGACGCCGGCCGGGCGCTGGCGCGGCTGCTCGAGCTGTTTCATCCCGGGGCGCAGCGCCCGCCGGGGGCCCACCCTACCGCCATCGTCGAAGCCGGCGCCGCCGTCGATCCGGCGGCCCACCTCGGCCCCTACGCGGTGATCGGCGCCGGCAGCCGCGTCGAGGCCGGGGCGGCGGTGCTGGCGCACGCCGTCGTCGGGCGCGGCTGCGCGGTCGGCGAGCGGGCCCTGATCCACCCCCATGCCGTGCTCTACGACCGCACCGAGGTCGGCGCCGGCTGCATCGTCCACGCCGGCGCGGTGCTGGGCGGCGACGGCTTCGGCTACGTGACCCGGGGCGGCGTCCATCACAAGCTGCCACAGGTGGGGCGGGTGGTGCTCGAGGACGAGGTCGAGATCGGCGCCAACACCACCATCGACCGGGCCACCCTGGGCGAGACCCGCGTCGGCGCCGGCACCAAGATCGACAACCAGGTGATGCTCGGCCACAACGTCCAGGTCGGCCGCGGTGCGCTGCTCTGCGCCCAGGTCGGCATCGCCGGCAGCACCAGCATCGGCGACGGCGTGGTGCTGGGGGCGCGGGTCGGTGCCGTCGATCACGTCGCGATCGGTAACGGCGTGCAGGCCGCGGCCGGCACCGATATCTTCGAGGACGTGCCGGCCGGCGCGCTGGTCGGCGGCAGCCCGGCGCACCCGATCGGCCGCTGGCGGCGCCAGCTGGTGCTGCTGTGGAAGCTCGACGAGATGTTCCGCCGCCTGCGCGCGATCGAGCGCGGGACGGCCACGACAGCGAGGAGGAATGCCGTGAGCCACGACGACGACGAGCCGATGCCGCAGCAGGAGCCTGGCCCCCGTCCGGCAGCAGCCGCGGAGGCGGCGCCACCGCCCGCTCCCGGATCGGCGCCGGCGTTCACGCCGCAGGGCATCGAATGGATCCTGTCGATGCTGCCGCACCGCTACCCGATGCTGCTGGTCGATCGGGTGATCGAGAACGAGCCGCGCCGGCGCCTGGTGGCGATCAAGAACGTCACCATCAACGAGCCGTTCTTCGCCGGCCACTTCCCGGGCAAGCCGGTGATGCCCGGGGTGCTGGTGATCGAGGCGATGGCGCAGGCCGGCGCCCTGATGCTGTTGCAGGAGGTGGCGGAGCGCCAGAGCAAGCTGCTGTATTTCACCGGCATCGCCAACGCCAAGTTCCGCCGCCCGGTGGTGCCGGGCGACCAGCTGCGCTTCGAGATCGACGTGCTGCGGATCCGCAGTGGGCACAGCAAGCTGCACTGCCGGGCGCTGGTGGACGGCCACCTGGCCGCCGAGGCGGTGCTGTCCTCGACCATGGTGGACCGGTGAGCAGCTACCTCCATCCCCTGGCCCACGTCGATCCGGAGGCGGTGATCGGCACCGAGGTGCGGATCGGACCGTTCGCGGTGATCGGCCCGGGCGTCGAGATCGGCGACGGCACCGAGATCGGCGCCGGCGCCCACGTCCAGGGCCCGACCCGCATCGGGCGCGGCAACCGCATCTACCCGCAGGCCGCCGTAGGCGGCGATCCCCAGGACCTCAAGTACCGGGGCGAGCTGGTGCGGCTCGAGATCGGCGACCACAACATCATCCGCGAGTTCTGCACCATCTCGCGCGGCACCGCGGGCGGCGGCGCCGTCACCCGCATCGGCAGCCACAACCTGCTAATGGCCTACGTCCACATCGCCCACGACTGCCAGGTCGGCGACCGCACGGTGTTCGCCAACCTGGCGACGCTGGCCGGCCACGTCGAGGTCCACGACGACGCCACGGTGGGCGCCTTTTGCACCATCCACCAGTTTGCCCGCATCGGGCGGCACGCCTTCCTGGGCGCCTACACGGTGATGAGCAAGGACGCCCTGCCGTTCGTCAAGACCGTGGGGGTCAAGCCGGCCTGCTACGGCGTCAACAGCGTCGGCCTGCGACGCAAGGGCTTCGACGGCGCCCAGGTGGCGCGCCTGAGCAAGGCCTTCCGGCTGCTGGCGCGCTCCGGCCTGAACACCCGTCAGGCGTTGGCCAGGATGCGCGAGGAGCTGGGCGGCGACCCGGCGGTCGACCACCTCATCGCCTTCGTCGAGGGCTCGCGGCGCGGCGTCATCAAGGCGGTGCCGCGCGGCATGGGGCGGGGGCTGGCCGACGACGACGGCGAGCCGGCGGCGGTGGCCGCCGCTGCTGCCAGGACCCGGACGGGCGCCGGGCTCGGCGACGGTGCCCGCGGCGAGGGCGGCGAGGGCAGCGAGGGCGAGGAGGCTCCCGCGGGAGCGGGTGCCGGGGCGGGAGCGGGGCGCGGCGACCGGGCGGGCGGGTGATCGACGCGGGCGAGAGCGGCCGGGTCGAACCGCCCCTCGGGCTGAGGCTCGCGGGGGCGCCGCGGGTCGGGGTGCTGGGCGCCGGCGCCATGGGCCGCAACCACGTCCGCGTCCTCGCCGCGCTGCCCGGCGCCGAGCTGGTCGGGGTCTACGACCCGCTGCGGGAGACGGCGGCGGCGGTGGCCGCCGAGCACGGCACGCGGGCGTTCGCGAGCGCCGCGGAGCTGGCGGCGGCGGTGGACGCCATGGTGCTGGCGGTGCCGACCGTGCTGCACGCCGAGCTCGCCTGCGATTTGCTGGGCCGCGGCCTGCACGTGCTGGTCGAGAAGCCGCTGGCGGCGAGCCTGGCGGAGGCGGACCAGCTGCTCGCGGCGGCGGCGGCGGCCGGACGGGTGCTGGCGGTCGGGCACGTCGAGTTCTTCAATCCGGCGGTGCAGGCGCTGCTGGCGCTGGGGGTGCCGCCGCGCTTCGTCGAGGTGCAGCGGCTGGCGGTGTTCACGCCGCGCAGCCTCGACGTCGACGTCGTGCTGGACCTGATGATCCACGACCTGCAGATCCTCCACGCGCTCGACGGCGCCCCGGTCGAGGAGGTGCGGGCGACCGGCATCCCGGTGCTGTCGCCGCGCACCGACATCGCCAACGTCCGCCTCGAGCTCGCCTCCGGGTGCGTCGCCAACCTGACCGCGTCGCGGGTGTCGGCGGAGCGGGTGCGCAAGCTGCGCACCTTCCTGCCCAGCCGCTACTACTCGCTCGACTACGTGGCGCAGGAGATCCACGGCTACCGGCTGGAGGAACATGCCGGCGGCCGCCGGATCGTGCCCGATGACCTGCAGCTCACCCGTGCCGAGCCGCTGCGGCGGGAGCTGGAGGCGTTCGTGGCGGCCTGCCGCGACGATGCCGGGGAAGGCACGGCCGGCGGCTTGGCGGCGGCGCCGCCGATCGTCACCGGCGCCGCGGGCCGGCAGGCGCTGGCCACCGCGCTGGCGGTGGCGGCGGCCATCGAGCAGGGCCTGCGGCGCTGACCGCGCGGCCCGGCCCGGCCCGCTCTGCTGTAGACTCGGCGGCCGGACCAGGGGCGGTGGGCTCGGGGCGGCGGGCGAGGAACTTCCCGTTTACGAGAGGAGCGCGGGGCAATGCTCGAAGCAGGCGACGTCCGTATCGGTGTGATCGGCGGCAGCGGCCTCTATCAGATGGCGGGGCTCGAGGTGGCGGCGGAGCGCCGTCTGGAGACGCCTTTCGGCGAGCCCTCCGATCCTTACGTCATCGGCACCCTCGAGGGCAAGCGAGTGGCCTTCCTGCCGCGCCACGGCCGCGGTCACCGGCTGCTGCCCTCCGAGCTCAACTACCGGGCCAACATCTACGGCTTCAAGCTGCTGGGCGTCGAGCAGCTGATCTCGGTGTCGGCCGTCGGCTCGATGAAGCTCGAGTACAAGCCCACCGACATCGTGGTGCCCGATCAGTTCTACGACCGCACCCGGCACCGCGTCGACACCTTCTTCGGCAACGGGCTGGTCGCCCACGTCTCGCTGGCCAAGCCGATCTGCCCGCGGCTGATCGACGTCGGCGTCGAGGCGGCGCGCGCCGCCGGCGCCACGGTGCACCGCGGCGGCACCTACGTGAACATGGAGGGGCCGCAGTTCTCGACCCGGGCCGAGTCGGAGATCTACCGCTCGCACGGCGTCGACGTCATCGGCATGACCAACCTCACCGAGGCGCGGCTGGCGCGCGAGGCGGAGATCTGCTACGTGTCGCTGTCGATGATCACCGACTACGACTGCTGGCACGAGACCGAGGAGGCGGTGAGCGGCGAATCGGTGATGGAGGTCATCGGCAAGAACGTCATCATGTCGCAGGAGGTGGTCCGCCAGATGGTGGCGCGCCTCCCCGAGGAGCGGCAGGGCTGTTCCTGTCCGGAGGCGTTGCGCCACGCCCTGATCACCGAGCACTCGCGGATCCCGGAGGCAACCCTGCACGCGCTGGCGCCGCTGGTGGGACGGTACATCCGGCGGGCCGGCTAAGCGCGCGCGAAGGCCTCCGGATGCGTACGGGGCAAACCGGGGACGGGTCATGACACGCTTCCTGGTGACCAACGACGACGGCATCTTCTCGGAGGGCATCAAGACCCTGGCCGAGGCGCTGGCGGCGCTTGGCGAGGTCACCGTGGTGGCGCCGGACCGCGAGCAGAGCGCGTCGGGGCACGCCCTGACCCTGAGCCGGCCGCTGCGCATGCGCAAGGTGCGGGAGAACTGGTTCTCGGTCGACGGCACGCCGACGGACTGCGTCAACCTCGGCGTCCTCTGGGTGCTCAAGGACCGGCCGCCCGACTTCGTCTGCTCGGGCATCAACTTCGGCCTCAACGTCGGCGACGACGTGACCTATTCGGGGACGGTGAGCGCCACCTTCGAAGGGACGCTGCTGGGCATCCCGTCGCTCGCCTTCAGCCAGGAGGTCGGCGAGGGGTTCTCGTTCGCGCCGGCGGCGCGCTTCGCCCGGCGCCTGGTGGAGACGCTGCTCGCCGAGGAGATGCCGCCGGACCTGCTGCTCAACGTCAATGTGCCGGCGGGGCCGATCGGCGGCGTCAGCTTCACCCGTCTGGGGCGGCGGGTCTACAAGCAGTCGGTGGTCGAGAACCTCGACCCGCGCGGGCGCAAGTACTACTGGATCGCCGGCACCCCGATGTGGCAGCGCGACAGCGGCACCGATCACGACGCGGTGTCCTCGGGGCGGATCTCGATCACGCCGCTGCACCTGGATCTCACCTACTACCGCGGGCTCGAGACCTTCAGCGCCATGCAGGAGAGGCTGGCGCGCCTCGATCTCGGCGAGCTGCGGGCCGGCGGGCCGGCCGATGCCGGCGGCGAATGAGCGACAACGCGGTGCTGCGCGAGCGCATGGTGCGCGACCTGGTCGCCGGGCGCGGCATCAAGGACCAGCGCGTGCTCGAGGCGATGCGCAAGGTGCCGCGCCACCTGTTCGTGCGCGATCACCTGCGCTCGCAGGCCTACGGCGATCACGCGCTGCCGATCGGCGCCGCGCAGACCATCTCGCAGCCCTACATCGTGGCGCGGATGACCGAGCTGCTGGAGCTGGCGCCGCACCATTCGGTGCTCGAGATCGGCACCGGCTCCGGGTACCAGACGGCGCTGCTGGCGATGCTGGTGCGGCGGGTCTACAGCCTGGAGCGGCTGGCCGAGCTGGCGCAGCAGGCGATCCCTCGCATCCGCCAGCTGGGGTTCGAGAACGTCAAGATCCAGGTCTTCGACGGCACTGTGGGTTGGAGCGAGTGGGCGCCCTACGATCGCATCCTGGTGGCGGCCGGCGCCCCCAAGGTGCCGGAGCCGCTGCTCGAGCAGCTGGCGCCTGGCGGCAGCCTGCTGATCCCCGAGGGCCAGCGGCAGGCGCAGCGGCTGGTGCTGTACCGCAAGTCGGCGCGCGGCGAGCTGCGGCGCAAGGAGGGCGAGGAGGTTGGCTTCGTGCCGCTGCTCGGCCGCCACGGCTGGAAGGAGGGCGCGAAGTGAGCGGCAGCCCGTCGGCGGGGCCGAGGCGGGACTGGGCCGGTGGCGAGCGGAGGGAGGCGGGGAGCCGGTGAGCGGCGGCGAGCGGGTGGCGCTGCGGCTGCGGTTGCGTGGGCGGGTGCAGGGCGTCGGCTTCCGCTACTTCGTGCGCGGCGCGGCGCGCGAGCTGGGTCTGGCCGGCCGGGTGCGGAATCTGGTGAATGGCGAGGTGGAGGTCGAGGTGGCCGGCGAGGTGGGGCAGGTCGAGCAGTTGAAGGCCAGGCTGCGGCAGGGCCCGCCGGGTGCCGCGGTGACGGGCGTCGACGAAGAGGCGCTGGCCGGGGCGCCGGTTTGGGAGAGGTTCGAGATCGATCACTGAGAGAGGACGAGCCATGGACGATCTGAAGCGTTACATCCGCGAGGTGCCCGACTTCCCGAAGCCGGGGATCCTCTTCTACGACATCACCACCCTGCTGCAGAACCCGTTGGCGTTGCGGCAGACCGTCGATCGCTTCGTCTGGATGTTCGCGGACCGCCACATCGACAAGGTCGTGGGCATCGAGTCGCGGGGCTTCATGTTCGGCCCCATCGTCGCCTACAACCTCAACGCCGGCTTCGTGCCGGTGCGCAAGCCCGGCAAGCTCCCGTACCTCAAGGTGCGCGAGTCCTACGACCTCGAGTACGGCTCCGACGCCCTCGAGATGCACCAGGACGCGGTCAGCCGGGGCGAGCGGGTGCTGATCGTCGACGACCTGGTCGCCACCGGCGGCACCGCCAGGGCCACCGCCCGGATGATCGAGTCCCAGGGCGCCACGGTGGCCGGGATGGGCTTCATCATCGAGCTCACCTTCCTGCCGGGGCGCGCCGCCCTGGCCGGTTACGAGGTGGCGTCGCTGATCCAGTATTGAGTACCGAGGGGCCGCATCCATGATGATCCTGATCGCCGTGCTGGTCGGTTCGCTGCTGCTCTACCGTGGCCTGGGTGCCCTGGGTGCCGAGGCCATGGCCAGCTGGCCCGCCGCCACCCGCTGGGCGCTCGCGACCCTTCTGCTGGTCACCGCCTCGGGCCATTTCACCCGCATGAAGGAAGAGCTCGTCCGCATGGTGCCGGCGTGGATGCCGGCGCCCCGTCTGACCGTCTATCTCACCGGCGTCTGCGAGATCCTGGGCGCCGTCGGGCTCCTGATTCCCGCCACCCGCCGTTGGGCGGGCCTTGCCCTCATCCTCTTCCTGATCGCCGTCTTCCCGGCCAACGTCAAGGCCGCCATGGAGCACCTGCCGGTCGCCGGCCGGCCCGCCACGCCGCTGGCGCTGAGGGTGCCGATGCAGCTGCTGCTGATCGGGCTGCTGTGGTGGAGCACGCGGTAGGGCTGGGGGCGGCCCAAGAGCCGATTAGATATATTGCATTTATGCATATGACATAGTATAAGCAGAATTGTGCCTAGATGGCCGCTGGGGGCCGAGGTTGCGGTGCGAACGGGCCGCTGGTGTTGGAGGCGGAGTAGGAATCATGGTTGCCGGTTCAACCCGGCGCACAAGGAGATCGAGATGAAGCTCTCCTGCTTGACGATGTGTCTCGTGGGCACGGGGATGCTCTCCCTGTCCCCGGCTTGGGCCAAGCACTCTCCGACGGTCACCGAGTTTCCCACCCCGACCGCCAACAGCCTGGCCGAGGGAGTGGAGGTGACCGGCGATGGCTCGATCTGGTATTGCGAGACGCTGGCCAGCCGGCTGGTGCTGCAGCGCCCCGACCGCAGCGTCGTGGAGTACACAGTGCCGAACGCCGGCCAACCGAACACTCTCAAGATCGGCTCAGATGGCATCTGGTTCACCGACCAGCTCAACGACTCAATCGGCGTGCTCGACCCGGCGTCCGGAGAGGTTGAGGAGTACAAGATCCCCTCCGGGGCCATGCCAACCTGGATCGAGCTGGGGACCGACGGCAGCGTATGGTTCCCGGAGCCCAGCGGCGTTGGGCGGATGGATCGCGATGGCACCTTCACCGAGTGGCAGATCGTTTTGGAGAAGGCCGACGCTCACATCGAGGTGATCAGTCTCGATCCGGCCGGGCACCTCTGGTTCGCCGAGAAGAACTTCGGCGGACCCGGCCCCAACGGCACCAACACGGTGCGGCGCCTCGACCCTGCCACCAACGTGATCAGCGAATACCGGGTGCCGACGCTGGGCGGAACGCCGGCAGGGGTTCTGGCGAACGCCGACGGCACCGTCTGGGTCACCGAGTTCTTCGGCAACGCCGTCGCCCTGCTCGACCCGGCCACGGCTCCTCATGCCGACTTCACGGTCACACCTCTGCGCGGCGCTGCGGCAGAGCAAGACACCCCAGGGACCCATCTGCACGCTGGCGGCGGCCCGCACGTCGCCGCAACCCCTGTCACCCCGCTGCTGACGCTGGTGACACCGAGAAGGACCCCGGGGTGGATCGAGTACCCGATCCCCTTGGCCGGGGCCAACGCCGGAGACCTGCGCACGGACGCCTCGGGCCGGCTCTGGTTCGAGGAGGACGCCGGGCAGATCGGCGTTCTCGACCCCGCAGCGCTCACCATCACGGAGTATCCCCTGCCGACCCAGGGCAACGGCTACTACAACATCGAGATCGACTCCCACGGCCGCATCTGGATCACGGAGGCCGGGTTCTTCGCTCCCCCCTCGAAGGTCGCGGTGCTCGACCCCTGAAGTTGGGGAGCCGCCAAGCAGCGGTGGCGCGTGTTACCTCGAGGCGGAGCCGGCCGATTCGGAGGCGGGTCCAAACCGGAGTATCCCCAGGCCGTAGACAGTATCCCGCGCATATCCCCACGTTTCAGAATGTCCAGCCTTGAAATGCCCTGGCTTGCCGTGCTAGCGTGTTGCTTGGGGTGATAGCTCGTAAGCCACCAGAAATGAACGGGTTAGCGCCACCGAGGGACAAGGGCGGTACAAGGCGTGACATCAGCGGCTGTAGCTCAGGTGGAAAGAGCAGGAGTTTCCTAAACTCTTGGTCGGGGGTTCGAGTCCTCCCAGCCGCACCAATCAAATCAACTACTTACGGCATTCTTGGCGTTCGCGGCTTGCCTTTTCGGTGGCGCTTGGTCCATAATTGGTCCACTGAGAGCGACGCAGCGTTCTGGCGCTCCGCCGACCGCAGCTGCCGTCGCCGAGCAAGGTGCCGCCCGTGGCTAACGTTCAACGTCGACTGGGCCGTAAGGGCGAGGTCACCTGGCGGGTTCGTGTACGCATCGCCGGCACTCTCCGAACCGCGAGCTTCCGCCGCAAGACCGACGCTGTGCAGTGGGCCGGCAAGGTCGAAGCGGTCATGCGCGACGGTCAGCACTTCCCGGACCGTGAGGAGCGCCAGCGCAGCCTCGCCGATCTCATCGCCCAATACCGGAAGGTGATCCTGCCTCGCTATGGGGAGGTGGAGGTCAAGAAGCGCGGCGCAAAGCTCGGATGGTGGGAGCGGCAGTTGGGCTCGCGGAGGCTTCGCGAGCTCACGACGGCCGACATCGGTGCCGCATTGGAGAGGCTCGCGGCAGGGGAGGGCCTTAGCGCCGAACGGGCTGCCCGGTTTGGTGGCGCATCCCGGCTAGCAGGTCCTGCAACACAGAGAGATTACCTCGGGACGATCCGGCATGTCTTGTCTGCCGCCCGAGAGTGGGAGTGGCTGACCGACAATGCGGCGACCAGGGTGCGGAAGCCCCGGGAGCCCCGCGGCCGTCTTCGACTCCTCTCGGCCGACGAGCGAGTGCGCCTGCTGGCTGCCTGCCAGGCCAGCAGGAACAGTCGCCTCTATCCGCTGGTTGTTGTTGCCCTTGCGACCGGTGCTCGCGAGAGCGAGCTCCTCGGCCTTCGCTGGCAGGATATCGACCTCGGTGGCGGCAAGGCCATCGTTCAGAAGAGCAAGAACGGCGAGCGGCGGGCGCTGGCGATCACCGGGCCAGCGGTGCAGGTACTGGCGAGTTTGGGCAGGGTGAGGCGAATCGGCGCAGATCTTGTCTTTGCCACGGGGCGCGGACAGGCGACGTTCCCGCGGAAGGCCTGGGAAGCGGCGCTCCGACAGGCGGCGCTTGATGATTTCCGCTTTCATGACCTTAGGCATGCATTCGCCTCTTACCTTGCCATGTCCGGTGCCACGCTAGCAGAACTGGCGGAGGCGCTGGGCCACAAGACGCTGGCGATGGTCAAGCGCTACGCACACTTGACCGAGGCGCACACATCTGGCGTGGTGAAGCGGATGACAGAGAGGTTCCTCTCCTGACACCACTGGCGGTGTGCACCTGACTGTGGATCAGGGGGTCACGGGTTCAAATCCCGTCTCCGGTGCCAACTAAACTCCCTAAACGTCAGTAGTTTACGTGAAATCACGAGCGACTGCAAGTCAGTGATAATGGTTGGGTTGTACAAAACTTGTACAACAGGGAAGAGGGGGGTCTGTTTTCGGCGCCGCACTCGATCGCCTCGGGCGCCCCGCGTGGTAGCTGATCGCAACCCTTGACGACCAGCTACCGTGCTCACCTTCAACTACCGGTGACCGTTCTCATGAACTGCCGCTGGCCCTGCCAGAGTCGGCCGGCGGTTCTAGCGAGCTGCGGAAGCGATGGAACACCGCCGGCGACGGGAAGCGGTCGATGTCGAGAGCGGCCAACATGCCGACCACCAGGGCGAGCAGCACCCTCGGCTCCATCGGCGGTGTGAAAGGGCGCGGGATACGATCGACAGAGAACTGGAGATGCAGCTCGGTCAAGTCGCCAGAGTTGTCGGCGCTCACGAGGTACTCCTCAGCTCATTTCCGAGTGCAAGGTCAAGCTTGCCGGCGAGGTCACCTATCGGGGGCGCCTGCGCAGTCCCGGGACGGTCAATCGCTACCTCAACGCCCTGTCCTCGGTCTTCACCTGGGCGTGCAGTCCCGAAGTGGGCCTCGCCGACCGCCACCCAGTGCGGGAAGTGTTCCGGCTGAAGGAGCCAGCCGGCCGGGTCCGTTGGCTGTCCCGTCCCGTCGATGAGGAATCCTCGGAGCTCGAGCGGCTTCTTGCCGCCTGCAGAAACTCGAAGAGCGCGATCCTGTTCGACCTCGTCATGCTGTTGCTGTCGACCGGCTGCCGCCTGAACGAGATCCTCCGCATCCGCCGCCAGGACGTTCGCCTGGAGGAAGGGGGATTCACGATCCCGGCCCCGAGCGCGAAGAACGAGGAAGCGCGGTTCGTGCCTCTCGAAGGGCACGGCCTCGAGATCGTCAAGACTCGCCTCGCGAAGCTGCGGCCCGGCAACGACCATCTCTTCCCCGGCGCTGGCGACAAGCCGGCCTGGCTGCCGAAGCATGCGTGGACGAACGTGCGGCGGGAGGCGGGCATCCGCAATCTCCGGCTGCACGACCTACGTCACACGCACGGCTCCTACCTCGCCATGATGGGCAAGACCCTGCCGGAGATCATGCAGGCGCTCGGCCACAAGAGCGCCGCCGTGGCGCTCCGCTACACCCACCTCGCCGATGCCCACAAGCGCCGCGTGAGCCGCGAGGGTCAACGCTCAGCTCGGAGCATGGCTCGGGTCGAGCGCTGGCTGAGCCCGGGTACGTCGCGCCGATGGTGGCGGTGCGCGGCCAGGCCCGCATGACCTGCTTGGCAACGACCCGACAAGGCGGCCAGCGCTGAGGTTCCGACCAGCGGGCGGTGGCGGAAGGGCGAGATGGGCGGCGCCGGTAGTCCGCCCATCTCTTTCTGCACAGGTCTCAGGTGCGCAAGGACCTGCGCCTTGCCCGCCGCTGCTCGGCGGCGCCGGGAGACGCGAGATTGCCCTGAGCCTCGATGACGATCCTTCCCTCGCCGGCATGGACTTCGGCCCAGGTGCCTACCTCGAATCCGGCAGACTCGAGCCACCTGCCGATGAGCCGCAGCTGCGGCAAGCGAAAGCCGGTGACGGTGATGACGCTCGAGCGGGCTCTCCGGCGCTGATCTTGACTGGGAATACAATGGCCTGAGCTGCGCATAGGGACTTCTCCTCTGCGTGGTAGGCCCCGGCGTGGGCTCGCATCCTGCGCCGGTGCCGCTTGCAGAATCTCAGAGCAGGGTCATCCCGCCCGAGTCTTGCCTCCTCGACCGCTCGGCGCCGCGACTTCCCGGTTCGCCAGCCAGCGCAGCCAGGAAGAGAGCCCGCGGTCCTGCGCCTGCGCGGCGAGGGTCCAGGCGCGACGCTCCTCCGGAGACAGCCGGATCGTGACGTTGGTGCTGCGGTCCGCGTTCTTGGCAAGTCGAGGCACCATGCACAACATTGTAGTGCACGGTGCCGATGACGTCAAGCGTAGAGGAGGCGCGGAGGTCGTGGTGCTCGGTCGGTGAGTTGCGCTGCGCACGCAGAGATTCTGCCGCGGCTCCCGACGACGACAAGACGCTGAAGGAATTGCGGCTGCCTCTCGGCTCGCGGAGCCGGGGGCGGGCCGGCCGGGAGCTCGGCGCCAATGGCGCGCTGTCGAATATCTGATCGTCGGTGGTGCCGGCCAGGGCAGCGACCGTTTCCGCGCTAACGGTGGCCGGGGGCCGCCGCGGGGACCGCGCCGGCCCCCTCGCCATCAGGATGCGGAGAGACGCGGCCTGCCGCAGTGGCATGGCCCCCCACCTGCTCCTTTCCTGAGCGGGCTGCTCCCCCCCCTACACCTGTAGCCACCACGCCGGATGCCCAGGGGTCAAGGTCGGCGAAGCCGCCGAGCGCAGCGAGGGCAACCTTCCATGAGAAGGCCCCCCGGTGTCAATGCGGGGACGCGTGGGGGCCTGACGCCCTTGGCTATGGCAAGGTCGGTGACGGCCAGCGGGCGGTGGCCGGAGCCGTTGCCGGTGACATGGCCGCCTGGAAAGCTCGATGGCGATGGCCGCGGCGCTGGCGGCGGAGTTCTCCGTAGCGCTCAACGTCGGCTAACTGGTTCCGCCCTACCCGGAAACCTGACACCGTTGGCTATGGCAAGGTCGGTGACGGCCAGCGGGTGGTGGCCGAAGCCGTCGCCGGTGACATGGCCGCCTGGAAAAGCTCAAGCGTCGATGACCGCCGGCCGCTGGCGGCGACGGCGGCGGAGGATACGTGCCGCTGGGGTTCCCGTTCCAAGGACGGCGCTGGCCGGGAGCGAGAGCGAGCCTGGTCACGCTTCCATTCGCACTCTACGTGAGCGCCCGCAATCCGGGGCTCGGTGCATGCTGGGGTCCGTCGGTACGGGATGCTGCCATCTTGACGACGAGCTCGGCCGGCTTCCGAAGAAGCCGCTGGCCCGAAGGCTCCCTGCGCAGTCGGTCCCGGACCGAACGACAGACTCGACTCTACGAATCAACGGTCACGCGTTCACCCGCGCGTCACGGCGATGCCAGCTGGTAAGCCACCTCCCTTCGCAAGGACTGGACCGTCCGGGCGCGCGAGGCGCGCCCAAAGACGCGAAGCAAAGCTCATGTGCTCACGGGCTGCTCTGCGAACAGCGGCTGGTACACGTCCCCGCGCAGCCAGAGTCGGTGGAGAAGCACGCTGAGCTTGCGCGCGACGGCAACGACGGCGCGTTTCTTACCGATCTTGCCGCCGCGGCTCGCGATGCGTTCGCCGAAGCGCCGCAGATCCGAGTCCCGACCGAAGGGTCCCAGGATGTGTTGGGCGCAGCCGACCAACAGCTGGCGCAGTTTCTCGTCGCCCTCCTTGGAGATCCGGCGTTGGGGGTCGGAGGCGCCAGAGGCATGGCGCGCTGGCACGAGACCAAGATAGGCGCCGACGGTACGGCTGTTGGGGAATCGTTGCGGACGCTGGACGACGAAGAGATAGGTCAGTGCGGTGATGATCCCGACGCCATCGACCTGGAGGAGCAGTCGCGCCTCCGGGCGTTTGGTACGGATCAACTCCTCGAGATCTTTCTCGGCGCTGCGGATGTCGGCGGTCAGCCGTGCGATGACCGCCAGGATCGGGAGCAAAGCGGGGCCAAACGCTTCGGGGATCGAAGCTTCGGCCCTGGTCCCGAACACGTTGGCATTGCAGGCCGGAATGCGCGCGCCGGCCGACTTGACGGCGCCGCGGACGTGATTGATCAGCTGCGTCCGTGCGCGCACCAGCGTATGTCGAGAGCGGAGTCTGGCGAGGTCGGCCTGGGCGTCGACGTCGCGATGCTCCACTGGCGACAACAGGCGAGGATCAAGACGACCGAGACGCGCGAGGTACTCGGCGTCGGTGGAATCGCTCTTGCGATGGTTGTGCGAGATCAGCCGCACCTTGCGAGGGTTGGCGACCAGGACCTCGTGCCCGGCAGCGCGCAGAAGGCGCTCGACCCAGGGCAAGTGGGTGCCGACTTCGATGACGATGCGCAGGGCCTGGCGGCTGCCGAAGCAGTCGCCAAGCGCGGCCGGTGTCGTGCGGACTCGGCCGGTCTCGACGACCTCGCCGCTCTTGCCCTCGAGCACGACGAGCTGGCTGTGGCGATCACCAAGGTCGAGACCCACCACCTTGCGCGGGGTGACGGTACTGAACTTTTTCATAAAAGCCTCCTCTCTGCGCTCTGCCCCACAAGGGCGCGTTACGAGGCGAAGGCTACCGCTGGCAGGGGGGCCTTCTCATCCCATCTTTACGCCCGGGCACCCGGCGTTGGTAAGGTGATGGCGCGAGGGGGGTGAGAACGGCGGTCGCGGCGGGTTCGTCAGACGTAGTCGTCAAGGCTGCGGGGAGATCGGCTGACGCGGCGTGCGGCCCGCCCGCACCGGCAAGGTCGGTGGCCGCGTAAAGCGGGCAACGCCGATCACTCGGGCAACGCCCCCAAGAAAAAAAACTGCGGTGGGCCTGGCAAATCGGTTGCCGCGTATGAAGCCGGCGCCGCTTCAGTTCGCCGAAGCGGTAGGTAGAGGCTGCGGACGTTGCGAAGCAGGTCGGGCGATAGCCGGTGGCTCTGGAGGGGAAACCAGTCGGTCGAGATCGGTCGCCGACCAAGCGCTGCGCAACGTAACGGGGTCCGTTCCACCGGAGGGACCCATGGTCTCGCGGTGGGTCGCTGGCGGGCGTAACGGCAGGCGCCGCCGTCACCAGCTGCAGCAGGAGCGGATGCAGCTCAATGCCCAGCTCCCGCCGCCCAGCCCCCCGACCCGGAAAGAGCTCCCTCCGTGAACAAGCGCCCGCTGCCCCACCTCGAGAAGATCGCCCTCCATCGCGAGACCCTGTGCCGCCGCGATGCCGGCGCGCTCGCCGAAGCCCGGGGAGGGCCGAGCCGCGCCAACGGCAGCTGCTGGCCGGTGATCTGCTTCACGACCACCGTGCAGTCGGACTGCTGCTTAGCCCGTCGCAGCGGCGTGCTACCAGAGCGGCGGAGGCCCGGCAGCCGTGGTCAGCGGGTCACCCCCTCAGGACGCCCCCCCCAGACAACAGCCACAACCACAGCCGCAACCGATGCAGCAGTCGCAGAAGCAGGGGTCAGGCGTGACGCAGATCCCGAGAGTGCAGCCGCAGCCACAGCACGCGCCGCACGAGCACGAACAGTCGCAGGAGGAGTCGCTTGCCCCGGTTTTCGGCACCAATCTGCCTGGAAGGCCGAAGAACTTCAGCGCCTCGGGCATCGACGTCAGGACGAGTTCGTTGCGGATGGGCGTGGCCACATCGGTCACGCTCTCGGCGTAGCGCGTTCCCATCTCCGTCAACCCGCGGTTCATCTCAAGGTAAGTCCTCCCGAGGTTGGATCTGCCCGCCCGCGAGTGCAACCTCGCCAACTCGGCAACGCCCGCCGCATAGGCCGAGAAGTAAGAAGAGGCGTCATCGCCTTCTCCACGGTAGACGACGAAGTCGATGGCAGGCAATGGCAGATCGTGCTGACCCAGGGCGACCAGGCTGGTCGTTTGGCCCTGGCCGACGCTGACTGAGAGGTTGTAGAGGGCCGTGTCGAGCATCGTCGCACACACTGTCATGTTGGTGCTGAGGTGCGCGCCGTCCGACGCCGCGGCTGTCTTTAGATACGTCACTCTCTGGATCTTCAGCTGCGGCGATGTGAGAGCCAGCAGCTCCTTCTTTTCCAGCAGAGCGACGGTTGAGCCGGCGGATACGCCTTTCTCCTTCACGGCCGTTCGGGCACAATCCGTACATTCGTAGGCTCTCGCCGTATATCTGCCCGCGCCCTCGCTAATCACCTCGGCGATGTGCACCAGGAACGTTCCCGACTCGACGTTCGGCGCGACCGGTTCCGCGTAGGCGAGCTTCGAGAAGACGTAAGCCAACGGCGTCATGGCTGCGTACCTGAGGAAGTGCCGCTTGGAAGGATGCATACGATCAGCGCCGCCGCGGTCGCAAGTGCGGGGACGGAGCTTGATGTAGCCGTATTCCGCGCAGAGGGAGGTCATACGCTTCACTCCCACGGCTCGCATCAACGAGGGTAAGGCCCTAGCTCCCCGCTTGCAGGAACCGTTCTGGATGAGGTAGAAGTCGTGTGCCCATCCCTGGGGATAAACCTTCGCCAGGACCTCTTGAGCTCCCGGGCTATACAGGGACTCGATGTCGATGCTCTGACCGCTGGAAAAATGGATGTCGTACGCCAACTTCTTGCAGAGTGAGCACTTGCTGTCGTAGAGAAGTAACATCTGTTGCTCCTTGTGAAGAGTTCTCTTGGTTTCACACGCGGCGATCGGCTTCCGGAGGGAGAGGTGTGGTGCTCATGCAGGCAGCCAGACGGCGGGTGACCGGGTGGGGTGGCCTGGAGCGCAGCACCGCTGCGCGCTCGTACCGAAGGGCGCGCCAAGCGGCCTCGACATCAAGCGCCTTCTCCTGAATAACAGGTGTTAGCATACACGAACGCACATGTCAATCTAGCGGCCGGCCTGGTAGTGCTCTATCAGTGTGTTGCTGGTGGTGGCATGCCTAGACCGTCGCTGCACTTAGCCGCTGTCGGCCCCGCGGCGCCGCCAGCGGCCGTAGGTTGCGGGATCGAAGAGCGCCCGGCGCAAGAGAGTCTGGCGCTCCCCTGGCGTCCAATCGGTCAGGATTTCCGCGGCATCGAGCACGCGGTTCTGGGAGCGCGCGGGGGTGCGATTCCCCCGCGCGACTCGCTAGCCTTTGTACCGCCAGGCACAGATCTACAGCCGGCACGGCGTCACGCTGTCGCGCTCGACACTCTGTGGCTGGGTCGCCGATGCCGCCGAGCTGGTGGGCCCGCCGGCCGGCCACCCCCCGGGCGGGCAGGCCACGGTCGCGGGCACGGCCTGGCTCCGCCACCGTCATTCGTCGTTGCCGCGGTGAGCGCGGTCCGATCTAAGGCGGGGTGCTTGCCAGGACGCCCCGGGGCGGGGGGCCTGACACCCTTGGTCGGAGGCATGTCGGACACGGCCCGCTGCCGGTTGCCGGAGTCGACGCGGGTCGCTAGGCCGCCCGGCAAGCTCGAAAGCGGTCGCGGCAGCGTAGTGGGTGGAGCCTTCGCCTCGGGTGGGCGGCGCCCCTCGATGGACGGGTTCCCGGACGATCCGCGTCGGGCCGCCCGCGCGGCCAGCGCCGCAGGCCTCGCCACGGCGAGGGCGCTGGTCGAGCGGCTCGACGCGCACCGGACCCGCAACAACCCGATGACCGGGACCGGGCGATGGCGGACGACGTCGGCTGGATCCAGGCACCGAGCATCTCAACGGAGCCGGTGACCAGCTGCAGAGCGGAGGCCCCGGCGGTGCCCTGCTGCCATCGACGCTCGTCAGTTACGTGGCCCAGGCTGGGATCACTGGACAGACGACTACGGTCGGAGAGCAGCAGGTGTCGGTACTGATCTCATTTTGGAACTACCTCTTCGAGCATCCCCACTGATCCCATGAGGAGGTAGGTCATGCGATTCGCTGCAGGTGCACTCCTGGTGGTGCTCGTCGTTGGCGCATCGGCATGTGACTGGTTGTCACCTCGGCTTGTTATCGTCCCTACCGCTGGCGGGGTGACCTTGGATATGCAGACCCTCCGGCGCACAGCAGAGCACTTTGGCTGGCCGAGGACCCTCGGCAAGTGTTGCCGGTCATGTGTTTCCGTAGGATTCCGGTCATCAGGTCGAGGTGGCGATGCGTGCCCGTAGAAGGGTCAGGTACCCGAGATCGGGCGGGTTGAGGCGGAGTTCCTCGATGACGGGGAGGAAATAGGCGAGGGACCGGACGAGCGGCAGGGGCGGGAGATCTGGAGGGCGGCTACTTCGCCGGGCGACGGCGAGTAGGAAGGCTGCCTCGATGGTTGCCAAAGCAATCCCTTGGTCAAACAGCTGGGCGGCGAGCCGGCGGTCGGACGGGGACGGTCGGCGGGCTGCCGTGTGCGGCAGCCCGCAGTAGAGGGCGAGCACGGCACGGACGTAGGCGGCGCGGCTCACGGTTTGCGCTTGCGGCGTGCAGCGGCCTCGGCTTCGCTCTCGCGCCGGCGGTAGCTGTCGGCCTCGATGGAGGTGACGTCGGCGTGGTGGGTCAGTCGGTCGATAAGGGTGACAATGCAGGTGGCGTTGGGGAAGACGGCGTTCCAGTCCTTGAAGGCGAGGTTGGTAGTCACGAGCAAAGATCGACGTTTTTCGTAGCGCGGGTTGATCACCTTGTAAAGCAGATCGGCGGCGTGATCGTCGTAGGACAGGTAGCCAATTTCGTCAAGGCACAGTAGTGAGGGGCCGGTGTAGGCAGCGATCCTGCGGCGGCGTAGCTCGGGCGAATCACAGTCGACGTCGTCGAGCAGCTCGGCGGCGGTACGAAAGAGCACGGAGTAGCCTGCGAGGACCGCCTGGTAGGCGATGTTTTTGACCAGCATGGTCTTGCCGACGCCGTTGGGTCCGAGCAGGACGAGGTTTCTGCCTTCGCGGAGGAAGTCGAGCGCGATCGCGCGTTCGAGCAGGGGTCGGTCAATCCGCTTGGGCCAATTCCAGTCGAAGTCCGTGATGGGCTTGAAGGCGCCGAGCCGACTGCGGACGGTGCGGCGCTCGAGAGAGCGACGCGAGCGGTCGGCGGTCTCGGTCATGGCGATGTGTTCGAGCACGGCACGAGGAGCAAATCGTCGCTGGGTGGCGGTGGCGAGCAGATCGTCGAGGCCGGCAGCGGTGGCGTACAAGCCGAGGGTGCGAAGCTGTGTTGCCAGGTCATTCATCGACACGCTCCGGCGGTGTGGGCTCCTCCTCCGCGACGAGCCCCTCGTCAGGTGCGGGCTCCTTCTCCGGTGCGGGCTCGGCGAGCTGGTCATAGTCGGACAGCGAGTGCGGCCGCACATGGAAGGCTGCGAGCTCGGGTCGGTTGGTCAGATCGACGGGCAGCGGCGGCCGGCGCTGGGTTTCGCGACGATGCTTTTCGAGCAGGTACTCGACCGAAGCGACCGTGGGTGTGCCACGCGCCAGGGCTTCGCTGACGGCGGCGCGCAGGGCCTCGGGTCCATAGAGACCGAGCAGGCGAGTCAGCGGCGCGGTCAGCAAAGCGGTGCTGCGGTAGCGCGGAAACGCAGCATCGAGGAAGGCTGCCATCTCCGGCACGGCAAGCCGCAGCGCGGAATCGATGGCGCCGGCGGCGGCGCCGCGCTTTTGGGCGAGCAGCGCTTGGGAGTGAACAGGATCGGTGACGCGCTGACGCTGGCCGAAGCAGCGCGGATGAGCGGCGATCTCGGTGACGCCGTCGAGCAGGCGGACCTCGGTATCGGTGGCGATCAGGGTCAGCTGCTTGCCGACAGCGCCCGGTGGGATGGAGTAGTCATTGCGGTCGAAGCGAACCCAAGGGGTCTTGCCGCTGGTCGCCGTGCAGCGGTCGCTGGTGTCGAGCCGATGCTGGGGCAACGCCAGGAGCCGTGGGCATTCGTCGTCGGCAAAGACTTCGGCGACGGTCCGGCAGGCATCGTCGGGCCAGCGCCGCGCGCCGGCGACCTCGACGCTCCAGCGCCTGACGCTCTCATTGAGAGCCGCCAGGGTGGTGAAGCCGCGGGCGGCAAAGAAGGATTCGCGGAGGAAGCGCACCGAGCGCTCCACCCGGCCTTTTTCATAACTGGCGCGAACGTGACAGGGCCGCGGCTCAAAGCAGTAGTGGCCGGCCAGCTCGAGGTAGCGAGGATGGAAACGGATCTGGTCGCCGCGGCGCTCGAGGACCACCGAGCGGAGATTGTCCGTCGCGACCAGGCGCGTCACCCCCATGAAGTGCTCGAAGGCGTGCACGTGGCCACGCAGGAAATTGCCCAGGGACTGGTCGAGGAAAAACTCCACGTACAGCGCCCGGGAGTAGCACAGCGTCATCAGGAAGGCGGCCAGCCGCCGCTTCGCGCGGCCGATGGTGACCTCGCCGAAGTCGGCCCAATCGACCTGTGCCGCCTCGCCCGGCAGCCAGGTCAGACGCGCAAACGCTTGGCGGCGGCTCGGACGCAGCGGACCCACCGCCCGCTGCACCTGCCCGACACCGCCGGCAAAGCCGCGCTCGCGCAGCATGCGGTGCAGCACCGTGGCGCACAGCCGCGGATAGCGCTCCAAAGTCTCGATCAACCAAGGCACAAAGGGGGCGATCTGGCGCGGCCGTGGCCGCAGCGGCCGTAGCGTCCCCGGCGCGCGATTCACCGCGCGGCGAATCGCCTCGGGATGGACGCCGAGCTGCGAAGCAATGGTGCCGACCCGCCAGTGCTCGGCGTAGTACAGGCGACGGATTTCGGCGACGATCTCGGCAGCGAGCATGATGGCTCACGCTCCCTGCCGAGTCGAACGGATCGGTCCAGAGACTCGTACGGCTGCACACCACGCAACGCAAAGGCGGGATCCAGTCAGTCCGGTCGTCACAGGCGGTCTCCCAGGGCGGCTCGGCGGAAGTCCGCACCGCGCGGACTTGCGGCAGCCCTGGCCATAGCGTCCCAGGACCGCACCGCGGCGTGGAAGACTGATCCCTTACGGCGGCCAACAGGCGGCCCTGCCGGCGGCGCGCTCGATACTCCCGCTGGTGGCGCGCATTGTCCTCCCGCCCATGAGGTGTCCGCTGATGGCGGCGCTTGGCCTCCCGGCACTGCTCGCGCCGGGCTGCCTGGCTGCACGCCCGCGAGCCGTAGCGATACCCATGGTCGCAGCTGCAGCAAACGGCGAACGGCCGCCCGCATCGCCGGCAGTGGCGCAGGTGCAGGACCGGAGCTTCGGGCGCGGGCATCGCAGCCTCCAGCGCTGGGGGGCTGGACGAACGCTGCCCGCTTGTGCGAGGCTCCAACAGTCAGGGTTGGGCCTCGGCTCACATCTTCGGTGCGGGCCGCGGAACGACGCGAAAGCCCCGGCTCCTACCGGGGTTTTCGTTTCTCTACCCAGCTCGGCAAAGCATACCCCCGCCCGTCGCCGCCCCCTCCCCGCCCCCACACACCCACCCGCCGCGCTACGCGCGGGATGATGCTGCTTCGCCAATCCTCGACGTGATGGTCGGATTCCTACGGATCCTGATGGCTGCCTACAGCAAGGGCATTGGCGGGTAACGGTCGGGCGGCGCGGCGCTTGCGAGACTGAAAAAGCCGAGGCTCCGGCCTGGGGGGAAGATCAAGGTCGCTGGCGCGGCTTCGAGCTGAGACGGCGGCTCGCGGGCGCCGTCCGGGGCCGGCGCCGCCGGCGTTCCGGCCCAGTCGTCGCTCGCCGGCGTGACAAGCGATTGATCTTGGTGCGCTTCCCGGGGTCACCGAACAAGAAGGCGGTGATGCCCTGAGAACGGGCGCTTGCCGGACGCCGACCCGTCGGCTAGGCCTTTCGGAACGGCTCGCGTCCAAGCTTGTCAAGCTCCTTGCTCGGCGAAGGAAACCAAGCCTCCAGGTTCCTTTCGACCGAATCGCCCGAGACTGCGGCCACGAGATTGTTGATGAAATACCCGGCTGCCTGATCCGGTAGCCGATACGCATGCCAGGTGTCGTATGCTATCGCGGCGACTGAGCTCGGGTCGGTGTGCCAGAACATCTCGAAGTGCGAACAGCCAAGGCAAACGAACGAGACGACGCGCTCAGGAACTCCTCTCGCTGTGCTTTGCAGGTCTTGTAGGACTTCCTGGAATCGCGCGGCACCAAGGTCAGTTTGATAAGAGAACATCCCGACGAAGAGGTCTTGTCCAACTCCTTTTTGGCCACGGATCATTTCGGCGTTGTCGGCAAGCAACCCGAGGGCTTTCCGCAGAGCTCCTCGGTCGTGTGTCGAAGACTTAACCTCCACGATGCCGACCACCGCGTCGGGCGTGACGAACACCAGATCACCGTTGCGAAAAAGGACGGGTTTCCGGTTATCGTAGAGGAGAAGATCGATCTGCCGTGTGCCGCGCGTCGGGGCGACCACGAACCCACGCAAGGGCTCGATGTGTGCGGGAAGATAGCCTTTCAACATCGCGCGAAGAACCGACTCCTTCCACTCTCCGTCGGTTGGCCAATGGGGGCTCGCGACGCTGAAGTTCCTTACCCTGTCACGCAGCGCCTCGAGTTCTCGAGTTAGCGATTCGAAGTGATTCTTCACGTTCATCCCTCACTCCGGATCTCTAGCATAGCAGCGGATCGAACTTCCACGCCAGGATTGCCGGTCGCGCGGATGCTGCCGCGGCTCGGGCCGGCCCCGACCTTTCTATCGCAGCACCACGCTCACGCATACCGGTCCCCCCGGCTATGGTCCGCATAGGGCTGCACCCGGCCACTTCTGCCTGACTCCAGCCTGCCTTCAGCAGCTTCGCCGCCTTCAATCGGCGGCTCTCCAGGGCTTCAAAGTCGCGTTTGACTCCCCTCGGGTTTCCCATGAGGGGACTCTACACGAAAAGTGCCAAAATGTCACTATCTTATGCGAACATCAATAAGTCCTTTTATACCGGACGGCGGATGGCGATGACAAATCTACAAATGCACATTTGCAACTCAGGCGATCCCAGGGAAGACTGGGCCTGAACCAGCGACCGCCCTCCTTGGCGACGGCAAACGGGGCGGCCTGAAACGCGGCCGGGTGCTCGTCGATCGCCAAGACGGTGACAGTGCTCGACTCGAGACCCGTGGTAAGCGCGTTCTCGGTGACGCCGGAGTTTCGTTTCGGATCGGTAGGACCCGCGCGCATTCCGGAAGCCGTTACACCGCCCCACGAAGGCTGACAAAGCGAGTCGTGACCAGGTTTTCGGCCTTCATGATTTCTTCCCTGGATCGAGGCGACCCTGGATTGAGTCAGCGTCGGCAGTTGACAATAACGAAGCAAGCGGGTGATCCCCTCAGCCGACCGCCGAAGCCTTTCGCCAGTGGCGGCGCTGGGCCGCGGAGGGCCATTGCAGCCAGAAACCCTCTCGGCGACAGGGGGTGTCGGTTTTCACCTCGGACCTCTTGGTCGTCGCCCGCTGCTCGCTCCCGGCCGGAAGGGAGAAGAGGTGCGGCCGAGACGGAGCAGGCCGGCGACGAGCAGAGGCCCCGCTATCGCAGCATCACCTCGACACCGCACGTCCTTGTTGACGCAGGTGACCCGGTCGACCACGTAGGCCACAGCCAGCCGGGTTGCTCCCTGATGATCGCAGGTCACCAGCGGGAAAGCCTCCTGCCGTCCTGGTCGAACTGGGCGACGGGATTTGGCGCCAGGGTCCGCGCCGCCGAGCGCGTCGCCGCCGCGTGGAGACGTCGCAACAAGCAGGACCTCGAGCAGACCCTGGCCGCCCTCACGGCGGTCCTCCGCCCGGATCCGGCCCAGGACCCGCAGGCGCCGGCGCCCGGCGAGCCGGTCGAGGGCGAGGACTTCAGCCTCAAGCTCGCCGACCGCGGCCCTCGTCCATGGCGACGACCGGCTCGCGCGCCTCATCCTGCAGCTACTACCGGCTGCGGCAACAAGGACGTGGGTGCGGGGCGGCGGGAGCAGGGCCTGCTGGTCGCCGGCCAGCTCGTCCTCGAGCACATTGACGACCAACTCTCGACCAGCCGCCGCCCCCGACGCCACCGACGCGGCGAGGCCCACGACCAAGGGCATCGATCTCCGCCGTGACGCAGTCCTCCGGCGTCCCCCGTCGCGACGCAGCCTACCGCGGAGCGGCGGGCGGTCTGTCAAGGCGCACCTCGCTCCGCTCGGCGGCTGCGCCGGCCTTGCCAGCTGAGGGTGGGGTCAATTTCCGAGCGTTGGGTGGGTCAACTTCCGAGCGGCGCGTCATGAGATCCTGAGACCTGAGCGCCGGCTTGTGGCGGTCACCTACGAGGACGGCAGGGCAGGCCAGGCCAACGAGTTTGAGGCGGGTATAGTCTGCAGGCATGGCGCAACACTTGTTCCTGAAGTTCTCCCAATTCCTCGACGGCGAGAACGACGCTGCGGGCCTCCGCCTTCGACTGGAATAATGCATTCTATTCGTGGGAAGTCTGCTGCCATAACTTGGTCAGTCGGCCCAGCATGGCATCGCTGTCGCCCCCAGCTTCACACTTGTCGAAGATATCTTCATATGGCAGCGGGTGCGGCCGCCGCGGCCACTCTCCCTGCGGCGAATATGTGGCGCGCCGCCGCCTGCCGCAGCTGCGACCGGGAGATTGGTCCCACGAAACCGACATTTACGACCCTCCTATCAACATCGCCGTCGCCTCCCGAGCGACGTTCGAGATCCTGATCTCATCAACGACTCCGCCCATCACACCCTCGGAGGGACCTCCAATGAATGCGTGATTGTGAATGTACAACGGATCGTGTGTTGTAATTATGATGCCCGGCTCATCACGGCTCGTCGCTTCAAGAATTCCGTTCACGTATAGATAAGACCGTGTGCCGTCATACATGCCTACCAAGTAGTACCATTGCCTAATCGGGTGACTAGTTGATGATGTGGTCGTTGCGCCGGAACCCTGCCCATGCTGAAACTGGTTGATGAAGTCAAAATGGAAACGCACTAGACCACTGGCCTCGTGCGGACACCCGTCGACACCCAGTTCATAGAGGTTGTACGGAGTACCTGCGTTATGGGCACCCTTGTCAACCACCTCTTCACTGTTGAAGGAGCACGATGCGGGAAACACCCACGCTTGGATTGTAATCTGCGAGAGATTGCTAAGGCTTGGGCTATCCGCTACGCTTACGTAGTCACCGAGACCATGAGGGCAGCAGGGCCCTTCGGCACCACGGAAGCTCAGTGCATTGCCATACCTGCCCGCTACGATCCTCGCGCTACCGCTGACCACACCAGGATTCCGCCCCGTCTCGTCAGCCACTATCGCGCCCGGCGCATCTTCAAACCGCCAATAGGCCACGGTATTAGCGTCAACTGAATAGGGAGCGCCGACAGGCGTTCTCAATAGGGCCGCCCTCGACTTCGGAGTCGAATCGGGCTCGCTGCGCGTGTCGGTAGCTGACGAGGGGCCAGATACCACTGGCCGTGCATTACCTTTGAACACCGCTAAGAGGGCGCTGTTTGACCAGTGGTCATAAATAAACGCAGCCAAGATACCCGCCAGCACCGACGACAAGAAGATCCCGAACCAGTGAGTCTTGAAAAAGGGCATCGTTCTCTTTGGCTTTTCGAGCGGCGAGTCGGCGTGGGTAGGCGCCTGCGTCTCAGCGATGCCAGGTTCCCGAGGGGCTCAGCGGGAGAATCGCCCGGAGAAAAAACAGATGCTCTTGCCAGTTTACCGTGCGAGTCATACCAACAAAGCTATCATACCAACCAGGTGGGCGTAAGCGTTCGGTCAACCGCCCACCCCCATTGACCGGTGGCGGATGAGGTTGGCGTCAGCGTCAGCGAGATGCTGTGGAGTTTGCCGCCCAGAGGGCAGGCATGAGTTCGTGGAGTCGGTCAGCTGGCTGGCTCGGGAGACGCTCGAACAGCGCGCGTAAGTAGGCGTAGGGCGATGATCTTGCCCCGGTTCAGCTGACACCTGGTTAGGACTCGTCGTCGTAGGCGCTGTGGGAACTGTGGAAAACGTGCAACGTTTTCCAAGGGGCTGCGGAAATCGCGCAGCGATTTCCGCAGAACCGGCAGTTTCCATAGCGCGGCGCGCCCGACCTACGCATCGAGAAGCCTCCGACTCTCCTCGAAGCGGACCGGACTCAGGTAGCCAAGGGCCGAATGACGGCGCTTGCGATTGTAGAACACCTCGATGTACTCGAAGAGCGCCTGCCGAGCAGCGTCGCGGGTTCGGGGCACCGGTTCACCTGCGAAAAGCTCCGTCTTGAGCGAGGTGAAGAAGCTTTCCGCCGGAGCGTTGTCCCAGCAATTGCCGCGGCGACTCATGCTGACGGCAATACCCCTGACGGCCAGCTCCTGCCGATACGTTCGACTCGAATACTGGCTACCGCGGTCGCTGTGGTGCAGGAGACCCGGCTTCGGCCGACGCTGCATCAGCGCTTGTTCCAGAGCTGACAAAGCGAGCTGCTCGGTCAGGCGATCGCTGGCCGACCCCGCTCGCTTCTGGCGGAAGGGGAGAGGCGGTGCGGTCGAGACGGAGCTGGCCGGCGACCAGCAGTCCTGCTCCGGCAGCATGACCTCGGCACCGCCCCGCACCCACGCCGTTATTGAAGGCGGTAGGCGTCTAGCGCCCGCTCCAGCCGCCGCAAGGCCGCCTCACTCGGCACGGCCTGCCGACCGCACCGGGGATCGGCGGCAGTCGCTGCGTCCCGGTCAGTCGCGGCTCGCCTCGCCGGGACCCTCCGTGAGGCGGTCCACCGCCGCCGCGGCGGCGTCGAGCAGCGCGGGGAGCCGGCTGCGGTCCCGGCGGGCGAGGAGGCTGTAGCTGTAGAGGAGGCGCGCGAGCCGGTCGTCGCCATTTACGAGGGCCGCGGTGGCGAGCTGGAGGCTGAAGTCCTCGCCCTCGGCCGGCTCGCCGGGCGCAGGCGCCTGCGGGTCCTGGGCCGGGTCCGGACGGAGGACCGCAGCCTCGAGCTCGTTGCCGAGGCGGTCGAGGCGATCAAGAACGCCGACCACCGCTTGATGTGGCAGTGCGCCTGGTCGAACTGGAGCGACAGGATTTGGCGCCAGGGTCCGCGCCGCCGAGCGCGTCGCCGCCGCGTGCTGCTCCTCGCCGAGGGCCTGCCAGTAGAGCCGGACGAGGCGGTCGGGGTCCGCGTGCCACCCGAACAGCGCGCCGTCCACGCCTCGGTCCGATCCAGGCTCGCTTGCGTTCGTTCCTGCCGGCACCCGGCCGCCTGGCACCGGTGCCGGCCCCTCGGTCGGGGCATGAACGCGGCCAAACGCCGGGGGCATCCCCTTGGGCACTCGCTCAGACCCCGAGCGCATAGGTCCTCTCGCCGCAGTGGCCACGGTCGGCTCAACCTGTCGCGATCGAGGGAGAGACCGGGTGTAGATGCCCGCTCTATTTCGTGACCGTCCCGTAGGTCTTTCCCGGTTTCCAGCGTGGTCGGGTAGATTCGCCCGCGGCAGAGCGCGGGACGCTTTTGCCTGCCAGTAGGTCCGGCGAGACAAGAGAAGCCCGCCGGCCCCCCCTTCGTCTTTTGCCGAGCGTGGGGAGAGGGCCGACGGGCTTCCGCGAGGAGGCCATGCTAAGCCTGGCGGGCGTGGGTTGCAAGCAGTACGAAGAGCGGGTGGGTCGCGGCGGGTCGGTTCCCGCAGTGAACTGCCCGGACCCGGAGTGTCAGGCGTCGCGGCTGCGGGCCCGCGGTTGGTACCGGCGGTACCTGGGCGGCGTGCGGAGCGAGGTGCGGCGCCTGCGCTGTCCGCGCTGCGGTGTCAGCCACGCCTTGTTGCCTGAGGACCTGTGCGCGTATCGCGACGCCACCTTTGCCGCGGTGGAAGCGGCGCTGGATGTGGGCGTGCCGAGCGGCGGTGCGCACGCGGCGGGGCAGGACGGCAGCGCCGGCGTGCGGCGGGTGCGCCGCTGGCTGCGCAGTGACGGTGCACCGCTGGCGACCGCGGTGCAGGCGTTGCTCGCGCCGGCCGAGGGCTCGTGGTGGCGGCGGGCGCAGCAGGTGGTCGGCGACGGCGCGGGCTGGCTGACGCGGCTGCGGCACTGGCTGTGGTCGCGGTGGCGCTGCTTCCTCGGCGGCGTGAGCGGGCTGTACCGCCACGGACGGCCGCGGTGGCGACCGCCGAGCCTTGCTCCATAGGTTGGTAACTGCCCGCGCGAGGCCGGGGCGGCGAAGCTTGGCCGGGACGCTCAGGGATCGACCTTGAGCCGATTCCGGGGAGCTGAGCCGCCATGGATGAGACCCTGAGAGAGCAGATCGCGCTGTTCCGCTACGGCGTCATCGCCGAGCTGATCCAGCGTTCGCTGCAGGCGGGCGAGAAAGAGCAGCTGGTCGGTGCCATCGTCGCCCGGACTTGGGAGATGCCGGGCAGCGCCCGCAGCCGCATCGGCCGCAGCACGGTGCGCGACTGGATCGAGCTGTACCACAACCACGGCTTCGACGGCCTCAAGCCGGTCCAGCGGGTGGACGCGGGACGCTCGCGGGCGATCCCGGAGCAGGTGCAGGAGCTGCTGCTGTCGTTGCGCGCCGAGCGCCCCGGCGCCTCGCTCGCCAGCCTGGTCCGTGCGGCGCAGCTGTCGGGCCGGGTGGCGCCGACGCTACGGCTCACCCGCAGCGCCGTGCACCGCTTCTTCACCGCGGAGGCCTCGCCGCCGGCGGCCGTGGCGGCGACCAGCGGCGAGCCCGATGCGCTCGCCTTCACCCATCCCCACGCCAACGACCTGTGGGTCGGCGACATCATGCACGGGCCGCGCTTGCTCGTCCCCGGCCGGCGCGACGCCGGCAAGACCTATCTCTACGCCTTGCTCGACGATGCCTCGCGCATGGTGCCGTTCGCCGCCTTCTACCTGGCGGAAAACGCCGCCTGCTTCCAGGATGCCCTCAAGCAAGCATTGTTGCGCCGCGGGTTGCCCAGAAAGATATACGTCGACAACGGCGCGACGTTTCGCACCCATCACCTGCAGGTCATCTGCGCCACGCTCAACATCGCGCTGATCCACTCGCGACCCTACCGACCGCGCGGGCGCGGCAAGATCGAGCGCTTCTTCCGCCACGTCCGCACCGCCTTCATGCCCCACGTCACCGCCGAGATGCTCATCGATCTGTCGCAGCTCAACCGCGTGCTCTGGGCGTGGCTCGAAACCGAGTACCACCAGACACCGCACCGCGGCCTGGGCGGCCTGACGCCTCTCGACCGCTTCCTGCAAGACCACGCCCTGGTGCGTCCCGCCCCGGAGCAGCTCAAGCTCTGCCTGCGCATGAAAGTCACCCGCAAGGTCGCCCGCGACCGCACCGTCCGCCTCGACGGCCGCCTCTACGAAGCCCCCGACGGGTTTGCCGGCGAGACGGTCGAGGTGTTCTATGACCCCTACGATCCCGGCCGGCCCGTGCATTTCCGCCGCCGCGGTGACACCGCCGAGCGGGCACTGCGCCGCCTCGATCTGCACACCAACGCCAACTTGAGGCGCCTCGCTCGCGATCCCGAGCCGGCCGCCACGCCGGCATCCCCCACCGGCATCAGCTACCTCGATCTGCTGGCCAAGAAGTTCTACGACGGGGAGGGCGAGAAGTGAGCCTCTACACCACCGTCTTCGGCTTGACCCATCCTCCCTTCCAGCGCGCCCTGGCCGCCGACCAGCTCTTCCGGCCGCCGGTGCTCGACGAGCTCCACTCCCGGCTGCGCTACCTCGTCGATTCGCAGGCTCTCGGCCTGCTCACCGGCGAGCCCGGCAGCGGCAAGTCCACCGCCCTGCGGCGGCTCCGCGACGATCTCCACCCCGACCAGGTCCGCGCCGTCTACTTGCACGACACGCTGGTCAATCCCGCCGACTTCTGCCGCCAGCTCGCGCTCGAGCTCGGACTCCAGCCCGAGTGGTCCCGCGCCATGACCTTCCGCCTGATCCAGCAGGAGATCGAACGTCTCGTCCAAGAACGGCATCTTACGGTCTTGCTCATCGTCGACGAGGCGCACAACCTCAGGCCCGACGTGCTCGCCCTCGTGCCGCTGCTCGCCAACTTCGACTGGGACGCCACCGGCCGGCTCGCCGTGCTCTTGGCCGGCCAGGCCGGGCTGCGCCAGATCCTGCGCCTGTCCCACCTCGAAGCGCTTGCCCAGCGCATCACCATCCGCTTCGCCCTGCGCGGCTTCGATCGCGACACCACAAAGCTCTACCTCGAGCACCGCCTCAAGCTCGCCGGGCTCCACCGGCCGCTGTTCACTGCCCCCGCCCAGGAGGCGCTCTTCGACGCCTCCCAAGGCGTCATGCGGCGCATCGACACTCTCGCCCACCATGCCCTGGCGGCCGCCGCCAGCTCGCGCGCCAAGCTCGTCGAGCCCGAGCACGTCGTCGAGGCCGCCGAGGAGCTCCGCGCATGAACGCGCCCGAGCCGATCCTTGCCTACCTGAAGACCCAGATGCCGGCCTACCCCTTCGACCCGCAGCTCGACCCGCTGTTTGTCGACGAGCTGATCGCCGACTTCGCCGAGTACGACATCCTCGAGGAGGCCAAGACTTTCCGCTGGTACTACAACAATTGCCCGGCCAGCCGGCTCAAGAACCTGCGTGCCGGGCTGCGTCGCTGGATCGCGAACTCACGCTTCCGGACCCCGGCATAGAACGAAAAGAGATTCTAAAGCGGCAGCCCCTCAGTCACATCCCGGATTCGGCCGCCACCGGTCGAATCCGGGATCGCACCATCTTCCGCCTTCTGCCGCCACGGAAAACTCCGAAAAGACGGCCGCGGAATTACGCGGGATTCGACACCGGGACGACGCGGGGCCAGCGTCTTCGGTAGTACCGGGCGGCGTCGCGGGTCAGGGCCTGCGCCTCGGCCGGCTCGTCCGTGGCGGCCGCAATCAGGAGGTGCCACCTGGCGATGCCTTCGTCCTGCATCCGCCAGCGGGCGAGCGTCGGTTGGAAGCTCCGCAGGAGACGAACCGCTTGGCGGGCGTTCTCCTGGGCCAGGTAGACCTCGGCCAGGTCGAGGCTCACCAGGGTGAGCTCCTGACGGAAGCCTGCCTCGCGGAAGTCGTGCCAGACGGCGGAGAGGCCCCGCTCGGCGGCCTCGACCCGCCCCAAGCTCCGGCAGATCCCGCGCCTCGAGCCAGGGGAGGGTGAGCCGCGGCAGGCTCTCGCGGCAGAGCAGATACCGGGGCCGCATCCGTTCGAGGAGGTCGAGCGCCTCCCAGCCCAAGCCGGAGTCGTTCAAGAACCAGACGAGCGCGTGGCGGGCGGCGAGCTCGCACCGCGGCTCCCGCGCCGGGTCGAGGAGGCCGAGCGCGCGCTCGGCCAGGCCGGCGCCCTGAGCGGGGTCGTCATGGCCGACGACGAGCGCGAGCTTGCCCAAGGTCCGCCCCTCCTCGTGGCGGTCGCCATAGAGCCGGTAGAGGGACGCGGCCTGGCGGAGGAGCCTCGCCGCCTCCGCCGGGTCGCCGCTGGCCATCTCGACTCCCGCCCCGACGCGCAGGAGCCCGGCCCGCTCGAGGCCGTCGCCGGTGCCGCGCTTGAGAGCAGCTCCGGCGTGGCGCAGCACGGCCTGGGCGGCATCGAGCTGGTGCGCGAGCCGCAGTGCGTCGGCCAAGCTCCCCAGGGCGCGTGCCTCGAGGTCGTGTGTTAGACCGGGCGGGTAGGCCGGCTCCGGAAGGCGCTCTGTGATTGCCAGCGCGAGCCTGCAGGCGGCCAGGCGGCCCTCGCTGTCCTGCCAATGGGTCTCGGCGGCGGCCTCAAGAAAGCGAGCTGCAAGCGCCCAGGTGTGGAAGCGCGGGTCGCCGGCGACGAGCTTCCCACGCAGGGGCTCGGGCGTCCCCTCAAGCGTCGCCCACAGGGCGGCCGCCTCGAGCTGCTCGGTGCGAACGGCTGCGATTCCCTCGGACGATCGCGCGAGACTTCCGGCAAGGGCCTGGTTGTAGGCTTCCGGACCGCTTGGCAGGGGGGCTGTTCGGGCGCGAGCGCCGCGGACATAGCGCGAGCAGGTCTCGCAGCGGCCCACGAGATGCGCGAGGACCCAGGTCGACTCCTCGCTGGTCGAGGCTCCGGTCAGGAGTCGGTCCAGCATCGCGGGTGTGGGATGGTCGTCGGTCATCGGAGGTTGGCTCCTCGCAATCTGGGAGAGCAGGTCTTGGATGGCCTCTGATTAGTAGTCACGTGACGGTGGTGGTTTGTGACATCGAGGCGGTGCGGAAGTTCTTGCATCCGGCTGCCTCGCTGGGCGCAGGCGCCTGCTGCTTTCGGTCCCGGGTCCGGATAGAGAACCGCCGCCAGGGCAGCCAAGGCGTGTAGCGCGACCCGCCAGACTCGAGCTAAGGCGACACCAAGTCTTACGACCTGGTGAGCCTTGGGCGATCCTTCCGCAAGGGAGGGTCGTCTATGCCCGAGGTCCTGGCCGGCGACGAGATCCTCGCGACTGCCATCCTCGATCGGTGGCTCCACCACAGCCATGTCCTCAACATCAAGGGCAGAAGCTACTGGCTGCGCGACCTCGAGCGTGCCGCGGAACGGACAGAGTGATGGTCCAGATCACGGACTTGGCGCGGCGGTCGTGGGAGGGCCTCCGGCCGGCCCCCACCCCACCGCCGGCCTCCGCCCCTCCCACGACCGGGGAAGGGCGCCTGTCCGGCGTCAATTAGAAGTGAGGGTCGTGTTGCCTCACAAGGGAATGCTACCAGCAAGTGGACTTGCTTTGCGGGGTCATTTCCTGTGTATGACCTCGTCGTCGGGGCTGTGGAAGGGGTGGAAACCGGCGAGGGCGGGCGGTGGAGGGCGGGTGTGTGGGGGGCCGGGAGCCGGTTTCCAAGCGACTGTGGGAACGGCGGACCGGGGGCCGCGGCGGGCGGGGGCAGCGGAGCGCAGCGACGTGGGCGGCCCCCGTTTGGTCCGCGGTTTCCATCAGGCGCGGCGCCTTCCATAGCCCATGCTTGCGTTGGGTGGGAGGCTCTCCAGGCGCGTAGCGCGCGCGCCAGCGGCCCGTCGTGAAATGCGACGGGGGTGTCAGCAATCATCCCAATTCCCCCCCTGAGCGATCATCTGACCCTCCCCCCCTCAGTTGGTGCCAGTCGTCGTCGCCGGGTCCGTGCAGCCTGTGGGCGGCGCGTTGTTGGCGCCGTCCAAGTAGCTGTGGGAAAAGCGCTTCTGGCTTTTTCCATAGCTACGCCAGGATGCACGGACCACCAGCTCTGGGTCATGGATAGCCAGCCGGCAAGGGGGAGCCTTTCGTGATCGGAGAGGGGGAATTTGGGGTGATCGGTGACAGGGGGCCATGAGGCGACCAGCCACGATTGTCCCCGCACCTTACCCGCAGCCGCAGGCCGGAGTGGTGGTGGTGATGGAGGCCTGGGGAAGAGGGGACGTTTTCCACAGTGGCGGCGCTGGCGACGCGGCGAAGACAAGGCTCCGTGCAGCGGCGCATCGCCAATCCTTGATCCGGCGCTGAAGCGTCCGGAGCTGGCTATCGGGGAAGACGCCAGGATGCTCAGATTGGAGGCGCTCAAAAAGTTCCTTGCCGACGCGGTCTGGCCCGACCTCGAGCCACTCAAGTACACGCGGCCAAACCGTCTCGAAGGGATCCCTGCGCGTGCGCCAATCGCGCGCCGGTCTTGGCAGGGTGCGATGCGTCGCCCGGACTTCCCCATCTTGCCATGCCGTCGCCAGACCCTTGAGAAAGGAATCCAGGTTCCCGTCGTGGCGTGGAGCAAGATGCGAGGTCTGGCCAGCTGCTAGTTCAGCAAGGTGATGTTGAACCGCCCGGATCTCTTCCAGGAGGCTTAGCGGGTCGAGCTTCGCTGCCACCTCTCGAAGGCGCCCTTTCATCTCCTCGGTGATCGCATCGGAGGCGAGGAGTCGTCCGTAGGGAGTCTCGGGTGCATGGTAGACCTTACGGACCTTTGAGCCGAGGCGCGTCTTCGATGCCAATTTGAACGAAGGCTGGAAGAAATTTACGAACATCCGAGATGCTGCATAAAGCCGCGAGAGTGCCGAGGCGGCCCTGAGTCCCTCGAGCCTTCGGTAACCGACCAAGCGGCGAACGACGGCACCGTTCTTCTGCTCCACCCATGCTTGATCATTCTTACGGTACGGGCGAGAGCGAGTGAACTCGATCCCGTGCTGATCGCAGTAGGACGCAACGGTCTCATTCATGAACTCGCCCCCATTGTCGGTATCGAATCCACGCAGCGGGAACGGCATGGTAGTGCGCAGCTGCTCAAGCGCTTCGGCGACCAGCGCCCCGTCGCGGGCGACTAGCCGGGCGGCTGGAGATCATGTCGCGCAAGAGTCCGGAGGAAGGGGAGCGGGGACCCCAGGCGGAATGAGGGAGCCGGTGTGCCCAAGGATCCCAGGGCGGCAGGCGGCGCGGTTTGGTGAAGGCAATGCCACGCGGCGATCGGCCCTGGCGGAACCGCGCAGCATGGAGTGAGAGAACCGCCGCGCCGCCCGCCACCGTCGCGACACCGACAGCGGTACGGCGATTGCCGCAGTCATGGGGGCCGTGGGCAGGCGAAGTCCTGGCATGGGCACACTGCAGCCGGCTTGGCTGCGAGCGGTCCTACATCCCATGCCGGGCGTGGCCGGGGCGGCGAGCAGCCGGCGCGCAGCCCCCTAGAGGATCGGCTGAGCCCGTGCAATCGACGCGAGGCCCGGACCTCCCGCCCGCCGGTCGCGAGGAAGGCCGAGGCTGGGGAGCGATAGCCGCAGGATGGCCGGGGCCGGGAGTGGCCGCGGCGCACTGGCCGTACGGATCAATCGAGCACCCGTTGTCGAGGCGGATGCCACCGAACCATTGGCGAAGAAGGGTCCATGGCTCCCAGAGGTTGGCGGCGACCAGCGCCGCGGGAGAGCTGGCGGCCTGGAGCAACGGCGCGGCGGCAGCCGGCGGGGGCGCCAGGGCGGCGGCGAACAGCAGGACAGTGAAGGGGACGAGGACAAGGGCGCGGTGCATAGGGACTCCCCTATTGGAGGCGACCGCCGCCGCGGCCGGGACGACCGCCGGGGCGCCCCCAAGAATCCATGGTGCCGGTGAGGCCGTGAAGAAGATAGTCATCTTGTCCTGCCAGCAGGACAGAATGGACGCCTTTTCGACGCATCTTCCACAAAACAGGAGCATCGTATGCCTGAGAAGGCGGGGACGCGAAACGACCTGGCGGTGGCGCTGAGCCTGCTGCGGCAGCTCCGCGGTCTGGAGCAGGAGGAGCTGGCGGCGGCGTCAGGAGTGGGATTCGCGTCGATCCAGAAGATCGAGCAGGGCCTGCGGCAGCTCAAGGCGGAAACCTTCCGGGCGATCGTTGCGGCGCTGGGCGTCGATCTGGCGACGGTCCGAGCCTTGATGGCGGTGATCCGCAGCGTGCGTGGCGGGCCGGCCGGGGCAGCGCCGGTTGGAATCGAGGACAATGCGGCCGCCGGCGGCGCGAGTCTGGCGCGGCTTGCAGGGCGCGAGCTCGCGGAGGTAGTGGCGGCCATGGGGGTGCGACCCGCGGCCGGAGGCGACGCGCAAGGTTCAGGCGCGCTGGCTGAGTCGCGGCGGCGGGCGCCAGAGCTGTGGGCGCGGCTGACGCGCTATGCACACGCGGCGCAGCAGGTGCTGGTGCAGGAGGCCGGCGAATTTCAGGAGGCGGGGTTGTGTGAGCTGCTGTGCGAGGCGAGCGTCGAGGCGGCCGGCGACGACGCGCAGGAGGCGTCGCGGCTTGCTGAGCTGGCCGTGCTAGTCGGGCAGCGGGTACGGGGAGAGGTCGGCTGGCGGCAGCGGGTCGAGGGGTATGCGCGGGCGAACCTCACCAATACGCTGCGGGTGGGAGGTGAGCTGCAGGGGGCCGCGAAGATGTGGGCGCGGGCGGCCGCCCTGTGGCAGGCGGGCGCCGATGCTGATCCGGGACTGATGAACGAAGCGCGGATACTCGGGCTCGAGGCCTCCCTACGACGGGAGCGGCGGGAGCTGGCGGAGGCGCTGGCGCTGCTCGACCGGGCTCTAGCAATCGACCGCTGGGGCGAGACACCGGCGCTTTTGCTCGGCAGGTCGAAGGCGCTCGAGGAGCTGGGCGACTTCGCCGGTTCGATCGAGACGCTGAGGCAGGTGGCGGCGAAGATCGACGGAGAGCGCGAGCCGCGCAAATTGTTCGCGATACGCCACAATCTCGCGGCGAACCTCTGCCACCTCGGGCGGCACGCGGAGGCAGAGGGAGTGCTGCCCGAGGTGCGGGCGCTCGCCCGGCGGCTGGGGCACCAGCTCGACGACCTGCGGGTGGGCTGGCTGGAGGCGAAGGTGGCGGCGGGGCTGGGGCGGACCGAGGCGGCGGTTGCCGGGTTCGAGCGGGTGCGCGCCGGCTTCGCCGAGCGCGGGATCGGCTACGACGCGGCGCTGGCGACGATGGAGCTGGCGGAGGTGCTGGCCGCCGAGGGGCGCACGGGCGAGGTGCAGGCGCTGGCGCGGGAGTCGGCGGCGATCTTCGCCGCGCAGGGGGTGCACCGCGAGGCGCAGCGGGCGCTCGCGGTCTTCCGGCGGGCGGCGGAGGAGGAGCGGGTGAGCGTCGAGCTGGTGCGCGGCGTCCTCGGGTATCTCGAGCGGGCGCGGCGGGACCCGCAGCTGCGCTACCAGGAGCGCGGGTGACGAGCCGCCGCCGCCGATCCGGAGCCGGGGCCCCCCGGCCGGCGGCGGCCTGCGAGGCAAATGGAGCGAGGCTCTCCCATTAGTTGACCATCTCCTAATGGATGGGTTAGCCTTGCCGATGCGCAGCACTCTCATTGGCGCTGAGAATCAGGCCGGCAGCCCTTGCCACCGCGGGGCAGCCGCGACGGTTCGCGCCTCCGATTGGGCTCAGGATGGCAAACGATGGCTCGCATGGCGGGAAACGCTTTGATTCACCGCGGATGGCCCAGCCGAAGGCGGTTGCTGGGTCACCGACGCACGGACGACAGCACCTGGGAGCTCCCCGGAGGACGAGTGATGTTGAAGAGGCGAACGCGGGTTGCAGTCCTAGCCGGGATGGCGCTCATCGGCGGCACGGCGCGGGCGCAACAGGACGACTCCGTGCTGTGGGGGGATTCATCGCATCGGCTCGCGACGTTCATCAGCGGCCCGGTGCTCACCGTGGTGGAGCGCGAGTCGGAGGATCAGATCCCTCGTGATACCCCGCTGCCGCTTGGCGGCGCACAGGCGGCGAAGAGAGGCCTCCAGGCTTTTCTCAAGGAGACCCTCGACGGGCTCGCCGCACATCCTGAGCTCGACAAGTTCTGTCCCCACCACAACGAGGGCGTCTCTCTCCGCCCGGAGCCAACCCAGCCGAAGAGCATCTCTCTCGCCGAACTGGCCCGCCGGGCCGACATTGCCGTCGTCGGCACCGTGGAACGGGTTGTCCCAGGGATCTACCTCGCTTCGATGGAGGTGGCGACCCATACGTTGCTGCGGATCGATGAGGTGCTGCGGGATGAGACGCATAGCATCCACGCTAGGCAGACGGTGTCCTTCTTACGGATCGGTGGGACGCTGGCGTACAAGGGCACCATGCTCTGCACGGACTCGGCGGGTCAGCATATACCGGCGGCCGGCGACCATCTGCTGCTGATGGGCGGCCATGGCGATTGGGAGGCCGATCCGGGAGAGCTGTATCCCAGGTGGCTTTTCGTGATCGAAAACGGGAGTGTCATCCCGGACGCCAAGGCGCACCCGTTCATCGCCGAATCCGAGGCGAAGCCGGTTTCGATGCTGCGCGCGGAGCTGGCGACGAAAAACCCTTCTCATGACTAGTGCGGCGGCAAGGTGGATCAGCCGGCGGCGATGGTTGGGCATCGGGTTGCTGCTCGCGTGCAGCCACCAGGCCCAGGGTCAGGTTTGCGCCACGGAAACGGGCAACACCAACCTGGCCGCGCAGCGCCAAGTAACTCTCGTCGTATCGGCGGGGGTGCCGGCACGGGTCAGCCAGCACCTGTTGCCGCAGGCGAATCTGTGGAGCACGACCTGCCAGGGCAACACCGAAGGGATCCCGACGTTCACCTCCGCGTCTGGCGAAACCTTTGGCCCGGGCCAGGATTTCCACAACAGCATCCTGGTGCAATTCAACCCCGGAGCGAGCCCGAACGGAACCGGCGCGGTGTATTCTCCCGCATCGGGTACGCTGGTGCTGTACGGCGCTTACGACGTGAAAAATCCGCTCGACTGGAGCCAGCAGTCGGTTTACCAGTCGATCACGCACGAGATCGGCCACGCTCTCGGCCTCGATCATGACAGCTGCGCGGCGAACAGCATGATGCAGGCGGCCCCCAGCCCGGGACTGATCTTGCAGATCCAGCCGGGCGAGTGCCTGCTCGCCGACTTCATCAACTGTGACGGCAGCAGCGATCCCAAGTGCCCGACGCAGGACCCGCGCAAGCCGCCGGTCGGCAACTGGAACCACGGCCGTCTCAACGTCTGCCAGTTCCTGCCGGACCTCTGCCCGACGGACCCGAATCAACCCTGGATCATCGTCTGGGATTGCATCGCCTCGACCATCACCAGCACCGACTGCTACCAGCTCACGGAGGGCGGCGAATGCGCCGATGGCGTGGTGGCGCCCGGGAGCGCCAGCCCGGTGCGGCACGGCGCCGGGATCCGCCCGCTGGCCACCGCGCCGACGCTGTGGTCGAAGGACGATGTGGTGTGCTACCCGGAGTACGCGGTGCAGCAGGCGAACGTCGATCCCGTGCCGCTCACCGGTGGCGCGACGGGGCCGGCGATGTCGATCCTGACTCCCAGCGAGGGCCAGGTGGTCTCCGGGATCGTGCAGGTCAGCGGCGCCGCTCTGCAGGGCATCACGGGGGCCGGCAAGATGGCGTTCTGGATCGACGGCGTGCCGATCCAGATGACCGGGTTCGCGCAGGGAGTCCCGGCGCCGGGTGCCTGCGTGGATCCCACCGTCGGCAGTGATCCGTACTGCCCGAACGTCGGGTTCACCGGCAACCTCGACACCCGCACCGTGGCCAACGGCACGCACACGCTGCAGGCGGTGGTGCTCGATCGCCGCCCGTCGTATCCCGCGGCGAGTTATTTCGAGCGTCACTTCAGCACCAACAACAGCTGCTTCGACACCACGCCGCCGGCCGCGGCGATCGCCGCGCCGGGCAACGGCGCGACGGTGAGCGGCACGGTGACGGTGAGCGTTGCCGCGTCGGATAACGTGGGGGTGAGCCAGGCCTCGCTCTACGTCGATGGCGCGATCGTCGCGGTATGGAACGCGCCGCCTTACACCTACTCCTGGGACACGACGCGGATCCCGCCCGGCGCCCACACGCTGCAGGCGCGCGCCGCCGACGGTTGCGCCAACACCGCGGCGTCGGCGACGGCGACGGTCACGGTGCTGCCGACGCTGCGCATGTACATCGACCTGCCGGCGCCGAGCGCCAGCGTCGCCGGCAGCGCGGTGTCGATGCAGGGCTGGGCGACCGATACCGCGGGCATCGCCTCGCTGGCGTTCTCGGTCGACGGCGCGCCGCTGACGCTGAACGGCCCCTATACCTATGGGGTCGCGCGGCAGGATGTCTGCAACGCCTACCCCGGCGACCCGGACTGCCCCGCCGTGGGTTGGGTGGCGAGCTTCAACGCCACCACCCTGGCCAACGGCGGCCACACGCTCGGCGTGACCGCCACCGACCGGCACGGGCTGGCGGCGACCGCCACCCGCAGCGTCGTGGTCGCCAATGCGGTGACCTCCACGATGATCTGGATCCAGCCCGAGGCCGCCGCCGGCTACGGCCCGCCTGGCAGCCTGATCGTGGCCGGCAGCGTCGCGGGTGGTCCCGCCGGCGCCGGCGTGCAGCTGTGGTACCGGGATGTGACCGCCGGCGGCGGCTGGATCGTGGCCGGAACGCTGGCCACCCCCGGGTCCAACGGCGTCTGGGTGAACGCCATCCCGAATGTCAATGACTTCCACCAGTACGCGGCCTACGCGGTGTTCGACGGCGCGACGTCCACGATCTGCGTGTACCCGGGAGCCAACAGCATCTTCTGGTGCCCGTAGGGCCGCCCGCAGGCCCCCCGAACCTGAAAGGTGATGCCGGCGGCCCGGCCGGCGCCTGCGATGGCGAATAGGCCGGGGACGGCGCGCTGCCAGCGGGATCGTGGCGGCCGGCGGCGCAGGTGGGCGAAGCCAGGCGTGGCGGCGGGCTTGGAGAAAACATGCCGCGCGTCCTGCCAGTCGCACCGCCGGGTGCGCGACGGCGGGGGCTCTTTTCGGGACCTGGGATATGCGCATTCACTATGCGTATGGACGATCCCTGGCGGACCTGGAGGAAGCCGACGGCGGGGCGGCCGGCGACGCCGTGCTGACCGAAAAGGAAGGTGCCGCCGGGCACCGGTCGCCGCTGCTGCTTGCCAGGCTGCGCAGCGGGGCGCTCGACGCCGACGCCATCGCCCACGAGGTGGTGCCCGACCTGGTGCGCCACTGCCCGGTCTGGCAGGCGGCCGACGAAGAGCTGCGGCGGCTGCGGCGGGAGGTGCGGCATTGGGACGAGGTGATCGTCGCCATGGAGGGCGCTGATGCCCCGGCGCTTTGGGCAAGGCTCGGTGGCCTGAGCCAGGACGCGCAGCTCCGGGCGGTCGACGAGGACGAGAACTATCACCACTGGGGGCTCTGCCGCCTGCTGCTGGCCGCGGGCCTGGAGGAGGCGGCGGCCGGGCGCGCGGCGCGGGCGGCGCGGCTCGCGTTGCTCGCGGTCCGGATCTCCCGCCATCTCGGCGAGGGATACGACCCGGCCTGGGTGGCGGACCTGACGGCGATCGGCTTGGCCCGGCTGGGCATGGCGCGCCGCCTGCTGGGCGAGCCGCATTCGGCGGGCCAGGCTTTCGCGGCCGCGGGGACGTGGTGCGCGCGCGGCACGGGCGATCCCCAGGTGGAAGCGCAGCGCCTCGCCGAGCCGCCAGGCGTAGAGCTGCCGCACCGCGCGGCTGCGCCGGGCAGGATCGCTCCAGATCTCCACCTGCCGCCGGGCGCGGGCGGAGCTGTCAGGCCCCGCCGGCAGCCAGGCATGAGTCGCAAAACAATAATCGGCGTCGTCGGTAGTCAAGGCGTCACTTGCGTGGGCGATCGGGTCGACCACCGGTTCCGACCACGACGGTCCCCGCCAGTCATCCTGCTCACCACCTGGTCCCGCCGGAAGGTCTCGCCGGACGCGGCGACGCATACCGGGGTCTCCGTCGCAAGCCCTTGATAGAGCACCCCGGCGCGGCGGGCCGACCTGCTGGGCGAGGCGGAGGCGATCGCGGCGGACGCGAACCGGCGGGCGGGCTATTTGCTCAAGGCGGCCCGGCTGATGGGCAGGGCGGCGAGGACGCTCGCCACCGGCAGTGGCGATCCTTTGCTGCAGGGAATGCTGCTGTTGTACGGCGGCGGTTTCTGGGCAGCGTCCCAGCAGCCGGAGAAGGCGGTGGACGCCTATCGCTGGGCCGAGCTGGTCTACCGCAACCTCGGCGAGCTGCACCTGGCGGCGCAGGCGCTGGTGGCGCGGGCAGAGGTGATCGGCCACGCCCACCCGGAGCGCGGCATCCGGTTGCTGCGGCGGGCGATCCTGGAGCTCGACGGCGAGCGCGATCGGGACCTGGAGCTGACGGCGCACCACGGTCTGGCCTGGTACCTCAACGACGCGGGCCGAGGGCTGGCCGCGCGGGCCGAGGTGGCGCGGAGCGAGGCGCTCTACGAGCAGAGCGGCGACGCGGCGGCGGGCCTGACGCGCGCCTGGCTGGAGGGGCGGATCGAGCGCTCGCTCTACGAGCTCGACAGCGCGTGGCGGTCGTACGAGCGCGCCGCGGCGGGCTTCGCAGCGCTGGACATGCAGGTGCACCTGGCGATGCTCACCATCGACCGCGCCGAGCTACAGCTGGCGGCGGGCGAGCCCGCGGCCGCCGCCGAGCTGCTGGATCGGGCGCTGGCGCTGGCCCGCGGCCTGGGCACCGCGGTCGCGACGGAGCGGGCGCTGCTGACGCTGCGGGAGGCGGTGGCCGCCGGCCGGTGCGGGCGGACGGGATTCCGGCAGGTGGCGCTGACGCTGCGGCGTACCTGGGCGACGGCCTGAAGGGAAGCTGACCGGGGGGTGGAGCGCCGGGCGGTGCCGGGCGCCGGCCGCGGGGAGCGGGGGCAGTGGCGGGGCTCCTAGAGCTTGACATGACATGGTTAGAGGAATGGGATCGGGGGAGAGCGGCAGGGCAGGGTGGCGGCGGTGGGCGCGGCGGTTTCGGCGGCGTTGCGGTCTCGCGGCGGCGCTGGTGGCGGCGGGCGCGCTGGCGCTGCTGGGCGCGGGCCGGATCAACACCAGTCCGAGCATGCCGCGCGGGCTCTATCTCGAGGTGCCGCGCGGCTGGCTGGGACGGGCGCCGTCGCGCGGCGACCTGGTGGTGGCGTGCGCTCCCGAGGCGGGCGCGGAGCTGGCGCGGCGGCGCGGCTACCTGGGCGATGGGGCCCTGCCGCGCCGGCGCCGCCGGCGGCGCGGCGCTGCTGGGCAAGGTGGTGCTGGCCGTCGCCGGCGACGAGGTGAGCTTCGGCGAGGGCGGCCTGACGGTGAACGGCCACGCGGTGGCGGGGTCGCGGCCGCTGGCGCGCGACAGCGCCGGGCGGTTGCTGGCGCACTGGCCCTTCGGCAGGTTGCGGCTGGCGGCCGGCGAGGTGTGGCTGTTCGCGCCCTTCCATCCGCGGTCCTACGACAGCCGCTACTTCGGCCCGGTGGCCGCGGCGGCGATCCGCGGCTGGCTGATGCCGGTGGCGGTCGTCAACGACGATCGGTTCCCGGAGCTGCGGATCCATCGCTTCCACCTGGCGGCGGAGACGGGAGATGGCGTTGCTCAATTCATGGTCATGCGCTAGTATGATTTGGTTGACACCATTGAAAGATATTGACATGGTATGGCTGTGGCTGTAGAGTGCCGCTCGAACGCAGCTGGCGGCAGGACGAGGAGGACTCGAGAGGGCATGCGCGAGGACGGCGGGAGCACTCCGAAGCGATGCGGCGCCACCTGGGGGCCGGGGTGGTGGCGGCGCTGGGCGACGAGGACGTCACGGAGATCTACGTCAACGCCGGCGACGGGGCGGTGTGGCTGGACCGGCGGAGCGCGGGGCGGGTGCGGTCGACGGTCGAGCTGGCGGAGGGGCAGATCCGGTCGTTCTTGAACGCCGTCGCCAGCTCCCAGCGGGTGGAGCTGACGCGGGGCAATCCTCAGATCCAGGCGGAGCTGCCCGACGACGGGCTGTTCCGGCAGGCGCGGCTGCAGGGGCTGGTGCCGCCGCTGGCGGCGGCGCCGGTGTTCGTGCTGCGCAAGCCGGCGACGCGGGTGTTCGGCCTCGACGAGTACGTGCGGCAGGGGATCCTGGCGCCGGCGCACCGGGCGGCGCTGGGGCGGGCGGTCGCGGAGCGGCAGAACGTGCTGGTGGCCGGTGGCACGCGCAGTGGCAAGACGACGCTGGTCAACGCGGTGCTGCGCGAGATCGCGGAACGGTGCCCGCGGGACCGGGTGGTGGTGCTCGAGGACACCCGCGAGCTGCAATGCGCCGCCCGGGACCGGCTGGCGCTGCGGACGACCGACGAGGTGGACCTCGCCGGGCTGGTGCGGCTGACGCTGCGCGCCAGCCCGGACCGGATCGTGATCGGCGAGGTGCGGGACAAGGCGGCGATGCAGCTGCTCGACGCCTGGTCGACCGGGCATCCCGGCGGCGTGGCGACGGTGCATGCGACGGACGCGGTGGGGGCGCTCGAGCGGCTGGACCGGCTGGCGCAGCGCAACGGCGTGCCGTCGCAGGCGCACCTGGTGGCCGCGGCGGTGGACCTGGTGGTGGTGATCGTCGGTGGCAGCCAGCCGCGGCGGGTGCGGGAGATGGTGCGGGTGCTGGGGCTGGATAGGAGCGGGGGCTACGAGCTCGAGGCGGTCGCCGGCGGCGGAGACGTTGCGGGCGGTGGGGGCGTGGAGGGCGACGCGAGGATCGCGGGTGGCGACGGGGCCGAGGGCAAGGAGGCAGAGCGATGAGCGCAGGGGCGAAGGCAGGCGAGCCGGTGTGTGCGCGGGCAGGCGGTAGGGCTGACGCCAGGGCCGGCGCAAGGGCGAGAGCCAAGGCCGGGCTGGTGGCTAGGGTGGCTGCCGCGCGGGCGAGGGCCGGGGTCGGGGTCAGGGTGGTCGGGAAGGAAGACGCGAGGCCTAGAGCCGGAGCGCGGGCGGATGCGGTGACCGGCGCGCAGCCGGAGGTTGCCGGAAGGAATGGTGCCAG
>CAVSXT010000004.1:0-2415413 GCA_963732005.1 uncultured Acidobacteriota bacterium
GGGCTGGCGGCCGTTGCCGGGTGGGACCGCCCGCGAGGCGGCGACGACGGAGGCGTGGAATGCGGAGCCGAAGAGCATTGGTGGACCGGATGGGAATCGCGGGGCTGGCGCTGGCGGCGGTCCTGACGGCAGTGCTGGCGGCGGTGGCGTGCCGGCCGTCGCCGGAGGCGGTCGCCGACGGCGACGATGCGCTCGCGGCGCTCGCCTCGCCGGCGCAGAGCGCGCGCTACGACGGGCCGTTCTGGGCGCGGGAGGCGCATCGCGGCTCGCGGACCTGGCGGGCGGCGCGGGCGCTCTGCGCCGGACACCGGGAGCTGCCGAACTGCCATCCGGTGGCGCTGGTCGAGGACGCCGGGAGGCGCCGGCCACACGGGAGAGGCCGGGCGGGCTGCCGGCGCTGGCAGCGCCGCCGCCGCTGCCGCCGGCGCTGCATCCGGGTGAGGCGGGCGCGGCTGACTGAGACCTCGCTGCCTTCGAGGCGTGGGAGGCTCGGCTGCTGGCCAGAGGCCGGGCCGCCGCCGGGGAAGGACGGCGATGAGCGAGGGCGGGCTGATGGCGACCTGCCGGCGCGGGCAGATGCCGGCGATGAGCCGGATGCTGGCAGCGGGCGGCGGGCGGCGGCGCTGTGCGGCCTGGGGCTGCTGCTCGCGGCGGCGCCGGCCGCGGCGGGCGTGCTCGACGACCTGGTCAAGGGGTACCAGGGGGCGGCGAATCGTGGCTGGGCGCGCTGGTGCCGATGGCGAACGGACTTCGGGATCCTCGCCGGGCTCGAGATCGCGGTCGGGGCCCTGATGTGGGTGGTGAACCGGCGGATGGTCGACGAGATGCTGCTCGGTTTCATCCGCAAGGTCCTGGTGCTCGGGCTGTTCTACGCGTTCCTGAGCGAGTTCCCGCTGTGGGTGCCGCGGATCGTCCAGGGCTTCCAGGCGGCCGGCCAGGCCGCGAGCCGGACGCAGGACCTGTCGCCGAGCGGCGTGATGAAGGTGGGCGTCGATATCGACACGCGCGCTGTCGCCGGCCGACAAGACGGCACCGCTGGCGCCGGCGGCGGACTGCTGGTGCCGCTGGTGACGCTGCTCGTCATGATCGCTTTCATCGGGATCGCGGCGCAGCTGGTGATGACGCTCGTCGAGAGCTACCTGGCGGTGACCGGCGGCGATCTTCCTGGGCTGGCGGCGTTCCGCGGCAGCGCGCCGCTGGCCGACAGTACATCGTCTACGCGGTGCAGGTGGGGGTGAAGCTGTTCCTGCTGTACCTGCTGTCGGCACCGGCCTGGCGCTGACCGCGACCTGGGCGCAGGACCTGAGCAGCGGGGCAGGCCGGCGGCAGCCTGAAGCCGCTCTTCGACGTGCTCGGGCAGCCTGGTGTTCGCGCTCGTGGCCTGGCGGATCCCGGCGCAGGCGAGACAATTCCTAACGCAGAGCGTCCATCTCCACCTGCGCGAGGCGCTGACGGATTAGGGGCCGGCGGAGGGGACGACGAGGGCGACGAGGACGATGAGGACGATGCGGCGATGAGGGCGATGAAAAGGTTCATGGCCAAGCGGCGGGCGGCGGCGCGCGGCGACGGCGGCGGCGCGCGAGGCGGCCAACCCGATCCTGGCGGGGCGCGGCGCGTTCGCCGGCGCCTTCGGCGACCTGGCGCGGGGCAAGCGCAACTGGCAGCTGATGGCGTTCGGCCTGCTGGGGCTGTTCGGGATCGTGCTGGTGGCGTACGTGCGCCTGGCGGCGGAGACGCGGATCACGCCGTACGTGGTCGAGGTGGACAGGCTTGGGCGCGCGGTGGCCTTCGGCCCCGCCGAGCAGGCGGCGATCACCGATCCGCGGATCGTCGAGGCGACGCTGTCGCTGTTCATCCGCAACGTCCGCGCGGTGTCGTCGGACGGCGTCGTCGAGCGCGAGCTGCTCTACCGGGCCTACGCCACACGGCCGCCAGGGCGCGGCTGTTCCTGGACGGGTGGTTCGCGCTGCCCGAGCACGACCCGCGGCTGCTCGGCCAGCGATGCACGCGCGCGGTCGAGGTGGACGCGATCCTGCCGGTGCCGGGAAGCGCGGTCTGGCGGGTGCAGTGGACGGAGCGCGAGCGGCCGGCCTTCGCCGGCGCGGGCGCGAGCGGCCTGGAGGGATACCTGACCGTCAAGGTGCGCGGCCGCGGACGGCGACGTGGTCGAGGAGAACCCGCTCGGCATCTACGTCACCGACCTGACGTGGACCGAGGTGACGAAGCCGCGCGGCAGGAATGGAGGCGCGCGATGAGCGGACGAGAATGGGCGATCGGGAGAGCGAAGGGGACGGATCGGGCGCGAGACGGAGCTGACGATGCTGCTGGTCTGAGCGTTCTGGCGGCGAGTGGCCGGCGGCGCGGCGGCGGCGAGGGCGGGGCCGGGCTCCGGGGGGCGGCGGCGTCCCGGCGCCGGCGGCGGCGGGTCCGGCGGCTGGACCGGTGGCGATGGCGACAGAAACGAGGGCGAGCGGGGCGCGGGAGCGGCGGCGTGCTGGGCGCAGTGCTACCAGGCAGGCGACTGGGCCGGCGGTTAGGAGCGGCGACCGGGCGGTGCGCGCGGGAGCCCACGATCGCCGACGTCGCGCGCGAGGCGCGCGCGGTCGCGGCGGGCAGGGAGCCGGCGGTGCTCGAGCACGGCGACGTCGTCGTGGCGCCCTACGGCCACCAGGTGCCGGTGCTGCGCTGCGCGCCGCTGCGGGTGTGCCTGATCGAGTTCGAGGAGGGCGAGCTGGTGCTGAACACGGTGACCGGGGACGCCGCGCGGTGGCTCCTCGACCGGGCGGCGGCCGGCCCGCGCGCGGCGACCACGGTGATCGTCGCCAAGCCGACCGCCTGCAACCTGACGACCAACTGGTGATCACCACCGACCGGCGGATCTACCAGGTCACGCTCGACTCGCGGCCGTGCAGGGGCGAGCGCGGCGAGAACCCGCACGAGCCGTACACCCGCCTGCTGCGCTTCTACTACCCGGACGAGCTGGTGCGGAGCTGGGCGAGCGCCGAGGAGGCGAGGCGGGCGGCGGCGGCCGCGGAGGCGCTGGCGGTGACGCCGCTCGGCACCGGCGGCCTGCCGCTCGCCGCGCTCATTTCGGCTATAGCTGGACGCGCCGCGGCAAGTTCCCATGGACGCCGGCGGCGGTCTTCGACGACCGGGTGCATACCTACATCCGCCTGCCGGGCAGCGGCGTCGGGCAGGAGGCGCCGGTGCTCTTCCTGATCGACCGCAGGGCGCGACGGCGCTGCTCAACTACGCGATCCGCGGGCAGTACTACGTCACCGACAGGGTGATCGACAGGGCGGCGCTGGTGCTCGGGTCGGGCAAGGACCAACAACGGCTCGAGATCAGCCGGGAGCGCTGACTCATGAGCGAACCACTGAAGGTGCCGGCGCCGCCGCGGCCGCAACGGCTGAACCGGCTGGCGCTGGTCGCCGTGCTGGTGCTGCTCGGCGTGGCGGTCGCCGCGGTGTTCCTGACGCTGGCGCCGGCGAAGCAGCCGAAGGGGCGGCCGAGGCGGCGGATCCGGGCAACGGTGGGGTGGCGTTGCCGGGCTTCCTCGAGCGGCAGCCGCGAGGCGGACCGACGCCGGCGCGGGCGCCGGCCGCGGCGCCGGAGACTGGCGCGCAGGCGATCCGCAGGGCGGGCGCGGCGGGCGCGGCGGCGGGGCGTGGACGCGGCCGGCGAGGGCGCAGGCGGTCTGGACGCGGGTGGTAAGGATGCGGGTGGCGAGGACGCGGCGGAACAGGCGGCGCCGACCGGGCGGCAGCCGCGGCCGCGGCGGAGGCGGGGCTCGAGCCGCGCGCCGGTTGCGCGGGGGGTTGCCGGGAGTCCGGCGGGGGAGCGGGGACGGGCGGGGCCGCCGAGCTCGCGCGAGGAAGCCTACCGGCGGGCGCTGGAGGCGCCGGTGACGCCCGGCCGCGGCGGCGCCGGGGCCGGCGGCGGTGCCGGGGGCGGCGAGGGCGGCTGGGAGGTGGCCGGAGGGAGTGCGGTGCGGCAGGCGGCGGCGGGGATGGGGACGGTGGGTGCGGGGATGGCCGGCGTGCAGGGGATAGCTGCCGTGCAGGGGATGGCGGGGGTGCCGGCGGTGCCGGCGGCGTGGGCGCCGGGTGGAGCGGCAGGTGGCGGCCTGCCGGACGGCGCTGGGGGCGGCGGGGCGCCGGGGGCCACGGCGGGGCTTCGCCGGGCAGGGGCCATGAGGGCTTCCTGCGCGGCGTGGACGGCCTGGCGCCGGCGGAGCTGCGGGCGCGGCGCGATCCGGCGGCGGCCGGTGGGAGCCTGGTGCTCGAGGCCGGGACGGTGCTGCCGGCGGCGCTGGTGACGGCGGTCGATTCGGACATCGCCGGTCCGCTGGTCGCCCAGGTGACGCAGGACGTCTTCGACCGCGAGCAGCGCCAGGTGGCCATCCCGCGCGGCTCGCGGCTGCTCGGGAGCTATGACAGCCAGGTGGCGCTCGGCGAGAGCCGGCTGCTGGTCGCCTGGAGCCGGGTCATCTTCCCCGACGGCAGCGGCCTGAGCTTTGCGGGGCTGCCGGCGCTCACGCGGTCGGGGGAGGCCGGGCTCGCGGGGTCGGTCGACAATCACCTGGCGCGGGTGTTCGGCAGCGCGGTGCTGCTGTCGATCGTCAGCGCCGGCGCACAGCTGTCGCAGCCGCAGGAGTCGGCGGCGTTCGGCGCGGCGGCCTCGACGCGGCAGGTGGCGGCGGCGGCGGTGGGGCAGGAGCTGTCGAGCGTGGCGATCGAGATGCTGCGGCGCCAGCTGCAGGTGCCGCCGACGATCCGGATCGCGGCGGGCACGCGGTTCTACGTCTTCCTGCGAGGCGATCTGCGCTTCGCGGAGGCAGGGCAGGAGTAGGGGCCGGGCTGGCGGCTGGGAGAGCCGGGGAGAGCCAGGAGGGTCGCAGGGTGGCGGCGCGCGGGCTGGAAGGTCCGCGGCGGGCCTGAAGGGCAAAGGAGGACCGACAGGGGCCGCGGCGGGCCGCGGCGGTCATGGAGGGCCGAGGGAGTCGAGGCAGTGACGGGGCTGCGGTCCCGCCATGCCAACGGTGTGCTCTAGACAAGACCATGGGGGCTTGTGGTCATCAACGAAGGGAGCCAGGTATGGATTGTCCAAGTCGGAAGCGGTGGCTGCGGTTGGGGAGTGTGGGACTGGCGCTGCTGGGCGGCATGGCGGCGGCGCCGGCCGGGGCGCAGGTCATCGCCGGGCGAGGGTTCGGCGAGAGTCTGGTGAGTTTCCAGGACGTCAACGGCAACGGCGTGCTCGACTGCGGGGAGCCGGTCACCATCCGGGCGGTCTACGTCGATCCGTCGAGCGACACCGCGACCGGCAGCATCAGCGGCCAGCTAGTGGCGCCGGCCGCGGGCACGGCGGGGCTGGCGTTCATCCCCGGCTCGGTCGAGATCGATCCGGTCTTCAGCACCGGTTGCGTGGCGGCGATCGCCGGCGGCAACGAGCCCGGCGACGCCGCGGCGACGGTCAACTTCTCGTGCGGTCCGCCGCAGCAGGGCAGCGGCTCGTCGGGGCAGCAGAGCAACGTCGTGGCGGTCCTCTACCGGGCGACCTTCAGCGGCTCGCAGGCGAGCTTCACCGCGGTGCTGCGCGGCACGACGAGCGACGGCCTGAACGAGGCGCCGCAGCTTTTCGCGAGCGGCAACATCGGCACGACCTGCCCGGCGGGCGGCGCGGCGCCGAGCGTCACGGTCACCAAGACGGCGGCGGGGACCGGCGTTCCCGGCTCGACGATGCTGTTCACGATCGCCGCCACCGACCTGAGCGGCCTGGGGCTCGGCGGGCTGCAGCTGACCGACGTGGTGCCGCTCGACACGGTGTTCGATGCGGCGGCGTCGTCGCCTGGCTGGGTGTGTGCGTCGAACGCGGCGGGCTCGCTGTGTCGTTTGGCGGCGGGCAACCTCGATCCCAACGGCACGGTGACGCGGTTCTTCGCGGTGGACCTGCTGCCGGCGCTACCGGCGGGCGTGGCGGCGATCAGCAACACCGCCTGCGCGCGGTCGGGGCCGGCGACGGTCGTCGGCTGCGGCAGCGTGGCGGCGCCGACCGCCGGCCAGGCGGTGCTCACCCTGGTCAAGAGCCTGGGCGGCGGCATGGGCGCGCCCGGCGCCACCGTCACCTACGACCTGAGCGTCGCCAACAGCGGGACGCAGGACTCCGGACCGGTGACGATCGCCGAGACGGTGCCGGCCAACACCAGCTGGGTGCCCGGCGGCGGGTGGTCGTGCGCGGGGAGCGGTGCGGGGGCGAGCTGCTCGCTGGCGGTCGGCAACGTCCCGGCCGGCGGCAGCGCGGCGGTGGCGCCGTTCTCGGTGGTGGTGGCGAACCCGTTGCCGGCCGGGGTCGTGAGCGTCACCAACACGGCGTGCGCGAGCGCGGCCGGGGCAGGAGGCCCCGGCGGGCCCGGCGGCCCCGGCGGCCCCGGTGGACCACCGCCGGCGTGCAGCACGGTGACCATCCCGACGACGGGCGCGGCGCTGCTTGCCGTCGGCAAGACGGTCGCAGGCTCGGGGGCGCCGGGGTCGAACCTGATCTATTCGATCACCGTCCAGAACACCGGCAACGAGGGCGCCGCGGGGGTGACGGTGAGCGAGGCGGTGCCGGTCCTGACCAGCTACGTCGCCACCGGCAGCTCGCCGGCGTGGAGCTGCGCCGGCACGGCGGCTGGCTCGAGCTGCACGGCGGCGATCCCGTCGCTGCCGGCCGGAGCGTCGGCGGTGCTGACGTTCGTGGTGGCGGTCCAGTCGCCGCTGCCGGCCGGCGCCGGCGCGATCGGCAACCAGGCGTGCGCGGCGGCGCCGGGGCTGCCGGCCGCCTGCGCCGCGACCAGCACGCCGACGACCGGCCAGGCGAGCCTGCACCTGGCGAAGAGCTACGGCGGCGGCGCGGTGGTGCCCAACGCGGTGCTGGCCTTCCAGCTGACGGTGTCGAACAGCGGCAACCAGGACCTGGGAGCGGCGGTGCTGAGCGAAACGGTGCCGCCGCTGTCGAGCTTCGACGCCGCCGCGAGCGACGGGCGGTGGTCGTGCGCCGGCGCGGCGGCCGGGTCGGCCTGCACGCTCGAGCTGAGCGGCGTGGCGGCCGGCACGAGCCAGGTGATCATGTTCGCGGTGCAGGCGGCGCCGGCGCTGCCGGCGGCGGCGGTGATCGCGAACGCGGCTTGCGTGACCGGGGTCTCGGCGCTGCGCGAGGGCGCGGCGAGGGAGGTGCGCCGGGCGCTGCGCCGGGGCGAGAGGCCGGCGCAGATCGGCGCGCCGCAAGCCTGCGGCAGCGTCGCGACGCCGGCGGCGCTGGCGATCGACACGACGCTGGCGGCGGCGGTCGTGGGGCACGCGGCGCCGGCGCTGCCCGGTGACCGCATCCACTACACGCTCACCGTGCCAAATGAGGCAGGGGCGACGGTGACGGCGCTGGTGGCGGCGGCGTCGCTGGACCCGAACACCGCGCTGGTCGCCGGCTCGGTGGCCACGACCCAGGGCACGGTGACCGCCGGCAACGGCATCAGCGACACGACGGTGGCGGTGGCGCTCGGCGACCTGGCGGCGGGCGGCACGGCGACGGTCGCCTGGGACGTGACGGTCGCGGCGCACCTGCCGCCGGCGCTGGCGGCGGTGGCGGCGCAGGTAACGACGACCGGCGGCGACATCCCGCCCGACGAGAGCGGGCCGCCGCCGGCGCCTTCGACGCCGGGGCCGACCGAGACGCCGGTCGCGGCGGGAGGGGCGCCGCCGCCGCAGGCGATCCCGACGCTGGGGCCGTGGGGGCTGGGCACGATGATGGTGCTGCTGGGCGGGGTGGCGGCGGTCTTCATGCGGCGACGGGCGGGGAGTGCGGCGGGCGCGGTGGGGGCCACGAGCGGGGGCGCGCCGGTCGCAGCGGGTGAGGCGGAGTAGGCCATGCGCATGCTGCGTCCGGTGCGCCTGGCGACCGGCCTGGCGGCGGCGGTCGGTGTCCTCGGCGTCCTCGGCGTCCTCCGGGTTGGGTCCGGTCCCGTGGCCGGGTCGAGCCCGGGCGCCGCGGCGGCGGAGCCGAGTACGGGAACTGCGGCGCCGGGGTCGAGCCCCGGTGCCGCGGCGGCGGGGCCGGCGGGCGGCTCGAGCGAGCAGAACCCGACCGTCGTGTTCACCACGCCCGGCCCGCAGACCGTGACGCTCACGGCCTGCAACGCGGCCGGGTGCTCGTCGATCACCAAGACGGTGACGGTGCTCGACCCGCGCCCGGCGGTGAGCTCGTTCTCGGCGACGCCGGCGTGGCTCGAGCAGGGGCAGAGCGTGCTGCTCGACGCCACGGCGAGCGGCGCGCCGCCGCTGGCCTACAGCTGGCAGGTGCTGCGCGGCGGGGTGGTCGTCGGGACGCTCTTCGGCGCCGACGCGAGCTGGCCCACGGCGGGCGCGCCGGCGGGGACCTACACGGCCAGCGTGAGCGTGACCAACGGCTTTGGCACCGCCGGCGAGAGCGCGGATTTCACGGTGGTGCCGGCGAGCGCCACGCGGTTCTTCACGGTGCCGCCCTGCCGGGCGCTGGACACGCGGCTCTCCCACCAGCCGCTGGTCGGGCCGGGGCCGCCGCTGGCGATCGCGATCGGCGGTGTCTGCGGCGTGCCGATCGGGGCGCGGGCGGTGGCGGCCAACGTCACCGTGGTCGGGCCGACCGCCGGCGGGTACGTGGCGGTCTATCCGGCGGACTACGCGCACGCGACGGTGTCGTGGGTCAACTTTGGCGCCGGCGCGACGCGGGCCAACGGCGGCGTGCTGCCGCTGTCGACGGACGGCACGGCGCGGCTGGCCGCCGCGGCGAGCATGGTCGGGTCGGCGAATCTCCTGGTCGATGTCTCCGGCTACTTCGCGAGCCCCGGCCCGGGGATCGGCGGCCCGCCGGCGGCGGTCGAGTTCCAGGCGCGGCTCTGCCCGTTCGGCTTCTGCGAGTTCGCGGCCGGCACCGAGGTCTTCTTCTCGCAGGCGTTCGCCGGCTCGCCGAGCGAGTACCGCTACGACTGGACGGGGAGCGGCGTGTTCACCGACCGGTCGCCGGCGCCGATCAAGTCGCACGTCTATCCCAGCGCTGTAGGGGTCGTGGCGCCGGCGGTGCAGGTGGTCGCCGGATCGGCCGTCTCGACGCTGGCGCAGGCGGCGCCGATGGTCATCCTGGCCGGGACGCCCGCGGCGCTGCCGGCGGCGCCGGCGGGCGTGTCGGCGACGTTCGCCGGCTACGTGAGCTCGTCGCCGGTCGATCCGACGATCGCCGGCCTGCACCCGGCCTACCAGCTGGCGATCGCGAACCCGCCGCCGAACCTCTACGGCTACGACGTCTACGCCTCGAAGAACGGCGGGCCGTTCCAGCTGGTCGCGGCGCTCGAGCCGGGGCTGCCGGCGAGCGAGCCGCTGGTGGTCGACAACTTCACGCCGCCGGGCGATTCGCTGCGGATCGCGGTGGCGGCGGTGAGCTTCGCGGGCGAGGGGCCGAGGTCGGCGCCGCTCGCCCTGACGCATCCATGAACCGAGGGGAGCCAAGGGACACGGGGAGGGAGGACGGTGATGACGGTGACGATCGCGGAAGGCCGCCAGGGAGCGAGGCTGCGGGCGGCGGTGGAGCGGCTGTATGGGGCGCAGCTGGCGGCGCTCGAGGGCGGGCTGGGGGGCATGGATGGCGCGGGCGTGGTCGCGGCGGGCGACGCCTATGCTGCTGGGCGAGCGCTGCTCCTGAGCCTGGGTGAGATGGGGTCGCTGCTGGCGGGGCTGTCGCGGCCGGGTGCCGCGGATGCTGGCGACACGGAGGACGCGGCGGTGCGGCGGCGGGTGGTGACGCTGGCGGTTGCGGGCGCCAACACCCTGGCGGAGCTGGTGAGCCTCGCTTTCGAGGTCGAGGGCGGGCTGCAGGAGGCGGGCGCAGCGTCGGACGAGGAGGGCAAGGGTGACGGCGAGGCGGGCCGGGAACGGGCGGCGGCGCCAGCGCCGGCGGCCGCCGCGGGCGGGGGCTGCGGTGATGGCGGGAAGGGCGGCGCGGGCTCGGCACCGCTCGGGGCACGGACATCGCTGCGGGCGGTGACGGACATGCACATGCAGCTCGTCGAGCAGCTCAAGCGCCTGATGCGGCACGTGGAGCGCCGGGAGAGCTGGCGCTCGGCGCGGCCCGGCGAGCTGTGGCGGGGCCTGGTGCAGCAGGTGGCGGGGTTGCTGCCGCTGGTCGCCGGGCTCGAGGCGGGCGGCCTGTGCGAAGGCGACGCGAAGGAGCTGGCGCGCCTGGCGGCGGATGCGGCGAACTACATTGCCTTCATCCGGTTCTATCCGCGCCTGCCGACCGCCTGAGACCGATCGTGACAGGGCGCTGGCTGGCGGTCGGAGGATCGGTTCCGATCGCCAGGCCGGGCGGCCCGGAAAGGGGTGCGCTGTGAAGCCTATGAAGCCAAGATCGAGCGAGGTCACCGTCGTCGGAGCGCGGCCATCCGCGCAGTGCTCTGTGGTCACCGAAGTCCGGCCCCATGTGGGTACGCCTCGATGACTCGATTGCGCATCACCCCAAGTTCGTCCGCGCCGGGCCGGCAGCGTTCGGGCTCTTCGTGGCGGGCCTGTGCTATTGCAATCGATTCGAGACGGATGGGCTCATCCCGAAGGTGGCGGTGGGCCACCTGCTGCCCGGGGTGGCGGGGCCTCGCGCGATGAGGCTCGCCAAGCGGCTGGCCGCCAATGCCCCGCAGCCCTCGTGGGTGGACGAGGGCGAGCACTACCGCGTCCACGACTACGAGCTGTTCCAGCTCACCCGCGACGCGGGCCGGCAGCAGCGCCAGCGCGAGATGGCGGCGGAGCGGAAACGCCGGCAGCGGGCGCGCGAGCATGACTTACAGGCGATGGCTGCGGGTGACGGTCGCGGCGACGACGGCGGCCAGGGCGAGCCCGGCACGGTTGATCCCGGCGTGACCGTCACGCGTGACAGTCACGCCGCGGTCACGCGTGACGGTCACGCACCGGTCACGCGTGACGGCGCCCCCCTCCCCGGACCCTTCCCCCCTCCCCGTCCCGTCCTATGCAAGAGAGAGTTTTCTATCGCGCACGCGCGTGACGCACATGGGCGCGAGGGAGGGCGCGACCTTGCCGGCGAGTTCCGGGTCTGGTTCGCGGCCTACCCGCGGCAGGAGGGCGAGGCCCCCGCCCTGCGTGCCTGGCTGGCGGCCGGCGACGCTCTGCCGCCGCTGCCCGAGGTGCTGGCTTCGCTCGAGGCGCAGAAGAGCGCCCACGCCGACCCGAGGTTCTGGCGCAAGGCGGAGCGCTACGTGCGGGAGCTCGGCTGGCGTGACCAGCCGGTGCCGCCGGCGCCGGCGGCACCGGCGGTGGGCCGGGGCGGCCGTGCCGCGAAGAACCGGGGCGCGCGTGGCGCCCGCGGCGCCCGCGGCGCCCGCGACGGCGAAGGCGGCGCCTGGGAGGGCCGATGAGATCGCTTCCCGATTGCCTCGAGGAGTTTGCCCGGCGCCCCCTTGGCCTGGTCGTCGAGGAGCCGCGATGCGGCCAGTGCGGCCGAGCTGAATACGGCCTGGTCGATGGCCTGTGTGCTGCCTGTGAGCGCCGCAAACGGGCGGCGAAAAACGCCGAAAAAAGACTCGCGGCGGCGCTCGCCGACCGGGCCGGCACGCTCGCTGGTTTCGGCGTTCCGCCGCGGTATTGCGAGCCGTTCGAGGAGCCGGAGAGCTGGCCGCGCGACCCGAAAAAAACGGCGGTGGGCATCGCCGCTTGGCGCGGCGAGCCTTGGTCGCTGTTCCTCACCGGGCATACCGGCGTCGGCAAGAGCTTTATCGCGACCGAACTGCTCTGGCGCGGCTGTCTGCGGGGCGCCGGCCTGGGATCGGCTCGGTTCGTCCGGGCGTCGCGGGTGCCGGGGATGGTCTTCGGCGGCGAGCGGCCAGGCGACGACTGGGAGGTCGTGGCGTCGATGGGGTCGAGGCCGCCGCTGGCGACGTTGGTGGACGTCGAGGTGCTGGTGATCGACGAGCTGGGCCTCGGGCACCCCGGCGGCGGCTGGGAGGCGCTGGATGACCTGATCGGCCAGCGGTGGGAGCGGCGGCGGCCGACGATCGTGACCTCGCGCCTGACGCTGGCGGAGGTCGCCGGCGAGGCGGTTAGCGCGGCGGATCGGCTGGGGGAGGGGTTGGTGGTGACGGTCGGGGGGCGGTCGCGGCGGGGGGCGCAGAAGCGCTGACCTCCAGACGGCGCGCTCAGGGCAGGGGTGACGACCGCGGCGCGGGCTCCCACGGCGCTGGCGAGGGGCAGGCAGCTGCCGACGGTGGGTCACTGCCAGACTGACTGACTTGGTGGATCTAGACTCGATCGAGCCGCGGTTTGGGAGCGCGAGGTGGGGGCGGGAATCGTGAGCAGGCTTAGGAGCGTTGAGTGGCGGACCGAAGTGGAGGCGGGATGATACGGCGTGCTTCCGAGTCCGAGACCGGTGGGAGCCGCATCGGGAAGCACCCTGCAGCCGAGGGCGCGCACATGATCACAAGTGAGTCTACGGCGCGAGGTGGAGGAGCTTCGAGGAGGGTGGTCGAGAGCCTGTCGGGAGCGCTGGGTACGATGCTCGAGCTGTCGGGCGCTGGCCGCGTCATCGAAGCCTGCAACCGTTTGTCGGCAGCGCTTGAATTGGTAGTGACCGCATCGGCACAGCGCGGTGTTCCGCCGGGGGCGCGCCCGGACCTGCACCGCCTCATTGCGCTGATGAGTCTTCCTAGTTGGGCCGAGATTCTCCGGTGGTCGGCGACTCTCGAAGTTGATCTTCGCGATCTCATGGAGGCCGAGGTCGCCTACGCGGAGCGAGTCACAATCAAGACAGCTCAGAGATGGCGAAGCAATGGTGACGGCCCACCATATCGAAATGAGGTCGGAATCCGCTATCCCGTCGCGTGGTACTGGGAATGGCGGCACAAGGGCCGTCAAACAATGACGGCCCAGAAATCCACGCGCGGCCGCCGCCGGCTCCTGTAGCGACTCTGGCTTCGACCACGCCGGCGAGAAGCTCCACCCGATTGGCGGCACCCTGAATAGAGTGCGATGCGCAGGACGAAGAGTGCCGCGAGCGAGGGGACCGTGACGAGAAACGGGAGACGAGTGCCGAGCGCGATGTTCGAGGGGTCGCGGGCGGCCTTGCCATCGCAATCCTCCTCTTGCGGTAGGCGGCCCGATGCTAGCGGCTGCCCCGCGCAGAGGAAGCTCCCGATCGCCCTATATAGCCTAGAAGTCGAGGATCTTCCCGTCGGAAGTTCCCCATTGTTGGTTGCTATCGACGGCAGCACCGGCCTTTGCGGCGGCCAGATAGGCTGCGACATGTTCCGTCTTCGCCGGCTTGTCTGGCGGCGTGATGTCGGAGGCGACCAGCTGCCAGGCCTTCTTGAACTGATCGTAGCGGAAGAGAGCGACCAGATTCGCGGTGTCGGGACTCGGCAAGTTGTGCGCCTTGCAAACAGCCAGGCCCAAATCGCTCCACTTTGCCTTTAGAGTGGCCTTTACTGTCCTGAAGGTGTTTACGTGGTCGTCTGTTAGTGCTTGATTGTCAATGATGTCGCCGACAGTGAGGGCGTAGTAGCGGGCATAGAGGTAGAGACCGCCATTGGTCATCCCCTCGAGTGTCTCGGAACTCCAATCCCATACTCCCACCGCCGATTCCTTGGCGGTGACCGGCAGGGATGGTTCGCTGGGGTGCTTCGTCATTTCCTTACCGATGGCCGGAATGCTGGAGGCCTGGAGCTTGACACCCTTCTCGGTTGGCGAGAGAGTGAAGGTAGTGCTTTCAATCCAGCTACCACGCCCGGCGGTGTAGGTCACGAGTTCGATCAGCCCGGCGTCTTTCCAGAGCGGGGCATCCGCCAACTCATTCTTCGCGGCGCCCTGCAATCCGCCGAGTAATCCTCCATTCACGGTGGTGCGACCAACCGGGAGCTTGTGAATGCCGGAGTTCTCTTCAAATGCATTGTCAAGCGCAGCTCGCGCATCGTTGTCCGCCAGCCTGGGTCCGCCGCAGGCCAGAACTGAAAATATGGTGACGGCGCCAGTGGTTTGAAACAAGACCGTGCGAAACATGGGCCGCATCTGGACTCCCCTTTCTGCTAATCAAATGGGAACCTGTAGTTTAGCATGTGTAGATGCCCGCTCTATTTCGTGACCGTCCCGTAGGTCTTTCCCGGTTTCCAGCGTGGTCGGGTAGATTCGCCCGCGGCAGAGCGCGGGACGCTTTTGCCTGCCAGTAGGTCCGGCGAGACAAGAGAAGCCCGCCGGCCCCCCCTTCGTCTTTTGCCGAGCGTGGGGAGAGGGCCGACGGGCTTCCGCGAGGAGGCCATGCTAAGCCTGGCGGGCGTGGGTTGCAAGCAGTACGAAGAGCGGGTGGGTCGCGGCGGGTCGGTTCCCGCAGTGAACTGCCCGGACCCGGAGTGTCAGGCGTCGCGGCTGCGGGCCCGCGGTTGGTACCGGCGGTACCTGGGCGGCGTGCGGAGCGAGGTGCGGCGCCTGCGCTGTCCGCGCTGCGGTGTCAGCCACGCCTTGTTGCCTGAGGACCTGTGCGCGTATCGCGACGCCACCTTTGCCGCGGTGGAAGCGGCGCTGGATGTGGGCGTGCCGAGCGGCGGTGCGCACGCGGCGGGGCAGGACGGCAGCGCCGGCGTGCGGCGGGTGCGCCGCTGGCTGCGCAGTGACGGTGCACCGCTGGCGACCGCGGTGCAGGCGTTGCTCGCGCCGGCCGAGGGCTCGTGGTGGCGGCGGGCGCAGCAGGTGGTCGGCGACGGCGCGGGCTGGCTGACGCGGCTGCGGCACTGGCTGTGGTCGCGGTGGCGCTGCTTCCTCGGCGGCGTGAGCGGGCTGTACCGCCACGGACGGCCGCGGTGGCGACCGCCGAGCCTTGCTCCATAGGTTGGTAACTGCCCGCGCGAGGCCGGGGCGGCGAAGCTTGGCCGGGACGCTCAGGGATCGACCTTGAGCCGATTCCGGGGAGCTGAGCCGCCATGGATGAGACCCTGAGAGAGCAGATCGCGCTGTTCCGCTACGGCGTCATCGCCGAGCTGATCCAGCGTTCGCTGCAGGCGGGCGAGAAAGAGCAGCTGGTCGGTGCCATCGTCGCCCGGACTTGGGAGATGCCGGGCAGCGCCCGCAGCCGCATCGGCCGCAGCACGGTGCGCGACTGGATCGAGCTGTACCACAACCACGGCTTCGACGGCCTCAAGCCGGTCCAGCGGGTGGACGCGGGACGCTCGCGGGCGATCCCGGAGCAGGTGCAGGAGCTGCTGCTGTCGTTGCGCGCCGAGCGCCCCGGCGCCTCGCTCGCCAGCCTGGTCCGTGCGGCGCAGCTGTCGGGCCGGGTGGCGCCGACGCTACGGCTCACCCGCAGCGCCGTGCACCGCTTCTTCACCGCGGAGGCCTCGCCGCCGGCGGCCGTGGCGGCGACCAGCGGCGAGCCCGATGCGCTCGCCTTCACCCATCCCCACGCCAACGACCTGTGGGTCGGCGACATCATGCACGGGCCGCGCTTGCTCGTCCCCGGCCGGCGCGACGCCGGCAAGACCTATCTCTACGCCTTGCTCGACGATGCCTCGCGCATGGTGCCGTTCGCCGCCTTCTACCTGGCGGAAAACGCCGCCTGCTTCCAGGATGCCCTCAAGCAAGCATTGTTGCGCCGCGGGTTGCCCAGAAAGATATACGTCGACAACGGCGCGACGTTTCGCACCCATCACCTGCAGGTCATCTGCGCCACGCTCAACATCGCGCTGATCCACTCGCGACCCTACCGACCGCGCGGGCGCGGCAAGATCGAGCGCTTCTTCCGCCACGTCCGCACCGCCTTCATGCCCCACGTCACCGCCGAGATGCTCATCGATCTGTCGCAGCTCAACCGCGTGCTCTGGGCGTGGCTCGAAACCGAGTACCACCAGACACCGCACCGCGGCCTGGGCGGCCTGACGCCTCTCGACCGCTTCCTGCAAGACCACGCCCTGGTGCGTCCCGCCCCGGAGCAGCTCGAGCTCTGCCTGCGCATGAAAGTCACCCGCAAGGTCGCCCGCGACCGCACCGTCCGCCTCGACGGCCGCCTCTACGAAGCCCCCGACGGGTTTGCCGGCGAGACGGTCGAGGTGTTCTATGACCCCTACGATCCCGGCCGGCCCGTGCATTTCCGCCGCCGCGGTGACACCGCCGAGCGGGCACTGCGCCGCCTCGATCTGCACACCAACGCCAACTTGAGGCGCCTCGCTCGCGATCCCGAGCCGGCCGCCACGCCGGCATCCCCCACCGGCATCAGCTACCTCGATCTGCTGGCCAAGAAGTTCTACGACGGGGAGGGCGAGAAGTGAGCCTCTACACCACCGTCTTCGGCTTGACCCATCCTCCCTTCCAGCGCGCCCTGGCCGCCGACCAGCTCTTCCGGCCGCCGGTGCTCGACGAGCTCCACTCCCGGCTGCGCTACCTCGTCGATTCGCAGGCTCTCGGCCTGCTCACCGGCGAGCCCGGCAGCGGCAAGTCCACCGCCCTGCGGCGGCTCCGCGACGATCTCCACCCCGACCAGGTCCGCGCCGTCTACTTGCACGACACGCTGGTCAATCCCGCCGACTTCTGCCGCCAGCTCGCGCTCGAGCTCGGACTCCAGCCCGAGTGGTCCCGCGCCATGACCTTCCGCCTGATCCAGCAGGAGATCGAACGTCTCGTCCAAGAACGGCATCTTACGGTCTTGCTCATCGTCGACGAGGCGCACAACCTCAGGCCCGACGTGCTCGCCCTCGTGCCGCTGCTCGCCAACTTCGACTGGGACGCCACCGGCCGGCTCGCCGTGCTCTTGGCCGGCCAGGCCGGGCTGCGCCAGATCCTGCGCCTGTCCCACCTCGAAGCGCTTGCCCAGCGCATCACCATCCGCTTCGCCCTGCGCGGCTTCGATCGCGACACCACAAAGCTCTACCTCGAGCACCGCCTCAAGCTCGCCGGGCTCCACCGGCCGCTGTTCACTGCCCCCGCCCAGGAGGCGCTCTTCGACGCCTCCCAAGGCGTCATGCGGCGCATCGACACTCTCGCCCACCATGCCCTGGCGGCCGCCGCCAGCTCGCGCGCCAAGCTCGTCGAGCCCGAGCACGTCGTCGAGGCCGCCGAGGAGCTCCGCGCATGAACGCGCCCGAGCCGATCCTTGCCTACCTGAAGACCCAGATGCCGGCCTACCCCTTCGACCCGCAGCTCGACCCGCTGTTTGTCGACGAGCTGATCGCCGACTTCGCCGAGTACGACATCCTCGAGGAGGCCAAGACTTTCCGCTGGTACTACAACAATTGCCCGGCCAGCCGGCTCAAGAACCTGCGTGCCGGGCTGCGTCGCTGGATCGCGAACTCACGCTTCCGGACCCCGGCATAGAACGAAAAGAGATTCTAAAGCGGCAGCCCCTCAGTCACATCCCGGATTCGGCCGCCACCGGTCGAATCCGGGATCGCACCATCTTCCGCCTTCTGCCGCCACGGAAAACTCCGAAAAGACGGCCGCGGAATTACGCGGGATTCGACAGCATGCCGGGAGCCCTACGGTGAAACACCCCGACGGTGGCGACGACGGCGCGGCGCCACCGCAACGACCATCACTGGTAATACATGGGATTGGGGACGGCCCGCGCCAAGAGGGCTTGCGGGCTGGCGCCGTGAGCTGCCGCGATCGCGGCGAGCACCCGCCCGCCGCAGCTGCGGGCGGGTGGGAAGCGGCCGGAGCCGAGCGGCTCGCGGCGCGGGCGGTCTGGCCGCTTGAGCAGGTGGTCGCCGAGGTGGCGGATGTGGGCGCCAATGCCAGGGCGGCGCTCGGCCGCCGCCCCGGCTGGCGCCGGGTCGGGGATTTCCTCATCCTGGCGTGGTTGCGTCTCCGCGGCGGCCGTGTCCCGAATCAGCGTCGCGGGCCTGCCACACGAGCTGCGAGCGCGCCTTGCTGGAGGCGGCCTCGGACAGATCGCCCGCTTCGCTGGGAGGATCGCCGAGGAGCCGGCGCACGAAGGTCTCGTAGGCGGCGGCGGCCTTCACCAGCGATGGGCCATGGTGGTGTAGATAGACCCGCTCGCCGAGGGTGGCGGCCTCATGGCCAAGCAGCTGGGCGGAGTGCTCTGGGGCGATGCCGGCTCTCGGGTGGAAGGTCTTGGCCGTGTGTCGGAGCACCTTGACCGGGACTCGATCGCCGGCCTCGCCTGGCCAGATTCGAGCCTGGAGCACGACCGCGTCGAGCGGGCTCGGCGAAGCTGCCTGCTGTTCCAGAAGACGCGACCGCGCGCAGCCGAGAACGGCATCCCAGGTCTCGTTGAGGCGATAGAGCGGCTGGCCGGCAAGGCGGCCGGGGACCAGGAGAGTCGAGCCGGCCGGGCGGGGAATGGCCTGGAGCAATCGCACGGCGTGCGGCCCGAGGTAGAGAAAACGCCCCTGGCCGCGCCTGCGGTCCCCCTTGGCCCTGGGGATCTCGAGGCGGGGGATGCCGAGGTCCTTCTTGAACCAGGTCAGGTTGCCGGCGAGAAGCTCCGCGCGATGGCGGCACCCCGTGTATAGGGCGATGCGCAGGGCGTAGAGCGCGCCGAGCGAGGGGACGTGGCGAGACACGAGGGTCGAGCGGCGCGCGCACTCTTCCATTTCGCGCATGGACTCGCCGATCGCGGCGAGATCCAGGTCCCGCAGGTAGACCTGCGCGCTCAGCACGTCGTAGGGGTCCACGTCGAGGAAGGGGTTCTTGAGCAGCCAACCCTTGCGGCGCGCGAACTCGAAGACCGTCCTCCCCTGGAAGAGGCAATGGTTCGCCGTATGGCGGCCCTCGGCCCATGGCCGCGACGCTTGGACGTGGGCGGTGATCGCCTCGGTCACCTCCTCGACGCACGAGCTGGTAACCTCCCTGAGCCGGCTCGAGCCGAGGCGGGGGAGCAGATGCAGACCCCAGAGACTGTCGTAGAACTCAAGCGTGCGGGTGGATCTCTTGGCCGATTTCTTACGGACGTACTCCGCCCTGAAGTGCTGCCAGAGCTGCTGCACGGTCATCTGGCGGCCGAGCCGCAGGCTCGGCTCTTCGTCTTCGTCCTCGACGGTGCGGACGATGCGGCGCACGGCCAGGCGGGCGGCGTCGAGCTCCGCGATCGACATGTCCGGGTCGACTCTGGTGACGCGCCGCCAGTGGGTGCCACCGTCGAGGCGCGTGCCGAGTTCGACGGACTGGCGCTGGACGCGGAGCATGCAGCCCCTGATGGCGTCGCGGCCGACCTCTCGGATGTAGTAGGGGTTCTTCGCGGCGAGGTGCTCGTGGGCGTAGCGGACGACGTCGGGGGTGATGCGGGGGAATGCGGTGCGGTGGGCCGAGTGCCTGGGCATTGGGGCGACCTCCCTCCCGGCGCAGCCGGGTTGTACAAAGTTGTACTTCTTGCCCCCGGGAAACGGGGGGAATCCGGAGGAACCGTGTCTGACCGGTGGTTCCGCGGAATCGGTCAAGTCCAGCGAGTGCTGGGTTTAGGGAGGTTGGGTCGCTTTGAGCTAAACCCTTGATTCAAAATGGGGTTCAGGGGGTCCCGGGTTCAAATCCCGGCGTCCCGACCAAGATCCTCTGTAATTTCAAAGAGTTAGGTCAGCGCCCTAAAGAGCCCAATAGGCGCTGGGTACTTTCCCGGTACTTTCCTGCCCACCTCCTTCCGTGCAGCGTTGAGGTTCAATCATCTCCTCAAGCGCCTCGCGGCGGCAGCCGCCTACTCGATGCGGTCTGCTCGGCGACAGCAACGCCAAAGTGAATGGACTCGCTCCCACGCCAAGTAGGAATCGTATTGCCATGTTCGTTCAAGTTCAAGAACCGCCCGCAGGCCGGAGTGGGCCTGGCTAGCCGTCTCATCCAGTGGTCCCCCTTGGCTCGGAAAACGTCACTAGGCTGGTGCGACGCTCAGGACTGGCTTGCACCGGCCCCATGTATCTCATCGGCCGCCAGCGCCCGCACGGCCCACCTGGCAAAGCGCTGGATGCTGCACCAGCCGCCTTGCCGGCCCTTCTCGAGCGCTAGGGGCTGCCAGAGCACTCGCCGCCCGAGTTCGCGGCCCCTGATGAACAGGACCTTGCGGGCGGTCCCGTTGCGGCCGAGGTAGACGCCGCACTCGATCTCGGTTGGCTTCATCGGCTTGCTCTCCTTGGCGCAAGGTTCGAGGGCAACGTGGCTGGCGTGGTCGGGGGGGCGAGAGTGAGGACGATGCGCCCGGCCTCGGCGGTGACAGCGGCTCGGCACCCCGGGGTGAAGCCGAGCCGCGACAGCCACCGGCCGGAGAAGCGGATGGTCGGCAGGTGGGGATCGGTGAGCGCCCTAGAGACGGCAAGGCTGCGCGGAGCCGGGCGCGAAGGTGAGTCGATCTGCGCGGCGATCAGCCCTGCCGGCTCCTCGACGCAATCGCCAGCCGGTGTCGGTGCCGGCGGAATTTGGAAGCTGAGGCTGGCGGGGCGGAGTGCGGCCGGGGATACGGCGCCAGCGGCGCATTCGGCGAGCAAGCGTGGCGGTGGCGCTTCGGGTAGACGCCACTCGACGGCGAGGAGCGAGCCGTCGACGGCCTGGGAAAGACGGGCGAGCACGGGGACGCTGGCGGGGACAAATTGGTGCCAGAGGGCGATCCCGGCTGGGGTGAGGGTTCGGCCCCTGCCATTGCCGGGGACGAGGTGGATGGCCATACGAGCCCAGCCGTAGGCGAAGTCGAGACGCTCCGGTACCTCGAACGGGCAGCGAAGTGTGAAGCGCTTCCAGGGCGCTGGGTCGCCGCTCGCGGCGAGCGTCACGCGCAAGTGCTGGTTGAGGATCGTCACCAGGTTGGCGCGGTAACTCGATCGCTCGGCCTCGTTGCGCGGAGTGGGTTGCGCTCTCACCACGACGTCGCCCCATCCGGCAATTTGGAGCGGGTAGGCACCTGTCCGCAGGGAGGTCATCGCATTGGTGCTCCTAAAATATTTGGTGAGGCGGTTGGCATCGAGCCCTGGCCGGCGAGAGCGTTTAAACGCATCATGGAGCCGCACGGGCAGATGGGCAGGCCGGCGGCGATCCACTTGGCGGTGATGCGAGCGGTATAGCCGCAGTCCGGGCAGGCGACCTTGTGCAAGCGGGTGGTCTGCTTGTGCCGCTCGGGGTCGGCGACGAGCCCGGCATGGGGGAAGGCGCCGAGGTGAGCCGCGATCTCGGCGAGCCGGATGGAGAGCTCGGGTCCGGCGACGGTGTTGGTCATGCGACCTCGCAGGCCGAGGGCGAGCGCCAAACGGCGGAACAGTGGGCCATGCCCGGCACGGGTGCCGACCGCGGTATGCACGAGCTCGTGGAAGCCTACGTTATTTTTGTTGTCCCGCAATAACTATGTAGCGACACCGTAGAACATGAAGGTCCGATTGACGACAGATCTTGCGGCCGGAGCGAGTGCCCGACCGACAATCTGTCGCCAGCAGCTGGCGCCCGCGCCAGGAAAAGGAGACGCGAATGATTCGCGGTGGTCTTCTAGCTCGTTCCGTTCTTGCCCTGGCCCTCCCTTGGGCCATGTCCATGGTCCCGGCAACCGCACAGGCGCAGGGCATCTGCCCGGCGGACTCGCGAGGCCACGCCGATGCCCGCGGCCAGGTTCAGTTTGTGAAGGTGAACGACACGGTGGCCGTCGAGCAAATCACCGGCGACGCCGCGTTCGCGCATCTCCAGAACGTCATGTCGCGGCAAGCGGATGCGTTCACCGAGGCTCGAAGGGCTGGGCAGGCTCGGGGCTGGCAGGAAACCAGGACCGCCTACGTGGAGCGCACCATCACACTGATCACCGACCAAGGCATCAAGCCTGGTGACGTCATAACTACTCTACCGGCCAGCTACTCGGAGTCGAACGCCCAGGGGGAAATCATCCTTTGGTCCTCCGATGCCGGCACGAATTCGGTGTGGTCGGGCACTATATATATAGAGACTTATGCCAATGGCGCTGCGTCCACTTGGCAAGGAGAAATCAACGTCGCAACCACCCAGTACCCTTGGATTTGGTATCAGTTGACCTGGCAAAACCAACTTCCCAAACAGACGATGCACGACGGGCCACCCCCCATGCCTGGTCAATTCCTGCACGCCGTCTTCACCGACAATGCCGCCGCCGGAGCTCGTGCACCTGGATACAGATACCTCACCTACGATGCTGCCGCTGAAATGGGCGAGTACCGGCCTGCCGACGCCATAGGATGGGCAAAGTGCTGGCGTGGCGCGGTGGTCGCGGGGTGCACGGCCGCCGCGATTGGCTGCATTGAAAGTGGTCCCGCATGGCCCGCGTGCTTTGGGGCGTGGTGCGTCGGAGTCATTGTGGGCAGCGGCGTCGGTTGCGCCCTTGCGCCATGAACTACACGCTCAAGCGATGGGAGTTCAACGCGCTCCTGCTGGAAAGCGTGGTCCTCTCAGGTGCCGTCGTCGCCCTGTGCCTATTCCTGGGCCGTGCGATGCGCGTACCAGGCGTGACGGCAGGGGTGTCGGAGTTGCTGTGGACGGCTCTGGCATTCGCTTCCGGGGGTTTGTGCCTGCTTCCCGTTCTCAGCGCAGATGCACGTAACGCGCATGGGCGCGTCGTCTCCATCGGCCGGCGCGTCGGGTGGATCCTGCTGGCCGGGTTGATCGGCGCTGGGATCCGGTACTTCTGGCCCTGAACCGACCAGCATAAGTGGATGCAGCTGACTCACCTGGCGGCGCCCATGGCGCCCGCCGGGGCTGCGCCCGCCGTGGCAGCGCAAAGTGCCCCGGCCTTCCGGCCCTCGACCCGCCGGCCGCGGCCGGCTCCAGGAGGGGCCGGCCGCCATGGCCGAGATGGCGCTCTTCGCGGACGGCAGACGCCGGTCGCCAGGTTACGCGAGCCTCTCGCTGACCGACCTGGCCAACGCGCCAACCTTCCCGGCCAGCCTGGCGGCAAAGCGGGCCAGGGCATCGTCGGCGGGAGCGAGTGTTGCCGATCACCAAGATCCGTCGAAATACAACCAACAGGTCGAGGCGCGCGGCTAGGTCAACTTCCTCCGGCGTAGTCGCGGCGTCCTCCGGGAGGATCGCCGCGAAACTCGGCGACGACTACGTCGTCGGCGCTGCCGAGGACCCAAACGCAGGAATGCAGTACGGGGCGCGCCGCACACCGGGCAGACAGGGCTTGCCTGGTGGCGTCTTAGCACAAGAGCGACTTGCTGTGAACCCTGATCCGTCAGCCTTGGTCGAACGGCACCGCTCGATGCCTTCCGCGCGTACCTGGCTTGGCGCTCGGCGTGATGCCGGCGGCCGCGCTCCGTAGCCTGGTAGCGCCTATTGGAGGCTCGGTGGCTCTCCCGCCGGGCTTCTCTGGCGCACATCGCGCCGCAGTAGCGGTTACCGCGGTCGCATCGCCCGCAGATGACGACCTGAGCGGAGCACCGCAGGCAGACGAAGAGTCTCTGGCTGCTCATGCCCACGCAAGAACTCTACCGCTGCGGCCCCCCCCACTTCCATCCCGCCGCGCTACGCGCGGGATGATGCTGCTTCGACAAAATCTCGACCTCATGATCGGATTCCTACGGATTCACGCGATCGGCAACAGCGAGGGAGCATTCCTTCGACGAGCGGCCAACCATGAAGAGGTAGCCTTCCAGGTAGCGGAGGTCGGCCGGGTGGACTGGTTGGCGGCCAAGGTGGCGGCGGGACTGGGGCGGAGCGCGGCGGCAGTGAGCGAGGCCAAGGTGGCCGCCGACGGCCCGGTCCCGACCATAAACCTCCAGGAATCAAAGACTTAAAACTTGCATAATCGAGTTCCTGAGGCGAAGATTGCCTCTGGGACACCGTTGGGACACCTTTAGGCAGGCCTCGTCGGCTTCTGGTGGCGCCGCCCGATATGGGCGAGGGCACAGGCCAGGAGGAACGCCAGCGGCACCGCGGCCTGCAGGAGGAAGCGGTCCCAGGTCACCCCTGCCAGTCTCGCGGGCTCCGGGTGGATCGAGTAGGCGGCGAGGGCAATGGCCGGAGGAGCGGCCGCGGCGGCCAGCCAGCGACGGGCTAGAGGGTGGCCCAGGGCGCGACGTCCAGCGAGCAGCACCGCCGGCACCATCCACCAGAAGCCGGCCCACTGCCGGAACCGATTCATCTTGTCGAGCACGACTGGAACGAAGGCGGCGGCATGGGCGGCGAGGTGCGGCCAGAAGGCGCCGGCCTGCACCAGCGTCGGGTAGTCCTCGTCCTGGCGGTTGGGAATGCCGGCGCGCCAGGAAGCAAGGAGCACCAGCGCCATGGCCAGTGGCACCGCGGCGGCGGCGAAGCGGCGCACTCCTCCCCTGCCGGTGCGCCAGCTCAACGCCAGCGCCAGGCAGGCCAGCGGCAGCCCCTCGTTCTTGGTCAGCGCCGCCGCGGCGAGCAGGAGCCCGGCGGCGAAGCCGTTCTCGGCGCGCGGCCGCGCGCCGAGAAGCAGCGCCAGCGCAGCGCCGTAAAAGCAGGCCAGCGGCAGGTCGCTATAGGTGCTCTCGGCAGCGCCCTCACCGTGAACGAAGAACGGTGCGGCTACGATGGCCAAGAGTGCCAGCGCGGCGGCGATGGGGCCGGCGCCGCGGCGCGCTGCGCCATGGGTCACCAGCAGCAACGCCGGCAGCAAGGCCGCGTAGATGGCGCGCGGCAGATGGGAGTCGGGGTCGGCACCGAAGATCTCGAGCACCGCCACCTGGGCGATCGGCAGCAGCAGCGGATACTGCGGATGGGAGACGTACCACCGTTTGCCAAGCAGCACTGGGGCGTCCACCGTACCCGCCGTGCGCAGGTAGCGGGCCTGCGTGCACCAGGTCATGCGGCCATCCCAATCATGCGGCGGGTTGGTCAGCGCCTCTGCCAATACGCCGAGGCAGATCAGCGTCGCCGCGATGGCGCATGCCACCCGCACCACTCCGCCGCCGCGGCCGACCCAAGACGCGATCCTTGGGGGATAGGCTGGCTGCCAAGGAGCCTCGGCAGGCGGCCCCTCGGCGATGGCCACGGGCGATGGGGTCGGTGCCGGTGGCGCCTTCCGTGCGGGTGGCCCCGTGCCGCCTGACCGGCGGCGGCGCGCCAAGCCGGCCACCAGGCCTGCCAGCGCCGGCACCGCGGCGGTCGTCCACACCGCCGGCGCGCGCAGCGGCACGCCGGCGGTGTGGGAGAGCGCGAACAGAGCGCCTGCGACCGCGGCCACCCCCAGCAGGTAGCCGTAGGCCACGCGATGCGCTGGCGGCAGGCGGCGGAGAGTAGGGAAGAGCTCGGTCAGCCCGTAGCCGGGAACGGCAAATAGAGCGATCGCGCCCAGGCCGGCAGTCAGCTCAGCGATCACCGGTACCTGCGAATGCGCCGCGGTCGATCTCCTCGACGAAGCGGTAGCGATCGTAGAGCCGAGGGGGCTCGCCGGTGTCGAATGCCACCACAACGCGCCGCAGATTGGAGCTCAACCGGCGGCGCAGCCGGGTACCGCTGGTGAGGTCCTGCAACGAGCCGAGGAACACGGCGGGCCGCGGCGCCAGGTCGTAACGCACCCAGTAGGCGCCACCGGACCCGGGCCGGCCGCCCTCCACCAGCAGGTAGCCCTCGCTGGCCGGCAAGGCGGCGCGAATCTGGTCGATGGCGCGGCAGTAGTCCGCACCATAGAGACGGGCGCGCGCCGCGGGCAGACTCTCCCTGGTCTGCACGAACCGGCCGACCTCTTCCCAGGCCTGGACCAGCGCCCCCGGCAGGCCTGCCGCGAGAACCAGAACCACCAAACCGGCCGCCGCCGCCTCCAGCACCCGGCCGGGCCGTCGGCGCATCATCGCCGCGGCTCCGCCGGCTGCCCATCGCCGTCTGCCATGGCGCTCAGAGTGCTGGCTGGATGCAATTGGGGGCGGCTCATGGGGTCGTATTATGCAGCACGGCTACCCGGCCGTGGTGCCACGGCCGGGGCGAAGGCAGCAAGGGGCGGATTCGTCCAGCTACCCTGAGCTATGGCTGGAAGCAGACATTGCTCGGGATGGGCTGGTTCGCTATCTCTCCGGTCTGCGCTGCCCAGGCAAGGAGCGTTCCACTGGTGCTGTACTCCTCGTAGCGCAGCAAGCCGCGGCCCAGTCCGTAGTAGTAGTCCTCGCTGGTGGTGGCGAATACGTCGTGTTTGATGATCGTGGGTAGGCTGCCGATCGAGTAGCCATAGTTGTAGGTGGTAAAGGTCACAGTGGATCCGGTCAAGGCACAGTTCGCGCCGCTGCTCGAGGTGAACACGCAGCTGGTGTAGAAATTGGTGCCCGATTGGCACGGAGTGAAGGCGTTCTGCGCGTTGCAAGCGGCCAGCTCGCCCGCCGTACAGCCGGGGCAACCCAGAGCGTTCCTCGGCAACCATCGCAAGCCGAGACCGTATTGTCCGGGAATCCACACCCGGGTCGTGGTCGTATCGTCCTGGTCGTTCTCGGCCGTGATGTAGATCCAGCTGGAATCGAATGTATAGGTCTCCGCCGACTTGGGGTCGCTGAACTTGATGTGCTCGAACTTGTTCGGGGCATAGGAGAACCAACGGTCATCGGTGCTGCTTCCTGCCGAGTTGAACCACTGGCGCTTCGCCGTCTGCCAGCCAGTGTAATTCGGCACGAAATAGGCAGTGAGATCGACCTGCACGCAGGGAGAGGTCACCGCCACCGATTCCTGCCGGCATCGCCATGCGGGGCGGAGCGCGTCCGGCGTCGCCGGGGAGGCGCTCCTGGCGGCGCTCCCAACCGCATAGCCGCATGGCAATGCATTGAAAAGCTTGCGAGAATAGCAATATATGGGCTAGGGTTTGCGCATTGGGCAGACTGGGTTGCCATGGTCTGCATCGAGACCGGAAGCGGTCTCATGAGGAGGGTTTATGCGTCATGCGTGGATGTATGTTGTCGGTCTGGCCATTGCCGGACCGGTCTTTGCCGGCACACCGGTCACGAAGGCGACGTTGATGGAGGAGCGGCTGGCTGCCGTCTTGAATGAGAAGGAGGCATCGACCTGCGTACTGCAGTCAATCACCTGCGGTCAAACGATTCAGGGCAATCTCGATCCGTTCGACTGTTTCCTTGCCAACGGCACCGTCGCTGACTTCTTCCAGTTTCACGGCAAGGCTGGGGAGTTCGTGAGCGGGACGCTCTCGAGCGCGGCGTTTACGCCGTTCCTCGATCTGCTCACCCCTCCGCCGACCGCCAGCGCGGCGTTCAACAGCGGTCCGGGATCGACGCAGGTTCAGTTCAGGCTCGACTCGTCCGGGGTCTGGGCCTGGGGAGTGACCAATGCGGATGGGTTCCTGGAACTCGGGCCCTATACGCTCGAGCTCCAATGCTCCAGCTCCTCGTGCCCTCCCGGCACGCTCTGCCTGGACAACGGGCGCTTCCACGTGCAGGGCACCTGGGCGAATCAGTTCAACGGCGCCGCCGGCGACGCGGTTCCCATCCCCAGCACCGATAGCACCGGCTTCTTTTATTTCACTGACCCTTCAAACTACGAGTTGACGGTCAAGATCCTCAACATCAACAACGTCATCAAGGTGTTCTACGGCGAGTTGACCGATCTGATGTTCACGCTCACGGTCACGGATACGCTGACAGGAGCGGTCAAGACTTATCAGAATACCCCTGGCGACTGCGGCGCCATTGACGGCAATGCTTTCACGGCAGCGACAACGGCGCCGCGCGCGGTGCCGAAGAAGGGCCGCTGCGTGGCCGGCAGCAACACGCTGTGTCTGCTCGGTCAACGGTTCGCGACCAGCGTGACCTGGATGAATCAATTCAACGACACCGCTGGCGCCGGCAGGCCGAAAAACCTGAGCGACCAGTCCGGCCTGTTCAGCTTCACCGACCCGACGGACGTCGAGCTGGTGATCAAGATGGTCGACTTCGGCGACCGCACGGCGTTTTTCTGGTCGGCGCTCTCCAACTTCGAGTACGACCTGACGGTCACCGACACGGTCGACGGCACGACCAAGACCTACCATAACCCGCCCGGCAACTACTGCGGTGGCCTCGACAACAACGCCTTCCCGCCGTAGTGGGGCGGGCGCACGGGCGGACCGCCAAGCCCTCCCGTCGATCGGGTCGCCTTGCCACGCGGCCCTGCTATGCGCTCTGGCTAAGGGTCCGTCAGGCGCAGGCGATAGATCCCCCGCAGCGTCGCGGCATAGAGGATCTGCGATCCCGCGGCCAGGGCGATGGCTCCGTTGAAGGGCTGGTACGGGCCCGCGTTGAGCGGGAGGGCGTCGTTCAGCGCGTCCCACCGGTTCGCCGCCTGGTTCCAGCGGAAGACCCCCAGGCCCACCGCTCCGGCGAAGACCCGGCTCGGGTCGGTCGGATCGACGACGATGGTTGCGATGTCGGCCGCCTCGAGCCCCGCGCCCATCACCGCGAAGTGGCGGCCTCCGTCGGTGCTCCGATAGACCCCGGAGGTGTTGCCGCCGACGTACACCACTGAGCTCAGCCGGGGATCGACGGCCAGGGAGGTAAGCAGGTTCACTCCGTCCGCGCTCGCGGGGAGTCCCTCTCCTTCGAGTGACCAGCTCTGCCCGCCGTCACCGCTGCGGACGAGGCCAACGGCGTCCTCGAGCGCGTAGACCACGGCAGTCTGGGAGGGGGCGACGGCAATCGCGTCGAGCATGTTCAGGTCCGGCGCCAGGTACTGCCAGGTGGTGCCACCGTCGAGGCTGCGCACGATGAACGATTCAATTTCGGAGTGGACGCCGGTGAAGCCGGAGAGATAGAGGATGTCCGGGCTCCGCGGGTCGACGGCGAAGCCGCTGACCTGGGTATTGAACGGATAGCCGAAGGGCAGTACCCCGGGGGGCGACATCGTTTGCCAGCTACGGCCGCCGTCCCGGCTCCGCAGCAGGACGTCCGGCAGATAGAGGATCTCCGGGTGGACCGGGTCGGCGACGATCCAAGCGCCGAACGGGACCAACCCGGGAGCGGTCTTCTGCCAGGTGCGGCCCCCGTTGTCGCTCCGCGAAAGGGGACCAAAGGTCGTCGCGAACAGGCTCCCATTGGGACCGATGGCCACCGACGTCGGAGCGCTCGCCAGGATTCCGGCGCTACCGGTGGACCAGGCGATCCCGCCGTCGCCGGAGCGCCAGATCCCTGTGTGGCCGGCGGCCAGGACGGTATCCGGGTGGGCCGCGTCCACCACGAGGTCCAAAATGAAATCCTCGGGTGGGGCGTCATACCCGCCGCTCCATCCCACCGGCAGCCAGGTCTCGCCGCCGTCGAGGCTATGCCCCACGCTTCCCGAGTACGCCGCCGCGTATAGGATGCCGTTGGCGGACGCCGCGATTCCCACCGGATCGAGCGCATACGCACCCGGCAGCGGCGTCCAGGTCTCCCCCTCGTCCACGCTCCGGTCGATCGAGCCGTCGCCCAGCACGTAGAGCGATCCGTGCCGGGAGGGATCGAGCGTCAGCTGGTCGAGGCCGATCTGCTCGAGCTTGACCTGCCAGCTCGCACCCCCGTCGGTGCTCTTCCACAGGCCGCCGCTGTCCGAGCCGCCCGTCCACACGGTGGCAAGGAAAGGGTGCCGTCCGCGCGGATCCTCGAGCGCCGACGAGACGTGCTGACCCCCGAACGCCAGCAAGGTCCAGCTGTTTCCTTCGTCGTGCGACTGGTAGAGGCCGTCGACCGCCGCGCCGAGCAGGGATCCTGAAAGCCGGAAGGAGAGCCGGTTGAGCGCGGGAGCCGCCGCGAGCACCGTCCAAGTCTCCCCGCCGTTGCGGCTGCGCAGGAGACCCTGGGTACTGATCGAGTAGACGAGGTCGGGATCGCCAGGAGCCACCGCCAGGCCGTAGAGCCCGATCAAGAGCTCGTAGCCAGTCAAGGACTGGTTGCGGGCGGACCAGGTCTCGCCGCCGTCGTCGCTGCGGAAGACGCCAGCCACCTCGGTACCGGCGTAGAAGACCCTGGGCGCGGACGGTGCCTGGGCCAGGGCGATGATGTTGCCGCCGAAGAGCGCGGTCGGCTTCCAGGGCCCCGTGGCAACCGGACCCGCGGCGCCAGTCGCCGGGACGCCTGCGACGAGGGAGGCCAGGAGGAGGCAAAGGCAGGTCAAGGTCATGCGGCAGGTCGCTCTCATACAGTGACATTCTATGCATAAGATCGCCGCGATGACAAGGGGCTGCGGGTCAGCGTGCCCGCGCAGGACGCGCACTGGAGGACGCGCGGTGCTGCTCTTGCGGTCGCGTCGGCGGTCGGCCGAGACCGGTTCACCCACCCGGCTGCGCCGGCGGAGCGAGACTTTGCTGTAGGAAGAATTGTAGTCGACCGGCCGGCCGCGGCCAAGACTGGTGCGCCTGAGCCCTTACCCGCATAATCCCGCGCCATGATGGTCGCGGCCATGAATCGTCCGCTCGAAAGCGTCGCGCAGCGGCCGGCAAGTCGCCGCCGCCGGCGATGCGGTTTCGGGATTCGCGCCCCGAGTCTCGACGAGGAGCGCCGTCACCAGCGGCGTGGCACCCGGCCCCGGCGACAGCGTTCACTACCTGATGGTGCTCGGACGGCTGCGCGCCGGAGTCTCGCCGGCCACCGCGCAGGCCCAGGTGGATGCGCTCGCGGCGCAGCTCTCCGCCCTGGGGCTGGTGCACCAGGATCGCTTCCGCTGCAAGCTCGTGCCGCTGCGCGAGTTCCTGGCGGGCGCCCCCGGCTCCTTCAAGGCCTGACCTCAGTCCGGTTCTTCCAGCCTCCCCCGCGGCACGGCCTCACATGGTCGAGACGCACTTGCTGGCGGCATTGGACCAGGTCTTGCCGCACGGGTTGGTGGCGGTCGAGGTCCCGCCACAGAGCTCGTCACCTTCCTGCCCCGTGGTGGGCGACCACCACCCGGTGCCGAGGGGGTCGGTCGCGGACTCCCGGACGTTGTGGCAGACGAAGCTTTCCTGATCCGCCGTGGTGGTCGCGCCCGACAGCTGGCACCCGGCGCAGCTGGGATAAGGCTGGATGGAATATACGACGGTGTCGGAGCCGCTGGTGAAGAAGGTGTGATAGGTGCAGTAGGCGAGGTTCGGCCCGCCGCAGGAGGTCTCGCCATCGACGGAAGAGTACGAAGTGCTCGGGATCACGACCGCATACAGGGTATCGACGTCGAAGGCGTTGCTCGCCAGGTACTTGCTCACCTCCGTCTGCACCTTGGCGTCGGTCACGTTGGTCGGCGGGCTTGAAGTGTCGAACCAGTCAGGCGTGCCGCCGCCCAGGTTGGTGAGCTCGATGAACTGCTGGTCGCCGCCCACGACCTGGTAGTACTGCGTGATCACGTCGTAGTGGCCGCTCGTGCCGAGCTGGTTGCGGAACGCCTGCAATGCCTGGGCGTAGGCGAAGTCCGCGCTGCCGGCGGTGGCGAACGTCGGTCCCCAGAAGATAAAGACCGTCCTGGCAGTGACGAGCACGGGTCCACCGTGATAGGTGAGGCCGGCGGCCGCCAGGGCCGGGCCGGGCTGGGCGGCGTTCGCCAGTGCGGCAGCCGCCAGGACGATCGCTGCGGAGAGCTTCTGCATGGAGCGGTCCCCCTTTTGTCATTAAAGCATTTTTGTACTTATACCCCGCGCCTCAGCGCCAGTCAATGCGCCTCGCGCGAGGTGTCCGGCCAGGGCGTTCCCATCGCCCCGGCCGCGAGCGTCTCGGCCGGCGGCTTCCCGGGCTGCGATATAATTGGAGGCACTTTCGCTGCAGAGTGGCGGCGGGTGCCGGGGAGGGTCCCAGCCGCTCGGATGGCGTGGAGGATTTCTCGAAAGGAGAGGGAGCCATGGCTTGCCAGCGGCAATCGTGTAGCGGTGTTGCCCCCGCGGTCCCAGCCGGCGCTCGCCGGCGCCGGCGGGGAGGTCTCGTGGCGTGGTTTGCGGCCGTGACGATGACGGCGTTCGGCGCCGGCGCCGCGCTCGGTGCCGGCGCCGCGGCCGGCTCAGAGCCGGCGAGCCGCTCTGACGCGGGCGTGCTGCAGATGTGCACCGGCGTGTATGCGCTGTGCGATGCCGCGCTCTGCAAGCCGATCCCGGAAGGGAAGAGTGCCGGCGGCGACGCCAGCCATCGCCGGCCGATGGCGCACTGCGCGTGCGTGGTCGAGAACGGGCCCAACCTCGGTCCCGGTCCCTGCTCGCTACGCACGCCGAATGGCCAGCACATCATGTCGACCTACTCCTTCGCGCTGCCGAACAAGCACTTCCTCTCCTGCCCGGCGGGCGGCGAGCGTACCGTTTGCTTCGGCTATCCGTGCGAGATCGACGCGAAGCACCCGGACCGTGCCGTCTGCACCTGTCCGATCATCTCCAACAGCGAGGCGTTCATGACCCAGGGTGGGGATTGCAAGCCGGCCGAGTGCACCAAGAACCTGTGGCAGGGTGGGACGCCCGGCGAGTATGCCGTGATCAACGAGAAGTTCGCGGCAGCGACTGGCCAGACGCCGCCGGCGGCCTGCAGCGCGCCGGCCAAGCCATAGTCTGAGCTCTCGAGGGGCCCGCGGGCGTCCGGCCGGGTGGGCGGCCGCGCCGGCCAGGGGGTAGACGCGGGAGGAGCGCCTGGACCCCGGGGCGTCTGTGGTCCCGAGGTCCAGGCAAGGGTCTGCTGCCTCTAGCAGCAGTCGGTGTGGAGTGTCGTCGTGTCGCAGACCAGCGGCGGCACGCTGGCGCAGGGCTTGCTGACGCCCCCCGCGACCTGCTGTAGCTGCGAGAGGCTGCGCAGGGTCTCGCGGTGCAGCTTGAGCGCCGGCCTCTTCTTGGTGACCTTCATCCGTAGGCTCCTTTCTCCAGGGTGGTGCCGCGCCGGGCGTCATGCCCGACGCGACAAGTCTCCATAGATTCAGGTGTGGCGCCGCCCGGGAATGGGGCGCCGGGCCGGTCGACCACCCGGTGTGCAGAAAGTCACAGCGTTTTTCGGCGCTGCTGCCTTATCATGCTCGCCAGAAGTCCAGGTGTTGAGCTCGGATGGCGCCGTTCCGTCGTAACCGGCGCCCTGAAACCGCGGGTCGGTCGCCCTGCGTCCGGCGGAGGGTCCTTGCAGCTTTGGAGGTTGTGCTGTGCAATCAGTTCAAGGCCGGTTCACCGCGGCGGCCCTCTTGCTCGCGATCCTTGGCTGTACCGCCATGGCGGCCGCGGCGCAGCAGGTGAGCGATACCGCCACGGCGCAGAACCCCGTGGCCGTCTTCAACACACTCGGCTTGCAGACCGTCACCCTGACCGCCTGTAATGCCCTGGGCTGCTCGACGGTCAGCCACCAGGTCGACGTGATCGATCCCAGGCCGGCGATCGCCACGATCTCGGTGGCTCCCGCGCAGGCCAACATGGGACAGCAGGTCGTCCTCAGCGCCCAGGCCAGTGGCCAGCCGCCGCTCAGCTACTCGTGGCAAATCCTCGAGGGCTCGACGCCCGTGCAGGCGTTGAGCGGCCAGACGGCGGCCTGGAACACCACCGGCGCCGACGTCACCAGCTATAGCGTGCAGCTGAGCGTGACCAACGCCAGCGGCAGCGCGCAAGCGACCAGCTCGGTGACGTTGCTGGCCGCCGCCGTGCCCACCCACTTCTACACCGTCACCCCGTGCCGCCTGCTCGACACCCGGATGCTGCTGGCACCGCTGCTCGCCGCCGCGTCCTCCCGCGCCGTCCAGGTGGCCGGCCTCTGCGGCGTACCGCTCACCGCCCGCGCCGTGGCGGTCAACGTCACCGCCGTCCAGCCTTCGGCCGCCGGCGGCATCGAGCTCTATCCGGCCGACCTGCTCACCGGCGCCAATACCGTGGTCGACTTTGCCGCCGGCGCCGTGCGGGCCGCGAGCGCGGTCCTGCCCCTCTCGGCGGACGGGCTCGGCCGTCTGGCGGCCGTTACCACCCAGACCAGCGGCCAGGTCCAGATGCTGATCGACGTCAGCGGCTACTTCGCCCCGTAGACGACCGGCCCTCGCGCGCCTGCGAAGGCGAAGATGCGTCCGCAGCTGGCCGCAAGGGGACGCGCGTCAGGGCAGGATTCCGCGCCGCCGCGAAACGGTGCCGCGAGAGGAACCTGAGAGCCCTGGTCGGCCAAGGGAGCGGTGGCAGCTCGTGCTCTGCCATGAGACGAGTCTCGATGGAGTGGCCGCCGCCAACCGCCTTGTCGACGCAGCTCGACAGGGCCCAGATCGCCAGGAGGGCCGCCTGCGCTCGTTGCCAAGCCTTTTCGTCGTCGCTCGCCAGGTCCAGGTAAAAGCGGGTGAGGCGATCGAACCAGAGTCGCGTCTCGGGGATCTTCAGGAGCTGGCAGAATTCCCGATAGGTCAGCAGGCGGCCATCGCGGGACATCTCCCAGCCGATGCTGTGCTGAATTGGGTAGAAGATGCCAAGGTCCTGGAGGAAGGCCCTGCTCACCAGGAAGGTCTGTCGTAGGAGCTCGGTATCGGCCTTATGCCCCAATCGCAGGTAGGGAATATTGGTCCTGACCATCGTGATCGAGTTGAACAAGCACGCGGTGAAGTAACACGAGGAGGCCAGGTAGCAGCCTGTCCCGGTAAACCAGGCGTCCTCCTGTTGCGTCAGCTCCTTTTCGTCCTGGACGGCGCGCAGGAAGGAGGCGGATCGGGGCTTGAAGCTGATCTCGAACAGCCGGAAGTACACCTCCTCCGCATAAAGGCGGAGCGGGTTCAGATACTGCGAATTGATCTGGCCGCGCTGCTGCCGGTCCGCGATCCACACCTGCAGCCGGTGGGTGAGGGGGACCACCACGATCGTGGTGGCGGCCGCGATGAGGCCGGCAAGGATCTTGACGTCCATGGGCAGTATCCTACCGTTGGCGCTGGCGGCGGTCCCAGCCTCGACGAAGGGCGGGGTTTGAGCCGGCCCGATCGCGGCTGGCGAGTGCCCCGACCGTGGGATAGCGTTGCGTGACCGTCACGAGATGGTTCTAGGAGGGCACGCTGAAGGATTCGCCACGCGCCGCACTGGTCATCGCCCACCCTGGCCACGAGCTGCGGATTCACGGCTGGCTCGCGCGGGCCCGCCCGCTGGTCTTCATCCTGACCGACGGCTCCGGTCACACCGGCCGCTCGCGGCTGGCCGCGACCTCCGCGGTCCTCGCTTCGTGCGGCGCCCGGCCGGGATCCATTTATGGCCGGATGACGGACGCCGAGTTCTACCGGGCGCTGCTCGGCGGGCGTTACGAGGTGTTCTCCGGCCTCGCCGAGGAGCTGGCGGCAGCGCTGCGCCAGGAGTCCGTCGCGCTCGTCGCCGGCGACGCTGCAGAGGGTTTCAATCCCGGTCACGACGTGACCCGGCTGCTGCTCAACGCCGCGGTGGCCCGGCTGCGCGCCGCCGGTGGACCGCCGATCGACAACCGCGACTTCCCGCTCCACGGCGCGCCGGCAGAGCGCGCCGCCCGCGAGGGCGACGCCGAGATCCGCCTTCAGCTCGACCCCGCCGCCCTGGCGAGGAAGCTGGCCGCTGCGCGGTCCTATCCGGGCCTCGAGCACGAGGTGGAGAGCGCCCTGGCCCGTTTCGGCGCTGACGTCTTCGCGACCGAGTGCCTGCGGGAGGTGCGCTACGGTTTGGCGATCGACGACCTGATCGCGCATCCTCCTTCCTATGAGGCCTATGGCGAGGAGCGGGTGGCGGCCGGCATCTACAGCGAGGTGCTGCGCCACCGCTCCCACGTCGCGCCGCTGGCCGCAAGCCTGCGCGCGTGGGCCGTGGCGCCCGTCGCCGAGACCGTTCCATGAGGGTCCTGCTGACCAACACGTCACTCGCCCATCGCACCGGGTCCGAGCTCTACGTGGTCGAGCTGGCGCTCGCGCTCAAGTCCCGCGGCCATGAGCCAGTTGCCTACAGCACCGTGCTGGGCGAGCCGGCCGCCACCCTCGCGGTCGCCGGGATCGCCGTGGTCGACGACCTCGCCCGCCTGGCCGAGCCGCCCGATCTGATCCATGGCCAGCACCACGCCGGCACGCTGACCGCGCTTCTCCATTTCTACGGCGTACCCGGCCTCCTGGTGTGCCACGGCTACCAGCCGTGGGACGAGGAGCCGCTCCTCTTCCCGCGACTGCTGCGCCACGTCGCGGTCGACCTGCCGACGCGAGAGCGTTTGGCGGCTGCCGGCGTGCCGGCCGAGCGGGTGGAGACGATCCTCAACTTCGTCGACCTCGACCGCTACCAGCGACGCCCGCCGCTGCCGGCGGCCCCCCGCCGCGCGCTGGTCTTCAGCAACAACGCTGCGGAGACAACGCACCTGCCCGTGGTGCGCGCCGCCTGCGCGGCCACCGGCATCGAAGTCGACGTCGCCGGGATCGCCAGCGGCAGGGTCGCCGACCGGCCCGAGCACCTGCTGCCGGCCTACGACCTGGTGTTCGCCAAGGGCCGGGCGGCGATCGAGGCGCTGGCCGTGGGGGCGGCGGTCGTTCTCTGCGACGCCGCGGGCTGCGGTCCCATGGTCGCCGCCGCCGACCTGGCGCGCCTGCGGCCGCTCAATTTCGGGTTCCGCGCTCTCGACCAACCGCTCTCGGTTGCGGCCGTGCAGGCCCAGATCGCCCGCTATGACCCGGAGGACGCCGCCCGCGTCTGCGCCTGGATGCGCGGCAACGCCGGACTCGACGCCGCCGTAGAGCGCTATGTCGACCTCTACCTGCGCATCCTCGCCGAGCATCGGGCGGCAGGGACCGCCCCCGATCCGGCGGCGGAAGGGCGCGCTGCCGCGGCCTACCTTCGCTGGCTCGAGCCCTACCTCAAGGAACGCGCGCAAGCCATGATCGATCGCGAAGAGCTGTGGCGCCGCGTCCACGCGCTCGAAGCACAGCTCGCGCGGTAGGGGGGCCATGAGCGCCGCGCCCGGCGGCGGCCGAACGATCCAGCCGTGGCACCGTAGGGCGGGACTTCCGCATCATGGTATAGGTGAGCACCGATGCGAGACCGAATGCGGCGATCCGCCCGATCCTTCCCCAAGGCTTGGGTCCTCGTTGCCGCGCTCGTCACCACGGGAGCTCCGGGCGCGGGTCCGCTTGCCGGAGCGGGAGCACACCCCGAAGGGTCTGCCGGTCTGGCGGTGTGGGTCGTCGCCCAGGACGGCGAACGGCACGCGGTCCCCGGGGCGACGGTCGAGATCGCCGCCCCCGCGCCGTTCGCCGCCGCGGGACCCTGCCACCCGTACCCATGGGATGCAACCGTCGCTTCCGGAACGCGGCTGGACGACCAGGGCGGCGCCGTGCTCCCGGTCGAGCGGCAAGGAGTTTGGCGCCTGGTGGTGCGGGCGTCGGAGATGTTCCCCGCGGAGACCTTCGTCGCCGTCGAGCGCGGCGAGGAAGCGGTGCCTCGGCACCGGTTCGCTCCGGACACGAACGACCAGGTCCGGTTCGTCGATACCGCCGGCCGCCCGCTCGCCGGGGTGTCGGTGGTAGCCGACAGCGGCGATCTGCCGGCCAACCCCCGCTTCCCTTGGACCGAGCCGGTGCTGCGCGGCGAGAGCGGGAGCGACGGGTTGTGGCGGCTGCCGTTCAGCCGCGCGGTCTGGCGGCTCGGCGTGAGGATGGCCGGATACGAACCGTGGAGCGGCGACCTGCTGGGACAGCGGTTGGCGCTGCTGCCGGCCGCAGCGCGGTCTCTCCAGGTGCTCGACCCGCAGGGCCTGCCGCTTGCCAGGGCGCGCCTGTGGGAGGCGGCGAGCTGCGCGGAGCTCGGCACGACCGATGCCGGCGGCGAGATCGCGGTCGCACCCGCGCTCGGCCGGCGGCGCCTGGTGATCGCCACGCTGGACGGCCGGCGCTGGTCCGGCGAGCCCGGTGCGCCGGAGGGCACGGACGCCGCCGGCCGCCGCGGCGATCGCCAACGCCGTCCACCACGCGACCGGCATTCGCGTCCGCGACCTCCCGGTCACGCTGGACAAGCTCCTTGCAAGGTGACGTGAGCCCGAGCGGGCTCAGCTCGCGACCCGCCGGCGCGGCCCGCAGGAGAGCACCGCGCCGGCGATCCGACCGCTCCGTGGAGACCAGTGTGTCGCTATGGTAGCGGCGTGCCGCAGATGAAGCGGCCGTTGCAGTAGAAGCCCGTGCACGAGCAGCCGCCGCCGACGAACTCCATGCAAGCCCGGTAGAGGGGACAGCCCGCGGGCTTGGCCGCTACCTGGACAGCCGCCGCAGGCGAGGCCGGCGCCAGGCAGAGGAGCGCTGGCGCCTGGGTTCCGGCGGCCGTGGCGAGCAGCGGCGTGCTCGGCGGCGGGGCCGCCGTCGAGCTTGCGGTCGCCGGCGCCGCGGTGGGCGGAGCGACGGCGGGAATCTGGGCCGGCAGCGCCGCCGCGACCAGCGCGGAGACCGCCAAGATCAGGAGCAACAGAGACTTCGAACGCATGATCTACCTCCGTTTCACGGTTGTGTCGAGCCGTGAGCTTCACCGTCACGGACTCGGCTGGGCAGCTCTCGGCCTGATCCAGGCTGGCCAGAAGCCGGCGCCCCGATGCTTCCAGTGGCCGCTGTCGGGCCATCCGGGCAGGGGAGCGCATCACCAGATCACTAACGCGGCGATTTTTGCGATTGGCGGAGGGTGCGGGGCGCAGGGTTTGGGCCGGCCGGTGGCCGGCCCAATGGACCTCAGTTCTTCGCCTGCGGCAGGAACCCCGGCTCGCTGGTCGGAGGAACGAAGTTCTTCAGCCGCATGTAGGTGACCAGGTTGCCGTAGTGCTCCAGGGCGTGCATGTTGTTGGCTGTCAGCGCGCTCAGTTTCGGCATGTCCTTGCCGAGGAACTTCACCATCTGCGCACCGGAGGCGTCGGTCATGGCGTCGTAGGCCTTGTCGCAGTAGGCCAAGGCGCCCTTGAGTGCGGCGATCAACTCGGCCTTCGAGGCCTTGGCGGGCTCGATCTTCGGGGCGGGGTTCTTCTCGCCGAGCGCGAGGGAACAGAACATGTACTCCGAGTCGGCGACGTGTCCAACGACCTCGCCGAAGCTGCGGACCGCGTCGGTGGGCCGGAAGGCGTAGTTCTCCTCCGGCATTTTCTCGGCGGTACGGACCAGGATGGCCTTCACGTATCCGTATGCGACCTTGGTCCAGGCGCTGTACGGATTATCCTGGGCCGAGGCGACCGCGGCCGGCGCCAGCAGGCAGATCAGCAGCGCTCGCCGCAGTGTCCGGACTCTGGTGATGCTCGATGTGCTTTGCATTTTCTTCTCCTTTGAAACAGCGGTGGTCCTGCACAGTGGACGTGGTTGACGGTTTGGGCGGCGCTCTAGCCGAGTCTGCGAACGCGCCTGCGGGTCAGATCGGCTCTCGATAGCGGCGCAGCCGGACTGCCGCGGCGAGGAAGACCGCTGCCGCTACCAGGCCCAGCCACAGACCCGGGCTGCTCAGGAGTCTTCCCGGTGTGATCTGTGCCAGCGGATCGACCGCGCCCGGATGCCGAGACTTGAAGTCGAAGCCTTGCGTGAAACAGCCAATCAGGCGGTACCCCAGCAGGCTGGCGACATGGGCCGTGTTGAAGGCGAGCTTTTCGACCACACAGATTGCCAGTGGCGGCAACACGGCCCAGATGAAGGTCGCGCGCCGCGCCCAGCCGGAGATCAGCAGCAGCCAGCCATAGACGGGCGCATGCCAGAGCGCCATCGCCGTCAGCCCGTAGAGCAGCGCCAGCGACATCTTGAACAAGGGTAGTTGGGCCCACAGGGCGCCGACACTTACACCGTTGCCCAGCAGCACCGCGGTGCTCAGCGCCAGCATCATCAGCTGAACGGCAACGATGACCGCAAAGGTGAGCGCCGGCAGCAGCACCAGCGGCATGCTTGCCTTCGCGATCACCGTCGTGAGATCCGAGACCGGCAGCGACTTCCAGAACAGGATGCTGCGATCGCGACGTTCGCCGTGCAGCGCGTCGAGACAGTAGAACACCCCGACGAGCAAGGCGGTCAGAATGAGCAGCGCCGCCACGACGCTGTAGTGCAGGGCGACCGCCGCGTGCTGCTTCGCCGGGTCGAGCGCCGGCAAGGCGCGCATCCTGCGCGGCAGGGTCAACGTGCTGATGGAGAAGCCGAAGAGCACCACGGCGGCGACAGCCAGCGGCGCGAGATAGAGCGAGCGGTTCTCCCACAATTCGCGCCGCACCGACCAGTACAGCGGCCGCGTCGCCGCATTCGGCGCCGGCGCGGCCGCCTGCGGGGTGAGCGGCAACTCGGACACGGTAACCGATGGAGTATTCATCTCGCCGCTCCCTGCGTCACGCCGGCCTGGTTGCCCATCACGGCGACGAACAGGTCGGCAAGGCTGGGCGTGCGCACGTCGCCAAGCTCGGCGAGTCGCTGCCGGTTGACATGGTCGAACAACAGGATGTTGCGGCCGAACACCTGGCGCTCGTGAATCGGCTGCAGCGCTCGTGCCGCGGCGGCATGCTCGGGATGCACCATCAACTCCAGATAGCGCGCTTCGACTTCCTCCATGCTGCAATCGAGCACGACGCGGCCGCGATCGACGAACATGACATCGGTGAGGACGTGCTGGACCTCTTCAACCTGATGCGTCGTCACGACGATGGTGCGGCTGCCATCGAAGTAGTCGTTCAGCAGCGAATCGTAGAACTGCTTGCGATACAGGATGTCGAGGCCGAGCGTCGGCTCGTCCAGCACCAGCAATCTCGCGTCGATGGCCATGACCAGCGCGAGATGCAGCTGGGTCACCATGCCTTTCGACAATTGCCTGACCGTGCTGGCGGGCCCGATGGCGGTCTTGGCCAGCAGGCTTTCCGCCTTCGCACGATCGAAGCGCGGATGCACGCCGGCGACGTAGTCGAGCGCCTGGGAAACGCGGAGCCAGCGCGGCAGCACGGCGACGTCGGCAATGAAGCAGACGTCGCGCATGAGCCGATCACGCTCGACCCAGGGGTCGCGGTCCAGCACCTTCAGGTCTCCCTGAAATGGGATGAGGCCGAGAATCGCGTGGAGCGCGGTGCTCTTGCCGGCGCCGTTGGGGCCGATCAGCCCGAGGATGCGGCCCTCTTCGACGTGCAGATCGATGCCGTCCAGCGCGACGGTCTTGGCGAAGGCCTTGCGGAGACCGCGGGCGGCGATGACGGTCATGGCTTGGGCGGCTCCGCCAGGGGCTGCGAAGACGACCGGTCGGTCGCGGCGGCATCCAGCAGCTCTGCCGGTTTCAGACCGAGCCGTTGAATGGTGGCGTGGACCCTGGGCCATTCTTCCGCGAGAAACCTCTGGCGCTCGCCCTGCAGCAGCAGCTCGCGCGCACCGGGTTTGATGAACATGCCGAGACCTCGCCTTTTCTCGACCAGCTGCTCGTCGACCAGTTGTTGATAGGCCTTCAGCACCGTGATCGGATTGACCCGGCAGTCGGCGGCGACATGGCGCACGGATGGCAGCGGATCGCCCTCCCCGAGCACGCCGTCGAGCATCATGGCGGCGACGCGGTCACGAAGCTGGCGGTAGATCGGCTGACTGTCGTTCCACTCACGATCCATCCCGAGCTCCTGATAGCCCTTGCGAGGGAGCCACTAACGATCGTCCGATCGACCGCTGCACTCTCTCTGGTGATGTAGTCAACCATAACACCAGATCACATGTCAAGAGGCAACCCAGGCGCCATGACGGCCGCGTGAGGAGCGGTCGGTTGCCTCGGCCGCGGTCAGGCGTCGGCCGGCCGGCGCGCGGCCGGTGCCGGGATCGATTGATGATGGCGGAGTGACATATTTCTGTACTATGCTGGATAAGCCGAGCGTGCACGATGATCCGCGGCGCGGTCAGGATCTATCGGGCGGCTTGAAATGCTACGGCGCCATATTCGCAAAACTCGGAGCGCTGGACCGGTCGCAGGCGTAAGAACGCGAGGGTGTTAGTCTCGGTTCGGTGTCGACCGGCTCCTCGGAGGGGTGCCGATCCCAGAGCCGCGCACCATGACATGAAGACACTAGCGATCGAGGTTCCTGACCAGCTCGGCCGGCAGATCGAGGAGCTGGTGCGCCGCGGCTGGTTCACGGACGAAAACGATCTGGCCCGCCAAGCGCTCGGCGACTTCTTGCGCCATCATCGCCTCGAGCTGCAAGAGCAGCACCAGCTCGACGACATCGGTTGGGCGCGCAGGCTCAAAGAGCAGGCCGGGTGAAGCGGATCGTTTGCGACACCGGTCCGCTGGTCCATCTCTTCGAAGCGAATCTCCTTGACCTATTGGCGGCCGCCGGCAAGGTCCTCATTCCTCCCGGAGTCGCCGATGAGCTCGGCGGTGCGGCGCCAGAGCTGAGACTAGATGGCCTGTCGTGGCTGGTGACTCATCCCCTGCGCCAGCCCCACGTGTGCCCGCGCGACTGGCCGCGCACGCCCGCCGGGGTGGAGCGGCGGCCGAACGGGGGGATCAGTCCTGGGCCGGCTCGCAGGTGCAGGCGGGAAGGGGATGGGCGGGACGGATGAAGAGGCCGGTCGAGGTCACGCGGAGCGTGCAGCCCTGGCGGTCGCGGTCGGCGTAGATGTCGTAGACGGTGCCGGAGCTCGACCCTACCTTGGCGTTCGTGGTCAGCACGCGGAGGTCCGCCGCCAGGTGTGAATTGGGCCGCGGAGAGTTGGGGATCTCCTGTCCCATCTGCTCCACGGCGCTGACCGCGAGAGTGCGCGCCACCGCCGGCGATTCGTGATTGCCGACGAGGACCTGCTCGATGGCCCGGAGCAGCTGGTCCTTGCATGCGGCGGTCGCCAGATTGTCGATGCGCTGCGGGTCGTAGGTCGCGCAGGCCGTGGAGCCGAAGAGCGCCGTCAGCAGCGCGACGGCGGCCAGAGCTTTCCTGGTGTCCATCGAGGTCCTCCCGAAGGAGCGGACGCGAGCGCGCGTGGGCTCCTACCGAAGATGCGCGGGCGAGCCCGGCCAGGTGACAGGGCCGATCCGCATCGGTGGTAGACTGTCTACCATCATGGCCAAGCCGCCCGCTTCCTCCTCCCCCGACCGCGTCGAGCTGCTGCAGGGCACCCTCGACATGCTCATCCTGCGCACGCTCGTCTTCGGCCCGGCACACGGCCATCAGGTGGCGGCGCACATCCAGCGCACCAGCGCCGAGGCGCTGCAGGTCGAGCACGGCTCGCTCTACCCGGCGCTCCATCGCCTCGAACGCAAGGGATGGATCGCCGCGAGCTGGGAGACGGCCAAGGACCGCAACCGCCAGTTCAAGTACTACCGGCTGACTCCTGCCGGCCGCCGGCAGCTGGTGGCGGAGGAGTCGAAGTGGCAGAAACTCGCCGCCGCCATCGCGCGCGTCATGGGGACCGCATCATGAGCGTCCGCACGGCCTTCGCCCGCTGGCGCGGCTGGCGCTCCCGGCGACGGAACCGGGAGCAGGACCTCGACCGCGAGCTGCGCGCCCATCTCGACCTCGAAGCCGAGGAGCGGGAGGCGGCGGGAGCCACCCCGGAGGCAGCCCGCCAGGCCGCGCTCCGCGCCCTGGGCAGCCCGGTGCTGGTCAAGGAGCGGGTCCGCGAGAGCTGGGGCTGGACCTGGCTCGACCGCCTGCAGCAGGACCTCCGCCTCGCCCTGCGGCAGCTGCGCCGCAGCCCGGGATTCACCGTCGCGGCCATCGTCACCCTGGCCCTCGGTCTGGGTGCGAGCACGGCGATCTTCACCCTCATCAACCGCGTCCTGCTGAGCCCGCTGCCGGTCTCCCGGCCGAGCGAGCTCTACAGCCTGGGCGACAACCGCAACTGTTGCGTGACCACCGGCATCCAGGACGATTTCACCCTGGTCTCGTCCGTCGTCTACGAGCAGCTGCGCGACCATTCGCCGGAGTTCTCCGCGCTCGCCGCGTTCGAGAGCCAGGAGAATCTCGATTCCTTCCGGCGCAGCGGCGCCGCCGCCGCTCCCGAGCCGGCGCGCGGCGAGTTCGTCTCCGGCAACTACTTCGCCATGTTCGGCGTGCGCCCGGCGGCCGGGCGCCTGTTCGCCGCCGCCGACGACCGGGCCGGGGCGCCGGCGGCGGCGGTGATGAGCTACCGCTGCTGGGCCGAGCGCTACGCCCGCGATCCGGCGGTGGTGGGCGGCAGCTTCGCGCTCGAGGGCCTGCCGCTGACCGTGGTGGGCGTCGCCCCGCCGGGATTCTTCGGCGACACGCTGCGCACCGATCCGCCGGACCTGTGGCTGCCCACCGCTGCCGAGCTGCAGCTGCACGGCGAGGCCTCGCTGCGCCGCCATCCCGAGGAGTTCTGGCTCTACGTGGTCGGCCGCCTGCGCCCCGGCATGCGGCCGGCGCCGGCCGCGGCGCACATCGCGACTCAGGTCCGGCAGTGGCTGCTCGCCCACGCCGCGCCCACCGCCCGCGAGCGGGCCGAGATCGCCCGCATGGGCGTCGAGCTGCATCCGGCAGCCGGCGGCGTCGGGCTGCTGCGGGACACCTACGCCGCCGGGCTCGCCGTGCTGATGGCCGTCTCGGGCCTGCTGCTGCTCATCGGCTGCGCCAACGTGGCGAACCTGCTGCTGGCGCGCGCCACCGCCGCCCGCCAGCAGACCGCCGTGCGCGTCGCCCTGGGGGCCGGGCGCGGCCGGCTCATCCGCCAGACCCTGACCGAAGGGGTGCTGCTGGCGCTGCTCGGCGGCGCGGCGGGGCTGGCGGTCGCGCTCGCGGCGACGCGCCTCATGCTGGCGCTCGCTTTCCGCGGCGCCGGCTACGTCCCCATCGATCCCAACCCCTCGCTGCCGGCGCTGGCTTTCGGCTTCGTCCTGGCGCTGCTCACCGGCGTGGTGTTCAGCGCCGCTCCCGCCTGGCTCGCCTCGCGCGTCCATCCGGCGGAACCGTTGCGCGGCGCCGGGCGCTCGACGCGGGACGGCTCCGCCCTACCGCAGCGCTCGCTGCTGGTCTTGCAGGCCGCCCTGTCGCTGGTGCTGGTGGTCGGCGCGGGCCTGCTGAGCGAAAGCCTCGGCCGGCTCGAGAACCAGCGCTTCGGCTTCGAGACGCAGGACCGCCTGATGCTCGACGTCGACCTCGCCCTGGGCGGCGCCACGCCGGAGCGGGAGCGGGCGCTCTACCAGGCGCTCACCCGGCGCCTGACCCGGATCCCGGGCGTGGTGAGCGCCAGCCTGGCGCTCTACAGCCCGCTCGAAGGCATCAACTGGAGCGATGCCATCCGCATCGAGGGCGTGCCCGGCCGCATCCCGGCCCGTGACGACGAGCGGGCGCCGTCGATCGACCGCGTCAGCCCGCACTATTTCGAGACCGTCGGCACCCACCTGCTGCGCGGCCGGGCGATCGACGAGCGCGACACGCCGGCGGCCCACCACGTCGCGGTGATCAACGAGACCTTCGCCCGCAAGTACTTCCCCCACCGGGACCCGCTCGGCCGGCACCTGGGCCTGGGTAGCAATCCCCGCCACGCCATGGACTACGAGATCGTCGGCATCGTGGAAGACGCCAAGTACACCAACCCGCGGGTTCCGGCCTATGCCACGGAATTCATCCCCCTGCTCCAGGATCAGGCCTACGACGAGCCGGCGATGATCACCATGCAGACGCGCTCCAACCTGGTGCGCAGCATCCAGCTGCGCCTGGCGGGTCCGCTCGACGTGCAAGCCGCGGTGCGCCACGCCCTCGCCGAGGTCGATCCGGACGCCAGCGTGCTCGGCGCGGTGAGCTTTGGCGAGCGGGTGCGCCAGGCCTTCAACGCCGACCGGCTCATCGCCCGCCTGACCGAGATCTACGGCCTGCTGGCGCTCGTCCTCACCTCGGTCGGGCTGTATGGCGTGGCCGCCTACGCTGTCGCCCGCCGCACTGCCGAGATCGGCATCCGGGTCGCCCTGGGCGCCGCGCCCCGGAACGTCGTGCTGATGGTCCTGCGCGGCGCGCTGGCGCCGATCGCGCTCGGCCTGGCGATCGGCATCCCCGCCGCGCTCGCCGCCGGCCGGGCGCTCGCCAGCCGCCTCTTCGGCGTCGAGCCCTACGAGCCGCGCATCTTCCTGGTGGCTCTCCTGGTGCTCGCCGGCGCCGCCTTCGTCGCCGCCGTCGTCCCCGCCCGCCGCACCACGGCGATCGATCCCATCCACGCCCTGCGTGCCGAGTGAGCCGCGGCTGCCGCCGCCGCCGTCCCTCGTTCTCCCTTCAGCGGGCCTCGTATTGCTCGTCGCCGACCTGCTCCAGCCAGTCCACGGTCTTGCCATCGAGCTGTTCCTGAATGGCGGTGTGCGTCATGGCGGTGCTTGCCGTGGCGCCGTGCCAATGTTTCTCACCCGGCGGGAACCAGATCACGTCACCGGGCCGGATCTCCTCGATCGGTCCTGCCCAGCGCTGGGCGAGGCCGCTGCCTGCCGTCACCACCAGGGTCTGGCCCAGCGGGTGGGTGTGCCATGCGGTGCGAGCGCCGGGCTCGAAGGTGACGCTCGCCCCGACCACGCGTGCCGGAGCAGGCGCCTGGAACAGGGGGTCGATGCGCACGGTGCCGGTGAAGTATTCGCCCGGCCCCTTGCCGGAGGGCTGCGAGCCGCTTCTCTTGATGTCCATTTTCACTTGCCTCCACTTGCAAGAGCGGTGTCCAATGCTCGCGTCCTGCGACCGCTGATCGACCGTGACGGCCGCCGCCGGCGCGACTAGAGGGCGTTGATGTCGGCCGTCTCGAGCACGACCTTCGGCGAACCCTCGCGGGCGACCCTCAACATGGCACGCCCGACTTGCTCGGTCGTCGTGACGTACCCGGGCCAGGCGCGCTTCAGGAGCGGCAGCAGCGGTCCCAGCAGCGCATAGAAGACGCGGTAGGCCGCCGTCCTGGACCTGATTCCATGAAGCGGCTGGATCAGCGCCGGCCGGAACATGATCGCCGCCTTGAACGGCAGCGCCAGCAGCGCGTTCTCGGTCCGCCCCTTGACCCGGGCCCACATGACGCGGCCGCGCTCGGTCGAATCCGTGCCGGCGCCCGAGACGTAGACGAAGGTCATCCCGGGATTGCGCGTCACCAGCGCCTTGGCGATCGTCAAGGTGAGGTCGTAGGTCTGGCGGGTGTAGTCAGCCTCCGATTTTCCGGCCGCCGACCCGCCGAGGCTGTCGAAGCAGGCGTCATAGCCTGCCAAGGAACTGCCGAGGTCCTCGATCCGGCCAAGGTCCGCGAGCACGATCTCCGCGAGCTTCGCATGGGTGCAGCCGCTCGCGGTTCGGCCGATCGCCAGGACCTGCTCGACGCCGTCGTCGAGCAGGCACTCGCGCAGGACGCCCTGCCCCACCATGCCACTCGCACCGAAAAGCATGACTCTCATGGCGTGCGCTTTCTCGCTTCGGGCCCCTATGGGACGACTCCTATGGTACACGACGCCCGCAGCCCTTTGCCGCATCGCGTCAAATCGGGCTTGACTTCTATGCCGCACTGCGGTAATCTGCCGTTCGTCAGCGGGCGGCGGGAGTGGTAGTGACCTCCTCGCGGCGCCCCGCCGGCGCCTGGCACCGGGCGATATCGGAGCCGGACGCCAGGACGCAATGAAGAATTCAGGAGGAGCCATGATCCGGCTCATCAAACGCTACGAGAGCCGCAAGCTCTACGACACCGAGGAGAGCCGCTACGTCTCGCTCGAAGAGATCGCGGGCTGGGTGCGCCAGGGACAGGAGGTGCGCGTGCTCGACAACGCCACCGCCGGCGACGTCACCTCGCAGACGCTGACCCAGATCATCCTGGACGAGGGCCGGCGCGGCACCTCGTCGCTGCCGAGCGAGCTGCTGCATGAGCTGGTGCGGCTGGGCGAGCGCGCGGTGCACAACGGGGTCGAGCAGGTGCAGCAGGGCGTCGATCGGCTGGTGCAGGCGTCGATCGACCGGCTGGGGCCGGTGCGCCGGGCGCGCGAGGAGATGTCGGGCCTGCGCTCGCGCCTCGAGCAGCTGGAGGAGTCGCTGGCCGCTCTCGACTCGGAGGTGATGGTCGGACTTGCCGAGCCGCCGGAGCCGGAAGCTTCCGGCTCCGGGCCGGTTGCCGCCCATCGCGCCAGCGTTGCGACTGCCGCGACTTCCGACACCGCGGACGCCACGGCGGCGGCCGAGGAGCCTCACGCGGGCTCGTCCACCTCGGCTCATTAGGCTCGGCTCCCCCAGGGAGAGCCCCGAGGGCCAGGAGGGTAGCACCCGCCTAGCCGATAGGTGAATGGATGTCTCCCGGGCGGACGGTCCGCCCCGGATCCACACGACGCAAACGATGCGAACGAGGCGGCCGCAGCGCCCCCCGGGGTTGCCGGACGCCAGAAGAAAACGAGGAATCCCATGCCTACCAAGAGCACGAGCAGCGACCGCAACCTGCAGGACGACGTCAAGGACACCGCGCACCGCATCTGGCTGGCCGGGCTGGGCGCCCTGGCCGCCGCCGAGGAGGAGGGCAGCAAGCTGTTCAGCCGCCTGGTCGATCGCGGCCGCGACGTCGAGTCGCGCGGCAAGGTCGAGGTCGACAAGGTCGTCGACAAGGCGGGCAAGGCGGCGGACAAGGCCAAGGCCAAGGCCGGCGGCGCCTGGGACGATCTCGGCAGCAAGGTCGACGACACCATCACCTCGGCCCTGCACCGCCTCGGCGTGCCGACCCGCGACGAGATCCGCACCCTGACCCAGCGCGTCGAGGAGCTCAACGCCAAGGTCGAGCTGCTGCGGCCGCGCGTCACCCATGCCGCCCCGGCGTCCGCCGCCGGTAACGAGAAGTCCGCCGCCGCTCCCAAGCCGGCGGCCAAGAGCGCCTCGAAGGTGGTCTAGTGGCCGAGACCGGCGCGGGTCCCGTGGCGGGTCTGCCGAGCACTGCCCAGACCGCGGCGCCGCCGCGGGTCGCCCTGGCGCTGGCGGGAGGAGGTCCGGAGGGCGCCATCTACGAGATCGGCGCCCTCCGCGCCCTCGACGAGGCCTGCGACGGCCTCGACCTCAACAACCTGTTCATCTACGTCGGGGTCAGCTCGGGCGGCTTCATCTCCGCCTGCCTGGCCAACGACCTGACCACGGCGCAGATGTGCCGTGCCATCGTCTCGCACGAGCCGGGGGAGCACCCGTTCGTCCCGGAAACCTTCCTCACCCCCTCGGTGCGCGAGCTGCGGCGCGGCCTGCGCGCGGTGCCGCGGCTGCTGATCGAGGCGGTGCGGGAGTACTACCGCCGCCGCGCCGATCTGACCCTGCTCGACTCGTTGACCCGCCTGGGGCAGGCCCTGCCGGTCGCGGTCTTCGACAACGAGCCGATCCGCACCTATCTCGAGAAGATCTACAGCCTCAAGTCCCGCACCGACGACTTCCGCCGGCTCGGCAAGCGGCTGGTCATCGTCGCCTCGGACCTCGACTCGGGCAAGGCGGTGCGCTTCGGCGACGGCGGCATCGATCACGTCCCGATCTCGCGCGCCGTGCAGGCCACGACGGCGCTGCCCGGGCTCTACCCGCCGGTCGAGATCGACGGCCGCCACATCGTCGACGGCATCCTGCTCAAGACGCTGCACGCCTCGGTGGCGCTCGAGGCCGGCGCCGGCCTGGTGATCTGCGTCAATCCCATCGTCTCGGTCGATACCGCGCACGCCGTCGAGCGCGGCCACATGCAGTTCGGCAACCTGATCGAGCGCGGCCTGCCGGCGGTGATGTCGCAGACCCTGCGCACCATCGTCCACTCCCGCCTCGAGGTCGGCATGGCGGCCTACGCCAAGCGCTACGGCAACGCCGACGTCATGCTGCTCGAGCCCGAGCGCGACGACTACCTGATGGCCTTCACCAACATCTTCGGCTTCTCCGAGCGCCGCGCGGTCTGCGATCACGCCTACCATTCCACCCGCCGCTACCTGCTGGCGCACCACGACGACCTCTCGGCGGTGCTGGCCCGCCACGGCGTGATCCTGCGCCGCGACGTGCTCGCCGAAGAGCGCGACCTCTGGGAGCAGGTGGGCCTGCCGCGCACCGCAGGCCCGGCCCACCGGCCTCCCAAAGCCCTCCAACCCGCGCGCTCCCCGGTCCAGTCGCCGCCGGCCAAGCCGGCGTCCGCGCCGGCGGTGGTGCACCGGCTTGGCGATGCCCTGGGCCGGCTCGAGCAGCTCATGGCCCTGCACGAGGACGCCGTGGAGATACCGGAAGCGCCGCAGTAGTTGCGCGACACTGAAGGTCGAGATATCCTGCATCCAACTCCTTTGCCAGCACGGCAACACAGAGACTCCAAAGGGGTTAGGGAGTGTGCCTGCGCGGCCTGGGCAGCCGGTCCGGGCGGCAGGCGGGGACGATGTCGAAGGAGCGCCAACCGAGCTCGGGCGCCGCCGGCACGGCGATCGATTTGCCGCCGCCAGCTGTCGCCGAGACGCCGCCAGCGGACCTGCCGGAGGAGCTGCGCGCGCTGCTCGCCGCCGCCATGGTCGCCGCCAACGAGGCGGTGTCCGTCTCGGTCGCCGCCATCGCGGCGCCGCGGGTGGTGTTCGTGAATCCGGCCTTCACCGAGCTGACCGGATACGCCGCCGGCGAGGTGATCGGCCAATGGTCCCGGCTCGAGGGGCCAGCGACCGACCATGCCATGGTCGTCGACCTGCGCACCCGGCTGATCGCCGGTCAGGCGGTGTCGGGGGAGATCGTCATCTCCCGCAAGGATGGCTCGGAGCTGTGGGTGGAGCTGCGGGCGGCGCCGATCCGCGATCGCGCCGGGCTGGTAACTCACTACGTCACCAACTGGCGCGACGTCACCGCGCGCCGGCAGGGCCGGGAAGCGGCCGAGCGCTCGAGCCTGGCGAAGAGCCTCTTCCTGTCGCGCATGAGCCACGAGCTGATGACGCCGCTCAACTCGCTGATCGGCTTCCCGGAGCTGCTCGCCGACGGCCACTTCGGGCCGCTCAACGAGCCCCAGCAGCGGGCGATCGGCAACGTGCTCGCGGCCGGCGAGCATCTGCGCCAGCTGCTCCGCGACCTGCTCGATCTCGCCCGCCTCGAGTCCGGGCGCCTGCAGCTCGAGCTCTCCCGGTTCGATCTCGGCGCCCTGGTGGCCGACCTGGCCGGACCGGTGGCCGAGACCGCCCGCCGCAAGGGGCTGGCGTTCGAGGTCGAGGTGGCGGGCGGCCTGCCGCCGGTCGACGGCGATCCGGTACGCCTCAAGCAGGTGGTGCTCAACCTGCTCGACAACGCGGTGAAGTACACCGCCGCCGGCGGCTGGGTGAAATTGCAGGTGTGGCCGGCGGAGTCGGCGGCGGGAGCACCGCTGGTGCGGCTGGTGGTGGCGGATTCCGGCATCGGCGTCCGGCAGGAGGACCAGCAGCGTATCTTCCGCACCTTCGAGCAGGTCGATCCTTCGCTCACCCGCTGCCAGTCCGGCACCGGCCTGGGGCTGGCGCTGGTGACGCGCCTGCTCGACCTGCACGGCGGCCGGGCCTGGGTGGAAAGCCCGGGCGAAGGGCTCGGCAGCACTTTCCACGTCGAGGTCCCCGGCCGGTCGTGCTGACCCCGGCGGGCGCCGTGCGGCGAGCGAGCAGCGAGCAGGAGCCCGGGTCATGACCGCGACGCCGAGGATCCTGGTGGTCGACGACATCGAGCAGAACCGGGCGCTGCTCGGCGGCCTGGTGCGGTCGCTCGGCTACGAGGTGGATACGGCCAGCGACGGGCTCGAGGCGCTGGCCAAGCTGGAGGACGGGATCGACCTGGTCCTGCTCGACGTCATGATGCCCGGCCTGGACGGCTACGAGGTGGCGCGGCGGGTGCGCGCCGAGGCGCGGACCCGCGACCTGCCGGTCATCCTGGTGACGGTGCTCGACAGCCGCGAGGATCGGGTGAGAGCGATCCAGGCCGGCGCCAGCGATTTCATCGCCAAGCCGGTGGACAAGACCGAGCTGCTGGTGCGGATCTCCTCGCAGCTCAAGCTGAAAGAGGCCCAGGACGCGCTGAAACGCGGTCAGGCCGAGCTCGAGGTGCAGGTGGCGCAGCGCACCGCCGAGCTGCGCCGCACCTGCGAGGTGGCCGCCGAGGCCAACCGTCGCACCCAGGCGGCGCACCTCGACACCATCCGGCGGCTGGTGCTCGCGGCCGAGCTCAAGGACCCCGACACCGCCCGCCACATCCTGCGCATCAGCCGCTACAGCGCGGTGCTGGCCAAGGCGCTGGGCATGTCCGCGGGCGAGATCGAGGTGTTCGGACATGCGGTCACCATGCACGACGTCGGCAAGATCGGCATCCCCGACGCCATCCTGTGCAAGCGCGGCGCGCTCGACGCCGAGGAGCGGCAGGTGATGGAGAGACACACCGTGATCGGCAGCCGCATTCTCGCCGACTCGCCCTCCGAGCTGATGCAGCAGGGGCACGTCGTGGCGCTGTCGCACCACGAGCGCTGGGACGGCTCCGGCTACCCGCGGCGGCTGCGCGGCGAGGAGATCCCGCTCGCCGGCAGGATCTGCGCCGTGGTGGACGTGTTCGACGCCATGACCATGGCGCGGTCGTACCGCCCCGCTTACTCGCCGGAAGCGACGCTGGCGGCGATGCGCCAGGGTCGCGGCCGGCAGTTCGATCCGCGGCTGCTCGACCTCTTCATGGACCGGCTGGACGAGGTCTTGGAGGTGCGCCGGCAACTGCTCGTGGAGGCGCAGCGGGCCGCCGTCGCGGAGCGGCCGTCGCCGCCGGAGGAGGGGTCATGATCCGGGTCCTGATTGCCGACGATCACGCCATCTTCCGCCTGGGGCTCAAGCGGGCGCTCGAGGCGGCGCCGGACGTGACGGTGGTGGCCGAGGCCGCGACCGGCGAGGAGACGGTGGTGAAGGCCCGGGAATCCAATCCGGGCGTGGTGCTGCTCGACGTCTCGATGCCGGGCAGGGGCGGCGTGGAAACGGCGCAGGAGCTCAAGCGCGCCAACCCGCGGCTGCGGGTGCTGATGCTGACCATGCATCCCGAGGACCAGTACGCGGTGCTCTGCCTCAAGCTGGGGGCCGACGGCTACGTCACCAAGGACGTGCCGCCCGAGGTGCTGCTCGAAGCGGTGCGCAAGGTGGCCGCGGGCCGCAAGTACGTCAGCGCCAACCTGGCCGAGCGGCTCGCCGCCGACCTTTCCTCGACCGCCGACCGGCCGCCGCACGAGCTGCTCTCGAGCCGGGAGTTCGAGGTGATGCGCAAGATCGCCGCCGGCCGCACGCCGAGCGAGATCGCCGCCGAGCTGCACCTGAGCGTCAAGACGGTGAGCACCTACCGCACCCGCGTGCTGCAGAAGATGAACCTCAAGACCAACGCCGACATCATGCACTACGCCTTCCGGGCGGGGCTGGAGAGCTGAGCGCGCCGACGGGCCGATACAGGTCATCTCATAGGAGGACGGATCCCGGGTTTCCCGCCGGCAGGCAGGCCCGCCGGCCGCGATGGGCGGCGCTCCGGGGCAGCGGAGTGGTGAAGCCGCCGGCAGCGGCCGCTGCCCGGCTGGCCTCGGCGGCCCTGCGGCGCCGGCGCGCGGCTGCCGCCGGCGATGGCTTGGCGAAGCCGGCCGGCGCCTCGGCGGCAGCCTCCAATACGACGTGGCGGCCGGCGCCGGCCGCAGCCGGGGCGGGCGGGGCGGGATCGCCCGGCCCGGGGGCGCCGAGAGCGCGGCGGCCGTCCAGTTGCTCCTCGTTGCGGGCGACGAGCGCCAGGGTGCCGCCGGCGGCGGGCAGGTGTTCGCGAGCTTCCAGGAGCATGGCGAGCAGGAGCTGGAGGACGATCAGCGGATCGCCGGCCAGCGGCCAGAGGTCGGGCGGATAGCGCGTCACCACCGTGATCGGGAGCGGGAAGGCGACGCGGGCCAGCTTCTGCAGGTCGGCGAGCAGGTACTGCGGCTGGAACAGGGTGGCCTCGCCGGTGACGCCGCGTGCCAGCCAGTGGAGCTGTCTGCCGGCATGCTGGATCCGCCGCGCCAGCTCGTCGAGCGACGCCAGGATCTCGCGGTCGGCGGCCTCGGCGCAGGCGGGCTCGAGCAGCTGGACCGCCATGGTCACCGAGGCGGCGAGGTTGCTCATCTCGTGGGTGACGCCGCCGGCGAGCGCGGCATAGGCCTCCAACCGGCCGAGGCGCAGCCGGCGGCTGCCGGCACCGCCGGCGCCGCCGCCTGCGCTCATCGCCCGCGGTCCTTGCCCGGTTCGGTGGCGCGCGGGTGCGGCGCTCCGAGCGGGGTTGCCCTGCCGCCCGGGCTCCCCGGACCGGCGCGCCGGCCGGCGGGGAGGGGCTCGCCGCCGGCGCGCAGCAGCGCCAGGATCTCCCGCGCGAAGGTGCGGGTGTCCAGCGGCTTGGTGAGGAAAGCGTCGGCGCCGTGCGCCAGCGCCGCTTCCCGGTCGCTCTTCATCACCCTCGCCGTCACCACCACGACGCGGAGGCCGCGGGTCGCCGGGCCCTCTTTCATTCGCCGGATCGCCTCGAGGCCGTTCATCCCGGGCAGCGTCAGGTCGATCAACACCAGGTCGGGCCGCTCCCGGGCGATCATCGCCAGCGCCGCCTCGCCGCTGGCGGCGTGCGCCACGGCGACGCCCTCCGGCTCGAGGAGATCACGGACCAACTCGACGTTGAGCGCATGGTCCTCGACGACCAAGACCTGATACCCGGCCCCCGATTGCGGCACGTGGTCAGTATAAACTACTCAACTGAAATTTCCAGCCGCCACCTGGGTGGCGCCCCTTCGGGTTCACCGTCCCGGCGCCCTTGGAGCGGCTTGGCCAGGAAGGATAGACTCTGGCGCGATGCGGCTCGGGAACCTCGATCTGACGCTGGTCTCGGACGGCGAGTTCCGCCTCGACGGCGGCGCCATGTTCGGGGTGGTGCCGCGGACCATGTGGGAAAAGGTCAAGCCGCCCGACGACCGCAACCGCATCCGCATGGCGACCAACTGCCTGCTGGTCGCCCGCGGCGAGGAGCTGGTGCTCGTCGACACCGGCATCGGCGACAAGCACGATCCGCGCTTTCGCGACACCTTCGGCATGGATCCGGCGGCGGTGCGGCTGCCCGACGCCATCCGCCGCGCCGGCTACGCGCCCGAGCAGGTGACGCAGGTCGTGCTCACCCACCTGCACTTCGACCATTGCGGCTGGAACACGCGGCGGGCGAGCCAGGGCCCCGGCTCGCCCGCCGCGGAGCCGGCGGCCGAGGAGCTGGTCCCGACGTTCCCCAATGCCGTCTACTGGCTGGAACGGAGCGAGGTCGAGCACGCCCGGCGGCCCAACGAGCGGGACCGCGCGAGCTACGATCCGCGCAACTGGGAGCCGCTGTTCGCGGCCGGCGTGGTGCGGCTGTTCGACGGCGAGCCCGGCTGCGAGCCGATCCCGGGAGTGCGCGCGGTGCGCGCCGCCGGGCATAACGCGGACATGTGCATCGTTCTGATCGACGGCGGCCGAGCCGGCGCCGGGGAGCCGGCGGAATTCGGCGGCAAGGCGGTGTTCTTCGCCGACCTGGTGCCGACCGTCGCTCATGTCGCCTACCCCTGGATCATGAGCTACGACCTGTTCCCGATGACCACGCTCGAGAACAAGAAGACCTGGCTGCCGCGGGCGGCGGCGGGGGAGTGGCTGGCGATCTTCCAGCACGAGGCCGAGATGCCCCTGGGGAGGGTGGTGGAGGAGAAGCCGGGCCGGTTCCGGGCCGTGCCGCTGGGGCCGCCGGCGGCGCTGGTTCCAGGCGCCGCCGGGCCAGGCCGCGAGGGTACCGCGGCGGATCCGCGGCGCCTGGCGCGACCGGCCGACACGGCCCCGTCGGAAGCGGCGGTCCCGCCGGTGCCTTGACCGCGGTGCCGCCGGGGCAGGCTCGCGGCGGCGGCGGCGGTGGCGGTTGCGCCGGCGGCACCGGCTGCGGCCGGCGCGAGGCTCGGGCGCGCGCCCGCGGCGCCTCACCCGGTATCCTCCGGGTAGCCGGCCCGCCGGTCCCCTGATCACATGATGCGGTCCGTTGGACCTTGGGAGAGCTGATGGCGCAAGAAGACTTCGATCTGATCATCCTCGGCAGCGGTCCCGGCGGCTACGTCGCCGGCATCCGCGCCGGACAGCTGGGCCTGAAGGTGGCGGTGGTCGAGAAAGACCCCAAGTTCGGCGGCACCTGCCTGCACCGCGGCTGCATCCCCACCAAGGCGCTGCTGCACACCGCCTCGCTGCTCGACGAGATCCGCGGCGTCGCCGAGCACGGCATCCAGGTGGCGGCGCCCACCCTCGACATCGCCCGCGCCCACGAGCGCAAGCGCAAGGTGGTGGACAAGAACGCCCGCGGCATCGAGTCGCTGTTCAAGAAGTACAAGGTCGACGGCATCCTGCAGGGGACCGGGCGCCTGGTGGGTCCGCACCAGGTCGAGGTGGAGGGCAAGGAGGGCAAGCGCGTCGTCTCCGCCCGCTTCGTGATGATCGCCACCGGCTCGGTGCCGCGCGACGTGCCGATCGCTCCCGCCGACGGCGAGCGGATCCTCAACTCGGACCACGTCCTGCTGCTCGAGCGGGTGCCGAAGTCGATCGCGGTGCTGGGGGCCGGCGCCGTCGGCACCGAGTTCGCGTCCCTCTACGCGTCGTTCGGCAGCGAGGTGACGCTGATCGAGATGCTGCCGCGCATCCTGCCGATCGAGGACGAGGAGGTCTCGGCCGAGCTCGAGCGGGCGCTGCGCAAGCGCAAGCTCAAGGTGCTGACCGGCGCCCGGCTGACCGCCGCCGAGCGCACCGAGAGCGGCGTCCGGCTCACCCTCGAACGCCAGGGCAAGGCGCCGGAGACCCTCACCCTCGAAAGCGAGTTGCTGCTGTCGGCGGTCGGCCGCCGCCCGGTGACCGAGGGCATCGGTCTCGAGGCGCTGGGGATCGAGGTCGAGCGCGGCTACGTCAAGGTCAACCCGCTGATGCAGACCAACCTGCCGCACGTCTACGCCATCGGCGACGTGGTCAACACCCCCTGGCTGGCCCACGTCGCCTCGGCGGAGGGCATCCTGGCGGTCGAGCACATGGCCGGCCAGGCGGTGCAGCCGATCAATTACGACCAGGTCCCGTCGTGCACCTATTGCGATCCGGAGGTGGGGAGCGTCGGCCTTTCCGAGGCGAAGGCGCGCGAGCGGGGCTACGAGGTGGCGGTGGGCAAGTTCCCCTTCACCGCGCTCGGCAAGGCGGCGATCCTCGGCCACACCACCGGCTTCGTCAAGGTGGTGCGCGAGACCCGCTACGACGAGCTGCTGGGCGTCCACATCATCGGCGCCAGCGCCACCGACCTGATCGCCGAGGCCTGCGCCGCGCTGCACCTCGAGGCGACGGACGAGGCGCTGATCCACACCATCCACGCCCATCCGACGCTGTCGGAGGCGGTGGGGGAGGCGGCGCACGCCGCCCACGGGCACGCCATCCACTTCTGAGCCCAAGCCGTGCGACGATCGCCCATGCCCAAGACCACTTCCACCAGCCCCGCCGCACCGGTGAAACGGCGCCGCGCCGCGACCGCCACGCCCAAGGCCAAGGCCAAGCCGCCGCGGCCGGCCGGCGATCGCCTGGCGGCCACCGAGCTGACGCCCGCGCAGCAGCTCGACCTCTACCGTTTCATGAAGCTCAACCGCATGGTCGAGGAGCGCCTGGGCAACCTCTACCGGCAGGGCAAGGTGGTGGGCGGGCTCTACTCGAGCCGCGGCCAGGAGGCGACCTCGGTGGGCAGCGCCTACGCCCTCGCGCCGCAGGACTTCATGGGGCCGCTGATCCGCAACCTCGGGTCGATGCTGGTGCGCGGGGTCAAGCCCCGCGAGGTGATGATGCAGTACATGGCCAAGGGCGGCAGCCCGACCGGCGGCAAGGACGGCAACACGCACTTCGGCGACCTCGAGCGCGGGCTGGTGGCGCCGATCTCGATGCTGGGCGCGCTGATCCCGGTGATGGCGGGGGTGGCGCTGGCCGGCCGCATGCAGGGGCGCGGGCTGGTGGCGCTGACCTACATCGGCGACGGCGGCACCTCGACCGGCGATTTCCACGAAGGGCTCAACCTGGCGGCGGTGCTGGCGGTGCCGCTGGTGGTGATCGCCGAGCACAACGGCTATGCCTACTCGACGCCGACCTCGCGCCAGATGCGCATCCAGGACATCGCCGTGCGCGCCGCCGCCTATGGCATCCCGGGCGAGATCGTCGACGGCAACGACGTCCTGGCGGTGCACGCGGTCACCCGCCGGGCGGTGGAGCGCGCGCGCGCCGGCGGCGGCCCGACGCTGATCGAGGCCAAGACCTTCCGCATGAAGGGCCACGCCGAGCACGACGACGCCGGCTACGTGCCGCCGGAGCTGGTCGAGCAGTGGCGGCGCCGCGACCCCATCGAGCGCTTCGAGCGCCACCTGCTGGGCGGCGGGCTCGCCGGCGAAGCGGAGCTGGCGTCGATCGCCGCGGCGATCGACGCCGAGCTGGTGGCGGAGATGGACTTCGCCCTGGCGTCGCCGATGCCGCCGCCCGAACGGGCGTTCGAAGGGGTGTACGCGACATGAGCGTGGTCACCTACCTCGAGGCCATCCGTCAGGCGCTGTGGGAGGAGATGGAGAGCGATCCGCGGGTCTTCCTGCTCGGCCAGGACGTCGGCACCTACGGTGGCCCCTTCCGGGTGACCGCGGGGCTGCTCGACCGTTTCGGGCCGGAGCGGGTGATCGACACCCCGATCAGCGAGTCGGCGATGGTCGGGACGGCGATCGGCGCCGCCATGCTCGGCATGCGGCCGGTGGTGGAGATGCAGTTCATCGACTTCATCTCCTGCGCCTTCAACCAGATCGTCAACTTCGCCGGCCCCAACCACTACCGCTGGGGCCAGCAGGTGCCGCTGGTCATCCGCGGGCCGTCGGGAGGCAACGTCCACGGCTCGGCGTTCCACAGCCAGAACCCGGAGTCCTACTTCCAGCACACGCCGGGCCTGAAGATCGTGGCGCCGGCGACGGTGGCCGACGCCTACGGTCTGCTCAAGGCGGCGATCCGCGATCCCAACCCGGTGCTGTTCTTCGAGCACAAGTACCTGTACCGCCGGATCAAGGGGGAGCTGCCGCAGCCGGCGGAGGCCGGCTCGCCCATGTCGCCCATGTCGCCCATGTCGCTAACACCGCCGGCGAACGGCGGTGACGGCGGTGGGGAGACGCCGCCGGCGCTCGGGCGGGCGCGGCTGGCGCGGGCGGGCCGCGACCTGTCGATCATCACCTACGGTGCTATGCTGCACGTGGCGCTGGAAGCGGCCGAGCGTCTCGCCGCCGAAGCGGGCATCGACCTCGAAGTCCTCGATCTGCGCACCGTCAAGCCGCTCGACGAGGCAGCGATCCTCGCCACCGTGCGCAAGACCAACAAGGTGCTGGTGTTGACCGAAGAGCAACTGAGCGGATCGGTGGCCGGCGAGGTGGCGGCGCGGATCGCCGAGCGCGGCTTCGCCTGGCTCGACGGCCCGGTCCACCGGCTCTGCTGTCCCGACACGCCGGTGCCCTACAGCCCGACCCTCGAAGAGGCCTATCTACCCAACGTGGACAAGCTCGTGGCGCGGGTGCGCGAGCTGGCCAGTTACTGATCGAAAAGCGCTCGCAAGCGGAGACGGATTGCCATGGCTACGGAAGTCGTGATGCCCCAGATGGGGGAGTCGATCGCCGAGGGAACGATCACCAAATGGCTGGTCAAGGTCGGCGACAAGGTGGAGCGCGACCAGCCGCTGTTCGAGATCTCGACCGACAAGGTCGACGCCGAGATCCCCAGCCCGGCCGCCGGAGTGCTGCTCGAGATCCGCAATCAGGAAGGCGAGACGGTGCCGGTCAACCAGGTGGTGGCGAGCATCGGCGCGGCCGGCGAAACCGGCGCATCGCCGAACGCCGCGGGCGCTGCCGCCGGCGGTGGCGCGGCGGCGGCGGCGGAAGCCCCTGCGGCCGCCCCTGCGGCCACGGCCACTCCTGACGGCGGCGCTCCGGCTCCGGCCGCGCCGGCGGCCGGCAAGGCTCCGGGCGCCGCGGCTTCGGCGCCGGCCGGATCCGCGCCGGCTACCGAGAGCACCCAGGCCGCGGCCGGCGAGGAAGCCGCCAACGAAGGAGCCGCCGGCACGGCGGCAGCTGCTGCGCCGGCGGCCGCCTCCGGCGGTGCCGCTCCCGCCGCCAGCGGTCCCCGCCGGGTGCCGGCGCCGGCTGCCGGCGGCGAGGGCGCTGCCGGTGCCGTGGGCGCGGATGGCGAGCTGGCTGAGGCCACCGAGGACACCGAGGACGAGCGGCTGCGGCGGTTCTCGAGCCCGCTGGTGCGCAGCATCGCCGCCAAGGAAGGCGTGGACCTGCAGCTGGTCGAGGGCACCGGCGCGCACGGCCGGGTGACCAAGGGCGACATCCTGGGCTTCCTCGAGCAGCGGCGGACGGCACCGCCGCCCGCGCGGCCTGCCGCCGTGCCGGCCCCGCCCGCCGCGACCACCGCTCCGCCTCTCGCTTCAGCTCCCGCTTCACCTCCCGCTTCACCTGCAAAACCACCGGCCGCAGGCGCGCCCGCTCCGGCGAGCCGTCCGACCGGCGGCTTCTACGTGCCGGCCTACTTCGAGGGGGAGAACGTCGAGATCGAGCCGATGTCGAAGATCCGGCAGATCACCGCCGCCCACATGGTCTACTCCAAGGCCACCTCGGCGCACGTCACCACCATCTTCGACTTCGACATGTCCCGCGTCGCCCGCGCCCGTGCCCGCGCCAAGGAGGGGTTCGCGCGCAAGGAGGGCACCAAGCTCACCTTCATGCCGTTCATCTTCAAGGCGGTGGTCAACGCCCTCAAGGCGCACCGCAAGGTCAACGCCGCCATCGACGGCACCAACATCGTCTACAAGCGCGACATCAACCTCGGCATGGCGGTCGACCTCGGCCATGGGCTGATCGTGCCGGTCATCAAGCATGCCGACCTGCTCAACCTGGTCGGTCTGGCCAAGGCGGCCAACGACCTGGCGGAGCGCGCGCGCTCGAAGAAGCTCAAGCCCGAGGAGGCCCAGGGCGGCACCTTCACCATCACCAACCCCGGGGTCTTCGGCAGCCTCTTCGGCACTCCGATCATCAATCAGCCGCAGGTGGCGATCCTCGGCGTCGGCGCGATCGAGAAGCGGCCGGTGGTGGTCGAGGACGAGCTCGGCAACGACATGCTGGCGATCCGCACCCGGTGCTACTTCGGCATCACCTATGACCACCGGCTGGTCGACGGCGCCGACGCCGACCGCTTCATGAACGACCTCAAGAAGACGCTCGAGACCGACACCTGGACCGAGCTCGAGCCGTACGCGTGAACCATGCCTGATGAGCCCGAGGTGCGCGCAGAGCAGGACCTGGCGCGGCGGGTCGAAGGCGGTGACGGCATCCTGGTGGTGCGCGGCAGCGGCACCCACCGCGATTGGAACGGCATTCGCTATAAGACGGGATTGTCGGCCAAGAACGTCACCGCCCGCCGGCTGTCGATGAACGTGGCGACCATCCCGCCGGGCGGCGTCGCCTACGCTCACATCCACGTCGACTTCGAGGTGATGCTCTACATCCTCGCCGGCCGGGTCCGTCACGAGTACGGCCCCGGCCTCGGATTGTCGATCGAGAACCAGGCCGGCGACTTCATCTTCATCGAGCCCGGCGTGCCCCACGAGGTCTTCAATCTCAGCGACAGCGAACCGGTGGTCGCCGTCGTCGCGCGCTCGGACGCCAGCGAGTGGGAGAACATCGTCCCCTACGACCGCGGCAGCGGAAAGTAAGCAGGCAGGAGCCCCCTGCCCCCGGCGGCATCGGCGGCCGGCGGCGCGGGTGAGCGCGGGTGCACCTTTGCCCAAATGCTGCACCTCTCTTGGCAAAGGCATGCCGGTTTCAATCGAGAAGCCGGCGCCGCGTACAGGGAGCCGACATGAAGAAGACTGCCCAGCTGTCCAGGATGACCCTCCATCGCGAGACCCTGCGCCTGCTCGACGCGCAGGAGATGCTGCCGGTGGCCGGCGGCGTCACCGGCCCTCCCGGCACCACCTGCACCAGCCTGCTCTGCCCGACCCGCCTCTCGACCTGCCCGCGCTGCCCGTAGCGCTCTGCATCAATCCCCGGTGACGTGCCGCAGCTCGGCCCGGCACCGGGGACGGCCGGGCACGGCCGGGGCCGCCGGGGCGCCGGAGCGCCGGAAACCACCGCCGGAGCGGCGGCCGCTACCTCGCGCTTGCCGCCGGCGGCGGCGTCACCAGCGAGAGCGCCTTCTCCAGCACCTCGTCGCGGCCGGCGGCGAGTCCGCGGCGGGTGGGGGAGACGGCGACCGTGGGCTGCACCGGGGCGCCGGCCGGCAGGGCTCCGGCAGCGGGGCGCGTGCCAGTCCAGATGATCGAGAAGGCGGCCGGCAGCGGCTCGCTGGCGACGCTGCCGCGGGCGCCGCCGGTGGGCGAGCCGACGATCGGGCCGAGATGCAGCTGGGCGACGGTGGCGAGGAGATTCTCGGCCAGACCGACGTCGCGGGCGCTGCTGATGAACGCCAGGCGGCCTTGCAGGCGGGGTGCCGCCGGCGCGACCGGCGCCGCCACCGGCACGTAGCGCACGCCCTCGCGGTCCGGGCGGTCCCACACCGGCGCCTGCTCCTGCCGCGCGTCGACCGGCGCCTCGATCAGGTGGGCGAGCAGCAGGTCGATCGAGCGCGCCCCGCCGCGCAGGTCGAAGACGATGCCGGCTGCCGCCGCCAGCCGGGGCAGCGCGGCGGCCAGCTCGAAATCGCCGAGACGGCCGACGTCGACCACCAGTACCCCCGGAGCCGCCTCGCGAACCGGTTCCTGCTTGCCGGCGGGGGCCTCGACCTGGGTGGGCGCCACACTGTGGATGACGGTCACCGCGCGCGGCGCCGGCGCGGCGGCCGGGGCCGCGCGCCCGGCCTTTTCGGCCGCCGGGACAGATTCGACGTCGAGGCGCAACGGCTCGCCGCGGTCGCCCAGCGCCAGGCTCGCCAGCGCCCGCCAGCGCTGCCACTGGGGCGTCGCCGCCGCCGTTTCCGCCGCCGCTGCCGCGAGCTCCGAGGTCACCCCGCGCCCCTCGATCCGGGTCACCGCGTCGCCCGGATGCAGGCCCTCGGCGCCGGCGGCGACCTCGGTCACCACCAGCTGTCCCTCGATCCAGTCCCAGCGCAGCGGCAGGCCATAGACCCGCCGGCTGGCGGCCGCGGCAACCGTCGCCTGGCCGTCGCCGGTCGCCGCCACCATGCGCCGCAGGGCAGCGAGCAGCGAGTCCGTGCCGGTGCTCTCCGCCGCCTCGCGCAACGCGGCCGGCAGCGCCTTCTGCCAGGCGACCACGCGGGCGACGCCGCCGGCGGCGAGGCCGGGATCGAAATGCTGCAGGGCGTTCCAGGCGAGCATCACGACCGCCAGCCGTGAGCTGCGGTCGGTGGCCGGCGAGACCGGCGTTGCCGCCCCGAGGCCGCCGGCGGCGGTATGCGGCAGGGTGCCGGCGCCGTCCGCCCAGACCGCCAGCGGCAGCAGGCAGGCGGCGCCGCCGCCGAGGTCCGCGGCGAAGGGCAACCGCGGATCGAGAGCGGCGGCCTCCGGCTCGCCGGGCCGGAGGAAGACCCGCTGCGACAGGAAGGGCGATGGGCGACCCTCGACCGCGAGGCCGGTATGGCGCCAGCCGGCCAGCCGCAGGTCGGCGGGCTTCACGGCCGCCGGCGGGCCGAGGTCGAGCGGCGGCGGCTTGCTGCCGGCCGGGAAGACTCGCAGCATCGGCGCGAGCGGCGCGAACAGGCGCTGCAGCGTCGCAGCCAGGCTCTTGGCGTCGTCCGCGGTGGCCGGCGGTTGCGGCACGGCGGTGGGGTAGCGGCGGCTCAATACCGCGGTGAGGGATGGAGTCGTGGCACCGGCCACGGCGTCGCTGGCGTCGCCGGCGGCGTTGGCGCCATTGGCGCCATTGGCTGCCGCCGCGGGCGGCGGCGTTGCCTCGGGGTCGAGCTCGGCGATCGCCGCGGCCGCGAACCTGCCCCAGTCCGCCGCCGCGGCCTGATCGCTGGGATGGAAGTAGCGAACGTAGCCGAGGAGCCGCGCGAAGGCGATCAGGTTGGTCAGTGCGCCCGCGGCGATGGGCCGCGGCGGCGCGTCGTGGACCGGTCCCAGCACCTCGAAGGTGCCGGCGTCGATCCACGCCTTGCCGTCGCCGTTGATGGTGATCCCGATGCCGATCCGGGTGGCGTCGGCGGCCACCTCGCCGACGATCTCGTAGACCTGCCAGTGGGCCGAGGCGATCGGCCGGTCGGCCATGTTGTCGAAGAACCCGGGAACCTGGTCCGGCCGCTCGACCGCCAGCCACAGCTGAGCGTGGCTGTCGTAGGTGCGCACCGCAGCCCGGAAGCGCACGCGCTGGCCGCGATAGGCGGTGGCCGCGAAGCTCTGCATCATGGTGCCGGTGCCTGGGTTCCGGCTGTAGGCGATCCCCCGCACCACGGCGCAGGTCTTCCCCTGGTAGGGCTGCTCTTCCGTCAGGTCGGCGCCGAAGCCCGCCCGCTCCGAGGCGGCGGTCATCGTCCAGCCGGCCGGCATCTGCCCCAGGTCGCCGGCCTCGAAGTCGAGGTTCACCGGCGCCGCTGGTAGGGTGACCGGCGGCTGGGAAGCCGCCGTTGCCGGTGCGGCGGCCGGCTCCCGGAAGGCTGCGGGTGCCGGCCGCGGCGTCCCGGCGGCAAGCGGCAGCAGGAGCGCCAGGGCCCAGGGTGCCAGCGGTCCGCGCGTCATCGGCGGCGATCTCCGTGGAGGTTGAGCGAGGGGAGCGGCATCGGCGGCATCGGCGGCCAGCAGTCTACCCGATCCGTTCGCGCGGTCGACAGCCGCGAGCGGCAGCGGGCAACCCACGAGCGCCGCGGGCGGCTCGTTGCCTGGGGTACGATCCGATCAGGCTCGGCAGCGCGGTTGCGGAGAAGGGGCGCCGCCGCAGGCGATGCCGTTCTTCCGATCCCCGCGATCCATGCGGTCGAACCTGCTCATCTATGGCGTCACCGGCTACACCGGCGGCCTGATCTCGCGGTTGGCCGCCACGGCCGGTCTGCCCCATCTTGCCGCCGGTCGCGACCTCGAGGCGGTGGCGGCGCACGCCGATCCGTTGCTGCTGCCCACGCGCAACTTCTCGCTCACCGATTCGGCGAAGGTGGCGCGAGGGTTGGAGGACGTCGCGGTGGTGCTCAACGCCGCCGGCCCCTTTGCCGACACCGGTCCACCACTGGCCGAGGCCTGCCTGCGCGGTGGCGTCCATTACCTCGACCTGGCCGGCGGGGTGGCGGATCTCGAGGCCATGCGCCGCCTCGACGCCCGCGCCCGAGAAGCCGGCGTGATGCTGATGCCCGGCGTCGGCTTCGCCGTCCTGCCGACCGACGCGGTGGCGGCGCGCCTGCGGCGGCGGCTACCGGCGGCGGTGCGCCTGCGTATGGCCTTCGAGACCGCCGGCGGCGTCTCGCGCGGCACCCTGGAAACGATCTTCCGCGATCTGCGCCGCGGCGGCGGCGTGCGGCGCCGCGGCGGCGAGCTGGTGCCGGCGCGGCCGGGCGAGGAGGAGATGATCGTCGACCTTGGTGGCGGGCCGCGGGTCGCGATCAGCGATCCCTGGCGCGGCGACCTGGCCAGCGCCTGGTGGAGCTCGGTCTATCCCGATATCGAGGTCTACACCGTCCATCCCGCCGCGCTACGCTGGCTGCTGCGCGCGCGGTTCGCGGCGCCGGCGCGCGCCTTGCTGGCCAGCGCCGCCGGCCAGGCGATGCTGCGGTGGCTGATCGCGCTGCGACCGCCGGGTCCGGACGAGCCGGCTCTCGCCACCGGCCTGACCCGCATCTGGGCAGAGGCCGAGGACCAGACCGGCAGCCGCGCTACGGCTCGCCTGCGCGGACCCGACGCCTATCTGTTCACCGCCCACGCCGCTCTCTGGGTCGCCCAGCGCGTTCTCGCCGGCCGCCTCCGGGTGGGCTTCCAGACCCCCGCCACCGCCTACGGCCCTGACCTCGTCGATCGCCTGGCCGACGAGGTGGAGGGGGTCGAGGTGACCTGGAGCTAAGGCTTCGCTAGGAAGGAGAGTCGGCGCCCTCGGACGGTGCCGGCGGCGGCGGCTCGTTGTCGCGCCTCTTGACGCCCTGCCGCGCGACCGCGGCGGCGACCATGGGCGATCGCGGCAACGGTTGCTGTAGCAGGGGTGGCGGGGACCAGATCGACAGGCCCGCCTGCGCGCGGCGGCGCAGGAAAGCGGCCGAGCCCACCGGCGCGGCCAGGGACTTGGCCGCGGCGCCGGTCAGCTCGTTGGCGGTGCCCACCTTTTCGACCTGGCCGCAGGCGTCACAGCACCAGACCTGGTAGACCACGTCGCCGACCAGGTGCTCGGTGCGCTCCGCCATGTCCAGCTCGGCGAACGCGGCCTCCCGGTCCAGGCGCCGCATCGCCGCCCGGCAGCCGGGGCACCGCCGCCGGCGCCGCCGCCAGGCCAGCCCGGCCAGCGCGCCGGCCGCGATCGCCGGGAGGCCCCAGCCAATCCAGCGGGGAGAGGCCGCCGGCGTCGATCCCGCGGGGCCGGTGCGCGCACCCGAGCGCGGCGCCGGCAGGGCGGTAGGCGGGCCGGCTACCGGCCGCGGGGCGGCGCCCGCCGGGACCAGGGTGACGTTCAGCATCTGCGCGTCGGGGGTTGGCTCCGCCGGCGCGGGGGCCGCCGCCGTGGCGGGAGCGAGGGGCGGCGCGGCGCCTGCCGCCGGCAGGCAGCAGATCACCGCCGCGAGCAGCGCGCCGACACCGCACAGCAGGCACCGTGCCGGCCGCGAGAGCCAGGAGGGCAGCGCTCTGTGGGTACGATCCATGCACGCCTATCTTACGCCGACCGCGACGGTCCCGGCTCTGGACGGCCGGGTAGTGTGGCACCACCAACGCGGTCTGAGGAGACTATGGACATCTGCGGGCTCGCGGCTCTCGCGCGCCGCCGGCAGCGGCGGTAGGATCGGGCCGCTCGGCTCGACCGAGATCCATGGCCGGGGAGGAGAGAGATGGCGCACCCGTTCGATCCGTTGTCCTGGACCAGCACGGCGACGCCGGTCGCCGCGCTCCTGGCCGGTGTCGTGCTGCTGTTCTTCGGCCGGCGCCTGTTCTGGCTGTTCGTCGGCGTGATCGGCTTCATGGCCGGGTGGTACCTGGCGCTCGGCGGCTGGCACAATGCTCCCGCCGGCGGCAGGCTGCTGCTGGCGCTGCTCGCCGGCCTGATCGGCGTGCTGCTGGCGATCTTTCTGCAAAAGGTGGCGGTGGCGATCGCCGGCTTCTTCGTCGGCGCCTACCTGGCCGCCCACCTGCTTGGCTGGGCGCTGCCACCCGCGCACCCCGGACAGCTCCTGGTGCTGCTGGTCGTCGGCTTGGTGGCGGCGTTCCTCGCGCTGGCGCTCTTCGACCTTGCCCTGATCCTCTATTCGGCCATCGCCGGCGCCTCGCTGATCGTGGAGCACGTCCACCTGCAGCTCGGCCACGACGGCCGGCTGATCGCGCTGGTGGTGCTGGCGGCGGTAGGCGCCGCCGTGCAGGCTCACTGGCTGCGCCGCTATCCGGTCCGCCGCCGCTGAGCGCCGCGTTCCGGCAGCCGGGCGCCGGCCGGTTGTCCCGGTAACCCCGACTGCCAGCCTGCCGCTCTGTTTGCCTTGACGATCTAGGCAGAGTTGAGCTATGCTTCGCGCCATGACCGAAGGAGGCGGCGCCAACGCCATGTCCAAGCAGCCCTTGCCCCTGCTCCAGGGAACCCTCGACGCCTTGATCCTCAAGACGCTCAGCCGCGGGCCGCGCCATGGATACGCCATCGCCCGCTGGCTCGAGGAGGCGACGGAGGACGCCCTGCAGATCGAGGAGGGGTCGCTGTACCCGGCCCTCTACCGCATGGAGCGGCGCGGCTGGATCGAGGCCGAATGGGGCCTCTCGGAGCTCAACCGCAAGGCGAAGTTCTACCGCCTGACGGCGGCCGGCCGCTCCCAGCTCGAGGCCGAGACCGCGCAGTGGGAAAGCTTCACCGCCGCCGTCGGCAAGGTCCTCCTGCCGGCCTCCTAGGCACCGCCCGCAATGGCCCGAGCCGCCGGACCGCGACGCCGTTTCCGCTCGCTGCTCTGGAAGCCGGGGCTCGACGAGGAGATCGCCGACGAGCTCGCCTTCCACGTCGAGATGCGGGCTCGCGAGTATGCCGGCCGCGGCATGGCGCCCGCGGCGGCGATGGCTGCCGCCCGCCGCCGCTTCGGCGATCTCGGCCAGGTCCAGGCGGCCTGCCGCGCCATCGGCAGCGGCCGAGATCGAGCGCAGCGGCGCGGCCGCTGGCTGAGCGAGCTGGCCCGCGACCTGCGCCTCGCCGGCCGCCGCCTCGGCCAGAGGCCCGGGGGGACGGCGCTGGCGGTGGTGGCGCTCGCCGTCGGACTTGCCGGGGCCGCCACCGCCTGGCGGGTGGCGCAGGCCGTGCTGCGGCCGCCGCCGTTTGCCGATCCGTCCACCCTGGTGCGCCTGCGCCAGCTCAGCCCGCGAGGCGTCGAGCTCACCGCGACCTGGCCCGACTACGTGGACTGGCGCCGCCGGTGCCGCAGCTTTGCCGGCATGGCCGCCCTCGAAACCGTCGAGGCCAATCTCGCCGGCGGCGATCCGGCCGGGGCGCCGCCGGAGCGCGTGCTGGCCGCCCACGCCACCGCCTCGCTGCTGCCGCTCCTCGGCGTGCGGCCGCTGCTGGGTCAGGGATTTGGCGCCGGCGCGGCGGCGGCACGCGGCGACGCCCACCGCGTGGCGCTGCTGTCGTATGAGCTCTGGCAGCGGCGCTTCGGCGCCGATCCGGGCGTCGTCGGGCGCAGCCTGCGCCTCGACGGCATGCCGCCGCAGCGGATCGTCGGCGTGCTGCCGGCCGGTTTCGCGGTGCCGCCGGGGACGGGGGTGTGGCTGCCGCTGTCCCCCTACGGCTCCGGCCGGGAGCACCATCGGCTCGAGGCCCTGGCGCGCCTGCGCCCCGAGGTGGCGGCGCGGCAAGCGGCGGCCGAGCTGGCGGCAGTGGCCGCTGCCGCCGGCCGCGACCACCCGGACACCAACGACGGCTGGAGCGCCCGCCTCGAGACCCTGCCGGCGGCCTGGGCCGGAGCGCGCTGGACGCTGCGGGCTCGCCTGCTGCTGGCGGCGGCGGCGCTGCTCTGGCTGCTCGCCAGCGCCAGCGCCGCGAACCTGCTGTGGGCGCGGGCCGCCGCACGGCAGCGCGAGATCGACCTGCGCGCCGCGCTGGGCGGCGGCCGCGGCCGTATCGTCCGGCAGCTGCTCGCCGAGGGCTTGCTGCTGGCTCTGCTGGGCGCGGTGGGCGCCCTGCTGCTGGCCGGTTCGGCGACCACGGCGCTGCGGCAGGCGGCGGTGGAGGTGCCGCAGCTTGCCGTCCTGGCTGGCGCGGTGCCGGCGGGCGGCGACGCGGCGGCGGCGCCCGTGCGGCTGGCCGCCATGCCGCGCCTCGATCTCGCGAGCGCCGGCCTGGTGCTTGCCCTGGCGCTGCTCAGCAGCCTGCTGTGCGGGCTGGGCCCGGCGCTGCAAGCCTCCCGGCCGGGGACGGCGGCGGCGCGGCAGAGCGCCCGCCTGACCACCGCCGGCGAGCGGCGGCTCCGCGACGCGCTGGTGGTGGCGGAGCTGGCGGTCGCCACCACCCTGCTGGTGGCGGCCGGACTGCTGCTCGAGAGCTACCTGCGGCTCGACCGCGCCGACCCCGGATTCGACGCCGACCACGTGCTGAGCCTGCGCCTGGCGCTCAATGGCTGGCGCTACACGCAGGCAGAGCGGCGGCTGCTGGTGCGGCGGCTCGAAGACCGGCTCGACGCCCTGCCCGGGGTGGCGGCCGCCGGCTTGATCAGCACCGCGCCGCTGGCGGCCGAGCGGCCCGCGGAGCCCTTCACCGTCGAGCCGCGGCCGGCGGTTGGCGGGCGCGACGTGGTGGCCGCCGAATGGCGGGTGGTGACGCCGGGAGCCTTCTCCGCCCTGGGCTTGCGTCGCATCGCCGGGCGCCTGCTGGAAGCGGCCGACGGCGATCGCCGCCAGCCGGTGGCGGTCGTCGACACCGTGCTCGCCGAGCGCGTCTGGCCGGGCGCGGACCCGCTGGGTCGGCACCTGCGCTGGCGGCCCGGCGAGCCGGACCTGACGGTGGTGGGAGTGGTGGGCGGAGTGCGCGACGTCGATCTCGAGGCCGGTCCCCGGCCGGTGCTGTTCCTGCCCTACGAGCAGGTGCCCTGGCGGGCGATGGCGCTGGTGGTGCGCCCCGCGGACCCCTGGCGGCCGGCGGCGGCCCCGGAGGCCCCCAGCCCCTCGCCGGCTGCCGCCCAGCTGCGCCAGACCACGGCCCTCGCCCTGGAGGTTCGCCGCCAGGTCGCCGCGCTCGATCCCGAGTTGCCGCTCTCGGCGGTGCGCTGGCTCGAGGTGGCGCGGCGCCGGGAGGTCGCCGGGCCGCGGCTCGGCACCTGGCTGGTGGCGCTGTTCGCCGCCGCCGCTCTCGGCCTGGCGGTCAGCGGCGTCTATGCCACCGGCGCCGCGGCGGTGGCCCAGCGCACCCAGGAGATCGCGGTCCGGCAGGCGTTGGGGGCGGCCCGCGGCGACGTCCTGCGCCTGGTCATGGGCAGGGGCGCGGGGTTGACGCTGCTGGGCCTGGCGCTCGGGATCGTGGGTGCCCTGCTGTTCAGCCGGCTGCTTTCCGGGCTGCTGTACGAGATCCCCGTCACCCGCGCGGCGACCTATGCCGGCGCGGCCCTTTTGCTCGGCGGCGTGGCGACGCTGGCGAGCGCGCTGCCGGCTCGCGTCGCCGCCCGCATCGCGCCGGTGCTGGCCCTCCGCCGGGAGTAGCGCGCCCCCCGCGCCGCCCCCCGGCTCTCCGGCCCCGGCCGCCCCCTACCGATCACCGCGGGGGGGGCCCCATCTCGGATGGGTGATAAAGTCGGGGTCAACTCATGCTTGCGGTAGCCGGCGAAGCGATCACGCTGCGCCGGAGAACAGGAGGTCTTTCATGCTCAGTCAGGCTCGTCCTGTCGTCGTCCGCCGTGCCCTCTGCGTGCTTGCCCTTGGCGTCCTGCTGCTGGTCGGCTTCGTCGCCGGACGGGCGAGCGCCGATCAGCCACACATGATGGCCGCGCGCGACCACCTCCGCCTTGCCAAGGCCGAGCTGCAGGCCGCCGATGCCGACAAGGGCGGCCATCGCGTCAAGGCGCTCGAAAGGGTCAACGAGGCGATCGCCGAGGTCGACCGGGGCATCGAGTTCGACCGCACCCACTGAGACCGCGGACCGGAACGGGAGAGCTGATCATGGACAGTCTGCATCGGGATACGTGGAGCAAGTGGCTCAAGCGGTGCGGCTTCGCGGCTGCCGCTTTCGGCGCCGCGTTCGCCATCGGCTGTGCCACCGGCGGTGGCCAGCCGCACATGCAGGCGGCGCTCGACGAATTGCGCGCGGCGCGCGCCGAGCTCGAGACGGCGGTGGCCGACAAGGGCGGCCATCGCGTGCACGCCATCGAGCTGGTCGACGACGCGATCGACCAGGTTCGACGCGGCATCGACTACGCCGCCAACCGCCACTGAGGCCGGTTCCGGTCGCCGCCCGCCGCCGCCGGCGGGCGGCGCCGATCACTCCCAGATCCTGGTGGAGACCGGCGGCGGCATGCCGTCGCCGGCCGCGAGCCGGCCGAGGGCCCGCACCAGGTCGGCGAGCAGCGCCAGGTAGCAGCCGAGCTCCTCGCGCACCGCTTCGTCGGTCGGCCGGCTGGTGCGCAGGCGCAGGGCGTGAATCGGTTCGAGCCGCGTGGGGTCGATCCCCAGCGCCTCGCCGCCGAGGCGCAGCACGTCCGGGCGGGCCGCCGGGCGCTCGCCGTCGCGGGCGTAGAGGACGGTTTCCAGGATCGCCACCAGCCGCGGCAGGCTCTGGACGATGCCCGCCCACAGCAGGTCGGCGTCGGTGCCGCGGTCCAGGATGCGATGGCGCAGCCGGATCTCGAGGTTCTTGAGCTCCTGCAGCGCCGCGAAGCGCAGGCCGCGCGGCGAGATCTCGAGGCGATCGAGGTGCACGTCGCCGTGGAGCAGGCGGTGGGTGAGCCGGATCTCGAGCAGGCGCGCGGGGTAGAGGTTGGCGTCCACCAGCAGCTCGCCGGGTGTGGCGACGAACGAGGAAACCTGCGATTGACGCTGCGCGGAGGTGAGCACCGGCGCCAGCGGCAGCAGCGCCGAGAGCGTGGCGTTGGCCACCACCACCAGGACGTTGAGCTCGGCCACGCCCGAAGCCTGGCGGACCTTGGCCGGCGCGCCGTACACCGCGACGCCCAGCAGGTTCTCGCCGGCGGCCTCCTGCAGCCGGTGCACGAGATGGGTCAGCGTGCGCTCGAGCGCCGCTTCCGGGGAGAGGTTGGTCTTGGTCATGTCGTTTCCAGGTCGTTTCCAGGGTGCGCCGGGCCTCCATGATGTTAGCAGTTGAGCCCCCACGCGGTCGGCGCCGCTGGGATAAAGTCCGCCAATGCCCGCGCGGTTCCTCTTCGACGGCCCGCCGCAGGGGCCGACGCTGGTGCTCGCGCACGGCGCCGGCGCGCCGATGGACTCGCCGTTCCTCGCCGCCATGGCGGCCGGGCTCGCCGAGCGCGGGCTGCGGGTGGCGCGTTTCGAGTTCTCCTACATGGCGGCGCGGCGGGAGGGCGCCGGCAGCAAGGTGCCCGACCGCGAGCCGGAGCTCCGCCGCGCCTGGCTGGCGGCGATCGCCGAGCTGGGCGGCGGCCCGCGGCTGTGGATCGGCGGCAAGTCGCTGGGCGGCCGCATCGCCAGCATGATCGCCGACGAGGCGGGAGTGCGCGGCCTGGTCTGCCTCGGCTACCCGTTCCGGCCGCCCGGCGCCGCGGCGCCGGCGGTGGTGAAGCGCACCGCCCACCTGCGCGAGCTGCGCACGCCGACCCTCATCGTCCAGGGGACGCGCGATCCCTTCGGCGGGCCCGCGGAGGTCGCCGGCTACGCGCTCGCCGCCGGCATCCACATCCGGTGGATCGACGACGGCGACCACTCCCTGGTGCCACGCAAGTCCTCCGGCCGCACCGCGGCGCAGAACCTGGCCGAGGCGGTGGCGGCGGTGGCCGGCTTCGTGCTCGGCGGCGGCTGAGGCGTCAGGGCGCCGGCAGCGGCGGCAGCGCCATCGCCGTTTTCGCAGCGGGCAGGGCCACGCGCTCGAAGTCGCTGAGCAAGCCGACGTCGATGCTCAGGTTCCCCGTCGCGTCCGGCGGCCGGTACATGTTCTTGAAGGCGGCGCCCCAGACCACCTCCTCGGGCTTGTAGGAGGAGCGGGTGTGCACCGTCTGCGAGAACGTCTCGTCGAAGCCGGTGATCACCACCAGGAACTCGGCGCTCGCATCGACCAGGTCCTGGTGGCTCAGCCCGAAGAGCGGGCTGGCCGCGTCGATGGCGTGCACGATGGTCCAGGAGAGCGGGAAAAACGTCACCTTGCGGCGCTCGAGGGCCAGCGGCACGAACTGGCGGATGCCGAGCTGGCCGCTGTAGCGGGTGAACAGCACCTGGCACTCGACCTCGAGCAGCTGGTTGCTGCGCGAGTTGACGATCCGGAACTCGAAGGCGGTGGCACCCTGGAACGGCGCGATCAAGGCGCGATCGCTGAACACCACCCTGGCGGTCGGCCGCGAGAAGCGCGCGAACAGCAGGCCGGTGGCGAGCGCGAAGACCAGCAGGCCGACCAGCGCCTCGACGGTCACCAGCAGGTTGGCGGCCAGGCCCGCCGGGCTGATGTGCCCGTAGCCGATGGTGGCGAAGGTCTGCACGCTGAAGAAGAAGGCGCGCAGGAAGTCGTTGCCGCCCATGTCGGCCGCCGCGGCGCCGCGCAGGGCGCCGGGGCCGCAGGCGAGGAAAGCCAGGCCGAAAACGGCGTTGACCACCATGAAGGTGACGGCGACCAGGGCCAGGAACCGTGGCCACGAGATGGTCAGCAGGTGGTGATAGGCGCTCAGCGAGGCGAGCGACTTCATGCCTTCCCGCCGCACGTTGAAGCTGCCGTCGCGGTTGAGCAGCCGCTGCCGGCTCTCGCGCGCCACCACCGAGCCGAAGCCGAGGTCGCGGTTGATCTCTTCGTCGTCGGTCCGCGCCGCCGGATCGAGTGCCGCCATGGGGCCAGAGTCTAGTGGCATGTCCTACGGAAATCGATAGCCGTGCCGCGGCGTTCGGGGCGTTCGCGGTGTCCGCGGTACCCGCGGTGTCCGCGGGATTGGCGGGCGCTGGCGCGCCGGCGCCGGATGGGATGGAATAGGTCCGGTGATCGATCCTGCGATGAGCGGCGGCGCGCGGTGAGCCCGTCCCGGGCACGGGCAGGTTCCCGCCCGCCGCGGCTGCCGCCGGTGGCGCCAGCGCCGCCGGCGCCGCCAGCATGGCGCGAGCGCCGGCTGCGCGCCAACCGGGCGTTCGAGCTGGTGCTCTTCGATCGCCTGCCGGTGGCGGAGCGGCAAGCGCTGGCCGGCCTGGCGCGCGATCCTGAGCACTACGGCGTGCTGCGGCCGCGGCCCGCCTCCGGGCTGGGACTGAAGGCGGTGGATCGCGAGACCGCCCTGCTCTTGCTGACGCTCGCCCGGCCCGGACCGCTGCCGGCCTACGTGCGCGACCGGCTCGGGGAGGCCGGAGCCGCGGCGATGGTGGCGCGGCTGGTGGCGGACGGCGTGCTCGAGGTCGAGCGCGAGCCGGGGCGATTCGTCTCCGGCGCCGCCGCGGCCGGCGCTCGCGCCGGTGCCGGCGGGCTCGCGAGCCGCGATCTCCCCGCGGCTGGCCGCCTGGCCGAGCTGTCGCGGGCCGCGTTGCGTTACGGCCAGGAGCTGGCGAGCATCGAGGGCGCCGTCGACCCCGTTTCCTTGTCGCAGCGCCTCTACGCCTTCCATGGCCTGCCGCTGACGCCAGGATGGCGGCGCGCGCTGCCCGGCCCGGCGGCCGTCCGGAGCCGACTCGGCATCGCCGAGGGCGGGCCGCTGCGACGCCTGCTCGATCGCCACTGGCGGGAGCTCGCGGCGGCCGAGGGGGAACCCTGGCTGCAGTGGCATCCGGCGGCGAGCCGGTCCGCCGCGCCGGCGGCTGCGGCGACCTACAAGCTCTACGTCAGCCTGGCGCCGGCGGCGCTGGCGGAAGGATTCGGCAGGGTGCTCGCGGGCCTGGCGGCGGTCGGGCCGCCGGCTTTCAAGGTGGGAGCCACCGCCGGCGGCCTGCTGCGTCCGGACAAGATCGTCGCCTATTTCGTCAGCTTCGAGCGTCTGGCCGAGGCGGCGAGCGCGCTTGCCGAGGGTCTCGCCGGCGCCGCCGCCCACGGCGTGCCCTTCACCTCCGAGATCGCCGGTGGCGGCCTGCTGTCGTGGGGCGTCGATCCGCCGCCGGGTGCGGGCCTCGGGCCGGCCTGGGGCGAGGGCCGCACGAGCTGGCGCCAATGGCTGACGGACCGGTTGGCGCGGGCGTTGATTGCCGGGGTCGCCGGGGTCGCAGGCGTTGCCGGCGCCTCCGGCAGGGCGGCGGGAGAGACCATGGAGCCCTGGCGGTTCGCGGTCGAGCGGCTGCGGCTCGAGGGCATCGACACGGATTCCTGGACTCCCGGCGGCGGGCTCTGGCGAGAACCGGCGGCGGCGCCGAGCCGGCGATGACGGCGCTGAGCGGGCCGCTGCTGCTGCCGGCCGACGTGCTGCTGGTGCCGGTGAGCGAGTTGCCGGAGGCGGCGCGGCGCCAGCTGAGCTGGCAGCAGGGCGACGTCGCCATCACCCGCCCACGGCTGCGCACGCCCTCGCGGCTGCTCGATGCCGCGGCCGCGGAGCTGCTGCGCCAGTTCGCCGCGCCCGCCACGGTGGTGGAGGCGGTGATCCGGCACAGCCGGGCGAGCGGCGCCGATCCCGAGGTCACCCTCGAAGGCGCCTATCCGCTGCTGGCGCGCCTGGTGCGCGAGGGCTTTCTGGTCGCCGCCGAGGATGCCGGCGCCGGGCGCATCGAGGCCTCTTGGGCCGAGGGCGAGCGCCTGGCGGGCTGCCGCGTGGTCTGCTGCGTGCAGATCCTCGACGACAGCGAGGTCTATCAGGTGCGCGCCGGCGCGCCGCCGGTGGAGGCGGCGCTCAAGATCGAGCGCCTCGGCGGCGGCGGCGCCATCGCCGCGAGGCTCGAGCGCGAGGCCGCCGTCCTCGCCCACCTGGCCGGTGGCGAGCGGCAGGGGCGTTCCCGCGGCTCGGAGGCCGGCGACCGGGCCGGCCTGGCGCCGGTCGCGCCACGGCTGCTCGGCGCCGGCTCGTGGGGCGGGCGGCGCTACCTGCTGCTCGAATGGTGCTCCGGGGTGGACGCCATGGCCGCGGCCGCGGAGGCGCGCGAGCGCGGCGGCGACCAGGGAAGGGCTGCGGTCCTGGCCCTCTGCCGGGCAATCGCCGAGGCCTATGGACGGCTGCACCGCCGGGGCGCGCTGCATTGCGACGTCCATCCCCGCAACGTGCTGGTCGCCGCCGGCGGGGGGGTGCGGCTGATCGACTTCGGGTTCGCCGGCTGGCGCGGCGCCCCGGCCGGCCTGGCGCCGCCCGGCCGCGGTGGCGTCGCCTTCTACTTCGAGCCCGAGTACGCGGCCGCGGTCCTGGCGGGCGAGGCGCCGCCGGCCGCCTCGGCGGCGGGCGAGCAGTACGCGGTGGCGGCCCTGCTGTACCTGCTGGCGGCCGGGGCGCACTGCATCGACTTCTCCCTGGAGCGCGAGGCGATGCTGCGCCAGATCGCCGGCGCGGCACCGCTGCCGTTCGCCGCCCGCGGCGCTGCCGCCTGGCCGGAGTTGGAGGCGGTGCTCGGCCGCGCCCTCGCCAAGTCTCCGGGAGAGCGGTTCCCGTCGCTCGACGCCCTGGGGGCCGCCCTCGCGGAGGTGGCGGGCGCGGTAGCCGCAGCGGCGCCTGCCGGCGCGGCGGCAGATCGGGCGGCGCCTGCCGGAGCGGCGGCAGACCTGGCGGCGCCTGCTGACGCGGCGGCAGACCTGGCGGCGCCTGCTGACGCGGCGGCAGACCTGGCGGCGCCTGCTGACGCGGCGCCTAGGTCGGCGGCCGTGCCGTCGCTGAGCGCCGCGTTACGGCGGCGGAGTCCCGTCGAGGCTCTGCTGGCCGCTACGCTCGAACGGCTCCGGCCGAGCGGCTCGGTCTGGGCAGATGGCCTGCCCGAGCCACCCTTCGCCTCGGTGCAGTTCGGCGGCGCCGGCATCGCCCTCGGCCTCTATCGCATCGCTCTGGCGCGCGAGGATGCGGAGCTGCTGTCGCAGGCCGACCTGTGGTCGGCCCGGGCCTCGGCGCTGGCGAGAGGAGGTGAAGCCGCCTTCTACAACCCGCGCCTCGACGTCACGCCGGCGACGGTGGGCAGGGCCTCCCTCTTTCATGGCGCTCCCGGGGTGCATTGCGCCGAGGCGCTGATCGCCAACGCCCGCGACGACCGTGCCGGCGCGGCCCGCGCCGCCGCCGCCTTCGTCGCGGCGGCGCGCCGGCCCTGCCCCAACCCGGACCTCACCCTCGGCCGCTCGGGCCTCCTCCTGGGCTGTGCCCAGTTGCTCGACGCGCTGGCCGGCGATGCAGAGCCGGCCTCGCCGCCGGACGCCTCGCCGGCGCCAGCGGTGCCGCCGGCGGCCGGGCTGCGAGCGCTCGGCGAGGAGCTGCTCGCCGGCATCTGGCAGGAGATCGCGCCGCTGCCGCCGCTCGGCGAGGGCCCGGAGTTGCCGAACCTCGGCATGGCGCACGGCTGGGCGGGCTATCTCTACGCCACCATGCGCTGGTGCCAGGCCGCCGGCCGGACCATCCCAGCCGCCGTCGCCGCGCGCCTGGCGGAGCTGGCGGCGGCGGCCGAGAGCTGGGGCCGCGGCGCGCGCTGGCGCTGGCACGCGCGGCGGCTGGCGGAGGGGCACCGCCGCACCGCTCCCGCTGCCGCCCGCTGGATGGCCGGCTGGTGCAACGGCAGCGCCGGGATGGTGCACCTGTGGAATCTGGTATCGCGGCTGCCGGAGCCTGCCGCCGCGATGGACGGCGGCGCGATCGGCGCCAGCTCGGTCGAAGCCGCTGCGATCGGCGCCGGTGCGGGTGCGGCGCCGCCCGGCGGTCCGGCAGGCGGCGGTTCCCACTGGCGCCGGCTCGCCGCCGCCGCCGGCTGGCATGCCTGGGAGGCCGGCGACCAGGTCGAGAACCTCTGCTGCGGGCTGGCCGGCCGCGCCTACGCCCTGCTCGACCTCTACCGCCATGGCGGCGGCGACGAGTGGCTGGACCGCGCGCGCCGGCTCGCCGACCGCGCCGCGCTGGCCGCCGGCGCGGCGTCCGCGGAGCCGCTTACCGACGCGGCCTTCCCCCACAGCCTCTATCGCGGCCAGCTCGGCATCGCCGTCCTGGCCGCCGATCTCGAGCGCCCCGAGGCCGCCGCCATGCCGCTGTTCGGCGACGAGGGCTGGAGCAGGCGCTGACCACTGTCGCTTCGATCGAAGCAGTCATTGCGCAATAACGCGGTGTGCTAGCATCACCGGGTGCGCCTGCACACCTCGGAAGCCTTGCTGCTGGATGTCCGCGACCTGCAAGAGCGCGACCGCATCGTCGTCTTCCTGACCCGCGAGCGCGGCAAGAAGAGCGGCGTGGCGAAGGGCGCGCGCATCCGGCACAGCCGCTTCGCCGGCCAGCTGCAGCCGCTGGCCAAGGCGCAGGTCACCTGGTTCGAGAAGGAAGGACGCGATCTGGTGCGGATCTCGGCGGTCGACCTGGTGCGGCCGGTTCATCGCTTGCAAGCCGATCTGGAAGGAATCCTGCTCGGCAGCTACCTGGTCGACCACATGCTGGAGTTCGCACAGGAGGACGAGAGCTCCGACCTGCTCTACCGCCTGCTCGACTCGACGCTCGAGGCGCTGCTCGAGGGCGCCGACCAGGACGTGGCGGCGCGCTACTTCGAGTGCTGGATGCTGCGCCTGGGCGGTATCTTCCCGGCGCCGGATGCCTGCCCGCGCTGCGGCGCGGCGCTCGCCGGGCGGGCGGTGCTGCCGGCGCAAGGCGAGACGCTGCTGTGCCCTGCCTGCGCCGGCGCCGGCCTCGAAGGAGCGCCGCGCGGGCACGGGCTGACGGTCGGCGCCCCGACGCTCGACTTCCTGCGCCGCATCGGCCGCTGCACCCTGCCGCAAATGGCCGGGACCGGCCCGGCGGGGGCCGAGAGGGCGCCGGTGACGGCGCCGGCGGTGCTGCGCCAGGTCGAGGAGCTCTGCGCCCGGGTGCGGCGGCAGTTCCTGCAGCGCGAGCTGCGCAGCTACGATGTCATCCAGCGCACCCGCGCGGCGCTCTGACGCGCCGCGCCAACACGAAACGGATCCCGCGAGCATGCAGACTCTTCAGGACCTGATCCTGCGCCTGTCGGAATTCTGGGCGGGCCACGGGTGCGTGCTGCAGCAGCCCCTCGATCTCGAGGTGGGCGCCGGCACCATGCATCCCGACACTTTTCTGCGCGTGCTCGGCCCCGAGCCCTGGCGGGTGGCCTACGTCCAGCCCTCGCGCCGCCCCGCCGACGGCCGCTACGGCGACAATCCCTTCCGGCTCGGCAAGCACCTGCAGTTCCAGGTGATCCTCAAGCCGGCGCCGGAGGACGTGCAGCGCCTCTACGTCCAGAGCCTGGCGGCGATCGGGCTCGACCTGACGGTGCACGACCTGCGCTTCGAGGAGGACAACTGGGAGGCGCCGACGCTCGGTGCCTGGGGCGTCGGCTGGCAGGTGATGCTCGACGGCATGGAGATCACCCAGTTCACCTATTTCCAGCAGGCCGGCGGCCTCGAGCTGCGGCCGATCAGCGCCGAGCTGACCTACGGCATCGAGCGCCTGACCATGTTCCTCGGCCTGTCGCGCAGCATCTACGAGGTCGCCTGGGTCGAGGGCCTGAGCTACGGCCAGGTGCGGCGCCAGGAGGAGGTCGAGCTCTCCCGCTACTACTTCGAGGTCGCCGACGTCGCCTTCGCCCAGCAGTTGTTCGACGGCATGGAGCGCGAGGCGCTGCGCTGCCTCGACGCCGGCCTGGTGCTGCCCGCCTACGAGTGCGCTCTCAAGTGCTCGCATCAGTTCAACGTCCTGGACGCCCGCGCCGCCGTCTCGGTCACCGAGCGGGTCGGCCTGATGAAGCGGGTGCGCGACCTGGCCGTGGCCTGCGCCAAGGCCTATGTCGAGAGCCGCGAGCGCCTCGGCTTCCCGCTCTGCGCCGGGCCGGCCCCGGCCGCCGCGCCCTCGCCTGCCGGCGCCGCTGCTCCGGAGGTGCCGCATGGCGCGCGGTGAGTACCTGCTCGAGGTGCGCTGCGAGGAGATCCCGGCGCGCATGCTGGCGGCCGGCGTGCGGGAGCTGGCCACCCGGGTGTTCGAGGAGCTGATGGCGCGCGGCCTCGGCCCGAGCGAGGTGGAGACCGGCTTCACGCCGCGCCGTCTGGTGGTGCGGTTGAGCGGCCTGCCGCCGCGCGAGCCCGACCGCGAGGAGCAGGTGATGGGGCCGCCGGTGCGCGCCGCCTATGCCGGCGACGGTTCCCCGACGCCGGCGCTGCTGGGCTTCGCGCGCCGCTGCGGCGTCGAGCCGGCCGCGCTGCTGCGGGTGGCCACCGAGAAGGGCGAGTACGTCGCCGCCGCCAGGCACACCGCCGGGCGGCCGGCCGGCGAGGTGCTGTCCGAGCTGCTGTCGCGACTGCTGGCCGCCCTCTCCTGGCCCAAGACCATGCGCTGGGGCGAAGGCGTCGGGCCCTGGGTGCGGCCGGTGCACGGCCTGGTGTCGCTGCTCGACGGCGAGGTGGTGCCGTTCGAGCTCTTCGGCATCGCCGCCGGCGACGAGACCGCCGGCCATCCGATCCTGTCGCCGCGGCCGCTCAAGGTGCGCGGCGCCGCCGAGTACCGCCGCAAGCTGGCGTCCCGCCACATCGAGATCGATCCCAAGCGCCGGCGCACGGTGCTCGCCGCCGCCATGCACGAGCGCGCCGCGGCGCTCGGCGGCCGGCTGGTCGAGGACGGACCACTGCTCGACAAGCTGGCGGCGCTGTGCGAGATCCCGGGTGTGCTCGAAGGCAGCTTCGACCCCGCCTTCCTGGAGCTGCCGGCGGAGGTGCTGGCCACCAGCCTGCGCGACCACCAGAGCGCATTGACCGTCGCCGCGCGTCATGACCCGCCTGGCTCGCCTGGCCCGCCTGGCTCGCCTGGCTCGCAGAGCTCGCCGGGCTCGCCGGCGCCGGCGTCGGCGGACACCCGCCTGCTGCCGTGCTTCCTGACCGTGATGGACCGTCCCGACGACCCGGCCGGGCGCGCCCGTTCGGGCAACGAATGGGTGGTGGCGGCGCGCCTCGCCGACGCGCGCTTCTTCTATGGCGAGGACCTGGCGGCGGGGCTGGGGCGGCGGGCCGAGCAGCTGGCGCGGCTGGCCTTCCACGAGCGCCTGGGCAGCTACGCCGACAAGACCGTACGCCTGGCGGCGCTCGCCGGAACGATCTGCGACGAGCTCGGGTGGGGCGGCGAAGCTGTGGCCGCGGCGGCAGCCGCCCGCCTGCTCAAGGTGGATCTGGCGACCGAGATGGTCAAGGAGTTCACCTCCCTGCAGGGAGTGATGGGCGGCCTCTACGCCCGCCGCGAGGGCCACCCCGAGGACGTCTGGCAGGCGATCTACGACCAGTACCTGCCGGTCTCCGCCGAGGATCCGATACCGCGCGGGCGCGCCGGCCGGGTGGCCGGCCTCGCCGACCGCATCGACACGCTGGTGGGCATGTTCGGGCTGGGGCTGGTGCCGACCGGCAGCAAGGACCCGTTCGGCCTGCGCCGGGCAGCGCAGGGGGCGGTGCGCATCGCTTTCGAGGGCGGGCTGGCGGTGGACTTCGAGCGCCTGACAGCGGCGGCGGCGGCGCTCTACGGCGACCGCCTCGGCCGCGGCGCCGCCGAGGCCTGGTCCAGGCTGCGGCCGTTCCTCGACGACCGCATCCGCTACGTGCTGGGCATCTACGGCTACGCCTACGACGAGATCGAGGCGGCGCTGGCGGCCGGCGCGGCCAACCTCCCGGACCTGCGGGCCAGGGTCGACGCCATCCACCGCGTGCGCGGCGAGGCGGCCTTCCTGTCGGTGGTGCTGGCGGCCAAGCGTATCGCCAACATCGTCAAGGACATCCCCGACCAGCCGTTCGAGATCGAGCGCCTGGGGGAAGCGGCGGAGCCCGCCGAGCGGGAGCTGGCCGCCGCCTTCGCCGGCCTGCGCGCCGAGGTCGAAGCGGCGGCGGCCGCCGGCGACTACGAGCACGCGCTGCGCCGCATCGCCGGGCTGGCGCCGGTGCTCGACCGCTTCTTCGTCGAGGTGCTGGTGATGGATCCCGACGAGCGCGTGCGCGCCAACCGCATCGCGCTGCTGCAGGCGATCCTGCGTACCGTCAGCCGCACGGCCCGGCTGACCGAGGTGGTGGTGGACCGCGCCGAGCACCGCGCGCGCGCCGGCGCCGCCGACCAGGCCTGAGCGAGCGCCGTTGGCGCGGCGCGCGCGGCAGGCACCCGCACCTCCGGCAGCCGCGATTCGATGCCATCCCGATCGGGTAGACTCGCCGCCTACAGGATCGGAGGACGCATGGCAGTCAAGTACATCTATGCCTTTGGCGGCGGCACGGCGGACGGCAGGGGCGATCAGAAAGCGCTGCTGGGCGGCAAGGGGGCGGGGCTGGCGGAAATGTGCCGGCTCGGCATCCCGGTGCCTCCCGGCTTCACCCTCACCACCGAGGTCTGCACCTACTTCCAGGAGCACCACGGCAGCTATCCGGCGGCGCTCGAGCGCGAGCTCGACCGGCACCTGCGGCAGCTCGAGGCGGCGACCGGGCAGCGCTTCGGCGACGCCGCCAACCCGCTGCTGGTCTCGGTGCGCTCCGGCGCGCCGATGTCGATGCCCGGGATGATGGACACCGTCCTCAACCTCGGCCTGTCGCAGGCCACGGTCGAGGCTTGGACCGAGCGCGGCGCCGACGCCCGCTTCGTGCTCGACGCCTGGCGGCGGCTGCTCACCATGTACGGCGACGTGGTGCTCGGGGTCGAGCACGGCGAGTTCGAGGAGATCCTGGCGGCGGCGCGCGACGAGCACGGTGCCACCAGCGACAACGAGCTGCCGCCCGCGGCTCTGGCGGGCGTCGCCGAGCGCTTCCGGCGGCTGATCGCCGAGCACGGTCACCCCTTCCCCGAGGACCCGCGCGAGCAGCTCTGGGGCGCCATCGGCGCGGTGTTCGCGAGCTGGGACAACCGGCGGGCGCGCGAGTACCGGCGCCTCAACGGCATCTCCGACCAGCTCGGCACCGCCGTCAACGTCCAGGCGATGGTGTTCGGCAACCGCGGCAGCGACTGCGCCACCGGGGTGGCGTTCACCCGCAACCCGGCGACCGGCGAGGCGCGGGTCTACGGCGAGTTCCTGGTCAACGCCCAGGGCGAGGACGTGGTGGCGGGCATCCGCACGCCGCGGCCGATCGTCGGCGTCGACGGCGGCCGCGGCCTGGCCGAGGACTTCCCGCAGGCCGACCGCGAGCTGCGCGAGGTCTGCGCGCGGCTCGAGCGCCACTACCGCGACATGCAGGACGTCGAGTTCACCATCCAGCACGACCGCCTGTACATGCTGCAGACGCGCGGCGGCAAGCGCACCGGCCCGGCGGCGGTGCGGATCGCCGCCGAGCTGGTGGACGAGGGCATCATCACGCCGCGCGAGGCGGTGTCGCGGGTCAAGCCGCTGGACCTCGAGCAGGTGCTGGCGCCCGAGTTCGACCTCAGCGAGAAGGCGCGGGCGGTGGCGGCGGGGCGGTTGCTCGCCCGCGGCCTGCCGGCCGGCCCCGGCGCTGCCTCCGGCCGCATGGTGCTGTCGGCCGACCGCGCCGCCGAGCTCGCCGCCCAGGGGCCGGTCATCCTGGTGCGGGCCGAGACGTCGCCGGAAGACATCGTCGGCATGCACGCCGCCGCCGGCATCCTCACCTCGCGCGGCGGCATGACCTCGCACGCCGCGGTGGTGGCGCGCGGCATGGGCAAGCCCTGCCTGGTCGGCGCCGGGGGGCTCGACGTGGACGAGCGCGCCGGGGTGGTGCGGGCGGGCGACCGCGTGCTGCACGAGGAGGACGAGATCTCGATCGACGGCACCACCGGCGAGGTGATCGCCGGCGCCCTCGCGACCCGCCCGTCGGAGGTGCTGCGGACGCTGATCGCGGAGGAGGCCAGCGAGTCGCCGGCGGTGGCGACCTTCCGCAAGGTCCTGGGGTGGGCCGACGAGCTGCGCCGGCTGCGGGTGCGGGCCAACGCCGACACCCCCACCGACGCCCAGGTGGCCCGCGCGCTGGGCGCCGAGGGCATCGGCCTGTGCCGCACCGAGCACATGTTCTTCGGCGCCGAGCGCATCGCCTGGGTGCGGCGGATGATCCTCGCCGACAATGCCGACGAGCGCGCCGAGTCACTGGCCCGGCTGTTGCCGATGCAGCAGCAGGACTTCGAGGGCATCTTCGCCGCCCTCTCGGGCCTGCCGGTGACGGTGCGCCTGCTCGACCCGCCGCTGCACGAGTTCCTGCCGCACGGCGACAAGGCGCTGAGCAGCCTCGCCAAGCAGATGGGAGTGCCGGCCGCCAAGGTGGCGGCGCGGGCGGCGGCGCTGGCCGAGGCCAACCCGATGCTCGGCCACCGCGGCTGCCGCCTGGGCATGACGGCGCCGGAGATCTACGAGATGCAGGTGGAGGCGATCGTTCGCGCCGCCTGTGCGCGAACGCGCGCCGGCGATCACGTCGAGGCCGAGATCATGGTGCCGCTGGTCGGCGCCGAACAGGAGATGATCCGGCTGCGGCAGTACATCGCGGCGACCATCGAGCGGGTGCTGGCGGAGGAGAAGCTGCGGCTGCCGATCGCCATCGGCACCATGATCGAGGTGCCGCGGGCGGCGCTGATCGCGGACCGCATCGCCGTCCATGCCGACTTCTTCTCCTTCGGCACCAACGACCTGACGCAGATGACCTACGGCTACTCGCGCGACGACATCGGCCGCTTCCTGCCGCAGTACCTCGAGTCGCACGTGCTGCCCTACGACCCCTTCGCCCGCCTCGACGAGGAGGGCGTCGGCCAGCTGGTGCGGCTGGCCTGCGAGCGCGGCCGCCAGGCGCGCGCCGACCTGCATCTGGGAGTCTGTGGCGAGCATGGCGGCGACCCCGACTCGGTGGATTTCTTCGATCGCGTCGGGCTCGACTACGTTTCCTGCTCGCCCTACCGCGTGCCGGTCGCCCGCCTGGCCGCGGCCCGCGCCACCCTGGCGCGCCAGCGCGAGGCTGGGGAAGTGGGCGGGGCGGTGTTGGCGCCAGCGGCGGCAGCGGCGGGGGTGCCTGCGGCGGGGAAGCGGACTGGCCCGCTGAAGGCGAAGGCGCGGCCGGTTCGGACCGGTCGCACTGGTCGGCCCGCTCGACCGGCAGCGGGTAGAACGACGCGGCCGGCGGCGTCCGGCGCGGTACGGCCGGCGGCAGCCGCCGGGAGGGCCTCGGGAACCAAGCGGGCGTCAGGTGCCCGGCCCGCGGCGGCGCGGCGCGGCGCGACTCGCTCGACGAAGCCGGCGGCGAAAGCGGCGGCCAAAACGGCGGCGGTCCGTCCGATCAGGGCGGCAGCAGCGAGAGCGGCCAAGCCCGTCAGGCCCGCGGCGGCCGCGGCCGGTTCGCGCGCGGCCGCCGCTGCCCGCGGGGGAGCCGGCAGTAGGAGGGCGTCCGGAGCACGCGGGGCGCGGCCTGCGGCGCGCCCGGCTGCAGCTCGGTCCAGCCGGCCCGCAGGCGCCAGGAGCACCGCCGCGCGGATCGCAGCTGGGAGCCGTCAGGCACCCGGCAGGGTCAAGCCAGGAAAGGCTGGCGCGGCAGGCGCGGTGCGCAAGGCGTCCAGGACGGCCCAGGCGGTCCCGAAGACCAAGCAGGTGGGGGCGACCAAGGTGGCGAGGGCGGTGAAGTCAGCGGGGTCAATGGGAAGGGCGAAGTCGGTAGGGCGGCGAGGGTCGGCAGCGTCCCGGCCCGCTGCCGCCCGAGCCGGTGGGGCTTCTCGCAATGCCGCGCCGGCCCGGCCGTCGCGAGGCGCGCAGAAGGCACCTCCGGTCCGCGCCCGGGGGCGGCGAGCACCGCGGCGGTAGGCTCGCCGCGCGAGCCGTCGCGCACCGGCAGGGCCTCCGGCGCGCGACGGCTGCCGACTCCTGGCGGACTCCATCACACACCAGGAGCGCTAGCGGGTTGCCTGCGAGAGAACCGCGCTATTGCGGCGGCGGAGGAGGCTCGTGGTGGAGGCGGATCTCTCTCTCGCGATCCCGCTCCCACTGCTGGTGCCGCTTCGCCTCGAGCCAGCGCTGGTATTCGCCGTCGCGGTCCGCGCTGTAGTAGAAGTTACGATGGGCCTCGTCGGACCAGATCGACTTCACGGCGACGATCTCGACGCCGCCTGGGCTGCCGCAGAAGCGGTCGGCCACGGGCCGCCCATCGAGGCGGACCCAATCGTTCGCGGTCAGGCCGTACCAGCGGCCCACCACGGTGACGACCGTGCCGTCGTGTTGCCTGACGAACATGCAGTTGCCATCCGCGCTGAGCGACACGACGCCGTCGACGCTGATGGGCTGAGCGACTGCTGGCGCCGCCACCAGGCAGGCCGTCAGGATCGACGCCGAGAGCAGCACTGTTCGGGCTAGAGATCGGTGTATGGGTTTCATGATGATCTCCTCTTCTCTAGGAGAGACGCGCGCTGCGCGCGTCTCTGGTCTGGAATAAAGCAAGCTGCTTGCCACCGGTGGCGGTCAAGCGGCGGTAAGACGGCTCGGCAGCGGGGGCCGCGGCGGTAGACTGGCGGGGTGGACGAGGACGACAAGCGGCGGCTGGATGGCGAGGGCGACAAGCGGCGGCTCGATTCGTTTTGGGACGGCAGCCGCGACTACTACGCCCAGGCGGCAGCCGCCAACCGCGAGGTGTCGCCCGAGCGGCGGCTGCTCCTGAGCCGGCTGCACGGGGGCGAGCGCCTGCTCGACCTGGGCTGCGGCTCGTGCGAGAACGCCCTCTGGCTGCCGGCCGGCTGCCGGTACGTGGGCTTCGACGTCTCGACCGCGGGCCTGGTGCTGGCCGCGGAGTGGGGAAGGCCCGGCTGGCGCGTCCGCGGTGACGGTGAGAACCTGCCCTTCGCCACGGGCAGCTTCGACGCCGTGCTCTCGACCTACGCGCTGGAGCACTTCCACGATCCCGGCAGGACGCTCCTGGAGGCGGCGCGAGTGCTGCGGCCGGACGGCCTGCTGCTCCTCATCGGCTCGGCATGGGATCTCCCCTACGAGATGCCGCCCAGCCTCGAGCCCAGCCGGCGGCTGGAGGTAGCGCTGCGCCGCCTGGGCCGCCAGCTCCTCTCCTCGCTCGACGGCCGCCACCGTTTCGACCGCGTTCGCAGCCCCCGCGTGCTGACCCACGGCTACGTCCCGGACGCCGACGCGGTCCACGTCGCCCAGTCTCACCTGCTGGTGCGGTTCCTGCGAGCCGCCGGCTTGGACATCCTCGAGCACCGCACTCTGCCGCACCGTCCAGACCCCACGGGTCCGCGTGCCGTGGTGCGCCGCCTGCTGCGTACCGTCCCCCTCTGGCGTCGGGCGTGGGGCAATACCCTGATCGTGGCGCGGCGCGGCGCCGACCTGCGGCGGCCCGACTACAAGCTGCTGCCTCTGTAGGTAGGGAGGTGACTGAAACTCACGGGGTCACTGGTTCAACTCCGGTCCTGGGCACCATATAACTAGATTGAAATCAGTCGCTTCGCCGCGGCACGAGGTCGCTTGTGTTTCAGGTCAATCGACCTGGGCTGTCTTACTGAATCTCGCCTAAGATAGTGACATTCTGACACTTTTCGTGTACAGTCTCCCCATGGGAAACCCAAGGGGAGTGAAACGCGACTTCGAAGCCCTCGAGGATCGGCGCCTGAAGGCCGCCGAGCTGCTCAAGAAGGGTTGGGGTCAGGCTGAGGTAGCGCGGGAGGTTGGCGTTCACCGGCAATCTGTCAGTCGGTGGGCTGCTGCTCTGGAAAGCGCAGGGACGAGAGGCTTGAGAGCAACGGGCGGGCGCGGGCGCAGGGCTCGGCTGACGGCGGCGGACCTGGCCAAGATTGAGGAGGCTCTGAAGCGAGGTCCGGAGGTTCTCGGTTACGAAACGGGTCTCTGGACCCTTGCGCGGGTTGCCGAGTTGATCGAGCAGGAGTGTGGCGTCCACTACCATCCCGGCCACATCTGGAAGATCCTGCGTCGAATGAAATGGAGCGTGCAACGTCCAGTGGGTCGAGCGCTGGAGCGTAACGAGGACAACATCGAGCATTGGAAGAGAGCGCGTTGGCCCAAGGTAAAAAAAACGCTGCCCGCCGAGGACAAACCATCGTCTTCATCGACGAGAGCGGGCTCAGCGAGCGGCCCCACCGATGCCGAACCTGGGCACCCCGCGGCCATCCTCCCATCCTCCAGTTCCACTTCAACTGGAATACCCTCTCGGCGATCGCAGGGGTAACCTGGTGGAACTTCTACTTTCGGCTCTACCCAGGTTCGATCAAAGCTCCGCAGGCCATCGACTTTCTTGGTCGCCTGCTGCAACAGCTTCCAGGTCGCTTGCTGATCATCTGGGATGGCCTGCCCGTCCATAGGAGCCGGAAAGTCGCTCAGTTCATCTCGAAGCATCGAGACCGGCTCCAGATCGAGCGGCTTCCCGCCTACGCTCCGGAGCTCAATCCGGTCGAGTATCTTTGGGGCTACCTCAAACACCACGCGATCCCGAATCTCTGTCCCAGAAACCTGTCCGAGCTGAGTACCGTGGCCCGTCGCGCCCTCGGTCGAATCCGTCGCAAGCCATGCCTGATTACAGCTTTCTGGCGCCAAGCCGAGCTGTTCTAAGCGTCACTATCATTAGCGATGCTCAGTAGGAGTCTGCTTGCTTTTCTCGGATCCTGAGATTATATTGGTTATGTGAGGCAAGTCCGGGGGGCGGCGACTGAGATGAAGCACCAACCGGTCGATGGACCGCGAACTCGAAGCCGCATTAGAGCGCGTCAGAGCGTCGGGCGGGGATAAGTAGATGAAGATCGACCCCAGGACAGCACTTCTGCAGGCGCTCATCTCGAGCCCAGGTTACGGGCTTGAACTCATCGAGCGTGTGAGGATCCGCACCGAGGGCAGGGTGCGCCTTGGGCAAGGGACCACCTATCCTGCTCTGCGAGCTCTAGAGCGTGACGGCCTTCTGGAGAGGTATGAGAGTGAACCGCTTCCTGAACGAGGCGGCCGTCCTCGCATCTACTATCGCCTAACAGGCAAAGGTAAGAGAGCTGCACTGGAAACGCGCGCGGCTGCGCTGGCTCTTTTCAGTTGGTCGGAGCCTATCCGTGCATAGGCGACCTCTGCCCGAGGCAAGGGGTAACGCTCCTCAAAGCGGAGCGTCTCAGCCAAGGCTCTTCCAGACCAACGGTAGCCACGTTTGAACTGCCTGATGGTGATCGGCAAGTGCATGTTGTAGTGTACAAGAAAGTTGTCAAGGAGAAGCGTTGGAAAACCTCAAACTCGGCCTCCTGGTGGTGCTACTGCTCCCGGGATTCATCTTCGTCCAAGCGCAGGAGCACCATCTTCTTCGCGAGAAGAAACCACAGTTCGAGAAGACGCTGGAGATCATTCTTGAAAGCTGCCTCATCTGGATAGTTGCATTAATTAACCCATTTTGGTGGCCTTGGCCTCAGGCAAGCGTTCAGGTAAGAAACCAATTAGTTCTTTTGCTCAATTCGCAGTTCGGAGGTGGGCATGTTACCCCGCCGCATCTCCTGACGGGTCACGATCTTGTCATCTGGGCAGAGTTCTTTTTTGCTGTGTGCTTGTGGAGTCTCATCGTTGCGAATATCTGGGGTATCATAAGGAAGGATGCGCGTATTGACGCAGCATTTGTGTTTCTGACGGGCAGATCATGGTACCCGGCTGTCACCCTGGAGTTCTTCAAGAGGAGTCTCAGTAAGGCTGTGGTAGTTGAGACAAAAGAGCAGACTCGCTATATGGGCATATTGGCGAGCGCACCTGATACAGTTGATGGTAAATACATAATTCTAAGGAGTGTCGCTTTTCTCCCCAAACCGGAACCTGGAAGGGATTCCAATCTAGAGAAATTAACCTTAGTTGAGGAGATGCTACTGAATATAGATGAAGTTGCCTCGATTCAGCGACTGAAGCAAGAACTCTTGAAGCGGAAAGGATCGAAACATGTCAAACAAGCGCCTCGATGAATCCTTAAGCGTTGGTCGGTCATTAAAGAACCTTACTGGGGCTGACGGGAACGAGATCGATTTTTCGAAGGTAACAGTGTCGCCATCCGGGCAGGTTCAACCGACAAGCTCAACGCCCACAGGGACGCCTTCGGACTCAAGCGGTTCGCCGCCGCCGTCGGCAACGCCAGGGGCAGCTAAGCCCTGAGAACAGGCGTGCGGCGTTCGAAGACCCCGAAGGCCGGCTGGTCCGCGAGCGGTTGGAAGCCATCACCTTCAGGAGTAAACGTAAGGAGAAGTAAATGCCCAAGGAAACCGCTGAACTAAGAGCCGGGACCCTGGCTGATAGGGCCAAGGGCAGCAAAGAAAGCACGATCGATTTCTCGCAACTTCAGATATCACCGTCGGGGCAGGTGCAGCCAACCGTACCCTTCCTGCTGGCCCCGCCGCCGGGCTTGGTGCCGCGCGAGGCCGGTCAGGTGCCTCAGACGGTGGGCAGGATTTCGAAGCGTGCTCTGACCGCCGGGCGGTAGAGAGAGAATTCACGCCGGTCGAGGGTGAAGACGCGATGGATGCCCTCCCTTTCAGCCACCCTTACCAAGGCGGCGTCGGCGAGATCCATCGGAAGATCCTTGTACTTCCTCATCAGCTCTCGCATCCGTGGCAAGTCGCGCTCGTCAAGAGTGAGGAGAGTTACCGCACCACGGGCGAGGAACTCCCAGAGGGCGTCCTGGGATGCCCAAGAGAAGCCCAATAGATACATCGCCTCGGTGATGACGGGCCAGACGGAGCCAAGGGGCTCGGAGAGAGCCTGGAGGGTCGCCTTGCACTGCTGGTGATGGCGATCGTCCGCGTGAAGCAGCGCGATCAGCGGGCCGGCGTCAAGGAGAATCATCGCTTCCGGTCCATCAGGAGCTGCCGCAACCCTTCCCCAGTCCGCTCAGAAAGGTCCGGCCGCCCACCCTCGACCGAACCGATTAGGTCCTCGACGCGCTCATAGGGACGCTCCCGATCCTGACCAGCAAGCAATTCAATGGCCTGCCGCAGCACATCGGACTTGGACACCTTCCTGGTGCGAGCCAGCTGCTCCAGGACACGAGTCGTTTCGGGGTCGAGTCGAACACTGGTGGGCAAGGTCCACCTCCTACAAGTGTACTACGTATTGTACTACACAGTCACCCGGGAACAAAACTCCCTGGGCGACCGGGGCGACGGGCGATTTCGGCTGAGCGCCAATTCATTAGCCCGGGCTCCTGGAAGGCGCGCCTGCTAGCGCGGCCTTGGAATCGCCGAGGATTGGCCCCAGCCGCCGGCGTGCAGCTCCATGAAGGCGAGGCAGCTGTGGGCGACCGCGTTGTCGGCCTCCTGGGCGACCTTGACGGCGGCCTGGTGCGTAAGCATCGCTCAGCATGCACAGGCCAGGACTGTACGACTCAATCCGCCACTTGCGCAGGGCGCAGGGTGCCGAGCCGCCAGGAAGGGTGCTCTATACCGAGGCGGTGCTTGGGCCGGGGAGGAGGTTGGTAAAACCGGCCTGCTCGAAGTGCCGATCGTTGGTGAACGCTTGCGAGATGCCATGGTCCTCCATGACCACGAAGCTCGCACAGTCAATCAAGCCCCAGTTCTTATCCGACCTGCGACTGTACAGCTCGAGGGCGCGGTCGAAGAGCGGCTCTGAGACATGGACCAGCTCCGCCTTGGGGCTGGAGCGGATGAGCTCCACGGCGGCAGCGAAGCGGTTCCTTGCTCCGCTCCGAGCCAAGCCATTACCTGTCTCTGCGACGACCCAGTCGGTGAGCACCACCCGCTCGCCTCGGGAGAGCAGAGAAGCCCAGGCAAAGGAGGCGGCAGAGTGGAGCGAATCGGTAGCGTTCAGCAGTGCCAGCCAGCCGTTGGTGTCGAGGAATACCGCATCAGCCGGCATCGCTGGCCTTGGGATGAGCGTAGAGGTAATGGTCCACGTTGGTGGCAAGATCCGAAATGCCGGTCTCCGTCGCCAGCTCGACCATCTTTAGGAGCGGGTCATCGCCGGTGTCAGCCGGCGACTGTCCGGGAAACTCCAGCTCCACTCGGACCGCCGTTCCGTCCGGGAGCTCGATGCCTGGGTCGAGGACGATCGTGCCATCCCTGACTCTGCCGTGGTACACCATGGTTCTTTCTCCGCGTCGACGGGAAGTATATCTCTCCCGCCGGAAGACGGCGCGACGGTCGCCGGCAAGGGCCCGGCCGCAGCGCCAATGCTGGCGAAGGCGGCCCCCGCCGGTGGCGCCGGCGGACCTCCGGGCGCGTGCAACGACATCGGACCGGAAGGTGACGTATAAGAGGAGAGACGAGAAAAAGGGGAGCTGGCCATGGCCGCGCGCAACATCCATCTCTCGAAGAGACTGCTGGGCGCCTTGCCGCTGCTCGCACTGGCGAGCACCGGCACCGTGTGGCCGCAGGCGCTGTTTCCGTTGATGACCGAGATCCCCGTCAGCGTGACCAGCGGAACGCTGGCAAGCCCCAGGGTGAGCGTCCTGCCGAACGGCGGCTTCGTGGCGGCGTGGACGGCCGACGGGCAGCGGCCGCACAGCCACCGCGCCATCCGCGCCCGCTTCTTCGCGCCCAACGGCACGCCGCGGTCGGGGGAGATCGACCTGCACCAGCCCGCCGACCAGTACCTCGACGATCTCGCCGCCGCCGCCGACGGCGGGTTCTGGGTGGTCTGGGAACAGCCGGACCGGAACCAGCTGCTCAGCGTCCTGGCACGCCGCTGCGACCGTCGCGGCAGACCCCTGACCCCGGCGTTCGTCGTCCACGACCCCAGCCCCAATCCGCGCTACGACGCGAGGCTGGCGGTCGCCCCCGACGGCGGCGTCGTGATCGCTTGGCTCTCGTGGCGGCTGGTCGACTCTGTGACTGTCACGGATATCGTGGTCCGTTTTTTTGGCGCGGACGGCACACCGCGCAGCCCCGAGCTCAATCTCGGTCCTGGCGCCCAGGACATCAGCTTCCCTGCCGGAATCGGCCTGGCGCCGGACGGCTCGGCATGGGTCCTCGAGGAGCACGACTCTTTGACTGAATTCGTCCTCGGCAGCCTGACGCTTCAGCGCGTCGCCGCCGACGGCACCGCCGGGCCGAGTTTCCCGGTCTGCGAGGGTTCGGCGGTCTGCACCCCTTCGGCGTCGACCTTTCCCTTTGCGTTCCAGGGCGCGTTGGCCATGCGGCGCGACGGCAGCTTCGTGGTCCTCTGGGCGTACTACCAGGGCGAGAACGCGCCTGCGCCCGACCGCTCGGTGATCCAGGGTCGCCTGTTCGCCACGGACGGCCGCCCGCTAGGCGACGCTTTCCAGGTCAACGCGGGCCATGACAGTGAGGTGATCCCCCTGGTGGCGGCCCTCCCGGACGGCCGCTTCCTCACCCTGTGGAGCGACCTGGCCGATGACGCGACCCTGGCAGGCGTCTACGGCCGCTCCTTCGCGGCCGACGGCACGCCCGACTCGGGCGACTTCCGGCTCAGGGACGGCTCGCCCGGCGCGCTCGCGGCGGGGATCGGTGACGCCGCCGTGGCGGTCTTCCTCAGCCCGCGAGGCACGATCGTCGCCCGCCGCTTCGCGGCGCCACGGGACCCTGAGTATCGCTGAAGGCGTGGACCATGATCTACGTCACAGCTGAGGCGGCAGCTGCCATGGCGGCCAATCTCGCCCTTCACCCCGCCGGGGCGTCCAGCGCGGCGTTTCCCGGAGATGGGGCGGCGCTCAGGGGCAAGCCAAGGCGGCGGTGTCCTGGATCGGCGCGAAGGGGGTGTTCGCCGGGTTGGTGTAGAGCTTCGTTGCGCCGGTCTGCGTGTCGATGATCCCGATCTGCACCTCGAGGTTGGTGAGGCCCGCGGCGAAGAACCAGAAGTGCCCGTTGACGGCGCAGCCGTCGATCAACTTGACCACCACCTCGGCGTTGCTCACGTCGAAGAACCAGTAGTAGCCGCTGCTGTTGCCGGCGCCGAGCGGCACCGCGTGGGCGATGCCCTGGTCGCCGTCGGCGAGCTTGAAGCCGGCGGAGACGGTGAACCGCGAATCCACCAGGCACAGCGACCCCAGCAGGTCGCTGGGGCAAGAGAGCGCTCCCGGCGCCACCACCATGTCGTCGAAGTTCGCCTGGAAGCTGCCGGTGGTCTGGGGAGCGATGGCCGCCCAGACCTGGCCGGACAGTGCGAACGTGTTGGTGAAGGTGATCTCCGAATCGGTCCAGGCGCCGACGGTGAACACACTCCCTGTTTGCAAGAAGCCTCCCGCCGGCGGCGGCGCTCCCTGGCAATCCGCCTGCGGAAAGGGAATCAGGATGAAGTAGGCGCCGCCCGAGGCGGTGTTGCCGCCGGGGATGAAGACCTTGCCGCCGAAATGGTAGGTGGCGCCGATGTCGAGCGGCACGCACTGGGTGACGATGGCATCGACGCCGCCGAGCTGGGTGATGACTCCCTTGGCCGAGCCCGAGCTGGGAGCGCCGCCGCCTGCGTCCAGCGTGCCGTCCCAGCTGCCCGGGCCGAGGACCTGCCAGCCGGCGAGGCCGGTGTCGAAGTGGGGATTGACCAGGAGGTTCTGCGCGGCGCCCATCCCCGGGGCGGCGAAGAGCGCAACGGCAGCCAGTGCGAGGATCAATCGGTTCATCGGGCCGGTAGCCCGGCGCATCGTCAGTGGCATCGGGAGCCTCCCTGTCCGGTCCCGCCCCGTCCCCTGCTTGCATCGGCAAACGCGGCCGCCAAGCCTGTGTGCTGCTCTGGCCCAGGGCCCCGAGCGGGGCGGAAACCAGTGAAGCGCTGCATCTTATCCGATGCTATATCAGCATAGGAGAGCCTTGCAAGAGGGGAGTGGCGGATCGCCCGGTGCCGTGGTGCGCCGCCTGCTGCGCATGGTTCCCCTCTGGCGCCGGGCCTGGGGAAATACCCTGATCGTGGCCCGGCGGGGCGGCGACCTGCGGCGGCCTGCCTACAAGCTGTTGCCACTATAGATATCCAGACAACGCAGGCAATCGTCCTGAGGTGTCGCGGTACGAGAGGTGCTAAGATTTGCGCTGCGACGAGGGAGGGCGGCCCTGCCGACCATCGCTAGAATTGGACCGTTCCGGTTCTTCTTCTACAGCAACGAGGGCAACGAGCCGCCGCATGTGCATGTGCAGCAAGAATCGAGAGTCGCGAAGTTCTGGCTCAGTCCCGTCGGTCTCGCCGTCTCCGGCGGCTTCTCGGCGCCCGAGCTCAGAACCGTGGCGGACTTGGTGACCGAACAGCAACAGCAGTTCCTGGAGGCATGGAATGACTTCTTCCGTGGTCGAGGCTAGCGCACGGGCGATGGACGTTGAAGTCACCTCGGACGAGCTGGTCGTCTCATTGACGGATGGCCGCAAGATCGTGGTGCCCATAGCGTGGTTCCCGCGGCTCCTCCATGCGACGGAAGCCCAGCGCAACGGCTGGGAGCTGTTGGGGGACGGAGTGGGTATCCATTGGCACGAGATCGATGAAGACCTCAGCGTTGCCGGCTTGCTCCGCGGCACTCCCGCTCTTGCGGCCGCATACTGACCTGGCAGCCCACCTTCCGGCAGCCTCGCCGCCGGCCGTATTGCTCTCAGCGTAACGGCGTCGATGACCGCCCCCCGATCTGAGGGTGGTGCTGCGTCGTCACCATGCCGAAGGGCTCGCAGCCCAGGCGATCCGCCCAGCAGCGACGCTGACTCCTCCTACATCACCGGTTTCGTGTGCGAGGCCCCAGGGTTGGCAGCGTTTGGGCAGTCGGGTGGCTCGGGCTTCGACCCGCGCCACCCGTTGACCAACCACCCGATCCGTCATACATTATGGACATACACCACCTCGATGAGGGCGCTCCCATGGTAAGGACTCAGATATATCTCACAGAGCGCGAACGCCACCAGCTTGCGGTCCTCGCCGAACATACCGGAAGCAGCCAGAGCGAGCTGATTCGCAAGGCGATCGACCGCTTCGTCACTAGCCACCTGAGCTCCGAACGGCTGCCACTGCTACGAGAGGCACGCGGTCTCTGGCGGGTGCGGACGGACCTGCCGAACTTCGCCGCCCTGCGCAGCGAGCTCGACCGCGCTACGCGCTGAGCGCGAGGCCGCCGATGGCAAGCCGGCTGGTGGTCGATACCGACATCCTCGTCGAGTACCTCCGCGGGAAGGCCGCGGCTGCGAAGTGGCTGGAGAGCCAGGAGGCCGACCTACTGGTGTCGGCGATCACCGTTGCCGAGCTTTTCGCCGGTGTCCGCGGTGAGCGCGAGAGCCGTATGCTGGACCGCTTCCTGCTGGCGCTGGTGGTGCTACCCGCAACGGAGGAGATCGCAAGGCTGGCCGGTCAGTTCCGGCGAGACTATGGGCCGAGCCATGGCACCGGCCTCGCGGACGCCCTTATCGCGGCCACCACGGTGGTTAGCGGCGCGCTCCTGGCGACTTTCAACGGCCGCCACTTCCCCATGCTCCAGGTGGTGGTGCCCTACCGCCGACGCTGACCCGCCGAGTCTCGTCGCAACCGTCAGGGATCGTCGGCGCGCCCTGGCTCCCGGCCGCTGCTCGCCCAGGCCGATCTCCGACACCCGCGCCGCCTGACGGCGGCGGCGCGGGTCGAGCCGTCCAGCGGGTCGAGCTTCCTAGGGGAAGAAGTGCAGCCCGGAGAACAGGGCGACGGAACCCTCGGCAGCGGTGCAGGTATCGCTCGCGCCGGGCGTGCCGGCGACCGGCGCCGCCGCGGCAAGGCTTGCCACGAAGGAGCCGTCGGGGTCCTTGGGAGAGGGCAGGATGAGGCCGTGGCACTTCCCATACCCAAGGCAGGTGGTGACGATGGTGCCGTTGTCGATGGTGCATTGTGTGGCGCAGTTGCCATTGGGCGAGCAGGCCGCGCTGCAAGCCGGCAGCGCAAGCGCCGCCACCGGCAGCAGCAGGACAGACAGCAGACCGAGGGCGACCACGGGATGGATGGAGCTGCGACGCTGCGTTGTCATGCCATTCTCCTTTTCATGCAGGGGTTTGGCCGCGCGCGCCGTGTGCCCGGCGGCTTCCCCGGCATGGAACCACTAACGGCTGACACCGCTGGATTGGCGCACAGGGCTGTCAGGGCCCGGGGCCAAGCGTCATCGGTGGGTAAGGAGAGGTCGAGAGAGGGCGGCGCTCAGGGGCAAGACAAGGCGGCGGTGTCCTGGATCGGCGCGAAGGGGGTGTTCGCCGGGTTGGTGTAGAGCCTCGTGCCGCCGGTGCTGGTCGCCACGAAGACGAAGTCGAGCCTCCCGTCGAGCCGGCGGGGCTCCGGCCTGCGGGCGGCCGCTCGGCTAGAATCGGTCCGTCATGGACACAGCGAAGCAACGTCGGGCGACCGGCTTCGGCCGGATCCTCGGCGGGCTGCGCGAGGCGTGGCTGGCCATCGGGCTGACGCTCCTGGCGCTGGCGCTGGCGGAGGGTGCCGCCCGCCTGGCGCTGGCGCTGCGGCGACCGGCGCCAGACGCCCGCATTCAGGCCGACGCCTACCCCGCCGAGCCCTGGGTTACGGAGCTCTATGCCGAGAACGCGCGCAGCGCGCGGATGCGCTGGGAGTCCTACGTCTACTGGCGCCGCCTACCTTTCGCCGGCAGGCAGATCAATATCGACCAGCGGGGGCTGCGCCGCACCTGGCGACCTCCCGCGGCGGCCGGCAAGCCGGCGGCGGTTTTCTTCCTCGGCGGCTCCACGACCTGGGGAACCGGCGCTCGCGACGACCACACCATCCCCTCCGAGCTGGCGCGTTATCTCGCCGGGGCCGGCGTGCCCGCGGTGATCACCAACTTCGGCGAGAGCGGTTACGTCAGCACTCAGGCAGTGATCACCCTGCTGCGCGAGCTGCAGCGGGGCAACGTGCCCGACCTGGTGGTCTTCTACGTCGGCATCAACGACACCCTCGCCGCTTGCCAGAATCGGGCAGCCGGCCTGCCGCTGAACGAGTCCAACCGCGTGCGCGAGCTCAACCTCCCGCGCCATGCGCGCCGGCTGGTGCGGGAGGCACTGGCGGCCGCCGCCGCCCGCTCGGCGCTGCTGAGGCTGGCCGGGCTCGCGGGCGGAGCACCCGTCTCCACGGTGCCGCCGGCGAGGCCGGACCCCAGGCTGATCGGCGAGACGCTGCGTGCGCTCGACGCCAACTATCGGGCCGTGGACGGCCTGGCGGCGAGCGATGGGTTTCGCGCCAGCTTCTTCTGGGAGCCGTGCATCTTCGAGAAGCCGCACCGCACGGCTTACGAGGAGAGCCGGGCCGCGGCGCTGATCTTCGCCCGCGACTCGCTCCTGGCCACCTACGACCAGGTGCGGCGCGACTGGGCGGCGCGCAGCCCCGACGAGTACACCTACCTCGGCGACCTCTTCGCCGGCACCACCGCGCCGCGCTTCGTCGACCACAGTCACACCAGCGAGACCGCGAACCGCGAGATTGCCGCGGCGATAGGGCGCCAGCTGCTCGAGCACGGCCGCCTGCGCGGCGGCGCCGGCCGTGGACAGGGGGAGGCGCCGGCGGCCGGCCGGTGAGGCGTTGGTCGTCGGCCCGGCGGGTCACGTTGCGGCGGGGCGCGGCACCCTGCTATAGGAGATGTTCGACGAAAAAGGAGATACGAGATGAGCCAAGCGACTCGCCGCGCCCTGCGTTCACTCCCGGTCAAGAGCTTCGGCCTGGTGGCCCTGCTGGTCCTGACCTGGTGCGCGAGCAGCGTTCCCGCCCAGGCCGCCTGCACCTCGCCAGCCGCCGCCCTGCAACTGACCGCCCTCGAGCCCAACGCCTGTGTCATGCCCGAGGTCGTCGCCAAGCCGCTCAGCTCATGCTTCTTCGGCGAGAACATCATCATCATCTACTGGTCCAGCGCCGCCCACACCCAGATCGTCGGCGAGTGCTCCCAGGGGCCGTGCCCGGGAGCCGGTTGCAGGGGGACGAAGACCAGTTTCGTCACCGGCAGCCATAGCGGCATTTGCGAGGTCTGCACCTAGCGGAGGGGACGGCGCCGTCCCGACGTTTCCGCGGAAACGCGCCGGCGTCTGCTGTCGAAGGAGAACACGTGCCAGGCATTCGGAACGCCAGGCCGCTCGACCTCGGTTGCGGCGCCCCCCGTTTGCTCGGCGATGACGCCCCTCCAGAAGGGGAGAGCGCCGCGGTTCCCGGCGGCAACGCGGACGATCCATCGGCCCGGTAGACGATCCCATAGTAGGAATGCCGCGCGGCGACCCACTCCGGAGCGGCGATGGCTGCGGAGGACGAAGAACTCAGCGACGTCGAAGACGGCAGGATCGTCGGTCGCCGGCGAGCCGCGGGTGGCCAGCACGAAGCCCACGACCGCACCGTTTTCTCGAATGAGAAATGGGAACCGGCGCTCCGGTTCCGACCAGTAGAGCGGCAGCTGGTCGTAACCGAAGCGCCCATCCGCACCCAGCTCGATGGCGGGAAAAGCCTCGCTCAGGTCGTGTATGTACAGCTCGAGGAGGTTCGACAGCAACGCGGCATCGCGGACCGTCGCCACTTCGAGCACTACCCCTTGCCGGTCGACCACGCCAATTCCCTCGCTGCTGGCGGCTCCTGGACGAGGGCGCAAGTGCTTCAGCTGGCGGCGGCGGCCTTGGCGTCGGCGATGATCACTTCGCTTGCCTTCTCGGCGATCATGTAGATCGGCGTGACGATGAAGAGGCCGGGGGCGCGGGGGAAGACCGAGGCGTCCACGATGCGCAGGTTCCGCGTCCCGATGACGCGGAAGTTGCTGTCCACGACGGCCCGCGGGTCGCTGGCCGGGCCCATTGGGTTGGTGCACGATGCGTGGTGGCCCCAGGCGTTGTCCTTGATGTACTTCACGATCTGATCGGGGGTCGCCACCGCCGGCCCGGGGATCGTCTCCTGCTTGATGGCCGAGTTCCGCTGCGAGATCTGGCGCACGAACTCGAAGCCGTCGACCACCGCCCGGAGGTCGGTCCCCTGGGCGTCGTTGCCTTCGTCGAAGTACTTGAAATGGATCTCGGGGCTGTCGAGCGGGCTCGCGGTGCGCAGGCGGACGTAGCCGGCGGTGTTGCTGGTGTGCGCCTTGAGGATCGCCCAGGACAGGTAGTTCTTGATCCGCGCGACCTCCTGGGAGTAGCCGGGGAAATAGCCGTAGAACTTTCCCGGCAGGGCGAAGATGAACAGGTCGGGATCGAGGCGCTCCGGCGCCGACTTCTTGACGATGCCGAGGACGGCGCCGCCGGTCGTGTACACCCCGGTGCCGTTCTGCCACTGGACATAGCAGGGATCTCCCGGCTGGTTCGGCAGCGGCGGGGCGAAGGTCGCGCCGGCGAGCACCTGCCAATCCTGCCGCATCTCGGAGACGACGCTGATCTCGTAACGGTCCTGCAGGTTGGTGCCCACGCCCGGCCGGTGGAGGAGGCAGCTGATGCCGAGCGGCTCGAGCTGCGCACGGTCGCCGATGCCGGAGAGCATCAGCAGCTGCGGCGAGTTGAAGGCGCCGCCGGCGAGGATCACCTCGCGCGCGCAGTGGTAGCGCTTGACGTCGTAGTCGGCGGCGGCGGCCTGCGGGTCGGCCCGGTAGAGATGCTGGCCCTCCCAGCACTCGACGCCGATGGCGCGCAGATTGGCGTCGAAGAGGACCTTCGTCGCCAGGTTGCTCATCTTGACCACGAGCTGCTGCGGCAGCACGGCGCGCGTCTGATCGATCAGCTCGCGAGTGCTCACCCGGCGCCCGCTGAGCGTCGCGGCCGGCAAGAAGCAGATCCCTTCGAACTGCGGCGTCCGCCAGTCGTTGGGATCCTGCGGCAGGAGCTGGGGGAGCGGACCGCCGATCCCTGCCCGCCATGCCCCGGCGACGGCGTCGAGGACGGTCTGCAGCAGGGCCCGGTCGCTGAACACGAGCGACAGCTGGGCGCCGGTGGTGTCGAGCCAGCCGTCCCAGCCGTGGCCCGTCGGATTGGGCTGGCCGGCTCCGGGTCGTTGCACGTAGCCGCAGCGCTCGAGGCGCTCGAAGTAGGCCCGCATCTTGCCCGCGGCCCAGGACGGATCGCCGGTGAGCTGGGCGATGTGGTCCCAGTCGCTGCCATGGCCGTAGATGGTGATCATCGCATTGTGCGCCGTGCAGCCGCCGAGGGTGCCGGCGCGGGGATAGAACACCCCGCCGTGGGCGGCGCGGTACTTCGGGTCGCGCTGCGGGTTCTGACTGTAGTGCTGGACGAAGAACTGCCACGACATCTCCGGATCTTCCGACGCGTAGGTGTGGAAGACCGGCACCGGATACGAGGTCGTGTCCGGGTCCTGGCCCGCCTCGATCAGCCCGACCTTGTAGCCGGCCTTGGCCAGGTTGCACGCCACCGGCCCACCGCCGGCGCCCGAGCCGACGACGATGTAGTCGAAGTCGGGGTTTTGCGGATCGTTGGGCATCGGGGATCACCCTCAGAAGGTCTTCACGAACTCGATCAGCGCCCGCTTGTCGCGATCCGGCAGGGAGGCGGCGAAGTAGTGGCCCTCGTCCTCGATGAAGTCGGGGCATGAGTTGAGCTTGTAGAAATCGGGTACCAGCGTCAGCAGGCGCTGCGTCGCCGCGTCGCCGGCGAGCCCATGCTGCTTGATGTCGTGCAGCGCGCTCATGGTGCGGACGAGCAGGCGGACCAGGTCCGCCTGCTTGATCAACCCGTTGAGCTCGAGATTGGTGTTGGCGATGAGATTGACCGGCGTCCCCTTCGGGATGGGACCGAGGTGGATGAACCCGTCCGGGCCGGCCAGATCGGCCAGCCAGGGCGCGTAGGACTTCGGGATCTGGATGCTGCTCTCGGCGGTGGTGCGCCGGATCGAGTCCTTGCCGAGACGGTTCTCGTTCCAGAACAGCTTCTCGATCGCGTCGTTGAAGGCCGCCATGCGCGAGTCGACGTCCACCGCGTGCACGTGCCTGCCGAGAGCGTTGTTGTGGAAGAATGGCGCGCTGCACCAGACGGCGACCAGCGAGGGCGGCCGGTAGTAGCCGCGGCCGCCGCCCGGGACCTCCCAGGGCGAGTCCTTGCCGGTGAAAGGGTCCCACACCCTGATCGAGCCGACCTTCGGCAGGGTCTTGTAGGTCTCCGACGAGAAGTTGTCCCAGACGTGGCCGCGGATCGCGTTCGACGCGACGGCGCGGGCCGCGTTGGTCTTGACCTCGGTGACCGGGACGCGGATCTCGGCGGAGAGGAAGTTGCCGTCGAGGAAGTCAGGCTTCATCACCTCCTGCTCGAACCATTTCTTTCCGTCAGGGGAGTTGGGCTGGATGGGGGCCGGCGGTTGCTTGCTCGAGTGGCAGCGCGCGCAGTTCTGGGCGAAGAGCAGCTTGCCGCGATCGAGCACCTGCTGGTCGCCGGTCAGGTACTTCTGGCCGCCGGGCGCGTCGGCGAGCTTCAGGGGACGCGCGACGTCGAGGAAGTACCGGGCGAGCGCCGGCGCGTGCCGCTCGCTCCAGTTCCAGTGTGGCGACAGCCGCTGCGCGTCCCGCACCCGGATCGGCGACTGCGGCGGCAGGCCGACGAGCGGGTTGAAATGGCGAATCCATTCCTCCCAGTACTCGCCGATGTTGAGATACACGCGGCTCAGGGCCGCCTCGAAGCCTACCGAATCCGCTCCTTCCTTGAGCACCCGCGGCGTGAGCTGCGGATCGTGGACGCCGCGCAGGTCGAGCGCCCCGCCGGTGACGTGCTCGTGAGCCGCCACCTGCAGCCGGCCGGCGACGTTGAAGATGCCGTTCATCGTCCCCGGGTTGTTGAGGTAGTCGGTGGCGATGAACGAGGTGTCGAGCGTTCCTGCCGGGTTGCTGTGCAGCAGCTGCCAGATGAAGTTGTCCTCGCCCAGGTTGTCGCCGAAGACCTCCCATACCTTGAAGAACTGCTGCCCGACATAGTCGTTCAGGTTGGCGTACTCCGGCTCGTCGGGATTCGCCGGCGGCTTCGTCGGGTCGGCGCCGAGGTGGCAGAACGAGCAGGCCATGCCGACGACATAAGGGCGCACCAGCTTCTGATCGGTATAGTAGGTGGGGTCCTTGTAGTAGCGGTCCGGGTTCCACCTGGCCTTCGCCGCGGCGTCGAAATTCGGGTTCGGGAACAGGCGGAGCCCCATGACGCCGCTGCTGCGCCCATAGGTGCGGGTGTCGATCTTGCCGTCGAGGTCGTAGCGCGCCTCGCGCGGCTGGTCGACATAGAGACCATAGGTATCGGGTCGGGCCGGCCGCATGAAGCCGGGCTGGTTGAAGAGGCCGTATTTCTCGAAGCGCTGGCCGCGCGGCGAGGTGACCACCTTGAGCAGGTCGGCGGTGCCGAAGCCGTGGGTCGAGAGCCAGTCCCAGAACCCGCCGTTGTCGCCGGACCAGAGGTTCCAGATCACGCGGCCCTTGATGTCGTCGTCGCTCAGCTTCACGTCCCGCCCCTGGAAGTCCATGCCGGGGAACGGATCGAAGCCGACCTCCTTGAAATCGGCGTACTTCCAGCTCGGCGCGACCGGCTGCCGCGCGCAGCCGGCCGCGAGCCAGAGAACGAGCAGCGAGAGGAGAGAACCAATCAGGCGGGTCTCCGTCGCTCCCCCTCTCGATACCCCGGGCGACCCCAGGGTCATACCGCCTGCCCCTCGCCCGCCCGCTCGGTCCGCGGCAGGTACACGTCCTTGACGCGGTGCACCAGCTCCTCGAGGCTCGGGCACGGCTTCGCCAGGCCGATCGCCGTCACCGCGTCCTCGCCCAGCGCGCGGTAGCTCTCGAACTGGGTCTCGTCGAACCACTGGTCGGCCGTGCTCTCATGCGGGAAGTCGCGCGAGAAGCGGGCGTAGTTGCTGACGTCGAACGGCGTGGGCGGCGGCGGCTGCTCGCAGATCGACGGCTTGACGTAGATGAGCGTGCCCATGACCGCCCCGGCGTCGACCTCGCCGTAACGGATCTCGGCGACCGCGCAGTAGCGCGCCTGGTCCGAGGCCGCCTGGCCGGAGGCCTGCTTGGGGAGGATGTAGACGCGGTCGGTGAACACGATCGGGACGCCGAAGTCGATGCGGATCTTGCGGATCGCGTTGCCCAGGTCCTTGAAGCCGTAGGCCGGGTCGGCGCCGGCGTCGCACACCACGATGGTGCGGCAGCGCCGGCGCACCATCTCGTACAGGCCGAGGTCCTCGAAGTGGCCGCCGTCGGAGAGGCTGATGTAGGGGTGCCTGTCGTCGGTCCAGCCGAACGCCTCGGCGAGCAGCACGCGCGCCGAGAAGCGCGGCCCGCTGCGCCGGTACGGAGCCATCCTTCCCGACAGGCGCGGGTTCCCCAGCCAGATCCCCAGGCGCACGGTGAACAGCGTCATCACCAGCGTGATGGTCGGCGACGAGTTGAAACCCATGTTGGGGTTGGCCGCCGCGCCGGAGGTCGCCACCGCGGTGCCGAGCGACAGGCCGTCATGTCCGCCGTAGCACTCGGTGCGCCGGTAGCCCACCGTGGGCGCGCCGCAGTGCAGCGGCGTGGCGGTGAAGCACTCCGCCTTGCGCTCCTGCCAGGCGAGGTTCTGGCCGCGCACCAGGTTGAGCGTCATGTTGACGAACGGCAGCGGCCGGTTCTGGCGCAGGCTGCCGAGCAGGACGTTGTCATCTTGGTCGAAGCCGGTGAACAGGTTGGGCCGGCGCCGGTCGTTGCTCGCTCCCAGGTAGGCGCGGATGAGCCGGTTGCGGTAGCCGGCCTGCATCGAAAAGCGGTTGACGTTCACCGGGTAGCCGGCGAGCGCGCCAAGCGCGGCCAGCGCGGCGATCGCCGCCAGCTCCACCGCGCCGCGCCCGGCGTAGGGCGGGACGAAGTGGCTCCCGGCGGCCGGCGGCGGCGGCCACGGCCGGCCGGGCGCCGGGTCGATGCGGGCGAGCAGGTGCTGGACGCCGAGCGCCAGGCAGAGCGCCACCGCGACGACGAAGAGCGGCACGGCGATCGCCGACAGGAGCGACGTCAGCCGGCCGCCGCCGCCGCCCTTGACGTCCTTGCTGGCCGGCGTCGCCCCGCTGCTGCCCATCGCGGCGACCAGCGTGCCGAGGCCGCCGGCCGACACCATGGCCGCGACCAGGGCCTGGACGGTGGCGAGCAGGGTCGGCGCGAAGAGCACCAGCGCGCTGCCGCCGATCCAGACGACCATCACGATCAGCTCCCAGGCCGACCAGCGCGACCACCACTCGCGGTCCGCGTCGCCGAACTCCACGCTCTGCCAGTGCTCGGCGATGCTCGAGATGGCGACGAAGAGCGTTCGTCCCAGGAGCATCGGCCCGATGATGAGACCGGCCCCCAGGATGGGATAGAGCGGACAGGGGCTGCGCACCAGGGCCGGCGCCCAGCCGGCGACGACCGCCGCCAGGATGACCGCCGAGATGGCTCCCGCGACGATCAGCGAGACGGTGTCCCACAGCAGCGCCGAGAGCTTCCTGCCGAGCAGCGGCCCCGAAGCCCAGAGGGCGAGCAGCGGCAGCCCGACCGCCCATACCAGGCTCGGGACGAACAGATCGCTCCAGCTCGGATCGGCCGCCGCCGCGGACATGAAATGGCGGTCGATGCCGAGCAGCAGCAGCGGCAGGGCGGCGAGGCGCGGCAGCAGGCCGAACCGCAGGTACGGCGGGCGCGCCCCGCCCATCGCCCCGGCGTTGCGCAGCCAGCTCAGGGAGAAGATCCCGACGGTCTCGAGGACGCACGCCGCGATGAGCAGGCCCGTGTCCTGCCCCGCACCGGCGGCGGCCGGCCCGGCGGCCGTCCACCTGGCGACGGCGAGCAGCGGGATGACCAGCGGCGCCGCCAGCAGCGGCAGGAGCACCAGCCAGTTGAGCAGGACGTTGCGCAGACCGATGGCGATCAGCGTCCAGGTGTCGGCCGAGAGCAGCCCGAGGCGCGGGGTGAGATAGTTGCTGAAGCGGCGCAGATAGGTGACCTCGGGCGCCTCGGGCGCCTGCGGATCGCGCGGCGCTGGCGCGGCGAGCGCCTGCACCACCGCCTCGAGGCCTCCCGACTCCCGCCGGGAGTACACCCAGCGGGCGAGCCATCCCGCGATGTAGCCGCCCCCCGACACGCTCGACAGGTAGTCGAACTTCTCCAGCAGGCCGAGCTTGGCAAGACCCTGGATCACGCCCAGGTTGAAGGTCGCGCTGCGGATACCGCCGCCCGAAAAGCAGAGCGCGGAGAGCGGCGTGGCGAGCCCGTGGACGCGCCGGAAGTGCGCGGCGAGCTGCTCGGAGCCGGCGGCCGCCGCCGCGGCAGCATGCGCATCGGGGACGCGGTCCGCGGCGGGCGTGGTGACGGCGTCCGCGGGGGCGCCGCTGCCGGGTGTGGCGTGCGGCGGGGCGCCGCCCGCGGCGGCGGGCTGAGGGGCGCCGCCCGCAGTGGGCTGAGGGGCGCCGCCCGCGGCGCGGGCGGGCCGCAGGTGCGCCAGCTCCTCGGCGAGCACCCGCCACAGCGGCAGAGCCTCGTCTTTCGCTGCCGCCGCCGGTGCCGGTGTTGCCGTTGGTGCCGCTGCCGCGCGACGGGCGTCCATGGCTTCCTCCTCCTTCCAGAGCGCCCAGAGCGCCCGCTAGAACCCCTCGAGCGCCCGCCGCGGTCAGCGCGCCGAGCCGTCAGCCATGAGCGCCGCCACCCGTTCGGCCAGCGCCCCGATGGTCAGCGACGGGTTGCGCCCGGTCGGCACCGGCAGCAGCGAGCCGTCGGCCACGAACAGGTTCGGATAGCCGAACACCTCGCCGCGGTGGTCGACGACCCCGTCGTCGCGGCTCCGGCCCATGGCGCAGCCGCCCAGCGGATGCACCGTCACCAGGCTCTTGAGATAGCGCCACCAGAGCGGCACCTCGTAGCGGCCGCCGTCGACCGCCGCCAGGCGCTGGTGGGTGGCCACGATGGCGTCGATCACCGCCCGCGAGCGGGCGAGCTGCCAATCCAGCTTGAGCTCGCGCTGCCATGGCGCCAGGCGGCGCCGCCCCAGGTACAGGCGCCCGTCGGCGCCGTCGATCCCCTCGCCCAGCCAGACCATCACCTGCCGGGTGGGATTCTCCTCGTCCAGGCCGCGGCGCAGGTGGCGCTTGAGCAGCCAGCCCAGCAGGCCGGCCGAGGCGCCGCGAGCGTTGAGGGTGTTGAGCAGCAGGTTCGGAAAGCCGTCGTCCTGGACGTAGAAGCGCTGCCCGGCGACGGTGCCGTCCATGAGGTTCAGGCCGGAGGAGATCGTCGGTCCGATCCCCTGCTCGACCTTGACCTGCTTGGGATAGGGCGACGGCGCCAGGAAATTGGCGTTGGCGCTCCAGCGCTCGCCCAGCTGCTGCGAGACCTGGGGGAGGCTGCGCACCTCGTCGCGGCAGCGCAGCAGGAGCTCGGTGGTTCCCAGTGAGCCCGCCCCGAGCACCACGCGCGCCGCCTCGGCCGCCCCCCGCACCAGGCCGTCGCCGCGCACCTCGTCCCACACCACGCGGTAGCCGGCGCCGGCCGCGCCCGCCGGCTCCACCCAGCGCACCAGGTGCAGCGGCCGCACCTCCGCGCCGTGCCGCTCCGCCGCGGCGATGTAGTTGAGATCCAGGGTGTTCTTGGCGCGCACGTCGCACCCGATGTCGCAGTTGCCGAGGTGCACGCAGGTGCCCTGCGCCATCCCCTGCGCGTTGGTGAACGGCTTCGAATGCTTGGCATCGATGGGGTCGGGCAGGTCGTAGCTGTAGGCGGGGTCGAAGGAGACGGCGAGCGGCACGCTCTCGACCCGGTCGGCCCAGCCGAGCGCGGCGGCGGCGCGCTGCAACAGCTGGAAGCGGTAGGTGCGCTGCCCCGGCGGGATCGGCCCCACCGCCAGCATCCGCTGGATCCTCTCGTAATACGGCCCGAGCTCGGCGAAGGTGAGCTCCGGCGGCCAACCGCTCGCGAAACGGTCGGGGTCGGCCTCCAGCACCACGCTCGAGTAGCAGTTCGAGCCGCCGCCGACACCGGCCCCCTGCGCCACCGCCATGCCGCCCATGGCGCCGAAAAAACGCAGGTCGAGCCAGCCGTTGAGCTTCTCCGGATGGTGCGGATCGTAGAGCCAGGGATCCTCGAGCCGCCGCGGGTAGGTCTCCTTCGTCCAGCGGCGCCCGCGCTCGAGCACCAGCACCTTCGCCCCCGTCTCGGCGAGGCGGCAGGCGCTGACCGCGCCGCCGAACCCGGTCCCCACGACGATGGCGTCGAAGCGCTCGGGCATGGCCCTACCAGGTCTTTCCCGGCGCCGGGTTGGCGCCCGTCTGCGGCACGTTGGGGATGTCGCGCGGGATCCAGAAGTGGAGCCGCTTGTCGCTCCCCTCGGAGACGGTGTCCTCGCTCAGGGTGAGCGAGCCCAGCCGCTGCCAGGCGGTGTCGGCGAAGTTCTTGACCTCGACGTCGTAGACCAGCCGGCCGCCGGGGTAGTGTGCGAGGCGGATCTCGTCGCGGAAATCCTTCGCGTCCACGCGCGGCGTGCCGCCGGCGACCTTGAGCTGCATCAGGTCGGGAGTGGCGACCGGACCGCCCGGCTCGACCCCCAGCGTCGAGATCGGGAAGAGCTGCCGGTAGCCGGGCCGCGTGTCCATGACGCGGAAGATCACCCGATTGATCAGGTTGGCGGCCGGATCGGCGCCGACCGTCGGGTAGTTGGTGGGCACGATGTCGAGGACCGCGCGCGCCTTCGAGCCGCTCAGGTGGCTGACGGTGACGAAGTTCGCCGGCCACACCCGCGCCTCCGGGTCGAGGGTCGGAAAGATCTTGCCGGCGATCCCCACGGAGCGGCGGCTGCCCTGGTGGATGAACGGACCGGCGACCGAGATGCGGACGATGAGCAGGCCCTCCGCGCCGCGGGCGAAATAGCCGCTGTAGGGCGAATCCTGATCGATCTGCCAGCGGCCGGCGTAGCAGACGCCGTGCGAATGGATCAGCTTGTCGTAGTGCGGGCGGATGTCACGCTTGTCGTAGAGGTTGCGCGCCGAGTCGGCGAAGAATTGCAAGAAGGTGCCGGGGCCGACCCCCTTTTGCTTGGGCAGCTCCGGGTAGGGGCCGCCGAAGGCCGCCTCCTTGACCTCGCGGTAGGTCGCGCCGTGGTAGTCGAAGACCTGGGTATCCCAGAAGCGCCGCTCCGGGATGAGCTGCATGGCCCGGAGCAGGAACGGGAACTGGAGGAGGAACAGGAAGCCGTCCATGAGGCCGCACTGGGGATAGAAGCCGGGCCGCAGCAGGAAGAAGAAGATCACCCCGGGTGGCCGCGCGAAGACCGCCAGCCAGGCGGTCGAGCGGTAGCGGTACGGCCAGGTGCCGCCGGGGATGTAGGCGACCCCGAGGAGCACCAGGATGAGCGCCGCGAACGCCGTCCACACCGGATCGCCGGTCGGCCGGAAGCCGACCAGGGCGAGCAGCCGGGTCGGCGCAAAGATCGCCGGGATGCCCAGCAGCCAGTCGGCCAGGATGCCGAGCCAGATGGTGCGCTTGAGCCAGACCGCCGAATGATCGCTGGGCGGCGCCTGGGGCGCCGTCGTGCCGGCCGGCTCGGGCGGCGGCGGCGCCTTGAGCGCCGCGAGCAGCAGCGGGAACTGGATCAGGAACAGGACCCCGTCCAGGATGCCGAACGCCGCGTAGTTGCCGGGATAGAGGACGAGGAAGAAGAGCACCCCCGGCGGCCGCGCGAAGACCGCGAGCCAGGCGTTGAACCGGTTGCGGTAGGGCTGGCCCGCTCCCGGGATGTAGAGCAGCGACAGCAGCACCACCAGCAGGCCGGCGAAGGCCGTCCAGGTGGGGTCGCCGGTGGGCCGGAAGCCGAGCAGGCGGAGCACCTGCTCCGGCGCGAAGATGACCGGGATGGCGAGCAACCAGTCGGCAAGGATCCCGAGCCACACGGCGCGGCGGAACCAGATGGCTTGCTTGTTCATGCGCGGACCTCCCGGCGGAGCGCTGCCGCCGCGGCTATCACAGGGTTTTCAGATACTCGATCAGCGCCCGCTTCTCGGCCGGCGCCAGGTCGGTGCCCCACAGATGCCCCTGGTTGCTGTTGCCCGGCTGCGCGGTGTCGAAACGGAAGCCCTTGGCCTCGACCTCGGGGCCGCCGGCGACGAAACCCATGCGCGCCGGGTCGTAGACGTCGGAGCCGCGATAGAACACCTTGACGCGCCGCTCGGGCGGCTCGAGCAGGTCGGCCAGGCTCGGCACCGAGCCGTTGTGCAGGTAGGGCGCCCGGATCCAGACGCCGTCGAGCGGCACGTTGAGGTAGCCGCCGGTCGAGCGGAAGTGGCTGAACGACCACGGGTATCCCTTGGCGTAATCGTTGTAGGCCGCGGCGTCGCTCGGCCGCCACATCTGGGCGCGCGACGGATCGGTCGACAGCGGCCGGTGGGCGGCCGGGAACTGGCGCAGCCCCCAGGCCTCGTCGGTCAGCGGCAGCACCTTGCCGGTCTGCGCGCCGTCGAAGTCGTGGCAGCCGGCGCAGCGCTGGCGGTAGATCGGCTGGCCGGCCGCGGCCAGCGCCGGATCGACCGGGAAGAGGCTCTGGAACCGGGGCGGCTTGACCTGCATCAGCCAGCCCTTGAGCCGCGCCAGCGCGGCCAGCGGCAGCGACTTCGGCGTCGCGCCGTCGCCCAGCGCCGAGCTGTGGAACACCTCGTCGAGGTCGGTGTTGAGGCCATCCCAATGGAACGCCATGGCGTGCTCGACGCGCGGCCCGAGGTTCCAGATCGGCTCCATGTCGGAGTTGCCGATCGTGTCGCCGACGCCCTGGCCCAGCGTCGCCACCTTGACCGGGTTGAAGGGATCGATGCGGCCGCGGCCCCAGGCGGGGCGGCTGAGCGTCCAGGCGAACTGCCGCTTCTGCTCGAGCAGCGCCTTGCGCGTCTGCGGCACCAGGATATAGCGATAGAGCAGGCGGTCGATCTCCGGCAGCTTGTAGACCTGATCGATCGCCTTGACGAAGCTGTCGCCGTTGAAGCGGGGATCGCTCGCGCAGGCGAAGAGGAAGCGCTCGTAGGCGAGGATGTCGGCGGTGTGCATCGGCCCGCCCAGGTAGTAGCGGGGCGTCGGCTCGCCGGCGCGGCGCACCGCCGCGGTGTGGCAGAAGGCACAGTTGATCGCCACCCGCGCGAAACCGATGGTCTTGGTCGAGAAGCCGATCGGCGTCTCGTGGCCGCGCTCCCAGAGGAAGCCGAGCGCGGCATAGCCGCCGGGCCGCGGCAGGTACTCGGGGAACAGCTTCGGCATCAGCAGCCAGATCCAGAACGGAATGCCCTGATCGTCCTCGGCGCCGATCGAGCCGTACTTGAACTGCTCCTCGACCGAGCCGTCGGCCAGCTGCTGCGGCACCTCGCGGAAGAGCTTCCACCAGGCGAGCCCTGCCGCCGCGGCCAGCACGACGATGACGAGGATCAGGATCCAGACCCGTCTGGCCCTGCGGTTTCTGTCCATGCCCTTCGCTCCTCCTTGCCGCGTTGCTGCCGGCTCCGGCCGCGGGCTTTAGAACGTCTTCAGGTACTCGACGATTGCATCCTTTTCCGCCGGCGAGAGCTTCGTGCCATAGAGGTGGCCGCTGTTGTGATTGCCCGGCAGCGCGGTGTCGTAGCGGCTGAACGCGGTGCCGTTCTCCGCGGCGACGCTCGACACGAAGCCGAGGTTTTTCGGATCGTAGACGTCGTAGCCGCGATAGAACACCCGCGGCCGCGCCGCCGGCGGCTCCAGCAGGTCGCGCAGCGTCGGCACCGAGCCGTTGTGCAGGTAGGGAGCGCGCGCCCAGATGCCGTCGAGCGGCTGGTTGGCGTAACCGCCGGTCTTCCGGAAGTGGCGGAAGCTGTACTGCGAATTGGGATAGAGGGTGTACTGATTGGCCGCGAACTCCTCGGTATAGGAGTTGAGGCGGGAGGGATCGGTGCCGATCTCGGCCAGGTCCTCGACCACCTTGCCGACTCGCGAGCCGGTCACGATGCCGCTCCTGAACTGGTGATCGGCGTGGCAGTCGCGGCAGTGCTGGTCGTAGAGCGCCTGGCCGCGGTCCGCCAGCGCCCGGTCGACGGCGAACGGATAGGGCGGCGGCGGCAGCGTCCAGATCCAGTTGCGCACTCGCGCCAGCCGCGCGTGATCGACCGTCGCCGGGGTGACCCCGGCGCCCAGGGCGGCGGAGAGGTTGCGCTCGTCGACCGAATCGTTGTTGCCGTCCCAGTGCAGCCACATGCCGTCGCGCGGCTTCTGGTTCCACAGCGCCGGGTAGTCCGAGGCTCCCTGGAGCTCGGCGCGCGGCAGCCGCTCGAGCTGCCAGTTGAACTGCAGCCCCTTGTAAGGATTGAAGGTGTCCACCCGGCCGCGCCCCCACTCGGTGACCTCGGTGCCCATCAGGCGGGCGATCTTCTGCTGCAGGGCGAGCGTCGTGGCGCGCGCCTGCGGGATCACCGCCACGCGGTAGGCCAGGCGGTCGAAGGCGGAGAGGTGGATGCCCTGCCGCTCGATCGCTCCGAGCACGTTGTCCGGGGTGAAGCGCGGGTCGAGCATGCAGCTGAAGAGGAAGCGGATGAAGTTCTGCAGATCGAGCTGGTGCGAGGGCATGCCGGGGATGACGTGGCGCGCGCCGTACGAGCTCTCGCGCACGGTCCCGGTATGGCACACCGCGCAGTTGAGCCCCACCTGGTCGAAGCCGAGCCGGAAGCGCCGCGAGACGCCGATCGGCAGGTCGTGCCCCTTCTCGAAGATGAACCCGAGCGAGGCGTAGCCGCCGGGGAGCTGGTCGGGGCAGATGCGCGGCAGCGCCAGGAAGATAGGATACGGCGGCACCAGGCCGCCGATCGTCTCGAGGGGCGAGCCGCCCGGTTCGGCGCCGATCGAGCCGTACTTGAAGTGATCGACGTCGGAGCGGTAGTCGACCGGGCAGTCGCGGGTGAAGCGGCGCAGCAGCCAGGCGAGGGCGACGGCGATCACGATCAGCACCAGCAGCCACAGGACGCGCCGGCGGCGCCGTTCGAGATAGCGGTCGACCGGGCTCTCGCGCACCACGTCTTCGATGACGCCTTCGGACGTCTTGGTGTGGGTCTCATTCATGCTCATCTGTCGTTCACCCCTGGCCGCCGGCACGGCTGGCGGCATGGGCGCCGTAGGCGCCTTTGGCGGCGTTTGCGGTGTTTGCGGTGTTTGCGGCATCGGCGAGGATCACGGCGCTCGCCTTCTCCGCGATCATGTAGATGGCCGACACCACGAACATCCCCGGGATCCGCGGAAAGACCGACGCGTCGACGACCCGCAGGCCTTGCGTGCCGTAGACGCGGAAGTTGCTGTCGACGACCGAGCGCGGATCGGAGCGCGGCCCGATCTGGCAGGTGCAGGAGGCGTGATGCCCCCAGGCCTCGTCCTGCACCCACTGGCGGAGCTTCTCCGGGGTGTCGTACTGCTTGCCGGGGACCTCTTCCGACTCGATGCAGTCGCTGTAGTTGCGGGCGACGGCGCGCACGAACTCGATGCCCCTGACCACGGCGGCGAGGTCCTCGCCCTGCTTGTCGTTGCCTTCCTTGAAGTAGTGGAAGTCGACGTCGGGCATGAGGCGCGGATCGCGCGAGCGGATGGCGACGCGGCCGGCGGAGTTCTTGGTGTGCGCCTTGAGGATCGCCCAGGTGAAGTAGTCGTGCGCCTTCTCGACCGCCTGCGAGTACCCGGGGTAGTAGCCGCGGAAGTTGGTCACCAGGCCGAAGATCCAGAGGTCGGGCACCGTGAGGGCCGGCAGCGACCGCTTGATGATCGACAGCACGACGCCGTTGGTCGTGTAGACGCCCTTGCCCTGCTGCCAGTCGCGGAACTGCGGGTCCAGCTCCTCGCCCGGCTGCGGCGCGCGCAGCGTGGCCCCGGCCAGCAGCCGGAAGGGATCCTTCATGCGCAGCACGACCCCCGCCTCGTAGCGGTCCTGGAGGTTCATGCCCACCCCCGGCAGCGGCACCTGCACCGGGATGCCGTGCTCGGCGAGCAGCTCGGGCGGGCCGATGCCGGAGAGCTGCAGCAGCTGCGGCGAGTTGAAGGCGCCGCCGGCCAGGATCACCTCGCGCGAGGCCAGCGCCTGGTGCACGGTACCCGCCTGCGCGGGGTCGTAGAGCGGGTCGGCGCTGTAGAGGTGATCGCCCTGCAGGTACTCGACGCCCACGGCGCGCCTGCCGCCGTCGAGCAGCACGCGCGTGGCGAGCGCGCCGAGCCGGATCTCGAGGTTCTCCGGAAACCGGCGCCGCGTCTCGAGCAGCAGCTCGCGGGTGCCGGCGCGCCGGCCGCGGTCGACGGTCATCGGCGTGAAGCGCAGGCCCTCGGCGTTCCTCCTCACCAGCCGCCAGTCGTTGGGATCCATCGAGGTCGGCAGGCCGGCGACGATGCGGTTGAAGAAGCGCAGCAGGGTCGCCCGCGCTCCCGAGCCGTAGAGCTCCTTGAGCGCCGAATCGATCACGATCCGCTTCAACTGGCGGTCCGAACCGATCAGGAAGGGGTCCGCCTCGGCGGTCGGCAGCCAACCTGAAAAGCCGTGGCGGCTCGGGTTCCAGTGCAGGATCGCCTGCAGGATGCGCTGGATGGTGCGGTAGCGGCAGCGCTCCAGCCGCTGGAAGTAGCGGCGCATGCGGCGGGGGCTCCACGACTCGTCGCCGGTCAGCTCGACGATCGATTCCCAATCGCTGTTGCTGGGATAGTCGAGGATCATCGCGTTGTGGGCGGTGCAGCCGCCGAGGGTGCCGGAGCGCGGATAGAAGACGCCGCGCCGCGCCGGGGTGTACTTGCTGTCGCGCGCCTGCTGGACCTCGTCGGCGTAGTGGCGCACGAAGAACTGCCACGACTGGTACTCCTCCTCCGACGCCGCGGGATGGAAGGCCGGCACCTCGTAGGTCAGGCTCTGGAAGTCGCCGCCGGCCTCGAGCAGCAGCACGCGGTGGCCGGCGCGCGCCAGGTTGGCCGCCACCGGGCCGCCGCCGGGGCCCGAGCCCACGACGATGTATTCCCAGCTGCCGCTGCTCGCCATGCCGGTGCGGTCCTCAAAGAGTCTTCAAGTACTCGATCAGCGCTTCCTTGTCCTGATCGCTCAGCTGGGCGCCGAACTCGTGCCCGCGGTTGACGACGAAGTCGGGGCAGGTGGAGAGGGCGAGCAGGTCCGGTATCAGCTGCTTCAACCGCTCGGTGGCCTCGCTATCGCTCTTGCCCTGCACCTCGACCAGCCCATCCTTGACCCGCTTCAGGCTGCGCAGCATCGTCCAGACGCCGACCTGGGGGTCGTTCTGGCCGGCGTTGATGTTGGCGATCAGGTTGATCGGCGTGCCCTGGGGGATGGGGCCGATGTTGATCTCGCCGTCCTTGACCAGGCCGACGAGGCGGGCTCCCGCGTCCAGGATCCAGGGCAGCGCCGAGGTCTCGACCGTCACGTAGGTCTTCTGGCGGGTCGCGTGCCAGAAGGGTTTGCGCCGATCGGGCCACAGCAGCTGGTGGATGGCGTCGTCGAACGCCTGCATCCGGCCGGCGATCGACGGATCGCCGGTGAACTTGCCGAGCTCATTGTTGTGCAGGTAGGGGGCGGTGGCCCACACCGAGATCAGCGACGGCACCCGCTGGTAGCCGCGGCCGCCGCCGGGGAGGTCCCACGAAACGGTCTTTTTTTCGATCGGCTCATAGAGCTCGACCTTGCCCAACGCCGGCAGGTCCTTGTAGCTCTGCGAGGAGAAGTTGTCCCAGACGTGCCCGGCGATGGCGTTGCTCGCCATCGAGCTGCAGATCTCGGTCTTGAGCAGGGTGACCGGGATGCGGGCGTCGGTCGAGAGGTAGTTGCCGTCGAGGAAGTCCGGCGCCTTGGCGATCTCGGTCATCGCCGCCTTGAACTGCGGCGTCTCGGTCCATTTCCAGTAGGCGTCGAAGCACTCGCCGTAGCGCCCGCCGATGCAGCCCGGGTCGCCGAGCCTGGGCGCCCCGCCCGCCGGCGCCGGCTGCGGCGGCAGCTTGCTCGAATGGCAGCGGGCGCAGGTCTCGGCGAAAACCACCCTGCCCCGGTCCAGGGTCGGCGGATCGGCCTTGAGGTAGGCCGCGCCGCCCGGAGCGGCGGCCAGGTGCATGGGGTAGCCGGCCTTGATCAGGTAGTGGGCGAGATCGCCGGCACGTTGCTGGGTGGAGTTCCAGTAGGTGGAGTTCTCCTGCAGCGCCTCGACGGTGATCGGCGACTGCTTACCGAGGCCGACGATCGGGCTGATGTGCCGGATCCACTCCTGGTGATACTCGCCGATGTTGATGTAGACGCGGGTGAGCGCGGCGTCGACGCCCACCGAGTCGGAACCGTCCCACAGGATGTGGGGCACGCCGAAGGTGTACGACGGCTTCCAGGTGGCGACCTCCGGCAGCCGCAGGGCGCCGCCGGTCGAGGTCTCGGTGGCGAGGTGTTTGCCGTTGTCGAGCCGCGCCGCCAGATTGAAGATCCCGTTCATGGCGCGCGGATTGTCGAGGTTGTCGGACGGGATGAAGGAGGTGTCCACCGCGCCCGGGCGCTGGCTGGCGAGGAAGTCCCAGACGAAGTTGTCAGGCTTGACGTTGGCGCCGAAGATCCGGCCGAACCAGAAGTACTGCGCGCCGATGGTGCCCGACAGCTCGCTGAACTTGGGGTTCTCGGGATCGGCGGGCGGATGCAGCGGATGCGGGCTGACGTGGCAGAACGAGCAGGCCATGCCCACGCGGTACGGCCGGACCAGCTTGCGGTCGCTGTAGTAGTGCGAATCGAGGTAGAAGGCGTCGCGCTTCATCGCCTCCATCCACTTCGCCTTCGCCTCTCCCTTGAAGGCCGGATTGGGATAGAGACGCAGGCCGAGCACGCCCGAGGGGTGGCCGTAGACCTTGGGCTCGAAGGGATCCTGCGAGCCGGCGTTGCGGTCCAGGCAGAGGCCGAACGCGTCGGGAGCGGTGGGCTGGGCGAAGCCGGGCTCGTTGATGAGACCCGTCCAGTCGAAGCGCGTGGCGCGGTTGTAGTAACGGTAGGGGGCCTTGCCCGGCTGGGGCTTCCAGGGCTGGGCGCCGGCTCCGGTCGCGGCTCCGGCTCCGGTCGCGGCTCCGGCTCCGGTCGCGGCCCCGGTTCCGGTCGCGGCCCCGGCGGCGGTCGCGGCCCCGGCAGCGGCCGGCTGGTCGCCCTCGTCGTCGCTGCCCGGCGGCGTCGCGTAGCCGTGCTCGCCGTAGGCGCCCTGCAGGTGCTCGTAGCCGCTATCGGCGCGTGCGGCGTGGCCCGCGAGCTCCTCCTCGGCCTGCTTGGCGCGCTGCTCCTGGTCCGGCGAGCAGGGGTAGGACGAGATCGTCTTCAGCATGTCGAAGGTGCCGAAGCTGTTGTTTGCCAGGTAGTCCCAGAAAGCCTCGTTGCCGCCGGTCCACACCATCCAGGTGTTCCGTCCGCGGACCTCGGACTGGTCGTAGCGGACCTCGGCGGCGCCGCCGTCCATGTCGTGGAAGTAGTCGGCCTCGTGCGGGTCCTGGTGGAAGTAGGAGGTGCCGAGGCCGGCCGCCATGGCCTCGTCCTGCGCCGGCCGGCCGCGCCACCAGCACCAGATGGCCAGCAGCAGGGCGAGCACCACTACGGTCACGATGATCCTCTTCCATCTGGGACGGGTGGCCATCTCGTGACTCCTTGCCGGTCAGAAGGTCTTGATGAATTCGATCAGGGCGCGCTTGCCGCCGTCGCCGAGCGCCGCGACGAAGCTCTCCTGAGTCCACGCACGCCTCAAGCGGCGGCGCCTCCGCCTATCCGTGAGACCTCCCGGTGCACGCCGCCGCCGGACCAGCCGGCGTAGCCGGATGCTCCGCCGTGGTGCCGCCGTCCGCCCGGCTTGCGGGTTGCCAGGGCCCAGACGACCAGCACCAGGACGATCAGCCCGACCACCAGCAGTACTCGCCGGCGGTGGCGCTCGAGGTACTTGTCCACCGGGCTCTCCCGCACCTCGTCGACGAGCACGCCCTCGCCGGTGGCGGTCCGCGTTTCGCTCATCGTCATCACCTCACGGGAAGGGCGGCGGCTGGAAGACCGACATGACCTCGTCGATCATCTCGTCGCGCGTGTTGTAGCGCCGCTCGTCGTAGCAGCCCAGCGGGTTGGCGATGGCGTTGACCAGGCAGCGGTTGCAGAACGAGCAGGGGCGCTCCGGCAGGTCGCGGCCCGACGCCAGGACGTGCGGCAAATCGTTGTTGGCGATCAGCGGCCGCGCCATGGCGACGCCGTCGAAGTAGCCCTCGCGGATGCCGCGGCGGATCAGCGCGCCGTTCTGGAAACCGCCGGTGTTGAGCACCGGGATCCCCGCCTGCTGCTTGATCGCCTTGCAGTACTGCATGCTCACCCCTTCCACCGGGAACTGCTTCTTGGTGCGATTCCACAGCAGCAGGAAGAGCGGGCGCAGCCACTTGTAATGGAACAGCGTGTAGTTGGGGAAGAAGCCGCGCACACCGCTCGACGACATCCCGCCGTACCACCAGTTGAGCTCGTCCGGGGGGAAGGCGCCCGGCGGCACGAGCGGGTGCGGGAAGGTGCTGCCCGCCGAGATGTGCAGCCCGTCGGCGCCGTCTTCCTCTATCCACTGGCAGACCTGGAGGTACTCCTCGGCGGTGTTGCCCTTCTTCTCCCACGGGTAGAGCGCGTTGCCGAGATCGATCGCGTTCATCTTGACTTGCAGGTGGAAGTCGTCTCCCACCTCCTTGCGGATGGCGAGGATCACCTCGTGCAGGAAGCGGTAGCGGTTGCGCAACGGCCCGCCGTAGTCGTCGGTGCGGTCGTTGATGCCCGAGCTCAGGAACTGCGTGAAGAGGTAGCCGTGCGAGGCATGCAGCTCGACCCCGTCGAGCCCCGCCGCGCGCGCCCGGCGCGCGCCCTGGGCGAAATAGTCGATCAGGTCCTGGATGTCCGCGGGCGTGGCGGCCTGGCAGAGCAGCCCGTGGAAGCTGTCGTTCTTGCTCGTCGACGACAGCCCCTTGTTCATCAGGTTCTCGACCCCGGGCACGTCGCGCTGCCGGCCCGAGTGGCTGAGCTGCATGATGAACTTGCAGTCGTACTCGTGGACCTTCTCGCCGAGCTTGCGCCAGAAGGGGATCTTGTCGTCGTTGTCGATCATCGCGTAGTTGGGCAGGATGCGCCCGCGGCGGTGGACCGGCACGAACGACGAGATGATGGCGCCGATCCCGCCGCGCGCGAACTTCTCCTCCCAGTTGATCCGCGCCTGGTTGCCCGAACCGTCGTAGTTGTCCCAGCGGCCCGAGATGCTCGACCGGAAGAGACGGTTCTTGACCGTCAGGTTCCTGAAGTGGAGCGGCTGGAAGATGACGTCGTCGCTGGCCATGATTGCGCGACCTCCTGGCGAAAAGGTCCTCTACTGGGGTCAGAGGCGGTGCCGGCCGCGATCGCGTTACGTCCGTCGCGGAACGGCTACCCGTCGGCTGAGCCAACTCGAGCCGGTGCTCGTCTCCACAGCTCAAGTGCTTCTAGAATGTTCCTATCGTCACTCGCTTTTAAGAAGAAGTCAAGAAAGGCCTTTCTTGGGCAGCGGAGCATACCTACCATCCCTATTTTGTCGCGATCGCTTGGCGGCACGCCCACGCCCATGGCCAACCCTCGATAAGCTCCGCCGGTGAGGGGCACGTTCCGTTCGCTGCACGCCTTCAACTACCGGGTCTGGGCCGGCGGGGCGATCGTGTCCAACGTGGGCACGTGGATGCAACGCACTGCCCAGGACTGGCTCGTCCTGACCCAGCTGACCCGCAACCGGGCAACTGCCGTCGGCGTGGTCATGGCCCTCCAGTTCGGTCCCCAGGTCCTGCTGCTGCCCCTGACCGGTCTGGCGGCCGATCGTCTCGACCGGCGCAAGCTCCTGTTCGCCACCCAGGCGGCAATGGGAGCCCTGGCCTTGGGACTGGGGGTCCTTACGGTCGCGGGGCGCGTCCAGCTATGGCACGTGTACCTGTTTGCGTTCCTGCTCGGATGCGTCACCGCGTTCGACGCGCCGGCGCGCCAGACCTTCGTCTCGGAGCTGGTGGTCGAAGCGGATCTGGCGAACGCGGTGGCGCTGAATTCCACGTCGTTCAACGTGGCGCGGATGATCGGTCCAGCCATCGCCGGCGTGCTCATCGCGGCGGTGGGCTCCGGTTGGGCGTTCGTGATCAACGCCGCGTCCTTCGGCGCCGTGCTCTGTGCGCTGGGTCTGCTGCGCGTCGGCGAGCTGCAGCGGAGGGATAGAGCCCTCCGCACCCGCGGCAGCCTCGCCGAGGGCTTTCGCTATGCCTGGGCGCGGTCCGACATCCGAGCCGTCCTGCTCATGCTGTTCCTGATCGGCACTTTCGGGCTCAACTTCCCGATCTTCATCGCCACCATGGCGGTGACCGTTTTTCACGCCGGAGCGGGCCAATACGGGTTCCTGACCTCGATCATGGCGGTCGGATCGGTCGCGGGCGCCCTCCTCGCCGCCAGGCGAGCGCGGCCGCGCCTCGCCATCCTGATCGGGGGCGCCGCGCTGTTCGGGCTCGGGCTGGCGCTCGCCGCGATGATGCCCAACTACGTACTCTTTGCGGTCGCTCTCGGCATCGTCGGCGCGTCGGCGCAGACCTTCACCACCACCGCGAACGGCGCGGTGCAGCTGGCGACCGCAACCGCCATGCGCGGCCGGGTGATGGCGATCTTCCTCGCCATCGCCCTGGGCGGCACGCTCATCGGCGCGCCCATCGTCGGCTGGGTCGCCGATCGCTGCGGCCCGCGCTGGGCGCTGGGTGTCGGCGCCGCCGCGGGCGCTGGCGCCGCGATCGTCGGCATCCGTTACCTGGCGCGGTACGGCCACCTGCGCCTGCGCATCGAGGCGGGGCGAGGCCCCTGACCCCACCGCTGGGGCGCCACGCCCTCGGGACCGGTGCAGTCAGCAGCCATCTGACCTGAGCAGAGGTGTCAGCTGTCCCAGGAGCTCGCCTATGGAGCCGTGCGGGGCGGGGACCACAGCTCGAGGTCGCAGCAGGTGGCGATGCGCACGAAATCCTCATCGAGAGTGAACAGGTGGGCTCCTGAACCGATCGCCTGGGCCGCGATCAAGCAATCTATGGTGGACGTGGCGATGCCCTTGGCGCGGCAGGAATTGGCGATTTTCGCCGCCGCGAGGTGATCGCCGACGGTGGCGGCGATCACCGGGAAGCCCTGGACGGCAGCCTGCAGGCGTGCGACCTCGGAGGTCTCGCGCAGGCCGCTCAGCAGCTCCTGGACGACGATGCCGGGAACCGCGAGCGGCAGATCCTGCTCGATCATCCGCTCGAGCTCGGCGCCGGTCGTCGCGGCCGGCGGCCGGCGCCGGCGGCGGAACGCCAGCGAGAGCACCGAGGTGTCGAGCAGGATCAACGCCTGCGGCGCTCACGCTTGTAGTCGTAGGCGGGATCGAAGGTGAAGGTCCCGAAAGCCCGCACCGCCGCCAGGCGTTGGCGACGGGCGATGTACTCGCTCAGGGCCTCGTTGACGGTCTCACGCTTCGTGCGATGGCCACCCACCCGCAGCGCCTCGGTAAGCAGCTCGTCGTCCAGGGCCAGGTTGGTAGGCATGTCGGCGCGCTCCTATCGTCTTCGTCTACACAGATTGTCACACAGGGCCTCCCAAGGATCAAGCGCGCCGCCGTGGCCGTCCAGTCATTGCTCCACTCGAGTGCCGCGGCAGGGCCGGGCTCCCTGGCGTCGCGGGGGGGCGCCTCGCCTGCACTTGATGAAGTATGGGAGCGGTGTGCGCCCGGGAGGACCGACCTTGATGGGGATGGTGAGCCGCCGGCTGCTGGGGATCTCGCCGCAGGCGACTTCCTTTGCCCGGCGCGGCTTCCGCTGCGACTCCGACGCGGTGCGCGAGCGCCTGGAGGAGGTTGGCCGCTGCTTCGTGCGGGGCTACTACCTGGGGCTCGAGGCGAACGGCGAGGCGGGGCTGGCGGCGCGCCTCGACGCCGAGGTGGCGCGCGACTTCCGGGGCTTCTCCTACGAGGGGGCGGGCATGGCGCTGGCGCTGCGCGACGTGGTGGCGCCCTGGCGGCGCGGCCGGTTGCGCCGCTTCCTCGCGGGCCCCGGGCGGGCGCAGGTCTACATCCTCCACATCGGCGCCGGCTGGGTGCTGGCGCGCCTGCCGATCCCGATCGAGCGGCTGCTCGCCGAGCTCCACCCGATCCTGGGCTGGCTGGCGCTCGACGGCTATGGCTTCCACCAGGGGTTCTTCCACTGGCCGCAGGCGGTCCGCGGCCAGCAGGTGCCGCGCCGTCTCCGCGGCTACGCACGGCGCGCCTTCGACCAGGGGCTGGGGCGCAGCCTCTGGTTCGTGGAGGGCGCCGATCCCGGACGGATCGCCGCCGACGTGGCGGCGTTCCCGGCAGCCCGCCGGCCGGACCTCTGGTCCGGTGTCGGGCTCGCCTGCGCCTACGCGGGAGGCGTCGACCGCGACACGCTCGCCGCGCTGTGCCGGGCGGCCGGGGCTTGCCGGCCGGAGCTCGCCCAGGGCGTCGCCTTCGCCGCCAAGGCGCGCCTGTGGGGCGGCAACCCGACACCCGACCTGGAGCTGGCCTGCGCGGTGGTCTGCGGGCAGCCGATGGCGGAGGTGGCGGCGGTCACCGATCGTGCCTTCCCCGAGGGCGCCGGGCCTGCCGGCGGTGGCGGCGATGCCGGCGGTGCTGGCGGCATTGGCGGCATTGGCACCGCCGGCGCGGTGCCGGCCTTCGAGATCTGGCGGCAGCGCATCCAATGGCAATTCGCCGCGGCGGGAGCGGCACGATGACGCGGCGCGACGGCTTCTGGCGCCGGCACGCGGCGCGGCTGGCGGCTGGCGCCATGGTCCTGGCGCTCTATGGCTTCGCGCGGCTGCCGACGCTGTCGCCCTCGGAACGTGCGGCGCTCGCCGAGCGCTTCGCGTTCCAGCGCCTCGCGCTGCCGCGCCTGCCGGCGGCGCTGGCGGGTGCCGGCGGCGGAGCCGGCCACGCCGTGCGCCAGGTCAACCCCAGCGTCGGCAACATCCAGGCCTGGATCTCGAGCGTCGGCGCCGGCGTGGCGCTCGCCGATCTCGACGGCGACGGGCTGGCCAACGACCTCTGCTGGGTCGATCCGCGGGTGGACCGCGTGATGGTGGCGCCGGCGCCCGGCAGCGGCGACCGCTTCGCGCTGTTCACCCTGGACCCCGGGCCCCTGCCCTACGACCCGGCGACCATGGCGCCGATGGGCTGCCTGCCCGGCGACTTCAACGAGGACGGCCTCGCCGACCTGCTGGTCTACTACTGGGGGCGTTCGCCGATCCTGTTCCTGCGGCGGGCGGATGCGCCGGTGCTCGCCGCCGCCGCCTTCGTGCCGGCCGAGCTGCTGCCCGGCGGCCCGGAGCCCTGGTACACCAACGCCATGACCAGCGCCGACGTGGACGGCGACGGCCACCTCGACCTGATCGCCGGCAACTATTTCCAGGAGGGCTCGCGGTTGCTCGACGCCCATGCCGGGGTCGAGGTCGAGATGCAGAAGAGCATGTCGCACGCTCCGAACGGCGGCCGCCACCACCTGCTGCTGTGGCGGGGAGCCACTGCCGGGGCCCACCCGAGCGCCGATTTCGTGGACGTGCCGGACGCCTTCGACCCGCAGACCAACCGCTCGTGGACGCTGGCGGTCGGCGCCGCCGACCTCGACGGCGACGGGCTGCCGGAGATCTATTTCGCCAACGATTTCGGCAACGACCGGCTGCTGCACAACCGTTCGACGCCCGGCCATCCGCGGCTGGTGCCGCTGTACGGCCGGCGGACGCTGACCACGCCGCAGTCGAAGGTCCTCGGCCACGACTCGTTCAAGGGCATGGGGGTCGATTTCGCCGACATCAACGGCGACGGTCTGCTCGACATCTACGTCAGCAACATCGCCCAGGACTTCGCGCTCGAGGAGAACCATTTCGTGTGGGTGAGCACCGGCCATCCCGAGCTGATGCGCCAGGGCATCGCCCCCTACGTCGACCGCAGCGAGCCGCTGGGTCTCGCGCGCAGCGCCTGGTCGTGGGACGCGCGCCTGGCCGACTTCGACAACGACGGCGTGCCGGAGGCGATCCAGGCGAGCGGTTTCGTGCGCGGCCGGGTGGACCGCTGGCCAGAGCTGCAGGAGCTGGCGATGGGCAACGACGACCTGCTGCACCTGCCCGGCTTCTGGCCGCACTTCCGGCCCGGCGACGACCTGTCGGGACAGGTCCACGATCCGTTCTTCGTGCGCGCTCCCTCCGGGCGGTACTTCGACATCGCCGCCGAGCTTGGCCTCGGCGACGTCCAGATCAGCCGCGGCATCGCGGTCGGCGACGTCGACGGCGACGGGCGGCTCGACTTCGTGGTCGCCAACCAGTGGGGCGACTCGTTCCTGTTCCACAACGTCAGCCCGCGGGTGGGCTCGTTCCTGGGCCTCGACCTGCGCCTGCCGGTGACCACCGGGCGCGACGGCCCGGGAGCCCGCCTGGGCCGGCCGGCGGTGGGGGCCGCCGCCACCGTCTTCCTGCCCGACGGGCGCCGGCTGGTGGGACAGGTGGACGGCGGCAGCGGCCACTCCGGCAAGCGGGCGCCGACGCTGCACTTCGGGCTCGGGCGGATGGCGGCGGGCACGCCGCTGCGGGTGGTGGTGCGCTGGCGCGAGGCCGGCGGCGCGCTGGCCAGCCGCGCCTTCTGGCTGACCCCGGGCTGGCACCGGATCCTGCTCGACCAGACCGCCGGCGCGGGTGGCGGTCCCGCACCCCCTTCCCCGGTTTCCTTCCGCGCTGTCTCCCGTGGCGACCGGACCAGCCGATGACGGACGGCAAGGACCTCCGGCTGCCGGCGCTGCGGCGCTTCGCCTTCGCCATCACGGTGCTCAACCTGCTCGGGCACACGGTGCTCGGCTTCGAGCAGTCGTGGGCGGCGCCGCTGGCGGCGCTGGCCGCGGCCTACGCCGCGGAGATCGCGCTCGAGCTGATCGCCGCCTGGCAGCAGGGGCGCCGGCCGCGCTTCCTCGCCGGCGGCTTCAGCGTTGGCGGGATGATCGATTTCTTGCTGTCGGCGCACATCAGCGGGCTGGCGGTATCGATGCTGCTGTACTCCGGCGAGCGCCTGGCGCCGATCGTCTTCGCCGCGGTCGTCGCCATCGGCTCGAAGCACGTCTTCCGCGCGCCGGCACCGGGGGCGCCGCCGGGCGCCGGCAGCCGCCACTTCCTGAACCCCTCGAACTTCGGCATCACCGTCACGCTGCTGGCGTTCTCCTACGTCGGCATCGCCCAGCCCTACATGTTCACCGAGAAGCTGAGCGCCACCGGCGCCTGGGTGCTGCCGGCGGTGCTGGTCTGTGCCGGCACCTTCTTCAACGGCCGCTTCACCCGCAAGCTGCCGCTCATCGCCGGCTGGGTGGGTGGCTTCGGGCTGCAGGCGATGGCGCGCTGGTGGGCGTTCGGCAACCTGCCGCGCGCTTCGCTGATGCCCCTGACCGGGGTCGCGCTGCTGCTGTTCACCTTCTACATGGTGACCGACCCGGCGACGACGCCGGTCGGGGCGCGCCATCAGGTCGCCTTCGGCGCGGCGGTGGCGGCGGTCTACGGCGCCCTGCTCGCGTCGCACGTGGTGTTCACGCCGTTCTTTGCTCTCACCCTGGTGGCGATGGGACGCGGCGCGCTGCTCTGGTTGGGGGCGTGGCGGCTGCGGGCGACCGCCGCCGCGGCGGCGGCGCCCGGGGCCGCCAGACCGGCGCCGATGGCGGTGCTGGCGCCCGCGGCGCCGCCGGCGCTGCGGCTGGTCGAGGGCACTGGCCGGCCGCAACCGGGCGAGGCGTCGCGGGAGCCGCGGGCCGCCGGCCGGCCCGGGCGGTGAGGGCCAGGAGCGACTTGGCGGCCGTGGCGGTGACCGGAGCAGGATGAGCGAAGGAATCGCCATCGTCGGCATGGGATGCCGCTATCCGGATGCGCGGTCGCCGGCCGAGCTGTGGGAGACGGTGATGGCGCGGCGCCAGGCGTTCCGCCTGGTCCCTCCCGAGCGGCTGCGGCTCGAGGACTACCGCGCCAGGTCCGGCGGCGGCCTGCCCGCAGGCGCGGCATCCGGCGGGGTATCCGGTGCCGCTGGCGCCGCCGGCGCCCCGGCGCCGGTCGCCGCCGATCCGGACAGCATCCCGCTGCGCGAGGCGGCGGTGCTCGCCGGCTGGGAGTTCGATCGCCTGCGCTTCCGCGTCGCCGGCGCCACCTTCCGCGCCGCCGACCTGACGCATTGGCTGGCGCTGGAGGTCGCCGCCGCGGCGCTCGCCGATGCCGGGTTCGAGGAAGGCCAGGGGCTGCCGCGCGACGCCACCGGCGTGCTGCTCGGCAATACCCTGACCGGGGAGATGTCACGCTCCCAGCTGCTGCGTCTGCGCTGGCCCTACGTGCGCCGGGTGGTTGCCGCCGGCCTGGCCGAGGAGGGCTGGGTGGGCGAGCGGCGAGAGGAGCTGCTGGCGCGTCTCGAGGCGAGCTTCAAGGCGCCCTTTCCGGAACCCGGCGAGGAGAGCCTGGCCGGCGCCCTCTCGAACACCATCGCCGGCCGGATCTGCAACCACTTCGACTTGCACGGCGGCGGCTTCACGATCGACGCCGCCTGCGCCTCCTCGTTGCTGGCGGTGGCGCAGGCCTGCACGGCGCTGGCCGCCGGCGACCTCGAGGTGGCGCTGGCCGGCGGCGTCGACCTGAGCCTGGACCCCTTCGAGCTGGTCGGCTTTGCGCGCGCCGGCGCCCTGGCCAGCGGCGAGATGCGCGTCTACGACGCGCGGTCCGCGGGCTTCATCCCCGGCGAGGGCTGCGGCTTCGTGGTGCTGATGCGCGAGCGCCAGGCGCTCGCCTGGGGCAGGCGCGTCCATGCCGTGATCCGCGGCTGGGGGATTTCCTCCGACGGGCACGGCGGCATCAGCCGGCCGGAGGCCGCCGGGCAGCGCCTGGCGCTCGCTCGCGCCTACCGGCGGGCGGGCTTCGACATCGGCAGCGTGCCGCTGTTCGAAGGGCACGGCACCGGCACCGCCGTCGGCGACGCCACCGAGCTGGCGGCCCTGGCGCGGTCGCTGCGCGAGGCGCGGGCGGCCCTGCCGGCGGCGGTGCCGCCGCCGCCGCCGGCCGCGATCGGCTCGATCAAGGCCAACATCGGACATACCAAGGCCGCGGCCGGGGTTGCCGGCTTGCTCAAGGCGACGCTGGCGGTGGCGAGCCGGGTGCTGCCCCCGGCCACCGGCTGCGAGGAGCCGCACCCCGAGCTCGCGGCGGCCAGCCGGGAGCTGCGCGCGCTGGCGGCCGCCGAGGCGTGGCCGGCCGGCCGGCCGGCGCGTGCGGGCGTCAGCGCCATGGGCTTCGGCGGTGTCAACGTGCACGTGGTCGTGGAGGGGGCGGCTGCGGTGGCAGGGGCCGAGTCTGGCCGGCGCGGGCTGCCGGCGAGGGAGCGCGCCCTCGCGGCGCCCCCCCAGGACGTCGAGCTGTTGGTGCTCGCCGCGCCGGACGCGGCGGCGCTGGCGGCGCGGGCGCGGCAGCTGGCAAAGCTCGCGCCGCGACTGGCCCGCGCCGAGCTGGGCGACCTGGCCGCCGAGCTCCATCGGCGATGGGAAGCTGCCCGGCGCGACGGCGAACCGGGGGTCGCGGCAGCGGCTGGAGCGGCGCCAGCGGCCCAAATGCCGGCGACCGAGCCGCCGGCGGCCGAGGCGCCGCGGCTGAGAGTGCGGGCGGCGATCGTGGCCGCCACGCCGCAGGAGCTGGGGGAGCGGGCGGCGCTGCTGGCCGGCTGGATCGAGTCGGGAGTCGTCCGCCGCCTGGACCCGCGCCTCGGGGTCTTTCTGGGTGCCCTCGGGGAGGGCGAGGTTCCTCCCGCGGTCGGACTGCTGTTCACCGGCCAGGGGTCGCCGGCGTACGCCAATGGCTGGACCCAGTGCAGAGACACCGCGCCGGCAGCAGCGGCGGCGGGCGGCGCTCTCGCTCGCCGCTTCGAAGGGCTGGCGGAGCTCTACGCCGAGGCGGGCGAGCTGGTGGCGGCTGGTGCTGGCAGGGCCGGCGGTGCCGGTAGCGCCGGCGGTGCCGCCAACGCCGGAAGTGATGCATCCGGGGCGAGCGACCGAGCGGTCGACACGGCGGTGACGCAGCCGGCGATCGTCGCCCACAGCCTCGCCGGTAAATGGCTGCTCGAGCGGCTGGGCGTCAGGGCCAGCGTCGCAGCCGGCCACAGCCTTGGCGAGCTGACGGCCCTGTGCTGGGCCGATGCCTGCGATGCCGGCGCTTGCCTGCGGCTGGCGGCGGCTCGCGGCCGCGCCATGGCGGAGAAGGGGGAGCCAGGCGCCATGGCCAGCATCGGCGCCCCGGCGGCGGCGGTCGAAGAGCTGCTCGCCGGCGTCGCCCATCTTGCCGGCGGCGCGGCCAGGGCCGGCGGTGCCGATTCGGCCGGCGGCCCGGTGGTCATCGCCGCCTTCAACGGCGCGGCGCGGACCGTGGTCAGCGGTGCCTCCGCTGCCGTGGCGGCGGTGGTCGAGCGCGCGGCGGCGCGGGGCCTGGCGGCCAGCCGGCTGCAGGTGACGCGCGCCTTCCATTCGCCGCTCGTGGCCGCCGCTGCCGCCGACCTCGATCGAGCGCTCGCCGCGGTCTCCTGGTCGCCTCCCCGCCGCCTGGTCGCTTCGACGGTCACCGGGGCGCTGCTCGCGGCTGACGCCGACCCGCGTGCCCTGCTGCTCGAGCAGGTCACCGCGCCAGTCCGCTTCAGCGCGGCGCTGGCGGCGGCGAGCCCCCACGCTCGGCTGTGGATCGAGGTCGGGCCGGGCCGCGCCCTGGCGGAAATGGCTGCCGAGGCGCTGGGCGAGGCGGTCATGGTTCTCGACGCCGGGGGCCCCTCGCTTGCCGGCGCCTGGGGGACCGCCGGCGCGCTCTTCGCCGCCGGCGTGGAGATCGATCTCGAATGCCTGTTCGCGGATCGCTTCCACCGGCACTTCGACCTCGAACGGCCGCTGACCTTCCTCGCCAACCCCTGCGAGAGCGCACCGGTGCCGGCACCGGTCGACGCCGCCCCTGTGCAACCGGCGAGCGACGCCGGAATGGTCGCCCAGGACCAGGGTAGCGTGGTGGCCGGTGAGGCGCCCACGACCGCGCTGGAGCTGCTGCGCGTCCTGGTGGCCGCGCGGGCGGAGCTGCCGCTGTCCGCGATCCGCGACGAGAGCCGGCTGCTCTCGGACCTGCACCTGAACTCGATCACGGTGGGGCAGCTGGTGATCGAGGCCAGCCGGCGGCTGGGGCTCTCCCCACCGGCCTCCCCGACCGCTTACGCGACCGCCACCATCTCGGAGGTGGCCGAGGCGCTGAGCGAGCGCCTCCGCGTGGAGGTTGGCGGCGGCCTGCCGGGCGCCTCCCCGGATGCCGCGCCGGGAGGGGCGGCGGCACCGGACCCGATTGCCGGCATCGACACCTGGGTGCGACCGTTCACGGTCGCGCTGGTGGAGAAGCCGTTGCCGGAGCGACGACGGCCGGCGGCCATGGCGCTGCGTCTAGAGGCGCCGGCGGGCGCGGGCACGTCCGGCTCCTGGCAGGTCTTCGCCGTGCCTGGTGACCCGCTGGCCCCGGCGGTTGCCGCCGCGCTGGCTGCTCTCGCTCCTGCGGCAGCGAGACCGGATGCACCGCCGCTCATGGAGTCCGAGACCGTGCCGGGTGTTGCCGGCGCGCCGAATCCGGACCTGCTCGTCTGCCTGCCTGCCGAGCTCGACGAGCGGGAGCCCGGGCACCTCGGCCTCTTCGTGGCGGCTGCTCGCGCCGCCGCCGGGTCTCCCGCCGCACGGCGCGTGGTGGTCTTGCAGCAGGGCGGTGGCGGTGGCGGCTTCGCCCGCACGGTTCACCTCGAGCTGCCCGCGGCGGCGACCTGGCTCGTAGACCTGCCAGCCGGCGTCGACCCGGCCGTGGCCGCGGCTTGGGTAGCGGCGGAAGTGGCGGCGGTAGGGGAGAGGCGGGGTGTCGCGGCCGGCGGCCCGCGTGGAGCCGGCGGCGATGCTGCCGGAAGCTACGTCGAGGCACACTACGACGCTGCCGGCGGGCGCCGCGTGCCGCGGTTGAGGCTGCTGCCGCTCGCCACCACGCCGTCGCCGGGACTCCGCCGTGGAGAGCCGGTTGCCGCCAGCTCGGGCCCCGACCCAGGCGCCGGCCTCGGTCTCGGGCCGGAGGACGTCCTGCTGGTCACCGGCGGCGGCAAGGGGATCGGCGCCGAGTGCGCGCTGGCCCTTGCCCGCGCCAGCGGCGCCCGGCTGGCGATCCTTGGCCGCTCCGATCCGCTTGCCGATCCCGAGCTGGCCGCCAATCTCGCGCGCATGGCCGACGCCGGCGTGTTGCCTCTCTATCTGCGCGCCGACGTGACCGACGAGACGGCGGTGCAGGCCGCGGTCGAGCACATCGCCGCGACGCTGGGGCCGGTCACCGCGCTGCTGCACGCCGCCGGCCGCAACGCGCCGCGCCTGCTGGGCGATCTCGACGAGGAGGGCCTGCGTCAGACGCTGGACCCCAAGGTTGCCGGCGCCAGGCACCTGCTTGCCGCGCTCGCCGCCCGCCGGCCGGACCGCCTGCGGCTGATCGTCGGCTTCGGCTCGATCATCGCCCGCACCGGTCTGCGCGGCCAAGCCGAGTACGCGCTCGCCAACGAGTGGCTGGCCCTCCTCTTGGCCCGCCACGCGGCGTCGCACCCTGCCTGCCGCTGCCTGGTCCTCGATTGGTCGGTCTGGTCCGGCACGGGCATGGGCGAACGCCTCGGCACGCTCGAAGCCCTCACCCGCCAGGGGATCGCGGCCATCTCTCCCGATGCCGGCGTCGAGCAGCTGCTTCACCTGCTCGCCGATCCCGCGGTACGCGGGGAGGTGGTGGTGACCGGCCGCTTTGGCAACCCGCCGACGCTGGCGATCGAGCGCGCCGAGCTGCCGCTGCTGCGGTTCCTCGAGCGGCCGCGGATCCACTACCCGGGTGTCGAGCTGGTCGCCGATGCGGTGATCTCGGCGGACAGCGATCCCTATCTCGCCGACCACGTCTTCCATGGCGAGCCGCTGCTGGCGGCGGTGATCGGTCTGGAAGCCATGGCCCAGGCCGCCGTCGCGGTGACCGGCGCCAGCGGGCTGCCACGCTTCGAACAGGTCGAGCTGCGGCGCCCGATCGCCGTCTCACCCGGCGGCTCCACCACGTTGCGCATCGCGGCGCTGGTGCGCGGCCCGGGTCGCGTCGAGGTCGCGGTACGCGATCGTGCGAGCGGCTTCGCCGCCGATCACTTCCGCGCCTTCTGCCGGTTCGACCCGCCGGCAGGGGCGGCCGCGGGCGCCGCGGCGTCGCCGGCTGGCGCCGTCGTGGCGCCGGCGCGGGCGGCGGCCAGCCGCTTGGCGCTCGACCCGCCGCGCGACCTGTATGGGGGGATCCTGTTCCAGACCGGCCGCTTCCAGCGCCTCGGCGGCTATCGCCGGCTGGGCGCCACGGAGTGTCTGGCCGAGATCGTCCCCGACGGCACCGCCCGCTGGTTCGGCAACTACCTGCCGCCAACGCTGCTGCTCGGCGACCCGGCGGCACGCGATGCCGCGATCCACGGCATCCAGGCGTGCATCCCACACGCCCAGCTGCTGCCGGCCGCGGTCGAGAGCATCCTCACCACCCGCATCGCCGCCGACGAGCCGCTGCTGCTCGCCGCTCGCGAGCGCGTGCGCGAGGGCGACACGTTCGTCTACGACCTCGAGCTGCTCGGCGCCGATGGCAGCTTGCGCGAGCGCTGGCTGGGGCTCCGCCTGCAGGCGGTGGATCGCACGCGGCTGCCGGCTGCCTGGAACGCGGCGCTGCTCGCCCCCTATCTCGAGCGGCGGCTGCAGGAGATCTTTCCGCGCGCCCACCTGCGGGTCGCCCTCGAACCGGCGCCATGCGGCCGCCGCGCCAGGCCGGATAGCGCGCCGCTGGTCGAGCGCCTGCTGGCCCGAGACCCCATGGAACCAGGCGCCGCGCCGCTGCCGCGCCTGGCGCATCGCTCGGATGGCCGGCCGGAGGTGCCCGACGGCACGGCGCTCTCCGTCGCTCACGGCGCCGGCCTTGTCCTGGCGATCGCCGGCAATGGCACTAAGCGCCGCGCCGGCGGTGGGCGCTCCTGCCTCGGATGCGACCTCGAGGCGATCGCCGAGCGCCCGGCCGCGACCTGGCGCGACCTCCTCGGCGCGGAACGTTTCGCGCTCGCCGAGCTCATCGCCGGCCACCCGGGAGAGCGGCCGGACGCCGCCGCGACGCGGGTGTGGGCCGCCGGCGAGGCGCTGCAGAAGATCGGCGCCGCGCCCGGGGCGCCGCTGCTGCTCGAGGCCGCTCTCGACGACGGCTGGTTGCTGCTGCGCTCGGGCGACCTGCGGATCGCCAGCTTCGAGGCCGCCGTGCGAGAGCTCGGCGGCGCCTGCGCGCTGGCGGTCGCGGCGTCCGAGGACGCCGGCTAGAGCACCTCCAGCTGCCGGGAGCCGCCCACTCCCGGGCGTCCGCGGCGCCTGCGCGGCGGGCGCTCGGGGGTTTGCCGGCGCAACAGGGCCGGCAGCAGCGCCAGGCTGGTGGCATAGGAGACCAGGATGGCGAGCGCCAGCAGCAGGCCGAGGCTGCGATTGGGCTTGATCGCCGACAGGGTCAGCACCGCGATGCCCAGGGCGAGCACCAGGGCGTTGCGGCGCAGGCCGCGGCCGGTGGTGCGCAGGGTCGCGGCGATCGCCTCGGCGTGGCCGCCGGCATCCCGGCGCTCGCGCCGCCAGGCATAGGCGTACTGCACCGCGAAATCGACCCCGGCGCCGAGGTTCAGGGCCGCGAACATGCTGGTGGCAATGCCCAGCGGCACCCCGGCGTAGCCAAGACCGCCGAACAGCAGCAGGGTGGCGCCGAGCACCGGCGCCATCACCACGGCGGCCCAGCGCAGGCTGCGCAGGGCGGCGAGCAGCATCGCCGCGATCAGCGCCGCCGTCCAGCCGATCGAGCGCAGCTGGTTGCCGACGATCGCCCGCACCACCGCCAGGGCCACGGGCACCTCGCCGGAGGCGTGGACCTCGACCTGCCGGCCGCGCTCGAGCAGCGGCCGCTCGGCGGCGAAGGCGGCGGCGAGCTGGCGGGCCCTGCCGTAGTCGGCGCCGCGCACCAGCAGGTGGGCGCGCAGGCGGGCGCCGTCGAAGGTCAGCAGGTCGCGCAGGTAGAGGCGCAGGCGCAGGACTTCGACCAGCAGGCCGACCCGCTGGAGCTCGGGCGGCGGCAGCGCCGACAGCGGCAGCGGATCGCCCCGGGCGACGGCGCCGGCCTCGAGCGCCGGCAGCACGCTGACCATGCCGCCGACGTGCGGCGCCTTGTCCGCCCAGCGCTGCAGGTCCTCGAGCAGCGCCGCCGCCGCCGGCGTCCAGGACCAGCCGGCCGGGCCGGCGCACACCACGTCGAAGCGGTAGATGCCCCAGAACTCGGCGTCGAAGCGCTTGGCAGCGGTCACCAGCGGCGAGCGTGGATCGAAGTTGTCGAGCCATGAATCCTCGACCCGCAGCCGCAGGAGGCCGGGAACCGCGGCCGCCATCAGGACGAGGGCCGCCGCGGCCACCGCTCGCGGCCACCGCGCGGTCAGCCGCTCGAGGTACGGCAGGGAGGCGGCCGCATCGCTCCCGGCCCGGCCCGGCTGCCCCGGCGCCGGCCGGGGGCGGCGTTCGAGCCAGGCCGGCGGCAGCGCCGCCATCAGCGCCGGTGCCAGGGTGAAGGTGAACAGCATGGCCAGCAGCAGGCCGATGCCGGTGAACAGGCCGAGGTGGCGCAGCGGCGCCATCGCGGCGCCCAGGAAGGAGAAGAAACCGGCGGCGGTGGCGAGCGAGATCAGCACCAGCGGCGCCGTCAGGTCGGCGAAGGCCCGGCCGGTGGCAAGCCGCACCCGCTCCCGGGCGCCAGCCGCATCGAAGCTCGGCGCCGTGCCGAGATGCCCGGCGCCCGGCGCCATGCGGCGCGGGCCGGCCAGGTGGTCCTGCAGGCGCTCGAGCAGGTAGATCTCGTCGGTCATCGCCATCGCCATCAGCAGCACCGGCAGGACGGTGGTCACCAGGGTGACGGGGACACCGGCCCAACCCATCAGACCCAGGGTCCACACCAGCGTCGCCAGCACCTGCGCCAGCGGGATCAGGACGCCGGCGACGGTGCGCAGGCAGAGCGCCAGCAGCAGGGCGATGGCCGCCACCATGACCGGCACCAGGCGCACGAGGTCGCGCACCACCTCTTCTCCCAGATCGACCTCGGCCGCCACCGGTCCGGTGAGCCGCATCGCGAAAGGCGCGCCGGCGCGGGTGGCGAGGAAGCGCCGCAGGTCCGCGAGCAGCGCGGTGCGGGTGGTGCGGTAGCCCACCGGCACGTAGAAAGCCGCCGCGGTGCCGTCGGCGGCGAGAAACAGGCCGCCGGTGACCGGCAGGCGGCGCATGCGGGCCAGGACGTCGCCGAGCGGCGCCTCGCCGCCGCTCCACTCTTCGAAGAAGGTCCGGATGCGCAGCGGCGCCAGCGGCGCCGGCGGATCGATCAGCGTCACCGCCGAGCGCACGCCGGCCAGCTCGACGCCGGGAAAGCGGGCGAGCGTGTGCTGCAGGCGGAGCAGGAAACGGCAGCCGGCCGGCGAATCGAGGCGCGCACCGCCGCGCCGGGTGGTGACCAGCAGCACGATCTGGTCGGCTTCCAGGAAGTCGCGGCGGTCGGCGCGGGTGCGCTCGACCGCCGGGTCGCCCTGCGGATAGATGGCCTCGCCGTCGGTGCGCAGCTCGAGCCGGAAGAGGCCGCGGGCCGCCGCCGCGGTGGCGATGGCGAGGACGGCCAGCACCACGAGCGGCCGGGCGAGCGCGGCACGGGCAAGCTGCAGCATGCCGGCGTCGTCGGACCCGCGCTACAGCAGCGTCTCCGGGCCGGCATAGGGCCGCAGCGCCTCGCGCAGGGCGGCCGGGATCGCCGCGGCGATCAGCGCCCCTCCGGCGCCGGCGTCGCGGCGCATGCAGGCCACCTGCTGCTCGCCGCGCGCCACCAGCTCCTCGCCGGCGGCCGCGCGGCGCCAGTACTCGAACCGCAGGGTAATGCGGTTCTGCGCCATACCCGCCAGGCGCATGCGCACCGCGACCTCGTCGAAGGCCTGCAGCTCGCCCAGGTAATCGCAGGAGCAGTGGACGGTGGCCAGCGCCAGGCCGCCGGCAAGCTGCTGCAGCACCTCCGGCGCGTGCTCGTGGAGGAACAGCTCGCGGCAGCGGCCCTGCCACCGCAGGTGGTTCACGTAATACACGTTGCCGAGCAGGTTGGTCTCTTCGAACCCCACCCGATGGCAGTACTCGTAGTACCTCACGCGCGCGGGCTCCTGGCAAACCTTCTCGAATGCGTCGTGCCGCCAGCGCCCGCGGGCGAGACAGCGCCGGCCCGGCTAACCGCATGGCAGCCCGCTAGCGGCGCCCGGGCCGGTGCGGCAGCAGCTCCGGCGGCGCCAGGCCGGCGCGCGCCTCGACCAGGAAGGGCGCGTTGGCCGGCGACCAGACCGCCGGCGTGATCTCCTGGCGGCTGAGCCCCGGCGGATAGAAGAGGTCGTCGCTATGGCCGCGCGGGTAGCAGAAGGCGCCGACCGCCTGGATGGCGACGCCGGCCGCCACCGCCAGGACGAACGCCCGGAGGCCCCAGCCACGGAGCCGCGCCACGACCGGCACCAGCAGCCAGACCAGGAAGGGCAGGGCGTCCGTGAGGTAGCGCGGCCCGTAGCAGGCGCCGGCGCGGTAGTCGGTCAGGGCGTAGAAGCAGACCTGCAACAGGAGGGCCGCGGCGACCGCCAGCTCGAGCAGCCGGTCGGGCGGCGGGCCGGTCGGCTGGTCCCGGGCCGGCGCCATCCGGCAGGCCAGGAAAAGCAGGAAGGGAGAGAAGACCAGCAGCCCCTTGCCGGGACTCAGCAGCAGGCCCGCAAGCCCCGGCAGCAGCGGATGGGAATAGAAGGGATGGGGGCCGGCCAACCCCGACACGCCGTAGCCGCCGGCCCAGTGCCCGAAGACCGCCAGGTCGAAGAGCAGCACCGGCGCGAGCGCCGCCGCCGCCGCTCCCAGCGCCCAGAGCCCTCGCCGGCCGTGGCGCGCCAGCAGGTAGGCGAGGATCGCCGCCCCCAGCGCCGCATCGGGCGGGCGGTTGCCGGCGAGGAGGCCGGCGGCGATGCCGGCGGCGACGAGGCTCGCGGCCCTGGGCGGCGCCGTCGCCGCCAGCAGCGCGCCGACCGCCAGCAGCTCGCCCATCCCGTGCTGCCAGAGCGCCTGGCTCGCGATCACCCAGGTGGCGGAGCCGAAGGCGTAGGCAGTTGCGGCGAGGAAGGCGCGGGGCCGCTCGGCGCGCCGGCGTGCCAGCAGATAGAAAAGTCCCACCGACAGGGCAGCCACCAGCGACGCCGCGAGCTTCTCCATGCGCAGCGAAGTGTTCTGCAGTCGCCAGGTATCCCAGCCCTGCCAGCCGAGGTAGGCGACGGCAGGAGCGTAAAGCGGGGCGACCAGGACCGGAGTGACGACCGGATACCGCGTGTAGAGATGGCCGCCCGGCGAGCGCCAGAGCCAGTACGCCTCTCTGTAGGGCTTGCCCGGTGGCACCTGGCTGGCGAGCTCGGCCACGCCGTCGAGGCTCAGGCTTCCCGTCCGCCAGAGGGCGAAGGGCAGCAGGCGGGCCGACACCGTGTCGCCATCCTGAATGACGCGGCAGTTGAGGTTGTAGACCGCGAAGGCGAGCACCGCCAGCGTGACCGCAAGGCGGCGATCGGCGCCGGACCAGCGCCGCTCGATCATCGGCTCACGTTCAGGCCGTCGCCGCGGTGACCGGCGCCAGCGGGCTGCCGCGCCGGGGCCGGAAATCCCAGCTCGGCGTAGACGCGGCCCAGCGCCGCCGCGAAGGCGCCCGCCGAGAAGCGTTCCTCGAAGACCCGGCGAGCGCCCTCCGCCAGCCGGCGGCGGAGCGCGGCGTCGGCAAGCAGCCGCGCCAGGGCGCCGGCCAGCGCTGCCGGATCTCCCGGCTCGACCAGCAGGGCGCTGGCGCCGTCGGTCACGTCCTCGGGAATGCCGTCCACCCGCGACGCGACCACGGCACAACCGGCTTGCAACGCCTCGAGCAGGGCCAGCGAGCCGCTCTGCTCGGCGCGCGACGGCAGCACGAAGACGTCGGCGTGCTGCAGGTAGGGAAAGGGATCGGCGACCTCTCCCAGGATCTCCACCATGCCGCTGTCGAGCCCCAGTCGCAGGGCCAGGGCGCGGTCCGCCGCGAGCAGCGGCCCGCCGCCCGCCAGGCAGGCGCGAAAGGGCACCCCCTGACGACGCAGGCGGTCGAGGGCCGCGAGCAGCACGTCCCAACCCTTGCGCGAGTCGTGGCGGGAGACCGCGACGATCCGTGGCGTGCCGGCGGCCCGCGGCACGAGTGCCGCCGGGCCCTCGCGCAGGAACGCTGCCTCGGCGGCATAGGTGAGCTTGACGCAGCGCGCCGCGGCGCCATACCTGGCGGCGACCAGGCGCTCCACCGAGTCGTAGTTGACCAGCACCCGCCGTGACTCGCAGTAGGCGCGCCGTTCCCAGCGCTCCACCACTAGCAGGATCCAGAAATGGGCGGCGCCGTGGCGCAGGCGCACCCGCCAACCGTAGCGCCCGGGACTGTAGAGCAGCGAGCGCGATTCGCTGCCGTAGGTGGTGTAGGAGCTGACGATCGGGATCGCCTCGCAGCCGGCGGCGCGCAGCCGCGCTGTGGCCAGCACCCCGGCATGGCCCCAGACCCCGAAGCCGTGCACCAGCAGCGGTCCGCGGCGCCCGGCGGCGAAGCGCGCGATGGCCGCGACGATCCGCGGCGCGTGCAGCCCGGCGAGCAGCTGGCGCACCGGGCGCACCCGGGCGGCGCTGCGGTGGATGACCCCGTAGTCGGTCTCCACCACCGCCTCGTCGCGGCCGGCGCAGAACAGATGTGGCGTGAAGCCGAGCCGCAGGATCGCCCGGGCATGGGCGCGGACGTAGCTCGAATGACCTGCCGCCGGCTCGTCGAGCGGATCGCGCCCCGCCACCAGAACGACGTCGGGGCTCATCGCCTCAGGGAGGGCCGCCCGCCGCGCGCGCCACCTCTCGCGCCACCCGGTCGATCTCCGCCTCGGAGAGCGCCGGTCCGGAGGGAAGGTACAGCCCCTTGCGGCAGAGCTCCTCGGCCACCGGATAGCGCTCGCCGCGGTGGCGCCGGAAATAGATCGGTTGCAGGTGCACCGGGATGAAGAAGGTCCGGGTCTCGATGCCGCGGCGCGCCAGGCGGCGCCGCAGCTCGTCGCGCGAGCAGCCGAAGTCGTCCTCGACCAGCAGGGCGTACATCCAGAAGACGCTCTCGACCTCCGGGCGCTCGCCCGGGAGGGTGAGGCCGGGCACCGCCGCCAGGCGCTCGCCATAGCGCCGGGCGTTGCGCCGCCGCGCCGCCGCCAGTTGCGGCAGGCGCTCGGTCTGGGCGAGCCCCACCGCCGCCTGCAGGTTGCTCATGCGGTAGTTGAAGCCGAGATACGGGTGCCAGAAGTGGCGGTCCGGCGAGAAGGCGTGATCGCGCAGCCGGCGGGCGGTGCGCGCGAAGCTCTCGTCGTTGGTGGTCACCATGCCGCCCTCGCCGGTGGTGACGATCTTGTTGCCGTAGAACGAGAAGGCCGCGGCGTCGCCGAGGCTGCCCACCGCCGCGCCGCGATAGACCGCGCCGTGCGCCTCGGCGGCATCCTCGAGCAGGGCGAGGCGGTGCCGGCGGGCGATCTCGTCGAGCGGCTGCATCGCCGCCGGGTGGCCGTAGGTGTGCACGGCGACGATGGCGCGGGTGCGCGGCGTCACCCTGGCCGCGACCTGCTGCACGTCGAGGTTCCAGGTCTCCGGCTCGGCGTCCACCAGCACCGCCGTCGCCCCGGTGTAGGTCACCGCGTTGGCGGTGGCGATCATGGTGAAGGTGGGCACGATGACCTCGTCGCCGGGGCCGATGCCCAGGGTCGCCAGGGCGAGGTGGAGGGCGGCGGTGCCGCTGGCGCAGGCGACGCCGTGCGTGCAGCCGGCGGCGGCGGCGAAGCTCGCCTCGAAGGCGTGCACGAAGCGGCCTGCCGAGGAGATCCAGTTCGACTCGATGCACTCGGCGACGTAGCGCCGCTCGTTGCCGTCGAGCAGCGTGTCGCAGACCGGCAGGATCGGCCGCGTCGCGCCGCCGCCGCCGGCATCGTCGCCGGCCGGCGGCGTCAGCTCGGGCTCCGGGCCGGGCAGCAGCCGCCGCAACGGCGCCATCTCCTCGTCGCTCAGCACCAGCTCCTCGACGGTGCCGCGGATCATGGCGCCGGGCTCGCGAGGGTCTGCGTCGGCTCCCTGGGCTCCGGGCGGCGCCGGCCGGCGAGCAGCGGCGCCGCGACGAAGCGCGCCAGCCGCTCGCCGCGCTCGAGCACGCCGTTGGCGGCGGCGGGCGGAAAGTGCTCGGCGAAGACCGCTCCGACCGGCCCCGCCAGCGACGGCTCGAGGCCGCGCAGGAAGGCCGGACGGTAGCCCGGGGCCGGCGCCGCCAATGCCTCAGACGTCGCAGACGCCGCGGACGCCGCAGACGCCGCGGCGGCGACGCGCCGCCGCAGGCGCACATAGGCGGCCAGCGCCCGCCAGGCGCCGGGCCGCAGCAGCCGCGCCGGACCTGCCGCGGCCAGGGCCGCCAGCACTCGGCCGGGGGGCGTGGCGGCGAGGGCGCGCGCCACCTGGGCGTGCAGCCGGGCGGCCACGATGGCGTCCGGCAGGGCGCCGTTGGCGCGCTGCCGCGGCTGCCACTCGGCCAGGGCGGGCAGCAGCGTCGCGAGGTCGATCCCCATGCGGTCCGGCCGCCCCCCCAGGGCCAGCACCGAGAGCGCCAGGCGCAGGCACTGGGCGCAGCGGCTACACGCGGCCTCGTGCTCTCCCACCCGCCAGCAGGAGTACTGCAGGTCACAGAGGTCGGTGTAGCGGGTCCACAGCAGCTGCTGCACCTGCTCGCTGTGCAAGGGGGTGATCAGCGAGCCGTAGCGCAGGCCGAGCGGCGCCAGCAGCGCCTCGACCGCCAGCTGGGTGGCGCGCGAGTACATGCAGTGCGGATGCTGGACGATGCGCCCGTCCAGCTCGACGTTCTCCTGCACCTCCGCCTCCGACGCCAGGAAGAGGTTGGTGGCGCCGAGCGCCACCGCGCACACCAGCAGCGCCGCGAGATAGAGGAACGTGTCGGTGATCTCGTTGACCGCCACCGGATAGCCGACGAGCGGCGGGAAGTCGTTCTTCCAGGCGGCGCGGAGGTCGGACTCGACCTCGAGCAGGGTGACTTCGCGGCGCGCCGCCATCGCCGCCAGCACCTGTCGGCGGCGGGCGGTCAGGTGGTCGTGCAGCGGCGGCATCGGCGAGGTGGTGGCGACCAGCAGCGGCTGCGTGGTGAAGTCGCACAGCAGCGCCGCCTGCAGCAGGCTGTCCTTGCCGCCGCTGAAGGCGGCAGCGCAGCGCCGGCCCGCCGGCAGGCGCGGCAGCGGCGGCAGCGCCGGGCCCTCCGCCCGCAGCTCAAATGCTGCCAGGGGAAGCCAGGGCGGCGCCGCCGGCCGGTCGCCGCGATAGGCCTCGAGCGTCGCCGCCTCGGCGTCCAGCAGGCGGCTCCAGAACTCCGCCTCGCCCGGCGGCAGCTCGACCGGCAGGTCGACCCGGCAAGGGCGCAGCAGGTTCCATTGCGGGTGCAGGCAGAGCAGCGCCACCGTCCACCAGAGCGCCGGCGGCACCCGCGCGAAGTCGACCTCGGGCGGGAAGGCGAGGGTGAAGCTGGTGCGGCGGTAGAGCGCCGTCGCCGGTTCCACGCGCCAGCGGAAGCTCGCCGTCCGCCGCTCGCGGTCGAGCGCCGGCGGGTCGAGGGTGATCAGGTTCATCGGCGCCTGCCGGGCAGGCGGGAGAGGGCGGTTCCCACGGCGCGGCGCGCCGACCAGTAGGCTCGGGCGCCCCGCCCCCAGCTCGAAGCCGTAGATGGCGCCGAGCTCGCCTTCGGCTCGGCACAGCCGGTCCTGCGTCGCGGCCAGCTCGGTGCGGGCCGCGGCCAGCGCCTGCCGCAGGTCGGCCTCGCGGGCGGCCCCGAACAGCGCCGCGAGGCCGCCGCTGAGCCAGTGGAGCAGCACCCAATCGGTGCCCTTGGCCGCGATCAGCTCGAGCAGCAGCCGCGCCGCGGCGACGTCCCGGCCGCCGCCGCCGTCGAGCTCCGGGGCGAAGGCGAAAACGGTGTCGAGGATGCGGCCGTGCAGCTGATGGAAGCGGGCGGCGGCGGCGAGGAACGGCAGCGCGTCGCCGACGCCCACCAGGCCGCAGCCCCGGCGCCCCTTTTCCTGCTGGTGATGCAGCGCCAGGGCCTCGACCGAGCGGCGGAGCGATCCCGGGTGGCGGGTGGCGAGCCGGTAGCTCCATTCGTTGTCTTCGAAATAGGCCATCTCCACCGCCAGCGGGCAGGCCGAAAAGGCCGACCGGCGCGCCAGCAGCAGCGCGCCGCCCACCCACCGGCAGGGGCCGGAGGTGCCGAGCGCGGGATCGTCGAAGCGCAGCCCGCGGCCCAGCGGCGTCAGGGCGAGCACGTCGCCGTCCTCGCGGTAGTCGCCGCCGCACAGCTGGACCCGCCCGTCCGGAAGCACGACGTTGCCGGCGCAGGCGACGGCGCCGGGATCGCCGTCGAGGACCTGCACCAGGTGCTCGAGGCTGCCGGCAAAGACCTCGGCGTCGTCGTCGAGGAAGAGCACGTACTCGGTGGTCGAGCGGTCGACGCCAAGCTGGCGCCCGCCGGCGCAACCCAGGTTGCGGTCGAGCTCGACCAGCTCGGCGCCGTGAGCGCGGCAGGAGCGCCGCACGGCATCCCTGGCGGCCGTCGACGAGTTGTTGTCGATCACCAGCAGGCGACAGGGGAGGCGGGTGCAGCGGCGCAGCGAGGCGAGCGCGGCCGCGAGCTGCCGCGGCCGGTCCCGCGACAGCATCACCACCGTCAGCCGCGGCTCGCCGCCGCCCGCCGGCAGGCTGGCCCGCAGCCGGCGGAGACTCGCCTCGGCATGGGCGGCCAGCTCGCGTCGCAGGGCGTCGAGCGGCGGACTGTCCGCGGGCGCGGCGTCCACCGTGGCGCCGTCCGCGATGTGCTCCGTGGCGCCGTCCGCGATGTGCTCCGTAGCGCCGTCCGTGGCGCCGTCCGCGGGCGTCGCCGGCTCAGGCGCCGCGAGCGCCAGCGCCAGGCGCTCGCGCGGCGCGGCATGCACCGGGAAGTCGGCGAGGGCGAACTCGGCGATCGCCGGCACCTTGTGGTAGTCCGAGGCGCGATACTCCACCGCCTTGCCGAGCAGCGCCGCGGCGATCATCACGTGCGCGCGGTCGGTGCGCACCAGCGCGGCGCCGGCGATCCGCTGCAGCCACTCCGGCAGCGCCGCGCAGGCCGCCGAGATGTCGACGTTGTCGGGCGGCAGGGCGAAGCTCACGCTCGACTCGCGGTCGCGGCGGTAGGCATGCAGCACCCCTTCGCCGGCGCGGACGAAGGGAGTGAAATCGAAATAGAACGCGCAATCGTGCGCCAGCCGCGCGTCGCACAGGCCGCGGATCTGGCGCCAGGACTCCCGCTCGCGCGCGAAGATCAGGGCGCGGCTGCGCGACAGCACGTCACGCACCGCCTCCTCGGCGGGCTCGAACGACGATGGCAGGACGACGACGCGCTCGAAGCGCAGCTCGGCCAGCGCCAGCACCCGCGGCATGATCTCGTGGTAGCTGCGGCACCAGGCGCCGCCGCCCGAGATCACCGCCAGCTCGCCGCTGGCCGCGGCGACCTCCTCGAAGCCGATCTCCCGGTAGGCGCGGCCGGCGAGCAGCTGCCTGGTGCCGGCCTGGATCAGCTCGTCGCCGCAATTGCCGACGCCGCGGACATAGGTGAAGCCGGCGCCGGCGCCGATCGCGGCCAGCAGCTGGCGCCGGCTGTGCTCCAGCTCTCGCTGGTGGTTGGCCGGCGGCAAGGCACGAGCGGTGGTGCGGCTGGCGGCGCGGTCCGGGAGCACTGTAAGGGCGGGGTTTACCGGCCTGGGCGACGCCAAGTATAGCATGCGGCGCGCGGCTCCCGGGCGGCGGCGAAGGCGGTGCGGTGCACGGCCCCCGGGCCGTCGGGCCGGGGGCCGATGGGCTTCGGATCGCTGCCCCTCGGCAGCGGGCGCGGTGGGCGCAGGGGTGGCCGGCTACGGCTGGCCAGGGGTGACGTCCGCGGCCCAGACACCGGCGGCCGCGTCGAGCCCTGCACCCGAAAGGTCGTAGTTCACCACCACGTTGCACTCGTAGCAGGGCGGGTTCGGGATCGGGACGTGCAGCGTCTGGCCGGGGCCGATCACGCCGCCGGCCGAGAGGGTCTGCAGCTGGCTCACCAGCGCCTGGTTGCAGCGGTTGAGCGCGGGCAGCGGCACCGGCGAGGCGACGTGCGCGAAGCGGACGTTCGACACGGTGATGGAGCCGTTGAGCGTGTTGGTGATGCCGATGTCCGTGGCGGTCACGTGATCGACGACGACGGCGACGAAGCTGCCGGGGATGGCGTTGCCGTTCTGGTCGGTCCAGTAGCCGGTGACCAGCTGGGGGCAGGTGTTGTCGGAGGTGGTCCAGCCGACGTGGACCTGTGGCGAGGTACCGTGCGGGTCGGGCGGGATGGGAGCCGCAGGGCTGGTCCAGTGGAGCGTCGTGTTGCCCCCCGACTGGGTGGCGCTGGTGGCGCTGAACACGTCGTCGCACCCCGGCGTGCCGTCATACCACTGGGTGATGGTCTTCAGCCCGGGGAGCACCAGCGCCAGGTCATAGGCGGTCTGGGTGCCGGTGTTGCGCCAGTCGAGGTTGCAGGTGGTGGCCAGCGCGGCCGAGGTGCTCAGGATCGCGGCGAGGATCGTTACCGATACCAGGGATCTGCCCATCGAAGTCTCCTTTGCGTGGTCTGCGGCCAGGGATGGCCGAGTCGGATCGCAATATAGCTATATAATTAAATCAATGTCAATATATGCGCGTATGACAACTTTCGAATTGTGGTTTTAGCATTGCTGCGCAGTAGAAAGGCTGCCGCCGGCGCCGGGTGGCCGGCGCCTGGCGGCAGGGCGCGCCGGCAGCGGCGCGGTTGGTGGGGCGGTCGCCGGGTGCGCCGCCTAGCGGGCGAAGAGGTCCGACATCACCTGGCTGCTCGAGTCGCAGGCGTGATTCAGGCAGGGCAGCCCGAAGCCACCCTCGAGCGTCTTCAGCAAGGAGAAGTGGTTGTAGAGGACCGAGCTCTCCACGCCGTGGACACCGTAGTTGGTGTCGACGATCATCAGCACCTTGTTGATGCTCGGCGACACGCTGTAATCGTTCTCGTCCCACATCACGACGATCGCGTTGTCGCCGTGGCTCCGCCACACCGGCGAGCTCTTGATCGCCTCGACGATCGTCTGCAGGGCGACGTCGCCGCGGTAGATGAGGGCCGGGTTGAGACCGTCCTGGGTGCCGTTGTCGTTCGGGTCGAAGGCGCAGGTGGCGCCGGCGTTGCCCCGCCCATGCTGGTCGTTGCACTGGTTCGGTACGATGAACGAGAAAGCCGGCACGCGCCCGGTCCGGAGATCCGCATACAGCCCTTGCAGGCCGTCGAAGCCGACCACGTTGGCCAGGCTGTTGTTCGGGTTCGAGCCCTGCTGCACGCTCTTGAAATAGACGAAAGGATTGTGCTTGGCGGCGTAGAGGAAGACGAGGTCGCTCGACGACAGGCCGACGGCCGAGAAGTCGGTGCGATCGGTGAAGAAGCCGTCGCTATAGGTGACGTTGGCGGCGCCGGCGAGTGGCAGGCTCTCCTGGTAGCTCTTCCAGGACAGCCGGGCGGCGGCCAGCTGGTCGCCGATCATCTTGCCGGAGGTGTTGGCGGCGGCCGGGATCGACATCACGCCGTCGAGATTGTTCTCGCCCGGAGGGCCGGTGGTCTCGTTGGTCAGGTCGATGGCCGGAGTCGCCGCGTCGGTGCCGGTGCCCGCGATCGGGCAGATGTTCGGGCTCGGCGGGTTGTCGGTGGCGACGATCCCCGAGGCGAGGTTGGTGACGCAGGAAGCGTTGCCCCAGTCGGGAGCGTTGTCGGTGTGCACGCCGAAGTTCGATCCGCCCACCACCTCCAGGTAGTTCGTCGAGCTGGGATGGGCGACCGCGAAGTAGTTCGTCCCGACGTTGGCGGACTGGGCCAGCACGTTGGCGTACGGCGCGAACGGATTGCCGACGATCTGGGAGTAACCGTGGTTCTCCATCATGATCAGGAACACGTGATCCAGGTGGGGAACGCCCCGCGGCACGGGTCCTTCCGCGGCGAAGGCCGCGGGCGTGAAGAGCGCGGCGAGGAGGCCACCGAGCGCTGCCGTTTTTCTCATCGTCATCCCTGTCTTCCTTTCCCGGGGGATCCCGGAGCAAGAGTCTCGACCTGGGCGCGAACGCCCGTGAAGGCGATCCTGTCGAAACATTGAGAAGACCGGGTGACGCCGGTGGCGCCGGACGGTGACGCCGCGGTTACTTGTCGATGGCGGGCCGCTACAATGCCCGGATGGCGAGGATCCACCTGCTGCCCGATCCGCTGGTCAGCCAGATCGCCGCCGGCGAGGTGGTGGAGCGGCCGGCTTCGGTGGTGAAGGAGCTGATCGAGAACGCGCTCGACGCCGGCGCGAGCCAGGTCGAGGTGCTGCTCGAGGCCGGCGGCAAGGGGCGCATCGCCGTCGCCGACGACGGCTGCGGCATGGGCGCCGACGACGCGCTGCTGGCCTTCGACCGGCACGCCACCAGCAAGATCGCCAGCTTCGCCGACCTCGAGCGGGTGGGCACGCTGGGCTTCCGCGGCGAAGCGCTGGCCGCCGTCGCCTCGGTGGCGCGGGTGGAGCTGACCACCGCCGAGGCCTCCGGGGAGGGGCGGCGGGTGCTGATCGAAGGCGGCCGGGTGCGGGTGGCGGAGCCGCTGGCGCGGCCGCGCGGCACCACCCTGGACGTGCGCTCGCTGTTCTTCAACGTGCCGGCGCGGCGCAAGTTCCTGAAGTCTCCCGAGACCGAGCTGCGGCGCGCCGTCGAGGTGGTGCAGGGCTACGCGCTGGCGCGCCCCGACGTGCGCTGGCGAGTGCTGCACGAGGACCGGGTGCTGCTCGACGTCCTGCCGCCGGCCGCGGTGCCGGGTCCCGCCGGCGGGTCCGTCGGCGGCGCGGCAGAAACCGCCGGGTCCGCGGGCGGAGCGGCGGAGGCCGCCGGGTCCGCCGGCGGCATTGCAGATACCGCCGGGCTGCGCCAGCGCATCGCCGCGCTGTTCGGCGAGGCGCTGGCGGCGCAGCTGACGGCGATCGGCGACAGCGGCCGGGCCGGTGGGTCGGGCGAGCTCGGCGAGGCGGGCGGCCTCGGCGGACCGGGCGGAATCGGCGGGTCCGGCGAAACGGATGGGCTCGGCGGACCGGGCGGAATCGGCGGGTCCGGCGAAACGGGCGGGCTGCTCGGCGCTCTTTCCACCCGCGAGCGCATCGAGCGCATCGAGCGGATCGGCGGCCTGGTGGGCTCGCCGGAGACGGTGCGCGGCCGCCGCCAGTTCGTCTTCGTCAACCGCCGCCTGCTGCGCGACCGCGCGGTGCTCGGCACGTTCTACCGCGCGGTGCGCGAGGAGTGGCGGAGCGACGAGTACCCGGCGCTCTTCCTGTTCCTGGACCTGCCGCCGGAGGAGCTGGACGTCAACGTCCACCCGCAGAAGGCCGAGGTGCGCTTCCGCGATCCGCGTCTGCTCGACCGGGTGGCGGCGGCGCTGCGCGGCGCCCTGGCGCGGGCGCGCGGCGAGGTGGCGGCGCCGCTGCGCGCGCCGGCCGGCGGGGCGCCCGTGGTGCCCTTCGCCTGGCAGGGGCTGGGCGGCCCGGCGCCGGCGGCGGCCTGGCGGCATGCGCAGCCGGGGACGATGGTGGGGGAGGTGGCCGAGGGCGGTGCGGCTGGCGCGGGTGGCTCGGCTTCCCTGGGCGGCGCGGGTAGCCGGGGCGGCGCGGGCGCCGGCGGCGACTCGACGTACGGGCGCCTGGCCGAGCCCTCCTACCTGCCGCCGCAGCGCGCCGCGGTGCCGCTCTCGGGGCGCGGCGGCGTGGTCCGCCCGTTCCGCCTGCTCGGCCAGTACAAGGGCACCCTGATCCTGCTCGAAGGGCCGGACGGGCTGTATCTCGTGGACCAGCACGTGGCCCACGAGCGCATCCTCTACGAGCGGCTGCGGCGCTCGCTGGCGGCCGCCAGCCCGCCCTCGCAGGCCCTGCTGACGCCGCGGCTGCTCGAGCTCGGCCCGGCCGAGCGCCTGCGCCTGCTCGAGCTGGGTCCCGCCCTCGGCGGCTGCGGCTTCGGCCTGACCGAGCTCTCCGGAGCGACGCTGGCGCTCACCGCGGTGCCGGCGGCGCTCGCCGCCGGCGAGGCGGAGAGCCTGCTGGCGGCGCTGGCGAGCGACTCCTCGGCCGGCGCGGCGACGGCTGGGGACCTGGCGCCGCGCCTGCTCGACGCCCTGGCCGCCAGCCTGGCTTGCAAGGGCGCGGTCAAGATGCATCATCCGCTCTCGCCGCCGGAGATGGAGGCGCTGATGAGCGACCTGTTCGCCGCCGAGCAGCCCTATGCCTGCCCGCACGGGCGGCCGATCGTGCTGCAGATGACGGATTCCGATCTGGAACGGCGGTTCGGGCGCCGTTGAACGGCGTGTCAGACACCGTTGAGCGGCGGTATCGGGCACCGGTGAGGGCGCCGGCGGGCGCCCGCGGCTGCCGGCGGGCTGCCGGCCGGGCCGGCCGGGCCGGCCGGGCCCATCTGGTAGACTCTCGCCCCTATGGCCGAGTCCGAGCGCCGCCCGCGCGTGGGCATGATCAGCCTCGGCTGTCCGAAGAACCTGGTCGACAGCGAGATCATGCTGGGCGAGCTGGCGCGGCGCGGCTACGAGGTGGTGGGCGACCTCGAGCGCGCCGAGACGGTGGTGGTCAACACCTGCGCCTTCATCGAGGAGGCCAAGCAGGAGTCGATCGACGCCATCCTCGAGGTGGTCGGCCGCAAGGGCAGCGGCGGCGTCGAGCGGGTGCTGGTCGCCGGCTGCATGGTCAACCGCTACGGCGACGAGCTGGCGCGCGAGATCCCCGAGATCGACGGCTTCGTCGGTCTCGATCAGCTGCGCGAGGTGGGCCGGCTGGTGGAGCTGGGCGGCGGGCCGCCGCTGCCGGCGCCCTCCCACCTGGTCTTCGATCACACCGCGCCGCGGCTGCTGACCACCCGCGGCCACGCCTATCTCAAGGTCGCCGAGGGCTGCAACAACCCGTGCACCTTCTGCGCCATCCCCATCTGGCGCGGCCGCTTCCGCAGCCGCAGCGTCGAGAGCCTGGTGGCGGAGGCCCGGCAGCTCGAGGCGGCAGGCATCCTGGAGCTGAACCTGATCGCCCAGGACACCACCCGCTACGGCGAGGACCTGGGGCAGCGGCGCCACGGCCTGGTGCGGCTCGTCGAAGCGCTGCTGCGGGGCACCTCGATCCCCTGGATCCGCTTCCTGTACGCTTATCCCACGACCCTTGACGAGGACCTGCTGCGCCTGATGGGCGCCGAGCCGCGCTTCTGCTCCTATCTCGACATGCCGCTGCAGCACAGCCATGGCGAGATCCTCAAGGCGATGCGCCGCGGCGGCGATGCCGGGCGCTACCTGCGGCTGCTGGAGCGGGCGCGGGAGCTGGTGCCGGACGTCTTCCTGCGCTCGACCTTCATCGTCGGTTTCCCCGGCGAGACCGAGGAGCACTTCCGCGACCTGCTCGGCTTCGTCGAGCGGGCCCGCCTCGACCACCTCGGCGGCTTCGCCTTCAGCCCCGAGCCGGGCACGCCGGCCGCGGCCCTGGGCGAGAGCGTGCCGCGCCCGGTGGCCCGCCGCCGCCTGCGCCAGCTGCTGGCGGCGCAGCGCCCGATCGCGCTCGGGGCGCGCCGCCGCCTGGTCGGCCGCCGGCTCGAGGTGCTGGTCGAGGGCCCGAGCGCCGAGAGCGAGCACCTGCTGGCCGGCCGCCACCACGGGATGGCTCCCGAGATCGACGGCCAGGTGCTTATCAACGACGTCGAGCCCGGCGCCCTGGTCGCTGGCGGCGGACCGCTCGGCGAGCGGCCGGCCCTGGCGACGGTGGAGATCACCGAGGCCTACGCCGGCGACCTCGTCGGCCGGGTGGTGGCGCCGGCGCCCGCCGTCCTGACGGCCTAGCGGCCCTCCCTCGGACAGGCGCCGCGCCTCCCGCCCAACCCCGCCCAACGCCATGCTGGTGGTTCAGGACGCCTATGACAGCAGCGACCTGCCGCGGGGCGGCGTGGTCGCCATCGGCAACTTCGACGGCGTGCACCGCGGCCAGTGCGCCATCCTCGATCGCGTGGTGGAGCGGGCCCGGGAGCTGCCGGCGCCGGCGGTGGTGGTCAGCTTCGACCCGCATCCGCTGGCGGTGCTGCGGCCGGAGCAGTCGCCGCTCGCCATCTCGACTCCGGCCCAGAAGGAGCGCCTGCTGGCCGCGGCGGGCATCGCCGTCCTGCTGGTGGTGCGCTTCACCCGCGACTTCGCGCGCACCCCGGCGCGCCAGTTCGTGCGCGAGTTCCTCTGGGAACGGCTGGCGGCGCGCGAGGTCTACGTCGGCGAGAGCTTCACCTTCGGCCACCGCCGCGAGGGCAACCTCGACCTGCTGCGCGACCTCGGCGGCGAGCTGGGCTTCACCGCCTGCGCGGTGCCGGAGGTGATGCTGCGGGGCGAGCGGATCTCGAGCACCCGCATCCGGCGCGCCGTCGCCGAGGGCCGCGTCGACGCCGCCGCCGAGATGCTGGGCTACCCCTTCTGCATCGAGGGCAGCGTGATGCGCGGCGACCGCATGGGCCAGAAGCTCGGCTGGCCGACGATCAACGTCGGCTCGACGCACAAGCTGCTGCCGGCCGACGGCGTCTATGCCAGCCGGGTGCTGCTGCCCAGCTTCCCCGCCAGCTTCGACTGCGCCACCAACATCGGCACGCGGCCGACGGTCTACGAGAACTATCAACGGGTGGTCGAAAGCCATATCCTCGACTTCAAGGCCGACGTCTACGGACAGCGGGTCGAGCTGTCGTTCTATAAGCGATTGCGCGAAGAGCGGATCTTCCCGACGGTGATGGATCTGTCGGCGCAGATCGGCCGCGACGTCGAGGCGACCCGCGAGTACTTCAGCCGCCGGCGGCTGGAACAAGAGACGCCGCCGGCTGGTTGATAGATCCCGGAAGGCACCGGAGACCCCGGCCGTCACAACCGTCACAGGAGACAAGCAATGGCTAGCGATAAGGTGGTAACGGTCAGCGAGCAGAGCTTCGAGAGCGACGTGCTGAAGTCACAGACGCCGGTGCTGGTGGACTTCTGGGCGCCCTGGTGCGGTCCCTGCCGGATGGTCGCGCCGTTGCTCGAGGAGATCGCCGACGAGCTCGACGGCAAGGTGCGCATCGCCAAGCTCAACGTCGACGAGAACCAGCAGATCGCTTTCCAGTTCCAGGTGTCGAGCATTCCCACGTTCATCCTCTTCAAGGACGGCCAGATGGCCGACCGCACCATGGGCGCGCTGCCCAAGTCGGCGTTCGTCAGCTTCATCAGCCGCAACCTGTAACCCGCTCGTCGCCGTGGCCCGCGTAGCTGCCGTGGACCCCTGGTACCCCAGGTACCCCTGAGCTGGTACCCCTGGTACCCCTGATGACATCGCGAGCGGGGGCGGAGGCTGCTCAGCCGGCTGCCGGGGCCAGGCTCTCGGCGCTGGCCGCCGGCCTGGCCGAGCTGCGCTGCCAGGCCCTGCTGGTCGTCGCGCGGTCGGCGGGCGATCCCGACCTGGCGGCCTTCCTCGACGCGCCGGCGCACCTCGGGGGCGCGCTGCTGGTGGTGCCGCGCGGCGCGCCGCCGCGCCTCGCCTACCTCGTCGCCATGGAGCGGAACGAGGCGGCGGCCACCGGCCTCTCGCTGATCCCTCCGGAGCGGCTGGAGGTGTTGCGGGCCGCCGAGGAGGCGCCCGATCCCGCCGCCTACCTGGCCTGGGTCATCGGCCGGGCGCTGGCGGCGAGCGGCGTGGCGCCCGGGCGGGTGGCCCTTGCCGGCTTGGCGCCGGCCGGGGACATCTGCGGCGCTTGCGCGGCGCTCGCCAAGCAGGGCTGGGAGTGGGTGCCGGGCAACGAGCTGGTGCGGCTGGCGCGCAAGCGCAAGACCGCCGCCGAGCTGGCGGCCGTGCGCGCGGCGGCGGCGGCGGCGGTGGACGCCATGCGCACCCTGGCGGGTTGGCTGGCCGGTGCCGCCGGCGGTGCGGTCGTCGCCGGTGGCGTCGCCGGCGTCACCCGCAGCCAGGGGCGCCGGCCGGCGCCAGGGGAGGTCCTCTGGCTCGACGGCAGCCCCTTGACCGTGGGGCGGCTGCGGGTGGCGGCGGCGCGGGTGATGGCGGAGCACGGCGTCGAGCAGCCGCACGGCAACATCCTGGCGCCCGGCGACGAAGCGGGGGTGCCGCACTCAGCGGGCACCGACGGGCGGCCGCTGCGGGGCGGCGAGCCCCTGATCGTCGATCTCTTCCCGCGCGGCGCCTGGCGCGATCGGCCGCCGCTCTTCGCCGACTGCACCCGTACCCTGTGCGCCGGCGAGCCGTCGCCGGCGCTGGTGCGCGCCCACGCCGCGGTGTGCGCGGCGCTGGCGGCGGCGCGCTCGCTGGCGGCTCCCGGGGTCAGGGGTTGGGACCTGCAGGAGGCGGTATGCCTGCGGCTCGAGGCGGCGGGGTATGCGACGCCCTTGCACCAGCCGGGAACGGTCGCCGGCTACGTCCACAACCTCGGCCACGGTGTCGGCTACGAGCTGCACGAGCTGCCGGTCTTCCGCAAGGTGGCAGGCGCCGAGGGGGTGCTGGCGGAGGGCGACGTCTTCACCCTGGAGCCCGGCCTCTACGACCCGGCCGCCGGCTGGGGCGTCCGCCTCGAAGACCTCTGCCGGCTGGGGCCGGACGGGCTGGAGGTGCTGACGCCGCTGCCTTACGACCTCGATCCGCGGTGCTGGGCGGGCCGTTGAGTGGCGCGTCAGGCGGCGCCGTGGAGGCGCCAGGGGGTATGACCACCTGGTTGCATGGCCGTCGCCAAGTGGTTAGGGACTTCGCGGGGCGGTTGCGGTAGCATGGCAGGTAGCAATCGCGGCAAGCCGGAACCGCCCGGCCGGCCGCGAGATGAGGAACGAGAGAAGGCCAGCGCGTGGAGCTCCTGACCAGCATCCTGATCGGCCTCGGTCTGGCCGCTGCCTGCGGTTTCCGGGTCTTCGTGCCGCTGCTGATCGCCGGGCTGGCGGCCCGTTTCGGCGGCCTGCCGGTGGTCGGCGGCTTCGGCTGGATCGGCTCGACCCCGGCGCTCGTCGCCTTCGCGGTCGCCACCGGCGTCGAGATCCTCGGCTACTACATCCCCTGGGTGGACAACCTGCTCGACGCGCTGGCGGCGCCCACCGCCGTCGCCGCCGGCATCCTGCTGATGGCCTCGACCCTGGTCGACTGCGGGCCGTTCCTGCGCTGGACGCTGGCGGTGGTGGCCGGCGGCGGCACGGCGGCGCTGTTCCAGGGGCTCACCACGGTGGCGCGGCAGGTCTCCTCGATCAGCACCGGCGGCCTGGGCAATCCGGTGCTGGCGACCGTCGAGGGCGGCAGCTCGGCGTTGCTGGCGGTGCTGGCGGTGACCCTGCCGATCGTGGCGCTGGTGCTGATCGCCGTGCTGCTGGTGCTGGTGCTCAAGCTGCTGCCCTTGCGGCGCACCGCGGCGGTGCCCGCGCGGCCGACCTAGAGAAGCCGCGATGAGCAGACATCCCATCGTCTCTGGCGCGCGCCGGCTGCTCGGCGCCGGCGGCTGCATATTCCTGTGCCTGCTTGGTGGCGGCGCCTGCACCACGCTCTCGCCGGAGCTGTCGCAGCAGCTGGAGCTGGCGCATGCGCTACGGCTCCGCGGCCTCGATCCGGCGGGTGTGGTCATCCCCTGGCAGCTCAACGGCGAGATGCGCCAGTGGGTGCACAAGCAGGTCCCGGACGATCTGCCGAGCGAGGCGCGCCTCAACCGGCTGCTCGGCGCGCTGCTCGGCAGCGACGGCTTGGCGCTGGTGTACCAGTCGGGCACCACCGGCACCGCGCAGGAGGTGTTCGCGAGCCACCACGCCAACTGCCTGGCGTTCACCGGGCTGTTCGTCGGCATGGCGCGCGAGCTCGGTGTGGCGGTCTTCTACCTCGACGTCGGCGACGTCGAGAAGTTCGAGCGCGATGGCAACCTGGTGGTCGAGTCGGGCCACATCACCGCCGGCTTCGGCGCCGGCAGCATGCTGCGGATCCTCGAGTTCACGCCGCTGGGCACGCCGAACTACCGCCAGATCCACCGCGTCTCCGACCTTACCGCCATCGCCCTCTACTACTCGAACCGCGGCGCCGAGCTGCTGCGTGCCAACAACGAGCAGGAGGCATTGAGCTGGCTGCGCAAGGCCACCCAGCTCGATCCGGAGCTGGCGCGCGGCTGGATCAACTACGGCGTGGCGCTGCGCCGCAGCGGGGATACCGTGGGGGCCGAGGCCGCCTACCGCAAGGCGCTCGCCGGCGATCCGGGCGCCGTCGCCGCCTATCAGAACCTCGCGGCGGTGCTCTACGCCTCCGGCCGCACCCGCGAGGCCGACCAGCTGATGGCGCTTTCCGGCAAGCTCGACAGCCGCAACCCGTTCAATTTCCTGGCGCTCGGCGACGTGGCGCTGGGCCAGGGCCGGACCGACGAGGCGCGCGATTATTACCGCAAGGCACAGCATCTCGAAGGCGCCGAGGCCGAGGCCGACGCCGCTCTGGGCCAGCTGGCGCTGGCCGGCGGCGATCAGCGCGCGGCGAAGCGGTGGCTGCACAAGGGGGTCGACCGCGACGACGGCAACGAGCGGGTGCGGCGGCTGGCAGCGCAGCTGGGCGAAACGTTGCCGCCGCCGCGGCACGCCGTCGCCCGCAAGGAGCCCGAGAAGCGGCCAGCGCCGCCGCCGGCCGCGGCGGGCGCGGCGGCCCCGCCGGGCGTCGGCCTCGAGACGGTGGCCGGCACCGCACCGTCCGGCGCGGCGCCGGCGGCGGGATTCGGCCATACGCCGGCGGCGGCTGCCGGGGCATCGGGCCCGGTAGGGGCAGTGCCGTCAGTGCCGGCCATGCCGGCCATGCCGGCCATGCCGGAAATACCGCTGGCGGAGCCGCTGCGGCCGGCGGCCGCCAGCCCCGCAATGCCGGCGGCGCCGGCGCCGCCACCGCCGTTGCGAGCCGCGGCATGAGCGGTGCGCGCGCGGCCGCTGCCCTGCGGACCATGCCGTTGGCTGCCGGCGTCGATCGCCGCCGGCGGCGGCGAGAGTCCTCCTCCATTTCCCGGTGACCGAGCGCACGGCAGCTCCCGGGCGGGCCGCCGGCGTGGGACCAGGCGATCCCGGAATGGCTGCCGTCGGCGATGGCCGTTGGCACCTGGCGGTCGATACCGGCGGCACCTTCACCGACTGCCTGGCCGTCGATCCGGCCGGCCGGCTGCGCCGCGCCAAGGTGCTGTCGAGCGCCGCCCTGCGCACCCGCATCGCGGCGCGGCTCGGCGACGGTGCCCTGCGGCTGTGGCCGATCGGCGGCGCCGGCGGTCGCCTGCCGGCGGGCTTCTTCGACGGCTGCGAGCTGCGCCTGCTCGGCCCGGCGGCAGGCGATGGCGCCAGGTGGCGGGTGCTGGCCAGTGGCGCCGAGGGCGGTGCGGAGCGCGGTGGGGACGGTGGTGCGAATCTGTGGCTGGACGGGACGCTGCCGGCCGGTGAGCTGGGCGGAGCCCCGGTCGAGCTGCGGACGGTCGAGGAGGCGCCGGTGCTGGCGGCGCGGCTGCTCACCGGCACGCCGCCCGGGTTGCCGCTGCCGCCGCTGGCCATGCGCCTTGCCACCACCCGCGGCACCAATGCCCTGCTCGAGCGCACCGGCGCGGCGGTGGCGTTGTTCGTCACCCGCGGCTTCGCCGACCTGCTGCGCATCGGCACCCAGCAGCGGCCAGACCTGTTTGCGCTGGCCATCGCGCGGCCGGCGCCGCTCTACCAGGCGGTGGTGGAGGTGAACGAGCGGCTCGCCGCCGATGGCTCGACGATCGCGCCGCTCGACCTCGCGGGGCTGCGCGGGCGGGCCGGCGAGCTGCTCGCGGCAGGCGTGCGGTGCGCGGCGGTGGCGCTGCTGCACAGCTACCGCAACCCGCGCCACGAGCAAGAGGTCGGGGCGTTCCTGCGCGGCCTGGGCTTCGAGCACATGGCGCTGTCGGCGGAGCTGGCGCCGTTGATCAAGCTGCTGCCGCGGGCCGAGACCGCGGTGGTGGACGCCTATCTCGCGCCGGTCCTCGGCGGCTATCTCGCGGCGGTGGCCGGGGCGCTGCCGAGCGGCGCCCTGCACGTCATGACCAGCGCCGGCGGGCTGGTGCAGGCCGGGGCGTTCCGCGCCAAGGACAGCCTGCTCTCGGGACCCGCCGGCGGGGTGGTGGGCGCGGCGCGTGCCGGTGGGGCGTCCGGGTTCTCGCGGGTGATCGCCTTCGACATGGGCGGCACCAGCACCGACGTGGCCCGCTTCGACGGCGACTTCGAGTACCTCTTCGAGCACCGGGTCGGCGACGCCCACCTGGTGGCGCCGGCGCTGGCCATCGAGAGCGTCGCGGCCGGCGGCGGCTCGATCTGCGCCTACCGTGACGGCCGCCTGCGGGTGGGACCGGAGAGCGCCGGCGCCCGCCCCGGCCCGGCCTGCTACGGCGCCGGCGGACCGCTAACCCTGACCGACGTCAACCTGCTGCTGGGCAGGCTGGCGCCCGGGCGCTTCGAGATCCCGCTCGATCCCGGCGCCGCCGAGCGCGCCGCGGCGGAGCTGCTCGGGCCGGGCGCGGCGGAGGCGGTGGGGGAGCCGGGACGAGAGGACGGGGCGCGGGAGGCTGGGCGAGAAGGAGCGGCGAGGGAGCCTGGGCGGTGGGAGGGTGCGGCGGGTGGCGAGGCGGTGCTGGCGGGATTGCTGGCGATCGCCGACGAGCGCATGGCGGAGGCCATTCGCGGCATCTCGCTGCGCCGCGGTTACGATCCCGCCGAATACGCGCTGGTGGCCTTCGGCGGCGCCGGACCCCAGCATGCCTGCGCCGTCGCCGGGCTGCTCGGCATGGACACGGTGCTGGTGCCCGCCGACGCCAGCCTGCTCTCGGCGCTCGGCCTGGGCGCGGCGGTGGTCGAGCGCTTCGCGCAGCGCCAGGTGCTGGCGCCGCTCGCCGAGGTCGCCGGGCGCCTCGACGGGTGGTGCGAGGAGCTGGGGCGCGAGGCCGCCGCTGCGGTGGCGGCCGAGGGCGTGCCGCTTGCCGCGATCGAGGTGCGCCGCCGCATCGTGGCGCTGCGCTTCGCCGGCCAGGAGTCGACCCTGACGGTGGACTACCATGGCGCGGCCGGCCTGGCAGCGGCCTTCGCCGCCGCCTACCGCGAGGTTTACGGATACGACCTGCACGAGGGCGCGGGCGGCGCGGAGGAGGTGCCGCCAGCCGCGGGAACGCCGGCCGGCCAATGGCATGGCCCGGTGGCGGCGGCGGCATTCGGGGCCAACGAGGCGGTTGGCGATCGGGAGGAGCCGCCGCAGCCGGCCGGCCCCCGGGGGCGGGCGATCGAGGTCGAGTCCCTAAGGGTGGTGGCGTCGTCGGGCCGCGCCGCGGCGGGAGCCGCCGCTGGCGAGGGCGCTGGTCCCGGCGGCGACGGCGGTGGCCTCGGCGAGGGCGCGGATCCCGGCAGTGACGGCGGTGGTGCCACCGAAGAGGTGGAGGCAGAGGTGCCGGGGCTCATCCCGTGGCGGGCCTTCATGGCTGGCGCCTGGCGCCAGGTGCCGGCGTACGAGCGCGGCGCCCTCGCGCCGGGAGCCACCTTCGAGGGCCCGGCGCTGGTGCTGGAGGATCACACGGCCACGGTGGTTGCGGCGGGCTGGAGCTGCCGCCTCGACCGGGCTGGCGCTCTGGTGCTTCGGCGCCAGGGCTCTGGTGCCGCCGGCCAAGATGACGGACGAGCGGTGCGGCGAGATGGGGGAGGCCAAGACTGATGTTGGAGCGCGAGACCTCGCCAGGGCCGGTAGCGACGGCCGGCGAGGAGGACGTCGAGAGGCGGCTGCGGGCGCTGGGTTCGAGCTGCGCGGTGGTGGCAGCGGCGGCGCTGGTGACGTCGGGGGTCGTCGGTTGGGAGGCGGTCCGGGCCAGCGCCGCCGACTGGATGACCTCGGCGCCGGGCGGCTCGTTCCTGGCGGCGGTCTGCGGCATGCTGCTGGTGCTGCTGGCGTCGGCGGCTCACGGCAGGATCCTGCGCCGCCAGGCCGACCTCGAAGCGGCGGAGGCGGCAGACCTCGAGGGCGCTGGCGAAGCAGAGGACGTCGAGGCCGTGGTTGCGGCTCGCCTGCGCGCGTTCTCGTGGGCCACCGGCATCTGTTTCGGCATGCTGGCGGTGGCCGCCGTGCTCGGCGGCCTGGCGGCTGACGGCGGCAAGGCGCCGCTGCTCGGCGTGGTGGTCTGCGTCGCCGTCGTTTTCGCCATGCGGGCGCGCTGGCCCACCCGTGGCGCCTTCGCGTCGGCATTCCCCGCCACCGGCCAGGACGGTGGCGAGAACCATGCCGGGGGCCGCCGGTGAGCCGGGCCGCAGGCTCGCTGCCGGACGCCGGCGCTGTCCAGCTCGAGCTGTTCACCCATCGCTTCACGGCCATCGCCCGCCAGATGGGCGAGCGCCTGCAGCGCACCGCCGTCTCCACCAACGTCAAGGAGCGGCTCGACTTCTCGTGCGCCCTGCTCGACGCCGCCGGCGAGCTGGTGGTCAACGCGCCGCACATCCCGGTGCATCTCGGCGCCCTGGGCCTGTGCGTGCGGCTGACCGCCGCCGCGCTGCCGCTGTCGCCGGGCGACGTGGCGGTCACCAACCATCCGGCTTTCGGCGGCTCCCACCTGCCCGACGTGACTGTGGTTACCCCGGTGTACGGCAACGGCGGCGCCGAGGGCGCCAGGGGCGGCGAGCCGGCGCCGCTGCTCGGCTACGTCGCCAGCCGCGCCCATCATGCCGAGATCGGCGGCATGCGGCCGGGCTCGATGCCCCCGGGCGCGCGCTGCCTCGCCGAGGAGGGGGTGGTCATCCCGCCGATCTACCTGGCGCGCAACGGCGAGGCGCGCTGGGCGGAGCTGCGGCGGAGGTTGCTGGACGGGCCCTATCCGACGCGCGCCGTCGAGGAGAACCTCGCCGACCTGCGCGCCGCCGCCGCCGCCAACCACAGCGGCGCCGAGGCGTTGCGCGCCCTGGCCCGCGCCGCCGGCGCCGGCACCGTCGCCTTTTACATGGAGGCGCTCAAGCGGCGGGCCGAGGACCGCCTGCGAGCGGCGCTCGCCCGCCTGCCGCGCGGGCCCCTGGAAGCCGTCGAGCATCTGGACGACGGCTCGCCGCTGGCGGTGCGCATCGAGCTGGGCTCGGCCGGGGCGCGGATCGACTTCGCCGGTTCGGCCGGCGTTCATCCCGGCAACCTCAATGCGCCGCCGGCGGTGGTGCGCAGCGCCGTGCTCTACGTGCTGCGGCTGCTGGTCGCCGAGCCGCTGCCGCTCAACGAGGGCCTGTTGCGCCCGGTCGAGATCCGGGTGCCGCCGGGCATGCTCAATCCGGCCTTTCCGGAGGACCCCTGGCGGGCGCCGGCGGTGGTCGGCGGCAACGTCGAGACCAGCCAGCGCCTGGTCGACACGCTGCTCAAGGCGCTCGGCCTGGTCGCCTGCAGCCAGGGGACGATGAACAACGTGCTCTTCGGCAACGGCCGCTTCGGCTACTACGAAACCGTCTGTGGCGGTGCCGGCGCCGGCCCCGAGGCGGACGGCGAGAGCGCCGTGCACACCCACATGACCAACACCCGCATCACCGACCCCGAGGTGCTCGAGCACCGCTATCCGGTGCGCCTGGAACGCTTCGCGGTGCGCGCCGGCTCCGGCGGTGCCGGTAGCCGCCGCGGCGGCGACGGCGCGGTGCGCGAGCTGCGCTTCCTCGAGCCGATGTCGCTGTCGCTGCTGACCCAGCACCGCGTCGCGGCTCCCTACGGTGCCGCCGGCGGGGGGCCCGGGCAGCCGGGCCGCCAGCGGCTGGTGCGCGCCGGCGGCGAGGTGCTCGAGCTGCCGTCGGTCGCCGGCTGCGAGGTGGCGCCCGGCGACCGGCTGATCCTGGAGACTCCGGGCGGCGGCGGTTGGGGGCCGCCCGAGCCGGCGGCGGCACCAGCGCCACCGGCGGCCGATCCCGGCGGCAGCAGCCACCAAGAGCAATAGCGATCCCGCCCCTGCCTGAACCGGTGGCCCGCGTGTCCCCTGGTGCGCGGCGAATGCGCTTCCCTACGTGTGGAGACGAATTCGACATCCCTCGATCGACGGGCAAGTCCTCGAGGTCCAACCAGGAGAACGACGTGAAAAAGAACCAGAAGAAGCTGGCGCTCCATCGCGATACGCTGCGCAAGCTCGCCGGTCCGGCGCTCCGTGAGGCGGCGGCCGCAAAGATCACCGCCCCGTTCTGCACCGTCACCGTCACCGAGTTCTGTAGCGGGAGCTGCATCACTCTCTGCGGCTGTCCGACCGGCGGTAACTGCACGGACCTCTGCTAGGGGCGGCGGGAGGGGGGCGGCGTGCTGCTGCGCGCCGCCCCCCTCGCGGTTTCGGCGGTTGGGCGGTCGGATGGCTCCTTGAAGGGCTGCGGCGAGCGCGCTATCCTCACGCCTCCTTCGATCCGTTGGAGCCATTCCGGGGTGGACCGGGCGCCGCCTGGACCGCCTTGCCGAGGAGACCGCGCATGGACCTGCAGTACCTCGATCCCAGCACCGCCCGCACCGTCGAGGGCTGGCACAGTCATATCCTGGGCCAACCGATGCCGATCGTCGCCTACGGCCACTGGGGGCATCCGCTGCTGCTGTTCCCGACCGCGGCCGCCGACTTCCTCGAGAACGAGCGTTTCTTCCTCATCCAATCCATCGAGCCGGCGATTCGCGCCGGCCGGGTGCGGGTGTTCTCGATCAACAGCATCAACAGTCAGGCCTGGATGGACCGGGGCCTACCGGTCGCCGAGCAGGCGCGGCGCCAGGCGCTCTACGCGCGCTACGTCGAGGAGGAGGTGGTGCCGTACATCCGGCATGCCTGCCAGACGCCGGACATCCGCATCGCGGCTTCGGGTGCCAGCTTCGGCGCCTTCCATGCCGCCAACACCGTCTTCCGCCGCCCGGAGCTCTTCGACGCCCTGATTGCGATGAGCGGCTTCTTCGACCTGGAGCCCGACTACCTGCACAGCTACAGCGACGACAACGTCTACTTCAACAATCCCGCCTGGTACCTGCGCCAGCTCGACGGCAATCAGCTGCATCTGCTGCGCACGGCCTGCAAGCTGCTGGTGATGACCGGCCAGGGAGACTACGAGGCGCCCGACGCCTCGCGCCGCCTGTCCGAGATCCTGCACGGCAAGGGCATCCCCCATCGCCTCGACATGTGGGGCCACGACATGCCCCACGACTGGCCGACCTGGCGCAAGATGCTGCCGCACGCCATCGACCAGATGGGCTGGTAGCGGCGGTCCTCCGACCTGAGCAGGGAGGTGCCTGCGCTGCAAGCCGCCGCCTGCCCGGGAACAAAAGGATTCGGGGTAGGTGGAGACGGTTGGGGCTGGCCTCGGTCATGCTTTCACTTCTGCGTCGTCCTTGCGGAAGGTGGCTTCTCCTGCGTCGGACACTTCGACCCACTTCGGGTCAGGCGAGGCCTCGGCGGCGTAGTTGTCGTGCCAGTTCCACCACTTGTATGGCGGGGTCTGGGGGTAACCTGCTGGCGAGTCCTCCCAAGTCTCCTGACGGCCGAGCGGCGTGATATCGAGGTAGCTCCAGGTGCTGCCCATCGCCTCGTCGCCGCGGTTGTTGATGAGGTAGGTGCGGAAGACCCTGTCGCCGTCGCGGATGAATGCATTGTGGCCGTGCCACTCGTCCACGCCGAAGTCGATGTCGAAGCTGTCGGTGATGGTGTACCACGGCATCTTCCAGCCCATTCGCGCCTTCAGGCGCTCGATGTCCTTCTGGGGCGCGCGCGAGGCGTACGCGAGCGTGGTGTCGCGGGCGTTCAGATGGGCCAGGTGGGAGACCTGATCGGCGCCCAGAGAGCAGCCGCGGCAGGCGTGCTCGGGCCAGCCAAACACCCCGGGCTCGAAGAAGGCGCGATAGACGATCAACTGCCGGCGGCCCTCGAACAGGTCGAGCAGGCTAACCTTGCCCTGCGGCCCTGCGAACTCGTACGCCTTCTCGACGGCCATCCACGGCATCCGCCGGCGGTCGGCGGCCAGAGCGTCGCGGGCCTGCGTCAAGGCCTTTTCCTTCACGAGCATCTGCTGGCGCGCAGCTTCCCAGGCCTCCGGCGACACGATCGGAGGTGTGTTCGTCGTCGTCATATTATCACTCCTTTGTTTTCTGAAGCATGCAAGGGCGATGCCGCTGCTGCCTTGGACAACTCTGGACCAACGCGCAAAAAACGTGCCGCCCGGTGGCAAGTTCTCTGATGGCCGCGCCTGGCGCCTCAGGGGAGCGGTGGCGGGATGAGCAGCTCGTAGACTCCGAAGACGGTCCCCGCATAGAGGATCGCGGGCGAGGCCGCATCGAAGGCCACGCCCAGCACTCCGATCTGGGTTGGCAGCCCCGAGCCTAGCGGAGCCCAGGTCGCGCCGCCGTCGCGGCTGATCCAGACGCCGGTGGCGGCGGGCCGACCGGTGGCCGCAATCACCGTGCCGGGGAGCCTTGGATCCAGCGCCAGCGCGGTCACTCCGACCGGGATGGGGCTGGCGAGCGTCCAGGAGGCGCCGAAGTCCACGGTCTTGTACACGCCTTGGAAGTTGCTGGCGTAGACCGTGGCAGGGTCGGAGGGATCGACCGCCAACACGGTGTTGCCAAAACCCGGCGGGTCGGCCGGAGTCCAGGTCACGCCCCCGTCGGTGCTCTTGAACATTCCCTGCGCATCGCCCCGCAAGCCGGATGCGTAGACGATCGATGGCTCCGAGGCCGCGAAGGCGATTGCCACGACGAGCGTGCCGGCCATGACCGGGTGGGCCTGCCAGGTCAAGCCGCCGTCACTGCTGGCGCCTACCGCGCCGTCGTGCCCGCCAACCAGGACGTGGAGCGGCTCGCGCGGGTCGACGATCGGGCCGCAGAGCATGAAGGGAAGTCCAAGACTGCCGGGTGGACTGCGCTGGGACCACGTCTGCCCGGCATCGATGGAGGCGAAGATGTCCGTCAGCCCGCCTCTGGCGTAGAGCGTCGAGGGCGCCTGCGGCGCCACGGCGAGACCGGTGATGAACGGATTGCTGATACCGCGGTCGACGGCGCTCCAACTGGCGCCGGCGTCGCGAGTCGAGAACGCTCCCGCCCCATCCGTGCCGATGTACAGCCGGCCGCCGCCCGCGGGATCGGCGGCCAGCGCCCTGACCAGGGCAGCGGTCAAGCCGCGATTCGCCGCTGTCCAGCTGGCGCCGCCATCGGCGCTACGGAACACCCCCGGCCCCGGCAGCCCGGCGAACAGGACTGGATGCCGGAGCGGGCTCACCGCCAGCGCGTTGACTGCGCCCAGACCGCGGAGCCTGGTCCAATGGGCACCGCTGTCGGCGGTGCGAAAGACGCCCGAGCCCGTGGCGGCATAGACGGAACCCGCCGCGCCAGGCATTACCGCCAGGCTGAGCACCGGGAGCGCCGCCAGCGCGGTCGCCTTCCAGTTGACGCCGCCGTTGGCACTCGTCATCACGCCGCCGCGGCTCGGGAACGGCCCGGCGCCGCCGCATCCGGCATAGATCCGCGACGGCTCGGCCGGATCGAAGACCACGGCCTGGACGTTGCACGCCGCCACCACGCGCTTCCAGGTGCCGCCGCCGTCGCCGCTGCGGTAGAGGCCGTCGTCGCTGCCGGCAAACAGAATGGCCGGCCGCCCTGGCACGGCCGCGACGCTCTGGAAGGACGCGAACGGTTTGCCCGGCGTGGGTGGCGGCGGCTTCGAGCTCCGCTTCCCAGCTGACGCCGCCGTCGGAGCTCCGATAGATGCCGCTCTCCGCCGCGGCGACGTGGATGGTGCGCGCATCACGCGGGTCGAACGCAAACTGCAGGCCGGGGAGGAAGCGCGGGACCGGTCGGACCTGCCGCCAGCTGGCGCCGCCGTCGACGCTTCGCCAGATGCCGTTGCCTCCTGCCAGCAAGGTGTCGTCCGGGCCTGCCGCCACCGTCACCAAGGACGCATTCTCCAGGTCGATGCCCTGATCCGCCGGCGCCCAACTGGCGCCGCCGTCGGTCGTCTTGAAGACGCCGCTGGCGGAGCTCACCGCATACAGGGTCCGCGGTGCATCTGGCGCGACGGCCAGCGCGCCGATGGCCCCGGCGTCCGGACCGATCGGCGCCCATACGACGGCCGCCGCCGCCCGCGCAGCGAGCAGCAACGCCGCGGCGGCGCCGGCCGCACCCGAGGCCCAGCGCCTGCGCCGCGGTGCGCGGCGGCGTCGCTCGTCTCCGCATCCTGGCATGTGCATCTCCTCCCGGTGTCGCGCCGCGGTTCCTGCCAGACTCTTACGCTTGGCGCGCGCCGGTTGTCCATTCTCGTTCTCACTCCGCCCACAGGGCGGTCACCGGCGCAAGCGGGGTATCATGAACGAAACCTCGGAGCTGCCAGGTCCCGCGACCTGGAGAGGAGCGAGATGTCCAACGGCGACGCGCAGGGCATCGACGTCAGCCATTACCAGGGGACGGTGAGCTGGCCCGACGTCCGCCAGGCCGGCATCGAGTTCGCCTTCGCCAAGGCGACCGACGGCCTCACCTGGACGGACCCGCAGTTCGCCGTCAACTGGCAACAGATGCAGGCGGCGGGCGTGCTGCGCGGCGCCTACCATTTTTTCGAGCCGACGGATGACGCCACCGGTCAGGCCCAGTTCTTCCTGCAGACGGTCCAGCTCGTTGCCGGCGACCTGCCGCCGGCTCTCGACGTCGAGACCGCCGCCAGCAGCGCCACGGCGCTGTGGGATGGGGTCGCGACCTGGCTCCAGACCGTCGCGGCCGCCACCGGGGTGCAGCCCTTCCTCTACCTCGATCCCACCTTCGCCGACGAGAACCAGGCGCCGGCCAGCCTCGCCGCCTACCCTCTCTGGATCGCCGACTACGGGGTCGTACAGCCCACCCTGCCGGCGGGGTGGAGCGGGTGGACGATCTGGCAGAACAGCGAAACCGGCGTCGTGCAGGGGATCGAGAGCGCCGTGGACCTCGACGTGCTCGACGGACCGATCGCCAACCTCGCGGCGTTGGCGCTTCCCTGAGGGTCAGCGGCCGGCGACGGCCGCGATCACCGCGGCGACCAGCGCGGCATCGCCGGGGCTGGCGGCCACGGCCGCCGGCTCGACCCCGGCCTGGTGCAGAGCGGCGGTGGTCACCGGACCGATCGCCGCGGCGCGCAGCTCGGCGCGGCGGCGCGGCCAATCGGCGCCGAAGAGGCCGGCGAAATGGCGCACGATGCTCGGGCTGGAGAAGCTCACCCAGCCGATCGGCGTCGCCCCGAACAGCTCGGCGGCGCGGTGCGGCGCCGCTCGGGGCCGGCGCTTCTCGTAGGCGGTCACCGCGACCGCCGCGATGCCGGCGGCCAGCAGCCCTTCCCGCAACGTCGGCAGAGCGTCGGCCGCTTGCGGCAGCAGCACGCGCTGGCCGCAATCGAGGTGGGGCAGGAGGGAGGACAGCAGGCCGCCGGCGCTCTGCCTGCCTGCCGCCGCAATCAGCGCCGGTTCGACGCCGAGCCCCCGTAGCGCCGCTCCGGTCGCCGCGCCGACCGCGGCGACCCGCAGGCGCGGTGGCAGGCTGGTGGCGGGGCTGGCCGAGTCGGCGGGCCGCACGCCGGCGATGTCCGCGCGAGCTGCGGCAGGCTCCTCGCCGCCGCTTGGCGGAGCCGAATCGCCGGCAGCCGCTGGTTGGATGGCACCAGGGCGGTCACCGCCGCCGGTGGCCGGTCGCGCCGGCGCTGATCCCAGCAGGGCATGCACGGCGTTGGCCGAGGTGAAGACCACCCAATCGTAGAGCCGCAGCTCGGCGGCGGCGCGGGCCAGCGGCGCCGGCTCGGCGGGCGGCGCCACTTCGAGCAGCGGCAGGGTCTCGACCGCGGCGCCGGCGGCCGCAAACGCCGCCACCAGGCCGCCCGCCTGGCGCTCGGCGCGCGTCACCACCACCCGCAGGCCGGCCAACGGCGGGGCGGCGCTCATCCCCGATGCTCCGCGTGCACCCTGGCCAGCACGTCGTCGGCACCATCCGCCCGCAGCGCCGCGATGCAGGCGGCGGCCACCGCCTCGGGCTCCGGGCCGGCCGCCTCGCCGCGCGCCGCATGGCGGCCGTCAGGGGTGGCGAGGAGCGCGGTGAGGCGAAGGATCGCGCCTACGGCGCCGGCGCTGGCAGCGGCGCCCGGGCGTCCGGTTGCCGGATGTCGCTCGCCGGTGTCATCCGGTCCGGCTGCCGCAGGCGCCCCTGGCTCCCATCGCGCCCAGGCCGCCAACGGCAGGGTGCAGTCGCCGCCGAAGGCAGCCACCACCTGCCGCTCGGCGACCGCGGTGGCGGCGGTCTCGGCGTCATTCAGGGCGCGGACGAGGGCTGCGGCGCGCCCGCCCAGCAGGGCTTCGAGCGCCAGCGTCCCCTGCCCTGGGGCGGGCAGCAGCACCTCGGGCGCCAGCGGATGGGCGGGCGGACCGCCGGCCGCCAGCAGCCCCAGCCGCGCCAGGCCGGCGCCCGCCAGCACCACCGCGCCGGCGCCGCTCTCCCGCCAGCGGCGCAGGCGGGTGTCGACGTTGCCGCGCAGTCCCTCGACGCGCAGATCGGGCCGCCGCAGCAGGATCTGCGCGCGCCGGCGCAACGAGCCAGTGAGCACCACCGCGCCCGGGGGCAGCCCGTCCAGATCGGCGGCGACCTCGCTGACCAGCACGTCGCGCGGATCGGCGCGCCGCGGGTGGGCGGCAATGACGAGCCCGGCCGGCAGCGCCACCGGCAGGTCCTTCAGGCTGTGCACGGCGAGGTCGAGCGAGCCGTCGAGCAGCCCGCGCTCGAGCTCCGCGGTGAACAGGCCCTTGCCGCCGAAGGCAGCCAGGTCGCCGGCCAGCCGGTCGCCCCGGGTCACGATCGGCACCAGCTCGACCCGCAAGCCGGGATGGGCCGCCTCGAGGGCGCGCGCCGTCTGCCCGGACTGCGCCATGGCGAGGGCGCTGCCGCGCGTGCCGAGGCGGAGCGGGGCGCCGCCGGGCGGGCTGGTGCCGGCGCCGCTCATGAAATCCCGCCAGGCGGAGGGAGGAGGAGACTGCCCAGCGCGTTACTCCGGCCGCCGCACGTCGCCCGGCTCATCCGTGCCGGCGGCGCCGCCGGTGCTCTCGTCACGGCCTGGGCGCTCCGCGCCGCCGGCCGCATCGGCGACGTCGTCGAGCCGGAAGAGCTCCCGGACCAGGTCGAGGCGCGGCAGGTGCTCCGCGCCGTCGCGGCCGCGCAGCCGGGCGCTGGGGTGGTGCAGGATCTTGCGCACCAGCGACCGGGTCAGCCGGTCGAGGTGCTCGTGGGTGTCGGCGGGGAAGTGGGGCAGGGAGAGGGCCAGCTGCTGGCGGCGGATCCTCTCGGCCTGCTTCTGCAGCAGCGCGATCAGCGGCTCGGCCTGCATGCCGCGGTACCAGCCGTGGAAGTGGGCCAGCTCCTGGTCGAGGATCTCTTCGACCCGCGGCAGCTCCTCCTTGCGCCGCTTGAGATTGCGCTGGATCAGGTGGTCGAGCGAGTCGAGCGAATGCAGGAAGACGTTCTCGATCCGGCCCGCCGCCGGCTCGACGTTGCGCGGCACCCCGAGATCGACCACCAGCAGCGGGCGGCTGGGCCGTGCGGCCATCGCCTCGGCGAGCTGGCGGCAGGTGATCACCGGCTCGTCGGCGCCAGTCGAAGCGATCACCAGGTCGGCGTCGCGCAACGCCGCCAGGCGGGCCTCGAACGGCATCGCCACCGCCTGCGGGAACTCCTCCTGGAACTGGCGCGCCCGCTCCGGTGTGCGGTTGGCGACGCTGATCGCGCGGGCGCCGCGCTCGGCGAGGTTGCGGGCCACCGCCCGGGCGATCTCGCCGGCCCCGATCAGCAGCACGCGGCAGGCGTCGAGGTCGCGGAAGATGTTGCGTGCCAGCTCGATCACCGCGTAGCCGAGCGAGACGGCGCCCGCCGAGATGGCCGATTCGTGGCGCGCCCGGCGCCCGGCCACCAGCGCGCTGCGCAGCAGCTGGCGCAGCACCGGACCCGCCGCGCCGACCGCCTCCGCCAGGGCCGCCGCCTGCTTGACCTGGCCGAGGATCTCGGGCTCGCCCAGCACCATCGACTCGAGGCCGCAGGCCACCGCCAGCAGATGGCGGGCGGCGCCGTGGTTGCGCTTGACGTAGAGCAGGCCGGGGCGCTCGAGCTCCGGCGCCCGGGCCAGGAACACCAGCTCGAGGGCGGCGCGGTAGGCCTCCTGTTCGTCGCGCGGCTGCAGCACCACCTCGGTGCGGTTGCAGGTCGAGACCACCAGCGCCTCGGCGATGGCGGAGCGCGCCAGCAGGTGCACCAGCAGCTTCTCGACCTCTTCCTTGGGGTAGGCGACCCGTTCGCGCAGCTCGATCGGCACCGTATGGAAATCGATGCCCAGGAGCAGCAGGCTGGGGCAGGGGGCGCCGTCGCGGCCAGGGCCGGCGGGGCCGTTCGGTCCGGCGATGCCGGCGGGGTCGCCCGGGGGGCGGGTGCCGGCGGGATCGGTCGGGTCGGCCATGGGCGACAGGGCTACAGGAAGGCGTGGAAGCCGCTGAAGAACAGGTTCACCGCCACCAGCGAGAACAGGATCGTGGCGAGGCCGGCCAGGCTGGCCAGGGCGGTCTGCCGCCCCTGCCAGCGCCGCAGCCGGCGCAGCAGCAGCGCCAGCCCGTAGATCGCCCAGGTGATCAGGGTGGCGAGGATCTTGGGGTCGTGCAGCCAGTCGCTCGGGTAGAGGCGCTGCGCCCAGAAGGCGCCGGTCACCACCGCCCCGGTGAGCGCCAGGAACCCGGCCGTCAGGGCGACCAGCATCATGCGCTCGAGCACCGCCAGCGGCGGCAGCTTGCCGTAGAACGTCGAGAAGCGCCCCGCCTTGAGGTCGCGGTAGAGCTGCAGGAACAGAAAGGCATAGGCGGCGGCGACCGCGAACGCCGCGTAGCCGAGTAGCGCCAGCGAGACGTGGACGGCGAAGATCGGGTCGTGGAAGATCGCCCGATCCGGCGTCTCGGGGCGTGCCAGCACCGAGGCCAGCAGCTGGAAGAAGAAGACCAGCGCCACCAGCCAGAAGCCGGTGCTGCGTTCGTTGCCGTGCCACTCGACATAGGCGTAGACCACCGCCACGGCGAAGGCGACCAGCGACAGCGCCTGCGACTCGGTGGCGGCCGGGAACTCCCCCCAGTGAGCGGCCAGCCCCACCAGGTAGGCAAGGTGCAGCAGGATCACCGCCCGCAGCGCCGGCGTCGCGGCGCGCTGCGCCCGCGGCTCGGCGGCGAAGAAGACGAAACCGTAGTCCGCCGCCACCAGCAGGTAGGCCAGCGGCAGCACGATGTTGGCGGAGCGGAGGAGGATCTGCAAGGGCCGGCCTTCCCGGGCGCAAACGGAGCGGTTGCGCCAGGATGCTAGCACCTTCTTGCCGGGCGTCCCACCATCTGCTACTGTCACGCCCCGGCTGCGCGCAGGAGCCCTGGTTCCCTCCTTTGGATCGCCCCCTTCCGCCGCTGTCCCAGAGAGCGAAGAGAGCAACATGGCCAACGTCGTCATCGTGGGGATGCAGTGGGGAGACGAGGGCAAGGGGAAGATCGTCGATCTCCTCTGTCCGGCGTTCGACGGCGTGGTGCGCTATCAGGGCGGCCACAACGCCGGCCACACGGTCAAGTTCCGCGACCACCACTTCTCGCTGCGGCTGATCCCGTCCGGCATCCTGCATGCCGAGATGGTCTGCGTCATGGGCAACGGCATGGTGATCGCGCCAGACGCCTTCCTCGAGGAGGTCGGCCAGCTGGTGGCCTCCGGCGTGCGGTTCGACGGCCGCCTGTTCGTCTCCAACCGCGCCCACGTGCTGTTGCCGCTGCACGCCGCGCTCGACCGGGCGCGCGAGGAGTCGCGCGGCAGCAACCGCATCGGCACCACCTCGCGCGGCATCGGCCCGGCCTACGCCAGCAAGGCGTCGCGCTACGGCCTGCGCACCTGTGACCTGACCGCGCCGGACCTCGCGGACCGTCTCGAGAACCTGCGGCACCGCGCCGAGGTGGAACTCGCCGGCCTAGGCGCCCCGACGCTGGCGGCGCTGGGCGCCGACGTCAGCGTCGAGCAGTGCCGCGGCTGGGCGGAGCGGCTGGAGCCCTACCTTCGCGACACCGAGCAGCTGCTCAATACCTGGATTGCCGGCGGCCGGTCGCTGCTCTTCGAGGGCGCCCAGGGAACGCTGCTCGATCTCGACCACGGCACCTACCCCTACGTCACCAGCTCCAATTCCACCGCCGGCGGCGCCTGCACCGGCACCGGCGTGCCGCCCACCCGGATCGACGGTGCGATCGGCGTGCTCAAGGCCTACACCACCCGCGTCGGCGGCGGCCCTTTCCCTTGCGAGCTGACCGACGCCCGCGGCGAGTTCCTGCGCCAGCGCGGCAACGAGTTCGGCACCGTCACCGGCCGGCCGCGGCGCTGCGGCTGGCTGGACACGGTCGTCGCCCGCTATGCCCGGCTGCTCAACGGCATCGACACGGTGGCGCTGACCAAGCTCGACGTGCTCGACGACTTCGACGAGATCCCGGTCTGCGTCGCCTACCGCCGCGACGGCAGGGAGCTGCGCGACCTGCCTCCGGATCGCCACTCGCTCGAGACCGCCGAGCCGGTCCTGCGCACTTTCAAGGGCTGGAAGCAATCCACCGCCGGCATCCTCGCCGAGGCCGACCTGCCGGCCGCCGCCCGCGCCTACATCGACTTCATCGCGCAGGAGCTGGACGCTCCCATCACCCTGGTGTCGACCGGTCCGCGCCGCGAAGAGACCCTGCTGCGCGACCACCCGACCCTGCACCGCCTCACCTCCGGCCAGCTGGGCAAGGTGCTCGAGCAGCGGTAGGCTCTGCTGTGCCGCGGAGCGGGTTAGAGCTCCTCTACTGGTGCGCGGGAAGGGGGATCTCCGGTGGCGGGACGCTATGACTTCCTGGTCGAGACCTACGGCACCGAACGGATCAAGACGCTGAGCGTCTGGTCGCAGTTCGCCGAATCCGAGCTCGCCTTCCGGCCCGAGCCGCGCGCCCGGACGCCGCGCGAGCACATGGTCCACCAGTGCGCCGGCGAGGACCTCTGGATGCGCTCCATGCTGGGGATCGATCTCGGCGAGCCGCCGTTGCCGCCCGAAGGCGAGACCCGGCTCGGCTTCCTGCGCCGGTACGCCGGCGCCTCCGAGCAGCGGCTCCGGCAGCTCGCCGGCAAGCCCGACGACTGGTTCGAGGCCGCGACCCGCTTCTTCGACGTCGACCGCTCGCGCGCCTGGGTGCTGGTGCGCCGCATCGCCCACACCGCCCATCATCGCGGCCAGCTCACCGCCTACCTCCGCCTGCTGGGCCACGACCTGTATTCGACCTACGGCCCCACCGCCGACACCGGCGGCCTGTTCCAGAACCAGGCGGCGGTGATCTATCGCTATCCGACCGTCGAGCAGCTGCTGGCCGGGGACGGCGCGCCGCCGCCCCTCCCCGGGCCCGGCGCCAAGAGCCCGACCGAGAGGCCCGACCCGTCATGACGCCGGCGCCGCTCAAGCCGGCCGTGCCGCTCGCCGCGCTGGAGGCGCTGGACGTCCGCGTCGGTACCATCCAGGCGGTCGAGGAGGTGCCGCGGTCGGCAAAGCTGATGCGTCTGCGGGTGAGCTTCGGCGATCACACTCGGACGATCCTCGCCGCAATCAAGCAGGAGCGGGCCGACCCGAGCGAGCTGCAGGGCCGCCAGGCGCTCTTCGTGGTCAACCTGAAGCCGCGGATGATGATGGGTGAGATGTCGGAGGGGATGCTTTTCGACCTCGGGTTCGCGGACGGCCTCAACCCCGCCCTGGCCGTCCCGGAGCGGGCCCTGCCCGACGGCACCCGCGCCGGCTAGCCGCCGCTGGCGCCGGCGAGGGTGGCTCAGGCCTGGCTGTCCCCGGCGACCCCGGCGACAGGTTCCCCGGCCCACGGTGCCCTCCGGCCGCCACGGCCGGCCAGGTCCCCGGGCTATACTCCGCGCGGCTGGGCCGTTAGCTCAGTTGGTAGAGCAGCGGACTTTTAATCCGCGTGTCCAGGGTTCGATTCCCTGACGGCCCACCAATAGAATCAGTACTTTGGCTCGTATCGACGATCGCCGGACCTAGCGAAAAGTCACACTTGGGTCACAGTTCGTGGTAGCCTGCTCTCGGAGTCAACGGGCGGGAGGGTTCCACGATGGCCGCCATCCGGGAGCGCAGGAAGAAGGACGGGACGGTCCGCTACCTGGTGCAGGTGCGGGTCAAAGGCCATCCGCCGGAGACCGCCAACCTAACTCGCCGCCTCGCCCGCACCGAGCGTTAACCTTCGTCGACAGACCACTGCTTTATCGCGGCTATGCACCGCGCTAGGCTTGGGCTTTGACGAGCTGCCACGTCGGGGCGGCATGACTCTCGTGCGAATTCTATGATCCGACCCGGGTAACCTGGACCCACGCGCCCGGTAGTGCCTTGCTGAGGGACCATGTCTTCGCGGATAGAGCGCCGCTTGGAGCGTTTCGCTAGATTGACAATCTCTACCTTTGGATCGAGTAGGACATCGGGGTTCAATGTGATCCGCGTGGGAGAGATAGCCAAAAACTGAGCAATCCCTTCACGGTCGGCAAGCAGCCATGCCTCAGCCGCGCGCTCGGCGATCCGCAATTTCATCAACCGGTTCGGAGCAGGAAGAATGCGATGTACTAGCTCGGACGCACATGGTGCGTCTCCATTGAGGTCCCGCACCACGAGCCAATAGCTGAAACGGGCCGCGTTGTTGTATCCCGCAACCTGGCGATCGAGGCGATGCTTCCCACCCTGTGGGTACGCAGTGCCTACGTGGAGTCCAGCGCATTGGATGACCCGCTCGACGATAACCGCATCGCTAGGCCCTTCGACAACGGCCGACACGAAGATATCCAAACCCTTATCCGCCAAATAGGCTAAGTTGAGACGCGCCAGCGGGTGCCGTTCTCGGTAAAACGGTATCAGCGATCGATAGATTGGCTTCCATGAGAGCCCGGATCTCTGGATCATCGGCGGCAACGTTCACCTGCGTGCCTTCTTTGGAAGGTTGTAGGAACAGTACCTCCTCGGGAGCGATGCCTTCATCTCTGAGAAGGTCAGCCGAGTGTGTACTAAGCAGAACTTGTCGGCCCGTCTTTCTGCCTAGCCTCTGGATCATCTGAGGAATGTGCCTGACGACTTCCGTGTGGAGAGAGAGTTCCGGCTCTTCCAGCAGAAGTGGCGCAGCGCCGTCCAGGAAGACCCACAGCAGCCCCAGGAGACGCAGTGTTCCATCGGAAAGCTGATCCTCCGTCTGCCAGCCTGCGTTAGGTCGCCAGTGCTCATAGAGCCCCTTGAGGTGGGGAGCTCCAGTCGCAGGGTCGCGTGCTAGCACCAGCTCCTTGAGTTGTGGGAGCGCCACTCGCAATGCCCCCTGGATTCGATTAAGACGTGATTCGAGTGTCTTCCGCGGCGTACGAGCTAGCTGTTCGAGAAAATCGCCACCGTAAGGGTCACGTACCTTGCCTACTGAACGGTCCGGTTCGCGGACAAGTTGCGGAACGAGATGAAGGTATCGCACCTGGGCAAAGAAATCTGCCAAGTCGCGAAACTTGGCGTTGGCGTTCAATTGTTCCAGGTAGGTCTGGCTCAGTCCCTTAGTATCACTTTTGTCGTCGTCGTTGGGGCGACTGATCAAGACGTCGGAGCCGCGAGTGGCAATCTCGCGTACGACGATCGGGACTCGTTGGTTTGTTTGTGAGAACTCGAGGCTGTAGCCCCATTCTTCTCCTTCGAGATCGACCCTCACATCCACCACGACCGTAGGATGACGCCGCGCATGCAACGACCGGATCTGGGACACGCCGTGCCGGGCCTCGACAGCACCTTGAAAACCTCCCTTGGGATCCGCGATGTCGCGGAGGAAGCGAAAAACATCCAGGAGGTTGGACTTGCCCGAGGCATTCGGCCCTAATAGGAAGACCCGCCTCTGTAGTGGCACGTCCACACTCAGGAAGTTGCGCCACCTATCGAGCCTCAAATGTGTGAACCTCATGGCCATTGCACACACCTCTCGAGAGTCCACGCCTTCCAGGCTCCAGATTATCTCATTCTCAGATCACGGGCTACCCGCGAGTTGCGGAAAGCTGTGCGGCTCCCTGGACGGACCATGGCGCGCAGTGCGTGGGACGCGAAGGGAGCCTTGGAGCAGGATCGCTTCGACGTGTCCAGCGCCTCCGCTCGCGGCTGCCTTCGGTGGACTTCCACGCCGCGCCGTGCCGGGAAAACGGCACGCCGGCCCGTTCCCGGCCAGCCTGAGAACGGCCTAGAATGTACTACGGGCAAGGCAGCCTCCTTTGGAGGCTGTTCGCTCGCCTGGAAAACGGCATGAGCTTGCCGACGCGCATATCCAGCCTGACCAGGGCATCGCACGCCCAGAGGAGTTTGATGCCATGAACGATATCAACATCCTGTTCGTCGCCGGCTTTGGTCCGATCGTCGCCGACAGGGAACCCAGCCGGAAGCTCTACCAACAAGTGCTCGGCATCCCATTCAAAGAGGACAGCAGCGGCTATCTTCATACTGAAGGCTTGGACGGAGCGAAGACCTTTGCCCTCTGGCCCCTGTCCCAGGCAGCGGAGTCGTGTTTTGGCAAAGACGCTTGGCCCCCCGACATTCCGATCCCCCAAGCCTGGCTCGAGTTCGACGTCGACAACGTAGAGCAGGCAACCGCCGAGCTCGAATCACGCGGCTATCGCATGCTGGTCAAGGGCAGGAAAGAGCCATGGGGCCAGACGGTGACGCGCTTTCTCTCGCCCGAAGGATTGCTGATCGGGATGACTTTTACGCCTTCGATGCGAAAGCAACGATAGAGCCTCGAACGAGGGCACGCCGGGTACCCGGCATGGGCGAATTGCAAGTGGCCCGCGCCGCCGGTCCGGATCGCCGCCGGCGGTGGAGCCCGCCGGCGGCACCGGGGCGATCGCTCGCCCGCGGCACCGCGGTCAGGTGGACGCGCAGCAGTCCTGGGATGCCGCGGTGCGGCTTACTCCGGGGGAATGATGCAGGACTGGACAGTGTAGTTCACGTAGGTCGCCCAGTTGTGGCCGCCGATGCGTGGACCGAAGCCCCACGCGGTTTGCGATCCTCCCTGGTTGCCCGGCGCTTGAACCTCCGCCTGGGCGCCGATGTACAAGGCCTCGCCTGGGACGAAGCTGCCGAGGGGAATGGTGTAGGTGATGCTGGTCACCGGTGTGTTGAAGGTCGAGTTGATGGGGAAGTGGCCGGGTATCGGGTTGCCGTTCTTGTTCTGCGGGATGCCGTCGAGAGTGTCCGCAACCGCCAGGTGGACGGCGGTGATGACCCAGGGAGCATTCGTCGTGTAGGTGATGTAGAGATTCGAGGCATCGTTCTGGATGGTCACGGTTCCGGTGTCGATGGTCTGACCGCCGAACAGGGTGACCGTCTCCTGGCTGCCGCATTGCGCCGCCGCCGGTGCAACCGCCACGAGAGTTCCAGAGATCAAGAGTGCTGCGAGCGACAGGATGCTGCCTTTCATGTCCACCCTCCTTGGGGCCGCGGGCGCGGCAAGATCGTGAAACCGGAGACCGGCAGCGCTCCCAGTCTTTTGAGCGCCGGACGGTCTGCTGAATCGGAATGATGGTTAGTTTAGCGCAAATCGCCCACCGAGTGTCGCGTTCGCGCGCTCGGCGCCGCCGTCTCGTCCTATTCCTTCCGGCCTTCGCGGAGCCCTCTCATGCTACAATAGCATTGAATTTGCGATGCCCGATCCGCCTGGGCTCGCCTTACGGGAGGCGCAGGCGCTGTCTCCCGAGGATGCGCGAGATGAAAGGCCGAATTCGCTGCGCCCTGCTCCTGCTGGCGCTGCCGCTCCTGCTCTACGGACGGCAGGCCGCCGCTGCCGCCTCTCTGCCGCGTTTCGACGCCGACGATCGCGTGGCGGCGGGCGGCGTGCACCCCCAGGCCCGGTCCGAGCTGGCCGTGGGCCGCACCGATCCGCTGCTGCCGATGGCCCGCATCATCGTGGCGCTGCGGTTGCGGCCGGGTGCCCAGCCCCGGATCGATGCGCTCCTGGCCGAGCAGCAGAATCCCGCCTCGCCGCGCTTCCACCGCTGGCTGACGCCGGCAGAGTTCGGGGCGGAGTTCGGCGTCGCCGACGCGGATCTCCGGCTCGTCACCGGTTGGCTCACGGCGCAGGGCTTCACTATCGACGAGGTGGCGAAGGGGCGCGGCTGGATCGACGTTTCGGGCACCGCCCGCCAGGTGGAGCAGGCTTTCCGGACGACGATGCACGACTACCTCATCGACGGCGTGCTGCGGCATGCCAACGCCGTCGCGCCGTCGGTCCCGCGCGCCCTCGCCGGCCTGGTCGCCGGCATCGTCTCGCTGCATGACATCCCGCTGCCGTCGGTCGGATATCGCCGGCGCGCGGCGGCACCGGCGGCCCTTGCCGGCGGTGGTGAGGCTGCCGGCGGTGGCGCCCGGTTCGCGACCTCCGGCACCGGCGGCGCCCGGTTGCTGGCGCCCGCGGACCTCGCCACCATCTACGACCTGTTGCCGCTCTACGCCGCGGGCATCGACGGCGCCGGGCAGAGCGTCGCCATCGTCGGCCGCACCGACATCGAGCTCGCGGACGTCCAGGCTTTCCGTGCCTGGTTCGGCTTGGCGCCGAACGACCCGGTGTTCGTCCACAACGGCCCCGATCCGGGGATCGTCAATGCCTTCGACGAGGGGGAGTCCGATCTCGACGTCGAGTGGGCGGGCGCGACGGCGCCGCGCGCGACGATCCAGCTGGTGATCTCGGGGTCGACCGCCGCCAGCGACGGCATTGCGCTGTCGGCGCAGTACATCGTCGATCAGAACCTGGCGCCGATCGTGAGCACGAGCTACGGGGCCTGCGAGACCATCATGCAGTCGAACGGCATGACTTTCTGGAGCAACCTCTGGGCCCAGGCGGCAACCCAGGGCATCACCGCCGTGGTGGCGGCGGGCGACAGCGGCGCCGCCCTGTGCGAGGCACCCACCCGCGCCCGCGGCTCGTTCGCCGCGGTCAACGGCCTGTGCTCGACGCCCTATGACGTTTGCGTCGGCGGCACCGAATTCGACGACACCGCCAACCCGGCGGCCTGGTGGTCGGCGACCGTCGATCCCGTCACCAAGGGCTCGGCGCTGTCCTACATCCCGGAGGTCGCCTGGAACGAGAGCGGCACGGTCGCCGGCGGGTCCGATCTCTGGGCTACCGGCGGGGGCGCGAGCAGCTTCTTCACGAAGCCGTGGTGGCAGTCGGCGCCGGGGGTCCCGAACGACGGCTGGCGCGACGTGCCGGACGTGGCCCTGACGGCGGCGATGCACACCGCCTATGTTTACTTCGAGGGGCAGCAGCAGCTCTCGATCGGCGGCACCTCCGGCGCATCGCCCTCGTTCGCGGGGATCATGGCGCTGGTGGTGCAGCGGGCGCGGCAGCGGCAGGGCGCCGCCAACTACTTCCTGTATCCGCTTGCCACCCGCCAGTACACCGGCAAGGGACCCGCGGTCTTCCACGACATCACCTCCGGCAACAACAGCGTGCCCGGAGTCTCCGGCTTCGCCGCCGGCCCGGGCTTCGACGAGGTCACCGGGCTCGGCACGGTCGACGGGGCGGCACTGGCCGACAACTGGCCGAACGTCCTGGCGAGCGATGGCTGTATCCCCGGCCCCGCCACCCTGTGCATCGACGAGCAGCCGGGCGACGGCAGGTTTTCGATCGCGGCGAGCTTCGTCGCCCCCAACCAGGCGGGCAACGGCACGGCGATCTCGCTGGCGAGCGCCGGCATCGAGCAGGGCGGGCTGTTCTGGTTCTTCGCCCCCGCCAATCCCGAGCTCTTGATCAAGGTGATCGACGCCTGCCCGCTGAACCAGAAGATATGGGTCTTCTACTCGGCCACCACCAACGTCGGCTTCACCGTGGTGGTCAAGGACAACCTGACCGGAAAATCGAAGCAGTACACCAACCAGGCAGGCGCCGCCGCGCCGCCGGTCGAGGATACCGCCGCCCTCGACTGCAACTGATCGGCCCACAGAGGCGCTAGAAAGTAAGCTCCAACCAAGAGGGTCCATGGCGCCCCCTTCCCCCCCGGCCGCGGCTCCGATTGTCGCCAATCGCGGCATGCCCCGCAGGTCAGAGGGGTGGGAAGGGGGTCGGGGGGATGCGGGGGGCGATCCGATAGATGCTTCGAGTAGGCCATCAGCGGTTTATACGCCGCTCGCTCTTGCTACCTCGCATTCAATAGAACGGCGTCCAGAAGACCGAGAAGAACTCGTCGAAGCGGGCGACGAGGCCGCGACGCCGCCAGCGTTCGTAATCGATCTCGCGGCAGTGCTTCGCGTCCTCTTCGAACATCGCGGTGACCTGAGCGGCGAAGCCGCGATCGTAGAAGGCCAGGCTCTCCTCGGCGTTCTTCTCCATCGAGCGAGTGTCGAAGTTGATCGAGCCGATGATGCTCAGGATGCCGTCCACGACGGCGGTCTTGGCGTGCAGCATGGTATCGAGGTACTCGTACACCTTGACGCCGCCTTGGAGCAGCTCGCCGTAGCTGCTGCGCGAGGCCATGCGCACCAGCGCCACGTCGTCGTGCTTGCCGGGGATCATGATGCGCACGGCGACGCCGCGCTTCGCGGCATCCACCAGCGCCTGGCGGACCTGGCCGTCGGGCAGGAAGTAGGCGTTCTGGATGTCGATCGACTTGACCGCCGACCGGATCGCCACGTAATACAGCATCTTGGCCAGCGAGGACTCGTCGCCGCGCGACACCTTGAGGGCCTGCGCGCGGATCTCTCCCGCCGGCGCGATCTCGGGGTAGAACCGGTTACCGGCCAGGATCTCTCCGGTCTGATAGGTCCAGTCCTCGCCGAAGATCGCCTGCATCTGCGCCGCAACCGGTCCGGCCACCTCCACCTGCGTGTCCCGCCACTCATGCGGGTTGCGGGCGTTGCCAAGCCAGCGGGCTTCGATGCCCAGACCGCCGGTGAAGCAGGTGGTGCCGTCCACGACCAGGATCTTGCGGTGCGTCCGGCGGCCGATCCGATGCAGGTTCCAGAGGCGGATCGGGTCGTAGACCCGGGCGTCGATGCCGGCTTTCTTCATCTCCTCCAGCAGGGAGCCGGGGTGGCCACCCAGGCCGTCGATCAGCACTCGCACCTCGACGCCCCGGCGCCGCGCGGCGAGCAGGGCGTTGGTGATCAGGCTGCCCGCCTGGTCGTCGCTGAAGATGTAGGACTCGAGGTTGACGGTCCGCTTGGCCCCATCGATCGCCTGCACCATGGCCGGGAAGATCGCGTCGCCGTTGCGCAGCAGCTCGGCGCGGTTGCCGCTGACCATCTGGTTGCCGAGGCTCTCGAGGGAGCGTTGAAAGGCTGAATCGTCCGGTGGCACCGGGTGTTCGAAGTGATAGGTGTGCCGCTTGGTGGCGGTGGAGGTGCAACCCGGCGCCTGTGCCACCACCGCCAGGGCGATCAGACAGGTGGAAAGCCGCCTGCATCGAGCGTTCACCAGGTTTTTCCCCGTCCCCGAGCCGTCGCTGGCTCCGTAAGGCTGCGCGGCGGGTTTCTGCACGGAACGTGCCACGGAACCAGCCGCGGAACCCGCCGCGGAGCGCAGCGCGGGACGTGCCACGGATCGCGGCCCGGGCGCCGCGGCGGCTCAACGGTTGAACGGGATCTCGGTGATCCAGTGGAAGCCCCTGGTCAGCAGCTGGTGCTTCCCGGCTTCGATCCGGCGCAGTTTGACGACGAGCGCGTCCGCGAGCAGGTTGCCGCGCAGGAGCACATGGTCCTGGTCGAGCGCGGCGAAGGTGAAGCTGCCCTGCTTCGCCTTGTTCGCGAAGGCGAGCAGGCTGATGCGGTGCGCGGCCGGCGGGGATTCCGTGCGATACCGATGCACCGAGCCATCCATGCTCCGCACGGTGAGGAACCCGGGATAGAGGCTGGTCAGCCGCCGCCAGCGGCTGGCGTCGGTGAGCAACGGCGGCACGGTCTGGCCGTTGCGGACGACCTCCTCCACCTCGAAAGTGCCGTAGAGCGTCGGGTGCGGCCCGCCGGGGCTCATCTGCTTGACCAGCTGCAGGTTCTGCATCGTGCTCAGGTACAGGAGATAGCCGAGGAAGAGGATGCCGAGCGCCAGGCCGGAGATCCTGGCCCAGCGGGCGGAGAGCGGCGACGCGAGGCGCGCCGGCGCCGCAGGGCGGTTGAGGACCAGCACGTTGGCCAGCCGGGGCAGGTCGGGAAGCAGCAGGAAGGCGCCCATCGCCAGCAGGTGCATCGAGTACTGCTTGACCGGCACGTCGTAGCACAGGTTGAGCATCACCACGTTGGTCATCACGGCGATGACCACCAGCGCGCCGAGGGTGGTGGTGCGCCGGAAGAACAGCAGGACGCCGCCGAGCAGCTCCATGGCGCCCGCGAAGACGGTGTAGGGGGTCGAGTACCCCATGAAGGTCCACAGCAGGCCCATCGGCGACGCATCGCCGAAGGGCTCGAGCAGGCGGTCGGCCGAGGGGGAGGGGAACTGCGTCTTGATGACCTTGGCCATGCCATAGCTGAGCAGGGTCGCGCCGAGCACGTAGCGCACGTAGATCCGCAGCCATTCGTCGAGCCGGCGGTGGTCACGGACGCGGCGTGCGGCAACGGTCCAGACCAGCGCCGCGAGCGCCGAGAAGGCCGCAAAGCACAGGATCTGCACGTAGTCGTAGGTGGTGTCGCCGCTGCCGGTCTGGACGCGCAGGGGCGGGAGCTCGCGGCTCAGATGGAGGACGTGCCTGCCGATCCAGGCCACCACGGCGCCCCAGAAGCCGGAGTAGGCTTGGAACACCGCCTGCAGGCCGGGAATGGGCAGGTAGTCGAGCGGGAAGGGGAAACTGTAGAGGATCAGGTAGCTGAAGGCGAAGCGGAAGCCGACGCGCCGCGCCAGGCTCCACGCCGGCGTCGCCGCGCGGCCTGCAATGTTCGCGCCCTGCTGGGTGACCGCCAGGCGAGCGGCGGGGGCGGGTGCGGCCGGCGGTGAGGTGGCCGGTAGCGAAGTGGCCGGTGCGGCGGCGGGCCGGTCGTGGGGCGCGGCGGCGGGCTCGGGCGAGGGGGCGGCCCAGCCCGCCGCTGGCAGCGCCTCCGGAACGGTGAAATCGACCGACATGGTGCGAGCGCCTCCTCGAGTGGAGCGAGTGGGCCGGCCTTGATGACTCGTGCTGTCGGCAATTCTAATGCTTCGATGGCCAGGCTGCAACAGTTGAGGCAGAAAAGCTGCCAGGACTGGCGTCCTCGCCACGATCAGGTGGCTTGGCCGCCGGCAGCCGCTGCCTGGCGACGCGGTCAGCGCGTGGTCGGGAGCGACTCGAGCACGGCGCGCAGGCGACGCACGCCGTCCGGGATCAGCCGCGTCTCCGTACCGCCGTAGCCGAGGACCAGGCCGCGCCGCTGCGGTGGACCGAGGTAGCAGCTCGACAAGGGCATCGCCCAAAGGCTCTGGCGCGCCGCGATCTCCGCCAGGAGCATGTCGTTCGCCTCGTCGCGGAAGGCCGCGACCAGATGCAGGCCGGCCTGGTCGCCGAGGACCTCGAGGCGATCGCCGAACTGCTGCTGCAGCGCCGCCACCAACGCGCTCCGGCGCTCCGCGTAGAGAGTCCGCATCCTGCGCACGTGGCGCGCGAAGTGGCCCTCGCGGAGGAGCTCGGCGAGTGCGGCCTGCACCAGTCCGGGCGGGCAGATGTCCATCCCGGCGCGCACGCCCGCGAAGCGGCCGACGAGGTCTGCCGGTATTGCCAGGTAGCCGACGCGCAGCGCCGGAAACAGCACCTTGCTGAAGGTGCCGATGTACACCACCCGCGCGTCGCGGTCGAGACCCTGCAAGGCGGCGATCGGCTGGCTGCCGTAGCGATACTCGCTGTCGTAGTCGTCCTCGAGGATCCAGGCGCCGCTGCTCTGCGCCCAGGCGAGCGCTTGCAGGCGGCGCGCCGCGGTCATGATGGTGCCGAGAGGGTACTGGTGCGACGGCGTGAGGTAGACGGCGCGGGGCCGCGCCTCGAGTGCGACGCCGGCGGCGACGTCGAGGCCTTCATGGTCGACCGGCACCGGCACCAGGCGGGCGCCCGCCCGCCGCAGCGGCTCGTGGGCGCCGCCGTAGCCTGGTTCCTCCACCCACACCGGGCTGCCGGGGTCGAGCAGGACGCGCGCCGCGATCTCGATCGCCTGCTGCGAGCCGCTGGTGATCATGATCTGTGCGGCTTCGCAGCGCACGGCGCGGGCAGTGCGCAGATATTCGGCGATCGCTTCGCGCAGCTCGGGCTGACCGAGGGCCGTGCCGTAATACAGGTCGCGCGAGCGGGGATTGCCCGCGTGCTTGGCGAGCAGGCGCGCCCAGATGCGGACGGGGAAGCGACCCACCTCGGGGTGATTCATGCGAAAGGCGCCGGCGCCTCGGAGCCAGGGCTCGCTCGGTATCTCGACCGCAGCGCCGGAGCCGGGCGCCGCGGCGTGCGCGACGAGCCCTGGCGCCTGGCGCGCCAGAGCCCGCTCGCCGGGGGCGCCAGGGGAGCGCTGGCTGGGCAGAGCTGCCGCCACGAAAGTGCCGCAGCCGACGCGGCTCTCGCAGTAGCCCTCCGCCAGCAGCTGCTCGAAGGCCTCGAGGACCGGGATGCGGGATACGCCGAGCTCGGCGGCGAGCGCGCGGGTCGACGGCAGCCGCTGGCCGGGGCGCATGAACCGCTCGACGATCGCCGTGCGCAACCCACGGTAGATCTGGCGGTACAGCGGCATGCTGGCATGCCGGTCGAGCGGGATCAGCGGCGCCATGGGCGGCGTGGCCGAGAAGGCCGGCGCTGTAGGCCGCGTGGAAGGTCGAGAGATCTGCATGGGGCTGGTTCACCGCGCCGGCGGGAAAGGCTCCGGGCCCGTCGACGATCATCGCGGCCACTAGGTGGCGAAGACCATAACACCATGCCGAACGCACGAGCGCGACCACACAGGGGCTCGGCCGCGGGCTTGACGAGCTCATGCCGATCCTTGTACATTACTTTTGGGTTATGGAACCGCAAGGTTATGGATAGATGACCATCGACCGCCTCGACGCGACCTTCGCAGCGCTGGCCGATCCCACGCGGCGGGCGATCCTGGCCCGTCTCGCCGCGGGCGAGGCGTCGGTGACCGAGCTGGCCGAGCCCTTCGCGATGACCCAGCCGGCGATTTCCAAGCACCTCAAGGTGCTGGAGCGTGCCGGCCTGATCTCGCGTGGCCGCGACGCACAGCGGCGACCCCGCCGGATCGAGGCCGCGCCGCTTGCCGAGGCCACTGAATGGCTGGAGGGCTACCGCCGGTTCTGGGAAGCCAGCTTCCAGCGCCTCGACGCCCTGCTCGGCGAGATGAAGAGCGACAAGCAGCAACCCGGACGCGGCAAACGCGCCTGATCCCTGCAGGAGACCGCCGATGACAAACGCCCAAGCCCTCACCCTCACCACGCCCAGCGAGCGCGAGGTCGTGCTGACCCGCGTCTTCGCGGCCCCGCGCCACCTGGTCTTCGACGCCTTCACTCGGCCCGAGCTGCTGAGGCGCTGGCTGCTCGGGCCGCCGGGCTGGTCGATGCCGGTTTGCGAGATCGATCTCAGGGTCGGGGGGGCCTACCGCTACCTCTGGCGTGATGCCGACGGGACCGAGATGGGCGTGCGCGGCGAATATCGCGAGATTGCGCCGCCCGAGCGCATCGTCGCCACCGAGAGGTTCGATCAGGCCTGGTACCCGGGCGAGGCGCAGACGACGATCGAGCTCGTGGAGCGGGAAGGCGAGACGACGCTAACGCTCACCGTCCTCTACGAGTCACGCGAGGCGCGCGACGTCGCCCTCCGGACCGACATGGAGAAGGGCGTGGCGGCGAGCTACGACCGGCTCGAAGAGTTCCTGGCCTCCGCGCCCCGCGAGGAGACCGGCGGCTCCAGCGGCCCACGGATCGTGCAGATGATAGCCAGGCCCATCGCCGTCCTCCGCTTCACCATTCCGCGCCGGGAGATTCAGAGCGTCATGGGCACGGGGCGCCGTGAGCTGATGGAGGCCCTCGCCACCCAGGGCGTCGCTCCCGCCGGTCCCTGGTTCTCGCACCATCTGAGGATGGCCCCTGAGATCTTCGACTTCGAGATCGGCTGGCCGGTCGCGGCCCCGATCGCCGCCGCCGGCCGGGTCCTGCCGGGGCAATGGCCAAGCGGCATCGCGGCACAGGCGATCCTCCATGGCGACTACCAGGGCCTCGGCGCCGCGTGGAGCGAGCTCAACCAGTGGATCGCCGCCGAGGGGCACACCCCGGCGCCCGACTTCTGGGAGTCCTACGCCGTGGACCCCGAGGCGACCACCGACCCGGCCGCCTGGCGCACGGAGCTCACCCGGCCCCTGATCCGCCAGGCCCGAGCGCACGGTTGAACCGGTGGGGGCCCGGGACCTCGCCGGCACTACTGCTCCAGGTCGGGTGGCGGATTCCTGGGCTTGATCACTTGCACTGCGCGGGGCAGTACGTGGCGTAGTAGGTGTAGCACTCGCTGCGCAAGCGGGTGACCGCCGCCATGCCGACGGCGAGCGGCAGTTGGCTGGCGCTGAGCTGCTTTAGGGTCTCTCGGCTGAGCTTCATGGGCTTCCTGGTCTTCATGGCGCAACCTCCTCAGGGTCGAATGGACGGGAGCGTCACGGTCCGATTTCCCCGCTCCCTCTGAGCAATGTGCCGCAGCCGGTCCCTTCTGATCCCGGAGGTGGGCGAGCCAGACGGCGGGTCCCGTTGGGCCGCAGGAAAGCACGCAATGGTTGAGGGACTGGATCGAGTTGGGGGAGGTGGCGACAAAAAACCGGCCGCAGGAGCCGACCGCCACCGAGATCCTCGCCGCGGATCGTCTGCGGCTCGAGCGTCGGTAGAGCGTGCTCGCCCTCGACGCCAATCTCTGGATTGCGCCCTCCGACCCTGCGGACGTGTTCCACGGCGAGAGTGTTGCTGTGTTCATCGAGGCGGCGCGCCGCGGACTGCCGCTTGCCGGGCCTTCCTTCGTGGTGTTGGAGTCGATTTGCGCCCTCGCCCGGCGGGTGGACACCCGGCCCGAAAGCGGCGCCTCGGCCGCCGCCGTTGCCTGGAGGAGTGGTAGGCTGCTGACGATGAAGGGAATCCCCGTCGCCGATCTCCTCGAGCTGCCGGTTGCAGAGCGCATCCGCCTCGTCGAGCTGCTCTGGGACAGCATCGCTGCCGTGCCTGAGGCGATCTCGATCCCCGAGGAATGGAAAGCCGAGCTGAATCGGCGCCTCGCCGACTTTGAGGCTGATCCGGAGGCCGGATCTCCCTGGGAAGAGGTGCGCAGCCGGATCCTCCAGCGCGCATGGCGCAGCGCCTAATAGTCTCTAGCCGGGCCGAACGCGAGGCTGGGGAGGCTTTTGAATGGTATGAGGAACAGCTGCCCGGACTGGGAGCCGAGTTCCTGGCAGCTCTCGACGCCCAGCTAGGGCTGGTCAAGGAATCGCCAGGGCTTTACGCCCAGGTTCTTCCTGGCATCCGTCGCGCCCTCCTTACACACTTTCCTTACGGCGTCTTCTTTGCTTCCAAGGGTCCCCCCCGGAGGCCGGGGTCCGGATCAGAAGAACGCCGCGACGTCGATGAAGTTCTGGTTGGTATCGGGGGGATTGGTGTAGGTGCGAGTGGGGCAGTTGGCGGTCCGGAGGCAGTCCTTGTTCAGGGTATCGGTCACCGTGACGGTGAAGGCGGTGTTGGTCATGCTGGCGATGAAGACCCACCACTGGCCGTTGACCGGCCTGCCGTCCACCAGCTTGACCGTGAGCTCGATGTTGGTGGGGTCGAAGAAGGAGTAGTAACCGCCAGCGTCGCTCAGCAACACCGCCGCCGGGCTCGCTCCTGACTGCTGGTCGGTGACCGCCACCTGGAAGCGCTCGCTGACCAGGGCGAGCTGGGTGGCGCGCGGCCGGACCGTGAAGCCGAGGGTGGCAGACGGCGCCTGGATCGTGTAGTTGCCGACCGCGAGCGCCGGGAGCGTCCACTCGAAGTGCTGCAGAGTGCCGCTCGGGGGTTGCGGCGATACCACCGGCGCGCCGATCGGCAGCATGATCTGCTGCCCAATGACCTGTGGCGTCTCGGCATTGGCGTCAGGAGTGAAGACGAGATCGGCCTCGACCCGGATCGTGTCGCCCGCGGCAGGCTGCGCCGGGCTCAGGGTGATCGGCGTCGGACTCTGTTGCTGAGCGACCGCGCTCGGCACGGCGCCGGCCAGCGCGATGACCGCGGCAAACGCCACGGCAGTTACCAGGATGCGACCGCAAATCCTCTCGTCCATGGCTCCCTCCTCCTTGGCTCCACTTCGCAGCCCAGAGTATAACACTCGGATATGGTCCTGCGGCATGCCGCTAGGCTTCGAGATCAGAAGGCCGCGACGTCGATGAAGTTCTGGTTGGTGTCGGGGGGATTGGTGTAGGTGCGGGTGGGACAGGTGCTGAACGGGACGCAGCCCCCACCCTGGGTGTCGGTCACGCTGACGGTGAAGCCGGTGTTGGTCATGCTGGCGATGAAGACCCACCACTGGCCGTTGACCGGCCTGCCGTCGACGAGCTTGACCGTGAGCTCGACGTTGCTGGGGTCGAAGAGGGTGAAGTAGCCGCCGGCGTCGCTCAGCAGCACCGCGGCCGGGCTCGCCCCCGCCTGCTGGTCGGTCACCGCCACCTGGAAGCGCTTGCCGACCAGGCCAAGCTGCGCGGTGCGCGGCCTGACGGCGATGCCCTGCCGGATGAGGCCTACGAAGGGCGAGGAGATCTCGAGCGTGTAGGTGCCGGCCGGCACCGCCGGGACGGACCACTCGAAGTGCTGCAGGGAGCCAGGCGGCTCCGGCGAGGTGATGATGGTGTTGATGTTGAGGATGATGTCCTGCTGGCCGTCGAGGTCCACCGTGCTGGCGGCGGTTCCGCCAGGCACCACGAGATCGGCCTCGACCACGAACGGCTCGCCCTCGGTGGGCGAATCCGGGCTCAGGTAGATCGGCGTCGGGCTCTGCCCCTGCGCCACGGCGCTCGGCGCCCCCACGGTCAGCGCGATGGCCGCGGCGAGCGCCACGCCAACGACCAGGATGCGACCGCAAGCTCTGGCTTCCATGGACCAACCTCCTAAGGTTCTTACATCGACATTCGTCACCATATCATATGAATATGGCAATGCAACATTCCTGGCTCGGGGGGGGGGGCCAGCGATGGCAGGTGGCCCAGGTGCAAGGCGGCCCGGGAGGCCAGGGGGTGCCCGACGGCCCGGGGTGCAAGGTGTCAAGCGGCCCCGGGCGGCAGGTCCGGCCCGCCCCTCACTCCTGGCGCAGGGCGATGAGCGGGTCGAGGCGGCTGGCGCGCTGGGCGGGAATCGAGCTGGCGAGAACGGCGATCACGGCGAGCAGTGCGGGGGTGAAGAAGAAGCTCAGCGGGTCGTGCGCGGTCACGCCAACCAGCAGGCTGCCGAGCAGGCGGGTCACCGCGAAGGCGCCGCCGAGGCCCAGGGCGATACCGACCGCGACCGCGCCCATGCCCTGGCGCAGCACCAGCCGCTGCACCTGCCCGGCCGAGGCCCCGAGCGCCAGGCGCACGCCGATCTCACGGGTGCGCTGCTGGACGAGATAGGAGAGGACGCCGTAGATCCCCACCGCGGCGAGGGCGAGGGCGAGCAGCGCCAGCAGGCCGAGCAGGGCGGTGGTGAAGCGCCGGGACCCCAGCGAGAGGTCGCGGATCTCTGCCATCGACTTGACGTCGTCGATCGGCTGGCCGGGATCGACGCTCCAGATCTGCCGCTTGGCGGCGGCGGTGAGGGCCGGCGAGTCCGCCGCCGTGTGCAGCGTGACGCTGACCGGCAGCAGCTTGAAGAACAGGGCGATCAGCTGGTCCGGCACCTGGCCCAGCGGCACGTAGAGGATCGCCGGCAGCTTGCGGTCGAGGCCGTCGTCGCGCGTGTCGCCGGCGATCCCGACGATGGTGCGCGGCCCGCGGTCGCCGAGGTCCTTCGAGCCCTGGGCGACGACGATCCGCTGGCCGACGGGATCCTCCTTGGGCCACCAGCGGCGCGCCGCCTCGTGGTTGATCAGGGCGACCAGCGGCCCGCCCAGGCGGTCGGCGCCGGTGAAGCCGCGCCCGCGCACGATCGGGATGCGTAGCGCGCGGAAGAGGCCGGGAGTGAGCGCGCGGTAGTCGGCGTCGTAGTTGCCGTCGCCGTCGTCGCCGCCCCCCTTACGGCCGAGGATCTTGAAGGAGAGGTCCGGGCCGCCCTCGAGCGGCACGCTGGTCGTGATGGCAGCGGCGCGGACTCCCGGCAGCGCCTCGAGCCGCTCGACGACCTGGCTGCTGAAGCGCTCGGCGGCGGCGCCGGTGCCATACCTGGCGGGCGGCAGCGACAGTTTCATGGTCAGCACGTGCTCGACGTCGAAGCCCGGCTCCTGCTGCAACAGCCCGACGAAGCTGCGCACCAGCAGGCTGGCGGTGGTGATCAGCAGCAGCGCCAGCGCCACCTCGGAGGTCACCAGGGCGCGGCGCAGCCACTGCCCGCCGACGCTACCGGCGGTGCGGTTGCCGCCTTCCTTGAGCGGCTCGTGCAGGTTGCCGCGCGCCGGTTGCAGCGCCGGAGCCAGGCCGAAGATCACCCCCGCGGCCAGCGACACGCCCAGGGTGAAGAGCAGGACGCGCCAATCGATCCCCACCTGGGCCAGGCGGTCGAGCTCGATGGGGCTCATCGCCAGCAGCGGGCGGATGCAGGCGGCCCCGAGCAGCAGCCCGGTGGCGCCGCCGCCGACCGCCAGCAGGAGGCTCTCGGTGAGCAGCTGGCGGACGATCCGCCACCAGCCGGCGCCGAGCGCGGTGCGGATGGCGATCTCGCGCTGCCGGGCGGCGGCGCGCGCCAGCTGTAGGTTGGCGACGTTGACGCAGGCGATGAGCAGCACCGCCCCGACTGCCGCGAGCAGCACCAGCAGCGCCGGCCGCACCTGGCCGTAGAGCTGCTCCTGCAGCGGCTTGGTGATGAACACCTCGTCCGGCCCGAGGCTGCGCGGGTAGGCCGCGCCGTAGCCCTTGGTGAGCGCCTTGACGGTGGCGCCGGCGGTTTGCGGCGCGATGCCGTCGCGCAGCCGCCCGATGAGATTGAAGTAGTTGGCTTCGTTGCTGGTCGCCGGGTCGAACGCGAACGGTGTCCACAGCTCGGCCACCGCCGGGAAGCGGAAGCCGGCGGGCATGACCCCGACCACGGTGTAGGTCTCGCCGCTGAGCTGCAGCGGGCGCCCGAGGATTCGCGGATCGGCGCCGAAGCGGCGGGCCCAGAGGCGATGGCTCAGCACCACCACCTTGCGGGCGCCCGGGCGGTCCTCCTCGGGGAGGAAGTTGCGGCCGAGCAGGGGCTGGGCGCCGGCGGTGGGGAAGAAGCCAGCGGTGACGTGGGCGCCGCGGATGCGCTCCGGCAGCCCGTCGCCCACCAAGTTGAAGCCGGCGCCGAGGTTCTCGTAGGCGGCGGTGCTCGCGAAGACGCCCCCCAGGCGCGGCTGCAGGAAGAAGAGCTTGGTCGCCGACACCGAGTCGGTGTCGCCCTCCTTGAAGTGGCGCATGACCAGCAGCAGCCGATCGGCCCGGGGCAGCGGCAGCGGCCGCAGGAGCAGGCCGTTGGCGACGCTGAAGATGGCGGTGTTGGCGCCGATCGCCAGACCCAGGGTGATCACCGCCACGGCGGTGAAGCCCGGCTCCCGCGCCAGACCGCGGGCCGCATAGCGAAGGTCCCTCCACAGCGACATGACGGCGTCCTCCTCTTGCCCGTCCTACGACGCTCCCACCGGGCGGGTTTCACGCTTCCAGGGTCCCGTTCAAAGAACGCCGGAGATGGCAGGATGTTTCGGCAACGGGAGGGCAGGGTGTTAGCGCAGGTCCGGCTCGCCTTGGCGGCGACCCCCAGGCGTGAAACCGGTTGTTCGAGAGGAGGATGTAGCCCAGCTCCAGGTCGGGTTGGCGGCAAACCCAGGGCTCAGGGTCGGTTGTTCATGACTGTGTTATGATCATTGCACGTACTCTAAAAGAGGAGAGACCCATGGCTCAATACACACGTGCGAATGCTTGGAACGACGGCGGCACCTTCGCCAACCCGGATCTCTTGTGGTACGCGAAAGGCGTGGGTGCGATGCAGGCACGGCAGCTGAGTGATTCCTCCAGCTGGTGGTTCTTTGCCGCGATCCACGGTGAATACATCAGCGAGAACGGTTTTCCGGGTTGGGGTTTCCTCCCGGCGCCGCCCCAGGTTCCGACCTCGCCGACGCCTTCGCAGGGCGACCAGGATCTATACTGGGATCAGTGTCAGCACCAGAGCTGGTATTTTCCTCCCTGGCATCGCGGTTATCTCCTCGCGCTGGAAGCTCAGATCAGGGCGGACGTGATCGCCCTTGGCGGACCCGCGACCTGGGCGTTGCCCTACTGGAATTATTTTGGTTCGGCGCAAGAGGACAACATCCCGCCGGCCTTCACGCAGCAGACTCTGCCTGACGGCAGCCCCAACCCCCTCTTCGTCACGGCCCGCTATGGGCCCAATGGCGATGGGAATATCTTCGTCCCCATGCCCCCGGTGAACCAAAACGTCATGTCCAATGACGTATACACGGGCAGTGACGCGGTCACGAAACCGCCAGGGTTCGGCGGTCCCCAGACAGGGTTTTCTCACTCTGGACGGACGTCCGGCAACCTCGAGAACAATCCGCACAACATGGTCCATAGCTTCGTGGGCGGTAGCGCTCCGGATGGCCAGACCTACGGCTTGATGAGCGACCCAGGTCTGGCAGCTCTCGACCCGATCTTCTACTTCCATCATGCCAATATCGATCGCATGTGGGCGGCGTGGAATGCAAACAACACCAACCCCGCAGTTCCCCAATGGTTGAATGGCCCCGCGGCCCAAGGCGAGCGCGAGTTCGTGATGCCGTGGCCGGGCGGCGGCCCGTATGTCTACACTCCCCAGCAAGTGAGCAGTCTCGATCAGCTGAACTATACCTATGATAGCCTGGCAGCGCCTGCTGTCGTTCCCGCCGCTGCCATTCTCGCTCAGCGGCTGATGCTGTTGGGGGCGACCGCCGCGGCGGCGAAGGTTCAGAAAGGAGCTGCTGTGACCCCAGGCGAGAACGTGGAGCTGCTCGGCGCCAATCCCGCGCCCCTCGCTATCAAGGGCACGGGTGCCGGCACGACCGTCAAGCTCGACAAAGACGTCCGCAGCAGGGTGTCCGCCAGCCTTCTCGGTGCCTCCGAGACCGCACCGCCGGACCGGGTCTACCTCAACCTGGAGAACGTCCGTGGAACGCATGACGCGTCGGTCCTCAGTGTCTACGTCAACCTGCCGGAGGGTGCGAACGCGGCCGATCACCCCGAGCTGCTGGCGGGAAGTGTCGGACTCTTCGGTCTGCGCAAGGCGAGCTCGCAGGATGACAAGCACGGTGGCCAGGGCCTCGACTTCGTGCTGGACATCACCAAGATCGTCGATACATTGCACCTGGCCAATGGGCTCGACGCGGATGCGCTCCAGGTGACGATCGTGCCTTACCAGCCGGTTCCAGACAAGGCGGAGATCACCGTCGGGCGGGTCAGCGTCTACCGTCAGGGTCAGTGAGCGATGATCGATGACGCTCGGGAGCTGGCGCGGGTTCGTAACCCCGTGCTGCTCCTCAGCGCGGCCGCCTGGATCTGGCTCGTGGTCGATCCAGGCGGCTTGATGATGCAGGCTCATGGCACGGCCGCATGCTCGCGCTCGGCGCCGCTACCGACGCTCTTGGCGATGAACCCACCTGGGTCGCTGGCGGCAGGCTGGGGCCTGATGCTGGTCGCGATGATGTCGCCGGCGCTGATCCTGCCGATCGGCCACCTCCGCCGGCGCAGCTTCAAGCGTCGACGCGCGCGTGCCATCGCGCTCTTCGGGGCCGGCTATGGCGCGATCTGGATGGCGGTCGGGGGCGTGCAGCTTGCCGTGGCGGTGGCGGCCGGGTGGCTGGCGCCGACCTCGCTTCTGCCGGCGGCGGGCGTGGCCGTCCTGGCGATCGTCTGGCAGTTTTCGCCCGCCAAGCAGAGTTGCCTCAATCGATGCCACGCGCACACCGAGCTGGCGGCCTTTGGCGTTGCCGCTGACCTGGCCGCGCTGCGCTTCGGCCTGTCCCATGGGGTCTGGTGCGCCGGCTCCTGCTGGGCTTTGATGCTTTTCCCGATGCTCCTGCCCCGCGGGCACCTCGCGGCGATGGCGATCCTGGCCGTGCTGATCGCGAGCGAGCGGCTCGAGGCTCCGCGGCCGCCGCGCTGGCGGTGGCGTGGTCTCGGCAAGCTGGGTCGCATCGTGGCCGCGCAGGCGCGGATACGCCTGCATGCGCGCCGGTGGTTCCCTACCGCTCCACCCAGTAGTTCGGCGACTCCTTGGTGATCACCACGTCGTGGGCGTGGCTCTCGCGCAGGCCGGCGGGGGAGATGCGCACGAAGCGGGCCTTGGTGCGCAGCTCGTCGATCGTGGCGCAGCCCGCCAGCCCCATGCCCGACGACAGGCCGCCGGTGAGCTGCGGCAGCATCTGGTGCACCGAACCCTTGTAGGGCACCATGCCTTCGATCCCCTCCGGCACCAGCTTCGAGAGGCTCAGGCCGCTGTCGCCGGCGCCGCCGAAGCCGCCGCGGGCGCCGCCGTTGGCTTCGGCGTCCTGGAAATAACGCTCGGCGCTGCCGTGCGCCATCGCCGAGAGCGAGCCCATGCCGCGATAGGCCTTGAAGGTGCGTCCCTGGTAGAGGATGGTCTCGCCCGGGCTCTCCTCGGTACCGGCGAACAGCGATCCGATCATCACCGTCCGGGCGCCGGCGGCCAGCGCCTTGGTGAGGTCGCCCGAGAACTTGATGCCGCCGTCGGCGATCACCGGCACGCCGTGCGGCGCGGCGGCGCGCGCGCAATCGAGGATGGCGGTGATCTGCGGCACGCCGGCGCCGGTCACCACCCGGGTGGTGCAGATGCTGCCTGGGCCGATGCCGACCTTCACCGCGTCGACGCCGCGCTCGATCAGCGCCAGGGTGCCGGCGGCGGTGGCGACGTTGCCGACCACCAGGCCCACCTCCGGGAAGCGCTCGCGCAGCGCCGCCGTGGCGTCGAGCACGCCGCGGCTGTGGGCGTGCGAGGAGTCGAGCACCAGGATGTCGGCCTTGGCCCGTACCAGGGCGGCGGCGCGGTCGAGGAAGTCGCCCGAGGCGCCGATGGCGGCCCCCACCCGCAGGCGGCCGAGCTCGTCCTTGCAGGCGCTCGGGTACTGCATCATCTTCTGGATGTCCTTGACGGTGATCAGTCCCTTGAGGTTGCCGGCGGCGTCCACCACCAGCACCTTCTCGATGCGATGGCGGTGGAGCAGCTGCTTGGCCTGCTCGAGCGTGGTCCCCTCGGGCACCGTCACCAGGTCTTCCTTGGTCATCAGCTCGCCGATGCGGCGGTCGAGGTCGTTCTCGAAGCGCAGGTCCCGGTTGGTGAGGATGCCGACCAGGTGGCCCTCGGCATCGGTCACCGGCACCCCGGAGATCTTGTAGCGCGACATCATCGCCAGCGCCTCGCGGATGCTCTGGTCGGGGCGCATGGTCACCGGATCGACGATCATGCCGGCCTCGCTGCGCTTCACCTTGTCCACTTCCTCTGCCTGGGCGTCGATCGACAGGTTCTTGTGGACGACGCCGATGCCCCCCTCCTGCGCCACGGCGATCGCCAGGCGCGATTCGGTGACCGTGTCCATGGCCGCCGCCAGGATGGGGATGTTCATCGGGATGCCGCGGCAGACCATGGTCCTCAGGTCCACCTGGCTGGGGTGCACCTCGGACAGGCCGGGCACGATCGACACGTCGTCGAAGGTCAGGGCCAGGCGCGGCTCGACGGCGGCGAGGTCCTGCTCCGGCGCCGGCTCCGCGCTCGCCGCGGCGGCCGTCGACCCGGGGCCGCCGATCCGCCCGGCGGGCTTCGGCGGCGTCGTGGTCGGCGCGATCGTTTCAGTCGGCGCGGTCGTTTCGGTCCTCTCGGCGATGTCGGTCGTCTGGCTCATCCAGGTGTTCTCCGCCTAAAGAACGGGCGGCCGGTGGCGGCCGCCCATCCGTTCCACGATGTCTGCCGGATGCCTGCCGGCGTTGCCTCCGCCCGACGGCGCCTCACCCGAAGGTGGCGGCGGCGCCGTGGCACTTCTTGTACTTCTTCCCCGAGCCGCAGGGGCAGGGATCGTTGCGCCCCACCTTGCCCTCGCGGTGAACCACCTGCTGCGGCCGCCCCGGGGGACCGGACCCCTCCGCCTTCGGCGGGGCCGAGAGCTCGATGCGGGGCGCCGCCCGCTCCTGCCGGCGCCGCTGCTCGAGCAGCTGCTCCTCGGTCATCGGCTCGTAGCGATAGAGCTTCTGGATCATGTCGTCTTCGACCCGGTCCTTCATCGCCTGGAACAGCTCGAAGCTCTCGCGCTTGTACTCCTGCAGCGGGTCCTTCTGGCCGTAGCCGCGCAGCCCGATACCCTCCTTGAGGTGGTCGAGGGCGAGCAGGTGGTCCTTCCAGGCGACGTCCACGGCGTGCAGCATGATGGCGCGCTCGAAGGCGCGGATCACCTCCGGGGGGTGGCGCGTCTCGCGCTCGCCGTAGCGCTCCTCGAGCGCCCTGCCGAGAGTCTCGCGCAGCCCGTCGGTGCCGAGCCCGTCGAGGTCGATGCCGAGCTCGTTGGCCGAGATGTTGAAGAACGCCAGGTACTCGGCGCGCAGGCCGGGGAGGTCCCAGTCCTGCGGGTCGGTCTTCTCCGGGCAGTGGCTCTCGATCAGCGAGCCGAGGATGCCGCCCGCCACCTCCATCACGTAGTCGCGCCCCTCGCGCCCCTCGAGGATGTCGCGGCGCAGCTGGTAGATCGCCTCGCGCTGCTTGTTCATCACGTCGTCGTACTCGAGCAGGTGCTTGCGCATCTCGAAGTTGCGGCCTTCGACCTGCTTCTGAGCGCGCTCGATCGACTTGGTGACCAGGGAGTGCTCGATCGGTTCGCCGTCGGTCATGCCCAGGCGGCCCATCAGCCCCTTGATGCGGTCGGAGCCGAAGATCCGCATCAGGTCGTCTTCGAGCGAGAGATAGAAACGCGACGAGCCGGGATCGCCCTGGCGCCCGGAGCGGCCGCGCAGCTGGTTGTCGATGCGCCGCGACTCGTGCCGCTCGGTGCCGAGGATGTGCAGGCCGCCGGCGGCGAGCACCTCTTCGCGCTCCCGGGCCCACATCTCCTGGTAGCGCGCCAGCGCCGCCTGGAAGGCCTCGGGCTCCTTCTCCGGGTCGGCCTCGGAGCGGGCCAGCCCCTCGGGGTTGCCGCCGAGCACGATGTCGGTGCCGCGGCCGGCCATGTTGGTGGCGATGGTGACGGCACCCTTGCGGCCGGCCTGGGCGACGATCGACGCCTCGCGCTCGTGGTACTTGGCATTGAGCACCACGTGCGGCACCCGCGGTGGGCGGTTGAGCAGCTTCGACAGCATCTCGCTCTTCTCGATCGACACCGTGCCCACCAGGGTCGGCTGGCCGCGCTCGTGGCAGTCGCGGATCTCGTGCACCACCGCGTCCCACTTCTCGTCGCCAGTGCGGTACACCAGATCGGCGCGGTCGTCGCGGATCATCGGCTGATTGGTGGGGATGACGGTGACGTCGAGGTTGTAGATCTGGCCGAACTCGGCGGCCTCGGTGTCGGCGGTGCCGGTCATGCCGCCCAGCTTCTTGTACATCCGGAAGTAGTTCTGGAAGGTGATGGTGGCGAGGGTCTGGTTCTCGCGCTCGATCTTGACGCCTTCCTTGGCCTCGACCGCCTGGTGCAGGCCGTCGGACCAGCGCCGGCCGGGCATCATGCGGCCGGTGAACTCGTCGACGATCACCACCTTGCCGTCCTTGATCAGGTACTCGACGTCGCGCTGGTAGAGGTGGTGGGCGCGCAGCGCCTGGTTGACCCCGTGCAGGGTCTCCATGTTGTCCGGATCGTAGAGGTTGCGGACGCCGAGCAGGCGCTCGACCTTCTCGACGCCCTCGTCGGTCAGGCTGACGGTATGGCCCTTCTCGTCCACCAGGAAGTCGCCGGTGGTGCTCTTGCGGCCGTCGCCCTCGTCGATCTCCTCGCCACGCGTCAGGCGCGGCACGATGCGGTCGATGCGGTAGTACTTGTCGACCGACTCTTCCGAGGGGCCGGAGATGATCAGCGGCGTGCGCGCCTCGTCGATGAGGATGGAGTCGACCTCGTCGACGATGGCGTAGTGGTGGCCGCGCTGCACCATCGACTCGAGGTCGAACTTCATGTTGTCGCGCAGGTAGTCGAAGCCGAGCTCGTTGTTGGTGCCGTAGGTGACGTCCGAGCGATAGGCGGCCTGGCGCTCGGCGTCGGTCAGGTCGTGCTGGATGACGCCGACGGAGAGGCCCAGGAAACGGTAGATGCGCCCCATCCAGTCGGCGTCGCGGCGGGCGAGGTAGTCGTTGACGGTGACGACGTGGACGCCCTTGCCGGCGAGGGCGTTGAGGTAGACCGGCAGGGTGGCCATCAGGGTCTTGCCTTCGCCGGTCTTCATCTCGGAGATGCGGCCGCGGTGGAGGACGATGCCGCCCATCAGCTGGACGTCGAATGGGCGCATCTTGAGGGTGCGCCAGGCGGCCTCGCGCGCCACGGCGAAGGCCGGGACCAGCAGCTCGTCCAGGGCCTCCTTCTCGGCTTTCGCGTCGGCGTCGGAGGGGGCGTCGGACTTGCGGTCGGCGTCGCCGTCGCCGCCCTGGCCAGGGTCAGGATCGGCTGCGTCGGCGGTCTCAGGGATGTCGGCGGGATGACGGCGGCGGCTGGCCAGGAATTGCTGGAACTCCACGGTCTTGCCGCGCAGCTGGTCATCCGAGAGGGCCTTGATCTCCGGCTCGAGGGCGTTGATCGCCGCCACCAGCGGTTGGATCTTCTTGACGTCGCGCTGGTGCTGGCTGCCGAAGATCTTGGTCAGGACCTGATTGATCATCTGAGTCTGGACTCTCGCGAATTCCTGGAAGGTGTGGGTGGGCGCCGCCGGCGGCGGGCGCTCATTGGGACAACGGCAAGTTTAGCAGAAAGATTCCGGCCGGACGGGACCGGGTGCCTGGCAGGGAAGGTCACCGCGGAAAGGCCGCGAGCTCCAGGCAAGCGGCGCGGAAGCCACCGCCGGGCGCCAGGCTGCCATCGCCGTTGCGCTCGCGTTCGACCACCAGCCGGATCGCGGTGGTCTCGACCGGGGCGAAGCGGTGCTCGACGTGGGGGAGGCTGTTGTCGCGCGTGCGGGTGCCTGGCAGATCGCGCCAGGCGGCGCCGTCCCAGAACTGCAGCACGTAGTCGAGGGCCAGGAAGCTGCGGACCTGCGGCCCGCGGCTGTAGAAGCCGGGGAAGGCGAGGACGCGGCCGACGCGTTGGGCGGTGGGCCAGGCGATACCGAACCAGGCGCGCACCGCATGCGGTCGCGGCGGCGTGGTGCGCGCGGCGTCGATGGTCTGGTTGGCGCCCAGGGAGCCGTCGTTCAGGCGCTCGACGAAGCGAACGGTCACCTCGTCGCCGCCGCCGAAGGGAGCGCCATGGAGCGCCAGGTCGTCGTCTGCCGGGAGCCGCCAGGTGGCGTTCACCTGCGCGGCGCAGCAGCGGTCGAGCTCTTCCTCGCCGACGTCGAAGACGGCCTGGGACCAGCCGACGGTGGCGATGGGCTTGAAATACTCGCGCAGCCAGGCATGGCGCGCCGCGGCCTCGGGATCGAGCCCGACGAGATTCGAGATGCCGATCACGATCCTGCCGGCGACCGGACCGGCGGGATCGACGAAGAGCGGCAGGCCGGGGCGGCGGTACAGGGCACTGGCCCGCTCGGCGTCCTGGTTCCAGTCGAGATTCGAGTCGAGCAGCCAGCGCCAGCCCTGCGCCGGTCCGCCGGCGATCTCGTTGAAATAGGCGAGGTAGTGGGGATGGACGGAGAGCGAGGCGAAGGCTTCCCAGAGCAGCAGGCTGGCGCCGATCGCCGCGCGCCAACGGCTGCCGGCCAGGCCGCGCCACAGGCCTGGCTCGGCGAGACGGCCGGCGAACACGAACAGGAACGGCAACACCGGCAGCACGTAGCGCACTCCCAGATCGAGCCGGAAGCACAGGCTGAAGTAGCAGAGCAGGATCGCCACCGGCAGCAGCAGGCAGTCGTCGGCGCCGGACGCCCTGGCCCGGCCGGAGAGCCACAGGCCGAGAGCCAGCAGCAGCAGCAGGTGGACCGGGATGGGCACCTTGACCAGCAGCGCGGCCAGGAAATACGACCGGAAGCCCTGCTGGCTGTAGTGGCCATGCAGATAGCTCCAGGTCGGCGCCAGGGAATCGCGGGCCACCATGTCGAGCCCCTGGACGTAGGCATACGGCACCGGCAACGGCAGGTCGCGCAGCACCGGCTGGGCGGCGAGAGCTTGCAAGGACGTGCTGACCAGCGCGTAGCGCTTCAAGGGCGTCAAGGTGCCCTCGCCAAGGAAGCCGGCGTTGAGCGCCACGATCGTGGCGAGCCCCATCCACAGCAAGAGCACGGCCCCGCGCCCCAGCTCCCGCGCCAGCAAATGCAGGGTGTCCCTGCCGTCGAGGCCTTCGAGTCGCCGCCGTGCCGCCGCCGCCCGCGCCGCCCGCGCGATCAGGATCGCCGCGAAGATCGGCACCAGCCAGAGCGCCGTCGCCTTGGCGAGCTGCGCCAGGCCGAAGGCGACGCCCAGGACGAGCAGCCGGCGCCGGCTCGGCGCCGCGAGATACCGCCACAGGCAGTAGGTGGCGGCGAAGATCCCGAGGCAGGTCGAGACGTCGGTGGTGACGAGATGGGAATGCGCCAGGAGGTTGGGGCAGAAGGTGCAGAGGAAGAGCGCCAGCATGCCGCCGTCCCAGCCGAACAGCGCCGCCGCCCAGCGCCACACGAGCCAGCAGAGCAGTGCGCCGAGCAGCAGGGAAGGCCACCGGGCGTAGGCGAGCTGGCGATACCAGCTGGCGTTCGGCGACAGCAGGCGGAGGCGCAACGCGATCTCGAGCGGGATCGCGTTGAGCGCCGACACCGGCATCTTGGAATTCAGGTTGTCGGTGTTGCGCAGGAACGTCCCCGAGACGAGCGCTCGCTGGCCGTACCAGAGGTGGATGGGTTCGTCCGGCGTGGTGCCGTCCGCCAGCAGGGCGAGGCCGCCGCGGACGACGAAGAGGACGAGGAGCCCCCAGGGCAGCAGGCTGCCGAGCCGCGGGCGGCGGCGGGGCAGTGTCCTACGACGGGCCGCTGGGGCTGTCGAGGATGTAGGCGAGGGGGTTGACGGGATTGCCGTCGAGGCGCACCTCGTAGTGGAGGTGGGAGCCGGTGGAGCGACCGGTCGAGCCGACCCGGCCGATGATGTCGCCGCGGCGGATGCGCTGGCCGGCGTGGACGTCGATCTCGGAGAGGTGCCCGTAGCGGGTGCTGATGCCGAAGCCGTGCGCCAGGTAGACCGCCTGGCCGTAGCCGGAGGTCTCGGCGGCGAGCATCACCAGGCCGTCGGCGGCTGCCGCCACCGGCTGGCCGGCGGCGGCGGCGATGTCGATGCCCTGGTGGAGGCCGGGGCCGTGGGTCATCGGGTCGCTGCGGGTGCCGAAGCCGCTGGTCAGGATGCCGCGCACCGGGGCGATGGTCGGCGTCGAGGACATCCACCGCACCCGCTCGCCGAGCTTGACCTCGATCGCATCCAGCATCCCCTGCAGCTGGCTGGCGCGGCCGTGCAGCGCCGCCAGGTCGCCGGGCGCCGCGCCTTCGAGCGGGGTGCCGCCGCCGACGCCGACGTCGGCGCCGCCGCCCAGGCTCTCGAGCCCGGCCATGATGGCCAGCTGCCGGGTGCGGTCCTCGGAGGTGGTGAGCTTCGATTGCAGGCTCTTGATGCTGGACTCGAAGCCGAGGTTCACCTGGCGCAGGCGGCTGTTCTCATGCCGCAGGCGGGTCATCTCCGCCGGGCTGACCTGCGTATTGAAGTGTGCCCAGGCCAGCCAGCAGGCCGCCAGGGAGAGCACCAGGAGGAAGCCGCCGCCGAGGGCGATCTGAACGTTGCTGACCTGCCATTTCCGCAGCTTGGCGCGGGCGTGTGGGACGAAGATGACCGTGTGACGCTGTCGTGTCATAGAGGCAGCTTCGCTTCAACTACGGCAACGTCCGGAACGTCCGGAGAGAACCAGAGCGGGCAAAGCGGCGGCTCCGGCGAAACGTGGCGATCAGGGCAGCACGACTGGTGCGGGCTGTATTCTAGCGGCGCCGACCCGGCTGTCAACCTTGCGCTTCAATATGTCCAATCAGCATTAATGCTGATGCGAGGTTCTCCCCACAGTGACGCGGTTCTCTTTTTTTGCACGAATGTTGGACGGCCATAGGAGGCTTGCATTCCTTGGCACGCGGTGGCCCCGGCGCGCCGGCCGGGATCAGGCCGCGGCGGCGGCCGGCAGCTCCTTGATCATGGCGGCGACGAAGGCCTTGGCGTCGCCGAACAGCATCATCGTCTTCTCCGAATAGTAGAGCTCGTTGTCGATGCCGGCGAAACCCGGGCTCAGGCTGCGCTTGATCACCATCACGGTGCGCGCCTTGTCGACGTCGATGATCGGCATGCCGAAGATCGGGCTGCTGCGGTCGCTGCGGGCGGCGGGGTTGGTGACGTCGTTGGCGCCGATCACCAGCGCCACGTCGGCCTGCGGCAGCTCCGAGTTGGCGTCTTCCATCTCCATCAGCTTGTCGTAGGGCACGTCGGCCTCGGCGAGCAGCACGTTCATGTGCCCGGGCATGCGGCCGGCCACCGGGTGGATGGCGAAGCGGACGTCGACGCCGCGGCGGGTGAGGGCGTCGTAGAGCTCGCGCACCTTGTGCTGCGCCTGCGCCACCGCCATGCCGTAGCCGGGAACGATGAACACCAGGCGCGCGCCGTCGAGGATGGCGGCGGCCTCCTCGGCGGTGGCGCTGCGCGCGGTGCGCTGCTCGGTCGCCGCGGCGGGTCCCGCCTGCACCTGGCCGAAGGCGCCGAACAGCACGTTGGTGAACGAGCGGTTCATCGCCCGGCACATGATGATCGACAGGATGAAGCCCGAGGAGCCGTCGAGCGCGCCGGCGATCATCAGCAGCTTGTTGTTGAGCACGAAGCCCATCGCCACCGCCGACATGCCGGCGTAGGAGTTGAGCAGCGAGATGACGGTCGGCATGTCGGCGCCGCCGATCGGCACGATCAGCATCACGCCGAAGACCAGCGACAGGACGATGAAGACGGGAAACAGCCAGACGGTCTCGGGCCGCAGCACCAGCACCACGCCGCAAGCCACCGCCAGGCCGAGCAGCGACAGGTTCACCAGGTTCTGGTTGCGATAGGTGATCGGCCGCTGCGGCAGGATCTCCTGCAGCTTGCCGGCTGCCATCAGGCTGCCGGTGAAGGTGAGTGAGCCGAGCAGCACCTCGAGCGCCAGCGCCACCATCGGGAAGCCGTGCGGCGCCTCGCGGTAGTACTCGGCGGTGCCCACCAGGGCGGCGGCCAGCGCGCCACAGGCATGGGACAGGGCGGTCCGCTGCGGCACCGCGGTCATCGGCATCAGGTACGCCAGCGGCACGCCGATCGCCGAGCCGAGGAAGAGCGCCGCGAGGATCCATTGGTAGCTCACCACCTCGTGGCGCAGCAGCGTGCCGACGACGGCGAGCAGCATGCCCAGCTCGCCCACCCGCACCCCGCGCCGGGCGGTGGCCGGCGTGTTGAGCCACTTGAGCGACAGGATGAACATCGCCGCCGCGGCGATGTAGAGGAGGGTCAGCAGCTGCGAGCTCATTTCTTCACCTCGTCGCGCCGGCGGAACATCTTCAGCATGCGGTCGGTGATCAGGAAGCCGCTGACGATGTTGGTCGTGGAGGCGGTCACCGCGATGAAGCCGAGCACCTTGCTGAGGGTGCTGGCATCCTTGGCGCCGGTGATCAGGATGGCGCCCACCACGGCGATGGCCGAGATGGCGTTGGTGAGCGACATCAGCGGCGTGTGCAGCAGCGGCGACACCCGGCGGATCACCTCCAGGCCGAGGAAGGTCGCGAGCATGAGCACCCAAAGGCCGATCTCGAGATCGGTGGTCATAGGCTGGCTCTCCGCGGATCGCAGCGAGTGGCTGGCAAACCGGTCAGGCGGTTGGCGGTGCGGGCGCCGGCGCGGCGGCGGTGCCGCTGCCGGGACCCGCGGTTGGCGTTGGCGGTGTTGGCGGTGTTTGCAGGGGTTCCAGGGGTTGCTTGGGCGGTTCGGCCGGCTGGTCGCCGGCGGCGGTCGCCGCCGGCAGCCCGAGGAGCTGGCGCACGCGCTCGTGGACGACCTCGCCGCCACGGGTGACCAGCGTCTCGCGGGTGATCTCGTCGGTGGTGTCGAGCGCCAGCGCCGGGGCCGGCCCGGCCGCCGGCGCGGCGGGCGATGCCGTCCCGGCCGGCGCGGGCGAGCCGGTCGCGGCCGGCCGGGCGTCGCGCAGCAAATGGGCCAGGAAGCTGGCGACGTTGCGGGCGTAGAGCTGGCTGCCGTGATAGGGCACGGTGGCGGCCAGGTTCAGCGGTCCGAGGATGGTCACCTGGTGCTCGACGACGGTCTCGCCGGCCCGGGTGAGCTCGCAGTTGCCGCCGCGCTCGGCGGCGATGTCGACGATCACCGAGCCCGGCGCCATCGCCGCCACCATCTCGCGGGTGACCAGGACCGGCGCGCGCTTGCCCGGCACGGCGGCAGTGGTGATGACGACGTCGTGCTCCTTGACGGCGCCGGCCATCAGCTCGCGCTGGCGGCGGTAGAACTCGGCGTCCATCTCGCGGGCGTAGCCGCCGCGGTCCTCGCTGCCGCTGGTCTCGAGCGGTAGCGAGACGAACTTGGCGCCGACGCTCTCCACCTGCTCGCGGGCGGCGGGGCGCACGTCGTAGGCGCTGACCACCGCGCCCAGGCGGCGGGCGGTGGCGGCGGCGAACAGGCCGGCGACGCCGGCGCCGATGACCAGCACGCGGGCGGGAGTGACGGTGCCGGCGGCGGTCATCAGCATCGGAAACAGGCGCGGCAGGGTCTCGGCCGCGAGCAGCACCGCCTTGTAGCCGGCCAGGGTCGCCATCGACGACAGCGCGTCCATTCCCTGCGCGCGGGTGATGCGCGGCATCAGCTCCATGGCGAAGGTGGTGACGCCGCGCGCCGCCAGCTCGCGGCTGGCGGCCGGCAGGGAGAGCGGGTCGGCGAAGCCGATCACCGCCTGGCCCGCCCGCAGGCGTCCGAGGTCGGGGTCCGCGGCGGTGTCGGAGTCGGCGGAGTCGGCGGCGTCCTGCCAGGTGCCGGGGACCCGCACGAACAGCAGCACGTCGGCGGCGGCGAACAGCTCGTCGCGGCTGGCCGCCAGGCGGGCGCCCCGCTCCACGTACTCGGCGTCGGGATAGCCGGACGCCGCGCCGGCCCCGGGCTCGACCAGCAGCTCGGCGCCGCTCTTCTGCAGGGGAGCGAAGGCGCGCGGCACCATGGCCACGCGCCGCTCGCCGGGTGCGGTTTCCTTGGGGACTCCGATGACCAGGCTCACGGCGCGCATTGTACGACGGACCGGCGGGCGCCGGAGCAGGCGCCTGCCGGCGAGATGGAGCGGGAGCCCTATTTGGCGGGCGCCTCCTGCGCCTCCTGGCCGATCGCCGCCGCGGTCTCCTTGGAGGGCACGACCGGCGTGATCTCGAACTCCACCAGGTCGTGCCAATGGACGATCCATTCCTGGAACAGCACGGGATCGTCGCACTCCATGAGCTGGAAGCACCGGTCAAGGTTTGCCTCGATCCAGCTGCTCACGTAGCGCAGGCCCTCCGGCATCATCCGTCCCTGCTGGCGAAGCCGCGCGTACACCGCGGCGGCATCCTGGTTCTTGAAGCGTTCGACGACCATGAAGAGCATGCGGATCCTCCTGTGGATCGGGAAAACCAACCTCCAAACCCAAACCGAGAGGGGCGGCCAGGGGTTCCCTCCCCGGGCGGTGCCGGCTGCTTAGAAAATGAGCCGCAGCAGGGCGATACCGATGGCGCGGGTGGCTCGCACCATCGCCTCGGGCTTGCGGTCGGTGGTGTTCTCGGGCGTGTCGCCGGAGGAGTGGTAGTAGCGCGAGTAGTCGATCGCCAGCTGGACCGGGTCGGGGGTCGCGGGCGACTCCCAGCCGGGCGTCTGGCGCAGGTGGCCGAGGTGGTCCCAGGCGGCGGTGTAAACGGTGGTGGCCGGGATCTGCAGGGCGCTCGCCAGCACGCCCTGGTAGCTCCGGGGCAGGAAGGCGTAGGAGTCGGTGCCGCCCTGGGAGGGGTTGGTGGTGTACTCGGGCCAGTAGCCGGGGCGGCCCGCGTAGTCGGCGCCGACGCGGTCGAAGGCGCGCAGCAGGGCGCGGTTCCAGGGCACCTCGTTGGATTCGAAATAGATGGCATCGCGCTCGGCGCCGGTGCCGACCTCATCGAGATTGATGACGCCCAGGCAGCGGCGCAGGCGGTCGCCTTCGCGGGCCACGTAGGCTCCGGAGGAGGCATACTCGCTGCCCCAGATGGCGAAGCGCACGCCGGCGCGCGGCGCCGGCAGCTTGCCGCTGCGCACCAGGCCGGTCAGGACGCGCGCCAGCTCGAGCACGACCGCTTCGCCGGAACCGTTGTCGTCGGCCCCCGGTCCCCCGGAGTCCGAATCGCCATGGGCGCAGATCAGGTAGTAGCGGTCGGGATCGCGGCCGGGGAGGGTGGCCAGGACGGTCCGCGGGCGGCCGGGGCGGATGGTCGAGCGCAGCATCACCCGCACCGTCGCGCCGGCTGCCGCCGCCAGCTTGTTGCCGTCTGCGAAGGAGACGCCGAACACTGGGATGGGGCGCGGGCCGCCGGCGGGCATCGCCGGCAGCGCCGCCACCAGGGCGGCGTCGAGATAGCGGTGGCCGTCGCCGGGGGCGCTGGTCAGGATGGCGAGCGGGCGATTGGCGGCGGCGGCGAGGCGCCGGTAGGCGCCGCGCACCTCTCCCGGCACGAAGAGGACCTTGCCGCGCCAGGCGGCGGGGGGCGGACCCGCCAGCTCGGCAGGGTCTCGAACCACCGCCAGCGGCGCGGCGACCGGACCGATCGCCGGCGAGAAGCCATAGGGCCAGGCAGAGGCCAGGGCGCTGCCTGGCAGCAGCTCGACGCTCCAGCCGTCCTCCCAATGCGCCGGCTGCGGCGGGTCCGCGATCGTCTGCGGTGCGAGCCCGGCGGCGCTGAACGCCGCCGCGATGGCGGCGGCGGCGCGGTCGCCGGAAGGGGTGCCGCCCATGCGCGGCCCGAGGCGCACCAGCTCGCGCACCGTCTGCTGCAGCCGCGCCTGATCGATCTCGCCGGCCAGCAGCGCCTCCGCCGGAGGCGGCGTGAACGCCGGCCGCGGCGGCGGCGGTGCGGCGCCGGCACCCGTCCCATGGCCGGCGGCAAGTAGCGCGGCGATGCCCAGCCAGCCTAGCCCTGGCCTCGACCTGGTCGCCGGGCCGGCAGCGGTATCCCTGGATCTCGACCTGACCTGCGCGTCGGCGGAGGTATCGCTGGACCTCGATCTGGTCGCCGGCCCGAAGGAGGCGCCGCGAGGGTGGACGGCGATGGCTCGGGCCGGATTCATCCGTCCATGGTATTGCAACCATCTCTCCCACCGGCCCGCTTCCCTTAGCAGCAGGTGATGCCCGGCGAGAGCCGCGTCCTCGCCCGCGGCAAGGTGCTTGCCGCCTTCGACCCGTCGCGTCCGATGTTCCGCCACCTGGCGCTCGCCATCGTGGCGAGCGCCGGAGAGTCCGCACGGCGGGTGAAGGCGACGGCGAGACCGTGGACCGTGGAGAGTAGAATGCAAATGACCCGACCCAAGAGCGACGACCGAGACATGCTCAAGCCCCGCGTCTATGTCGAGACCACGATCCCGAGCTTCTACCACACGACCCGTCCGGGAGCCGCGGCCCTCGCGCGCCGGCAATGGACGAGGCTTTGGTGGCAGCACGCTCTCAGCCGGTACGACCTGGTCACGAGCGACGCGGTCCTCGACGAGCTCCGCGAGGGTGACTATCCGAGCCGGGAGCCCGCCCTTGCACTGGTCGCCGGACTGCCGATCCTCGAAGTCACCGAGGCCGTGGCCGACATCGTCGCCGCCTACGTCCGTCATCGCCTCATGCCCGCCGACCCCGCGGGCGACGCGCTCCACCTCGCGCTGGCGTCGCTTCACAAGTGCGACTTCCTGGTGACCTGGAATTGCCAGCACCTCGCCAACGCCAACAAGTTTGGGCACCTTCGCCGGGTGAACACGCTGCTCGGGATCTACGTTCCAGTGCTGGCGACGCCGCTCGAGCTGCTAGGAGAGATCGATGACTCCCAGAACTGACCCCATCCTGGAGGATGACGACGAGGAGATCGACCGTATCCGGGCCGCGCGGCACTGGATCTCCGAGCGCTTTGGGCACGACCCCTACCGGCTGGTCGCCTACTACATGGAGAGGCAGAAAGCGCGCGAGGATCGCTTGGTACACCCTCCTGAATCTGGGGCCATGGCCAATGACTGAAAATCACGGGTCGAGTGGCGCGGGGGAATCTCACCCCCGCGCTCTCACGGAACCGGACGTGAGGCTCTCGCCTCATCCGGCTCTTACGATCCGGCCTCCGGCAGCACCCCGAGTTCCCACAGCACGAATAGCGTCGGGTTCCGCCGCGCGATGCGCCCCAGCCAGTGGGCTGAAGCACGCCGGCGGCGTCGCAGCCGTTTGTACTTCCGCCGTGCCCATGTGGCCAGCACCTCATTGAGGTGCTGGAGGACCCAAACGCACTGCGAGCGATAAAACCGCCCGTAGTAGTTCATCCAGCCGCGTACTGCTGGATTGACGAGTTGCGCCAGATCCTCCAGGGACTGGTTGTTCCTGGTGGAAGCCAGTTGCCACTGGCGAATCTTGGCGCGAATCGACTTGGCAGCCTTGGTGCTGATCGCCGGCGCGAAGCTTACGAAGAACTGCCCCTGCCGGTTCTTGGACCGTCGAGGTCGGAAGGTGTAGCCCAGGAAGTCGAACGAGATGTGCTCGTGCTCCCCAGGCCGATTGCTGTCCTTGCAGTAGACGATCCGGGTCTTCGTTGGCTGAAGCTCCAGACCGCACCGCTCGAACCGGCCGTGGATGGCTGCCACCACCTTCTCAGCCTGCTTTTCGCTCTTGCAGTGGACGATAACGTCGTCGGCGTATCGCTCGAACGGAACCTGTGGGAACTGCCACTGGATCCAGACATCGAACGCATAGTGCAAGAACAGGTTGGCCAGCAGCGGGCTCAGAACACCGCCTTGCGGGGTGCCCTTCGCCCTCGGCTCCAAGGTGCCATCTGGCCGTTGCACGGGGGCACGCAGCCACCGCGCAACGTACAGGCGGACCCATGGGAGGTCCGTGTGATGGGCCATGGCACGCTCGACCAGATCATGATCCAGGCTATCGAAGAACGCCTTGATATCCAGATCGATGACCCAGTCGGCGCCCCAGCACCGTTTCCTCGCGACGGCCACGGCGTCGAGGGCGGAACGGCCAGGCCGATAGGCATACGAGTCCGGATGAAAATACGGCTCCACTTCCGGTTCGAGCACCATCGTCGTGACCGTCTGCGCCACCCGGTCCGCCACCGTGGGGATGCCGAGAGGTCGGGTACCGCCACTTGCCTTCGGAATCTCGACGAGTCGCACCGGCGGCGGAAAGTACGACCCTGAGGACATCCGATTCCAGATCTTGTAGAGGTTACCCTTCAGATCCTTCTCGAAGGCCGCCAAAGTCTCGCCGTCGATGCCCGCCGCACCGCGGTGTGCCTTCACCCGCCGGTACGCTTCCCACACGAGTCGCTTCGGAATCTGGTAAGGCTTTGCCTCAGGCATCGGTTCCTCCCATTGCTGGTTGACCTCTGTCCTTGGCTGAATCGTCGGGCTCCTTTGCCCCGCCGGCATTACCCGGCTTCGTCGCTCCTACGAGCCCGTCCGCCCCTCCGCCTCGCATCGGTACTCAACTCCTTGTGGGTCCACCACTTGGAGGTCTCCCTTGGTATCGAGGCAGGAGGTTCCCACGTTCCGCATCGGAGCCTGCGCTGGGCTCACGCCGTCTCTATGCCGGTCGCCGCTCGGGCAGTCAGCAGGCAATCCCCCGAACTTGGTTCCGGGCCGTTGACCGGAGCCCGGTTTCGGCGACATCCCTGAACTTTCGACACCTCTTCAACGGTTCACTCACGTTCGTCTTCCCAGCGCCTACCTGAGCGGGTTGACACCCGCCCTTGGACCGGGACGCTCACCACCCCGGCCATTGGGGCCGGAGCAGCTCCCGGTGGTTTGGACCCTGGCCCTGCAGCCCGAGTCCGGGGGGCCTGCCCCCATCTCCGGTGCAGCACGGCTGCTTCAGGTGGCCATCCGGCCTCCTTTCCGCGCCTTCGTGGCGCACGGTCGACGGTTCAATTCCGCCCCTGGGCACCATGTAAAGCTAATAAAATCAATCATTTGGTGCGCCGTGCAAAGGCGGCGATTTCCAGTGGGTGCGAATCCCACCCGGCAGCTGGTTGCTCCGGCCGGGATACAAATAGGGCCGTCGGGTGTTCCTGGAGGACCTGGCCGTCGGCCTGCTACAGGATCTCCGAGAGTCGACGGGGCGCAAGGAGTGGGTCTTCGCGTATCGCGGCTCCGCGCCCGGCGCCATCGCTCGGGGCGGTTGGCGCTCAAGAGGTCGGGGTGCCGCCGTCGTCGCATTTGTGCTACGCTGAGGCCGATGAAGACCATTCCCCAGCGCGAGCTCCGCAACCAGAGCGGGAGCGTGCTTCGCGAGGCGCAGGCGGGCCAGCTGTTCACGATCACCGTGGATGGCCGCCCGGTCGCTCTGCTCGGCCCGGTTCCCAGGCGGCAATGGGTCGCCAGAGCCGAATACGGTCCGCTCCTGCTGGGGAGAGGACGGGATCCCGGTTTCTTCGCCGACCTGGCGGAGCTGGGCGAGTCCATCGCGCGACTCGACGAGCCCTGGGAGCCGCGAGGCCGGTGAGCCGCGGCCTGCTCGATACCTCGGTGATCATCGCCGGCTTCGAGCAGCCGGCGCTCGCCTCGCTGCCCGACGAGGCGGCCATCTCGGTCGCGAGCCTGGCGGAGCTCCACTTCGGCGTGCTGGCTGCCAAGGAGGAGGAGATCCGGCGGCTCCGCCTGCAGCGGCTCGGCCTGGTGGAGGCTACCTTTCAGCCGCTGCCGATCGACGCCGAGGTGGCCCGCGCCTTCGCTCGGGTGGCGCATACGGTGAGGCTGGCGGGACGTCAGCCGCGGGCGCGGGTCATGGACCTCTGGGTCGCGGCCACCGCCCTGTGCCACGGCATCCCGCTCTTCACCTGCAACCGCGACGACTTTTCGCCGCTCCGCGAGCTGATCGACATCCAAGCCGTTTGACCTGCCCGGAAGGGCGAGGCGAGACATGTTCAGCCAGCTGCTGGTGCCGCTCGATTTCACCGACAAGAACGAGGCGGCGATCACGATCGCCATCGATACCGCGCGCCGCGACGGCGCCGAGGTCACCCTGCTGCATGTGATCGAGACCATCGATCACATGGAGTTCGACGAGATGGCCGATTTCTATCGCAAGCTCGAAGCGCGGGCGGCGGCCAAGCTGGCGGTGCTGGTCGAGCGCTTCGCCGGCGCCGGCGTGCGCGTCCGCTTCGAGATCGTCTTCGGCAAGCGGGCGGAAGCCATCCTCGAGCAGACGGCGAGCGGCAAGGTCGACCTCATCGTGCTCTCCTCGCACCGCGTCGACCGCGAGCACCCGGCCCTGGGCCTGGGCACCATCAGCTATCAGGTGGCGATCGTCGCGCGCTGCCCGGTGCTGCTGGTCAAGTAGGCTGGCCGGCGCCGCCGAACGGCGCCAGTCAGGCGCCCGCCCCGGTTCCGCGTCGACCCGCGTCTCGTCTCTCAGTCCTGCGGCCCGGCCGGTCCGAGGTGGCGGTAGGTGCGGTTCCAGTAGATGAGCGGGGGGTTTTCCGGGTTCGGCACGCCGCTGGCGTGCACCGAGCCGACGTAGATGCTGTGCGTACCGGCTGGATAGCGGGCGTGGACGCGGCAGTCGAGCCAGGCCAGGGCATCGATCAGGATGGGCGCTCCGGTCACCGCCGTGCCCCAGCGCCCCTCGGCGAAGCGATCGCCTTCCTTGAGCCAGGCGAAGCGGTCCGAGAGCGCCGCCTGGCCCTCGCCCAGGATGTTGACCGCGAAGACGGTCCCCTCACGCTCGAGGAGGTCGAAGGCCTTGTGGCGATGGTCGATCACCGTCACGATCAGCGGCGGCTCGGCCGAGACGGAGGCGAACGCCGACACCGTCAGCCCATGCACCTCGGGGCCGTTGCGGATGGTGACGATGGTCACCCCGGCCGGAAAGTGCCGCAGGGCGTCCCTGAAGTCGCTCGACGAGATCAAGTCCGGTCTCTCCTCCTGCAGCACGGCGCTGATGCGCTGACAGCCGGCCGATTGTCCCATAACCGCCCTCCCGGCACCGGTTCGTGTATTGGGGCCCCTCCCTATACGGTGCCGCGGCGGGGCCGGAACGGTCCAGGCGACGAAAGTGCCGGATGTGAGGCCGTCCTTTACGGCGAGACGGGTTCCAACTAGAGTACGTCCCGTCAATCCACCTTGCGCCTGCGCCCTTGCCGGCCACCGGCCGGCGATTCGCGCGCCCGATCGGGGGCCGATCATGGACGAGCTGATGCCTGCCACCTGGACCCGGAGCCGCGGCGGGCGTCGGCGTCGCGCGCCGCTGCTGGCCGGCGCCGCGCTGCTGGCTGGCGTCGTGCTCCTTGGCGGCGCCGCGCCGCTGGCCGCCGCCGACCTGAGCGGCCATCTGACGCTGCTGGCCAAGAACGGCAAGGGCGCGGCCCGTGGCGCCGACCCCCGCCTGGCGGTCGTCTACTTCGAGCCGGAAGCGGGCGCCGGCGCAGCCGGGGCGGCGCACGCGGCGCGCGCGGCGAAGGAGCCCGACACCCCTTTCCAGCTGCTCACCAAGAACAAGGAGTTCACCCCGCACGTGCTGGTGGTGCCGGTCGGCAGCCGGGTGCAGTTCCCCAACCAGGACCCGATCCTGCACAACGTCTTCTCGGTGTCGCCGGGCAACGCCTTCGATCTCGGCATCTACCGGGTCGGACCGCCCAAGGAGAAGCGCTTCGAGCAAGCCGGCCTGGTGCGGGTCTACTGCAACGTGCATCAGGCCATGGTCGCCTACATCCTGGTGCTCGACACCAACGCGTCTCACACCTCACCCGCGGCCGACGGTTCCTTCCGGCTCACCGGCCTGCCCAAGGGGCCCGGCAAGCTCACCGTCTGGCACGAGCAGGTCGATCCCTGGTCGACGGAGCTGACGCTGCCGCTGCCGGAGGATGCGCCGCCGCTGCAGGCGCGGCTGGTGGTGGTGCGGCCGAAGCTGCCCCTTCACCTCAAGAAGACGGGCGAGGCATACGCCAGCGGTGACGAATACCGATAGCCCTCAGCGCCGGGTAAAGCTGTCCCTGGGGACCCGGATCCTCCTGGTCACCTCGCTGCTGGTCGCCCTCTCGGTGGGCTTCTCGGTGGCGGTGACCTCGCTGCTGGTGCGCAACATCGCGCACCAGGCGGCGCTCGATTCCCTGCAGGGCAGCGCCACCGCCCAGGAGACCCTGCAAACCCAGTACTACGAGCAGCTGAAGCTGATCTCGGGACTGGTCGGCCAGGATCCGGGGCTGATCGCTTACGTCGCCGAAGCCCAGGCGCAGCAGGAGCAGGCGTCGATCCTCGAGCTGCTGGGGAGCCGCCAGGCCGAGCTCAAGTTCTCGTTCGCCATCGTCCTCGACCCCACCGGCCGGGTCATCGCGCGCACCGACAACCCGGCCTCGCGCCAGGACCTGTCGCAGCAAGCGCTGATCCGCGAGGCGCTGAGCGGCCCCAAGGAGAGCGCCGGCGTCTGGCGCGAGGGGGACCGCCTGTACTACGCGGTCGCGGTGCCGATGAGCAAGGCGTCCGAGGTCTTCGGCTACATGGTGGCCGCCTTCGAGATCACCAACGCCGCGGCGAGCCGGGTCAACTCGGCCAGCGGTGGCGACGTCGCCTTCGTCGCCAGCGATGCCAACGGCGTGCGGGTGGTGGCGAGCACCCTCGACGCCAGCATGCGGCAGCCGCTGGTCACCGCGCTGAGCGGCCTGTCGGGCGGCAAGCCGCTGACCGCCTTCGCCGGCGGCGAACCGCGCGAGGTCGAGCTGTCGCTCGACGACGAGCCCTGGCTGGCGCTGATCTCGCCGTTGCGCGACGCCGCCGGCCGGACCGTCGGCCATTCCGTCGCCCTGGTCTCGATGCGCAAGGAGCTGGCGCCCTTCCGCCGCATCGAATGGGTGGTGCTGCTCGCCGGTCTGGCGGCGGTGCTGCTGATCGCCCCGCCCCTGTCGCTGTTCTTCGCCCGCCGGACGCTGCTGCCGGTGCGTCGGCTGGTGACCGCCACCGAGGCGGCCCGCCAGGGCGACTACAACCAGCGCATCGTCGCCGAGAGCGCCGACGAGATCGGCCAGCTCGCCCATGCCTTCGACGATCTGCTTTCGGACCTGCGCGAAAAGCGCGACATGGAAGCCTACGTCACCGAGCTGTCGCGCAACCTGCCGGAGCCCGGTCCGGCGCGGGTGGTGATCGGCGCGCCCCAGGCGCGCGACTCGCTGCTCATGGGCATCGAGCTTCGGGGCTACGCCAACCCGCACCTCGAAGCCGGCGGCGCCGACCAGGTGATCGAACGGCTGGGTCTGGCCATGCAGCACCTGGAAGCCACGGTGACCACCGCCGGCGGCCAGATCGAGGGCATCGCCGGCCATCGCGTGCTGGCGCGTTTCGACCGCAGCCGGCGGCCGCTCGGAGCGATCGCGGCGGCGGCCGAGATCCTGCAGCCGCACAGCGTCTGGGGCGACGACACCGGTTCCGAGGCGCCGAGCATCGCCATCGCCGCCGGCACGGTGGTGACCGGACCGGTGGCCTGGGGCGACCAGTCCGAGCGCGCGATGGTGGGGCAGCCGGTGCAGCAGCTCGAGAGCCTGCTGCGCGAGGCGACCCCCGGCGACCTGGTGCTGGGGCGGGACGTCTATCAGCAGGTGCGTGAGCACTTCGTTCGCGCCGGCTACGAGCTGGCGCCGCGCCGCGGGCTGATCAGCCCGCAGCCGATCTACGTGCTGACCGCCGAGCTCGCGGCGCGGCTGGCGAGCACCCATACCATCACCCCTGCCGGCGAGACGGAGCAGACCGGCGGCGAGGAGGCGGCGCTGCTCACCCTCTCCGGGCTGGCGCCCGGCACGCCGATGGGCAAGCGCTTCCAGGTGCTTTCGGTGCTCGGCAGCGGCGGCATGGGAGTGGTCTACAAGGCGCGCGATCGCGAGCTCGACGACCTGGTGGCGCTCAAGGTGCTGCGGCGCGACCTGTGGGGTGACCGCGCGCAGCTCGAGCGGATGAAGAGCGAGATCAAGCTGGCGCGCAAGATCACCCACCCCAACGTGCTGCGCACCTACGATTTCGGCGAGCTCGACCGGGTTGCCTTCATCTCGATGGAGTACGTCCGCGGCGTCACCCTGCGCTACATGCTGGACCAGGCCCACCGGCTGCCTTACTCGGCCGGGCTGCGGCTGGGCAAGCAGCTGTGCTCGGGGCTTGGCGCGGCGCACGCGGTCGGGGTGATCCACCGCGACATCAAACCCGAGAACCTGATCCTCGAACCGACCGGCAACGCCAAGCTGATGGATTTCGGCATCGCGCGCCCGGTATCGCGCTTGACCCCGGGCCAGACGCAAGCGGGGTTCATCGTCGGCACGCCGCAGTACCTGGCGCCCGAGCAGGTGCAGGGGGGCGACATCGACACTCGCGCCGACATCTATTCGACCGGCGTGGTGCTCTACGAGATCTTCACCGGCACCGTGCCGTTCAAGGCCGACACCGCCATGGAGGTGCTGGTCAAGCATCTGCAGGACGAACCGCCGGCGCCGAGCAGCCGCTGGCCGGAGATGCCGCCGCGGCTCGAGGCGGCGATCCTGCGCTGCCTGCGCAAGAACCCGGCCGAGCGCTTCCAGCGGATCGAGGAGCTGCACAAGGAGCTCGAGGCGCTGAGCGCCTGAAGCGAGACTGGTTGTCAAGGAGGGGGTGTGAGGGGGCGCCCCCTTCCCCCCCGGAGGGGTGGGAAGGGGGTCGGGGGGATGCGGGGGGCGATCCAATAGATGCTGTGAGTAGGCCTCGATCGGTATGGTTTCATGCCCCGGAGTAGCAAGGCAGGCGGCGCCAGCCAGTGGATCGGGCCAGGAGCGCGATTGCAGGGGTGCAGGGGAAGGGCAGGCGTGTTTCCGTCGTATCCTGGAAGAGGGGGAACGGGACGCATGATGCCGGCCGAGGCCGATGGCTCAGAGACAGCAGGTTCCAGCCGGACCGGAAGGGCGGCATCACCCGAAGCCGTGGAGCCCGCGGCGCCGGCGGACCTGGCGGCGCGGGCGACGGCGCCGGCCCGAGAGGCTCCTGGAACCGTGCAAGAGTCGCCGGCGCCCGGCGAGCGGGAGGCCGCGGAGGCGCAGGCAGCCGGCGAGCGCCTCGCGGAATACGAGACGCTGCTCGAGATCAGCTCCCGGCTGGCCTCGTCCCTGGACCTGCCGACGGTGCTCGAGATCGCGCTGTCGACCGCCGAGCGGGTCTGCCGCGCCGAGACCAGCTCGATCTGGGAGCTGGACGACGAGCGCGGCGAGCTGTTCTTCCGCGTCGTGCGCGGGCGGGCGGCGGGCGAGATCCGCGGCCTGCGGGTGCCGCTCGGCCAGGGCATCGTCGGCAGCGTGGCGCAGTCGGCAGCGGCGGAGGTGGTCAACGACGTCGCCGCCGATCCGCGCTGGCACGGCGACCCGCAGCAGGTGTTCAAGACGCGGGCCATCCTGGCCGTGCCGCTGCTCGCCAACGGCCGCGTCGCCGGGGTGCTGCAGCTGCTCAATCCGGTGGGCCGGGCGCACTTCACCGACGACGACCTGCGCCGCATGCGGCTGTTTGCCGGCATCCTGGCGCATCCGCTGCAGAACGCCCGTCTCTATGCCGTACAGCGGCGCCAGTTCCTCAACATGGTGACGGCGCTCGCCGAGACGCTGGAGAAGAAAGACCCCTACACCGGCGGCCACGTGCGCCGGGTGGTCAGCTACTCGCTGCTGCTGGGCGCCGAGATGGGGCTGGACCGGCGCGACCTCAAGGACCTCTGGCTGGCGGCGACGCTGCACGACATCGGCAAGATCGGCGTGCCGGACCGCATCCTCGGCAAGCCGGCGCCGCTCGACGGGGAGGAGGCGGAGATCATGCGCCGCCACACCACCGACGGCGCCTCGATCGTCGCCCACCTCTCGAACCCGCACGTGCTGCCGGGCGTGCGCAGCCATCACGAGCGCATCGACGGCGCCGGCTATCCGGACGGGCTCGAGGGCGACGCCATCCCCTTGGCGCCGCGGGTCATCGCGGTGGCCGACACCTTCGACGCCATCACCACCAGCCGCCCATACCGCCAGGGACTGGCGCGCGAGCGCGCGGCGGCCGAGATCGAGAGCGCGGCCGGGACGCAGTTCTGCCCGCGGGTGGTGGCGGCGTTCAGCACGCTGTTCGCCGCCGGCCGCTTCGACCTCGCTGCCGGCGAGGTGGTGCTGCAGTCGATCTCGGAGCTCGACGAACCCGACTAGCGGTGGGACACCTGGCCGCAGGAAGAGCGCCGCCGTGAGCATGCGCCAACTCGTCGTCTGCAGCCGCTGCCGGCGCCAGCTCGACGCCGGCGACAGCGGTCCCGGCGAGCAGGTGCGCTGCCCCTGCGGCGAGCTGGTGAAGGTGCCGGCGCTGGCGGCTCACGACTCGGCGGTGGTTCGCTGCTCGGCGTGCGGCGCACCGCGCGAGGGCAGCGAGCCGGAGTGCCGCTACTGCGGCTCGAGCTTCACCGTCCGCGACCGCGACATCGACACCATCTGCCCGGTCTGCATGGCGCGGGTGAGCGGCGGCGCCCGCTTCTGCGACCATTGCGGCAGCCCGATCCTGGTCGAGCAGGCGGCGGCGGCCGCGACGCCGCTGCACTGTCCGGTCTGCGGGCCGGCCAGGCAGCTCACCAGCCGGCAGCTCGGCGGCGAGCCGGTGGCGGTCTCGGAATGCGAGACCTGCGGCGGCCTGTGGGTCGATCGCTCGACCTTCGAGGTGCTGGTGGTGCGCGCGCGGCACTCCCAACTGGGCAGCGCGGCGCTGGCGCTGGCCGCGGCCGGGGCGCCAGGCATGGCGAAACCGGGAGACCGGCCGCCGGGTGCCGCGGCAGCTGTGCAGGCGGCGACGCCGGCCCGGGCTGGCGCATCGGGGGGCGCAGGCGGGCCCTGGGTGACGGCGGCGGCAGGCGGCGGCCGCATCTATCGCCCCTGCGCGGTCTGCGGCACGCTGATGAACCGCCAGAATTACGGCCGCATGAGCGGCGTCATCCTCGACATCTGCCGCGCCCACGGCATCTGGTTCGATCTCGACGAGCTGCCGCGGGTGCTGTCGTGGATCCAGGACGGCGGCGAGCAGCGCGCCGACCGCCTGGGCGCCGAGGAGGCGCAGGCGGCGGCGCGCCAGCGCCGGCTCGACGCCGGGGCTGCCGGTCCGGCCCTGGGCGGCACCTGGGGGTACCGCGAGCCCGACGGCAGCCTTTTCGACGTCCTCGTGAACCTGCTCGGCGACGGTTTGCGCTTTCTTTTCGACCGCCGCTGAGCGGCGGCGGTATCCGCGGGGGCGCGGGGCGCGCGGGGCGCGCGGGGCTTTACCGCTTGGCGCTCTGGCTCAGGTAGCCGGCGGGCGCCTTGTCGAACAGCTCCTTGTGCTCCTGCGAGCAGAAGTAATAGGTCTTGCCGCGATAGACGGACTTCGGCCCGGTCGCCCGGTCGGCGTCCATCTGGCAGACCGGGCAGACCGGATGCTCGTCGGTCGAGATGCGGGCCGCGGCGTAGATTGCATTGGACTCCGGATGCAGCCAGCCCTGGCCCTGGTATTCCATGTAGGTGGCGGTCTGCTGGGCGATCTCGGGGCCGAAGTAGCGCTCGACGACGCGCAGCGCCAGATCGATGCCGGAGGACAGGCCGCCCGCGGAGGCGAGGTTGCCGTTGTCGACGAACCTGGCGCCGCGCTGCACACGGATGTCGGGGAACTGCATTGCCAGGGTCTGATAGGATCCGTGGTGGGTGGTCGCCGGCTTGCCCGCCAGCAGGCCGGTGCGCGCCAGCAGGAAGGCGCCGGTGCAGACCGACATGGTGAGGTCGGCGCCGGCGGCCGACTTGCGGATCCAATCGATCATCGCCGGGGTGTGCTCGTGCTGCGCCGGGATGACGATGACCTTGGGCGGGGGCGCGGTCGCCAGGGTGTAGTCCGGCACGATGGTCATGCCGGCGCTCGCCTGCAACGGTTTGGTGGTCTCGGCCACGGTGTAGAGGCGAAAGGGCGCCTCGCGGCGGCCGGGGACGACGACGTCCTGGAAGACCTCCCACGGGCCGCAGAAGTCGATCACCACGGCCCCTGCCGACAGCAGGAAGGCGACCGGGATGCTGCCCTGGGCGGGGGGCTGCAAGGGGACGAGGCCTGGCGCCGCGGCCGGGGCCGGGCTCGCGAGCAGGTTGCGGGCAGCCGCCAGGGGCATCGCCGCCATCAGGCCGAGGGCCGCCGACCCCTGCAATAGCTCTCTTCTTTGCATGGTGGTTATCCTTTCTTTCTTTCCTTGGTTGGCGATCGGGATGGGGGCCGCCGCTCCCTTCATTGGCTGCGCAGCGCCAGCGACGGCTGCACCGTGGCCGCCCGGCGAGCCGGCACCAGGCAGGCCAGCGCGGCGACGGTGGCGAGCAGCGCGGCGACGGCCAGATAGGTCACCGGATCGGTCGGCGGGACGCCGAAGAGCAAGCTGGCGACGATGTGCGCGAGCAGGAGTGCGGCGGAGCCGCCCACCAGCAGGCCGACGCCGACCGCCGCCAGCCCCTCGCGCAGGACGCCGCCTAAAATGGCGACGCGATCGGCGCCGAGCGCCATACGGATGCCGATCTCGCGGGTGCGCCGGGCGACGCCGAAGGCCACCACGCCGGCGAGCCCGATCACCGTCACGATGAGAGCCAGGATGGCGAAGGCGGAAAGCAGGATCGCGGTCAACCGCGGCGCCGCCAGGGATGCCGAGCGTGCGGCCTCGAGGGTCTGGACCCGGCCCACCGGCTGGCGCGGATCGAGGTCGTGCACGATGGCGCGCGCCGCGCCGGTCAACGCTCCCGGCCGGCGCCGGGAACGCAGCAGCAGGCTGCCGGCAAGGGCGGGGTTCTGGTCGAGCGGCACCCAGACGGCGTCGCCCGGGTCCTGGTCGAGCCCCAGGTCATGCACGTCGGCGATCACCCCGATCACCCGGAACCAATCCGGAGGCTGGCTCGAGCCCAGCTGGACGCGCCGGCCCACCGGGTCCTCGGCGCCGAACAGCCGCCTCGCCAGGGCATGGCCGAGCACGGCGACCTGGGGCGCGCCGTTGCGGTCGCTCTCCTCGAAGCCGCGGCCGCGCTCGAGCCGGATGCCCATCGCCGTCAGGAATCCGGGGCTGCCAACGCGCAGCGCCGCCTGGGGAAGATCGTCGTAGGCGCCGCTCCGACCCTCGACGCGCACGCCCAGGGTGTTGCGGCCGATGCCGTCCATGGGGTAGCTCGAGGTGTAGGCGGCGTTCGCGACTCCCGGCAGGGCGCGCGCCCGGCTGAGCAGGGCGCGGTGAAAGCCTCGCCGCTGCGCCAGCGTCCGGTAGTGCGCCCAATCGAGATCGATCGCCAGCGCCAGGACGTTGTCCGGATTGAAGCCGGCGTCCACCGCCTGCAGCTTCCAGGCGCTGCGCAGCGTGAGCCCGGCGCCGACCAAAAGCAGGAAAGCCAGCGCCACCTGGACGCCGGCGAGGGTGGCCCGCAGCCGCAGGCTGCCCGCCCCGGGCCTGCCGCTGCCGCCGGCACGGAGCGCGGCGGCGATGCCGCGGCTCGCGGCGACCGCCGGCAGCGCCCCGGAAAGCAGGCCGGCGACGACCGCGACGACGGCGGTGAAGGCCAGCACCCAGCCATCGATCGCGATGTCGCCGGTGCGGGCGGTGAAGCGCGCCGCGAAGGCGACCAGGCCCTCGAGCAGCGCGGCGGCGACGCCGACGCCGAGCCCGGCGCCGAGGAGCGCCAGGATCAGGCTCTCGGTGATCAGCTGGCGCAGCAGCCGGCCGCGGCCGGCGCCGAGCGCGGCGCGCACGCTCATCTCGTCGCCGCGGCCGGCAAGGCGCGCCAGCTGCAGGTTGGCGACGTTGGCGCAGACGATCAGCAGCACCAGCAGGACGGTGGCGAGCAGCAGCAGCAGCGTCGGCCGGGCGCGCGCCGTGAGCTCGGTGAGCAGCGGCGTGGCGTCGATCTGGTAGCCGCCATGCGGATAGTCGGCGGGGTAGTCGGCGTAGAGCGCGCCGCCGACCAACGCCAGGTCCCGTCGTGCCTGCGCCAGCGTGGTGCCGGGCCGCAGGCGGCCGAAGACGCGGTAGCCGCGGCCGCGGCGGGCGGCGATGGCGTGCGGGTCGGCGCGGAAGGGACACGCCGAGGTCGGCATCCAGAGGTCGTTGTCCTGGGGATACTGCGGCACCGGCGGCAGGACGCCGATCACCCGGTGGGGATGATCGTTCATCTCCAGCGTCTTGCCGAGGACCGCGGGGTCGCCGCCCCAGGAACGCTGCCAGTAGGCGTAGCTGAGCACCAGCACCGGCTGGGCGCCAGGACGGTCGTCCTCGGGAGCGAAGGTGCGGCCGAGGATGGGCCGGGTGCCGAGCACGTCGAAGAAGTTGGCGGAGACGACGCCGGTCTGCACGCGCTCGGGCTCGGCGCGTCCGAGCAGGTTGAACCACATCGAGTGGTACTCCGCCAGCCCGCTGAAGGAGCGGTTGCGCCGCCGCAGGTCCTCGAGGTCCGGCACCGAGAAGAGCTGGTCCTCGCCGACGGCCTGCGCGTCGTACTGGTGGAGCACGACCAGCCGATCGGGCTGCCGGTAGGGTAGCTCGCGCAGCAGGACGCCGCGCACGACGCTGAAGATCGCGGTGTTGGCGCCGATGCCCAGGGCGAGCGCCGTCACCACCGCGGCGGCGATAGCCGCGGTTGCGGCGCAGCAGGCGGAGCGCGAAGCGCACGTCCTGGCCCAGAGCTTCGAGGCGCCGGTAGCCGCGCGCCGAGCGCGCCGCCTCCTTGGTCGACTCGAACCCGCCGAGGCGCAGCATGGCCTGGCGCTCCGCCTCGGCGCGCGAGGCGCCGCGGCGGACCTGCTCCTCGGTCTCCATGGCGAGATGGAACCGCAGCTCCTCGTCGAGCTCGGACTCGAGGCGGCGGCGCTGGCGGAGACCCCTGATCGCGGCGATCGAGCGGCGCATGAAGGGCATCGCCGGTCCCCCCTCACGCCGTCCGCAGCACGCGGGCGACCGCGGCGGCGAAGCGCTCCCAGCTCTCCGTCTCGCGCTCGAGCTGGCGGGCGCCGGCTCGCGTCAGGCGGTAGAACTTGGCGCGGCGGTTGTTCTCGGAGGTCCCCCATTCGGCGGCGATCGCGCCCTGCTCCTCGAGCCGGTAGAGCGCCGGGTAGAGCGAGCCCTGGGTCACCGAAAGGACGTCGCGGGAGATCTGCTGGATGCGCTGCGCGATGCCCCAGCCGTGCTGCGGCTCGAGCGCCAGCGTGCGCAGGATGAGGAGATCGAGCGTACCTTGCAGCATGTCGGTCTTGCCGCTGACCATGGTTTCCTCCCCTAGACAATCGACAACAAGAGTTTCCCCTACCTCTTGTCGAGTGTCAAGGGGAGTACGCGAACCGCTGGCGAAAGGTTTCAGCAGGTGCGCAGCGCCGGCCGGCGGGTCAGCGGCGGAGCCAGAAGACCACGCCGTGGTCGTCGAAGGCGGGCGCGAAATGCAGTTCGAGATAGCGCCAGATGCGTGGTGCGCGGTCGCGGTTGGCGACGCCGTCGATGGCGGTGAACCAGTCGGGAAAGGCGATCAGGGCGGCGCGCACCGTGTGGTCGCGCTCGAGCCTGGCGATGACCTCGCGCTGCGCCGCCGCGCTCTCGACGAAGGGGACGTCCAGGTGGCGGACCGGGCAGTCGCGCTCGAACAGGTAGTACAGCGCCGGGTGGTTGGTGAAATCGAACCAGGTCTCGCCGGGCCGCAGGTGTTCGCCGGCGAAACGCGCGACGGCCAGGATCGCCGGCTGTAGCGCCGGTTCGATCACCACCCCGCGACAACGCGGGATGGCGTCGAGGGCGCCGGCTGTCTCGGCTGCCGCCGGCGTTGCCGGCGTCGCGCCGGATGCCGTCGCAGCCTTCGCCGCGTCGGCCGCGGTCGTTGCTGCCGGCGCCGCCCGGCCCTTGGCGCGCAGCGGCGTCGCCAGGCCGAAGAGGTGGCCGAAGGGATTTGCCAGCCAGGCGAGCGCCAGGGCGAGCGCCAGCGCGGTGGCCCGTAGGCGGTGGCGGGAGAGTAGGTAGAGGGAGCCGATCAGGAAGGCGGCCAGGGCGACGCTGGCGTAGAGATGCCGGCGCTCGACGTAGGCGGCGCCGGCGAGGGCGGTCCAGATGCCGATGAGCCAGAGGCCGTCGCCGCGCGCCCCGGTGAGCGGGGCACGAGCGAGTGCCGCCGCGGTGGCGATGACGACGAGGATCCAGGCCAGCGCACAGACGCACTCCGGCTGCACCCATGAGGCCGGCGAGGTGGCGAGAGCGTGCAGGCAGGCCGGGCCGGCGAGCGGGCCGATGGTGTAGGCCCGGCCGGCCGGCGGCAGCTCGCCGAAGGTGACCCGCAGGAAGGCGCCGGCGAAGCCCATCACGGCAAAGGCACCGAGGATCAGGGCGCCCGCCGCGGCGGCCCCGGAGCCCAGGGCCAGCACCGCGAGCGCCCGGCCGCGGCGCGCCCAGCGCAGGGCGGCGACGGCGGCCGCGGCGCCGGAATAGACGGCGAAGTCGGGCGAGACCAGGAAGGCGACGGCGACCGCGGCGCCGGCGGCGGCGAGCCAGCGCCGCGAGCGGCGGCGGACCGCGACCGCGGCGGCGGCCAGGGCGAGCAGCGCCATGGCTGGCCGCAGCCCCATGCCCGGGAAGAGCGTGACCGACAGCAGCGCCGCGAGCAACCCGGCTTCCGCCGCGCCGGTCGCCGCCAGCGCGACGAAGTAGATGCCCGCGAAGCTGGCGCAACGGACCACCCGGCGGACCAGCAGCAGGTCGCGGGTCGCGGTGTGGCCGCTCGCGATGACCAGCAGGTCGATGCCGCCGTCGCTGATCAGCCCATGCTGCGGCACGACATCGGCATACGGCAGCTTGCCGTGGGCCATGGCGGCGGCGGGGACCAGCTCGTGGCCGTCCTCGAAGAAGTCGAGGCCCACCGGCGAGCCGATGCCGAGCAGCGCCAGCGGATAGGCGACGACGAACAGCGGATAGATCGCCAGGGCGAGGAGGACCCGCAGCCGCCGTTCCGCGGCGGACGTGCGCAGCAGGAGGGCGAGGGCCAGCGTCGCCGCCGGGATCCAGGCCAGCGCGGCGATGGCGGCGCCGGTGGCGGGGAGCCATTGCAGCTGCAGCAGCACCGCCAGCGGCGCCGGCGCCAGGGCCAGCCCCGGCCGCCGCAGCGAGGAGAGGCGGCCGGCGGCCAGACGGAGGGCGAGGGTGAGGCCGGCGGCGATCAGCCAGCAGGTCACCGGGCGCCATCCGGCCGGCGCGAGATCGAGGATGGCGAAGTAGGCGACGAGGGAGGTCGGGATCAGCAGCACATCGGCGCGCGAGCAGCGATGGGCGATGTTGCGCCGGCGGTCGCGGGGCGTCGGTGGGTGATGCGGCGAGACATCGCCAGGGTCGCCGGGAGGCGCGGCGGCGCCTGCCGCACCTGCGGCCGAAGCGGCAGCAGCGGAACTGGCGCCTGGCTCGGTGCCCGCGGCGCCCGGGGCGTCGGGGTCACCGGCCGGGTAGCTCGGAACGCCGTCACGGGTGATGATGGCCGCAGCGGCGGCGCCGGCGCCGATGAGCGCGTGTAGCAGCACGTCCAGCGGGCCGCCGCCGTGAAGGACGGTCAGCGGTGTGGCGGCGAGGGTGACGCAGGCGGCGAGCAGCGCCCAGGGCGGGCCGGCGGCGATCCTGCGCGCCAGGAGCCCGCCGGCGAGCGCCGCGGCGAAGGGGAGGAGCAGGAGCGCCGCCAAGCCAAGGAAAGGGCCGGCCGCATCGAGCCCCATCACCGTCATCGCGCCGGGGAGCTGCCCGGGAGGGGCAGGGCGCTGGAGATACCCGACCAGGGAGGCGGCGAGCGCAAAACCCCAAATGGCCGCGGAGGCGCGGACGTACCAGGCTTGGCGCGCCGCGGCGCCGGTGACACGAGGGGCGATCATCGCGAGATCCGGTCGCGGGTATCTTAGTGCTGCCTACCGGAAATGGATGGGTCGGCGGCCGAATGTCACCGTGCTTCCGGAAGGCGGCCGGCTCGCCGATTCGGCGCCACGGTCGCAGGCGGGTTCGGCTGATTGTCAATTGAATTGCCAATCGGCCGGCGGCGATCTCTCGCCGACCTCAGCCGGTGCGGCTGGGGCGCGGCGGCAGGACCCGCACCTGCTGGCCTTCCACCAGGGAGTCCGCCGGACTGTCGATCACCCGCTGCCCCGGCTCGAGGCCGGCGACCACCTCGATCGCGGTCCCGAAGTCGCGGCCCGGGACGACCGGCGCCAGGTGGACGCGGCCGGCGGCGTCCACCACCGCGAGGCGCAACCCCTCGGACTGGAAGATGAAGGCGCTCACCGGCACCAGCAGGGTGTGCGTGCCTCCTGTCAGATCGAGGTGCACCTGCGCGTAGGCGCCGGGCAGCAGGTCGCCGCCGCGGTTGTCCACGTCCACCTCGGCCAGCAGCGTCCGGCTGGCCTGATCGATGGCGTTGGCGTTGCGCACCAGCTTGCCCGCGAAGCGCTTGCCCGGCGCCTCGGCCAGCGTCAGGTAGGCGACGGTCCCGGGATGCGCCGACCGCGAGTAGACCTGCGGTACGTTGATGAACACCCGCAGCGTCGAGATCGCCGCGACGTGGAACAGCTCGCGGGCCGGGCCCGAGCCGCTGCCGGAGTCGATCAGCTGCCCGACGTCGGTGTTGCGCGCGGTCACCACGCCGTCGAAGGGGGAGTAGATCTTCTCGAACGATTGCAGCTGCTCGAGCCGCTTGACGTTGGCCTGCGCCGAGCTGACCATCGCCCGCTTGGCCTTGGCGTCGCCGGCGGCGTTGTCGAGGTCCTGCTGCGACACCGAGTCGGTCTTGCGCAGCTCGACGTAGCGCGCGGCGATCACCTCGGCGAGCTCGGAGTTGGCGGTGGCGGTGCCCAGGTCGGCCCGCGCCTGGTCGAGCTGGCGGTCCACCTCCGGCGTCTCGATCTCCGCCAGCAGCTGGCCTCGCTTGACCTTGGTGCCGATGTCCGCGTACCAGCGCCGCAGGTAGCCGCTGGTGCGGGCGAAGATCGGCGCCTCCTCGAAGGCCTGGATGCTGCCCGGAAGCACGATCTCCTGCGCCGCGCCGCCCGCCGGCGGCACGATCACCTGCACGGCGGGGACGGCACCCTCGCGGGTCCGTTGGGCGAGCGCGCTCTCGGCGCGCATCCGCGGCACGATCCCGGCGACCGCCAGACCGGCGGCGGCGAGCACGCCGGCGGCCAGCAGCAGGCCGCCGCGCGACCGCGGCGCGGGCGCCGTCGTCTCCTGGGGCGAGCCCGGCGAGCCGTGCGCCGGCGGTGATGGGGACGATGGGGATGATGGGGAAGCTGGCGGCTCCGGCTGGTGGCCCGGCAGCTCGGGCTGGCGGCTCATCGCGTTTCTCCCATGGCAACCGGCGCCATTGCGGCCGCGGCCGAGCGCGGCGGCAGCTCCGCGGCCGGCAGCTCCGCCGCGGTTTCGCCAGCCCCTCGGCGGGCGCCCCGGGCGCCGCGCTCGCGGTGCATGACGCTGAACAGCACCGGCACGAAGGTCAGCGTCGCCACCGTCGCCAGCACCAGGCCGCCGATCACCGCGCGCCCGAGCGGCGCGTTCTCCTCGCCGCCGTCGCCCAGGCCGAGCGCCATCGGCACCATGCCGATGATCATCGCGAGAGCGGTCATCAGCACCGGCCGGAAGCGGGTAAAGCCGGCCGACTGGGCGGCCTCCGCCGCGCTCAGGCCGGCCGCCAGCTGCTCCTTGGCGAAGCTGACCACCAGGATGCTGTTGGCGGTGGCCACGCCCATGCACATGATCGCGCCGGTCAAGGCCGGCACGCTGAGGCGCGTCCAGGTCAGGAACAGGCACCAGACGATGCCGCAGAGCGCGGCGGGCAGGGCGGCGATGATGATGAACGGATCCAGCCAGGATTGGAAGTTGATCACGATCAGCAGGTAGACGAGCACGATCGACAGCACCAGGCCGCCGAGCAACCCGAGGTAGGAGGTGCGCATCGTCTGGATCTGCCCGCGGACCAGGACCTGGGTGCCGCGCGGCAGGTCCTTGGCGTCGCGGGCGACGATGGCGTCGACCTGCCTGGCGACGCTGCCGAGGTCGGTCCCTTCCACGGCGCCGAAGATGTCGAGCACCGGCTGCACGTTGTAGTGGCTGATCGTCCCCTGCTCGGCGCCGCGGACCACCGTGGCGACGTTGCCGAGGATCTGCGGCGGCGCGCCGCCGCCGGCGGTGACCGGGACGTTGAGCAGGTCCTGCAGGTTGGCGATGCGGTACTGCGGCGATTGCACGGTCACGCTGTAGCTGACTCCGTTCTGCGGGTTGAGCCAGAAGGCCGGCGACGTCTGGGAGCTGCCGCCGAGCGCCACCAGCAGGTTCCCCACCACGTCGCGCTGCGCGTAGCCGACCTGCGACGCCCGGGTGCGATCGACGTTGACCTCCAGCTTCGGGTCGTCGAACGGCTGGTGGATGCGCAGATCGGTGGTGCCGGGGATCTGCCGCACCTGTGCCAGCATCCGCCGCGCAAATTGCCGGTTCGCCGCCAGGTTGTTGCCGATGACCTGGATGTCGAGCGGCGCGGGCAGGCCGAAGTTGAGGATCTGGCTGATGATGTCGGTCGGCAGGTAGTAGAAGCTGACCGCCGGGAACTGCGCCACCAGCTTGGAGCGTAGCGCTCGCATGTAGCCGGCCGTGGGCTGGTGGCCCTCGGCGAGCGAGACCAGGATGTCCGCGTCGCCGGGACCGATCGGCGCGGAGTTGCTGTAGGACAGGTTGATGCCGCTGTAAGGCAGCCCGATGTTGTCGATGATGGTGACCAGCTCGTCGCGCGGAATGGTGGCGCGGATCACCTGATCGATCTGGTCGCACAGCCGGGCGGTTTCCTCGATGCGGGTGCCGGTGCGCCCCCGCAGGTGCAGCTTGAACTGGCCGCTGTCGACCTTGGGAAAGAAGTCCTGGCCCAGCCACGGCAGCAGCACGGCCATGGAGACCAGGCAGGCGCCGAGGAAGCCCGCCAGGAACCAGGCGCGGCGCGCCAGGCAGGCGGCTAGCAGGCGCCGGTAGCCGCCGCGCAGGCGCTCGAAGCGCCGCTCGAAGCCCTGCTGGAAGCGCACCAGCGGATTGCGGCTCGCCTCCCTGGCGGCGGCCGCGGCGTGCGAGTGCTCGCGCAGCAGGTACTTGGCCATCGTCGGCACCAGCGTGCGGGAGAGGAAGTAGGACGCCAGCATGGCGAAGACCACTGCCTCCGCCAGCGGCACGAAGAGGTAGCGCGAGACGCCGGAGAGGAAGAACATCGGCACGAACACGATGCAGATGGCGAGCGTCGAGACGAACGCCGGCACCGCGATCTGCGACGCGCCGTCGAGGATCGCCCGCTCGATCTCCTTGCCCTGCTCGAGGTTGCGGTTGATGTTCTCGATCTCCACCGTGGCGTCGTCCACCAGGATGCCAACCGCCAGGGCGAGGCCGCCCAGGGTCATGATGTTGATGGTCTCGCCGAGCGCGCTCATGACGATGATCGAGACCAGGATCGACAGCGGGATCGAAACCGCGATGATCAGCGTGCTGCGCCAGCTGCCGAGGAAGATCAGGATCATCACCGCCGTCAGGCAGGCGGCGATGATCGCCTCGCGGATGACGCCGTCGACGGCGCTGCGGACGAACAGCGACTGGTCGACGAGCGGCCGGATGCGCAGCGCCGGCGGCAGCATGGCGGCGATCTGCGGCAGCCGCTCGCGGACGCGGGCGATGATGTCGAGGGTGGAGGCGTTGCCGGACTTGAGGATGGTCAGCAGCGAGGCGCGCTGGCCGTCGACGCGCACGATGTTGGTCTGCGGCGGGTTGCCGTCGCGGACGTGGGCGACGTCGTGCACGTAGATGGTGGCGCCGTTGACGGTCTTGACCGGCAGGTCGTTGAGCTGCGCGATGGTGGACGGGCTGCTGTTGGTCTCCACCTGGTACTCGAGGCTGCCGATCTTCGCCGTGCCGGCCGGCACGATCAGGCTCTGGGCGTTGAAGGCGTTGACCACGTCGCTCGGCGACAGCCCCTTGGCCTGCAGCGCGGCGTCGTCGATGTCCACCTGGACCTGGCGCTGCTTGCCGCCGTAGGGGTAGGGGATGGCGGCGCCCTGCACGGTCGCCAGCTGGGTGCGGATGAAGTTGATCCCGAAGTCGGTGAGCTGCTGCTCGGAGAGGCCCTCGCCGGAGAGCGCCAGCTGCAGGATGGGCACCGAGGAGGCGTTGTAGGTGATGACCAGCGGCGGCGTGGTGCCCGGCGGCAGCGAGCGCACCTGGGTTTGCGAGATGGCGGTGACCTGGGCCACCGCCGATGCGATGTTGGCGTTGTGCTGGAAGAAGATCTTGACGATCGAGATGCCGGCAAGGGTCTGCGACTCGATGTGCTCGATGTCGTTGACCGTCGTGGTCAGGCCGCGCTCGTAGTTGCTGACGATGCGGTTGGCCATCTCCTGCGGCGACATGCCGGTGAAGTTCCAGATCACCGTGACGATCGGGATGTCGATGTTGGGGAAGATGTCGGTCGGCGTCCGCTGGATGACGATCGGCGCCAGGATCAGCAGCAGCACCGCCAGCACCACGAAGGTGTAGGGCCGGCGCAGCGCCAGGCGGACGATCCACATGCTCAGCTCTCCTCTTCAACGACCGTTGGCGGTGAACCCTGACCGGATGGCCGGGTGCCCCGGGGTGCCGGCGAGAGCACGGCGGCCCCGGCGGCGGGGCATGCTCCGCCCGGACCGCCGCTGCCGGCGTCTCTGAGTGAAACGCCGCTGGGGTCGCGGCGTTCCCGGCGGGGCGTCCCAGCGCTCGTGGCGAGCGTTCCAAGCGCTCGCGGCGAGCGACGGCGAGCGATCATACCGCCCGCGCGCGCTACGGTGGCGACCGTCCGCGGCGGTGGGCGCCGGCGTCACCGCCGGCGGTACGGCCGAGCGGCGCGCGAGCGGCCGCGGCGAGCTTGGAGACGAGACAGCAAGCGCTTTGGATGCAATGATTTGTGAGCGGATCGCCAGCGCGGGTCGAAGCGGTCCGGAAGTTGCACTTGACGGGAGTCGGGACCCGGAAACGGGAAACCCACGACGAAGGAGAACCCCATGAGAGTGCGAATCAAGTTCCTGATACCCGCCCTGGCGATCGCGGTCACCGCCGGTGCGGCGATGGCCGGTGCGAGCACCGGCGGCGCGGCGGCAACGCAGCCCGAGCGGTTCACCGGCAACCTGGTCGATACCCTGGCCACCGCACGCGACAGCCGGCCATTCATCCTGTCCATCGATCACGTCACGGACGTCTCCGAGATCCAGCGGTTCAACGGCGTGCTTACCGGCCAGGGCCTGTACCACCTGCGCGACGAGCTGTGGAAGCAGAACGCCGGCTATCTCAGCATCGGCGGCGGCCTGGGTTACCCGGTCGCGGCGGTGCTGTCGCAGGAAACTCCCAACGGTCGCCTGCTGCGGGTGGTCTTGAACCGGCCGGAATGGATCCGCGAGGTGCAGTCCTACGCCCGCTCCTCGAAGTATCCCTTCACCGTGCTCGAGCTGAAGCTCGACCAGAACGGCAAGGGCGACGGACTGGTGATCGGCGCCGCCAAGCTGCAGCTGCAGGGCGACGACCTGCAGATCAAGAGCCTCGGCAGCATTCCGCTCCGCCTGCTGGACGTGCACGAGGGCTAGACGGCTCGCTCCCAAAGTCCCGATGTGAGCGCGAAGGCTGGACGGCGCGCTTCCAAAGTCCCGATGTGCGAGCGCGGTGAGACCGGAGGGGGGGTTACCCGCGCTCGCTGTCGAGCGAGGCCATGGCGGCGGCGCCGTAGCGGTCGCCCGCCGCGGCGCCGGGCGGCACGGCGCGCTCGAGCTCGGCGAGGTCGGCTGCCGAGAGCTCGAGGTCGAGCGCGCCCAGCAGGTCCGCAAGCTGGACGCGGTTGCGCGGGCCGGCCAGCGGCACCACGTCGGCGCCGCGGCCGAGCGCCCAGGCGAAGGCGAGCTGTGGGACGGTCGCGCCCCTGGCCGCCGCCACCTGGCGCATGGCCTCCACCAGGCCGAGGTTGTGCTCGAGGTTGGCGCCCTGGAAACGCGGAAACGCCCCCCGCACGTCGGCGGCGGATCGCGGCGCGGCGCCGGCCGCGCCGGAAACGCCGCGGCCGAGCAGCCCGCGGCTGAGCACGCCGTAGGCGACCAGCGCCACGCCGAGCTCGCGCAGCGTGGGCAGGAGGTCGGTTTCGACGCGCCGGCTGAGCAGCGAGTACTCGATCTGCAGCGCGACGATCGGGTGCACGGCATGCGCGCGCCGCAGAGTCGCGGCCGAAGCTTCCGAGAGCCCGACGTGGCGGACGTAGCCGGCGCGCACCAGGTCCGCGACGGCGCCGATCGTGTCCTCGATCGGCACCGCCGGATCGACGCGAGCCGGCTGGTAGAGGTCCACGTGGTCGGTGCCGAGGCGCCGCAGCGAATAGGCGAGGAAGTTCTTGACCGCGGCGGGGCGGCCGTCGAAGCCGATCCAGGCGCCGTCGGGGCCGCGCTGGGCGCCGAACTTCACTGCCAGGAAGACGCGCTCGCGCTTGCCCCCGGCGAGCGCCTGGCGCAGCAGCATCTCGTTGTGCCCCATGCCATAGAAGTCGCCGGTGTCGAGCATGGTGATGCCGGCGTCCAGCGCCGCGTGCACGGTGGCGATGCTTTCGGCGTCGTCGGCGGGTCCATAGGTGCCGGACAGCGCCATGCAGCCCAATCCCAGCGCCGAGACCTCCGGGCCGCTGGTGCCCAGGCGTCGTGTCTTCATGCGTCTTCGTCCTCCCGGGTCCTGTCGCGTGTCGTGCCCTGCCCGCCGGCGCCGTTCGCGCCGGGCGCGCCGGGGTGGAAGATGGCGGCCAGGAGCTCGATGCCGTCGAGCAGCCGCGGGCCGGGGCGGCTGAAGCAGCCGTTGGCGTCCACCGGGTGGACGTTGCCGGCGCGGACGGCGCGCAGGCGGCGCCACTCGGGCCGGCCGGCGATTGCCGCCACCTGGGCGGCGGCGCCGGCGGCGTCGAAGCCGCAGGGCATGGCGACCACGACGTCGGGGTCGAGCCGCGCGATCTCGTCCCAGCCGAGGCGGGCGGAGTGGGCGCCGGGGACGGCGGCGACGTCGTGGCCGCCGGCCGCGGCGATCATCTCCGGCACCCAGTGGCCCCCGGCAAACGGTGGATCGAGCCATTCGAGGGCCAGCACCCGCGGCCGGGGCAGCCCGGCGACCCGCTCGCGGACCGCCGCCAGGCGCCGCTCGAGAGCGGCCACCAGCTCGCCGGCGGCGGCGCGGCGGCCGGTGCGCTCGCCCACCCGCCGCACGTCGGCGAGCACGTCGGCGAGCGTCGCGGGGTCGAGCGACAGCACCTCGGGGCAGCGAGGCAGGGGCGAGACGGCGCCCTGGACCTGCGCCGTCGACACGGCGCAGACCGGACAGAGCTGCTGGGTGACGATGAGGTCCGGCGCCAGCGCGGCGATCCGGTCCTCGGCGAGGGTGTAGAGGCTCTCGCCGCCGCCCACCTGCGCGCTGACGGCGCGGTCCACCGCGGCGGCGTCGAGCCCCGGTGGCAGGGCGCTGCCGGTCAGCACCGGCCGGCGCCGCGCCTCCTCCGGGAAATCGCACTCGTGGCTGACGCCGACCACCTGATCGCCGGCGCCGAGCGCGAACAGGATCTCGGTGCCGTTGGGCACCAGGGAGACGATGCGCATGCCGGTAGTCTACGACGCCGGGAGGGCGCGAAGGGGTCGGAAGGGGCGGGCGGTGCCCCCCTCCCATCGTGATGCCGGGAAACGCCGTGAGCTTGTGTCACGGCGTTTCCGGCCGCATGATGGGTCGGCACGGGAAGTGCACCTTCTGCCCAGATGAATGCAGGCGAGGGTCGAAGGCAGGCCGATGGTCCGAAGTTTCCGCAGCGCGAATGTCCACCATGTCGTCCGAGTCGCGGCTGTCTTCCGGCGGATGGCGGATGTCGTCCCCGCCGCGGCTGACGCCCGCGTAGCGGCGGACGTCTGTGCAGAGGCTGACGTCTGTACAGAGGCTGACGTCTGCGCACCGGGTGCCGTCCGTGCTGCGGCTGACGTCCGTGCCGCGGCTGACCTTCGCGTCATCGCCCCCGTCTGCGGCGCGATTCTCTGGCTGACGCTGGCGATCGCGGGCGCCGCTGCCGTTCCGGCGCCGGTGGCGGTGGCGGTGCCCGGCATCGGCTCCGGCCGAGGCGTGGCGGCGGCGGGCGGCCTGGTGCGGGTGCCGCAGGATGCCGCCACGCTCCCGCAGGCGATCTCGCAGGTCGCGAACGGAGGTGTCGTCGAGCTGGCCGCGGGCATCTACGCCGCGCCGGTGGCGGGGTTCAGGATCGGCAACGCCGGCAAGGCCTTCACCATTCGCGCCGCCCCCGGGGCGGCGGTCGCCCTGGACGGCGGCGGCAGCCATCCGGTGCTCGTGCTGCGCAACTCCGAGCGCTCGCACGGCGGCCTGGTGGTGTTCCAGGACCTGACCTTCCGCAATGGCGGCGGCGGCTCGCCGGAGACCTCGCCGGGGGTCACCGTCGACGCCGGCGAGGCCCGTTTCGTGGGCTGTGCCTTCGCCGGCAACCTCGGAGGCGCGGCCGCCGACGGCGGTGGCGTCAAGGTCCGCAACGGCTCCGCCGCCAGCTTCATCGGCTGCACCTTCACCGGCAACGTCTCGCCGATCGCCGGCGGCGCCATGGCGGTCAACCTGTCCACCGTCGAGGTGCTCGGAGGCTCCTTCGTCGCCAACCTGGTCAATCTTCCGGGCAGCGACCCGACCGCGCACGGCGGCGCGATCGCCGTGATCGACGGCACGCTGTACGTCTCGGACGCCCTCTTCCAGGGCAACCAGGCCGGTCTGGTGGGCGGCGCGATCTACGGCTTCGGCGACTGGACCGCCACGCCGGCGACGCCGCACACCTACGTCGCCGTCACCCGCTCCACCTTCCAGGCCAACGTCGCCGCGCCGCCGGCCTGCTGTCCGGCGGCCGGAGATCCCACCGGCGGCGCGATTCACGTCGAGGACCAGACCACCCTCGACGTCACCGGCTCGTGGTTCGTCGCCAACCAGGCGCAGTTCGGCGGCGCGCTCGACAGCTACCGCGCGCTGATCAACGTCGCGGGCTCCACCTTCCAGGGCAACCGTGGTGCGCTCGCCGGTGCGCAGCTGGCGGTCGGCGGGGCCATCTGCGCGCTCTCCAACGACGCCGTGGACGCCTCCACCGCCGGCGGCAAGAACCCGCGTCCGGCGGGGGTGACGGTGGCCGGATCGCTGCTGCAGGGGCTGCCGGCGGGCGGCGGCCCGGTCGGCAATGCCGGTGGCTGCCTGCTGGTGGCGGGCGACCAGACGCACCTCTATGGCCAGAACGGGCTCAGCCCGAACGGCACGCTGGACTCGAACCGGGCGCCGGTGCAGATCACCGGCTCCGCGTTCGACAGTTGCGGCGTGCAGCAGAACCCCGCGGGCGGCAGCGCGGCGGGTGGGGCGATCAACGCCACGCTGGTGGCGTTGACCATGGACGACTCGCTGGTGCTGGAATCCGGCGCCGCCGGCAACGGCAGCGGCGGCGGGCTCTTCCTGGCCGGCGAATCGGCGGCGCAGATCACCGGCGCCACCTTTGCCGGCGACACCGCGGACAGTGCCGGCGGCGGGATCTTCGCCGGCGCCTCGGACCTCCAGATCAGCGGCGCCAGCTTCGTCGCCAACCAGGCCGGCCCGGCGGTGGCCGAGCCACTCGCCGCCTCCCACGGTGCGGCGCTCTATTCGATTCCGGCGGTCGGCAGCCAGCCTCACGCCGGCTCGGGCGACGCCAGCGGCACGGTCGCGGCGACGACGTTCAGCCAGAACCTCGGCCTGCCGGTCTGGGACGTCGATCTCGGCGGCGGGGGGCCGGTCAACACCGTCCAGTACGCGGGCAACGGCTTCTTCAGCACGGCCTTCGGCGCCAAGGTCTACGTCGACACCTTCGCCGATCCCGGCCGCAACGGCTTCGACGTCGGCGGGCTGAACTCCCTGGTGGTGAATCGCCCCGGCGGTCCGACGACGGTCAAGTCGCCGGTCGCCAACCGGGCGCTCGGCGCGCCGCCGGCCGCCGGGTCGCTCAAGGCGTTCCCGCCGGCGGGCTCGCCGGCGGCGCGGTCGGAGCCCTTCCTGGCCTATGCCTGGACGGGTGGCGGCGCGACCCTCGACGGCGTGCAGCTGCCGGCGCACCAGGGGGTGATCGCGGGCGCCGCGCCCGGCAGCCATGTGCTGGCGGTGAACGGCATCACCGTCGGCACCGCCAGCGTCGCCGCGCCGCAATGCACCACGGACCCCACGCTGTGTCTGGCCAGCGACCGCTTCCACGTCCAGGTGCAGTGGCAGCTGGCGACGGGGGAGCGCGGCGAGGGCCATCCGGTCGCGCTCTCGGGCGACACCGGCTACTTCTGGTTCTTCGACCCGGCCAGCGTCGAGCTGATGGTCAAGATGGTCGACGGCCGCTCGGTCAATGGCCGCTTCTGGGTCTTCTACGGTGCGCTCTCCAACGTGCAGTACACGCTGGTGGTGACCGACACCGTGACCGGCGCGGTGCAGGCCTACGTGAACCCCCAGGGCCGGCTGGCGAGCGTCGCGGACACCGCGGCCTTCCTGGGTACCGGCGAGGCGCCGCCGGTGCCGCCGGTGATGGCGCCGCCACCGCCGCCGGCCGGCGCGTGCGCCGCCGGGCGCGCGAACCTCTGTCTCGGCAGCCGTTTCCGGGTGGCGGTCGCCTGGCGGACCAGCACCGGGACCGGCGCCGGCACCGCCGCGCCGCTGACCGGCGACACCGGGACCTTCTGGTTCTTCGACCCTGCCGAGGTCGATCTGGTGATGAAGGTGCTGGACGGCACGTCGATCAACGATCACTTCTGGGTGTTCTACGCCGGCCTGTCCAACGTGCAGTACACCATCACCGTCACGGATACCAAGACCGGGCGAAAGAAGACCTACACCAACCCGCAAGGCACGCTGGCGAGCGTCGCGGACACCTCCGCGCTGCCCGGGCCTTGAGCCCGGACCCGGGCGCGGGTGCGAGCTTGACCTGCCGCGGGCGGCCACACACAATCGCCGCATCGCGCTCCGAAGGGAAACCAAACCTGCCATGAGCCAGCGCTTGCCGCACCGCAACCTGTGCGTCGAGGTGCCATGGCACTCCGCGGCCCCGGCCGCCGCGCTTGCATCCGTGGCGGCGGCCGTGCTGCTCGCGGTTGCGGCTCCGGTTCGGCTTCCCGCGGCGCCGGCAGGGGCGCCTGCTGCAGCGGCGGCGGTCCTGCCCGCGGTGCAGGAAGCCAATGCCGCCGGTCCGGTGGCGGCCGGCACGCCGGCGCGGGTGGTGGTGACGGCGCTGGGGACGGCGCAGGATGGCGGCGTGCCGCAGCCCGGCTGCGATTGCGTGCGCTGCGTTGCGGCGCGGCGCGATCCCGGACGGCGGCGGCACGTGGCGAGCCTGGCGCTCCGCCTGCCGGCGAGCGGCAAGACCTGGCTGATCGACGCCACACCCGACCTCGGAGAGCAGCTCGAGATCGTGCACCGCTTCCGGCCGCATCCGGCCGGCGCGCCCGACCGGCAGCCGGTGGACGGCGTGCTGCTCACCCACGCCCACGCCGGCCACTACCTGGGGCTCGCGCTCTTCGGCTTCGAGGTGATCGACAGCCACGACCTGCCGGTCTACGCCTCGTCGCGGATGGCCGCCTTCCTGCGGGCCAATGGCCCCTGGAGCCTGCTGGTGGCGCGGCGCAACGTCGTCCTCCACGAGCTGACTCCGGGCCAGACGTTGACGCTCGCCCCCGGACTGACGGTGACGCCGCTGCTGGTGCCGCACCGCGACGAGCTGAGCGACACCCTGGGGTTCGTGGTGCGCGGACCACGGCGCACTCTGCTCTACGTTCCCGACACCGATTCATGGACGGCGTGGAAGCCGTCGCTGCCGGAGGTGCTGCGCCGCGAGCGCGTCGACGTGGCACTGCTGGACGGCACCTTCTATTCCGCCGGCGAGCTGCCCGACCGCGACGTGAGCCGGATCGGTCATCCGCTGATGAACGTCACCATGGAGCTGCTGGGAGCCCAGGTGCGCGGTGGCGGGTTGCAGGTCTTCTTCACCCACCTCAATCACTCCAATCCGGCCCTCGATCCGGCCGGCCCGGAGCGCGCCGCGCTGGCCGCCGCCGGCTTTCAGGTGCTGGCGGAAGGCCAGGAGCTGATCCTTTAGCCTCTCCCGACCCGACCCGGCGCCCGCCCCTCGGGCCTCAGCGATCGGTCTCCGGGCGGCCTGCCCGCGGCGGCGGCGTGTCCGGGAATGGAACGAGAGTGTCGCGGAAGCGGACGCCTGGGCTAGAGTAGGTGACCGGGCCGTCTGGCGCTCCGGCGCTGCTACGCTACCGTCTGGCGCTCCGGCGCTGCTACGCTACAATGCCGGCAACCAAGTGGCAGCTTCGGGCGGCGTGCCCTCCAAGACGTCGATCCTCGCGCATTCGTGGGCTCTGTGGCCCGCTTTTGGTTTCCGGTCCGTCATCCGGGCGAAGAGCGCCCAAGGAGGAGCAATGGCCAGGAGAAGCAAAGGCATCTCGCGGCGCGAGTTCGTGCAGGCCGCAGGGACCGTCGCCGCCGGCTCGCTGATCTTTCCGGTCGCGGGTCGCGCCCAACAGAAGACGCTCAAGATCCTGCAGTGGAGCCATTTCGTACCCGGCTACGACAAGTGGTTCGACGGCGTGTTCTGCAAGGAGTGGGGAGCGAAGCACAACACCCAGGTGATCGTCGACCACATCGCGATCGGCGAGATCAACGCCCGCGCCGCGGCCGAGGTGGCGGCCAAGAAGGGGCACGACCTGTTCATGTTCCTGTCGCCCCCGGCCGCCTACGAGCAGCAGGTGATCGACCATGCCGAGATCTACCAGGAGGTGGAGCGGAAGTGGGGGAAGACCAACGACCTGGGCCACAAGTCGACCTATAACCCCAAGACCAAGAAGCACTTCGCGTTTTCCGACTCCTACGTCCCCGACCCCGGCAACTACCGCAAGGACCTCTGGTCCCAGGTCGGCATGCCGAACGGGCCGGACACCTGGGAACAGCTGCACCAGGGCGCCAAGGCGATCAAGGACAAGATCGGCAACCCGTGCGGCCTCGGGCTGTCGCAGGAGCTCGACACCAACATGGCGATGCGCGCCTTGCTGTGGAGCTTCGGCGGCGCCGAGCAGAACGAGGCCGGCGCGGTGGTGCTCAACTCCAAGAACACCGTCGAAGCGGTCAAGTACATGCGCGCCCTGTACAAGGATGCCGAGACCGCCGAGGTGTTCACCTGGGACCCCTCGTCCAACAACCGCGCCATCCTCTCGGGCAAGGCCTCCTATGTGCAGAACGCCATCTCGGTGACCCGCGCCGCGGAGAAGGACAACCCCGAGATGTCGCGCCAGATCCAGCTCACGCCGGCGCTCAAGGGCCCGGTCCGCCGAATCGCCTGCGAGCACGTCATGGACTGCTACGTCATCTGGAAGTTCGCCGACAACGTCGCCGGCGCCAAGCAGTTCCTGGCCGACTACATGGACGACTTCGCCAACGCCTTCAAGGCGAGCGAGTTCTACAACTTCCCGTGCTTCCCCGGCACGGTGAAGAACCTGCAGCAGCTCATCGCCGACGACGCCAAGGCGCAGCCGCACGACAAGTACAAGATCCTGGGCGCGGCGCTCGAGACGACGACCAACGTCGGCTACCCGGGCTACGCCACCGCCGCCATCGACGAGGTGTTCAACACCTTCGTGCTGCCCACCATGTTCGCCAAGGCGGCGCGCGACGAGATGACGCCGGAGGAGGCGGTGGCCGCCGCCGACAAGGAAGTCAAGCGTATCTTCGACAAGTGGAAGTAGGCCGGAAAGGCTTGCGGGGAGCGCCATGGCGATCGTCGAAACCAAAGACCTGACCAAGGTCTTCAAGCAGGGACAGCTCGGCGCCGTCAACGACGTCAACCTGCTGACGCGGGAGGGCGAGTTCATGGTCTTCCTCGGACCCTCGGGTTCGGGGAAGACCACGCTGCTGCGGATGATCGCCGGGCTCGAGGAACCGACGCGCGGCGACGTCCTGATCGGCGGCCGGGTGGTGACGCGGCTGCCGCCGCGCGAGCGGCGGATCGCCATGGTGTTCCAGAGCTATGCGCTCTATCCGCATCTGTCGGTTTACAAGAACATCGCCTTTCCGCTGCGGGCGCAGAAGGTGCCCAAGGCGGAGCGCGGGCCGAAGGTCGAGTGGGCGGCGGGGCTGCTGGGGATCGGCGAGTTGCTCGACCGCAAGCCGCGCGAGCTCTCGGGCGGCGAGCGCCAGCGGGTGGCACTGGCCCGCGCCATCGTCCGCGAGCCGAGCGTCTTCCTGCTTGACGAGCCGCTGTCCAACCTCGACGCCAAGCTGCGGGCCTCGGCGCGCGAGGAGCTGACGCAGTTTCACAAGCGCATCGGCACCACCACCATCTACGTCACCCACGACCAGGTCGAGGCGATGGCGATGGGGGACCGCATCGTGGTGCTGAACAAGGGACTGGTGCGCCAGGTGGGCACGCCGCGCGAGGTCTACGACGAGCCGGCGGACACCTTCGTCGCCACCTTCCTGGGCTCGCCGCCGATGAACCTGATCGACCACGGCGACGTGCTGGTCGGTTTCCGCCCCGAGCACCTGCTGCCCACCGCGCTGATCGAAGGACCGGCGGTGGCGATCACCGCCCGGGTGACCGGCGTCGAGTACCTGGGCAACGAACGGGTGCTCTATGCGCGGATCCAGGGCGGCCGCTTCGGCGACCAGCGGCTGATCGGCAGGCTGCCCTCGGTCTACCGGGTCGAGGTCGACGAAGGCGAGGTGGTGACGCTCGGGATACCCGAGCGCAACCTCCGCTTCTTTGCCAAGGACGGCGGGCGGCGGACCGAGCCGCGGGAGGTGGCATGGCAGTAAGGCGCCAGGACCGCTGGCTGGGCCCGGCGATGTTCGCCCCCGCCCTGCTCTACATCGCCGGCCTGGTCGGCGTGCCGCTGATCCTCGCCTTCCTTTACAGCCTCGGCGACGTCACCGTCGGCAGCGTCGGCTACCATTTCGTCGGCCTGGCGAACTTCCGCAGCGTGCTGCAGAACCCCGCCTTCCGCGGCGCACTCTGGCACTCGTTCGTCTTCACCGTCAGCGCGCAGCTGATCGTCATCGTCGGCGCCAACGTCCTGGCGCTGGCGCTGCGCAACCCGTTCCGCGGCCGCGGCCTGGTGCGCTTCCTGACCCTGCTGCCCTGGGTGGCGCCGATCTCGCTGGGCGCCATCGGCTGGAAATGGATCCTGGACTCGATCTACAGCGTGGTCAACTGGGCGCTGGTGAGCCTGCACCTGGTGAAACCTTTCGATACGCCGATGTGGCTGGGGGAGCCGAGCCTGGCGATGATCTCGGTCATCCTGGTGCACGCCTGGCGGATGCTGCCGTTCTCGACCGTCATCCTGCTGGCGGGCCTCACCGCCATCCCCCGCGACATCCCCGAGGCGGCGGCCGTGGACGGCGCCGGCTTCTGGCGCACGCACTTCGAGATCACGCTGCCGATGATGCGGCCGATCATCTCCGTGGCGCTGCTGTTCGGCATCGTCTTCACCTTCACCGACATGACGGTGGTCTACATCCTGACCCGCGGCGGGCCCTACGACTCGACGCACGTGGTGCCGTCCTACGCCTTCTTCGCCGGCATCCTGGGCGGCAGCCTCGCCGAGGGCGCGGCGGCGTCGATCTTCCTGGTGCCGATCCTGGTGCTGGTGGCCTGGGCGATGCTGCGCGTCGCGCACCGCTCGGAGGTCGTATGAGCGATTCGCCGGCAGCCCGCGGTGTCCGCAGGGTCCGCCTGCCGCCGGGCGTCCTGCGCTGGGCCGTGGTCCTGGTGTTCTCGGTGCTGCTCGCCTTTCCCTTCCTGTGGATGGGGATCACCAGCTTCAAGCAGACGGCCGACCTCTACAACATCAAGAACAACCCCTTCCTGTTCAATCTGCCGCCCACTCTCGAGCATCTCAAGCTGCTGTTCAACGAGACGCTGTTCCTGCGCTGGCTGCTCAACACCGCCGGCGCCGGCGCCCTGGTGGTGCTGATCACGCTGGTGCTGGCGGTGCCCGCGGCCTATGCGCTGGCGCGGCTCACCGGCCGCTGGGGACAGCGGCTCGGCATCGGCATCTTCCTGACCTACCTGATCCCGCCGACGCTGCTGTTCATTCCGATGTCGCGGGTGGTGGCGCTGCTCGGTCTGCAGGATTCGCTGTGGTCGATCATCGTGGTCTATCCGACCTTCACCCTGCCGTTCTCGATCTGGCTGCTGATGGCCTTCTTCAAGTCGATCCCCCGCGAGCTGGAAGACGCCGCCATGGTGGACGGCCTGACGCGCTTCGGGGCGTTCGTGCGATTGGTCGTCCCGATCTCGCTGTCGGGCATCCTGACGGTGGTGATCTTCAGCTTCACCCTGGTCACCCAGGAATTCGTCTATGCCCTCACCTTCATCTCGAGCGCCAAGAACCAGACGGTGAGCGTCGGGGTGCCGATCTACCTGGTGCGGGGCGACGTCTACTACTGGGGCTCGCTGATGGCGGCCTGCCTGATTTCCAGCCTGCCGGTGGCGGTGCTGTACAACGTCTTCCTGGACCGCTTCATCGCCGGCTTCACGGTGGGGGCGGTCAAGTAAACGAAGCGAGGTGTGGTGATGCCGGAAACCCAGCTGGCAACGGGGCAGACGCTGCCGTTGCTGATCGGCGGCAGGTGGCGCGAGTCGGCGGGGCGCAGCGAGCCGGTGCTCGACCCCGCCCACGGCAGCGAGCTGGCGCGCGTGCCGTTCGTCACCGCGACCGAGATCGACGAGGCGATCGACGGCGCGCGGCGTGCCTTCGCCGCCTGGCGCGAGGTGCCGGTGACCGAGCGCGTGCAGGTGATGTTCCGCTACAAGCGCCTGCTCGAGGAGCATCTCGAGGAGCTGGCGCGCATGGTCAGCCGGGAGAACGGCAAGCTGATCGGCGAGGCCCGCGGCGAGGTGCGGCGGGGCATCGAGGTGGTGGACTTCGCCGCCGGCATGCCGACGCTGATGATGGGCGAGACGGTGGAGGGGATCGCGCACCGGATCGACAGCCAGACGGTGCGCGTGCCGCTCGGGGTCGTGGCCGGCATCACCCCCTTCAACTTCCCGGCGATGATCCCGTTGTGGATGTTCCCGCTGGCCATCGCCGCCGGCAACACCTTCGTGCTCAAGCCCTCCGAGCGCACGCCGATGACGGCGGTGCGCCTGGCCGAGCTGCTGGTCGAGGCGGGTCTGCCTGAAGGGGTGCTGAGCGTGCTGCACGGTGGCCGCGAGACGGTCGACGCGCTGCTCGGCCATCCCGGCATCCAGGCGGTCTCCTTCGTCGGTTCCGAGGTGGTGGCGCGGCACGTCTATGCCCGGGCGGCGGCGGCGGGCAAGCGGGTGCAGGCGATGGCGGGCGCCAAGAACCACCTGGTGGTGCTGCCCGACGCCGCCGACTGGGACCTCGCCATCCAGGCGGTGATGGCTTCCGCCTTCGGCTCCGCCGGCCAGCGCTGCCTCGCCGGCAGCGTCGCGCTGCCGGTGGGCGCCGCGGCCGAGCCGTTCCTCGAACGGCTGGCGCGGGCGGCGGAGGCGGTCGTCGTGGGCGACCCGCTCGACGAGGCCACCGGTATCGGCCCGGTCATCCGGCAGGAATCCAAGGACCGCATCCTGGGCTACGTGGAGCGCGGCCTGAAGGAGGGCGCCAGCCTGCTGGTCGACGGCCGCCACCGGGTCCCGGAGGGCGGCGGTTTCTATCTCGCGCCGACCATCCTGGACCGGATCGAGCCGGACATGGCGCTGGCGCGCGAGGAGATCTTCGGGCCGGTGCTGGCGGTGATCCGGGTGCGCACGGTGGAGGAGGCGGTGGCGCTGGTGAACCGCTCGAAGTACGGCAACGCGGCCAGCATCTTCACCCGCAGCGGGCGCGACGCCTGGTACTTCAAGACCCGGGTCGAGGCGGGCATGGTCGGGGTCAACATCGGCGTCGCCGCCCCGATGGCGTTCTTCCCCTTCGCCGGCTGGAAGAGCTCCTTTTTCGGCGACCTGCACGCCACCGGCAAGGACGCGGTGCGCTTCTACACCGAGACCCGGGTGGTCATCGAGCGCTGGGAATAGGGCGCAGCCGGCCTGCGGAAGGCAGGCGAGCGGGCGGCCGGAGACGGCAGATCGGCCGGGTCAGGATCTCAGCTTGACCATCGCCATCAGCGCCAGGGCGACGGCGAGCGACGCCAGGGCGAGGTGGGAGAGCGTGGGGATGTCGGCCCCGGCGGCGTCGAAGGACACCGCGCCGCTGAACGGGGTCCAGTTGGTGTCCCGGCGGAAGATCCCCACTCCCGCCGTGCCGCCATCGGCGTAGTTCGAAGCGGTCGCCGTGTTCCAGTAGGCGGTGTCGGGAAACGGATTGCTCCCCGTCGCCGGCGGCACCTGGGCTAGGCCGAAGTTGAGCGATATGTAAGGCCCTGGCGTACCGATCGGATTCTTGCCCCAGCTCTGCGTGTCGAACGCCACGCCATAGATGATCTGGTCCGGGACCGTGGTGCCGGTGAGATCGAAGGTGACGGCGAACGCCAGCCCGCTGTAGCAGAAACCGTCGCTGGCCCGGAACTGCGTCGGGTCGGTGCAGGTGGGATCTGCCGGCGGCCGCCACGGGATGGCAAAGGTCTGCGTGCGGCTGGCGATCAACGTGCCGGGGGCCGGATTCGGTCCGCTGTTGTCCACGTCATAGAGATTGAGCGTCAGCGGATGATCCCAGGTCGGGCCGCCGGACCCCGGGAACGCCGGGTAATCCGAGGCGAGCGCCCAATCGCTCATCACCACGGTCACGCTGGTCAGTGTCCGGCCGGAGCCGGAGAATTGGATCAGGTCGCCGAACTCGGACGTCTGCGTCGCCTGGTACCCCAGGCTCGGCACGTTTCCCGGCAGCGGCGAGGGAATGCTGTTGTAGATCGTCGAGGCGCCGGCGGCGGCGGGTGCGCACGCAAGCAGTAGCAAGAATGTGCGCACGAGTTGATTTAACATTCCTTCACCGGCGAGGCATTCGATCCTTGCAGCACGAGTCCGCTCGGTGGGCATTCGCGACTCCCATGACAGGTTGCCTGGTGCCGATTTTCTGGCACCCTACCATGGGCTGGGATGGCGGGCAAACGATATTCTATCGATCTTTGAAACAGTTGGCTTTATATTGCCAACGTCAGGATATTTGTTTCAACTATTGATATGCATAGGTTGCAGATGATGAATTGCTGGCAGCTGGTGCGGGTCATCGACGCCGGCAACGCCTTCGGCGCCGGCCCTGCCGGCGCCGAAGGCGGGAGTGGGGGAGGCGGGAGTGGGGGAGGCGACGCCCGCCTGGCTCAGGGCTTGGCGGCGGGCTTGGCCGGGGCGGCCGCGCCGAGATCAGCCTGGATCGGCGGTGCCGGCGCCGGCGAGGTGAAGACCGCGTCGGGAACGGCGGCGGCGACCACGATGTCGGAGAGCTCGAGCTTCCTCTGGCCGTCCGGCTGCACGCGGTGTGGGGCCAGCATGATGTTGCCGTAACGCTGCCAGCCCTGCCAGAGCCAGACCGTCGGCGCGGCGTCGCGGGGCTGGTCCTGCAGGAGGTAGGCCCAGCGCTCCATCAGGTGAGTGTCGTGGTTGAACCAGGCCCAGTAATGGTCGCCGGGAGTGAGGCCCACCACTCCGAAGCTGAGGCTGATCTCGTCGTAGTCCTTGCCGTCGAGCTGTTGCTTGCCGACCCAGGTGAGGTTGACGCCGGAGTCGCGCAGCTTGTAGGGCATCAGCAGCCAGTAGGTGTCGTTGACCCAGGCGCCGTACGAGCCCTCGACCATCTTGCTGCCCCTCTCTCCCTCCACCAGCTTGCCGTCGATGTAGGCGGCGCCCTGGTGGGTGTTGATGTTGTCGAGCACCACGTACGACTCGTTGTCCTTGGTCTTGCCTTCCAGCCGGTGGCGCCCGGTCCATTTGTCCCAGACGTGGGTGCGGCGGCCGGCGAAGGTGAAGCGCAGGTAGTGGGTGCCGTCCCACGCGGCCTTGCCGCCCATCGCCGCCAGAGCGGCATCCGCCACGGCGATGGCCTGCGGGTCGGAGGTGCCGCCCATCGTGGGCGGATTGGGTATCGGGGCAGGCGCGGGAGCGGGGGTGGCAGGGGCGGCTGGGGCGGCGGCCGGGGCCTGCGCGACGAGCCTCGCCGCGAGCGGCGCGGCGAGCAACAGCAGGGCGGCGATCAGGGTGCGGCGGGAGAGCGGCTGGCGCATCGTGGCCTCCTCGTCATTCTCAGCATTGGGACGATGGTGTCGGGTGCCGGCACCGGCGTCAAGACAGGGGAATGGTCCGGGTCACCGGCGGCAGGCAGCGCCGGTCGTCACAGAGCTGGTAGGTGAGCAGCAGATGGGCGGCTCCCGTGCCGGGCGGCTCGGGTCCGGCTGCCGCCGCCGCGCCGATCTCGCCGGCGATCTCGACCCGGCCCTGGTAGGCGGCTACCGCGCGGCTCGAGAACGCCACCGGCAGCGGCTCTCCGGGCGGGTAGACGACGCGCCGCAGCTCGACGCTCGCCGAGCCCGTGGAGACCGCGGCGCCGCCGGGAACCTCGGCGGCGAGGGCGGTGGGCACCAGGAAGCTCTCGCTCGCCGGGTTGGCCTGCAGATGCCAGCCGGGAGCGATCTCGAGCACCAGGCGGAAGGGCCGCAAAGCGCCGGCGGCGGCGGGCGCGGCGCCGAGCTCGAGGTGGACGGTCACCAGCTGCTCGCTTTCCTGGTCGAGCATGGCGAGCGGACCGGCGCCGGATTCGCGCTGGTGCGCGGCCTCGCGCGGCGCCGGCTCGCCGCCGCGGTAGCGGCGGGCGGCGATGGCCAGCATGCGCACCGCTTCGGGGTGCTGCTCGACCAGCGGCGCGAAGGCCCGCAGGGCGGCGGTGGCGAGGCCGTGCCAGTGCTCCCGCCGGACCGCCGCGTCGTGGGCGGCGAGATCGATCAGGTTGAGCACCGCCACCGCGTTCGGGGCGGGCGTCGCGCCGTCGAAGGGGTCCTTGCTGCGGAACAGCAGGTCGGGGCTGGCGCCGGCGACGAAGCAGCCGCCCTCCGGGTCGCCCAGGCGCGCCTGCTGCTCGCCGGCCAGCTCGGCCGCCGCGGCCAGCCAGCGCGGCTCGCCCGAGGCGGTGTGCAGGGCGAGCAGGCCACGCACCAGGAAGGCGTAGTCCGCCAGGTAGGCGGGGATGCGGGCGCGCCCCGCCCGCCAGACGTGCAGCAGCGGGCCGCCCACCGGGCGCATCTCGCGCAGCACGAAGTCGGCGGCGCGAGCCGCCTGGGCGACCAGCCGCGGCTCGCCCAGCAGCTGACCGGCGGCCGCCAGCCCGGCGATGGCGATGCCGTTCCAGTCGGCGAGCACCTTGTCGTCGGTGGCCGGCCGCGGCCGGCGGGAGCGCGCCGCCAGCAGGCGGGCGCGCGGCAGGGCGAGCTCGCGCAGCAGCTCCTCGGGCGCCAGCCGGCGGCGGCGGGCCACCTCCTCCCAGCGCTCGGGGACGTGCAGCACGTAGTGGTCGCCCTCGAAGAACGGCGGGCCGGCGAATCCCAGCAGCGGTGCCGAGAAGGCCAGGTCCTCCTCGCCCTGCCCGCGGGCCTCGCCCTCCCGGGCCAGGGCGGCGGCGATCTCGTCGCGGGTCCAGACGTAGTAGGCGCCCTCGTGGCCGCCGGTCTCGGCGTCGACGGCGCTCCACAGCGCCCCCTCGGGCGAGGTCATCTCGCGCTCCAGGAAGGCCGCCGTCTCGCGTGCCACGCGCGCCGCCTGCGGGTCGCCGGAGCGGGCGTGCTCGCGGGCGTAGAGCTCGAGCAGGAAGCCGTTGTCGTAGAGCATCTTCTCGAAATGCGGCACCTTCCACTCGCGGTCGGTGGCGTAGCGGTGGAAGCCGCCCGCCAGCTGATCGTAGATCCCACCGCGCGCCATGGCGTCGAGCGTCGCCGCCAGCATCTCGCCGGCGTCTGGCCGCTCGGGCGCCATCTCGAGCAGCAGGAAGAGGTTCGACGGCGTCGGGAACTTCGGCGCGCCGCCGAAGCCGCCCCACTCGCGGTCGAAGCGGCGGGCGAGGGCGTCGACGCCGCGCCAGCAGGCGCCGGGGCCGGGGGGCTCGGCTGCCGGGCGGGCGCGCTCCTCGAGGAAGCGGCGCATCGCCTGGGTCATCTCGGCCGCCTGCTCCTCCACCTCGACGCGGCGCTGCGTCCAGGCGCCGGCGAGGTCCTCGAGGACGTGCCGGAAGCTCGGCCGGCCGTGGATCTCGGCAGGCGGGAAGTAGGTGCCGGCGAAGAAGGGCTCGAGCTTGGGGGTGAGGAAGAGCGAGTTGGGCCAGCCGCCCTGACCGGTCAGGATCTGGGTGGCGGTCATGTAGATCTCGTCGAGGTCGGGCCGCTCCTCGCGGTCGAGCTTGACGTTGACGAACTCGCGGTTCATCAACGCCGCCACCTCCGGGTCGGAGAAGGACTCGCGCTCCATGACGTGGCACCAGTAGCAGGTCGAGTAACCCACCGAGAGGAAGATCGGCTTGTCCTCGGCGCGCGCCCGGGCCAGCGCCTCCTCGCCCCAGGGATACCAGTCGACCGGGTTGTGCCGGTGCAGCAAGAGGTAGGGGCTGCTCTCGCCGGCCAGGCGGTTGGCGACGGTCGATGCGGTGGAATGATCGCTCACGATGGCTGTCTCCGGGACCCGGTTGCGGGCGGCCGCCGGCGGCGACGCCGGGGCGTCCAGGAGTCTATCAGCCGGCCGAGCGGGCGAGTGACGGCCTGCCCAAGATCATGCGGTTCACGTCCAAACCGCGCTTTGTCAGCTCTGGAGCAAGCGCTGGTGCAGCGTCGGCCCAAGTCGGGCCTTCTGGATGGCGGTGAACGCGTTAGAAGAGTTCCTCGGCCAGCGCGACGATGATGCCCGCGGGGCCTCGCAGGTAGCAGAGTCTGTACTTGTCCTCGTACTGGGCCACGTCGCCGACGAGTTTGGCGCCGTGGGCGCGCAGGCGAGCGACAGTATCGTCGACGTTTTCGACTGTAAACATGACGCTCCGGAGGCCCAGCGTCGGCCGCACGCCGCCGGCGCCGCTCAATCGCAGCGAGCGCCGGTACCAGAAGCACGAGCTGGCGTTCATATCATTGCTTGGCTTGGTCTTCGTAGATGCCAATGATAATGAGCCATGCGCCAGAAATGAGGAACGCGAATAAAATAATAGTTGCGATAGCTACGATGTAGAGCCCTGTGCCTTGTCCGAGAATAAGGAAAATGGCGCCCGTAACCTCGGCGAGGTGACAAATCGTACCGCCGACAAGCCGCGGCGCGTTCAAGCCAATGAAACTCATGCGCGATCTGATCGCTATAGAATAGCCCCTGATGAAGATGGTTATTCCGATGACCCAGACGGCGAGCCACTCCCAGCCGAGCGCTTCAAGGGTTTGATTTCCGATAAGCGCAAGACTGCACGTCATGAAAATTGCAGTGAAACTTGTCAACATGTTAATTGCTCGATTCTTGTGTGTCAGGTTTCGGATAATGACATCGGGCTTGATCGACATGGCGACGAAAATCAACCCTGCAAGCGCCGCCGCGCCGCCGCCTACCATGACAAAAAAGTCATTCCATTGATGTGGCATAAAATGCTCTCCTCAGCTCCAAGTCCAGGACGGGTACCCGCCCCTGCCGTCTTTCGTCCTCGACGATCTCACCTACCGCCTCGTACTCTGTCAGCGGGAGGAATACATATGCCTCGTTGGAACGGGAATCAACCAGGCGCGGAGGGCCGCCGCGCATCTCGTCGAGTGCTTGCTGCTGCTCGAATGGGCATTGGCCATTATCGCTCAATCCAGCAAGCGCAGCGCATGGCGCCGGACGGCCTCAGATCGGGGACCGGGCAGCCGTAAGGGCCGCCGCTCGGCAGAATAGCCGACAGCGCGGAATCTGGCCCCGCAAGCGGATCACAAAAGGGCCACGCATTCCCAGGGGCTCCAACGCGCGTCGTCTTCAGGTCATGTCTCACGAGCACCCTGCCGGCCTCGGCAGCGGTCGCCAGGACCTCCTTGTCGGGCAGGGCCACCAACCCCGCCTCGGCGGCACTCCGGAAATCGACCGCCGGCTCCTGGCGAGCCACAGCCAGGAGGATCACCCGTTTGAGGCCGGCGTCCTGAGGCGAGCATGACCGAATCAGTACGGCTTCTTCGCCAACGGTCCGAGAAGTGGAGTAAAGTGCTTCAGGTTGCGAGTGTAAAGAGGTAGGAGCAGGCGACTGGCCGTCGAGGCGATCAAGCAGTCCATCGCATCAACGCCGTGGCTCAGTCTGAACTGCAGTAGGCGCTGAATTGCCCAGTCGCAGTCATCGGTGGACGGGCAGATGCGTTCGAAATGCCGCAGGAACCGGACTGCACGTTTCTGTGCTAGATCGTCCGTCGCGCCTTCGATGATCTCGAGCCAAGAGACCGACGTGATGCCAAGAGCATCCTGTCGCGTAAGCCATTCAATAGCCGGTGGATGCGATCGTAGGACGTCCACCAGAACGGCCGTGTCAATGAGGCCGTTCACCGGAGCCTCTCGCGCCGGTCCTTACGCCTGCGAGCAACCCACTTGGTGCCACTCTCCACGCCTTCCCAGCCTCCGATCAAACCGGCTGCGACGATCTCAGCTCCAGTGAGTGGCTGCACCCGCAGCGCCTCCGCGAGTTCCTCGGCGGTCCATCGCTGGGCCGAAGGCAGCTCGATCGTGACCCTTGCCTCCCCGGCCGGGAGACCGGCTGGGAGATCGACTTCAAGCTGGCCCTCCTTAGTGATCCTGCCGCGTAGCTCCAAGATCGACATAAATCCTCCTGGATCTCCATCCTAACGCTGCTTGAGCTCAAGGGAGTAGGCCCCCGGAAGGCGGAGCCTGCGACGAAGAGCACTCGTTCAGTGGCAGGCAGGTCGGCGTCCGGACTTGCCCTGAGGATCGCCGACCAGAAGCGAATGTCGGGCGCCACACGGCCCTTCTCCCCATGGAGGAAGGTCAGCGGCCTGCAACCGATCGCCCTGGCCGCACGCGCCGGTCGCCTCTGGTAGTTGCGGTTCTGGAACGATTCGAACAGGTCCACGGACAGCGTGCTCGCGCTGGGCCCTCGCCGCAATTCTTGTCGTCTCGGGATTCGTCGGCCGCCGGGTATTGCACCAGGTCCTTCTCTATTGTGCCAGCCGGCACAGATTGCCCCCAGGCGAAGACTCGCCCGACGAGTGGATCGAGCATTTGAGGCGCCGTTGTCCGAGGTGGCCGCATGGGCTGGGATGTGTGCACTTCACGTCACCTACGCTTCGAGGCCGGATTTCCCTGCCTGACTATCTCGAGACACCCTCGTGCGGCGCCCGACGTTCGCTTCTGGCCGGTGATGCTCGCCTTCCTGAGGTACGCCCCCGACCTCGTCCGGAGCCCGGGGCTTTTGTGGGCGAATCAGGGTTGCTCGCGAGGCAGCGGGTCTCTCCGAAGAAGCCTGGCCCACCGGCTCGGCCTTGAACCCGGCATCCTGGGCGGCAGGGGCTATAATCGCTGTTGCCGCCATGGTTCCATTCGCGCAGCACCGCTCCTCCCGACCGCGTTCGCGCCCCGCGGGCGGTGGTGACGGCGATCCCGTGGAAGTGGCTCGGGCGGGGGCACCGGCTCCGGCTTCGCGGTCCATGGCCTTGCAAGCGGCATTGGCGCTGGCTTTGCTCGCGGCGGGTAGCGCCGGCGTGCGCACCCTGGCGGCCACCGGGCCTGCCGCTCCGGTCTCCCGGGCGGCGTCCGGGGCGCCGGCGGCAGCCGCGTCGGCCACGACGTCGGCGGTGCCGCCTGGACCAGCCTCCCCGAGCGCCGCCGGTGCGCGGCCGGCCGGGGCGCCGGTGGTCATCCACGCCCGGCTGGCTTCGATCATCCAGCCGGTGGCGGCGGAGTTCCTGCGCGGCGTGCTGGCGCGGGCCGATGCGGCCGGGGCGGCGGCGGTGGTGGTGGAGCTGGACACGCCCGGCGGGCTGTCCACCTCGATGCACCAGATGACCGAGGACATCCTGGCGGCGCGCACGCCGGTGGTGGTGTACGTGGCGCCGAGCGGCGCGCAGGCGGCATCCGCGGGGTTCTTCCTGCTCGAGGCGGCGGACGTGGCGGCGATGGCCCCCGGCACCCGCACCGGCGCGGCACATCCGGTCGGGGCCGGCGGCGAGTCGATCACCGGCACCATGGGCCAGAAGGTCGAGCAGGACGCCGCGGCTGCCATCCGCTCGCTGGCGGCCCGCAACGGCCGCGACGTGGTGGCGGCGGAGCAGGCGGTGGTCGCCAGCCGCTCGTTCAGCGCCGGCGAGGCGGTGGCGGCGCACCTGGCCGATCTCGTCTCGCCCAGCCTGCCCGAGCTGCTGCGGGCGATCGACGGCCGGCGGGTGCGCACCGGCGGCGCGGCGAGCGTCACCCTGCACACCGCCGGCGCGGCCGTGACCGAGGTCGAGATGACCGGTGCGCAACGGCTGCTCTCGGCCCTGGCCCATCCCGAGCTCGCCTACATGCTGCTGATGCTGGGCGGCGTCGGCCTGTTCTTCGAGATCACCCACCCCGGTACGCTGATGCCGGGGGTGTTCGGCGCCATCGCCCTGCTGCTGGCGTTCTTCGGCCTCTCGCTGCTCGCCGTCAACTACGTCGGCGCCGCCCTCATCCTGCTGGGGGTGGGGCTGTTCGTGGCCGAGCTCAAGGCAGGTGCGCACGGCGTGCTGGCGCTCTCGGGTGCGGTGGCGCTGATCATCGGCTCGCTGCTGCTGTTCAGCAGCCCGGAGCCGGAGCTGCGGGTGAGCCTGGAATGGATCACGGTGGTGACGTTGTTCACGCTGGCGGTGGTGTGCGCGCTGCTGGTGACGGCCTGGCGGGTGCGCCGGCGGCAGGTGCGGACCGGCGCCGAAGGCTTGGTGCACGAGCACGGCGTCGCCCGCTCGGAGCTGCGGCCACTCGGCAAGGTGTTCGTGCACGGCGAGCTCTGGGACGCAGAGGCGGAGCAGCCGGTGGCGGCCGGAGATCCGGTCGAGGTGACGGCGGTGCGGGACATGACGCTGGCGGTGCGGCCGTTGCCCACGTCGTCAGACGTCGTCAGGCATCGTCAGGCGTCGTCAGACATCGTCCCAGACGTCGGCGCGCCGCCGCCGCTCCCACGATGACCGCCGCGGCCCAGCGGACGCGACACCGCGCCGGGAAACCTGGTGTCCTAGGGGAGAACTGACATGGGAGGAGGGGAGCTACCGATGGCGCCATTTGGTCTGTTCGTGATCGTCCTGATCGCGGTGATCCTGCTGTCGCGCTGGATCAACATCCTGCAGGAGTACGAGCGGGCGGTCACCTTCTTCCTCGGCCGCGTCACCTCCCATGCCCGCGGACCCGGGCTGGTGTTCATCTTCTGGCCGATGGAGCGCATGGTGAGGGTCTCGACCCGCACCATCGCCTTCGAGGTGCAGCCGCAGGACGTGATCACCCGCGACAACGTGTCGGTGCGGGTCAACGCGGTGCTCTACTACCGCGTCGTCGATCCCATCAAGGCCATCATCTCAGTCGAGAACTACCCCTACGCCACCAATCAGCTGGCGCAGACCACGCTGCGCTCGGTGCTCGGCCAGGCAGACCTCGACGAGCTCCTGTCGGAGCGTGACAAGCTCAACGGCCGCCTGCAGGAGATCATCGACGCCCACACCGATCCCTGGGGCATCAAGGTGGCGATGGTGGAGGTCAAGCAGGTCGACCTGCCGCAGGAGATGCAGCGCGCCATGGCGCGCCAGGCCGAAGCCGAGCGCGAGAAGCGCGCCAAGATCATCCATGCCGAGGGCGAGCTCGAGGCCTCGGCCAAGCTGGGCGAGGCGGCGGTGGTGATCGCCCGCAACCCGGTGACCTTGCAGCTGCGCTACCTGCAGACCCTGACCGAGATCTCGGCGGAGAAGAACTCGACCATCCTCTTCCCGGTGCCGATCGAGATGATGCGGTCCTTCATGGGGAAAGACTCCTGATGACGACGGATATCGACCGCGGCAGCATCGACGTGGGCGGCGCTCACGAGCCCAGCTACTACGAGATCGCGCTCACCAACCGGCAGGTGGTGGTGGCGTTCGTGATCCTGCTGACCTGCGTGGTGGCGGCGTTCTTCTCCGGCGTCTGGATCGGGCGCGAGAGCTCGGCGCGGACTCAGGAACGGCTGGCGCTGCTGGCGCGCGGCCATGCGGGCCCTGGCTCGAACCGCTCGGACCGCGTCGACGCCATGGGCAACCCGGTCGCCGACAAGGACAAGCCGGAAGGGCAGGCGCTGCAGGAGTTCAAGTTCTTCGCCGACTCGCGCCGCCACCCGGGTGCACCGGGAGGCCCGGGCGCCGACACCAAGGGCACGCCGGCGGCGACGGAGCCCGCGTCCGCGGCCAACTCGGCCAACTCGGCCGACTCCGCGCCGCCGGCGCCGGCCGAAGCCCAGCGCAGCCGGACGTCATCCCCGCCGGTGTCCCCTGCACCTGCTCAGACCACCGGCGGCGGTGCGGCGGGAAGACCCGGCCATCCTGCCGCCGGCGCATCGTCTCCCGGCGCGGCGCCCGCCGCGCGGGCGGCGGCGCCGGCCCCAGGCGGCGTGGCGCCGGGAGACGACACGCCCGCCGGCGAAGGCGAGCCGCTGCCCGCCTCCCCGGCTCCCAGCAGCCGGCGCACCGGCGCGAACGCCGGTTCGGGCGCCACCAAGGCGGCGGCCGCGACCGGCGGCCAGTCCGGCCCCACCCGGCCGCCTGCCTCCTCCGGGTCCGCCACCAGCGCCGGGTCCGCCGCGGGTAGCGGTGGCGCCGCGGTGGCGAGTGGCGAGGTGGTGATCCAGGTCTTCTCGACCGCGGACCGGGAGCAGGCCGACAGGGTGCGCGACGGCCTGGCCGACGCCGGCTTCGCCGCCTTCCTGTCGCCGATCGCCAAGGGCGCTCAGACCATGTATCGGGTGCGGATCGGCCCCTTCGCCTCGAAGGCCGACGCCGAGGCGGTGGCGGAGAAGGTCCGCAAGGAGCGCAAGCTCGACACCTGGATCACGCCCAAGTGATCCCGACGGCCGGCCGCCAGCGCGCCAGCCGCGCCAACCCGCTTCCCCCACCCGCCACGACGCCTCGGCGATGAGATCGCGCCTGCCGTGGCTGCTGCTCGCCGCCGCCGGCGGCGTGCTCTGGGGCCTGAGCTTCGGCCGGGTGCCGCTCGGCCTCTGGGCCTGGCTGACGCTGGCGCCGCTGCCGCTGCTGCTCGGGCACCGGCGGGCCGTCGCGCTTGCCTTCCTCCACGGTTTCGCCTCCTGGGAGACCGGGCTCTACTGGATCGTGCCGACGCTACGGCAATTCGGTGGCCTCTCGCTGCCGGTGGCGGTGCTGCTGACCAGCATCCTGGCCGCCTATCTCGCCCTGTTCCATGTCGCCTTCGGCTGGTTGGGTGCGCCGCTGTGGCGCCGCTTCAGCGCCGGCGACCGCTACGGCCTGGCGCTGTTCGCCCTGCCCGCGCTGTGGGTGGCCCTCGAGTGGCTGCGCACCTACTTCCTAGGCGGCTTCCCCTGGAACCTCGCCGCCTACGCCTGGATCGGGGTGCCCGGCGCGCTGCCGCTGGCGGCGTTCCTCGGCGCCTACGGCATCTCGTTCCTGGTGGTGCTGGTGGCGGTGGCGGTGGCCGCCGCCACCCTCCGGCTGGCCCTTCGGCGGCCACAGCCGTGGCGGCCGCTGGTCGCCGGCCTGGTGCTGCCGCTGCTGCTGCTGCCGCTCGCCGGCCGCTGGAGCCTGCGCCGGGCGGCGGCGGAGAACGAGCGCCTGGCGACCGCCGGCCTGCCGGCGGCGCTGCTGCAGCCCAACGTCGCCGACCAGGCGGGCTGGGATCCGGCGCGAGCGGTGCGCGACTATCGCAAGGTGGCCGACATGTCCTATGCCGCCTGCCGGCCGGGGGTGCTGGTGATCTGGCCGGAGAGCGCCGGCTGGCCTTTCGAATACCGCCGCGACGAGCTGCTCGACCGCGACCTCGCGGCGATGGTGGAACGGGGCTGCGGCGTGCTGTTCAACTCCGACACGCCGGCGGGCGCCGGCGACGAGCACGCCTACAACTCGGCGTGGCTGCTGGCGCCGGGCGCGGCGCCGGAGCGCTACGACAAGCGGCACCTGGTGCCGTTCGGCGAATACGTGCCGTTCGAGAAGGTGCTGTTCTTCGCCAAGACGGTGGCGCGCAACATCGGCCAGTTCCTGCCCGCCGAGCGCCTGGTCCTGCTCCCCTGGCGCGGCGAGCTGTTGGGGCCGGCGATCTGCTACGAGGTGGTCTTTCCCGAAGAGACCGCGGCGCTGACCCGGGCGGGCGCCACGATCCTGGTGAGCGTCACCAACGACGGCTGGTACGGCGACACCGCCGCGCCCTGGCAGCATTTGCGCGCTGCCCGCTTCCGCGCCGCCGAGAACCGCCGGCCGCTGCTGCGCGCCGCCATCACCGGCGTCTCGGCGGTGATCGCGCCCGACGGCTCGGTGCGCGGCGAGCTGGGCGTCGGCGGCGAGGGGGTGCTGCGGGCGCTGGTGGCCGGCGAGCACGGGCTGACCCCCTACGCCCGCTGGCCATGGCTGCCGCCGCTGGCCGCCACCGCCGGCGCCCTGGCGGCGGTCGTGCTGACGCGCCGCCGCTAGATCGAAATCCAATGGGTCCGGGTCAAGCGGCCGTGCCAGCACCGATCCGGGAAGTTATAATTCCTGGGCGCGAAGGCTAATCGAGGAGTCCAGACCAATGTCCCTGAGCACCGCACAGCAACGCATCGATCAGCTTTCGGAACAGCTCGCCAGACTCCGGGGGTATCTTTGACGAGACCGGCCTCGAGCGCCGGCTGTCCGAGATCGACGCCCTGATGGAGGCGCCCGGTTTCTGGGGCGGCGCCGCCCAGGGATCGGCCGGCGCGGCGACCGCGCAGAGCCCCGAGAAGACCTCCCTGCTGCGCGAGCGGCGCGGCCTCGAGCGGCGCCTGCAGACCGTCGAGACGCTGCGCGCCGACGCCGGGGAGCTCGCGGCCTGGCGCGAGCTGATCGCCTCCGACGAGGAGGCGGTCGCCGGCGACGCCGATCTCGAGCGCTTCCTCAACCGGCTGCAGTCCGATCTCGACCGGCTCGATCTCGAGCTCAAGCTCTCCGGGCCCGACGACGACAAGAACGCCATCGTCGCCATCCACCCCGGCGCCGGCGGCACCGAGTCGCAGGACTGGGCGGCGATGCTGCTGCGCATGTACCTGCGCTGGGCCGAGCGCGACGGCTTCCAGGTCGAGATGCTGGACCGCCAGGAGGGAGAGGAGGCGGGGATCAAGAGCGCCACCTTCGCGGTGCGCAACCCCTACGCCTACGGTTACCTGAGCGGCGAGGCGGGGGTGCACCGGCTGGTGCGCATCAGCCCGTTCGATTTCCAGGCGCGCCGCCACACCTCCTTCGCCTCGGTCGACGTCTATCCTGAGGTCGACGACGAGGTGAAGATCGACATCGAGGACAAAGACCTGCGGATCGACACCTTCCGGTCGTCCGGCGCCGGCGGCCAGCACGTCAACAAGACCGAGTCGGCGGTGCGCATCACCCACCAGCCCAGCGGCATCGTGGTCTCCTGCCAGAACGAGCGCAGCCAGATCAAGAATCGCGCCATGGCGATGAAGATCCTGCGTTCCCGCCTCTACGACCGCGAGATGCAGCGGCGCCAGGCCGAGCAGGCCGAGCGCGAGGGCAAGAAGAAGGACAACGCCTGGGGCAGCCAGATCCGCAGCTACGTGCTTCATCCCTACCGCATGGTCAAGGACCATCGGACGGGCGCCGAGGTCGGCGACGCCGACCGCGTCCTCGACGGCGATCTGGATCCTTTCATCGAGGCCTGGCTCCGGGGTCAGATGGAGGTGCCCGCCGGCGGCACGGCGCCGGCCGCGGACGGTGCCGGCGGCGGCGCCCGCAGCACCGGCGCCTCATGAGCGAGGCCGGGGCGCCGCTGCTCCTCGACCTGGTGTCGCCGCTGCCGCCGGTGCGCTCGGGAATCGCCGACTACAGCCGCGATCTGCTGCCGCATCTGGCGGCGCTGGCCGACGTCCGGGTGATCCGCCTGCCCGGCCAGCCGGTGGCGCCGGAGCTCGCCGCCGCCTGGCCGTTGGTGGACGCCTCCGCCGTGGGGGCGGCCCCGCCGCTGCCGGCGGGCGCCGGGCCGGGGGCGGGCGGCGCCCGCCTGCCGCTGTACCAGATGGGCAACAACCGCCATCACGAGGGCGTCCTGGAGCTGGCGATGCGCCACCCCGGCGTGCTGACCCTCCACGACGTCGTGCTGCACCATCTGCTGCTCGACCTGACGCTCGGGCGCGGCGATTACCACGGCTACAAGGAACGCTTGACGCGCGACCACGGCTGGATGGGCGAGGCGGTGGCGGTGGCCAAGCGCTGGGGGGCCTACGGCACGGCGCCGATCTTCGCGCTGCCGGCGCACCGCACGCTGCTGCGCCGCCAGCGCGGGGTGCTGGTGCACAGCGAATGGGCGGCGGCGGTGGTGCGTGAGGAGAATCCCGGGCTGCGGGTGCGGGCGGTGCCGATGGGGGTGCCCTTGCCGCCGCCGGCCGATCGCGAGGCCGGCCTCGCCGTGCGCCGGCGCCTCGGCCTGCCGGAGGACGCGCCGGTGATGGGCTCGTTCGGGTTCCAGACGCCCATCAAGCGCACCGCCCTGGCGGCGGCGGCGCTGGCGGCGCCGGGCCTCGAGCGCGTCCATCTGCTGGTGGTGGGCGAGGAGGCGCCGGGCAGCGGCGTGCTGGCGGCGGCGCATCGCGCGGGGGTGGCGGCGCGGGTGCACTTGACCGGCTACCTGCCGTTCGCCGACTTCGCGGGCGCCATCGCCGCCGTCGACCTCTGCCTGAACCTGCGCTATCCGACCGCCGGCGAGACCTCGGCCTCGCTGCTGCGGGTGATGGCGGCGGGGCGCGCCGCGGTGGTCTCCGATTATGCGCAGTTCGCCGAGCTGCCGGAGGCGATCGCGGTCAAGGTGCCGCTGAACCCGGAGCGTCCGGCAGACCCGGCGAACCCGGCTGGGTCGGAGAACCCGGAGGACACCGCGCCGGAGGTGGAGGCGCTGGCGGCGCGCCTGGCGGCACTGCTGGCGGAGCCGTCGCGGCTACGGGCGATGGGCGAGGCGGCGCGCGAGCACGTGCGCCGTCTGCACGATCCGCGGCTGGCGGCCGCGGCGGTGGCGGTGGCCTGCGCCGAGTGGGCGGCGGCGCCGCCGCAGGACGCCTTGGGCACCCTCGCGGAGCCGCCGCCGTCGAGCCTGGCCTGGGGGCGGTTGGGGGGCGAGCTCGAGGTGCGCGGCGCCGAGCCGCCCTGGCCGGAGGGCGAGCGGCGGCGGCTCGAGATCGTGCTGCGCAACCGCGGCTTCGCACGCTGGCTGGCCGGCGGGCGCGGGCCGGGCGGGGTCGCGGTGGTGGTGAAGCTGATCGCCGGGGGGCGCGACCTCTTCGCGGGCCGCCCCTGGCTGCCGTTGCCGCGCGACCTGCCGCCCGGTGGGGAGGTGCGTTTCACGGTCGAGGTGCGGCGGCCGCCCGGGCCGCCGGCGCCCCCCTGGCCTGCCGGCGTGACGCGGCTGCCGCTGGCGCCGGACCGCATCCGGCTGTGGATCGAGCCCCACCTGTTCGGCGGCCTCGGCCTGTCGCAGATGGGAGGGCCCCGGTGGGAACGCGACATCTGAGGTCGCGCGTCCGCGGCGGCGACGCGCCCGAGACCGCGGCGGCGGGCATCCTGAGGCCCGCCGGCGAGGCCGGCGGGGCGGTCGCGGACGGGGCCCCGGCCGAGCCGCCGGCGGGCGCCAGCCTTGGCGAGTGGCTGGGGTGGGCGATCCTGGGAGCGCTGCTGCTCGCGACCCTGATCGGCACCCTGCTCTTCGACCGCGCCGGCCGGCCGTCGCTGATCGGCGACGAGGCGACCTATGCCATGCAGGCGGCGAGCCTGGCCTGGGACCGGGACCTGGCCTACACCCGCGCCGACTACGACCGCTTCGTCGCGCAGTGGGGTGGGCCGCCCGACGGGGTCATCCTGCAGAGCCGCGACGGCGGCGCGCACATCACCTATGGCAAGCCCTGCCTCTATGCCCTGCTGGTGGCGCCGTTCGTGCGCGTCTCGCCGCTGCGCGGCGCGCTGGTCGCCAACGCCCTGATGCTGGCGGCGGCGGCGCTGCTCGCCGCCCGCACCCTGCGGCTGCGCCTGGGAGCCGTGGCGCCGCTGGCCGTGGCGGTGCTGGTCTTCGGCTCGGTGGCTTTCGCCTACGTCTTCTGGGTGCATGCCGACATCCTCATGTTCGCCGCCACCGCGGCCGGCTTCGCCGTCGCCTACGGCGGCGACCGCTCGGTCCTGCCCAAGGGGACGCCGGCGCCGGTGCTGTACGACGCCGAGGCGGCGCCGCGGCCCGGCTGGCGCTGGCTGGCGCGCTGGGCGCTGGCCGGCGCGCTGCTCGCCGTGCCGGGGGCCTTCCGGCCGTTCTACCTGGCGCTGCTGCTGCCGGCGGCGCTGGCGGTGCCGGCCGGCGGCCGCCGCCAGGGCTGGTCGGCGCTGGCCACCGGGGCGCTGGCGCTGCTGCTGCTGTCCGCGGGCGCGCAGCGCGCCGCCGGCGGCGGCTGGAACAGCTATGCCGGCGAGCGCCTGGGCTTCTACGCCCGGACCGGCTATCCGGGGGTGGATTTCCCGGCCACCGCCTGGGAGCAGAAGCTGCGCCGGTGGGGCAACACCTCGTGGACCCAGGAAGGCGCCTTCGCGCCCAGCTCGAGCCCGCGGCTGTGGGGCTGGAACCTGCTCTACTTCCTGGTCGGGCGCGATGTCGGCGTGCTGCCGTATTTCCTGCCGCTGCTGCTCGGCGTGCTCGCCTTCCGCGGCGACCGCGGGCGCTGGACGCTGCCGCTGGCGGTGGCCCTGGCGGCCGGTTGCTTCCTGCTGGTGCGCCCGTTCAACTTCTACGGCGGCGGCGGCGCCATCGCCAACCGCTACTTCCTGCCCCTCTATCCGGCGCTCTGGTACATGGCGGCGCGCCCGCTGCGGACCGTCGCGGTGGCGCTGGCGGCGGCGCTGGCGGCGCCCTTCCTGTGGCCGCTGTGGCGGCACCCGGCCGCCTTTCCGATCGGCGAGGACGGCCGCTATCGCCACGTCTCGACGGTCGCCAGGCGGCTGCTGCCCTACGAGACGACGCAGAGCCACATCCCGGGCGGCCAGGACAGCAGCGCCAACGGGCTCTGGGTGAAGCTCCTGAACCACGACGTCTGGCTGGCGGAGGGCCGCGGCCTGCGCATGGTGGCGAGCGGCGAGGCCGACCTGCTGGTGGGCAGCCCGAAGCCGCTGCCGTTCCTGGCGGTCGAGCTCGACCGGCGCGCGCCCACCCGGCTCGCCACCGGCGGGCGCGAGCTGCGGCCGAGCCTGCTGCGGCCGACCGGCGCCGAGGTCTTCGAGGTGCCGCTCTACCAGCCGCGCGCGATCCACCCGATGTGGTGGACGGGCGACGACTACTACCTGTACGCCCTCAGCTTCCGCCTGCCGGGCGGCAAGACCGAGCCGGTCGGCCTCGAGCTGCGCCGCGGCGAGGATCCGGCGGCGATCGATCTCGAGCTGGCGGTGCCGACGGGATCCGGCACGCCATGAGCCCCCGCCCGCCTGGCGCCGAGCCGGAGCGCCGCAGCTGGATCCTGGAGCTGCGGGAGAGGCTCACCTCGCCCCCCGCCCGGCGACTCGCCGGCAAGCCGGCCGGGGAGCTGCGGCCGGCCGCCGTGCTGGTGCCCCTGTACGTGGACGCGGCGGAGCTCTGGACGGTGCTGACCAAGCGCACCGACACGCTGCCGAGCCACCCCAGCCAGATCGCTTTTCCGGGTGGCAGCCGCGAGGCGGGGGAGGACCCCTGGACGGCGGCGCTGCGCGAGGCGGGCGAGGAGGTGGGCCTCGATCCCGAGCGAGTGGTGCGGCTCGGCGAGCTCGACGAGCAGGAGGTGCCCAGCGGCTTCCGCGTCGTGCCCTGCGTCGGCGCCATCCCTCACCCTTACGAGCTGCGGCCGAGCGAGGCGGAGATCGCCGAGGTGATCCGGCTGCCGCTGTCGGCGTTCACCAACCCGCGGCTGGTCGAGGAGCGCCCGCTGGTCTACGATGGGGTCCGCCGCAGCCTGCGCGTCTATCACGTCGGCGGCCGCCAGATCTGGGGGGCGACCGCGCGCATCCTGCACGATCTGCTGGAGCGCCTGGAATCCTGACCCCGCCAACTGCCGCGCCGGATCTCGCCCACCGGCCGCCGCGCTGGCCGGCCTGGGTCTACGGCGGCCTGGTGGCGCTGTACCTGGTGCCGTTCTGGGCGGCGCCGGGCTATCTGCCTTCCACCGACGGGCCGAGCCACGTCTACAACTCCTGGGTGCTGGGGCGGTTGCTGACCCCCGCGCGGGAGCCGCTGCTGCGCGAATACTTCGTGGTAAACCGGCAGCCGGTGCCCAATTGCCTCACCCATCTCGTGCTCATCGGGCTGCTGCGGGCAATGCCGCCGGCGGCGGCGGAGAAGGCGCTGCTCTCGGCCTACGTGCTGCTGGCGGCGTCGGCGCTGTGGTACCTGGCGGGCGCGGTCGACCGCGAGCGCTCCTGGCTGGCGCTGCTGGGCCTGCCCTTCGTCTGGAACGTCCTGCTGGGCTTCGGCTTCTACAACTTCTGCTTCAGCGTGCCGCTCTGCCTGCTGGCTCTCGGCCTGTGGTGGCGCCACCGCGAGCGGCCCGGTCCGGGCTTCGCCGTCACCCTGTGCGCGCTGCTGGTGCTCTGCTACTTCGCGCACATCCTGTCGGCGGTGCTGGCGCTTGCCGGCATCGCCGTGCTCTGGCTGGCCAGCTGGCGGCGCGAGCGGCGGCGGGGCCACCTGCTGCACCTGGCGATCCTGGCGCCGGCGGCGGCGCTGCCGGTCTGGTTCATCCTGGTGCGGCGCGGCGTGCCGGGCATCCCGTCCTACGAGAGCTGGGAGGCGCTGCTCGCCGCGCTGATCCACCTGCGCGCGCTGTGGCAGTTCACGCCCGAAGGCGCCACGACCGGATCGATCCTGGCCAAGGTGTTCGCCGTCTGGGTCGCCTTCACCCTGGCGCGCGAAGGCGTCGCCAGGGCGGCGGCGCGCGCGCCCGGCGCCGCCGCTGGCGGCGATGGTGCCGATGGCGCCGGCGGCGCCCATACCACCCGCGGCGCCGGTCTTGGCGGCTGGCGGCGGCGCTGGCGGCGAATGCGGCCGTGGCTGCGTGAGGAGGACGGCTTCCTGGCGCTGGCCCTGCTCCTGGTGGCGGTGTACTTCTTCAGCCCGGAAGGTGCGGCGGGCGGGTCGATGCTCAAGCCGCGCCTGGCGATGATGCCGTTCCTGGTGGTGCTGCCCTGGCTGTCGGGGCGGCTCGGGCGGTGGGGGAACGCGGTGGCCATCGCCGCGCTGGCCGCCCTGGCGGTGCGTCCGGCGAGCTTTGCGGTGCCGTGTTACCGCGCCGGCAGCCGCGACGTCGAGGCGTTCGTGCGCGGGCTCGACGCGGTGCCCCCCGATTCGGTGGTGGTGCCGCTGGTCTTCGACCGTCACACCACCGGCTGCATGCGCACGGGATCGGTGGACCACGCCACCGGCTATGTTGCCCTGGCCAAGGGGCTGATCGACTGGGACAACTACGAGGCGCAGACCGACTACTTCCCGGTGCGTTTCCGCCCCTGGGCGGTGCGCCCCACCAGCCTCGACATCGAAGGCGACCCGGCACACCTGCAGGTGGCGGCGTTGCAGGCGCGGGTCGACTACATCTATTGCTGGCGGATGCCGCCCGGGGTCCCGGTGGCCAGCCGGCTGGCCCGGCACTGCACCCTGGTCGCCGCCGGCGACCAGTGGCGCCTCTACTCGGCGACGCCGCCGCCGCGGCCGTCCGACTCATCCACGGCACCGCGAGCCGCGTATTCCCCGTAAGTCGGGACGTCCCCGACCCGGGCGGCCCGGAGGTCAGCCCCGTAACACCCCAAGCCCCGGGCCGCGCCCGTTTTTTGCCCCTCCCCGCCGCCCCTGCTGCGATAAGATGCTGCTCCGCCGGCCGCGCCGGTCCGGCGTGAGTTGCCGCATCGATCTCTCAGGGAGGAAGGGCTGATGGCCATCACCGAAGGCGCCTCCGGCAGCACCATCGACCGCATCGCCGGCTGGCTCGGCGACGAGGCGGAGTCCCTGCTCGGCTACACCTGCAAGGGGATCGGCAGGGAGCGCCTGATGCTTCCCGGTCCGGATCACGTGGACCAGGCCTTCGGCGCCTCGGACCGCAAGCCGCCGGTGCTGGTGAACCTGCAGCGGCTGTACGGCCACGGCCGGCTGGCCAACACCGGCTACCTGTCGATCCTGCCGGTGGATCAGGGGGTCGAGCACTCGGCCGCCGCTTCCTTCGCGCCCAATCCCGACTACTTCGATCCGGAGAACATCATCCGCCTGGCGATCGAGGCCGGCTGCAACGCCGTCGCCTCGACGATGGGGGTGCTGGGTTCGGTGGCGCGGCGCTACGCCCACAAGATCCCGTTCATCGCCAAGGTCAACCACAACGAGATGCTGACCTATCCCAACTCCTTCGAGCAGATCCTCTTCGGCAACGTCGAGCAGGCCTGGGAGATGGGTGCGGCAGCGGTCGGCGCCACGGTCTACTTCGGCAGCGAGGACTCGCACCGCGAGATCATCGAGATCGCCGAGGTCTTCCAGCACGCCCACGAGCTGGGCATGGCCACCGTGCTGTGGGCCTATCTGCGCAACAACGCTTTCAAGAAGGACGGCGTCGACTACCACCAGTCCGCCGACCTGACCGGCCAGGCCAACCATCTGGCGGTGACCATGCAGGCCGACATCGTCAAGCAGAAGCAGGCCGACCGCAACGGCGGCTATCCGGCGATCAACTTCGGCAAGACCGACAAGCGCGTCTACGGCGAGCTGGTGGCCGACAATCCCATCGATTGGACGCGCTGGCAGGTGGTCAACTCGTACATGGGGCGGGCCAGCCTGATCAACTCCGGCGGCGACTCGAAGGGGCAGAGCGACCTCGAGCAGGCGGTGCGCACGGCGGTGATCAACAAGCGCGCCGGCGGCTCCGGCCTGATCTCGGGGCGCAAGACCTTCCAGCGGCCGCTGCGCGAGGGCGTCGAGCTGTTCCATGCGATTCAGGACGTGTTTCTGTGTCCTGAGGTGACCGTGGCCTAGGTTTCGTCTCCTCCGTCTCCTCCCCCGCGACCAGGCGCCGGATCTCGTCGGCCCGCGCCTCGGCGTCGCGCTCGCCGATCTCGAGCAGGCGCTCGAGGTAGTCGCGCTGGAACATCAGCATCGAGAGGATGTCGGGCGTGGTGGTCTCGCGCGTGCCCAGGCTGCGGGTGAGGTAGCGGAAGGCCGCCGGCAGGCGCGGCTCGTACTCGGCGGCGAGCAGCCCCAGGTCCTGCGACGGCCGCAGCACCAGGATGTCCACCGGGCGCAGGCCGTCGCGGCGCTCGGCGGGCAGCTGGCGGAGCATGCGGTTGAAGAACTCGAGCTGGCGGGCGTCGCGGTCGAGGACGTCGAGGAAGATGGCATTCATCAGGTGCGACAGGATCTGCGCCGGCGGCGGGTAGCCGGTGATCTTGGGCCGGTCGGCCTCCGCCGCGGTCTGCTCGTAGCGCGGCGAGATGGCGAGGATGCGGCTGGCGCCCAAACGCACCGCGCCGGCAAGCGGGGCGTCGAGGCGGACGCCGCCGTCGCCATGCCAGGAGTCTCCCAGCCGCACCGCCGGAAAGAACAACGGTAGCGCCGCGCTGGCCATGGCGTGGTCGACGGTCAGCCGGCAGTTGAAGCTGCGGTGGCGCGGCCGCGTCCACGGCACGATGTCCGCTCCCTGCACCCAGGTGACGGTCTGGCCGGTGGAGTAGTTGAGCGTGGTCAACGCGACGGCGCGCAGCAGGCCGCGCTCGAGGTTGTGGCCGATGCCGACGATCTCGCCGTCCACCGTCGCCACCGTGTCCTCGATCAGCTTGTGCAGCGGGCTCGCGTCCACCAGCCCGCGGACCGCCGGGCCCACTGCCGAGCCGCCGGTCGAAAGGCGGGTCACCCAGCGGCTGAAGTGCCGGACCATCGACGGGGTATCGACGCGGAAGACCCTGGCCGTCTCGAGGCCCCTCCAGACCTGCTCCAGGGCAGCGGCGGCCTCGCCCAGCGGCCCCGGATGGGCGGCGAGAAAAACCGTGTTGATGCCGCCCGCCGAGACGCCGACCAGCAGGGGGACGCGCAGGTCCGGCAGCAGCTTGCCGATGCCGCGCAGCACCCCGGCTTGATAAGCACCGCGGGCGCCGCCGCCGGAGAGGACGAGGGCGAGGGCGGTGGCGGGCAACGGCACGGATAGGGTATGGCGAGGTGAACGCGGATTGGGCCACCGGGATCTTACTCCTCCGGCGACGGTTGACGGTCGCGGGGGAGCTTAATTTCAGGATATATTGAAACGAAGCAAACCCTGCTATCGCCGCCGATCGATCCTGCATTCTCGCGCACGCTGGTTTGCAAATTGTCGAGCCTTGTGGCACTGTGTCTGAGTCCTGTTCCCACAGCGTGCGGGCGGGCTAAGCCTTGAACGGCCGCCAAGCACCAGACATCACTCAGCTCCGACTATCCCGCGTGGAAATCGTGGGACCGGACGATCGAGGAGGCGGGCGACGATGCGAATGTTCCTTCGGCCTTTGAAGACTTGCGTGCTGACTGCCCGGGCGACCCTGGCGGCGCTGGCCACGGTCGCCACGATCGCTGGCGTTGCCGCCGCGCCTGCCCAGGCCGTGCCCGCGACCTCCCAGTTCAAGGTCCTCCTCGACCTCGACAACAACCCCTCGACCGGTTGCACCGTGGCCACCGCCGACGGCCCGTTCAAGGGCGTCGAGCAGATCCTGGTGACGACGGTCGACTTGACGCAATCGCCGCCGAAGGTGATCGCGGTGGCGCAGCAGGTCTGCACCAACCCGGGCACCAGCACCTTCGGGGCCCTGACCCCGATCACCTCGCCGTTCGCTCCGCCCTGGCCGGTGGGCGTCGGCAACGGCATCGGCGGCGCCGAGGTCGTCGAGAGCTACCTGCCGCTCTCGACCATTTCGGCGGGCGCCACCATCCATCTCGGCTTCACCGCCCAGGTGGTCGGCGGCACCGGCGCCGCCGACGCCACCCTGACCACCACCGGCATGGCGGGCGGGCCGCCGATCCTGCTCAGCGCCGAGCCGATCGCCGCCGTCCCGACGCTCGGCGAGCTGGGCCTGCTGCTGCTGGCGCTGCTGCTCGCCGGCAGCGCGGTGCGCCTGCTCGGCAAGCGCGGACGCGGAGCGGCCCGCGGCGCCATCGCCGGCCTGCTGCTGCTGACCCTGGGTCTCGGCCTCGCCTGGGCCGCGGCGATCGTGCCCGACGGCAGCACCGCCGACTGGGCGGGCATCCCCGAGATCGCCATGGACGTGGTCGGCGACGCTCCGCCCAACGCCGACCTGGTGGGCGAGTTCGCGGTCATCCAGAACAACGTGCTGTTCGTGCGCTTCGACGCGATCATCCCCGGGCTGCCGAAGGTGACCACGACGACGCCGACCGACGGCGCCACCGGCGTCGCCGGCAATGCGCCGCTGACCATCAACTTCAACGAGCCGGTGGCGATCGACGCCTCCAGCTTCAAACTCGAGTGCCCGAGCGGCACGCCGGCACCGTTCACCGTCAGCCCGGCGGCGCCGGGCAACGCCGCCAGCTACACCCTGACGCCGACGCCGGCGCTGCCCGCCGGCGTCACCTGCGCCGCGACGGTGGTCGCCGCCCATATCCACGACCCCGAGGGCCTGCAGCCGGCGGCCGACTTCGGCTTCACCTTCACCACCGACGGTCCGCCGACGGTCACCTCGACGGCGCCGGCGAACGGCGCTACGACGGTGCCGCTGACCAGCACGGTGACGGTGAACTTCAGCAAGGCGGTGAACGTCACCGCCTCGGCCTTCAAGCTGGAGTGCCCGACCGGTACGCCGGAGCCGTTCGCCATCGCGCCGTCACCACCCGGCGGCGCCACCGCCTTCACCCTGACGCCAACCGGCCCGCTGCCTGCCGGCACCACCTGCACGGTGACCGTGGTCGCCGCGCAGGTGACGGACGTCGCCGCCGGCACCCACATGGCGGCCGACGTGACCTTCTCGTTCACCACCGACACCGCGCCGACGGTGACCACCACGGTGCCGGCGAACGGTGACACCTCGGTGGCCCTCAACGCGCCGGTGACGATCAATTTCAGCAAGGCGGTCAACGTCACCGCCACCGCCTTCAAGCTGGAATGCCCGAGCGGCACGCCGGAGGCGTTCACCGTCGCCCCGGCGCCGCCGGGAGGCGCCACCGCCTTCACGCTGACGCCGACCGCCAACCTGCCTGCCGGCACCATCTGCACGGTGACCGTGGTCGCTTCGCAGGTGACCGACGTCGCCGCCGGCACGCCGCTCGGCGCCAACTTCGTGTTCAGCTACACCACCGACGTGGCGCCGACCGTCACCAGCACCACGCCGGCCAACGCCGCCACCCAGGTGCCGCCCAACACCACCATCACCGTCAACTTCAGCAAGGCGGTCAATCTGGCGTCCAGCGCGGCGTTCAAGCTGGAATGCCCGGTCGGCACGCCGGAGGCGTTCGCCATCGCGCCGGCGCCTCCCGGCGGCGTGGCGTCGTTCACGCTGACGCCTTCGGCGAACCTTCCGGCGAGCACCACCTGCACCGTCACCGTGGTCGCCTCCCAGGTCACCGACGTCGCCGCGGGCACCAATCTGGCGGCGGACTTCGTGTTCTCGTTCACCACCGGCAACCCGCCGGCGGTGACCTCGACCACGCCGGCCAACGGCGCCACCGCGGTGCTGGCCTCGACCACCGTCAGCTTCACCTTCAACCACGCGGTCAACGTCACCGCCACGGCGTTCAAGCTCGAGTGCCCGGCCGGCACGCCGCAGGCGTTCACGCTGGCGCCGGCGCCGCCCGGCAACGTCACCACCTTCACGCTGACGCCGACGGCGAACCTGCCCGCCGGGACGGTCTGCACCGCCACCGCCGTGGCGGCGCAGATCACCGACGCCAACTCGCTGCACCCGAACGCCGACGACGTGATCACCTTCACCGTCGACACGCCGCCGACGGTGTCGTCCACCGCGCCGGTGAACGGCGCCACCAACGTGGCGGGCAACTCCACGGTGAGCTTCACCTTCAACAAGGCGGTCAACGTCACCGCCACGGCGTTCAAGCTCGAATGCCCGGTGGGCACGCCGCAGGCGTTCACGCTCAGCCCGGCGCCGCCGGGCGGCGTGGCGACGTTCACGCTGACGCCCACGGCCAACCTGCCGGCCGGCGTCACCTGCACGGCAACGGCGGTGGCGGCGCAGATCGCCGACCTCGCCGGCACGCATCTCGGCGCCGACTTCGCCATCTCGTTCACCACCGACGCCGCGCCGACGGTGACCTCCACCGTGCCGGCCAACGGCGCCACCGCCGTGGCGCTCACCACCACGGTGACGTTCACCTTCAACAAGGCGGTCAACATCACCAACCCGGCGTTCAAGCTGGAGTGCCCGACCGGCACGCCGGTGGCGTTCACCGTGGCGCCGGCGGCGCCAGGCGGCGTGACCACCTTCACCCTGACGCCGTCGGCCAACCTGCCGTCCGGCACCATCTGCACCGCCACCGCCCTGGCGTCGCAGATCAAGGACCTGGTCGGCACCAACCTGGCGGCGAACGTGGCGATCTCGTTCACCACCGACACGCCGCCGATGGTGACCACGACGGTGCCGGCCAACGGCGCCATCAACCTGTCGCCGAGCACCGCGATCACCGTCAACTTCAGCAAGGCGGTCAACGTCACCGCCACGGCGTTCAAGCTGGAGTGTCCGGTCGGCACACCCGAGGCGTTCACCGTCGCGCCGGCGCCGCCCGGCGGCGTCGCCAGCTTCACGCTGACGCCGTCGGCTCCGCTGCCGGTCTCGACCACCTGCACGGTCACCGTGGTCGCGACCCAGGTCACCGACACCAGCCCGGGAACGCCGATGGCGGCGAACTTCGTGTTCAGCTTCACCACCGGCACGCCGCCGACGGTGAGCTCCACCTCGCCGGCCAACGGCGCGACCAACGTGCTGGCCTCGACGGCGGTCAGCGTCACCTTCAACCGCACGGTCAACGTCACCGCCACGGCGTTCAAGCTGGAGTGCCCGGTGGGCACGCCGCAGCCGTTCACGCTGTCGCCGGCGCCGCCCGGCGGGGTGACCACCTTCACCCTGACGCCGACCGGCCCGCTGCCCGCCGGCACCACCTGTACGGTGACCGCGGTGGCGTCCCAGATCACGGATGCCGCGAGCGGCGTCAACCTGGCGGCAAACTACGTCTTCTCGTTCACCGTCGACACGGCGCCGACGGTGACCTCGACGGCGCCGGCCAGCGGCGCCACCGCGGTGCCGCTCAACAGCACGGTGAGCTTCACCTTCAACAAGGCGGTCAACGTCACCGCCACGGCGTTCAAGCTCGAATGCCCGGTGGGCACGCCGCAGGCGTTCACGCTCAGCCCGGCGCCGCCGGGCGGCGTGGCGACGTTCACGCTGACGCCCACGGCCAACCTGCCCGCCGGCACCAGCTGCACGGCAACGGCGGTGGCGGCGCAGATCACCGACCTCGCCGGCACCCATCTCGGCGCCGACTTCGCCATCTCGTTCACCACCGACGCCGCGCCGACGGTGACCTCCACGGTGCCGGCCAACGGCGCCACCGCGGTGGCGCTCACCAGCACGGTGACGTTCAACTTCAACAAGGCGGTCAACATCACCAACCCGGCGTTCAAGCTGGAGTGCCCGGCCGGCACGCCGGTGGCGTTCACCGTGGCGCCGGCGGCGCCCGGCGGGGTGACCACCTTCACGCTGACGCCGACGGCCAACCTGCCCGCCGGCATCGTCTGCACCGCCACCGCCCTGGCGTCGCAGATCAAGGATCTGGCCGGCACCAACCTGGCGGCCAACTTCGTGTTCACCTTCACCACCGACACGCCGCCGGCGGTGACCACGACGGTGCCGGCCAACGGCGCCATCAACCTGTCGCCTGGTACCACGATCACCGTCAACTTCAGCAAGGCGGTCAACGTCACCGCCACGGCGTTCAAGCTGGAGTGCCCGGTCGGCACGCCGGAGGCGTTCACCATCGCGCCGGCGCCGCCCGGCGGCGTCGCCAGCTTCACGCTGACGCCGTCCGCCCCGCTGCCGGTCTCGACCACGTGTACGGTGACGGTGGTGGCCACCCAGGTGACCGACACCGGTCCGGCGACGCCGATGGCGGCGAACTTCGTGTTCAGCTTCACCACCGGCACGCCGCCGACGGTCAGCTCCACCTCGCCGGCCAACGGCGCCACCAGCGTGCTGGCCTCGACGGCGGTCAGCGTCACCTTCAACCGCACGGTCAACGTCACCGCCACGGCGTTCAAGCTGGAGTGCCCGGTGGGCACGCCGCAGCCGTTCACGCTGTCGCCGGCGCCGCCGGGCGGGGTGACCACCTTCACCCTGACGCCGACCGGCCCGCTGCCCGCCGGCACCACCTGCACGGTGACCGCGGTGGCCTCCCAGATCACCGACGCCGCGAGCGGCGTCAACCTGGCGGCCAACTTCGTCTTCTCGTTCACCGTCGACACGGCGCCGACGGTGACCTCGACGGCGCCGGTCAACGGCGCCACCGCGGTGCCGCTCAACAGCACGGTGAGCTTCACCTTCAACAAGGCGGTCAACGTCACCGCCACCGGGTTCAAGCTCGAATGTCCGGCCGGCACGCCGCAGGCGTTCACCCTCAGCCCGGCGCCGCCGGGTGGGGTGACCACCTTCACGCTGACACCGTCGGCCAACCTGCCCGCCGGCACCGTCTGCACGGCGACGGCGGTGGCGGCGCAGATCACCGACCTGGCCGGCACCCATCTCGGCGCCGACTTCGCCTTCAGCTTCACCACCGACACGCCGCCGACGGTGACCACCACGACGCCGGCCAACGGCGCCACCGCGGTGCTCGCCTCGGCGACGGTGACGATCAACTTCAGCAAGACGGTCAACGTCACGGGCTCGGCGTTCAAGCTCGAGTGCCCGACCGGCACGCCGGAGGCGTTCACCGTCGCGCCGGCGCCGCCCGGCGGCGTCGCCAGCTTCGTCCTGACGCCGACGGCGAACCTGCCCGCCGGCGCGGTCTGCACGGTGACGGTGGTCGCCACCCAGGTGACCGACGTCTCCGCCGGCACGGCGATGGCCGCCAACTTCGTCTTCAGCTTCACCGTCGACACGCCGCCGACCGTCACCTCGACCAACCCGGCCAACGGCGCCACCAGCGTGGCGCCCGCCTCGACGGTGTCGGTCACCTTCAACAAGGCGGTCAACATCACCAACCCGGCGTTCAAGCTCGAGTGCCCGGCCGGCACGCCGGTGGCGTTCACGGTGTCGCCCGCGGCGCCTGGCGGCGTCGCCACCTTCACCCTGACGCCGACGGCAAACCTGCCGGCCGACACCACCTGCACCGCGACGGTGCTGGCGACCCAGGTCGCCGATCTCGCCGGCACCCAGCTGGCCGCCAACTTCGTGTGGACCTTCTCGACGCCGCCGGTGGCCAAGAACGACACCTACCCGGAGAACATCATCGGCAACCTGTCGGTCAACTCGTCGCTGATCAGCTTCAGCGTCACCGCCAACGACGTCATCCTCCTGCCGGTGACCATCACCGCCTTCGACGCCACCAGCGCCAACGGCGGCGCGGTGACGATGACCACCTCGGGCGCCGGCATCGGCCAGTTCACCTACGCCCCGGCCGCCGGCTTTACCGGCACCGACACCTTCACCTACACCATCACCAACGCCCACGGCAGCTCCACCGCCACCGTCAGCCTCCCGGTCGTCGGCATCATCTGGTTCATCAACGACAACGCCGGCGCCGGCGACGGCCGCCTGGCCTCGCCGTTCAACAGCCTGTCCGCCTTCCAGGCGGTCAACGACGGCGTCGGCCGTCACCCGGCGGCCAATGCCAACATCTTCCTCTACGACAGCTCGACCGGCTACACCGGCCCGGTCACCCTGCTCAATGGCCAGAAGCTGATCGGCCAGGACGCCACCTCGAGCCTCTCGGCGATCACCGGCCTGACCCCGGGCGCGAGCAGCTCGACGCTGCCCGCGACAGGCGGCGGCAGCCCGAACGACGTCGCGATCACCTCGGCCGGCAACACCGTGACCCTCGGTTCCGGCAACACGGTGTGGGGCATGACGCTGGGCAACTCCGTCGGCACCGCGCTCACCGGCGCCAGCGTCGGCAGCCTGAAGATCCGCGACCTGACGATCAACACCACCGGCGCCGCGGTCAGCCTCGCCAACGGTGCGCTCGACGCCATTCTCAACTCGGTCAGCTCAGGCGGTGGCACACACGGCATCTCGCTCACCACGACGACCGGCTCCTTCGACGTCGAGGGCGGCGGCGCCTCCGATCCGGCGAACACGACGCGCGGCCGCACCACCGCCAAGAACGGCGGCGGCACCCTGACGCTGGGTTCCGGCGGCACCATCCAGAACGCCACCAGCTCAGGCGTGCTGCTGTCGTCGGCCACCAGCGTGACGCTGCGCAACGTGACCATCCAGAACAACGGCGGCGCTGGCGTCAACAACGGCGGCGACGGCATCAACGCCACCAACGGCTCGGCGCTGACGCTCGACAACGACCTGATCCAGGGGCAGACCGGCAACAACGGCGTGCACGGCACCGGTGTCGCCGGCATCGCCTTCCAGCACACCGAGGTCACCAACAACGCCTCCGCCGCCGCCACCGGCGGCACGCATGTGTGGAACGTCCGTATCGACAACGGCACCGGCACCTCGACGGCCGCCAACTCGCTGTTCCACAACTCCCTGGAGAACATCTTCGGCGTGTCGCAGACCGGCAGCGCGACGATGACGCTCAACGTGACCAACAGCCAGTTCACCGACACGGCGACCACGGCGTCCGGCAACGTCGGCCTGCAGGTCAACCTCCAGAACACCTCCAACGTAACGCTCTCCGTCACCGGCAGCACCTTCCTGCGCAACCGGACGAACGGTGTCCAGTTCACCGACACCGACAGCAGCGGCGGCAGTGTCACCGTGGACAGCTCGACGTTCGACCAGAACGCCATCGACATCGACGTGTTCCATCAGGGCCTCGGGCAGACGGCGAGCTTCGACATCGAGAACAACACGATGCGTCAGACCGTGGGCGGCCTCAGCGCCTCGATCAGCATCGCTCTTGGCACCAGCTCGAACGCCACCTCTCTGCTGCAGGGCAAGATCCTCAACAACGTCATCGGCATCGCCTCGGTCGTTCACTCCGGGTCGATGCAGGGCAGCGGTATCGCCATCGCCGCCGGCGGCGCCGGCACCCTCACCGGCGAGGTCAACGGCAACAGCGTCGTGCAGGTGGACAACGAAGGACTCAACGTCGCGGCCGCTCAGGGAACGGGCACGCTGAACCTGACGGTGATGAACAATCATTTCTCGCTCGACAACGCCTCCCCGAACAGTGACTTCGGCGCCATGGTCGTGGACGGCGGCCTTGGCACCGACACGCAGACGCTCTGCCTCCACATGAGCGGCAACACGGACACCGGCAACGGCACGGAAGGGGGCACCGGGGTGGCGCTGCTGACCGAGGCCGGCACCCCCACCTTCAACATCCAGGGCTATGGCGGCGCGGCGAACAACGCCGGACAGATCGCCAGCTTCATCGACGGCGCGAACACCGACACCCCGACGCCGGCCCTGATCTCGCCCGGGGCGGGGACGATGAAGGCCGCGCCCGCCGCCTGCCCGACGCCGCCCTGAGATCGAACGGATCAGGCACCCCAACCGCCGCGCGGCCGTCAACCGGACAGCGGGCCGCGCGGCGGCTGACTTGAACCAGGACTCGTAAGGAGGAAACGATGTCAGAGCCGTTCTTGTCGGAGATCAAGATCATGTCCTTCGGCTTTCCGCCGAAAGGCTGGGCCTTGTGCAACGGCCAGCTGCTGCCGATCAACCAGAACCAGGCGCTGTTCTCGTTGCTCGGCACCACCTACGGCGGCGACGGCCGGGTGAACTTCGGCTTGCCCAATCTGCAGGGTATGACGCCGATGCACATGGGCAGCGGCCACACGCTGGGCGAGCGGGGCGGCGAGCAGGCCCATACGCTCTCGATCTCCGAGATCCCCACCCACGTCCACACCGCGAGTGCGTCGCTCGAGACGACGAACAACCTCGTCGACGCGGCGGCCAACAACATCCTGGCCAGTCCGGCGGTGCAGCTGTACAGCTCGACGATAACCAATCTGACCTCGATGATCCCGGGCACCCTCGCCAACGTCGGCGGCAGTCAGGCCCATCTGAACATGCAGCCTTTCCTGACCCTGAGCTTCTGCATCGCGCTCCAGGGCATCTTTCCGTCGCAGACCTGAGGAGGCGTCATGTCCCAACCATACGTTGGCGAGATCCGCATGTTCGCGGGGAACTTTGCACCCGCGGGCTGGATGTTCTGCGAGGGGCAGCTGTTGCCGATCTCGGAGTACGAGACCCTGTTCAATCTCATCGGCACCACCTACGGCGGCGACGGCCAGAGCACGTTCGCTCTGCCGGACCTGCGGGGCCGGTTGCCGATCCATCAAGGGAACGGCTTCACGCTGGCCGAGACCGGCGGCGTCGAGACGGTGACCCTATCGGTGTCCCAGATCCCGGCTCACAGCCATCCCTACCTGGCCACCATCAACCCTGACAACGTGGGCAGCCCCCAGAACGCCGTGGTCGGTCAGCTCTCGGGCGCCGCGGTGAAGCTGTTCTCCGGAGTGGCTCCCACGGCGGCGATGGCGCCGAGCTCGGTCAGCTCGACCGGCGGCAGCCAGCCGCACGACAACTTCCAGCCCTACCTCTGCATCGACTTCATCATCTCGCTGTTCGGCGTTTTCCCGTCGCCGACCTGAGCGGAGAGGAATCGACATGTCCAATCCCTTCGTAGCCGAGATCCGCATCTTTCCCTTCAACTTCGCGCCCAAGGGCTGGGCGTTCTGCGACGGCCAGATCCTGCCGCTGAGTCAGAACACCGCGCTCTTCTCGCTGCTTGGCACCACCTACGGCGGCGACGGCAAGTCCAACTTCGCGCTGCCCAACATGCAGGGCAACGCGCCGATGCATCCGGGCCAGGGTCCGGGGCTTTCTCTCCACGACCTCGGCGAGACCGGCGGCTCGGACACGGTCACGCTGCTCGAGTCGGAGATCCCGTCTCACAGCCACGCCCTGATGGCCACCCCCATCCAGGCGATCCTGACCAGCCCGGGTCCTATGACCTCGTTCGGCAAGTCCGCCGGCATTGCCGCCTACTGCACGGTCTCCAACACGAACCTGACGCCGATGTCCGACAACACGATTGCGCCGGCGGGCGGCGACCAACCGCACAACAACCTGATGCCCTACCTGACCCTGAACTTCTGCATCGCCCTGCAGGGGGTCTACCCGCCGCGGACGTAGGGACTTGCCTCATCCCGGGGCCGGCCGCCGCGATCGGGCGGGTGGGCGGCCCCGGGAACGCCATCATCCCGGATTCCCGTTTCTCGCCGGCGCCTCGGCCTGGGCCGGCGGTGCCGCCGCCTCGATCCCCAGACCTGCCAGGAGCTCGCCGCGCACCGCCAGCAGCTGGACGCGGGCGTTGAGCAGGCCGGCCGCGGCCTTGATCTCCTCCTCGTGGGCGTCGGCCAGGGCGGCCTCGCGGCTGTCGAGGTCGTCGGGGTTGGCACGGCCCTCGGCGGCCAGGGCGCCCTGGATGCGCAGATCCTCCTCGGCCACCGCGGTGGACTGGCGGGCGAGGTCGGCGGCTGCCTGCGCCTGGTCCAGGGCGGCCGCGGCGCGGTGGACCTCGATCTCGAGCTGCTCGGCGCGCGCCCGCTGCTGCTGCTTGAGGCGGTCGAGGCCGGCGTCGGCTTGGGCAATGCCGTCGCGCCGGCGGCCGCCGCTCCACAGCGGGACGATGACCGCCAGGGCGACGCTCCAGTCGTCTTCCTTGAACTTGACGTAGAACTGATCGATGCCGTTGGCGCGCGACAGACGCGAGTACTGGGCGTCGGCATCGACGGTGACCTGGGAGAGGGCGCCCAGGTTGAGCCGGCGGGCGCGTTCGAGCAGCTCGATCGAATGGGCCGTATAGGCCAGATCGGGGTCGGCGCCGCGGGCCGCCGCGAGGGCGCCGGCGCGCAGGTCGCGGCCGGTCTCGGGGGTCCCCGCCAGCGGGTCGTCAGCCAGCGTCAGCGGGGCGCTGGTGTCCAGGCCGAGGCGGCGCCGGAGCTCCCAGAGATCGACGTCGCGGGCGGCGGCGATCTCCATGCGGCGCAGCCGCGCCTTGGCCTCGCGCAGCCGCGCCTGCGCCAGATCGAGGTCGGTGACCCGGGACTCGGCGTGGAGCTCGGCGGCGCGGCGGGACATCGACTCGTAGGCGGCGAGGCGGCGCTCGGCGCCCGCCAGCAGCTGCTGGCCGGTCCAGCAGCGCGCGTAGAGGTCGGCGATCTCCCGCGCCACCTGCACCCGTGCCCGCTGATAGGCGGCCCGCGCGGTGGCGGTCCGGGCGCGCGCCTGCAATCCCTGGGAGCGCTGCTGGTTGTTGTACAGGCTCTGATGGAGGTCGACGCTCACCACCGCCGGCACTCTGCCGGCGACCGCGACCGGCAGGCCGCGGCCGACGCCGGGGGTCGAGCTGACCTCGGCCCCGGGGCGAAAGGCGTCCGCGGCCAGCTGGGCACCGGCATTCTCGACCTGCGCCGCGGCGGCCGCCGCGGCGACCTCCGGCGAGTTGGCGAGCGCCAGCTCGGCGGCGCGGCCGAGGGAGAGGTCGGCGGGGATGGAGGAGCCCTGGGGAGCGACGGCATCCGGCGGCGGTTGCGGGGGCTGGCCGAAGGCGGCGGTTCCGGCGAGCGCCAGCAGCAGCGCAGAGAAAACCTTTCTATTCATGTCGCAGCGCCTCCACGGGGTTCATGTTGGCGGCGCGGCGGGCCGGGACCAGGCCGAACAGCACCGTGACGCCGCAGGAGAAGACGAAGGCGAGCACCGTCGCCGTGGCGGAAACCTGGACCTTGATGGTGTGGACCAGCAGCTGGGCGGCGAGCGGCAGGGCGAGCCCGCCCATCACCCCGAGCAGCGAGCCCACCGAGCCGAGCACCAGCGCCTCGAACAGGAACTGCTGCAGGATGTCGCGGCGGCGGGCGCCAACCGACATCCGCAGGCCGATCTCGCGGGTGCGCTGCTCGACCGAGGAGAGCAGGATGTTCATGATGCCGACGCCGCCGACCACCACCGACACCGCTGCCACCAGGATGAACACCACCAGCAGGCCGACCGAGATCTGGTTGGCGACGCGCACCACCGCCCGCATGCTCTGCACCTCGTACTGCGAGCCGGGATGGTGGCGCTCGCGCAGGATCTCCTCGACGGTCGAGACCGCGAGCGGCATCACGTCGAAATCGTGGACCTGGGCGAACAGCGTGTCGATGCGATGGGCCGGAGTGAAGAACCAGCTGGTGGTGATCGGGATGAAGATGGTGTCCGGGGTGACGTCGCCCTGGCCGAGGGTGTCGACCGGCTCCTCGAACTCGCCGATCACCGCGAAGGTGAGGCCCAGGGCGCGGACGGTCTTGCCGGCGAGCTCGTCGTCGCCCGGCCACAGCTGGTCGTAGAGGTGACGGCTGACGACGCAGACCTTGGCCTGCGCCGAGACGTCGTCCTCGTCCAGGAAGCGGCCCCGCAGCACCCGCACGTTCTTGCGCACCAGCGGGTAGTTGGCGCTGGTGCCGAGCACGGTCAGGGTGGCGCTGCGGGCCTGCACCGCCACCTCGCCGTGCAGGATCACCAGCGGCGTGACGCCGGCGAAGAGGTCGCGCCGCTCGGCGACCGCGACGGCGTCGGTGTCGCGGATTTGGTCGTCGAGCTTGCGCGCGGCACCGGCGCTGGCGGTGCCCAGGTAGTCGGCCCACAGCAGGTGGGAGCCGACGCCCTCGATCTGCGACATCACGAAGCTGCGGCCGGTCAGGCCGAGCGCCACCACCAGGATGATGGCGGCGGTGCCGACGAACAGGCCGACCAGGGTGAGCCAGGTCTGCAGCGGGTGGGTGTAGAAGCGCTGGATCGCGCTCTCGATCACCTCGGCGCGCGGCCACCACTCAACGAGCCGGCTTCGCTTCGACGACACGAGCGTCCTCTTCCAGCGCCGGCGGGCCCTCGGCGACGACCCGTTCGCCCTCCTGCAGGCCGCTCAGCACCTCCACCGTCGCCAGGCCGATCAGCCCGACGGCGACGTCGCGGCGATGGGCGTGGTGGCGGCTGACGACGTAGACGTAGCGCCGCGCGCCGCCGGCGCCCGGCGGTGCCTGGGCCGCGGGCGTCGCCTGGGCCGCGGTGGCCCCGGGAGCCCCGGGCGGCGAATCTCCGGCGGCCTGCTCGAGGTCGCCCTGATCGGCCTCCCGGCGCAGCGCCGAGCGCGGGATGCTGAGGACGCCGCGCTTCTGGGCCACCACCACCTCCACGTCGATGGCGGCGTTGGCCGGCAGGGTGTGCACCGGATCGGAAAGCTCGCCGACGATCTCGCCGACCTCCCGGCCGCCGGCTTCGCGCAGGCCGGTGCCGACGCGCTCCACGGTGCCGTCCCACTGGCGATCGGGCAGGCCGTTGAAGGTGACGATCAGCCGCTGGCCAGGAGCGACGCGCGGCAGGTCCGGCTGATCGACGCGGCAGCGCACGTGCGGCCGGTCGGGATCGGTGACGCTCGCCACCAGCTGGCCGGCCTGCACCGGCTCGCCGGCCGCCCGCGGCAGGCCGTAGACCGTGCCGTCGAAAGGTGCGCTCACCGCGAGCGCCAGCAGCCGGCGATCGAGCTCGGTGGCGGCGGAGTCGGCCAGCGCCAGGCGCGAGCCGCCGCCGGGGCGGGCGGCGGAGTCGGCCGTGGGCCTGCTGCCGGGAGCCCCGGCCGGCGCGCCCGCGGTGGCGGTCGCGGGCGAGCGGCGCAGGGAATCGAGCCGGGCCTCGGCATCGCGCACCCGGTCGAGCGCCTGCTGCCAGGCCAGCTGGTCGGCGTCGAGGGTGGCGCGGGGGATGGCCCCCTGGGCGACCAGGCGGCGGTCGCCGGCCACCTGCTGTTCGCGCCAGGCCGCCTCGCGCCGCTCGCGGTCGAGCTCGGCAGCCGCGGCGGCGGCGTCCGATTGCAGCTGGCGCACCTCGGAGCGGGCGTCGCGGGCGCGCGCCTCGAGGTCGGGGTTGAACAGGCGCAGCAGCAGCTGGCCGCGGCGCACCCGGTCGCCCTCGTGGACGGCGATCGCCGCCACCGTGCCGCCGTCGGCGGCGCGGAGCTCGCCGCCGGCGGGCGGCTCGAGGCGGCCGTCGCAGAGCACGCGCACCAGCAGGTCGCCGCGCACCACCGGCGCCAGGGTCACCGGCACGGCGCGGCGCCGCCAGGCGACGATGCCGGTGGCGATGGCGACCGCCGCGACCACCCCCAGGAAGCTGAAGAGGTAGCGCTTCCACGGCCGCCGCCGCCGGCGTGGGCGGCCGAGGACTGCCGGCGGCTGGCTCTCGGCGTCGCTCAGAACGCTACCGTCATCCCGAAGCGCAACAGCCGCGGATCGCTGCGCAGGATCGGCTGGAGGAAGGTCGGGTTGGTCTGGATGACGTTGTCGGACTGGAAGCCGTCCTCGTTGAAGAACGGATTGACCCGCAGCACGGTCTGGTGGTTGAACACCCGGAAGAGGTCGAGGATGAAGTCGATGCGGACCGGGCCGGCGGCGTAGGGGTAGTCGAGGTGCAGGTCCATGTCCCAGTCGGCCGGCGTGCGCCCCAGGCTGCCGCGCGGTGCCAGGAACAGCGGCACCGGCGTGCCGTTGACCAGGGCGAAGGAGCCGAGGTCGTCGATCGGGATGCCGCTGCGAAAGTAGGCGTTGACGCCGGCGGTGAGGCCGAAGCCGAAGGTGTAGAAGCCGGTGAGCTTGGCCTGGTTGGGCCGGTCGTTGGCGAGCTTGCCGAAGGCGTTCTGGGTCAGCTGCGGGTAGTCGAAGTCGAAGTTGCCGTGGGGATCGGCCTCGCCGAGCTCGTTGAAGCTGCCGTCGTAGTTGCCGCGCAGCTGCGAATAGGAATAGGAGGCGATCAGGTAGGTGCGCGGCGAGAAGCGGTCCTGGGCGGTGAGCAGCACGCCCTTGTAGGTGCGGCGCGCCTTGGGCAGCGGCTCGCAGGCCTCGCTGGCCCGGCCCTCGCTGGGGTTCAGGCCGTTGGTGCAGAGGATGGGCCCGGCGAGGCCGGCGGGCAGGGCGACGTTGCTGAAGTTGCCCAGGCCCCACGGGCTCAGGCCCGGGTTCATCAGCACGCAGCCGTTGGAGGTCAGGCCGAAGGCGGCGTCGTTGCCCTGCAGGTCGCAGCGGTCCTCGACCGCCCGCAGCAGGTTCGAGTACACGCCGCGGATGCCGACGGTGAGCTCCGAGCTCAGCCGGCGCTCGTAGCCGAGGTTGAACTGCTCCTCGAGCGGCGGCGCCAGCTTCGGGTCCGCCGGCTCGGTGATGGTGTTGGGGAAGCTCTGGCAGCTGATCGAGGTGGGACCGCAGTCGAAGGTGAAGCCGGCGAGGTCGGTGATGCTCAGGTTGGTGCCGTGGAAGGCTCCCGCCTGGATGTCGAGCGGGATGGCCTCGGTGAAGCGGCCGTAGGCGAGGCTGACCTTCGACAGGCCGTTGGACTCGGGGTCCCAGGTGATGCCGACCCGCGGCACGAAGTTGCCGGTGAGCTTGGCGACGGTGGCGCCGGTGACCGCATCGTCGAGCTTGTACTGGTCGTAGCGCACGCCGGCGTTGATCGTCAGGTTGGGCAGCGCCGCCCAGGTGTCCTGGGCGAAGAAGGCCAGGTTGTCGGTCTTGGGGTTGCCGGTGGCCGAGGGCACCACGTGGTCCTCGCCGAACTGCCCGGAGGAATCGCCGAACCAGCTCTGGGTGTAGAGCAGCTGGCCGTTGGCGAGCGCGCTGACGATGCGGTTGTAGCCGCCCGGGATGGCGTGGGTGACGGTGCCGGAGATGGCCGCGAAGTCGGCGCCGATCTTCATCTGGTTGGGTCCCAGGAAGCCGGTGATCGTGCCCTTGATCTCCTGGCGCTGATAGCTTTCGTCGATCAGCGGCGTGGCGCCGGGCAGCGGGATGAACACCCACGGCGCGCCGGTGTAGCAGCCGGGCAGGTTGCAGGTGGCGAGGTTGAGCGTCGGCACCTGCGACGGGTCGCCGGTCAGGAACGGCGGGTTGAAGACCGGCGATACCTGGTTGAGCTCGCGGTGGTCGAAGAACCCGACCTCGGCCAGGAACTGGTCGGTGACGCCGTTGGCGATCACCGACAGGTCGGGGCGGCCGGTGGAGATGGTGATCATGCGGCTCGCCGGCGGGCCGTCCTGGATCAGCTGGGCGTTGTTGGTGGAAGGATCGCCGATCACCGAGCCGACCACGTCCACCTGGCTGGTGGGGGTCCAGGTGAGCTTGCCGGCGAACAGGTTCTGCGACTGGTCCTCGCTGCGGAAGGTGGAGCCGTCGAACGGGCTGCCCGAGCCGGTCACCAGGGTGGTGTCGCGGGTGGCCTCGGTGCGGTCGTAGACGCCGAAGAACCAGAGGCGGTCCTTGACGAGGTAGCCGCCCAGGCCGGCGCCGTAGTCCTGATTGCCGAAGCCGGCGAAGTTGCCGCCGACCACGCCGGGCTTGGCCTTGGCCTCAAGGTCCTGATTGTCGAAATAGCCGTAGGCCTTGCCGTGGTAGGTGTTGCCGCCCGAGGGAGTGATGGCGTTGATGACGCCGCCGAGGGCGCGGCCGAACTCGGCGGGGTAGTCGGCGGTCTTGATCTCGACCTGCTGCAGGAACTGCTCGGGGATGACCTTGGCCTCGGCGCCGAGGCGGATGCCGGTCACGTCGACGCCGTCGATCAGGTACTGGTTCTCGAGGCTGGTGGCGCCGAAGACCGAGAGCGCGTTGTTGTTGTCCAGGCTGACGCCGGGCTCGAGCAGCGCCACCGCGGTGTAGTCGCGCGACAGCGGCAGGCTCTCGAAGACCTTGGCGTCGACGGTGTCGGAGACCTCGACGGAGGTGGGGTCGATGCGCGGCGCCTCGGCGCGGACGGTGACCTGCTCGGAGACCGCTGGGCTGAGCCGGAAGTCGAGGCGGGTGGTGGCCACGACCGAGACGATGGCGGTGCTGTTCTGCGGCGCGAAGCCCGCGAGCTCGACGCGCACCTGGTAGGTGCCGGGGGGCAGCAGCGAGAGGTGATAAATGCCGAAGCCGTCGGTGACCGCGACGCGGCTGCCGGGCAGGGCGCCGGTGGCGGTGACGGTCACACCGGGCATGACGCCGCTGTCAGGGCCGGCGACGCGCCCTTCGATGGCGCCGGTGGTGGTCTGCGCCACGGCGGCGGTGGCGACGGCGGCCGCCAGCAGGGCGGCCAGCCATGACGGACGGAGCGATCCTCTCGTGGTCCACATCCGGCACCTCCTCGAGCTGGGGGTCGGGGCAGGCGGAGCAAGGCATGGAAACGCGCGGTCGGCGACCTGCCAGGGTGTACCTGCGTCAGTGTACCTGCGAGTGGTGTACGTTTAAGACAGCGGTCGAATTGTAACACCTATGGCGCCATGTTGAAGGGGCGATGCGCGGTGGCTGCCTGGGTCATGGCGCTTCCCCCGGCGCCAGAGCGGCGGCCAGGGCGAATGGCTCCCGCCTCCGCGCATGGCGGAAGCGGGAGCGAGGAAAGGTGCGCTGTGAGCGATGGCCCTCAGCGGCCGGGGGGCGGGGTGCCTTCGGGGCGCTTCGGCTCGGGCTTCTTTTCCGGCGCCGGCTGGGGCTTGCGCTGCTGGCTCGGCGGCGGCTGATGCTGCGCCGCCTTGGCCTCGGCCTGGTGACGCGCCTCGAGCTGCTGCTGCTCGCGCTGGTGCTGCTGCTGCTGCGACTGGACCTCGGTCGCATGGCGCTGCGCCAGCTCCTGACTGTTTGCGGCGGGGGTGTTGCGCGCCTGCCCCGCGGTGTTTGAGGGATTCGAGGGATTCGATGGATTCGAGGGAGTCACGGGCTTGGACGAGTTGGCGGGAGCGGCGCCCCGGTTGGCAGCGCTGCCCTGCGCCTCGCGCTGGTGGATCTGCTGCAACTGGGTGCGTTCCTTGGCCTGCTGCGCTTGCAGGGCCTGGGTCTCCTGCTGGTGCTGCCGCTGCAGGTCGGCGCCGGCGGCGCGGGCGCGCTGCGGCGGCGGGGGCGGCGGGGTGGCCTTCTTGACGATCGTCGGCTGGAAGACCGTCAGCTGGTTGCCGCGCACCTGGGCGGAGCGGGGCGCCGCGCCGGACTTGACCGTCGTCACCTGCAGGTGTGGCACCCGCTGGCCGGTGACCTGCGCGACGTGCTGCTCGGCGATGCCCTGGTTGACGACGCGGTTGTTGACCACGGTGTACTTGGTGAAGTTGGTCGTGTTATGGATGATGGTCACGTTGCGCGCCGGCGGCTCGACGTAGGTGATCACGTTCGCCGCCAGGAACGAGCGCTCGGGAACGAAGCAGAACTGCGTCGGGCCGAGCAGCACGTCGAGGTTGATGCCGGCGAAGTCGATGCCGATGCCGGCGCGGAACTGGGCCTGGGGCGGCAGCGGCGCCCAGCCGATGTAGCCGCCGCCATTGCGCCAGGCGACCCATGCCGGACCCCACTCGTAGCCGGGGATCCATTCCCAGCCATAGTCCTGGTCGTAGGTCCAGCGGCCATAGTGGTAGGTGGCCCAGCCGAACGGCTCGTCGGACACCCAGGTCCAGCCGTAGTCGGTCATCACCCAGTGGCCGAGAGCGTAGGGGCGCCAGGAGGCGGCGGTCCCGTAGGGCAGCCAGACCCAGCCGTTGGACGGGCTCTGGATCCAGTGTCCATAGGGCGCGAGCTGGTCATAGAAGAACGAGACGTCGACCGGGCCGCCCGGCGCGGTCTGGTCGGGAGGCTGGGGATAGTCCGGCGGCTGCGCCGCGGCGTATTGAACCGGCGGCTCGGCGGCGGGGTCCGGTGCCTGGGCGGCGTTCGGATCCTGCGCCTGGGGCGCATTGGGATACTGCGCCTGGGGCGCAGAGGGGTCCGGCTGTGCGTAAGCATCCGGCTGCTGGTAGGCGTCCGCCGGCGGGGCGCCGGGAGCCTGGGCGAAGACGGCGCAAGCGCTGCCGGCAAGAGTCAACAGCCCGGCCAGCGCGACATGTTTAGCGTTCATGGTTCTCACCTCGAAGTCGAGTACAAGCTTGCAGGTTTGAGAGAGTGTTGGCGCGGCATCGGCCGCTCGAGACTGCCTTCGACAGAGTCCTGTATCAAAGATCGTGCCTGATGCCCGCGCCAGCAGCGGCGGGAGCGCGGGAAAAGCTGGTGCAATCTCTCCAACTTATTGTGGATTAATGCTTTAGCCGACAGTGCTCGAGACGCGGGAGAGCGCCGCAATAGCGGCGCGCCGGCTCAGGGCGACCTCTGCAGAGGACGCCGGGCGAGAGCCCGCCCGCAGGCTGAGGTAGTGTCCTGGACACTACCAGGGGTGCTGCTTATTTGCGGTGGAGTGCCACCGCGCCGCCGAGCAGGAACAGCCCCAGCCAGATCGGCCAGGGACCGTGGGCGCCGGCCAGCACCGCCCCCGCCAGCAGGCAGAAGCCGCCGAAGATGGTGCCGCGCAGGCCGGCGAACGGGTTCTCAGGGGCGCGGCGCGCCGTCTGCTCGAGCAGGCGCAGCCCTTCGGTGATCAGCGCCGGCGCCTTGCTCACCGCTTCGAGCAGCTCGGGCAGGGCCTGCATGCCTTCGCGGGCGAGGTTCAGCGGGTTGAACTGGTCGAGGAAGATCTTCCTGGCGTGGGTCTGCGAGACCGCCGCCACGTCGAGGCCGGGCTTGAGGATCTGGCCGACGCCTTCGAAGGTGACCAGCGCCTTGACCATCAGCACCATCTCGACCGGGAAGTACATGCGGTGCTGGGCGCCGAGGTTGACCGAATAGAGGATCAGCTGCGCCAGCGAGAAGTCGCGGAAGTTGGCGGCCCGGTTCCAGCGCTGCAGGATCTCGGTCACCTCGCGCCGGAACCCCACCGGATCGGCGCCCGGCCCCGGCTGGGCGACGTTGCCGAGGTAGCGGGCGGCGCCCTCGGCGTCGCCCATCACCAGCGCGTAGTAGTAGTTGAGCAGCGTGCGGCGCAGGCCCTGGTCGAAGCGCCCGACCATGCCGAGGTCGATGAAGCCGACCCGCGGACCAGGCAGCACCAGCAGGTTGCCGGGATGCAGGTCGGCATGGAAGAAGCCGTCCTTGAACAGCATGCGGATGATCGCCGCCGCGCCGAGGTCCACCAGGGTGTCGCGGTCCTCCGCGGACATCGCCAGCGCCTCCGGCGAGGTCGGCTTGAAGCCGTCGAGGAACTCCATGCACAGCACGCCCTGGCTGCTGTAGCGGCGGTAGATGCGCGGGAAGTGCACGCCGGCGAGGTCGTGGAAGTTGGCGGCGAAGGTCTCGGCGTTGTCGGCTTCCCGCCGCAGGTCGACCTCGCGCCGCGTGTACTCGACGAACTCGGCGATCACCCGCTTCGGCTGGTAGCGCGGCAGCAGCCTCTGCAACACCCGGCCGAGCAGGTTGAGCAGCACGGCGTCGCGGGACAGCGTCTCGCGGATCCCCGGCTTGACCGCCTTGATGATCACCGAGTCGCCCTCGACCGTCGTGGCGCGGTGGATCTGCGCGATCGACGCCGAACCAGTCGGCTGCGGATCGACCCAGGAATACATCTCGGCGATCGGCCGCCCGGTGTCCTTGACGATCAGGCCCAGGTAGCGCGGCATGGGCACCACCGGCAGCCGGTCGAGCAGGTTCTTGAGCTCTTCGGTGATCGCCGGCGGCAGCAGGTCCTGGCGCAGTGCCAGCACCTGCCCGAGCTTGATGTAGGTGGGGCCGAGCATCTCCAGGCGCCGGCGCAGCTGCACCGGGAAGGGGCGGTCGACGAGGCTGCGATCGACGAACGGCCGGGTCAGCCAGGCCAGCAGCGCCGCGAGCCCGAGGAGCAGGCGATGGCGTTTCGCCGCCGGCGCCTGCCGGTCGCGCACGTAGGCGCTGAGGCCGCCGAAGGTCAGGCCGACGAGGTGGCGCTGGATGACGAAGAAGCGCCGCACCAGCCCCTCCGGCGGCACGTCCGGCAGGATCTCGTAGCCGGGCATCGGATCGTCGCCGGCCGGCGACGAGGGTGACCCCGCGGCGGCAGGGGCCGGGTCCTCTGGCGGGCCAGGAACCGGCATCAGAACCGGATCCGAGGTCGGATGCGGAGCCGGCGCGAGGATCCGCACCGCGGCAGGGGACGAATCCGGGAGCTGGATGGAAGGCGGCGCGCCGGCAGGGGCCGGAACCGCACCGGCGGCTGGCGCCGCGGTGGGCTCGGCGTCGGGATGCGGCACGGCGGCCAGATGTCCTCCGGCGTCTCGGGTGCTCCGGGTGTCCGCGGGCGTTGCCGGGCGTCTCCCTCGGCGCTACCGGTTGCGGCCGTACTTCTCGTGGCTCGACACCCAGTCGAGCGAGGAGATGGCGGCGGCCAGCGAGATCTCGCCGGCCAGCACCACGCCGGCGATGATCTCGGCGAACTTGTTCACCTTGCCCCTGCCGGTGCAGCCCAGGATGCCCAAACATTCGCGCTGGGTGGCGAGGGCGGTGCCGCCGCCGTGGGTGGCGACGATCAGCGACGGGATGGTGATCGAGATGTAGAGGTCGCCGCCCGGCGACACCTCGGTGTAGACCACTCCGGCCGAGGACTCCGCGACGTTGGCGACGTCCTGGCCGGTGGCGATGAACATTGCGGTGATGCCGTTGGGGGAGTGGCAGCCGTTGTTGTTGGCCCCGGAGAGGAAGGCGCCGACGTTGGCGATGTTGGCGTGGTAGTGCACCGTCTCCGGATCGACCCGCATGTGTTGCAGCAGCACGTCGCGGGGGATGGTGGCCTCGGCGGTGACGCGCTTGCCGCGGGTGCGCATGATGTTGATCTGCGACGCCTTCTTGTCGGTCGCGAAGTTCGACTCGAGGTAGAAATGGCGGATGTTGGCGGCGTTCTCGAGCATCCAGCTGCAGGCGGCGAAGGTGGCGCGGCCCACCATGTTCTGGCCGGCGGCGTCGCCGGTGGTGTAGTTGAAGCGCAGGAAGACCAGCTTGTTCGACAGGTACTTGTCGACGTAGGTCAGCTTGGCGACGCTCGAGGTGGCCTCGGCCTCGGCGCGGATCTCCGGCAGGCGCTCGTCCACCCAGGCGGCGAAGTCGCGGGCGTGGCGCGCGTTGTCGAAGACGAACACCGGCGCGCGCTGCATGGCGTCGCCGACCACCGTGCAGAGGACGCCGCCGGACAGGTTGAGCACCTTCATGCCGCGGTTGTAGGAGGCGACGAGCGTGCCCTCGGTGGTGGCGAGCGGGATCAGGAACTCGCCGTCGGCATGCTCGCCGTTGACCCGCAACGGTCCGGCGAAGCCGATGGGCACCTGGGCGACGCCGGTGAAGTTCTCGATGTTGCCACGGGTGATGGCGGGATCGAAAGAATATTTGTCGATGTGCTCGAACTTGACGCCGGTGTAGCGCTCGATGAACTTCTGCCGCTGGGCGATGATCTCCGGCGAGTGGTTGTGCTCCTTGTCGTAGGGCACCGCGGCGCGCGCCGGCGCCTCGTCGGCGATGGCGTCGGTGACCTTGAAGGCGAGCGCGCCGAAAGGGCTGGCCTCGAAGGCGAGCGCGATCTCGTGGGTGCCCCGGGCCAGCGGCTCGATGCGGGCACGGATGCGCACCACGCGGCGCAGCGGGAAGGCGAGCACGTTGTCCGGGCGCACGGCCGAGGCTGCGAGCTCCGGGCCGTCGTCGAAGACGAAGGTCAGATTCTCGAGCGGCACCCGCTGGCCGTTGATGCGGACCTCCGAGAGGTTGGTCAGGTTGGCGTCGGCGAGGCGGTTCTTGAGGCTGAAGCGGACGCCCTCGGGTGAGTTCTGCAGGCTGCCGAAGTTGTACATCTGCTTGAGGATGAGCGACGGGATCTTCATGGGATCGGTCCTCGACTGTGGAGCGCGGCCCGCGGGCCGCCGGGGGGTCCTGGCGTCGTGGCCGTGAGTGTACCGCGGACCTCCTTGCGGCTCAAAGGGATAGAGCCGTCGCCGGGTCAGGAGGCGGAGAGCGGTGCGAGCGGCGGGGCGGCCGGGATCGGCACGGCGTCCGGGATTGGAGCAGCCGTCGGGACCGGCGCGGCGGCCGGGGCCGGCGCGGCGGCGCGCATGGCCGCGGGCAGCGGCAGCAGGTGCGGTTGCTTGGCGGGGATGTGGCTCATGGCGTGCTCGGCCATGGCGGTGATCGTCAGGCTGGGGTTGACGCCGAGGTTGCCGGGGATCATCGAGCCGTCCACCACGTAGAGGCGGTCGTAGCCGTAGACGCGGTTGCGGTCGTCGATGACGCCGTCGGCGGGCGAGGAGGCCATGGCGGCGCCGCCCAGGATGTGGGCGGTGGTGGGGACGTTGGCCACCACCTCGTTGATCGAGCTGGAAGGGAAGGCGTCGATCCGGCCGGCCAGGAAGCGGGCCGCCTGGTTGGCGACCGGGATGTAGCTCGGGATCGGCGGCTGGCCGGGATCGCGGCGGCTGGTCAGGTGCTTGGCGAACGGCCAGGTCCAGCGCCGGCGCCGCACCAGGCGCAGCGAGTTGTCGAGCGATTGCATCACCAGGATGATCGTCGAGCGCTTGGCCCAGCCGAACGGATTGAGGGTGCGGAGGAAATCGAGCGGATGGCGCAGGCAGGAGGCGGCCCAGCGCAGCGGCCTGCCGAGGCGGCTGCCGCCGTCGATCAGCAGGGTGCCGAGGAAGCTCATGGCGTCGGAGCCGCGGGGGTAGCGCACCACCTCCATGTAGGTGTCGGCGGCCGGATGGAAGCCGGAGGCGATGGCGATGCCCTCGGAGAAATCGCGGGCGCCGCTCCTGGCGGTGGCGCCGCAGAGCACCTCGCTGTTGGTGCGCACGTAGCTGCCGAGCGCCGGCGAGAGCCGCGGCAGCGTGCCGGCCTCGCGGCAGGCGAGGAGCAGGTTGACGGTGCCGAGCGCGCCGGCGGCGAGCACCACGCCGCGGGCGCTCAGGGTGCGGGTGGCGCGCCGGCCGCCGAGCCAGCCGGGAAGCGGCGCGGTCGAGCGGCGGGTGGCGATGAGATAGCCGCCACGTCCGTCCTCGCGCAGGCCGGTCACCAGGGTCTCCGGGCGCACCTCGGCGCCCAGCCGCTCGGCGAAGTAGAGGTAGTTCTTGTCCAGCGTGTTCTTGGCGTGGTGCCGGCAGCCCACCATGCAGCCGCCGCAATAGATGCAGGTCTGGCGCGCTGGGCCCTCGCCGCCGAAGAAGGGATCGCCGACCGCTTCGCCGGGGCGCTCGCCCTGGCGAGCGAAGAGCACCGCCACCTCGGTCGGCTGGAAGCTGTCCTCCTTGCCCAGGCTGCGCGCGAACTCGAGGAGCTGGCGGTCGCCCTCCCACAGCCGGGGAGTGGTGGTGACGCCGAGGATGCGGCGGGCGGTGGCGTAGTGCGGCGCCAGCACCTGCCGCCAGTCGACGCCGCGCGGCCAGGTGCCGCGGTGGAAAGCCTCCTCGCCGGGCTCGAGCAGGGTGTTGGCATAGACCAGCGAGCCGCCGCCGACGCCGGCGCCGGAGAGCACCAGCACGTCGCGCAGCAGGGTCAGGCGCTGGATGCCGTAGCAGAAGAGGCTGGGCAGCCAGAGGAACTTGCGCAGGTTCCAGTTGGTGCGCGGGAAGTCTTCGGTCCGCCACCGCTTGCCGGCCTCGAGCACGATCACGCGGTAGCCCTTCTCGGCCAGGCGCAACGCCGAGACGCTGCCGCCGAAGCCGGAGCCGACGATCACGAAGTCGGCGTCGTAGTCCGGAGGGCCGGGCTGGCGGCCGGGGTCTTCGCGCGGGGTGATCGGAGCCATCGAGGTCTCCATGGGGGCGGGCGGCCACGGGGCCAGCCGCGGGGTCGGGGGGTGCTTTTGCCGCTCCGAGACGTAGTTTACGTCAAGTTGCGGCAAAAGGGGTGGGGCGGAGGTGCGAGCCTCGTCAGGAGAGATCGGGGAACAGCGTCGCGGGGTCCAGGGCGAGGGCGGGCAGCAGCGGAGTGGTGAGGTGGTCGCCGGGGAGGTGAATGCCTTCCAGGCGGTAGGACGGCGGGGTGCCCGCCACCAGGCGATAGACCTCGATCGCCTGCTTTTTGAGGTCCACCAGCCAGTACTCGCCGACGCCGAAGCGGGCGTAGGTGGTGCGCTTGATGCCGCGGTCACGTCTGACGCTCGTGGGGGAGAGCAGCTCGACCACCAGATCCGGCGGACCATAGAGGCTCCGCTTGATCCGCGACAGCGAGGCCGGGACCAGCAGCAGCACGTCGGGTTGCAGCACCGTGTCCATGGCGAGCACCACGTCGAACGGCGCGACGAAGACTCGCGAGCGGTCGCGGATCGCATTCTGCAGCTGGATCGCAAGCTGCAGCAGCGCGGTCTGGTGCCTGGCGTCGGGGCCGGGGATGATGTAGGCCTCGCCGTCGATCAGCTCGTACCGCGGGCCGTCGTCCGGCATTTGCAGCAGGTCGTCGTAGGTGAGGCGCTGGGAAAGAGGTTCGGCCATGGCTGAATTCTACTCACTTTTTACCTCGGATGGGTCCGCCGGTGGCGCCCCCTATTCATCAAGACGGAATCCAGGCCGCGGATCGCGCAACGTTTGCGGGCGGCGGGGCGGCCGGTATGATCCGCCGCGAGAGCGGGCTCGCGGAGGGTGCCATGAGCGACGATCAGGCGGTGGGCGGCAAAGGGCCGCCGGAGGACAGCGGCGAGCCGCCCGGCGGTGAGGTCGCCGCCAAGGGCGTGGCGGTGGTGAGCGGCGGCGGCTCCGGCATCGGGCGCGAGATCGCCCTCGAGCTCGGCCGCCGGGGCTTCGCCCTGGCCCTCATCGGCCGTCGCGCGGCGCCGCTCGAAGCGACCCTGGCCGATGCCGGCCTGCTCGGGTCGCCCGGCGGCCTGGCCCTCTCCTGCGACGTGCGCGAGGCGGCGGCGGTCGAGCGCGCCGCCGCGGCGATCGACGAGCGGTGGGGAGCCGCCGAGCTGGTGGTGCCGGCAGCCGGCACCGCCCATATCCGGCCGTTCGTGGAGCTGTCGCCGGAGGCCTTCGCCGCCACCCTCGACACCAACCTGACCGGCGCCTTCCTGCTGCTGCGGGCGCTGCTGCCGGCGATGCGGCGGCGCGGCAGGGGCTGGATCTTCGCCGTCCTGTCGGTCGCTGCGCGGCGCGGCTTTCCCGGCTGGGCCGCCTACTGCGCCAGCAAGTGGGGGCTCGCCGGCATGCTCGCGGCGCTGCGCGAGGAGCTCGCCGGCAGCGGCGTGCGCCTGACCGCGATCTATCCCGGCGCGACCGACACGCCGATCTGGGACGGCATCCCGGGCACCTGGGAACGCGGCCTGATGGTGCCGGCGGCCGAGGTGGCGCGCGCGCTCGGCGGCGCCCTCGACGCCGATCCGCGGGCGCTCTACGAGGAGATCCACCTGGGCCCGGCGCGAGGCGCCCTGTGAGCGGCCTGGACGGGCGGCGGGATTGGCTGTGGCTGGCGCTGACGCCGCTGCTGCCGCTGCTCGCGGCGATCCCGGCCGGCGGCCGCTGGGCGCTGCCGCTGCTGGCGCCGCTCACCGTCTATCCCGCCTTCGCGGCGCGGGTGCGGCGCGGCGACCACGCGGCGGCATGGCGGCTGGCGACGTCGTGGGCGGCGCTGCTCAGCCTGGGAGTGATCGTGCTGGCCGAGCTGTGGCCCGCGGCCGCCGCCGCCGGCATCCTCCACGGCGAGCCCTACCGCCAGGAGATGTTCGGGTGGGTGGCGACCGGCGTCGCGCCTGAGAACGACTGGCGCCAGTTCCTGCCGATACACCTCGAGCACCTGGCGATCTTCGTGCTGCTCACCTGGGCGAGCGGGGGCTACCTGGGGCTGGTGATGGGCGCGGCGCTGGTCGGCTGGATGAGCGATTTCGTCGGCAGCTTCGCGGCGACCAGCGGCCATCCGGTCGCCGGCGCCATCGTCGCCTGGGTCCCCTGGTCGGTGCTGCGGGTGCTGGCGTTCGTGTTGCTCGGCGCCCTCTTCTCGCGGCCGTTGCTGGCCCGCCGGGCATGGCCCTTCACCCGCCGGGAGATCCGGCTGATGATGCTGGCGGCGGCGGGCCTGGCGGCCGACGCCCTGATCAAGGCGATGCTGGCGCCCACCTACGGCCTGTGGCTGCGGCAGATGGCGCGCCACGCCGCCGCCGCGCTATACTCTGGCGCCTTCGGGACCCCGGGATGAAAGGCATCGAGGAGACGCGAGGAGACCTGGCCGGAGCCGGTCGCCGCTTCGGCATCGTGGCCTCGCGGTTCAACCAGCGCATCGGCAAGGCGCTGATCGCCGGCGCCACCGATTGCCTGCTGCGCCACGGGGTGGCGGCGGCGGACGTGGTGCTGGTCACCGTGCCGGGGGCCTGGGAGATACCGCAGGCGCTGGCGGTCCTGGCCGAGGAGCACCAGGGGCCCCGGCAGCCGCGGGAACCCCGGCAAACGCCGGCCCAGGAGACCGCCGCGGAGGCGACGGTCGCCCGGGAGACGGCGCCGCGGCGGGGCGGACTCGACGGTCTGATCGCCCTGGGCGTGGTGATCCGCGGCGAGACTCCGCACTTCGAATTCTTGGCGCGCGAGTGCACGGCCGGCATCGCCCGGGCCGCCGAGCGCCACGGGCTGCCGGTGGCCTACGGAGTGCTTACTTGCGACACCACCGAGCAGGCGGAGGAGAGAGCGGGCGGCAAGGCGGGCAACAAGGGCTGGGAAGCCGCCCTGGCGGCGCTCGAGATGGCCGATCTCTTCGCCCGGCTACGGGCCTGACCGACCGCCGCCGCGGGGCGCCCCCTGCGGTCCACCCCTCCTCCCTCTCCGGCAACGGATCCTGAAAACCGCTGGCGCGATCGATCCCCAACCAGGATGACGGCAGGTAAGCGGCGCACGGCGCGCGAGATGGCGGTCCAGATGCTCTACCAGAGCGATCTCGGCGGCAGCGCGCTGCCGCACATCTTCGGCAGCTTCGACCTCGCCGAGTACCTGGGCGGCGACCTGGCCCGCCAGCGGCGCCGGGTCGAGGATGCCTTCGAGTATGCCCAGGTGCTGGTGCGCGGCACCGTCGACCACCGCGAGGAGATCGACGCGATGATCCGCGGCCAGGCCGACAACTGGCGGCTCGAGCGGATGCCGGCGGTGGACCGCAACATCCTGCGGCTGGCGATCTACGAGATGCTCTACGAGCAGGAGACCCCCAAGCTGGTGGTGGTCGACGAGGCCATCGAGCTGGCGAAGAAGTTCGGCTCGGAGCAGTCGGGACGCTTCGTCAACGGCCTGCTCGACGGCCTGCTCAAGCAGCACAGCTTCCCCGGCAGCATGACCTGACCCCCCGGGAAGAGCGGGGAACAGCGCGGGGCGCCGCGCGGTTTCGAGGATAATCGTGGCGCCGGCGCCGGCCGGCCGCCGCCGAGCGAGCGACCGGAAAGCGAGAGCGCGATGAGCATGCCGTACGACCCGAAGACCGTGGAGGCCAAGTGGCAGGACCGCTGGGAGAAGCAGCGAGCGGCCGAGGTGGACCTGCGCCACGCCGAGGGCAAGTACTACATGCTGATGATGTTCCCGTACCCGTCGGGCGACCGGCTCCACGTCGGGCACGGCCGCAACTACATCCTGGGCGACGCGCTCTTCCGCTACCTGCGGATGCACGGCAAGCGGGCGCTCAACCCGATGGGCTGGGATGCTTTCGGCCTGCCCGCCGAGAACGCCGCCATCCAGCGGCGCGTGCATCCGCGCGATTGGACGTTCGGCAACATCAAGGTGATGAAGGAGCAGTTCCGGCGCTGGGGCATCCTCTACGACTGGAGCAAGGAGATCGCCTCCTGCACGCCGGAGTACTACCGCTGGAACCAGTGGCTGTTCCTGCGCATGCTCGAGCGCGGCCTGGCCTACCGCAAGCAGGCGCCGGTCAACTGGTGCCCGAGCTGCCAGACGGTGCTGGCCAACGAGCAGGTGGTCGAGGGCGCCTGCGAGCGTTGCGGCACGGCGGTGGTGCAGCGCGACCTCGAGCAGTGGTTCCTGCGCATCACCGACTACGCCGACCGCCTGCTGGCGGGCCTCGACGGCCTCGCGGGCTGGCCGGAGAAGGTCAAGCTGATGCAGCGCAACTGGATCGGGCGCTCGGAAGGGGCGGAGATCGACTTCGCCATCCCGGCGCTCGGCGAGGCGGTGACGGTGTTCACCACCCGTCCGGACACCCTGCACGGCGCCACCTTCCTGGTGCTGGCGCCGGAGCATCCGCTGGCCGCGCGCCTGGTCGCCGGCGACCCGCGGCAGGCGGAGATCGAGTCCTGGATCGCCCGCGTCCGCAACAGTCCCCGCATCGAGCGCGAGGGCGAGGGCAGCGCCAAGGAGGGCCGCGACACCGGCAGGACCGCGGTCAACCCCGCCACCGGCGAGCCGATCCCGATCTGGCTCGCCAACTACGTGCTGCCCGACTACGGCGCCGGCGCCATCATGGCGGTGCCGGCGCACGATGCCCGCGACCTGGCGTTCGCGCGCCAGGAAGGGCTGCCGGTGCGGTTGGTCTATCACCCCGAGGAGGAGGTGATCGCCGCCAGCCTGACCGAACCCATCCTGCACCAGGGAGTGATCCGCAACTCGCCGCCGCTCGACGGTCTGCGCGACGGGCCGGAGGCGGTGCAGCGGGCGATCGCCTGGTGCGAAGCCGGCGGCTTCGGGCGCGGCAAGGTCGTCTACCGGCTGCGCGACTGGCTGATCTCGCGCCAGCGCTACTGGGGAACGCCGATACCGGTGCTCTACTGCGCGGGCTGCGGCGTGGTGCCGGTGCCCGACGACCAGCTGCCGGTCGAGCTGCCCTACGACGTCGAGTTCACCGGGCGGGAGGGCAACCCGCTGGCGCGCGTCGCCGCGTTCGTCGAGGCGCGCTGCCCGCGCTGCGGCGGCGCGGCGCGGCGCGAGACCGACACCATGGACACCTTCGTCGACAGCTCCTGGTACTACCTGCGCTTCCTGGCGCCGCGCGACGGCGCGCGGATGTTCGACCCCGCGGTGGCCAACCGCTGGGCACCGGTCGACCAGTACATCGGCGGCATCGAGCACGCCATCCTGCACCTGCTGTATGCGCGCTTCGTCTGCCGCGTGCTGCACGATTTCGGCATGGTGGATTTCGAGGAGCCGTTCGCCAACCTCTTCAACCAGGGGATGATCACCCGCTTTGCGGAGAGCTCGGGCCGGGTGGAGAAGATGTCGAAGTCGCGCGGCAACACGGTGTCGCCCGACGCGCTGATCGACGCGATGGGAGCCGACACCGAACGGGTCTACACCCTGTTCATCGGTCCGCCCGACAAGGAGGCCGAGTGGAGCGACGAGGCGGTCAGCGGCGCCTACCGGTTCCTGGGGCGCATCTGGCGCATGGCCGACAAGCTGGCCGAGGCGCCGGCCATCGCCCCGGCCGACGCCGATCTCGAGCGCGATCGCCACGCGGCGATCCAGCGCGTCACCCACAGCATGGAGCGCTTCCATTTCAACACCGCGGTGGCGGCGCTGATGGAGCTCGGCAACTCTCTGTCGCGGGCGCTCGAGGACAAGACCGCCTCGCGGCTGCGCTGCGAAGAGGCCTTCGACACGCTGCTGCAGCTGCTGCATCCGATGGCGCCGCACGTCACCGAGGAGCTGTGGGAGCGCCGCGGCTACGTCGAGACTCTGCTCGATACCTCCTGGCCGGAGTACGATGCAGCCAAGCTGCGCCGCGAGCGCATCCACCTGGTGGTGCAGATCGACGGCAAGCTGCGCGACCGGGTGGAAGTGGACGCCGACGCCGCCGACAAGGAGGTGCGGGCCGCCGCCCTGGCCAGCGCCAAGGTGCAGGAGCACCTCGCCGGCAGGGAGGTCGCCAAGGCGGTGGTGGTGCCCGGCCGCTTGATCAACCTGGTAACCCGGAGGTCCGCATGAGAGCCCGAATCATCCAACGTATCTCGCTGCCGGCGGCGATGCTGGTGCTGACGCTGGCGGCGCTGGCCCTCGCCGGCTGCGGCTATGCCCTGGTCGGACGCGGCAACGCGCTGCCCCCCGACATCAAGACCGTGTACCTCAAGCCGATCGAGAACAAGACCGGGCACCAGCGAGTGGATCAGGCGGTGACGCTGGCGATCGGCGACGAGATGGTCAAGCGCCAGCGGTTCACCCTCACCAACTCCCGTCAAGGGGCGGACGCGGAGCTGTCGGGCGCGGTGGTGGGATTCGGCGCCACGCCGGTGACCTTCGACACCGCCGGCCGGGCGACCGCCTACGAGCTGTCGCTGACCGCTTCGATCGTGTTCAAGCGGATCGACGACGACAAGGTCATCTGGCAGAACAACAACTACAACTTCCGCCAGAACTTCCCGCTGACCGCGACCAACGCTTTCGTGGACCTCGAGTACAGCGCCATCGACCAGGCGGCGAAGGCCTTCGCCCAGACGCTGGTGAGCGACCTGCTGGAAGGGTTCTGAGGCGCTGCCGGCGGCCGCCTCGCCGGCCGCCGCCTGCACGGGGCCGCCGGATCAGGACGGCAGCGCGTTGACCTGGGAGGCGAGGCGGGACTTGTAGCGCGAAGCGGTGTTGGTCTGAATCACCTTCTTCTTGGCGGTGCGGTCGATGATGCTCAGGGTGGCCGGCAGCAGGCCGGAGGCGGCCTGGGCGTCACCGGCGGCGATGGCCGCCCGCAGGCGCTTGATGGCGGTGCGCAGCCGCGAGCGGGTGCCCCGGTTGCGCTCGCGCGCGGCGGCGTTCTGGCGGATGCGCTTCTCTGCGGACTTGGTGTTGGCCATTCGCGGGTGCTCCTTGTCGTGATGTCCTGCGGCTCGAGTCGTCACACCGAGGACGTGACGGAACGGCGGTTTATATCATCTGGTGGCCGAGCCGGTCAAGCGACACGCGCCCCTGGTAGTGCCCAGAGCACTACCGCGCCCCTTGCTTCGTGTGGCTGGTGAAAGTATGATCTGCTACCAAACTAAGCAAAAAGGCGGTGCGGAGGAGGTCCGACCATGAGAGCAAACCGTTTCGGGCGCGGTCTCAGGCTCAAGAGCATGCTGACAGCATTGGCGGTCGTTGCCCTGGTTCTGGCGGTCGCCGCGGCGCGGGCGCAGACCGCGCATTCACAACCGCCGCTGCCCTTCATCGAGCCGTCCGAGACCCATTCGCGGACCAAGGCGCGCGTCGCCGAGGCGAATCCGCACGCCACCGGCCAGTGGCAGACGCTCGGCCAGACCATGCCGATCAACCCGGTCCACATGGCGCTGATGCACACCGGCAAGGTGCTGGTGATCTCCGGATCGGGCAACGACCCCAACGAGCACACCCTCTTGGCGGCGGTCTGGAACCCCGCGACCCTCACCGTGCGGACGTTTCCGATCAGCTGGGACATGTTCTGCAGCGGCATGGTGGTCCTTCCCGACGGCAAGCCGCTGGTCCTGGGCGGCACCATCCGATACGACAGTCCCTGGATCGGCGAGCCGCGCACCGCCGAGTTCGACCCGGCGACCGAAAAATTCACCAACACCCGCAAGATGAGCGGCGGCCGCTGGTACCCGACCGGCACCGTGCTCGGCGATGGCAAGGTGCTCGTCTACTCCGGCCTCGACGTCGGCTCGGGCAACCCGACCGTGGAGATCGGCACCGGCCAGTTCTGGAGCCCCGCCGGTACCGCCTTCGGCGGCGTGCCGCTCTATCCGCGCGAGCACCTGCTGCCGGACGGCAGGGTGTTCGAGGACGGCGCCAACGCCACCTCGCAGTACTACGATCCCGCGTCGCGGAGCTTCACCGTCCCCCCCGGGCCGACCACCGTGCTCGGCACCCCCCGCAACTACGGCACCTCGGTGCTGCTGCCGCTCACCAAGGCAGGCGGCTGGAAACCCAAGGTGATGATCCTGGGCGGCGGCAACGACGACGACCCTCCGATCACCACCGCCACCACGGAGCTGATCGATCTCGCGGCGCCCTCACCGGTCTGGGTCTCGGGACCGCCCATGGCGCAGCCGCGGATGCAGCTGAACGCCACGCTCCTGCCCGACGGCAAGGTGCTGGTCTCGGGCGGCTCGACCACCAACGAGGACCCCTCCACTGCGGTCCTAGGAGCGCAGCTCTACGACCCGGCTGCCAACAGCTTCAGCTCAGCCGGCACCATGGAGTTCCCGCGGCTCTACCACTCGAACACCCTCCTGCTGCCGGATGGCCGGGTGGTGGCGATGGGCGGTAATCCCGAGCGCACCGTCTACGTGCCGCAGATCGAGATCTACTCGCCCCCCTACCTGTTCAACGCCGACGGCAGCCCGGCGAAGCGCCCGGTCCTGGACAGCGCGCCGCGCGTCGCTCACTACCGCACCCACTTCAAGGTGCGGACGCCGGACGCCCCCAACATCCAGGCAGTGGTCGCGATCCGTGCCGGCGCCGTCACCCACGCCTTCGACATGGACCAGCGGCTGGTGGAGCTGACGTTCGTGCGCAAGGCCGGATCGCTCGACGTGCTGGCCCCGGCCCGCGGCAACCTGGCCCCGCCCGGCTACTACCTGCTGTTCCTCGTCGACTCCCACGGCGTTCCGTCGGTCGCCAGGTTCGTGCAGATCACCGGCCCGGAACATGCCGCCGCCTATCCCAAGTCCAAGGGCGGCAAGGCGAAGGACAAGGAGGGAACGTCCTGAACGGTGGCGCGCGCTACGGGGCGGGCTACGACGCCGGAGCGGCCGTCAGCGGCCGTCGGCTCCGATCTCGCGCAACCGCTGGCGGGCGAGGTTGGCCTCGTCGCTGGTCGGGAACTGACGCAGCACGTGCTGCAGCTGCACGACGCCCTGGGAGCGCTCGCCCAGCTCGAGGTGGGCGTAGCCCTTCTTGAGCAGGGCGCTCGCCGTCTTGTCGCTGCGCGGGTAGCGGTTGAGCACGGCATCGTACTGCTCGATCGCCTGGCGGTAGCGGCGCAGTCGGTAGTAACACTCGCCGATCCAGTAGGTCGCGTTGGCCGCCAGGGTGGTGCTGGGGAAGCTCTCGAGGTACTGCTGGAAACCGCGCAGCGCCAGGTCGTAGCTGCCCTTGAGATAGTCGTTGTAGGCGGCGTTGTAGAGCGTCTGCGGATCGCCGCCGCCTGAGCGATCGGCGGCCGGTTGCCGATCCGGTGCCGGCGCCCGGTCGGCGGCCGGCGGGGCGCCACCGCCGTCGGCGGGTCCGCCGGGGCCGGCCGGCAGCGGCGGGGCGCCGCCAGCGTGGAAGCTCTTGAGCTCCTGATTGGTGGCGGCGATCTGCTGCGACAGCTGCGCCAGACGGTAGTTGGTGTCCTCGAGCTTGGCCTGCAGCGCCTCGATCTGCCCCGAAAGGTCCTGCAGCTTCACCTGCATGTCGGCTTCGGTCTTGAGCAGCGAGTCCATCTGCTTGCCGAAGGAGGCCTCCAGGCTCTGGACCTCCTCCTTGCTCGAGCTCTGCTTCTGCACCTGCAGGACCTGGCGCTGGACGTCGGAGATCTGCGAACGCAGACCCTCGATGTCCGAGGAGCCGACGCAACCGCCGGCCGCCAGGGTGGTGGCGACGGCCACGATGGCGGCGGCGAGGCGGGAGGCCCGGTTGGACCACGGCCGGGCCGCGTGACGCGGCATGCAGGAGGACACCTGACGCCAGCCCCGCTAACCCTGGTTGGCGCGGCCGGTGATGACCATGTGGCCGCGACGGTTCTGCGACCAGCAGCTCTCCTCGTGCTCGGTGCAGACCGGGCGCTCGGAGCCGTAGCTCAGGGTGCGCATGCGGTTGTCGCCGACGCCCAGCGAGGCCAGGTAGCTCTTGACCGCGTTGGCGCGGCGCTCGCCCAGGGCGAGGTTGTACTCGCTGGTGCCGCGCTCGTCGCAGTGACCCTCGATGGTCAGGTTCAGGCGCTGCAGGCCCTTGAGCAGGTCGGCGTTGCGCGACAACTTGCCGCGCGCCTCGTCGCTGAGCGAGGACTCGTCATAGGCGAAATAGACGTCGGGGCTGAAACCGCGCCGCCGCAGCTCGTCGTTGACGATCTGCATGTCCTGCGACAGCAGCGGGTCTTCCATCTGGTCCTGCCGCGTCTGGTCACGCGGCGCCTGCACGTCGGTCGTGGGAGTGGACGGGGGCGCCACGGTGGTGGTCTCGACGTTGAGGTCGGCGGGCTTGGTGGCCGGCTTCTTCTTCGGACAGCCATACATCACGGTGAGCAGCAACGGCGCCACCACCCAGATCAACCGCTTGCGGATCATGTCGGTGTCTCCTCTCTCGCTCTCGCTACTTGGGACGGGGTCGGTGGCCGCCGCCCCCGGGTGGGGGAAGGCGGCCGGCTCTGAATATAGCACTCCAGGGAGTCGTGCCGCGATCTGTTCAGCGCCTCATTTCTCCAGGTTCTGGCGCGACCAGTCGGCCATGTCGTTGCTGCCGGCGTCGGTCAGCTGGCGGACGTCGCCGCCGTCGGCGGCGTTCATCATGTACAGCTGCTTGACGCCGCTGCGGCGGGAGGTGAAGACGATCTTGCGGCCGTCGGGAGAGAAGGCGGGCGACTCGTTCTCGCCCGGGCCCGCGGTGAGCACCCGCGTCTCGAGCGTGCCGACGTCGACGACGGCGATCTGGAACCGACCATCGCGGCGGCTGGTGAAGGCCAGGTGATCGCCGTCTGGGCTCCAGGCGGCGCCGTCGTTGTAGGTGCCGTCGAAGCTGATGCGGCGCTGGTTGGCCCCCTCGGCGTCCATGATGTAGATATGTGGGTTGCCGGCCCGGCTCGAGGTGAAGGCGATCATGCTGCCCTTCGGGCTCCAGGCGGGATTGGTGTCGATGGCCGGCGAGTTGGTCAGCCGCCGCAGGTTGCCGCCGTTGCGGTCGCAGGTGAAGATCTCGATGTTGCCCTCGAGCGAGCGGGCGAAGGCGATCTGGTTGCCGTCGGGCGAGAAGCTGGGGGTGATGTTGAGCGATCCCGAGGCGACCACCGCGCGCTTGCGCCCGTTGGCCAGGTCGGCGAGGTAGATGCCCGGGTAGCCGTTGAGGAACGAGGTGTAGGCGATGGCGTCGCCGGACGGGCTCCAGGCGGGCGACATGGAGGTCGACCGGTGGTTGGTGATCCGCCGCTGGTTGTGGCCGTCGTAATCCATGATGAAGATCTCTTTGCGGCCTTCGCCGGTGCGGTCGGAGGTGAAGGCGATCGACGACATCGCGATCCCGGGCGAGCCGGTCAGATAGCGCACCACCTCGTCGGCGAAGGTGTGGGCCATGCGCCGGGTGACGGTGGACTTGCCCCGGTAGCGCTTGGCGAGGATCGCCTTGCCGCTGCCGACGTCGAACAGCCGGCCCTCGAAAACCAGCTTGTCCTCCTCGGCGTGGGTGTCGCCGAGCAGGACGACCTCGGCTCCCGCCGCATGGAAGGTGGGCAGGTCGCGCTCGACCTCGCCGGTGAGCGGCGGCTGCCGGAAGGCCTCGGGGCCCTGGATCTCGAAGTAGCCGGAGAGGTCGAGGTCGGCCCGGACGGTCTGCTCCAGCTCGCCGCCGGCCGCCGCCAGGTCGCCGGCGAGGTTGGCGGGGCGGAAGGCGGGCAGGGCCAGCTTGATCTTCGGCCGCTGGCCCCGGTTGGTTTCGATGGTGAAGCTCGAGGGCGGCGTCTGCTGGGCCGCTCCCGGAGCCGCCGGCGAAGGGGCGCCGGCGCCGGGTGGCGGCGGCGCCGCGGGGGGCGCCTGGGCCGGCTGGGCCGCCGCCGCGGGTGGCACCGCCAGGAGCAGGGCGATGCCCGCGGTGCTGGCGATGCATGCGGCGAGCGCGGCCAGCGTGGCCAGCGCGGTCAGCGCCGCGGGCACGGCGGCCAGGGGAGAGGGGCGGCGGGCGGGCCGAAGTTTGGGTTCTGGTGTCGAGTCCATGTCACTGCCTCATGTCAGCGGGCGATCCAGTAGACGCTGACGGATTCGTGGCTGGCGGTGTAGGCCCGCGGCAGCGGCGGAAACGGGGCCGCGTTCTGCACCGCGCGCAGCGCCGCCAGGTCGAAGGTGTCGAAGCCTGACGACTCGGCGACCGTCAGGTCGCTGATGCTGCCGTCGCTGTGGATGCGGAACGAGATCCGGGCACGCGCCTCGCCGACCGGCGAGCGGGTCCAGTTCTGCTCGATGCGGGACTGCGTCTGGGCGATATAGTAGTTGTAGGTAAAGTCCTGGTTCTCGAGGCTGACCGTGAGCGAACCGACGGCGGCCTTGCCGGCCGCGCTGCCGGTGGCGGCGCCCGGGGCCGCCGCCGCCGGGGGCGTTGGGGCGGTTGGCCCGAGCTTGCTGGCCAGCAGCTCGCGCGGCGGCGGCAAGAACTTGGGGCGGGTGGTGGGGTCGATGCGCTCGTCGGGCGGGGCGGGCTTCGGCTTCTCCGGCTTCTGCGGGGTTGGCGGCGGTTTCGGTCGCGGGACGGGCAGCACCGGCGCCGCCGGCACGGGCGGCTCTGCCTCGGGCTTGGCCGGTTGCGGCGGCTGCCGGCGCGGGGTGTCGGGCTGCGGCGCGGCGGGGCGCTGGGCGCCCAGGCGTTGCGCGGGCACCACCTGCACGTCCACGTATTCGAGGGGTGGCGGCGGCGGCATCAGGCGCGGCAGCAGGATGATGACGGCGACCAGCGCCACGTGCAGCAAGGCGGCGGCGACCAGGCTCGCCAGCGCCGGCCCCCGGCCCGCGAGCCCCTCGCGCTCGGCCAGGACCTGCTCGACGGTCGCCGGGGCCGGGGCCATCGCCGGCATTCGTTTAGCCTCCACCGTCCTTGGATGGCCTCACTGGCCCCGCCCTGCCTTCGGGGGCCGCTCGGTCACCATGCCGACGTGCACGATGCCGCTGCGGTGCAGGCGGTCGAGCACCTCGATGACCCGGCCGTAGGGAACGCCGCGGTCGCCCTTGAGGAAGACCGTGTCGTCCTGGCGTCCGGCGAGCTGCTCCTTGATGCGGTCCGCGAGCTCGGAGAGCGGCACCGGCGTGTCGCGGAGGAACACCGCGCCGGCGCGGTTGATCGACAGCACGATCGGGTCCTGAACCTTGAACGGCAGGTTGCGGGCGTCGGCGCGCGGCAGCGCGACCTGGATGCCCTGGTGGAGCATCGGCGTGGCCACCATGAAGATGATCAGCAGCACCAGCATCACGTCGACCAGCGGCGTGACGTTGATGTCGCCCATGACGTCGTCCTGCTCGTCTTGCAGCTTGAAAGGCATGGCGCAGGTCCGGCGGCGGGGCCTCAGGTGAAGTTGCGCTCCGCGAGGTTGAGGAACTCCATCACGAAGTCCTCGATGCGCGCCCGCAGCTGGCGGTTGCCGTGGGCGAAGTAGTTGTAGGCGATGAGCGCCGGGATGGCGGCGCCGAGGCCGGCGGCGGTGTTGATCAGGGCCTCGGCGATGCCCGGAGCGACCGAGACGATCGAGGTCGAGCCGGTGCTGCCGATGTCGCGGAAGGCCACCATGATCCCCCAGACGGTGCCGAACAGGCCGATGAAGGGCGACGCCGAGGCGGTGGTGGCGAGGAACGGCGTCCAGCGGGCGACGTTGCGCAGCTCCACCCCGGCCGCGCGCTCGAGGGTGCGCTCGAGCGCCGGCAGAGAGGTGATGCGATACCCCCGGCGATCGCCCCCCGGTTCGTTTTCCTGGGCGCTCTTGATCTGGCTGTCGATCTCGGCGTAGCCGGCCTGGAAGACGCCCACCAGCGGCGAGTGGCGCAGCCGGTTGGCGAGCGCGTTCACCTCGCTGAAGCGGTGGCTGCGGTGGAAGGCCTCGAGGAACTGCCGGCTCTGGCGGGCGGCGCGGCGGATCTGCCAGGCCTTGCCGAGGATGATCGCCCAGGACACCAGGGAGAAGAAGGCGAGCAGCGCGAGGATGGATTTGGCGATCGGGCCGGCCTCGCGGAAGAAGTCGAAGAGCCCCTGCCCTTCCAGCGGCGCCGAGGTTTGCAGGAGCAGCAGGCTGATCGGACCCATTCCCGGTTTCGCTCTCCCTTGGCTTCGTCGCTGCCGGCCGGGTTGGCCGCACCGCCCCCGCGGGACGTTGGCGCCAGACCCGGCGAGGCGGCGCCACCGTAACATGCCCTGAGCACCTATCCAAGCCGACCCGTGTCGTTATGGCATGTTCCCGCGCCGCCGGGTGGGCCGAACGATGAGCCGCAGCAAACCCTGTGCCGTGGCGGTTCAGAAGATGCTTCCGGGGATGGAGCCGGCCGGGCTGGGGCGGGACCGGGGGGCCTAGGGCCGGGAACGGACTCTGTGCCCCTCGGCCGGGCCGGGCCGGGCCGGCCGGACCCGAGGACCGCGACCAACGGGCTCGCGGTGGGTCAGTGCCGCCCTATGAGGTCTCGAAATCGTGATCGGGCCGGTGATCCTGCGGCGGAGCTTCGGCCTGATGAGAGCGGTCCGGCGCCGGTGGGCTGCCGGCCTCCAATGCGGCGGGCTCGCTTGCGGCGTCGCCGCCCGGGTCGCCGGCCGCGCCCGCCAAGCCGCCGCTGCCGCGCCGCCGCCGGCGGCGGCGGGAGCGCTTGGCCCCTCCCGGTCCCGCGGCCCCCATCGGCGCACCGGCTGCCGATCTGGCGTCGGCTGTAGCGTTGATGGCGTCGCGGACGTCGTGGGTATCGTCGGTGCCGCCACTGGCACCGATACCGCCGGAAGCGTGGTCCTCGCTCGCGGTCTGAACCTCTTCGTTCGGCCCACTGGCTCGCTTGTGCTTGCGCCCTCCGCGGCGTCGCTTGCGTGTCCGCCGCGGATCATCGTCGCCGCCGCCGGCGGGTGCGGCCAGACCGGGCTGCCGGTCGCCGGCCTGAGCTTGGTCGCGGCCGGCACCGGCGGCAGCAGGAGCGGAGAGACCCGGCGCCGGCTTGCGCCCCCGGCGCGCGGGGCCGGCCGGCCGGTCGCGACCGCCTCCACGCTGGCGCGCGGATCTCTCCGCCGGCGCCGGGGCAGCGGCAGGCCGGCGACCGAAGGGTTTCCGGCCTGCGGAGTGGCCCTCCGATTGCCGGGAGCCCTCCGAGTGCCGCCCGCCGCTCGCGGCGGATCTCTCTCGGTCATCCCCGGCGGCGTCCTGGTCGTGCTCGGCGCTCTCTTCGTACTCGGTGTCCTCGTCGTCCTCGTCGTCGTCGGCGCGGGGGTCGGGGCCGGCCGCTCCGGCCTCCTGATCGGCGGCGAGCGCCAGGTCCCAAGGCTGCAGCGGCGCGATCGCCGGCTTGGCGCGGGCCCGCGCGGCGGCGGCCCGCTCGCGCTTGGTCCACTCGATCTGCTCTTCCGGCCGGTGCAGGCCGGCGGCGGCGATGACCTCGATGTCGAGGTCGAACTCGCGCTCGAGCTCCGCCAGCTCCTGCCGGCGGCTGTTCTGCATGGCGTCGGCCAGCTCGGGGTGGAGGCTGATGCGGACCCCCTGCACCAGGCCCGAGGCGGCGCGTGCCTCGATGCGGCGCAGCAGGTTCAAGGTCACCATCTCGGGGCTGGCCAGCCGGCCGGTACCGCCGCAGGTGGGACAGGGGCGATGGGTGCGCACCTCGAGCGCCTGCTGGATGCGCTGGCGGTTGATCTCGAGCAGCCCGTTGGAGCTGATGCGGCCGACCGAGGAGCGGGCCTTGTCCACCTTCATCGCGTCGCGCATCGCCTTCTCGACCCGCCGCTGGTTCTTGCTGGCGCGCATGTCGATGAAATCGACCACCACCAAACCGCCGAGGTCGCGCAGCCGCAGCTGCCGCGCCACCTCGCTGGCAGCTTCGAGATTGGTGTGGACCGCCGTCTCCTCCTGGGTGGCGGCGCGTGTCGAGCGGCCGGAGTTGACGTCGACCGCGGTCAGCGCCTCGGTGGCGTCGATGACGATCGAGCCGCCGCTCGGCAACTCCACCCGCCGCTCGTAGATGCGGTCGATCTGGGGCTCGAGCTCGAAACGACTGAACAGCGGCAGCCGGTCCGCGTAGCGCTCGACGCGGATCTTGGCGCGCGGCAGGAACGCCTCGACGTAGGCCTGCGCTTTGTGGAACGCCGCGTCGTCGTCGACCAGCACCTCCTCGATGCTGCTGTCGAGATGGTCGCGCAGCGATTGCACGATGAGGTCCTGGTCGCTGTAGAGCAGCCGGCTGCCCTTGCCGCTCAGGGCGGCCGCCTGCACCCGCTTCCACAGGCGCAGCAGCGCCGCCAGGTCGCGGCTGATCGCGGTCTTGTTCTGGTCCAGCGCGTTGGTGCGCACGATGACGCCGCAACCCGGGGGCAGGTCGAGATTGCCGACCAGCGACTTGAGCTTCTTGCGCGTCTCCTCTTCCTCCACCTTGCGCGAGACGCCGCGGGTGTCGTCGAAAGGCGTCAGCACCAGGTAGCGGCCGGCCAGCGACAGGCTGGTGGTGAGCGACGCCCCCTTCTGGCCGATGGCGTCGCGGGCGACCTGGACGACGATCGGCTTGCCGCGCTCGAGCACCTCGTCGATCCGCGGCTGGCCGCCCCGCGGCGCGTGGTAGTAGGCCTCGGCGACGACGTCCTGGATGGCGAGGAAGCCGTGACGCTCGGTGCCGTAGTCGATGAAGGCGGCGTTGAGGCTGGGCTGGATGTTGACGATGTTGCCGCGATAGATGTTGCCGCGGGTCAGGCCCGATTCGGCGACGTCCACCTGGAAGTTCTCGAGCGTATGGTCGCGGACGATGGCGATGCGCAGCTCTTCCGGACGCTGCGCGTTGATCAGCATTCTGCGCGTCAAATGGCGGCTCCGTTCCGAGAAAAGGGCCAGAGAGAGATCGGCCGGGGACGAGAAGGCCGGGCAAGCTTGCCCAAACCTCATTGTCTCCCGCGCCGCCGCGCCGCCGCAAGCCGCGGCGCTAACCAGGCGTAAGGTCGGACCCGCCGGCCGCTGGCCGCGAAGAAGAGTCTCCGGTTCCGTCTACTTGGGATGAGGCCAATCCAGACCTCGGAAAGGGATGACGACCCATGCAGCTCGAATCGGTTCGCAGTTTGAAGGCGCAGTTGCTGGCTCAGGGCTTGACTCGCAAGATGGTTATCAGGAGAGATCTGCCGACCAGGGCCGCGGTGGTCGCGTCGGCGGTGCCGGCGGTGCAGCTGCCGCCGACGATTGCCCTGGGAATCGAGGGCAGGGCCGGCGTTTTCAAGCTGGCCGTCCGCGTCACGGCGGTCACTCCGGGGATCCAGGCGAGCCTCGACGCGATCGAGGCTGCGGCGCAGGGAGAGGTTTCCATCAAGTCGGTGGGTAAGGTGGTCAAGCAGCAGCTGACCGCTCGTGTCCGCCCGCTGCAGATCGGCTATTCGGTCGGGCAGGTCCACATCACCGCCGGAACCATCGGCGGCTTCGTCTCGTCGCAGGTGCCGGGCGACCCGGGCGTCTTCATCCTTTCGAACAACCACGTGCTTGCCGACGAGAACCGGGCCCAGCCTGGCGATGCCATTCTGCAACCCGGCCCAGCCGACGGTGGCAGCGATCCGGCAGACGGGGCCGCGACCCTGACCCGCTTCGTGCCGTTGGTGGCCGCGGGCAGGAACAACATTGACGCGGCCGTTGCGCTGGTGGGGTCTGGGATCGGGGTCGACCCTCGGACCCTCCAGGGCCTCGGCGCGCTGGCCGGCGTGCGGGCGACGCCCCTCGAGAGCGGCGAGCTGGTGTGGAAGGTAGGCCGCACCACCGGACTGACCCAGGGCGTCGTGAGCGCCACCGAGCTCGACGACCTCACAGTTCAGTACGACATCGGCGACCTGGTCTTCGACGACCAGATCGAGATCGGTCCCGCGGTCCCGGGCCAGCCCTTCAGCATGGGCGGGGACAGCGGCTCGCTGATCGTCGATGCACAGCGCAATGCGGTTGCCCTGCTGTTCGCCGGCAACGACGTGGATGCCACCTATGCCAATCCGATCGCCGCGGTTCTGAGCGGCGTCCAGGCGCAATTCTAGGCGATGGTATGATTCCTCGGTGAGTGATGTGGTTCTCGGGCTCGAGCAGGCGCGGGCTGCCAAGGCGCTCGCCAAGGAGTTATTCGGCCGATTCGGCGTGGTCAACGGTATCGGCCTCACGCGCCTGGGCGATCGGTATGCGGTCAAGGTGAACTTCGCAACCGAGCCGGTGATCCCCGGCGACGGCACGCTGCCACGCGAGATCGCGGGGGTGCCGGTCGTGGTCCAGGTAGTGGGGTCGATCCACAAGCAGGCCGGCTAGTCCGCCAGGCCGAAGGCGCGATCCCTGAGATCACCGATGTCCAGCAGACTGCATCCCCAGCGCACGACGGCGTGCTGGCGGCGCCTGTCGTCTGTCGCCTTCGCGCTGGCAGTCCTGACGGCGGGTGAAGGTGGTGCGGCCTTCGCGGCGTCGGCGCTTCCTGGTCCTGGCTCCTCTGGTATGGACCTCGCCCGCGCCTCGGTTTCGCAGGCCCAGCGGCTCCCGGCGGCACCGGCCTTGGTACCGGCCGCCGTCGCTCACGGCTGGCAGCAGGTGAGCCTGCCGGACGCCGGCTCCTACTTCATGCTGTACGTGCCGGCCGGCTGGAATGGGACGGCGGCGCTGCCGCTGGTGGTGTTCCTGCACGGCTCCGGCGGCACCCCCGAGGAGTACGAGACCTACCTGGCGCCGGCGGCGGATGGGGTGGGTTGCGCGATCGCGGCCCCCAAGTCGGCTTCTGCGATCGGTTGGGGAACCGGCAACGACGAGCAGATCGTGGCCGAGGCCGCGGCCACGGCCGCGGCGATGGTGCCGGTGGACCCGACGCGGGTGAGCATCGCCGGCCATTCGGCCGGGGGGGCCTATGCCTACCTGCTCGCCTATGGCACGGTGAGCAGGTACAGCGCGGTGTTCTCGCTGTCGGCGCCCTACTACCCGGTGACGGCGATCGCCGATCCGCATTACACGGCGCCGATCCACATGTACTACGGCACGCTCGACCCCAACTACAGCGGCGGCGCCTATGCCTCCCTGGTGCAGCAATGGAACGCCCTCGGGGTGCCCTGGGAGAGTGACATCGAGGGCGGCGGCTACAGCCACGACGTCTGGCCGCCGCTGTCGATGCTCCGTGGCTTCCAGTTCGTGGTGGGGAAGACCTACGGCACCTGCGCCGCCGACGCCACCCACCTCTGCCTGCAGCAGGCCCGCTACCGGGTCGAGCTCTCCTGGCAGGACGGCAGCGGCCACACCGGGGTGGGCTCGGTGGTGCCGTCGGCGGTCTCGGCCGACTCGGGGGTGCTCTGGTTCTTCGACCCCGACAACTGGGAAATGCTGGTCAAGGTGCTCGACGGCTGTGCCGTCAACCAGCGGCTGTGGGTGTTCGCCGCCGCCACCACCAACGTCGCCTACACCCTGACCGTTACCGATACCGTCACCGGCAACGCCAAGTCGTACCAGAACCCGGCCGGCCAGACCGCCGCCGTGGTCACCGACACCGACGCCTTCGCCGCCTGCCCGTGAGGGCGCGAGCTCAGGCGGTCGGGGCGGTGGCGCGGGACAGGCGGCCGTCGAGGTCGAGCTCGGCGGCGATCTGCTGCATCGATGCCAGGACGTTGGCGACGTGCTGCCAGAGGTCCAGCTGGCCGGCGAAGCAGGCGCGGCTGAACTCAGCGGTCGCCTGGGCGACATGCTCGCGGTCGACGCCGGCGGCGAAGGCCCGCTCCTTCCAGCGCTTCTGGATCGACTTGAGCTCGACCTCGCGCAGGTCCTTGCTCGGCCGCACCAGGGCGGCGGCGATCACCAGGCCGGTGACCTCGTCGCAGGCCAGCAGCGCGAAGTCGATGGCGCGCTCGCGCTCGACGCCGGTGCCTTCGGTGTTGTGGGAGAGGATGGCGCGGACCACGTTCTCCGTCGCGCCGTGGCGCCGCAGGATGGGGGCGCCGGCGGCCGGGTGCTGGTCGAGGGTGGGGTGGATCTCCCAATCGAAGTCGTGGAGCAGGCCGGCGAGGCCCCACTCCTCGATGTCGGAGTCGGCGAGGCCCTCGAGCCGGGCGGCATAGCCCCGCATCGCGGCCTCCACCGCCAGCATGTGCCGGCGCAGGCCGGCCGACTGCACGTTCTCGACCACCAGGTCCCACGCCTGCTGCCGCTCCATGCCGCCTCCTTGCCAGATCGATCCGGCCGCTGCCGCCCTGGCTCCGGCACCGCCGGCACCACCGGCGCGGCCAGCGCCCTCGGCTGCCGGACCGCCACCGCGGTGCCCGGGCGGCACATAGGATAAGCCGGATGGCAGGATTGTCCAGCGCCGGCGGCGGCGGCGGCCGAGCGGGAGGAGGCGCCCGGCGGCGGCGCGATTCAGGAAAGGGCCGCCCGAGCGGCCCGGGAGAGGGCCGCCCGTGCGACCCGGGCGAGGGCCGCCAGCGCGATTCCGGAAAGGGCCGGCGGCGCGATTCCGGAAAGGGCCGGCGGCGGGGTCCGGGCGAGGTCTCGCTCGAGCGGGCGCTGTCGAAACTGGGCCTCGCGACCCGGTCGGAGGCGCGCTCCCTGGTGCTGCAAGGCCGGGTCGCCGTCGACGGGCAGGTCGTGACCGAGCCGCTGGCGCCGGTGGTGCCGGAGCAGGTCCGCGTCGCCATCGACGGCCGGCTCGCGGTGCCGCCGCCGCCGCTCACCGTCCTGCTGCACAAGCCGCGGGGCGTCGTCACCACCCGCGCCGACCCGCGCGGCCGGCCCACCGTCTATGCCTGCCTCGCCGGCAGCGACGCGCACCTGGTGCCGGTCGGCCGCCTCGACGCCGCCACCTCCGGGCTGCTGCTGCTCACCAACGACACCCGTTTCGCCGATTGGGTGACCGCTCCGGCGCAGGCGGTGGCGCGGGTCTACCTGGTGACCGTGCGCGGCGAGCTGACGCCGGAGCGGGCGCGGCAGCTCACCGCCGGCGTCGAGGACCGCGGCGAGCGTTTGGCCGCACGCGGCGCGGTGGTGCGCAAGCGCTCCCGGCGCGAAACCCACCTGGTGCTCGAGCTCGCCGAAGGCAAGAACCGCGAGGTGCGCCGGTTGCTGGCCGCTCTCGGGCACGAGGTGACGGCGCTCAAGCGCGTGGCCTTCGGCGGCCTCGAGCTGGGGGGCCTCGGCCCCGGCGCCTGGCGGGTGGTGCCGCTCGCCGAGCTGCGCGCCGCCTTCCCGCGGGCGCCGCTGCGCGAGGACCGGCAGGGGACACCGCCGGCGGCGGCGCTTCCGCGGTAGAGTCTGTCGCCGTGCGCAAGATAACCCTGATCACCACCGGCGGCACCATCGAGAAGATCTACGACGAGCAGCGCGGCGAGCTGGTGAACCGCCGCTCGATCGTCGGGCGCATGCTCTCCGAGCTGCGCCTGGAGGGCACCGAGGTCAACGTCTTCGAGCTGATGAGCAAGGACAGCCAGGAGATGACCGAGGCCGACCGCCTGCGCATCCTGGAGGCGGTTCGTGCCGCCAGCCCCAGCGGTACCGGCGGGGAGTCCGAGGCGGCAGGCATCGTGGTGCTGCACGGCACCGACACGCTGGCCACCACCGGCGAGAAGCTGGTCGCGGCGATCCCCGCGCCGCGGGTGCCGATCGTGCTCACCGGCGCCATGCGCCCGTTCGACATGAAGCAGTCGGACGCGCTGCAGAACCTCACCGAGGCGCTCTTCGCCACCGGCATCCTGCCGCCCGGGATCTACTGCGTCGCCCACGGCCGCGCGCTGTCCTTTCCCGGCGTGCGCAAGGACCGCGAGCGCGGCACTTTCACCCGGGATTGAAACGATCGCCCGCCCGTGGGGAGCATCGACTAAAACGGCAGCCGGGGCGGCGCCGCGGGATCGACGTCGTAGATCAGCCGGGCGGCACCGCCCGCCGGGCCGGCCACCACCCGGGCGGCTGGATCCAGCTGGTGCGGCGCGGCGCGGCCTGGCCCGAGGATGTGCAGCACCTCGGCTCCGGCAACCGTCGCGGCATCGGCGATCAGGCGCCGGTGGCAGCGCCACGGCACCGCCTCGGCGCAGAGGATGACCGTCCGCGACCGCTCGGCCAGCCGCAGCAGGCGGTCGAGGGCGGCGGTGAACGACGCCGAGCCCATGTGGTCGGCATAGCCGCGGAAAGCCGGGACTCGCCAGGCGGTGTGCGGCGAGTCGGGCTGCGGCTGGCGCCGGCCGCCCAGGTCGGGCTCATGGACGTAGGCGATGCCGGCGCCGGCGAGGCTCGCGGCGAGCGCCTCGCGCGCGAACTGCGGGTGCCGTCGCGAGCCCGGGAAGCGGCGGACGTCGACCAGCGTGGCGATGCCGTGGCCGGCCAGCAACCCCAGCAGCTCCTCGCCGCCGCGCGTCGAATGTCCGATGGTGTAAAGCGCAGCCGCCATCGCGCTTACTATAGATGCGCCCGTCGTCAGGCGCCGGAGGGCGCAGAACGGCGCCGCCCGGCGGGCGGGCGGCCACGCCGGAGGAAACGCCGGCGATGCCGGAGGCGCGCGGGCGCGAGGGACCGATTGTTGATCCGGATCATCACCTACAACATCCATCGCGCGATCGGCGTGGACCGCCGCTTCAAGCCGGAGCGCATCGTCCGCATTCTCCGCCATCACAACCCTGACCTGGTGCTGCTGCAGGAGGTGGACGAAGGCGCGCCCCGGTCGCGGGAGCTGGACATGGCGCGGGAGCTCGCCGGCGAGCTCGGCTTCGCCCACTTCGCCGTGGGCCACAACGTCAGCCTGCGCAAGGGCCGGTACGGCAACGCCACGCTCAGCCGGCTGCCGATCCTGCGCGAGCGCAACATCGACCTCTCGGTCGCGGGCAGCTGGATCCGGCGCGGCTGCCAGCACACCAGCATCGCCCTGTTGCCGGGGCGCCCGCCGCTCGAGGTCTTCAACCTGCATCTGGGCCTCTCGGCGCGCGAGCGGCAGCGCCAGGTGGAGCTGCTCGCCCGCTCGTCCGAGTTTGCCAATCTGGGTGCGGACGCCCCCTGCCTGGTGGCCGGCGACTTCAACGATTGGCGGTCGCTGCTGCGACCGGCATTCACCAACGGCCTCGGCTTTCGCTGCGCCACGGACAAGCGCCCCGGCCGGAGCCGGCCGCTGGCGACCTTTCCCTCCTTCTCGCCCCGCGGCGGGCTCGACCGCATCTACTACCGCGGACCGCTCCGCCTGCTCGGGGTGCGGCGTTGCCGCCTGCAGGTGGCGCGCGTCGCCAGCGACCACCGGCCGGTGATCGCCGAGTTCCAGCTCCCCACTGCCTGAAGTTCGTCGCCGGCGGTATGCTTGGCGGCCAGCATGCCACGCCCAGCGGTGCTCGTCGTCGAACCCCAGGTCTCCCGGCGCCGGGAGCTCGCGCATGGCCTCACCGCCCTCGGCTACGAGGTGATCCCGGCGGTGGACGAGTCGCAGGGGCGCCGGTTCGCCGCGGAGCTGGCGCCGGGGGTGGTGGTGGCGCCGCTCGGCTTCATGGCCGGCGGCGCGAATGGCGCGGGCGGCGTCGCCGGCAGCGACGGCCCCGGCCGCCGAACCCTGCTGCTGATTGGCGAGCGTGAGGAGCAGGGCCAGGACCTGCCGGACGACGTCGCCTACCTCGCCGCCGCCGGCCTCGCCCCCGGCGAGCTGGTGCGCCGGGTCCACGTGCTGCTGCTCGGGCGCGAGGTCGGCGTTGCCGCCGACTCGCGGCTCGAATCGCTGATCGGCGACCTGACCCTGGTGCCGCTGCTCGAACTGCTGCGGGCGCTGCAGCGCGCGGAGGTCTCGGGCCGGGTGGTGCACGGCGCGGGCGAGTTGACCCTGGTCCGCGGCCAGGTGGCGGCGGCGGCGGCGGGCGCCACGCGCGGGCTCAAGGCATTCTGCCGGCTGAGCCAGCTCGATTCGGGGCTGGTCCGCGTGGTGCCGGCAGCCGCCGACGACGAGCTCGCCCTGGGCCGCGGCAGCCGCGAGCCGGAGATCAAGGAAGAGATGAAGGCGTTGATCATCCGGGCGATCGAGGATCGGGTCCGTGATGCGCCCGACCCGCGCGCCAGGGTGCGGCTCGAGATCGGCCCCGATTTCTTCGAACGCAGCTTCACGCCGTGCCAGAAAGAGGTGCTGGCGGCGATCCCCGCCGCCGGCACCGTCGGCAGCCTGGTCGATGCGCTGCCGGCGACCGACGGCGAGGCGCTGCGGGCGCTGGCCGAGCTGACGGCGATGGGAGTGGTCGAGATCGCGGAGCCCGAGGCGATGGTGCGGGTGGTGACCGACTCGACGTCGGATCTACCGGCCGACCTGGCGCGCGCCCACGGCGTGCACGTCGTGCCGGTGCTGGTGCTCATCGGCGACCGGATCTACCACGACGGCGTCGATCTCGGGGTGCGTGAGTTCTACGAGCTGCTCGCGGCCGGAGCGGCGTCGCCGCGCACCAGCCCGCCGCCGCGCGGCGATCTGCTCAGGGCCTACCGTGAAGCGGCGGCGCGCCAGGACATCCTGTCGATCCACCTCTCCGAGAAACTGTCGCAAACGGTGGTCGGCGCCCGTGCGGTCGCCGAGGAGGAGCGGCAAGAGCTGGCGGCGCTGCGCCCCGCCGGCGCCGGCCGCCCTTTCGACATCGCGGTGGTCGATGGCGGGAGCGTCAGCCTCGGCCTCGGTCTGCAGGTGCTGTTCGCGGCCCGCATGGCACAGCGCGGCCTCGACCTGGCCGGCATCCGGCAACGCACCGAGGCGATGCGCGGGCGGATGCAGGTGCTGTTCGTCGTCGACTCGCTCGACTACCTGGCGAGGGGCGGCCGTATCGGCAAGGCCCGGGCGCTGGCGGGCAAGGCGCTCGGCGTCAAGGCCATCCTGGGTGTCGCCGATGGCGAGGTGGTGTCGGTGGATCGCGTGCGGGGCGGGCGCGCCGCCCAGCCGCGGCTGATCGAGCTGTTCGCGCAGCGAGTCGATCCGCGGCGGCCGGTGGTGGTGGCGATCGGCCATTCGCAGGCGCCGATCTGGGCCGATCGCCTGCGGGACCTGCTCGCGCAGCGGTTCATCGTCGCCGAGCTGCTCGTCACCGAGATCGGGCCGGTGGTGGGCACCCACGCCGGGCCCGGCACGGTCGGCGCCGCGCTGTTCCAGCCGACGGCCGAGGAGCTGCCGCTGATCGCGCCGCTGAGCGAAGCGGGCTGAGACCGGGGGCCGGCGAAAGAAACTGCCCCGAAGAGGGAGTGTGAGGGGGCGCCCCCTTCCCCCCGGAGGGGTGGGAAGGGGGTCGGGGGGATGCGGGGGGCGATCCGATAGATGCTTTGAGTAGGCCACGATTGGTCCGGGTTCATGCTTTTTGCGCTGGCCGGACAGGCGCAGCCAACTAGAATGCTGGATCAAGGGGGAAACCCATGTCCGACGACCAGAAGTACCGGCAGCGGGGTTACCAGGACAGCGGCGAGCGCCGCTCGTCCACCGGTCCGCGGGGCCCGCAGGCACCGCGCCCCAAGCCCGAAGGACCGCGCGGGCGCGGGCTCGGCGCCCCGACCGAGAACGTCTTCCGCTGCGCCGCCTGCGGCGCCAAGCGCCTGGTGTCGGCCGAGCCCGGCCACCCCGATTTCCTGGCGGCGGACGCCACCTGCGCCCGCTGCGGCGCCGACCTGCACAGCTGTAGCAACTGCGTGCATTTCGACACCGGCAGCCACTGGGAGTGCCGGCGCCATGCCGAGCTGCCGGCGCGCATCGCCAAGAAGGGCGCTCGCAACCAGTGCGAGCTGTTCGCTCCCAGGTTGGCGCAGGAGTTCGGCGCCGATCGCGAGCACCCGGCGGGGCCTTCGGGGCCGTCCGCCGCGCGCGCGGCGTTCGACGCCCTGTTCAAGCCCTGACCGGCGGCAGCGGCAGCGGCCCATGCTCCAGATCGACGACCGGCTGGCCATCCCCGAGGAGGAGCTGAGCTTCGTCACCTCGCGCAGCGGCGGCCCCGGCGGCCAGAACGTCAACAAGCTGGAGACGCGGGTGACGGTGCGCCTCGACCTCTCCTCGCCGAGCCTCGACGACGCCCGGCGCGCCCTGATCCGGGAGCGGCTCGCCACCCGCGTCTCGCGCGCCGGCGTGCTGTCGGTCACCTCGCAGCGGCATCGCACGCAGGCCGCCAACCGCGAGGCAGCCGTGGCGCGGCTGGTCGAGCTGCTGCGCGACGCCCTGGCGGAGCGGGCGGCGCGCCGCCCGACCCGACCCGGGCGCGCCGCTCGCGCCCGGCGGCTGCTGGGCAAGCGCCTGCGCTCCCGGCGCAAGCGCGAGCGGGCGGCGCCGGCGCCCGAGGACTAGCGCGCCCGGAGCCCTACTCGATCTCGATCTTGCTCAGGTCGAGCGCCGGCTCCTGGTGGCGCAGACGCATGCCTTCGAGGGTGCGCACCAGGATCGAGGCCACCACCAGGTTGCGATACCACTTGCGGTTGGCCGGCACCACGAACCAGGGCGCGAAATCGGTCGAGGTGCGGCGAATCGCCTCTTCGTAGGCCGCCATGTATTCGTCCCAATGCTGGCGGTCCTCGAGGTCGCCGAGGCTGAACTTCCAGCGCTTCTCGGGATCGGCGAGGCGCGCCTCGAGCCGCCTGCGCTGCTCGTCGCGGTCGATGAAAAGGAAGAACTTGACGACGGTGGTGCCGGTTTCGGCCAGCAGCCGCTCGAAGTCGCGGATCTGCGCGTAGCGCGCCTTCCAGACCTTCGCCGGCACCAGCTGCTTGACGCGCTCGACCAGCACCGACTCGTAGTGGCTGCGATTGAAGATCCCCAGCTCGCCGGCGGCCGGCACCCTGGCGTGGATGCGCCAGAGGAAGTCGTGATCCAGCTCGCGCGGCTCCGGCGGCTTCCAGGCGGTCACCTTGACGCCGAGCGGGTTGACGCCCTCGAAGACGTGCGAGATGGTGCCGTCCTTGCCGCTGGTATCCATGCCCTGCAGCACCACCAGCACCCGCCGGCGATGCTCGGCCCAGAGCATGCCCTGCAGCGCGTGCAGGCGCCGGTTGAGGTCTGCGAATGCCTCGGCGGTCTGGTGCTTGCCGCCGGAGAAGCCGCTGGTCGAGTCGGCGTCGATCCGGCGGATGTGGAACCTGCTCCCGGCCTCGACCCGGTGGAGCTTGATCATCGCGCCCCTCCCAAGTGTCGACGCTAGCACAGGCCCTGCCTGGAAGCGGGCGGGCCGCCGCGCTGTTGTAGTCCTTGATGACGTCCCCCGCACGAGCTGCACCCGTTTGCCATGCCCGCCCGGCCGCGGCGATCGACGGCTTGGTGCGGCAGACGCTCGGCAGACGGCCTGACGCCCAGGAAACTGACGCCCCAGGAAAGATGCTATGATCGGGTGTGCTCCGCCAGCTCAGCGGACGGACCTAGTGTGTCCGGCCGTCGACGCTTGGCCCATACGGGGCCTTGGCGCGCCAGCTCGTTTCAGGAGAAATTCGTGCCCGAAGTGACCGCTTCACCGGTTGCGCCCATCGAAGTAGCGCGCCGCATCCAATGGCTCAACGTTCTGTTTCTGGTCGGTACCCTGGTGGTTGCCGCCGTTGGAACACCTTGGTACCTGTACACGCGCGGGCTTGGCTGGCCCGAGGCGCTCACCTTCGTCGGCATCTGGCTGGCGGTGGGCATCTCGGTGACCGGCGGCTATCACCGGCTGTTCGCCCACAAGACCTACCGGGCGGCATGGCCGGTGCGTCTGTTCTACCTCATTTTTGGCGCCGGCGCGCTCGAGAACTCGGTGCTCAACTGGGCCGCCGACCATCGCGTCCATCACTCCGAGGTCGACCATGACCGCGACCCCTACAACATCCAGAAGGGCTTCTGGTGGGCGCACATCGGTTGGATCTTCTACTCCAACGAGGCGCCGCCGGAGTCGGTGGTGCGGGACCTGCGTGAGGATCCCCTGGTCCGGTGGCAGGGCCGGTGGTACCCGCTGATCGGCACCGGCGTCGCTTTCGGCATCCCGCTGGTCGTCGGCCTGGCGACCGGCCGGCTGCTGGGCTGCATGCTCATCGGCGGCGTGCTGCGGGTGGTGGTGAGCCATCACGGCACCTTCTTCATCAACAGCCTCTGCCACATGGTGGGTCGCCAGCCCTACAGCCGCGAGCACAGCGCTCGTGACAGCGCGGTGATGGCGGTGCTCGCGTTCGGCGAGGGCTACCACAACTATCATCACAGCTTCCCCTTCGACTACCGCAACGGCATCAAGGGCTGGCACTTCGATCCGGCGAAATGGGCCATCTACGGCCTGTCGGCCGTGGGCCTGGCGCGCGACCTGCGCCGCGCCTCCGATGCGGTGATCCTCAGGGCGCGCATCGACGTGCAGTTCGAGCGCGCCAAGGAGCGGCTGGAGCGAATGACGCTGCGGCAGCGGCGCCGGCGGATCCCGGTGGAGGTGCGCGACAGCGTCGAGCAGCGGCTGCAAGAAACCTACGCCAGGCTGCAAGCGGCGCTGCGCGAGATGGTCGCGCTGCAGCGCCAGCGGCGGCCGATCGCGGCGACCGTTGCCCCAACCGCCAACATCGCCAACATCGCCAACATCGCTTCCTCTGCCGTCCTGCCAGGGACCCCCGCAGTCCCTGGGATCCCTGGAATCACCGCTCCGGAGGGTGCCGCCCTCGCCGCGGGCGAGGCGCCCGGCAACCGGCTGGCGGCGATCCAGCATTCCCTCGAGCAGGCATTGCGCGACTGGAAGCTGGCGTTGCGCCAGATGAAGCGGCTGCCTGCCGGCGCCGCCGCCTGATCCCGCAGGTTCGTCCACGTTGCGCGGCGCGAAGCACCGCCACCGCTGCAACCGCCGGGCGCGGGCACCGCGATCGCAAGCGCCAACCGCCGCCGCCGCCCATCAGCGGCAGGCGGTTGGTGCGGCGGTCGTGCCCGGCGACCGCCTCGACCCGTAACCATCCCCGACGACGCACCGACGAAGAAGAGGACATCACGCCATGAGGACGAGCACCCCCTTGTCGCCCGAGACCGCCATGCCCCAGGGCTCCGCCGGACGCCTGCAGGCGCCCACCACCGGACGCCCGCAGGCGCCCGCCACGACGACGTCCGGGTTCCCTTGCCGCGGGGTGGCGATCGCGGCTATCGTCGTCTGGGCAGGGGTGGCCGCCGGAGCCGGGCCCGCCGCGGCGCAGGGGGCGCGGCTCGGAGCGCCGCCGGCAGGGCCGCCGCCGGAGGGCAACGTGCCGCCGCCGACCTCGCAGGTACTGGCGGATGAGATCCAGGACGTCGCCGTGTCGCTGCGCGACGGCTCACTCAAGGGTACCAAGGCCTGGGAGCTGCTGTCGTCGCTGACCACCGAGGTCGGACCGCGGCCGGCCGGCTCTGCCGCCGACCCGGTGGCGGTGGCCTGGGCGGTGCGCACCCTGAAGGCGCTCGGCTTCAGCAACGTTCACACCGAAAAGGTGATGGTGCCGCACTGGGTACGCGGCGCCGAGGCGGGTGAGATCGTCGCCCCCTACCCGCAGCGGGTGGCGCTGGCCGGTCTGGGCGGCAGCGTCGGCACGCCGGACGCCGGCATCGAGGCGCCGGTCCTCGAGGTTGCCGGCCTCGACGCTCTCGACCATCTCGACGCCGCCAAGGTCAAGGGCAAGATCGTCTTCTTCAACACGCCGACCGACCGCACCCGCGACGGCTCGGGATACGCCAAGGCGGTGCCGGTCCGCGCGCACGGCGCGGCGCGCGCCGCGAAGCTGGGCGCGGTGGCGGTGGTGGTGCGCTCGATCGGCACCGACTCGAACCGCCTGCCCCACACCGGCGGCATGGACTATGAGAGCGGCGTGCCGGAGATCCCGGCGGCCGCGCTCTCCAACCCGGATGCCGACCTGCTCGCGGCCGAGGTGGCCAGCGGCAAGCCGGTGCGCTTCCGCTTGCAGCTCGGAGCGCGCAAGCTGGCCGACGCCGAGTCGGCCAACGTCATCGGCGACATCCCCGGGCGCGAGAAGCCGGAGGAGATCGTGCTGCTTGGCGCGCACCTGGACTCCTGGGACCTCGGCACCGGGGCCATCGACGACGGCGCCGGCTGCGCCATCGTCATCGAGACGGCGCGGCGGATCGGCGCGCTCAAGGTGCGGCCGCGCCGCACGCTGCGGGTCGTGCTCTTCGCCAACGAGGAGTTTGGGCTGAACGGTGCGGAGGCCTACGCCAAGGCGCACGCCGAGGAGCTGCCGCGGCACGTGTTGGCGATCGAGTCCGACCTGGGCTCGGGCCGCATCTGGCGGCTCGAGTCGCGGGTGGCGATCGAATCCATGGGCTGGGTCCGCGAGCTCGATCGGCTGATCTTCCCGATCGGCGCGGTCTCCGGGACCAATCAGGCCGATGCCGGCGCCGATCTCAGGCCGCTCGAGAGCGCCGGGGTGCCGACCCTGTCGCTGATGCAGGACGCCACGGCCTACTTCGACTTCCATCACACCGCCAACGACACGCTCGACAAGGCCAACGCCAGGGACCTCGACTACAACGTCGCCGCCTGGTCGGCGGTGGTCTACGCGGCGGCCGAGCTGCCCGGCGACTTCGGACGGGTGAAGCCGCCGCCGGCGCGCAAGCGGTAGCCACAGGGCACCCCCCCTCCGGCCGGGCCAGGCCGGCCAGGGCCATCCTGCGGGTCAGGCCGGGGGCTGGCGGCCGGGATCGGCGCAGCGCAGGAGGAGCTCTTCGGCCAGCAGCTGGTAGGCGACGGCGCCGGTTGCCGTGGGATCGAACTGGAAGATCGTCTGGCCGGCTCTTGGCGCCTCTGCCAGGCGGGTGTTGATGCGGATCTCGATGGCGAAGACCAGGCTGCCCAGCTCGGCCCGGATCTGGTCGACGGTCTCGCGAGTGGCGCGGGTGCGGTAATCGACCATGGTCAGCAGCACACCCAGCGGGCGGATGCGCACGCCGGCGTCCCAGGCCATCCGCTGCGCCGCGGTGACCACGTTCTGGACCCCCGCCGCGGCCAGGAACTGCGGCACCACCGGCACCAGGAAGGCGTCGGAGGCCGCGACCGCATTGACCGGCAGCAGCGACAGCGACGACGGGCAGTCGAGCAGGACGAAGTCATAGGCGCCGGCGATCGGCGCCAGCGCCGCCCGCAGGCGTACCTCCCGGCCCCGTAGGCCCGCCAGCTCGGCGTCGGCCTGGATCAGATCCACCGAGGCGGTGATCAGGTCCAGCCCGGCGATGGCCGTCCGGCGCACCGCCCGCTCGATCGCCAGACCCTTGACCAGCACGTCGGCCACCGAGGGCGCCAGCGCGGCGCGCTCGACCCCCAGCGACAACGAGGCCAGCGCCTGGCTGTCGAGGTCGATCAGCAGCACCTTCTTGCCCCGCTGGGCGAGGGCTGCCGACAGGTTGACCGCGGTGGTCGTCTTGCCGACACCGCCCTTGCGGCTGATCACGGCGATCACCATTGGCCGCGGAATCTACCTCACCACGGCCGGCGAGGACAGCCGCGAGCCGCGGCGCGGCGCGACCCGACCCTTGGCGCCGCTGCCAAAGGGCCGGGCGGGGATGTCCGGGCGCGCCCCGCTCCGGGCGCCGGGCCCGACCCCGGCTCGCCTGGCGGATGCCGAGCCCAATCCCCATCGCGCAAGGTGAATTGGGCCATGACAGGGTGTCACTGGGAGAGTTACAGTTGGTGTAACTGTGAGAGTTACAGGGGGTCTACCGCGCGGTGCTGTAACGCGTAACTGCGTAACACGTAACGCGATAGGCCCCATCGGTATATTTGACATTCCGCTAAGATGCGGGTATGGTCACCCTTGCATTTTCGCCTCTCGGCATCTTGAACAGTAGGCGGTCGTCAAGGTCAAGGGGGTTACCTTGTCGCAGGCCGATCTGTCCCAGCCCGGGCGCGGTTCGCAGGCCGGAGCCGCCGCATCGGGTCACCCGCCTCTTCCGCAGGCCGCCCAACGCGCGGCGGTCCGGCAATCTGGATTGCTGTCAGTTCTGAACCAGCCTCACAAGGCATGGAGGTGAGCGCATGTATTTCAACGCATTGGGGGAGAGGGTCTCGCGGCGACGGTACCGAGAGATGCTCAACGCCGCCAAGAACCGGCGGGAGCTGATCGCGGCCGGCCTGCACAACCGGCGAGACCTGTTCAAGATGGGCCTGCTGACCGGCACCGGGATGCTGGTGGCCAAGAACGGCCTCAGCACCCGCGCCTGGGCCCAGAGCCAGACGTTCCAGCAGGGGGTGGCCAACCTTTGCGCCGGAGCGGGCCTGCCCGCCAGCCCGCCGACCAGGTCCTTCATCGTGCCGCTGAACATCATGCCGGCGGCGCAGACCGTGTCCTCGCTCAGCCCGGCGCCGACCATCGCCCCGAACACGGCCGCCGGCGAGGTGCGTGCGGCTCCCCACCAGGCGCCGGCCCTCGGCTTCCCGTTCCCGCCACCCCGGCTCTACCACTTCACCCAGCAGGCGATGCAGGTCTCCCAGTCGCCGGACCTGCCGCTGCAGACCGTCTGGGGCTTCAACGACGGCCATCACGCCGGCAGCCCCGGCCCGACCTATGTCGCCAACTACGGCGTGCCGCAGCTGACGCGCAACGTCAACGCGCTGCCGCCGCTGAGCCAGAACGGCGGCTTCGGCATGCCCTCGGTCACCACCCACCTGCACAACGCGCACAACCCGTCGGAGAGCGACGGCAACCCCTGCGACTTCTACGAGATCGGGCACTTCTGCGATCAGTACTATCCCAACGTGGCGGCCGGCTTCAACTCCGACCATATGCCCAACGGCGACGTCAACGAATCGCTCAGCACGCTGTGGTACCACGACCATCGCGTGGACTTCACCTCGCAGAACACCTACAAGGGACTGGTCGGGTACTACCTGATGTTCAACCAGTTCGACACCGGCAACGAGACCACCGGCTTCCGCCTGCCGAGCTACCCGCAGTTCGACGTGCCGCTGGTGTTTGCCGACCGGGTCTACGACCCGACCAGCAAGCAGCTGGCGTTCGACCTGTTCAGCCTCGACGGCATCATGGGCGACAAGTTCCTGGTCAACGGCCAGATCCAGCCCTTCTTCCAGGTAGAGCCGCGGCGGTACCGCTTCCGGCTGCTCGACACCGGGCCTTCGCGCTTCTACGAGTTCTACCTCACCAACCTCAACAACCTGTCGGCGACGAACCCGTACTACTGCATCGCCAACGACGGCAACCTGCTGCCGGCGCCGGTCCAGGTCCAGAGCGTCCGCATCGGCCCCGCGGAGCGCGTCGACATCATCATCGACTTCAGCGCCTTCGCCGGCAAGACCGTCTACCTCGAGAACCGGTTGAACCAGCTCAACGGCATGGGACCGGTGAACGCCGGCGAGTGCACGGACGCCAACGGCAATCCGATTCCCACCATGCTGCCGGCCGGCCAGGGCAACCTGCTGCTGCAGTTCCGGGTGAGCGGCACGGCGGTCCACGACGGCAGCGCGGATCCCGCGACCCAGACGTTCTACCAGCTGCCGAGCACCAATGCGACGCCCCGGATCACCCGCACCTTCAAGTTCGACCGCCTGAACGGCCAGTGGTCGATCAACGGCCAGTTCATGGATTGCCACCAGTTCCGCTTCCAGGTGCAGCAGAACAGCGTCGAGAACTGGATCCTGACCAACGCCACCGGCGACTGGACGCATCCGGTCCACATCCACCTCGAGGAGCACCAGATCCTCTCGCGCAACCGGCAGCCGCCGCCGCTGGCGATCGAGCGCGCGCGCAAGGACGTGACCCAGCTGCATCCCAACGAGCGCGTGCTGCTCTTCTTCCGCTTCCGCGACTGGCTGGGCAAGTACCCGATCCACTGCCACAACGTGGTGCACGAGGACCACGCCATGATGGGTCTCTGGCACGTGCAGGCGCAAGGCGACGACGTTCTGGTGCCCTAGGCGGAGGCCCCGACCGCTTCCTCCGGAACTGTAGGTAGAAAGGAGACAGTCGAGTCATGCACGAGCCTTCGAGAAGGAAGCTGTTGACCATGGCAGGCCTGGCGTCGGTCGCCTCGGTCGCTTCGGTCGCCAACGCGGCGGGCATCGCCGGCGGGCTGCTGGCGGCGCCGACCCCCGACGCCGCGGCCGCCCCGCCGACGCCGCGCGACCGGATCCGCGAGCGTTACTTCCCCAACGTGCTGCTGCGCACCCAGGACGACAAGCCGGTGCGCTTCTACGACGACCTGATCAAGAACCGGGCCGTCACCATCAACTTCTTCTATGCCACCTGTGACGAGGTCTGTCCGCTGGTCACGGCCAACCTGGCCAAGGTCCAGAAGCTGCTCGGCGATCGCGTCGGCCGCGACATCTTCATGTACTCGGTCAGCCTCAGGCCGGAGCAGGACACGCCGGCGGCGCTGAAGCGCTACGCCCAGATGCACGGCGCGCAGCCGGGATGGACCTTCCTGACCGGGGATCACGCCGATGTCGAGCTGCTTCGCCAAAGCCTCGGTTTCACCAACCCGAGCGCCAAGGTGGACAAGGACATCACGCAGCACATCGGCAACGTCCGCTACGGCAACGAGCCACTGATGCTGTGGGCCGCCTGCCCAGGGCAGGCGCGCGCCGAATGGATCGTCGAGTCGATCTCGTGGGTGATCAGGCCGGAAGACACCCAGGCGGCCATCAGCCGCGGCTGAGGAGACGCCGGAGGATGTTGGCCACCACCAGTCAAGGACTACTGATTCCGGGACCGCGGCGGTCGCGGGCCCCGGGGGAGGATAACGTCGTGAAAAGCAAAGGCAGCAACGCGCCGGCCGCTGCCGGTGTCGCGGTCATCGCCCTGCTCCTCCTGCTGCTCGCCGCGCCAGGCAGCCCGCTGGCGGCGCAGAGCCAGGTCGCCGCGCCCGAAAGCCCGCTGTTTACCACCTTCAACCCTCCGCCCTTCGATTTCAACGATGCCTTCTACACCGCGAACGGCATCGACGTGCCGTCGCTCGACACTCCCGGCGCGGCGCGCTTCGGGTTCTTCCGGCAGACCGGCCCGCCGGCCGGCCCAGGGCAGGTGAACTGGGTCGTCGACAACACCGGCACCGATCCCGACCGTAAGAACGTCCGCGTCCTGGCGACCACCGGCGGCTACATCGACGACGGCACCGGCGCCCCGACGCAGTTCATCTCGATCCTCGCCTTCCTGCTGAACCAGAACTTCTTCACCGGCGTCGCCAACGCCCGCGGTCTGCAGATGGCCGACATCGTCAGCAACTTCGAGGCCTACGCGGCGCTCAAGCAGCTCGACTCCCATGGCGTGTTCAGGGGCACTCCCTGCGGCTCCATGGGGGATGGCAGCATGCCCTGCTTCCCGGTGACCAGCGTCGCCACCCCCGCCCTCAGGCAGGATTGGCGCTTTGCCACCAACCGCAATCCGGTCGACGGCACCGCGCCCTTCGGTTACTTCTGCGACGACATCCTGGGGATGTGGATCATCACCTACTTCTGGTACGTCGACACCGGTTTCGGCCCGCAGCAGACCCATCTGTGTCATCAGATGCTGGCCTCGCTGGGCAACAAGAATGGGCTGACGCTGGACGGCACGCCGATCATCAAGACCGCCGACGAGCTCAACTTCCTGGAGGGCTCCATCGTCGGCAGCAATCCGATCCCGGGTTTCCTGGGCACCAACCCGCCCAACCCGCCGTGCACGGCCGAGGGTCAGGAAGATACGGGCGGCGCCGACCAGGGCGCGGTCTGGCTCATCTGCCCCGCGCTTCCGGACCCGCGCAACGGCGCCATTACCCTCGATGCGTTCCTGGACCAGGTGCACCAGCCCAACGGCTTCCCGTTGGATCCTGCCTTCACCGCCAACTTCCTGTGCTTGCAGATCTTCGGCGCCTACTGCAGCGAGCTGTTGCCGTCGCAGCAGAGCGCCATCTCGCAGGCGATGGGGGCGCGCTAGCAATGGACGCGGGTCGCTGAGGCGGCCCGTGCGTGGTCGACGCCCCTGCCGGGCCGTTCCCGGCAGGGGCGCTGGTTCGTCGAGCCCGACCCCCCATCCGGGGAGAGGTAGCGAATTGCAAGCAAGCAAGGTTTCTCGCCGTGAGTTCCTGCGACTGGCGGCCGCCGCGGCAGCGGCGGGCCCCGGCTTGCGTCTCACCGCAGGCGTCGCGGGCGCCGCCGGCCCGAGCGTGCCACCGCTAGCGCCCGGGCCAAGAACGCTCAGGATCGCGAAGTGGACGCATTTCCTGCCCGAGTACGACACCTGGTTCGAGGACGTGCTGGCGAAGGAGTGGGGCGAGCGCCACGACACCCAGGTGATCGTGGATCGCATTCCCGTCGAGCAGGTCGCGGCGTCTGCCGCGGCGGAGGCGGCGGCGGGCAGGGGCCACGACCTCTTCATGTTCCCCTGGCCGCCGGCGGAATACCAGCGGCATACCATCGATCACACGGAGATCTACCAGGGGGTCAGCTTCGGGCACGGCAACGTCGATCGCCTGGGGCACAAATCGACCTTCGATCCCAAGACGAAGCGATACTTCGCCTTCGCCGACTCCTGGATGCCGGCGCCGTTGCACTACTACCAGGACCAGTGGGCCGCGGCCGGCATGCAGCTGGGGCCGCTGCACTACGGCAGCCTGCGCAGCGGCGGCAAGGTCGTGCGCGCCAAGCTAGGCGTGCCCTGCGGTCTGGCCCTCGCGCCGAGCCTGGAGAGCAACATCACCCTGCACACCCTCCTGCACGGCTTCGGCAGCCACGTCCTGGATGCGGAGGGGAGAGTGGTCATCAACGTCGGTGCCCGCACGGTCGCGGCGCTGAAATACGTCAAGGCCCTCTACGAGGAGGCGGGCGCCCCGGAGCAGCTCGCCTGGGGCAGCGGCGCCAACGTGCGCGCCATGCAGGCGCGCAAGGCGTCGTGCTCCGTCAACGCCATCAGCCTGCTGCGGACGGTCGAGAACAGCGACCCCGACGCCGCCAAGCAGCTCCGGCTCAGCCCGCCGCTGCTCGGCGCCGCCGGCGTCATCGCCGTGCCCCACGTCACCAACTGCTCCGTGATCTGGATGTTCGCCGAGAACCAGGCCGGCGCCAAGCAGTTCCTGATCGATCTGATCGACAGCTCCAAGACCGCCTACGAGAAGAGCCAGGGCTGCAATTTCCCCATTTATCAGAAGACGATCCCGGACCTGATCGTGCGGCTCGAAAACGATCCCCGCGGCGACCCGCCCTACAAGTACAAGGAGCTCAAGGACGCGCTGCACTGGACGGCGAACCTCGGTTTTCCGGGTTTCCCGAATCCGGTGGGGATGGAAGCTTTCAACACCTTCGTCGTACCGCGGATGTTCATCAGCGTGGTCAAGGGCGAGGCGAGCCCGGAGGATGCCGCGCGGGCGGCGGAAGCGGAGATCCTGCGAATCGCGGACAAATGGCGGCAGGCCTGACGGCCGGCCCGGGAGGAGCGATGGGCGTGCGCAAGTTCATTGGCGGGATCGGCGCGAAGGCCGCGGCCGGCGCTCTGGCGCTCGCCGCCGTCTGCCTGGTGGCCGCGGCGCCGGTGCCCCGGCAGGCCGCGGATCTCACCGTCGAGGACCCCACCGGTAAGCAGACACAGCTGGCCAGCTTCAAGGGCAAGGTGGTGGTGGTCGAGTTCCTGCTCACCGGCTGCCCGCATTGCTGGCGCCTGGCGCAGACCCTCGGGAAGCTCGACCAGGAGCTCGGGCCGAAGGGCTTCCAGGCGATCGGGGTCGCCTTCGACAGCGACGTCACCGGATCGAAGGTCGCCAAGTTCGCGACGCTCGCGAAGGTCACTTTCCCGGTCGGCTACACCAGCGCGGAAAAGGTGGACGCCTTCCTGGGCCGCAAGGAGATGGAGCGCTTCCAGGTGCCGCAGCTGGTGATCATCGACCGCGCAGGGACCATCCGCACCCAGAGCCGTCCGGTCGGCGAAACCGACCTCGACGACGAAGCCACGCTGCGGCGGCTGGTCGACGGCCTGTTGAAACAGCCAGCCCCCTGACTCACCTGACCTCGCTCAGTCGCTTCAGTCGGGGACGGCGAGCGCCTGGTATTCAGGGTGCCGCAGCAGGAAAGCCTTGACGTAGGGGCAGGTGGCGACGATCCGCTCGCCGCGGCTGCGGACGTCGTCGAGCGCATGGCGCACCAGGGCGTCGGCGACGCCCCGGCCGCGCAGCTCGATCGGCACCTGGGTGTGCTGGAAATCGAGGGTGTGGCCGGTGCCGGCGATGGGGGCGAACAGGATGCGCGCCTGATGACCGTCGATCTCGGCGTGGTACATGTGCCTGGCGTCGTCCCGGCGGACCTCGAAATCCGGAGGTTCCGGCCGACCGACGCCAGGCGAACCCTCAGGTCCCGGTGAGGGCATGGCGATCTCTGGTGTTCTCCGGCGTCTCCGGCGGGCTACCGGTTATTCGCGATGCCCTGCTCGACGAAGTGTGCCGCCTGGTCGATGTGCTTGAGGACGCGCCGCCTCAGGCCGTGGGCGAAATCGTTGGACTCCTCATCCGAGACGTCCTTGTGCGCCGCGCGCAGCAGCTCGAGGGCGCGGTGCAGGCGGCCGTTCCATTCGAGCTTGGCGTCGACCGGCGGATGATCGTTCAGGTCCTTGCCGTCGTCGATCGCCGCCTGCTTGATGTCGCGGATCGCGGCGTCGATCTCGGCGACCGCGGTGCGCTCGTCCCACTTCGTCGCCGCAGTGCCGCCGCGCCGCTCGATATGGGCACGGGCGGCACGGAGATCGGACAGCGCATGCAGATAGCGAGGGTGTGGCCCGGGCTGGTCGGCGCGGATGGCGGCGGGCAGGATTCCAGCAAGCAGTACGACCAGCAGCGCTGCGAGTCTCTTCATCACCGCGGTTCTCCTTTTCGGTCGGTGGGTCGCCGGCGATTATATCCCACCGCCGCTCACGCACCGGGCGGCGTGCGAGAATGCGGGTCGCCATGGCCGACCTGCCGCCGCCAGCATCCGAGCAAGCGCGTACCGGGCGCCCGTCGCTCGCCGTGCGCCGGCCGCTGCCGGTGGCCGGGGACCTCCGGCGTGAGCCGGCGCCGGAGGAGATCCTGGACCGCTTCGTCGAGTGGACCGCGGACGCCGGCTTCGCGCTCTACCGGGCGCAGGAAGAGGCACTGCTCGAGATCGCCGCCGGCCGCCACGTCATCCTCAACACCCCCACCGGCTCGGGCAAGTCGCTGGTCGCCCTGGGGCTCCATTTCAAGGCCCTCTGCGAAGGCAAGACCTCTTTTTACACCAGTCCGATCAAGGCGCTGGCGAGCGAGAAGTTCTTCGCCCTGTGCGACGACTTCGGCGCCGAGAACGTCGGCATGCTGACCGGCGATGCCGCCATCAACCCGCGGGCGCCGATCGTCTGCTGCACCGCCGAGGTGCTCGCCAACATGGCGCTGCGCCGCGGCCAAGAGCTGGACGCGCCCTACGTGGTGATGGACGAGTTCCACTACTACTCCGACCCCGAGCGCGGCGTCGCCTGGCAGATCCCGTTGCTCACCCTGCCGCGGACCCGCTTCCTGCTGATGTCGGCGACCCTCGGCGACATGAGCGCCATCGCCGAGCGGCTGCGGGCGCAGACCGGCGTCGAGGTGGCGCTGGTGACCTCCGCCGAGCGTCCGGTGCCGCTCGACTTCGACTACCGCGAGACGCCGCTGCACCTGACCATCGAGGAGCTGCTGGCGACCGGCAAGGCGCCGATTTACGTGGTCAATTTCACCCAGCGCGAATGCGCCGAGCTGGCGCAGTCGCTCACCAGCCTGAAGATCGCCGATCGCGAGCAGCGCGACCGCATCCGCGAGGCCATGGCCGGCGCGCGGCTGGACACGCCGTATGGCAAGGAGTTCCGGCGCTTCCTCTCGTTCGGCATCGGCGTCCACCATGCCGGCCTGCTGCCGAAATATCGCCTGCTGGTCGAGCAGCTGGCGCAGCAGGGTCTGCTGCGGGTCATCTGCGGCACCGACACCCTCGGCGTCGGCGTCAACATCCCGATCCGCACCGTGCTGTTCACCCGCCTGGCCAAGTTCGACGGCAAGAAGGTGACCATGCTGTCGGTGCGCGACTTCCAGCAGATCGCCGGCCGTGCCGGCCGCAAGGGTTTCGACGACCAGGGGAGCGTGGTGGCGCAGGCGCCCGAGCACATCGTCGAGAAGCGCCAGGCGGAGAAGCGGGCCGAGGAAGGAAAGAAGCGCCGCAAGCCCGGGGCGGCGGCGGCGCCCAAGGGCGAGGTGTCGTGGAGCCGCGAGACCTTCGAGAAGCTGATCTCGCGGCCGCCCGAGACGCTGAGGTCGCGCTTCCGCGTCACCCACGGCATGGTGCTCAACCTGCTGCAGCGCGACGCCGAGCGCGACGACCCGTCGCGGCGCAACTTCGACAGTCTGCGCGAGCTGATCGCCCGCAGCCACGAGGACGAGGCGAGCAAGCGGCGGCTGCTGGCGCAGGCGGCGGTGCTGGCGCGCTCGCTCTATCGCGCCGGCGTCATCCACCTGGTGCGCGACACGGCCAAGCGCTACCTGTGGGTGGTGGTCGACCAGGAGCTGCAATGGGATTTCTCCTTGCACCAGGCGCTGTCGCTGTTCCTGGTCGAGGCGCTGGGCCTGCTCGACCAGCAGGCCGAGAGCTACGCCGCCGACGTCGTCAGCCTGGTCGAGGCGGTGCTGGAGGACCCCGAGGTGGTGCTGCGGCGGCAGGTGGACAAGCTCAAGCAGGAGCTGGTCGGACGGCTGAAGGCCGACGGCATTCCTTACGAGGAGCGGATGGAACGGCTCGAAGAGGTCAGGCCGCCGCAGCCGCCGCAGCCGCTGGTGGACTTCTTCCATGGCGCCTTCCATCGTTTCGGCCTCGCCCATCCCTGGGTCGGCGGCCGCGAGATCCGCACCAAGTCGATCGGCCGCGAGCTGCTGGTCGATTACCTGGGCTTCGGCGATTTCGTCAAGCGCTACCGGCTCGAGCGCAGCGAGGGCGTGCTGCTGCGCTACCTCTCGCAGCTGTACAAGACGCTCAAGCAGAGCGTCCCCGAGACCGCCCGCAGCGAGGCCGTCTTCGACGCTCTGGGCTTCTTCCGCACCCTGATCGAGCGCACCGACACCAGCCTGCTCGAGGAATGGGAGGAGCTGCTGCATCCCGAGCTGCGTCGGGTGCGCGAGCACGAGCACGAGGCTGCCGAGGCGCTGTGGATCCGCGAGCTGATCGCCGATCCCAAGGCGTTCGGGGCGCGGGTGCGGGCCGAGATGCACCTGCTGGTGCGGACCCTGGCGGCGCGCGACTGGGCGGCGGCGGCGGAGTCGGTGCGTGGCGGCGCGCCGACGCCGGCGTCGGCGGCGGCGGAGGAGGACTCAACGGTTGCGGCGGAGGTCCGGGCGGCAGGCGAAGAGACCGGCGGCGAGGCGTGGGACGCCGAGCGCTTCGAGCGCGAGCTGGCGCCGTTCTTCGCCGAGCACAGCGAGCTGCTCTTCACCCCCGAGGCGCGCCGCCATCAGTTCACCGGCATCCGGCGCACCGGCGACCGGACCTGGGAGGTCAGCCAGACGCTCCTCGACCCCGAGGGCGACAACCTCTGGGCGATCACCGGCGAGGTGGACCTGCGCGATCCGCGCGCGCTCGACGGGCCGCTGGTGCGGCTTCTACGGATCGGGCCCTGATTCTCGATTCTCGATTCTCGGGGCCGGCGTCAGCCGACCCCGTAGGTGCCGACCCAGCCAAACTCTTTCCATAGCCTTGGCTCGATCAGATGCAGGCAGGTTTGCGCCGGCGCGATCTGGCGCCATGGCGCAAGCGCTGGTAACGCGAAGCGGCCAGCCACCGCCCAACTCGAGCAGCAACTGAGTCCCCGTTACCGGCGCGAATGCGCATCCAGATCCAGAAGATCACTGCCTTTCCAGAAAGAGAGAGGAATAGCCATGAATCGCAAAGCCCTATCCATAGCACTGCTCGGATTCGCGGCGCTCGCCCGCATGGGGTCGGCGCTGGCGCAGTGCGCCATCCAGGAAACCCCGGCGGCAACCCTGCTGCTGCCGTACTTCGAGGTGGACCTCAGCACCAGCACCGGCAGGACCACGCAGGTCACCGTCGGCAACGCCTTCTACACCCCGGTGCTGGTCGAGGCCGTGGTGTGGACCGACCTCGGCGTACCGATCTTCAGCTTCGACATGTATCTCAGCGGCTACCAGGACGTGCAGTTCGACCTGCGCACCATCCTGGAGGGCGCCACGCTGCCGCAGACCTCGCCCCCTGCCGGCAGCTACGCCTCTTGCAAGGGTTTCCTGCCGCCGGCGGCCATTCCCTGGTCGACCCTGCTCACCTACCAGCAGGCGCTGATCGGCGCGCCGGCCCCGGCCGTCGGCAACCTCTGCGCCGGCCGCAACCTCGGCGACACCGTTGCCCGCGGTTACGTCACTTTCGACGTGGTCAACAGCTGCACGTTGGAGATTCAGAGCGACCCGGGCGTCTTCGCTGCCGGCGGCGGCGGCCTCTTCTCCGACAACGACACCTTGTTCGGCGACTTCACCTACGTCAACACCAGCCTCAACCAGGCCGAGGCGCATCCGCTGGTGCACATCGTGGCGGATTCCACGGCGCAGCAGACCTCGCTCGCCGGCGAATACACTTTCTATGGCAAGTTCGACGCCTGGACGGCGGCAGACAACCGCGAGCCGCTGGCCACGGAGTTCGCGGCGCGGTACGTGCCGGCCGGCACCGATCTCATCGTCTGGCGCGACTCGAAGGTAAACCAGGGTTGGTTCAACTGTAGCTCATTGCCGGGCTGGTACCCGCTGGGCCAGGAGGGCCTCTGGGACATGGCGGACAGCGGCACCTACGCTTCGCTCAACACGCTCAAGCCGTTCGGGGCGGTGGCGCAGCGGGTGCACGTCGGCGGCACCACGCTGCCGGTGCCCTACAGCTCGGGCTGGCTCTACATGGACCTCAACACCTCGGTGGCCCTGGCCGGCAACAACCCGCCGGTGGACGGTACCGTCTCGCAGGCCTGGGTGCTGACCTCGTCGACCCTCGGCGGCCAGCTGCACGTCGGCGACCAGGCGATCCGCTACGACAGCGCCTGCCGGCCGCGGCACTACGGGCCGTAGCCAAAGCACCGGCCGGCGCCGCTCAGTGCGCGAGCGGCCGCCGGCGCAGGGTGGCGAGCTCGCGGCTCATGGTGGTCACGATCTCGCCGAGTCCGGCGGCCCGCAGCCGCTCGCGGTTGCGGGCGCCGCGATAGGTGGCGGCGAGCAGGTCGTGGACGGCCGCCGCGTCGAGCTTCAGGCGAGCCCGCGCGGTGGTGTGAGCGACCAGCTCGAACTCGGCGCCAAGGCTGGCTAGGGCCGGTTGCAGGCGGTCGCGCAGGCGGCCTTCGCCCTGCACCGCCGCCCGCAGCTCGACGAGATCGTCGGCGCCCGGGACGCCGACCAGCAGCGCGCCGCCGGCGGCGAGGACGCGGCGAAGCTCCGGCGGATGGAGCCGGGAGGTGAGCGCCATCGCCAGGTCGAAGCTGCCGGCGGCATAGGGGAGGGCGCGGTCGGCATTGGCGACGATCCAGGTGGCCCCAGGGTAGCGGCGGGCGGCGAGGTCCACGGCCGGCGCCGAGATGTCGAGGCCGTGCGCGGCGACCTCCCGCCGGCCGGCCAGGGTGCCGAGATGGAAGCCCTCGCCGCAGCCGACGTCGAGCACCGCGGCGCCCGGCGGCAGGCCCAGGGCGTCGAAAGCGGCCAGCAGATGCGGCACCAGCCAGTCGCCCAGGCCGCGGTCGGCGAGGCGCCGCCGCGCCGCCAGGGCGGCGGCGGAGTCTCCCGGCCGGCGGGAGCGCCGGTCCTGCGGCTGCAGCAGATTGCAGTAGCCGCTGCGGGCGAGATCGAAGCGGTGACCGCGGGGACAGACCAGGCCGCCAGCGGCAGGCGCCAGGGGCGAGGCGCAGCCGCGCACCGGGCAGAGCAGGGTGACCATGGGACGGGCGCTCAGGGCCGGTGAGCAGCCGCGGCGACGGCGGGAAGGGCGGCGCCGGGCTGCTTGGCGATGCGGTCGAGCCGGTCTCCGTCGTTGCTCGTGGCGTTCGTCGTTCTCATCGCGGGCGGTCGGCGTAGCCGGCGCGCAGGAAGATCGGCCAGCGCACCGGCCGTGCCTGGAAGGGGTCGCCCCAGGCGGCGGCGAGCTCGTCCTGCAGCAGCTTCACCGGATCGTTGCCGGTCGCCTGGCGGAAGCGGTGGCAGGCCGACCAGGTGGCGATGTAGCCGAGCAGCCGGGCAAGGTCCCAGTGTGCCTCGTATTCGAGCGGCCGCGTGGCGACCTCGGCAAAGGGAAACGGCAGGTCGCGGTACTCGGCGTCCACCCAGCGCCGCTCGGGAGGCCAGTAGGGTCCCACCACCTCGTAGGCCAGGCGGTCGAGCACCCGGTCGAAGGCCGGATCGACGCGGGCGAGGTTGTAGGTGTAGACGGCGAGGGCCCCGCCCGGCGCGAGCAGGCGCCGCGCCTCCGCGTAGAAGCGGTCGAAGTCGAACCAGTGGACGGCCTGGGCGACGCTGACCAGGTCGACGGTGCCGCTCTCGATGCCGGTCGCTTCGGCGCGGCCGACGCGGTACTCGACGCGCGGATGAGGCCTGGCGCTGGCGAGCTGCTCGGGGCTGGCGTCGATGGCGAGCACGCGAGCGAAGCGCTCGGCCAGCCCGGTCGCCGCCTGGCCGTTGCCGGTGGCACAGTCGAGGGCGAGGCCGCGGTGCCGCGGCAGCGATGCCAGGAGATCGAACAGCGTCGCCGGGTAGGTCGGCCGGAAGGCCGCGTAGTCGGCGGCGTGGCCCGAGAAGTGGTCCTTGAAGGTGGCCGCCGGCGCGCCTCCCGCCTCCGGGGCATCGCTCATTGGCCAACGATACCGTCTGCACCCGGGCCGCTCCAAGCCGTCGCGGGGCGTGCCGGGGCCGCGCGGCGCCCCGGCTGGCTCACGCCACCCGCACGATGCCGCGGCCGAAGCGGTAGACGATGCGGGACACCAGCAGCACGGCGACGACGCCCAGGCCGATCGTGGCTCCCCACCAGAGGCCGCGCGGCCCCATGCCGCCGCTGAAAGCGAGCAGGCAGCCGATGGGCAGGCCCAGCAGCCCGTAACCGAGCAGGGCGCCGGCGGCGAGCAGGGCGGTGTCGGCGGCGCCGCGCAGGATGCCCGCGGCCACCGCCTGGGCGCCGTCGAACACCTGGAAGGCGGCGGCGATCGGCAGCAGCCGCGCGGCGGCGGCGATGACCAGCGGGTCGGAGGCGAACAGCTCCGCCAGCGGCCGGGGGGCGAGCGCGAAGGCCGCCGCGAACAGGCTCATGACGCCGGTGCCCAGCGCCAGGCCGGCGGCGGCGGTGCGCCTGGCGGCCGCCTGGTCGCCGCGGCCGATGGCGTTGCCCACCCGCGTCATGGCGGCGCCCCCGATGCCGGCGGGCAGCTGGAAGGACAGGCTGCAGAGCAGCAGCGCCACCTGGTGCCCGGCGATCGCCTCGGTGCCGAAGCGGCCCATGAGCAGCGCGATCGCCACGAACAACAGCAGCTCGATCGCCAGCTGCAGCCCCACCGGGAGGCCAATGCGCAGCAGCTGCAGGAGGCGCCGCCAGCCGCCGGCGAAGGCGCTGGCCCCCCGCGGGCCGGGGGCGTTCTCGCGCAAGGCCCGCCGCGCCGCCACCAGCAGCCAGAGGAACATCACCCATCGCGCCCCCGCGGTGGCGCACGCCGAGCCGGCCACGCCCAGCCGCGGGCAGCCCCAATGACCGAAGATGAGGGCGTAGTTGGCGAGGCCGTTGACCAGGTTGGCGGCGACGGCGGCCTGCAGCGACGGCCGCACCACGCTCATCGCCTGCAGCGTCTGGCGCAAGACGTAGAAGAGCAGGAACGGCAGGTTGCCGAAGATCAGCAGCCGGGCATAGAGCGTGGCGTCGGCGGCCACGCCGGGCGGCTCGTCGAGCGCCCGCAGCAGGGGCCCCAGATCGATCATCAGCAGCGACAGCGGCAGGGCCAGCGCCACCGCCAGCGCCAGCCCCCGCCGCAGGTGCGCGCCCACCGCCTCGCGGTCGCCGGCGCCGAACGCCTGCGAGATGAGTGGGTCGAGGGCGGAAAGGGTGCCGGCGCCGAAGATAAGGAGGGTGAAGGAGATGATGTGGGCGATCGACGCCGAGGCGAGCGCGCGCGCCGACAGGTGGCCGAGCATCGCCGTGTCGACGAGACCCATCATCAGCATGCCGAGCTGCACTCCGACCACCGGCAGCGCCAACCGGAACGAGGCGCGCAGCTCGGCCAGCGCGGTGGCGCGGCGGCCGCTGTGGCCGGGTCGGGTGTCGGTCGTGATCATCGATTACGGTTGCCGTGTCACTTCGCCGGGCGAGGGACACACTCTCCGGCCCGGATCAGATGCCGGGCGCCCGGGGCCGGGGCGTGACGTGCGCGACGTACTATAGGCGGCGACGTGTCCCGATCACGAGATCACGGCCGCCGCCGGCGCGCACCGCCGACGGTTGCCGAGCCGCCGGCTCAGACCGAGCCGCCGGCGCCGTTGCCGACCTTGGCGGCGCTGGTGCGCGAGCTGGCGCCCGGGACCTCCTGGGAGCAGGCGCGGGCGCTCTGCCGGGCCGGCCGGGTGTGGGTGGAGGACCGGCCTGCGACCGATCCGGCCTGGCGGCCCCCGGCCGGCAGCCGCGTCGAGGCGCTGTCCGCGGCGGCGGCGCGCGACCGGCAGGCGGCGGTGCGCGACCGGCAGGCGGAGAGAGGGACGGCGGGTGCGGGCGGGCAGCGGGGGCCAGTGGGGCCGCTGGCGTCGGCGGCGGGTGGGCCACGGCCAGGACTGGGTGACGCGGGAGCAGGAGAAGGGGAGGGGAGCGAGGGCGAGGCCGGTCGTGCCGCCGAGATCGTCGTGTACGCGGATGCCGACGTGGTGGTGGTGCGCAAGCCGGCCGGGGTGCTGACCGTGCCCTTCGAGCGCGGCGACCGCGACACCCTACTGGCGCTGGCGCGGGTGGCGCTGCGCCGCATCGAGACCCGCCGCGCCCGCCGCGCCGACGGCCCTGGCCGTTCGGGAGCGGCAGCCGGCTCCGGTACGCCGCCGCCGGTCAACCCGACGCTGCGCGCCGTCCAGCGGCTCGACCGGGACACCTCCGGTCTGCTGGTCTTCGCCCGCAGCGTCCCCGCCCAGCGCGCGCTGCAGGAGCAGCTGGCGCGGCGCGAGGTGGGCCGCCGCTACGAGGCCCTGGTGCACGGCGCGGCCGGCGACGCGACCTTCGAGAGCTGGCTGATCGAGGATCGCGGTGACGGCCGGCGCGGGTCATGGACGGGCGGGGCGGCGCCGCCGCCGCCGGGCGCCCGCCATGCGGTGACGCACGTGCGCGCGCTCGAAACCCTGCGCGGCGCCACCAGGGTCGCCTGCGAGCTCGAGACCGGCCGCCAACACCAGATCCGCATCCACCTCGCCGAGGCCGGCCACCCGCTGATCGGCGAGACGGTCTACGGCCGCGACTACCAGGGGCCCAGGATCCCCGCGCCGCGGCCGATGCTGCACGCCGCCGTGCTCGCCTTCCGGCATCCGCGCGACGGCCGGCCACTGCGCTTCGAAGAGCCGCCGCCGGCCGATTTCGAAGCGATCCTCCGGCAGCTGCGGCGACGGCGGCGATAGCCGGAAGCTGGCGGCCGGCGCCCATCCCATCGCCGGTGCTCCCGGCGGCTCGCGAGCTCCCAAGGACCGGAAGTGCAGGCAGGTGACGCGGCCAGGGGACCGCGCGGGTCACGAGCGCGAAACCAGGAGCGGTTACCGGTGGTATGGAGGGCAGGCCGGAGCGCCGGTGCGGGGCCGCCGGCGGGCGGCAGCGGCCGGCCGGCCCGGTCGCCGGACTCGGCCGGGAGAAAGCTGCCAGGCAGGAGAAAGTCGCAAGCTAGGAGACAGCTGCTACGAGACAGTCGCCTGGCAGGAGAACGAAGCCAGGCAGGAGAGAGCCGCCACCATGATCCAGACGCTGCAAGATCTCCGTTTCTCGCTTCGCCTGCTGGCGCGCAGCCCGGGCTTCACCGTCGTCGCCGTGCTGACCCTGGCCCTGGGCATCGGCGCCAATGCCGCGATCTTCAGCGTCGTCAACGCGGTGCTGCTCAAGCCGCTGCCCTATCGCGCGCCCGAGCGCCTGGTTTCGATCTACAGCCGATTCCCCAGGGAGGGATTCGACCACTTCTGGATCTCGCCGCCCGAGTACCAGGAGCTGCGGCAGATGGCAGCCTCCTTCGAGGACATCGGCGGCTACCGCAACCAGGCGGTCAACCTCAGCGGCAAAGAGCGGCCGCTGCGGGTCGCCGCCACCTATGCGACCGCCAGCACCCTGGCCACCCTCGGCGTGCCGGCCGAGCGCGGCCGCTGGTTCTCGGCCGCCGAGGACCGGCCGCATGGCGAGGCGGCGGTGCTGCTCGGCGACGACCTGTGGCGGCGGGCGTTCGGCGCCGATCCCGGCATCGTCGGCCGGCGCATCCTGGTCGACGGCGTCGACAGCACCGTGGTCGGGGTGATGCCGGCGGGCGCCCAGATCGGCGGCCAGCGGGTCGATGCCTGGCTGCCGGTGAAGCTCGACCCGCAGTCGCAGAACCGCGGCAACCACTTCCTGAACCTGGTCGCCCGGCTGCGGCCCGGCGTCAGCCTGCAAGGGGCGCGCGCCGAGCTGGCGGGCCTCGTCGAGCGCTGGCGCGCCCTGGCCGGCCCCGGCAAGCACGCGCCGGAGCCGCAGCGGCACCCGCTGGTGATCGCGCCGCTGCTCGACGACACCGTCGGCGACGCCCGGCCGGCGCTGCACCTGCTGTGGGGGGCCGTCGGCTTCGTGCTGCTGATCGCCTGCGCCAACGTCGCCAACCTGCAGCTGGCGCGCGCCGAAGGGCGGCAGCGGGAGGTCGCGGTGCGCACCGCCCTGGGCGCCCTCCGCGGACGCCTGCTGCGGCAGTTCCTGACCGAGAGCCTGCTGCTGGCGCTGGCCGGCGGCGTCCTCGGCCTGCTGCTCGCCGCCTGGGGGGTGCGGGCGCTGCTGGCCGCCAACCCCGAGAGCATCCCGCGCTTCGCCGAGATCGGGGTCGATCCGCGCGGCCTGCTGTTCACTTTCCTGGTCTCGGTCGCCGCCGGCATCGCCTTCGGCCTCGCACCCGCCCTCCACACCCGCGGCGGCGCCGCCTTCGCGGCGCTCAAGGAGGGCGGCCAGCGCACCACCGCCGGCGGCGCCCGCCAGCGGCTGCGGCGCGGCCTGGTGGTGGCGGAGGTGACCCTGGCGGCGGTGCTGGTCGTCGGCGCCGGCCTGCTGATCCGCAGCTTCTGGCAGCTGCAGCAGGTGGATCCCGGCTTCCAGCCGCAGGGCCTGCTCACCATGGAGCTGGCGCTGCCGCCGGCAAGCTACCCGGCACCGGCCCAGGTGGCGGCGTTCGTCGACCGGCTGACCGAGCGCCTGGCGGCGCTGCCCGGCGTCGAGTCGGCGGCGGCGATGAACGGGCTGCCGCCGCGCCGCGAGGTGGACGCCAACGACACGATGTTCGAAGGCGTGCCCGAGGATCCCAAGGGACCGCCCCACAACGTCGACTTCTGGCAGTTCGTCAGCCGCGATTACTTCCGCGCCATGCGCATCCCGCTGGTCGCCGGCCGTTTCTTCGGCGCCCAGGACGGCGCCCTCGGCCCGGGCGCCGGCGGCGGCGGCGTGGCGGTGATCAACGAGACCATGGCGCGCACCTTCTGGCCGGGCAAGGACCCGATCGGCCGGCGGGTGAGGGCCGGCCGCGACACCGCGTGGCTGACCATCGTCGGCATCGCCCGCGACGTCAAGCAGCAGGGGCTGGACCAGAAGACCGGCACCGAGCTCTATTTCCTGGAGCCGCAGGCGCCGGCCACGGCCGGCTACTCGCCGTACACCTTCTACGTCGTGCTGCGCGGCCTCCGCGACCCGATGCTGCTGGCCGCTGCGGCGCGGGCCGAGATCGCACGCCTGGATCCCAGCCTGCCGGTCGCCCACCTGCAGACCATGCAGCGGGTGATCCACCAGTCGCTGGCCCGCCCCCGCTTCGTCACCCTGCTGGTGATGCTGTTCGCCGCCGTCGCCCTGGCCCTCGCCGCGGTCGGCACCTACGGCGTGCTCGCCTACTCGGTCGAGCAGCGCACCCAGGAGATCGGTGTGCGCATGGCGCTGGGGGCCCAGGTGCAGGGCATCCTCGCCATGGTGCTGCGCCAGGGGCTCGGCCTGGTGGCTTCCGGCCTGGTCATCGGGCTGAGCCTTGCCATCGTGCTGCGCCGGGTGCTGGCGAGCCTGCTGTTCGGCGTCTCGCCCAGCGACCCGCTGACCCTGGCCGGGGTCGCCGCCGTGCTCGGCCTGACCGCCGCCGCCGCCTGCTACCTCCCAGCCCGCCGCGCCGCCGCCGTCGCCCCGGCGGTGGCCCTGAGGCACGAGTAGCGGCGGCGGGCGCCGCCGAGATCAGCGCTCATGAAGCTCGTCCCTGGACGGACGGGGTTGGCCCAGGTGAACCCGTGGGCGATCCAGGAGAGGCTGAATGCGCTTCATGGCCGCGAGACGCCGGCTCTCTTGCGCCACCATGTCCGCCAGAAACCCGCGTACCAGGTCGTTGACGGAGGTCCGTCGTCGCGCCGCCAGGGCCCGAGCCTCCTGCAGCAGCTCTTCCTCGACGACCAGGGTCAGATTCAGTCGCTTCGTCGCCATCGCCGCTGCCGCGACTCCTACTTGCCGATCAGGACCTCGGTGGCCTTGATGACCGCCACCACCTCCTGGCCTTCGCGCAGGTCCATCGACTCCGCGGAGCCCTTGGTGATCGTGGACACCAGCGAGTTGCCGCCGCCGATGTCCACCGTGACCTCGGCCATGACCGCGCCCAGGCGCACCGCGGTGATCTTGCCGCGCAACTGATTGCGTGCACTGATCTGCATTCGAACCCTCCCAGTGGGACCTTCGGCGTCCGGGACGGACCGGCCCCAACGCCCGAGTATACCGCCGCCGCTCAGTGCACCGGCTCGAGCACCAGGCGGCCGGCGACCTGCCGCTTTTCCAGGCGGTCGTGGGCGCGGCTGGCCTGGTGGAGCGGCAGGACGTCCGCGACCCAGGAGCGCAGGGCGCCGCTGTCGACCAGGCGGAAGGACTCGTCGAGCTCGGCCTGGGTGGTGGCGTAGGCGCCCAGGATCTCGAGCTCCTTGACGATCACCAGGCCGGGGTTGAGCGCCACGCTCGCGGTCTCGAGGTTGCCGACGGTGACCAGGCGGCCGCCCGGCGCGAGCGACTTGAGGGTCTGGGCGAAGGTGAGGCTGCCGACGATCTCGAGCGCGAGGTCCGGTCCCTGGCCGCCGCAGCGCTTGCGGACCTCGCCGGCGAACTCGAGATCGGGGCTGACGATGACCTCGTCGGCGCCGGCCTCGCGGAGCGCCGCCTCCTTGCCGGCGCCCGAGGTGACGGCGATCACCCTGGCGCCGTCGAGGCGGGCGAGCTGGACGGCCTGGATGCCGACGCCGCCGGAGGCGCCGGTGATCAGCACCGTCTCGCCGGGCGCCAGCCGGCCGCGGGTGCGCAGGCAGTGGACGGCGGTGCCGGTGGTGCAGCAGGTGACCGCCGCCACCGGCCAGGAGATCCGCGCCGGCACCCGCCCCAGGCCCGCCACCGGCGCCGTCATGTAGGCCGCGTAGCCGCCGGGGATCTCCTCGCCGAAGAAACGGGTGTCGTGGCGGCAGAGGCTGTTGCGCTCGGCGCGGCAGTGGGCGCAGCGGCCGCAGGAGAGGCGCTGCAGGGTCGCCGCCCGGTCGCCGGCGGTCCAGCCGGTGACGCCGGCGCCGACCGCGACCACCTCGCCCGCCGCCTCGTGGCCGAGGATCGCCGGCACCGCGGTGCGCGGCAGGTTGCCGCGGCGGTTGATCACGTCGTGATGGCAGACGCCGCAGGCACGGACCCGCAGCAGCACCTCGCCGGGGCCAGGCGCCGGATCGGGGACCGTCTCGGGCCGCAGGTTGTCGGGAGATCCAAAGGCGCGCAGGACGATGGCTTGCATGCTGGCTCCTGGTGTCCCGACCGGCGGGTTCAGCCGACCAGCCGGTCGCGCAGGCCGCCGGCGTCGATCCGGCGGATGGCGCGCAGGCAGTCGGGCGACGGTTCGGGGGTCACCGGCAGGGGATCTGCCGGCAGGAACGGGAAGCCGGTGCGCTCGGCGATCGCCGCCGGGGTGGCGCCGGGGTGCCGGGAGACGAGCGCGGCCCCACCGGCTCCCAGCTCGAAGATGCCGAGATCGGTGATCAGCTGCGTGCGGCGGCAACGATCGCTGGTCGAGGCGACCTGGACCTCGGGCACCAGGTTGCGCCGGCTCTGGCGGCCGAGCACCAGGACCGGCCGGGTCACCCAGCGGCGCAGGCTGGCGGCGCCGGCCACGCCGGGGAACTTCACCCGCGGGCGCTCCAGGGGGCCGGCGCCCGAAAGGTTGGTGTCGCCGGCGGCGTCCACCTCGGCGGCGCCGAAGAACATGACGTCGATCCGACCGCGCCGGGCGTGGTCGAAGAGCTCGGGGATGCTCAGCTCGCCGGCGCGGCCGTCGAGGTAGGCGAGGTCCTCGGAGCAGGGGAGCAGCGCCGAGATCTCCGGATCGAGCGCCCCGACGCAGGCGAGGTAGGTCAGCCGCGGCGCATGCGTGGCCCGGGCCACGGCGATCGCCAGGATGGCCAGCGGCGATGCCACGCCGGTGGCGATCACGGCGCCGTCCTCGATCTGGCGCGCCATCGCGGCAACCACGGTCTCGGCGGCGGTCACGCTCACGCGGCGTTCTCCTCCGCGCCGGCCGGCCGCGCCAGGCCGGCGTGGCGGTGGCGGCCGTGGACGACGCCCTCGAGGTACTCGGCCTCGCGTCCCTGCTCGGCGAGGTCGAGGTAGATCTCGAGGTGCGCCGCATCGGCGGCATAGAGACCGAGGCAGCCGGTGGGCCAGGCCCCCCGCGGCTCCTCGACCAGCAGATCCACCATGAAGCCCGGGATGGTGGCGTGCGGCACCCGCGCCAGCCGCTCCTCGGCGGTCGCGATCACGCGGCGGGCGGCGCCGGCCAGCAGCAGGTCGGTCGTGGGATCCTCGATCCACAGGTTGCCCGCCTCGTCCGCGGCGCGGGCGTGGATCAGCGCGACGTCGGGATGGCAGGCGCGCTCGACCGGCACCGACCTGCCGGTGAAGGGGTCGGTCACCCGCGGCGGCGGCTCGCGCCGCGCCAGCGCGCAGGCGTCGGCGTCCGGCGCCGGCAGGAACGGGAGCCCCATGGCCGCGGCGCGGAGGCGCTGCACCACCCGGTAGCCGTCGTGCTCCAGCCAGTCGAGCGCGCCGCCCTCGATCGCCCGCTTGAGCGCCGGCATGGGGCGGACCCGGCCGCCCAGGGTGACCGCCGCGAACAGCAGCTCGACCCTGGCCGCGGCCCCCGCCGCCACCAGGATCTCGGCGGGCAGCGGATTGGGCAGCGAGATGACGCGCAGGCCGCGGCGCCGCTGGCGCACCAGCTCGAAGACCAGCGCCATCGGGGCGCGCCCCAGCATGAAGCCGCCCGGGGCGATCATGGCGCCGTCCGGCACCGACGCGGCGGCGGCAGCGAGATCCACCCAGCGCGCCCGCTTCACGACGCCCGCCTCACCGCGCCTGCCCGTGGCCCAGCAGCGGCCGGAACTTGTAGCCGTAGACGAGGTAGCCCTGGGGTCCCTTTTCCTGCAGGCGCCGGGTCACCATCTCGACCGGCATGCCGATCGTCACCTCGTCCGGATCGACGTCGGTGAGCTGGGTGGTGACGCGGACCCCTTCCTCGAGCTCCACCAGCGCCGCCAGGTAGGGGCCGGGGAACCCGGGCAGCGGCGTCGCCACCTCGGCGAAGGAGAAGACGGTGCCGCGCCCGCAGAAGCGGAAGGGCTCCGTGTCGTTGCCGCCACAGGCGCCGCAGGCCGCGCGCGGCGGGAACTGCAGCTCGCCGCAGCGCCGGCAGCGCCGTCCTTCCAGCCGGTAGTAGGGGCCGGTCAGGCGATGGTAGCGCGGCAGGTCCATGGTCTCAGGCCTCCAGCAGGTGGGTGACGGCGATCGAGCCGTGGCCGCCGATCGACTGGGTGAGGGCGACGCGGGCACCGGTCACCTGGTTCGGTCCGGCCTCGCCCCGCAGCTGGGCGACGGCCTCGACGATCTGATAGGCGCCGCTCGCCCCCACCGGGTGCCCGCGCGCCTTGAGCCCGCCGCAGGTCGAGACCGGGATGCAGCCGCCGCGGCCGAAGCAGCCGTGGGCCGCCCGCTTCAGCGCCTCGCCGCGAGGGGCGAAGCCGCAGGCTTCGAGCGACAGCGCGGTGATGATGGTGAAGGCGTCGTGCGCCTCGAAGAGGTCGCAGTCCGCCGGGCCGAAGCCGCTGGCGGCGAAGGCCTTCTCGGCCGAGCGCCGGGCGGCGCCCAGGGTCAGCAGGTCGGCGCGGCGGGCCAGGCCGATGGTGTCGGTGGCGGCGGCGGCGGCGGCGATGCGCACCGCGCGGTGCGCCGGGCGCAGGGCCTCGCGGGCGCACAGCACCACCGCCGCGGCGCCGTCACAGACCGGTGCGGCGTCGAGCACGCCGATCGGGGCGGCCACCAGCGGCGAGCGGGCGAAGTCCGCGGCGGAGATGGGAGCGCGGAACATGGCGTTGGCGTTGCTCGCCGCGTTGCAGTGGGCATTGACGGCGAAGGGGGCGAAGTCCTCGCGGCCGGCGCCGGTCTCGTGCATGTAGCGCCGCATCAGCAGCGCCGACAGGGCCACGAACGACAGGCCATGGCTCGCCTCGTAGTCGCCGTCGGCGGCGGTGGCGAGCCCGGCGGTGACCCGCTCGGAGGCCGCGTCGGTCATCTTCTCGATGCCCACCGCCACCGCCACGTCGTGAGCGCCGGCCGCGACCGCCATGGCCGCCGCGCGCACGGCGGCGCCGCCCGAGGCGCAGGCGGCCTCCACCTTCCAGGCTTCCGCCGGCAGCAGGCCGGCGGCGTCCGCCAGCAGCGCCCCGAGGTTCTCCTGGCCGTTGACCGCGCCGCCCAGCATGTTGCCGGCGAACAGGGCGTCCACGGTCTCGATGCCGGCGTCGTCGAGCGCCGCACGGATGGCGGCGGCGCCGAGCTCCCGCAGGCCGAGGTCCCAGTGCTCGCCCACCGGCGTCTGCCCGGCGCCGACGATGAAGACGTCTCTCATGCCCGTCATGACCGCCTGATCTTTCCCCGCAGCCGCAGGTAGTGGCCGTAGCCGTCCACCTGGCGGCGGCGGTCGAGGTAGTCGCGCACCGACGGCCCGCGCCGGCGCTCTTCGATCCGTGCGGTGACGCGCAGGCAGAAGGCGTCGCTGCCCGCCCCCGAGCCGTAGGAGCAGAAGAAGACGCGCTCGCCGGGCCGCGCCTCGTCGAGCACCGCGGCGAGGCCGAGCAGCGACGAGCCGGCGTAGGCGTTGCCCAGGCGCGGCGCCAGCAGGCCGGCGCGGATCTGCCGGGGGGTGAAGCCGAGCGCGGCGGCGGCCTTCTCCACGAACTTGGGCACCGGCTGGTGGAAGACGGCATGGGCGAAGTCCTTCGCCTCGCGCCCCACCTCGGCCAGCAGCCGGCGTGACGCCGCCAGGGTGTGGCGGAAATAGGAGGGCTCGCCGGTGAAGCGGCCGCCGTGCTCGGGATAGTGGGCCGCCTCGCGGCGGAAGAAGTCGGGCGTGTCGGTGACGTGGGAGACCGAGGCCTCCACCTCCGCCAGGGCGTCGCCGGCGCCGGCGAAGAGGTAGGCGGCGCCGCCGCAGCCGGCGGTGTATTCGAGCGCGTCGCCGGGCTTCGACTGCGCCGTGTCCATGCCGATGGCGAGCGCCGCCTCGACCATGCCCGAGCCGACGAAGGCCACCGCCGCCTGCATCGCCTCGCTGCCCGCCTTGCAGGCGAACTCCATGTCCGCGGCCACGACGTGCGGCGTGATCCCCAGCGCTTCGGCGACGATCGTCGCCGACGGCTTGACGGCATAGGGCTTCGATTCGGTGCCCACCCAGATGGCGCCGACGGCGTCGAGGCCGGTGCCGGCGCGGTCGAGCGCCGTGCGCGCCGCCTCGATGGCCATGGTCACCACGTCCTCGTCGGGTCCGGGCACCGACTTCTCGGCCACGGCGGGAGCGGCAACGCCGCGTGCCCGCCAGGTCGCGGCGATGTCGGCGGTGCGCACCCGCAGGCGCGGCACGTAGGCGCCGTAGCCGGCGATCCCGACCGCGCGGTTGGGCTTCACCGGGCGCCTCCGGGCCGGGCGGGCTTCGCCGCCGTCCGCGGGCGCCGCCGCGGCTGCCGCCGCCGGGCCTTCGCCGGCGCGGGGCCGGCGGCGGCGGCGCCGCCAGTGGCCGGGGCCGGCGCGGGCGCGATCTCGAGGCCGCCGAAGAAGAGGTCCTGCATCTCGGTGGCGAGCCGGTCGGCCGGGATCTGCCCGTCCGGGCGGAACCACTTGTAGATCCACAGCACCATGCCGAGAAAGGAGAAGGCGGCCACCCGCGGCTCGACGCGGCGGATGCGCCCCTCCCGGATCGCCTCGGCGAAGGACGCTTCGAGGAAATGGACGTAGCGCTTCTTGCGGGCGTCGATCTGCTGGCGGGCGGCGCCGGTGAGCGTGTCGTGCTCGTGGAGGATGATGGTGACCTCCTTGCTCCAGCCCTCGGTCACCAGGTGGATGTTCTTCTCCATGCACGCCTTGAGGCGCTCGACCGGATCCGCGATCGCGAGCACCGGCAGCAGGACCTGCTCCTCGAAGATGTCCATGCCATAGCTCATGATCTCGAGCAGCAGGTCTTCCTTGCTGTGGATGTAGTAGTAGAGACCGGCCTTGGTGAGGCCGCAGGCGTCGGCGATGTCCTGCACCGACGCCGCCTCGTAGCCCTGCGCGCAGATCAGCCGCGCGGCGGTCTCCAGCACCGCCCGATGCCGCTCGCGATGGACGTTGGTTCCGGCTTCCGGCGCTCGCACCAACCGCGCACCCTCCCCCCTCAAAAATACCGACCGATCGGTAGAACTCTACCGGTCGGTCGGTAGTGTAGGCGAGCGCGGGAAAGCTGTCAACGCCGGACGGCGAGCTCGCGGCGCGCGCTCAGTGCTCAGCAGCAGCTGGAAGCGACGGTGGTGGTGAAGCAGACCACCGGGAAGCAGCTGCCGCCGGGGTTGGTGGCGCGGCCGCCGCGGGCGCCGTCGAGGCGGGTGGTGTCGAGCAGGTGGAGGGTCTCGCGGTTGAGGGTGAGGCGGTCGAGACGGGCGGGCTGGTGCTTCTTCATGGCGGGGAGCTCCTTGGCGCTGATGGCCATCGTGGCGTGGCGGCGACCGGCAGGCGAACCCCGCTGCGGCCACACGCCCCACCAAGCGAGGTGCCGGTGGCGGCGGCGATGAGACAGCCGGCGTGCGGGGGAGCGCCCCGGCAACCCGGCGCCACTCAGGGCTGGTCGAGGCTGGCGCGCACGCGGCGGGCGAGGTCGGCGGGCTTGAACGGCTTCTGCATGAAGGCGACGCCGGGCGCGCCGGTCTGGACCTCGCGGTCGGTGTAGCCGGACATGTAGATCACCCGCAGGCCGGGGCGGCGGGCGAGCAGGGCGTTGGCCAGCTCGACGCCGCTCTTGCCGCGCATGATGACGTCGGTGAGCAGCAGGTGGATGCGGCCATCGTAGCCGCCGGCAAGCCGCAGCGCTTCGTCGGCGCCGTCGGCCGCCAGCACCACGTAACCCTTCTCTTCCAGGATCTCCTTGGCCAGGGAGCGCAGCACCGCGTCGTCCTCGGCCACCAGGATGCACTCATGGCCGCGGCCCGGGGCGGCCGCCGCGACGGTCGGCGGCGCCAGCGGCTCGCCGGTGGCCGGCAGGTAGACGGTGAAGGCGCTGCCCTCTCCCAGCCGGCTCGCGACCTCGATACGGCCGCCGCTCTGGTGGACGATGCCATAGACCGTGGCGAGGCCGAGACCGGTCCCCTTGCCCTCCTGCTTGGTGGTGAAGAAGGGCTCGAAGATGTGCGACTGCAGAGCGTCGTCCATGCCGCAGCCGGTGTCGGCGACGGTCAGCGCGACCAGCGCCGGCTCGGTGGCGGTGCCGGGCCGGAGGCCGTCGGGCGAGGCGGCGGTAGGCGAGAGCGGCGGCAGGTGGTTGCGGGTGGAGAGCGTCATCCTGCCGCCGGCGGGCATGGCGTCGCGCGCGTTGACCACCAGGTTCATCAGCACCTGCTCGATCTGGCCGGCGTCGGCGTGGACGTGCCCGAGCTCCGGCTCGAGGTCGGCGACCAGCTCGATGTCCTCGCCGATCAACCGGTGCAGCATCTTCTCGATCTGGCGGATCAGGGCGTTGACGTCGAGCACCCTGGGTTCCAGCACCTGGCGGCGGCTGAAGGCGAGCAGCTGGCGGGTGAGCGCCGCGGCGCTCTCGCCGGCGCGGACCATGGTCTCGACCTGGCGGCAGACCGCCGGCCGGTCGGCGATGGCGCGCAGCACCAGCTCGCCATAGCCGAGGATCAGGGTTAGCAGGTTGTTGAAGTCGTGGGCGATGCCGCCGGCCAGACGGCCCACCGACTCCATCTTCTGCGCCTGCTGGAACTGCGCCTCGAGCCGCCGGCGCTCGGTGATGTCGTGAAGGATGATGCAGGCGGTCGAGTCGTCGCCGATGCGCACCACCGCGCCCGAGAGCTCGACCGGCACCCGCGTGCCGTCGGCGCGCAGCAGATGGCGCAGCGGCACCCGCAGGTTCTCCTCGCGCACCAGGACCTCGAAGCCCCGGCGGGACTCCTCGCGCTCCTCGGGCGCCACGAAGTCGTCGTAGGGGCGGCCGACGATCTCCCGGCGCGAGTGGCCGATCAGGCGCAGCCCGGCGCGGTTGAGCTCGAGGATGCGATGCCGCGAGTCGAGGATCACGATGGCGTCGTTGGCCTGCTCCATCAGCGCGCGGTAGCGCTCCTCGGAGGCGGCCAGCCGGTTGAGGGATTGGCCGAGCGCCACGGTCTGGCCGAACTGCACCGAGAGGCTGCCGGCGAAGCCGAGCCAGGAGCCGTCCGAGAGGTCCTGCTCGTCCGACGCCAGCACCAGCACGCCGAAAGTCTCGCCCATCACCACGAAGGGCACCACCAGGGCGGAGGTCCGCTCCAGCCTGGCCAGGAACTCGGCCTCGGCCGCGCCGGCGGAAGCTACCGCCAGAGCCGCAGGCCCACCGGAGGCGACGATCGAGCGGACGACGCCGGGGTGGCCGAAGCAGCCTTCTGCCTCGTGGCGCAGACCGGCTGCGATGCCGCATTGCGCCTGCAGGCGGAAGCGGCCCTCGGGCTCGACCAGGTAGAGCAGGCCGGTCGACAGCCCGGCGGCGTCGAGGCATTGGACCAGGACGTCGCCGATCACCTCCGGGACGTTGGCAGGCTGGCCGAGGACCTCGGTGAGGCTGCGCATCAGCGCCAGGGCGGTGGCCTGGATCCCCGCCTGGCGCAGCAGCGAACGGTTCTGGGCGGTCTGGCGCTCGAGCTGCGCCTGGACGCGCTGCCGGTAGAGGTCCGACAGCTCGGCCGCGGCCGCCGCCGGCGGCGGCTCCTCCGTCGGGGCCGCAGCCGGCCGGGGCGCTTCGCGCAAGGCTTCACGCAGCGCCTCGCCGGCGGCGTGCAGGTCCGAGGTGCGGGCCACCAGGGCGTCGGCCCCCATCCTGCGGGCCAGCACGTGGTCCGCCTCCTCCAGGTAGGCGGAGGAGAAGAGGACGACGGGGAGAGTCGCCAGGGCCGGATCGCATCGCACCTCGCGGCAGAGGGTGAAGCCGTCCATCGCCGGCATGCCGACGTGGGCAAGGATGGCGTCGGGCGGCGCGGCGCGGGCCCTGGCGAGCGCCTCCGCGCCCCCCGCCGCGGTTTCGACCGCGTAGCCGTCCTGGGTCAGGCGCAGGGCGGCGAGCTTGAGGTTCAGCGGCTCGTCGTCCACCACCAGGATGGTCTTGCCGCCGCCCCAGGCGCTCGGAGCGACGAGGAAGGTACGCACCACCTCGAGCAGGCGGGAGGGCTCGATCGGCTTGGGCAGGAACTGGGTGAGCTCGCCGCCCTTGGTCCGCAGCTCGGAGAGGCGGGAAACCATGCCGGTGACCAGCAGGGCCGGGAGCTCCGGGCGGCCGGCCTCGCGCCGCAGGTCGGCGATCAGCCGCACACCGTCGGTGTCGGGGAGCACGTAGTCGAGGACCACCAGGTCGGGCCGCCGCGCGGCGGCGGCGGCCTGCGCCGAGCGCCCGTCGCCGGCCTCGACCACGTCATAGCCGCCGCTCTCGAGAGCGACGCGCATCATCTTGCGGGTGATCGGGTTGTCCTCGACGACCAGGATGGTGTAGCCGCTCATGGCGGCGCCACCCGGTCCCGCTCCGCCAGGCAGCGCGCGATCACCCCGGGCAGGGCGCGGGTGTCGATCGGCTTGGTGACATAGCCGTTGCAGCCCGCCGCGAGCGCCCTCTCCTGGTCTCCCTTCATCGCATAGGCGGTGAGCGCCAGGATGGCGACGTCGCGGGTCGCGGGGTCGTCCTTCAGGCGCCGGGTCAAGGTCAGGCCGTCCATCCCAGGCAGCTGCAGGTCCATCAGGATCAGCCGGGGGCGATAGCTGGCGAGCAGGGCCAGCGCCTCCTCGGCGTCCACCGCCACGCGCACCTCGTAGCCCTCGGCGGCGAGCAGCACGCGGGCGAGCTTCAGGTTCGTCGGGTTGTCGTCGACGATCAGGATGGGCTCACCCGCCACCGGTCCGCTCCTCTCTGCCGCCGGGCACCACGCCGGCGCGGCCGAGCGAGGCGAGGAGGGCCTCGAGCTCGAGCGGCTTGGTGAGGAAGTCGTGCACCGGCCAAGTGCTCGCCAGGCGCTCCGCCAGCAGGGTGACGACGATCACCGGCACGCCGCGGTTCGCCGCCGTCCCTTGCACCGCTTGCAACACTTCGCGCCCGGCAACGTCCGGCAGCAGCAGGTCGAGGGTGATGGCGGCGAAGGCGCGCCGGCGGCAGCGCTCCATCGCCTCGCGGCCGGTCGCAGCGCTTTCCACGGCGAAGCCGGCGCCGGCCAGCTCGCGGACCAGCCAGGCACGGTCCCTGGCGTCGTCCTCGATCACCAGGATGCAGGGCGCGTCCGGGTGCGCCGGCGGCGCCAGGGTTTCGTCGGCAGGGGACGGCGCGGCGAAGCGGGGCAGCACGGCGTAGAAGCAGCTGCCCCGGCCGGGGGTGCTCTCGACGCCGACCCGGCCGCCCTGGGCTTCGACGATCCGCCGGGTCAGCGCCAGCCCGAGGCCGGTGCCGCCGTACTTCTTGGCGGTGCCGACGTCGAGCTGCTGGAACTCGACGAACAGGCGCCCCAAGTCCTCGGCGCGGATGCCGATGCCGGTGTCTTCCACCTCGATGCGGACGTGATCGCCGTCCTCGGCGGCGATCCGCAGCACGACCTTGCCGCCCTCGGAGGTGAACTTGAGGGCGTTCGAGAGGTAGTTGTAGAGGACCTGCTTGAGCTTGGCGGGGTCGGTCACCGCCGCGCTGGCGGCGGGATCGATCTCCACGGCGATGACGATGCGCCGGGAAGCCGCCAGGCTGCGGAGGATGTCGCACACCTCTTCGGCGATCTTGCCGAGATCCACCGCTTCGGGCAGGAAGTCCATCTTGCCGGCTTCGATCTTCGACAGGTCGAGCACGTCGTTGATCAGCCCGAGCAGGTGGCGGGAGCTGGTGAGGATGTCGCCCAGGTACTCCTTCTGGTCGGGCGCCACCGGCCCAACCCTGCCGTCGTGCATCAGCTCGGCGAAGCCGATGATGGCGTTGAGCGGCGTGCGCAGCTCGTGCGACATGTTGGCGAGGAACTCGCTCTTCAGCCGGCTGGCCTCCTGCAGGGTCCGGCGGCGCAGCTCTTCGAGCCGGCGGCGCTCGGTGAGATCGCGGATCGCGCTCGAGACCAGCGTGCCCTCATCGGTCTCGAGCGGCGCGAGGCTGATCTCGACCGGGAACTCGGTGCCGTCCTTGCGCCGGCCGTAGAGCTCCATGCCGGTGCCCATGCCGCGCACCCGCGGGTCGGCGAAGAAGCCGTCGCGGTGCCGTGGGTGATGGTCGCGGAAGCGCTCGGGCACCAGCATCTCGATGGCCTGGCCCAGCAGCTCCTGGCGGCTGTAGCCGAACAGCAGCTCGGCCTGGCCGTTGACCAGCTCGATGACACCGCCGCGGTTGACGATGACCATGGCGTCGGGAGCCGACTCCAGCAGGCCGCGGAACTTGGCCTCGACCCGCTTGCGGTCGCTGATGTCGCGGATGGCGGCGATGGCGAAGGTGCCTTCCTCGGTGGTGAGCGGCGAGAGGCTGATCTCGGCGGGGAAGGTGCTGCCGTCCCGGCGCCGGGCGAACAGCTCGAGGCCGCGGCCCATCGGCCGGCTGCGCGGGTCGGCGAAATAGGCGGTGCGATAGGCGGGATGGCGGTCGCGGAGGGCTTCGGGCACCAGGTCCTCCACGGCGCTGCCCACCAGCTCGCGGCGGCTGGCGCCGAACAGCGCCTCGGCCTGGGAGTTGACCAGCACGATGCGCCCGGCGCGGTTGACCATGACCATGGCGTCGGGCGCCGCCTCGAGCAGGCCGCGAAAGCGGTCGCCGAGCATCCGCGCCTGGCGGGCGTACTGCAGGCTGGTGGTGTCCCGGAGGTTGGCGGCCAGACGGGCGGTGGGCGGCCCGCCGTCGGCGGCCGGGCCGGCCTCGCCCAACGCCCTGACGGTGACGGTGACGAAGAGGCAGGAGCCGTCGCGGCGATGGACCTCGGTTCCGAAGATCGCCGAGCCGGTGGCGAGCGCCTGGTGCAGCGCCTCGCGGGTCTCCTCGCCGGTATCGGCGGGGACCAGGAGATCGAACAGCGAACGGTTCAGGGCCTCGCCGGCGGTGTAGCCGAAGAGCGCTTCGGCGCCGTGGCTCCAGGAGAGGACCTCGCCCGCCGCGGTGAGGGTGATCATCGCGCCGAGCAGCTCCTCGACGAGCGCGTCGTCGAGCGGCGGCGGACCGGTCATATCGCTTGCAGCGATCTCGGGCGGCCGCCGGAGCCCAGCTCGCGCTCGACGGAGTAGCGCATGAGCTCGGCGGTGGTCGACAGGTGCAGCTTCTGCAGGATCCTGGTGCGGTGAGTGCTGATCGTCTTGACGCTCAGGTGCAGCTCGGCGGCGATGCGGGTCGGCGTCAAGCCCGAGCCCAGCAGCCGCATGATCTCGCGCTGCCGCCGCGACAGGATGGCCTCCGCGTTCGCCTCGCCTCGCTCCGGCGCCTTGAGGGCGGCGACCAGCTGTTCGGCGAGCCCCGGCGTCAGGTATTTGCCGCCCGCTTGCAGCTTGCGGATCGCCGAGATCAGCTGCTGCGGGGCCGCGTCCTTCATCATGTAGCCGTCGGCGCCATGCTTGAGGCAGCTCACCGCGAAGTAGTCCTCGCAGTGAGAGGTCAGGATCAGGATGCGCACCAGTGGGCGCTGCCGCGTCAGCTCGCGGACCGCTGCCAGGCCGTCGTCCTGGCCGTGGAACGGCAGATCCATGACCACGACGTCGGGCCGGATCGAGCCGAGCTGCTGGAAGATCTCCGCGAGCGAGCCGGCCTCGCCGGCGACCGTGATGTCGCCGGCACGCTCGAGGACCCGCTTGACGCCTTCGCGGAAGATGGGTTGGTCATCGGCAAGCAAGACGCTGATCAAGGGGCCTTCTCTCTCTCCGCGATGGCAGCAGGCGCGGAGGCAGGATCGGTCCGGGCTGTGCATCGGCCCGGGTCTCCGACTTCGTCGACAGGATCTCGTCGAGGTGTTCCACGAAGACGTCGAAGAGGTGGGGATCGAAATGGCTCCCGCGGTCCGGGCGCATCACCTCGACGGCTTCGGCGGGTTCGAGGGCGCGGCGGTAGGGGCGCCGGGAGGTCAGGGCGTCGAACACGTCCACCACCGCGCAGATGCGGCCCCAGAGCGGTATGGCCTCGCCCGCCAGGTGGCGCGGGTAGCCGCTGCCGTCCCATTTCTCGTGGTGGGAGAGGGCGATCGTCTCGCCCGCCTGCATCAGCTCGGACGGCGAGCCGGCGAGGATGCGGGCGCCGATCAGGGTATGGGTTTGCATGACGCGGCGCTCGCTCGCTGTCAGCGGCCCGCGCTTGCGCAGGATCGAGTCGGGGATGCCGATCTTGCCCACGTCATGCATGGTCGCCGCCTGGCTGCCGATCTCCACCTCTTTCGCGCTCAGGCCGAGCGCCCGCCCGAGCACCGCCCAGTAGCGGCTGATCCGCACGATGTGCTCGGAGGTGTCGCGATCCTTGAGCTCCGCGGCCAGCACCAGGCGCCGGATGGTGTCGACGTGCGCGTCTCTGGTCCGGCTCTGCGCCGCCTTCATGTCCGCCAGCGCCAGCCGCAGGTCCGCGGTCCGCGACGCGACGGTCGCCTCCAGCTCCAGCCGCGAGCGCTTGATCTCGTCCTGGGCTGCTTTCAGCCGCAGCTGGGCCTTCACCCTCACCAGCACCTCGGCGCGATCCACGGGCTTGGCGATGAAATCGTTCACTCCCGATTCGACCGCTCGCAGGCGGTCCTCGCGCGTCTCGCGGGCGGTCACCATGATCACCGGCAGGTTGCTGAAGGCGGCGTCGGACCGCAGGCGGTGCAGGACGCCAAGGCCGTCGATCTCCGGCATCAGCTGGTCGAGCAGCAGCAGGTCGGTTTCCGCCGAGAGCTTGGCCAGGGCCTCGCGCCCGTTCGCCGCGGTGTCGATCTGGCAGTCGAGCGACCGCAGGCAGCCGGCGAGGATCTCGCAGTTCGCGGCCACGTCGTCGGCGATGAGGATGTGCGGCCGGCGGGTCATCGCGACTCCTCGCGGAGCGGCCGCGGGTCCTCCGGGCGAGCATAGGAGGACGGCGGCCGGAGTGCAGGCACGATGGCGGGAAGGGCCAGCTCGACGCGGTCGCGGCCACTTTCCTTGGCCGTATACAGGGCGGCGTCGGCGGCTTCTCGCCAATCCACCAGCGACCTGCCGGAGCGCAGCGCGGCAAGGCCGGCGCTGAGGGTGGTCTGGAACGAGAGCCCGGAGCCGGATGGCGCCGGATGCTCCAGGGCGGAGAACTCGCGGCGCAGCCGCTCCACCACGCGGCGGGCGGCTTCCTCGCCGGAGCGATCGATGAGGACGGCGAACTCGTCGCCGCCGCAGCGGCCGATGCTGTCGCCCTGGCGCAGGCTGCGGCGGAGCAGCGCCGCCAGGGCGATCAGGACGCCGTCGCCGGCGGTGTGGCCATAGCGATCGTTGATCGCCTTGAAGTGGTCGAGGTCGATGATCACCCAGACGGCGCGATGGGCGGGGCTGCGGCGCTTGAGCTCGACGTGCTCGCGGGCCCGCTCCATCAGGGCGGTGCCATGCAGCAGCCGCGTCAGACTGTCCTGGTTGAGCAGGTCGTTCAGGTAGCGGCTCCGCTCGAGGCGGCTCTCGACCGCCGACAGCAGGAGCTCATGGTGCAGCGGCTTGACGAGGTGATCGTCGCCGCCGGCGCGGGCGGTCGCGATGCGCTCGTGGAGCTCGCCGCGCGTCGCCATGAACAGTGCGGGAAGGGTGGCGTACCTCTCCTGCTGGCGCAGCCAGCGGAGCAGGTCGTAGCCGCTGGCGCCGGCACGCAAGGCCCCCACCAGCACGACGTCGGGGCGAACCAGGTCGAGCTGGCCGGCGAAGCGCAGCGGATCGGCGCAGATCCAGAGCTGGTGGCCGGCCCCTTCGAGGATCTCGCGCAACGCGGGGATGTGGCCCTCGTCGTCCTCGACCGCCAGGATCCTTCCCGACCGGGTCCGCGGCTGCAGGAGGTACTGCAGGCGGCGCATCAGCAGGCCACAGTCGACCGGTTTCGGGAACGAGCCGTCGGCGCCGCATTGCACGGCCGCGGCCAGGTCGTCGCCGCCACCGGGTGGGCGCAGGACGAGCGCGGCGGAGCGATGGCCGCCGTCCTGGCGCCGGAGGTGATCCACCAGCGCGTAGCCAGAGCCGTCCGGAAGCTCCGCGGCGGCGATCAGGACGGTGGGCAGACCGTCGGCGCAATGCCGCGCGCCGTCGGCGAAGGTGGCGACCACCTGGCAACCCAGGCTCTCGGCCGCGAGCAGCGGCAACAGCGCTCGCTGCACGGCGTCGTCGGGATCGGCGATCAGGGCGTAGGGAGACGAATCGCCTTGACGCGGGTGCTTCCCGGCGCAACCGCATGAGCGATCCGGGGGCCCTGGCGTGGACTGTCCCTCCATGCTCCGAGGTTAAGCGCCGGCTGCGGTAGGACGCTACCGGACAAAGCCCTCATCTCTTGTAGGAGGTAGCTAGATCCGTCCGTAGTTCTTACGACTACGCCAGGCCGCTCTGGATCGCATAGCGGACCAGCTGGGTGGTGTTGGTCAGGCTCATCTTGTCGCGGATCCGGGAACGGTAGGAGCTGACGGTCTTGCTGCTCAGGTGCAGCCTGCCGGCGATCTCGCGCACCGTGGCGCCCATCCCTACCAGGCGCAGGATCTGGAGCTCGCGGACCGAGAGGATCTCCATCGCCGAGCCCCCCGGGCCGTCTTCGAGGCAGATCGCCAGGGCCTCGGCCAGCGCGGGGCTGACGTATTTGCCGCCGGCGTGGAGCCGGCGGATCGCTGCCGGCAGCAGCGCGACCTCCGCATCCTTCGCCAGGTAGCCGTCGGCGCCCTCCTTGAGGGAGCGGACGGCGTAGCGGTCCTCGGCGAGCATCGAGAGGGCGAGCAGGCGCGGTCGCGGGAGCAGCCGCGTGAGGTCGTGAATCGCCTCGAGCCCACCTCGGCCCGGCAGCGCCAGGTCGAGGACGACCACGTCCGGTGCGCTGGCCCTGGCGCCCTGCAACGCTGCCTCGCAAGTGTCGGCGACGGCGGCGACGACCATGTCTCCGGCCCCTTCGATGACGGTCTTGATGCCCTGATGAAAGATCGGGCAGTCGACGGCAAGCAGGATCCTGATCAACGACCGCCCTCCTGAAACCTCCGGCCAGCGCCAAGAGAAAGCAAAAATAGCGCTATCGCAGATAGTGATGCCGTCTTGCCGCGATGTCAAGAGGTACCCGACGGGGTATTCTCGGCTCCCCCTCCTCTCCAGGCTCTTCAGGCAGGGGAGGGCGTAGGAGATCTTCGCAGTCGCGTCATCCCTGCGATGACTGCTTGCATCGTGCCGGGTGCCTGCCGCGGCTTCACAACATTCGCACATATGTATGAATCGCTTTGATTCCGGAGGCGGTATTCCCTAGAATGCCCTGGACCCCTGGGAGGTTCGCTGCCAATGATCGTCTCGCGTCACCCGCGTCTTCTGCCTCGCCCGCGTCGTTCGCGCCAGACGCTGCCCGCCGTTCTCGCCCTGCTCGTGCTCGCCCTCGGCGGCACCGGCGCGGCGTTGGCGCAGCGGGAGCTACCCGAGCGGGCGAAGGCGCAGATCGCCGCCTTCACCGCCGACAAGCAGACCTGGACCCCGGCGCAGCGGAAGATGGACTCGCAGCTGATCTATGCGGCGAGAATGGTGCGCGGCGAAGCCGTCGTTCCCGGCATCGCCACCCTGCCGTCGGTCTTCAACCGCGTCCGCTTCGATCGCCAGGACCCGCGCCGGATCGTCACCCTCGACGTCAAGGCGGCGGTCGACCCGGCGCTGCTGGCGGCGCTGGAGAAGCTCGGTGGCGTGGTCCTCTCGGCCCACCCCGAGTACGGGGCGGTGCGCGTCCAGCTGCCGCTGCTCGCGGTCGAGACCGCCGCCGGCCTGCCCGGCGTCCGCTTCATCGGCCCGGCCGAGCGGCCGCGGGTCAACCCGATCCGCCGGCCGTTCCCGGCTCCCGGCGAAGTCCGGATGCGGGGAGCCATCACCAATGCGATCGTCAGCACCCAGGGCGATCATGCCCATGCGGCGGACCTGGTGCGGGCGATGGGGATCACCGGCACCGGGGTCAAGGTCGGCGTCCTCTCCTCGGGCGTCGATTCGCTGGCGAGCGAGCAGACCGCCGGCGCCCTGCCGGCGGTGACCGTGCTCGCGGGGCAGGCCGGTTCGGGCGACGAGGGCACGGCGATGCTCGAGATCGTCCATACCCTCGCTCCGGGCTCGCAGCTGTATTTCGCCACCGGCGACGGCGGCGAAGCGCAGATGGCGAGCAACATCGTGGCGCTGCATACCGCCGGCTGCAGCGTCATCATCGACGACGTCACCTATTTCGACGAAGGCGTGTTCGAGGACGGGCCGATCGCCACCGCGGTCGAGACGGTGACCGCCGCCGGGGCGCTCTACTTCTCGTCGGCGGCCAACTCCGGCAACGAGGACAGCGGCACCTCCGGCACCTGGGAGGGCGACTTCGTCAACAGCGGCGTCACCGAGGCGGGCTTCCTCGGGTCCTTCCACAACTTCGGCGGCGGCCAGACCGCTGACCTGATCACCAGCAGCATCGGCTTCCTGTCGCTCAAGTGGTCCGACCCGCTGGGCGCCTCGAGCAACGATTACGACCTGTACGTGATCAATTCCCTGGGCACCATCCTGGCGTCCTCGACCAACGCGCAGACCGGCTCGCAGGACCCCTATGAAGCCATCGACGCCAGCGGCGGGGTAGGGGACTTCGTGGTCATCACCCTGGCCAGCGGCAGCCCCCGCGCCCTGCACCTGGACACCGAGCGCGGCGAGCTCGCGATCAACACCGCCTTCAACACCTTCGGTCACAACGCCGCGGCGGGCGGGGTGACCGTGGCCGCGGTCAACGTGGGTACCGCCGGCGGCAACGCTTTCGTCGGCGGCGCCAGCGAACCGGTCGAGGTCTACAGCTCGGACGGCCCGCGGCGAGTGTTTTTCCAGACCAACGGCGCGGCCATCACGCCGGGCAACTTCCTCATCGGCACCAACGGCGGGACGTTGCTGGCGAAGCCCGACCTCACCGCCGCCGACTGCGTGAGCACCAACGTCGGCGGCGACTTCAACCCCTTCTGCGGCACCTCGGCGGCGGCTCCCCACGCCGGCGCCATCGCGGCGCTGGCCTTCTCCATGGCCAGCCATCCCACGGCGGCGCAGATCAAGGCGGCGATGCTGTCGACGGCGCTGGACATCATGGCGGCAGGAGCGGACCGCGACTCGGGCACCGGGATCGTGATGGCGAACCGCACCATCGCGGCGCTGAGCACCGCCGGGGCGACGCCGCTCAAGTTCTTCACCCTCACTCCCTGCCGGCTGGTCGACACCCGCAATGCCGCCGGGCCGCTCGGCGGGCCCGCCCTGCAAGGCAGCGCGGTGCGCAGCTTCGCGCTGACCGGCACCTGCGGTATCCCCACCACCGCCAAGGCGGTTTCGCTCAACGTCACCGTCACCCAGCCCGCGAGCGCCGGCGACCTGCGTCTCTACGCCACCGACGTCATGACCATCCCGCTGGTGAGCAACATCAACTACCCGACCGGGCGGACGCTGGCCAACAACGCGGTGGTGGCGCTGCCGGCGCTGGGGGCGGGGACCATCGACGTGCAGAACGACGGCGCCGGCACGGTGCAGCTCATCCTGGACGTGAACGGGTACTTCCAGTAGCCGCCGAACGGCTACTGCCGGTGGCGCGGATGCGGTTGGCGGCGGCCGCGAGATCGTAGAGCGTATGCCGCGGCTCGACCGCCGGTCCGAGCAGGAGCCAGTGGGCGCCCGGCTCGCCGAAGGGCATGCCGACGCTGCCGGCCTGCCGGATCTCCTGCAGCACAGCTTCGAGCGCCGGGAGATTCGCATGGACGTCATAGATGGCGGCGACGCGCATCACGGGCGCGGCCTGCGTACCAGGTAGATGCCCAGCCCGAGGAGGTTGGCGCCGACGATCAGGCCGGTGATCTTGGCCGCGAACAGCGCCCGGCTGCGGACCTCGACCAGGGGGACGATCGAGACGGCAAGGTACAGCACGGTCATCAGCAGGCCGGAGAGCGCGCAGGCGCGCAATGCCGCCGTCGGCCGCGGCGCCACGCCCTCGAGGCCGAACAGCGGGATGGCGAACATCGCCAGATAGGTGAGCGCGTAGAAGACGCCGGAGGCGTTCCACAGCAGCTGGAAGGCCTCCTGCTTGCCGACGCCGATCAGACCGACGAGGCTCAGGGTCAGGGTGACGGCGCCGACGAAGAGGATCGAATGGACCGGCGTCCGGTAGCGGGCGTGCAGGCGGGTGAGGCTCTCCGGCAGCAGCCGATCCCAGCCGGCGACCATCGGCAGCCTGGTGTTGCCCGCAAACATGACGCTCGATTGCGCCACCCGGATGCAGAGCAACGCGAGGATGGCGAGCGGCGCGATGGGGGCGGCGACGCGGAGCGCGCCGAAGCCCTCGCTGAGCACCTGGGGAATCGGCGCGATGAGGTCGATGCGGTCCCGCGGCACGAGCGCCAGGACCGAGCTGGTGCCGAGGATGAACATGGCGGCGATGACCGGCGCCGCGACCGCGACCGAGCGGGTGATGGCGCGCACCGGATCGCGGCATTCGCCGGCGTGGATGGCGACGTACTCGAAACCGCCGAGTGCCCCGAAGCCCATCTTGCCGAGCAGGTTGAGAGTCATCAGGGACGCCACCGGCAGCTCCGTCCGCAAAGGATGGTAGGCCGGCAGGGAGCCGTGTGCCACGTTGAGCCAGGGCAGGGCCACGATGGCGAGAAAGGTCAGGAGCATCAGGGCACCGCCCGCCTTGTGCACCCATTTGCCGGCGCCGAGGCCGATCGTCGTCAGTGCCACCAGCGCGCCGATCATCACCACGTTGACGGCGCCGATGAAGGCCTTGTTGGCGGTCCACCCGGCGGCGCCCGGCCCGCAGATGTAACGGATGTACTGGGTCACCTGCAGGCCGATCTCCGAGCTGTTCAGGATCGCGAACAGCCAGAGGTTCCAGGCCACCATGAAACCGAGCAGCTCGCTGCCGCCGAGCTTGGCCCACTGATAGAGGCCGCCTTCGAGCGGCATCAGCCGGTTGAGGTAGGTCACCACCAGCGCCGACGGCAGGTAGAACAGCAGCATGGCGGTGAGCCAGAGGATGACGTGCGAAGGCCCCTGCTTCGCGGCGACGCCGATCCAGGGCAGGCCGACGATGAACAGCACCTGGGTGAGCGCGAGGTCGCCGAGCCCGAGCTCCTTCTTGAAGACGCCGCTCCGCGCCTCGACGCGCTGCTCCTCGCGGCGCAGGTCCCGCGGCTGTGGCTCGAGAGGGCTCAAGGGAAGGCGGGGAAGGCGGGGAAGGCGGAAAGCGCCCGTCCTCGGGCTGCCGAGCGGTTTTGCGAGCGCATGGCGGTACGCTACCAGATGTGAGCGGTCGAGAGCGGTACACTCTTAGCCGGCGGCCGAAGGAGATCGAGGGAGATCGAGACATGGCCAGATTGCTGCGCTGGCGTTTGGTGATGATCGTCCTGCTGGTGCTCCTTGCCGGCGCGGCGGAGCTCTGGCAGCCGCTCGGCGCGCAACCGCCGGGTGGTGGCGGTGGCGGAGGTGGCGGGGTCGGCTCGCGACGCGGTGGCGGCGGCAAGGGGAGCGGCGGCGCCAGTGCGCTGGCGGTCCTGCAGGCGGCGCCCGACGCACCGAAGGTCGAGGGCAGCGTGCTTTTCTTCTCGCGCGGCGGCGGCGCCTTGCAGGTGGTCGCCGACGTGACCGGGCTCGACAAGCCGGGCCTCTACGCCCTCCACGTCCACGAGAAGGGGGAGTGCGTCGCCGACCCGGCAGGAAAGCAGCACTTCGCCTCGGCCGGCGGCGACTTCAATCCGGCGGGCGCCGTGCATGCCTGCCCCGACGCTCCCAGGCGGCATGCCGGAGACCTCGGCAACATCGAGGTGCAGGCCGACGGCACCGGTCACCTCGAGCTGACCGCCGGCATGCTGGCGCTGTCCGGCGCCAGCTCGGTGGCCGGCAAGGCGGTCATCCTCCACGCCCGGGCGGACGACTGCGCCACCCAGCCCGACGGCAACGCCGGCGCCCGCCTGGCGTGCGGCGTGGCGGAGGCGGTGGACGACACTCCTAGCCGGCAGCCGCGGCGCCCGGGCCACCGGCCGCCGGGCTCCGGGCCGCCGCCGGGTTGATCTCGGGCTACCTGGTCTGGGGGCTACCTGGGCATCACCACGACCTCGTCCCTCGGCATGGCGTCGAGCGTGGCGCGGTCGATGCCCAGATGGGCGATCACCAGCTCCGGCGGCGTATGGACCAGCCACTCCGTGAGCGCGAGGTCCTGGTAGGAGCTGCTCTTGAACATCTCCAGGAACTTGAGGTCGGTGCTGCCGGTGTTCTGGACGTAGTGGGGAAGCGTCTTCAGGACGTAGCCGACGTCGCCGGCCTGGAAATCCATGGTGCGCGCGCGGCCGCCGGTGGCGAAGATCGTCATCCTGCCGGTGCCGGCGATGAAATACATCCATTCGTCGGCATTGGGATGCCAGTGCAGCTCGCGGATCCCGCCCGGATGGACCGTGACCAGCGCCGCCGCGATCGTCGTCGACACCTTGAACTTGCTCGAGTCGATGATCCGCACCTCGCCGCCCTTGGTGATCTTGGTGGGCGCCTGCTGTGAGGTGCGATAGGCAAAATCCAGCGGCGAGGCGCCGAGCGAGCCGCCGGCTGCCTTCTGGTCCGTGGCCAGCGGACCGGGCACCTCGGCCTGGAAGATGAACTTCTCCCGCCGCGGCATCTTGGCCATCGCGTGCTCGGCGACGCCGAAGTTCTTGGCCAGCACGTCGTGAGGCGTGTGCGCCATCCAATCGGTCAGCAGCACGGTCTCGTATTCCGAGAAGTTGCCGTCGTCGAAGACCAGCAGGAACTCGGCGCCGTCGGGGCGCAGGCCCTGGATCGAATGCGGAATCCCCGGCGGGAAGTACCAGAGATCGCCCTCGCCGACGTCGCCGACGAAGCTCTTGCCGTCGAGGTCGAGGCCGGTGATCCGCGCGCTGCCGTACAGCATGAAGGCCCACTCCGCGGCGGTGTGCCAGTGCAGCTCGCGCACGCCGCCGGCGGTCAGCCGCATGTCCACGCCGGCGATCGACTTGGAGACCGGCAACTCCCGCACCGTGACCTCGCGCGACCAGCCGCCCTCCTGCATCCGCTTGTGCGAGATGCCGAAGGGGTACTTGAACGTCGCGACGCCGCCGGCGTCGGAGGGCGGCGGCAGGAACGAGTCCGGGTTCTGGTCGTCCAGGGCGGTGTTGGACGGGCCCGGAGCGCTGGAGCTGCGGTCGCCTTTCGTCGGGTACGCCCGCTGCTCCTGGGCCGCGGCGTCCACCGCCTTCAGCATCCCCGCGGTCGCCAGCGCCGCCGATCCCATGCCCATGAATCCACGCCGCGAGAAGCCATCTTGCTTCGCATCGTCGCTCATGCGCTCTTCCTTTCCTTTTTGTGCCGGCCTGTGGGGGTTCCCACGGTCGCTACTTACCATAGCGCCACGCCGGGCGCCACCTGCCGCTGTGCCGGCGGGACGCGCCGCGCCACCGGCCGCAGGCCGAGCCGTTGCCGGGTGTCTGCTAACGGCTCATTTGCAGCGTGTGCAGCGGCGACCTGGCGCTGGTGGCGGGAAGCGGCCGAGCGCCCTTCATCATCGACCAGAGAATCCGGTTGAACAGCGCGTCAGGGACGCGGTCGGGAGCGCTGAGGTCGAGGTGCTCCGACATCCTGGCGGCCGCCGATTTCGGTGGGTTCATCTCGTTCATGTCCACCGCCGGCACGATCGCGGCGTAGGGCGTCAGGTCCGGGCTGGCCGCGAAGAGATTGGCCAGGGAGCGGCTGAAGTAGTCATATTTCGACAGCTGGCCAAGCCCCAGCACGTCCTCGATCGCGGCCACCACGTCGGTGGTGTTGACGAAGCGGTGAACCAGGCCCGGCCGGCTGTAGGCGGAGATGGCGAGCAGCACCGAGCGGTGGGAGTCGACGTGATCGGGACCGGCCTGTGAGTCGTCTTCCAGCACCAGGACCAGCGTGTCCTTCCAGAAAGGCGAGCGCGACAGCGCCTCCACGATCCTGCCGAGCGCCAGGTCGTTGTCGGCCATGAAGGCGCGCGGCGTGCGGTAGCCGGCGCGGCCTCCCGCCGTATGGTCGCCCGCCAGATGCATGATCTCGAGCGCCGGCATCGCGCCGTCCTTGGCGAACTGCTCGAGCTCGGCGATCCAGGCCGTTGCCCGCGTCTGGTCGGCGACGTGGAGATCGAACTGCCGGTAGGTCGGGCAGACGTCGGCCGCCAGCTCCGCCTGCGTGACCGGCCATCCCCCGTCCGCCTTGACCATCTCGCCGTAGTCGCGAAAGACGATCCCCTGCCGCTTCGCCAGCGTCCAGAGGAAGCCCGCGGCGGGCTCCGTGGCCGCCTCGCCGTCGACCGACTCGCGCTTGTCGGCATAGCTCGACGGGATCGTCTTCTCGCCATAGTCGGTGACGTAGGCGGCGGTCGACCACAGGTGGCCCTGCGAGCTCACCTCGGCGTTGGTGAAGAAGCGGTCGAACAGCCCGAAGCGGAGGGCGAGGGCATGATGGTTGGGAGACACCTCGTTGCCGAAGTAGACCAGCGAGGGATCGCCGTCGCCCTCCCGCAGGTCGCCCAGCACCTGGTCGTAGGTGCGGTTCTCCTTGATGATGTAGAGCACGTGCTTGAAGGGCGGATAGCGGTCCGCCGGGTGCCCTCGCCCCCAGCCGTTGGCCGCCGCGACCCTGAGGGTGTACGCCGTCAGCGCCGCCGATGTCGGAGTCGGCGGCAGGTGCACCAGCCGCAGCGTGCCGCTGAGCTGTCCGAGGTCGTAGCCCAGCGGCCGCGCGATGCCTTCGCCGGGGATGGGGCCATCGGGGTTGGCATGGCTGCCGTGTCCCTTGCCGGAGAGGACCAGCAGCTGGCCGGAGCGCCGGAGGAGCGCGGTCGGATACCAGTCCGTCGGTATCCGGCCCGCGAGGCCTCCCGGCCGGGAGCCGCCGTCCGGGCCGGCGCGCGCGGTGGCAAGGTCGAAGACCGCGACGGCGTTGTTGTCGGCTTCGGCGACATAGAGCCGCGACCCGTCCTCCGACAGGGCCAGCGCGTTCGGAGTGCTGCCCTCCGCGGGGCCGTGGGGTGGCGCGTCTTGCAAGGTGCGCACGATCCGTCGCGCGCGCGTGTCGACGACGGCGATCTGGTCGGTCGAGGCGAGGGCCACGAAGAGGCGTGAGCCGGAGGCGTTGGCCAGCAGCGCCGATGGATGCCGGCCCACCCGCAGCCTGCCGTCGTAGGCCAGGGTTCCGCCGGCGAGCACTCGGAACATCGAGACGCTGTCGCCGCCCCAGGCAGAGACGTAGACCCTGCCGTCGGCCGCCGCCTCCACCGCCAGCGGATAGTGGTCGGTGGCGAAGCGCTGGACGACCTGCGAGGTCGCGAGATCCACGACCGCGAGGCTGTCGGCGACGTTTTCCGCGACGTAGAGGAAATGCCCGCGCGGCGACGCGGCGATGCCGGCCGGGTAGCGGCTGCCGGTCTTGCCAGGCGTCTGCTTCGCGAGCTCGATGCGGCGCCGCGGCGTTGCGGCGCCGTTCGTCCAGGCGTAGCAATGGATCGAGTCGTCGTTGCCGCCGGAGACGTAGAGCGTGTTGCCGTCGCGCGCGAAGGCCAGGCCATAAAACGCGGCGTCCTGCGGCACGGTCTGGGTGACGCGCCGCGAGGCGAGGTCGACGACCTGGATCCCCTGCTCGCGCCAGCCGCTCAGCACGACCACGGCCTGGTTGCCGCCCGGCGCCAGCGCCATGCCGAGCGGCATGCTCCCGAGTTCCACGGCGTCGCCGGTGGGATCGAGGCGCAGGCCGGTTGCCAGGAGCCGCGAGCTGTCCGAGGTCGCCTGGACCTCCTGGGCCGGTTGGGCTGCCCGGGCCGGTTGGGCCGGATGGATCGCCTGGGCCGCCTGGGCCGGTTGGGCAGGATGTTCGCTGGCGGGCGCCGAGAGCTGCCCGGCCGTGGCCAGGACCAGCAGCGCCGGCACGAGGAGGCGGGCGGGGCGGGCGGGCGCCCGTGCGCTGGCGCTCATCGTTGCACGGTCCCGCCGGCGGGCTGGCCGACTCGCCTGGCTCGTGGTGGGAGATCCTGTGCGTCGCCCTCGTCCAACTCTCGTTCCCCCCAAGTGCACCAGCAGACGCCCCGGCCAGATCAAGGTAAGGAATCGTGGGCCGCTCGTAAAGAGCCACTCGAGAAGTTCCTCGCTGGTCCACTTCCCGGGTCCGGCAATAATGTCATATCGGCATGGGTATGGAGATGCTTGGAGAGCGCCCTGCCGGCCGCCGAAGGTCATCGCGGCGGCGGTGTTTGGTCAAGTAAAATTCAAGACCGAAAGGCCTCCGTGCAACAAAGTCGTGACGGTCGGCGAAGCCGGGTCTGGGCTCTTGCGCGCGATTCCTTGTAATGCTATTTTGCCATAACGCCGGTTCCGAGCTCCTGCGTAGGAGCGGGAAGCCTGTCGGCAACTCTTTGTCGCGCCCCGGCTGCCGGCGTAGCCGCGAGGTGTTCGAAAGGAGCATGACCCATGAGGAAGCACTGGACCCAACCCCTCCTGCTGGTGCTGCTTTTCTCCTTCGCTCTCGCCGCCCCCGGGCGCGCCGTGATCTGCGACATGGAGGTCGAGCCCGCGGCCACCCTCTTGCTGCCTTACTTCGAGGTCGATCTCAGGAATCCGAACGGCGTGACGACCCAGGTCGCGGTCAACAACGCGTTCCCTGCCGCCCAGCTGGTTCACGTCGTGCTGTGGTCCGATCTGGCGGTGCCGGTGCTCGACTTCAACATGTACCTGACCGGTCTCGATCAGGAGGTCTTCAACCTCCGCGACCTGATCGTCAACGGCATGGTGCCGCAAACGGCCTCGACCGGCCAGGATCCGCTGGACACCATCAGCCCGAAGGGAGTCTTCTCGCAGGACCTCAACTTCGCCAGCTGCAACGGCGTGCTGCCGCCGCCGCCGCTGCCGCCGAGCTTCACCTCCTACCTCGCCGCGGCCCTGACCGGCCGGCCGGCGTCGTTGCTCGGTAACCGCTGCGCGGGCCGCAACCTCGGCGATCACATCGCTCGCGGCTTCGTCACCATGGACGTGGTGAGCGACTGCACGCTGCGCTTCCCCGGCGACGTCGGCTATTTCGGCCCCGGCGGTACCGGCGACACCACCAACAGCAACGCTCTGTTCGGCGACTACATCTACGTCGACGCCGAGAAGCACACCGCGCAGGCCCTGCCGCTGGTCCACATCGAGGCCAGCAGCACCGACCCGCGGGTCACCACCGCCGGCAACTACACCTTCTACGGCCGATTCGACGGCTGGACCGCGGTCGACAACCGCGAGCCGCTGCCGACCACCTTCGGGCCGCGGTACTCGCTCGGCGGCGCCGAGGCAGCCGCGACCGACTACATCGTCTGGCGCGATCCCAAGGTCGCCCAATCCGCCTTCCCCTGCCCGGTGGTCGCGGGCACGCAGCCCGCCTGGTACCCGCTCGGCCAAGAGGACGTCGTGATCTTCGACGACCAGGAGCACCCCTTCGTGCCGCTGACCTCCATCACTTCGCCCGCGGCCACCGGCATCACCCCCTTCGCGGCGGCGGCGCAGCGCACAACGGTCAACGGTGCGGCGCTGCCGGTGCCGTTCAACGTCGGTTGGATCTACCTGAACCTCAACACCGCCGTGACGCCGGCGGGCAGCGTGCCGCCGGTCGACCCCGAGGCCGCCCAGGCCTGGGTGACGGCGATCCTCAGTCAGAAGGGCGGTTTCTCCACCGGGCTGGAGGCGATGCACTACGACAGCGCCTGCAGCGCCAACCACCAGGATCCGAATTTCTGACGCGAGCAGCGGCAAAGCGGGCGCTCCGGTGTCAGCCGGCGCGCCCGCCCGCGGCGGCTGCGCTCCCGCGGGTGATAAAATTGGCCCGGCTGACGACTTGCCGAGAAAGCGAGGGCGTGCGGGACGACGCGGGCGAGATGGGTGCATTGAGGCTCCTGCCCGCGCTGGCCGTCTTCTCGCTGCTGGCCGCCCTCTCGCTGCTGGCGCCTGCGCCCGCGGCCGCGGCGATCGCCGGCGCCCCCGCGGTGGCCTCGCCGCCTCGCGTTGCAACCGGAACTGCCGATCTCGAGGCTTGCGTCCAGCTGTTCGACGGGCGGAGATTCGAGGCGGCGCAGGCCTGCCTTGCCGACTACCTGGCGCAGCGCCCCGCGGATGCACAGGCTCTGGGCTACCTGGGCAGAGCGTGCTTCGAACGGCGGCAGGCGGCGCCGGCGATCGGCTGGCTCGAGCAGGCGGCGAAGCTCGATCCGGGGCGGTCCGAGGTCCACGACTGGCTCGGCCGCGCCTACGGCATCGCCGCGGAGCGGGCGCCGCTGGTCCGCCAGTTCGGTCTGGCGGTGAAAGCGCGCCAGGAGTTCGAGCTGGCGGTGCGGCTCGGATCCGGCGACCTCGAAGCGCGCGAGGACCTGATCGAGTTCCAGATCCGGGCGCCGGCGTTCCTGGGCGGGAGCTTCGACAAGGCCACGCTGAACGCGGCGGAGCTGGGGCGGCGCGACCCGCTGCGAGGACGCCTGGCGCAAGACCAGATCCGCCTGCGCCACCTGGGGCTGGCAGCGGCGGAGCGGCAGATGACGGCCACCGCCGCCGATTTCCCCGGCGACCCCCGTCCCCGGCTGGCGCTGGGCGCCGCCTACGGCCAGGCGGGCCGTTACGATGCGGCGTTCGAGGCGCTCGAAGCGGCCCTGCGGCTCGATCCCCAGAACCTCGCCGCCGTCGCGGCGCTGGCCAGGACGGCGGCTGTCTCCGGCCAGCGCCTGGACCGGGCCGCCGAGCTCACGAGAGCCTGCCTGACGCGGCTGCCGGCAGGCGACAGCGCCGAGCTCGCGGACTGCCACGACGAGCTGGGCGCCGTCTTGGAGCGCCGCGGCGACCTGGCCGAGGCAAGAGAGCACCGCGAGGCGGCGCGGCGGCTCGACCCGGGCCTGCCACCCTGGCGGCCCGCGCCGCGGCGCCGCCCCTGAGCGCCGCCCCAGAGCGCCGAGCCTCGGCGACTCGCTCCGACCGGCGCCGGCGCGCCCAGGCCGCCATACCTGCGCGGTCTTCGGTTGGAAGACCAGGCGGCGCGGCGACGGCCACGTCGCGTTCGACGGTGGCGTCGGCGAAGTGAGTGGTACTTGGGGCACGGGGGCGGCCGCCATCGTCGCAACCGGGTCTACTGTTCTACATCATGGTCGACAATGTTGCCGCGACCGTCGAGGCGGTGCTCGCGCACGGCGGCGAGATCGTGCCGCCGATCGGAGAGGACGCACCCGAGGTGACCGCGAGGTTTCGCGATCCCGGCGGCACGTCATCGGCCTGTATCAGCAATGCAGCGTCGGGTGAACCTCACCCGGAGGCGGATGCAGGGTATCGGTCATCGCGCGACCGCAGCCAATCGATCTCCCAGGCGTAATCGATCGGACCGCCCCACCAGTCGGGCAACGTCGCGCCGGCATTCACGGCCACCCCGTGGTCCGCGAGTCGCGCGGCCAGGCTGGTCACGGGCTCGCTGGCCAGCACCGGCAACGCCGGTGCCGCCGGGAGCGGTCGGCCGTCGGGTCGATAGAAGCGCGCCTCGCCGCTTGGCGCCAGCGCCATCGAGAATCCCTCCTCGTGCACCGCGCGATGGTGCCGGCGGCATAGAAGAAGCGTGTTGGCGAGGCTGGTGGCGCCACCATCGGCCCAGGGCTCCACATGGTGGGCGTCGCACAGCCTCAGGCCACAGCCCGGGAAGCGGCAGCCGCCGTCACGGTGTTCGAGGGCGCGGCGCAGGCCGGGCGAGATGGCGCGGGTGCGGCGGCCGACGTCGAGCACCCGGCCGTCTGCCGCATGCCGCATCGTCACCCGTGCCGAGTCGCAGGCCAGCCGTCTGGACGTTTCCGCGGAAACGTGGGTGCCGTCCGCAAGCCAGGACGAACCGCCCTCGCCGCCGGCCGCCAGCACCTCGGCGCCCACATGCACCACCACCTGATAGCGGTCGCCGCGGCTGCCGGGATCGAGGCCCGCGGCCAGGGCGCTCTCGGCTACCAGGCCCAGGGCATCGGCGCGGCGCTGCTCCAAGGAGGTCTCCTCGGCTACCGCCGCCGGCGCAGCGTCGCTCGGCTGGTCGCGGTGTTCGCAGTGTTGCCCGTAGAGCGCCTCGACGCCGGCGTCCAGGGCGCACCGCAGAGCGGCGCCGGCTTCGGGCGTGAGGCGTCCAGTCACCACCACCATGCCGTCCTCGTCGGTGTAGGTGCGAAGGTACCGCGCAGCGTGGCGCCGTCCCTCACCATTCCCCGCCGCGATGCCATCGACGCGCCGCATGCCGCGCACCAGCCTTTCGACGTGGGCGGCAGTTCCCGCGCGCGCGAAGCTCAGCAGATCCTGCTCGTTGGCCGGTGTGGCGATGCGGGTGAGGGCGCGAACTTTGGAGTAGGAGATCTCGCCGCGGCGCATGGACTCGGAGACCAGCGGCAGCGCGCCGAGGGCGCGTGCCACCCGCATCTTCTCGCGCGCCGCGCCCAGATCGAGCCCGACGCGCCAGCCCAGCCAGTGCGCGCAAGAATGGAAACCCCTGTTCCAGCCGCCGCGCTCGTCGAAGTCGCGCAGCATGGTCAACAGCTCGTAGGTGGCGGCCGAGATCTGCGCCGCCAGCTCGGCGATGCGCTCGCCGAGCTGCTCGAGCTCCGCGTCGCCGCACGTCGCCGGAATTTCGCGGCCTGCCTCCTGCACGACTTGGCTACTGGGCATGTTTCCTTCCCTCCCTCTCTCTTTTTTCCATTGTAAACCCGTGATTTTTCAGGTCGCTGGAGGCCACGGCAAGGCCGATCGGCGGTCGTCGAAGGGGGGCGGGAGGCTCGCGGCAAGATCGGGCTCGTATGCCCGTCCGGCGGGCCTGTCGCTGCCCTTCGATTGCGGACTCGAAGAAACGCGGGTAGTGGTCCGGAAAAACCTGTCAAGAGGGGCCGGATGCGAATCCGCAGCCGAGCGAGATGGTCGGACCACTTGGCGATCGTCTTGCAGCTGAGCTCTTCACCGCGCCGCCATTGAGCCAAGAGGGATACTCAAGGAATGCTGGTGCGCGGAGCAGCCGACCTTGCGTTGTTCCATACCCTTCCCAGCGGCGATCCAGGGCGCGGGCTTCAGAGATGCGGATCATCGTTGTGGCACCGGTGGGGAGTCTTGATCGGTGCCCGACGTCGGGCAGCGCAGGAAGCGCTGACCGAAGCCCTCGACGTCGGAATCGAAAGCCTCGCTCGCCGCGAGAGTTGGTCGCATGATCCGGGCCGCCTGGCCGCGAGGATTGCGGTCGGGCGGAGAGTCCCTATCGGATGCCGAGGTGCTTTCGATCCTGGTCGGCGGCGGTCGGGCGCTCGAGATCGCCCGCTGTCTCCTGGATCAGCGGGGTGGTCTAGCAGCTCTATCGATGGCCACGACGACCGGCCTTCGACTGGGCGGCCTCCAGGAGGCGGGCATTTCAACCCTGCGGGTAGCCTGAGAGTTTGCGACCCACCTGGCTCGCCAAGAGATCCCAGATTCGGCACTTCTGTTGCGTGTTCCATACCCACCCAAGCGGCGACCCAACCCACAGCGCGAAGGACATGCTGTTCACGGGGCGGATGGTGGAGGCGGCGGCCGTGGTCGGCGTCGAGCTGGTGGACCATCTCGAACTCGGCGCGACCGGCCGGTGGGTGTCGACCCTCCCCTCGGGCCGGCGCTCGTGCTCAAGGCGGTAGCTGGATGATCTGCATCGGATTGGCCGGCGGCATTGGCTCTCCGGCGGGTGGCTCTGGCAAGGCCCCGTATTCCGGCTGAAGGTAGTACTCTCGGCCGCATTGGCAGGGAAAGGGACTTGCAGCCGATGAGCCCCTACGGCCCAGCTGATACACGAAGAGCACGATATGGCCGCAATCTCGATATGGGCAGCTCCAGGCTACGTTGTTCCCATCGGGGACAGCGATCGTGAGACGGCCCTGGAACTCGAAGTGACACTCGTTTGGCGCTGAGAATGACCAGCCCATAATGCAGCATCATATCAGCGTAGCCGGAGCAGCGCGCAAACTGGGCGAAGGTCAGGCATGAGGGCCTGCCAGGACGAGCCCGCCCGCGCCGCCGGGCGATCGTTGATCCTGGCGCGGTATGCCCCCGGATTCGGGCGTTCGGTGTGGTCCGGCCGGGTGTGGCGCCGCTCAATAGACGCAGAGCGATAGGACGATAGGCTTGCGGCAGCCGTAAAGGCGCGGATAGCCTAAACACTACAGTGCCTGCTTGCGCAAGCCGACGAAGGGAAGTCGGGCCAGCCGGAATGAAAGACCCTAACCGGAAAGTGACGTCTCGGAAAGTCCATAACTATCAGTAAGAAAAGGGCTTAACGCTCACAATTCAGAGATCAGTAGAGACCGTGCACGAAGGCGTTTGGGGGAGGGTGGCCGGGATCGACAGTCACGAGATGGCCCGTGTGAGTGCGGTACGGAGAGGGGCATTGGACGCCCTCGTCGCATTGCGGACAGGCGATGAGCAGCGGCTGGCCCTCGCTGAGACGATGAAACCTTTCGAAGACGTGGACGCGACGCAGCGGGATCCTCTGCACAGCATTGCAGCCGGTGCAGGAGTAGGTCACTTTGGCAAACAGCCGGGTGAGCAGGTTCATCCAGTGTCCCAGGCCGGGTGGCTCGGCCGCAGAGGCTTGCCAGCAGCGCGAAACAGCTCGGCGATCGGTTCGTGGTGTCCGAAGACCAGCCGGACGAATTGCATGGGGATTCGACAGGTCGGGCACTGCAAGGGATCCGCCCCCTCGGCACGGCGCCGCTCTCCCCAGGGCAGCAGACAGACCGCGGTGTCGTCGGCGACGGGCGTGGCGGCGGGCTGGTTCTGGCCGAGGACGCGGCGGGCGTGAGCGAGGTAGTGCTGCCGCCAGCGGGTGGCGAAGAGGCCGGCGTAGCGCACCATCTTGAAGTGCTTGTCCGGTACATGCCGGATCAGGCGGCCGATGAAGGCGAGGACCGGCAGCGTCTTGTAGGAGGTCTTGCCACCTTGGGCATAGTCCTGGAAGGCAAAGCGGACGACGCCACGCTCGGGGTCGTAGTGAGTGATGCGGTACTCGGCGAGGACGGCCCGCTTGGTGTAGCGGCCGATGTAGCGCAGCGTGAAGCGAGGGTCCTTCAGGCTGGCGCCGATGTGTGCGTACCAGACCATCTCGTACAGCCGCCGCAGCAGGGCGTTGAAGCGCGGGTAGTCGGCGAGGAAGGCCGCCGCCTTCGAGAAGCGCAGCTCGCCGGCGCGATGGGCTCGACGCAATGCGCAGATGACGTGGTAGCGCCACATCTTCTTCAGCGCGCCGTGGGCCATCAGCCAGCCGTCGCCGTACGGCCGGACCCAGCGGCTGGCGTCGAGAGAGAGCCCGCCTTCGGTGACCAGCAGGTGCAAATGGGGATGCCACTTCAGGTCGCTGCCAAAGGTATGCAGGACCGCCACGATGCCCAGACGCATGCCCTGCTGCTCGCGCGCCCACTGCGACAGCGCCGAGGTCGCGGCGCCGAACAGCAGGTTGAGGGTCCCCGGCCGGTTGAAGGAGAGCACGCCGCGCAGATGGCCCGGGACCGCCACGACGAGGTGATGGTACGGCACCTCGAGCAGGTCGTTGAGCACGCTCTCCGCCCAGCGGTCGGTGGCGTGCTTGCCACAGGTGGGACAGAAGCGCGACTTGCAGGAGTGGGGTACGACCTCGATGCGCTGGCACTGCGGGCAGGCGTAGAGATGGCAGCCCAGGGCCGGTGTGCGGCAGGCGATGATCTTGCGCACCGTCTCGAAGACCACGGGGCGGATCCACTGCCGGGTCGAGCGCACAAACTCCGCCCAGTGTGCCTCCAAGAGGGCCGCGATCCTGTACCGGATCTCAGAGCCGACCGCCAGCATCGGAGCCCGAAGATACCTCTTGCCCCGCCCGCCGTCACCTCAACTCGAGCTGACCGCAATAGCCCATGCCGTCACCAAGGTTCGCGCGCGACAGCGCGCTAAGTTCAAAGTGGGGCAGCGACATGAGATCTGTGTCAACGGTCCTTCTCCTCACAACACTGACAGCCTTCGGCGCCTGCTCGCAGCCACCGCAGGCTGGTCAAGGTTCGGCGACTCCCGCACCGCCCCCAACGGCCAAGGAACTTCTCACACGTCTTGCGACGCAGCGCGCTGCTGGTCAGGCCGACGAGGCACTCAAGACCGCGCAAGAACTTGTGAATTCACACAAAGGAACTCCTGAAGCCACGTCGGCCGCCGCAGCAGTGCCTGACCTTGAAATGGCGGCGACTCGATCTCACAAGGAAGCAGAGAAACGGGCGGCGGAGGTTGAAGCGGAGGAAACGGCACGTCAGCTGGCCGCGAAGTGGAGTTACGACACAAGTGAAGACGCGATGACCAGCAAGATTCAGCACAAAGCAAGTATTGAGTCCGAAAACACGGTCTCATTTGACTTCCCGTACCGGGGCGAGCAGCACGGCACTCTCATCCTGCGAGATCACCCCACTCACGGGCGCGATGTGATGTTCTCGATCGAAAAGGGGCAACTCCTCTGCCGCTCCTACGAAGACTGCCAGATTCGTGTTCGGTTCGACGGTGGGTCACCACAACGGTGGTCAGCTATAGGTCCATCCGACAACAGCACCACACTGATTTTCCTCCGCAATGAGGCGCGGTTCATCCAATTGCTCAGGAAGTCGAAGGTGGTACGGCTCCAAGTGGCGGTGTACCAACAGGGCGAGCCCGTGTTCGAGTTCGATGTCGAAGGGTTCGATTGGTCGCGACTCCAAGGAAAATAACACGCTTATTGCCGACGGCAAACCAGTAGTGTCCGGTTAGAAGTCGAACAGAATCAGTTGGTTAGCGGCAGCGCCTATTTCTCGCTGGGACCGGTCAGGCTGGAAGGCGCATGAAACCTCGGTTTTCTCGAAGACCGAGACCGACAAGATCTGTAGGCATGTGTAGAGCGAGGCTTCGAGGTGAAGCTCCTTCTTAAGGATGGCAATCAGCACGTAGGTCGCGACGGCGCACCAGATTTGCGTCTTCACCGCGTTCTCGCTGGTGCCCAGGAATCGCTTGATGCGCAGATGTTGCTTGACCCACTTGAAGAACAGCTCGACCTGCCATCGGCTCTTGTACAAGGCCGCGATCACCAAGGCTGGCAGGGTCGTGTTGTTGGTCAGGAAGACAAGCGTCTTGCCCGAAGAAGGGTCCTTGAAACGGATGCGCCGCAGATGCTCCGGGTAGGCCTTGGCCGAGTAGAAGCCATTGAGCATCACGCGCTGGTCGCAGATCACGCCGGTGGCGCGTTGCGTCGCAGACGAATACACACGCCGGGCGGCCATGCCCTGTTTGGCGCGGGTGACGAAAAAGGCTCCGGTCTGATGCATCGCATAGAGCCGCGCGAAGTCGACATAGCCGCGATCCATGACGTAGAAGGCTCCAGCCTCGACGGGCAGGATGTCGAGCACGTTCACATCGTGCAGTTTGCCGTCGCTGATGAGGATGAACGTTGGGATCGCACCGCGCAGGTCCAGGAGCGTATGCAACTTGACGGCAGCCTTGGTCGATTGAAACGGCGCCCAGTCGAACAGGCTCAGGCACAGATCGATGGTGGTGGAGTCGAGCGCATAGACGCTGGCATCGAGATCGAGCACCGAGGGCTCTTGCGCATAGAGTGCTCTGGCGCGCACGATCAACCGCTGGGCCAGCGCATGGTAGATGCGCCAGTCGCGGCGCTCGAGCGCGTCGGCCAACGTCGAGCGGGCCGGCGCCGCTTTGATCCCCATGTGGAAGAGCTTGCCTTGATTGGCGGCGAGGCAAGCCTCGATGTCGCGCAGAGACTCGCGCCAGGTGAGCTGAGCGAAGGCCATGACACGGAACAGGTCGGCGCAGCTCAGGGTACGCACGCCCGCATCGCCCTTGTACCGCTCGATGATGCGTCCGAAGGTCTTCCAGGGAACGAACTCCATCACCTGTGCGAACAGCGTCTTGCCCACGTTCATGCGTCACCTCGGGTCGGTCTGACCCGAGAGCATCGCAAATCGGCTGCTCAAGATGGGGCATCGCGGTGGTTGTACGAGGAGCGAGCCTCTGGCCTCTACCTTGGTCTCGAGCCGTCGAGCCCGGAGCCGGACTTTGCCCCGCATTCCACGCCATGCTGTACCTCTCCGGAAAGCCCGTAATTCAAATCGTGGACACCCCTATGAAGCCGCAAGCACCAGTCAATGCCGACTTTGCGGCAGGTGGTCACCAAAACAACCGGACACTACTGACGGCAAACATAAACTGACTTTTTCGGAGGACTGACCGATGCCCGAGAGCCTGACCGTCGTCTTTTGGTTGTGGGTCATTCTCGGCGCGCTTATTGGCGCGGCGATTGGTCAGCGAAAGGGCCGCGGAGGCGCCGGCTTCTTTTTCGGCCTGATCCTCGGACCAATAGGTTGGATCATCATCGCGGTGGGACCCGACCTGCGCCAGAAGGTCCCGGCGTCCGCGGCACCGCCGGCAGCCGCGCCTTCCCCTGCGGAGCCGCAGTCGGTGGCCGCTCGGCTCGCGAGCCTCGAAGACCTCAAGAAGGCGGGCCTTCTGAACGATGATGAGTATCGAGCGAAACGCGAGCAGCTGCTACAGGAGCTATAAAGGAGGCTCGGCATCTACGGGATGAAAGGAAGGCGAACCGATGGCAACTCCTCGGCGGAACCTGATCATTCTCGCAAGACTCATGCTCGCCCCCTCGCTGTTTCCGCTGAGGTAAGCGCAGAACACAGGCGCTTGCTGCTGACCTACTGAGTCTCGCCTAAGATAGTGACATTCTGACACTTTTCGTGTACAGTCTTCCCATGGGAAACCCAAGGGGAGTGAAACGCGACTTCGAAGCCCTCGAGGATCGGCGCCTGAAGGCCGCCGAGCTGCTCAAGAAGGGTTGGGGTCAGGCCGAGGTAGCGCGGGAGGTTGGCGTTCACCGGCAATCCGTCAGTCGGTGGGCTGCTGCTCTGGAAAGCGCAGGGACGAGAGGCTTGAGAGCAACGGGCGGGCGCGGGCGCAGGGCTCGGCTGACGGCGGCGGACCTGGCCAAGATTGAGGAGGCTCTGAAACGAGGTCCGGAGGTTCTCGGTTACGAAACGGGTCTCTGGACCCTGGCGCGGGTTGCCGAGTTGATCGAGCAGGAATGTGGCGTCCACTACCATCCCGGCCACATCTGGAAGATCCTGCGTCGAATGAAATGGAGCGTGCAACGTCCAGTGGGTCGAGCGCTGGAGCGTAACGAGGACAACATCGAGCATTGGAAGAGAGCGCGCTGGCCCAAGGTAAAAAAAACGCTGCCCGCCGAGGACAAACCATCGTCTTCATCGACGAGAGCGGGCTCAGCGAGCGGCCCCACCGATGCCGAACCTGGGCACCCCGCGGCCATCCTCCCATCCTCCAGTTCCACTTCAACTGGAATACCCTCTCGGCGATCGCAGGGGTAACCTGGTGGAACTTCTACTTTCGGCTCTACCCAGGTTCGATCAAAGCTCCGCAGGCCATCGACTTTCTTGGTCGCCTGCTGCAACAGCTTCCAGGTCGCTTGCTGATCATCTGGGATGGCCTGCCCGTCCATAGGAGCCGGAAAGTCGCTCAGTTCATCTCGAAGCATCGAGACCGGCTCCAGATCGAGCGGCTTCCCGCCTACGCTCCGGAGCTCAATCCGGTCGAGTATCTTTGGGGCTACCTCAAACACCACGCGATCCCGAATCTCTGTCCCAGAAACCTGTCCGAGCTGAGTACCGTGGCCCGTCGCGCCCTCGGTCGAATCCGTCGCAAGCCATGCCTGATTACAGCTTTCTGGCGCCAAGCCGAGCTGTTCTAAGCGTCAAAGGGGGAAGCGCTGCCAAACCTACCGCCGAAGATGCCAAGCGGCTCCGCATCGTGGCACGTCGGCATGGCGCTTGCGAAGTCCTACACGCCGCATGGAAGAAAGGTGAAGCGGCCCGTTTCTATTCTCTGCACAAGGAGACTGGCGCACTGACGCAGATTGAGGTAGACGACTTGAGAGCGATTTTTGGCTGATTACATTCGAGCCAACCGATCGCCGCGGAAGCCCTGCGACTCCGCGCCTACCGGCGTCGGTGTCCCTGGCCTCCCGGCATCCAGAACCCGTCGAGAAGTCTATGAGCTTCGGGAGGCGCCGGTCTCGTGTTTGGCATCCATACTTTGCGCCCCATCCATGGGGAAGCTGGCGGCGAGCGGCGCTGGTCTGTTTCTCAGGCGATCCTCACCAAGTTGGACGGCCCGGCTTTGCCGGTCCCAATCGCCTCGATCCGGTCCCCTAGCACTTCGAGGGCTCGGCGCATTTCGGCGCTGTAGCCGTGGTGGTGGTAGGTGGCTCGCACGCTGGCGCTGTCGTGGTGGTCCTGGATCCGGTCGATCACCGCGGGAGTCCATGCCGAACTTCTGCATGAGGGTGGACGCCGTGCGGCGGAGGTTCTGTGGGGTGAAGCACGGTTTGATCCCGCGAGGCGCGACGGAGCAGGCATATCACCCAAAACTTACCTAAGCCTCCCATGGTCCAGCGGTAGTGAGATGGTAAATCATTGAAAACAAATGGTATCCCCAACGGGACTCGAACCCGTGTTGCCGCCTTGAAAGGGCGGAGTCCTAACCACTAGACGATGGGGACGTGCTGGCGGCCCTGGCTGGGTCCTGGGGCCGCGCCGCCGGTAAGGCTAGCACATGGGGGCTAGAGGTCCAGGAGGTTGCTGTGCTGGAGGAGGCTGCGGACCGAGGTCACCACCGCCAGGGGGTCGGCGTGCTCGGCGTTGCCGATGCAGACCGAGACGTGGCCCTCCGCGATGGGGTGGATGAGCTGGAAGAAGTTGCCGTAACGGACCAGAAGGTAACGCAGACCACCGCAATCGAGGTTGCCCCGCTGGGTGGTGAGCTTCAGCAGGGCAGGATTGACGAAGAGCTCCTCGTAACGGTCGGTCTCGTTGGAGCCGGCGCCGATCACCCCGGGGCGCTGCCACATGCTGAGGGCGTTGGCGCGGTAGAGCGCCACGTACAGCACGTCGGTCGAGGCGGCAAAGATGTCGGCGACCAGCGAGTCCGGCTCCACGAGCGCCATTGTAGCGCCGTTGGCGGGGGTCCGGTTTGCGCGCTTGCTCGATCGCTTCGACGGTGCGACGATGGGGGTGTCTCCGGCTCGGCAACCGTGCACCGGCGCCGCAGCCTGCACACCTGCCCAAGGAGGGCGCCATGGCGATCGTCGAACCGCGCTCCAACCGCTTCGCCTCCGGGCTGCATGGACTGCGGCCCCACTGGGGCCTGCTGCTGGCGCTGGGCATCCTCGAGCTGCTGCTGGGACTGATCGGGCTGAGCGTCTCCTGGCTGGTGACGCTGGTCTCGGTCCTCTTCTTCGCCTGGCTGCTGGTACTGAGCGGGGTGATGCACTTGGTGCGGGCCTTCCGCACCCGCGGCTGGGAAGGAGTCGCGCTGCACCTGCTCATCGGCATCCTGCAGGCGGCGGTCGGCGTCCTGCTGCTGCTGCGCCCGGCCGCCGGCGCCGTGTCGCTGACCCTGCTGCTGGCGGCTCTGTTCCTGGTCTCGGGACTCTTCCGGATCGCCTTCGCGCTGGCGGTGCGCATCGATGGCTGGGGCTGGCAGGTGCTCGGCGGGCTGGTCACCTTCGTGCTCGGCCTGCTGGTCGCGGCAGGCTGGCCAGCCTCCAGCCTCTGGCTGATCGGCACCTTCATCAGCATCGACCTGATCTTCGCGGGGTGGTCCTTCATCATGATCGCCGCCAAGGTGCGCCGCCTGGCCACCACGGCCGGCTGAGCGTCCCCGCCGACGAACTTCAGCGCCCACCGCAGCGCGCCCACCGTAGCGCCTCGGGACTCCGATTCCGATGGCGCCGCCGGCCGCCGGCTCAGCTCGCGGCGCCGGCCTCCGCGCCGCCGCCGCCGGCACGGTTGCGGAACCCGCGGTCCTCCAGCCAGCGCACCACGACCCGCAGCGCCTCGGGGCGGATCTCGTGGCCCATGTCGAACTCGCGGTAGGTGATGCCGACGCCGAACTGGCGCAACGCCTCGCGCGACTCGCGGGCGCGCTCGACGTCGATCATCCGGTCGGCGGTACCGTGCATCACCAGCACCGGCAGGCCCTCCTGCTCGGGCAGCCGCGGCAGGTCGTCGAGCAGCAGCCCCGGCAACCAGGTCGAGAGCCCGATCAGGCCCGAAAAGCGCGCCGGGTCGCGCAACACCAGGTCGTAGGCCATGGTACCGCCCTGGCTGAAGCCGCCGACCACGGTCGCCCGCGGGTCGACGGGGTAGCGGGCGCCGGCCTGCTCGACGAACCGGCGCAGCAGCCCGGCGCCGCGCCGGAACTCGTCGATGTCCGGCGGCGCTCCGGGGTCGAGCGGAAACCAGCCGTAGCCCTTCTGGCCGCCGCCGATCGGCACCTCCACCGGACCCTGTGGACACAGCACCAGGGCGCGGCCGTCATGCAGCAGAGGCGCCAGGCCGAGGAGGTCGTGGGCGCTGGCACCCCAGCCATGGAGCAGGAAGAGGGTGGGGAAGGGACCCTCGCCGCCGGGCACGTGCGCGGCGTAGAGCAGCTCGCTGGCGCTCATCGCCTCAGGCCGGGGGGTTTTCCAGCTTGATGATGGCGAAGACCGCGCCCTGCGGATCCGCCAGGATGGCGAAGCGGCCGACGCCCGGGATGTCCGCCGGGGGCACGATCACCGCCGCGCCCAGCTCCTGCGCCCGGCTGGCGCCGGCGTCGCAGTCGGCGACGGCGAAGTAGACCGTCCATGCGGGTGGCATGGCGTCCTCGGCGCCCGGCTGGTACATGCCGGCCGCCGGCCGGCCCTGATTGCTGAAGGTCGTGTAACGCATCGACCCCATCTCCTGGACCATGCTGTCCCAGCCGAACAGCCCGCTGTAGAAGTCGCCCGCCGCCTGCACGTCGGGAGTCGCGAGCTCGTTCCAGCAGAAAGCCCCGGGCTCGGTGACCAGGGTGGCGCCATGATTACGGTTGGGCTGCCAGAGGCAGAAGGCGGCGCCGGTCGGGTCCTTGATCACCGCCATCCGGCCCGCATCCATGACGTCGAAAGCCGGCTTGACGATCTCGCCGCCCAGCTCGCGAGCCCTGGCCGCGCTCTCGTCGGCGCTGGCCACGGAAACGTAGGAGTTCCAGTGCGGCGGCACCCCCGCCGACTGCTCCTTGCTCTCCATCTGGTAGAGCGCGCCGACGTCCCTGCCGCGCAGCCGCAGCATCGTGTAGAACATGTCCCCCCCGATCGGATTGTCCTCGGTGGCCCAGCCGAACAGGTCGGTGTAGAAGCGCTTGGCGTCCCTGCTGTCGTGGGTCGCGAGCTCCACCCAGCAGAAGGTCCCCGGCACATAGCTGTCGATCTCAGGCATTCCCTTCCTCCCTTGGTGCCCTGGCGCGGACCGCGCCCGGCGGCTGCTGTAGAGTATCTTCCAGATCGTCATGCGCGCGATGCGGATCATGCGGTGGATGGGCGGCCTGCTGCTGGCGCTCGGTTTTGCAGGCGGGGCCGCCGGGGCCGCCGGGGCAGCCGGGGCGGTCGGGGGGGCACCGTCCCCGCCGCCGTCCGGCGCGGCGCCCATCGCCATCCGCGCCGGCAGGCTGCTGGACGGCCGCGGCAAGGCGCTGACCGACGTCACGGTGGTGGTCGCGGGCTCGCGGATCGCCGCCGTCCAGACCGCCGCCGCCGGGGCGCCGGCAGAGCCACCGCCCACCGCCGGCTGCGATCTGCGGGGCCTGACGCTGCTGCCCGGTGGCATCGACACCCACGTCCACATCGGCTGGCACTTCGGCGCCGACGGCAAGTCGCACGCCGGCGCCGGCGAGGGCGAGCCGCCGGCGGACAGCCTGTTCTATGCGGTCGAGAACGCCATCGCCACGGTGCGCGGGGGTGTCACCACCGTGCAGAGCCTCGGCGCGGCGGAGGACCGCGAGCTGCGCGAGGCGCTGGCGCGCGGCATCATCCCAGGCCCGCGGCTGCTCACCTCGCTGACCCCGATCGACGACGAGACCGGCCCGCCGGATGCCATCCGCGCCGCGGTGCGCAAGCTGGCCGCCGGCGGCGCCGACGTGGTCAAGGTCTTCGCCTCGAAGAGCATCCGCGACGGCGGCGCGCCGACGCTGAGCCAGGAGCAGCTCGACGCCGCCTGCGGCGAGGCGCGGGCGCTCGGCCTGCGCTCCGCGGTGCACGCCCACGGCGTCGAGAGCGTCCGCCGCGCCGTCGCCGCCGGCTGCGGCTCGATCGAGCATGGCGTGCTGCTCGACGCCCAGTCGCTGCGCCTGCTGGCCGAGCACGGCACCTGGTTCGACCCCAACATCGACCTCGTCTTCCGCAACTACTTCGAGAACCAGCCCCGCTTTGTCGGCATCGGCAACTACACCGCCGCGGGCTTCGAGCAGATGCGCCAGGCCGTGCCGCGCGCGCTGGCGGTCTTTCGCCAGGCGCTGGCGACGCCGGGGCTCAAGGTGGTCTTCGGCACCGATGCGGTCGCCGGCGCTCACGGCCGCAACTTCGAGGAGCTGATCTATCGCGTGGAACAGGGTGGCCAGGAGCCGATGGCGGCGATCGTCTCGGCGACCTCCCTCGCCGCCCAGAGCCTGGGCCTCGGCGACCGCACCGGCACCATCGCCCCGGGCTACGAGGCGGACCTGATCGCGGTGGCGGGCGATCCCGCCCACGACATCCGGGCGCTGCGGCGGGTGGTGTGGGTGATGAAGTCCGGCCGCGTGGTCAAGAACGAGGTCGGCTGCCGCCTACCGCAGTGACTCTCTCGGCCGGCGCGCCAGCCCGGCGGCTTCAGGGAGCGGCGGGTGGTGGCGGTGGCGGCGGCGGTTCCGTAGTCGCCGCAGGCGGCGGCGGCGGCGACGCCGGGGGCGCTGCCGCGGCCGGTGCCGGAGGCGAGGAAGGCGCCGGCGGCGACTCCGGCGGTGTCTGCGGTGTCTGCGGTGTCTGCGGTGTCTGCGATGTCTGCGGTGTTTGCGGCATGGGCGGTGCCGGCGCCGGAGCCGTTGGCGCGACCGGTTCGGGCGGCGGACAGCTGTCGCCGGCATTCCAGGCGCCGCCGAGCTGGTCGCACTGCGCCCCCGACAACACCGCGCAATAGGCGTGCTGGCCGGTCGAGAAGGTGCACGCGCCGCGCGGCGTGCCCGCGGCGGGCGCTTGGCCGAGCAGCTTCAGCAGCACCGCCACCACGTCGCCATCGGCCGGGCTCTCCGGCGCCGCCGGCAGCGCCGGCGCCACCGGCTCGACCGGCGGCGGCGCGAGGCCGGGCGCGGGTGGTGGGGATGGGATGTCGGGGCCGGTGGGGGAGTCGGGGAAAACCGCCACCAGCACCATCTCGTAGGGCAGCGACCAGTCCAGGACCCCCGGCACGCGGGCGGCGTTGGCGATCCGCCAGGAAAGCAGCGACAGGTCGAGGCGCGGGATGCCGACGACGTGCAGCGCCTCGCCCTTGTGCATGGCCTTGACGCGGTTGTAGGGCGCGGTGCCGGCAACGGCGACGATGCGGCGCTCGTGCACCAGCAGCTCGCCGCCGGTGTCGAGGATGGCCGCCCTCACCGTCAGGCCGTCGATCAGCAGGTGCGTGGGCTCCTCGCCCAGCCGGATCACGAACTCGACGTAGTTGAAGCCGGCCATACGGGTGGCGACGGTGGCGGTGCCGTCGCTGGTCGAGATGTGGCTGGACAGCTGCTCGTAGGTCCGGAAGGCCTGGTCGGCGTCCTTGTAGGTGAAGCCGGCGATCGGCTGGAACGAGGCGGCGAGATCCTGGGCGCCCACCTGCAGCAGCGGATGGATCTCGAAGACGTGCGGCGGGTTGGTGGTCAGGAAGGGTTGCAGCGGCTGGCCCTGAACGTGCTCGACGTCGCCGCCATGCTCGCACCAGAGCCGCCAGACGCCGCGCACCTGCAGCGGCTCGCCGCTGCGCTCGGCCTGGTGGATGAGGCCGACGGCTTCCGGCTCGAGGGCGGCGTTCATCACCTCGGCGACGGCCGCCAGGCCGATCTCCGGCGCCCGGCCGGCGGCATGGAGGTCGCCGTCGCTGGCCGGCGGATTCGGCCGGGGGTGGGCCTTGTCGACGGTGAAGGCGGCGTCGATGGTGGCGCGGTCCTTGTACTTCTCGATGAAGGCGTTGTCGAGGGTGATCCGGATCTCGGCCCGCGCCGCGGCGGGCAGCAGGACGGCGGCCAGCAGCGCCGCGGCGGCCAGACGCGCGCCGGCCGGCTGCGGTCCGTGGTCTCGTGCGCTCCGCATGGTGCGGGAGATTATAGAACACTGAGAGGTGCGACCCCGCCGCGAGAGGGGCCGGGGGAGGGGGCGCTGCAGCCGCTCGACTCAGCCGTTCAACGGCTTGCCGCGGCGGCCGCGGTGGCCTCCCGGGCGGCCGGCGCCGGCTGGAACCAGGGCGCTGCCTGCATCAGGCCGAGGTCGAGCTCCGGGTACACCGGATAGCGGCCGAGCAGGTCCCCGACACGGGAGCGCGCCTGGTCGGCGGCGGCCGGGTCCAGAGTGTAGCGGGCGAGGCTGCGCTGTCCAGCCTTGGCGCCGGTCGCGACCGCCTCCGGGGTGGTATGGGTGAGGACCAGACGGATGACGGCGGCGATCTCGCGCATCTCGGCGGCACCCATGCCGAGGGTCGTCGCCGCCGGCGTCCCGATCCGCAGCCCGCTGGTGTACCAGGGACCGCTGGGGTCGAACGGCAGGGCGTTGCGGTTGAGCGTCAGCCGGCACTCGCGCAGCGCCGACTCCGCCTGCCGGCCGGTGAGCCCCAGGCCGCTCACGTCCACCAGCACCAGGTGGTTCTCGGTGTCGCCGGTGACCACGTTCACGCCCTCGGCGCCGAGCGCCGCCGCCAGCTCGCGGGCGTTGTCGACGATGCGCTGGGCATAGAGCCGGAACTCCGGCCGCGACGCCTCGCGCAAGGCCACCGCCTTCGCCGCCATGACGTGGGGCAGCGGGCCGCCGAGCACCGCGGGGCAGCCCTTGTCCACCCACTCGCCGAATTCGGCCTTGCACAGCACCAGGCCGCCGCGCGGCCCGCGCAGGGTCTTGTGGGTGGTCGAGGTGACGACGTGCGCGAACGGCACCGGATCGAAGTCGCCGCGGAACACCTTGCCCGCCACCAGGCCGGCGAAATGCGCCATGTCCACCATCAGCACCGCCCCGACCTCGTCCGCCATCTCCCGCATGCGGGCGAAGTCGATCTTGCGCGGATAGGCGCTGTAGCCGGCGAGCAGGATGAGCGGCCGCACCTCCCGCACCTGGGCGCGCAGCTGATCCAGGTCGAGCACGCCGGTGCGGCGGTCGACGCTGTAGGTGTGGGCGTCGAACAGCAGGCTCGAGACGTTGTGGCGGTAGCCATGGGTGAGGTGGCCGCCGGAGTAGTAGTCCAGGGCCAGCAGGCGCTGGCCGGTGTAGGCGGCGCGGATGCGCTGCCAATCGCCGGCGGCGATCTTCACCAGGTTGGTCTCGCCCAGCGCCTCGGCCATCGGCCGCTCGATGCGCGCCGAGAGGATGCTCAGGAAGGCCACCAGGTTGGCGTCGGCGCCCGAATGCGGCTGGACGTAGGCGTGATCGGCGCCGAACAGCTCGCGGGCGAGCGCCGCCGCCTCGCTCTCGATGGCATCGACGTTGTCGCAACCGGCGTAGAAGCGATGCCCGGGATAGCCCTCGGCGTACTTGTCGGTGAGCAGGTTGCCCTGGGCGAGCTGGACGGCCAGCGAGCTGAAGTTCTCGCTGGCGATGAGCTTGAGGTTGTGACGCTGGTCGCCGAGCTCGCGGACGATCGAGCTGGCGATGGCCGGCGCGGCGCCGCCGACCGCGTCGAGCGCCGCATAGTAGGCGGTGGCGCCGGCGTGCGGTCGCCCGCCTTCCAGGCGGTCCAGGTAGCTCTGCAACAGGGCGTGGGTGCCGGCCGAGGCCAAGGTCTCGCTCATCGGGCGAAGGATATGCGATCTGGTGGGTTCGCGTCTCGGGCCGGGCGCCGCGCCTGCGCTCGCGGGTGGCGCGCCGCTTGCTACCCTTTGAGCCCTGCAATGTCACAATGGAAGGGAACCATGCGCGCCACCGCCGCACTGCTCCTGGGAATGCTCGGCTCCGGTCTCTGGCTGGGGACGCCGGCGTCCCTGCGTGCGGACGATACCAAGCAGCGCATCGCCGCCCTGGACCCGAAGTACCAGCAGTGGCTCGCCGAGGTGGCGCTGCTGATCGGCAAGGACGAGCGCAAGGAGTTCCTGGCGCTCGCCAAGGACTACCAGCGGGACGGTTTCATCCATCGCTTCTGGGAGGCGCGCAATCCGGTGCCCGGCAGCTCGCGCAACCCCTTCAAGGCGCAGTGGGAGGCGCGCCTGGCGGCGATGCGCACCGAGTACGGCAACATCACCGAGGACCGCGCCCGCATGCGCCTGCTGCACGGCGAGCCCGGCGACGTGCTGAAGACCGATTGCGGCATGGCGATGTGGCCGCTCGAGATCTGGCACTACCCGGGAGGCGAGCGGCTGCCCCGTAACCTGTACCTGATCTTCTACTCCCATGGCGGCGGTGGCGGCGCCTTCCGGCTCTGGCGCCACTCGGATGGTGTGGGAGAGCTGATCGCGCGGCTCAGCTCGATCGATCCGGTGGATCTCGGCGGCTCCATCCGCAGCAGCGGCGGCGCGAAGATCTACCCCACCACCAGCCCCGTGGCCTTCGAGATCTGGGCGCGCGACAACTGCGGCGGCATTTGGGGCAACGTGGTGTCGGCGGTCGAAGGCACCGACCGGCAGGACATGGGCACCCTGCTCGACGCGGTCTTCACGCCGCCGCCGGCGCGCGACGCCGAGTGGCTGGCGACCTTCCGCGGCGTCTCCACCGACCTGGGCGCGGGAGTGCTGCCGCTGCCGGCCAAGGTCGAGATCGCCTTCCCTGGCCGCAACCATGGCCGGGTGGTGGTGCAGGGAGTGGTGCTGGTGCCCGCCGCTGCCGCGGTGCCGGCCGATCTCGAGGGCCACCAGGCCTACAACTTCATGCTCAGCGGCGAGGTGCTCTCGGGCACCGAGCTGGCCGAGTCGTTCCGCTACCGCTTCGACCTGCCGGCGAAGGGCACCGCCGCCGACACCCTGCCGCTGGCGTTCGAGCGCGAGCTGGCGTCGGGTGACTACCTGCTGGTGCTGCGCGTCGAGGACCTGCACACCCACCACGCCTTCCGCGTCGAGCAGCCGCTGACGGTGCCGCCGGCGGCGGGCCTGCCCGAAGCGGCGGCGCACCGCGAGCCGGCGGCGGTGGCGGCGGTCCTCGAGGCGGCCCGCGCCGAGCTCGCGGCAACGCCGGCCGCCAAGCCGGCGCCGGTCGCCGGCGCCGGCGAGAGCGCCACCGTGCACCTGGTGCCGCCGCCGGGCGAGGCCCAGACCGGCGGCGTGCGCCTGGAAGCCCAGACCTCCGGCAGCGGCATCCGCAAGGTGACTTTCTTCCTCGACGGCAAGGAGATGCTGTCGCGCCTGCGGCCGCCCTATTCCGTCGAGCTCAACCTGGGGCCGGTGCCGGTGACGCGCGAGCTGCGGGCGGCGGCCTACGACGCCGGCGGCGCCGAGCTGGCGACCGACACCCTGGTGCTCAATCCGCCGCGGCAGCGCTTCGCCGTGCACCTCGTCGAGCCGCAGAGCGGCAGCCGCCATCGCGGCGAGGTGCTGGCTCGCGCCGAGGTGCACGTGCCGGACGGCGCCAAGCTCGACCGGCTGGAGCTGTTCCTCGACGCCGAGCCCGTGGCGACTCTCTACCAGGCGCCGTTCGCCCAGCTCATCCCGCTGCCGGCCGCCAAGGCGACCCCGGCGAGCACCGGCCCGCGGGCGGATCAGGCCGCCGACGCCAGCTTCGTGCGGGCGGTCGCCTATCTCGCCGACGGCACGGCGACGGAAGACCTGGTGGTGATCAACTCCCCGGACGTGGTGGAGAAGCTCGACGTCCGGCTGGTCGAGCTCTCCGCCGCCGTCTTCGATCACGGCGGGCGGCCGATCGGCACCCTCGGCGAGGGCGACTTCAAGGTCTTCGACGGCGGCGAGAAGCAGACCCTGCTGCGCTGCGAGCGGGTGCGAGACCTGCCCCTGCACCTGCTGTTCGCGATCGACACCTCGGCCTCGATGGCGGCCGGCCTGCCGCAGGTGCAGAAGGCGGCGCTCGCCTTCCTGCGGCGCACGCTGACGCCGAAGGACCGGGCGGCGCTGCTGTCCTTCAGCGACAGCCCGGTGCTGCGGGCGCCGTTCACCAACGACCTGGAGACGCTGGCCGGCGCGCTGGCCGGGCTCAACGCCGAGCGCGGCACGGCGCTCTACGACAGCCTGGTCTATGGCCTGTCCTACATGAAGGGCGTGCAGCACGGCCAGTCGGCGATCATCCTGTTCACCGACGGCGGCGACCACATGAGCCAGCTGACGTTCGACGAGTCGCTGGCGTTCGCCCGCCGCGCCGGGATCCCGATCTACGCCATCGGCGCGCGGATCTCGCGGCTGGACCTGCAGATTCGCGGCCACCTCGCGAAGCTGGCGGAGGAGACCGGCGGGCGCAGCTTCTTCATCGACTCGGCGGCCGAGCTCGACGGCGTCTACGCGGCGATCGAGGACGAGCTGCGCTCCCGCTACCTGCTGGCCTACCAACCCAGCTCGCCGGCGCACGGCGGCGAGTTCCGCACCGTCGAGGTGCGGGTGGCGGGCGACGGCATGCGGGTCAAGGCGATCCGCGGCTACTACCCCTGACCGCCGGATGGGCGCCGCGGCTGCCGGGCGGGGCCGGCGGGGCCGGCGGGTGTACAATATGCGGGTGTACAATATTTGGGTGTACAATAGCCGCCAGGGGGGCACCGCAATGTCCAAGAGCCGTCTGACCATCCTTCCATGCCTGGCGCTCCTGGCGTTCACCGCCGCGGCCGCCCATCCGGCCGTCGCGGAGACCGCCGCCCGTCCGGCCGCCGCCGAGACCGCCGCCGGCTCCGAAAATCCCGCGCCGCAGAGCTTCACCTGCACCACCAACGACCTGGCCGTGTGCCTGCTGGGCAACCGCTTCCAGGTCACCGCCCAGTTCACGGCTTCCGACGGCGAGGCCGGCAACGCGCACATGGTGAAGCTGACCGACGACTCGGCCTACATGTGGTTCTTCACCGCGGACAACGTCGAGGTGGTGGCCAAGGTGCTCAACGGCTGCGCCTTGAACAACGCCTACTGGTTCTTTGCCGGCGGCCTGACCAACGTCCAGGTGGTGATCAACGTCACCGATTCGGTGTCCGGTAAGATCACCGGCTACCACAACGATCAGAACACGGCCTTCCAGCCGATCCAGGACACCAGCGCGCTCGCCGTCTGCCCTTGAGCGGACAGGCCGCCCCGGTGGCAGTCAGCCGGTAGCGGGGACGCCGGAGGCTCGTAGCGGGGAGCCATGCTCGTACGCCTGTTCGGGAGGTGGTGTCCGCCCGGGGCCGCCGTCTACCTGTGGGCGCGCTGGCTGTTCCTGCGCGCGCTGGGCCTCATCTTCTTTTCGGCCTTCTACTCGCTGGCCTTCCAGATCCACGGCCTGATCGGTCCGCGCGGCATCCTGCCGGCCGCCGACTACCTGCGCCTGGTCGCCCGCTCGTATCCGGGCCAACGCTTCTGGCTCGCCCCCACCCTGCTCTGGCTGGGCGCCGGCGACCGCGCCCTGACGGCGCTGGTGGTCGCGGGCTTCATCGCCTCGGCGCTGCTGGTGCTGAATCTCTGGCCGCGCGCGGCGCTGGCGGCGGCGATCCTGGCCTTCCTGTCGTTCATCGGCGCGGCGCAGGACTTCGCCTCCTACCAGTCGGACGGCATGCTGCTCGAGGCGGGCTTCCTGTCGCTGTTCCTGGCGCCACCGGGCCTGCGGCCGGGGCTCGGCGCGGCCCACCCGCCGTCCTGGGCGGCGGTGTGGCTGCTGCGCTGGGAGTGGTTCCGGATCTACTTCGAGTCCGGGGTGGTCAAGCTGGCCAGCGGCGACCCCGAGTGGCGGCACCTCACCGCCATGGACCACTACTACGAGAACGGGCCGCTGCCCACCTGGCTCGGCTGGTACGCCCACCAGCTGCCCCACGGCTTCCACGCCGCCTCCGCGGCGCTCACCCTGATCGTCGAGCTGGCGCTGGTCTGGTTGATCTTCCTGCCGCGCCGCTGGCGCCTGGGCGCGGCGCTGGTGACGACGGCACTGCAGATCGGCATCATCCTCACCGCCAACTATGCCTTCCTCAACTACCTGGTGCTGGTGCTCGGCTTCCTGCTGGTGGACGACGCCGCCTGGGAGCGCCTGGGCTGCCGGCGGGTGCCCGCCTGCCCGGAGGGGCAGCCGCGCCGCTGGCGGCTGCTGGCGGCGGCGGCGGTGCTGGTCTGGGTGTTCTATGCCACGGTCGTCGCCTTCCTGCCGGCAGCTTTGCCGCGGCTGCTGCTGGCGCCCGCCCTGGCGCTCGAGCCCTTCCGCATCGCCAACCGTTTCGGCCTGTTCGCGGTGATGACGCGGGCGCGCTACGAGATCGAGTTCCAGGGCAGCAGGGACGGCGACGCCTGGGTGGCCTATCCGTTTCGCTACAAGCCGCAGGACCCGATGCGCGCGCCGGGCATCTATGCCCCCTACCAGCCGCGGTTCGAGTGGAACCTCTGGTTCGCTTCGCTGGCCTCCTGGGAAAGCGAGCCATGGGTGGTCGCCACCGAGGCGCGGCTGCTGGCCGGCGAGCCCGCGGTGCTGCGGCTGTTCGCCGCCGATCCCTTCCACGGCGCGCGGCCGCGGCTGGTGCGGGCGGTGCTCTGGCAGTACTGGTTCACCGACCGGGCCACCCGCGCCAGGACGGGCGCCTGGTGGCGCCGGCGCTACCTGGGCCTCTATGCGCCGCAGCTCGACGATTCGACGGTGCTGCCCACGGAGGTGATTCCGGGCTCGCCGCCGCCGTAGGCCACCGGCGTCTCAGGACCAGGGATCGTGCCGCTCCGCCCGCGACGGCACGTCGGGGAGGATGAAGTGGCGCCGCGGCGGACCGGTGCGGCCATGGCGCAGGAACAGCGGGCAGATCGCCAGGCCGGCGAGGAAGCCGCCGACGTGGGCCCACCAGGCGACGCCCGCGGCTGCCGCGCCGCCCACCGACAGGGTGCCGTTGAACAGCTGGCTCAGGAACCAGAAGCCGAGGAAGAAGTATGCGGGCAGCTCGAAGAAGAACGGGATGATGAAGATCGGCACCAGCGTCACGATGCGCGCGCGGGGGTAGAACCGCAGGTAGGCGCCGAGGACGCCGGCGATGGCGCCCGAGGCGCCGATCGTCGGCACCTGCGAATCGGGGCTGGACATCCAGAGCAGCACGCCGGCGGCGACGCCGCAGAGCAGGTAGAACGCCAGGTAGCGCAGCGGTCCCATGCGATCCTCGACGTTGTCGCCGAAGATCCACAGCGTCCACATGTTGGCCAGGATGTGGAAGAAACCGCCGTGCAGGAACTGGCTGGTGACGAACGGCCACAGGCTCTCGGGCGGGAAGCCCACCGAGCTGGCCCAGGCGGGATGGGTGAAGCGGGCGGGGACGATGCCGTAGACCAGGATCAGCTGCTGCTGCGCCTGCTCCGGCAGCGCCAGCTGGTAGAGGAAGACCACCAGGTTGACGGTGATCAGGCTCCAGGTGACGACCGGACGGTGCCGGCTCGGGACGGTGTCGCGGATGGGGAACATGGGGGTCGACCGCCTTGACAGGTCTATCGCGGCGCTGGTCTGATGGCCCGACTCTTCTCCCGGAGGCTGCGCATGGATCCTACTCGCCGTCCGCTCCTGATTGCCAGCGCGCTGACGCTCGTTGCCGTTCTGGCGCCGCTCGCGCCGCCGCCGCTGCTCGCCGCCGGCCAGGCCGCGGGCGCCCCCGCCACGACCGGCGGCATCGCCGGCACCGCCACCGCCGGCGCTGCCGGCAGCATCGCCGCGGTGCCGGAGCTGGATCCCGAGCTGATCGCGCTTTACGTCGATCTGCATCGCAACCCGGAGCTGTCGCTGCACGAGGAGAAGACGGCGGCCAAGCTCGCCGAGCGGCTGCGCCGGCTCGGCTTCGAGGTGACGACCGGCGTTGGCGGCACCGGCGTCGTGGGAGTGCTGCGCAACGGCGCCGGGCCCACCGTGATGCTGCGCACCGAGCTCGACGCGCTGCCGGTCGAGGAGCGGACCGGGCTGCCCTACGCCAGCGTCGTCAAGGCCCGCAACGACGCCGGCCTCGAGGTGCCGGTGATGCACGCCTGCGGCCACGACGTGCACATGACCGTCTGGGTGGGCACCGCGGCGCGCATGGCGCAGTCGCGCGGCAGCTGGCACGGCACCCTGGTGCTGATCGCGCAGCCCGCCGAGGAGGTGGTCAAGGGGGCCAAGGCGATGCTCGCCGACGGCCTGTTCAGCCGCTTTCCGAAGCCCGACTACGTGGTGGCGCTCCACGACTCGCCGAAGGTGGCGTCCGGCAAGATCGGCTACACGCCGGGGTACATCCTGGCGAGCTCCGACTCCGTCGACGTCACCATCTACGGCAAGGGCGGCCATGGCGCCGCGCCGCAGACGACGGTCGATCCGGTGGTGATCGCGGCGCGCACCATCATGGCCTGGCAGACCATCGTGTCGCGCGAGAAGGACCCGCAGGAGCCGGCGGTGGTCACCGTCGGCTCGATCCATGGCGGCACCAAGCACAACATCATCCCCGACGAGGTCAAGCTGCAGCTGACCGTGCGCACCTACGACCGTGGGGTGCGGCAGCACGTGCTCGACGCCATCGGGCGCATCGCCCGCGCCGAGGCGGCGGCGGCAGGCGCGACGCGCGAGCCCGCGGTGGTCGTCGTCGAGTCAACGGCGGCGACCTACAACGATCCCAAGCTCACCGCGCGGCTGGCTGCGGCGCTCGCCCGCCGGCTCGGCGACGCCAACGTCGTCGCGGCGCCGCGGGAGATGGCCTCCGAGGACTTCAGCGAGTACGGCCTGGCCGGAGTGCCGGCGGTGATGGTCCGCCTGGGTGCCGCCGAGCCGGCGGCGCTGGCCAAGGCGACCGCCGCGGGTGTCGAGCTGCCCTCGCTGCACTCGTCGCTGTTCGCGCCCGACCGCGACCCGACCCTGCGCACCGGCGTGACGGCGGAGGTGACGATGCTGCTCGACCTGATGGGTAAGCCCGCCGGCTAGCCGCCACCGCCCGGGGCTGGCGGCCTGGTCACCGGCAGCAGCAGCGGCGGGCGCGGCGGCTGATTGAAGTCGAAGTCGTGGCGCAGGTCGCCGAGGATCCGGACCGCCTCGCGCACCGTCGGCCGCGGGTCGGGGCGGCCGTCGGTCGCCGGATCGAGGCGCTGGCCGCCGAGGAACACGTCCTCGATGAACTTGGCGTAGGCGTCGAAGCTGAGCGTCTGGTGATCGACGAAGCCGGTGCGGGCGTAGGGGCTGATCACCAGCCCCGGCACGCGCAGGCCGTAGCCGTTGCGGTCCACCTCCGGCGGCGCCACGTGGTCGTAGAAGCCGCCCCAGTCGTCCCAGGCCAGGAAGATGGCGGTGCTGTTCCAATCCGGGCCCTGCATGACGGCGTTGATCAGCGAGGTGACGTAGGCCTGGCCGGCGCTCACCAGCGCCGGCGGGTGCTCGCCCACCAGGTCGTTGGGGACGATCCAGGAGACGGCGGGGAGCGTGCCGGCGCGGGCGGCGGCGAAGAAGGCGGCGATGTCCTGGATGTTGCCGAGCTCGCCGTCCTCCTGGACCGTGGTGAAGTAGGGCAGCGGGTTCCAGATGCCCGCGGTCTTGGCGTCCTGCGGCTGGGTGGGGGTCGCCATCGCGTCGTCGTCCTCGGTATCGGGTTCGGCGCCCTTGAACACGTAGTAGGCCCAGCTGACATGGTTGCGGTGCAGCAGCCAGGTGAGGTCGGTCCAGGCGTAGAAGGGGATGTGGCCGTTGTGGTGGTAGTCAGGAGGGTAGCCGGGGGCCTCGAGCTGGTTGCCGCAGCTCTTGGGCTTGGCGCTGACGCACCTCGCCGACCATTCCGAGACCAGGAACAGGTGCGCCGGCAGGCTCCATGAGGCGTTGGGCTCGAACATGTGGTCCTGCAGCACGAAATGCTGCGCGTAGGCCCAGTAGTTCGGGATCTCGCGCGCGTCGTGGTAGCCCATGACGTCGGTCGAGGAGCCGCCGCAGGCCGGATCGAGCGGGTCCGCGCAGCCTTGCCGGGCATGGTTCGCCTGGGCGATGAAGCCGTCCATCTTGCCGCCGTCGACGTCGGCCACCGCCGCCGCCGCGCTGTGCGGGCCACCGTGGTTGAGGTCGGCGGCGTCGTGGAACGGCTCGACGCACCTGCCGGAGGACGGATCGGTCAGGCAGACCGCGAACTGGCCGCCGCGCCGCGGGATGCCGTCGGCGCCGGGGAAGGTGCCGAAGTAGGAGTCGAAGGAGCGGTTTTCCTGCATGATGACGATCACGTGCCGGATCTTGGCGATGCCGACGGGCGCCGCCTGCGGTCGCGGTGGCGGGCCGCCGGTTCCCGTCTGCCGTAGCGCGGCGCCGGCCGCCAGCAGCGAAGCGGCGAGCGGCAGCACCAGGGCGAGGATGAGGGAGCGCGAGATCGTCATGATGGTTCTCCTGCGGGGACAGCTGGAAGAATACCTCGTTTGCCAGGGTATATGGAAGGGTTGGTGCCGGATGGGGAGGCGCGAATGCCGAAGCTGAGCGCCGGGCTGCTGCTCTACCGACGGCGCGAAGGCGGGCCCGCGGCCGGGAGCGAGGCCGGGCGCGAGGACGCGACCTGGGAGGTGTTCCTGGTCCATCCCGGCGGTCCCTTCTGGCAGCGCAAGGATCTCGGTGCCTGGTCCATCCCCAAGGGCGAGGTGGCCGCCGGGGAGGACCCGCTGGCCGCGGCCCGGCGCGAGGTCGCCGAGGAGACCGGGTTCCAGGCGGCGCCGCCGTTCGTCGCTCTCGAACCGGTCCGGCAGGCGGGCGGCAAGACGGTGATGGCCTGGGCTGCCGCCGGCGACCTCGACGCCGCGGCCATCGTGAGCAACACCTTCGAGGTGGAGTGGCCGCCACGCTCGGGGCGCCGGCAACGCTTCCCCGAGGTGGATCGGGCAGCCTGGTTCACGCTGTCGGAAGCGGAGGCGACGATTCTTGCCGGCCAGCGGCCCCTGCTGGTGCAGCTCAGCGCTATATTGAGCCAAACCGCCGGCTCGAACCAGGAGGATCCACCGTGAAGCGATCGCAATCCCTGCGCCGCCTCGTGCTGCTGGCAGCCCTGCCGGTGGCGCTGGCGGTGCTGGCTGCCGTGGCGGTGTTGGTCCCCTCGGCGGGATCGGCGGCAGTGCCGGCATCGCCGGCATCGGCGGCCTCGGGGCAGGTGCCGCCGGCGCCATTGCGCTGGGTCACCGACTCGGCCGGCTACCTGAGCGATGCCGCGCGGGTCGACCTGGATGGGCGCCTCCAGCGCTACCAGCGGCAGACTGGGCACCAGGTCCTGGTGTGGATCGCTCCCTCGACCGGCGGCGTGCCGATCCAGGACTTCAGCGTGCGGGCGTTCCATGCCTGGGGGATCGGCAACAAGGGGGCGAGCGACGGCCTGGTGATCTTTCTGTTCACCGAGGACCGGAAGCTGCGCATCGAGGTCGGCTACGGCCTGGAGGACAGGGTGCCGGACGCCATCGCCTCGCGCATCATCCGCGAGCAGATCACGCCGCGCCTCGCGGCCGGCGACCACGACGGGGCGGTCCGTGCGGGCGTCGACGCGGTGCTGGCCGCCATCGGCGGCGGCGCGCCGGGCGCCGTCAGGCCGGCGCCGCGCCCGGGACCGTCGAGTGCGATCCTCGGCTGCCTTCCCGCCGTGGTGATGCTGGGCATCGTCGCCTTGATCCTGACTCTTGCCCGCCGCGCCAGCCGCCGCCAGTCAGGCGGCGGCCGCCGCGCATGGGGAAGCTCGAGCGGCGGCGGCGGCTCTTCCGGCGGCGACTTCAGCAGCTCCGGCGGCGGCAGCAGCGACAGCAGCAGCAGCAGCGACAGCAGCAGCAGCGATAGCAGCAGCAGTGACAGTGGCGGCGGCGACTTCTCGGGCGGCGGCGGCGACTCGGGTGGCGGTGGCGCCGACGGCTCCTGGTGAGGCGGCCGCGGCGATGGCGGCGGCGGCGCCATGGGCAGGCCTGCCATTTGCCCGCTCCCTGGATGGTGATTAGGATGGCGGGATGAGCTGGCCGGATCGGGAGGTGGTGCTCGGCTTGTTGGAGCGAATCCACCACAGCCCGCTGGGGGAGCGCCTCATCCTGGCCGGATCGTCGGGCATCTACGGAGTGAGCGAATCGATACCGGCATTGACCGAGGACGTGGACGTCCTGGTGGATGCCGACTGGGTGGCTGCGGCGGAGGAGACAGTCATCGACGAGATGGGCCGCCTCGGGCTTCGCCACCAGGCCGGCACGGCCACGTTCACGGCGGCGGGCGACCTATCTCTCGACCTGGTTGGTTATTCGCGGCGGGACGTGGTGGACCGGATCGGCGGCGGCCGGCAACTGCCGGTCATGGTCTACGCCGATCTCAGCAGGCTGCTGTCTCTGCCGCACTCGACCCGCGACCTGGCGAGCGGCGGCAAGGCGCTGTCGCCGGCCACACTCGCTGCCGCCAAGCTTCTGACCATCCGACTCGAAAAAGGCAGCAAGGACAAGCTGCAGGCCCTGCTGGTCATCGCCGAGAACGCTGCGGACGCAAGCTTCCTCGAAGATCTCGGTCGCCTCCTCCGAGCTTTTCCCTTAGATCGCCTCGAAGATGCCGTCGCCGATGCAAGAGCGGCCCTGCTGGCGGTTTCGGCGGACGTGGTCCTGGCTGGCCCCGGAGCAGCTGGGTACGCCGGCATGCATCGGGGCCTGGAGGAGGGGCTCGCCTTGCTGCTGCGACTGGCCAGGCTCTTCGAGGCGCAGCCATGAATGCCCGGCCGCGGACCGCCGAGGAGCGCTTGGAACGGCTGCGGCGCGATCAAGACGCCCACCACCGCATCAGCCTGGCGCGGCGCGGCCATGCCCGCTTCCGCCGCGACCTCGCGGTGCTACCGCACCAGTTTCTGCTTGCCGGCCGGGCGCTCATGGCTCCGCTCGAGCAGCCACTGGAAGCCGTCCAGGCAGCCCTTCGTGGCGAAGCGATCTGGACCCTGGACACGGCTGCGCGTCTGCTGACGGGGGCCGGGTTCCTCGTCTCCCGCGACCTGACTGGTTACCTGGCCGAGGCGTCCTTCGAGCGAGCGGTGGAGAAGGGGCTGGTGGGGAAGCTGCTGCCGGGAGGCATCAGCGTCGAGCCGCTCTACCGCCGGCCCCCCATGTTGATCGCGCATCGGATGGACGAGCCGCCGCCCTACACGACCCTGCCCTCTGGCGACCGCGTCGTCACCCGGCCCTTCCTGGTACGCGACCTCGTAGGAACCCTGGGATGGCGCCCGGACCTCCTGACCCGCCTGGAGGCCGCCTTCTCGAAGCAAGGCTGAGGTCGGTCGACCTCCACTTGCCCAGCGCCCGCAGGCGCCGGCGCGCCGGGTCTACTTCAGGTAGCCGAGGGCCCGCAGGCGAGCCCGTTCGCCGCTCGCCAGGTGGGCGGCCGCGTCGGATGGCGAGCCCAGGCTGCGCCGCGCCCAGAGGTCGCGGTGGCGCGCGGCCTGATACTGGGCGAACAGCGACGCCGCGGCGGCCGGGTGGTTGGCGAGCACGTCGGCGGTCTCGCCGGGGTCGTGCTGCAGGTCGAAGAGCTGCACCGGGCCCTGCGGGTTGGCGAAGAGCGCCCAGGTGGGGGCGCGCAGCTTCTCGAGAGCGCCCGCCATGTAGACCCAGGGGAGGCCCTCCCGCCCGCTGCCGCCGGCGATCAGCGGCAGGACGCTGCGGCCCATCACCTCCCGGTTGGCGCCGACCCCGAGGGCGTCGAGGATGCTCGGCATGACCTCGAGCGTCGAGACCAGCCCGGAGATCCGGCGGCCGCCGAAGCGGGCGTGCGGGAAGCGGATCAGCAGCGGCACGCGCGCGACCTCCTCGTGGTTCTGGTCGTGCAGGAACAGGCCGTGCTCCGCGAACTCCTCGCCGTGGTCGGCGGTGAGCACGATCAGCGTCCTGTCCCAGAGGCCGCGGGCCTTGAGCTGGTCGAACAGCTGCCCGATCTCGGCATCGGCGTAGGCGATGCCGCCGTCATAGAGCCCCTCGATGTATTCGATCTCGGCCGGGGTGAAGGCCTGGTCCACCCGGATCCGGCCGGCTTCGGCGTCCTGGTTCGCCGACGCCAGCAGCCGGCTGGCGCACTTGCCGCCGCGGCAGCCGTCGAAGCGCACGCCGGCAGCGGTGAAGAGCCGGTTCCAGGCCTCGCCGTGGTCGTAGGGCAGCTTGTCGAAGCCGGAGTGGACGTCGTAGGTGTGCAGGAAGAGGAAGCGCTTGCCGCCCCGGCGGGCGTCGAGCCAAGCGTAGAGCCGTGGCAGCTCCGCCCGCAGGCCGCCGCCGGTTTCGTCGAAATCGTCGAAACCGTGCGCCAGGCCGAAGCTCGAGCTGACGTAGCCGCCGCCGGTGAAGGCGCCGGTGCGGTAACCGGCGGCGTGCAGCTGCGCCGCCAGCGTGACGCGCCGGCTGTCGAGGGCCCGGCCGTTGTCCGCCCAGACGCCGTGGACCGCCGGCGGCAGGGAGGTGAACATGGAAACGTGGACCGGCAGCGTGCCGCCGCCGGTGTTGATGTTCTGCTCGAAGAGCACCGCTTCACGCGCGAAGCGGTCGAGGTTCGGGCTGGTCGCGCGGGAGTAGCCATAGACGTGCAGGTGATCGGCGCGCAGCGTATCGATCGAGATCAGCAAGACGTCGCACCCGGACCACGGGCTGGCATGCGGCGCGACCGGGCGGTCCAGGTGGCGTTCGCCGCGGCAGCCGGCGCCCGCGCCGGCCAGGAGGCCAAGGACAAGGCCAAGGCAGGCGCCGCCGGCGAGAACGGCCCGGGCGGCGCTCGGCAGGCACCGGCGCCACCTCCGGCGGGCGAAGGCTGGCGCGCGTTCATGCCGTGAAGTCATCATCGCGGATGGTGGACGGCGCGCAGCTCGCGCACCCGCTCCGAGCCGACCCGCAGCGTGCGCGGCTCCCAGCACGCACGACCGGGAGAGGCCTAGAAGTGCTGCCAGTGTCCGCCGTAGAAATGCCAGCGGCCGCCGATCCGGGCCCAGTGCTCGGGTGCCCAGACCTCGTCCCGGCGCGACAGCTCCCAGCGTCCGGGGACCCAAACGTGGACGCCGCCGGCCCAGCGCCAGTAGCCGGGGATCCAGAAGTGATCGGGCGAGGGTGCGGGGGTGACCACCTCGACCTTGGCGATCGGCGGCGGCACGTCCGCCACCACCTCCGCGTAGCCCCGGGGAGCGACGATCGGCGCCCAGTGCCCGGGGCGGAACAGCCAGTCGTTGCCGACCCGCGCCCAATGTGCCCGGATCCATACCTGGCCCGGTCGGGCTTCCGCCCAGTGGCCGCCCACCCAAGCCCAGTTGTTCCGCTCCCAGGCCCAGTTCCCGGCGATCCAGTAATGCCCCGGCGATGGCGCCGGCGGGATCGCTTCCACCCTCACGGCGGGGGGCCGCGTATGGACGCGGATCTCCACCTCGAGAGCTCCGGCGGTCACGGATGCCACGATCATCGCCACGGCAAACAGCGTCCCCAGCAGCGTAGTGCGCTTCATGCTCGAGGTCTCCCCACGGGTTGGTCGCAATACTATACACGGGCGCGGCCGGCCGGGAGCCGCAGTGCTCGGTGCGGCTGGCTACTCGTCGAAGAGGGCGGCCACGGGACAGGAGAACCCTGGCAGCAAGCCGGGGTACTCGACCGTTGTCATCTCTTAGCAGTCGTGATAGAAGCCTGGATGTGCGGCCGGAACAGCGGAGGTCAAAGCGACTCCGCAGGAGGATCATGCGGACCTTGAGCGTCCTCCTGCTCGGGGGCCTCGTTGCTCTCTCCTGGGCGCTCGCGTGGCACTTCATGGTGGTCACGCCTGAGCCCAAGGGTCCGAAGGGCGAGGTGCTCGGGCTCGGCGATCGATCGGCGATCCTCTTTGGGACCTCGACTGTTGCGCTCGTCCTCATCTCCCTCGTGATCGGTGGCGTCGCGTTCTTCGGCTGGCAGACCATCAAGGACTCGATCCGGCGGGACGTGGAATCTTCCACGCGGAATCGGTTGGAACAGATGGAGATCGAGTTGCGGGGCAGATCATCCGCGCTCCTCGGATACACGATCGGCGAGACGAGCGTGGACGCAGACTATCTGCATGCCACCAACCCGGAGCGCCTGAGAGAAGCCAAGACGCTTTGCCAGCAGGGATACAACCGGCTTCGCAAAGTGGGCGGCGCGGGTGAAGTGATGGCGCTGAACAACCTCCTCATGTACAGCTCGATACTCGGCGACACGTCGAGGCGCGGGTACTACCTGAAGCGCGCCCGCCAGCTGCGAAAGGCGGGCGAAGACCTCGACAAGCCGCACCTTCTCTTGACCTATTGCCGCATCGTCCTCTACTTCGGACTCGATCCCGCCGAGAAGGACGAGGCATGCGCGATCGTCCAAGCCGTTCGTGCCAAGGAAGGGTTACAAGAAAAAGAAAGAAGAGAGGCCGACCATCTGGCCTCCCTTTGTATGAAACCGAGCGCTTCGGGACCGCCGGGAAAGCCGGCCTAGTCCCAGGGATCAGTTCCGCTCGTCGTCTGCATCATCGCGATGTTCTCCTTGGGTGCGCGACAGGCGCATCGTATCTAGCCGTCAGGGTCGAGAGCCGACGTGGTGCCCGGCACTACGGGCGCCGAAATTGGCTGGGCCGCCGAAGAAGCGGCGAATCCCTGCGACCCGCCCTCCGGCGCAGCCAGGTGCAGCAGATGCAAGACAAACGTCAGAAGCGCGAGCAAGTTCATGCCTTCTCATCCTCCTTTCTGAAGAATCGAGCGTTCGGTCCCATGTCCATCGGAACGTATTCCGAGTGAGACACCGCCGCGCTCGAAATGGGCGCTCGCGCGAGGTCTGCCGCGTACTCCCTGGTCTGGTTGTCACACCACACCCCGGATCGCGTCCTGCCATATCTCCATAGACGCTCAGCACACGCATAGCGTGAAGGGTTCCCGCCGCCATCCGATCCGGCACGGCAGGCCGCTTCTCAAGCATCAAGCTGAGCCGCATCTCCGTATACGCTAATTGAAGGCCGTCTCAGAAGTCAACAGAAATCTTGCAAGACCGGTACATCGTCGCTCGCTGCCGCGCCGCGCGCTGTGAAATTGGCCACACATACTCGCATGTCGATATGCCTTTTATTCTCTGCATCTTCTGAGGCGACCGATGTGCAGCAATCGTTCAACTGTGAAGTGCCGGCCCGCTCCGATAGTGGGACAAGGAGCCGGAAGTGCCTTGGAGATCTCCTTGAGGCCGCGGCGCCTTGACCGCCCTGTCGCGCTGCATGCCGTGCCCCGTCTGCCGCTGATATGCCGGCCGCCGCCGGCTCTCGGTGTGGTGGAGGGTACTCCCGGCGCGTTGGAAGGTCATCCGCCCCTAACCTCCTCGCGCCTCCTCCTGCCGTTCGAGGAGAAGGTACGTGGAGGAGGCGAGGCTCGATGAGTGCGCGCGCTCGCCGGCAATCCGGTCGAGATACAGGAAGGGCAGCGTGAGCAGCGCGGAGAGCCTGGCGAGCCAGCGCCCTACGCCGCCTCCGGGCAGGACGGTGCGGACCAGGTTCAAGAAGAGATCCCGCAGGGCGAAGACGGGACCGACACAGGTCCCGGCTTCCCGAATGCGGAAGCCGGCGCGCTCGAAGAGACGCCGGTGTCCCGAGAGGGTGAAGTTCTGGAAGTGATCCGGGTAGCCGTGGTACGGCTGCAAGAAGGGCGTCGCGATGAAGGCTCTGCCGCTTGGCCGCAGCACCCGGAACATCTCCGCCGCCGCGCGGTCCGGGTATTCGAGGTGCTCGAAGACCGCCTCGCAATGTAGGAGGTCCACCGCCCCGTCCGCGTAGGGCAGCTCGTAGGCGTCGGCGACAATATCGACGTTCGGGAAGGCGCCGATGTTCAGGTTCACAAGCTCTGGCCGGATGCGCTGCGGCCCGCCGCCAATTGAGAGGCAAAGGGCGTCTTCGGGGAGATCGCTGAAGAGGCCCTCGAAGGCACGATGCGAGGCGGGGGTACGCTGGTCGCCGGGCGCCGCGAGGAGCCGCCGGTAGAGGCCGCGCAAGCGCCCTGGGGGCGGCGCTTCGTACTCCCGGACCATGGCGCCGCCCTGCGCTTCGAGGGCGGCCCTGATCCGGGCAGGATCGGAAAGGAGGATCGGCACGCCGGAGACGACCGGGTAGACGTGTTGGCCGTCCACCGTGCAGAGGTTCCGGTCTTCAGGGGCCAAGGGCACCCGCGTTCCCGGAGAGACGAGCCGCTTCTGCGTCATCTGTGCGTCGAGATCGAGCATGGGCCGGGACGGATGCGCCGCGTCGCTCAGCTCCCGCGGCGGCGTCCCCGCATCCTGCGGGAGACGGAAGCGGAATCCTCTCTACCCCAACGACGAAACCAAGTGATCGATCGACATATGGCAATGGGTCTTCCCGGAACGCCTCAACCTTGCGGGGTCCAAGACTGCGGGCGCTCCGAGAAACAGACCACGGAGCCACTTCAAGGGTGCAGCGAGTACTGGTAAAGCGGGACGCGGCGCCGCGCTCTGCATGCCGGAAGGTTTCTCGGGCGTGCCGCCTCGAAAGCTGAGTCATGCCGACGAAGGTCCGCCCACCAAGGAGGAGGTCCACTGTGAAACCGAGTGCTTCGGGACCGCCGGGAGAGCCGGCCTAGTCCCAGGGATCAGTTCCGCTCGTCGTCTGCATCATCGCGATGTTCTCCTTGGGTGCGCGACAGGCGCACCCTATTTAGCCGTCAGGGTCGAGAGCCGACGTTGTGCCCGGCACTACGGGCGGCGCCGGAATGCGTGCCTGGCATCGAACTTCGCCTGCCGGAAATAGGCGGCGACCTCCTCCACGAACGTGACCGAGGCGTTGCCTTCCCGCACCGCTTCGATAGAGAGGCGCAGAGCCGCCGCCGGCTCCCGGTGTGGTCGAGGGTTCTCGGATCGATGCCGGTGCCACCCATCTGTGCTCTCCTCGTATGGGTCAGTGCCGTTGCCTGGTCCGAGCGTCGGCATTTCACTGGCGTTTCGCGATCTCAACCGACGGTTCCGGTCTTTCGTTCAGGAAGTAGGAGACGGGCTTCCGGTAGAAGTTGGCAAAGATCCTGAGCTCGGTGGGGTCGATCCGGCGCTCTCCGGATTCGCACTTGGAGACGAACGACTGGGGTCGCCCGAAATGAGCGGCGACCTCGGCCTGGGATAGCCCAGCCTCCTCCCTGGCCTGACGCAGGCCGGCAAGCATCCGCCGATACTCGAGGGTGTGGATCGACTTTCGTCTTGAAGGCACAAGTCATTGCCATCCTGGGATTGTAATTACCTACTGCCGCTATAATTCTCGATTCAAGGCCCGATATATCCCATCTTTGGATGGGCTGCTTGCGGCTCGTCCAAGAGTCCAAGGCTCCGGGCGGAGGGGCGGAGGCGAGCTCACTTCATCCCGAGAAGCGGCGGTCCAGCACCCGGTATTGGATGGCCTCCGCGACATGCGCGGCGCGGAGGGTGGGGGAGGCCGCCAGGTCGGCCAGGGTGCGGGCGACCTTGAGGATGCGGTCGAGGGCGCGGGCGGAGAGGCCGAGCCGCTCGAAGGCGGCGTCGAGCAGGCGCTGGCCGGCGGCGTCCAGGCGGCAGTGGCGCTGCAACACCTCCGTGGACATGGCGGCGTTGACCGGGTTGGGGGAGGCGGCGCCGAAGCGGGCGAGCTGCACGGAGCGGGCAGCGTCGATGCGGGCGGCGACCGCGGCCGAGGGCTCGCCGGGGCCGGCCTGCAGCTCGCGGATCGAGATCGCCGGCAGCTCGACGTGCAGGTCGATGCGGTCGAGCAGCGGGCCGGAGATGCGGCTGCGGTAGCGCTCGATCAGCGGCGCCAGGCAGGTGCAGGCATGGCGCGGGTCGCCGAGATGGCCGCAGGGACAGGGGTTCATCGCCGCCAGCAGGGCGAAGCGGGCGGGGAAGACCAGGCGGGCGCGGGCGCGGACGACGCTCACCAGACCCTCCTCGAGCGGCTGCCGCAGAGCTTCCAGGGTGTCGCGCCGGAACTCCGGCAGCTCGTCGAGGAACAGGACTCCGAGGTGGGCCAGGCTGGCCTCCCCGGGGCGCGGCTGGGGGCCGCCGCCGATCATGCCGGCGGTGCTGGTGCCGGTGTGCGGGCTGCGGAACGGCCGCTCGCGCACCAGGCCGGCGGGCGGTTGCTCCGCGGCCAGGGAATGGATCTTGGTGACCGCGATCGCCTCGGTCTGGGTCAACGGCGGCAGCAGGCCCGGCAGGCAGCGCGCCAGCATGGTCTTGCCGGAGCCCGGCGGACCGAGCAGCAGCAGGTTGTGGCCGCCGGCCGCGGCCACCTCGAGGCAGCGCTTGGCCAGCTGCTGGCCGCGCACCTGGGAGAGGTCGGGCGCCGCCAGGCGGGGCGCGCGGGCGCCGAAGCTCGGCGGCGCGGCGGCGCCGATCGGCGCGGCGCCCAGCACGTGGCGCACCGCGTCGGTCAGCGTGCGCACCGCGATGATGCGCACCGCCTCGAGGGCGGAGGCCTCGCCGGCGTTGGCGGCGGGCAGCAGGATCTCGCGCACGCCGAGGCGGACCGCGAGGTCCGCGATCGCCAGGCCGCCCCGCACCGGCCGGATGGCGCCGTCGAGCCCCAGCTCGCCGCAGAACAGCCGCTCGACCAGCGCCGCCTGTGGCAGGTGCCCCTGGCTGGCGAGCAGCGCCAGCGCGATGGCGAGGTCCAGGTGGTTGCCCTCCTTGCGCAGGTCCGCCGGCGCCAGGTTGATGACCACCGCCAGCGGGTCGAGGTGGAAGCCGCAGTTGCGGATGGCGGTGCGCACCCGCTCGCGGCTCTCGCGCACCGCCGCGTCCGGCAGCCCGACGATGTGCACCTGGGGCAGCCCATGATGGGTGTCCACCTCGACCTGGACCGGCCGCGCTTCGACCCCCCAGGGAGTGGCGGCTGTGGTGCTCGCGAGCATCCACCTGGATTGACGGAAAACGGGCAACGGATCGTCGAGCGCTCTCCTATGATGAGCGGGCGCCAGCGCATCAGGCCGCAAGGGAGATCGACATGGCGACCCTCAGGTTCAAGGCGACCGTCGACATCCAAGGCGTCAATCCGTTCGTGCCGGTGAGCGCCGCGCGCGCGGCGAAGATCAAGCGCGATTGGCGCAAGCCGATGCCGGTCGTGGTCCGGATCAACGGCAAACCCGAGGAGCCGTGGCACATCAACATGATGCCGGTCGGCGACGGCACCTTCCGCCTGTATCTCCACGGCGACGTCCGCAAGGCGTCGGCGACGCAGGTTGGCGACCGGGTGAACGTCGAGGTCGGTTTCGACGCCGCCTATCGCAGCGGGCCGCAGCCGTTGCCGTCATGGTTTCGCGCGGCACTGGCGAAGGATCCGATCGCCGAGCAGAACTGGCGGGCGTTGTCCCCGAGCCGCCAGAAAGAGATCGTTCGCTACCTTGCAGCGCTGAAGTCCGCGGCGGCGCGCGAGCGCAACCTCGCCCGCGCCCTGCAGGCGCTGGCGGGCAAGCCTGGCCGGTTCATGGCGAGGTCCTGGACCGAGGGCAAATAGCGCCCGGCGGCAGGCCTGTAAGACGATTGCCGACAAAGAATACCGCCGGCCGCCGATAGGGCTGGCGCCCGGCCGCCGCTACAGTCTCCGGCAGTGGAGCCTGGAAGGAGGGCACGCCGGTGAGCTGGCAAGAGATTCCGCGCAACCTGCAGATCAAGTACCTTCACGCCGCCGCCCTCACCGCGGCCCAGCTCTCGCGCCTGGCCGCCCAGCTCGACCAGGACCGCGGCGACCGGATCGCATTGAAGCTGTTGCTGCGGCGTTTTCACGGCCTGGCGGCCTGGGCCGGAATGCACGGTCTTGCCGCGATCGCCGTCGCCGCCCAGCTGGGCGAGCACGACTGCGCCACGCTGGCCGGCGCCAACCTCGTGCCGGAGCCGGCCCATGTCGAGCAGATCCGCGCCTTGGCTCAGCTCTTGCGCCAGGAGGTTTACCGCCAACGCAGCACCGGCGGCATCTCGGAGGAGATCCTCTGGGCGCGGCTGGCGCCCTCGGAGCTGGGCGCCGCAGTCGGGCCGCGACCGCTGGCGCTCGCGCCGGAGCCGGCGCCGCTGCCGACGCGGCGCGCGCTGGCCGTCGGGCTGCGGGACGTCGAATGGCAACGGCTGGAGAGCCTGCTCTCCCGGTACGGCTTCACGCTGCAGGCGGTCGAGACCTGCCGCGAGGCTGGCCGCGTGTTCGCGGACGGCCTGCCCGAGGCGGTGATCGCCGCCGAGGAGCAGGCGGACGGCTCGGGTGCCCTCCTGACGCACTACCTGCGCAGCCTGGATCGCGGCGACGAGCCAGTGATGGTGCTGGTCGGCGGCCCGGCTGCCGCCGAGCCCGGCGCCAGCTGCGATGCGGATGCGCAATGGCGCGGGCCGGTCGACTGGGTGGCCGTGACCGACAGCCTACAGGGATTGATCGAGCGGCGCCAGGCCGCGCCGCGCGTCCTGTACCTCGGGAACGAAGACGAAGAAGCTGCCGCCCTGCGGGCGCTGCTGGGCGGCGCCGGCTATCGGGTCCGCGCCTGCCGCGACCCCCGCCGCTTCCCGCGCGAGGTCCTGGCGAGCGAGCCGGAGCTGGTGCTCATCAACCTCGCGCCGGCCGCGGTGGCGGCCGGCGCTGCCGGCGACCTGGTGCGCTGGATGCGCAGCGACAAGCGGTGCGCCGCCGTGTCGGTGCTCGTCCTGGATGGCGATGAAAGCGCGCCGGAACTGGCCGGGTCCGGCGCGGCCGGCACCAGCCGGCTCGCGAGGACGGCGGCGCCGGCGGTGCTGCTGGCGGCCGTCGCGAAGCGCGTCGAGCACTGTCGCGCGCTCAAGCGGATGTTCGCCGACCCGCCTGCGGCCGTTGTCCCGGCGCGGCCGGCGCCGCCGGCGCTCGCGGCATTGGCCTGAGCGCCCTGATGGTGCTCAGCGGCACGGTCCGGGTGCCATCCCTGATATGAAGTGCCGGTGCGCCTCCTGGTCGTGGCCACCAAGTGCCCCTGGCCGCCCATCGACGGCGGGCGGCTGCTGTTGCTGCGGACTCTCGACGGGCTTGCCGCCGAGGGGGTGCGGGCGACGCTGGTCGCACCGCTCGACCCGCGCCGGCACGAGCTGGCGGCGGCGACGGCGGCCCTGGACCGGTGCTGCGAGCCGGAGCTGGTGGCGGCCCGGCCGGCCGGCACGGCGAGCACGCTGCTGCGCTCGATCGGCCGGCGCCTGCCGCTGACCATCGCCCGCCACACCCTGCCGGCGGTGCGGCGCCGGGTCGAGGCGCTGCTCGCGGCGCGGCCTTTCGACGTGGTGCATGCCGAGCAGCTGCAGGCATTGCCTCAGGTCTGGCAGGCGGCGCGGGCGCGCGGCCTGCCGGTGGTGCTGCGGGCGCAGAACGTCGAGAGCGCCCTCTGGGCGGCGGCGGGCCGGCCGCTGGTGCTCGAGGCCAGGCGCCTCGCGGCCTGGGAGGGAAGGGCAGTCGGCGCCGTGGCCGCCACCGCCGCCCTGACCGCTGCCGATGCCGCGGCACTGTGCCGGCTGGCCGGCGCCGCGGGCGGGCCGGGGGCGCGGGTGGTCGAGGTGCCGGCGCCCTTCGTTGCCGAGCTGCCGCCCGGGCTGCCGGCCCTGCCGGGAGAGCCGGCGGTGGCCGTCCTCGGCAGCCGCGGCTGGCGCCCCAACGAGGATGCCGTGGCCTGGTTCGTCGGCGAGGTCTGGCCGGCGGTCCGGCGCGCCCTGCCGGCGGCCCAGCTGCACGTCTTCGGGATCCCCCGCGGTGGATCGACCCCCGGTTCGGCAACGGCGGCCAGCGCCGGCCGCCTTCCGCCCAGCGCTCGGCACGAGAGCCAGAGCGAGAGCGAGCGCGGCATCACCTGGCATGGCGCGCCGGCCGACAGCGCCACCGCCTTCGCCGCCGGCTCGATCCACGCGGTGCCGCTGCGCTTCGGCTCCGGAGTGCGCATGAAGGTGCTGGAGGCCTGGGCGCGCGGCGTGCCGGTGATCGCCACGCTGGAAGGGGCCGCTGGCCTCGAGGCGGTGGACGGGAGGGACCTGCTGGTGGCCCGCGACGGGCCCGGCTTTGCCGCCGCCTGCCGCCGCCTGCGCGACGAGCCCGGCCTTAGCGCCGCCCTGGCCGGTGCCGGCCGGGCCGCCCTGCGCCGCCGCCACGATCCCGCCACGGTCGCCCGCCGTCTGCTCACGCTCTATGAAGAGGTGTTGACTCAGACGTAGAACGGGATCCGGTCGCTGCTGCGGCGGAAGGCGAGCCCGCCGACCGCCAGTGCCACGGCCGCGATCACCACGCAGACGGCGATGTGCTCGATCGGGGGCACCTTGCCCTGCTGGATGGGATCGCGGAAGACCTCCAGGATGGAGCGCAGCGGGTTGAAGCGGACCACCCAGCGCACCTTGGCCGGCAGGATCGCCATCGGGTAGAAGACCGGCGTCAGGTACATGAGCACCGTCAGCAGCACGCCGACCAGCTCGACCACGTCGCTGAAGAAGACCGCCAGCGGCGACAGCAGCAGGCCGGCGCCGAGGGTGAACAGCGCGGCGAGCAGGATGGAGACCGGCAGGAACAGCAGCGCCGGCGATAGCCCGTGCTCGAAGAGGATCACGATGACCAGCGTTGGGACCAGGGCGAAGACCAGGTTGACGACGCCGGAGATGACCGTGGCCACCGGGAACACCGCCTTGGGCACCGGCAGCTTCTGCAGCAGCAGGGCATTGCCGCGCAGGCTGTTCATGGAGGCGACGATGCTCTGCGAGAAGAAGTTCCAGAACAGGATGCCGGCCAGGGCATACACCGGGTAGTGCGGCATGTTGAAGCGGAACAGCTCGCTGAACACCAGGTAGAACACCAGCATCATCAACAACGGCTGCAGCATGGTCCACAGGAAGCCGATCACCGAGCGCCGGTAGCGCACCTTCAGCTCGCGTGCCACCAGAGTGAGCACGAGGTCGCGGTAACGGTAGAGCTCTCGCATGGGACGGTGGCTGCGGACTTTAGCAGCTTTCCCGCGCCGTCCTCACCGCCGCCAGGGCGCCGGCCAGCGCGGCGCTGTCGGCGCGGAAGCCGTCGCGCGCGGCGGCCGGCACCAGCGGCGTCGCCAGGCGGCGGCCGGCCAGCCGCAGTCCGCCGCCCGCCGCCAGGGCGCGCGCCGCGCGCCGCACCGCCGGGGCGCCGCCCTGCTTGGCGGCCCAGCGCAGCAGGTCCGTCCACAGCAGCTCCGCGTGCTGGGCGCCGCGCCCGCCGCCGGGGCGCCGCCCGCCCGCCGCCTGGATGGTGGCGCCGTGATGGTGGAGCACCCGGAACTCGGGCACCACCGCCACCGACCAGCCGGCGGCGCGCGCCCGCAGACAGAGATCGAGGTCCTGGGCGTAGAAACGGAAGCGCTCGTCGAGCGGCCCGACCTGCTCCCAGGTGGCCCGCCGGACCGCCATCGCGGCGCCGGTGACCCAGGCGACGTCACGCCGCCCGCGCCGGCCGCTTGCGTCGCCCCCGCCGCCCCCGCCTCCAGTACCGCCGGCCGGGCGCAGGCGCCGGTAGAGCGGCAGCCGCCCCAGCAGGCTGGGCAGGCCGCTCGCCAGGCCGAACAGCCAGGCCGCCGTCGGCTCGGCGCCGCCGCTCCACTGGGGGGTGCCGTCGGGGTAGCGCAGCGCCGCGCCGGCGATACCCAGCCGCGGCTCGGCGGCAAAACGCGCCAGCAGGGCGGTCAGGCCGTCGCCGTCGGCGCCGACCTCGGCGTCGCTGTTGAGCAGCAGCAACACGCTGCCGGCCGCCGCCGCCAGACCGCGGTTGGCGGCCCGGGTGAAGCCGTGCTGGCGGTCGAGCCGGAGGATGCGGACCGGTGGCCAGCTCGCGGCGACGGCCTCGGCGGTGCCGTCGTCCCCGGCGTCGTCGACCAGGATCAGCTCGAGCGCGGCGAGCTCGGGGCGGGCGCGGCTCGCCGCGGAGAGCGCGGCAAGGCAGGCCAGGGTCAGCTGCCGGGTGTTGCGGCTCGGGACGACGACCGACAGCGGGGGTGGCGGCGGGCTCACGCCGCGCCGCTGGCGCGGGCCGCCACCGGCGCGCGGGTGGCCGGTGGCGAGCCGGCCCCGCCCGCCACGCCCAGCGCCGCCAGGCGGTCGACGATGCGTTGCGCCGCCGCCTCCCAGGTCCAGCGCGCCGCCATCTCGCGGGCGGCCGCCTGACCGCGCGCCCGGGATTCGTCCCGGCGCTCGTAGACGTGGCGCAGCAGGTGGCGCAGGTGCTCGGGATCGGGATCGGCCCAGCGAAAGCCGTCGTAGTAAGGACACTTGGCCCGCGCCGGCACCAGCTTGCGGACGCGCAGCGGGTAGGCGATGCCGTCGTGCACGAACTCCTGGTGAGCGCCCCAGTCGGTGGCGATGGCGGGCAGGCCGCTGGCCATGGCTTCCATCAGCGGCATGTTCCAGCCCTCGCCGCGGCTCACCGACACGAAGGCGTCGGCCGAACGGTAGAGCGCCCCCAGCTGATAGTGGGGGAACTCGAGGTTGAACAGGTACGAGATCTTGCCGCCCGCGGCGCGCAGCTCCAAGCGCCGGATCTCGTCCTTGAGGCACAAGCCGGGGTCGGTGTTGATCACCTTGCACAGCAGGCGCACCGGCTCGCGGGCCGAGAACTCGTCGTTGAAGGCCCGCAGCAGCAGGCTCGGCTCCTTGCGCTCGCCCCATTCGAAGAGCGCCAGGAACACGAAGTCGCCGGCCGGGTTCGGGTAGGCGGCGATCCCGGGGTGAAAGTAGCGGACGTCGACGCCGAGCGGCATGACGTGGATCGGCCGTTGGAGGCCGCAGTCGACGAAGCCGCGGCGGTTGAACTCGCTCGGCACCCAGACCTCGTTCATGCGGTTGGCCTGCGCCACCCATTCCGGCGGGAAACCGTCGACCTCGAGCATGGTGAAGCCGATCTTGTAGCGGCCGAGGTTGCGCGCGAAGACGTCGCCCTGACCGTAGACCACGGCGACCTCGGGGGAGCGCGGCGCGGCGCGGCCGCGGATGACGTTCAAGCGGTAGTCGCCGCTCGACTCGGGCTCGACCGGCGGAAACACGGTCTTGGGGCCGTAGACGTAGCGGTAGACCGCGTGCACGCCGCGCTCGTCGAGGGCGCGCAGCAGCTCCCGGCAGCTCATGGCGTAGCCGGTCGGAAAGTTCATGATCGACTGCCACAGCAGGCGGTGGCGGTAGCGCGCTTCGAGCGCATGCTGCCACTTGCGGCGGAAGATCGCGCGGCTGCCCTGGAACAGCTCCATCAGCGCGCCGTCGTTGTCCGCGGTCGAGCCGTGCTCGTCGTGGACCAGCGTCACGCCGCCGCAGAGCAGCGTCCGCCAGCCGGCCTGCCGCGCCCGCAGGCAGAAGTCGGTGTCCTCGAAATAGCTCTCGAAGTCGAGCGCCAGGCCGCCGATGGCATCGAGCAGCTCGCGCCGCAGGTAGGCGCAGGCGAAGACCACTCCCTCGACCTCCTCGGTGCCGGTGTGCTGGCCGACGTCGCGCTCGAGCGCGCCGACCTGCTGCCCCCAGCTGGTGTCGGGCATGATGTAGGTGCCGGCGTGGAGCAGGCGGCCGTCGGGCAACACCATGCGGCAGCCCACCACCCCGACGTCGGGGGCCGAATGAGCGCAGGCGGCGAGGCGGCGGAGCCAGTCGCGCTGGATGAACTCGAGGTCGTTGTTGAGCAGCACCACGTCGGAGCCGGCCGCGGCGGCGGCGATGCCGGCGTTGTTGCCGCGCACGAAGCCGAGGTTGGCAGGCAGCCGCAGGGTGCGTAGCCAGGGGATCCGCGCCAAGCGCTCCGGCGTCTCGTCGGTCGAGCCGTTGTCGACCACCAGCACCTCGGCGCCGTCGAGATCGGTGGCAGCCAGGGTCTCGAGGCAGCGCTCGGTGAGGCGCCAGTGGTTCCAGGCGAGGATGACGAGCGTGATCCGCCGCGACCCGCTCATCGTGGGGCCGGCGCTCTCTCGTCGGCCGGCGGGGGCTCCTGTGGCCCTGGTGGTACCGGCGGTCGGGGCGGATACGACGACTCCCACAGCGCTTCGAGGGTCTCCGGCACCTCGGCCGCGGTCAGCTCGCGGGATTCCTCCCAGAAGCTCGGATCGCAGGCGATCCGCGGCCGCGGCGACAGGCCGGCCGCCACCCGGGACCATTGCGCGAGGTCGTGCGGGCAGAGCAGCCGCTGCAGCAGGCGCAGCTCGCGGGAGCGGCGCTCGAGCGCCGCTTCCAGGGCCGCCACCCGCCCGCTGAGCCGGGCGATCTGCAGCTCGGAGTCTTCAGCGGCCTCCGGGGTCGCCGCGGATTCCGGGGCCCCGGCGGTCACCAGGCGCGCCCCACCATCGCCCGCAGGCGCTGAGTGAAGCGCCAGGCGCGCGATTTCTGGACCGCGTAGTAGAAGAATCGCAAGTGTCTGATCTCATCCTGGAGCCGCAGATCCGCGAGCTGCGGGCGGCCGCCGTCGAATCCCGGATCGGCGTCCGGCGCATACAGGCCGTCGAGATCCCCGACCGAGCTGCCCAGGCGCTCTTCGCGCTCCGTCAGCTCCTGCTCGCGCAACCGCCGATCGAAAGCTTCGCCCTGCTCGCAGCCGAGTCGCCGCTCGCTCGCCAACGCCCCACTCGCAGCCCCGCTCGCAACCTGATACCGGTCGTCTGCCATTTCCAGTGCCGCGAGGAATTTACCGTCTTGCCGCGGGCAGTCGCCCGCCGGCGGGCAGCGCGCTTGAGGCGCATCGGTCGGGTCACTATACTTATGCACGTTTCAGGATGCAACCGGACCGAGGACCTCGTGAACGCTCAGCCCCGCCTCGATCCTGCCCCCGTCCGCGCGCAAAAGATCTGCGTCGTGATGCCGGCCTACAACGCCGAGAAGACGCTCGAACGAACCTATCGCGATTTGCCGCTCGACTGGGTCGACGACGTCGTGCTGGTGGATGACGCCAGCCGCGACCGCACCGTCGAGCTGGCGCGGGAGCTCGGCCTCCATACGCTCGTCCATCCGCGCAACCGGGGCTACGGCGGCAACCAGAAGACCTGCTACCGGGAGGCCCTGGCGCGCGGCGCCGCCATCGTGGTGATGGTCCATCCCGACCACCAGTACGATCCCCGCTATCTGCCCGAGCTGGTGCGGCCGCTGCTGGCTGGCGATTGCGATGCGGTCTTCGGCAGCCGCATGCTGGGCGGCCGCCCGATCGAAGGCGGCATGCCGAAATGGAAGTATTTCGCGAACCTGTTCCTTACCGCCGTCGCCAACGCGGTCTTCTACGTTTTCCTCTCCGAGTATCATTCCGGCCTGCGTGCCTACAGCCGTCGCTATCTCGAAGCGGTCGACCTCGAGGCCAATTCGGACGATTTCGTTTTCGATACCGAGATCATCGCCCAGGGAGTGGACAAGGGGATGCGCATCCGGGAGATCCCGATCGCCACCTGCTATTTCAAGGAGGCATCGCAAATCGGTTTCTGGCGCAGCGTGCGCTATGGCTTCGCGGTGCTCGGCGTGCTCGCCGCCTACAAGCTGCACGCCAAGGGGATCCGGCATTCCAGCCTCTTCCGCTGAGCGCTACGTCCTCAAGGATTTTCGCGGCTCGAGCCATCGCCTCCTGGCCTCCTGGGTGCGGGAGCTGCCGCCGGGCGCCAGGCTGCTGGAGCTGGGCCCGGGGGCGGCGCACGTGGCCCGCCTGGTGCGCCGCTCCGACCTGCGCTGGCAGGGGCTGGACAGCTCGGTGGACTGCCTGCCGGCGATGATCGAGATCCTCTCGGGCGGCGCCATCGTCGACCTCGAGAGCATCCCGCGCCTGCCGCGCCGCTGCGACGCGGTGCTCGCCGCCGACGCTCTCGAGCACCTGAGCGATCCCGGCCGGATGCTGGGGCTGATCCATGACGCGCTGCCGGTGGGCGCACCGCTGGTGCTGTCGGTGCCCAACATCGCCAACGTCTACGTGCGGCTCAACCTGCTCTGCGGGCGCTTCCCCTATGCCGATCGCGGCCTGCTCGACCGTTCCCACCGCACCTTCTTCACCCGCTTCCTGTTGCGGCGGCTGCTGACGGAGGCCGGCTTCCGTATCGAGCGCGAGGCCGTTTCCACCATCCCGCTGCCGCTGGCAATGCCGCGCCTGCCGCCGGCGGTGCTGGCGGCGGCGGGGCTGGTGCTCGCGGGCTTCACCCGCGCGCTGCCGACGCTGCTCGGCTACCAGCTGCTGGTGGTGGCGCGCCGGCGCTAGCGGTCCGGCGCCGCGTGCTAACATCCCGCCGCCGTGAGCTCCGACAACGACCCGCAGGGCCTGCCGGCAGCGTCAGCGGCGCCGGCCGCCGCCGCCGGCCTGAAGCTGTCGGCCATCATCCCGGTCTACAACGAACGCTACCTGGTGCGGGAGCTGGTGAGCCGGGTGCTGGCGGTGTCGGTGCCCGAGATCCGCGAGCTCGAGCTGGTGATCGTCGACGACGGCTCGCGGGATGGCAGCCTCGAGATCCTGCGCGAGCTGGCCGGCGAGAATCCGGACCGCATCCGGCTGCTCGAGCAGGCCAGCAACCAGGGCAAGGGCGCCGCCATCCGCCGCGGCATCGCCGCGGCCAGCGGCGATCTGGTGATCTTTCAGGACGCCGACCTCGAATACGATCCGCGCGACTACGGCCGCCTGGTGCGGCCGTTCCTCGAGGACGGCGCCGACGTGGTCTACGGCTCGCGCTTCCTGCCCAGCGACCGGCGGCGGGTGCTCTATTTCCGGCACACGCTCGGCAACCGCCTGCTGACGCTGCTCAGCAACTGGTTCACCGATCTCGACCTGACCGACATGGAGACCTGCTACAAGGTCTTCCGCGCGCCGCTGATCAAATCGCTGCCGATCCGCTCGCATGATTTCGCGATGGAGCCGGAGATCACCGCCAAGGTGGCGAAGCGCGAATGCCGGATCTTCGAAGTGCCGATCAGCTACCTCGGCCGCACCTACCGCGAAGGCAAGAAGATCCGCATGCGGGACGCCTGGAAGGCGCTGCGCGCCATCCTCCGCTTCTGGCTGATCGACGACCTCTACGCCGAGGACGAGTACGGCTCGCACATCCTGCACAGCCTCGAGCGGGCGCAGCACTTCAACCGCTGGATGGCGGACGCGATCGCGCCGCACGTCGGCGCGCGGGTGCTCGAGATCGGCGCCGGCATCGGCAACATCACCACCGAGCTGCTGCCGCGGGACCTCTACGTCGCGAGCGACATCAATCCGCAATACCTGGCCTACCTGCGCAACCTGGCGCTGGGCAAGCCCTACCTGCGGATCGACAACATCGATGCCGGGGACTCTGGGGCGCTGGCCCGCTGGCAGGGCTGCTTCGACACCGTGGTCTGCCTCAACGTGCTCGAGCATGTGCCCGATCCGCTGGCGGCGCTGCGCAACATGCGCTCGGCGCTGCGGCCCGGCGGGCGGCTGGTGCTCTACGTGCCGCAGGGGCCGTGGCTGTACTCGAGCCTCGACCAGGTGCTGGGGCACCGCTGCCGCTACCGCAAGGAGCAGCTGGCCGCGGAGCTCCGGCAGGCCGGGTTCGAGCTCGAGGGCATGCGCGACTTCAACCGCGTCGCGGTGGCAGGCTGGTGGTGGAACGGCAAGGTGATGCGCAAGAAAGAGTTCGGACGGTTGCAGCTGAAGCTGTTCAACATGCTGCTGCCGTTGCTGCGGGTCGTCGAGCCGCTGGTCCCCGGCCCGGGCCTGGGGATCATCGCCACCGCGGTGCGCCAGGATTGAACCGGGCGCCGCTCGAGCACGCCGCTCAGCGCAAGAACGTCACCGCGAAGAGCACGATCCCGGCGCCGCCGGCGGTCATCGAGGCGTACCAGACCCAGCGGCTGCGGCTGAGGGCGGCGACGGCGCCCAGGGCGATCGAGACCTGGAAGAGAGCCACCGCGTTGGCGTAGCCGTGGTGGGAGTGGAGCAGGTGATCGGCCTCACGCGAGCGCTCGTCGCGGCGGTGCTCGAGCTCCCGGGCCTTGGCGTCGATCTGCTGCTGCTCGCGGCGGTAACGGTCGGCTTCCTCGGCGTAGTGCGGCGGCGCGGCCTTGCCGGCGGCGAGCCAGGCATTGGGGGCCATCTGCTGGAGCTCGCGCTTGATCCCCTTGGCCTGGTAGTAGGTCCACTGGTCGGACGCCTGGGCCTGCAGCGTGGTGGCCTCCGTCTTGTACACCAGCGCCTCGTTGACCGTGCTGCCGGCGAGCAGCGCGGCGACCGCGGCGAAAGCCGCGAGGATGGCGGTGGTCAGGGCGATCTGCTTGAGGAAGGAGCCGCCCTCCTTTTCGAGCTCCTCGTGCACCGCCTCGCGCAGCTGCTCGGTTTCGACTTCCGGACCTTCGGGCATGGTCGTAGGCTCCTTGCGGCGGGGGGGCGGTCTGCCGGCGCTGCCGCGGATTCTAATGCACTGGCTCAGCCCAGCGCCGCGCGCTCTCCGAGCTCGGTGTCGGCGTCTGTCTCGGCGGTGTCGGCGGTGTCGGCGGCGGCGGCGGTGGCGGCGTTGGGCAGCGCCACCTGCGGGCGCTCGAGGAGCAGGTGCTGGCAATCGGCGGCGGCCAGCGGCGCGCAGAAGAAATATCCCTGGACCTCGTCGCACCCTTGCTCGCGCAGCAGGCGCCACTGCGGTTCCTTTTCGACGCCTTCCGCCACCACCCGGATGTCGAGGCTGTGGGCGAGCGCGATCACCGCCGAGGCGATCTCGAAGCTGCCGCTGTCGTCGGTCAGCGAGCGGATGAACGAAGCGTCGATCTTCAGGGTGTCGATCGGGAAATTGCGCAGGTAGGACAGCGACGAGTAGCCGGTGCCGAAGTCGTCGATGGCGATCCGCACTCCGAGCTCCTTGAGGCCGCGCAGCACCCCCAGGCTCTCCTCGGCGTTCTGCATCGCCAGCGTCTCGGTGATCTCGAGCTCGAGGCACGAGGACGAGACGCCGGTCTCCCACAGCACGTCCTTGACCCTTTCGATCAGGTCGGGGCGCTGGAAGGGGCGCGCCGAGAGGTTGACCGCCAGCCGCAGCTGCGGCACCCCCAGGTCGTGCCAGATGCGCAGCTGGCGGCAGGCGCTGCCCAGCACCCACATGTCGAGCGGGTTCGACAGGCCGCTCATCTCGGCGATCCACAGGAAGTCGGCGGGCATCAGCAGACCCTGCACCGGATGCTGCCAGCGCAGCAGCGCCTCGACGCCCTCGACGCGGCCGCTCTCGGCGTCGAGCATCGGCTGGTAGAACAGCAGCAGCTCGCCGTTGGCGAGGGCCCGGCGCAGGTCGTTCTCGAGCGACAGCCGCTCGAGGGCATGGGCATCCATGGCGGCGGCATAGAGCTGCAGGCCGTCGCGGCCCAGGGACTTCGCCTGGTACATCGCGACGTCGGCCTTCTTCAGCAGCTCCTCGGCCTCGGCGCCGTCCTCCGGGAAGCGGCTGATCCCGAGGCTGGCGGTGCTGACGATCTCGTGGCCGTCGAGATTGAACGGACGGCGCAGCGAATCGAGCACCTTCTCGCCCAGCCGCACCATGTCGCGCTCGCCGCCCACCGCCGGCAGCAGCACCGCGAACTCGTCGCCGCCCAGCCGCGCGATGGTGTCGCCGGGGCGCAGGCTGCTGCGCAGCCGGTCGCCGACCAGGCGCAGCATCTCGTCGCCGCGGCGGTGGCCGAGCGAATCGTTGATGCCCTTGAAGCGGTCGAGGTCGAGCACGAAAACCGCCACGCCGAGACCGGTGCCGGCGGTGCGGGCCATCGCCAGCCGCAGGTGCTCGTGGAAAAGGTTGCGGTTGGCGAGCTCGGTCAGGGCGTCGTAGTAGGCGAGATGGGCGATCTGCTCGGCAGCGCGGAAGGCGCGCAGGCGCTCCTCCTCGAGCAGCCAGATCACCATGCCGATCCCCATCACCGCCTGCGCCATGAACTCGAGCGGCGCCAGATAGGCGCCCGCCGATTCGTAGCGCCCGAGGGCGCTCATCCAGCCGGCGCCAAGCAGCGGCCGTGGCCCCAGCGCCGCAGCCATGGCGGCATGCTGCAACCGCTCGAACCCGTAGAGCACGAAGGCGCCGCCCACCAGCTGCCGTCCCAGGCCGCCGATCTGGCGGGAAGCCCGCAGCACCGCGATGCCGGCGGCGGCGAAGGCGAGGCCGGCGATCAGCGCCCGCAGGCCGGAGCGCGCCAGCAGCTGCCGCTCCGGCGCGGCCAGCGCCGTGGCGGCCGCGGTGGCGACCACCAGCAGGGCCAGGCCGCCGAACAGGAAACGCGCGCGCCGGCGGGAGAGGGGGCCGCCGGTCGCCACCTCGTAGGTGCCGAGCAGCAGCCAGCCGATCTGGCAGTAACCGCCCACGAGCGATGCCAGGAAGATCGCCAGCGGCAACCACGAGGCCGGCGGCAGATCGCGGACCACCGGCAGCCGGGCGCTGCCGGCCGCCAGCAGGAAGCATGCAAAGGCCCACCAGCTGAGGGCCCAGTGGCGCAGGAAATCGCGGCGGTAGTGGCGGTGGAAGCTGGCCAGGACGGCGGCGATGAGAATCGCGAAAACGGCCTGGGCCAGGTACCCCGCGACTGCCATGAAAGGCAAGTTGGCGGCCATGGCGGAATTGGACGGTCAGTGTACCAGCTTCCACCCGCGACCGGAGGGAGGATGGAGCGGATTGGTTGGAGATGCCGGCAAGGTCCGCGGTGGCGGCTGCCGGAGTCGGCAAGGGCGGCCGGACGGCGCCGGCGCCCGGTGCATTACGGAGCTTGACGGCAATAGTTTCAACCCTGCGGCGCGGCAGGCGACGTCCGAGTCGATCGCAGTCATCAGCGCCGCCGGCAGCCGGCGTTGGCGCCGCCGCCGTCCGTCCGGCCGTGCCCGCCGCGCCCGCCGGCCGCGCTGATAGACTCGCGCCCGCCGCGCGCCGGCCGGCGGCCGGGGAAAGGATGCCGTGCCGCGTGCGCCGAGGAATAGACGCCCGATGAGAAGCCAGCCGAACCAGTCGAACCGGTCGAGGTACCGCCGCCTGCCGCTTGCCGCCGCCACTCCTGGCCGCTCCGTGGCCGCCGTCGCTGCCGCCGCCCGCCGGGTCCGTTGCGTGCCGGCGCTCGCCGCCGCACTCGGTTGGCTGCTGCCGCTGCCCGCGGTAGGAGGTCCGGTGGCCGGCGCCGAGGCGGTGGCGGCTGCGGCTCATGCCGGTGAGGCCGCGGGGGGCGCCGGCCATGGGGCGCTGCCTTCGGTCGCGACCCAGGTCGCGGGCATGGAGCACCGCGCCGGGCTGCTCGACCTCTTTCTCGACCGCCGGCACGGCAAGGTCTGGCTGCGGGTGCCGCCGCCGGCCGGCGAGGGCGGGGAGGTGGCGAGCTACCTCTACGTCGAGGGCCTGGTCAGCGGCCTGGGCTCGAACCCGGTGGGATTCGACCGCGGCCAGGTCGGCGATGCGCGGGTGGTGACCCTGCGCCGGCTGGGCGCCAAGCTGCTGGTCGAGGAGCAGAACCTGCGATATCGGGCGCTGGCCGGCAGCGCCGCCGAGCGGCGCGCGGTGCGCGAGTCCTTCGCGCCGTCGGTGCTGTGGGGCGGCGAGGTGGCGGCCGAGGACGCCGACGGGCAGGCGCTCGTCGACGTCACCGGCTTCGTCGCCCGCGACGCCCACGGCATCGTGCCGCGCCTCAAGCAGCTGGGCGAGGGCCGATGGAGCCTGGACCGCGAGCGCAGCGCGGTCGATCTCGATTCGTGCCTGGCCTTCCCCGAGAACCTGGAGCTCGAGGCGGTGCTCACCTTCGTCTCGGACGAGCCGGGCGCCCAGGTGCGCGCCACGGTGCCGGCCGCCGGCGCCATGACGCTGATCCAGCATCAGTCGCTGCTGCGGCTCCCGGATGACGGCTACCGGCCGCGCCGCTTCGATCCGCGGTCGGGCTCCTTCGGGGTCGATTTCTTCGACTACTCGGCGGCCTTGACCGAACCGATCGACGCTCACTGGCTGGCGCGCCACCGGCTCGAGAAGGTCGATCCCGCGGCGCCGCGCTCGCGGGTCAAGCAGCCGCTGGTCTACTACGTGGACTCCGCGGCGCCGGAGCCGGTCCGCAGCGCCCTGGTCGAAGGCGCCGGCTGGTGGAAGGAGGCTTTCGACAAGGCAGGCCTGATCGACGCCTTCCGCGTCGAGGTGCTGCCGGAGGGCGTCCAGCCGCTGGACGCGCGCTACAACGTCATCCAGTGGGTGCATCGGTCGACGCGCGGCTGGTCGTATGGCGGCGGCATCGTCGACCCGCGCACCGGCGAGATGCTCAACGGCCATGTCACCCTGGGCTCGCTGCGCGTGCGCCAGGATCTCCTGCTGTTCGAGGGGCTCCTGGGCACCGCGCACAGCGGCACCGGCGCGCCCGACGACCCGGTGCAGCTGGCGCTGGCGCGCATCCGCCAGCTGGCGGCCCACGAGGTGGGACACAGCCTGGGGCTGGCGCACAACTTCGCGGCCTCGACCTACGGCCGCGCCTCGGTGATGGACTATCCGGCGCCGCTGGTGGCGATCACCCCGGCGGGAGACCTCGATCTCTCGCATGCCTACGCCACCGGCGTCGGGGAGTGGGACGTGCAGGCGATCCGCTATGCCTACATGGAGGTCCCTCCCGGGCCCGACCGCGACGCCAGGGAGCGCGCCGCTCTCGACGCGATCCTGCACGAGAACCTGAGCCGGGGATTGATCTATCTCACCGACGAGGACGCTCGTCCGCCGGGGGCCGCGCAGCCGCTGGCGAACCTCTGGGACAATGGTCCCGATCCGGTGGCCGGGCTCGCGCAGGCCCTGGCGGTGCGGCGCATCGCCCTGGACCGCTTCGGCGAGGCCAACGTCGCGGTCGGCCGGCCGCTGGCGACGTTGCAGGAGGTGCTGGCGCCGGTCTATTTCCATCACCGCTACCAGCTCGAGGCGGCGATCAAGGTGATCGGCGGGCTCGACTACGCCTACTCGATGCGCGGCACCGGTCCCCAGGAGGCGTTGCCGCTGGCCGCCGCCTGGCAGCGCCGGGCGCTGGCGGCGGCGCTGTCGACGCTGGCGCCGGAAACCCTCGACATCCCGGAGAAGGTGGTGGAGCTCATCCTGCCGCGGCCGCCGGCGCACCCGCCCAACGTCGAGCTGTTCGTGGGCGGCGCGGAGCCGGCGTTCGATCCGCTGGCGGCGGCGGCCGCCGCCGCCGATCTGGCGGTGTCCGGCCTGACCCAGCGCGAGCGCGCGGCGCGGCTGGTCGATTTCCACCGCCGCGATCCGTCGCTGCTGTCCTTCGAGGAGGTGCTGGGATCGCTGGTCGATGCGGCCTTCGGCGGCCCCGCGGGCGCCCGTGCCCCCGCCGCGACCGCCGGAGCGGCCGGCGGGCGGCGCGCCGAGTTGCGGCGGGTGGTGCAATGGGTGGTGGTGCGGCGGCTGCTGGATCTGGCCGGCGACCAGGCGGCGGCGCCGGGGGTGCGGGCTCGCGTCGAATCGCGCCTCGTCGACCTGCGGCGGGCCTTGGAGCGGCGACCGTCCGCTGCCGGCGGCCTGCGCGTCGACCCCGCCGATCGCGCCGAGCGCGAGATGCTGGCCCGTGAGATCGCGCGCTTCCTCGAGCGCCGGGCCGCCGAGGGTGGCGCTCCCGGCCAGCCGCCGGCGCCGCCGCCCGGCCAGCCGATCGGCGGCGCCGCCAGTCGCGACGCCGCGGCCATGGAGGCGCCCGCCGCCGGCGTCTGGCCGGTTGCCGGGAGAGGAGCGCCGCCGACCCTGGCCGGCTGCTCCTGGGACGAGTGAGCCGCAGCCGCCGCGGCGGTGCCGGCCGGGGAGCCCGCCAGGGCAGGGCGCCGGCGGCGCCCGCGTCGCCGGAAGGCCCGGAGGGATCCTCGCCGCCAGCCGCCGCCGGTCGAGGTCCGGACAAAGCGGGCCGGCCGGCGGGCACTGCCCGCGCCGGTGGGGGCCGGGAATCGAAGGCGACCCGGAAGGCGAAAGCGATCCGGGCTCCGCGCCAGGGCGGTCCGACGGCCGAGAGCCGCGCCGGCCGGCCGCGCCGCTGGCCGCTGGCGGTCCTCGCCGCGGGTGCCGCCGGGGGCCTGTTGCTGGCCGTCCTGCTGGCCCGGTCGCACGGCGCGCAGGCCTCCTCCGGCACGGCAGGCGGCGGCCGGTTGCAGGCGTCATCGGCCGGTGCAGCGGCGGCGGCGCAGGGCGGCGGCGCGACCCCTGCCGCAGGGGCCTCGACCGGCGCGCCAAGCGGGACGTCCGCGCTCACCGGGACGCCTGCGGCTTCCGGCCCACCGGTTCAGCCCGTGCCGGGAGCCGCCGAGCGGCTGAAGGTCAAGGTGCTGTCGGTGCGGCCGCACGATCCCACCTGCTACACCCAGGGCCTGGTGTGGGACCGCGGCACCCTCTACGAGAGCTGCGGTCTGTACGGTCGATCCAGCGTGCGCCAGGTCGACCCGCGGACCGGCGAGGTGCTGCGCCGCCTCGACGTGCCGCCGGGCTTCTTCGCCGAGGGGCTGGCCGAGGTCGGCAACCGCCTGGTGCAGCTCACCTGGAGGGAGGGAGCGGCGTTCGTCTACGACCTGCGGCGCTTCGAGCGGACCGGCGAGCGCCACTACGAGGGGGAAGGCTGGGGGCTGTGCGACGACGGCCGGCGGCTGGTGATGAGCGACGGCTCGGACCGGCTCAGCTTCCGCGATCGGCAGACCTTCGTGCCGCTCGGCGGCGTGGACGTGCGGCTGGACGGCAGCCCGGCGCGCCAGCTCAACGAGCTCGAATGCGTCGGCGGCGTGGTCTACGCCAATGTCTATATGACCGATCAGATCCTGCGCATCGATCCCGCCAGCGGCCGGGTCGGCGCGGCAATCGACGCCGGCGGCCTGCTCGACGCCGCCGAGCAGGCCCAGGCCGACGTGCTCAACGGCATTGCCTACGATCCGGCGAAGCGGACGTTCCTGATCACCGGCAAGCTGTGGCCGAAACTGTTCGAGGTGGTGTTCGTGCCCGTTTCCGGGCGGTGACTTCCGGGGTTCCGGGGTTCTGGGGCTCCGGGGTGCCGCGTGGCGGCGTGCCGGCGACCGCGGGGTCAGGCGACCGGCGCTTCGATCTTGAGCATGCGGCCCCAGGCGGTGCGGAGGTTCTCGGGCAGATCGAGGGTCGGGAAGACCTCCTTGACCTCCTCGCGGCTGACGTAGGCCCAGATGTCGTCCCACTGGGCATAGCGCAGCAGGTGCGAGATGACCCAGGCGCGTTGATCGCTGGTTCCCTGCCGCAGCAGGTGACGGGCCTCGTCGGCGGTGACCTTTTGATCGGGGAAGAAGTAGAGGAACTCGGAGCGGTTCGCACCCTCGCGGTTTTTTCCCGACCCGTTCATGATGTCAGTATAGCGGTCCGTCACCGATTCGCAACCGCGCGTGCGGCGCCTCGACGCGGCTGCTCCGCCGCGTACGGCAGGTGGTCCTGCGGCCCTTGACCGCGTCCCTGCTCTCCGTTACATTGCGGGCGACTCGAGGCCTAGGGCGGGCATAACTCAGCTGGTAGAGTGCAAGCTTCCCAAGCTTGATGTCGCGGGTTCGAGTCCCGTTGCCCGCTCCATTCGACCTCGTTCCCGAACCATCCGACCGGTATCCGCCCATGCCAATCTTTCGCCGCGACCCGCCCGCCGGTCCGTTCCGGTCCGCCGCGGGCGACCCGTCGTCCGGCGACGGCTCGGGCGGCGCGCGGCGCGCCACGGTCACCGTCATCGCCCCAGGCACCAAGGTTCAGGGCAAGGTGACCGGCTCGACCGAGCTGCAGATCGCCGGCGAGCTCGACGGCGAGGTCCTGGTCGAGGCGCTGGTGGTGGTGGGCGCCGGGGGTTCGGTGACCGGTCCGATTCACGGCCAGGTGGTGAGGGTCGCCGGCCAGGTGGCGGGCAACGTCAGCGGCAGCGAGCGCGTCGAGGTCGGCGCCGGCGGCAGCGTCGAGGGTGACATTACCGCGCCGCGGGTGACGATCGCCGAGGGCGCCTTCTTCAAGGGCAAGATCGAGATGCAGTCCGAGAAGAACCGGGAGCCGCGGCGGGCGGGCAAGGCAGCCGCCGACGCCCCCCCGGGCGACGCCAGCGCCGGCAAAACGTCCAATGCCTCCAGCAAGGTCGAGGCGGGGAGCAAATAGCGTGCGAATCGGAGTCCCGAAGGAGGTCAAGGACAGCGAGTACCGCGTCGGCATGATCCCCGCCGCCGTCCATGCGCTGTCTTCGGCGCGCCACGAGGTGCTGGTGCAGCAGGGGGCAGGAGCCGGCAGCGGCATCCCCGATCAGTCCTACGTCGATGCCGGCGCGAGGCTGGTGGCGGACGCCGACGCCGCCTACGACGCCGATATGGTGGTCAAGGTCAAGGAGCCGGTGGCCAGCGAGTACGACCGCCTGCGCCCGGGCCAGACGCTGTTCACCTATCTGCATCTCGCGCCGCTGCCGGAGCTGACCGACCAGCTGCTCGCCAAGCGCATCGCCGGCATCGCCTACGAGACCATCACCGACGATCACGGCAGGCTGCCGCTGCTGACCCCGATGTCGGAGGTCGCCGGCCGCATGTCGGCGGTGGTCGGCGCGGTCTACCTGCAGAAGGGGCACGGCGGTCGTGGCACGCTGCTCGCGGGCGTGCCCGGCGTGCCGCCGGGTGACGTGGTGATCATCGGTGGCGGCATCGTCGGGCTCAACGCGGCGAAGATGGCGCTGGGCCTGGGGGCGCGGGTCACCATCCTCGAGGCCAACCTCGACCGCATGCGCTACCTCGACGACGTCTTCCATGGCACGCTCACGACCCTCGCCAGCAACCACCACAACATGATGGCGGCGCTGCGCCGGGCCGACCTGCTGATCGGCGCCGTGCTCATTCCCGGCCGCGCCGCGCCGAAGCTGGTAACCCGCGAGATGCTGCGCCAGATGAAGGAGGGCGCGGTGGTGGTGGACGTGGCGGTGGACCAGGGCGGCTGCTTCGAGACCACCCGGCCGACCACCCATTCGAACCCGGTCTACGTCGAGGAGGGGGTGGTGCACTACTGCGTCGCCAACATGCCCGGCGCGGTGCCGCGCACCTCGACCTTCGCGCTCGCCAACGCCACCACCCCCTATGCCCTGGCGCTGGCCAACAAGGGAGTCAAGCAGGCGGTGCTCGAGGATCCCGGCCTGCTGGCCGGAGTCAACACCTACGCCGGCCACATCACCTGCGAGCCGGTGGCCCAATCCCTCGGCCGGCCCTTCCGGCCGCTGCTCGAGCTGTTGTAGCCCGACCCTGAGGTCGCCCCTGGCGATCAGGCGTCCCAGCCCGGCAGCGCCGGGAAGGGTTCGCCGGCGGCATCCTGCCAGAGGCCGATCAGGTCCACGGGCACCGGCGCCTCGCAGCGCAGCCACTCTCCGGGTTCGCCGGTGGGGAGCGCCAGGCGCCAGGCGTGCAGGGCGGGGCGAGGGAAATCGCGCAGCGGCGCCTGGGCGGGGCGGGGCAGGGCGCGCCAGCGGGCTTCGCCATAGACCGGATCGCCCACCAGTGGGTGGCCGATGCTCTTCAGATGGACGCGGATCTGATGGGTGCGGCCGGTGCCGAGGTCGAGCTGCAGCAGCGCGACGGCGGACCGCGCCGCCAGCACCCGGTAGCCGGTGCGCGCCGGCCGGCCGTCCGGGCGGACGGTCATCTCCTGACGCCGCTCGCGATGGCGGCCGATCGGTGCTTCGATCACGCCGGTGGCCCGTGCGGGCCGGTCGTGGACGATCGCCAGGTAGCGCTTCACCACCGTACGTCCGGCGAAGGCGCGGCTCAAGCGGTGGTAGGCGGCGGCGGTGCGCGCCGCCACCATCACGCCGCTGGTGCCGCGGTCCAGCCGATGCACGATTCCCGGCCTGCCGAGGCCGCCGACGCCGGCCATCTCCGGATAGCGCGACAGCAGCAGATGAGCGAGGGTACCGGTGGCGCGCCCCGCTCCGGGATGCACCGTCAGGCCGGCGGGCTTGTCGAGCACCACCAGGTCGCCGTCTTCGTGGAGCACCGTCAGATCACCGGGCTCCGGCACCAGGGTCTCGACGGCCGGAGGCGGCGGATCGCACTCGACGAGGTCGCCGGGAGTCACCGCGTCGGCAGCCTTCGCCGGACGGCCGTTGAGCCGCACGCGGCCGGCGCGGATCCACTGCTGGACCTGATTGCGGGGGAGCTGGCAGGCGGCGGCGACGTGGCGGTCGAGCCGTTCGCCGGCGGCGTGGGTTGCCGGCGTGCCGGCGATATCGCCGATGTTGGCGATGTCGACGGCGTGGGCCACCGTCCAGGACCGGCGGCCGGTGCCGCTCAAGCGACCGGCGGCTCGGGTGCGGGAGCGCCGGCGCGGCGCGATCGGAGGCTGTCGATCGCCATCAGCACGATGCCGATCGAGATCGCCGCGTCGGCGACGTTGAACGACGGCCAGTGATGGATGCCGACATAGACATCGATGAAATCGGTCACCGCGCCGCTCGCGATGCGGTCGATGAGGTTGCCGACCGCGCCGCCGACCACCAGCGCGAGGGCGATCAGCAGGCCGCGGTCGCGCGGCGAGGCATAGCCGAAGTAAGCGGACACGGCGCTCAGCGCGACGAGGCCCAATCCGGTCAGCAGCCAGCTCGCGTTCATGCCATTGTTGGCGAACAGCCCGAAGGCGACGCCGGTGTTGCGGACGTGGGTGAGGTTGAGCAGGCCCGGCACGATGGGCTGGGCCACGTGGTGGGCGAGATGGACCTCGACCAGCCACTTGGTCCATTGATCGAGGACCACGACCGCCAGCGACACCAGGAGGTACCGCAGCTTGCCGGGATCGCCGGCGGCGGTTGAGGTGATGGCGCCGGCGGCGGCGGGCTCGAAGTGCTGGATGTCTTCGGTCAAGCGGAATCTCCACTCAGGGGAACCAGACGACGGCGGCGGTCGCCACCTGCCGCAGCCAGGCGACGGCGGCCCCGCTATCGGGGGCCTCCGGATGGAAGAGCCGGATCGCGGCGATGCCTGCGGCCCCGGCCTCGGCGATCTCCCCAAACCGTTCTAGTGTAACGCCACCGAGGGCATAAACGGGAATGCCGAGGCGCGCGGCGCGAGCCAGCAGCCGCACCCTGGTGGGCACGCTGCCGGCGGCCTTGCCCGGCGTCGGATAGACCGGTCCGAAGACCACGTAATCGGCGCCGTCGTCGCGGGCCCGCTCGATCTCCTCGAGCCGGTGGGTGGAGACGCCGATCAGCGGGCCGCGGCCGAACCGGGATCGCAGGGCGCCGGCCGGCACCCCGTCGGCGGGGAGGTGAACGCCGTCGGCGCCGGCGGCGAGGGCGAGGTCGGCGCGGCCGTTCACCAGCAGGCGCGAGGGTGGCGGCAGGGCGCTGCGGGCCTGTTGCGCCAGCTGGTAGAGCGGCAGGTCGTCGAGATGCTTCTCGCGAAGCTGCAGGGCGTCGATCCCGGCCGCCGCGAGGGCGGCGAGCCAGGCCGTTGCCGTCTGGTCCGCGCCGTCCTGGGCGGCTAAGGCGGCGCCGGCGATGTTTGCATCGGCGGCGCTGGTGCCGCCGGGACGGCTGGTGAGCCGGCTGATCGCCAGCAGCCGAAATGGGCGACCGGGAGACGAGGAGGGTGCGGCCGGGCCGCTAACCTGCTGCTGGCTCGCGCCCGCCATCGGCTAGACGTTGGGGTCGACCCGCAGGCGCCGGTAGAGCGCGCCGGTCAGGTCGTGCATGCTCCAGACGAGGTGCACCAGGCCGAAGCCGCTCACCGCGCCGCGGAACGCGGGATGCAGGACGAGCGCCCGCAACGCCGCCGACGGCAGCATCAGCACGGTGCGATCCCAGCCGGGGCTCCATGGCGAGAACAGCAGGAAGAAGCCTGCCTCCAGGCAATAGATGATGAAGAAAGCGCGAAGCAGGCCCTGAATGCGCATGAGGAGGGGGATTGTAGCGCGCCGGCCACTCCCAGGCCGGGAAGCGCCGGGTCAGGCCGGCGCGCCCCGGCACCCCGAGCCGTCGGGGTTCGCGGGGCGCTCCGGCCTGGGGTCGTGGATCAGCCGCCGTGCCGGCTGTGACTGCCGCCGCCGCCACCGCCGTGCCCGGACGAGCGAGGCGACGACGAGCGGGGCGGCGCCGACTGGCGGGGCGCCGAGGCGTGCGGCGAGGCGTGCGGCGCCGACTGGTAATGAGGAGCTGACTGGTACCTGGGCGCCGACTGGTAATGAGGAGCTGACTGGTACCTGGGCGCCGACTGGTAGTGCGGCGCAGACTGGTAGTGAGGCGCTCCTTGGAAGTGAGGCGCCGCTTGGTAGTGAGGAGCTGACTGGTAGTGAGGCGATGACTGGCTGCGCGGCGCGGCATCGTAGTGAGGCGCGGATTGGTACCGGGGTGCGGATTGGTAGCGAGGCGCCGACTGGAAGGAACGCGATTGATTTCCAGGCGTGCCCTGATACCGAGGCACGCTCTGGTACCGCGACGCCGAATCGAAGCGTTGCGTCACCTGACCGTGCGGAGCCGATCCGCTGGGCGGCCGGTCCCCCTGTGGGCGCGCCGGCGCCGGATGCGCAGGATACGACGGCGTCCTACCGCCGCCCTGGTAGGAGCGGCCCGCTCCGAAGCTGCCCTGCTGCTGCGCCCGTGGCGATGCGGGAGCGGGACGACTGCCCTCGGTGCCGCGCCGGAAGCCCTCTGCCGGCGAGCTGCCGCGAGCGACCGTCGCCGACCGCGCGCCGAGGCTGTGGGGTGCCAAGGGGCTGCCGGCCCAGCGGCCGGCGCCGCCGGTGGCGCGCACCGCGTGCGCCACCTCCGCCGGCAGGTTGGCCTCGCGGTGGACGAAGGACGTCACGTCGGCGAGATGGCCCAGCCTGCGTGCGCCGAACCCCTCTCGCGCGCCAAGGAGATGATCGAAGGCGCGGTGCGGGTCGCCGCGCAGCAAGGCCCGGGTGATGCCTCGCCCGTCGCTGGTGATGAGGCCGCGCTCGAGCGCTCGTGGGGGAAGAAGCCGCGGCCGCCGCCGAAGCCGAACCGCTGCCAATCCCGGCCATAGAAGTGGCCGATGCCGACGAAGTTCCAGTGGCGGAAGCCAAGGAACTCACCGCCGGCCCAGCCCAGCAGGCCGAAGCGGAAACTGGCGAAGCGGCTGCCGTAGAACCCGGTGTAGAAGCCGATCGGGCACCACCCGGCGTAGCTGGGCCCCCAGTACCAGTACACCCATGCCGGCGAGAAGGCGTAGCCGGGCTGCCATGCCCAACCGTAGGAGGGCAGGTAGTCCCAGGTGCCATAGTGGTATGGCACCCAGCCCCAGGGCTCCGAGGAAACCCAGAACTGGCCGCTCGGAGTCTCGTCCCAGTGTCCCTGCCAGTAGGGAGACCAGCCGCTGTCCACGTCGTTGGGCTGCCAGTACTGCTGGTCGTCGACGTTCAGCCAGTGACCGTAGCGGTCGAGAGGCGCCGCCTCGTCGCGCAGGCTCGGATCGACGTAGCTCGACTGGGCGACGCGGGTCTCGGCGTCGAGCTGGCGCCCCCAGCTCTCGAGGGCGTCGAAGTCGCCTGCCTGGCGCAGGTCGATGCCGGCCCGGTGCTGGTTGTCGACCATGGCCTCCTCGCCGGCATGGACGGTCTGGTCACCGCCCTCGGCGACCACCTCGGCGGTGCCGCGCCGCACGACGGCGGAGCTGAAATCGCCGCGGTCGGTGGTGATCCGGTAGCTGCCGAAGGCCTGGATGTAGATGCTGGCGTTGGGGGTCAGCACCGTCGGCAGCTCCTGGCCGATGGAATCCTCGGCGACGTTCAGCTGCAGGTTGCCCTCGTCGAGGCGCAGCTCGGTCGCGGGGTCCTGCCGGTCGGCGGAGTTGGCCAGGCGGGTGAATTCCAGCCGGGTGTCGCCGTCCAGGCGGACCACGTTGTGGTCGGCGAGGACGACTTCGACGTGCCCACGCGACGGCACCGAGATGCGGTCGCCGACCATGATCGGCTGGTTCACCTCGGCCGGAGCGGCGACGCCGGTCCTGGCCTGCGTGACGGTGGCGGAGCCCTCCACCAGGCGCAGATAGCCGTAGGCGCCGGCGATGGGCTGCGGTGGTTGCGCCTCGCCGGGAGCGGTTTCCGAGGGCGAGGGGTTGGAGGGGTTGGATGGCGAGAGCGCCGGGGGGGCTTCGCCGGAGGGCGCTCCCGCCGTGGCGTCGTCCTCGGAAGATGGGGGCTCAGTGGAATATGGGGGCTGGGCCGCTGCCGTCATGGCGGCGCTGAGCAGCAAGCCGAACGCCAGTGCCGCCGGCGCGGCCGCGCGCCGCAGGCCTGGCTCGCGGCGGCGATTCGACCGGATTCGCAGGTTTGACATGATGGGATTCTCCTTCTGGAACCTTACCCTCGCATCCCCTACAGCGCAACTTCCGGGCCAATCCATCGGCCGCACCGCTTCGCCGGCCGGCCGGCCGCCCGGGAGAGACCTCTAAGTCCCGCTGGCAGGCCCACTTCCGGCTGGCTCACCGCTATAATGCCAGCGTTTGGATCGCCCCGGCCCAGGCCGAGCATGGCCCGGCGCCGTCCACGCGGGGCGTCGGCGCCGTCCCTGGCGAGGTGCGGCGGACCGCCGCGTCCGAGCGGACGGTCCGTGCGAAAGGGAGGCACTTCGTCGTGGCACTCAAGGGCTGGTTCGGCGGCAAGAGCAAGCAGCCGCGGCAGGAGTACACGATCGACGACCTGATCGTGCTCGAGCGCTACGAGGAGGCGGCCGACGGGCTGCGCGCCAAGCTCAAGGCAAATCCGCAGGACCTGCACTCCCACCTCAAGCTCGCCGAGGTCTACACCGAGCTGCGGCAGGTCGACCGCGCGGTGGACGAGTATGCCTTCGTCGCCGACGAGTATGCCCAGGACGGTTTCTACGAGAAGGGGATCGCGCTGCTCTCCCGGGCGGCGAAGCTGGCTCCCAACGACGTCTCGCTGCGCGAGCGCATCGAGGCGCAGCAGCGGGAAAAGAGCATGGAGCACGTGCGGGTGCTGGCAATCGAGGGGTTGCGCCAGGCCGGCGGCCAGCAGGACGGCGCCTCGACTCTCGAGTTGCAGCGCCTGTGGCACAACCTGGCCCTGGGACACCTGGTGCAGACCATGCCGGGCGAGCAGCTCAAACGGCTGTTCGCCACCATGCAGCTCCACCACCTCGAGGACGGCGCCGTGATCGCCCAGGAAGGCAGCCAGGAGCCCTTCATGCTGGTCATCGCCCGTGGCGCCGTCGCGGCGACCGTGCAGTTGGGGCGGAGCGCCCCGACGCTGGTCCGCGAGTTCGGACCGGGCGACGTGGTGGGGGAGTCGGCGCTGCTCGAGCGCGGTGCGTGGCCGGCGGACTATCGGGCGAGTCAGCCGTTGACGGCGCTGCAGCTGACCCGCGCCGGTCTCGAGAAGTGCCTGGTCGGCCAGGCCGACCCGCGCGCCTTCCTCGAGCAGCTGCGCGGCCAGCATCTCGACCGCGACGTGGCGGCGGCGGTCAGGACCCTGCGGGGCGCTGCCTGAGGCGGCCGGATGGCGATCCTGCCCATTCGCGTCTATCCCGACCCGGTGCTGAGGGTGAAGACCCGGCCGGTGAGCGAGTTCGGCGCGGCGCTGGCGCGGCTCGCCGCCAATATGATCGAGACCATGGTGGCGGCGCCGGGCATCGGGCTGGCGGCCCCCCAGGTAGGACAGGAGGTGCGTATGGCAGTGGTCGACCTGTCGGTGGGTGAGGATCCGGCGCAGTTGCATGTCCTGGTCAATCCGGAGATCGTCTGGCGCGACGGCCTGGAGACCGACGTCGAAGGCTGCCTGTCGCTGCCCGGCATCTCCGACAAGGTGGACCGCCCGACCGCGATCAGGGCGCGTGCCGTGGATCTCAGGGGGCAGCCCTTCGAGCTCCTGGCCGAGGACTGGCTGGCGCGCGCCGTGTGCCACGAGATCGACCACCTCGACGGCATCCTGTTCACCGACCACCTGCGCGGCCTGCGGCGGGAGCGGGCGCGCCGCCAGCTGCGCAAGCTGGCGGCGGAGCGCGAGGAGGTCCTCGCGTGAGGTGGCCCATGCTGAAGGCATCGGAGGTATCGGGGGCATCGCGGACGTCGAGGGCATCGCGGACGTCGAGGGCCTCGCTGGCGATGCGGGCTTCGCGGATGATGCGGCTGGCGCTGGTGGCGGCGGCGGCGTTGGCGGCGGCCTGCGGCGGAGGTGGCGGCGGCGGCGGTGGTGGACCGACGACTCCGCCGCCCCTCACCTCTTCGATCGTCTTCACCCCGGCCGGCGGCGGCAGCATCTTGCTGGCCAGCGGCGCCGGCACCCAGGGAACCACCCTGGCGCTCGACGTCCGCACCGTCGGCATCCAGGACCTCTACGGCGTCGCCTTTCACCTCACCTACCCGGCTGCGGCGATGCATTTCGTCGGCGCCACCGAGGGCACCGTGCTCAACGCCGCCGGCGCTCTGCCGACCTCGTTCCAGGCGATCGATTCACCGCCGGGCAACCTGGTCATCGGCCTCACCCGGCTGGGTCAGGTGGCAGGTACCGCCGCGGCCGGCACGCTCATGACCTTGCAGTTCAACGGTGTCGCCACCGGCTCGGGCAGCCTGGCGTTCGCCAACGACCAGGCCGGCAACAGCACGGGCGGCCTGATCCCGGGACTGACCTGGGCGGGCGGTACGGTGCAGGTGACCATCGTGCCGGGCGCCGCGGTGGCGCGCTAGATCGGCAGCCCCCGCGAAGCGAGCGACCACCATGAGCGAGCTGGTCCTGTTCAACACCCTGGGGCGGCGGCTCGCGCCGTTCCGGCCGCTGACCGAGGGCCAGGCGCGGATCTATGGCTGCGGACCGACGGTCTACAACGACGTCCACATCGGCAACCTGCGCGCCTTCGTCTTCCAGGACCTGCTGCGGCGGGCGCTGCGGCATCTCGGCTTCGCCGTCACCCAGGTGATGAACCTGACCGACGTGGACGACAAGACCATCCTGGGCGCTCATGCCGCGGGCGTGCCTCTGGGCGACTACACGGCGCCGTTCATCCGCTCCTTCCTGGCGGATCTCGACAGCCTCCACGTCGAGAGGGTCGAGGTCTATCCCAGGGCGACCGAGCACATCGCGGAGATCGTGGCGCTGATCGAGCGGCTGGTCGCGGGCGGCTTTGCCTACGAGAGCGACGGGTCGGTGTTCTTCAGCATCGCCCGCGACCCCGGCTACGGCAAGCTGTCGGGCTTCGACCTGGGGCAGGTCCAGCGCGGCGAGCGGGTGGCGAGCGACGAGTACGGCAAGGAGGACGTGCGCGATTTCGTGCTGTGGAAGGCCGCGAAACCAGGAGAGCCGGCGTGGGACTCGCCCTGGGGGCCGGGGCGGCCGGGTTGGCACATCGAGTGCTCGGCGATGAGCATGCGGTACCTGGGAGAGACCTTCGACATCCATTGCGGCGGCGTGGACCTCATCTTCCCGCACCACGAGAACGAGATCGCCCAGAGCGAGTCGGCGACCGGCAAGCCGTTCGTCACCACCTGGCTGCACTCCGAGCACCTGGTGGTGGACGGCCAGAAGATGTCGAAATCGCTCGGCAACCAGTACACCCTCAAGGATCTGCTGGCGCGCGGCGCCTCGGCGCGGGCCCTGCGCTATCTCTTCCTCGCGGTCCATTACCGCCAGAAGCTGAACTTCACCTTCGACACGCTGGCGGGGGCGGCGGGGGCGCTGCGGCGCATCGACGAGATGCGCTTCCGGCTGCGCCACGCGGTCGAGCGCGCCGAGTTGCCGGCGCTGGTCGATCCGTCGCCGCCGCCGGCCGCTGCCGCTGTCGCCGCTTTGCGCCGGGACTTTACCGCCGCCCTGGCGGACGACCTCAACGTGTCGGCGGCGCTGGCGGCCGTGTTCGCCTTCGTCAAGGAGGTCAACGTGGCGATCGAGGGCGAGCGCCTGGTGGCCGGCGACGGGGAGCGGATCGACGCCGCGCTCGCCGAGGTCGACCAGGTGCTCGGGGTGCTCGACGCCAGAGCGTGGCCGGCCGCCGGGGGGGCGGCGCCGACGGCGGCGGTGCCGGTGGGGGAGGTGTCGACAGCGGCGCCCATAAAGGCAGCGGTGCCGGCGACCCCGCCGCACCCGGACGATGCCGTCGCCGGGGCGGCTGCCGGCGAGGGGAGTGGCGAGGGAGAGGCGGACGACACCGCGGAGATCGAGCGTCTCGTCGGCGAGCGTGACGAGGCCCGACGGCGGCGCGACTTCGCCGCCGCCGATCGTCTGCGCGCCGAGCTGGCGGCGCGCGGCGTGGTCGTCGAGGACACGCCGCATGGAGCCCGCTGGAAGCGGCGCTAGCGGGCGCGAGCGCTGGCCAGCCTCAGGCTTGGCGATCGACCCTTCCGACGATGCCGCCACCGAGCACCCGCGCCCGTGGCCGCGCCGGCGAGCAGGCAGCCGTGACCTGGCTCGAGGCCCACGGGTACCAGGTTCTGGAGCGCAACGTCGTCAACTACGCCGGCGAGATCGATCTCATTGCGAGGGATGGCGGAGGGGTCCTCTGCTTCATCGAGGTCAAGGCCCGCACGACTGCCGCGTTCGGTCCGGCGATCGCCGCGGTTGGGCCGGCGAAGCGCCGCCGTCTCTCCCGCGCCGCCGCGCTCCACCTGGCCATTCGCGGTCTTCACCTGACCCCCTGCCGCTTCGACGTCCTCGGCCTGGACTGGACGGGCGATGCCTGGCGTTACACCCTGGTCCGGGACGCCTTCCCTTTCGCCCCTTGAACCTACGCCGACCCGCCTGGCGGCCGCCTCCGGCGCCCCCAACCTTCGTCCCCAGGCCAGGTTACGTCGCCTTGACAGTCCCCGAACCGGCGCATATCCTTTGCCCCCTGGGCGGGAATAGCTCAGTGGTAGAGCACAACCTTGCCAAGGTTGGGGTCGCGGGTTCAAGTCCCGTTTCCCGCTCCAAATCCCTCTTTGAACCCTGACCGCCCGCGGTCCGCGGCCTGTCCGCTGCGCTCCGCCGGCCTGGTCCCCAGGCCGCCCCACCAGCCCATCATCCCGCGGGGTCGAATGGGAGCGGCCCATCCCACCCCCTGCGGCGACGTGGCCAAGTGGTAAGGCGAGGGTCTGCAAAACCCTTATTCGGCGGTTCGAATCCGCCCGTCGCCTCCATTGCCCCCAGTTCTACCAGGTAAGATCTAGCCACCTAAACTGCTCTCCTGTAGGCATTTAGGTCGATGCACTCTAGCTAGAGGCTTGCACTTCTCGTCTTCTACTGGGTATGCTTAAGCACGCTGGTTTTGCCCTCTGGCTGCCCTCTGGCTGCCCTCTGGCTGCGAGGTGCAGGGGGCCCAAGCGGAGCGGGATGCGAGCGAGCCCGCCGCAGCGATCCTCGCCGTCCGGCTTCTTCTGCTCACCGGCTGCCGGAAGGGTGAGGTCCTCGGCCTCCGCTGGGAGGACGTCGATCTCGAGCGAAGCTGCCTGCGTCTCCCCGACTCGAAGACGGGAGCGAAAACCGTCCTCCTTGGCGCCGCAGCGCTACAGCTCCTGGCTGAAGCGGAGCGACGAGGACCCTGGGTCTGCCCCGGTGGCCGGGCTGGAGAGCCGCTCAAGAACCTGTACAAGCCTTGGGGCCGCATCTGCAAAGCCGCGGGTGTTGCAGCAGTGAGGCCGCACGATCTTCGCCACAGCTACGTATCCATAGGTGCGGTCGGCGGCGAGAGTCTGGTCGTCGTCGGCGCCATCGTCGGCCATTCGGCGGCAAGCATGACGGAGCGCTACGCCCACCTCTCCGACGATCCCGTACGCGCCGCCGCCGACCGCATCAGCTCCGCGATCGCCGCTGCTATGAGCGGGGTCGATCCTGCCCCGATCCATCCATATATGGACAGGCGCCGGTCGAGAGGCTAGATGCATCCCCAGAGATGGTTCGCAAATTCGTAATCAGCAGGTCATGGGTTCAATCCCGATCGTCGGCTCCAGCATAAACCTCAATAAACAAAGAGGTTGTATGGCCTACAGCTGTAGGCGCCTGAAACCAGTACTTCTGCTGCGTAAGCTCTGCGTAAGTTTTCTGACAAGATGAGGCAATCCTTAGCTCGCGCTTCGGAACCTCTATCTCCAGCGCCTCACCAGGAACCTCCACGCGTCCGGGCGCGGGTCCAGGGCCGGCCTGTCTTATGGTTTCATTCATCCGGGTGTGCGCGCCTATGGGAACTCAGCCGTAACATTGGCGCCATCTGTCTGCCCGGCCGTAGTGCGCGCGATCGGGCGAAGCTGGGCAACCCCCTTCGGGGCCTGCCCTGGAAGAGAATGAGCGATGCCACTCAAGGAAGAACTCCCGCGGAACAGCGTCCGCGCCCGGGGTCTCGACAACGACTCAGCGCACGGCAATCCGTCGATCATGTACAGGCGCGACCCCGGCGAGATGATCACCCATGCCGCAAGCCAGCTCGCAGAGCTAGCGGCATCGGTTGATGCCGAAAGGCTCTTCCTCGCTTGTGTTGCGGAACTCTCAGTCTCGGTAACTGGACCGGCCACCGAGGCCTCGCACGGCACAGTGCCGGCACTGGTAGAGGTGCTGGCCTTTCACCTGTACCCGTTCTTTGGCACGCGCCACCATGCAGGCGTGTCTCCTCGCCATATCACCAAAGCGATCGGAGCCGCAAGGACGTTTTTCGCCGGCGGATGCTTACCTCGACCGGACGCCGATAAGGTTGCGGCCCTGCTCTCTTCGGTGCGCCGACGCACGGGAATCGTCCGCGGGGACAGCTTTCCGGAGCAGACAGCCGATCGGATATGCTCCGTGCAGGGTAACTTCGAAAGCTGGTTCGAGGCGCGCGCAGGCATCGGTCCGCTCAGAGCACAAGCGATTCTTTGGTCCCTGCAGCGGGCACGGGTGCGGCAACTTAGCAGCTTGATCCTGGCTGTCAAGAGCCACATCGACGCGAGAGGGTGCGATTGGGGCGGCAGCTGGGAGGCTCGGCGCAGGCGTTCGAGCTTGCGCTGCTGGCGCTCGTCGAGTTCGAGCTGCGTCAGTTGGACCAGGTACTCCTGGAAGGGCCACCCGCCCTTCTCCGCGCGCTGCGCCACCTCGTCGTAGTAGGCCACGAACGCCGGCAGCTTGAGCTCCCGCAGCTGGATAGGGAGACTCACCCGCAACCCGCACGGCCTTCTTGCCTCACGTCACCGACGAGATCCTCACTGATCTGTCGCAGCTCAACCGCGTGTTCTGGGCTTGGCTCGAAGCCGAGTACCACCAGACCCGCATCGCGGACTCGACGGTCAGACGCCGCTCGACCGCTTCCTGCAAGACCAGGCGCTGGTGCGTCCGGCTCCTGAGCAGCTCGAGGCCTGGCTGCGCATGAAGGTCACCCGGCGCGTCGCCCGCGACCGCACGGTCCACCTCGACGGCCGCCTCTACGAGACCCCGGACGGCTACGCCGGCGAAACCGTCGAAGTGCTCTATGACCCCTACGGAGAAGACGCTGCCGAGCTTGGATCTGGCACGAGCCGGCTCGCTCCCGGCACCTGGCGGCAGCTGCGGGTCGAGCACGCTGGTAGCGGTTCGGGGTCGCTCCGTCCATGGTCGGAGGCGTGTTCTGCTGTGCTACGATGTGGCCCAGGAAGGAGACATACACCATGCCTGCCAACGCTGTGGTTCGCGCTCGCGTCGACGAGCACATCAAGGAGGAAGCCGCCGCCGTCCTGGCGGCGATGGGCCTGACGCTGTCCGATGCCTTCCGGATTCTCCTCGCCCGCGTCGCAAACGAAAAGGCGCTGCCCTTCGAGCCGCTGGTCCCCAACGCCGAGACCATCGCCGCGATGAAGGAGGCGCGCCGGGGCAAGCTGTCTTCGTTCGATACCGTGGACGAGCTGATCCGGGATCTCGATGCGCCAGATTGAACGGACCAAGGCATTCAAGCGTGACTACAAGAAGGTCAAGGCCACTCCCAAACACCGTGACGTTGAGACTCTCTTGCGCCAGATCCTCGAGCTCCTCGTCGCCGACGGCTCCTTGCCCGAACGGAACCGCGATCACGCCCTGTCCGGCGAGTGGAAAGATCATCGGGATTGCCACCTCAAGCCGGATCTCGTCTTGATCTATCGCAAGCCAGACAAGAAGGTCTTACAGCTCGTGCGTCTTGGCTCGCATAGCGATCTCGGCCTCTAAACCAAGAGGGGCTCGCGTTCGCGCCGCCGACCGGTTCGCCGCCGGCGAGGTTCTCGCCCGCTCCGCTCCGGCCCAGCTGCCGCTGCGGCATGGGCGCCGGATGCGCCCGAGGGCGAAACCCGCGACGGCGGCCTCGATCCGGTCCGGAGCCTGCTGTTGAGGGTGGCAGCCCAGCCTGGCAGCTTCCGGGCCGCAATTGGCCGGTCTCCGCAGGCGACGGACATGTCAGGCTTGACATTATGTCGTGACTGACATACTCTCGGTCTTGTGAGCGGCGGCAAGGATCTGGTGCTTGCGGGAGGGGCCCTTCCGACGCCCCCCATGCCCATCGATGCTCGCCGTGAGACAGGCTTTCTGCTGCGGCTGCTGCAGGACGGCCAGAAGATCAGTATGCCGAGGTCACGTCCGATGCCGACGGTCGGCCGCGGTTGCCACGAGCTCCGGGTGCAGGCAGGGAACACGACCTGGCGAACCTTGTACCTCATCGACGCGGATGCCATTGTGGTGCTCGAGGTGTTTGCAAAGAAGACCAACCGGACACCTCGAGCGGTGATCGAGGCTTGCAAGCAACGGCTGCGCAGCTACCACGCTGCGCGAAGAGAGGAGCAGGCATGAACGAGACTACCAGAAAGCGCCTTGAGGCAGCTGGCGCTCGCGTTACCACTGTCAAGGAGTTCCTCGACCTCAGCGACGCTGACATGGCCTTCATCGAGATGAAGGTCGCCCTCGCGAAGAAACTGCGGGAGTATCGGCAGGCCGCTGAGTTGACGCAGGAACAAGTCGCGAAGCGGGTGGGCTCCAGCCAGTCACGGGTGGCGAAGATGGAGGCCGGTGATCCTGCGGTCACGATGGATCTGCTCGTGGGCTCCCTGCTCAGGCTAGGCGCCAGGCCGCAAGTCGTGGCGGAGACGATCGAGACGGCGATTCTTGCGGCGAGTACCGCAGCAGAGGCGGCAAAGCCACCTCGCAAGCGGGTAAGCAGAACGACCCGGGCCGGCAACGCCCAAGCTCACGCAAAAACAGCTTGAGGCGTCCGGCGATTACCTCATCCATGCGCGTAACAGTTCCCAGCGCTCGCGGCACTTCTGCGGCCCCCTGGCGGCGTTGCGCCTCCTCGACATAGTTTTGACTATGCCTGCGTCGGCGCGCCTGGCCAGGAGCCCGGATTGCTCGCCGACTAATGACGCGATCTTCTGACACGGGACACTAGCCCCAAAACAAGCGCGTAACGGCCGCCTGGAGGGCGGAGCGTCGCAGTCGATATCTTCCACCGCGATCTTGCGCCGGACTTTCGCCTCTCGAGAGATTCGCCCTCGCACTTAATGCCGGCTGAACTGCCCCTCGCGGCCTGTCGGCAGAGCCGGACGTTGTAAGAGGGCTGATTTGGGACAGACTTGTTCCAACAAAGCAACGTGGCAGCGCGAAAGCGACGGTAGCGATTAGGCGAGGCATCGTCGTTTAAGCGCGCGTGTGCCGTCGAGCAAGAGAGGCACCCAGCGATTGATCGCCAACAGCCGGAAGATCAGTCTGCGACCGCTGCGGAGGATCTGCGCTGGCAGCAGGATCAGCTCGTTGAGGAAGCGACGGAACTCCATCCGCAGGATCGCCCGCGCTCCGAGCTTGCGGGGTAGCAAGAGGCCGGCCCACGCCTTGAGGTTCAAGGCCAGCGAAGCGATCACCAGATAGGCCCAGTTGGCATCAAATTCTGCCACCGGCATGCGGGTGGCATGAACCCCGTTCTTGAGTTGCTCGATCAAGTTTTCCTGGTTGCATCGAGCGTTGTTTTCGCGGACCACTGCGGCTGTGCCGAAGTGCTCCCGCGGGAGATTCGTGATGTAGAAGAAGTAGCGGATCTCATCAGCCAGCCGGAGTTGCCCCTCGGTGACCTTGATCCGCTTGCGCAGGATCACGAGGCGATAGGTGCGTTGGCACTTGCGGGGCCGGTAGTCGATCTCCGCGACGTGCTCGTGCTCCAGATCCAGGTCGCGGAAGCCCCGCTCGACGATGACGGCCCTCTTGACCTTGACCGGCCGGCGCCGCTTGGCGGTGCTCTTTGGCCGCGTGAAGGGCTTCCAGGCGTCGTCCGCAAGCGCCTCGGCTCGCCCGACGAAAGCGGGATTGGCGTCCATCCCAAAGACGAACTCGACGTCCCCGGCCGTCCAGCGATCGAAGTTCTCCGTCAGCGAAAAATCGGTGTCCCCCCGCAGCCGCACCCGCTCGAATCCGCCTCCGGTTTGCGCCCAGGCGATGCCGCGGTCGAGCCACTCGGCTGCACCCTCGTGCGAGGGGCGATTCGCTGGCCGGTTGACGACGTAGAGCACTTCCTGGCTATTGGCCAGGCTCACCACCAACGGACCATAGCCCCAGCGTCCGTCGTAGGAGATGTCCATCCGCTCCTTGCATTCCCCGCTGGTCTCGCTGATCGTGCCGTCGACATCGAGAATCGCCAGCCTGCGCTCCGCCTTGGGCTGCACGCACCAGGCCGCCGAGCGGGCGCGCTGGATCGCTTCCATCAGCGTCAAGACGTCGGCCGCGCCGAACCGACGCAGAAAATCTCCGGCCGTCGTCGGGTCCGGCAACCGACGCGCCCCCAAGGCATTGAGAAACCCCTCGTCCGAGCGCCGTGCCTCGAGATCCTCGAGGCAGCGGCCACCGGTCAGCAGGTTGTACACCAGCGCCAGCACGTGGTCCGATTCGTGGTACGGCATGTGGCGCCGAAACAGGTGCAAGTTGCCGTCGATCTGCTCGCGAAGACCGACCACATCCACCAAGGCCTGCAGCATTCCCAGGCCACCACCGCTGATCGCTTCGGTGCGCCCGGACACTTCATAGGCGATGTTGCCGCCTTCCAGCACGGGTTCGGCCCGCTCCGGCTGCCACCTGGGATCCAACCGCGCCGCGATCGACCTTTGACGCCGCTCGAAATTCGCTCTACTCTTCACCTGAAACGCCTCCTTTGCTGGGTCCGTTGGAGTCTCGACAACCCAACAATACCCAGTAAGGTGAGGCGTTTCAACCTCTTACCCCATCCCGCTCCCCTCCCTACGCGCTGGTACTGGGACTAGCGGGCCGTGGCCGCGGTTCTCGGCCTTCAGCTCCTGACCTTCGAGGTCGATCCCGGGACGGGCGCCATCACCTCCCTGCCGCTGCCGGCCGGCATGCGCTTCGGCGGGGCTCGACGCCCGCGCCGGGTGGCATCATCCAGGGGTGTCCGCGAGCGATCCCTGTCTCGCCCAGGCCGCTTTCGGGCCTTCCGCCTGTCGCAGATGGTGTTTGGCCATGCCCTGCCTGGCCGGAAGCCGCAACAGGTAGTCGATCTCCTCGCTCGTCAGGTCGGGATGGAAGAAATCGAACAGCAGGACGAAGCGGGCCTCGTCACTGTCGTTCCAGGCCGAATGGAGGAAGGAGTCATCGAAGACGATGCAGCGCCCTTCTTGCTGTTCGATCTCGTAATCTCCGACCTGCAACCTGCAACCAGGCGGCACCTTCAGCGGCAGCTGGCACCGCAGCATGGCGTTGGTGACTCCATGGTGCGGCGCGATCCGGCTGTGAGGCGCGAGCGCCGAGCACATCGTGGTGCCGAATTCAGCGACCCCGGGGATGGAGGTCAACAAGCGGGTCGTCTCGGGGCACCAACGGCAGATCTTCTCGACCTTCTCGCCGAAGGCCCAAAGGTAGGCCGCCGCCCACTCGCCCCGTTTGGTGTAGCCGGGATTGACGCTCACGAAGTCGGCGCTGGCGCCGAGCGCGGTGAACTCGGTCTGGATGAGCCCGAAAGAGCCCTCGAGGGCCGCGACCCATGGGAAACGCCGGCTGTCGTGGATCTCGCGGGTTTCAAGGCCGGGAAAGAACATGACTGGCTGCTGCAGGGTGAAATGCGACCGGATGGGGAAGACCGGAGAGGACGTGGCAACCTGCGCCGCTATCGCCTCGGCGAAGAGCGCCAGCCGCGAAGTCGAGCGCGAGCCGGTCTCTGCCTGCCGCAGGAGCCCGCGAGCGATCCATGACTCGACGAGCCGGCCGAAGACCTCACGGTCCAGGTCGCGGCTCGCCATGGCCTTCTCGAAGGCCACCTCGATGGTCTGGGGGCTCGCGAACTCGAGGAACAGCTCGATCTGGCCGCCCGCCACCTCCACCTGCTCGACCGGCAGATCGGCAGCCCCCTCATGTTCGACGCGGAGGTTGCCGGCAGGGGTGAGCCCGAAGCGGAGTCTCGAGGGAACCACGTAGGGCGATCTCCAATCCAGCTCTCTCGCGCTCATGATCCGCCTCGCTTTCGGCATCATCGGTCCATTGCTCATTTTACTGCCGACCCCGCGGCAGCGACGGCAAGGTCGCGACCGCGATGGCAAGGAAAGCAAACCCGAGCAAGCCTCCGGGTTGACAATGCTCGTCGAGTCTTCTCATGATGTCCAGCGTGAGCCTCCCCTGGCGGCCTCTCCTCTCCGGAGAGACCGCAGCCCGCGCCGTGGCCGCGGCCATGGACATCGCCGCAGCCACCGCCCGCGGCGCTGCCCACCATCCCGACAACCTCGGGCCTGAACAGGTCCCCGTCTGGGAGAACGCACTGGGCAGTGGCCGTGTGGGGCAGTGCCTTCTCCATGCTTACCTCGCGCTTCACGGCGCGGGCGCTGGTTATGCCGACACCGCGATCGACCTGCTCGACAAGGCGACCGAGGCCGCGGCCGGCCTGCCGATGGGCGCCAGCCTATTCCTGGGCTTTCCAGGGATCGCCTGGACCGCGGCCCACCTGACCGGGCGCCTCTTCGTGCAGGAGGAGGATGGCAATCGCGAGGTGGACGAGATCCTCTTGCGCTCCCTTTCAGAGCCATCCTGGCAGGGCACCTACGATCTCTTCACCGGCCTGGTGGGGTTGGGAGTCTACGCCCTCGAGCGGCTGCCGCGCCCATCCGCGACACAATGTCTCGAGGCGGTCATCGCGCACCTTGCCAAGCGTGCCGAGCGCCATCCGGAAGGTGCCGCCATCTTCACTCCCGTGGATACCCTCCCTCCCCAATTCCGCGATCAGTTCCCAGAAGGCGCCTATGTCCTTGGCATGGCTCAGGGGATGGCGGGCGTCATCGCCCTCCTGGGTGCCGCCTGCCATGCGGGCCTCGCCACGCGCGAAGCGCGGTCGCTGCTCGCGGCCATGGTCGCCTGGATGCTCGCCCACGAGCGGCCTCCCGACAGCGGCCCTCGCTTCCCCGAGTACTACTTCCCGGGAGTCGGGCCTGGTCACAGCCGCCTCGCCTGGCGCCTTGGGGATCTCGGCATTGCGGCCAGTCTCCTGATGGCCGCGCGGGGCGCGGGCCAGCCAGCCTGGCTGGCCGCCGGGCGACGCGTCGCTCTCGCCGCGGGCGCACGCCGTCCTGCCATGGCCGATGGCTCCGGTGCCGGGCTTTCCGACGGACCTGCCGGCATCGGCCACGTCTTCAACCGGCTCTATCAGGCAACTGGCGACATGGCCCTGGCCGAGGCCGCGCACTTCTGGCTCGATCGTGCCCTGGCCGAGCGCGAGCCCGGTCTCGGCATCGCCGGCTTCCGCGTCACCTACCGTGGCGCCCGGCTGGACGAGCCAGGCTTTGTCAGGGGAGCCACCGGCATCGGTCTCGCACTCCTCGCTGGCGCTTCTCACGTCGACCCGACTTGGGATCGGGCGCTCCTCCTCTCTTGACGGGAAGGTCCCGGGGACGGTCTCGTGGGTCACTTGCGTAGAGTCTATGATGGTGTATAATGCGGTTGCCTATTCCAGGGAGGTGGAAGTCGTGAAAAGAAGAAAGATCCGGCTGGCCCTGTCGAAAGAGACCCTGCTGAACCTGATCACGCCGCTGGACGGGCCGTTGGGCTCTTGCGGGTTGAGTCCCACGGGGGCGAGCGAGCCGCATACCTGCCCGCCCTGACGCGCGCGGGGTCGCGACGGCGGCGCTGCACGAGCCGTCTCCGGGACGGTCAGAGTGGTTTGTCGCGGCTCGCGCAGGTCTAGTCGTAACGCAACGCCTCGATTGCATCGACGCGGGTAGCCCGCCGCGCCGGCAGCCAGGTGGCGAGGAGGGCGACCGCGGCGAGGACGACCGTCAGGCCGCTGTATGTCCATGGGTCGGCGGCCCGGACTTCATAGAGCTGACCTGCCAGCAGTCGGCCGAAACCGTATGCGCCGGCTAACCCGAGCATCAGGCCCGCCGCCACCAGCTTCATCCCCTGACGCACGATCATCCGCACCACCGCGGCACGCTTGGCGCCCAAGGCCATGCGGATGCCGATCTCGTGTACCCGCTCGCCGACCGCATGGCTGACCATCCCGTAGACCCCGACCATCGCCAGCACGACCGCTAGGGCGGCGAAGACTCCCAGCAGCAAGGTCTTGACGCGGTTCTGGGCGATCGCCGACCAGACCACTTGCTCGAGCGTCTCCACGCGGTCGAGCGGAAGGTCCGGGTCGAGCTCCTGGACGGCGTGCCGAATCGCTCCGGTCAGCCCCTGCGGCTCGGTTGCGGTGCGGACGACCAGCGTGGCGCTCGCGGTCGCGATCTGGAGCTGCGGGATGTAGATCGCCACTTGCGGCTTGACGCCGACGTCGGTGTCGCGCACGTCACCCACCACTCCGATTACCTGCCACCATTGCGCGTCCGGCCTGGTCGGCAGGCGTCCGAAGGTGACGCGCCGGCCCACCGGGTCCTGTCCGGGCCACAGCCGGGCCGCGGTGAAACGGCTGACAATCGTCACCGGCAGACTCTCGAGGTCATCCCGTTCGCTGAAGCTCCGGCCCTCCAAGAGCGGGATCCTCATCGCGGCGAAGTAGTCCGGGGAGACGAGGCTGCCATGGCCGCTGTGGTCCTCGCCTGGCGCGCGGGGGCTCCCTTCGGCCGTGACCTCGACGAATTGACCGCCCTGGGCGAGCGGCAGCGCATCGATCGCGGCCGCTTGCACTACCCCCGGCAGCGCGCCGATGCGCTGCAACACTCGCTGGACGAATGCCGCCTGGAGCGCGGGCTCGGGATATCTCGACGCGGGCAGGGAGAGCCTGGCGGTGATCACGCCGCGCGGCTGGAACCCGACATCGACCGCCTGCAGCCGCCTGAAACTCTGGATGAGCAGGCCCGCGCCGACCAGCAGGGTCAGTGCCAGCGCCAGCTCGCCAGGCACCAGGATCCGGCGCGCCCGCGGACCACGCCGGCCACCCATCATCGCCCGCGACCCTGTCCGCAGCGAGCCATAGAGATTCCTGCCGGTCGACGCCAGCGCCGGCACCAGACCGCACAGAGCTCCCGTCACGACCGAGACCACCAGGGTGTAAGCGAGGACCCGCGCATCGATGCCGATCGCTTCGGTGCGCGGAAACACGTCAGGATCGAGAGCGACCAGCGACCGCGTTCCCCACCAGGCGACAAGCAACCCGAGCGCGCCGCCGGCAAGGAAGAGGATCATGCTCTCGGCGGCGATCTGCAACACTAGGCGCCGCCGCCCCGCTCCCAGCGCGGCACGGACGGCGATCTCGCCCTCGCGGGAGATCATCCTGGCAAGCAGCAGGTTGGCCACGTTGACGCAGCCGATCAGCAGCACCACCCAGACCGCGAGCTGCAGCATGTCGAGCGCGGGACGGATGTCCTCGACCGTCAGGTCCTGCAGGCGCATGAGGACGACGCCCCACCCCGTGTCCTCGGCAGGGTATTGCCGCTCGAGCCGCGCGGCGATCGCGGACATCTCCTCCTTGGCGCGCGCGAGGCTCACCCCCGGCTCGAGGCGCCCGAGCACGCCGAGATAGTGAGCGCCGCGGCGCTCCTTGGCGTAGTCGAGGGCGAGCGGCACCCAGAGCTGGCTCTTGCCCGGATACTGCAGCGTGAGCGGCGCGACGCCGACCACCGTATAGGAGCTGCCGTCGATGGTGATCCGGCGCTGGACGATCCCCGGATCGCCCCCGAAGCGTTGGTGCCAGAGACCGGCGCCCATGACCGCGACCTTTTCGGCGCCCGGCCGGTCGTCCTCCGGCCCGACCAATCGTCCGGCGAGAGCTGGCACGCCCAGGGTACGGAAGAAGTCACCAGTCACTGCCGCCCCGGCGAGCGCCTGCGGCTCGCCGCCGCTGCCGGTCAGCGTGAAGCGTCGCCGCCGGAACGCCGCGAGGCTGGAAAAAACCTGATTCCGCGAGCGCCAGTCGTTGAAGTTCGGAGGCGAGCCGCCCATTTCGGGGAACCCCAGCTTGGGCGCGCTCTCGATCACCACCGTGAGCTGCTCCGGCCGCGGGAAAGGGAGGGGCTCGAGGAGCACCCCGTTGATGACGCTGAAGATCGCCGTGTTGGCACCGATGCAGAGGCTCAAGGTGAGTAGCGCCAGTGTGGTGACGCTCGGATGGCGCCGGAGAAAGCGCGCGCCGTAGCGTAGGTCCTGCCACACGCTGCTCATGCGGTTTTCCTCCTGGCGCGCTTCTCGTCAATTACCATGAGTGGCAGTATACTTCCTCACTTGGATGGCCTTCACGGCGGTCCGCTCGCAGGGCGGCGCCGATTGCGCCACTCGCCGAGCCGTCCGTCCCCAACTTGGCATCGGGTCCGAGCCGCCGGCAATGCACCCCTGCCCGAAGGCAGTCATCCTCGCCGGGGGCAGGGCCTCTGGGTGACCGGCGATGAGAGCTAGCCCTGGCGAGAACGGCAGCCGGCCGCTCCGCGACAGGCGTATGGTGCGGCCACGACCCGGCGGCTCGCGTGGACAGCCATGGGCGCTGCTGGTCTTCCCGTCGACCAGCACGCACATCATGGCGGGGAGCATCGGCGAGCTCACCGCGCTCGTCCGGCTCGCGCGGAGCCTGCCCAGGGGATACCTCCTGATCAGCTACGCTGAGCTCCTGCGCGCCTGGGATCCACATCCACGCGTCGACGCACTCCTCCAGAGCCTGGGAGGATTTGCGCTCTTCGGCAAGGAGCGCGGCCGGAGCGGTCCCCCCGTGGCGGCGCGCAGGTTGGAGCCGGCTCCTGCCCTGATCGTTCTGGCGAGCTTTCGCGCCTTCTTCCAGTATCCGAAGTTCCCGGAGCTGATGCCCCATCTCCTGGCATCGTGGAAGGCGGCGGGCATCCGCATCATGGTGCTGGATCCATGCGGCGACTCCTTCGTCAGCCCAATTCCGCCGGACGTGTCGGTCATTCTGCCGCGGCCCTTCACCTACAGTCACGCGCTCCGCGAGGGCCAAACCTTGTTCTCGGCTGGCGTCGGGGCGCCAAGCCGCCGTCGCCGACACCGCCGCTGGTTGTGGGTGGCCGCGCCCTGGATGCATTCCTTTCCTCAATTCCAGGCGGCCGAACGCGTGGCGTTCCTTGGCCTCTCCCGGCTCGGCGTCGAGGTCAGCGTCCTGAGTCCGCTCGATCGCACGCTGCCATTTCTTCGTCAAGCGCGCGTGATCGCGGAGGACCTCCGGTACGGAGCGCTCGAGGACGAGGTCGCCCGCCATGACCTCTTGATCACCGCCAACCAGCGGTCGGTGCTGGCCGCTCGCGCGGCGGCGCTGGGCGTACCGCTCGCCCTGGTAGATCCGATCGCCCTACCGCCCCCGGACGGGTACGACCCCACCACGGCGGACCTGCTGCGTGTCGCGGCCGCCGAGCGTCTGCCGCCTGCCCCCGTTGCCGGCGAATTTCGCCACGTGCCATGCGGAGCGCCGGATGAGACCACCGCGTCGTTTGCCGCGCTCCAGCGCGACCTCGCTGCGCTGCGAGAGTTCCAGCTCCTGCGCTGCATCGAGTACCGGCAGCTGCCCGGCGCGCAAGCGTGCATCAGGCGGGCATTGGGCGCGCCAGCGTAGCGCTCCCCCGAGGGCGGCCTGTCACAGTGGTCGGATGGTCGCCGGGCTCCTCAAGGAGCGCCGGGTGCTGCCGCGGGAGCGGCCACTGGTGCCGGCGTGGTGGAGCTCCCGGAAGTCCCTGACGAGGCAGGGCCCGCAGGAGTTGCCGGCGTCGCCGGAGGGCTTGCCGGCGTTCCCCCCGCGGGGGACGAGGAGACCGCAAAGCCGGTCAAGTTCAAACCCATGATGTTGGAGATCTGGCGGAAAGTCCTGCGGCCGGTCTGCCGGCCCGGACCTGAAGGACACGGCAGCAGCCTGAGCCGCGGCCAGAGAGAAGGGGGGCCGAGGTCGCCAGCCGGATAGGTGAGAGGCTCCTCTTCGTCCGATCGTTTGCGTAAATATTTGCAACAGATTGACTGGATTTGCATTCTTCGTTTGATGGTTTACAATTTGGATCAAGATGATCTCCAAGCGTCTATGCCGGGTGGGCCGGTGGTAGGCGAGGCGACCCGGCGACCGGGCTCCCGCCGCGCGTCGGCCGCGATGGTGCGGCTGGCGCCGCTGGCGCCGCTGGCGCTGCTTGCGGCGCTGGCCGCATCCCTGCGCTCGCCCGGGGTACCGCCGGAGGATGACCGGCTGGCCGGCGAGGCCGGCGCGGCACCGCGCGGCGGGGTGCTGGTGGCGCAGGTCGAGCCGGGATCATCCCTGGCGGCGGCGGGGCTGGTGGCCGGCGACCTGGTGGTGGGCTGGCGGCGCGCGAGCGGCGAGCCATCCCTCCCGGCGGCGGGCGACATCGCGTCCATCTTCGACTGGCTCTGGCTGGCCGCCGAGCAGGCGCCGCGTGGCGAGCTGCGGCTTGCCGTCGAGCGGCAGGGCAGGCGGCTGGAGCTCGCCGTGGCAGGCGGTGCCTGGGAGGTTCGGGTCATGCCGTGGATGCCTCCGGCCCTGGCGGCGCGGGCGCGGTCGGCGCTGGCCCTCGAGGAGCGACCGCCCGCAGCCGGCGGCGCCGCGTCCGCCAAGACTGCGGCGGCGAGCGCCTCGCGTGCGACCCCGGCAGTCGCAGGCGAGGCCGCCGCGCGCGACGCCGGCGGCATCGACTGCGGCACGGCGCAGCCGGAGATTCAGGCCGGCGGCCCGGACGGCGGGCTTGCCGCCGCCGCGTTCGGCTGGGAAGCGCTGTCCGGCAGCCGCTGGGCCTCGCGATCACCCGCGGCGCGTTGCTGGCTGCTGCTGCAGGCGGGCCGCGACCGCACCGCCACCGGGCAGGCCGCGCGCGCCGGCGCCGACTACGAGCTGGCGCTGCGCCTGGCGCACGGCGCTCGCGCCCGGGTGGCCGTCTTGCGTGGCATGGCCGGCGCGCTGGCGGACCGCTCCGAGCTGGCGGCGGCAGCAGCTCTCGCCGGCGAGGCGCGGCAGGCCGCCGCCGCGGCCTGGGGCGAGAGCCTGGAGCTGGCGCAGGCCGAGCAGGACCGCGGTGCCGTGGCGCTGGCCAGCGGCCAGGAGGCGGCGGCGGAGGCGGCGTGGGGGCGGTGCCTCGCGCTGCGCGAGAGGCTCGCTCCCGGCAGCCCCGAGCTGGCCGCCGTCCTCGTCCTCCTGGCTGGTCCGGCCCTGGCGCGCGGCGATTTCGATCGCGCCGCGGCCCTCGCCGGCCGTGCGCTGGGGATCGCGCGGCGGCTGGCCGCGCCGGGCCTCGAGGCCGCGCCGCTCATGGTCCTGGGCAGCGTGGCGCGCGACCGCGGCGACCCGGACCAGGCACTGCGCCTGCTGCGGCTCGCGCTGGCGCGGCACGCCACGGCCGCGGCGGACCTCACTACCGCCGAGATCCTGAACCGCCTGGGCACCGTCGCCCGCCGGCGTGGCGATCTCGGCCCGGCGCAGGGTTGGTACGAGCAGTCGCTGGCGATCTGGAACCGCCTCGCCCCGGCCAACCTGGGTCGCACCAACGTGCTGCTCAATCTGGGGTGGGTGGCCTCGGACCGCGGCCTGCTGGGCGCCGCCAGAAGCTGCATGGAGCAGGCGGTGGCGGTGCGCGAGCGGTTGCAGCCCGGCAGCCTGTCGCTGGCGACCGGCCTCGGCCAGCTCGCCCTGGTGGTCGAGGACCAGGGCGACCTCGAGCTGGCCGCGGGTCTGCTCGAGCGGGAGCTGAACATCCTGGCGCGCACCGCGCCCGGCGGCATGCGCGAGGCGCTGGCGATGGGCGACCTCGGCGAGCTGACGCTGCGTCGGGGTGCGCCGGATCGCGCGGCGGAGCTGTGCGCCCGCGCCGTCGCCATCCAGGAGCGGCTGGCCCCCGGCAATCCGGTGGCGGCCGGCAATCTCAAGACGCTGGCCGAGGCGGAGCTGGCGCGCCACCGCCTCGACGCCGCCTGGGGTGCAGCCGGCCGCGCCGCCAAGCTGGTCGGGGGCACCGGCGAGGGCGACGCCTTCCGCCTGCTGTCCAGCATCCTGGCGGTTCAAGGCGAGGTGGCGCGCCAGCGGGGAGAGCAGGACCGCGCCGTCAGACTCTTCCGGCAGGCCCTCGCCCTGCAGGAGCGGCAGGGCTACGGCGCCTACGAGGTGGCGGACGTCCTGCACGCGCTGGGAACCCTGGAGCGCCGGCGGCGTCCGGCCGCCGCAGCGCGCTATTTCGAACGCGCCATCGCGATGCTCGAGGAACAGATCCGCAAGCTGGGCGGCTCGCGCGAGCTGCAGGCCGCGTACCGCGCCCGCCACCAGGCCTTCTATCGCGACGCCATCGAGCTTGCCGTCGACCGCCGCCGGCCGCAGGCCGCCCTCGGCCTCGTGGAGCGCTCGCGCGGCCAGGCGCTGCTCGCCCAGCTCGCGGAGCGCGACCCCGGTTTCGCACGCGACGTCCCGCCGGCGCTGCGCCGCGAGGAGCGGAGCGCCGCGGCGGCGGTCGACGCCGCCGGGCTCCGGCTGCTGCAGCTCGACCGCCTGGGCGAGGCCGCTCAGCTATCCCATCTCCGCGGTCGGCTGGCCGAGCTGCACCGGCGCCACGACGAGATCGTCGCTCGCCTCCGTCAGGCCAACCCGCACTATGTCGCGCTGGTGCACCCGGTGCCGCTCGACGTCTCGGGGGTGCGGCGGGCGCTCGATCCGGAGACCGTGATGCTCTCCTACAGCGTGGGGGAGCGTGGCAGCACCCTGTTCGTGGTGTCGCGGGCCGGCCCGCTCGAGGTCCACCGGCTGCCCGCCGGCGAGGCCGAGCTGCGGCGGCGGGTTACCGAGCTGCGCTGGCTCATCGGCGAGGCGCGGGGCTCCTCAAGCCTTGCCGGCGCCCGCCGTGCCGAGCTGCTGCGCGCGGCGCGCGCGCTCTACCGCATCCTGCTGCGGCCGGCGGAACGGCGGATCGCGGTGGGAGGCCGGCTGCTGGTGAGCCCCGACGGGATCCTCGACCTGCTGCCGTGGGCCGCCCTGGTCCGCGATCTGCCGGCGACGGCGGGGCGGGGTTGGGAGTACGTGGCGGAGTGGAAGCCAATCCACGTCGCGGTGTCGGCCACGGTCTACGACGAGTTGAGACGCCAGCGGCCCGAGGCGATGCCGCGCGCCGCCGGCACGCCGCGCGGCGCCGTGTCGCTGGTGGCGTTTGCCGATCCGCAGGTCCCCTCATGGCTGCAAGCGCCCACGCCGCGGCAGGCCGGCGACGGCGGCCTGCGCTCGGCGCTCGAGCGCGGCTGGTCATTCGAGCGGCTGCCGTACTCGCGCCAGGAGGTGGCTGGCATCGCCAACCTCTTCCCGGGCGCCTCCCGGGTCTACCTGGGCGCCGCGGCGACCGAGGAGCGCGCCAAGACGGTCGGGCGGCAGGTCCGCTATCTCCATTTCGCCACCCACACCACGCTGGACGAGCGCTCGCCGCTCGACTCGGCGGTGGTGCTCGCCATTCCCGAACGCTTCACGCGCGGCGGCGAGAACGGCCTGCTGCAGGCCTGGGAGATCTTCGACACGGTGCGGCTCGACGCCGACCTGGTGGTGCTCTCGGGGTGCGAGTCGGCGCTGGGCAAGGAGGTGGACGGGGAAGGTCTGCTGGGGCTGACCCGCGCCTTCCAGTACGCCGGCGCGCGGGCGGTGATGGCGTCGCTATGGAAAGTCTCCGACCGCATGACCGCGCCGCTGATGGTCAGCTTCTACCGGGCTTTGCGCGCCGGAACCCCCAAGGACGAAGCGCTGCGGCAGGCGCAGCTCGAGCTGCTCCATGGCGGCGCCGCCGGGTGGGCGGCCGGCGGCGGCGAAGATGATCCGGCGCCCTTCTTCTGGGCCGGCTTCGAGCTCTTTGGCGACTGGCGGTGATGGTGGGCGGCCGGTGGCAGGCGGTGGACGGTGGGCGGCGGCCAATCGCGCCGATCGCGCCGTTAGCACCCAAGGAGGGGGAGAGTCGAGCAAGGTTGTTCACCGAGTTCATCCGGATGCTGACCGGCGGTGGCGAGCCGCTGGATGGCGAGGTCTTCACCGCGGTGTGGGAGGCCTTGCGCATCGCGCTGCGGGCGGAGCTGCGGCGGCGCGGGTTATGGAGCAGCCCACCGAGCTATCTCGGAGTCTATGGCTGGTGCAGGTGGGAGCAGGCCAGGGAGCCGTCCGCCGGTGGCGGCCCGGCCGTGGCCGGAGCCGTGGATCGGGCCGACGCGCTGGAAGATCTGGCCGCAGGCTGCTATACCTTCATCTTCGTGGATCGCTTCCGCAGCCTGGCTGCGCAGCTGCGCATCAAGCCCGACGTGGAGGGCCTGGTACAGCTTGGCATCCGCCATTTCCTGCACGAGCAGCAGAAGAAACACGATCCGCTGGGCTACCGGATCTTCGCGGTCACCCGCGCGGCGGTGCGGGCGGCCCTGGGGCGCGGCGAGCTCGCGGTGATCGGCGGGGATCCGCGAGTGCGCAATGACACCGTCCTGGCTTTCACCGCGGCCAGCGCCGGCGCGGTCACGCCGGCCGTGGTGCCCAGGATGGAGGTGCAGGCGCTGGCGCAACGATGGAACGACGGGCTGCTGCCCGACCTCGTCACCGCCCCCGGCCGCGGGCTGGAGGAGGTCGCCGAGCGTTTGAGCCATTGCCTGTCCGACCTGCGCCGCCACGGCATTCGGCGCTTCCGCTTCAAGGATCTGATCGATCCCCTGAAGCGCGACGTCCGCTCACGCTGGGCCGCCTTGCTGCTGCAGAACGGCACGCTCGCCGCCGGCCGTGGCGCCGGCAGCAGCTCCGAGCTGCCGGCCGAGCGCCCGGACCGCGATCTCGAACGGCAGGCGAGCTTCGCCAGCCTGACCTGCGGCGTCGCGGCCGCCGTCGGACGCCTCGACACCGACGCCAGGACCCGTGACTACCTGGCGCGGCTCTGGGAATTCCTGAGCGCCCGCGCCGCGCGCAACGATGAGAGCACCGAGGGCACCGAGAGCGCTGAGAGCACCAAGAGCGACGAGAGCGCCGGCGGCGCGCCTCACCCCGGATGCGACGACGCCATGGGCGAGGCGGCGCTGTCGCATCGCAAGGTGGCGCGCCTGCTAGGCATTCCGCGCGAACGGCTGCCCGAGCTGTACCAGACTCTGGGGCTGCTGGTGCAGGAGTGCCGGACCGGCGGCACGAACGCCGCGAGCGGACGATGACCGCCGAATCGATCGCCGCCCGGCGTGAGCGGCTGGCGCGCGCGGCGGCGGCCGCCGCCGGCAGGGCCGCCGGCGCTCTCGACCGGGAGGGTGGTGGGGAGCCGGCTCCCGGAGACCTCTTCGTGCTGCGCGAGGCCGCGGCCTTTGCCGTCGAATGGCTGGTGATCGAGCGCGACGCGGGCGACCGCGAGCGGCTATTCGTGGTGCCCGCCGATACCAACCCGCTACTCGGCGGCGAGGACTGGGCATTGACCGGCGATGCCGCGATCGGCCCGCTGTCCCTGCGCTGCGGCTTCGGCATCTGGCTCGGGGCCGGCCGTCTCGCCGCGGCGCCGCGCGTCGGCTCGGTGGCGCCCGAGAGCCTGGCGCCGGCGGCGCGCTGGTGCGCGGCGGTGCACGGAACCGTCGGCGCCGGGGCCGACCCCGAGCTCGAAGGACTGGCTCGAGGAGATGATCGCGCCAGCCCGTGCCGCGGTGGCTGCGATCCCGGCGGCTCCGGCGACTCGGTTGGCTAAGGGTTCGCGCCCGGTGCATGCCCCGGCGGTCTTCGGTACGCGCCTTACGGTGGGCTGGCCGCGCTGGTCGGCGGTCGCCGCTTCGCTGCTGCTGGTGGTGGCGCTCGGTCTGGGCGGCGCGCTGAACCGTCAGGCCGGCGTGGCGCATCGGCTGCGCCTGGAGCGGGATGCCCTGCGCAGCGAGTTGCGGCGGCCGGCGCCGGCACCGCCCGCGAGCGCCCCGGAGGGCGCGACGTCCGCGAACGCAGGCGACGACGACGTCCTGCTCGATCCACCGCTCGTGACCCTGCAGGCCGGGGCGTTACGCGGCGGCAGCGACAAGGTCCGGCTCGATCCCGCACCGCGGCGGCTGGTGCTGCTCGCCATCGAGCCGCGCCCAGGCGGCTCGTTCCCGGAGTACCGCCTGGAAATCCGCGACCGCCGCACCGGCGGCGTGATCTGGAGCGGCGGCGGCCTGCATCTCGACCCCGCATCCCGGCTGGTGATGGTCGGCATCCGCCAGCGCCTGCTGCCGGCGGGCCGCTACGAGATCCGCCTCGAGGGCCTCCGCGCCGGCCGCAGCGATCCCGCCGGTACCTACTTCCTGGAAATCGAGACCGGTGGCGGCGCCGGGTCCGCAGCCGCATCCGCGCCCGCACCGCCGACCTCGCCGTAGGCTCCGGACGCGCCATAGGCCGCGAGGGGCAGGCCGTCACACGATTCCGCGTCGGCGTCACCGTCGCCACCGGCGTGCGCACTCTCTTTGATAAGTGCATCCGCAGCTGATCTGCGAACGAAGGACCGGCCGCTTTTCCAAGGAGAGAACCGATGAAGAGAATCCGGACGAAGAAGCTCCTGCTGAGCAAGGAATCCTTGGTCCTCCTGACCGCCGGGCGGGAGAGCCCGCCGGTGGCGTTCACCGCCTTTCAGAACTGCAGCCTGCGCTTCTGCCCGACTGGCGAGGTGGTCTGCCCGCACTAGACCTGATGGTCATCATCTGAGGCGCGGATTTTCACTCGGCGCGCTTCGCATCCATTCGCTGCCGCGGACAGCCAACGATATGGCTTGCGCCGGCGGCGTCTCCTGGCTATGCTCGGCCAAGCTGCATTCAGCAGGAGGAATACCCCGTGCACCTACTGCGGACATATGCCGCGATCTTCGCGACCGCGGGATCGTCGTGGTTTCACGGGAGAACGCTTGTCGCCGTGGAACCACCCGGTGACGGTGGCCCCGATCTGACTCCCTACCAGCGACCGCTGCTGCCCGAGGAGATCGCCCGGCCACCTGGCCCGCGCCTGGCGGTGCCTGGTGCGCTGATCGTGGACCTGGTCGTGGCCGCCGGGTTGGCAGGCAGCGACACCTTCCCTGACGGCGAGACCTCGATCGCCATCGATCCCATGAACCCCGATTCGATCGCGATCACCGCGTTTTCCGGCGGTTGGGGCACCACGGCGCCGATCTGGGTATCGGCCGATGGCGGCGCGACCTGGGCGAAGCGCTTTTCCATCCCGGCGCCTCCGGGAGCGCCGGAAGCGGTGGGCTGTCCTTGCGACCAGACGATCGACTTCCGCGACAGTGGCGAGGTGCTTTTCGGCGCCATCCTTGGCATCGGCACCGCGGACGAACCGATCTGGACCGGCGCTTCCACTACCCCGGCGTCGTTGGCGGCATGGCAATGGCCGGTGAGCGGCAGCGGCACGGCGACAACCAATCACTCGGTGTTCTCGGATCAACCGTGGCTGATCGCCTCTCGCGGCACCGGCGACCTCGTCTACGTCGGCTACACCGACTATGGCGAGAGCCTCCCGGCCAATCATGTGGCGGTCACCGACCAGAGCGTGCCGCCGTTCTTCAATGCCGTCGACGACACGATCGTGAGCACCGCGGCAGGCACCGGCGAGATCGCGAGCGCCGCCATCCGCCTTGCCGCCGCCCCCGCGACAGGCTACGTGTACGCCGCCTGGCAGGACAACGTGAGCCTCGATGCGGTGAATTGCGCGCGGAATGTCGACTTTCGGCTGTCGCGCTCGACCGATCATGGGCGGACCTGGAACCTGAATGGTAGTGCCGACGGGATCCTGGTGGCGCGTCACCAATCGGACGAAGGGCGCCCCGACGACCCCAATCAAGCACCCACGCCCTGCCACGATCACATGGAGAAGTTCGGCACCGTCAACGCCTTGCTCGGCGGTTCGCTCGCTGTCGCCGTGGACCCGGTGACCGGCGACGTCTTCTATGCGTACCACAACCGCGACCAGCGCACCGGCTTCAACCGCCTGGAGGTCACCCGGCTGTCGGCCGCGGGAGGCAAGGGACTGCAGGTCGTGTCGTCCCGTCTGGTCTCAGGCAACACGCAGGCGGCGCTCCCCGCGCTCGCCGTTGCCGACAATGGCACCGTCGGACTGCTCTACGACACCTTTGACGGGTTCGTCCGCGGATTTCCTCGCTTCACGGTCCATCTCGCGCAAAGCACCGACCACGGCGGCACCTGGGTCGATCGCGCTCTCGTGAGCTTCCTGTCGCCGGCACAGGACAACGGTAACCGACGCCAGCGAGTGCTCGGCGACTACCAGCAGCTGAAAGCGGTCGGCAACTTCTTCTTCGGAGCCTTTCCGGCAAACGGGGCAGTCGCCGGCCGGACCCTGGCCAACATCGATCCTTTCTTCCTCAAGATGCCGGCGGCGGTGCCCAGGCGCCGGTAGGCCGTCGAGCGCCGCTTGGCGCGCGTAATCGCCAACCGCTTTGCCGAGGAGATAGCGCCGCATGCGGCGGAGCTCCTACCACCGGGCTCCGGCGCAAACGCCCGCCGGGGCCGCCGTCGATCCCGCAGGCGCCCAGGCTCGGGGGAAGGGTGCCCCGCACCCTTTTGACTCGGGCCTGGTTACAGCCTCTTTGCGCCAGCTTGTCGCGGGAAACCCCAGTATGTGCACCATGGATTGTATCAAGGGATCGCCGGTTGATCGATCGCCCCGAGTTCTCTGCAAGCATCATTGCATGTCATGGTCTTCGTGCATGCTGGATGATGGCCTGAATCACGTAGTCCCATCTTGACAGTCCCCTGCCAGGGGACGAAAGGAGAGAGGTAGATGAAAAAGGCATTTGCAGCGCTGTTCTTGGCGTCGTTCGCCGCCGGCCTCGCGGCCCAGGAGCTCGCCGTGAGACCCGAGGGCTCGGGCCCGATCCACAAGTTCCCGACGCGTGAGGTGTTCGCCGAGCGCTACAATCCGTCCAGCGGCAACATGGGCATCCTGGCGCGTGGCAACAACCCGACCTACCAGGGCGGACCCGTGATCCTGGCCGCCCACGTGGTCCTGATCTTCTGGGGACCGACCTTCCAGAACCCCAGCTCTCCCGACTTCGCGTACGCCCAGGCCATACAGGCTTTCCGCAATCAGTACGGCACCAACGGCGAGTACAACGTCATCACTCAGTACTACCAGATCGTGAGCGGCAGCCATCAGCTGATCCAGCTGTCCAACCTCGCCGCCGGCTCGGCCGACATGTTCGACACCTCGACCCCGCCGACCAACGTCACCGACGCCTCGGTCCAGTCCGAGGTGAAGAAGTACCTGACCACCCACACCTTCGACGCCAGCGCCGTCTACGAGGTCGTGATCCCCAGCACCTCCTACTCGTCCGACAGCGGCGAAGATTCCTGCGGCGGCCCGAACCTGGCCTACTGCGCCTACCACAGCTCCTACGGCAGCGGCTCCACCGCGGTCAAGTACGCCATCGAGCCCTATCCGAGCTGCAGCGGCTGCCAGTGGACGGGCTGGACGGCGGCACAGAACGAGGATCACTTCGTTTGCCACGAGACCCGCGAGGCCGTGACCGACCCGCTGGGCACCGGCTGGTGGAACACCCGGACCGGCGAAGAGCTCGACGACCAGTGCGCCTGGTCGCCCAATCCGTTCCTCTCGGGCGGCTTCGGCTACCAGGACGAGTGGTCGAACGCCAGCTCGGGTTGCGTTCAGACCCGGTAATCCAGCAGGTTGCGATGAGACGAACCCCGGCGCCAGCCGCCGGGGTTCGTTTTTTTGGGGGGTGTAGGTCCTGTGGGGGCGTTACCTGATGACCGTCGCGCAGTAGGTGGTGTCGGTCCCGTTCGGCCCGCCGCACTGGAGGGTCTGGGTGAACTGGTTGGCCTTGCCGAAGTTCCTGGTGCTGTCCGGGAAGTCCACGCCGTAGTGGAAGCCCTCCGAGCCCTCCGAGTACCACGGGTAGATGCAGAATGGCCCGCCGTAGGTGGCGCAGGTCAGCAGCACCTCGGCCTTACCGCCCTGGTCGCTGACCACCGCCCAGTGCTTCGAGGTGGAACCGTCGGCGAAGGTCACGCTCTGGATCTGGATCGGCGAGATGCCGCCCCAGGTCGCGGCGTCATAGGAGCCGCAGTCGGAGTCGCCCGGGGAGCAGACCGCGCCGGCCGAGCTGCTGAAGATCGAGGTGTGGCCGATCTCCCACACGAAGGCGATCGGCGCGTCGTCGACGATGCCCCAGGCCAGCGCGTTGCCGAGCGCCTGCGTGTTGTACGCGGGCATCAGGGGGCCATCGGTCGCCGAGTTGAGGACGATGGTGCCCTCGTGGCCGGTGGTCAGGTCGACCACGGTGACGTGCCAGCCGTCGGCCGCCGAAGTGATGTACCAATGGATGGTGACGGTGTCGCCGGCATGCATGACGAGCGGCTTCTTGGGCGCCGAGCTGTCGGTGAGCATGGCGTTGAAGGCCGCCTTCTCGATGAAATGGCCGGGCTTCTTGCCAGGCACCACGCTGAACACCGGCGAGCAGGCGGTAAAGGTGTTCGGCACGTTGTCGACGGCGAAGCCGCCGCCCTTGGTGCAGCGGGTCACCATCGAGTCGGGATAGAACTGCAGCTCGACAAAGGCCTGTCCGAACAGGCTGTTCGCGTCGCTGACGGGGCCGCCGAACCAAAAGGTCGGGCCCACCGCCGACACCGGCACCGTACCGTCGGCCGGCAGCACCACCGTCCAGGTCGCTTCCTGGCCCGAGCCCGGCAGGCTCGAGAGCGGATCGATCTCGGGCTCGTCGTGGCCGCTGCAGCCGGAGTCGTAATCGATCTGCAGGGTGCCTTCGACGTACAGCGGGTGATGCGCGATACAGATGTCGGCACGGGCCGGCGCCGCGAGCAGCGCGGCGATGGCGGTTGCGGCCAGGCAGGGCACGAGCTTTGGCAGTTGCATAGGTCCTCCGATTTGGTTCCGTCTCTTTAGGGGGCCGCGGGTGCGGCGTCGAGAGCTTCATCCGCGAGCGGCAGAGGCGGGCATCTTGCCACGGGCCGAGCCCGAAGCACAAGCAGGTACTTACATCGGCAAGCGCATGAATAGGCGCCGGCCGCGGCGGGGGGGCCGGCTCAGCGGCGCGCGCCGTCCAGGATGCTCTTCGGCAGTCGAACGTGGACTCCGAGGTTCGGCTTGTCCACCAGCTGCGTCACCGCGACGTTGCCGGCGATGCTCACCAGCTGGTAGGCCTGGTGCCTGGTCAGCTTCGTCGTCGAGGCGACGAAATCGATCATCTGCTGGACGGCGATCCTGGTGGCGACGGCGAGGTCCGGATCGGTCGCCATGCTGATGTAGTCGGTCGGCGTCTCGGCGCGCGGCCAATCCAGATGCAGGTCCTTGCGCACGGTAAGCTGGATCCGCCCGCGCAGCGAGGTCTCGATGGCCGTCTGATCGACCTCGCCGTCACCCTGCGCGGCGTGGCCGTCGCCGATCTCGAACAGCGCGCCCGGCGTGAACACGGGGATGAACAGCGTCGTGCCGGCGACCAGCTCGCGGTTGTCGAGATTGCCGGCGTGCCGTCCCGGCGGGTTGCTGCTGACCCGGCCGAGCTCCGGCGCCGGCGCACGCCCATGCTGCCGAAGAACGGCCGCAGCGGGATGACGATCCCCGGCGCGAAGTCCGCGGTCATGGTCGCCGCGTCGAGCGGGATGATGCGCGTGGCGACCGCGCGATCGCAGTTCTCCGGCAGGAAGCCGGCACAACCGTTGTAGCCGTAGTCGATGGCGAGATCGATCGCCAGGATCTTCACCTCGAGCACGTCGCCCGGCTGTGCGCCCTCGACGTAGACCGGGCCGGTGAGGATGTGCCCGCCCGGTCCCTTGCGCTCGCCGGTAACGCCGGCGACGATGGCTTTGAGCGAGCCCTGGATCCGATCCTCGGCGACGCCGGCGCGCTGCAGGCCGGCGGGGGTGTTGGTCAACAGCGTGTCGACGTCGACGACGTCGCCCGAGGCGATGCGCAGCGCCGGCTTCGCCGCGGACCAGTAATAGCCGTAGGCGACGGTCGCCGGCGTCGCCTCGAGGCGATGGGTCTGCGGCTGCGGTGCGGACGACGACGCGCCTGGCGCGGATGCTCCGGGTGGCGCGGATGCTCCGGCCGGCGGGGGTGCGGCGATCGTCGCCAGGAGGAGGAACACGACGGCGGCGGCGTGGTTTCGCATGGCGGCCCAAACCCTACCATGAAGGCCCGCGTGCGCTCGGCATGAGCAGGTTCTGGAAATCCGCCCGATTGCCGGAGCCGCTTCGAGACGAAGCGGCTCCGGCCGGGAGGTAGGTGGCCGGGAGCTAGACGATGACGGTGAAGGAGTAGCTGGCCTGGTTGTAGTACGGATAGTCGCCGGCACAGCCGACGATATTGCGCTTGTAAGCCGTCAACAGGAGCAGGTAGCAGCAGGTCTTGGGGAAGACCTTGGCGGCGTCGTCGACGTGCAGGGTGAAGCTGCCGCCGTTCCAGATGGGGCGCGTCGCGGCGGTGACGGCCTGGGAGTAGGTGGGCCCGATGGGGCCGCCGGAGTGCACGGTCCACGACGAGGTGCCGACCTCCCCGACGTCCAGCAGGTTCCTGGTCGAGCTCTGATCGAAGAGCACCGCCAGCTCGTAGTGATCGAGGTGGCCGTCGGGATCGGTGGCGAAGAAGTCGATCTCGAGGGCGGCCCCCGGTTGCAGTTGCTGTGAACCGCAGGCGGACAAGGCGCCGCCGCCGATGCGCACCGCGGAGATGGCGCAGTCGGGCTCCGTGGTGTCGAGATGGATCGACCCTGGGACCGCCGCGGCGATCCGGTTGTCGATGCACAACGCCAGCAGGTTGTTGTCCTGCCGGCCGCCGCAGCCGTCCATCACTTTGTAGGTGGTCAGGTCCGGACCGCCGCCGGCCAGCGCGCGGTAGCCGACGACCCGGAAGTCATAGACCCCGTCGGCGAAGGAGCCGGAGGTCTCCAGCGAAGCGATGAGATTCACGTTGTAGAACCAGCTGCGGCCGCTCAGGGCAGAGCCCCAGTTGGCCGGATTGCGAAGCTCGTAGTGATGGCGGCTCTCGTAGACCTGTTTGGCGCCGGCGGTGGTCACCGGGAACCCGACGTAGAACCACTGATGGGGCCAGGGCTGGTTGGCATCGAAGTAGCCCCGCTCGATGTCCAGCAGCGCGGCCGCCGGCACCGGCTGCCAGCTGTTCGCGCCGTGGCTCGAGTATTCGATGCCGTAGTAGTCGGCCTGCGAGGAGCTGCCGAACTCGCCTTGCAGATTGACCACCTCGGCGAACGGCCGGTCGGACGCGCCCGGGTCGGCAAACCCGGCGGTGGCGCCGCTGGCGCCGATGCTGGTCACCGGGATGCCGGGGTCGCCGCAGACACCGGAAAAGACGTAGCAGTCGCCCGCGGGAGGCTGAGGCGTCGGCGCCAGACAGCAGGCCTCCTGGTTGGCCACCAGGTTGACGTCGAGCGAAGTGGGGATGTCCCAACGGGTCTGGAAGATGGTCTCGTCAAGGATCACCTTGGCCAGCCCGCCACAGGTCTGGGTGGCGCGGAAGATGATGTCGGGGGTGCAATCGAACCAGGGAGTCCACGGCCACCACGGCCAGATGCGCAGGCGCTCGAGCTCTGGCACATGCGGCAGCGCGGCGACCAGCTTGTCGCGCAAGGCGGGGATGACGGCGGGATCGAGCGGGCGATCGAACGCCGGCGGCGGTGCGACGGCTGCCCGGGATGCCGTGGACTGCGGCTTCGCCGCCGCTACGGGAGGAGCGCCGGCGCGCTGCGGCGGCGGGCTGGAGGTGGCGAGATCGAGCGCCACCCGCGGGCTGGGAAGCGGGAACCGCAGCGCCGGATTGAGCCTGAGGACTGGTTGAATCTTCTCCACCAGCAGCGGCTCGAGGCGCCAGTCGCGCAGCCGCCACCACCACCACGGCCACCAGCCGCAGCACCAGCGGAAGCGGATGATGAAGTGTCCCGAAACGTCGGTGATCGCTGCCGGACCCACCTGGGAGAGCGACGACCACCACCAGAAATAGTCCACGTCATAGGCGCGCACCTCGGCGCCCGGCACCGGGCTGCCGTCGGCGCAGGCAAGCCGCCCGCTGATCGTGAACTCGCGGCACCAGCCGAGCCAGCGCGACCACCAGGCGGGGGTCACCACGATCGGCGCCAGCGAGAGCTGCTTGCCGGCCTGCAACTGCTTGGCGGTAGCGGTGGCGGTGAGAGTCTGGAGGTGAAAGACATCCTGGTCGGAGGCGCTCTCCGGTCCGACCGCGATCGCGACGGCCTGCTGCGGATCGACGTCGAGCCTGACCTCGGCCTTGCCGTCGTCGACCGGTACCACCTGCGACCTGATGGTGCTGCCCTGCTGGATGGCGACCCTGACCCGCTGCTGCTTGCGGTCTGGCGCCGGGATCTGGGAGCTGTCGATGGGAACTACGATGACGCTCATGGTTTCTCCGATCTGCCGTTGAAGGTTAAAAAGCTCGTCCGGCCGTCAGCGCCGGACGGGAGCGAGGCCGGGCACGGATGCCAGCGACGCCGCGTCGGCGGCGTGCACGCGGACGGGCTGCCCGTGGCCGGTGAAGCGATAGATCACTCCGGTGTACGGCCCGGTGACGGTGACCTGGCCGCCGCCGGAGTAGGCGAAATCGACCGGGCCGGAGAGGCGCTGGCTGGAGGCGCCGCCGGCACCCTGGTTCGGCGAGCGGCGGAAAGCGGTGCGTTGGTTACCGCAACATGACATGGCCCTGGTCCTCCTCGGGTTTCTTGGTTGGTGGTAAAAGCGACGCTTCGTGATCGGCGGGCATTGGCACCGCGCCGCCGGCAAGCGCCAGGGTCAGCCGTTCGATCAGGATGGCGCCCGCCGAGAGCGACAGCCACAGCAAAACGGCGAACCCCCAACCGCCGCCACCATCGCCGGGGACTGCGCCAGCCAGCTGCCAGGCAACGGGCGCCGCAGCCCACAGGCTGAGGCAGTAGAAGCAGTCGAGGAGCCGGCCCCAGAAGCCATCTCCGGCCAGCCGCCGCAGCCGCGCCAGGACCTCGCCCGGTCCGTCCTCGGCAGCGAAGAGGTGGGTGATGCGCCACACGGCAAGGATGCCCAGGGTCAGAACGTAGAAGCGCACGGCGCACCACCTTTCCTTGCGAAAGGTTTTCGATGCCGGCTGGCATCACTTCAGGAGTTCGTCCGCCGGCGCGGATTTCTGACACGTAGAGGTGCGACTGGGTGGCCTGGAGTCGGGAAAACCCCGGGGGAGCGACGTCCCCCGGGGTGCGGAAGCGAGTGCTGGAGAGGGATTTACTGCGCCACGAGGAGCTGACTGCGCACGGCCAGGCCGTTTTCGAGGAAGGTCAGCCAGGCCGATTCGATGCGAGCTCCGGCGGGCACCGCGATCCCCGAGAGCTCGAGGGAGGAGCCTTGGCAGAGCGGTCCGTCGATCGCGTAGCTGATCCGCTTGCCGGCCGCTCCCCCGGCGATCACGACGAGCTCCAGGGTGGCCGCCGTCGGGCATGGCTGCCACGAATCACGGATCTTCAAGCGCAGCGTCCACGGCACGGCAGGCGGCGAAGCGGCCGGCCCGGCCGCGCCGGCCGCGCCGGAAACGCTGCCGGCGTTGCGGGCATTGCGGGCGAAGCTCGACCGGCGCCCGTTCTCCGCTCCCGCCGGCGGCGCGTGTTGCGCCGAGAGGACGAAGGCGGCGCTGACGCTCATCTGCTGCTTGCCGCCGACGCTTTGCGACATCGTGCAGGTCGGGCAGGGGTCCATCTCGGGTTGGGGATAGACCCAGGGCTCGGCCGCCGCTCCCGGGTAGTTCTCGTCGGGGCAGAGAACCTGGTATTGACTGTCGAGGCTGCCGGTGTAATGCATCGTGGCGGGGGTGCACACCGGCGGGGTGAACTGCATGGTCTGGAACTGCGTGCCGTCGAGGTTTCGTTGCGGCTGGAAGTCACCCTGGGCGGTGTCCAGCTGGGCGGGGAACTCCGGGCTCAGGGCCGAGCCGCAATCTTGCGGTGGCGCCCAGGCCGGGCCGCACGAGGCGCCGGTGCAAGCCAAGGCGAGAGCCGGGCAGAGCCTCACCTGGCCCGTGGCGGGGGGCGTGGAGGTGGCGCTCGGGCTCCAGCCGAAGTCGGCGGTGTAGCCGAGCGGGGAAGCGCTCTTCGCCACCAGAGCCATGACCTGGTTGCGATCGAGGCTCGGCTGGTAGTCCCAGACCGCCGCCGCCGTCGCCGAAACCACCGCGGCCGCCACCGACGTCCCCGTCATCGCCGGCAGGCCGTCCACCACCGCGTGATCGCCAAACGCGGCAAGCGGCGGCATGGCCTTCGGCCGCATGTTGCCCAACGGCCGACCGTTCGCCTTGACGGCGCCCACGGCGTAGACCAGCGGCCCGGCGATCCCGGGCTGCTCCTTGGACGCCCGAGGTCTGCGGTCCCAGGCGGCAGGCAGGAGCGGCCCTGCCTGGTCGGGGGTGCCGCCGTTGACGTTGCCTGCCGCGGCGATCACCAGGACGCCTCGCGCGGCGGCGAGCCGGAGGGCGCCGTGGACCGCCTGCACCGGCGTCGGAAATTGCTTGACCCTGGGTTGCAGACCGCCGAACCTCTCGCCGTCCCAGCCCAGCGACAGGTTGAGGACCAGATGCTCGCCCGCGCCGCTGCAGTCTCGCCCCTCCTGATGGTGAGACCGGCATTCCTTCCAGCTCTCGACCGCGGCGGTGATCGCCTGGGCCAGATCCGTCAACGTGCCAAGGTACCCCCCCAACCCGTCGTCGGGGGCGGAGAGGTCCTGGCTCTGCGCATCGAAGCTCGAGCGGGGCATCGCGAGCTGGGTGGCGATCTGCGCGCAAGGCCGGTCGCTCGGGCCGGCCCCCGGCGGGTTGCCGCAGAGCAGCTCGCCGCCGATGTGGGCGAGCGTATAGCCGTGCCCGGACTTGCCGGGCGTGGTGGGAACCCCGACGCCGGTCGGCTGGGTGTCGAGGAAGCTCAGGCGAGTGAGCGACGGCGGCGCCACCGGCAGGGTTCCCACCATGCCGGCCTCGCGCTCGAATTGCTGCTGGAGGACAGGCGCGGTCATTGCCGGCAAATTGTCGGTGAGGCTCGAGGCGGCCAGCGCCGCCACGTCCGGGTCGATCTGGACCAGGTCGCCTCCCGCCCGCGGCGGCGGCGGGAGCGGGAGGTCCTTTCCTGCGTTTCCCCGGGCGGATCCGGTGGCCGGCCGCTCGGTGCCGGAGGCGAGGAGAGCGGCCGCCCGCAGCCGGCTCGCGGCGGGCTCGTAGACGCAGAAGCGTTCGAGCTCCTCGATCGCCGCTCGCGCGGCGGCATTGTCGTCCGGACGGCGGACGACGGTCAGCAGCGGGCTGCCCTTCCAGGCGGAGCCGGCGTCCGGGCAGGAGGCGAGCCCGGGACGGCGAATGCCGATGAAGCGCCATTGCGCGTAGGCCCCCGCAGCGGCTGCCCGTGGACGTTCAAGCGAACCGTCCCGTTCCAGACGCATCGCCGTGCAGGCGGTGCAGGCCACCATGCCCAGAGCGAGCACGGTTCTCATCCCCAGCGAAGGAAATTGCATGTGTCACCCCTTTTTTCGATTGCCGCGCATCGGAGTCGAGCCCGGCATCAATTAGGTTCATTCGCGCTCGGGGGGGCGCTTTTGACAGCCGGAGCCTCAAGGCTCGAACAGACGGAAGCTCTGCCAGCCGGCAGCGGAGCGGGCGGCCCGCAAGCGCAGCTGAGCCTGCCGCAGCCTGGCGGCGAGGTCGGGTTCCCCGGCCCAGCTCCGGTACAGCTCGGCGAAGAGCTCCCGCGCCGCGAGGTCGTCGACCGGCCGTACCGCGGCGATCACGCCGCGCGCCCCGGCGAGGAGAAAAGCGTGCGCCAGGCTCGGGACCTCGACCGGCGAAGCGGTCGTCTGGCTCCCGGTGTCGCAGCCGGCGAGCACCACCCAGGACGGCGCCCTGGGCAAGGCCAGCAGGTCCGCCAGCGTCAGGCTGGTGTCGTGGGCGAGCAGCAGCATGCTCTCCCAACCGCCGGCGCCGCCGCTCGCGGCGTGGCCGGCGTAATGAAAGAGATCGCAGCCGCCGAGCCGCTCGGAAAGGGCGCCCGCGTCGGCATCCCGCGGCAACATCTCGGCGCTCCAACCGGTGCCGCGGGTACGCAACGCCCGCAGGATGTCCCGGGCCTCGCCGCGCGCATCGGGCAGGTCGCCGCGCGGATCGGCGAGCACCAGCGCGCGCAGTGGACCGGCAGCTTGCGGCGGCGCAGCCGGCGGCGCGCCGAGATCGAGCCCGTAGACCACCGGCACCTTGGCGAGCAGGATGTCGCCGTCGAATGGCAGGGCATGGAAATCGACGGACCTGAGGGCGCCGAACGGCAGCACCCGCACCCGCCGCGCCTGCCGCAGCTCGGCCTGGAACGGTGCCAGCAGGCGCCGCGACAGCTCGGCGGCGGGCGGCAACGGGGTGCCCGGCTCCAGGGAGAAGGTGATCATCCTGACCACCGTCGCGTCCGCGCCGGCGTTGGTTGCCGTTTCGCCGACCCTTGCCCCGGCTTCAATGCCGGCGCCCGCGGCGAACCCCACCCATTGCCCGGCGCCGAGGTCGTAGTACGCCAGGACGAGCTCTCCCGGCCGCAGCGGCGGTGGCGGCTCGCTGCCCCGACCGAGGACCGCAAAGGCGGAGTCGATCGCCGCCTGCATCTGCGCCAGGGCGGCGGCCCTGGCGGCGTGGGCATGGGCGAGCTCGTCGGCGGCCAGGGTCCAGTCCATGCGGACCTCGAGATCGAGCCGGTCGCGCCGGCGGCGGTACTCACCGAGGCCCGCCTCCCAGCGCGCTCTTTCGCCGGGCGTGAGGCCGGTAAGGCGGACCGAGCGCTCGAGCTGGCGCAGCACGCTCGAACGGGCGTGCCGCGCCACAGCAAAGGCCTCGTCCACCCGCCCGCGCCGTACCAGCAGGTCGAGGAAGGAGCGGGTCCCCGCCTCGCGCAGTGCGACGAACATCTCGCGCCCCTCGAAGATCGGGATGTCGAGGCTCTGCTGGTCGATCAACGCCGCGGCCTCGCGGTAGGCGGCCAGGGCAGCCTCGACGTTGCCGAGCTCGCGGTAGGCACGCGCCTGCCCATAGGCGGCCAGCCAGCGGCCGTTCGGCGAGAGGGCGCTCACCGCCTCCTGCCGCAGGCGGCCGTACAGCCGCAAGGCCAGATCGGGCCTGCCGCCGGCGCGGGCCAGGCGCGCCGCGATCTCGCAGCGCCAGAGCCGCTGGTCGGGGGTCATCCCGACGCCGAGGCGGTCTGCATCCGCGAGGGCCTGCCGTGCCGCCGTCGCATCGCCCGCCTGGAGCTCGGCGAGCGCCAGGCTGATCCGCACGTCGAGGCGTTGCTCGTCGCCACATCTCTCGCCGTCGAAGACCGCTGCCGCCCGCCGCAGGAGTTGGAGAGGGAGGGGATCGCCGCTGCCGGCGGCGCCCGGCTGCGCCTCCCGTTGCATCAGCAGCGACCAGGCGTGATTGCTGAGCAGCAGGCCGCCCTGCTCGCAGCCCGAGAGCGCCGCCGGCCTCGCGGCCAGTCTTCGGAAGATGGCGAATGCCTCCGCCCAGCGTCCCAGGTTCTGCAGCGCCAGCGCCTGCTCCTGACCGATCGCGCCCCACCATGGAGAGGAGGCGCGGAAGCCAAGGCGCTCGGCGGTCACCGCGGCGCCGCGCAGCTCGCGGAGCGCCGTGCGCAGGTCGGCGACTCCGCGCGCCAGGACGCCGCGGTTGTAGGCAATGGCCATCGCGGCCACGGCATCCGTGGTGGCGGCCGCCGCCGGCAGGTCTCCGGCAACCTGGTCGAGGACCTGGCGAGCCGCTTGGAAGCGATGGTCCCTGATCGAGCATGCGGCAAGCGCCGTGCCGCTCACCGCTTCGCCCAGGAGGTGGCCGGCGGCGAGATGAGCCACCATCGCCCGGCGGAAGAGCGTCGTCCTCTCCTCGCCGGCATAGGCTCCTGCCAGCCGGTGGAGGATGACACCGCGCAGCTCGAACGGCGCCAGGGGCAGCCGTGTCCACAGCGTTCGGGCCCAGGCGGCGCGTGCGGCGCCGCCGGGCCCGGACGGCGGCAAGGGGGTCAGCCAGGCTGGCAGACGGCGGCGGGCGAGCCGCAGGCGCCAGACCGCGGCCCCTTCGGGCATGCGGGCTCGGAGCTCGATCCACGTCGTCCCGGGCGGTACGGCGACGTCGAGCAGCTGATCCGCCGGCCGCAAGGGGATGGGGCCGTCGCCCGCCAGACACAGCTCCAGCCGGCGTGCGTCGGTGGGCGGGTGGATCCGCAGGTGCAGCGGCGGGTGCCCCCGCAGATGCAGGAAAGGCAGCTCGCGCCCATCCCCGATCTCGCAGACCGGGCCATCGCGCAGGACCTCGTCGCAGCCGGTGTACTCGACCGCGAGGCCGGAGCTCCCCTGAGGGCCGCTGGTCACCCACGACGCCGCCGCGGCGAGCAGGACTCCGCGCCGCAGGGTCCGGCCCAGGCGGCGGCCGAAGATGCTGGTCGTGGCAGGCGTTTCCCGTGTCCCCTAAGGCGGCCTAGCGCCTCCGTCGCCGGGGTCGACCTGGAGCCGGGCCACCCGCCAGGCGATCCAGTCCTTCTGCCGGCGAGTCCAGCCTGGGGCGCCGGCGCCCCGGGAGCCCAGGACCGCGGCGCCGGGCAGCTCTCCCGGTCGGCCCACCATCACCCAGAGCGACCAGGCCCCCGGCGCGAGATCGAGGTCCTTGCCGAGCGTGCCCGCCAGGACGGCGGCGCCGCTCTTCGACACCTGCCGCTCCGCGGCCGGCAGCTCGCGCGGCGCTTCGCCCTCCCGCGCCGCGAACCACCGCGCTTCGACCGGTCCGGCGACCGCCGTCGCCGGGCGGGCCTCGATCCGCAGCGGGCTGCCCGGATGGAGCGCGAGGGTGGTCGGCGCCGGCGGCGCTGGCGCTGCCGGCACGCCGCGCGACCGCGCCTCGCCGCCCGTGACCTTGACCGGCTCATAGTCCGGCAGCGGTGCATGAGCGCCGACCGCGAGGATCAGGGCGGCCGCCACCGCCGCGGCCGAGGCGAGGCCGGCGCCAAGCCATGCCGTACGCCGGCTGCGGCGCCGGAACCGATCCGGCGGCGGCGGCGCGGCGTGCCGCTGTTCCGGGAGCTCCGGGGCGACCGCGGACTGGACCTTGATCGCTTGTACCACGCGTTGCCGGAAATCATCGCCGAGCGGTCGAAAGGCCTCCAGGGCCTCGCTCGCCGCCGGCGATTCGGCGGCCAGAGCGCGCAGCTCGGCCTCGTCGGCGGCCGGGAGCTCGCCGGCGGCCAGCCGGTCCCAGCGCTCGTCGAGCCAGGCCGGCTCCCGCTCCCGCTCCCGGCGGGCCTCTCCGGCCAAGGCATGCAAGAGATCGTCGTCGTTCATAGGCTTGTGTCCATAAGAGGGTCTTCGCGATTCCGGCCGGACTCTGACAGCTCCGCCTGGAGGCGGCGCGCCAGGCGGCGCAGCCGGCTGCGCCAGGCGTAGACCGCGTCGTCCGAGAGACCGGTCCGCTCGACCACTTCGACCAGGGTGAGCTCCTGCAGAAAGAGCAGGTCGAAGAGGTGACGGCCCAGCGGGCTTAGCTCCTCGGTCAGCCGTTGCAGCAGCAGCCTGAGCTCTTCGCGCGAGGCGGCCACCTGCTCGGGGCCGCTGCCGGTTGCCGGGGCGTCGAGCTCCTCGGGAACTGTCGGGTCGTCGCTCCAGGGACTGCGCCGGCCGCTGCGCAGCATCGAGGTGGCCTGCCGCTCGGCCACCAGACCGACGAAATTGACCAGCGACAGGCCGCGCTCGGGCTCCCAGGAGCGCATCACCCGGGCGCGGTCGGCGAAGAGCTGGAGGAAGATCTCCTGGGTGAGGTCCGCCACCTCCTGGCGGACGTTGCGGCTCGCCGCGGGCCCCGTCCGCCGCCGCAACAGGCAGCGGGCGACGCGGGCTTGGACCACGGGTGTCAGGACGGCCACCAGTCGCTCGAGCGCCGCCTCGTCGCCGGCGAGGGCCAAGCGCAGGTCAAGGAGCAGCTCCTTGCTTTCCATGTAAAAGGATACCAGGGATAGCGTATCAGAGAATGACAAAGCAGCGTTGGGCAGTTTCGGAGGACGGAGCCAGGAGCCAAGGAGCCACGGCGCCTCGGCGAGTACCACTTGCACTTCGACAGGAGTCGGCGTAGACTCTCCCTGTAGAAGCGAAAGGGGGGGATGCCATGGGCGCCGACGGCGACCGCGACCGCATCGACTTGCCGCAAGGCACGCTGGACCTGCTGATCCTGAAGACCGTGGCGCTCGCGCCCCGGCACGGCTGGGCGATCTCGGTGCGCGTCCAGCAGATCTCCGGCGGGGCGCTGCAGATCCAGCAGGGCTCGCTGTACCCGGCGCTGCACCGCCTCGAGCGTCGCGGCTGGATCAAGGCAAGCTGGGGGACGTCCGACAACAACCGCCGCGCCAAGTATTACGAGCTGACCGCGAGCGGCCGCCGGCAGCTCGAATCGGAGGAGAGCGCCTGGTTGCGGCTCACCGCCGCCGTCGCCCAGGTGCTGGGCGAGTCGTAGCGCCGCGGGTCGGCCGCGTGCCCGCTGGCCCGACCGGAGAAGCCGTAACACGCCAGATCCGTGGAGGAGCGCCGTCATGAGCCTGCTGAGTGATCTCGCCTATCGCTGCCGTGCCCTGCTGCGGCGCCGCACCGTCGAGGCCGAGCTGGACGACGAGCTGCGGTTCCACTGGGAGCGCGAGGTCGAGCGGCACCTGCAGGCGGGCCGGCCGCACCAGGAAGCGATCCGCCTCACCCGGCTGGCGTTCGGCGGCGTCGACCAGGTCAAGGACTCCTGCCGGCAGGCGCGCGGCACCGACCCGCTCGAGACCTTGCTGCGCGACCTCGGCTACGGCCTGCGGATGTTGCGCGGCCATCCCGGATTCACCATCGTCGCGGTGCTGACCCTGGCGATCGGCATCGGCGCCAACACGGCGCTGTTCTCGGTGGTCGACGGCGTGCTGCTCAAGCCGCTGCCCTTCCCGCATCCCGAGCAGCTCATCCGGCTCCACGAGAGCAAGCCCAACTTCGAGAGCGGTTCCATCTCGTACCCGAACTTCCGCGACTGGCAGCAGCAGAACCACACCTTCACTGCCATCGCCATCGCGCGCGGCTCCGGCTTCAGCCTCACCGGCATGGGCGAGGCCGAGCAGCTCGACGCCGACCTGGTCTCCGCGGATTGGTTCTCGCTCCTCGGGGTGCGGCCGCTGCTCGGACGCGGCTTCCTGCGCGGCGAGGACGAGATCGGCGCGCCGCCGGCGGTGATCGTCAGCGCCGCCTTCTGGCGGCGCAAGCTGGGCGCTTCGCCGGAGGTGCTGGGCAGGAGCCTGACGCTCGACGGACGGGCCTACCCGATCGTCGGCGTGATGGCGGCGGATTTCGGGTTCCAGATCCCGGGCTTCTTCCACGCCGACGTTTACGTGCCGATCGGCCAGTGGAGCAACAACCTGCTGCAGCGGCGCGGCGCCGGTCTCGGCATTCACGGGATCGGCCGGCTCAAGCCCGGGATCACGATCGACGCGGCGCGGGCCGACCTGCAGCGCATAACCCGCAACCTCGCTGCCGCCTATCCAGAGGACGACAAGGGGATCGGCGCGACGCTGGCGCCGCTCAAGGACGAAGTGGTGCGCGACGTGCGGCCTTATTTGCTGGTGCTGCTGGGCGCGGTGGGCTTCGTGCTGCTGATCGCCTGCGTCAACGTCGCGAACCTGCTGCTCGCACGTTCCACCGGCCGCGCCGGCGAGTTTGCCGTCCGTGGCGCGCTGGGAGCGAGCCGCGGGCGGCTCGTCCGCCAGCTGCTGACCGAAAGCATCCTGCTGGCGGTGGCGGGTGGCGGGCTGGGGGTGCTGGTGGCGGCGTGGGGCACTCGCGCCGCGCTCGGCCTGCTGCCGACCGCGCTGCCGCGGGCGGGCGAGGTCGCTCTCGACGGCCGCGTCCTGGCCTTCACCCTGGTGGTGTCGCTGGCCGCGGGAGTGCTCTTCGGCCTGGTGCCGGCGCTCAAGATGTCGCGCGGCAGGGGCCACCAGACGCTCAAGGAGGGCGGCCGCGGCGGCAGCGGCGTGCGGCATCGCGCGCAGGACGCCCTGGTCATCGCCGAGATGGCGACGGCCCTCGTCCTGCTGGTCGGCGCCGGCCTGATGCTGCGCAGCCTGGCGAACCTATGGGGAGTCGATCCGGGCTTCCGGCCGGACCGGGTGACCACCGCCGATCTCGCGCTGCCGCCGGCGATGATGACGGCCGGCCCCGACGCGGTGCGCGCCGCCTGGCGCTCGATCGACGACCGGCTGGCCGCGGTGCCGGGGGTGCAGGGCTCCTCGCTGACCTGGGGAGCCGTGCCGCTGGCCTCCGACGACGAGGTGCTCTTCTGGCTCGACGGCCGGCCCAAGCCGGCGAACGAGAACGAGATGAGCTGGGCGATCCGCTACGTCGTCGAGCCGGGATACCTGCGGACCCTGCGCATCCCGCTGCTGCGCGGCCGTTTCTTCGATGCCCACGACGCCGAGCGCTCGGCCCCCGTCGCCGTCGTCGACGAGGTGTTCGCGCGGCAGTTCTTCGGCGGTCGCGACCCCCTCCACCAGCATCTCGATCTGAACGGCGGCGCCAGCCGCGCCGAGATCGTCGGCCTCGTCGGCCACGTCAAGCAATGGGGGCTCGACACCGACGACCACCATGCGCTGCGCGCCCAGGTCTACCTGCCTTTCATGCAGCTGCCGGACGCCGCCATGGCCCTCACCTCGCGCAACACCACGGTGATGGTGCGCTCCGCGCCGGGCGCGCCGGAGGTCTTCGCCAGCGTCCGCCGCACCCTGCATGGGCTGGGCGCCGATCTCGAGGTGTCGCGCATCCAGACCATGGATGAGATCGCCGCCGGCAAGCTGGCCGCTCGCCGGGTCTCGGTGACCCTGCTCGGCGGTTTCGCGCTGCTGGCCCTGGTCCTCGACGGCATCGGCATCTACGGGGTGACCTCCTACCTGGTGGGCCAGAAGACCCACGAGATCGGCCTGCGCATCGCGCTGGGAGCGCGGCGGACCGACGTGCTGGGGATGATCCTGCGCCAGGGCGTCAAGACGGCGCTCGCGGGTGCCGCCGTAGGGCTGATCGCGTCGCTGGCCCTGACCCGCTTGATGGGCCACCTGCTCTACGGCGTCGGCGCCGCCGATCCGGCGACGTTCGGCGGGGTGGTTGCGGTCCTGATCGCCGTCACCGTCGCCGCGTGCTGCGTGCCGGCGGGGCGCGCCACCGGCATCGATCCGACTGTCGCTTTGCGCCACGAATGAACGCCGGCGGTGTCCTCAAGAGGCCCGGGCGGGCCTCAGGGACAGGTGGCGAAGGCGTTGGCGTCCTGGACCGGCTTGAACTGGACGCCCTGGGCGTTCGCGTAGTGATTGACGGTGTTCGTCTTGGTATCGGTGACGGTGATGGCGACCTTGACGTTGGTCAACCCACCCGCAAACACCCAGTACCGGTCGTTGACGCTGCAGGCGTCCAGGACCTTGATCACCATCTCGATGTTGCCGGCGTCGAAGAACCAGAAATAGCCGGTGTCCGTGGTGAGGGGCACCGCCTGGCCGGAACCGCTCGTGCCGTCCGAGGTGGTCCAGGTGACGTCGACCTGGAAGCGGCCGCCAACCAGCAGCAGATTGGTGGAGGCGGCGTTGATCTGGAACAGCTTGGTCTGGAAGGCGGTCTGCTGGCCGTTGCTGACCGCCAGCTGCATGGTCAGCAGCGGTGTCGGCTGAGTCCAGGCGTGCGTCGCCGTCGGTCCGGTCGCGTGGGTGCCGTCGCCGAAGTCCCAGGTGTAGGTGAAGGGTCCGGTGGCCGTCGCGGCGAACGACACCGGCTGGCCGACCTGTGCCTGGCACTCGTCGAAACCGAACATGTTGACGCAGGAGGCGCTGGTGGTGAAGGTCGCGTCGGGGTTCGGCGGTTCGCCGACCGCCACCACCCGGGTGGTGCGGGCGGTACAGGTGCCGCCGGGGCAGGACGGATCCGTGCCGGGCGCGGTGATGATGAGGGTCACGCCGTAGTTGCCCCCGGCGGGATAGGTGTGGGAGACGGTGCGGCCGCTGCCGCCGGTGCCGTCGCCGAAGGTCCAGCTGTACTGCGTCGGGTTGCCGGCCGAAGCGCTGGCGTCGAAGGCCACCGCCTGGCCGGGCGACGGTGACGCTGGATTGAAGGTGAAGCTGGCGGTGAGGCCGGGGCCGCCGCTGCCAGCGACGTCGACGTAGGCGAGGCCCGTCGCCGTGCCGCAGGCGGAGTTCATGGCGGTGATGTCCTGCTCGCCGGGGGCAGGCCAGGATACCTGGACCGAGTTGCCGGTGGCGCTGCCGGAGATCGTCCCGCCGGAGGTGGCCCAGCTCCACCCCGATGGATTGGGAGTGCAGATCGCGGCGCTGGCGGTGAAGGTCAGCGACTGTCCCGGCGAGCCGGTGGTCGGGCCGTTGACGAAGATGCTCGGCGTCGGGTTGGCGCCCTGGTTCCACTTGTGGATGTCGAGGATCGATTGCGCGGCGCGGTAGAAGTAGGTGCCGACGAACTTGCCCGAGCGCGGCATGATGTAGTTGAAGCCGGTCGGGTTGCCACGGTAGTACCAGCCCCAGTAGTTGGGCGGGCTCACGTCGCGCGGGCTGGCCGGGTTGGTGACGTCGAACAGCCATTCCCGTTGGCTGCCGCCCTGGCAGGTATCGTCCGAGCCGAAATACAGGAACGGGGTCGCGCCGCTGCGCGAGAAGGTCACGAAGAAGCTCGGCGTGCCGGTGTCGAGCGCACGGCTGGCGAGGGCGCTGCCGAGGCCGGAGCCGCAGCCGCCGACGATGCAGCTGACGTCGAAGAAGAGAGCATCGGTGTCGGTGCGCAGCGCCAGGTAATAGGTGGAACCCTGCTGCCACATCGCCACGCCATAGGTCGACGCCGCGGGCTGCGCCGAGAGACGCAGGACGGCGCTCGTCGGCTGGGTGACGTCCCAGATCTCGAAGCCGCTGCCCGCGCCCGACGACAGGACGAGGTAGTTACCGACGCCGCCGACGTAGGAGACGCCGGTGCGGGTGCCCAGGCGGCCCAGGTAGACGCCCGGGCACTGCACGGTCGCGCCGGTGGCCGGTACCGCTTCGGCACAGTGGTCGTAGGTCAACGCCTTGGTCATGTCGTAGATGTAGAGGCCGCCGCTGGGGCTGCCCGACGAAGCCGCGAGGAAGGCGTACTGACGGCCGCTCAAGGTGGCGGCATAGACCTGCTGCCCCTCCTTGAGGTAGCTCTGATAGGCGACCTTGGGCAAGGTCTTGTTCGCCAGGTTGACGATGCCGATGCCGAGGCCGGACTGGCCGGCGACGGCGGCGACGGTGTCGATGCCGGCGGCGGTGGCGACGTGCTGCATGGGCAGCTTGATCTCCGGGTTGCTGGCCGACACCGGGAAGTCGGAGAGCGCCACCTGCCCGAGTGGCGTCGGGTTGGCCGGGGTGGTGCGCGCGTCCCAGACCTGCAGGCCGTAGGCGAGCGCCGTCATCACGAAGCCGTTCTCGGTGGCGACCGACATGAACCATGGGAACGACGAGTAGGCGTTCGAGGAATCGATGAAGGAGGTCGAATCGCGGCAGAAGGCGGGACCCGAACCGCCGCACTGGGTGAAGGACGCCTCGGCCGGCTGGATCTCGCCCCAGAAGCCGCTCGGCACCGGCGTCGCGGGGGTGGCGCAGCCGAGGTAACCGCAACCCGAACGATCGCAGGTCCGCGCCTGCGCCGCGAGGGCGCCGAGGGCGGCCCCGCCGGCGAGCAGGATGGCGACCAGCAGCCGGTGCGAGAAGAGGTGGCCCGAGTGCAGGCGGCGCCAGGGGAGGTGGGGGCGGAGAGCTGCTGCGGCGGCGGCGACGTTTCGTTCGACCATGGGTGGCTTGCTCCTGGATATGTTCTTATAGCATGAGAATGCCGGATCAAGCAAGCCGGCCAACCCCGGCCGGGTGCAAAGTGCAGGCCGGATAGGCAGCAGGGGCCAGGGCCGGCTACCCAGGCGCGGATCAGCGGGCGAGGGGGAGGCCTTGGGCGTAGTATGTCCAGGGACGTCCGCAGCCTGCAGGCAGCCACAAAGGAGAGCCATGTTCGACCTCGGTGCCCAGCTGGCGAGATACGGTGTCGGCTTCGTGTTCGGCAACGTCCTGGTCGAGCAGGCAGGCCTGCCGATTCCAGCGGTGCCGGTGATGATCGTCGCCGGCGCGCTGGTCGCCGACGGCAAGCTCTCGGCATGGCGGCTGCTGGGGGCCGCGGTGCTCGCTGCCGCCACGGCCGACTCGTTGTGGTACACGCTGGGCCGCCGGCAGGGGCGACGCATGCTCAAGATGGTGTGCCGGATCGCCGTCTCGCCGGACTCCTGCGTGCGGCGGATGGAATGGCTGTACCAGCGCTTCGGGCTGCGCTCGCTGCTGTTCTGCAAGTTCGTGCCGGGGTTCTCGACCCTGGCGCCGACCCTGGCTGGCACGCTGCGGGCGCCGCGCTGGCGCTTCCATCTCTTCGACGCCCTGGGGGCCGCGATCTGGGCGACGTGCGCGATGGGTGTCGGCGCCCTGTTCCACAGGGCGCTGAACCGCGTGCTGGCGGTGCTCGACGGCATGGGATCGCTGGCGCTGGCGGTGGTGGGCGCCGCGCTCGCCGGCTACGTCGGCTGGCGGTTCCTGCAGCGCCGACGCTTCCGGCGCGAGTTGCGGATGGCGCGTATCTCGGTCGAGGAGCTGACCGGCAGGCTCGCGGCGCCCGAGCCGCCGCTGGTGGTGGACGTGCGCACGAAGCGGGGGGTGTGGCTCGACGCGCGGCGCATCCCGGGCTCGCTGCGGCTGTCCTTCGACGAGATCGACGAGCGGCTGGCGGAGTTGCCGCGGGGGCGGGAGCTCATCCTCTACTGCACCTGACCGGACGAAGCCTCGTCGGCCCGGGTGGCCCACAAGCTCCGACAGAATGGCTTCACCAGGATCCGCCCGCTGCTGGGCGGCCTCGACGCCTGGATCGAGGCCGGCCTGCCGGTCGACGAGGAGGCGGTCCTGTTGGCGGAAGCCTCGTGCGGGAGTTGACCGCACCTGGCAATTGAGTAGACTAACTTTAGCTAAGGGGCGGTATGGCAATCTTCAACGTATGGACCTGCCCCGGTTCGGTGGACAGTAAATGGCTTGGGTTTGACGTAGCCTGGGGTGGGTTCGTCTTTCCTTCCAGACCAAAGAGTATATGGAACCTAGCCGCCGGGGCTGTGTGGAGGTGTGGAAAGCGGCGAGGGTGGGCGGTGGAGGGCGGGCGCGTGGGGGGCCGGGAGCCGGTTTCCAAGGGGCAGCGGGAACGGCGGACCGGGGGCCGCGGCGGGCGGGGGCAGTGGAGCGAAGCGACACGGGCGGCCCCTGTTTGGTCCGCGGTTTCCGCTGGCTCGGCACCTTCCATAGCCCATGCTTGCGTTGGGTGGAAGGGCCAGGCGCGTAGCGCGCGCACGCCACCGCGGAAACTCATGCGGCGGCTCGCTTCTTCTCGAAATTCACAGGGCTCAGGTAGCCCAGGGCCGAGTGCCGACGGTGAAGGTTGTACCAGCCTTCGAGGAAGTCGAACACCGCCATCCGGGCCTCGCTCTGCGTGTGCAACGGCCGACGGTCCAGCAACTCGCACTCGAGCGTGGCGAAGAAGCTCTCGCACAGGGCGTTGTCGAAACAATCGCCCACCGAACCCATCGACGGCCGCACCCCGGCCTGCCGGCAGCGCAGGCCGAAGGCGATCGACGTGTACTGCGTGCCTTGATCCGAGTGATGGATCACCTCTGACGGCTGCCGCTGGTACAGCGCCATATCCAAGGCTTCCAGGACGAGCTCGGTGCGCAGGTGGGTCGCCATCGCCCAGCCCACCACGCGGCGGCTCCAGGCGTCCACGACGACGGCGAGATACAGAAATCCTGCCCAGGTCGGTATGTAGGTGATGTCGGCCACCCAAAGCTGATCGCGCCCGCTCACGGCAAAGTTGCGGTCGACCAGGTCGGGAGCCGGCCGCGCCTGGCGATCCCGCGTGGTCGTCGCGAACCGGCGCCGCCGGCTGACTCCTGCGAGCCCGGCGGCCTGCATCAGGCGGGCCACTCGCTTGCGGCTTGCTGGCTGGCCCTCGGCAGCCAGCTCGGCTCGCACACGAGGTGCCCCGTAGGTCCCCCGCGAGTGCTCATGGATGGACTGGATGCGGGCACCAAGCGCTGCATCCGACAGTGCCCGAGTCGATGGCGACCGCCGATGCCAGGCGTAGTAGCCGCTCGAGGATACGCCCAGCAGCCGGCACATCGTCCGTACTGCGTGCATGGCCTGGTTCGCCCTCACGAATCCGAAGGCTTGCGCGGGATCGACTCGCTCTCCCGAGCGAACCAGGCCGCCGCTTTTTTTAAGATTTCACGCTCTTCACGAAGCTGGCGGTTCTCCCGCCGCAGCCGGCGCAGCTCATCACGCTCGACCGTGCTCAGACCGTCTTCGCGGCGACCCTCGTCCCGATCGGCCTGCGCGACCCAGTTGCGGATCGCCTGCGCCGACGGCTCGAACTCGCGGGCCAGCTGCTCGGGATCCCGTCCCGACCGGACCAGCTCGATCATCTGCCGGCGAAACTCAGGGGCATACGGCGCTCGGTGTCTCTGCGGCATCGTGGACTCCTCTCCCCCCAATGATGGGGTGTCCACGGAACCGGGGCAACTTCAGTACATGACGCCAAGACCCATCTCTCAAGGCTGCTCGAGCGGGTGGCGGAGGGGGAGGAGGTCATCATCGCCAAGAGCGGTCGACCGGTGGCCAAGTTGGTCAAGATTGCCGTGGAGCCCCGGAGGCCTGGGCGGCTGGAGGGCCGTATTCGCATCGGCTCCAATTTCGACGAGCCTCTTCCGGCTGAGATCCTGAGCGCCTTCCGCGGAGAGAGCGATTGAGACTGCTGTTGGACAATCGCATGCTGGTCGCCCAGGCTCAGCTCGAAAGCCTGACCATCGTCACCCGAGATCCAGCGTTTCGCGCCTACGAGATCGCCATCCTGCCGGCCTGATTCTCATGGCCCACCGGCCGGACGTTGCGACAGAGGGCGCAGGTGGCCTCCCGGGCAGGGTAGGAGCAGTGCGCGAGAAAGCTGGACGCTAGATGCCATCGCAGGCATTCACGCAAGCCTGGTGCCGCCGATATTCGCATATGATTGTTCAATCGCATACCAGCGCATCGCCAAGCGGGGACGATTGTGCCCGAGCCGCAAGAGCCCAAAGTTGTCCCAGCCCTGGCCGAGACGCTGGCCCACCTGCTGAAGCTGCCGGGCGAGCTGGTCCTGCTGATTGTCAGAGGCATCTATCTGCGTTGGCGCCAGGCGGATCTGCAGCGGCGAAACGGCTTCCGGGTCGGTATCGTGCTGCTGCTCGGGCTCGGCAGCCTGGCATGGTCGCAAGAGCTCTACCTGCCCTCGGTTCCCAGGCGAGACCTTGTCCGCTTGCTCGAGAATCACTGTTGGGTGACCTATGACCCAACCGGCATCGACCCACGCTCTGGCGCAGAGCCCACCGCCGCATCGATCCGTCGCGACCTGAGCCGCATCCGCTCCGCCGGGTTCACCGGCGTGGTCACCTTCAGCAGCCGCGGCAGCTTTGCGCGCATCCCGAGCATCGCCAAGACCGAGCAGCTCGCCGTCATCATGGGTGTATGGAGCCCTGGCGACGTCGGGGAGCTCAGGAATGCGATCTCGCAGCGAGAGTTCGCCGACGGCTACTGCGTCGGCCATGACGGCTTGGACAAGCGAGACGGCTATGTCCTCGAGGACCTCGGGAAGGCGATCGCGCTCCTCAAGAGAAGGACCAGGCGGCCGGTCACCACCTCGGAGGAGGTGCGCTTCTACCAGAACCCGGCCCTGCTCCGACTCGGGGACTGGCTGTTTCCAGATGCCCACTCCTCGCTGTTGGATGCCGAGTCCCGCAGTCTGCAAGCGGGCTCGCAGCGGGCCACGGGCTCCATCGTGGTGCTCGCGAAAGAGATCTCCACCGCCTCTGCAGAAGCAGATCGGCCGCTCATGCTCAAGATGGTGGCCTTTCCCTGGAACGGGCTTGACGGTGCGTCGCTCGAGAGTCAGAGAGCTTGCTTCGATGACTTCCTGCAGGCGTTACGGAGCCCGCAACAAGGGATCGCAGTGCGGCCCGCAGTCGTCATCCATAGCGCCTTCGATCTTCCCTGGAAACAGGGATATCCGTTCTATGAGTGGGATCCCTACACCGGAGTTCTCAACGCAGACGGCAGCCCGCGCCCGGCGGCGCGAGTCATCGCGGCGAGATGCCCGTGACAGCCTCGTGGAGCAAACGGCCCGGCAAGCGCCGGCTGCTCGTGCTCCTCCCCCTGTTCCTGACCTCCGCGGTGGTGTGGACTATCGTCTTTCCATGGCTGCGGCGAGTTGACCTCGAGGATCCTGCCTTTGCGAGGTTCGCTCACCTCAACGCCGTGATCTGGGTGCTCATCCTCTGGTGGTCGTTTCATCATCTCAGTTTCCAGGTCGCCGCCTTGCTCAAACTGGCGGCGCCGCTTGACCCGGATACGCCGGCCGGCAACGTATCGTTTGCCATCTTCTACCTGACATGTGACGACTTCGATGCCGCGGCCTGCGCGTCGTGTTTGGCACAGGACACTGCTGTCCAAGAACGCCGTAGAGTCGGGCTTGAACTCGGGCTAAGTCATTGAAAATAAGAGGCTGGCCTCCCAGGGCGACGCACGTTCCGGGTTGAGGTCTCCTCCATTCCCCACTTTTCGTTAGCACCCGATTCGCAGCACCTCCGCTTCTGGTGCTCATGCCGGAAGCTGTCCAGGAACCGGCAGCGACAGCGCCAGCTGCTCGGCGGGCGGCAGCAGTGGCGGGGTCTCCAGGGGTTTCGCCAGCCAGTCGTGGAGGTCCCTATAGGTAAAGAGGTTGAGACGCAGCAGCGAAGCCAGGTTGGAGAGCGACCAGCCGGCGGTGGAGAGGAAGTGGAGCCACTTGAGCAGCAGCAGCGCGAGCAGTGCTGTCCAAAGCTGAATGCGCAGGGCGTTCTCGGTGGTGCCGACGAAGGTCTTGACCTTCAGGTTCTGCTTGAGCGCCTTGAAGAAGAGCTCGATCTGCCAGCGCTCGCGGTAGATAGCGGCGAGCGTCGTGGCGCCGAAGGCGAGGTGGTTGGTCAGCACCTCGATCTGGCGCTGCTGCTCGGCATCCCAGACGACGATGCGCCGCAGCCGGTCGGGGCACTTGGTCTCGGCGACGGTACCGGTGAGCAGGATGATCTCGTCGGCCAGGATGCGATGGCCTTGCGGCAGGTCGCGGGACTCCTCGACCGTATAGGCAGTCCCCTCTTTCATCCGGGTCACCCAAAAGACGCCCTGGCCGCACCACCGGCCGAAGAGGGCGAAGTCGGTGTAGCCGCGATCGACGACGACGATCGAGCCCGGCCGCAGCGGCGCCAGCCGGGCCGGCCGGATGTCATGCTGGCGGGCCTCGGTGAGGACGGCGAACTCCGGCAAGTAGTCGTCGTGGCTGAGCAGGACGTGGAGTTTGACGCCGCCTTTGGCCTGGCGGAAATCGGCCCACGGGAACAGCGACAAGCACAAGCTGATCGTCGTCGAGTCCAGCGACAGCAGGCGGTTCTTGAAGCGGAAAGGATGCTTCTTCTCGCCCAGCACTCCCTGCTCGCGGAAGCGCTCGAGCACCTTCCAGAACAACGCCTCGAACATCGCCGCCGGCCGATGCTGGTTGGCGTAGGCTAGCGTGGAGCGCCGGGGGGCGCTGTCGATGCCGACGTGCACGAGCTTACCCTCGCAGCAGGCGAGCCCATTGCAGATCTCCCGCAGCGAGTCGGCGCGCGCCAGTTGCGAGAAAAGCATGGCGACCAGGTGAGTCCAGGACGCGAAGCCCTTGGCATAGCGCTCGGCGCCGAACTTCCGCACCAAGCCGTGGAAGGTGTCGCGGGGGATCTGCTTGAGGAGTTGACTGAAGAGGCTGCCGACTCGTACCATCTGTCCACCCTCCGTTTTTTGTCTTGGCAGACTTGGCCCAGGATACCCTGAGCCGGAACGGAGGGCCTACAACAACCTTATTTCATGCCAGGTTCTGGGGAAAAGTGACCGGTTGGGCGACTCTCAGATTTCCGATTTTGGACAAGAGTGGGCACAGGACTACGATCCGGATCGCTTCAAAGTGCTGATCTGCGATGACAGCAGCGACCACCGCTTCATTGCCGAGATCGATCGATTCGCGGTCAAGAACCCGCGGGCAAAATTGGTGCGGCGCCAAGACCGCAAGGGGTACAAGGCTGGGAATCTCAACCAGGCCTTCGTCAGCAAGGAGTGCGGCGACGTGGATTGGATCGTCGTCGTCGATGCCGATCAGAGGCTTCCCGAGAAGTATCTCGGGCAGCTCGGGCGGGCAGTCGCCGAGCTGCCAGAGGAGATCGCCTTCGCGCAGACCGGGCACGACCCGGCGGGCATCGCCGACCCCGCTTGCACCAGGTTTCAGGAAGCTCTGGAGACCGAGATACGCCTCTTCTATGAGCGGGACCTCAGCTTGCGTCAGCAATGGGGCTTCCTGCCGGCGCTCGGTCACGGGCTGGCGGTGCGCAGCAGCTCATGGCGCGCGCTCGGCGGCTTTCCGGCGGTGGTGTCCGAGGACTACGCATTTGCGCTCGCGGTCAGCGGCAGCGGCCGGCGCGGGATCTATCTGGAAGAGATTCGATCGAGCGAGGCCTTTCCCAGGGATTTTAATGCCTTCGTGGTAAGGCTCCGCAAGTTCGCCGGCGGTTCGGCAGAGCTCATCACCACGGTTGTCTGGCGCTTTCTACGCGGGCGCGCCGCCGTCGTGGAGAAGCTCGACTTCGTGATGCTGCTGCTCTGGTATCCCCTTCTCCCGCTACTGCTGCTGAACGGTTTCCTGAGCGCGTACGTCTGCCACCATTGGTGGGAGCTGCGAGTTTCGGCCCTTGACCCGATACTTCCGTACCTGTTTCTCTCGATGTTCCTCCTGACCATCCCCGTGATCGTCTCCGGGGCTCGCTCGACCGGGTCCGCGATACGCTACTGGTTCTGGTCGACTGCCGTTTACACTGCCGCGATTCCGACCGCGTCCTGGCATTTCCTGGTCCACCTGTTCAGGCGCCCCGTCTTCGAGCGGACTCCCAAGCGGGAGGGCGATGCGCCGCGGTTGGTGCTGGCGGGCGCCATGACTGCCCTGCTGGGACTACTCGCCATCGCTCTTTCGCTGCTATGGTGGTCGCCGTTCACCCCGCTCCTGGCTGCATACGGCACGGCCTACGCGGCTTTCCCGATCTTCCCCGCCCTGCACCGGCAAGGTGTGACGGGAAGGTTGGCGCGTCTGGTGGTCCTGGTGCCGGGGCTGTTGGTGCTGCTCGCGCTCTACACGATGTGGGTTTGGGCGAAGCTCTGAGCCGGTCGGGCCTAGTCGGCGGGCGGGCTGTCAGCGGCATGGTCGAGTGCGCGCTACACGGCCGACGTCGAGAACCGGCGCGCTGCCGGTGGGCGGCGGGCGTTCCTGCTGGCCTCGCAGCCGGGCCTGGTGCTGCGCGAGGCTGGCCCCTCGCTCCGGCCAAGGTGGTCACATTCCGTGACTAATGCCGGCTAGCCTGGAGAGTTACCTGGTCTAGCAGCACTTGACGCGAGGGGTAGTTACCGTAATACAGATGGTTACGGATCCGGCGGCGGCGGCGAAAGAAAGCTCTTGGTTGCTCAGGCTGAGCAGCGTATCCTTGTTCAACCGCAGTTTCGTAATCGTGGTCGCTTTCACTTTGAATTCCTTTCTATTTTCTGCGGCCCACCGCGGGCTGCAGCTCGCCTTGACGAAAGTCTATTGGATCTGATCCTTGCCGACGATGGGCGCCAGGCCCTCTTTCCATTCACGGATGTGCCACTTGCCGATCACCCCGCCGAGCACGAAGGGGTCGCCGCGCACGAACTCCTCAGCGGCCTCGCGGCTGGTGAAGATCGCCATCGCTCCCTCGGCGGGGTTGGTGAACGGTCCAGTCATCAGGAGCGTCCCCTGAGCTTGAAACTCGAGATTCCGCGCCCGATGTCCAGGGAAGAGCTGGGGAGCCTTGGCCAGGCCCCCGTCCGCGAGCTCGTAGAGGAGGACGTATTTCATACGGCTGCACAGCTTATCAAGCTCGAATCAGCAGGTGAAGACCGCGCCGTTACCGCCCGCTCTGCCCGGCAAGCCCTCCCTGGCCAGTACAGGTGGCCCCAGGTTCCGATAAATACCGCCCCTGGGGTATCGCGCAGTATTTGCTGAGAGCGTACAATCGCTGCTTGGCCCACTGCCCGCCGCGAAGGTTCATCGCACCGCGGGAGACTCGCAGGAAAGGAGAGAGAAGATGAGGCTCCGATTCGCTCTGCTCTGCGGTTTCGCCCTGCTCTTGGTTGGCGGCGTTGCCGCCGCCGCCACCCCTGCCGAGGCGCCAGCAGCGGCCTCTGCCGCGCCGCCTGCCAGCGCCTCCCCGGCGGCATGCAGCCTCTCGCTGTCCGTCATCAGCACGAGCCCGGCGAGCCTGAGCTCGCCATGGCTCGATCCGGCGCCGCTCTTGCTCAGTACGACCTGCGGCGCGTGCAGCAAGAGCCCTTGCGTGGGTGCCATCTACGGCCAGACCTGCATCCTGCAGGGGAGGGAGGGGTACGGCAACTGCATCACCCCTTATGGCAACGAGTGCTCGAACGGCCAGCCCCAGTGCCAGTGCTGGTTCGGCCCTCTGCCGTAGCCCGCTGACGCCGTGTGCCTGCCGCTGGCGGCGGCGAGCACCTCGCGCGAAGCTCCCGTGACACGCACGAGGGCTTCGTCGCCGCCATGAGTCCCGATCAGGCCGGTTCGGAGAGGCCGCGCAGCTCGACGGTCGAGAAGCCCTGCTGCTTGACGACGATGATCTGCTGGGCGAATTCGTCTCGCAGCTCGGGGATGTGGGTGATGACGCCGACCATGCGGCCGCCGACGCGGAGACTCTGCAGGGTCTCCGAGACCAGCGCCAGGGTGTCGGGGTCGAGGGTGCCGAAACCCTCGTCGATGAAGAGGCTGTCGAGGTTCACCGCACCCACGGCGCGCTGCACTTGGTCGCTCAGCTCCAGCGCGAGGGCCAGCGAGGTGAGGAATGTCTCGCCGCCACTCAGGGTGTCGCTGATGCGCATCTCGTCGGCGTTGTCGTGGTCGACGACGCGGATCTCGTCGTCGCGGAACCGCAGTGAGTAACGCTCCCCGGTCAAGGTCATCAGCCGCGCCGAGGCGCCTCGCACCAGCTCGGTGAACACCTCCTGCAGCAGGTAAGCCTGGAAATTGTCGCTGCGCAGATCGCCAGCGAGGTGCTCGTGCACATGCAGGGAGGCCGCCTCGAGGCGCAGTTTCTCACGCAGCTCCTGCAGGCGTGCGAGGCGCTCCTTCATGCGCCCGATCTGCTCTTCGAGCGTCTTGCCCCGGCCGAGGGCGGCTTCCACCTCGGCGGTGACGTCCGCCGCCAGCTTCTCGACCGCGGCCAGCTGCTGGTCGGACACTCGCTCCGTCCCCAGCTCGGCGCCGAGCGCGGCGAGGCGTTCCTCGACGGCGTGGCTGTCCTGCAGGTGGCGCTGGATCTGCTCCTGGAGGCGGGTGACAACGGCTTCGTCGAGGCCGGCCTGGCGCACGGCGGCCTCGTCTTGGAAACCGGCGCGCACGATCTCCCGGTCGCGGCTCTCCGCTCGCTGGAGGACTTCCTGCAGCGCGGCCAGCGCCGCCTCGGCGATGAGCCGATGGGCCTCCTGGGTGGTGGCCGCGCGGTTCCTGGAACCTGCCTCCTCCTCGGCAGCGGTTTTCAGGCCGGTTTCGAGCTGCTGGATCTGCTCCTCCAGCGCGACGGCCTCGGCGGCCGGGTCGTCGGCACGGGTGACGGCATGGATCTCGGCCTGCAAGGCGGTGAGCCGCTGCCGGCTCGCGGCTCGCTCCTCCTCCAGCCGCTGGCGTGACTCTGCCTTTTCGCCGAGCCGCTCGCGCGCCGTGGTCTCGACGGCCCTGGCCTTGTCCAGGGCGACTTCGGCCGTTGCCTGTTGCGCCTGGGCCGCGGCGCTCGCCTTGCGGCTCATGGCGAGCGCCGCGATCTGCCTTTCGATCCATGCCTCGACCACGCCGCCACCTCGCGGAGCGCGCTTCCTGCCGAGCGCTCGCAGGATCGCCGTCTCGCCGGCAGTCACGCCGGCCTGCAGCTCGGCGCAGCGCGCCGCCAGCTCGGTCAAGCCCTGCCGTGCGGCGAGCAGTTTTGCCGCCTCCCCGGTGAGCGCCACCTCGCCCTGGCGAGCGAGCGCGTCGGCCGCCGCCTGCTTCTCGCGGGCGGCTTTGAACGCGGCCCTGGCCGCTGCGACCTCGGGCGCCAGCTCGACCGCGGGCGGCGTGTCGACCAGCTGCAAGCACACCGGACACGGTTGGCCCGGCACCAGCTCCTCACGCAGATGATTGGCCTCGTTGAGGCTGATGGCGCGATGCAGCGCCTCCTCGGCGGCCGCGACGGCGCGCTGCGCCTTCGCCGCTGCCTTCCCGGCCGATGCGGCCCGTGGCTTCAGCTGCTCGACCGCCGTCGCATGCTCGGCCGCCTCCTGCTGCTTGCGGGTGAGCTCGGCCTGGCGCTCCGCCGCGATCCTGCGGGCGGCGCCGAGCTCGACGGCGCGGTCGCGCTCGCTCTGCAGCAGATCGTCGAGCTCGGGGTCGTAGCCGGCGGCCTCGGCGCGCTGGCGCGCCGCAGCGACGGCAGCTTGCTGCTCGGCCTGCGCCGCCAGCGCCGACGCGAGCGTCGCCGCCAGCGCGGACCGTTCGCCTTCCAGGGCCGCAAGGTCCCGCGTCTGCCGCTCGATCGCCGCCGCGAGCTGTCCTCTCTCGGGCAGACGCCCGAGCACCTGATGCAGGCGAGCGATCTGCGCCCGCAGCTTCCTGATCGCCTTGGCGGCTTTCTCCGCCGCCTGCAGCGCGGCGGCCTTCGCTTGCGCATCCTGTTGCGCGGCGTCATTGTGGGCCTTCGCCTCGTCAGCCGCCCGGGTCGCGGTCTGCGCGGCGGCGAAAGCGCGCGCCGCCTCGTCGAGCAGGGGCAGCAGGGGCGCCGCCCGCGCCGCCGCCTCGATCCTCGCCTGTTCGAGCCTCACCTGCCGGGCCTGCTGCTGGAAGTCGGCTCGCCTGGTCTCGACCTGGCGCAGCTCCCGGGTCTTCGCATGCAGGCCCTGCGCTCGCACCAGCGCGGTCCGGACGTCGTCGCGCCGCTGCCGCGACACCGCGAGCGATGCGACGACGCGGGCGTGCTGCGCCTCCAGCGTGGCCAGGGCAGCGTCGTCGATTCCCGCGTACTCGTCGGTCAGGACCCGGCGCAGCGACTCGACGGTTCCTCGTTTGAGGGCGGACAGGCGCTGCGCCTGTTCACGCATGCGCTCGTACACGTCGAGGCGCAGCAGCGTGCGCAGCATGCTCCGCCGGTCGCGCGGCGGCGCCTTGAGAAAACGGGCGAACTCGCCCTGCGGCAGCACCACGGCTTGCATGAAGGCGGCGGCCCCGAGCCCGAGGATCTGTACCACTCGATCCGTCGCGGTGCGCACCTGGTCGGCCAGGTTCTCGAAGGAGCCGCTCGCGCCGCGCTCCTCCAGGCGGACCATGTGCGCGCCATTGCGCCGCAGGGTGCGAGCGATGCGGTAGCGGCTGGCGCCGACGCCGAAGTCCAGCACCACGGTGACCCGGTCGCGCGCCGCCGAGATCATCTCGGTGCGGTTCTGCAGGTTCACTCGCGGGATCTCGCCGTAGAGCGCGAAGATGATCGCATCGAGGAGGGTCGACTTGCCGGCGCCCGTGGGCCCCGAGATCGCGAACAGCTCGAGCCTGCGGAAGTCGACCTGCTGCTTCTCCCGGAAGCAGGCGAGACCCTCGATGGCGAGATGGATGGGGCGCAAGGCTAACCTTCCCCGGATACCTGATCGTAAAGATCCTGAAACGTATCCAGGACAGCCAACTTCGCCGCCTGCCCGTGGACGCGGAAGTGGTAGGCGGCGTAGTGCCCCACCGGCGGCAATCCGGTTTCCAGCGGGCGCTCCGACGGTTCGTCGGTCTCGGGGAGCTCGGCGCGCACGACCAGCGCATTGGGCAGCAGCTCGCGGACCTTGCGGTTGAGATCGGGGTCCCTTGCCGTCAGCGGCACCGTGACCCGCAGCCAGCCCTTGCGATAGCGGTCCGCGGTCGCCTCGAGCTCCGCCAGCGAGGCGCGCAGATCGAGCAGCGGCTGCCCTCCCTCGTAGGGCACCAGCTCGACCGTGCCGCGTTTGCCGGGTGACGCTGTGACGACATTGAAAGTTTTTTCCTCGCCGGCCTCGCCGAAGTCGAGCTGGATCAGCGATCCGGCGTAATAGGTGGGCACCCGGACGTCGACCTGTTGCGGCTTGTGCAGGTGGCCGAGAGCGACGTAGCTCGCCGCCCGCGGCAGCGCCTCTGGCGAGGCGGCCCAATCCTCGGCGATGTGCACGCGGCGCTCCGAGTCGCCGAACAGGGCGCCCTCCAGGTGCGTGTGCGCCATCAGGAGATTGACGGCGTCCCGCCGGAAGGCGCCGCACAGGTCGCGCACCGCGAGCTCGAACATGCGCGCGTATTGCCGGCGCGCGCTCTCCTCCTCGCCTACCAGGTCCAGCGCCGACACCCAGGCGCCGGGGGATGCGAACGGCAGCGCCGCGACCACCGCCTTTTCGCCGCTGCGGGTCTCGATCATCCGGCTGCCGCCGCGCGCGGCGGACCTTGGGCGGCCGACGATCTGGACGCTGGCGAGCTCGGTGAGCAGGGAACGCGCGTCCAAGCGCGCCGGGTCGTCGTGGTTGCCGGCGATGATCAGCATCTGCGCGCCGGCCCGGCCGACGCGCAGCATGAACCGGTTCACCAGCTGCTCGGCTTCCGCCGGTGGATTGCGGCTTTCGAACACGTCGCCGGTGTGGAGAACGAGGTCGATCGCTTCCCGCTCGACGAAAGCCGCGAGGTGTTCGAGCACCGCCGCCAGCTCGTCGAGGCGCTGCAGCCCCTTCCATCGGCGGCCGACGTGCCAGTCGCTGGTGTGGACGATCCTCAAGGTGGGCTTTCAGGCGTCCGCGCCGCGCGCCGTGGCGGCAGGGGCGGCGCTCCTGGCGGCGCAGTTTATAAGATCGACGCCAGCGGCGGCGCGGCCTGCGGCGCTCCCGCCTTGCGGCCGGCGCGGTCGACCGTGCGGGCGCCGCAGTCGCTGTCGACCGCCGCGCGGGCAGCCGCGAGGGTGCGATCGACCAGCTGGCGGGCGCTGTCGTGCAGGGCCGGGCTCATCTGGACGAAGGCCACGTTGTTCTCCATGTCCTCCGCCGACCAGCCGCGGCTGTGCGCGATGTAGGGGAACTGCGGAAACAGGCAGCCGATCTCGGCGAAGAAACCGAGCATCTGGCCGGCCACCGCCTGCACGTTGTCCTGGCCGCCGGTGATGATGAAGGCGGCCACCTTGTTGCGCAGCAACACCCGGTCGCGCAGGGTGACCTGGTTCTGCACGCAGTTCATCCGCTCCACCATCTTGAAATAGAGGGCGCTCGCCGAGCCCCAGCGGATCGGGGTGCTCACCAGGATGGCGTCGGCCCAGTGGACGATCCCCTCGTAGACCTCCGCCATCTCGTCGGCCGGATCCATCTGGGTGATCGAGCACGGCCAGGTGCAGGCGTGGGCGCTTTTCGAGTAGTAGCCCTCGCAGGCGCGGAAGCGGAGGGCGGCCAGCCGCAGCAGGCGGGTCTCGGCGCCGAGGCCCGCGGCATGGATCAGCGCGGTGTCGAGCAGCGCATCGGAGGTCGAGTAGCGGGGGAAGGCGATGTCCATGTTGGTGGTCGAGATGCCGAGCAGGCGCAGGGCACCGCCGGCGCGCTCGACCGGCCGCGTCAGCGGATGCGGCGGATGCGGCCGGCGGTGGCGGCTGGTGACCGGCCGGAGGTTGACCAGCAGGCGCCCGCCTTCCTCGCGCAGCTCGTAGCGCGGCACCCGGTCGTCCTCGAAACCGGGCTCGCCGAGGCCGGTGCGGCAATGGAACTTCCAGTGATGCCAGGGGCAGACGATGTAGCCGTCGGCATCGAGGGTGCCGTCGCCCAGCGGACCGCCGGCATGGTTGCAGTTGCCCGAGACCGCTCCGAACTGGCCGTCGGTCCAGCTCAACGCGATCCGCGTCTGACCCACCAAGACCTGGCGCAGCGGCCGCCGCTTCAGCTCCTCGATCTCGCCGAGGTCGTGCCATTCCGGTGCCGTCATGCTCACCTCCGCGCCTCGGCGCGCCGTTGCAGCAGCCGGCGGCAGGCGGCGGTCGCCGAGGCGATGAATTCCTCCACGGTCGCCGCCTGGGCCGCCGCCGGCCGTGCTCCCATGAAGGCTGGCGCCGCTAGGACCGCCCCCAGCCAGCCGGCGGTGTGCCAGGTGCCCCCCGCGGCCAGCGGCGTCAGCTCGGGGTCTTCCGGGTAGGGCCAGGGCGTGACGTAGAAGTAAGGCTCCGGGCGTGACTCGTCACCGGGCACCAGTCCGACCCCGAGCGTGCACTGCGCCTCGGGGTCGGCTCCCGCGGCATCCGGGTCCCGCGGTTGCTGCGGGCTCTCCGGGACCTCCGGCACCTCCGGCATCATGTCGGCCAGGTCGGGCGGCGGCGCCGTGGCAAGCGGCCCGGCCGGCGCCAGGGTGGCGATGTCGAAATGATGGGGCCAGCAGCGGACGGCGCTGGCGCCCGCCACCGTGGCGGTCCAAGCCGCCAGGGCGCGATCGGCGTTGGCGAACAGCCGGCCGAGCTCGGCGAAGGCCTCGCCGTCGGCGTCGTCGAAACGCGCGCCGGCAGCCACCGGATGGACCGGCAGCCCCTCCGGGCGATCTAGCTTCCCGGGCAGTTGCCGCTGCAGCAGCTGCTCGAGCTGCGTGCTCAGCCAGGCGTAGGCCTCGTCGAGGGTGCGGCCACCGAGCGGCAGTTGCCGCAGCACTCGGTCGTCGCCGGCCAGGATCAGGAGCGCCGGCGGCGACGGCCGCAGCGCCACGCGGCAGGGGGTCGGAGCGGTCACCAGGCCCTGCGCCAGGCAGCGGGCCTCGTGCGACCAGGAGAAGCTCTGCTCGCCGTAATCGGCCTGATGCGGCACCAGGAGCTTGCCCGCGGCGGCCGCCGGCTGCGCTGCCCAGTGAAGTTGCAGACGCGCCACGACCAGCCGCGCCGGCGGCACGGCGCCGAGTGTCTCCCAACCGGTCATGTCTTCTCCTTGGGCGTTGGCCAAAAGACTAACACGCCCCGCGGGCTCGAACCACGCCTGCTAAGATGGCGCGCGCCGCGGCGTCGGCCGGCCGAGAGCGATCGATCCCATGCCAGACCGTTACGAGACCGCGAGGATTGACGGATTCAATGGCTGATCTGTTGCAAGACCTGGAGGACCTGAAGCGCGAGGCGGGCGCTGCTCTCGCCGCGGTTGACCGGCGCGAGCCGCTGGCCACCTGGCATGGCGAGTACCTCGGCCGGCGCGGCCGGCTCGGCCAGCTCATGCGCCGGCTGGCCGAGGCGCCTGCGGCGGAGCGGGCAACGCTCGGCAGGTCGGCGAACGAGGTGAAGCGTGAGCTCGAGGAGACCTACGCCGCCCGCCAGGAGGCGGTGCGGCAGCGCGAGCTCGAGGCGGCGCTCGAGGCGGAGCGGGTGGACGTCACCCTGCCCGGCCGGCCGGTGGACCTCGGCGGCCTGCACCCCATCACCCGCGTGCTGCGCGACGTCGGCGGCATCTTCGGCCGCATGGGATTCCAGATCTTCGATGGCCCCGAGGTGGAGACCGACGAGTACAACTTCGGGCTGCTCAACATGCCCGCGGGCCATCCCGCCCGCGACATGTGGGACACCTTCTACACCACGATCCCGAACCTGATCCTGCGCACCCACACCAGCCCGGGGCAGATCTACGCCATGCGCTCCCAGGCGCCGGGGCCGCTGCGGGTCATCCTGCCGGGCAAAACGTACCGCTACGAGCAGGTCACCGCCCGCTCGGAGTCGATGTTCCACCAGGTCGAGGGCATCGCGGTCGGCGAGCACGTCACCTTCGGCGACCTCAAGGGCGTCGTGGTCGGCTTTGCCGAGCAGATGTTCGGGGCGGGCCGGCGGCTGCGCTTCCGCAAGAGCTACTTCCCGTTCACCGAGCCCAGCGTCGAGGTGGACGTCAGCTGCATCCTCTGCGGCGGCGCCGGCTGTTACCTGTGCAAGCAGACCGGCTGGCTGGAGATCATGGGCGCCGGCATGGTGCATCCCCGGGTGCTGCGCGCCGGCGGCTACGATCCTGGCGAGGTCAGCGGCTTCGCCTTCGGCATGGGCCCCGAGCGCATCGCCATGCTCAAGTACGGCATCGCGGACATCCGCTATTTCTTCAGCAACGACGTCCGGTTGCTGGAATCCATCCGGTACTGATCCACCGCACCGGTCCGAGGAGCCCCGCATGCGGATCCCGATCTCCTGGCTGAAGGATTACGTGGACGTCGTCGAGAGCGTCGACGCCCTCGCCGAGCGGCTCACCCTGGCCGGCCTCGAGGTGGAGGCAGTCCACCGCACCACCACCGGCGGCGAGGTGCTGGAGATCGCGCTGACTCCCGACCTGGCGCGCTGCATGAGCGTCGTCGGCGTGGCGCGCGAGGTGGCGGCGCTCACCGGCTCGCCGCTCCGCCTCCCGCCCGGCGTGGCAGGCGCGGCCGGCGAGGCCGTCCCTGCAGCCGGCGAGGCCGTCCCCGCGACCGGCGAGGACGTGCCCGCTGCCGGCGCCGCCGCGCGGACGGCGGGCGCGGCGGAGCTGGAGGTGACGATCGACGATCCCGGCCGCTGCCGCCGCTATCTGGGGGCGCTGGTGCGCGGGGTCGCGATCGGCGAGTCGCCGGACTGGCTGCGGGAGCGCCTCCTCGCCGCCGGCATGCAGTCGATCGACAACGTCGTCGACGTCACCAACTACGTGATGCTGGAGCTCGGCCAGCCGCTGCACGCCTTCGATTACGACCAGCTGGTGGCTCGAGCCGCCGCCGCCGGCATGCCCCGGCCGGCGATCCGCGTGCGGGCGGCGGCGCCGGGAGAGAAGGTCACCACCCTCGACGGGGTGGAGCGCGCGCTCGACGACGGCGAGCTGGTGATCGCCGATGCCGCGGGTCCGCTGGGGGTCGCCGGCGTCATGGGCGGCAGCGAGAGCGGCATCGCCACGGGCACCCGCAACGTCCTGCTGGAAGCGGCCAGCTTCGAGGGCATCGCCGTCCGCCAGGCGGCGCGCCAGCTCAAGCTCCCTACCGAGGCCAGCAGCCGTTTCACCCGCGGCGTGCCGGCCACGCTCAGCGCGGTCGCCCTGCGCCGCGCCGCCGACCTGCTGGCAAGCCTCGCCGGCGGGCGCCTCGCCGCCGTCGTGGACTGCTATCCGGTGCCGCAGGCTCCCCGCCGCGCCTACCTGACGGCCAGCGAGGTGCGGCGCCAGCTCGGCGTCTCGCTGGAGCTACCGGCGATCCGCGGCGCGCTCGAGCGGCTCGAGTTCCGGGTCGAGACCCTGCTGCCGCCGGTGCTGCCGACGCCCGCCGGAGCCGGCGCCTCCGGCAGCCCGGGGGACGAGGCGATCGACGGCCTGCGCGTCGAGCCGGGAGAGGCCGTGCTGCGCTGCACCGCCCCCTGGTACCGGCTCGACGTGGAGGTTCCCGCCGACCTCACCGAGGAGGTGGCGCGGATCGTCGGCTATGCGGCGATCCCGGCGACGCGGCTCGCGGATCGGCTGCCGCCGGTCTTCCCCAGCCCGCTGCTCGAGACCGAGGAGCGCATCCGCGACGTCTTGGCGGCCTGCGGGCTGCAAGAGCACATCAACTACACGCTGACCACGCCGGAGAGCCACGAGCAGCTCGGCCTGCCGGCGCTGCCGGCGGCGAGCTACGTCACGCTCGGCAACCCGCTCTCGGCCAACCGCCGGGTGATGCGCCGCTCGATGCTGGTCTCGGCGGTCGAGGCCCTGCCCTACAACCTCCGCCATACCGGCCGCGTGCGCTGCTTCGAGGTCGGCCGCGTCTACCTGCCCGAGCGCGGCGACGGCCTGCGCCCGCGCGAGGAGCGGCGGTTGAGCGTGCTGCTCACCGGCCCGCGGCGGCGGCCGAGCGTCCATGCCGATCCAGCCGACGCCGAAGCGCTGGATTTCTTCGATCTCAAGGGCATCCTCGAAGCGCTGCTGGGCAGCCTGGGGCGCCTGGAGCGGGTGGATTTCGTGCCCAGGCCGGGCGAAGCGCCCTTCGGTCCGCGCTGCGCCGAGCTGGCGACTGCCGCCGGCCGGCTGGGCATCGCCGGCGAGCTCCACCCGGTCGTCGCGGAGCGCTGCGGCCTCGGCGGCCGGCGGGTCTGCGTCGCCGAGCTCACGATCGAGCCGCTGGTCGAGACCGCCTGGCGGCGGGAGGCGATGGCGCCGATCAGCAACTACCCCCCGGTGGTGGAGGACCTGGCCTTCGTGGTGCGCGAAGCGGTGGCCGCGCATGACCTGGCGGCGGTCATCCGGCGCGCCGGCGGCCCGCTGCTCGCCGGCCTCGAGCTGTTCGACCTCTATCGCGGCGAGCCGCTGCCGCCGGGCGCGAAGTCGCTCGCCTTCCAGCTCACCTTCCAGAGCCAGGAGGCGACGCTGGGCAGCACCGAGGTGGGGGCGGTGCGCCAGCGGATCGAGCAGGCGGTGGCCGAGAGCCTGGGCGGGAAGCTTCGCGCCTGAGCGCGCGGCGGGACCGGGTACCGCAACGGATGGAGCGGCGGCGCGGGCCCGGGGTACCGGCTGCCGCCGGGCCTGGTCCCGCGCCGCCGTGCGTGCGGTACCTCAGGGACAGGTCGAGAAGGCTGACGTGTCCTGAATGGGGAGGAAGGTCGTGTTCTGGGGGTTGGTGTAGGTCTGCACCGCGCCGGTCTGGGCATCCCTCACCGTCATCACCACGTTGACGTTGGTCAGGCCGCCGGCGAACACCCAGTAGTGGCCGCCCAGCGCGCAGCCGTCCAGCACCTTGACCACCACCTCGACGTTCGCTGCTGAGAAGAACCAGAGGAAGCCGGTGTCGTCGCTGACCCCGATCACCTGCGCCGTGCCGGAGCCGGCGCTGCCGGCGTCGAAGGTGGCCTTCACCTCGAAGCGGTTGTTGCTCAGGCAGAGAGTGGAGGAGTCGGCGGCGCACGGCGTGGTGTTCGGCGGCGGCGGCGGCGTGGTGACCGGCCAGTTCGCGAGAAGCATCCCGCCATTCACCGAGCCCAGCCCGGTTACCTGATCGTAGCCCTTGCCGCAGGTGTAGCCAGTGACGCCCGGAACGCTGTTGTTACCGCGTCTTGTATCGTGGAAGACCGCCGGACCGCCTCTGCCGTACTGGTTGGCGGCCAGCTGGTAGAAGATGGGGTTGGCATTTCCCTGCCGTATTCCCGTCTTCTGCACCACCAGCGCCATCAGGCCGGCGAGCGAAGGCGCCGAAGCGGAGGTGCCGCTGAAGCTGAAGAGCTGGCCCTCCTGGAAGACGAGATAGCCGTCGTGCGCGGCGGTGCTCACCGAGACGTCAGGGACGTCGCGGTGGCCGTCGGCGGGGACGCCGGGTGCCGACTGCCAGCTGGGCTTGGCGAAGAAGTTGCTCGCCCCGCCACCGGTCGACCAGAGCTGGGTGCCGCCGGCAACGTTGGCGCTCTCGTTCCACCCAATCTCGGGGATGTACGACAGTGCCGAGGCCTGGGTGGCCGGGTTGTTACTCTTCGCCCAGTAGGCGCTGGGTTTGGCGGTGTCGTTGAACTGCGTGCCGCCGGCGCAGGTATTGTTGGGCGACGAGCAGGGGTTGTCGACCGCCCTGCCCGTGCCCTTCTTGCTGGAGGGGTCGTCACAGTCCGAGGCGCCGGAGTCGCCCGCCGCCGCAAACGAGGTGATCCCCTGCGCGGCGGCTTGCGCCAACAGGTTGTCGTAGAAGACCAGCCCGGCCGCCCCGATCTGCGACTCGCAGAGGCCGTAGCTGGTGGTCATGACCGGAGCCAGATTCTGGTCGACGATGTACTGTGCCGACAGGAGCACACCGTCGGAGGAGTTGGTCGACGCAGAGATCACCAGCTCGACCGTCGCTCCGGGGGCCACGGCGCCCGACCACTGCGTGTCGAGGTCCGACTCGCCCTCGTCGTCGCTCGAGGTCCCTGGGTCCGGGCCGTTGTGGACGAAGACCGGGTCGTTGGCGGGAAGTCCGAAGCTGCTGCGGAAGGCCTGGACGTCGGCGAGCTGGATGTCGGTGCGCGCCACGACGGCGATCGACTGGCCCGAGCCGGTGTTGCCGGAGGCGTAGGCCGATTTGAGGTCGTAGATGGTGGCGAAGTCGGCTGGCGCCAGGTAATGGCTCCCTCCCTGGCTGAACTGCGGGCTCATCTTCAACGCCGGGTGGACGCCGTTGTGGTGTGCCGGCCGCGGGAAGCTGTGCAGCGAGACGACGCCGCCGACCAGGCCCGCCAGGCCGCGCGGGATCGACGGGTCGATGGAGTTGGCATGACGGACGGTGCCGTCGACCTGGTAGTCGTGCATCTCGGTCCCGAACGCCCGTTCGACCTGCGATGCCGTGCCGCTGAAATTGATCCAGCCGCGGCCCTTGGCCACTTCCTCGACGGTGAAGCCGTGCGCCGCGAGCCAGCCGGTGACGAGCTCGAGATCGGCGTCCGCCAGACCGAACTGCGCCCCGAACTCCTCGGGGGTGAGCCAGCGGTGGAACCGGGGCGACGCCGGGTCCTGCTGATCCCGCAGCAGCTGCGCGATCTGCGCCTGGGCTCCCGGCCGCGGCTCGAGCTGCAGGATCATCCGCGCCATCGGCAGCTTGGGGTCGGAGCGGCCGATCTCGAGCTCCGGCCGCGCCAGCGGCGAGACGTTGCCATGCAGGACCACCCGCTGGGCGTCGTCGATGCGGGCCGGGACGGGTCGTCCGGCGCCCGGTGCCGTCGCGCCCTGGCCGTAGGCGGCGGCAGCGACGGTCGAGAGAAGGGCTGAGAACAGCGCACAATGGGACCTGAGCATCATCGTCGTCCTTTGGCTTGCAACCGTGGCGCGAGCGTGGTGGGGGCAGCTGGCCCCCGGAGCGGTGACAGGTAGGCGAAACAATCCCAAGACGGAAAGTATACGCGCGCGCCGGCGCGAGCGTTTGGTGCCGGCTTCAGGCGGCGGTTGGCCGTGGGGAGGGCGGCGGCGAGAGCACCAGGTCCAGCACGCGAGAGCCCGAGCGCTGGTCGAGATCGTTCAACTCGACGAACTGCAGGCCCATGCCGCGCGGTGCCCGCCACTGCTGGCGCCAGCGGACGACGGCGCAGGCCGAGAATGGGGTGTGATCGCCGTCGCCGCCGGGGAAGACCTGGAGCGACACCACCGTGCCGACCGGGAACGGATGGCGGGTCGCGATGAACAGGCCGCCCAGCGAGAGGTTCTCGGCCACGCCCAGGAGGTAACGCCGCTCCTCGGGCCGCGCCGGCGCCACCCGATAGATCACCTCGGTGCCGGGAAGGATGGAGCGATAGTGGCGACGCAGGTCCTCACCCATGGCCGATCTCCTTGGTGCACTGTGGTTTGCACATCAGTCGCGCATGCTGCCGGCGGCGGAGAAGCCGTTCTCGTGGCCGGCGCAGCTGCCGCTGGCGGCGATCTGCGGCGTGTCGCCGTGGTCGCTTGGTCCAGCCCGCCGCAAGCTCGTGACCGCTGCTGCGAAGGCCTCCTCGACCGTGACGAAGCCGTTGCCCTTGGCGTCGGTCTCCGCCGCCACCGCCGCCAGCCACAGCGGCCTGACGAAGGGCTCGCAGCGCGCCTCGTGGCGATCGTCGGCGCTCGACACGGCGACGACGTTGCGGCCGAGAGCGACGGCGGCCTTGACGAAGCCCCCCGAGTAGCACTGGTCGGCGATCAGGATCAGCTTGCCGAAAGGTAGCTCGCCCAGGCGATGCATCAGCTCGTGGTCGGTGATCGCGCCGCCCCTCAGCTCCAGGCTGGTACGGCCGAACATCCGGTAGCCGTGTCCGGTCAGGTAGACCAGCAGCAGGTCGCCCGGCCGTAGGCGCCCGCGCAGCTCGGCTAGCGCCTGACTCAGGCCGGAGTCGGTGGCCGGGTGGCGCCACGGCGCGGGCGCGCCGGCAGCGGCGGAAGAGGCGGAGACGGGTGGCGCTCCTGCCGCCAGGACGAACGTGTTGCGGGGCGCATAGCCCAGCTGACCGAGGCTCGCCAGCGCCAGCGTGACGTTGTAGTTGTGGGTGAACGAGTCGTCGGCGTTGATGATCAGCGCGTACTGCGCGGCGGCGGCCGGGGCGGCAGCGGCGACCGGCGCGGTGCCGGGAGCTGCAGCGGCGACCGGAGCTGCAACGGCGACCGGCGCGGCGGCCAGCGGCAGCGCGGCGGCCAGCAGCGCCAGCAGCGCCCATGCGGCCCGCGGCGCCAACCTGCGCCGCCGCGTCCCGGGTGTCGCGGCGTCGTGCTGCTGATGCATGGTCCGGTCGCTCATGGCTGGCTCCTCGATCGATGGTCCCAGCGTAGCGGGCACACGGCGGTACCGGTATCGGACGGCCTGCCGATCTGGGATGAGCGATGGCGGACATGGGCTGTAGGACAAAAACCGACAAGCGGTACAGCCGTGAGCCCCCGTCGCGACGGGGGGCCGGCGGCGGCACGGCGGCACGGGCGGCCGGGAAGGTCATGGAGCGCACTCCTGCCCGAGGGCCGGCAGCGGGCGGCGGGCGGCGCCAGAGCAGGTCTCGAGGCCGTAGATCCGCTCGAGCTCGGCGATGCGACGCAGGGCCGCCGCCGAGAAGGGGATGCGGCCGGCGAAGGCGTGCAGCACGATGCCCTCCAGCAGGTCGCCCAGCGTCAGGTCATGCAGCTCGGCCAGCGCCTTGAGCACCTTGACCAGCCGCTTCTCCATGCGCACTCCGGTCTGCACTCGCTCGCGGCCTGACCCGGGCGGGTCGGCGGCGAGCCGGCGGCGGATCTCGGTATTTTCCGGGGTTTCCGGGGTCTCCGGGGTCTCCGGGTTCTCGGGGTTCTTGGCAGTGTCCTGCCCTTGCTGAGGCTCCGGCATGGTTCTCCTCTCCCGGCCCGCATCGCCGCGGGCCGTGCATGGCCGCCAGCGCACTCGGCCCTACTCATCCAGACGGAAAATGGGGTCGATCCGAGGACAGCTGACTCTCGCCCGAGTCCGCGCGGCCGCCGGCGCCACCGGGATCGGCTGCGTCGGCGACCGCGGTCTCACGGGCGCCGCCGGGATCGGCACTGACGGTTGCCCCGGGCCTGCCGGGTTCGGAGTCGCCGGGCGCGATGGCCGGCGCCGGTGCGGCGGCAAGCTCGCGGCGCAGCTCCAGGGCCTCGATCGCGAAGGCGGCAAACAGCAGCAGCAGCGCGCTCACCGCGAGGCCGGCAAGGACGCCGCGCGGCAGATCGCCGTCGCGGACGATGCGCGCCCAGCCGACCAGCAGGACGACCGCGGCGGCGAGCAGGGCGGCGGGCCACCGCCAGTGCGGTCGATCGCGGGTGAACACCAGGGTGGCGACGCCGTAGGCGGTGGCGGCCACCAGGGCGTTGCCGCTCAGCAGGCCGGAGACGATGCGCAGCGCTCCGTCCGGGGAGAGGAGCGCGCGGCCAAGGTCGGCGGAGAGTGCGAGGGCGACCAGGTAGGCCGCCGCTACCACCAGGCCCTGAGCCCGGCGCCGCCTGGCGAAGCACCAGGCCGCCAGCAGCAGCACCGCGCCGAGCACCATGGGCGCCGAACCGATGACCGCGAACACCGCCAGCAGGCCGTGGACCAGCGGCCCGCCCAGTTCTGCCAGCCGCTCGGCGAGATGCTCGTCGAAGCGGTTGGCGCGGCGAGCGACCACTCTGCCGGCGACCCGTGTCAGGGTCCCGAGCACGATCAGCTCGATGACCAGCAACCCCAGCTGGCCGCGGGTGAACCCGCCGCCGAGCGATTCGCGGACCCACAGCCGAACCCGGTCGCGGTGGCGCTCGGCGGCACGCAACAGCAGCAAGGCGATCGCCAGCACCAGCACCGAGAGGCCGGCCCGGCCGATCCAGTGCTCGATCCGGCCCCAGCTCTCGCCGAAGGCGTAGCCGACCAGGCCGACGCCGGTCGCCCAGAGCAGGCAGGCCGCCGCGTCCACCGCCGCGAAGCGCCGCCAGGGGATGCGGCTGATCCCCGCGAACAGCGGCGCAAAGGCGCGCACGCCGGACAGGAAGCGGGCGATCAGCACCGTCTTGGTGCCATGGCGGGCGAAGAATCGGTCGATCGATTCGAGGCGTCCGGCGGTCAGGCCGACCCAGCGCCCGTAGCGCTCCACCAGGTCGCGCCCGCCGCGGCGTCCGATCCAGTATCCGGTGTTGTCGCCGGCGACGGCGGCCAGAAAAGCCGCCGCCAGCACCCAACCGAGGGGAAGCGATCCCTGCCGGGCGAAAAAACCGCCCGCCAGCAGCACCGTTTCGCCCGGCACCGGCACCCCGCAGCCTTCGAGGTAGATGCCGACGACGATCACGGCGAGGCCATAGCTCGCGAAGGCGGTGACCAGCCAATGGCTCATGACGCGCGGGAGGCGTGCAGGCGTCGTGTCCCGACGCGACACCCTACCGGGGTCCTCCTTTCAAGGATAGGGCGGAGGGGTTGCAAAATAGAGTTAGAAGGGATATTATATGTCCTGTGACCGCCCAAAACCTTCTCCCGATCGGCTGGAGAAGCCGCAATGGCAGGACTGCACGTCTGCGCGGGCCCATACCGGAGGGTGCTGTTTTCCCATGGAGACGACATGATCAAGAGCCTGATGCAATGTGAGTGCGGCAACAAGCCCACGGCCAGAAGTCTTTCCTACCTGAGAGGCCGCTGGTTCTGGGTGGTCTGCAATGCTTGCCAAGCCCGCTCTGCCGACCGTACCACTCTCGACGATGCGGTGGCGGATTGGAACCTTCGGGTCAAGCGGGGTCAAGCCGAGGTCCGGCAGCCCCGCGTCAAGGTCCGGCGCCAGGCCTGACCCACCGGCGGCGGGAGCCGCCAGCCATAGCCCATGCCAGTCACGCCGGCGAGCACCGGCGGGCGCGGCAGGGTGCGTACCGGCGCGGTATCGCGTCGCCTTCGGGCGCAGGCAGCGAATCGCCGTGGTCTCATGGGCAGGCCTCTGATGGCTGCGGGAACCACTTCCGCAGCCGCCGATCTTCGTCCCGGGTGCCGCGGAGGACCCGGGCGCGGCGCCTGCTTCCCACCTGTCACTCTCCATCCTACCGCCTGACGTCGAGCCTCGGCGTAGAGGCCTGGTTCCATCTCGAGGCGGGCGGCGAACGCCGTTCCTCTCCAACTCGTCCGCTTCCCTGAAAGCCAAAGCCATAGATGGTATTGACTACTGTGTAGTTCACAGCATAGGCTACTCCATGGCGGTTGGCAGATACGCCAAGGGAGGGAAGACGATGGACACCGAGAGTGCTGAGCTGCGCAAGTTCCGCAAGGAGCTGAACGCCGGGGCGGTATCCCTGGTGCTCCTGTCCCTGCTGGAGCGGGCCGCGGCGCCCATGTACGGCTACCAGATTGGGCGCTGCCTCGAGGAGCAGGCCGCAGGCGCGCCCCTGGTCAAGCAGGGGACTCTGTATCCGCTGCTGCGCACGATGGAGGGGCACGGGCTGCTGAGCAGCGAGGTCGAGCCCTCGATCACCAGCCCGCCGCGGCGCTACTACACCATCACCGGGCAGGGCCGCCAGGTCCTCCCGCTCTGGCGCAACGCCTGGGAGCAGACGCGAGACTTCGTGGACGCCATCCTGGGGAACCCGCAGCCGCACGAGACCGCCGCCACCGATCCGGCCGGCGAAGGGAGCGAGCATGCCTGAGACGAGCGGAGAGGTCAGGACCATCCAGGAGTACCTGGAGCGGCTGCGCGACGAGCTGGCGGGAAGCGATCCGGCGCTGATCCAGGACGCTCTCTACGATGCCGAGGACTACCTGCGCAACGCGACCACCGCCGCCAGCCCGGGCGACCCCGCCTTGGCAGACGAGGCCGCCGCCCGGCAGGCGGCGTTGCAGCAGGCCATCCAGCGCTTCGGCACGCCGCGCGAGGTGGCCGAGGCCTACAACGAGACCGAAGCGCGGGTGGCCGTCGCGCTCGCCCAGCCCGCCGCGACACCGGCGACGGATGCGGGAAAGCGGATCCTGGGCATCTTCCTCGACCCGCGCGCCTACGGTTCGTTGCTCTACATGTTCCTGTCGCTGGCGACCGGCATCCTCTATTTCACCTGGGCGGTGACCGGGCTGTCGCTGTCGATCGGCTTCAGCATCCTGATCATCGGCCTGCCGTTCTTCCTCTTCTTCCTCGCCAGCGTGCGGGTCTTCTCGCTGATGGAGGGCAGACTCGTCGAGTCCCTGCTCGGCGTGCGCATGCCGCGGCGGCCGCCGTTCGCGACCAGCGAAGGGTCGGTGTGGGCCCGGCTGCGCTCGTGGCTGACCGACGGCAGGACCTGGACGACCCTGCTCTACATGGTGCTCAAGCTGCCGCTGGGGGTCATCTCCTTCGTCGTCTTCACCGTCCTGCTGTCGATCGCGCTGGCACTGCTGGCGGCGCCGGTCATGCAGGTCTTCTTCGACCAGCCACTGATCACGCTCTACAACGACCACTACCTCTACGTGCCGATCTGGGGCTTTCCGCTTTTCTGGCTGGCGGGCGCGCTCGACCTGCTGCTGATCATGCACCTCGCCCGCGCGCTCGGCCGGGCTCAGGGCGCGATCGCCAAGGCGATGCTGGTTGCCGCCTGAAGCGCTGCCGCTTGGGGAAAATCGGCGCCCGGCCTGTGGCATGATGCGCGGATGGTCGAATCGTTGGCCGGTACCGCGCGGCGAACGATGCGCTGCCGGCCCGCGGCTTGGGTGCGCCGATGACCGAGCGCGCGGTCGAGGACCTGCGCTTGGTCCGCTTCACCGGGATCTGCCTGGCGCTGCCCGAGGCCGCCCGCCGCCTGCACGGCGATCACGCGGCCTTCCTGGTCCGTGACAAGACCTTTGCCTACTTCCTCGACAACCACCACGGCGACGGGATCGTCGGCGTGACCTGCAAGGTGGCCGCCGGCGAGAATGCGGACCTGGTGGCGAGCGACCCCGCCAGGTTCTACCTACCCGCCTACGTGGGACCGCGAGGTTGGATAGGGCTGCGCCTCGACGCCGGCGAGGTCGATTGGGCCGAGGTGGCCGAGCTGGTGGGCGACAGCTACCGGCTGGTCGCTCCCAAGCGGCTGGCCGCGCTGGCCAGACCAATGCGCTCCTGAGCCATGGACGCGACGCGCGCACCGGCTGCCCGGCGCCGCCCGCCGCTGCCCGCGGCCCTGGCGATCACCATCTCGCTGCTGGCGCTCGCCTGGGCGGCCCAATGGGTGCCGCTGCCGGGCGTCGCCGGCGAGCCGATGGCGTTGCCGATGCTGCGGCACTTTCGGCTGAGCGTCGCCGCCCTCGGCACCGTGCCGCTGGTCGCCGGTTTCCTGCTGATCGAGCTGCTGTCGTTCATCCCGCCAGGCCGCCGGCTCCGCGAGGCAGGCGGCGGCGGCAGGGCGCGGTTGAATCGGTTGGCCCTTGGCCTGAGCCTGGCCTTTGCGGCCATCCAGTCGGCAGGGATGGCGCTGGCGCTCGAGAGGGTATCGAACCCCGCGGGCCTGCCCCTGGTCGAGCATCCGGGAGCCGCCTTCAGGATCCTCATGGTCGCCACCCTCACCGCCGCGACCGCGGCGACCTTCGCCCTGGCGACGGCGATCGGCGAGTGGGGGATCGGCAACGGCTTCTGCTGGCTCGTCGCCGGCGGCATCCTGCAAGCCGCGGCGCTCTCCCGGTGGCCCGGCCCGGGCCACCCGCTCCGCGGCGAGCCGGCGGAGCTGCTGGTCGGGGCGCTGTGGATCCTGCCGCTGGTGGCGCTTGCGGCCTGGGTCGAGCTGCGGCGCGTCGCGGTCCCGGTCTCGACGCCGGCGGATGAGCCGTTGACGCTGCGGCTGCCAACCTATCCTCAGGGCGTGGCGCCGGCCGCCTGGGCGGCGGCGGTCCTGGGCGCGGTGATCCCGCTGTGGGCGCTGCTGCCGAGCGGACCGTCGCCGCTGTCGACGCTCACGCCGTTCGAAGCGGTGGCGGGCAGGGTGCTGCTCGTACCCGCGCTGTCGTTGCTCTGCTTCGCTCTGTTCGGCAACCACCGGCGCCTGGCATCGCATCTGCGGTCCATCGCGGTCCCGGCGCCGGCTGCCGAGAAGATGCTCGACGGGCAGCTGGTCCGCACCACCGGCTGGTTGACTCTGGGGTCGGTCGCGCTCTACCTGCTCGAGCGCTTCCTCCCCGCTTCTCCGGGGCTCGACCTGGTCTCGGTCGTCATCCTCACGGCGATCGCGCTGGACCTGCGCGCCGAGCTCGAGTTCCGCCGCCGGGTCCCCGATGCCGCACGCCTGGCGCAGCTCGACAACGTCCATCTCGCCTCGTGTCTGCAGGCGCTCTGTGGCGCGCGCGGCATCCCCATGCTCGCTCGGGCGCAGCACTTCCGCGCGCTGTTCTACTTCTTATGGCCGCTGGTCAAGATCGATCTCCTGGTACCCGCGGAGCGCTGGGAGGAGGCCGCGGAGCTGCTCGCGGCACAGGAGATCCAGACCGTCTGAGCGCTTGCCAAGCAAGCTGTCCTGCTCCAATGGCGCGCGCCAGCGAAGGCCGCCCTGCCGCCGGCCTCCTTCCGGACCGGCCGGACGGTGCGCTTCCGGTGCCGGTGCTTCGAGCGTAAGATCTTCGGCGGACCGCCAAGCCGCACACCGCCCAACCGCCGCCAGAGGAGACCTGCCCATGGCCGCACGCTCACGCGCCGCCGAGGAACTGAACCCGTTCCGCATCGCGCAGATCCAGCTCGATCGCGCCATGCCTCACGTCAACGGCAAGGCCGGGGTGCTCGCGAACATGCGGCACCCCGAGCGGGTGCTGAAGATCCAGTTCCCGGTCAGCATGGACGACGGCTCGATCCAGATCTTCACCGGCTTCCGGGTGCAGCACAACGGCGCGCGCGGCCCGTTCAAGGGCGGCATCCGCTATCACCCCGGGGTCACCGAGGACGAGGTCAAGGCGCTGGCGGCCTGGATGACCTGGAAGACGGCGGTGATGGACATCCCCTTCGGCGGCGCCAAGGGCGGCGTGATCTGCGACCCGAAGCACCTGTCCACCGACGAGAAGCGGCGCATCACCCGCCGCTACGTGGCGCAGCTGGGCGGTGCGCTGGGGCCGATGGTGGACATCCCGGCGCCCGACGTCTACACCGACGAGACCACGATGGCCTGGATCTTCGACACCTTCGACATGACCCACAAGGGCCAGAACAACCTGCCGGTGGTCACCGGCAAGCCGCTGACCCTGGGCGGCTCCTACGGCCGCGCCACCGCCACCGCCCGCGGCGCGCTGGTGTGTGTCGAGGAGGCGATCGGGCGCGGCCTGGTGCCGGGGGTCAAGGCGCTGTCGGAAGCGCGCGTCGCGGTGCAGGGCTTCGGCAACGCCGGCGCGCACTTCGCGCGGCTGGCGGCGGAGGCTGGAGCGCGCATCGTCGCCGCCACCGACTCGACCGGTGGCGCCGCCTCCGCCAAGGGCCTCGACCTGGCCAGGCTCACGGCGCACAAGGCGAAGACCGGCAGCGTCGGCGGCCTGCGGGGCGCCGGCAAGATCAGCAACGAGGAGCTCTTGGAGTGCGATTGCGACGTGCTGGTGCCGGCGGCGCTCGAGAACCAGATCACCCGACGCAACGCCGCGCGCGTCCGCGCCAAGCTGGTGGCCGAAGCGGCCAACGGCCCCACCACTCCGGAGGCGGACGAGATCCTCCACCGCCGCGGCGTCGTGGTCGTCCCGGACATCCTCTGCAACGGCGGCGGCGTCACCGTCTCCTACTACGAATGGGTGCAGAACCTGCAGGACGAGCAGTGGGACGAGGCGACGGTCAACGCCAAGCTGCGGCGCAAGATGGTCAAGTCCTTCCACGAGGTGTTCGACATCGCCGCGCGGCTGCGGGTGGACCCGCGGATCGCCGCCTACGTGCTGGCCCTCGAGCGGGTGGCGGCGGTCACCGAGCTGCGCGGCATCTGGCCGTAGGCCGCGGCGCGGGTGCGGCCCCGGGCGGCGGCCGGCCAGGGCGGCTTATTCGCCGGCGGGGCGGGCCGCGCCGGCGCCGGCAAGGAGGCAGGCATGGGTGCACAGGGCAGCTGGACCGTGGGCTTTCCGCTTTACAAGGGCGCGACGCTGCTCGACTTCGCCGGCGCCACGCAGATCTTTTCGTCCTGGGTCGCGCCCGGCTTCGAGTCGGTCTGGCTCGCGCCCAGCCTCGACCCCGTGCGCACCACCGAGGGGGTGGAGGTGCTGCCGGGCCGGCGCTTCGACGATCCGCGGCCGATCGACGTGCTGTTCGTGCCCGGCGGCGGCGAGGACGTCGCCAAGGTGATGCAGGACCCGGTTTACGTCGATTTCGTGCGCCGGGTGGGGTCGGCGGCGCGCTTCGCCGGTTCGGTCTGCACCGGCGCCTTCATCCTCGCCGCCGCCGGCCTGCTGGACGGCTGCGAGGCCACGACCTATTGGAGCCAGCGCGAGAACCTGGCGCTCTTTCCGCGCGTCAGGGTGGTGCCGGGCTACCCGCGCTGGGTGCTGTCGGGAAACCGCTTCACCGGCGGCGGCGTCTCCTCGTCGATCGACCTCGCCCTCGAGCTGGTGAACCGCCTCGCCGGCCTCACCGAATGCGAGACCGCCCAGCTCTCGGCGCAGTACGCGCCCAAGCCGCCGTTCGACGCCGGCGATCCGGCACAGGCCCCGCCGGAGATCACCGCCGCGGTGCGTGCCGACCAGCACGAGTTCATCGCCGTCATCAGGGCGGCGACCCTGGCGGTGACCGGCGCGGCGAGCGGCCGCTCGTAGGTCCGGATCAGGCCCGGCGCAGCGCCGCCGGCCCGCGCTCGGCGAAGGCGCCCCGGGAGGCCGGGGCCGGCTGTCCCAGCGCCGCCAGATACTGCCGGTCGAAAGCGGCGAGCTGGCTCTCCAGCTCGGAGTAGGGGCCCGGCTGCCAGGCGTTGGAGACGACGCCCCGGTAGGCGTTGGCGCAGAGCTCCCAGTCCTGCCGGTTGGTGAGGTCCCAGAAGTCGATCGCCGGCTGCGGGTCGAAGCCGGGCGCGGCGATCGCGTCGGGGTGGAAGAACCATTCACAGACGATGCGGGTGCGGTCGAGCGCCAGCGGCTGGGCGCGGTGCACCAGGACGTAATCGGGATGGAAGGAGAGAAAGCCGCTGGGAAAGACCGTGTAGTAGTAGACCCGGGCTCGCTCCTCGGCCGAGAGGCCCGGCAACGGCGGCGCACAGCGGCCGCCATGCATGGTCATGCTGCCCTCGGGGTCGCTCATCCACATCGGTCCGCCGAGCACCGGGCCCTCGTCGAGGTCGTTCTCGGTGTTGCGGTACGGCGTCAGCTTGTTGAGGTGCGGGTGCACGGTGGGGCAGTGGTAGCACTCGCTGTAGTTATGGAAGAAAAGCTTCCAGTTCGCGTTCACCTCGTAGACCGTGCGATGAACGCTGCGCAGCTCCGGCAGGCGCCAGCGCCCGAACCGGCCGAGCAGCCCCGGTAGCGAGGCGGCGAACGGCGCCGGCGCCGCCGCGAGGTTCAGGAACACGAAACCCTCCCAGAGCTCGAGCGCCACCGGATGCAGCGGATAGTCCGCACGGTCGAAGCCCGCCACCTCTTTCATGTTGGGAGCGGCGCGCAGCGCGCCGTCGAGGCCATAGGTCCAGGCGTGGTACGGGCACTGGATGGCCGGGCCGAGCGCCGTCGTGCCCTCCTGGCAAAGGCGGCTGCCGCGGTGGCGGCAGTGGTTGTGGAAAGCGCGCAACTGCCCCGGCGCCTCCAGGGAGCCCTGGGAGCGTTCGCGTAGGACGATCACGCTCTCGTTGCCGAGCTCGAAAAGCAAGCAGCTGCCGGCGGCGGCGAGCTGCGAGACGTGGCCGGCCAGCAGCCAGGATCGCGAGAAAATGCGCTCGCCCTCGGCGCGAAAGACCTCCTCGGAGGCAAAATACTCGCGGGGAAGGGTGTGCTGGCCCGACGACGTGCGCGTCTTCATGGGGGTATCTCCGGCGGGGCTCGCGGCGGTCCCGCGCCGGCGGGGAAGCGGCGGGGGGGAGCGGCGAGGGTCCGGCGAGGAATCTGGACGTTCGCGGCCGCCTTGTCAAGGGGCGCCGGAACGCCTGTAACGCCGGTGGCGCGGAGATGACGGTGGCGACTTCGGCGTGATAGCGTTGTCCGGCCCGCGGGCCAGCCTGCTGCACACGCCGCTCCCGATGCCGATCCCGTCGCCCTTCCACGAGCGCACCTCGAAGCTCTGCACCAGCTATCGCTGGAAGGATTGGTCCGGCTATGCGGCGGTGTGCAGCTTCGACACCAACCACGATCGGGAGTACTTCGCGTTTCGGGAGTCGGCGGGCCTGCTCGACGTCTCGCCGCTGTTCAAGTACGAGGTCCACGGGCCGGACGCCGCGGCGCTGCTGTCGCGGATGATGGTGCGCGACGTCGGCAAGCTCAAGGTCGGCCGCGTCGGCTACAGCTGCTGGTGCGACGATCACGGCAAGGTGATCGACGACGGCACCGTCGCCCGGCTCGGAGAGGACTACTACCGGGTCACCGCCGCCGATCCGACGCTGCACTGGCTGCAGGCGGTGGGTCGCGGTCTGCGGGTGACGATCGAGGATTCGACCGCCAGGCTGGCGGTGGTGGCCCTGCAGGGGCCGCGCTCGCGCGAGATCCTGCGCGCCGCCTCGGACGCCGACGTCGACCGGCTCAAGTTCTTCGGCGCGGTGCGCGCCAGGCTCGACGGGCTCGACGTCTGGATCACCCGCACCGGGTACACCGGCGATCTGGGCTACGAGGTCTGGACGGAGCGGGAAGGCGCCCTGCGCCTCTGGGATGCGCTGCTCGACGCCGGCCGCCCGCACGGCATCGAGCCGGCGGGGCTCGACGCGCTCGACGTGTCGCGCATCGAGGCGGGCTTCATCCTGCTCGGCGTCGACTATTTCAGCGCGCCGAAAACCATCCTCGAGGCGCGCAAGTCGACGCCGTTCGAGCTCGGGCTCGGCTGGATCGTCGATTTCGAGCGCACCGGCGCGCCGGCGTTCATCGGCCGCGAAGCACTGGCGGCCGAACGGCGGCGCGGCTCCGCCTGGGCGCTGGTCGGCCTGGAGGTGGCGTGGGAGGCGCTCGAGGCGCTCTACGAGAGCTTCTCGCTGCCGCCGAACCTGCCGGCGACGGCGCGCCGCGACGGCTTGCCGGTCTACGACGACGAGGGCCGCCAGGTCGGTATGGTGACCAGCCACACCTGGTCGCCGATCCTCAAGAAATACATCGCTCTGACCTCGGTCCATGCGCAATGGTCGGCGCCGGGCACCATCCTGCAGATGGAGCACACGGTGGAGTACGAGCGCCGGAAGGTCCCCGCGAAGGTGGCGAAGACGCCGTTCTTCGATCCGGAGAGAAAGCGCAAGCCATGAGCAGAGCCAGCGGCCGCGGAGGTTACGATGCCGTCATCGTCGGCGCCGGGCACAACGGCCTGGTCTGCGCCGCCTATCTGGCGAAGGCCGGCCGCAAGGTGCTGGTGGTGGAGCGCCGCCACCAGGTCGGCGGCGCGACGACCACCGAGGAGATCGTCCCCGGCTTCAAGTTCTCCTGCTGCTCCTACGTCGTCTCGCTGCTGCGCCCCTGGATCATCCGCGACCTCGACCTGCCGCGGCACGGCTACGAGGTGCTGCCGCTCGAGGAGACCTTCACGCCGTTCGAGGACGGCCGCTACCTGCTGCGCGACGCGGACCCCGAGCGCACCAAGCGGGCCATCGCCAAGTTCTCGCCGCGCGACGCCGAGGTGTACAAGCAGTTCGGCCAGCGCATGGGCGAGCTCGGGCGGCTGGTCAAGCCGATGATCGACGGCCTGGCGCCCGACCCCGCGGCGCGCAATCCCTTCGAGCTGCTGCGGCTCGCCAAGTTCGCCAAGCACGTGCGCGGCCAGGGCGAGGAATGGCTGATCGGCAACGCCAAGATGATGACCATGTCGGCGGTCGATTTCCTGGCGGAATGGTTCGAGTGCGAGCAGCTGATCGCCCCGATGTCGGTGTCCGGGATCATCGGCACCTTCCTGGGCGTGCGCTCGCCGGGCACCGCCTACGTCCTGCTGCATCACTACATGGGCGAGATCGACGGTTCCTACCGCGCCTGGGGCCTGCCGAAGGGCGGCACCGGCGCGATCGCCGCCGCGATCGCCGCCGCGGCGCGCGAGCTGGGGGTGGAGATCCGGCTGGAGGCGCCGGTGGCGCAGCTGCGGATCCGGCACGGCCGGGCCACCGGCGTGGTGCTCGAAAACGGCGACGAGATCGCCGCCAAGGCGGTCATCTCCGGCGTCGATCCGCACCGCACCTTCCTGCGCCTGGTGGGGGAGGAGCACCTCGAGCCGGAGTTCGCGCAGCAGGTCAAGCGCTTCAAGATGCGCGGCTCCTCGGGGAAGGTCAACCTGGCGCTCGACGCGCTGCCGGAGTTCGCCTGCCTTCCCGGCCGCGGGCCGCACCTGCGCGGCGACATCACCATCGCGCCGTCGATCGCCTATCTCGAGCGCGCCTACGACGACGCCAAGTACGGCGCCTTCTCGCGCCGGCCGTTCATGGACATCGTCATCCCGTCGCTCACCGATCCGACGGTGGCGCCGCCCGGCAAGCACACCATGTCGATCTTCGTCCAGTACGCGCCCTACAAGCTCAAGGAGGGCGCGGCCGACTGGCCGAACCAGCGCGACCGCTTCGGCGACGCGGTGATCGATACGCTCTCCGAGTACATGCCGAACCTGAAGAGCCGCATCCTCGATCGCCAGGTGCTGTCGCCCTGGGACCTCGAGCAGGTCTACGGCCTGACCGAGGGCAACATCTTCCATGGCGAGCTGTCGCTCGAGCAGCTCGCCTTCCAGCGTCCGGTCGCCGGTTGGAGCCGCTACCGGACTCCCATCCACGATCTCTGGATGTGCGCCTCCGGGACCCATCCGGGCGGCGGCATCATGGGCGCTCCGGGCGCCCTCTGCGCGCGGACGATGCTGCACGCGCGGGCCGTCTAGAGGGGAGCGGAGCGAGCCGCCATGCCGCCGCGAGCGCCCGGGGCCCACGACCGGATCGACGCCATCGATGTCATCGTCGTCGGCGCCGGCCAGAACGGCCTCGCCGCCGCGGCGCGGCTGGCCGGCACCGGCCGGCGGGTGGTGGTGCTCGAACGGCGCGAGGCGATCGGCGGCCTGTCGGGAGCCGTCGAGATCCATCCCGGCTACCGCTTGCCCGGCATCCTCCACGACGAGGGCCTGGTGTCGCCACGGGCGGTCGCCAAGCTCGGCCTGGAGCGCCACGGCCTCGCTTTTCGCGAGGCGCCGCCGGTTTTCCTCGCCGAAGCCGGCGGCCCCGGCATCCTCCTCGCCCACGACGGCGCCGCGGCCAGCGCCGAGATCGGCGCCCGCTCCCGCCGCGACGCCGAAGCCTATGGCCGTTACCGGGCCTTCCTCGCCAGGCTTCGCCCGCTGCTCGCGGCGGTGATGGAGGCGCCGCCGCCGCCGCTCTCGCCCGCGACCGCCGGCGATTTCTGGCAGATCGCCCGGCAGGGGCTCGGGGTGTGGCGTCATGGCAAGCGCGACACCCTCGAGCTGATGCGGGTCGCGCCGATGTGCGTCGCCGACTTCCTCAACGAGCAGTTCGAGGTGCCGCTGCTGGTGGAGGGCCTGGCCGCGCCGGCGGTGATCGGTACCTGGGCGGGCCCCTGGTCGGCCGGCACCAACGCCAACCTGCTGCTGGCCGAAGCCGCCCCCGGCCGCCACCTGGCCGGCGGCCCCGCCGCGCTCGTCGCCGCCCTCGAGCGCGCCGCCCGCGCCGCCGGCGCCGAGATCCGCACCGGGGCCGAGGTGGCCCGGCTGCGGATCGAGGACGGCAGGGCGTGCGGCGTCGCGCTGGCCTCGGGTGAGACGCTGGACGCGGCAACGGTGATCGCCACCTGCGATCCCAAGCGCGTCTTCCTCGAGCTGATCGCGGCCGGCACCCTGCCGATCCGCATCGAGGACGAGTACCGCTGTATCCGCGCCCGTGGCACCGCCGCGAAGGTCCACCTGGCGCTCGCCGGCCCGCTGGAGCTGGCCGCCCGGCCCGGCCAGGCCTGCGAAGCCATCCGCATCGGTGGCGGCCACGTCGACGATCTCGAGCGCGCCTTCGACGCCGTCAAGTACGGTGAGGTCTCGACGCGGCCGCATCTCGAGATCCGCGTCCCGACGGTCGCCGATCCGAGCCTCGCTCCGGCGGGCCACCATGTGGTCTCGATCCTTGCCAGCTATGCGCCGCACGAGGTCGCCGGCGGCTGGACCGAGCGGCGGCGCGGCGATCTCCTCGAATCGGTGCTGGCGATCCTGGAGGCCCACGCTCCCGGCGTTCGCGAGCGGATCGTCGCCCAGGAGCTGCTGACGCCGGTCGACCTCGCCGAACGGTATGCCCTGACGGGCGGCCAGCTCCATCACGTGGAGCCGGCGCTCGACCAGCTGCTGGTGATGCGGCCGACCCCATCGGCGGCGCGCTACGCCACCTCGGTGCCGGGCCTCTATCTCGGCGGCAGCGGCAGCCACGGCGGCGGCGGCGTCACCATCACCGCCGGGCTGCTGGCAGCCCAGGCGGTGCTGGCGGGCTGAGGCCGGCGAGCACGCCGCTCGTCGGCGTCAGCGGCCGGTTTTGCGCCGCGCGTTGGCAGCGATGTAGGGAACGAAACCGTCAGGCTTGCCGGGCGGCGCGATCTCGAACCTGATCTCGACGGTGTCGGCGCCGGTCATGCGGTAGGTCAAGCGGTACCGAGGGCTGGTGGGCTCGGCATCGCTGGTGAAGGTGACCGATCTGGTTTCGGCGGGGGCCGCCGAGCCGGCGAGCTGGACGGCATAGTGGATCACGTGGCCTTCGCTATCGAAGTACATCGCGCGCAGGCTCAGCGGCTCGCCCTGCGAGTAGACGACCATCAAATCGTCATGGACGGCGGCCGGGCGGCCGGCCGCGGCCGGATACTCGGAATGGTTGCGCCGCACCAGCACCCGCTGTTGCAGGTCGCGCTGGAAGCTGAAGGTGCCGGTGCCCTGCCCGGGGCCGCCGCCGCCGACTCCCTCCCACTCGCCGGCGAGAAAGCTCAAGCCTGACAGGGCGTCCGCGGCCACGGCTCCGATTGTCGCCGGACGCGGCATGCCCCGCAGGTCATTGCCGCTGGCGGTCTGCGCCGCGAGGGCCGGCATCGCCATGCTGGCGCCGGCCAGGAACCAGAGAGCGAGGGAACGCACGATTCGGCACATAAGAGCTTGGCTCCTTTGGCGACACACTAACGCAAAGCGGCAATGCCGCCGAGCGGCAGGTCCGGGAAGAGCGAGGCGAAGTGGCCGGCCTTGCGGGTCAGCAGCCCTTCGAAGCGGCTGGCGAAGGCGCCGATGAGGACATTGGCGATGGGGCGGTGCGGCAGGGTGCGGTGTCGCTTCCGGTTGATGTGACGATGCCAGGCCTGGCGGGCGAGCAGGGTGTCAGCCCATGTCCAGTCCTGCCTGAAGTCGGCACCGATCCCCTCGAGGAACTCGTCCTGCAGGGCGGTGTCGCCCTGAAAGGCCGGCGCCAGCTCGACGTAGGTCAGGGGACAGACGATCAGGCCGTCTCCCGCATAGGAATCCAGGGTCATGGCCGTTGTGCGACCGAAGCGCGGGTCGTCGTCGAGCACGTCGATCAGCATGCAGGTGTCGACGACCCAGGCCATCAGCTCTTGCTCCTACGGCTCTCGCCTTGTCGCAGCTCGGCCATCCATTCGGCGGTGCGACGAGTGGGCCGGAAGCGTCGGGCGAAGCCCAGCATTTGCAGGCTTCCCTGCGGCCTGAGGGCGGGGAGGACCACGGCTCGGAGCTCGGAGTCGGCAGCGCGCTCCCAGAGCAGGCGGCTGCCCTTTTCCAAGGCAAGCTCCTTGCGCAGCTCGGCCGGGATCGAAACCTGCCCGCGTTCGGTGACGACGGAGATGCGGGAGGCCTTGGGCATCGCCAGAGATTATCATGCATGGTTGTCATGTACAAATCTTCGACCTTGTCCTGCACCCCACACCAGCTCGGTCAGGACGCCCGGAGGCGGGCGGCGCCGCCCGGGGAGTCTCATACGGTAGGTGTAATGGATCTATAGGCTTGCGGCGATCGCGACCCTGTGACTAGGATAGTTCTTGCATCGGTTCGAAAAACGATCGTAAGGGGGCGTCATGAATCGACGAGCGCGAAGGCTATCGCTGCTGGCCATGAGTTTGGTTGCGGTCTCCTGCGGCGGAGGCGGAGGCGGTTCAAGTCCCACCGCACCGCCGGCGATCCCATCGGTGGCGGGAACATGGGTTGGGACCTGGACGGTTCCCGGCCTCGCGTTCCCGCTGTCTCCGCAGTTCGTTATCTCGCAGAGCGGCCAGTCCACAACGGGCTCGATCTCTGTCCTGGGCGTCACCCTCCAAACCACCGGCACGGTCGGCACCGACTCCACTTTCAATTGGCAAGCGGTCGGAGGCGGCTGCGGGACCTTTAGCGGAACAGACACGTTTGCGGGCCTGGCGCCGTCGTCGATGAACGGGAGCGCCACCCTCAACACCGTGGGCTGTGCAAGCAGCGGCTTCGAGAGCGGGCCAGTTTCCTGGTTGAAGATCGGCAACGCTGCCGACAAGACGGTGCGCGGGCATGGCAGCCTCGAGGATCTCGTTCGGGCGTCGCGGCAGTCCAAGCCGCAGCGGTAGAGCAAAGGCGGAAGCCCGGAGGAGAACTTAGCCAATGATCCAGGTAAGCAGAACCTGCGTTGCCCTCGCTTTGGTTGTTCTCGCGCCGCTCTGTGAAGAGCTCGGCCGCCGAGTTCGAGTTCACCAAAGAGGAATTCGCCGCTCTCTGGGGGCCAGACCGGGCGCCGAGCGTGCGGGTGATCCTGAACATAAGGGTGGACTAGGAGGGGGTACAAGATGAAGCGCTCCGTGGCAGTCACGTTGCCGATCCTCATGCTCCTGTTTGCCGCCCACGCCTCGGCCCAGGTGACAGGAGAGCAGGCCCCGCCGGAGCAGAAGCCAGCCCTGCCCCCACAAGGCGAGGACATCGACGTCCCGTCGCCACTCCTCGTCCAGGTATCCCTGCTGCCGACGAAGCCTGGCGGCCGGAGTCTCGTCACCATGTCGATCGACTCCACGCAGACCTTCAAGACCCGCCAGTACGTCTGCGACAAAGCGCGAGTCGAGTACGTGCGGCTCGCCAAGCGTCAAGGCTCCCACGGAAAAGTCAAGGTCGTAGCGACCGGCGGGCTCTCGACCGACTGGTTTGCCCAGCGCCTGCATATGACGATGGGCCTCTACGATGGCGACAGGCAGCTCAAGTCTGAGACGTGGAAGCTACGCATTGGGCACGACAACTTCGCGAGCGGGATGCTCGCGATCGGCTCGGCCAGCAGCAAGGCCAAGGACATCGAGATCGAGCTGACCCCGCAGGAACTGGCCGACCTCTTTACCGAGGGGCACGCGCCCACCGTCAAGGTGTTGGTGGCGATCGACAAGGATTGATGGCGGAGAGGGTTTAAGTGGACTCACTCTTGTCCAAAATCGGAAATCTGAGAGTCGCCCAACCGGTCACTTTTCCCCAGAACCTGGCATGAAATAAGGTTGTTGTAGGCCCTCCGTTCCGGCTCAGGGTATCCTGGGCCAAGTCTGCCAAGACAAAAAACGGAGGGTGGACAGATGGTACGAGTCGGCAGCCTCTTCAGTCAACTCCTCAAGCAGATCCCCCGCGACACCTTCCACGGCTTGGTGCGGAAGTTCGGCGCCGAGCGCTATGCCAAGGGCTTCGCGTCCTGGACTCACCTGGTCGCCATGCTTTTCTCGCAACTGGCGCGCGCCGACTCGCTGCGGGAGATCTGCAATGGGCTCGCCTGCTGCGAGGGTAAGCTCGTGCACGTCGGCATCGACAGCGCCCCCCGGCGCTCCACGCTAGCCTACGCCAACCAGCATCGGCCGGCGGCGATGTTCGAGGCGTTGTTCTGGAAGGTGCTCGAGCGCTTCCGCGAGCAGGGAGTGCTGGGCGAGAAGAAGCATCCTTTCCGCTTCAAGAACCGCCTGCTGTCGCTGGACTCGACGACGATCAGCTTGTGCTTGTCGCTGTTCCCGTGGGCCGATTTCCGCCAGGCCAAAGGCGGCGTCAAACTCCACGTCCTGCTCAGCCACGACGACTACTTGCCGGAGTTCGCCGTCCTCACCGAGGCCCGCCAGCATGACATCCGGCCGGCCCGGCTGGCGCCGCTGCGGCCGGGCTCGATCGTCGTCGTCGATCGCGGCTACACCGACTTCGCCCTCTTCGGCCGGTGGTGCGGCCAGGGCGTCTTTTGGGTGACCCGGATGAAAGAGGGGACTGCCTATACGGTCGAGGAGTCCCGCGACCTGCCGCAAGGCCATCGCATCCTGGCCGACGAGATCATCCTGCTCACCGGTACCGTCGCCGAGACCAAGTGCCCCGACCGGCTGCGGCGCATCGTCGTCTGGGATGCCGAGCAGCAGCGCCAGATCGAGGTGCTGACCAACCACCTCGCCTTCGGCGCCACGACGCTCGCCGCTATCTACCGCGAGCGCTGGCAGATCGAGCTCTTCTTCAAGGCGCTCAAGCAGAACCTGAAGGTCAAGACCTTCGTCGGCACCACCGAGAACGCCCTGCGCATTCAGCTTTGGACAGCACTGCTCGCGCTGCTGCTGCTCAAGTGGCTCCACTTCCTCTCCACCGCCGGCTGGTCGCTCTCCAACCTGGCTTCGCTGCTGCGTCTCAACCTCTTTACCTATAGGGACCTCCACGACTGGCTGGCGAAACCCCTGGAGACCCCGCCACTGCTGCCGCCCGCCGAGCAGCTGGCGCTGTCGCTGCCGGTTCCTGGACAGCTTCCGGCATGAGCACCAGAAGCGGAGGTGCTGCGAATCGGGTGCTAACGAAAAGTGGGGAATGGAGGAGACCTCAACCCGGAACGTGCGTCGCCCTGGGAGGCCAGCCTCTTATTTTCAATGACTTAGCCCGAGTTCAAGCCCGACTCTACGGCGTTCTTGGACAGCAGTGAAGTGGACTATCCTATTTCCACCACCATCGTCCTGATCCTGGCCTGGCTCATCGCGCTCGTGGCGTTCTTTGCGCAACTCCGCCTCTTTGCCATCTCGGCCACGCTCAAGCAGATCGCGACCCAAATCAAGCAGATCCTTCACGACATCGAGCGTGACCTGCCGACCGGCGACGACTGCCCGCACTGCGGCGGCGGGATGGTGCAGGAATGGTTGTCTGTCGCCATTGTGGCCGCGACGTCCCGCTCTCCGCCGTGGCTCCAACGTTGAAGACATCGGAACCGCGAGCGACGCCACCGGCTGGCGAGGCAGACGCGACTTGCCCGATCTGCGGCTATAAGTACTGGAATCGAGACGGTGTACGGATTTGCGGGTGCTCGGGGCCAGCATGACCGTCACGATCATCGTCGGTATCATCATCGTCCTGTTGCTATTCGCAGACGCGCTCTCCTCGATGGAGACGGCCAGGGTTGCCAAACTGCCGCTGCGAGAGGCCGCCGCAGGCAGCGAGCTTGCGTGGCGGCCGGCGAGCGTGCTCAGCGCAGGTAGCCCAGCGAGCGCAGCTCCTGGATCAGCTTGTCGTCGGCCTTCGAGTTGCGCGCCTTGGTTTGCCGCGCCCCGCCCCAGGCCCTGATGGTGCGCAGCGGATGCCGGTTGCGGAACTCGGGGCGATAGAGCTCGGTCCAGGCGCGGCCGGCGAAGTTCTCGGCCACCGGCAGGCCGCGGCCGTAGAGGACCGTCGGCGTCATGTCGAGCACGCTGATGCCGTCGAGGTTGACGCCGGCCGCGAAGTTCGGTCCGGCGGCGATCAGGATGCCGTTGTTGCTCGAGTCGTGGGTGCCGGAAAGATCGCTCACCTCGGTCACGACGTCGGCGACGGGCTGCTTGTCGATGCGCACGGCGGTGCTGGTCCCAACCGACGACAGCAGCGCCACGAAGTCGGCTCCGGCGCGCTCCTCCGGGGGGCGGGCGTCGCGCACCAGGAACACCGGCTCGCCGCCGGCGAAGGTCACGCGCCCGAGGTCGGCTTCGAAGCGGTCGCGCACGGCGTCGCACTGGCTCTCGGTTAAGGTGCCGCCGGGCTCACGGCCCGCCAGGCTGCAACGCACCAGCTTCTTGCGCTGGTAGGTCGGGCTGCCGTAGCTGTAGAGCTGCGAATGGGCGAGATCCACACCCTTGGCATCGCGCCGCTGATATCCCAGACGGACCAGCAGGGCGTCGAGGTTGGAAAGGGTCAGGACCTCCTGCTTGCGGGCGGCACGGAAGCCGTGATCCGAGATCACCAGCACGTTCAACGGCCCACGCGCCGCTGCCAGAACCTCGCCGATCGCGGCGTCGATGGCGCGGTAGATCCGTTGCACCGGGCTGTCGGCATGCGGCCGGGCGCCGGTTTCGACCGCTTCGAACTCCTTCCAATGGTGATGGCTGACGATGTCGGAGCTGCGGAAGTAGAGCAGCAGCAGGTCCGGGTCCTCGCGGACCATGCGCCGCGCCGCGGCGGCCATGACGGCGTCCCGCAGCTCGGGTTCCTCCTGCGCGGCGAAGTAGGGGCGGGTGCGCGCCCACTCGAGGTCCTGGGCGAGCTTGGGGAGATAGGCCGGCGGGGAGACGCGGTCGTCGAGGTCGAACAGCGCGCGGTCGGTGACCACCACGCCGTCGATGTCCTCGGCCGGCCAGGATCCCCACCAGCCGAATACGGAGACGTGGCGATGCACCTGCGTCAGCATGGTCCACAGCGCCGGCACCCGCCGCAGCGTCGAGGTGACCGGCACGTCGCCGTGCGGGCTGGGCACGACGAAGTCGGTGATGCCGTGCTCGGCGGGGGTGACGCCGGTGGCGATGGACGTCCAGATGACCGGCGAGGCGTTGTAGGCGGTGCGCAGCCAGGCGGTCGAGCCGCGATCGGCCAGCCGCCGGAGGTTGGGCAGCTCGCCCTGCCGCCACATGTAGCGCACGACGCGCCACTCGGCGCCGTCGATGCCGACGACCAGCAGGGGAGCGGTCTGCGCCGGATCGACGCGCCGCAGCCACCAGAGGCCGGCGCCGGCGGCAATCGCCGTCAGGACCAGAAGCAACGGCCAGAGCCGCCGCGCCATGAGGGAAAGCCTGGGCACTCCGGCGGAGTCTATCCACTTTCGGCTTCGCGACTGGACCCCACTCGATTGACATCTGATGCGTGATGCGAGATGATTCTGATATGAGAACGACCCTCGAGATCGACGACGACATTCTCGAGGTGATCAGAGAGCTGGCCGCGAATCGGCGGGCCACGGCGGGCCGGGTGCTTTCAGACCTGGCGCGTCGGGCCTTGGAGCCAACCGAGCCTCCGCTCGTTCGCAACGGCGTTCCCCTTCTAACGCGCCGGCCCGCCGGTAGTCCGAAGCCCACGATGGCTCTAGTCAATCGTCTGCGGGACGAACCGTGAGCGGGGTGGCGCTGCTCGACGTCAACGTTCTCATCGCTCTTTTCGATCCCGATCACGTTCATCACGAGCCTGCCCACCGCTGGTTCGAGGACCAGCGCCGCGCTGGATGGGCGACATGCCCGCTGACCGAAAATGGACTCCTGCGCGTGCTTGCGAATCCAGCTTACTCGCCGGCCCCATCGCCGCCGGCGATCATTCTCGAAAGCCTCCAGGTTTTCTGCGCTAGCGGCGGACACACTTTCTGGCCCGACGACATTTCCCTGCGGGACCTGGACCTGTTCCAAGCCGGAGCACCGCCGAGCCATCGCCAGGTTACCGACCTCTATCTCCTAGGCTTGGCGGTGAAGCATGGCGGACATCTGGCGACGTTCGATCGCACCATCCCCTTCGGCAAGGTGCGCGGCGCCAAGAGCGAGAACCTCAACCTGATTCCGGCGTGAGGCCGGACTCCGACGGCGCTGGCGGGAGAGCGAACGCGGCACGGAGCGGCGATGCCGAACGACCGGCGGCGGCGCTGACCGGTCACCGCTGCGCATCTCGACGGCGCGCGCGGTGGTATGCCATCATGACCGGCAGATGACCCTGGAACGGGAGCTCCGGATCCTGATGAGCGCCGGCGAGGTTTCGGGCGACGCCGCCGGCGCCAGGGTCGCGGCGGAGATCCGGCGGCGCCACCCTCGGGCGCGCTTGTTCGGCGTCGGCGGCCAGCGCATGCGCGAGGCCGGCGTCGAGATCGACTTCGACACCAATCGCCTGGCCTCGGTCGGAATCTCGGAGCCGCTGTCGACCCTGCCCGCGCTGGCCGCCGCGACGCGGGCGCTGCGCCGGCGGGTGCGCGCCGAGCCGCCCGGAGCGGCGCTGCTGATCGGCAACGATCTGTTCAACGTCGCGCTGGCACGCGCGCTGCGACGTCGCGGTGTGCCGGCAATCTCCTATTTTCCGCCGCAGGTCTGGCTCTGGAAGGTGTTCGCCCGGCCCATCGCGCGCAGCTTCGACTCGCTGCTGACCTGCTTCGGCGAGGAGCAGGAGGTCTACTCCGGCCACGGCGTGCCGGCGTCGTTCGTCGGCCACTACCTGTGCGACGAGCTGCAACCGGTCAGCGCGGCCGCCAGGGCGGAGGCACGCGCCACCCTGGGGCTGTCCGGCGAGGTGATCGGCCTGCTCCCGGGCAGCCGGATGCACGAGGTCCGCGCGCTGCTGCCGGCGCTGCTCGACGCCGCGGCGCTGCTGCGCCGCGACCGCCCGTGGTGCGCCTTCGTGCTGCCGGTGGCGGAACCACGCCTGGCCGCGGCCATCGCTGCCGAGATCGCGTCGCGCGGTCTGGCCGACCACATCGTGCTGGCCGCCGGCAGCCATCAGGCGATGCGCGCCAGCGACCTGCTGCTGCTCGCCTCGGGCACCGCCAGCCTCGAAGCCACGCTGCTGCGCGTGCCGATGGTGATCCTCTGCCGGGTCTCGGCGGCTTCGCTCGCCACGGTCAGGATCTGCCAGCGCTGGGGCCTGCTCGAGACCCGGATGGTGGGCCTCCCCAACCTCCTGCTGCGCCGGCCGGCGGTGCCGGAGATCCATCAGCGGTCGGTCACCGGCGAGGCGGTGGCGAGAGCGGCCGCCGAGCTCCTCGGCGACCCGGCGTTGCGCGAGCGCCAGCGCGAGGCGCTCGCCGCGGCGGCCGCCCAGGTCTCCGGCGCGGGCGCCGCCGGCCGGGTGGCGGAGTGGGTGCTGCAGCGCTCCATGCGCGGCGCGCACGCCGCCGAGGCCTGGGCTCCGCCGCGGGCCCCGACCGAGGCCGCCGAGGCCGGCGTGCAGTGACCGGCATCGCCGCCGGCGAGATCGCGGATCACCTGCAGGGACGGCTCGAGGGCGACCCCGGGCGCCGGATCCAGCGCGTGCGCGCGCCGGAATCCGCGGGCGCGGGCGATATCGCCGTCGTGCTGCATCCGCGCTATCTGCGCCAGGCCAGCTCGGCGGCGGGCGCCCTGGTCCTGGCGGAGGCGGCAAAGGGCGAGGCCGCACCGCCGGGCACGCGTTGCCTCATCCGGGTCGCGGACCCCCATCTGGCCCTGGCCCGCCTCCTGCTCCTGCTCCATCCCGAGAGCCGGCGCGCCCCCGGCATCGAAGCGGGGGCTCACGTCGCGGCAACCGCCCGCCTCGCTCCGGGCGTGTTCGTGGCCGCCGGCGCCAACATCGCCGCCGGGGCGGAGCTCGCCGGCGGCGTCGAGATCCACGCCAATGCCTGCATCGGCGAGGGCGTGGTGATCGGCGAGGACACCGTCGTCTTCCCCAACGTCACCCTCTACCCGGGCACGCGCGTCGGCCGCCGGGTGCGCATCCATGCCGGCGCGGTCGTGGGCAGCGACGGCTTCGGCTATCTGCCGCAGGCGGACCGGTCGTTCCTCAAGGTGCCGCAGATCGGCGGCGTCGAGATCGGCGACGACGTGGAGATCGGCGCCAACTGCACCATCGACCGGGCGACGCTCGAGGCCACCCGCATCGGCGACGGCGTCAAGCTCGACAACCTGGTCCAGATCGGCCACAACTGCACGGTCGGCGAGCACTGCCTGCTGGTGGCGCAGGTCGGCGTCTCCGGCAGCGTGCGCATCGGCGCCCACAGCATGCTGCTCGGGCAGGCCGGCGTCGTCGACCACGTCGCCATCGAACCCGAGACGGTGGTCGGCGCGCAGGCTGGCGTGACCCGCGACCTCGGACCGGGAGAATGGTTCGGGGCGCCCGCCATCCCGGCACGCGAGGCGCGCCGCGCCTATCCGTTGATCGGGCGGCTGCCCGAGCACCGGCGGCGGATCCAGGCCCTGGAGCGTCGCTGCGCCCAGCTCGAGGCGGCGCTCGAACGCTTGCGCGCGGCGAGCGACCGGTGATGGAGCGGCAGCGTCGGGTGGTGATCACCGGCCTCGGCGCCGTCACCCCGCTGGGCGCCGATCTCGCGGCTTCGGTCGCGGCGCTGCGGCGCGGCGAGGCGGCGCGCACCGGCGAGCTGGCGCCTGCCGCCGCGGGCGAGCGGGCGCCGATCGCCACCGTGCCCGACTTCGAGCCGCGGCGCCACTTCAGCGTCCCGAAAGCCCTCAAGGTCTGCGACCGCCGGACTCGCATGGCGGTGGCCGCCGCCGCCATGGCGATGGCGGATGCCGGCCTGTCAGGGGGCGAGGCCGCGGGGCTCGAGATCGGGGTGGTGCTCGGCACCTCGAGCTCGGATCCGGGCGTCGAGGATCTGGCGCGGCCCCTCGGCGGCGACGGCGGCGAGCGGGCGGCGGAGGACGTGGCTTTCTTTGCCGAGCGGATCCTCGGCCGGCTGCACCCGCTCTGGCTGCTCGTCCAGCTGCCGAACATGGCCAGCGCCCACGTCGCCATCCAGCTGGGCCTGCAGGGGCCCAACTCGACGGTGATGACCGACTGGGTGGCAGGCGCGCAGGCGCTGGGCGAGGCCTACCGCTGGATCCAGCAGGGCGAGGCGCAGGCGGTCCTGGCCGGCGGCGCCGACGCCGGCACCAACCAGCTGACCCAGATCTGCTACCGGCAGAGCGGTCTCTTCGCGCCGGCGGCCGGCGACCCGGGGCCGCCGCTGGCCGAGGGCGCGGCGGTGCTGGTGCTAGAGGCGCTGGACCATGCCCTGGCGCGGGGGGCCGCGATCCGTGGCGAGTTCGTCGGCTACGCGGCCGCCGGCGATCCCGGAGCGGCGGCGGAGGGCCCCGGTGGAGGCGACGGACACGGAGGCCCTGCCGGGTGCCGGCCAGGCGGCATGACGTCGGCCATCCGGCAGGCGCTCGCAGAAGCGGCGTGGGCGCCGGCGTCGCTGGCCTGGCTGCTGCCGGGCGGCACCGCCTCGGCCGCGCAGCACCAGGCCGAAGCGGCGGCGCTCCGGGCGGCCGGGTGCGAGCCGCCGCCACCCAGGTTCGACCTGACGCCCTGGATGGGTCATGCCCTGGCCGCACAGGCGCCGATCGCCCTCTGCCTGGCCCTGGCGCTGGGCGGCGACGGCGGGGGAGCGGCGCCGATCGGCGGCCTTGCCAGCCGCGCCGAGGGCGCCGGCGCCACCGGCCGGTGCGGCTCCGGGAACCGCATGCTCTGCAACTCGGTCGGCTTCCTGGGTCAGGCGGTGGGGCTGGCGGTGGCCGGCCATGGCCGGCCCTGGGAAGTCGCCGGCGCGGCGGTCCGAGCATGAGCGCGGCCTCGATCCGCTCGCCGGCGTCGCCCGGCGGCGACGGACCAGCAACCCGTCGCTCTCCGGACGCTTTGCAGACGCCGATGGCACCGCCACCGGCGGGCGGCGTTGGGCCTGCGTCCCCGGACCCGCTGGCCGCAATCCCTTCGCCGGCCGCTTCTGAGGCGCCGTCGCCGCCGGATATCGCGGCGCGAGTGATCGCAGTGGTGAGCGAGGCGCTCGACCGCCGGCCGGAGGAGATCTTCCTCCATTCCTCGCTGATCGACGACCTCGGGGCCGAGTCGATCGACTTCATGGACATCGTTTTCCGTCTCGAGGACGAGCTGGGGATCCAGATCCCCGACGACGATCTCTGGCGCGGCGCCTTCGGTCCCGGCCAGCTCACGCCCGAGGCCATCGCGGCGGGTGTCGCCACTCTGCGGGAGCGACTGCCCCAGTTCCGCTGGGACCGCTTTCCGGAAGGCGTGGCGCAGCAGGACCTGCCTCGCCTCGCCACGGTGAGCACCATCGTGACCTACCTCGAGCGGCAGCTCCCGGAGCGGCAAGCCTCGGAGCGATCGGAGGAGCAGGTCCAGGCAAGCCAGGTACCGCAGGACCCTGTCCCGAATGGGCAGCCGGGATGACCGGTGACGGCGACCGCGCCGTCGCCAGCCGGCGCCGCCGGGTGGTGATCACTGGCGTCGGCGTGGTCTCGCCGCACGGCTGCGACCCCGAGCGGCTGTGGAGCCGCCTGGTGGCCGGTGTCTCGGCGGTCGCTCCGATCCGCCGTTTCGACGCCGCGGGATTCCCGACCCGCATCGCCGCCGAGGTCCCGGACGACGCGGTGACCCCGCCGGCTGGCTCGCCGGCGGCGGAGCGCTGGGATGACCTCGACCGCATCGCCCGCTTCGGCCTGGTGGCCGCCGCTCAGGCGGTGCGCGCCGCCGGTCTCGCCGGCGCGGCGCCGGAGCGGGTGGGGGTGGTGATGGCGGCGGGGCTCGGAACCTACGGTCACCGCGAGCTCTTCGCCCCCTGCGCCGCGGCCGCGGCGGCGGGCGCCTTCGCGCCGGCGGCCTTCGCCAGCCGGCTGGCGGAGACGCTGCTGCCGCGGTCGGCCGAGCGGCGCACGCCGGGGTCGCTGCCGGCGCTGATCGCCCGCCAGCACGGCTTCGCCGGTCCGGTGATGGCGGTGATGACCGCCTGCTCGGCCGGCACCCAGGCGATCGGCGACGCGGCACGCTGGATCCGCGCCGGCGCCGCCGACGTGGTGGTGGCCGGCGGCGCCGACTCGGAGATCTATCCCATGGGCCTCGCCAGCTTCTGCCTGCTCGGTGCGCTGTCGCGGCGCAACGACGACCCGGCCGGCGCCAGCCGCCCCTTCGACGGCGACCGCGACGGCTTCGTGCTGGGCGAGGGCGCGGGCTGCCTGGTGCTCGAAGAGCTGGATCACGCCAGGCAGCGCGGCGCCGCGGTCCTCGCCGAGGTCGCCGGCTTCGGCTCGGCATGCGACGCCTACCGGGTGACCGATCCCCATCCCGAAGGCCGCGGCGCCGAGCTGGCCATGCGGCGGGCCCTCGCCGATGCCGGCGTCGACCCGGCGGCGGTCGGCTACGTCAATGCCCACGGCACCTCGACGCCGGCCAACGACCGCGTCGAGACGCTGGCCCTGCGCCGGCTGTTCGGCGAGCGCGTGGGCGACCTGCCGGTCAGCTCCACCAAGTCGATGATCGGTCATCTCACCGTGGCGGCCGGCGCGGTGGAGGCGATCGTCACCGCCCTCACCCTGGCACGCGGCACCATCCACCCGACGATCAACCAGGCGCGGCCCGATCCCGCCTGCGGTCTCGATTACGTGCCCAACCGGTCACGGCCCGCCGGTGCCGGCCTCGACCTCGCGCTGTCGAACTCCTTTGCCTTCGGCGGCCAGTGCGCCAGCCTGCTGCTGCGCCGCGCCGGCGGCGAGCCGGTCCGGGTGGGAGCTGGCGCCGGGTGAGCGGGACGGATGCGGTGAGTCCGGCACGCCCGCGGCAGGTGGTGGGCTCGCCGAGCGCGACGCCGGACCCGGCCGGCGCGACGACGAAGCTGGCGGGTGCCGCGGCCAGCTCGCCGCGCCGCCGGTGGCGCCGGCTTGCACGGCTCTTTTCCCTGATCTATCGCGGGTACTACCGGACCCTGCGGCTGCGCGGGTGGTCGGCGGCGGGAGAGGATCTGGACCCCCGCCGCTTCGCCTTCGACGCCGAGATCTGGGCGCTCTGCGAGCGCGACTCGCTGGCGCTTGCCGGCCTGGCCGCAGCGCGCGGCTTCACCGCTCTGGTCGCCCACGGCCGCGACGGCGACTGGGCCGCGGCGGCGCTGGCGGCGCTCGGTTGCGAGGTGGTGCGCGGCTCGAGCCGGAGGGGCGGCTGGCCCGCGCTGCGCTCGCTGACGCGCCGTCTCGCAACGGTCCCCGGGCCGCTGGCGATCGTCGTGGACGGCCCCGTCGGGCCGGCAGGCCGCGCGCGGCCCGGGGCCCTGGCCTGCGCGCGCGCCAGCGGGCTCCCGGTGCGGCCGGTGGCGGCCGCGGCCCCCTGCCGGCTGGTCTTTCCGAGGACCTGGTCCGGCATCTACCTGCCGCTGCCGTTCGCCGAGCTGCGGATCGCGCTCGGCGAAACGCTCCTGGTGCCGGCGGCGACCATGGACGGGGAGCTGGCGGACCTGGCGCGTGAGCTCGAGCGGCGGCTCGCAGAAGCGCTCCGTCGCGCTGCAGGCGATCGCGGCGGCGTACCGGCACCGGGTGATCGACCTGGCAGCCAGTCCAACCAGCCCGAGCAGCCCAGCCAGCCCGGGCAGCCCAGCCAAAGCGGGCAGCCCAGCCAGCCCAGTCAATCGAGCCAGCTATCCGGCGCCGCGGCTGGCGGGATCGCGGCGACCCCGGAAGGGCCGGCTCGCCGATGAGACGCCTGCTGGCACTCTGGCTGGCACTCACCGCCACCTTCTGGCTCGGCCGCGTCGCCATCGAGCTGTCGCTGTTTTCCAGGCTCGACCTGACCTATCGCGCCTTCCTCGAGCTGCTCGTGGTGCCGGGCCTGCAGGCGGCGGTCGTTGCCTGGGCCATCGGCCGGCGCGGCGGGGCGCCGCTCGGCGCGCCCTGGCGCCTGGCTCTCGCCCGACCTGCCTGGCGGGCGGTCCTGGCGTTGGACCTGGCGGTGCTGGCCGCTGCCTGGCTGGGGACCGAGGCCGGAGCCGGACCGCAGGCGCTGCGCTTCGCCGCCGAGTGCAGCCTGCCGCGGGCCGCGCTGATCGCCAAGCTGGCGGTCGCCGCTGTTCTGCTGGGCTTCGCCGGCTGGCGCCGGATGCGCGGCGTGGCGGCGCGGCTCGCCACGCTGGCGCTGGCGGCGGCGCTGGCGGTCCTGGCAGCCGAACCCGCGACCGGCTGGCTCGCGGGCGGACCGCAGCGGCTGTTTCCGGACCAGCCGCCGATCGTGCGCTGGTTGCGCTTCTACCTGCCGGCCCTGCTGAGCCTCTTGCTGCTGCTCCTCGCGGCGCAGGCGGCGCTCGCCAGGTCGAGCCCGGCGGCGGCGCGGGCCGTGGACCGGGCGCTGGCCGCCGTTCTCGTGGTGGCCGGAATCGTGGTGGGCGGCTTCTTCCTTCACCCCTATCTCCGCGAGCCCTGGCTTTCCGCCGCCTGGACCGCCGGCTACGCCGCGGCCACGGCGCTGCTGGTCGCGGGCGCGCTCGCCGCCGGCAAGTCGCCCGCGCCGGCCACGGTGCCCTCGTGAGCCGCCTGCTGCGGACCGCGGCGGTCGGAGCCCGCGATCTGGCCGCGGCAGGGATCGTGCTGGCGGTCGGCCTGCCGCTCTGGCTGTTGCCCTGGCGGGCGGCGGCGGCGACCGGGAGGTTCTACGGCTGGGTCGCCGCCTGCGGCTGGCCGCTGGCGCGCCGCACCGGCATGATCAACCTGCGGCGCGCCTATGGTCCGGACCTCGACCGCGCCACGGCGCGGCGCTGGACGTTCCGCGCCTTCGGTTCGCTCGGCGAGAGCCTGGCGGAGGGCGTGCAGTTCGCCCGCCGCCACAAGCGGGGCGCCGGCCACTGGCAGCGGCTCTACCGCGAGGAGGACCCCGAGCTCGCGGCCCGGCTGCTCGACGATCCACGCCCCAAGGTCTTCGTCACCGGGCATCTCGGCTCTTGGGAAGTGCTGGTCATGCTGCTCGCGCTGCGCAGCGGCGGGCGCGGCGCCGCCATCGCCCGGCGGGTTGACAACCCGTTCCTCGACGCGCTGGTGCGCCGCCTGCGGGTGCAGCAGGCAGGACAGTGGATCGAGAAGCGGGGAGCGGTGCCCGAGGCGCTCCGCCGCTTGCGCCGCGGCGAGAGCGTCGCCCTGCTGCTCGACGAGAACGGCGGCCCGCGCGGGCTGTTCGTCGACTTTTTCGGCAGGCTGGCCTCGACCCGCAAGACGGCCGCGGTGCTGGCACTGAAGACCGGCGCGCCGCTGGTCATCGGCGCCGCGGTGCGCCGCTCGGGGCCGGTCCCCTACCTGGTGCGGCTGGCGACGATCGAGACGGCGGGCCTCGGCCCGGAGGCCATCCTGCCGCTCACCCGCGAGCTGGCACGGATCTACGAGGGTTGGGTGCGGCAGGATCCCCTGCAGTGGCGATGGGTGCACTGGCGGTGGCAGCACCGGCCGGACGGGACCCGCGAGGCCTACGGCAGCCGGGAGCTGGCCGCGTGCTTCGCCGCCGGCGGGGAGCCGGCGAGCAGCGCCCGCGCGTAGTCCTTGGCGGTGTCCCGTCCGGCGGCGACCATCGCCAGCGCCGCCTCGCCCATGCGCTGGCGCCGGGCCGGATCGGCCAGCAGCGCGCCCCAAGCCGCCGGCAGCTCGCGTCCGGTCCGCAGGCGCAGCAGCGCGCCGCGGCGCTCGAGGGCCGCGGCGACCTCCGCGATGTGGGCGGTGTGCGGGCCGGCCAACAGCGGCAGCCCGCTCGCCGCGGCTTCCAGCGGGGTGTGGCCACCGTGCCGCGAGAGCGTGCCGCCGACGAACGCCAGCGTGCCGGCAGCGTAGAGCTGGGCCAGCGGGCCGAGCTCGTCGAGGACCAGCACATCCCAGGCGTCGCCGGGCCCGGCGCCGAAGCGACGCGGCCGCAGGCCGTGGCGGAGCGCCAGGCGGCAGATGGCGGCGGCGCGGCCCGGACGGCGCGGCGCCAGCAGCAGGCGGGGTGGCAGCGAGCACGGCGGCTGCGGGTCGCGGCGTAACGCCGCCATGGCGCGCAAGAGCCAGCGCTCCTCCGGCGCGTGCGTGCTGCCCGCAACCAGCAGTGGCGGCTCGCCGTCCTGCGCCGCGGTCCAAGCGGCCCACTTGCCGCTGGCCGCACTGGGACCGCGGGAGCCAGCGGTAGAGGAAGCGGCAGCGGTCGGGCCGGTGGCAGCAGGTGGCGGGCTGGCGGCACCCGACTTGAGATCGCCCAGCACCAGCAGCCGATCGGGCGGGGCGCCGATACGGAGAAACCGCCGCCGCTCGGCCTCGCTTTGCACCGCGATCCAGGCCGCGCAGCCCAGCACGCGGGAAAAGAAGCCGCGCGCCAGCCGGTACCGCCACACGTCCGCGGGGGCCAGACGGCCGCTCACCAGCGCCAGCGGCAGCCCCAGCTCGCGGCAGGCGACGAACAGCCACGGCCAGATCTCGCTCTCGACGACCGCCACGGCATCGGGACGGCAAGCCGCCAACCAGCCGCGCATCGCCGCCGCACGGTCCCAGGGCAGCAGCCGCACCGCCAGCACCTGCTGGTAGCTGGCGCGCAGGCGCTCGGCGGCGGCGCGCGCATCCCGGTTGCCGGCGCTCAGGACCACCTCGACGGCCGGATCCGCCGCGGCGAGCGCCCATACCAGCGCCGCGGCGGCCCGCATCTCGCCCAGCGAGACGGCATGGATCAGCAGCCGCGGTCGGTGCGAGCGTCGCGGCAGCGGCGCGGTGCGGCCGAGACGTTCCGCCAGGTCGCCTGGCGACGCACGCCCCAGCCGCCGCAGCAGCAGCTCGGCTGGTCGGAGCGCCGTCGCCACCGCCGCGCCGGCGAGTAGGTCGTAAACCGCCAGCGCGGCGCGCCAGCGCCGCTCGCCGGAGCGACTCGCCATGCCGCCGGTGTGATGCGCCATGCCGCCGGCGCCGGCGTCGGTTATGATCGGCAGGCTCTCTCCCGTGTTCAGCAGCCTGGATCGTATGCCCTGGACCCGCCGTCCGGAAGCTCACGCCCGCAGCCGCCGGCCACCACCGCCATGGTAGTGCCGCCGCCGGCCCGACCCTCGCCGCCGCCGGCGGGGACGGCGCTCTCGCCGCCAACGGGCGCCGAAGCACAGATCTTCCGGCGTTTGCTGGCCGACTGTTGCCGCTCGCCCTGGCTGCTGGGCACCGGGCTGTTGGCGACCGTGGCCGCCGGCGGCGCCCAGCTCGGTCTCACCTGGGTGGCCAAGCAGTGGGTCGAGGGGCCGCTGCTCAAGGACTCTCCGCCCGCGGTGCACCGCCTGGTGACGGCAGGCGCCGCCGGCGTGGCCCTGCTGGTCGTGGCGCTCTTCGCCGGCCGCGTGCTGCTGGCGGCCGCCGATCAGCGGCTGCTGGCGCGGCTGCGCGAGGCAGCCCTTGCCCGCCTGCTGGCGGTCGAGGTGAAGACGGTGCGCGGTTTCCACAGCGGCGAGCTGTTGTCGCGAGTGCTCCACGACGCCGGGCAGCTCTCCGGCTTCGTGGTCAACATCCTCAAGCGGCTGCTCGGCGAGGGCCTGGTGGCCGCCGGCGCGCTCGCCATGATGTTCGCGCTCGACTGGCGGCTGGCGCTCGCCGCCGGCGCCGTGGTGCCGCTGGTCGCCTGGCCGGTGGACCGCTTCGGCAGGGCGCTGCGGCTCCGCGGCGAAGCGGCGCGGCAGCAGCTGGCGCGCCTCACCGAGATCTTCCACGAGCAGCTGCGCGGCTGGACGACGGTGAAGGGCTATGGCGCCGAGCCGATCGAGCGCCGCCGTTTTGCCTCGGCCAGCGACGCCTGCCGCAGCGCCGCGGTGGCGATGGAGCGCTGGTCGGGCCTGATGATCGCCGTCGTCTGGCTGATGACCGGCCTGCTGCTGCTCGCCAGCATCGCCTATGGCAGCCGGGAGGTCCAGGCCGGGCATGCCACTCCGGGAGCCCTGCTCGCGTTCTGCCTCTATGCGGCGCAGGTCGCCGAACCGCTGCGGCGCCTATCCGAGGTCCAGGGGTTGCTGCAACCGACCCTGGCGGCCGCGGCGAGGGTCTACCAGGTGATCGACCTGCCGGGGGTCGAGCGGGACGGGCGGACCGCTTTGCCCCGCCCGTGGCGGGGCGACCTGCGGCTCGAGGCGGTCGACTTCAGGCATCTCCCCGAGCGGCCTCTGCTCGAGGGGCTCGAGCTGACCTTGCACGCCGGCCGCGCGGCCGCCCTGGTCGCCGGCAGCGGCGGCGGCAAGAGCACACTGGCGGCGCTGCTCCTGCGCTTCGACCGACCGCAAGGCGGCCGCATCCTGCTCGACGGGCACGACCTCCAGGAGCTGAGGCTGGCGGACGTCCGGCGCGCGGTCTGCGTGGTGGAGCAGGAGCCAGCGGTCTGGAGCGGCACACTGGGCGACAACCTCCGCTACGGCATGTCCGGGGCCTCTGCCGAGGTGCTTGCCGCGGCGGCCCGCCTGGTCGGGCTCGACCGCCTGCCGAGGTTCGCGCCGGGCCTCGCCACTCCCATTGCCGAAGGCGGCCGCACGCTGTCCGGCGGCGAGCGCCAGCGCATCGCGCTGGGGCGCGCCATCGTCCGCGATCCGGCGCTGCTGGTGCTCGACGAGGCGACCAGCGCCCTCGACGGCGACGCCGAGGCGGAGATCCTCGACGACCTGGCCCCCTGGCTGGCCCGGCGCACCGTGCTGACGCTGGCGCACCGGCTGTCAACCGTGGCGCGCTGCTCGCGCATCCTGGTGCTGCACCATGGCCGGATCGCCGGCGACGGCAGCCTCCCCGAGCTGCTCGCCGGCTGTCCGGCGTTCGTCGAGCTGTTCGCGGACCAGCTGGCGGCGGCAGGTGTCACCAAAGCGCCGCCGGTGCCGCATCCGGTGGTGGGAGCGAGGCTTGACGAGCGCCGCGATGCGCCCTATGCTCGCCTCGCAAGCACAAGATTCGAAAAGTCTTAGGAAGCTGGGCGAAGCCTCGGAGGAGGATCGACGGATGCTGAGCATGCGATGCTCGCGACGGGTGGTTGCCGTCTTCGCCGTCCTGATCGCGTCCCTGCCGTTCGCCGTAACCGACCTGTCCGCGGCGGTGGCGAATCTCACCAACCTGGTGGGCCCCAACAGCCCGCCGCTCGCCGACACCCCGGGCAACGGCTTCCCGAACGCGGCGACCGACACCGCGATCGGGTTGAACCGCGTCAACGACACCGTCACCATCACCTCGCCCTGGACCTGCAACGGCAGCAGCGTCAAGAACCAGATCACCCTCAGCGATCCGGACATGAGCGGCCGCTTCCTGCGCGGCAGCCGGTTCTCGGAGAACCTGGGCAAGACCCAGCGGATCACCATCACCGGCTTCGACGGTAGCGGCGAGCCGACGCAGTTCCTCTTCGAGGAGCTCACCGGCAGCTCGGTGACCCGCAGCGGCGTCGGCACCCTGATCTCGTCCCAGAACAACGGCGTCTATGACACCATGGAACTGTCGCAGACGGGCGGCGGCATCCTGGCGACGCTGAGCTTCTCCTACTTCAACACCGGCAACGGCAACTCGCCGAACTTCGTCAGCTTCCCCTGGGGCCAGACCGCGGCGCTCGGCGGCAAGAGCGCTTGCGCCGGCGGCAATCCGCAGGTCTTCCTGCCGGTGGCCAGCAACGGCCATGTCATCTTCGATCTCGACGGCAACGGCTCGCCCGACCCGGACCTCTTTCCCAGCCCGCTGATCGCGCCCTCGGGGATCGCGGCGGTGCCGGCGCTGGCGCCGGCCGGTGCGGCGCTGCTGGCGGCGGCACTGCTGGCGGTGGCCGTCCGTCACCTGCGGCGCGTGGCTGGCGAGCCCGCCGGGTCAGGGCCGCGAGGGGCTTGACGGCGGCGGGGCCGTCGGCGGCCGGCCAGGGCTGCCGACCGCGCAGCCCTGGAGCAGCCGGCGGCAGAGATAGAGGTCGTACTGGCGCACCGTCGTGCCGCGCCAGCGAGCGGCGATCGGCGGCAGCCTCTCGACGGTCATGAACTGGCGGGTGAGCGCCGGCGGCAGGCCGGGCGTCGAGGCGACGAACAGCGCGTCGCGTCCGCGCAGGGCTCCGCCGTAGCCGCCCCACAGGTCGAGCTGGTTGGCCGGGCGGAGGCCGCACGGGGTGTAGACCGGCGGATGATCCGGCAGATAGAAAGCCAGCAAGCTCGCCACCTGGTAGTGACCGCCGATCAGGAAGGCGGCGCCAGTGGCCCGCCGCGCCGCCGCCACCTGCAGCGCCAGGTCGCTGCCGCCGCGGACCCGAGCCAGCGGATCGCGGCCCGCCGGCAGCCAGCGACTCCAGAGCGACAGATGCACCGCGATTGCGACGGCCACGCCGGTCAGCACCGCCACCGCGTTGAGCCGGCGCACCCGCGGCGAGCGTGCGCCCCAATCCAGGAACGTGGCGACCATCAGCAGATCGGTGGCGATCCACGCCGGTCCCGTCCAGTTGGGCTGCCCCGGCCGGTTCAGGGCCAGCGCGGTGTAAAAGGCGAACAGCGGCAGCGAGAGCGCGGCCAGATAGCGCCAGGCCTCCGGACCGAGAGCGCGCGCCGCGCGACCGCCGTAGGCGACCAGCGCGCCGGCGCTGTACGGCAGCACCAGGGCGAGCTGCAGGGCCAGGAACTCCAGCAGCGCGCGCGGGTGCAGCCCCCAGGGCCGATCGAGGGCGCCGCGCGCCAGCAGCTGGTCCCAGGTGATCCAGCCGTGGCGTTGCTGCCAGATGAGTAGGGGAGCGAGGCTGGCGGCGAGCGCGGCGTTCATCACCCAGAATCCGGGACTACGGAGGCGGCTCCGCCGGGCCGGGCTCGCCCCGAGGTAGAGCGCGAAGCAGAGCGGTTCGGCGGCGACGACGAAGCGGACCTGCGTCCCCAGGCCGAGTAGCGCTCCGAGCCCCGCCCAGGCGAGCGGAGAATCGCGTTCGCGGAGGCGCCAGAACCAGATCGCGGACCAGGTCCAGATGCAGATCGAAGGCATGTCGGCGGTCGCCAGCAGGCTGCCGGCGCAGACCAGTGGCGTCGTGTTGGCGACCGCCATCGCCCAGAAGCCGGCCCGCGCCGAGCAGAGATCGCGCCCCAGCGTGTAGATGCCCATGCTGGTGCCTGCCGACGCCGCCACTGCGAAGAGCCGCACTCCGGCCGTGGTGTCGCCGCACAGCGCGGTGCCCAGGCGGATGAGGACCGCGATCCCCGGCCCCTTGCTGAAGAAGCACCAGTCGAGGTGGCGGGACCAGAGCCAGAAATAGGCTTCGTCTCCCTGGAGCTCGAAGCCGCTGCTGAGCCAGATTCTGGCCAGGGTGAGGGCGCCGACGAGCGCCCAGGCAAGGTTGCGGTAGAACCGCTCGCCGGACCCGGGCGGTGCGACCGGCCCGGGCTCGAGCGCCGGCACCGTGGCCGGCGTAAGGCACGGTTCCTGCAACGTCCCATGGTGGGCGCGCAAGCTGGTGTCGAGTCCTCCAGATTGCGGCCCGGGTCGCAAGCAGGCCGGAGCTCCCGGTTTTTCCATACAGAAACAGCTTACGAGGATGGGAGGCAGCATGAAGACGATGATAGGAGCCGTGGCAACAGCCCTCTTACTCTGTTCCCTCACGGTCGTGGCGCAGGAGCACGGCGGCGAGAAAGCGCGCGGTGGCCGCCCTGAGGTTGGCGGCGGCCACCTCCCGGCCCACGGCCCCCAGCCCAGCCGGGCGCCGGCCCACCCGGCGGCTCCCGCCCACCCCCAGGCCAGAACCGAGGTGCGCCATTTCGCCGAGCAGCCGGGGCATCCCGACGCCCCGCATGTGGATGCGCGGACGGACCGCTGGGTGGGACACGAGAGCGGCCCAGGTGATGCCAATTACCACCTGGATCACCCGTGGGCGCACGGGCGCTTCACCGGCGGCTTCGGCCCGCAGCACGTCTTCCACCTCGGCGGCGGCAACCGGGAACGCTTCAGGCTTGGCGGTTTCTTCTTCAGCGTCGCGCCAGCCGACTTCGGCTATTGCAACGACTGGCTCTGGGATGCCGACCAGATCGTCATCTACGAGGATCCGGACCATCCCGGGTTCTACCTGGCATACAACGCACGCCTCGGCACCTACGTGCACGTGGAGTATCTGGGCGGCTGAGCCGGGCTGAGCCTGAGCCGGTTCCAACCGGCGCCTTACCATCCTTGCCTACGTCAGCGGCTGTCGCGTGAGCGCGGCGGCCGCTGACGATTGAAGCCGGTGGCCACGGAAGCCGTTGGCCGCTGGCACCGCGCGAGCACCTCCACAAGCCCTCCGCTGCCTCTGAAGATAGGTCACTCCGATTCGATCGAGGTCGAGCGCGGGCGCTCCCTGGGATCAGATGGCCGTGTTATGTTGCCGGCGATTTGCTCGTCTTGATGGGGCTCAGAGGAGAGGTCATGACGCACCAGCCGAACGGACACCTGCGGTTGGCGGTCGGCTGGCTCGGCCTGCTCGGCGCCACCATCTTACCCAGCCACGCCGCGGTCCAGCCGGGTGCGCCATCGGCCGCAGGCGCTCACGCCGCCGCTCGCAGCCAGGCCGCCGCTCCTGGCCCGCCTGCCGTCACCGATACCCACTCTGCTCCGGGGACGCTGCTTCCCGAGGTGGCGATCCAGGCGCTGGCCGCCGAGCTGTCGGGCACGGCTGCCCGGCACACCATCCAGGACCTCACGCTCTTTCATCGCATCCGCGGTTCGCGCGGCTTCAAGGCCGCCAGCGAGGCCATCGCCGAACGCGCCCGCGCCTACGGCCTGGCCGTCGACGTGATCTCCCTGCCTGCCGATGGTACGGTCTTCTATGGCACGCAGCGCTCTCGTCCGGCCTGGGATGCCGATTTTGCCGAGCTCTGGGAGCAGCGGCCGGACGGCGCCGCCGGCTCGCGTCGCTGGGTGGACGGCGAGCGGATCGCCTCGTGGGAGACGCGCCCCATCACCCTGGCGGAAGACAGTGCCGGCGGCGAGGTCGCCGCCGAGTTGGTGGACGTCGGGAGCGGCGCCTCCGAGCAGGACTACCGGGGCAAGGAGGTGCGCGGCAGGCTGGTGCTGGCAGGCGCCCAGCCGGGCGAGGTCGCCGCGCTCGCCGTGGATCGTTTCGGGGCCGCCGGCATCGTCTCCTACGCCCAGAACCAGGTCACCGCCTGGTGGCGAGAGGACGAGAACCTGGTGCGCTGGGGACACCTCGCGACCTTCCCGGCACCCAGGACCTTTGCCTTCATGGTGTCGCTCAAGCAGGCGCGCGCCTGGCAGCAGCGCCTGGCCGGCGGTGCCGCCGTGCATTTGCGGGCCGCGGTGCGGGCAGGCCAGCATCCGGGGAGCTACGACATCGTGACCGCCGTCATCCCCGGCCATGATTCGCTGCCGGCGGTCGCCGCCGAGGAGATCGTCTTCTCCTGTCACCTGGACCACCAGCGTCCCGGCGCCAACGACAACGCCAGCGGCTGCGCCGTCATCCTGGAAGCGGCACGGACCCTCGCCAAGCTGATTCGCGAGGGCAGGCTGCCGCCGCCGCGGCGCACCTTGCGTTTCCTCTGGCCGCCGGAGGTCGAGGGGACGATCGCCGTGCTCAATGCCCGCCCGGACCTGGCCGCGCGGGCGCGCGCGGTGATCCACCTGGACATGGTTGGCGGCGAGCCCGCGGCGACCGGCGCCATCTTCCATGTCACCCGTTCGCCGCGCAGCCTGCCGACCTTCGTCAACGACGTCGGCGAGTCCTTTGGCCGTTTCGTCAATGCCGAGTCGGATGCTTTTGCCAGCACCGGTAGCGCTCCCTATCCCCTGGTCGATCCGGAGGGGAGCAAGCGGGCGCTGCAGGCCGAGATGGTGGACTTCACGCCGGGAAGCGATCACGAGGTCTGGGCCGAGGGTTCCTTCCGGGTGCCGGCGATCTACCTCAACGACTGGCCCGACCGGACCATCCACACCGATGCCGATGGCCTGGCCAACATCGACGCCACCAAGCTCCTGCGCGCCGGCTTCATCGCCGCCGCGAGCGGTTGGTACCTCGCGGGGCTCGACGCGGCGCAGGTGCCGGCCCTCTGGGAGGAGGTGCGACGCCACGTCCTCGAGCGCACCGCCGTGGCGCTCGCTCGCCGCGCCGAGCTGCGCGCTCGCGGGGCGGCTGCCGACGGCGAGGAACTGGTGCGTCTCCATTTCGCCTACGAGCAGCAGGTCGTCGATTCGGTCGCCGCCTTCGCTCCGCTTCCCGCCGCGACCAGCCGCCAGGCCGTCGACTTCCTGGCGGCCCTGCGCCAGCTTGCCGGCACGGAGCCCGCCGCGGTGCCCCCCGCGGAGGACGGCGCGGAGGGGGCGCGGGTCTACCGGCGTCAGGCCGATCCCAAGGGCCCGATGACCGGCTTCGGCTACAGTTGGTTCGAGGACCAGGCAGGCCGGCGGCAGATCAAGCCCCCTGCCTTGCTCGCCCGCAAGGGACTCTGGGCTTCGGACTACCTCTACGAGGCGCTGAACCTCGTAGACGGCCGTCGCAGCGTCCGCCAGATCCGGGACGCCCTCACCGCGAGCGAGGGACCGGTACCGCTTGCCGAGGTGGCGGAGTACCTGGACGACCTTGCCCGCATCGGCGTCCTGGCCGGCGGCACTCGATAGGCCTGTGCCAAAGAGCCCCCGCCGGCCGCGCGGCGGGGCGGTCGGGCGCGTTTCGGCCTCTACTCGACCATCTCGATCAGCACGCCGTGGGGCAGGGAGGCGGGGATCAGGAAGCGGTCCCGGCCATGGAAGCGGAAGATCGGCAGCGTCAAACTGGTGTTGCCCTCGACGAGGCGATGTGCGGCATGGAGGTCGCGGACCGCGACGCTCACGCCGAGGATCCCTTCGCCCCGGTCGGCGGCAAAATCGGCGACCAGGCCGGGGCCATCCGGCTGCAGCAGAGCGAGGGTCGCGTTGTGCATCCGCACCCGGGCGGCACGGCCGCCCAGGTATTCGATCCTCTCGTTCCTGGCCTCCACCTGGAGACCGAGGCCGGTGTAGAAAGCGATCGCCGCGTCGAGGTCGGATACCACCAACCAGAGGGTATCGATTCGCTGCGCGGTGTTGGGGTGCGGCCGGGGCGCCAGCGCCGGTACCTCGGAGAAGAGCTGGTGCACCTGCGCCTCGTCGTAATCGAGGAAGAACGTCGAGTTGTCGGGGGCGACGACCTGGGTGAGGATGATCTCGGTCCACAGCGGCGTGAGGCCGACGACCTGGCCGGTGGACTGGATGGTGAGCGGGCCGGCCGGGATCGGGCCGACGTTGGGATAGCCGGCGGCATCGAGGAACGCGACCGCCTGCGTGGCGTCGAGCACCTGGGTGCCGTAGAACTTTGCGCCTTCGTGGTTGGCCAGGAAGGCCAGGAACGGTGCCGTGCCGGCGTTGTCCGCGGTGAACGCATCGAGCTCCAGGTAAGAGGTATCGGCGAACCAGATGAGGCGGTTCTCGACCCCGGCGGGGGAGGTCAGGACCGGCGTTGCCGAGAACCCGAGCTGCCGGGTAAGGACGTCGGCAGCCGCATCGAAGTTCTCCAGCCGCACCAGCATGCCGACGTGATCGACTCCCCGGCCGACGCCCAGCCCGTCGGCCACTGCCTGGCCGCCCAGCGCCAGCAGGCCGCACATCGCCAGTCCCGCGATCCGTTCTGATCTCATCTCTCACCTCCGGCTTTCAGACGCCGTGCCCCACAGGTTGCCCGGCGAGGCACCACGACGGTCCACCGCGAGCGCATGGAGGCACGGACTAAGAGCAAGGTGAGCCGGTGTTCCAAGAAGGAGACAAGGAACCCTTGAACGGTCCCTCGATGCGCCGCGCAACCGCTCATCCGGACACGTTTCCCTGGTCGCCGGGGCTCGCTACGCTTAGCCGATCTCTTTCCGCGAGCCGTACAGATCTGCTAAGCTAGCCGTATCGCAGGAGGAGGACCCATGGACACCGTCAAGCTGACCGTGCGCCTGCCGAAAGGCGATCTCGAGTTTGCCAAGAAGTATGCCCAGGAACACCGCATCACGGTGACCGAGCTGATCGATCGCTATTTGAGGTGCCTCCGCGTTGGCAAGGGCGCCATCCGCTCGGAGGTCGAAGACATCTCGGGGCTGATTCCGCCAGAGGTGAGCGCAAGAGCTGAGTATCGCGAGCACGCCCTGGGCAAGCACAGATGAGGGTGATGCTCGATCTCAACGTGCTCTTGGACGTGGTGCAGAGACGCGAGCCGTTCTACACGGCCTCGGCCACGGTCCTGAGCCAGGCCGTCGAGGGTAAGAACGTCGCGTGTCTGCCGGGCCACGCACTGACCACTCTTCATTACATCGTCACCAAGTACGCAGGCCGGGAGCAGGCGGGCACCTTGGTGGACTGGGTGCTGGCCCATCTCGAGGTGGTCTCGCAGGATCGCGCGCAATTCGTCCGAGCGCGGAGCCTGAGGTTTGACGACTTCGAGGACGCGGCCTTGGCAAGCGCCGCCGAAGCTGCGGACTGTAGGTACATCATCACCCGCAATGTGGCGGACTTCCGGCGCTCGCCGGTTCCTGCTGCCACACCTGAAGAGTTCCTGCTCGCCGGCTGAGCAGCTGCACCCTCGCACCCTCGCCCTGCCGGGGATTACCCGCCCTCCGCGGCCGCGCCGGCGCTCGACGGCCGCTCGAGCGAGATGAAGACCTGCGTCTCCTTGGGTGTGAGGCCAGGACCGGAGAGCTCGGCCGCCATCAGTGCGTTGAGGCTCTCGCTCAAGCTGGCGATTTCCGAATCGGGAATGGTAGTCGCGAGGTTGTTCTGCTCGCAGGGGTCGGCGTCGAGAGCGAACACCTGAACGTCCTGGCCCAGGTAGGCTCCCACCGGTGCATGGAGCAGGGCATAGTTGCCGGCGAGCCACGCCTGGTCGGCGTAGTTATAGGCTGAGAACCACCGGCCGAACTTCACCAGATGGTCACCCGCGGCGTTGACCGTCACCATGGCGCGCATCATCGCCCGGGCACTAAGGTCGAGCCGCACATCCCACCAGTCGCCGTCGGCCAGGGCCCACGCCGCGTATGGGTCGAAGGTGTCCAGCGCGTCGCCGGTGATGAGGACGCTGCTCCGTCCATTGCCGTTGGCGTCACGCCACCGCAGGCTGTCGCGATAGGCGGCGGGCTCGGCCAGGATTGCGGCGAGGCTCGTGCCGGGAAGTGCCTTTAGCAGCGGCGGCTCGAGCTTTGACAGGTAGCCACCGAAGGTCTTCTCGTACCAGTCGCCCGGCACGCCGGCAAGCTGGAGGAGCGTCGGCACGATGTCCACATGAGAGCTGAGCGCCGCAACGGTGGTCGCGCGGTTGGCGTCCGGCAGCACCGACTCCGGCACCGGCGCCGCGGCGAAGATCAGCGGCACGTGGGTGGCCTCTTCGAACTGGAGCGACCCCTTGCTGCGTAGCGGCATCATCTCCGGCGCCACTGGCTCGAGACCCAAGGGCGACCGGCTGCGCGGCCCGGGTCCGATGCGGACGCCGTTGCAGACCGCGCTCAGCCCGGCCTGCGACATTGCCATCTCGCCGTGGTCGGAGAGATAAACGATCCAGGTGTTCGCAAGATCGGCGCCGGAGTCGAGGAAGGCCCGGATCACCGTCCAGAGGTCGGCGTCGGCATCGAGGAGACAGTTGATGTAGTAGTTGAGGTACGCTTGCCACATCGGAACCTGACGGGTCTCCTCCGGGGCGACGTAGATGGTGCACAGCGCGTCGTCGTCGAACGGAATGTTGCCGAAGGACACGCTGAGAATGCCAGCGAAGCCGTCGACGGCGTGAGGGCGTGGGGCGCTGGTAGACGGTGGCAGGCCGAAATTCGGTGGCTTCCGCGGATTCCACCAGTTGAAGTAGGGGGCGCGCTGCGGGATGGGCGCGATGCCCAGCACGGTATGAGCGAGCCCGGGTGGCAGCCACTGGTCGGAATGCGCATAGGCCGCGACGTTCGCGTATTGAACGTCATGCGGATTGATCAGATTGACGGCGAGCAGCCAGGGCTGGCGGGCCTGGGAGAGCTCTGGCGTCGTGACGGCGAGCCAGTCCGCCGCGTCCTGGGCGATCGCCTGCTCGTGATCGGCGCCGGACAAAGCGGAGTCGTAATAGGCGGTGAGCTGGTGGGTCCAGTCCCTGAACCCGTAGCGCTGCAGCAGCGCCTGCGCATCTGGCAGGTCCTGGTCGCGCGCGAGATGGACCTTGCCCTTGTAGGCGCAGTAGTACTGCGTGCCACCGCCGCCCAGGCTCAGCAGGTCACCGATCGTCGGCATGGCGGAGGCGGCATCGCCCGGCGTCGCCGGTTGGTAGACGCCCATCGACTGCGTCATGAACTCCATGACGTTGATGATCTGGGTGTCGGGCGCATGGAACCCCGTATAAATCGGCCTCTCCTCAACATGGTGTGGGTGGGGGGAGCCGGGGCGAGAGCTTGATTCCTCCCGAATTGAGGAAGAGCATCGCGATCAGGGCTTCGGCGGAATGGAAGCCGTAGGCTCGGCGGCTGATGATGCGTAGCTTGTTGTTCAACCCCTCGGCGAGTCCGTTGGTCAGGCGATGTCGGATGTAGGCGAGAACGCCGTCGAAGTGAGCGCGGAGAGTGCGCGCTACGCGTACGAAGGGTTGCAGCCGCGACCGGCAGGCCCACGCGATCCACGACTTCAGCGCCTTCTCGGCTCGAGTTGGCTGCCGGTAGTCCAGGGCGTCTGCCAGTGTCTCCTTCAGCAGATAGCCGCGGTACAGTGGCCTGTTCGTGCGCTGGACCTCGTGCAGCCGGGCTCGCTCTTCGGCGTCGAGCCGGTGCCTTCCCTTGAGCAGCACCCACCTGGTTTTCTTGATCGCTCGGGGCTCGTCGTTGTCGTCTTCCTCGGCAGCCGCCTCGCGAACCAACAGGCGTCGCACCGCATCAAGTGCGTCGCCGGCCAGGCGTTGGACGTGGAAGCGATCGTAGATCACCTGGGCTGTGGGTAGGAACTCCGCAATCGCCTTCTTGTAGCCACCGGCCATGTCGATGCTGACCAGCTCAACGGCCGCACAGGTTTGTGGCCCGAGCTCGCGGAAGAAGGCGCGCAGCGTCTCGGCGTTGCGTCCTTCGGCGGCCCAGACCACCCGCCGTCGATCGTGGTCGACGACAATGGTGAGGTAGCGATGGCGCTTGCGGTAGCTTGGACCTGCCCCGGTTCGGTGGACAGTAAATGGCTTGGGTTTGACGTAGCCTGGGGTGGGTTCGTCTTTCCTTCCAGACCAAAGAGTATATGGAACCTAGCCGCCGGGGCTGTGTGGAGGTGTGGAAAGCGGCGAGGGTGGGCGGTGGAGGGCGGGCGCGTGGGGGGCCGGGAGCCGGTTTCCAAGGGGCAGCGGGAACGGCGGACCGGGGGCCGCGGCGGGCGGGGGCAGTGGAGCGAAGCGACACGGGCGGCCCCTGTTTGGTCCGCGGTTTCCGCTGGCTCGGCACCTTCCATAGCCCATGCTTGCGTTGGGTGGAAGGGCCAGGCGCGTAGCGCGCGCACGCCACCGCGGAAACTCATGCGGCGGCTCGCTTCTTCTCGAAATTCACAGGGCTCAGGTAGCCCAGGGCCGAGTGCCGACGGTGAAGGTTGTACCAGCCTTCGAGGAAGTCGAACACCGCCATCCGGGCCTCGCTCTGCGTGTGCAACGGCCGACGGTCCAGCAACTCGCACTCGAGCGTGGCGAAGAAGCTCTCGCACAGGGCGTTGTCGAAACAATCGCCCACCGAACCCATCGACGGCCGCACCCCGGCCTGCCGGCAGCGCAGGCCGAAGGCGATCGACGTGTACTGCGTGCCTTGATCCGAGTGATGGATCACCTCTGACGGCTGCCGCTGGTACAGCGCCATATCCAAGGCTTCCAGGACGAGCTCGGTGCGCAGGTGGGTCGCCATCGCCCAGCCCACCACGCGGCGGCTCCAGGCGTCCACGACGACGGCGAGATACAGAAATCCTGCCCAGGTCGGTATGTAGGTGATGTCGGCCACCCAAAGCTGATCGCGCCCGCTCACGGCAAAGTTGCGGTCGACCAGGTCGGGAGCCGGCCGCGCCTGGCGATCCCGCGTGGTCGTCGCGAACCGGCGCCGCCGGCTGACTCCTGCGAGCCCGGCGGCCTGCATCAGGCGGGCCACTCGCTTGCGGCTTGCTGGCTGGCCCTCGGCAGCCAGCTCGGCTCGCACACGAGGTGCCCCGTAGGTCCCCCGCGAGTGCTCATGGATGGACTGGATGCGGGCACCAAGCGCTGCATCCGACAGTGCCCGAGTCGATGGCGACCGCCGATGCCAGGCGTAGTAGCCGCTCGAGGATACGCCCAGCAGCCGGCACATCGTCCGTACTGCGTGCATGGCCTGGTTCGCCCTCACGAATCCGAAGGCTTGCGCGGGATCGACTCGCTCTCCCGAGCGAACCAGGCCGCCGCTTTTTTTAAGATTTCACGCTCTTCACGAAGCTGGCGGTTCTCCCGCCGCAGCCGGCGCAGCTCATCACGCTCGACCGTGCTCAGACCGTCTTCGCGGCGACCCTCGTCCCGATCGGCCTGCGCGACCCAGTTGCGGATCGCCTGCGCCGACGGCTCGAACTCGCGGGCCAGCTGCTCGGGATCCCGTCCCGACCGGACCAGCTCGATCATCTGCCGGCGAAACTCAGGGGCATACGGCGCTCGGTGTCTCTGCGGCATCGTGGACTCCTCTCCCCCCAATGATGGGGTGTCCACGGAACCGGGGCAACTTCAGCTGAACTCGTCGATGCCGATGCGTCGCAGGTTCACCAGCCGGTCTGGGGACAGGCGCCGTTGCACCACTCGCTCGATGATCTGCCCGACGGTGACCCAGGCGACGCCGGTCAGCTTGTGGACGTGGGTCTGATCGGTGATCTGGGCCAGGTAAGCCACCCACTCCTCGAAGACCCAGCTGAACCGGCTCGCGCTCGCTCCCCACGGCACCTGCTCGGTGCGCACCCCGCAGCGCCGGCACTGCACCCGTCTCGGCGCATAGGCCAACAGCACGACCCGCGCACCAACGATCTGGTGTCGCCACCAGCGCAGCGGCCGCCGGTCGTACACCGGCGCCCTGTGTCCGCAAACGCCGCACCTGGGCTTGCGCCACAGCGGCGCCACCTCGACCGAGAGCGTACCTCCGGTGAAGAACCGCACCCCGGTCACCCGCGTTGCCGTGACATCGACCAGCCGACGCAATAGAGTCGTCGAGCGCATGGGATCCCCCTGCCTCCTGGTACTGCTTGGCGCTGTCCAGGAAAGCAGAGTCCCATGCGCAATGCAAGTCTTTCTCCCTCAGCCGCTTACACCCTCTCGCCTACCCACACCAAGTCTCGGAGAGCCATAAATCGACGACCTGGCCGGGCTGCAGGGAATCCCCGAGGCGTAGTGGTTGGCGAAGGTCACGCCGTTCTCGGCCAGCCACCGATGCGCCGGCAAGAGATCACATAGCCGTGCCTGGTGTTCCGCCGGAACCAGTGGGAACGTGAGCTCCCAGCGGCGCTCCTGGTCGACGATCAGCATGAGCAGATTGGGTGGGGTCATTGGTAGCGGCTCCTTGGCGGCCCGTTGGCGAGTGCGCGCGGTCTCCCAGCCGGCCATCGAGCGAAGTGATCGCCGCGTAGATCAGCTTGGCTTGCTGAGTTGTCCGATTCTTCTCCGAATCAACAGAGGAAAGCAAGAGGGGGCACCTTCGGGCCTTCGGGCGTTGTCCCTGTTGCCACTACAGTGCCACCAACGTCGGCCCCGATGGAGGCGCAAGCCGCGAGGATGGCCGCGAGGGAACGAATAGGCCAGGCGGCGGGCGAACCGTAGCAGTACAGCGGCGACCCGCCGACGGCCCCGCTTCGCGACGTTACTCCCGCTCTTCTTCGGGAATTCTGGATGATGATGATGATGAGCACGATCAGCAGCCAGAAGCAGCCACCACCCTGCTTGAGAAAGTCGTCTTCGGTCAACCCGAGCTGCCGCAGCAGCTGGCGGGCCATCGCGGCATCGCCGCGCCTCGCGCGGCGAGATCTACATGCCGCAGGCGCAAGAGCTTCCCGTCTCGATATACGTCGTGGTGCGAGTCGCCGACCCTGCCGCGGTGCCGGTGCTGCGGGCGCTGTTTGCGCCGGATGACTTCGAGCGTTACGTCCTCGAGACCGACGACCCCGAGCGCATCGTCGATTTCCTGGTTCGCCATCGCGAGCTGGAGACCCCTTCACAGAGGCTCGGGCGATACATCCAGCAGAAGGAGGCGGGCAGGGGCTGACCGCCGTTGGGCGGTGCGGCAAGCGACGGCAGAAGGCCCATATCGTGGCGTTCACGCTCGGGGAAGTGCTCACCCAAGGCGCCGCGCCTGCACGATGGGAAATCGCCTTCCTTGAAATGGCGGGGTCTGGGCAAAGGTGAGCTCGACGCCTTCCGTGCTGCGCATCCGCCAAACGGTGCGGAAAGGGACGTGACGTTGCCGTAGCCGCATCAGGAGCCGAATCCTCGGTTGCCAGAGCGCATTTTGCAGGACCGCGCCGTTGAACGCAGCCGATCGCGTGATGGTCGCGGTGAGCACTACACCTGATGGCCAACAACCGACCTCGGTCTGGATGGACGGCGAATCCATGGAACCCAGGGGCGGACCAAACACCGTTACCTGGGTCGTCATTTCGCCCCCGCTCAGAGACGACTCCTCGATCGCTTCCGGCTTGATGCCGCCACTCGTTTCGGCACGCACGGTCGCCACCGTGAGCGACCGCACCTCGACACTCCTGCACTCCGCCAGCGCGCCCTCCCCGCCTGCCGAACCGGGCGGCGCCGAGCCGACCATGGACAAGGCGGCGAGAACCACCAGTGGCAGAGGCAGACGTCGCCCGGCGAGGGCGACGTCTGATTGCGGCTTTAGAAGGTTGCGCACTGGCCCTGCTTTTGAGCCGCGGAATTCATGCCGCCGGTTATCGAGGAGTTTGCTGTGCACTGGAGCTCCTGCGCCACGCTGTTGCTGAACACCGCGGTGGAGCCGCTATTGTTGTGGGCATTCACGTTGCCGCTGACGAAATTGCCGACGATCGAGGTCGAGCTGCTGTTGCTGAACACCACCAGGTCGCTCACCAGCGCGTTGCTCCCGCAGGCGCCCGCCGCAGACGAGCCGATCTGGACCGGGGAGGTATTGTTGTGGATCTGCAAAGTACCGAAGATCGTCGAGTCGCAGAACGAATTCAGCGTCGCGGTGGCCTTTTGCACGTCGATGCCGCCATGGACTTCCGAGAACGAATCGAGGGTGAAAGACCCGCCCTTGACGTTGATGCTGCCTCCGATCAGGTCGGCCGACAGGAGGAGTGTACCTCCCTTCTGCTGCACGTCGCCGGTGATGGTGCCATCGACGAACGTGCAGCTCTGGCCTGGGAAGACGGTGATGCCGCCATTGAACATGCCGCTGAACACGCCGTCGCACGCGGTGCCCGAGCTTAGGGTCGGGACCGCCCCGGGCTTGCCTCCGTTCACCCCCGTGACCGTCACCGCCTGCAGGGTCGTGGTGGGGTTGTACGCCGTGACGGTGACGCCGCCTGTGCCGCTGCCGGGATCGACCGGCACGCTGCTGTTGATCACGGCGATGCCGCCGGCCGTGCCGTTGAACGTATCGGTCCAGTCGAAACCGATGCCCGTATCCACCACGGTCGCGCCCGGCAGCGCTCCCGCGATCCCCACCAAGTGCGTGGTGAACGCCAGCTTGCTGCCCGCGGGCGCCGTCTGGCCGCCGCAAGCTCCGCCGCCACCGCCGGGCAGGCAGGGGTCGGCTGGGCTGTCATAGAACGACAGCGTGGTGCTGGTTTCGTTGGCGGCCAGGGAGAGCGGGTTGGGCGCCTGCGTGAACAGGTTGTAATAGACCGACAATTGCACGGCGTTCGGCGGGTTCTGATACGCATAGCCGTTCGGCGGCGGGTCATTGAACGGCGGCGGTGCATGCAAGGGGATCGTGCTGCCGGCGGCAAAGAAGGGACTCGGCAAGGGGAGCGACCTGATCGTCTGTTGCCAGTCGAATTCGATGAAACCACAGAGCTGCGCGGCCTGCGCCAGGGAATATCCAAGGTTTGGGGTAAACGTCGTGCTGACCTCCGTGCCGCCGGTGGCCGGTTTCGGCACGGCGTTGTTGATGACCGAGGAGCAGGCGGTGGCGGAGTTCAACGCGTTTTCCAGCGAAAAGAAACCTGTCCCGCCATTGGCGGAGATGGGCGTGATGAAGTTGACCGTGCCCATCGTTTGATCAGCGCTGATATTGGTGAAGTACGCGTTCGGGCCGCCATATCCCGTGCTGTCATTGCTATTGCCGGGTATTCCGTATGCATCGATTCCATCGCCATCAAAACCAAAAACGCCAAGACTCGATTGCAGATCCAGGGAGCTGGCCGGCAGCGTGCCGTTATTGACCACTCCGACAAGAGTATCGTCAATTCCGTCGTAGGGTCCCTGCCCGGTCAGGGACACGGTGGCGCCTTGATTCGTGATGGTGATGACGATGCCGCAGCCGGTATCGTTTCCCACCGCGGGGCATTGCGCTCTCGCGCTTCCCGCGAGCGCCAGAGCACCCAGCATCAGGATGAGCGGCCTTGCTACCGACAGCAACCAAGGCGACGCGGTCCGCCGCCTCAGCGATCGGCCCTGCATTGGTGAAAATTGCAACCTCATGACGGAACCTCCTTTTCTGGTTGTGCGTCATGGTCAGAGACCGCCTCTGCCTCGAGCACTCCTCCATTATCGCTTCATAAATTCCTAACTATCAACAGTATAATTGCTATGGCTTAATCTTGCATTATGTCTATGAGTCTCTGCACGCAGCGGCTTGGCTCGTTCGTGGAGCCGCTGCTACAGCTTGCCGAGCACGTCAAGGAGCGGCGGCGCCACCCGCGGACCCCCTGGCCATGGCGGTCACCGCGATGGAGGCGGCGGGGATCGAGGTCCCCTGGCCGCTGATGGGTTCGCTCAGTACTCGAGCGCTCCCGATCCCATCCCTCCCTACCGAGGGAGGCCCCGGCAGGAGGTTGCCTTTCCTGGACCTGCCAAGAGATATGCCTGATACCAGAGGCCTCGCTCCGTCACACCCTGAGGCGAGAGGACATCGAGGAGCTTGCAGGGGTAGGATGGCGCGGTCGCCTTGACATGAGTACGCCATTGGCGCATTCTTCGTCATGTGGTCATCGTCGAGACAAGGGCCTTCACGTCCAGAGTGATCGCCTTGCTCTCAGACGACGCCTACAGTTCGCTTCAGCTGGCACTTCTGAGGCGCCCTGCCCCCGGTGCCGTCATTCCCGGTTCGGGAGGTCTCAGGAAGCTGCGTTGGGGCATGGCAGGTGGAGGTAAGCGAGGCGGTGCCCGCATTATTTACTACTGGCACGCACCTTCCTCGCGAATGCTGATGCTATTTGCGTATAGCAAGAATGAACGAGCTGATCTTACCGCGACTCAGCGTGAAGCCTTGCGAAAAATTGTTGAATTGGAGTACCCATGAGAAAAGCATTGTTCGATGAGCTCTTGGAGAGCGTGCGCGAGGGCGGAGCTATACTCCGTGGTGAGAAGGAAGGCTCCCGAGAATTTCTCATAGAAGATCCGGACGTGCGAAGGCTGCGAGAGGGCTATGGTTTAAGCCAGCCGAAGTTCGCGGCACTTCTCGGAATCAGCGTTGGGACTCTTCGCAACTGGGAACAAGGGCGCCGGAGGCCAGAGGGAAGTGCACGAGTTCTTCTGCGGATTGTGGCGAAACATCCAGATGCCGTGCTCGATGTGGCGACCATGACCAAGAAAGGGACTTAGGGGGCGCGTCCAGAAATTCCCTGCCCACGGAGTGTCAGGTGAGGGCCGAGCGGGCGTACTGTGAGCCGCAGGCACCTGGAGTTTAACTGCGAATCTCGCCACTCTCAGCTGCAAAGAGTTAGACTCCAACTCTATGATTCTAATGGTGCCCGAGGCGGGGGTCGAACCCGCACCCTGTTGCCAGGGGGAGATTTTAAGTCTCCTGCGTCTGCCATTCCGCCACTCGGGCGTGAAGCCAAATTGTAGCAACGAGATTCAAGAGCGCGTGGCCTCGGCGACGATCTTGGCGAAAAGACGGTCCAGGTCGCCGGCGAGCGGGGCGAGGTCGGGGGTGTCGTAAGGCGCGAAAAGCGCGGTGGCGGTGCGGTAGGTGACGGTTGCCGTCCGGTCGGGGTTCTCGGTGACGTAGAGGCGCATCGGAGCTTCGAAGCCGGCGGGGATGCTGGCCTGCAGCAGGCGCAGGGCGAGGTCGTTGCTGAAGGCCAGGATGACCGCGTTGCCGGAGATCTGGATGCCGCGGCCAGCGGCATTGCGGCTGGCGCTGGGCTTGGCGATCAGCAGCAAGCCGTTGGCCTGGACGGCCTGCTCCAGGCGCTGCAAGAGGTCGTCGAAGCCGAAGGGTGTCGGCGAGGAAACGGTTCCTGGTCGCGCGGCAGGGGATTGCCGGACCGACAGAGCAGGAACGGCGAGCAGGAAGGCGAGCAGCGAAAAGGTGGCTTCCACGTGACACTCTCCTGGCGACGGGCAGCCCGGGGTCGCAGGCGACTCGGAACCTGCGCCGGCAAACCTCCCCCGGGACGCCTGGAGATTGTAGCAGCCGGACGGGCGGCAGGCCGTCGATCGGTCCACGGGTCGTGCCGGTCGCCGCTGCTCCGGGCAGGTGCAGGCCGGCGGAGCCCCAAGCCCTTCCTGACTGGCTGCCCGAGCCGGCGCTTGGCCCCAGATTCGGTTTATTTTTGCACTTAAAACAGTAGAATGGCAATGGCTCGGTTCGCCGGCGACGGCGTAAAGAATGCCTCGCAGGCACGCCGCCGCCGGCACCAAGTCGTATGCCACCCGACAACCATCTCACCGCGCCGCAATGGCGGCAGTTCTTCGACGGCAGCCTCGACCGCCCTCATGTGCGAGCCGGCGTCCGGCATCTGCTGGCTCGCTGCTCGCGGTGCTCGCGACTCGCCGCCCAGGAGGCGGGTGAGAGCCGGACCATGGTGGGGGACTCCGACGTGCCGGTCGCTGCCGCCGGGCAGCGGCGCGACGCCATCGGGCGGCAGCTGCGGCGGGCGCAGGAGCGGCGCCGCGCCCGCGAGCAATGGGACCTGCTGCGGCGGCTCGCACCGGCCGATCGCCTGCTGCGGTTGGAAACCGATCCGGAGCTGGCCAGCATCGGGCTCTGCGAACGGCTGATCGAGGAGTGCGGCGCCGCCTGCTGGAGCCACCCGCGGGCGGCCGCAGACCTGGCGCCTCTCGCGCTCGCGGTGGCGGTCCGCCTGCCCCGCACCGCCGGCTCGCGGCGGCTGCTCGCCGATCTTCGCGGCCGGGCACTGGCCTGCCTGGCCGACGCCAGGCGCGTGACCGGCGACCTGCACGGCGCCTGGGAAGCCCTCGGCCGCTGCGAGCAGGAGCTGGACGGCGGCACCGGCGATCCCCTGGAAACCGCCATCCTGCATCGCTCGACCGGCGATCTGCTGCTCGACCTGTGGCGCCTGGACGCCGCCCGCCACGCCTACACCCTCGCGGTCGACATCTACGCTCACCTCGCCGACCCCGACTTGCACGGGCAGACGCTGGTGCAGCTCGCTCTGGCCATCGGACCGCGAGAGCCCGAGCGGGCCATCGCGCTGCTCGAAACGGCGCTCGCCGAGATGGCGCCGGACACGGATCGCCGCGCCGAGCTGCGCGCCCTGCACTCGAAGGTCTGGTTCCTCAACGACAGCGGCCGCCACCAGGAGGCGGCGTCGTTGCTCGAGCAGACCCGTCGCCTCTATCGCCGGTTGGGCGACGCCCCGACTTTGACGCGGCTGCACTGGCTGGAGGCGCGGATCGCGCACCGGCAGGGCAGGAGCGGCGAAGCGGAGGTTACCCTGCAGCGCCTCTGGCACCGCCTGCAGGACCTCGAGCTGCCGCTCGAGCTCTGCATGTTGTCGATGGACCTGATCGAGGTGTACGTGGCGCAGGGCAAGGCCGCCGAGGCCCTGCCCCTCGCGCGGACTTTCTACCCAGTGCTCAAACGCTACGGCCGCGACGAGCACGCCGCCGCCCTGCGCGGCCACTTCGACTGGCAGGAGGAGTAGGCCTTGCAGCGCCGGATCACCAGGCGCTGCTGAGCCTCGATCCTGAGTATGCCTCAGAGCGGCGGGCGCCGCCGCAGGCAATCGCGGATGAGGGCCTGGGCTTCCTCCAGCTCCGGTCCGGCGAGCTGCAGGCGCGGTGGGCGCACGGTGGGCGTGCCCATGCCGACCTCGGCCTGCGCCAGCTTGATCAGCTGCACGAACTTGGGCACCGTGTCGAGGCGCAGCAGCGGCAGGAACCAGTCGTAGAGGCGCCGCGACTCCTCGACGCGGCCGGCGACGGCGAGCTCGAACAGGCGCACCGACTCGGCGGGCAGGGCGTCCACCAGACCGGCGATCCAGCCCACCGCGCCTGCCTGCACGCCCTCGAGGATGAGGTCGTCGACCCCCATGAAGACGGCGATGCGCTCGCCGAGCAGGGCGCGGATGGCGGTGACGCGCCGCACGTCGCCACTCGATTCCTTCACCGCTAAGAGATTGGGCAGCTCCGCGCACAGCTTGGCGAGCTCGCCGGGGCTGACGTCGGTGCGATAGGCGATGGGGTTGTTGTAGAGCATGCAGGGCAGGGGCGTGGCGCCGATCACCGCATGGAAATGGGCCGCCGTCTCGCGCCCATCGCCGACGTAGACGTAGGGCGGCAGCACCATCAATCCCTGGCAACCGCCGGCCGCCGCCGCCCGCGCCAGCGCCGAGGCCTCGGCGGTGGAGAGCGCCGCCACGCCGGCCACGATCGGCACCCGGCCGGCCGCCGCCTCGCGGCAGGCGGCGAGCACCGCAACCTTCTCGTCGAAGGACAGGGTCGCGCCTTCGCCGAGGGAGCCGAGCGGCACGATACCCTCGCAACCCTGGTCGATCAGCCAGCCGACCTGGCGCCGCAACAGCGGGAGGTCGACCTCCAGGTCCGGTCCAAAGGGTGTGGTGATGGCAGGAAAGACGCCGCGCCAACGCATGATCTGGTCTCCTGTGAAGGTCCGCCGAACGGAACGCACGACCCTGAGATCGTCAACCGCCGTCAACCACCGCCGCCCGGCGCCGCCAAGACTCCCAGGGCCACCGGCTCGAGCGGCGCCCTGACCACGTCGGGCTCATCCCAGCCGAGCAGCAGCTCGAGGGCGGCGCCGCAGACCCGCCCCTGGCATGGTCCCATCCCGGTCCGGGTGTAGAGCTTGGCCTGCCGACGGCCCCAGGCGGGGTCGAGCCTGCCCAGGGGCACGTCCTCGCAGCGGCAGACGATGGTATCCGGTGTCGCCAGCCGCCGCAGCTGCGGCCGGGCCTGGAAAGCGCGGTCGAGGGCCGCGACATAGGGCAGACCACCGTCGCGGCGCCGCTGCAGCAGGGCGAGCTCGTGCGCGCCGGCGGCAGGGCTGGTGCCCGCGGCCGCCGCCAGACCGGCGATCTGGCCGGTGAGCAACGCCAGCTCGAGGCCGCCGATGCCGGTCGGCTCGCCGGCGCAGTAGATGCCCGGGACGCTGGTTTGCTGGCAGGCGTCGACACGTACCACCCGGCAGCTGCCGCTGCCGCCGAGGGCGCAGCCGAGGAGTCGGGCGAGCCGGAGGTTGGGCACCAGGCCGTAGGCGCAGGCCAGCAGGTCGCAGGGCTCCCGCCAGGTCCGCCGACCGTCGGTGAGCGTCGCCTCGCACACCGCCGGCGGCGAACCGCCGGCGTGCGCGGCGCTCACCCAGGTACCGCGGCGGTAGGGGGCCCGCCAGAACGCGGCGCGATAGCGGGCCGCCTGGGCCAGCAGCCCCGGGCGCCGCCACAGGCTGGCGGCGAAGCGGGCCACGGCGCCGGCGGGAGCCTGCTCGGCAACCAGAAGGATGCGGGCCCCGGCGCGCGCCAGCGCGGCGGCTACCGGCAGCAGCAGCGGCCCGCTGCCGGCGACCACGACCTTGCGCCCGCCGACGCCGGCGCCCGACTTGAGCATGGCCTGCGCGCCGCCGACCCCGACCACGTTGGGCAGGGTCCAGCCGGGGAAAGGCAGGAAGCGCTCGCGAGCGCCGGTGGCGATCACCACGCGCCGCGCCTCGACCCGCAAGGCGCGGCCAGACTGCTCGACCAGCAGCGCCGGGCCCGGCAACGCGTCGGTCACCACGGCGCCGTCGAGGCGGCGAACGTCGCTCGCGGCGAGCCGCTCCAGCCACCGGCGAGCCAGGCGGCTGGGCGCCGCCGCCGCCAGCCCGCCCGGGCCGCAATCGCCGGCGGCGCCGCCGCCCTGCTGCCTGCCGGCGGCCTGCACCGACCGTCGCCACACCTGCCCGCCGGGGGCCGCGGCCTCGTCGAGCAGCACCACGCTGGCCCCGGCTTCAGCCGCCCGGCAAGCCGCCGCCAGGCCGGCCGGCCCGGCCCCGACCACCGCGACGTCGGCGCGGATCGGCCTCACCCGCGCTGTCGAATCCAAAGCAGCGCCGCCTTCACCCGCGACCCGTGCGGCGGCGAGCTCGCCGCCGCCATCTGCCGGCGCCCCCCCATGGGCACGGGACACCTGAGCTGGATCTGCGGCGGATCCGGCGCTGGCCGCACCGCCGGCGGCCGCATCGGCGCCGGCGCCGGTCTCGACCACCATGCCCGGCGCGCAGACCGCCAGGCAGGCCCGCCGGTGCGCGACGCCGTCGATGGTGACCCGGCACTCGAAGCAGATGCCCATGCCGCACACCGGCCCGCGCGGCTCGCCGGCGAGCGAGACGCGGCAGCCGAAGATCCCGGCGCGCCAGAGCGCCGCCGCCACCGTGGTGCCTGGCGCGACCGCCACCTCGCGGCCGTCGAGACGCAACCTGATCGCGGCAGCTGCCGTCGTCGTCACCCCGCGGCCCGTCCGGTCCGTTCGCCTCGCGAGTCATGGGCGCTCGCGGGCAGCGGCCCGCCGCCGGCCGCCGGCGCGGGCACCAGGCGGTCCGGCGCAAAGGGCGCCGGATCGATCTCCGGCCGGCGTCCGGCGACCAGGTCGGCGAGCAGGCGGGCGGTGGCGAGGCTGGTGGTGATCCCCAGCCCCTCGTGACCGCCGGCGATCCACAGGCCGGGAGTCTCCGGCCATGGCCCGATCAGCGGCAGGTTGTCGGGAGTGGCGGGCCGGAAACCGATCCAGCCGCGCAGCGCCGCGACGCCGGCGAGGCGGGGCAGGAAGCCGAGGGCACGCCCGATCATCCGCCGCTCCAGGGAGTGATTGTGGCTCGGGTCCCAGCCCACCAGCTCGCGCGACGAGCCGATCAGCAGCTGGCCGGTGGCCCGCGGCTGAACGTTGAATGCCACCGACGCGGCGGCCGCCTCCGGCGCCTCGGGTGCTGCGGCATGACCGTCACCGGCCGCCCGCTGGCCCCGGTGCGGCCCGTGGGCACTGTCGAGATAGCCGATCTCGACCAGCTGATGGCGGCAGAAGGCCGGATAGCGGTCGGTGATCACCAGGTGCCCCTTGCGCGGCACGATCGGCAGCCCCGGGGTCAGGGCGGGCGCCGCGGCGCCCGCCGCGTTGACCACCAGCGGCGTCGCGATGCGCTCGCCGTGGCCTTCCACCATGCCGCTCGCGAGCCGCGAGACGAAGAATCCTTCCCACAGCTCGGCGCCGTGCTCGGCGGCGCGCGCCAGGAGGAAGCGGACGACGTTCGGCGGATAGATCACGCGGTCGCCCGGCACCCGCAGGGCGCCAGCCAGCCCGCCGCGCAGCCGCGGCTCGGCGGCCGCCAGCTGCGCCGCGTCGAGGACCTCGGCCGCCACTCCCTGCGCCCGGTAACCGGCGGCCCTGGCCCGCACCCGGTCCATCTCCGCCGCCGTGGCCGCCAGCCACAGCGTCCCACAAGGGTCGTGCTCGCAGTCGGCGGGCAGCTCGCCGGCGAGCTCGGCCCAGAGCCGCAGCGAGTAGGCGGTGAGCGCCAGCTGCGCCGCGCTGTCGTCCATCGCCACCAGGTGCCCCATCGCCGCCGCGGTGGCGCCGCCGCCGGCGAACCCACCCTCCAGCACCAGCACCCGCAGGCCCTCCCGGGCCAGCGCCAGGGCGCAGGCCGCCCCCACGATGCCGGCACCCACCACCACGGCGTCCGGCCGCCGGCTCACGGCTGGGGAAAGCCGCCGCGGAAGGGATCGGCCGGATCGAACAGCAGCGTCGTGCGGCCGGTGATGAAAGCCCGCCCGCGGATGTGCGGCACCAGCTCGTCGCCCTCGCGCTCGAGCCAGGCGGTGAAGAGACCGCCGGTGATGCTCTCCTGGCGCCAGTGCTGACCCGCGGCCAGCTCGCCGCGGGCGTGGAGCGTGGCGAGCTTTGCCGAGGTGCCGGTGCCGCAGGGCGAGCGGTCGTAGGCACCGCTTGGGCAGAGCACGAAGTTGCGGCTGTTCGCCCACGGCCCCGACGGCGGGCCGAAGACCCCGACGTGATCGATCTCGGCCCCGTCCTCGCCGGTGATGCCGGCGGCAGCCAGCGCCTCGCGAATGCGCGACGTCGCGGCGGTCAGGGCGGCGACCTGATCGCGGGCGAGCGGCACCCCTCCCAGCTGGCCGATGCCGGTGAGGAAGAACCAGTTGCCGCCGTAGGCGACGTCGCCGGTGACCCGGCCCAGCCAGGGGACGTCCACCGCCACGTCGAGCGCGTGGCAGCGAGGCGGGACGTTGGCGACCGTCACCGCGCCTTCGAGGCGCTCCCAGTTGTCGCGGACGGTCGCCGCCCCGCCGGTCTGGATCTCCGCGGCCACCGGGCCGACCGGCGTATCGAGGCGGACGCTGCGCACCATGGGCCGCGCTCCGGCTTCAGGTTCCGCCGCGTCGAGCCGTCCCAGCAGCTCGAGCGTCCGCGCCACGCCGATGGTGCCGTGCCCGCACATGCCGAGATAGCCGGCACTGTCGAAGAAGATCACCCCGGCGATCGAGCCCGGCTCGACCGGCGTCGTCAGCAGGGCGCCGACCACCGCCTCGTGGCCGCGCGGCTCGCACACCACGGCGCGCCGCAGCACGTCGTGATGGCGCCGCAGCTCGTCCCGCCGCTCGGCCATGGTCGCTCCCGCGACGTCGCCCCAGCCGCCGACGATCACCCGGGTGGGCTCGCCCTCGGTGTGCGAGTCGACGACGTCGAGGCGGTCCGGAAGCTCCATGCGTCTCATGCCGGATGGACCTGCACCGTCTTGATCTCGGTGAAGAACTCGCGCGCCGCTCGCCCCTGCTCGCGGCTGCCCGAGCTCGAGCCCTTGACGCCGCCGAAGGGCGCGTGCGGATCGACGCCGGTGGTGTCGCCGTTGACCCGCACCAGGCCGGCTTCGATGCGCTGGATGTAGGTCAGCGCGCTCGCCAGGTCGCGGGTGAACAGCGATGCGCTGAGGCCGAAGGGAGTGCGGTTGGCGATGGCGATGGCCTGCTCGAGGTCGTCGGCCTCGAAGGCGGCGAGCACCGGCCCGAACAGCTCCTCGCGCGCCGCCGTCGCGTCCTCCGGTAGCTCGGCGAGCACCGTCGGCGAGAAAAACCAGCCGCGCTCGAAGCGCGGATCGGCGGGTGGCGCGCCGCCGCAGAGGACGCGCGCCCGCTGGCCGGCGCCGCCCGGGCCGCCATCGGTGGCGGCGGCCACCGCCGCGGCGACGAAGGTCCGCGAGCGCTCCCGGATCAGCGGACCGACGGCCGCCGCCGGATCGGTCACCGGTCCCAGCGGCAGCGCCTCGACCTGCGCGCGCAAGCGGGCGAAGAAGGGCTCGGCGACCCGCCGCGCCACCACCACGCGGCTGGTCGCGGTGCACTTCTGGCCGGCGTAGCGCATGGCGCCGCCGGCGGTCAGCGCCGCCGCCAGGTCGAGGTCGGCGTCGGCCAGCACGATGGCCACGTTCTTGCCGCCCATCTCCGTCTGGTAGCGCAGGTTGCGCGCCGCCGCCGCCGCCGCCACCCGGGCCCCCACCGCCGCCGAGCCGGTGAAGCTCACCGCCGCGATGCCCGGGTCGCGCAGCAGCGGCTCGGCGGCGCCCGCGCCGTCGCCCAGCAGGACGTTGAAGGCGCCCGCCGGCAGCCCCGCCGCCGCCGCCGTCTCGGCGAGCAGGGTGGCGACGTGCGGCGCTTCTTCGGACGGCTTGAGCACCACAGTGTTGCCGAAGGCGAGGGCCGGCGCCGCCTTCCACAGGGGAATGGCGGCGGGGAAGTTCCAGGGGGTGATCAGCGCCACCACCCCGAGCGGCTGGCGCAGAGTGAGCTGCAGGGCTCCGGGCGCCTGCGCCGGGATCACCTCGCCGATCTCGCGCACCGCCTCGCCGGCGTAGTAGCGCAGGACGGCGACGCAGCGCGCCGCCTCGCCGCGCGCCTCGGCGATCGGCTTGCCCACCTCCCGCGTCATCGCCTGGGCGATCTCCTCCTGCCGGGCCCCGATGGCCGCGGCCCAGCGGTGCAGGTGCTCGCCGCGGGCCGGGCCGGTCGCGACCCGCCAGGCCGGCAGCGCGGCCGCGGCGGCGGCCACCGCGGCGGCGGCGGCGGCGGCGTCGCCGGCCGGGGCCTCGGCGATCAGGTCGTCGGGGTCGGAGGGGTTGCGGTCGGCGATCGGCCCTTCGCCGCCGTCGCCGCCCGGCGTGAAGCGGCCGCCGATGAAGCTCTGGAGCCGAAGGCCCGGGCTCGGCGTCATGGCGCCGCGGCAGCGCCGGTCGCCGGCGCGGCGGCGCGCGCCGCCCGAATGTAATCGCGCACCTGCCGTTCGAGGATCGGCAGGGTGACGGTGCCGTTGTGCAGCACCGCGTCGTGGAAGTCGCGGACGTCGAACCGCTCCCCGAGCGCGGCCTCCGCCTCGTGGCGCAGCTCCTTGATCTTGAGCTCGCCCAGCTTGTAGGCCAGGGCCTGGCCCGGCCAGGAGATGTAGCGGTCGATCTCGGTCTCGACCTCGTGGTGCGACAGCGCGGTGTTGGCGGCCAGGTAGTCGATGGCGCGTTCGCGGCTCCAGCCCATGGCGTGGATGCCGGTATCGACCACCAGGCGGCAGGCCCGCCACATCTCGTAGCTCAGCCGGCCGAAATTGCTGTAGGGATCCTGGTAGAAGCCGGCCTCGAGGCCGAGCCACTCGGAGTAGAGGCCCCACCCCTCGCCGAAGGCGTCGACGTAGACGAAGCGCCGGAACTCGGGCAGGCCGGTGATCTCCTGCTGCAGCGACATTTGCAGGTGGTGGCCGGGCACCGCCTCATGGAAGGTCAGCGCCTCGAGGTTGTAGAGTGACCGGGTGTCGAGCGCGTAGGTGTTCACCCAGTACTCGCCGGCGCGGCGGCTGTTGATCGGCGCGCCGCTGTAGCGCCCGCCGGTGTACTTGGGCGCGATGTCGGCCGGCACCGGCTCGACGCCGTACGGCTGGCGCGGCAGCACCTTGAACAGCGACGGCAGCTTGCCATCCATGCGCTTGGCGATGAGCGCGGCATCCTTGAGCAGCTCGTCGGGAGTGTGGGCGTAGAAGCGCGGATCGGTGCGCAGGAACTGCAGGAACTCGGGCAGCCCCTGCTGCCAGCCGAGCTGGCGCATCACCGCCAGCATCTCGCCGTGGATGCGCTCCACCTCGTGCAGGCCGAGGTCGTGCACGGCCTGCGGCGTCAGGTCGAGGGTGGTGAAGTGGCGCACCTCGAAGGCGTAGATCTCGCGCCCGTCCGGCAGGTCGCCGGCGGCGATGGTGGTGCGGGCGTGCGGCAGGTACTCGTCGCGCATGAAGGCGAGGAAATCCCGGTAGGCCGGCACCACCGCGTCCTGGATGGCGGCGCGGCCGGCCTGACGAAGGCGCTCGCGCTCGCTCTCCGGCACCGCCGCCGGGAAGCTGGCGAACGGCTTCCAGAAGACGCTCTTGCCGGCGTCGTCGACGACGTGCATGGCGATGGCGTCGGTGAAGCCGGTCATCACCACCCGCGGTAGGGTGAAGCCGGTGGCGATGCCTTCGCGCAGCTGCGCGGTGTTCTGGCGAGCGTACTCGGGGAAGGCGCGCAGCCGCGCGATGTAGTTCTCGTAGTCGCGGACGGTGGCGAGCGGCGTCTGCTCGGGCAGCCGCGAGAAGTCGGTATGGAAGCCGCCCTCGGCGGTGATCGACTGCCGGTAGGTCCTGAACCGGTAGTCCTCGATCGCGTCGCCGAGCTCGCGTTCGAAGAGGTCGTAGCTGACGCGGTCGGTCTCGCCGAGGCGCGCGCGGTCGATGCCGTGCAGGCGCACGAGGACGCCGCGCGCATGCTGGTCGCGGCGCGCCAGGTCGGCCGGCGCGACCGCCGGCAGGCGGTCGTTGTAGCGGTTGTCGCCGACCGAGGTCGCGAACAGCGGATCCTCGCGCAGCTCGACCTGCCATTCCTCGGCGAAGAGGGTGTGGAGGGCGGCGGCAGGGTCGCCGGCGGCCGTCCCGGCCGGGGGCTTGGCCGTCGTCGCCGGTTGGGGGGTGGACGCCGGGCGTGAGGGCGCCGCCGGCGGCGGGTCCGACGCCGACGGTGGCGGCGGGCTCGGCGTCATCGCCGAGCCGACGACGGGCGGGAGGCCGGGGCGCGCCGACGCCGGCGGTCCGGCCGCCAGGCTGGCGGCTTGCGCCGCGCCAAGGGTGCTCAGGAGCAGCACGGTTGCGGTGTGGTTCATGGCTGACCGTCGAGGATAGCACCACCGGCCGCCGCGCGATGGGCCTCACCCGGCCGGGCGCAAGGCCCGGCCGGGGTGGCCCGGCGGTACCGCGTCGCCGCTTGGTGCCGCCGAGATCGGCCGAGATCAGGCGGTCGGCTTGGCGGCCTCGGGGGGCGGCTCGTAGTGGCCGCAGCGGCCGCGCATCCCGGCGCTGAACCGCTCGCGCTCCTCGGGGGTCATCTGCTGCCAGCGCTCCATCATGCGATGGCGCCAGTGCAGGTGCCGGCCCGGGCCGCCGCGGAAGCCGCCCAGCAGCAACCGGCTCAGGAAGAGCAGCCCCAGGGCCTGCCAGAAGGTGATCGCCGGCCAGCCGAAGAGGGCCGGCAGCAAGCCATTCCAGAGGCTCATCGTCACCAGGGTCACCAGGAAGAGCACGATCAAGCACAGCGCCGCGATGGCGGCGATCTTCGGTCCTCGCATCAGTCTGCGTCTCGTCATCGTCGTATCCTCATGAGTTGAAGAAGTCGTCGTAAATGGCTCGCAGCCGACGGCGCAGGTGCAGCACCGCGTAGTGCTTGCGCGAGAGCAGGGTATTCACCCCGACGCCGGTCTCCGCGGCCAGCTCCTTGAAGCTGCGGCCCTCGATCTCGTGGGCCACGAACACCTCGCGCTGCTCCGGAGGCAGCTCCTCGAGCGCCGCCGCCAGCTCCTCGATCAGCACGCCGTGCGCGTAGGCGGCCGCCGGCCCGGCGTCCGGCGACGGCAGCAGGTCCTCGAGCCGCAGCGCCTCGCCGTCTTCCACCGCCACCGGGCCGGTGCTCAGGGAGGACGGCTTGCGCCTGCGGAACAGATCGGTGATGCGGTTGCGGGCCACCCGGAACATCCAGGCGCCTGCCTGCTCGATCGGTTGCAGCAGCCGGTAGGCCTCCACCAGCTCGTAGAAGACGTCCTGGAGGATGTCCTCCGCCTCGCCCTCGTCGGCCACCCACTTGCGGATGAAGCGGCGCAGCCGGTGCCGCTCCCGCGCCACCGCCGCGGAGATGCGTTCGTCCTGCTCGCTCATCGAGATCCTGCGCTGCGGTTCGACCACACTCCTGAAGACGCGGCTGAGACCAAAATATTGTGCCGGGCGTCGCGATGCCCCCCCGTGGCGGCCGTGGCGCCCTTACGTTGACACGAGCCTGCTTCGCTTCTATACTGTTCCTTCAGCTTCTACAGAGCATGATGAGGGGGGGACGACCGCCGGCTCGTCGACTGATCGCCGATGAACCTCTTGACCAGGCTGGCGATGATCGAGGGCGGCATCCTGCTGGTCGGTTTCTTTGCCGTCGTCGTATTCAGGATCGTGACCGGCGAGATCTCGCTCGCCGGCCTGTTGACGAGCAAAGACGCCCACCTCGAGCACCGCACGTTCTCGCCGGCTCGCCTGCAGCTGCTGATCTTCACCGTCGCGGTGGCGGCCACCTACCTGCACGCCATCGTCGTCAACCCGCAGCAGAGCTCGTTGCCGGACCTTCCCCAGGGCGTCGTCGCCGCTCTCGGCGGCAGTCAGGCCTTCTACCTCGCGGGCAAGGCACTTGCCGCTTATGTCCAACCCCTGCACAGGAACCGTCGATAAGGAGCCCTCGCCGTGGACCGAGACCCACATGAGCCGATCCCCTATCTCTGGATACCAGTGGCCGCGTTCGCGGTCCTGCTGGTGATCTTCCTGTATCTCTGGGTCAAGGTGCCGCCCAAGGCCTCGGTCAGCGATCAGCTGGCACTGCTGGTTGGGTGCGTGCTCCTGATCCTGGTTTCCTGCATCGGCCTGGTGGTCCTGATCAACATGGCCACCAATCGGATCGACCTCTCGCAGCTGGTGAGCGAGCCTGGCGGCGGAGCAAGCCTGTCGCGTTTCCAGTTCCTGATCTTCACCTTCGTGATCGCGCTGGGGTTGTTCCTGGTGGTGGCGCATTCCTTTAGCTTTCCGCAGATCCCGAGCGCCGTCCTGACGCTCCTGGGGATCAGCGGCACCACCTACGCCGTGGGCAAGGGCATCACCGCCACCGACCCTACGCGGATGAACAAGGTCAACCCGCCGCCGCCGCATGCCGCCGCCCACGTGCCGCCGGCAGCTCCGGCGGCACCAGTCGCTCCGGCACCGGGCGCGCCTACCGCCGCCATACCTCCCGTCGCCAACCAGTGAGAAGGGAGGCCCCACCATGCCAGCGCAGCCATCGAAGGGAGTCTTCAGCCGCCGCGTCGCGCCCTTCGCGCCGGTGGCGTTGGCGCTGCTCGCACAGGGCGGGGTGCTGGGTACCGGCGCCGGATCGGGAGCGGCCGCGCCCACGCCAGGCGACACCCAGCCTGCCGTCTGCAGCGAAGACATTGCCGACAGCCAGACCTGCCACAGCCAGTTCCCCACGGGATGCTCGGCCAAGGCGGGATACGACGGCTACCTCAACTATCTCAAGAACCAGCTGATCGATCCCGCCAGGACGCCGCAGCAGTTCATCACGCCGGCGGACCTCGTGGCCCTCGACGGGCAGCTGCCCGAGGGCCTGGCCAAGAACAACCATGGCGACTTCGTCAAGGAGCTCGAGGCGCTGGGCGACGGCACGGTGGTCTCCCTGACCGGCTATCTGTACTACGCGAAAAAGGGCGGCACCGAGAGCTCGAACTGTGGGCTCACCGCCATCGAAGACATCGACTTTCACATCGGCATCGGTCCGGCGGCGGATTTCCTGGGCGGTCTGGCGAGCGGCCAGAAGCCGAGCGCGGCCGACAAGAGCCACATGGATACCGACGCCGTGATCGTCGAGATGACCCCGCACTGGCGCGCCCAGTACAAGCCGAACTGGAACCTCGATCTGCTCCACGGCGCTCTCGGCCGCCAGGTGCGGATCACCGGCCAGCTGCTGGTCGACAACGAGCACGACGACGTCAACGACGACTGTGCTCTCGAAGGCCACGGCAGCCGCTGCTGGCGCGCCAGCGTCTGGGAAGTGCACCCGGTGACGCGCTTCGAGGTGTGCGGCACCAGCGCGGCGTGCACGGCGAAAGACGACGCCGGCTGGGTGGATCTCGAGAGCTTCCAGGCGAAGGCCGGCGGCGACGCGGTCCAAGCCGCGCCCGCCGGCTCGACGGCGTCCGCCACGGCGCCGGCCGCGCCGCAGGCAGCCCTGCCGCCGGCCGGCGAACGGGCAGCGGCGCCGGCCAAGCCGAGGTGATCCGGCCGCCGCGGGCCGGCGCTCGCGGTTGGATCCCGATCATGCCCAGACGCTTCGCCCTTTGCCTGATCGCCGCCATGGCGGCCGGACTGCCCGGGCCATCCGCGCCTCCCGCCGCCGGGGCGCCGCCCGCCGCCGGGGCGGCGCCCGCGCCGTCCGCCGATGCCGGCGCGCCGCTGCCGCTGGATCCGGCGATCGTCAACGGCAAGCTGGGCAACGGCCTCACCTGGTATATCCGCGAGAACGCCCGGCCCGAGAAGCGCGCCCAGCTGTGGTTGGCGGTCAACGCCGGCTCGGTGCTCGAGGACGACGACCAGCGCGGCCTCGCCCACTTCGTCGAGCACATGTGCTTCGACGGTACCCGGAAGTTCCCGAAGCGCGACATCACTCATTACCTGGAATCGATCGGCATGCGCATGGGCGCCGACCTCAACGCCTCGACGGGCTTCGACGCGACGGTCTACACGCTGCAGGTGCCCACCGACAAGCCGGAGTTCGTCGATCAGGGCATCGAGATCCTCGCCGAATGGGCGCACGCGGTCGCCTTCGACCCGGCGGAGGTCGAGCGTGAGCGCGGGGTGGTGATCGAGGAGTGGCGGCAGGGGCGCGGTGCCCAGGCGCGCATGCTCGACCAGCAGCTGCCGATCGTGCTCGAGGGCTCGCGCTATGCCGAGCGTCTGCCGATCGGCACCCTCGCCAGCCTGCAGCAGGCGAAGCGCGAGGCGCTGGTGCGCTACTACCATGATTGGTATCGACCTGACCTGATGGCCGTGATCGCGGTCGGCGATTTCGGCGCCTATGGCCGCGAGCGATTGGAGACCCGGCTGCGTCAGGCCTTCGCGGCGCTCGCCAACCCGGCGCCGGAGCGGCCGCGTCCTGCCTTCCCGGTTCCCCCCCATGCCGATACGCGCTTCGCCATCGCCACCGACAGCGAGGCGACCCAGAGCGTGGCCAAGATCGAGGTGGCGCAGCCGAAGCGTCCGGACCGCAGCGCCGCCGACTTCCGCCGCGACCTGGTCGAGAGCCTCTACCACGGCATGCTCAATGCCCGCCTGGGCGAGCTCGCGCGGCGTCCCGACCCGCCGTTTCAGGCCGCCGTTGCAGCGGCCGGGTCGATCGTCCGCCCGATCGACATCGACGAAGAGATCGCGGCGGTGCGCAACGGCGGTCTGCTGCCAGGCCTGACGGCGCTGCTCACCGAGGTGGAGCGGGTGCGGCGCCACGGCTTCGAGCCGGCCGAGCTCGAGCGCCAGAGGGTGGTGACCCTGCGGGAGCTCGAGCGGAGCTTCGCCGAGCACGACAAGGTCCAGTCCGCGAGCCGCGCCGGAGAGATCCGGCGCCTGTTCCTCGACCAGGAGGCGGCGCCAGGCGAATCCTACGAGCTCGAGCTCTCCCGCCGCCTCCTGCCGGGGATCCAGCTCGACGAGGTCAACCGGCTGGCGGTCGGCTGGAGCTCAGAAGCGGACCGGGTGATCGAGATCAACGCGCCGGCCAAGCCGGAGGTGCCGGTGCCGACCGAGGCGCAGCTGCGCCAGGTCTTCACCGCCGTCCGTGCCGTCGAGCTCTCGCCGTGGGTGGACCGCACCCAGGAAGGGCCGCTGGTGCCGCGGCCGCCCAAGCCGGCCGCGATCGTCGCGGAGAGCCGCATCGCCGAGCTGGGCGTGACCGAGTGGCGGCTGAGCAACGGCGTGCGGGTCGTGCTCAAGCCCACCGACTTCAAGAACGACGAGATCCTCCTCTCCGGCTTCAGCCCCGGCGGCCTGTCGCTGGTCCCGGACGCGAGCCTCACCTCCGGCGAGCTGGCGCCGCTGGTGGTGAGGGAGGGGGGCCTGGGCGCCTTCGACCCGGTGACCCTGCGCAAGGCGCTGGTGGGCAAGGCGGCCAGCGCCAGCGCGGGGCTGGGGGACTTCGAGCAGACGCTGCGCGGCACCGCCTCGCCGCGCGACGTCGAGACCATGTTTCAGCTGGCCTACCTCGCCTTCACCTCGCCGCGCCGGGACCCGGACGCCTTCCGCTCGACGCGGTCCCGCCTCGAGGCCTCGGTCGAGAACCGCTCGTCCCAGCCGCAGGTGGTCTTTGCCGACAGGATGCAAGCGGCCCTTCACCCGGGCGATTCGCGGGAGCGCCCGCTCACCGTCGAGCGGCTGGCCGAGCTTGACTACGACTCCGCGTTCCGCATTTACCAAGAGCGCTTCGCCGATGCTTCGCAGTTCACCTTCTTCCTGGTCGGCAACTTCACCCTCGAATCGATCCGGCCACTGGTGGCGACTTATCTCGGCGGCCTGCCGGGCGGGGGCCGGAAGGAGACCTGGCGCCCGGTCGGCGGCAGGCCGCCCGCCGGCATCGTCCACGTCTCGGTGGTCAAGGGCAGGGAGCCCAAGAGTCAGGCGAAGATCGTCTTCACCGGCGACGGGCATTACACGCGCGAGAACGTCCATGCCCTCTCGACGCTGGTTCGCCTGATGCAGCTGCGGCTGCGGGAGGTGCTGCGCGACGACCTGGGAGCGGTGTACGGCGTGGCCGTCTCCGCCGGGCTCGCTTTCCGTCCCTACGAGCGCTTCGAGGTGAGCATCGGCTTTTGCTGCGCGCCGGACAAGGTGGACGAGCTCACCCGGGCGATCTTTCAAGAGATCGCGGCGATTCAGGCCACCGGCATCGACCAGGGGCATCTCGACAAGGTAAAAGCCGGCATGCGGCGCGAGCGCGAAACCGCACTGAAGGAGAACGGCTTCTGGCTCGGCGTGCTGGCCAACTACCTCCGCTCCGGTTGGGATCTCCGCGACATCCTCCACTTCGACGAGCTGGTCGAGCGCACCACCCCGGCGAGCGTCCAGGCCGCCGCCCGCGAGTACCTGCCTGCCGGCCGCTACGTAATCGGCGTGCTGTCGCCGGAGGCCGCGGCGGCGCCGGCCGTTCCCGGGGCGACAGACAAGCAGGGCTCTTCTGCGCCGGTGCCGCCTCCGCCCGGCTGAGCCGGTCCCGCTCGCACCAGGCAAGCTCGGCACGGGCCCGATCGATGCCGGCGGCATCGAACCGCGGGGAAACCTGGGCTGCGTGTCCGTCTTCCAATCCAGGACCAGGCTGCCGCGGCGTCAGCACGAATTGGCGGGCCTGTCCGGCCTGGAGGCCGAACATGAATCGCACCGTCACCGGCCTGGTTGCCACCGGAGCTCTGCTCTCCGCGCTCGCCTCGTCGCCCGCGCGCCCGGCCCCGGGCTCGTCGGCGGCGGCGCCGCGCGACCAGGGGCAGGATGAGCGTGGGCCTCAGCGGACTGCCACGAGCGATTTTGCCCGCCCGCCGGCCTATTTTGCCGCCGAGGGGCGCCGGGACTACACCAAGGCACTGGCGCGGCTGTTCCTGGACACCTGCCGTGAGGGGGTGCAGGGGGTCGATGCCGCCGCTTCGGCGGCGACGTCAGCTGCGGTCGACGTGGCGGCGGCCGGCGGGCGGCCACTCGCCGCGGAGGTCCAGGACCCCTTTGCCGCCGCGGCCTTTCCGGGCGATCCGGAGGCGTTTCGTATGGTGCGCGATCGCCAAGCGGCAATCGGCCGCCGATGCCAGGCGCAGCCGGCAGACTTCATCATTGCGCTGGTTCCAGATCCCGTGCATACCCGTCCGGCGCTGATCTTCGATCGCCTGATCGAGGTCATCCAGGAGGCGAGCGAGGATCAAGGCTTTCATTTCGTGAGGGCATTGATTCCTTGGGATCCCAAGGTGCATCCGGAGTCCGACAATTTCGCGATCCGTCTCGAGGATCAGGTGTACGCGAACGCCCGCGGCGAGTTTCCCGGCCTGCTGACCTTCCGGAATGAGGGCGACCAGCGGCGGCACCTCTTCGTGCTGCTGGTCGGCGAATCGCCGACGGGCGGCATCGAGAAGCGGCAGTTTGCGAATGCCGTCGACTGGATCGTTCACGCGAGCGGGGCTCCCGGTTGCGCCATGCCCTGCGCCGCCGGGGCCGCTGCCCGGCCGTCCCTGCGGATTCTCGGCCCCACCTTTTCCGGCTCTCTCCCCTCGCTCGCTGAGCTCTTGACCTGCGGCCAGGGCACCCCCTGCCAGGGACCTTCGCTCATCTTCAGCGGCAGCGCCACCGACGGCGCGGCCATCGCGCGCTTCCGTGACCGGCAAGAGAAGCCGCCGGCGGAAAGGTTCGCCTCCTTTCAAGAATCCGACGAAGTGATGATCGAGCGCTTCATCCAATACCTCACGGGCTCCGCATACGGCAAACTCGGCTACCGGGACGATTCGGTCGCGATCCTGGCGGAGGACGAAACCGAGTACGGAGCCGACGCGACACGTGGCGCCGAAAGGTTGTATCTGCGCTTCCCGCGCGAGATCTCTCGCCTGCGCGCGGCTTATCAGGGCAGCGAGACCACGGCTCCGAAGCTTGAGGCGCAGTCTGCGCCCCGCTCCGTCCTGCCTCCGAACCTCGGGATCAGCGGCGCCGACGACGACACCGTCGCGGCCTTCTCGAAGCAGTCGCCGTTGTCGCAGGAGGGGGTCCTGCTCGGCATTGTTTCCGAATTGCGCAAGCACGCCGTGCAGTTCATCGTCGTGCACGCGACGGACCCCAGCGACCTTCTCTTCTTGAGCCGCTACCTCGCTGCCGCCTATCCCAAGGGCAGGATCGTCACCCTCGGAGCCGACCTGCTGTTTCGCCGCGAGGTCGAGGACAAGCAGTTGTACGGCCTGCTGGCGCTCTCGACCTATTCTGTCGCGCCCACCGCCAATCACGAGTTCGTCCATAACCAGCATCATGCGGAACGCCTGTTCCCCAGCTCCACCGAGGCGGGTGCCTACAATGCGCTACGCGCCCTGCTGACGGCGTCGCCGGCCGCCGTGACCGGTAGCGATCCACGGCAGCCATTCGAGCTGAGGTCGCCATCTCTCGACCTCTATCAATACGGCTGGCTCGAGGCCAGGCGCCTGGATCCCTCCGGCAAGCGGCACTACCACAACGCTCCGCCGGTGCACCTGATGGCGCTCGGCCGCGACGAGTATTGGCCGATCGCAAACCTCGGACCGCTCGCGAACCATGCTCCCAGCCAGCTGCCGCGGGTTGCCGCCGAACAGATCAGACTAGGCCCGCTTGCCGTGACGGTACCGATATCCTGGGTGATGGCGGAGCTGATCGCGCTCCTGATCGCCTTCGGATTCGCGGCGTCGCTCTGCTTCGCGTCCCTGCGCTCGCCGTCGCAGCTCTTCGCGTCCTTCGCCCCCGCCGCCATGGATGCTCGGGCGGCCTTGATCGCGGCCTCCGCATGCCTGATTGCTACGATCCTGCTGCTGCTCCTGTTCCCTTTCCTGCCGAACAATGGCGGCTGGACCATCCGCTCGCGCCCGGAGATGCTGGTCGCGCTGGTCGCCGGCCTGCTGGCGGTGCTTGCCGCCACCATTCGCGACCTCTCCTGCCGCAACGCGCTCGCCAAGGGTTCCGGTAGACGCTACTTGCGAGCGTGGCCGCTCACTTTCTTCGCTTGCGCTCCGCTGCTCCTATTCGCGGCATGGCTCGCCTGGCACGGACGACCTGCCGCCTCCCTCACCGGGGTGTGGAGGTTCGGAGTGCTGCGTTCCTTGCAGCTCACCTCCGGCCTCTCGCCGGTACTGCCAATGATGTTCCTTCTCGGCGCCTGCCTATGGTGGGCCTTCCACGTGCATGCGGGCCTCACCTTGCTCGACGATCGGCGGCCCCAGCTGCCCAAGGACGTGACCAACGATCGACTGCGCTGGGTCGCAGAAGCGAGGACCGCCGGCGGCAAGCCAGCCAGGAATTACATCATCGACGCCCTGTTCAACGCCTTGTTGCAAAACCAACCTTCCATCGCTCTTTACCTGCGCCACTATCTGCTGCCCGGTGCGCTCAGCGCTCTGGCGCTGTTGCTATTGGCAGCGGCCCCTGGCGTAGCCTGGTTGAGGCCGCTGATCACGATCGAAGCCAGAGGTTTCGAGGTCCTGCTGCTCCTTCTCTTCTGGTTGTCATTGGGCGCAATCATCGGCACGACGCTGCGGCTCTGGGAGATCTGGCTCAAGACCCGCAGGCTGCTGGTCATGCTTGATTCGCTGCCGTTGCGTGCCGGTTTCGCACGGCTCAAGGACTTCTCCTGGAATCCGCTCTGGCGGTTCGGCCTGGTGAGCATGACGGAGTTCCAGCGCATTCTTGCCCGGGAGCGCGAGGCGCTCCACGCCGCAGCCAAGGGCTGCGCGGCGGTGAGCGTCGAGGCCGTCGAGCAGGCTCGACAGGTCGTGCTCGCGACTTTCGCCAAGCTGCCCGAGGGCGCTCGTACCTTTCGCCCGTGGCATCGCGATTGGCATGTCGCACGCGAGCTGGAGCTGGATCTCATCGCCAAATACAAGGACGTCCAATCCGCGATCGCCGTCGAGGCCGGGCACGCTCTGGATCAGCTGGCCGCCCTCTGGGAGCAGCAGGTGGAGAAGCCGCGGCGGCGCGCTTTGAAGGAGCATCGCGGGGAGCCGAGCCCCTGGGCCTGCGAGCGCTTCGCCTGCCTGGTATACGTCAGCTTCCTGTTGGTCGTGCTGGTGCGGATTCGGACGCTGATCTTCGCCATCGGCGGCATGTACGTCCTGCTGGTGCTGGCGATGACCGTCTATCCGTTCCAGCCGCGGGCCTCCATTGCGACACTCCTGACCCTATTGCTGCTTTACATCATCGTGGTGGTCACTCTCGTCCTGGCTCAACTCCATCGCGATCCCATCTTGAGCCGTGTCACCAAGACCACACCCGGCGAGTTGGGCGGCGATTTCTGGGTCCGAGCGACGTCGTTCGCGGTCCTGCCGGTCGTCACCTTTCTCGCTTCGCAGTTCCCGCAGGTCAATCGTTTCCTCTATTCCTGGCTCGAACCGGCGCTGCAGGCGCTCAACAAGTAGCCAGGCAGCTGAGCGTCGCATGGTGTCCACCCGCGGCATCATCGCCGCGGCAGAGTTCTGTTCATGGCCGTTCGACGGTCCCGGCCAGCGGCGAATCGGAACCGTCGGCGCGCGGCAGGCGGAAGCCGGTGCCGTCGTCGAGGGGGCCGGCGGGGATCGCATCGCGCCAGAGCTCGACGCCCGGGACGTTGCGCAGCTCGGGCGGCGCGGCCTGGGCGTCGAGCACCACGACGCGATAGCCGGCACGGACCAGGTGCTGCGCCTGCAGCACAGTCGGCACTCCCGCATAGGCGGTGTACGGGGTGTAGAACATCGCCTCGATGGGACGCTCGAGGTGGAACAGCACCACCGGGCCGGGTCCGAGGCGCGCCGGCAGCTGCCGTAGCGCGCGCACCCAGGGCGGATTGCGGTCGTAGCCGGGGCGGATCTTCAGGCGCTCGACGGTGTAGCGCAGGGGCAGCAAGGGCAGCAGCACCAGCAGCGCCCAGCACGCTCCCTTCCAGGCGCGCGCCGCCGCCGGCAAGAGCCCGCGCCGCCGGTCCGGGTCAGCGCCCTGACGGCGCGGCGGGCCGGCGCGGTGGTCCCATAGCCAGAGCCAGAAGGCGGCCTCGACGATGAACAGCGCCGGCGCCGCGACCATCACGTAGCCGCCGAGCTTGGTGGCGGCGATGGAGAAGGCCACGTAGGGTAGCAGCAGCCAGGTGGCGAGCGGCGCCAGCTCCAGCGTCCGCAGCGTCCATGACTCCGGTGCACGCGGTCCCGGGGCCGGCGCCGCATCGCCCGCCGCCGCCAGGGGAGCCGGATCGGCGGGCCGCCGCCGCGGCCGCCACGCCGGATAGGCGAGGCTGATCAGGAACCAGGCGACCGGCAGGTAGACCAGCTCGCCGAAGTAGCGCGGCATGTTGAGCAGGTGATAGAGCGGCGAGCCGCCGAGACCTTCGATCGGCACCAGGAGATGATGGAGGTTGTAGGCGGACTCCCAGCGCGCCTCGAGCGGGAAGGCGCCGCGGATGTAGAGCTGCCAGGGCAGCGCCACCGCCGCGCCGACGGTGGCGATCGCCGCCAGGCCGGCGGCGATCCGCCGCCGCGGCTGCCTGCCCCAGGCGAGCGCCAGCCATACCGGGATTGCCAGCAATCCCGGCAGCCATTTCGTCAGCACCGCCAGGCCGCAGACGATGCCGATCGCCAGGATCCCCAGCCAGGCCTGCCAGGCGCGGCGGGAGCGGACCTGCAGCACGGCAAAGCAGATCCCCAGCTCGACGAAGAACACCAGCGCGTTGTCGACGTGATCGACCGCCACCCGCCCACCCGGCAGCTGCAGCAGGTAGCCGTTGACCGCCTGAGCGGCCGCCGCCAGCAGGCCGACCCGGCTGCCGCCGAGACGGGTGCCGATGAGGTAGGTCAAGAAGATGGCGAACGCCGAGAGCAACAGGCTGGGCAGGCGCATGGCGATCTCGTCGGGGCCGAGCAGCCGCATGCCCGCCGCCATCAGCCACAGGGCGAGCGGCGGCTTGTGCAGCCAGACGTGATTGGCCCGCCAGTTCCGGTAGTCGTAGGGCAGCACCGGATGCTCGTAGAGGGTGGGCACGAGCGGGTGCTCGACCAGGTGTTTGGCCACCAGCGCGTGGTAGCGCTCGTCCCAGGTATGGAGGAAAAGGTCGCAGCCGGCGTACAGGCGCAACACCAGGCCGGCGGCCACGATGGCCGCGGCGGCGGCCTCGGGACGGCCCCGACGCCAGGCGCGCCAGGCGTAGCCGAAGAGCACGGCAGCGGCGGCGATCGCCGCCAGTCCCCAGACCAGGTTCAGAGTCGATCCCCCGCGGGCCAGCCCGCCGCGGCGCCCGCACCGGCGTCCGCACCGGCGGCCGCCCGGAGAGTAGCAGAGCCGCGACGGCCCGCAGGAAAGCCACCGCCGCGTGGTTTCAGCTACCGCCGGCGCCGTGGCACGGGGGCGCCTTCGGCCTGCCGGCGCTGACGGCGCGCGATGCCGGCGCCCATGACATGATGAGCTCGTTCGATTTCAGCCACGTGACGCTGCGGCTGTTCCTGACCCAGCGGACCTATCCGGAGGAGCGGTGATGCGACGACCAGCGCCCAGCGGCGGGCCGGCGGGCCGGCCGCTGCGGGCTCTCGTGGCGGCCCTGGCACTGGCCCTGGCGGCTGCCGGTCCGGCGCTCGCGGCGCCCGCCGGCCGGCTGATCGGCACGGTGCGCGGGCCGGACGGCGGCGTGCTGCCCGGCGCCACGGTGACCGTCTCCTCGCCGGCGCTGATAGGCGGTCCGCGGGTTGCGGCGAGCGGGCCGGACGGCGGCTTCGCCTTCCCCGGCCTCGATCCCGGCGTCTACGCCGTCGAGGTGGAGCTCGGCGGCTTCCGCGCCGCCCGCCTGACCGGAGTGCGGGTCCATCTCGACCACGCCACCGCCGTCTTTCCGCGGCTCGAAGCGGGGGAGCTGCGCGAGCAGGTCACCGTCACCGCCGAGCGGCCGGTGATCGATCCGACACGGGTCGCCGCCGGCCAGGTGTTCACCACCGAGTTCATCGATCGGGCTTCGATCGGCGCCGACGACCGCAACTACCAGTCGGTGGTGGGCAGCGCCGCCGGCGTCATCACCACCGAGATCACCGCCGATCCGAACGTCTTCGGCTCGACCATCGGCGAGAACGTCTACCTGATCGACGGCCTCGACACCACCGATCCCTACACCGGCACCTACAGCACCAACTTCAACTTCGACGCGGTGCAGGAGATCTCGCTGCTCACCGCCGGCTTCGAGGCCGAGTACGGCCGGGCGACCGGCGGCGTGATCAACGTCGTCACCAAGTCCGGCGGCAACGACTTCCACGGCACCTTCGACGGCCGCTACCGCAACGACGCTTTTTCCGCCAAGGGCGCGCACTTCGATCCCGACGACGCCGGCCAGACCAGCTTCCTGCTGCCGGCCGCCACCCTCGGCGGCCCGCTGCTCCGCGACCGGGTCTGGTTCTTCAGCTCGGCGGAGCTGACCGACCAGAAGCTGACGCCGACCGAGTCGCCGACCGTCGACCACCAGCGCAGCGAGGACTACCTCGGCAAGCTCAGCTGGCAGATCGATCCGCGCTGGCGAGCGGTCGTCAAAGCGTCTTCCGCGCCCGCCACCCTTACGGACTTCAACGCCAGCCAGTTCGTCGAGCCGGCGGCGGCGGCGACCGAGCGGCAGAGCGCGGTGATCGTCCAGGGCGACCTCTCGGCCATGCTGTCGAGCCAAGCGCTGTGGGAGGCGCAGCTCGGCGACAACCAGCACCGCATCGACGACGGGCCGGCGAGCGGCGACCGCTCGACCCCGGGGGTGTTCGACCAGGCGACGCAGATCGCGTCGAGCAATTTCCCGACCCTGCAATCGAGCGACCGCCGCCGTCTCGAGGGGCAGAGCAGCTTCACCTTCCTCGCCGCCGGCCCAGGCGGCGACCACGAGCTGAAGGCCGGCGCCTCCTATGGGCGGCTGTCGCTGGCCACCGTCGACAACGTCACCGGCGGCGGCACCTACACCGACAACAATGGGCCCTTCCTGTTCAGCGCCACGCCGCCGCTGCCCAGCGCCACCTACACCGGCGACATCCTCGGCGCCTACCTGCAGGACGCCTGGCAGCCCCTGGCGGCGCTCACCGTCAAGGCCGGCCTGCGCTACGACGGAGTGGCTTACGACAACGAGACCGGCAGCCGCGTTGCCGACCTGGGCGCGCTGCAGCCGCGGCTCGGCTTCGCCTGGGACCCGAGCGGCGACGCCAGGACCGTGGTGCGCGGCAGCTACGGCCAGTTCATGCATCCCGGCGCGCTGTCGGTGCCGCTCTACTCGCGGCTCACCTTCGCGCCCACCACCCGCTACCTGTCGTGCTCCAACGTGGTGGCGGCGGGCATCACCGACCCGGCAGCCATCGCCGCCGCCTGCGCGGGCTTCGCGGCGGCCAACGGCGGCACGGTGATCGCCGATCCGCTGCACCGCGACCCCTTCGGCTACGCCTTTCTCGACGTGCTCGACACCGCCCCCAACGTGGTCGATCCGCATCTCAGGGCGCCGGTCGCCGACGAGCTTACCGCCGGCGTCCAGCAGCGGCTCGGCGAGCGCTCAGCGCTCGACCTCACCTGGGTGTACAAGAAGACCCGGGACATCCTCGAGGACACCTGTGTCGAGAACCTGCAGGGACCGACCCCGGACCCCGGTTTCCTGCACTGCCCCTACAAGGTGCTGACCAACCCGGCGGCGGCGCGGCGCGACTACCACGGCGTGGTGCTGCTGCTCGACAGCCGCGTCGGCAGCTGGCTCAACCTGGTGGCCTCCTACACCTACGCGCTGTCGAAGGGCAGCGTCGAGTACACGCAGGGGGCGGGCAGCGAGTTCGACGTCTACCCGGTGCACTTCGTCGACACCTACGGCTTTCTCTCCGACGACGTCCGCCACCGCGTCAAGCTGAAGGGTTTCGTCAAGCTGCCGGCCCGCATCAGCATCGGCTTCAACGCCATCTACCAGTCGCCGTTCGACTACAGCGATCTCGCGGCGCTGGCGCCGCCGCTCTACGGCAACGAGTTCCTGCAGCCGCGCGGCAGCCTCCGCGCCAACAGCATCCTGTACACCGAGGTGGAGGTGCGGAAGGGATTTCAGCTCGGCAGCGTCGAGCTCGAGCTGGTCGCCAGCGCCGAGAACGTCCTTGGCAACCAGCCGGCGGTCGCCGTCTGCCAGTTCGCCGCCGGCTGCACCAGCACCGAAGGTGACCAGCTGGCGCTCGGCGCCCCCACCGATTACCAGCAGCCCCGCAACTACGAGGTCGGCCTGCGGCTGGTGTTCTGAGCTACCTGGCGAGCGCGGCGGCCAGCGCCGCCTGGTCGCCGCGTTCGAGCGCGAGCTCGGCTTCGAGGCTCTGGCGGTCGCGGAAGATGGTGGCGACGGCGCGCACGCTGCCGCCAGCACGATAGACGACGGTGGCGTCGCGTGCCGCCAGGTCGCCCAGGACCTGAACCTCGACAGGCTCGGGGGTGGCGCCCGCCGCGGCGGGACCGGGGACGTGGCCGACGTAGGAGATCTGCACGTCGTAGTGCTGGCTCCAGAAGAACGGCGCGGCGGCGAAGCGCTCGCCGCGGCCGAGGATGTTGGCGGCGGCGGTCTGTCCCTGGCGCTCGGCCACCACCCAGTGCTCGACGCGCAGCCGCTCGCCGGTGTGCGGGTCGGGCCAGCGGGCGATGTCGCCGGCCGCGTAAATGCCGGGCGACGAGGTCTGCAGGTGCTCGTCGACCAGCACCCCGTTGTCGACCGCCAGACCGGCGGCTTGGGCCAACGCCACCGCCGGACTCACCCCGACGCCGATCACCACCAGGTCGGCGGGCAGGCGCTCGCCGCCGGCCAGCGTGACGCCGCCGGCGTCGATGGCGGCCGCCCGCTGCCCGAGGCGAAAGACGACGCCGTGCTCCTCGTGGACGGCACGCACGAAGGCGCCGACCTCGCGCCCCATGGCCCGCGCCAACGGCACCGCCTCGACGTCGACCACGGTCACCGCCAGCTGGCGGGTGCGCAGCGCCGCCGCCACCTCGAGGCCGATGAAGCTGCCTCCCAGCACCACGGCCCGTGGTGGTGCCGCGGGTGAGTCGCCGGCGCCGCCGCCGCCGTCCTGCGCCGCGGGCTCCGGCGGCGCCAAGCGGGATATGTCGGCGATGATCGCGCGGCTGTCGGCCAGGGTCCGCAGGTAGTGGACGTGCGGCAGATCGCCGCCGGGCAGGTCGAGACGCACCGGCTCGGCGCCGGTGGCGAGCAGCAGGGCACCCCAGCTGAGCGTCTCGCCGCCGTCGAGAGTGACGGTGCGCCGGCGCGGATCGATCGCGGTCACCCGCGTGCCCAGGCGCAGCTCGATATGGCGCTCTGCGAAGAGCTCCCGCGGGTGCAGCGGGATCCACTCCTCGGGCGCGTTGCCGGCCAGGTAGTCCTTGGAGAGATTGGGACGGTCGTAGGGCGGCGAGTCGTCGGCCCCGACCATGGTGATGGGACCGGCATAGCCCTCGCGCCGCAGGCGCTGGGCGGCGGCGTTGCCGGCCGCGCCGGCGCCGACGATGACCACCGATTCCGGCGCGCCGGCGGCAGTAGCGGTAGCGGGCGCGGCGGCGGGTGCACCCGGGGGAGTGGCCGCCGGCAGCTTCTCGCGCACCGCCACGCGGTCACCCTGGCGCTCCACCCGGTAGCATGCCACCGGGTTCAGCGCCGGCGCCCGCAGCGCCTCGCCGCTGCGCAGGCTGAAGCAGGCGTGATGCCAGGGGCAGCGCACGGTGTCGCCGACCAGCAGGCCCTCGGCCAGCGGTCCGCCGTAGTGGGTGCAGTTGGCGCCGATGGCGAACACCTCGTCGCCGACGCGAGCCAGCAGCACCGCCTCGCCGCCGGCATGGCCGAGCAGACAGCCATCGGTGCCGCCCGTGCCGATCTCTGACAGCGCCACCCCCTGCGTCAGGTCGGGGCCACTCAGCTGCTGCTCGCCGCTCATGCCGGATCTCCTCTCACGCGCCAGCTGTCCGGGCCGGATCTTACGACACCGTCGCGGCGGTCCGCTCCCGGCTTCATCTCCGTCGGCACCGGCGGCGGTAGCCATCAGATCGTGCATCCTTTTTGTGTTCAGATACTTACGCCGAGTCTTCGAGCTCTGTCACATGGCAGTGAGCCTGCCATAGGGTTGTCACATGAGAGCTTTATGACGTTGTCGCGAAGATGTCACGCGCTCGCCCCTGGGAAGATCGGTAGTTCCTTCATCGTGGAGCTACTGGGGGAGCCCGGTATGCACACGAGACTGATCGATGCTCCGTTGAAGCAGACCCTGAATCGCCTCCGTGCCATCGTGCGGCGAGCCGACGAGCTGGTCGTGGAGGTTTTGATCAAGCTCAAAGATCCGAGCTTCGAGCTGCGGCAAGACGCGGCGGAGCGAGAGTGCGAAGTGAGCCGGCTCAAACGAGAGCTGCAGGAAGAGGCGGCCTTCACCTTCGCGCGCTTTCCACCGGTCGCCAATGACCTTCGCTTGCTGGTCACGATCATGAGCGTGGCCGCGGACCTGGTGCACATGGTCGGATTTGCCGGCCGCATCCGGGAGCAGGCGTCCGAGATCGGCCGGCCCTCGGCCAATCTGCTGCGGCTCGCGCTGGTGACGCAGCGCCAGGCCAGCGAGTGCTTCGCCGCTGTCGTCTTTCACTTCGAGGACGTGCGCGACGGATCCAGGGAAAAAGTCGCGACGGAACGGCTGGAGGCCATCGTGGCAACCCGGCGCGAGGCCGCCCGGCTCTTCCGGCGAGTGATCACCGAGCCAGCCCCGGTCAATCCATCTCAGCTCGAGCTCGAGGGTGCGGTGGCGGACGAGCTCGAGAGAATCTCCTCGCTGGCGGCCGAGATCATCGAGCAGCTGCTGGTTCACCGGATGGGCCACCGGTAGGTCGGATCAACCTTCCCGGCGCAGCGGCTCGGCGATGAGGTGGCGGACCGCCGGGCGGTCGCCGCCGAGGTGGTAGCGGCGGGCCTGCTCGACGAGGTCGCGGTCGGCGACGGTGGCGCGCTCGTGCTGCCGCAGGTGCTCGAGCCAGGACTTGACCAGGAACACCTCGGTGTAGCGGCCGGGCTCGGCGGCGTCGACGAACAGCCCCCACTCCATGGCGCCGTCGCGGAGGCGGATGCGACGCACCGCCTGCATGGCGCTGGCGAACTCCGCCGCCTCGTCGGGCCGCACCAGATACTCGACGCTGACCAGCACCGGTCCGCGGTCGGGTTCGAGGTCGTAGGCCACGATCGGCGCCGGCATCTGCCGCGACGGCGCCAGGTTGAGGCCCTCGCCGGAGCGGAGCTTGAGATGGCGGGTGGCGAGCAGGCCGAGCACCTGGCCGGCGGCCGACAGGCAGAGCGCCGGCGCGATGCCGAAGCGCTCGGCGAGGGCGCCCCACAGCGCGCTGCCGGCGGTGAGGCCGCCGAAGAAGATCAACAGGTAGACCGACAGCGCGCGGGCGCGCACCCAGGACGGCACCGCCGTCTGCACCGCGACGTTGAGGCTCGACAGCAGCGACAGCCAGGCGCCGCCCGCCAGCAGCATCATCAGCAGCAGCAGCGGGAAATCGTGCAGCAGCGCGAGCGCCAGGGTGGCGGCGGCGAAGGTGAGGGTGGCCGCCGCCACCACCAGGTCGAGCGAGGCGTAGCGCTTGAGGCGCGGCAGCGCCATGGCTCCCGACACCGCCCCGACACCCAGGGCAGCGAGCAGCAGGCCGTAGCCGGCGGCGCCGCGGTGCAGGCCGCGCGCGACCACCGGCAGCAGGGCCCAGAGCGAGCCGCCGCAGACGATGAAGGAGGCGCCGCGAGCGATCGGCGCCAGCACCTCCGGCGAGTGGCGGACGTAGCGCACGCCGGTGCGCATGGCGCCAAGCACCCGCTCGCCCGGCAGCACGGCCTCCTCCTCGGGACGGCGCCAGCGGTAGAGCACCGCCATCACGCCGAGGAAGGAGACGGCGTTGAGGATGAATGTCCAGCCGGGCCCGGCGGCGGCGACGATCAGGCCCCCCAGCGCCGGGCCGGCGGCGCGGGCGATGTTGAAGCCGATGCTGCCCAGGGCGATGGCGCCGGGCAGCTCGCGGCGCGGCACCAGCTCCGGGATGATCGCCTGCCAGGCGGGGTTGTTGGCGGCGGAGCCGAGGCCGAGCAGGAAGGTGAAACCGAGCAGCCAGCCGGGGGTGGCCAGGCCGGCAAGCGTCACCACGCCCAGGCCGGCTGCCGCGACGGTCATCCACCCCTGGGTCACCAGCAGCAGCCGGCGGCGGTCGACCACGTCGGCCAGCGCCCCGGCCGGCAGCGCCAGCAGGAACGACGGCAGCCCGGTCGCCGCCTGGACCAGCGCCACCAGGGTGGCGGAGGTGGTCAGCGAGGTCATCATCCAGGAGGCGCCGACGTTCTGCAGCCAGGTGCCGATGTTGGACGCCACGGTGGCGATCCACAGCCAGCGGAAGAGGCGGTTCCGCAGCGGGCTCCAGGCGGAAACGGCCGGCGTGGCGGGGCCGGTGGGGGTGGCGGCAGCGGTGCCAGGAGCCGAGCCGGCGTCGTCCAGCTGGCGGGCGCCGGCGCTCCTGGGCGCCGCTGGAGCGGAGAGCGTCGACGCCGGCCCAGCCGCGTCGCCCTCGGCGGCAGCTCGGGCGGCGGCGGCTCCGGCAGGCGGGGCGTCCGGGGGAGAGGGCGCCATCAACGGCTTTCGTGCGGCTTGGGTGCCAGCGGGTGCCGCCGGGGCAAGTCCCGGCGAGCAACGGATGTCAGTTCGGTCTGCGGAGGCGATCCGGGCATGATCGGCCGGCGGCCGGCCTGGCGGCCGACCGCGCGCCGAGCATAGCCGAGGCGCTCGCCGGCGGCCAGTCGCCGCCGTAGTGCTCTATCCCACCGGTATGGTGTAGTTGCCGAAGATCCCGTGGCCGGTGACCGCGTAGAAGGCGAGCCCGCCCCCGGCCAGCTGGTTGACGGTGAGTCCCAGGTCGATGATGCCGCTACCGCCGATGGTGTCGTCCGTGGTCACCACCCTCACCAGGCGCCCGCGGACGCGCGCAAAGATGCCGAACTTCGCGTTCTCGTACCTGGCGAGGAAGGCAACGTCGTCGCCCCAGGCCGAGGGAGAGTTCAGCAGGAAGGACTGGAAGGTGCCGTGCCCGCCCGGCACCGGCGTGGCGAGATCGGCGACGACCTGGAGCGAGCCTTGCCCCGCCCGCTGGTAGATGCCGTCGCTGCCGGCCGAGCCCTGACCGTGGAAGACGACCCGGTCGGCCGCAGCCGCCGGGGATGCGAATGCCCAAAAGGTGCCGCTGGCGCCGGGGACCGGAGTGCTGGCGTTGGCGATGGTGAAGATGCCGCTGCCTCTCACGGTGTAGATGCCCACGCCCACCGGCGGGTTGCCCGTACGGCTGGCGAAGAAGGTGATACCCCCCTCGGTCGCCATGGCGCCGTCGAAGTAGTTGAACGTGCCGCCGCCACCCGGGATCGGGGTCGAGCTGTTGGCGACCACGGCCGGGGCCGGCGCTGCCGGGAAGCTGGAGGAGTAGACGCCGTATGCGCCGGTGCCGTCCTTGGCGACGAAGGCGATCGTGCCGCCGGTGTCGAACCCGGGCTGGCCGAAGGCGCTGAAGCTCCCGGTGCCGCCGGGCACCGCCATCGTGCTGTCCGCGATCCGCTTCAGGACCTCGCCCGACTTGACGTAGACGCCCAAGGAATCCCGGGAGCCGGCACCGACGAAGGCGACGGCCTGCTGGGCCACCGTGGGCAGCCCGAAGCCGGTGAACGTCCCGCCGGTGGAGGGGATAGCCGCGCCCACGGCCAGGAACAGCCGCAGGGTGCCCGCGACGTTGAGGTAGATGTTGGCCGGCTGGTCCTTGCCGGCGCCCCCGAAGGCGGCGGCCTCGGCGCTGATCTGCGGAAAGGTCATGAAGTCGAAGTTGCCCCTGCCCCCGGGCACCGGGGTCGAGGTGGACGCGATCACCGCGGCGGGAACCGGGGCGCCGGCCCCAAGCCGGCGAAGGTGACCGCCGAGCGAGTGCAGCAGCGGATCGATCAGCTGTGTCATCAGGTCTCTCCTTTTGGGCCAGCTCTGGCCCCAAGCGCGCGTGCAACCGCTCCCGACGCCCCTGATCGGGGAGCCCTTGCCGCGCCTGCTACCTACTACTTCAACATAGCACCGACGCTCGCGTTCCGGCCGGCAGGCGGCTGGTGTCGGCGGCGGTATGATGCCGCGGAGATGGCGGCACAGACCGCGCGAGGGGAGGCAATGACGAAGAAAAGGCAGCGGCTCGCCGCCGTGCAGGTGACGGCGGGCGGCGAGGGCGCGGGCACCATCGTGCCGCTGGCAGGCGGCACCATCGAGGAGCTGCTCGCCGGCTGGCGAGTGGTGCAGATGCAACCGCTGGGACCGCTGGCGGCGGAAGCCGGCCCGGCCGGGGGCCACCTTGCGCTGTTGCTGCTCGAAGAAGCGACTGCGGAGGAGAGCGCGGGGCGCCTGGGTTTCGGCGCCACCTGAGCTCCCTCCGGGTCAAGTCTTGCGGCGCAGCACCACGACCGTGGTGTCGTCGTCGGGCGGGCCGGCGCCGCGGTGGCGCCGCCAATCGGCCAGCAGGCCTTCGAGGACTGCCGTCGCCGGCCGGCCGGCGAGCTCGTCGAGCAGCCGGCGCGGACGGTCGTAGCCGTAGGGCTCGGCGCTGCCGCGGCCGGCCGCTGTGGCTTCGAAGAGGCCGTCGGAGCAGAGGACCAGGGTGGCGCCGGCGGCCAGCGCGAGCGGCAGGTCGGCGTAGCGCCGAGGCGGACCCTGGCCCAGAGGTAGCCCGGGCAGCGCCACCTCGCGGGCCGCCTGCCCGGGAGCGACCAGCAGTGGGTAGGGATGGCCGGCGTTGGCGAGCAGCGCCTCGCCGCTCGCCGGATCGAATCGCAGCAGGGCCAGGCTGGTGAAGCTGCGGCCGCCGCCGGCGGTGCGCAGGATGCGGTCGGTCTCGGCGAGCACCTCGGCGGGGGAGCGGCCGTCGCCGAGCAGGGTGGCGAGGGCGGCCTTGACCATGGCCTGGGCGATGGCGCACGAGTAGCCGTGCCCTGCCACGTCGCCGGCGGCGATCCACCAGCGGCCGGCGCGGTCGCGCGCGAAGTCGTAGAGGTCGCCGCCGGCGCGCTCGGCGAGCAGCGACCGGGCGGCGATCTCCCAACCCGGCACCGCCGGCACCTCCCGCGGCAACAGGCCGCGCTGCATGCGTGCCAGCAGCTCCATCTCAACCTCGAGGCGCCGCTCCCGCTCGAGCCGCAGCACGAACGCCGGCGGCGCGACCGGCTCGTCCTCCGGCCGCGGCGGCCGCCGAGCCGCCACCGCACCCGTCCCGACCAGGACGGCCAGCGCGCCGGCGGCCAGAGCGAAGCTGCCGGGCAGCCAGGAGAGGTGCAAGGCGGTTAAGACGGCCGCCGGCGCCAGCCGGTACGCCAGGGCCGCGGGCCGAGTCGGCCAGGGCGGCGGGCTGCTCGATGCGGATCGCCAGCTGCGCGACCGGCAGCACGCTGGTGAGCGGCACCTCGGTGCCGGGCATGGCGAATCTCTCCCGCGGGTTACGGCGGCGGCGCGAAGGAGTTGCAGGACGGCTCCGCCGGTCGAAGGTAGCACGGACCGTTGACGCCGCCCGGGAGCCGTGCGCGGGGACGCGAGCGCAGCTCTGGACCGGCACCGCACCAAACCCCTGGCATATGATGCCGGCGGGGTTGCCGGCCGGCTGTCGCCCGCCGGCGAGCCCGGCTTCATTGCGCCACTTCCATCGCCATGCCAAAGCCCGTCCTGTTCACCGTCGACGATGACCCGGAGGTGCTGCGCGCGCTCGAACGCGACCTGCGCCAGCAGTACGCCGAGCGCTTCCGGGTGATGCGCGCCAGCTCCGGCGCCGCCGCGCTCGGTGCGCTCCACCAGCTGCACGAGCGCCAGGGCGCCCTGGCGCTGCTGCTGGTCGACCAGCGCATGCCGCAGATGAGCGGCGTCGAGCTGCTCGAGCAGGCGCTGCCGCTCTACCCCGACGCCAAGCGGGTGCTGCTGACCGCCTACGCCGACACCGAGGCCGCCATCCGCGCGATCAACTCGGCGCGCGTGGATTACTACCTGCTCAAACCGTGGGATCCGCCCGCGGAGCGCCTCTACCCGGTGCTCGACGACCTGCTGGACGATTGGCTGGCCTCCTACCGGCCACCGTTCGAAGGGGTGCGGGTGGTGGGCCATCGCTGGTCGCCGCGGTCCTTCGACCTGCGTGACTTCCTCGCCCGCCACCAGGTGCCCTACCAGTGGCTGGACGTCGAAGAGAGCTCCGAGGCCCGCCGCCTGGCGGCGGTGGCGGCGGCTCCGGCGATCCCGGAGAACGGCTCTCCTGCCGCCGGCGCCCCGGCGGCGCCAGCTGCGACCGGCGACCATCCAGCCGACGCCGCCCCCGGAACGCCTCCCGCCGCCGCCGGCGGAGTCGCCGGCGATGCGGCGGCGGCGACGGATGCCGCGGCGGACACCGCCTGGACACCCGCCGGCCGGCTGCCGGTGGTGTTTTTCGCCGACGGCAGCTTCCTGGTCGAACCGACGCGGGCGGAGGTCGCCGAGCGAGTGGGCATGCGGACCCGCGCCGAGAGCCGGTTCTATGACCTGGTGATCGTCGGCGGCGGTCCGGCCGGGCTGGCCGCGGCCGTCTACGGCGCCTCCGAAGGGCTGCGTACCCTGATCGTCGAGCGCGATGCCCCGGGCGGCCAGGCGGGGACCAGCTCGCGCATCGAGAACTACCTCGGCTTTCCCTCGGGGCTCTCGGGCGCCGAGCTGGCGCGCCGCGCCGTGGCCCAGGCGCAGCGTTTCGGGGTGGAGATCCTCAACCCCCAGGAGGCCACCGGCCTGCGGCGCGAGGATCCCTACCGCATCGTCACGCTGTCGGACGGCAGCGAGGTGAGCTGCCACGCGCTGGTGGTGGCGACCGGTGTCTCCTACCGCAAGCTGGGGATCCCCGGCATCGATCGGCTGACCGACGCCGGCGTCTACTATGGCGCGGCGATGACCGAGGCCATCTCCTGCCGCGGCGAGGACGTCTTCCTGGTGGGCGGCGCCAACTCCGCCGGCCAGGCCGCGATGTACTTCTCGCGCTACGCCCGGCGAGTGGTCATCCTGGTGCGCGGCGACTCGCTGGCCAGGGGCATGTCACGCTACCTGGTCGACCAGATCGCGCAGACCCCCAACGTCGAGGTGCGCCTGCACGCCAGCGTGGTAGGCGTGCACGGTGGCGAGGTGCTCGAGGCGATCGACGTCGCCGATGCGCAGACCGGCACGGTCGCCACCCTGCCGGCGCGGTCGGTGTTCATCTTCATCGGGGCCGAGCCGCGCACCGCCTGGCTCGAAGGCGTGGTGGAGCGCGACGAGCACGGTTTCCTGCTCGCCGGCAACGACCTGGTCCGCGAGGGCAAGCTGCCGGCGGGCTGGAACGTGGACCGACGGCCGTTCCTGCTCGAGACCAGCGTGCCCGGGGTGTTCGTGGCCGGCGACGTGCGCCACGGCTCGGTCAAGCGCGTCGCCTCGGGGGTCGGCGAGGGCTCGATCACGGTGTCGTTCGTGCACCAGCACCTGGCGCAGCTGTGAGCGAAGGGGTGTGGCCGGAAGCCGCGCCACGGCGTCACCCCGGCAGCAGCTCGACCTCGTCGACATAGCACCAGGCCCAGTCCTCGCCGGGCTCGAAGGAACGCACGATGGGATGGCGGCTGGCGTGGAAGTGCTTGGTGGCGTGCCGGCCGGGCGACGAATCGCAGCAGCCGACGTGGCCGCAGCTCAGGCAGAGGCGCAGGTGCACCCAGTGGCCACCGGTTTCCAGGCACTCCTTGCACCCCTTGCCGCTCGGGGTGACGTCGCGGATCTGGTCGAGATGGGTACAGTCGGTCGCGGGCATGCTCTCTCCTTGTGGATGGCCGGGGTCGGTCGCGGCGCCGGTGGTCCAATCTCTGCCACCCGGCCGCGGACGGTCAAGAGTGGAGGATAGAATGCTTTCCGGGATGCAAGGATGAGCGAGGCCGGCGGCACCGGACGCGCGCAGCTCGTGGCGGTCGCCGCGGCGGCCTTCCTGGTGGTGTTCAAAGGCGGCGCCGCCTGGCTCACCAGCTCGCTGGCCCTGGGCGCCGCCGCGCTCGATTCGGCGGTGGACGTGGTGGTCTCGAGCGCCAGCTATTTCGTGGTGCGGCGCAGCGCGGCGCCGCCCGACGCCGACCATCCCTTTGGCCACGGCCGCTTCGAGTCCCTGGCCGCGCTCGGACAGGGCCTGCTGCTGCTCGGCGCCGCGGCCAGCCTGATGGTCGCCGGCGTTCGCCGCCTGATCTCGCCCGAGGCGCCGCGCGCCATCGCGCTGGGCGTCGCCGTGCTGGCCGCGGCGATGACCACCAGCTGGCTGGTGAGCTGGTACCTGGGACGCGCCGCGGCCCGCAGCGGCAGCCCGGCGCTGCGCGCGGACAGCATTCACTATCGTGCCGATCTCTGGGTCAACGCCGGCGCCGTGATCGCCCTGCTGCTGGTGCGCTGGGCGCACTGGCCGGCGGCCGATCCGCTGCTAGCGATCCTGGTCTCAGCGGTGGTGGTGCGCTCGGGCGCCGTGCTGGTCTTCGAGTCGGCCGGCGACCTTGCGGACCGCGCGCTGCCGCCGCAGGAGCTGCGCCGCATCGAGTCCGTGGTCGCCGGCTTCGCGCCGGAGGTGGTCGGCATGCACGACCTGCGGACCCGCCGCAGCGGTAGCCGCCGGCTGATCGAGATCCACCTGGAGATCCCGCGCACGGTGAGCTTCGAGGAGGCCCACTCGCGCGGCGCCCGGGTGCGCCAAGCCATCGAACGCGACCTGCCGCGCTCGCGCGTCCTGGTCCATACCGATCCGGTGTAGGCTGCGGCGGTGGAGGCCAGCGCGATGACCGAGGGAGTGCCGGCCGGCCCGGCCCGGGGCGGCAGGAGCTCGCCGCTGCCCGGGGCGATCGAGCGCTTCCTGCTCCAGATGGGGCAGTTCGTGCAGATGCTCGGCCGCGTCTTCGCCTGGACGCCGCGGCCGCCCTACGACTGGCGGGAGCTGCTGCGCCAGATGGTCAAGGTCGGCGTCGCCTCGACGCCGGTGGTGCTGCTGACCGCGCTCTTCACCGGCATGGTGCTGGCGCTGCAGACCTTCACCGTGCTCAAGCGCTTCAACGCCGAAAGCTACGTCGGCTCGCTGGTGGCGCTGTCGATGGTGCGGGAGCTGGCCGCGGTGCTCACCAGCCTGATCGTGGCCGGCCGCGCCGGCTCGGCGATGGGCGCCGAGCTCGGCACCATGAGGGTCACCGAGCAGATCGACGCCCTCGAGGTGATGGCCACCGACCCGATCCACTACCTGGTGGTGCCGCGGGTGTGGGCCGCCGTGCTGATGATGCCGCTGCTGGTGGTGCTCGCCGACGGCATCGGCATCGCCGGCGGCTACGCCGTCTCGGTGGTGCTGATGGGCTCCAACCCGGTCAGCTACGTCAACACCTCCTTTCAGTTCATGAACTTGAACGACCTGCTGTCAGGCCTGATCAAGGCGGCGGTCTTCGGTCTGCTGCTGGCGACCATCGGCTGCCAGCAGGGCTTCCACACCACCGGCGGGGCCGAGGGCGTGGGACGTTCCACCACCGCGGCGGTGGTGCTCGCCAGCATCGCCATCCTGGCCGCCGACTTCCTGCTCACCAAGCTGCTGTTCTGAGATGGCCGCGCCCAGCCCAGTCCGCCCCTCGCCAGGCGAGCCGCCGCCGGACGCGCACTCGGCGCCGGAGCTCCGGATCCGGCTGCGCGGGCTGGTCAAGTCGTTCGGTCCCAAGCGGGTGCTCGACGGCCTCGACCTCGACGTCGCCGCCGGCGAGTCGATGGTGGTCATCGGCACCTCCGGCACCGGCAAGAGCGTCACGCTCAAGCACATCATCGGGCTGCTGAAGCCGGACTCGGGCACGGTGGAGGTGGACGGGGTGGCGATCGAGCGGCTCGACAACCGCGCCATCACCGAGTTCCGGCGCCGCTTCGGCATGGCCTTCCAGGAAGGCGCCCTGTTCGACTCGATGAACGTCTTCGACAACGTGGCCTTCCCGCTGCGCCGGCTGTCGCGCAAGACGCCGTCCGAGATTCGCCAGCGGGTCGAGGAGTGCCTGGCGGTGGCGCGCCTCGAAGGGATCGGGGAAAAAGCCATCTCCGAGCTGTCGGGCGGCATGCGGCGCCGGGTGGGCTTCGCGCGCGCCATCGCCCACGAGCCGGAGATCCTGCTCTTCGACGAGCCGACCACCGGTCTCGACCCGGTGACCACGGCCTTGATCGGCGAGGTGATCCGCGACATCGGCCAACGCCTGCAGACGACCATGGTGATCATCACCCACGACATGCAGGTCGCCTTTCGGGTCGCCGATCGGATCGCCATGCTGGACCGGGGAAAGATCATCGCCGAGGCGCCGCCGGAGGAGTTCAAGCAGCTCTCCGACGCGCGGGTCCAGCAGTTCGTCCACGGCAAGGCGGAGGGGCCGCTGTCCGAGGAAGTGGCCGGCGGGTAGGTTTCTTGCTTTCGAGAGTGGAGACTCTATGTCGCAAATGATCAAGGTAGGCGCGTTCGCGACCCTCTGCCTGGTGGTCCTGGCGGTGCTGATCTGGAAGGTCGAGGACATCAATCCCTTCCAGAAGAAGGGCCGCCGCCTGGCGGCGGTCTTCCCGACCGTCGCCGGGCTCGACGACAAGTCCGCGGTGCGCATGGCAGGGGTGCGCATCGGCCGGGTGGACGGCATCGGCCTCGCCCCCGACGGCCGCAGCGCCATGGTCAAGCTGCTGCTCGAGCAGCCGGTGCCGCTCACCCAGGGCGCCGCCGCGCGCATCGCCAACCTCGGCCTGCTCGGCGACAAGTACGTCGAGATCGTGCCCGGCCCGCCCACGGCGCCTGCCCTGCCCGAGGGGGCGGTGCTGCAGGGCACCTCGCCGGTCACCTTCGACGAGGCGATGGCCAAGCTCGACAACATCGGCAGCTCGATCGAGAAGGTCACCGGCTCGTTCGGCGGCGGCAACCTCGGCGGCAACATCAACAACCTGGTGGAGGACCTGCGGCTGACCAGCGCCGAGATCCGCGCCCTGGTCGCCGAGAACCGCGCCAACGTCGCCTCGACGGTGCGCGGCTTCGACGCGGTGGCGGCCACGCTCGCCAGGGAGCTGCCGCGCATCGCCGCCGACACCCAGCGGGCGCTCGACCAGGTCGCCGGCATCATTGCCGAGAACCGCGGCGACGTGTCGGCCAGCATGGGCAACATCCGCGAGCTCACCGGTCACCTGCAGACCTCGGTCGACAACCTCAACAAGATCACCGGCGAGATCGCCAGCGGCCAGGGCACGGTCGGCAAGCTGGTCAACAGCGACGAGGCCTACAAGAGCGCGGTCTCCACGCTCGACAGCATCAAGTCCGGCGTCGAGAGCCTGAGCGGCACGATCGGCGCCATCCAGCGCTTCAAGATGGACCTCGACCTGCAGGGCTACCTGCTGCAGAAGCAGCAGGGGACCTTCTCGCGGTCCCACTCGCTGTTCGACATCACCATCGACCCGCAGGACAGCCAGCGGCTGTACAAGGTCGGCATCGCCGCCACCCCGAACGGTGAGTACCGCACCCGCATCGACCATGTCAGCTTCACCAACGAGGCCGGCCAGACCTCCACCACCACCACGACCGACCAGGTGACCGAGGACAAGCTGGGATGGACCGCCCTGCTGGGATTCCGCACCGCGACCGGCGATCGCTGGGACGACATCCGCTTCTGGGGCGGCCTGATCGAGAGCAAGGGCGGCGTGCAGATCGAGTACCCGCTCAACGTCAATCTGCGCCGCCCGATCCTGCTCTCGGCCGAGGCGTTCGACTTCAGCCGCCCCGCCGATCAGCGGGCCCACCTGCGCTTCACCGCCCGGTGGCAGCTCCACCCCAACCTCTACGTGCTGGGCGGCTACGACGATCCGCTCGAGCAACGCTCGTTCTTCCTCGGCGCCGGCATCCGCTGGAAGGACGATAATTTGAAGTATCTGCTGGGGTCGGCGACGAAGTTCTAGTCAGAAGCCGACGTAGACCCGCTGCACGCGCGGGCCGAGGCGCGCCAGCAGCTCGTAGGCGATGGTGCCGGCCCGGGCGGCGACCTCCTCGGGGCGCAGGACGGCACCGTGATGGACGCCGAACAGCAGGGCCTCGCTGCCGGCGGCGGCGTCCGGCGCCGCGGTCAGGTCGACCACCAGCGAGTCCATCGAGATGCGGCCGACGATCGGCGCCGGCTGCCCGTCCACCAGCACGACGCCACGGTTCGACAGCGACCAGGGGACGCCGTCGTGGTAGCCGAGCGGCAGCACTCCGACCCGCAGGCGCTCGGCGGCCACGGTGTAGGTGCCGCCGTAACCGATCCGTTCGCCGTGAGCCACGGTGCGGACCTCGGCGATGCGGCTGAGCAGGGTGACCGCGAGCTGCAGTGTCAGGGCGCTGGCGACCGCGGCGGACGGGTAGAGCCCGAACAGGCCGAGCCCCAGGCGCACCATGTCGTAGCGCGCCTCCGGGAAGCGCGCGGCGGCGGCGGTGGCCGCGGCGTGACAGAGCAGCCCGCCGTAGCCGGCGGCCGCCAGCGCCGCCCGCGCCTCGTCGAACCGCGCGAGCTGGCGCCGGGTGTCGCCGTCGGCCTCCGGATCCTCGGCGCTGGCGAGGTGGGTCATCAGGCCGGTGACGCGCAGCGCCCCGCTGGCGCTCACCGCTTCGGCCAGCGCCAACACCTCGCCGGGGGCGACGCCGACGCGGTGCATGCCGGTGTCCACCTTGAGGTGGACGGCGAGCCTGCCGCCCGCCGGCAGCGCCGTCCGCGCCGCCGCGGCGAGCGGTTCCACCAGGGCGAAGGAGTAGACCGCCGGCAGCAGCGCGAAGCGCGCCAGCTTCGCCGCTTCCCCGGGGGTCGGCAGGGTGACCAGGATCGGCAGCTGGATTCCCGCCCGGCGCAGCTCGACCCCTTCGTCGGCGGTCGAGACGCCGAGATGATCGATGCCGGCCTCCGACAACCACGACGAGAGCCGCACCAGGTCGCTGCCATAGGCCAGCGCCTTGACCATCGCCAGGATGCGGCTGCGCGGGCCGGCCCGGCGATAGGCGGCGATGTTGCCGGCGACCGCGCCGAGGTCGACGATCAGCCGGTTGGGCGCCATGGCGTCCATCAGGTCGACGGCGGCGGCGGCGATGCCGCCGTGGCGGGGTCCCTTGAGCAGCACGGTGTCGCCGGGGGCCAGCAGCGCGCGCAGCCGGCGGCGCACCGCCTCGACGCCGGCGAGGACGGCAGCCTGCCCCGCCGGGTGGGCGGCGAGGTAGGCGTCGCGGGTGGCGGCGAGCTCGCCGCCGCCGCCCTCGCGGTCGGTCAGCAGCAGCGAGTCGAAGCGGTACTCGCCGGCCAGGGCGCCGATCGCCGAGTACTCGGCCCCGGCCTCCGGCCCGAGCTCGCCCATGCCGCCGAAGACGAAGATCTTGCGGCCGCCCGGCCCAGCCAGCTCGGAGGTGGTGCGCAGGGCGGCGCGCACCGAGATCGGGTCGGCGCTCACCAGATCGTTGACCAGGATGACGCCGGCGGGGGAGCGCCAGACCTCGAGACGGGTGGGAGGCGGGGCGTAGTCGGCGAGGCTGTCGGCGATCCGCTCCTCGGGCACCCCGAGCAGCCAGGCGGCGCCGACCGCCAACAGCACGTCCTCGACGATCTCGGCCGAGCGGGTGCGGACGCGCAGCGCCCGCACCGCGCCCGACGGGAACCGCACCTCGAGCCGCTCGCTCATGCCGGCGGCGCCCTCGCCGCCGCTGCCGTCGATCACCGTCCGGCCCAGCAGCCGCGGCAGAGCCGGGTCGCCGGGGAAGCGCACCAGCCGGCAGGGCAGGCGCGCCGCCGCCGCGGCCACCAGTGCGTCGCCGTCGGGCAGCAGCAGCCAGCCGCCGTCGCCCGGTAGATCCGCGAACAGCGACAGCTTCTCGCGGGCGAGCTCGGCGCGCCCGGCGAAGGCGGCGATGTGGGCGAGGCCGACGTTGGTCAGGATGCCGCAGTCCGGCGCCAGCACCTCGCGCAACGCCGCCATCTCGCCGGGCGCGGAGATGCCGGCCTCGAAGACCGAGACCGCGGTGCCGGGAGGCGCGGCGAGCACCGCCAGCGGCACGCCGAGCTGGCTGTTGAAGCTGCCCGGGCTGGCGGCGGCGGCGAAAGTGCCGACCAGCTGCGCGTAGAGGGCGTCCTTGACGATCGTCTTGCCGTTGCTGCCGGTGATCGCCACCACCTGCCGGAGGTGGGCGCGGCGATACCAGGCGGCCAGCCGCTGCAAGGCGGCGAGCGGCGAGGCGACGGCGATGGCGGGCAGCGGTGCGGGCGGGGTCCCGGCCCGCACCAGCGCCGCCGCGGCGCCATGGGCAGCCGCCTGATCCAGGAAATCGTGCCCGTCGGCCTGGCGGCCGGGCAGGGCGACGAACAGCGCGTGGGGCGGCAGCCGGCGCGAGTCGACGGCGACGGCCTCGACCGCATCGCCTCCGGCGGCCGTGGGCGGCGCCCCTGGCGGCTCACGGCCGCCGCCCCCGACGCTCCGCAGCTCGCCGCCGACGATCGCCGCCAGCTGATCCAGGGGGAGCCGGATCATCGCGGCTCAGAGGTCGGGCTCGTGGCCGGTCAGGCGGCGGAACGCCTCGACGTAACGGTCCCGGGTGCCGGCCACGACGTCCGGCGGCAGCTCGGGCGGCGGCGACTGGTGGTCCCATCCGGAGGAGTCCAGCCAGTTGCGGACGAACTGCTTGTCGAAGGAGGCCGGCTCCTCGCCCGGCCGCCAATGGGCGACGTCCCAGTAGCGGGAGGAATCGGGGGTGAGCGCCTCGTCGACGAGCAACAGCCGGCGGCCGGTGTTTTCCGGGTCCTCCGGGTCCTCCGGACCGCCGCCGCCGGCGCCTTCCGAACGGCCGCCGGCCTTGGCGGGGGGCAGCAGCCCGAACTCGAACTTGGTGTCGGCCAGGATCAGGTCCCGCTCGGCGGCCCAGCCGGCGGCGCGCTCGTAGAGGGTCAGGGTGAGGCGGCGGAGGCGTGCGGCGAGCGGTGTCTGCGACATCCTCGCCGCGCCGCCCTCCGGCACGGCCGCCGCGCCGTCCTCACGCATGGCCGCCGCGACGCCCAGCGCGAAGGTCTCGTAGTCGACGTTCTCGTCGTGACCCTGGGTGGCCTTGGTGGCGGGGGTGAAGATCGGCGACGGCAGCGCGCTCGCAAGCTCGAGGCCGGGCGGCAGCTCGATGCCGCAGACCTTGCCGTTCTGCCGGTACTCGCGGAAGCCGCTGCCGGCGAGGTAGCCGCGCGCCACGCACTCGAACGGCACCACCGCCGCCTTGCGCACCAGCACCGCGCGCCCGGCGAGCTGCGCGGCGTGCCGGCGCGCGGCGGCGGGGAAGTCCGCCGGGTCGGTGGCCAGCAGGTGGTTCGGCACCACCTCGCCGAGGCGCTCGAACCAGAAGCTCGACAGCTGGGTGAGCACCTTGCCCTTGCCCGGGATGGCCGGCCGCAGCACGTGGTCGTAGGCCGAGAGCCGATCGGTGGCGACCAGCAGGATGGTCTCGCCCAGGTCGTAGACGTCGCGCACCTTGCCGCGGCGGGGCGGCGGCAGGCCGGCCAGCTCGGTGGTCCAGACGGCTGCGGATTCGGTTTCCGGCACGGATCGGTCCCTCGTGGGCTCAAGCTTCTTGCACGGTCAACGGCCGGCTGAACTCGCGGTCGGCGGCCGCCACCAGGCGCTCGCCGCGCAGCGGGCGCAGCGACGCCGCCTCCAGCGTGGCACCGTCCACGATCTCATAGACCGGCAGCCGTTCGAGCCCCTTGAGGCGCGCGGTGCCGAGCTTGCGCAGGCCGACCGGCAGCCGCTCGCCGCCGTCCTCGACGTGGAACACGACGTAGGAGCGGATGCCGCCGGCGCCGCGGGCGAGCGGCGTCGAGCCGATCTCGCGGTCGAGCCTGGCGACGTAGGCGCCGGTCGCCACCAGGCCGTTGTTGAGCAGGGTGCCGTTGCGATTGATGTAGGCGTAGAAGCGGCGCGACTCCTCCACCTTGTCCACCACGTCGAGGTCGGTGGCGGCGAGCGGCGCGAAGAAGCGGTGCACGGTGGCCTCGGGGTAGCCCTGGCTGATCAGCATGGTCTTGACCTCGTCGACCTCCTGCGTCGCCTTGCCGGTGACCAGGCGCGACAGCTCGACCATGCCGTGGCCGAAGAACTCGTAGCGCTCGCCCTCCTGGCTGCCGCCGCTGCCCATCGGGATCAACCGGTAGGCGCCGAAGTTCAGCGCGATGCGCATGCCGCGGTCGAAGGCGAAGCCCTCGCGCACCGCCTGCTCGTAGTAGCGCTGCAGGTGGATGGCGCAGATCAGCAGGTTGAGCGCCTCGCGGCTCGAATAGAAGGCGCCGTCGCCGAGGTACTTCTCGAGCTTGACGCGGCGCGTGCCGGCCAGCCGGTTGATCCGGCGCTGGAAGCGGAACATGGCGCGGAAGGCCTCGTCCTGGCTCTCGCTGGCGGAGCGCTGCAGGTAGGAGATGGTCTGCGAGAACTCACTGATGTCGTAGATCAAACCGAAGCGCTCGACGCGCGGATCGACCACCCAGGGAGCCATGAAATCGAGCGGCCGGGTCACCGGCGACAGCACCAGCGCCTCGCGCGGGGCGCCGCGGGCGGCGAGCGGCGAGCGCGCCACCATGCGGCCGTCGGCGAGCGCCTCGACGCGCAGCATGGTACGGCGCAGGGCCTGGAACAGCTCGAACTCCTTGAGCTTGATCAGCAGGCTCTCCCAGACCTGCACCAGCACCGGCGGCAGCAGGCGCAGCGGGCTGTAGGCCGGGCGGGTCGCCAGAAACGACAGGTAGCCGGGGCGGCGGAGGAGGTCCTGGCTGTCGACCGGATCGCCGCCGGCGAGCAGCTTGCCGGCGATCTCGCGCAGCTCGTTGTCGGCCGCGAGCTGCTCGCCATGCCACCGGCGCAGCTCGTCGAGGCGATGGCGCAGCTCGCGGCCGTCGATCTTCAGATAGCCGTTGAAGTAGCTGCCGAGCTCGGCGAGGTCGGGGCCGATGTGGTCCTCGGTGAAGACCAGGACGTTGTCGCGCATGCGGGTGAGCAGACGCGGGAACAGCGCTTCCTCGGCCTCCTCGGTGGCGCCGGCGACCCTCTGGACCAGATCGTAGGTGGAGGCGAGGACGCGGTCCAGGAAACGGTCGCAGACCCGGTACTTGATGACGTCGCCCAGGCGCTTGCCGATCTCGAGGTCCTCGCGCAGGATGCGCTTCGGCGTCTCCTTGAGCAGGCGGGCGAGGTCGGTCGAGTGGTGGAGCCAGAAGACGGCCGGGAAGAGGCGGCCGTAATTGGAGATGGTGGCGTTCTCGACCGCCCGCGACAGCAGCGCGCGGTAGCGCTCCCAGGCAGTGCTGTAGAGTTTGCGGTCATAGGTGTCCCGGCGCTGGATGGCGAGCTGCACGTCCTCTTCGCAATGGATGTATTGCCGCAGCGCCGCGGCGAGCGCCAGCATGCCCTCCGAGAGCAGGACCGGGAAACCGCTCAGGGGGGTGGCGCCCTCGTCTTCGAGGAACACGGGCTGGGGCGCCGGCAGGGCGCGCTGCAGGTCGGGCAGCAAGCGCGCGATCTCGTCGGGATCGCGGCGCAGGAAGTTGAACGGCCCCGGCAGCAGCGTGAGGAGCGACGACGGGTTCATGCGCTGGCGCTACCGCTCTGGCGTCGTGGCAAGGTCGCGGGTGGAGAGCAGCGTATAGCATACCGCGAGCAGGAGAGCCCGGCGGCGTACCTGCTAGACTCTGGCGCCGTTACGGGTCGCGAGGAGACGAATCGATGAGCGAGATCCCATCGCTGAGGGTGGCCGCCGGCGGCCGCGCCGATGCCGAGCTGTTGGCGATCGGTTGCTTCCAGGGCGCGCCACCCGACGTCGAGGCGCTGCCCGAGGAGCTGCGGCGGGCGGCGCTCGGGATCGCGGCGCGGCCGGGATGGAACGGGCGCGAGGAGCAGCTCGGGCAGACCGACGGCGTGCCGCAGGGCCCGGTGGTCGCTCTCTACGGTCTTGGGGAGCCGGCGGATTTCACTTTCACCAAGCTGGCGCGCTGGCTCGGGCGGCTCGCCGACGACGCCCGCACCAGCGGCGTGCGGCAGCTGGGAGTGGCGTTGCCGCGGCACGCCGAGACCGCCGGCGCGGTGGCGGCGCCGCGGCTGTGGCGCGCCCTGGCGCTGTGCAGCTACCGCTTCGAGCGCTACCGCAGCGATCCGGAGAACGGGCGGCTGGAGGCGGTGGAGATCGTGCCGCCGGCCGGCGCCGAGGCCGACTACCGCGCGAGCCTCGGCGCCGCCGCGAAGGTGGCCGGGGCGGTGGCCTATGCCCGCGACCTGGCCAACACCCCGGGCAACGAGGCGACACCGGCGTGGGTCGAGGAGCGGGTGCGCGAGCTGGCAACGAGCCACGGTCTCGCGGTCACGGTGCTCGATGCCGCCGAGCTGGCGCGGCGTGGCATGGGCGGCCTGCTGGCGGTCGGCGGCGGCTCGCGGCAGGCGCCGCGATTGCTGCGGCTGGCGCTTGGCGAGGACGGCGCCGGCGAGCGCCCCGCCCACTCCGCCGGCCCCGCCAGGCGCCGGCTGGCGCTGGTCGGCAAGGGCGTCACCTTCGACACCGGCGGCATCTCGATCAAGCCCGCCGCCGACATGGAGCAGATGAAGTTCGACAAGTGCGGGGCCTGCGCCGTGCTGGGAGCGATGCGCGCCGCGGCGGAGCTCGAGCTCGACCTCTGCCTGCGCGCGTACCTGCCGGTGGCGGAGAACATGCTGGGCGGTGAGGCCTACCGTCCCGGCGACATCGTCCGCTGCTACAACGGCAAGACCGTCGAGATCACCAACACCGACGCCGAGGGCAGGATGATCCTGGCCGACGCCCTGGCCCTGGCGGTGGAGGAGGGCAGCGAGGCGCTGGTCGAGCTGTCGACCCTGACCGGCGCCTGCGTCGTCGCCCTGGGCCATCTCGCGGCCGGGCTGTTCACGCCGGACGACGAGCTGGCCGCCGAGCTGGAGAGCGCCGCCACCGCCAGCGGCGAGCGGCTCTGGCGGCTGCCGCTGCTGCCGGAGTTCCTCGACGAGATGAAGTCGCTGCACGCCGACCTGCGGAACTCGGCCGGCCGCTGGGGCGGGGCGAGCACCGCGGCGGCCTTCCTGTCGCAGTTCATGGGCGGCCTGCGGCGGTGGGCGCATCTCGACATCGCGGGAGTCGCCTATGCCCGCTCCGACGACCGCCGCGGCACCGCCGCCAGCGGCTTCGGCGTGGCGACGCTGGTGGAATGGCTGCGCCGCGCGGCCGGTTGAGCGGCGGCTGGTGTCCTCCATCCATCCTGACCTCACCCCGGCGGCTGCCGGCGCCTGGACGGCCAACCCCGCCGACCTCGCCGGCCCCGCCCGCCGACCACCCTTGCTGGCGGTCGAAGACCTCTCGGTGACGTTCCCGCAGGGCCGGGAGAGGTGGATCGCGGCGGTGCGGGGGTTGTCGCTCGGGGTCGGGCGTGGCGAGTGCGTCGGTCTGGTCGGGGAGTCGGGATCGGGCAAGAGCCTCACCGCGCTCGCCGTGCTGCGGCTGGTGCCGCCCCCGGGCCGGGTGCGCGGGCGCGTGCTGCTGGCCGGCCGCGCGCCGGGCGCGCCGGCTGAAGATCTGCTGGCGCTGCCGGAGGCGGCGCTGCGGCGGGTGCGCGGCGCGCGCATCGGCATCGTGTTCCAGGAGCCGATGACGGCGCTCAACCCCTTCTATACCATCGGTTTCCAGGTCGCCGAAGCAGTGGCTGCGCAGCGGCCGGCGAGCCGCCGCGAGGCGCGGCGCGAGGCCCTGCGGCTGCTCGACCGGATGGCGATCCCGGACGCGCGGCGGCGCCTCGACGACTACCCCCACCAGCTGTCGGGAGGCCAGCGGCAGCGGGTGCTGCTGGCGATGGCGCTGGCGGCCGGCCCGGAGCTGCTGCTCGCCGACGAGGCGACGACCGCTCTCGACGTGACCCTGCAGGCGCAGGTGCTGGCACTGCTCGACGAGCTGCGCCGCGATCTCGGCCTGGCGGTGCTGCTGATCACTCACGACCTGGCGGTGGTGGCCGAGACCTGCGACCGGGTGGTGGTGATGTATGCCGGCCAGGCGGTCGAGGAGGCGGCGGTCGAGGACCTCTTCCGCTCCCCGGCGCACCCCTATACCCGCGCCCTGCTGGCCACGCTGCCGCGGCTCGGGCAGCCGGCGGCGCGCGGCCGCCTGCCGGTCCTCCCGGGCCAGCCTGCCGAGCCGGCGGCGCGGCCGCCGGGCTGCGCCTTCCACCCCCGCTGCCCCGAGGCGATGCCGATCTGCGCCGTGACCGAGCCGCCGGAGACCGGCCCGGCCGGGGCGCCAGACCGGCCCGGGAGCCGCCCGCGGACGGTGCGCTGCTGGCTGCACGCGGAGGCGCCGCGTTGAGCGCGCCACCGCCGCCGGCGCCCGCTCCAGAACCGCCCGCCCCGGAGGTGCTGCTGGCGGCCGCCGGGCTCGAGAAGCGCTATCCCGCGCGCCGCTCGCCGTTCGGGCGCCGGCGGGCCGCGGTGACGGCGCTGGCGGGCGTCGACCTCGAGGTGCGGCGGGGCGAGTGCCTGGCGGTGGTGGGGGAGTCGGGAAGCGGCAAGACCACCCTGGCGCGCTGCCTGCTGCGCCTGGTCGAGCCGACCGCCGGCCGGGTGAGCTTTGCCGGCGAGGATCTGCTGGCGCTGCCGGCGGGCGAGCTGCGGCGGCGCCGGCGGCGATTCCAGATGATCTACCAGGATCCCTACGACTCGCTCGATCCGCGCCAGCGCGTCGGCGCGGCGGTCGCCGAGCCGCTGCTGCTGCATGGCCGGGAGGGAACCGGCGATGGCGGCAAGGGGGGCGAGGGCGGCGCTGGCAGCTGGCGGCGACGACGCCTGGCGGCGGGCCGGCGGATGGTCGAGCTGCTCGCCACGGTCGGGTTGGCGGAGTCGGCGGTGCGCCGCTTCCCGCACCAGCTCTCGGGTGGGCAGCGGCAGCGGGTGGGCATCGCGCGCGCCCTGGCGGTCGAGCCCGAGCTGCTGATCGCCGACGAGCCGGTCTCGGCGCTCGACGTCTCGGTGCGCAGCCAGATCTTGAACTTGCTGGCCGAGCTGCAGCAACGCATGGGCCTCACCCTGGTGGTGATCGCCCACGACCTGGCGGCGGTCGAGCAGCTGGCCGACCGGGTGGCGGTGCTCTACCTCGGACGCATCGTCGAGCTGGCGCCCTGCGCCGAGCTGTTCGCGCGCCCGCTCCACCATTACACCGCGGGCCTGCTGGCGGCGGTGCCGGCCGTGCCGGCGGCCTGGCTGCAGACAGCCGCGGCGCCGGCCGGGCCGGTCGCCGGGGAGGCCGCGCCACCGGCGCCGGCGGCGCGGCGCCGCTTCCAGGCGCGCCCGCCGCTCGCCGGCGAGCCGCCGAACCCGGCGGCGCCGCCGTCGGGCTGCCCGTTCCACCCCCGTTGCCCGGCGGCGCGGGCGCGTTGCGCCGCCGAGCGGCCGGAGCTGGCACCCTTTCCCGCGTCCTCGGCGACCCAGGGGACTCCGGAGATCCCGGAGGCCCCGGAAATCCCGGAGAACCCGGAGAACCCGGGAACACCGGAAAATACCGCCGAGCACCTGGTAGCCTGCTTTTTTCCGGGGCCGCAAGCGCGCCTGCCGCGGTAAGCGGCCCCGGCGGCACCGTAAACTTTGACCGTGGGCGCGCGTAGAGGAGCCATGATCGGCTCGACGTGTGCCGTCCCGGCCCTGATTCTGACCGTCAACCGGTTCCGATCTCGAGGGGTCTTCCTCATGCGCAATGCCGACAGCTTCGATTCGCGAACGGCGGGCCGCCGGGCCGTGGCCTGGCTGCTGCTGCTCGTCCTGCCGTTGACCGCCGCCGGTCCCTTGGCAGCGGCCCGCCAGCCTCAGGGCGGTGCGGCGCCGGCCCAGCTCCCATCCGAACCACCCACCCAGGCGCCCGCCGCGGCCGCGGATCAGCCTCCGCCCGCCGCGGCCGTGGACCAGCTTCCGCCCGCCGCGGCCACGGATCAGCCTCCGCCCGCCGCGCCCGCGCACGTCGCCAACGGCGTGCCCGCCGGCGCCGTCGGCGGCCTGGCGCCCTCCGACCGCATCACCGTCGACGTCCTGCAGACGGACCCGGAGGTCGGCGAGCTGCACCTCGACATCGCCAACAACGTGATGTCGCTGACCCTGGACCAGGCGGTCGAGATCGCCCTGCGCCGCAACCTCGCCCTCATCCTGCAGCGCTATCTCCGCAACGAGGCGAGGCTCGGGGTGCCGCAGGCGCTCGGCATCTACGACCTCAACCTCACCGCCAACGCCAGCGCCATTTCCAACCGGCTCCCGATCACCGCCACCACCAACGGCAACGAAACCAGCCGTGACTTCAATATCGGACTCAGCCAGCTGGTCCCGACCGGCGGCACCGCCACCGTCACCTGGGACAACCCACGGAGTTTCTTTCCCGAGCCGGTGACCCTCGCCAACGGCGTCACGACGGCCGGCGGCGTCCCTTTCTACGAGCCCACCCTCAACTTCACCTTCACCCAGCCGCTGCTGCAGAAGTTCGGCACCACCGTCACCGATCAGGGGATCCTGCTCGCTCTCAACACCAGCACCAGCAACCGCGTCCAGTTCGAGCTGGCGGCGATCACCGTCTCGGTGCAGCTGATCGACTCCTACTGGAGCCTGGTCAACGCCCGCGAGCAGCTGGTGGTGGCGCAGGAGAGCCTGCAGCTTGCCCGGGACCTCAACAATCGCAACATCATCCAGGTGCAGATCGGCACCCTGGCGCCGCTCGAAGATCGTGCAGAGCCAGGCGGCGATCGCCACCCGCGAGCAGGAGATCATCACCGCCCAGCAGGCCATCGGCGACGCCGCCGACGCGCTGCGCCTGGCCATGAACCTGCCGCAGAACCTCTACCAGTACGACATCCTGCCGACCACGCCGCCGGAATCGGACACCATCCAGATCAATCTGGACGAGTCGATCAAGACGGCGCTCGACAACCGGGTCGAGGTCCACCAGGAACAGCTCAACATAGAGCGCGCCAAGATCAACGCGGCGGTGGCGAAAAATGGCCTGCTGCCGACCCTCAACCTGACCGCCAACTACAATGCCGACGGCTTCTCCAGCTCCTCCTCCACCTCGCTCAACCAGCTCGGCGGCTTCGATTTCCCGGGCTGGAGCATCGGCCTGCATTTCGCCTTTCCGCTGCAGAACCGCGCGGCGCGCGCCACCGACGTCATCGCCAAGCTCGACGTCGATCGCTTCAATCGGGAGCTCGAGCAGGAGCGGAAAACGGTGATCAACGAGGTGCGCAGGGCGGTGCGCGGCATCGACACGGCGGAAAAGGTGATCGTCGCGGCGCACCTTTCGCGCGGCTTCCAGGAGAAGAACCTCGACGCCGAGAAGAAGCGCTACGAAAACGGCATGTCCACCAGCTTCCTGATCACCCAGATCCAGGACCAGCTGACCCTGGCCAAGCAGTCCGAGGTCAATGCCGTCGTCGGCTACCGCACGGCGCTCGCCGAGTACTATCGCAGCATCGGCAAGCTGATGCCGGAGCTGGGCGTCAAGTTCCTCGACCCGAAGGAGCAGGTGAACCGCTTCAGCTTCCGTCCCGCCAACCTGCTGCCGTGAGCGCGACGACCGATACCGGCGCCGGACGTCTGCTGGGGGTCCTGGCGGCGCCCGGCGAGACCTTCCGCTCGATCGCCGGCCGGCCCACCTGGGTGGCGCCGCTGCTGGTGTTGATGCTGTCGGCGACGGTGGTCGGCTGGATGGTGACCTCCCGGCTCGACCTGGCGCCGGTCATCCGCCATCGCCTGGAGGCTGCGGGCGGCCAGGTGAGCGCCGAGCAGGCCGAGCGCAGCATCGAGATGGCGAAGAAGCTGGCGCCCTACCTGGCGCTGTTCCAGGGGCTGGTCGCCGCGCCGGCGATCTACCTGGTGGTGGCGCTGCTGCTCTGGATCGGCTGCCGGTTGGTGGGCAGCGAGATGGGCTATCGCGCGAGCCTCGCCACCACCCTGCACGGCCTGCTGCCGCTCGCGGTCGGGGCGCTGCTCGCCATCCCGGTGCTCTGGAACCACGGCGCCGTCACGCCTGAGGAGGCCCGCAGCGGCTCCTTCCTGATCTCGAGCCTGGCGGCGGTGGCGCCGGCGGGAGCCGGGCCGGTCGAGCGGGCGCTGCTCGGCAGCGTGGACCTGTTCAGCCTCTGGGCGATAATCTTGTTGATCATCGGCTGTCGCATCGTCGCCCGGGTGTCGCGCGCCGCTGCGGTGGGGGTGGTGGCGAGCCTCTGGCTGCTCGGGGTCGCCGTCAAGGTCGCGCTCGCCGCCATCGCACCCGGATAGGAGCGCCTGCCGATCCCGGCGGCGCGGGCTGCAAGGAGCTGCCGTGAAACGCATCCTGATCGTCGCCGGCGGCCTGCTGGTGCTCGCCGCGGTGCTGGTCGCCAGCCTCAGGGCGGGCGGCGCCAAGCAGGGCACCCGCGTCTACGCCGAGCCGGTGGCGCGGCGCGATCTGCAGCAGGTGGTCAAGGCGACCGGCGAGATCGACCCGCGGGTCAAGGTCAACATCTCCGCCCACGTCATCGCCAAGATCGAGAAGCTGTTCGTCAACGAGGGCGACTGGATCGAGAAGGGCAAGCCCTTCCTGATGCTCGAGCAGAACGTCTTCGTCGCCGACCGCGACCAGTGGGCCGCCCAGTTGCGCAGCGCCGAGGCCGCGGTGCGGCGCCAGGAGGTGGCGGTCGCCGACGCCGCGCTCAAGCTGCAGCGCGCCGAGCGCCTGTTCGCCGGCGGCTCCTTCACCGCCGAGCAGCTCGAGAACGCGCAGCTCTCCGAGCGCTCCGCGCGGCTGCAGCTCGAAGAAGCCGAAGACCTGGTGAGCCAGGACCGCGCCAATCTCCTGCGCGCCCAGACCGACCTCGGCAAGACCATCATCTATGCGCCGATCAGCGGCCAGGTGATCGCGCTCACCGCCAAGGAGGGCGAGGTGGTGGTCTCCGGCACCATGAACAACCCGGCGTCGGTGATCGGCACCATCGCGGACATGAGCGAGGTGCTGGCCGAGGTGGACGTCGACGAGACCGAGATCGTACAGGTGAAGATGGGCCAGCGCGGGGTGCTCAAGGTGGACGCGCTGCCGAAGCGCGTCTACCATGGGAAGGTGACCGAGGTCGGCAGCTCCGGCTACAACCGTCCGTCCCAACCGGACGTCACCTTCTTCAAGGTGAAGCTGCTGCTCGACGACAGCGACCGGCAGCTGCGCTCCGGCATGTCGGTGCGCGCCGAGATCGCGACCCAGGCAGCCCGCGGCACGCTGGTGGTGCCGATCCAGGCGGTGGTGGAGCGACCGCCGCAGCCGGCGGCCGGCACCACGGGCGGCGGCACTGATGCGGCGGCGACCGGTGCGGCCACCGATGCGGCCACCGACGTCAAGGTGGTCTTCGTGGTCGCCGGCGGCAAGGCGCGCCAGCGCCAGGTGGAGACCGGCATCTCCGACGAGACCCGCGTCCAGGTGGTCCGCGGCGTGGCGCCGGGCGACCAGGTGGTGACCGGCCCCTACCGCTCGTTGCGCGACCTCAAGGACGGCGACCCGGTGCAGGTCGCCCCGCCAGGGGCCGCCGATGCGTCCGGCAGCGCCGGCGCCTCCTCGGGCTCCTCCACGTCGTCCACGCCCTCCGACAGCGGCGGCGGCGGCCGGGGAGACGGCTGATGGCGGCGCTGATCGAGCTGACGGCGGTCTTCAAGATCTACGACATGGGGGCCGAGCAGGTGCACGCCCTCAACGGCATCGACCTGCGCATCGAGAGCGGCGAGTACGTGGCGATCATGGGCGCCTCGGGCAGCGGCAAGTCGACCCTGATGAACCTGCTGGGCTGCCTCGACACGCCCACCTCGGGCAGCTACCGGCTCAACGGCACGGCGGTCGAGGAGCTCGACGATTCGCAGCTCGCCGGTATCCGCAACCGGGAGATCGGCTTCGTCTTCCAGACCTTCAACCTGCTGCCGCGCACCGATGCGCTGCACAACGTCGAGCTGCCGCTGATCTACGCCGGCATGCCGCGGCGGGAGCGGCGCCAGCGGGCCCGCCGCGCGCTGCAACGGGTGGGCCTGGGCGACCGCCTGCATCACAACCCCAACGAGCTCTCGGGCGGCCAGCGGCAGCGGGTTGCGATCGCCCGGGCGCTGGTCAACGAGCCGTCGCTGCTGCTCGCCGACGAGCCCACCGGCAACCTCGATTCGGCCACCTCGATCGAGATCATGGAGCTCTTCGACCAGCTGCACGCCGCCGGCAACACGGTGGTGGTGGTCACCCACGAGCTCGACATCGCCGGCTACGCCTGGCGGCGCGTCAGCCTGCGCGACGGCAAGGTGCTCTCCGACTCGCCGACGGAACGGGCCGCCCCCGCGGCGCGGCAAGCTCCCGGTCCCACCGGGTAGGGCGCCGGGGGACACCAGGGCGGTGGTCGTTCTCGAAAGCCTCCGCATCGCGCTGGCGGCGCTGCGCGCCAATGGCATGCGCTCGCTGCTCACCACCCTGGGAATCGTCATCGGCGTGGCGGCGGTGGTGGCGGTGGTGTCGGTGGTGCAGGGCCTGCAGCACCTGGCCTCCGACGTCTTCCAGGGCGTCGGCGCGGCCTTCGTGCACGTCGAGGTGAACCAGGACCGGCAGCGCGGCCCCGGCCTGATCGCCAAGCAGGTCAAGCTCACCGCCGAGGATGCCCAGGCGGTGCGGGAGCAGGTGTCCGGCATCCGCTACTTCACCCGCATCGCCGCCGGCAGCGCCCTGGTCAAGTACGGCGAGCGCCGCCATCAGCCGGAGAGCGTGATGGGGGTCGACGAGGCCTACCAGGAGGTGATGAACCACGCCGTGGACCGTGGCCGGTTCCTCTCGCGCCTCGACCTGGAGAACCACCGCAAGGTGGCGGTGATCGGCCCCAAGGTGGCCGACAAGCTCAAGCTCGGGCGCCAGCCGCTGGGCAAGCAGATCTACGTCGGCAACCTGCCGGTGACCGTCGTCGGGGTGATGGAAGCCAAGGGCGAGGCCCTCGGCACCGACCTCGACGATCGCGTCTTCCTGCCGTTCGGCACCGCCCAGGCGCTGTTCGGGCGCGCCGCCACCGACCGCGTCGAGCTCGACCTGCAGGCCGTGGCGCCGGCGCAGGTGGATGCGGTGCGCGACGCCATCCGGCGGTTGCTGCGGCGCCGCCACCAGCTGCCGGCGGGACGGCCGGACGACTTCCGCATCGTCGTCCAGGACGAGCTGCTCAAGCAGATCACCGGCTTCCTCTCCGGGGTCACCGCGGTGGTCGGCGGCGTGGTGGCGATCGCGCTGCTGGTCGGCGGCATCGGCATCATGAACGTCATGCTGGTGTCGGTCACCGAGCGCACCCGCGAGATCGGGGTGCGCAAGGCGGTGGGGGCGCGGCGGCGCGACATCCTGCTGCAGTTCCTGATCGAGGCGGTGGCGCTGGCCCTGGCCGGCGGCATCGCCGGGTTGGCGCTCGGCTACGGCCTCGGAGTCCTGGTGGTGGCGGTGGTGCCGGCCCACCTGCCACCCGCCCACGTGCCGCTGTGGGCGGTCGGCCTGTCCTTCGGCTTCTCGGCCGCGGTGGGGATCTTCTTCGGCATCTATCCGGCCGGCAAGGCGGCGCGGCTCGATCCGATCGAGGCGCTGCGCTTTGAGTAGCCGGGGCGGGAGCGCCGGCCGGTGATCTGGCTCGAGAGCCTGCGCCTGGCGCTGGCGGCGATCGCCGCCAACAAGCTGCGCTCGGCGCTGACCACCCTGGGCATCGTCATCGGGGTCGCCGCGGTGATCGCGGTGGTGTCGGTGGTGCAGGGGCTGCAGCACCTGGCGACCGGCATCTTCGAGGGGGTGGGCGCGACCTACGTCATCGTCTTCCCGCTGCGCCCGGAGCTGCCGCAGGAGGCGCGGGCGCGCCAGGTCAAGCTGACCTGGGAGGACGGCCAGGCGATCCGCGACCAGGTGGCGGGCATTCGCGAGATCACCCCGGTGGTGGCCGGCAAGGCCGACGTCAAGTACGAGGACCGCCAGCACCAGCCCGACTTCATCATCGGCACCGGCGCGCGCTGGCAGGAGGTGATGAATTTCAGCGTCGAGAGCGGGCGCTTCTTCGCGCCGCTCGACGTCGAGGCGCAGCACAAGGTGGTGGTGGTGGGCGCCAAGGTGGTCGCGGGGCTCGAGCTCGGACGCAACCCGATCGGCAAGGAGATCTACGTCGGCAGCTACCCGGCGACGGTGATCGGCGTCATGGAGCGCAAGGGGCAGGCCCTCGGCCAGGACTTCGACAACCTGGCGTTCGTGCCCTTCGACCAGGCGGTGCAGCTGTTCGGGCGCGAGGCCCGCGACCAGGTGCAGCTGCGGCTGCAGGCGGTGAGCGCCGACCAGGTCGACCAGGTGCGCGACGGCATCCGCCAGGTGCTGCGCCGGCGCCATCACCTCGGCAAGGACGACGCCGACGATTTCCGGGTGATCGTCCAGGACGAGATCCTCAAGCAGGTCACCGCCTTCCTGTCCGGGCTCACGGCGGTGGTCGGCGGCATCGTGGCGATCTCGCTGCTGGTCGGCGGCATCGGCATCATGAACATCATGCTGGTGTCGGTGACCGAGCGCACCCGCGAGATCGGCTTGCGCAAGGCGGTGGGCGCGCGGCGGCGCGACATCCTGATGCAGTTCCTGATCGAGGCGGTGACGCTGTCGCTGGTGGGCGGCCTGATCGGCCTCGGGCTCGGCTACGGCCTCGGCGCCCTGATCACCGCGGTGGTGCCCGCCGAGCTGCCGCCCGCGCACGTGCCGGCGTGGGCGGTGGCGCTGGCGGCGGGCTTCTCGACCCTGGTCGGCGTCTTCTTCGGCATCTATCCGGCCGGCAAGGCCGCCCGCCTCGACCCCATCGACGCGCTGCACTTCGAGTAGCGGCCCCGCCGGCCGTCCTGCCGAGCCTCGCGATAGAATCGCAGCGCACGCGCAGTCGAGGGAGGTCCGTGTCGCGAACCTGGATGCCGGTCCTGGTGGTGGGCGCGCTCGCCCTGAAGCTCGCGGCTGCCGCCGAGCCCCCGGGCGCGGTGGCGGCCGCCGCGCACGCCCCGGCGGAGCGCCTGCCGGTGCGGGTCTACACCGTCGACGACGGCCTGGCGGGCGACGAGGTCAGCGCCATCCTGCAGGACTCCCGCGGCTTCCTCTGGATTGCCACCGACAACGGTCTCAGCCGCTTCGACGGCGCGCGCTTCACCGGCTACGACACGCTGCAAGGTCTGCCCAGCCCGCACGTCAACGTGCTGGCCGAGGACGCGGGCGGCGGCCTGCTGGCGGGCACCACCGCCGGCCTGGCGCGGCTCGACCCCGGCCCGGCGCCGGCAGGCAGGCTGCCGCGCGGCACCGCCGCCGCGCCCGCGCCGCCAGGGAGCAGGGCGGCCACCGGCCCGGCGCCGCGGGCCTTCACGCCGATGCCGGACGCGAGCGGGCGCCTGCGCCGCCGGACCGGGGCGTTGCTGGCGGCCGGCGGCGCGGTCTGGTCGGCGGGCTTCGCGGCGGACGGCGGCCTCTTCCGCCTGCCGCCGCCGGGGCGTGCCGGCGCCGACCCGGAGGAGGCAAGGCTGGCCTCCGGCGCGCCGGTGCCGTGGGTGACGGCGCTGGCGCCCGACGGCGCCGGCGGGCTCTGGGTGGGGGAGCGGACCGGCCTCCGGCACCGGCTCGCCGACGGCCAGTGGATCGATTGGCCGATCCTGCCGCTGCCACGGTGGGAAGCGGTGGCGGCCCTGCTGCTCGACGCCCAGCAGCGCCTGTGGGTCGAAACCACCAGCGCGGTCTACGTGGTCAAGCCTGGCCCCCCGAGCGCGGCGCCGGAGGCCGGAGCTTCCCTGCTCGAACGCGCCGCCGCCGGCAACTGCCGCCAGCCGGGCTCGGCAGCGCCGCGCCTGCCGGAGGCGCCCGGGGAGGTATGCCGCTTCGACGCCGCTGCCGGGTTGGCGGGACCGCGCCGGGCGGCGCCGGCGGCGGGCGGCGCGCATCCGTCGGGCGGCATGCTGCAGACCCGGGACGGCCGGATCTGGATCGCCGGCGGCGGCGGCCTCAGCGAGTTCGACGGCCACGGCTTCCGCGGCTACACCGGGCGCAACGGCCTGCCGGATGACGAGCTCACCTGCCTCGCCGAGGATCGCGACGGCAACCTCTGGGCGGGCACCCGCTCGCACGGCCTGATGCGCCTGGCGCACGACGGCTTCCTCACCTATGGCGTGCCGGCGGCCGCCGGCCTCCCCGACCGCCTGGGGCCGCCGGCGCCCGCGGCGCGGATCGCGGTGGCGGAGATCTTCGAGGCCGGCGGCTCGCGGCTCTACGTCTGGGGCAGCAACCGCGGCCATCCCGCCCTCCTGGCCTTCGATGGCGAGCAGCTGGTGGACGTGACGCCGGAGGTCCTGGAGCGCGCCGCCTACCCGGAACGGGGACGCCACCAGATCCTCGCCGCCGAGGCCGGCAGCGACCTCTGGCTGGGCGGCGCCGCCGGCATCTGGCGTTTCCCGAAGCTCGAGCAGCCGTCGCTGTTGCGGCGTGCGGCGGGCAGCTTCTGGCGGGCTCCCGACGATCTCGGCGAGCTGTTCCGCCTGTTCGCGGACTCGCGCGGCCGGCTGTGGGTCTCGGGGCGCGGCAGCCAGGAGCCGGCGGCCGGCGGCCGGGCGACGACGATCGCACGCTGGGACCCGGGCAGCGGCCGGTTCAGCGGCGTGCCGGAGATCGAGCGTCTGGGGCGCGGCGCGCCGTCGGCGTTTGCCGAGGACCCGTTCGGCAGCCTCTGGATCGGTTTCTCCGGCGGCGGTCTGGCGCGCCTGCGCGGCGAGGCGGCGGACCTCTTCCTGAGCGGCGGGGTGCCGGCGGGCGCCGTCAACGACCTGATGATCGACAGCCGCAACCGCCTGTGGGCGGCCACCGCCGACGGCGGCGCGTTGCGGATCGAGGGGCTCGACGCCGCCCGGCCGCGCGCCACCGTCTACGGCAACGCCCAGGGGCTGTCGAGCGACCGCATCCTGTGCCTGGCCGAGGATCGGCGCGGCATGATCTACCTCGGGCACGGCAAGGGCATCGACCGGCTGGACCCGCAGACCGGCCGCGTGCTCACCCTCACCACCGCCGACGGGCTGCCTTCGAGCATCGTCAACGCCGCCTATCGCGCCGCCGACGGCAGCCTCTGGTTCGGCACCCCCGCCGGCCCGGCCCGCTACCTGCCGGACCTCCCGCACAGCGAGACGCCGCCGCCGATCTTCCTGAGCGGCCTGCTGGTCAACGGCGTGCCCGCGCCGGTGCCGGCGCTGGGGGTGCGCAGCCTGGCGGGCCTCGAGCTGCCCGCCGGCCGTAACCAGGTGGAGGTCCGCTTCACCGGCATCAGCTTCGCCCACGGTGCCGGCCTGCGCTACCAGTACCGCCTGGACGGGTCGGCGGCGGGCTGGAGCGAGCCGCAGGCCGAGCGCTGGGTGCAGCTGGCCGACCTGGCGCCGGGCAGCTACCGCTACCAGTTCCGGGCGGTGACGCCCGACCACGTGGCGAGCGCCATCCCCGCCACCCTGGCGTTCACCCTGCCGCGGCCGCTCTGGCAGCGCTGGTGGTTCCTGGTGCCAGCCGCCGCCGCCGTGGCGCTGCTCGGCTGGGCGCTCCATCGCGCGCAGCTGGCGCGGCTGCTGGAGCTCGAGCGGGTGCGCACCAGGATCGCCGCCGACCTGCACGACGACCTCAGCTCGAGCCTGGCGCGCATCTCGATCCTCTCCGAGCTGGCCCGGCGCCGGCTGGCCGACCCGGAGGCGCTGGAGGCGACCCTGGTCGACCAGATCGGCGAGACGGCGCGCGAGCTGATGGAGATGACCGGCGACATCGTCTGGGCCATCGACGCCCGGCGCGACGACCTCGAGAGCCTGCTGGCGCGCATCCGGCGCTTCGCCGGCGACCTGCTCGAAGCGCGCGGCGTCAACGTCGCGTTCGCATCGCCGGCGGGCGCCGCCGCGATCGCGCTGCGCCCCGAGGCCAAGCGGGAGCTCTACCTGGTGCTCAAGGAGGCGGTCCACAACGCCGCCCGCCACGCGCGCGCCAGGGAGGTGCGCATCGAGGTGGCGGCGGCGGACGGCGAGCTGGTGGCCGTGGTGCGCGACGACGGCGTCGGCTTCGTTGCCGGCGGCAGCGGTGCGGGCGGCGGCGGCGGCCGCTCCGGGCACGGCCTGCGCAACATCCGCGAGCGCGCGGCGAAGCTCGGCGCCAAGCTCTCGGTGGACTCGGCGCCGGGCGCCGGCACCTGCGTGCGCCTGAGCCTGCGGCTGTGAGGGCCGGGGCGCATGATCATGCCTGGCGCGCCGCCCGCGGCAGGCGATAGGCTGGGATCGGAAGCGCCATGATCGAATCTGCACCCATCCGCGTCACCATCGTCGAGGACGACCGCGGCACCCGCGACGGCCTGCGGCTGCTGGTGGACGGCACGCCGGGGTACCGCTGCCTCGCCGCCTTCGCCTCGCTCGAACAGGTCCTGGCGGCCAGGGGAGGCGAGCCGCCCGACGTGGTCCTGCTCGACATCATGCTGCCGGGGGAGCCCGGCTCGCGGGGTGTCGCCGCGCTCCGCGAGCGCTGGCCGGGGGCGGCGGTCCTCATGCTCACCGCCTTCGAAGACGAGGACAAGATCTTCGAATCGCTGTGCAACGGCGCCACCGGCTACCTGCTCAAGCGCACGCCGCCGGCGCGGCTGCTCGAAGCGGTTCGCGAGGCGCGCGACGGCGGCGCGCCGATGTCCCCCGAGATCGCGCGCAAGGTGGTGGAGCTGTTCCGGCGCACCGCCCCGCCGGTGGCGCTGCAGGAAGCGCTGACGCCGCAGGAGGTGCAGCTGCTGCGGCTGCTGGCCGAAGGCTGCAGCTACCAGACGGCGGGCGGCCAGCTCGGCATCAGCATCAACACCGTGCGCAACTACATCCGCAACGTCTACGAGAAGCTGCAGGTCCACACCAAGTCCGCGGCGGTGAGCAAGGCGATGCGCGCCGGGCTGCTCTGAGCCGCCAGCCACTGCCGGCCCTTTTTCGTCGCGACCCCAGCCCTGGGGCCGCGTTGGATCAGGCTCGTATTTGCGCTATAGCAGCAATTCAGCCATAATCGTCCAAAGCCCCATCAAGTGGATTTTCCCACTCTCGGGCGCATCGAGCCGAGGGCGCCGGCGTCTCTCCGCCGCTGCCTGTTCCGGTTTTGAAAAGGAGGAATTCATGAATCTGACAGTGCTTCGTCACACCGCATCGCTGCTGCTCCTCGTCGCCTCGACCACCCGGGCGGGTCTTGCCGACGGCGTCCCATCGCGGATCGACCGCCTGCGAACCCCGTCGCCGGCGCCGTCCGACGTCGGACTGACCTTCCCGACGACGGCGGTCGGCAGCACCTCCACCATCCATTGCGAAGGTTTTTGCTTCCGGCAGCTCACCAGCCCTGAAGGCAGCTGTGACGCCGCGAACACGGCAACCCTGGATCATGCTCCCGCGGCGCCGTTCGCGGCGTTCAACTTCCGCAAGGGCAGCGCCAGCGGCTGCGGCGGTACGCCGGTCAGCCTGCCGGTCTCGCTCAACGCCGGTGAAGCGGTCTGGTTCGACTTGAATTTCTCGCCGACGAGCAACGGCACCTTCACCGATGCCTTGACTCTCACCGCCTTCAGCTTCGATCTCTCCGGATCGACGCCCAACGCCGGCGGTGGCTGCGTCGCCAATGCCACGACTCTCTGCATCGACCAGAATCCCGGCGATGGCCGCTTCCAGATCCAGGTCAACTACAGCACTGCCCAGGGCGGCGGTCTCGCCGGAGCCGGCGATGCCATTGGCCTCTCCAGCCTTGGCGTCACCGAGGGCGGCCTGTTCTGGTTCTTCGCCTCGAACAACCCGGAGATGCTGATCAAGATCATCGATGGCTGTGCCCTGAACTCGAGCTTTTGGGTCTTCTACGCGGCCACCACCAACGTCGGCTTCACGGTCATCGTGACCGACACCTTCACCGGCAATCAGGCGACCTACCATAACCAGGACGAGTCGGCGGCGCCGCCGGTACAAGATACCGGCGCACTGCCCTGCCCATGAGCAGCTGAGCCGCCACCACCGACCGCGCCGCAGGTCGAGGGCGAGCCCCCGCGGTAGGAGGGGCCGCCCCGGCCTGCCGGCGGGCACTCGCGGCGTGCCCGCGCCCCCGGTTGGCACCCCTCGTGCACGGGGGCTACGGCGAGATGCAGCTTCCCTGGGTCCGACGTCTTTTGCCGAGAATCGATCGCAGCTCGTGAGCCAGGCCAGGGGCGCGACGCTGCCGCCGTCGTTCGCCGGCGTCCAGGAGCCGATCCGCGACGAGCTCTGGGGCGTCGAGCGCCTCGAGCAGCACGCGGCGGCGCTCGCCCGCGCGCAGCGGGTGCGCCGCGGGCGGCCCTGGGACCGCCGGCTGCGGCCCCGGGTGTGGCAGAACGGCAGGGTGCTGCTGGCCTCCTACCGCGCCATCGCCGAATCGCTGCGGGCGGAGCGCGCGATGACACCGGCGGCGGAGTGGCTGGTCGACAACTTCCACCTCGTCGAGGAGCAGCTGCGCGAGATCCGCGAGGACCTGCCGGCGGCCTTCTATCGCCAGCTGCCGAAGCTCCGCGACGGCGCCCTGCGCGGCTACCCGCGGGTCTACGCGCTCGCCCACGATTTCGTCGCCCATACCGACAGCCGGTTCGACGAGGAGGCGCTGCGGCGCTTCGTCAGCGCCTACCAGCGGGTGCAGCCGCTGACCATCGGCGAGCTCTGGGCGGTGGCGATCTCGCTGCGCGTGGTCCTGGTCGAGAACCTGCGCCGCCTGGCCGAGAGGCTGGTGCGGGGGCGCGCGGCGCGCGAGCAGGCCGAAGCCCTGGCCGACCGGCTGCTCGCCGGCGGCCGCGAGGCGCAGTCCGAGGCGCCCCTGCGGCGCTACGAGGACGGCCCGCTCGACGTCGCCTTCGCCGTGGCGCTGCTGGGCCGCCTGCGCGACCGAGACCCGCAGGTGACCCCCGCCCTCGCCTGGCTGGACCGCCGCCTGGCGGAGCAGGGCACGACCGCCGACGAGGTGGTCGCTGTCGAGCACCAGCGCCAGGCGGCGATGAACGCCACGGTGCGCAACGTGATCACCAGCATGCGCCTGATCTCGGCCTTCGACTGGGCGGCGTTCTTCGAGGGCGTCAGCCTGGTGGACGCGGAGCTGGCGGCGCGATCCCGGCTACCTGGCCGGCGGAGTTCGCCACCCGCGACCGCTACCGGCACGCGGTGGAGGAGCTGGCGCGCGGCTCCCGCCTCTCGCAGATCGAGATCGCGCGGCGGGCGGTGCGCCAGACCGCCGGGATCTGACGGCCGCCAGGCGGATCCGGGTTACTACCTCATCTGCCGGCGGGCGCGCGGCCTTCGAGCGCGAGGTCGGCTACCGCGTGCCGCCACGGCAATGGTTGCGGCGGGCCTTCTTCGCCTGGGCGACCCCCGGCTACCTCGGCACGCTCGCGGCCGCCGCCGCGCTGGCACTGGCGCTGCCGCTCTGGCGCGCCGCCGGTGCCGGCAATGCGGCGGCGCTGCTGTTTTGGCTCGGCCTGCTGGCGCTGGTGCCGGCCTCAGATCTGGCGGTGCAGCTGGTCAACGCCTGGGTGATGGAGCGCTACGGGCCGCGGGTCCTGCCGCGGCTCGAGCTGCGCGGCGGCGTGCCGCCGGAGCTGCGGACCCTGGTGGCGGTGCCGACCCTGCTCACCGCCGCCGCCGAGATCGAGGAGCAGGTCGCCCGCCTCGAGGTGCACTACCTCGCCAACAGCGAGGAGGAGCTGCGCTTCGCGCTGCTCTCCGACTGGACCGACGCCGCCGCCGCGACCATGCCCGGCGACGAGGAGCTGCTGGCGGCGGCACGGGCGGGCGTCGCGCGCCTCAACGCCCGCCACGGCCCCGCCGGCGGCGGCGAGCCGCGCTTCGTGCTGCTGCACCGGCGGCGGGTGTGGAACCCGCGCGAGGGGCGCTGGCTGGGCTGGGAGCGCAAGCGCGGCAAGCTCGAGGAGCTCAACCGCCTGCTGCGCGGCGACCGCGAGACTACCTTTCTGCCCGTGGCAGCCGCCGGCGACGCCGGCGATACCGGCGCGATCGGCGATCTTGGCGATCTTGGCGATATTGGCAACGCCGGTGCCGCGGCGACTGCCGACGATGGGAACGCCGCGGCCTCGGCTGCGCCGCCCTACGCGCCCGGCTCGATCCGTTTCGTGATCACCCTGGACGCCGACACCCGGCTGCCGCGAGAGGTCGCCCGGCGCCTCATCGGCACCCTGGCTCACCCGCTCAACCGGCCGCGCTTCGACGCGCGCCGCGGCCGGGTGGTGGAGGGCTACGGCATCCTGCAACCGCGGGTCACGCCGTCGCTGCCGTCGGCAAGCGAGGGGTCGCTCTTCCAGCGCATCTTTTCGGGCCCGGCAGGCATCGATCCCTACGCCGCCGCCGTCTCCGACGTCTACCAGGACCTGTTCGGCGAGGGCTCGTTCACCGGCAAGGGGATCTACGACGTGGATGCCTTCAGCGTCGCCCTGGCCGGCAAGGTGCCCGAGAACACGCTGCTCAGCCACGACCTGTTCGAGGGGCTCTTCGCCCGCACCGGCCTGGTCACCGACGTCGAGCTGCTCGAGGAGTTCCCTTCCCATTACCAGGCCGCCGCCGCCCGGCAGCACCGCTGGGCGCGCGGCGACTGGCAGCTGCTGCCCTGGATCTTCGGCCGCGGGCGCACCGGCATCCCGGCGATCAGCCGCTTCAAGATGCTCGACAACCTGCGGCGGACGCTGGCGGCCCCCGCCGGCTACCTGCTGCTGCTGAGCGCCTGGACGCTGCCCGGCGCCTCTCCCGGCCTGTGGACGGCGTTCTGGCTGGCGACCATCGCCATCCCCGGGTTCCTTGGCCTGCTCTACTCGGCGGTGCCGCGCCGGCGCGGCATCTCCAAGCGCAGCCACCTGCGCGCCTTCGCCGGCGATCTCGTCCTGGCGGCCGCGCGGGTGGCGCTGCGGGTCGCTTTCCTCGCCGACCAGGCCTGGCGGATGAGCGACGCCATCGTGCGCACCCTGTTCCGAGTCTACGGCTCCCGCCGCGGCCTGCTGCAGTGGGTGACCGCGGCACAGGCCAAGAGCGGGCTCGGCCTCGAGGCGCGGGTCTTCTACCGGCGCATGGCCGGCGGTCTCGGGCTTGCCGCCGCCGCCGCGGTGGCGGTGGCCGCGGTGGCCTCAGGGGTGGCGCGGGCCGCCGCCGGTCCGGCACCCGGCGGCTGGACGGTCTGGGCCTGGGCGGGGCCGCCGCTGCTGCTGTGGGCGCTGGCGCCGGCGCTGGCCCGCTGGTTGAGCCTGCCGCCCGCACCGCTCGAGGCGTTGCCGCTGCCGGCGGCCGAGGCCCGCCAGCTGCGGCTCATCGCACGCCGCACCTGGCGGTTCTTCGAGACCTTCGTCGGCGCCGACGACCATGCGCTGCCGCCCGACAACTTCCAGGAGTCGCCGCGGCCGGTGGTCGCCCATCGGACCTCGCCCACCAATCTCGGGCTGTACCTGCTCGCGGTCGTCGCCGCCCGCGACTTCGGCTGGCTGGGCACCCTCGATTGCGTCGAGCGCCTCGACGACACCCTGCGGACGATGCGGGGCCTCGACCGCTTCCGGGGGCATTTCTACAACTGGTACGACACCAGGGAGGTCCGCCCGCTCGAACCGCGCTACGTCTCGACGGTCGACAGCGGCAACCTGGCCGGCGACCTGCTGGTGCTCGGCGAGGCCTGCCGCCGCCTCGCCGATCGGCCGCCGCTCGACGGGCAGGCGCTCGCCGGCATCGGCGACGCCGTGGCGGCGATCCATGCCGCGGCGCCGGCCAGCGCCGGCCGGCGCACCCAGACGGTCACCCGCCGCCAGCTCGACGAAGCGCTGGCGGCGGTGGCCGCCGCCCTGGCGCCGGCGCCGGCGACGCCGGCACAGTGGGCGGCGCGGCTGGACCAGCTCGACTCCGGTCTGCATGCCGTGGCGGACGTGGCGCACGCGCTGGTCGGCGAGCAACGGCAAGGTGCCGATGCCGCGGCCTGGGACGAGGTGCTGGCCTGGACGGAGCTGGCGCAGGCGACGGTAACGAGCCATCGCCGCGACCTCGACGAGCTGCTGCCATGGGCGCGGCAGGCCGGCGCCCACCGCTTGCTCGAGGAGGTGCCGTCGATCACGGCGCTGCCGGACGCCTGCGCGGCGGCCAGGGAGAGCCAGTCGGCGGCGGCGGCCCCGCTGCCGGCGCCGCCGCCGCTGCCGGCCGCCCTCGACGCCGCCCTCGAACGGTCGGCCGCCGCCGCCGCCGGCCTGGCGCGCCGGCTGGGCGAGCTGGCGCGCACCGCCGGCGAGCTGTTCACCGCCATGGATTTCCGCTTCCTCTACGATCCGGGCCGCAAGCTGTTCGCGATCGGCTATCGCGTCGCCGAGGCGGAGCTCGACGGCAGCTACTACGACCTGCTCGCCTCCGAGGCCCGCTTGGCGAGCTTCATCGCCATCGCCAAGGAGGACGTGCCGGCGGCGCACTGGTTCCGGCTCGGCCGCCCGCTGACGCCGGTCGGATCGCGGCGCCGCGCTGGTCTCCTGGTCCGGCTCGATGTTCGAGTACCTGATGCCGGCCCTGGTGATGAGCGCGCCGCCGCACAGCCTGCTCGACCAGACCTGCCGGCTGGTGGTGCGGCGCCAGATCCAGTACGGCGCCGAGCGCAAGCGTGCCCTGGGGGGTCTCGGAGTCCGCCTTCAACGCCCGCGACCTCGAGCTCACCTACCAGTACTCGAATTTCGGCGTTCCCGGGCTCGGCTTGAAGCGCGGCCTCTCCGAGGACCTGGTGATCGCCCCCTACGCCACCGCGCTGGCGGCGACGTTCGAGCCGCAGGCGGCCTGCCGCAACTTCGCCCGCCTCGAGCAGGCCGGCGCCGCCGGCCGCTACGGCTTCTACGAGGCGGTCGACTACACCGCCAGCCGGCTGCCGGAAGGCCAGGACCTGGCGGTGGTCTGCGCCTACATGGCGCACCACCAGGGCATGTCGCTGCTGGCGCTGGCCAACACCCTCGACGTCTGCCGCGACGGCGCCATGCCGGCGCGGTTCCACGCCGTGCCGATGGTGCAGGCCACCGAGCTGCTGCTGCAGGAGCGGACGCCGCGCGACGTGGCGGTGGCGCGGCCGCGCGCCGAGGAGGTGGCGGCGGCGGCGGCAGTCGGACGCGCTGGCGCCGCCGGTGGTGCGCCGCTATCGCTCCGCCCACGACGCGGTGCCGCGCACCCATCTGCTCGGCAACGGCCGCTACGCGGTGATGCTGACGGCGGCCGGCGCCGGCTACAGCCGGGTGCGGGAGCTGGCGGTCACCCGCTTCCGGGAGGACGTCACCCGCGACTGCTGGGGGAGCTTCATCTTCTTGCGCGACATGCAGAGCGGCGAGGTCTGGTCGGCGGGCTTCCAGGCGAGCGGCGTCGAGCCGGACAGCTACGAGGTCGTCTTCGCCGAGGACCGCGCCGAGATCCGGCGCCGCGACGGCGCCATCGCCTGCCGGCTCGAGGTGGTGGTGTCGCCGGAGGACGACGCCGAGGTCCGCCGGGTATCGCTCACCAATCACGGCCTGCGGCCGCGCGAGATCGAGGTGACCTCCTACGCCGAGGTGGTGCTGGCGCCGCCCGGCGCCGACGTCGCTCATCCCGCCTTCTCGAACCTGTTCGTGGAGACCGAGCATATCGGCCGGCCTGGACGCGCTGCTCGCCTCGCGGCGGCCGCAGGCCGAGGGCGATCCGCGCCCCTGGGCGGCGCACGTCGTGGCGGTGCAGGGCGAGACGGTCGGCGGCGCCCAGTACGAGACCGACCGGCTGCGCTTCCTCGGCCGCGGCCGCGGCATCCGCACGCCGATGTCGGTGATCGACGGCCGGCCGCTGTCCAACACCGCCGGCGCGGTGCTCGATCCCATCTTCAGCCTGCGGCGGCGGGTCCGGCTGCTGCCGGGGACCACGGTGCGCGTGACCTTCTCGACCCTGGTGGCGGCGTCGCGCGAGGCGGCGCTGGGCCTCGCCGACAAGTACCGCGACCCGGCGGCCTTCGAGCGCGCGGCCACCATGGCGTGGACGCAGGCGCAGGTCTACCTGCGCCACCTCGGCATCCCGGCCGACGAGGCCCACCTCTTCCAGCGCCTCGCCAACCGCCTGCTGTTCCTCGGACCCGTCACGCGCCGCGGGCGGCGGCCGGTCCGTGGCCGAGCCGGCGGCGCGCGGGCCGGTCGGCCCGTCGACGCTCTGGGGCCACGGCATCTCCGGCGACCTGCCGATCGTGCTGGTGCGCATCGACGACGCCGACGACGCCGGCATCGTCCGCCAGCTGCTCAAGGCCCATGAGTACCTCCGCGGCAAGCACCTGGCCGTCGACCTGGTGATCCTCAACGAGAAGGCGCCTCGCTACGGCCAGGACCTGCAGGCGGCGCTCGAAGCGCTGGTGCGCACCGCCCAGGCGGGTCGCCGCGGCGACGGGCCGGAGCCGAGCGGCAGGGTCTTCATCCTCCGCGGCGAGCAGATCACGGCGGCGACGCGAGGCGCGCTGCTGACGGCGGCGCGGGTGGTGCTGCAGGCGCGTGACGGCACGCTTGCCGAGCAGCTGGTCCGCCGCGACCGGGGCGAGGAGAAGCGCCAGCCGCGGACGCCGCGCCGCACTGCGCCGCCGCAGCCGGACGAAACCGCGCCGCCGCGACTCGACCTCGAGTTCTGGAACGGGCTCGGCGGCTTCAACCGCGACGGCCGCGAGTACGTGACCGTGCTCGGCGAAGGGCAGTGGACGCCGGCGCCATGGATCAACGTCATCGCCAACCCCGGCTTCGGCTTCCAGGTCTCGGAGTCCGGCGCCGGCTACACCTGGGCGGTGAACAGCCGCGAGAACCAGCTCACCCCCTGGTCGAACGATCCGGTCAGCGATCCGCCCGGCGAGGCGCTGTCTACGTCCGCGACGAGGAGACCGGCGCGCTCTGGGGGCCGACCGCTGCTGCCGATCCGCGAGGAGGCCAGCCCCTACGTGGCGCGCCACGGCCAGGGCTACAGCCGCTTCGAGCACGCCTCGCACGGCGTCACCCTCGAGCTGCTGCAGCTCGTGCCGCTCGAGGATCCGGTGAAGATCTCCCGCCTGGCGATCGTCAACCGCGGCAGCCGCCCCCGGCGGCTCTCGGTCACCGCCTACGCCGAATGGGTCCTCGGCAGCTCGCGGGGCGCCGCGGCGCCCTTCGTGGTCACCGAGATCGACGGCGCGACCGGGGCGATGCTGGCCCGCAACCGCTGGAACGAGGAGTTCGGCGAGCGGGTCGCGTTCGCCGACCTCGGCGGGCGCCAGACCGCCTGGACCGGCGACCGCACGGAGTTCCTGGGCCGCAACGGCGCACTCGACAGTCCGGCGGCGCTCGAGCGGCTGGACCTGCGGCTCTCCGGCCGGGTGGGAGCCGGCCTCGATCCCTGCTGCGCGCTCTGAGACCGGCATCGAGCTGCGGCCCGGCGGCCGCGCCGAGATCGTCTTCGTGCTCGGCCAGGGCGCCAGCGTCGAGCAGGCGCGGGAGCTGGTGCGGCGCTACCGCGCCGCCGACGTCGAGGCGGTGCTGGCGGCGGTGACCGGCTACTGGGACGACGTCGCGGGCGGCGTTGCAGGTCAAGACCCCGGACCGCTCGATGGACCTGCTGCTCAATCGCTGGCTGCTCTACCAGACGCTCTCCTGCCGCTTCTGGGCGCGCTCGGCCTTCTATCAGGCGGGCGGCGCCTACGGCTTCCGCGACCAGCTGCAGGACGTGATGGCCTTCACCGTCGCCCGCCGGGAGATCGCCCGCGAGCACATCCTGCGCTGCGCTGGCCGGCAGTTCGTCGAGGGCGACGTGCAGCACTGGTGGCATCCGCCGTCCGGCCGCGGCGTGCGCACCCGCATCTCGGACGACCTGCTGTGGCTGCCCTACGTGGTCCTGCACTACCTCGAGGTCACCGGCGAGCGGGAGCTGCTCGACGAGACGGTGCCGTTCCTCGAGGGGCAGGCGGTGCCGGAAGAGCAGGCCGACGCCTATTTCGTGCCCGACGGTGTCGCGGCAGAGCGGCTCGCTGTACGAGCACTGCGCGCGCGCCCTCGACCTGCGCCTGGCGGTGGGCGCCCACGGCCTGCCGCTGATCGGCGCCGGCGACTGGAACGACGGCATGAACCGGGTCGGGCGCGAGGGCAAGGGCGAGAGCGTCTGGCTCGGCTGGTTCCTGCACAGCCTGCTCTGGGAGTTCGCGCGCGATCGCCGACGAGCGCGGCGAGAGCGAGCGCGCCGGCCGCTGGCGCACGCACGTGGCGGCGCTCAAGGCCGCCGTCGAGCGGCATGGCTGGGACGGCGACTGGTACCGCCGCGCCTTCTTCGACGACGGCACGCCGCTCGGCTCCGCCGCCAACGCCGAGTGCCGCATCGATTCGATCGCGCAGTCGTGGGCGGTGATCTCGGGCGCCGCCGACAGGTCCCGCGCCGCCCGGGCCATGGCGGCGGTGGAGGAGTACCTGGTGCGCCCGGGCGACGGCCTGGTGCTGCTGTTCACGCCGCCCTTCGACCACACGCCGCTCGACCCGGGGTACATCAAGGGTTACCTGCCGGGAGTGCGTGAGAACGGCGGCCAGTACACCCACGCGGCGATCTGGTGCATCCTCGCCTTCGCGGCCCTGGGCGACGGCGACAAGGCGGGCGGACTGTTCTCGATCCTCAATCCGATCAATCACGCCAGCACGCGGGCCGGCATCCAGCGCTACAAGGTCGAGCCCTATGTTGCTGCCGCCGACATCTACGCCGAATCCAACCACCTCGGGCGCGGCGGCTGGACGTGGTACACCGGCTCGGCCGGCTGGATGTACCGCGCCGGAGTCCAGTGGATCCTGGGCATCAGGATGCGCGGCGCCGTCCTGTCGATCGATCCGGCGATCCCGCGCGCCTGGCCCGGCTACGAGATCACCTTCCGCTACCACGGCGCGCGCTACACCGTCCGGGTCGAGAATCCCCGCGGCGCGACCCGCGGCATCACCCGCGCCGAGCTCGACGGCGCCGAGCTGCCGCTGGCCGCGAACGGCGTCGCCGACGTCGCCCTGGTCAAGGACGGCGCGCACCAGATCCGGGTCGTGCTGGGATAGCCGCCGCCGCTAGAGTCTGGCGTGCAATGCCGCCGCCGGCCCTCCCCTTTGGCCTGTCGGCAGCGGTACACTTCAGGGCATGGCTTCTCCTCGCGGCGCTCTCCGCCCGGTGCTTCGCCTCTGGTTGACGGTCCTGGTGGCAATGGGCGCCGGGGGTCGGGTGGCCGCAAGCGTGGCGATTACACAGACCGTTTCACAGACCGTGCCTGTCGCCGAGGCGCCGGCGGCCACCGGTGATCCCCGGTTCGGCGACGAGATCTCCGTGCGCCTCGTGACCGTGGTGGTGCGGGTGGTCGACGGCGCGGGAGACCCGGTCCTCGGCCTCGCGCCTGGCGACTTCCGGGTGCAGGTGGGGAGGCGTGTGGTGCCAGTCGCTGCCGTGGACTGGTTTGCGACCGCGGCGGCCACCCCGAACGACACTCACCTGGGCATTGCCGCGACGATCGGAGGTCCGGTGGCGGCACCTCTACCCGCCGACCTACAGCCGGCTCCCGCTCAGCCCTTGCCGCCGGCGGCTCCTGCCGGCAAGCTGGTGGTGTTCTTCGTGCAGGCCGACGGCAACGCGCCGAGCCGGACGCGCGGCCACCTGCGCACGCTGCCCTTTACCCGCGAGCTGCTGGACGCGCTGCAACCCGAGGATCAGGTGGCGGTGATCTCCTTCGACTCTCACCTGAAGCTCTGGCAGGACTTCACGCGCCGGCACACGGCGATTCCCGAGACGATCTATCAGGCCATCCACTACGGCGGCGATCCTCCCGTGCCCACCGGTGCGAGCGCCGCGAGCGCTGCGGGCACCGCGAGCGACGCCGGCACGGTGTCGCTCGGCGCCCATTTCGACGCTGCCGCCGCCCGTCGCGCCGCTTCGCCCGAGCGCGCCCTGGCGGTGACCGCCGAGGCGCTGTCGGGCCTGCCGGGCGAGAAGGTCGTGGTGTTCCTGGCCTGGGGCCTCGGCAGCTTCAGCTCCTGGGGAACGCGGATGACCCCGGCCTTCGCGCCGGCGGTGCGGGCGCTCACCGCGGCGCGGGCCAGCGTCTTCGTGCTCGATGTCACGGATGCCGATTCCCACGACCTCGAAGCCGGCTTGCGCGGCATCGCGGACGCCACCGGCGGCACCTACGACAAGACCAACCTGTTCCCCGCCCTCGCCGTCCGGCAGCTCGCCCGTACCATCTCCGGCTATTACGTCCTGACCCTCGACGCCGCGTCCCTCCCAGCGGCCGGAGGCGAGGTCGAGGTCGCGCTGCGCGGCCGCCGGGGCACGGTGCTGCTGCGCCCGACGCGGATGAACGGATCGCAGTCCAGGTAGCATGCCGGCCTGCTGAAACATTTCCCGCCACGGCGCCGTATCGCAGGCAGCAAGCCGCAAAACGGCCACCCGGCGCGCAAGGCCGCGCGGCTCCCCACGGGTGCACCTTCGCTCTCGCGAAGGATCGTCCATGACTGCCTTGGCACAAGGAAAAAGAACCATGCACCACAGATCTCTCGCGCCCGTCGCCGCGCTCATCGCCGCGCTCGCCGCCGCGCCAGCCTACTCACAAACGCCGGTCGATCAGCTGGCGAAGCCTCCCGCCGACGCCAGGGTGTGGACGATCACCACCAACGGCGGCGCCTCGCGCTTTGGCCAGGTCGCGCTGTGGACGGACGCCGGCGGCACGCATTGGTCGCGCTTCAGCTTGAACATGCGGGGCTTCGTCAGCGAGCTCGACGAGCAGATCCGGCTGGCGCCGGACGGCACGCTCGAATCGATGATCATCCGCGGCACGACGCCGCAGGGCGATGCCGCCGAGACCTATCAGGCCAGCAACGGCGCCTACGCCTGGACCAGCCCGGTCGATCATGGTGCGGGCAAGGCCAGGCCCGATCTCGCATATGTCGCGTTCGGCGGCACCTTCGATTCCTTCCTCTTCATCCTCGATGCGATGCTGAGGTCGCCGAACCATGCGGTCGACCTGCTGCCTTCCGGCCGCGGCGAGATCGAGCCGCTCACCACCCTCGAGGTCGCCAACGGCGCGGAAAAGAGGAGGCTGACGGCCTACGCCATCACCGGCTTCGGCCTCTCGCCGATGCCGGTGTGGATGGACGGCGACAAGTTCTTCGGCGCGGCGCCCGATTACCTCCCCGAGGGCTGGGAGAAGACCGGAGCCGCGCTGAGCAAGGCGCAGGACGAGGCGCTCGCCAAGCTGGCGCCGGCGCTGGTCGCGAAGCTCGCGAAAGCTCCTGCCGGCCCGGTCGTCTTCAGCAACGTCAAGCTCTACGACGCCGACGCCCGCGCCTTTCGCGACGCCATGACCGTGGTCGTCGAGCACGGCCGCATCGCCGAGGTGGGGCCGGCGGCGAAAGTGCATGCGCCCGCCAACGCGCAGGTGATCGACGGCGCCGGCAAGACGCTCATTCCCGGGATGTGGGACAACCACCAGCATTATGGCGACGATGCCACCGGACCGCTGCTGCTGGCCTCCGGCATCACCAGCGTGCGCGATCCCGGCAACCTGCCCACGGAATCGATGGCGCGCAAGAAGCGCATCGACGACGGCGGGCTGCTGGGCACCCGCATCGTGCCCTCGCTGCTGATCGACGGCGCGGGAATCTATGCGGCGCAGGTGGGCATCATCGCGCATTCGCTGGACGAAGCGCTCGCCGACGTGCAGCGCGCGAAGCGGGAGGGCTATTTCGCGGTCAAGCTCTACGGCTCGCTCGATCCCGCGTGGGTCAAGCCGATGGTCGATCTCGCCCACCGGCTCGGCCTGCGCGTCCACGGCCACATCCCCCACGGCATGCGCCCGCTGGATGCGGTCCGCGCCGGCTATGACGAGATCACCCACATCAACTTCGTGATGATGCAGGCGATGCCGGACGACGTGGTCGCCGCCTCGAACGGCATCAATCGCATGAGCGGCACCGCCAGGTACGCTGCCGGCGTCGATCTCCATGCCAAGGCGATGACGGATTACCTCGACGAGCTGGCGCGCCGGCATGTCGCGGTCGATCCCACGCTCGTCACCTTCGAGGATTTCTACGTTCCCGATGCCGGCACCTATCCGGCCGCCGACGCGCCTTACGCCGCAACGCTGCCGGCGCAGTTCGCGCGCGGCTTCCTGTCGAGCGCGATGGCGCCCACGGCCGGGCTGTCACGCGCCCAGATGCGCGCCAGCTTCGCCAAGCTCGAGGCGCTGGTGGGGGAGCTCGCCAAGCGGCACGTCACCATCCTCGCCGGCACCGACGGCACCGGCTTCGAGCTGATCCGCGAGCTCGAGCTCTATGTCGAGGCGGGGCTGACGCCGGCGGCGGCGCTGGCGACGGTCACCATCGATCCGGCGACGGCCTATCATCTGGCCGATCAGACGGGCTCCATCGTCAAGGGCAAGCTCGCGGAGCTGGCGCTGATCGACGGCGATCCGGCGAAAAACATCGGCGATCTCAGGCAGGTCGAGCTGGTGATGCGCGACGGCAGGATGATGGATGCCCAAGCGCTCCGTGCCACGCTCGGTATCTCCGGGCCGCCGCAGCGATAGGCGGCGCGGCGCCGCGGGACCGGGCCGGCGCCAGCCGGACGGTCGAGTCGGTCCCGCGAGCCGGCGGCCGTAGCGGGCTGGCGGGAGCCAGGCGGCCGCCGGGGGCCGAGAGATCAGCTCACTGCGCGGCTTCCTCGATCACCTTCACCACGTCGCGCGGACGCGAGAGGAAAGCTACATGACTGGCCATGAGCTCCGTCGTCTTGGCATTGGCGCGTTTGGCGTAGAAACGCTCGAGGTCTGGATTGATTGCCCGGTCCTGGGTCGACACGATGTACCAGCTCGGGATCGTCTTCCACGCCGCCGCAGCCACCGTGGCGCCGAACACCGAACCGTTGACAGGCTTCTGGGTGACGGCAAGAATCCGCGCCTCGGGCGTGGTCAGGTCGTTACAGAACACGTCGTGAAACTTGGTACGGTCGATGTAGAGGAAGCCGGCCGCGTCGGGAACCAAGGCCGCATTCGCCGGCGGTGGCGCGAACTTGGACGCGGTGGCGGTAATGGGCTCATCCGCATCCGGCGCAAAGGCGGCGACGTAGACGAGCGACTTGACGTTGGAGTTGCCGGCCGCAGCACCGGTGATGACGACTCCACCGTAGGAGTGCCCGACCACCACGACCGGCCCCTTCTGTGCGTCGATGACACGTTTCGCCGTCGCGACGTCGTCAGGCACCGACGTCAGGGGGATTTGGACAGCGCTGACCTCGTAGCCGTCGCGCTCTAGGATGGGGATCACCTTCGCCCAGCTGCTGGCGTCCGCGAACGCGCCGTGGACGAGAACGATCGACGGCTTGGGTCGCGGCGCCGTGGCGACGGCGCCGACCGCGAGCAGGGCAATCAGCATCAGCTTCATACGTCCTCCTTTCGCTCGTGGCGAGACTAGCGGAGACGGCAGCTCGCGGTCGATCACACCAAGGTATCGATCGATACCTTGGTATCGCCGCGAGGAGCCGGGGGAAGACCCAGGCGATCCGCCATGCGCACCAGGTCCGCCAGCGACCTGGCGCCCATCTTCCGCATGACCCTGCCGCGATGGGCCTTGACCGTGATCTCGCTCGTCCCGAGCTCAGCGCCGACCTGTTTGTTGAGGAGGCCCGAGACGACGAGGCCCATGACCTCGCGCTCGCGCCGCGTCAGCGACCGGTAGCAACCCCTCAGCTCTTGGTCCACGGCGTCTCGCTCGAGGACCCGTCGACTCTCTTGCAGGGCGCTCGCGATGGCGTCGAGAAGCAGGGTGTCCGGGAATGGCTTGGTCAGAAACTCCACTGCTCCCGCTTTCATCGCCTCGACCGTCATCGGCACGCTGCCGCAGCCCGTGATGACGATCACCGGCATGCCCTGGCGTCCGGCGATGCGCTTCTGTACGTCGAGGCCGCCGAGGTCCGGCAGCGCCATGTCGAGGACGAGACAGCTCGGCACGGCCTGCGGTGGCTCGGCAAGAAAGTCCGCCGCCGTCGCGAAGAGCCGCGGCTCCCATCCCGCGGTGCGGATCAGCAGCTCGAGCGATTCGCGCACCGATACGTCGTCGTCGAGCACGAATACCGTCCCGCCGGTCGCGATCGGCAGGAAGAATGCGAACGTCGCTCCCGGGCCCTCGTTGCGCGCGGCCCACAGACGGCCATGGTGACTCTCGATGATCGACCGGCTGACGGACAGACCGATCCCCATGCCCTGGTTCTTCGTGGTGTAGAACGCATCGAACAGGCGCTCCGGATCCTGTCCGTCGAAACCCACCCCCGAATCCGTCACGGCCAGGAGCACGCCCTCGGCGTCGCGTCGCGTTCGTATCGTGATCTCGCGCGGGCGTTCGCCGACGTCGAGGAGAGCTTCCTTCGCGTTGAGGAGGAGGTTCGACACGACTTGCTGCAGCTGCACGCGATCCCCCGGGAAGGCTGGCAGGTCGGGAGCCAGCTCGCAACGGATGGTGATGCGCTCGCGTTGCAGCTCCTGCGCCGAGAGCGCGATCACCTCGTGAGTCGCTTCGTTCAGCTCGAGCAGCCCGGGGGAGGCGGCGCCCTTGGCAAAGAGCGCACGGAGGCGAGCGATGACTTCCGCCGCACGGTTCGCGTCGCGGATGGTGCGTCGCGCCGTCTCGCGAGCACCCTCGACGTCGGGCGGATCCTCGGCGAGCATCCGCAACGATGTGCTCGCGTTGGTGACGATGCCGGCGAGCGGCTGGTTCACCTCGTGAGCGATCGAGGCGGTGAGCGCGCCGAACGTCGTCTTGCGAGCGACGCGTGCGAGCTCTGACCGCACCTCGTCGAGCGCCGCTTCGCTGCGCTGCAAATCAGCTTCACGCTGCGATCGCTCGATGGCGATGCTCGCGATGTGCGTGAACTGGTCAATGATCGTCTGATCGAGCGCGGTAGGAGCTCCTGGCTGCTCGTGCCATAGGGCGAAGGTACCGAGAACGGCTCCGGATCGCGACAGGATCGGCGTCGACCAGGCGCTGCGCAGCCCGAAGTCGATCACCGCCGCACGCCAAGCGAGCCCTTGCCACCGGGGATCGACGACCAGATCGGCAACGACCACCTGCGCTTTGAGCGACGCGGCAATGCCGCACGGTCCGACGTCCTGCCCAACGGCGATGCGCGCTCCGCACGAGGGGCCGGGAATGTTCGCGCTCGAGGGCGCCATGGACGAGCTGGCCGTCGCGCTCGACATCGATCCGCTCGAGCTGCGCCTGCGCAACTACGCGGAATTCGATCCCATGGACGGCAAGCCTTTCTCGTCGAAGAAGCTCCGAGAAGCTTACATCGAGGCGGCACGGCGCTTCGGCTGGTCGCGTCGTCCGCGCACGCCCCGTGCCTTGCGAGACGGCCACAAGCTGCTTGGCTGGGGTATGGCGTCGGCCATCATGGGAACCAACCGCATCGCCGCCAACGCTCGCGTCCGCTTCGCGGTGGATGGCGCGGTCACCGTCGAGGCCGGATGCCAGGAGATCGGCAACGGGGCGGCCACGGTGCTGCCGCAGGTCGCCGCCGAAGTGCTGGGGATCCCGATCGAGCGGATCGCGCTGCGACGCGGCGACACCGGCCTGCCGGAAACCGGCGGCACCTTCGGCTCGTCGACCACCATGTGTGTCGGCTCCGCGGTCGCCGACGCCGCCGAGAAGCTCAAGTCGCGGATCGCCGCGCTCGCCGCGGCGGACGGCGCGAGCGGCACGAAGGCCGCGATTCCACCCGAACGGTGGGGCGCCATCCTCGGAGAGCGCGGAGTGGCGGAGGTCGTCGCCGATGGCGCCTTCGCCCCGGTCGGATCGCCGTGGGATCTGAACGGCGGGCAGTCCGGGTATGCCATGCTGAGCTGGGGCGCCGTCTTCGTCGAGATGGAGGTGGACGAGGCGCTCGGGCTGGCGAGAATGCGCCGCTGTGTCGCGGGGTACTCGGTGGGGCGCGTCATCAACCCGCGTACGGCGCGGTCGCAGATGATCGGCGGAATCGTCTGGGGCTACGGGCGCGCCATGCTCGAGGAGAGCGTCATCGACCGCCGCTACGGCCGATTCCTCTCGAAGAACCTCTCTGGCGTCATGCTCCCGGTCAATGCCGACATTCCACGCGACATCGACGTGTTCTTTGTCGACGAGCACGACCAGCATGCCTCGAAGATCGGGGCGCGCGGCGTCGGGGAGGTGGGCGAGGTCGGGGTTGCGGCGGCGATCGCCCCCCGCCACGGGTAAAGTCTCTCACCGCATCCTTGTCCCATGGGCCGCCAAGTGAGAGCTTCGCATCATCCCGCCGGCGAGGGTGGGTGGCCGCAGCCCTGAACACCTGGCTCGCGCTGCGCGCGCGAGTTCTCCGGAGCGGTGGCGTGGCGGCCGGCTACCAGAGCTGCTGCGTCTTTGCCCCTCAGGATTCGGGGATAGCCAATTGCAAGCGTCGAGCTATCTCGCGCAGCAACGACTCGAATTCCAAACGGCTCTTGGCGACGCTCTGGATTTGCCCCCCTCCGATGCCATCTGCTTGCTTGAGGTCGAAGATCGGCTTCCGTGCAACCTGAGCGATCGGCACCAGGCTGGCGAAGTGCTTGATCAATGCAATGCATTGCGGGTCCTGGTCGAAATCACCGCCGGCGGAGATGGGCTTCCGCCGGTTGAGAACCTCCCGGTAGAAGACGCCTGGGATCTGGGCCGCCCACTTCGCATAGCCGGCAACCGGCCGGTCAACACGGGCAAGATGCTGTTGGACGATATAGCCGATGGGGAGGAAATGATGAGAGGGAGCCACACCCGCGATTCCCTTCACCCGGGGAAGGCGAACGGTCTGCCAATCCTGGCGCCACTCTCGCAGGGTGGGGCCGACGTTCTTGAGCCCTTGAAGGCTGAAGAGATCAGGCGCCAGTGGCACTGCCACGGCGTCGCAGGCCAGGAGCGCGGCACGGTTGAGAGCGCCGAGACTTGGGCCGACGTCCACCAGGATGAGATCAGCCTTCACTTGTTCGGCGGCCCGTCTCGCGACCGCATCGAGAGCCGTCGTGACATCCAGCGCGCGCTCGTTGTCGGCGGCGCGAGTCTTGGGCCATTCCTCCGCGAGCGTCTGCTCGAAACGGGAGAGCCCAAGGTGACCGGGCAGGAGCCAGAGGTTGTCGGCGATCTGCTGCAAGTGTGGATCGGTAAGCTCCCCCTTTCCACGCCGAACGAGATCGATACAGGCTGCGATGGTCTGGCCGCGAGGATCGACTGCCTCCCAGAGATCGACCAGCCGATCCTCGCTGAGGAAAATGGCGGAGAGGTTGCACTGCGGGTCGTAGTCGAGAACCACGGTCCGAAGCCCTCTCCGGGCTGCCATATGGGCGATATTGAAGGTAAGAGTGGTCTTGCCCACACCTCCCTTGTTGTTGAACAGCACCAGAGACTTCATACCACCCTCCCGATCGTCACTGTGGTGAAACCATCAGTCTCGACGGCAAGCGGCGGGTTGCCATTTTCCTGAAGGGCTCGCCGCACCAAGCGTATGCCGCGTCCCAGTTGTTCGACATACCCCAACTCCACGAGCCAACGGGTGATCGTCGGATTTCTGTAGTCTGCATGACTACCGAACTCACCCTCTCCAGCTTGTCCAAACGGACCACCAGGGTTCGTGAAGATCACCCGGTCAGAATACCATTCGACGCGACCGGGAGCGTTCGTCCCGTCATAGAGCCGGTGCTGAACCAGGTTGCGTGCAAGCTCCCTGAGCGCGGTGGCTGGATACTCAAGACGGTAAGGTGTCCGGATCCCTGAGGCCGGTGACGGGACGCTCACCAGATTGGCGTCGAGCTGCGCCCAGAGCGAGTCGAGTTGGTGACCCAGAGTTCCAAGAATCGTCCTCCGGGTTACCACCGGCGACTCGATGTCGTGGCCGGCATAGCGAACGAACTCGATCGCAGCGCCAGGGAAATAGAACTGCGGGTCGTTCCCAAAGAGCAAGATCGCAGCGGCATTCGGAGTCCAACGGCCCTGCATCTCTCTTCCAAGATCCTTGCCACTAAGCCACCTCGAAAGATCCGGGAAGCTATCAGCATCGTGGTTACCTTCTCTCGCAGCCAAATGACGCGCCATGAGCTCGGACATCGAGAGATCCTCGATGGAGGTATCAGCGACCACACGGTGATCGAAGGGCTGGCGGTTCTCTGGACGCCGTTCTTGGAGGCGGATCACGTCTGATTCGCGTGCGCGTTCGGTAACCGTGCCGCGGCGAATCCAAGCCGTGCCGTCCAGCGTCACGACGGGCGGCACAGGGTAAGGTTGTACACGTACGATGAGGAGAGTGAGTCCTCCTCGTTCCACCGGTTCGACCGAGCAAGAGGGCGTAGGCAGGAGCTTGGTGGAGGAGAGCCGATTGACCAGCTTTTGCTGCTCTTCATCGAGATTTCCTTGTACTCCGATCGGAGAGCCGTCTTTGGCCAAGCCGAGCACGATGAAGCCGGCGCGCTGGCTGTTACCCAAGTCGTTGGCAAGGGCGCAAGCCGCCTGTAGAATCGGCTCCGGCGCTCGACTTGACTGCTTCCATTCGACCCGTTCCGTCTCGGCTGCAAGCGCTTGGTCGATCTCTTCGCTCGTCATCGTTCTCCTCGATGCATGAGCACGTCACCCCGCGCCAGCAACGATATCGTACATCGGCGTCCGCCATCGCCATGGCGGCCATCTGGTCCACCATAGGATCGAACGATCGTGCTTTATTTCGGCAGGTCGGTGGCGCTCACCAGAGCGTTGCGACAGGGTGCCGGGGGAAGGTCCCCAGCAGCCGGCTGTCGAGCGCCACGTGCGCTGCCACCAGCGCCACCAGCGCGGCCATCACCCAAAAGTGGACGCGGCGGACCGCCACCCGGCTCCGGGGCGTCCGCTGCCGCCTCAGCTGGAGACCGATGGCGACCTCGCCGAGCGCCGCCAGCAGCGCGAGGCTGGCCAGCCGCAGCCCCAGGGGATGAGCGCGGCCGCCAATGCCGCGAGTCATCGAGGCCATGCCGTGCACCAGGGCGAGGGCGGCGATGGCGTAGCCGAGCCAGTAATGAAGAAAGAGCCCTGCCGCTGCGCCCGCCCGCGGCAGCCATGACGGCCGCCAGCGGTGCGCCGCCGGCGCGGGGCGTGGCGACGACCCCGGCGACGCCACCGACGCAGCCGAGCCTGCCGCCGGCGCCAGATGCCGCCGGCGCTCGCGCCGCCGCCAACGGTAGGGCAGCCGGATGGTCACCGCCAGCAGCGCAACCAGCAGCCAGCCGCTGGCGGCAATGGTGAGCAGGCGCGCGGTCATGGTGGCGTGGCGCTCATTCCCAGCGCAGGGCCCGGATCGGATCGAGCCGCGCCGCCTGGCGGGCCGGCAGCAGGGCGAAGAGGAGATTGAGCGTCAAGGCGCTGGTAATGGCGATCGCGGCTTCTCGGCCATCGAAGGCGGTGCCTGCCGGTTCACTCGCGGCGAAGGGGAAGAGCGGCAGCGCGGCCGCCGCCCAGCCGGCAGCCAGGCCGAGCGCGCAGCCGGTGGCGGCAAGCAACGCCGCCTCGCCCAGCAGCTGCGCGAAGACCTGGCGGGCGGTGGCGCCCAGCGCTCGCCGGGTGCCGATCTCGACCGTCCTCGCCTTGACCCCGATCCAGGCGATCGCCAGGATGCCCAGACCCGAGACCAGCAGCGCGCTGGCGCCGATCCAGCGCACCAGGAAGGCGAGCTTTCCCGCCGCCGCCAGCTGGGCCTCGGCAAGCGCGGTCGGACGCTGCACCTGGAAATCCTCCGGTTGGCCGGGCCCGCCGCTCGGGCCGGGCCGATCGGGCTCGCCGGACGATCCGAGACCGCCGCGATGGCGGCGCCGCAGCACCGCGGCGACCTCTGTCGAGGCCCGGTCGAGGCTCCGCCCGGCGGTGACCTCGAGCAGGATGGCGTTGTAGGAATCGACGTTGAGCAGCCGGCGCATGGCGGCGGTGAGCGGTACGTAGACCTGGCCATCCTCATCCTCCAGGTCGAGCCCCGGGCCGCGTTCCGCCAGCACCCCGACCACCTCGAAGGGAACGCGGCCGATCGACAGGCGCTGGCCGACCGCCGGGGCTGCCGGCGGCTCGCCGAAGAGGTCGCGGGCGACCGTATGGCCCAGCACCGCCACCCGGCGGGACCGCTTCAGGTCGTCGCCGTCGAAGAGTGCGCCCGCCGCCGGCGCCCAGCTGCGGATGGCGAAGAAGTCGGGCTCGCAGCCGACGACCTGCACCACCTTGGAGAAACCGTCCCCTTTGATGCGAAAGCCGCGGTTGACCCGCCGCGAGGCGCGATCGATGCCGTCCACGTCGCGGCGGATCGCCTGGTAGTCCTGCTCCACCAGGGTGGTGACCTGGGCGCCGGTGCGCGCGCGGCCGGCGACGGCGCGGCTCTGCTGGGCGCTCACCACCAGGGTACCGATACCCAGGCGGCGGATCTGGTCGAGCGCCCGGAGCCTGCCCGCCGCGGCGTAGTCGACCGAAGCGATGAATCCGGCCACGCCGAGCGCCGCGGCCGCCAACGCCAGCGCCGAGCGCAGGCGGAAGCGCCAGAGGCGCCGCAATACGCTGACCGCCAGATAGGCCGCGGGTTCTTGCATCCCGTTTCCAGGCGAAGCGCGGCGGCCTCAGGAGCGTAGCGCGGCCACCGGATCGACACGCGCCGCCTTCCACGCCGGGTGGACGCCGAAGGCCAGCCCGAGGCCGATCGAGATGACGGCGGCCCAGCCCATGGCTTCCCACGGCGCCACCGCCGGCAGCCGCTGCCAGCTGATGGCAGCCTGGGTGCCCCCCAGGCCCAGCAAGCTGCCGCCGAAGCCGCCGCCCGCCGCGACCAGCAGCGCCTCGAGCAGGAACTGCCACAGGATGTCGCGCCGGCTGGCTCCCACCGAGCGCCGGACGCCGATCTCCCGCCGCCGTTCCGTGACGCCGATGAGCATCAGGCTCATGATCACCACGCCGCCGATCATGGTCGCCAGCACCGCCACGCCGGCGAGGATCCGCGACAGCACGCTGCCCATGGCGGCGATGCGGGCGAAGCTGGCGCGCGGGCTGATCAGGGTGAAGTCGTCCGGCGCCCTGGCGGCCAGCTGGTGGCGCTCGCGCAGCAGCGCCCGGATGTCGCGCAGCGCCACCTCGCTGCGCGACGGATCCCGCAGCTGGGCGATCGCCATGGTCAGGAAGTCGCGGTTGAAGAGACGGCGCGAGGCCGTGGTCACCGGGATGAAGAGCAGGTTGTCGAGGCTCGTGCCGGCCGGACCCGCGCCGCGCGGCGCCAGCACTCCCTTGACCTCGAAGGGTACGTCGCCGATCCGCACCACCTGGCCCAGCGGCCCGGCGGCGGCCTCGCCGGGGAAGAGCGCGGCCGCCGCGTCGGCGCCGAGCACCACCACCCGGGCCAGGCGGTCGACGTCGGCGTCCGAGAAGAAGGCGCCGGCGGCGACCGGCTCTTCGCGCAACGCCGTCCAGTTGGCCGAGACCCCGAAGATGGCCGGCGCGGCGGTGCGGTCGCGCGAGCGGACGTCGACGTCGACCGCGTTCTGGACCAGGGCGATCCGCAGCACGGCGGGAACGGCGACGGCGATCGCCCGGGCGTCCTCGAACTTGAGGCTCGGCTCGACGTTGGTGAGGGAAGGCATGCCGCGGCTGCGGTTGGCGCCGGGGCGCACGATGACCGTGTCGAAGGTGCCGACCATCCGCTGGAAGCGGCGCAAGGTCTCCTGCTTCGTGCTCTCGCCGACCGAGTCGAGCGCGGTCAACGAGGTGACGCCGACCAGCACTCCCAGCATCATCAGGAAGGACCGCAGCCGGTTGCGAGTCACGGTCCGCCAGGCGAGCTTCAGCCCCCGCAGCAGGTCCATCGCCCATACCTCCTCGATTCTCCCGGTCGCGCCCATGGTGCGCCGCTCGTCCAGGCGCCAGGCTGCCTGCCGGTCATGGTTGGCCGGGCGCCTCCGGCCGCGCCGGCAGCGGGCTGTCGCCGGCGAGCTCGCCGTCACGCAGCCGCAGCTCACGTCGGGCGCGGGCGGCGATGCCGTCGTCGTGGGTCACCAGCAGGACGGTCCGGCCTTCGGCATGCAGCTCGCCGAGCAGGCGCATCACCTCCTCGCCGGCCGCCGAATCGAGGTTGCCGGTGGGCTCGTCGGCGAGGATCAGCGGCGGATCGTTGATCACCGCGCGGGCGATGGCGACCCGCTGCTGTTCGCCGCCGGAAAGCTCGGTGGCGTAGTGGTGGGCGCGGTCGCCTAGCCCGACCCGCTCGAGCAGCCGCAGCGCCCGCGCGCGATCGACCGGGCGGCCGGCGTAGGCCATGGGCAGCTCGACGTTCTCGACCGCCGTGGTGCGCGGCAGCAGGTTGAACGCCTGGAAGATGAAGCCGATTCGCTGGCAGCGCAGGCGGGACAGCCGGCGGTCGGTGCAGCGCGAGACATCCTCGCCGGCCAGCCGGTAGCTGCCGGCGGTCGGGGTGTCGAGGCAGCCGAGGATGTTGAGCAGCGACGACTTGCCGGATCCCGAGGGGCCGCGCAGCGCGACCATCTCGCCGGCGGCGATCGCGAAGCTGACCGCCCTGAGCGCCATTACCGGCGCGTCGCCGGCGCGGGCGTAAGTCTTCGATACCTGCTGCAGCTCGATCACCGTTCACTCCTTCCCGGTGTTTTCCGGTGCCGGCGCCGGCGGCGCCGCCGCGGTCGCCACCCGGTCGCCGGCGCGCAGCCCGCTCCTGATCTCCGTCATGCCGGCGTCCCGGGCGCCGACCGTGACCGTTCGTTGCACCAGCCGCCCCGCCTGCTCGGCAAGCACGAAACGCCGGTCGCCGTCGCTCCCGACGGCGGCGGCCGGCACCATCAGCGCCATGTGCCTGGCGGTCTGGATCGCAACGTTTGCGGTCATGTCCGGCTTGAGGCCGCGGGCACTGCCGCGGGCGCTGTCCAGGATCTCGACAGTCACCTCGTAGTTGACCACTCCCGAGACGATCGTCGCCTTCGGCGCGACGCGTGCCACGCGGCCGTCGATCTCACGGGCCGGGAACGCCTCGGTGGTGAAGCGCACCGGGTTGCCGGCGCGGACGTTGCCGATGTCGGTCTCGTCGACCACCGCGACGAGCTGCAATGCATCGTCGGCGAGGACGGTGACGAAGGTGGGCGCGGCGAACGCCGCCGCCACGGTCTCCCCCTCCTGCGTGGAGACCGAGGCGATGGTGCCCGAGATGGGGGCGCGCACCACGACGTTGGCGAGGTCGGTCGCCACCACCGCCACGTCGCGGTGCGACTTGTCGAGCTTGGCCTCGGCGCTCTCGGCGGCCAGGGCCAGGTCCGCGGCCTGCTGGCGCGGCACCAGCTCGAGGGCGGCCAGGCGCTGCCCGCGCTCGAGCTCGAAGCGCGCCCGCCGCAGCTCCACCGCGTCCACCGCCTCCTGGGCGCGCGCCTGGGCCAGCCGCGCTGCGAGCGCGCGAGAGTCGATCAGGGCGATCACGTCGCCCCGGCGGATGTGCGATCCCTCGGTGACCCGCAACGCGGTGACGATCCCGGAGACCTGCGAGCCGACGCGAACCTCGCCGCCGATCCGCGGCCGGATGACGCCGGTTGCCGTCACCGTCGTCTCGACGGTGCGCGGTGCCGCGGCGACCAGGAGCGGCCCACCGCCGGCGCCGGCATCGGCGCGAGAGCGCGCCAGCCAGCTGGCCGCCGCCAGCAGCGCCGCGGCGCATGCCGCCAGCGCCGTGGCGACCGCCGCCACCCGGCGGCGGCGCAGCGGCCGCCCCGAGGGATCGGCGACGGCGAGCAGCCGTCCAGGCGTCGCCGCGGGGAGGGGAGCGCTGGTCATCTCACCGCTCGCGCTCGTAGACCATGGTCATCGGCGGCGCGCTGCCGCGTAGATCAGCCCGTGGAAGGCACGGTCGACGCGTGCGAGGATGGCCAGCGAGGTGGCCCAGACGGTGAGCAGGGCGGCGCTCACCGACAGCGCCCGCAACAGGTCCATGCCGCCGGCCGGCGCCGCGCGATGGGCGCCGTAGATGAAGATCGAAAAGGCGGCGTAGGCGGCGAGCAGGCCCGCCGGCCGGGGTTGCAGGCGCGAGGTGGCATGACCCAGGGCGACGATCGCCAGGCCCGCCACGAAGGCCGCCAGTCCGCGGCCGAAGGCCAGCTGCACGGCCAGCGAAGCCAGCGCGTAGAGCGCTGCCGCGAGCAGCCCCCGGCGCGGCGAGAGCGGCCGCCGCAGCGATTCCCAGGCGGCGACGGAACCCAGCGCCACGGCAACCGAGATCAGTGCCGCCTTCGGGAAGGCAGGCGCCAGCCGCCAGAGGGCGATGCCGCCGCCGACCCGCAGGTTGAAGGCGACCTGCACCAGCAGCGCCACCAGCGAGGAAGCGGCCAGCGAGGCCGCCACCTTGAGGACATAGGCCAGCCGGTAGTCGCGCCGGTAGACGTGGCGGAAGCCCCGCGCCACGATCGCCGGATCGCCCAGGCGGGCGGTCGCGGCGGCGAGGCCCCCCGCCGCCTGGGAGCTGTCTTCGAGATGGGTCCACAGCTCGGCACGCAGCTCCTCGCGGCCGCGCCGCCAGGGTATGCGCGCGCCGCGCACCACCTCGTCGATCAAGCGCGAGGCGCGAGCCAGGTCGGCCGCGTTGCGCGGCCCTGGGGGCGGCCCGAAAAGGTTGCTATCGCGGCTGCCGGCGTGGTCGTCCGCATCAGGCATGACTTCCCTCCAGGATGGCGCGCATGGCGGCCGCGATCGCTTCCCACTGCTCCCGCTTCGACCGCGCCTGCCGGCGGCCCTTGGCGGTGAGGCTGTAATACTTGCGCGGCCGGCCGGCATCACTCTCGCGCCATTCGCTCGCCAGCCAGCCGGATCTCTCCATCTGGTGCAGGGCCGGGTAGAGCGTCCCCTCCTTGAGCTCGAACTGATGGTCGCTTCGGCGCTCCGCCTCGCGCAGGATCTCGTAGGCGTAATGCGGCCGCTCGCTGAGCAGCGCCAGGATCAGCGTGGTCACGGTGCCGGTCAAGAACTCGCGGTCGAAGTCCATGTGTCTACCTTTGCTGAGCAAGGTAGCATACCTTGGTGAGCATAGCAAGAGAGATGGCCGTGCGAGATGGTGTCTCGGCGGCGGCCGCCCGGTACAAGAACCTGCGCCAGGGCCGTCGCCGATGGATCGCCAACGCTTGGGCGCGGCGCAACGACTAACAGCCGACCAACTCAGGTCTCACTCACCCCCACCCAGCCGCGTCCCGGATTGCGCCGCCTGCGGTCCAATCCGGGACCGCCGCCTTCCCGCCCACCACCGCCATGCTCAAGACCGAAAAGGTAACCACGGAACTACGCGGGACTCGACAACCGGTTCAGGCAAGGTACAGGGGGTAGGAGCTCAATCGGACGGGCCTCCTCACCTGCGCCGCAACGTTGGCAGGTGCGAGGCCGGGGAACCGAGCCTGGCCGGCAGCCACCTGCATTCCCTCGGGGCAGAAGCGAGAGAGCCCTCCTCAGGTGTTCTAGTTGTTGCAGATCGGCGGTGGCGTCGTGCAACCGAAGGTCGCATAGCCGGAAGCGTAGTAGGGACCGGGTGGGGTGCCTGTGCAGCTGCCTCCGACAAAATTGTACAGACATACATGGCTGCATTGAGCCCCGCAGACGCCCGCGGCGTAGTTGGACGCTGCGGTGATGGCTGGTCCATACGCATTGGAGCAGTTGCTGCCTGAGCCATAGAAAACAGGTGAATTGGGTTGAGTGATACAGGCCACTGCCGAAGCGCTTCTGGGCGTCAGCAATTCGAAAGTAACCAGAACCAATGCGAAGACCCACAGCAGTAAGCTTCTGCGCATTGCCTTCTCCTTTTCTCCATACCCAGCGAATAGACTTTCGCTAGTTCTTTAAGATCCTATATCACAGCTCACCTCTCTTCCTGCCAGATACCAGCCCGGGGTAGTTGGACCTTAGCGTGTTGCTGCCTCACGAACCAGGTCACCGATGCTCTACGGGCGCCGGGTCAGGTCGGCCGCCGGACTTCATCTCGGCCCGGTGCGACGGGCCGCGATCCTTCCAGGGGATCGAGTGGGGCGCCGTCGACGCTCAAGGCATGTTCCACCCAGCAACACACTGATAGAGCACTACCGGCCGGGGCTCGCCGGGACCTGCGCTCCTCGCCAGGACGATGGGGAGCGACCTCCCGGCGGCGACGCGGGGTGCTTCGAGGTCGCAACCCTGCGGCCTTGAGCCGAAGGGAGGGCAGGAATGACCGACAAATAGTACGCCTTCAGCGGCCCGGCGCCCGCGGCGGCAGCGCCAGGACCGCGCCGGCGATCGCCGCGGCGGCGCAGCGGTGGCCGTAGGGGGAGGGATGGAAGTTGTCGGTGCTGATCGGCTCCACCGAGGCCTTGCGGCAGTCGCTGAAGGGAACCAGCAGATCCACCAGCGCGAAGCCGTTCTCCTGCGCCAGGCGACGCACGTACTCGTGCTGCCGGCCGAAGGGGTAGTAGCCGAAGCTGCGGACGAAGCGCGGGAAGACGGCGATCATCACCTGGAAGCGGTCCTGCTGCGCCAACTGCTTCAGCACGGCGAAGTATTGCGCCACGGTGTCGGCCGAGACCAGGTCCAGGTAGTGCTGGGGGCCGGCCGCGGCGGTCCCGGCGCCGGTTCCGTCGCCCGCTACGCCGGCAGCGCCCGCCAGCGCCGGACGGCGACGTGCCGCCAGCACGCGGAAGCGTACGAAGCGGTAGAGCGCGCTCTTGACCAGCCAGGAGTCGACCCGCGCGCCACTGATGCCGGTCTGCCGCCGCTCGGCCTCGAGCAGCGTCTTCAGGATGTCGCCGTCGAGGTGCTCGCGCGAGCTCATGGTGTAGGCGACCAGCACCAGGTCGGGGTGGTACTGCAGCCCCCGCTCGCGCAGCAGCTCGACCTCCTGCTGCGTGTTGTAACCGGAGACCGCGAGGTTGATCACCTCGGCGCGCAGGCCGCGCTGCTGCAGCAGCTGTTCGAGGATCGGCGGGAAGATGTCCTGGTTGCGCTCGACGTGCAGCCCGGCCGCGATGCTGTCGCCGAGCACCACGATGCGGTAGACGCCCGGCGGCTTGGCGATCGCGTGCTCGCGGTCACGGAAGCCGAGGCTGTTGCTCGCGCCCAGGTAATCGTAGAAGCCGAGCTCGCGGCCGTTGTAGACCAGCGGCACCGGCTCGTAGCCGATCCTGGGGTTGTGCGACAGTTGGAAGCGCCCCTTGCGGATGGCGTAGACCTTGGGTGCCGCGCCGGCGGCGCGAACCAGCAGCTCGGCAGCGACGAGCGCCACCAGCAGCCCGGCCAGCATCAGGGCGAGCTTCTTCGCTGCTGTCCACATCGGCGGCGGCGGCGATGTCGGTATCGGTATCGGTGTCGGCGATGGGGGGGACCGCCCGCCGTCAGGGGCGGCAGGCGTAGCGCGAGCGCGCCAGCGCCCGGGCAAAGATCGCCTGCGCCGCGGCGTTGGGGTGGGCGTCCTCGTGGCTCACCCAGTAGCGCTCGCCGCTGCCGGGCGGGAAATCGGGAGCGGGATCGATGACCTCGAAGCCGGCCTCGCGGCCGACCGCGGCGACACGCGAGAAGGCCTCAGCGATGCCCCGATCATGAGCATCGTGCAGCTCCGGCATCAGGAACAGGGTCGCCGCCGCGCCGTCGGCGTGCAGCATGGCGCCGAGCTCGCGCAGCGCCGCCTTGGTGCGCTCCCAGCCGGGCCGGCCCTCGCGGAAGAGGCCGATGTAGTAGTCGTTGTAGTTGGCCAGCTTGGGATCGGTCTGTTTCTGCAGGCGGGCGGCGGCCAGCGACAGCAGCGCCGAGTGCCAGAAGAGGGGATTGGTGTCCGGCACCGCGTCGGGCTCGGCGTCGTTGAAGGAGAAGCCGAGGATCACCCAGTCGGGATGCAGGTAGGGGCGGATGCGCAGCTTGTAGCGCTGCACCTCCATCGAGGTGTTGCAGTTGCCGATGCCGGCATTGGCGATGGTGATCGCCCGCCCGCCCGCCGCCGGACAGCGCGCCGACAGCAGGCGCTCGAGCTGGTCGGGGAAGGTCTGCCCCTCGGGCACTCCCCAGCCGAAGGTCAGCGAGTCGCCGAGCGCCACGGCAAGCCGGTTGCCGGGACGGCGCTGCGCCTCGGTGGCAGGGTCGGGCAGGCGGAAGCCGTGCGCCTCGGTGCGCACCCTGGCGCCCATCAGGAAGGCGCTGGCGTTGGGCCGCTGCTCCTCGACCACCCCCGGGTAGGTCGAAATCGTCTTGATCTGGCGGGCGTAGCGCCACATTTCTACGTCATAGACGGTCAGCCAGTACTTGGAGATCATCCGCAGCCCGGCCTCGGCGGCCAGGAAGGCGACGAGCAGCGAGATGCCGAGAACGGCGGCGCCGAGCCAACGCTTGTTCATGGATGGGAATCACCTGATCGCAGTTCCCGCCTGGCGGGAGGGTTCTCGATGCCGCGAGGGGTGCCGCGGCCGCGCGCCCACGGGCGCGACCGGCCGGGACCCGGGCGGCGGGCGGCGCCAGACTCTATCACCACCGGCGCTCGCGCCGCAGGAGCCGCCGACCGGATCGCCAACGCATCACCCCGCTGCCCGCCGGGTCGCGCCGCGGCCGGCGCGGACCCCGGCGACGGCGAGCATCGCGAGGATGGTCAGCCCGCACAGGCGTAAGCCCCAGGTCCAGCCGGCCGGCCGGTAGACCAGGGCGGCACGATGCCACCCGGCCGGCGCCATGAAACCGAGGAATCCGGCATTGACCCGCAGCAGCGTCGCGGGTCGCCCGTCGACGGCCAGGTGCCAGCCGCCACAGGCGGTGACGCTCGACACCACCAGGCCGCCGGCCGGGGCGCCGACCTCGAGCTCGAAAGAGTTGCCCAGGACGCGGCGGATCCTGACCTGTCCCGCCTGGCGCCGCGGCCCGGCGGCGGCTCCAGGCGACGGCGTTGCGCCGCCGCCGGGCTCGGCCACGGCCGAGGCCGCGAAATCCTGGTTGGCCAGCGTGGCGATGAGCGCCTCGTCGGGATCGCGCGCCTGCCGCCAGGCGGCAGGCATGAAGAACAGCGGCAGGGCATCGGGGTTGCGCCAGAGCTTGCCGCCGGTGCCGTCCCAGGCCTCCTCCCAGGGCGGGAACAGGTGCTCGCGATGGCGGGTGAGGATGAAGCGCACCCCGAGATAGGAGAGGAACGGCACCGGCAGCGGGCGGGTGGTCAGCGGCATCGGGTCGCCGATCCGGTAGCGCTCGCGGAAGGCCCTGCCGACCACCAGCGTGGCGCGCGCCGGCTGCATCGGATCGTTGGAGCGCGGGTCCCAGAGGCCGTAGAGCGCGGCCAGGTTGGGCTGCAGCGCATCGCCCTGGCCGATCACCCGGAACGGTCCGCCGGCGCCCGGGCCGGAGGCGGCCGGGCCGACAGCGGCCCCCATCGCCGCCGTCATCACCGCCACCGCCGGTGGCGGCGCGAGGTCGAAGCGGGCGGGAAGGACCGGCAGGAACCGGCCGTTGAGCAATGACAGGTCCAGGGCCAGGCAGGCGACGGCCAGCCACGGCAAGGCTCGCGGGAGACGAGCTCCCTGCGGCCAGGGCGGCGCGCCGTCCGCTTCCCGCGTCGCACCGTTCGCTTCCCGCGCCTGGTAGTTCCTGCCGGGCCGTGCCGCCGCCCAGGCGAAGGCCGCGGCGCAGAGCGTGCAGCCACCGCCGGCCGCCAGCCACCACGCTCGCTGCCAGGGCGGCGCCGGCGAGCGCTCGAGCAGCAGCCCGCAGGCGGCGAGGGTGCAACAGGCGGCGGCCACCCATCGCCCGGTGCGGCGCGCGGCGATCGGCTCGAGCCCCAGTCCGGCGGTCACCGCCAGCGCCAGCACCCAGAGCAGGCGCAACCTGCCGTTGGCCGCGTGGTCGAGCAGCGGCAGCGCCCGCACCGCGCCGAGGAAGGGGGGGATGGCCAGCGCCGCCGCCATCGCCGCGGCGCCGCCGAAGAAGATCGCCAGCGGCCGCCCGCCGAAGGTCAATGCGGCGGAGACCGCGAGCGCCAGGGCCAGCAGCCCGGCATAGCCGCTGCACCGCTCATTGAAATTCGAGGGCCCCGTCCAGTCGCGGTCGCGCGGGCTACCCTGCGCCAGCGGGTCGAGCGCCAGGTTCAGGGCGGCCGCGGTGAACGGCAGCGGCTGCACCCCTTTCACCGTCCGCGCGAGCAACTGGCCGCGCACCGTGTCCGGAATGCTCTCGACGACCGGCAGCAGCGCCGGCGCGGCCAAGCCGGCGGTCATCGCCGCCGCCGCCGCCAACCCGGCAAGGAACCGCCACCGCGACGGTCGGGCGCCGGTGCCTGTACCTAGAGGCCGGATTCGCACCCGGGGGCCACCGCTTGCGCCTTCCGGAGTGGAGCCGCCGCCACCCGGAGTGGAACCGCTGCCTGGCGTGGAGCCGCCGAGGTGGCCATGGCCGGCGAGATCCCGGGTACCGGCTGAGGTCGGGCCGCGATCGGCGCCGATACTCGTGGCCTCTCGTGCGGCGGTCCGCGCCTCTTGGTGGGCCGCAGCCTCGCCGCCTGCCCGGCGGAGCAGCAGGGCCGCCGCGACCGCGCCGGCGGCCAGCGCGGTGTGCGCTAGCGTTTCGGGATGGCCGGCGAGCGCCATGCCGGTCGCGCAGGCGGTGAGGCCGGCGAGGCCGCCGCGCTCGCCCCGGCGCAGCAGCAGCAGGCCGAGCAGGACTCCCGGCAGCCATGCCGCGGCCACGCCGAGCGGATAGAGCGCCCAGCAGATCGAGTAGACCGAGAAGCTGAAGGCGATGGCGGCGAAGCAGGCGCCGGCCCGCCCGGCGCCGAGCGCCGCCAGCAGCGCGTCGGTCAGCAGCAGCGACAGCAACAGCTTGAGCGCCGCCGCGACCGGCAGCGCGGCCACCGGCGACAGCGGCAGCACCAGCAGGCCGAGCGGCGAAAAGGGGGCCGACTGGGCATTGGCGAGCAACGGCTGGCCGGTGCCCATCTCGTTGGCCCACAGCGGCGCCTCGAAGCGCAGCAACCGCTCGCGCGCCAGGGCGTGGAAGGGGAGCAGCTGCAACGGCACGTCGAGGAGCAGGCCGTTGGCGGCCGGTGCCGGGGTCTCGACCATCTCCCGCCAGGGCCGCGACTCATAGGCGACGTCTAGGGGGCCCTGCACCGCCCCGGTGACCAGCGGCGCCGCGAACCAGGCGCCGGCCAGCAGCCAGTAGCCGGCGATCCAACCCCATCCCAAGCACGGCCGCCACCAGCGCACCAGGCCGCCGATCAGCGCGCCGCCGCCGAGATAGACCAGCAGGCTCATGGACGGGCGATTATGGCAGCAGGCTGGTCCGTTTCCTTTAGTAGACTGTCTGACCGGGAGCCATTGGATACGGCCGACTGCGAAAGCGAGGGACCAGATGATCCACGGCGCACACGTCATCATCTTCAGCAAGGACGAGGAAGCCGACCGCGCGTTCTTTCGCGACGTCCTCGGGTTCCCGGCCGTGGATGCGGGCCACGGCTGGCTGATCTTCGGGCTGCCGCCGGCCGAGGCGGCGTTTCATCCCGCGGACGAGAACGGCCGCCATGAGCTCTACCTGATGTGCGAGGACCTGCCGGCGACGATCGCCGACCTCACGGCGAAAGGGGTCGCCTGCGCGCCGGTCCACCAGGAGCGCTGGGGCGCCCTCACCCGCCTCACACTCCCCGGCGGCGGCGAGATCGGGCTCTACCAGCCCCACCACCCGACGGCCCTGGGCCTCGACGTGAAACGACCCTCGCCGTGACCCCGGCGGCCCCCGGCGAATACCCGCGACGCCGGTGACCCGGCGGCTTCGGCGGCCCCACGGGGATGGCGCGGCTGCCGTTCCGCCGGCGCCGGTGACGCACATCACACCCCAGTGACGTTTCTCATAGCGGCTCCTGCCGGCGCCGGTCTACATTGCCCTGCACAGCGATTCGTAGCTCGCGGAGAGGAAGGGCGACGTGGACCAGAACGATCCCAGCCGCGGGACGGCGCGGAGGGCGGCGGTACCACCGAGGTCGACGGCGCGGCCCGCGTTCCCGGCGCGGGCAGCGGTCCGAGCGCGAGCGGCGCTCCTGGTGCTGGCCGCGCCTGCCGCCATGGTTGCCCTGACCGCGGCCGGCGCGCTCGGCGGCGCCCTGCCCCTGGCGGCGCAGGGGACGAGCTTCTACACCGTGCCGCCCTGCCGGCTGATCGACACCCGCAACCCCGCCGGACCCTTCGGCGCCCCGGGGCTCGCCGCCTTCAGCCTCCGGTCCTTCGACGCCGCCGGCCAGTGCGGCATCTCGACGCGCGCCGTCGCCGTCTCGGCCAACGTCACCGTCGTCCTGCCACAGAGCGCCGGCTTCCTGGTCTTCGGTCCGGCCGGCGCGGCACCTCCCGCGACCTCGACCATCAACTACAAGGCCGGCAGGGTCCTCGCCAACGACCTGGTCCTCGAGCTCGGCGCCGCGGGCGCCTTCCTCGTCGGCGCCAACCATCCCACCGGCACCACCGACCTGATCGTCGACGTCAACGGCTACTTCGCCAACGCGACGCTCGAAGGCACGACCACCGCGCCGCCGGCGTTCAACCCGCCCCCCGGCAGCTTCGTCGGCCAGCAGCAGGTCCAGATCGTCACCTCGACGCCCGGGGCATCGATCTTCTACACCACCGACGGCTCGACTCCCAGCGGCTCGCACGGCACGCTCTACAGCGCCGCGGTCACCCTGCCCGCGACCACCACGCTGCAGGCCATCGCCACCGCTCCGGGCCTCGCCGACAGCCCGGTGACCAGCGGCCTCTACAGCCTCTCCGGCACCTCCACGCTGCTGCTGGCGCAGATGATCCCGCAGGGCGCGTCGCTGTCGCTCGGCTTCGGCTCGGCCAGCCTGGTGCTCGCCCCCGACCAGGCCAGCGCCGTCCTGCACTACACCTACTCGAACCTCACCGGTCCGATCATCGCCCAGCACATCCACGGCCCCGGCGGCCCGATCCTGTTCGACCTCGACACCGCCACCCCCGACGCCATGGGCGGCCGGCTGTGGACGATCGTGCCGGCCGGCGGCTTCACCGTCGCCCAGATCCAGGCCGCACTGCTTTCCGGCGGGTGCTACCTCAACCTCCACACCGCGATGTATCCGGCCGGCGAGATCAAGGGCTTCTTCAACGTCTCGACCGGCAGCCAGACCTTCATGCCGCCACCCGCGCCGCCGGCGCTGCCGCCGCCGCCGGCCACCCAGACCGATGCCGCGCGCTTCCTGGCGCAGGCGACCTACGGCCCGACCTCGCCGGCCGACGTCACGGCGATCACCTCCCAGCCGGCCGGCTTCGGCCCCTGGCTCGCCGGCCAGTTCAGCCAGCCGCTGGTCTCGCATCTCGCCTATCTCGACGCCGCGAGCGCCGCCGGCGAGGACATCTCGAGCAATCAGGTGATGGAATCGTTCTGGAAGCAGGCGGCAACCGGCCCCGACCAGCTCCGCCAGCGGCTGGCGCTGGCGCTGTCGGAGATCATGGTGATCTCCGACCAGAACAGCAACGTCGAGCCGGAGGGCATGGCGCGCTACCTCGACGTGCTCGAGACGGACGCCTTCGGCAACTTCCGCCAGCTGCTCGAGGACGTGACGCTCGACCCGACGATGGGCGTCTACCTCAACATGCTGGGCAACGATCAGGGCGATCCGGCCAACGGCATCAACCCCAACGAGAACTACGCCCGCGAGATCAACCAGCTGTTCTCGATCGGCCTCTACCAGCTCAATCCCGACGGCACCCTGGTCCTCGACTCGACCGGCCTGCCGATCCCGACCTACAGCCAGGACATCATCAAGGGTTTCGCGCAGGTGTTCACCGGCTGGACCTTCGCCGGCGGCGATCACAGCGACCCCAATAACTTCTACTTCGTCGATACCAACTGGCGCCAGCCGATGGAGGCCTGGCCGGAGCACCATTCGCCGGGCCCCAAGCTGCTGCTCGGCGGCACCGTGCTGCCGGCGGGGCAGACGCCGCAGCAGGATCTCGACGCGGCGCTGGACCTGATCTTCCGGCACCCGAACGTCGGACCGTTCCTCTGCCGCCAGCTGATCCAGCGGCTGGTGACCAGCAACCCCAGCCCGGCCTATGTCTATCGCTGCGCCCAGGCGTTCGCCAACGACGGCCAGGGGGTGCGTGGCGACATGCCGGCGGTGGTGGCTGCGATCCTCCTCGACTACGAGGCGCGGGCCGTCACCTTCGTGCCGCAGCCCGGTTACGGCAAGCTGCGCGAGCCGATCGTGCGCCTGGGCCAGCTGCTGCGCGTCACCAACGCCGTGCCGCCGCCCGATGGCAAGTGGCGCATCTGGGATCTCGAGGACGCGGGCTACGGCCTCGACCAGAACCCGTTGCGCTCGCCGACGGTGTTCAACTTCTTCACCCCGACCTACGTTCAGCCCGGCGCCATCGCCCAGGCCGGCCTGGTGGCGCCGGAGTTCGAGATCACCACCGACACCTCGGTGTTCGGCGCCGCGGACTACCTCCACGACATCATCTACTACGGCGCGGCGTTCGATCCCTACACCATCTTCCCCGACTACTCGAGCATGGTGGGGCTCGCCGACTCCGACCTGCTCGACTACCTCGATCTGGTGATGATGGCCAACGGCATGTCGTCGACCATGCGCTCGATCCTCGCCACCGCGCTCGCCGACCCGAACTTCTCGGATCCCAACGACGCGACGACGCGGGTGCGGAACCTGGTCTATCTGATCGAGCTGTCTCCCGAGTACGTCGTGCAGCGATAAGGAAAGCGAGGCGCCCGTGACGAATCGACAGCAGCCCCCGGCAGCGCCGCCTGGCGGTTCGACCCGCCGCCGGTTCCTGCGCAACTCGGCCTGCGCCGCCGTCGGCATGACCTCGCTCGCGGCGACCCTGTTCGATCTGCGCCGCGTCGCGGCGGCGGCGCCGGTCAGCGGCACCGACTACAAGGCGCTGGTGTGCGTGTTCCTGTACGGCGGCAACGACAGCAACAACCTGCTGGTGCCCTTCGACGCCACCGACTACGCGAGCTACGCGGCGGTGCGCCAGGGCCTGGCGCTGCCCCAGGGCTCGCTGCTGCCGATCAACCTGCTGGCCGGCGGCGACGGCCGCCAGTGGTCGCTGCACCCCGCCCTGACCGGCCTGCAGAGCCTGTTCGCGCAGCAGCGGCTGGCGATCCTCGCCAACGTCGGGCCGCTGGTGGCGCCGGTCACCCTCGCCACCTGGAACGACGGCACCGCCGCGCTGCCGCCGCAGCTCTTCTCGCACAGCGACCAGACGATGCACTGGCAGACCTCGATCCCCGACCAGCCGCCCGCCACCGGCTGGGGCGGCCGCGTCGCCGACATGCTGGTGGCGTTGAACGGCACTGCCCAGATCTCGATGAGCATGTCGGTGGCCGGCGCCAACACCTTCCAGATCGGCAACGTGGTGTCGGAGTTCCAGGTCCAGCCCGGCGGCACGCCGGGGCTCGACAACTACACCTCCGATCCGGGGGATCCGCAATCCAACGCGCTGCGCTCGCTGCTGCAGGCGAGCTACGGCAACCTTTTCCAAGCCGGCTACCGCGATCTCTTCCAGCACGCCCTGGCCAACGACCAGCTGCTGCAGTCGACCCTCGCCAACCTGCCGCCGCTGCAGACCCAGTTCCCCCAAACCGACGCCGGCACGCAGCTCGCCACGGTGGCGCAGCTCATCCAGGCCCGCCAGGCGCTGTCGCAACAGCGCCAGGTGTTCTTCATCGCCACCGGCAGCTTCGACACCCACGGCGGCCAGCTGCCGGCGCAGTTCCAGCTGCTGCAGGACCTCAACGACGCGCTCTCCGCCTTCTACGCGGCGACGGTCGAGATGCAGGTGCAGAGCGGCGTCACCACCTTCACCGCTTCCGATTTCGGCCGCACCTTCCTGAGCAACGGCGACGGCAGCGACCACGGCTGGGGCAGCCACCACCTGATCCTCGGCGGCGCCGTCCAGGGCGGGCGCTTGTACGGGCGGGTGCCGACGCTGGCCATCGACGGCCCCGACGACACCGGCGACGGCCGCTGGATCCCGACCACCTCGGTCGACGAGTACTCCGCCACCCTCGCCAAGTGGTTCGGCGTCAACTCCGCCAACATGGCGACCGTTTTCCCCAACCTCTACCGGTTCAACAACTCCGACCTGGGGTTCATGGCCGCGTAGCCGTCGCGGTGTCCTGCGGCGTCCGGCGAACGCAAAAAGGGCCACCCGCGAGGGTGGCCCGTTTAGAACCCGTCAGCCGGCGCGGCGTCTACGGTGGTTGCTCTCGCAACCTGGCCGCTCCGGCGCCCGGATGGCTGGATTGAAAAATGGATCGATGAGCGAGGGTGGGACGGATACGATCAGGCAATCTTGGTGACGTTCGCCGCCGCGGCGCCCTTGGCGCCCTGTACGATGTCGAACTCGACGCGCTCGCCCTCGGCCAGGCTCTTGAAGCCGTCGCCCTGGATCGCCGAGTGGTGGACGAAGCAGTCCTTGCTACCGTCCTCCGGCGTGATGAATCCAAAACCCTTCGCATCGTTGAACCACTTGACTCTTCCCGTGTTACGCATTCTTCTTTTCTCTCTTTCTCTCGCCAAAAAATCGAAAGGACCCGGTTGTCACCAGGCCCTTTCGTAGTTTTCTGGCTTATAGCCGCGAGCCAACCGTTGGCCCAACAGCAGACGCACTGTACAGCAGCCGGCAACCGAAGTCAAGCACCCTCTCAAGCCACTTCAAACAAACCACTTCAAACCACCGCGGAGCCGCCCGACCGACTAGCTCGAAGCCGGCTGCAGCACGATGATCACGGTCCCGGCGGTACCCGCGTTCGTCGCGGTGTTGGTGGTGGACGCGGCGGATGGGGCCGCGTAGGACCCGCCACCACCGCCGCCGCCGCCCTGCACCTCGGCATTGACAGCGCTCACGTTTGCGCCGCCGCCGCCGCCGCCGCCGCCGCCGCCGTATCCACCGCCCCCCCCGCCGCCTTCGCCGCCGCCGTTGTCGCGCACCTCGCCCTCGCCGCCGGCGCCGTTGGTGCCGATCCCCGAGGGCACGCCGCTCACGTTCGACCAGGTGTCCGAGGTCGAGGGCCCGTTGCCCACGTGCACGGGTCCTCCCTGGCCGCCGATGCCGCTGTTGCCCGATCCTCCGGAATGACCATTGGCGCCGGAGCCGCCATGGCCGCCGGCGCCGCCGCTGCCGGCCTGGCCGCCGATCCCGCCGCCACCCGTGGAGCTGGTGCCGCTGCCGGTTGCCCCGGCAGCCGTGGCCGCCTTGCCGACCTGGCCGGAGGCCGCTCCGCCGGACCCGCCTGCGTATCCGGACCCGTCCGGAATGGCCGCGCTGCCGCCCCCGCCGCCGCCGGCGATGAGCAGGATCTTGGCGAGGGCCGCGGCCGTCGAGGAGAGGTCGGCGACGGAGACGATCGTCGCCGCGCCGCCTTTGCCGCCCGGGTGATTGGTGTCGCCCTGGATGCCGAGGTAGTAGTAGATCGTGGTCGTGCCGTAACCAGAGCGGAGAGCCGCCAGCGTGGTCACCAACTGCGCCGAGCCGCCACTGCCGGCCTTGCCGCCTTTGGCGTTCTGCGCCGTGCTCCCCGCCCCCCCGGCCCCCCCGTAGGCGGCGATGAGGATCGTCGAGCTCGAGGTGATCGTCGAGTTGAGGGTCTGCGCGTCGGTCACCACGGTGCTGAGGTCGATCGACGACGCACTCGTCGAGAGCGTGCAGGTGACCGCTTGCGAAGTGGCGGTGCAGGTCTCCGAGCCAGCCGCGACGACCCGCGAGGTCCCGGCGCACATCGCGAGCGCGGCGGCGATCAACGCCCTGAGCGCGGCCTTCCTACCGGCAACGGTCCTGGCTTCCTGCTCACTTGCATCGTTCATGGATGTCTGTCCCTCCGTGCGCCAGGATTCTCGGCACACCTGTCATGGCGAAACCCGCCAGTCCAGTCTTCTGCCCGATCAGCAAAGGATGGGCGGAGTCTAATGCCGTTCTACCGCGACCGTCAAACCAACATTCCAGCAGATGCTCAATGATAGAGGTTACGACGTTCCGGCGGGGCAAGACCGGGAGGGGAGAGGTCGCCGCCGTGGGACGCGGCCCAGTCGAGGCGGCGCCGGATCTGCCCCTGCCAAACCGTCGCCAGGCGTGTGCCGGCGGCGCCGGCGCTGCGCTCCTCCAGCGTGTCGGCACCGGGGTCGGCGAGCCAGTAGAGAGTGGCGTCCGCGGTGCTGAAGTGGATGCCCACCCTGGCGGACCGTGCCGCGAGCAGGGTTGCCAGCTCGCGCGCCGCCTGCGCCGGCGCCAGGTTGCCGCGGTCGAGGATCTCGAATCCCGGCGGCGGCGCCGCCGCCACCGCCGCCAGCTCCCCGGGCCGCCCCTGACCCAGCTGGGAAAGGAAAAAACGGACGAACCCGTAGGCCAGCAGCAGACCGGCGGCGGTCCAGAGAACGATCTTCAGGGGCTGCCTGGCGGTCATCCGTGCCCATTTTCCGAGCTGCGCCGCGCGCGATCGTCACCTGCCATCAGCCGGGCGCGCAGCCACTCGGCGATCCGCTCCCAGACCGGCAGCGCCGGCCGGGCGGTGACCATCTCCATGTGCGCCGGTGGCCGGCGCCGGCTGAGATCACGTCCGGTCACCTCCCAGAGCTCGGCGCCGCCCCCCGCCGCTCCGATCGCCGCCGCGAAGGCGCGCACCGAGCGCGGACGGCAGAGCAGGTCGGCGCCGGCCGCGACGACCAGCGACGGGCAGCGGATCCGCGCCAGCGCCGCCAGGTAGTCGGCGGCGCCGTCGCGGCTCTGCCAGCGCCCGCTCGCCGCCCATTGGCGCTGCTGCCGCACGTAGGTGCGCGACTCGTCGTCCGTGCCGATGCCGAGGCGGGCGGCAGGGAAGCGGCCGCACAGCGTTGCCGTCGCGTCCCAGAGACCCAGCACGCCGCGCTTGGCCTGCCAGAGCGGCCACGACGGCTCGAAGGCGCGCAGCCAGGGGCCGGGGCAGAGCAGGACCAGGAGATCGACCGGCAGCTCGGGGAGCAGGCCCGCCGCCGCCGCGCCGGCATGCGCCGAGAGGCTGTGCCCGAGCCAGATCAGGGGCAGCCCCGGGTGCCGCTCCCTGACCGCGCGGACGGCCGCCGGGATGTCGCTCATCACCAGCTCGTCGAATCCCCAATCCACCCGGCGTGAAGCGTGAGGGCGGCTCTGGCCATGGCCGCGCAGATCGAGGCTGTAGACCGCGTAGCCTCGTGCCTGGAAGAAGGACGCCAGGCCGCGGCCGGCCGGGCGGTCCATGGCGCGGCCGTCGAGCATCATGCCCGCGCCGAGCAGCATCGCCGCCGGCGGTCCGCCGCCGGCGCCCACCGCGGTCGCAGCCGGGAGCAGGGGATAGCTCGCGAGGTGCAGCGACCAGCCGTCCGGAGTGGCGATGCGCAGAGCGGCGGGCGGCGCGGCCATGCCCTATTATCGCGCCGCCAACGGCGGGGGAGCGCTCAGGTGCGCGCGGCCGTCGCCGTGATCCCCAGCCTTGACCGTGGATTTATGCTCGAACTGAGCGCCGCCGGCACCGGCCGCCGCCTCGAACCGCGCCGCCTCCGCGTTCCGTCCGGTGGCGCGCAGCAGCCGCGCCCAGTTGCTCAGCGAGCCATCCTGCGACGGGTCGGCCGCTCCTGCCTGCCGTTGCGACAGGAACCGCCGGTACAGCGGCTCCGCCGCGGCGAAGCGCCCGTGCTTGAAATGATGGTCGGCCAGCGAGGCGAGGGCGAGGGCCAGCAACGGCTGGCCCGGCTTCACGGTCCGTTCCGCCATCGCGAGGGCCCTTTCCAGCAGCCGCTGGGCGTCGAGGTCGTCGCCCAGCTCCGCGCGGGCCAGGCCCAGGTTCAGCAGGACCCGCGCGAGCTCCGGGTGCTCGGGGCCATAGATCCGCTCGACGGTCGCCAGCTGGCGCTCGAGCAGCGCCACCGCCGCCGCCGGCTGCCCCTGCCGCTGGCGGAGGAGCGCCAGCGCTTCGAGGCTGCCGGCGAGGTCGGGATCGTCCCTGGAGAGGACCGCCTCGCGGATCGCCAGCGCCCGCTCGAGCAGCTGCTCGGCCTCGGCGACGTGGCCGCGGTAGTAGGCGATGCCCGCCAGGTTGTGGAGGATCTTGGCCACCTGCGGATCGCGTTTCCCGTGGGCGCGATCTGCGATCGCCAGCGCCCGGCGCAGCGTCGCCTCCGCTTCGCCGAGGCGTCCCCGCGCGGCGAGCGCGGCGCCGACCTTGTTGAGCAACCCGGCGCGCTCCGGGTCGTCGGGCCCGAAGCGTTGCTCGCGGATGGACAGCGCCCGCCGGAAGAGCGCGACGGCGTCGCCTTCGCCGGACAGGTGGGCGAGAGCGCCGAGGCGGATCAGGGTCGCCGCCACCTCCGGATGGTCCCTGCCGCGGAGCCGCTCGCGGATCGCCAGCGCCTCCTGCAGCAGCGGCCGAGCCTCGCCGAAGAGTCCAAGATCGGTGTCCACCCCGCCCAGCGTGTCGAGCAGCCGCGCCCGCACCAGCGGCTGGCTGCGGAGCTGGCTGCGCAGGCGCACGGCGCCGCGCCTCAGCAGCTCGCGGGCGTCGGGGATCGCGCCCTTCGCCTGGCGCGGATCCGAGGCCTTGAACAGCTCCTCGAGGAACCCCGCCGCCGCGTCGGCCCGCACCGCTTCCTGTTCGGCCCGGCGCGCTTCGAGGGTGGTGGCGACGAGACCGCAGGCGAGTGCCAGGATCACCACCGCCGCCGCTGCCACCAGCGGCCGGTGACGGCGCAACAGCCGTTCGAGCTGGTGCAGCGGGCCTGGTGGACCAGCCTCGATCGGCTCGCCGCGCAGCACCCTGCCGACCTCCTGGCCCAGCGCATCGACGGTCGGATAGCGCGCCGCCGGATCGGCGGCGAGAGCGGTCGCGGCCACCTGATCGAGGTCGCCGGCGAGGCGGCGGCCGCGCCGCCCGGCGCCGCCCCGGCCCCGGCGCGCCGCCGCCGCGGCTCCCGCGAGCAGCTCGGAGAGCATGGCGCCGAGCGCATAGACGTCGGACCGCGCGTCGATCTCGTCGCCGCGGAGCGCCTCCGGGGCGAGGTAGGCCGGGGTGTTCGCCAGGCTCCCGGCGGAGCCGGCCGAGCCGCCGGCCGGCTGCTTGTCGAGCGCCTTGGCCGCGCCGAAGCCGATGATCTTGGGCAGCGCCGCACCGGCTTCCTCCATCACCAGGACGTTGGCGGGCCTGAGGTCCCGGTGCAGCACGCCCTTCTGATGGGCGTGCCGCACGCCGTCGCAGACCGCCGCGAAGAGCGCGAGCCGCCTGCCGGCGTCGAGACCGTAGCGGTTGCAGTATTCCGTGATCGGCAGCCCGGGCACGTGCTCCATGACGACGTAGAGGTCGCCCTCGTCGGTGGTGCGCGCCTCGTAGACCTGGGCGATCGCCGGGTGGTGCAGCGGCGCCAGCGCCTGCTGCTCGGCCTTGAACCGCAGGATCTCCTGGCGCCCCGGCAGCGGGCCGCGGTGAAGCTCGAGCGCCACCAGGCGGCCCAGCGGCTCGGGCTCTTGGGCCAGATAGACGGTCGCCGTCGCGCTGCCGCCGATCTCCTCGAGCAGCCGGTAAGGGCCGACATGGAGTGGTGGTGGACCAGATCGGGCAGGCGGGAGCGCCGGCGTCGCGGGTTCCGAGCCCGGCAGCGGCACGGAGACCTCGACTTCGGCGCCGGCGCCGGGAGCCGAGGCGATACGGCACCGCCCTCCCAGCATCCGCGCGCGCTCCTCGATGCTGGCGAGCCCCAGTCCGTGGCCGTGGCGAGCCTCCCCAGGATCGAAACCGATGCCGTCGTCGGCCACCGCCAGGCAGGCGGCGCCGGCGGCGGTCATCAGCGTCACATGGATGGTGCGCGCGCCGGCGTGGCGAGCGGCATTGGCGAGTGCCTCCTGGGCGATGCGGTAGAAACCCAGGGCAACCGCCGCGCTAAAAGTGCCTCCGGCCTCGCGCAGGCTGAGCCTCACCGTCAAGCCATGCCGGCGCTCGACTTCGGCACAGTGGTCGCGGAGCGCCTCGGCGAGGCCCAACCGCTCGAGAATCGCAGGGTGGAGGTCGTGGCTGATGCGGCGAAGATCGTCGACGAGCTCGAGCAAGCTGCCACCCAGGGCGTCCAGCGCCGAGCTCCAGGCAGCCGACGGATCGCCGCCCGGGAGAAGCTTGCGGACGGCCCCGAGCTCGAGCGAAAGGGCCGCCAGCCGCTGACAGGTGTCGTCGTGCAGCTCCCGGGCGATCCGGCGCCGTGCCTCCTCCTCGCTGGCGACCAGGCGTCCGGCGAACTGCCGGAGCTCGGTGCGGCTCGCCGCGAGCGCCGCGCGGCTCGCCGTCAGGTCATCTTCCGCACGCTGCCGGTGGCTGACGTCGAGGGCGCACACCAGCATCGCGGGTGGCGCGCCCGGTGCGGCGAGGGGGACGAGCCACAGGGCGGTGCGCAGCTCACGGCCGCTGCGGTGGCGCTGCCGCTGGATGCGCTCGCGCGGCCCGTGGGCGGCGGCGGCCGGCGACAGGATCGTGCCGCCGATGCCGGCGCGCTCCTCCGGGAAGGCGAGCAGAGCGGCCGGACGGCCCATCGCTTCGGCGGCCGTATAGCCGTAGAGCTCTTCCGCCGCAGGGTTCCAGGCGGCGATCGCGCCGCCAGCGTCGACCACCAGGAAGGCTTCGTGAGCGTGCGCGAAGGCGGCCGCGAAGATGGCTGCCGGGCTCGTCATCTCACATGGCCGCGGCACCGGCCTGCGCGGCGAGCAGCGCCAGCTCGATCCGGTTCGCCAGCCGCAGCTTGGAGTAGACCTTTCTGAGGTGGCTGCGCACGGTGGTGACGGAGACTCCCAGCCGGCGGGCGATCTCGAGGTTGCGCAGTCCCGAGCCCACCAGGCTGGCGATCTGGAGCTCGCGCGGGGTGAGCGTCTCGCCGGTTGCCTGCGAATCCGCCGCCGGCGCCGGGGCGATCGCCGCCCGGGCGATGCTCAGGCTGACGTAGAAGCACCCGGCGAGCACCTCCTGGACGGCGAGCTCGATCTCGGTGGGAGCGGAGCTCTTGGTCAGGTAGCCGCAGGCGCCGGCGGCGAAGGCCGCACGTACCCAGGAGGGCTCGCTGTGTACGCTCATGATGAGGACCCGGATGCCGGGCGCGATGGCGCGCAGCCGGCGGGTGGCCTCGACGCCGTCGATCTCCGGCATCGAGAGGTCGGCGATGACCAGATCGGGCCGCAGCGCCGCCGCCGCAGCCAGCAGCGCGCGGCCGTCGCTCACGGCGGCGATCACCGCGTGATCGGTCGCAAGGAGCTTCTCCAGTCCCGCCAGCATCATTGGGTGGTCGTCCGCGAGGATCACTCTGGCCACAGTACCTCCAATATCTACACGAAAGCGAAGACATCTTAATGCGCGTGGCAGTGGCCGGCAAGGCATGCCGGCGCCTCGCTCGACCGCGCTCGCGACCGGGGGCGCCAAGCTGTTTTTCCTCAGGAGGATGGCGCGGCCCTGGCCGGCTCGGTCCTCAGTGCCCGCGCTGGTGCAGGTCGCGCTGAAACCGGGGATCGACCTCGGAATCGCCGAAGGTGTAGCTCAATCCCGTCACCGCCAGGCGCTGGCCGGGCGCGAGGCCGCTCAGGTCGATGCCGGTGCTGGTGCAGACGAAAATCCGGATCGGGCCGGAGCCGTCGTCGATCTCGATGATGGTGCCGAAGGGAGGATCCGGGGAGATCGGTTGCGTGATGGTCCCCTCGACGCGGACGAGCAGCCCCTGGGTGGCGTTGCTGATCTCGCCGGTCGCCTCCCGGCGCGGCACCACTTGGCGGCCCCTGCCGTCCTCCTCGACGTCGCCGGCGTCGGCCGGTACCACGGTGAGCACGCCGTGCCCGTTGTCGGCAAGCGGGCCGGTGACGCGGACCCGCTGGCGCAGGGCGAGGTGGAGATCGGCGGCGATGCTGACGAAGATGCCGGCGGTCTCGTCCTGGATGGCGAACCCCTCGTCGAAGGTGCTCGAGGAGAACGTGCCCGACGGGACGGTGACCGATCCCTCGACGGTGACGATCGTCCCCAGCGGCAGGGCGCGCGCGGCGGCGATATCGATCACCTCTCCGGCGAAGCTCGGGAGGGGAGCGCAGAGCGCGGCGGCGAGCAGCCCGGTCGCGATCCAGCGCGGAGACGGGGTGGAGTTGGCGGATGGAATCATGGAAGATCCTTTCTGATTATGTATCACTTCGATAATAGCAAATTACAAATGGGTTGGGCGCCCTGAAGGGCGGCTCCACCTCGGGAGCCGATTCATCCTCCCTGGGGAGGGTGCCCGCTCGCGGCCGGCCGGGGGATCTCGATGAGCACCTGGGCGGTCGCGTGCGGCTCGACCGTCACCGTCGCCGCGCCTGGTTCGAGGCCCTCCTTGGCGACCGTCACCTGATAAGCGCCCACCACCACCGGACCGATGGTGAAGGTGCCGTCAGGGTCGGTGCTCACCTTCGGTACGAGAGCTGCCGGCACTCCCGAAGCCGCGCCGGCGAGCGTCACGGTGGCACCGGCGACCGGGGCGCCGTCGCCTGCGGAGACCACCCGGCCCTTGATCTCGCCGGCGGTGAGGTCGATCGCCACCTCCTGGTCGCCGGAGATCTCGAGCCTACGCCCGCTCACCGTGTAGGTGCTCTGATCCAGCACCACCAGGTAGTAGGCCCCGGCGGTCAGGCCGCCGACCTGGAAGCTGCCGTCGGCGGCGCTCGCGGCCGTCGCCCGATTCGTTCCATTCTGCGCGGCGACCACCACCATAGCGCCGGCCACCGGACCGCCGTCGGTGAAGGCACGGCCGGAGAGCGTCGCCCCGCTGCCGAAATCGAGGTCGAGGCGCGCCTCGAGCGCGCCGGCGGCGAGCGTCACCGCGCCGCTGGCGCGCCGGCCGGAGTCGGTGGTGGCGGTCACCAGCCAGGACCCGGAGACCAGGCCGGAGATCCGATAGGAGCCGGCTCCGTCGATCAGGCCCGTTGCCTGGTTCAGGTCCGGAAAGGCGTCGGGACGAGCCGCCTGCACGCGAGTCCGGGCCAGATCCTCCCGGCTCAGGCCGGCGATGTGCCCCAGGATCGTGCCCCCGGCGCGCCGGAGCTCCACCTCGAGCCCATCGATGGGGGAGTCGCCGACGGTGAACGGCTCGGCCCAAGCGCTCGGCTCGTAGCCGGCGGCCGAGGCGGCGAGCCGGTAGCTGCCGGCCTGGACGCCGGGAAAGGCGAACGATCCGTCGGATAGGGACGAGACCAGGATCGACGGGTCCGACGACGAACCAAAGGCGAGAGTGACGGTGGCAGCGCCGACCGGCCCGCCGGCATCGTCGACCACCCGGCCCGAGACCCGCTGGCCCTGGTCACGGGCTTCGAGCACCAGGTCGAGCTCGTTCTGGCCCGCCTGGAGGTCGGCGCTCGCGGGCCTGACCGGTCCCATGGCCGCGTGCAATCCCCCCTCGCGTTTTCGACCAGGCGATTTCTCCCACCAGCTCGCCGTCCGGGCTCTCGACGCTTGGCGATCCCAGCCACGAGGTCGCCTCGGAGCCGGCAAAGGAGAGCGCCCAGCGGCCGTCGTCGCCGGCGAGCGCGACCGGCCGGCCGCCGATCCGGAGCAGGGCGCCGCCGGCCGGGCGGCCGTCCGGGCCGCGGGCCTCGACCATCAGCGCCGGATGCGGCGCCAATCGCAGGATGACTTCGCGGCGGCCGCTCTTGCCCGCCGGTGGCGGCGGCTCCGGCACCACCATGGAGGCGCCGAGGAAACGGGGATCGTACACGGTGAGCGCGGGCCTCTCCGCTGCCGCCAGCGGCAAATCGAGGTGACCATCCGGGCCGGTCGTGCCGGAGCGCTCCGCCGGCTGCCAGGCCGGCACCTGCGCCGGCGTCGCGCCTTGCTGCCAGCCCGATTCGTGCAGCACCAGGCGGATCCCGGCCAGCGCCTCGCCGCGGGGTCCGACCGCTCTGGCGGTGAGCGGTGCGGCGGCCGTCAGGCGGGCGGGCGGCAGCTCCCGGTCCTCGAACAGCGGCGCCAGCACGAGATCGATGGGGAGGTAACCCGGGGCGCGAACGCTCACCCGGTAGCAGCCAGGGCCCGGTGCCGCGAGGACGAAGGCACCGGCGCCGTCCGGATGGACCGCGGCGAGCGGCGGCGCCGGGGGCTGGCCGGCGAGTTGCCGGGCCGCCGCAGCAAAATCCTCGACCGCCGGATGGAGCTGGATCTCGACACCCGGCGCGCCCGGCGGCGCGCCCAGGCGAGCCGCGCCCGCCGGCAGCTCGATGCGGCCCGTGATCTTCAAGGCCTGATCGCTCGTGGCAGCAGATGGTGACGGCGCGGCAACGCCAGCGCCGATGCTGACACCGAGCGCGGCGAACCAGCCGGCAGCCGCCAGCGCCAGCTCGGTAGCAAGCCTCGACCCATTCAGCGAGCGCATTTTGATCACGACACCTTGGCGGCAGCTGCTGGCGCCAACCCGGGCCGGACCGGGGACCTGCGCCGCGACGCCGTCAAGAACCGTGAGTCAATTTTCGCACAGAATGAATCGCGAAACACCCCCGACGCCGCGGGCGGCCTCGCGCCACGTTGGCCGAGCAGAGCCACACTGCGTCAAGGGCGGCCCTGCCGCCGCTGCCAGTACTCGCGGAACGACCGCAGCCGAGGTAGAGACTCGCGGTCCTTCGCGCGGCCGCTCGCTTCCTTGCTGGCAATGATGTCGTCGAGGTGGCAGACGAAGAAGCCCTCGACCTCTACACGCCGCCGCCAGGCGTCTGCGAAACGCTCGATGCCGTCTGGGGCGAAGACGAGGTCGAGGTCGAAAGGCCCGTTCTTGAGCTGCACGAAGTCCTTGCCTGCCTCGATCTGAGCTGCCTGCTCATCGTCAAGGGCGAAACCCAGTTGGCGCAGGGAAGCGACGATGGCCCGGCCGTTGTCGGGACTCTTCTCCACGAAGAGGTCGGCGTCCTGCGTGGTGTCGGGGAAGCCGAGGAGGATCGCGCCGGATTTGCCGATGAAGAGATAGCGCACGCCATGGCGGGAGAAAGCGTCACGGATCTCCTCGGCCTGCCGGTACTCAAACGCGCCCATATCCCAACCAGTCCGGCAGGTTCTCCTCGCACCAGCGGCGGTACTCGGCGGTGGTGTCGAAGGCACGAAACGGCTCGTCGTCGAGCACCGGCTTGTAGGTGTGGATGAAGGCGTAGCGAAAGCGGGTCGGCAGCGGCCGGCCGGCAGCGGCCTCGAACTCGGCCAGCCACTCCGCCGGAATGTCGCTCTCTCGTGCCGTGGCGCCCTTCGGCTGAGACGTTTCTGAACCCATCGCCGACGATTGTATCCAATGCCGGAGGCGCGCGGCGCGGGCCGGGGCCCCGCGCCGCGTCCGAGAGAGGCTTTGCTACGGCTGCGTCGAGTCGAAGAGCGGACCCTCGTCCACCGGGCCGCCGTTGGGGCCCTGGTCGTGGGGCACGCCGACCGTCACCGCCCCCATGCAGCTGCCGCCGTTGGCGCTGGCGGTGAAGAAGAGGTGGTAAACGCGGCCGTCGCCGCCGCCGTCGCGCTGGGCTCGCACCGAGGGGGTCGAGGTGCCGACGCCCGTGGCGTCCGGACCCTTGGTGACCGGCTCATCCTGGAAGATGCTGGTGACCGTGATCGCCGCCGCCGGGCCGCCCGGGTCCGGGATGCCCGAGATCTGGATGGCGACGAACTTGTTGTTGGGCGGCCAGAGCAGGTTCGGGCTGGCCGTGGCATGCGAGCAGTCGAGGTGCGTGACCTCGTAGGCGCCGATGTCGCAGGCCGGACCCTGCGGCCGGGAGATGCCGCGCTGATCGGTCGGCGGGCAGGTGGCGTTGTTGCCGGCGTCGATGGCCGGGCTGCCGGCGAGCAGCGCCTGGGTGTCGGTCATGCCGCCGTTGTTGGCGAGCGGACCGAGCAGCGGGTTGACCCCGGGCAGGTCGCCGGGGCCGGTCAGGCCGCAGGAGTTGTCGCTGTCAATGTTGTGGTCGGTGACGGCCGGAGAGCTGGTGAACTGGCAATCTCCACCCGGATTTCCGGCGATGATGTTGTTGCTCAGGGTGAGCGGCGAGAAGAAGACGCGCAGCCCCTTGCCGCCCGGATTTGCCGTGATCGTGTTGTTGGTGAGGCTCATCGTGGAGCTGATGAGCACCACGGAACCGTTGGCGAACGAGGGCCCGCTGTTGCCGGTCAAAGTGCTGTTGACGATCGATCCTGTCACCACGTCGGTGAAGAGCGCGGAGCCGCCCAACGGGAAAGTGCTGTTGTTGCTGACCGTGCTGTCCTCGAGGTCCAGGGTGCCGAAGATCAAGGCAATGCCTCCCGCCTGGCCCCCGGTGACCTGATTGTTGGCGATCGTGCAGCGGCGAATGGTGAGCGCCAGGGGAGAAGCTGATAGGCCAAAGGCGCTGATCGCGCCGCCCTGTTGATTGGCAACGCCGTTGACGAGCGAAACGTCGTCGAGCTCGACGCTGATGGCGCCGGTCATGTTGAAGATACCGCCCGTGTCCCCGCCGCTCGTGTTGTTACCGTCGATGACGGTGGTCCGGGCACCGGCGCCCGCCAGGGTCAGGCTCTGGTTGATGGCGATGTCGCCCAGCGTCAGGACGTAGTGCCCGGCCGGCACCGCGAGGGTGTCGCCCGGGCTGGAGAGGAACACGGCGTCGCGCAGCGAGCAGGTGATGCTGCAGTCACCGAGGTTCTGGTCGACCGTGGTGTTGATGACCGGGGTTTGCTCGACGGGGTCGGCCGCGGCCGGCGCGGCCAGGAGCCCAAGCGCCACAACGACCAGCGCGGCCGCCGTCAGGCAGCGCGCTGCCATCGCCCATCCCTTCGCCGACGGATTGTTCGAATCTCTCATGCTCGATCTCCTCGAGGCGCCCGATGGCAGCCTCGCTCTTCCATGGGCGGCGAGCCGCAGCCGACCCGCGACGGGCGGGCGGCGCGCCTCACTGTGGGGCGCCTGCGGCAAGCTTCAACGCCACCTTATGGGTTGAGATTCGACATTAGAGGTTTGCGACTCTGCTGTATATCCTCTCTAGGGAGGATATTGGGGGGCCAAAAAATCCTCTCTGGGGAGGATGGCGCCCGTAGGGCGTGTGTTACGCTTTCGGCGCTTGGAAACCGGTGCTTGGAGAAAGGCGGAGCCGTGAGGAAAGCGAAGAAGCTGAAGCAGCCGCTGGTGCTTACCCGGGAGACCTTGCGGCAGCTGGTGCCGCCGCGTCTGCGTGATGCGCAGGGCGGCTTCGAGGCCGAGGCCATCTCGCCGTGCACCTCGCAGCCGAGGTGCAAGAAGTGCGGTTCGGCCGGCTAGCCCGACTTGCCGGCCGCACGCCACGAGCCGCGAGCCCCTCGTAACCTTCGCCGGCCGGCCGCCGTCTTGCTGCCCGGGGATGCCGGCGGCGTCCCCACGCCGAAGGTGCGGACCCGGCAACTCGGCCAGCCGGCGGGCCGGAACGCCGGAGAACACCGCGCGCCCGCGCCCTCGAGCTTCCACGCTTTGCACCGCGAGGCGATCCGGGATCGCCTGATCCTTAGCCAAACAGCGAGGCAGAGGGCGGCGTTGCAGCCGATGGCCGCCAGGAATGGGTGACAGAGGACCGACATGCCCGACGAGACTTCGCATACGGCCGTTCCCGCCGGCTCGCAGGAACCGGACGCGGACCCCAACCAACGTCCCCAGGGACACGCCCGCCGCTGGTGGTGGCTGCTGCCGGTAGTGGTGGTCCTGGCAGCCTGGTTCTACTTCTCCCATCGGGCCGCCCCGGAAGGTTCGGCCAAGAGCGGCCGCGGGGCGGGCGCTCCCCGCGCCGTGCCGGTGGTCACCGCGCCGGCGACCACGGGCTCGATCGACGCCTACATCACCGCCCTGGGCATCGTCACCCCGGTCAACACGGTGACGGTCACCAGCCGAGCGCAGGGGCAGATCCTGACCGTCAACTACCGCGAGGGGCAGATGGTCCACAAGGGCGATCTGCTGCTGACCGTCGACCCGCGGCCTTATCAGGCGGCCCTGACCCAGGCAGAGGGGCAGCTGGACCATGACCAGGCGCTGCTGGACGAGGCCCGCATCGACCTGGCGCGCTACAAGGCGGCCAGCGCCCGCAACGCCATCGCCGGCCAGCAGCTGGAGGACCAGGAGAAGGTCGTGCTGCAGGACGAGGGCACGGTCAAGAACGACCGCGGCCTGGTGGAGAGCGCCAGGGTGAACCTGCAGTACTGCACCATCACCTCGCCGATCGACGGGCGTGTCGGCCTGCGCCTCGTGGACCCGGGCAACATCGTCCTCGCCAACAGCACCACCGGCCTGGTGGTCATCGCCCAGCTGCAGCCGATCACCGTCGTCTCGAGCATCGCCGAGGACAGCCTGCCGCAGATCCAGGAGCAGCTGCGGCAGGGGCACCAGGTGGCGGTCGATGCCTTCGACCGCACGCAGCAGAAGAAGATCGCCTCGGGCACCTTGCTCACCTTCGACAACCTCATCGACACCACCACCGGCACCGTCAAGCTGAAGGCGATCTTCCCCAACCAGGACGGCGCGCTGTTCCCCAGCCAGTTCGTCAACGCCCGGCTGCTGGTGAGCACCCAGCAGGGCGCCACCCTGGTGCCCACCGCGGCAATCCAGCGCAACGCCCAGGGCGCCTTCGTCTACGCCATAAAGCCCGACCAGACGGCCGAGACGCGCCCGGTCACGGTCGGCACCACCGAAGGCAACGTCACGGCGGTGACCGGCATCGTGCCGGGCGAGGTGGTGGCGGTCAACGGCTTCGACAAGCTGCAGGACGGCGTCAAGGTGACCGCCGCCGGCCGGCCGGGCGGCCCGGGCAGCCCGGGAAAAGCCGGCGGCGCGGCAGGCGCGGGCCCCGGCGGCAAGCCGGGACAGAAGCGGGGCGGCCACCGCCGCCAGCAGCCAACGGACGGGGGAAGCAGCCAATGAGCGGCCCGTCGCGGCCGTTCATCCTGCGCCCGGTCGCCACGGCGCTGCTGATGGCGGCGATCCTCCTGGCCGGCGCCGTCGGCTACACCCAGCTGCCGGTCTCGGCCCTGCCGGAGGTGGACTACCCGACGATCCAGGTGGTGACGTTCTATCCCGGCGCCAGCCCCGACGTCATCGCGTCGGCCGTCACCGCGCCGCTCGAGCGCCAGTTCGGCCAGGTCCCCGGTCTCAACCAGATGACCTCGACCAGCTCCGACGGCAGCTCGGTCATCGTGCTGCAGTTCTCGCTCGACCTCAACATCGACGTCGCCGAGCAGGAGGTGCAGGCCTCGATCAACGCCTCGGGCAGCTTCCTGCCGGCGGATCTGCCGGCGCCGCCGGTCTACAGCAAGACCAACCCCGCCGACGCGCCGATCCTGACCCTGGCGCTGACCTCGAAGTCGGTGCCGCTGTCGCAGGTCGAGGACCTCGCGGACACCCGCTTCTCGCAGAAGATCGCGCAGCTGCCGGGCGTCGGCCTGGTGAGCATCAGCGGCGGCCAGAAACCCGCCGTGCGCGTACAGGTGAACCCGACGGCGCTGTCGGCCTACGGCATCAACCTCGAGGACGTGCGCACGGCGCTGCAGCAGACCAGCCTCAACCTGGCCAAGGGCAACTTCGACGGTCCGCAGCAGGCCTACCAGATCGACGCCAACGACCAGCTGCTCAACAGCCAGTCCTTCCGCGACGTGGTCGTCGCCTATCACAACGGCGCGCCGGTGATGCTGCCCGACATCGCCAACATCGTCGACAGCGTCGAGAACACCAAGCAGGCGGCCTGGATGAACAACGTCCCGGCGGTCATCGTCAACATCCAGCGCCAGCCCGGCGCCAACATCATCCAGGTCGTGGACCGGGTCAAGAACCTGCTGCCGCGCCTGGAAAGCAACCTGCCGGCCTCGGTCCAGGTCTCGGTGCTGACCGACCGCACCACCACCATCCGCGCCTCGGTGCGGGACGCCAGGTTCGAGCTGCTGCTGACCATCGCGCTGGTGGTGATGGTGATCTTCCTCTTCCTGCGCAACGTCGCGGCGACCATCATCCCCAGCGTCGCCGTGCCGCTGTCGCTGGTCGGCACCTTCGGCGTGATGTATCTCTGCGGCTACAGCCTCAACAACCTGACCATCATGGCGCTGACCATCTCGACCGGCTTCGTGGTCGACGACGCCATCGTGATGATCGAGAACATCGTGCGCTACATCGAAGAGGGCGAGGCGCCGCTCGCCGCCGCCCTCAAGGGGGCCGAGCAGATCGGCTTCACCATCGTCTCGCTGACCATCTCGCTGATCGCGGTGCTGATCCCGCTGCTGTTCATGGGCGACATCGTCGGCCGTCTGTTCCGCGAGTTCGCGATCACCCTCAGCGTCACCATCCTGGTCTCGGCGGTGGTTTCCCTGACGCTGACGCCGATGATGTGCTCGCGCATCCTGCGCCACCGGCCGCAGGCGCAGCAGGGCCGCCTGTTCCAGGCCTCGGAGAGGGCGTTCGAGAGCATCATCGCGTTCTACGGCCGCACCCTGCGCTGGGTGCTGCGGCATCAGACGATGACCCTGCTGGTGGCCGCCGGTACCCTGGTGCTCACCATCCTCCTCTACATGGTGGTGCCGAAGGGCTTCTTCCCGGTGCAGGACACCGGCATCATCCAGGGCATCTCGCAGGCGTCGCAGAGCGTGTCCTTCCCGGCGATGGCGCGGCGGCAGCAGGAGCTGACCAAGGTGATCCTCGCCGATCCGGCGGTCGAGAGCCTGTCCTCCTTCATCGGCGTCGACGGCACCAACACCACTCTCAACAGCGGCCGCATCCTGATCAACCTCAAGCCGCTCGAAAACCGCCAGGGCAACGCCTCCGACGTCATCCGCCGCCTGCAGGACAAGCTGGCGGACGTCCCCGACATCACGCTCTACATGCAGCCGGTGCAGGACCTGACGGTCGAGGACCGGGTCAGCCGGACGCAGTTCCAGTACACCCTCGAAGATGCCAACCCGGACGAGCTGAACGAATGGACCGGCAAGCTGGTGGCGAAGCTCAAGACCCTGCCCGAGCTGGTCGACGTGGCCACCGACCAGCAGACCGCCGGGCTGGCGGCGACGCTGGTGATCGATCGCCTGACCGCGTCGCGCATGGGGATCTCGCCGCAGATGATCGATCAGACCCTCTACGACGCCTTCGGCCAGCGGCAGGTCTCGACGCTCTACACACAGCTCAATCAGTACCACGTGGTGCTCGAGGCGATGCCGTCCTTCCAGCGCAACCCGGACAAGCTGCACGACATCTACGTCCGTTCCGCCTCGGCGGCGGGAGCGGCGCCGGGGACCGGCGGGAGCTCGCCAACATCGGCAACGTCGGCGACGGCGACCAGCGCCGGCGGGACGGGCGCCGGGGCGGCGGGGAGCGCCGGCGGCTCGCTGATCACCGCCACCAGCGCCGGGGCCGGTGCCTCCGGCGGCCTCACCGGCCCGACGGCCACGGCGTCGCAGGGCTCCGCCCTGCCCGGCGCGGTCGGCGCGGCCAACGGCGCGGCGGTGCCGCTCAGCGCCTTCACTCATTTCGCGCCGCGCAGCGCGTCGCTCGCCATCAACCACCAGGGCCAGTTCCCGGTGGTGACGATCTCCTTCAATCTGTCGCCGGACGCATCGCTGGGCGATGCCACCAAGGCGATCGAGCGGGCGCAGCAGCAGATCGGCATGCCGCTCAGCATCCAGGCGGCTTTCCAGGGCACCGCCGCCTCCTTCCGGACCTCGCTGGCCAACGAGCCGCTGCTGATCCTGGCGGCGCTGATCACCGTCTACATCGTGCTCGGCGTGCTCTACGAGAGCTACATCCATCCGCTCACCATCCTCTCGACCCTGCCCTCGGCCGGCGTCGGCGCCTGCCTGGCCCTGCTGCTGACCGGGTCGGAGCTGAGCGTGGTGGCGCTGATCGGCATCATCCTGCTGATCGGCATCGTCAAGAAAAACGGCATCATGATGGTCGACTTCGCGCTCGACGCCGAGCGCAAGGAGGGCAAGAGCTCGGAGGAGGCGATCTTCCAGGCGTGCCTGCTGCGCTTCCGCCCGATCATGATGACCACCATGGCGGCGCTGCTGGCCGGCCTGCCGCTGGCCCTGGGCAGCGGCATGGGCTCGGAGCTGCGCCGGCCGCTCGGCATCTCGATGGTCGGCGGCCTGCTGGTCAGCCAGGTGCTGACGCTGTACACGACGCCGGTGGTCTACCTTTTCTTCGACCGGCTGGCGCTGCGCTTCTCGGGCGCCCACGCCAGCCGCGGCAGCACGGTCGCGGTGCCGGTGGAGCAGCCATGAACCTCTCGGCGCCGTTCATCCACCGTCCGGTCGCCACCACGCTGCTGACGGTGGCGATCGCGCTCGCCGGCATGGTGGCTTTCTTCTTCCTGCCGGTCTCGCCGCTGCCGCAGATCGACTTCCCGACCATCTCGGTGTCGGCGAGCCTGCCGGGAGCCAGCCCGGAGGTGATGGCGTCGTCGGTGGCGGCGCCGCTCGAACGGCAGTTTGGCCGCATCGCCAGCGTCACCGAGATGACCTCGTCGAGCTCGCTCGGCTCGGCCTCGGTGACGCTGCAGTTCGACCTCGACCGCAACATCGACGGCGCGGCGCGCGACGTGCAGGCGGCGATCAACGCGGCCCGCAGCTACCTGCCGGCCAACCTACCGTCGAACCCGACCTATCGCAAGGTCAATCCGGCCGATGCGCCGATCATGATCCTGGCCCTGACCTCCTCGATCTACGACCGCGGCGCGCTCTACGACGCGGCCTCGACCATCCTGCAGCAGCGGCTGTCGCAGGTGCCCGGCGTCGGCCAGGTGAACGTCGGCGGCAGCTCGCTGCCGTCGGTGCGCGTCGAGGTCAATCCCACCCAGCTCAACAGCTACGGCCTCGGCCTGCCGGACGTCGCCGGGATGCTCAAGGCGCAAAACGCCAACGTCCCCAAGGGCCAGCTGGCGGACGGTCAGGTGACCGCCGACATCCTGGCCAACGACCAGCTGCTCAAGGCGGTGGACTACCGGCCGCTGATCGTCGGCTATCACAGCGGCGCCGCGATCAAGCTCTCCGACGTCGCCGACGTGCAGGACGGGGTGCAGAACATCCGCGCCGCCGGCTTCGTGGACGGCAAGCCCTCGGTGCTGGTGATCATCAACCGGCAGCCCGGCGCCAACATCATCGACACCGTGGACCGCATCCGCGCCGAGCTGCCGGCGCTCAAGGCCTCGGTGCCGGCGGCGGTCGAGCTGCACGTGGTCCTCGACCGCACCACCACCATCCGCGCCTCGGTGCATGACGTCGAGGTGACGCTGGTGGTCTCGATCTGCCTGGTGATCCTGGTGGTCTTCGCCTTCCTCCGCAACTGGCGCGCCACGCTGATCCCCAGCGTCGCGGTGCCGGTGTCGCTGATCGGCACCTTCGGCGTCATGTACCTGTGCCACTACAGCCTCGACAACCTCTCGCTGATGGCGCTCACCATCTCCACCGGCTTCGTGGTCGACGACGCGATCGTGGTGATCGAGAACGTCTCGCGTTACCTCGAGCAGGGGATGGATCCCCTCACGGCGGCCCTCAAGGGCGCCCGCGAGATCGGCTTCACCGTGATCTCGATCAGCCTGTCGCTGATCGCCGTGTTCATCCCGGTGCTGTTGATGGGCGGCATCGTCGGCCGCCTGTTCCGGGAGTTCGCGGTCACCCTCTCGGTGGCGATCCTGGTGTCGATGGTGGTGTCGCTGACCACGACGCCGATGATGTGCGCCAAGCTGCTCAAGCATCAGCGGCAGGAGCGCCATGGCCGGCTCTACCGGGCGAGCGAATGGTTCTTCGAGCGGATGCTGCGGTTCTACGAACGCACCCTGGGGTGGGTGCTGCGGCACCAGCCGTTCACCCTCGCCGTGCTGCTGATCACCATCGTGTTGAACGTCTTCCTGATCCGCGCCGTGCCCAAGGGGTTCTTCCCGCAGCAGGACAACGGCACCATTCACGGCGGCATCCAGGGCGCCCAGGACATCTCCTACCAGGCCATGCAGTCGCTGACCCAGAAGTTCGTCAACCTGATCAAGGGGGATCCCGCGATCAGCGACGTCATGGCCTTCACCGGCGGCGGCGGCTCGGTCAACTCGGGCTCGGTCTACATCGGGCTGAAGCCGCTCAACCAGCGCAAGCTCAACGCTGGCCAGATCATCAACCGGCTGCGCCCGAAGCTGACCTCGCTGCCCGGTGCGACGGTCTTCCTGCAGGCGGGGCAGGACCTGCGCGTCGGCGGGCGGCAGAGCAACGCCCAGTATCAGTACACCATCCAGTGCGACAACGTGCAGGACCTGGTGGCCTGGGGACCGACCCTGCTCAAGGAGATGAAAAAGCTCCTCGGCTTCACCGACGTCAACACCAACCAGCAGAACAGCGGCCTCGAAGCCATGCTGGTCTATGACCGCAAGACCGCGGCACGCCTGGGCATCACGCCGCAGACCATCGACAGCACGCTGTACGACGCTTTCGGCCAGGCGCCGGTGTCCACCATGTACACGGCGCTCAACCAGTACTTCGTGGTGATGGAGGTGGCGCCGCGCTACTGGCAGTCGCCGGAGGGTCTGAACCAGATCTACGTGCGCGCCGCCGGCGGCAAGGTGGTGCCGCTCGGCGCCATCGCTCACTTCGAGCCGCGGACGGCGCCCCTCGGCGTCAATCACCAGGGCCTGTTCCCGTCGGTGACGGTGTCGTTCAACCTGGCGCCCGGTCTGGCGCTGAGCGACGCCACCCGGGAGATCAACGACATGCAGGATCGGATCGGCCTGCCGCCGACCATCCATGGTCTGTTCTCGGGGACGCTGCAGGCCTATCAGGCGTCGCTCGCCACCGAGCCCTACCTGATCGCGGCGGCGCTGATCGCGGTCTACATCGTGCTCGGCATCCTCTACGAGAGCTACATCCATCCGATCACCATCCTGTCGACGCTGCCGTCGGCCGGCGTCGGCGCGGTGCTGGCGCTGATGTTCTTCAAGACCGACCTGAGCGTGATCGCGCTCATCGGCATCGTGCTGCTGATCGGCATCGTCAAGAAAAACGGCATCCTGATGGTGGACTTCGCCATCGCGGCGGAGCGCAACGATGGGGCCAAACCCATCGACGCCATCCGCCAGGCGTCGCTGCTGCGCTTCCGGCCGATCCTGATGACCACCATGGCGGCGCTGCTGGGCGCCCTGCCGCTGGCCCTCGGCACCGGCACCGGCGCGGAGCTGCGGCGGCCGCTCGGCATCACCATCGTCGGCGGCCTGATCGCCAGCCAGATGCTGACCCTCTACACCACGCCCGTGGTCTATCTCTACCTCGAGCGCCTGCGGCTCTGGCGCGAACGGGTGCGGAACCGGCGGCGGAGCGGCAGGATCGTCCAGGAGACGGCGTATGGTTCGCATCAGCGGTAGTGCCTCGGGGATCGCCTGGCTGGTGGGGTCGCTTGCCGGCGGCCTGCTGGCCGGCGCCTGCAGCGTCGGTCCGAAGTATCAGACGCCGGCAACGCGGGCCCCCGCCAGCTACAAGGAGCTCACCCCCGAAACGATCAAGGAGACCGCGGGCTGGAAGGCGGCGCAGCCCAAGGACGACGCGCTGCGCGGCAGCTGGTGGGAGATGTTCGGCGATCCGGAGCTCGACGCGCTCGAGCAGCGGGTCAACCTCTCGAATCAAAACGTCGCCGCCGCCTTCAACGGCTTCCTGGCGGCGCGCGCGATCGTCAAGGAGGCGCGGGCGCAGTATTTCCCGACGGTCACCAGCAGCCCGTCCATCAACGTCGCCCGGCAGCCGGCGGTGCGGTCGGTGTCGGCGAGCGGCTCGCGGGTCACCACCTACGACCTGCCTTTCGACGCCACCTGGGCTCCCGACCTCTGGGGCAAGGTGCGCAACACCGTGGCCGGGGACGTCGCCGCGGCGCAGGCCAGCGCCGCCGACCTTGCCAACGTGCGGCTGACCATGCAGGCGGAGCTGGCGGTCGACTACTTCCAGCTGCGCGGCCAGGACACGCTCAAGCAGCTGCTGGACTCGACGGTGGTGGCCTACCGCGAGTCGCTCGAGCTGACGCGGGCGCTCTACGAGACCGGCATCGATTCGGACGAGGCGGTGGCGCAGGCCGAGACGCAGCTCGAAGCCACCGAGGCACAGGCCACCGGCTCCGGCATCCTGCGCGCGCAACTCGAGCACGCCATCGCCCAGCTGGTCGGCGAGCCGGCGCCGAGCTTCTCGTTGCCGGTGAAGCAGCTCGCGGCCAACCCGCCCGCCGTGCCGCTCGGCGTGCCGTCGGAGGTGCTGGAGCGGCGGCCCGACGTCGCCGCCAGCGAGCGCCTGGTGGCCCAGGCGAACGCCCAGATCGGCGTCGCCAGGGCGGCGTTCTTTCCCAATCTCACGCTCAGCGCCACGGCGGGTTTCGAGAGCAACAGCCTGGCCAGCTGGCTGACCTGGCCGGCGCGTTTCTGGTCGCTCGGTCCGGCGCTGGCAGAGACCCTGTTCGAAGGCGGGCTGCGCCGGGCCACGGTCGAGCAGTTCAAGGCGTCCTACGACCAGACGGTGGCCAACTACCGCCAGACGGTCCTGACCGCCTTCCAGCAGGTGGAGGACAACCTGGCGTCGCTGCGCCTGCTGACCATCGAGGTCGGCCAGCAGGACGCGGCGGTCAAGTCGGCGCAGCGCCAGCTCAAGGTCGCCACCGACCGCTACCGGCTGGGAATCGACCCCTACCTGAACGTCATCACCGCCCAGACCACGGTGCTGAGCAACGAGCAGGCGGCGCTCAACCTGCGCACCCAGCAGATGACGGCGACGGTGCAGCTGATCGAAGCCCTGGGCGGCGGCTGGAGCGCCGCCGAGCTCCCGGCCCCGCCGCAGCTGGCGGTGAAGTAGGCTCCGCGGCCGAGCCTCAGGGTACTCAGCCTCAGGCCTCGGCCGCAGGCCTCAGGCCAGCTTCGCCTCGAGCTCCGCCCAGCGGGCGTAGAGCCGCTCGACCTCGAGGCGGGCCTCCTCCAACGCCTGGCAGCGCTCGGCGAGGACCGCGGCGTCGGTGGCGACGACGGGATCGAGGACCGCCTGCTGCCGGGCGGCCAGGGTCTCCTCGGCGGCGAGGATGGCACCCTCCATCGCGTCCCACTCGCGGCGCTCGCGAAAGGAGAGGCGCGGCGGCGACCCGCCGGCGGCGCCCCTGGCGCCCCTGGCACCGTTTGCGATGTCCGCAGGGTGCGCAGGGCGCGCGGTTCGCGCGGCGACCGCACCGCCGGCGCCGGCGGGCGCGGCCGGCCGGCCGGTGCCCGCGCCGGCGGCCTTGCGCGACGCTTCCCACTGCGCATAGTCGGCATAGGGCGTGGCGTGACCCGCGCCATCCAGGGCCAGGATCCGGGTCGCCACCTGGTCGAGCAGCAGGCGGTCGTGGGTGACCAGCACCAGGCTGCCGGGAAAGTCGGCCAGGCTCTCTTCCAGCACCTCGAGCGTGGGGATGTCGAGATCGTTGGTCGGCTCGTCGAGCAGCAGCAGGTCGGCGGGCTGCAGCATCAGGCGGGCGATCAGGATGCGCGCCTGCTCGCCGCCGGAGAGGCGGCCGACCGGCACGTCGAGCTGATCGCCGCGGAACAGGAAGCGCCGCGCCCAGGCGGCGACGTGCAGGGCCTGGTCGCGGTAAACGACGGTGTCGCCCGCCGGCGCCAGGGCGCGCCGCAGGCTCGCCTCGGGGTCGAGCGAGCCGCGGTCCTGCTCGAAGCGCACGACGCGCAGCGCCGGCGCCCGCTCGAGGGTGCCCCCGTCAGGGTCCAGGCTGCCTGCCAGGAGCCCGAGCAGCGTCGTCTTGCCGCTGCCGTTGGGCCCCAGCAGGCCGAGCCGCTGCCCGGGAGCCAGCGACAGGCTGACGCCGTCGAGCACCCGGCGGCCGCCCAGCTCCTTGACCAGGCCGGTCGCCACCAGCAGCTGCTTGGTCTTGCGTCCGGAGGCGGTGAGCTCGATGCCGGCGGTGCGCTCGACCGTCCGCTCCCGGGCCGCCGCCAGCTCCAGCGTCAGGCGGCCGGCCTCGGCAATGCGCGCCTTGGCCTTGGTGCTGCGCGCCTTGGCGCCCTGGCGCAGCCACTCGATCTCGCGGCGAACCTTGTTGGCCAGGGTGGCCTGGTATTCCACCTGCTGGCTCAGCACCTCGTCGCGCAGCAGCAGGAAATCGCTGTAGCGGCCAGCGGCCTCGAGCAGCCCCCGCGGGTAGACCGGGTTGAGCTCCAGCATGCGCGCCGCCACGTTCTCGAGGAAGTTGCGGTCGTGGCTCACCGCCAGGTAGGCCAGCGGCGCCGACCGCAGCAGCCCTTCGAGCCACAGCACCCCTTCCATGTCGAGGTGATTGGTGGGCTCGTCGAGCAGCAGCACGTCGGGCTCGCGCACCAGCTCGCGGGCGATCGCCAGCCGCTTGCGCCAGCCGCCCGAGAGCGCCGCCACCGCCTGCTCCGGATCGGCGAAGCCGGCGCGCGACAGCGCCGCGCCGGCGCGGTGCTCGAGCTCGTGGGGCTCGAACGGCGAGCCCTCGCCCGGCCGCGGCGCCGCCAATGCCTCGCGCACCACGGCAACGACGGTCCGGTCCTCGGCCAGCACCGGGTCCTGCTCCACATAGCCGACGCGCAGCAGCCGCCGCACCGAGCGGCTGCCGTGGTCCGGCTCCTCGCGGCCGGCCAGGATGCGCAGCAGCGTCGACTTGCCACAGCCGTTGGGGCCGATCAGCCCCACCCGGTCGCCCTCGCCGAGGCTCAGCGACAGGTCGGCGAACAGCGGCCGCGCACCGTAGGCCTTGCCGATCGCCTCGCAGGAGAGAAGAGGGTAGGGCACGCTGGCGTTCAGCGCCCGGGCGCCGGCGGGACGATGGGCAGCACCAGGCGGGAGGGGTGCCCGGGGTCGTGCCAGATGGCGTTGTCCGCGACCGCGGTGCGCCGGTTCAGGCCCAGCGGTTCGCCGGTATTGGGGTTGACGTCGAAGCGCGGGAAGTTGCTGCTGGCGACGTCGAGCCGGATGCGGTGTCCTTTCTTGAACAGCACCGAGGTGGGATACATCTCGACCGTCAGGGGATAGACCCTGCCGGGGACGAGCGGCGCGGGTGTCGCGAGCGAGTCGCGATAACGGGCGCGCGTGATGCCGTCGCCGATGTTGAGGTCGAAGCCGGCCGGAAAGTCGGCGCTGGGCGGGTAGACGTCGATCAGCTTGGCGGTGAAGTCGGTGTCCGGCGCCGACGAGGAGACGTAGAGCTGGACGATCAGCCGGCCGGTGACCTCGCGGTCCTCGGCCAGGGGCGGCGTCTCGAAGACCACGACGTCCCGGCGCGCCGACAGCGGGCGGGAGTCCTCGCACGCCCACTCGGTCGGGCGGCAGCGCTGATCCACGGCGCCGTTGAGCTCCAGCGGTCCGGCCGAGGAGATGTTGCCGCCCAGCGTCGGCACCGGGTGCGCGGGATCGGCCTGGTAGCGGGTCGGCTCGCCGGCAACCGGCCGCAGCGGGCCGAGCGAGCCGTCGGCGTGCAGGTAGTAGGAGGTATCGACGGCGCGCGCCAGCGGCCATTCGTCCTCGTCGCGCCAGGCGCCGCCGACGAAGATGCGTCCCTCCGGCGTCTTGTGGCCGTCGCCGCCGCCCATCACGAAGATGCGCACCGGCCGCTCGCGGTCGACGCCGTTCTGCTCGCCCTTGAGCCAGCGATCGAACCACCGCAGATGAAGATCGAGCCAATCGATCGCCGCCGCCGGTCCGAACTCGGCTTCGCCGGCGAAGCTCTGCTCCTGGCCGCCGTGCACCCAGGGTCCGATCAGCAGCCGCTGCAGGCTCTTCTTGGCCTGGCGCAGCCGCGGATAGGAAAGGTTCGCCACCGGTCCGGACCACGAGTCGTACCAGCCGGTGACGTGATAGACCGGCACGTCCTTGTATTCCGCGATGTGATCGATCACGCTGATGCCCGAATCGCGCCAGTACTGGTCGTAATCCGAGTGGGTCATGATGGTGATCAGCCAGTCCTCGTAGTCGGGCAGCAGCTTGAGCGGCGTCATGCCGCGCCGCAGCGGCATGCCCTTCGCATACTCGCGCACCGCTTCGCCGAGCTGCTTGAGCGCCGCCCGGGTGGCCGGGTCGGCGCTCTCCTTGCTCCCCTCGGGCCCGGCGATGTTGAACACCCAGTTCAGGAAGCGCATCTCGAAAGCGCCGTCGTGGCGCAGACCCCAGCGCCCGGTGTTGGACGCCGCGTCGATCGGCACCATGGCGCTGAGGTAGGGCGCTCCCGAGATCGCCAGGGAATGCTGGGTGCCGCCGGGATAGGAGGTGCCGACGGTGCCGATGTGCCCGTCGCACCAAGGCTGGGCGCCGATCCATTGCGCCGTGTCATAGCCGTCGGCGACGTCGTCGCGCATGGCATGGAAGCGCCCTTCCGAGGCGAAGCGGCCGCGGGTGTCCTGGACCACCGCGGCGTAGCCATGGCGCACGAAGTCCTTGGGCCAGCCGCTGTCGTCCTTGCCGTACGGCGTGCGCTCGAGCACGACGGGGAACCTGCCGGCGAGCGCCGCGCCGCCGCTGCCCGGGAGATAGACGTCGCAGGCGAGACGGACGCCGTCGCGCATCGGCACCATCACGTCCCGGGCGACCACCAGGGACCGCTCGGCGCCGGCCGCGGCTTGGCTGGCGGACCCGCTTGCCGCGGCGGGGGCAGGCGCGTCCGGAAGGAGGAGCAGGAGCAGGAGAAGGGAAGCCGCCACGCCGAGGGGGCCGCGCCGCAGGAGTTTCATGCACACCAGAGTAGCCGATCCTGGCGACGGCAGCGCCGGGCCGGTGCGGTGTCGCAGAGGCAGAGCCGCCGCTCCCTGAGGGGATCGCGCATCTCGCGTCGTTGATCTGTGCACCAGGCGGCGATATCGCCTGCCAGGCGCCGGGTGGATCACGCGACCACCAAGGAGAAGACCATGAGTTTGGCGACTCTAAACGTTTGGATCACCCAGATCGGCCATCCCTGTCAGATCGGCGACAACATCCAGTGGTTCGTGCACATCGTCGACTGCGAAGGCAAGCCCGTGACCTGGTGCGGCAAGAGCTATCGCGACATCCCCACGAAGTGCGGTCACGCCGAGATCGAGATCCCCCCGGGCTGCTATGCCGTGTTCGCCAGCGAAAACCGCCAAGACGCCCAGGGCCACCAGGGGGGCTTCGGCGTGTACGGCAATCAGCTCACCCACGTCCAGGTGGTGCGGGTCAACTGCGGCGACCACGCCTGTGTGACGTTGTTCTCTCCCAGCGCGCACTTCTGCGGCACCTGGTTCGGGGCGGCGATCGTCGTGCTCCTGCCTGCCTTGGCCGCGAGCGGCGTCAATCCGAAAATTATCAACGCCGCGGCCAACGCGGTGAAGGAGCTGGTGGCCGTGCTCCCCGCCGACGAGTTCAGCAAGAACCTACGGGCGTTCCTGCCGCGGGCGGCCCAGGACGCAACGTAGCAGCACGTTGCGCAGGCAACCGAGTCGCCCGCCGGAACGCGGCAGCCGAGCAGGCGCCGCGCTCCGGCGGGCACTCCCGTGGGTATGCTAAACTAATCATGGTAACCACGACTCACATGTCGGCGCTCAACGGTCAGGACGAGCCTCCTCCCGACCAGCCCGTCGGGGACGACGGCGAGGTCCATGCCGCACGCAGCGAGGAAGACTATGCGCGGCTCCGGGCGGACATCCGGAGGGTGGTGGCACGGGTCTGCCCGAGCTGGCTGGGGAGCCGCGCCGAGGATCTCGTGCAGACCGTGCTGCTGCGGGTGCTGGCCCTGCAGCGGAGAAGTGAGGGGACCGTCCAGCTCTCGACGTTCTATCTGAGGAAGGCGGCGCACAGCGCGCTGGTGGACGAGATCCGCCGCCAGCGCCGCCGCCGGGAGCTGCCCTTGGATTCCGAGAGCGACGATGCCGGACCGCCGAGCGCCATCCCCGACCCCGAGAGCTTCTCGTCCGGCCGCCAGGTCGGGCGGGCCATTCGCGAGTGCCTGCGCGCGCTGGTGCGCCCGCGCCGTCTGGCCCTGGTGCTGCACCTGCAGGGCCACAGCGTGCCCGAGGTGGGGCGCCTGCTGAGCTGGAGCCCGAAGCGGGCGGAGAACCTGGTCTATCGCGGGCTGGCCGATCTGCGCCGCTGTCTGGCGGCCCGCGGGATCACGCCGTGAAGGGAGGCAGCGAGGAGGCTCCCGATCTGGCACGCCTGCGCGCCGCCTTCGCGCAGATGGAGGATCCTGGCGGCGGCGACGGGTGCCCGAGCACTGCCGAGATCTGGGACGGTCTGCACGGCGCTCTGCTGCCCGAGCGTCTGCGCGAGGTCGTCGACCATCTCGTTTCCTGCGCCGATTGCGCGGAGGCGTGGCGTATCGGCCTGCTGCTGGAAGGGCCGCCGGAGGCGGCGCCCGCGGCCATCTCCTCCTCGCAGGCCGTTCTCGACGTCGCCGATCGCAGGTCCGGACCGGATGCCGCGGCCGGCTCCGGCCGGGACGTCGAGGGCGCGCCGCCCGCGGCCTTGCCGTTTCGCCGCTGGTTTCGGCCCCGGGGGCCGGTTGCGGCCTTAGCTGCCGTCGCCGCCGCGGCGGTACTGGCGTTGGTCTTGGGCATCTCGCGATACCTGGCGATGCCACCTGCCGCCCCGGTCACGCTGCGCGGCGGGGAGGCGCAGCAGGCGGCAAGCCACTGGGTGACCCCCGACGGCGCCGTGCTGGCGCGAGGTGAAGCCACGATTCGCTGGTCCGGGCCAGCGCAGGCGACCTACGACCTGATCGTCGAGGACAGCGAGGGGCAGCGGCCGCCGGCGCTCGCCGCCGCGCATGGCCTGACGGTAGGCGAGTACCGGATCCCTGCTGCCTACCTCGCCACCCTGCCGGCCGGCGCGGCGCTGCACGCCATCCTCACCACCCACCTGGCCGACGGCACCAGCGAGAGGATCTTCCGCGACTTCCGGCTGCAATGAGCGGCGCGCTCGGCAGTGAAAGCTGCCGGCTCTAGCCTAATCCGAGCCACCGGATGCGGTATTGGGCGGACTCACTGTGTATCCTTTGTCGATCTGAGTGTACACACGGTAGGGTCTGCCACTCGAACCGTAGCCACCGCTGTCGCCTGAACTGGCCACGCCCTTTAGCTGCGAAGTGGTTAGATCCACAGCCAGCTTCCTGCCGAGAGCTTGCCCGTTGCTGCCTTTCTTCACTTGAAGCTCCTTTCAAGATGTGCGATTCGCCGGCGAGAGCAAGCACCGGGATCACGAACCGTCACGCCAAGGCATGTACCATAGCTCTTACCGCGGATGTGCTAAACTAACCACGGTAACTTATTATACGCATCACCCGGCCAAGGCGTCTGTCGGCTCTCAGTCGTCAGGGTAGTCTGCAAGGAGCGCCGCGCTCGGACAGCGACAGTTTCATGGCTATATCTATCTATTTCTTTTCGTCTGCCGCGCCAGCGGTTGCGGTGCCCAGGTGAGGGAATCGGCCGGCTCCGGTCGTTCATTGGGCAGAAGGGACGCGCGTGCCTCCCTCACGATCCAGGCGGAACCGGCACCCAACCTCCCGGGGTCCACCGTCGAGTCACTAAAAGGAGATGGTCATGAGCCCAGCGGCGCCGTCACACGTGATGGAAGAGCAGACGAGCAACGACCAAGGTGGCAGGATCTTCGGCCAGCCGAGTGCCAGCGATGCACCGGAGAAGGCGACGAAGCAACAGCCGGCATCCCAGACCAAGCGGTGGTTCTTTCATTTCGAGATCGGCATCAAGAAGACCGTCCGCGCCACACCGGAGCGCCCGACAGAGATCCGGGCCACCCAGGCGGCCGACAGGAGCGGTGGAGCGGTGCCCCAGGTGCGCATGATCACGGCGGCGAGCGCTCCGGCACAGAGCGTGGCGATGGCGATGCCGAGCCTCCTGCCGAACGAAGGTGGCACCGGTGGCGGCTCCGGCTCGAGCAGCACTTCTTACTCGGTGTACACCCAGACCGACACCGGCTATACGGTGAGCCCGCCCAACACTTCCGTACCTGTCGACGACTAACCGCCGGCGCGATCGTCACTGGCAAATCCGTTCAGGCCGGCGGAGAGCTCGGCGCACGATGAGCCGCAAATGGTTGCGGCGGCTCATGACGCTGGCCTGGACGGGATGGCTGACGGTCCCTAAACTCGCACTCGCGTCTGTATCTGCCGACTGGGAGCGATGTGAGCGGTGGTTTGTCGAGCAACCTAACGATCGCGAGGCCGCTCACTGTTTTTTCCTGGCGGCGCGGAATGAAAGGAGCGGTGAAAACGCCGCTCTCCAGCTGCGTCACCTGTTGCTGACATACCCGCGCAACCCTGGATTGCTATTGTACCTGGCGATTCTCAATCCACCTCCTGCAGACGCCGAGCTGTGCCTGCGATCCGCGTCCGGCTATTTTCGCCAGCGTGGCGACAGCGAAGGCGAGGCGCTGGCCCGCAACAATCTTGCGAATCGGCTCATGGATCAAGACAGGCTAGACGAAGCCGAGCAGGAAATCGAACGTGAGAGGGCTTGCATACGCGGGATTCCCACGCCTTTACGGGCGCGCTATCTCGCAAAGGAGAGTGTCTCGCGGGCCAGACACCTGATGAAGCGTGGAGACTTCACAGCGGCGAGCCTGCAGCTCGACGAGGTGCCCGAGAACCGACGCGACGAGGGCTGGCTGATCATGGCGAGCAACCTCCACATAGAGACCGGCCAGCTCGCTCGCGGTTTCGAGGAGTGCTCGCGGCTCGCCGCTCCGGCTTTCACCACGTTCGCTCGCGCAGCGGGCCTTTATTGTGAAGCCCGGGTTCTTCTTGAGCGGATGGCCGAATTGCCGAGCGAGGTCGCGCCCGGCGTAGCGGAGAAGACGGCGCGCGAAGCCCTGGCATTGGCAGAGCTGGAGAATCGCAACGTTGCGGCGAGCGCGCACTGGATGCTGGCGACGCTCTCGAGAGACGCCAAGACGGCGCGAGCCGAGCTCCAATCCTGCCTAGACGTGGCGCTAGTAAACGCCGAGAGCAATCCCTGCAGGAGCGCTCTTTCTCGCATCGATGCTGCCTCCGGGAAAATGCCACTGGTCAAGCTTGATGCCGGAGCCGCCGCCGCAGCCGACGACCCCGTCGTGCGAGCCCAGTACCTGGGCACCCGGATGCGCATCAGCTGGGCGACGCGGCCGCTGCCTGACTTCCTGCGCGACGCCGAGTCCGACCTCACGGAGATCGAGCGCCTGCGCTCGCTGCAATCGGGCGCGGCGACCCAGGTCGGCCTTTTCTCCACCTGGTCCGACGACTACTCCTGGTTTGCCGGGCGGCTCCTGCAAGCCGCCGGCCGCGGCTGCAACTCCTGCCTCGGCCTCGCCTTCGCCGTCGGCGAGCGGGTGCGCGCCCGCGCCCTCCTCGATTCCCTCTCTTCGCTCCAGCCGGGCGCCGCGGAGGGCGTCTCCGGTCCAGGCCGGCTGGCGCTGCTGGATCAGGCCATGGCAGCCATGCGCGAACGTCGCGGCGACGCGAGGCTGCCGCCGAGCGAACGGGCCTTTGCCGCCGCCGACCTCGCAACCCTGGCGGCCAAGGAGGCCGAGCTGCGCAAGCGGCAGGCCGCGCCGGCGGCGCCGGTCGCCGCACCCGATGCCGGCGGCGCCTCGCTGGCGGAGGTGCAGCGCCTGCTCGGCGCCGACGAGGCCATGCTGTCGTTCCAGATCGCTCCCTGGCGCGACTGGACCGGCGACTTCGGCGGCGGCGCCTGGGTGCTGGTGGTCACCCGCCGCGGCGCCAGCTTCCAGCCACTGCCGGGGATGGGCCGCGAGGACCTGCGCCGCGAGGCCGACGACCTGGCGGCGCAGCGCCACGACTCCCGGCCGGCGCCGGCCCCGAGGATCTATCGCCAGCTCCTCGCGCCGGCGGTCGCCGGCCTGCCGCGAGGCATCCGGCGCCTGATCGTGGTGCCGGACGACGACCTGTGCACCCTCCCGCTCGCGGCGCTCGGTGCGGTTCGCGGCGGCGCGCCGCTGGTCGCCGGCTACCAGATCTCGGTCGTCCCCTCCGCGACGCTGTGGGCGCGCTGGCGGCGAGCGCCGCCGCCCCCTGCCTGGCGGCGGCCGGCGCTGGTGCTGGCCGATCCGCCGCCGCCGACGGCGGCCGTGCAGCGGACTTTTCAGGCGGCCGGCATCGAGTTGCCGACCGCGCCCCTGCCGGCCGCGCGCCGCGAGGCCGGCGATCTGGTGCGCTACCTGGGTTGGGGCTGCGAGCGACGGGTCGGCGGCGAGGTGTCGGAAGCCGCGATCACCAGCGCGGACGGCGGCGCCCTGCGGCGCTTCGCGCTGCTGCACTTCGCCGCCCATTCGATCGCCGATGCCCTCGACAGCAGGCGCTCCGGCATCTGGCTGTCGCCGGGCGGCGGTCGCGACGGGTTCCTGCGCGAGGCCGACATCGTGAAGCTGCGGCTCGACGACCGGCTGGTGGTCCTCGCCTCGTGCAGCAGCAACCGCGGGCCGGTGATGCGCGGCGAGGGTGTCATGAGCCTGGCGCGCGCCTTTTTCGTCGCACGAGCGCGCACCGTCGTGGCAAGCCTCTGGCCGCAAGACGACGCCGACGCCCGGGCGGTGCTGAGCCGCTTCTACCGCCACCTCGGCGATGGCCGTTCGGTGGCGGCGGCGCTCCGGGCGGCGCAGCTCGACCGCCTGCGCTCCCAAGCCCACCTGCCCATGGACGCGTGGGCTGGTTTCGTGGTCCTCGGCGACGGCGATCTGGTGCCGTTCCCCGGCGGCCGCCACGGCTGGCCTGCCTGGATCGCCCCCACGCCCGCGGGCATCGCGACCGGCGCGCTGGCGCTGACCGCCTTGCTGGCCCTGGCCGCCTTCAGTGGCCGATCAGCATGGCGGCGAGGGCTTCGTGGGCGCGCCGCGGGAGAGCGTGGGACGGGCGCTGGCCGGCCAGCGCGTCGAGGGTCCTGGCGACGTTGAGCACCATCGTGGCGAGCGCCCGGCGGATCAGCGGCTCGATCTCCCGGCGGACCAGGAGGCCATCCTCCGGCTCGAACTCGGCGGCCGGCGGCGCCCAGGATGCCGGCGGCAGCAGGCCGATATAGACCGGAGCGGACCGCAGGGAACCGATGGCGCCGAGCCGGCAGGGCAGGGCGGGGTCGGCAGCGAAGGAGTCCCGCGCTTCCAGCAGCCGCGAAGCGCACCCATGCATGGCGCCAGCCAGCGCTTCCGGCTCTCCCTTCGCCAGCGCCGCCGATAGCCTCTGGCGCAGCGACTCCTCCGTGTGCACGATCTGCCACAGTCGCCATCGACCCCAGCCGGTCTCGGCCAGCACGATGCAGCGCTGCGGCGAGAGCCGGCGCGATCCCGCCGCATAGAGGCGCGCCCAGCGCAGGAGTTCCGCCCTGCCTCCTTCCAGCTCGTCGAACTCGTGCGCCGCCATGGAATGCAGCTGCCAACCATCGACCCGCGCCTGCCATGAGCCGTCCGGCCGCCGCTGTGCCGCCGCCGCGCCGGGCGCGGCGGCGCAGGCCGCATGCAGGACCACCCGCCCCTCGACCGGCGGCCACACCCGCCCGCTGGGCGCGGCGACGTCCGGAAGGTGCGGCGGCCGCCGCCGCTCCACGCCCTGGGGCGCCGGGTTCGGACCGGGGAAGACCGGCATCGCATCTCTGACGGCGGGAGCGGAGCTGCCGGGCACCGCCGGCGCCGCGGCGGGCGAGCGGCCAGGCAAGGAAGCGGCAAGGTCGTCCTCGCGCGCCAGCACCTCGCGGAGCGCCTGCGCCGCCAGCGGCATCGCCGGCTCCGTATCGGCCGCCGCCGCGGCTTCTTCGAAGAACCGGACCTGGGCGATCAGCTCGTCGGCGGTGTCGGCGTCGGGCGGCCGCGGGGTCAGGGCGCCTGCCGCGACCAGCTCGCGGACCCGGTCGAGCGCCAGCCGGACCGAGAGCACGAAGGCTTCCCTGATCCCGGTCCCCTCGGTGGCGACCGACTCGACCAGGGCGATTCCGGCCGTGCTCCCCGTGCTCCCGACACCGCCGCCGCCGCCGGCCGGAGCAGAGTCGATGCCAAGCCGCACGCGCAAGGCCGCCAGCGGCTCGGCGTCGGTTTCGTCTCGCTTGTTGGCCTGCACCACGACTCCCGGGCGCGGCCCCTGCCGCGCGTCGAGCAGGGTGCGCAGCTCCTGCAGACACTCCGCGGTCTCGGCGAGCCTCCGGCGCGTCGTGTCCGCCACGAAGACCACGGCGTCGGCAGTGGCGAGCAGCGCCTGCCGCCGGCGATGGAGGGCGCGTTGGCCGGGAACGCTGACGATCTGGCAGCGTATGGGCAGCCCGTCGTAGCTGCCGCCGATGTATTCCACCCAATCGAAGAGGAGCGTCCGGCCGTCGGCCTCCTCCGGCGCGCTGATCGGGCGCGACAGGCTGCCGGCGAGCATCTTGAGGCTGGTCGTCTTGCCCGACTGGGGAGGACCGTCGTAGACCAGCCGGATGACCAGCATGTCCCGCCCTGGCGCCAGGGTCGCCATCAGCGGTCACGCGCGACGGGAGAGATCGCCGCGCCTAGGCCTTCGGCCTGGCGCAGGAGGCCTTTCGACAGGGCGTCCGCCTCGAACGCCGGCCAGAGCTTGTGCAGGGCTGCTCGCATCTGCGGATAGCCGGTCTGCGCGCGGTCGGCCACCAGGTAGACGAAGAACCCGTTGGCCGAGGGCCTGATCAGGTGGACCTCGTCGCCGAAGGTGAACAGCAGATCTTCCAAAGCGGAGGACAGCCGCAGGGCGCCGATCGACTCCCGGACCTGGTGCAGGCTCTCGCGGCTGAAAGCACTGGCCAGCTCGAGGTCGAGATCCTGCCGCATGGTTCGCGCCTCGATCGTCCGCCCGGTCGCGGCTTCCACCAGACACACCGCGATGAAACCCTCGAGCTCGCGGATGAGCGCGTCGACGACGGCGCCGGCCGAACCGCGGCCGCCGGCGGTGACCTGCCTGGACTGCTGGCGGTCGCCGGCGCCGGCGACCCGAGCCGCGGCCTGCCGGGCCGGCTGGTCGCGGGCCAGCTCGTCACGGCGCCGCATCGCTTCGATCAGCAGGTAGGTCAGCGAGGCGGTGATGGTGCGCCGCGCCTGCTGCCCGACGCCGCTCATGTCGACGTCGACCGTCTCCCAGCCGAAGATCTCGATCGCCGCCTCGTCGCCTTGCTTCGCTTCCGCCTGGGCGTCCCAGAGGTCGCCGCGCACGAAGCGGACCGTGCCGGTGCGGCCCGCTGACCGCACTTCCAGGGTGCAGCTTTCCTTCTCGATCGCCAGCAGCTGGATGAAGGCCGCCAGGCCGACGTTCTCGAGATGTCCCTTGACGCCGCGCTGGAGGGCCGCGGCGATTCGGATGGAGAGGTCTTCGAGCGGCAGAGCTCGCTCCAGCACCTCGATGCCGTCGAACATGGCCGGCCTGTCCGGCGCCTGGACGACGGCACTGCCGGCCAGCACCACCAGGCAGGTGTCCGGGGAGACCTCCGCCAGCGCCGGCAGCAGACCGGCAGGCGGTACCACCTGTTCGGCGAGGTCGATGACCACCAGGTCGTAGCTCCCCTCGCGCAAGGCCTCCGCCGCCTGCGGCGAAGGCACCGATTGCAGGCGGGCTCCGAGGCCGCGGCGGTCGAGCGCTGCTGCCAGCCCGACCGTCAGGGCCTCGTCCAGATTCACCGCCAGGATCGCTTTCATGGCTCGATGGGCTCGGCGAGGCTGCTGCCGTCGCCTGGCGCGCGGGCTATCGTAGGCCGGCGAGGTTCTTGTTGATGGCCGACCGCACGATCGCCAGGTTGGTGCTCTCCCGGTCGGCCGCAAGGTAGAGGAAGACGTTGGGTGACACCATCTTGATGATGTGGATCTGGTCGGAGAGCGTGAGCAGGATGTCGTCGAGGGTGGACTTGAGATTGAGCGCCTTCACGATCTTCAACTTCTGCTTGACCAGCTCGCTGTTATAGGCGCTGGCGACGCCGAGATCGAAGTCCGAGCGCAGGCTCTTGGCGCCGAGGGTCAGGCCGGATTCCATGTCGACCAGCGAGGCGGCGATGAAGCCGCTCATGTCGGCGGCGATCTTGTCGATGACTTCGACGATTTGCTTTTCGGATGGCATCAGTGTCTTCCTATCAATTTCTTGCGTTAATGGTTGGCGGAGCGGGCTGCTAGACGACCAGGTCCTTCTCCGCGCCGGCGAGGGCCATGCGCGCCATGGCCAGGTTGGCCTTCGTCTTGTCGAGGACGAGATACATGAACAGCGCGTCGTTGCTGGAGAGCAGGCGGATCAGGTGATACTGCCTACCGAGCGTGATGAGGATGTCCTCGATGCTGTCCTTCAGGTCGAGGTTCTTCATCGTCTTGCGTTTCGCCCGCACCACCTCGGTGTTGCCGGCCGCGGCGACTTCCAGGTTCAGCCCGGGGCCGCCGCCCGACTGGGCCAGCACCATGCCGCTGTTGCTGTCGACGATGCAGCCGCCGACCGCGCCGTCGAGCTCCATCACCTTCTCGAGCGCGCCCTTGGTAGTAGTTGCCATTCTCCAGCCTCCCTTTCGCGTGCCTTCGGCACAGTAAATACGGATGGTTCAGTGACGTTCTATGACAAATGATCGCGGATCGTCGTGGCGACGACTGCCAGCGGCTCGGTCTTGTAGATGAAGTCGTCGGCGCCGCGGCGCCGCGCCTCGGCCTCGGTCTCGCGGTTGCCATACGCGGTGAGGATGATCACCTTGGTATGGGGCGAGACCGCGCGCACGTGGCTGACGATCTCCAGACCCTCGACGCCGTGCGTACCGCTCAAGCGCAGGTCGGTGAGGACCAGCGAGAACTGACTGCCGCTGATCAGCGCCATGGCATGATCGAGCTCCTGCGCGCATTCCACCGCGTAACCCTGATGGGTGAGATAGCGCTGCATGGCGAGCAGGGTCTGCTCCTCGTCCTCGACCAGCAACAGTGTGCGTACCGGTGTGTTCGTCTCGCTCATCCGTGGTCAGCCCGCCGGGCACAAGTGCACTCCGCGTGCCATGCGCCAAGCCAGCGCGCAGCCGCCGCCGGGGCGGCGGGCGGCCGCGCCCGATGTCCAGATCTTGGACGCCAGCGGCTGGTTCGGTGTCCAGAACCTGGACGCCAGGCCGTGGGCCGCCACGGGGAGCCCTCGCCTTGACTGCCGTTCATACAAAATTGAACAGCAATGTTTATAACGAATACCTGGGGTGATCGATTACCGGCACAGTGGTAGTCTTTCTCGCCGGCTGGCACAAGCCGGTCGGCATCTAGCGCAATATTTTCGACGCGATTGCTTTGCGATGCATAAGCTCTGGATCTCTAGCCCAGCCCCGGTCGATCTGCGCCAGGCCCTCTCGGCGGTGCAGCTGCTCGAAGCGGTTGCCGAGCAGAGCGGGGAGGGCATCCTGGTGGTTGCCGCCACCGCGCCGTATCCCATCGTCTACCTCAATCCCGGCATGGAGGGGCTCACCGGCTACGCCGGCCAGGAGCTGCTCGGCCGCTCCCCCGAGCTCCTGCTGGCGGCCGCCGCCGGCGTCGAGACCGACCGCACCGAGCTGGCGCTGCTGTTCTGCGCCATCGCCGCCGGCGAGGCCTTTCGCGGCGAGGTCGTCTACCAGCACCAGGACGGTTCGGAGCGTCACGTCGATCTGCGGGTCGAGCCGCTGCGCGACGCCGCCGGCGCCATGAGCCATTGGGTCGCCCTGGGCCGCGACATCACCCGTCAGAAGGTTGCGGAGGCGGAGCAGGTGCGCCTCAAGAAGACGGTCTATCGCTCCGCCCTCGAATGGCAGCAGACCTTCGATTCGATCGCCATGCCGGTGCTGGTGCTGGACGTGCGCGGCCGGGTGAGCCGCCTCAACGACGCCGCCAGGGCACTGGCCGGCAGGACGTTCTCGGGGTGCCTGAACCAGCCCCTCCGCGCTTTCGGCGAAGCCGAGCCCTGGCTCAGCGCCGCCCGCCTGGCCGGGGGCGCCGCGGGCCGCGGCACCGCGGCCCGCGTGCGGTGCACGCAAGGCGGCAGCACCTGGGAGATCGTCACCCATCCGCTGGTGGGTGCGGGCGGCCTGATCGTCACCCTGCACGACCTCACCGACCTCGTCCAGCTGGAGGAGTCGCTGCGCCGCGGCGCCACCATGTCGGCGATGGGCTTCCTGGTCGCCGGCGTCGCGCACGAGGTGCGCAATCCGCTCTTCGGCCTCACCGCCCTGCTCGACAGCTACGAAACGCAGCCGGAGCCGGCGATGCCATTTCCGGTCGCCGATTTCAGGCGCGGCTTGACGCGGCTGCAGAACCTCATGCGGCAACTGCTCGACTATGGCCAGACCACGCCGCCGGCACGGTCGCCACAGGCGCTGCTGCCGACCCTCCGCGAGGCGGCGGAGACCTGCCTGCCGCTGGCGCGCGAACGGCGCGCCGAGATCGTCCTCGCCGCGGCCGAGGATCTGCCGCTGGTGGACATGGACTCGAACCGCATGCTGCAGGTGTTCCAGAACCTCCTCGACAACGCCCTCCGCTACTCGCCGGCCGACGGTCGGGTGCGGCTCGCCGCCGAAGTGGCGCAGGGCTGGGTTGAGTGCCGGGTCGAGGACGACGGCCCCGGGATCGCGGCCACGGATCGCCGGTCGATCTTCGATCCTTTCTTCACCCGCCGGCGCGGCGGCACCGGGCTGGGCCTCGCCATCGTCCAGCGGATCGTCGTCGACCACGGCGGCACCGTCGGCTGCCGCGAGCGCTCCGGCGCCGGCACCTGCATGGTCGTCCGCCTGCCACCGGCGGCCGGCGCCGCCGTCGCCGGCTGAGCCGGCCCGCCGGCCGGCACCGCGGCTGGTGGATAATCGCCGCGAGGGAATGTCCGGTTGAAGATCTGGATCGACGCCGACGCGGCGCCACGGGAGGTGAAGGAGATCGTCTTCAAGGCGGCACGGCGGCTGCAGATCGAGGTATCGCTGGTGGCCAACCAACGGCTCGCGGGGCCGGAGGGAAATCCCTTCGTCACCACGGTGCGGGTGCAGGGGGGGCCGGACGTGGCGGATCGATACATCGCGCTGCATGCGGCGCCGGGCGACCTCGCGATCACCGCCGACATCCCGCTGGCCGCCCGTCTGGTCGAGCAGGCCGTCCTGGTGATCGATCCGCGGGGCGAGGAGTACACGCCGGAGAACGTCGGCGAGCGGCTCGCCGTGCGCGACCTGATGAGCGGGCTGCGGGGAGAGGGGATGGTGACCGGCGGACCGCGGACCTATGGCGCCCGCGACCGCCAGGCGTTCGCCTCGGCGCTGGACCGGGTGCTGACGCGCGGCGCGAAGGCGCGCTGAAGGCGCGCCAGGTGAGCCCGCTCAGCCGCCGGTGCGAGAGAACGAGCCGGCGCGCCATTCGAGAGTGAAGGCGGCGGAGCGGCTGTGACGCTTGCGCCAGGCGGCGAAACGGGCCATCGTCGGGTCGCCGTCAGGAGCGTTCTCGGGAGCGGCGGCGCAGAAGCTCGGGATGGCGAAGCTTTGCACCCGGTAACGCACCTGCAACCTGGATGGATGACCGCCGCCGGCCGGGAGCCTGGTCCAGCCGGCGAAGGATTCCAGGGTGTGGGCCTGTCCGACCTCGGCGCGGCGGCAGATCACGGAATCCCAGAACACGTCGGAGAACCGCCTCAGCTCGGTCGTGGCGAGCTTGCCGCCGCCCTCCAGGGCTAGCAGCACGATGGCGCCATCCTCCTCTCCCTGGCCGGCCCAGGTCGAAAAGCAGGCCAGCGCATCCCTGCCGTCCGGCCGCCGGAAGCGCAGGCAGGTCTGGGTGCGCTCGCCGGGCAGAAACGCGATGCGCTCCCAGCCTCCGGCCCGCCGGCGCAGCAGCACGCTGCCGCCGAAATTGCCGGCGTGCGGCTCGCAACCCTCGTAGTCGGCAAGGGCCTCCACCGCCAGCGGCGCCGTGAAGCTGCCGGCGACGACCGTATCGATCGCCAGCGATTGCCGGCACGGAGAGGGGTAGGCGGGCACGCTCCCGCACACCCGGTGTGCGGGGGAGCCCACTGCCGCCACCTGGCCGCTGCCGCAAACGGCGGCCAGCATGGCGTCGATCTCGGCAGGTGCGGGCGCCGCCGCGTCGCTCGCGGCCCCGGCGCCGCCGTCGCCCGCCGCCGCCGGAGCGCCGAGCGCGGCAGCAGTAGCGAGCACCGCGAGAACGGCTGCCAGGCAGGCGGCGGAAGCAACCGCACTGGGCCTGCGCGATATCGCTCCAGCGTTCGTTGCAGCCATGGTGCCGACTCTATCCGAGTCTCGCGGCTGCTCCTGGCGCCGCCGCCGGGCGTGGTGCCGGCGGTCCCGCATCGCAACTCAGCGAGCACTGAATCTATGTAGAGGCGGGGAGGATGGATCAGGCAACATAAGCAATCCTTTCTGGTGCCACCTGGCCGCAACGGCAGCCGCAGCCTCCCGCCTTCACGGATCGCCGAGCCAAGTCCGCAGCTGGGATCGAAGTCGCCGACGCCGGCGGCGGCTGCGCCGGAGGCTCGTCTGCAACAGGAGATCGATGATGTCGAACCGCTCGCCGCTTCTTCCAACCCTGCGCTCCACCTTCAACCTGGCGCTGCTGCCGGGATTGCTGAGTCTTTTCCTCGCCGCGCGCGCCGCCGGCGCCGCACCGGCGCCGCTGTCGGCGGCCGCTGCCGTGCCGCCGAGCGCCGTCGCCGCGGCCGCCTCGGGCAACCCGCGGACCGGCGGCTTCGTCAGCCCGCTGGGCCTCCGCCCGCGCGGCTTCAGAAATGGCTTCGACGCTGCGGCAGCCGCCTGCCCGCTGTCGAACCTGACCTATCACAGCTCCGGGCCGGTGATCCTGGCCCCCAAGGTGGTCGATATCTTCTGGGGACCCACCTTCAACGATTCCTCTTCGCCGGACTATCAGTACGCGCGGACGCTCCTCGGGTTCCGCGATCTGTACGGCGGCGCGCCGGAGTTCAACGTCATCACCCAGTACTACCAGAACCTCGGCAGCGGCAATCAGTTCATCCAGCTGGCGAACCTCGCCGCCGGCACCGCCGACTGGTTCGACACCTCGACCCCGCCCGCCAACGTCACCGACGCCGACGTCCAGGCCGAGGTCCAGCAATACCTGACCAGCCACAGCGTGGACTACAGCACCATCTACGAGGTCTTCATCCCGAGCAGCTCGTACTCTTCCAACGGCACCGCCACCTCCTGCGGCGGCCCCAACCTCACCTACTGCGCCTACCACGGCTCGTACGGCACCTCGCCGACGGCGGTGAAGTACTCGATCCAACCGTATCCGAGCTGCGGCGGCTGCCAGGTCGCCGGCTGGACGACCGCGGAGAACCAGGAACACTTCATCTCGCACGAGACGCGCGAAGCGGTCACCGACCCGCTGCTCAACGCCTGGTACAACTCCTGCAGTGGCGACGAGGCCGACGACCAGTGCGCCTGGTCGCCGACGCCGTTCCTGGGCAGCGGCGGCTATGGCTACCAGTACGAATGGTCGAACGCCGCCAGCGGTTGCGTGCAGACCGCCGGCGGCTTCGGCTCGGTCGGCAACGCCGTCGACAGCGCCAGCTACGTGGCGGTCGTCTCGCCCGACGGCATCGCCACTCTCTTCGGCCAGAACCTGGCGTCGACCACCGCCAGCACCTCCGGCAGCTCGCTGCCCACCACTCTTGGCGGCGTCAACGTGACCGTCGACGGTCTGGCCGCCGGCCTCTCCTACGTCTCGCCCACCCAGATCAACCTGGTCCTGCCGTCGAGCGTCCCCGCGCCGGCCTCGGAGCTGCTGTTCAGCTACAACAATGGGACGCTGGCTGCCAGCGGTGCGGCGCTGATCCAGGCCGTGGCTCCTGGCCTGTTCTCGGCCAATGGCAGCGGCAGCGGCCTGGCGGCGGGCGATTGGCAGCGCTACAGCAGCTCGGGCCAGCTGCTGGCCAGCAACAGCCTCTCCGTGCCGATCGATTTCGGCAACCCGACCGATCAGGTTTATCTGATCCTGTTCGGCACCGGCATCCGCCACGTCAGCTCGACGTCGGCCGTCAGCGTCACGGTCGGCGGGCAGGCCGGGCAGGTGACCTACGCCGGCGCGCAGGGCAGCTACCAGGGATTGGACCAGGTCAACGTCCTCCTCCCGCACAGCCTCGCGGGCAGCGGCACCGTGCCGGTGGCGCTGACGGCGGCAGGTGTCGCCGCCAACACGGTGACGGTCGACATCCAGTAGACCGCGACCGCAGCCGGGGCCTCCACGGAGGGGCCCCGGCTGCGGTCAAGGCTCGGCGATCGGGCGGCGGGGGCGGTGGGTCCCGGGCACAGCCTGTGCAAACCCTACCCGCGTGCCCGCCAGAACCACGCCGCAATCGCCCCCGAGCACCGTGCCACCCGCCTGGCGGCGGCGTGATGCGCCTGGCGCCGCGGTGCAGCGGGATACCGTCATCGCGGCCGGCCAGCGCCGGCGGCTGCCGGTGGGGGCGGAGGCCGTGCCGGGCGGTGGCGTGCACTTCCGCGTCTGGGCTCCGGCTCGGCGCCGCGTCGAGGTGGTCTTCGGCGGCGGCGGTGCCGGGCTCGCGGACTGCGATCTCGAGCCCGAGGCCGGCGGCGGCTATTTTTCCGGCTTCGCAGCCACGGCGGCAGCCGGCGACCTCTACCGCCTGCGCCTCGATGGCGGGCGGTCCTTCCCCGATCCGGTGTCGCGCTATCAGCCGGAAGGCCCGCACGGCTCCTCGCGGATCGTCGACCCCGCGGCCTACCGCTGGCACGATGGCGGCTGGCGCGGGGCGACGCTGCCCGGCCAGGTGATCTACGAGCTGCACGCCGGGACGTTCACTCGCGAGGGCACCTGGGAGGCGGCCGGGCGCCGGTTGGCAGGTCTCGCCGACCTCGGCGTCACCCTGCTGGAGGTGATGCCGGTCGCCGAGTTCCCCGGCCGCTTCGGCTGGGGCTACGACGGCGTCAACCTGTTTGCGCCCAGCCATCTGTACGGCGAGCCCGACGACTTCCGCCGCTTCGTCGACGAGGCGCACCGGCTCGGTCTCGGCGTCATTCTCGACGTGGTGTACAACCACCTCGGACCCGACGGCAACGTCCTAGAGGAGTTCTCGCCCGGCTACTTCACCGACCTGCATCGCAACGACTGGGGCCGGGCGATCCACTTCTACGGCGCCCCGGCGGTGCGCGAGCTGTTCCTCGCCAACGCCGCCTACTGGATCGACGAGTACCACCTGGACGGCCTGCGCCTCGATGCCACCCAGGACATCCATGATCGTCCCGAGCGTTCCTCCGAGCACATCCTCGCCGCCATTGGCCGGGCCGCCCGCCAGGCCGCCGCGGCGCTCCCCCCGGGGCGCTCGGTGCTGCTGGTGGCCGAGAACGAGCCCCAGGACGGCCGCCTGGTGCGCCCCACGGAGCGCGGCGGCTACGGCCTCGACGCGATCTGGAGCGACGATTTCCATCACGCCGCGAGAGTGGCGCTGACCGGCCGGGCCGAGGCCTATTACTCCGACTACCAGGGATCGCCGCGGGAGCTGCTGGCGGCGGCCAAGTTCGGGATCCTCTATCAGGGGCAGCGCTATCGCTGGCAGGGTCAGCGCCGCGGCACGCCGGCCTTCGACCTGCCACGCGCCGCCTTCGTCTTCTTCCTCGAGAATCACGATCAGATCGCCAACTCGGCGCGCGGCGAGCGCCTGCACCGGCTCGCCAGCCCAGAGAGCTATCGCGCCCTGACCGCGCTGCTGCTGCTCGGGCCGGCGACGCCGATGCTCTTCCAGGGGCAGGAGGACGGCGCCGCGACCCCGTTCTTCTACTTCGCCGACCATCATCCGGAGCTGGCGGCGGCGGTGCGCCGCGGGCGGCTCGAGTTCCTCGCCCAGTTCCCGAGCCTCGCGGCGACGCCGGCGGCGGCGGCGGTGCCAGATCCCGCCGCGCCGGCGACCTTCGAGCGGAGCAAGCTCGAGCTCGCCGGCGCCGGCCAGCCAGGCGACGCCGGCCAGCCAGGCGACGCCGGCCAGCCAGGCGACGCCGGCCTGCCTGTCCGGCAGGAAGCGGCGAGGCGGGCGGCGGCCCGGGCGCTCCACCGCGATCTGCTGCGTTTGCGCCGCGACGACCCCGTGATCGGCCTGCAGGGTGCCGCAGGCTTCGACGGCGCCGTCCTCGGGCCGGCGGCGATGGTGCTGCGCTGGTTCGCGCCGGCGGCCGGCACGGCCGGCGACCGCCTGCTGCTGGTCAACCTGGGAGTCGACCTCGACCTGGTGCCCGCGCCCGAGCCGCTCCTGGGGCCGCCGGCGGATGCCTGCTGGCAGGTGCTGTGGTCGAGCGAGGATCCGCGCTACGGAGGTGCCGGCGCAGCGCCGCCGGAGGACGCTGGCGGCGGGTGGCGGCTCCCGGGGCACGCGGCGATCCTGCTGCAACCAGCACCGCGTAGGCGGGACGGGACGTACGTTGAACCAGGCGAGGAGGGCGAGACATGACGACGGACCGGAACCTGGCGGCGCCGGCAGGCGCGGAGAATGGCGGCGGGCGGGCGCCGACAGCCGATCCCGAGGCATCTCCGGTGGAGGAGCGGCCCGACCCCGCCGCAGCCGGCCTCCCATGGCCCGAGACCCAGCTCGAGCTGCGCCCGGCCGCCCAGCCCGAGTCGCTGCTGCGCCGCGAATGGCTGGTCACCAACGGCCTCGGCGGTTACGCCTCCGGCACTCTGGCAGGCATCCCGACCCGCCGCTACCACGGCCTGCTGGTGGCGGCTCTCCCGGCGCCGGTCGGCCGGACCCTGATGCTCGGCCAGCTTTCCGAGGTGCTGCGACTGCCCAACGGCTTGATCGTCCAGCTGGGGGGCGAGCATCTCGGCGGCCCGCGGCTAGAGCGCCCGGGCACCGGTCACCTGCGGGAGCTGCGGCTGGAGGCCGGCCTGCCCGTCTGGCGTTACGAGGCGGGCGCCTACGTCGTCGAGAAGCGGGTCTTCCTGGCGCACCTGCAGAATACCGCTTACGTCTTGTACCGGCTGTGCGCCGGCCCGGAGACGGTGCGGCTGGAGGTCCATCCCACGGTGCATTTCCGGCCGCACGACGCACCGGTATCGACGCCGCTCGGGACGCCCTACGTGCTGACCGCGACCGGCGACCGTTACGAGCTGGCCTCGTCCTGGCCGGCGCTGCCGCCGCTGCGGCTCTGGCTGGCAGCCACGGAGGCGACCTTCACGGTCGCGGGCCGGGAGCTCACCGGCGTGCGCTACGAGATGGAGGAGAAGCGCGGCTATGAAGCGCTGGGCAATCTCTGGTGCCCGGGATTCTTCGGCGCCGACCTGGCGGCGGGGGAGGAGGCCGGCCTGATCGCCTCCACCGATCCCTGGGAGACGCTGCTCGCGCTGCAGCCGCGCGAGGCGTTGGCGGCCGAGAACGAGCGGCGGGAGCGGCTGGTCTCACAGGCCGATCCGCGCGCTCGCGCCGGCACGCCAGCCGAGCTGGTGCTGGCTGCCGACCAGTTCGTGATCTCTCCCGGGCGCAGCGAGGACAAGGCGCGGGCGCGGGCCGCGGGCGACGAGGCGCGCAGCGTCATCGCCGGCTATCACTGGTTCACCGACTGGGGCCGCGACACCATGATCAGCCTCGAGGGGCTGACGCTGGCGACCGGTCGTCACGTGGAGGCCGGTTACATCCTGCGCACCTTCGCGCGTCATGTGCGCGACGGCCTGATCCCCAACCTCTTTCCCGAGGGAGACCGCGAGGGCCAGTACAACACCGCCGACGCCACCCTCTGGTTCTTCCATGCCCTCGACCGTTACCTGGCGGCAACCGCCGACCAGGCCACTTTGGATCTGCTGCTTCCGGTTCTGGTGGACATCGTCGAGCATCACGTCGCGGGCACGCGGTTCGGCATCGGCGTCGATCCGGCAGACGGCCTGCTGCGGCAGGGTGCCGAAGGTACGCAGCTCACCTGGATGGACGCCAAGGTGGACGGTTGGGTGGTGACGCCGCGACGGGGCAAGGCGGTCGAGATCAACGCCCTCTGGTACAACGCGCTGTGCCTGCTCGAGGGCTGGCTGCGCCGGATCGCCGGCAGAGTGGGAGACGAGGCGGACGGTGGCGGCGGTGGTGCCGGCGACGCGGCGCGTGCCGACCGCATCGCCGCGCTGGCAAGCCGCGTCCGCGACTCGTTCAATCTGCGCTTCTGGAACGCCGCCGGCGGTTGCCTTTACGACGTCGTCGACGGCGAGGGCGGCGACGACCCGGCCTGCCGGCCGAACCAGATCTTCGCGCTGTCGCTGCCGCACCCGGTGCTGGCCCGCGAGCGCTGGCAGGCGGTCTTCGACACCGTGCGGCGGCGGCTGCTGACCCCGGTCGGCCTGCGCTCGCTGGCTCCGGGCGAGCCCGATTACAAGCCCCGATACGACGGCGACTTGCGGGCGCGCGACGCCGCCTACCATCAGGGTACCGTCTGGGCCTGGCTGATCGGCCCCTTCTTCGACGCCTGGCTGCGTTTGCATCCCGGCGACCGCGCCGAGGCGCACGCCCTGCTGGCAGGCTTCGTGCCCCACCTGGGCGAGGGCTGCCTGGGTACCATCGGCGAGATCTTCGACGCCGAGCTACCCTGGACGCCGCGAGGCTGCGTGGCGCAAGCCTGGAGCGTCGCCGAGCTCCTGCGGATGTGGATCGCCTCCAGCCCCGCGCTACCCACCTCCGAGCCACCCGCCTGATGAGACATTTGACGAGCATCCTGCTGCTGAGCGTGCTGTTGGTCAGCGGCGAAGCGTTCGGCGCACAGGACGGCTTCAGCGCAGTCCGGTGCGGTGCTGACATCCCCGGTGCGCTGCGCGGCCGAGTCATGCCCAATGGAACGGTGGTGACGATCGAGAACAGGCATAAGGAACTGGGCCTGAAGGATCTGGGAGCAGACGAGCTGGAGAAAGGATGGTCCTTGATCTCCTGGCGGATCTGTGGCGACGAGTTCATGCTGATCCAGGACGATCGCTCCAAGGTTCGAGACGTCCTGAAGGTCCCGCCGCATTCGCCGAGCACGCCGGAATCCACCGGGCCTTGCACGATGAACGGCGCCGACATACCTGGGGTCGTCGTCGCCATTCTCGACAAGCGGGCAGGAGGGAAGGATCTCCCGGCAACCGTCGCCTGGAGAGTCGACGAAAGGGAGGGCAAATTCATCCCGCTGCCCACGGCGGGGCTGCTTTGCTCACGAGTCGGGATCTTCACCGTCGATGGCGGCAGGTAACCTCTGCTAACAGCCAGCAAGCTGCCCTATCGCAATTCCCGCAACTGGATCTTGACATCGCCAATGAAAGTTTGTAGTTTGCCTAACGAGCGACGAAATCAGCAGGCGGATTGATCGCGCCAGAGCGTGAAGAGACCGCTGATGCTCCCGGCCGCTCAAAGAGGTGGCGCCATGCGGAGAAGAGTGTTCTTGGCTTTGGCCTTGGCATTACTTGCCGGTCCCTTCGCGGCCGGTTCCGAGGAAATATCGGCGGACGCAACCAAGGCGCCGCCGCTCCCGGATCTGCGATGCTTCTTCGTGCAAGGACGCTGCGTACCGGGCGGGGCTCCGGTCGGTCAAACGGAGAAGAGCCGGAATCAGATTCACAACGTGCTGGTATCCAGCTGGGACCCGTCGGCCAGGGTCCTGGGCAAGTCAGTTTGGAAGCACGTCGCCGTGACCGGGGACTGGGTCGCCTCGGCCAGGATCCTGCCGGTCCCAGTCCATTGCGACACCTATCTGATTTTCGTCAAGCACCAGGCAGGGGTCCCGCAGGAGCTATGGTGCATCGACGGCAGCCGCCTCATGTTGCTGTGGGAGATGCTCGACGCTACCCATGGCCGCTTCTGGACCCGGCAAGACGGCGGCATCGGCATCGTGCTCTTCGATGGCCGGTTCAGCACGGGCACGTTCATGCTGAACACGACAGATGAACAACACTTCACCTGCATCGCCGGTGCCGCGGTCGACACCGATCTCGTTCGCGGCGTAGAAGACATCGAAACCACTCTGGGACCCTTCGACATTTCCACCAGTGCAGCGAGGTCCAGAACGGTGACACTGCTGCGCAAGATCGGCGTAGTGCCTGGCGCGGACCAGGTCCCTGACGACATCGCACTGCCGCCGTCATGGATTCAGGAGGGTTACAAGGCCGGCCAGCTCAGCGGCTCTCAGCCGGCTTCCCTCTTTCTGCTCCAGGGATACTGGGCGGGTATTGATTGCCCAGATGGCAGCAACCCCGAGACCTGCACTGCCAATGCCATGAATCGCGAGACGGTATGGCTCGTGCGAGTCGGCGACGAGAGCTCCGGTTACGAGCGCTGGATGAACCAGCGCCCAAACTGGCAGACCGGCACGTGGGACGATCCCTTCACACAAAGCATCGGCACGACCGCATCCGTGGTATTTGAAGGCAATGCGCCGATTCTCCCAGCGGTGCCGTGTCGCAATTGATCATCTTGGGTACGGTGACACGGCCCCAGCGGGGCTCCCGATTGCGGTAGAGCCTCACGCTGGTCCCGTCGCCGCCGGCGGCTGGCGCGGCGCCCGGGAGGCGCCGGCCGCCATCGGCGGACCGGTGTCGCCCGCGATGCAGTCGAAAGCGCCGGTGTCCTGGACCGGCGCCGCCGCCGTGCCGTTCTCGTTGGTGTAGACCCTGCTGCGGCCGCCGTGGGTGTCGGTAACTGTCACCGTGAAGCCAACGTTGGTGGTGGCCGAGGAAAAGACCCAGAAGTGCTGATTCACGGCGCAACCGTCGAGCACCTTGAGCAGGATCTCGGGGTTGGCGCCGTCGAAGAACCAGAAGAGGCCGCCGTGGGAGATCCCGAGACTGGCCAACCGGATCGCCTGGCCAGCGCCGGCGCTCGTCCCGGTGGCGAAGGTCGCGCCGATCTGCCAACGCTGGTCTCCCGGCTGATCGTCGAGGCACAGCGTGGTGGTGCTCCCCAGGCACCGCGCGGCGGCAAAGACGTAGGCCGCTCCCTGGTCGAAATCTCCCGAGACGATGGCGCCAAGGGCGCCGGCAACCAGGGTCGAGCCGTCATCGCTGACCGCGACGGCCGAGCCGAAAAGACCGCCGTCCGCGGGTGGGATCTTGACGGTCTCGGTCGCGCTCGCCCAGCCACCGGCGGGTTCGACGAACTCATAGGCGCCTGCGCTGGTCACGCCGGAGGTGCCAGCCAGGATCGCCGAACCGTCGGCGGTGACCGCGATGGAGTCGCCGAGCGAGGCGCCAGGCGCGCCGTCGGAGGCGGTCAGCTTGGCGGCCGGCACGGCGTTGGACCAACCGCCGCCAGGCCTCGAGAAGACATAGACAGCTCCGGGACCCGGCTGGTCGCCGAAGCTGTTCGCGCTGGCGATCACGGACGCGCCGTCGCCGCTGACGGCGACCGCGTACCCGAAGTCGACTGCGCCCGCCGCCGTCCCGAGGGTGAGCTTGGCGGTCTCGGTGCCGCTCGCCCATCCCGAACCGGTCCTGAGGAAGACGTAGACCGCACCGAGACTCTCGCTGCCCGCGACGACCGCGCCGTCGGCGCCGGCGGCGATCGTCGATCCGTCGCGGCTCAAGGCGACGGCATGGCCGAGCTGGTCTTCGCCCCCTTCGTCGGAGCCCTGCAATCTGGCGGCTGCGGCAACGTTCGTCCAACCGCTGGCGGGCCTGACGTAGACATACACCGCCCCCAGCTTGCTGCCGCCGACGATCGTGTGCTGAGCTCCCACCGCCACCGTCGAGCCATCGCCGCTCACGCCCACGGAGATGCCGAAGTTGTCGAACCTGCCCTGGTCCGCGGCGACGAGCTTGGCCGTCTCGGTCGTATCCTTCCAGCCGCCCGGGGGCCTGGTGAAGACGTAGGCCGCTCCGGGGCCGTTGACGTTGGCGACCTCGGTGGCGAAGATGGCGCCGGCCACCACGGTCGAGCCGTCGCTGCTCACCGCCACCGAGTAGCCGAGCGTGTCCTGCGCCGCGCCGTCGGAGGCGATCAACTTCGCGGCCTGAGTGGCGTTCGACCAACCGCCGGCGGGCCGTTCGAACACGTAAAGAGCTCCCTGGCCGACCTTGCCCGAGACGGTGGCGGCCCAGGCGGCGGCGACCACGGTCGAGCCGTCCGCGCTCGCGGCCACGGCATTGCCCAACTCGTCGTCGTGGGCGCCGTCGGCGGCGGTCAGCTTCGCCGCCAGCAGGAAGGGATCCGCGGCGGCCGGGTGAGCCGCTCGCCCATCCCGAACGCTGGCCGGCGGACCTGCCGCAGCAGCGCGAACCGCTCCCCCCATGACCAGGAGGCCGCAGGCCAGCAGTGTCACGACCCTGCGTGACTGGCTCACCGAGAACATGGTTTCCCTCACGGATAGGTCCCCCAAGCGCCGGACCAGGTTCATTGCCGCGAAGCTTGGCCTCCGCGATTCGCTGGGGGGTGCAGGTGCGCCAAGGGCCAATGGCTGAACTTAGTCCGCGAGGTCCGGCTCGTTCACTTCCTCGGAATAGGGGAGCACCAGGAAGCCCTCGCCACCAGCGGCGAGCCGCAGCCGGTCGTCCAGGCAGACGAAGCCCACCTTCTGAGGCCGCTCGCGGCACCAGAGGAGAGCCGCCGCGAGCTGCAGCGCGTCGCCCGCGCGTAGGCGGTGGACCGCCAGAAGGCGCAGGGCGCGCGAGCGCACCTCGGCCACTGGCTCGACCTCGAAAGCGGCTGCCTGAAGATGGTCGAGGATCTCGCGGGCCTGGCGCAGGCCGGAGCGGGCCAGTGCCCCCTCCCTTTGCAGCCGCGCCAGGGCGCTGGCGCACTCGACGCCGGTCCCCCACCAGATCACGAGGTCGGGGTCTCGCCGCAGGAGCTCCTCGATGCGCTCGGTGGCGGGCTGTTCGAGCAGCAGCGGCACCAGCGCCGAGCTGTCCCAGAATTTCACCTCCCTGACCGCCGCTCCTCGATCAGCACCGCGAGCGAGCGGCCGCCTGGGTCCGCCGGCCGCGGTAGGCTCCAGACCTCCTCACCCAGCGGCCGCCTCGGCGCCGCGAGCACGCCGGATCGCACCAGCTCTGCGGTCGCGGCCTCCGGCGCAGCGGCGGACAGCGGCACGATCTTGGCAATCGGCTTGCCGCGTTCAGTCACCAGCACCTCCTCTCCGGCCTTCACCCGGGCCAGGGTCTCGGACAGCGACGCCTTGAGCTCGGTCACGCCGGTCGTATGCATGAGGTCAGACTAGATGGTCAAAAGTGACCTGTCAAGTCAGATCGGATCGAGCGGGGGGAAGGCTTCGTATGAGCATCGGGACCGGCCTGCGCGGCTGCGCGGGGAGGCTAACTGACTGATTCTAATTGGTGCCGAAGGCGGGAGTCGAACCCGCACGCCCTTGCGAGCGGAGGATTTTGAGTCCTAGCGTGGCCGACTCTCGGCAATGACACACAACACGTAACCACAAGGAAACAAGGGCCTTTCCTAACGTTGGGAAGTCGCGACGTGTGGCCGTCGATGGCAGAATGTTGTTGCTGTTGCCACCACCGTGCCACTAGCGCCTACCCCGTTCGAAACAGCCGGGACCGACACGCTCCCTGGTCACCGGGGCTCGCTGAGAGCCGATCCCTCCCGATTCCCCTCCCCCCAGGCACGGCCAAAGGAGATCGACGCTACTGAAGCCCGCCAGGAGGGCCAAGGCGGGGCGCCAGAAGGGTCTCGCTCTTCCCCCGACAGGGAGCCAGGTGTCGTGCTCGTGAGACACACCTCGGCCGCGAGGACTACGGCTGTGGCACCGTTGGGCGTCTTGCTCCGGTTGTCAGCTCTATACCTTGTCAGTCTAGATATACAACCACAACGTTGCCAGGACCCCACAGGGGCCGCGAGGGGGCACGACTACGGTGTCAGCGTCGGGGATGGTGCGGAAAACTCTCTGGCTTCATGCCGACGAGGCGGAAGCCCTGCGGCTCAAGGCGTTCAAGGAGCGGCTGGCGGAATCGGAGATCATGCGGGAAGCGCTGCGGCGGCTGCTCGGGATCGAGGACTGAGCCGTACCGCTCTACTTCATAGAAGTGTAATCTGGAATCGGCTCGAAACCCTTAGAACCTTTCTGCCAAGCCATTGTAGTCTTCCACGTTTTCTCAAAGCAGTCAGTGTATTCCACGATACAATAGAGATTTGGGTTGGTGTGAATGGCGACCCCCGGCCCCGGTACCACAGGGTACGAGGGGTCGAAAGCATCAAATGGGCTGCCACGTACCACTATCTCGCCGGAGCGGTCATACCACTGTCCATTGATAGAAAGCAGTTCAGATACATCCTTCACGAGCGCTCTGTCAAGGGAGCCAATGGCGGTTCGGATGAGCATCGCCGGCATAGCGGAGACGTTCTCGATTTTTACATTTCCAAACGTCCACGATTGCTCCTCGTCGCTCCATTCTGGCGCTCCATGGATTACAACCCAGGCGCGCCTGCCAAGCTCCAATGCCTTCTCGGTAAGTCGGTTTTGGCGATAAGCGAACCAGGTATAGAAAATCAGAACTACTACGCCAAGCGCCGTCGCCGTAAAGGTCGCAATCTCCCAGGCCGAGTGCGATTGGCCGGCGATAATCACAAGCTTTCCCATATTGTTCTATTTCTTACGTAACCGCGACCACAGTGCATAACTTCCCCGACGTAGCCAACCGCGATTACCAAACACGAACTCCTCAATAGCCAATCTAGATTTGACCGCTGCAAAAAACGCCTGAGAAGCACACTCGCCGAGCTTCCTTTGATTCTCAGTTGCGTTGGCAACTCCGCCCGAAGCCACAAAGGTTTCTTGAAAGGCTCGATCCTTGGCTATCGCCTTGAACAATGCGTCTTGGACTTTTTGATCGGAAAGAGCAGCCGCGACTACCCCCGGCTTGAGGTAAAATGGTTTCGCTGCCCCTACTCTTGATGCGATCTCATCTAGCCCTTGCGACATCGCAATTCCCCGAATCGCCACATCAATTCCTGAGGTAATAAAGGGTTCTGGTACGGCAGCCAATTTCTCGGCCAGACGAGGCCCAGCGTTACGCATTTCATGGTAAAAGACAATCCGTTGGTCGAGAAATTCGAGATACTCTGTCACACCGCTCAGTCGAAACTCTCGCCTAGCTGCTTCGCTAGCGAGTTTTCTGGCAGACCATGTGTTTACAGCTGCTACAACAAAACTTCCCACCGCTGCAACCGTTGCAGCCAGGCAAGTAGCGCCAGCCGCTATTTCGCCTGCACTCCAGCGCCCTAGATCAATTGGCGCACTCATGGTTTGCAGATCTCTTGGACCGCTTCGATACTCAGGCCCCTGGCCTTTAGGCGGTCGATTACCTTTGCCGGGCAGAGACCGGAGGGGGTCTCCAGCGTCGCTGGTGCAGCGTTGGGCGTTGGCGGGTTTTGTTGTTCGCGAACCCTGCACGCGAACTCGTGAGCCGCTTGGACGAACTCGGCCGATGCCTTCACTTCGTCATTGCAAATCTTGAATTCGACCTTGCTAGCTGCGCCAAGTTGGGCAACGGCATTAGCATCCAACTGCGCCGTGACGGTCTCGGCAAAGAATATGTGGTACATCAAATGTTGAGGGTGGGCTTTGCCGTAGGCGAGTGCTGCAGCCTGGAGGCCGTTCTGGACTTCGAGGCCGGAAGACTCAATCCCGGTGCCTCCGGTGAAACTTCCACCGTGTGTCGCGATCGGCTTGCCATCCGCGAGAATGAAAACTGTGGAGCACCTTGTGTAGCGCAAGCTGTCACCCAGGCTACTGAAGATCAGAGCGAAAACAGCGTCCTTGTCACCGGCGAGGGCGTAAAGGTTTGGCACAGCTGGGCCGTAGTCTGGCTGAAGGTGGGTCCGTATCGTCCTGACACCATTGAAGCGGTCGGTGCCAGCGTAGGTATAGCGATAGCCGCCAGCCGGCGGGCATTGCGCCTTGAGGCTTCTGGCCAGCGGTAGGGACAGAGCGATGACGAACAGAGCGGAGGAGGTGAGCGCGGCGGTCTGGTGGATGCTGGGCATAGAAACTGGTCCTCGACTCTTTACGGCGTCATACTTGCGTTGGAATCCAAGGGACTCGGTTACGAAACTCGTCGAGAAGAGCGTTGTCCCGTAGGCTATCGACGACAGGATTGAGACCGATCGCGCCGGTCACCACGGCGGACGATAGCAGCTCGTTGAGCGCGAAGGCGCCCAAGACCTGTACATTGGCACGAGCTGCTCGAATAATGCGGTCAATATTTTGGCTCTCCGAGACTTGGTGTGGGTAGGCGGGAGGCTGTAAGCGGCTAAGGGAGAAGCACTTGCATTGCGCATGGGACTCTGCTTTCCTGGACAGCAGCCAGCAGTACCAGGAGGCAGGGGGATCCCATGCGCGCTACGACTCTATTGCGTCGGCTCGTTGATGTCACGGCTACGCGGGTGACGGGGGTTCGGTTCTTCACCGGAGGCGCACTCTCGGTCGAGGTGGCGCCGCTGTGGCGCAAGCCCAGGTGCGGCGTTTGCGGGCACAGGGCGCCGATGTACGACCGGCGGCCGCTGCGCTGGTGGCGACACCTGGTCGTTGGTGCGCGGGTCGTGCTGTTGGCCTATGCGCCGAGGCGGGTGCAGTGCCGTCGCTGCGGGGTGCGCACCGAGCAGGTGCCGTGGGGAGCCACCGCGAGCCGGTTCAGCTGGGCCTTCGAGGAGTGGGTGGCTTACCTGGCCCAGATCACCGATCAGACCCACGTCCACAAGCTGACCGGCGTGGCCTGGGTCACCGTCGGGCAGATCATCGAGCGAGTGGTGCAACGGCGCCTGTCCCCGGATCGGCTGGTGAACCTGCGACGCATCGGCATCGACGAGTTCAGCTACCGCAAGCGCCATCGCTACCTCACCATCGTCGTCGACCACGATCGGCGGCGGGTGGTCTGGGCCGCCGAAGGGCGCAACGCCGAGACGCTGCGCGCCTTCTTCCGCGAGCTCGGGCCCCAAACCTGTGCGGCCGTTGAGCTGGTCAGCATCGACATGGCAGGCGGCTACAAGAAGGCGATTGCGGAGTTCCTGCCCACAGCCCAGGTGATCTACGACCGCTTCCACGTCCAACGCCTGGCCGGCGACGCGCTCGATGCGGTGAGACGCTCGCTGGTCCGCGACGCGGCGGCTGCCGAAGACGACGACGGCGACGAGTCACAAGCAATCAAAAAGACCAGGTGGGTGTTGCTCAAGGGGTGGCACAGGCTTGATGCCGAAGAGCGCGCCCGGCTGCACGAGGTCCAGCGCTTCAACCGGCCGCTGTACCGCGGCTACCTGTTGAAGGAGACACTGGCAGGCGCCCTGGACTACCGACAGCCGGTTCGTGCCGAGAAGGCGCTGAGGTCGTGGATCGCCTGGGCCTGCCGGTCGCGGCTCCAACCCTTCGTGCGCGTAGCACGCACTCTCCGCGCTCACTTCGACGGCGTTCTCGCCTACATCCGACATCGCCTGACCAACGGACTCGCCGAGGGGTTGAACAACAAGCTACGCATCATCAGCCGCCGAGCCTACGGCTTCCATTCGGCCGACGCCCTGATCGCGATGCTCTTCCTCAACTCGGGAGGAATCGAGCTCTCTCCTCGCCTCCCGCGACCCACACCATGTTGAGGAGAGGCAATATTTTGGATCGACAACTGCTCAATGCCAGGCATGAGGACACCGCGGATGATCGCGTTCGATAAATTAAAGCTGGTCGAGTTGTCGAGGCTGTTGAGTGCCGTCTCTAGCCATTCATCTGGAAACGGCCCCTCGCCAAGTTGTTGCCAGTCTCTGGTCACCAGGGCATGGAGCCGCTCTTCCGCCGCAGGACGAAGGAAGCCCAAGTTCCACGCAAGCCGCAGGTGGGGGTTAAGGCTCTCCACGGGCATTTGTTGAACGAAGCGGATCTCCCGGTTCCGCTGGGCTTGACCCACTGACCGCCAGGACTCCGGGATTGAGCTGAAGAGTTGGAGTGCTAGGGGAAGCTTGGAGTCATCCGCAGCAGCTAGTAATTGATCGAGACGCTCTGCCATTGCGTCTAATACTGCCTCACCTTGCAGTTGGTGTAAGGCGGCTAGGGTCAGAGTGATACGCTTCTCGCGTCGGCTCCGCTGCAGCTGGTGCAGCATTAGATCGACCGCGCTCGTCATGGCTGAATCCGGCTGAGGTGCGAACAGGTCCTTAAGCAAGACAAGGACAAAGTTGCGCAGGAGCGATTTGCGAGGTCGGGCTAGGTGGCCACCCGCTAGACCCAGTACCAGCGCGTAGGGAGGGGAGCGGGATGGGGTAAGAGGTTGAAACGCCTCACCTTACTGGGTATTGTTGGGTTGTCGAGACTCCAACGGACCCAGCAAAGGAGGCGTTTCAGGTGAAGAGTAGAGCGAATTTCGAGCGGCGTCAAAGGTCGATCGCGGCGCGGTTGGATCCCAGGTGGCAGCCGGAGCGGGCCGAGCCCGTGCTGGAAGGCGGCAACATCGCCTATGAAGTGTCCGGGCGCACCGAAGCGATCAGCGGTGGTGGCCTGGGAATGCTGCAGGCCTTGGTGGATGTGGTCGGTCTTCGCGAGCAGATCGACGGCAACTTGCACCTGTTTCGGCGCCACATGCCGTACCACGAATCGGACCACGTGCTGGCGCTGGTGTACAACCTGCTGACCGGTGGCCGCTGCCTCGAGGATCTCGAGGCACGGCGCTCGGACGAGGGGTTTCTCAATGCCTTGGGGGCGCGTCGGTTGCCGGACCCGACGACGGCCGGAGATTTTCTGCGTCGGTTCGGCGCGGCCGACGTCTTGACGCTGATGGAAGCGATCCAGCGCGCCCGCTCGGCGGCCTGGTGCGTGCAGCCCAAGGCGGAGCGCAGGCTGGCGATTCTCGATGTCGACGGCACGATCAGCGAGACCGGCGGGGAATGCAAGGAGCGGATGGACATCTCCTACGACGGACGCTGGGGCTATGGTCCGTTGGTGGTGAGCCTGGCCAATAGCCAGGAAGTGCTCTACGTCGTCAACCGGCCAGCGAATCGCCCCTCGCACGAGGGTGCAGCCGAGTGGCTCGACCGCGGCATCGCCTGGGCGCAAACCGGAGGCGGATTCGAGCGGGTGCGGCTGCGGGGGGACACCGATTTTTCGCTGACGGAGAACTTCGATCGCTGGACGGCCGGGGACGTCGAGTTCGTCTTTGGGATGGACGCCAATCCCGCTTTCGTCGGGCGAGCCGAGGCGCTTGCGGACGACGCCTGGAAGCCCTTCACGCGGCCAAAGAGCACCGCCAAGCGGCGCCGGCCGGTCAAGGTCAAGAGGGCCGTCATCGTCGAGCGGGGCTTCCGCGACCTGGATCTGGAGCACGAGCACGTCGCGGAGATCGACTACCGGCCCCGCAAATGCCAACGCACCTATCGCCTCGTGATCCTGCGCAAGCGGATCAAGGTCACCGAGGGGCAACTCCGGCTGGCTGATGAGATCCGCTACTTCTTCTACATCACGAATCTCCCGCGGGAGCACTTCGGCACAGCCGCAGTGGTCCGCGAAAACAACGCTCGATGCAACCAGGAAAACTTGATCGAGCAACTCAAGAACGGGGTTCATGCCACCCGCATGCCGGTGGCAGAATTTGATGCCAACTGGGCCTATCTGGTGATCGCTTCGCTGGCCTTGAACCTCAAGGCGTGGGCCGGCCTCTTGCTACCCCGCAAGCTCGGAGCGCGGGCGATCCTGCGGATGGAGTTCCGTCGCTTCCTCAACGAGCTGATCCTGCTGCCAGCGCAGATCCTCCGCAGCGGTCGCAGACTGATCTTCCGGCTGTTGGCGATCAATCGCTGGGTGCCTCTCTTGCTCGACGGCACACGCGCGCTTAAACGACGATGCCTCGCCTAATCGCTACCGTCGCTTTCGCGCTGCCACGTTGCTTTGTTGGAACAAGTCTGTCCCAAATCAGCCCTCTTACAACGTCCGGCTCTGCCGACAGGCCGCGAGGGGCAGTTCAGCCGGCATTAAGTGCGAGGGCGAATCTCTCGAGAGGCGAAAGTCCGGCGCAAGATCGCGGTGGAAGATATCGACTGCGACGCTCCGCCCTCCAGGCGGCCGTTACGCGCTTGTTTTGGGGCTAGATGAGTCTCCAAGTCCGCAAGGGAATCCGGGTAGAAGGGCCGATCGAGGTCGCTCGTCAGCCGGTCCAGAGCAGCTTTGCCTTGTGCGGGTGGGTGCTGTAGAAACAGGTCAACTGCATTGCAAAGGTGGTAGCGCGCGGCCTCCGCGGTCGGGCGATATGGCTCCATGGCGTCGTGCATCGAGGGATGGGCGCACTTGTGGCGATCGTTCAGGAGGCGAGAGAGTTCATCGTATTCAAGCTCCGAGAGAAGTTCGAACTCGTCCTTGGCCATATGGAGTATGTGCCGCTCAAACACCAGTGACTTGGCAACGTCGTGGCTCTGGCAAATGGTCTCGAACTCTCTAAGTCGATGCTGAGCGTTGACGTCACCCATGATCGAGAGGTCCCGTAGCTTGTCCACAAAGTCATAGACAACAGCGATCCAGGTCGAGACGATAGAGGACCGGTACGCCTGTGCGCGATAACAAGAGAGGGCCTCTTGGATGTGCCCTCGACTAGCGTCATTGCGACACTTGAGGACTAATTCCTCGAGATCTGCAAGGTAGGGCATCCGGCTCCCTTCTTGTACCCCAACAGCAACCCGCAGCTGACCCTATGAACATTCCGGCGGTTACGGAGGTGTACACGTCAAGGTTTGGCCCCACTCTTGTCCAAAATCGGAAATCTGAGAGTCGCCCAACCGGTCACTTTTCCCCAGAACCTGGCATGAAATAAGGTTGTTGTAGGCCCTCCGTTCCGGCTCAGGGTATCCTGGGCCAAGTCTGCCAAGACAAAAAACGGAGGGTGGACAGATGGTACGAGTCGGCAGCCTCTTCAGTCAACTCCTCAAGCAGATCCCCCGCGACACCTTCCACGGCTTGGTGCGGAAGTTCGGCGCCGAGCGCTATGCCAAGGGCTTCGCGTCCTGGACTCACCTGGTCGCCATGCTTTTCTCGCAACTGGCGCGCGCCGACTCGCTGCGGGAGATCTGCAATGGGCTCGCCTGCTGCGAGGGTAAGCTCGTGCACGTCGGCATCGACAGCGCCCCCCGGCGCTCCACGCTAGCCTACGCCAACCAGCATCGGCCGGCGGCGATGTTCGAGGCGTTGTTCTGGAAGGTGCTCGAGCGCTTCCGCGAGCAGGGAGTGCTGGGCGAGAAGAAGCATCCTTTCCGCTTCAAGAACCGCCTGCTGTCGCTGGACTCGACGACGATCAGCTTGTGCTTGTCGCTGTTCCCGTGGGCCGATTTCCGCCAGGCCAAAGGCGGCGTCAAACTCCACGTCCTGCTCAGCCACGACGACTACTTGCCGGAGTTCGCCGTCCTCACCGAGGCCCGCCAGCATGACATCCGGCCGGCCCGGCTGGCGCCGCTGCGGCCGGGCTCGATCGTCGTCGTCGATCGCGGCTACACCGACTTCGCCCTCTTCGGCCGGTGGTGCGGCCAGGGCGTCTTTTGGGTGACCCGGATGAAAGAGGGGACTGCCTATACGGTCGAGGAGTCCCGCGACCTGCCGCAAGGCCATCGCATCCTGGCCGACGAGATCATCCTGCTCACCGGTACCGTCGCCGAGACCAAGTGCCCCGACCGGCTGCGGCGCATCGTCGTCTGGGATGCCGAGCAGCAGCGCCAGATCGAGGTGCTGACCAACCACCTCGCCTTCGGCGCCACGACGCTCGCCGCTATCTACCGCGAGCGCTGGCAGATCGAGCTCTTCTTCAAGGCGCTCAAGCAGAACCTGAAGGTCAAGACCTTCGTCGGCACCACCGAGAACGCCCTGCGCATTCAGCTTTGGACAGCACTGCTCGCGCTGCTGCTGCTCAAGTGGCTCCACTTCCTCTCCACCGCCGGCTGGTCGCTCTCCAACCTGGCTTCGCTGCTGCGTCTCAACCTCTTTACCTATAGGGACCTCCACGACTGGCTGGCGAAACCCCTGGAGACCCCGCCACTGCTGCCGCCCGCCGAGCAGCTGGCGCTGTCGCTGCCGGTTCCTGGACAGCTTCCGGCATGAGCACCAGAAGCGGAGGTGCTGCGAATCGGGTGCTAACGAAAAGTGGGGAATGGAGGAGACCTCAACCCGGAACGTGCGTCGCCCTGGGAGGCCAGCCTCTTATTTTCAATGACTTAGCCCGAGTTCAAGCCCGACTCTACGGCGTTCTTGGACAGCAGTGGTTTGGCCCAATCCGATTGAGGTTCCTAAAGGAAGTCTCCTTGAGTGTTCTGAGGTTATCCGCGCCTTCGCCATCGCCGCAAGCCTATCGTCCTATCGCTCTGCCTCTATGGCTTGGATGCGGGTCTGGTTACTCGGTCGACGAGGGCCGCCAGCCACCGGCCTGCAACTCCATGAAGGCGAGGCAGCAGTGGGCCACGGCGCGGCCGGCCTCCTGCGCCAGCCGTAGGGCCGCCTGGTGCCCTTCTTCGGACGCCATGAAGTCGGGGGCGTCGTCGATCGACTCGGCGACCTCGCCCGAGGGGTCCTGGATAAGCTCCTGTGCCCTGTGGAGAGCTGCGACGGTGACATCCATGCTGCTCAAGATGCGCTTGAGGCTGGACTGCCGGGGGTCGATGTAGCCGCGCTCGATCTTGCAGATCTGCTGCTTTGTCAGCGCCGCCTTTTCGGCTAGTTGGATCTGAGTCATGCCGGCCGCCGTGCGCAGGATGGCGAGCGCCCGCCCCAGGAGCTTCGCCTCCCGGATCTCTTCCTCCGTTTTCTTCTGCTTCATGACAGCCGCTCCTCGGGCACTGCGTCGGGGAGACCGTAGATTCGCCTAAGCTCGGCGACCTGATCCCGTGCGGCATCGTCGAACGGCAGGCGACCGACGAAGGCGCCGTTGACGATCGTTTCCAGCAGATCGCCTAGCGACACGTCGTGCAGCTCGGCCAGAGCCTTGAGCACCTTGACCATCCGCTTCTCCATACGGACGCCGGTCTGTACGCGTTCGATCATGGGAAACGGGGGCTGGCGTCTCACGGGCGCCTCGCCTTCTGCCGCTCCTCGAAGTCACTGTTGATGGCGGTCTCAAAGCGCGGCGTCCTGGCGGCCATGCCGCGTTTCCCTGGGTCCGGGTGCCTCCCCTGGCGCGCGGCAGGGCCTACTTGAGTTCGCCGAGCAGGCGTGAGTGTCGGAACGCGGTGAGAGCAATGAAGCTGGCTTCGAGGGTGTCAGGAGTTAGGCTGTCGAGGGCGCTGCGGTAGTAGGCGAGGGAGTGGACGGATTCAAGCGGGTCGCCGCCGCGCCCGAATCGGCGCACAGTGGTGAGTCGAATGGCGTGAGCGACGATTTCGAGTGGCAGTCTCCGCTGGTAAAAGGTGGCGGCGATGGCCCAGTCGCCGCGCTTCGCTTTCGTCGGAGTGTCCGGCTGCGCGAGGTAGAGCTCGATGATGGTGCGCAGGTAGATCTGGCGAGTCATCTGCAGCAGTCCTGCGGTCAAGAGCCGCGGCGGTTACCAGCAGCCGCGGGGCGACGAGCGGCGCGTTGCAGGGCGCGACGGCGAGCTTCCTCCTTGGACTCCTTGAGACGATAGGACTCGCCATCCATGTTAATGATCTCGCATCGATGGATGAGACGATCAATCAGGGTAACGACGGACGTCGCGTTGGGAAAAACCTCGTTCCATTTGGAGAATTCTTTGTTCGTCGTGATCAGAAGTGGGCGCTGGAGGTAGCGACGGGAAACGACCTCGAAAAGCAAGTCGGCGTAGCGCGAGTCGTAGGACAGGTAGGCCAGCTCGTCGATGACCAGCAACTGCGGCTGGCAGAAGCGAGTGAGTTTGCGTTGCAGGCTGGTGGAAGTGGTCTGGTCGGCGAGGGTGTTGAGCAGTTCAGAAGCGGTCAGACAGCGGACCGTAGCGCCGGCGACGAGGGCCTGGTGGGCGAGATTCTTGGCGATCATCGTCTTGCCGATGCCGTTGGGACCGACGAGGACAATGTTGGTGGCCGACGCGAGCCATTCGAGACGGAAGAGATCTTCGACCTGGAGGCGGTCGATTTTCTTGGGCCAAGTCCAGTCAAAATCGGCGATGGGCTTGAAGACGCCGATGCGGGCATCGCGGAGCCGCCGTTCGAGGCCGCGGCGAGCCCGTTCTTGCTCCTCCCAGGCGAGCAGCTGGACGAGCCAGGGTTGATCGTGGACTTGCTGCCAGTGAGCCAGCAAGCCGTGAAGCTTGAGCTGCTGGGCCTGTCGCTCGAGGTCGCTCATGACTCCTTCTTCTGCGGGTCCGGCTCGTCGCTGTCGTCGTGTTTGTCCTCTGGATTGTCGGCCTGGTGATCGTAGTCGGCCAGCCGATGGGGCGTGACGACGAGCTCGCGCAGCCGCGGGTCGTCGGGCAAGGCGACGGGCACGGGTGGCGGTTGGCCGCGGGCGTGCCGGCGACGGTCGAGCACCAGGCGTACCGCGTCGGGATGCGGCGAGCCGGCGGCCAGTGCCTCGGCGATGGCCGCGTCGAGCTCTTCGCCGCCGTGCTCGTCGAGCAGGCGCATGAGGTGGTCGACGGCGGTCTTGAGACGGCGTTGGCGCTGGGCGAGGGCGATGAGGAGTTGTTCGGCTCGAGGCACCGCGCGCAGCAAACGATCCTGGTCGCGGTGCAGGCGGGCCTGTCGCTTGCTTTGCCAGAGCGCCTCGAGGTGGCGGGGATCCTCGACCACCTGCCCTTTGCTCCAGCAGCGAGGGTGACTGGCAACGAGATCATGGCGGTCGAGAATGCGGATTTGCTCGCGCTCGGCCAACACCGTCAGATCGCGGTCGATGCGGTCATGAGGGATCGAGTAGCGGTTGGCATCGAAGTGCACGTAAGGGGTCCGGCGCACCGTGACAGTGACGAGCTCGTGGCAGGGGAAGGGCTCCCCGGGCAAGGGCTGCAGATGAGCTCGTTCCTCGCGATAGGCCTGCGCGACGGTGCGGCGGCGGTCCTGCGGCCATGGGCGGCCGGGAGCCACCTCGCCGCACCAGCGATCGACTTCACGATTGAGGGTTTGGAGGTCGCAGCCGTGACGCAGGGGGAAGAAGGCGGTCCGTAGGAAGCGCACGGCCCGTTCGATCCGTCCCTTCTCGTTGGCCCTGTAGGGTGCAACCGGCCGCGGATCGAAGCGGTAGTGGTCCGCCAGCGCGAGCAGCCGCGGGTGCAAGCGAATCGCCTCGCCTCGGCGTTCGAGCACGGCGCTCTTCAGGTTGTCGTACAGCAGGCGGCGCGGGACGCCGCCAAAAGCGATGAACGCTTCGACATGTCCGGTCAAGAAGCTCGACAGCCGGGCATCGTAGAAGAAGCGCACGAAGAGCCAGCGCGAATAGCTCAGGATCATCAAGAAGGCCAGCAGCCGGCGCCGTCCGCCTTGGACCCGCTGCGTGCCAAAGTCCGCCCAGTCCACTTGCGCTTGCTCGGCGACCAGCGTGCGCAGCTCGAAGAACGCCTCGGGCGTCTGGCGCGGACGTAGCGCGAGCTCCGCCAGACGGTGGCGAAAGTGATCCGGTCCCCCGCGATAGCCGCGCTGGCTCGCCATCTCGTAGAGCTGGCTCGCCGCCAGCTTGGGATAGCGCGCCAGCTGCTCGCGCAACCAGGGCACGAACGGGTCCAGTCGCGAAAGCCGCGGCAACCGTGGCGCCACCAGCGACAATCCACTTCGCGCCAGCGCCCGGCGTACGGTGCTGTGGTGGACGCCAAGATGGCGTGCAATGGTGTTGCGTCGCCAGCCCTCGACGGTGAACAGCCGGCGAATCTGGGCCACCAACTCGGGTGAGATCATCGCTGCGCCTCGGCACACGACGGTACCGCTTGCGCGAGCGCCAGAAGTCGTCGCGGAGAAACTCGCTGCACGGCCGGCCACAGAACGTGCAGCCCCGGTTCGCGATCGGTAGCAGCGGCGGGCAACGAGGACCAGATCTGCATGCCGCCAGGGTGTCAGACACCCTTTGCCATGGGCTACCCTGTTGCGTCACTTTCTGCACTTCTGCTGTCGCTGGTAGCGCCCGCCGCTGACGGTACGCCGCCTGACGTCGGGCGTGCGCGAACCGTCCCTCGCGACTCTGTTGGAAGCGCCGCCCTGACTCGCGAAAGGTGCGCCGCCGCGCTGCCTGGCTACACCTCGGCGAGCAGTAGCGCTGGCCCCGGTCGCAGTCGGAGCACACATAGACCACTTGGCGGCAGAGATCGCAGATGAAGCGGCGGCAGTCACAGGCCATCGTCGCGAAACGGCCTGGACACTGGCGCCCGAACCGAGCATACTGGCGCTGGTTGGGCAGTCAGTCAGCCCAGGCCAGCCGCGAGGGGATGAGGGGTCTTGGCGAAGATGAGCCTCGCCCCTCGCGGGTCCTTTCTCCGCCTCATTCTCTCCCATCAATCTTGTCGAGCGGGTTCGCGCGCACGCGCGCGACGATGATGTTGAGCTCTAGCTCATCTATCTACGCAAGAACAAAAACGCGGCCTCGCCGCCAACATACCGCGCCCTTACGCAGCCGGCGACAGTCACGGGCAAGCTGCTCGTCGGTCACCCTCGACGAGCGTTTCAGGGCTTCGGCGGCTGGCCGGAGATCGTCTTCGAGGACGCATTCGATGGTCGCCAACACGTCGGTCGCGATGTCGTAGGGCAACCGGCCTTCCTGCCGGTCTGCAATGTCGGGCGGCTCGGGTAGGCCGGCGTGAATCTCTTCGAGGAGCTTGGCGGCTTCCAGGATCTCATAGGCGGCCACGTTGAGGGCGGACTGCGCCCTGGCAACTGTCCAGGGTGGCGGCGGGGACGGCGGGATAGACTCCGGATAGCTCGGCATGAGGCGTGTCCTCCTGTCGGGTCAGGCTCCGGCAGGAGTTCCAGCTCTTGCCGGGGCCGCTGTGTGCCCAGCATGGGCGTGACTTGGAGGTGCAAGTCCTCTGGGGAACCTGGTCGCAGGGACCCCGAGCGAACCGCAAGGCGACCGGCCGCGAGGCCGGCGCTGAAAGAAGCGGTAGCGAAACCGCGGGTTGACGAACAGAAACCGGATAGGAGGCGGCGCAAGCCGGGGCGAGCGGGCAGCGAACCGCGAAGCTCCTGCGACCAAGGGCGAGCGCCGTAAATCCGGCAGCCGTGCGGGGAAAGCCACGACCCTTACCTGGGGAGGTCTCGCCTCACGCCTGAAAGGGCGACGCCGCAGGGCGGAGCGAGAAGTCAGCAGAGGTCATTGTGGGCAGCCATCAGGATCCGTAGGAATCCGATCATCACGTCGAGGATTGGCGAAGCAGCATCATCCCGCGCGTAGCGCGGCGGGTGGGTGTGTGGGGGCGGGGAGGGGGCGGCGACAGGCGGGGGTATGCTTTGCCGAGCTGGGTAGAGAAACGAAAACCCCGGTAGGAGCCGGGGCTTTCGCGTCGTTCCGCGGCCCGCACCGAAGATGTGAGCCGAGGCCCAACCCTGACTGTTGGAGCCTCGCACAAGCGGGCAGCGTTCGTCCAGCCCCCCAGCGCTGGAGGCTGCGATGCCCGCGCCCGAAGCTCCGGTCCTGCACCGGCCGATGCTGGTTGGCGTAGGCTAGCGTGGAGCGCCGGGGGGCGCTGTCGATGCCGACGTGCACGAGCTTACCCTCGCAGCAGGCGAGCCCATTGCAGATCTCCCGCAGCGAGTCGGCGCGCGCCAGTTGCGAGAAAAGCATGGCGACCAGGTGAGTCCAGGACGCGAAGCCCTTGGCATAGCGCTCGGCGCCGAACTTCCGCACCAAGCCCTGGAAGGTGTCGCGGGGGATCTGCTTGAGGAGTTGACTGAAGAGGCTGCCGACTCGTACCATCTGTCCACCCTCCGTTTTTTGTCTTGGCAGACTTGGCCCAGGATACCCTGAGCCGGAACGGAGGGCCTACAACAACCTTATTTCATGCCAGGTTCTGGGGAAAAGTGACCGGTTGGGCGACTCTCAGATTTCCGATTTTGGACAAGAGTGATTGCCATTATACTGCAGGCCCCATGATCCTCAGCCACATCGACGGCGTCCCGGCTTAGCATAGTTCGGCGACCAAGATGTTGATCGGGTTTCGCTTAGCGGCGTAGCCTGGGCTAAGGCCGAGCTGCTGGCGCTCCGAGCGCCCACGCTCTGTAATGAGTGGACTATCCGAAATCGGATAGGTCGAAAGGTCTGGAAGATTCAGACACCATTGCGTAAAGCGGAGTCAAGATACTTCTCTGCCATCCTGGCGACCACGCCGGAAGTGTGCTGGTCGCTCAGGTGGGCGTACCTCTTGACCATCTGCAGGGTCTTGTGACCCAGCACGTCGGCGATCTCGGCCAGGGTTGCGCCCGACATCGCAAGATAGCTGGCGGCGCTGTGGCGCAAGTCGTGGAAGCGGAAGTCCTCGATCTTCGCGGTGGCGAGGGCGCTCTCCCAAGCGCTTCTCGGGAAAGACCCCTGACCCTTCCGATCTGCAAAGACCAAGTCAGACCCGAGGCGCCTTACGGTCATCAGCTCCTTGACGGTCGCCACTGCCACGGGTGGTAGTGGGAGCGTGCGACGCTCGCCGTTCTTCGTCTCGTGGAGCACGGCAACGCCACGCTGGAGATCGAGGTCCGGCCAGCGGAGGCGTAGAAGCTCTCCCTGGCGAGCGCCGGTCGAGAGGGCGAGAAGGACGAGAGGGAAGAGCCGCCGATCCGAGCTGGCCCGGCAGGTGGCGAGTAGGCGTTCTCTCTCATCGCCGTCGAGGTAGCGCACTCGGCCGCGGGGCTCCTTCGGCCGCTTGACCCTCCTGGCCGGGTTGTCGTCGAGCCATTCCAGCTCACGGATCGCGTGGGTGAGAACATGGCTAAGGAGCGCCAAGTAGCGTACCTGCGTCGCTGGCGCGGCCGGCTTGCCGCCGAGGCCCTCACCCTCGGCGAGGGCTCGCTTGGCCTCCGCGATCCGCTGCGGGGTGATGTCGGAGAGGAAGTAGCCTCCCAGGCGCTTCGACCACCACTCCAACCGCGGCTCTCGCTTGGTCTGCTCCCGAGGCCCGTACTGCGGCAGCACGTCCTTGCGGTATCGATCGACCAGCTCGGCGAAGGTGTGCTTGTGGGCCTGGTGTGCGGGTAGGTGACGGCCGGCCCGGACATCGGACTCAAGCTCCTGCGCCCAGAGACGGGCAGAGGTCTTGTTCTTGAAGATCTGCGAGACCGCAGGATGGCCCCTGAGTCGCACTCTGGCGAGCCAGGTCGGCTTGCCGTCTCGTCCCTTTCGTTGCTCGATGGTGGCCATGGCGAACTGCCCGATTTGTTGCGGGCCGTTGCCACTAGATTGCCACTAAAACAGAGATCGGTCAAGAGCGACGAGCCGCCCTTGTTCACAAGTCATTGATTCTATTGGTATTATTGGTGCCGAAGGCGGGAGTCGAACCCGCACGCCGTTGCCGGCGGAGGATTTTGAGTCCTCTGCGTCTGCCATTCCGCCACTTCGGCCAGAGGTGGCCAAGACCAAGATCGTAGGGGGCCGGCCGGGGGGTGTCAACCGAGTCCGCTCGCTGCGCTCGCTGCTGGCGCTCGTGCCACCCTTGCCTGGTCCATCCCTCCGCGGGCCTTCGGGCGCGGCAGGTTTGGTGACGGAGGGCAGCCGATGGCAGGGCCAGCCGGCGACAGGCGCGAAAGAGGCGGTAATCGATGCCGAAATGGGGTAAAATAGAGCCGTCCCGGGGCCCCGGAGTGGGCTCGGGGGTGGGTGGCCAGGGGCGGGCAGAGTGAGTGCAAGGTTGACGAGACGTGCCGGATGGTGTATAAGATATAGCCGTAAGCGTTGGTCCCTCAGTGACTTGCTACAACAGCTCCGGTAGGTCCCACATGCAAGGGGGCACAGGCGTGACATTTAGAATCGGTCAGAAGGTGGTTTACCCCAACCACGGCGTCAGCCTGGTCGAGAAGATCGAGGCGGGCCACATGGATGGGATCGAGCAGCTCTATTTTCACCTCCGGCTGCTGTCGAACAACTCCAAGGTGATGGTGCCGAAGGCCAACCTCGATCTCGTGGGTTTGCGGCCGCTCTGCCACACCCGCGACGTCCGCGCCCTGTTCGACATCCTCGAAGACGGGAACATCGACACCTACAAGGATTGGAAGGGCCGCTACAAGCAGAACCTGGACAAGATGAAGACCGGCCGCTTGACCGAGGTGGCGGAGGTGCTCAAGAACCTTCGCCTGGTGAGCCAGCGCAAGAGCCTGTCGTTCCGTGAGAAGAAGATGTACGAGCGCGCCAAGTACTTCATCGTCAGCGAAGTGGCGCACGTCAAGGACATCGCGGAGCGGGAGGCCGAGGAGCTGGTCGAGCTGGCCCTCACGTCCAGCCTGGAGAAGCGCCAGCGGACCACCAAGGCAGCCAGCTAGCCGTATCTTGCCCCGTCATCTCCACCGCGACCGACCAAGATCACCCATCGGCAGTCACCGTGAGCGGTGCAGGCGCCCAAGATGAACAAAGACAACCTGCACTTCGCGGCCTATGGGTTGATGCTGGGCTTCATCGCCGGCTATCTGCTGCACGACGTCATGGCGGCGCGCCAGCCGTTGCGCCGCCCGCCCGGCGAGGGGGCGGTGGTGGCGTCCGCTGCCGCCCCTGACGGCGGCGGCGCTCCGGACGATCCGGGCTCGGCCGGCGGCGCCTCGACCGGCCCGGACTCGGGAGCGGGTGGGACGGGCGCCCCGGGGGCTCCCGCCGGCGGCGCCGCGCCGCCACCGGCCATGGCCGAGGTGCAGCAACTGCGCGACTACGTGGCGACCCATCCGAAGGATGCCGATGCCGTGCTGAAGCTCGCCAACCTCAATTTCGACATCAGCAACTGGGGCCGCGCCCGCGACCTCTACACCCAGTACATCGGTTTGCGCGAGGCGAATCCGGACGTGCTGACCGACCTCGGCACCTGTTACCGGAACCTGCGCCAGTTCGACAGCGCGCTCGAGCAGTTCCGCCGCGCCGAGAAACTGGCGCCCGAGCACTGGAAGTCGCGCTTTGCCGAGGTGGTGGTGCTGGGCTTCGACCTCAATCAGCAAGCCGCGGCCGACCAGGCCTTCGCCCGCCTGCAGGCGATGGCGCCGGCGCAACCCGAGGTGGCCCAGCTGGGCGCCGCGCTGCAGCGCCACCGCGCCCCGGGCGCCGCTGCCGGCGCCGGCGGTGCCGGCGGCAGTGGCGGCGGCCAGTAAGCCGGGAAGGCAGGCCAGTCGCTTGGCGCTCATCCGTCTGCTCGACTTCGCGCTCCTGTCGTTTCTCGTCTGGATGGTCTGGAGCCAGGTGATCCGCGGCTGGCGTGCGGCGGCCGCGGCGCATGACCGCCGCCCGGACCAGAGCCGGGCCGAGGCCACCGACGCCAATCGCCGCCAGTCCGCGCCGCCCACCGCCGCCTCGCAGGAGAATGCGGCGGTGACGCTGGTGCGCTGCGGCGCCTGCGGTGTGCACGTGCCGAGCGCTCGCATGCTGCCGGGTCAGGCGGGTGAATCCTTCTGCTCCGAGACCTGCCGCTCCCGGGGCGCCGCTCGCCGCAACGCCTGAAGGCTCCGCCTGGCGCTGGCCGCCGCCGTGGCGCGCCGGCGGCGAGGAGCGCGGCGGCGCCTGGAGGCGCCCTGAAGCCACCCGAATCCGTCATGAGACACAGGGCAAGCACGAGATGACCCGCCGCCACGGCCAGCCAACGGCGGACGACCCCGGGAGAGCGCCGGCGGCGCCGGCTGGTCAGGCGGCGGAGCCTGGCGTGCGGCAGGAGGAGGCGGCGGGCTATGCGCCGCCAGGCGCCGCGGCCTGCTATGTCGAGGTCGCGCTGCCGGTGCCGCTGCCGGAGCCGTTGGTCTATGCCGTGCCGCCGGGCTGCCAGGCCATTGCCGTCCCGGGTGTGCGGGTCCGGGTGCGGATGGGGAAGCGGCGCCTGGTCGGGGTGGTCGTCGGGCAACGGGACGAGCCGCCGGCGGGAGTTGCCATCCGCTGGCTCGACGGGGTGCTGGACCGCGAGCCGGTGCTGGGGCCGGACCTGTTGGAGCTTGCCCGCTTCACCGCCGACTACTACCTGGCGCCGCTCGGCGAGGCGCTGCGCTCCATGCTGCCGGCCGACCTCGAGCCCTGGGGCGACCGGCGCGTCTGGCTGACCGACCGCGGCGCCCTGGCGCTGCCGCGGGCCGACGCCGAGAACGCGGTGCTGGAGGCGCTGCGCGAGGGCGGCCGGGTCCGCGTTTCCGAGCTGCAGGCCGGTCTGGGGCTGAACGATCTCGACGCGGTGCTGGCCGAGCTCGAGGCCGGCGGCCGCATCGCCGGCGAGGATTCGCGCGCCCGCCCGGGCCGTTCGTCGCGCTATGTCGCGGCGGTCGAGCTGGTCCCGGGCCTGGAGGAGACGGCGGCAGCCGGCCGCTCCGCCCAGGGACTGGCGGTCGTCGCGTACCTGACCGCGGTGGCCCGCCCGGCGACCTCCGCCGAGGTGATGGCGGCCGTCGGCTGCCGCGCCGGGGTGCTCAAGCGGCTCGCCTCACGCGGCGTGCTGCGCGAGTTCACCCAGGTGGAGCGGCTGTCGCTCGACCGCCACCGGCTGCCGCCGCCGGACGCCGCGCCGCCGCTGGTGCGGCTGCGTGCCGATCAGGAGACCGCCACGGCGGCGGTGGTCGCGGCGATCGAGAACCGCCGCTTCACGCCGCTGCTGCTGTCCGGGATGACCGGCTCGGGCAAGACCGAGGTCTACCTGCGCGGGGCAGCCGCCGCGCTCGCCCAGGGACGCGCGGCGATCCTGCTGGTGCCCGAGATCGCCCTGGTGCCGGCCCTGGCGCGGGCGGTGCTCGAGCGCTTCGGCGAGCGGCTGGCGATCTTGCACTCGGGCCTCGGCACCGGCGAGCGCAACCAGGAATGGGAGCGGGTCCGCCGCGGCGAGGCGAAGGTGGTGCTCGGGCCGCGCTCGGCGCTGTTCGCGCCGGTCGCCGACCTCGGGCTGCTGGTGGTGGACGAGGAGCAGGATCCGGCCTACAAGCAGGAGGTGACGCCGCGCTACCATGCGCGCGACCTCGCCCTGGTGCGCGGCCGCAGCGCCGGCGCCGTGACCCTCCTGGTGTCGGCGACGCCCAGCCTCGAGAGCCGCCACAACGTCGCGCGCGGCAAGCTCGGCCTGCTGCAGCTGACTGCCCGCTTCGGGCAGGGCGCGCTGCCGGAGGGGATCCTGGTCGATCTGCGCCAGGAGGAGGGAGTCCGCCGGCGGCCCGGCGACGCGCCGTTCTCGACTCGCCTGCGCCACGAGATCGGCGTCACCCTGGCGGCGAGGGAGCAGGTCATCCTGCTGCGCAACCGGCGCGGCTACGCGCCGATGCTGCTCTGCCGCGCCTGCGGCGAGGCGATGCGCTGTCCCGACTGCGGCCTGCCTCGTACCTATCACCTCCGGTTGCGGCGGCTGATCTGCCACTACTGCGGTCAGGCGATCAACGCGCCCCAGGCCTGCCCGGCCTGCCGGGAGGAGGCGCTCGAGCCGATCGGCGCCGGCACCGAGCGGGTCGAGGAAGACTTCCGCGAGCTGTTCCCCGGCGTCGCCGTCGACGTCCTGGACCGTGACACGACGCGGCGCCCGGGCGGCCTGGCGGCGGTGCTCGAACGCTTCGAGCGCGGCGACACCCGGGTGCTGATCGGCACCCAGATGGTCTCGAAGGGGCACCACTTTCCGCGGGTCTCGCTCACCGCGGTGCTGGCTGCCGACACCTACCTGAGCTTTCCCGACTTCCGCGCCGTCGAGCGCACCTACAACCTGCTGACCCAGGTGGCCGGCCGCGCCGGCCGTGGCGAGCTGCCGGGCCGCGTGGTCATCCAGACCTTTCATCCCGATCACTACGCCATTCAGGCCGCGCTCACCGGCGACGATGCCGCCTTCCTGGAAGAGGAGATGCGCTTCCGCCGCGTCTTCCATTACCCGCCCTACACCCGCATGGCGCAGCTGCTGGTGCACGACCGCAAGCGCGAGCGCGCCCAGGCCGCCATCCAGGAGCTGGCGGATGCCATGGCGGCGCACCCCCTCTGCCGCGGCGTCCGCCTCAGCGGCCCGGCCCCCGCCCCCTTCGAGCGCCTGCGCGGCGAGTGGCGCTTCCAGCTGCTGGCTCGCGCCGCCGCCTTCCGCGATCTCCACCGGCTGCTGGTCGAGGTGGCCCCCAAGAACCCACCCTACGACCTGACCATCGACATCGATCCACAGCAGCTGATGTGAATCCCATCTGTGCTAGCGTCCTGGCGATCTATGCAGACCTCCGAATCCTTCGAAGAGCCCCTGGTCCAGCTGCGGCGGCGGATCCAGGAGCTGGAGAGCTTTCCCTCGGGCAGCGGCCAGGACAAAGAGCTCGATCAGCTGCGCGCGACGCTGAGGAAGACCACCGCCGAGATCTACGGCAGCCTCAGCCGCTGGCAGAAGGTGCAGGTGGCGCGCCATCAGGAGCGCCCCTACACCCTGGATTACGTCGGCTACCTGATGCACGACTGGGTCGAGCTGCACGGCGACCGCGCCTTTGGCGACGATGCCGCCATCGTCTGCGGCTTCGCCAGCTTTGCCGGCCGCAGCGTTGCCGTCATCGGCCACGAGAAAGGGCGCGACACCCGCGAGCGCATCCACCGCAACTTCGGCCAGCCGCGCCCCGAGGGCTACCGCAAGGCGTTGCGCATCATGAAGCTGGCGCAGAAGTTCGGCCGCCCCGTCCTCACCTTCGTCGACACCGCCGGCGCCTATCCCGGCATCGACGCCGAGGAGCGCGGCCAGGCCGAGGCCATCGCCCGCAACCTACTGGAGATGTCCCACCTCGGGGTGCCGATCGTGGTCACCATCACCGGCGAAGGCGGCAGCGGCGGCGCCCTGGCCCTCGGCGTCGGCGACCGGGTCTTCGTCCTCGAGTACGGGACCTATTCGGTGATCTCGCCGGAGGGCTGCGCCGCCATTTTGTGGAAGGACCAGGAGCGCAAGGCCGACGCCGCCGAGGCGATGCGCCTGACCGCCCCGGATCTGCTGGCCATGGGGGTGGTCGACGGCGTCATCCCCGAGCCGCTCGGCGGCGCCCACACCGATCCCGAGACCACCTGCCGCCGCGTCGGCGAGACCATCGCGCAGGCGCTCGGCGAGCTGGAGCGCCTCACCGTCAACGAGCTGCTGGCGCGCCGCTATCAGCGATTCCGTTCCCTCGGCGCCTTCGACGAGGGATGACCGGCGCCTCCGGGGCAGCGCCGCGGTGGGTGCCGGCGCCGGTGCCCGCCGCCGCCGCCGGCCTCGCCGAGAGCAGCGGTTTGCCCGCCTGGCTGGCGGCGCTGCTGGCGCGCCGCGGCATCGCCGATGCGCCGGCCGCGGCCGGCTTCCTGGCGCCGTCGCTCGACCAGCTCCACGATCCCTTCCTGCTGGCCGGCATGGAAGCCGCCGTCGGGCGCCTGCTGGCGGCGCGCGATCGCGGCGAGCGGGTGGCCATCGTCGGCGACTACGACGTCGACGGCATCAGCGCCACCGCGCTGCTCGCCGCCGTGCTGGGCGCCTGCCGCATCGCCACGCAACCGATCCTGCCCGACCGCCTGCGCGAAGGCTACGGCTTCCAGACCGTGCACGTCGAGCGGGCGCGGGAGCTCGGCTGCCGGCTGATCCTCACCGCCGACTGCGGCAGCTCGTCGGGCGAGGCGGTGGCCGCCGCCCGCGCCGCCGGGCTCGACGTGATCGTCACCGATCACCACCTGCCGGGCGTCGACCTGCCGTCCGGCACCATCCAGATCAACCCGCGCCAGAGCGGCTGCTCCTACCCCTTCCCGGACCTCGCCGCCGCCGGCATCGCCTTCAAGCTCGGGAGCGCCCTGGCCGAGCGCTGCGGGCGGCCGCTCGATCCCTTGCCGCTGCTGCGGATCGCCTGCCTGGGCACCATCGCCGACATGGTGCCGTTGCGCGGCGAGAACCGCATCATCGCCGCGCTCGGGCTGCGCGCGCTCGCCGAGGCGCGGTCCCACGGCCTGCGCGCGCTGATCCAGCAGGCCGGCCTGCGGCCGCCGTTCACCGCCGCCGACGTCGGCTACCGGCTGGGGCCGCGGCTCAACGCGGCCGGCCGCCTGCACGACCCCAACCGGGCCCTCGACCTGCTGCTGAGCCGCGATCCGGACCGCGCGCAGGCGCTGGCGGCCGAGCTCGACGGTTGGAATCGCGAACGGCAGACCGAGGAATCCCGGGTGGTGGACGACGCCCGCCGGGTGCTGTTCGAGCGCCGGCCGCTGCCGCCCATCCTGGTGGCCTGGAGCGCCGACTGGCACAAGGGGGTCGTCGGCGTCGCCGCCGGCCGCATCGCCAAGGAATGCCACCGGCCGACGGTGCTGTTGAGCGTCGAGGGCAGCCTCGCCACCGGCTCCGGGCGCAGCGTGCCGGACGTCGCTCTGCACGCCTTCCTCGCCGCCTGGCAGCCGCGGCTGCGGCGCTTCGGCGGCCACGCCCAGGCCATTGGGATGTCGCTCGACCTCGACCAGCTCGAGGGCCTGCGCGGCGAGTGGGAGCGGTCGGCGGCCGCCTCCTGGGAGCCCGGCTGGCTCGAGAAGCGCCACCTCTACGACCTCGAGCTGGCGCCGCGGGCGATCACCGGCGAGCTGGTCGCCGAGCTCCGCCGGCTGGAGCCATTCGGCCAGGGCAACCCCCAGCCATTGCTGCGCACCGGACCGCTGCGCCTGCGGCGGCCGCCGCGCCCGTTCGGCAAGGGCCACCTGTCGGCCGAGGCCGAGGCCGAGGACGGCTCGCGGGTGGAGCTGCTGGGATGGAGCTGGGCGGCGCGAGCCGAGGATCTGGCCGGCAGCTTCGAGGTGCTCGCCCATCCCGAGATCGACGGCTGGCACGGCGGCCCGGTGCTGCGGCTGGTCGACAGCCGGAGCGTGTGACCGGAAGGCTCCCAGGGTCGCCCGCTTCGATGCTGCGGAATCGCTCGTAACCGCCAGCGCCTAGAATACCCCCTGCCATGGCACGCCCGAAGATCCGCCGCACCATGACCCGCTTCCGGGTGCTGCTGATGCTGGCGCTCATCGGCGCGGTCGGCCTGCTCACCGCGCTCTACCGCTTCGGCGCCGCCGGCGCGCCGCGGCCCCGCCGCGCCCGCTCCGACACGCCGCCCTTCGAGGAGGGGACGCGGATGGTGGGCAAGGATTTCGACTACACCTTCTCGCAGGGAGAGAAGTCGGTCTTCCGCATCCGCGGCGAGAGCGTGCGGGTGGACAAGGACGACACCGTGTACCTGCAGACTGTCGGGCTGACGCTGTTCGACAAGGAAGGCAGGCAGTTCGACGCCGAGAGCGACGAGGCGAGCCTCAACCGCAACACCAACGAGGGCCGGCTCTGGGGCGACGTCTCGATCAAGGGCCCATCGCACCTCGAGATCTACAGCAAGGAGCTGCTGATCCAGGAAAAGGGCAACCTGCTGATCACCCCCGGCGTCGCGCGTATCCTCTATGCCGGCAAGTACTTCGCTCGCTGCAACACGTTGCAGGCCTGGCTCCCCGACGAGGTCTACTCGATGATCGGCAACGTGCGCATCGAGACCTTCCCCGAGGTCAAGCCGCCGCTCAAGCTCGAGGCCGAGAAGGCGATCTACGAGCGCAAGCGGCGGCAGCTGCGGGTGGAGGAGGGCGTCGAGCTGCACCGCGGCCCCGCCATGCTCAACGCCGACCGGATGACCGGCCTGCTGTCGGAAGACGAGAGCTCGTTGACCTTCGTGCGCGCCCTGTACCACGTCAGCGGCGAGACCGCCGAGAACGAGGCGCCCGGGACGACCAAGACCACCTGGGAGGGCAACGACCTGGCGGTGATGCTGACGCCGAAAGGCAGCCTGGTGCGCCAGATCGACCTCGAAGGGGAGCCCGACAAGCCCGCCAGCCTGCACAGCGCCGGCAAAGGCGTGACCCGCAACCTGGTGGCGCCGCACATCATCGGCGTGCTGGCCGAAAAGGACGTGCTGCGCTCGGCCGAGGCCTACACCGGCGTCGACGTCGAGGAGATCGGGCCGCCGCCGGCCGCCCCGGGCGCCACTGCCGGCGGCGCACATCCGACCACTCCGGGCGGCACCCATCCGGCCGGCGCCGGCGCCACCGCCGCGGCTCCAGGTCCGGCGGCGAAGAAGGCCGCGGGCGGCGCCGCGCCGCCCGCGCCACACCCCCTGCATCCTTCGTCACCGCCGCCCGGCAACGCCAGGGTGGCGGCAGGCGGCGCCGCCGGCAAGCCGGCCGGGGGCGCCCCACCCAGGCCATCCGGCGCGGCGGGGGAAACGGCAAGGTCGGCGCAGGCGGCACCGCCACCCGCCGGCGGCAAGCAGCCCGCCGGCGGCAAGCAGACGGCCGCCAAGCCGGAGCCGGAGGCGACCGTCCGCCACGCCCGCGGACAGCACGCGGACGCGACCTTCCGGACCGACGGCCAGATCGCCACCGTCACCATGGTCGACCAGGTGACCTACAGCGACGGCGAGGTGAACGCCGCCGGGGACCGCGCCGCCCTGGACATGGACGCCGGGCGCGGCGACTTCTTCGGCAAGCCGGTGCACATCGTCAGCACCCGCGGCGAGATGGTGGCGCCGCACGTCATCTACACTTCAGCCGACCAGCTGGTGCACGCGGTCGACGGCGTGCGCGGGCAGATCCAGCAGGCCAACGACGCCAATCTCACCGGCAGCGTGCTGGGGGAGGGGAAGGGGCCGGTCATGGTGCAGTCGGCGGAGGCGTACTGGCAGCGCCCCCAGGCGTCTTTCATCTTCCGCGGCGACGTGCGCGCCTGGCGCGGCGACAACCTGCTGCTGGCGCCGGAGGTGCAGGGCGAGCGGCTGGCGCAGGGCGACCAGCTGACCGCCATCGGCGGCGTCAAGAGCGTCTGGGTCTCCAGCCAGGAGGAAAAGCAGAGCGCCAAGCAGGCCGGAGCAGCGCCGGCAGCGGCAGGGACCGGCGGCGCCGCCGCGGCGGGACGGGGCGCCGGCAGCGGTCATCCGGCCGAGGCCCCGGCCAAGGCCAAGGCGGCGGCCGATGGAGCGGCGGCGCCGGAGAAGGGCGCCAAGGCCGCCGGAGCGGGCTCGGCGCCGGAGAAGGGCACCAAGGCCGCCGGAGCAGGCCTGGCGCCGGAGAAGGGCAACAAGGCCGCCGAGGCACCCGCGGCGTCCGAGAAATCGGCCAAGGCGGCGGCGCCGGCGGCCGGCTCGGCATCACCCGCCGCCCACACGGGCGGCGGCGGGCCGATCACCGTGCTGGCCGCGACCCTGCTCTACCGCGACGGCACCGGCCTGCTGACCTACACCGGCAACGTCCACGTCGATCAGGACGGCAAGACCCTGACCTGCAGGCAGCTGGACGTGAACCTCGACCAGGATCACAAGGCAAAGCAGATGACCTGCACCGGCGGCACTCATCTCGACGACCCCGCCGCCGGGCGCAAGATCGACGGCGACACCGGCGTCTACCGCCTGGACACGCGCAAGATCGACGTCTTCGGCGAACCGGTGGTGATGCACGACCGCGACGGCAGCCTGGTGCACGGCAAGCGGCTGCGCTACGCGCTCGACGGCGGCAAGGTGGAGGTGCTCGGCAAGGACGAGGTCAAGCCGCCGGCGCCCGCCGCCACCGCCTCCCCTGGGATCCCGGCGACTCCCGCGGCGGCCAGCGCGGCAGTGCCGCCGACGGCGCCGACGGCGCCGGCGGCTCCTGAGGCGCCGCTGCCGCCAGTGCCCGGCTCGCCGGCAGCCGCGGCGGCGCCGGAGCTCGCGACCCTGCCTTCCCGCCCACAGCCGGCCGGCGGCTGGCCGCGGCGCGGAGGGGTGAGATGACCGAGGATCCGCAGCGGCTCTACACCGAGGGCCTGCGCAAGGTCTACCGCGGCCGGGCCGTGGTCAACAAGATGTCGATCGAGGTCGGCCCGGGCGAGATCGTCGGCCTGCTGGGCCCGAACGGCGCCGGCAAGACCACGACCTTCTACATGGTGGTGGGCCTGACCACGCCCGACGCCGGCACCGTCTTCCTCGGCGAGGACGACATCACCGACCTGCCGATGTACGTGCGCGCCCAGCGCGGCATCAGCTACCTGCCGCAGGAGCCGTCCATCTTCCGCCGCATGTCGGTCGAGGACAACCTGCGGGCCATCTTCGAGACCCTGGACCTCGCCCATGCCGAGCAGGAGCGCCGCATCGACCAGCTGGTCAACGACTTCGGCCTGACCAAGGTGCGGCGCAACCGCGCCTACTCGCTGTCGGGCGGCGAGCGCCGCCGGGTCGAGATCGCCCGCGCGCTGGTGATCAGCCCGTGGTATATCCTTCTCGACGAGCCCTTCGCGGGCATCGATCCGATCGCCGTCCTCGACATCCAGGGCATCATCCGGCACCTCAAGTCGATGGGCATCGGCATCTTGATCACCGACCATAACGTGCGGGAAACATTGAAAATAACCGATCGGGCCTATATCATCAACAATGGCGAGATCCTGCGCGCGGGCACTCCGCTCGAGCTTTCGACCGACCCGCAGGTACGCAAGGTCTACCTTGGCGAAGACTTCACTCTGTAAGGTCCCCTCCCCGGCATGGCATTAGAGCAAAAACTCTCCCTCAAGCTGGCGCAGCGGCTGGTGATGACGCCGTCGCTGCAGCAGGCGATCAAGCTGCTGCAGATGACCCGCATGGAGCTCGACACGCTGCTCACCCAGGAGCTGGTCGAGAACCCGGTGCTCGAGGAGGCGGCCGAGGCGGCCGACAACCCCGACCCGGCGGAGGAGGAGGTCGAGCCCCCCCGCGAGGAACGCCAGGAGGCAGTCGCCACCAACGGCAGCGAGGAGCTCAATCACGGCGAGTCGATGGAGAACATCGACCTCGACGCCTACTTCGGCGATTACTGGGAGAGCTCCGGCTACTCCTCGATGGCGGAGGAGCGCGACGAGCCGCCGATCGAGAACAGCCTCACCCGCGAGCCCGACCTCTACGACCACCTGCTCTGGCAGCTGCACATGGCCATGGCCGACGTCGAGCCGCGCCAGCGCGAGATCGCCGAGCTGATCATCGGCAACCTCGACCCGGACGGTTTCCTGGTGGCCACCCCGGAGGAGATCCGGGCGATGGGCGACCAGACGGCCGAGCCGCCTTACACGCTGGCCGAGGTCGAGGCGGCGCTCGAGCTGGTGCGCTGCTTCGATCCGCCCGGGATCGCCTGCAACGATCTCCGCGAGAGCCTGCTGCGCCAGATGGACGTGCGCGAGGTGCCGGCCGACGCGCTGGCTCGGCGGGTGCTGACCGAGGCCTGGGACCTCTTCCTGCGCCGCCAGTTCCCGGCCGTGGCGAAGCGCCTGGGCGTCGAGCTGGCGACCCTCGAGGAAGGGATCGAGCTGATCCGCACCCTCGAGACCAACCCCGGGCGCAAGTTCTCGACCGAGCGCCCGCACTACATCGAGCCCGACGTCTTCGTCCGCCGCGTGGGCGAGGAGTACGTCATCCAACTCAACGACGACGGCCTGCCGCGGCTGCGGGTCAGCCGCTCCTACCGGCGCATGCTGCAATCGATGCGCAGCCAGGGTGGCCAATCCGAAGCGCAGCAGTTCATCAAAGACAAGATCCGGTCCGCGGTGTGGCTGATCAAGAGCCTGGATCAGCGCCAGCGCACGATCTACAAGGTCGCCGCCTCGATCGTCCGCCAGCAGCGTGACTTCCTCGACAAGGGCATCGACCACCTGCGGCCGATGGTGCTGCGCGACGTCGCCGAGGACATCGGCATGCACGAGTCGACGGTGAGCCGCGTGGTCTCCAACAAGTACATCCACACCCAGCGCGGCCTCTTCCCGATGAAGTTCTTCTTCCACAGCGGCATCGACCGCGAGTACGGCGAGAACATCTCATCGCTGACGGTGAAGCGCAAGATCGAGCAGATGATCCAGGCCGAGGACCCGAAACGGCCGCTCTCGGACAGCGAGCTGATGCGCATCCTGAACCGCGAGGGGATCCAGATCGCCCGCCGCACGGTGGCCAAGTACCGCGACGAGCTCAACATCCCCTCGTCCACCGACCGCAAGCAGATCTTCTGAGCGGGCAGGGAGGAACCACCATGCAGATCGACTACACCTGCCGCAACGTGCATCTCGACGACCGGCTGCGCAGCTTCATCGAGGCGAAGCTGGGCAAGGTGATGAAGTTCGTCGAGGAGCCGGTCGAGGTCAAGGTGATCCTCGACATCGAGAAGCACCGCCACATCGCCGAGATCCACATCGCCCATCGGCTGGGCGTGGCCCAGGCCGCCGAGGAGCACGACACGAGCCTGCTCGACGCCGTCAACCTGGCGATGGACAAGGCCGAGAAACAGGTCAGGCGCTCGCGCAAGAAGCTGGTCGACAAGCGCCGGCGCGCCGATCGCACCAACGGCCATCGCTGGCCGATGGAGGTGCTCGAGGGCGCCTCGGTGGGCGGCGGCGCGACGCCGCGCATCGTCGAGTCCACGCACGTGGAGATCAAGCCGATGACCATCGAGGAAGCGGCGATCGAGCTCGAAGACCGCCGAGCACGGCTTCGTGGTGTTCCGCGACTCGCAGAGCGACCGCCTCAACGTGCTGTTCAAGCGCCGCGACCAGAACTACGGGCTGATCGCCCCCGAGTCCTAGGCGCGTGCCAGTCGCCGGATCCCTCGCTCGGCCGGAGCTCATCTTCTCCGACCTGCCGGCGACCGACTGCCGGGGAGTCTTGCAGGAGCTCGCCGAGCGGGTGGCGGCGACCGGCATGGTCAAGGACGCCAGCCTGCTCTACCGCGCGCTGCTCGAGCGCGAACAGCTCGGCTCGACCGGTATCGGCGGCGCCGTGGCGATCCCGCATTGCAAGCTCAAGGGATTGCAGGAAGGCGTCCTGGCCGTCGGCATCGCCCGGCCGCCGGTCGATTTCGACGCCCCGGACGGCAAACCGGTGGCGCTGTTCTTCCTCGTGCTGTCGCCGGACGACAGTCCCGCCGAGCACCTGCAGACGCTGGCCCGCATCTCGCGCTGGGTGCGCTCCGACGGCCATGTCGGGCATCCTGCTGGGCCTCGAGGACCGCGGCGCCATCTACGAGTTCCTGAAAGAGAGCATCTGATGCAGAGCCCGCCACCTGCCATCCAGCCGTCGCCGGTCAAGGTGCGCGAGCTGCTGGGCGAGGAGCTCGCGAGCCTCAACCTGCACGTGCTGTCGGGCGAGTCGCACCTGGACAACCCCATCACCCATCCCCGAGTGCAGAAGCCCGGCCTGGCCTTCGCCGGCTATTTCGCCTACATCAAGCCGGGCAGGGTCCAGATCGTCGGCGAGAGCGAGACCGAGTACATGCTGACGCTCGACGAGGCCGAACGGCTCCGCCGCTTCGACGTCATCGCCAGCCTGCCGGTGCCGGTGTTCGTGATCACCAAGGGGCTGCCGCCGCTGCCGGGATTCCTCGAGAGCTGCCAGAAATCCGAGCTGCCGGTGCTGTCGTCGACGGCACTGTCGTCGACCGTCATCAAGGCGATCAGCTACTTCCTCGAAGATCACCTGGTGCCGTCCACCTGCCTGCACGGCGTGCTGCTCGACATCTACGGCCTGGGCGTGATGCTGATCGGCCACAGCGGCGTCGGCAAGAGCGAGTCGGCGCTCGACCTGATCAGCCGCGGCCACAGCCTGGTCGCCGACGACCGGGTCTACGTCAAGCGCTATCCCAGCGGCGAGCTGGTCGGTTTCAGCGAAGGGCCGCTGCGCCTGCACATGGAGCTGCGCGGCATCGGCATCATCAACGTTCAGGACCTGTTCGGGCTCGCCGCCGTGCGGGAACGCAAGACCATCGATCTGGTCATCGAGCTCGAGCACTGGCAGACGGGCCAGACTTACGACCGCCTGGGCCTGGACGAAACCGTGTTCCACATCCTCGACGTCCCCTGCCCTTACATCCGGATGCCGGTCGCCATGGGCCGCAACGTCGGCATCCTGGTCGAGATCGCGGCGCGCAACCACGTGCTCAAGCTGCAAGGGCACCATTCGGCGCGCGAGTTCGCGCGCAAACTCGAGGCGGAGCTTGAGCGCAACCGGAAACTTCCCGCCCGCTGAAGCGGCAAAGCCCGCCGGCCGGGATCCGGAGGCCGCCGCCAGCCCCTCGCCGGAGCGTCCGCGCCTGGTGCTGATCACCGGCCTGTCGGGCTCGGGCAAGAGCGTCGTCGCCAAGAGCTTCGAGGACCTCGGCTACTACACGGTCGACAACCTGCCGCTGCCGCTGCTGCGGGAGTTCCTGCAACGGCCGGGGGAGCTGGTGTTCGGCCACGAGCGGATCGCGGTGGTCGCCGATCTGCGGGCGCCTGGATTCGCCGAGGAGTTTCCCGATTTGATCGCCGAGATCGACCGCATGGACCGGGGCCAGGCGAGCAATGGGAACCAGCCGGACCAGACCGGCCAGCCGGGCCGGTGCCACCACCAGCCGCGGCCGACGGTGCTGTTCCTCGAAGCGAGCGACGAGGTGCTGGTGCGGCGGTTCTCGGAGACGCGCCGCCCGCATCCGCTGGCCCCGGATCAGCCGGCCATCGCCGGCATCCGGCGCGAGCGCGAGCTGCTGGCCGGCCTGCGGCCGCGGGCAGATCTCGTCTTCGACACCAGCCAGTGGTCGATCCACGAGACGCGCACCCAGGTCTACCGGGCCTTTGCCGCCGCCGGCGAGGAGCCCGAGATGGTGGTCTCGTTGGAGAGCTTCGGCTTCAAGCATGGCATTCCCTACGGCACCGACCTGCTCTTCGACGTCCGCTTCCTGGCCAACCCGTATTTCGTCGAAGGGCTGCGGGAGCAGACCGGTCAGGACGCGCCGGTGCTCGAGTATCTCGGCCGGCAGCCGGACTTCGAGGAGCTGATCAGCCGGCTCGCCGACCTCCTGGCCTTCCTGTTGCCCCGCTACCAGCGTGAGAATCGCAGCTATCTCTCGGTGGCGGTGGGCTGCACCGGCGGGAGGCATCGCTCGGTGGCGGTCTGCGAGCTGCTCAAGCTGCGGCTCGACGCCTGCGGCTGGCAGGCAAGGCTGAGCCATCGCGATATTGCACGTTAGGGGGATAAGGGCAGACTAGGGGGAAGGGGCAGGTTAGGGGCACCGTAGGTGGCAGGGCAGGGGAGGCGACCCGGGCGCGACCGTCCACTTCTGGGTACGTTCGGGAATGTTCATGAGCTGGAAACTGCTTTATCGGGAGGAGGGGACCGCAAGGTCCAATGGAACTAAATGATTGGTGCCTTGATTCTTACTCATGGAGGGGCGGCTCGTGAGCTGCTGGCCGCGGCGCAGAAGATCGCCGGGCCGCTGCCGGAGTTCGAAGCGCTGGGCCTGGACTGGAACGAGCCGATCGAGCAGCTCAAGGGCGACGTCAGAGCCGCCGTCGAGCGCCTCGATCACGGCCAGGGGGTCCTCATCTTGACCGACATGTTCGGCAGCACGCCGTGCAACGTCGCGAGCTCGTTCCTGGTCGAGGGCAGGGTGGAGATCCTTTCCGGGGTGAACCTGCCGATGGTGATGCGACTCGCCTGTCTGCCGCGCAACGAGGGCAACCTCAAGGAGCTGGCGCGCTGGCTCCAGGCCAAGACGCAGAAGAGCGTGTGCCTGGCCAGCGACCTCCTGGAAGGAAAGAAATGCGAAAATGTCTCCGTCCTGGCGGAGACTGCCGCGCATGATTGAGCGCGAGGCGGAGATCGTCAACCGGCTCGGCCTGCACGCGCGCGCCGCTGCCAAGCTGGTGAACACGGCGGGCCGGTTCCAGAGCCAGGTGACGATGACCAAGGATGGCGAGGAGGTGGATGCGAAGAGCATCCTGGGTGTGCTGCTGCTGGCCGCGAGCCAGGGCACGCACCTGACCATCCGCTGCGAGGGTGCGGACGAGGCCGACTGCATGCAGGCGGTCTCGGGCCTGATCGCCAACCGCTTCGAAGAGGAGAGCTGATGGACGAGCTGGCGGAGTCTCAGTCTCCCGAGAGGCCGGAGATGCAGGTCCTCCGAGGCATGGGGGTTTCCGCCGGCGTGGCCATCGGCCGCGCGGTGGTCGTCGAGACTCGGATGCAGGACGTTTACCGCCAGTCGCTGCCGGAGGATCAGGTGACCGCCGAGCTGGCGCGCCTCAGGGAGGCGGTGGAGCATGCCCGCAGACAGCTCGAGGCCACCCGCGCCGAGGTGGGGGACGAGCTCGGCGGCGATCTCGCCGGCATCTTCGACGCTCACCTGCTGCTGCTCTCCGACGCCAAGTTCGTGGGCCCGGTGGAAGAGCGCATCCGCACCCAGAGAGTCAACGCCGAGTGGGCGGTGCACAAGACGGCCGAGGAGCTGGATCAGCGCTTCGCCCAGATGGACAACGCCTATCTCCGGGAGCGGGGCGCCGACCTGACCGACGTCGCGAGGCATCTGCTGCGCTCCCTGCAGGGCACCTCCCAGCGCGAGACCGCCGACCTGGCGGCGGACACGGTCATCGTCGCCGACGACCTGACGCCCTCCGACGCCATCCGGCTGGGCCGCCGGCACGTGGTCGGCTTCGCCATCGAGTCGGGAGGACGCACCTCGCACACCACGATCATCGCCCGCTCGCTCAACCTGCCGGCGGTGGCGGGGCTGACCGGCCTGACCAAGCTCCTGGCCGACGACGTGCCGCTGATCATCGACGGGGAGGAGGGCACGGTGACCCTGTACCCCACCTCCGAGACGGTGGCTCGCTACCGCCTGCGGCGCTTCGATCTGCAGTGCCGCGACCGCGACCTGATGATGACGCGGGAGCTGCCGGCGGTGACCCTCGACGGCGTGGCGGTGTCGCTGATGGCCAACATCGACCTGCCGGAAGAGGTGGAGGAGGCCAGCTGCTTCGGCGCCACGGGTATCGGGCTCTACCGCAGCGAGTTCCTGTACATCGAGAAGAGCCCGCAGCTGCCGACCGAGGACGAGCACGTGGCGATCTATCGCCGGCTCATCGAGGCGGCGGCGCCGCATCCGGCGGTGATCCGCACCTACGACCTGGGCGGCCGCAAGCTGGCGCGCGAGGTGATGGAGACGCACGAGGAGAACCCGGTCCTCGGCCTGCGCGGCATCCGGCTGACGCTGGCTCGGCCGGACATCTTCCGCATCCAGATCCGGGCCCTGCTGCGCGCCGGCCAGTTCGGGGACCTCTGGGTCATGCTGCCGCTGGTGAGCACCCTCGACGAGCTGCGCAGCTTTCGCGCCTTCGCCGACGAGATGGCGCGAGAGCTCGAGCGGGAGGGTGTGGCGTTCCGGCGCGAGCTGCGGCTCGGGGTGATGATCGAGGTGCCGGCGGCGGCGGTGATGGCCGACCTGCTGGCGCGCGAGGCGGCCTTCTTCTCGATCGGCACCAACGACCTAATCCAGTACTCGCTGGCGGTGGATCGCAACAACGAGCACGTGGCGAGCCTCTACCAGCCGCTGCATCCGGCGATCCTGCGCATGCTGCGCCACGTGATCGACAGCGCGCGTGCCGCCGGCATCGACGTCGGGTTGTGCGGCGAGATGGGCGGCGACACCCGCCACGCCCTGCTGCTGATCGGCATGGGACTGCGGCGCCTGTCGATGAGCCCGCGGCGTATCCCGGAGATCAAGACCTGGCTGCGGCGGATGACGGCGGCCGAGCTGGCCGAGCTGGCCGGGCGCTGCATGAGCTTCAGCACCGCCGGCGAGGTGCAGCAGCACGTCGAGAGCTTCTTCGCGGCGGCGATGGCGCCGTCGAACGCGATTTAGATCTATAGACTATTCGGTCGGCCAGGAGACCCAGCCACGGGCGGGATGTCCTGCTGGACATCACCGACGGGAGAAGCGATGGTGCCTCGAGGCGCCGTTTAGGTTATCCTGATCTGGCGATGAGACATGGCTTTCGGGGTAGCGTCGCGCCGGTGGCGGCCGGCTTGGCTCTTGCGGTGGCCGCTGGCGCCGCGACCGCTTGCTCCCAGGCGCCCTCGCCGGTCACCCGTCGGGCCCCCGCCAGCCAGGAGGCGGCGCCGGCAAATGGGTCGGCGCCCCACGGTGCGGCCGCCACGGCAGTGCCGCATAGCAGCGAAGCCGAGCCCAAGTCCGCCTCCCCGACATCATCTCCCGCCGTTCCCGCCGTGCCTGCGGTACCCGCGGCAGGGACAGCCCAGGCCGCGCCGTCCGGAGCAAGCTCCGCCGCGCCGGCGACGAGCCCCAAGGTCGTACCCCTGACGCCCCTGCCCGTCCCGCCCCTCCAGACCGCCGCCGGCGCTCCGGCAGCGGGCGCCGGCGGCACGGCACCTGGCCCGATCCCCGCGGCGGTGGCAGGTTCGTCGGCCAACAGTGCCGCGAATCCGGCGGCCGCCAACCCATCGGTGATCGTGGTCGATACGCCCGACTACGATCCCGACACTCAGCTCACGCTGGCGCAAGCGGCCAAGGCGGAACGCGAGCGTAAGTCGGAGTCGACGCCGACACGCATCGTCATCAATAACAAGACCCTGCACCGGTATGCCAAGGGCGGCCAGCTCACCGTCGCCGCGCCCAAGAAAGAGGGGGCGCCCGCGGCCCCGGCCGGCGCTGCCGCAGCGGCCACGGCCGCAAACGCCGAGCATGGCGAGGCCTACTGGCGCGGCCGGGCGCTCGAGATCCGCCAGCGCTGGCGCAAGGCGGCCGACCGCATCAAGGAGCTCGAGCAGGACGTCTCGGAGTGGCGGCGGCGCTTCTACGCGCAGGACGATCCCTACGTACGGGACGGTCAGATCAAGCCGGCATGGGATCGGGCCCTCGACGAGCTGCGGGAGAGCCGCAAGGCGGTCCAGGATGCCAAGAAGCAGCTGGTGGACTTCCTCGAGGAAGGGCGGGTTGCCGGCGCGTTGCCGGGCTGGCTGCGCGAGGGCATCGACCAGGAGCCGAAGGAAGAGAAGCCGGTGGACCCCACCCAGCCGATCGAGGCCCCAATCTACAAAGACAGCGGCCAATGAGCGGCGGCGGTGCGCGCGCGCGTCGCGCCTTCATCGAGACCTGGGGCTGCCAGATGAACGAGCTGGACAGCCAGCGGATGGCCGGCCTGCTGATGCAGCAGGGCGTGCTGCCCACCCGCGATCCGGCGGACGCCGACGTCATCCTGCTCAATTCATGCAGCGTTCGCGATAAGGCAGAACAAAAGGTCTACTCACGGCTGGGCGAGTACCGCCTGCTCAAGAAGGATCGGCACCAGCTGCTCATCGGGCTGTGCGGCTGCGTCGCCCAGCAGGAAGGCGAGCGGGCGCTGGCGCGGGTTCCCGACCTCGACTTCGTGCTTGGGCCGGCGCGAGTCGGCGAGCTGCAGGAGGTGGTGGCGGCGGCGCGGGCCGGCCATCGGGAGGCGCGTACCGGCTTTCCCGAGCACCGCCCCTACGACATCGACGCGGTGGCCAGGCATGGCGAGCACAAGGGCATGGTGACGATCGTCGAGGGCTGCAACAAGCGCTGTACCTTCTGCATCGTGCCGCAGACGCGGGGGCCGGAGCGCAGCCGGCCGCTGGCGGAGATCGTCTCGGAGGTCGAGCACCTCCTCGCGTACGGGTTCGTGGAGATCGAGCTCCTCGGGCAGACGGTCAACCACTGGCGCGAGCCGGCGACGCCTGGCCGCGACGCGCCGCCAGCCCTCGACTTCTCCCATTTGCTCGAGCGCGTGGCCGGATTGACAGGCTTGCGCCGGCTGCGATTCGTGACCTCCTATCCTCGCGACTTCACGCCGCGGATGGTGGAGCAGGTCGGTAAGCACCCGAACATCTGCCCATATCTGCATCTCCCCGTGCAATCGGGCTCGGACCGAGTGCTGCGGCGGATGGGGAGGGGCTACACGCGGGCCGAGTACCTGGACCTGGTAGCGCAGCTGCGGCAGGCCCGGCCGGGCCTGGCCATATCCACCGACCTGATCGTCGGGTTCCCGGGCGAGACCGAAGCGGACCTCCAGGCCACCCTCGAGCTGGTGAGCGAGGTGCGCTTCACCACGGTCTACGCATTCCTGTACTCGCCGCGTCCCGGTACGGCGGCGCCCCGGCTCGATGGCGAGGTGGACCGCGAGGTCGCCGCCGAGCGCTTGCAGCGCCTGTTCGCGCTGCAAGACGGCATCGGGCGCGAGCTCAACCGCGAGATGATCGGCCAGCGGCACGAGGTGCTGGTCACCGGCTGGGGCAAGCAGCCCGGGACTCAGACCGGCAGGACCGCCTGCCATCGCATCGTCCACTTCCCGGCCGACCCGGACCCCGTGGCGCTGGGCCAGCTCACCAGCGTGCGCATCGAATCCGCCCTGGCCCACAGCCTCCTCGCCCAGCGCGTCGCCTGAGGGCGTCGCCTCGACGAGCGCCCACTCATGCGGGCAGTCGTCTCACATCGCCTTCCGAACCGTGTGCGCGATGGCGCAGGTTTGTCTTGACCTGTCGCCGGGGCAGTCCCACAATAGCTCCATGACTGACTCCTCGGCCGAGCTTCGCGTCGAGATCAAGGGCCTGATGCTGGACCCTTCGTCCAACGTACCCATCGTCATCCTCAGAGACGTCGAGAACCAGCTCTTCCTGCCCATCTGGATTGGCATCTCCGAGGCACAGGCCATCGCCTCTCGCATCGAAGGCATCGAGCCGCCGCGCCCCATGACCCATGACCTCCTCCGCGCTCTGGTCGATCAGCTGGGTGGGAAGGTGATCAAGGTGGTCATCTCCGACCTCAAGGAGAACACTTTTTTCGCCGCGCTCCATCTCGATCAGGCGGGCAAGGCGCTCGTGGTCGACGCGCGTCCCAGCGACGCCATCGCGCTCGCCCTGCGCACGGAGGCGCCGATCTTCGTGCTGCAAGCGGTGCTCGATCAGGCACAGGCTGTGGATCTGGCCACCAAGGCGACCGACCAGGAGAAACTAAAGAAATGGCTCGAGGAGATCAGCCCTGAAGAGCTCGGCAAGTACACGATGTAGTGGCTCCCGACCGGTAGAGCGACATCTGTACCGATTCGCGATTCTAACCACTAACTCACTTGTTTTTCGATAGTTACGTCGATTGTCGGCGCGCCGACATCAGGCGCCTGCGCGGTTCACGCACCCTTGACCCTCGTCTCGGCTATCTCTTAGACTGGAACTCCTCGATGATCATCGCGATCGCCAATCAGAAGGGTGGGGTAGGCAAGACCACGACCGCGATCAACCTGGCAGCCGGTCTGGCGAGCAAGGGCATGAAGACGCTGCTCGTCGACCTCGATCCGCAGGCGAACAGCTCCATGTCCTTCCTGGACATACGTCAGCTCAAGGTCACGATATATGACGCGTTGACCATAGATGATGTCCATATGCCAGCCATCATCGTGCCGGCGGAAAAGATCCCGAACCTGGCCGTGGCGCCCTCGACCATCGCTCTGGCGAAGATCGAGGCGAAGCTGATCGGCGAGCTGGACAGCCACTATCGCCTCAAGGACGAGTTGCTCCAGGTGCAGGAATCTTACGATTACGTGATCATCGACACCCCGCCGACTCTCGGGATCATCACCGTCAACGCCCTGGTTGCGGCAACGCACGTCCTGATCCCGATCCAGGCCAGCTACTTCGCGCTCGAAGGCACCGATGACCTGCTCGAAACCATCGACAAGATCAAGCTCCGGGCCAATCCGCAGTTGCAGATCCTGGGCGCGCTGATCACCATGTACGACAAGCGGACGCTGCTCGCGAAGGACATCCTCGAACAAATTCAGAGCGTCTTCGGCGTCAAGGTCTTCAACACCATCATCACGAAGAGCGTGCGCCTGGAAGAGAGCCCGGCGTACCGCGAGTCGATCTTCTCTTTTGCTCCCAGGTCGACGGGCGCTTTCGAGTACTACCGGCTTTCGGAGGAGGTCCTGAGTCGTGTCTGATCCCTCTCGGCCGGCGAGCCCAGCCCTGCCGGAATTCTCTGCCAGCCGCAAGCGCGGCCTTCCCACGCAGGTCAAGATGCGCCACGACACACATTTCGTGGAGGAGCTGGCTGCCCGCAACGAGGTGGCGGTGGGAAAGATGGTGCCGCTTTCCGCGATCGAGCCGGATCCGAACCAACCCCGGAGCTCGCTCGGCGACCTCGAGGATCTGGTGGCGTCGATTCGTTCGAAGGGAGTGCTCGAACCAATCCTGATTCGGCCACGACAGATCACGGGCGGCAGTGGACCGGTCTACCGCATCATCTCGGGTGAGAGGCGGTTTCGGGCAGCCCAGGAAGCTGGCCTCTACGAGGTGCCCGCGATCGAGATGGACGTCTCGGAGGAAGAGGCGCTCGAGATCGCGCTGATCGAGAACCTGCAGCGCAAGGACCTGACGCCGTTCGAAGAGGCAGAGGGTTTCCGCCAGCTTGCGGAGCGTCACAGCTACACGCATGAGGAAATTGCCGAGGCGGTGGGGAAGTCACGCACCGTGATCACCGAGGGCTTGTCGCTGCTGCAGATGTCCCCTCGGGTCCGGGACACCGTGCAGGCCCTCGGCATCTCTTCCAAATCTCTCTTGCTGGAGGTCCTCAAGGCCGGCAGCGAGCAAGAGATGATTCGGCTCCTCGAGGAGGTGGCGCGCCTCGGCCTCAATCGCGACGATCTTCGCCGGCGCCTCCGCAAAGGAGGTGAAGGCGCCAAGGGAGCTCGGCGGCGGCCCTATGTGTTCCGCTTCAAGGCCCCCGACAAGACCTACTCGCTCTCGCTGACCTTCCGGCAGAGCGAGGTCGACAAGACTGACCTGGTCAGGGCACTGGAACAGATCCTCAAGCAGCTGAAGGCCGAGAAGACCTGACGCCCCGAGGCCGGTCAGCTTCGGCTATCCGAGGGCGAGTGCGCGAGGCTCGTCGAGGGCGAGGCTCGAACCGCCCGGGCACACCGGACGGTCCGAGGCTTTCAGGCAGGGCGAATCAGCAATAGCAGCTGTACGGGCAGCCGGAGTTCGCGAATCCGTCGCAAGCGGTGAGAGTGTTCTTCGTCCCACCTCCCTCGGCCATGGTTAGTTGGCGCCCATCCATCAGTCGCAGGGTGTCGCGGTTGAGCTTGAGCGCCTTGGTGATCTTCTTCATCGAATCTCCTTTTGGGTGAGCGCGGTCGCGCTCGGCTGACTGGGAGGATTCCCACAAGGGAGAGTGCCGGCAATGGCCAAATCGAACCGGCCTGCAAGACACCATCGGAGTGGGCATTCCACGAGGGCAGCGAACGGGATTTTTCTGTACCGTGCGATTTAAAATATCAAGCCGTAGCTTGACTTTTTATCTCCCCGGAAGGTAGGGTGCCGCCGTGCGGTCCTATGGTCAGTACTGCGCAGTGGCCAAGGCGCTGGACGTGGTTGGGGATCGATGGACCCTGCTGATCGTGCGCGAGCTGCTGATCCGTGGTGCCTGCAGATACACGGATCTGCGTGACGGTCTCCCTGGGGTCGCGACGAACCTGCTCGTCGAGCGGCTGCGGGATCTCGAGCAGGCAGGCATTCTGAGCCGGGAGGCTGCGCCTCCCCCCGTCGCCACGACGCTCTTCCAGCTCACCGCGCGGGGGCAGGAGCTCCGGCCGGTGGTGGAGGAGCTGGCGCGGTGGGGAACGTCCCACCTGAACGGGCCTGCCACCGGCGACGCCTTTCGCAGCCACTGGCTTGTGTTGGCCCTGCAGCTGCGCCTCCGTGACCGGCAACCGGACCTGTCTCCGATCACCATCGAGGTCCGTGCCGGCGACGACCCGTTGCTCCTCGAGGTCGGCGGCGGCGCCGTGGGCATTCGCCAGGGCTCGGCGCCCGATCCCGATGCAATGTTGACCGGAGCTCCTCAGCTGGTCTTCGGCGTGCTGACCGGCAATCTCCGTCTGGCCGACGCCCGTGCAGCCGGCCTGCAATACGTGGGCGACTCCGAGATCCTGCGCCGCGTGCAACCCGAACCGCTTCGCGCCGGAGGCAACGGAGCCTAGGGGGCCAGTGCCAGGTCCGTACGCCCGACGAGCGCACCTCCATGCCGATCAGGGGCAGGTGGCGAAGGCGGAGGTGTCCTGGATCGGCTGGAACTCCGTGCTCTGCGGGTTGGACGTTCGAAGGAGCCTCCAGTTTCTACCAGGAGGAAGCCGCGGCGCAAGCCAGCGTGCCTACCGCGGACAGCAACCTCCCGCACGGGTGGCGGCGCCGCTTCATCGCGACGATCGTGAGCGCGTCGTCCCAGCGAGTTCTGGCAAGAGGGACTCTGAGGGACTGACCAAGAGCGGGGCAACGCAGGGGAGTGACGCCTCGAGACGCCCCAGGCCTTTGGCCGGGACAAGTTAGGCCGCGAGATCCGAGAAGCCCCCGGGGGAGCGCCGAGGCGCGAGGTATATTGATGTCAACCAACTGGCGCCACGAGAAGCCGCCCGGAATATCGGGATAGCGCCTGGCGCCAGTTGGTTGACATAATATATCTTATCGGACGTCATAGGAAGAGCGTCGTTCTCCGAGGCGCGCCGGGTTTGACCGACTCCTCGCCCTGCTCAACCGCTGGATTCGAGCAGTTTCAGGATCGAATCCAGATCGGCGTCGCGACCTGCTGCCTGTCCAAGTAAGTCGCGGTAGTTGGCGGCCAGGATTCCCATCCGATCCCGAAAGGTGTTGGGCTGCGCGATGAAATAAGGCGCAAGGGTTCCGAGAGCCTCTTTTGCGTTTGCCAGCGCCTCATTCTGGCGGCCCAGGTCCCTCAGGTGATTGGACAGGTTATGGAGCGAACTCGCTAGCACGGGCCGAAACGCGTCGGGCCGCGAGGACGCCAGCGCGCGACGAATCCCCACCGCCTCCTCGATGGCCGCCAGCGCCTCTTCCCGGCGGCCCAGGTCGCCGAGGCGATTGGACAGGTTGTTGAGCGACATCGCCAGATCGGGACGGAACGCGTCGAGCCGCGAGGCCGCAAGCACGCGGTACAGACCTACCGCCTCCTCGATGGCCGCCAGCGCCTCTTCCCGCCTGCCCAGATCGCTCAGGCGATTGGACAGGTTGTTGAGCGACATCGCCAGAGCGGGCCGGAATGCGTCGGGCCGCGAGGCCGCAAGCACGCGGCACAGACCCACCGCCTCCTCGATGGCCACCAGCGCCTGTTCCCGCCTGCCAAAGTCGCTCAGGTGATTGGACAGGTTGTTGAGCGAAGTCGCCAGATCGGGTCGGAATTCGTCGGGCCGCGAGGACGCCAGCACGCGACGGATCTTCAGCGCCTCCTCGATGGCTGCCAGTGCCTCTTCCCGCCTGCCCAGCTCACTCAGGTGATTGGACAGGTTGTTGAGCGAAGTCGCCAGATTGGGCCGAAACGCGTCGGGCCGCGAGGACGCCAGCACGCGATACAGCTTCACCGCCTCCTCGATGGCCGCCAGTGCCTCTTCTTGCCTGCCCAACTCCCCCAAGCGAAGGGACAGGTTGTTGAACGACATCGCCAGATCGGGTCGAAAAGCGTCGGACCGCGAAGACGCCAGCCCTCGGTACACACCCACCGCCCCCTCGATGGCCGCCAGCGCCTCTTCCCGCCTGCCCAGGTCACTCAGACGATTGGATAGGTTGTTGAGCGAAAGTGCCAGATCGGGCCGGAACGCGTCGGGCCGCGAGGACGCCAGCACGCGATACAGCTTCACCGCCTCCTCGATGGCCGCCAGCGCCTCTTCCCACCTGCCCAGATCGCCCAGGCGATTGGACAGGTTGTTGAGCGAAATCGCGAGAGCGGGTGTGAACGCGTCATCCGTCGACGCAGCATGCCGGCGCAGCTGAACGATCTTCCTCGCTACGACCAACAGCACTTCTCTCAAGGGCACCGATCCGCTGTACCGGTCAGCGCCACCGACGAGGCCGTAGAGATTTTCGACGATCTCGTCGGTGGCGGCGTCCTCAAGAGCCCCCGCCAGCTCCTGGCCGGCCGGATCCCCGGTTTCGATGGCGACGTCCAGCGCGACCGCCGCAAGCGCATCCAGGTGCGTCACCAAGACCTGTCGCAGCCAGATCGATGCATAGCGGGATCGCCGGGCAAGCCGGGTCATCACCGTCAAGGCGGCGTGAGCCTGGGCCCTCTGGGCGGTGGCGACCAACCGTCCCAGGAGGTTCTCGTCACGTGCAAGGCACTCGGCGACAAGCTCCTCACCCAAAATGTCCGGTTGCAGCGGACCGAGCCAGCGGCCGGAGCCGCCGCCCGTGCCGCCATAGAGTTGCCGCAGCAACCGGACCATGGTGGCGAGCAGATAGGGCGGCAGGCTCCCTGGAAGCACCCGCTCGATGAGCGACCGAGCTTGGCTCCCATCGTCCGCCCCTCCTGCCAAGGTCATCGCCGCCACGGAGGGCTCGAGGCTTTCAAGCATCGCCTCGGAAAACGCTCCGTCCAGCCTGAGCTCGGCGACCTGCCCTTGCCAGAACTGGCGCTCGTGGCGCAGGGTCTGCTTCAGCGCGTCCTGGACGGTCGCGATCCGCTCGCCCCTCAGTGCTGCCAGCGCGGCCATGTGGAAGTAGAGAGCGCGGTCGAGACCCTCTCCCGATTCCAGGTTCGGAGGCAGCAGGCTCTCCGGCACTGGGACTGAGAGCTGCTCCGCGAATGCCTCGACAGCCACCGTGAAGGCGCGCTGGCGGCCCTGTTCGTCCTCGATCAGCGGAGTGATGACGGCTGGTTCCGGTGACCGCAGCAGGAGATCCTCGATCGCCCTCTCCGGGCTACGGTACAGACGATCCCACCAGTCCCCTGCGTTCCTGGCGAGCAGGACGAGCCGCAGCTTTGGGCCTCGGCCCAGCTCTTCTAGGCCCATCATGAGAAGGAGCGATCGGACCACGGCCAGGCGCGTCTCCGCGTAGTCGACCACCACCAGCCTTGGCACCGCGCCCTCGAGGAGCGGGTCGAGGTCCCTGGCGCCGCCACGGTCGGGCCGGAGGAAACCTGCGTGCCAGCCCCGGCGGCGAAGACGGCGACACCACTCGATGAGCAACCGGGTCTTGCCCGAACCCCCCGCGCCGGTGAGCAGGAGGACGCTTCGGCGATCGGCGCCGTGGCACCAGGCTTCGAGCAGGTCCAGCTCGGTCCGCCGCCCGTCCACCTCGAAGGGCACAACCTCGTAGGCCGCGGTCAGCAGCTTCGCGGGACCGGGATCTGGGGGCAGATCTGCGCTGTTGTCGTGGAGCAGGCGGTCGAGCTTGTCCAGTTCGTCGAGGACCGTGCGAATCTTGACTGCCGCCGGCGATGCCGCCCAGGTCGACAGCTCGGCGCCCGTGGTCGCCAGCAGATGGTCGAGGTCGGCAGCGGAGCGGACGCGCTCCCCTACCTCCTTGCGGCTGGAGGCCTCGAGCAGCTCCGCGAGCAGGCGGTCGCCCAAAAGGTCTGCGGGCAGGGCCCTGGCGTCGGCGCGCGAGGCGAGGCGGTTGCTGATCTCCTGACGGATCACCGGCAGGTTCGGAGCGTCGAAGCTCCACTCGACGGCATCCAGGAAACCTGTCCACCCCCCTGGCTCGGCGTCGAGCCATGCGAGGCACTCCTCCACCTCTGTCCTGGCTTTCCGCTTCTTCGCCGCTCCGCGTACGGCGGCCGACGAGTCGTGGTCGGCCAGCAGGGCTCTTACCGCAGCAATCAGGCGGGTGCCGCGCTCGCCGTCCTTCCATGCACGGAGCACGTCGAGCCCGCGGTCGCCCCGGCGCGGTCCCCTGAGCTCTGCGGTGGTGACGAAACGGAAGCGGCGAGCCGTGCCCTGGCGCCGAAGGGCTACGTAGGCAAGCAGGAAGTTGCGCAGGCTGTCGGCGACTGCCCGGTCACCGATGCCGAGGCTGCCGCTGTAGGCCTTGACCTGCTCGCTGATCCCGCCGCCGTCTCGGATGAGCCGATCGAGATCCTCGTCCCCTTCGCAGACCAGGATCTCCTCGGGTCCAAGCTCGAGCCAGCGCAGCACGCCCAGGCAGGTCTGGTAGAGAAACCCGCGGATGGTGGCGTGAGCGGCGCGCTCCGGGCGCAACAGCTGAACCTCCGGCGGCATCGGCGCGAGTCTCCCGTAATGTCCTTAGACACTTCCAGGATACCGCACGACCTGGCGCAGGCGATCTCCCGCCGGCTTGAGCCGGCCCGCCGGAACGCGGCCGGAGGAGAAGGGACCGGGAAGAGAATTGGCCGCCGTCCCGGCCGGCCGACCCCACCGGCCACCTCCGCCGCCCGCCTTCACCACTTCACTCCCCTGATTGTCGGCGGCAGGCTGCCGGCCGTGCGGTAGGCGAGTCCTCTGCTAGAGTCGAAGGCGGGATCCACCCCATGTGCCGAACGTCTCCGACCCTCAATTCCGTCATGTCTATCGAGGCAGCTCTGCACATCCCGGCGGGCGGGCCAGGCGTGGGTGTGGAGTGGGTGGTCGACTCTCGTACACGGAGGTGCTGCGGATGACTCGGCCGCTTTCCTCGCGGGTTTCCGTCAATCCTAAGGAGGGGGAGCTGCGCATTCCGGCGGGGGTGCGTGACTTCCAAGCGTTCCGCCGCTGGTCCTGGAGCCGCCGATTCCCCCAACGGGGACGGATCGACTACCTCCAGGGCGACATCGACGCGAGCATGAGTCCCGAGGACCTGCTGACACATGCCACCCCGAAGGCCGCGATTGCCGCCGGTCTTTTTTCCTTGATCGTCGAGCCGGCCCGCGGTCTGGTGTTCGTGGACAGCACGCGATACGCATCACCTGCCGCGCAGCTCTCGGTTGAACCTGACGTCGTGGTGGTCCGGCACGAATCCCTGGCCGCCGGGCGGGTGCGCATGGTGCAGGGCGTGCGGCCTCGGCCGGGCCGCTACATCGAATTGGAAGGCGCTCCTGACCTGGTGGTCGAGGTCATCAGCGACTCCTCCGTTGGCAAGGACCGCAGGCGGCTGCCCGACCTCTATGCGCAGGCCGGCGTTCCCGAGCTGTGGTTGGTCGATGCGCGCGATACCAGGCTCGCATTCGAAATCTGGACGCTGGGAACAGCCGCCTACACCCAGGTGCTCCCCGACCCAGCCGGTGGCACCTCCTCCACCAGCGCATGGGCAGCGTCACCCATCCTTGGCTGCCGGTTCAGGCTGCGCCGGCATGAGCGGCACGATCCTCCTGTCAGTTGGTACACTCTCGAATCAACCGGCGCAAGAAGCTGACCCCCGGCAACCGGAACGGCGTCGCCGCTCGCCTGCTTCTCCTGGCGCGGGCTTTGACCACCCTTTACCGCGAGCTCCCACCTTGCGGCGGATCCGGTTCTGGCCGGCAGACGTGCCTTTCCCTAAGCCGTCAGTCGCCCTCGGATTGGCCGCCGCAGGTGGCCTGCATGCGGGCGGAGAGCCGGGCTCCGGGATCGGCGCGGCCGTCGAGCGCGAGGTACTGCAGGTCCACCCTCACGTTGTCGGTGCGCAACCCGACCGGTCCGTCGAAATGCTCGATCACCGGTCCCAGCGTCCCCTCCCAGACTGGCCGCCCGTCAGCGAAAACCGCCAGATCGCGCCCCCGCAGCTCGGCACGCAGGCGGTGCTCGCCACCCGCCTCCGTACGCGGCAAGGGCGCATGGCGCACCGGCTTGATGTTGGTGTACCCATGCGTACCGCACTGCGCGTGCATCTCCTCGCCGGGGTTGCTCTTGATCGAGACGACCAGCTTCGCCTCGGGCTCGATACGCCACATGACGTAGACGAGGTTGCAGCTGTCCTGCGCGCGTAGCTTGATCCCCAGTTGCCGCCGCACCTCGCCGGACCCGAGCGGCTTGGTGCCCCGGCTCGGCCCGCGATAGGTGAAGCGGATCTCGGCCGCCTGCGGCGTCGGGACGACCGCTATCGCGCGCACCTCCGGCTGCTCGATCGTCAGCCGTCCTCCGGGCGCCGCGCCGATCTCGCCCTTGGTGACGCAGAGGTCCTGGCGGCCGATGGGCATCTCCGCCGCGGTCGGCGGCGCCGCCAGGAGACCCAGCCACCCGACCGATGCCAGGCAAGCGAGAGTCTTCAGCCCAATGCCTCCAGGATCTCCATCGTCGCCTGATCGAGGCGGAGCGCCGCCGCCGCGACGTTCTCCTCCAGGTGCCCCACATTCGACGTGCCGGCGATCGGCAGCATCATGGGCGACTTCCCCAGCAACCACGCGATCGCCACCTGCGCGGGCGTCGCCCCCAACCGCTTCGCAGCCCGCCCCAACGGCCCCCCTGACTTCGGCAACTTGCCGGTGGCCAGCGGGTACCACGGGATGAACGCGATCCCCTCGCGCGTGCAGTAGTCCAGCACGTCGCTGGAGCCCCGTTCCACCAGGTTGTATTTGTTCTGCACCGAGCCGACGGCCGTCATCCGGCGTACCGTCTCGATCTGCGACACCTTCACCTCCGACAACCCGATGTGCCGCACCTTCCCCGCGCGCTGGAGCTCGACCAGGGCGCCGGCCTGATCTGCCACCGGCACCTTCGGATCGATCCTGTGCAGCTGCAACAGGTCGATCCGGTCGACCCTCAACCGCCGCAGGCTCCCCTCGCAAGCCGCCCGCAGATGCTCGGGCCGCCCATTCTCCACCCACACACCGGGACCCGGCCGCTCGAACCCCGCCTTGGTCGCGACCACCAGGCCGGCCGGATAAGGGTGCAGAGCCTCGGCGATCAACCGCTCCGCCACCTGCGGCCCATACGCGTCCGCCGTATCGATGAAATCGACTCCCAGCTCCACCGCCCGCCGTAGGACCGCGATCGCCTGGCCCCGATCCGCCGGCTCTCCCCAGACGCCCTTGCCGGTGAGCTGCATGCTGCCGAAGCCCAGCCGCCGGACCGTCAGGTCGCCGCCGATCGTCAAGGTCCCACTCGCCGCCGCCGGCGCCGTCGTGCTCTCAACCTCCGTCATCGGTCGTTCCTCCCCTATCCAAGGGTTGTGCCTCTCGGGGGTGAGGTCTACGCACACACCATGCCGGAGCCGCCGGCTCGTCGCGGCTCGGCCGGCCAATCGCCACCGCCGGGCACCGGCTCAGGCAAAGCGGTCGGCCGGCCCGGCCTGCGCACGTGCTACGAGCGAATCCGCTCATCCTGCGTATAAGGTCGGAAGGTGGGAGCTGCTAGAGTCTCGACGTGAGGTGCTCCCCATGAGACCAACGCACGCTTCGTTTCCCGTCTATCAGGTAGAGGGAGATCTTCGCATCCCGGCGGGTGTGCATGAGCTGGAGGCGTTTCGTCGCTGGTCGCATAGTCGCCAGTTCCCTCGGCAGGGACGGATCGACTACCTCCAGGGCAACCTCAAGATCGACATGAGTCCTGAGGATCTCTTCACCCATGGCACCGCGAAGGCAGCGATCGGCGCCGGCTTGTACTCGCTGATCGTGCCGCCGGAGCGGGGTCTGGTCTTCATCGACCGGGCTCGCCTCGTGTCTGTGGCCGCCGGTCTCTCCGTCGAACCCGACGTGGTGGTGGTCTTGCGGGGCTCACTGGCCGCGGGTCGGGTGCGGATGATCCCGTCGGCGAAGACGCGCGCCGACCGCTACGTCGAGATGGAGGGAGCGCCTGACCTGGTCGTCGAGGTGATCAGCGACTCCTCCGTGAGCAAGGACCGTAAGCGGCTCCCCAGGCTCTACGCCCAGGCTGGCATTCCCGAGCTATGGCTGGTAGACGCCCGCAGGGCGGTGCAATCCTTCGAGATCTGGTCCCTGGGCAAAGCAGGCTTCGAACGGGTGCCCCCGGATGGTTCGCGGCCAGGAGCCTGGACGGCGTCACCACTCCTGGGCCGGTGGTTCAGGTTGCTACGCCACGAAGTGCAGGAACCCCGGTTCGTCTATCATGAGCTGGAGTCCCGCAGCAGATTGAAGGGCTGACCGGCTCCCTGACCGGTTCCCTTCTTCCTGGTGCCCCTGCCGGCCCTCAGCCGTCCTCGGGGTGCCACTCTGCCGCCAGGTCCTCGTCTTCTTCCAGGCGGAGACGCGCCAGACCGACGCCGGCCGGCAGCGCCGGGGCGAGCTGGTCGTGGATCCATCGCACCAGGGCTTCGCTCGATGGATTGAGAGCGCCGGCGGCGAACTCGGGCACCGCCGCGTTGAGGTGCTGATGATCGAGGCGCTCCAGCACCAGGTCCGCCACCAGGGCGTCCAGCTGGCCGAGGTCGGCGACGAACCCGGTCAGCGGATCCAGCGGACCGCGGACGGTGACGAACAGGCGGTAGTTATGGCCATGCCCCGGCAGGTTCGCGCACTTGCCGAAGCGGGCCCGGTTCTCCTCGTCGCTCCATTCCGGGCGCCGGTAGAGATGGCTGGCGCTGAAGCGGTAACGGCGCTCGAGCCGGAAGCTGGGGTCGCGCAGCTCGCCCTCGCCGGCAGCCCCGACTCCACCGCTCCCCGCGCCGGCGCCGGCCGTCGACACCGCTCCCGTCCGCGGATCCTGTAGCGGCTTCATGACTCGGGCTCCCCTGCCGGCATCTCCGACGCCTTCGCCACGGCCGCCGCCGCCGGCACCTGGCCACGCCAGAGCTGGGAGCCGCCGGTCACCTCGACCCAGGAGCCGGTGGAGAAATCGCTGCGCAGCAGGAAGTCGACCGCCCGGGCGACGTCCACCGGATCCCCGAGCCGCTTGAGCAAGGTGCGCTGCCGCATCCTCTCGAGCTCCGCCGCCGGCACCCCTGCAGGGGGCAGGACCGGCCCCGGCATCACGCCGTTGACCCGATACCTCGGCGCCAGCGCCTTGGCCAGGGCCTTGACCAGGGCGACCAGGGCAGCCTTGGCCACGCTGTGCGCCACGTACCCCGGCCAGAGCTCGATCGCGGCGGCATCGCCGATCGCCACCAGGTCTCCCCCCAGCGCCCCTCGCCGGCGGGCCAGCTCCTGGGCCAGCAGGAAGAAGGCGCGCAGGTTGAGCGCCTGCACGCCGTCCCAGTCCGCGGCGCTGGTGTCGAGCAGCGGCTTGTGGAGGAACGAGGCCGCCGCGTGCACCACCGCATCCGGCTGTTCCCCCGCCGCGGCACAGGCCTCGAAGAGGCGGCGCGGACCTTCGGGGTCGGCGAGATCGGCCGCGAACGACGCCGCCCCTGCCGGGAGGCCGGCAACCAGACCGGCCGCCAACTCCTCATTACCGTGGTAATGGACCAGGATCCGGGCGCCACCCGCACCGAGATAGCGGCTGATCGCGCCGCCGACGCGGTGGGCGCCGCCGGTCACCAGGATGGTGCGGCCGGCAAAGGGCCGCTCGGCCTTCTCGTTCGTCTCAGCCATCGCGAGTGCTTTCGGTGATCTTCGGACCTGCGCGGTTCCACGGCCCTTGGGGACCGGCAACCTCGCCCACCCGGCCGCGCCCCTGCCGCCGACGCCATGCCGGCATCGCCCCGCCCCCGCCCGTATAATGCCGCCGTGCGCCTTCGCCTCAACCGTTACATCGTTTCAGAGATCATGGGTCCGATGGGGTTGGGCTTTCTAGTCTATACCTTCATCCTCCTGCTGCGCTTCCTGTTCCAGTCGGCCGAGATGATCATCCGGCGCGGCCTGCCGGTCTCGATCGTGGGCAAGCTGCTGCTGGTGACCCTGCCCAACATCGTGGTCCTCACCCTGCCGATGTCGCTGCTCTTCGGCATCCTGATCGCGGTCGGGCGCCTCTCCTCGGACAGCGAGCTGACGGCGATGCGCTCCTGCGGCATCAGCCTGCTCTCCCTCTACCGGCCGGTGCTGCTGGTCTCGGCGGTGTTGACCGTCCTCAACACGCTGCTGATGATCTACATCCTGCCCTGGGGCAATCACTCGCTGCAGGAGCTGCGCCTCGAGATCCTGACCCAGACGATGTCCCAGCAGGTCGAGCCGCGGGTCTTCTACCAGGAATGGGTCGGCAAGTCGATCTACGTCTTCGAGGCGCCGCCTCCCGGCCGCCGCTGGAAAGGGGTGTTCCTGGCCGAGACCGAGCCCGGCACCCAGAAGAGCCAGATCACGGTCGCCGACTGGGGAGAGATCAAGGTGGACAAGGCCGGCGAGCACGTGGTCATGGTGCTCACCAATGCCGTCCGTCACACCGTCGACATCAACCGGCCGGTGAGCTACGAGATCAGCCGCCACAAAGAGCTCGACGTCGTGCTCGAGGATCAGTTCACCAGCGAGCAGAAGGCCAAGATGGCGGCCTCCAAGGGCGTCCGCGAGCTCAATCTCCACGAGCTCCGGCGCGTCCGCAGCGACCGCGGCGCGCCGCCGGAGATGCGCAACCTGGCGCTGGTCGAGCTGCACAAGAAGTTCTCGATCCCCTTCGCCTGCATGGTCTTCGGTCTCTTCGCCCTGCCCCTGGGCATCAACAACCGCCGCGGCGGCAAGACCTCCGGCTTCGCCATCTCGATCGGCGTCATCATTGTCTACTACATCATGCTCAACAACGGCGAGGAGGCGGCCCGCTACGGCAAGCTGCCCGCCTGGCTGGCGATGTGGCTGCCGAACATGGTGCTGGCGGTGGTCGGCATCTTCGTCCTCATCCGCCGCAACAGCGACAAGAGCCTGCTGCTGAGCCACCTCGACCGCTGGGTGCGCACCGATCTCTGGCGCCGCCTGCACTGGCTGCAGAGCCGGCGCCAGCAGCGGGTGATGCAGGTCGCCGAGCGCCGGCTGCTGCGCGCCCAGACCGGCAGGCGATTGCTGCTGCGGGTGCCGCGCCCCCGGATCCGCTTTCCCAGCCTGATGGACCGCTACGTGGCGTCCCTGTTCGGGCGGGTCTTCCTGCTGGTGCTGCTCTCGGGAGTCTCGTTGTTCGTGGTCTTCGACCTGACCGAGCGCATCGACGACATCATCAAGAACAAGATCCCGGCGGGGATCATCATCAAGTATTACAAGTATTTTTCACTGCAGATCGTCTATCAGATCTCGCCGATCGTGGTGCTGGTGACCACCCTCATGACCTTCGCCCTGCTCAGCCGCACCAGCGAGATCGTCGCCTTCAAGGCGCTCGGCATCAGCCTCTATCGCATCTCCCTGCCGGCGGTGGTCGGCGCGCTGCTGATCACCGGCTTCTCCGGCTACCTCGAATCGAGCAAGATCCTGCCGGCGGCCAACGAAAAGGTCGCCGAGGCGAAGGACCGCATCCAGGGACGTACCGTCGCCCACGCCTACCGGCGGGCCGACCGGCAATGGCTCTTCGGGCAGGGACGCTACATCTACAACTATCTCAATTACGACGCCGGCACCCAGACCCTGCAGCGGCTGCAGGTCTTCGACTTCGATCCGGCGCACCATCTCATCCGGCGCCTCTACACCGAGAGCGCCCATTACATCGGCGATGCCTGGGTGTTCTCCCACGGCTGGGCGCGCACCTTCGGCGGCAGCTTCCACATCCGCTACGAGCCGTTCAATCAGCCGCGCATCGTGCATTATCCGGAGACTCCGGGCTACTTCGATTCCGAGATCCGCCCGCCCGATCAGATGGGATACCACGAGCTCAAGGACTACATCGAGGAGATGAACGAAAGCGGGCAGCCCGAGCCCGAGCTGCTGGTGAGCCTCTACGACAAGGTCGCCTACCCGGTGATCTGCCTGGTCATGGCCCTGGTCGCCCTCCCCTTCGCCTTTCGCCTCGGACGCCAGGGCGCGCTCTACGGCATCGGCCTGTCGGTGATCCTGGGCTTCGTCTTCATGGCCATCTTCGCCTTCTTCACCAAGCTCGGCGAAGCCGGCGCCCTGCCCGCCCTGGTCGCCGTCTGGAGCCCGGGCACGGTGTTCGCCATCCTGTCGGTCTATCTCTTCCTCGGCGTCCGGACTTAGCGCTCTCCAAGCCCGGCGAGCGGGCGCGGCTCTACAGCCGCGTCCCGGAGCCGTTACGCGGCGCGCGGCTCGACGAGCAGCGGCAGCGGCCCGCTCGCCAGCAGCGGCCAGCGCAATCAGGTCCGCCTGCTCGCTCGGCGTCCGCTCGATGAGCGCCTTGAGTTTGCCAAGCGCCGGCTACCTGCGCAATGCCTGTGCCCGTTTGCCGGGCACACAAATCGCCGTCCAGGTGCTGGATGCGGTAGGCTCGAGTGCCGCGGCTGGCCCGCGATCTGCAACAGGTGAGAAGCGAAGCCGAACCCATGCAAGAGCTATTGCGCCTGCTTTCCTTCCTGCGCCACCTCACGCGAGAGATGCGCTTCTCGCGCCCGGCGATCGCGGCGATCGCGCTGACCGGAGCCGCCAGCGGCGCCGCCAGCATCGCGATGATCGCCCTGCTCGACGAATGGGCGGCCGACCAGGATCCGATCTTCAAGGAGATCTTCTACCGCGATCTGCTCCCCGAGCTGCGGGCGCGCGGCAAAACCGTCTTCGTGATCAGTCATGACGACCACTACTTCGAGGTTGCCGACCGCATCATCAAGCTCGACTACGGCAAGGTCGAGTCCGACCTCACGATCAGCCACGAGCCTGTGACCTGGCCTCCGGTGCCCGCATGCGCGACGGCAGCATCCTGATCCTTTCCGGCAAGGAGGTCGCCGAGACCTGCGCCGGCCGGGAGCTCGACATCCTCGACGCGGTGCGCGCCGCCTATCGCGCCCACGGGCGCGGCGAGAGCGCGCTGCCGCACTCCACGTTCCTCCGCTTCCCGGGCGACGAGACGAACCGCATCATCGCGCTGCCGGCGTACCTCGGCGACGGCTTCGGAGTGGCCGGCGTGAAATGGATCGCGTCGTTCCCGGGCAACGTCGGCCACGGCCAGCCCCGCGCCTCGGCGCTGCTGGTCCTCAACTCCACCGCCAGCGGGCGGCCGGAAGTGGTGCTCGAGGGCTCGCTGGTGAGCGCCCAGCGCACGGCGGCGAGCGCCGCCGCCGCCGCGCATGCCTTGCTGGGCGGCTGTCCCCCCGACGTGGCGGGCCTCGTCGGCGCCGGCGTCATCCAGCGGCAGACCGCACGCTTCCTCGCCCTGGCGCTGCCCGGCCTCGAGCGTTTCGTGGTCCACGACCTCGACCCCGCACGCGCTCGCCGGCTGGCCGATGCGCTCGCACGGCACGGCGCGCACGCCGAGGTGGCACCGACGCTCGACGCGGTGCTCGCCCGCTGTCCCCTGGTGTCGTTTGCGACCACGGCATTGCGGCCGTACGTCCACGACCTGTCGCGCTGCCCGGCCGGCGCCGTCATCCTGCATGTCTCGCTGCGCGACCTCGCCCCCGAGCTCCTGGTGCACACCGACAACGTCGTGGACGACCCCGACCACGTCTGCCGCGCCGAGACCTCCCTCCACCTCGCCGAGCGCCTCACCGGCAACCGCGACTTCATTCGCTGCACTCTCGCCGACATCCTGGACGGCCGGGCGCCGGCGCGGCGCGACCCGACCTCGGTCGCCGTCTTCAGTCCCTTCGGCCTGGGAGTCCTCGACCTCGCCGTCGGTCAGCTGGTGGCTCGCCACGCGCAAGCCTCCGGCCGCGGCGTCGTCCTTCCAGACTTCATCCCGCCAACGGAAGACTAAAGCGGCGGTCAGCGACGGTCGGCGGCGGCGGCTGGCGGCACGAACCGTAGATCGGGCGTGTGGCGCGCCTGCTTGAGGAAAGCCGCGATCTCCTGGACCAGGCCGAGGCCGGCCTGCTCGATTTGAGCCGCTGAGCAGAAGACCAGGTAGGCGGCCATCGCTTCACGGTGGAGCTGGCGCGATTCGAAGAACAGGAGCATTTCCTGGGCCAGCTGGCGCATCTCGGAGGTGCGTCCTTGCTGCGCGAAGACCGCCGCCAGGTCGAGGCTGACCAGCGCCGCGTCGTACTCGATGCCCAGCTCGACGAAGGCATCGCCCACCTCGCGGAATGCCGCTTCGGCTTGCTCCAGCCGCTGCAGTCCCCGCGCCACCTGTCCCTCCAGCCACCGCAGGCGCAGCAGGTTCATGCGGTCGCCCATCTTGAGATACAGCGGCCGGGTATGGAACAGCAAAGCGAAGGCCTCGCGCGGTTGGCCGTCTTCGACCAGCGCCGCGATCAGGTTGTGGCGCACGATCAGGAACCAGCGTGGATCCTCGTGCGGATCGATCAGCTCGAGCGCGTCGCGCAGCAGCACCAGGCAGGCCTTGACGTCGCCGGCGTCGAACAGCACGGTCGCCTTCTGGGTCAACGCTCGGCCCAGGAGATCCGACTGGCCGAGCCGCCGGTAGATGGTGATCACCCGGTCCAGCAGATGGGCCGCGTCGGCGAACTGCCGCCGGTCCCTGCAGAACGATGCCTTGAGATCGAACACCCTGGCCTTGTCGATCAGGCCCAGACGCGGATTTGCCACCAGCAAGGCGTCCACCGCATGGAAGGCCTGCGCGGCACCCTCATGATCCGAGCCGATGCGCAACGCGTTGCCGAGCTGCGCCCAGGCCCGCGCCCGCAGGCCGGCGAGCAGCTCGCCGGTCGCCGGCGCGGGCGATCCGGGAACGCGTTGCGGCGGCGAATCCACCAAGCGCTCGGCCACCGCCACCGCCACCCGCGCCAGCTCCTGAGACCGCGCCGGAGCGCGGAAGCCCTCGTCATGGCTCGCGGTCAGCAAGCGCTCGCAGAGCATGCGGTCGCAAAAGCGCACGCTGTTCTGCACCAGCAGCTGCTGGCGCGCCGCGGGATGCTGCGTGAGCTCGTCGAACAGCCCGCCGGCGCGCCGGCGAGCGGCTTCGACCGCGGCCTCCTCGACGTTGATGCGAGAGAACACGCGGTCCAGCACCGTTTCGTAGGCCGCGTCGTTGGTGGTCTCGGCGATCTCGGCCGGCGTTGCCGCCTCACGAACCTCGAGATGCGGCGCCAGCTCGGGGCGGACGGAGGAACCGTGAGCGGCATGGAGGGTCGGCGCCGGCAGCGCCGCGGCGGCAGGCGGTGCCGGCAGGAGAGCCGGGAGCAGCGCCAGTGCGGCCGGGCCTTCGAGCGCGCAGGTGGCGCAGGCCGCCGCCGGTACCTTGGAGGCGTCGGAGGCGTCGGAGGCGTCGGAGACCTTGGCGGCGTCGGAGACCTTGGAGGGATCGGCGGCGGCGGAGGCGGCCAAAGCCGGCAGGGTGATGTTCCACACCCCTCGCGCCTGCTCCTGGCAGGAACGGCAGCCGCGCAGCAGATGACGCAAGACGAGCCGCATCTCGCCGGCCGGAAGCCCACCTTCCATGAACTGCCAGAGGGTCTCAGGGCTCGGATGCAGATCCGGCTTGCTCAGGTCTGCCGCGCTGTTCGAGCCCAGCGGTCCGCCCTGCTCGCTCATGGAGTCTTCTTTCTGCCGAGGCCCGCAGTCAGCTCATGAGTCAGGGCGGCAAGACAGCGATTGGTGGTCTTGCTGATGCTGGTGGGGCTGTAGCCAAGCCGCTTGGCCAGCTCCGGAGGCTCGTAGCCCTGGCTGTAGCGCAACGAGAGCAGCGTGCGGCAGCGCTCGGGCAGGCGCTCGATCGCGGTCGCCAGGTCGCGCCGCAGGTCGGCGTCCTCCTGTTCCGGTGGCATTGGCCCGGCCATGACCTCGAGGACAGCGGCATCGACCGCATCGTAGAGCTTGCGGCGCCGCTCGCGCCAGTACAGGAGACACTTGTTGCGGAGCGTGCCGAACAGCCAGGCCTCCGGGTCGCGGATCACCTGCCGCTGGTACAGCAGCGCCAACAGCGCTTGCTGCAGGATGTCCTCGGTGTCCTGTGGCGGGATCCGATAGTGGGCGAACAGCGCTTTCATGCGCGGTCGCACGGACTGCAGGAACAGCTCGAGCGAGCTTTCAGCTTCCGAGGTGTCGTGCGCACTCATGTCGGTGGCAGAGGCTTTTCAGCTTCTAAGCACCCTACCACCAAATTTCGCCGCTGTCTAGTGGGCAAACCTCTCCCCCGGGCGGCGCTCGCGGCACTTCACGAGGTCGCCGGTGGGCTCCGGGAGTCGGCACCGAATCCCCGAAGCTGCGCCGGGGGCCTAGCCGTTGCCGTCGATCATGACGCCCGAGTCGATTCGCACTCCCGCGCTTGCCAGCACGCGCAGCACGAGCTCGACCAGCGGGTTATGGTGCTCCGCCGGGGCCTGTGCCCTCGCCGGCGCCGGTTGTGGCCGGCTCTGGGCCGCGTGCACGGCGGTCATCGGCGTCAGCAGGGCGGCGAAGGCAACGATGGAAGCGATACGACGAAGGCTGCGGCTGGACATGGCGATTCACTCCTTCATGTGGTCCCGGCGCGGCAGGCGCTGGGCGGCAAGTAAGAGCCCTGAAGGTAGGTTGCCGCTGACCGGCTTGGCGAGACATCCGCGAAATGCCTTCCTCCCCTACCTGAGACGAGCCCTCGCCGGCGGGTACGAGTCGGCGTTCCCTGCCCAAGAAAAGGGCAAGAGTGGCGGTCAAGAAGGGGGCCGTGGACGCACGACCCGCCGCGGCAGGAGAGAGGTGTCAGTCCTCTTTGAGAGCCGCCGCTTCCGGTTGGGGCTGGAAGCGTGCTCCCAGGAGCCGCTCGGAGAGCGCTGCCAGGCACCGGTGGGTCACCTTGCGGATGCTCGACTGGCGATAGCCCGTGCGCTCGGCCGCCTCGGCGGTGCTGCAGCCAAGACCGTAGCGCAACCGGAGCACCGACCGGCAACGGTCCGGCAGCTGGCTCAGCAAGGTGTCGAGATCGGCGCGCAGGTCGGAGCGCTCCTGCTCCGGTGTCTCGGCCTCGGCCAGCAGCTCGAGGATGGTGCTGTCCACCAGGTCCCAGAGGCGGCTGCGGTGCTTGCGCCAGTAGATGATGCAGCGGTTCGCCAGCGTCGCCAGCAGCCAGGCTTCCGGGTTGCGGATGCTGCCTGCCTTCGAGACCATGATCAGGAAGGTCTCCTGCAGCAGGTCGTCGGCATCCTGCAGCGGGATGCGATGGCGCCACAGGACACGTTTCAGCTTGGGTTCGACGCTGTGGAGGATCTCCTCGAGAGACGGCTCCTCCACTGGGGGTACCTGGTAGCTCATGCTAGTAGTGAAAACCATCTATAAGTAAAAATAATACCAACCATTTCGCATCCCTGTCTAGAGGTCATCTACGACGATACGGTAACAAGTCGCAGTCGGACGCACACGGGGATCAGCCCTCCTCATGAGCTCTTCCGCTCGAAGCCGACCGCCAGGAGCTGGCGGGTCAGCGCCGCCAGACAGCGGTTGGTGACCTTCCTGATGCTCGAGGAGCGATAACCCATCCTCTCGGCCACTTCGTTCGGCCCATACCCCAGGCCGTATCGCAGCTGCAGCAGTGAGCGGCATCGCGTCGAGACGCGCGACAGCACGCGGTCCAGGTCGAAGGTCAGCTCCTCCCGCTCCTGACGCGGCGCCTGCGGCGCCGAGATCAGGTCCAGGATGGCCGTATCGACGGCTTCGCAGAGGCTGCCGCGCCGCTTTCTCCAGTACATGATGCACTTCTTCTTGACGGTCCCAACCAGCCAGTTCTCGGGACTGCGGATCTGCTCCCACTTGTAGAGCAGCGTCAGTTGAGCATCTTGGAGAATGTCCTCTGCATCCTCCGGGGGAACCTCGAAGCTGCGCAGCACCCGCTCGAGTCTCGGGCGGGTGCCAATCAGCAACGCGTTGAGAGATTCCCGCAAATCAGGTTGATCCAGAGTCGCCATAGAACCTCAACGTCTAGTTTGTCGCTTGGTAGGCTAACACCCGGCCGGCCGCCTGTCCAGATTCGAGATGCGCATCATGCCGAGCCGGTGCCTGGCGAGACGGCGGCGGCGGCCCAGCTGGCGATCGGCAATCGAACCCATGGAGGGCGGCCATCTACCCTTCCCTTCCAACTCGCTCAGGCGTCTCGACTCTCCAAGATGTTACCTGGTCCGCGAGACGGTAGCGCGGTGTCTGATCCGCGGGATCCGCGGGGATCCGGCGCGCTCGATCAAACGGAATGGGCGAATGACGGCACGCGCTCGAGCTCGAGGCCGGCGGCCTCGCGCAGCACCGGCGCGCGACTCGTGTCCTCCCAGGTGAAGTCGGGCTCGTCACGGCCGAAGTGGCCGTAGGCGGCGGTCTGGCGATAGATCGGCCGGCGCAGGTCGAGGTAGCGGATGATGGCGGCCGGGCTCAGCGGGAAGTGCTCGCGGATCAGGGCCTCGATGCGGCGGTCGCCGACGGTGCCGGTGCCGAAGCTGTCGGCATGGATCGAGACCGGCTCGGCGACGCCGATGGCATAGGCGAGCTGGATCTCGACGCGGTCGGCGATGCCGGCGGCGACCAGGTTCTTGGCGACGTGGCGGGCCATGTAACAGGCGGACCGATCGACCTTGGTGGGGTCCTTGCCGGAAAAGGCGCCGCCGCCGTGGCGGCCGACCCCGCCATAGCTGTCGACGATGATCTTGCGGCCGGTCAGGCCACAGTCACCCTGCGGGCCGCCGATCACGAAGCGCCCTGTCGGGTTGACGTGGAAGATGGTGCGCTCGTCGAGCAGGCTGGCGGGCACGGCCGCGCGCACCACCTTTTCGATCACCGTGTGGCGGATCTCGTCGTTGCCGACCTCGGGGTCGTGCTGAGTCGAGACCACGACGGTATGCACCCGCAGCGGACGATCGCCCTCGTACTCGACGGTCACCTGGCTCTTGCCGTCGGGGCGCAGCCATTTGATCTCGCCGCAACGCCGCGAGGTGGCCAGCTGGCGGGTCAAGCGATGCGCCAGGGTGATCGGCAGCGGCATGAGGGTCGAGGTGTCGCGGCAGGCAAAGCCGAACATCAGCCCCTGATCGCCGGCGCCGCCGGTGTCGACACCCTGGGCGATGTCCGGAGACTGCGGGTCGATCGCCGACAGCACGGCGCAGCTCGACCCGTCGAAACCATAGTCGGTGTGGGTATAGCCGATCTCGCAGATGACGCGGCGGGCGACCTGGGCGAAATCGACGTAGGCCTTGGTGGTGATCTCGCCGGCCAGCAGCACCATGCCGGTGGTGACCAGGGTCTCGCAGGCAACCCGGCCCATCGGGTCCTGGCGGATGACCTCGTCGAGGATGGCGTCGGAGATCTGGTCGGCCACTTTGTCCGGGTGGCCCTCGCTGACCGACTCCGAGGTGAACAGGTGCGCTTCCGTTTCGCTCATCGTCACACCTCTGCGCTGCTGCCTGCGGCGCTCGTCCAGCACTGCGGGCGCGCGTTTGATCGAAACCTGATGGACTCGCCGCGTTCGGGGAAGGAACGGATAAAGGCTTGGGACTCCCGCAATGCCCACACCTATGGTACCAAATGCGACCCCTCCTGGGTAGGCGGCCCAGCGCTCAATGCGCTCAACGGGGCGGGCGGCTGTCGATGAGGCCGTAGAACAGCGTCGAGATGGCGTGCAGGGTGGAGCCGCCAATGGCCTTGCGGCGGTTCTCGAGGTGGCCGGTGAGAGAGCTGATCATGCCGCCCCGCTTGCGCGTGCCGGGCACGGCAAAGGGGATCTGGTCGCTGTCGAGGCCGTGGACCAGCCGCTCCGGCAGCTGGATCGAGCCGCTCGAGCCCCAGGATTCGCCGATCAGGCTCCGCACCACCGTCCAGTAACGCACGAAATACCGCGCCTTGCCGTCGACCTCGATCGAGTGCAGGCCGGCCTCACTCGCGACGTAGAAGTGATAGGTGTCGGCCAGCGCCTGCTCCAGCTCGAGGGCCCGCCTGCGGGTCAGCCGGATGACCTCCTCGTCCGAGATCAGCAGCCCGAGCGGCGGCTCCTCGATGGCCTGCGGCACCACCGCCACCGACACCGTCCGGTCGAGGCCATCGCGGAAGTAGCGCACGAAGCCGTCGCGCACTCCCAGCAGCTTGTCCGGCGTCGGGCCGGCGGCAACCGCCACCTCGACCCCGGTTTGGAGCCGCTGCCAGAAGTTCTTAAGATCTCGGATCATGGGGATAGAGAGCCGTCGGAATCGAACGCTCAAGGATATTCGCCGGCTCCGGCGAAGTAAAGGCGACCTGGCCCTGCTCGAAGGCCCCCACCTGACGGCGGCCGCGCTCGCCGCGGGCCTGGCGCTCGAGACCGTGCTGGCGACCCCCGAGTTCCTCGCCTCGGCGGCGGGCAGGGCGCTGACCGGCGATCTCCCGTCGCCACCCCTGGTGGTCGAGGCGCGGCTGCTCGAGGAGCTGGCGGATGCCGACTCACCCCGCGGCCTGCTCGCCGTGGCGAGATTGCCGCGCGCCGGCGTCGAGGCCCTGACGCCGCGCGTCGGCGGGCTCTACCTCTACGTCGAGGGCCTGCAGGACCCGGGCAATCTCGGCGCCCTGGCGCGGGTCGCGGAGGCCGCCGGCGCCGACGGCATGGCGCTCTCGGCGGGCACCGTCCACCCCAACCACCCGCGCGCCATGCGGGCCTCGGCGGGCAGCCTGCTGCGCCTGCCGGTCGCCGTCGGCGTCGATGCGGCGATGCTGGACAGCCGCCTCGGCCCGGCGAGCTCCTCGGCACCGCCATGCTGGGTGGTCCTCGTGCCCCGGAACGGCGTCGACCTCTACGCGCTGCCGCCTGCCGTCCTCGACGGCACCCTCGTCCTGGTGCTTGGCGCCGAGGGGCCGGGGGTCTCGCCGGCGCTCGCGGCCCGCGCCACCCTGCGGCTCACCATCCCGCTGGCGCCCCCGGTCGAATCCCTGAACGCGACGGTCGCGGCGGCCCTGGCCCTGTTCGAGCTGCGCCGCCGGCGCCACCGAGGATAGACTCCGTTCCACCCCGGCACCTGCCCGGGTCAGGGAGAGCGCATGAAGATCGCCATCGGCTCCGACCACGCAGGCTTTCGCTACAAGGAAGCGATCAAGGACTACCTGACCCGCGGCGGCCACGAGGTGCTGGACCTCGGCACCGATGCCGCGCAGCCGCCGGTCGACTACCCGCTCTTCATCCGGCCGGTTGCCGAGGCCGTGGCCGCCGGCATCGCCGAGCGCGGCATCGTCCTGGGGGGCTCGGGCAACGGCGAGGCGATCGTCGCCAATCGGGTGCGCGGCGTGCGTTGCGCCCTGTGCTGGAACGCCGAGTCGGCGAGCCTCGGCCGCCGCCACAACGACGCCAACGTCATCTCGCTCGGCGAGCGCATGATGCCGCTCGAAACCGCCCTCGAGATCGTGCGCATCTGGCTCGAGACGCCGTTCGAAGGAGGGCGCCACGTCCAGCGGCTGGCGCTGATCGACCCCTGACCTCGCCCGCGGCCATCGATCCGTCGCGGTTGACGGCGCTGGCGCGCGAGCTGGGGTCGTCGCGGGTGCGCCGCGGCGTGCCGCTGGCCCCCTACACCACCTTCCGCATCGGCGGCCCCGCCGCGCTGCTGGTCGAGGCCGAGAGCGCCGCGGACCTGGCGGCCGCGGTGACCGCGGCGCGACGTCATGACGTGCCCTACTTCCGGTTGGGCCTCGGTGCCAACATCCTGGTCGGCGACCGCGGCTTCCGCGGCCTGGTGATCCGCAACCGCGCTCGCGCCGCCGAGCTGCTGCCCGCGGGCGCCGCCCCCGGCCCTGGCCAGCCTCGCCGCCTGCGTGCCGAGAGCGGTGCCGTCGTCTACCCCGACCTGATCGAGCTGGCGATCGAGCATCGCCTTTCCGGGCTCGAGCACTATGCCGGCATCCCCTCGACCGTCGGCGGCGCGATCTGGCAGAACCTCCATTTCCTGTCGCCGGCCCCGCGGCGCGAGCGCACCATGTTCATCGCCGAGGTGACGGTCGAGGCCGAGCTCCTGGACGCCGCCGGCGAGCGCCGTACCGTGGGCGTGGGCGAGCTGGCCTTCGGCTACGACACCTCGATCCTCCACCACCGCCCCGACACCGTGCTGAGCGTCACCTTCGAGCTCACGCCGGAGGATCCCGAACGGCTGCGCCAGGTGGTGCGCGAGAACCTCGCGTGGCGCACGCTGCGCCATCCGCCTCTGGACACGGAGCCGAGCGCCGGCTCGATCTTCAAGAAGATCGCCGGCGTCGGCGCCGGCAGGCTGATCGAGGAGTGCGGGCTCAAGGGCGCGGCGCGAGGCGGCGCCGTGGTCACCCATCGCCACGCCAACATCATCGTCAACCGCGGCGACGCCACCGCGGCGGACGTGCGCGCCCTCATCGCGGAGGTCCAGGAGGCCGTCGAGCGGCGCACCGGCCAGCGCCTCGAGACCGAGATCCTGATGATCGGGGATTTCTAGACGGACGAAACAGCCCCGAAGAGGGGTAGGGGGTGGCGCCCCCTTCCCCCCCGGAGGGGTGGGAAGGGGGTCGGGGGGATGCGGGGGGCGATCCGATAGATGCTTCGAGTAGGCATGAAACGGTCCGGTTTCATGCCCTGACCGTCGCTCGGCAAGCGGCGGAGCTCTCGTTTTATCCAGAATGCAGGCGGAAGCTGAACGGCAGCTCGGTCCACATCTTGCCGGCGAGGCCGTCGCGGGTGGCCGGGCTGAATCGGGCGCGCAGGGCGGCGAGGCGCGCCGCCTCGTTGAAGCCGAGCCCGGGATCGTCGGTCTGCTTGACGATCGCCCGGACCACCTGCCCGTTCTCGTCCACCAGCACCAGCATCAGCACGTCCGACTCGGCCTGCCGCCGCCGCGCCCGGTCCGGGTACTGCGGCTCGGGACGGCTCAGCAGGCGAGGCGGCGAGGTGCCGAGCGCGCCTGGCGGGATCAGGTCGCCGCGGGCCATCGGCCGCAGCCGGCCGCCTTCGACGGCGGCGCCCTCGGCGTCGGTCGGCCTGGTGCTGGGTGCGGGCCCGGGAGCACGCCGCGACTCGCCTCCGACGCTGCCGGTCGCTGCCGGCAATCCCGCGCCGAGGTCGGCCGGCGGCGCGCTCCCCGGCAGGTCGGCCGCCGGCCGCGAGGCACGACCGGCGCCCTCGTTATCGGGCGCCGGCAGCGTGCCGTCGCGCCGCGGACCCGCCTCGCCGTTCACCTCCGGAGCCGCGCCGGGCCTCCCGGCGCTCGCCGGCCGCCCAGGCGCCGCGGGCATGGACCGAGGCCGTGGCGTCGTAGCGGCAGGCACCTGCTCGGGCCCGGGCACAGGTGGCACGCCCGAGCCGGCCGCCGTTCCTTGGCCGCGCGGCACCGACGGCGTCCGGCGCGGGCGGAGCGGGTCGTCGCCGGCCGCTCCCTCTGCGGTACCCGCCGGGCCGGGTCCTGGCGGATCTCCGCCTACCGCCACCCCGGTCCCGGCCGCCGGCTGCTGCGCCGTTCCGGGCCTCTCCCCTGGCGCGGCCGGACCGGCAGGCGCCGTCACCGAGCCGGCAGCCGCCGCCGGTCCGGCAGGCACCGCCGCCGTGGCAGCCTCACCCGGCACCTGCCGCCGCAGGAGGGTGCGCCCGCCGGCGACCAGGATCGCCGCCAGTGCGATGGCGGCTGCCGCGCCGCCCATGGCTCGCGTGGCCGAAACCCGGCGCCGGGCGGTCGCGGCGCGCGGGCTGCCAGGAGCGCCGCCGGACATGGCTGGCGTCGCCGGCTGCGCCGGCGGCGACTGCACCGCCAACGGCCCGGAGCGCAGCGTCGCCAGCTCCGGCTCGAGCACGGCGAGGACCTCGGCGAACGTCTCGTACCGCTGCCGGGGGTCCTTGGCCAGGCAGCGCTTGGCCAGCTCGGCGATCGCCTCGCCGTGGGCCGGGCCGATCTCCGCCAGCGCCGCCGGCTCCTCGTTGAGCAGGCGGTAGGAGACCTCCGAGAAGGTGCTGCCCTTGAACGGGCGCTCGTAGGTCAACACCTCGTGGACCAGGACGCCAAAGGAGAAGATATCCGTGCGCCGGTCCACCGCTTCGCCGCGCAGCTGCTCCGGAGCCAGGTAGCCGACGGTGCCCAGGGTCACCCCCTGGGTGGTGACGTCGGACACCTCGTGCAGCAGCTTGGCGATCCCGAAGTCCATGATCTTTACCGCGCCCGACGGCAGGACCCGGATGTTGGCGGGCTTGACGTCGCGGTGCAGGACGCCCTGCAGATGGGCGTATTCGAGACCGCGTGCGACCTGCACCAGGAGGTCGAGCCGCCGCAAGGCGGAGAGCTCCTCCCGCCGTGCGATCTTGCGGTTGAGGTCCTCGCCGGCCAGGAACTCCTGCACCAGATAGGGGATGCCGCGCTCGACGCCGAGGTCGTGAACGGTGGTGATGTTGGGATGCTGCAGGCTGGCGGCGATCTGCCCCTCGCGGAAGAACCGCCGGCGCAGCCGGTCGTCGCTCGACGAGCAGGTCTTGACCGCGACGTAACGCTGCAACACCGCGTCGCGCCCCTTGTAGACCACGCCGAAGCCGCCCTCGCCGATGCGGCCCAGGATCTCGTATTTGCCGATCCGGCCCAGGGCTGCGAGCGGATCGGGCTCGCCCGCCAGCAGCTGGTCGGAGCCGCGCCGGATGGCGTGCTCGATGAAGCTTCCGGCCTCGGCATCGGACCGCAGCAGCGCCTCGACCTCCTGCCGCAGGCCGTCGTCGCCAGGACAGGCCGCCGCCAGATAGGCCGCCTGCTCGCCCGGCCGCAGGTCGGCGGCGGCCTCGAACAGCTCCTGGGCGCGCCGCCAGCGGTCGAGCGCCGCTCCTTCCATCAGGGCTCCGCGCCTCCCGGATGGCCGTGCGCCCCCGGCTGCCCGGGAATGCCGGTCACGATCTGGCTGTGCAGCCAGGCCCTGGCCAGACGGGTCTCCTTGACCACGGTGGGAACGGAGATCCCCAGCACGGCGGCGGTCTCCTCGAGGGTGAGGCCGCCGAAGAACCGCAGCTCGACGATCCGGCTCTTGCGCGGATCGAGCGCCTCGAGGCTCCTCAAGGCGTCGTCCAGCGCCACCACGTCGGGACCGCTCTCCACCGCCGGGTCCCGCGCCTCGTCGAGCGAGATCTTGACCACGCTCCCGCCGCGCTTGAGGGCGTCGCGGCTCCGCGCGTGATCGACCAGCACCCGCCGCATCATCTGCGCGGCGACGGCATAGAAATGGACCCGGTCGTTCCAGTGCAGCTCGGCGCCGCCGCTCAGCCGCAGGTAGACCTCGTGGACCAGGGCGGTGGCCTCGAGAGTATGCCCGTCCCGTTCACCCCGCAGGTGGCGGCGGGCGATCTTCCGCAGCTCGCCGTAGATCAACGGCAGCAGCTCCTCGGCCGCCGCCTGATCCCCCTGCTGCCACCGCCGCAGCAGCTGCGTGACATCTCTCGCAGCTCCCCGCCCCATGGGCAGATCCTACCTCTTGCCAGGAGGAACGAATCCCGCGGGCTACGGCGAACACCAAGAGGGTCCATGGCGCCCCCTGGATCAGAAATGCAGGCCGATGGTCACCCGGTAAGTGCGAGGGGTCTGCAGGTCGGCGATGGAGCGCGGCAGGCCGAAGAGGCCGGTGTTGGTCAGCGTCTCCACCCCCAGCACCTGCTGCTGGTCGGTGACGTTGAACACCTCCGCCCTGACCTCGACCGTCAGCCCCGGCCGCAGCAGCTGGTACTCGGAGCCCAGCGACAGGTCGAGCTGGAGCTCGTCCGGCAGGCGCAGCGAGCCTCGCGGCGTCAGGAAGCGCACGCCGAGCGGATCCAGCTCCTCCATCTGGTAGGGCACGCCGCTCGCATAGAGCAGGGCCGTCCCGAACCACAGGTTCGCCCGCCGCCAGGGCCAGCGATAGCTGCTGAAGGCCTTGATCTGGTCGCGACGGTCATAGGGCGCCAGGCCATAGCGGTTCACCAGGTTGACGTCGGAGACGCTGCTGAAATCGCCGAAGTGCGCGGCGTCGGCGCCGTTGTCTTCGAACAGGTTCCCCTCGGTGCGGCTGCGGGTGTAGGAGCCCAGCAGCTGCCAGTGGTCCGTGTAGCGCTTCTGCACCAGCAGCTGCAGCGACTGCTGCTGGCGCTTCGCGCCGGGCAGGTTGAGCACCTGCGAGGTGGTCCCGACGAGGTTGCCGTGCGGGTCGAAGACGCCCTGCATCACGTTGTCCCAGAGATCGTGCCAGCGACGGTGGATGAAATAGAGGCTGACGCCCACCGATGCGGTCACCTGGCGCTCGAACCCGAACGTGGCCTCATCTAGCCACGAGCGGTGGAGGTCCTGGTTGGGGCTGGTCGCCAGGTCGTTGACGAAACCCACCGGCGAACCCGCCACCCAGCAGGGCGAGCTGAGGTTGCCGGGGTTCTGGCCGGCGCAGGTCGGAGCGCTCGCGTTCCAGGTGTAGGGGGTGTAGCCCGAGAGCGCGTCGACGCTGCTGTAGGTGTTGAGGAAGTTGTGCAGAAACGGTTCGTAATAGATCCCGTACGTGCCGACCAGCAGCACCTTGCGATCGCCGCTGGCGTCGAAGGTGACGGCCAGCCTTGGCGCCACGGTGCTCGAGTCGATCAACGGCCCCCGGTCCCGGTCGGTGGCGCGCACCGACTCGAAGCGCCCGCCCAGGCTGATCAGCCAGCGCTCGACCGCGATGGCGTCGCTCAGGTAGACGGCGAAGGTCTGCTCCACCGTCTTGGTGCCGTCGCGGTCGTAGAACTGGTAGAGCTGGTAGGGCTGGAAGGTGCCGGTGGCGGGGTCGAACGGCCCGCAGGCAGCCCCCGCGCAGCCCGGCGCCTGCCCCTGATCGACGAACAGCTGGCCGGCGACCGGCTTGCCGGTCAACGGATCGACACCGGGCTGGCCGGGGACCTGAAAGCTCCGCTCCGAGACCGTCCGCTCGAAGTCGACGCCCGTCTTCAGCTCGTGGTCGGTGGGGCCCAGCTGCACGAAGCCGTTGATCACCAGGTTGCCCTGCCGCCGCGGCCGGTGCTCGAGACCCTCGTCGGTGACGCCGTTGAAGAGCGCGAGGTCGCGGACCTCCGGCGGCGACGCCACGCCCGGCACCGGTGGGACCGCCGGAGAGGGCTCGACGGCGAGGTGCGGAGCATCCCCCGTCAGGCCGCGCGAGTTGAGCGCCCGGCTGGTCAGATCGAGCACCTGCTGCGCCAGCGTCAGCTCGAGCGACATGTCCTGGCGAATCGCGCTGTTGAGCTGTAGTTTCTCGAAGTTGCCGTCCTGCGACTGATGCCCGAGCGCGAAGATGTCGCCGGGAACGCGGTCCACCACGGCACTCTGCAGCGGCCCGAAGGCGGGGCCGAGTGGGGTCCCGCCAAGGCCCCCCATGCCGCCCACGCCTCCGGCCTGCAGACCGAAAGGGCCGAACCCGGCGAGGCTCGTCGAATCGTTGGTGAACTGGCCGACCAGGGTGTTGGCGTCGTTCACCTGCCAGGTCGCCTTGGCCGCGGAGCTCTCGATCTCGGCACCGCGGTTCCAGGTGGTCCCCTCGCGGGTGGGCCCGAGGAGAGTGCTCTGGCTGTCGTCGTAGGCGCCGAAGAAGAAGAGGTGGTCGCGCCAGAGCGGGCCACCGAGGGCCAGCGCCAGGGTCGGATCGATGCGGCTGGGCGCGCCGTTGGCGGCCGCGATCTCGGGCGCCAGCTGCGCCACCTCGCGGGCCGGATAGCCGTAGGGGCTGTTCCAGCCGCTGTCGGTCGCCAGCAGGCGGGTGACGCCCTGATAATCGTTGGTGCCCGAACGGGTGACGGCGTTGATCACGCCTCCCGAAGAGCGTCCATACTCGGCGGGAGCGGCGGCGGTGGTGACGGTCACCTCCTGGATGGCCTGGTAGGCGAGATTGATCGCGAGCAGGCCGCTGGCCGGGTCGGTGGTGTCCACGCCGTCGATCAGGAACTGGTTGTCGCTGGTCAACGCGCCGTTGAAGTTGAAGTTGCCGTTGCGGTCGTCGCTCACCCCGGGCAGCAGCAGGGCGACGCTCTGGTAGAAGCGCGGCACCGGCAGCTGATCGATGAAGTCGAAGCTGACGTTGGCGCCGATGCGGGTGTCGAAGCGGTCGATGACCGAGGCCTCGGCGAAGACCTGGATCGATACCTGCGCCGCGACGCCCTGCTCGCCGCCGCCGGCCGCCGGCCCGGCGGTCCCGGGGCGCTGGCCGGGACCGACCAGCCGCAGCTGCACGACGGTGGTGCGGCCGATCGAGACGCGGACGCTTCGCTGGTCCGCCGCCAGCCCCAGCAGCTCGGCGTGCAGGTCGTAGGTGCCGGGCCCGAGGGCCGGGAAGCGGAATCGCCCCTGGTCGTCGGCCTCCTCGGTGCGCCGGATCTGCGGTCCCGCGGCGGTAACCTGCACCGCCGCCACGCCGGCGCCCGAGCCGTCCACCACCTGGCCGGTGATCAGGCCGGTCTGCGTGCCGTCGGCCCGCGCCGCCCTGGCGGCAACCAGCCAGAGCGCGCCCAGGACCAGGGCGCCGGCGAGCACCGCACGCACGCGCGGCCAACGTCGCCGTCCCGAGCCTCTCTCCTTGGTTGCAGCGTCCATGCCGCGGGCGGCGGTGGGCTCCCCTACTGCTGGCTCCCCCGCTCTTCGGAACCCGGCCGGCTGCCAGGCTTCCGCGGGCTGCCGCCCGCGCGGCATTGCGGACAATCGGCCGGGGTGTAGGAGGGCAGGTCGAGAGCCATCAAGGTCCGCCAGGGCACGTCGAAGGGCGGCTCGCCGCCGGCCCCGCCGGTGCGGTCGATGATCGCGCCGATCGCCACCACCCGCGCGCCGCGGCTGGTGGCCAGCGCCGCGGTTTCGAGAGTCGAGCGGCCGGTGGTCACCACGTCCTCCACGATCACCACCCGCTCCCCCTGGCGCAGGGTGAAGCCCCGCCGCAGGCCGAGCTCTTCACCCTTGCGTTCGGCGAAGCGGAACGGCACGCCCAGGGCCGCCGCCACCTCGTGGCCGATGAGGATGCCGCCCAGCGCTGGCGACAGCACCGAGTCGGGGTGGAACGGGCGCAGCTCCTCGGCAAGCTCGGCCCCCACGCGACGCGCGCGCACCGGGCTCTTCGAGCAGCAGCGCGCACTGCACGTAAGCCGGGGAGTGGCGGCCGGACGAGAGCAGGAAATGGCCGCGGCAGAGCGCTCCGCTCTCCTCGAGCAGGCGCACCACCAGGCTCTCGCGCCGGTCGCGGTCGGTGGGCGCCAGGTCAGAGCTCACGCGGCGGCTCCTCGCGGCGGATGTCGTACTGCTCGAGCTTCTTGTAGAGGTTGCTGCGCGGCGTGTCGATGGACTGAGCGGTCTGCGTCACGTTCCAATTGTTCTCCTCGAGCTTGTGGACGAGGAACATGCGCTCGGAGACGTCGCGGAACTCCCGCAGCGTGCGGACCGCCAGCACGCCGCTGGACAGCTCCGGACGGGCGCCGCCGGTGGCGGCGATCACGTCCTCGCGGGTCACCGTCTCGCCCGGCGACAGGATCAGCAGCCGCTCGACCAGGTTCTTGAGCTCGCGGACGTTGCCTTTCCACGCCAGGGCCCGCAGGTGGCCCAGGGCGTCCGCAGCCAGCTCCTTGGGCCGGCAGTTGTTGGCCTCCGAGTAACGGCGCGCGAAGTACTCGACCAGCACCGGCACGTCCTCGAGGCGCTCGCGCAGCGCCGGAGTGCGGATCGGGATGACGTTGAGCCGGTAGTAGAGGTCCTCGCGGAAGCGCCCGGCGGCGATCTCGTCCTCGAGGTTGCGGTTGGTGGCCGCGACCACCCGCACGTCGACCTGCACCGTGCGCTCGGCGCCCACCGGCTCGACCTCGCCGTTCTGCAGCACCCGCAGCACCTTGGCCTGAGTGCGCGCCGACATGTCGCCGATCTCGTCGAGGAAGATGGTGCCGCCGTCGGCCGCCACGAACTTCCCCATCTGCTTGCGCACCGCGCCGGTGAAGCTGCCCTTCTCGTGGCCGAACAGCTCGGACTCGATCAGCTCCTCGGGGATCGCGGCGCAGTTGACCTGGACCAGGGGCCGGTCGCGGCGAGCCGAGGCGCGGTGGATGGCGCGCGCCACCAGCTCCTTGCCGGTGCCGCTCTCGCCGGTGATCAGCACCGTGGCATGGGTCGGCGCCGCCTTCTCGATGGTCTCGCGCAGCCGGCGCATCGCGGTCGCGGCGCCGATCAGGGTCTCCGGCTCGCTGCCCAGCGAGCGGTTCTCGGCGCGCAGCCGCGAGCTCTCGACCGCGTTGCGCAGCGACACCAGCACCCGGTCGCGTTGCAGCGGCTTCTCGAAGAAATCGTAAGCCCCCAGGCGGGTCGCCTCGACCGCGGTGGCGACGTCGGCGTGCCCGCTCACCACCAGCACCGGCACGTCGTAACCGCGCTCCCGCATCGCCCGCAGCACTTCGATGCCGTCCATCTCCGGCATCTTGACGTCGAGCAGCACGGCGTCCGGCAGCCGGTCGGCGATCCGCGCCAGCGCCTGCGAGCCGCCGGACGCCTCCTCGACCCGGTAGCCGTCGTACTCGAGGATCATCCTCAGGCTGTCGCGGATGGCGGACTCGTCGTCCACCACCAGCACGGAGGCACGGTAGCTGTCGCTGTTCTTGGCCATCGGCGAGAGTCTATCTCCTGGCAGCGAAAAAGGGCGGCCCGGTTGCCCGGACCGCCCTTGTATGTTGAAGCGGTGGTCTATGGTGCGTTGCTTTCGCCGTGGAGGGCCCCCGGAGGGAAGTGGGCTTTCTACGGCACCTGCACCACCGCGAAAAATGGCGGCAGCGACTGCCCCTGGCGCCCGAAGCGCAGGGTGTACATTCGCAGGTACGACTTGGACTTGGCGGCGCCGACCGCGCGCTCGAACTCGGCGACGTTGTGCACCGCCTGACCGTTGACCTCGCTGACGATGCTGCCCGGCCGCACCGCCTGGTCGTAGAGCGGGCTGGTCGCGGTCACGCCGGTGACCAGCACGCCGCTGACGTTGCTCGGCAGGTTGTAGCTCGAGCGCACGCTCTGGCTGATGTCCTCGTACTGCAGGCCCAGCCAGCTGATGCCGCTGTTGCCGTCCTGATGCTCGTCGTTGCTCGCCTGCTGGTTGAGCGCCGGCCGCTCGCCGAGCTTGACGTTGCTCTCGATCGTCTTGCCGTTGCGCAGCAGGGTCAGGGTGACGGTGGCGTGGGGACCCTTGGCCGAGACGTAGTCGATCAGGTCGCGGGTGGTCTTGATGTGGCGGCCGTCCACCGCGGTGATGATGTCGCCGTGCTGGACGCCGGCCTCGGCGGCCGGAGTGCCGGCGACCACCTCGCCGACCAGCGCGCCGTCGGTCGAGGAGAGGCCGAAGGCCTGGGCGTGCGGCCAATCGATGTTCTGGATGTTGATGCCGAGGTAGCCGCGGCTGACCTTCCCCTTGTCACGCAGCTGCGGCAGGATCTCCTTGAGCGTGTTGACCGGGACTGCGAAGCCGATGTTCTCGGCGCCATAGTTGATGGCGCTGGCGATGCCCACCACCTGGCCCTGGAGGTTCACCAGCGGCCCGCCGGAGTTGCCGAAGTTGATGGCCGCGTCGGTCTGCAGGAAGTTCTCGAACGAGATGTCGTTGATGCCGAGCGCGCGGCCCTTGGCGCTGATCACGCCGGTGGTCACGGTCTTGTTGAGGTTGAGCGGGTTGCCGACCACCATCACCCAGTCGCCGACGCGGGCGCGGTCGCTGTCGCCGAGCTCGAGGTACTTCAGCCGGTCGCCGGCGTTGATCTTGAGCAGCGCGATGTCGGTGGCCGCGTCGGCGCCCTTGACCTGGGCCGTGTAATCGCGGTCGCCGAGGTGGACCTTGACCTCCGAAGCGCCCTCGATGACGTGGTTGTTGGTGACGATCAGGCCGTCGCGCGAGATCACGAAGCCGCTGCCGCCGGCTTCGGAGCGATAGTCCTCGGGCTGCATGGCGCCGCCGCCATTACTGCCGCCGTCGTCATCGGAGCCGCCGGGGCCGCCGGGCGCGCCCTGGCGGTCGCCACGTCCGCGCGGACCGAAGAAGAACTCGAAGGGATCGATGCCCTGGCCCTGGCCCTGACCCTGACCGCGGCGCCCGCGGCCGTCGCGGCCATGGGGAGCCTTTTCGATGGTGGAGGCCTGGATCGAAACGATGGCCGGATCCACCGCCTCCGCCAGATCGGCGAAGCCGGGCAGGCCATGGGAAGTGGTCGTGGAGGTGGCTTCGGCGGCTTTGGTGGCCGACAGCGAGCTGTCAGGGGTCTGCGTCATCCCTGGCATCGTCATCCCCAACCCTCCCGCCAGGACCATCCCAAAGACAACCGCTCCCAAGACCAGCAAGAAAGTCGAGACTTGGCGACTGCGGGTGGTGATCATGAGTGCTGCGATCTCCTTTCGTCTTCCATCAGCAGGCTCTACTAGCAAAGGGCCTGCCAAGCATGTTGCCGAGGAGCGGCCAGCGCAGGAAGAGGCTTCGAATGCCAAATTGGCGCGCCCGGGGACCCCGGGACCCCCGGGAAATGCCGCCGTGCCTTACAACAGATAGACTGTCAGTGGGGGCAGGAACCGGGCCTTCGGCGGCCGTCCGGAGCCTTGCCGCATCGACGAGGCTCGTCTTATCAAGTCGAGGAAGCTCGTCTTATCAACAGGACGGGACGTCTCGCAATGGTAGCAGGGATGGCAGGGTTGGCGGGCGGCGGGATGGCGGCCGAGGCGCCCGAGCCGTAAAGCAAGCCGTTCGGGTCCAGCAACTTGCCGTGCTGCGGGGGATCCTCTATAATCCACCGCGGGAGCTTGCCCCGATCCCGAAAGGGATTGGTACGAAGTGGGCCTCACGCCCACTTTTTTTGTTGGGGGAAGGTTCAACGACTCTGATGCGCACACGCAAGTCCACGGCCGAGACCAGGCGGAGCCCGAGAGCGCATGCTCCGGTCCCTCACCTGCGGCCAGTCAAGCCGACTCCGCTCACTCCAGAGATCGCGGCCGAGCTCGCCGGGATCGCGACTGGAGCGGGCTGCGAGCTGCTCCACGCCGAGTGGAAGGGTGGCGTGCTGCGTCTCATCCTGGACCTGCCAGCGCCTCAGGCCCGGGAGCACGCGGGAACCGCGGAAGACTGGACGAACCCGGAGAACCCGGTTACCCCGGAGACCCCGGAGACCCCGGAAACTACCGCGCAGGAATCCGGCGTCTCCCTCTCCGACTGCGAGCACGTGGCGAGGCAGGCCTCGGCGCTGCTCGACGTGCTCGATTTCGGCAACGGCCGCTATACCCTCGAGGTTTCCTCCCCCGGCCTCGACCGGCAGCTCTACCGCCCGGCCGACTACCAGCGCTTCCTCGGCCGCCTGGCGCGAGTCACCTTCGAGAGCGACGCGGCAGCCACGCCAGCCACGCTGACCGGCACCGAAGGCTCCAACAGCCGCCGGCGCCGGACGCTGGTGGCACGGCTGGCCGAGTTCCGAGCGCCGGGCGCCGGAGCTGGCGGCGGCGAGGTGACGCTGGTCGACGACCAGACGGGCGAGCGGCTACAACTGCGACTCGAGGACATCCGTCTCGCCCGGCTGGAAGTCGAGCTGGCGACGGCCCCTCCGTCACGCCCTTCCTCCGGCCGCGCCGGCACGGACGGCAGAATCAAGCGACAGGGATAGGAAAGCACTCATGCCCCAGGCACAGACGTCGGAACTGAACTTGAACGAGATCTTGCGCCAGGTCGCGCGAGAGAAGGACATCGATCTCGAGCGCTGGATCGCGGCGCTCGAGGACGCCATGGCCTCGGCGGCCAAGAAGCAGCACCGCATCAAAGAACCGGTGCGCTCTCACCTCGACCGTGAAACCGGCAGGTTCGACGCCTTCATCGTCAAGAAGGTCGTGGCCGAGGTCGAGGACCCGCTTGCCGAATGGACCGTCGAGGAGGCCCAGGACCACAAGGCCGGTGCCGAGATCGGCGACGAGATCCACCTGCCGATCCCCACCGACGGCCTGGGACGCATCGCCGCCCAGTCCGCCAAGCAGGTGCTGTACCAGCGGGTGCGCGAGGCCGAGCGCGAGAACATCTACAACGAGTACATCGACCGCGTCGGCGAGGTGCTCAACGGCACCGTCAAGCGCTTCGAGCGCGGCGACATCGTCGTTGACCTCGGACGCACCGAAGCGGTGGTGCCGCGCCACGAGCAGGCCCGGCATGAGCGCTACAGCCAAGGCGAGCGCATCCGCGCCGTCATCGTCGAGGTGCACAAACAGCCCAAGGGGCCGCAGATCGTGCTCTCGCGTACCGATCCGCGCCTGCTGGTCAAGCTGTTCGAGACCGAGGTGCCGGAGATCTACGACGGCACGGTGGTGATCAAGAACGCGGTGCGCGCTCCCGGCGAACGGGCGAAGGTGGCCGTCTACAGCCGCGAGCGCGACGTCGATCCGGTCGGCGCCTGCGTCGGCATGAAGGGCTCGCGCGTGCAATCGATCATCCGCGAGCTGCGCGGCGAAAAGATCGACATCATCGAGCACAGCGACGACCTGGTGACCTTCGCCCAGAGCGCGCTGGCGCCGGCCAAGATCACCCGCGTGTCGGTCACCCACCAGGGCGAGGTGCCTCATCTCGACGTCATCGTCGAGGACGAGCAGCTGTCGCTCGCCATCGGCAAGCGCGGCCAGAACGTGCGTCTGGCCTCCGAGCTGATCGGCGCCCGAATCGACATCAAGAGCGAGAGTGACGTCAAGGACGAGGTGGCCGACGCGCTGGCGCGGATGCTCCAGACCGCCATCGGCCCTGCCCCGGAGGCCGCCCCCGTGGACCTCGCCCTGGCGCCGGGGATGACTCCGGAGCTGCAGGCGAGCCTCGAGACCGCCGGCATCGGCAACGTCGACAGCCTGCGCGAGCGCGGCCGCGAGGCGCTGCTCGAGCTGCCGGACGTCGACGAAGGGCTGGCCGACGGCCTGTTGGCGTGGGCCGAGGAGCAGGCGGCGCAGGCCGCGGCGCAGCAGAGCGCCGGCCGCGCCGAGATCGGTCAGACTTTCCGCCGCCCCGAGACCACGTCGTCGATGGGGGACGAGGACTTCATGGCCGCTCTGTCGCGCGCCTTCCAGGAGAGCGAGGCGCAGCGGGCCACGCGTGACGCCGGCGTCGCCGCCGCGGTGGCGGAGGAAGAGGCGTCGGCCATGGCGGCCCGCAATGCTGCGATGGCTGCGGATACCGCGATGGCTGCGGAAGCCGCGATGGCTGCGGAAGCAGCGATGGCTGCGGACACCGCGCAGTCCGAGGGCAGCAGCGGGGAGGATCGGGAAGCCGCCGCCGCGGGCGGCGATGCCGGCGGCAAGGCCGGCAAGGAAGACGACGGTTAGGAAGCGCGTGCGCGAGCCGCGCCGCCGCCAGGGCGGATGAGAATCGACAGGAGCCGCAGAGAATATGGGAAAACTTCGCGTTCAGGATCTCGCTCGGATGATGGGGATCGCCAATCAGGACCTCGTCTTCAAATTGAAGTCGATCGGCGTCCGCGTCGAAGGCGATGACGCGCACATCGATTCCGACATCATCTCGGCGATCCTGCAGGGCAAGAAGCTGCCGCACCCGCGCGAGGTCATCCTGCGCGACGAGCCGGCCGCGCCGGAATCGCCGGCGGCGGCGCGCCGCCGCGTGCCGGCGGCGCCACCGGTGCGCCGGCTGCCCGCCAACCCGCTGCGCCCGAACCGTCCCCGCACCCTGATCCAGAAGGTCGAGCCACGCATCCAGACGCTACCGGCTGCCGAGCGGCCGGCGCATCTCGGAGCACCGGGCGGCCTCTACCCGGGAGGCGCGGCGACCGTGGCCGGGCCGGCTGCCGCCGGCAGCGGCTTTGCCGCGCACGCGCCGGGCGCCGGCCTTGGCGCCGCCTCCGGGCTGGGTCATGCCCATGCCGGGGCCCAGGCGGCCGCCGGCTCCGCCGCCCCGCACCCGTCGCAGGCCGGGGATCCATCCACCGCTCACGCCGCGAACACCGCGAATCCTGCACATCTCGCGAGCCTCGCGCCAGGTGCGCACCCGGCGAGCGGCGGCCACGCGCCGCACGCCGACGCCGCGGGCCGTGCCGCCCACGCGGCGCCCGGTGGCTATGGCGCGGCCAATTCCGCCGGCCATGCCGCCGGACGCTCCCTCGGCGGCGCCGTCTCACCCGGCGCCGGCCTCGGCACGCGCGACCCCCGCGCCTCGCGCGACTATCGCTCTCCTGGCCGGCCGCCGACCCTGGCACCGATCGGTGCGCGCCCCGGCGCTCCGGGCGCCCCCGGGCATGCCGCGGCCACCGCCCCGCGCACGGCTCCGGCCGGCGCCGACGATGCGCTCCGGCGTCGCGGCGAGCGGGTGATCGAGGCGCCGCCCAAGCAGGACAAGAACAAGAAGAAAGCCAAGGGCGTCAAGAAGCCCGGCCTGCGCTCCCCCGAAGAGGAGGACCTCAGCGCCTACAAGGGCACCATCGAGGACGACATCGAGGGCGTCGAGGAAACTGGCGACGGCACCGGCGGCCGCCGGCGCCGGCGCGCCCAGCGCAAGGAGGACGAGGGCGGCAAGCTGCTGACCTTCAAGAAGGCGCCGCCCCAGGGCACGGTGATGATCGGCGAGGGCATGACCTTGCGCGAGTTCGCCGAGAAGCTCGGCGTCAAGGCGCGCGACCTGATCAAGGCGCTCTTCGACCGCGGCATCATCGCCAACATCAACCAGGTCGTCGAGCCGGCGCTGGCGCAGCAGCTCGCCAACGACCTCGGCGTGGACACCATGGTGGTGTCGTTCGAGGAAGAGGTGCAGCTCAACGAGGAGCTCGCCGGCACCGTCGCGGCGCAGGGCGCCGAGGGGCCCGACGGCGGCTCGGCGGTCGAAGGGAAGGTGCCGCGGGCGCCGGTGGTGACGATCATGGGCCACGTCGATCACGGCAAGACCTCGCTGCTCGACTCCATCCGCTCCTCGAAGGTCACCGAGAGCGAGTTCGGCGGCATCACCCAGCACATCGGGGCCTACCATGTCGACGTCAAGGGCCGCCAGGTGGTCTTCCTGGACACCCCGGGCCACGAAGCGTTCACCATGATGCGCGCCCGTGGCGCCCGGGTGACCGACATCGTCGTGCTGGTGGTGGCGGCGGACGACGGCGTCATGCCGCAGACCATCGAGGCGATCGACCACGCCCGCGCCGCGCGCGTGCCGATCGTGGTGGCGATCAACAAGATCGACAAGCCGAACGCCAACCTCGATCGGGTCAAGCGCGAGCTCTCGGATCGCGGCCTGATGGCCGAGGACTGGGGCGGCGACACCGTGATGGTGCCGGTGTCGGCGCTCAAGCGGCAGGGCATCCAGGAGCTGCTCGAGATGATCCTGCTCACTGCCGACATCCTCGAGCTCAAGTCCAACCCGGACATCCAGGCGCAGGGTGCGGTGCTCGAAGCGCGCAAGGAGGTCGGCCGCGGCGTCGTCGCCACCGTGCTGGTGCAGAACGGCACCCTGGAGGTCGGCAACGTCTTCGTCTCCGGCGCCACCTGGGGCCGCGTCCGCTCGATGAGCGACGACGCCGGCCGGCGCGCCCAGAAGGCCGGACCCTCGACCCCGGTCGAGGTCACCGGCTTCAACGATCTGCCTGACGCCGGCGACCTGCTGCAGGTGGTCGAAGACGAGTCGCGGGCGCGCGGCATCGCCGAGTACCGCGCCCAGGAGGTCCGCAGCCGCGACCTCAACCCGACCCAGGGCAGGCTCTCGCTCGAGCAGCTCTTCAACCGCATCCAGGAGGGCGAGGTCAAGGACCTGCCGGTGGTGCTCAAGGCCGACGTCCAGGGCTCCGTCGAGGTGCTGCGCGACGCGCTGGGCAAGGTCAGCACCGACAAGGTGCGGCTCTCGGTCATCCACGCCGGCGTCGGCGCCATCTCGACCAACGACGTGCTGCTCGCGTCGGCTTCGCGGGCGGTGATCGTCGGCTTCAACGTCCGCCCGGAGCGCAGCGCCACCGACCTGGCCGAGAAGGAGCAGGTGGACATCCGCCTGCACACCGTCATCTACGAGCTGCTCGACGAGCTGCGCAAGGCGATGACCGGCCTGCTCGATCCCACCTTCCGCGAGGTCGCCGTCGGCCGGGCCGAAGTGCGCGACACCTTCAAGGTGCCGAAGGTGGGAACGGTGGCCGGCTGCCATGTGGTCGAGGGGGTGATCCCGCGCCACGCCGCCGTCCGCCTGGTGCGGGACAACCGGGTGATCTTCGAAGGCAAGATCGCGTCGCTGCGGCGCTTCAAGGACGATGTCTCCGAGGTGCGCTCGGGCTTCGACTGCGGCATTGGCCTCGAGCGCTTCCAGGACGTCAAGCCCGGCGACTTCATCGAAGCTCACGTCCGCGAAGAGGTGGCTGCGGTCCTCTAGCCGTCGCGGCGAGGCGGACCGTCCGGCCGGCGGCGCACCGCCGCGAGCCGCGGCGGCGGCTTCTCTGTCGAGGTTGCGAGGGCTCTGCCGACCACCGCTCCCCGTCCGATGATCGTTGGCGTCGTCAGCTGCGAGCTGCACCTGCCGTCGAGCCGCAGCCTCAAGGACAAGCGGCGGGTGGTGAAATCGCTGATCGACCGGATCTTCCAGCGCTTCCGGGTGTCGATCGCCGAGACCGATTTCCACGACCTCCACCAGCGGGCCGAGATCTCGATCGCCATCGTGACGCAGAGGGAAGCGGAGATGGAGAAACTGATGGAGCACATCCGGGACCTCGTGGACAGCCAGGCGGAGGCGTACCTGACGCGCTGGGAACCACAGGTGCTGGAGGCCGAGCCATGAGCCGGCGCACCGGCCGGGTGGCGGACCTGCTGCGCGCCGAGCTCGCCGACCTGGTGCAGCGCAACGTCCACGACCCGCGCATCAAGCACGCCAGCCTGCTGGGATTCGTCGACGTCGACGTCTCCCCCGACCTGCACCAGGCGGTGGTCAGGGTCTCGGCCCTGGGCACCGAGGAGGAGCGACAGGGCGCCGTCGCCGCCCTCGAGCACGCCCGCGGCTTCCTGCGCTCCGAGCTTGCCCGCCGCCTGCGGCTGCGGGTGACGCCGGAGCTGCATTTCGAGCTCGACCGCGGCGCCGAGCACAGCCAGACCATTGCCGACCTCTTGGAGAGCCTCAATGCCCGCGACGAAAGCTCCTGAAGACCTGCTGCGCAAGATCCGGCAGGGTAATCGCTTCCTGCTCACCAGCCACGTCAATCCCGACGGCGACGCCATCGGCTCGGAGCTCGGGCTGGCGCGGTTGCTGCGCCGCCTCGGCAAGGGCGCGGTGGTGTGGAACCTCGACCAGATCCCGGCCATCTACCGGCCGCTGCCCGGCACCGACCGCGTGCACAGCGGCGCCGAGCCGCCGGCCGGCTTTCCGGAGAAGTTCGACGGCATCGTGGTCCTCGAGTGCCCGAGCCCCGACCGCACCGGTCTCGAGCAGCACCTCGGCGCCCTGCCGGTGATCAACATCGACCACCACCTGGGCAACCAGCACTACGGCGCGGTCAACTGGGTGGACTCGGCGGCGCCGGCGGTCGGCGAGATGGTCTTCCGCCTGGCGCAGGCGCTCAAGGTCGCGCTCGAGCCGGAGATCGCCAGCTGCCTCTACCTGACCCTGGTCACCGACACCGGCGGCTTCCGCTTCTCCAATGCCACTCCCGCCGCCTTCGAGGCGGCCGCCGCCCTGGTGCGGGAGGGCGCCCATCCCGAGCAGGTCTCGCAGTGGCTGTACGAGAGCCAGCCGGTCGCGGTGGTGCGTCTGCTCGGCGAGATGCTGCAGACGCTCGGCCTGCATCAGGGCGGCCGCATCGCCACCGTCCGGCTGGACCCGGAGATGTTCGCCCGCGCCGGCGCCGAGGACGGCGACTCCGAGGGGCTGATCGACCACGCGCGCGCGATCGCCGGCGTTGACGCGGTCGCCCTGGTCCGCCGCCGCGCCGACGGCACCCACAAGGTGTCGCTGCGCAGCCGCGGCGAGGTGGACGTCGAGAAGATCGCTCGCCATCACGGCGGCGGCGGCCATCGCAACGCCGCCGGCTACACCTTCGACGGCGCCGCCGGCGACACCGCGGAGATCGAGCGCCAGGTGGTCGCCGACGTCGCCGCCGCGCTCTCGGCGGCGCCCGGCGAGGCCGGCGGCAGCGCCGGCGAGGTGGCGACCGCCGCCGAGGTCGCCGCCGCCGGACCGGCAGCGGGCGCGGAGCGGCCGGGCCAGGGATGAAAGACGGACTGCTGCTGATCGACAAGGAGCCCGGGCTCACCTCGCACGACGTGGTGCAGCGGGTCCGGCGCCTGCTGGGGCAGAAGAAGATCGGCCACTGCGGCACCCTCGATCCCGACGCCACCGGCCTGCTGCTGCTGACCCTCGGCACCGCCACCCGCCTGACGCGCTTCCTGATCCGGGCGCCCAAGGTCTACTGCGGGGTGATCCAGTTCGGCGTGGCGACCGACACCTACGACGCCTCGGGCAAGGTGCTCGCCGAGGCGCCGGCGGCGGCGGTCGAGCGTCTCACCCGCGACGAGGCGGCACAGGCGATGGCCGGCTTCGTCGGCGCCATCGAGCAGCAGGCGCCGCCGTACTCGGCGAAAAAGGTGCACGGGGTCAAGTTCTACGAGCTGGCACGCCGCGGCGAGGAGGTGCCGGTTGAGGCCAAGGAGGTCAACGTCTACGAGTTCGAGCCGACCTCCGAGCTCGCCGCGGGGCGCCTGGCGTTTCGCCTGGCCTGCTCGTCGGGCACCTATGCCCGGGCGCTGGCCAACGACCTCGGGGCGCGGCTGGGGGTGGGCGCCCACCTGGTGGAGCTGCGCCGCACCCGCATCGGCTCGTTCCAGGTCGAGGCGGCGCTCAAGCTGGCGGCGCTGGCGGCGGCGGTCGAGGCGGGCGAATCGCCGGGAGCCGCCTGGTTGCCCTTCGACGACATCCCGCTGCCCTTCGACGAGGTGACCACCGATTCCCAGCAGGAATTGCGCATCAGCCACGGCCAGACGGTCCTGGTGCGCGAGCTTGCCGGCGGCGAGGGCGACTGGGTGAAGCTGGTGAACCGGCGGCGGCAATTCATCGCCATCGGCACGGTGGTCGAGAAGATCGGCGGCGCGGGGGTCGGGGTCGTCCAGCCCAAGGTCGTCTTCCGGTAGGACGAAACGGCTGGCCGCGAGGGCAGGCAGGGCGGGAGGAGGCGCGGGGCGGAGCCCAATAAGGGCTGAAATCTGCTACACTTACGCCGTGAACATACGAGAGGAAGGAGCACGAGCTTGGCTCAAAGCACTGAAATGAAGCAGCAGGTCATCCAGGACTACCGGCTGCACGACCACGACAGCGGGTCTCCTGAGGTCCAGGTGGCGCTGCTCACCCACCGCATCACCGAGCTGACGGACCATTTCAAGACTCACACCAAGGATCACCACAGCCGCCGCGGCCTGCTCAAGCTGGTCGGGCGCCGGCGCCGCCTGCTCGACTATCTCAAGGGGCAGGACGTCGAACGCTACCGCTCGACGATCGAGCGCCTCGGGATCCGCAAATAGCGCGCCTCGCCGCCGGCCGCGTGGCTGGCCCGGCGCCCAGGAGGACTTCGGCTGCGAGAGATCCGCGGCCTAGAGCCTGCGCGCGCGCACGCGTCCAAAGCGATGACGACGTGCTGACAACCAGAACGAGAGAGAAAGAAGAGCAAATCCTATGAGGCAGTCCAGAGAGATCCCCATCGGGGACGGCAAACTGATCATCGAAACGGGGTACCTCGCCAAGCAGGCCCACGGCTCGTGCACGGTCCGGCTCGGCGATACCGTGGTGCTGGCCACCGCGTGCATGGAGAACAAGGCGGGTATCGAGCGCGACTTCCTGCCGCTCACGGTCGACTACCGGGAGTACACCGCCGCCGCAGGCCGCATTCCGGGCGGCTTCTTCAAGCGCGAGGGACGGCCGACCGAGAAAGAGATCATCACCTCGCGGCTGATCGACCGGCCGCTGCGGCCGCTGTTCCCCGAGGGCTACTTCACCGAGAGCCAGATCATCGCCTTCTGCCTGTCGGCCGACGGCGAGAACGATCCCGACATCCTGGCGATCAACGGCGCCTCGACGGCGCTGGTGCTGTCGGAGATCCCCTTCTACCACCCGGTGGGAGCGGTGCGGGTCGGCCTGATCAACGGCGAGGTGATCCTCAATCCGGCCAACAGCCAGCGCGACGTCTCCGACCTCGACCTGGTGGTGGTGGGCACCGAGGAGGCGGTGGCGATGGTCGAGGCCGGCGCCAACCAGGTCTCCGAGGAGGTGCTGCTCGACTGCATCTTCAGGGCCCACACCGAGATCCAGAAGATCATCAAGGCCCAGCACGACCTCTACCGGCAGAGCGGCAAGCAGAAGCCGGTCTGGACGGTGCCGGAAGCCTATCCGGACGAGCTCTACCGCCGGGTCCGCGCCGATCTCCACGATCCGCTGAAGGCGGCGCTCTTCCGCAAGGGGAAGTTCGAGCGCAAGGATGCGGCGGCCAAGGTCACCAAGCCCTACCTGGAGACCATCGCCTCGACCCCGGAGAACCCGGAGCCCGTGGAAGCCCCGGAGAGCACCACCAAGCGCCGCGGCCAGGTCAAGAAGATCCTGGAGCGCCTCGAAGAGGAGATCCTGCGCGAGGTGGTGCTCGAGGAGCACACCCGCTTCGACAATCGCCGCCTCGACGAGATCCGGCCAATCGCGGTGGACGTCGGGCTGCTGCCCCGTACCCACGGCTCGGCGCTGTTCACCCGCGGCGAGACCCAGGCGCTGGTGACCGCCACCCTGGGCACCAGGCGCGACGCCCAGGTGATCGAGGAGTACGAGGGCGAGAGCGTGCAGAAGTTCCTGCTGCACTATAACTTCCCGCCGTTCTCCGTCGGCGAGGTGAAGTTCCTGCGCGGCCCCGGCCGGCGCGAGATCGGCCATGGCGTGCTGGCGCGCCGCGCGCTGCAGCCGGTGCTGCCGCACGAGGACGACTTCCCCTACACGCTGCGCGTGGTTTCGGACATCCTGGAATCCAACGGCTCCTCGTCGATGGCCACGGTCTGCGGTGGCTCGCTGGCGCTGTTCGACGCCGGCGTGCCGATGCTGGCGCCGGTCGCCGGCGTGGCGATGGGGCTGATCAAGGGCGACGCGAGCTTCGCCGTGCTGTCCGACATCGCCGGCCAGGAGGATCACTTCGGCGACATGGACTTCAAGGTCGCCGGCACCCGCGACGGCGTCACCGCGCTGCAGATGGACATCAAGATCACCGGCGTCACCCGCGAGGTGATGGAAAAGGCGCTGGCCCAGGCGCGGGCGGGGCGGCTGCACATCCTCGACGTCATGGAGCGCTCGATCGCGGCGCCGCGCGTCGAGATGTCGCGCTTCGCGCCGCGGCTCTACACGCTGCTGATCTCGAAGGAGAAGATCCGCGACGTCATCGGACCCGGCGGCAAGACCATCCGCTCGATCATCGAGGAGACCGGCTGCCAGATCGAGATCGCCGACGACGGCAAGGTGGTCATCGCCTCTCCCGACGAGCCGGCGGCGCGCCGCGCCATCCAGATGATCGAACGGCTGACCGAGGTGCCCGAGGTCGGCAAGGTCTACACCGGCACGGTGCGGCGGGTGGAGGCTTACGGCGCCTTCGTCGAGATCATGCCCGGCACCGACGGCCTGGTGCACATCAGCGAGCTCGCGCCGTACCGGGTGCGCGAGGTGGCGGACCTGGTCAAGGAAGGCGACGAGATGACCGTCAAGGTCATCAACATCGACGAGGGCGGCAAGGTGCGGCTGTCGCGCAAGGCGGTGATCATGGAGGCGCCCGACTACGATCCCGCGCAGTACGAGGGGATGGGCGAGCCGGTGCCGGTCGGAGGCGGCGGCGAGCGGGAGCGGGAGCGCGGCGACTTCGGCGGCCGTGGCGGCCGCGGCGGACGCGAGGGCGGCGGCGGCGGGCGCGGCGGCTTCCGCGGCGGCCGTGGCGGCGGGCGGGGACCCGGCGGCGGGCGGTAGGGTCCCTCCGATCCTCGGCCCTCGGATGACCACCGGCCTCTTTGGGCATCGGTGACCGAGCCGTGCGGCGACCTGGCACTCCGGTGCGCCGTACGGCCGGTGAATTCCGTCAGACAGGGTATGATGGAGCGACTCTGGAGGGCCGCCACATGGAGCTCACGACTCTCCTCACCGCCGCCGACCTGCAGCTCGTTCCCGATCCCGAGCTGCCGCACGAATTGCTGCGCGGCGCGCTGCGGCGGGTGATGCCTGCCTCGGGCGCGCATGGCCTGGTGGCCGGCCGCCTGTTCGTCGCCCTTGGTCAGCACGTCCAGGCCCACCACCTCGGCGAGCTGTTCAGCGAGGCCACCGGCTTTCTGCTCGCGCGCCACCCCGACACGGTCCTGTGCCCCGACCTCTCGTTCGTCGCCAGGGAGCGCCTGGCGGCCTCGGGGCTGGGAGAGCCCTTCCCGGAGCTGGCACCGGACCTCGCGGTCGAGGTGCTCTCCACCGGCGACCGCCCCGCCGCGATGCGAGCGAAAGTCGCGGAGTACCTCCGCGCCGGCGTGCGCGCCGTCTGGGTGCTCGATCCGGCGGCCCGCACCGTGCGCGTCCATCACGGCAAGGGCGGCGCCCGGTTGCTCTCGGAGCGTGACACCCTCGACGGCGGCGATGTGGTGACGGGTTTCCGCTGCCCGGTCGCCACGCTCTTCGCCGCGCTTCAGGCATGACACAGCCTGTAGCCGGCGGCGAAGCCTCGCTTGGCACCCTGGTCGCCTACCTCGACGAGCTGCTGGAGGCCGGCAAGGGCACTGACTTCGGACCCAACGGCCTGCAAGTCGAGGGGCGCGACCGGGTGCGCAAGGTGGTCACCGGGGTGTCCGCCTGCGTCGAGCTGTTCGAGCGGGCTCGCGCGGCCGGCGCCGACGCCGTGCTGGTGCATCATGGGCTGTTCTGGGACGGCCAGCCGGTCACCCTGACCGGCTTCCGCTACCGGCGGGTCGCCGAGCTGATTGCCGGCGGCATGAGCCTGATCGCCTACCACCTGCCGCTCGATCGCAACCCGGAGCTGGGCAACAACGCGCTGGCGGCGCGCGCCTTCGGTCTTCAGGGCGTCGAGCCCTTCGGGGACCATGGCGGCCAACCGATCGGCTGCAAGGGCCGCTTCCCGGAGGCGGTGCCGGCGGCGCGGCTGGTCGAGCTTTGCCGCTCCGTCTTCGGCCAGGAACCGCTGGCCTTCCTCTTCGGGCGCGAGCCGGTCACGAGCGTCGGGCTGATCAGCGGCGGCGGCCAGAGCTTGATCTACCAGGCCATCGCCCAGGGCGTCGACGCCTACGTCACCGGCGAGGCCAGCGAGTGGGTGATGAACGTCGCCCGCGACGCCGGCATCCATTACCTCGCCGCCGGCCACCATGCCACCGAGCGCCTGGGCGTGCGGGCGCTGGGCGAGCATATCGCCCGGCGCTTCGGCATCGTCGCCGAGTTCGTGGACGTCCCCAACCCGGTCTGAGCTTCAACGCCCGCCCGCCGGGCTCACCGAGGGCTCGGCGCGGGGGTTCCGGTCTCCCCGGCGGCGCCTGCCTTGGCGAACAGCCGGAAGAAGTTCTCGCTGGTGCGGCGGGCCACGGTTTCGGGAGCCTCGCCGGTGGCGGCGGCGAGGCAATGCGCGATCTCGATCACATAGGCAGGACGGTTCGGTTGGCCGCGGTAGGGCACCGGCGCCAGATAGGGCGTGTCGGTCTCGACCAGCGCGCGGTCGGCGGGCAGGATGGAGAGCACCTCGCGCACGTTTCCGGCCTTGGGGAAGGTGATCATGCCCGAAAGGCCGAGGTAGAAGCCGCGGGCGAGCAGCCGGCCGGCCATGGCCAGGCCCCCGGCGAAGGAGTGGAAATCGGCGGCCAGGCCGGCGAAGGCGGGCTCCTCGACGGCGCCGAGCATCGCCTCGTTGCTGTCGCGGTTGTGCACCACGACCGGCAGCCCCAGCTCGACGGCCAGCAGCCACTGCTCGCGCATGACCGCGAGCTGCACCGGCCGTGGCGCGTGATCGTAGTGGAAGTCGAGACCGCACTCCCCCACCGCCACCGCCCTGGGGTCGGCGAGCAGCCCCGCCAGCCGCTCGGCGTCGCCGGCGCCCCAGGTCGCGGCCTCGTGCGGGTGGGTGCCCAGCGCACACCAGACGTCGGCGTGGCGATGGCAGAGAGCGAGGATGTCCTCCGCCTCGTCGAGACGGGTCGCCGGCACCAGGAAGCCGCGCACGCCCCGCCGGCGCGCCGCGTCCAGCGCGCGCTCGCGCTCGTCGGCGGACAGGCTCTGCAGGTGGCAGTGCGAGTCGATCACGCCGGTCCCGGAAACCAACGGTGCCGTGGAACCCCCGCCGGCATCCGCTGCCGGCCGGTGCGATGGTCTGCGCCTGGGCGGCGGGCTCACCGCACCACGGTTCCGGCCGGCACCGCCTGGGCGGGATGGAGCAGCACCGGTGCGCCGTCGCCAGCGGCGGCGAGGACCATGCCCTGCGATTCGACGCCCATCAGGGTCGCCGGCTCGAGGTTGGCGACCACCACCACCTGCTTGCCGACCAGGTCCTCCGGGCGATAGGCGAGGGCGATCCCCGCCACCACCGTCCGGCTCTCGTCCCCCAGGTCGAGGGTGAGCTTGAGCAGCTTCTTCGACTTCGGCACCGGCTCGGCGGCGCGCACCGTTGCCACCCGCAGCCGCACCTGCTTGAAGCGATCGATCGAGATGCGCCCGTCGCCAGCAGGATCGGCGGCGCCGGCAGCGGCCGCGTCGGGACCGGTTGCCGGGGACGTGGCGGCGGCCGGCGCCGGAGGGGCGGCGTCACCGGCGGAGCTGGAAGCTCCGGACGTGTCCGCGGTCGGCGGGGCGGACGGTGGTGCGGCGGACAGCTTGGCTTCGGCCACGTAGGCCTCCTTGTCGATGCGCGGGAAGATGGGCGACGGCGGCGGCAGCTCGGCGCCTACCGGCGTGCCACCCCAGGTCATGGCGTCCAGGCGCTGCGGCACCGGCGCGCCGATGGCCTGCAGCACCTGCACCGCGGCACGCGGCATGATCGGCAGCAGGCCGATGGCGACGATGCGGGTGGCTTCGAGGCCGATCCACAGGATGCGCGCCAGCTTGGGGCTGGGGCCCTCCTGCTTGATCAGCTTCCAGGGCTCGTGCGTCACCAGGTACTGGTTGGTCTCGGCGAGCAGCCGCCAGAGGCTCTCCAGGGCGCGCTGGAAGGCCAGCTCGTCCATCGCCGCGCGATAGTCGGCAACGGCTCTCGCGGCCAGGTCGACCAGCGGGTTCTCGCCGCAGCTCTGGTAGGGCGTGCGCCCGCCGAAGGCGCTGCGCGACAGGGTCACCACCCTGCTCACCGTGTTCCCGAGGTCGTTGGCGAGGTCGTTGTTGTAACGATCGATGACGGCTTCGTCGGAGAAGCTCGCATCCTGGCCGAACGCCATCTCGCGCAGCAGGAAATAGCGCAGGCTGTCGCCGCCGAAGCGCTCGATCAGCTCGTCGGGGCGCACCAGGTTGCCGGCCGACTTCGAGACCTTGCGGCCGTCGCGCTGCCACCAGCCGTGCGCCCAGACGGCGGTGGGCAGGGGCAACCCCGCCGACATCAGGAACGCGGGCCAGTACACCGCATGGAAGCGCACGATGTCCTTGCCCATCATGTGCAGCCGCACGTCGCCCTCGTCCCAGAAACGGCGATAGAGCTCGCGATCCTCGGGCCGCTCCGCCCCCAGGCCGAGCGCGCTGACGTAGTTGGTCAAGGCGTCGAGCCAGACGTAGACCGTCTGGCCCGGCTTGCCGGGAAAGGGGATCCCCCATTCGAGGTGGGCGCGCGAGACGGAGAGGTCGCGCAGGCCGCCGGTGACGAAGGAGCGCACCTCGTTGAGCCGGCTCGCCGGTTGCACCGGCTGCGGCCGGCTGTCATACCAGTCGAGCAACGGCTGCTGGTAGCGCGACAGGCGAAAGAAGACGTTCTCCTCCGATTTCCACTCGACGGCCGTTTCGTGCACCGGGCACAGGCGGCCGGGCAGGAGCTCTTTCTCGGTATAGAAGGTCTCGCATGGCGAGCAGTACCAGCCCTCGTGGACCGCGGCGTAGAGATCGCCGGCGGCGTCGAGGCGGCGGATGATCTCGCGCACGCCGCGGGTATGCCGTTCCTCGGTGGTGCGCACGAAATCGTCGTTGGAAAAAGCGAGCTTCTCCGCCAGCTCGCGGTAGCGGACGACCACGCGGTCGGCGAGCGCGAGCGGCGCGATCCCTTCGCGCTTGGCTGCCCGCTCGATGTTCTGGCCGTGCTCGTCGGTGCCGGTCAGGAAGCGCACGTCCTCGCCCAGGAGGCGGTGGTACCGCGCGAGGGCATCGCAGACCGTGGTGGTGAACATGTGCCCGATGTGGGGCAGGTCGTTCACGTAGTAGATCGGCGTGGTGATGTAGTAGGTGCGATGGGACATGATGCCTCGAGCCCGCGGCGGGCGGAATCTCTAGACTAGCTCGGCAAGCGCTCTGTTTCCGGTACCAGCTCCTCGGGCGTGAAGCGGTAGCGATTGCCGCAGCACACGCAATCTGCCGCGATGGCGCCATCCTCCTCCGCCAGGTAGTCGCGGTCCTCGGACGACAGCATCTCCAGATAACGCTGCAGGCGCTCGCGGCTGCAGCGGCAGCGATAGCGCAGCGCCCCGGTCTCGATGAGCTCGCGGTCGAGCCCGGCGAGCGCCGCGTCGAGCACCCGCTCGACGCCCCCTTCCTCGAGCAGCCAGCTGACGCCGGCGATCCCCGCCAGGTTGCCCGCGAGCCGGTCCATCACCTCCTCTGGAGCGCCGGGCAGGACCTCGACGATGACGCCGCCGGCAGCCGCCACCCCCGTCTTGCGGCCAAGCACGCCGACCAGCACCGCCGAATTGCTCTGCTCGCTCTGGGCCAGGTAGTGGGCGAGGTCGTCGCCGATCTCGCCGGTGACCAGGCTCACGTGGCTGTGGTAGCTGCCGCCGTCGCCGTACTCGCGCAGCACTCGCAGCCGGCCGGCGCCGACCGCGGCGCCGACCGCTAGCTTGGTATTGGGCAGGTCGGGCACCACCACCCGAGGATCGCCGACGGTGCCGCGGATGTTGCCCTCCTCATCCACCTCGACCAGCACCTGGCCCAGCGGTCCATCGCCGCGGATGTCCAGCACCAGCCGGCTGGGGGTCTTGGTGGCCAGGCGCAGCAGCATCGACGCGCCGGCCACGGCGCGGCCGAGCGCCGCCGCCGCCACCGGCGTCATGTCCAAGCGGTCGCAGACCTCGCGCACGATGTCGGTGACGTCCACCGCCACCCAGCGCAGCGCGCCGCGGCCGGCCATGCCCAGTTGCAGGCGGCGCTCGGGCGCCACCGCCGGCGCGGCCGTTGGGCCATTCGCAATGGCGACGACGCTCTCCTGCTTCTGGCCGTCTCGATTCCCCTCGGTTCTGGTCATGTTACGAGCCTGCGGCAGCCAGGGCTGCGCGATAGACGTCGCGCCAGGGCACGCCAGCGGCAAGCGCCAGGCGGCGGCAGTCCTCGTACTCGGGTGCCGCCGCCAGGATCCGGCCCGCCAGCCGGCCGCGCTTGATCCGCACCCTGCCGAACACGGTCTCGACCTCCTGGGAGTCGCGCTCCGCCTCGAAGCGCGCTGCCAGGTGATAACGGCAACCGAGCGACCCGGATTCCAGCAGCAGGATGCCGGCCAGCTCCTCGACCTGCGGCGGGCGGCAGAGCATGCTCACCAGGGTGCCGGGCCGGCTCTTCTTCATCACCAGCGGGGTGAAGTAGACATCCAGGGCGCCGGCGGCGAGCAACCTCTCCATCAGGAACCCGAAACCCTCGCCGGCGAGATCGTCCACCTCGCATTCGACCACCGCCACCTGCGGTGCGGCGGTGGCGTCCTCCCGACCGCCCACAAGGCTGCCGGTCGCCGGCGCCGCGAGGGGGTGGCCGCGCAGCAGGCGCACGGCATTCGGCTGCGTCGCCAGGTGCTTGCGGCCCAGGCCATAGCCGGTCGCCTCCAGCACCAGCGGCGGCAGGTCGACGAAGGCATCGACCAGCTCCGCCAGCAGCACGGCGCCGGTCGGCGTGGTCAGCTCGCCGCCGGGGCCGCCGTAGATGGGGACGCCCTGCAGCAGCTCGGCGGTCGCCGGCGCCGGGACCGGCAGCTCGCCATGGTCGGTGCGCACGCGGCCACTGCCGACGTTGACCGGGCCGCAGGTGAGGCGCCGAGGGGACAGATGCTCGACGGCGGCGGCGGCGCCCACCAGATCCACGATCGAGTCCACCGCCCCCACCTCATGGAAATGCACCCGCTCGAGCGGCATGCCGTGGGCCTTGGCTTCGGCCTCGCCGAGGCGCGCGAACAGGCGCAGGGCGCGGTCGCGCACCGCGGGCGGCAGCCCGCTGTGGGCGAGCAGGAGGCGGATCTGGGCCAGGTCGCGCTGGCCGGTGGGGTCGTGGCTCGCGGGGTGGTGGCCGGCCGGCGGCTGGTGGTCGACGCCTGGCGCATCGTGAGCATCGGGATGGTGGTGCGCGTCGCCGGCATGATGGTGCGGATGGTCGCCGGCGTGATGGTGAGCGTGCCGATGCGCGCCTTCGACCTCCTCGGGATCTGGACCCTCGAGCGGCCTGCCGTCGAGCAGCACCCGGAAGCGCGTGCCCACGAAGCCGCCGCGCGATGCCTTGCGGCCCTCGATGCCGACGCCGCGCAGGCCCAGGCTGGCCACCGCCTCGGCCAGCACCTCGAGCGGCATGCCGAGGTCCAGGCAAGCGCCCAGGAACATGTCGCCGGCGATGCCGCTGGCACAGTCGAGGTGGTAGCTGGCGCCTCTCTCCATGGCGCCGGGTAGGCTACCATGCGCCTCTTTCGCGCAGCGACACCCAGCGGCCGGTGGCGCCGAGCACCAGGTGGTCCACCAGCTCGACGCCGACCACCGCCGAGGCCTCGGCCATTCGCCGGGTGAACAGGAGGTCCTCGGCGCTTGGCGTCGGATCGCCGCTGGGGTGGGTGTGGAACAGCGCGAAGCCGGCGGCGCCGCGCAGCAGGCACTCCTTCAGGATCTCGCGTGGCTCGACCGCGGCGCGATGGAGAGTGCCGCGGAAGATCTCCCGGTCGCCCATCAGGCAGTGACGAACGTCGAGGAACAGGGCCCCCATGATCTCCTGATCGCGTTGCTGGTACTGCAGCACCAGGTAGCGTGCCACGTCGGCCGGGCGGGACAGCGGCGCGCGCGCCGGCAGCTGCTCGCGGGCCAGGCGCCGGCCGATCTCGATCGCCGCCAGCAGCGACGCGGCCTTGGCGTCGCCGAGGCCGCGGCGTCTCAAGATGGCGGCCTTGGCGCCCACCAGGCCCGCCAGGCCGCCGTGCTCCCGCAGCAGGGAGGCCGCCAGCTTCAGGACCGAGCTCCCCTCATGCCCGGTGCGCAGCAGAACCGCCACCAGCTCGGCGTCGGAGAGGGACCCGCTCCCTGCCGACAGCAGGCGTTCCCGCGGCCGCTCCGCCTCCGGGATCTCCTTGATCAGTCCGCCGCGCTCCGGCACCTGGCAATCGCCTCCGTGAATGCCGGCAGCGCCTCCCCCGCCGGCGCCGCCAGCCGCAGGTGGGCGAACCGCGAGAAGGGAGTCGGCTCCGGGTTGACCTCCACCAAGCAGGCCCCGGCGCGCAATGCCGTCTCGATCAGGCCGGCCGCCGGATAGACCACCGCCGAGGTGCCGGCCACGAGCAGCAAATCGCAGGCGGCGGCCGCCCGGGAGGCACGCGCCAGGGCTGCCGCCGGCAGGGATTCGCCGAACCACACCACCGCCGGGCGAAAGCGCCCGCGGCAAGCGTCCGCGCCGCAAGCCGGCGGCTCGTCCGGCGAAGCGGCCACCACTTCGGCCATCGGCAGCCGCCGCCCGCAGGTGTCGCACATCGCCTCGGCCAGGGTGCCGTGGAGCGCCACGGGATCCCGGCTGCCGGCGCGGCGGTGGAGGTCGTCGACGTTCTGGGTCACCAATAAGAATGACGGGAACAGCGCCTCCCAGCGCGCAAGTGCGAGATGCGCGGGGTTGGGCGAGGCCGCCGACGCGACGCCAAAGCGCCAGGCATACCAAGTCCAGACCCGCCGCGGCGTGCGGTAGAAGGCCTCCGGCGTCGCCAGGTCTTCAGGTCTTTGGTTTTCCCACAGGCCGCCGGCGCCACGGAAGGTATCGAGCCCGCTCTCCCGCGACACGCCGGCCCCCGTCAGCGCCACCGCCCGGGTCGCCCCCCGCACCCGCGCCGCCATCTCCTCGTCGAGCCGGAGCTCCTCCATCGCGCACCTCCGTCCGCAGGATAACCCTCACCGCCGGTTGTCACCGCCTGATGGTGCCTTTGCCCGCTCCCAAGGTGGCCATTGAGCGGTCCAAGGGGAAGGTGGCTGGCGGCGGCGACCGCGGTCGGGCCGAATGATTGCGTTCTTGTAGCGGTGGCTATATGTTGTCGTTCGACTGGGACGGCAGAGGAGGCAATTGGGGAGGAGGGGAACCGCATGTTCAACGTTCCGGTCGCGACGCTGATACAGCACCTGCTCTTCTTGTTTCTCCTGGTCGTTGCTCCTATCTGGGACTTGTACGACACGCGGAAGTTGAAGCGTAATCCCAGCTCCGAACAGAAACTTCGCTACTATAAGACGCTTTGCGCCTGGCTCTGGCTTGCCAGTGCGCTCGCAGCTGTTGCCATTGGCTTCCGCCCGCTGTTCAGCATCAGTCCTTCATCCGGTGAGATCTCCTGGCTATTGCCGCATCCGTGGGTTCGCTACCTGGTAGAAGCGCTGATCGCAGTCTTTTTTATTATTTCTGTGGCGCTTCCGGTCGGCATCGTGATCTGGAAGAAGCTGACGCAGCGGCCACGCAAGTATTCCGGTGCCGCCCTGAAATCGTTCAGCTACTTCTTCCCTGGAAACGCGGCACCGGCGCCGAGTGAGTACGGGAGGTCTACAGGGTGCTGCGCACGATGAACGAACGGGCCTCATCCTCCACCACCGCAGGACCCTCGCAGGTTTCGCCGTTCGTCGTGGCTGGAATGCATCGTTCCGGCACGTCTTACCTGGCCTCGATCCTCGCCGCCGGCGGTGTCGCGATGGGGACGCGGCTCGTCGAGGCGGATGGGAACAATCCGCGCGGCTATTTCGAGGACAAGGACTTCCTCGCCGTCAACCGGCAGCTGATGCTCTCCTGTACGGAGGACGCGGCCGGACATCGCGACTGGGGTTGGACGGAGACCGAGGCGTGGGACGAGGGCCCTGCAGCCGCTTTGAAAGGTTCGGCACGCGAGCTGCTGGCGGCCCACGACAGCGGCCACCGCTGGGGGTGGAAAGATCCGCGCACGACGCTGACGCTCGACTTCTGGGACGAAGTGGTCAAGGACGCCGGCCTCGCGCCTGGCTATCTGCTGGTCTACCGGGCACCCTGGGATGTGGCCGACGCCATGCAGCGGACCGGTGCCGAAGTCTTTCTGAGCAACCCGGAGTATGGCTACCGTATCTGGACCTTCTACAATCGCCGGCTGCTGGACTTCCGTCGCCGCCACGCAGAGCGCTCGCTGCTCGTTTCCATCGAGGCCGTGCTCTCCGCGCCGCGCAGGTTCGCCGAGCTCCTGGCTGCACGCTTCGGGCTCGAGCTGGAGCACGATTTGCCTGCCCGCCTGCGTGGAGAGGAGGGACTGCGCGCCCACGCTCTGGATCATCCCCTGATCGAGCTGGTAGCAGCCACGAGCCCTGAGGTTTACGGCCTGCACGGCGAGTTGCAGGAGGCTGCCGATTTGCCAGTGACCGGCCTGGTGCTCGAGCAGCGCTCACCCCGGACGCGACCGAAACCAGCCTCGCCGCGCTTATCGGTGGTCATCCCGTGTCGTGACCACGGCGAGCTGCTCGTCGAGGCCGTCGCGAGCGTGCAGGCATCAGCGCCTACCAGCGAGCTCATTCTCGTCAACGACGGCTCTCGGCAGCCGCGAACCCTCGAGGTCCTGGGTCGGTTGCGACGGGCTGGCTACGACATCCTTGACGAAGTGGGCGTCGGTCTGGCGCAGGCCCGCAATGCGGGCATCGCCCGCGCCCAGGCACCCTACATCCTGACCCTGGACGCCGATGACCGCCTGCGTCCGCATTTTGTCGAGGCGGCGGTGGCGCGTCTCGATGAGGAGCCTCGCCTCGGGGTGGTCTACGGTGATCGTCACACTTTCGGCCTCCGGTCCGCCGATATCGAGGTCCCGGACTTCGACCTCGACCGCATGCTATGCGGCAACTATGTGGCCTCCTGCGCGGTGTTCAGAAAGGAGGCTTGGTCGAGTTGCGGGGGCTACGCCCGCGAGCTCCCCGCATGGGAGGACTGGGAGTTTTGGATTGCACTCGCGGAGCTGGGATGGGGATTCCGTCACCTGCCGGTACTGAGCTTCGATCATCGTCTGCGGCCTCAGTCGATGGTCTCGATGTGCGAGCGTAGGGAATTCAGCATGCCCCTCCAGGAGTTCATCGTCCGCAAGCACGAGAGGCTTTACCTTTGCCGGTTCCCGCACCTGCTGGTTGCGATGCAGGACCGGGCCGCGGCGGCGGCCGAGCTTCGCACGGCGAACGATATCCTCGCCGCCGAACGCGAGCGGCTCTACAGCGAGCTCGGATGCTGGCAGGACCGCGTCCGGTTCATGGAAGGCACGCGAGCGTGGCGCTGTCGCGCATGGCTCCTCCGCCTTTTGGGTCGAGGCGCCCATCGGAGCATGCGTGCTCCTGGGTAACGAGAGCGTGCTCATGGAACCTCCGCGCCGAACTACCGTCGTTATCAAAACCTTCGAGCGTCCGGAAGCGATCGATCGCCTGGTCACCAGCATCCGGACGCGCTACCCGGCGGTCCCGGTGGTCATTGTCGACGACAGCCGCGAGGTCAATCGCGCACTCCTGGCGCGCTCCGCGCACGAGCCTGCGACGCTCTACGTTCACCTCGGATTCGACGTCGGCGTTTCGGCAGGACGCAATCACGGCGTCCGCCTGGCGAACACTCACTATGTCTTCAACTGCGATGACGACTGCTTCTTCGGTCAGCACACGGACCTGCGCCGGGCAGAGGAGCTGCTCGAGGCGGCGCGGGTCGACCTCCTGGGGATCAACGACAGCACTGGCTTCTGGGGATTGTACTCGGTGAGCGATGGCGTGGTGGAGTGCCACCGGGCGTCGCGCCGAGAGGTGGGACCGGTGCGGTTGGTCGACTTCGTGCCAAATCAATTGCTGGCGCCTGCTCGCGTGCTCCGTCGATACCGCTGGGACGAGGCGCTGAAGATCGGCGAGCACTTCGCCTACTTCTACGCTCATCTGGGCAAGATTCGCGTGGGTTATACGGAAGCCGTCTCCATCCACCACGAGCCCACAAGGAACCCTCTTTACGATACCTATCGCGGGCGCGCAACTGAATACGTCCGAGAATTCATGCGGCGCCAGAAGCTGCGCCGCCGGGTCGACCTTGCCGGCGAAGTGTTGGAGATATAGCGAGAAGCGCAGAAAGTCTCGACGCTGACGCCAAACTCCTCCCGGCTGCCCACTCCATCGGCTGCCGGAGGGAGTAGCTTGGCAGCAGATTTCGTGGGACCCGGGTATCTATGACCCATCTTGGGCCGAATCGCAACCTTTCCAGATCAGAGGCGTTCGAGGCCAACGAGGCATTATCAAAATGTTGTGGCCGCATGAGGGCTCAGGTGGACGCTCCGTCTTGGAAAGCCGCCGATACCAAGGGCAGTTTCCGTACCCAGTGATGGCGCGGGCACGCCCGCGGCGCTTACCTTTGATGATGATGTCGAAGAGGGTAACCCCTCTCGGACCCCCTCAGGGCCCCTGAGCCGTCGTTGATCCGCTAGAGCCAGCGCCGCCAGCGCGCCGACGCCTTGTCACTTCGGTATAATGCCTCCATGCACCGACCGGCTATGCTCGACCCCGTGCCGCTGGTTTTCCCGGACGACGGTTCGGCCATCCGCATTGAAGGAACCCGCCTCACACTCGACACCGTCGTGGGGGCATTCAAGCGCGGAGCGACAGCAGAGGAGATCGTGCAGGACTACCCGCCTGTATCACTGCCGGATGTGTACGCAGTCATCGCCTACTACCTACGGCACCGCTCCGAGGTCGAGGAGTACCTGTCGGGGCGTGCGCTGGTGCACGCAGACCTGCGGCGTCAGATCGAGGGTCGGCCCGAGTACCGGGAGCTGCGCGAACGGCTCCTCGCCCGAATGGACCAGACCAGGGCTGGCTCGACTTGACGCTGCGGTTCGCAGCCGACGAGAATTTTGACGGCCGGATCGTCCGCGGGCTGCTTCGAATCCTCCCCGATCTCGACTTGATCCGAGTGCAGGACACCCTGCTCGCCGAGTCCGACGACGATTCCGTGCTGGAGTGGGCCGTGCAAGAGAGTCGTGTTGTACTGACTCATGATGTCAGCACCATGACGGCGGCCGCTTGGGCGCGCGTTCGCGCGGGCGTCCCGATGAAAGGCGTGATCGACGTCAACACCGCCGAGCCAATTGGGCGGATGATCGACGAAGTCCATCTGATCGCCGCGGCATGCTCGCCGGAGGATCTCGAGGGGCAGGTTCTCTTCCTTCCTCTGTGACCACGCCCATCCGCCTTGGCGGCATCCTCTGCCGGAAGCTGCAAGCGAAGCGGGCCTACTTGAGGTGCTCGCCCAAGGTTCGGATCCCTCAGGTTAGCAGGGGCGTGGCTCTGGCCTCGGAGGCGGATCACAAAAGGTGAACGAACCCCTGGGGGTGCGTGCATCATTTGTCATCATTTTAGAAGAGGGGGCAGGCGGGGGCGGCCCGGCTGGCAGGCAGGTGAGGGAGAACTCGATCTCGCCCTTCCCGACCGTCACCCGCTCCACGATGGCCTGGACGATCCCTCGGCGCTCATCGAGCGGCAGGTCGTACCAGCGCTCCGAGAGTTCCTCGGCGGCGGAGACGATCTCAGCCTGGGAGAGCTGCTGGATGCGAAGGAAGTCGATCTCGCCCTGGAGCCGGGGAATCTCCGCTTCGATCGCCACCCGGCGGTCCTCAATCGGCTGGTGCCGTTCGCCGAAGCCGCGGGGGGAGATCTCGCGGGCCAGGTAGAGGCGGAAGACCTCATCGGCGTCGGCTTTGAGGCGCTCTGCTTCGCGGCGCAGGGTCGCCAGGAGTTCGGCCTTGGCATCTAGCGCCTCGTTCGAGGCGGCAAGGGACGCGTCGACCGCCGCAGGCGAGAGGGCGAAGCGATGGAGTTCCCCCTGGAAGATGCGCTCCAGATCCGCCTGGGGGACTTTGGTGCGGCAGCCCGGCCGCTGGCAGACATATTTCGGCGTGTTCGAGGGCACATACATCCTCGTCCCGCAATGGCAGAAGGTGAGCCCGGAGAAGAGCTGCACCGCCCGCTTCGGGGCGCGCGTGCGGCCCTGGCGCCGCTCGGCAAGGAGGGCGTTCGCGGCATTCCAGAGCTCCTCGGGCACGACGGCCTCGACCGGGATCGTGACCCACTCGCTCTCGGGCTTCAGGACCCACTTTTTGCCATCGCCAAGGGAACGGGTGTAGTTCGCGCGGCGGGCGCCCTTGGCGGTCGGGTCGCGGATCAGGCGCTCGACCGTGGTGTGGCTCCACTTGCCGCCGCCGCGGGTGCGGTATCCCCGCTCGTTCAAGAGGCGGGCGACCGTGAGGAACCGGCGGTGCTCTATATATAGCTCGTAGATGAGGCGGCGGACGGGGGCCTCCTCGGGGTACGGGATGAGGCGGCGTTCGTGCCAACGGTAGCCGAAGGGAGCTGCGCCGCCGAGCGGCTTCCCGAGCTTGGCCCTTATGGGCACCGAGGCCGCGACCCGGCTCGCGATCTCCTCGCGCTCCCAGGCGGCCATGCCGGCGATCACGGTATAGAAGAAGCGGCCGGCGGGGGTCGAGGTGTCGATCGACTCCTGGAGGGAGATGAGGTCGGCCTCTTCCGCCTTGAAGAACTCCGCGAACTCCAGAAGTTCCCTGGTGTTCCGCGCCAGGCGCGCGAGCTTCGAGAAGATGAGGCCCGTCACTCGCCGCGCCTTCACGTCCTCCATCATCCGGCGCGCCTCCGGGTGGGCCATGACGGCTTTGCCGGAGACGCCTTCGAGGTGGTAGACGGTCACGACTTCCCAGCCGCGGATCTCGGCGTAGGCTCTTGCGCGGTGCTCGTGGTGCTCCGGGCTCTCGCCCTTGGCCTGGTCTTCGGTCGAGACCCTGATCCAGATCGCGACCTTCTTCGAGGATGGGTCTGCCTCGCGCGGGGCGGGCGCCCGCCAGGCGATGTCCACTTCCGGGTGCTTCGCCATCGCTTCACTCCTTCGAGGCCGCGCTCTTGGCGCCCTCACGGCTCCTCGCGCTTCAGGCGCTTCATGCTCTTCATGAGGATCTCGGTCACCGCCTGGCTCTTCCTCGTCGCCGCCTCACTCTCGGGGGGCCGGTATTTCACCTTCACCTTGTACCCGCCGACCGTCCGTTCTTCGGGGGCCGGCTCCGGGGCATCGAGGAAGGTGAAGAACTCCTCGGGGCTGAGATACCGGACGCGACCCTCGGCCCCAGGAGGGAGCCGTGCAGCAAGAGCGTCCCGCACCTTTCCGAGTTTAGCTCGACTGAGGGCCAGGAGGACCACCTCGTCAAATCCAGCCTGGAGGCACTTCTCCACGTTCCCGATCTCGTGCTCGGCGGTCGTCGTGACCGAGATCTCGCAGGCAAGGGCGTGCCCCTCGCGGCGCAGGGCCACGTCCACCCGGCCGCCGGAAGGCAGCGGTTCCTCAACTGTTGCCCGGTAACCCTTGGCCTCGCCCCAGCGCGTCACGAGTTCTTGGAGGTATTGGTGCTCCGGGCCACCGCGGCCGAGGGGAGCCGGAGCTTGCGGTCGAGCCCGGCGCTCGGAAGCCGAAGGCGGCGAGGGCGATGGCGGGGCAATCGGCGTTGGCTCGGGTGTCCGCTGCGGTCCCGGCTCGGCGGCCGAAGCCACCGGAGCTGCCGAGACCTCGCCTGCCGGCGTCACCCTTCGCGGCTCCTCCCGCCGCACGGCATAGCGCTCCCGCGATCGGGCGGTGATCGCCTCGCGCCGTTCGCTTGCGACTCCCTCAGCCACTGCCGGCAGAAGCCGTGTCTTCAGGTTGCAGTCGCCTTGGGCGTTGTCAATCCGGGCGATGGCCTCGCCTACCCTGAGACTCATCAGGTCCGCAGGCCCGAAGAAGGACAGGCCCTCGGAGAGGGCTTTCGCATCCCGATCGCCGACCCGGAAGGCGACGCGCGTGCCGGCGTTCCCGAGAAGCGCGGAGGCGACCTCGGGGGCCTTCACTTCGAGCTGGCGAAGGTCTTGATGGGCGAGGACAAGCCCCAAACCGTACTTTCTCGCTCCTGAAAGAAGTTGGGCCATGGAAGCGGTCGCGACCTCCTGGCACTCGTCCGCATAGAGGTAGAAGGACCGACGTTCCTCCCGCTTCACTTCCTGCCGACTCATCGTGATCTGGTGGAACTTGGAGACGAGAAGTGAGCCGAGGAGCGCAGCGTTCTCTTCGCCGATCGCGCCTTCGGAAAGCCTTGCAAGGAATATCTGTCCCTGGTCCACGACGGCGCGCAGGTCGAGCCGGCTCTCTCTGGCGCCCACAATCTGGCGCACGGTCTTCGACCGCAGGAAGCCATCGAGTCGGGTGAGTATCGCGCCGACGCTCTTTCCAGCCGCCAGAGCGAACTCATGGCGAAAGTATGAAAGGAGGTATGGGTCCTCGACCGCAGCAAGGAGCCGCTCGCGCGTTTGCCGGTCCACAAGGAACTCCCTGAGATCAAGGAGGGTCGAGCTGGGGTTCTCAAGAAGCACCAAGACCGCGTTTCCCAAGACGCTCGTCATCTGGTCGCCCCAGGAGGTCGAGAAGCGGCGGAAGATGCCTACCAGGTCCGAGGCAAGGAGGGTGCGCTCAAGCTCGCTGTGGGCTTCGAGGATGTTCCATGCGACCGGGTGTGCAGCGTCCGCCGGATCGAAGAGGATGGCGTCCGATAGGCGCTCCTCGGGGATGCGTCCTGCGATCTCGTCTATGAGGTCGCCGTGCGGGTCGAGGACGCCCACTCCCCGGCCCTCTTCGATGTCCTGCATGATGAGATCGATGAGGAGCGTGGACTTCCCCGAGCCCGAGGCCCCGATCACATGGAGATGCCGGAGCCGCAAATCATTCGGCAGCTTGACCGGCGCGGTCTTCCCGTGGTGGAGGTTCTCGCCGAGAAAGATGCCGGCACTTTGGGAGAGCACCGGCTGCGCCTTCGAGCGTCGTATCTCCCGGAGAAGCTTCGGCACCCGCACTGAGGCGCTTGGGAGGTGCGCGAGTGCCGCCAGCTCATCGCTCCCGAGGATCATGCCCGGCCGGCGCGTTACTCGCTCGAAGATTTGCTCTGTCGCGTCGTCGCCCTCCTCGGAGGCGAGCGGGAGAAGCTCATTGCCGTGAGGCACGCCGAAGTGGGTCAATGCTCCGGCAAGATCGCGCACGATGCGCCAGGCTCCGGTCGCATCGCTGCTCTTCGCCGCCACCCGGAGGCAGGCGGCAAAGAGAGGCCGGGAGATTTTCTCCCGTGCAGCCTTCGTAAGTTCGGGATAGTCGGCGAAGAAGGGCTCACCACCGCCGGTCACGACTGCGCGCATCACGCTTTCGGCCCACCGCTCGCGCACGCGGGCAAAGAGAATCTGTACGAGGCCGGCTTCGCCGGGCTCAAGCTCGGAAAGCGCTCCGAAGAGCGGCAGCAAGGGATCAGGGTCGAGGGAGCGGAAGGCGGCCAAGGGCAGCATGAACTCGCGCGCCAGGCCGAAGTGGACGAGGACGGTCTCGCCCTGCGTGCGCGTCCACATCCGCCGCAACACTTCCGACTCCCCGGAGATCGAGACCTCGGGGAAGAAGGCCCGGAGCTGGTTTGCGAGGAGTCCGGCATCAGGGCTCCGCGAGACGAGTTGCACGCGGAGCTGATCGTGCAGGCCCACCACCTCGAAGGCCAAGGGCAGCTCGGCGCCGGAGAGCGCGAGGAGGAAGCGCTCCGCACTCTCCGCCTTGACCGCCTCGTCCCGCGGAAGGGAGACCATGCACTCGATGAGCGGTTCGTCGGTCTCGAACGCTTCCGATTCGGGCTCCTCAAGCGCTGCTGTTTCTTCTTCTCGCCGAGGCGGCGCGAGGAGCCGGCTAAGGAGACCGGGCCGGTGCCCGTCGTCCTTGATGGGCGGGAGGAAGTATCCGGGGAAAGGAACGTAGGGCGGTTCGAGCGCGACCGCAGAGGGAAACTCCTGCCAGCCCCGACCGCGCAGTTCCCAGGCGTAGAACTGCTCGGTCAGGCGCTCCGGCAGGGTGGGACGGGTCATCCGCTATTCCGCGGCGGTCATCTCTTGCCGCCCTGCTGGAAGGTGATCTTACGCGCATCCTCGGAGAGACCGCGCACGCCTTGGGCGGAGGTTACCTGGTCGATGGCTTCCGTGACCGCATGGTGCACGGACTCCCGGAACATGAGGGCGGTGTCCTCATTGAAATATGTCTGCGGCCGGAAGATGAGCCCGTAGAAGAAGCCCGTGATCGGCATCGATAGCACGGTGGACTCAATGCCGCTGTCGCCGTAGCGGACGAAGAATCCGAGGGCGAGGATGAGCGCCAAGAGCACGAAGGGGGCGAAGATCACGCCGCAACCATGGCCCTCCCGGTTCCCGGAGAGAAGGATCAGGGCAATGAGCCACCAAACGAAGAAGCAGGCGAGGAGGAAGGCGAAGTCGAGAAGGATGCGGGGGATACGGGCGAGCCACCAGGAGAAGAAGTATCCGGTGCCGAAGGGTGCGGCGCAGATGTCGAAGTTCAGGCCCTCGCGACTGACCCGGAGGTAGGTGCGCTTGCCGGAGCCGAGGCCGCTCTCCTTCCACTCCACCTGGGAGATCTTGAGGTCCGGGATTTCCCGCCTCGCAATGCCGGCCTTTACCAGCTCGTAGAAGTCCAGGGATGAGGTGGCAAAGCCCTCGACCAGGGAGTGCCAGTGGCCTTCGACCTGCGGCTTACGCATGGCAGATGCCTCCTAATCGTTCTCGAACCTGAGCCATTTGGGCGGCGCCATCTGGCGCCGCCCAAATCCCACCTTCAGTTCACTTGGAACGTCGTCGATACCGACACGTTCGACCCGCCCGCCTGGTGATTGTTCGTGACCTGCAAGGTATAGGTCCCGGATGGCAGGGAGAACGCGCCCGTGATGATCTGTCCCCATGGCGGCGGTCCCGAGGGGTAGGTGGCGATCGTCACGCTCTCGTTCGCTTCCACGATCAGCATTGAGGTGTCGCCGGTGAAGGAGAATCCGCTGCCAGTGACCACGAGCTGGCAGAGCTGGTTTGCAGTGCAGGGCTGGTTCGTGTTGTCGAGCACGGCCGCGACCGAACTTAGGGTCGGCGGCGGGTTGTAGATCGGGAGGCCGACGCTCGTCGTGCTTATGTTCGAGTACGGCTCGATCACCCACTGCGGGAGGGTCTGCGCATCAAAGCAGTCGGTGCCGTTCGGATTCGCGCAGAGCGGGTAAAAACTGCCGACGTAGAGCGTGAAAGAGAGCGCGTTCGGTCCCACGTAGGTCGAGGGGAGAGTGCCACCACCGTTCGTGACGATGTACGACGTGCTCCTGAAATTCGCGCCGTTCAAGGTGAACGTATGGCTCGCGCCGTCGATCGTGACCGAGGACGGCGTGTCCGAGGACACCTGGGGTCGCGGGTAGTAGGAAACCAGGCAGAGCTGCTTCGAGCTGCTTTGGCCGGCGGCATCCGTAACGAGCACCTGGAAGTAGGTCGAGGGATAGCCGGTGCCGACCCAACGCCCGCCCAAGCCGTCCGAGGAGCCGGTCGGACAGTCGTTCGTGTTTCTGGACGCGCCGCCAAAGGTGCCGCTCTGCGAGAGGGTGATGCCGGAGTCCGGACTCGCGCCCACGAAGCTCCAGCGGTATGGCGGCGTGCCACCGGTGGCGGTGAGGCTTGCCGTGTACGCGGCTCCGATTGTCGCGGTGGGGAGCTGCGTGGTCGTGATCGTGGGCGGGGTCCCGGAGTTCACGACGATCGTCGCCGGCTGGCTCGCCTGGTCGCCCAGGGAATCAGTCACCGAAACGGTGAAGGGGAAGGTGCCGGCGAAGGTCGGCGTGCCGGTGACTTCAAGGGCGCAGTTCGCTGGGCAGCCGGGGCCGTTTTGGGACACGAGGCCGGGCGGCAGGCTCCCTTGTACGGACCACTGGAAGCCTGCGTTGCTCCCGCCGCCGGCCTCGAAGAAGGTCACATAGCTCTTCCCGACCTGGCCCGCCGGCGGGTTCGCTGGTACCTGGCCTCCCGAACCGGAAATGGTGATGGTCGTCTTCGTGACCGGGAGCACGACCGAGAGCGAGCCCGTCTTGCCCGTCGAATCCTCAGCCTTGATGGTCGCCGAATAGCTCCCGGTCGCCGTGGGCGTCCCATAGAGGAAGCCGCCCGCGGGATCGATCTGGAGGCCGGGCGGCAGGCCGGTCGCGCTCCAGGAGTACGGCGCCTGGCCGCCCTCGGCGGTATAGGTGATCGAGTTCGCTCGCGTGTATGGGTTGCCCACGAAAAAGGCGAAACTGCCCGCAGCGCTCGAAGTGATCGCGAGGCCCGGCGCCGCCTCCACGTAGAGCGAGAACCGCCGGCTTGCGGAGTCGCCGCCGGAATCCGTGACGCCCACTGTGAAATTGCTTCCGATGCCGCCCTGTGTCGGCGTGCCGCTTATGACGCCGGTCTGGCCGTTGCCGCCGAGCCCGGCGGGAAGGCTGCCGCTCTGTATGCTCCACCGGTAGCCGGTGCCGGTGCCACCCGCGGCCACGAGCGTGGTCATGTACAGCTGGCCGACGAAACCATCCGGCAAGGAGGTCGTAGTGATCGAAAGGGGGCTCGGCGCCGATTGGACATAGTTCACGGTCGCCGTGTGGCTCGACGCCGGCATGACGAGACTGTTCGTGTCCGCGGTGCTCGGGTCGTCTGCCGTTCCGGTCCAGCTGCCGACCGACCAGCCGCTCTCCGGTGTAGCGGTCAGCTGGATCTCTGTACCGGGCTGGTACTCGCCCACCGCGCAGGGGTCGCTTCCCGGCGGAGAGGCCACGGGCGGCGCGCCACCGGCAGGGTTATTCGCGGCGAGCACGAGAGGGAAGCACCCGGACGTGGTGCCGCCACTCACCGTGATCGTCACCTGGCTTTGCGCCGCGCCGTTTCCCTGCTCGGCTATGACCTTCGCGGTGTATATCCCGGGATTCTTGTACAGGTAATCGCAGGTCCCGCCGGGGGTCCTCATTTGAGTCCGCGATATCGTGTCCTCCTTATAGTCCCAGGGCTGCGTGATGTTCGTGCCTTGGTCCGGTCGGTCGCAATAAAAGGTGTAGTTGATGGTCTCGTTCGGGGCACCCGTCACGTTAGCTTGCAAGATAACGCCGTTCAGGGGCGCAGGCCCGCTGGCTGGAGTCGCCGTGAGGATGACGGAGAGGTTTGAAGGTGGAGGCGGCTGAACGCCGCAAGCGCCACGCTTCATTGTCTCGTCGCAAAGCCCATAGTTACTTGCACGCAAATTAGAGATGGCTCCGCCTGGAAACCATTGAAGCTGTTCTGACGAACCAGTGCCGTACTCCCGCCTCGCCGCATAGTCCTGTGGGAAGGACGTGGCTTCTAGCATCCAGTAGCGCCATTCATACTGCACTGGAGGCTGAACGGTATTGTCAAGCTGGTAGAACACATAGAAGGGAAGCGCAAGGGGCGGATTCGCATTTGTCGGGCTCGGAGGCGGAGACTGAGTCCAAGAGATATCTCCCTGAGCATTATGTTCAGGGTCTACGAAGATGCAGGGGAAGGATGCGTCCGGCGCACCAGCGAAGTGACACGAGTCCGGCTTCCCACCACCATAGCTGTCGGTTGGATGGGACGGGTCAGGAGTAACAGACGCTCCGCCTACAAGCCTGGTATAAGTTGCGTTGCAGTTTGCGGAATCTGGGTGTTGCCTGTGATACTGGCTGCTGGTATTGCACGCCATATCGCTGGCGCACGCGCAATATGGCCTAAATACAGCAAGCAAGGGAACGAGGGTATTACTAGAGTAATTGTCGCAATATGCCTTAGACATATCTCTGGCTATGATCTTGGCCGAGCCTCCCATAGCCGCTGACTCGCTGGTGCTGAACTTCTCTATGCTATGACCTGCTCCTTCATTTGTACCGAATTTGTCGTCGAGTTGCCACACGCCGATGCCGGTGTGCCAGAAGGCCCGGCGAAAAGGTTCTCCTGCGCCCGCCTGGCCTGGCAGGTATAGCATATTGCCGTTGTCATAGCGACTAAGTGTCATCGGCGATGGGGTCTCGTTGGCACTTTGATTTCCAACCTCCCACCATGTCGGCGAAAGCATAAGAGCAGTCAGCATCTCGGTATTGAGATGAGAAGGGCATTCATTATATGTCTGCGCTGCCTCCATCACATCATTTAGAGGATTTGCGCCGAAATGATAAGCGAATGCCTGGTGCGCAGGTAGCCCAATCAGAACGGAGCCAACGATAAGCAGAAGCGCACGCTTGAGATTCACTTGGAGACCCCCCAAAGCGCCAGCCTCGCTTGCCCGATTAGGGAAACGACCGCCGGATCGCTATCGTCGTATTCGAAGTTAGCGGCAGCACCGGAAGGAAGCGTAGAAGTGGCACTGAAGGTAGCACTTAGCGTGGCACTTCCCGGTGTGCCCGTGACCGAGATCATCTGTGGTGTGTCTACGAAAAGCACTCTGCCGTTGCCTTGCTGATCAAGCCAGGCAGCGACCACACGCACGGAACTCGTTGCAGCTGCGTCATTGCGGATCTGCCCAAGCAGGGAGTAGGCGCCGTCATGTGCCACTTGGGCATGGTAAATTTCAAAGTCGAAGAGTCTAACTGTCGTCTGGCCTGCCTCGGAGCTGATGTGCCAGTCTACGGTCTTGACAGTGTCGCTCGGAATCGAACTTTCTATTGTAAATGGCGCAGGCTCTCCGGCTCTTAGGTCATCGACGGGTATGATCGCAGTCGCCGTAGCTAGGAGTTCTCCGTTTGATCCTAGTAACCGAGCGGTGAGGCTATTGATATGAACAGGGCAGCGGGTCTGGTTGCGAAGCAATCCCGTCGCTTTCCAGGTAGCGGTAGGCCAGTAATAGACGGACGACTCCAGCACTGCGATCTGGCCATCAAGGTCTGTGGTGTTGTAGTAGGGACCATGGAAGCCATACAGGGTTTGAAAGCGGTCAGGGTTAGGTGCGGGCTCGCCTGGCATTGCGCCTATGAATCCGCCCGTGGCGGGACTCGATTGAGGCGGGATCACTGGAAGCAATGCCTGCGCTTCCGCGGCCGAGCTCGTGGAGTCTGCCGCCACAAGCGGCGTCTGGCACGAAGGCGGAAGTGAAGAGGCAATGGAACCTTTCTGCTGCGCATAGAGGCCGATAGCCCCTGCCAGGAGGAGAGCGCAAAGAATCAGCCCGACTAAGGCGGCACGCCGCCGAGACGATCGGGAGATGGTTGGTTTAGGCACGCCTACAGGCTCGTTCATGTGATTAGTCCTTTTCTGATGGTCCGGTTGCCGCTGCCGACACCAGACAGAACCAGCTTGTGTGGTAGGAATGTATAAAGTATGATGCCTCTTCCCAAATGGCGCAATGCCGACGGCGACAGCGGTGACCAATCCAGAGTCGTTGTGTGTTCCCCTCCTCTATAGAAGGCGCGGAACGGGGTTCTTTTGGTCCACACCGCTCAGGCGGTATAACCGGACCGCTGGACCATCGGAGAGCAGAAATGCGCTTGAAGACATGAAGGTGCCGGCGTAAGATGCCCGAACGCGAAAGCGCCAAATCTCTGAGGGAGTGCAGCTTATGCCCGAGGATGCACGGACCATCACCGACCTTCTCCGGCGGATCGGAGCGGGCGACCGAGGGGGTCTTGATGAGCTAATTGGTCTCCTCTATTCGACCCTGAAACGCATGTGCCAGTACCACCTCGGGAGGCTCCCTGCCGGTTCGCTCACCCCGACCGCGCTCCTGAACGAGCTCTACATTGATCTGGCCGACCGCTTCCCGGACCTCGCGAATCGGAAGAAGTTCTTCGCCTATGCGCATGCGGCCATAAGGCACCTCGCAATCAACTCGCTCCGCCGGGCCGATGCCGTCAAGCGCGGCGGCGATCAACAAGAGGTGTCCCTGGAGCAAGTGGCGCATCCCGCCGACCTGCGCGAAGACGCGGAGGCCACCCTTTTCGTCTTCGAGGTCATGGCAAGCATCGAGGAGCAGGACCCGGAGCTTGCCGAGATCGTGAAGCTCCGGGTCTTCGATGGGCTAAGTGAGCGGGCGATTGCAGAGGATCTTGGGTTGTCCCGCAGAAGAGTCCGGGAGCAGTGGGACACCGCGCGGAGGCTCCTCGTGCACCTCGTCGGTGTGGACAGGAGGAAATAGGATGGCGCCTTTTGAACGGTGGCTCGAAGTGAAACGGATATTCGAGGAGGCGCTTCAGGTTCCGGCCGAAGAGCGGCTGACGTTCCTCGACCGGGCCTGCGGCGGCGATGCTGAAGTCCGCAGCGAGGTCGAGGCCCTGCTCGACGCCGCGCCCGTCGCGACCTCCGCCCTCAAGGGGCTCCTGGGCCTGCCCAACGAGCCGGAGGAGCCGGACTACGAGCAAGGTGACCGCATCGACCACTTCACGATCGTTTGCGAAGTCGGGAAGGGCGGCATGGGCGCGGTCTACGAGGCGCGAGATACGAAGAACAACGACCGCCGGGTGGCGGTGAAGGTGCTCTTCTCTCTCGCCGTAACACTCTCGCAGGATAAGCGGCTCGCCGGGCTCTCGCATCCCTCGATCGTGACCTTCCACGACAGCGGCGAAACCGAGGATGGCCTTCCGTACTTTGTCTTCGAGTTCATTGAGGGCGAGCCAGTCACCGCATACTGCGAGCGGCGGAAGCTCGGCATACCGGAGCGCCTGCGGCTCTTCCTGAAGGTCTGCGAGGCGGTGGCGTACGCCCACCAGCGGCTCGTGATCCACTGCGACCTGAAGCCCGAGAACATTCTCGTGACCGCGACCAGCGAGCTGAAACTTCTCGACTTCGGCATCGCGAAGGAGGTCGGCGCCGCCGGGAGCGGCGCCAGCGAACCGTCGCCCCTTACCTTGCCCTTCGCGAGCCCGGAACAGGTCGGCCAAGAAGAGACGACAACCTTGAGCGACGTCTATTCCTTGGGAGTGCTCCTTTCGGTGCTTCTAACCGGTCGGCTGCCATACCGGCATGCACGCACGGTCGCGGAACTGCGCGACGCGATCCTGCATGAGGAGGCCGCCCGTGTAAGCGACCTTGCCCTGCGCGCCGGCGAAAGTGACGCTCCGGCTCCGTACTCGCCGCCTCCCCCCGCGAAGAACGCGGCGGCACTCGCGGCGCGACTGCGCGGCGACCTGGACGCCATCGTCGCCAAGGCCCTTCGCAAGGAACCGGCCCGCCGCTACCAGTCGGCGGCCGACCTCGGGAACGATGTTGCGCGCCACCTGGCCGTCAGGCCCGTCGAGGCCCGCGGCGGGGCACGAGCCTACCGGGCGTTGAGATTCCTGAAGCGCAACCGGGGCGCAGCCTCAGTAGGGGCGCTTGTCGCTCTTCTTGTGCTCGCGTCCCTCGGCCTCTGGTTCCGGCAGTACCGGGAAACCGTACGGCAACGCGATCAGGCCACCCGCGAGGCCACCCGCGCCGCAGCTACCACCTCGCTGCTCATCGAAATGTTCCAGCTCACCAATCCGCACGAGACCTTCCGCGGCGCGACCTCCGCGAAGGAGCTTCTCGACCAGGCGGTCGAAGAGCTGCCGCGACGGCTGAAGAACGAGCCCGAGACGGAGGTTCGCCTCCTAAACAGCATCGGCGAGATGTACCAGAACATGGGCCTGTTCAAGGAGGCAGCGGGAACCCAGGAGCGTGCTCTCGCGCTCGCGATCCAGCACCTCGCAAACGATGATCCGCTTCTCGGCGAAACGCTCGACCAAGTGGCGACGCTGCGCCGCGGGGAAGGGCGATTCGCCGAAGCGGAGGCGACCTACCGCCGCGCGCTCGCGGTTTTCGAAAAGGGGCTCCCGCAGAGCGATCCGAGGATTGGCGACACCCTCCAGCAGCTCGGCATCATGGCGGACGAGCAGGCGCGCTACGACGAAGCGCTTGCGATCATGCGGCGCGTCTTGGACCTGCGCCGCAGTGCGCCGAGCCCCAACCCGGAGGCGATCGCCGAGTCCCTCGGCGGCCTCGGGAGCCTTCTGACGGCGATGTACCGGCCGGACGAGGCCGAGCCGCTTCTTCGGGAATGCCTCGCCATGCGGAGGAAAATCTACGGTGAGCGCAATCCCATCGTGGCCGACGACTATTCGAATGTGGCGGCGGCTCTTCAGCAGAAAGGATTGTTCGACGAGTCGGAGCGTCTTCAGATGAAGGCTACGGCCATGTTCCGCGCTGCGCTCGGGCCGCTGCATCCGCGTGTCGCTATCTCAACGCACAACCTGGGCCTCCTTTACCTGCTAAAGGGAGACGTGAAAGCGGCAATGCGTACCTCCAGGGAGGCATTGGCGATTGCGGAGGCGGGTCTTGGCAAAGAGCATCGCTCGACCGAGAAGATCAAAGTGCAGCTCGCGCTCGCGCTCCTGGCCGACCACGAATTTTCCGAGGCGGACCGGTTGATCGGCGAAGCCTATGCCTTTGCGCGCGAAAAGGTCGAACCAACTGACCGCCTCATGGCCGCAGTGCTCCGCGCCCAGGGGCAGAGCCTTTACGAGCAGAAGAATTACCAAGGGGCGGAGACTCACTTCCGGCAGGCGGTCGGAATCTTGCAGATGCGGGCGGGAGCGTCCGCCTACCTCACGGTCTCGACCGGTGCTGACTTGGGCAGCTCACTAGTACAGATCGGGCGTTTCCAGGAAGCCGAGCCGTTGGTCCTCGCCTTTTACCGCCGGGCGGTGCCCGTTGATAGGCCGAAGGCCGTGGAGCGCGTTGTCCAGCTCTACGATGCATCGGGCAATCACGAGAAGGCGGCCGAGTACCGAAAGCTTTTGCCGGCAGGGTCTTCGGCGAAGACGAAGTGACCGCAAGCCCTGGCTACATCTTCACCGTCTCCCCGCTGAAGGGCCGCGTCACCGTCCCGTCCACCATGAGCCGCACATAGATCTCGTGGTTCGGGAGGTTGGTTAAGTCTCTGGCCTCGAACTCCGGGGCGAACTCCTGGGCCAGGATACGGGCATCGGTCGGCCCCACCCGGAAGGAGACCATGGTGCCGACGTTCCCGAGGATCGCATGCCGGATCTCCGGGTCGAGCTGGTCAAGGTATTGGTTTGCAAGGACGAGGGAGACCCTGTACTTACGTAGCTCCGAGAGCATGGCGGTCAGGTTCTTCGTGGCAAAGGTCTGGAACTCATCGAGGTAGAGGAAGAAGTCGCGGCGGCCCTCTTCGGGCAGCTCGGCGCGGCCAAGGCCATGGAGCGCGATCTGCGCGACGAGGAGGGAGCCAAGGAGCATGGCCGGTCCTTCTCCGAGCTTGCCTTTCGATAGGTTCACGAGTAGCACCTTGCCTTCATCCATGATCTGCCGCAGGTCGAGGCCCTGGCGCACGGAGAGAACCCGCCGCATCACCGGGTCGGTCAGGAACGCCCCGAGTTTGTTCTCCAATGGAGCGACGACCGTGGCCCGTAAGCTCTTTGAGTATTCCTCGTACTCCTCGCGCCAGAAGGAGCGCACGGCAGAGTTCGTCACCCGCTCCACGGCGCGTTCGCGGTAGCCAGAGTCGTGGAGGAGGCGACCAATGTCTCCCAAGGTCGCCTCCGGCTGTTCGAGGAGAGCGAAGAGAGCGTTTCTCAAGAGATGTTCCACCCTTGGCCCCCAGGAGTCGAGCCAGGTCTTCTTGAAGACTTCGACGAGGCCGGCGACCGCGAGGGAGCGCTTGCCTGGCGGGACGGCGGCCAGAGGGTTGAAGCCAAAGCCGGAACCGGTCGCCGGATCGAAGAGCACGACATCCGATTGGCGAGGTGACGGTATCCAAGAGTGAAGTCGTTCCACGAGATCGCCGTGCGGGTCCACGACGGCGCACCCATCGCCCTTGCCAATGTCCTGCCGCAGGAGGGTCTGAAGGAGCGTGGACTTGCCGGTGCCGGTCTTCCCGATCACGTACATGTGGGAGCGGCGATCCTCGCGCCGGATGCCGAAGAGGCGGCGAGTGCCGCGGAAGTTCGTGCGGGCGAAGAGTGAGAGATCGTGCGCGTCTGGCATCGCCTCATCTTCGCTCGTAGCGGTGCGAGGAAAAGGCCGCTCTCTATGCCGCCTGCGGATTCGCGAGCTGCCCCGAGCGTGCGCCCGATCGCGCGACCTGTGCCGCCGCAAGCCCCACGGCATCGAACACGTTCATGCGCGGGTCCTCCGGCATCCAGACCTTGCGCTTCCACGGCAGCCGGTCACGGAGGTCCGGGAAGATCTCGGCGAGACGCACCGCCACTTCGTACTTGCCCTTTCCGGGCGCCAGAGCTTGGAGAACCGTGAGGCGCGAGACCCGCTCGACCGGCACGCCGCGCTTCAAGGCAAGGCGTTCGAGCAAGCGAATCTCTCCCCGGGCGCGCTTCCGGCGCCGGGCGCCAGGGGCAGCGGTGTCTTCAAGGACGAGCACGGCCGGATAGTGCTTGGAGAGAAGGGCATCCACCTTGCGAAGCAACTCGCCGGTCTTCGGGCGAGCGGTCCTCTGTCCGCGGTCCACAAGGTGACCGGGCGCCTCAAGAACAGCGAAGGCAAAGCCTGTCCTCGTGGGGTCGATGGCGATATAGGTGGTGGGCGCGGGGAAGGTCTGCATCTCAGGCGGCGCGATGGGAGGCGGAGCCGACCGAAACTCCCCGGTGTTTCTCCTTGAGCGCTTCGAGCTTCCGCCGCCGCGCTTCAACCTGCTTGTGAATCTCCTCGTATCTGCCGCGGAAGAGCTTCGCAACCGGCTCCCCGAGGGCGGCCTCGTAAGCAAGACCGGATTCAAGTGATGGGATGCGAAGTCCCGACTCGTAGCGCGACACCTTGGCCGGGGTCGAGGCGCCCAAGAGATACGCCAGCTCCTTTTGCGAGAGGTGCGCGTTGCGGCGATAGCTCTTGAGGTAGTAGTGGATGGGGCGTCCGTCGAAATGCATCATGGCGACATGAAGAATAAGCGGCAAGTAAGGTCGTTTGTAGAGAGAGAAACATTCCGCGGGCGGAAACATTCTCGGATCGCAGGCTGAAAGGAGAAGTTTGTTGAGGGGGCTATCCTGCTTGCGGCGTACCGATGGCAGAGACAAAAGTAGTTACTGTCAAATTATACTACAATATTGCCATTTCGTCAATTTCATGTCCCAAGGAGGGAGCTTGTCCGGGGACTTGAGGACATCGGGGACGTTTGTGCGGAGACGAGAAATGTGATGGGTTGATCCCGGCGGACCTTTGCGCCATATAGCTCAGAACTCCACCGCAGGGCTTTTCATGCCCTCCACGTCCCCGATGTCCCCGGTCGCCACGCCGTATTTCTCAAAGAGCCGGGTAAGGGTTGCCTTGTCCGAGTCCGGGATCACGAAGATGCCGCCGTGGCGCTTCTCGGGGTGGAGGCCGAGCTTGCGCCGCAGGAGATATCCGACCCACTTCGGGGAGACCTTGCGGTCGTAGTCCGCCTCATGCCGGTCGGCGAAGAGCGCAGTGATCTCCTTCACCGAGAGAGGAGTCTCGGCGGCGGCCAGGTCGCGGATGACCTCAAGGAGCTGGGCCTCTGTCTCCATGCCGCGGTCGGCGACGAGCTGCCGCTCGTAGCCGCGGGCCAGATCCCGCAGGCGCCCTCTTGCCTCCTCGTCCTCGATCGTCGCCATGAGTGGCGAGAGGATTTGCGCCAGGCGCGGCTCGAGGCCGCGATCGGCGGCGAGCGCGAGATCGCGCGGCTTCGTGAGGTTCCTGAATCGGAAAAGGAGGAGCTGGTTGCGGAGCTGCCGGGCCTCTTCTCGGAGCGCGGCTGGCAGGTTCAGGGGGATGTCTTCCCTCAAGGGCCTCCCGCCCATCTCTTCGGTCAAGCAACGGGATTCGAGCGCCTTGTCCTCGAAGAATCCGCGGGTGGCGACGAGCTTGGGGCCGAAGACCGCATAGGCCCTGGGGTCGAACTCGCGGCGGTTCGTGGATTCGCTCCGCAGAACCGGGAAGCCTCGGGCGTTCCCATTGTTCAGGATCTTCACCACCTCGGCCTTCTCGTCGGAGAGTCGGAAGTCGGCCTCGTCGACGATCAGGGTGCCCCGGAAGGCATCCAGAATGCGGAAGATCGGCGAGACAGTCGAGGTGCCCGAAGCGAAGATCGGCTTGTAGCCTAGGGAGCCGACCGCGAGGAGGAAGCGGCTCTTGCCGGAGCCGTAGTCGCCGCGGACCCGGAGTGTCGGCGGCGGCGAGAAAGCGCGGGATTCCGGTGAATAGCGCGGCGACCGCCAAGGCGGCCTGTTGACGAGTCGATGGCCTCCGGTTTCAGCATCATCCCCGCCGGGTGGGGGGTTGGGCGCAGGCGGGCGCTCGGCCGGCGGGAGCCGCAAGTGACAGCGGGAGGGCTTTCCGCTAGAAGGGTGGCGCTGCCAAGAGACAGCGAAGGCCCAGGGACTCGACTTGGCCGGTCACCCTGGGCCTTCTTTCAGAAGCACGGCGTTGCCACCGCGTCCTACCCCGCAGTATCGCCGGGATTCTGAGCGCCGTCTAGCCCCTTCGGCAGCCGAAAGGGCTGTCGATGCGGGAGGACTTCCGGCTGTTTGCTTGCGCTCGGTGTCACCGGTTGGTGGCGATCTGCTCGTTTTGCGATCGCGGCCAGTGGTACTGCGGCAGATCCTGCTCGCTGGAGACTCGTCGGGAGCTGTCGCGAGCAGCGGGACGGCGCTATCAAGCCACCCGGCAGGGTCGCCGGACACACGCGGCCCGGCAGGCACGATTGCGCCAAAGGCAGCAGCGCGCACCAAGCCCACAAGAAGAAGTGACGCATCAGGGTACCCCCGAGATGGCGAAGGGGATCACACTGCGAGTCGTGGTCGCCGAGCCATCGTTTACGGACAGCTGGCGGGTGTTGCAGGTGGAGAGCGCGGCGGAGCGACGCTGGGTCCTGTGCCACTTCTGCGGCAGCCGTTGTCGTCCCTACGCCCGACGTGAGCCGCTGCGGTGGCGCCGGCGGGTTCGACGGCGAGGCCTGACAGAAAGGTCTGGCGATGATCTCTGCTGAGCAGCAGGCCAGGATATTGCGGTTGTACCACGCTGAGAAGTGGCCGCTGGGCACCATCGCTCGCCATCTCGGAGTGCACCACACCACGGTGCGGCGGGTGGTCGTGCGTGGCGGAGCACCTGAGGCGGCGCAATCGCAGCGGCCCTCTCAGGTCGAGCCATTCCTGGCCTTCATCCTGCAGACCTTGGAGCAATATCCGTCGCTCCACGCCAGCCGGTTATTCGAGATGGTCAAGCAGCGAGGCTATCCCGGCCGGCCTGATCATTTTCGGCACCTGGTGGCGTTGTACCGGCCGCGAGCTTCGGCCGAAGCCTACCTGCGGCTCCGGACCCTACCCGGCGAGCAGGCACAGGTAGATTGGGCGCACTTCGGCAAGCTCCGCCTCGGTTCGGGAGTGCGTCCGCTCGTTGCTTTCGTCATGGTGCTGAGCTGGTCGCGCCAGATCTTCCTGCGGTTTTTCCTCAGCGAGCGCTTGGAGAACTTCCTCCGCGGGCACCAGGCCGCCTTCGATGCCTGGCGTGGGACAGCGCGGGTCCTGCTCTACGACAATCTCAAAAGCGCGGTGCTCGAGCGCCGCGGCGATGCCATTCGCTTCCATCCAACGCTGCTCGACTTTGCCGGCCACCACCGCTTCGAGCCGCGGCCCGTGGCGGTCGCACGTGGTAACGAGAAGGGCCGCGTCGAGCGCGCCATCGGCTATGTACGCCGATCCTTTTTCGCCGCCCGGAAATGGTTGGACCTGGAGGATCTCAACGCCCAGGCCGCGCAATGGTGCGACGGAGTGGCCGCCGACCGCCGTTGCCCGGAAGAGCCGACGCTCACTGTGCGAGAAGCCTTTGCACAGGAGCGTCAAGCGCTCCTCGCGCTGCCCGACACGGCCTACCCGACGGAAGAGCGGCTGCCGGTGCAGGTGGGCAAGACGCCCTATGCGCGCTTCGACGGCAACGATTACTCGGTGCCGCACACTCACGTCCGACGGACCCTGGTGGCGGTCGCCACTCTCAGGCAGATCCGCCTGCTCGACGGTGTCGAGGTGGTGGCGACACACGCCCGCAGCTACGGCCATAGGGACCAGATCGAAGACGTAGCGCACCTCGAGGCGCTGGTGAGCCACAAGCGCGCCGCCGCAGCTCAACATCGCGGTCTCGACCGGCTGCACCATGCGGTGCCCAGAAGCCAGGAACTTCATCGACTGCTGGCACAGCGTGGAGCGCCTCTCGGCAGCGCGACCGCAGCGCTGTTACGCCTGCTCGACCACTACGGCGCCACCGAGCTCGATCTCGCGATCACCGAAGCCATCGACAAAGGCTCGCCGCATCCCCATACGGTGCGCCTCGTGCTCGAGCGCCACCAGCGCCAGCTCGGGACGCCGCCACTGCTCCCTGTCCAGCTCCCCGCCGATCCGCGCGTCCGTAACCTGGTCGTGCGGCCCCATGAACTGGCCAGCTACGACTCCCTGGCCGAGGAGAACCCCGATGACGGCGACAGCCTCTGATGCACTGCGCCAGCGGGCGCAAAAGCTCGGCTTTTACGGTCTGCTCAGCGACTGGGAAGCGGTCGCGACCGCGCCCTGGATCGAGGAGCTCCTGCGCCGCGAAGAAGCCGGCCGCCAGCAGCGCAGCCTCGAACGTCGCATCCACAACAGCAGGATCGGTCGCTTCAAGCCCATGGCCGACTTTGACTATGCCTGGCCGACCAAGATCGACCGCGAGCAGATCGAAGACCTCTTCACTCTGGGCTGGGTCAACGAGACCGCCAACGCCATTCTCGTCGGACCCAACGGCATCGGCAAGACCATGATCGCCCAGAACCTCGCCTACCAGGCGGTGGTGCGTGGCGCCACGGCCCTCTTCGTCACAGCCAGCGAACTGCTCAACGACCTCGCCGCTCAGGAGGCCACTTCGTCGCTGCAACGACGACTCAGGCGTTATTGCTCGCCGCAGATCCTCGGCATCGATGAGCTGGGGTATCTGTCCTATGACAATCGCCACGCCGACCTGCTCTTCGAGGTGGTCACTCGTCGTTATGGGAAGAAATCTACGCTGATCACGACCAACAAGCCCTTTGCCGAGTGGAACGAGGTCTTCCCGAATGCCAGCTGCGTCGTTACGCTCGTCGACCGGCTCGTCCACCATGCCGAGATCGTCCAGATCGACGGCGGGTCCTACCGCCTCAAAGAAGCCAAGGACGACGCCACCCGCAAGTCCAAGGATCGCGCCACCCGCAGGCGCCACAAGCCCGCCTGACCATCGCCTCCGATCACACCACATGACCTACGCCCAAAAAGTGCTGGCACTCTATCAACGACTCCCCGGCACCCCTCGGCATCCTCGGCGAGCCGATCGAGACCTCGCCCTGGCACTCCAGCAATCAGGGGTTTCCTTCGAACTCGTCAAAGCCGCTCTCCTCCTTGGCTGCGCTCGCCGCGTCCCGGCCGCCGGGTCTCAGCCTACGCCGATCGTCATCCATTCCTTGCACTACTTTCTGCCCATCGTCGACGAACTCCAGCAGCAGCCTCCCGACCCTGCCTACGTCGTCTACCTCGAGGACCAAGTCCGCAAACATCGCAGCCGGGGACAATCCGCTTGAGGCTGGCGGTCGCCGCGCTATTCACCGGAATCCCGCGCTTCCTCGCCGCCGCCGACACGGAGGTAGGGCAGCTCCTCGAAGGCATCGTAAAGCCAGGTGAAGAGCACATAGGAAGCGGCGAGTTCCTCGAAGGCCGGGGAGAGGTCCACGTAGCGGTGGATGAACTGCCTGACCGACGCGAGCAGCTCGCCGTCCGTCCCGTACTCCTCGGGCGCCGAGGGAAAGAGCACCACGTCATGCACGAGGAGGTTGTTTCGGGGGCTCATAGGGACGAGCCGGCCGGCGGCCACCTCGATCGCCGGTTCCACGGTCCAGCTCCCAGCCTCGTAACGCACGAAAGCGGTAGTGCCGGCCTCGCGGTCATAGACCATCTCGACCACGACGCCGCCGGGGAGGACCGCGCCGGCAGACGGGATGCCTCGCTCTCTCTTCTGCTCTTCCTCTTCCGTCATGCCCGGCGCCATTTATCCAATCGGTCGAGCGCGGCGAAGAAACCCAAGCCCTCCTTGGCCCGGAGGAACGCGATCTGGTCGCCGTGCGCGCCGCAGGCGAAGCAATGGTAGGTGTCGGAAAGAGGGAAGACGGCGAGCGACGGCCGGCGGTCGTCGTGGAAGGGACAGCGGCCCATGAGGACGCGACCGGCCGGCATGAGCTTCACGTAGGCGCCCACGACCTCGGCGATGGGGACATGTCTTTTCGCGTCCTGCACCCGCTTGTACCCGGAGGGCGAGAGCGCCGGATAGGGAGACGGCGGCAAGCTCTTCTCGATCCGCTCCTCGGAGAGCGGCTCGGCCTGGCGCAGGAGCGCCTCGAAGTCCGCGGCGGTGTGCTTCAGCCGGACGAAGTAGTCGGTGAGATCGCCCTTGTCGCCCACCTCGGCGGGGAGGGTCACGATTCGGGCATGCTGGACAAGGCGGGCCACCCGCTCGGCACCGTTCTTACCCGCCTCGTCCAGGTCAAAGCAGACGTAGACCTCGGGGATGCCGAAGAAGAGCCTGGCCCACTCCCCGAGGAAGGCGCCGGCACCGCCGGTAGAGGTCACCGCATGGAAGCCGTGCGTCTCAAGCACCAGGCGGTCATACTCGCCCTCGCAGATCACGATGCGTTCCGGCTGGTCGCGGAAGAACTCCTGGCCGTACAGGGCGACTCGGCTGCCGGGAGTCGAGAGCATCTTGGGAGATTTGTTGTCCTCGGGGTCTCGGGCCAGGCGGAAGGAGATGATCGCGCCGTCTCCGTTCTTTATGGGAATCGTGATGCGGAACCCGTTCCAGCCGAGGAGGTGGCGGCAGATCACGTCATCGGAGAGGCCGCGGGTCTCCATGAGGTAGGTGCGGATGCGTACGGGGAGCCAACGATGGTAGCCCAAGGCGGTCGAGTGATGATCGAAGACGGCGCGGGTGAAAGCCATGCTCCAAGGGTAGCGGGCAGGACCAGACCGCCAAGGGAGCGCATGTTGCCGCGAGCGGAACATTCCTGCATCTTCGCTGTTCTTGACGCGCGCAAGCGCTTCCCGTTATCTTCCCTTCCCTCTACCCTCTGCGGAGGGTTAGCTACTTGCGATCAGGGTTGAGGATTCCTCAGGATGCCCATAATACTTAAAATGCCTTCAGGCCCAATCCGTCCTGTGATCGAGGCCCTTTGGGACAATGAAATCCTTCACGGCTACGTCACATCGATGGAAGACAGTGCCGCCTATCAGCTCCGAAGGTTAAAGGAGTCAGGCTGGCAACTGATAGAGGCGGAAGGCCGCTTCTATCACACGATTCATGGCCTCGACGGAGAATCATGGCATCTTGAAACCCTTTTCTCTACAGACTTCCCCGCTCTTCAGAGGGCGGCTGCGTTCTTGGTAGTATGGGCGACCTTCGAGCATTGCCTGTATGAACTATGCCGGGAGGTAGCCACTGCCGCAGACCTCAAGGTCAAGGTTTCCGACCTGCACGGCAGTGGCGTGAGGCGGGCGCGAATCTACCTAGCGAAGGTTGCTGAGCTATGCGGCGAAACGATCGACAGCCCGTGGCAGGAGGTGTTGCGCCTACAGCCTTTGCGCAACCTTTTCGCTCATGGAGATGGCACAATCCCCGAGAGGCGCAAGGATGAACTCGCATGGGTGGCTGATTTCCCTCATATCACCCTTCGCGACAAGTCCATCCTGCTCGAAGCCGGCTTCATGCCCCATGTGCTTGAGGTGCGGCAAACTATTCTTCTTGCTTTAAAGGAGTCGGTCGAAACGCGGTTTGGAAGGTTTGAGCCGGTGGTGTTCGAATGAGTGGGCAAGTTCTCATGCCGCTTGCCGGAACTTTGCCGGATCGGCGACCCGCCGCCGCGCGATCTCCACATACTTCGGATCGATCTCTATCCCGAGGAAGCGACGGCCGAGATCCTTGGCGGCGCGGCAAGTCGTGCCGGAGCCGGCGAAGGGATCAAGGACCAGCTCGCCCGGCGCGCTGCTCTTCTCGATGAGGTAGCGGAGCATGTCCTCGGGCTTCTCCGTGGGGTGATCCCGCTTCCGCCCGGCGCGCTTGAAGAAGAGGACGTTCGAGTCCCTGTGGCCATTCAAGAGCCGGCGGCCCTTGTGGCCGAAGAGCAGATACTCAGTGCGGTTCGCGTAGTCGCCCCCCAGATCGCCAGCCGTGTGCTGGTCCTTCACCCACACGAGGAGGCGTTTCACTTTGAAGCCCGCGGCGGCCATCTCCACTCGGAAAGTCGCGAGTCCATACTCGTTGCAGAAGAGATATGCGTGGGTATTGGGCCGGAGGACGCGGTACGCCTCTCGGATAAAGGGCCGGAACCAGGAAAGATCGGCGTCGCCCACGATCGGGCGGCTGCCGGCGCGGGAGCGGTAGCGCATGCCGTAGGGCGGATCGGTGAGGAGGAGATCGACGGACTCGGCAGGAAGCCGCGGGAGTATCTCGCGGCAGTCGCCCTGAATGATCTTGTTTGCGAAGCGATGAAGCACGGCATGGATTCTCGGTGTCCGGCTGGAATCGGCAAAGAGAGCGCCGCGTTCCGCAGGCGGAGTCCCGCTTGCCTTTTTCTCTCCTGGAGGTAGCCTAAAGGCCGAAGGTCGAACCCTATCAAATCACGCAATGACTGATTTCATCTTCCGCGGGCGGAACAGGTCGCCTTCTGCCGCCCGCCGTGCCCCCGGCATACGCTCTCGCGTATGCGACTCAAGGACGATGACCTGCGGGAGTTCGTGGCGATCTGGAAGCGAGTCTTCAACGAGGAGATCTCGCTTGCCGATGCGCGTCACCGCGCTTCGCAGCTCGTCACCCTGTACCTCGCGCTTGCCAAGCGCCTGCCCGAGGAAATAGACAATCCGCCAGCTCATCCACCCACCCCGTCATGAAATACTTCCTCTATTGCCGCAAGTCCTCTGAGGCCGAAGACCGCCAGGTGCTCTCGATCGAGTCGCAGAAGAGCGAGATGGCGCGCCTTGCCGCCGGCTGGACCGGCGACGCGATCGTCGCGACCTTCGAGGAGTCCATGAGCGCGAAGGCGCCAGGCCGCCCCATCTTCGAGGAGATGCTCCGGCGGGTCGAGAAAGGGGAGGCCGATGGCGTCGTCGCCTGGCACCCGGACCGCCTGGCCCGGAACTCGGTGGACGGCGGCCGGATCATCTTCCTCCTGGACAAGGGCTCGCTCAAAGACCTGAAGTTCGCCACCCTGACCTTCGAGAACAATCCGCAGGGCAAGTTCATGCTCTCGATCATCTTCGGGTACTCCAAGTATTACGTGGACTCCCTCTCTGAGAACATCCGCCGCGGCATCCGCACCAAGCTCGAAAAGGGCTGGCTCCCCAACATGGCCCCGACCGGCTACCTGAACGACCGGGAAAGCCGCACGATCATCCCTGACCCGGAGCGCTTCCCCTTGATGCGGCGCATGTGGGACTTGATGCTCACCGGCACGTACTCGCCCCGCCAAGTCCTTGAGATCGCAACCGACCAATGGGGGCTGCGCACGAAGAAGCGCAGGCGCACCGGCGGCAAGGCGCTCACCCTCGGCGCCCTCTACAAGATCTTCGGCGAACCCTTCTATGCGGGGGTCATCGAGCGCCACGGCAGAACGTATCCCGGCAAGCACGAGCCCATGGTGACCCTCGACGAGTTCGAGCGCGTCCAGGCGCTTCTCGGTCGCCCGAACCGTCCGCGGCCGAAGGAGCGCGCCTTCGCGTTCACCGGCCTCATCCGCTGCGGCGTCTGCGGCTGCGCGGTGACCGCCAAGGAGAAGGAGAAACCCTCGGGTCTCCACTTTGTCTGCTACCACTGCACGCGCAAAAGGAGTCCCGGCTGCAAGGAGCCGGCTATCTCTCTTCCGAAGCTCGAAGGGGAGATCCTCAAGTTCATCTCGGAGCTATCTATCCCCGAGGAGGTCCATCGCTGGGTGCTCGCCCGTCTCGAAGAGGCGGCAGGGGAAGAGACCTCGCTCGATGCCGTGGGACAGCGCTCAGCAGACGCGGCCATGGCTGCGGTCCTGCGGCAGCTCGACAACCTCACCCTCATGCGGGTCCGGGAACTTATCTCCGAAGAGGAGTTCGTGAAGCAGCGGGAGGTACTGAACCGGGAGAAGCTCCGCTTGTCCCAGCAGGCGCAGGCGACACCCCAAGGATGGTTAGAACCGGCCAGGATGCTCGTTTCCTTCAATCTTCGCGCCATTTCCTGGTTCCGGGCGCGTGATCTCGAAATCCAGCGCCTTATCCTCGCTGTCGCAGGATCGAACTCGACCCTCAAGAGCAGGGAAGTCAATATCGACGCCGCGAAACCCTTTCAGCGCCAGCCGGGAGGCGTCGACTTTCCTAAGATGTGGAGCACTGTAGAGGACGTTAGAACCGGAATCCAGAGTCATGATCCCCAGATGCTTGATCTGATCGACAAACTCCGCAGGCTTCACGCGCTCGTACAGGATAGAGGACTGGCGGACGACACCAAGTAAGAGATGTGTGCCGTGTAAGGAACAGCGGCAGATCGAAGATCGCCGATTGTCGGAATGCCTCCTAGCCTTAGCCTAGAGCCGCGACTCTTGCTTCAGAGGCGTCATGAGGTTCCACCCGCCCCCGCTCCTCAGCGCATCGCGAAAGGCCTTGGCGGGACTCATAAGCAAGTGCAGGTAGTGCGGGAGTATTGGCGCCTCAACCGCTATTCGCAGAACACGAATGACCATGTTAATGGCATCGCGTTCGAGTGGTACAATAAAGCGGAAGCGCTCTGTTTACTACAGGCTATCATAAAAGCCCCTTCAGGGGGAAAGCATCGCTGGACATTGCGATATGCAGAGGAGCGCACCTCCGACCGAGAATGGTTACAGGAGGTCGTCTGAACTCCTCCTCAGTCATGCCGCTATGGCGAATGATGGCCCGCACCGTGCCCCGAGGGAGATCCCCATGGTGCATGGCCACGACAGTGCAGAGCTTCCGCTCGGGCTGGACGAGGAGCAGATGTCTTGTCCGGCGTTGCCGGTGCTCGGCGAAGCCAGCTCGTATGAGGGCGTTGACTATTTGCTTCGCGGTGAGGCTGGGGAAGTGCTGACGGCGCCAAGGAGGTGCAATGTGCCGCATTGGGAAGTTGCTTCGGTCCGCGAACGCGGCTAGGCTCTCGTCATGCCGTTCAAGCCTACCCCTGAACAGCGGGAGATATTGAAGTACCGGTGGCCCCGTGGAGTCGCAGCCTGGTCACACCTACTTCCATGCTCGTTGGTCGTAGCCTTCTCCGTAGCAGAGAGAGGACCGTCGTGACGAAAAAGAAGAGGAAGCACCATGATGTGTGGCAACGCTACCTAAAAGCATGGACTCGCGGTGGCAAGATCTTCTGCCTCAGGGACGGCAAGATATTTGCGCCCAGCTTAGACGGAGTCGCTAACTGGCGAGACTTCTATAAGCCGGAGCCACTGACACCCGAAGAGGTAGCCTTCATCCAGGCCCTTACAATTCAACGAACGCAACGGCCTATTCAGAGAGAAGTCAATCAGGGCTGGATCGCATTTTTGACATTGCCAAATAGACTACATGCCGTGCTGGACCAGGCGGGTCTGAACGCCACGCAAGGCACTGAGATCATAGACGCAGCACTTCATAATTTTGAGGAGGATTTTCACGCCAAGATCGAGTCAGAGGCGGTTGGTTTACTGGAGTCGCTACTCGCTCATGATGCGAGCTTCTTTACGAATGACGACACTCGCCTGGACTTCATCTACTTTGTGTGCGTACAGTACACCCGCACGGCCAGAATGCAGCAGGCCATCGTGGCGGCTCTCGGCGACAAAGTCAGCGGAGTTCGCGTCGCGAACGTTTGGAGAATCTTGAGGCACATATACGCAAGCAATACTGGCTGGGTCATTTACGCTCAGAACGATGCTTGGCGCCTGATCTTTCTGGATAATCCAACCGACACACCGTTCATTACTGGTGATCAGCCTATCATCAATACCTACGCCTCACCGGGCCAGGAGCCTGTCGATCTTGAGTTCTATTATCCACTGTCACCTAAGCTCGCGCTTCTTGTCACAAAAAGCGCGGCGGCCGCCAACGGAACTTCCATGGCACTAGCCCTGGACCAGGTGCATTGCTACAACAGGCACATAACACAAAGCTCGTATCAGCAGATTTACGCGCAATCGCGCGAGATTCTGCAGAGAATCCAGGCAGGGCTATATCGGTAACGGCGATGGGGCGTCGTCGGTTCGCCTCTCTTTGCCAGGCGGGCGCGGCCTGGTGTGGTGCTTTCTGTGTGGCTCGGTGCTCATACAGACCGGAGGCGTTAATTTAAGGGTACTGTCGCCAAGCTGGTCCCTCGCGTCAAGCCAGCCTCACGCAGGGCTTGCACTCCTCGCGTTGTCCATGAGCCATTCGGAAACAAGCGCGCGGTTTCGCGGGGTATCCTTCAGGCTGGAGTACCAGATCATCTCTTGAACGGCGCGCGGATGCCAGGTGACTTGGCCGTCGCTCCATCTACCAACGGTGTCAGGTCGCGTACTATTTCGAGGTAGGCACGCCAGAGTGCGCCGTCTCGCTTTGATAGTTTAGGCGTACTCATCACTTCAGTTTAGGGCCGGGTGGTCCTGGCGTCCAGACCCGTCGTTTCTCGAAGACATGAAGCTCCCATGAGCTGCTTCTTGACGCTGCGGTACGCCCAGGTATCATGAGGCGTATGAAGCTCTCCAAGAAAGCTCAACTTGAGATCCAGCGCATGCGAGCTGCGTTTCCGAAGCAGCTTGCAGTACAGGTTGCCCGCTCGACCGACGGCGGCTTTGTGGCATCCGTGATCTCCATCCCCGGCGCGCAGACCCAAGCCGAGAGCTTCTCGGAACTGCTCGACATGATAAACGACGCCATCCGCACCTGCTTCGAGGTTCCCGCGAAGTACCTCGCCTATATGCCCACCTACCTGCCGTCCATCGAAATGGCGCAGCAGCTCGACGCCTATCCCGTCCGCGCGGTCGATAGAGAGATCACCCTCGTCCTGCCGCATGGCGCGAAGGGAGGTCGTTAGGGCAAGCGACTGTTCCGCAGACAATCTGAAACAGCTCGCACGACGAGCTGGTTTTGTACTTACGCCAGGCGGCAAGCACTGGCGCGTGAAGACCACGACGGGGCAGTTTGTGACGACCATCCCGCACCACACCCGCTTGAAGCGGGAACTCGTGAAGGGGATCGTGGAGCGCCTGCGGGAGTTCGGGGCCGCGATAGAGATCCGTTGAGGAAAGGAGCGGCGCCGCGCATTCCGAGCGCGCTCAGTCGAGCATCTTGAAGTGAGGGTTCTGGCCGATGACCTCAAGGGAGTCCTGCTTGATAATCCTCCCGCACCGAGCACAGACGTAGAGATCCTCCCATCCCGCCACCGGTTCCATTTCGTTGCCATCGCGGTCGCACGGATAGAAGCCGTCGAAATCAGGGCGGTTGCCGCATATGCAGAGCCATGCGTCCATATCCTCTGCCTCGGTCGCGATGTACTCGGTGAACGCGATCATTGCTCTTGAGTAAAGCCACTGCAAGACTCAATGTCAAGAGGAGTCACCGTAGTCTGAGCATTGCTTCGTAGGCCCTGCCGGGGGCCCCCTCACTGCGAGGCAGGTCGGCTGATGGGCTTTGCTGGATTATCAGAGATGCGACTACACCGCGACCATTTCTCCCGATGCTGCGATGTCAGCTTTTTGCAGAAATGATGCGGCGAACGATGAGCCTTGCTTGATTGAACGTCCTCGAAAGCTATCTGACATACTGCTGCTGGGCTCCATGCTCGCGCCATCTTCCCAAAACTCTTCTAGGATCTGCGCCAGCGACAACCCCTCTGAAGCCGCGATCTCCAGAGCCAACTCGAAGCTTTCCATCGACATCACGCAGTAAACCCATGGATAGTCCCTGAGTGGATGGTCGGCTTCAGTGCGCGCTCTGTAACGGATCAGCTCGTTCATCATGTATACTGACTCGCCAACCACCGCCACACAGATCGGATGGGCGTTCTTTGTCGTATCGACAGCTGTTTGATATGTGGAATACTCAGGAATCCCTGCATACAAGTCGGCTGCCTTATCTCGCAGCTTGAGAAACAGGTCGTAGACCTGCTGGAAGTTTGCGTCAAATATCTCTTCACTCATCGTAAACCTGGTTTCTGCCAAGACCCTGCGAGCCTTCGCCTCTACTAAAATCAGGCGCTGGCTCTGTTCCTCGACGATCGAGCAGTCCGGACCCTTCCTCTCACCTTGGGCAGAGCGGTAGGTAACTTCTGGAATGACGACAGTTCCCGGCAGGCGCTCCTTTGCCATGAGCCTTATGTACACTTCTTGCGCCGCACCCCTCGCGTTGTTATACGCTTGGCCGAAGCGTTCCTGTAGACCAAAGTGAAGGACGTCGCCAAAGCTACGAGCGAACGTGCGAACGTTTAAGACCATAAAGCGCTTTTCAGTATCCCTCGCCCCGTTATCGATGCTCACTATTGGGTAGCGCTCGAGAGGGCTCAGACGCCAGCCTACCGGTCCAATCATATACGCGGGCTTTTGGGCCTCTTCCCTGATGTCGCGGATTGGCCGTGCAAACAATGAGATAAATGCCGAGAATGCCGCCTCCGAGACCCGGCACTTCAGGAGACTTGACAGTGACCTGTGGGAGAAATAGATATAGTCGCGAAGAGGTCGTGGAAACTCTATCAGTTTTGAAATAATCCACGCCTGGCGATCCTTCCTTGCAAATCCTGGAATCGTCAAGCCCATGCTGTCGAAGAGGCTTGTGGCGATCTCCCCCAACCGCTGGTGCCACAAATATACAAACATGTAGATCGTAGCGAGGTCTCGAAGGCTCGCGCCCAGCGTCCCCGGAATACTCGCTGCGAACTGAGCCACGCTACTACGAGCGTCCTGGGGAAAGAGATCAATATGCTTCAGAGGCAGAACTGAAAGCAGCGCAAGAAGACGGCCTGCCGTCGAAGTGGATCTTGTTTCTTGCTGGCGAATCTGTATGTTTGCCATGCGCGACATAAATTTTTGCAGTGCATAGAGCATTTCGTCGCGAGGCTTGCCGCTTACAACCTCCTCAGCAAGGCGAGGGTCGTCAAGAGCTGAGGTCGCACCATTGAGGACGTAGGTGAGATCGGCATATGAGAGCATGGCTGGCTTGTACGATGCTGCCTTGCTGGCAACCAATGCCTCCGAGAATAGGCGACACTTTTCGTTGTTTAGGAGGGGAAAGACCCGTGAGCCCATGCCTCCCGTGAACTCGATCGTGGAAAGCAGGCAACTGATCTCCATGACAGTGTCGAGATTGCGGGAGTTAAGCCGCGTCACAGCGTCCTCGAACGTAGGTCTCGTTTCATTTGTTAGTGGCAGTTTGCGCCTCCTTTGGTGCGCTCTATCGAACCGGCAACTAGAGCATATATATGCAAAATCCTCACATAGAGGCGTCTTACTCAATTGGCCAGTGCGCATAGTTTAACACGAGGACTTTCCGCCCCCGGCACATTTCCCCGTCTTTGCCCTCTCTCGTCCCGCCGGCAGACTGATCGGAGTTCCCTGTAAACCAAGAGCGGCACTGCGTTGCCGCCGACCGCCGGTTACCTCCGGCAAGGAGACTTCCGATGGAAAGCCAAGCTGAGACCCCTTCGCGCGTCCTCGTGCCCCTTGGAGTCGTGACCCTCACGCCGCGCACGGTAATGGTCCTGACCACCAGGGAGGCCGATTTCCTTGAATTCCTCGGCCGGCACCGGGCCGGCGATTGGGGCGAGGCGGCCGATGGCTATAGGGCCGAAAACGAGCAGTCCCTCCGCGATGGCGGCAGGGTGATCTCAATCTATCGCGTGGGCGGCCGACCGCGGCTCATCGTGCGGACCGAGATCCAGGCGTCCACTCGTATCGCGTTGCTCGATGAGCCCTGACCCTTCCCGCCGCATCATCTACCCTCCCTCTCTTCTGTAACGCGAGAACTGCCGCTATGGCGGCGAAACGGCCGGCTCAGAGCCGGCAAGGAGATTCGTATGTCTGCCCTCACCGCAGAGAAAACCCTGACCCGCGCCCATCGGGAGTGGATCTCCCGTCCCGAGGACGAGCGCTACCTGTCGCTCGATGACCTGTACCAGGCCACGTTTCTGCGGGCACACCAGAGCCGCGTCCTTACGGTCCCGAACCGCTCGCTCGTCGCTCGCGGGAGCGAGGAGGCGGGCGGCGACCTCACCCTCGAACAGGAGGATGTGGGCGTCCTCTCTCCCACCCATTGGAGCCTCGGCCAGCTCGCCACGATCTCGCACACACCGGCCAAATGGGTGAGGGAGATCGCGACCGTGCCCGCCGGCCCCGCCTTCGCCGCCCATGCGGTGAACCTCGGACTCCGGCACCTGGCCCTACCCGAGAGAGTCCAGCTCATGAGCCGGAAGGAAGAGAAGGGACCGGGGCTCACGAAGCGGGAACTGCGCTGCCTCGTCGGTCCCGACTACGGCCGCATCTACGATCATGAGGTCATCCGTGCCGTGCAGGAGCTAAACCATGACGACCGCTGGCGGGTGCCGGCCGCAAGCTACTCCGCCACGAATCCCTTGCGGGCCACGACCCTCTACGCCTCCGACCGCGATGTCTTCATCTTTCTCGTGGATGACCGGAACCCGGTCTCCTTCGAGGCGGATGGCATCCGCCGCAACCTCTTCCGGGGCTTCATGGTCTGGAACAGCGAGGTTGGCTCCCACCGCTTCGGCCTCATGACTTTCCTCTACAACTTCGTCTGCGACAACCGCATCGTGTGGGGCGCAAGGGAGGTGAAGGAGATCGAGATCCGGCACACGAGGAACGCCCCCGAGCGCTTCATCCGCGAGGCACTGCCTCGGCTCTCCGCCTACACCGAGTTGTTGATGGCGGTCTCAAAGCGCGGCGTCCTGGCGGCCATGCCGCGTTTCCCTGGGTCCGGGTGCCTCCCCTGGCGCGCGGCAGGGCCTACTTGAGTTCGCCGAGCAGGCGTGAGTGTCGGAACGCGGTGAGAGCAATGAAGCTGGCTTCGAGGGTGTCAGGAGTTAGGCTGTCGAGGGCGCTGCGGTAGTAGGCGAGGGAGTGGACGGATTCAAGCGGGTCGCCGCCGCGCCCGAATCGGCGCACAGTGGTGAGTCGAATGGCGTGAGCGACGATTTCGAGTGGCAGTCTCCGCTTGGACCTGCCCCGGTTCGGTGGACAGTAAATGGCTTGGGTTTGACGTAGCCTGGGGTGGGTTCGTCTTTCCTTCCAGACCAAAGAGTATATGGAACCTAGCCGCCGGGGCTGTGTGGAGGTGTGGAAAGCGGCGAGGGTGGGCGGTGGAGGGCGGGCGCGTGGGGGGCCGGGAGCCGGTTTCCAAGGGGCAGCGGGAACGGCGGACCGGGGGCCGCGGCGGGCGGGGGCAGTGGAGCGAAGCGACACGGGCGGCCCCTGTTTGGTCCGCGGTTTCCGCTGGCTCGGCACCTTCCATAGCCCATGCTTGCGTTGGGTGGAAGGGCCAGGCGCGTAGCGCGCGCACGCCACCGCGGAAACTCATGCGGCGGCTCGCTTCTTCTCGAAATTCACAGGGCTCAGGTAGCCCAGGGCCGAGTGCCGACGGTGAAGGTTGTACCAGCCTTCGAGGAAGTCGAACACCGCCATCCGGGCCTCGCTCTGCGTGTGCAACGGCCGACGGTCCAGCAACTCGCACTCGAGCGTGGCGAAGAAGCTCTCGCACAGGGCGTTGTCGAAACAATCGCCCACCGAACCCATCGACGGCCGCACCCCGGCCTGCCGGCAGCGCAGGCCGAAGGCGATCGACGTGTACTGCGTGCCTTGATCCGAGTGATGGATCACCTCTGACGGCTGCCGCTGGTACAGCGCCATATCCAAGGCTTCCAGGACGAGCTCGGTGCGCAGGTGGGTCGCCATCGCCCAGCCCACCACGCGGCGGCTCCAGGCGTCCACGACGACGGCGAGATACAGAAATCCTGCCCAGGTCGGTATGTAGGTGATGTCGGCCACCCAAAGCTGATCGCGCCCGCTCACGGCAAAGTTGCGGTCGACCAGGTCGGGAGCCGGCCGCGCCTGGCGATCCCGCGTGGTCGTCGCGAACCGGCGCCGCCGGCTGACTCCTGCGAGCCCGGCGGCCTGCATCAGGCGGGCCACTCGCTTGCGGCTTGCTGGCTGGCCCTCGGCAGCCAGCTCGGCTCGCACACGAGGTGCCCCGTAGGTCCCCCGCGAGTGCTCATGGATGGACTGGATGCGGGCACCAAGCGCTGCATCCGACAGTGCCCGAGTCGATGGCGACCGCCGATGCCAGGCGTAGTAGCCGCTCGAAGGATACGCCCAGCAGCCGGCACATCGTCCGTACTGCGTGCATGGCCTGGTTCGCCCTCACGAATCCGAAGGCTTGCGCGGGATCGACTCGCTCTCCCGAGCGAACCAGGCCGCCGCTTTTTTTAAGATTTCACGCTCTTCACGAAGCTGGCGGTTCTCCCGCCGCAGCCGGCGCAGCTCATCACGCTCGACCGTGCTCAGACCGTCTTCGCGGCGACCCTCGTCCCGATCGGCCTGCGCGACCCAGTTGCGGATCGCCTGCGCCGACGGCTCGAACTCGCGGGCCAGCTGCTCGGGATCCCGTCCCGACCGGACCAGCTCGATCATCTGCCGGCGAAACTCAGGGGCATACGGCGCTCGGTGTCTCTGCGGCATCGTGGACTCCTCTCCCCCCAATGATGGGGTGTCCACGGAACCGGGGCAACTTCAGCTGGTAAAAGGTGGCGGCGATGGCCCAGTCGCCGCGCTTCGCTTTCGTCGGAGTGTCCGGCTGCGCGAGGTAGAGCTCGATGATGGTGCGCAGGTAGATCTGGCGAGTCATCTGCAGCAGTCCTGCGGTCAAGAGCCGCGGCGGTTACCAGCAGCCGCGGGGCGACGAGCGGCGCGTTGCAGGGCGCGACGGCGAGCTTCCTCCTTGGACTCCTTGAGACGATAGGACTCGCCATCCATGTTAATGATCTCGCATCGATGGATGAGACGATCAATCAGGGTAACGACGGACGTCGCGTTGGGAAAAACCTCGTTCCATTTGGAGAATTCTTTGTTCGTCGTGATCAGAAGTGGGCGCTGGAGGTAGCGACGGGAAACGACCTCGAAAAGCAAGTCGGCGTAGCGCGAGTCGTAGGACAGGTAGGCCAGCTCGTCGATGACCAGCAACTGCGGCTGGCAGAAGCGAGTGAGTTTGCGTTGCAGGCTGGTGGAAGTGGTCTGGTCGGCGAGGGTGTTGAGCAGTTCAGAAGCGGTCAGACAGCGGACCGTAGCGCCGGCGACGAGGGCCTGGTGGGCGAGATTCTTGGCGATCATCGTCTTGCCGATGCCGTTGGGACCGACGAGGACAATGTTGGTGGCCGACGCGAGCCATTCGAGACGGAAGAGATCTTCGACCTGGAGGCGGTCGATTTTCTTGGGCCAAGTCCAGTCAAAATCGGCGATGGGCTTGAAGACGCCGATGCGGGCATCGCGGAGCCGCCGTTCGAGGCCGCGGCGAGCCCGTTCTTGCTCCTCCCAGGCGAGCAGCTGGACGAGCCAGGGTTGATCGTGGACTTGCTGCCAGTGAGCCAGCAAGCCGTGAAGCTTGAGCTGCTGGGCCTGTCGCTCGAGGTCGCTCATGACTCCTTCTTCTGCGGGTCCGGCTCGTCGCTGTCGTCGTGTTTGTCCTCTGGATTGTCGGCCTGGTGATCGTAGTCGGCCAGCCGATGGGGCGTGACGACGAGCTCGCGCAGCCGCGGGTCGTCGGGCAAGGCGACGGGCACGGGTGGCGGTTGGCCGCGGGCGTGCCGGCGACGGTCGAGCACCAGGCGTACCGCGTCGGGATGCGGCGAGCCGGCGGCCAGTGCCTCGGCGATGGCCGCGTCGAGCTCTTCGCCGCCGTGCTCGTCGAGCAGGCGCATGAGGTGGTCGACGGCGGTCTTGAGACGGCGTTGGCGCTGGGCGAGGGCGATGAGGAGTTGTTCGGCTCGAGGCACCGCGCGCAGCAAACGATCCTGGTCGCGGTGCAGGCGGGCCTGTCGCTTGCTTTGCCAGAGCGCCTCGAGGTGGCGGGGATCCTCGACCACCTGCCCTTTGCTCCAGCAGCGAGGGTGACTGGCAACGAGATCATGGCGGTCGAGAATGCGGATTTGCTCGCGCTCGGCCAACACCGTCAGATCGCGGTCGATGCGGTCATGAGGGATCGAGTAGCGGTTGGCATCGAAGTGCACGTAAGGGGTCCGGCGCACCGTGACAGTGACGAGCTCGTGGCAGGGGAAGGGCTCCCCGGGCAAGGGCTGCAGATGAGCTCGTTCCTCGCGATAGGCCTGCGCGACGGTGCGGCGGCGGTCCTGCGGCCATGGGCGGCCGGGAGCCACCTCGCCGCACCAGCGATCGACTTCACGATTGAGGGTTTGGAGGTCGCAGCCGTGACGCAGGGGGAAGAAGGCGGTCCGTAGGAAGCGCACGGCCCGTTCGATCCGTCCCTTCTCGTTGGCCCTGTAGGGTGCAACCGGCCGCGGATCGAAGCGGTAGTGGTCCGCCAGCGCGAGCAGCCGCGGGTGCAAGCGAATCGCCTCGCCTCGGCGTTCGAGCACGGCGCTCTTCAGGTTGTCGTACAGCAGGCGGCGCGGGACGCCGCCAAAAGCGATGAACGCTTCGACATGTCCGGTCAAGAAGCTCGACAGCCGGGCATCGTAGAAGAAGCGCACGAAGAGCCAGCGCGAATAGCTCAGGATCATCAAGAAGGCCAGCAGCCGGCGCCGTCCGCCTTGGACCCGCTGCGTGCCAAAGTCCGCCCAGTCCACTTGCGCTTGCTCGGCGACCAGCGTGCGCAGCTCGAAGAACGCCTCGGGCGTCTGGCGCGGACGTAGCGCGAGCTCCGCCAGACGGTGGCGAAAGTGATCCGGTCCCCCGCGATAGCCGCGCTGGCTCGCCATCTCGTAGAGCTGGCTCGCCGCCAGCTTGGGATAGCGCGCCAGCTGCTCGCGCAACCAGGGCACGAACGGGTCCAGTCGCGAAAGCCGCGGCAACCGTGGCGCCACCAGCGACAATCCACTTCGCGCCAGCGCCCGGCGTACGGTGCTGTGGTGGACGCCAAGATGGCGTGCAATGGTGTTGCGTCGCCAGCCCTCGACGGTGAACAGCCGGCGAATCTGGGCCACCAACTCGGGTGAGATCATCGCTGCGCCTCGGCACACGACGGTACCGCTTGCGCGAGCGCCAGAAGTCGTCGCGGAGAAACTCGCTGCACGGCCGGCCACAGAACGTGCAGCCCCGGTTCGCGATCGGTAGCAGCGGCGGGCAACGAGGACCAGATCTGCATGCCGCCAGGGTGTCAGACACCCTTTGCCATGGGCTACCCTGTTGCGTCACTTTCTGCACTTCTGCTGTCGCTGGTAGCGCCCGCCGCTGACGGTACGCCGCCTGACGTCGGGCGTGCGCGAACCGTCCCTCGCGACTCTGTTGGAAGCGCCGCCCTGACTCGCGAAAGGTGCGCCGCCGCGCTGCCTGGCTACACCTCGGCGAGCAGTAGCGCTGGCCCCGGTCGCAGTCGGAGCACACATAGACCACTTGGCGGCAGAGATCGCAGATGAAGCGGCGGCAGTCACAGGCCATCGTCGCGAAACGGCCTGGACACTGGCGCCCGAACCGAGCATACTGGCGCTGGTTGGGCAGTCAGTCAGCCCAGGCCAGCCGCGAGGGGATGAGGGGTCTTGGCGAAGATGAGCCTCGCCCCTCGCGGGTCCTTTCTCCGCCTCATTCTCTCCCATCAATCTTGTCGAGCGGGTTCGCGCGCACGCGCGCGACGATGATGTTGAGCTCTAGCTCATCTATCTACGCAAGAACAAAAACGCGGCCTCGCCGCCAACATACCGCGCCCTTACGCAGCCGGCGACACGAGTCCTCGGTCGTGGACGCGGAGGCCCAGCTCGCGCGGGCGGCGCGGAAGAAGATCGCAGGCTCGGACGAGGAAGTCCTCGGGTGGCTCAGGTCCCACGACTTCACGAAGCGGGAGGGCGAGCGGGTAATCGATCTGGCGAAGAGCGAGGAGGGCGGCGCCCGCACCCTCTGGCAGCTCGTCCAGGGCGGCACCGCCCTTGCCCGCGCGATCCCGCACGCCGACGAGCGAGTCACTCTGGAGCGGCGGGTCTCGCGGCTCCTCACGACGGCGTAGCCGGCTGCTGCTATCGAACAATGCTTCACCCCACGCTTTGCGCGTGGGGCTTTTTTCTATGCGCCCGGTCCCTCGACCGAGAATTCCGCGCCTGGCACATGCCAGTTGCGACGATAGTAGAGGCGGAGCCGCGCGAAAAGTGCGGCCACCGCGTCCGCGTCGCGGCGGACTTCAAGCGCCTGCTGGAACATGAGCCAGGCGGCCAGGGCGTTCCGGTGGAGCTTCCAGCCCGTCATGACCGGCGTCACGTCGGCGAGCAGTCGGCCGGCGATGGCCGTCTCGCCGAGGAGGGCATGGGCCTCCGCCAGATCGATCGAGACCATGAGGAATTCCATGTGCAGATCCTGGGCACCGCAATCATCTTGCACCTTTCGGAGGATGTGCGTCGCCTCGCTGAACTGCCCCAAGGCGTGGGCGATCCGCCCTTGGAGCCAATGCAGCCTGATCTGCGCCCACTCGTCCGGGAATTGCCGGTAGAGGGGCCGGGCGCGGTCGAGGACCGCGAGGGCATCCTGCGGCCGGCCGGCGTCGGCAAGGAAGTGCGCCAAGGCGTGCTGCGCGCAGAGTTCGAGGCGCGGCTCGCGCACCGGATTCATGAGTTGCAGGGCGTGCTCGACGTGGGCGATGCCCTTCTCCGGGTCTACGTAGCCGATCGCGACGCCCATCTGGAGGAGCGTCCGGCCTTGGAGGTGGGCGTCGCCTGTGGCGCGGTGGATGGCGAGGGCGTCTTCGAGAATCGTCTCGGCCGCCTCGAACTCGCCGACCGTCGTCGCGTAGGAAGCGTCGAAGCTGTAGATCTGGGCCTTGTCGAGGGGATCGCCCGCGCCCTCCTCGTTCCACCGCCACGCCTCTGCGATCGCCCTGCGGGCGCCTTCGAGATCCGACGCCAGCCGGCGGCAGTTGCCGAGGAGCGCCCAGGCCCTGGCGCGCAGATCGTTGGCCGCCGCTTCCCCGCCCACCGCCTTGGCGTCGAGGAGGTCGACCACATCCAGGGCCAGGGCGGCGATGTCCACCGCCTCCCGCGGGTCGCGGAAGCTGTACCAACGCGCGGCGTCAAGGATCGCCCGGAAGAGTCCCCAATGCTGCCAGTCTTTATGCTCCAGGATCGCCGGCAACCGCTCGTCCGGGAGGAGCGGATCGAGGGCCGACCAGTGGCCCCACCCGCTCAGGCGCTCCAAGGCCACCCGGCGGGCGGCCCGATCGGTGAACGTGAAGGCGGCCTGGAACGCCTCGGCATAGTCGCGCTCGGCGAAGGCGTCCGCGCCGGCCGCGCCAAACCAGTAGCCGCGTTCGGCGACGATCCGCCCGACGAGCCCGAGACAGTCGGGGCACTGGCCGATGAGATGGTGGATGATTCTCCGGCGCTCCGGGCGCGTGACCCGCTCTTCAAGGAACCGTCGAAAGAGGTCCGCCGAAAGATGCCAGCCCATGCTTCCCTCCATGATATAGACAATACTGTTGAACGCTTCCGCCTATATCTTCTAGGTTGCTCCAGCGCAGGCTTTTGTGACATCCGCAAGAGACGCCGGCACGGGGAGTGCCGGCGTCGGGAAGCTGCGCGCCCGTATAAAGAGGGGGAGGGGCGCTACGGGAGGCAGTGGCCGTTCGGGTCCATGTTGCTGCAGTTGTCCGCCTGGGCGCCGGGCGGCCCCGGCCGATGGGCTCTCAGAGGACGCTCCGGCTGCGGCAGCAGGCTCACGAGGAAGCCTCGGACCTGGGTCACGGCCGCCTCCCAGAGCGAGACGGCCGGGGCGGGCTGGGGCGGGGCCGGGGCGGCTGCGAGTGCGGCCGGAGCAAGGAGGCAGGCGGCCAGGAGGACGGCAAGAACGGTGCGGTGACGCATACGGTCCCTTTCCGTGGGGCGAAGGATCGGGCGGCACGCTCGCCGCCCGATCGAGAGCAAACCCCACTAATGAAGAGAGTTAGGAATTTTGCCGGATTGGGAGACGGATTAGTAGCGGAGCTTTGCTCTCTTGCGCTCCGGTTACGCCTCTCGTCGCGGGTGCGCCAAGCCCCGATGCAGCCACCTAGACAATGACTCGCCGGTACGCTAAAACACCTGCCAAAGAGAGCGAGGAGCGCGTGAGCACACCTGTCCCCACTGAGGTTCCGAGAACGCACGTCCCGGTCGATCCCTGGGCTCATTTCCTCGACCGCCTCCGGGCGCCGATGGCGGCGATCCTCGCCGCCTATGGAATCTTTGCCCATGACGCCGAGGACGTGATGCAGGAGGCACTCCTCGCCTTCGTCTCGAAGCAGAGTGGGGTTCACACTCCCGAGAGCTATCTCCTCGGCATCTTGCGCCGCCGCTGCGCCCTCCATATCCGCGAGCGCTACCGCGAGCGGCGGGTCCTTCATGTTGATCCGGCCGAACTACAAGCGCTCGCCGGGGCGGCGCTGCCCGCTTACGAAACCCTCGACCGCCGCCTGGATTTGGCGGCGCTCCTCGACACGCTGCCCACGGGCCAGACCTGCGTCGTGCTCCTCCGGTTCCTCGGCTACAGCCATGACGAGATCGGCGCCGCATGCCGGCGGGCCGGGCCGACCGTCCGGCGCGATTCCGTGCGGGCCATCGCGAAACTCCACGCGCGCTGCTGACTCCCAGGGGTAGAAGTCGCCGCGCCGCCGACCGCCTGCCGCTCGCGGCTGTCACCGGATTGTCACATTCGCCCGGTCACATCACGTCCGTAATTTCCAACCTATAGAACCAAGAGGCAAGCGCGGTAGCGGGCGCCAGAGAGCGACTCGTTCCGAAGCGCGGTGCCGAGATGTGTGGATGCCTCACGCTGCATTCCGCAGGGAGGAGCTGCGAGGCTCTTCTCTCTGAGGCGACCGCGCTTCTACGCCTGCCCCTTGGCGGGCTTCTCCGCTCCTCTAATCCTCGCGGCAACGAGCCGCAGAAGAAAGGGACATCATGAACGTGCAACCAATACCTCGGAACTCAACGGGCAATCGGCCGCGTCTGTCGAGGCGCACACCGAGGGCCGCGCTCCATTTCATCATCGTCCTGGCACTGGCGCTCCTTGTGAGTGCCGCGGCGAGTGCGCTCTCCACGAATCCATGCATACCCGTACGAGCGCCGGGCATCGGTGAAGGCTTCGCCGATCTCCCCGGCTACAGCATCAACCTGCCGACCACCTCGTCCACTGCCGACGATGTGAGCAAGGGCTTTCGGGTCGTGAAGATCTGGCCGGTCTATCAGCAGTTGGCGTACGAAAATCAGCTGGACCCCATCTTCACCAATCCCAATCTGGACGTCATCGTGTTTCGGCCGTACTCCAATCAGACCGCGACCACCCAAAGCGCCGCTCAACAGGAGACGTTGTGCGCGGGCACGGCGAGCGCCACGACGGGCTTCGAGGTCGCCGACATCGCCACCGACTACGGCGCCGTAGCGACGCTCTTGTACGAGAGATATGGCAGCCAAAACAAGACAGTTATCTTGACCGGCTGGGAGGCTGACAATCAAATCAAGTACTACCCAGCGACCAATCCACCGTGCGCCTGGCCCGCCAATCCCACGCCCTATCGCCAGCTTCTCGAAACGCGCCAAGCCGCAGTGAAGGCAGTGCGCCTGCAGTACGCCTCGTCGAACCTGCGTGTGTTTCACGCGGTCGAAATCAACCGGGCGGTCACCACGCTCAGCGTGCTCTCGTCGCTCATCCCGCAGATGGTGAAAGACGGCAATGCGCCGGATTTCATCTCCTACTCCTCATGGGCCTCGCAGCCAGCCAATGTCGCGACCGCGCTTGGCACGATCGCGTCCCTGAGTGGCTTGTCTCACGACCGAATCTATGTGGGCGAGTGGGGGTGTGTCGTGGGGGCGCCTGGCAGCAGTGACGCAATGAATAGGCCGAGCTGCTTCGCAACCGACGCGGCCAATGTCTTTAACTGGGGTTCCCGGCTGTGGTTTGTCTGGTCGTACAGCGGCAATGGCGGCTATAGCTCGTACGATCTGGTGTTCGGACCGACCGGCCCGACGAGCGGATGCCTGACCGGCTCCTGTGTTGGTCTCGACTCGCCGAATGGCTTCGGCACGGTGAACAACGGCCTCCCTGGGAGCAACAATCCCGTCATCCAGGGTATCAATACGGAGTGGTACACGCACTTCACCTGCCCATAGCATCGGCGGTGCGGCTCTCTTGGAGCGGCGGATCGACCTCGGCTCGCGACCGTGCCATGGTCCGGGCCGAGCCGCCTGCTCCGAGAGCCGCGGCGGACGGCGGATGCTGGCGTTGTGGCTGAGCGGCGCGCAGCGCCGACTTCTGCGGATGGGCGATGGTATCCTGTGGCGCTTGGATATGCCAGCCGCGATGACAAACCTGCCTGGAGCTGCTGGAGAAGAACGCGCGTTTCGGAGGCGTCGCCTCTCACGCGGCCTGTGCGTGGCGGCGCTTGGGCTCTTGCTGCTCGGCGGGGGCTACGGCGCGACGACGCTTGCGCAGAGTCCCTGCGTCGGAGTGGCGGATAACGGCGATTTCTTCCGGGTAACCCAACCGGCCGGCCTCGAACCCCTCGATGCACCGCGAGCGCGGGGGCTCTTCGTTCAATGCGAATACCTCACCGTCCCTGCCGACTTCACTCATTTCTTTTCGAGCGCGGCGCTCGCGGCGTGGACCGCCAAGCACTTCGCCTGGGGAGCAGCGGACCGCATGGAGTTACGCCAAATGGGCCTGACCTGGCTCACGGTCCTCATGGCAGTCCTCGTCTTCTTTGTGGTGAGCGACAACCTTTCCGCGATCTTCGCCGTGGCCGTGCTCGCCGTCTTCCTTGATCCCGGATATCTCCTTTTCTTCAACAGCTTCTATGCCGATCCGGCCTGCATGATTCCTCTCGCCGGATGCGTCCTGTGGCTTCGCCGCTTCGGGGCACGCCGCCGCGAGTTCTCAGAGTCGCCATTCCACACCGCGGCGCCATGGCTCTATCTTCTTTTCGCCCTCGCGCTTTGCGCAGGCTTCAGCAAGATGCAGTACGCGCTCTTTCCCGGCGTTCTTCTTGCGGGCCTGCTGCCCATACTCCTCGCGCCGGACCTGAGCTGGCTGCGGCGCGCCGTGGTCGCCGGTGCGCTCGTCATCGCGACCGCGGCGGCCGTCTGGCATTTCTCACTCGGCACTGGCGCGCGATTCCTTGAGGCGAACAACTACCACGCCGTCTTCGCCGGCATGGCCCTTGTAAGTTCGGAGCCGGACCAGGCCCTGGCGCAGTTGGGCATCCCGGCGGAACTGCGGGGTCTGCCGCGGCGCGACGTGTGGTCCGCCCATATCGACCCCGACCATCCCATTCACGCTTATCTGAGGAACCTCTCGCGCCGGCGGCTCGCCTTGCTCTACCTCCGCGATGCCGGCGCAATCGTCCGCGCCCTCGATCGCATAGAGGACGAACTCGCGTTGCCGCGCACGCACACTCGCGGCAACTTTCCCTTCAGTGCCGAACACCCCCACAAGGAGATCATCGACTCCTCCTGGCGCTTTGGCCGCGTGCGGAGTTTTCTTTTCGGGCGCTGGCCTTGGATGCTGTGGCTCTTCCTCGCGGGCGTCGTGGGATGGTGCGGCGCCGCGGTCACGGCACAGAGCGCGCGAGCTGGCTCCGTTGCTCCCTACGTGTTTCTTCTGGTCTGGTTCGCCACCCAGCTTGTGGTCGTGATCCTCGGCGACGGGTTCGTCGCGTTGGAGCAGCACCTCATCGGTGCGCGCGTCGCGCTCGACCTTCTCCTTGCCGTGACCGGGGTCGAACTGTGCTTGTGGCTGGCCAGCGCCTGGCGCAAGACGAGATCATCGCGTGAACCTCAGCTTACTTCTGAAAGAACGGTGGCTCACTCGTCGGTCCTCGCGAGTGGATCGTGAAGTAGGTCCCCGAGTTCCGCCGCCTCACGCGCGCCTGACTCCTCTCTGCTGTCCCGGCTGGCCGCTCTCTTCTACGCCGAGGCTCGGGCGGTCAGGCCACTCACCCTCGGCGTCTCGCGGGCGATGCAAGCCAGCGCTCGAAGATCCGCCGGATGCGCGGCGAGGGGCGCCGCGCTTCGTCCCGCTCCCAGGCGCCGACCGTCGAGGGATCGAGCCCCAGCCGCCCGGCAAGCGCCGCTCGCGAGAGTCCCGCAGTTTCACGCGCGGCCCTAATCTGCCCACCAAAGCCCGCGGGCTCCGGCCGGGGGTCGTAGCCGAGGAACCCAAGGATCTTGGGCCAGAAGCGCGCTGTGGGCGCCGCAGCGCCCGTCTCCCACGTGGCGAGGCTCGCCGTGGAGCAGCCGATCGCGGAGGCCGTGCCGCGGAGCCTGAGGCCCCGGTCGAGGCGGGCCTTCTTCAGGTGCTCCCCTACCGAGGTCGGCGTCTCGGGGTAGCCAGGGCGGGGAATCCGTCCTCGCAGGGTGACATGACAAATGATGCACGCAAGGGTGGGGATGCGTGCATAAGTTGCCAGCATCTTGGAGAGGCGGGGGTAGTGGGGGCTCCGGCGGGCGCAGCAGGCAAGAGAGGGTGATCTCGATCTCGTCTTTGCCCACCGTCACCCGTTCCACGATGGCCTGGATGATGGCCCGCCGGTCGTGCGGGGTGAGTTCCTCCCAACGGTCGTACAGGTCTTCGGCTTCGGAGACCACTTCCTCGCGGGAGAGGTGCTGGATCTTCAGGAAGTCGATCTCCCCTTGGAGCCGGGGGATCTCCGCCTCAAGCTCTACCCGCCGGTCCTCGATCGGCTGGTGGCGCTCCCCCAAGGCCCGCGCGGTGATCTCCTTCGCCAAGTAGAGCCGGAAGACCTCATCCGCTTCCGCCTTGAGGCGGTCGGCTTCGCGCCGCAGGGCGTCGAGGAGATCGACCTTGGCCTGCACCTCCTGGTCCGCCTGAGAGAGGGCGCCCGCAACCTCCTCCGGGGAGAGGAAGAAAGCCTTGAGCTGCTCTTGGAAGACCCGCTCAAGGTCCGCCTGCGGCACCTTGTTACGGCACGCCTTGCAGACGTACTTCGGGGTGTTCGAGGGGACCCACATCCGGCCGCCGCAGTGGCAGAAGGTGAGGCCGGCGAAGAGGTTGTTGCCGGTCATGTGTTTCCGTAGGATTCCGGTCATCAGGTCGAGGTGGCGATGCGTGCCCGTAGAAGGGTCAGGTACCCGAGATCGGGCGGGTTGAGGCGGAGTTCCTCGATGACGGGGAGGAAATAGGCGAGGGACCGGACGAGCGGCAGGGGCGGGAGTGCGGATTCCGACGAAGCCGGCCACCCATTCCGATCGAAGCCGGCCACCCTGTCGGAGCGTAGCGACGAGTGGGGCTCATGGTTGATCGAAGTGGCCGCCTTGGCCACTGGTGGCGCCTGTGGAGTCTGTCATGTTTCTTCTTCCCTTCCTGGGGGTATGTGACCTCGTCGCCGCGGCTGTGCGTAGCTGTGGAAATCCCGGGGGTGGGTGAGTGGCGGGCAGGGATTTCCAACGGGTGTGGAAAGGTCCGGGGAGGCGGGTGGGTGGTGGCCCGGAGCTTTCCATACCCGGGCAGATTCCACAGCCGGGGTGGGGGGCTTGCAGGGTGGGGGGTAGGCGCCGGCGGCGCGCCGCGACCGGGACCTTCATGATGGGCTCTCCGCCGGCGGGACGAGCGCGTTGTGCTTGCGCCGCGACTCGCCTTTGAGCTTGAGCTGGTAGGCGTTGTGGACCAGCCGATCGAGCAGGGCGTCCGCCAGCGTGGCGTCGCCGATCGCGTCGTGCCAGGTGTCGACGGGGAGCTGGCTGGTCACCACCGTGGAGCGGCAGCCGTAGCGGTCTTCCATGATCTCCAGCAGGTCCCGGCGCTGAGCATCGCCCAGCGGATGCATGCCCCAATCGTCGAGGACCAGCACCTCAATGCGAGCCAGGTTCACCAGCAGCTTCGAGTACCGTCCGTCCGCCTTGGCGGTGCCCAGCTCGGACAGCAGGCGCGGCACGCGGTGATACGCGGCGGTGAAGCCTTCACGACATGCTTTCTGCGCCAGCGCGCAGGCCAAGAAGCTCTTGCCGGCGCCGGTCGGTCCGGTGATCAGGACGTTGAGGCGTTGGGAGACCCACTGGCACGAGCACAGCGACAGGAAGAGCGACCGATCCAGTCCGCGGGGCATGCGCAGATCCACGTCCTCGACCGCGGCGGCCTGGCGCAATCTCGCCTTGGCGAGCCGGTCCTTCAGCCGGCGATTCTCGCGCTCCGTCATCTCGCGATCCACCAGCAGGCCCAGGCGCTCGGCGAAGCCGAGCTCATCGAGGCCGCTCATCTGCAGCTGCTCCTCGAGGCCTTTGAGCATGCCGGTCAGCCGCAGCGCTTGGAGCTTCTCCAGCGTCGGATGGGTCAGCATGGCTTGCCCTCCTCGCGGTAGTACGAGGCGCCGCGAAGATTCTCATGGGCGAGCGGCCGCGCCGCCAGCAGCTCGGTGTCCGGCTCCGGCTGACGATCCAGCCCCACCAGCAGGATCGAGCGCACGCTGCGGTACGAGGCGGCGCCGACCTGCAGGGCGCGCTGGCAGGCCGCATCGAGCCGCTCGCCGCCGTAGCGCTGACTCAGGCGCATGATCCCCAGGCACGAGCGGAAGCCCTGCTGCGGATGGACCCGCGTCGCCATCACCGTTGCGATGAGACCGGCCACCGAAGGGCCGGCTTGCTGTGCCCAGCGCACCAGCCGCTCGGGCGTCCACTCCGCATACGCCCGATGGGCCTGCGGCATGTGCTCGTCCTGCGTCGTGTGCGCTCCGCGACGAAAGCTGCGCAGGTGGCTCGCCACGCGCTTGCTCTTCGCGAAGCACTCCACAGTCTTGGCGCTCACCCGGACGTCGAGCTGCTGGCTCACCAGCTGGTAGGGCACGCTGTAGTAGTGGCCGTCGACCTCGACGTGGTAGTCGATGTGGACTCGCGCTTTCTTCCACTCCGCGTATGTGAAGCGCTCCTCGGGCAGCGGTCGCAGAGCCGGCCGCTCGAGACTCTCGAACAGCGACCGGCGCGAGCCTGGCAGCTTGCGGAAGGGCCGGTCGTTCAACGGGCCGAGAAGCTCCCGGATCGCCTGGTTGAGCTCGGCGAGCGAGAAAAACTGCCGATGCCGCAGCCGGGCCAGGATCCATCGCTGCACGAGCTGCACGCCCGACTCGACCTTGGCCTTGTCCCGGGGCTTGCGCACCCGCGCTGGCATCACCGCGACACCGTAGTGCACCGCCAGATCCTGGTAGGTCGGGTTGAGCTCCGGCTCGTAGCGACAGGCGCGAGTGACGCCGCTGCGAAGATTGTCCGGGATCACCAGCTCGGTGAGGCCGCCGCCGAATTCGAAGGCCCGTACGTGCGAGCCGATCCAGTCGGCAAGACCCTGGCTCCACGTCGCCTCCGCGAAGGTGTAGCTGCTCGCGCCCCACACCGCCACGAAGACCTGCGCCTCCCGCACTTCCCCGGTCCCAGCGTCCACCACCGGCACCGTCGCGCCGCAGTAGTCCACGAACAGCTTCTCGCCGGGCCGGTGCACCTGGCGCATGCACAGGTCCAGCTTCCCCCGCCAGGCCCCGTACAGCTCGCAGAAACGGCTGTACTGGTAACCGCCCGGCTGCCGCTCCCGGTACTCCTGCCAGACCAGGCTCAGCGTCACGTCCTTGAGCTTCAGCTCGTCATGCACCTGCACCCAGTCCACGGCCGGTCGCTCGCGCCGCGGCGGCCGCCACGCCGGCGGATAGAGCCGTCGCTCGAGCTCCTCGCCACTCCACCTCTCCCACCCCGCTTCCAGCACGCCAGCCCTCTGCGCTCGCTCCAGGTACTCCGCGACGCTCGCCCTCCCGACACCGCACACCCGACTGGCCTGCCGCTGGCTCAAACCGCACACCAGAAGCAGCCGCAACACCTCCTGAATTTTCCTCATGCTGAGTCTCCGTGCCGGCATCTCCCTCCCTTCGTCGTGAAGGGCGAGGATGCCACAGCGTCGGAGCCCAACTCGTCGCTCGTTCCGACCGGAAGGCGGCCACCCTTCCGATCGATGCCGGCCACCCTTCCGACGACCACCCACAAGTGGCCGCCTTCGCGTCGGAAAGGGTGGCCGCCTTCACCCCGGAACGGTGGCCGCCTTCACGTCGGAATCCCTGGCCGCCTTCATCCGGAATACGCAGGCGGGAGATCTGGAGGGCGGCTACTTCGCCGGGCGACGGCGAGTAGGAAGGCTGCCTCGATGGTTGGCAAGGCAATCCCTTGGTCAAACAGCTGGGCGGCGAGCCGGCGGTCGGACGGGGACGGTCGGCGGGCTGCCGTGTGCGGCAGCCCGCAGTAGAGGGCGAGCACGGCACGGACGTAGGCGGCGCGGCTCACGGTTTGCGCTTGCGGCGTGCAGCGGCCTCGGCTTCGCTCTCGCGCCGGCGGTAGCTGTCGGCCTCGATGGAGGTGACGTCGGCGTGGTGGGTCAGTCGGTCGATAAGGGTGACAATGCAGGTGGCGTTGGGGAAGACGGCGTTCCAGTCCTTGAAGGCGAGGTTGGTAGTCACGAGCAAAGATCGACGTTTTTCGTAGCGCGGGTTGATCACCTTGTAAAGCAGATCGGCGGCGTGATCGTCGTAGGACAGGTAGCCAATTTCGTCAAGGCACAGTAGTGAGGGGCCGGTGTAGGCAGCGATCCTGCGGCGGCGTAGCTCGGGCGAATCACAGTCGACGTCGTCGAGCAGCTCGGCGGCGGTACGAAAGAGCACGGAGTAGCCTGCGAGGACCGCCTGGTAGGCGATGTTTTTGACCAGCATGGTCTTGCCGACGCCGTTGGGTCCGAGCAGGACGAGGTTTCTGCCTTCGCGGAGGAAGTCGAGCGCGATCGCGCGTTCGAGCAGGGGTCGGTCAATCCGCTTGGGCCAATTCCAGTCGAAGTCCGTGATGGGCTTGAAGGCGCCGAGCCGACTGCGGACGGTGCGGCGCTCGAGAGAGCGACGCGAGCGGTCGGCGGTCTCGGTCATGGCGATGTGTTCGAGCACGGCACGAGGAGCAAATCGTCGCTGGGTGGCGGTGGCGAGCAGATCGTCGAGGCCGGCAGCGGTGGCGTACAAGCCGAGGGTGCGAAGCTGTGTTGCCAGGTCATTCATCGACACGCTCCGGCGGTGTGGGCTCCTCCTCCGCGACGAGCCCCTCGTCAGGTGCGGGCTCCTTCTCCGGTGCGGGCTCGGCGAGCTGGTCATAGTCGGACAGCGAGTGCGGCCGCACATGGAAGGCTGCGAGCTCGGGTCGGTTGGTCAGATCGACGGGCAGCGGCGGCCGGCGCTGGGTTTCGCGACGATGCTTTTCGAGCAGGTACTCGACCGAAGCGACCGTGGGTGTACCACGCGCCAGGGCTTCGCGAGCTTGGAGAGCATGTCGATCTGATCCTGCTCGCTCGGGTGGAAGGCTTCCTCGCCCACGAAGGCGGCGAGCAAGACCTCTTCCACAAGATCGCGCAGCGGCACCTCATGGCTCACGGCGACGGCCCGCGCCAGCTCGAAGATCTTGCGGTCGAGGGTCACGGTGGGCGGCTTCACCATGCGCCCCTCTGCTTCAAGGACACGTAGCGGCCGGCCTTGCCCAAGACCAGGTGGTCCACGAATTCGACGCCGACGAAGTTCGCCGCGACGGCCATGCGCTGGCTGAAATTCACGTCCTCGCTGCTCGGGGTCGGATCGCCGCTCGGGTGGGTGTGGAAGATGACGACGGCGGCAGCGCCACGCAAGAGGCATTCCTTGAGGATCTCGCGGGGCTCCACCGCCGCCCGGTGCAGGGTGCCGCGGTACGCCTCGGCATCGGAGATCAAGCGGTGGCGCACGTCGAGGAAGAGGGAGCCCATGACCTCCTGATCGCGCAACCCGTAGCGGAGCATGAGGTAGCGGGCGACCTCATGCGGCCGGTCCAAGGGCTTGCGCTCCCGGACCTCGCCCTCGGCCAGGCGCCGGCCGAGTTCCGCGGCGGCGAGGAGGCGGGTGGCTTGGCGCTCATCCACGCCTTCGTGCCGGAGCATCTCGCGCGACGTACCCGGCAGGGTGAAGAGATCGCCCCACCGCTCTACGAGGGTCTCTGCCAGAGGGAGCGGGTTCTCCTCGCCCTCGGCGATGAGGGCTGCGAGGAGATCCGCATCCGAGAGCACCTCGGCCCCCTTGGGCTTACGCCTGGTACTCGCTCTCTTAGGTTTGGCTTTCAGGGGCCGCCTCCTGTCCCGCCCCCTCCGGGCGCCAGGTGCCGAGATCCAGGCCGTAGATGCGGGTCAGCTCCCCGATCTGCCCGACCTCGGCAGCGGTGAAGGGCTCCTCGCCCGCGAAGCCGGCGCGGACGATGTATTCGAGGAGATCACCCAAGGAGAGATCGCGCAGCTCGGCGAGGGCCTTCAGGACCTTCACCAAGCGCTTCTCCATGCGGACGCCGGTTTGCACTCGGGTATGGTTGTTCATGTCGTCTCCTTCAGCGCCGCGCGAAGCGCGCGCTTGTCCAGTTCGTCGTGTGCGGTCCCGGAAAGGAGCGGCGCTCGGCCGCCGGTCGTCCCGGTTCCACAAAAAGGGTCGGCATCTCCCGCGTCCACGCGGGGTCCTCCCGGCGGGCATCCTGCCGGCGGACCTCAAGGTCCAGCTCCCGCAGGAAGTCGCGGGCGCGGGAGAGGACGGAGAGCGGAAAGCCCATGGCTTCGACCATGACTTCGAGGGAGTGGACAGAGGGGGGCAGGGCGCTCGGGTTCTCGGCGGTCGAGACGAGGGCGGCCGAGAGGCCGGCGGCTCCGGCCACTTCCTGCTGCGACCAGCCGCGGGCGACCCGCAAGAGGGCCAAGGTGCGGGCGAGTTCGGATCGGGTGATCTTGAGGCTCAGCGTGCCCATTGCCGCTCCTCCGCCTCGAACTCAAGGGCGAGCTGCTCCTCGGTCGCCGCCGCCGTCTTCTCCAAAGCCGCTTGGGCGGGCGCGAGGAGGGTCTGGCAGACGGTCTCCACCGCGGCCAGCATGTCCGTCGGGATGTCGTAGGGCTTCAGGTGTTCGAGCCGCTCGTCCAGGTCGTCGGGTAAGGGCAGGGCGGCCCGGAGGGAGGAGAGTTCCTCCCGCACGAGGAGGATCTGGCAGGCCGCCTCCCACAGGGTTTCGCGGCACCGGGCGATGGGCCAGCGTTCGGGGGTCTCGGACTCGGGCATATGCCTCCTTCATCCCATCTTGGGATGGTTTGTCCGAGGCGAGACTATCCGAAGCTGGGTTATCCGGGGATGGGATGAAGAATCTTCAGGTGCCAGGCGAGAAGCAGAAGGCGCGGGCTACCATGAAGCCCATCCACACCCCCGAGTACACGCGGATGCGCGAGCGCCTGAAGGAAGCCCGGAAGGCTGTCGCCGGCTGCGTAAGGGCGCGGTATGTTGGCGGCGAGGCCGCGTTTTTGTTCTTGCGTAGATAGATGAGCTAGAGCTCAACATCATCGTCGCGCGCGTGCGCGCGAACCCGCTCGACAAGATTGATGGGAGAGAATGAGGCGGAGAAAGGACCCGCGAGGGGCGAGGCTCATCTTCGCCAAGACCCCTCATCCCCTCGCGGCTGGCCTGGGCTGACTGACTGCCCAACCAGCGCCAGTATGCTCGGTTCGGGCGCCAGTGTCCAGGCCGTTTCGCGACGATGGCCTGTGACTGCCGCCGCTTCATCTGCGATCTCTGCCGCCAAGTGGTCTATGTGTGCTCCGACTGCGACCGGGGCCAGCGCTACTGCTCGCCGAGGTGTAGCCAGGCAGCGCGGCGGCGCACCTTTCGCGAGTCAGGGCGGCGCTTCCAACAGAGTCGCGAGGGACGGTTCGCGCACGCCCGACGTCAGGCGGCGTACCGTCAGCGGCGGGCGCTACCAGCGACAGCAGAAGTGCAGAAAGTGACGCAACAGGGTAGCCCATGGCAAAGGGTGTCTGACACCCTGGCGGCATGCAGATCTGGTCCTCGTTGCCCGCCGCTGCTACCGATCGCGAACCGGGGCTGCACGTTCTGTGGCCGGCCGTGCAGCGAGTTTCTCCGCGACGACTTCTGGCGCTCGCGCAAGCGGTACCGTCGTGTGCCGAGGCGCAGCGATGATCTCACCCGAGTTGGTGGCCCAGATTCGCCGGCTGTTCACCGTCGAGGGCTGGCGACGCAACACCATTGCACGCCATCTTGGCGTCCACCACAGCACCGTACGCCGGGCGCTGGCGCGAAGTGGATTGTCGCTGGTGGCGCCACGGTTGCCGCGGCTTTCGCGACTGGACCCGTTCGTGCCCTGGTTGCGCGAGCAGCTGGCGCGCTATCCCAAGCTGGCGGCGAGCCAGCTCTACGAGATGGCGAGCCAGCGCGGCTATCGCGGGGGACCGGATCACTTTCGCCACCGTCTGGCGGAGCTCGCGCTACGTCCGCGCCAGACGCCCGAGGCGTTCTTCGAGCTGCGCACGCTGGTCGCCGAGCAAGCGCAAGTGGACTGGGCGGACTTTGGCACGCAGCGGGTCCAAGGCGGACGGCGCCGGCTGCTGGCCTTCTTGATGATCCTGAGCTATTCGCGCTGGCTCTTCGTGCGCTTCTTCTACGATGCCCGGCTGTCGAGCTTCTTGACCGGACATGTCGAAGCGTTCATCGCTTTTGGCGGCGTCCCGCGCCGCCTGCTGTACGACAACCTGAAGAGCGCCGTGCTCGAACGCCGAGGCGAGGCGATTCGCTTGCACCCGCGGCTGCTCGCGCTGGCGGACCACTACCGCTTCGATCCGCGGCCGGTTGCACCCTACAGGGCCAACGAGAAGGGACGGATCGAACGGGCCGTGCGCTTCCTACGGACCGCCTTCTTCCCCCTGCGTCACGGCTGCGACCTCCAAACCCTCAATCGTGAAGTCGATCGCTGGTGCGGCGAGGTGGCTCCCGGCCGCCCATGGCCGCAGGACCGCCGCCGCACCGTCGCGCAGGCCTATCGCGAGGAACGAGCTCATCTGCAGCCCTTGCCCGGGGAGCCCTTCCCCTGCCACGAGCTCGTCACTGTCACGGTGCGCCGGACCCCTTACGTGCACTTCGATGCCAACCGCTACTCGATCCCTCATGACCGCATCGACCGCGATCTGACGGTGTTGGCCGAGCGCGAGCAAATCCGCATTCTCGACCGCCATGATCTCGTTGCCAGTCACCCTCGCTGCTGGAGCAAAGGGCAGGTGGTCGAGGATCCCCGCCACCTCGAGGCGCTCTGGCAAAGCAAGCGACAGGCCCGCCTGCACCGCGACCAGGATCGTTTGCTGCGCGCGGTGCCTCGAGCCGAACAACTCCTCATCGCCCTCGCCCAGCGCCAACGCCGTCTCAAGACCGCCGTCGACCACCTCATGCGCCTGCTCGACGAGCACGGCGGCGAAGAGCTCGACGCGGCCATCGCCGAGGCACTGGCCGCCGGCTCGCCGCATCCCGACGCGGTACGCCTGGTGCTCGACCGTCGCCGGCACGCCCGCGGCCAACCGCCACCCGTGCCCGTCGCCTTGCCCGACGACCCGCGGCTGCGCGAGCTCGTCGTCACGCCCCATCGGCTGGCCGACTACGATCACCAGGCCGACAATCCAGAGGACAAACACGACGACAGCGACGAGCCGGACCCGCAGAAGAAGGAGTCATGAGCGACCTCAAGCGACAGGCCCAGCAGCTCAAGCTTCACGGCTTGCTGGCTCACTGGCAGCAAGTCCACGATCAACCCTGGCTCGTCCAGCTGCTCGCCTGGGAGGAGCAAGAACGGGCTCGCCGCGGCCTCGAACGGCGGCTCCGCGATGCCCGCATCGGCGTCTTCAAGCCCATCGCCGATTTTGACTGGACTTGGCCCAAGAAAATCGACCGCCTCCAGGTCGAAGATCTCTTCCGTCTCGAATGGCTCGCGTCGGCCACCAACATTGTCCTCGTCGGTCCCAACGGCATCGGCAAGACGATGATCGCCAAGAATCTCGCCCACCAGGCCCTCGTCGCCGGCGCTACGGTCCGCTGTCTGACCGCTTCTGAACTGCTCAACACCCTCGCCGACCAGACCACTTCCACCAGCCTGCAACGCAAACTCACTCGCTTCTGCCAGCCGCAGTTGCTGGTCATCGACGAGCTGGCCTACCTGTCCTACGACTCGCGCTACGCCGACTTGCTTTTCGAGGTCGTTTCCCGTCGCTACCTCCAGCGCCCACTTCTGATCACGACGAACAAAGAATTCTCCAAATGGAACGAGGTTTTTCCCAACGCGACGTCCGTCGTTACCCTGATTGATCGTCTCATCCATCGATGCGAGATCATTAACATGGATGGCGAGTCCTATCGTCTCAAGGAGTCCAAGGAGGAAGCTCGCCGTCGCGCCCTGCAACGCGCCGCTCGTCGCCCCGCGGCTGCTGGTAACCGCCGCGGCTCTTGACCGCAGGACTGCTGCAGATGACTCGCCAGATCTACCTGCGCACCATCATCGAGCTCTACCTCGCGCAGCCGGACACTCCGACGAAAGCGAAGCGCGGCGACTGGGCCATCGCCGCCACCTTTTACCAGCGGAGACTGCCACTCGAAATCGTCGCTCACGCCATTCGACTCACCACTGTGCGCCGATTCGGGCGCGGCGGCGACCCGCTTGAATCCGTCCACTCCCTCGCCTACTACCGCAGCGCCCTCGACAGCCTAACTCCTGACACCCTCGAAGCCAGCTTCATTGCTCTCACCGCGTTCCGACACTCACGCCTGCTCGGCGAACTCAAGTAGGCCCTGCCGCGCGCCAGGGGAGGCACCCGGACCCAGGGAAACGCGGCATGGCCGCCAGGACGCCGCGCTTTGAGACCGCCATCAACAAGTGACCTCGACCGGCGGCGCCGGCGCCTTTCCCGAGGAGTGGGCGCGCTTCTTCTTTGGCATCCCGGAGGTCTACGTCTGCTTCGACCTGGACGACGCTGGCAGGAAGGGTGCCGAGCGGGTGGCCCGCTTCATCCAGCATGCCCGCATTGTGACCCTGCCGGAAGAGGTCGGCGACAAAGGCGACCTCACCGACTACTTTGTCCGCCTCCGGCACAGCGCCGCGGACTTCGAGGCGCTGCTCCGCCAGGCCGAGCCGCTCTCCGAGGAGAGGATCGAGAAGAGCCAGCCGCCGAAGCCCTATCCGACGCTCTCTCCGCGCGGGTACAAGCGGGTGCAGGGCGCGAAAAGACATGTCCCCATCGCCGAGGTCGTGGGCGCCTATATGAAGCTCTTCCCTGCCGGCCGCGTCCTCATGGGTCGCTGCTCCTTCCACGATGACCGCCGCCGCTCGCTCGCCGTCTTCCCCTTGACCGACACATACCACTGCTTCGCCTGCGGCGCGCACGGCGACCAGATCGCGTTCCTCCGGGCGAAGGAGGGCCTGGGCTTCTTTGCGGCGCTCGACCGACTGGAGAAATGGCGCCGGGCATGACGGATGAGGGCGAGAAGAAAAGAGACCGCGGCATCCCGGCTGCCGGCGCCGTTCTCCCCGGCGGCGTCGTGGTCGAGATGGTCTACGACCCGGCTGCCGGCGAGACCGGCTTCGTCCGCTACGAGGGAGGAGAGTGGACCGTGGAACCTTCTGTCGAGACGGCGGCCGGCCGCCTGGTCCCCATGAGCCCCCGGAACAACCTCCTCGTGCATGACGTGGTGCTCTTTCCCTCGGCGCCCGAGGAGTACGGGACGGACGGCGAGCTGCTCTCTGCGATCAGGCAGTTCATCCACCGCTACGTGGACCTCTCCCCGGCCTTCGAGGAACTCGCCGCCTCCTACGTCCTCTTCACCTGGCTCTACGACGCCTTCGAGGAGCTGCCCTACCTCCGGGTCCGCGGCGACTATGGCTCCGGCAAGTCCCGCTTCCTCCTCGCTGTCGGCTCCCTCTGCTACAAGCCGATCTTCGCCTCGGGCACGTCGACCGTTTCACCGATCTTCCGCATCCTCGATGCCTTCCGGGGAACCCTCATCGTCGATGAGGCTGACTTCCGCTTGTCCGACGAGAAGGCCGAAGTGGTGAAGATTTTGAACAACGGCAATGCCAGGGGTTTCCCGGTACTGCGAAGCGAATCCACAAACCGTCGTGAGTTCGACCCGCGGGCCTATGCCGTCTTCGGCCCCAAACTCGTCGCCACCCGCGGCTTCTTCGAGGACAAGGCTCTTGAGAGCCGTTGCCTCACCGAAGAGATGGGCGGGAGGCCGCTGCGCGAGGACATCCCCTTGAACCTGCCGGCGACGCTCCGGGACGAGGCCAGGCAGCTCAGGAACCGGCTTCTCCTCTTCCGCTGCCGCAACCTCACTCGGCCCCGCGACCTCGCGCTCGCCGCCGATCGCGGCCTCGAGCCGCGCCTGGCGCAAATCCTCTCGCCACTCATGGCGACGATCGAGGACGAGGAGGCAAGAGGGCGCCTGCGGGATCTGGCCCGCGGCTACGAGCGGCAGCTCGTCGCCGACCGCGGCATGGAGACCGAGGCGCAGCTCCTCGAAGTGATCCGCGATCTGGCCGCCGCCGAAACCCCGCTCTCGGTCAAAGAGATCACCACACTCTTTGCCGATCGCCACGAGAACGATTACGACCGCAAAGTGTCGCCCAAATGGATCGGCTACCTCCTGCGCCGCAAACTCGGACTCCACCCCGAGAAGCGCCACGGCGGCATCTTCGTGATCCCGGACTCCGACAAGGCGATCCTCACTCGGCTCTTTGAAAAATACGGCGTGCCGAGCGGGGATGTGGGGGACATGGAGGACATCAGACCGCCGAAGGATAACGCTTGATGTTGCCGATCACCAAGATCCGTCGAAATACAACCAACAGGTCGAGGCGCGCGGCTAGGTCAACTTCCTCCGGCGTAGTCGCGGCGTCCTCCGGGAGGATCGCCGCGAAACTCGGCGACGACTACGTCGTCGGCGCTGCCGAGGACCCAAACGCAGGAATGCAGTACGGGGCGCGCCGCACACCGGGCAGACAGGGCTTGCCTGGTGGCGTCTTAGCACAAGAGCGACTTGCTGTGAACCCTGATCCGTCAGCCTTGGTCGAACGGCACCGCTCGATGCCTTCCGCGCGTACCTGGCTTGGCGCTCGGCGTGATGCCGGCGGCCGCGCTCCGTAGCCTGGTAGCGCCTATTGGAGGCTCGGTGGCTCTCCCGCCGGGCTTCTCTGGCGCACATCGCGCCGCAGTAGCGGTTACCGCGGTCGCATCGCCCGCAGATGACGACCTGAGCGGAGCACCGCAGGCAGACGAAGAGTCTCTGGCTGCTCATGCCCACGCAAGAACTCTACCGCTGCGGCCCCCCCACTTCCATCCCGCCGCGCTACGCGCGGGATGATGCTGCTTCGACAAAATCTCGACCTCATGATCGGATTCCTACGGATTCACGCGATCGGCAACACGCTTGAGCTATGCAGCGCAATGGCCCGCCGGGCTCAACGCATCATATTTCTCATTCCCGCACAACGTCCCCAACGTCCTGATGTCACCAGAGCTGTCGTCCTGTGTTTGACATATTTCAGACATTAATGTATAATGTGTCTGCGATTGTGTTTTTGTTTGCGATCAATACGCCGCAGGCGGGATAGCCTCTCGAAGTTCCCTCCGCTCAGCATGCCTCTCGGGAACTTTCCGCCTGCGGAAAGTTTCTCTCTCTACAAACGACCTCGCCCGCCGCTTATTCTTTGTGACGCTATGCATCACATCAACGTACGACCTCTCCATTATTATCTGCGCAGCTATCGCCGGCACGCCCATCTCACGCAAGAGGAGCTTGCATATCTTTTGGGCGCTTCGACCGGCGCCAAGGTATCGCGCTATGAATCAGGCAACCGCGCTCCTTCCCTCGAAACCGGACTGGCTTATGAAGCCGCTCTGGGGGAGCCGGTCGCGAAGCTCTTCCGCGGTAGATACGAGGCGATAGCGGAGAGGGTTGCCGAGCGGCGGCGGAAGCTCGCGGCGCAAAAAGAGAAGCGGCAGAGAGCATCAGTCGACAATGTATCCCACCATGCCTCTTGAGATGACGGCCCTGCCTCAGGATGCCACTGTCCTCGCGATCGACCCGACAACCAGGGGATTTGCGTTCGTTGTCATCGAAGCTCCGAGCTATCTTGTGGATTGGGGACTGAGGAGTGTCTCCAGGGGCGGCGATCTCCTCCGTAAGGTGGATGAGCTTCTCTCGCGCCACGAGCCGGCCAGGCTCGTGATCGAGGATCTTACTGCGCTAGGCGCCCGGCGCCGAAAGCGGGCGAGAAAAGAAATCACGTCTATCAAACGTTTGGCCACCACGCGCGGCGTGCGGGTGGAGCGAGTCTCCCGCCTGGCGGTCCTCAACGCCTTCGCGCCGGGGAAGAGCAAGTACGAGGTTGCGGTGAAGCTCGCGGAGATTTTCCCGGCACTCGCAAACCGGCTGCCAAGGAGACGCAAAGCCTGGACGACGGAAGACGCTCGCATGAACATCTTCGATGCCTTGGGCTTCGCAAGGGTGTTCGAGGAACAGAATGCTCACTACTTGCCGCATGCGCCGGATGTTTTAAGACCTCAATGAGCTGCCAAGGCGCGGTTAACCAAAAAAACCGCCGCGCCTGTGCGCGGCGGGGCGATTTTTGGTCGGCGGCGGCAGGCCAAAAGGCGTTTGAGATTACAACCCCTTGTCTCCAGGAGCTATCGTCGTTCGCATTATCTTCTGCCCTGTCTCTTTATCGTACAACCAACCCTCTTCTGCTCCTGACACTAACTCAATCGGCTTCCCGTCTCGCTCCCAGACCCAAGTCCCTTTGTCCTTATCGTAACGATCCGTTAAAGGGCTTGGCTCTTTCTTCGGCTGAGGCTCTTCGGGTGTTTCGAAACCCATATGATTGTTCTGTTTGTAGTTTTATAATGACCTTTGTTAAATTCTATTCTGCCAGTCTCGCGTGTGTCAATACCTATCCGGACATTCAATTGGGAGGGACCTATGCGGCAGTGCGCTATGCACGCTTCGGCTATTGTCATCGCATCAAGGCGGGTATCCGCGATTTAGGCCCTTACCCAAGATCGGCAGAGGCAAATATTCAGATTCCTTACCATTGCTCCTAGTGATTAGGCCACCTCGCTTCTTGGCGGCGCGAGCTTCGTAATGGCCCGCCGCTCTCTTGGGTGAGGTGATAAGTAGATGCCTCTGCAAATTGCCATAAGGGCCTTAGTCATTTGGCGCCGTAACCAGGTCGCTGGTATGATGTGCGGCCGTGCGTCAGAATCTACGCCGCGTAAGACGCTTTGAGAAGACCCGCGAGCGAGGAGGAAGCAAAGATGTCCAGGATTAACCTCACCTTGGCGAGCCATGAGGGCACGATCCTCTGGCGCTTCTTTGATGGCGTTTCCTCCGCCGTCGCCACGAGGATGCTGCGCGGCTCACCTCCGGGAGAAGAGAACCTGACCTTCCTTCTGTGCGAGCTGCTGGACGAGGGCGCAACCGGCCTACATACCCTGGAGTACCCGCTCTCGCGCGTCAGGGAAGAACTGGAACGCTCCGATGCCGGAATCGCCGTTGACTTCGGCTTCGAGACTCACGAGCACTCGCGGCATTTCGAGTCGAAATATTCCGGGGCCGACCTGGGCATCATCATTGACATCAATCATCCAATCCTGGGGCACTCCCGCAGGGCCTTCCTCGTGCAGGCTAAGAAGCTATTCTTCAGGGGGCAGTCGAGAGAGTTTGCAATCTACTCCCGCTACGAGAGTTACGACGTGAAGCAAGCTGACTTCCTGAAGGAGCTGGCGCGCCGCTTCGATGCCTACAATTCCGTCTTCTATCTGTGGTACAACCCGCCGTCTTCCGGCTTCGCCGAGGACGACGCGAAGATCATCCGGGCTTACGAGGCGCATGGACATCCCGGCTTTCAGTGGCGTCACATGCATCCCTTCACGGACGAGCTCATGGAGATGGGCTTTCCTCTGGCGTTTGGCGGACACGGTGCGAGTGCTTCGCAAAGTCCCGAAGAGGAGGACCGCGCGCGCGAATGGCGAGCGCGCCAGCCAGCCTTACGGGTGAGCGAGCTGGATACCGTCCTGTCGCTCACCGAAAGCGGCGCGATGCCTGGACTGAAGCCTCTCTACGACGCGCGCCTCGAACGCTCGCATGGCATGTCCTTTTCTCCCTTCGCTGATTTCTTTCTCATGGCCTTAGCGAACTCGCGCTATGGAAGCGACAAGGCGGCATGGCTCGAACTCGCCGAGGGCAGAAGGATTTCTATGCCGCCCTCGAAGCAGAGCGAAGACATCAGCCCGCTTGATGAAATGGAACGACCACCGATCCCGCGCCACACCCTCACGGTGACTGTCCGAAGCACGTTGCCGCCGGTGGGCTAAGCGAACCGTACCCTCGCGTCCGCGGACGGCTTGCGCGATCCTTAAGCCCGTGTTTCCTCCGAAGGCATGAAGGGCAGCCTTCCGCGCAGGTGCGCGTAGGCGAACAATGGTGGGATGTCTCTTCCCCCCGACGCCGGGCTTTCCTTCTTTGGTCGCACGAACTTCCGCGGCAACCGCCGCCTCTTCGGTATCCAGCGCGCCGACCGGCGCAGTCACATGTACGTGATCGGGAAGACCGGCACCGGCAAGTCCACGCTCCTAGAGACCCTCCTCCGGCAGGACATCGGCAACGGCGACGGTTGCGCGGTCGTGGACCCGCACGGCGATCTCGTGGAGCGCCTCTCGGCCTGGATACCGGAACGGCGCCGATCGGAGGTCGTCCTCTTCGATCCGGCTGCCGGCAATGGCTCCGGGTTCAACCCCCTGGCTGCCGTTCCGCCGGGCAAGCGCTCCCTTGCGGTGGCCGGTCTCGTAGAGGTCTTCAAGAAGACCTGGCTCGACTCCTGGGGGCCAAGGGTAGAGCATCTCTTACGAAATGCTCTCTTCGCGCTCCTTGAACAGCCGGAGGCCACCTTGGGCGACATCGGCCGGCTGCTCCACGACCCCGACTATCGGGAGCGAGCCGTGGAGCGGGTCACGAACTCTGCGGTGCGCTCCTTCTGGCGCGAGGAGTACGACGAATACTCGAAGAGTCTGCGGGCCACGGTCGTCGCTCCCTTGGAGAACAAGCTCGGAGCCTTCCTCACCGATCCTGTGATGCGGCGGGTCCTCTCCGTGCGCCAGGGTCTTGATCTCCGGCGCATCATGGACGAGCGCCGCATCCTCCTCGTGAACCTGTCGAAGGGCAGGCTCGGGGAAGGACCGGCGATGCTCCTCGGGTCCCTCCTCGTCGCGCAGATCGCCCTCCATGGCTTGGCGAGGGCGGAGTCTCCCGAAGAGCATCGGACGGACTTCTTCCTCTACCTCGATGAGTTCCAGACCTTCGCCACAAAAAACCTGACTGCCATGCTCTCGGAGCTACGGAAGTACCGGGTCGCCCTTATCCTTGCCAATCAATATCTTGCCCAACTTGACCCGGATATTCGCGAGGCGATCCTTGGGAATGTCGGCACCCTCGTCTCCTTCCGGGTAGGGCCGACCGATGCCCGAATACTCGGGAAGGAGTTCGAGCCCGAGTTCGAGGCATCAGACCTCACCAACCTCCCGAACCACGAGATCTACGTGCGGCTCATGGTGGACGGGTCAGTGACGCGGCCTTTCAGCGGGGAGACGGTGAAGATGTGATATCCAAATCTGCCCATAGTGTCGAGTGATGTTCTGAAAAAGGAGATGGTGCCACGCTCAGAATCACACCGCATCATTTTCTACCGGATACATATAACGCCTTGCCCAACTCGCCTACCGGCTCTACTATGTCTATATATAGTGACGCCAATGCCGCAACCGATTACTGTGAAAAGCCTCATGACTGCAACCCCGGTCACGGTAACTCCCAATACCTCGCTGATCGAGGCAGCGAATATCCTATCGCGGGATCACTTCAACGGCCTGCCGGTCGTCCTGAAGGACGGCACGCTAGTTGGCATCATGACCGATCACGATCTTCTGACCAAAGGTTCAGCGATCCATCTGCCTACGTTCCTGAAGCTCATGCAAGGCTTTGCGGTCTACCAGAACGACGCCTTGGCCATAAACGGCGAGGTGAAGAGGATTTTGCAGATGCAGGTCAAAGACGTCATGAACCCGGAGCCACTCACTCTCAAGGAAGATGCCACGCTTCAGGATGGACTGCGGGCCTTCGCGGAGCATCACCATGTAAACCCAATCCCCATCGTGGATGACCAGAGGAGATTGAAGGGAATCTTGAGTCGCCACGATATTGTGAAGATGTTCGGCGCTCCATCGGTCACCCTGCGCGAAGGAGATAGCGACCGCTCCCTCGACCGCAGCGTGGATGCGTTCCTCGGCGACTTCGAGAGACAGTTCTTGTTCGTGAGCAAAACCCAGACCCGCTACTGGCTTCTTTTCAGTATCCTATTTGCGATCGTCGGCTTCGTGGTAGCCGTTGTCTTCATCCTCCAGTTCGGCCCCAGCAGGTAGACTGTGCGTATCTCACTTCTTGACACCATCGGCAGGTCATCCATAGTGAATGGAAAGTGCCCCATTCCCTCATGGATCATAAGGCTATTTTCAAGCGCAGGCTGTGGCTCACCGTTACGGGTCTTCTCGTCGTTGTCGGGCTCTGGCACATCGGCGCGTTAGGACCCTATCCCTGGCACCCGACCGTACAGTATCCCGAGTCGAGCGCTGCCTCCGCCTCCGCGCCCGCGGATTACGCTAAATACAAAACGGTCCTTTCGCAGATTCAAGGCACGAGATCGCTTCAGACCGCCGCCACCCTTGCGACAAATGCAGGGCTTATCGTTAGCAATCAGCCCGGAGCTTCGGGTGAGCAAGGGATTCTGATAAGCGACCCGGTAGGCGGCCAGGTTTTCGTCTCTCTGGAAGAATATGAGGATACATTCACCTCTTCGGTCTCGACCTCAACTACGCCTTCGCCGACTGCTCAAAATGCCGTAATTATTTCCCAGTCAGTTCCCGCTGCAATGACTGCCGGCATGTCCTATGCGGCGAGTGTGACGGTCAAGAACACCGGTACCGTTACATGGACGGCTGCGCAAAACTACCGCCTTGGCTCGCAGGTTCCCCAGGACAACACCACCTGGGGCCTGGGTCGCGTAACCTTACTGAAAACTGATTCCATCGGTCCGGGACAAACAAAGACTTTCTCGTTCATGGTAACCGCTCCAAAAACCCCTGGCACTTATTCTTTTTCCTGGAAGATGCTTCAGGAAGGCGTTGCGTGGTTTGGGGCTACCTCCTCTTCCACCGTTACGGTGAAAGCGGCTAGTCAGGCCGATGCCTTCGTCCCTCGAGTGGCCTATATAGTAGGCATCGATGCCGGAAGCCTGTTCGCACCTCTTCGGGCATATGCCTCGACGGTGACCGGAAATGATACGGGTAGTAGTGCAAGCTGCTCAGTGGTTGGATCGAATGGTACGGCCGTAGTCATGGTTCAAAGCGATGGTAATATCTATGGCATAACCGGAAACTACGACTTCAATGTTTCATGCGACCCAGCGTTGTCGCAGAGTGATTGCACTAAGGCTGTTGACAATGTGAACTCCGGCAATAATTTCATCGAAGATCAAGGGGGCTTCAAGTATCAAGATTCTGGAAGTGGCAATCTAATTCAAGTGAACATTGTGCCGCCCCCGGATGGCAATACGCTTGCTGGAGTGTCCTGGGTTCAGTCCGTCATACAAGCCGACGGAAGTTTCCAAGATGTCTGCACTATAAATTTGTATGAACAGCCGGGAAATCCTAATCCGGATTGGCAAGACAGCATTGTAACTGCTCATGAAATGGGGCACTGTTTCGGCTTGGATCATATTAGCTCCTCGCTATATCCGAATAATTTCATGACCTCTGCCGTTAATAATGTAATTCCAACCCTGACCAGTTGGCAGTCAACATATCTAAAGGACCTTGCGGCGGGTAATCCTATTGCCGTGGAAAATTGCCAACCCACAACCTGTGGGCCAGGAGAAGTCTTAAGTGGCAGTGAAGCAGAAGGTGGCACAGCTAACAAATGCGTTTCTGAGTCTGCCTTATGCGATCCGAGCACGCATACGATCTGGGACAGCCTGACGTCATCTTGCCAGTCATGTCCGGATGGCACGCTGCCCGATCCTTCGGATGATACCTGTAAGCAGAATACTTGTACCCCGGACGAGGATGGAGCGACCATGAATTGCAGCGTGGGAGATACTTCTTGCTCCTGTGATGCTTCGGGGGTAAGTTGCAGCGATGCGGAAGGGAACACCGTGGTGCCACCGGCAGGCGTGTGCCAAGGCAAGTGTTCCGCGAACCAGATCCAACAAGCCGACGGCAGTTGCGTCGCAGCGCCTCTTTCTGATTGCCCAGATGGCCTTTTGCCGGCTGCGAACGGTACATGCGAGAAAGCCGATTGCGTCTCCACTGGAGAAGGAGAGGTTTGTAGTACTACTGGGATATATTGTAGCTGTGGTCCTAGCGGCGCCACTTCTTGCGAGGATCAGCATGGCAATCAAATAGATCCTCCTGATGGCGCTTGCCAGGGCAGTTGCAGTGCCGGCGAGGTCCAGCAAGCTGATGGCAGTTGCAGTAACCCTGGCCCGGTGGACTGCTCGCAAAATCCGGATGATCCCGCCTGCGACGAAACGACTGCGTGCGATCCGGCCGTGGATCCCAACAGCGCCGCCTGCAAGGACTACTGCGCGGAGAACCCCAATGATCCGACCTGCCAGACAGGGGCGAATGACTTCTGCACTCAAGACCCGACCGATCCCAAATGCTCTGCCTTTTGCGCCATGAATCCGACCGATCCAACCTGCGGCGGCGGCGCGGGTAGCGGGGGAGGCGGAGGAGGGGCCGGTGGAGCGAACGGAGGCGGAGCGTGCGACTACGTTCAGACCTTATTATCTCCGTTCGGTACCGTTCGTTGCTTCTATTAGCAGAATAAGATGAAAAAATATATTTTACTTTCATTGGGGTTGGGTTTTGTAGTGGCGTCCATCGCGTTCTTCGGTCTGTCGCATCTTTCTTTTGCCGCAACTCCTGCCGGATGTACAAGTATTGCCGTGCAGTCGAACGCACCGACTGCCTGGATCATGGGTGGCCCGCAGACCGATGGTAAGTTCATCACTTCTCCTAACTATCCGGCCCTCCTGGCAGAAGCCGTCGTGACGAAGGACAGTTCTGGAAATCCTCTGCCGGTAGGCACTTATAATATCCAGCTGCCGGCTACTGCGGGCACCGCCACGAACCCTAGCGTGAATGGTACCGCCGGCGTCACCGGCTCTCTCGCGTGCGGTAGCGGCCAGTCGATCACTTTCACGGTCGCCTACAAGATTCCGGCAGCGATCATTACACCGACGCCGATAAAGATCGTCCAGCCTTTTGTTCCCACTCCTGCGCCGACCACGACGGTACATTTGCCTTCTCCGACTCCCATCACGATCCCGCCTGTCGCGACGTCGACCCTGCCGAAGCCAGCGCCTATCGTCCCGATTGCTCCTCTACCAACGCCAGTGGCGCCGCCAATACTTACTCCTGTTTCTCCGGTCGTCCCCATCTCTCCCTTCACGCCCGTGACCCCGAGTCCCGCGCCAGCGACTCCGGCGCCTTCCCCGAAGGCAGCCGCTACTTCACCGACCGTGACCTTGAAGCTCGGCAGCCGGAACGTCGTCGTCGCGATGCTCCAGAACATGCTGATCGGCAGCGGATATCTGAAGTCGCCGGCAACAGGGTCTTTCGACACGAATACCCAGGCTGCCGTCACTTTCTTTCAAAAGGCGAACAATCTTACGGTGACCGGGAGTATGACCATTGATCTGTCCTCCCTCGCTGCCGTGGCGCCGCCCTTCACGCCGGTCACTGCGGGCGCAAAGGGGACCGAGGTCACTGCGATACAAAAATTCTTTATTGCCCGAGGGTATCTCAAAACCGCAGCTCCGACCGGCTCCTTTGATGCTACGACCCAGGCGGCGGTCGAAGCTTTTCAGAAGAAGAACGATATTCCGCAGACCGGCATCATTGACCTGGCGACCTTTGATCAGATGAACGGTAGGTAGGGACGGATCACCGCAATAAAATGATGACGTGTCCTTGGCGACAGAAAGTAGCCAAGCCACTGCTCCATATAATGCGAGTTCTCCGCGGCGGTTAAACAAAACATGCCCCAAATGGCTACGCCTCTATTGGACGCGCCATACCCCGGCTCCGTATACTCCTCCGTACCCATATCTCGAAAGGAGCCGAACCCATGTCCAAGCCGCAGGTGGAGGGTCACTGGCACTCCCTGATCGAGGGCTTTGCGACCTCATCGCTCGATTTTTATGAATTGGTCAAAGCCGGCATTGCCCGCCGGGAGATTCCGAACCTCAAAATCTCCCAGGCGGAGTGGAAGGAAAGCGGCGTGGGCTCCGGCAAGCGCGTCTATCTGCGGGTGAGCCGCGAGGGCCTGAACTTCGACATCTGCGCCGCGCCCTTCGGCACCGGGTACTTCTTCTCCTGGTGGCTCGCGAAGATCAAGCGCGTCCTCCTGGACTTCCTCTTTATCATCGTCATGCTCGCTGTGGCGTTCTTCATGTTTCGGGCGTTCACGAGCGACAATCCGGGGAGCGAGGGCGGCCATGGGTGCGTGGCGATCATCGGCGGCCCCCTGCTCCTCCTCGGCCTCCTCGTGGGCCTGGGGTTCCTCGTCCGCTACGGCGAGACCGGAAGTGAACCTACGGTGCTCTCCATGCCGATCACCGGCTTCTTCTATGGGCTCATCTTCCGCCCGCAGACATACTTCAACGAGGACACGGCAATCATGTTCCGGGAGTCCGTCCACCATGCCGTTACGGAAGCCATCGACCAAGTGACTTCCGCCCAAGGCGTGCGCGGACTCTCCGAGGACGCGCGTAAGATCACCTTCCAGCCGGGCGGCAAGAGATGACCGCCGCGGGATAGCGGATGAGCCGACCCACCCTGCCGGAGCGCCTGACCGAGCAATTCTACGCCTGGGAACTGCGCGGTCGGGGCTGGCAGGAGTTTCCCTCTGCGGTCGCACTCGAACCGCCCTACGTTCCGTTCCCCGGATATTTCATCTCGCCGATCAAGGACGACGGGCACCGGCAGGGATTCCTCAGCCGGTTGCTCATGCCGCCGCGGCAGGAGCCCGCGACCTCGGAGATTGAGGAGCCGGATGCGGAGCCCTTCGACTCAGACGAGGCGCTCATAGAGTGCGTGGTCTCCCTGCCGCGGGATGAGGCGGTGAAGTCCGAGAGTGCGGAGCGTTTCCTCCTCGCTCTCTCCGGCGCCGAGTTGCCACTCGCCTTCGAGGTGGTGGGCCTCTCGGATCAGCTCCGGGTGCAGCTCGTCGCGCGCGCACCCGATGCGGGCCTTCTTGCAAACCAGCTGCGGGCCTTCTTCCCCGAGGTCTCGATCTCCGGGGAGTCGCAAGTGTTGCGGCAGACGTGGACGCGCACGCAAGGCGAGACCGTACTCGTTCACTTCGGCCTGGCGCGCGAGTTCATGTTGCCCTTGGCCTCCTTCCGCTCCCTCGATCCTGATCCCTTGCTGCCGCTCTTCGGGGCGCTCTCCGAGCTTGAGCCCGGCGAAGCGGGCCTTGTGCAAGTCCTCTACGCGCGAGTCCGCGAGCGGTGGGCGGAGAGCGTCATGCGCGCGGTCGTGACCGGCGGCGGCGAGCCCTTCTTCGCCGACTATCCCGAACTCACGAAGGCTGCGCGGGAGAAAGTCTCTCGCCCGCTCTTTGCCGCGTGTCTCCGGGTGGCGGCGAAGAGCAGCGATGCGACCGGCGCCTGGCGGATCGTGCGCGATCTTGCCGGCGCCCTGACCCACTTCGGCGCTCCTGACGGTAACGAGCTTCTCCCGCTCGCCTCCGAGGAGGGCGATGACGCGACCGAGCAAATCTTCGAGAGGATGAGCCGCCGGCCGGGCATGATCGTAGGAAGCGATGAACTGGCGGCCCTCGCGCACCTCCCGAGCGCCTCAGTCCGGGTGCCGAAACTTCTCCGGGAGATTCGACGCTCGAAGGCGGCGCCCTTGCTCTCCCAAGGCGCGGGCATCGTTCTCGGCGAGAACCTGCACCACGGGAAGACGGTGCCGGTGCGGCTGCCGAACGATCTGCGGCTGCGGCATCTTCATGTGATCGGGGCCTCGGGCTCGGGCAAGTCCACCCTTCTCATTAATCTCATCATGCAGGACATCGAAGAGGGCCGGGGCGTCGGCGTCCTTGATCCGCACGGCGATCTCATAGACGAGATCGCGGGGCGCATCCCCGAGGAGAGGCTTGCGGACGCCATCCTCTTCGATCCCTCGGATACCGAGCACCCGGTTGCCTGGAACATACTCGAAGCCCACAGCGAGCTTGAGCGCACGCTCCTTGCCTCGGACCTCGTAGGCATCTTCCGGCGCTTCTCGACCTCCTGGGGCGATCAGATGACCAGCGTTCTCGGGAACGCGGTCCTCGTGCTCCTTGAGAACTCCGGTTCGACGCTCCTTGATCTGCGGGAGTTTCTCGTTGACCGGCCGACCCGCGAGCGGCTCCTGGCGGCAGTCGATGATCCATACCTCCTTTCATATTTTCGGCATGAATTTGCTCTGGCGGCCGGCAAGAGCGTGGGGGCGATCCTCACCCGCCTCGATGGGTTCTTGAGGAGTAAGACAGTGCGCCAGATTGTCGGCGCGAGGGAGAGCCGGCTCAATCTGCGCTCCGTCGTGGACCGGGGACAGATCTTCCTTGCGAGACTCTCCGAGGGCGCGATCGGGGAGGAGAACGCAGGGCTCCTCGGCTCGCTTCTTGTCTCCAAGTTCCACCAGATCGCGATGAGCCGGCAGGAGGTGAAGCGGGAGGAACGCCGGCCCTTCTTCCTCTATGCGGACGAGTGCCAGGAGGTCGCAACCGCTTCCATGGCACAGCTCCTTGCGGGAGCGAGGAAGTATGGCCTGGGACTTGTCCTCGCCCACCAGGATCTCCGGCAGCTCGAAGCCAAGGCGCCCGAGGTTGCCTCGGCCCTCCTCGGGAACGCCGGCACCCGCATCGCCTTCCGGGTCGGCGACCGGGACGCGAAGACCTTGGCCGAGGGCCTGTCTTTCTTTGGCCCGGCCGACCTCATGAGTCTCAGAGTAGGCGAAGCCATCGCCCGGATCGACAACGCCCAAGGGGACTGCAACCTCAAGACGCAACTTCTCCCGGCAGTCGCGGCAGAGATGGCGAGCGAGCGGCGCGAGGCGATCACCACACAATCGAGCGAGCGCTATGCCGTGCGGAGAGAGGAGCGGCAGAGAGCGGCAGAGCCGGCGCCAGAGGTGGCACGGCCGACAGCTCCGCCAGTCGAGAGGACGCCACCGCCGGTCGCGGCCCCACCAGCACCCGCCCCGCCGCAACCGGCACCAGTCCGCGAGCGGCGCCCATCGCCGGAAGTGCCTGCGCCCCTTGGCCGCGGTGGGCCGGAGCATCAGTACCTTCAGGAACTCGTGAAGCGGTGGGCGGAGGCCAAGGGCTACCGGGCGACGGTCGAGGAACCGTTGCCCTCGGGCGGCAGGGTGGACGTGGCCCTGCGGCGCGAAGGGCACGCGCTCGCCTGCGAGATCTCGGTCTCGACGGGGGCCGACCACGAGATTGGGAACGTCGAAAAGTGCTTGGCGGCTGGCTTTGATGAGGTGGTCCTTCTCTCCCTGCATCGAGGTACACTCGGGAAAGTACGGCAAGCGCTCGACTTGCGCCTGCCTCCTGACGCCGCCGCCCGCGTCCGGTGCATGAGCCCCGAGGAGCTTTTCACCTCTCTCGACGCCCCAAGACCGGAGCCCGAAGAATCCACGGTCGCCGGGTACAAGGTGAAAGTCAGATACCGGCCCCCGGAAGGCGAGGCGGCGAGCCACAAGTCGAAGGCGGTTACCGAGATTCTCATGAAAAGCCTGAAGCGCCTGAAGCGCGACGAGGAGCGGTAGGGCGAAGCGAAGGAGGAAGCGATGGCGAAGAAGCCCGAAGTAGACATTGCCTGGCGCGAGCCAGGACCGCGCGAGGCGGACCCCTCCCCGAAGCGGGTCGCGATCTGGATCAGAGTCTCGACCGAGGACCAGGCGCGGGGCGAGAGCCCCGAGCACCACGAGTACCGCGCCCGCGCCTACGCCGAGATCCGCGGGTGGGATGTGGTGACTCTCTATAACCTGGCGGGTGTCTCCGGCAAAGCCGTCCTGGCCCACCCCGAGGCGCGCCGGATGATGGAAGACGTAAAGGCCCATCGAATCACCGGCCTCATCTTCTCGAAGATCGCGCGGCTCGCCCGGAATACCCGCGAACTCCTGGAGTTCGCCGAGTTCTTTGAGGCACAGGGCGCGGATCTCATCTCGCTTGAAGAGTCCATCGACACCTCGACCGCCGCCGGCCGCTTCTTCTACACGATCGTGGCCGGCATGGCGGCCTGGGAGCGCGAGGAGATCGCAAGCCGGGTCTCGGCCTCGGTCCCGATCCGCGCGAAGCTCGGCAAGCCCCTCGGCGGCGCCGCGCCCTTCGGCTACCGCTGGCACGAGAAGCGGCTCGTGCCCGATCCCGAGGAGGCGCCCATCCGCCGCCTCATCTATGAGCTGTACATTGAGCACCGTCGGTTCCTCACGGTGGCCCGCATCTTGACCGAGCGGGGATACCGCACCCGCGGCGGCGGCACCTTTTCCCACACGACCGTCGAGCGCCTGGTCCGCGACCCGACCGCCAAAGGCACGAGGCGCGCGAACTACACCAAGTCCCTCGGCGACGGCAAGAAGTGGGTCCTGAAGCCCGCAACGGAGTGGGTGGAGATCCCGGTCGAGCCCGTGGTGCCCGAGGAGCTCTGGAACGCCGCGAACGCCCTCCTTGCCGAGCGGCGGGCGAAGCGCACCCCGGCTGCGAAGCGGCCGGTGCAGCTCTTCGGCGGGCTCACCTTCTGCCACTGCGGGGCGAAGATGTATGTGCCGCCCAACACCCCGAAGTATGTCTGCACCCGGAAGGGCTGCCGTACCAAAGTGCCCCAGGCGGACCTGGAGCGCATCTTCCAGGTGGAGCTTCGCCGCTTCGCCCTCTCGCCGCAGGACGTGCGGGCGACCCTCTCCGAGGCCGACGAGAAACTCCGGGCCAAGACCGAACTCCTCGATGGGCTGCGGCGTGAAGATGCCCGCCTTGCCGAGGAAGCCGAGCAGGTCTACCGCCTCTACCTCGCGGGGGAACTCACCCCTCGCGGCTTCGGAGCGAGGAACACGCCCATAGAGACCCGCCGCGTCCAGCTCGAAGAGGAGATACCCCGGCTCCAAGGCGAGATCGACTTCCTCCGTATTCAGCAGCTCTCCCAGGAAGAAGTCGTCTCCGCCGCGGAAGACCTCTCGGCCCGCTGGTTCGAGATCCCTCTCCCTGAACGGCGGGCGATCGTCCAGGCCATCGTGGAGCGGGTGACGGTCGGCAAGGACGAGGTCGAGTTCTCCCTCTCCTGCCTGCCCGCGGGGGCGCCCTCCGCCCCACCTCCCTCCTTCTCCCAAGATGCTGATAAAAGGTGCACGCAACCCTGGCCCTGCGGCCACTTCGGCGATGCGCGTCGCGTCTGCAAGCGTCTCGCTTTCGGCTACTATCGGAGCGTGGACTACGCTCAGGTTCTACGGTCTCTGTCGTCCCGGGGCGCCCGGTTTGCCGTGGCCGGTGGATTTGCGTGCCTGGCACACGGGGTCGTGCGCGTGACGCTTGATCTCGATCTGCTCGTCGAGGTGAGCGACGCCAACCTCGTCTGCCTATGGGAAACGCTGAGTGACCTTGGCTTCGTGACCCAGCAGCCGGTCTCCAAGGCAGACGTCGTATCTGCGCAGCGGCTGGCCAGGCTGGCCCGCGAGAAGCACATGCAGGCACTCTCCTGGGTCCACAGCTCGCATCCCTTCGTGATCGTGGACCTGCTCGTCGGCGAGGGGTTTCAGTGGTCCAAGGCGCTCATCGAGGAGATTCACCTCTTCGGACTGCCGGTGCCCGTCCTCCGGCGGGAAGAGCTGATCCGGCTCAAGCGTGCCGCCGGCAGGGAGAAGGATCTGGTCGATGTCCGAGAGCTCGAACTCCTCGGTTGAGACCTGGGGCACCCCCGAGAGCCACTGGCCATTCCCTCGGCCGGTGGCCTCCCCCACTGCCGAGGATCGAGCTCGCTTCACAGCGCTGACCGCGGAGCAGCGAGTCCAGTGGCTCCTGCAGATGCTCCGCCTGCTGGAGCTGCAATTCGGCCACCTCGTCCGAGTACCGTAAGGTGGGCATCTGTGGTCTAGTACCACCCCGATGCCCTCCCAGCCCACCAACTTCGGCCTCCTCGAGGGCGCTTACTGCGACTACGACCGCAGCCGCGCCGTGGTGCTGCCGGTCCCCTTCGAGCGCACCACCACCTATGGCAAGGGCACCGCCCACGGACCGGCGGCGATCGTCCGCGCCTCCCAGGCGATGGAGCTCTACGACGAGGAGCTCGAGTCCGAGCCCTACGATCAGGGCATCGCCACCCTGCCCCCGTTCCTGCCCGAGGCCTTCGACATGGCCGCCGCCCTGGCGGAGATCGAGACCGAGGCGCAGCGCCACTTCGCCCTCGGCAAGTTCCTGGTCGTCCTCGGCGGCGAGCACAGCCTGTCACTGGCTCCGGCGCGGGCGGCACGCAGCGTCCATGGCGGCATCGCGGTGGTCCAGTTCGACGCCCACGCCGACCTGCGGGAGGAGTTCGAAGGCACCCCCTACAGCCATGCCAGCGTCATGAAACGGATCGTCGACGACGGCTTCCCCACCCTCGCGATCGGCCTGCGCTCGCTGTCGGTGGCCGAGGCCCACCTCGTCCGCCATAAGCAACTGCCGGTGCTTTGGGGGTACCAACTGGATCAGGCCGCGGAGGCCTTTGCGCCGCTGCTCGCGGCATTGCCACAGAAGGTTTACCTCAGCTTCGATATCGACTACTTCGACCCCGCGCTGGTCCCGGCGACCGGCACTCCCGAGCCCGGCGGCGGCTGGTGGTACCCCACGCTTGCGCTGCTCCGAGCTCTGTTCAGTACCAAGACCGTGGTGGGCATGGACTTGGTCGAGCTGGCACCGATCGGCGGGCAACCCGCCAGTGACTTCCTGGCCGCGAAGCTGATCTACAAGTGCCTCGGCTACCTGCAGGAGTCCGAGTCCGGCAACGTGCTGCACTGAGATGAGCGACAAGGCGGGCGCGCTCGACGCCGAACAAGTCTGGGAGCTGATGGGACGGCTGTTCAAGACCCATCCCTGGCACGGCGTACCGGCCGGAGCGGAAGCGCCGGCGGTAGTCACCGTCTACGTCGAGATCGTACCCTCCGACGCGGTCAAGTACGAGGTCGACAAGGTCACCGGCCACCTCAAGGTGGACCGGCCGCAGAAGTTCTCCAACGTCTGCCCCAGCCTCTACGGCTTCATCCCGCAGACCTTCTCGGGCGAGCGGGTGGCCGAGCTGGCGCGCCGGCGCACCGGCAGGCAGGCGCTGACCGGCGACGGCGACCCGATCGACGTCTGCGTGCTCTCCGAGCGAGCCTTCTCGCACGGCGATTTCCTGCTCCGTGCGCAGCCCATCGGCGGCCTGCGGGTGATCGACGACGATGAGGCCGACGACAAGATCATTGCCGTGCTGCAGGGCGATCTCACCTTCGGCACGGTGGAGGACATCGGCGAGCTGCCGCGGCCGCTGGTGGAACGGCTCGAGCACTACTTCCTGACCTACAAGCTGGCCTTCGACTCCCACACCGCCACCCCTGCGGACACCGCCGGCACGGCGGTCACCGCCAGGCAAGGGGAGGTCGAGATCGCGGGGGTCTTCGATCGGGACGAGGCGCGCGAGATCGTCGAGCGCGGCCTCGCGGACTACCGCGCCAGCTTTCCCGACCTCAAGGAGCAGATCCTCTCCGCGCTGCGCGGCAGCGCCTGAGCCGCCCGGCTGCGCGCGGCCTCCGGCCGCCGCCTCCCCGCGCCGGCCATGCTGGCGCCGCTGGCGCCGCTGGCGACGCTGGCGACGCTGGCCAGGGATACCGCGATCGGCCCTGTAGCCCCCCCAATGACCTTCGCCATCGAACAGATCCGCCAGGCCCTTGCCGGGCACCGGCCCCAGGAGCTGGCGCCCGAGCCGCACCTTGCCGGCGCCTTTAAGGCCACCGAAGCGGCGGTGGCGCTGGTCCTGGCCGGCAGCCCCGAGCTGTCGCTCTGCGTCATCCAGCGCGCCGAGCGCGCGGACGATCCATGGTCAGGACACCTGGCGCTGCCGGGCGGGCGCGCCGATCCCGTGGATCCGCACCCGCGGGCGGTGGCGGAGCGGGAGACCCGGGAAGAGGTGGGCCTCGCCCTCGACGAGCGCCATTGGCTCGGCGGCCTGTCGCAGATACTGGTGCGCCTCGGCGGCGGCGACCGCCGCATGGTCCTGCACTCCTTCGTCTACGATGCCGGCCCTGGCCTGCCCACCTTCACCTGCAGCGACGAGGTGAGAGAGGCGTACTGGGTGCCGCTCGCTCACCTCTGGGACCCCGCCAACGCCAGCCACGTCGAGTGGGAACGCGACGGCGCGCGACTCCTCTATCCGGCGATCCGCTGGCGCGGCGGCGCCATCTGGGGACTCACCTTTCGCGTCCTCACCCTTTTCTCCGACGTCCTCGACGCTCCCCTGCCCCATCTGGAGGACCTGCCGGAGATCCGGCGCTGACCGCGCGCCGCCGGCGCCACCCTCATTCGGCGCTGAGCGCCTGCTCTCACTCGGCGCCGAGCGCCTGCCCTCATTCGGTGCCGAGCGCCTGCTTGGGGTCGAGCTGGATCGCCGCCAGTGCCGGGACGAGGTTGGCCGCGAGCGCCAGGCTGCTCACCACCGCCGCGGTGAGGATCAGGATCGCCGGCTCGACCGGATTGACGCCGTAGAGCAGGCTGGCGGCGAGCCGATTGAACGCCAGGGCGATGGCGAGGCCAGCGGCAAGGCCCAGGCCGCATTGCACCATGCCGTCGCGCAGCACCACGGCGAGGAGCTGGCGATGGCCGGCGCCGAGGGCGATGCGGATACCGATCTCACGGGTGCGCCGCGACAGCGCGAAGGCGGTGGCGCCATACAAGCCGACCAGCGCCAGCACCAGGGCGAGAGTGCCCATGGCCGCCAGCAGGGCCACCGCCATGCGCTGCGGCAGCAGCGGCAGCTCGAGCTGCCGTGCGATCGGCTTGATGTCGAAGAGCGCCACCCGCGGGTCGAGCGCCCGCACCTCGCGCCGCAGCGCCGCGATCAGGCTCGCCGGGTCGCCGGCGGTGCGCAGGTGAACCGCCACCGCCGGCCGGTAGTGCTGGAACAGGTCCAGGTAGACGTACGGCGCCTGTCTGGGCGTCAGGTCGAGCTGCTTGGCGTCGTGCGCCACGCCGACGATGACGTGCGGCGTGCCGCCCACCACCAGCCGCTTGCCCAGCACCGCCGGCGCCGGCTCGCCGGCGAAGAAGCGGCGGACGAAGGCCTCGTTGACCACCACCACGGGCAGCGTCTCCGGCCGGTCGGTCGCGGTGAATTCCCGGCCCGCGGCCAGGCCTGCCTGCATGGTCGAGAAATACTCCGGCGCCACCCAGTTGACGGCGATCTGCGGCGCGCCCTCGCCCGGGCGCCGCGGCACGTAGCCCTCGGGAGCCGCGCCGGTGGTGGCCAGCATGACGCTGAACGGCAGCCGCGTCGCCAGGCTCGCCGAGGTGACGCCTGGCAGCTCGCGCAGCCGCGTCTCGAGCCGCTCGAAGAAGCGCTGGCCGGTCTTCGCGTCGTAGCCCGCATACCCGAGGTTGAGCGAGGCGACCAGCAGGCCCTGAGCGCGGAAACCCAGGTCGGTGGTTTCGGCGTTGCCCAGGCTGCGGAAGAACAGGCCGGCGCCGACCAGCAGCACGAAGGTGGCGGCGATCTGGGCGGTGACCAGGGCACCGCGCACTTGCAGCAGGGCGCGCAGCGGCGCCCGCCGCGCCGCCGGGGCGGTGCCACCCTCCCGCATCGCACTCGCCAGCCGCGGTCGGACGAGCTGCAGCGCAGGCACCAGGCCGAAAAGCACTCCGGTCAACAGAGCCAGGCCGAGAGTGAGGACCAGGACGCGCGAGTCGAGCTCGACCTGGAAGGAGATCGGCAGCTGCATCGGCAGGCGCCAGGAGCTGAGCAGGCGACTCGCCCCGAAGGCCAGCGCCAGCCCGATCGCGCCCCCGGCGACGCCGAGCACCAGGCTCTCGCTAACCAGCAGACGGACCAGGCGCGCGGTCCTGGCGCCGAGCGCCAGCCGGATACCGATCTCGCGCCGCCGCGCCGCGCCGCGGGCCAGGAAGAGCCCGGCGGCGTTGGCGCAGGCGACCGCCAGGACCAGGCCGACCACCACCTGCAGCAGCGCCGACAGGGCGACCATGCCGCCGCGCATCGGCGGATAGATCCTCGCCTGCGACTCCGGCAACAGGCTCAGGCCGACGCCCTCGTTCTCGCGCGGATAGAGCTGGCGCAGGCGGCCGGCGAGCGCATCCATGGCGTCCGCCGCCTGGCGCAGGCTGACCCCCGGACGCAGCCGCCCGGTGAGCTGCAGCCAGTCGGAGTCGCGCTGGTGCAGCAGATCGGCTCCCGGGATCACCGCCGGCTGCATCGACAGCGGCGTCCAGACCTCCGCCAGCAGGCCGGTGTTGGGACCGGTGAAGCCGGCTGGCGCGACGCCGACCACCTTGAAGACGGTCCCGTTGAGAGCAACGGTCCTGCCCAGGACCCGGGGGTCGCCGCCGAAATGGCGCCGCCAGAAGCCGTCGCCGATCACCGTCTCAGGGCTGGCCAGGCGGTCGTCCGCGGGCTCGAAGGCGCGGCCCAGCGCCGGCCTGACCCCCAGAGTCGAGAAGTAGTTCGCCGACACCAGCGCGCCGACCACCAGCTGGCTGCTCGCGCCGTCGCCGACCACGAACGCCTGGTTGGCCTCGGCGCAGAGCGCGGTGAAAACGCCGTTGGCGCGCTCGAAGTCGCGGTAGTTGGGGTAGGAGACGGAAGCCCAGTCCAGCCCCGATGCGAAGTGAGAATAGATCCGCACCAGCCGCTCCGGCGCCGCCACCGGCAGGGGCCGCAGCAGGATCGCGTCGACGAAGCTGAACACCGCGGCGTTGGCGCCGATGGCGAGGCCCAGGGTGGCGACGATCACCGCCGAGAAGGCGGGCCGGCGGCGCAGCGTGCGCAGGGCGAGACGCAGGTCCTCGGCGAGATCGATCATCGAGCGCTCCTCAGGGGAGCCGGTCGCTCCGCCCCGCGCGCCGCCGGCCGTCCTGTATCTCATACGAAAGCGACGGTGCGAAGTTCTGCACGCCGGTGGCCGCTTGGGCCGCACCCGTGACCGGAGCCTCAGCCGGTGAGGACGCTGCCGCCGTTGACGCTCAGGGTTTCGCCGGTGATGTGGCGGGCCAGCGGCGAGGCGAGGAACATCACCGGGCCGGCGACGTCCTCGGCGCTGGCGATGCGCCCGAGCGGGATGCCGGCCAGCGCTGCCACGCGCCCGGCCCCGGAAAGCGCCGCCGCGGTCATGTCGGTGTCCACCCAGCCGGGGGACACCGCGTTGACGCGCACCCGCGGCGCCAGCTCGCGGGCCCATGAGCGGGTGGCGGCGGTCATCGCTCCCTTGCTCGCCGCGTATGGGCTGTACCCCGGCTCGCCGCGCTGCCCGGCGGTCGAGGTGATGTTGACGATGCAGCCGTCGGCGGCCCGCTCCAGCAGCGGCACCGCGGCGGCGGCGCAGAGAAACGAGCCTGTGACGTTGATCGCCAGGGTCTCGTCGAGCCCGGCGGCGTCGAGCTCGGCGAGCGGATTGGGCGCCCAGATCCCGGCATTGTTGACCAGCGTGTCGAGCGCCCCCCATTCGGCGGCGACGAAGGCCAACATGGCGCGGATGGCCGCCGCGTCGCGCAGGTCGCAGCGGCGTTTCAGGTGGCGTGGCGGATCGCCGCCGGGGGCGGCCAGCTCGCCGAGCAGCGCCGCGGCGAGGTCCTCGCGGGATTGGTAGTGGACGAGCACCGCGGCGCCGGCGCGGGCGAACAGGCGGCAGCACGCGGCGCCGATGCCGCGGCTGCCGCCGGTCACCAGCACCCGGCGGCCCCGGAGGTCGATCAATGGACGCTCTCGCCGCTCTCCACCAGCATGGCGATGCCCTGGCCGCCGCCGATGCAGGCCGAAGCGACGCCCAGCCCGCCGCCACGCCGGCCGAGCTCCTTGAGCAGGGTGATGAGCAGGCGGGTGCCGGAGGCGCCGAGCGGATGGCCGAGCGCGATGGCGCCGCCGTTGACGTTGAGCTTGTCGACGTCGAGCTGCAGCTCGCGGATCACCGCCAGGACCTGACCGGCGAACGCCTCGTTGATCTCGAGCAGATCGAGGTCGGCGAGCTGCAGGCCGGTCTTGGCCAGCACGGCGCGGATCGCCGGCGCCGGCCCGATGCCCATGCGCGAGGGCTCGACCCCGACCACCGACCAGCCGCGGATGCGCCCGAGCGGCTTCCAGCCCTTCTCGCGGGCGTGCTCGGCGGTGGTGAGCAGCATCATGGCGGCGCCGTCGACGATGCCGGAGGCGTTGCCGGCGGTGACGAAGCCGTCCTTGTCGAAGGCCGGCGGCAAGGCGGCGAGATCCGCCATCGTGCTCTCCGGGCGCAGGTGGTCGTCGCGCTCGACGAGCTTCGCCTTCTTACCCTTGCCGACCTCGACCGGCACCACCTCCTGGGAGAGCTTGCAGCTGTCCCAGGCGGCGCCGGCGCGGCGTTGCGACAGCAGCGCGTACTCGTCCTGGTCGGCGCGGGTGATGCCGTAGTCACGCGCGAGGTTGTTGCTGGTCTGGGCCATGTAGTAGCCGCAGTAGGAGTCGAACAGGGCCACCATCAGCAGGTCGTCGAGCTTGCCCTGGCCGAGCTTGAAGCCGCGGCGGGCGCCCCAGATCACGTGCGGCGTCTGCGACATGTTCTCCATGCCCCCGACCAGGCAGGTGGTGGCTTCGCCGGTCAGCAGCAGCTGCGCGCCGGAGATCACCGACTGGATGCCGGAGCCGCACAGGCGGTTGACGGTCAGCGCCGGCACCTCCTTCGGCAGCCCGGCCTTGAGCGCCACGTGGCGCGCGCCGTAGATGGCGTCCGGCGAGGTCTGCAGGGCGTTGCCGACCACCGCGTGGTCGATCTCGCTGCCCTCGACGCCGAGGCGGTCGAGCAGGGCGCGGGCGGCGTGGGCGGCGAGATCGATCGCCGAGATCTCGGCGAAGGCGCCGTTGTAGTCGATCATCGGGGTGCGCACCCCGTCGACGAGGACCAGCTCTTCCATTTTCATCTGCGATTTGCCCCCTAGATGTCTTCCAGGTCGCCGGTGCCGGCGCCGAGAGCGCGGGTTGCCGCGGCATGGAAGCGGCGCCGCCAGCGGTTCAGGTTGCTTGCCGGGTCGATGCGGTGGGCCAGCAGCACGAAGACCCGCGACTGCCGCGGATCGATCCACAGGCTGCCGCCCGCGAAACCCGTGTGTCCATAGGAGCCGGCCGACAGCGCCGGTCCCCCTCCTCCGCGATGCCGCCGCCGCCACCAGCCCAAGGCAAACGGGCCGGTGCCGGCGAGCGCCGCGGCGGTCTCCTCTGCGTGCAACACGCTACCCGGCGCCAGCCATTCCGCGCCCAGCCGCCAGAGACCGGCAGCGGAGCCGAACAGGCCGCTGTGGCCCCACAGGGCGCCGGCCGGCGGCGAGGCGGCCGGTGCCGGACCGGCCGGCGCGGGAGCGGCCGGCGTTGGCCGGGAGGCGCTAGCCTCCCCTGCCGCCGCAGGCGCCACCGCCGGCGGTGCCGGCAGGCCGGCCAGGAACCGCGCATTGCCATCCTGCGGGACCCCGGGCGGCGGCGGCGGCAGCAGCCCGACCACCGTCCCCTGCGCCGCGGCCAGCGCCACCTCGCGTGCCGAGTCCATTCGCGACTCCGCCACCTGTGGCAGATCGCCGGGCACGGCGGCAACCGCGCCGGCGATGCCGAGCGGCGCCAGCACCTTCTCGGCGACCAGCGCCGCCAGCGGCCTGCCGAGCGCCCGCTCGGCCGCCAGACCCCAGAGCAGGTAGTCGAGGTCGCTATAGGTGCCGCGCCGGGCGCCGGCCAGCTCGCCCGACAGCAACAGCGCCTCGACCTCCGCAAGCGACCGGCAGAGCGCGTAGAGCGGGAGCCAGGCCCGCATCCGAACACCGTGCCGCAACAGCTCCCCCAGCGGCATGGCCGCGAGGGAAGGCGCGGCGCCGGTGAGCACCTCGCCGATCCGGGTGGCGAGCCGCAGCTCTCCGGAGCGATCGAGGACCAGGGCGAGCGTGGCGACGAACGGCTTGGTCAGAGAACCGTAGTCGAACCAGGTCTCGGCCGCCGCCGCCTGGCCCGCCGGCGGCCCGCCGCGTGCCCATCCCGCCGCCAGGCAGAGCTCGATCCGCCGCGGGGCGCCCACCAGCGCCACCGCCGCCGAAGCGGTGCCGGAAGCGATCAGCGCGTCGAGCAGGCGGTGCAGGCGCCGGAGGTTCTGCGGACGCTGTTGGCGCTGAGAACCGCTCGGGGCGGTCAGGGCCTCGGGCGTGCCGCTCTCACGGCTCTCGCGGCGGAGCTCCGGGCGGTTTGGCGGCACCGCGCCATGCTATCAAACGCCTGCCGTTCGCCGGCATTTCTCACGTCGCGGCCGCAGCGGCAGACCGCGACGATCATCCATTCATGACCTTTCGGCGGCAGCGGCGCGGTGGTACGATCGATCGACTTCAAGTGCGAGGCCAGACCATGGCAATTACGTCTAAATCAGCAAGGCTCACCTATTCAGACCTGTGCCGTCTTCCCGACGATGGCATGCGTCACGAGCTGATCGACGGCGAGCACTACGTGAGCCCATCGCCAAGACCGAAGCACCAGCGCGCAGCCGGGAATCTCTATGGGCACTTGTTCATGTTCTTGCGGCAACACCCCCACGGCCGCGCCTACCACGCGCCGCTCGACGTCGTCTTCAGCGAGATCAACTGTGTCGTGCCCGATCTGCTTTACTTGTCCCGCGAACGTGAAGAACGGCAGATGACCGAGCGCAACCTGGAAGGCGCGCCGGACCTCGTGGTCGAAGTGCTGTCGCCCTCGACCAAGCACATCGATCAAGGTGCAAAGCTACGCCTGTACGGACGCTTCGGTGTACCTGAGTACTGGGTGATCGATCCATCCAATGAGTTGGGAACGATATACCGACTGGGAATCGAGGAGCTTGTCCTTCGCGCAGAGTTATCTCGCGGAGATGATCCGTCGAGAGCCATACTCTCGACGCCCCTCCTACCGGGATTCGAGCTATCGCTCGACGAGATCTTCGACTGAAGCTCGGGCGCTGATCGATGAGCGGCAAGGAATCCGATCTCTCAGAGATAGTTCGCCGGATCGCCGGTCTGGAAGACCACCACCCGCTCGCCTTCGGCGAAGGCGCCCTCGGCGGCGAGGCCAAGGGTGGCGGCGAGGGCCGCGGCGCCCTCCGGGCCGAGGCGCAGACCCTCGTCGCGCGCCGCCCGCGCGGTGACCTCGGGCAGCGTCGCCTCGTCCACGGCCACCGCCCGCCCTGCCGACTCGCGCAACGCACGCAACACCAGGAAATCGCCGATGGCGCGCGGCACCCGCAGGCCCCATACCCTGGTGCGTGCGTCCTCCCAGGGCTCGGCGCTTTCCTGGCCGCGGGCGAAGGCGCGCACGATCGGCGCGCATCCTGCCATTTGCACGGCCACGAAGCGGGGGCGCTTCTCGCCCACCAGGCCGAGCCGCCGCAGCTCCGCGAATGCCTTGTGCATGCCGACGATGCCGGTGCCGCCGCCCAGCGGGTAGACGATCCAGTCCGGCAGCTCCCAGCCCAGTTGCTCGGCGAGCTCGAGGCCCATGGTCTTCTTGCCCTCGGCGCGGTAGGGCTCGCGTAGAGTGGAGAGATTCCAGAAGCTCTCGCCGGCGGCGCCGGCGGCGCCCGCGGTGCCCGCGGCGTGGGCGAGAAGTTGCGCCGCCTCGACCAGCGTCCCCGGCGACTCGAGCACCTCGGCGCCGTACTCGCGACAGCGTGCCGCCACCGTCGGTGGCGTGTCGGCCGGCACCGCCACCCGCGCCGGCAGACCGGCGGCGGCGGCGAAGGCGGCAAGCGCCAGGGCGGCGTTGCCGGCGCTCGCCAGCTCCACTCCCGGAGCGCCCAGCTCGCGCGCCCGATTCACCGCCAGCGACAGGCCGCGGGCCTTGAAGGAGCCGGTGGGGTTGCCGGCCTCGTCCTTGATCCACAGCTCGGCACCGGCGAGCGGTGTGCGCCGCAAGCGCACCAGCGGCGTCGCCCCCTCGCCGAGATCGATCCGCCGGGCATAGTCGGCGATCGGCAGCAGCTCGCGGTAGCGCCAGAGCGTCCAGGGCCGCCCCGGCAGCGCCCGGCGCAATCGCTCGCCGCGCGCCCGATCCAGCTGGTAGTCGACCAGCCACGGCGCGCCGGCCGGGGACAGGAAAGCCGGCACGTCGAGCGGCGCGGTCGCGCCGGTGCGCGAGCAGACCAGTCCGGTTGCCCATCGCTCGTCGAGGCCGTCGTCCATCGCCATTTCGCAGTCTCCTCGCGGGCCGCCCGCCGCGGCCGGTTGGCCCGCTGCCGGATCGGGTTCTACCGCCCGGCCGCGGCGACGTTGCCTGGCGGCGGCTCGACGCCGGCGGCAGCCGCCAGGGCACGCTCCTCGAGCGCCCGCAGCCGGGCGAGCGGCCCATGGAAATGTGCGAGCAGCGCGACGTTCTTCCGCACCGCCAGCGCCATCGGCGGCTCGGCTGCCTGCAGTCCGCGCTTCCAGTCCTCGAGCTCGTGCTCGGCGACCGCGCGCTGGGCGGGATCGGTCAGCGCGTCACGGTCGCGCCGCATCCTCGCCAGCAGCTGCTCGCGGCCCGCCGCCATCTTCTGGTAGAGGACCTGGGTGGTGGCGGCAGCCTCCCCTGCGAGCACCTGGTCGCGCACCCAGGCGTATTCCTTCGGGTTCACCTTCAGCTCCTGGGCTGCCCGCAGGTCCGCCGCCGCCCCCAACGGCGCGGCGCCGGCGGCCGCATCGCGGGGGCGCTGGGCCTCGGCGATCGCGGCCTCGCGGATGCGGCTCTCACGCTCGCGGACCATCAGGTACATGCGGACCTGATCGTCGGTCAGGCAGCCGCTCGCGGGCGGCGCATAGCGCGCCGCCGCCGCCTCGCGCACCACCTCCGCGGCACCCTTTGCCCGCAGGCGCTCCTGGATCGCCCGGCGATCGTCGGCCTGGCGGCAGCCCGCCGCCGGCAGCGCCGTCACCAGCACCGCGGCCAGGCCGGCGGACATGGCGGCGCCCGCTCTCATCCGCGCGTCTCCGTGCGTCGCCGCACCACCAGGCGCAACGGCACCCCCACCAGGTCGAGCTCTTCGCGCAGGCGGTTCTCGAGGTAGCGGCGGTAATGATGGTTGCGCGGCAGGGCGCGGTTGGCGAAGAGCATGAAAGTGGGCGGCTCGCTCGATACCTGGGTCGCATAGTAGAGCTTCCACGGCCGGCCGCCCATGCTCGGCGGGCTCACTCGCCGGATGGCGGCCTCGAACAGCCGGTTGATCTCGCCCGTGCCGAGCTTGGTGGCGTGGGCGGCGAGCGTCGGGACGATGGCCGGAAACAGCTTCTCGACGCCGCGGCCGGTGAGCGCCGACAGATTGACGCGCCGAGGGTGAGCGAGGTGCTCGTCGAGCCGCTCGAGCGACAGCTCGAGGCGGGCGCGCGATTCCTCGTCGAGCAGGTCCCATTTGTTGACCGCCAGGACCGAGGCGCGGCCGAGCTCCCAGATGGTGCCGGCGATGGCCAGGTCGCCGCTGGTCACTCCCTGGGCGGCGTCGAGCACCAGCACCGCCAGCTGCGCCCGCTCGATCTGCCGGCGGGCCATCATCACCGCCAGCTCCTCCGGGGCGCCGGCGGTCTGGCTGCGGCGGCGGATCCCGGCGGTGTCGATCAGCAGGTAGGAGCGGTCGCCGCGGGTGATCGTCGTGTCGATCGGGTCGCGGGTGGTGCCCGCCATCGGCGACACCAGTGCCCGCGGCTGGCCGGCGATGCGGTTGAGCAGCGACGATTTGCCGACGTTGGGGCGGCCGACGATGGCGATCGCCGGCAGGTCGGGTCGCGCCTCGGCGGGCATCTCGGGCAGCGACAGGGCGAGCGCCTCGCGCAGCGCCTCGATGCCCTGGCCGTGCTCGGCGGAAACCAGCAGCTGGGGCTCGATGCCCAGGCGGTGGAACTCCGGGAAGCGGCCGCGCGCCTCGCGGGTGTCGCCCTTGTTGACCACCAGCAGCGCCGGCTTGCCGGTGCGGCGCAGGCGTTCCCAGGCCGCCTCGTCGGCAGTGACCAGGCCGTCGCGGCCATCCACCATGAAGAGCAGCAGGTCGCTCTCCTCCACCGCCAGGAAGACCTGGGTGGACAGCCCCAGCGGGTCGTCGCCGGCGACCAGGCCGCCGGTGTCGATCACCTGGAACGAGCGGTCGCCGTCGAGCTGGGAGAGCCCGGTGATGCGGTCGCGGGTCACCCCCGGCAGGTCGTGGACGATGGCCTGGCGACGGCCCACCAGGCGGTTGAACAGGGTCGACTTGCCGACGTTCGGGCGGCCGACGATGGCCACCGTCGGCGTGAGGCTCACGTCCGCCGCCTGCCGCCGCGCCCGGCGGGCCGCGACGCCCGGGCGGCGCCGCTGCCGCCCACGGCACCGGACGACGGCGCCGGCATGCCGGCGATGGCCAGGTCCAGACCACGATGGCGTAGGGCGACGCCGGTGAGGTCCACCTCGACGGCGTCGCCCAGCTGGAACACCCGGCCGCGCCGCTCGCCGACCAGGCGGTGCGCCTCGGGCTCGTAGCGGTAGTAGTCGTCGGACATGGTGCGGATGGGCACCAGGCCGTCGACGTGGAAGTCCTCCAGCTGGACGAAGAGGCCGAAAGGCTGAACGCCGGTGATGCGGCCGCGGAAGCGGTCGCCGGCGCGTCCGGCGAGGAAGCGCACCTTCTTCCACTGCAGCAGGTCGCGCTCCGAGTGCTCGGCCCGCCGCTCGGTCGAGCTCGCCTGCTCGGCGATCGCCGGCAGCCGCGACACCAGCTCGGCGCGCTCGCTCTCGGTTTCGACGGCGCCACCGCTCCGGCCGGCGCGCAGCAGGGCCTTGAGTCGGCGGTGCACCACCAGGTCGGGATAGCGACGAATCGGCGAGGTGAAGTGGGTGTAGAACGGCGAGGCGAGGGCGTAGTGGCCGCGGCACTCCGGGCTGTAGACGGCCCGCTGCATGGTGCGCAGCACCAGGGCCGACAGGAACGGCTCGTCCGGGCGGCCTTCGATCTGCTTGAGCACCGCCTGCAAGGCGGCCGGCGGCAGCTCGGCGAGGTCGGCCGGCTCGCGCTCCGCCGAGCGGCCCCCTGCGAGCTCGATGCCGAGCGGCCGCAGCAGCTCGGCCAGCTCCGCCAACCGCTCGATCCCCGGCGGGTCGTGGACGCGGTACAGCCCCGGGCAGTCGCGGCGCACCAGCTCGTAGGCGACCGCCTCGTTGGCGGCGATCATGAACTCCTCGATCAGGCGGTGGGCGACGTTGCGCTCGTAGGGAAGGATGCCGACCACGGTGCCGTCGGTGTCGAGCTCGACGTTGCCCTCGGGCAGGTCGAAGTCGAGCGAGCCGCGGCGGCCGCGAGCCTCGTGCAGCGCGCCGCAGAGGTCGCGCATGTCGCGCAGCGCGTGGAGCACCGGCCCGTATTGCGCCTCGTCGCCGGCGGCAGGCTCCTCCAGCAGGCGTCGCACCTCGCCGTAGGTCAGCCGCCGAGTGCTCTGGATCACCGACTCGGCGAAGCGCCGCGCCACCACCGCACCATCGCGGTCGATGTCGAGGAACGCCGAGAGAGTCAGGCGCGGCACTCCCGGGCGCAACGAGCAGAGGCCGTTCGACAGTCCCTCCGGCAGCATCGGGATGACGCGCTCGGGGTAATAGACGCTGGTGCCGCGAAGCAGGGCCTCCTGGTCGAGGGCGCTGCCCGCGGCCACGTAGTGCGCGACGTCGGCGATGTGCACCCCGAGCCGGAAGGTCTGGTCGGGGCGGCGCTCGATCGACACCGCGTCGTCGAAATCGCGGGCGGTCTCGCCGTCGATGGTCACCACCACCTGCCGGCGCAGGTCGTCGCGTCCCTGCCAGTCGGCCGGCGCCGGGTCGGCGGGGAGGCCGGCGGCCGCCGCCAGGACGTCGTCGGGGAAGCGGTGCGGAATGTCGTAGTGCCGCAGCACCACCTCGACGTCCACGCCGGGCGTCGCCACGTCGCCGAGCACCTCGAGCAGCCTGCCGCGCGGCTCGCCGCCGGGACCGCGCTCGACCGCCACCACCGCGAACTGCCCCTCCGCCACCTCGCCGGCGCCGGCGACCGGCAGCTCCAGGGTCAGCCGCGGATCGAACGGCGCCAGCCAGCGCCGCCGGCTGCGCCCGCGGACACCGGCGGCCCCGGCCTCGAGAGTGCCAACCAGGGTCTCGGGCACCGGCGGCGGCGCCTTGGCGGCGCGGCCGGCCGCCCGCCAGCGGCCGCCGGCCTCGACCGCCAGCCCGCGGCGCTCCAGCCGCTCGAGAGCGCGCCGCAGCGCGCTGATCGGCGGCGGCGGCGGCGCCGGCGGCGGCTCCCGCAGCTCGTCGCGCAGGCGCAGCAGCTCCAGGCCGCGGCCGCCCGCCTCCTCGAGGTGGGCAAGAATCCTCTCCGCGAGCGCACCCGCGGCACCCTGCAACGCATTTGACACCTGTTGGGACTCTCCCTAGAATCTGACCCGCGCGAAAGTGGCGGAATTGGTAGACGCGCAAGATTCAGGATCTTGTGGCCGCAAGGTCGTGGGGGTTCGAGTCCCCCCTTTCGCACCAGCAGCTCGCTAATCCCGACCCACCCCAGCCCACCCAACCCTCTCGCCCCCAAGTACCCGCCAAGAGCTTACACGACGCCGCGGCCGGCTGCGAGGCTGCGGTGGGTTCGCCCTGACCTCCCGGTCCGCGCCGTCGGTCCCAGCTGAGAGAGTCTGCGGTCAAGGAGTCCAAGCGCGCCTCGATGGACGCTCGGTGCCACGCCTGGTGGATACCGGCAGGGACGATCGGCGCCCGCGGCTCAGGGAACCGCGAGGACGGCGCGGGTACCGGCTGACGGCGGCGGTTCCAACACGCGGGCCGGCTCGGCGGCGAGGCCGGCGCGGGCCACCGCACGGAGGCCGGCGGCCTCGGATAGCGTGCTCCAAGGAAGGGCGCCAAGGATGTGGCGGAACTTGGGAAGATAGCCGGCGCGGCCGGTCTCGTGGATGAAGCGGGCGAGGCCGGTCAGCGGCCCCGGGGTGGGGCGCTCGGAGATTTCCCATGGGTGGGCGACCGCCACCGGCAGCCCTCCCCGCCCGAGATGACGCTCGGCCGCGGCGACCAGGCGGCCGGGCTCGACCAAGCGCCCTGTCCAGCTGCCGGCGGGCACCCGCAGGACACCGCCGAAGGTGAAGACCGGCAGCTCCAGCAGCTCGAGGCGGGCCGCGGTATCGCCACTTCCTGGCGCCGCCGTGGCCGCCGCGGACCCTCCCCACCGCAGGCGACTGGCGAACACCGGGTTGCTGCGCCGGCCGGAGAGCGAGTAGGGGACGAGGGAGCTGTCGTAGTCGAACCCGGCCGCGGCGACCAGCGGCAAGAGCGGGCTGGCCAGCGTCCGCAACGACCACTCGGGAGCGCGAAAGCCGCGCACCGGCTCGCCCAGCAGGTCCTCCAGCAGCGCCTTCGACCGCTGGATGTCGCGCACGAACTCGGGCGCCGGCCGCTCGCACGCCCGCAGGTGATGGAAGCCGTGGCTGGCGACCTCGTGGCCGGCACGGGCGATCTCCCGCACCCTGGCCGGCAAACGCTCCGCCACCTCGCCGAGCACGAAGAAGGTGGCCCGGCAACCCGACTCCGCCAACAACCCGAGAAGCTTCGGTAGCAGGCGATCGAGCTCGACCGGCAGGTCCGGGCGCAGCTGCGGCTGGACATAGGAGGGCACCAGGCAGTTGTGGTACCACTCCTCGACGTCGATGGTCAGGGCGTACCCGAAGGCCCCCTGAAATCGCGCAACCTCTGGCACCGCCTGCATGATCGCGCCATCCTAGACCATATCGGTCCGGCTTCCCCGGCCTTGTCTCCGATTCGAGCTTGTGCCATCCTTCACGAGCTCCGGGATCGGCTCCCCGGACAGGTAGCGGTTCGCGCCGGCGACGGATGGTGGGTGCACCTGCCGCCCGCGCCTGGCTGGAAACCCGAGCGGAGGAAAGGCCTCGTTGCCCGCGCAATATTACCCTGTCCTGCTGGCCCTCGGGATCGCCGCCATCGTCGGCGCCGCGATCCTCGGGATCTCCCATCTGCTCTCCACCCTCGCCGGCAACCAGACCGGCGGGCGCATCAAGCGCACCACCTACGAATCGGGCATGCCGCTGCTCGACCGCTCGCACAAGCGCCTGTCCATCGCCTTCTTCCTGGTGGCGATCGATTTCATCGTCTTCGACCTCGAAGCCGCCTTCCTCTACCCCTGGGCGCTGGTCCTGCGCCGCGGCGGCTGGGAGCTGTTCGCGGCGGTGATGGTCTTCGTCTTCCTGATCCTCGTCGGCTATGCCTACATCTGGCTCAAGGGCGGCCTCGACCTCGGCCCGCTGCGCGAGCAGCGCCGCCGGCCCGGCGGCCTCACCTTCAGCGGGCGCCCGGCCGCGGCCCAGCCACTCGAGGCGCATCCATGAGCGACCAAGGCGCCGGCGCCGCCGCCGCTTCGGCCGCCGCCGGCTCGACGTCGGCCGCCGCCTCGCCGGCAGACCGCCGCGATCTCGGTGATCTCAGCGAGGCCGGCAAGGCCCAGCTGCGGGAGCTGTTCAAGCGCTACCCCACCCGCGAGGCGGCGCTGATCCCGGCGCTGCACATCGCCCAGCGCGAATGGGGAGGGTGGCTCCCGGACGCCGCCATCGCGGCGGTGGCCCGCGAGATCGAGCTGCCGGAGGCCAAGGTCTACGGCGTCGTCACCTTCTACGACCTCCTGCATCAACACCAGGTCGGCCGCCACCGCATCCGCGTCTGCACCAACCTGCCGTGCATGCTGCGCGGCTCGGACGAGATCATGGCGGCGGTGCGCCAGGAGCTCGGGGTCGGCGAGAACGAGGTGACCCAGGACGGGCGCTGCTCCTACGTCCACTTCGAGTGCCTGGGCTCGTGCGACACCGCGCCGATGATGATGGTCGACGACGCCTACCACGAGAACCTGACCCCCGAGACGGTGCGCCGCATCCTCCGGGAGCTGGAGTGATGGCCGAAACCACCCCACCGCCCGCCGCGCCGGCGCGCCCGCCGGCCAAGGCCTTCGAGCCGGTGCTCACCCGCAACGTCGGCAACCCGGCGGCGTTGACGCTCGCCGGCTACCGCCGCAGCGGCGGCTACGAGGGCCTCGCCAAGGCGCTCCGGATGGAGCCCGACGCGGTCATCGACGAGGTGAAGCGGTCGGGCCTGCGCGGCCGCGGCGGCGCCGGCTTCGCGGCGGGGATGAAGTGGAGCTTCATCCCCAAGGGCAAGGACAAGCCGAAGTACCTGGTCTGCAACGCCGACGAGTCCGAGCCGGGCACCTTCAAGGACCGGCTGCTGATGGAGCGCGACCCGCACCAGCTGATCGAGGGTTGCGCCATCTGCTGCTGGGCGGTCCAGGCGAGCACCACCTACATCTACATCCGCGGCGAGTACTCGCATGCCAACGCGGTGATGGAGCAGGCGATCAAGGAGGCCTACCAGGAGGGCGTCCTCGGCGACAGCGTGCTCGGCTCCGGCTTCAAGCTCGACGTCTACATGCACCAGGGCGCCGGCGCCTACATCTGCGGCGAAGAGACCGGCATGATCGAGTCGCTCGAGGGCAAGCGCGGCCAGCCGCGGGTCAAGCCGCCCTTCCCCGCCGTGGTCGGCGCCTTCGGCGCTCCCACCGTCATCAACAACGTCGAGACCCTCGCCAACGTGCCGCACATCGTGGTGCGCGGCGCCGACTGGTTCAAGTCGATCGGCACCGACGAGCGCAACACCGGCCCCAAGCTCTACGCCATCTCCGGCCACGTCGAGCGCCCCGGCACCTACGAGACCGCGATCGGCATCCCGTTCCGCGAGCTGCTCGAGCTCGCCGGCGGCGTGTACCGCGGCGGCAAGCTCAAGGCCTACATCCCGGGTGGCGCCTCGGCGGCGATCCTGACCGCCGACCAGGACCACCTGGCGCTCGACTTCGACACCATGGCCAAGGCCGGCTCGATGCTCGGCTCGGCCGCGGTGATGGTGATGGACGACACCACCTGCATGGTGCGCTCGGTCGCCCGCCTGGCCAAGTTCTTCAATCACGAGTCCTGCGGCCAGTGCACCCCCTGCCGCGAGGGCACCAACTGGCTCGAGCTGCTGCTCACCCGCATCGAGCACGGCGAGGGGCGGCCGGGCGACCCGGAGCTGCTGCGGTCGGTCTGCAAGAACATGAACGGCACCGCCCTGTGCGCGCTGGCCGACGCCGCCATCGGCCCGGTCGATTCGCTGATCAAGCGCTTCCCGGAGGAGGTCGAGCAGCACATCCGCGACCACGCCTGCCCGTTCCCCCATCGCCGCTACTTCGCAAACGGAGCGTCTTGACGTGCCCAAAGTCACCATCGACGACCGCACCGTGGAGGTCGAGGCCGGCACCAACCTGATCGACGCCGCCTTCAAAGCCGGGGTGCACATCCCCCACTACTGCTACCACCCGCGCCTGTCGGTGGTCGGCCAGTGCCGCATGTGCCTGGTGAAGATCGACGGCATGGGCAAGCTGCAGGCCGGCTGCGCCACCCAGGTGATGAAGGACGGCATGGTGGTGCACACCGAGCTGCCGGAGGTCAAGGAAGCGCAGAAGGGGATGATGGAGTTCCTGCTCCTCAACCACCCCCTCGACTGCCCGATCTGCGATCAGGCCGGCGAGTGCGGCTTGCAGGACTATGCCTTCAAGCACGGCGTCGCCTACTCGCGCTTCCAGTTCGAGGACAAGCGCACCTACCCGGGCCGCGAGCGCATCCCGCTCGGCGCCAACGTGCTGCTCAACATGAACCGCTGCATCCAGTGCACGCGCTGCATCCGCTTCACCCAGGAGATCGCCGGCACCGGCGACCTCGGCTTCTTCCATCGCGGCGCGCGCACCGAGATCGGCACCTTCCCGGGCAAGCATCTCGACAACCAGCTCGCCACCTGCGTCGTCGACATCTGCCCGGTGGGCGCGCTCACCTCCACCCGCTTCCGCTTCGCCGAGCGCGTCTTCTACCTCGACAAGCAGCCGTCGCTGTGCACTGGCTGCGAGGTCGGCTGCAACGTCACCATCGAGCACCGGCGCGGCGCCATCAAGCGCTACAAGCCACGCTTCAATCCCGACGTCAACGACTACTGGATGTGCGACCACGGCCGCGGCACCTCCGAGCGCTACCGCACGGTGCCACGCCTGTCCGCGCCGCGGCTGCGGCGCGACGCCGGCCGCGACGGCGCGGCGCCGGTGTCCTGGAAAGAGGGGCTGGACGCCGTGGCCCGCCACCTGCGCGCGCGCAGCGCCGACGGCGCCGTCGCCTTCCTCGGCTCGGGGTTCCTCACCACCGAGGAGGCCTACCTCTTCGCGCAGCTCGCCGAGATGGCCGGCACGCCCCACCGCTCGGTGGCGGTCGACCTCGGGCCGGAGCGCCACATCCCCAACCTGCAGGGGGGCGTGACCGGCCGCGAGGCGGCGCCCAACCGGCGCGGCGCCGAGCTGGCAGGCATGGGGGCACCGGCCGCGCCAGCCCCCCCGGCCACCCCGGCGGAAACCGCGACCCCAGCCGCTCCGACGGCCCCGGGAGCCCCGGTAAACACCGCCGGCGCGATCGACGCCGAGAGCCTCCTGCATGGCGACGCCGCGGCGCGCTGCGCGGTGCTGGTGGTTTGCGACAGCGACTTCGGCGCCGCCGCCCACGACCCGGCCACCGTCGCGCGCTTGCGCCGGGCGCAGGCGCTGATCGTCTTCGGCTGGGCCGACTCGCTCCTCGCCCAGGCCGCCGACGTGGCGCTGCCGGTGGCCAACCACGCCGAGAAGGACGGCACCTTCGTCAACGTCGAATGGCGGGTGCAGCGCTTCGAGCACGCCTTCCCGCCGCCCGGCCAGGCCCGCCCGGCGGTCGAGGCGCTGTCCGAGCTGCTGGCGCGCTACGACCCGCGCTGGGCGAACCTCACGGCGCCGGCGGTCTTCGACCGCCTCGCCGCCGCCTTGCCGGCGTTCGCCGGCCTCTCCTGGCGCCACCTGCCGGCCACCGGCGCGGCGCTCGACCTGCCCGCGGCGCACGCCTTCAAGGAACCCCGCCTGCAGGCGCCCGAAGACACGGCGGTCGGCATCTGATGAGCGCCGAGCTGGCCGATCTCGTCGCCACCGCGATCAAGCTGGGGGTGACCCTGGCGATCCTGATCAACGTGGTGCCGGTGATGCTGTGGGTCGAGCGCCGCGGCGGCGCGCTGATCCAGGACCGCCCGGGACCCAACCGGCTCGGGCCGCTGGGCCTCTTCCAGGCGCTGGCCGACGCGCTCAAGTTCATGTTCAAGGAGGACGTGACGCCCTCCGCCGTGGACCGGCCGCTGTACCTGATGGCGCCGGTGCTGGGCCTGCTGCCGGCCCTCACCACCTTCTCGGTGGTGCCGTTCGGGCCGGACGTCACCTTCCGCGGGCACATCTACCAGATGGTGGTGGCGCCGGCGCAGACCGGCGTGCTGCTGTTCCTGGCCATCGCCAGCCTCGGGGTCTACTCGCTGGTGATGGCCGGCTACGCCTCCAACAACAAGTACTCGCTGCTGGGCTCGATCCGCGCCTCGTCGCAGCTGATCAGCTACGAGCTGGCGCTCACCCTGGCGGTGGTGGCGGTGGTCATCCCGGTGTCTTCGTTCCAGCTGGCCGACGTCGTCGACTACCAGCGCCAGCACGGCTGGAACGTGCTGCCACAGATCGTCGGTTTCCTGATCTTCGTGGTCGCCGCCTTCGCCGAGACCAACCGCCTGCCCTTCGATCTGCCGGAGGCGGAGTCGGAGCTGGTGGCCGGCTTCCACACCGAGTACAGCGCCATGCGCTTCGCGACCTTTTTCATGGCCGAATACATCTCGATGACCTCGCTGTCGGCGCTCGGCGCGACGCTCTATTTCGGCGGCTGGACGCTGCCCTGGGTCCACGTCGAGGGCTTCGCCGGCGTCGCGGTCGGCCTGGCGGTGCTGTTCGGCAAGGTCGCCTGCTTCATGGCCTTCTTCGTCTGGGTGCGCTGGACGTTCCCGCGCTTCCGCTACGATCAGCTGATGCGCCTGGGCTGGAAGGTGCTGCTGCCGCTGGCGATCTTCAACCTGATCCTGGTGGCGGCTCTGACCCTGGCGGGCGTGCTGTAGGCGAGGGGGACCTTCGAGCATGGAAATGGCGGTCTTCGCGGTCTTCGCGCTGCTGGCGGTGGGTTCGTCGCTGGTGGTGATCGCGCACCGGAGCCCGATCTACTCGACGCTCAGCCTGGTGGTGACGCTGTTCTCGGTGGCGGTGCTCTTCGTGCTGCTGGGGGCCCCGTTCATCGCCACCCTGCAGCTGCTGATCTATGCCGGCGCCATCCTGGTGCTGTTCCTGTTCGTGATCATGCTGCTCAACGTCGGGCGCGACGAAGGCATACCGGGCGGCCACCGCCTGCAACTCGCCACCGCCATCCTCGGCGCCCTGGTGTTCACCGGCATGCTCGGTCTGCTGCTGCGCTCGGCGCTCGGCGGCGGCCCGCCGGCGCCGCTCACCGAGCAGGCGGTGTCGCTGTCGGGCCTCGCCCAGGAGCTGTTCGCCGAGTACCTGCTGCCATTCGAGATCGTCGGCCTGCTGCTGCTGGTGGCGGTGATCGGCGCCACCGTCATCGCCCGCCGGGCGACGGCGGAAGAGCTTGCGCCCCGGGGCGGCGGGCCGGAGGCGCCGGAGCCGGTTGGCACCGGAGCCGGCGGGCACCGGCCCGGTTATGCGGCCTGGTCGTCCGAGGCCGACCGCGCGGCGGGCGGGGCGAGGCCGGCGTCGGTTCCCGGGGGTCGGGCATGAGCGCGGGTCCGGCGGTGCCGATCCTCTGGTATCTGGCGCTGGCCGCGGCGCTGTTCGCCATCGGCACCATCGGCGCGCTGACGCGGCGCAACGGCATCAGCATTTTCCTGTCGATCGAGCTGATGCTCAACGCCGCCAACCTGGTGCTGATCGCCTACTCACGGCAGCTCGACCAGCGCACCGGCCAGATCCTGGTGTTCTTCGTCCTGGCGGTGGCGGCTGCCGAAGCGGCGGTCGGCCTGGCCCTGTTCATCGCCGTCTACCGCCAGCGGCGCACCATCGACATCAACCGCATCAATTTGATGCGCCACTAGCCCGCGCCAACCCGGACGACGACGCCGACCATGCAAGCCTTCGACCTGCTCTGGCTCATCCCCGCCCTGCCGCTGGCCGGCGCCGCGATCAACGGGGCGCTGGCATACCGCAAGGCCGCCAAGGCGCTGGTCACCGCGGTCGCCCTCGGCGCGCCGCTCGGCTCGCTGCTGGTCGCCGTCGCCTGCATCGGGCAGTACCTCGGCGGCGGCCACTGGCCGCAGGCCGTCGAACGGATCAGCTACGCCTGGACGACCGGCGCGCTGTCGATCCACGTCGCCTTCCTGCTCGATCCGCTGGCGGCGGTGATGCTGTTCATCGTCACCTTCGTCGGCTTCCTGATCCACGTCTACTCCGTCGGCTACATGGGCCACGACGAGGGCTACGCGCGCTACTTCGCCTACCTGAACCTGTTCATGGCGGCGATGCTGACGCTGGTGCTCGGCAACAACTACCTGGTGATGTTCGTCGGCTGGGAGGGGGTCGGACTCTGCTCCTACCTGCTGATCGGCTTCTACTACGATCAGGAGTTCCCGCCCTACGCCGGCAAGAAGGCGTTCATGGTCAATCGCATCGGCGACTTCGCGTTCCTGATCGGCATGTTCGCGCTCATCGCGCGCTTCGGCACGCTCGATTTCATCCCGATCTTCCACCGCCTCGCCGCGCAGCCGGCGCTGGGCACCGCGAGCTACGCCGGCGGCCTGTCGTTCGCCGCCTTCGTCGGCCTGTGCTTCTTCATCGGCGCGATGGGCAAGAGCGCCCAGATACCGCTCTACGTCTGGCTGCCCGACGCGATGGCCGGCCCGACCCCGGTGTCGGCGCTGATCCACGCCGCCACCATGGTGACGGCCGGCGTCTACATGGCGGTGCGCTCGAACCTGATCTATCAGCTGACCCCCGGGGTGTCGCTGTTCGTGGCCGTGATCGGCACCGCCACCGCGCTGCTCGCCGCCACCATCGGCATGGCGCAGAACGACATCAAGAAGGTGCTGGCCTACTCGACGGTGTCGCAGCTGGGCTACATGTTCCTGGCGGTCGGCGTCGGCGCGTACAGCGCCGCGCTGTTCCACGTGCTGACCCACGCCTTCTTCAAGGCCCTGCTCTTCCTCGGCTCCGGCTCGGTGATCCATGCCATGGGCGGCGAGCAGGACATGCAGAAGATGGGCGGCCTCAAACGCCACCTGCCGATCACCTACCGGACGTTCCTCGCCGGCTCGCTGGCGCTGGCCGGGATCCCGGTGTTCGCCGGCTTCTTCAGCAAGGACGAGATCCTCGCCGCCGCCGCCGCCTCGGGGATGCCGCTGCACTGGCTGTTCTGGGGGGTCGGCTGGCTCACCGCCGGGCTCACCGCCTTCTACATGTTCCGCGCCGTCTACCTGACCTTCGACGGCAAGTTCCGCGGCACGCACGAGCAGGAGCACCACCTGCACGAGTCGCCGCCGGTGATGACGGTGCCGCTGGTCATCCTGGCGATCGGCGCGGTGGTCGCCGGCTGGATCGAGATCCCGCTGCTGCGCGGCACCGACTGGTTCCACCGCTTCCTGGCGCCGCTGCTCGCCGGCGTCCAGGGCGCGGCGCCGGCGGAGCGCGAGCTCGGCCTCGGGACCGAGGTCGTTCTGATCCTGCTGTCGGTGGGCCTGGCGGTCGCCGGCATCCTGCTGGCGCGCTCGATCTACGGCGGCGACGGAGGCACCGAGCGAGGCCTAGCCTTCGAGGAGAGATTCCCGGCGCTGCACCGCCTGCTGGCCAACAAGTGGTACGTCGACGAGCTTTACGACGCGATCGTGGTGCGGCCTCTGCACGGCCTGTCGTGGGTGTTCTACCGCGTCGTCGACACGCTGGTGATCGACGGCTCGGTGCGCGCCGGCGCCGCCGTCACCCGCGCCGGCGGCGACCTCGGCAGCCTCACCACCACCGGCAACGTGCGCAACTACGCCCTCTACTTCTTCGTCGGAGTGATCGTGCTCTTCTGGTGGTTGGTGCGCTGAGCCATGCAAGACATCCTCGCCCTGCTCGCCGGCAACACCCTCACGCGGCTGGTGTTCTTCCCCGCCGTCGCCTGCCTGCCGCTGCTCTTCCTCGGCCGCGGTGCCGGCGCCGCGGCCGACCCCGCGCGGTCCGCGCGCACGGTCAAGGTCTACACGCTGGTGGTGTCGCTGATCGAGCTGGCCTTCGCGCTGGCGCTGGTCGGCGCCCGGCTGGCCGCGGCCGGCGGCGGCTTCCCGCCGGTGCGCGACCCGCGCTTCCTGTGGATCGCCGGCTACGGCATCCGCTACGACCTGCGTCTGGACGGCATCTCGATGCCGCTGGCGGTGCTGGCGATCCTGCTGCTGCCGATCGTCGTCCTGGGCTCCTGGCGCGGCATCGACCGCCACTGGCCGGCCTACGGCGCGGCGCTGCTGCTGATGACCACCGGCGTGCTCGGCGCCCTGATGGCCTTCGATCTCTTCCTGTTCTATGTCTTCTGGGAAGTGATGCTGGTGCCGATGTACCTGCTGATCGGCGTCTGGGGCGGCGAGCGGCGGATCTACGCCGCGATCAAGTTCTTCCTCTTCACCATGGCAGGCAGCCTGCTGATGCTGGTCGCCATCCTCTGGCTGGCCTGGACCTACAAGGGCGCCAGCGGCGGCGCCTGGAGCTTTGCCTACCAGGACCTGCTCCGCCTCGACCTGCCCTTGCACGCGCAGCTCTGGCTGTTCGCGGCGTTCGCCGCCGCGTTCCTGATCAAGGTGCCGATGTTTCCGTTCCACACCTGGTTGCCGGACGCCCACGTCGAGGCGCCGACCGGCGGCTCGGTGCTGCTCGCCGGCATCCTGCTGAAGCTCGGCACCTACGGCTACCTGCGCTTCGCCATGCCGCTGTTCCCCCAGGCCAGCCGCGCGGCGCTGCCGCTGCTGATCGCCCTGGCGCTGGTCGGCATCCTCTACGGCGCCATGGTGTCGTGGGTGCAGGCGGACGCCAAGAAGCTGGTGGCCTACTCCTCGATCGCCCACCTCGGCTTCGTCATGCTCGGCCTGCTCGCCGCCGACATGATCGCCTGGCAGGGGGCGCTGCTGCAGATGGTCAACCATGGCATCTCGACCGGGGCGCTCTTCCTGCTCGTCGGCATGCTCTACGACCGCCGCCACACCAAGCAGTTCGACGAGTTCGGGGGCCTGGCCAAGGTGATGCCGGTGTTCGCCTTCTTCCTGATCTTCTCGTCGCTCGCCTCGGTGGGCCTGCCGGCGCTCAACGGCTTTGCCGGCGAGTTCCTGATCCTGGCCGGTAGCTTCCGCGCGCTCGGCTGGCCGGCGGCGCTCGCCACCTTCGGCGTGGTGCTGGCCGCGCTCTACCTGCTGAAGCTGATCCAGCGCGTGCTGTTCGGGCCGCTCACCAAGGACGAGAACCGCGGCCTGGCCGACCTCGGCTGGCGCGAGATCGTGGCGCTCGTGCCGCTCTGTGCGCTGATGCTGTGGATCGGCGTCGCCCCCGCCCAGTTCCTCAAGCCCAGCGAGCAGGCGCTCGCCGCCACGCTCGCCGACTACCGCGAGCGGCTGAGCGGCGAGGAGGTGCAGCAGGCCACTCTGCGCTCCGGCCCGCGGGCAGCGCCCGGAGCTGCCACCGCGCCGGCTTCGCCCGCCGCCGCCCTGCCGGCACTCGGCACGCAGGCCGTGCGGACCGCTGCCGCCGGCCTCGCCGGAGGGCCGCGATGACTCGCACCGACCTCGTCAGCCTGCTGCCGGAGCTGATCCTCTGCGGCGGCGGGGTGCTGATCCTGCTGCTCGACGCCGTCGCTCCCGGCCTCCGGCGCGCCTGGACGGCGGCGGCGCTGGCGGTCACCGCGGCGGCCGCCTGGGGGGCCGCCGCGGCCTGGACGGCGATCGGTTCCGTCAGGACCTGCAACGGCATGCTCGAGACGGGACCCATCACCGTCGCCTTCTCGCTCATCGTCCTGCTCGCCACCGCCCTCTGCCTGCTGGCGTCCGACAGCTACCTGCGCCGCGAGCGCATCCTGGGCGGCGAATACCACGCGCTGCTGCTGTGGTGCGCCGCGGGAATGCTGCTGATGCTGCGCGCCACCGAGCTGTTGACCATCTTCCTGTCGCTCGAGCTGCTGTCGATCAGCCTCTACTCGCTGGCCGCCTATCACCGGCGGGTGAGCGTCGCGGTCGAGGCGGCGATCAAGTATTTCCTCATGGGCGCTTTCGTCAGCGCCTTCGTGCTCTTCGGCATCGCGCTGCTCTACGGCGCCACCGGCGGCACCCGGCTCGACGAGATCGGACGCGCCTTCGCCGGCGGCCATGGCACCGCGCTCGCCAGCTGCGGGCTGCTGCTGGTGGTCTGCGGTTTCGGCTTCAAGATGGCCCTGGCGCCCTTCCACGCCTGGTCGCCCGACACCTACCAGGGAGCGCCCTCGCCGTTCGTGGCGTTCCTGTCGGTGGCGCCCAAGGTGGCGAGCGCGCTGGTGCTCTTCCGCCTGCTCGAGGTGGCGGCGCAGGGGCCCAGCCTGACGGCTTCGCGGTGGGTCAACGTGGTGGGGATCCTGTCGGCGCTCTCGATGGTCGTCGGCAACCTGCTGGCGCTGGCGCAGACCGACATCAAGCGGATGCTCGCCTACTCCGGCGTCGCCCACATGGGCTACCTGCTGCTGGCCCTGGTGACCTTCGACCGCGCCAGCCTGGCGCCGGTGCTGATCTACCTGCTGGCCTACGTGCTGATGAACGCCGGCGCCTTCACCGTCGTCAGCCTGCTCTACAGCCGCCCGGGCGCCCGCCACGAGATCGAGGAGCTGGCCGGTTGGGGCTACCGCTTCCCGCTGCTCGGCGGCTGCCTGGCGATCTGCATGCTGTCGCTCGGGGGCATCCCGCCCACCCTGGGCTTCCTCGGCAAGTACCTGGTGTTCCAGCAGGCGGTGACGGCGGGCCACGTCCATCTGGCAGTGCTCGGCGTGGCGGCCAGTCTGGTGGGAGTCTTCTATTACCTGCGGGTGGTGTACGTGCTCTACATGCGGCCGGAGAGGCGGCAGCCGGAGGGCCTGCTCATCGACGGCTGGGGGCGTGCGGCGGCGGTGATCGCAGCGCTTGCCACCCTGGTGCTGGGCCTCTGGCCGGCAGACCTGCTGCAATGGTTGATCGCGGCAACCGGAGCGAGGTGACCGGCTCCGGCAACCCCGGTGGACAGCGAGAGCACCAGAGCGCGCCGAGCGAGCCGCCGGAGATCTCCCCGCTCACCCTCAACCGCCTCTCGTTCTACCTCCGCTGCCTGCGCCAGCTCCAGGAGCTGGGCCTGGCGCGCATCTCCTCGCAGGAGCTGGCGCGGCGCTACCACCTGTCGGCAACCCAGATCCGCAAGGATCTCGCCCAGTTCGGCGAGTTCGGCATCCGCGGCGTCGGCTACCAGGTCGACGAGCTCGCCGAGCACCTCGACGCGCTGCTGGGCCTCGACCGCAGCCATCCACTGCTGATCGTCGGCATGGGCAACCTCGGCAGCGCGCTGGCCCGCTACCTCGGCTTCAACCATGGCGCCTTCCACGTCGTTGCCGGAGTGGACAACGACCCGCGCAAGATCGGCCAGAGCGTCGCCGGCTTCACCGTCCGCGACGCCGTCGACCTCGCCGCGGTGGCGCGCGAATCGGGTGCGGTGATCGGCGTGCTCACCGTCCCCAGCGACTTCGCCCAGCACTACTACGACGCCCTCGCCGACGCCGGGGTGCGCGGCGTGCTCAACTTCGCCACCGTCCGCGTCAAGCCCCGGCCCGGCGTGCCGCTCAAGAACGTCGACCTGCGCATCAACCTCGAGGAGTTGGCCTTCTTCCTCAAGGAATAGCGCCGAGGAACCCACCCATGACCGATGGGCCCGCGATCCGCAACGTCTCGGACACCGCCCGCTGGGTGGCGGTCTACCGCGCCATGGAGAGCGAGCGGCCGGATGCTCTGTTCCATGACCCCTATGCGCGGCGGCTGGCGGGCGAGCGCGGCGAGCAGATCGTCCGCAGCCTCAAGCGCGGCAAGTCCGCGGCCTGGTCGATGATCGTGCGCACCTGCGTCTTCGACGAGATCATCCTGCGCCTGGTCCACCAGGAAGGGGCGCGCACCGTGCTGAACCTGGCCGCCGGCCTCGATGCCCGTCCCTATCGCCTCTCGCTGCCGGCCGCCCTGCGCTGGGTCGAGGTGGACCTGCCCGAGATCCTCGACTACAAGGAGCAGGTGATCGGCGGTGCGCGGCCGGTCTGCGCCGTCGAGCGCATCCGCCTCGACCTCGCCGACCGCGACGCCCGGCGGCAGCTGTTCGCGCGCCTGGCCGCCGACGGCGGCCCCACCCTGGTGATCAGCGAGGGGCTGCTGGTCTACCTGCCCGAGGCGGAGGTTGCCGCTCTCGCCGGCGACCTCGCGGCCGCCGCCGGCTTCCGCTGGTGGTTGGTGGACCTGATCTCGCCGAGGATCATGCGCTACCTCCAGAGAGGCTGGGGCAAGGCGCTCGACTCCGCTCAGGCCTCCTTCCATTTCGCACCCGAGGAGAGCGCCGACTTCTTCGCGCCGTTCGGCTGGCGGCCGCTGGAGTTCCGCGACTTCTGGTCCGAATCGCAGCGCCTCGAGCGTCCGATGCCCTTGGCCTGGCTGTGGGACATGGTAGGCCGGCTGATGCCGAAGCAGCAGCAGGACGGTCTCAAGACCGGCGCCGCGCTGCTCTGCCGGGACGCGCCATCCAGCGGTCCTGAAAATGCGATCGATTTGCGTCAATCCAAGGAGAGGGGCTAGCATCGCCGCGAAGAGGCAAGCCGGATGACCACCCGCTCCCCATCGCCGAAGCTGACCTATCAGGACCTCCTCCGGCTGCCGGAGGATCTCCTGCGCCACGAGCTGATCGACGGCGAGCACTACATGAGCCCGGCGCCCAACCTGCAGCACCAGAGCGTCGTGCTCAATCTGGCCGCCATCCTCCTGAGGTACGCCCGTGCGCACGGGCTCGGCAAGGTCCTGATCGCGCCGACCGACGTGCTGTTCTCCGCGCATGACGTGGTGGAGCCCGACGTGATCTTCGTCGCCGCCGGCAGGGCGGACCGGTTGCGCGAGCGCCATGTCGCGGGTGCGCCCGACCTGGTGGTGGAGGTGCTGTCACCCTCCAGCCGCGGCATGGACAAGATCAAGAAGCGCCGCCTCTACGAGGCCCAGGGCGTGCCCGAGTATTGGATCGTCGATCCGGCGGCGGAAACGATCGAGGTCTACCGCACGGCCGCCGGCGGCCGTCTCACGCTGCAGGCCTCGCTATCGCAGACCGGATCCGCCGGGGACGCCGGCCGCGCCGAAGAGACCATGCTGGAGACACCGCTCCTGCCCGGGCTCCGGATCTCGCTGCGCGAGGTTTTCGAGTAAACAGCGCCGGCAAGCGCGACCTCGCCGCGCCGGGCAGATACCTCATGCCGCCTGGCGGCGCAGGACCGTGAACCAGAAGGGTCCGAGCTGCAGGCGCTCGGTGACCGGCACCACGATCAGATCGAAGGTCTTGCCGATGGGTTGCGGCGGCCAGGCGCCGAGCGGGAACCGCTCTCCGGTCGGCCCGGAGAGGACGATGGCCAGCTGCCGCGTGCCGGCCGGTAGCTCGATCGCCGGCCCCTCGCGGTGGAAGGACCGATGGCCGCGGGTGGCGAAGGCGAAGCGCTCCTCCGGGACGAGGTGGAGGACCTCGTAGCCGGGAAGGTACCACTGCAAGTGGCGCTGCCAGGGATAGAGGAAGCCGTCGGCGCCCGCCGGGCCGGTCCCGGAGAGCTCGACAGTTGCGAGGACGGTGGTCGCCGGCGGCAAGCGGCGCAGAGTGGCAAGCAGAAGGTCGAGATCGCGCTCGTAGGTGGCGATGGCGCCGCGGTTGAACTCGTTGCGCACCACCGCCAGCGCGCGCGGCTGGTCGGGGCGGCGGTCGGCGCCGAAGAGGAAGAACCCGGCGCCGGTGGCGGCGGCGAGAACCAGCGCGGCGGTGACTCTCACGCCGTCGACGGCTCCGCTCGAGGCCGGAATGGCTGACATAGCGGGAGCCGCGAGCAGCGAGGCCGCCACCAGGAGCGCCGGCAGGTAGACCAGGGTGTACCCGGCCTTGGTGACATGGAACAGCGCGAAGAAGAGGATCGGCGGCACCGCCCAGGCCGCCAGCCACTGCCAGCTGGCCGCCAGCAAGCGCACGCCGGCGACGACCGGGGCGAGCGCGCCGCGGTGTCGAGCCGGCCATAGCCAGAGCGCGCCCAGCGCCACCGCCGCCGGCACCAGGCCCTGCAGGAACCACTTGGTCATGATGGTGAGGTTGTGGGCGAGCGCCGGCCAGCCGGCACCGTACAGGATCGAGGTATAGGGCAGCAGAGCGCCGAAGTTCTCGCTGCCGATGCGCCGGTAAGCGGCGAGACCGCCGGCGGCGGCGAGCAGCGGCAGCAGCCACGCCAAGCCGCACACGGCGGCGACCGCGGCGCCGGCGGCCAGGGTGCCGATGGTCGCTCCGCGCCGCCAAGCCCGCCAGGCGCCGAGCAGGAAGAGCGGCAACAGCAGCACCAGAGTCGAGGGCCGCACGCCGCCGGCCAGGGCGAAGGCCGCGCACGCCGCCAGCAGCGGGCCGCGTCCGTCCGCCATGCGCAGCGCCGCGTACGCCAGGCCCACCGTCAAGCCGCCCTCGACGGCATAGACCAGCGGCAGCTCGCCGTAGAACCAGAGCAGCGGGTTGCAGACGTAGAGCGCCGCCGCCAGCGCGCCGGCCGCCAGCGACCCGGCGCTCTCGGGCGGACCGGCGCGCGGGCCGGGACCGCCAGGCGTGGGCTGCGATGCGGCTTCCGAGCCGGCGCGCGCGGCGGCGGCCGCGGACACCAGCCGCGCGGTGAGCGGCACGATCAGCGCCGCACCCAGCGCCGCCGCGGCGATCGACAGCGCCACCATGCCGTGCAGCGCGTCGATGCCGGCCGCCGCCAGCAGCTTGAGGATCGCGATGTAGAGCGGGTAGCCGGGAGGGTGCGGATGGTGGGCGGCAAGGTCGTACTTCTCGACCCCCAGCGCGAACTGCACCGAGTCATGGTCCCAGAGCCGCTGCGCCGCGAACGGCACGCGGGTGACGACCGCCGCCACCGCCGCGGCCAGCGCCACCAGCCGCTGCCGTCTGGCCGCCGGCGCAGCAGCCGCCGCCACGCGGCGATGCGGCGCCGCTTCCTGGGTCCATGCACTCAAGGCAGGCCGATCCTACCCTACCCCCGGCGAGCCGGCAGGCAGGCCACCGCTGCGCCCGCCGCACCGGGCGACCGGCACGCTGTAGGACGGAGGCCGAAACGCGAGGCACGCCATGGCCTACGAAGAGATCCGCCATAGGCCGCTGGCGGCGGCGGCGGCGATGGTGCCATCCTGTGGCATGCCGACCGACCTGCCGCCCGCCGACGACGAAGGCCACCAGCCGGAGCCGGCGGCATCCCCGGCTGCTGCCGCGCCGGGCGCCTCGCCGGTTTCCGCGGCGCCGGCAGGCGGCGGTGGCGACCTCGCCGCCGCCGGCGATGCCCCCCGGTCGGTGGACGAGCTGGACCTGGAATGCTTCCGGCAGCTGGTCGACAACGTCAGCGACGTCCTGTACGTGGCCGACCTCCGATGGCCGCGGATCCTCTACGTCAGCTCGGCCTACGAGCGGGTCTGGGAAAGGTCGGTCAGCAGCCTGCACGAGCAGCCGGGTTCCTGGATCTCGGCGGTGCATCCGGATGACCGCCAGCGCGTCGAGGAGGTCGTCAGCCGGGATCGCCATCTCGGCTGGGACATCGAGTACCGTTTGCCGCTGACCGACGGCACGGTGCGCTGGATCTGGGACCGCTCCTTCCCGGTGCGCGACGCGCAGGGCGTACCGTATTGCGTCGCCGGCGTGGCGCGGGACGTCACCGAGCGCAGGCAGGCGGAGGCGGTCGTCCTGCGCGCCAAGGAGGAGGCCGAACGGGCGAGCCTGGCCAAGAGCGCCCTGCTGGCCAACATGAGCCACGAGCTGGTGACGCCCCTGCATGCGGTGATCGGCTTCTCGGAGCTGCTGGTCGAGGGCGCCGAGAGCGGCGGCGGCGCTCTCGACCAGATCCAGGCGCAATACGTCGGCAACATCCTGACCAGCGGCCGACGGCTGCTGGCACTGGTCAGGGACCTGCTGGACCTGGCGAAGATCGAGGCGGGCAGGTTGACGTTCGAGCTCCAGCGCACCGACCTCGCGGCCCTGCTGGTTGAGATCGCGGCCTCGCTGGCGATCCGGGTGCACGAGCAGGGACTCGAGCTGGGCGCCGAGCTGGAACCCGGCCTGCCACCGGTCGAGGTCGACCCAGGCCGGTTGCGCCAGGTGATCCTGCAATTGGTGGACAATGCCTTGAAGTTCACCCCCGCTGGCGGTTCCATCACCATCCATGCCGGCGCTTGGCGCGGGTCGCCACCGCTGCCGGCCGGGCCGGCGATCTGCGTGACGGTCGCCGACACCGGCGCCGGCATCGCCGCGGCAGACCACGAGCGGATCTTCGCCGTCTTCGAGCAGCTCGACGCCGGCTACGACCGCGGCCAGCAGGGCGGCGGCCTCGGCCTGGCGCTGGCCCGTCGCCTGGTGGAGCTGCACGGCGGCCGCCTCTGGGTCGAGAGCGCCGGCCCAGGCCGCGGCAGCGAGTTCCGCTTTCTCCTGCCGGTGCGGAATCCGATCTCGGCAGCATAGAATCGCGGTCGAGGGACGCGGCGGCGGCCGCCGGGTTCCGCCAGGAGGACGCCCCATTGGCCACCACAACCGAGGTCCCGATCGAGCGCTCGGCGCTGCTGGTGATCGACGTGCAGGACTCCTTCAAAGCGACGCCGCGGTGGCAACGCCGCAGCAGCACCGCCTTCGAAGCCAACGTCGAACGCCTGGTGAGCGCCTATCGCGAGGCGGGCCTGCCGGTGATCTATTTCCTGCACACCGACAGCGACGAGGGGTTCACCACCTCCAGCCCGTGGTTCAAGCTGATGGATTTCCTGAAGCCGGCGCCGGACGAGCCGGTGCTGGTCAAGAACACCCGCAACGCCTTCACCAGCACCGACCTGCAGCGGCGCCTGGAGGCGCGGGGGGTGCGGCGCCTGGCCATCACCGGCATCCAGACCGAGCAGTGCTGCGAGACCACGGCGCGCCTGGCGGCCGACCTCGGCTATGACGTCGATTTCGTGATCGACGCGACGCTCACCTTCCCCATCGCCGATCCTGCCACCGGCGAGGAGCTGGCGACCGACGAGATCCTGCGGCGGACCGAGTTCGTGCTGCGGCGCCGCTTCGCCCGCATCACCGCCGCCGATCAGCTCGCCGCCGAGGTGGCGCGGATCGGCGTGCCGAGCGGCGAACGGTAGAAGGCGACGGCGCTTTCGCCGTAGCGGCGGAGGTCGGTCTGCGCCAGCGGACCGGCGCCGGCGGGCAGAGTGCGCCGCGCCGAGTGCTCGACGGCGACCTGGCCGCCGGCGGCTAGCAGGGGCGGCAGGGCGAGGAGCAGCGGCTCGAACTCCTCGAAGCTGTATGGAGGATCGGCGAAGATGAGATCGAAGCCGGTCGCGCCGGCGGCCGCGCTCTGCGGACCGCCGGCGGCCGGGGCGGTCCGAGCGGCCAGTGAGCCGAGGCCGGCAGGGAGGGCGAGGCAGCGGGCCTCGACGGTCGCCAGCACGGCGCCTCCCGGCCACCCGATGGCGGCGATGGCCCGCACCGCCCGGGCGTCCTGGTCGACGCAAAGCACGCTCCGGGCGCCGCGGCTCGCAGCCTCGAGCCCGACGACGCCGCTGCCCGCGAAGAGATCCAGGAAGCGGCAACCGGCAAGACGGTCGCACCAGATCGAGAACAGCGCCTCGCGCACCCGTCCTTCGGTAGGGCGCGCGCCCGCCGGCACCATCGCGGTGCGGCCACGCCAGGCGCCGCCGGTGATCCGCACCCCGCGGCTCACCGCTCTCGCGACACCAGGGCGACGAACTCCATGCGCATCTGCTCCTTCAGCACCAGCAGGTGGAGCGGTTGGTCGAGGCCGTCGAGCTCGACGCCCTTGCGGTCGCTGGTGAACTCGACCACCCGGAAGCGGGTGCCGTCGGTGCGCTTGAGCACGTCGCCCAGCCGCGGCTCGTAGCGCTCCGGGAGCTGCACCGCGTCGCGCAGCACGGCCACCCGCGCCGCCAGCTCCTCGGCCACGAGCTGCACGTTGTGGAGGGCCAGCGGCAGGGTGTCGTAGTGCCCGAAGAAGAACTTCTGGCGCTTCCGGCCGGGAAGCTCCAGCACCAGGTCGCACTTCTCGATCCAGTCGCCGACCACGCCCTGCGGCGCGTGGGAGGCATCCGAGAGGTCCTCGGCGGCGAGCCGCCGCAGGGTGCCCTGCAGCTCGTCCGGCGCGAGCTCCGCCAGCCCCATCCACTCCTTGCCGAGCGGACCGTCGCGCAGCCGGATGGTGCCGTTGCCGAACAGCGTCACCTCCCGGCGGCCGAGCTGGTTGGCGCAGTCGAAGCGCAGCACCTCGGTCACCCGATCCGACGGCGGCGCGGCGGGCTGCCCCGTCGCCATCTTCGGTCCGGCGCCGGCAGCGAACAAGGCAACCGATCCGCCCGCGATCGCCAGACGCGCCGCCATTCGCGCCCAGGAGCGGCGCGGAGCGAGCTCGTGTGGCGGCGGCGGCCACGCCACTCGCCGTGGCGGCTCAGGGTGCCGTGGCCCCACTTCGGCTCCCCGGTCCGCCGGTGGCCGTCCGGCGCTCATTCTCGGCTCCATCTGCCCTCACCATCGCCGCCCGCCACCGGGCGGTCGCCATCCGCCCCGTCTCGCGCCTGGCGCAGGTAGGCCAGCGCGAACCCAAGCTCCTCGCCGGCGCCGATCCTGCCGTCGAGCCTGGCCTCGCGGGTGACCCGAAGGGCGTTGCCCAGCTCGGGACCGGGCGTTGCGCCGGCCGCCAGCAGGTCGGCACCGCGGATAACGAGAGCGAGGGGACGCAGGTCGGTCAAGTAGCGTCGGACCCACGACCGCACATGTGGCCCCACCTGGACTTCCCAAGCGGTGCCGAAAGGGAGGGCTGCGTCGGCCGGCCCGAGCGATCTGCTTTTGGCAATCGCCGCGTCGCCGTCCTGCCCGGCCTGCCGTGTCGGCTGCGAGCCGTAGCCTCCGCCGGTGGCGGCGAGCAGGAGCAGGTCCTCGTCCGCCAGGCCGGCGAGCGCCGCATCCACCTCATGCGGCAAGGCGCCGGCGCCAAGCAGCGGCACGGTAGCCGCCAGGCGACGGCCGAGGCCGCTCAGCAGCCGCAGCTCGTCGCCGGCCAGCAGCAACCGCTCGGCGAGCTCGGCGCGATCGGGCTCGGAAAGGCCGGCGGCAAGCGCCAGCAGCAGCAGCAGCCACAGCCGGACCGGCGGCGCCTGGTGCCTGGCGGCGCCGGCCGCGTCGAGGGAGATGGCCTTGCCGGAGGAGACCGCGGCGGCCGCCGCCATGCCGGCGCCGCGCGCCATACCCGGTCCAGCCGTAAGGTACCAGGCATGCTCCGCCGCTGCCGCTCGCAGCAGCCGCCGCGCATGGTCGTCGAGCGCCAGCCGTGGATGCACTGCGGCGAGCACCCCGAGATCCTGCAGCCGCTCGAGGCCGGCCAGCGCCGCTGCCGGCGCGGGCGCGGCGCCGAGCAGCAGCTTCGAGCTCGTGCCGTAGCCGGCTGCCGGTCAGCCGCGCGAAGGCGCCGGCCGCCACCGCCTGCCTGGCCTGCGCCTCGGTCTCCGGCGTCAGCCGGAAGCCCAGTCGCGCTGCGAAGCGCGCGGCGCGCAGCACGCGGGTCGGATCGTCGAAGAAGGAACGCTCATGTAGCACCCGCAGCACGCCGGCGGCGAGGTCGCGCCGGCCGCCATGTGGATCGATGGGGCCGCTGTCGCGATCCAACGGGCTGCCGCCTGCGAGCGTATCCTGCCGATCGCCTTTGCCGCCGCCGTCGCCTGGTGCCACCAGCCGCACTGCCATCGCATTCACCGTGAAGTCACGCCGCCGCAGGTCGTCCGCGAGCGCCGCCGCCGGCCGCACCACGGGTAGCGCGGCGACCGCCGCATACGACTCCTCCCGGGCGGTGGCGATGTCCAGATGCACACCTTCGGCGTCGATCACGTCCGCGGTCAGGAAACCGGCGTGCCGGAGCAGCCGCCCGCCAAGCTGCCGATGCACCGCTGCCGCCAGCGCCAGGCCGTCGCCCACCGCCACGAAATCGAGGTCCGGGCCGTCGCGGCCCAGCAGCAGATCGCGCACCGTGCCGCCGACGAGGTAGGCCTCGACGCCCAGCGCCGCTGCCTGCCGCGCCACCACCGTCACGCGCGAAGCCAGCTCCGGCCGCAGCCTGCCCGGCAAGTGCGGCGCTGGCCGGGAGGTCGCGGCCGCGGCCCTCCCGCCACCTTCCGCCCGCGCGCTCATCGGGCTCAGGCCGCCTGCTCGGGGCGCTCGCGGATGCTGCCCGGACCGAGGATCGCCTCGATGGCGGCGGCGAGGCGGGGGCCGAAGTCGATCTTGCAGTTGTGATTGGCGGTGATCCGCACGGTGCGCTCCGGGAACCGGACCTGCAAGGTGACCGGCACGTTGCCGGGATGCTCGAAGAGCAGGTCACGCAGCCGCCGCAGATCGGGAGCCGGCAGATCGGGGGCGACCAGCAGGTCGATCCCGGCCAGGGTCCGTGCGTCGGCGCGCTCGAGCGGCACGATCTCCTCGACCGTCAGCTCGATCTCGCCGCCGGCTCCGGCAGCGGCGCCCGTGGCACCGCCCCCTCCCTGGCCACCCTGGCCCGGACGCCCGCCGCGGTCGCGCAGCTGGCCCTTGACCAGCACCACCGCCTCGTCGGCCACCACGCCGCCGAACTGCTGCAGCTGGTTGGCGAACAGGGTGACCGGCAGGCTGCCCTCGAGGTCCTCGAGCACGAAGCGCCCCATGAAGCGGCCGGCGTTGGGTCCGCTCTTGATCTTGACCCGCGTCAGGCCGCTCACCACGCCGCCCACCGTCACCGTGCCCTCGGCCCCTTCCTTGAGCGCCGCGATGGTGTGCGTGGTGAGCCGTGACAGCGCCTCCTGGTGCTCCGACAGCGGGTTGCCCGTCAGGTAGAGGCCGAGCGCCTCCTTCTCGTAGCGCAGCCGCTCGCGCTCGCTCCACGCCGGCGTCGCCGGGTCGGGCCAGGGCTCGCGCTCGAAGCCGCCGGCGGCCCAAGGCGAGCCGGCCTGGCCGCCCGCTGCCGTCGCCGCACCCGCCCCGGCGCCGCCGGCGGCCATCGCGGTAGCCTCCGCCAGTACCATCGGCGCCGCCAGCGCCGCCGGCGCCGCCATCAGCCCGAACAGGCTCCCCTGCCCCTCCTCGCGGTCGCGCCGCTTGCGCTGGCCGAACTCGAGCACGTCGTCGAGCACGGCGGCGAGCGCCGCGCGATGCACTCCGAGGCTGTCGAAGGCGCCCGCCTTGATCAGGCACTCGAGGACCTTGTGATTGGCGAGGCGCAGGTCGATCTCGCTCACCAGGTGGGCCAGGCTGCGGAAGCGGCCCACCCGCCGGCGCGCCGTCAGCACCGACTCGATCGCCCCCTCCCCCACTCCCTTGACGGCCCCGAGGCCGAAGCGGATCGCCTGGGCGCCCGCCGGGCCGGCAGGGGCGCTGGCGACGGTGAAGAAATAGTCGCTCTCGTTGATGTCGGGCGCCAGCACCTGGATGCCCATGTTGGCGCGGCACTCGGCGAGGTACTTGGCGATGGCGTCCGACGACGACAGCTCGGAGTTGAGCATCGCCGCCATGAACGCGACCGGGTGATGCGCCTTGAGGTAGGCGGTCTTGTAGGCGAGCATCGCGTAGGCAACGCTGTGGCTCTTGTTGAAGCCATAGCCGGCGAAGGGCTCGATCTGGTCCCAGAGCGTCTGCGCCGTCTCACGCGGCACCCGGCGCGCCACCGCGCCGAGGATGAACTTCTCCTCCTGCTGCGCCATCACCTCGGCCTTCTTCTTGCCCATCGCCTTGCGCAGCACGTCGGCCTCGGCCATGGTGAAGCCGGCCACCGCCACCGCGATCAGCATCACCTGCTCCTGGTAGGTGATGACGCCGTAGGTCTCCTCCAGGATGTCCTTGATCTCGGGCAGCAGGTACTTCACTCGCTTCTTGCCGAGCTTGCGCTGGATGTATTCCTCGACCATGCCCACCGACAGCGCCCCTGGCCGGTAGAGGGCGTTGAACGCCGCCAGGTCCTCGAACTTGGACGGCCGGGCGCGGCGCAGCAGATCGGTCATGCCGCGAGATTCGAACTGGAAGATGCCACTGGTGCGCCCTTCGCAGAACAGCCGGTAGACCTCGGGATCGTCGAGCGGCACCTCGTCGAGGTCGATCGCCACGCCCTGGTGGCGCAGGATCTTGACCGCGTCGTCGATCACCGTCAGCGTGCGCAGCCCGAGGAAATCCATCTTGAGCAGGCCGAGGCTCTCGACGACGTTCATGTCCCACTGGGTCATGATCTGCTCGTCGTCGCCGCGGGTGGTCTTGTAGAGCGGCACCAGCTCGTCGAGCGGCCGCGGCGTGATCACCACCCCGGCGGCGTGCACCGAGGCATGGCGAGTGAGGCCCTCGAGCCGGCTGCCGACGTCGACGATGGTCTTGACCTCGGGATCGCTCGCCACCTCGGAGGCGAGGGCGTCGACCTCGCGCGCCGCCTCGGCCAGCGACTTGGTCATGTCGGGCACCAGCTTGGCAATGCGGTCGCACTTGGCGTAAGGGATGCCCATGACCCGGCCGACGTCGCGGATCAGCGCCTTGGCGGCGAGGGTCCCGAAGGTGATGATCTGGGCCACGCGGTCACGTCCGTACTTCTCGCTGACGTAGTGGATGACCTCGCCGCGCCGGCGCATGCAGAAATCGATGTCGATGTCCGGCATGCTGATGCGCTCGGGGTTCAGGAAGCGCTCGAACAGCAGGTCGTACTGCAGCGGGTCGATGTCGGTGATGCGCAGCACGTAGGAGACCACCGACCCCGCCGCCGAGCCGCGCCCCGGACCCACCGGGATGCCCTGTTCGCGGGCGTAGCGGATGAAGTCCCAGACCACCAGGAAGTAGCCGGCGAAGGCCATCCGCTCGATGACCTGAATCTCGAACTCGAGCCGTTCGCGATAGCGCTCGTCGGGCGACTTGACCAGCCCCTGGGCGCGCCGGCGGCGGATCTCGGTCAGGCGCTCCTCGAGGCCCGCCCGCGCCACCTCGGCGAAATAGGACTGTGGCGTGTAGCCCGGCGGCACCGGGAACTCGGGCAGGTGGAAGGTGCCGGTGGGGATGACGACGTTGCAGCGCTCGGCGATGGCCAGGGTGTTGTCGAGCGCCGCGTGGTCGTTCGGGAAGAGGCGGTGCATCTGGTCGGCCGACTTGAGGAAGAACTCCTCCGAGGCGTAGCGCAGCCGGTCGGTATCGGCGAGGTTGCGCTGGGTGCCGATGCACAGCAGCACGTCGTGGGCGAAGGCGTCGTCCTGGCGCAGGTAGTGGCAGTCGTTGGTGACCACCATCGGCTGGCCGGTGCGGGCGGCGATGCGGCGCAGCACCTCGTTGGCCAGCCGCTGCTCGGCGATGCCGTGGTCCTGCATCTCGAGGAAGAAGTTGCCGCGGCCGAAAATCTCGTCGAACTCGCGTGCGGTCGCCTCGGCTTCCTTCTCCTGGCGGCCGACGATGCGCTCGTTGATCTCTCCCTTGAGGCAGGCCGACAGCGCGATGATGCCCTCGCTGTGCTGGCGCAGCAGCTCCTTGTCGACCCGCGGCTTGTAGTAGAAGCCTTCGAGATAGGCCTTGGAGGTGAGCTTGATGAGGTTGCGGTAGCCGGCCTCGTTCTCGGCCAGCAGCACCAGGTGGTTGCTGCTCCCCCTGCCGGGAGTGCGGTCGAACCGGCTGCCCTGGGCGACGTAGGCCTCGATGCCCAGCAGCGGCTTGATCCCCGCCTTGCGCGCCAGGTTGTAGAACTGGATCGCCCCGAACATGTTGCCGTGGTCGGTAAGCGCCATCGCCGGCATCCCGGCCGCGGCCGCCGCCCCGATGACCTCGTCCAGGCGGTTGGCGCCGTCCAGCAGGCTGAACTGGCTGTGAAGGTGGAGGTGAACGAAGTCTGCCATCGCGCTCGGGTCTCTCCCAATGCTACCAGACCGGCCCGGCCTCTCGGGGAGCGATTTTTCCCCTGCGCGTGACTCGGGGGGCGGCGCCGGACCGCCCGGGACCGCTTACCTTGTCTGCCCGACCTGGCGCCTGAGCCACTCCGGGAACTGGCGCCAGGGGAGCGCCAGGTTGTCGCCCGGAAGCGCCACCGGCTCGGAGATGTTGCAGATCAGCACGCCTGGGCCGGCCGCCTTGCCTCCTCCTGCCCTGGATCGCGAAGACCTTGAAGGCCTCGCTGACGACCAGGCCCCTCGAAGAGCGCTCCTCCCATCGCGCCGGCCAGGGCGGCCTCCGCTCCGGGCTGGCGGGTCAGGGCGGCGACCAGGGCCGGGTCGAGAAAGTACAGCTTGGGAGATCTGACGATGCGCCTGCGGAAGTTCTCGAAATAGGGGGGCAGCAGACGGATGACGTAGGCGGCTTCCAACAGTAGAATCCGTAGTGGATGCATAACGCCGTCGCTGCCGGCTGAAAGCTGAACCACTTCCGGAAGGTAGATGCCTGGCTGGTTCTGTTTGGTCGCTTCTGGTCCGCTCACGTGGCTGCTGTCGCACGCCACCTGGACCATATGGAGCAATCAGCATCGACGAAAAGGAAGACAAGGAGGAGAAGATGACCGACCGCGAGCGGTACACACCCGGTCCGGCCAACTCCAAGGGAACGATCATCGGCTTCTGGATCGCCACCGTGCTCTTCTGCCTGCAGATGGGCTTCACTGCCTACGCGCAGCTGCGACTGCCGCAGGTGGCCGCGATGTTCACGCACCTCGGCTTTCCCGCCTACTTCCGGGTGGAGCTCTCGTGGGCCAAGCTATTCGGCCTGGTGCTGCTGCTGGCGCCGGTGCCGGCGCGCCTCAAGGAGTGGTCTTACGCCGGCTTCGCCATCATCCTCGGCTCTGCGCTCATCGCCCACCTGTCGGTGGGCGACGGCCCGGCGATCTGGAGCTGGGCCGCAGGTACCGGCGTACTCTGGGGCCTCTCGTACCTCTTCTGGCGCCGCGTGCAGGCTGCGCCGGCGAGCGCCTTACCGCGCCCCGTCAACGAAAGGTAGGAAAATGAAGACTCAACCAAAGCCGGCAGGCGAGGCAGCCTCCAAGCTGATCAGCGAAAGAATTGCCGAGTTGGGCGACTGGAGAGGCGACACACTGGCGAGGATGCGCGCCCTCATCAGGGAGGCCGACCCTGATGTCGTGGAAGAGTGGAAGTGGATGGGGACCCCGGTATGGTCCCATGATGGGGGCATCTGTACGGGAGAGACGTACAAGTCGATTGTGAAGCTTACCTTCTACAAGGGCGCTTCCTTGAAAGACCCTGCCAAGCTCTTCAACTCGAGCCTTGACGGCAACGTAAGGCGCGCCATCGACATTCACGAGGGTGAGGAGATTGACGCGAATGCCTTCAAGGCGCTCATCCGTGCGGCCGTCGCTCTGAATGGCTCTGGCGGCAAGCAGGTCACGAAACGCAAGTGAGCCAGGCTCACGCCGGCTGGGACGGATGGCGGTCGAAGAGGCGGTTGGCGCGCCAGACGTCGAGCAGGCCCATGGTGAGAATTGCCACCAGCGCCATGACCACCAGCAGCACGTCGCGGGCGATCACCACCACCGTGACCCAGGCGGGGATTAGGAAGGCGCCGCCGTGGCGCAGGGCGGGGAGCGCCAAGATGCCGGCCGAGCCCCCTGGGAGGCGATCTTCATCGGGTGCGGCCTCGGGGCTGGGACTTGTTTACCTTGTCTGCCCGACCTGCCGCCGGAGCCACTGCGGGAACTGGCGCCAGGGGAGCGCCAGGTTGTCGCCTGGGAGCGTGACCGGCTCGGGGATGTTGCACACCAGCACTCCGGGGCCGGCCGCCTTGCTTCCTGCGAGCTGCTTGAACCTGCCGAGGACCTCGGCGTGCTTGAGCGTCGGCGTGGCGGTGAGTTTGATCTCGACGGGCATCAGACCCGAGGGTAGCAGGAGCACCAAGTCCACTTCGAGGCCGCCGTGCGAGCGCCAGAAGAAGAGATCGGGCCTCCGGCCCTCGATCGCGAAGACCTTGAAGGCCTCGCTGACCACCAGGCCCTCGAAGAGCGCGCCTCCCATCGCACCGGCCAAGGCTGCCTCGGCGCCTGGCTGGCGGGTCAGGGCGGTGACCAGGGCCGAGTCCAGGAAGTAAAGCCTCGGAGACTTGACGATGCGTTTGCCGAAGTTCTCGAAATAGGGAGGCAGCAGGCGGATGACGTAGGCGGCCTCCAGCTGGTTCACCCAGGTCTTCACCGTCGGCTGCGAGATGCCGGCGGACCGAGCGAGGACCGCCAGGTTCAGCTCCTGGGCGTGGTGGGCGGCGCACAGGCCGAGGACCATCTCGAAAGTACGGAGGTTGTGGACATTGAGCAGCTGCCTGACGCCCCTCTCGACGTAGGTCTGGATGTAGGAGGAGATCCAAAGGTCGCGCTTGCCGGGCTCGAGCGCGGGCTCTGGGTACGAACCGGTCCAGATCACTGACGAGAGGGTGCGCTCGCCGGCCGCCGGCAGCTCCAGCAGGCTGAACGGGAGCAGGTCCAGAAGAGCGATCCTGCCGGCCAGCGACTCGCCGACGTTGGCCGTCACCTGGAACTGCTGCGAGCCGGTCATCAGCCAGCGCCCGTGAGCCTGGCGATCGCGATCGATCCGCAGCTTCAGAAGCGGCAATAGATCGGGCGCATACTGGATCTCGTCCAGGATGACCCGGCTTTCCGGGAAGCGGTCCAGAAAGCCGTTGGGATCTGCCGCGGCAAAGCTCCGCTCGAGGGGATCGTCGAGGCTGAGGTAGTGGGCGCCCCCGCCAAACTCCTCAAGCAGGAAGGTAGTCTTGCCCGACTGGCGCGGCCCGGTGACGAGAACAGATGGGAACTGCGAGAGAGCCGCCGCAAGGTGCGAAGCGAGCGCTCGATGTATGTACATCAGCCTATTATAAGATTAAACTTTAGATTCGTCAATCCGCACGCCCTGGCCGCCACGCAAGCGTACGCGTGGCCGAACATTGGACTGCTAGCCAGGCCGCTTGACGCGTGAGCAGCAGTTCACATATAAGTAAGAAAAAGCATTTAAACAGAGCGCGCGTCTTCGGCAGTTCCTGTGGCGGACCCGACACGCCGCTGGCTGGAGCCACTTCCCGGGAGGACAACTGCAATGTCATCGCGCAAGAATCCACTCAAACCTGAAGTTGCCCCGCGTCCGCCGGACAGAAGGCGTCGGATTCTGGTCGTCGGTGACTGGGTTGTAGATGAGCTGAAGTTGCCCCGGTTCCGTGGACACCCCATCATTGGGGGGAGAGGAGTCCACGATGCCGCAGAGACACCGAGCGCCGTATGCCCCTGAGTTTCGCCGGCAGATGATCGAGCTGGTCCGGTCGGGACGGGATCCCGAGCAGCTGGCCCGCGAGTTCGAGCCGTCGGCGCAGGCGATCCGCAACTGGGTCGCGCAGGCCGATCGGGACGAGGGTCGCCGCGAAGACGGTCTGAGCACGGTCGAGCGTGATGAGCTGCGCCGGCTGCGGCGGGAGAACCGCCAGCTTCGTGAAGAGCGTGAAATCTTAAAAAAAGCGGCGGCCTGGTTCGCTCGGGAGAGCGAGTCGATCCCGCGCAAGCCTTCGGATTCGTGAGGGCGAACCAGGCCATGCACGCAGTACGGACGATGTGCCGGCTGCTGGGCGTATCCTCGAGCGGCTACTACGCCTGGCATCGGCGGTCGCCATCGACTCGGGCACTGTCGGATGCAGCGCTTGGTGCCCGCATCCAGTCCATCCATGAGCACTCGCGGGGGACCTACGGGGCACCTCGTGTGCGAGCCGAGCTGGCTGCCGAGGGCCAGCCAGCAAGCCGCAAGCGAGTGGCCCGCCTGATGCAGGCCGCCGGGCTCGCAGGAGTCAGCCGGCGGCGCCGGTTCGCGACGACCACGCGGGATCGCCAGGCGCGGCCGGCTCCCGACCTGGTCGACCGCAACTTTGCCGTGAGCGGGCGCGATCAGCTTTGGGTGGCCGACATCACCTACATACCGACCTGGGCAGGATTTCTGTATCTCGCCGTCGTCGTGGACGCCTGGAGCCGCCGCGTGGTGGGCTGGGCGATGGCGACCCACCTGCGCACCGAGCTCGTCCTGGAAGCCTTGGATATGGCGCTGTACCAGCGGCAGCCGTCAGAGGTGATCCATCACTCGGATCAAGGCACGCAGTACACGTCGATCGCCTTCGGCCTGCGCTGCCGGCAGGCCGGGGTGCGGCCGTCGATGGGTTCGGTGGGCGATTGTTTCGACAACGCCCTGTGCGAGAGCTTCTTCGCCACGCTCGAGTGCGAGTTGCTGGACCGTCGGCCGTTGCACACGCAGAGCGAGGCCCGGATGGCGGTGTTCGACTTCCTCGAAGGCTGGTACAACCTTCACCGTCGGCACTCGGCCCTGGGCTACCTGAGCCCTGTGAATTTCGAGAAGAAGCGAGCCGCCGCATGAGTTTCCGCGGTGGCGTGCGCGCGCTACGCGCCTGGCCCTTCCACCCAACGCAAGCATGGGCTATGGAAGGTGCCGAGCCAGCGGAAACCGCGGACCAAACAGGGGCCGCCCGTGTCGCTTCGCTCCACTGCCCCCGCCCGCCGCGGCCCCCGGTCCGCCGTTCCCGCTGCCCCTTGGAAACCGGCTCCCGGCCCCCCACGCGCCCGCCCTCCACCGCCCACCCTCGCCGCTTTCCACACCTCCACACAGCCCCGGCGGCTAGGTTCCATATACTCTTTGGTCTGGAAGGAAAGACGAACCCACCCCAGGCTACGTCAAACCCAAGCCATTTACTGTCCACCGAACCGGGGCAGGTCCAAGCATTGGGTGATCGGCATCCACCGCTCACCTACCAGCAGCCGAACTGGACGGCACCACTACCGGGCGCTGCACCCTCCCGACGCCACGGTTGAGTCGTTGTGCGGAGCTGGGCGTACCGCCTCGGTGCTGCACCAGGTGAAGCTTGACAAGGAGCGGTTTTGCGAGATCGTAGGAGTTGGCCTCTGGCATCCCGATGACACCGCCGCGCTGACCGCGATGCTCGACCCCTGCTCTAGCTGTGGTCAGACGCCCCATCGACTAACGCGGAGAGAACTCCCCGCTCCGGCCGGTGCCAAGCTCTTCAATCTGGATTCAGTGCTTCCGAAGGATGCGTTCCCAGGTACTACGCGCATGATCCGAATCTATCAGCAGACCGGTGCCAGATTTAGCTTGCTTCAGCGCATCGACTGGGAACTTCAGGTCCCGCAGGCCGAGCAACAAGGCACTGATGGACCCGCCAAGGAGAAGGTTTGGATCCCCAGTCTAGGTACGCTGAAAGGATCGGACCTCGAATCGGAGCTTTTGCGACTGAACAACCTAGAACCATTCGCCGCGGTCGTCATCAAGGACATGCATAAGGGAGTGGTCTCCGAGGCTCTGATCGAATGGCTTGCTGCCCATTTTTCCAAAGTACCTTGGTTCGTTTCCACCAAGGCTTGGCAGCCGAAGTGGTTCGACCTCCTACCGCAAAGAAGCCTCCGCCTCCTGATGGTTCCGCAGGTCGCGACACTGCTTGGGACGCGCAGCGGCCTCCTCAACACCTGGATAACTCGCGCTGGAGATCCAGCCAGGGGCGCCCTCAGAGTGCTCGACGACCTTGGGATACGCTTCTCGAAAGCGATAGTCGTAGCATTGCCAGAGGGCATGAGTGTGCTCGCGCGAGACCACCATCGCACTGGCGACGCGCGGCAAAGGATCGGGGTTGTGCAGCCGGAGGAGGAACCAGGCCGCGGGACGCCAGGAATGCCTATGGCGAGCGTGTTTTTCGCTGCGCTGACTGCCCAGCTCCTGCACCAACCAGAGACGGCGCTCCACCCGCTCATCAGAAACGGACTCCAATTCGCCCACCAATGGATGTCGCTGGAGGGCGAGAGAGTCGAGAAACCCGAGGAGTGGCAGCCATCAGATGAGCAGGTTCTAGATTTGTCGGATCCGGGTACTAGCAGCTCTACTTGGCCTGGCAGACCGTTCGAGGGGCGTTGTAAGGTGTTCTCGTGGCAGCGGGCCATCAGCGAGTGGGATGATGCAGTCAAACTGTACGGAATAATCGAAAATGATGGCCACCATGCATCGAGCCGGCATAGGAGAGATCGATTGGAACTCGGACGAGCGATGACTGAGGTAGATGGCTATGTTTGTTGTATTAAAGAAAAGCGAGAGGTTCTTCAGCGGATCGTAAACGAACTCAAGTCATTTGATATCAGAGGTCAAACAGATCACATAAGCTGCATGCTTATTGCCTCCCCAGGCTCGGGAAAGACCTTTTTGGTGCGACGGCTGGCAGATGCCGTCAAACTCCGCTTTCTCGGCTTCAACATCACTCAAATGATTGGTAAATCTGATCTCCTCGACTGCTTCGATACAATCGTTACCAATCAGGCACAGAATCGCGAGCAGTCGTTGTTGGTTTTCGTTGACGAAATTAATGCCAAGCTCGACTCTCAGCATGTCTATGACACATTTCTTGCCCCGCTCGAAGAGCACGTATACGTGCGGGCAGGAAAGACCTTTCACATTGACCCGTGTGTCTGGGTCTTTGCGGGTACCGAGCGGCCCATGTCACAAAAGGGCGCGGAGCACGACAAATCAGATAAAGCAAGTGACTTCGAGTCCCGCCTAACCCTCCCACCGGTCGACCTCAAGGTGGGTAGTGCTTCAGAGGATCAGGTGGAGAAGGTGTATCTCGGGGTTTCATTGCTGCGCAAGGCTTTCCCAGACGTTCGATGGGTGTCGAAGAAGGTACTGCAGGCGTTCCACTCGCTGCCGCGCGACTTGGAGGCGAGAGAGATCAAGCACTTCGTCGAATCTTTCGTCGATATCCAATATCACTCTTGTCCAAAATCGGAAATCTGAGAGTCGCCCAACCGGTCACTTTTCCCCAGAACCTGGCATGAAATAAGGTTGTTGTAGGCCCTCCGTTCCGGCTCAGGGTATCCTGGGCCAAGTCTGCCAAGACAAAAAACGGAGGGTGGACAGATGGTACGAGTCGGCAGCCTCTTCAGTCAACTCCTCAAGCAGATCCCCCGCGACACCTTCCACGGCTTGGTGCGGAAGTTCGGCGCCGAGCGCTATGCCAAGGGCTTCGCGTCCTGGACTCACCTGGTCGCCATGCTTTTCTCGCAACTGGCGCGCGCCGACTCGCTGCGGGAGATCTGCAATGGGCTCGCCTGCTGCGAGGGTAAGCTCGTGCACGTCGGCATCGACAGCGCCCCCCGGCGCTCCACGCTAGCCTACGCCAACCAGCATCGGCCGGCGGCGATGTTCGAGGCGTTGTTCTGGAAGGTGCTCGAGCGCTTCCGCGAGCAGGGAGTGCTGGGCGAGAAGAAGCATCCTTTCCGCTTCAAGAACCGCCTGCTGTCGCTGGACTCGACGACGATCAGCTTGTGCTTGTCGCTGTTCCCGTGGGCCGATTTCCGCCAGGCCAAAGGCGGCGTCAAACTCCACGTCCTGCTCAGCCACGACGACTACTTGCCGGAGTTCGCCGTCCTCACCGAGGCCCGCCAGCATGACATCCGGCCGGCCCGGCTGGCGCCGCTGCGGCCGGGCTCGATCGTCGTCGTCGATCGCGGCTACACCGACTTCGCCCTCTTCGGCCGGTGGTGCGGCCAGGGCGTCTTTTGGGTGACCCGGATGAAAGAGGGGACTGCCTATACGGTCGAGGAGTCCCGCGACCTGCCGCAAGGCCATCGCATCCTGGCCGACGAGATCATCCTGCTCACCGGTACCGTCGCCGAGACCAAGTGCCCCGACCGGCTGCGGCGCATCGTCGTCTGGGATGCCGAGCAGCAGCGCCAGATCGAGGTGCTGACCAACCACCTCGCCTTCGGCGCCACGACGCTCGCCGCTATCTACCGCGAGCGCTGGCAGATCGAGCTCTTCTTCAAGGCGCTCAAGCAGAACCTGAAGGTCAAGACCTTCGTCGGCACCACCGAGAACGCCCTGCGCATTCAGCTTTGGACAGCACTGCTCGCGCTGCTGCTGCTCAAGTGGCTCCACTTCCTCTCCACCGCCGGCTGGTCGCTCTCCAACCTGGCTTCGCTGCTGCGTCTCAACCTCTTTACCTATAGGGACCTCCACGACTGGCTGGCGAAACCCCTGGAGACCCCGCCACTGCTGCCGCCCGCCGAGCAGCTGGCGCTGTCGCTGCCGGTTCCTGGACAGCTTCCGGCATGAGCACCAGAAGCGGAGGTGCTGCGAATCGGGTGCTAACGAAAAGTGGGGAATGGAGGAGACCTCAACCCGGAACGTGCGTGAGGTTCCGTCAAGAGGTGTGTAAACGCATCAGGCGGCGGCCTCCTCGCGGCGCGCTCGTACTCCATCGATGTACTGCACTCCTGCGAAGACTTCCTTCAACAGAACGGGTGAGTTGAGTCGGCGGAAGCGCCGCTCGGCAACGAGCAGCAACTTCCAGAGTACGGCCGTCGCGTGCTCGACTTTCTTGTACCGCCTGGCGGCGTCGGTGCGGAGCCGCAGGCCGCAGAACGGCGACTCGACGATGTTGGTGGTCCGCAGGTGGCGCCAGTGCGGCTCTGGGAACTGGTAGAAGGTGACCATGCGATCCCAGTCATGGTCGAGTAGCTCAGCTGCCGCCTGCTGGCCGCGCGTGCGGCACCAGCGCGCGAACCGCTGCTTGGCCGCCTCAGCTTCGCCGCGCGTTGCCGCGTAGGGGATCGTGCACAGCAGCGGCTTGGCCTCTTCATGGAGTCGCTGCGGGACCTTGTCGAGCACGTTGACGATTCGGTGGTTCCAGCACCGCTGCTCCGAAGCTTCCGGGTAGACGTTGCGGAGCGCCCCCCAGATGCCCAGGTGACCGTCCGCGACCGCCAGGCGCGGGCAGACCAGGCCGCGAGCCTTCAGATCGCGCAGCATCGCCGACCAGCTCTCGGTGGACTCGCGCTGACCGGGCATCACCGCGAGCACGACCTTGCGTCCATCCGACAGCCCGCCGATGGCGACGAGCACCGCGGCCTTGTCCTTCTCGAGCCCTGCTTTCACGTAGAGGCCGTCCACCCACAGGTAGGTGAGCTCAAGACCGTCGAGCCGCCGGCGCCGCCACTCGTCGTACTCCACCTGCCAATTCGCCTTCAGCCGCGCCACGGTCGAGGCCGACAGCGGCGCTTCCTCCCCGAGCAGGCCGCGTAGCGCCAGGTCAAAGTCCCCCTCGGCCAACCCGTGCAGGTAGAGCTCCGGGATCAGCCCGTCGACCTCGCGCGTCCGCTTGGCGAACAGCGGCAGTACCCGGCTCTCGAACCGCTCCTCGAGATCCCGCACCCGCGGCCGGCGCACCGTGATCGTGCCGCTGCTCAACGTCAGTCGCCGCGGCTTGCCGTGGCCATTGCGGTAGCCGGCGTCCGCGTTCACCGTCGCTCTCCTCGCCGACTTTGCACGCCCGAGCAGCTCCGTAACTTCCTCTTCCAGCAGAGCTTGCACGAAGTCCTGCACTTTCCCCCTCACCCAGCTCTCGAGCGACTCCCATGCCTCGCTTGACGTCGATCGCTTGTCGGTGATCTTCTCGACCACGGCGGTGTTCCTCCCTCGTTCTCGGGCCTGCCAGCCCGGGTTTTGGAACGTCAGAGGTAGGCTACACCGCCTTCTGCATTTCCACACCTTCTGAGGGTACCTCACGTGCGTCGCCCTGGGAGGCCAGCCTCTTATTTTCAATGACTTAGCCCGAGTTCAAGCCCGACTCTACGGCGTTCTTGGACAGCAGTGATCCAATATGGAGAGGTGCGGTGCCGCAACCTCAATCTGGACCGCTTCCGGAAGCTCTGTGGCAACATCACGATCTGGACCGGAGAGCCCGAGCGTGAAACCGAGATGGTCGAGATCGTCGGCTGAGCGGCGATCAATGCCTGCCGGCTCCCGCGTCAGCCGGCTGTTGCCGGGTTCGAGGGCGGATGGCGGTCGAAGAGGCGGTTGGCGCGCCAGACGTAGAGCAGGCCGGAGGCCATGGTGAGGATTGCCACCACGTGCACCAGCACCAGGGCCGCGATGTCGAGCTCGGGCCAGACGCCGGTCGAGAGCACCACCACCACGGTACCGAACTGGAAGACGGTGGTGATCTTGCTGAGCAGCGACGGCGGAAAGCTGCGCACGTTGGCCGCCAGGTAGAGCACCAGCGCCACCACCACCAGCAACACGTCGCGGGCGATCACCACCACCGTGACCCAGGCGGGGATCAGAAAGGCGCCGCCGTGGCGCAGGGCGGGGAGCGCCAGGATGATGTAGGCGGCGGTGACCAGCAGCTTGTCGGCCAGCGGATCGAGGTAGGAGCCGAGCAGCGACTGCTGGTGAAAGAAACGGGCGATGAAGCCGTCCAGGGCATCGGAGACCCCGGCCAGCACCACGATCAGCAGCGCCCGCTTCGCCTGGCCGTTGATCAGCGCGATGATGAACGGCGGCACCAGCGCCATGCGCAGCAGCGACAGCAGGTTGGGGATGGTGAAGCTCATCAGGCGCCGCCCAGCAGCACCAGGCTGCGCCGGATCCACTCGACGGCGTCGGGCCCCGACAGCGGGTCCCCCGCCTGGCAGGCGTCATCGCTCTCCACCAGGCCGCACCCCGCCGCCAGGCCGCAGGGGGCGGCCGCGGCGCCGCCGGCCGCCTCGACGCAGGCGATCTGCTTGCCGAAGCCGCTCAGCAGCCGGGCGAGGCTGCGCAGCGCGGCGCCCCGCCGCACCGTCGCCTCCGGCGAGAAGCGGTGGAGGTTGGTATCGACGTCCATCAGGCCGAGGTTGACCACGTGCGCGATCTCCTCGCGATGCGGATGCTCGAGGATGTCGGTGGCGATCCGCCCGGACACCGGCTTGGCGTAGCGCACCTCGGGCACCAGCCAGTACAGCAGCACCGACAGGTCGGCGCGGTTGATCTCCGGCTTCGCCGCCATGCCGCGCACGTCCGCAGGCAGCAGCGACAGGCGCCAGCGGAACTTGGCCACCCGCACCTTCTCCTGCAGCCCGGGGTCGCCGGGGTGGCGATCGGCGAGGTCCTGGATCAGCTTGAGGCCGACGCCGGGGTCGCCCACCTCGATCTCGAGATCGGCCCGGCGCTCGAGCAGGGCGAGATCGTCGGACCGCCGCGCCGACAACCCCTTGACCGCCTCGAGCTCCGCCCTGGCGTCGCCCCGGGCGACCGCCAGCGCCCGTGCCCCCTCGAGGGTCGGCAGCTCGCCGGGTCCCCAGGACCTGAGCAGCGCAAGGTCGCGGTCGGCTTCCTGCAAGCGGTCCGGACGGCCGCCGCGGAGCGCCTCCTGCAACCGGTCGCCGACGATCCGCAGGGCGCGAGCATGCAGGTCGCCGGTGCGCTCGAACGCCTTGCCGCTGCGGGTGGCGATGGCACGGTAGGCGGCATAGGCGAGGGGCACGTCGCCGGCGAGCTCGGCGGCGCGGCCTAGCACCAGCTGGCTGGCGGTGTAGTTGGGCTGCGCGTCGCCGACCGCGACCAGACGCACCACCACCGCCTGGTCGTTGCCCTCGGCAAAGTCGACCTGGGCGGCCAGCACCTGCGCTGGGGCGAGCGCCGGCTCGACCGCCAGCAGCTCGGCCGCCGCCTGGCGCGCCAGGGTGACGCTGCCGGTCGCCACCAGGCCGTCGAAAGCGTGCGTGATCCGTTCGCGACGAGTGGGGTCGATGGTATGAGCCAGACCCTCGAACGGGTTCAGCAGGTAGGCGCGCTCGCGCCGGATGGTGGCGGCGGCGGCGCTCTCGGGCGCCGCCGGGGGCCGCACCGGCGGGCGGTTCTCGGCACAGGCGGCGGCGAGCAGCGGCAGCAGTGCCCAGGCGGCGGCGCGCCAGGCGGCCCGGCGGGAGATCTGCGTGGCGATGGTGCGGCGTCCCCCGTGCCTAGGCCGAAGGTGATGCGGGCGCCAGGGCGATGGTGGCGATCGCATGCTTGTAGATCAGGATCTCCTTGCCGTCGCTCTCGAGCACCACGGCGAACCGATCGAAACGCTTCAGGCGTCCCAGCAGATGACTGCCGGTCACCAGCTCGAGGAACATGATCTGCCCTTCCTTCAGGCTCTGGAACAGGTAACCGTCCTGGATATTGATGTTGTGCTTGGTCATCCTCGACTCTCCCCAAGGGCGCGCTGAACGTGATCCAGGACCAATGGTATCCGGCATTCCAGATCCTCGGATGAGAACCAGGTCACATCGGGCTCCTTGCGGAACCAGGTCTCCTGCCGCTTGGCGAACCGCCGGGTCGCACGCACCGTCTCCTCGACGGCCTGATCGAGCGACCACTCGCCGCGCAGGTGGTGGACCAACTGCCGATACCCGATGGCCTGAAACGCTGGCAGGTCAGGGTCCAGCCCACGCCCGATCAACCCCCGGACCTCTTCGATCCAACCGCTTGCCACCATGCGAGCCACCCGCCCCGCGATGCGATCGTATAGGATGGTCCGAGGCAGCGTCAATCCGACACGGATCGCTGCAATGCTCTGAGTCCCAAAGGGTTGTCTCGCGATCCAGGCCGACAGCGGACGCCCTGACACCAGCGCCACCTCGAGCGCCCGCAGCACTCTCTGGCGGTCACCCGGCGCCAGCCGCGCCGCCGTCTCTGGATCCACCCGGGCCAGCTCGGCGGCGAGCGCGGCCAGCCCTTCCTCGTCGGCGCGGCGCCGCAGACCCTCCCGCACCCGCGGATCGGCGACGGGGATCGGGCTGATCCCGGAGAGCAGCGCCCGCAGGTAGAGGCCGCTCCCCCCGACCACGATGGGATGGCGCCCGCGCTCGCGGATGGCGGCGATCGCCTGGTGCGCGCGGCGGGCGAACTCGCCGGCCGACCAGCGCTCGTGCGGCTCCAGGACGTCGATCAGATGATGCCGCACCCTGAGGCGCTCGGCGGCGCTCGGCTTGGCGGTGCCGAGGTCGAAGCCGCGGTAGACCTGCAGCGCATCGGCGTTGACGATCTCGCCGCCGCCCGGGAGCCGCTCGGCAAGCGCCAGGCCGAGCGCGCTCTTGCCGGTGGCGGTGGCGCCGACCACGGCGACGATCGCCACCGCCGCTCCGGCGCCCGGCCCGGCGCTCATGGATCCGTCGTGGCCTCGGGCGAGAACAGCGACAGGATCGGCAGCCCAAGGCGCTCGCGCAGCACCTGCCGCGCCAGCCGCTCGCGGGCGCGCTCGATCTCCGCCGACGCCAGCCGTGTGGAGATGGCGCCAAGGGCCTTCTCCACCGCGGCGTCGAGCGCCTCGCGCTCCGCGGCGGCGAGCCCCGCCAGCGCCGCCTCGAGCGCCTGCCGGTCGATCTCGGCCAGGCGCTCCTCGACCCCCTGGGGGTCGAGGCCGGCGCCACCTTCCACGGCCAGGGCGGCGAGATCGGCCCGCAGCGCCGCAGCGCCCTCCAGGTCCGCCGGCAGCGCCGCCGCCAGGGCGCTGAGGCGGGCCGCGGCGTCGAATGCCTCGGGTGCGACGCGGCCGCCGGGTGCGGCCAGCTCGGAGTGCTCGACCCAGGCCGCCTCGACCGCCGGCGCACAGTAGCGCAGGCTCGAGATCCTCCCCTTGGCGCCGCGCTCGCGGCGACGCGCGAAGACCTCCTCGATGGCTCGCCGCACCAGCTCGATCGGGATGCCCTGGCGGTGCCAGCGCCGCGCCGCCTGCCAGTCGGCCGGCGACAGCAGCAGCGGCGCGCCGCGGAGACGTACGAAATGGTCCTCGATGGCCAGGAAGTAGGACTGGTCGTCGAGCCCGTCGCTGCCGTGATCGGACAACCCGCACCCCCCCCTGCTCTCGCGCCGTGCGGCGGGTCGCCGCCGCGACCGCGCAGCAGCCGCCGCGACCACGCGGCAGCCGCCGCGACCGCGCGGCAGTGACGATGGTGCCGGCGGGATCCCGAGGCGCGCGGCGGGTTCAGCCCCGGTTGCGCTCGTAGATCAGCTTGAGACCGCGCAAGGTCAGCAGCGGATCGACGTCGCGGATGTGCTTCGAGCCGCCGGCGATCAGATCGGCCTGGCCGCCGGTGGCGACCACCATCCTGACCCCCGGGATCTCGGCCAGCAGACGCTCGAGGATGCCGTCCACCAGACCGATGTAGCCATAGTAGATGCCGGCCTGGATGGCCCCGGCGGTGTTCTTGCCCACCAGCTCGTCGGGCTTGCGGACATCCACTCTGATTAGACGCGAAGCGTGGGAAAAAAGCGCCTCCGCCGAGATGCTGATGCCGGGCGCGATGATGCCGCCGACGTACTCGCCGGCGGCGTTGACCACGTCGAAGGTGGTGGCGGTGCCGAAATCGACCACGATCACCGGCGCGCCATAGCGCTCCCGCGCCGCCACCGAGTTGACCACCCGGTCGGCGCCGACCTCCTGCGGGTTGTCGTAGCGGATCGGCATGCCGGTGCGCACGCCCGGCTCGATGAACAGCGGCCGCCGGCCGAAGTAGCGCTGCGCCAGATGGTCGAGGGTGAGGTGCAGCGGCGGCACCACCGACGAGATCACCACTGCGTCGGCGGCCAGCGGATCGATGCCGTGGCGCGAGAACAGCGGCAGCAGCAGCGAGCCGTACTCGTCGCCGGTGCGCTCGGTGTCGGTCGACAGCCGGAAGCTTTCGAGCAGCCGGTCGCCGCGGTAGACGCCGAAGACCGTGTTGGTGTTGCCGACGTCGACCACCACCAGCAGCTCCTCGCCGGCCTGGGCGGCGGAGCCCCCCCGCAGGACCGCCGCCTCGCCAGCCGGCGGTCCTTCGCGGCGGGGCCGCCCGCCGCTTGCCCCGCGGCCGGGAGTGCGACCAGCGCTCATCCCGCGATCACCTCGCCGGCCGACAGCAGCAGCTCGCCGTCCGGCTCCGTCGCCGTCGCTGCGCCCTCCGCCGCCGCCGGACTGCCATCCCCCACCGTCTCAGGGGAGCGCAGCCGCAGGCGGCCGGCGTCGTCGATGCCGGCGAAAGTCCCTGCCACCCGGCGCTCGCCGACACTACAGACCAGCCGGTCGCCGGGCCGGTGCGCGACCAGCTCGCGATAGGCGGCGACCGCGTAGGGCAGGTCGCCGGCGTGCGCCAGCTCCCGCTCGAGGCCCTCGACCAGGTCCCAGGTAAGCTCCGCCAAGCCGACCCCCATGCCGCCGCCAAGGTGACCTCCGGATTCGAGCAGCAGGGAGGTGGCGCCCGCGGGGAGCTCCTCCTGGCGCTGGCCATGGTTGACGCCGAAGCCGATCAGGGCCACGCAACCGGCGCCGGGATGCACCATGGCTTCGATCAGGATGCCGCCGATCTTGCGGCCGAGATGCCTGCCGGGGTCGCCGGGGTCGCCGGGGCCGGCGGGTCCGCCGGCGGTCGCCGGCGCGCCCGCGCCATGGCCACCGGCCGGCCCGTCGAGCGGCGGCACGAGCAGGTCGTTCGGCCATTTGAGCCGGCAGCCACGGGGCAGGTGCGCCCCGAGCGCCCGGCAGAGCCCGACGCCTGCCAGCAGCGGCAGCGCCGGCAGCAGCTCCGGCTTCGGATAGGGTTGCGCCAGGGTGGCGTAGACGCCGCGGCCGCGAGGGCTCGACCAGCTCCTGCCGTGCCGCCCGCGGCCGCCGCTCTGCTCGAACGCCAACACCAGCATCGGGCCGAGATCCAGCCCCTCGCTCTCGAATTCCGCGACGACGCCGCGGGCCAGCCGGTTGGTGGAGACGGTGCGGGCGAGCACCACCAGGTTGTCGCGCCCCAGCTCCGGAGCGACGCCGGCACGGGTGCGTCCCCGCTCGATCTCCGCGACATAGCGCTCGAAATCCATTCGCTTCCGGTGCTTTCGATCTGGCAGCGTCCCCTGGTGTCCCGTCTAGGAACCGCCCAGCCCGGCACGGAGCCGCTCCCGCCGTTCGCGCAGCTCCACCAGGCGGGCGCGGACGCCCTCCACCACCGCTGCCGGCGCCTTGCCCACGAAGTCGCCGTTGGCCAGCCGCAGCTCGGCGCGCTCGATCTCGCCCGCGAGCCGCTCGAGCTCGCGCACCTGGCGCTCGCGCTCCGGCGTCGCCGGCCCGCCGGCCTCGCCGGCCGGGGATTCCGGATCGCCGGCGCCGCCGCCGCCAGCCGGGCGCGCGACCGCCAGCGCCAGGTCGATGCCCGCGACCAGGTCGCGCGCGCTGGCCGCCGGCGCCGCCGCGAAGTCTACCTGCTCGGCGCGGCACAGGAAACGGACCAGCGGCTCATGCTCGCGCAAGAAGGCCAGCATGGGGCGGGCGGTGTCGGCGGCACTGGCACCCGCCGCCGTCGCTCCCAGGTACAGCGCCGGCCGCGCCTTCGGCGGCAGCCCCATCTCGGCGCGCAGGCCGCGCACCCGCGTCACCACCTGCATCAACACGTCCATGTCCGCCTCCACCTCGGCGCTCTCCCAGCGCTCCACCCGCACCGGATATGGCGCCAGGCAGATGGTCTCGGGGTGGATCGCCTCGTGTCCCGGCAGGCGCTGCCAGACCTCCTCGGTCAGGAAGGGCATCACCGGATGCAGCAGGCGCAGGCTGCGGTCGAGAACGGTCAGCAGCACCTCGGCGGCGCGCGGGCGCGGCGCCTCGCCGGAGAGCGCCGGCTTGGCGAGCTCGATGTACCAGTCGCAGAGATCGCCCCAAATGAAATGGTAGAGGCGATTGCAAGCCTCGTCGAAACGAAAGTCGGAGAACCGGTCGCCGACCTCCGCCGACAGCCGCGACAGCCGCGACAGGATCCAGCGCTCCGGCGCCGCCAAGCCGGCGGGATCGAGGTCGGGTTGCACGCGCGCGGTTCCGGCCGCGTCCAGCCGGCCAAGCGCGAAGCGCGCGGCGTTCCAGATCTTGTTGCCGAAGGCACGGTAGCCGGCGATCTGCTCCGGGTTGAGCGGGATGTCGCGCCCCGGGCTGTCCAGCGCGGCCAGGGTGAAGCGCAGCGCGTCGGCGCCGTACTCCTCGACCAGCTCGATCGGATCGATCACGTTGCCGCGGGTCTTCGACATCTTGACCCCCTCGGCGTCGCGCACCAGGCCGGTGAGATGGGCGGCCGCGAACGGCACCTTGCCGGTGAAGTGCAGGCCCATCATCACCATCCGCGCCACCCAGAAGAACAGGATGTCGTGGCCGGTGATCAGTGCGGAGGTCGGGTAGAAGGTCGCGAGATCGACCGTCGCCTGCGGCCAGCCCAGGGTCGAGAACGGCCAGAGCCCAGAGGAGAACCAGGTGTCCAGCACGTCCGGGTCCTGGGTCAGCCGGTCGGTGCCGGCCGCGAGGGCCGCCTCCTCGACGCTCCGCGCCACAAAGCAGCGTCCGTCCTCGGTGTACCAGGCCGGGATCTGATGGCCCCACCACAGCTGGCGCGAGATGCACCAGGGCTTGATGGTCTCTAGCCAGTGCTCCCAGGTCTTTTCCCAGCTGTCGGGGATCAGCCGCAGGCGCCCCTCGCGCTGCGCCGCCAGCGCCCGCGCCGCCATCGCCGACATGTCGCAGAACCATTGCGTCGAGACCAGCGGCTCGATCGGCTCGCCGCTGCGCTGCGAGTGGCCGACGTTGTGGAGGTGGTCCTCGACCTTGCGCAGCGACCCGGCCGCCTGCAGACGCTCCACCACCTTGGCTCGCGCCGCGAAGCGGTCAAGGCCGGCGAAGTCGGGGCCGGCCTCGGCCGTCATCCGCCCCTGCGGGTCGATGACGGTGATCCCCGGCAGGCCGTGCCGGCGCGCCATCTCGAAGTCGTGGGGATCGTGGAAGGGGGTCAGCTTCACCAGCCCGGTGCCGAAGTCGCGCTCGACCGCCGCGTCGGCGACGAACGGCAGGCGGCGGCCAATCAGCGGCAGCACCGCCGCCTGGCCGAGGAGGTGGCGGTAGCGCTCGTCCTCGGGGTGGAAGGCGATGCCGGTGTCGCCGAGCATGGTCTCCGGCCGGGTGGTGGCCACCACCACCTCGCCGCCGCCGTTCTCGAGCGGGTAGGCCATGTGGTAGAGCTTGCCGGCCACGGCCTTCATCTCGACCTCGAGGTCGGAGATGGCGGTGCCCAGGACGGGCGACCAGTTGACCAGGTATTCGCCGCGCTGGATCAGCCCCTCGCCATGCAGGCGCACGAACGCCTCGCGCACCGCCGCCGACATGCCGGCGTCGAGGGTGAAGCGCTCGCGGCTCCAATCGCAGCTCGCGCCCAGCTGCTCGAGCTGCTCGCGGATGTTGGTGTGGTACTGGTTCTTCCAGGCCCACATCCGCTCCAGGAAGCGCTCGCGCCCCAGGGTGCGCCGGTCGGTGCCCTCGGCGGCCAGCTGGCGCTCGACCATCAGCTGGGTCGAGATCCCCGCGTGATCGGTCCCGGGCAGGTACAGGGGGTTGTCGCCGCTCATCCGGTGCCAGCGGGTGAGCAGATCCTGCGTTGCCGTCTGCAGCGCGTGGCCGAGGTGGAGCTTGCCGGTCACGTTGGGCGGCGGGATCATGATGCAGAACGATCGGCGCGTGGAGGGCGCGGCGGCGCGGAAGATCCCGCTCTCGGACCAGCGCCGCTGCCAGGCGCGCTCGTAGGTCCGCGGATCGAAGCGCTTGTCGAGCGCTTCGCCGCCGCCCGCCGCGTCTCGTTCTCGGTCGTTCATGGCTGGAGATGGCGCGCCGCTCCCGCCGCGGCGGTCAGCGCCGCCGGCACCGGGGAGGAGCCGGCCGGGCACTTCAGTCGAGCTGGCTCTCGAGCTCCCGCAGGCGGTCCTTGATCACGACCTCGGCAAGATCGGGGATGACTTCCCAGGCGACGTCGCGCACCACCTTGTCGCCGAGCAGCTCCACCACCCGGCGCGCAATGCGGTCGATGTCGCCGTCGCCCAGGGCGGAGGCAGCCGTCGGCGCGGGCGCGGTATTTTCGGGGGTCGGAGGAGCCGCAGGGGTCGGAGGCGTGGGGGCGGCGGGCGTTGCGGCGATTGCCGACGTGGCCAGCGGCGGCGCCTCCACTTCCGTGGCGCTCGTGCCAGCGGCAGCGGCGGAAGCCGGGGCCGCCTCGACGTGGTCAGGCTGGATCTGGGCCGGCTGGGCCGGGAACGGCGACACCGGCTCGGCATGCGTGGCCCGCATGGTGTCGGAGCCGGCGGAGTCGAGGGCGCCGACGGCGGCCAGCGTGCCGAGCGAGTCGAGGGTCGCGACGGAGCCAGGGGTCACGTGCCAGACTGGCGTCTCCGCGGCTGGCGGCGGGGAAGCGTCATGAGGTCTTTCCGGCCTTTCCGGCCTTTCCGGTCTTTCCGGTCTTTCCTCATTGGAGTCGTCGAGCAGGAAGGCATGGTCGTCGAGCGGCTCGCCAAGGGTGAACGGCTGGCCGAGCGCCGGCTCGAAGCCGAGGGGGATCGGGGTCGCCATGGTCTCCGCGGTCGCGGCAGGGCCGGGCGCAGCGCCGATGGCGGTCCACCGCTCCGGAGCCGCCGGCGTTCCCTCGGCCGCCGGGCTCGCCGGCGCCAGGCCAGTGGGAAATGGCGCAGCCGGCATCGCGGAGGCTTCCTGCTCTTCGAGATCGCCGAGCGCGAACGGGTGTGCATCCGGCCGAGGCGCCGGCGGGGCCGTTGCGGTGGCAGCCGGCGGAGCCGGCGGCAGGTCCCGGTTCCAGGGATCCGGGATGAACTCGGGCTCGGCCTCGAGCTCGAACTCCTGCCAGCTGGCAGCGGCCTCGATCACGCCGGTGCCGCGCACGCCGACCGGCGCGCCCGAGGCGTCCGCCGCTGGTTTCGGAAGGGGGGGCGGCGGCGGGGGCGGGACGGCTGGTACCTGGCCGGCACCGTCGGCGCCGCCGGGCGCCGCGGTGACCACCGGGTGTCCTGGAGGGGCCGCAGGGACCGCTGCCGGTTGGGCGGTCGCCGCCGCGGTGGCGGCGCCGGCCGTTCCACCCAGCAGGTCGTGCACGCGCCCGAGGAGCTCCTGGGAATCGAAAGGCTTCTTGAGGAAGGACTCGGCGCCGCATTCGCGGGCCTGGGCCTCGTCGAAGGGCTCGAAGGTGCCCACCAGCAGCAGCACCGGCACCTCCGGCCGCAGCTGCTTCGAGCGCCGGCAGACCTCGTAGCCGCTGGCTCCCGGCATGTGGACGTCGGCGATCACGAAATCCACCTGCAAGGCGCTCAGCATGGCGATCGCCTCGTCGCCGTTGCCGACCGCCCGGACCTCGTAGTCGTCGTCCATGAAGGTCAGCTCGATCACCTTCTGGATGGTGACGCTGTCGTCGGCCAGCAGGATGCGTCTACTCATGGACTCCTCCGATCCCGATCTCGAAATACCGTAGCATCCCGCGGTGCAACCGTCAAACCGTTCTCAAATCGAGGTTTACCGCCATCGTCCAGGGTCCGTCGCAGGTTGCGTCCAGCTCCCGGTCCGCGGTCCCGCCAGCCCGCCGCCGGCGGCGGGGTGGCGCAGCCTGCGCCGCCCGGATCACGCGGCCGACAGGCGGCCCCGCAGGTACTGGATGATGTCCTTGGTCGAGGTCCCGGGGAGGAAGACCGCGTCGATGCCGGCACGCTTCAGGCCTTCCAGGTCCTGGTCGGGGATGATGCCGCCGGCAAATACCAGGATGTCCCCTGCACCCTGCTCGCGCAACAGCCGGGTGATCTCCGGCAGCAGGCTGTTGTGGGCGCCGGACAGGATCGACAGGCCCACCGCGTCCACGTCCTCTTGCACCGCCGCGGCCGCGATCTGCTCCGGCGTCTGCCGCAGGCCGGTATAGATCACCTCGTAACCGGCGTCGCGCAGCGCGCGAGCCACCACCTTGGCTCCCCGGTCGTGCCCATCCAGGCCAGGTTTGGCGATCAGGATGCGGAACGGCCGGTGACTCGTGGACGGCGGCGGCATGGCGCGCGCGATTCTAGCAGATGGGGTCATCGCGGCCCGGCGCCGGTGTTTTGCGGGGTCTGCGGGGTCGGCGGGGTTTGCGGAGCCGGCTCGCCCGGCGGCGCCTGGTCGATCAGGAAATAGATCAGGTCGGTCGAAGGCGCCTGGTAGCCGAGCTGGCGCAGCTGCGACACCACCTGGCCGCGGTGGTAGGTGCTGTGGTTGACCAGGTGCAGCACGGGTTGCCAGAGCGGTCGCCGGTAGGTGACGCCTTCGCTGCTGGTCCAGGTCAGATCGGCGCTCGCCTGGTCGGCGGTGAGCGCCGCCAGGAAGAAACCGAGCTCCGCCGAGGTCTCGCTCCAGGCCGCCGTCAGCCGCTCCCAGTCGGGGAAGTCCGCCACCTCCGGCAGCCGCTCGAGAGTCTTGCCCTCGAATCGCGCCAGCCAGAGGCGCTGAGCGGCGAGGATGTGGGCCAGCGTCGCGAGCAGCGAGTCGAAGCTGCTGCCGGTGGGGCGCGCCAGGTCCTCGGCGTCCACCGCTTCGAGCGCCTTGAGGCAGACGCGGTCCGCCCACAGGGTGTAGAGCAGCAGCTGGCGCACGGTCCCGACGAGACCGGTCATCGCACGGGCTCTCCGGCGCGTCGCGGGCTCAAAAGACCGCCGGCTCCTCGTAAGCGCCGAAGACGTCGCGCAGCGCGTCGCTGATCTCGCCGACCGTGCAGTAGACGCGCACGCAGTCGAGGATGAGCGGCATGGTGTTGTCGGCGCCGGCGGCGCCGCGGGCGAGCGCCCCCAGGGTGCGCGCCACGGCGCCGGCGTCGCGCCGCCGCTTGACCTCGTCGAGGGCGGAGATCTGCCGCTCCGCCAGGTCGTCGGCGATATAGAGGATGTCGATGGGCGGCTCGTTCTCGACCTGAAAGGCGTTGAGCCCCACGACCAGCTTCTCGCGCTCTTCGACCGCTCGCTGGTAGGCAAAGGCGGCGTCCATGATGTCGCGTTGCGGGAAGCCGGCTTCGATCGCTTCGACCATGCCGCCCAGCTCGTCGATGCGGCGGAAATAGTCGAAAGTCCCGTCCACCATGCGCCGGGTCATCTCCTCGACGAAATAGCTGCCGCCGAGCGGATCGATGCTGTTGATCACTCCCGACTCGTGGGCCAGGATCTGCTGGGTGCGCAGGGCGGTGCGGGCGTTGGCCTCGGTCGGCAGCGCCAGCGTCTCGTCGAGGGCGTTGGTGTGCAGCGACTGGGTGCCGCCGAGCACCGCGGCCAGCGCCTGCACGGTGGTGCGGACGACGTTGTTGATCGGTTGCTGCGCGGTGAGCGAACAGCCGGCGGTCTGGGTGTGGAAGCGCAGCATCGTCGAGCGCGGGTTCTTGGCGCCGTAGCGCTCGCGCATCACCGTCGCCCAGATCCGGCGCGCCGCCCGGAACTTCGCGATCTCCTCGAAGAAGTCGTTGTGGCTGTTGAAGAAGAAGGAGAGGCGGGGAGCGAACTCGTCCACCGGCAGACCGGCGTCGATGCCGTACTGCACGTACTCCATGCCGTCGCGCAGGGTGAAAGCCAGCTCCTGCAGGGCGGTCGATCCCGCCTCGCGGATGTGATAACCGGAGATCGAGATGGTGTTCCAGCGCGGCACGTGGCGGGCGGCGAAGGCGAATTGATCGGTGATCAGCCGCATCGACGGCCGCGGCGGATAGATGTATTCCTTTTGCGCGATGTATTCCTTGAGGATGTCGTTCTGCAGCGTGCCGGAGACCTGGCGCGCGACGTCCACGCCCTGCTTCTCGGCCACCGCCAGGTACATCGCGAACAGCACCGGCGCCGTCGAGTTGATGGTCATCGAGGTCGTCACCTCGCCGAGCGGGATGCCCTCGAACAGCGCCTCCATGTCGGCCAGCGAATCCACCGCCACGCCGCATTTGCCCACCTCGCCGGTCGACATCTTGTGGTCCGAGTCGTAGCCATAGAGGGTCGGCAGGTGGAAGGCCACCGACAGGCCGGTCTGGCCCTGGGCCAGCAGGTACTTGAAACGCTGGTTGGTGTCGGCGGCGGTGCCGAAGCCGGCGAACTGCCGCATCGTCCAGAGCTTGCCCCGGTAGCCGGTGGGATGGATGCCGCGGGTGAACGGCGCCTCTCCGGGCACTCCGAGATCACGCAGCGGATCGACATCGGCCACCTGCTCGGGAGTCACCAGCGGTGGGATCTCCATCCCCGAGACGGTGGTGAAGTCCTGTTTCCACGCCGGTGCCTGCGCTTCCGCACGCGCCCTCGCCGCCTCCCAGCGTTGCCGCGCTTCGCCCATGCCCTCGAGCAGCGTGGGCGTGAAGTGCGAGGCGGCGGCAGTAGCGGCAGGGACTGGACCGGCCGGCGGGGTCGAAGCCAACGGCGCCTCCGTCGCGACCGTCCCGGCGACTCCCGCGTCTTCCCGCTGCAAGCTCATGGCTGCTCCTTTCCCCTACCTTCGCCCGGGTGGCGGCTCCGACCGCGAGGGCCCCACCGCTGCTTCACGCATCCGCCTCGCAGTATAGACGATACGCCGGCGCCCACCGCGCCGCCGACCGCCGCCGGCGGGCGCCCGCCGGCCGCCGAGCTAACCATTCCGGGCGGTTTCCGGGTAGGATATCGAGCTTCGAGGCGGCGGATGGTCCGCGGCCCCACGCTTTCGTGTCCATCTCCGCCCCGGTCGCCGCGGCCGGCGCGCGTGGCGACAGCGACTCTCCGAGGAAGCCAATCCGATGCCCAACACCACCTCGTCCCACCCTCCCAAGCTCGCCTCGCTCTCGCTCGTGTTCCTGCTGACCGGCCTGCTGGGGTGCTCTCACGGCTCCCAGGGCGAGCAGAACGCGGCGGGAGCCAAGGCGGCGCCGGCGCCAGCCGCCGCGCCCGCCAGCGCTTCCCCGGCTGCCGCTGCCCCTGCGGGCACCGCCGGCGCGCCGCCGGCGGCGGTTGCCGCACCGGCGCCCGAGCCGCTGTCGCCGGAGAAGATCCCGGCCGTGGTGGCGAAGGTCAACGGCTCGCCGATCGCCAAGAACGACCTGATCAAGCTGGCGGACCAGATCCACTCCCAGGTGCCGAACATGCCCGAGACCGCCGACTTCTATCGCAAGGTGCTCGACCAGTTGGTCGGCAACCGGTTGCTGATCGAGGAGGCCAACGCCGCGGGCATCAAGGCCACCGACGAAGAGGTGAACAAGCAGCTCGCCGATCTCAAGAGCCGCATGACGCCCGAGAAGTACCAGGAGGAGCTCAAGAAGGAAGGGCTGACCGAGGCCGATCTGGTCAAGCAGACGCGGGAAACCATCATGGTGCAGAAGCTGGTCGACACCAAGGTGGTCAACGACATCAAGGTGAGCGATCAGGAGGTCAAGGCCTTCTACGACCAGAATCCCGACAAGCTGAAGCGTCCCGAGCGCATCCACGTGCGGCACATCCTGATCGCGGTCGCCAAGGATGCCTCTGCCGCCGACAAGGCGAAGGCGCGGGCCAAGGCCGACGACCTCCTGGCCAAGCTCAAGGCCGGCGGCGACTTTGCCAAGCTGGCCGCGGACAACTCCGACGACCCGGGTTCCAAGCAGCACGGCGGCGAGCTGCCGATGTTCTCGAAGGGCCAGATGGTGCCGCCGTTCGAGACCGCGGCGTTCGCTCTCAAGCAGCCGAACGACCTGTCGCCAGTGGTGGAGAGCCAGTACGGCTTCCACATCATCCAGCTGATCGACCATCAGGAAGCCGGCGTGGTACCGTTCGCCGAGGTCAAGGACCGGATCGCGGGATTCCTCAAGCAGCAGCAGCAGCGGGACAAGTTCCTGGATCACGTCAAGGCGCTCAAGGCCAAGGGCAAGATCGAGACGTTCATCTAGCGCGGCGGGCGGCGCATGCGCCAGTACCTGGAGCTGCTGCGGACCGTCCGCGAGCAGGGCAAGCCCAAGCAGGACCGGACGGGCACCGGCACGCTCAGCATCTTCGGCCACCAGATGCGGTTCGATCTGGCGGCCGGTTTCCCGTTGCTCACCACCAAGCGCCTGCATCTGCGCTCGATCGTCCACGAGCTCCTGTGGTTCCTGGCCGGGGACACCAACGTCGCCTATCTCCACGACCGGGGCATCACCATCTGGGACGAATGGGCCGACGAGCGCGGGGACCTGGGTCCGATCTACGGCCGCCAGTGGCGCTCCTGGCCAGCGCCGGACGGTAGCGCCATCGACCAGATGGCGCTGCTCGTCGAGCGGCTGCGCCGCGACCCGGATTCCCGCCGCCACGTCGTCAGCGCCTGGAACGTCGGCGAGCTGGATCGCATGCGGCTGCCGCCGTGTCACGTGCTGTTCCAGTTCTACGTCGCCGGCGGCACGCTCTCCTGCCAGCTCTACCAGCGCAGCGCCGACGTCTTCCTGGGCGTGCCGTTCAACATCGCCTCCTACGCTCTGCTCACCCTGATGGTCGCCCAGGTCTCCGGCCTCGCTCCCGGCGAGCTGATCCATACCCTGGGCGACGCGCACCTCTACGTCAATCACCTCGAGCAGGCCGCGGTGCAGCTCGCCCGCGAGCCCCGGCCCCTGCCCCGGTTGCGGCTCGATCCCGAGGTGCGGTCGCTGTTCGCGTTCCGCTATGAGGACATCACCCTGCTCGACTACGACCCGCACCCGGGCATCAAGGCGCCGGTGGCGGTATGAGCGGCGGGGCGCCGCGCCCGGGACCCCTGCCGACGCTCCTGCTCGTCGTGGCGCTGCTGCTGGGCCTCGCCTGCCACGGCGCGGCCCAGACCGCCGGGCAGGCCGCCGCCCCGGCGGCGACGCCGGCCCCGGACCCGGCGGCGGTGGCAGAGCGGGTGCATGTTTTCCTGATCGCGCCCCAGGACGGCGGCCGCTCCGGCCGGAAGGTGGCCTGCGGCGACAGCGCCGTGCCGGTCGAGGTGGCGTTGCCGCGCCCCGGACCGGCTCTCGAAGGCGCCCTGCGGGCCCTGTTGCGGATGAGCGATCCCTACGACCCGGCCTCCGGGCTGCTCAACTCGCTCAATGCCTCGCGGATGGAGCTCGGCGGCGTCGAGCGCCTCCGGCGCGCAGGCCAGGGTGCTCCTGACCGGCTATCTCGCGCTGGGCGACGCCTGCGAGAACGCCCGCATGCTCGCCCAGCTCACCGAAACGGCGCTGCAATTCAGCGGCATCTCCTACGTGGATTTCGCCATCGATGGTCAGCCGTTGCGCGGCCTGCTGCTCGGCAACACCCCGGTCGCGCCGGCGCCCTCCGCCGGCGGCGCCGGCTCACGGCGCTGAGCGCTCGCTGCCGCCCGCGGCGACGGCGACGGCAGCCGCCTCGGCGGCGAGCGGGGCGAGGTGGCGAGCACGGAACCAGGCGGCGGTGCGAGCGAGGCCGGCGGCGAGCGAGAGCGGCTCGGGCAGCCCGAGCTCGCGGCGGATGCGGCGGGCGTCGACCACCGAGCGCACCTGCTCGCCGGGTTTGGCGGGTCCGTGCACCGGCGCCAACGCGCTGCCGGCGGCACGCGCCAGCGAGCGGTAGAGATCGACCACGGTCGTCTCGATGCCGGTGCCGACGTTGTAGACGTGAAATCCCGGCCGGCCGGCGGCGGCGAGATTGGCCTGCACCACGTCCGCGACGTGCACGTAGTCGCGGGTCTGCATCCCGGAGCCGTTGATCGTCGGCGCGTGTCCGGCGAGCAGGCGGTCGAGGAAGATCGCCACCACGCCGGCCTCGCCCTGGGCGCTCTGCCGCTCGCCGTAGACATTGGCGTAGCGCAGGCAGGTCACCGCCATGCCGCAGGCGACGTGGTAGTAGTAGAGATAGCGCTCGAGCGCCAGCTTGCTGACCCCGTATGGCGAGACCGGCCGCTCCGGGTGGTCCTCGCCGGCAGGGAAGACGTCCTGCTCGCCATAGATGGCGCCGCCGGTCGAGGCGAAGATCACCTGGCGGACGCCGCCGCGGCGGGCCGCCTCCAGCAGGTTGAGGCTGCCGATCACGTTGACGCCGGCGTCGAAGACCGGGTCGGCGACGGAGCGCCGCACGTCCATCTGCGCCGCATGGTGGACCAGGAGGTCGAAGCCGCCGTGCTCCACCCGCTCGGCCGCCTCATGCGAACGGATGTCGAGCTCCGCCAGCTCCGCTCCCGCCGGCAGGTTCTGCCGCCGGCCGCTCGACAGGTCGTCGATCACCAGCACCTGCCACCCGCCGGCCATGAAGGCGTCGGCAACGTGGGAGCCGATGAAGCCGGCGCCCCCGGTGACGCAGACGGATCCGGCGCGTGGGTTCCCGGCCTCGGCCATGCCGCGCAGCTTATCGCAACGCCTGCAGCCGCCGGCCCGGGCTGCCGCTGCGGCGGGGCGTGATAGCTTGCCGCAGCCGCCTGCCGCGACCTGGCGACGAGGCCACGGGGCGGTCTCGTCCTCGAGCCCAACGATGCCCGCCGCTGCCGCCGCCGAGCCGCCGTCCGACCAGCCGCCGCCATCCCAGCAGCCGTCATCCCGGCAGCCGCTTGCCGCGCTGGCGAGATGGCTGCGCCGGCGGCCACTGCCCCTCTCCGGCGACCCGCGCCGCGTGCCGCCCGACGGGCCGCCGGGGCCGGTGGACGTCATCGTCCCGGTCTATGGCGCGGCGGCGCCCCTGGAGCGTTGCCTGCGCGCGCTGCTCGCCCATACCGACCTCGCGCGCCACCGCCTGCTGCTGGTGCTGGATGGCCCGCAGCCGCCGGCGGTCGGCGAGGTGCTGGATGCGTTGCGGCTGGAGGGCTCCGGAGCTGCAGGCGGCGATGACGGCAACGGCGGCAACGACAGCGACGCGGGCGGCAGCGACAACGGCCCCGCGGGCGGCGGCAGCGGGCGGCGCCGCGACATTCAGGTCATCGCGCTGCCGCGGCGGGGTGGTTTCGTCGCCGCGGTCAATCGCGGCATCGCCGAGTCCGACCGTGACGTGGTGCTGCTCAACAGCGACACGCAGGTGACGGAGGGGTGGCTCGAGAAGCTGCAGCGCGCCGCCCGCTCGGCGCCCGAGATCGCCACCGCGACGCCGTTTTCGAACAGCGCCACCATCTGCTCGCTGCCGCGCTTCCTCGAAGCCAACGCGCTGCCGGCGGGCTGGGAGGTGGACGGCTTCGGCCGGCTGGTCGAAGAGCGCGCCCTCGGCGTGTACCCGCGGCTTCCCACCGGGGTCGGGGTCTGCCTCTACGTCAAGCGCAAGGCGCTCGCCCAACTCGGCGGTTTCGATCAGCGCAGCTTCGGGCTCGGCTATGGCGAGGAGAGCGAGTTCTGCATGCGGGCCCTCAAGGCCGGCTACGCCCACGTGCTCGACGACACGACCTTCGTGTTCCATGAGGGGCACCGCAGCTTCGGGACGTCCCGCCACCGCCGCGTCGCCGCCGCCCACAGGCAGCTGGCGCGCCTCCATCCCGAATACCTGGCGACGGTCGCCCACTTCGTGCACGCCGACCCGTTGTCGCCGCTGCGGGAGCGGGTGCTGGCGGCGGTTGTGCCGCCGCGGCGGGCCGCCGGCGCGGCCGGCCGTCCCGGCAGTCCGGAGCGAGTGCTGCACCTGGTGCACGGTTGGCCGCCCTGGAACCATGCGGGCACCGAGCTCTACGCGGCATGGCTGGTGCGCCGCCAGGCCGAGCACCGCGAGGTGACCGTGCTCAGCCGCATTGCCGATCCGGCGCGCGGCCTGGGCGATGCCCTGGAGCTGCTCGACGGCGGCGCCCGCGTCCGCCTGCTGGTACGCAACTTCGAGGAGCGCAACCCGCGCTCGCGCAACGCCCTGGCGAGCCGCCCGGTCGAGCACGAGTTCTCGCGCCTGCTGGACGAGGTCCGGCCCCAGCTCGTCCACGTCCATCACCTTGCCGGACTGGCCGCCAGCCTGCCGGCGATGGCGCGGCGGCGCGGCATCCCCGTGCTCTACCAGGTCCAAGACTGGTGGACTCCCTGCGCGCGCGCCAACCTCTGCGATCGCGAGCGCCGACTATGCAGCGGCCCGGCGCCGGGCAAGTGCGCGGCCTGTTTGCCCCTCACCGGCCTGCCGCCGGCAGCAGCCTGGAACCGCCTCCTCTACCGCTACCGCACAGCCGCCACCGGCCGCGCGCTGCGCAGCGCCAGCACCTACGTCATGCCGTCCCCCTTCCTGCACGCGAGCTACCAGCGGCTGGGTTTGCTGCGGCCGGGCGATCCGGTGTACGTCGTGCCCTATGGCGTCGAGCTGACGGCGCCGGCGCCGCGCCCGCCGCGCCAGCCGGGAGCGCCGATGCGCTTCGGGGTGATCGGCTCGATCCTGCCCCACAAGGGGAGCCACGTGGCGGTGCGGGCCTTTGCCGGCATCGATCCGGGGACCGCCCGGCTGACACTCTGGGGCGATCCGGCCATCGCTCCGGCCTATGCCCGCGAGCTGGCGGCGCTGGGAGCCGAGCTCACGCTGCCACCGGGAGATGGCGGCGAGCGTCCCGCGCCCGGCGCGGTTTGCTCCGGCGCCGGCTCCAGCACCGGAGCCGGCGCCGTCACCCTCGCCGGCCGCTTCGAGGAGGCGCACAAGGCCGAGATCTTCGCGGCGCTGGACGTGCTGATCGTGCCCTCCCTGGGCCTCGAGTCCTTCGGCCTGGTCGCCCGCGAGGCGCTGCATCACGGGGTGCCGGTGCTCGCCAGCCGGCGGGGCGCGCTCGCCGAGCTCTTCCCGCAACCGGCCGAGGGTGATGCGGTCTCGGACAGCGGGGCGGGCGCGCTGTTCGAGCCCGGCGACGCCACGGACCTGCGGCGTTGGATCGACCGCCTGATCGCCGAGCCGGCGCTGCTGGCGCGCTGGCGGCAGCGGCTGCCGGCGGTCAAGGGCGCTGCCGAGCACGCCGAGGAGATCGAGGAGATCTACCGGCGCATCCTCGCCGGCCCGGCTCCCGGCGAGGGCGGCGAGGCGCCGCGGTGAACACGCCGCTGGTGTGGCGGGTGCTGCGCGCCGAGGGCGCGGCGGCCGTCGCCGACCGGCTCCGCGACCGCCTAGCCGAAGCGTGGCGCCGGCGCTCCTTCCGGCCCGCCAAGGCACCGCCGCCGGGGTTCTCCTGTGCCGTCCTCAACCTCGCCGCCACCGCCCCGGCGCCCCGCCTGGGTGGCGTCCAGGCGCAGCTGCTCTGGCGGCTCGCGGCGGAAGCCGAGCGGCGCCCGGTGGCCCTGCTCTACCGGGAGGCAGCGGCGGCCGGCGGCGGCTTCCGGCTCGAGCTGCAAGCGGGCAAGGATCGCTGCGCCCTCCGGTGGCCGCCGGCCGGCGACGCGGAGCTGACGGCGACCGCTCTGACCGACCCGGCGCTCGAGCGCGCAGTTGCCTGGTCGGCGGCGAGCTGTGGCGCCACGACCGTTCAAGTCGAGGGGCTGGCTGGGATGCCGCTCGCCTCCCTGCTGCGTCTGCGCCAGGCGGCAGGCCTGCGCCTGGTGCTGGCGATCCACGACTTTGCCGCCTTCTGCCCGCGACCGCACCTGCTCGAGAGCCAACCGCCGCCGGCGCCACCGCGCTTCTGCCACTATTCGCGCGACTCACTGCGCTGCGAACGCTGCCTCGGACGCGACTTCGCGGGCCTGCCGCATGGCTATCAGGAGGAGCGGCGCGAGCTGGCGCGCCAACTCCTGGCAAGCGCCGATGCCGTGGTCTACCCATCCGCTTTCCTGGCCAAGATCCACGACGAGCTGTTCGCCGGCGCCGGCCGCGCCATCGGGCGGGTGATCGCGCCGGCGGCCGCGAGCACCCACCGGCCGCAGTCCCGGAGAGTCCAGGTCCGGCCCGGCCCACCGCGCCACGTCGCCTGGGTGGGAGCGGTGCAGCCGCACAAGGGCGCCCTGGTCTTCGAGGCCGCGGTCGAGCGCCTGGCGGCGGCGGGACGCCGGCTCCGCTTCTCCGCTTACGGCGGCGGCGACCGCGAGATCCTGGCCCGCTGGCGCCGCCTTCCCGGCCTGCGGGTGCGCGGCTACTACCGCGCGGGCTCGCTGCCGGCGCTGCTGCACCGCGACCGCGTCGACCTGGCGCTGCTGCTCTCGGTGGTGCCGGAGTCCTACGGGCTGGCGCTCGACGAGTGCGCCGCCGCCGGCGTGCCGGTGGTCGCCTTCGACCTCGGAGCTCCGGCCGAGCGCCTCGCCGCCGCCGGTTCCGGCCTGTTGCTGGCGGCCCCGCTCGCCGACGATCCGGCCGCGGGCGGAGCCGCCCTCGCCAACCTGCTCGCGGACCTGCTCGACGGCGGCATCTACCTGCCGCTCGCGGCAGCGCCGCCGCTCCGAGCCGACTCGGTTGGCGCGCCGGTGGCGGCTGAGGCCACTCTCGCCGCATGGCTGGCCCTCTACCGTGAGCTGGGGCTGCTTGGAAGCCGGCCACCGCTTCGCAATGGCTGACGCCGCCGTTGCGTCGCGTCCTCGGATCCGGGCAGCCCCGGCCTGGCCGAAGGTCACCAGACCAGCCGGCGGCTCTCCCGCGGCCGGGAGATCGCTGGATCCACGCCCGCGGCCGGGGGGGTCGCCGGAGCCTACTTCGCCGGCGGCCGGCAGCCGGTGCCGCGGAGGACGAATAGGCACACCCTGCCGTCCCGGTAGATCACCCGGAAGAGGTTCGCGAATCGTGCGGTGAAGATCGGCAGATCGCGATCGCCGGCAACCGTCAACAGGTGGTCGACGCCGATCGCTCGCAGGCGCCGGTAAAGGACGAGCGGGTCGCCATCGGCCGGGAGGACCAGCCCGTAGGCGGCGGGACCGGTCCAGTCGCCGAGGAAGCGGCCGGCGGCGAAGTAGGCCATGTTCTCGGCGTGGATGGCATAGAGCGTGTACGAACCGCCGCAGGCGCGATCGAGATAGCGGATCGAAAGATAGGCCGGCAGCGAGCGCGCCAAGTAGGCGTCGCGCTCGGCGGGTGTCACCGGCACCGGACCCTGGCGGTAGAGGCAATAACCGGCGTAGATCCATCCCGGCAGGAAGATGGCAAGCGCCAGCAGCGTGCCGGCCGCCGCGGCCCGCCGGCCGTCCAGGCGTCGCCGGCGCGCCCGGGCGGCGAGCGGCGCGGCCAGGCTCTCGCCCACGGCCAGGCACACCAGCGGCAGCGCCACCAGCAGGTACCGCGCATCGGGCAGCAGGGCGAGAACCACCACGGCATAGCCCGCGGCGGCGAGCAGCAGAAGGCGTACCCGCCGGCCGCGCCACGCCGCGGCCACGAGCGCCGGCAGCGCCAGCAGGAAGATGGGCGAGTACGGCGGGTAGCCGCCCAGGCGCCGGCGCGCGAACACCGCGTCCCAGGGCAGGCGCACCAGGCCCAGCGCAACCTGGCCGAGATGCCGATGGAAGCCGGCCGGCGGGCCGAGTCCCCTGGGGCTCCATGGCGACGCGCCGAAGACCTCGGGAAGAAACGGGAAGAGCGGATTGCCGGTGGCGGCGACGATCCGCCCATACCAGGGCGCGATCGCGACGGCCGCCGCCGCCGCCACCGTCGCCAGGCGGCGCCACCGCGGCGCTGGCGGACCGGCCGGCGTGACCGTGACAGCCGCCAGGGCGACCGACGCTAGCACCAGGAGGCCGAGGTATTTGGTGTCGGCGGCGGCGCCGGCGAAGAGCGCCGCCAAGGTCAACCAACTCTCCCCGCCGCCGTCGAGCCAGCGAGCTGCCGCATAACAGGCCGCCGTCACGAACAGCACCAGCCCGGGCTCGACGTAGGCCGTCCCCGCGAGGTAAACCACCAGCGGGCTGCCGGCGAAGGCCGCCGCCGCGATCCAACCTGCAGCGGGCGACACACGCCGGCCCCAGAGCAGCAGCAGGCAGGCCGTCAGCATGGTGGCGATGAGCGCGACGGCGTGGGCCGCAAGGTCGCCGGCAAAGGGCAGCAGAAGGGCGAACAGCGTTTCGAGCAGCTGCGGGAAGATCGGGATGCGCATCTCGGGCAGGAACGGCAGCGAGCCGGTGGCGGCGAAGGCGCGCGCGAAGGGCAGGTGGTAGAGCGTGGCGTCGAAGGCAGTCGGCGGGTAGAGCGTCAGCAGCGCGAACGGCAGGATGCCGACGGCCCAGGCGGCCGGAACGAGCAGGCGCCGAGGCCCTCGGCGCGGCGGCCCCGGGCGCGGCATCTGGCCGGCATCCGGTGGGCCGCCGACCGCTGGACCGGCACCGCCGGCCGATTGACCGACACCACCGCCCGCTGGACCGACGTCGGCACCCGCTGGACCGCCGCCAGCACCCGACCGCTCCGCCAGGCTTCGGAGCTCCCGCACCAGCGAGCGCCAGACTGGCAGGCCGGCCAGGTGAATCCCGAGCACGACCAGCAGCACCGGTCCCGGCCTCAGCCAGCCGGCCAGGCCGAGCAGCAGCCCGGCCTCTGCGACGACCGCCAAGCCGAGGGCTGTCGCCACCACTGCCGTTTCCGCGGCAACGCCCTGGCCATCGAATTGGCCCCATCGCGGCGCACGCTCCGAACCGTTGCCGCCAAGGCCGCCCAGCGGCGATGCCTCGCAGGGCTTTGGCGTTTCCGGCGGGCGCCCATGGCACGTCAGCAGGATCCCGAGCAGAGTGCGGCCGGCGATGTAGGAAGTGGCCGCCAGGGCAAGACCGGCCAGAAGTTGGCGAAGCACCAAGGCACCGGCGGCGAGGGCCTCCACGGCGAACGCAGCAAGGTTCGACGAGTGCATGGAGAGTTAGGTCCCGCCGGTACGGAGCCAGAGAGGATCCATGAGGATGCGAGACCGCTGGGCCAGGACACTAGCATCGTCCCCAGACCCGCGACTCTCCGAGGGCCGGGGCGGGTGGCGAGGGTACCTCGAGCGGCTCCAGCCCGGCCAGGGGCAACAGCACCCACCCGGCTGCAACGAGGCTCCGCACCGGCACGCACCCCGGCCCCGGCGCTTGTAGTGCCCCGGCGACTTGTTCTATAAGCGGCCCTACATGCAGACCTTCGCCATCCCTCAGCATCCCGTCCAAACCACCGATCAGACCTTCGCCGCCCTCGGGCTCTCCGAGGCGATCCTCAAGCTGGTGCATGAGATCGGCTTCGTTCACCCCACCCCCATCCAGGCGGCGGTCGTCCCGGTGGCGCTCGCCGGCCGCGACCTCATCGGCCTCGCCGAGACCGGCTCGGGCAAGACCGCCGCCTTCGTCCTGCCCCTCGCCGAGCGGCTCACCCATGGCCGCGGACTGCGCGGCCTGATCCTCTCGCCGACCCGCGAGATCGCCCTGCAGACCAAGGCGTTCCTTGACCTGTTCGGCGGCGATCACCAGCTGCAGACCGTCTGCCTGATCGGCGGCGTCAAGATGGGTCCGCAGATCCACGGCCTGCGCCAGCGCCCCGACATCGTGGTCGCCACTCCCGGGCGGCTCTACGATCACCTCGAGCGCGGCAACGTGCGGCTCGACGAGATCCAGGTGCTGGTGCTCGACGAGGCCGACCACATGCTCGACCTGGGCTTTTTGCCGCAAGTGCAGCGCATCCTGCAGGAGGTCCCCGACCAGCGGCAGACGCTGATGTTCTCGGCCACCATGCCGCCGATCATCGAGCGCCTGGCGCAGCGCTTCATGAGCGACCCGGCGGTCATCGACATCACGCCCGAGGGCAAGGCGGCCCAGGGCATCAGCCACCGGCTCTACCTGGTGGACCCGGAAAACAAGAAAGCCCTGATCCTCGCCCTGCTCCGCCAGGAGCTCGGCAGCACCCTGGTGTTCATCCGCCGCAAGAGCGACGCCGAATGGCTGGCCGGCGTGCTCGAGCGCGAGGGGCATCCGGTCGAGCGCATCCACTCCAACCTGTCGCAGGGGCAGCGGGTGCAGGCGCTGCAAGGCTTCCGCGAGGGCGAGCACCGCATCCTGGTCGCCACCGACATCGCCGCCCGCGGCATCGACGTGCCGCACACCAGCCACATCATCAACTTCGACATGCCGGAGAACGTCGAGGACTACATCCACCGCGCCGGCCGCACCGCCCGCGGCGCCGCCGTCGGACTGGTCTCCTCGATCGCCACCTGGCTGGACAAGCCGCTGATCCGCGACATCGAGCAGACGCTGGGCCTCGATCTGCCGCGCTGCACTATCCCCGGCGTGCCCCCCTACGTCGAGCACCGCCCGGCCCGCACCCTCGGCTCCTCCCGCCGCTCCCTCCCCACCCGCCGCCGCTAGAGCGGGCTCCGCCGCCGCCAGCGCAGGATCCCTGCTTGCGGCCGGCGGGAGGCGTCCGCCCGCGCGGCAGCTGTCCGCCCGGCAGTGCGGCGCCGCGGCGTTAAATTGCAACATGCCTCATTGCCTTGACAAATCAAATGGTCTGATACATTCTGCCTTTGTCAAAAAAGGAGCAGCCAATGCTCTACGCGATCGCGGCAACGATCCTCGGCGCCATCCTGCCGGCTGCCGCCCCCGCCCTGCCCTCGTTCGCCGAGCGCGTGGACGTGCACCAGGTCAGCCTCGAGGTCTTCGTGACCGACCCGCAGGGGCATCCGGTCACCGATCTCGCGGCCCGGGACTTCCGGGTCTTCGAAGACGGCCGGCCGATCGAGTTGCAGAGCTTCGCCTGGGTCGAGGAAGGCAAACGCACCGGCACCGCTCTCGGAGGCGCCGACGGCGCCACGGCCGTTCCGCCGGTCCGCGTGGTCCTGGTGCTCGACGAACAGCACACGCGGGCGCCGGATCGCGTGGCGCTCTACGGCACCCTCGCCAGAGTGCTCGGCAAGCGCCTGCCCCCAGGCAGCCAGGTGACGATCTGGCGCCTCGACGGCGGCGTGGAGGCGGTGTTGCCGTTCACCAGCAACGGACGCGACCTCGCGGCGGCCCTGGCGAAGGCCGCCACCAGGTTCTCCACCCGGCAGATCAACGCCGAGGAGGAGTGGCTCTCGACCCAGAACTCCCTGAAGATCGACGCCACGCAGCCATACCGCCGCTGCCAGTTCGGGGCGGAGATCGCGCGCGCCTACGCGGAGGACAGGCGCAGCGAGGTGCGGCGCTCGCTCGGCGCCATCGGCTGGCTGCTCGGCACCCTCGACGGCCTGCCGGGGCGCAAGATGGTGCTCTACGTCAGCGACGGCATTCCCCTGCGTCCTGGAGAGGAGGCCTACGACACCTATCTCGAGCTTTGCGGCGGCAGCGGCGCGGCCTCCGGCGTCAGCGGCGCGACGGATGTCTCGACCCTCAGCATCGAGGACCAGGCTGCCCGGCCCGACCCCGAGAAGCTGCGCCTCGAGGCCCTGACCTACGACACCTCGAAGGAGTGGGAAGCCCTGGCGGCGCGCGCCAGCGGCCAGGGCGTGAGCCTCTACACCCTGGTGCCCGGCGGCCCCTCGCCGCTCAACTCATCCATAAGGACGGACGCCACCGGCAACGGACCTTCGGCCCTGGTGCAGGGCGCCATCGCGGCCAATCAGCTCGACGCAGTTTTCTTCATGGCCACCGAGACCGGCGGCAGGCTGGTCTACAACGGCGCCGGTTTGGAGAAGGACCTCGGCGACGTCGCGCAGGACCAGAGCTTCTATCTGCTCGGCTACCCGGCGCCCAACCCCGGCGACGGCCACATCCGCCGGTTGCGGGTGGAGCTGACCCGGCCTGGGCTCCGGGTGCGCCATCGCCGATCCTACGCGCTCAAGACCGACGACCAGGAGGCCAGCGACCAGCTGCTGACCCGGCTCTACTACCGCGTCGGGGAAAACCCTCTCGGTCTCGAGCTGGCGCCCCAGGCGCCGCGGCGAGAGGATGCGCCGCGGACGGCGCGCCTGCGGGTGACCGTGCCGCTGCGCGACGTCATGCTGGTATCCGGCGGCGGCGCCGACACCCGTCTGCTGCAAGGCATGATCACCGTCTACCTGGTGTCGCGCGACGCCGACGGCAACGCCTCTCCGGTCCGCCGCCGCACCGTGCCACTCCACTTTCCGGCCGCCGACTCGGCGGCGCTCCGCCAGCGCACCTTTCACTACGAGGTCGCCATGCCCCTTCCCAAGGGCCACAACGACGTGGCGGTGGCGGTGCGCGACGAGCTCACCGGCGAGCTCTCCTTCGCCGATCAGATCGTCGAGGTTCCGCGCTAGCGGCCCGCCGGCGCGCGGACGGGCGGCCCGCATATACTTTCCGCCATCTTGGCAGAGACGGGACCCACCCGACGCTTCACCGGCGCCGCTCTCGCCCTCGCCCTGATCCTGATCTGGGGTTGCGGGATGCGGGTGTGGCTGGCCCTTCCCGGGCTGGACAGCGGCCGGTTCTGGGACGAGCGGTTCAGCGTGCAGAACCTCTGCTCGCTGCTGGAGGACGGACAGCTGCGGCCGGCGAACGGTCTCCACCCGGGCCTGTCCTACCTGCCGCACGCGGCACTGCTCTGGGCCAGCGAAGGGCTGCACCGGCTGACCGGCCGCCCGCTGTTCGCGGTCCTGGCCGGCGACGGCGACCTGAGCCCGACCGGCTATCTGCTCTGCCGTCTGCTGCAGGCGCTCGCCGGCACCCTCTCGCTCTACCTGACCTACCGGATCGGGCGGCGCCTGGACTCGCCGGCGACCGGCGTCGGCGCCGCGCTGCTGCTGGCGGTGGTGCCATGGCACCTGCGCCAGTCGGCGATCTTCAAGCCCGACATCCTGCTGGTCGCGGCCTCGCTCGGTGCCTTCGCCGCCAGCCTGGCGGCGGCGGAGCGGCCGACCTGGCGGCGCTTCGCCGGCGCGGGCGCCGCGGTCGGCCTGGCCCTCGCCACCAAGTTCAACGCCGCACCGATCGCGGTGCCGGTCGCGGTGGCGGCGCTCGCCGGCGGCGGCTGGCGCAGCCGCGGGCGGTGGGGCGCCCTGCTGCTGGCGGGACTCGCCGCGGTCGCCGTCTGCCTGCTCTTCACCCCCTTCCTCGCCCTGGACCCCGGCTTCTACGTCTGGAGCTTCGGCCGCACCTGGCGCGACTATGCGATGAAGGGGGCGCTGCTGCACAGCTCGCATCTCACGGTGTTGGCGCAGGGGCCGCGCGCGCTGCTGTCGGAGAGCTTCCACGGCCCGGTGATCGGAGCGCTGGGTCTCGCCGGCCTGCTGGTCGCGCCGGTGGCGGCGGTGCGGCTGCCGCCGGCGGGCCCGCGGGCGCGGCGGCTCGGGCCGCCGATGATGTCGGCCTACGTCGCGGCGTTTGCGCTCTTCACCGCCGCCGGCACCACCAATCCCAGCGAGCACAACTGGCTGCCGGTGGCGCCGTTCGTCGCCCTCGGCGCCGCCTGGATGCTGCTGCGCGGGTGGCGGTGGCTGGCACCGCGCCTCCGGAGATGGCAGCGGCTGGCGCTCGCCGCGGCGGCGCTCGCCGCCGCCTGCTTGCTCGCCGCGCCGGCCAATGCCTACGTCTACGACACCTGGGTGCCCACAACCCAATCGCTGGTACAGGACTGCCTGCAGGAGCGCCTGTTGCCGCTGGGCTGGCGGGTGGCGGTCCGCGAAGAGGACGCCGACGCGCGCTGGTACAGCAGCCCGGCGATCGTCCTCGAGGTCGAGAACCTCCGTGAGATGGCGCCGGAGGAGCTCGACCTTGCGGATGCCGAGATCTTCCACGCCGACGGGCTCGACCGGCCGGGAGGCGGTTTCTATCGCCGGCGGATCGAGAGACCTGGCGCGGAGGTCGTCCGCATCGAGCCCCGCCCGTTCCGCGGCCGCGGGCGCGCCGTGATGGTCATCGTTCATCGCTGGCAGGCGCGCGGCACACCCCGGAAGCTCGAGCTCTCGCCCTTGCCGCGAGCGCCCGAGCGCCTGGCTGCCGAGCTGCCCGCCGATGGCCAGGATGGCGGCGTCGCATCGCTGGAGGTCCGGCTGCCGCCGGACGCCGAGCCCGAGAGCTTGCGCGACGTCCTGCTGGCGGGTCAGCCGCTGTCGCCGATCTTCGCCCGCCGGGAGGCCGGCTCGCCAATCTTCGTCACCGAGCGCTTCGCGATGCCGGCGCCGGGAGCGCGGGTGACGTTGGTGCTCGCCGCCCCCCTGTCCCCCGCCAGCGGCGTCGGCCTGCGGCTGCAGCGCTGGCGCTCCCCCGCCGGCGAGGCGCTCAGGTGAGCGTGTCACGCATGGCGGCGCTCGCGCCTATCTCTCTCGACGGGGCGACTGAACGCCTCTGAAAGGAGAAACCGAGATGATGCGCAAATTGAGCTGGTTGGTCGTGGTGGCGGCCCTGGCGGTGCCGGCGGCGGCGGCGTGGGCGGCGGATGCCAAGGGCGGCGCCGCCAAGGCCGACGCACCTTCCTGTTGCTGCCCGGACTGCTGCGAGCCGGCGTGTTCCAAGTAGGCCAAGGGTAGGCCGCAGCGGGTGGAGCGCGCCGAACGGGAAGCGCTGCAGGGTGACCTGGAACGGCTGGCGGACGGGGACCGCGAAGCGTTCCACCCGCTGTTCCTCCGCCTCTGGCCGCTGCTGCGCGGCTTTGCCGGCCGCTGCCTGCCGCCCGCGGAGGCCGAGGATGCGGCGCAGGAGGCCCTGCTCCGGGTCTTCGCCCGCGCCGCCGAGTTCGACCGCGGGCGCGACGCGCTGTCCTGGGTGCTGGGCATCGCCGCCTACGAGATCCGCACCCTGCGCCAGCGCCGCCGCCGCCGGCGCGAGCATGACGATGGCGCCCTGGCCACCCGTGCCGACCCTCGGCCCTCGCCCGAGGACACCGCCGTCGCTGCCGACCTCGAGCGGACCCTGGGCGCGGCGCTGGCGACGTTGCGCCCGGGCGATGCCGAGACCCTGCTCGCCTACGCCCGCGGCGAGCGCCCCGACCTCCCCGGTCCCACCTTCCGCAAGCGCGTCGAGCGCGCCCTCCGCCGCTTGCGCGGCGCCTGGAGGCTGAACCATGACCGTCGCCCCTGACGACCTCGCCGCCCGCGCCAGCCGCGCCTACGAGCGCGGGCGACTGCGCTGGGCGCTCGGCCGTGCCCTGGCAGCCGTGGCCGTTGCCGGGGTGGCCCTGGTCGGCTGCCCTGCCCCCGGCGGACCCGCCGCCTGCGCCGGCACGCTCGGCGTCTTGCTCGTCGCCTGCCTCTGGCGTGGCGGCGCCTGGGGGCGCGGCGCCCGGCTGGGTTTCCTTGCCGGGCTGGCGCCCTGCTGGCTGCCGGCGGCCGCCCGCGCCGCCCACGCCTGCGACGGCAGCATCTGCCTGGCCCTGCCGCCACTCTGCCTGGCGGCGGGCGCGGTGGCCGGGCTGCTGCTGGGTTGCCTGGGCCCGCGCCTGCAAGGGCACCGCGACCGCCGCTTCTGGCTGGCCGCGGCCGCGGCGGCGATCCTCGCCGGCGCCACCGGCTGCCTGCCCGCCGGCCTAGCCGGCCTGGGCGGCATGGCCCTCGGCATCCTCGCCGGCGCGGCGGCGCCGGTGCTCGTCGCCCGCGCCGCCTGAATGCGGCCAGGCCCGGACGGAGACCGGCCGGGTCACGGTGCGGCGATCGCGCGCCGCAGCGCCGCCGCCGCTCTCAGCCGGTGACAGCGCTCTCTCGGGCGGCGCCGGCCGCGGCGCCCGCCGGCTCGCAGGGGATGGTGATCACGGCTTCGAGGCCGCCGCCGGGGCGGTTGCGGGCGGCGATGTCGCCGCCGTGCTCTTCGGCGATGCGGCGGGCGATCGGCAGGCCCAGGCCGGTACCGGTGTCGTGGGTCGAAAAATAGGGGTCGAAGATGCGCGCCAGCAGGTCGGACGGCACGCCGGGACCGGAATCGAGCACCGCGATACGCGCCAGGCTGCCGCGGGCACCGCCGGCGCCACCGCCGACGCCGTCCACCCGCTCCACCCGCACCACCACCCGGCCGCCGCCGGCGCTGGCGCGCAGCGCGTTCTCGATCAGGTTGCGCACCGCCCGCGGCAACAGCTTGGCGTCGAAACGCGCCTCGATCGCACCGCTCGGCGTCTCGAGGTCGACGCGGACGCCGCGCGGCGGCGCGGCGCGATAGCCCTCGACCAGGCCGGCGACCGCGGCCGTCAGATCGCCGGGGCGCGGCTCGATGCGCGGGATGGCGCTGTAAGTCGAGAACTCGGAGGCGATCGAACGCAGCTCCTCGACCTGGGTGAGGATGTTGGCGGTGCAGCGCTCGAACACCGCCGCGAAGTGCTCGGGGTCGCGCTGGTAGACCTCGCGCATGTGCTCGGCGGAGAGCCGGATCGGCGTCAGCGGGTTCTTGATCTCGTGGGCGATCATGCGCGCCATCGCCGCCCAGGCGAGCAGCCGCTGGCCGCGCAGCTCCTCGGTCACGTCCTCCACCACCAGCAGCGCGAAGGGCTCGCCCTGGCCCGGCAGCGGCACCCACACCAGCGACCACTCGCGCTCGCCGGCGGGGTCGCCGAGCCGCACCGTGGCGCGCGCCATCTCGCCGCCGGCCGACCGCAGGAAGGCGGCCACCGGCGCCAGCCGTTCGGCGCGGCCGACCAGGCGCTCCAGGCTCTGGCCCACCGCCACCCCGAGGAGCTCCGCCGCCACCCGGTTGTGCATCAGCACCCGCCGCTCGCGGTCGAGCGACACCACCCCCGAAGCAATGTTCTGCACCACCCGCTCGACCACCTGCTTCTCGCGCAGCAATCCCTCGCGGCCCTCGGCAATGCGCCGCGCCATGTCGTCCACCGCCGCCACCAGGGCGGCGAGCTCGAGCTCGGTCGGCGCCAGGTCGAGCGAGCGGGCGCCCGCGGCGATGCGCCGCGTCCCCTCCACCAGCTGGGTGATCGGCCGGGTGAAGTTCTGCGCCAGCCGGTTGCCCACCGCCGCCAGCAGCGCGAACAGCGCCGCCGTCACCAGGATGGCATGGCGGCGCAGGTGGACCAGCTGGCGCTCCGCCTCCTCCTGCTGCGCCAGCAGCGGCAGCGACACGAACAGCCGCGGCTCGCCGGCCGGGTCGTCGCCGGCCAGGTGCAGCGGCGCATACAGCTCGAGGTACTCCACGTCGCCGACGCGGTTGGTCAGCGAGTAGAGGTTGCGGGCGCGTAGCGCCAGGCTCGAATAGACCGGACCCGGCAGGCGGGTCGGCAGCAGGCCGGCGGTGAACAGCTCGTGCTTGCTCGACGCCGAGAGCCGGCTGCGCCCATAGAGGTTCACCGGCCGCCGCACCAGCTCCGAGATATTGGTGAGCTTGGGATCGAAGGTGCCGGGATCGAAGGCGTAGCCCACCGGCTCGGCGCGGATCTGCTCGTCGAGCAGCCGCTCGGCGGCGGCGAGCGCCGCCTGTCCGGCGATCGCCTGCTGGTTGAGCATGTCGAGCCCGACCGAGCGCACCAGCAGGGCATTGAGCGCCAGCAGCGGCAGCAGCAGCAGCACGGTGTAGACCAGCAGCAGGCGCCGGGAGTACGAGCGCACCGTGCGCCGCAGCAGATCGCGGAAAGCGCTGCGCGGCAGAGCCAGCAGCGCCGCCGCCGGCACCGCGCAGGCCAGCGCCAGCAGCAGGCCCACGGCCCAGTTGGCGGTGCGCTCGACCGCCGCCAGCGGGCTCTCGTCCGGCAGGTAGATGGCCTCCCAGGCGCCGGCCGGCGATGTCCCGCCCCCCGCCTCGGCCGCACCGCCGGCCGGCAAGGACATCGGCTGCACGTAGGCACGCGCCCTTCCCGAAGGGGTCTCGACCTCGGAGATCACCGCCTGCGAGGCACGCAGCCGACCCGCCAGCGGCGGCCGCTCGGCCCAGGGAGAGAGCGCGGCCCGCCCGTCCGGGGCGGTATACAGCGCGAACAGCCCCGGCGCCGCCAGCTCCTCGACCTGCTCCGGCGTGGGATTGCCGCGCAGCAGGCCGAGCTCGACGCGCACCAGCCGCCGGCGGTCCTGGAAGCGGAAACCCGGGCGCGGCAGCAGCCAGTAGCGCACCACGCCCGGGCGGCCGTCCGCCAGCCTGACCGGCGCCTCGCCGCCGATCGGCCGCCACCCCGGCAGCCGCAGCCCGCTCAGCCGCTCGGCGTCGATGTCGCCCTCGCCGGTGAGCGGCATGCCGAAGGCAAAAGACGACACCAGCGCGTTGCCGGAGCGGACGGCGACCGCCGACAGGGCGTTCGGCCGGGAGAGCGGCGAGGCGCGCCAGAGCGAGTAGGCGAGGTCCCTGGGGTCGAGGCCGACCGGCGTGCGGGGCGCCAGCGCATCCAGGTCGAGATGTGCGAAGTGCGCGCCGACCTCGGCCGCAAGCGCCGCCAGCTCGCGCGGCGCCGGCGGCGCCAGGCGGGCGAGCAGCTCGCTGGCATCGTAGGTCGCCAGACGGGCGCGATAGGCGGTCTCCCATACCGCCGCTCCGGCCAGGGCGGCGAACACCGCCATCGCCGCCAGCATCGTGCCCTGGCCGCGCCGCCGCCGGTCGACGAACCGCGCCGCACAGGCACCGCCGGCCGCCAGCAGCGGCACCGCCGCCCAGGTCGCCTCCGACAGCGCCGCCCCGGCCAGCAACAGTCCGGTGGCGAGCCAGATCCAGCGGTCGCCGGCGGGAGGCGCGCTCGCCGATCCGCGCCGGGCCGCCAGGCTCAGCAGACCGAATGCGGCACCGCTCCAGGCCAGCCGGATGCACCAGTCGCTCGCCGGCACCATCAGCCCGTCGCCGGCGGCGAAGGGCCCGCCGGCGAGCTGCGCCGCCCAGGCCGCCACGAACAGCAGCAGGATGGCGGCGGCCCCTCCCGCCATCACCCACACCGCCGGACCACGGCGCCCCCGCCCCGCCGCCGGCGCCTCGCCTCCGGCAGCGCCGCCGCTGGCGCCGCCGCTTCCGGATACCGCGACCGGGCCGCCGGCCGCCGCCGCTGCGCGCGGCCCGGATGCGGCGCGGGCAGGCCGCTGCCGCCGGGTTGGGCCGGCCAGGCGCCTGCCGGTCCGGGCCCCGCTGCGCGCCAGCGCCAGGCTGAGCAGAGCCAGCGCCATCCCGATCTCCAGCGCCATCGTTGCCGGCGCCGGCACGCCGGTGAGCATCGCCAGGGCGAAGAGGCCCGCGAGCAGCAGCGCCGGCACGCCGGCACCGCGCTCCTGGCCTCCCGAAAGCGTCGACATCGCCGGCAGCGCCACGCCGACGCCCCGCATCACCCCCAGCGCCAGCAGCACGGCGGCGAGGCCCGCCCAGGCCAGGCCGGTCGGCCAGCCGGGGGCCGCGCTCGGGTTGTCGCCGCCGGCGGCGCCGGCAGCGCCGGCAGACACCGGCTCGACCTCGAGCGTCGGCGCCCCGGCGAATCGCACCTCCACCGACCCCGCATGCGCCTGCGCCGGGTTGTCGACCAGCGACCAGCGCAGCGAGCGCCGCGGCAGGGCCGCGCCGGCCAGCTGGCCGAAGGCGCCCCGCAGCCGCGCCACCAGGGCGGCCGGAGCCAGCGCCGCCGCACCGCCGGCCGCCTCCGCCGCCGGCGCCTGGGGCAGGCGGCGGGTCGGGAAGCTGGCGCCGGCCACCAGCCGCCACGGCCGCTGCGATTCGTCCAGCGGCTCGGCGGCGTAGAAGGTCACCGAGTTGAAACCGGCCCGGTAGGAGAGCCCCGAGCGCGGCCACTGCTCGGGCTCGTGGACCAGGCCCTCGCCGGCCCATGCCACGGCGTTGCCGTCGCGGTCGATCAGCAGCAGGGCGCGGCGGCGCTCGCTTCCCGGCGGCGCCAGCCGGCCGAGGCGGTCGAACGCCGCCAGCGTCGCGGCTTGCACCGCGCTCTGCGGCGGCGGCGCTTCGGGCGGGTGGTCGAGGACGTCGAGCGGGCTCGACGGGCGCCGCTTCATGGCGGCGGCTCCGGCCGCCGCCTCGGCGCGCAACCCTTCCCAGACCCGGCGATACTCCGGGGCCTGGCGGGCGATCCAGCGACGGTCCGAGAGGCTCTCTTGTCGCGCGATGAGGCCGGCGCCGGCCAGCGCCACCAGCGCCACGACCGCCAGCAAGACCGCCAGCGCCGCCTCGCGCCGCGGCAGGGGCGGGCGCCGCCGGAGCCACAGCAGGCAGCAGGCGAGCAGCAGCAGGAAAGCGAACGGCGACGGCAGCAGCGGCGCCGCCAGCGCGGCGGCGAGCAGGGCCGGCTCGCGGAGGCGGCGGAGCATCAGGCGAAGCGCCACGGCGCCGCCTCAGAGGGCGGTGCGCGGCGGCGCGGTATCTTCCGGAATCTCCGGAATCTTCGGGAGGTCCGCAAGCCCCGGGGCTCGCGGGTGCTGCGCGAGCGGCGCCAGCATGGGCAGGTCGACGCCCTGCTCGCGGGCGCAGGCGATCGCCGCGTCGTAGCCGGCGTCGGCATGCCGCACCACGCCCAGCCCGGGGTCGCCGGTCAGCACCCGGTCGAGGCGCCGGGCGGCGGCCTCGCTGCCGTCGGCGACGATGACCATCCCGGCGTGCAGGGAATACCCGATGCCGACGCCGCCACCGTGGTGGACCGACACCCAGGTGGCGCCGTTGACCGCGTTGAGCAGCGCGTTGAGCACCGGCCAGTCGCCGATGGCGTCGGAGCCGTCGCGCATCGCCTCGGTCTCGCGGTTGGGCGACGCCACCGAGCCGCAGTCGAGGTGATCGCGGCCGATGACGATCGGCGCCTTCACCCGGCCCGAGGCGACCAGCTGGTTGAAAATGCGCCCGGCCCTGGCGCGCTCGCCATAGCCGAGCCAGCAGATGCGCGCCGGCAGCCCCTGGAAGGCGACCCGCTCGCGCGCCAGGCGGATCCAGCGCCCGAGCGCTTCGTCCTCAGGGAACTCCGCCAGGATCGCCTCGTCGGTCGCCGCCAGGTCGTCCGGGTCGCCGGACAGCACCGCCCAGCGGAAGGGGCCCTTGCCGAGGCAGAACAGCGGCCGGATGAACAGCGGCACGAAGCCGCCGATCTCGAAGGCGCGCCCCTCCCCCGCCGCCAGCGCCTGGCCGCGGAGGTTGTTGCCGTAGTCGAAGGTGACCGCGCCCCGCTGCTGCAGGACCAGCATGGCGCGCACGTGCGCCGCCATCGTCGCCATGGCACGAGCCACGTATTCGTCGGGCGCGGTGCGGCGGAGCGCCACCGCCTCCGCGAAGCCCAGCCCTTGCGGCACGTAGCCGTGGAGCGCGTCGTGCGCCGAGGTCTGGTCGGTGAGCACGTCGGGCACCACGCCCGCCGCCGCCAGCCGCTCGAGCAGGTCGACGGCGTTGGCGAGCACCGCGATCGACACCGCCTGCCGGCGGTCGCGCGCCGCCAGCGCCCGCCCGATCGCCGCCTCCAGGTCCGGCTCGAAGGCGTCGAGGTAACGGGTTGCCAGACGCCGCTCGATGCGGCTGCGGTCCACCTCGGCGACCAGGCACACCCCCCCGTTCATGGTCACCGCCAGCGGTTGGGCGCCGCCCATGCCGCCCAGCCCGGCGGTGACCGTGAGACGGCCGGCCAGGCTGCCGCCGAAATGCTGGCGGGCGCACTCTGCCAGCGTCTCGTAGGTGCCCTGCAGGATGCCCTGGCTGCCGATGTAGATCCAGGAGCCGGCGGTCATCTGGCCGTACATGGTGAGGCCCAGCCCCTCCAGGCGGCGGAACTCGTCGGCGGTCGCCCAGTGCGGCACCAGCAGCGAATTGGCGATCAGCACCCGCGGCGCCTCGGCGTGGCTGCGGAAGACCGCCACCGGCTTGCCCGACTGCACCAGCAGCGTCTCCTCGTCGCCCAGCCGGCGCAGGGCGGCGACGATCGCGTCGAAGCACTCCCAGTTGCGTGCCGCGCGGCCCGAGCCGCCGTAGACCACCAGCTCGTCGGGACGCTCGGCCACCTCCGGGTCCAGGTTGTTCATCAGCATCCGCAGCGCCGCCTCCTGCTGCCAGCCGCGGCAGGAGAGGACGGTGCCGCGCGGCGCCCGCACCGGCCGCGGGCCGCTCTTGGCAGGAGGCTCCGGACCGGGGGCGCCAGCGGCGGAGACGACCGGGGAGACGGCTGGCGGCGAGGGGCTAGGGCTCATGGGGCGTATTCTACGCCCGCGGTCAAAGACGGTGAGACGCGGCCCGCCGGGTGCTCGCCGGACCCGGGGCCTCGGCGCCGCAGCTGGCGAAGGCATTGGTGTCCTGGATCGGTTGGAAGGCGGTGCCCTGCGGGTTGCCGTAGGTCCTGACGGCGCCGGTGAAAGTGTCGGTCACCTGGATCGTGGCCTGCACGTTGGTGAGGCCGCCGGCGAACACCCAGAAGGTGCCGGAGAGCGCACAGCCGTCGAGGACCTTCACCACCACCTCGACGTTGGCCTTGTCGAAGAACCAGAAGGTGCCGGTGTCCGCCGTCAGCACCGCCGCGTGGCCGCCGCCGCTCTGGCCGCTGGCCGTCACCCAGCTCACCACCACCTGGAAGCGGTCGCTGCGGACGCAGAGCGAGGCGTCGCCTTCGACACAGGTGCCGATCGGCGTCGCCGGCAGGATCAGCGGCGGGTGCGGCGACTGGGTGAAGTCGAAGTCGTTGGCGAGGTCCCCGAGCGTGGCCGCGTTCTCGCGCACCGTCGGCCGCGGGTCGGGCCGTCCATCCTTCGCCGGGTCGAGGCGCTGGCCGCCCAGGAATACGTCCTCGATGAACTTGACGTAGGCATCGAAGCTGAGCGTCTGGTGATCGACCAGGCCGGCCTTGGCCCAAGGGCTGATCACCATGGCGGGCACCCGCAGACCGTAGCCGTTCTGGTCCACCACCGGCGGCACCACATGGTCGTAGAAGCCGCCCCAGTCGTCCCAGGCGAGGAAGATCGCGGTGCTCTCCCACTCCGGCCCCTGCATCAGCGCGTTGATCAGGTTGGTGACGTAGTTCTGGCCGTCGCTCACCAGCGCCGGCGGGTGCTCGCTGAAGCGGCCGTTCGGGCAGATCCAAGACACCGCCGGCAGGGTGCCGGCGTTGGCGGCGGCGATGAAGTCGGCCAGGTCCCGGACGTTGCCCAGCTCGCCGTCGTCCTTGACCGTGGTGAAGAACGGCAGCGGGTTCCAGATCCCCGGCGTCGCGGCGTTCTGCATCGCGGTGGGCACCGCCATCTCGTCGTCGTCCGCGGTATCCGGCTCGGTTCCCGCGAAGACGTAGTAAGCCCAGCTGACGTGGTTCTTGTGCAGCAGGTAGGTGAGGTCGGTCCAGGCATAGATCGGCGGCGGCCGCTTGCCGCCGGGGTTGTTGTAATCGGGCGGCAGGCCGGGCGCGTTGAGCTCGTTGACGCAGCTGCTCGGGTTGGCGCTGGTGCAGAGCGCCGACCACTCGGAGACCATGAACAGGTGCTCCGGCAGGCTCCACGATGCATTGGGCTCGAACATGCGGTCCTGCAGCACGAAGTTCTGGGCATAGGCCCAGTAGTTCGGGATCTCGTGGAAGTCGTGGTAACCCAGGACGTCGGTGCTGTGGCCGCCGCAGGCTGGATCGTCGGGGTTCTGACAGCCGCTCTTGGCCATCTCGGCCTGCGCGATGAAGCCGTCCATCTTGCCGCCGTCGACGTCGCCCACCGCCGCCGGCGCGCCATGCGGGCCTCCCTGGTTGAGATCGAAGGTGTCGTGGAAAGGCGCCACGCACTGGCCGCTCTGCGGGTCGGGGACGCACACCGTCGGCACGCCATTGCTCATCGGGATGCCGTCGGCTCCCGGGAAGGTGCCGAAGTAGCTGTCGAAGCTGCGGTTCTCCTGCATGATGATGACCACGTGCTGGATCTTGCCGAGGCCGGTCGCCGCGGCCTTGCGGACCGGGCCGGGCGCCGCCGGCTCCGCAGCACCGGCGCCGGCGGCCAGCAGCAGCAAGGCGGCGGCCGTCACCGCGGCAAATGCGTGAGCAGGTACGATCGTCTTGGGCATGAGTCGCCTCCCGGGCAAGCACCGCCTGGGTGAAACCCCGCGGCCGGAGAAATCCTGCGGCCAGCCTTGCCGGGCGGCCGCTTCCACCCTCTCCTGGCGACCGGTCCCTAATCAGCCGCGGAGGCCGAAGCGCTGCATCTTGATCGCCAGGCCGTTGCGCGACAGCCCCAGCAGACGGGCGGCCTGGGACTTGTTGCCGAGGGTGCGCCGCAGCGCTTCGCGGATCGCCGCCTGCTCGATGCCGCCGACCAGTCGCTCCAGGTCGAGATCGGAGCTGGAGTCGACCCGGGAGCCGGAGCTGAAGCTGCCGCGCCGCACCCGCTCGGGCAGCAGGCCGACGTCCACCGGCCGGCCGGCCGGGGACAGGTAGACCAGGTGGCGCATGATGTTCTCGAGCTCGGCGAGGTTGCCGGGGTAGTCGTAGTTGAGCAGCGCCGACATGGCCTTGACGGTGATGCCGGTGAGCCGCTTGCCGGTCTCGTGGCAGAAGCGGTTGACGTAAGACTGGATCAACAGCGGCAGGTCTTCGCGGCGCTCGCGCAGCGGCGGCACCTCGATGGCGAAGTGCGACAGCCGGTGGGCGAGATCGGCCCGGAACTCGTCGCGCCCCGCCACGTCTTCGAGCCGTGTCCGGCTGCCGGCGATGATGCGCACGTCCACCGCCGTGGCGCCGTCGCTGCCGGTCGGTTCGACCTCTCGCGAGCGCAGGAAACGCACCAGCCTCGCCTGCACCTCGAGCGGCAGCTCCTCGACGTCGTCGAGGAAGAGGGTGCCGCCGTGGGCCAGCAGCAGCTTGCCCTCGCGCCGCACCACGCCGCCCTTGCCCACCACCTCGGCGCCGAACAGGTCGGCTTCGATCTGCTGCGGCCGGGCACCGCCGCACTGGGCGGTGATGAATGGCCCGTGACGCCGCGGTCCTGACAGGTGGAGCGACCGGGCGAACGGCTCCTTGGCGACGCCGGACTCGCCGCGCAGCAGCACGTGGCTGTCCTGGCCGATGGCGACCCGCAGCTGATCGGTGAGCTGCTTCATCGCCGGCGATTCGCCCAGCACCAGTCCCGGCGCCACCGTGAGGTCCTGCTGCTGCGGCTGGCCGGGCAGGATCGGCTCGTACCAGCCGACATGATGCACCAGGCCGAAGACCAGCAGGTGCCCGAGCGAGCGCAGCGCCCCGATCGGCGACCACTCGCCGGGGCCTCCGGGTCCACCTGCCGCTCCGGTTTGCTCGGGCCCGGCAGGCGCATAGCCGGGCAGCGCGATGATCAGCGTGTAGATGCGATCGAGGGCGGTGAAGGTGTGGTAGCAGAGCCAGACGGGGGCGCTTGCCAGCTCGCCGGCGAACGCCGCGCCGTTGCCACCCCGGCTGGCGTTGCGGTGGGTCCGCACCTGGTCGAGCAGCTCCTCGCCCCGGCCCAGCCACGCCGGGTCGGTGGCCACCACCAGCTTGACCCCGGGCTGATCCATCTCGCCGAGCAGCAGGAACAGCACGCCGCCGCCGAAGTCGGCGAGCACCTCGGCAACCAGCGCCTCCGAGGATCGGCGGCTCTCGGTATCGGCGAGCACCCATTCGCTGATGCGGGTCAGGTGATCGATCATCCGCTCCGAGGTCATGCGCGGCAACGGCTGGCTGCGGACACCGCGGACACCGCGCAGGCCGCGGCCGTCGCGCGGGTCGCGCGGGTCACGCGGATGGAGCTCCCAGCCGGCGGCTCCGGCCATGTCGCCACCATCGCTGCCGTCACCGCCGCCGGTCGCCGAGAGCCTGGCTGCGGCACCCTCTGGCAGGTCCTCGGGATCCTCCTCCCCGGCGAGGCCCTCCGGCTGCTGCACCATGTCCTCCACCAGCAGGGTGACGTTGCCGATGCGGATCTCGTCGAGCACTTCCAGCGCCGCCTCGCGCACCTTGCGGCCGGCGACCAGCAGGCCCTTGCGGCTGCCGAGGTCCTCGATGCGCAGGGCGTCGCCGTCGAGATGCAGCCGGGCGTGGCGCTGCGCCACCCCGATATAGGGCAGGCAGAGGTCGCATTCCGGCGCGCTGCCGATGAGCATCTCGGCGCGATGCACCGGGAAGCGCCGGACGCCATCGGGTGCATAGGCAACGAGACGGAGCATGAAACTCCATTTTAGCCCAGCCCGACCCGGGTTCCTGGCGGTCCGGATACCTACTGGGAGTATGAAATCGCGGCTTTAGAGCAGCTCCTGCAGGTGCGGCTCGACGCCGTCGCGCAGGAAATCCGCCGCCGCCACCAGGTCGGGCGCCATCTCGCGGTCCTCGTCCCAGCGTGCGATGCGCGTCCGGATCGAGGCGTGCAGGGCCTCGAGCGGCAGGCTCGAGGTGAGCGGCCGCAGCAGATCGATGCCCTGGGCGGCGGCGGCGAGCTCGATCCCCAGCACCTGGCGCACGTTCTCGACCACCCTGCCGAGCTTGAGCGCGGCGCCCATGCCCATCGAAACGTGGTCTTCCTTGTCGGCCGAGGTCGGGATCGAATCCACCGCCGCGGGATGGGCCAGCCCCTTGTTCTCGCTCACCAGCGCCGCGGCGGTGACATGGGCGATCATGAAGCCGGAATCGAGGCCGGCACCGCGCACCAGGAACGGCGGCAGGCCGGAGAATGCGGCATTGGTGAGCTTCTCGATCCGCCGCTCGCTGATCGCGCCGAGCTCGGCCAGGGCGATCGCCAGCACGTCGGCGGCGAGCGCCATCGGCTCGCCGTGGAAGTTGCCGCCCGACAGTACGGCGCTGCCGGCGCCGCCGGTCGCGGCGGTCCCCGCCGGCGAGTCCTCGGTGTCCTCGGTGCCCTCGGTGTCCTTGGCATTGACCACCAGCGGGTTGTCGGTGACGGCGTTGATCTCGATCGCCAGCTTGGCCTCGACGTCGGCCAGCAGGTCGCGCACCGCGCCGTGCACCTGCGGCATGCAGCGGATCGAGTAGGGGTCCTGGACCCGCACGTCGCCGGCGCGGTGCGACTCGCGGATGGCCGATCCCTGCAGCAGCCGCCAGAGGTTGGCGGCGCTCGCCAGCTGCCCGGGGTGAGGGCGCAGGGCGTGGATCCGCGGGTCGAAAGCGCTATCGGTGCCGCGCAGCGCATCGGCGGCGAGCGCGCCGGCAAGGTCGGCGGCCTTGACCAGCCGGCGTGCCTCGAGCGCCGCCAGCGCCAGCAGCGAGGTCATCGCCTGGGTGCCGTTGATCAGCGCCAGGCCCTCCTTGGCCTGCAGCTCGAGCGGCACCAGGCCGGCCCGCCGCAGTCCCTCCACGGCCGGCACCGCCGCGCTGCCGGCGCCGGGGCGCAGGCTGCCGTGCCCGATCAGCGGCAGGGCGAGGTGGGCCAGCGGCGCCAGGTCGCCGCTCGCTCCCACCGACCCGCGGCTGGGGACCACCGGCAGGACGTCGTGGTTGAGCAGCGCGAGCAGCGCCTCGATCAGCTCCGGCCGCACTCCCGAGTGGCCGCGCGCCAGGGTGTTGGCGCGCAGCAGCAGCATGCCCCGCACCGCCGCGTCGGGCAGCGGCTCGCCCACGCCGGCGGCGTGCGACAGCAGCAGGTTGCGCTGCAGCTGCAGCAGCTTGTCGGGTTCGATGCGCACCTGCGCCAGCTCGCCGAAGCCGGTGTTGACGCCGTACACCACCTCGCCGCCGGCGAGCGCCCGCTCGATCGCCGCGCGCCCCTGCGACACCCGCACCCGGGCCGGCCGTGCCAGCTCGCACTGGGCGCGCCCGTGCACGACCCGGCCAAAGACCTCGAGGGTGAGCGAGCAACCGTCGATGGCGAGCGGCTCAGGCATGGCGTTGCCCTCTCCAGGCGGCGTACACCCAGATCAGGCCGGCGACCGCCATCATCACCGGCAGCGCCAGGAAGGCGGTGGCCAGCGAGGTGGCGTCCGAGAGGCGCCCGATCAGCGGCGGCGACGGCACGTCGCCGAGCAGGTGGATGACCAGGATGTTGAGCGCCATGGCGGTGGCGCGATGGGCCGGTGCCACGACGTTGATCAGCGCCGAGTTGATCGGGCCGGTCGAGAAGAAGAGCAGCACCTCGGCGCCGACGATGGCGGTCATGAAGACCGGCCGCGAGGTGGCGACGAAAGCGAGCAGGGCGACGGGCGCCGCGGCCAGCGTGGCGATGCCCGACACCCAGAGGTAAGCCTCGGACCAGCGCCGCAGCAGCATGTCGCCGAGCCAGCCGCCGGCGAAGGTGCCGGCGAAGCCGGTGGCGACGACGATGATGCCGAACTGCACGGTCGCCTGGCTGGCCGGCATGCCTCGCGTCCGTTCGAGGAAGGCCGGCATCCAGTAGGCCAGCGCCCCCAGCGCGAAGGTGTAGGCGGCGTATCCCATCACGATCAGCACGAACGGCCGGTTGCGCGCCAGCTCGGCGTAGACGGCCAGATGGCCGGGCCCGGCCGCCGGCGGCGCGCCGCTCGCGGGAGCGTCCGTGGCGTCGCTGGCGGCATCGGCGGCGGCCGCCTGGGCGGGTGCCGGCGGTGCCTGCGATGTCGGCGATGTCGGCGGTGTCGGCGGGATGGCGCCTTCCTCGGTGGCGCCGCGGGGCGGGTCGTGCAGGCGCCACATCAGCACCGCCAGCAGCAGGCCCGGGAAGCCGGCGACGAAGAATGCCGCCCGCCAGCCGAAATGGTGCTCGACCAGCCCGCCCAGGATGTAGCCGGCGGCGGCGCCGATCGGCGTGGCGGCGTTGAAGACGGCAAACACCCGGCCGCGCTCCGCGCGCGGGAAGGAATCGGCCAGCATCGCCGGCGAGATGGTGACGTAGGCCGCCTCGCCGACGCCCACCGCCGAACGCGCCACCAGCAGGCCGGCGAAGCTGCGCGCCAGCCCGGCGAAGCCGGTCGCCAGGCTCCACAGCGCGATGCCGGCGGCGACGATGCGCGGCCGGCGTCCGCGGTCGCCGAGCACGCCGAACAGCGGCGAGGTGAGCATGTAGACGACGATGAAGCCGGACATCAGCAACCCCGACTGGGTGTCGGAGACGTGCAGCTCGGAGCGCCGGAGACTCTCGACCAGGGCCGCCGGCACGTAGCGGTCCAGGTAGTTGAACAGGTTGATCAGGGTGAGCACGCCGAGCGCCCAGCGGGCGGCGCGCACGGAGCCTTCCGGGATTTGCAGGTGCGCGGGTTCGGTCATCGGGCGCTCTCGGCGCCAAGACTATATGAGACGGGCATTGGCTCGGGCGCGGGCACCTCGCGGCGGTCTGCTATCCTGGCTGGGTGAACGACCTCTTCCTGCGCGCCTGCCGCGGCGAGCCGACCGAGCGCCGCCCGGTCTGGATCATGCGTCAGGCCGGCCGCTACCTCCCCGAGTACCGCGCGCTGCGGCAGAAGGTCGACTTCCTGACCCTGTGCAAGACTCCCGAGCTGGCAGCCGAGGCGACCCTGCAACCCATTGCCAGGCTCGGCGTGGACGCCGCCATCCTGTTCGCCGACATCCTGCTGCCGCTCGAGGCGATGGGCGCCGAGCTCGAGTTCGTGCGCGGCGACGGCCCGACCTTTCCCCGGCCGGTGCGGCGCCGCGAGGACATCGCCGGACTGCGCCTGCCCGACGTCGAGGAGTCGCTGGGCTACGTCTTCTCCACTCTGCGCCTGGTGCGCCGAGAGCTGGCCGGCAAGGTGCCGGTGATCGGCTTCGGCGGTACCCCCTGGACGCTGGCGGCCTACCTCGTGGAGGGCGGCGGCTCACGCCACTTCGAGCACCTCCTGGCATGGAGCTATGGCGATCCCGAAGGCCTGGCGCTGCTGCTCGACCGCATCGCCGACACCTCGCTCGCCTACCTGCGCGGCCAGCTCGCGGCCGGCGCCCAGGCGCTGCAGCTGTTCGATACCTGGGGCGGCCTGCTCGACGCCGAGCGCTGGCGCAGCCTGGCGCTGCCGCCGCTGCGCAAGGTGGTCGAGGGCTTGCGCGGTCAGGCGCCGCTGATCTATTACATCCACGGCGGCTCCCACCTGCTGGATTGCGTGGGCGACCTGCCGGTCGAGGTGCTGTCGGTGGATTGGCGGCTGCCGCTCGGCCGGGTGCGGCCGCTGGCGGGCGGCCGGGTGCTGCAGGGCAACCTCGATCCCGCCGCGCTGCTGGCGCCGCGCGCCGAGATCGAGCGGCGGGTCGCGACGCTGCTCGCCGAGGGCGCCGGCGGCGGCCACATCGTCAACCTCGGGCACGGCATCCTGCCGATGACCCCAGTCGACAACGCCCGCGTCTTCGTCGAGGCCGCGCAGCGCCTGTCGAGCCAACCCGCGACCCCGGCGCCCGTCCACCGCAGCAGGACCGCGCCGGCGGCCGGCCGCGGCGCCGCCTGAGGATCGCGCCGGCCCGCCGCCCCCCGCAGAGCCTCGCCCGGGCCGCCGGGCGGGCGTTGGTCAACCCTACGGCGTGCTGACGACGATCTTGCCGAGCCCGAGGGGCGTCGCCAGCTTCACCGTGTAGGTCTTCTGGTTGAGCGTGCTGAACGTCACGTTTGGGCCGGTGCCCGAACCGTCGGACTGGAAGACGAACGACGGACAGAAGCGGCCCACGGGACAGGCGGGAGTCATCGTGAAGCCGACGCCCTTGGGCGGCTCCCAAACCGCCACCCGCTGGGCAGCCGGGATGTCTCCCGGACCGTCCGGGAAGTTGTAGGGCGGCATGCCGGCGAGGGTGCCCGAGAAGACGTAGAACATATTGCGGTTCAGATCGGCGACCATGCTCACCGGCTGGCCGAGCTTGATCGATTCGTAGCGCGCCTGGTGCCCCAGCATCTCGAGCTGCTGTGCGGACGAGTGGACCTTGTATGCGGCCGCGACGTTGAGCAGCGCCGGCGCGCCATAGAGGATCAACACCCCCGCGATGCAGCAGGTGATCAGTAGCTCGATGAGCGTGAAACCCGACTGCGCCGGCTGCGCCGAATGCGCCGGCTGAGGACACCGCTCACGTCCCGGTCGTGCCATCTCGTACCCCCCTCGAGGCTCATCGCCTCCAGGCCTGGCTGCGCCTTATCGTACATGCATCAGTGTACATGGTTCTGCCCGTCTTTCGCCAGGCTGTCGTGGACGGTCATGATCCAGGTCTTGGCGTCGACGAAACCCTTGCCCCAGGAGGCGAACTCCGCCGGCAGCCCCTCCGCCTGCATCGCCTCCAGGCTCTTGCCCGCCTGCATGCCGCGGCGCACCACGGCGGTGGTGCCGGCCAGCATCGCGTGGAAGGCCTCGAGATCGGCGCGGGTGGACAGCGGCCCGTGACCCGGGATCACCTTGGCGTCGGCCGGGATCATGGTGAGCGCCCTGGCCACGTTGTCGATCAGCCCCTGCACGCTGCCGCCGCTGCCCAGGTCGACGAACGGGAACATGCCGGCAAAGAAATCGTCGCCCATGTGCACCACCTTCGAGCCGGTGAAGAACACGACGCTGTCGCCGTCGGTGTGGCCGTGCGGGAAATGCACCACCTTGATCTCCTCGCCGTTGCAATGCACCGACACCCCCTGGTCGAAGGTGATCACCGGCAGCGCCTGACGCGGCGACGGCGGGACCTTCTGCCCCATCACCGACTGCTCGCTGGACATGCGCAGGCGGACGTTGGTCTGGGCAAGGATCGGCGCCTCCGCGCCGAACACCACGTTGCCGCCGGTGTGGTCGCCGTGCCAATGGGTATTGATCACGAACTTGAGCTTGCCGCCGCCGGCGATCCCCTGCAGCGCGGCGCGGATCTTCGGCGCCAGCGGCTCGAACTGGTCGTCGACGATCAGGATGCCGTCCTCCCCCACCGAGGCGCCGATGTTGCCGCCGGACCCTTCGAGCATGTACACCTTGCCGGCCACCGGCGTGACCTTGATCTCCACCTTCGACAGATCGCGCTGCTGCGCCGCCGCCGGCGACGCCTCCGGGGCCAAGATCGCCAGCCAGACGACCAGCGACGACACCAGAGTGCCCGGCGCACCATTCTCGGCTCTGCTCATGAACCCTCCTCCCGTGAGCGGTGAAACGACGGCCGCATTGTAGCTCCGAAGCCCGCCGGGCGGCGCTATGATGGCGCGGCGTGCCGCTCCCGATGCACTCGTCTCGCCCGGACCCTCGCCGGCAAGCATCGTCGTCGCCAGCCTCGCCGCCGCTGGCGGGCGCCGCCGCGGCGCTCGGCGCCGAGCTGGCCGCCGAGCTGCGCGGCGAGGTCCGCTTCGACGCCGGCAGCCGGGCGCTCTATGCCACCGACGGCTCGAACTACCGGCAGGTGCCGATCGGCGTCGTGCTGCCACGGGATGCCGAGGACGTGCTGGCGACGCTGGCGGCCTGCCGCCGGCACGGCATCCCGGTGCTGGCGCGCGGCGGCGGCACCAGCCTGGCCGGCCAGTGCTGCAACGTCGCGGTGGTGCTCGACTTCTCCAAGTACATGCACCGGCTGGTGGAGCTCGACCCGGAGCGCCGCCTGGCGCGCGTCGAGCCCGGCATCGTCCTCGACACGCTGCGCCGCGCCGCCGAGCGCCACCACCTCACCTACGGCCCCGACCCGGCGAGCCACGATCGCTGCACGCTCGGCGGGATGATCGGCAACAACTCCTGCGGCGTGCATGCCCTGATGGCGGGCAAGACCGTCGACAACGTCGAGGAGCTCGAGGTGCTGACCTACGACGGCCTGCGGCTGCGCGTCGGTCCCACCGCCGGCGACGAGCTGGCCCGCATCGTCCAGGAAGGCGGCCGCCGCGGCCAGATCTACGCCGGTCTGGCCTCCCTGCGCGACCGCTTTGCCGGCCTCATCCGCCAGCGCTATCCCGACATCCCGCGGCGGGTCTCGGGGTACAACCTCGATCAGCTGCTGCCCGAGAACGGCTTCCATGTCGCCCGCGCCCTGGTCGGCACCGAAGGCACCTGCGTCACCATCCTCGAGGCAACCGTGCGCCTGGTGCCGAGCCCTCCCTACCGCACCCTGGCGGTGCTCGGCTACCCGGACGTCTTTGCCGCCGGCGACCACGTCCCCGAGATCCTCGCGTGGCAACCGATCGGCCTCGAAGGGTTCGACGACCGGCTGATCGACGCGCTGCGCGCCAAGCGACTGCACGAGGAAGGCGTGGCGATGGTGCCGCCGGGCGGCGGCTGGCTGCTGGTGGAGTTCGGCGCCGACAGCCAGGACGACGCCGACGAGCAGGCGCGGCGCATGGCCGCCGCCTTGCACCGGCTGCCCGACGCTCCGGCGGTCAAGGTGCTGGCGAGCCCGCGAGAGGCGAGGAAGGTCTGGGAGGTGCGCGAGGCGGCGCTCGGCGCCACCGCTTTCGTGCCGGGAAGGCCCGAGAATTGGGAGGGATGGGAGGACGCGGCGGTGCCGCCCGCCCGGCTCGGCGCCTACCTTCGCGATTTCCGCCGCCTGCTCGAACGGCACGGCTACAGCAGCGCGCTCTACGGCCACTTCGGCCAGGGCTGCGTCCACATGCGCATCGACTTCGATCTCTACAGCCGCGCCGGCATCGACCGCTTCCTGGGCTTCCTCGACCAGGCGGCCGACCTGGTGGTCAGCTACGGCGGCTCGCTCTCGGGCGAACACGGCGACGGCCAGGCCCGCGCGGCGCTGCTGCCGAAGATGTTCGGTCCCGAGCTGGTGGGGGCCTTCGAGGAGTTCAAGGCGCTCTGGGATCCGGACTGGCGGATGAACCCGGGCAAGGTGGTGCGCCCCAACCGACCGGACGAGAACCTGCGCCTGGGAGTCGAGTACCGGCCCTGGCAGCCGCCGACCCACCTGCACTTCGCCGACGACCAGGGCAGCTTCGCCCACGCCGCGCTGCGCTGCGTCGGGGTCGGCAAGTGCCGCCGCCAGCAGAGCGACGGCGGGGTCATGTGCCCAAGCTACATGGTGACGCTCGAAGAGCGGCATTCGACCCGCGGCCGCGCCCGCCTGCTGTTCGAGATGATGGAACGCGAGGTCATCGGCCATCAGGGCTGGCGCGACGAGAGCGTCAAGCAGGCGCTGGACCTCTGCCTGTCGTGCAAGGGCTGCAAATCGGACTGTCCGGTGCACGTCGACATGGCGGCCTACAAGGCGGAGTTCCTGCATCACTACTATGCCGGCAGGCTGCGCCCGCGCTCGGCCTACGCCTTTGGCCTGGTCCACTGGTGGGCGCGCCTGGCCTCGCCGCTGGCGCCGCTGGTCAACGCCGCCGCCCGGGCGCCCGGGCTCTCCGGCCTCGCCAAGGCGGCGGCCGGCATGGCGCCCGAGCGCCGCATCCCGAGCCTGGCGCGGCAGACCTTCCGCGATTGGTGGCGGGCGCGGGCGCCGCGCAACCCGGACGGGCCGCGGGTGGTGCTGTGGGCGGACACCTTCAGCAACTACTTCCAACCCGCCGCGGCGCAGGCGGCGGTCGAGGTGCTGGAGGCGGCGGGCCGGCGGGTGGTGGTGCCCGCGCAGCCGCTGTGCTGCGGCCGCCCGCTCTACGACCACGGCATGCTGCGGCTGGCGCGCCGCCAGCTGCGCCAGGTGCTGGGTGCGCTGCGCGACGAGCTGCGCGCCGGCACGCCGGTGGTCGGGCTCGAGCCCTCCTGCATGGCGGTGTTCCGCGACGAGCTGCTGCAGCAGCTGCCGCACGACGAGGACGCGCGGCTCCTGGCGCGCCAGTCGTTGCTGCTCGGCGAGCTGCTCGCCGACGGGATCCCGGGCTGGCAGGCGCCGCGGCTGGCCGGCCCCCGCCGCCGGGCGCTGGTGCAGGCGCACTGCCACCATCACGCGGTGATGAAGCTCGACGCCGAGACGCGGGTGCTGGGCGAGGTGGGCCTCGACGTCGAGGTGCTCGACGCGGGCTGCTGCGGCATGGCCGGAGCCTTCGGCTTCGAGCGCGGCGAGCGCTACCAGGTGTCGATGCGCTGCGCCGAGCGGGCGCTGCTGCCGGCGGTGCGGGCGGCGGCGGCGGAGACGCTGATCGTGGCCGACGGCTTCAGCTGCCGCGAGCAGATCGCCCAGGGCAGCGAGCGGCAGGCGCTGCACCTGGCACAGGTGCTGCAAATGGCAATGCGGGAAAAACCCATGCGGGAAAACCCAAGCGGGAAACCGCCGGCGGACCCGGCGCGGGAGGTACCGCCGCCAGGCAGCTAGGAGACGACGCTCGATGGCTGATCAGCAGAAGATCGATCCGGTGGCCCATCTCGCCGCCATCGTCCAGTTTTCCGACGACGCCATCATCAGCAAACAGCTGGACGGCACGATCAGCACCTGGAACCGGGGCGCCGAGCGGCTCTTCGGCTACTCGGCCGCGGAGGCCATCGGGCGATCGATCCGCATGATCATCCCGGACGACCGCTGGCACGAAGAGGACGACGTCCTGCGGGCGGTCTGCCGCGGCGAGGTCGTCGATCACTTCGAGACGGAACGGCAGCGCCGCGACGGCAGCCGGGTGGTGATCTCGCTGACCGTCTCGCCGATCAAGGACGCCTCCGGCCGGATCGTCGGCGCTTCGAAGATCGCGCGCGACATCTCGAGCCGCCGCGAGGCCGAGCTGGAGCGGACCCATCTGCTGGCGGAGGCCCAGGCGGCCGGCCACGCCAAGGACCAGTTCCTGGCCGTGCTCTCGCACGAGCTGCGCACGCCGCTCAACGCCATCCTCGGTTGGTCGGAGGTGCTGCGCCGCCAATCCACCGATCCCGCCATCCTGGCGCGCGGTATCGAGGCCATCTCGCGCAACGTCAGGGCGCAGGCCACCCTGATCGACGAGCTGCTCGACATCTCGCGCATCGTCTCCGGCAAGCTGGGGATCGAGGTTCGGCCCATCGAGCTGGCGCCGGTCGTCGAGACGGCGCTGGAAGGGATCCGGCCGGTGGCGGCGGTGAAGGGCCTGCGTCTCGAGAGCGCCCTCGAAGCCGACGCGCTGGTGCTGGGGGATGCGGCCCGCCTGCAGCAGGTGGTCTGGAACCTGCTGTCGAACGCGGTCAAATTCACCCCCGCCGGCGGCGAGGTGAAGGTCCTGCTGGCAACGGTCGAGGGGCGCGTCGAGCTCTCGGTCCAGGACTCGGGGATCGGCATCCCACCCGACTACCTGGCGTTCGTGTTCGACCGCTTCAGCCAGGCGGACTCCTCCATCCGTCGTCAGGCCGGCGGTATGGGGCTGGGCCTGGCCATCGCCCGGGAGCTGGTGCAGCTCCACGGCGGCGGCATCGCGGCACGCAGCGCCGGCCCCGGCCAGGGCGCCGAATTCGTCGTCACGCTGCCGCATTTCGCGGCGGTCACGGCGCCTACCGGGATCGTCGCCGAGCATCTCGGGAGCGCCTCGCCGGCCTCGATCCCGCTGCCCGACCTCGGCGGCCTGCGGGTGCTGGTGGTCGACGACGACGCGGCAAGCCGCGAGGTGACGGAGGCGATCCTGCGCTCCCTGGGCGCCGAGGTCCGGCTCGCGGCCTCGGCGGCCGAGGCGCGCGCCGCCCTGGCGGCGGCTCGCCCAGACGTGCTGGTGGCCGACGTCGGCATGCCGGTCGAGGACGGGTATTCGCTGATGCGGAGCCTCACGGCACGGCAGGCGAGCGGGGGCGACACGATCCCCGCCATCGCGCTCACCGCGCTGGCCGGCCCCGAGGATCGGCAGCAGGCCCTGGCGGCGGGCTTTTGCCACCACCTGGCCAAGCCTGTCGAGTCGCATGCCCTGGCCCTGGCCGTGGCTCGCCTCGCCGGCCCGGCGAGACGGCGCGGCGCCGCCTGAACCGAGTCACCCGGCTGGCAGCCGTAGCGACACCCGCAATCCTCCCGCCGGCGAGTGGTCCAGGGCGACGGCGCCGCCGTACAGCTCGGCGAGGTCGCGCACGATGGCCAGTCCCAGGCCGGAGCCCGGCGCCGCTTCGTCGGCGCGGATCCCGCGTTGCAGGACCGCTGACCGCATCGACGGGTCGAGACCCGGGCCGTCGTCGTCGACGACGATCACGATGGCCGCCGCTGCCGCCGACGACTCGACGACGATCCGCGACCGCGCCCATTTGCAGGCATTGTCGAGCAGGTTCCCCAGCATCTCGTCGAGATCCTCGCGCCGGCCGCGCACCGCGTGGCCGGGCGGCACCCTGACCTCGATGCCGACACCGCGATCGGCGTGGAGACGCAGCAGCGTGCGGGCGAGCGCCGCCGCCGAATCCGCCACCGAGCAGCGCGCGCCGCGCGCCGCGCCGGTGGCCGTGGCGCGGGCATGCGCGAGGTGATGGTCGACCTGCCGGCGCATCCGTTCGACCTGCAGGCGGATCGCCGCTGCGAGCTCGCCCTGCCCTGCCGCCTCGGCGCGGTCCGCTTCCAGGGCCAGCACGGCAAGCGGCGTCTTCAGGCCGTGCGCGAGATCGCCGGCCTTGGCCTCGGCGCGGCTGACGATGCCTTCGCGGTGCTCCAGCAGGGCGTTGAGATCGCTCACCAGCGGTTGCACCTCGGTCGGATAGCTGCCGCCGACCCGGCGGTCGTTGCCGTCGCGGACGGCGGCCAGCCGCGCGCGCAGCCGGTCGAAGGGCGACAGGCCGCTGCGCACCTGCGAGACGCCGGCAAGGATGAGGGCCAGGGCGAGGATGACCAGCAGGGTGCCGTTGCCGAGCCGCAGCGTGATCGGGAAGCGCCGGATGAGCAGGATCGAGAAGACGTGCGCGACGCCGAGCAGGCCGACGGCCGCCAGCACCGCCCCGAGCAGCAGGCGCGAGCGGAACGAGCGCAGCAGGGTCAGCTTTCCGCTCCGATGCGATAGCCCAGGCCGCGGACCGTCTCGATGAGTGAGGTCCCCAGCTTTCGCCGCAGCCGGGCGATGAACACCTCGACGGTGTTCGAGTCGCGATCGCAGCCCTGCGCGTAAATGTGATCGGTCAGCTCGCCCTGCGAGACGACCCGTCCGCGGTGGTGCAGAAGGTAGGAGAGCACCCGGTACTCGTGGCCGGTGAGCCGCACCGGGACGCCGTCCATCGCCACTTTCGCGCTCCGCGGATCCAGCGACAGCGCGCCGCAGCGCAGCTCGGGATGGAGCATGCCGCTGGCGCGGCGGATCAGGCCGCGGAGCCTGGCGAGCACCTCCTCCATGCGGAAGGGCTTGGCGAGGTAGTCGTCCGCGCCGCCGTCGATGCCGAGGACCTTCTCGTGCCAGCTGCCGCGGGCGGTCAGCACCAGCACCGGCATAGACAGGCCGGCATCCCGCCAGCGGCGGAGGATGGTCAGGCCGTCGACCCTCGGCAGTCCAAGGTCGAGCACCACCGCGTCGTAGCGTTCCGTCTGGCCGAGGAAGTCGGCGCGCTCGCCGTCGGCGGCCTGATCCACCGCGTAGCCGGCGCCGTCGAGTGCGCCGGCGAGCTGCCGGCGGAGCGATTCCTCGTCCTCGACGATCAGGATGCGCATGGCGCCCTCGACTATGGCATAGGGGCACCTGAACCGCGGCTGAACGGGGCATTCAGCGGCGATTCAGCCGCCGGCTGCCAGGCTGTGGCGATGATGATCCAGCTGCAAGGCGTGACCAAGGATTACCGGACGCCGGCCGGCGTCTTCCCGGCCCTCCGCGGCGTCGACCTCGAGATCGACGCCGGCGAGCTGGTCGCGATCGTCGGCCGCTCGGGCAGCGGCAAGTCGACGCTGCTCAACCTGCTGGGCGGCATCGACCGCCCGTCGTCGGGCACCGTGACGGTGGCCGGCACGGCGCTGCAGGACCTGACGCCCCACCGGCTCGCCGCCTGGCGGGGCCGCACGGTGGGGATCGTCTTCCAGTTCTTTCAGCTGCTGCCGACCCTCACCGCGGCCGAGAACGTGATGCTGCCGATGGATCTCGCCGGCGCCACGCCGGCGCGCCGGCGCCGCGGCCGCGCGCTCGACCTGCTGGCTCGCGTGGAGGTGGCCGAGCATGCCGACAAGCTGCCCTTCGCGCTCTCTGGAGGGCAGCAGCAGCGCGTCGCGATCGCCAGGGCGCTCGCCAACGATCCACCCGTCATCCTCGCTGACGAGCCCACCGGCAACCTCGATTCGACGACCGGAGCAACGGTCTTCCGGCTACTGGGCGAGCTGGCCAGGGAGCGCAAGACGGTCGTCGTCGTCACCCATGAGCGCGACGCAGTCTGCGGCGTGAGCCGGGTGGTGACGCTTGCCGACGGCGGCGTGGCATGACCGTGCGGCCGCGTTGGAAAAAGGTGCTGGGCGACGTCGCGGCGACGCCCTTTCGCAGCGCCCTGGCGGTGGCCGCGATGGCGGCCGGCACCTTCGGCCTCGGCATGATCCTCACCGCGCATGCGGTGCTCACCCGCGAGATCGCGGCTTCCTACGGCCGCACCCACCCGGCCGCGGCGACCCTCTACCTGGACCGGGTGGACGACGCCGTGGTCGCCGCCGCCCGCGGCGTTGCCGGGATCGGCGACGCCGAGGCGCGGCCAGTCATCACCGCCCGTATCCGCGTCGGGCAGGACGAGTGGGCGCCGCTGGTGCTGTACGTGGTCCGCGACTTCGGCGACCTGCGCCTCGACCGGTTCAGCCGCGACGCCGGCGCCTGGCCGCCGGGCGACGGCGAGGTGCTGCTGGAACGGTCCGGGCTCGCGGTGGCGCGGGCCGCCATCGGCGACAGCGTCACGGTGCGGCTCGCCGCCGGCGTGGACCGCCGGCTGCGCGTCGCCGGCACGGTGCATGCCCCGGGGCTCGCCCCCGGCTGGATGGATCACGTCGTCACCGGCTTCGTCTCCTGGCGCTCGATCGTCCGCGCCGAGGGGCCCTCGGCGGCCTGGGAAACGGCCGCCCTGCGGATCGCCGTCGCCGAACGCTCTCTCGACGAGGATCACATCCGGCGGGTCACAGGCCGGGCACAGGCGGCGCTCGAGCGCGCCCGGCGGCGCGGCGAAAGCCGGGGGCGCAGGGTGCTGCGCGTCACGGTGCCCCCGCCGGGCCGGCATCCCCATGCCGATCAGATGGACACCTTCCTTTTCCTGCTCGGAGCCTTCGCCGCGCTGACCGTCGCTCTCGGCGCCGTGCTGGTCGCGAACCTGATCCACAGCCTGCTCGCCGAGCAGGTGCGGCAGGTCGGGATCCTGAAGGCCATCGGCGGCTCGACGCGCCAGGTGGCGGCGCTCTACCTAGCCCAGGTGGCGATCCTCGCCGCCGGCGCCCTGGGCCTCGGCCTGCCCCTCGGCATGGCCGCCGGGCGGGCCTACGCCCGCTTCGCGGCCGCCATGCTGAACATCAGCATCCTCGACGCCGGCCTCCCCGTCTGGGTGGCGGCGGTGCAGATCGCGGTGGGCCTCGGCGTGCCCCTCCTGGCCGCGCTCGGACCCGTGGCCCAGGCGTCGCGCCTCACCATCCATCAGGCGTTGAGCGGCGACGGCGGCCGCCGGCCCTTCGGAGCGCTGCGGACCGACCGCTGGCTGGCGCGCGCCGGATGGCTGCCGCGGCCGCTGGCGCTGTCCCTGCGCTCCACCCTTCATGACCGTGGGCGGCTCGCGCTCACTGTCGGCACGCTGGCCTTCGGCGGCGCCCTCTTCCTCTCGGCCTTGAACGTGTCCGGCTCCTGGGCTCGGGCGCTGGCTGGGGACGCCGCGGCCCGGCGCTACGACGTCGCCGTCCAGCTCTCCGCTCCGCAGCCGACGGCCCGAGTTGCCGGTCTCGTCGCGGCTCTGCCCGGCGTCGAGCGCGTGGAGTGCTGGAGCGAGAGCGCCGCCTACCTGGTCGGAGCGGGAGGGGTCGCCGCCGCCAGGGTGAACCTCATCGGGCCCGATCCGGGCACCGCCCTGCTCGCCCTGCCGCTGCTCGCCGGCCGCTGGCTGGCGCCGCGGGACCGCGGCGCGGTGGTGATCAACCAGGCGCTGCTGGCGAGCGGGCACGGGCTCCAGCTCGGCGGCCAGGTCGTGCTGCGGGTCGGCGGGCATGACGTCGCCTGGCCGATCGTCGGCGTCATCAAGGAGCTCAACCCGCTGCCTACCGCCTATGCGCCCGCCCAGGCCGTGCTCGGCGCGAGCGGCCAGGTGCCGGGAACCACCCGGGGCATGCGGGTCGTGACGCGCCGGCACGAGCCGGCCGCACAGCGGTCGGTCCAGCGCGGCATCGAGCGAGCGCTCGCCGGCGCCGGCATCGGCGTGCTGGACGTGCAGCGCCTGGCCGACCGGCGCCAGGCCCTGGCGGATCATCTCGTCATCCTCGAGAGCGCGCTGTTGCTGGCGGCGGGGCTGGTCGTCCTGGTCGGCGGGCTGGGGTTGGCGACGACGCTGAGCATCACGGTCGCCGAGCGCACGCGCGAGATCGGCATCCTCGGCGCGCTCGGCGCCACGCCGCGCCTCGTAGCGCGCTGCGTCGTGCTCGAAAGCCTGGCGCTGGGCGCCCTCAGCTGGTGCGCGGCGGTCGCGGCCGCGGTGCCGGTCACGTTGGCGCTGGATGCGGCGGCCGGAGAAATGTTCATCCGCACCCCGCTCGATCTCTACCTGTCCCCGCGCGCGGCCGGCGGGTGGCTCCTCCTGGTCCTCGCTCTCAGCTCGCTGAGCAGCTTCTATCCGGCCTGGCGCGCGGCCCGGCTACCGGTTCGGGAGGCACTGGCACATGAGTGAACGATCGTCGCGGCTCACCTGGCTGATCCTGGCCGTCATCGCGATCCTGGTCGCGGTGGCCGCCTTCTGGGGAGGAGGGGAATGGCTCTGGCACCAGCTGCTCGCCCTGCACGGCATGGGCGGCGCGCGGCGGCCCTGAAGCCCTCGCCGGTGGAGGGGGGCGCGCGGCCCACGACGGCCGCGGTGATTGCAGGCGCGCAGGCGTGCAGGCGCGCAGGCGCGCAGGCGGCTTCAGGCCACCGGCGGCGGCTTACCGGCCGGGCCGCGGCCACGTGCCAGGCCGAAGCGGGCGGCGGCGGTCGCCAGCTCGGGGCGGCCGGCGAGCGCGGCGGCGGCGAGGTAGAGCACGCCGTAGGTCGCCAGCACCGGCAGCGCCTTGAGCAGCCCGGAGAGCGCCACCGGCAGCAGGCGCCAGAGCAGCGCGGCGGGCACCGCGGCGGCCAGCGCCAGCATCAGGATGCGCAGATCGTCGCGCCAGGGCAGGCTGAACTCGGGCAGCCGGCGGCGGAGCGCGGCACGGAGCCGGGCGAGCTCGAGCCAGGCGCCGGCGCCCGAGGCGAAGGACAGGCCGAGGACCCCCAGGAACAGGCGTTGCCCCGGCGGCTGTTGCCCGAACGCCGCCGGCACCGGATAGCGGTCGAGCCAGAACATCAGCGGCAGGGCGACCAGGGCAGCGGTGGCGACCCGCTGCACGGCGATCTTGGCCGGCGTCGCCGTGTCGCCCAGGGCGTAGAAGGTGTTCTGCAGCAGGCGGGAGGAGGTGGTGGCCAGGATGCCGGTGCTGTAGCCGCAAAGCGCCAGGTAGACCAGGCCGTTGTCGGCGCCGCCGAAGCTGCCGCGCCGGTAGACGGCGCCGACCACCAGATAGCCGAACGCCAGGTAGCCGACCACGGTCGGCACGTTGAGGAACGCCACCGCGGCGAGCGCCCGGCGCACCCGCGCCAGCAGCGCCGGCGCCGCCGCCTCGCCGCGCAGGCGCGACAGCTCCGGAAGCTCGGAGGCGGCGATGGACATGCCGAACAGGCTGATCGGCAGGATGTAGAGCATCTGAGCGTAGCGATCGGCGCCGGCGGCGCCGGTGGCCAGCAGGGTGGCGAGGAACAGGTCGACGTAGCCGGCGATCTGCACCACGCCGCGCCCCGCCACCACCGGGCCCCAGGCGGCAAGCGCTTCGCGCACCTCCGGTCCCCGGATCGAGAAGCCGAGGCGGAAGCCGCGGATCACCCGCGCCACCAGTGGCAGCTGCACCAGGAACTGCAGCAGCCCGCCCACCACGGCGCCCCAGCAGAACGCCGCCAGCAACCGGTCGCGCAGCGCCGGCGCCGCCAGGGCATGGCCGGCGGCGGCAGGCCAGGCGCCGGCGGCGTGGCCCGCGAGCAGCAGGGCCGCGATCATCGACGAGTTCCACAGCACCGGCGCGAAGTAGGGCAGGAAGAAGCGGCGATGGCTGTTGAGCACGCCGAGCGCCCATACCGAAAGCACCAGGCAGCCGGTCATCGGGAAGAGCACGCGCACCGCCCCCACCGCCAGCTCGAACCGGTCCACCACCGCCCGCCCCGCCGCCACCGCCCCGGCGTCGGCGAGGAACCCCGGCGCCAGCAGCGCCACCAGCGGCCGCGCCAGCACCACGCCGGCGAGCGCCAGGCCGGCGGCGGCGGCGAGCAGCAGCCCGAAGATGGCGCCGGCGAAGCGCCCCGCCTCCTCGCGGCGCCCGGCCTCGAGCAGCCGGCTGTAGATCGGGATGAAGGCGGCCGACAGCGCTCCCTCGCCCAGCAGGTTCTGCAGCGCATTGGGGACCCGCAGCGCGGCGGTCAGGGCGTCCGCATGCGGGCCGACGCCGAAGAAGAAGGCGACCGTCTGCTCCCGCGCCAGGCCGGCCAGGCGGCTGAGCAGGATGCCGGCCCCGACGCTGGCCGCGCCGCCGCGACGGGTCTGCCGCGGCGGCCCGGAGGGGGTACCGTCGTCGTCAGGTGCCGCTGGCGTCGCCGCGGCACCTGGCGCCGCCACCGCAGCAGGAGTCGCCGCAGCCGCGGCAGGCGCCGCAGCCGCCGCTGGCGCTGCTGTCGCCGCTGGCGCTGCTGTCGCTGTAGCCGGCGCCGTCGCCGCGGCAGGCGGCTCGCTGCCATCGCTCGCCTCTTGCATTGCCGGGCTGCATTCTACGCGAGCCAAGGGGGTTCCCCCGCCGGCGGGCCGCCTGCGCCGGCAGGGGGCCGGCCCCAGCTGGCGGGACCCGGGGGTTGGGGGGGCGGCGCGAGTAAAATGCGGCGCAACCGCGCTTGGCTCGCGGTAGGAGCCGGTATGGCCTATGGATGGGAGGGCGAGAAGGTGCGCCTGGCGCCACTCGACAAGCTGCGGCACCTCGAGGGCGCCCTGCGCTGGCTGAACGATCCGGAGGTGACGCGCTGGACGCTGATCGGCGACCTGCCGATCCACCGGCTGATGGAGGAGGAGTTCTTCGACCGCATGACCCGGGGCAGCGACACCGACGTGGTGTTCGCGGTGGAGACCCGAGAAGGCGAGCACGTCGGCTTCAGCAGCCTGCACCGCATCGACTGGCGCCACGGCTGTGCCACGACCGGCATGGTGCTGGGGCGCACCGACCTCTGGGGTCGCGGCTACGGCAGCGAGGCCGCGCGCCTGCGCGCCAGCTATGCCTTCGAGGTGCTCGGGCTGCGGCTGCTGCTTGCCGAGGCGATGGAGGACAACGTCGCCTCCATCCGCGTGCTGCTCAAGGCAGGCTACCGGCAGACCGGCAGGGTCCCCCGGCGGTACTGGAAACGCGGCGCCTTCCGCGACGTCCTGCAGTTCGCCCTCGAGCGCACCTAGTCTCCCGCCCGGGACCCGGGCGCCGCCGGCGGCGGCGGGCGCCGCCATGGCGGCCGCGGTGGCGGCACGAAGCTGCCGGGACGGCGGCGGTAGATCAACGTCGCCGCGTGCGCTGCCGGGTCCGGGATCGTCGCGACCTCCTGGTAAGCGGCGGCGAACCATGGGCGGATGACGATCGGACGGGTGCCGCCCCGGCGGTTGTAGGTATGGAAGAGCACCAGGTCGGCGGGCCGGGCGAGGAATGCGCCCACCGGATCCCCGGCGGCGGCGAACGGTCGGGACCGTGGCGAGACCAGGCCGATCAGGTCCTCGATGGGGCGGTCGCTGTAGTAGCCGAGGATCCCGACCTCGTCGAAGACGACGTCCGCCTGCGGCGGCGTGTGGCCGCGAATCCACTCCCCCGCCCGGCGATAGGCGAAGAGGCGCCAGTCCCGGGCATCCTCCCGGAACCACCGCAACCCGCCGGCCATCGCCGCGATAAAAATATAGGCGCCGGCAATCACGACCGCGCCGGCCGCGGCGGCCCTGCCGGCGGCGGTAACCCTATGGGCGCCAGCGGCTTTGCCGGCGGCGGCCAGGGTGATGCGCTCGGTGCTGCCGGCCGCCGCCCGGCGATCGGCGCCGGCGAGACCGCCGAGGCGCCGGATCAGGGCGCCGGCGAGGAAGGGGGCACCGTAGAGCACGGCGACGGCCGGCGGGATGGTGTACCAGATGAAGAACGGCAGCCTGGCGAAGGTGTAGAAGGCTGCCAGGGCTGCGGCATTCAGGACCAGCAGGCGACCGCTGCGCCCAGCACCGGCGAACAGCGGCACCTGGCCGACGATCCCCAGGACGAGCAGGGCGTCGCCGCAGGGCCAGCCACCGGCGAATCGGCAGAACAGCTCGCGGGCGGGCCGCCAGAAACCCAGGCCGGTGAAGACCTGCGGCGCCAGCGCCGCGAACTGCCGCTTGGCGGCCAGCGTCTCCGGCAGCGGAGCACCGAACCAGGCCCAGGCGCCGCCCACGGCGAACAGGACGACGGCGGCGAAGGTGGCGCTGAAGGCGAGCGGGCGGATCAGGCGCGAGGCGAGTGGCGAGGTCAGAGCCGACGCTCGCGGCCGGGTCGGGTGCGACGCGAGCGGTCCGGGCAAGCGCGAGGCAAGCGACGGGGGCAGGTCCAAGGCGCCCGACGGGGGCAGGTGCGAGGCGACCGGCGGGGGCAGAGGCGACGCAATCGACTCGCCAGCCGCCGGCGCTATCGAGCGCCGGGCCTCCACCGCCAGCAGCAGGGCCAGAGCCGCCGCGCCGAGCGCCGCGTCGGGGCGGCAGCAGAAGGCCAGGCCGGCGAGCAGGCCGGCGAGCCATGGCCGCGGCCGGTCCGCCGCCCTGGCCGCCGCCAGCAGCAGGGCGAGCGCCGGGACCGGTCCCGCTCCCTGCCCGATCCACACATAGGCGGAGCCGAGCAGCAGGGTGCCGCCGATCCAGCCTTCCGCCGCGCGCCCCGCAGCAGCCGCGGCGGCGAGCAAGAGGCCGGCGATCGCCAGCAGCGCCGCCGCCGTGGTCAGCGTTCCGAGCATCGGGATCGGCAACCCCGTCGCGCCATGCAGCCCGGCGAGCAGCACCGCGACGCCCGGATCGCTCACCCCGAAGACCCGCTCGCCGGGGTTGAACACCAGCCCGCGTCCGTGGGCCAGGTTGTAGGCGTAGCGATAGGTGATGTAGATGTCGTCGCCGGCCCGGCCCGCGAAGCGCGCCGCGACCGCGGCGGCGATACTCAACCAGCCCAGCCAGCCGAACCAACCCAGCCAAGCCGGCCAAACCGGCCAGGCCGGCGGCGCGGGCCGTCTGCCCAGCCGGAGCCAGGCGAAGCGGTGTCGCGTCGCGGGCGGCGCTCCGGCAATCTCCGGCTGGGCGAGCTCGCTCATCGCGGCTCCGTGCGGCGAGCTAACGCAGCCGCGCCACGACCAGGGTGATGTCGTCGGCCTGCTCGACGCTGCCCTTCCAGTTGGCGAGGTCCGAGAGCACGCTGTCGCGCACCTCGCGGGCGGTGCGGCCGGGCGCCGCCCTGGCGATGGCGCGCTTGAGCCGCTCTTCGCCATAGTCCAGCTCGTGATCGTTGTGCATCTCGATGACGCCGTCGGTGTAGACCACCAGCAGGTCGCCGACGGCGATCTCCGCTTCCTCGCGCACGTAACGCGGATCGGCAAAGGTGCCCAGCGGCGGCGCGCCGCTACCCACCGCCGCGACCGTGCCGGAGGCTGCACGGTAATGGAGCAGCGGCGGATGGCCGGCGCTGGTCACGGCCAGATTGCCCGTCTCGTGATCGACCACCGCCAGCAGCAGGGTCACGTAGGTGCGCCGGTCGGTGGTGCGCCGCACCATGCGGTCCAGGCGCCGGAGCGCCTCGGGCGAAGCCAGATCGTCCTCGAGCAGGTAGAGGCAGCTGCGGACGCCGGACAGGAGCAGCCCGGAGGCCAGCCCATGCCCCGACACGTCGGCCACCGCCAGCACCAGCCGGGTGGGCGTCAAGCGAAAGGTGTCGTAGTAGTCGCCGCCCACCTCCGTCGCCGGCAGCGAGGCGGCCGACAGGTCGAGCCAGGCGATGTCCGGCGGCGCCTGGGGCAGCATGCTGAGCTGGATCTTGCGGGCGTACTCGATCTCTTCGCGCATTCGCAGGCGCTCGCGCGAGCGGCTGTGCTCGCGCCGCCAGACGGCGACGAAGCGCCGCTTGTCGAGCTGGGTCAGCACGCCGGCAGTGGCCAGGCAGGCCGCCGTCGCCACCGCGATGATGACCTCCGCCTCCTGTAGGTTGGCCGCCGGCATGGCGCCGCCGCCGGCCACCGCCATCGCCGCACCACCGGTGGCCTGCAGGCCACCGGGCCCCCAGTGCAGCGCTTCCGCCACCCAGAAGGCGCCGTAGAGCACCAGGTGCTCGAGCAGGCGCAGGCGAAAGGCCATCAGTACCAGCGGGAACAGCCCACCCATCTGCAACACCGTCTCGGTGCCCGAGCGCACCGTCCACAGCTCCGGCAGGCACATCTGGACGAAGAAGAAGCCGACCAGGATCTGCCGGAAGTAACGCTCGAAGAAGGGCTCGCGGTAGACCGCCACGAAGCCCATGACGGCGACCAGGTTCGCCGTGTAGAAGACCGTCCGCAGCACCGAGATGCGCGTCGCCACCGCCACCGCCAGGCCGAGCAGCGCCATCGCCGCCACCAGCAGCAGCAGCCAGCGCAGGCGGCTGAAGTTCTTGGCGTCGAAGTGCTTGTGCAGGGCGAGCGCCTCGGGCAGCTGCACGAGGTCGTCGATGGTGGGCTCTTTCACTGCGGCGGTGTCCTTGGGGCTCAGGGGTTCGGGGGCGCTGGGCGCCTTGGTGACGGGCGGCCGCCGGCGCGGATCAGCCCTTGGCTGCCTTGACCGCCGCCGTCAGCGCCGGCACCAGCTCGTGCAGGTCCCCTACCAGACCGTAGTCGGCGACGTTGAAGATCGGCGCGCTGGGATCCTTGTTGATCGCCACGATCACCGACGAGCCCTTCATCCCGACCAGGTGCTGGATGGCGCCGGAGATCCCGGCGGCGAGATAGAGGCGCGGCGCGACCGTCTGGCCGCTAGAACCGATCTGGCGCTCGCGCGGCAGCCAGCCGCTGTCGATCACCGGCCGGCTGGCGCCGATCTCGGCGCCCAGCGCGCGCGCCAGCTCCTCGACCGGGCCCAGCTTGTCGGCACCGCCGATGCCGCGTCCCACCGCGACGATGATGTCGGCCTTGGTGAGATCGACCTGCTGGGCGGTCACCTCCTGGTAACCCAGGATCTCGCGGTCCGGCCGCGTCCCGGCCGGATCCACCACCAGCGGCGCGAGAGCGGCCGGGGCGCCCGCGGCCGCCGGCGCGACGCCGTCGGCGGAGAACGATCCCGACTGCACCGACACCAGCACCGTGCCGGCGCCCAGCACCCGCACCCGGGACTGCAGCTTGCCGCCGAGCACCGGCCGGGTCCAGACCAGCCCGCCGCCGGCGCGCTCACCATCGGTCGCGGCATCGCCCTCGGTGGTCGCCGATGTCGCCGATGTCGCCGGAGCCGTGAAGCCCGTCACCTCGGGCAGCAGGCCGGCCTCGCAGCGCTGCGCCAGGCGCGGCACGAAGTCCACCGTCTGATAGGTGTGGGGAAAGAGCACGAAGTCGGGGTGCTCGGCGGCGATCGCTGGCGCCAGCACCCCGATCCAGGCGCCGGGGGTGTAGGCGGCCAGCGCCGGGTGGTCGGCGACATGGACGACGGCGAGATCGCGCCGCGCCATCTCCTCGGCGACGCCGTCGATGCCCGAGCCCAGCAGCACCGCTTCGGCATGCACGGTCGCAGGCGAGCCGCCAAGGGTCGCCGCCAGGCGCTGCGCGGCCGCCACCGCTTCCCAGGAGACGCGCGAGACCTTCCCGTCGCGCAGCTGCGGCACCACCCACACCCGCCAGGGACGCCCCTCGGGTGACCGCTGCCCCGGTGACTCGGCTCCCGCGGTCGCCCCCGGACCCTCCGCTCCCGGCCCCATCACAGCACCCTCGCTTCCTGCCGCAGCTTTTCGACCAGCGCCGCCGCCGCCGTCTTGGCATCGCCCGGAATGATCTGCGCTCCCCTGCCCGCGGTGGGGAACGCCACCGACAGGACCTCGAGCCGCGAACCGGCGGCGCCGAGCTGCGCCGGGTCGAGGCCGAGATCGGCCGGCGTCGCCAGCGCGATCTCCTTCTTCTTGGCCTGCATGATGCCCTTGAGCGAAGCGTAGCGCGGGTGATTGATGCCGGCCTGGATCTCGAGCACCGCGGGCAGGGTGACCCGCGACACCTCGTTGATGCCGCTCTCCATCTCGCGCGTCACCTTGGCGGTCACCGGCGTGCCCGCGGCCGGCTCGAGCTCGACCCCCATCACCAGCCAGACATGCGGCCAACCGAGCTGGCCGGCGATGACCGAGCCGGTGGCGCCGAAGCCGGCGTCGTCGGACTGCGAGCCGGTCAGTACCAGATCGAAAGGCTCGCGCGCCAGCGCCGCCGCCAGGGCACGGCCGGTGGCCAGGGCGTCGCCGCCGGCGAACGCCGGATCGGCGAGATGCACCGCGCGCGCCGCGCCCAGCGCCAGCGCCTTGCGCAGCGCCTCGCGCACCCGCGGCGGTCCGAGGCTGAAGGCGACGACCTCGCCGCCGGTGCTCTCCGCCAGGCGCAGCCCTTCCTCCAGCGCATACTCGTCGCTCTCGTTGACGATGAACGGCAGGTCCTCCTCGTCCAGCCACCTGCCGTCACGGCTGAGGCGCAGCCTGGCCTCGCTGTTGGGGACCTGCTTGATACAGACTGCGATCCTCATCCCATCCTCCCTGGCCCGGCAGCGCTCAGAGCGCTGGTCCCGGCACGCGGATCGCAGCGCCGTTGATCGCCGCGGCGGCAGGAGTGCAGAGATAGTAGATCACCTCCGCCACCGCCTCGGTGCTCACCCACTTGCTCGGATCGGCGTCGGGCATCGCCCGCCGGTTGGCCGGCGTGTCCATGGTGCCGGGCAGCACGGCGTTGGCCCGCCCGCCGCAGGGCACGAGCTCGCGCGCCAGCGATTCGACCAGCCGCAGGGTTCCGGCCTTCGCCGCCGCGTAGCCGGCCACCCCCGCCTCGCCGAGCAGCGCCGCCGGCGACGAGACGACCACCAGCGTGCCGCCGCCCGCGCGCTCGAAGCAGCGGGCGCACTCGCGGGCGACGCGGAACGTGGTCTCGAGGTTGATTCGCAGCAGGAAGCTCCAATCCTCGTCGCTCAGCTCGCTCAGGCGGCCGTAGCGGAAGCCGCCGACGAGGTGGGCCACCACCGGCGCCGTCCCGGCGGCCAGCCCGGCGGCGGCGAACAGCTCGGCGACCGCCGTCGAGGAGCCGAGATCGGCCTGCCGCAGCTCCAGCCGGTCGGCCGGCGCCAGGCCGGCGAGCTCGGCGGGGTCGCGGCCGTAGACCGCCAGCACCGGCTCGCCGCCGGCCAGGAAACGCCGCACGACGCTACCGCCGAGCGCGCCGCTGGCACCGGTGATCAGCACTCTACTTCGCATGGTGTCTTGCTCCGAGGCGCCCACGGGCGGCGGCGAGCCTATCATGCCGCTGGCGAAAGACGTTCTGATAGACTTCGACCCCAAATTGCCGGTTGCCACCGGTGTCCAGGATGCCGCTGACGGCTGATCCCATCACACCCTTGCGCGCAGCCCTTCATGGCCGAAGACATTAAGCGTCCGGAGCCGGTGGCGGCCGGGGACGATCCCGTGACGCGCCTGCCGCCGCCGGCCGCGGCTCAGGACGCGCCGGCCCAGGATGAACCGGCTCAGGCCGCGCCGGCTCAGGACGCACCGGCTCGGGCTGTGCCAGCTCAGGCAGATCCACCGGCTTCGCCGGCAGGCGATCCGATGGTGCCGCCGCCGCCCACTCCTCCCGCCGCCTTCGGGGCGGCGTCGCTGATCGGCAGCACGGTATCCCACTATCGGATTCTCGAACGCCTCGGCGGCGGCGGCATGGGGGTGGTCTACCGGGGATGGGACCTGCGGCTGGAGCGCAATGCCGCGGTCAAGTTCCTCTCCCCCCATCGCAGCAGCAGCGAGGACTTCAAGCGCCGCTTCGCCCGCGAGGCCCGCACCGCCTCCCGGCTGGAGCACCCCAACATCTGCACCGTCTTCGAGACCGACGAGACCGACGACGGCCGGTTGTTCATCGCCATGGCCTTCTGCGAGGGCGAATCGCTCAAGCGCAAGATCGAGCGCGGGCCGCTGCCGCTGGTGGCGGCGCTCGCAATTGCCTCCCAGGTCGCCGCCGGGCTGGCCGCCGCCCACGAGAAAGGCGTCGTGCACCGCGACGTCAAGCCGGGCAACATCATGGTCGCCGAGGACGGGCGGGTGAAGATCGTGGACTTCGGTATCGCCCGCCTGGCCGACGAGACCCGCCTCACCCGCACCGGCGACGTCATGGGCACCACCGCCTACATCTCCCCCGAGCAGTTCCTCTCCGCCGAGACCGACCACCGCACCGACCTCTGGTCGCTCGGCGTGGTGCTCTACGAGATGGTCGCCGGCAGGCTGCCGTGGAGCAACCTCGACGAGCGCGAGCTGATCAACGCCATCGTCAAACGCCCGCAGCGCCCGATGTCGGCCCTGCGCCCCGACGTGCCCCAGGCGCTCGAGCGCGTCGTCGCCCGCGCGCTCGCCAAGCGGCCGGCCGACCGCTATCAGCGTGCCGAGGAGCTGCGCGCCGACCTGCAGGCGGTCGCCGAGCTGCTGGTGCAGCCGGCAGCAACCGGGCCTTACGATCAGACCCTGGTCGAATCGCCGATCCCGGCGATGGCGGGACGGGAGCGGCCCGCGACGGCGCCTCAGGCGCCCATCGGCCCACCGCCGGAACCCACCGGGCCGCCGCCGCCACCCACCGGGCCGGCCTCGCGGGCCGGGGCGCCCGGCGAAGATGCCGCCGCGGCGGGAGACTCAAGAGGAGGACCGGCATCGGGACGCCCGGCGGTCCCTGCGTCCCCGGCGGACATCGGCACCGGTCGTTCGGGCCCGCTCTCGTGGCCCGCGGCCCCGCCGGCGAGCGGGACGGGCGCCGCCAGCCGACCGCCCGGCGGCATGGTCGGGCGCGTCATCGCTCACTACCGCATCCTGGGTCCGCTCGGAGGCGGCGGCATGGGTGTCGTCTACAAGGCCCAGGACCTGAGCCTCGAGCGGGTGGTGGCGCTGAAGTTCCTGCCGCCCGAGCTGAGCCGCGACGCCGACGCCAAGACCCGCTTCCTGCAGGAGGCGCGGGCCGCCTCGGCCCTCGACCACCCCAACATCTGCACCATCCACGAGGTTGGCGAGACCGCCGAGGACCAGCTCTATCTGGCCATGGCGTGCTACGACGGCGAGACCTTGAAGCGGCGCCTGCAGGGCGGGCCGATGCCCATCGACGAGGCGCTCAAGACCGCCCAGCAGGTGGCGCGCGGGCTGGTCAAGGCCCACCGCCACGGCATCGTGCACCGGGACATCAAGCCGGCGAACCTGATGGTCACCACCGACGAGATCGTCAAGATCCTGGACTTCGGCATCGCCAAGCTGGCCGGCGCCGCCGGCCTGACGCGCATCGGCTCCTCGCTCGGCACCCCTGGCTACATGTCCCCGGAGCAGGCGCGCGGCGACGAGGTCGACCCGCGCACCGACGTCTGGTCGCTCGGTGCGGTGCTCTACGAGATGGTGACCGGCCGCCGCCCGTTCCGCGGCGACAACGACCAGGCGGTGCTCTACGCGCTCTTCAACCTGCAACCCGAGCCGGTCGAGCACCTGCGTCCCGACGCGCCGCCGGAGCTGGTCCGCATCATCGGCCGCATGCTGGCCAAGGACCCCGACCAGCGCTATCTCACCGCCGCCGACGCCCTGGCTGACCTGCGCGCCCTCTACGGCCCGGTCACCGGCACCGGCACCCGCACCGGCGTCTTGCTCGGCAGCACCCCGCTGCCGCCCCTGTCGCCGGCGGCGGCAGCGCGGCCGCGAGGCGGCGTTGGCTGGGTGCGGCCGCTCGGGCTGGCGACAGTGGCTGCCGACCTGCGCAGCGCCTTCGTGCCTGCTCCGGTCGCAGCCGGCCGCGCGAGCGCGCGCATCCGAATCGCGCCTGACCCTCCTCGCCGGCAGGGAGACCTTCCCCAGCATCGCCCTGACGGTCGTATCTTCGTTTACGCCAGGACGGAGGGGGCAGATCCCACATCTACCTGCAGCGGGTAGGCGGCACCGACTGCTGAGGACCTGAGCACCGAACCCCGTCTGACGATACGCAGCCGGCCATTCTCGCCCGACGGCGAGCAGATCGCTTTCCGCTCCGACCGCGACGGCGGCGGCATCTTCGTCATGGGCGCTCACCGGCGGGGGTCGACCGCGCCGCGTTGGCCGAAGTCGGTTACAACCCCGCCTGGTCGCCGGACGGCGGCGAGATCGTCTTCGCCACCGAAGCGGTCACCGATCCGCGGCGGCGCAGCCAGGTGAGCCAGATCTGGCGCATGCCCGATCGGGCACCGGCGAGAAGCAGCTCGTCTGGCAGGGCGACGGCGTGCAGCCAAGCTGGTCGCCGCAACGGCACCCGCATCGCGTACTGGGGGGTGGAGCAAGGCAGCCATGCGCACCATCTGGACGCTGCCGGTCGACGGCGGCAAGCCCACCCGAGTGACCGACGACGAGCACTTGAATTGGAACCCGGTCTGGTCGCCCGACGGCAAGTTCCTTTACTTCGCCAGCAATCGCGGCGGCCCGATGAACCTCTGGCGGGTGCCGATCGACGAAGACTCCGGCGCCCTGCGCGGCGAGCCCGAACCGCTGGGCGCTCCGGCGCAATGGAGCGCGCTCCTCAGCTTCTCCCACGATGGCCGCCGCTTCGTCTACGCCACCGACAATGGCTCCTCCAACATCGTGCGCATGCAGCTGGATCCCAGGACCGATAAGGTTTTCGGCGAACCGACCGCGGTGACCGAAGGAGCGCAGGCGGTCGATTCCCTCGATGCGTCGCCGGACGGAAACTGGCTGGCCTTTACCACCACCGGCCCGCAGGAAGACCTATTCGTGATGCATTCGGACGGCACGGACCTCCGCAAGCTCACGACCGGCACCACCAAGAACCGCGTGCCTCGCTGGTCGTCCGACGGCGCGCTCATCGCCTTTTATTCGGATCGTGGCGGATCCTTTCAAGGCTGGACCATCAAACCCGACGGCAGCGATCTCAAGCTGATCAGTGACGCGAGCCCGCTGTTCAACCCGGTCTGGTCTCCCGACGGCAAGCACCTGGCGTGCAACGTCGGCGCCCATCACGATCTTTCCTTGATCGATCTCACACTACCGATGGCTCAACGCCGACCCGTGCCGCTGGCCGCGCGCACCCAGCCGTTCTATGGGTTTTCCTGGTCACGCGACGGCGAGCGTCTGCTCGGTGTCACCGACCAGGATCCAGGCGTCTTCGTCTATTCCTTTGCCGCGCGGCGTTACGATCGGCTCACTCACGGCCTTGCGCAATCGGCGTCCTGGCTGCACGACGGCAGCGTGCTGTACCTCGCAGGCGGCAAGCTCATGGTCGTGGACAGCCGGAAGCTCACCTCTCGCGAGGTGTATGCGCCAGAACCAAACTGGGAGCTCAGGGGAGCGTGCGCGAGTCCTGACGGTCGCGCGATCTATGCCATACGCTCGACTCAAGAAGGTGATATATGGCTAGGAACCTTCCCGTGATCCGGCGCAATACTCAGAAGCTTAGCGACATACTTGCATTTATATAAATATAAAGACGCGCAGCCGGGAGGGGTTCTTGACCTTCGCCGGACTGAGATATAATGCCGTCATCATCTACCACGGGATGATGCTGCATGCGGGCTGGAGCCGCCAGAGGTCGGAGGGTCCGCCGCCCGGGCGCCCGCGAAGCTGGCCCCGATGCTCGCCGAGGAGGGAAAAATGACCTTCGCAGTGCGCGATCTTATGCTCGACGTTCTCCCCGAGACCTCTGACACCAACGCGGACGGCCACGAGCTCCGTCTCTGCGAGCCGGTGACCAGCCAGGGGCCGAGGCCCCACCCCAAGCCGCCCCAGCAGCCGCCTCCCAAGCCAAAGTGCATGCCGGTCACGACCCAGACGGGCCCCCCCGAGGCCTTCTCCATGGCAAGTGGCGACTTGCCTGCCCTGGAAGTCCTGCGCCAGCAGCTGCATCAGGCATTGCATCCTTGAGCCGTGATCCGGCGGCCGGGAGCACGGCGCCGAGATGCACGGAGTCGCCGCGGCCCGTGGCGCGCGTGCGACCTCACCGCCAGAGCAGCGGGTAACGGGCCGGATCGGCTTCGTGCATCAGCTCGTAGACGGTTTCGAAGAGCTGCTCGCGGTTGGGCTTGGACCAGTAGTCGCCGTCCGAGCCGTAGGCCGGGCGGTGCTCGGCGGCAGTCAGGGTGCGGGGTGCGGAGTCCAGCCAGGCGTAGCCGCCCTGCGCCTCGAGCACCTGCTGCATCATGTAGGCGGTGGCGCCGCCGGGCACGTCTTCGTCCATGAAGACGATGCGGCTGGTCTTGCGTAGCGAGTCGAGGATGCGCCCGGGGAGGTCGAACGGCAGCAGCGTCTGCACGTCCACCACCTCCACCTCGATGCCCACCTGCGCCAGGCGCTCGGCGGCCTCGAGCGCGACCCGGCAGCAGGCGCCGTAGGTGACCACCGTCACGTCACCGCCCTCGCGCAGCACCTCCGGCACGCCCAACGGCACCGTCATCTCGCCGACGTTGGCGGGCAGCCGCTCCTTGGTGCGGTAGCCGTTGAGCACCTCCACCACCAGGCCGGGGTCGTCGCCGGCGAGCAGGGTGTTGTAGAAGCCCGCCGCCTGGGTCATGTTGCGCGGCACGCAGACGTAGATGCCGCGCAACAGGTTGAGGACGCCGGCCATCGGCGAGCCGGCGTGCCAGATGCCTTCCAGGCGGTGGCCGCGGGTGCGCACGATCAGCGGCGCCTTCTGCTGCCCCTTGGTGCGGTAGCGCAGGCAGGCGAGATCGTCGGAGAGGATCTGCAGGGCATAGAGGATGTAGTCCAGGTACTGGATCTCGGCGATCGGCCGCAGGCCGCGCAGCGCCATGCCGATCGCCTGGCCGATGATGGTGGCCTCGCGAATGCCGGTATCGGAGACCCGCAGCTTGCCGTACTTCGCCTGCAGGCCGGCGAACCCCTGGTTGACGTCGCCGATCTGCCCGACGTCCTCGCCAATGGCGATGACGCGCGGATCGCGCGCCAACGCGGCGTCGAAGCAGGCGTTCATCACCTTGTGGCCGTCGACCAGCGGCGATTCCGGCGAGTACGCGGCGGCCACCGCCGGCACCGCCAGGGCCGCCAGCGGCGTCGCACTGTAGAGATCCGAGCCATAGCGCTCGTCGTTCTCGCGCTCCTGCTCGCGGCGCCAGGCCGCCAGCCGGCGCATCGCCGCCGCCAGCTCCCCGGTCGCGGCGGGGATCGCCAGCAGGGCCGCATGCGCCGCCGCCGCCAGGTCGCGTCGGAGCGCCAGGGGCTGGCGCTGCAGCTCGGCGCGCACGCCCTCGATGTCGGCGCGGGCACGCGCCGCGGGGGATGCGGCGGCCGCGGCCAGCGCGTCGAGCAGCGCCACCAGCTCTGCTCTCTCGCGCTCGATCGGCGCGCGGAAGGCCTCCCAGGCCTCGTCCTGCAGCCGGCGCACCCGCCGGGTGGCCGCTTCCTCGAGCGCGTCCAGCTCGCCGGCGTTGGCCAACCCATCGGCGATCATCCACAGCCGCATGCGGCGCAGGCAATCCACCTCGGCCTCCCAGGCCAGGCGCTCCTTCGACTTGTAGCGCTCGTGGCTGCCGGAGGTCGAGTGACCCTGCGGCTGGGTCATCTCGACGACATGCACGATCGCCGGCACGTGCTCGCGCCGCGCGACGTCGGCGGCCAGGCTGTAGGCGGCGCACAGCGCCGGGTAATCCCAGCCCGGGACCCGGTAGAGATCGTAGCCATGGCGCGACCCGGGTGCGCGGCGGAAGCCGGCGAGCAGCTCGGAAAGGTCCTTGGCGACCTGATACTCGTTGGGCACGGAGATGCCGTAGCCGTCGTCCCAGATCGACAGCACCATCGGCGCTTGCAGCACGCCGACCGCGTTGATGGTCTCCCAGAACAGGCCCTCGGCGCAGCTGGCGTTGCCGATGGTGCCGAACGCCACCTCGTCGCCGTGGTGCGAGAACCCTGCGACCGCCTGCAGCTCCGGCAGCTCGCGGTACAGGCGCGAGGCGTAGGCGAGCCCGGCCAGACGCGGCATCTGGGCGGCCACCGGCGACAGGTCGGCGGCCGAGTTGATCAGCTCGGCAAGGTTGCGGAAGCTGCCGTCGGCGTTGACCAGGCAGGTCGCGAAATGAGCGTTCATCGAGCGCCCGCCGGAGCAGGGCTCGAGACCGAGGTCGGGATTGGCGTAGAGCTGGGCGAAGAACTCCTCGATGGTGAGCAGGCCGAGCGCGAACATCATCGTCTGGTCGCGGTAGTAGCCCGAGCGGAAATCGCCCTTGCGCAGCACCTTCGCCAGCGCCAGGTTCGCCACCTCCTTGCCGTCGCCGAAGATGCCGAACTTGGCCTTGCCGGTGAGCACCTCGCGGCGGCCGATCAGGCTCGCCTGGCGGCTCTCGCAAGCGATGCGGTAGTCGTGGAGCGCCTCCTCGCGGCTGAACGCGGCCGCGCCGGCGGCCGATCCTGGCGCGGCAGGAGAACGGTCCGAGGCGTCCCGATCCAGGACGGAGATAGTCATGCCGGTCCTCCGGAAACTCGCTGGAAGACGTCACGCCGCGCCGGTGGCGCAGGACGGACGAGGTCTTTCGGAATGCTAGCATGCCGGCTGGCCTGAGCCGGCCGGCACATGCAGGCATCCGACGCCATCTCCTCGGTCTCCGTCACCGCGCACGCCGCCTGCGCCCTGCTGCTGGCGCTGACCTTCGCTCACCTGTCGCGCCTGCTCGGCCGCCCCTACCTGCGGCGCTGGGCGGTGGCCTGGGCCTGCCTGCTGGCGGCCATCCTCGCCGCCTTCGGCGGGTAGCCCGCATGCTACGATCCCGCGCCGGATGACCGTACCCCAGGGAGGTGTGAGGATGTCGAACTCCGCTCGCGGCGCGGCCGCGGCTCTGATTGCCGCTGCCGCCTTCGTGCTGTCCCCCGCCTTGACCGGCGCCTCCTCGGCCGGAGGCCCGGCTGCCACTGCCTCCCCCGCCGCCGCCGGGACCGCCGCCGGCGCCAGCGACCCGGCCTCGCCGCCGAGCCCCTACCCGTCGAGCTATCAACGGCGCCCTTCGGCGCCGGTGCTGATCGCGCATGCCACGGTGCTCACCGCCACCGGCCAGCGGCTCGAAGGCGCGTCGCTGCTGCTGCGCGACGGCAAGATCGCCGCTATCGGTCCCGACGCCGCGGTGGCCGCCGCCCCTGGTGCCGCCGGCGCCGAGGTGGTGGATGCCACCGGCAGGTGGGTGACCCCCGGCATCATCGATCCCCACTCCCACCTCGGCGTTTACGCGTCGCCGGCGGTGGCGGCCAACGCCGACGGCAACGAGGCCACCAACCCGGACACCGCCGAGGTCTGGGCCGAGCACTCGGTCTGGCCGCAGGACCCGCAGTTTCCGCTGGCGCTCGCCGGCGGCGTCACCACCATGCAGATCCTGCCCGGCTCGGCCAACCTGTTCGGCGGCCGCAGCATCACGATCAAGAACGTGCCCGCCCTGGGCGTCGACGCGATGAAGTTCCCCGGCGCCCCTCAGGGCCTGAAGATGGCATGCGGCGAGAACCCCAAGCGGGTCTACGGCGACCGCGGCCGGGCGCCGTCCACCCGCATGGGCAACGTCGCCGGTTACCGCGAGGCCTGGATCCGCGCCGTGCGCTACCGCGACAAGTGGCGCGAGTACAACGACAAGAAGGCGCACGGCAAGGACGCCGACCCGCCCGACCGCGACCTGGGCCTCGAGACGCTGGTCGGGGTGCTGGACGGCAAGATCCTGGTCCAGAACCACTGCTACCGGGCCGACGAGATGCTCGAGATGATCGACATCGCGCACGAGTTCGGCTACCACATCGCCGCCTTCCACCACGCGGTCGAGGCCTACAAGATCGGCGGCGTGCTTGCCGCCAACGGCATCTGCGCCGACATGTGGGCCGATTGGTGGGGCTTCAAGATGGAGGCGCTCGACGGCATCCGCGAGAACATCGCCCTGGTGCACCAGGCGGGCGCCTGCGCGGTGGTCCATTCCGATTCCGCGGAAGGCATCCAGCGCCTCAACCAGGAAGCGGCCAAGGCGATGGCCGCCGGCGCCCGTGCCGGCATCGTCATCCCGCCCGAGGAGGCGGTCCGCTGGCTCACCATCAATCCGGCGCGCTCGCTCGGCATCGACCGCCAGACCGGCTCGCTCGAAACCGGCAAGATGGCCGACGTGGTGGTGTGGAGCGCCAACCCCTTCACGGTCTACAGCCGCGCCGAGAAGGTTTTCATCGACGGCGCTCTGATGTACGACCGGAGCGACCCGCGCCATCAGCCGGTGACCGACTTCGAGCTCGGCCTGCGCGATGCCCCGCCGGCTCCGGCCGCTGCGGCATCCCAGCCGCCCACGTCCGCGCCGCCGCCGCCGGCGATCACCTCGAGCCCGGCCACTCCGGCGGCCGCCGGGGGCGCGCCCGGCGCGGCGCCGCTCACCGCCCAGGAGACCGTCGCCATCACCGGCGCCACGGTCCATACCATGGGGCCCGCGGGGACCCTGCACGACGCCACCGTGATCCTGGCCGGCGGCCGCATCCAGGCGGTCGGCACCGGCATCGCCATCCCGGCCGGCGCCCGCCGCATCGACGCCGCCGGCAAGGTGGTCACCCCGGGACTGCTCGATTCGTTGACCCAGCTCGGCCTGGTCGAGGTCAACGCCGTCGACGACACCGAGGACGCCACCAACCTGGACCCCCAGCTGTCGGCGGCGTTCGACGTCGCCGAAGGCATCAACCCGCGCTCGATGCTGATCCCGATCAACCGCGTCGAGGGAATCACCCGCGCCATCTCGGCGCCCGGCGTGCCGGACGCCGGCAAGAACCTTTTCCTGGGCCAGGGGGCGGTGATCGCGCTCGGCGGCGCGCCCGGGATCGTGGTGCGGCGGTCGGTGGCACAGTTCGCGGCGCTCGGCGAGGCCGGCGCGCGCGTGGCCGGCGGCACGCGCGGGGCCGCGGCCATCCACCTGCGCACCGCGTTGCGCGACGCCCTCGACTACGATGCCCACCGCGCCGACTACGACCGCGCGGCGCGGCGGCCCTACTCGCTGCCCCGCCTCGACCTCGAGGCGCTGCTGCCGGTGGCCCGCGGCCAGCAGCCGCTGGTGGTGGCGGTGAACCGGGCGAGCGACATCGAGCAGATGCTCGAGCTGGGGCGGGAGCTGAAGCTCCGGCTGATCCTCGCCGGGGTGGCGGAAGGCTGGGAGGTGGCCGGCGAGATCGCCGCCGCGCACGTGCCGGTGCTGGTCAGCCCGCTCAGCAACCTGCCGCAGAGCTTCGAAACGCTGGGAGCGACGCTCGAGAACGCCGCCCGGCTGGCGCGCGCCGGCGTGACCCTGGCCTTCGCCACCGGCGACTCCCACAACTCGCGCAACCTGCGGCAGGCGGCCGGCAACGCGGTGGCGTACGGCCTGCCCTGGGAGACTGCTCTGGCGGCGATGACGGTCAATCCGGCCCGCATCTGGGGCCTCGACGACTATGGCACCATCGCGGCGGGCAAGGACGCCGACCTGGTGATCTGGGATGGCGACCCGCTCGAGCTGACCTCGGCCGCCGAGCGCGTCTTCATCCGCGGCGCCGAGATGCCTCGTGACTCGCGCCAGCTGCGGCTCCGCGACCGCTACTTGCCAAAGCCGGGCAGCCGGTAGCAACCAGGCCAAAAACAGGAAACCAGGAAACCGAGTGGTGGGTCGACCAACCCACCACCCGGTGCCCTGGCACCGGGGGTAGCTTCTTTCCGGGCCATGGCGGCAACGCGGCGGCGGGAGCCGTGATGACGGTCCCGCCGCCGGTGCTGGTCTCCGTCTCTAGTGGTGGCCCGCCGCGCCAGCCGTCTGCACGGCTCCGACCGCCTGCGTCAACCGGTCGAGCTGCTGCCGCAAGGCGTCGACTTCCGCCTGGCGCTTGTTCAGCTCGTCGATCTGGCGCTGCTGGGCCTCGATCTTCGCCGACTGCTCGTCGAGCTTGGCATGCTGCTTCTGGACCTGCTCGAGCAGCATCGCGTCGAGGAAGTTGTAGCGCACCGCGAGCGGCTTGCCGGTCGAGTCGAGCCGCACCATCCCGGGGTAGACCTTCGCCACCTCTTCGGCGATCAGGCCGTATTGCAGCACGTTGGAGCCGTCGTCGTAGACCGGCTGGTAGCGGAAGGTGACCGGGCGCAGCTTCAGCAGGTCGTCGCTGGCGCCTGCCATGTCCGCGACGTCCTGCTTGAAGCGCTGCGAGGAGATCAACTCGCCGGGGAAGATGTGGCTGGCGGCGCAGGCGCTGTCGAGTCGGATGGCGTCGATGCCGACCCCGAACTGGCCGTTCGAAGCCAGCGTGTACACCACCCAGGCCTGGGCCGCGGCCGGATCGACCGGCGGATTGTTGCCCGCCGCCGCCACCGTCGTGTTCAGATCCAGGAACAGCCAGCCGAAGTCGAAGCCGGCCGGCAGCGGGAAGCTGGCGCCACCCACCTGCGTGCGCTGCGTCTCGGCCGGGAACGGGATCGTCGACCCGCTCGGCGGCTGCGGCGAGAACGGGAAGGTCTGCGGCACCGACGGATGCTCCTGCTCGTCGAAGATGACGATGGCCTCCTGGCCGAGTGGGTACCAGGGCGGCTGCACGCCGGGGGTCGCCGGGCAGGTGAACGGCCCCTGGTTGACCTTCGAGTCGCGCCACACCAGCAGCGAGGTGCCGGCGCTGAAGGCGCCGCCGTTGAGGTAGCGGGCGGCGAACTCGGTGGCCAGCGGCTCGCGGTTGTCCACCGCGGTCCAGGCGTCGTAGCGGCCGTAGAAGGTGTAGCGGCCGGAGGTCGTGGTCGCCGGATTGGTCGGCGTCAGGCCGTCGACGCCGACGCCCGGCGCCGCCTCGATGTGCACCAGGTCGGAGCCCTCGGCGAAGTTCTGCGCCGCATTGACGATGAACCAGTCGCCCCAGAGGACGTTCTGGTTTGTCACGTCGCCGGCGCCGCCGGCCGCGAAGTAGCCGACGTCGCCCGGGAAGCGCAGCGAGCAGTTGTTGACCGTGTCCATGGTGATGTAGCCGCGGGCGATGTTGTCGCCGATCAGCTGGCCGGCGCAGTTGCCCTTGAGCACCGCCGAGGCATTGCCGGTCAACGCCGCCTCGAGGTGGGCGATGAAGAACGCCGGCAGCGCCGGCGGCGGCAGCTCGCCGTTGCAGCTGGCGAAGTTGATGTCCTGCGAGAAGGAGCCCTTCGGGCTGATGGTGTCGGTCGGGTCCTGGCCCGCCGAGGCGGTCTGCGGCAGGTTGCCGTCGACGATGATGTCGCGCAGGTTGACCGACTGCACGTCATAGCCGGTCAGGTAGATGTTGAAGTCGAGCACCGGTACCGACAGGTCCGACCAGATGACGGTGTGGACCAGGATCGCGGTGGCCGAGGCGTTGTTGACCGAGAACAGGGTGGTGAGCCCGTTCGGGTTGTTCAGGTCCACCTCGAAGTAGGGCAGCAGCAGCGTCGCCGCCGGCACCGCGTCGATGGTGCAGATCACCGCCGCAGCGGGTGCGGCGGCCACCAGCAATCCAGCCAACACCAGACCGAGAGCCACTCGAGCCATGAATTTGCCTCCTTCCGTTGACTGACGAGATCAGGAGCCGCCGCGGCCGATCACCGCTGGTGGCCCATCGCTTCCTGCTGCGCCTTGACCGTCTGCGCCAGCCGTTCGAGCTGGTCGCGGAGCGCGTCGACGGTGGCCTGACGCTTCGTCAGGTCGTCGATCTGACGCTGCTGGGCCTCGATCCTGGCCGCCTGCTCCGCGATCGTCGCATGCTGCTTCTGGACCTGTTCGAGCATCATCGCGTCGAGGAAGTTGTAGCGCACCGCGAGCGGCTTGCCGGTCGAGTCGAGCTGCACCATGCCGGGGTAGACCTTCGCCACCTCCTCGGCGATCAGGCCGTACTGCAGCACGTTGGAGCCGTCGTCGTAGACCGGCTGGTAGCGGAAGGTGACCGGGCGCAGCTTCAGCAGGCCGTCGCTGGCGCCTGCCATGTCCGCGACGTCCTGCTTGAAGCGCAGGGACGAGGAGACCTCTCCCGGGAAGAAATGGTTGGCCGCGCAGGCGCTGTCGAGGCGGATGGCGTCGATGCCGACCCCGAACTGGCCGTTCGAAGCCAGCGTGTAGACCACCCAGGCCTGGGCCGCACCTGGATCGACCGGCGGGTTGGCGCCTGCCGCCGCCACCGTCGTGTTCAGGTCCAGGAACAGCCAGCCGAAGTCGAAGCCGGCCGGCAGCGGGAAGCTGGCGCCGCCCACCTGCGTGCGCTGCGTCTCGGCCGGGAACGGGATCGTCGACGAGTTCGGCGGCTGCGGCGAGAACGGGAAGGTCTGCGGCACCGACGGATGCTCCTGCTCGTCGAAGATGACGATGCCTTCCTGGCCGAGCGGGTACCAGGGGGGCTGCACGCCGGCGGTCGCCGGGCAGGTGAACGGCCCCTGGTTGACCTTCGAGTCGCGCCACACCAGCAGCGAGGTGCCGGCGCTGAAGGCGCCGCCGTTCAGGTAGCGGGCGGCGAACTCGGTGGCCAGCGGCTCGCGGTTGTCCACCGCGGTCCAGGCGTCGTAGCGGCCGTAGAAGGTATAGCGGCCAGAGGTCGTGGTCGCCGGGTTGGTGGGGGTCAGGCCGTCGACGCCGACGCCCGGCGCCGCCTCGATGTGCACCAGGTCGGAGCCCTCGGCGAAGTTCTGCGCCGCATTGACGATGAACCAGTCGCCCCAGAGGACGTTCTGGTTGGTCACGTCGCCGGCGCCGCCGGCCGCGAAGTAGCCGACGTCGCCCGGGAACCGCAGCGAGCAGTTGTTGACCGTGTCCATGGTGATGTAGCCGCGGGCGATGTTGTCGCCGATCAGCTGGCCGGCGCAGTTGCCCTTGAGCACCGCCGAAGCATTGCCGGTCAACGCCGCCTCGAGGTGGGCGATGAAGAACGCCGGCAGCGCCGGCGGCGGCAGCTCGCCGTTGCAGCTGGCGAAGTTGATGTCCTGCGAGAAGGAGCCCTTCGGGCTGATGGTATCGGCCGGATCCTGGCCCGCCGAGGCGGTCTGCGGCAGGTTGCCGTCGACGATGATGTCGCGCAGGTTGACCGACTGCACGTCATAGCCGGTCAGGTAGATGTTGAAGTCGAGCACCGGCACCGACAGGTCCGACCAGATGACGGTGTGGACCAGCACCGCGGTGGCCGAGGCGTTGTTGACCGAGAACAGGGTGGTGAGCCCGTTCGGGTTGTTCAGATCCACCTCGAAGTAGGGCAGCAGCAGCGTCGCCGCCGGCACCGCGTCGATGGTGCAGATCACCGCCGCCGCGGGTGCGGCGGCCACGAGCAAGCCAGCCAACACGAGACCGAGAGCCACTCGAGCCATGTCTTCTCCCTCCCATTCCGAGGTACACGCGCGCCCCTGAATCCTGAAGCTGCCCGAGACCGCGCCCACCGGTGAACCGACGATTGGAAACCGGCAAGAGGATATGACGTGGCGAGCCGCGCGGCAAGGGGGGCTCCTGCGCGGATCGCGGTCCACCTCCCAACCGGTGCGCGGCCTTGCGCGGGCCGAAGCCCGGGCGGTAGTCTAAACTTGGCGCCGGCGAATCGCGGCTTCCGAGGCATGGGGCGACTTCGGCGACGCGGGCGGCATGGCGCGGCCCTGGCGGGCCATCGACGGTATGGCGCGGCCCTGCGGGCCGCTTGGCGCGGGGAGGGTTATGACCAGGATCGACCTGACGGTCAATGGACGGACCCACGTCTTGGACGTGGAACCGCGGCTGCTGCTGGTCGAGCTGCTGCGCGACCGGCTGCGGCTCACCGGCACACACGTGGGTTGCGACACCAGCCAGTGCGGCGCCTGCACGGTCTGGGTCGACGGCAAATCGGTCAAGAGCTGCGCCATGCTGGCGGTGGAGGCCGCGGGCGCCGCGGTGACCACGATCGAGGGCTTGGCGGCCACCTCGCCGGCGGCCGGCTCTCCCACCGCGGCCGCGCAGGCCGTGGCGCTGCATCCGATGCAGGCGGCCTTCCACGCCTGCCACGGCTTGCAGTGCGGCTTCTGCACCCCCGGGATGGTGATGAGCGCCACCGAGCTGGTGCGGCGCAACCCGCGGCCCTCCGAGGACGACGTCCGCCACTGGCTCGAGGGCAACCTCTGCCGCTGCACCGGCTACCACAACATCGTCAGGGCGGTGCTCGAGGCGGCGGCGGCGATGAGCGCCGCGCCGGAGGCAGGGTCGGGCGGCGACCCCGCCGGCATCCCCGCCCCGGCAGCCAAGGCCGCCGGCCTGGGAGGTGCGGCATGAGCGCCGCCGCCGGCCGCCACCATCCCCAGGGCATGGGGGCATCGGTCGCGCGCCGCGAGGACCGCCGCTTCCTGCTCGGCAAGGGCCGCTACACCGACGACATCCAGCTGCCGTGGCAGAGCTGGGCGGTGTTCGTGCGCTCGCCGCACGCCCATGCGGCGATCCGCGGCATCGACGCCTCGCGGGCGCTGGCGGCGCCGGGCGTGCTCGCGGTGCTGACCGGCGACGACGTCGCCGCCGACGGGCTGGGCGGCATCCCGTGCGGCTGGCAGATCAAGAACAAGGACGGCTCGAACATGGTCGAGCCGCCGCACCCGGCGCTGGCGCAGGGCAAGGTGCGGCACGCCGGCGATCCGGTGGCGATGGTGATCGCCGAGACCAGGGACGAGGCCAAGGAGGCGGCGAAGCTGGTCGAGGTGGATTACCAGCCGCTGCCGGCGGTCGCCAACCTGCGCGACGCAACCGGCAACTCCCACTCCCCCGCCGCCCTGGTCTGGGACGAGGCGCCGGGCAACGTCTGCTTCGACTGGCACCTGGGCGACGCCGCCGCCACCGACGCCGCCTTCGCCGGCGCCCACCGCGTGGTCGGCATCGACGTGGTCAACAACCGCACGGCGCCCAACGCCATCGAGCCGCGCGCCGCCAACGGCCATTTCGACCCGGTCGAGGACCGCTACACCCTCTACACCACCTCGCAGAACCCGCACCTGACGCGGCTGTTGCTCGGCGCCTTCACCCTCAAGGTGCCGGAGCACAAGCTGCGCGTCGTGGCGCCCGACGTCGGCGGCGGCTTCGGGTCGAAGATCTTCCATTACGCCGAGGAGCTGCTGGTGCTCTGGGCGTCCCGGCGGGTGGGACGGCCGGTCAAGTGGACCGCCGAGCGCAGCGAGTCCTTCCTCTCCGACGCCCACGGCCGCGACCACATCTCCCATGCCGAGCTGGCGCTCGACGAAAGCGGCAAGTTCCTGGCGCTGCGCGTCCACACGCTCGCCAACCTGGGCGCCTACCTCTCGACCTTCGCGCCGGCGGTCCCGACCTACCTGTACGCCACCCTGCTCTCGGGCCCCTACGCCATCCCCGCCATCTACGCCGAGGTCAAGGCGATCTTCACCCATACCGTGCCGGTCGACGCGGTCCGCGGCGCCGGCCGCCCCGAGGCCTCCTACCTGCTCGAGCGGCTGGTGGACAAGGCGGCGCGCGAGACCGGCGCCGATCGCGTCGAGCTGCGGCGGCGCAACTTCATCCGGCCCGACCAGTTCCCCTACCAGACCGCCGTCGCCCTGCAGTACGACACCGGCGACTACGACGCCACGCTCGACCTGGCGCTGGCGGCGATCGACTACCCCCGGCTCGCCGAGCGCAAGGCGGCGGCGCGGGCGCGCGGCAAGCTGCGCGGCTTCGGCATCTCGACCTACATCGAGGCCTGCGGGATCGCGCCGTCGGCGCTGGTGGGCGCGCTCGGCGCCCGCGCCGGGCTGTACGAGGCGGCCACCGTGCGCGTCCATCCGACGGGGAGCGTGACCGTCTTCACCGGCACGCACAGCCACGGCCAGGGGCACGAGACCACCTTCGCGCAGCTGGTCGCCGAGCAGCTCGGCGTGCCCTTCGAGAGCATCGAGGTGGTCCACGGCGACACCGACCGCATCCCCTTCGGCATGGGGACCTACGGCTCGCGGTCGGCGGCGGTCGGCGGCTCGGCGATCGTCAAGGCGATGGACAAGATCGTCGACAAGGGGCGCAAGATCGCAGCCCACCTGCTCGAGGCGAGCGTCGCCGACATCGAGTTCTCCGGCGGCAGCTTCCGCGTCGCCGGCACCGACCGCGAGAAGACCTTCGCCGAGGTCGCCTTCGCCGCCTACGTGCCGCACAACTACCCGATCGAGACGGTGGAGCCGGGGCTCGAGGACTCGGCCTTCTACGATCCCAAGAACTTCACCTTCCCCGCCGGCTGCCATACCGTCGAGGTCGAGGTGGATCCGGAGACCGGGGTGGTCGAGGTGGTGGACGTCGCCATCGCCGACGACGTCGGGGTCATCATCAACCCGATGATCGTCGATGGCCAGGCCCACGGCGGCCTGGCGCACGGCATCGGGCAGGCGCTCTACGAGGAGTGCGTCTACGATTCGGCCGGGCAGCTGCTGACCGGATCCTTCATGAGCTACTGCATGCCGCGCGCCGCGGATCTGCCGATGTTCCGCGTCGGCAACCACTCCACCCCCTGCACCCACAACCCGATCGGGGTCAAGGGCGTCGGCGAGGTGGGCGCGATCGGCGTGCCGCCGGCGGTGATCAATGCGGTGATCGACGCCCTGGAGCCGCTCGGCGTCACCGACATCAGCATGCCGGCGACCCCCGAGAAGGTCTGGCGGGCGATCCGGCAGGCAGGCGCGAGCGGAGGTGGCCGATGAAAGACTTTGCATTCCATCGCCCGTCGTCGGTGGCCGAGGCGGCGACGCTGCTGGGAGCCAACGAATCCGCCAAGCTGCTGGCCGGCGGCCAGAGCCTGCTGCCGGTGATGAAGCTCGGCCTGGCAGAACCCTCCGACCTGGTGTCGCTGGCGGCCGCTGGCGGCGGCCTGCGGGAGATCGGCGCCGCCGAAAAGGGTACCCTGACCATCGGCGCGCTGGTCACCCATGACGAGGTGAGCACCTCGCCGGAGGTGCGGCGGCTCATCCCGGGGCTGGCTGCCCTGGCCGCCGGCATCGGCGACGCCCAGGTCCGCAACCGCGGCACCATCGGCGGCTCGCTGGCGCACGCCGACCCGGCAGCCGACTACCCCGCGGCGGTGCTCGCCCTGGCAGCGACGATCGAGACCGACCGCCGCCGCATCGCGGCCGACGACTTCTTCACCGGCCTCTTCACCACCGCGCTGGCGGCCGACGAGATCATCACCGCCGTGCACTTTCCGGTGCCCGAGCGCTGCGCTTATGCCAAGTTCCCCCATCGGGCGTCGAAGTACGCCGTGGTGGGCGTCATGGTCGCCAGGACCGCGGCGGGCGTCCGCGTCGCGGTCACCGGCGCCGGGCACCGGGCGTTCCGCCTGCCGGCGCTGGAGGCGGCGCTGACGACGCGCTTCACGCCCGATGCGGCCGATGTGGCCGATGTGGCAGCCACGGGCTCCGCCGCCGCCACGCCCGCCGAGCTGCGGTCCGACGGCGAGGCGAGCGCCGAGTACCGGGCGCACCTGGTGACGGTGATGGCGCGCCGCGCCATCCAGGCCTGCATCTAGCGGTGGACCAGCCGGCCACCGTCGACGAGGCGCGCCGGCTGCTGGCCGCGGGGCGCTACGTCGCCGACGAGAGCCTGGCGACCGCGGTGTTCCTGGCCCTTCGGCTGGGCCGTCCGCTGCTGCTCGAGGGCGAGGCGGGCGTCGGCAAGACCGAGGTCGCCAAGGTCCTCGCCGAGACCCTGGGCCGGCGGCTCATTCGCCTGCAATGCTACGAGGGCCTGGACGCCGCGGCGGCGCTCTACGAGTGGAACTATCCGCGGCAGATGCTCGAGATCCGGCTGGCGGAGCTGGGCGGCGAGACCGGCGCCGAGGGGCGCTCCCGGCTCGCCCGCGACATCTTCGACCAGCGCTTCCTGCTCAAGCGCCCCCTGCTGCAGGCGCTCGAGCCCGCGGCGGCGGGGCCGCCGGTGCTGCTGATCGACGAGATCGACCGCACCGACGAGCCGTTCGAGGCCTTCCTGCTCGAGATCCTGAGCGACTTCCAGGTCACCATCCCGGAGCTGGGCACGGTGCGTGCGGCCTCGCCGCCGGTCGTGGTGCTCACCTCCAATCGCACCCGCGAGGTCCACGACGCGCTCAAGCGCCGTTGCCTCTACCATTGGATCGGCTATCCGGACGCCGCCCGCGAGCTGGAGATCCTGCGCCTGCGCGCTCCCGACCTGGCCGCCGAGCTCGCCGAGCAGGTCGTGCGCTTCGTGCAGCGGCTGCGCGGCGCCGACCTGTTCAAGCTGCCCGGAGTCGCCGAGACCATCGACTGGGCGCGCGCCCTGGTCGCTCTCGACCGCGTCTCCCTGGATGCCGCGACCGTCGACGCGACCCTCGGCGTGTTGCTCAAGTACCAGGACGACATCGAGAAGGTGGCGGGCCGGGCGGTGCAGGAGCTGCTGGCCGGGTGAGCGGCGACCACGGCGGCGCGGCGACCGGCTCGCAGCTGGGCGCCAATGTGATTCATTTCACCCGCCTGCTGCGGCGCGCCGGCCTGCGCCTCGGGCCGGCGAGCGGCCTCGACGCCCTGGCCGCCGCCGCCGCCGTCGACGTGCTGCGCCGCGGCGAGCTCTACTGGGCGCTGCACGCCGTGCTGGTCAAGCGGCCGGAGGACCGCGACCTCTTCGACCAGGCCTTCCGGCTATTCTGGCGCGATCCGCAGGGCGTCGAGCCCGCCTTGGCGCAGATGCTGCCGCACCTGCGGCTGCCGCGAGCGCCGGCGGTGTCGCGGCGGCTCGCCGAGGCGTGGCACCAGCCGGCCGGACCGGCACGGGGCCAGCGCCCCGGCCTGGCCGACCGGGTCGAGATCGACGCCGCGCTCACCTTCTCCGCCGACGAGGTCCTGCGCACCCGCGACTTCGAGCAGATGAGCGCCGCCGAGCTCGCCCGCGCCCGGCGGCTGGTCGCCCGCTTGGCGGTGGCGCCGCGGCCGGTCCGCACGCGACGCTTCGCGCCCGATCCCCACGGCGACCAGATCGATCTCGCCCGCACCGCGCGCGACAGCCGCAGGACGTTCGGCGATCTGGCGCCGCTGCGCTTCCGCTCGCGCGTCCGCCGGCCGCCGCCGCTGGTCGTGCTGTGCGACATCTCGGGATCGATGGGGCGCTACTCCGAGATGCTGCTGCACTTCCTGCACGCCCTGCTGGCGGCCCGCGGGCGGGTCCACGCCTTCCTGTTCGCCACGCGGCTGACCCAGGTGACGCGCCTGCTCCGCCGGCGCGACCCCGACGAGGCGCTGGCGCGCTGCGGCCGCGAGGTGATGGACTGGGCGGGCGGCACCCGCCTGCGCGCCTGCCTGCACGAGTTCAACCGCGCCTGGTCGCGGCGCGTCCTCGGCCACGGCGCGGTGGTGCTGCTGGTCACCGACGGCCTGGACCGCGATCCCGAACCGGGCCTGGCCGCCGAGGCCGACCGCCTCCACCGCTCCTGCCGGCGCCTGGTCTGGCTCAATCCGCTGCTTCGCTGGGAGGGCTTCTCGCCCCGCGCCCAGGGCGTGCGCGCGCTCCTCCCCCACGTCGACGAGCATCGCCCGGTCCACAACCTGGACAGCCTCGAAGCCCTCGGCCGCGCCCTGGGCGAGCGCGGACGAGCCGGCGTACGCCCGGCGGCGCCCGTTCCTCGTCGCTCCCGTTGAGCCCGCGACACCCTGGTTCGAGGTGTGCGAGAATGACGCCTTCCGCGCGGTCCGCGAGGCCGGCAGGCGTCCGGCGGCGACTCCCAGGTTGAACTAACCGTTCCCCCGCACGTACTCTGCCTGGCTGCCACCGGTTACAGGAGGCGGGCGCGGGCAACCAGACGCACGAGAGCCACGGAGGCCCAGAGATCCGGATCCCCGGAAGGACGCTGGAGACGACCATGAGCACCGACCAGACCACCCTCGAAGGCCTGCGCATCGACCGCGGACAGAAGGCGGTGCCGGCGCCTCGCCGCGGGCGCTGGATCGCTGCCGGCGCCGTGCCGGCGGTCGTCGCGCTGGCCCTCGTCTGGCTGTCGCGTCCCAACCTCCTGCCGGTGCGGGTGACGACCGTGCACCCGGCCGGCGGCGCGGCGGCGGGCGCCGTGCTCAACGCCACCGGCTACGTCACCGCCCGCCGCCAGGCCACCGTGTCGTCGAAGGTGACCGGCAAGGTCGTCGACCTGCTGATCGAGGAAGGGATGGAGGTCAAGGCGGGACAGGTCCTGGCGCGCCTCGACAGCAAGACGCAGGACGCCGCCCTGGCGCTCGCCCAGGCCCAGCTCGTCCAGGCCCGCAGCGCTCTCGACGAGAACGAGGTGCGGCTGCGGCAGGCCACCATCACCCGCCGGCGTCAGCACCGGCTGCTCGACAGCGGCGCCAGCAGCCAGAACGACGCCGACGTGGCGGATGCCGACGCCGACTCCTATGCCGCCCGCCTGGCGCTCGGCCGCCAGCAGGTGGAGGTGGCGGCGCGCGAGGTGGCGGCGCGGCGCCAGGATGCCGACGACACCATCATTCGGGCGCCGTTCGCCGGCGTCATCACCACCAAGGACGCGCAGCCGGGCGAGATGATCTCGCCGATCTCGGCGGGCGGCGGCTTCACCCGCACCGGCATCGGCACCCTGGTGGACATGGCCTCGCTCGAGATCGACGTCGACGTCAACGAGGGCTACATCAACCGCGTCAAGTCGGGCCAGCACGCCGAGGCGGTGCTCGACGCCTATCCCGACTGGCGCATCCCGGCGACGGTGATCGCCGTCGTTCCTTCCGCCGACCGCCAGAAGGCGACGGTCAAGGTGCGCCTGGCCTTCGACCACCTCGACCCCCGCATCCTGCCCGACATGGGGGTCAAGGTGGCGTTCCTGGCCGAGAACACCGAGAGCACCGAGAGCACCGCGGCGGGCGCCCTCGGGGCAACCGAGCAGGGCCGCGCACAGGCGCGCGTGGCGCGGGCCGCGCTGCGCCAGGACCATGGCCAGCTGGTGGCGTTCGTGGTGCACGGCGACCGCGTCGAGCGGCGCGCGGTGCGGATCGCGGCGTCGCCGGGCGACGAGGCGGCGGTGATCGCCGGCCTGACCCCGGGAGAGCAGGTGGTGGTGGACGCGCCGCCGGACCTGGCCGAGGGCCGCAAGGTGGTCGTCCGGTAACGTGGTGGCAGCCAGCGGGCGGGAATCCCGCCGCGGAGAGGTGAGCGAATGACCGACAATGACACCCTGGTACGGGTGCGCGACGTGCACAAGTTCTACCGGCGGGGCGGCGAGCGCCTGGACATCCTGAATGGGCTCAGCCTGGACATCCCGCGAGGCGACTTCCTGGCGCTGATGGGACCCTCGGGCTCGGGCAAGACCACCCTGCTCAACCTGATCGGCGGCCTGGATCGGCCGAGCTCAGGCTCGGTGGAGGTGGGCGGCGACGCCATCGACAGCCTTTCCAACAGCCAGCTGGCGCGCTGGCGGGCGCAGCACGTCGGTTTCGTCTTCCAGTTCTACAACCTGCTGCCGGTGCTGACGGCCGAGCGCAACGTCGAGCTGCCGCTGCTGCTCACCTCGCTGTCGAAGGCGGAGCGCCGGCGCCACGCCGCCACCGCGCTCGAAGTGGTGGGCCTTTCCGACCGGGCGGAGCATTACCCGCGCCAGCTCTCGGGCGGCCAGGAGCAGCGCGTCGGCATCGCCCGCGCCATCGTCACCGACCCCACCCTGCTGCTCTGCGACGAGCCCACCGGCGACCTCGACCGCAAGTCCGGCGACGAGATCCTGAGCCTGCTGCAGGCGCTCAACACGGCGCACGGCAAGACCATCGTCATGGTCACCCACGACCCGCACGCCGCGGCGCACGCCCGCCGCACGCTGTATCTCGACAAGGGCACGCTCACCACGGAGCCGGCGGCATGAGATTCCTGCCGCTGGTGTGGAAGAACCTCGGGCGCCGCAAGGTGAGGACCACCTTCACCGCGCTCTCGATCGTGATCTCCTTCCTGCTCTTCGGCATCCTGGCGGCCATCCGCCTGGCCTTCAGCGCCGGCGTGGACGTCACCGGCGCCGACCGGCTGGCGGTCACCCACAAGGTGTCGATCATCCAGCCGCTGCCGATCTCCTACGGCGACCAGATCGCCAGGGTGCCGGGAGTGCGCGAGGTGACCCACGCCAACTGGTTCGGCGGCATCTACAAGGACCCCAAGAACTTCTTCCCGCGCATGGGGGTCGATCCGGTCACCTACCTGGACATCTATCCCGAGATCCAGCTGCCGGAGGGCCAGAAGAAGGCCTGGCTGGGCGACCGCACCGGCGCCATCGTCGGCAGGGTCACCGCCGACCGCTTCGGCTTCAAGGTGGGCGACCGCATCCCGATCCTCTCGACGATCTACACCAAGCTCGACGGCGGGCGCACCTGGGACTTCACCGTCGACGGCATCTACGACGCCCCCAAGGGCTTCGACACCAGCGCTCTGTTCTTTCAGTACGACTATCTGAAGGAAGCCGCCTTCACCACCAACCAGGTGGGTTGGTACATCATCCGCATCAGCGATCCCCAGCATGCCCAGCGCATCGTCGACCAGATCGACGCGCTGTTCGCCAACTCCCACGCCGAGACCAAGACCTCGACCGAGAAGGCCTTTGCCGAGGGCTTTGCCAAGCAGGCTGGCGACATCGGGGCGATCATCACCGGCATCGTCTCGGCGGTCTTCTTCACCCTGCTGCTGGTGGCCGGCAACACCATGGCGCAGTCGGTGCGCGAGCGTACCAGCGAGCTGGCGGTGCTCAAGACGCTCGGCTACGGCGACGGCCTGGTGATGCGGCTGGTGCTTTTCGAATCGTGCCTGCTGGCGCTGGTGGCGGGCGGTTTGGGCCTTGGCCTGGCGAAGCTCGCGACCTCGGGGGGCGATCCGACCGGCGGCTTCCTGCCGGTCTTCTACCTGCCGGGGCGGGACTTTGCGCTGGGGATCGGTCTCGCCGTCGCGCTCGGTCTGGCCACCGGCGCGCTGCCGGCCTGGCAGGCGATGCGGCTGCGCATCGTCGACGCCTTGCGGAGGGTTTGAACGATGGGACTCTTGCGATGGTTCTCCCAGGTGTGGGCGGTGACCCTGCTCAACCTGCGCACGATCGGCCAGCGCCGCGGCTCCTCGGCGGCGACGGTGTTCGGGGTGGCCGGCGTGGTGATGGTCTTCGTGGCGGTGCTGTCGATCGCCGAGGGCTTCCATGCGACGCTCGCGGCGACCGGCTCGCCCGGCGGCGTCATCGTCATGCGCGGTGGCAGCGACTCCGAGATGATGAGCGGCATCTCGCGGGACAACGCGCGCATCATCGCCGACGGGCCCGGGGTCGGGCGCACGGGGCAGGGCGAGACGGCGTCCTCCGAGCTCTACGTGGTGGTGAGCCTGCCCAAGCGCACCACCCACACCGACGCCAACGTGCCGCTGCGCGGCGTGCAGCCGGCCGCGTTCGCGGTGCGCAACAACATCCACCTCATCTCCGGGCGGCCCTTCCGGTGGGGCCACAACGAGGTCATCGCCGGTGTCGGCGCGGCGCGGCAGTTCGCCGGCCTCGACGTGGGCTCGACGCTGCATCTGGGCGAGAACGTCTGGCAGGTGGTGGGCATCTTCGAGAGCGGCGGCTCGCTCTCGGAGTCCGAGATCTGGACCGACGTGGACCTGTTGATGCCCGCCTACCGCCGCACCATGTTTCAATCGGTGCACCTCGAGCTCGCCTCGCCGGCGGCATTCGATCATTTCAAGGACGCCCTGACCACCGACCCGCGCCTGGACGTCAGCGTGCTGCGCGAGGCCGACTACTATGCCGAGCAGTCGCGCTCGCTGACGACCATCATCACCCGGCTGGGCTATAGCATCACCATACTGATGGGGATCGGCGCGGTCTTCGGCGCGGTGCTCACCATGTACTCGGCGGTGGCGTCGCGCACCCGGGAGATCGCCACCCTGCGCGCCCTGGGCTTCGGCAGCGGCCCGGTGGAGGTCTCGGTGCTCGCCGAATCGCTGGTGCTGGCGCTGGCCGGCGGCGTCATCGGCGGCCTGCTCGCCTACCTGCTATTCGACGGTTATCGCACCTCGACCCTCAACTGGCAGAGCTTCAGCCAGGTGGCGTTCGCCTTCAAGGTGACGCCCCGCCTGCTGGTGACGGCGATCGTGGTCACGCTGCCGATGGGCCTGATCGGCGGCATCTTCCCCGCCATCCGCGCCGGCACCCTGCCAGTGGCGTCAGCGCTAAGGGAGACGTGAGCGCCGAGACCTCCCCCACCTCCGCGACCCTGCCCCTGGCACCGGAGGTGTTCCGCGCTGCTCAGTCGCGGGTCGCGCCGCATGCCCACCGCACGCCGCTGCTGGCGTCGCGGACCTTGAGCGAGCTCACCGGCTGCGAGGTACGGCTCAAGGCCGAGGTGTTCCAGCGCACCGGCTCCTACAAGATCCGCGGGCCACTCAACAAACTGCCGCTGCTCACCGCTGACGAGCGCCGGCGCGGCGTCGTCTGCTCTTCGGCCGGCAACCATGCGCAGGGCGTCGCGCTCGCGGCCCGCATCCACGGCATCCATGCGGTGGTGGTGATGGCCGAGAACGCCACACCCTCGAAGGTGGCGGCGACCCGCGGCTACGGCGCCGAGGTCGTGCTGCACGGCACCATCTGGGACGAGGCCAACGAGCACGCCCAGGCGCTGGTCCGCGAACGCGGCCTGACCTACGTGCATCCCTTCGACGACCTGCAGCTGATCGCCGGCCAGGGCACGGTGGGGCTCGAGATCGTCGACGACTGGCCGGAGGTGGACGTGGTGGTGGTACCGATCGGCGGCGGCGGCCTGATCTCCGGGGTGGCGATGGCGGTCAAGGGCGCCAGGCCGGCGGCCAGGGTCGTCGGCGTCGAGTCCTCGGGAGCGCCCGGCATGCGCGACAGCGTCGCCGCCGGCCGGGTGGTGACGCTCGACCGCGTCGATTGCGTCATCGACGGCCTGCGGGTCAAGCGGGTCGGCGAGACGACCTTCCAGGTGGTGCGGCGCTTCGTCGACGAGATCGTCACCCTGCCCGACGAAGAGATCTTCGCGGCGATGCTCTGGACCATGGCCCGCGCCAAGCTGGTGGTCGAAGGCGCCGCCGCCGCGCCGGTTGCCGCGTTGCTGCACGGCCTCGTACCGGCACCGCCGGGCGCCAGGGTGGCCTGCGTGCTGAGCGGTGGCAACGTCAACCTGGATCAGCTGCGCGGACTGAGCTGGAACTGAGCGGCGCTCGCGCCGTCAGGACCATCCCGTTGCCTCTGTCCCAGCCCGCCCCGCCGGCCGCCTGATTCGCCCCGCGGGCGGTCTTCCCCGCTCGGCTATACTGCGCTGGCGATTCGCTCCACCCCGGACCGACCACCGAGGGCGATCCATGCCGGTATCCACCGCCAGCTCGAAGCAGGTGTACGACGGGCTCAAGGCCTGCGGCGTGCGGCTGCTGTCGGTGCTGCCGGAGACCTGGCTGGTGCACCTGGTGGCGCTGGCCGAAGCGGACCCCGCGATGACGCTGGTGCGCCTGGCCAAGGAGGAGGAGGGAGTCGGCGTCTCGGTCGGCGCCCACCTGGCCGGCGTACGGTCCGCCATGCTGATGCAGAACCATGGGCTGCTGGCGAGCGTCAACGGCATCGTCTCGCTCGCCCAGCTCTACCGGGTGCCACTGCTGATGCTGGTGAGCTATCGCGGCAGCTTCGGCGAAGAGCATCCCTGGCAGACCGAGGGCGGCGCGGTGACCGAGGACCTGCTGCGAGCGCTGCGCATCCCCTACCTCCTGCTGGCCCGAGCCGACCAGGTGGCGGCGCGGCTGCGCGAGGCCCAGGCCCTGGCCGAGGCGAGCCTGCGGCCGGTCGCCCTGCTGCTCTGCCGCGAGCTGATGTGGGAGGAATGATGCTGCGCCTCGAGGCGATGCGGGCGATCTATCCGCTACTGGCCGAGCGGGTGGTGGTCACCAACATGGGCGCGGCGCCGGCCGAGCTGTTCTCGCTCGGCCACCGGCCGGGCTTCTTCTACGTCGAGCACTCGATGGGCCTCGCCTCTTCGGTGGCGCTGGGGATCGCCCTGGCGCGGCCCGAGCTCGCGGTGGTGGCGCTCGACGGCGACGGCTCGGTGCTGATGAACCTCGGCACCTTCACCACCCTCGCGCGCCACCGGCCACCCAACCTGCTGCACGTGGTGTTCGACAACGAGGTGCTGCTGTCGGTCGGCCGTAGCTTCACCACCGCCACCGCCACCGGCAGCGACCTGGCGGCGATCGCCGCCGCCGCGGGCGTGCCGCGCACCGGCACCTACCGCACTCCCGAGAGCTTCGCCGCCGCCTGCATGGCGGCGCTGAGCGCGGCGGAGCTGGCGGTGCTGGTCGCCAAGGTCGAGCCGACGGGACCGGCGAGCTACCTCATCGACCTGCACCTGCTCGAAAACCGCTTTCAGTTCGAGCGCCACCTCAAAGGAGAGAGACGATGACCGAGATCCTCGCCCAGCTGGTGGCGGCGCTCGACGCCGGGAGCGTGCGGGTGATCGACCTGACCCAGCCGCTCGGCCCCCAGACGCCGGTCATCGGCCTGCCGCCGCAGTTCGCCGCCTCGCCTGGGGTCACCATGGAAACGCTGTCGCGCTACGACGAGAAGGGCCCGGCCTGGTACTGGAACGCCCTCCATCTGGGCGAGCACACCGGCACCCATTTCGACGCGCCGATCCACTGGATCACCGGCAAGGACCTGCCGGACAATGCCTGCGACACCATCCCGGCACGCCGCTTCGTCGGCCCCGCCTGCGTCCTCGACGTCGCCGCCGAGGTGGCGGCCGACGCCGACTTCCTGCTCACCCGCGAGCGGGTGCTGGCGTGGGAGGCCAGGCATGGCCGGATCCCGCCCGGAGCCTGGGTGCTGATCGCCAGCGGTTGGAGCCGCCGGACCGACCCGCGGGAGTTCCTCAACGTCGGCGAGGACGGCCCGCACAGCCCGGGGCTCGACCGCGGCGCCGTCGAGCTGCTGGCGCACGAGCGCGACATCCTGGGGGTCGGGGTCGAGACCGTCGGCACGGATGCCGGCCAGGCCTTCGGCTTCGATCCGCCGTTCCCCTGCCACACCCTGATGCACGGCGCCGGGCGCTTCGGCCTGGCCAGCCTGCGCCAGCTGGAGCGGCTGCCGCCGACCGGCGCGGTGGTCATCGCCGCACCGCTCGCGATCGTCCACGGCAGCGGCAGCCCGGTGCGGGTGATCGCGCTGGCGCCCGGGTAGGACGCCCAGGCTCGGAACCCTCGCCATGGCCCATCCGATGTTTGCCCGCAAGCCCCTGTCGCGGCTGCTCGCCGAGGCGCAGGAGGAAGGCGAGGGGCGGCTGCGCCGGGCGCTCGGCCCGATCCAGCTCACCGCCATCGGCGTCGGCGCGATCATCGGCGCCGGCGTCTTCGTCACCACCGGCGCCATCGCCCGCCAGACCGCCGGGCCGGCGCTGCTGCTGTCCTTCGCCGTGGCCGGCGTGGCGTGCTTCTTCGCGGCGCTCTGCTATGCCGAGTTCGCGGCGCTGGTGCCGGTCGCCGGCTCCGCCTACACCTATGCCTTCGCCACCCTGGGGGAGCTGCCGGCCTGGGTGATCGGCTGGTGCCTGGTGCTCGAGTACGGGGTCGGCGCCGCGCTGGTGGCCAGCGGCTGGTCCGGCTACTTGCAGAGCGTGCTCGGCTCGTTCGGCGTTACCTTGCCGCACGCCATCGCCGGGCCGGTGGTCCGCTACGACCCTCACCTCGGTCGGCTGCTCGCCACCGGCTCGGCCGTCAATCTGCCGGCGGTGGCGATCGTCTGCGCCCTGGTGGTCCTGCTGATCGTCGGCATCCGCGAAAGCGCCCGCTTCAATACCGCCATGGTGGTGGTGAAACTGCTCGCGGTGCTGTTCATGGTCGGCGTCGGCGCCTTCTACGTCGATCCCAGGAACTGGCACCCCTTCGCCCCCTACGGCCTGACCGGCATCGGCATCTTCGGCAAGACCCTGTTCGGCGGCGCCGACGCCGGCGGCAGGCCGCTCGGCATGCTTGCCGGGGCCGCGCTCGCCTTCCTCTCCTACTTCGGCTTCGACGCGGTCTCGGTCCAGTCCGAGGAGGCGCGGCGGCCGCAGCGCGACGTGCCGCTGGGCATCCTCTGGTCGCTGATCGCCTGCACCGGCCTCTACATGGCGGTCATCGCGGTGCTGACCGGAATGGTGCGCTACGACCGACTCGACCTCAACGCGCCGCTGGCCGCCGCCTTCGACCAGGTGGGCCTGGGATGGGCGAAGCTGGTCATCGCGCTCGCCGGGGTGGCCGGCATCACCACCGTGCTGCTGGTGCTGCTGCTGTCGCTGCCGCGCATCGTGCTCGCGATGGCCCGCGACGGGCTGCTGCCCGCGCGGTTCTTCGCCGCCGTCCATCCGCGCTTCCGCACCCCGTACAAGGCCACTCTGGTTACCGGCCTCATGGTCGGCATCGCCACCGCCTTCCTGCCGATCGACGTGCTGGTGAACCTGGCCATCATGGGGACCCTGTTCATCTTCGCCATCGTCTGCGCCGCGATCCCGGTGATGCGCCGGCTGCATCCGGCGGCCGAGCGCCGCTTCCGCGTGCCATGGGTGCCGCTCATCCCCATGCTCGGCATGCTGAGCTGCCTGCTGCTGATGTGCAGCCTGCCGTCCGAGAACTGGCTGCGGCTGCTGCTCTGGTGCCTGGCCGGCCTGGCGATCTATCTCGGTTACGGCCGGCGTCACAGCGTCCTGGCGCGCGAGGGCTCCGCCACCGCCAGCACCGCCAACCCCGCCGGCAGCACGAGCGGTGGTGGCGGCACCGGCTCCCGAGACCCCTTGCGATAGACTGCCGATCCATGGCGATAGGAGTGCAAATGATGGCGGTGAGACATCGTCGGCCGGCTGGGCTTCTCGCGGCTCTGACCCTCTCCGTGGCGGCAGCGCTCGCGGCGTACTGGGCGGCGCCAGCCGCCGCCGGCGCCCCCAGCCCCCCGGGCACCGCCGGCGCGACCGGCACCCCTGGTGAAACCGCCGGCGCCGGCGAGCGCTGGTGGGCACACGTGCGGTACCTGGCCGACGACCGGCTCGAGGGTCGCCTCACCGGCAGCGCGGGCTATCGCCAGGCGGCGGCCTACGTGGCCGAGCACTTCAAGGAATACGGCCTGGCCCCGGCCGGCGACGGCGGCTACTTCCAGCCGGTGCGCTTCGACGTGCAGCGGGTGGTGGCGGCGGCATCGAGCCTCGCGCTGGTGCGCGGCGGCAAGGAGGAACCGCTGGTCCTGGGCCAGGACGCCGTGCTTCCCGCCCGCCATCGACAGCCGGCGACCATCGAGGCTCCCCTGGTGTTCGTCGGCTACGCGCTGCACCTGCCGGAAGCGGGCTATGACGACTTCGCCGGCCTGGATCTCCACGGCAAGGTCGTGGTCTACCTCAACGGCGGGCCGCGCGACATCGCCGCATCCCTCAAGTCGCACGCGCGGTCGGCGCAGGAGTTCAGCAAGGCGCTCGAGCAGACGGGGGCGGCCGGCACGATCAGCATCCCAAATCCCCGTTCCATGGACGTCCCCTGGGCGCGCATCGCGCTCTCGGCCTCGCAGCCGGGGATGCAGCTCGCCGATCCGGCGTCCCAGGACCTGCATGGACCGATGTTCAGCGCCGTATTCAATCCCGCGGCGGCGGAGAAGCTGTTCGCGGGCTCGGGCCACGGCGTCGCCGAGCTCATGGCGCTGGTGGATGCGGGCAAGCCGCTGCCGCGCTTCCCGCTGCCGATGACCCTGCGGGCCAAGGTCGCGACCAGGTCCGAGCAGGTGGAGTCGCCCAACGTCGTCGCCGTCCTGCCGGGCAGCGACCCCGTGCTCAAGGCTCAGTACGTGGTGCTCTCGGCACACCTCGACCACCTCGGGGTGGGCGAGCCGATCCACGGCGACAGCATCTACAACGGCGCGATGGACAACGCTTCGGGCGTCGCCACGCTGCTCGAGACCGCCCGCGCCATCCAGGCTTCCGGACGCCATCCCAGGCGTTCGCTGCTGTTCCTGGCGGTGTGCGGCGAGGAAAAGGGCCTGCTCGGCTCGCGCTACTTCGCCGGCCATCCGACGGTGCCGGCGGGCGCGCTGGCGGCCGATCTCAACGTCGACATGTTCCTGCCGCTCTATCCGCTTCACTACCTGACCGTCGAAGGCCTCGACGAGTCCTCGCTCGGGGACGACGCGCGCGCGGTCGGAGCGGCGGCAGGGATCGAGATCGTCCCGGATCGCTTCCCCGACCGCAACGTGTTCATCCGCAGCGACCAGTACAGCTTCATCCGGCAGGGGGTCCCGGCGGCGGCCTTCGATTTCGGCGCGGCGCCCGGATCTGCCGAAGAGAAAATGCGCAAAGCCTGGCTGACCAACCGCTACCATGCGCCGTCCGACGACACCAGCCAGCCGGTGGACCTGGCGGCGGCAGCCAAGTTCAACCAGGTGATCCTGGCGCTGGTCGAACGCGTGGCCGACGAGGACGCCAGGCCGGCCTGGAAGCAGACCAGCTTCTTCCGCAGGTTCGCGCCGGCGGCCGTCGCGAAGTAGCAGTCCGCGCGGGCCGGCGGCCGGGATCGATCCGTCCACGGTCACGGAGGCTATCGGCATGGGACACGCTCCGCTGCAGCTGACGCACCTGCGGCCTCCCCGGCGCCGCGGCGCGGTCGCACGCATCTCGACGCTCGTCGTCGGTCTGGCGGGGCTGGCTGGATTGGCGCTCTTCGCCGCGCCTGCCGCACCGGGTGGCCAGACGCCCCCGGGACCGGCGCACCAGCTACCGCCGAGCCCGTCGCCGGCAGGCGCTCCGTCGGCCACCGCCGCCGCGGTGCCGGCGCCGCCGCTGGCGCCGACCGAGGCCGACTGCACCTTCCACGACTTCAAGTTCGCCAGCGGCGAGGTGCTGCCGGAGCTGCGGCTGCACTACGTCACCTTGGGCCGCCCCGCCCGGGACGCGGCCGGAGTGGTGCGCAACGCCGTGCTGATCCTGCACGGCACGACCGGCAGCGGCAGCGCCTTTCTCGCCGAGGCGTTCGGCGGCAAGCTCTTCGGCCGCGGCCAGCTGCTCGACGCGGCGACGCACTACATCGTCCTGCCCGACGGCATCGGCACCGGCAAGTCCAGCCGCCCGAGCGAAGGGCTGCACATGCGTTTTCCGAAGTACACCTATGACGACATGGTGCGAGCTCAGTACCGGCTGCTCACCGAATGCCTGGACGTCAACCACCTGCGCCTGGTGATGGGCACCTCGATGGGCGGCATGCATACCTGGGTGTGGGGCTATACCCACCCCGATTTCATGGATGCGCTGATGCCGCTGGCCAGCCTGCCGGTCGAGATCGCCGGACGCAACCGCATGCTGCGCAAGATGATCGTCGATTCGATCGAGAGCGATCCCGAGTGGCGGCAGGGCGAGTACTCGGCCCAGCCCCGCGGCCTGGTGTCGGCGATCCACGTCTTCATCGTCATGGTGTCGTGCCCGTTGCAGTGGCAGACGGAGGCCCCGACGCGCGTGCAGGCCGAGGCGTTGCTGGCGAGGTTGATCCAGCGCTACGCCTCGATCCTCGACGCCAACGACGTCATCTACCAGTTCGAGGCCTCCCGCGACTACGACCCGTTGCCACATCTGGGCGAGATCCGCGCCCCGCTCTACGCGGTCAACTCCGCCGACGATCAGATCAACCCGCCGGAGCTGGGCATCCTCGACCAGGCCATCCATCGCGTCGCGCACGGCCGCTACATCCTGCTCCCGATCACTCCTCAGACCCGCGGGCACGGCACTCACTCGCTGCCGGCGATCTGGGGAAGCTATCTCGAGGAGCTCCTCGCCGCGTCGGAGCCGCCGGCCGCGGCGGGGCGCGGCGGCGCGCGCTAGTGGCGGTTCTGGACGCCACGGACGGCGGGCCGCGAGCGGCCTCGCCGTCGATCGAGACGGACCTGCGCCGTGCCCGCCACCTCGCCCGGCGGCTGATGCGCCTGCAGCGCCGCCACCCGCTCTACCTCCGGCGCCAGAACCGCGCCAACATTCTGCTGGTGGTCGAGTGGGCGGCGCTGATCGCCGGCACCTACCTGCTGGTGTACGGGCCGCTGCCCTGGCCTTGGAAGGCGGTCCTCCTGGTGCCCTGGGCGATCTACTCGAGCCTGGCGCTGGACGTCGCCATCCACTACTTCAATCACTGGCCGCCGTTCTCCCGCGGCTGGGCGAACACGTGCATGCGCGCCCTGGGCGTCCTCGTGCTCACCAGCCCACTCGAGGTCCGCTATCACCACTGGGAGCATCATCGCTACAACGACCCCGACGACGATCCCCAGCAGACCCTGGCCCGCATCCAGGGGGCACCGGGCGTACGCAGCTGGCTGGCCCTGGCCCGCTATCTGGGGCTGGAGATGGCGCGCTCGGCGTGGGGTTACCTGCCGCTCTCGCCGCTGCCTCCCTACATCCGGGTCCTGCGCCGTACCAAGCCCGCCGAGTACTGGGAGATCGCCATCACCCGCTGGGCGGTTCCGGCCTGGATCGCGGTGCTGCTGGCGCTGAGCTGGCGGCAGACCCTGCTGCTCTTCCTGCCCGCGGCGATGGTGGTGGCGCTGCTCGCCAGCTTCCTGATGAACCTGACCGATCACGCGCCGAGCGACCTGCGACATCCCTTTCGCCAGGCCACCTATCTCGAGCCGCGCAGCCGCCTGCACCGCCTGGTCTCGTGGGTGAACCACTTCACCGCCGCCACCCACCTCACCCATCACCTCTTTCCGCAGGTGCACTGGATCCACGTCCGCCGGCTGCAGCGGCGCCTGCGGCCGCTCTACGACCGCTATCAGGCACCCCACTCGCTGATCGTCAATTCGATGCTGCTCGGCAATCCAATCGCCCTGCTGCGCGTGCTCGGCACCCTGCGCCGCGAGCCCGGCGCCGCCGGCCGCTGGCCGGTCAGCCCGCCGCCAAGCGTACCGACCGCGTAGCGCGGAAGGCGCCGCGCCCAGGCGGCGACGGCGCTGGCGGCGATCTCCTTGCGGCTCGTTCAGGGCGGCGGCAGCAGCTTGCCGTCGCGGACCCAGGCCTTGCCGTCGACCGTCACCGTCGTGTCGGCGAAGAAGTTCCAGCGGACGTAGGGGCCCTTGACCTGGCCGCCGAGCTCGGAGTTGTCGCCGAGAGAGAGGCGGACCACCCCCGCGCCATAGCCGTAGTACGGAATGAACGGCGAGGCGGCGGGCACCGCCAGCTCGGGGTTGAAGCCGAGCGCGAACTCGCGGAAGGAGTGGGCGGCGGGTCCGCCCTGGATCAGCTCCGCCTCGGCCGCGCTGCGCGTGGCGGGTTCGCCCGGCCCCGGCTCGGCGGCGATCTCGGTCACCTTGCCGCTGGCGAGGGTCAGCTTCACCGCCGCGACCTGCCGGCCGTTCCAGACCGCGGGCGGGAACACCAGGGTGCCATGGACGCTTTCCTCGAGCGGCGCCACGCGGATGGCGCCGCACGGGATCTCGATCTCCCGGTCCACCAGCACGCGCGCCCGGCCGGCACGGGCGGCGGACGCATCGCCGTCCTGGAAGTTGACCGGGCGGTCGCCGGCGCGCCAGCGCAGATCGGTGCCTCGCGGCGTGGTGACGCGTACCTCGCCGGTGCGCAGCGCCGCCGCGAAGCGCCGTTGCACCTCGCCGATGGCCTTGCAGTCCGAGTGGAGGACGGCGCGCTGGTAGAGCTCGTCGATGACCGCCGCCGGCGGCAGCGAGCGGTCGGGCAGCGCGAAGGCGCTCGGGGCTCCGCCGCCCAGCCAGTGGAAATGGACGGTGCGGCCGCGACCCTCGTGCAGCACGTCCTGCATGGCGGCATATTCCGGCTGCGCCGGGGTCGCCCCCGGCAGCATCACCGCGGCGTCGACGTCGCGCAGCCGCTCGCGCAGGGCGGCGCGCGAGGCGGCAACGGCCTTGGCCGCGACGCCGTTCTCGAGGTTCAGCGCCACCGGCGCCGGCGGCAGCACCATCCAGCAGCCCAGATCGATGCCGCCGGCGCGGATGACCTCGTAGCGCAGCGGCGCCACCAGCTCGGAGAACATGCCGGGGTAGGCCACCAGCAGCACCTTCTCGCCCGGCTGCAGGGCGAGCTGGGCGACGATGCGCCGGGCCAGCGCCGGATAATCGAGCGCGCTGACGCGCTCCGCGGCGGCACCGCCGGCGGCGCCAGCTCCGCCGGCGGCAAGGATCGTAAACGTCATGAGACCTGCCAGGAGCTCCCTTCCACGCAATGCCAGCACCTCCCGTGCGGCGCCCCGCCCGCCCAAGGGGCGGATTCTATCGCGCGGCCGGCCGCGAGTGGCGCCGCCGGGAGGTGGGGTATCCGGCGGCCCCGGCGGCCGGTTCGCCGTCGCGGTTACTTCGCGACCCGGTGGCAGGTCTCCTCGTCCTGCTTGGTCCAGGCGCCGTTCATCTGCACCTCGCCGAGATGGGTGACCTCGTTGTCGCCGTGCTTGACGAAGGTGTCCCGGCCGACCATCGTCGTAGCCATCATGTGAGTCTCGCCGACCCAGGCCAGCGTATCGCCCTGCCAGCCGCCCGAGGCCCGGGTGCCATAGCCGCCCATGCTGTCGAGCTGGCCGGCGATCAGCATCTTCCGCTCCTCGCTGAAGCCCCAGTGCTCGATCGCGCTCACCGGCATCGGGTTGGCCGCCGTCTTCGACTCCTCGTAGCGCAGGCCCAGGAAGTAGCCCCCGAGGTCCCACGCCATGTGCACCTTGGCGGTGGTCGGATGGCCCGTGCCCTCGACGTAGCCGGTGCCGGTACACCTCCAGTCGCCGGCGAACCACCGGACCTGCTCGAGCACCGGGTTCGGCGGCGGCGGCGGTGTCTGCGCCATGGGCGCCATGGGCGCCATGGCGGCAGGCGCCGGCGGCGCCATGCCACCGGCGGCGGCCTGAGCCCAGGCGGCGGGCGCGGCGAGCGCCGCCGCCAGGAGAACGAGAGGTCCGCCGAAACGCACTCCAATCGTCATCGTCTTCATCTTCATCTCCTCATCCCAAGGGTGGAAAGACCGGCGGCAAGCTTCACCGCCAGGCGCGACGCCGACCAATACGTCGCCAGCCGTAATCCGGACTACTTGCCGAGCAGCTTCAGGATACCCAACGACATGCTCGGCAGATAGGTGATCAGCAGCACTCCGATCCCCAGGATGGCCAGGAACGGCAGCACGTGGCGGTAGAGCCGCGGCAGCGGTTGACCGAACCGCGACGACGAGAGGAAGAGGTTCAGGCCGACCGGCGGGAACAGGAAGCCGAGCTCGAGGTTGGCGAGGAAGATCACCCCGAGGTGGATGGGATCGACCCCGAAGGCGGCGCCGATCGGCGCGATCAGCGGCGCCAGGATGATGATCGCCGAGTAGATCTCGAGCACGCTGCCGAGCACCAGCAGCAACCCGTTGAGCGCCAGCAGGAAGACGATCTGGGAATGGATGTGGAGCTGAACCCAGGCCAGCACCTGGTCGGGTATCTGCGCTTCCACCAGGTAGCCGGTCAGGCCCATCGCGACGCTCAGCAGGATCAGCACCGCCCCCATCAACGCCGCGGCCCGCAGCACCACGCCGGGCAACCGGCGGAGCGGGATGTCGCCGGCCACGAAGCACTCGAAGACGATCGTATAGGCGCAGGCCGCCGCCGCCGTCTCCACCAGCGAGGCGGCGCCGCTGGCGAACAGCCCGATCACGAACCCCGGCAGCAGCAGCTCCCACTTCGCCGCCCAGCCGGAGCGCAGCACCTCGCGCCAGGTGAAGGGCTGGCGCTCGCGTGTGGCCGCCCCTTTCTTGCCGATGTAGATACCGTAGAGCGCCACCAGAACCACCAGCAGCAGGCCGGGGACCAGCCCGGCCAGGTAGAGCGACTCGGCCGGCACGCTGAGCTTCTGGCTACTGCTCGCGACCACGCTGTAGAGCACCACCGGCAGGCTGGGCGGGAACAGCAGACCCAGGCTGCCGGCGGCGGTCACCAGCCCGAGCGAGAAGCCCTCCGGGTAGCCGTCCTGGCGCAGCATCGGATAGACCAGGCCGCCCAGAGCGATGATGGTGACGCCGGAGCCACCGGTGAAGGTGGTGAACAGTGCGCAGACCGCCGCGACCATCACCGCCATGCCACCCGGCATGCCGCCGAACAGCGCCCGGAAGAAGCGCACCAGCCGCGCTGAGGCGCCACTCTCCGCCAGCACGTAGCCAGCCGCAGTCAGCAACGGGATGGCCGGCAGCGTCGGCGACGCGATCAGCCGGTAGACCTCGGCCGACACCGCCGCCACCGGCGTGCCGTCGGCGAAGAACAGCACCAGCGCCAGGCCGCCCATGGCGACGAACACCGGCGCGCCGAGCAGCGCCGCGGCCACCACCGCCAGCGCCAGCGGCCATACCAGGGCGCCCGCATGGGACGGGATCAGGCCGAGGGCGAAGGCCGCGCCGACCGCGGCGACGGCGACGGCGCGGCCGCGCCAGCCCGCGCCGGCGCCCCAGGCGAAGCGCAGCGCCATCAGGCCGAGCGCGACCGGCATCACGCACTCGCTCACCCACTCCGGCAGGCCGCCCGGCAGGACGTTGCCCTGCTGGCGGTTGGTCGCCACCAGCATGGCGCTGGCATAGGCGAGCACCGCCACCACCGCCGCCGCCGCCGAGAAGGCCAGCAGCCTCGCCGCACGGCGCGCCAGGCTGCCCTCCGGGAAGAGCTGCGAGGTCGATAGCGTGAGATGGGTGCCGTGGCGAGTGGCGGCAAGGCCGCCGAGGAAGGCGAGCCAAAGCGTCAGCTGCTGGACGTAGAGGGCCGATCCGGGGATGTGGAAGCCGCCCAGGGGGCGTCCGAGCGCGTCGATCAGCGGCACCACGATGGCGAGCGCCAGCGCCACCACCAGCGCCGTCTCCTCGCCACGCAGCAGCCAGGTGTCGGCGGCGCCGGCCAGCGCGGCGAAACCCGAGCGGCCGCCGGCACCGCCAGCGCCGCCAGCGCCGCCAGCGCCGGCAGCGCCGCCATCGCCGGCCGCGCCGCCATCGTCACCCCGGCCTGCGGCACCCGAAAGGCCATCGGGACCGGCGGCGCCGCCCTCCCCGTCTCCGGCGCCGGCGGACCCCTCCAACTCGGCCGTCATCTACCGTGCGGGGCTGGCGCCGGATGCTTGCGCAGCTCGTCGCGGTAACGCAGCGCCGCGTCGAAGGCGTCGGCCGGCACCACCGGACCGCGGATGCGCGGATAGGCGCCCTCGGCCGCCTTGCGCCACAGCTCCATCGCCCGAGCGTCGACCGGCACCACCACCAGGCCCCGCTTCTTCATCGCCTCGACATCGCGGTCGCCGCCCTGGCGGACGTCGGCGCGCAGCCGAGTGCCGGCCTCGTGCGCCGCCTCGAGCAGCGCCGGCCGCAGGTCGGCCGGGACCTTCTCCCAGGTCGCCTTGTCGATGACCGTGGCGCCGAGCAGCAGCAGCCACTTGAGGTCGGTCATGTATTTGGCGTGGGTGTAGTACTGGGTGATGACCGCGACCTGCGGCGGCACCTGCAGCGCGGTCACCAGGCCGGTCTGCAGCGCCGTCGACAGCTCGGTCGTCGGCAGCGGCACCGGGTTGAATCCCGCCGCCTTGTAGATCTCGACCGCCTGCGGGTCGCCGGAAGGCGTGAACAGCTTGAGCGGCTTGAGGTCGTCCGGCGTGGCCACCGGCTTCTGCGCGAAGATGTGGCTCCAGCCGCCGTCGAGCCAGGCGAGGGTCACGAACCCCTTGGCCGCGAGCTTCGCCTCGAGGTCGGGCCGCATGCGCTCGAGGACGTGATCCACCTCCTCATACGACGAGTACATCATCGGCACGCTGAGCGCCAGGACCGAGCGGTCGATCTCCTCGAGGCCGACCTCGGTGAGCACGCCGGCATTGAGCGTGCCGAGGCGGATCTTGCGCACCACGTCGGCATCGTCGCCGGCAACGCCGCCGGCGTAGAGACGGACCACCACCCGCCCACCGGAGGCGGTCTTCCAGCGGTCGGCCATCTCCTTGAGGATCAGGTGCCAGGACGATCCCTCGGGCACCAGGGTCGCCATCTTGATCACCACCGGCTGCGCCACGGCCGGGGCCACCGCCAGCCAGGCGAGCGCGCCGGCGGCCAGGGTCAGCCGTTTCATTCTCAGAGGTCCCTGCATGTTCTCCCCTCCCGTGCCCCGTTCATTGCCATTTTCGCCACTTTCATTCCACGAACAGCTCGTCGATGCGACCCAGCAGCCAGTGAGCGCGGCGCTGCGCCAGCAGATTGGCCAGCCGGTGCTCGGGCGCCGCGTCGACGTCCACGGCCAGCGCCTGGGCCAGCAGCTGCTTGAACTCGGCCTTGTCCTGGCGGCTCACCGACACCGCCTCGGCGAAGCCGACCAGCGGCGCGGCGCGATGACCGTGCGACAGCTCGAGAGCCCGCCGCAGGTGCCGGCGCGCCTCCTCGATCGAGCCGCCGACCGACGCCCTGCCGCCCTCGTAGGCGATCATGAAGTCGTGACCCGCACCGGCCTCGAAGGTCTCGTCGAGCGCCAGCCCGCGCAGGATCAGCGCGGCGGCCCGCGACTGGTCGGCGCTCAGCTCGGGGTCGTCCTTGGAGATGGCGATGGCGGCACCCCAGGCGGCGCCGGTCCAGTACAGCAGCGGCACCTGCTGCCGGGTGGTGCCGGCGAGCGCGTGCGCCGCATCGGGATCGGCGCGCAGCCGCTCGCGCAGACCCGGCAGATCCACCTCCAGGCCGCGGAAGCCGTAGCCCAAGGCGCGCCGGTAGAGCTTGCGCGCCCGGTTGCGCAGCTCGGTGGCGCGCGCCAGGTCCCGCGCCTCGACGAAGTCGGCTTCCTGCTGCACGGCGCCGTAGGCGTACTCGGTGAAGCCGCTGGCCGCGGCGAGCAGCAACCCCCGGTGCCGCGGCGATTGCGCCAGCAGGCTCTCGATCGTCTTGAGGCCGAACGGCACCGCCTGCCAGACCAGCTCCGGGTCGTCGTCGCTGGCATACACGGAGCCGCCCTGTGCCAGGGCGTCGCCGGCCTTGTCGACGATCAGGCTCTGGACCGAGCAGCCGGCGGTGGCGAGGCTGAGAGCGACGGCGGCGGCAGTGCGGGCGGACCACATGATGGGCGGATTCTATGCGGGAATGGCGCCACCCCGGAGTTGACGTCCGGGAACCTTAGCCCCTAAGCTTTGGTAGCCACCCATGTGGCCACCTCTTCGCGGGAGTCTAGGAATGGTCGTCAAGATCGGCGTGCCGGGCGCTGAGCTGCGGCCTGTTGGCATCGGGAGCCTTCGGGAGCGCCGACAGGAAGCAGCCGATCAGGTCATGCGCGAGGTGGAAGACCTTGCTCGTCGCATCTCACACGCCTGGAAGACGGCCAAGACCGGCGTCGAGGTCGTGGAAGAGCAACGGCGCGCCTACGCCACCCCGACCACCGCCGGCGTGGCACCCAGCGGCGGCAGCGGCGGGTCGCCGGCGTAGAGGACGCGCTCGAGGAACAGGCCGGACGGCGGCGCCGTCCACTCGGCAGGGTGCATGGGCGGGCCGCCAGGCCCGGCGAGACGGGCGAGCCGCGCCGGGTCGGCGTCGAGCAGGACGGCAAGGGTCTCCAGGTCGAGCTCGCCGGCGCCGGCCCGCACCAGGGCGCCCACGACACGGCGCACCATCTTCCAGAGGAAGTGGGAAGCGACCAGCCGGAAAACGATCAGGGAGCCGGCGGCTGCAACCTCCGCGCTGTCCACCACCACCAGGGTGCTGGGCTGCTCGGCGGGCCGCTCGCAGAACAGGCGGAAGTCGTGCTTGCCAGGCAGCAGGGCCGCCGCCGCGGCGATCTTCTCGAGGGCGAGCTGCCGCTTCACCCACCAGACGTAGCGCTTGGCGAGCGCGGTGCGCCGACGCGAGATCTGGTAGAGGTACGAGCGGGCGAGAGCCGAATGGCGGGCGTGGAAGCCGGCCGCCGCCGGCGCCAGGTCGAGCAGGTGGATGTCGGCCGGCAGCCGGTCGTTGACCTCGCGGCGCAACCCTACCGGATCGATGGTGCGAGCGAGCCGCAGATGCGCGGTCTGCGCCAGCGCATGCACTCCGGCATCGGTGCGCCCGGAGCCGCCCAGCTCCTTGACCGGGTTGCCCTCGCCGAGCGCCTCCTGCAGGGCGCGGCGCAGCTCGCCCGCCACCGAGCGCGCATTTTGCTGCTCCTGCCATCCATGGTACCTGGTTCCTTCGTATTCCAAGGTGAGGCGGTAGGTGGCGGTCACGGACCGCGATTATGCCGCACCAAAGAGAATCGCTCTGCGATATAAGACCTGTGCTAGACTTCACCCTCATGAATTCGGCGAGCCGCTTCAGGCTCCCTCATCCCTACCGGAGGTTCACCATGAAGAGAACGATTGCGCTGTTGGCCTGCCTGGCCGTCCTGTGCCTGATGGTGGCGCCGTTGGCCGCCGCCGCCGCCGGCACCGCCGGCAGCTGGAACGGCTGGATCACCGACGAGAAGTGCGGCGCGAAGGGCGCCAATGCCGCTCACAAGGACTGCGCCGTCAAGTGCGCGGAGAAGGGCAGCAAGCTGGAGCTTTACAACACCGCCGACAAGAAGCTCTACAAGCTCGACAACCAGGACATGGCCAAGCAGCACCTCGGCCACGAAGTGACGGTCACGGGCACGGCCACCGGTGACAGCATCGCTGTCGCCTCGATCGCGCCCGCCGCCGCGCCGAAGATGTAAACCCGCTTTCCCCTGCCGCGCGCCATCCCGCGCTCCCGCGCTGCCGCAAACATCGCGGCAGGTCGCGGACACCGCCGGATCTCGCGCGGCACGCCACACCCCGCAGCACCTGCATCCGTGACATTGCCACGCCGCCCGCCGGCCGGCGTCATGCCAGCCGGCGGTCGCCGTGCGTGAGAGCCCGGGTCAGATCTTCAGCTTCCGGCTGACCAGCGTGGTGTCTCCCTGCTGCTGGGGAACCGCGCTCGGCGGCCGCGCCGCAAGCAGGGCCGCGCCGGACGGCGGCAGGCCGGGAGTGGCATCCATCGCGTACAGCACGACCGGTCCGGTGTCGCCGAGCAGGATCTGCACCTCGCACCCCGCCGGTGGCAGGGTGGCGTCGCTGTAGGCCACCCAGTCCGCGGGTCCCCACTGCGGCTTGGCGCGGCGCCAACCGGTGTCGGGCACGGCGTGGCCCTCGATCGTCACCGATTCGGGCTTCGCGCTGGCCGGCACCCAGAGGGTGGCGATCCGCGCGCCGCGCTTCGACAGCAGCAGCAGCCGCAGGTGCCGCTTGCCCCCGATCACCGTGTTCTCCAGCACCTGCAGCTCCGGAGCCGGCGCCGCGGCGGCAGCGAGCGGCGGCGCCGGGGCGACCAGCGGCCGCGAGTCCGGGGATGACCATGGGAACGGCGGGCCCGATCGCGCGAACTCGCCGGCTTGCCGCAGCCCCTTGGGCACCGGTGGCTGCGCCCGCACCACCCAGCGCGCCGCTCCCGAATCGCCATCCTGATAGAAGGTGTAGGTGACCGCCTGCGGCGACTGGCGCGAGTACGGCGCTTGCGGCAGTGCCACGGCCACCGCCACCAGGGTCGCAGCCAGCGCCACCGCCCACAGCCGGCGCCCCAGCTTGCCGCCGCCCGCGACCAGTGGCGCCAGGGTCGAATACAGGATGGCGAGCAGCACCGCGATGATAGTCAGCGCCGGCGCCCCGAGGCCGTCATAGATCGGCGGCAGCACGCCCCACCAGAGCACCGCCGCCACCAGCCCGGGCACGATCGCCACCGCCGCCGCTGGCGGCCACCGCGGCGCCGCCGGCGGGCCCGCCGCGGCGCCTGCCCCGCCGCCGCGCCAGACGCGGCCCAGCAGCCCGCAGACGGCCGCGGCGAGCGCCGGCAGCACGAAGATGTAGCTGACCGCCGGCACGCGCAGCGCCAGCGCCACGGCGATCGCCGACCAGACGATCCAGACCCCTGACCACAGTCCCAGCGGCGCGGCGCGATGGCCCATTGCCAGCATCCACGCGAGGCCCGCCGCGACCGCCAGCGGCAGCAGCCAGAAAGCCACCATCGCCGGCAGCGGGTGCGCCGGCCAGCCGAACGTCAGGGCGCCGGCCGCCTGCAGTGCCTGCGACAGGCACCACGCCAGCAGCGCCGCCGCCAACGCCGTCGCCGGCAGCGCCAGCATGCCGAGCACCAGCTCGCCGCCGCCGAGCGCGCGGCGCGACAGGGCGACGCCGGTCACCGCGACGAGCAGGACCAGCGCCGCCAAGGCCAGCGGCAGGGTCCAACCGAGGGGCCACCGCACCACCCCGAGGCCCAGCAGGTCGAAGAAGGCCAGATTGCCGCGTGGCGGGCTCGCCAGCAGCGGCGAGTCGGCCAGGCCGGCCACCGCCGCCAGCGCGCAGTCGCCCTGGTGCTGCAGGCTGGCCGGCGAGGAGTTGGCGAAGCTGTCCTCGGGGGTGTGGTAGCGGGTCGCCGCGCCGATGAAGGCGAAGTTGAGCCCAGGCACATGGTGGTGGCGGAAAACCGTCAGGTCCGTGTCGTTGGGCAGCTGGGCGTAGATGAAGGCGGCCAGCGAGGTGGTGACCGGACGGGGCGCGCGCGACGCCCAGGCATCGATCAGCCAGGCGTCGTCGCCGCTGGTCTCGAACATGAAGCTCGGGCCTTCGGTGCCCCGCGCCTCGAGGTTGACCACCGCCTTGACCGCCGCGGCCTCCGGGCTGCTGTCGACGAAGGCCGTGGCCCCGAGCAGACCGGTCTCCTCGCCCTCGTCGAGCAGCAGCAGCACCGGATGCAGCGGCGGCGGACTGGCCTTGAGAGCGCGTGCGATCTCGAGGATCGCGGCCACCCCGGCGAGGTCGTCGGAGGCGCCGGGACCGGCATCGACCGAGTCGTAGTGGGCGGCGACCGCGACCGCCGCGCCGGCTTCGCGCCCGTCGAGCTGCGCCACGACGTTGCGCACCCGCGCGCAGGTGCCGCCCCAGTGGCAGGCGAATCCCTCCTCCACCCGTGGCTGGTAGCCAAGGCCGGAGAGCGTCGCAACCACCACCTGGCGCACGCGATCGTCGGCGGCGCTGCCCACCGGATGCGGCCGGCCGTCGCCGACCAGCTGACGCTGGACCTCGCGCGCCCGCTCGCCGGAGAACTCGGTGGCCGGCGCGCCGGCCGGCTTCGGCGCCGGCGGCCGGTGGCGCACGACCACCAGCAGCAGCGTCAGCGCCAGCAGCGCCAGCATCAGGGCGAGCGCCCCGCCGGCGCTCTCGCGCCTCATCTGCCCCACCTCGCTCGACGGTTGGCTGTGCTGCTGCGGCTCAGGCATGTCCTGGACCCTCCCTGGGGCTGGCGTAGAGGCTGCACGCTACCATTGTGCGGGGCGCGGGCGGTGCCGGGACAAGTGCCGCTCCTCACTCCGCCCGCAGGGCCTCGAGCGGATCGATCGCGGTGGCGCGGCGGGCCGGCAGCCAGTTGGCGACCAGGGCGACCGCGGCCAGGAGCAGCGGCACGCCGGCGTAGGTGAGCGGATCGGCGGCGCTGACCCCGTAAAGCTGATCGGCCACCAGCGCGGCGCCCGCCCAGGCGGCCGCCAGGCCCAGCGCCAGGCCTGCCGCCACCAGGACCATGCCCTGGGCGATCACCATTCCCTGCACCTCCCGCCGGCCGGCTCCGAGCGCCATGCGGATGCCGATCTCATGGGTGCGCTGGGCGACGGTGTAGCTCACCAGGCTGTAAATGCCGACCGCCGCCAGGATCAGGGCGAGACCGCCGAAGAAGCCGACCAGCAGGGTCTTGACGCGGTTCTGGGCCAGCGAGGCGGCGATCACCGCGTCGAGCGTCTGCACCCGGTCGAGCGGCAGGTCGCGGTCCAGCGACTGCACCGCCTCCCGGACCGGCGTCACCAGGCGCGCCGGCGGCACCGAGGTGCGCAGCACCAGCGCCGCCTCGCCCAGCGGGCGCTGCAGCTGCGGCCAGTAGACCTGGGATTCGGGCTCCTTGCGCAACGCCGCGGCGCGCACGTCCCCCGCCACGCCGACCACCGTCAGCCATTTCGACCTCGCGTCGGGCGGGGTGTCGAAGGTGATGCGCCGGCCGAGCGGGCTCTCGCCGGGCCAGAGCCGGCGCGCCATCGTGCGGTTGACGATCGCGACCGGCTGGCTGCCGATCCGGTCCTGGCCAGTGAAGGCGCGCCCCATCAGCAGCGGGACGCCCATGGCGTGGAAGTAATCCGGGCTGATCGCCAGGACGTCGGCGCGCGGCACCTCGGTGGGCGCCGGCGTGGGCCGGCCGGCGACCGCGAATTGCAGCACGAAGCCCGCGCCCGAGAGCGGCAGCGGGAAGACGGTTGCCGCGTGCTCGACTCCCGGCAGCGCGCTCACCCGCGGCAGCAGCTGCGCGAAGAACTGCGCCTGGCGCGCCTCGTCCGGATACTTGACGTCGGGCAGCGACAGCACCGCGGTCATCACGCCGCTCGGCTCGAAGCCGGGGTCGACCGACTGCAGGCGCGCGAAGCTGCGCAGCAGCAGGGTGGCGGCGATGAGCAGCGCCAGCGCCAGCGCCACCTCGCCGGCCACCAGGCCCTGACGCAGCAGGCGCAAGCGGCGGCCGCCGGCCACCGCGCGGCCGCCCTCCTTGAGCGAGCCGTAGAGGCGCTTGCCGATCGCCGACAGGGCGGGCACCAGACCGACGAGCACGCCGGCGACGAGCGACAGCAGCAGGGTGTAGAGCAGCACGCGGCCATCCAATCCGATCCCTCCGGCGCGCGGGATGGCATCGGGGTCGACCGCCAGCAGCGCGCGGACGCCGAAGAAAGCCGCGACCAGCCCCAGCGCGCCGCCGGCGACGAACAGCACGACGCTCTCGGCCACCACCTGGCGGACCAGGCGCCGGCGCCCGGCGCCGAGGGCGGCGCGCACCGCCAGCTCGCGGCCGCGCGAGCTCATCCGCGCCAGCAGCAGGTTGGCGACGTTGGCGCAGGCGATCAGCAGCACCACCCAGACCGCCCGCTCCAGCAGGATCAGGGCAGGCTTGACGTCCGCCACCATGCGATCGCGGAGGGGTTCGAGGATGACGCCCCAGGCGGTGTTGGTCACCGGATAGAGACGCTCGAGGCGGGAGGCGATGGCCGACATGTCGGCCTGGGCCTGGGCCAGCGTCACCCCCGGCCGCAGGCGCCCCAGCACCACCAGGTAGTGGCCGCCCCGGTGCTCCTTGGCATAGTCGAGGGCGAGCGGCATCCAGACCGCGGCGCTGCCGGGGAAGGTCTGGCCGGGCGGCGCGATCCCGATCACCGTGCGGTAGCGGCCGTCGAGCTGGATCCGCCTGCCGACCAGCCCCGGATCGGCGCCGAAGGCCGAGTGCCAGAGGTCGTGGGAGACGACCGCCACCGGCTCGGCGCCCGGGCGGTCGTCCTCGGGGCGGAAAAAGCGGCCGTGGAGCGGCGCGAGCCCCAGGGTGCGAAAGAAATCGGCGGTCACGCTGGCGCCGCGCACCGCCACCGGCCGCGCCGCGCCGGCGAGGTTGAAGTGCTCCTGGCTGTAGGCGTCGAGGGTGGCGAAGCAGCGGTTCTGGTCGCGCCAGTCACGGAAGTTGAGCGGCGAGGCGGAGAACCGCGGAAAGCCGTGGCGCGGTGCGCTTTCCTGCGCCACCACCAGCCGTTCCGGGCGCGGATAGGGCAGCGGTTCGAGCAGCACGCCGCTGATGACGCTGAAGATGGCGGTGTTTGCGCCGATGCCGAGGGTCAGGATGAGCAGCGCGAGGCCGGTCGTCAGGCGATTGCGCAGCAGGGCGCGGACGCCGAAGCGCAGATCGTGCCAGAGGCTTTCCATGCAGACCCTCCCCGGGCACGGGCGGCGCGCCAGGCCCGCTCATACTACGCTCCAGCCGGCCCGCGGTTTCGGCCACCCGGCGGCGGCGGCTCCTGAGGTAGAGTCGCGGCATGGCCTCCGGTCAAGAGGAGCTGCTGTTCGGCCGCCTGGCCCTGCACTACAAGCTCATCTCCGCCGGTCAACTCGACGAGGTGCACGGCCTGCACGGCCTCGCCGGCGGCCGCCGCCAGCTGCCCGAGATCCTGGTCGAGATGGGCTACCTCACCCAGCGCCAGGTCGACCAGCTGCTGGTGGTGCAGCGCGACTACCTGCAGAAGCAGCGGGCCAAGGCGGCCGCGGCCCCCGTCGTGGCGCCGCCGGCGGGGGCGCCGCTGCCGGCGCCGGCGCCAGGCGCGGAGCGAGCGGCAGCGGGCGCCGCCGCGGGGGGCGGCGATGGCGGGCCCGACGACACCGTCGCCACCGCCGCCGGCTCCACCGGCTCCAACACCGCCGGCTCCGACACCGGCGCCCGGCCATTCTCGGCCGCCGCCGCCCCCGCCGGTCTCGCGATGGGAGCCAGCGCGCCGGCCATCCCCGGCACCGGCGACACCGTGCCGCTGCCGCCGCTGGGGGGGGCGGCTCGGGCGGCGTCGCCGTCGGCAGCCGCGCTGCCGGCAGGACAGGCGGGCGGCGCCGCACCCCCGGCCGCGCCCGCCAGCTGGCAGCAGGTGGCCGCCGCCGCCGCGCCATGGTCCGGCGGCGCCGCCGGCAGGCGCCAGCTCGACGCCCTGCTGGCGCTGGCGATCGAGCGCGGCGCCAGCGACGTCCACCTCCACAGCGGGGCGCCGATCGGCCTGCGCCTGCTCGGCCGGCTCGAAGACCTCGACCCGCAGCCGCTGGCGCCGGAGGTGGCGGCGCGGATGATCGAGGAGGTGCTCGACGACGAGCAGCGCGCCGCGCTCGCCCGTCACGGCCAGATCGACTTCGCCCACGCCCTGCCGGGGCGCGCCCGCTTCCGCGGCAACGCCTACCGCCAGCAGCGTGGGCTCGACGCCGTCTTCCGCAGCATCCCGTCGGAGCCGCCGACCCTGCACTCGCTCGGCCTACCCGAGTCGCTGGCCCGCCTGGCCGACTACCACCAGGGCCTGGTGCTGATCACCGGACCGAGCGGCTGCGGCAAGTCGGCGACCATGGCGGCGCTGATCAACATCATCAACCAGACCCGCACCGACCACGTCATCACCGTCGAGGATCCCATCGAGTTCCTCCATCCGTCGCGCCGGGCGATCGTCAACCAGCGCCAGGTGGGGCCGCACACCGGCTCGTTCGCCCGCGCCCTGCGCGCCGCGCTGCGCGAGGACCCGGACGTGATCGCCATCGGCGAGCTGCGCGATCTCGAGACCATCTCGCTGGCGATCACCGCCGCCGAAACCGGCCACCTGGTCTTCGGCACCCTGCACACCAACGGCGCGGTGCGCACCATCAACCGCATCCTGGGGGTGTTCCCGCCCAACCAGCAGGCCCAGATGCGGGCGATGATCGCCGAGTCGCTGCGCGCCGTGGTATCGCAGCGGCTGCTGGCGCGCGCCGACGGCAGCGGCCGGGTGCCGGCGCTCGAGGTGTTGATCGTCACCAAGGCGGCGGCCAACCTCATCCGCGACAACAAGACCTTCCAGATCCGCTCCATCCTGCAGACCGGCGCGGCACACGGCATGGCCCAGCTCGACGCCTCGCTCGCCGAGCTGGTCAGGAGCGGCACGGTGACCCGCGCCGAGGCGCTGCTGCAGGCCGAGGACGCGGCGAAGATCCCTTAGCGGGACGCTCGCGACACGACATGCCCGGGATGCAAGAGCTGCTGCGCTTCGTCAGGGATCACCGGGGCTCGGACCTGCATCTGGGGGCCGGGCTCGAGCCGCGCATCCGCCGCGACGGCGCGCTCGAGCCGGTGCCGGGCTGGCCGGTGCTCGACCAGGCGCGGATGCTCGGGCTGCTGCGCGAGGTCGCCTCCGACCCGCACTGGGAGGAGTTCCAGCGCCTCCACGACCTCGACTTCGCCTACGGCATCGAGGGCGTCGGGCGCTTCCGGGTCAACTACTTCTACCAGCAGAACGGTGCCGGCGCCGTCTTCCGCCTCATCCCCGAGGTGATCACCACCCTCGAGGAGCTCAACCTGCCGAAGGCGATCGGCGAGCTGGCCCACGTTCGTTCGGGGCTGATCCTGCTCACCGGCCCGACCGGCTGCGGCAAATCGACCACGCTGGCGGCGATCATCGACCGCATCAACTCGACCTATGCCAAGCACATCGTGACCATCGAGGATCCGGTCGAGTTCGTGCACCGCAACCGGCAATGCCGCATCTCGCAGCGCGAGGTCGGCAGCGACACCGAGAGCTTCAGCGCGGCGCTGCGCGCCGCCATCCGCCAGGACGCCGACGTCATCCTGGTCGGCGAGATGCGCGACCTCGACACCATCGCCCTGGCGCTCACCGCGGCGGAGATGGGCGCGGTGGTCTTCGGCACCCTGCACACCAACGGCGCCATCAACACCATCGACCGCCTCATCGACGTCTTTCCCGCCCAGGAGCAGCCGCAGGTCCGCACCACGCTGGCCGAATCGCTCGCCGCCGTGGTGTCGCAGCTGCTGCTGCGCAGCGCCGACGGCCGCGGGCGCTGTGCCGTGGTGGAGGTGCTGCTCAAGACCGCCGGCCTGCCGAACATCATCCGCGAGGGCAACACGCCGATGATCCAGACTCTGATGCAGGGGGGCCGCGCCCTGGGCATGCAGCTGATGGACGACGCCCTGGCGGCGATGGTCGAATCCAAGCGCGTGGCCCCGCGCGAGGCCTACATGAAGGCGACCGACAAGGCCCGCTTCGAGAACCTGATCGAAGACTGAGCCGCATGCGCGAGAGCCAGGCGAACGAGGAGCCGAGCCCGAGCGCCGCCGGCTCGCCGCCAGGCGAGCCGGCGGCGGCGAGCCCGCTCGAGCTCTCCGGGGCGGCGCTGCGCCAGCTGGTGGAGGCCGCGATGGACCGCATCGCGCCGCACCTGGATTCATTGCCGCGCCAGCCGGCCGCCGACACCGAGGGCGGCGCCGCCCTCGCCCGCTCCCTGGTCGAGCCGTTGCCCGAGCACCCGGCGCCGCTCGCCGAGCTGCTCGACCTGCTGTTCGAGCGCGCGGTGCCGAAGTCCTTCAATACCGCCGGGCCGGGCTATCTCGCCTACATCCCGGGCGGCGGCCTGCCGCACGCCGCGGTGGCCGACCTCATCGCCGGCACGGTCAACCGCTACGTCGGCGTCTTCGCCGCGGCGCCGGCGCTCGCCCAGCTGGAAGCCAACGTTGTCGCCTGGCTCGCCGGCATGGCCGGCTATCCCGAGACGGCGCGCGGGCTGCTCACCAGCGGCGGCTCGCTGGCCAATTTCACCGCCCTGGTCACCGCCCGGCGCGAGCGGCTTCCCGAGCAGTTCCTGGCCGGCACGATCTACGCTTCGGACCAGGCCCACCACTCGGTGCAGAAGGCCGCCCTGCTCGCCGGCTTCCCGCCCGCCAGCGTGCGCTCGATTCCCAGCGACCCGGCCTTTCGCATCCGCCTGGACCTGCTCGCCGAGCGCATCGCCGCCGACCGCCACGCCGGCCGGCTGCCGTTCCTGGTCGTCGCCAATGCCGGCAGCACCAACACCGGCGCCGTCGATCCGCTCGGCGCACTGGCAGACCTCTGCGCGCGCCAGGAGCTCTGGCTGCACGTCGACGCCGCCTACGGCGGCTTCTTCCTGCTCACCGCACGCGGCCGCCGCGTGCTCGCCGGCATCGAGCGCGCCGACTCGATCGTGCTCGATCCCCACAAGAGCCTCTTCCTGCCGTACGGCACCGGCGCGCTGCTGGTCAAGGACGGTGCGGCGCTGCGCCGCGCCCACGGTCTCACCGCCGACTACATGCCGCCGCTGTCCCAGGACGACGAGCAGATCGACTTCTGCGAGATCTCCCCGGAGCTGTCGCGTCCCTGGCGCGGCCTGCGCCTCTGGCTGCCGCTCAAGCTGCTCGGCATCGCGCCCTTCCGCCAGGCCCTCGACGAGAAGCTCGACCTGGCGCAATGGGCCGCCGGCGAGCTGCGCGCCATGCCCGCGGTCGAGATCCTGGCCGAGCCCGAGCTCTCGCTGCTGGCTTTTCGTCTGGCGCCGCCCGGCCTGGCCGCCGCGGCGGCCGCGACCGGTCCGGCGGCAGCCGTGGCCGGCGAGCGCCTCGACCGGCTCAATCGCGACTGGCTCGCCCGCACCAACGCCCGGCGGCGCGTCTATCTCACCGGCACCCTGCTCGGCGACCGCTTCGCCCTGCGCATCTGCGTCCTCTCCTTCCGCACCCACCGCGACCGCATGGAGCAGGCGATCGCCGACCTCCGCACCGCGGCGCGGGAGGCGCTGGCCGGCCGGCACTGAGCTGGCGTTTGCCGCCGCTTCGGCACAAGATAGCCGCCACATGAGCGTCACGGCGGCGGCGGCGGCCGCGGAGGTTCCGGAAGCCAGCGCCGCGCGTGCCGGCGCCGGCTTGGTGCGCGGGTTGGGGCTCTGGGACTGCGTGCTGCTGACCATCGGGTCGGTCGTCGGCACCGGCATCTTCCTCACCCCCGGCGACATGGCGAAGGACCTGCCGCACGCCGGCCTGATGGTGCTGGCCTGGGCGGCCGGCGGCCTGCTGGTGCTGGCCGGCGCGCTCACCTTCGCCGAGCTGGGGGTGCGCTACCCGCATGCCGGCGGCATCTACCAGTATCTGAAGGAGGCCTACGGACCGGTCTGGGGCTTCCTCTACGGCTGGACCTCCTTCCTGGTGATCATGTCGGGCGGTATCGCCGCGCTGGGCGTCGCCTTCGGCGAGTACCTGGGCAGCTTCCTGCCCTTCTTCTCCACCCGCCACCGCCTGCTCGCGGTGCTGCTGGGGCCGTGGACCTGGACGCTCTCGGGGGGGCAGGTGGCGGCGTTGCTCGCCATCCTGGCGTTGACCGCCGTCAACCACTTCGGCCTGCGCGAGGGGGCCGGCGTCCAGAACGTGCTGACCGTCGTCAAAATCGGCTCGATCGCCGCCTTCGGCGTCCTCGGCCTGCTGGTCAAGGCGCCGATCTCGGGCGTCGGCGCGCTCACCGCGCCGGTGCCGGCGGCGGTGGCGGCGCCGGGCGCCCTTCTGAGCGCCTTCGGCGTGGCCATGATCGCGGTGTTCTGGACCTTCGACGGCTGGTACGCGGTCACCTGCTCGGCGGGAGAGGTCCGCGACCCGGGCCGCAACCTGCCGCGCGGCCTGATCTACGGCACCGCCGCCGTCACCGGCCTCTACCTGCTGATCAACCTGGCCTACGTCCGGGCGCTGTCGGTGCCGGCGATGGCGGCGAGCGACCGGGTCGGCGAGGCGGCCGCCGCCGTCCTCTTCGGGCCCGGCGCCTCGCGGCTGGTGTCGGTGGCGGTGCTGATCTCGACCTTCGGCTGCATCTCCTCGACCATCCTCTACAGCTCGCGGATCTACCAGCCGATGGCCGCGGACGGCGTCTTCTTCCCGGCGCTCGCCGCCGTCCATCCGCGCTGGCGGACGCCGACGGCGAGCCTGTGGGCCCAGACCCTGTGGACGGTCGTCCTCACGGTTTCGGGCACCTACGAGCAGCTGTATACCTACGTGGTGTTCGCGGTGGTGCTGTTCCACGTCGCCGCGGCCGCCGCGGTCTTCGTCCTGCGCCGGCGCCGCCCGGCGGCCGACCTCCCCTATCGCACCTGGGGGTACCCGCTGGTGCCGGCGGTGTTCCTGCTCGCCTGCCTGCTGCTGATCGGCAACACCCTCTACCAGCGGCCGCTGGAAGCGCTGTGGGGTCTGGCCCTGGTGGCTCTCGGCCTGCCGGCCTTCGCCATCTTCTCGCGCCGGCGGCGGCGGGCTGCCTAAACTCAAGGTCGGAGGTTCGAGTCCTCTCAGCCGCACCAGGTAAGCCATTGAAAACAAATGTGATATGTGGTTGGTAGCTCCTCGCGGCAGTCAAATGCCGAAGAGGCTCCCCACACATGCCCCACACCGAGATTTGGCCAATGGCCGCGGCAGCTGCTTCCGCGCTACCAACCTGCGCGCCGCCTCGGGATCATTCTGGATCGCCACAATGCCCGGGGGATCCGTTTGCCTGCAGCATCACGACGCATTGCATGGCCGCCGATGCCAGCCGCCACTCAGTGCCGAGCCGGCGATAGAGGGCCGAGCAGCTCGCCGCGCGACTTCGCAGCGGCTCCGCCCCTTCAGGTACAGTGCGACAGCGAGAAGCTCGTTCGAGCCGGAAGTAACGAGTGCGGGTTCCAGACCTCGACCTCGTAGGTTGCCTTGGCATGCAACACGAAAGTGGAAGACTTCGGAGTAACGACCTCGTACTCGCGGTGCTCGGGCACGAACACCGAGTTGCTGCCGCAGGAGAGCGCGACGGTCCAGAGCTGAGGTACCTGGCCCCTGGCTCTCACGTCCCAGATCACCTTGCCACGATCATCGCTGATCCGAATCCTCGAGATCGAAGTCATGTACTCCCCCAGGGTCTGCATATCCAAGGTCACCCCGCCAGCGGTAGGGACGATAACAAGCCGAGGGGACAACCGGTCACATGCCACTGAGCTAGCGATCAGCGCTAGCAACAGTCCGCGTGCTGGGAGCCGCATCGTCTAGGTTCTCTCGTGGAAGCTGAGCGCTAACGATTAGCCATGGCGAGGTACGAAGCCTCACGGTCCTGCGGCCGTCGTGATCTGCCCGTCGGTCGGGCCTCGAGACTCGCTTCGGCCCTAGCGATTCGATGTCCACCGCCGCTCTCAGCCGCAGTTCTGGAGCGAAAAGTTTCTCCGAGCCGAAAATGGCCCCCTAGGGCTCCAAACTTCTGCAACGTAGGTTGTCTTGCCATGCAGCACGAAGGTGGGAGCCTGGGGCACAAGCACCTTATACTCGGGGTACTCTGGTATAAAGACCGAGTTGCTGCCACAGCGTAGCTTGATAGAAAAAATCTGCGGCGCAAGGCCCTCGGCTCTCACCTCCCAGACTACCGCACCACGATCATCGCTAACTCGAATCCTCGATATCGAGGTCTTGTACTCTCCCAGGGTCTGCACGTCCAAGGTCACGCCGGCTCCGGTGGGGACGACTCGAAAGGGAGGTGGCAACCAATTACATGCCCATGCAAAACAGACCACTGCCAGCACCAGCGCGCGTCCAGCGAATCGCATTGCTCTTTCTCCAGCCATCAGTGGGAATGCTCGGCCACGTAATCCGCGATGAAATTCCAGAGTGACATCACGGGTGATACCTGCTGCTGGCCAACCGTAGTGGTCTGTGTCGTAAGCCCGAACTGAGCCACTTCGCTAACGAGGCTCGATGGCAGCATCGCGGCGCCAGGTCCACCACTCTGCAGCTGGTCCCCGGCTCCGCTTAGATGTTCAGGGCCAGGATCCACTGGTAGGATACCGCTATGCATCAACGCGCTTTCGCAGACTGACACGCAGCTATTCCCGATCACGCTGTATTGGGGTTGGCCGGCTGCATTCGGGTTATGGGAATCCAAGTAGGCCTTGAGGGTGGCCTCCTGATCCGGACTTACCTTGAGCTGGATCATATCCACTTCGCGACTGTTCTTCTGCCTCTCCACGTAGGTTTCTTCGCTGCGACCCCAGTCCTGTACTTCTCTCGAGCCACTGGTGTAATTCGTGCCGTAGGAGTACACCTTGCCGTTGATCGCAATGGCGATGTGGCCGACCGGATTCGTAAAGTCATTCTGGCTGAAGACAAGCTCCGTTTCGTCGCCTGAGGGGTCGAAAAACTTGACCGGGTTGCCGCGAGCATAAGTATATCGATTCCACCCCTGCGGCACCTTCGACGCCGTCCAGTGGCTATCGACGCTGAGGAACCTGCCGGTCAAAGGGCTCGTGAAACGGGCATGCATGTAATCGAGGTCGTCTTTGTCGGTGCTGGGATCCCCAAGGTCTCTTTCGTGCGCCGTGAACTTCATCCTATCGCAGGGAACCGTAGCGCAATCCTGACCGATGAACGTCGCCTCCTCGCCGTACGGTAAATATGCGTGGAACGCCGTCTGCATTCCGTTGCCATTGGTGATCAACCGCGGCGTGCCGAGGTGGTCGAGGCTTGCGGTTCGGCGCTGGGCGTTGCTGGGATAGCCGGCGAGAAGCTCACGGCCGCGGTAGATCTCGTCGTCCCAACTGTTGGTCGTCGACCACCCGGGCGAGGTGGCGTTCCAGTTGTAGCCGCTGATCTCGAAGGTCCTCCTGACCTTGCCGTCGAGCCCGCGAAGAGTCCACCGATCGAACCGGGGAGGCGTGCCCGCTCCCGCGAGTTGGAACGACCAGATCCTCTCGTCGTCGGCGTCGTACATGTAAAGCCATTCCTGGGTACCGTTCTTGTAGTGCTTGAGCTTGCCCAGCTCGTCGAAGTCATAGGTCGCAGGGTTGAGGCCGGGCGGGCTCCAGGTGCGAAGGTTGCCGGCCGCATCGTAGGCGCCGTAGTTGAGGTGGTTCGTGGCTGGATTGGTTCCTTGGTCGATGCCGCCGAAGGTCCCCACGTTGTTGCCGAAGGTGTCGTAGGCGAAGCTTTGGGTGACAAAGACGGTGCCTACTCCGTCGAGCGGGTTTGTTTGCACCTGGGCATTCACCACCCGGCTCACCCCATCGTAGGTATAGTAACCGTGTCCGACCTGGGTGACGTTGCCGGCACCGTCGTAGGTATAGGCTCCCGACGTCCAGAGGGTTCCGGCCGGCCCGACGGCGGTGATCGAGGATGGCCGCGACATGCCGAACGGATCGGCACCGTAGGTCGTGGTGACGCCGTTGCGTGCCGTCACGCTGCTCACCATCCCGTTGGGATAGTAGGTGATCCCGGAGCCGCTTGTATAACCGACGACGCCGGTCAGGAAGCCGTTGTTGAAAGAATTCTGTACCGACAAGCCCGTGACGCCCGCGCAACTGGTAAAGGTCGAGGCACAGGTCGGATAGGTCTCGGTATCCACGTCTCCCAAGGGAGTGTAGACCCAGGACTGCGTAAACGCCTCCTGCGCACCGGTCGTTTGGCAGCCCGCCGTGCTGCAGAAGGTGTGCTGCAGGTTGCGCTGCGACAGCCGCCCGTCCAGGCCAAGGTAGGTGTAGGTGTAGGTCCACTCGTCGCCAAAGGGCGTGCCGTTCAGGGAGATGTGGTTGAAGCGGGTGGCCTTGTAGAGGCGGCCGAGGGAATCAGACGTGCCGTCGTAGCTCAGCTGCTTGATGCAGCCCGCGGTCACGGCGGGATTCGCCTTGCAGCTACCGCCGCCGGCAGTGTTGTAGACGAGTGCCGGGCGTTCGGAGCCGTCGTAGGTGAACGAGAGGTCGTTGACGCCGTCCTGGAGTCGGTGGTAGTGACCGCGAGAGTCGTAGGAGGAGTATGCCTTGGCAGTCGCCGTCTCGGGATGGGCTTCGGATCGCAGCAGCCCCCGACCGTCATAGGCGAAGCCCCGAGCCTGGGTGGTGCCTCCAGAACTCGTGGATACCGAAGTCATGCGGTTACCTGGATCGTAACCGTAGATCGTCGTCACAGGAGTCCCGGAGGTTCCAGAAGGTTCGGCCACGCTTGCCAGCCGCCCGAAGCGGTCGTAGGCCTCGGTCGTCGCCGAGGGTGACTCGGTCACCGTCGTGCCGTTCCAGGTGGTCCCGATCGTAAGCTGGCGCTGGATCGCTTGCGCTCCCGTGTAGCTGGTCGTGACGGTATGCCCATCGGGTGACTGCACGATGCCGACACGCCCAAAGGGATCCGGCGGGTTGCCCGCCTTGTTCTGGAGCCCATAGTTGTAGGTCGTCTGGTTGGCGCTTCCGAGCTCGGCCTCCGATGCCTTCCAGCCGATCGCGTTGTACCTGGTGAATTGCTGGCGCGTGCTGCCGTCCGCCATCAGGACGTCTCGCTCCTTGACCCGACCCATGCCGTCATAGAGGTACTTCGTCTGCGCGAGAACCGTGCCTGGCGATCCATTGGCCTGCTTTTGGACCGTCAGGCTCGCCGGATTGGCGCTCAAGTTGTACAGGTACTGCGTCCAAGCGCCTCCTTGCGGCAGCACGTAGGTGGTACGGCCGAGAGGATCGTAGTCGAAGCTTGTCTTGACATTGGCCGAATCATAGCTGGCCGTGGCGAGCCCGGTAGACAGGTCGATGATGAGGTTGAGGCTGTAGAAGCCGGCGACGGCGTATCGGCGGGCCGACTCAACACCGGCCGTGTACCCGTGGAGGATCTGGTACTCCGAGGTCGACGGGATCGTCTGCTGACAGATGTCCCCGCTGGTCGGCGCGACGGGAGCGTTGTCGCCGCCAAAATACTGCTCCGACCCGAGGTTGCCCTGCCCGTCTGGCGCGAGCACCGCCAGGGCATCCGCCGCGTTGGTGAAGCCGCCGGGGTCGGTGTTCCACGGAATCGAGCTCGAGAGGTACGAGCGGCTCCGCAAGAGAAAGCCCGTGTTGGCATCGTAGCAGTACGAGTGGGCCTGCGCTACGCCGTTCTCGCCGTCGGAGTCGAAGGTCTTTGTGTTCAGCACCCACGGGGTCGTGGGCGCGAGATAGTTGTACTGCGAGATCAGGGTGTTCGTGGATTGCGCAACGCTGTAGGTACCTCGCACCGGGTTCCACTGCTGGCGGCTGATCCGCGTGTTGTTGCCCGGGAAGGTGCCTGACGTCTGGCGATACCGATAGTGACCGACGCCGTCAAAGTCTTCGTCGACATATCCAGCCTGCGTGCCATCGTCGTAGAGGATATTCTCCTGGGCCAAGCGGTCGTTGTTGTTGTTGATATCGGGAGGGGTGCCCCCGAACTGCACGACGTCTCTCTCGTAGCGCCGGTAACTCGACCGCCGCAGATTGCCCAGGGCATCGAAAACCTGCTCGGACAGGAACACATCGGATGCGGTTGGAGGATTGTTGCCCGATTGAGTTATCGTGGGATCATACTGAAGCCCGTAGTCATACCCGTTCGGTCCCGGCGAAAAGCTGTTGCTCAGAGAAAGAGAAAAGTGGTGGTCCCAGCGGGTACCTAGCGGGTCGGTGATCTCGTTGATGACGAACGGAGTGGTCCCGAACGGTGCGTTGTTCGTGGTCGAGTAGTTCCAGGTGGCGGAGGTTGACCCATCGAACGTGGTGCGCGTCTTGACGCCGGGGTTTTGGGTGTGGAAGGGCCGGGTGTTGGGCGTCGACGACGCCGAGGGGAAGTAGTACAGTTGGTACGTCCAGTCCAAGGTGCCCATGGTTGCCAGAGTGAGATGCTGGAGGGAGCCCGAACCTTCCACGCAGTTGCCGGCGCCGGCGGCCTGCAGGATATAACCCGTCGCCGTCGGCTGGTAGGAGGAACCATCCGGGAAGGCGACGCTCGCGAGCAGCGGCACCTGGATGTCACCCGACCTGGGGTCATCCATCGGACAGGCGCGGCCGATTGGCGGAGAGATCGCGTAGGTGAAGGAATAGATATAGGGGGTGCCGTTGATCCCGGAGAGGGCGACGCGGCTGATCAGGGGCTGATAGGGGCTCGCGCCGTTGTACCAGGGCAGATCGCTGCGAAAGTAGATCCATTGCGCCCTTCCCTGGGTGTCCGAGATCTTCCAACAGCTCGTTTCGGGTCCGGTGGCACCCGGGCAACCGCCGGCCGCGGTCGTCAGATAGGCGAAATTGATCGCGTTGCTGAACCGGTCGCGAATCTGGGTGATCAGGCCAGCGTTGTTGAAGGTATGAATCTCGCCGTTGGGAAACTCGATCGTCGTAAACTCGTTCGCGGTGTGGGCGTTGTAGCGAATCAGGCGCAGGTAGCTGCCGTCTCGCGTGTACTGCACGTTCTCGACGTTGGCCGCCATGTTGTCCTGAATGCCATTGAAGTTGTCGTCCGGATCGGTCGCATGAAGCGTCGCGTAGAAGATGTGCTCGGCGCCATCCGGTCCCTCGTAGATTGCCAGAGGCTCGGCGGGGCCAGGCGACGCGCAGACGGCCGAGGTGGGCGCATTGGGCGACGCCGCCAACACGTCGCCGTAGACGACCGCTCCGAACGATACCCGCCAGCCCAGGCCGGCGTTCGAGCACTGGGAGGGCTCGGACTCGTTATAGGTGATATTGGTGGTCGACTCGGTCCAGAAGACCCACGGGTTCGAGTTGGCCACGAGTGCAAGGCGATAGGACATCTTGGCGCCGTTGGGATAGGAGAAGCCGAGAGGGATCGTCACGGTCAAGGCGCCGTTGAACAGGTTGATGTCGTCGACGTTGCCAACGTGGAAGATCTGATTGACGTCGACTCCGCTCTGGTTGTTGGGGTGGGGGTCGGCTGCGGCCGGGAGAGCCGGCAGGAGGAGTGCAAGGGCGAGACCCGCGCGACGGAGCGGCATCATGGCAGAGCCCCCACGACCAGCGTTGCGACATCCATCGTCCGCGGGTGCACGACGAATAGAAGATCCTTGGCGCTGACCTTTTCGGGGGCTGGATCGCCGCCGATAAGCGCCTCCATATTGCCGAGGCGAAACCTGAGCCTGGGGTCGGTCGGGGCGGCCTCGTCGTCCGGCCCGCCGCGGCCCACGGTCTTGGTCCAAGCGCCAGCGTTGGGCCGCACCAGGAGTACCTGGACCCGAGTTGCGCCATCTAGCAGGTAGTCCGGACTCGTACTGGCACCGAGGCTCAACCCGGCTGGCGCGAGGCTCGCCACCTGCACAGGAAACGCCGCCGAGGGCGAGCCGGTGACGTAGGCGCCAGTCTTATAGTCCACTGCAACCCAGATCGAATAGGGCGAGATGGGGCTCGCCAGGGTCAGGGTGGACTGGCCTGTGGCGTCCGCGACCGTGGTTTGGGCCACGGTCGTTTGCGCCACGGCGTACTCGTCGATGTCCCGGATCGCCGCGAACCAGATGACCGTGCCGCCGGGTGTTACCGCTTGAACTTGGACGGCCGCCGAGGCGAAGGAAAGGACCGGCAGAGCCGCCGGAGGCGGCTGGGCGGCTGCTCCTCTCGGCATCAAGGTCGAGGCGAGGAAGGCAAGCAGGATGCACCCGCTTAGCCGCTGGGGCGGGCTCCACGACATCGGCGTCTACCTCCTGGCGCCGGACCTAGCCGGCGATGTTGAGAAACTAAGAGCATACTGTCTAAGCATACGTGGCAGCGATCCGATCTGTCGTGCCCAGCCCGCTGGCGGGAAAAGACTCTCTCGCAGATCGCCACAACGACGCGCGAGCTCGGCCGCCGGTTTACCCGGCCGGATCGAGCCGGCCCTCTGCCATCTTGGTCCCCGGGGTCAGCGCCAATGCTACGCCTCTTGGGCACAGCCCATCACTTCGACGATGCGGCGGCGGCAGATCTCCGGCTTGCCCTTGAAGCTGCGGGCGCGAAAAGCTTCTGATAGAGCCGGCCTCGGGGGCGCCGCCTACCAGCTGTTCAGGATCGCGCCGGAAGATTCGTCAACAAGCAGGAGGAGTGAGCTGCATTTCTGTGCTAGAGTTGTCACCGTGGCAGTTGCCGGAACTCATTAGAAATCAATCACTTGCGACCAGCGAGCGATACGGTGAGACAGGGCGTGCCAACAGAAGTGAGGGCTTCCTAAACCGTCCGCCTTGGACTATCTTCCGACCTGATCACGACCGAGCGTGCGGACCGATCCAGCCGCCAAAGAACCTTGGAGGGAGTGCCAGTGAAACGAACTGCCCTGATGGTGGTGCTGCTGCTTTGCCTGGCGCCGGCCCTGGCGCGGACCCTGGATGCCGCCGGCCGGGAGGACCAAGCCGCCAGGAGCGGCGATGGGGACCAGGCTGCCAAGAGCGGCCATGGGGACCAGGCCGACAAGGGGGACAGGGCCGACAAGGGGGACAAGGGCGAGAAGAAGGAACCCCTCTCGGACGCCACCTTCGCCGGCCTGAAGCTGCGCGGTATCGGACCGGCCTTCATCTCGGGGCGGGTCGCCGACCTCGCCGTCGATCCCCGGCGGCCCAGCACCTACTACCTGGGGGTCGCATCGGGCGGGGTGTGGAAGACCACCAACGCCGGCACCACCTTCGAGCCGATCTTCGACGGCGAGGGCTCCTATTCGATCGGCTGCGTCACCATCGACCCCACCGACTCGCTGGTGGTCTGGGTGGGCACCGGCGAGAACAACAGCCAGCGCAGCGTCTCCTATGGCGACGGCGTCTACAAGTCGATCGACGGCGGCCATCACTGGCAGAACACCGGCCTCAAGAGCTCCGAGCACATCGCCCGCATCCTGGTCGATCCGCGCCACTCCGAGGTCGTCTACGTGGCGGCGCAGGGCCCGCTCTGGTCGGCCGGCGGCGAGCGCGGCGTCTACAAGACCACCGACGGCGGCAAGAGCTGGAAGCGGTCGCTGTTCGTCAGCGACGACACCGGCGTCACCGACCTGGTGATGGATCCGCGCAACCCCGACGTGCTCTACGCCGCCGCCTACCAGCGCCGCCGGCACGTCTGGACGCTGATCGACGGCGGCCCCGAGTCGGCGATCTACAAGTCGCGCGACGCCGGCGCCAGCTGGCAGAAGCTGACCAACGGGCTGCCCAAGGAACAGCTGGGGCGCATCGGCCTGGCGGTGGCGCCGGCGGATCCCGACGTGGTCTACGCCACCATCGAGGCGGCACGCGGCACCTCGGGCTTCTTCCGCTCGCGCGACGCCGGCGCCAACTGGGAGAAGCGCAGCGCGACGGTCTCCGGCATCCCGATGTATTACCAGCACATCGTCGCCGACCCGAAGGTCGTCGATCGCGTCTACCTGCTCGAGACCTTCAACAAGGTCACCGACGACGGCGGCAAGACGTTCCGGCTGCTCGGCGAGTCGGCCAAGCACGTCGACAATCATGGCCTGTGGATCGACCCCGCCAACACCGATCACCTGCTCGCCACCTGCGACGGCGGCGTCTACGAGACCTGGGACCGCGCCGCCACCTGGGAATGGAAGGCCAACCTGCCGCTGGCCCAGCTTTACCGCGCCGACGTCGACAACGCGCTGCCCTTCTACAACGTCTACGGCGGCGCCCAGGACAACGGCAGCGTCGCCGGGCCCAGCCGCACCTTCACCGTCAACGGCATCACCAACCGCGACTGGGTGGCGACCAACGGCGGCGACGGCTTCGTCAGCAAGGCGGATCCCGAGGATCCCAACACCGCCTATGCGCAGTCGCAGTACGGCGCGGTGGTGCGCTTCGACCGCCGCACCGGCATCGCCATCGACCTCCAGCCGCAGCCGGGGCCGGGCGAACCGGCGCTGCGCTTCAACTGGGACTCGCCGCTGATCATCAGCCCGTTCTCCCATACCCGGCTGTACATGGGAGCCAACCGCCTGTTCCGGAGCGACGACCGCGGCGACTCCTGGCGGGCGATCAGCCCCGACCTGACGCGCCAGGTGGACCGCAACAAGCTCAAGGTGATGGGCCGCGTCTGGGGCGCGGACAGCGTCGCCAAGAACTCCTCCACCTCTTTTTACGGCAACATCGTGTCGCTGACCGAATCGCCGCGCCGCGAGGGGTTGCTCTACATCGGCACCGACGACGGCCTCATCCAGGTGACCGACGACGACGGCGCCCACTGGCGCAAATTCGACCACTTCCCGGGGGTGCCCGAGAACGCCTACGTGGCCAATCTTACCGCCTCGCGGCACGACGTCGACACCGTCTACGCCGCCTGGGACAACCACAAGATGGGCGACTTCAAGCCCTACCTGGCGCGCAGCGCCGACCGCGGCGCGACCTGGACCTCGATCGTCGGCAACCTGCCGGCCCGCGGCACGGTCTACGGCTTCGCCGAGGACGGCGTCGATCGCAACCTGCTGTTCGCCGGCACCGAGTTCGGCGCCTATTTCACCCTCGACGGCGGCAAGAAATGGCTGCGCCTGACCGGCGACCTGCCGACCATCGCCGTGCGCGACATCGTCATCCAGCGGCGGGAGAGCGACCTGGTGCTGGCGAGCTACGGCCGCGGCTTCTACATCCTCGACGACTATTCGCCGCTGCGGCTGATCGACGCCAAGCTGCTCGACCAGCCGGTGGTGCTGTTCCCGGTCAAGCCGGCCGCCATGTACGTCGAGACCACGCCGCTCGGCGGCTATCACAAGGGTTTTCTCGGCGACGCTCTCTACGCCGCCCCCAACCCGCCGTATGGTGCGGTCTTCACCTACTACCTGAAGGACGACATCAAGGACCGCAAGCACCGCCGCCAGGAGGCCGAGGACAAGGCGGTGAAGGCCGGCAAGGACGTCTTCTATCCCACCTGGGAGGAGCTGCGCGCCGAGGACCGCGAGCCGGCGCCGGCGATCGAGTGGACGGTCGCCGACGAGGAGGGCCACGTCATCCGCCACGGCACCGGCCCGGTCACCGCCGGCCTGCATCGCGTCGCCTGGGACCTGCGCTTCCCGGCGTCGATCCCGGCCGGAGCGGCCTCTTCCCCCGAGGAGGAGTTCGAGGGTCCCCCCCGGGGTCCGCTGGTGGCGCCCGGCAGCTACCGGGTGTCGATCGCCCAGCGGGTGGACGGCGTGCTGTCGCCGCTGGCGCAGCCGCAGACCTTCACCGTCGCGCCGGTCGAGCACGCGGACGTGCCGGCCCAGGACCGCGCCGCGGCGCTGGCCTTCGAGCGCAAGGTCTCCCGCCTGCAGCGGGCGGTGCTCGGTGCCGTGCAGTCGGCGGAAGAGGCGGAGCACCGGCTCAATCTCGTCGACCGGGCGTTGCTCGAAACCCCCGCCGCGGACGCCGGCCTGGTCACCGCCGCGCACCAGCTGCGCAACCGGCTCAAGGACCTCTACGAGGCGATCAACGGCGACAAGGTGATCGCCGAGCACAGCGAGCCGGCGCCGCCGGCCATCCTACAGCGGCTGCAGACCAGCATCTCGTGGGGCAACATGACGTCGCCCACCCGCACCCAGGAGGACGCCTACCGCATCGCCGCCCAGAGCTTCGCGCCGGTGCTCGAGGGCCTGCGCCAGCTGGTGGAGGTGGATCTCAAGCAGCTGCAGGATCAGCTCGAGTCGGCCGGCGCGCCGTGGACCCCGGGCCGGGTGCCGCGCTGGCAGCCGGAATAGGCGCCAGGGAACGGCGCGTCTAGTGTTCTGAATCGGCCGAGAGGATACCGTCCAAGGCGGTGAAGAAGAGGCGATTCTCCTCGGGAAGCCAGACGTAGCAGGCCGCCCTGGTCGTGCCGGGTGCGGTCCCGATGACGATCCCGGCGCCGGGTGAGCCAAGATCCTTCACCCTGACGACTTCGTCGGTGATCGTATTGATGGCGAGCAGGTAGCGGGAGCCGCCGACGCCCAGCACGTACCTGCCGTCGGGGGTGGCGGCAAAATATCTGGCATAGGCTTTGGGATCACCGGGCCGGCCGAGCGCTTTGACGTCGCCGGTGGCGGTGATCAGGACTCTCGTCCGTTCCGGCTCCCCCGTCCCTATGTATAGCTTCTCGCCGTTCGGCAGCATCCCCAAGGCGGTGGTGCCGACGGCAAAGCCCGGAATGGAATGATCGACCCTATCCACTTTGGTGTCGACGACAAAGAGCGGGTCGTCTGCGAACCCGCACTGCGACTCCACGTACATCAGGGCCCCGTCGGGAGCCATGGCGAGGCCTTCTGGGCAGTTGACACCCGTGATCGAGGTACGCAGCTTGTCACTTTCCCCGAGATCGAAGACGCTGATGCTGCCCACCGGCGCCGGCTGCTGGTTGGCGACATAGAGCTTCGTTTCATCAGGTGTCAGCGCCAGGTCCTCGGGGTAGACACCCGTCGGCAACCGCCAAAGAACCCGCTGGCTCGCGGCATCGATGACCACGACGGTCCGCGATGCCGGATCGGTGACGTAAATCCGGTTGCGTCGCGCCGCCATCACCATCCTCCCGGGCGCGCCGGGACGGAGGTCGATGATCTGCTGTGGCTGGCCCGTTGCGGTGTCAAAGACGTTGAGCACCCCCCGGATGTTCGCCACGTAGACCCGCGTGGCGTCGGGTGTCATGAGCACGGCCGAACCGGACAGCAACTCCGGATGAGCACCGCTCGGCACCTCTCGTCCCGCCAGTACGAGCAGCTCGGGAACCAAACCCTCGAAATGAAATTCTGGTTTCTGTGCTACGCCCTTGTCCAGCTCGACGCGGCTCTGCACGTTGTCCTTTACGGATTTGACCAGACCGGCGAGGGTGAGGACATTGCCCGGACCGTACGCATCTCTCCGCCCGTCGAAGGCCTGCGTCAGCTCCGAGGTGAAATAGGACCTCCCTTCGCCGTCCTCGTACGAAGCCGAACCCTGCCCGCTCGAATAAAAGGTCATGGCAGCATCGACGGCGACGCCGAGGCTCTTGAGGTCAAAGCCCTTGCTGAACTCCGCCGAGCCGCTGCTCTCGGGAGCCGCTCGCTCTGTCGTCAGCTGACCCCGACAGGCATCGAGAAAGATGAACACCTGTCTTGCATGGTCCGTATTCATGACATCGGCAAAGTCCCTGCCGCTCAATCCTTGATGCTTGAGATCGAGCTCCCTGGCCGCGTCGTTGAGAGCGGGTCTGTACACGACATCGGACGGAAACAGCACGGACTCACCGGCCACGCGCTGTCCATGCCCGGAGAAGAAGAACACGAACAGTCCGTCCTTGGTCATCTTGGAGGTAATCTGTCTCAGCTCGTTCACCAGGTGCTGGCGGGTAGGCTCGCAAGGCGACGACGCCAACCCTCGTCCACCGGCCAGCGGCCGGGCGGGCGGCTGCGACGAGGCCGTCGTCAGCAGCGCCGGCGCCGCCGCCGCGCCTGCCTTGTTCTCACCGGGGAGCAGCGGACGGCAGTTCCTGGTGTCCTGGCCCGCGAGCAGCACGATGTGATCATTGCGGAAGCCGGCGTGCTCCTCGAGGGTCGTCGCGAACGAGGTCGCGTCAAGGTCGCCATGGAGCTCGGAGAGATCGGATTTGGCGCCATACCTCCCGATACCCGCCACCAGGGCCCAGCGCTCGGCGGGCGGCGGCAGCTGGCGCACGGCTCCCTTGCCCTCGCGGGCGCGGTCTCCGGGCTTGATCGCAGGTGCGGTGGGCGGGCCGGCGCCAGACGAGGCCGAGCTGGCGGCCAATGCAGCCCCGGCCAGGAGGAGCAGCGCTCGGCGGGTGTTCCGCGAGGTGGTCATGGATTTTCTCTTCCCGCCAGCGCGAGGTCGAGAGGCAGGTAGCCGCGGAGCTGAAAGTCAGGGAGCTGGTGTCCTCGCCTATCCTTCTCGACGCGTTTCTCGACGTTGGTCTGCACGTACCGGATCAAGCCTTCGAGAGTCAAGAGATGGCGCGCGTCATACGCATTTCCCTGGCCGTCGAAGGCGTGCACGAGCTCGGAGGTGAAGTACGACCGCTTCTCGGTCGGGTCTTCGTACGAGGGGGAACCTGCTTCGCTCGAAAAGAACGTCATGAACGCTCTCACGTTGGCATTGAGCGCGTCGAGATCGAACCCCTTATTGAATTTCTCCGAGATGACGTCCTGCTCCGGCCCCTTGGTCGCGAGCCGCTGATCACGGCAAGCATCCAAGAAGATCAGGACTTGCTTGATATTGCTGGCGCGAATGGTTTCCGCCAGCTCCGTGGCGCTCACCCCCTGCGCCTTGAGATAGCTGTCTCCCGCCCGGTACTTGAAGTCGGACATGAACAGCACGGACTCGCCGCCGACGTACATGCCGTGGCCTGAGAAGAAAAGCACGAACAGCCCGGTGGGCGGTATTTGACTCGTCAACTCGGAAAGTTTCTGCCAGAGGTTGCTGCGCGTCGGCTGACAATCCTGATCGGTGAAATCCGCGCCGGGCGCGCGCTCGCCAGCGTCTCTCGAGGGGATCGGGCGACAGTCCTTCGTGTGCTGCCCCGCGAGCAGGACGATGTGATCGCGGTGAAAGCCGGCACGCTCCACGAGCACGGTCGCGAACGCGGTCGCGTCGGCGTCGCCGTAGAGCGGGTGCACGAAGGGATCGTCATACCTGCCGACGCCGACGACGAGCGCCCATCGCTCCGAGAGACGCGGCAGCTCGCCTACGCTCGCGATGGCGCCGCCGGCGGCGCCGATTGGCGCAGCGGCAGCCAGCTGCGACGACGCTGCGCAAATTGCGAGCAACTCGGCGGCAGCGAAAAGGAGGATCTTGACGCTTGACCTGCGAGCGACCGTCATGGGGTCTCCTTGCTTTTCGTCACTGCCGATGGCGGCCCTGCCGTGATCGATTCCCAGGCTTCCCACTTGAGGCGGACGTCGAAGTAGTCAGCCACCACTTTCCGTTCCTTCAGCCCGGCGTCCCGCAGCTCGATCCAGATCTTGATCCCAACCTCGACGAGCGACGCCGCGATCGACGCAACCCCTTTGCTGCGCCCGGTCACGCTCTCCACATACTCTGCGAATTCATTGTCTGCCCGACCGGCAGCCTCCGCGAGGGTCTTGTAGGTATCGTCGGCGCGCGGGTCCTTCTTGGTGCCGGCCAAGACGTAGACCACGATCTGGTTCGTCCAGCCGTCGAAGCGCGCGTAGGCCTGCCGATAGAGGCTCCTCGCACGCTGGTACTCCGTGTCTTGCGGTTTGAACTTCTCCTTGATGTCCAGCACGCGCCCGCGATCGAGGTCACGCGCTTCGATGATCTCGGTTACCTCCGGTATGGACTTTGCCGCTGGCGGCGGGGTCAAGCCCGGGTGGCACCCCAGCAGCAGGAGGGCTGGAATGAAAAGCCTTGCGCGGGACACGCCGGCGGTCGTCATAGCTTCCCTTCTGCCCGGGTCGGCAGGCTGCCGGACACTTCACCTTCTGCATCATAGAGCGCCCGTATGTGCGATACAAATATAAATATGCAGACATGCCACTGCTCTCGCCGCCCGAGCGGCGCTCCTCCACTCAAACTCTAGGCACTGGCGAGGCCTTGGGCGAAGGCGAAGATGCCCTGCGGATCGTAGCGCCGGGCAGCGGCGCGCAGGCGGCCGAGGTTGGGGCCGTAGCAGGCGGCCGCCCAGTCCGGCATCGCCGGATCGAGGTAGTTGACGTAGGCGCCGGCGCCGCCTCCGAGCAGCGCATCGAGGCCGCCGCCGACCTCCGCCACGGCCCGGGCCGCCCGCATGGCGTGCCGCGGATCGGCGGCGCCGGTCCCGGCGTAGATCTGCACCGTGGCGAGAGCGGCGCGGTGCGGGAACGCCGTGGCGGCGACGGGCACCCGGCCGACCTCGCCGCCGAGCGCGTCGAACAGCAGATCGACAGCCGGCGCGCCCGGGGGGCGGTCCAGCAGCGCCACGGCTCGCGCCGGATCGGCCAGCGGCCTGGTCATGATCCGCGAGGAGGCGACGAAGGCCTCGCGGTCGAGCTGCCCATCGCCGTCGCCCCGGAGGCGGCACTGGCCGACGTTGCGCCGCGAGCAGCCGCCGAAGTAACGCATCGCGTCCAGGTAGGGCAGCGAGCGCACGGACTGGCTCGCCGGACGGGCACCGGCCTTTCGCACCAGGTCGTCCAGCAGCGGCGCCAGGGCCGCGGCGGTGCCGGCGTAGCAGCCGCCGGCATGGCAGGCCGGCGGCCTGCCGCTCGACAGGATGCAGTTCGACCAGAGCTCGTCCGGTGCCGCCGGCGCCCAGGCCTGCCAGGCGGCGAGCGCCGCGGCCGCGGCGCCGTCCGGAAAGCGCAGCGAGAAGACGGTGAGGTCGGGTGCCGGCGCGGTGCTGAAGGTGAAGGAGGTGACGATCCCCAGATTGCCGCCGCCACCGCCGCGCAGGGCCCAGAACAGATCCGCGTCGGCGCCTTCCGCGACGGTGCGCAGCACCGCATCGGCGGTCACCACCTGAGCCAGGACGAGCCGGTCGCAGGTCAGGCCCAGCTTCCGGGCCAGCACCCCGATGCCGCCGCCGAGGGTCAGGCCGGCGATGCCGACGGTCGGGCAGGAGCCGGCCGGCAGGCAGCGCCCCGCCCGTGCCAGCGTGGCGTAGACGTCGATCAGGCGGGCGCCGGCGCCGACGATCGCGGTGCCGTCCGGCCGCACGTCGACGCCGGCGATGCCGCCGAGATCCACCACCAAGCCCTGCTCCGGGGTCGAGTAACCGGCGTAGCTGTGGCCGCCGCCGCGGGCAGCGATCGGCAACCGCGCGGCGGCCGCCGCCGCGACGCAGGCCTGAATGTCCGCCGGCCCGGCACAGCGCGCCACGGCCGCCGGCCGCCGGGCGTCGAACAGCAGGTTGTAGGAGCGCCGCGCCACGTCGTATCCCGGGTCGCCAGGCAGCACCAGGGACCCGGCGAGCCGCGCGCGCAGCTTGGACCAGTCCGGCGGCGGCGGCGGCAGGGCCGGCGGCGGCGACGGCGGTGGGGAGAGCCGCCGGGCGGCGCCGGCCAGCAGCTCCATGGCGGCGCCGGGCGGCGGCGCGAGCACCGCGGCGGTCGCCACCGCTCCCAGGCCGGCGATCCGCAGGAGGTCTCGCCGGGTCGGCCCGAGCCGGTCGGCGGCGTCGCCTTCTCCGCTCAACGCGATCCATCCTCCGGCGGGCTCGCGGCCGCCGCCGGGCCTGGATCGTCGGGCACGTCCGGCTCCGCCCACTTGGTCACGGTGTAGCGCTGCAACCGCAGGGCTGGCGACCAGAAGCCCTGCGGCAGGCCGGCCTTGTGCTTGAGGTGGGCGAGGAAATCGCGCGGCGACGGCAGCTGCTCCCAGACCTGCGGCAGGAAGGTGGCGTGGGCGTCGCCGCCGGCGTCGAGGATCAGGCCGTCGATGCCGGGTCGCAACCCAGCCAGCGCCTCCTCCTCGGTCGCCGCCGGCAGCGGTGTGGCGGGCGCCAGCAGCGACACCTCGATCCGGGTCGCCGCCAGCTCCCCGGCGGTGAGCGGCGGGAAGCGCGGATCGCTCAGGGCGGCGGCGCGGGCGTTCCCACGCACGTCGTCGGCGAGCGGCCGGCGCGCCAGCACCGAACCGATGCAGCCGCGCAGCCGGTGCCGCAGGGTCAGGGTCACGAAACAGGCGCCGTCGGCGCGCAACCAGGGCGCGGCGAGCACGGCCGGGGGGATTCGCGGCGCCGTCGAGGGGGCGGCCAAGCCATCGGCGATCGCTTCGCGAGCGAGGGCCAGGAGCACCCGGCCGTGCTCGGCGCCGGCCTGGTCGGCGGCCCCGGGCGCCGGCGCGGCTGCGAGCTCAGACGGTGTTTGCATCGCGTGCATCGCTCCCATCGCTCGCATCGCTCCCATCGCTCGCATCGCTCCCGTCGCTCGCGGCGTTCGCAGGGATCGCGCCGTTCGCACCGTTCGCGCCGTCCGCACCGTTCGCACCGTTCGCACCGTCCCCTGCATTGGCGTCGTTCGGGTCGTTGGCAACGAAGGCCCAGGCGCCATAACCGACCACCCGGCTGCGATCGCCGGAGGTGTCCCCGGAGTGGCGAAGGTCGAGCTGGAGCGCCGCCAGCCGATGGCGGCGCGCCGCGGGCAGCAAGCCGTTGATCGCCACCGCGCCGCACGCCTGGCGGGCGCCCAGCGGGCCGGCCAGCGAGCGGATCTGGGCGGCGGTCTCGGCATCTGCCAGCTCGGCGGCGGCGGCGGGCAGAAAATGCGAGAGGTCGGAGCTGATCACCAACACGGTGTCGTCGCCTCCCCACACCTGCTCGAGCACCTCGGCGACCTCGTCGGCGCCGGCCTCGCCGACGACCAGCGGCAGCAGCTCGAAGCGGCCGAGCACCACCTGCAGGAACGGCAGCTCGACCTCCAGCGAATGCTCGGCGAGGTGGGCGTCGCGCCGCACCGCCACCTGCGGCAGGCGTTCGACCGCCGCGACGGCGTCGAGGTCGACCGGCACCTCGCCGAGCGGCGTGGCAAAGCGCTCCACCCCCGGCAGTCCGAAGCCCCGCAGCGGCACCCGATGCGAGGGGCCAAGCAGCACCACCCGCCGGACGCCGCCGGCGCTCCCGGCGCTGCCGGAGACGCCGGAGAGTGCCGTGAAGGCGCTGGCAGCGACCGGCCCCGAATACGAGTAGCCGGCGTGCGGGGCGATGAGCGCCTTCGGCGGGCGGGACCCGGTGGGTGCGGGCTCCTCGGCCAGGCGGCGCGAGCGCGCGGCGAGCAGGGCCTCGACGGTCGAGCGTAGCGCGACAGGCTCGCCGGGATAGAAGAGACCGGCGACGGCGGCGGGGCGAACACGGATCCGAGCGGCCATGCCAGGCGATATCCTTCCACCCTCGGCCCTCCACGGCAACGCCGGCGTTCGTCAGGCTGGCTGCAGCGCCTGCCGGCAACGGCGCAAGGCGCGGTCGCGGTCGGGCAGCGGCAGCTCGTCGAAGATGCCGACCGGGCGCTCGCGGCCGGCTTCGAGAGTCGCCAGGACCTCGCGGAACTGGTGCTCGGCACGGGCGCGCTGGCCGAGGCGCAGCAGGCAGTCGGCGAGCAGCAGGCGCGCCTGAAAGAGGCTGGGGTCGAGGTAGAGGGCGGCGCGGTAGGAAGCTGCCGCCTCCTCGGTCCGGCCGCCGACGTCGTGGAGGAAGCCGTCGAGCAGGTGGCCGGCGGCCTCGGAGGGGTCCGCGGCGAGCGCGTCGTCCACGCCTCGGCGGGCGGCGTCGAGCCGGTTGGCCGCCAGCTCGTGGGCGGCGGCCAGCAGCAGCTCGAGCGCGTTGCCCAGGCCCGGCGCCGCGGCATCGCCCGCGAGGGCGGGAGGCGGCGCGATGGTCGTCGTCGAGATCTTCGGGACGACCGGACCGGCAGCAACCGCCGTGGCAGCCGGCCGGCGGCGGTGCTCGGCCGCGGGAGCCGGAGTCGCGGCCGGCGCCGCCACGGCGTGCGCGCCGGTCGCGGGGCGGGAGCGGCGATGGCGGTAGCAGTAGCAGCTGGCCAGCTCGACCGCCTCGAGGTCGTCCTGGATCTGCCAGAGGGTTTCGGAAGCGCCAAGGAAGAGGGCTCCCCGGCGGCTCAGCAGCTGGCTGACGTGCGCCATCACCCAGCTCTGCAACGGCCGGCCGAAGTAGATCAGCACGTTGCGCAGCAGGATCAGGTCGTATTCGGCCTCGGGCAGGGCGAACGGCGGCTGGGCGAGGTTCAGGCTGCGGTAGTCGATGCGTGAGAGCAGGTCCGGCGCCAGCTCGAAGAGCTTGCCGCGGCGGCTGAACCAGCGCGCCAGCAGCGGCGGCGGCACCAGCGCCACGGCACGCTCGCCGTAAAGGCCGCGGCGGGCGCCGGCCAGCGCCTCGTCGTCGAGGTCGGTGGCCAGGATGCTCCACTCCCAGCCGGCCAGCGCCGGGTGCTCGGCGAGCAGCATGGCCAGCGTCGCCGGCTCTTCGCCGCGGGCGCAGGCCGCCGACCAGATGCGCAGCCGCCGGCTGCCGGCGCGGGCGCGCAGCAGCCGCGGCAGGATCTGGCGCTCGATGGCGTCGAATTGCTGCGGCGCGCGGAAGAAGTACGACTCCTTGATGGTGAGCAGCGGCACCAGGCTGGCCCATTCCCGCGGCAGCTCGCCGGCGGTCAGGGCGCGCACGTACTCGGCGACGGTCGCCAGGCCGGCCGCCTGCGCCCGCCGGTCCGCCAGCTCGGCGAGAAAGCCGAGCCTTGCCGGCGGCACCAGGTTGCCGGTGGTCTCGGCGACCAGGGCCGCCAGCTGCTCGACGGCGGATGCCTTGCGGGTCATCGGCGCGCCCTCATTCCCGCTCGCGCCGCTGCCAGGCCCTCGCCAGGGCGTGGGCAAGCTCGCGCGGCGCCAGTGCCAGCGCCGCCGCGCCGCGCTCCAGAGCCACACGGGGCATGCCGAACACCACCGAGCTCGCCTCGTCCTGGACCAGGGTGAGCGCGCCGGCGAGACGCAACGCCGCCAACCCTTCGACACCGTCGGTGCCCATGCCGGTGAGCAGGACGCCCGCCGACTGGTGAGGGAAGCTCTCGGCGCAAGACCGAAAGAGCTCGTCCACCGAGGGGCGGTGGCCGCGGCGGGCCGGCGTCTCGGCGTCGAGCCGCAGCACGCCGCCGGCGCTCAGGCGCAGATGGACGCCGGCGGGAGCGAGGCGCACCGCACCCGGGCGCGGCGTCTCGGCCTCACGGGCCAGGCGCACGTCGAGCGGCAGCTCCTTGTTGAGCCACTCGGCCATCGCCGCCTCGAAGCCGGCGGCGATGTGCTGCACCACCAGGAAGCTCACCGGCGCCTCGGCCGGCACCTCCTCGAAGAGCTCGCGGAGCGCTGCCGGGCCGCCGGTCGAGGCGCCGATCGCCACCCAGCGCAAGCTGCCGCCCCAGGCGTCGACCGGTCCCGCGGCCGCGGCCCCGGCGGCGACATGGGCGGCGGCGGCGCTCGCGGCGGCGCCCGCCGACGCCGCGGCCGCCGGCCGCTTGCGCCGCGCCGGCGAGGTCGGCGGCGACGCCAGCTTGGCGGCGCGCGGGCGGGCGGCGGCCACCACTCGCACCGCACCGGGGAGGCTGTCGGCGAGCACCTCCCAGCTGCCGGTGTCCTCGGGCTTCGGCAGCACCTCGATGGCGCCGCGGCGGATGGCCTCGAAGGCGGTCTGCATCTGGTTGCGGTTGGCGCGCGAGGAGAGCACCAGGATCGGCGTCGGGCGCAGCCTCATGATGCGTTCGATGGCCACATAGCCGTCCATCACCGGCATCTGCAGGTCCATGACCACGACCTGCGGCAGGTGATCGAGCACCGCCTGCACCGCCTGGGCGCCGTCGGAGGCCTCGGCGACCACCTGGATGTCGGCGGTGCGGCCGAAGAAGCGCCGCAGCACCGCCCGCACCGACGGCGAGTCGTCGACCAGCAGGACGCGGATCAGGGGGGCCTTCTCCAATCCTTCAGTTGCGGGCGCTGAGGCGCCGCACCAGCTGCACCAGCTCGCCGGCATCCAGGCTCTGCTTGGTGAGATAGGCATCGGCGCCCGCCTTGAGGCCGCGCAGGCGGTCCTCCGGGCGGTCGCGGGTCGAGACCACGACGATCGGCAGATGGGCGAAATGCTCCATGCCGCGCAGCTGGGTGGTGAGCTCGAAACCGTCCATGTCCCCCATCTCGACGTCGGTCACCAGGCAGTCGAAGGTCGCCTCGGCCAGACGGGAAAGCGCCTCGGCGGCGTCGCCCGCCGCCGCGACCTCGAAGCCGGCGTCCTCGAGCAGGCGCCGCTCCATCTCGCGGGTGACCATGGAATCCTCCACCAGCAGCACCCGCAGCCGCTGCGCCGCGGCGCCCGGCGGCACCGCGGGCAGGTCTCGCAGGACCTCGCGCCGGGCCAGCGCCACCGGCGAGAGGACGGCGATCGGCTCGCCGGAAGCGAGCATGGCCACCCCCTCGAGCAGCCGGTCCGTCGCCACCCGGCGGGTGAGCGGGCGGACCAGCACCTCCTGCTCGCGCAGCACGTCATCCACCACCAGGGCGAGCGGTTGGCCCGAGACCTGGCCTTCGATCAGCACCTGCGTCGCCGCCGGCGGCTGGCCATAGAGGCGCCCCAGCGGCACGAAAGCCACCAACCGCTCGCCGCCGCCGTCGCCCTGCCCCGACGCCGGCTCGCCGGGCTCGCGTCCGGGCGCGCCGGCGGCCGGCTGCCGGGCCAGGCTGCGGCCCTCGCGCTCGATCACCTGCGCGGCGTCGAGGCGGGTGGCCCGCCGCACGACCGCCGACGGCAGCGCCAGACGGAGGGCGCCGACCTTGAGCAACAGCACGTGCTCGCCGCGACGCGCCACCGGCACCTCGACGGCAACGGTCGTCCCGCGCCGCGGCTCGGAGGAGATGAACACCTCGCCGCCGAGGCGGTTGACGGCCGACGCCACCACGTCCAGGCCGACGCCGCGGCCGGAGGTCTCCGACACCTGCCTGCGGGTCGAGAACCCGGGAGCGAAGAGCAGCCGCAGCACCTCGCCGTCGCTCAGCGTGGCCGCCGCCGCGGCGTCCAGCAAGCCTGCCTGCGCCGCCTGCATGCGGATCCGCTTGGGGTCGATGCCGGTGCCGTCGTCGCTGATCTCGAGCCGTACCCTGGATCCGGCCGCGCTGGCGCTCAGCCGGATGCGGCCGGCGCGCGCCTTGCCGCGGGCCTCGCGCACCTCCACCGACTCGATGCCATGATCGACGGCGTTGCGCACCAGGTGCAGCAGGGCCTCCTCGAGCTCGCGGGCGATGCGCCGGTCGAGGCGCGTCTCCTCGCCCTCCACCACCACCTCGACCTCGCGCTTGAGCGATCGCCCCACCTCGCGCGCATGGCGGGCCAGCGCCAGCAGCGAGCCCCGCAGCGGCTGCAGCTGCAGCTTGAGCATGCGGTCGAGCTGCTCTTCGGCGGCCACCAGCAGCCGCCGCTGGCCGCCCTCGAGATCGATGGCGGTGCGGCGCAGCATGGCGGCGAGGACCACCAGCACCTGCGCCGGCTGGGCCTCGCGCGCCCCTTCCTCGGCCAGCCGCGCCAGCTCGTGCAAGCGCTCCCCCGCCGGCCCCGCGGCGAGCGCCAGGATCCGCACCTCGGCGGCGCGCTCGGCCACCGCGTCGAGAGCCCGGGAGTCGACGCGGACGTCGCCGCCGCCCGCACCCTCGGCCGGCCGCGGCGCGAAGTCCGGAACCGGCGGCGGGCCGGCCGCGGCGCCTGGCGCGGACGGCGAGAATGCCGGTGCTGCCGCGGGCGCCGGGAACGTCGCAAAGGTCGCGGCGATGGCCGGCATCGCGCCGGGCGCCGCGGCCGCGCCACCCGCGGCCGGCGCCGTCGCAGTGCGCCCGGGGGCGCCGCCGGCGCCGGGCAGCGCCACCGCCAGCAAGGCCATCAGCTCGGCGTCCGCCGGCGGTTCGCCGCCGCGCTGCACCGCGTCGATCATCCCGCTCAGGTGGTCGAGCACGCGCATCAGCAGCGGGATCAGCCCGGCGGTCGCGGGCGCTTCCGGCCGCAGCCCGTGCAGCAGCTCCTCGGCGGCGTGGCAGAGCTCGGCGAAGGCGCCGAGACGCATCATGCGTCCGGCACCCTTGAGCGTGTGCAGCTCCCGGCGCGCCTCGACCACGGCCCGCGCATCGTCGGCCAGGCGCGGCACGGCGAGCGCCAGCCGGTCGAGGCGCTCGCGCGACTCCTCGACGAACAGCGGTACGAGGTCGGCGAACTCCTCGTCCATCGGCGGCAGCGGCGGCATGGCGATGCGGCGGTCCGGTTGGCTCCGCTTCAGATCTTGGTCCAGCTGTCGACGTTGACGTCCAGGCCGAGGACGCCGGTGAGGTTGCCGCGCTGGTAGATCGGGGTGGCGGCGGTGAAGATCGCCTGGCCGGAGATGAGCGAATCGAACAGCGGCGTAAGCACGGTGCGCCGCTCGCGCACCGCCGCCTGGTACCAGGGCCGATCGCCGAAGCCCTCGCCCGCCCGCACCCCGATCGGCACCTCGCGGTCGCCGATCAGCTGGCGGTTGACGGAGAGCGCCACCTGGCCGGCCTTGCCGTCGTAGAAGTACAGGCACTCGACGTAGGACTGCTGGTCGACCAGCTCGCCGAGCAGCCGCTCGATGGCGTCCCAGTTGCCCAACCGCCGCGCCACCTGGCGCGCCCAGCCTTCGGACAGGTGCTTGAGCGAGTGCGGCGATTCGAGGTGGAACGATTGCGCCAGCATTTGGATGGCCAGGCCCAACCGGTTCAGGCGCTCGGCGGTGTCGGAGAACTGCTTGAGGCCGTCGGCCATCCGCTGCACCACCTGGCTGACCTCCTTGAGGGTCAGCACCACCTCGTCGGAGGCGGCGTTCTGCTGCTGGGTGGCGAGCGAGATCTCGCGCGCCACCCGGGCGGTGTCGCCGGAAGCGCCGCGCAGCTGCTCGATCGACGCCGCCGCGGCCCGCGCCCGGTCGAGCACGCCGCCGGCCTCGGCGCCGCCCTGCTCGGTGGCCACCACGGTGGCGCGGATCGAGCCGGCGAACTCCTCGAGCAGGTAGCGCACCGACTCGACCGACTCCTGCGAGCGCAGCGCCAGCCGGCGCACCTCCTCGGCGACCACCGAGAACCGCCGGTGGTGATCGCCGGCGGCGGCGGCCTCGATGGCGGCGTTGAGCGACAGGATGTGGGTCTCGTGGGCGATGTCGGTGATCAGGTCGAGGACGCGGTAGATCTCCTTGGAGCGCGCGCCCAGGGTGTCGGCGCGGTTGGCGATGCCGCTGATCCGCTTCTTGGCCTCCTCGATGCCGGCCACCGCCTCCTCCACCGCCGCGGCGCCCCGGTCGCCGCTCTCCTCGGCCTTGCCGGTGAGCTCGGCCTGGCTGGCGGCGTTGTCGGCGATCTGCGAGGCGGTGCGCGCCAGCTCCTCCATGGCGGCGGTGATCTCGACCACCGAGGCGGCCTGCTGCGAGGAACCGGAGGCCAGGTCCGAGGCGATCTGGTTGACCGAGTTGGCGGCGGCCGCGACCTCGATCGAGCTCTCCTGGATCTGCTGGGCCAGCAGGTCGAGAGCCGCGGTGGCGCCGGTGAAGGCGGCGCGCAGCTGCACGGGGAGCGATTCGGCCTGCGCCTGCGAGCTCACCAGGTCGCCGCTGCGCAACAGGTCGAGCGCCTGCGCGAGGTCTTCCTCGACCGCGCGGTTGCGCCGCTCCAGCCCGGCGACGCGATCCCACAGCCCGAGCTGCGGGCGGTAGACCCAGGCGAAGTAGACCCAGACGGCGGCCACCGCGGCAACCAGGTAGAGGTCTTGCAGCCACCCAGGCGCCCCCTGCTCGTCCGCCACCACCAGCAGCAGGTAACCCGAGACCGCCGCCGCGACCACCAGCGCGAGTCCGGCGACCGCACGCCGGGCGGGATGGACCGTTGGCATGTCGCTAGGAGCTCCCTTCTGCGGGTGGCGGCGCGGCCAGCAGCGACCGCGGCGGCATGCTCGGGTCGATGAGCACCAGCGGCAGCCGGTCATGGACGGCGAGGCCGCATGCCGCCTCGGGCCAGAAGCGGCGCAAGGCGGCGCCCGCCGGACGCAGGCGCAGGTCCACCGTCACGCCCAGCACCTCGTCGGCGGCGAGCGCGGCTGCCGCCAGCATCACCTCGAAGCCGGTGCCGCGGCGCGCCAGGCCGCGCACCGCGTGGTTCGCCACCGCCCAGGTGGCGCCGCCGCGGCGCAGCACCAGGAAGCCGCTCACGACGCCTGCCCCAGCGCCTGCAGGTTGATCACCCGCACCAGCTGGCCGCCGACCAGGGCTTCGCCGGCGATCAGCGCCCCGCCGCCGACGGCTCCCGAGATCCCCGGCGCCCCCGGCAGCACCGCCGTCGCCGGCAGGTGCGTGACGTCGAGCGCCGCGTCCGCGGCCAGACCCACCAGCTCCCGCGCTTGGGGCGGACCCGCCCAGGCGACGACGGTGACCGGGAAGGTCGGATTGGCGCCCTGCGGCGCCCGCGCCAGCCGGGCGAGGTCGAGCACCGGCAGCGGCTCGCCGGCGAACTCCGCCAGGCCGCGCAACTCCGCCGCGGCACCGGGGAGGGGATGCAGCGGCAGCGCCCGCAACACCCGCCGCACCGCGCCGAGCGGCAGGGCGCAGACGTACTCGCCGGCCCGCACCAGCAGGTGGGTGGCCTCCCTGCGGCCCTGGGCGGCGACCGCCGCCGGCGACGCGAACAGTGGCTCGGGCTCGGGCACCGGAGGGGGTAGCACTAGATCCGCGTCCAGCCGGTGACGTTGACGTCGAGCGCGAGGACGCCGGCGAAGCCGCCGTCCGGCCTCCCCATGCAGGCGCACACGGTGAAGCAGGTCTCGCCGGTGAGGATGGACTGATACGGCGCGGTGATGCCGGTGCGCCGCTCGCGCTCGGCGCTGCGGAACCAGGGCCGCCGCCGCATGTCGACGTCCTGCAGCTGCGCCAGGTCGAGCGTCGGCCGCGCTCCCAGCGTCGCCGGGTTGACCGCCAGGGCGCTCATGTAGCCACGCTCGTCGACCCAGTAGGCGAGATCGGCGAACTCGGTCTCGCGCACCAATTGGTCGAGCAGCTCCTGCCGCCCCGCCGGCGGCGCCGCCTCGGCGCGCGCCGCCCAGCCCTCCACCAGGTGCTTGAGCGAGCGCGCCGAATCGAGGTGGAACGACTGCGCCAGCAGCTGGATCTCCAGGGCCAGGGCGTTGAGCCGGTCGGCGGTGGCCGAGAGATCCTTGAGGCCGCCGGTCATGCGCTGCACCACCAGGCTCACCTCGCGCAGGGTCATCACCACCTCGTCGGAGGCGGCGTTCTGCTGCTGGGTGGCGAGCGAGATCTGGCGGGCCATCCGCGCCGTGTCGCCGGAGGCATGACGCAGGTCGGTGATCGCCGCCGCCGCCGCGCGCGAGCGCTCGAGCACCCTCACCGCCTCCTTGCCGCCCTCTTCGGTGGCGACGATGGTCGCACGGATCGAGCCGGCGAACTCGTCGAGCAGGTTGCGCACCGATTCGACCGAGTCCTGAGAGCGCTGGGCGAGGTGGCGGACCTCCTCGGCCACCACCGAGAAACGGCGGCCATCGGGCCCTGCCGCCACCGCCTCGATCGCCGCGTTGAGCGACAGGATGTGAGTTTCCTGGGCGATCTCGGTGATCAGGTCGAGCACCCGATAGATCTCCTTGGAGCGGGTGCCCAGGGCGTCGGCACGGCTGGCGATGGCGCTGATCCGCTTCTTGACCTCCGCGACCCCCGCAACCGCCTCGTCCACCGCCGCGGCGCCGGCGTCGCCGCTCTCCTCGGCGCGCGTCGCCAGCTCCGCCTGGCGCGCGGCGCTGCCGGCGATCTGCGAAGCCGTGCGAGCAAGCTGTTCCATGGCGGCGGTGATCTCCACCACCGACGCCGCCTGCTCGGACGAGCCGGCCGCCAGCTCCGAAGCGATGTGGTTCACCGCGTCCGCCGACGAAGCCACCTCGATCGAGCTGTCCTGGATCTGTTGCGCCAAGCGCGACAGCGACTCGGTCGAGGCGGTGAACGCCGCCGCCACTCCCGCGGGCAGGCCTCGGCTCGCCGCCGCCGCCCGCACCAGGTCGCCGGCGCCGAGCTGCAAGAAGGTCGCACCAAGGCTGGCGTCGAGACGATGGAAGCGCTCCTCCTCGGCCGGCAGGCGTCGCTCCAGGCGCGCGAAGTAGCCGTAGACCCAGGCACCGTGCACCGCCACCGCCGCCAGGCCGAAAGCGCCAAAGGTCCACGCCGGCCAGGCCGCCGCACCGCGCGCGGCGGCCAGCGCCAGCAGGACCGCGCCGACCGCCATCAGGCCGGCCAGCAAGAACCAGCCGATCAGCGCGCCGCCGCCGGGAGGCAGCGATTCCGGCGGCTCGGCGGCGCCAGCAGCGCCGGCGGCGGTGCTGTCCACTGCCATACGGTTCCTTTCACCACTTCGTCGAGCGCGGGCGCCGACCGTCCCGCTCCTGTAACTCTTGAGACGCCTTAGAATAGGCAATCCCGCCTCCACCCGCAACCGCCGTGGCCGCCGCGGCCGCCGCAACCACCGCGGTCGCCGTGGTCGCACCGCGTTTGGTGACAGTCGTGAGATGATCGACGGAGCAACTGCGGAGGATCTGTCTTGAGCGAAATCCGGATCAGGATCCTGTCGTCGCGTGCCGTCGCGCTCGGGTCGGTGCTCTTGGCGGCGGCAGCCGCCGGCATGGCCCAGGCGCCCCGGCCGCCTCTCGCCACCGCCGCCGCCGCGCCAACCTCTCCCGCGCCTGAAACCCGGCAAGCGATCGCGCCTCACCTCGCCGAACGCTTCGGGATCGCGCCCCTGGCCGAGCTCGGCCCCGCCGCGGTCGAGGCGCCCGACCGGCTGGCACAGCTCGCGGCCTGGAACGCTGCCGGCCGGCTGCCGGCGCAGAACGGCTTCGCGCGCCTGCTGCCGGCGCCGCGGCGCGTCGGCCTCGCCCTCATGCCGGCGGCGCCCGGCGCGCCGGCGTCGGCGGCGGGTCCGGCGCTGCCGGCGGCGGGCTCGGCAACCGGAGGAGCCATCGAGCGCGACGGCGGCGTGCTGGCGCCGACCTCGTTCACCACCACCGCTTGGGGGGGCAGCGTGCGCGTGGCCGGCGCTGCTCGGCTGCGGCTGCACCTCTCGGGTGTCGCGCTGCCTGCCGGCGCCCGGCTCTGGGTGCACGGCGCCGGCCAGACGGTGGGGCCGTTCGGCGCGGAGCTGCTGGCGCCCGACCGCAGCCTGTGGACGCCGGCGGTCGCCGGCGACGAGATCGCCCTCGACGTCGAGGCGCCGACCGCCGAGCTCGCCGGCGCGAGCGGGTATGGCTTCACCATCGATGCCGCCCTCGAGTTGGTCCCGCCTGGCCTGTCGGGGAGCGGGACCAAGGACGGCGGCTGCGTGGTCGACGCGAGCTGCGTCGACAGCGGCGACTTTCCAGGCTACGACACCGCCCGCCACGCCGTCGCCCTGCTCGAGTTCGTCGACCAGTTCGTTGGCTTCTCCTGCACCGGCCAGCTGCTCGCCGACGCGGCGAACGACGGCACGCCGTTCCTGCTGACCGCCCACCACTGCCTCTCGACGCAGGCGGTGGCGGCGACGCTGCAGGCCGCCTTCGACGACTTCACGCCGAGCTGCAACGGCACGCCGCCGGACCTTGGCACGCTGCCGGCGGCCAACGGCGCCACGCTGCTGGTGACCGGGCGGGCCGACACCGCCCCCGACTTCACTCTGCTGCGCCTCGACAGCCTCCCCGCCGGGCGGACCTTCCTCCCCTGGGACCCCTCGCCGCAGGCGGCGCCGAACGGCACGCAGCTGTTCCGGCTGTCGCATCCCGAAGGCAACTCCCAGGCGTACTCGGTGACCACGGTCGACTCGCGGGCCGCGCAATGCACCCTCGACAACCTGCCGCTGTCGCGGTTCCTCTACTCGGACCTGGCGGTCGGCACCGTCGAGCCGGGCAGCTCCGGATCGGCCGCCATGCTCGCCGATGGCCGCGTCGTCGGCCAGCTGTTCGGCAGCTGCGGCATCGGCGACGTCTGCGCCCGCTCGCAGCAGACGGTCGACGGCGCGCTCGCCGCCAGCTTCGCCCAGCTGCAGCCCTTCCTCGCGCCTGGCGCCACCGGCGTCTGCACCCCGGGCGACTTCACCCTGTGCCTTACCGACCGGCGCTTCGCGGTGCAGGTGACCTGGGCCAACCAGTTCGACGGCACCGCCGGCGTGGCGCATGCGATCGCCGGCACCGACGCCGCCGGCTACTTCTACTTCACCGATCCCTCGAACTACGAGCTGACGGTGAAGATCCTCGACTTCGGCGCCGTCTTCAAGGTGTTCTACGGCGAGCTCACCGACCTGCACTTCACGATCACCGTCGTCGACACCCATACCGGCCAGAAGCGGACCTACACCAACACCGCCGGCGACTGCGGCGGCATCGACGAAGCGGCCTTCCCGGCCGCCGCCGCCGATCCGGTCGGTGCGGCGGGGTTGGCGAGGCCGGAGGGGTTGGCGGAGTTGGCGAGGCCGGAAGGGTTGGCGGAGGCTGCGGCAAGGCGAGGCTGCGGCGGCGCCCTCTGCCTCGACGCCGGGCGCTTCGCGGTCGACGTGACCTGGATGAACCAGTTCAACGGCGCGTCGGGCACCGGCAATGCCCACGCGCTGAGCGACACCTCGGGCCAGTTCACCTTCACCGATCCCAGCGACCTCGAGCTGCTGGTCAAGGTGGTAGAGCTTCCCGGCCGGGTCGCCTTCTTCTATGCCGCGCTGTCGAACCTGGAATACGACATTGCCGTCACCGACACGATCACCGGCAAGATCAAGACCTATCACAATCCGGCCGGCACCTACTGCGGCGGCTTCGACAACGATGCGTTTCCACCGTAGTTGACCGCGCGCGTCACGGACAGGTCGCGAAGGCGTTGGTGTCCTGCACCGGCGGCGCGGCCTGGTTGAGCTGATTGAAATAGACCTTCGTCTTGCCGGCGACGGTGTCGACCACGGTGACCGTGAACTGCACGTTGGTGGTGGCGGCGAAGAAGACCCAGTAGGTGCTGCTCAGCGGGCAGCCGTTGATCACCTTGATCAGCATCTCGATGTTGCTCGACGAGAAGAAGTAGAAGAGTCCCGAGTCGGGGTTGCCGGTCAGCGGCACGGTGGTGCCATTGCCGGAGCCCGCGCCGGAGACGAAGGCCACGCTCACCTTGAAGCGCCCACCGAGGCAGAGGGTGTTGGCGTCGGCGACGCAGGTTCCCGGCGTCGTGTCGGTGGCGGCATCGGCCTCGGCGGTGTAGGCCGAGTTGCCGGCGCCGTTTTCCGCCCGCACCTGGAAGCCGTAGCCGGTCGCCGGCTGCAGGCCGGTCACGGCGTAGCTCGTGCTCCCCGCCGGGGCGAGCGGCAGGACGTCCTGGAACGGGCTGCCGTCGAGGGCCTTGCTCTGCACCCGAAAGCCGGTCTCGTTGGTCGAGTTGCTCGTCCAGGAGAGCTGGATCGAGGTCGTGCCGCTGCTTGCCGCCGTCAGGTTCGAGGGTGCCGCCGGCGGGCTGCCGCTGCCGCCGTCGGTGTTGGTGACCGTGAGCACCGCGGTGGCCGGCGACGCCAGGCCCGCCCCGCCCTGGGGCGCGGTGAGCGCCAGGTTGACGGTGTGGTTGCCGTCGGCGACGCCGTCGTCGAGCACCGCGACGTTGAAGGTCTTGGCCGTCGCGTCGCCGCTCGCCCAGTTGAGCGTCCCGGAGGTCGCGGTGTAGTTCTTCCCCGCCGTGCCGGTGCCGTCGCTGGTGGCGTAGTTGACGGCGACCGCCCCGGCGCTGCCGCCGGCGCGGTCGACGGTGATCGGGATGGAGCCGGCATTCTCGGGCGTGCCGTAGGCGGCGGCGCTGAACGACAGCTTGCCGGCGGGCGGCGGGGAGGCTCCCTGGACCACGATGGTGCCGACCATGCCATAGGTCTGGCCGTGCACCTGGCACTCGTAGTTGATGGTCCCCACCTGATTGAAGGTCCGGGTGAAGGTCCACATCTCCGCCGGGTCGCCGTTGCCGCCATGCCCGTCGCCGTCGCAACCGTTGGCGCAGCGGAAGCTGCCGTCGTCGGCGTAGACGTTGTGCATCAGGCCGCTGGAGTTTGTCCAGGTGATCGAATCGCCGACGTTGATGGTGATGGTCTTCGGCGAGAAGGTCAGCTCCGCCGTGGCCATCACCGAATGGTTCGCCGCGCTCGCCGCCGGCGCCAGGGACAGAGCCAGCGCGAGACCGAGAGCGAGCGAGAGAGCGGCGGGTCGCGGCAGGGAACTAGCACGATGGCAGCACATGGTCTGGGCCTCCTGAAGGTTCACACATGAGTACCCACGCACCTGCTGGCGGGTTCAACTGCCGGTGACCAGGCTACCAGCACCGGCCGCCGCATGGGATAGGGTGTTGCCCTATTTTCGACTCTGTGCTTCTTGACCTATAAGCAAATTCGGCTATAGTTTGCCCGCTTCATTCCTTGAACTTGGTCTCTGTCGTCCGGCCTGCCGGTCGTCCGGTGCCGGCGCCCACTTGGCGGCGCTCGCGGCAGGCTGCATCCGTGGACGCATGTCCACAAGGAGGTTCCGCTCATGATGCGCAAGGCCTGCTCCCTGCTAGCCGCCGCCGCCGCCCTCGCCGCTCTGCCCGCCGCGGCCGGCGACGGTCATTTCCTGCATGGCGTCGGCGCCGTCAACAGCGCCATGGGCGGCGCCGGGGTGGCGCTCCCCAACGACACCCTCGGGGCGCTCAACCTGAACCCGGCGCTGCTCACCGAGCTCGACGGCAGCGGCTTCGAATTCAGCGCCGAGTATGCGAAGGCGGGCAACGCCGTGTCCAGCCAGGTGGGCCCCTTCTCCGGCCGCACCGAGGAGTCGGGACGCACGCCGCTGATCCCGGCCTTCGGCTTCACCCGCCATCCAAAGGACAGCACCTTCGCCTACGGCGTCGGCTTCCTGGGCCTCGCCGGCTTCGGCGTCGACTACCCCCAGGACCCGCACAACCCGATCCTCTCGCCGCAGCCGCAGGGCTTCGGGCGGGTCTATGCCAACTACCAGTTCCTCAAGGTGCCGATCGTCGGCGCGGTGCGCCTCAACCCGCAGTGGTCGGTGGGCGCCGCCTTCGTCACCGGTCGCTCGTCGCTCACCGCCGATCCCGCGGGGTTCGCACCGCCCGATTGCGGACCGAACGGCTGCTTCTACCCGCGGGTCAACACCGACAGCGCCTTCGGCTACGGCGCGCAGGTCGGCGTCCACTACCGGCCCAGCCACCTCTGGGCCCTCGGCGCTTCCTACACCACCGAGCAGCGGTTCCAGAGCTTCGAATGGAACTCGACGCACGCCAACCCGGCGCTGGCGAACTTCGGCACCGCGGAACGCATCTCCTTCCGCCTCAACAATCCGGCGACGGCCATCGCCGGCATCGGCCTGACCCCGACGCCGCGGCTCAAGGTGGCGATCGACGGCAAGTGGCTGGACTATGGCCACACCGCCGGCTTCAGCGGCTTCGGCCTGGCTCCGGACGGCCATGCCCTGGGCCTGGGCTGGCGCAGCATCACCGTCTTCGATGCCGGCGCGCAGTACCAGGCGACCTCGCGGGTGACCCTGCGCCTGGGCTACAACCATGCCGAGAACGCCATCCCCGACAAGTCCGCTTTCTTCAACGTCGCCTCGCCCGCCATCTGGGGCAACCACGTCACCGGCGGCCTCGGCATCCAGGTCGACTCGGCGCTGACCCTCAACGTGGCCTATTACCAGGCGCTGAAGACCCGCATCACCGGCCCGCTCTACGTCGTGCCGGGGGCGGTGGTGAGCGACGAGCAATCCTTGCAGTCATGGATTGCGACGTTCTCTTTCAAGCTCTAAACTGTTGGCAGCTCGCCGGAAGCAGGGGAATTTGCCGGGATGTTCCGTCTCGAGGTCGAAAGCCCCGCGTTGGCCACGGCGGCGAAAGCAGAGGTGCGATGCAGCGGGTCAGACGCACGGACTTTGGCGTCGAGATCGTGTTCGGCGGCCCCCTTGCCCCCGAGGAGGCCGCCGAACTGCTGGCGGAGCTGGATCGCGAGCTACCGCCCGGCGGCAGCCACTTCGGCGTCCTGGTCGATTCGCGACGATCGCGAGCCTATTCGGCCATGGAACAGGAGACCTTTCGGCGCGGCATAAGCCTCTGCGTGGAGCGCGGCATGGAACGCGCGGTGGTGGTGCACGACAGCGGCATCTCGGCGCTGCAGGCCAAGCGCCTCGCCAAGGAGACCGGCACGCTGGCCTGGACGCGCTACATCGACGCCCGGAGCCACCCGGACTGGCCGCGGATCGCCCATGACTGGCTGCTACAGGCCATCGACCCCGACCTGACGTAGCACATCTTGCTCCCTTCAGGGAGCAAGCCAGTTCTCGATCGCCAGGCGCGGCACGCGAGCGAGCTCGTCGACGTTGTCGGTCACCAGGGTCAGATCGAGCGCCAGAGCGTGCGCCGCGATCAGCAGGTCGTTGGGTCCGATCGGCTGTCCCATCCGCTCGAGATGCAAACGAATCTCGGCATAGTGGCGGTCGGCCTGCTTGTCCAGCGCCAGGACTTCGAGACTCCCGAGCAGCCCCGCGACGCGCTCCGAGAGCCCGGCGGAACCCCGCTTGGCCGCGCCATAGAGCAGCTCACAGGCGACCACGATGCTGGTGCAGGCCGCGGCCTCTCCTACGACCGCGAGCCTGCGACCGACCCGGCCGGCCGGATCGCGGAGGAAGCTGGACAGGATGTTGGTATCCAGGAGGTAGCGGAGCACTTCAAAGCTCCACGTCCTCGATTGGCTCGAGGCCATCGATGTCCGGGAATTCCTCGTCGAGAGGAGCCCAGGAGGATGCGAGCTCGAGCAGGGAACGCCGCGGCATCGGCTCGACGATCAGCCGCTCGCCCTCTTTACGGAGCAGGGCCTCGCTGCCCGGAAGCTCCAGGTCCCGAGGTATGCGTAGCGCCTGGTTTCGCCCGTTGCGGAAAAGCCGTACGACTCGTTCTGCCTCCATGGCGTCCTCCAAGCCCTAGCATATGCCAAGACATATGCCGCCAGGAAGACCCCGCCAGGCTGTTCGATGGAGACTCGGGAGATGGTCGGGGCGAGAGGATTTGAACCTCCGGCCTCACGGTCCCGAACCGTGCGCTCTACCAAGCTGAGCTACGCCCCGACGGTTGCGGACGGACCCGCCGCCGCGAACGGGCAGCGAGCAACGCAAAGAACGCCGAAGGATACAGCCGCCCGGGCGGGTGGTCAATAGACCCACCGGGGCGCCGGGGTGCTACCGAAGCAGGGTGCTATACAATTGCCGCCTCGCTGAGACCGGGGAGGAGAGGACAATGGCGGTCACGACCCTGACGGAGCTGTTCCTCAAAGCGGCGGCATACGGCAAGCCCGACTGCATGCTGCAGAAGGTCGGCGGCAGCTACCAGCCGGTCTCGACCGCCGAGCTGGTGGACCGCGTGCGGCGCCTCGCCAAGGCGCTGGCCAGCCTCGGCGTCGAGCGCGGCGACCGGGTGGCGCTGATGTCCGAGAACGCCCCGCACTGGCCGGCCGTCGACTTCGCCACCCTCTGCGCCGGCGGCGTGCTGGTGCCGATCTATCCAACCCTGCTGCCCGAGCAGGCGGCCTACATCGTCCGGGACTGCGGCGCCAAGGTGGTGTTCGCCGAGACCACCGCCCATCTCGACGGGTTGCTCGGCCATGCCCAGGAGCTGCCGGACGTCAAGCAGTTCGTGCTCATCCGCGGCACCAGCGACGACCCGCGGGTGATCGGCTTCGATCGGCTGCTCGAGCGCGGCGCCGATCCCGACGTGGCGCAGTTCGAGGCCGCCGCCCGCGCCGCCCGCCCCGAGGACCTCGCCACCTTCGTCTACACCAGCGGCACCACCGGCCAGCCGAAGGGCGTCATGCTGACCCACGGCAACCTGGCTTCCAACATCGAGGCCGGTCTCCAGATCCTGCCCTTCGAGGACGGCCAGATCGCCCTCTGCTTCCTGCCGCTGTCGCACTCCTTCGAGCGCATCGTCGATTACGGCTACTTCCTCAAGGGCTGCCCGATCGCCTACGCCGAATCGGTGTCGGCGGTGCCCAAGAACATGCTCGAGGTGCGGCCGCAGATCTTCGTCTCGGTGCCGCGCGTCTACGAGAAGATGCTCGCCAAGGTGCAGGAGAGCGTCGCCGCCGGCTCGCCGTTGCGCCAGCGGATGTTCGCCTGGGCGGTCGGGGTCGGCCGCGAGGCGCTCCCCTGGCGGCTCAAGCGCGAGCAGCCGCCCGGCCTGCTGGGGTGGAAGGTCGGGATCGCCGACAAGCTGGTCTTCGCCAAGATCCACGCGCGCCTCGGCGGCCGCTTCCGCTTCGCGGTATCGGGCGGCGCACCGCTGGCGCGCGACGTCGCCGAGTTCTTCTGGGGCGCCGGCGTGCCGATCTACGAAGGCTACGGCCTGACCGAGACCTCGCCGATCATCTCCGCCAACGGCATCCGCGGCGTCAAGCTGGGCACCGTCGGCAAGCCGGCCCCCGGGGTCGAGGTGAGGATCGCCGGCGACGGCGAGATCCTGGCGCGCGGGCCGAACGTCATGCGCGGCTACTGGAACCTGCCGCAGGAGACCGCCGAAGCCATCGACGCCGACGGCTGGTTCCACACCGGCGACATCGGCGAGGTGGACGACGAGGGCTTCCTGCGCATCACCGACCGCAAGAAGGAGCTGATCGTCAACGCCTACGGCAAGAACGTCGCGCCGGCGCCGCTCGAGAACGACCTCAAGAGCAGCCCGTTCATCGCCCAGGCGATGGTCATCGGCGACCGCCGCAAGTTCCTCTCGGCGCTGCTGGTGCCGGAGTTCGATCACCTCAAGGCCTGGGCGGCCAAGAATGGCGTGGCCGCCGCGGGCGACACCGGCGCACTGCTCGGCGACAAGCGGGTGCGCGAGCTCTATGCGGGCGAGGTGGAAAAGGTCAACGCTCACCTGCCCGGCTTCGAGAAGATCGTGGCCTGGGACCTGCTTCCGAGCGAGTGGACGCTCGAGACCGGCGAGCTGACGCCGACCCAGAAGGTCAAGCGGCGGGTGATCAACCAGAAGTACGGCGACGTCATCGACCGCATCTACAAGGAGGCCGACGCCGAGCAGCGCGGTGCTTGAGCCAGTGAGCCAGTGAGCCCTGTGAGCCCCGTGAGCCAGTGAGCGTGTGACCATGGCCCCCATCTTCCAGTTCGAGGTCGGCGAGGACCGCCTGGCGACCCTCACCTTCGACCTGCCCGGCAAAAAGGTCAACGTCTTCGGACGGGCCGCTCTCGCCGAGCTCGAAACGGTGCTCGACGAGCTCGCGGCGCGCCGCGACGTCGGCTGCCTCGTCCTGCTCTCGGGCAAGCCCGGCAGCTTCATCGCCGGCGCCGACGTCGACGACATCGAGCGGGTCACCGACCCGGTCGAGGCCGAGGCCGGCTCGCGCATCGGCCACCGCCTGTTCGGGGCCTGGGCGGAGCTGCCCTTCCCCACCCTCGCCGCCATTCGCGGGGTGACGATGGGCGGCGGCACCGAGATCGCGCTCGCCTCGACCTGGCGGGTGGCCAGCGACCGCGCCGACACCCGCATCGGCCTGCCCGAGGTGCGCCTGGGCATCGTGCCGGGCTGGGGCGGATCGACCCGGCTGCCGCGCCTGATCGGCATCGCCGCGGCGCTCGACCTGATCCTGACCGGCAAGACCGTCTCCGGCCGGCAGGCGCTGAAGCTCGGGCTGGTGGACGCGCTGCTGCCCGACGCCCGTTTCCTGGACCTGGTGCGCGACTTCGCCCGCGAGCGCCTGACGGCGCCGTCGCGGCCGCGCAAGCGCCCCGGCGGGCTGCGCGGAGCGCTGCTCGAGGGCAATCCGATCGGCCGCCACATCGTCTTCGACCAGGCGCGCAAGAAGACGCTCGAGCAGACTCACGGCCACTACCCGGCAGCGCTGCGGGCCATCGAGGTGGTGCGGGTGGGTATCGAGGACGGCCTGCGCGCCGGTTTCGACGCCGAGGCGCGGGCGGTGTCGGACCTGGCGCCGTCGCCGGTATCGAAGAACCTGGTGCACGTCTTTCGCTTGACCGAGGCGGCCAAGCGCCAGCGCGGCTTGGTGGGGGAAGCCGGCGACGGCGGCGACGCCCCCCTGGAACCACCGCTGCCGGTGCGCGAGACCGCCGTGCTCGGCGCCGGCACCATGGGCGGCGGCATCGCCCAGCTGATCGCCGCCCAGACCGGCCTGCCGGTGCGGATGAAGGACGTGCGCCACGAGGCCCTCGCCGCCGGCATGACCCACGCCGCCGGCCTCTTCGATCGCCAGGTGCGGCGGCGCCGCCTCGATGCGCCCGGCATGCGGCGCAAGATGGCGCTGCTGCGGCCCACCCTCGACTACAGCGGCTTCCGGCGCGTCGATCTGGTGATCGAGGCGATCGTCGAGAAGCTCGACGTCAAGCAGAGCGTCTTCGCCGAGCTGGCGGCGCAGGTGCCGGAGCGGGCGGTGCTGGCCTCCAACACCTCCTCGCTGCCGATCCGCGACATCCGCGCCCGGACGCCGCATCCGGAGCGGGTGGTGGGGATGCATTTCTTCAACCCGGTGCATCGCATGCCGCTGGTCGAGGTGATCGTCCCCGAGGGCGCCGACCCGGCGGCGGTCAACACCATCTTCGACTTCACCCGCCGCCTCGGCAAGACGCCGATCCTGGTCAAGGACAGCCCCGGCTTCCTGGTCAACCGGCTGCTGACGTTCTACTCGATCGAGTCCTTCTGGCTGCTCGACGAGGGCCAGCGGATCGAGGACGTCGATCGCGCCATGGTGGCGTGGGGCATGCCCATCGGGCCGCTCGCCCTGACCGACGAGGTGGGCATCGACGTCGGCGGCAAGGTGGCCCACATCATGGCGGACGCCTTCGCCGACCGGGTGCGCCTGCCGGCATGGATCGACCGCCTGACCGACGGCGGCCGCCTGGGGGTCAAGAACGGCAAGGGCATCTATCGCTACGAGGGGCGCGAGCGCCAGGAGCCGGATCCCGAGGTCTACGCGGCGCTCGGGCTCGAGGCGCCGCATCCGGCCGGCGGAGCGGAGGGCGGACCCGATCTGGGGGCGCTTGCCGACCGCATGGTGCTGCCGATGGTCAACGAGGCCGCTCGCTGCCTCGAGGAGCGGGTGGTGCGTAGCGCCGGCGACCTGGACCTGGCGATGATCTTCGGCACCGGCTTCCCGCCCTTCCGCGGCGGCCTCTGCCGCTGGGCCGACCAGCAGGGCCTGCCGCAGCTCATCGCCATCCTCGAGCGCCTGGAGGGCGCCGCCGGCGACCGCTTCCGCCCCGCCGCGGCGCTGCGCGAAACCGCCGCGGCCGGCGGTTTCTACGCCCGCTTCGGCGGCGACGCCGATGCTCTCCAGGGTGGCCGCCGGACTGCCGACCCGGCTTGACATGCACCACCGGCGGTGGGAGCGTAGCCCTCGGGCGACCTGCCGCCTTTCCCTGATTCATCTTGCCCATGAGGAGACAAACCATGCGCACCCGATCGATGCTTGGCCTGCTGGCCGCCGCCGCGCTGCTCGCCGTGCCGGCGCTGGCGGGGTCGGCCCCGGCCACCGCCGCCGCTCCCACCACTTCTCCCGCCTTCGATCACCTCAAGGCCCTGAGCGGCAGCTGGACGAGCAAGGCTGCCGACGGCAAACTGACGCGGGCGACCTACGAGGTGTCGTCCGGCGGCAGCGCCGTGGTCGAGAAGTTCCAGACCGAAGGCGAACCGCCGATGGTCACCGTGTACTACCCCGACGGCTCCCAGGTGATGCTCACCCACTACTGCACGCTGGCCAACCAGCCGCGCATGCGGACGACGCAGGCCGGCAGCGGCAACCAGCTGGAGTTCGACTTCGTCGATGCCACCAACATGAAGAGCCCGGCCGACGCGCACATGGACAAGGTGAGGTTCACCTTCGCCGACGCGGACCACTTCGCCCAGCAATGGACGATGAAGCACGACGGCAAGGAGATGCTGCTCAACCTTCACTTCGAGCGCACGAAGTAGGCGGCAGGAAAGGAGTACGCGATGCATCCCATCCTCAGCCGGATGGCGGTTGGTTTCGCCGTCCTCATGCTGGCGGCCCTGGGGCCGGCGGCAATCGGCGGCGGGCCGGCCGCCGCCGCGGCCCAGGACCAGCCACCGGCGGCGCCACCCCCGCCGGCCTCGAGCTTCGGCGAGAAGATCGAGGTACGCGAGGTCCTGATCGACGCCCTGGTCACCGATGCCCAGGGCCAGGTCATCGTCGGCCTGGGCAAGAACGATTTCGTGGTCCGCGAGGATGGCAAACCGGTCGACCTCACCGGGGTGACCTTCTACAGCAACCGCCGGCTGCTCGCCGGCGCGGCCTCGCAGGCGCTGGCAGGCAAGGGCATCACCGTCGAGCAGGTGCCCCAGGACCGCTACTTCATCCTGTTCTGGCGCGACCAGAAGGCCAACGCCGCCGACGCTCCGGTGCTGCTCTCGCAGCAGGTCGAGGCCGGCCGCCGGGCCAGGGAGTGGGTCGATCGGGAGGTGCTGCCCAACGACTGGGTGGCGGTGGTGAGCTATGACGTGAAGCTCAAGGTGCACCAGGACTTCACCCACGATCACCAGCTGCTGACCGGCGCCATCGACGACGCGGTCAAGGGCAAGGAGGCCGAGACCAACTGGCCGTCTCGCATCCCCGCGGCGGCCAGCGGCCCGTCGCTCCTCGCCGGCCTGCCGCGCGGCAACGACCTGCGCGAGCGGACGAAGACCATCTACGACGGCCTGCAAGTGCTGGCACGCGCGGCCGGGAGCATCCCGGCGCGCAAGAACCTGGTGCTCTTCTCGACCGGCTTCGGCTGGGTCAGCCCCGGCCGCCGGTACCTGCCCGATCCACGCTACTACCGGCCGACGGTCGCGGCGCTCAACACCGCCAACGTCGCGGTCTATGCGCTCGACCTGTGGGCCGCCGGCGACACCAATCACACGCTGGGCGACGCTCTCAACCAGCTCGCCACCGACACCGGCGGCCGCTACCTGTTCAACTTCACCAACTTCCTGACCGCGCTCGAGCAGGTGTCGACGGAGAACAACGGCTACTACCTGCTGAGCTACCGCAGCGAGCACCCAGGCGGCAGCGCGGGCTTCCAGAGCGTCGAGGTGAAAACCGCCAACCCCGAGTTCCGGGTCAAGGCCCGCCAGGGGTACTCCTACGGACCGGCGCCGGAGGGTGCGCCGGCGGCGGGGGCCGGCCGTTAGGCCAGGAGAGCCGGTCCTGATCCGTCTCCTTCGCGCGCGCGGCCATCGAGCCGGTGGGCGCGGACGGAGAGGATCGGCGGCAGGCCCGTGATGGCCGCCGACCAGCTGCGGCCGCCGTCGGCCGAGGCGAAGAGGTCGCCGGATTCGGCGCCGAAGTACAGGCCCATGGGCTCGCCGCCATCGTGGCTGAAGGCCTGGCGCAGGATGGTCAGGTAACAGTCTTCCTGCGGCAGCCCGGCGGCAAGCGGGTGCCAGCTGCCGCCGCGGTCGAGCGTCTCGTACACCCGCAACCTTCCCTCCGGCGTCACCCGGTCGGCGTCGGCGACGAGGGGGATGACGAAGGCGCGAGCCGGATCACGCGGATCGAGCACCAGGGGAAAGCCGAAATCGGACGGCAGCCCCCTGCCGGTACCGATGTCGTTCCAGGTGAGCCCGGCGTCGTCGGAGCGGTAGACGCCGCCATGAAATTGCAGGTAGAGAGTTGCCGGCTGGCGCTCGGCCCGCAGCAGCTTGTGGACGCAGAACGAGATGTTCGCCGCCCGTGCCTCCTCGGGCACGTAGCGGGCGACCAGGCCGTCGGTCCCTCGCCGCCAGCTGCCGCCGCCGTCCTCGGTCACCCAGACCCCGGCGCTCGAAATGCCGACCGCCAGCTTCGCCGGCTCGCCTGGCCAGGGGCAGATCGAGTGCAGGCAGAGGCCGCCGAAGCCCGGCTGCCAGCGGGGCCGGCTGGGCTCCTCCCAAAGGCCGCGGACCAGATCCCAGGAGCGGCCGCCGTCAGCGCTGCGGAAGAGGGCCGCCGGCGCCACGCCGGCCCAGAGCACCCCGTCTTCGCTGCCTGGCTCGACCACCCAGATGCGCTCGAGCGTGGCGCCGGCGTCCGCCGGAAACGCCAGGCCGCCAGCCTGCTCCCAGTCGCCGTCCGGCGCCGCGGCGTCACCGCTGGCGAAGAGGTGCGGTCCGAAATGGCCGTGGGTCACCGCGGCGAGGCATAGTCCGCTGCGCGGGTCGCGCATCGCGTACTCCACCGGCTGGCCGGCGAAGCGGCGCGCGGCGATCGCCAACCGGCCGCCGCGCGGCCCGCGCAGCACGAAGAGGCCCTTCTTGGTGCCGGCCAGGACCTCGACGATGTCCGTGGGTGCCGCCCGCGCCGTCGAGGCCGCCGGCGCTGCCGAGGCCGCCGGGGTGCCGCCGGAGATCGCCGGCACGATGTGGACCTGGTCGCCAGGCCCGAGCGGGCTCTCGGGCGCCGCCAGCGAGTCGTTGACGAACAGCGAGACGTGGCGCCGCAGGCCGCCGCGTTCGTCCAGCACCCAGCCGGCGAGGCGTGGATGCTGCCGCTCGAGCTGCCGCAGCGCCTCGCCGACGGTCGCACCCGTTGCCTCCAGCTGGTCGCCGCCGCCGGCCACCAGCGCTCGCAGCGTCGCCGGCAGGTAGAAGGTCGCCATGATCGATACCTCCGTGAGGGTCGCTCAGGGCCGCAGCGCCTCGCGCAGCAGGCGCCTTTCTAGCGTGCAATAAGACTGCCTGCAGGCCAGCAGGTCGGCGAGCACGCGGCGCACGCCGCGGTGCAGCCGCGCCGCCGGCAGCATCCAGCGCCCCACCGGTCCGGTGAAGAACAGGCCGCGCGCCCGGTCGGCGCGGTCCATCTCCTCGCCCAGCTCGGCGGCCAGACGCGCCGGATACCGCCAGGGCGCCGCGGCCAGCAGGCATTCGGCCGCCCACAGGCCCGACAGCATGCCGTAGCGGATGCCCTCGCGCGTCAACGGATCGGCCAGGGCCGCGGCGTCGCCGACCAGCAGCACCCGCCGGCGCAGCGCCAGGCGCACTCCGGGCACGGTCCAGGGCCCGTATACCGGGATCGGATAGCGGTAGCGCGGCCCCGGCAGCCCGCGCCAGCCCGCCGGCAGGTAGCGGTCGAGCATCTGGTCGAGCACCGCCCGCGCCGCCTGGTCCCCGAGGTCCTGCGGCGCGTAGGCGATGCCCACCGAGATGCCGCCGGGACGCGGGAAGATCCAGCTGTAGGAATCGGCCAGGAACGGGAAACTGAGCACCAGGCGGCCGGCCGTCAGGCCGCACAGCGTCGCCCCCAGGCCGATGCTCTCCCCCTGCGGCCGCAAGCCGGCGGTGCGCCGCGACAGGCCGCGCGCGCCGTCGGCCCCGACCACCCAGGCATAGCAGCGGGTCTCGCCGCCGGCGGTCACCCGCAAGCCCTTCCAGGCGCCGCCCTCCTGCGGCCCGCCCCAGGGCGCCAGCGCCTCGGCGCGCCGCGGCTCGATGCGGGCGCCGGCGGCGGCGGCGGCCGCGACGATGGCACGGTCGAGCTCTTGGCGGCGGAAGATGCGGATCCCTTCGAGCGCGGCGTCGAGGCTCCCACCCGCTCCGTCCTCCAACCGCAGTGGCGGCGAGGCGACCACCGGCAGCCCGGCCGGGTCGAAGCCCTCGATGCGCGGCAGCACGTGCTCGGGTACGGCGCCGCCGCATGGCTTCTCGCCCGGCCGCTCGGGCAGGTAGAGCGTGACCGCCGCGCCGCCCCTGGCCAGCGCCAGCGCCGCCGCACCGCCCGCCGGGCCGCCCCCGAGCACCGCGATCTCTCCGATGGCGCGCATAGAGCGACGATTCTACCGGCATGGCGGCCTACAATGGTGGCCATGGAGCAACCGGCGGCCTCGCCCCTGTTCGACCTGGCTTGCGGCGCCTGCGGCGCGGCCTATCCCGTCTCGGGCTGGCCCGAGATCTGTCCCCGTTGCGGTGGCAGCTGGCGCCACGGCGACGCCCTGGCCTGGCGGCCGCCGACCGCCGCCGCCGGCCTGCGCCGGTGGGCGCCGGCGCTGGGCCTCGACCCCGAGGAGCTGCCGGAGCGCGCCCTCGCCGGCCCGCCGGGCCTGTACCTCCCGGCCGATGGCGGCGGCGCGGTCTGGATCTGCCAGCAGGGCAGCGCCCCTGCCGGGTCCCACAAGGAGCGCGGCGCCGAGGTGATGGCCGCCGCCGCACAGCGCCGCGGCCTGCGCGAGCTGTTCCTCGACTCCTCCGGCAACGCCGGCATCGCGGTGGCGCGGGCAGCCGCCGCCCGCGGCATCCGCTGCACCGTCCTGGTGCCCGCTGCGACGCCAGCGGTCAAGCTCGAGCGCATCCGCGCTGCCGGCGCCGAGCTCGAGCTGGTGCCTGGCGACCGCGCCGCCACGCACGCCGCCGCCCAGCTGTGGCGCCAGCGCCTGCCCTACGCCGCGCCGTTCTTCCAGCCCGCCTTCCTGGCTGGAATCGCCACCCTCGCCTGGGAGATCGCGGCGGCGGTCGGCGAGCCGCTACCGACCCACTGGCTGCTGCCGGCCGGCAACGGGCCCCTGCTCCTCGGCCTGGCGCTCGGCCTCTCCCGCCTCGCACAGGCGGGGCGGATCGACCGCCTGCCGGCGCTGCACGCGGTGCAGCTCGAGGGCTACGCCGCGCTGGCGCCCGACGGCCCGGGCGAGGCGCGCCCCGGCCCGCCCACCGCCGCCGGCATCGCCATCGCCCAGCCGCCACGGCGCACCGAGATGCTGCGCTGGCTCGCCGACACCGGCGGCGACGTCACGCGAGTCGGCGAGGACGAGATCGCGGCAGCCCGCCGCGAGCTCTCCGAGCACGGCTGGACCGCGGATCCGACCGGCGCCGCGGCCTTCGCGGGCTACCGCCGGCGCGCCGACCTGCGCGCACCCCTCGCTTCTGGCGGCGGTGGCGGAGACCGCACGGCGGCGCCGGCGAGCTGCCTGGTGATCGTCACCTCGCGGGAGGCGAGCCTCGACTGAGGCCAGCCTGGGGCTGTCTAGTACCCTAGAACCGCCGCTCCTGGTCGCCGTCCTCGTCGGCGCTGTCCTCGATCGACAGCAGCACGACGGTGACGTTGTCGAGGCCGCCGCGGGCGTTGGCCTCGTTGACCAGCGACCGGCAGATCTCGTGCAGGCTGCGGCCGGATCCCAGCCGCTCGCGGATATCGGCATCGGGGAGCATGCCGGTGAGGCCGTCCGAGCAGAGCAGGTAGATGTCCCCGGCCTGCACCTGCAGCTCGCTGACGTCCACCAGCACCTCGCTCTCGCCGCCCAGAGCGCGGGTAACCACGTTCTTGAGCGGGTGCGAGCGAGCCTGCTCCTGCGACAGCAGGCCGGCCACCACCTGCTCGTGGACCCAGGTGTGGTCCTGGGTCAGCTGATCCAGCCGGCCGTGGCGCAGCCGGTAGGCGCGACTGTCGCCGACGTGCGCCACCGCCGCCATCGGCCCGGCGAGCAGCAGGCCGACGACGGTCGTCCCCATGCCGTGCAGCGAGCCGTCCTTGCTGATCGCCGTCAGCACGTTGTCGTGGGCCTTGCGCACCGCCATCTTGAGCAGGCGCGAGTGGCGCGCCAGCCGGTCGTCGCCGGCCGGGAGCGCCGGTACGGCCATGACTCCTGCCAGCGCGCCTGACGCCGATGGCTGCGGCGAGTGGTAGACCTCCGGCGAGGTCGGCGACCCTGGGAACGCCGGCGAGGTCACCGCCGTGGGAGACGTCGCGTCCGCCGCCGCCGGCGACGCCCCGACCGCGCCTGCCACGCCTGCAGAGCTCGCCGGATCGCCGGCAGTGCCGGCGGCGGCCGGGCGCGGATCCGCGGCCGGGGCCGCCGAAGCCGCCGGGAGCGACCGGCCGGAGGCGCCGGCGGCGGCAACCGGCGTGGCCCGCGGCACCGGCGTCCGGGACACCCGCAGCGACCGCGTGGCATCGCGGTCCACCGACTTCTCGATGAAGTCGTGGATCGCCTTGACCGCGATCTGCGCCGCCACCTCGCCGGCGCTGTGGCCGCCCATGCCGTCGGCCACCACGTAGAGGCGGTGACGCGCATCGATCTCGAAGTAGTCCTCGTTGTGCACGCGGGTCAGCCCGACGTCGGAGAGGCCGCAGGCCCTGACGCGCAGCATCAGTTGGGCTTCCCGAAGAAGCCGCGCCGCGGGGGCCGGCCCAGATCGTCGAGGGCGCGTTGGATGTCCGGATCGTCCTCTCCCCAGTCGATCGCCTTGCGATAGGCGGCCACCGCCTGCTCGGTGCGTCCCGCGGCCGCGAAGATGCGCCCGGCCAGCTTCCAGTAGCCCGGGTTCATCGGCTCGAGGTCGCAGGCCCGCTCGATCGCCGCCGCCGCACGCGCCGTCCAGGCCGGGTTCTGGCTGCAGGTCTGGGCCAGGTTGTACCAGGCCTGGGCGCTAGCGGGGTCGGCGCGGGTGGCCCGGTCGAAATTGTCGGCCGCCTCGACCAGGTTCCTCTCGCGGTACGCCTTGACCCCACGCTGCAGGTACAGCCGGACCACCTGCTTGGGGTCCGACTGCGGTTCTGGGCGCCGGGTCAGGTCGAGGTCGTGCTGCCGCCGCAGCTCCGGGTCGCTGAGCACGTTGAACGCCTGGGTGATCTCCTGGAACATCTGCTCGGCCGCCTGCTTCTCCTCGCCGGTAAAGCGATCGGGATGCCGCTCGCGTGCCAGCTGCCGGAACCGCTGCCGGATCTGGTCGTCGGTGGCGCTCCTGGCCACCGCGAGGACGGCATAGAAATCTCTCGCCATCGGCGCGTCCTGTCGAGAATCCTCAGGTGAACCCTATCTTTGCTTGATTGTATACAAACGCGTCGCGCTCGAGCGCACCGCGTCGGCGACGTTGCGGTCCCGCGCCACGATCTTGAGGTCGCGCACCGACATCCGGGGGAGCAACCGCACGGAGATCGCCACCGGCGTCTTCGGGTTGGTCACCAACGCCCGGCAGATGGTATATCGCGACACCCATTCCCGCCGCTTCGCGACCTCCAGCAGCACGTCCTCGATCACCGAGCGGCTGCGGGCGATCTGCTCCATCTCCTGCTCGGAGAAGCTGTTGTGGTGCAGCACCGCGATCGCCACCTGGGCGCTCGGATCGCGCATCAGGATCTGCTTCATCAGCCGCGAGGCGCCACGGGTGAGCCGCAGCCGCTGCGGCACGGTGAGCATCCGGATCTGCCCCTCGGAGAGGCCGGTATGGTCTTCCACCTCACCCACGGCGGGCACGCCGCGCATGGTCTCGATCGCCTGCGCCATCTCCTCGTCGGTCAGCCGCTCCTCCGCCGCGACGAAGGCGGCGCGGACCGCGGGGCTGCGCAGCGGCAGCAGGTGCTCGCGGTACTCGTGGATGCGGCGCAGGGTGTAGGGAGTGACCTGGCGGTTCTCCTCGAGGGCGACCAGGATCGCGGGCTCCTCGACGATGGCATCCTGGCGCAGCAGCAGGATCTCCTGCAGATCGCCGGGCAGGCGGCGCGCCAGCTCGACCAGCAGCTGGCGCGGCACGTCCCGCCGCCGCAGGATGGTCTCGAGGATCAGCGGGTGATGGACCTCGGCGGCGAAGAAGGCCAGCTCCGCCGGCCCCGCGGCGGCGGCCAGGAACGGCACCGCGAGCCGCGGGTCGATGGCTGCCAGGTTCTCGCCGGCGAGCCGGCGGATCTCGGCGTCGGCGCCCCGCGCCAGCTGCACCTGCAGCGGCAGCAGCTGCTCGGGGGGCAGCGGCAGCAGGCCGCCGGCCGCCAGCTCGAGCAGCTGGCGGTTGGTGCCGGAGAGGACCTCCTGCACCAGCGGGTTCGCGGCCACCGCCACCTCAGCGGCCCTCTTTTTTCGCTTTCAGCGCCCGCACCGTGTCGAGGTCGATCTTGAGGTCCCTGAGCACCTCGCCGCGCTTCTTGTCCAGGGGATAGGGATAGCCGTTGACCTGGATGTCGACCGCCGCGGCATTGCCGAGCTTGGCGAAGACGACGCTCTGCTTGGCCTCGATCTGCATCGATTCACCCTGCTCGCGCATCTCGGCGCGGCGGCTGCCGCCGTCGATCACCGCCTCCACCCAGCACTCCTGGTTGAAATCGACGGTCACCTCGAGTGGCGCGCTGGGCGCCGCGGCGGGCACCGGCGGGGCGGGCGGCACCGGCGTCGCCAGCGGCGCCACGCTCGGCGGGCGCGCCTCGGCGGCGCCGGCGCGATGCAGGCGCCAGCGTTCCGAGAGGAACGCGAGCAGCGCAACCAATCCGAGCAGCAGGACGATGGCGACGACCAGCGTCAGCCAGTGCGGCCAGGAACCGCGAGTCTGGCGCTCCCGGCGGGCGTCGTCGCTCTCCTCGCTCGACTGCGGCTGCTGGACGGACAGGTAGTGGTTGACGACGTCGTCCGGCGACAGGCCGACGTAGCGGGCGTACTCGCGCAGGAAGCCCTTGGCGAAGACCGGCGCCGGCAGCACCTCGAAGCGGTCGTCCTCCATCGCCTCGAGGTATCGCAGGCTGATCTTGGTGCGCTCGGCGATCTCGCGCAGGCTGATCTCACGGGCCTCGCGCTGGCGGCGCAGCCAGGTGCCGAACGAGGCGCCGGAATCGCCCTCGGCGGACTTGTCCCAAGGTGGCGGTCTTAGCACCGTGCGCTTGAGCCCGCCCGCACCCGGTAGATGACCTGAGACGGCGGCGAGGCTGCCGGGGCCAAGGGGGCTACCGGTGGGCATGGCGCCGGTGAGCCCCTTGCCAGCGGCAGGGCCGGTGACACTTCCGCCAGCCAGGCGCGCGTCGACCTCCGGCGAGCCGTCGAGGTGGGTCTGGCGGGGCGGAAATCTCTGTCGTCTCGGCACGTCTCTCGGCACGGGCACTCCTAACTCTACGCGGCCCACAGGCCGTGGTCAAATTTTTGCAACGCTCTCTGCAATCACAGGATCGATTGGATGGAGCGATTGGGTGGACCGATGAGGGTTCGATCGGACCGCCCCGTCAAGTCCCTTCGCCGCGGAGGTCGCCGAGCAGCAAGCGGGCGCGACGGCGCAACGGCTCGGCCAGCCGTGGGTCGCCGGCCACTCCCCGCAGGTCCGGCTTGTGCAGCGCCGGGAGCAGGCGAAGCGCGGCGCCGAGTGGCGTCGCCGGGTTGCGGACCAGCGCCAGCCGCAACGGGTAGCGCACGCCCCACCGGCGGTCGGCGGCGATCAGCTCCAGCACCGGCGCGGGTGTCCTTTCTCCATGCACGAGCGGCGCCAGGGCGCCTTCGGTCAGGCGGGGGTTGTCGAGCAGGGCGGCGATCACCCGCGGCGTCGGATCATGGCGCAGCTGGGCGAGGACGGCGGGCGCGGCGCGGCGGGCCAGCGAGATCTTCTCGCCCACCGACAGGCCGGGCAACCGCGCCAGCAGGTGCTGGTCGGCGGCGCGCCGCAGCCGGGGATGCAAGCGCGTGTCGAGACTGATCGCCATCAAATCCGCCCAGTAGAGGCCGCCGGCCAGCCGGAGCGCCAGCAGCTCCGGCGTGGCGCGGCAGCGCGTCAGGTCCCGCTTCACCTCGTAGAAAGCCAGCAGGCGCGTCTGGGCGGCGAGCTCGTCGATCACCTCGGCCGTGACGTAGGGGTTGCGCAGCGCCTGCTGGACCGCCGCCGGCGACAGCTCGGCGGCGTGGTCGCGCACCAGCGCCGGCAGCTCGTCCGGGCCGGCCTCGCGCAGCCGGCGCTCGAGCTCGAGCACCGGCGCCGGCACCGGCGGCAGGGCGCCGGGCGCGCCTGCCACGGCCGCCGGATCCTCGGCCGGCAGCTCCGGCCCGCCCTGGACGGAGGTGGGGTCCATGACCTCGGTAGCTTATAGAATCCCGTCTTCTGGTATCTTCGGGGTCCGCATGGCGATTTCCCGCACCACTCAGCATCTACTGGCGAAAGGCGACTTCGACGGCGTCGAGGACGAATGGCTGGCGCGCCTCGAGCAGGAACCCGGCGATCTCGAGTTCTTCGTCGGCGTGGCCAGGGCGCTGGCCGGTAACGGCGAGGAGAAGCGCGCGCGGGTGCTGCTCGAGATGCTCGACGAGCAGCTGCGCGACGGGCGCTGGGCGGCGCGGCTGGACCTGCTGCGCCGTGCCGGTACCCTGCTGCTGCCGGCCGACAAGGTCCATTCGGCGATCGTCTCGACGCTCACCAAGCTCTACGGCGACCGCTCGACCTTCAAGGGGCTGTCCGAGGCGGCAGGCCTGCAACGCGCCACCCACGACCTGCCCAAGACCTGGGAGAAGGTCGATCGCCTGGAGAGCCTGCTCGCCTTCGACGTCGGCACGGTGGTGGCGATGGAGGGCAAGGGCGTCGGCCGGGTGGTCGAGGCGAACCTGGGGCTCGAGAGCTTCAAGATCGACTTCGAGCGCCATCGCGGCCTGATGGTGGGGTTCAAGGCCGCGGCCAAGCTGCTGCGGCCGCTGACGCCGCAGCATGTGCTGCGGCGCAAGCTCGAGGACCCGGCGGCGCTCAAGGCGGCGGCGCCGCCGGAGCTGTTGCGCATCACCCTGCAGAGCTACGAGCGCCCGCTCACCGCGGGCGAGATCCGCGAGGTGCTGGCCGGCATCGTCGGCGAGAGCCAGTGGACCTCGTGGTGGAGCGCGGCGCGCAAGCACCCGCAGGTGCTGGCCGGCGGCGGCCAGCGGTCGTCCCCCAGGCAGACCTACACCTGGGCCGACAGCTCCGGCGACGCTCAGGACAGCGTCTGGCGCGCCTTCGACCGCGCCGCGCCGCGGCGCCAGCTCGACCTGTTGCGGCGCGAGGGCGCGCGCGATCGGGCGCTGCTCGACCGCATGGCGGCGAGCCTGTCCGAGACCGCGGCGATGGCGGTCGAAGACGGCGACCTGGGGTTGGCCTGGGAGATCTGGTTCGGCCTCGAGCGCAGCGGCGGGCTGCCGCCGGAGCACGCGCTGGCGCCGCCGAGCACCTCGTGGTCGCCCGCGGCGCTGCTCGCCGGCCGCGACCTCGGCCGGCTGTTCGACGGCATCGAGGACCGGCTGCTGCGCGAGCGGGCCTACCTGATGGTGCGCGAGCAGCGCGCCGACTGGCCGGCGGTCTTCCGCGACGCCCTGGGGCGCGAGAGCGACCCGCGCGCCCTCGACACCCTTTCAGGCGGCCTGGGGGCCGAGGCGCCGCGCGAGCTCGACCGCTTCGTCGACGGCCTGCTGGCGCAGCCGCACCGCCAGCCGGCCGCCTTCGCCTGGCTGGCGGAGCGCGCCGCGGTGGACGAGGAAACACGCGGCCGCAACCCGCTGCGGCTGCTGCAGCAGATCCTCGGCAGCCTGAACCGGGATGAGTTCGCGCCCTTCCGGCAGCGGCTGCTGGCGCTGGCCGAGTCGGGCTCGACGGTGCCGCGCCTGCTCACCCACCTCACCGAGGACCAGGCGCCGCAGGCCGAGGAAGCGGTGCGGCGAGCGGCGGCGCTCGAACCCTACCAGCGCGAGCAGCTGGTCGCCGCCATCGAGCTGCGCTTCCCGTCGCTGCGGCGCGAGACCGCGGTGCCGCTCTACGCCACCCACGAGGCGATCGCCGCCAAGCATGCGGAGCTGCACCAGATCATGACCGCCGACATCCCGGCCAATCGCAAGGCGATCGCCGAGGCGCGCGCCATGGGCGACCTGCGCGAGAACTTCGAGTACAAGGCGGCCCGCCAGCGGCACGAGCTGTTGAACAGCCGCGCCGCGGCGCTCAACGCCGAGCTGGCGCGGGTGCGGCCGATCGAGGCCGGCGGCGTGGACCTGTCGGCGGTGCGCATCGGCACCCGCGCCCATCTCGTGGGGCCGGGCGGGCGGGAGCGCGTCATCACCATCCTGGGGCCGTGGGACAGCCGCCCCGAGCAAGAGGTGCTCTCCTACGAGTCCGACATCGGCAAGCGGCTGCTCGATCGGCAGGTCGGAGCCGTCGTCGATCTCGGCGGCGAGAGCTGGACGCTGCAGGCCATCACTCCCTACCGCTGACCGGCGCCCGCCGGCCACCACCCGACGCCCGCCGGCAGCGCCCGCGCGTGCCTCGCCGCGCGTCGCAGGCGCTCGCGCATCCGGCTCTTGACATGCCGGAGGCGGAGAGGTATACCCGCAAATTACTTAGAGTCTGTCCGATGAGCTGATGGCGATGAATGCACTGAAACCGGAGGGACGGCAATGCAGAACCGAGACCGCTCGCGAATGAGCGCGACCGCGCTCGCCGCGGGCCTGCTGGCAGCGTCGCTGCTGGCCGGGCCGGCGGCGGCTCAACCGCTCAAGATCCGCAAGAACATCGCCTGCCTCGACGACCGGGAGGTGGCGAACTTCGAGCACGCCGTCACCATCCTCAAGCAGCGGGATCAGGACGACAAGCGGAGCTGGGACTACTGGGTAAACGTTCATGGCGACTTCGACGTCGCCCATTGCCTGCACGGCAGCGAGCTGATCTTTCCCTGGCACCGCTCGATGCTCTACCACTTCGAGCAGCTGCTACAGGCGGCGGACCCGCCGCGCACCAGCAACGTGACGTTGCCCTATTGGGACCTCGCCGCCGTCCCGTCGGGCGATCGCGGCTATCCCAAGGCCTACGAGAAGCCCGGCTCGACGCTCTCGGAGTGCCATCTCCTGGGCCAGGCCCAACCCTGCGGCCGCGAGATCTACTCCAAGCCCCTCCGCCCACCCTACTCGGGCAACGAGCTGCGCCAGATCCTGGGGCTGGGCAACTGGCCGGATTTCGGCGGCAGGGTATCGGGAAAGGGACGGCTGGAACTCGGGCCGCATGACTTCATCCATGGCGTCTACGTGAGCGGCTTGATGGGAGGGGTGCCGACGTCGGCCGCGGACCCCATCTTCTACGCTCTCCACGCGGAACTGGACCGTCTATGGGCCGAGTGGCAGCAGCGCAATCCCGGCAAGGATCCGGTGCAGCTCGACAAGCCGAAATGGAACGGGCAGATCTGGGAAGAGCTCAAGCCGCCGCTCGACACCGCGAGATCGGTGCTGAAGATCAGCGATCTCGGCTACGCTTACGGCCCGGTCGACTGTGGCAGAGGTGAGAAAATGGCCGAGGCGCCGCGCGCCGTGAACGAGGATCTGCCGCAAGGAGGAACGGTCACCACCTTCCCCTTCAAGCTGCCCGCCGCCGGGCGCGACCAGCTCAGGCTGGTGCTGGGGAACGTGCCTGGGGATGCTCCCTCGACACGGGTGTTCGTCTTCCTCCACCCGGCCAACCAACCCTACAAGCCGGGAGATCAACACTTCGCGGACGCCTACCTGGCCGCCAACGTGACCCTCTGGCAGTCCAGCACCGGCAAGCACCCCCACGCGGCGGCGGCCCATGCCGCGGCATCGGACCTCGACGTGGTGCTCTTCCCGCCGCAGTCCTCCCTGCTCGCCGCCGCGGCGCCCCAGAGCGATTGGGTGATCACCATGGTGGTCACTGCCGCCGCCAGGGCGCGCCATGGTGTTCTCGCTGCGGGACCGGGGCTGAAGTTCAGCCGGGCGTCGCTGCAACTCGGCGGCGGCCAGACGCCGGTCGACGTCGCGCTCACGCCGGCGCGCAAGAAGGAAGGTCGTTAGCGATGTCCGAGCCTCGGGCCGACACTCCGCCTCCGGTCTACTTCGAGCTCCATATCGCGCCGCTCATGCGCGAGCTGGACCGCCGGCACATGCTCGCCTTCAGCGGCATCGACCTCCTGGACTACGCCACCGTCGTCAGGCTGAACGACTCGATCCACGACCACCTGGTGGACCAGAACGATCCCATGCCGACGCGCAGCACCGGCGGACCCTGGCCCCCGGAATGGATCCGGCTCTTCGAGCGCTGGGGCGAGCAGAAATTTGCGCGTCTCGAGCGGGCGGCGGGCACCTACAAGGCGAAGCGCGAAAGCAGCTCGGTCCTGGTCACGGCGACAGGCAACGTTCCGGGCCCTGGCTACGTGGTCTGGCTGGGGGCGGTGGTGCCGCCGGGCGGCCTGACCGACCTCGCGCTCTACCAGCGACCGCCGGACGCGGCGGCGGGCATCGCCGTCGCGGCGCCATTCTCCGCGAAGGAGCGGTTTCTCGATCCCGCGGGCAAGATCACCTCGTTCACGATCGAGGATCGCAACGGCACCCAGACCGTGCCGGTGACCTGAAGGTCGATCCCCGGCGAGTCCGGCCGGGCCAAAGCGCCGGCCCTGCTCGGCGTCCGCGCTAGCAGCCGTCGCGCCTTGCCGGAGAAGGGGGCGGTCCGGTAGATTGGCGCGGTGGCGGACCTCGCTTGCAGCGCGCAGGAGCTGGAGCGGTTGCTGGTGGAGGTGCCGTTCACCAGGAGCTACCGCTTCACCCTGCACGCCATCGCGGACGGCCAGTGCAGCATCGACGTTCCGTTCCTGGAGACCTTCGAGCGGCCCGGCGGGATCGTCAGCGGCCAGGTGTACATGTCCGCCGCCGACGTGGCGATGTGGCTGGCGATCAAGACCAGGTTGGGGCTGGCGGACCCGTCGGTCACGGCCGAGATGAAGACCAGCTTCCTGGGCAGCGCCCGGCGGGAGGGATTCCGCTGCACCGCCAGGGTGCTCAAGCTCGGCCGCCGGCTGATCTACGGCGTCGCCGAGTGCGTCGACGGCGGCGGCCGCCTCCTCGCCCACCACACGCTCACCTATATCCGCGTCGAGGGGTGACGGCGGGGGCGTGACGCCGCCGTCGAGCCCCACCCTTTTCGTTCCTACGGCGCGAAGCCGTGCCGGTCGGTCAGCCGCCGAGCGTCGCTGTCCAGACTCATGTGAACCACCAATCCTCGGCAAGGGACCCACCAGTGAGCAGGGTGGGGATCGCCTCGGCGACCCACCTCTTCGGGCGGCAGCACCGCGGACCGCACGGATCCCTTTCGTCAGCAATGAATCGATCACATTTGCGAGATGCCGCCCCACCTATAAAATAGCCCTGTCCGACCGTACCATTCACTTTACAATCCCCCTTTGAAGTCCACGTAGAGCGGCCGCAACCGCGGCAGCGCCGAGGTCTACGCCAACGGCCAGTGGAAGCTGACCGGCACCATGAATTCCGAGCGCAGCGGCGACACGGCGGCACTGCTCCCGAGCGGCGGGGTGCTGGTCTTTGGCGGCGGGCCGCTCGCCGCCGGCGAGATCTACGGCCCGAACGCGGAAACCTGGACGGACACGGACGGCTTCGGCGCGAGCCCTGCGGTGACCGGCCAGACCGAGACCATGCTCGACACCGGCGAGGTGATGATCGTCGGCGGAGTGGACAGGTACAAGTCCACCGACGCCACGGCCCACCTCTACGACCCGTCCACCAACCGGTGGCAGGCCAGCGGCGCAATGCACCAGGCACGCACGCAGCACACCGCGACCCTGCTCCCGAACGGCCAGGTGCTGGTGGTCGGCGGCGCGCTGGAGCTCGACTCCAACGGCAGGATCACCACCACGGTGCTTGCCAGCGCCGAGGTCTATACGCCGTAGCTCGAACAGCTCGGGCCCCGGCCCCGTGAGCACCGGCCGGAACCACGGCGTCAGCTCCACGCGCCGGCCTGCCGCCGCTGTGGGGACGCCGGCGCCGGGGACCGGATGGTTGATCAGGAGGTAATCGACGTTCCAGCGGCGGAGCGCCGCGTAGAGGCGACCCGGATCCGCGAGCAGCGGCGCCAGCCGGCGCTGCGCCGTGGGACCGCCGCGCTGGCCGAGGAACCTTCCCCGGGCGTAGTAGGTCAGGTTTTCGGCATCGAAGGCGAAGACGGTGTAGCTCGCGCCGCAACGCTGATTGAGCAGCTGGATCGCCTGGTAGCCGGGCAGCTCCCGCAGCAGGAACGCCTCCCGCGCCGCGGCGGTGGCCGGCGCCGGACCGTGCCGCCACACCTTGTACGAGGCGTACAGCGGACCGAGCGCGGCCAGCGCCAGCGCCAGGACCGCGACGCCGGCGGGGCGGACCCGGCTCGCCAGCCATGGCTGCTCGAGAGCCCGCGCCACCGCGATCCCGCCGGCGACCGCCAGTAGCGCGGCGCTCGGCAGCTGGAAGCGCAGGTCGCCCGTCGTCCCGAGCGTCGCGTAGGCGACGATCAGCAGGAACCAGCGGCGGAGCCGGCGGTCCCGCACGGCTTGCCACGCAACCAGGGGCAGGAGCAGGAGCGAGTACGGCGAGAGAGGAGCTTGCAGATGGAAGCTCGCCCGGTCGAAGGCGAAACGCCACGGCAGCGCCAGCAGCGTCCACGGCTGGCGCAGCCCGGTCAGGGTGTCCGCGAACCAGTGGCGCGAGCCCACCCAGGCCGTGGCGAGCGGCATGCCGGCGGCCTGATCGAGCCGCGAGCCGGTACCCGGAAACCACGCCGCGAAGAGCGGGAAGACCGGGTTTCCCGTCTCCCAGAGGCTGCGGGCGGCCCACGGGGCGAGCGTCAGTCCGGCGCTGACCAGGTAGAGCCCCGTCGCCGTCCAGCGCCGCCCGCGGGGGGCCGCCAACCAGGTCGCCGGCGCCAGCAGCGCGAGCCACAGGAGCCCCAGGTGCTTGGTGGCGGCGGCGGACCCAACGAGCACTCCCGCGGCGACCAGCCAGCGCGGCGATCCGCCGTCTCGCCAGCGCTCCCACGCCAGGACGGCGAGCAGGCAGAAGAGCGTCATGCCGAGATCCACGTAAGCGCTCGCGGCCTGGTAGTGGACGAGCGGGTTGGCGAGCCACAGGGCGGCGGCAACCATCCCGGCGCCGCGGCCGGCATACCGCTCGCCCGCGGCGAACGCCGCCACGGCAATAGCCCCCATGCACAAGAACTGGACGGTATGGGTCGCGACGTCCCCAGCGGTCAGCAGCAGCGCCGTGAACAGCAGCTCGAGCAGCTGCGGCGAGATCGGGTAGAGAACGTCGGGGACCAGGACGAGGCGGTGGCCGTGCGCGAAGGCGGCGGCGAGCGGCAGGTGGTAGGTGGTCTCGTCGAAACCGGTCGGCGGGTAAAGCGAAAGCACGAAGGCCGGCAGCGCGAGGAGCGCGCCCAGGAGGAGCGTCGTGCGGCCGGCGGGCGGCGCGTCCGGGCCGGCTTCCGGCGCGCCCGCGTCGAGCGCTCCGCGGGTCCGGGGCAGCACGACGCCGAGCGCCGCGAGCAGCACGACGGCAAGCTGCGTCAACCAGCCGAGCAGGCCGAGCAGGAAGAGCGCGGCGCCCAGGGCGCTCAGCCCGAAGGCGACCGCGAAGCCCCAGCCTTCGAGCCCGCGGAGCGGCGGCGGGGAGCCCAGGATCAGCGCCATCGCCCGCCGGCCCCAGAGGACGGCCACCGCCGTCAGCACTCCCAGCGCGAGCAGCTGGCGCAGCGCCAGCAGCAGGCTAGCCATGGCGGGGATGGGCGAGCGCCGGCAAGCGCGCCCCGTTCGACCTCAGCAGCGCGAATCGCACCGAGTCCTCCGTGACGAGACAAGCTCCGGACGCGGCTCGGATTCTAACCGCGCCGGGGTGCCAACGGACGCGGGCCGCCTTGCAGGCTCCTCCCGGCCGGCGTGCCGGATCGCCGCCGCCAGCGCGCGCGGGACCGGGGGCCGGAGCTGGATCGCCGACCTGGACTTCCATGGCGCTTGACCTGCCCGGCTATCTCGTCTATCCTTTCATCCGGATAAAGCGATGAATAAGACCACCGGCCAACCCGCAGCCCTGCTCTCCTGGATGGGCACCCTCGCGGACCCCACGCGCCTCCGGCTGCTGCGCCTGCTGGAGCGTCACGAGCTGGGAGTCGCCGAGCTCTGCGACGTCCTGCAGCTGCCGCAGTCGACGGTGAGCCGCCACCTCAAGGTCCTGGGCGGCGAGGGGTGGGTGAAGAGCCGGGCCGAAGGCACGACGCGCCTCTACCGGATGGCCGCGGACAACGACGGTGCGCCCCGCCGGCTGTGGACCATCGCGCGCGAAGAGACCGGCGGCTGGGCGACAGTCGTGCAGGACCAGCTCCGCCTGACGCGCCTGCTCGCGGCCCGCCGTCCGGCGGCCGAGGCGTTCTTCGCGGGGGCGGCCGGGGAGTGGGACCGCCTGCGCCGGGAGCTCTATGGCGACACCTTCACCCAGGCGGCCCTCCTGTCGCTGCTGCCCGCCGATTGGGACGTGGCCGATCTCGGGTGCGGCACCGGGCACACGGCGGCCGCCCTGGCGCCTCACGTGCGGACGGTCCTGGGCGTCGACCAATCGGCCGCGATGCTGCGCGCGGCGCGCAAGCGCACGGCGGATCTCGCGAACGTGGATCTACGCCAGGGAAGCCTCGAGGCTCTCCCTCTGGACGACGACAGCGTCGACGGTGTCCTGATCGTCCTGGCGCTCACCTACGTGGCAGACCCGCGGCGGGCGCTCCATGAGGCGTCGCGGGTCCTGCGCTCGGGAGGCCGGGTCGTGGTGGTGGACCTGCTGCGCCACGATCGTGAGGACTTCCAGCGACAGATGGGACAGGCGAGCCTGGGCTTCGACCCGGAAGCGCTCGCGGAGATGTTGGGTGAAGCGGGTCTCGGCGGCGGGCGCGCGCGCGCGCTGACGCCCGAGCCCAAGGCGAAAGGACCGGCGCTCGTGCTCGCCACGGGGACGAAGGCCGGACCAGTCGTCAGTCTTGGCACGCAATCGAAGAAAGGAAAGGTAAAGACATGACCACGACGATGTCGGCGCCCGCTAAGCAGGGCAGCTTGGAGTTCAAGGTGGCGGATCTCGGCCTGGCCGAGTGGGGACGCAAGGAGATGGTCCTCGCCGAGCAGGAGATGCCCGGTCTCATGGCCATCCGCAAGGAGTACGCGGGAGCGCAGCCCTTGCAGGGGCAGCGGATCACCGGCAGCCTCCACATGACCATTCAAACGGCGGTCCTCATCGAGACGCTCCAGGCGCTCGGTGCCGACGTGCGGTGGGCGTCGTGCAACATCTTTTCGACGCAGGATCACGCCGCGGCCGCGGTGGTCGTCGGTCCTACCGGCACGGTGGACAAGCCCGCCGGCGTTCCCGTCTTCGCCTGGAAGGGCGAGACGCTCGAGGAGTACTGGAGCCTGACGGAGCGCGCCCTGGATTTCGGCGGGGGCCAGGGTCCGACACAGATCGTGGACGACGGCGGCGACGCGACCCTGCTGATCCACAAGGGGTTCGAGTTCGAGAAGGCAGGCCGCGTCCCGGCTCCCTCGACCGCGGACAGCGAGGAGTTCGGCATCGTGCTGGGCCTGCTCGCCCGCCTCCAGCGGGAGAACCCGGCTCGCTGGCAGCAGGTCGCGGCGGAGTGCAAGGGCGTCAGCGAGGAGACGACCACGGGCGTGCACCGGCTGTACGACATGGAGCGCGCCGGCAGCCTCCTCTTCCCCGCCATCAACGTCAACGACAGCGTCACCAAGAGCAAGTTCGACAACCTGTACGGCTGCCGCCACTCCCTGATCGACGGCATCAACCGCGCGAGCGACGTGATGCTGGCGGGGAAGGTCGCGGTCGTCTGCGGCTACGGCGACGTCGGCAAGGGGTGCGCCCAGTCCCTCAAAGGCCAGGGCGCGCGGGTCGTGATCACCGAGATCGACCCCATCTGCGCCCTGCAAGCGGCCATGGAGGGATACCAGGTCCTCACCCTGGACGACGTCGTCGAGACCGCCGACATCTTCATCACCGCGACCGGCAACGTGGGCATCATCAGTGTCGAGCAGATGGCGCGGATGAAGGACAAGGCCATCGTCGGCAACATCGGCCACTTCGACAACGAGATCGACATGGACGGCCTGAAGAAATTCCCCGGAGCCCGGCGCATCAACATCAAACCGCAGTACGACCAATGGGCGTTTCCCGATGGCCACAGCGTGATGATCCTGGCCGAGGGCCGGCTGCTGAACCTCGGGTGTGCGACGGGACATCCCAGCTTCGTCATGTCGGCGAGCTTCGCCAACCAGGTCCTTGCCCAGATCGAGCTGGTCGTCAACCGGTCGAGCTACGGACGCAAGGTCTATGTCCTGCCGAAGCACCTGGACGAGAAGGTGGCCCGTCTGCACCTCGACAAGCTCGGCGTGAGGCTCACGCGGCTCACTCCCGAACAAGCCGCCTCGATCGGCGTCGCTGTCGACGGGCCGTACAAGGCCGACCGCTACCGCTACTAACCGGATTTGGTGCCCACGGGTGTCCTGACCGCCGCCTGGGGCGTCGCAAGCCCGCGCTGGTGACGGCCTGCCGCGGGCTATGCGGCTCATCCTGGGGTGAGCGGACTCGGATCGAAGATGCTCATGGAAATCGGACAGGTGGAGGCGATCTACCGGTATCCCGTGAAGTCCATGGGCGGCGAACGGCTCGAGGTCGCCAGGCTGGGCTGGCACGGCCTCGATGGTGACCGGCGCCTGGCATTGCGGCGGATCGACGACCGCAGCGGGTTCCCGTGGCTATCCGCAAGCAAGCTTCCCGACCTGCTGCTGTTCAGTCCGCGCCGAGGTGAGAACGGTGCTCGGGGAGAGCTTCCTACCCATGCGCGAACGCCGGCTGGCGAAGAGCTGCCGATCTTCGGGGAGGAGTTGGCCACGGAGGTCGGGCGTCGCCTCGGGGCTCCCGTGCAGATGATGCAGCTACGACATGGCATTTTCGATGAAGCGAGCATCTCCGTGATCGCCTCCGCCACGGTGCGCGAGATCGGACGCCTCGCCGGGCGGAGCCCGGACGTGCGGCGATTTCGTCCCAATGTCGTGGTTCGTCTACTGCGACCGGTTCCCTTCCAGGAGGACGAGTGGCTGGGCGGCGTGCTCTATTTTGGCGAGGGGGACGACGCCCCCGCCATCACCGTCACGAGGCGCGACGTTCGCTGCTCGATGGTGAACCTCGATCCCGACTCGGCAAGTCCTGCGCCAGAGGTGCTGAAGGCGGTCGTTCGTGCGAACCAGAACCACGCGGGAATCTACGGCGCGGTCACTCGCACCGGTCGACTGGCGGTCGGGCAGTCCATACTGCTCCGTGCGGCGAGGCGCCCGTGAACGTCCCCGCGATCACGGCACGCAGATCTGCCCCTGGTAGAAGATCTCGCCCCCGGCGACCGCGTCGAAGGTCCCCACCGCCTTGATCACACCCGTGGCCTCTACGAAATCCCCGGTGCCGCCAGCCGCCGAATAGAGCTCGCCAAATTCCCCAGCGCCGGCGACATGAAACGATCCGGCCTCTTTGAACACCAGCTGGCCGCGCCAGTGGCCGATCTGAGCCGCTGGCATCGTCGTCTCGGCGGTAAAGAAGACGACCTGCGTGACCGGAGTGTCGGCGGTCGGAGTCAGCGTGAAGAGCACGGAGGAATAACTTCCTCTGAGGCCTCCGGTGAAGGTTCCCTCGCCGCATATCTGCACCGGGGAAGCACATTCCGATGCCGGCACAGGCTTGAGACTCGCCGAGCCCTGCACCGTGCGGCAGGTTGGCTCGGCACGCGCCTGGGTACTACCCAGGATCAGCGCGGCGGCGAGCAACCAGGACAACGAAATCACTCGAGCCCGCGACCTGGGCTCGTGGATGAATGCACTATGCATCCGTTTCCTCCTTGTCATTCCCCGGCCGCCGTCGCCGGCCTGCCGGATGGACCGCAATTCAGTCCGTCCGTAACAACGTAAGTCGAAGTGCATGTCGGTGTCAAATCAGGAGGGTGCCATCCCGCCCCATGTCACGAATGCTTCAATGCACGCACAATAAATCTATGGAGACAAGAATCGTACGATACAACCTATGACCGGAGACCCGCCCATGCGCATGCGCCAGCTCGCCCTGCTGTTCGGTTCCCTCGCCCTTCTCGTCGCCGGCAGCGCCGCGGCAGCCACACAACCCGCCGCTCCAGCCGCCGCTCCCGTCGTCATCGCCCCGTCGACCACGGCGCCGCTCCTCGCCCAGGCCGACGCCGCATGCCCGTTCCAGGCCATCACCGCGCTAAGCACCGCGCAGCCGGGCACGCCGATCCTGCACTCCCCCGCCGGCACCCCGAAGCCCTTCTGGACCGTCGGTGGCAACTGCTGGAACCAGTTCAGCGCCTGCCGCATCGCCTGCAACGGCAACAACCTGTGCGATGAGGGGTGCGAATGCACCTACTGCGTCTGCGCTGGCCTGCTCTGCCCCGACTACTGCGGCGGCGGCCAGAACTGAAGCTCCTGCCTATTTCCAGCAGGTCGCAGGCTGATCATTGACGTCGACCCAGAACCGCCCATCGCCAACGTTGCTAGCAGCCTGAAAGTGCCAGCCCCAGCCGTCGTGGAGTTCCGCAACACGCCAGCCTTCACCGAACTTCGCGACGCATAGGGTACTTGCAGCCGCCCGCTCCGCGGGCGGCACCGTCGCCTCTGTGGTCCCAACGATACCTCCCTCCCGACGCTCCAGCGCCGGAGGGCTAGTCGCCATGGGCATTTCGGCACGGTGATCGTCGACGTGCTCGCCGTATGTGCTGGCGGCGCAGTTGTGGCGAACGAGCTAGGCGGCGGAAGCAAAGAGTCGGTCCCAAGTTCTGCAAGCCACCGCGAGCGGAAAGGCCTTAATGGGGAAATTCAAATCGGCGCCAGTCTAATTAGATGGATCGGGTGTCGGGGAGCGATGGTCGCGTCGGGAAGTTCGTCGATGGCTAGAGGAGCGGGTACGACACCGTAATGTCTGCTACCTGTTGCAGCATTACTACCGCAGTCAAAGGAGAGAACAGTGATCAGAGAAATAAAGCAAGCAAGGATCGTGGTCAGTGCTGGCGGTGGCGGCGAATACGATGTCACTCCCAGTGACCAACCCTTCCACGCCGCAAAGTTTGATATCGGCGACAGGTTCGATGCGAAGCCAACTTGGCGTTGTGTTGCAGCTTGGTGGCATGTGAGCGATGCCTGTGAGGCTCTCACAGCATTCCATCATATCGACGTGGCTCCAAGGGCAGCCGGCACTGATCTGTCTGATGTCGATCTGACAGTATCGGCCTGGAAGCCGGGCAAAATGCAGATTGCGGTGTCAGCTGCTTACGAGCACGCGTAGCGGATACAGGCGCGCTCGCTGTGCGCACGCAGCAGCAGGCAGACGACCGGCAGCGGTGATGCTTCTTGCTTCTTGATGCAGAGAATGGAGTGGGGCCGCCGTTTCTCTGCAACGGTCCGAGCAGCGGGCTACCCTGGGAGCAGCGGGCCTTGTCGCGATCGGGCTTCTTCTTGCCGCGGCCTGTGCCATCGACGTGATGTCGGCGCCTCGCCGGGTGTCAGGCGCCGAGGTTGCACTGGACGAATCCGACGGCTGGGACGATCGACGTCGCTGTGGCAATGGTGCCGCCGTCCTATCGGCACCGCCGCAACGGGTGCGCCCCGGGGTCGGTGGCGCGCTCGATCCAATACATGGCGAACAACGCCGGATGGACCACGCCCGGGGTCCAGAACATCTACAACTCCCTGTACTGGTACATGGGCACCACCGGCAGCGGCACCGACGACGATGACATCGTCGACGGCAAGAACGCCTACAACGCCGCCAACGAGCTGCCCATCACCACCGCGAGCTACTGGTGGAACAATGCGAACCTCGGCGGCCTCGCCGGCCTCCTTGACAACGACGGCGACGTCGAGATCCTCATCAGCTGGACCAACGGCGGCGGCCACGCCGCGATGGTGACCTCCATCACCCTGCTGAGCGACGGTACCTACGTCATCACTTACATCGACGACCCGGACCAGGGTAACAACAGCACATCCATCGAGGAGCACGTCATCTACGTCGACGCCAACGGCAACTTCGCCGGCGGCTCCGTCATCGGCTTTATCGCCGAGCAGATTACGCCCTAGCCTCACCGCCTGCCGGGGCGTCGCGGGCCGCGGCTGTCGGCTGGCCCGGCGCGCCCGGCAGGGCACTGTCGGCGGTCGCGACCCTCCCCGCGGGTCGCGGCCCGCCCCGGGTGACCGTGATCTGGCCGCTGGTCGGCGACACGGCGATCGCCGGCCGCCAAGGGTCTCGGGACCGGTCGCCTCCGGCTTCGCGGCGGCCTCACGGCCTCACCCTGGAGAGAGGCGCTGGATCGCCTGGCCCGAGGGGCTCCGTACCGTCGAGCAACCGGCGGCCGATCCGCGCCTGCCGCCGGCGCTTTACCTGTCCAGTCCGATCACGACTCACCGAGCCGAGCCGCCAGCTCGCCGGCCAGGACTCTGACCCCGGGCCGGCGCAGCAGGTCGTAGTGGCCGCCCGCCAGCGTGTGTACCTCTACACCCTTGCCGGCCAGACGGTCCCAGCGGGCGGGCAGATCGGGCTCCGCGGCCAGAGTCTCCGCCGTCAGCCATAGGGTCAGCCGCCCCGCGTACCGCCCGGGGTCGTACGACCGCGCCGCCTGCAGGTTGGCGGCGAAGTCGGCGAAGAGCGGCTCGATCTCGGCGAGCTCCAGGTCCGCCGGCAGCAGGCCCGGCACCCGGGGCAGGCTTTCCACGCCGCCGCCCAGGAGCTGCGCCAGATCTGCGGCGAAACGAGCCACCAGCTCGCCCGCGGCCGGCTCCGCGGCGGCCGCCGGCGGCGGCACGGTGTCGAGGAGCGCCACCAGCTCGGGCTCCTCCCCGGCCGCCGCCAGCTGCCGCGCCATCTCGAACGCGATCAGCCCGCCCAGCGACCAGCCGCCGAGCCGGTAGGGGCCGCGCGGCCGCATCCGGCGCACCTCCGCCACATAGCGAGCGGCCATCGCCGGCAGGTCGGACGGCCCGCCGCCAGCCGTCGGCAGAGCGCCGCCGACTGTTTGCAGAGCGTAGAACGGCTGCTCCAGCGGCAGATGTCGCGCCAGGTCCAGATAGCAGAGGACGTTGCCGCCGGCCGGGTGGACACAGAAGAAGGGCGGGCGGGCGCCGTCCGGCTTCATGGCGACGACCGGGCGGCGCGGACCGCCACCGGGCTCCCCGCCCGGCCGCGACAGCAGAGCGGCCAGCGCCTCGACGGTGGGCGTCTCGAACAAAACGGCCAGGGGCAGCGTCCGGCCGAGCCGCCGCTTGATCCGTGCCATCAGGAAGACGCCCGACAAAGAGTGCCCGCCCAGGTCGAAGAAGCTGTCGCGGACGCCGACCCTGCCGGTGCCGAGCACCTCGCCCCAGATCTCCACCAGGGCCTCCTCGATCGACGTGCGCGGCGCCGCTCCCTCCTCCCCCGAGCCCGACCGCTCCACGACCGGCGCCGCCGGGCGCTCGCGGCCGCCGTGGAGCCCGCGCGGCAGCCGAGTGGCGAGGAGCTCCTGGCGCTCGGCCGCCGCGAGCAGGAGCGCATCGTGCGGAGCCTCGGGCTCGGCCGTGGCCGCCGCCAGGGCGCGCAGCAGGAGATCGCCGAACCGCTCGGCCTGCCGCGGGTCGAGATCCGCCGTGCGGCAGGCGAGGTCCAGCCACAGCTCCTGCGAGAAGGGATCGAGCAAGAAGTTGACCACCAGCGGGAAGTTGGTCTCCTCGTAACCGTATCGCCCCAGGACCTCGACCCCGTGCGCCTCCGCGGTCGCCCGGTAGACATGGAAGTGGAGATAGCCATGGACGGTCTCCAGATCCAGCCGGCCGCCGGCCAGGGCGTACAGGTCGGCGAACGGGAAGCGCCGGAAGGGGAGCATCCGGCGCTCCAGCTCGAACACCTGGCGGGCGAGATCGCGCCAGGAGCCATCCTGCAGCAGGATGCGGAACGGCAGGGTATTGAGGAAGAGCCCCAGGATGCGCTCGCCGTCGGGATGCTCCGGCCTGCCGTGCGCGACCACGCCGGTGAGCACGTCGCGGGTGCCGGCGAGGAGCCCGATCACCTTGATCTGTAGCGCGAGCAGCAGGCTCTTGAGCGGCACCTCGATCCGCCGCGCCATCTGCCGGGCGGCTTCGCCCAGGGCCGGAGCGACGGCACGGTGGATCTCGTGCACGGCCGCCGTCCCGCCGCCCGGCGGCGCGCCGCGCGGCAGGCGGGCCGGCGCGGCGCCGTCGAGCAGCCCGGCCCAGAAGCCGCGGGCCTCGGCCGAGGCGAGCGCCGCCCGCTCGAGCGCCACGAAGTGCTGGTAGCCCACCGCCGGCGGCGCCTCGTCCGGCGGCTCCCCGCCGCCGAGCAGCAGGGCGTAGCGCCGGAACAGATCGGTGAGCAGGGTAGCGACGCTCCAGCCGTCCAGCACCGCATGATGGAAGCTCATGGTGAGCTGAAAGGTGTCCTCGCCGCGCGGGTGGACATGGAAGGCGACGAGCGGCGGACAGGCCCAGTCGAAGCCGCGCCGCCGCTCCTCCGCCAGCCACGCCGCCAGCAGGACCTCCTGCTCGTCCGGCGTCCCCGCGAGCGCGGCGTGGACGACCAGTGGCACGGCAGCCGCGGCGTGGACGAGCTGCAGGGGCTCGCCGAAGCTCGCCAGGTCGAAGGCGACGCGCAGCATGGGATGGAGGAGCGAAACCCGGCGCAGGGCCTCGCGCATGCGCTCCGGCGCAAGGCGGGCGCGGACGTGGAAACTGTGGAGATCGTGATAGATCGCCGACGCCGGCACGAGCTCGCTGTGGAACAGCATGCCGGCCTGGAGCCGCGCCAGCGGAAAGGCGTCCTCGATCTCGGGGTCGAGGCGGGCGCGGTCCGGCGCTGAGAGCAGGGCGAAGGGCCCGAGGGTTAGCTCCGGCTCGGGCGTCGCGCCGTCGAGCCGCACGACCTGCGCCAGGCGGCGGATCGTCGGCCGCTGGAACAGATCCTGGGGGGCCATCGCGAGCCCCCGCCGCCGGGCGAGCGAGATCACCTGCAGGGAACGGATCGAGTCGCCGCCCAGACTGAAGAACGGGTCGTCGATCCCCACCCGGCCCACTCCCAGCACCTCCATCCAGATCTCCGCCAGCACCTCCTCGGTCAGCGTGCGCGGCGGCGCGTAGCGCCTCTCCTCCGCCTCGGCGAGGTCGAGCCCCTGAAGCGCCCGGCGGTCGATCTTGCCGTTGACGGTCAACGGGAGGCTGTCGAGCACGGCGAAACGCGCCGGGATCATGTAGTCCGGCAGGCGCTTCTGCAGCTCGCGGCGGAGCTCGGCAGCCACCGGCCGCGCCGCCGGACCGCGCGGCACCACGCAGGCCACGAGTTGTTTGCCACCGTCGGTTTCACGCGCCACCACCGCGCACTCGCGCACCTCCGGATGGGTGGCGAGCGCCGCCTCGATCTCCGCCGGCTCGATGCGGAAGCCGCGGATCTTGATCTGGTCGTCGATGCGGTCGAGGAACTCCAGCCGGCCGTCCGGCCCCCGCCGGACCAGATCGCCCGTGCGGTACAGACGCTCCCCCGTCCGTCCCTCCTCGCCGGCGAAGGGATCGGGGACGAAGCGCTCGGCGGTCAGCTCGGGGCGCCCCAGATACCCGCGCGCCAGGCCGTCGCCGCCGATCCACAGCTCTCCGGGCGCCCCGGGCGGCACCCGCCGCAGGCCACGGCCGACCACGTGCAGGCGGGTGTTGGCGATCGCGCGGCCGATCGCCACCGCACCTGCCTGGGGGTCGTCGGCCGCGATCTCGTGGACACAGCAGCCGACGGTCGCCTCGGTCGGACCGTACTCGTTGACCAACCGGGTGCCGGGAGCGTTCTGCCGCCACGGCGCCACGGTTTCTCCGCGCAACGCCTCGCCGCCGATCACCAGCACCCGCGCCCGCCCGGCGAGGTCCTCGCCCGCGAGATCGGCGTTGAGCGCCTCGAGATGGGCCGGGGTGAGCTTGACCAAACTGAAATCGGCGGCGCCGTGCAGCGCGGCGGCCAGCGCCTCGACTCCCCAGCCGGCGTCGAGCAGCGTGACGGCCGTGCCCGCGGCGAGCGGCACGAGCAGGCTGGTGACCGTGAGATCGAAGCCGATCGCCGAATGCACCGGGGCCCCCGCCCCGGCGCCGGCGGCGTAGGCCGCGCGGGCCCAGAGCAGGTAGTTGACCAGGCCGCGGTGGGGGACCATCACCCCTTTCGGCCACCCGGTCGAGCCGGAGGTATAGATCACGTAGGCGAGATCGGCCGGATCGGCGACCACGGCAGGGGCCGCCCCACCCTCGCCGGCGAGCAGGGGCGGCAGCGACTCTGCGGTCAGCAGCAGCGAGAGCCCCGCGTCCGCCTCCATCCAGGCCAGCCGCTCGGCGGGCGCACCGGGGTCGAGCGGCACGTAGGCGGCGCCCGCCCGAAGCGTGCCGAGCACCGCCGCCACCAGCTCGAATGAGCGCTCGAGGCGCAGACCGACCAGTGCACGCGGGGCCGCGCCGGCGGCGCTCAGCCGCCCCGCCAGACGGTCGGCGCGGGCGGCGAGCTCGCCGTAGGTCCAAGCGCTCGCCCCGTGGGCCACCGCCAGGGCGTCCGGCGCGCGGCGCGCCTGCTCCTCGAACAGCTGGTGGGCGAGAAGCCCGGCCGGCACCGCCGCCGCCGTCCGGTTGGCCGCCAAGAGCTCGCGCCGCTCATCCTCGGTCAGCACCACGATCTCGCCGAGCGGCGAGCCGGCGCCCAGACCGTCCAGCACGCGCGCCCACCGCTCGCCGTAGCGCCCGGCTTCGCCAGGCCGCAGCAACACCGGGTCGTAGTCGAGGTCGGCGCGCAGCAACTCACCGTCGTCGAACAGCGACAGGCGCAGGCCGAAGCGGTCGAGACCCAGATAGCCGTCGACGACCGCGAAGCGCGTCGCGCCGCGGCCGGCCGCCGGCGCGCCCGAGCGCCGGTAGTCGAAGCCGAACGGCCACCCCGCGGTCCCATGCCGGGCGAGCAGGCGCTCGAGCGGCTCCGGCGAGAAGAAGTCCTGCCGCCGCGCCACCTCGGCCAGGATGGCGGCGAGCGCGGCGCACAGCTCGACCGGGGCCGCCGCCGCGGCCGGGCTCCCGCGCACCGGGAGATAGCGCGCAAACAGGCCGAGGGCGCCGCGGAACTCGTCGCAGGTGCGGCCGTCGAACAGCACTCCGATCACGATCTCTTCCGCTCGCGTCGCCGCCTGGATCGCCCCCTGCCAGGCAGCCAGCAGCAGCTGCCAGAGCGGCACCCCGAGCCGCTCGGCCGCCGCGGCGGCCGCGGCGCGCCCGAGGCGCCGGCGAATCCGCCGCGGCCGGAACGGCCGCTCGGCGGCGGCACGGCCGGCCGCCGCTCCCGGCGTCACCCGCACCAGGGCGGAGAGGTCCTGCGCGCGCCAGAACGCGGCGCCGCGCTCCTCGGCCGCCGCGCTCTGCCATTCGTGGAGGACCTCGGTCAGGTCGGCGTACTGCAGGGCATCCCCGCCGAGGGCGCCGTGGTAGGCGGCAGCGGCGTCCGCCGCCAGCAGCTCGAGCGCCAACCCGTCGGCGGCGAGCGGCGGCTGGGTCACCACCAGCGCATGGCGCTGGCCGTCGAGGGCGATCACGACGGCGCGCACCAGGGGCCCCCGCGCGAGGTCGAAGGGAATCTCCCGCAGGTCGTCGCAGAACCGCTCGAGGGCCGCCTCGCGCCGCGCGGCGGGGAGGCCGGCGAGGCTCCCCTCGCGCCAATCGACCGCGGCGGTGGCGGCGATGCCCTGCACCGGCACGTCCAGCCCGGGTATGCGAGGGAACACCGTGCGCAGGATCTCGTGCCGCACGACGACCGCGGCCAGGGCCGCCGCCAAGCGCGCCCGGTCGAGCGGGCCCCGGATGTCGATGCGGGCCTGGACGACGAACGCCGGCGAGGGCTCGCCGCGCTGCGCCCACCAGACGTGCTGCTGCTGCGGCGAGAGGCGGAAGCCCTGGAGCACTGCCTGCTGCGTCATTGCCTCCACTCCGCCACCGCGCCGGCCGACACCAGGGTGCGCCGGCGGGCGCGGCCCAACGCCAGGCGCCGCCGCTCCCCAGCCTGGCGTTCCTCCTCCCCGGCCGCTCGCGCCGCCAGCTCTGCCGCGATCTCGTGCAGGCGAGCGTCCGGCCGCGCGGCAGCCTGGCGCAGCACGATCCCCAGGTCGTCGAGCAGGCGGGAGATCGTCGCCGCCTCGAACAGGTCGGTGCTGTACTCCGCCTGCCCGACGATCCCGTCCCCGGCCTCCATCAGGTTGAGCAGCAGATCGAACTTGGCGGTCCGCCGTGGCAGGTCCAGGGCGGTCACCGACAGGCCCGATGGCGAGCTGGCTTCCGCCGGGACGTTCTGCAGCACGAGCTTGAGCTGGAAGAGCGGGGTGCGGGCGAGGTCGCGCTCCGGCCGCAGCAGCTCGACGAGCTTGTCGAAGGGCGCGTCCTGGTGGACGTAGGCCTCCAGGGTGTGCCGGCGCACCTCACGCAGCAGCTCGCGGAAGGCGGGATTGCCCGACAGATCGAAGCTCAGCACGAGCTGGTTTACGAACAGCCCGATGACCCCTTCGAGCTCCGCCCGCGTGCGGTTCGCAATGTCGGTCCCGACGACCACGCGGTCGCTCGCCGAGCGCTGGCGCACGAGGACGGCGAAAGCGGCGAGCAGCGCCATGAAGAGGGTCGCGTCCTCCTGCCGGGCCAGGCCGCGCAGGGCCGCCGCCACCGCCTCCTCGACGTGAAAGGAGAGCGTGGCGCCGCGGCCGCTGCGCACCGCCGGCCGCGGGCGGTCGCCGGGGAGCTCCGACGGCGCAAGGCCGGCGAGCCGCCGCCGCCAGTAGGCGAGCTGGCGGTCGAGCCGCTCGCCCTGCAGCCAGCTCCGTTGCCAGGCGGCGAAGTCGACGTACTGCACCGGCAGCTCGGGCAGCGCCGCCTCCTCCCCCTGCTCATAGAGCGCCGCCAGCTCGCGGCGGAACACCCCGCCGGCCCAGCCGTCCATCGCCACGTGGTGGACCGCAGCCAGCAGCACGTGCGCGAGCGGCCCCAGGCGCAGGAGCGCCGCGCGCAGGATCGGGCCGCGCAGCAGATCGAACGGCCGCAGGTCCTCCGTCGCCGCCACGCGCCGCACCTCGTTCTCGCCCAGCTCAGCCGGGAGCCCGGAGAGATCGACCAGCGGCATCTGCTGCGCTGCCGCCGGCCCGATCCGCTGCACCGGCCCGCCGCCGGCGAAGGCGAAGGTGGTCCGCAGCGCCTCGTGACGATCGACCAGCCGGCCGAGCGCCCGGCGCAGCCGCGACGGCTCCAGGAGCCCGCTCAGACGCAGGCCGAAAGGCACACCGTAGGAGGGATCGGCCGGCGCCAGCATGTACAGGAAAAGGAGCCGCTGCTGGGCGAAGGAGAGCGGCAGATCGCCGTCCCTGGGCACCGGCCGGAGCGGCGGCACGCGCTCCGCGTCCGCCGCGCCCAGCGCCGACTCGATGCGCCGCGCGAGGCCGGCCAGGGTCGAAGCCTCGAAGAGGGCGCGCACCGGCAGCTCGACGCCGAAGGCGCGGCGGACGCGCGAGGCGACCCGGGTCGCCAGGAGCGAATGCCCACCCAGGCTGAAGAAGTCGTCGTCCAGGTCGATCCGCTCGCGCCCCAGGAGCTCGGCCCAGATGCCGCTGAGCAGGCTCTCGACGGGAGTGCGCGGTGTGGCGCCGGCCGCCGCGCTGGGACGCCAGTGCCGCGCCACCTCGTGCGCCAGCCGCCGCCGGTCGACCTTCCCTCCCGCGGTGAGCGGCAGGGCCGGCAACGGCAGCAGGAGCCACGGCAGCATCGACGCCGGCAGGTGCTGGCGCAGGAAATCGAGGAGCTCCTCGGCGGCCGGCAACGGCACCGCGGGCCGCACGGTGAAGCAGGCCACCAGCAGGCGGTTCCCCCGCTCGTCCCCGGGCTGCCAGACGAGGGCGGCGGCGGCGGCGACACGCGGATGGGCGCGCAGGGTGGCCTCGATCTCGCCCAGCTCGATGCGCAGGCCGCGGATCTTGACCTGGCAATCGACGCGCCCGAGCAGGTCGATGCGGCCGTCGGGCAGCCAACGGGCGAGGTCTCCCGTGCGGTACAGGCGGTCGCCGGCGATCTCGCGTCCGGGATGGGGCGTGAAGACCGCCGCCGTCTGAGCGCCGTCGCGCAGATAGCCCTGGGCGAGGCAGACACCGGCGAGGCAGAGCTCGCCGGTCACGCCTACCGCGGCCGGGCTCCCCCAGCGGTCGAGGATGAGCGGCCGCACGTTGGCAATCGGCCGGCCTATCGGCACCCGCCCCTGGCGTCCGTCCCCGGCCTTCACCCGGTGGCAGATGCAGCCGATGCTGGCCTCGGTCGGCCCGTAGAGGTTCACCAGCTGCACCTCCGGGAAGATGCGCCGGAACGACTCCGCGGCGGCGGGCGCCATCTCCTCGCCTCCCACCACCACTGCCCGCAGCGAGGCCAGCCGCGCGGCCTCCGCGGGGTTCGCCTGGAGCTGCTGGACGAGCATCTGGAAGACGGCGGGGACGAAATCGGTCATGGTGACGCGGTGCCCGGCGATGAGGGCCGCCACGGCCTCGGGATCGGAGCTCTGCGCGGCGGCGGTCGTCACGACTGCACCGCCTCGGGTCAGCGGCCAGAGCAGCTGCCAGACGGCGCTGTCGTAGACCGGGCGCGTCGTCTGCAGCACGCGGTCCGCCGCGCCCAGGCCGAAGCAGCGGTCCATCCACAGGAAGCGGTTGACGATCCCGCGGTGCGGCACCACCACTCCCTTGGGACGGCCGGTGGAACCCGAGGTGTAGATGGCGTAGATCGGCGCCCCCGGCGGCGACGACGCGTCCGCCGGCGCCGCTGCCGCCACGGCGTCCTCCGGCGCCCGGGGCGGCAGGACCCGCCAGCGCGCGCGGTCGAGGTCCGCGGGAGCGTCGTCCGCCAGGAGCGCGCCGCCGCCGAGATCCGCCAGGATCACGTCGCGCCGCGCCGCGGGCCATACCGGATCGAGCGGCACGAATGCCGCCCCCGCCCGCAGCACGCCCAACCACGCCACCACCAGGTCGGCACCGCTGTCGAGAAGCACGGGCACGAAGGCGCCGGGCCGGACGCCGGACGCCGCCAACCATGCCGCGAGCCCCGCGCTACGCCGCGCGAGCTCGCGGTAGCTCAGCCGTTCGCGCCCGGCGATCACCGCCTCCGCCGCGGGGGTGAGCCGCGCCTGGGCCAGCACCCGGTGATGGATGCCGAGCTCTTCCTCGGGGTCCGCGGCGGCGGTGTCGCCCCACTCGGCCAGCACCTGGTGGCGCTCCGCGGCGTCGAGCAGCGGCAGCTCGGCGACGCGCCGGCCGGGGTCGTCGACCGCGGCCGCCAGCAGGACGCCGAGATGCCCCAGCAGGCGCTTCGCCGTCGCGGCGTCGAAGAGACCGGCGTCGTAGTCGAGCGTCCCGGCGAGGCCGTCCTCGCCCTCCGCGAGGGTCAGCGCCAACTCGAACTTGAGGGCACCCGTCTCGAGGGCGAGCGGGGTGACCACGGGCCCCGCGGCGGCGGCGCTCCGCCGCCGCGGCGGCTGCAGCGCGAGCATCGCCTGGAACAGCAGCGAGCGGCCCGGGCCGCGATCCTGCACCAGCTCCTCCACCAGGCGTTCGAACGGCAGGTCCTGGTGCGCGTAGGCATCCAGGGCCGTGCGCCGGGTCCGCGCCAGGAACGCCTGGAAGGACGGGGTGTCGCGCAGGTCGCCGCGCAGCACCAGGGTGTTGACGAAAAAACCGATCAGTCCCTCGAGCTCGCGGCGGTTGCGGCCCGCGATGGGCGTGCCGACCACCACATCGTCCTGGCCCGCGAGCCGTGCGAGGGTGATCTGGAAGCCGGCCAGCAGAGTCATGAACAGGGTCGTCCCGTGACCGCGGCTCACACCGGCAAGCGCCGCGACCAGCCCGCGGTCCGGCTGCCACGGCAGGGAGGCGCCATGCGCCGCGCGCACCGCGGCGCGCGGCCGGTCCACCGGCAGATCGAGCTCCCAGGACGCGCCCGCGAGCTGCCCGCGCCAGTAGGCGAGCTGGGTCGCGAGCACGTCGCCGGTGAGCCAGCCGCGCTGCCAGACCGCATGGTCCGCGGGCTGCACCGGCAGCGCCGGCAGCCGCGCCGGCTCGCCCCGCACGATTGCGCCGTAGAGCCGGACCACCTCGTCGAGCAGGAGCTCGATCGACCAGCCGTCGGCGGCGATGTGGTGCAGCGTTGCCGACAGGATGTGCTGCTCGCCGCCCAGGCGCAGCAGCAAAGTACGCAGGAGCGGCCCGGCCGCCAGGTCGAAGGGCCGCCGCGCCGCCGCCGCCGCCAGGCGTAGCGCCACGCCCTCGCGCATCGCCGCCGGCAGGCCCGCCAGGTCGACCACCGGGAGCGCGGGATGCAGGTCGCCGGCGATGCGCTGACAGGCCACGCCGTCTTGCTCCGCGAAGGTGGTGCGCAGCGCCTCGTGGCGCCGCGCCAGCTCGCCCAGGGCGCGCTCGAGCGCACGCGGCGCGAGCGGCCCCGCGAGCCGCGCCGCGGCCGGGACGTTGTACGCCGCGCTCATCGGCTGCAGGCGGTCGAGGAACCAGAGCCGCTGCTGGGCGAAGGAGAGCGGCAGGTCGCCCCGGCGCGGCACCGCGACGATCGGCGGCGCCGGCGGCACCGCCCCCCGTGCCCGTTCGACCCGCTTGGCCAGCAGGGCCACCGTCGGCGCCTCGAACAGCTCGCGCACCGGCAGGTCCACTCCCAGCACCTCGCGCACCCGGGACATCACCCGCGTCGCCCGTAGCGAGTGCCCACCGAGGTCGAAGAAGCTATCGTCGGCGCCGATCCCCTCGCGGTCCAGCACCTCCTGCCAGATCTGCGTCAGGATCTCCTCCGTCGCGGTGCGCGGCGCCGCGCTCGCCGCCGCGGGCGCATCTGCCGCGGGCGCGATGTGCGCCAGCGCCTTGCGGTCCAGCTTGCCGTTGGCGTTGAGCGGCAGGGCCTCGACGCAGGCGAAGAGCGCCGGCACCATCACCGCCGGCAGCCTGTCGCGCAGGAACGCCCGCAGCTCCGCGGCTGTCGGCGGCGGAACGTCGGACGCGATGCAGGCCAGGAGGACCGTATCTCCGCTGCCATCCGGCCGCGCCAGGACCGCCGCCGCACGGACCGCGGGATGACGCCCCAGGGCGGCCTCGATCTCGCCCAGCTCGATGCGTACGCCGCGGATCTTCACCTGCTGGTCGATCCTCCCCAGGATCTCGATCCATCCGCACGGCAGCAGGCGCGCCAGGTCGCCGGTGCGGTAGAGACGCTCGCCGGCGCCGCCGCCGGCGTCGGGGACGAAGCGCTCCGCCGTGAGGTCCGGCCGGCCCAGATAGCCGCGCGCCAGGCCGACGCCGCCGATGAGCAGCTCGCCGGCGACGCCGATCGGCGCCGGACGCTGCGCGCCGTCGACGATATGGACCTGCAGGTTGGCGATGGGGCGCCCGATCGGCACCCGCCGCAGGTCGGCCGCGCGCGGGCAGGTCCAGGCGGTGACGTCCACCGCCGCTTCCGTCGGGCCGTAGAGGTTGTGCAGCGCGACCGTCTCGCCGAAGCGGCCGGCGGCCCGCCGCGCCAGCTCGGGCGACAGCGACTCGCCGCTGCAGATCACCTGCCGCAGAGCGGCGGCGGGCACCGGCTCCTGCTCCAGGAACGCCTGCAGCATGGAGGGGACGAAGTGCACGGTGGTGATCGCTTCCGCCGCCAGGAGGCGCGCCAGGTAGACCGGATCCTGGTGCCCGTCCGGCCGCGCGATCACCAGGCAGGCGCCGGTCAAGAGCGGCCAGAAGAGCTCCCATACCGAGACGTCGAAGCTGGTGGGGGTCTTCTGCAGCACCCGATCCGCCGCCGTGAGGCCGTAGGCCTCCTGCATCCAGAGCAGCCGGTTGCAGATCGCGCGGTGGGTGTTCATCGCCCCTTTCGGGCGCCCGGTGGAGCCGGAGGTGAAGATGACATAGGCGAGCCGGTCCGCCGCGACCGGGAGCGCCGGCGCCGCGGCCGGCAGCCGCGCCGCGGCCGCCTCGCCGCCGTCGAGGCGGACGACGGGAGCCGCGATTGGCGGCAGCCGGGCGATGCCGCGGTCGTGCACCAGGAGCGCCTCGACGCGGGCGTCGTCCAGCATCATGGCCAGGCGCTCAGCAGGGCCGTGCAGGTCGCAGGGGACGTAGGCCGCCCCCGCCTTGAGGACGCTCAACACGCCGACCAGCAGATCGAGCGAGCGCTCGACCGCCACCCCCACCAGCGACTCCGCCCGCACCCCGAGGCGAATCAGGCGATGGGCGAGCCGGTCGGCGCGGGCGTCGAGCTCGGCATAGCTCAGGCAAGCGTCGGCGCAGACCAGCGCGACGCGCTCGGGCGCGGCCGCGGCCCGGGCCGCGACGAGCTCGTGGAGCGCGGCGCCGTCCTGCGGATAGCGGGCCGCGGTGTCGTTCCATTCCCGCCGGCACTGGTGCGCCTCGGCGGCGCTCAGCAGCGGCAGGTCGCCCACCCGCCACTCGCGGTGGCCGCCGGCCGCGGCGAGGACCTGGCGGAAGGCGCCGAGCAGGCGGATGGCGGTCGGCGGATCGAAGAGGTCGGTGTTGTAGATCAAGTCGATGGGGATCGTCTCGCCGTCCTCGGACATCGACACCGTGAGGTCGAACTGCGTCACCCCTACATCGAGCGGTGGCAGCTCGACGTCGAGGCCGGGCAGGGCAAAGGCGGCCTTCGGCGTGTTGCGGAACGTCAAGAGTACCTGGAAGAGCGGCGGCCGGCCGAGGTCGCGCCGCGGCTGCAGGGCCTCCACCAGCTGCTCGAAGGGGAGGTCCTGATGGGCGTAGGCGCCCTGGGCGGCCTCGCGCACCCGCGCCACCAGCTCGCGGAGCTCGAGGTCGGCGCTCACCGCGGCGCGCATCACCAGCGTATTGACGAAGAAGCCGATGACTTCCGCGGTCTCCACTCGATTGCGGTTGGCGATCGGCGTCCCCACCGCGATCGTCGGGCTGCCCGTCAGCCGGTGGAGCAGCGCCTGAAACGCCGCCAGCAGCACCACGAACAGGGTCGTCCCGTGGGCGCGGGCAAGACGGCGGAGGGGCTCGGCCAGCGCTGGCTCGAAGAGGCCGCTGCGCGTCGCGCCGGCCCAGGTCTGCACCGGCGGGTGCGGCCGGTCGACAGGCAGCGCCAGCAGGTCGTCGGCGCCGGCCAGCCGGCGCCGCCACCAGGCGAGCTGGGCGTCGAGCCCGCCTCCGGCGGCCCAGCGCCGCTGCCAGAGCGCGAAGTCGGCGTACTGGATGGGGAGCGGCGGCAGGTGCGGGGCTGCCCCCTCCCGGGCGGCGCGGTAGAGCGCGTCGAGCTCGCGGATCAGCAGGCTGATCGACCAGGCATCGAACACGATGTGGTGGATGGTCAAGACCAGCACGTGCTCGCGCTCGTCCAGCCGCAGCAGCAGGCCGCGCAGCAGCGGGCCGAGCCGCAGGTCGAACGGCCGGCGGGCTTCCATCCACACCGCCTGCCGGCACGCCGCCTCGCCGGCCGCGCCAAGCCGCCGCAGATCAGCCTCGGCCCACGCCAGGGACGCCCGCGGGTGGATCACCTGGAAAGGCTCCCCGGCCGCCTCGTCGAACGTGGTGCGCAGCACCTCGTGGCGGCGGATCACCGCCAGCAGCGAGGCGCGCAGGGCGCCGACGTCGAGCACCCCGCGTAGCCGCACCGGGATCGGCACGTGATAGGCGGGATTGCCGCCCGCCAGGCGGTCGAGGAACCAGAGCCGCTGCTGGGCAAAGGAGAGCGGCGGGTGAGGGAGGTCCGCCGGGCGTGGCTCGATCCTGCCGCTCGCCGCCGGGCTCTGCCGCTCGCGTGCCCGCTCCGCCAGCAGCTTCTCGAAGAGCGCCCGTTTCGCCGGCGACAGGCCGTCGACGCTCTTTTCGCGATCGCTCAATGCCCGGCTCCCGCCGGCGCGCCGTGCGCCGCCACTCGCCGCTCGAGCTCGGCGGCCGCCTCCTCCTCGGAGATCGCGGCGAGCTGGGCGAGGACCTCGCGCACCGCCGCATCCTCGTCGCCCGCCGCCGACTCGGCCGCCGCCGCCAGCCCGGCGACCGTCGGCGTCTCGAAGATGCGCTGCAGCGGCAGGTCGAGATCCAGCTGGTGGCGGATGCGAGCGACCAGCTGGGTGGCGAGCAACGAGTGACCGCCGAGGTCGAAGAAGTCGTCCTCCACCCCGATCTCGCGGATGCCCAGGACCTCTTGCCAGATCTCGACCAGGGAGGTTTCGAGCGGCGTGCGCGGCGCCGTGTAGCGATTGCGCAGCCGGGGACGCTCGTGCGACGGCGCCGTCTCGCGCTCGGCGCCGCCCCCCCAACGCTCCAGCCGCGCCGTGAAATCGCCCGTCGCCACCACCAGCTGGCCGTCGACGCCGCTGGCGATGGCGCGGCGGAAGGCCTCGGCGCTCTCCGCGACGGTCATGGCGTAGCGGTCGAGGGCGGTGTGGGCGCCCTCGTAGCGCTTGGTCTCTTTCGGCCAGGGGTCCCAGTCGACGCTGATCCAGCGCTCCCCGTCGCCGGCGCGGCTGGCGGCGAAAGCATCCAGGAACAGGTTCGCCGCCGTGTAGGTCAGGTACCCCAGACCGCCGAGCACGGCGGCGTTGGAGGACATGAGCAGGCGGAAATCCAGCGCGCGCCCGTCGAGCGCCGCCGCGAGCGCATAGAGGCCGTAGACCTTGGGGCCGAACTGGGTTTCCGATTCTTCCTCTCCCACCTCGGCGACCGGCCGGTAGAGCGAGGGGCCGGCGGTGACGCCGGCGCCATGGATGACGCCGTGGAGGCGGCCGAAGCGCCGCTCGGCCGCGGCGACCAGCGCCCGCGCCTGCTCCGGGTCGGCGACATCCGCCGCCTGCACCAGGACCTCGGCGCCGTGGCCCTCCAGCTCGCGCAGCCGGCGGATGCGGGCCGCCGCCGGGTCCTCCTCGCCGTGGCTTGCCAGCCATCCGTCCCACTGCTCGCGCGGCGGCAGCAGGGTGCGGCTCACGAGCACCAGGCGGGCCTGGTATTCGCGGGCGAGAAATCCCCCCAGCAGCAGGCCGACGCCGCCCAGGCCGCCGGTGATCAGGTAGACGCCCTGTCGGCGCAGCGGGCTGGTGCCGGCGGCAGCCCCGATGCGCACCGCATCGAAGCCCTGTACCCAGCGCTGGCCGCCGCGCCAGGCGATCACCGTCTCGCCGGACGCCGGCGCCAGGAGCTCGCCGGCCAGGTGCCGCGCGAGCGCCGCCTCCTCGCGGCTGCCGGGCGGGGGCGCCACTACATCGACGACCCGGCAGGAGATCTCCCGGCGCTCCTGCGGCACGGCCCTGGCCGGAGCCAGCAGGGTGGCCCGTTCCGGACGGATCTCCTCGCCGGCGCCCACCGCGAGCAGGCGGTCCGCCACCGCGACGAGGCGCACCGGCTGCTCGGGGAAGACCTCGAGGAACGCCTGGCAGAGGTGAAGCAGACTGTAGTACCCGCGCCGTTGCGCGGCGTGGAACGCCGCCGCTCCCGCCGCCTCGTCGGTCGCGCCGGTGAGGCCGAGCAGGTGGACGGCGCCGGCTGGTCTGCGGCCCTGGGCCTTGAGACTCGCGAGCAGCGCGACGCAGCCGGCGCGCCCCAGATCCTCGCCGCCGGCCACCCGCACGATGTCCGCTCCCTGCCCGGTCAGCAGGCCGGCCAGCCGCTCGCCCAGGCCCAGCCGGTCCGGCAGGACGAGCCAGCAAGCGGACTCTCCCCCACCGTCCGCCACGGCCGGCGGCAGGCTGCGCCGCCAGGAGGGGAGGAAGAACCAGTCGGCGACGTCCGACGCCTTGCCACGCTCGCTCGCGGCCGGGGCCGCGGTGGGGTTGGCCTCGATCCAATAGCGCTGGCGCTCGAACGGATAGGTCGGCAGCGGCACCCGCCGGCGCGGGCCGTGCACCGCCGGCCAGTGCACCTCGGCGCCGACTGCCCAGAGCCTGCCCACGGCGGCGAGGAGGCCGCGCGCTTCGCCGTCGGCAGCGCCCGGCTCGGGGAGCGCGCTCACCACCTCGCGCTCGCGGTGCCAGGCCGGGTGGCGGCGCACCAGCCGCGCCAGGGAGGCGCCGGGACCGACCTCCAGGAGCAGCAGCGACGGGTTTCCCAGCAGGGTGCCGACCCCGTCCCGGAAGCGCACCGGCTGCCGCAGGTGCCGCGTCCAGTAGGCGGGGTCGACGGCCTCCTCCGCGGTGATCCAGGTGCCGGTGAGATTCGAGATCCAGGGCGACCGCGGCGGCGCGAGCGGCGTCCGCGCCACCGCGGCGGCGAACGGCTGCAGCACCGGCTCTACCAGGGCCGAGTGGAAGGCGTGTGAGGTGCGCAGGCGGCGGTACGCGATGCCGCGCGCCGCGAGCGTCCGCTCGCAGACGGCCACCGCCTCGCTCGGGCCGGTCACGACCGTCAGGTCGGCGGCGTTGATCGCGGCGATTTCGACCTCGCGCGGCAGCAGCTCCCGCACCTCGGCCTCGCCCTGGGAGACGGCGAGCATGGCGCCCGCGGGCTGGCTGCTCATCAGGCGGCCGCGCTCCGCCACCAACGGCACGGCGTCCTCGACCGCCAGCGTCCCGGCCAGGCAGGCGGCGACGTACTCGCCGAGACTGTGGCCGAGAAAAGCCTGGGGGCGCACGCCCCAGGAGATGAAGAGCTGCGCCATGGCGTACTCCACGGCGAACAGGGCCGGCTGCGCCACCTCGGTGCGCGCCAGCCGCTGCTCGCCGCCGCCGTCGAGGACGACCGGCCACAGGTCGAGCTCCGGCCGCAGGAGCTCGGCGCAGAGATCGAACGCCTCGCGGTACGCCGGGTAGCGGCGGTAGAGCTCGGCGCCCATCCCGGCGCGCTGCGCCCCCTGACCCGGCAGCAGGAAGGCCACCGGGCGCTCGCCCTCGGCGCGCAACCGGTCGTGGACACCCGGGGAGTCGCGGCGGACCAGCGCCGCGGCCGCCTCCGCCAGGTTGCGGACGACGCAGACGCGGCGATGGTTGAAGCCCTTGCGCCCCACCGCCAGGGTGTAGGCCACGTCGGCGGCGGCGAGCTCGGGGTGGCGCTGCAGATGCTCGGCGAGCCGTTCGGCGGCGCGGTCGAGGGCGGCCTCGCTGCGTCCTGACAGGACGAGCAGCTGCCAGGGCAGCGCCGCCGCGGCTGGCACCGGCTCCGGCGCCTCCTCCAGGATGACGTGCACGTTGGTGCCGCCGATGCCGAACGAGCTGACGCCGGCCCGCCGCGGAAAGGCGCCCGCCTCCCAGGAGTGCAGCGCGGTGCTGACGTAGAACGGGCTCGCGGCGAAGTCGAACTGCGGGTTCGGCACCGCGAAGAACAGGCTCGGCGGGATCTCGCGGTGGCGCAACGCGAGCACCACCTTGATCAGCGAGGAGATGCCGGCCGCGGCGTCGAGGTGCCCCAGGTTGGTCTTCACCGAACCGATGGCGCAGTGCTGCCGGCGCGCGCCGTCCGGATCGAGGGCGCGCGCCAGCGCGCGCAGCTCGATGGGGTCGCCGAGCTGAGTGCCGGTGCCGTGGGCCTCGACGTAGCGGATCGTCTCCGGCTCGACGCCGGCGTCTGCCAGGGCCTCGAGGATCACCTCGGCCTGCCCCTGGACGCTCGGGGCGGTGAACGAAGCCTTGCGCGCGCCGTCGTTGTTGACCGCGGCGCCGCGGATCACCGCCCAGATCTCGTCGCCGTCGGCCAGGGCGTCCTCGAGGCGCTTGAGCACCACGATGCCCAGGCCGCTGCCGAAGACGGTGCCGCGCGCCGCGGCGTCGAAGGCCCGCGTGTGGCCGTCGGGCGAGAAGACGCTCCCCGGCTGGTACAGGTAGCCCGTACGCTGCGGCACGTTGACCACCACCCCCCCGGCAAGCGCCATCTGGCATTCATCGATGAGCAGGCTCTGGCGGGCGAGGTGAACCGCCGCCAAGCCGGTCGAGCAGGCGGTGTGGACCGCGTAGCTGGGCCCCCGCAGGTTGAGCTTGTAGGAGACGCGGCTGGCGAGGAAGGCGAAGTCGTTGGCGAGCCCTACCTGGAACGGGTCGAGACCGGCGAGCGCGGCGCGGTTCGAGAGCAGGTTGAAGATGTAGGTGTTGGTGCGCGATCCGGCAAACACGCCGACGGCGCCGGGGCAGGACTCGGGATCGTAGCCGGCCTGCTCGAGGGCCTCCCAGGAGCACTCCAGGAACAGGCGCTGCTGCGGGTCCATGGCCTCCGCCTCGGCCGGGGTGAAGCCGAAGAAGGCGGCGTCGAAGAGGTCGGTGTCGGCGAGGCAGGAGGCGGCGCGGACGAAGTTGGGTTGGTCGCGGGGGAGCTCGCCGAAGCCCGCGGTTTCGAGCTCGTCGTCCGCCAGGAAGGTGATCGACTCGACTCCCTGCCGCAGGTTGGCCCACAGCTCCCGTGCATCGCGCGCCCCCGGGAAGCGGCAGGCGAGGCCGATGACGGCGATCTCCGATCCGTTCCAGGTCCTGCCTCCGCCTTGGCTCATCTCGCTTCCTCCTGTCTGCGGCGGAGCCGCATTTCGCGTTGCAGCGACCGGCGCGAAAGCATCCGCTGCTGCCGGTTGCCGTCCGCGGACGCCGCCGCCGCGGGCTCGAGCAGCCGGGCGAGATCGCGCACTGTGATCCCCTCGTAGACGTTGGTCACCGGGATGTCGCGGCCCAGGTCGCGGCGCAGACGGTCGATGGTCTGCACGGCGAGCAGAGAGTCGCCGCCCAGCGCGAAGAAGCTGTCGAGCGCTCCCACCCGGTCGACCCCCAGGCACTGCTGCCAAACCTCGGCGATGCGGCCTTCCAGCGCCGAGGCCGGCGCCACATAGACGGTCTCGAGGTCGGGACGCGGATGCCGGGCCGGCGGCGCCGCGGGCGCGCCGTCCACCGCCGCCGGGGCGGCCGCGGCCGCCCGCTCTGGGCTCGTGCCGGCGGCCGGCGGCCGGCGCTCGATCCAGTAGCGGGCGCGGTCGAAGACGTAGCCGGGGAGCGGGACGCGGCGCCGCCGGCCGCCGGCGTGGAGGTCCCGCCAGCTCACCTCGACGCCGCGCGTCCACAGCCGGCCGACAGCCTCGAGCAGCGCCGCCGGCTCCGCCGTCCCCGGTGCGCCGTCGAGCGCCGCCACCACCCGGCCGGGGTCCGCCCCGGGGTGGCGGCGGGCGAGCAGGGAGAGCGTCCTACCCGGCCCTACCTCGAGCAGGACGCGGCGCGGGTCGCGCCAGAGCTCGTCCAGGTTCTCGGCGAAACGCACGCTGCGACGCATCTGCCGCCCCCAGTAGCGGGGATCCACGGCGTCCTCGGTGGTGATCCAGGTCCCGGTGAGGTTGGACAGGAAGGGAATCCGCGGCGGCCGCATCTCCACCCCCGCCAACAGCCGGGTGAAGCGCTCCACCAGCGGCTCGACGGCCGCCGAGTGGAAGGCGTGCGCGGTGGCGAGGCGCCGCGCGCTCACCCCTTCGCCGGCCAGACGCCGCTCGAGCTCCTCCACCGCCGGCGGCGGCCCGGCCACCACCGCGCGGCAGGGGCCGTTGACGGCGGCGAGCGCCAGGCCGGAGCCGGCGGTCAACCAGGGCTCCAGCTCCGCTTCCGCCAGGGGAACGGCCAGCATGGCGCCGGCCGGCAGCTCCTGCATCAGGCGGCCGCGCGTCGCCACCAGGCGCAGGGCGTCCTCAAGCGAGAAGACGCCGGACAGGCAGGCCGCGGCGTACTCGCCCAGACTGTGGCCGGCGAGCGCCGCGGGCCGGACTCCCCAGCTCGCGAGGAGGTGGGCCAGGGCCAGCTCGACGATGAGCAGGGCGGGCTGTACCCACTCGGTGCGGTCGAGCGATTCGGTGGCGCCGCCGCCGCTCCACAGCGCCGGCAATGCGTCGCCGGTCTCCGGCGCGAGGATCTCGAAGACAGCGGTCGACCTCGGCGCGGAAGACCGGTTCCTCGGCATACAGGCCGGCGGCGACGCCGGCCGCCTGGGCGCCCTGCCCCGGGAAGAGGAAGGCGAGCGCGGGACCGCCCGCGATCGCCGCGCCGTCGCGCAGGCGATGGGGCTGGCGCAGGACGGCGCTCATCGGCTCGCCGGCGCGGCAGACCACGGCGCGCCGCCGCTCGCAGGCGCGGCGGCCCATCTGCAGGGTGAAGGCAGCATCGGCCAGACCGGGGCCATCGAGCTCCGGCCGGCGTTCCAGAGCGTCGGCCAGCGCCGCCGTCGCCGCCGCCAGCGCGGCGGCGGACCGCGCCGACAGCACCAGCAGCTGCCAGGGGCGCGACTCCCCTCCGGGTACGGCGGCCGGCGCCTCCTCGAGGACCAGGTGGACGTTGGTGCCGCCGGCCCCGAAGGAGCTCACCCCGGCGCGGCGGGGGTCGCTGCCGCGCCGCCATTCGCGGAGCTCGGTATTGATGTGGAAGGGACCGGCGGCGAAGTCGATCTCCGGGTTGGGCGAGCGGAAACCGCAAGCCGGCGGGATCGCCTCGCGCTCCAAGCAGAGCACGGCCTTGATCAGGCCGGCCACCCCGCCCGCGGCGTCCAGGTGGCCGAGGTTGCCCTTGATCGAGCCGAGCGCGCAGAAGCCGCGCCCGTCCGTCCCGGCTCGGAAGGCCCGCGTGAGCGCCTCGACCTCGACCGGATCGCCGAGCGGAGTCGCGGTGCCGTGAGCCTCCACGTAGCCGACCGTGGCGGGCGAGATCCCGGCGTTGGCCAGCGCCTCGGCCACCACCCTCGCCTGCCCCTCGACGCTGGGAGCGGTGTAGCCCACCTTGCGCCAGCCGTCGTTGTTGACCGCGCTGCCGCGGATCACCGCCCGCACGGTATCGCCGTCGGTCAGTGCCTCTTCCAGGCGGCGCAGGACCACCAGGCCGACGCCGCCGCCGAACACCGTCCCCCGGGCCCGCGCATCGAAGGGGTGGCAGTGGCCATCCGGCGACATCACGCCGCCTTCGACCCAGCGGTAGCCGCCACGCAGGCTGGCGTTCCACGACACACCGCCGGCCAGCGCCAGGTCGCACTCCTGGTCGCGCAGCCGCTGACAGGCGAGCGCCACCGCCACCAGCGAGGTCGAGCAGGCGCTCTGCACGCCATGGCTGGGCCCCTGCAGGTTGAGCTTGTAGGAGATGCGGGTGGTCAGGAAGTCGGCCGCGCTGGCGATGTTCACCTGCATGGGATCGAGGCTGGCGAGCAGCGCCGGATCGCTCATCAGGTGCAGCGGCAGATAGGTGTTGAGGGTGGCCCCGGCGAAGATCCCCACCGGGCCCGGCACCCGCGCCGGGTCGTAGCCGGCGTCTTCCAGGGCGTGGCAGGCGCATTCGAGCAGCAGCCGATGCTGGGGATCGGTGATCTCGGCCTCGCGGTGGCTCATGTCGAAGAAGGCGGCGTCGAACAGCTCGACCCCCTCGGGCAGCGCCTCCACCGGCACGAACGCCGGATCGTCCGCCAGCGCGGCATCGACCCCGCGGGCGAGCACCTCGCCCCGTTCCAGGAACCGTACCGACTCCACCCCGCGGCTGAGGTTGTGCCAGAGCTCTTCCACCGAGGCAGCGCCCGGGAAGCGGCCGGCATAGCCGACGACGGCGATGCCGGAGGCGCTCACGCCCGCTCCTCCACGACGACGGCCGTCATGACGGCGGCCGACTGCGGCTGGCGCCGCCGCGCGCCGCGCTCGCCGCTCGCCGCGAGAGCGCCGGCCGCGGGCGGCTCCGCCGCGGCGAGCAGGCAGGCGAAGGCGCGCACGGTGGGCCCCTCGAAGAGCCTGACCATGGGGACCTCGACACCCAGCTCGCGCTTGAGGCGCGCCACCACCCGCAGGCCGAGCAGCGAGCTGCCGCCGAGATCGAAGAAGTTGTCGTCGAGGCCGATCTCGGCGAGCCCCAGGACGGCGCCCCAGACCGCCGCCACCCGCGCCTCGAGCTCGCTCACCGGAGCCGCGGCGCCCGGCTGCCGGACCACCGCCGGCGGCGAGCTCGTATCGACCGCATGCGCCGCCGCCGCCGACTCGGCAAGGCGGGCGCGGAGGTCGCCGGTGGAGATCACCGCCCGGCTCCCCGGCGGCGCCTGCTCGACGATGCGGCGCAGGGCGAGGAGGGCCTCGGCGGAGGTCATGGAATAGCGGTCGAGGCTCGTCCGGTAGGAGCCCAGGAGCGCCCCGTCGGCGAGCTGCCAGCCGTCCCAGCTGACGCTGATCCAGGGCGCGCCGGCAGCCTCCGCGAAAGCGTCGAGGAAGCGATTGGCCGCCGCATAGGCGATGGCGCCGAGCCCGCCCAGGACGGCGGCGTTGGACGAGAAGAGCAGGCAGAAGTCGAGCGTCCGGCCGGCCAGCAGCCCCGCCAGCACGCGGGTGCCGTCGACCTTGGCGCGGAAGTGGCGAGCGGCCTCGGCGCGGTCGACCTCGGGGATCATCCGGACCGTCTGCTCGCCGCTGTAGCCGGCGAGGTGGAAAAGGCCGTCGACGGCGCCGAAGCGCTGCTCGACGCGGTCGAGGACAACCCGCATCTGCTCACGATCGGCCACGTCGGCCTGCGCCACCAGGACCTCGCCGCCCAGCGCCGCCAGCTCCGCGAGCCGCTCGGCGTGGCGCTCTGTCGGCGCGGTGCGGGCCACCAGCACCAGGCGCGCCGCCACCGACCGCGCCAGCTCGCGGGCCACCAGGAGGCCGACGCCACCCAGGCCGCCGGTCAACAGATAGACGCCGCGCGGGCGCAGCCGCCGCACGCCGCCGTCGGCTGCCAGCGGTACCGGCTCGAACGCCGCGAGCCAGCGCCGCCCGCCGCGATAGGCCACCACCGGCTGCGGCGGCGCGGCGGTTAGCTCGGCGACGATCCACGCGGCGAGCTGGCGGGCCTCCGCTCCCGCGGGTAGCCGCGGTGGAGCGTCGACCGACTGCACCCGGATCTCGGGGTACTCCTGCGGCACGACCAGGCAGGGGCCGAGCAGGAGCGTACGGTCCGGCAGCACGCGATCCGCGGCATCCACCCGGTGGAGGTGGTCGGCGACCACCAACACCCGGCAAGGCCGGCCGCGCTCACCGAGGGCGTGGGCGAGGTCGAGCAGACTGAAGAAGCTGCCGTCGCGGTCCTCCTCCGGTGCTCCCAGGCCGCGGAGGTGCAGCACCGCGCCCGGGAAGCGCCCCGCAGCGTGGAGCCGCGCGAGCAGGGCCCCGAGGTCCGGCTCCTCACCGGGCCGCGCCACCGTCACGGCCAGCCCCGCCTCCGCCAGGCGCTCGAGCACTGCCACGGCCAGCGGCGGCAGCGCGCCAGGGGCGGCGAGCGCCAGGACCGGCCCCAACGCGGCCAGATCCGCGGCGGCGAGCGCCGGCGGCAGCGCCGGCTTCCAGCACGGCAGGTAGAGCCAGGAAGAGACGTCCGGTGTCTTACCCGCCGCGGGGCGGGCGGCCGCGGAGCTGGGATCGATCCAGCAGCGCTGGCGCGAGAAAGGGTAGGTCGGCAGGGGGACCCGCCGGCGCGGCGCCGGATGGAGCGCCTGCCAGTCGATGCGCGAGCCGGCCAGCCAGAGCCGCCCCAAGGTGCCGCTCAGCAGCTCGCCGTCCGGCATGCTGTCCTGGGCGTGGCGCAGCGTGGGGAGGATCGTCCGGCCCGAGCGCGCTCCGGCCGCCGCCTGCGCCAGGCTGGTCAGGGTGCGCCCGGGACCGACCTCGAGGAGCGCCCAATCGGGATCCGCGAGAAGCTCGCGCACGCTGTCGCCGAAGCGCACGGTGTGGCGCAGGTGGCGCACCCAGTAACTGCTCCGGGTCACCTCGTCCGCCACCGCCCAGGTGCCACTCAGGTTCGAGAGAAACGGGATCCGGGGCGGCCGCAGCTCCAGGCAGCCGAGGATGTGCTGGAACGGTTCGAGGATCGGCTCCACCAGGGGAGAGTGGCTGGCGACGTCGATCTGCACGCGCCGGAACTCCACATCGTCTTCGACCAGCAGGGCGGCCAGGGCGTCCACCTCGGCGAGCGGCCCCGAAACCACGCATTGGGCCGGACCGTTGACCGCGGCCATGGCGAGGGTCGAGCCGGCCGCCGCCATCAGCGCCCGCACCTCGTCCTCGGGGAGCGGCACACCGAGCATGGCGCCGCTCGGGATCTGTTCGAGGAGCCGGCCGCGCGCCGCCACCAGCGCCAGGGCGTCCTCGAGACGGAAGACTCCGGCGAGGCAGGCCGCCACGTACTCGCCGAGACTGTGACCGAGGAGCGCCCCGGGGCGAAGGCCCCAGGCCATCAGCAGCCGCGCCATGGCGTGCTCGACGCTGAAGAGACAGGGCAGGGCGAGGGCGGTGCGCTTCATCCGCCGCTCCGCCTCGGCGGCGCGGTCGGGCGCGGGGAAGAGCAGGTCCCGCGCGTCGCAGCCGAGCTCGCCGCGCAGCAGCTCGGCGCAGCGGTCGATCTCGGCGCGGAAGATCGGCTCGTCCTGGTAGAGGCCGGCGCCCATACCCGGGTATTGAGTTCCGCCGCCGGGGAACAGGAAGGCCAGCGGCCGCTCGTCGGCCTCGTCGTGTCGCCGCCAGGCGCCCGCCGGGTCGGCCTCGGCGAGCCGCGCCCGCGCCTCCGCGAAGCCGCGGCCGAGGACCACGCGCCGGCAAGGGAAGCGCTTGCGCCCCACCTGCAGGGTGAAGGCGACGTCGGCCAGGGAGAGGTCGCCCGGCTCCTCCAGACGCTGGCGCAAGGCGACGGCCGCCCGCTCGAGCTCGTCCTCGGTGCGGGCGGAGAGGACGAGGATCTGCAGGGCTCTGCCCGCGGCCGCCGGCGCCGGCGGCGGCGCCTCCTCGACCACCACGTGGGCGTTGGTGCCGCCGATGCCGAAGGAGCTGACGCCCGCCCGCCGCGGCGTCGCGCCGCGGTGCCAGGGGAGGAGCGCGGTGGGGACGTAGAAGGGGGTTTCGGCCAGCGCCAGCCGCGGGTTCGGAGCGCGGAAATGCAGGCTGGGCGGGATCTGTCCGTGGCGCAGGGCGAGGACGGTCTTGATCAGGCCGGCCACGCCGGCGGCGGCGTCGAGGTGGCCGAGGTTGGTCTTCACCGATCCCAGGCCGCAGGAGCCGCGCGGCACCGCCGGGCCGAACGCCTGGGCGAGGGCCGACACCTCGAGTGTGTCGCCCAGGGCGGTGGCGGTGCCGTGGGCCTCCACGTAGCCGACCGTGTTCGCGTCCACCCCGGCGATCGCCAGGGCCCTGGCGATGACCTCGGCCTGACCCTGCGCCCCTGGAGCGGTGAAACCGACCTTGACCGCGCCGTCGTTGTTGATGGCCGAGCCCCGGATCACCGCCAGGATTGTGTCGTGCTGCGCCAGGGCGTCGGCCATGCGCTTGAGCACCACGATGCCGGCGCCGCTGCCGAAGAGGGTCCCCGCTGCCGCCGCGTCGAAGGCCCGGCAGTGCCCGTCGGGCGACGCCAGGCCGCCCGCTTCGTGGAAGTACCCCCAGCGCTGCGGCACCTGGATGGAGACGCCGCCCGCCAGCGCCATGTCGCACTGGAAGCTCAGCAGCGCCTCGCAAGCCAGATGGGTGGCGACCAGCGAGGTGGAGCAGCCGGTCTGCACGTCGAGGCTCGGCCCCTTTAGGTTCAGGTGATAGGACACCCGCGTGGCGAGGAAATCCTTGTCGGTGCCGATCATGAGCTGGAAGCTCTCTTCGGCCAGGTTGAGGCGCGGGTTGGGCAGGAGGTTGAACAGCAGATAGCTGCTCATGCTCATCCCGGCGTAGACGCCCACCACTCCGTCGCAGGCGTCGGGCCGGTAGCCGGCGCTCTCCAGCGCCTCCCAGGCGCACTCGAGGAAGATCCGCTGCTGCGGATCGAGCAGCGACGCTTCGCGCGGCGAGTAGCCGAAGAACGCCGCGTCGAAGCGGTCGAAGTCGCGCAGCACCGGGGCGGCGCGCACGAAGTTGGGCGCCGCCAGGGATGCCGGGCTCACCCCCACGGCGGCCAGCTCCTCGGGGGTGAAGAAGGTGATGCTCTCCACCCCGTCGCGCAGGTTGTGCCAGAGCTCGCCGGGGTCCGCGGCGCCCGGCAGGCGCAGGGCCATGCCGACGACGGCGACCTCACCCTCGTGCTCGTCGACCATCGGATCGCTCATGGGATCGGGACCTTCTCTGCCACCCGCCGCTGCAGGCGCCGACGTCCCTCCTGCTGCCGCCGGGCGCGCTCCCGGCTCTCGTCGAGCGCGGCGCCGGCCGGCTCCGCCCGCCGCAGATAGCGGGCCAGCGAGCCGACGGTGGGATGCTCCAGCAGCTTGACCAGCGGCAGGTCCCGGGCAAGGACCTCGCGCAGGCGGCCGTGCACCTGCGCCATCAGCAGCGAGTGTCCGCCCAGATCGAAGAAGTTGTCGTCCACTCCGACCCGCTCGCGGCCCAGGACGCCGCACCAGATCGCGGCGATCTGCCGCTCGAACGGACTGCGTGGGGCGACGAAGGCGGCGCTCTCCGGCCGCTCGCCGGTGGGGGCCGGCAGGGCGCGCCGGTCGAGCTTGCCGTTGGGGGTGCGCGGCAGATCCGCCAGGACGACGAAGAACGACGGCACCATGGCCGCGGTCACCCGCTCCTGGAGGAAGGCGCGCAGCGCCTCGGCCGACACCTCCTGCGCCGCGCGCGGTGCCACGTAGGCGGCCAGGCGCTCCTCCGCGGCGGGGCCGGAGAGCACGACCGCCGCCTCCCGCACCGCGGGGTGCTCGCAGAGGTGCGCCTCGAGCTCGTCGAGCTCGAGGCGGACGCCGCGCACCTTGACCTGGCGGTCGGCGCGCCCGCGCAGCTCCAGCAGGCCGTCGGGGCGGCGGACGCCGAGGTCGCCGGTGCGGTAGAGGCGCCCGCCGGGCCGTTGGCCCCAGCGGTCGGGGATGAAGCGCTCGGCGGTCAGGTGGGGCTGACCCCGGTAGCCGCGGGCCACGCCCAGGCCGCCGATGCAGATCTCCCCCAACACCCCGAGCGGAACGAGGTTCTGGTGCCGGTCGAGGAGGTGAATCTCGGTGTTGGCGAGCGGCTGGCCGATGGGGACGATGGGGCCGACGGGAGCCGCGACCTCCTGGGACGAGGACCAGACAGTGGTTTCGGTAGGTCCGTAGACGTTGATCAGCCGCGCCGGCAGCTCGTCCTTCACCTGGCGAGCCAGGGCCGGCGGCAGCACCTCGCCGCCCAGGAGCAGAGCGCGCAGCGGGCTGAGGGGCGCAAGCGAACCGGCCTCGAGCGCCATCATCCGCAGCCGCGAGGGGGTGCACTGCAGCAGGGTCGGCCGGTGGAGCGCCATCAGGTCGGCCAGCGCGGCGGGCGCCGCCGCCTCGTCCCGCGCAGCGGGCGGGGCCGCGGCGCGGCGCGCCACCTCGGCCAAGCGCGGCAGGCTCGCCAGCACCTGTTCTTCCGGCACGCCGAAATCGATCAGGCAGGCGATCTCGTCGACACCCAGGGCGCGCAGCTCTGCCAGGCGCTCGACGCACTCCTCCACCGTGCCGAAGAGGCCGCTGGTTTCCAGGTAGCGGTCACAGGCGAAGGCCAGCAGGTCGTCCATGTCACGCGGGCTCATCTCCTCGAGGCGCAGGGGGAGCCCCAGGCTCGCGATCAGGTTGCGGATGAGCCCCACCGACGAGCGCAGGTACTCGATGAAGGGCCCGCGCACCGTGTCGCGCACGGCACCGCCCTCCTCGCCGACGAAGGTGTGGAGCATCAGGGTGACCACGCCCTCGGCGGGCGACAGGCCGCGCCCGGCGCGCGCCTCGCGGTAGAGCCGGACCTTGGCGGCGACCTCGTCAGGGCTCTGCCCGAGCAGGTGGGTGAGGACGTGGGCCCCGGCCTCGCCCGCCCGGGTGAAGGTCTCCGCCTGTCCCGCCGAGGTGATCCACACCGGCAGCTCCGGCTGGAGGGGGCGCGGGAAGACGCCGACCGCGATCTCCTGGCCGGACCCACCGCGCACCTGCACCGTCTCGCCGCGCCAGAGGCGGCGCACCGTCTCGAGATCGCGATACAGGACCTCCTTGCGGTCGGCGTAGCTCTCCGGCGAGAACACGAAGTCGTCGGCATGCCAGCCGGAGGCGAAGGCGAGCCCGACGCGGCCGCCGGAGAGGTTGTCGACCACCGACCATTCCTCGGCCACCCGGATCGGATGGTGTAGCGGCAGCACGACGCTGCCGGCGCGGATCTCGACCCGCTCGGTGATCGCCGCCAGAGCGCCGCCGAGGACCGCAGGGTTGGGGAAGATGCCGCCGAAGGCGTGGAAGTGACGCTCGGGGGTCCACACGGCGCGGAAGCCGGCGCGGTCGGCGAAGCGGGAGCCCTCGAGGAGGAGCCGGTACTTGCTCCGCTCGCCGTCTCCCTGGCTGCTGGCGAAATAGAACAGGCTGCAGTCGAGGGGCGGCGGCGCCGCGGCCGTGCGGCGCGCCACCGGCAACGGGCTGCCCTCGGCGAAGAGGACGACACGGGCGCCCCGCGCCAGGGTCCAGAGCAGCTCCAGGACCGAGATGTCGAAGGCGAGGCTGGTCACCGCGAGCAGCGTGTCGCCGGGTCCACAGCCAACGACCGCATCCATGCCGCTGAAGAAGTTGACCACCGCGGCGTGGTGCACCACGACTCCCTTCGGCCGCCCCGTCGACCCCGAGGTGTAGATGACGTAGGCGGGGTGGTCCGGCGTCGCCCGAGCGGGTGGCGGGCGTCGCACCGCACCCTCCCCCGGCGGCGGCGGGAAGACCGGCCGCCAACCGCCGGCGGGGAGGCGCTCGACGAGCGCCGGGCGGGTGACGACGCGGCGGATGCCGGCGTCCTGCAGGCCGTGGCCGATGCGCGCCCGCGGGTGGTCGGGGTCGATGGGAACATAGGCGCAGCCCGCGGCGAGGATGCCGAGGAGCCCCACGACCATATCGATGGAGCGGTCGAGGAAGAGGCCCACCGGCTCGCCCGGCGCCGCCCCCTGGCGCGCCAGCTGCTGCGCCAGGCCGTTTGCGCGGCTCGCCAGCTCCCCGTAGGTGACCGCCTGGCCGGCGTGGATCAGGGCGACGACGCCCGGTGTGCGGTCGGCCCAGGCGAAACAGGGATCGTGCACGCACAGGTCGCGAGGCACCTCGACCGCGGTGCGGTTGAGCGCCGTAGTCAGGTGCGCGCGCTCCGCCGCGGTCAAGAGCGGCAGCTCGCCGAGCGGCCGCTCGGCGCCGGCGGCCACGCCGTCGAGCAGGCAGGCGAGATGGCCGAGCAGACGCGCCGCCGTGGCGTCGTCGAAGCGGTCGGTGCCGTATTGGAGGAGGAGAGCCAGGCCGTCCTCCACCTCGGCGGCGACCAGCGCCAGCTCGAACTGGGCGGTGTGCGGCGCGAGCGGCGCCACTTCGAGCGGCCAGGCGCCGGCCCGCGCCCGAGCGCCGGCGGCCCCAACGGCGAACGCCTCCAGCCCTTCCGGCGTGCCGCGCAGGAAGTTGAAGCTCACCTGCACCAGCGGCGAGCGGCCGGCGTCGCGCACCGGCTGCAGCCGTTCGGCGAGGAGGGCAAACGGGTAGTCCTGCCCGGCGAAGGCGTCGAGCACCCCCCGCCGAACGCGATCCAGGAGCTCGGTGAAGGGGGGATCGCCGCCGAGATCGCCGCGCAGCACGAGCAGGTTGACGAAGTAGCCGACGAGCGGGAACAGCCGGCGGTCGCCGCGCCCGGAGCAGGGGGAGCCCACGGCGACGTCCGGCTGACCGGTCCAGCGCAGCAGGGCCGTCTGGAAGGCAGCGAGGAGCGTCATGAAGAGCGTGGCGCCGCGAGCGCGGCCCAGCGACCGCAGCGCCGCCGCGGCCTCGCCGCCTATCGCGAAGCGGACGGCCGCGCCCCGGAAAGTCTGGACTGCGAGCGGGGCGTCGAACGGCAGGGACAGCGCGGACAGGCCGGCCAGCCGACGCCGCCAGTCCTGCCAGAGCTCCTCGCCGCGCTCGGCGAGCATCCGCTCCTGCCACCGTGCCCAGTCGCCGTAGGTCAGCTCCAGGGGCGCCAGGGCGGCCGGCCCGCCGCCCGGCGGCGCGGCGAGCAGGAGCCCGAGCTCGGTCATGAGATTGGCGAGCGACCAGAAGTCCGCCACGATATGGTGGATCACCAGCAGCAGAAGCGGCCGGCCGGCCGGCCGGCGGTAGAGCCGCAGCCGCAGGAGCGGCCCGGTGTCGAGCACGAACGGGCGCAGCACCTCGGCATCCATGCGGGCGGCGAGCTCGCCGTCGCTCCACGCGCCGGCATCCACCACCGCGAGGTCCGGCGCCAGCGTGCCCTGGACCTGCTGCACCGGCTCGCCGCGCTCGCCGGGGAACAGGGTGCGCAGCGCCGCGTGGCGGTCCACCAGGGCGCCGAGCGCCCGCGCCAGGAGATCGGGATCGGGCTCGGTGTCGAGCACGGCGGCGGCGGCGAGGTTGTAGGCCGCGCTCTCGGGCGCCAGCCGCTGCAGGAACCAGAGCGCCTTCTGGCCGTGGGACGCGGGCAGGAAATCGCCGTCCGCCGGCGCCGGCGAGAGGGGCACCGCCCCCGCCGGCGCCACGCCCAGGGCGCGCAGGAGGTCGACGATCTCGGTCAGGCCGCGCGCTTCGAGCAGCGCGGAGAGGGGCACCGCGACGCCCAGCTCGGCCTCCAGGTCGGCCTTGAGGTTGGCCGCGAGGAGCGAGTCGAAGCCGAGAGAGGTGAGCGAGCGCTCGCGGTCGACCTGGGACGGCGCCAGCTGCAGGGCACGGGCGATGTGCTGCCGCAACAGCTCGGTCAGCGGATCGCGGCGCTCCGCCGGCCGCTCCGCGGGCGCCGCCACGCCACCCGGGGCGACCGTCAGCTCACCGTGGAGGAACGCCTGGCGGCACGCATAACGCTGCACCTTGCCGCTCGAGGTCTTGGGCAGGGAGCCGGCGCGGATCAGCACCAGCTGATGAACATGGACGTCGTGCTCTTCCGCGATCGCCGTGCGGACCGCCTGCAGCGCCGCCGCCGGGTCCACCGGCGCGCCGCGCTCCACCTCGTGGACCAGGACGAGATGCTCCTCCCCCGCTGCCTCCACCGTGAAGGCGGCACCGCCGCCCGGCCGCAGACCGGGGAGGCTGCGCTCGGCGGTGAGCTCGAGGTCCTGCGGATAGTGGTTGCGGCCGCGGACGATGATCAAGTCCTTGATGCGGCCGGTCACGAACAGCTCGCCGGCGGCGAGGAACCCCAGGTCGCCGGTGCGTAGGAAGGGGCCGGCGCCGTCGGCCAGACGGGCGCCGAAGGTCTCCTCGCTGGCCGCGGGGCGCCCCCAGTAGCCCTGCGCCACCGCGGGGCCGGCGACCCAGATCTCCCCCACGTCGCCGGCGGCGCACGGCGCCGGCGTGTCGGGGGAGACCACCGCGATCCGCTGCCCGCCCCAGGTTCGGCCGCATCCGACCACCGGGCGCCCCTCCCGCTGGCGCACCAGAGGCGCCGCCTGGCGTTCGCCGCCGCTGACGAACAGGGTCGCCTCGGCCAGGCCGTAGCAGGGATAGAAGACTTCGCGCCGGAAGCCGCAAGGGGCGAAGGTCTCGGCGAAGCGGTCGAGGGTGTCGGCACGCACCGGCTCGGCGCCGTTGAAGGCCACCCGCCAGGAGCTCAGGTCGAGGTTCCGGCGATCCGCCGCGGCGATCCGCCGGACGCAGAGCTCGTAGGCGAAGCTCGGGCCGCCGCTGGTCGTGGCGCGATACCGCGACACCGCCCGCAGCCAGCGCGCCGGACTCTGCAGGAAGGCGAGCGGCGGCATCAGCACGCACGGCGCGCCGACGTAGAGCGGCTGCAGGACGTTGCCGATGAGTCCCATGTCGTGGTAGAGCGGCAGCCAACCGACGATCACCGACTCCGCCGACTGGCCGAAGGCGAGGCGGATCATCTCCTCGTTGGCGAACAGGTTGCCGTGGCTCACCATCACCCCCTTGGGGGTTGAGGTCGAGCCCGAGGTGTACTGGAGGAAGGCCAGGGACGAGCGGTCGAGCGGCGGTTCCCGCCAGCCGGCGGCGAGGTCGCCGTGAAGCTCGTCGGTGGCGATCAGGCCGCGGCCGCCCAGCTCGGCAGGCCGCGCCTCGCTCGCCGCCCAGCGGGCGGCCAGGGCCGTGGTGGTGAGGACGACCGTGGGAAGCGCGTCCGCGACGATTGCGCCGAGCCGGCCGGAGCGCCGGTGGGAGCTGGGCGGATAGGCCGGCACCGCCACCACCCCGGCGTAGAGGCAGCCGCAGAAGGCGGCGACGAACTCCAGCCCGGGGGGGTAGAGCAACAGGGCGCGATCGCCGGGGGATGCCGCCTGCAGCAACCGCACGGCGATGGCGCGCGCCCGCGCGTCCAGCTCGCCGTAGGTGAGCCGCGCCGACTCCGCCTCGCCGTCGGCCAGGAATGCATAGCCCCAGCGGCCGGGGTCGGCGGCGGCGCGCGCACGCAGGATCTGGTGAAAGCCGCGGGCTGCCGCCAGCGGCTCAAGGCTCAAACTCACCCCCCGCAACCGCCGCCATCGCGGGGTCCTGCACCTCGTCCGCGGCGGCGGGGGCCAGGTGCACCAGACGGTTGCCCCACAGACCCAGGGTCTCCTGGATCAGCTCCTCGCCGCGGGCGAGCCCAGGCTCCGCCGTCGCCAGCAGACTCGCCAGCGTTGAGCGTCCGTCGATCTGCGCCAGGAGGCGACAGAGCGGTTGTGAGATCGCCTGGCTCCGCCCTCCCGGAGAGGTGCTGGCAATCCGGCAACGGCTCGTCCAGCCGGATTCGGGAGCGTAGGTGCGGCGCTCCTCCACCGCGACGTGGAGCGGCAGCGAGGGCACCAGGCGCGCGTAGTCGAGAGTGGAAACCTGCCGCTTGCGGATGACGAAATCGCCCACCACCAGGGCGTCGAGCTGGGTGCTCAGGAAGCAGACCACCGCGTCGCGCACCGAATCGACGATCGGCTCGGCGTTGTTGTTGAACGAGGTGTTGAGCACCACCGGGACCCCGGTCCGCCGGCCGAACTCGTCGATGAGCCGCCAGTAGCGCTCGTTGCTGCGCCGCGACACCGTCTGGATACGCGCCGAGCCGTCGACGTGGGTGACGGCGCCGAGGATGGCGCGCTGCTCCTCGCGCACGCCGACCGTAAAGACCATGAAGGGGAGCTGGTCGACGCCCGCCGGCAGCTCGAAAATCTCGTGGGCACGCTCCTCCAGCACCGACGGCGCGAAGGGGCGGAAGGCTTCCCGCTTCTTGACCATGGCGTTGATCAGGTCCTTGTTGCTCGCCGGTCGCGGGTCGGCGACGATGCTGCGATTGCCCAGGGCGCGGGGGCCGAACTCCGAGCGCCCCTGCACCCAGCCGAGGACCTGTTGGCGCGCCAGGAGATCGGCCGCCGCGGCGCAGACGTCGGGCGCCCGCTCGACGTCGAGGAAACCCTGCCAGAGCCGGAGCTCGGCCTCGATGTCCGCGGGCGCGCCGAGATCGCTCCCCCAGTAGACGTGGGCGAGCCGCCGCGCTGGGCCGCCGCCGGTCTCGCCGGCGTGCACCGCGAGGGCGGCGCCCAGGGCGCAGCCGGCGTCGTGCGAAGCCGGCTGTACGAAGACCTCGTCGAAGAGGCCCGAGCGCAGGATCTTGCCGTTCAGGGTGCAGTTGTGGGCGACGCCGCCGGCCAGGCAAAGGCGGCGCTGTCCGGTCGCCTGGCGGTAGTGGCGCAGGAGGTGGAAGACGATCTCTTCGAGCGCGCCCTGCAAGGCGGCGGCGATGTCCATGTGCACCTGGGTGATCGGCTCCCCGGGGCGGCGGGGCGGCGTGACCGCGAACAGACCCTGGCCCGGCGCGACGGCGACGGTGTATTGCCCCTCGGGGGCGAGGGTGAAGAGGCCTTTGAAAACCTTTTCATAGCGGTCGGGGTCGCCGTAGGGAGCGAGCCCCATGACCTTGTATTCGTCGAACTGGCGGAAACCGAGATACTCGGTCACCCGCAGGTAGAAGAGGCCCAGGGAGCGCTCCTCGGAGATGGTTTCCAGGAGCTCGAGGCGGGTGCCGCGAGAGGTGGAGACGGTGCCGGAGATGTCGTCCCCCGAGCCGTCGAGGGTCAGCACCAGGCTCTCCGCGAAGCCGGACATCGCCGCCGCGCTCATCGCGTGGGCCAGATGGTGGCCGACGAACAGCGGCTGCCCGGCGGGGAGCTCGGCGCCCAGCTCGCGCGCCAGGACGGCGCGCAGCAAGGTCCGGGCGTCCAGATGCCGGAGCATGTCGTGGTGCTGCAAGAAATAGGTCTGGAGCTGGCAGTCCCAGACGGCTTGCGCGCCGTAGAAGACCCAGCGGTCGACCTGTTCCACGCCGATCCTCGCCGCCTGCAGGCAGAAGCGGATGGCATCGAAAGACCCCTTGTTGGAATGCTTGAGCCGATCCAGGCGCTCCTGCTCGATGGCAGCGACGACCTCGCCGTCACCGAGCAGGACGGCCGCCGAATCGTGCATGCCACCGCGAAAGAGCTCGAACGTCGTCTCGTGGATGGCGTTCGGGCCGCCGGAAAAGCCGAGGATGTTCATGGCAGCTCAACCTCCTGATGGCGTGGATGCACTCGCTGGCGGCGGTCGCCGCGGTACGCGGCGCGGCGCCCCGCCCGGCGCCGGCGGTCGCCGTCGTCTCCGTCCAGGCTCACGGGCCCGGCGCTCCACCCGGCCCTGGCCGACAGCCCCTCGATCCATCGCCTCGCCCCTGCCACCCCTTCCTCTCCGCGGACGCGCCTGCCCAGGGCGGCGGCGGCCTGCCGGCGTTCGGCGGAGCCCAGCGCCGCGGTGAGGGCCGCCGCCAGGCGTTCCGCCGACAGCTCCGCGGCGGGGAGAGGGGGGCCGGCCACACCCAGGTCGCGGCTGAGCTCGGCCCAGATCGGCTGGTCTCGCACGTGGGGCACCACCACCGCCGGGACGCCCGCCCGGAAGACCGCTGCGGAGCTCTGGGCACCGCCGTGGTGGACGACGCAGGTGGCGCGCGGGAAGAGCCAGCCGTGGGGCAGGTAGCCCACCGCGTGGACCCCCTCCGGCATGGGACCCGCCGCGAGGCCGCTCCATCCCCGCTGCACGATCGCCCGGCAGCCTGTCCGGCGCACCGCTTCGAGGATCGTGCCGGTGACCGCCTGCGGATCGGCGTGGGTCTGGCTGCTGAAGGAAAAGACCACCGGCGCCGGCCCCGCCTCCAGGAACTGCACCAGATCCGCCGGCGGCTGCCAGCCCGGCTCGTCGAGGAAGAAGAAACCGGTGACATGCCAGTGCGCCGGCCAGCCTGCGGTCGCGAGGCCGAGATGGCGGCTTACCGCGTAAAGGGCCAGCTGCGGCGAGTTGGCGCCGCTGTGTAGGGGGTCTTCCAGGGGTGGCAAGCCGTGCCGGCCGCGGAAGCGGTTGATCACCGCCGCCACGGCCCGCCGCTCCGCCGGCTCGCGGCGACCGCCGAAGTGATTGACCTGAACCGAGACGAAGGGGATCTGGCTCAACTCGTGGACCATCTGAGCCGCCGGCTGGAGATGGCCCGCCACCAGCAGGTCCGCGGTGCGGCAGAGCTCGCGGGTGGTGTCCAGCAGGGCCGGCAGCATGCCTTCCAGGAGCTCCAGCGAGTCGCGCAGGACGTCCAAGGGGGCCGCGCCCGCGGTCAGGGCGGCGACCGAGCGGCGGTCGATCTCCGGGTAGTCCAGATCGGGGCCCAGCGGGACGTGCTCGAGCTCGAGGGCGGTCACCCGCGGCCGGAACAGCGGCGCGAGGGCCAGCAGCGGCCGGTGACCGTGGCGGCGCAGGTCGTCCGCAAGGGCGAGCAGCGGCTGGATGTCCCCGATCGACCCGAGGTTGGTCAGCACCACTCTCACATCTGTAACTTAGCATACATGGTGTACATAAGAATAGGAGTTAGAATAATGCACATGACCGTCACGAGATCGCCACGCAAGGTGCTCTTCCTCAGCATGGAGTACGGCCCCGCGATCAGCGGCGGAGCGGGGACCTACGCCTTCGAGCTGGTCGAGGGCCTGGTGGGGTCCGGACATCAGGTCACGGTCATCTCCAACTCGCTCGGCGAGAGCCGGATCGAGCGGCGGGACGGCCTCGTCACCTGCCTGCTGTCGCTCGCGGCCGGTCCGCACAGCGCCACGCAGGACTCCCCGGTCGCGGGCATCCTGGCGTGGAACGAGCGTCTGGCGGCCGCTGCCAGGCAGCTGCTGGCCGACGGCGTGCCGCGGCCCGATCTCGTGCACTGCACGAACTGGATCGCCTTCCCCGCCGCCCGGCGGCTGGCCCACGAGCTCGACGTTCCCCTGCTCGCCTCGATCCAGTACCTGAGCGAGCCTGTCGAGCGATGGTGGGGCCAGGAGCCCGACCCCGCTACCGTCGAGCAGGAGCGGCGCCTGTGCGCCGGGGCCGACCTCCTGCTGCCGGTCAGCCACTCCATGGCCGGCATCCTGCGCCAGACCTACCACGTCCCGGAAGAGAGAATGCAGGTGGTCCACAACGGTCTGGACGGCGCCGCTCTCGTGCCGCGCGTCGCGGCTGAACGGTTGGCCCGGCTGCGCGCCAGCTTGTGCGGCCCGCAGGACCGGCTGGTGCTGTTCGCCGGCCGGCTCAACCCGATGAAGGGAGTTACGTACCTGGTCGAATCAGCGGCGCGCGTCGCGGCGGCGCGGCCGTCGGTGCGCTACGCCCTGGCCGGCGCCACCGACAACCGTGCCTACGGTGAGGTGGTGCGCCAAGCGATCGCCCGGCACCCGGCCCTCAGGGGCAGGCTCCTGGTGCTCGGCAAGCTGCCGCGCCATCAGCTCGCACTGCTCTACCAGGCGGCCGACGTGGCGGTGGTCCCCTCGATCTACGAGCCCTGTGGGTTCGCCTCGCTGGAGGCCATGGCCGCGGGCCTGCCGGTCGTCGGCACCGATGTCGGCGGCATCTCCGAGATGATCGCCGACGGCGAGACCGGCTTCCTGGTGCCCGTCGTTGCGGTCGCGGACGGCCGGCGGGACGTGGACGTGGATGCCCTGGCGCGCGCCCAGCTCACCCTGCTGGACGATCCACAGGCGGCCCGGCGAATGGGGGAAGCGGGCCGCTTGCGCCTGCAGGAGCTGTTCAGCCGCGAACGCCTGGTGACGCGGACCCTGGCGGCCTTCCACGACTGCCTTGCCCGCACGGCGGGGCGGACGGTCTAGCTGCCGTTGAGCGCCACCACCGGATCGACTCGGGCCGCCCGCCGTGCCGGGATGTAGCTCGCCAGCATGGCGATGACCCCGAACAGCACCGCGATGCCGGCGAAGGTCAGGGGATCGCTGGTGCTGACCCCGTAGACCAGGCTGCTCAGCACCCGCGAGGTGAACAGAGCGGAGAACAGACCGACGGCGATCCCGATCGCCGCCAGGCGCAGACCGTGGGCGACGAACAGGCGGACCACCGTCTGCACCTGCGCTCCCAGAGCCATGCGCACGCCGATCTCCTGCTGGCGGTTGTTGACCAGCTGGGCAAGTGAGGCGAAGATTCCCAGCCCGGCGAGGAACAGCGAGGTGACCCCGAAGATCGACAGCAGCACCAGGGTGAGCCGCTTGGCGCCGAGAGAGTTGGCGACGATCTCATTCAGGGTCCGCACATTGTAGACGGGCAAGTTCGGATCGAGGGCGCGGACGGTGTTGCGCAGCGCCCGCGAGAGCCCCGCGGGCTGGCGGCTGGAGCGCACCGTCAGGACCAGGGAGCCGCCGCGGAACGGGCGCTGGGGGAACGGCAGATAGACCTGCGGCCGCGACTCGGTGTCGAGGCTGTCCTCGCGCACGTCGCCGGCGACACCCACCACGGTGAGCCAGGGGTCGGTGGGGCCGGCGTCGCTCAGCTGCAGCCGCTTGCCGAGCACGCTCTGCCCGGGCCAGAAGCGGTGCGCCATGGTCTGATTGACGATCACCGCCGGCTGGGCGCCCTCGATGTCCTGGTCGCCGAAGGTCCGCCCCTGGAGGAGCGGGACGCGCAGGGCCTCGAGGTAGCCGGCGGTCGTCACCCGCAGGTTGGCCTCGGGGATGAAGCCCAGCTCGGCGGCCGACCGGCCTTCGAGGTTCACCCCCCGGATGGGGCCGCCGGTCAGCGGCACCACGTTGACGGCGCCCACCGCCTGCACGCCGGGGAGGGCCCGCGCCCGCCGCAGCAGATCGCGGACCAAGCTCGCCACCTGGCTGTTCACGCTGTAGCGGTCTGCCGGCAGGGCGATCCGCAGCGTCAGGACTCCTTGCGGGTCGAAGCCCGGCGAGACCCCGGTGAGCCGGACGTAGCTCTGGATCATCAGGCCGGCGGCGGCCAGCACCATCAGCGCCATCACCACCTCGGCCACCACCAGGACGTCCTGGAAGCGGCGGACCTGCAGCGTGCCGATCGACCGCTGTCCCCCCTCCCGCAGAGCCCCGAGGTTGGCCGGCCGGCTTGCCTCCCGCGCCGGCGCCAGGCCGCAGAGCAGGGCGGCGACCAGCCCCAGGACGAGGCTGAAGACGACCGCCGAGGGGCCGACATCGATCACCGCTTCGGCCGGGATATAGCCGTAGGGGATCAGCGTCAGCACCGACCTCACGATGATCGCGGCGAGACCCAGCCCGAGGAGCGCTCCCGGCAGGGTGAAGACGAGACATTCGAGCAGCATCTGCCGCACCAGCTGGCCGCGGCTGGCGCCCAGGGCGGTGCGCACCGCCATCTCACGGCGGCGCTCCGCGGCGGCGGCGAGCAGCAGGTTGGCGATGTTGGCGCAGGCCATCAGGTACACCACCGTCATGAAGGCCAGCAGCACGACGAGCGAAAGCCGCAGGTCGCGCAGCACGTCGTCGCGGAGATGCTGCATCCGGTAGTCGAAATGCTCGTATTCAGGGTTGGTGCTCGAATGGTCGCGCGCGACCCGGCGGGCCAGGCCGGCGAGCTGCGCCTGTGCCTGCTCGAGGCTCACCCCGGGGCGCAGCAGCGTCTGCACCGTCAGCCGCCGCTGCGAGCGGTCGGTGTCGGTCAGGTCGAGTCCAAGCGGGAACCAGAGGTTGGCATCCCACCAGCGGAAGCGGAAGGGCATGACGCCGATGACCTGGTAGGTGTCCCCTTCGATGCGCAGGCTCTTGCCCACGATGTGGGGATCGCTGCCGTAGCGGCGCTGCCAGAGGCCGTAGGCCATGACCACTACCTTGTCCCCGCCCGGCCGGTCCTCCTCGGGCGTGTAGGTGCGTCCGAGGAGAGGCGTGACCCCGAGCATGCGGAAGCCTTCGGCGGTCATCTGCACCGCGTGCAGGTGCTCCGGCTGGTCGCCGTCGGTGAGGTTCACGTCGTGGGACACCCCCGCCAGGGTGCCGTCGAAGATCTGAACCTGCTGGTGGAGATCGAGGTATTCAGGGGTCGACCAGGAGCTCTTCGACGGCTGTCCCAGCTTCGGGTAGTCGGCCCGCATCGCCAGGATGCGGTCCTGTCCCCGGTAGGGCCACGGATCGAGCAGAGCGCCCTTGATGACGCAGAGCAGCGCCGTGCTGGTGCCGATGCAGAGCGCCAGGGTGAGGACGATCACCACGCTGAGGAGGGGGCTCCTGCGGAGTCTCAGGAGCGCGACGCGGAGGTCTTTGCCCAGATGTCCCATCGGCTATCTTTCCCCCGCGCTAGGGTAACACCAAGAATTGCTAAACCACCAGGCCGGTTCGCGGCGTGCGGCCGGGGCCCGCCAGACAGCGCATTCGCTCATGTCAAACTTTGCACCTCCTAATTTTCCTGATAGCTTTTTAGGTTGCCATGAGACTCCCGGGAAGATTGCGCCGCGCCGCGACCCTCGCCCTGCTGCTGATCACCGCGGCGGGCTGCTCGCCGGGGGTGCGGACGGCTCCCCGCGGCGCTCCCCCGCCGCATGCCGAGATCCTCTGGGACACCTGGGGCGTGCCCCATGTCTTCGCCACCGACGCCGTCCAGCTCTTCTATGCCTTTGGTTGGGCGCAGATGGCGAGTCACGGCGACCTGCTGCTGCGCTCCTACGGCACGGCGCGCGGGCGGGCGGCGGAATACTGGGGCGCCGCCCATCTCGACGAGGACCGTTGGGTGCAGATCAACGACATCCCGGGGCGCGCCCGGCGCTGGTATGCCGACCAGCCGCCCGCGATGCGCCTCTGCCTCGATGCCTTCGCGGCGGGGATCGACGCCTACGGCCGCGAGCACGGCGACCGCCTCGCGCCCGAGGTGCGCGCGGTGCTGCCGGTCGACGCCGTGGACGTCCTGGCGCACATTCAGCACACCCTCCACTTCATGTTCCTGGCGAACCTGGAAGCCGTGCGCCACGAGGTCGGTGCGGGCCTGGCGGCCGCGCGCGAGGCTCCCCTCGGGGGCTCGATGGCCTGGGCGGTGGCGCCGAGGCACACGCGCGACGGCCACTCGCTGCTGCTCATCAACCCTCACGTCGAGTGGAACGGCCCGGTGATCTGGTACGAATCCCAGCTCGCGGCGCCCGGCGTCGACATCACGGGAGCGACCGTGGTCGGCTTCCCGATGCTGGCGGTCGGCTTCAACGACCATCTCGGCTGGGCGCACACGGTCAACCCGCTCTCCGCCTACAGCCTGTACCGGCTGGACCTGCGCCCGGACGGGTACGCCTGGGAAGGCGCCAGCCGCGCCTTCGAGCGGGAAACCCGGACGCTCAAGGTGCGGCAGCCGGACGGCTCGCTCAAGGACGAGCCGCTGCAGATCCTGCGCTCCGTCCACGGCCCGGTGATCTGGCAGGGCGGTGGCCGGGCGGTGGCCCTGCGCGTCGCCGGCCTCGACGCTCCCGGCATCGTCGGGGAGTACTGGGACATGGCGCGGGCGCGCGACCTTGGGGAATTCGAAGGCGCTCTGCGGCGCCTGCAGTCCCCCATGTTCTCGGTGATCTACGCCGACGATCAGGGGCACATCCTCCACCTTTTCGGCGGCCGCATCCCGGTGCGCACCCCGGCAGACCGGAAGTTCTGGGCCGGGCTGATCCCCGGGGACACTGCCGCCACCCTGTGGACCCGGACCCATCCCTACGAGGAGCTGCCGCGCGTCCTCGACCCGCCGACCGGGTGGTTGCAGAACGCCAACGATCCGCCCTGGCTGACCACATTCCCGCCGGTGCTCGATCCGGCGCGGTTCCCGCCCTACATGGCGCCGCGCGATACGGGCCTGCGGGCGCAGAACGCGATCAAGCTGCTGCGGGCGAACGACCGCATCAGCTTCGACGACCTGGTGGCCTACAAGCACTCGACCCACTGCGAGCTCGCTGACCGCTGGCTGGACGACCTGCTGCGGGCGGCGCGCGCCAGCACCGACGCGGACGCGCGCACCGCCGCCGCGGTCCTCGCCGGCTGGGACCGCGCCCTGGATGCGGACAGCCGCGGCGCCGCGCTCTTCGAGCTATGGGTGGGCGAGATGCGGCGCCGGCGTCCGCCGACGCGGCCGACCAACTACGCCACGCTCTGGCAGGAAAACGAGCCACTGACCACGCCGCGCGGGATCGTCGACCCGGCCGAGGCGGCGCAGATCCTCGCCGACGTGGCGCGGCAGGTGAAGCAGGCGTTCGGCCGGCTGGACGTCCCCCTGGGCGAGGTCAACCGCCTGCGGATCGGCGATGTCGACCTGCCGGGCAACGGCGGCCCCGATTCCCTGGGCTGCCTGCGGACGCTCGGCTACGAGCCTGCCAGAGACGGCCGCTTGCAGGCAGTCGAGGGCGAAACCTACATTGCCGCCGTCGAGCTCTCGCACCCGCTGAGGGCAGCCGAGGTCCTGTCCTACGGCAACGCCTCGCAGCCGGGCTCGCGGCACCACGGCGACCAGCTCGCGCTGATCGCCCAGAAGCGGCTGCGTCCGGTCTGGCGGAGCCGCGCGGAGATCGAGCGGCACCTCGAGTCACGCACCGACCTGTCCTACGAGCCGCCGCCGTCCCACGGCCCACGGCCCGCGCCCGGCAGCGGCCGGTGACCTGAGCGCCGCTCAGGCCCCGGGGACGGCCAGCGAGCCCGGATCCTGGTGGATGCCCGGCGCCCGCGCGGAGGTGTCGTACTCCACCTGGCCCTGCTCCAGCTTCACGATGCGGTCCGCGACATCGAAATAGCGGTCGTCGTGGGTGATCACGACCACGGTCTTGCCCCGCGCCTTGAGCTCCGGCAGCAGCTGGTAGTAGAAGACCTGCTTGAACGTCGGGTCCTGGTCCGACGCCCACTCGTCGAATACGTAGATCGGTCGATCCTCCAGGTAGGCGGCGAGCAGCGCCAGCCGCTTGCGCTGCCCCTGCGACAGCTCGAGGGTCGACAGGCGGTCCCCGGCGAGGGAAACCTTACGGTCGAGCTGCAACCGGGCCAGATAGTCCCCGGCGTGCGACCGCAGGTAGGCGGGGTCGACGCCGAACAGGCGATCGAACAGGAAGAAGTCGTAGAAGACCACCGAAAAGCGCTGCCGGTACTCGTCGCGGGTCGCCTCGTTCACCGGCCGGCCGTCGAGGCGGATCTCCCCTTGCTCCGGTTCGTAGAGGCCGATGAGGAGCTTCGCCAGCGTCGTCTTGCCGCTGCCGTTGCCGCCGATCAGGAAGAGCACCTCGCCCGGATGGAGGGTCAGGTCCACGGGTCCCAGGCGGAAGCGCTCGTCCTCCTGGGCACCGTACACATGCGTCACGCTGCGCAGCTCGAGGCGCTTCCAGCCGGGGTCGGGCCGCGCCGCGGCAGCCGCCTCGGGCCGCTGGCCGGTGAGAGAGAGTCCCAGGCGCTGCACCGTTTCGGCGGCGATCCAGGCCCGCCCCAGGATCGGGACGTTATTGAGGGTCACCGAGAGCGGCGAGATCATGAAGAGAACGGCGAGGACGTAGCCGCTGAGCGCCTGCTGGCCGACATGGACCAGGCCGGGCAGCACAAACAGGCTGAGCCCGATGAAGACGAAGAACAGGATCTGCCCCCACTGCGCGGCCGCCGCCGTGAAAACGTTGGCCAGGACGCCGTAGCGCCGCAGCCCCGCCACCGACGGCTCGAGCTGCTGGTCGTGGAAGGCCCGTCGCCGATCGCGGTTGAGCTTGAGCTCCTTCACCCCCTCGGTGACCGCACGGAGGGCCCGAAACATGCCGTCCCACTCCGCGCGCATCCGGCGGAAATAGCCCACCGCCCGTCGCATCGGCACCTGATACGTGGCGAGCCCGAGCGCCATGTAGCCGAGCAGCAGCAGCAGCAGCGGCCACGATAGCCACCCGAGATAGATCAGGCAGCTCGCCAGGACGGTGAGCTGCATGACCAGGACCGGCAGCGTGGCGACCGCGTTGGTCACCGACAGGATGTCGTCGTTGAGAGTTGCCAGCAGGCGATGGGGGCCGATCTCTTCGAGCAGCCGGTACGGCGCCGCGAGAATCCGCCGGGAGAGCGTCATCCGCAGGTCGTAAGCCGCCTGGGCGGTCAGCTGCGACAGCAAGGCCTGCGACAGGAAGCCGCAGATCGGGATGATCAGGCACAGCGCCGCCAGCTCCCGCGCCAGCGCCGGCCGCGCCCCGGGACCGCCGTTCAGCGTCGCATTGACGACCGCGATCACCGCCGTGCTGGCAAGGCCTGAAATGCTGCCCGCCACGCTCGCCAGCACCATCGTCGAGCGCGACCGCCGCACGTCCTTCGACCATTCGAGGAAGACGGCAAGGAGTTGCACGAACGCCCTCATCCCGAGCCTCCGCCAGCAACTATAACAATAAGAATTTTAACAAATCAAACCCATCCAAAGCGGCCCGTGCGCAAGCTCTCAGCGATCGCCGCTCTGGATCCTTTGGCAATGCACCTGCACGCGGCCTCAGTCACGCTCACGAGCCATTCCAGAGCTCCAGGGTCTCGGAGTTGTCTCGCAGCACAACTCGCGAGCCGTCGGCCAGGAGGACTCCCAGGTCGGCGAACCTGGCCAGCAGGGCTCGGCCTGCCGGGCTGCGTGCCAGAACCGCCCTTGGCTGGCTGGCGGCTGCGGGATCGACGCCTCGCTGCACCCAGAGGTCGTCGTCGCCGCTCCAGACGAACACCCGGCCAGCAACCTGGCTGGTGGTCTGCGGCAACACCGCCGGCGCGTCGCCGAAGGCCTCGCTCACCAGGAAGGCCGGTGGCGAGAGCGGCACGGCGGGATATGGGGAGATGATCCCTGGCCCTGAAGCGCTCTCGCCATTCTGCAGCAGCAGGGCTGCCACCAGCAGGGCGAGGCCGGCGCTCAAGGGGGCGCCGAGGGCGCCACGCAGCGGCGGCAGACCGTGCCACCAGCTCGCTGGCTGCAACAGGTATTGCGCCGACCGCAGCCAGCGCTTGGACCGCTCCCAGCCCGTCGGCCCGCGGGGCACACTCGCCGGACCTGCGGTCTGTACACCTGCCTCGGCGACGACGCGGTCGCGGATCAACGCCGCGAGATGCGGCGGCGGCGAGGCCGGCGCCGTGCGCCCTAGTGCGGCGATCAGCCGGCGGGTGTCCTCCAGCCGGGAACGACAGGGCACGCAGGCTGCGAGATGGCCCTCCAGCCGCCGCGCTTCGGACGGACCGGTCTCGCCGTCGAGATAGGCCGAAAGCGATTCGGACGAGATGTGGCCGCTCATCTGGTCAGGCCCCCCCGGTCTTCGCCATTCCCGCGGTCTCCAGACTGCCCGCCCTCCGGCGCGCTCCCCGGGGCTCGAGCAGCTGGCGCAGCTGCTCCCTGCCACGCGCGATCCGCGAGCGCACGGTACCGGTGCGCACTCCCAGGACGGCGGCGATCTCCTCGTAGGAGAAGCCCTGCAGGTCGCGCAACACCACCGCCTCGCGGAACGGCGCCGGCAGGCGCGCCAGACCACGCGCCACCTGCCGACCCAGGTCGGCGGCAACCGCCAGCTCCTCCGGTCCACGGCCCGGATCGGCCAGCCGCACCGCGCCGGTTTCGTCGTCCGGCTCCTCCGCGATCGGCTGGGTCTGCGGCCGGAACCGCGACAGCCGCTCGCGGCAATGGTTGAGGGCGACGCGGAAGATCCAGGTCTTGAGCGCCGAGCGGCCGCTGAAGCTATCCAGATGACGAAAGATGCGCAGGAAGATCTCCTGGGTCAGGTCGGCCGCCTCGTCAGCATCTCCGGCGAGGCGCAGGGCCAGGTTGTAGACCATCGCCGCGTAGCGGGAGTAAACCTCGTCGAAGGCGCGCAGGTCCCCGCGGCTGTGGCGTTGGGCCAGCTCGAGGTCCAGTTCGTGCCCGCCAGGCATGGCGGCGATCGCGGCTGCCTTCACGGTGCCTCCCGCTCCTCGGCGGCAACCCTCCGTTAGTGAGTTTAGACGGGATCGGCCCCGGAAAGGTTCCCGGCCGACGGCCGGCCGAGGGGCTACTTGGCGGCGGCCCGAGCCACGCGCACCGCCTCCGGCGAGGCGCTCTGGCCGTAGTAGGCGAGCAGCCCTTCGAGCATCGCTTCGGCGACCCGCTGGCGGTAGGCGCGGGTCTGCAGATGCTGCCGGTCGAGGTCGTTGTTGAGGTTGCAGACCTCCAGCAGCAGCTTCGACGGCACCGAGTTGTAGCGCAGCACCGCCGGCACCCACTCGCCGCCGTTGCGGATGATGTGGTCGCGCACCGGGGTGAAGGGGTGGACCGGCAACCCCAGGTCCTCGAAGGCTCCGATCACCTGCTTGGCCAGCTCTCGTGACAGACCCTCGCTCTGCACCCGCTGGCTCCAGGGGAACTCGACCCGCGGGCTCTCGCGGAACTCCTGGCGCGCCTCGTAGATCGGGCCGCTCTTGCCGTAGCTCTCGTCGCGCATGCGGGCGGCCGGGATGTAGGCCATCGCGCCGCGCAGCGAGGGGTGCAGCGAGTCGGCGTGGATCGACAGGAACACCACCTTCTGCGGGTCGTCGTCGGCCGACAGGGCGCGGCGGAAGACGCTGTTGGCCAGATACCAGCGCAGGTTCACGCCCACCCCGGGATCCGCGATCGGATAGGGCGGATTGGTGAGCACGGCGTGGCCGCGCGAGACCGGCAGCACGTCCGCGTCGACGATGCGGAAGTCGTCGCCGTCGCGGGTGGTGAGGTCGACCGCCGCCGCCGTCTTCGCCTCGAGCAGGCGCTTCAGGCGCAGCACGATGTCGTAGACGTAGAGGCTCTCCCAGACGCCGCCCACCGTGGCGCCGGCGTCGTGGCCGCCGTGACCGGCATCCAGGATCACGGTGATGCCTTCGAGGCCCTTGGCATGGACCTGGTTGCTGAAATGGGAGCTGGCCCGCAGCCCGGCCTCATACTCCTTGCGCCGCGGGTCGCCGTCAGGCAGGTACTCGGGCAGCAGCATGTCGAGCGGGATCTTGACCTTGAACCCGACCGGGATGTCGGTGACGTCGCCGATGCCGTTGCGGTGGGCGATGTCGGCGGCCAGCGCGTTGACGTCGGCGGCATAGATGCGACCGGTGAAACGCACCACCACGCCCGAGTAGAGCGCCTCGCCCGGCCGCAGCCGATAGACCGCGTACATCCCGTCCTGGTCCTTGCCGTATTGCAGCACGTAGGGCTGGGTCGGCACCGGCAGCGCCGCGCCGAAGGCGGGCCGCAGCAGCTCGGAGGGGATTGTCAACACGGCGCCGCGCGGCACGTCCTCGTCGCGCAGGTCGTTGTACTCGCGGATGGCCCGGAAGTTCTCGCCCTTGCCGGTGAACCACTCGGAGAGCTGCCACAGGTTCTCGCGGCGAAGCGCCCCGCAGCCGCGCACCTGGTGGCGCCAGCCGGTGGCGTCGCCGCGGTCCTGCGGGAACAGCGCCCGCGCCACCGCCAGCTGCCAGGAGGCAGACAGGATCTCGAGCGGCAGATGGTAGCGGACGCCGGTCTTGAGCCGCGAGCCCGGGTGCAGACGGTTGGACTCGAGCACCTGCGGCACCAGTCGCGCGTCGCCACAGAGGCGCAGGGCGAAGCCGGCGAGCCCTTCGCCGCGTCGGGCAATCGCCTCGATGCCAATCTGGCCGTCGCCGCTGGCGGTGGCGTAGACGCCCTCTTCGAGACGCAGCCGCAGACCCTTGGCCGGAATGGGCTGCGGCGGGTCGAGAGCGGGCGTGGCCGGCACCGCCGCGCTCCCGGCGGAGGCACCCGCGATCGCGGCGCCGGCGGGGGCCGCGGATCGAGCCATGGCGGGCACGGCACCACCGGCAGAAGCGCCGGGGCCGGCGGCGAGCGCCGTGGCGGCGGGGGCGCCGTCGGGAGCGGCGGCAGGAACATTGACGGCGGCAACCGGCGTCCGGTCCGCGAGCGCGGCGGCGACGGCGATGGCGACCGGAGCCGTCGCGGCAGGCCGCGGTGCGCCGGCGGCCAACGCCGCGGCCACTCCGATCGCGAGGACCCGGCCGCGCCCAGTCATCAGCCCGCTCCCACCTCCGCGCCCCGGAAGCGGGGCGCCACCTGCCAGCCGATCTGGCGCTCGAAGGCGCGGGCGGCGCGAAAGACGGTGGCCTCCTCGAATGGCCGCCCCATGATCTGCAGCGACAGCGGCAATCCCTGCGCGTCGCCGCCGCACGGCACCGCCACCGCCGGCAGGCCGGTCAGGCTGGCCGGCGTGGTGAAGATATCGGAGAGATACATGGCAAGGGGGTCGTCGAGCTTCTCGCCGAGGCGGAAGGCGGCGCTCGGGGTGGTCGGCGTCACCACCAGGTCGGTGCCGCGCAGCGCCGCCGTGAGCTCGTCGCGCATCCGCGCCCGCACCGCGCCGGCCCGCCCGTAGTAGGCCTCGTAATAGCCGGACGAGAGGGCGAAGGTGCCGAGCATGATCCGCCGCTTGACCTCGGCGCCGAAGCCCTCGGTGCGGCTGGCGAAGTAGGTCTCGACGAGGCTGGCGGCGCCGGCCGCGCGGCGGCCGTAGCGGACGCCGTCGAAGCGCGCCAGGTTGGAGCTCGCCTCGGAGGTGGCGATGACGTAGTAGACGGCGATGGCGGCGGTGACGCTGGGGACCGACACCGGCACCAGCTCGGCGCCCGCCCGCTCGAGGGTGGCGAGGGCCGCGCGGAAGCTCGCCGCCATCTCGCCGCCGCCTGGACTGCCGGTGCCGCCGCCCGCGCCGCTCCCCTGCAGGGCGAGATCGATCTCCTCGACGACGCCGATGCGCATGCCGGCGATGCCGTCCTCGATGCCGGCAAGCAGGTCGCCGACCGGGCGGTCGGCGCAGGTCGAGTCCTCCGGATCGGGTCCAGCGATGACCTGCAGGCCGAGGGCGGCGTCGCGCACGTTGCGCGCGATCGGCCCGATCTGATCGGTCGAGGAGGCAAAGGCCACCAGGCCGTAGCGCGACACCCGGCCCTGGGTGGGCTTGACGCCGACGACGCCGCAAAGCGCCGCCGGCTGGCGGATCGAGCCACCGGTGTCCGAACCGAAGCCCAGGGCGACGCTGCCGGCGGCGACCGCGGCCGCCGGGCCGCCGCTCGAGCCGCCGGGCACCGTCGCCAGGTCCCAGGGATTGCAGGTCCGCTGGAAGGCCGAGTTCTCGCACGACGACCCCATGGCGAACTCGTCCATGTTGGCGCGGCCGACGACCACCGCGCCGGCGTCGAGCAGGCGCTGCACCGCGGTGGCGGTGTAGGGCGCCACGTAGCCTTCCAGGATCCGCGAGCCGCAGGTCAGGCGGCGGCCGCGGAGGTTGAGGTTGTCCTTGAGCGCTACCGGCACGCCGGCCAGCGGCCCCGGGTCCTCCCCTGCCGCCAACCGCCGGTCGAGGTCCAGGGCGCGCGCCCGCGCCTCGTCCTCGAACAGCTCAAGATAGGCGTGGATGAGCGGCTCGACCCGGCCGGTGCGGGCCAGCGCCGAGTCGAGCGCCTCGACGGCCGACACCTCGCGGCCCCGGACGCGGCGAGCCAGCTCCGCGGCCGGCAGATCCCAGAGATCAGGATGGCAGGTCATCGCCAAGCCCCGCCTTCACCTCGGGAACCAGCAGGAAACCGTCGAGAGTCGCCGGCGCGTTGGCCAGGAAGGTCTCACGCGACAGGCAGGGGCGCGGTTCGTCGGCGGTTTCGGGAGCCGTGGGAGCCGCGGGAGCCGCCGGGCCGGCCGGCCCCGGTGTGCCGCCGGCGGCGCTCGCGGTGCTTTCAGCCAGGGAGGACCTGCCGCCGTCCAGGCTCTGTAGCTGATCGATGTAGTCGACGATCTTGCCCAGCTGGCCGGCGAAGGCAGACTCCTCCTCGGGGGTGAACCGAAGCCGGGCCAGGGAAGCGATCTTCCTTACCTCTTCGATGGTTAGGGCCATGGCTTTCAAGTGAAAGTTTAGCGTTGCTTGCCTGCGAAGGCAATTGAGGGGCTGCCCCGACCGCTACAATCGGGTTTCGATGCCCGACTCTCCCGCCGACATCCCTGCCGGCGCGGACGCCGCTCCGTTCGCCGGCGGGAGCGCTCCGGCCTTTGCCGAGCTGCGCGGCGCGCCGCTGGTGCAGGCGCTGCTGGCAGCCTGCGGCGCGACCGCCTGCCACCTGGTCGGCGGCGCGCTGCGCGACGCCGCGCTCGGCCTGGCGACCCACGACTTGGACGCGGTGGTCGCCGGCCGAGGCCGAGACATCGCCGGCGACCTGGCGGCCAGACTGCCGGCGCGCCTGGTGCTGCTCGGCGGCGAGGAGTTTGCCGCCTACCGGCTGGTGGTCGCCGCGGGGCATGGCCTCGGCGACCCGGCATCCGCCGCCGTCCATGAAACCCGGGAAGCAACGAATCCCTTCACCGGCGCCGTCCTCGACATCTGGGACCGGCAGGACACCTCCCTGTACGACGACCTGGCGCGTCGCGATCTTACCGTCAACTCCTTCGCGCTCGAACCCCGCACCGGCGCGGTCGTCGATCCCTTCGGCGGCCTCGCCGACCTCGCGTGCCGCCGCTTGCGCGCCACCACCGAGCGATCCTTCGACGGCGATCCGTTGCGAGTGCTTCGGCTGGTGAGGCTGCTCGCGCGGCTGCCCGGCTTCTCCGCCGACGCGACGACCTGCGAGCTGGCGCGCCGCGCCGCGCCGCGGCTGCCGGAGATGGCGGCCGACCGCATCCGCGAGGAACTCTGGCTGGCGCTCGCGGGCGCCGGGGCCGAACGCGCCCTGCACGCGCTCGCGGCGCTCGATCTCTACCCCGGCCTTTGGCTTGGCAGCCCCGGCGCAGCTGCCGGCCGGGAGGGCGCCGCCTCAGCCGCAAGGGCAGCCACCGAGATCGCCGCCCTGTCCGCATGCGCCGCCGAATTGGACCGCCTAATCGTAACTATCGCCGGACCGGGCGCCGCAGCCGCCAGGCCGGAGGCAGCAACCGCCAGCCACGACGCCACAGCCACCGGCCCGGACGCCGCACCCACCAAGCCAGAGGCAGCAGCCGCCGACCCTTGGCCGCCGATCGACCTCGGCGCCGCCCGCTTCGCCGCCAGCTTCCGGCAGCTGGCCGCCCCGCCGGCGCCTGCCGCCGCAGACCAGGCCGGCGGCAAGACTCCGGCGGCGAGCCTCGCCGGCGAGGCTCCGGCGGCGGCCCTCGGCGGCGGGGATCCCGCCGCGGCCCTGGCCCGCATGCAGGAGGCGGGCTACCTCGCCGCGCGCCACGCCGCGGCGGTGGCGCTCCTGCTCGCGATCCCGGCGGAGCTGCCGGCGACGGAGCTCGGCCGCCGCCGCTTCCTGCACCGCTACGGCTGCGGCTGGCGGACCGTCGCCTGCGCGATCGGCGCCGCCGCGATCGCCGCCGATCCTGATCGCGAGCCCGCACTCACGGCCGCCGCGCGCTGGCGGCTCGCCGCAGAGCGACTGTGCGAGCTGGCCGGCCGGGAGGGATCCGGGCTCATCGCTCCGCAGCGCCTGCTCGACGGCAACGCGGTGCAGCGCCTGCTAGGCATTGCCGCAGGCCCGCGGGTGGGCGAGGCGCTCGCCGCGCTCACCGCCGCGCAGGTCGACGGCGCGGTGCGCGGCCGTGCAGATGCCGAGCGCTTCCTGCGCGGCTGGGAACGGGAGGAGCGGGAGGAGCGGGAGAAAGGTGGGGTCAGCGCGCGCCGCTCGCCGGCGCGCCCATCAGGCGCTGATTGAGCTCCTTGATCCGCTCCATCAGCTTGTCGATCTTCTCCTGCGCCTCCTGGCGCAGCCGGTTGTAGTCGCCGCGCAGGCGCTCGCGGTCCTGGACCATCTCCTGCATCCGCGCCTGGAACTCCTCGAGCTGCTGATCCCGCGACCGCGTCATCTCCTGCAGGTGCTCGATCTCCTCCTCCTTCTCCGCCAGGCGGAGCTTGGTCTTCTCCTCCTGCTCCTCGTACAGCCGCTTGAACTGCTGCAGCTCGACGATCTGGGAGAAATCGGAAGTCACCGGGCTCATGTCGCCTCCTCGTTCCTCGATCATCGGGAACATCTTGCGCAGCTTGAGCGAGAGGTCCTCGGGGTCGGACGCCTGCCGCATCGCCTCGGCATAGCTGATCGTGCCGTGCACCAGCAGCGCCAGCAGGCACTGGTTGAGCGACTGCATGCGGTAGTAGCCAACCGACGACTCCAGCTCCTCGTGCAAGCTGGCGGTCTCCCCCTCCTCGATCATCTTGGAGATCTTCGGCGAGGCGCGCATGATCTCGAGCGCCGCCACCAACCCCTTGCCATCCTGCCGCTGCACCAGCTTCATCGACACCACGCCCTTGAGCACCTGCGCCAGCTGGGTGCGGATCTGCCCCTGCTGGTCGGCGGGAAAGGTGTCGAGGATGCGGTCGACGGTCTGCGGCGCGCTGTTGGTGTGCAGCGTCGAGAACACCAAATGACCGGTCTCGGCGGCGGTCATCACGGTCGAGACCGTCTCGCGGTCGCGCATCTCCCCCACCATGATGACGTCCGGATCCTGACGCATGGCGTTGCGCAGCGCCTCGGAGAAGGCCATGGTGTCGGTGCCGACCTCGCGCTGCGACACCGAGGCAACGTCGTCGGTGAACAGGAACTCCATCGGATCCTCGATGGTGATGATGTGCACCGGCCGCGAGGTGGCGATGCGCCGGACCATCGCCGCCAGGGTGGTCGACTTGCCGCTGCCGGTCGGGCCGGTGATCAGCACCAGGCCCATCGGCATATCGCAGAACTCGTCGATGACCGGCGGCAGGTCGAGGTCCTGGAGGCTCTTGATCTGGAACGGCACCCGTCGGAAGCAGGCGGCGAGGCTCCCTCGCTGCACGTAGATGTTGCCGCGGAACCTCGCCAGGCCCTTGACCCCGTAGCCGACGTCCACCGACAACCGCTCGTCGAGCTTGTTGCGCTGCGGCGCGGTGAGGATGCCGTGGAGCATCTGCGACATCTCGTCGGGGGTGATCGCCGGCAGATCGATCGGGATCAGCTTGCCGGAGATGCGCAGCAGCGGCGGACGGGTCGGCTTCAGATGCAGGTCGGATGCACCCTTGTCCGTCATCAACTTCAGCAAGCGGTCTAGTTCCATGGCGGATCCGGTTTCGAGCCAATTCTACAAGACCGCGTGCGGCCCGCCTAATCCGCCGGCGGGCTCGCCTTCGGCGCGCGCATCTCTTAGGATGGATCCGGCCGGACCGCACCCGCGCCAGGCCGGCGCCGGAGTGCTCCCAGGCCGGGCACACCCTCGCGATGAGCGCCGACCTCACCTACGACCTGATCGAGATCCCCGCCACCGGCACCGCCGCGTCCTTCGCGGTCCTGGCAACGGCCGCCAGCGGCTCGCTGGTCGGGCTGCTGCTCTTTGGCTCGGCCGCGGCCGCCCGCGCCGCGGTGCCGGAAGGCGCCGTGCGCCGGCCCGAGCTGCCGCCGTTGCCTGCGGTCCGGCAGCAGCTCGCCGAGTACTTCGCCGGCACGCGCCGCGAGTTCACCATGCCGCTCGCGCCGCACGGCACCGCCTTCGAGCGCGGCGTCTGGGAGGCCCTGGTCGCCATCCCCTACGGCGAGACCCGGTCCTATGCCGAGGTCGCCGAGGCGATCGGACGCCCCACGGCATGCCGCGCCGTCGGCCGCGCCAACGGGCGCAACCCGATCGCCGTGGTCATCCCCTGCCACCGCGTCATCGGCTCCGACGGCTCGCTCACCGGCTACGGCGGCGGCCTCGAGCTCAAGCGTCTCCTGCTCGACCTCGAAGGCGGCAAGAGCACCGCTCCTGGCGCGCCGGCGCCGCAGCTCGCCCTGCCGCTCTGAGCCACTGGAAATACCCCCGGGACGCCTGCCTCGGCCGGCGGCTTTGTGGCATAGTGGGGACATGGCCAAAGCCCGAGTCGAGAGCACCGTCGCCGACCTGACGACCCTGGCCCGCGAGGCCGGCCCGCACCCCCGCGGCCGCGTGTCGAGCAACGCCGCCACGCTGGTCGGCTCGGAGATCCTGAAGATCGCCTCCGAGATGCGGACTCTGCGCGCCGGCGGGCGCGTCATCTGCGACCTCACGGTCGGCGACTTCGACCCGCGGCAGTTCCCCATCCCGGAGCACCTGCGCGCCGCCGTCGCCAGGGCCCTCGAGCGCGGCGAGACCAACTACCCGCCCGCCACCGGCATGCCCGAGCTGCGCCGGGCGGTGCAGGGCTTCTACGAGCGCGATCTCGGCTTACGGTACCCGATCGAATCGGTGCTCATCGCCGGCGGCGCGCGGCCGGCGATCTACTGCCTGTTCCGTACGCTCTGCGATCCCGGCGACCGCATCGTCTTTCCGGTCCCGAGCTGGAACAACAACCATTACGTGCACCTGGTGCAAGGCTGCGAGGTGCCGGTGGAATGCACCGCGGGCGAGCGCTTCCTGCCCACCGCGGCGGCGCTGCGCGAGCAGCTCGCCGGCGCCCGCATGCTCTGCCTGAACTCGCCGCTCAATCCCACCGGCACGGTCTTCGAGCCGGAGGTGCTCGAGGAGATCTGCGCCGCCGTGCTCGACGAGAACGAGGGCCGGCAACGGCGCGGCGAGCGCCCGCTCTACCTGATGTACGACCAGATCTACTGGCAGCTCTGCTTTGGCGACACTTGGCACGTGACGCCGCCGGGGCTGGTGCCCGAGATGGCCCGCTACACCGTCATGATCGACGGCATCAGCAAGTCCTACGCCGCCACCGGCCTGCGGGTCGGCTGGGCGGTCGGGCCGGCGGACATCATCGGCCGCATGTCGGCGGTGCTCGGCCACGTCGGCGCCTGGGCGCCGCGCGCCGAGCAGCTGGCGACGGTCGAGGTGCTCGACGATCCGGCGGCGACGGGCGTCTACCTGGCCGGGTTCCGGCACGGCATCGAAGCTCGCCTCGATCGGCTGCACGCCGGCTTCCAGGCGATGAAGGCGGCGGGCCTGCCGGCGGACAGCATCCCGCCGATGGGCGCGATCTACCTCACCGCCCGCATGCAGCCGTTCGGCCGCCGCACGCCGCAGGGTGCCGAGATCGTCACCAACGAGGACATCCGCCGCTACGTGTTGGAAGCTGCCGGCATCGGCGTCGTGCCGTTCCAGGCCTTCGACTTCCCGCACCAGAACGGCTGGTTCCGGCTCAGCGTCGGCGCCGCCAGCGAAGCCGACATCGAGGCCGCCATGCCGCGGCTGGCCGCGGCGCTGCGGCAGCTCGGCTGACCGCGCGCGCCCCTTCGCCATCGCGGCCGGCAGCGTGGGCCGTCACCTCCACATCGCGGCAGTCGCCGCGGCGACTGCCAGCGAGGCCAGGGTGAGCGGCAGGCCCAGGCGCAGGTGCTCGCGGAAGCTCAGCCGGATGCCGAGCGCCGCCGCCCGCTCGGCGACGATCAGGTTGGCGATGCTGCCCACCAGCAGCGCGTTGCCGGCGAAGGTGCTGGCGAGGGCCAGCGCATAGCCGGTGGCGGGGCGGTGGTCGACCAGCGGCAGCAGCAGCATCGTCGCCGGCACGTTGCTCACCAGGTTGCTCAGCACGGCGGCGACGGCGACCAGCGCCGCCGGATGGAAGAGGCCGGCACCATGCGCCGCCAGCGCCGTCGCCGCGGCGGCCGCCCATCCCGACAGCTCGAAGCCCCGCACCACGACGAAGAGGCTGACGAAGAGCGCCAGCAGCGGCCAGTCCACCGCCTCGAGCAGCGCCCGCGTCGCGGCCCGCCGGCTGAGCAGCACGCCGCCGGCGACTCCCAGAGCGGTGAGCGCGGCCGGCACCGGCGAGAGGAAGAGGATTACGGCGAGCACGGTCAGGCCCACGGCCTTGATCGCCGGCCAGCGCGTGGCGAGGATGCCGGGGCCGGCCGCGGCGAAGGCAGTTCCGGGCACCGGCTGGAGACCGTTGGCGGCGAGCGCCGGATTGCGGCTCTCGCCGGCTGCGGCGGCGAGCACCGGATCGAGGAGCTCTCCGGCGGCGAGCGGAGCGGCGCCGCCGGCGTTGGCGCTGGTCATGCTGTCGGTCGAATCCTCGCGCACCCGGCGGGCGAGGAGGAGGTAGAGCAGGACCAGGGAGAGGACGACCGGCAGCGCGCAGGCGGCGACGAAGGGGAGGAACCGGAGATGCAGCCGCTGGGCGATCAGGATGTTCTGCGGGTTGCCGATGGGGGTGAGCGCGCTGCCCAGGTTGCTCGCCGCGGCGAGAGCGAGCAGGTAGGGGACGGGGTTGCGGCGCGAGGCGAGCAGGGCGCCGGCGAGGACCGGCGTCAGCGCGAAGCAGATCACGTCGTTGGTCAGCAGGGCCGAGAGCCCGGCGGCCACCACGATGGTCCCGGCCAGCAGCCGGCGCGGGCTGCGCATTCCCGCAAGGCGGTGGCCGATGACGGTATACAGGCCGGAGAGTTGGTACTGCTGGGACAGGAGCATCATGCCGAAGAGCACGGCGAGGGTGGCGGTGTCCACGCCGGCGGTGGCCTGGCCGAGATCGAGCGTGCCGCTGGCGAGGAAAGCGATGGCGCCGAGCAAGGCGCAGCCGGTGCGATCGAGCGCCAGCCGCGGGATGCGGCCCGCGGCCAGCCCCAGATAGGTGGCGGCGAAGAGGGCGAGCGGCAGGAGGGGCAGCTGGCGCATCGGAGGGCGCCAGATTACACCGCCTAAGCGATCCGCACGCGGCTCCCCACGCGGAAATGCGAGCGATGGGGCGCGCGGCTCGGCGGTACGACTAGAACTTCCGCATCAGTCCGACCACCACACCCTGCACCCGCACGTCGCGGGCGGGCACCCGGAACGGTTGCATGTTCGGATTGGCCGGCTGCAGGCGCACCATGGTGCCCTCCGGGTAGAAGCGCTTGAGGGTGGCCTCGTCCCCTACCAGCGCCACCACCATCTCGCCGGGCTCGGCCACCTCCCGCCGCAGCACGATGACGAAATCGCCGTCGTGGATGCCATCCTCGACCATCGAGTCGCCGACCACGCGCAGCACGTAATGGTTGGAGGCGTCGGCCGGAGCGGCGGCGCGCGACGAGAGCAGGTGGGCGGGAACGGTGACCCGTTCGTTGCCGCTCACCGCCTCGATCGGCCGGCCGGCGGCGATGCGGCCGTAGAACGGCAGGTCGTGATCGCTCCCCGGCGGCCCGTCTCCGGGACCACCCGGGATGGCGCGGATCAGCTCGATGCCGCGCTTCTGGTTCCAGTCCCGGCGCAGGAAGCCCTTGTCCTGCAGCAGCTTCAGGTGCTTGTACACGGTGCCGTAGGAGGAGTAGCCGAAACGGTCGCAGATCTCGCGATGTGTCGGCGCGATACCCCGCTCCCGCCGGTACTCGTGGACGAACTCCAGGATCTCTTTCTGCCGCTCGGTGAGGTAGGTCATGGCCCATAGCATAGGCGGTAACCCAGCGTAATGCAAGGGCTATCACCCCACCGGAACGGCCTCGTCTCGCGCTTGAGAGCCTTCGTGCATGCCCTGACCGCGTGCAGCGCCCTCCGACTCGGATGGACCAGTCGGAGGGCCGCTCGCCGTCAGCCTCTGGCCGGAGCTCCATCACCTCGCGACCCGAAAGTCCGGTCGTTCAGCGGCACCACCAGGCACGAATCGTAAGACCCTCCCGTGAAGATGGTGTGCCAGCCATGGTTGACGAGCTGGCGATGACCAAAAGCCGGGTACCTCGCCGCATCGCGGCCCTGGATCGTCAGCTGCAAGGCGGAACCGGCCTCGAAGAGCGTGGCCGATGGCCAGATCTCGATCTCCACCGACACGATGTCGCCCGCACGCAGCTTTTGAACCTGGGCGTGGCGGTGCCATGGCCGCAGCGGCGTGCCGCGCGAGGCGTCCAGCTCACGGTGTGAAGCTCTCAGCCATCCCTTGGCGACCGCATCGTGCCGATAGCCGCTGTACCCGGAGAAAAAGACCTCTCGCCCAGCGGCATCGAGCTTGTGCAGCACCACGAACAGGTCCAGATCGTCACCCTCGGAGGTGCTGACCCAGAGCTTCAAACGCATGCTGCCGACCAGCTCGGCCGCGCGTTCGAAGGTCAGCGCAAAGGCTGCCCTGCCGCCGCTGCTCGCAGGTCGATACCGCACCTTCCCCTCGGCAGTGACCGGTTCGCTTTGCAGACGCCCGGTAAGCGCGCAAAGATAAAGCGGCAGCGGCTCGACCGACGGCAGCGGCCAGCCCTCCTCGTGGCGAACGTCCTGTCGATAGTAGGCCTTCCGGATCTCCAGGCGCACCCTCGGCACTCGCTGCTGTCCGTTGTCGAGGTCCAGCAGGAAATGATCCAGGAATCTTTTCTGGCACGCGAGCGCCTCCTCACCGTAGAAGGTTTCCCATTTCTTCCGCCCGTGCGTGAACAGCCATTTTTGCTTTGACGAGATGCGCTCGAACCCCGCGACCGAGCCGCGCGTGTGCAGCCCATGATCGGACCAATTGGCGCATACCAGGGCGGGCACCTCGATATTCTCGAGGATGGGCCGTTTCATCGCCCAGTACTCGTCATCGAGGCCATGGCGCTCTCTTTCCGCGAGGAAATCCTCCGCCAGTGGGAAACGGCGATTGCGCCCTCGCTTGATCCGCATCTTGAACCAGGTAGGCACGAACCTGGTCTCGGGTATGCCGCCATGGAACGCGAGTTCGCGGTACAGATCGGTGACACCCTCCCACGGGACAATCGCACTCAGGTGAGGTGGCCTGAGGGCGGCCACGCACCATTGCGACATGGCCAGATACGAGACTCCCATGAGCCCCACCCGGCCCGTGCACCACGCCTGGGCAGCCGTCCATTCGATCAGGTCGTAGTAGTCTTCCGCATCCTTGGGTCTCAGCACGCCCGCTTCGCCCTCGGATCTGTGCATGCCGCGCGCATCCGCCTGCAGAACGGCATATCCCTGTTGGACCCAGTAGGCCGGATCCGGGCTTTCAAAGCCCGTCAGGCGCGAACACTCGACGCTACCGAACCTGACCCCTGAAAGGCGCATGAAGAAAGGCGCCAGGCGGTCCGGCAGTTGATCTTTGCCGTATGGCGTAACCGACATGATGACCGGCAGCGGCCGCTCGGCCGGAGGACGAAAAAGGTTCACGAACAGCCGGGTGCCGTCTCGCATCGGCACGGCAAGATCGCGCTCGAGAAGGATCGACTTCGTCGGCGAGTGCGGTGCGGCCATGTACGTGTTCATCGCTGACCTGGAGCGGAGCGTCGCCGCGGAGCCGGTGCGCCTCGCCCCGAGCAGCGCAATTGCTGCAGACGTATTGCATATGCAGTGCCATAGGTCCCCACCCTTTGCATCTCTAGGGACGCGCCTTGACACCCGCGGACACCGCTCCGTACACTGCCCGCTCACCAACAGGCGCCGGCTGGAACCGCCTCTTGCCCCCATGATCCCAGATCCCTCATCCCCCTGATGACCTCGAGCCCCATCGCCGACCTCCCCTTCACCCGTCATACCCTTGGCAATGGCTTGCGGGTGGTCCTGCATCCGGACCCCTCGCTGCCGCTGGTGACGATCAACATCTGGTACCACGTCGGGTCCAAGAACGAGCGCCCCGGCCGGACCGGCTTCGCTCACCTGTTCGAGCACATGCTGTTCCAGGGCAGCGAGCACGTGGGCACCAACGACCACTTCCGGTACGTCCAGCAGGTCGGCGGCGTGGCCAACGGCTCCACCTGGTTCGACCGCACCAACTACTACGAGACCCTGCCCGCGCACCAGCTCGAGCTGGGCCTCTGGCTCGAATCCGACCGCATGGGCTTCCTGCTGCCGGCGATCACCGCCGAGAACCTCGAGACCCAGCGCCAGGTGGTGATGAACGAGCGCCGGCAGCGGATCGAGAACCAGCCCTACGGCCTCGCCACCGAGCGCCTGCGCGAGCTGCTCTACCCGGGCGACCATCCCTATCACTGGCCGGTGATCGGCTACATGGATGACATCGCCGCCGCCACCCTCGACGAAGTGCGGGCCTTCTTCCGCACCTACTACGCGCCCAACAACGCGGTGCTCACCCTGGCCGGCGATTTCGATCCCGGCGCGGCCCTCGAGCGCATCGACTCCTGGTTCGGCGAGATCCCTGCCGGCCAGCCCGTCCCGCCACTGCCCGCGGGCGTCGCGGATCCGCCGCCACTGCCCGCGGCCGCTGGCGAGCGCCGCGCGCTGCTGCCGGACGACGTTCGCCTGCCGCGGATCTATCTCGCCTGCCGCATCCCGGCGTTCGGCCACCGGCTCTGGTACGCCGGCGACCTGCTGGCGGGCATCCTCGCCGGCGGCAAGTCGAGCCGCCTGTACCGCGACCTGGTCTACGAGCGCCAGATCGCCCAGGACGTGAGCGCCTACGTCAACCCGTTCGAGGCGGTCGGCGACTTCACGGTGGTGGCGACGGTCCGGCCCGGAGTCGAGCCGGCCGCCGTCGAGGCGGCGATCGGCGACCACCTGGCCCGCGCCGCCGCCGTGCCGCCCGACGCCGACGAGCTGGGTGGGGCGCTCAGCCGCATCCTCACCGACTACTGGAGCGCACTCGAGCTGCTGAGCAACCGCGCCGACAGCTTCTCGCAATACACCACCTACTTCGACGATCCCGGCCGCCTGGCAGGCGAAGCCGACCGCTACCGCGGCGTCACCGCCGGGGAGCTGCAGGAGCTCGCCGCCGGCTGGCTGGGCGAGGAGCAGCGCGTCGTGGTGACGGTGGTGCCGTGACCGCCCCCAGGCGAACCCTCGCCGCCGACCGCTCGGCGCCGCCGCCGCCCGGCGAAGTCCACCCCTTTCGCTTCCCGCCCTTCGTCCGCCGCCAGCTCGCGCCGGGAGTGACGGCCTACGCCGCGCGGCTGCCCGGCGTGCCGCTGGCAAGCGTCGAGCTGCTGGCCGCGGCCGGGGCCGAGCACGACCCAGCCGGCCGCGAAGGGCTCGCCAGCCTGACCGCCGCCCTGCTCGACGAGGGCGCCGCCGGACGCGATGCGATGGAGATCGCCGGCAGCATCGAGCGCCTGGGCGGACAGCTCGGCACCGGCGCCGACTGGGACATCGGCTACGTCGGCGTGCTGATGCTGTCGCGCCACCTCGAGGCAGGTCTGCGCCTGCTCGCCGAGGTGGCGACCGCTCCGAGCTTCCCGGAGGCGGAGGTGGAGCGCCTGCGGCGGCAGCGCCTCAACGAGCTGTTGCGCCGGCGGCACCAGCCGGGCGTGATCGCCGACGAGCAGCTCGCCGCCGCCATCTACGAGGGCACCGTCTACGCGCATCCGGCGCATGGCACCGAAGCCTCGATCACCGCGCTCGGTCGCGACGAGATGCTCGACTTCTACCGGCGGCGCTACCGGCTGCAGAACGCGATCGTGATCGCGGTGAGCGACCTGGATCCCGAGGCGCTGCTGGCCGCGGCCAGCGCGGCGCTGGCGGACGGAGCGCTGGCAGCGGCGCCGGCCGCCGCCGCGGCGCCCGACCGGCCGGACATCCGGCCGATCCGCCTGCCGGGGCTGCGGCTGCACGTGATCGATCGACCCGGCGCCGCCCAGACCGAGCTCCGGCTGGGGCACGCCGCGGTGCCGCGCAGCCATCCGGATTTCATCGCGCTGGGATTCCTGAGCACCCTGCTCGGCGGCAAGTTCACCAGCCGGATCAATCTCAACCTGCGGGAGCGGCACGGCTATACCTATGGCGCGACCTCCCGCTTCGCGGGCCGGCTGGGCCCCGGCCCTTTCGTGGTGAGCGCCGCGGTGGCCACCGAATCGACCGGCGCCGCCGCCGGCGAGGTGCTGGCCGAGCTGCGCCGCATCCGGGACGAACCGGTCAGCGCCGAGGAGATGGAAGAGACCCGCAGCTACATGCTGGGAGTCTTCCCCTACACCGCCCAGAGCATCGGCGACATCTCGCGACGGCTTGCCGACCTGGGCATCTACGGGCTTCCCGACGATCATCACGACCGCTGGCGGCGCGCCATCGCGTCCCTGACCCGCGAAGAGCTGCAGGCGGTGGCTCGGCGGCACCTCCAGCCCGAGAGCTCGGCGATCGTCGCCGTCGGTCCCGCCGAGCTGCTGCGGCCACAGCTCGAACCCCTGGGCGAGGTGGCGGTGCGCTCCCTGGCCGCGACCGCACCCGGGTGACCGGCGCGGGGGAGGGCGCGCTCGCCGCTCAGTTGAGCTGCGCCGTGATCTCGCCGCTGCCGGTCAGCTTGACGTCGAGCCGGCGGGAGGTGCCGCCGGTGAAGTTGCCGGCGAACGTACGCACCACCGCGGCGCTGCCGTGCGGCGTGACGTAGAGACGAATGTTGGCGTTGCCCGCCTTGACGCTGAAGCTGCGGCGCACCCAGCCGGTCTCCGGGTGCGCCCGGTGAAACAGGCCTGTCTTCTCGTAGAAGCGGAACGACTCCTGCAACACCCTGCGGTCGTTGACGTAGAGGATCAGCGTCCCTTCGGGCAGCTCTGAGAAGAACGCCAGCTCGAGGGAAGCATCCTTGAGCTCTGCCGCCGACGGCGCCGCGGCCGGCGCGACGGCCGGAGCGGCGGCTGGCAGGAGGGCCGGCGTGGCGGCCACCGCCGGCGGGCGCGGCAGGGCTGCCAGACGGTCCCGCGTGCGGATGCGCCCGGCCTTCACCGCCGCCAGGATCTCCTCGGCGACGGTGTTGCCAGGGCTCATCGTCAGCACTGCCTGGGCCGCGACCTCGGCCTCGTCGTAGTGGCGGCCGGCCAGCGCCAGCCGCCCTTCCTCGAGCTTGGCGCCGATCGTCCGTTCCTGATCGAGCCGCCGCTGGCGGTCGCCCTGCTGGCGCTCGGCTGCTTCGCGCAGCCGGCGCAGGCCCTGCCGGCCGGGCACCAGCTGCTCGGCGGCACGGAATGCCGCCACGGCGCCGTCGGCGTCGCCGCCGTCGAGCCGGCGCCGGCCATCGCGAAGCAGCCCCAAGACCTGGATGCGGATCGCCTGCGCCGCCGCGGTGCGCCCGGCCGGAGCGCTCGCGGCGGCCGGCGGCTCTCCTGCCCGCGCCACGAGGTAGAGGCCGCCTGCCAGCATCAACCCCACCGCGAGACCGGCCGCCACCGCCACCACCAGCCCCACCGGCGAGGGCACGGCGAGGAACCCCCGCCCCGGCGCGGCCGGCGGCCGATCGATGCGCGGCGGCGCCGCCGCGGCGGCGGCCGTATCCTCGCCGGCAGCAATGAGAGGAGCCTGCGCCCCTTGCGGCGTGGGCACGGCTGGCACGGCCGGCACAGCGGCTGCCGCGGCCGAGACAGGCGGCGGCGCCGCCTCGGAGATCGTGGGCGTGGCTGGACCTTGCGGCGTCGACGGCAGCGAGGCGGCCGGAGTCAACGGCGGCGCGGAGGTCGCAGGCGCCGGACCGGGCTGACCGGCGAGGCCAGCCGGTAGGGCCGGAGAAGCCGGCACCGCGGGCGCCGCACCGGGTGCCGGCGCCGAGGGCGCCGAGGCCGGGGCGGCGGCCGCGCCGGCCGCAAGCAGCTCTGGCGGCACCACGTGCGGCCGCGTGCCGTAGCGATACGGCGCCGGCGGGGCCGGAGCGGGAAGGGCCGTCGAAGCCTCGGCATCGCCGGGTGTGGCCGATGCCGGTGGCGGGGCCGGCGGGGCCGGCGCCAGTTGCGGCACTGGCCTCGGCATTGGCGGCACTGGCGCGGGCGCCATGGTCGCCGCAGGCGCGGGCGGCGCCGCCTCGCCGGCGGTGCCCGGCGCCATGGCGAACGGCAGCGGCGTGGTATCCACCAGCACCGCCGCCGATGCCGCCGATGCCGCCGCCGGCGCCCCGTCGCCGGCGCCGGCAGCCAGTGGACCGGGCTTCGGACCGGTCAGGCGCCGCCACAGCGATGGGCGCCGCGCGGGAGCCAGCACGACGGCCGCCGGCAGCGCTACCGCGGCCGGCAGCGCCGGACCGCCGGCGGCGCTCGCGGGATAGGCGGCCGGCGCGGCCATCGGCGCCGGCGCGCCATACGGGACACCCGCGGCACCCGCGGCACCCGACACCGCCGGCGCGGCCGCCACCGGCGCCGAAGTCAGCCGGGGTGCCGGCGCCGGCGGTGTCGTCCAGGCGGGCGCGCCCGGACCGGCCGAGGCCGCCGGCCGCAGCAAGTGCGCCGGCAGGACCGCGGTGGTCGACAGGCTCTGGGTCTCGTTGAGCGTGTCGCGCACGCCGACGCTGCCCAGGACCCGCCGCAGATCGTCCGCCATGTCCCGCGCCCGCTGGTAGCGCCGCCCCGGCTCTTTCTGCAGCGCCTTGGCGAGGACCTGCTCGGCACCGGGCGGCAGGTCGCCGGTGTACTCGCCCGGAGGGGTGGGCGGGTCGTAGACGATGCGGTGGCTCACCATCGTCAGGTTGTCGCCCTGGAACGGCTTGTGACGGGTGACCATCTCGTAGAGCACCACCCCGAGCGAGAAGATGTCGGCGCGATGGTCCACGTCGCGCCCCATGATCTGCTCGGGCGACATGTAGTTGGGGGTACCGAGCAGCTGCCCTTCCTGGGTGAGGTTCGAGGTGTCCAGCCGCGCGATGCCGAAATCGGTGATCTTCGCCCGGTGATCGGTGGTGATCAGGATGTTCGCCGGCTTGATGTCGCGATGGATGACCTTGCACGAGTGGGCGTAGTCGAGCCCGTCGGCGATCTGGGTGAGGATGTCGCAGACGTAGGTCAGCGCCGGCCGCTCCGGCTCCTGCAGCACCGACTTGAGGTTGGTGCCGCGCACGTACTCCATGGCGATGAAGGCCAGGCCCTCGTCGCCGCGCTCGACCACGTCGTGGATGGTGACGATGTTGGGGTGCGACAGGATGCCGGCGCTCTGCGCCTCGCGGATGAACCGCGCCCGGAACTGCTCGAGCTCGGCATCCTTGAACGAGTAGCCGATGCGGAAGGTCTTGAGCGCCACCAGGCGGCCGATCAGCGGATCGCGCGCCAGGAAGACGACACCCATCGCCCCCTTGCCGATCTCCTCGACGATCTCGTATCGGCCCAGCTTGCTAGGTGAGAAAGGCTGCATGGCGGCGGCAGTTCGTTTCCCCGATTCTAGGCCGGCCGCGACCGCGAGTCAAACCCCACCGGGATTGGGGCCCCCTCGATAACCCGCGCATTCTCCAACGTTTAGGCGCTGGCTCGAGATCGCCCCGCGGAACCCGGCACCGCCTGGCGCTATGCTATATTGTCGAGCCCATCGGTGCCCTTCATGGAGGTCGAGACGAATGCAAGCGGACAGTCCTGAAAAGCTCCGCAACGTCGCGGTTGCGGGGCATAACGACACCGGCAAGACCACCCTGGTCAGCGCCCTGCTCTACGCCGGAGGCGTCACCAACCGCCTGCTGCGAGTCGAAGACGGCAACACGCTTACCGACTTCGACCACGAGGAGATCGAGCGCAAGATCTCGATCGGCCTGGCCGCCTGCTTCGTCCCCTGGCAGCAGCACAAGATCAACCTGATCGACTGCCCCGGGTACCACATCTTCCTGAGCGAGACCCGGGCCGCCCTGCGCGCCGCCGACGCCGCCCTGCTGGCCGTCTCGGGAGTGTCCGGCGTCGAGGTCAACACCGAGAAGGTCTGGTCCTCCGCCGCCGACCTCGGACTGCCGGTGATGTTCCACCTCACCAAGATGGACCGCGAGCGCGCCGACTTCGAGCGCGCCCGCGACGGCGTGCAGAAGAGCTTCGGCCGCAGCGTGCTGCCGGTGCAGCTGCCGGTCGGCAGCGAGCACGGCTTCGAGGGCGTGGTCGACCTGGTGCGCCAGCAGGTCCACCGCTTCACCCGCGACGGCAACGGCAAGGGCGCCGCGGCCACCGATCTCGCGGCCGAGCCTGCCGCGCTGCGCGAGGCGGCGGAACTGGCGCGTGCCCAGTTGCTCGAGGCGGTTGCCGAAACCGACGACCGCCTGATGGAGATCTTCTTCGAACAGGGCTCGCTCGCCCAGGACGACTTCGAGGCCGGGCTGCGGCGCGCCATCGCCCGCCGCCAGATCTTCCCGCTCACCATGAGCGCCGGCGGCCACGGCATCGGCCCCTCGGCGCTGCTCGACGCGGTCATCGCCTACCTGCCGTCGCCGGCCGACCGCCTCTCCTTCCCCGCCACCAACCTGGGTGGCGAGCCGGTGGAGATCGTCGGCGACCCGGCCGGACCGCCGGCGGCGCTGGTCTTCAAGACCCTGTCCGATCCGTTCACCGGCAAGATCTCGCTGCTGCGCGTCGTCTCCGGCACCCTGCACAGCGACTCGACGGTCTACAATCCCCGTACCGAGGAGACCGAGCGGCTCGGACACCTGCTGGCCTTGCAGGGCAAGAGCGGCGCCGCCACGCCGCAGCTGATCGCCGGCGACATCGGCGGCGTCGCCAAGCTCAAGGCCACCGCCACCGGCGACACCCTGACCAGCCGCGAGCGGCCGCAGCGCCTGGCCTGGGTCGAGGTCCCCGAGCCGGCCATGGCCTTCGCCGTCGAGCCCAGGGCGAAGGGCGACGAGGAGAAGATCGGCGAGGCGCTCGCGCGCTTGATGGAGGAGGACCTGAGCCTGCGCGCCGGCCGCGACGCCGAATCGCACGAGCACCTGCTCTACGGCGCCAGCCAGCAGCACATCGAGATCGCGGTCGCCAAGCTGCGGCACCGTTATCACGTCGACGTCATCCTGCATCCGCCGAAGGTCCACTACCGCGAAACCATCAAGCACGGCGCCGAGGGACACGGCCGGCACAAGAAGCAGACCGGCGGCCGCGGCCAGTTCGCCGACTGCAGGATCGCCATCGAGCCGCTGGCGCGCGGCGAGGAGTTCGCCTTCGTCGACCAGATCTTCGGCGGCGCCATCCCGCACAACTTCCGGCCGGCGGTCGAAAAGGGCATCCAGGATGCCCGCCGCCGCGGCTATCTCGCGGGTTACCCGGTGGTCGACTTCAAGGTGCGCCTCCTCGATGGGCAGTACCACGACGTGGACTCGTCGGAGCTGGCGTTCAAGATCGCCGGCTCGCTGGCGTTCAAGGAGGCGATGGCGAAGGCCAGCCCGATCCTCCTCGAGCCGGTGATGAAGGTCGAGATCGTCACCAGCGACGACTTCATGGGCGAGATCATGGGCGATCTCTCGCACCGTCGCGGCCGGCCCCAGGGCATGGAGTCGAAGAACGGCGCCCAGGTGATCCGCGCCCAGGTGCCGATGGCCGAGATGCTCGACTACGCCCGCGTGCTGGGGGCCATGACTCAGGGGCGCTCGAGCTTCCACATGGAGTTCTCGCACTACGAGGAGGTGCCGCGCCTGGTGCAGGACAAGATCGTCGCCGAGGCGGCGAAGCACCGGCGGGAGGAGCAGGAATAGCCCTCGGCCCCCGGAGCCATGGCGCATGCTATGCTGTAACGCTCGGGCGAGCGCCCCGCCGCGGGCCGCCGCGCGCTCCATCCACCCAACCGCCAGCCGGCGCAGCGGAGACCAACCAGCTTGATCCAGGCAACCCAGGTAAAGGTCGGCATGTGCATCCTCTTCGAGGGTGACGTCTGCCGCATCATGAGCGTCCAGCACGTCACGCCGGGCAACTGGCGCGGCTTCGTCCAGGCCCGCATGCGCAGCCTGCGCAGCGGCAACAGCTTCGAGCACCGCTTCGGCTCGACCGAGAAGGTGGACCGGGCGATCCTCGACACCAACCCGATGGAGTACCTGTACTCGGACGGCTCGGGGCATCACTTCATGAACCAGCAGAACTACGAGCAGATCACCATGGACGACGAGACACTGGGCACGACCATGCTCTACCTGCTGCCCAATACGGTGATCACCGTCGATTTCTACGAGGACCGGCCGGTCGGCATCGAGCTGCCCAACACCGTCACCCTGGAGGTCGTCGATACCGAGCCGAGCCTCCGGGGGGCGACGGCCAGCGCCTCCTACAAGCCTGCCAAGATGGAGACCGGCCTGGTCATCCAGGTGCCGCCCTTTGTCGAGGTCGGTAACCGGGTCCTCATCGACACCCGCGAAGACAAGTACCTGAGCCGAGCGTAGCCGCTCTCCCAGTAGCCCGGTAGCCGGCGCGGTGGATCACGATCCCCAGCTAACGCTCGCGGCCGTGGGCCTCGGCCTGACCTGGTTCGTGGTCTTCTTGTTCTCGACCACGCTGCACGAGGCATCGCACGCTTTCGCCGCCTACCGGCTCGGCGATCCCACCGCCTACCACGGCGGCCAGGTGACGCTCAATCCGCTGCCGCACATCCTGCGCGAACCGATCGGGATGGTGGCGATCCCGCTCATCACCTACTTTGCCCGCGGCTGGATGATGGGCTGGGCGAGCGCCCCCTACGATCCTGCTTGGGCGCGGCGCTATCCCAAGCGGGCGGCGGTGATGGCGCTCGCCGGGCCGGCGGCGAACCTGTCGCTGGTGCTGGCAGCGGGCCTGGCGATCCGCGCCGGCATCGCCGCCGGGTGGTTCCAGCCGCCGGAGCGCATCTCCTTCACCCAGGTCACCGCCAGCGCCGCCGCCGGGCCGGCGAGTGGCGCGGTGGTGCCGCTGTCGCTGCTGTTCTCGCTCAATTTGCTGCTGTGCATCTTCAACCTGCTGCCGCTGCCACCGCTCGACGGCAGCGCGGTGATCCCCGCCCTGCTCCATGGCAGCGCCGCCGACCGCTACGCCGCGATCATGGCCCAGCCCTACATGTCGCTGCTGGGCCTGATCGTCGCCTGGCAGCTCTTCAACCCGATCTACTACCCCGTGCAGCTGGCCGCCATCCGCCTGCTGTATCCGGGCGTCGCCTACGGCTGATCCGTCAGGCCGGTTCGCTGGACAAACTACTCGAGCGGCGCCGCGGCGGCAGCGGTGGCGGCCGGCGGCCGGCCGGGCGGGGCGACGAAGCAGATGGCGACCGCGGCCGCCAGGGCCATGGCCGCACCAAAGCAGAACGCGACCTGGGCGCCGGCGCGATCGGCCAGCACGCCGAAGATCAGCGAAGCGGGCAGGGCGCCGATGCCGACCGCCAGGTTGTAGAAGCCGAAGGCCGCGCCCCGCCGGTCCGCCGGAACGAAATCGGCAACCAGCGCAGTCTCGACTCCCTCGGTCGCCCCGAAGTACAGCCCGTAGGCCGCGAACAGCGCCCAGACCTGCCAGGCCGCGCCCGCCAGGCCGAAACCCAGGTAGACGGCAGCGTAGATCGCCCAGCCGGCGATCAGCAGCGGCCGCCGCCCGAAGCGGTCCGAGAGCGCCCCGCCGGGAACGTTGAACGATGCCTTCACCAGGTTGAGCAACGCCCACAGCACCGGCACCAGCACCGGGGCGACGCCGAGCTGAGTCGCCCGCAGCAGCAGGAAGGCGTCGCTCGAGTTGCCGAGGGTGAAGACCAGCACGACGGCGAAGAGCCACCAGAAGCGCCTGCCCAGGCCCTGGGCACCCAACCGCACCACCGGCCGGGAGGTCCGCTCCTTCTTCTCCCGCTCCTCGCGGCGCGGCACCTCGCGCAGCCCGAACACCAGCAGCGCCACCGACAGGCCAGCCGGAATGGCGGTGAGCAGGAAGACCCGCCGCAGGTCGATGCCACCGCCTCCTACACCGAAGCGCAGCAGGGCGAAGGCGATCAGCGGCCCGATCACCGCGCCGAGGTTGTCGGCCGCGCGGTGGAAGCCGAAGGCCCGGCCGCGGATCGCCGGCGCCACCGAATCGGCGATCAGCGCATCGCGGGGCGAGGTGCGGATGCCCTTGCCGACCCGGTCGGTCACCCGGATCGCCATCACCTGGCCGAGGGTGTGGGTCAGGCCGATGAGCGGCTTGACCAACGACGCCAGTCCGTAGCCGATCACCACCAAGGGCTTGCGCGCCGAGACCCGGTCCGACAGCCAGCCGCTGGCCAGCTTGAGGAGCGAAGCGATCGACTCGGCGACCCCTTCGATCGCTCCGAGCGCCGTCGCGCTCGCCCCCAGCACCGTGGTGAGGAAGATCGGTAGAAGCGGGTACGCCATCTCGGAGGCGACGTCGGTCAGCAGGCTCACCCCGCCGAGCGTCACCACGTTGCGCCCCAGCCGCTCCCGCTTCGCCACCGCCGCCGCTTCCGGCATGACAGGATTATTCAACACATTGCAGGGCGCCGCACCTGGCTTCGCCTCGCTGACGCGCACGGCGGGCCTGGGCGCTCGACCCCAGGCCCGGCCGCAGTGCGTGGAGGTCCGCCCTACCCGGTCTTCTGCGGACCGGAGGGCTTGCGGCCGCCGCCCGGCCGCTGCTGGCTGGTTGGCCGCTTCGTGTCGGGCTTTTGCTTGCCCCTGGCGCCGCCCTTGCCGCCATCCGATGCGGGCTTGCTCCCTGGCTTCGCCACCTTCGCCTTCGCCGTCCGCGCGGGCTTCTTCTCCGACTCGCCGTCCTCACCCTTCGCGGGCTTTTCCGGCTTCTCCGCCGCGCCGCCCCGCGCGCTCTTGGCGGCACCCTTGGCTGGCTTGCCGGCACCCTTGGCGGGCTTGCCGCCCTTGGCCGCCGACTCCTTGTCCGCCTTGTCGCCGGCCGCCGGCGCCACGCGATCCACCATCTCGATGACCGCCATCTCGGCGCCGTCGCCCTGGCGCGGCCCGAGCTTGACGATGCGCAGATAGCCACCCGGCCGCTCGCTGAAGCGCGGCGCGATGTCGTCGAACAACTTCTTGACCAGGTCGCGGCGCAGCAGCCAGCGCAGCGCCCAGCGCCGCGCATGGACCGTGCCCTGTTTGCCGCGGGTGATCACCCGCTCGGCCAGCGGCCGCAGCTCCTTGGCCTTGGGCAGCGTGGTGATGATCCGCTCATGGTCCATGAGCGACTGCAACTGGTTGCGGAACAGCGCCTCGCGGTGCGAGGTGGTCCTGCCGAGCTTCCTGCCTTTGACGGCGTGGCGCATACTCTCGTCTCTCCTATGACACAACGGGTCCGCGCGGGAGGGAGGGGGCCTCCCCCTCCCCCGAGCGCGACGCCACTAGGCCGAAGCCGAGCTGCCCGACCTCTCCGGCACTTCCATGCCGAGCGAGAGGCCCAGCTTGTCGAGCACCTCCTGCACCTCTTCGAGCGACTTCTTGCCGAAGTTCTTGGTCTCCAGCATGTCCTTCTCGCTGCGGCGCACCAGATCGCGGAGGGTGTGGATGTTGGCGTTCTTCAGCGAGTTGGCCGAGCGCACCGACAGGTCCAGCTCGTCGATCTGCCGGGCGAGCAGGGCGTCGAGGCCGGCCAGCTCCTCGCTCACCTCGCCGCCGTCGTGGCGCAGCCCCTCCTCGCTCTGGATGAAGATGTCGAGGTGCTCCTTGAGCAGCGTCGCGGCGAGCGACAGCGACTGCTCGGGGCTCACCGTGCCGTTGGTCCACACCTCGAGGATCAGCCGCTCGTAGTCGGTGGTCTGGCCGAGACGGGCCGCCTCGACCCGGTAGTTGACCCGCCGGACCGGGCTGTGGGCCGAATCCACCGGCACCCAGCCGATGCCCATCGCCTCGTCGGTGTTGCGGTCGGCGGCGACGTAGCCGCGGCCGCGCTTGACCTGCGCCTGCAGCTTCAGGCGCCCCTCCTCGTTGAGGGTGGCGATGTGCACCGTGGGATCGATGATCTCGATCTGCGGATCCTCGGTCATCTGGCCGGCGGCGACCGTGCCCGGACCGTTGACGTCGATGGTCAGCACCTTCGCGTCTTCCGCGTGCAGGCGGATCGGGATCTGCTTCAAGTTGAGGATGATGTCGGTGACGTCCTCCTGCACCCCCGGGATCGAGGAGAACTCGTGCAGCACCCCCTCGATGTGCACCGCGGTGATCGCCGCACCCTCGATCGACGACAGCAGGCAGCGGCGCAGGGCGTTGCCGACGGTGGTGGCGAAGCCCCGCTCGAACGGCTGAGCGGTGAAACGGCCGTAGGTGGCGGTCAGCGACTCGCTATCGACTTCAACGCGCTTGGGGCGCTGGAAACCTTTCCAAAGCATAGAGACTCCTTAGCTCCGCGTCCGGCGCGGTTAGCGGCTGTACAGCTCGACGATCAGCTGCTCCTGGATCGGCAGCTTGATGTCCTCCCGCGTCGGCAGGCGGATGACTTTGCCGGTGACGTTCTCGGCGTCCAGGTCCAGCCAGTCCGGAACGCCGCGGCCGCGCGCCGTCTCGACGCTCGACCGGATGAAGGCGTTCTTGCGGCTGGCTTCCTTGACCGCCACGGTCTGGCCGCCCTTCACCTGGTAGGAAGGGATGGTGATCTTGCGGCCGTCGACCAGCACGTGGCCATGGCGCACGAACTGGCGGGCCTGCGCGCGCGACGCCGCGAAGCCGAGGCTGTAGGCGACGTTGTCCAGGCGCCGCTCGAGCGTCACCAGCAGGTTCTCGCCGGTGATCCCCTTGCGCCGGTCGGACTCCGCGAAGTAGGTGCGGAACTGCGCCTCGAGCACGCCGTAGATGCGCTTGACCTTCTGTTTCTCGCGCAGCTGCAGGCCGTAGCCCAGGGTGCGGCGGCCACGGCGGGTGCCGTGCTGGCCGGGGGGGAAGTTGCGGCGCTCCACCGCGCACTTCTCCTTGAAGCAGCGGTCGCCCTTCAGGAACAGCTTCATCCGTTCGCGGCGGCAGAGCCGGCAGACGGGTCCCGTGTATCTTGCCACTGTGTTCTCCTTGACGTCCTCTCCCCGACGCTACGGGGACTTCACCATTTCAAGGGCTCGCACCGGCGCGTCGCCTGGGACCAGGCGCGCCGGCGCTCGCTCGCTTGGGGAAGACGCCCGGCGAGCGCCCCGGCACACCCGGGGCAAGAGCTCAGCCGGTGTTCTTCGAGGCTGCCAGGGTCGCTAGACCCGGCGCCGCTTGCGCGGCCGGCAGCCGTTGTGCGGGATGGGGGTCACGTCCTTGATCGACTTGACGTCGATCCCCGCCGCCTGCAGGGCGCGGATCGCCGACTCACGGCCGGCGCCCGGACCCTTCACCATCACGTCGACCGACCGCAGGCCGACGTCCTTGGCATTGTTGCCGGCGGCCTGCGCCGCCACCTGGGCCGCGAAGGGCGTGCCCTTGCGGGAGCCCTTGAAGCCGATCCGCCCGGCCGACGACCAGGAGACGATGCTGCCCTCCGGGTCGGCGATCGAGATGATGGTGTTGTTGAACGTCGCCTGGATGTGAGCCACCCCGTGCGGGACCACGCGCCGGTCCTTCTTCTTGGTGCCCTTGCGCTCCTTCTTGCCGTCCGCTTTCGCCATCTGGCTTCCCTGTCCTCTCGCGTAGTGCGGCTACTTCTTCGCCGCCTTCTTCTTGCCCGCCACGGCGCCGCGCCGCGGCCCCTTGCGCGTGCGGGCGTTGGTCTGCGTGCGCTGGCCCCGGACCGGCAGCCCCTTGCGGTGCCGCACCCCGCGGTAGCAGCCGATCTCCATCAGCCGCTTGATGTTCTGGCTGTTCTCCTTGCGCAGGTCGCCCTCGACCCGACCCTCGTCGGTGATCACCTTGCGGATGCGACGGGCTTCATCCTCGGTGAGCTCCTTGACGCGAGTGGTCGTCGGCACGTCCGCCTTGCCCAGGATGTCCTGGGAACGCGAGCGGCCGATGCCGTAGATATAGGTGAGACCGATCCAGACTGCCTTGTTCTGAGGCAGGTCGACGCCTGCGATGCGTGCCATAGACGACCCCTATCCCTGACGCTGTTTGTGCTTCGGGTTCTCGCAGATCACCCGCACCACACCGCGGCGGCGGACGACCTTGCACTTCGGGCAGATCCTTTTGACCGACGATCGAACTTTCATGATGCCACTTCCTTTCCGGCTACTTCAGCCGGTAGACGATCCGCCCCCGGCTGAGATCGTACGGCGACAGCTCCACCAGCACCCGGTCGCCGGGCAGGATACGAATGAAGTGCTTGCGCATCTTCCCCGAAATATGGGCCAGCACCTGGTGCTTGTTGTTGTCGAGCTCGACCCGGAACATCGCGTTCGGGAGCGGCTCGACCACCGTCGCTTCGACTTCGATGGCTTCTTCTTTCTTCGACATTTAGACCTGAATCCCCAACACCCTGGCTCCCTGCTCGGTGACCGCCACCGAGAACTCGAAATGCGCCGAGCGCGAGCCGTCCTCGGTGCGCGCCGTCCAGCCGTCCGCGTCCATCTTGACCCCTGCCGTGCCGGCATTGACCATCGGCTCGATCGCCAGCACCAGGCCCGGCCGCAGCTTCGGCCCCTTGCCGGGTTCGCCGAAGTTGGGCACCTGCGGATCCTCGTGCATCGCAGTACCGATGCCGTGGCCCGAAAATTCCCGCACCACCGAGAAGCCATGACTCTCGGCGTGCTGCTGCACCGCGTGGCCGATGTCCGACAGCCGCGCCCCCGGCCGCACCTGCTCGACCGCCAGCAGCAGCGCCTCGCGCGTCACCTGCAGCAGCCGGCGCGACGCCTCGTCGATGCGGCCGACCGCGAAGGTCCGCGCGGCATCGCCGTAGTAACCCTTGTAGACCACGCCGCAGTCGATCCCCGCGATGTCCCCCTCGCGCAGCGGCACGTCGTTGGGGATGCCGTGGACGATCACGTCGTTGACCGAGATGCAGAGCGTCGCCGGATAGCCGCGGTAGTGCAGAAACGCCGGCACCGCGCCGGCGCCGCGGATCACCTGCTCGGCATGCCGGTTGAGCTCGCGCGGCGTGACGCCCGGAACGATCAGCCGCTCCATCTCGGCAAGCACCAGGTGGACGATGCGGTTGGCCTCGTCCATCAGGTCGATCTCGCCCTTTGTCTTGAGCACTGTCATGAATGCTGAGCCTCGAGGACCGCCAGCAGCTGGCGGCCCACCTCTTCGATGGAAGGCTGGCCATCGACCTCCCGCAAGAGACCGAGCCGCCTATAATAACCGATCAGGGGCTCGGTTTTTTCCCGATACACCCGCAATCTCTCCCGCACCACCTCTTCGCGGTCGTCGGCGCGCCCGCGCGCCAGGGCGCGCTGCACCAGGCTGTCCTCCGGCACGGTGATCAGCAGCACCGCGTCCAGGGAGCGGCCCGCCGCCGCCAGGATGCCGGCCAGCGTCTCGGCCTGCGCCAGCGTCCGCGGGTAGCCGTCGAGCAGGAAACCCCTGTCGGCATCGGCCTGGTGCAGCCGCTCGCGGACCACCTCGGCCATGGTGTCGTCGTCCACCAGCTCGCCCGCGTTCATGATCCCCTTGACCCGCAGCCCCAGCGGCGACTCCGACGCGGCCTCCCGCCGCAGCATCTCGCCGGTCGAGATGCACGGCACCTCGAACCGGCGGCTCATCCTCTCCGCCTGCGTCCCCTTGCCCGCGTTGGGCGGCCCGAGGAGCACCACCCGCATGGGGCGGCCGGCGGCGACCGGCTCGACGCCGGTCTCGGGGGGAGCGACCACCCGCGGGGCGGCTGCCCCAGGAGCGACCGCCTGACCGGCGGTTGTCCCAGGAGCAACCGCCTGACCTGCGGTTGTTCCAGGAGCGACCGCCTGACCGGCGGTTGTCCCGGCGACCGCCCGAGGGGCGGTCTCAGCCCCGTCGCCCACGAATCCGGCTCCGCTTCATGAAGCCCTCGTAGTTGCGCATCACCAGCTGGCTCTCGACCTGCTGGATGGTGTCCATGGCGACGCCGACCACGATCAGCAGCGAGGTGCCGCCGAAGTAGAAGTTGATCCCCATGCCTTCCTTGAACCAGTCGGGGAAGTAGGGATCCAGGGCCCGCCCGATGCCGAAGGGGATGCCGGCGATGTGGAAGCCGGTGAGCAGGAACTCCGGCAGCAGGCAGACCGCAGCCAGGTAAAGCGAGCCGACCAGGGTGATGCGGGTCAGGATGCGGTCGATGTACTCGGAGGTGCGTTTGCCCGGCCGGATGCCCGGGATGAACCCGCCGTACTTCCGCATGTTGTCGGCGACGTCGGCCGGGTTGAAGATGATCGAGATGTAGAAGTAGGAGAAGAAGACGATCGCGATCGTCTGCAGCAGGTAGTAGATCGGCTGCCCATACTTGATGTAGTTGGCGGTCTCCTGCACCCACTGCGAGTTGGGCGCCATGCTCGCCAGCACCGTCGGGATGGTCACCACCGAGCCGGCGAAGATCACCGGGATGACGCCGCCGGTGTTGACCCGCAGCGGCAGGTAGGTGCTCTGGCCGCCGTAGACCTTGCGGCCCACCACCCGCTTGGCGTACTGGATCGGGATGCGGCGCTGCGCCCGCTCCATGTAGACGATGAAGGCGACCACCGCCACCATGAAGATCACCAGCGGGATGATCTTCAGCAGGTCGAGGTTGCCGCGCTGCAGGCCGCTCAAGGTGTTGCCGATCGCCGGCACGAAGCCCACCACGATACCGGCGAAGATGATCAGCGAGATGCCGTTGCCGATGCCGCGCTCGCTGATCTGCTCGCCCAGCCACATGACGAAGGCGGTGCCGGTGGTCAGCGTGATGACGGTCATGGCGCGGAAGGCCCAGCCGGGATGCGGCACCAGCGCCAGGCCACCGGGCGAGGTCATCTTCTCGAGGTAGACGGCGATGCCCGTCCCCTGGATGATCGAGATCAGCACCGTGCCGTAGCGGGTGTACTGGGTGATCTTCTTGCGCCCCAGCTCGCCCTCTTTCGACAGCTTCTCGAGGTACGGCCACACCACCGTCAGCAGCTGCAGGATGATGGAGGCGGTGATGTAGGGCATGATGCCGAGCGAGAAGACGGCGATCCGCCGCAGGCTGCCGCCGGTGAAGGTGTTGATGAAGCCGAGGAACGAGTCGGCCTGCGCGTTCATGAACGCCAGCAACGCCGCCGGATCGACGCCGGGCGTCGGGATGGCGCAGCCGATGCGGTAGACCGCCAGCAGGCCAAAGGTGAACAGGACGCGCTTGCGCAGCTCCGGGATGGCGAAGATGTTGCGGAAGCTCTCGATCACGCTGGAAGCTCCTCACAGCTGCCGCCCGCCGCTTCGATCTTGGCGCGGGCGGATTTGCTGAAGCGATGGGCCTTGACCTTGAATGCGCTCTCGACGTCGCCCACGCCCAGCACCTTGACCGGCCGGCCGGAGCGGGCCAGCCCGCGAGCGACCAGGACGTCGGGAGTCACCTCGTTCGCCGCCAGCGCCGCCGGATCCAGCTTCGCCAGCTGCGACACGTTGATCACGGTGTATTCGGTGCGCCAGATGTTGGTGAAGCCGCGCTTCGGCACCCGCCGCACGAGCGGCATCTGGCCGCCCTCGAAGCCTGCCCGATGGGTATGGCCGGAGCGAGATTTCTGCCCCTTCTCGCCGCGGCCGGCGGTCTTGCCGGTGCCAGACCCCGGTCCGCGCCCCAGCCGCTTCTTCGCGTGCTTGCTCCCCTTGGCCGGCGACAGCTCGTGCAGCTTCATGACTTCTCCTCGACGATCTCGAGCAGGTACCCGACCTTGGCCACGGCGCCGCGGACCGCCGGCGAATCGGCGCGCACCACCTCATGACGGATGCGGCGCAAGCCCAAACTCCGCAGCACCTCGCGGTGCGTCCGCCGGGTGCCGATCACGCTGCGCACCTGGCGGATCCGGATCGTCTTCTGCTCGGTCTCCTGGTTGCTGGCCATCTCATCGTCTCCTGGTCAGCCCGCGCGGCCTGTCCGCGCCGGCGGGCTCCTGCTTCCTCTTACCTCTTCCCGGACCCGGCGCGCCCTTCGGGAGCGCCCGTGGGCATGCGGCCGCTGCTATTCGGCGCCCTCTGCCGGCGCCGGCTTGGCGGCCGGCTCGGTAGCTGCTGTCGGTGCTGCCGGCGCCGGCGGCGCTGGCGGCACTGCCGGCGACACCGCCGGAGCTCCGGCGCTTGCCGTCGTCGTGGCGGCGGGGCTCGGGGTGTCCACCGGAGCGGCGGCCGGCGCTGGCGCCGGTGCGCCGCCGGAGGCGCCACGTCCGCGGCCCCCGCCTCGCCCACCCTCGCCTCCCCGGTCGCCGCGCTCGCCGCGTCGGGGAGCGCCGTGGGTCGGCGCCGGCGGCCGGCGCGCCCGCGCCGGCGGCGGCGCCGCCTGGGCCGCCCCTTCGAGCGGCGGCAGCCCGCGCAGGCGCCGCACCTCGTCCTCCTGGCGCAGGCTGAGCAGGGCGTGGAAGGTCGCCTTGACCACGTTGTGCGGGTTGGTCGAACCCAGCGACTTGGTCAGGATGTCCTGGATGCCGGCGGTCTCGAGCACCGCCCGCACCGGGCCGCCGGCGATGACGCCGGTGCCCTCCGAGGCGGGCTTGAGCAGCACGCGTCCGGCGCCGAAGACGCCGATCGTCTCGTGCGGGATCGAAGTGCCCTTGAGCGGCACCTGCACCATGTTGCGCTTGGCGATCTCGATCCCCTTGCGGATGGCCATGGGGACCTCCTTCGCCTTGCCGGCGCCGTAGCCGACACGGCCGTTGCCGTCGCCGATCACCACCAGCGCCGAGAAGGAGAAGTTCTTGCCTCCCTTGACGACCTTGGTGACGCGGTTGATGTGGACGACCTGCTCGAAAAACTCGCTCTCGCGCTCGAATTCCCTGGCCAAGATTTACTCCTTCTCCCTAGAACTGCAGCCCCTTCTCCCGCGCCGCCTCGGCCAACGCCTTGACGTTGCCGTGGTAGATGTAGCCACCGCGATCGAAGACCACCTTGTCGATACCGCGCTCGCGCGCCCGCTCCGCCACCAACGCCCCCACCAACTTGGCCGCCTCCTGGCTGGCGGTCGACTTGCTGAGCTGGGAGCGCACCGACGGATCGGCCGAGGCGGCCGCCGCCAGGGTCACACCGCGGGAGTCGTCGATCACCTGAGCGTAGATGTAGCGCAGGCTCTTGTACACCGCCAACCGCGGCCGCTCGCCGGTGCCGTGCACCCGCATCCGCACCCGCAGGTGGGCGCGCTGGCGGCGCTCCCGCTTCTGCTTCATCCGCTTGGTCACATGGTCGCTCATCACCCGGCTCCTTGACGGCGCGCTACTTGCCGCCTGCCTTGCCGACCTTGCGGCGCAGCACTTCGTTGGTGTACTTGATGCCCTTGCCCTTGTAGGGATCGGGCTTGCGCAGGCGCCGGATCTCCGCCGCCACCTGGCCGACCTGTTGACGGTCGGCCCCCGACACCGTCACCCGGTTGATCTTGGGCTCGATCTCGATCTTGATCCCCTGTGGGATGTCGAACAGCACCGGATGGGAGTAGCCCAGCGCGAACTGCACGTGGTCGCCCTTGACCTCGGCGCGATAGCCCACGCCGACGATGTCCAGCTGGCGAGTGAAGCCTGCCGAAACCCCCTGCACCGCGTTGGCGAGCAGCGCCCGCAGCAGGCCGTGCTTCGAGCGCTCCGAGCCGCTGTCGCCACTTCTCGTGATGGTGACCACGCCGTCGTCCATCGCCACCGGGAAGCCGTCGAAGAGCTGCTGCTCGACCTTGCCCTTCGGTCCCTCGGCAATGAACCGGCCGTCCTTCAACTCGACGCGCGTCCCCTTGGGGACCGCGATCGGCATCTTTCCAATCCGCGACATGGCTCGTCTCCTACCAGAGCTCGCACAGCAGCTCGCCGCCGATGCGGCGCTCGCGCGCCTGGCGGTCGGTGAGCAGCCCTTGCGACGTCGACACGATCCCGACCCCGAGGCCGTTGCGCACCGGCTGGATCTCGTCGGCGCGGCGGTAAACCCGCCGCCCCGGCCGGCTGATCCGGGCGAGATGGTTGATCGCCGGCGTGCCCTCGGGGCTGTAGCGCAGGAAAATGCGGATGACGCCGACGTGCTCGCCCTCCGCCGGCTCGATCTCCCGCAGGTTCTTGATGAAGCCCTCCTCCTTGAGCAGCCGGACGACCTCGACTTTGAGCCGCGAGCTGGGCACGTCGAGCCGGTCGTGCTTCGACAGGTGGGCATTCCGGATCCGGGTCAGCAGATCCGAGATGGGGTCGGTCATGCTCATCGATCAGTCTCCTAGCGGCTCGTCCGGTGTCCGCGGGTCTACCAGCTGGCCTTGATCACGCCCGGGAGGTATCCCTGCAGCGCCAGGTCGCGGAGATGGATGCGGCAGAGGCCGAACTTGCGGTAGAAGCCGCGCGGGCGGCCACATACTCTACACCGGTTCCGGTGCCGGACCTGGAACTTGGGCTTCCTGAGGTTTTTGGCGATCTTTGCGGTGGTGGCCACTGCGGTTGTCTCCTAGCCTAGTTCTTGTCCAGAAGCCGGGCGAATGGCATGCCAAGCTCGCGCAGCAGGTACAGCGCACGCTCGTCATTGCCGGCGGTGGTAACGATGGTGATGTTCATCCCCTTCGGGCGCTCGACCTTGTTGTAGTCGATCTCGAGGAAGATCAGGTGGTCGCGGATGCCCATGGTGTAGTTGCCGCGGCCGTCGAAGCTCTTCGGCGACACGCCGCGGAAGTCGCGGACGCGCGGCAGCGCCACCGAGATGAAGCGGTCGAGGAACTCCCACATGCGCTCGCCCCGCAGGGTGACCCGGCAGCCGATCGGCATGCCGGCGCGCAGCTTGAAGGCGGCAATCGACTTCTGCGAGCGGGTGACGGTCGGGCGCTGGCCGGCGAGGGCACCCATCTCGTCGACCGCGTCGTCGAGGATCTTGATGTTCTGGATCGCCTCTCCCATGCCCATGTTGAGCGAGATCCGCTCGAGGCGCGGCACCGCCATGGTGTTCTCGATGCCGAACTCCCGCTTGAGCTTGGGCACCACCTCCTCGAGGTAGCGGTGCTTGAGACGCGGCACGTAGCCCTCCCGGCGCTCGGGCGCATGCGGTCCCGACGGCGCCGCCCCGGCGCCCCTCTTGCCGCCGCCCTTGCCGGCTGCCGCACCCTGCGACTTGCCGGACGACTTCCCGGCCCTGTCGGTCTTTTCAGCGGGCTTGCCGCCCGGGTCAGCGGGCTTGCCGCCCGGGTCAGCGGGCTTGCCGCCCGGGTCAGCGGGCTTGCCGCCCGGGTCGGCGGGCTTGCCGGCCTTGGCGGCGGCCTTCTCGGCGTGCCCGGCGGGCTCGGCAGATGCAGCGCTCTGGGCCTTGCCGGCAGGCTCTTCAGCCTTGGCAGCGGGCACGCCGCTCGGGTCGGAATCGCCGGCATGGTCCGCCTGGCCCGCGCCGTGCTGGCCCTTGGCAGCCTTGTCGGCGCCCTTGGCCGGCTTCTCAGGGTCGCCGGCATGGCCGTCGGCCTGCTGGGCCTTTTCCGGCTTGCCGGCGGGCTTTTCGGCTTTCGCGGGCTTCTCGCCCGGGACGCCGGCGCCGGCGGGATTCGAATCGTCGCTGTTCTTCGCCATGATGTCTCTCTCGCTCCGCTAGCTGAAGGTGGCGCCGCAGCGCTTGCAGAGCCGCACGCCGCGCCCGTCCTCCAGGCGCTTGCGCCCCACCCGCGACGGCTCGCCGCACTCCGGGCAGATCACCTTCAGGTTGGACACCGCCACCGGCGCCTCGCGCTCCAGGATGCCGCCCTGGATGCCCTTCTGGGGGTTCGGCTTGGTGTGCCGCTTGATCATGTTCACGTGCTCGACGATCGCCCTGCCGCTGGCCGACAGCACGCGTAGCACGCGGCCGCGGGCGCCGCGGTTCTTGCCGGCGGTGACCAGCACCTGGTCGTTCTTCCTCAACTTCAGCTTCTGCATGGCTCGCTCCCCTGCGTCGCCGGCCGCTACGGCAGGCGTCAGATGACCTCCGGCGCCAGCGACACGATCTTCATGAAACGCCGCTCCCGCAGCTCACGCGCCACCGGTCCGAAGACACGGGTGCCGATCGGCTCGCCCGCGTCGTTGACCAGCACCGCCGAGTTGGTGTCGAAGCGGATGTAGCTGCCGTCCTTGCGCCGCTGCTCTTTGACGGTACGCACGATCACCGCCTTGACCACCTGCCCCTTCTTGACGGTGCCGTCCGGCGCCGCTTCCTTCACCGAGGCGGTGATGACGTCGCCCAACCGCCCATACTGGCCGGCCGAGCCGCCCCGCAGGTGGATGCAGGCGATCTTCTTCGCCCCCGAGTTGTCCGCCACGTCGAGCAAGGTTCCCATCTGGATCATCGTCGTTGACCTCTGTCGCTATCGTTCCGGCGCGCGTCCGGCCCGCTACTGGGCCCGCTTCAGGACCTCGCGGACCCGCCACCGCTTGCTCTTGGACAGGGGCCGGCTGGAGACGATCTCCACCGTATCGCCCACCTTGCAGCGGCTCTCCGCGTCGTGCGCGGCGAACTTGCTGGTCTTCTTCATGTAGCGGTGATACAGACGGTGGGTGGTGGTGTTCTCCACGGTGACGATGACCGTCTTTTGCATCTTGTTGCTGACCACCCGGCCCACCTTCACCTGCACGCGGCGGGCAGCGCGGGCAGCCGGCTCCGGCGGGGTCGCGGCGGCCTCGCCGCCCGCTGTCGCTGCCGGAGTCGCCCCTGGCGCCGAAATCGCCGAAGTCGCTTCTCCCAGCCCCGCGGTCTGGCCGGCGGCCGGCGCTTCGCCGCTCCCGGTCTGCTGCTTGGTCTCCTTGGTACGAGCCATGGCCTCTCCTATCCTTGCCTTTCGCGCAGCACGGTGAGCACCCGCGCCAGGTCCTTGCGCACCTCGCGCACCCGCGAGGGCTTCTCGAGCTGGCCGGTCACCTTCTGCAGCCGCAGCGCGAAGAGCTGCTCGCACAGGTCGCGCTCCTTGTCCAGCAGCTCCTCGACCGTCTGATCACGCATCTGGGACGCTTTCATCGGCTTACCTCGGCTCGTGATGACGGGTGACGAACTTGGTCTTGATCCCCAGCTTGTGCGAGGCCAGGCGCATCGCCTGCTCCGCCACGTCGGCCGGCACGCCCTCGAGCTCGTAGAGGATGCGCGCCGGCTTCACCACCGCCACCCACTCCTCTGGGTTGCCCTTGCCCTTGCCCATGCGGGTCTCGAGCGGCTTCTTGGTGATCGGCTTGTCGGGGAACACCCGGATCCACACCTTGCCGCCGCGCTTGACGTGGCGAGTGATGGCGATACGGGCGGCCTCGATCTGGCGCGCCGTCACCCACCCGGCCTCGAGCGCCTGCAGACCATAGTCGCCGAAGGCCATGTAGGCGCCGCCCTTCGCCATGCCGGCGCGTCGGCCGCGCTGCTGCTTTCTGAACTTGACCTTCTTCGGCATCAACATGATCGTTCACTCCACGAGATCCATCTCACTCCGCGCCGGCGCCTCACGCGCTGGCTCGGCGGCTCTTCTCCTTCAGCAGATCGCCCTTGTACACCCACACCTTGACGCCGATGACGCCGTAGGTGGTGCGCGCCTCGCCGAGCCCGTAGTCGATGTCGGCCTTCAGCGTGTGCAGCGGCAGCCGTCCCTCCTGGTACCACTCGGAGCGCGCGATCTCGGCGCCGCCCAGGCGGCCGGAAACCATGATCTTGACCCCCTTGGCACCGAACCGGAAGGCCGACTCCATCGCCTTCTTCATCGCCCGGCGGAAGGAGACGCGGCGCACCAGCTGACCAGCGATCGACTCGGCCACCAGCTGGGCGTCGAGCTCGGGGCGCTGGATCTCCTGGATGTTGATGTGCACCTCGCGGCCCATCTCCTTCTGCAGGTCGTCGCGCAGCTTGTCCACCTCGGCGCCGCGGCGGCCGATGATGATGCCGGGCCGCGAGGTGTAGATCGTCACCCGCAGCTTGTCGGCGGCGCGCTCGATGTCCACCTCGGACACGCCGGCGTGCGACAGCCGCTCCTTCAACCGGCGGCGCAGCTTCAGATCTTCGTGCAGCGTGTCGGCGTAATGGCTGTCGCCGTACCAGCGCGAGTGCCAGGTCTTGTTGTAGACCAGCCGGAAGCCGTAAGGGTGTGTTTTCTGACCCACGATTCGGTTACCTCTCTGGCTCGGGGCCCTTGCGGGTGTCGAGCTTGATCGTAAGGTGGCTCTGCCGCTTGAGGATCCGGAAGGCGCGGCCCATCGGCGCCGGCCGGATGCGCTTCGCCATCGGTCCGCCGTCGACGAAGATCTCCTTGACGTAGAGCCGGTCGACGTCGACGTGATCTTCGCGGTTCTCGGCGTTGGCGATCGCCGACTTCAGGCACTTCTGGACGTGACGCGCCGCCGCCTTGTTGGTGACCCCCAGCAGGTTCACCGCCTCCTGCACCGCCTTGCCGCGGATGAGGTCGGCCACCAGGCGCATCTTCTGCGCCGAGCCATGCACGTAACGAAGTCGCGCTATTGCTTCCATGATCGTCCACTCTCCATGCGAATCACCGGCGCCGGCAGATCACCGGGGGCGTGCCCCCTTCTCCACCTTCTTGCCGCTGTGGCCCCGGAAGGTGCGGGTCATGGCGAACTCGCCCAGCTTGTGGCCGACCATGTTCTCGGTGACGTACACCGGGATGAACTTGGCGCCGTTGTGCACGGCGATGGTCAAGTTCACCATGTCGGGGGTCACCGTGGAGCGGCGGGACCAGGTCTTGATCACCCGGTTGTCGCCGCGCGAACGCGCGGCATCCACCTTGTTCGCCAGGTGGTCGTCGACGAAAGCGCCCTTGTGCACTGAACGCGGCATGGTTCGGCTGGCCTCCTATTTCTGATTCCGGCGGCGGACGATCATCTGGTCCGTGCGCTTGTTGTTGCGGGTCTTGTAGCCCTTGGTCGGCACGCCCCAGGGGGTCGTCGGATGGCGGCCGCCCGAGGTGCGGCCCTCGCCGCCGCCCATCGGGTGATCCACCGGGTTCATCGTCACGCCGCGGTTGTGCGGCCGCCGGCCCAGCCAGCGCTTGCGCCCGGCCTTGCCGAAGGACACGTTCTCGTGCTCGAGGTTGCCGACCTGGCCGACGGTGGCGTAGCACTCGACGTGCACCCGCCGCACTTCGCCCGAGGGCAGCTTGACCTGCGCCCAGCCGCCGTCGCGCGCCATCAGCTGCGCGCCGGCGCCGGCGCTGCGCACCATCTGGCCGCCCTTGCCGAGCTTGAGCTCGATGTTGTGGATGACGGTGCCGAGCGGGATCAGCCGCAGCGGCAGCGCGTTGCCGACGTTGACCTCCGCCTTGTCACCCGACATCACCTGGGCGCCGACGCTGAGCCCGTTGGGCCACAGGATGTAGCGCTTCTCGCCGTCGGCGTAGTGCAGCAGGGCGATGCGCGCCGAGCGGTTGGGATCGTACTCGATGGTGGCGACCCGCGCCGGGATACCGTGCTTGTCGCGGCGGAAGTCGATCATCCGGTAGCGCCGCTTGTGGCCGCCGCCGCGCCACCACGAGGTCAGCTCGCCGCGGTTGTTGCGCCCGCCGGTGCTGCTCTTGCCCTCGGTCAGCGCCTTGTGCGGTTTGGCACCGGTCAGCTCGTCGTTGGTCAGGTGGGTCTGGAAACGGCTTGCCGGGTTGGTCGGCTTTCTCTGTTTGATCGCCATCGTCTTACATCCCCTCGAAGAACTCGATCGGCTTCTCGCCGGCCGCGAGCCTGACGTAAGCCTTCTTCCAATCGGGGCGCCGGCCCGCGAACTTCCCCTGGCGGCGGACCTTGCCGTGGCAGTTGGCGATGCGCACCTCGGCCACCTTGACCTTGAACTGCGCCTGCACCGCGCGCAGCACGTCGATCTTGTTGGCCTGGCGATGCACCTCGAAAGCGATGATGTTGGCGGTCTCGCGCTGCACCGCCGACTTCTCGGTGATCAGCGGCCGCCGGATGACGTCCTGGGTCCTCATTTCGCCAGCACCTCCACCAAGCGGTTGAGCGCCATCTCGCTGAGCACCAGGAATGGCCGGTCCACCACGTCGTAGACGTTGACCGCCAGCGCGTCGACGGTCTTGAGCGCGGGGTTGTTGCGCGCCGCGAGCGTCAGGTCGTGGTTGTCGTGGACGTCGACCAGCAGCACCTTGCCCGCGATACCGATGCCCTGCAGGCGGGCGATCAGCTCGCGCGTGCGGTGGCTGCCGATCTCCAGGCTCTCCAGCACGACGACCTGGTCGTCGGCGAGCTTGCGCGACAGCGCCGATTTGAGGGCGTTCTTCTTCTCGCGCGCCGACAAGCCCTTGGCGTAGCTGCGCGGCACGGGTCCCCAGACGATGCCGCCGTGGCGCCACTTCGGGTTGCGGATGTCGCCGGTGCGCGCCCGGCCGGTGCCCTTCTGGCGCCACAGTTTCTTGCCCGAGCCGGAAACCTCGGCGCGGGTCTTGGTCTTGTGCGTGCCACGGCGGCGGCCGGCGAGATAGGCCTGCACCGCCTCGTGGATCAGATGCGCGTTATAGGGGTAGCCGAAGATGGTCTCCGGCAGCTCGACCTCGCGCAGCTCCCGGTTGTCGAAATTCTTGACCTTGATCTTCATCGCCAGTACCTCAGTCGTCGTGCCGTCAACCGCGCTTCGCTCGTTTGATCGCCACGTAGGCGTGCCGGGCGCCCGGCACCGCGCCGCGCAGATAGATCAGATTCCGCTCGGCGTCCACCTTGATCACCAGGAGGTTCTTGACCGTCACCTGCTCGCCGCCCATTCGCCCGGCCGCCCGCATGCCCGGAAAGACGCGCGACGGGAAGGCCGAGGCGCCGATGGAGCCCGGCGCCCGATGGAACATCGAGCCGTGCGTGGCGCGGCCGCCGGCGAAGCCGTGGCGCTTGATCACACCCTGGAAGCCCTTGCCCTTGCTGGTCGCGACCACGTCCACGTACTGCTTCTCCTCGAAGATGGTGGCCCTCACCTCGTCCCCCGGCTTGACCTCTTCGCCGGCGGCGAGGCGGAACTCCATCAGCCTGCCGAGCGCCGCCACCCCGGCCTTGGCGAAGTGGCCGAGGCGCGGCTTGGTCACCCGCTTCGGCGGGCGGTCCTCGACCAGGCCCAGCTGCACGGCCTCGTAGCCGTCGGTGGCGCGGGTCTTGCGCTGCACCACCAGGCAGGGGCCAGCCTTGACCACCGTCACCGGCACCACCGAGCCGTCCTCGGCGTAGATCTGCGTCATCCCCAGCTTGCGTCCCAGCATGCCTTCCATCGCCGTGTCCCTCGCAGTTCGCATCGTCCAACCCGCTCCCGAGCGGGCTCTCCGGCTATTTCCCGAACGCCTTGATCTCGACGTCGACGCCGGCCGGCAGCTCGAGCTTCATCAGCGCGTCGACCGTCTGGCTGGTGGGCTCGAAGATGTCGAGCAGCCGCTTGTGCGTCCGGATCTCGAACTGCTCGCGCGACTTCTTGTCCACGTGCGGCGAGCGGTTGACGGTGTAGCGCGAGATGTGCGTCGGCAGCGGTATCGGGCCGACCACGCGCGCGCCGGTGCGGCGCGCGGTGTCCAGGATCTCGTGCGTCGACGTGTCCAGGATGCGGTAGTCGAACGCTTTCAGCCGGATGCGAATCTTCTCGTTGACCATGACGAACCGTGTCTCCCGGGAAGGCGGGGCTACCGCCGGTCTCCCAATCCAACCGCAGTCATTTCACGATGTCGGTGACGGTGCCGGCGCCGACCGTGCGGCCACCCTCGCGGATGGCGAAACGCACACCCTTCTCCATGGCGATCGGCGCGATCAGCTCGACCTCCAGGTTGATGTTGTCGCCCGGCATCACCATCTCCGTTCCCTCCGGCAGGCTCGCCACCCCGGTGACGTCCGTCGTCCGGAAGTAAAACTGCGGCCGGTAACCGTTGAAGAACGGCGTGTGACGACCGCCTTCCTCCTTGGTCAGCACGTACACCTCGCCGCGGAACTTGGTGTGCGGCGTGATCGAGCCCGGCTTCGCCAGCACCTGGCCACGCTCCACGTCGTCTTTCTTCGTCCCCCGCAGCAGCACCCCGATGTTGTCGCCCGCCTGACCCTGGTCGAGCAGCTTCTTGAACATCTCGACGCCCGTCACGATCGTCTTGGCCGTCGGCCGGATGCCGATGATCTCCACCTCGTCGCCCACCTTGACGATCCCCCGCTCCACCCGCCCCGTCACCACCGTGCCGCGACCCGAGATCGAGAAGATGTCCTCGATCGGCATCAGGAAGTCCTTGTCGATCGCCCGCTCCGGCACCGGGATGTAGCTGTCCACCGCCTCGATCAGCTCGATGATCTTCTTGCCCCACTCGCTCTCCGGATCGCCGCTCTCCAACGCCTTCAACGCCGAGCCCCGGATGATCGGAATGTCGTCGCCGGGAAAATCGTAGGACGACAGCAGCTCCCGCAGCTCGAGCTCCACCAGGTCCAGCAGCTCCGGGTCGTCCACCATGTCCACCTTGTTCATGAACACCACCATGAACGGCACCCCCACCTGACGCGCCAGCAGGATGTGCTCCCGCGTCTGCGGCATCGGACCGTCCGCCGCCGACACCACCAGGATCGCCCCGTCCATCTGCGCCGCGCCGGTGATCATGTTCTTGACGTAGTCCGCGTGGCCCGGGCAGTCCACGTGCGCGTAGTGGCGCTTCGCGCTCTCGTACTCGACGTGCGCCGTGGCGATGGTGATCCCGCGCTCCCGCTCCTCCGGCGCCTTGTCGATCTGGTCGAACGCCACGAACTGCGCCCAACCCTTGGTCGCCAGCACCTTGGTGATCGCCGCCGTCAGCGTCGTCTTGCCGTGATCGACGTGGCCGATCGTCCCGACATTGACGTGCGGCTTCTTCCGCTCGAACTTCTCCTTGCCCATGGTTCACCCCCCTGGCTGCAGACGACTCTTGATGGGACTAGCCATTTTCTTCGCACCCGGCTGATCTTCTTTCACGCCGCCGGATCACCCGGCGGCTACCCCGCTGCCTTGGCCACCACCTCTTCGCTGACGCTCTTGGGCGCCTGCTCGTAGCTCGCGAACTGCATCGTGTAATTGGCCCGGCCCTGGCTGAGCGACCGCAGGTCGGTGGCATAGCCGAACATCTCGGCCAGCGGCACCCGGCAGCCGATCACCTGCGAGTTGCCGCGCCGCTCCATCTGCTGCACGCGGCCGCGCCGCGAGGTGATGTCGCCGATGACCTCGCCCATGTAGTCCTCGGGGGTCACCACCTCCACCGCCATGATCGGTTCCATCAGCACCGGCCGCGCCCGCTTGCAGGCGTCCTGGAAGGCCATCGAGCCGGCGATCTTGAAGGCGATCTCCGAGGAGTCGACGTCGTGATAGCTGCCGTAGATCAGGTCCACCTCGACGCCGGTCATCGGATAGCCGGCCAGCGGCCCGGTCTCCATCGCTTCCTTGATGCCCTGCTCGATCGGCTTGATGAACTCGCGCGGGATGACGCCGCCGGTAATCTTGTTGTTGAACACGAACTCGATGTTCGAGGGGGCCGCAGCGTCGTCGTCGTCGTCGCCGGCGGCGGGCAGCGGCCGCAGCTTGATCTTGGCGTGGCCGTACTGGCCGTGGCCGCCGGTCTGCCGGATGTAGCGCCCTTCGCCCTCGGCCTCCCGGGTGATCGCCTCCTTGTAGGCGACCTGCGGCTTGCCGACGTTGCAGCCGACGTTGAACTCGCGCACCAGCCGATCGGTGATGATCTCGAGGTGCAGCTCGCCCATGCCGGAGATCAGGGTCTGGCCGGTGTCCGGATCGGTGTGCACACGGAAGGTCGGATCCTCCTGCATCAGCTTGCCGAGCGCCGTCCCCAGCTTCTCCTGGTCGGACTTGGTCTTGGGCTCGATCGACACCGAGATCACCGGCTCGGGGAAGCTCATCGATTCGAGCACCACCGGCGACTTGGCGGCGCAGATGGTGTCGCCGGTGGTGACGTTGCGCAGGCCCACCGCCGCGGCGATGTCGCCGGCCCAGACCTCGGAGATCTCCTCGCGCTTGTTGGCGTGCATCTTGAGCAGGCGGCCGATGCGCTCGTTGGTGCCGCGCTTGGCGTTGAGCACCGAGGTGCCCGATTCGACGTGGCCGGAATAGACGCGGAAGAAGGCGAGCTGGCCGACGAAGGGATCGGTCATGATCTTGAACACCAGGGCGGCGAACGGCTCGGAGTCGTCGGAGTGCCGGATCACCGGCTTGTCGCCGGTCAGGTCGGTGCCCTGGATCGGCGGGATGTCGAGCGGCGACGGCAGGTAGTCGACGACGGCGTCGAGCAGCGGCTGCACCCCCTTGTTCTTGAAGGCGCTGCCGCAGATCACCGGTTGCAGTCGGTTGGCGAGGGTGGCGCGGCGCAGCGAGGCGCGCAGCTCGTCGACGGTGATCTCCTCGCCCGAGAGGTACTTTTCGAGCAGCTGGTCGTCGGTCTCGGCGATCGCCTCCACCATCTCCTCGCGCCGCCGGTGGGCCTCGTCGAGGTGCTCCTCCGGGATGTCGACGCGCTCGTAGTCGGCGCCCAGGGTCTCGTCCTTGTAAAACACGCCCTTCATCTCGAGCAGGTCGATGCTCGCCACGGAAGTTCTCTTCCTTGCCCCACGGCAGCTGGATGACCACCGGGTTGGCGGCCAGGCGGCTGCGCAGCATCGAGACCGTGCGGTCGAAGTCGGCGCCGACGCGGTCCATCTTGTTGACGAAGGCGATGCGCGGCACCCGGTAGTGGTCGGCCTGGCGCCAGACGGTCTCGGACTGCGGCTCGACGCCGGCGACGGCGTCGAACACCGCCACCGCGCCGTCGAGCACCCGCAGCGACCGCTCCACCTCGGCGGTGAAGTCCACGTGGCCGGGAGTGTCGATGATGTTGATGCGGTGCTTCTGCCAGAAGCAGGTGGTGGCGGCCGAGGTGATGGTGATGCCGCGCTCCTGCTCCTGCACCATCCAATCCATGGTGGCGGTGCCCTCGTGCACCTCGCCGATCTTGTAGTTGACACCGGTATAGAAAAGGATGCGCTCGGTGGTCGTCGTCTTGCCGGCATCGATGTGCGCCATGATGCCGATGTTGCGCGTGTCCTTGAGTGATACTAGCCGTGCCATGACGCTTCCAGTCTCTGTCTTGGGGCGGATCGGAAATCGGATCGTTGCGGGCGGTAATTGGTGATGGGGTGATGGGTGATGAGGGTCGAGGCGGTCGAGGCTTGGCGGGGGTGGACCGGGAGGCGCGGCTACCAGCGGTAGTGCGCGAACGCCTTGTTGGCCTCCGCCATGCGGTGGGTGTCTTCCTTCTTCTTGATCGCGCCGCCGCGGCTCTCGGCGGCATCCATCAGCTCGCCGGCCAGCCGCGCCCGCATCGTCTTCTCGCCGCGCGCCTGCGCGGTGGTGATGATCCAGCGCATCGACAGCGCCAGCTTGCGGCTGGGGCGCACCTCCACCGGCACCTGGTAGGTCGAGCCGCCGACGCGGCGCGACTTCACTTCCACCGCCGGCTTGACGTTCTCGATGGCCTTCTTGAACACCTTCATCGGATCGTCGTTGGTACGCTGGCGGATGGCTTCCAGGGCGTCGTACAGGATGCGCTCGGCCACCGACTTCTTGCCGTCCCGCATGACCACGTTGACGAACTTGGTCACCAGCTGCGAGTTGTAGAGCGGGTCCGGTAGGACCTCGCGCTTCGGGATCTCTCTGCGCCTAGGCATCTCTTCAGGTCTCCGTTGCCGCTCAGCCCTTGGGCCGCTTGGCGCCGTACTTCGAGCGCCCCTGACGTCGGTTCTGCACGCCCACCGCGTCGAGCGTGCCGCGGATCACGTGGTAGCGCACACCGGGCAGGTCCTTGACGCGGCCGCCGCGGATAAGCACGATCGAGTGCTCCTGCAGGTTGTGGCCGACGCCCGGGATGTAGGTCGTCACCTCGATGCCGTTGGTCAGCCGCACGCGGGCCACCTTGCGCAACGCCGAGTTCGGCTTCTTCGGCGTCTGGGTGTAGACCCGCACGCACACCCCGCGCTTCTGCGGCGACGATTGCAGCGCCGGGCTCTTGGTCTTGGCGACGATACGCGCGCGGCCCTTGCGCACCAGCTGATGGATCGTAGGCATGCTTCCCAGTTCTCCTTGTTCCTCAATCGCAGCCAGACCGCTTGCGGCTCGCCGCGCCTGCTCGCCCAGCCTTGCTCACCACGCTTGCCTCCCGCTTGGGCTCCGCTTGGCCTCAAAAAAGACGGCATCCGAAGGCGGCGCCACGAGCAGCGGCGACCGTGGTTCCCGTAGGGTTCACACGGAGGTACGGCGGCTCCGGCGCGCCCCAGCCTCGTTCCCCATCCCTCGGCGGGAAGGGTTCCTCGACAGGGGCCCACCCACTCTGTTCCGGCCGCCGGCTCATCCGGGACGCGCTTCCAACGGAAGACACACCCACACGCCTCGTCCTTGAAGCAGGATGAGGCTTTGAGCCTGCGTGCCGCTCCGAACGGCGTTCAGGATCAGGTCTTCCGTCGGAAGACCAATCGCCCCGGTCCCTGGCGAGACCCTCGGCGACGAAACCCGCAGATCCTAGCAGCCCTACCCTGCCGCGTCAACCCTTCCACCCGGCCGGGGCGGCGCGCGGGTGCTGGCGTACCCAGTGGACGTAGGCGACCAGGGACTCGAGCTCGTCGGGGCTGACCTGGTTGGCGTAGGCCGGCATCTGGATCGCTTCGCCTTCGAGGAAGTGGCGGGCAGCGGGGTTGGCATGCAGGCGATCGACGACACCTTTGCGGATCCACTGGCGCAGCTCGCCGTCGTCGCGCACCAGCTCGGCGTAGTCGCCGCCGTCCCACGGCGGCACGTAGCCCTTGAGCGAGCCGGGGTCCGAGATCAGGCCGCGTCCCTCAGGCCCGTGGCAGCCGAAGCAGCCCGACCGCAGGGCGACGTCGCGGCCGGCGGCCGCCTTGGGGTCGGCGGGATCGCCGAACTGCGAAACGGTGAGCACATAGACGGTCAGGTCGGCGAGCTCCGCGGCGCTCAGGCGGCCGCGGTACGGCGGCATCTTGATCAGCGCGCTGGCGTCGGGCTTCCGGCCGGGGGGGTGGCCCTCGAGGATCCAGGCCCGCACGTCCGCGGGTGCGTGGTTGTACATCGTCCAGGTCCCGCCCACCCAGGCCGGCACGTCGCCCGCCTTCGATCCCGGATCGGAGATGCCGCCCATGCCGCCCTGGCCATGACAGCCGAAGCATCCAAGGCGCCCGGCAACCCGCTCGCCGCGCTGCACCTGCCTGCCCGCCGCGGCCGCCTGCCACCAAGCCCGGACCACCACCGCGCCCAGCGCCGCCGCCTCCGCCAAGGCGACCGCCGCCAGGCACCACACGGCCAGGGAACGCCGCCGGCGCCCACCGGAGGCGTCGCCCTCGCCCGGTCCGGCAAGGCGGCTGCCTGCCGGCCCTCCCGGTTCTCGATCCGACGTGTTGCGCCGCATTCGCGCCTCTCCTTGCGCCCCGCAGGGACCGTAAGAGCCTCGTCAAGAACTTCTTCGCAAGCGCTCCCGTACCTCTAGAGTCCGGTGTGGCACCTAAGGTTTCGCCTCCCGCATCGTACCTGAGGGGGTGGATGGGCATGGCAAGCGCGAAAGTTCGTTACAATCCGGGCAGTGCTCGATGAGAACCGGGAGCTGAGGTAGGAGCGCCGCCGGCCGGGGCCCAGCTCCGAGGCGTCCGGAGAAGCGTCCATGGAGCGTCTCTACCTAGAGTATCTGCCGATCATCGAGGGGGCGGCGGCCAGGGCCTGCCGCCGCTACGGCTTGAGCCGTGAGGACACCGAGGACTTCATCCAGGACGTCAGGCTCAAGCTCTGGGAAGACGACTGCGCGGTGCTCCGCAAGCATCAGGGCCGCAGCGAGCTGACCACCTATATCGTGGTGGTGGTGAACCATGCGCTGCAGGATCTCATCAATCATCGTTGGGGCAAATGGCGCCCTTCGGAGACGGCGAGGTCCCTTGGCGATCTGGCGACGAGGTTTGAGGTGTTGCTGATCCGGGATCGCCGCACGCTTCGCGAAGCCTGTGAGATGTTGCGCATGGAGGGGTTCAAGGCCACCGACGCACAGCTGAGCGACCTCGCGGCGCGCCTGCCGCCGCGGCTCCCCCGCCCGGTCGAGACCCTCACCGATTTCGCCGGCGGCGCCATCGGCGCGATCGGGGACTCCGCTCCGGGGCGCCGGTACGAGCCGGCGGCCGGGGAGAGCGCCGACGAGCGGGTCATGAGCCAGGAGAGGGACTGCCGGCGGCAGCACGCGCTCGACGCCCTCCGGGAGGCTCGCGCGGCGCTGCCCGCCGAGGATCGGCTGATCGTCAAGCTGTGGAGCGAAGGGGTCTCGTTCGCCAAGATCGCGCGCCACCTGCATTGCGACGAGAAGGCGTTCTACAAGCGGAAGGAGAGGATCTTCAGCCAGCTGCGCCAGGCGCTCGTGAACGCCGGGGTCAGCGCCGAAAACATCGCGGAGCTCCTGGGCGATGCCAGGTCCTGAGCCGCCCACGGGCGCGGTCGCCCGACACGCGGGCGGCGACGCCGAGAGAGCGGCGCATCCCGCGAATGGGCTCGCGCGAGATCGCCGCAGCCGAAAACCGGGCTCCCGGTCCGTCCAAGGAAACGGAGCCGCCAGATGAGATTGGAGGCGACACCATCGTAAGAGCCACAGCGGCCACCGCCGCATGCCCAGACCCGGAAGACATCGCCGCATTCCTCGACGGGAGGCTCCCGGCCGGCCAGCGGACGCGGCTGATCGAGCACCTGGCAAGCTGCGAGCTGTGCTACGAGGTCTATGCCGGCGCCGCCAGCTTCCTGGCGGACGATCCGCCGGAGGCCGGTGGGCTGGCCGAGCCCCTGGCGCCGCTCCGCCCTTTTGACCGCCAGGATCGCCGGCGGGGGCCGGTGGGGCCGAGGCGGCGCCTATGGTGGACCGCCGCCGCCGTCGCCGCGCTGCTGGCGGTGGCGGTCGGGGTACCGCTGCTGCTCTGGCGCGCCGGCGGCGCAGAGCTCACGACCGAGCACCTCGCCAGCCTGGTGGCCGGCCCGGCCGGAGCCAAGGCCGACGTCTGGCTGGGCCGCGTCACGCGGGGACCGAAGGAGGCCGCCGAGGTGGCTCCCGACATCCAGTCGTTCCGGCTGGGGGTCCGGTTCCTGGACCTCCGCCTGGCCCTCGCGGCCGGCGATCGCGGCGCCGCCGACAGTGTGTTGATCCGTCTTGCCCAGATGTTAGAGGGGATGTACTTCTTGGACGACCTCCGCGCCAAATACCAAGCGATCCGCAACCAGGTGCACGACGAGAAGGTCTCGCCGCGTTCCCTTCTCGCGAGCGCCGGGGATCTGGAGACCAAGGGCTTCAAGGACCTGGTCGAACCGCGCTACGTCGATCTCGGGCGCTGGACCGAGGCCTGCCGGCTGGCCGGCCAGACCGGGAAGTCGGACCTCTTCCGCGAGCGCGCCGCGCGCAGGCTGCTCGACCAGGCGGTCACGCCCGACGCCAAGGAGCCGAGCGACCTCCCGCAGCCGGCCATCTCGACTCTGAACACCCTACGCGCGGAGCTTGCCGTCGGCCATCCGGACGTGGCTGCACTCGCGCAGAGCTGCAAGCGGCTGCTCGAGCAGCTCGACTTCGACTGATCGGACCGCCAGGCTCGGTTTCATCGCTCCGGTGGGGCCGGCAGAGCGGGCGGCATCCCGACCGCCAGGCTCGCGCCGCCGGCCGGCGCGGCCGTCAGCCGTGCACGGCGCGGCGATGGATGGTGTTGACCAGGATGAGGTCGTCACTGCGCGGTTGCCAGTCCACCTCGTCGCGGGTGCCGTAGAGGATCGGCGTCGAATACAGCGGGACGAAGACCAGGTCGTCCATCACCACGTGCATCGAGTGCTCGAGCTGGACGCGCCGGGTCAGCATGTTGAGCGTCGCCTCGCTGTCCTCGATCAGGGCGTCGAGCGCCGGGTTCCGATAGCGGGCGAAGTTGCCGGAGCCGTAACCGTTGCGGCGCGAAGGACTGTGCGCCAGCGCGTCGAAGAAGTCGCTGGCGTCGCCGGAGAGGCAGAACCACGACGCGAACGAGAGCTCCACGTCGGGTGCGAAGGACTCGAGCGGCCGCTCGACCGCGTGCACGCGGATGCCGGCGCCTAGCAGCTGGCCCGCCAGGGCGTCGAGCTCGGGGTGCAGGCCCGGGCGAATCTGCAGCGAGAGGTCGAGCCCGCCGGCGTGTCCCGCGGCGGCCAGGAGGGCGCGGGCCGCGGCCGGGGCGGCCGCCGGCGGCAGGATGTCCGGAGCGAAGCCGAAGACGTTGCGGGTGACCATCTGGCCGATCGGCTCGCCCTCGCCACGGAGCGCCTGCCGCACCAGGGCGCCGCGGTCCAGGGCGAGGGAGACGGCCCGCCGCGTCCGAGGATCGGCGAGCGGCTGCCGGTCGCTGCGCAAGACGAGATAGGTCACGCCGAGGCTCGTCTGCTCGGCGATGCGACAGCCGCGAGCGGCGCGGATCCGCTCGACGTCGGCGATGCTGGGCTCCGAGACGATGTCGAGATCCCCATCTAGCAGTCCCTGGACCCGCGCCTGGTGGTCGGGCAGCGGCAGGAACTCGACCCGCCGCAACCCGGCAGCACCTCCCCAGTAACCCTCGAAGGCCCGCAGGGCGAGCCGCTTGCCGGGCTCGTCGGCCACCAGGCGGTAGGGCCCGGTGCCGACCGGCCGCGAGATCACCGGCGGCGAGCCCGCCGGCACGATCAGCACGAAGGCGATCTTGTTGAGCAGGATCGGATAGGGCCGCCGGGTGGTGATCTCGACCGTGTGGGCGTCGAGCGCCAGCACCTTCTCGATCGCCACCAGGTAGGTGCCGATCTCGGACGCGGGGGCTCTGCGGGCGCGGTCGAAGCTGAACAGGACGTCGCGCGCCGTGAACTCGCTGCCGTCGTGGAAGGACACGCCGCGCCGCAGATGGAAGATCCAGGTGAGCTCGTCGGGGTTCTCCCAGCTCTCGGCCAGGGCCGGCCGGACGCGGTTGCCGGCATCGAACGCCGTCAGCGCATCGTAGAGGTTGCGCAGTACGGAAAGCGTCAGGAGCTCGCCGGCATGCGGATCGAGGGCGAACGGACCGCTGTTGAGGGCGATGCGCAACGGCCGCTCGGCCGCGGCCGGCGGATGTCCACAGTGGACTGCGAAGCAGAGAGCGACGATGAGAGGGGCCGCCGCCATCACGGCACGCGAGCGCCGGCGCCGGATCCGCGGCGGAGACCCGCGGCTCGGGGCCGGCGTGCGCGCCGCGCGGTTCGAGCGTGACAGTGCCAAGGCTTCTGGTCCTCCGGCGGACCCGGGAAAGGTAGACCCACATCTTACCAGTTGCGTGGCTACAGGGAGGTGCCGGCACCGGGAGCGCTCGATCCTGTATTGCCGGCACCCGCCGGCCTGAGCTGCGCCAGCGCGCTGCGGTGCCGGGGCCGCTCAGGCGGCGCCGGCGCCGCCGGCCAGCTGGCGGTGGAGCTCCACCAGCCCGGCGACCTCGCCGGCCGCGGCGGCGCGGCGGGCGCGCAGCTCCGCGGCGATGGCACGCCGCGAGCGCAGCAGCAGGTACGCCCGCGCCTCGCGCCAGAGGCGCCCCCGGCGTTCGCCGAAGGCCAGCGCGATCCAGCCGGTGGCGGGTGCGGCGACGAGGACCAGGAGAGCGGCGCCGGCGCGGACCGCCGGCAGGGGCGCCGCGAGCCAGGCGGCGAGGGCGGCCTCGAGCGCCCAGGCAACTGGAAACAGGACGATGCCGCCGAAGACCTTGAAGGAGGCCGGCATGTCCGGCTCCGCAGCGGCGCGGGCGGCAACCTCGCCGACGGCGCGATACGGCAGCCAGTTGAGGACCATGCCCACCGCCGCCAGCGGCAGGTACACCAGCAGCCGCAGCGCCGTTAGGCCCACCCAGCGGGCGGCTCGCGCCGCCGGGTAGGTGGCCGCCACCTGGTCGTCGCGCAGGTGGAGCGCGCCGAGCATGCGGTCATAGCGATCAATCGCCGCCGCGGCGGCCGCCGTGCGCTCCGGGTCGCGCCGGCAAAGCTCGGCATAGCCTTCGATCAGGGTCCGGTGCAGGGAGAAGCGCTCGGCCAGCGGCGTCTCGCCGGGCAGGGCGGCGGCTCCCCCGCCGGCGCCGCCGTCAAGCCGGGAGAACAGCTCCACCGCCCGGCCGATGCGGCGCGCCTCCTTCCAGGAGCCGTAGTTGAGCGTCACCGCCTTGAGCCCGGCGTCGATCCGCGCCGTCAGTGCCCGCACCGCTCCGGCGGCGGCGGCACCGGCAGCAGTGTCACCGGCCGACTCACGGCCGTCGCTGGCGATCTCCGCCGCCGGATCGATGGGCTCGCTCACCTCGAGCAGGGCGCGCGAGCGAAAGGTCCCCTTGGCCTCGAAGGTGAGGCCGATGGGCACGATCGCCGGCGTCAGCCCCGGAAAGCGGCGGGCCGCCTCGAGCACGATGCGGGCGGCGCCGGTCTTGAGCGGCGCCAGGCCGGGCTCGCTGTGGCTGGTGCCTTCCGGGAACAGGGCCACCACGCCGCCGGCGGCGAGCTGCTCGTGGCAGCGCGCGAAGGCCGCGGCATTCTGCGCCGGGCTGGCTCCGGGGCCGGCATCCTTGGGACGGTAGATCGGGATGACGCCGCCGAGCTGCAGCCACGGGCGCAGCGCCGGGTTGCGCCAGAGCAGGTGGGTGGCGAGGAAACGCGGCATGCGGCCGCCGGCGCCGCCGGCCGAAAGCGCGGCGACGATCAGCAGCGGATCGATGACGCCGTTCTGATGGTTGGCCACGACCACCAGCGGCCCGGACGGCGGCAGGCGGCCGGCGCCCACCACCTCCAGCTCGCGGAAGAAGATGCGCACCATCAGGCGGGCGAGGGCCGCGACCAGCCCGTCGAGCCGCGGCCGCGCCGCGGCGATGGCCGGCAGGGTCTCGGGATTGGCGGCCACGACTCGCCGGCGGTGCGCGCCGATCCCGGAGGCGGGCGCCCTACTCGGCCCCGCCGATCAGCGCTCGCAGCGGCCGCACCAGCAGGAACAGGATGATCCCGGCCACGCCGGTGACCAGCGCCACCGTGCTGAAGATCCGGTAAAGCGGGAAATCCTCGAAGTGACCGGCGATCTCGCCGCCGATGATGTTGCCCAGCGACAGGGCCAGGAACCAGATCCCCATCATCTGGCTCACCTTGCGGTGCGGCGCGAGCTTGGTGACCGTGGACAGCCCGACCGGGGACAGGCAGAGCTCGCCGCAGGTATGGAAGAAATAGGTCAGCACCAGCCACCAGGGGCTGACCAGGCGCGGCACCAGCGAGCCACCCACCACCGCGTGGCCGACGCTGGCCAGCGACGCCCCGACCATGATGGCGAAGCCGAGCGCCATGAACAGCAGGCCGAGCGCGAACTTCGTCGGGCTGGACGGATTGCGGCGGCCCAGCCACACCCAGATCCAGGCGAACACCGGGGCGAAGGCGATGGTGAAGATCGGATTGACCGACTGCAGCATGCTCGCCGGCATCTGGAAGCCGGCGACGTTGCGGTTGGTGAGGCGCTCCGCGAACAGGTTCAGCGACGAGCCCGCCTGCTCGTAGCCGGACCAGAACAGCGCCGAGAAGACGAACAGGACGAAGATCACCAGCATGCGCCTGGTCTCGCTCCGGTCGAGGCCGCCGGCCGTGATCTGGTAGACGAAGTAGACCAACGCCAGGCCGACGATCGCCGCGCTGGCGGGCGCCAGGATGCCGCGGACCACCAGCACCACCAGCAAGGCGATCAGGCCGCCAAGCCCGGCCAGCGGCCGCCACGGCCGCCGGCGCTCGCCAACGCCCGCGCCGGCCGGGACCGGCGCGATATTTGCGCCAGTGGCGTCGGGGACGCCGGTGCCGGCGGGGTCGCCGGGGGCGGGCCGCAGGCCGGCCTTGCCCAGGTACTTGGCGCCCAGCGAGTACTGCGCCACGCCCACCAGCATGCCGGCGCCGGCCGCCACGAAGGCCCAGTGCCAGTCGACCCGCTCCCCCAGCCAACCACAGATCAGCGGCGCGAGGAAGGCGCCGAGATTGATCCCCATGTAGAAGATCGAGAAGCCGGCATCGCGCCGGGCCCGATCGTCGGGGTAGAGGTCGCCGACCATGGTGCTGACGTTGGGCTTGAGCAGCCCGGTGCCGCACGCCACCAGCACCAGCCCGAGGAAAAACGTCGGCAGGCCCTTGATCGCCAGCGAGAAGTTGCCGGCGGCGATGACCAGGCCGCCCAGCAGCACGGCGCGGCGCTGCCCCAGCAGGCGATCGGCGAGCCAGCCGCCGGGCAGGCACATGAGGTACGCCGCGCCGGTGTAGAAACCGTAGACGGCCCCCGCCCGCGCGGTGGTGAAACCCAGGCCGCCGCCGACCACGCCGGCGGTCATGAACAGGATGAGCAGGCTGCGCATCCCGTAGTAGCTGAAGCGCTCCCAGAACTCGGTGAAGAACAGCGTCGCCAGGCCGCGGGGATGGCCGAAGAACGCGGTCGGGTAAGGGACCGCGGACGCGTCTCGCGAGGAGGCGTCGGCAGCGCTCGGTTCAGGGCTCATGGCGGTAGAGGTCTCGGGGCCGCGCGAGTCTAGCACGCGACCGTAGCGGCCTGTCCTGGAGCCAATCTCGTATCATGGAGCGCAGGAGGCGCACTCGCGCCCACCTGCACTGGAGACCGCGCATTCCATGCCCCCACCCGACCCGCTGCCGCCCTTGCGTGACGCCATCGCCGAGTTGGACCGCGCGCTGCTCGAGGTGCTGCGGCGGCGCATGGCGGTCGCCGCCGAGATCGGCCGCGTCAAGGCCGAGCGCGGCGCGCCGATCGTGGTGCGCGACGTCGAGCACCAGGTGCTGGAGCGCGCGCGGCTCCAGGCCGAGAGCTGCGGCGTTTCGCCGGAGGTGATCGAGTCCCTCTTCCAGGCGATCATCCGCGGCGCGGTCGAGCGCCAGCACCGGGTCGGGGTCGAGCTGCGGGCGCGGCACGGCGAGCGGGTGCTGATCGCCGGCGGCGCCGGTGGCATGGGCGGCTGGTTCCATCGCTTCTTCGAGCTCGGCGGGCACCACTGCGACCTGCTGGACCCGTCCTTCTCCGGCCTGACGCCGGCGCCCGGACGCTTCGCCAGCCTCGCCGAGCTGACGGATCTCGGCGCCTACGCGGCCGTCCTGGTGGCGGTGCCACTCGCCCGCACCGCCGAGACGGTGGAGGCGGTGGCGGCGCGCATCCTGGCGGGCGCCGAGCCGGCGCCGCCGACGGCTCGAGGGGGGCGCCCACCGCGGCCCCTGATCGTCGAAGTCTCCTCGATCAAGGCGCCGCTGGCGCCGGTCCTCGAGCGCGCCCGCCGCGACGGCGTTCGAGTGACCTGCCTGCATCCGATGTTCGGCCCCGGCAAGTCGCTCTTCGAGCCGCTCACCTTCGTGTTGGCGGCCCAGCGCGAGCCGGGGATCGAGCGCCGCGAGGTAGAGCCCTTCATCTCCCACCCCTACACTCGCCTGGTGGAGGTCGCCTGGCCCCACCACGACCGCTTGATGGGCTGGCTGCTCGGCCTGGCCCACCTCACCAACCTGCTCTTCGGCGCCGCGATCGGCGGCAGCGGCATCTCGGCCGCGGAGCTCCACGAGTGCGCCTCGACCACCTTCCTGCGCCAGGCGGCCACCGCCCGCTCGGTGCTCGGCGAGGATCCCGGCCTCTACCTCGACATCCAGCGTCTCAACCCGTATCGCTCCGAGATCTACCGCGCGACCCGCGAGTCCCTGGCCCACCTCGAAGGCCTGGTCGAAGCCAACGACCGCGGCGGTTGGCACGACGCCATGGCCGCCGCTCGCGGCGCCCTGCTCGACGAACCCTGAAACCAGACCGCGGCGGGCCGTGGCGGCCGCCATCGGGCGGTGGACTCGCTTTTGCATCGCGGCCAACGCCGAGAAGAGGGAGGGTGCCGGCCAATGGGGTCCAGTGCGGCGAGGAGCGGAGAGGACCACGACGACGCCTTCAGAGGAGTGCCGGCCTGCCACCCCGGTGGGCCGGCCGTCGGCGCGCCGGCACCGCTGCGCTCCTGGCGGCGGGCGGTCGCCGTCGGCGTGCCGCTCGCCGCCGTCGCCGTGCCGCTTGCCGCGGCGGCCGCCGCCCTCGCCGTCTCGTGGCAGCGCTGGATCGACCCCCTGGTGGATTCCGGCCGCGAGATGGATGTCCCATGGCGCCTGCTGCAGGGTGAGCGTCTCTATGCCGACGTCACCTATTACTACGGGCCGCTCGGGCCGTGGACGAACGCCCTGGCGCTACGGCTGTTCGGCAGCCGCTGGCTGACGCTCGAGCTGGTGTGCGCCGCGCTGTCGGCGGCGATCTTCCTGCTGCTCTTCCGGCTTACTCGCCGTGCCGGCGGCAACCTCTCGGCGACGGTCGCGACCGCCCTGGCCGCCGCGCTCTGTATGGCCGCGCCGCGGGGCGGAGCGTTCATCTTTCCCTACTCCAGCTCCGGCCTCTTCGCCCTCGCCGGCGGCCTCTTGGCGCTCGACGCCACGGCGGCGGTCGCCTCCGGGTCGCCGTGGCGCCGCCGGCTGCTGGGAGGGCTGGGTCTCGGCATCGCCCTGGCCTCGCGCTTCGAGATCGGGGCGGCCGGCGCCGTCACGCTGGTCCTCGCCGGGCTACGATCCCGTCGCCGCGAGGAGACGCGCGCCGATCTGGCGGTCGTGGCCACCGGTGCGCTGCTCGCTTGCGGTGCCTATGCCGTCGCTTTCGCCGGTATCCCCTGGAGCCGGTTACTCGCCGATGGACCGCTCAGCCCCTATCTGGGCATGCCTCCGGAGTGGCGGACCCTCTACCTCGAGATCTCCGGCCTCTCGCAACCGCTCACCGCCGCCGGCAGGTTGGGCGTTTCGCTGCTGCTCGACGGCCTGCTGCTCGCCGCCGCGGCCTGGCTGGCGCCGCCCGAGCAGGGCCACCCGTCCCGCCGGTATCTCTTCGCCGCCGGCGGCCTGCTGCTGCTCGGCGCCTACCTGTGGAGCCCCTGGAACGTCTCGCTCAAGAACCTGCCGCCGCTGCTGTCGATCCTGCCGCCGGCGGCCCTGGCCGCGGCCCTGATCCTCCTGCTGCGCCGGCCGCTCGAGGACCGCGAGCGGGCTCGCTTCCTGCTCTTCTGCTTCAGCGCGGCGGTCGCCGCCCGGGTCTTTTTCGGCCTGGTGGTGGGCCCACGGATGGGCCCGATCTCGGCTTTGCCGCTGCCCGGCCTGCTGGCCACGGGCTCCGTCCTGGCCTTCGACGTGCTGGCCTCGCGCGCTCCGGCACCCGCGAGTTGCCGGCGGCGGCTGGCCGCCATTGGCGCCGTGGTGGGTGTCCTGTTCCTCTATCGACTGGCGCGCGTCGACGCCCAGCCGCGGCGCGTCAGGCTCGCGACCGCCGCGGGCTGCCTGCGGCTGGCGGCGCCCGAGGCCCAGGCGATCGCCGGGACCCTGGATTACCTGGACCTGCACGCCCGCGACGGCGACACGCTCACCGCCTTTCCCGAGAGCGGATTCTTCAACTTCGTCACCGGGCTGCGGAGCCCGCTGCGCCAGGACCTGATCGTCCCGGGCGTGCTGCGGGGGGCGCGCGAGGACGCCGCCGCGCGCCAGATGGCCGCAGCCGGGCCGCGGTTCGTCCTGCTGTGCAACCGGCCCACCAGGGAGTTCGGTCCCGAAGCCTTCGGCCGCGACTATGCGGTCCGGCTGTGGAGCGGCGTCGCCGCCCACTACCGGCTGGCCGCGGCCTTCGGGCCGGGCGGCAGCGCCTCGCCGGTGGGCGTCAAGGACTTCTTCATCCGCCTGTACGAGCGCAGCCCGGAGGCGGGCGCGCCGGTGCGGCTGACCGCGCTCGGCCGGCGGCCCCCGGCCGGACCGGACGCCGCTCTTGCCGACTCGGATCGAGACCCCGGCCGATGACCCGCTGGCGAAAGACCGAGGCGTCACGCCTTTCCCGCTGGGAGTGGGCGGCGGCGCTCGCCCTGACCGCGGCGGCCGCGATCCTGGCGGTGGTGCGCATGCTGCACGCGGGCGCGCTGTGGCGGGACGAAGCCGGCGCCGCGCGGCTGGCGATGCTGCCGACCCTGCGCGAGGTCGTCGCGATGTTCCCGCACGAGGCGTTTCCGCCGCTCTTCCCGCTCCTGGTCCGCACCTATTCGCAGCTGGTGGGCGGCAGCGATACGGCGCTCCGCGCCTTCGGCCTGGCGATCGGCCTGCTCATCTGCGGCGTCCTCTGGTTCAACGCCCGGACCACGGCGCGCACGGTGCCGCTGCTGTCGCTCGCGCTGCTGGGCCTCGACGTGCCCTTCGTGGTCCTCGGCGACTCGCTGCGCGGTTACGGCCTGGGCAGCGCGCTGATCCTGCTCACCTACGGCTTGCTGGCGGCAGGGATCCGCGGGCAACCGGGCCGCCCGGCAGCCAGCAGGTGGCTGCTCAACGCCGCGACGGCCGTCGCGGCCATCGCCAGCGTGCAGGTGGTGCTGGGCAATGCGGCGCTGGTCTTCGCCCTGTGCTCCGCCGCCGCGGTGGTGGCCGCCTCGCGCCGCCGCTGGCAGGTGGCGGCCTGGGCCATGGGCTGCGGCGTTGCCGCTGCCCTGTCGCTGCTGCCCTATGTGCCCGAGCTCGCCGCCGCCCGGCGACAGTGGAGCCTGATCGTCGTGCAGCCGATTCCGGCGATGAAGCTCTGGCACGTGTTTGCCGCGACCGTCGGGCCCCGTACGGCGCTGGTCGCCTGGCTGCTGCTCGTCGTCGGGGGCCTTGCAGGCATCCTGCGCCTGCTGCTCGCCAACCCCGATGGCCGGCGGCCGGCGGTGCCGGCGGCGAGCCAGGGCGCTGCCCTCGCCCCCGGCGCTCGACCGGCAGCCGCGGCCACGGCTCCGGAGCCATGGCGCCGCGACGTCGCCGCCTTCGCCGGCTTGACGATCGTCGGAGCGCTGCTCGCCTGCGGGATCTTCCTCAAGACTCTCAGCTATACGCCGCGCCCGTGGTATTTCGTGCCGCTGATCGCCCTGGTCGCCAGCGCCCTCGACAGCGCCTTCGGCGTGCTGAGCTTTCTGAGCCATGGCGGCGGCCGGCGTTTCGCCACCGCCCGGATGGCTGCCGTGACGCTCCTGGCCGCGGCGGAGGTGCTGCCGCTGGCGCAGCAGCTCAACACCCGGCAGACCAACGCCGACCTGGTGGCGCAGGCGGTGACCCGGGCGGCGGCACCGGCGGACCTGGTGGTGGTGGTTCCCTGGTTCTTCGGCGTCAGCTTCAATCGTTACTACCGGGGGCCTGCCCCCTGGGTGACCCTGCCCGAGATCCCGGATCATCGCGTCCATCGCTACGATCTGCTCAAGGCCAGGCTCGCGGACCCGCACCCGCTCGACGATCTGCTGGATGCCGTGGCGGCGACCCTGCGCTCCGGCCACCGGGTGTGGCTGGTCGGCAGCCCCGTCTGGCCGCGCCCCGACGAGGCGATCGCCATCCTCCCACCGGCGCCCCTCTCGCCGGCCGGCTGGCGCGACTTCCCCTACGTCACCGGCTGGGAACGCCTGCTCGGCCGCTTCCTGCAGCGCCGCGCCATCCTCGTCACCAAGGTGCCGGTGCCGGTGGACGAGCCGGTCAGCCGGCTCGAGAACCTGGGACTGACCGTCATTCAGGGCTGGAAGGGGCCGGTGGAGGAGGAGCGGAGAGGTGACGCTCCCGGAGCGCCGGAAGGCCTGCCCGCCACCTACACCGGCAACTGAGAGCCCGGCCGCCGCCCACTCTGCGCGGTCTGTGGTCTTGACAGGCTCCGAACCCTCATGACAGATTTCTGTCATGCAGACGACCTTGAGGCTGGACGACGAGCTCTATCGGCAGGCCAAAGCTCAGGCTGCGACCCTCGGGATCAGCGTCACCCGGTTTTTGGAGGACGCTATCCGGGAGCACCTGGAGACGTCTGCGCCGTGGCCGCGCGACCACCGGCTCACCCTGCCGGTCTCGACGGCGGCAGGAGGTCTGGCACCGGGGTTCGCGACTCTCGACGAGGCGGCGGCCGCCGCTGATCTGGCCGAGGATCGACGGCAGACGCGCTGAGCGATGCACCTGCTCGACGCCAACATCCTGATCGGAGCGTTCCGCCCGGACGATCCGGAGCATCCCCAGCTGAAGCACTGGCTGGATCAAACCCTGCGCCGAGGCGGTCTGGTTGCGTTCCCAGCCTTGGTGGAAGTGGCATTCCTGCGTATCGTCACCCATCCACGGATCTTCCGCTCTCCTTCCCGGCTAGTGGAGGCCGTTGGCTTTCTTCGAGGCCATCCGGGCCAGCGGCCTGTTCCGGGAAGCACCATGGACCCTGCGGACGCGCGAGCGCTGGTGGAACTGGTGCCGGGACCTCGACCTCCACGGCAACGATGTCAACGACGCGTACCTCGCAGCGGTTGCCACGGAAGCGCGGTGCCCGCTGGTGAGCCGGGATCTGGGCTTTGCTCGCTTCCCCGGTCTCGAGTGGCAAAATCCCGTCAAACCGTCCTGACCTTCGACCGGACTCCCGGCTCAGCGGACCGCGCCGCGGCGGAAGAGGTTCACGATCGCCAGCAGGATCACCGACCCGAGCAGGGAGACGAGCAGGCTGGCGGCGCTGAAGTTGCCCTGGTTGATGGTGCCGGCGCCAAACACCGGAGAGAGCAGGAAACCTGCCAGCACCGCACCGACGATGCCGACCACCACGTCCATCAGCACGCCTTCCGGATGACGCATGATGATGCTGGCGATCCAGCCGATCAAGCCGCCCACGATGAGCCAGATGATGAAGTTCATGGAGGTTCTCCTTTGTCGTCGTGAGGTGTTGACAACCTTTTGCCTACACCTGCGGCAGAGAGCAATGCCCGTGCCACGGCCGCCGTTGCCGGCCTTCCTGGGCACCCCGCGGCCGGACGGACGGGCTGCCGACTTCGCGGGGAAGAAGGATGCGGCTGCTGGCGGAGAAGTCCGAGGTCAGCCTTGTAATGCTTGCAACCAGCGCCGGTCAGCTGGTCTCGAGCACGATCTTGCCGAAGCCGCCGCCGTCGGCCAGCGCCGCGTACGCCTGGGCCGCCTGATCGAGCGGCAGCACGCGGTCGACCACGGGGCGCAGCCGCCCAGCCCGCAGCCGCGGCACCGCAAACGCGGCGAAGCCTGCGATCAGGCGGGCCTTCTCGTCGCGCGAGCGCGAGCGCAGAACGGAGCCGATGATGCGCAGACGGCGGCGCAGCAGATCCTCGAGATCCAGCTCGGCGGTGCGGCCGGCGAGCAGCCCCATCACCACCAGCCGACCGCCCTTCTTCAGTGCCGCGAGGTGCGCCGGCAGGCGGCTGCCGCCCACCAGATCGAAGACCAGGTCGACACCGCGGCCGCCGGTGGCCTTGCGCACCCGCGCCGGCAGCTCGTCGTCGTCGGCCACCAGCTCCTCGACGCCGAGCTCGCGCAGCCGCTCGAGGCGCCGGCCGTCGCGGGCCGCGGCGATCACCCGCGCCCCGAGCTCGCGCGCCAGCTGCGCCGCGAAGCTGCCGACGCCGCCGGAAGCGCCGGTGATCAGCACCACCTCGCCGGTCACCAGGCCGCCCTCCGCGACCAGATTGGTCCAGGCGGTGAGGCCCGCTTCGGGAAGCGCCGCGCCCTCGACGAAGGAGAGGTTCTCGGGCAGCGGCAGCAGCTGGCCGGCAGGCACCGCCACCCGTGTCGCCTGGCCACCGCCCGCCAGCAGCGCCATCACGCGCGCGCCCACCTTCCAGCGCTCCACGCCGTCGCCGACCGCGGCGATCTGGCCGGCGCATTCGAGCCCCGGCACTTCGCTCTCGCCGGCCGGCGGCGGGTAGTGCCCGGCCAGCTGCATGAGGTCGGCGCGGTTGAGCCCGGCAGCCGCCACCGCCACCAACACCTCGCCGGTGCGCGCCACGGGATCCGGCATCTCGCCCACCCGCGGCACCGGCGGTGCGCCGGCCGCGGCGGCAGGATCCACCGGGAGTACGGCTCTCATGCCCGCGCGGACAGGCTGAAGGGCTGCATCGGGCGTTGACCCTACCATGGGTCCGCGGCGCCGGACGCATGCTGCAGCGGCCGGCCCGTGACGGATTGAGACCGGCCGTCGGCACCTGCCTGGCCGCTGCCGGCAGGCTCCGGCAGGCCGCCGGCCTCGACCTGCGCCGGTTCGTGCGCGAAACTACCGGTCAGTTGTTACAGGTCGCTTCCGGGACGGTGATGCAGGCAAAGCAGAAGGAGATCGATGGGCATGGGGGAGCGCAACAACACCGCGAACGGAATGCGGCGCGAGCACTGGACCGGCCGCCGGCGGCGAGGCCGGGTCCGGCCGGCCGCTGCCCTGCTGCTCTGCGCGCTGCTCGGCGCCGCGCTCGGCACCGGTTTCACGCTCGATCGCCCACGCCACACCGACCTCGGCAGCCTGGGGTGGAGCGCCGCCTTCTCGCGCCTCTGCGAGCTGCTGGCGCGCGAGTACCCGTTCTCCGCTTGGAAGGGGCTCGATTGGGCGGCGATCGAGCGCGAGATGGGGCCGCGGGTGGCGGCGGCCGAGGCGCAGCACGACCGGCGCGCGTGGTACCGGACGCTGCGGGAGCTGGTCTGGCGGTTGCGCGACGGCCACGCGCGCCTGTTGGGCGACGACGGCGGCCTGCAGCGCGCGGAGATCGGCGGCAGCTTCGGGCTCGCGGCCGTCGCCCTCGACGACGGGCGGCTGCTAGCCTGCCGGGTGGACGCCGGCGGTCCCGCGGCGCGGGCCGGCCTGCGCATCGGCGCCGAGCTGGTGCGTTGGAACGGCGCTCCGGCCGCCGCGGCGCTGGCGGCGGCGCCGGTGCTCTGGGACGAGCGGCCGCCGGCCACGCGCGAGGGCCTGCGGCTGGCTCAGGCCCGCATGCTGGCGCGCGCGCCGGTCGGAGCGCGGGCGACCGTCGCCTTCCGGAACCGGGGCGAGACGGAGCTCGCGGACCGCGAGCTGGTCGCCGCCACCGCCCCGCCCGAGGCGCCGCCCTGCCTGCGGGCGACCGATCTGCTCGCCGGCCACACCGTCGAGGCGCGGGCGCTCGCCGCCGGTGCCGGCTACGTGCGCATCCGTTTCGAGCTGCCCACCCTGCGCACGCCGCTGCCGGGCCGCACGCTGCGCCGGGCGCTAGCCCGCTTCGCCGCCGCCGGCCTGCCGGGCGTGGTCGTCGACGTGCGCGGCAACTGCGGCGGCATGGATGCAATGGTGCCGCCGCTCCTCGCGCCGCTGCTGCAGGAGGCTCAGATCTACGAGGTGCCGGGGGTGTACCGGCGGGTGGGCGCCGAGCGCGGCCGCTTCGAGCCCGACCTGCGCCAGGCGATCACCGTGCTGCCCCGCCCGCCTCTCTACCGCGGCCGCATCGCCGTGCTCGTCGACGGCGAAACGGTGAGCGCCGGCGAAGCCATCCCGCTGCTGCTCAAGGGACTTCCCGGCGTGGCGGTGATCGGCTGGCACGCCAGCCAGGGATCGTTCGGCATCGGCCTCAAGTCGGTGCGCCTGCCCGGCGGCCTGGAGATGATCTTCCCGCACGCTCAGTCACTCGACGCCGAAGGCAGGGTCGAGGTGGACGGCGACGCCAACGGTCAGGGCGGCGTCGAGCCCGACCGGCGGCTGCCGCTCACCGAGGAGGCCGTCGACCGCTGGTACGGACGGGGCGAGGACGTGGTGCTCGAAGCCGGCATCCACTTCGTGCGCGGCGAGGAGCCGGGCACCGCCACGCCAAGCGCCGCGCCCCGCTGGGATCGCGGTAGCCGGCCGGGGTCCGCGCCGAGCGCGCACCGGAGCACCCCGGCGACTGATATCGCGCCGCGGCGCGGCGGCGGCGGTATATGGCGCTCGCCGGCCTGATCCGCGCGACGGTCAGTGGGCGGGGACCGGCCGCGGCCGGGCCGCCGCCGGTGCGGGCACCGGCAGCCCCGGAGGGGCCACCGCCGGCGCCGGGACGGCCTTCGCCGCCGCCACCGCGGCTGCCGGCACCTGCTCCTCCTCCTCATGGTCGCCCGATCCGCCGCCGACCACCGGCGCCGGCCCGCGGCGCATCATGCCCTCGATGTCCTCTTCCATCCAGACGTGGCGGCCCTCGAGGATGCGCAGCGCCACCCGGTACTTGCGCGCATCGTCGTTGGCCCACAGGTCGCGCAACAGGCGCATCACCTTGCGCCGGGCGCCGCGGCAGAACAGGTCGGCCAGCTCGGCCGCCTCCTCGGCGTGCGGCGCGCCGGCCGCGGCCATGGCGTGGGCGCGGGCAGCGGCCGCCGTCATCGCGAACATCTCGTTGGCGATGTCGACGACGCGGAACAGGAACGCCTGCTTGTTCTGCAGCGCGCCCTGGTAGACGATCATGCCGTGAAAGATCTGGCGCGACAGGCGCCGGGTGTTGCGCTCGACGAAGCGCAGGTGGGTGGCCATCGGGCCATACTCGGAGTAGCGCGGCCACTGCCCCCAGCCCAGCCAGCGCGACGGATACCAGGCGCCGTAGAAGGCGGCGATCTGCGGCAGCGCGGCGAGCTTGTCGGCCAGCGCCTTGTCCGGGTCGATCAGGTTGCCGGCCACCTGCAGATGCTTGTCCACCGCCTCGCGCGCCATGAACAGGTGCATGATCTCGCTCGAGCCCTCGAAGATCTTGTTGATGCGGTAATCGCGCATCAGGCGCTCGACGCCGATCGGTTTCTCGCCGCGCGCCGCCAGCGAGCGCTCGGTCTCGTAGCCGCGGCCGCCGCGGATCTGCATGGTGTCGTCGACGATCTCCCAGGTGCGGTCGGTGTTCCATTCCTTACATGCCGCCGCCTCGAGCCGGATGTCGTAGTCGCCGCTGTCAGCCATCACGGTGGCGAGGTGGGCGATCGACTCCATGGCGAAGCCGATCGCCGCCATGTCGGCGAGCTTGTGCGACACCGCCTCGTGCTTGCCGATCGGCCGGCCCCACTGCACCCGCTCGTTGGCCCACTTGCGGCAGATCTCGAGGCACACCTTGACCGTACCAACCGAACCGTTGGGGATCGACAGGCGCCCGTCGTTGAGGGTGGTCAGGGCGATCTTCAAACCCCGCCCCTCCTTGCCGATCAGGTTCTCCACCGGCACACGCACGTTGGTGAAGCTGATCACCGCGTTGGCCAAGGCGTGCAGGCCCATGAAATGGCAGCGGTGCTCGACCTTGACGCCGGGCCAGCCGGCCTCGACGACGAAGGCGCTGATCTTCTTGGTCTGGGGATCGCGCGCCATCACCACCAGCAGCTTCGCGATGGTGCCGTTGGTGCACCAGAGCTTGAGCCCGTTCAAGACGTAGGCGTCGCCCTCGGGCGTCTTGACCGCCGAGGTCTCGAGGCGCGCCGGATCGGAGCCGACTTCCGGCTCGGTCAGCGCGAAGGCGGAGATCTCGCCGCGCGCGCAGCGCGGCAGGTATTTCTGCTTGAGCTCCTCGCTGCCGAACAGCTTGAGCGGTTGCGGCACGCCGATCGATTGGTGGGCGGAGAGCAGCGCGGAGAGGTTGCCGTCGAGGCTGCCGAACAGCTGCATCACCTTCTGATACTCGACGTTGGTGAAGCCCAGGCCGCCGTACTGCTTGGGGATCTTCATGCCGAAGGCACCGAGCTTGCGCAGGCCGTCGAGGACGCGTTCCGGATACTCGCCGGTGGCGTCGATCTCGACCGAGTCCACCTCATCGCGCACGAACCGCTTGAGGGCATCGAAGAAGGCGGCGAACTCGGGCCGCTCGGGCTCCGGCAGGGGGTAGGGATCGACCAGGTCGAGCCGGAAGTTGCCCAGGAACATCTCGCGCATGAAGCTCGGCTGCTTCCACTCCGTCTCCCGCGACGCCTCGGCCACCTGCCGCGACTCCTGCTCGCTCACATGCTCTTTGGCTGCCATCGTACGACCTCCCTGGCGCGGCCCGGGGAGCCGCCGCTCGCCGTTTTATGCCGCAGTGCGACATCGAGTCTAACACAACCGCTCCGGCGCGCAAGAGCCTCGACCGCCAGCCGGGAACGTCTGCACGCCGCACTGCGGCACGAAAGTGCCGGATGGCCGAGGCCTCCGCTCCTGCCCCATGCCGCGAGCTCAGGACCGGCGGCGGCTGGCCGCTCCTGCCAGCCCGCCGCCCTTCGCCCGCATCGCCACCGCGACGCCGCCCACCACCAGGGCGGAGCCGGCGAGAGTGCGGCCGGTGAACGACTCGCCGAGAGCGGTGCCGCCGATGGTCAGGGCGACGATCGGGATGAGGTAGTTGATCAGCGACAGGCTGGTCGCGGGCAGGCGGCCCAGCAGCCAGAAATAGAGGGTGAAGCTGAGCGCCGAGCCGCACAGCGCCAGATACAGCAGGGCCGCCAGCGGCCAGCCGGCGAAGCGCAGAGGCTGGCCGCGCTCGGCGAACCAGGCGACGCACCCCATGGCCGCGGCGGCCAGCGCCATCGGCACCGCGGCGACCGACAGCGGCGGCACGCCCGCTCCCCAGCGCTTGACGGCCACCACCCCGACCGCCGAGCAGAGCGGCGACAGCAGCAACACGGCGGCGGCGCCCACCACTCGCGGGCCGCCCAGCGCCCGCAGGTCCTCCGAGAAGATCACCGCGACGCCGGCGAAGCCGATCAGGACGCCGGCGGCGGTGGCGGCGCGCAGCCGCTCGGCGGGCAGCGCCAGGTGCGCCGCCAGCGCCACCCAGAGCGGCGAGGTGGCGAACAGCACCGCCGCCAGCCCGGAGGGCACCCACTGCTCCGCCCAGTAGAGAACCCCGTAAGGGATGAAGAACGTCATCAGGCCGTTGACCAGCCAGACCCGCCACGGCAGGCCGGGCGCCGGCGATCCCGCCGATCCTGGCGCGCCGCCGGGCAGCGGCGGCATCGCGCCAGCCGCGGGCACCGCCGCGGCGCCGCGCAGCCGCACCCCCAGGGCGGGCGCCACCGCCAGCAGGGCCGCCGCCGCGATGGCGAAACGCAGCGCCACGCCGGTGAACGGCGGGATGCCGCGCAGGCCCACCCGGATGGCCGCCCAGGTGGTTCCCCAGATCAGGGTCAGCAGGCCGAGGGTGGCGTAATTGGCCAGCCGGCCGCGGCGGTCCGGCACCTCAGGGGTAGATCTTGTACAGCATGCGCGGGTACGGGATGGTCTCGCGCAGGTGGCCGAGACCGCACATCCAGGCCACGAAGCGCTCGATTCCCATGCCGAAGCCGCTGTGCGGGAAAGCGCCGTAGCGGCGCACGTCGAGGTACCACTGGAAGGCGGCGACCGGCAGCCGATGCTGCTCGATGCGCGCCAGCAGCAGGTCGTGGTCGTGGATCCGCTGGCTGCCGCCGATGATCTCGCCGTAGCCTTCGGGCGCCAGCAGGTCAAGACCCAGCACCAGCCTGGGATCCTCCGGCGCCGGCTGCATGTAGAAGGCCTTGAACGAGGCCGGGAAGTGCGTGACCAGCAGCGGCCGGTCGTAGCGGCTGGCGAGCAGGGTCTCGTCCTCGCCGCCAAAGTCGTCGCCCCAGGCGGTCGCAGCCCCGGCCTGGCGCAGCAGCTCGATGGCCTCGGTGTAGGTGACGCGGGGGAACGGCCCGACCACCTGCTCGAGGCGGGTGGTGTCGCGTTCGAGCCCCTTGAGCTCCTCGCGGCAGCGGTCGAGCACCCGCGCGGTGAGATAGCAGACGAACTCCTCGGCCAGCCGGCAGAGCCCGTCGAACTCGAGGAAGGCGACCTCGGGCTCGACCATCCAGAATTCCATCAGGTGGCGCCGCGTCTTCGACTTCTCGGCGCGGAAGGTGGGACCGAAGCAGTAGACCTTGCCGAGCGCCGCCGCCGCCGGTTCGAGGTAGAGCTGACCGGACTGCGAGAGATAGGCCTTGTCGCCGAAGTAGTCGGTCTCGAACAGCGTCGAGGTGCCCTCGCACGCCGCCGGAGTCAGGATCGGCGAATCGATCAGGGTGAAATCGCGCTCGTAGAAGAAGTCGCGGATTCCCTGCTCGACCTCGCTGCGCACCCGCAGCGCGCTCCGCTGGCGGGTGGAGCGCAGCCAGAGATGGCGGTGCTCCATGAGAAACGCGGTGCCGTGCTCCTTGGGGGTGATGGGGAAATCCTGGGTCAGGAAGAGGAGGGTGAAACCACGCAGCTGGATCTCGACGCCGCTGGGCGCCCGCCGGTCCTCCTTCACCTGGCCCTGCACGAGCACCGTGGACTCCTGGGTGGCGCGCTCGATCTGCTCCCAGTCCGCCGGCGGCAGGTCGGCGCGGCTGGCCACCGCCTGCACCACCCCGCCCGCGGCGCGGACCTGCAGGAAGGCGATCTTGCCGCTCGATCGCTTGTGGTCGATCCATCCGCGCAGCTCGACGTCATGGCCGACGTGGCGGGTCAGCGCCTGGATGGAATCGACGACGACGGGTTCGCGCGTCTCGCCGTCGCGGCGCTCGGTGGTCTCGATGGGCTGGCTCATTGGCCGGCGATTGTAGCCGATCGGCCAATGCCGGCGGGTACCGGCGGGCACCGCCGGGCGCAGCGGGCCGGAGGCGGGGGCTTGGCGGCGCCGGACAGTCCGGGGGCGCCCGGCGCGCCGCTACTCCGCCGCCAGCCTGGTGATGGCGTCGGCCGCCGCCCGCTGCTCGGCGAGCTTCTTGCTCGAGCCCTCGCCGGCGCCGAGCTGGCTGCCGTCGAACCAGCACTCGACGCGATAGAGGCGGTTGTGATCGGGACCGGTGGCGCCGGTGTGGCGGTACTCGGGAAGCGAGCCGCCGCGCGCCTGCACGATCTCCTGCAACCGGGTCTTGGCGTCGGCACCGAGGAGCTGGGAGCGTCCCTCCGCCGCTTCGAGCATCGGCTCGAGCATGAGGTGGATGACCTTGGCGGCCGCCGCCAGGCCGGCGTCGAGATAGACGGCGCCGAAGACCGCCTCGAGCGAGTCGGCGAGCAGCGACGCCTTGGACCTGCCGCCGGAGCGCTCCTCGCCCACTCCCAGCCGCAGCACCTCGCCCAGGGCGATGGCGGCGGCGTGGCGGGCGAGCGTGGCGCGGCTGACCAGCTGCGCCTTGAGCCGCGACAGCTCCCCTTCCGGCAGCTCCGGGTGCATGCGATACAGCCATTCGGCGGTCGCCAGTCCGAGCACCGCGTCGCCCAGATACTCGAGCCGCTCGTAGTGCTCCTCGGCGCCGCGCTCGTTGGCGTGAGAGCGATGGGTGAGCGCCAGCTCCAGCAGCTCGGGATGGCGGAAGCGGTGTCCGAGACGCTTCTCGAAGGGAGAGGTGGCCCTTAGTCCGAGCATTGCAGCTATGCTACCAGAGAATAAACCGCCGCGGAGGCTCCCCAATCGACGATCTCTCTATGCGACTGTGACAAGCCGACGGGCGTGGCGGACGCTGGTGAACAGCGCCTGACGATCCCGGCGCGGAGCACAACACCGAGCGCACGATCACCAGGACGCCGCGCGGCCCTCGGATAGGATGGCGCGGCCCGGGCACCGGCAGGCGCATGGAATCCATCCCCATCGAGCGGCCAGGCCGCCAGCGATCGCACCTCGCGGTGCGCTATTCCTCTCCGGCAGAGAGCCGGCCGGCTCCTGGACGTCCGGCGCCGCCCGCGGTAGCCGCCAACCTCTGCTTTCTCTATCTCCATGGCTTCGGGTCGGAGCAGAGCGGCGAGAAGGCCGACTTCTTTCGCCGCCGGGCGGTGACCGCCGGCTTCGCCTTCTGCTCGTTCGATTTCGAAGGGCACGGCCTCTCGGGAGGCGACATGCGCGGGCTGACCATGTCGCGCAATCTCGAGGACCTGTCCATCGTCGCCGCCTGGCTGGCGGCCAGGGGGCATTCGCGCGTCTGCCTCATCGGTTCGTCGATGGGCGGGGGCACCGGCCTGTGGTTCTCGGCGCTCCACCCCGAGCAGGTGATCGCCGGCCTGCACATCGCGCCGGCGCTCGATCTCGAGGGGGCGCTGCTGGCCTGGGCCGGCCCGGAGCGGGCGCGCGCCTGGCATGAGTCGGGGGTCATCCAGTACTCGAACGATCTGGTCTCCTGCGAGCTGAGCTGGGAGCTGATCGAGGATCTCCGCTCCTACCCCATCGCCGATCTGCTGCTCCGCTACCGCACCCCGGCGCTGCTGCTGCAGGGCCGCCTCGACGTCGCCGTGCCGTGGCGCGGCGTCGCCGATTTCGCGACCCGCTGCCCCTTCCGCGAAATCGACTTGCACCTGTTCGCCGACGGCGATCACCGGCTGACCGACCGCAAGGACCGGCTCTGGGAGCTGATGCTCGAGTTCCTTCGCGGGCGCCGCCTGCTGGGCGGCAGTGCCTGAGCCGGCCTACAGTGCGGATCAGGACACGTGGCGATCGAGAATCCTTCCAGCCTGCTCGAGCGCGACATAGCCGGCGGCCTCGAGCAGCCTGGCGAGGGCCATCGGCGTCCTGGCCAGGATCACGGCGATCCGCAGCGCTTCGGCGAGCCCTTGGTCGAAGTCGCGCAGGTGGCCGATCGGATCGATCGGAGGAGTCGGAGCGGTCGGCGTGGACGCAGCGCTGCTCGGGCAGCGGGCCGTGCCCGAGCCACCGGCGTCGAGCAACGGGAAACCGTGGTCGTCGGGCTCGCCGGAAAGGCGGAACGGCGGCTCGCGGCCGGTGGCGGGAAGCACGGCCGCCGCCAGCAAGGCGAGCTCGCGACGCCGGAACACCGCGTAGGGAACGTCGCCGGCGTCCAGGCTCTCCCATTCGCGCAGCAGGGCAAAGCCGCCGCCGCCTCGATAGGCGACCGGCTGGACGCTCCAGGGCCCGGCAACGTCGGCCTCGTGAGCGCCGTCCGGTTCCCCGTGCTCGTCGAAACGCGCGAGGAAGTCGGCGGCGAATGCATTGCGGGGGGCGTGATCGATCTGGCTGGACATGGCGCTGTTTCCTCGATTTTGTTTCTCCTGGCCTTTCCTCTGACTTACGCCTCATTTACGCCTTGCAGCATAACAAGCCAGCCGTGCGGAGTCAACCGCTCCAGCGCCGGCCGGGTCGCCGCTCCGCCGGCCGCCATCAGACCTAACGGCCGGCCGGCGGCGGCCCCGGCCGGCGCCGCCACCACCGCCAGTAGACGGCCGCGTTGACCGCCAGCACGGCCGCGGCGAGAGCGGCCTGAATGCCGCGATCGAGCCCTGCGGGGTACAGCACCGGCAGCAGGTAATGCGCGACGAAATCGCCGCCATAGGCCGCCTCGCCCCCCAGCTGCCGCAGGTGATTCTCGAGCGGCGTCAGCGGGCAGATACCGCCGGAGAGCTCGATCCAGATCCCCCAGGCAACCGCGGACAGGTGCGCCCAGGCGACGCGCCGCCACCGCCAGACCAGCAGGCCGCCGGCGGCCACGAAGCAGACGAACAGGAGGTGGACCACCACGACGGCGCCGGCCAGGAGTCGATAGGGCACGAGCGAGTTACCTGGTTGGCGCCGCCCGACTTCAACCAGCGCTACGCGCGGAGCTCGGCCCGGCGCACCGTCAGCGCCTCGATCCGGGCGCGGTCGACGGTCACGCCGATCCCCGGGCGGCCACGCGGCACGTCGATCCAGCCCGCGCCGTCCATCGTCCACTCCGGCTCGACGACGTCGCGGTCCCAGTAGCGCTCGCTGGGCGAGAGGTCGCCGGGGAGCGTGAAGTTGGGCAGCGACGCCAGTGCCACGTTGTGGCCCCGTCCGATGCCGCTTTCGAGCATGCCGCCACACCAGACCGGGACGCCGGCCCGCGCGCAGAGATCGTGGATCGCGAGCGACTGGCGAAAGCCGCCCACCCGGCCGGGCTTGACGTTGACGATGCGGCCGGCGGCGAGGGCGATCATGTCGGCGGCGCGCTCGGGACTGGTGATCGACTCGTCGAGACAGACCGGGGTGCGCAGGCGCCGTTGCAGCTCGGCATGGCGCAGCAGATCGTCCCAGGCGAGCGGCTGCTCGATCATCAGCAGGTCGAGCTCGTCGAGCAGGGCCAGACGCGGCGCGTCCTCGAGGCGGTAGGCATTGTTGGCATCCGCCATCAGCGGCGCCTGCGGACCAAGCTCGCGCCGCACCGCGCGCACGAAGTCGAGGTCGGATCCCGGCTCGATCTTGAGCTTGATCTTGCGGTAGCCGCGCTCGCGGGCGGCGCTTGCCTTGGCGACCAGCGCCGCCGGGCTGTCCTGGATGCCGAGCGACACCCCGACCGGGATGCGCGCGCCGACCCCGCCGAGCAGCTCGGCCAGCGACCTGCCGCCGGCCCGTGCCGCCAGCTCCCAGGCGGCCATCTCGAGCGCCGCCTTGGCCATGTTGTGGCCGCGGACGTTGCGATCGAGCGCCGGCCACACCTCGTCGGGGACGGCGAATCGCTGCCCGAGCAGGCGGGGCGCCAGCCACTCCCGGATCGCCAGCCATGCCGTGTCGGTGCTCTCGGCGCTGTAGTTGGGAAGCTCGCCGGCAACGCACTCCCCCCACCCCTCGGCCCCCTCCCCGGCCAGCCGGACCAGCAGGATGCGGCGGTGCGACTGGACGCCGGAGGAGATCCGGAACGGCTCCTTGAGCGCCATGCGGATCTCGCGCAGCTCGATCGCTTCGATCCGCGGCAAGGGGGCGGCGGGCCTGGCGGCAAGACTGGCCGCAGGTTCGGCAGGGGCCGGCGGCGCACCGGACGCGTCGGCGCCGGCCGGCGGCAATGGGCCTGCTGCCCCCGGCGGCTGTCCGGCGGCGGTCACCGGCCAGCCGCCTCGACACCGTACCAGCAGCGCCCGGAGGCGTCGCGCCAGAACGCGGTCACCCGGTAGCCGCGGGCGAGATAAGCCTCGAAGGCGCGGCGAGTACCGAGGCGCCAGGCAAGCGCCCGGTCCGGCTGGCGGTCCTTGAAAGGCTGGATCTGTGCCGGCACTTCGATCCCGACTCGCGGGGCGTCCGGCAGCGGCGGCCCTTCCGCGTCCGGCACGGCCGGCGGTGCCGCCCCTCCCTCGTCAGGCAGCGGCGCCGGCTCGAAGCGGGGCGCGGCGACGAAGCGCGCGGGCGGAGCGTCGGCCTGCCGGGGAGCGGCGCCGGCATCGGGCCGCGACAGCACCTGGCGCACATCCTCGCCGGCGATCCTCCAGGCGACGATGAAGCGGTCGGTGCCGATGCCGCGCGCCAGCTCGCTTCCCATCTCGCCTTGGTACATGTCCTCGACGTATGCGACCACCTCGGCGCCAAGGCGGTTGAGGTTGAGGTGGGCGTTGCGGGCCTCGAGCGGGTCATAGGTCCACTCCACCACCTCGACGCCGAGCGGCAGCAGCAGCTCGCGCTGATAGAGCTTGAGACGCCTGCCGAGACCGAGGTCGCGGGCCTCGGGCGCCACCGCCAGCATGTGCGACCAGTGGAGCAGCTCGGGCCGCCCCGGCGCCGGCTTGGCGGCCGGCCGCACCCCGGTCAGGCCGTAGACGAAGCCCAGCAGCCGGCCGCCGGCGGCGAAGGCGCCGGCCGCGATGCCGCCGACGCGCTGGCTGATCTTGAGCACGCTCGGCGGCACGCCTTCCTGGAAATCCCGTCCCCAGGTGGCCAGCTGCAGCTCGAAGCAGGCATGGTAGTCGTCGTGGCCGGCGAGCTGCCGCAGGGTGACCCCATCCGCGTCGGCGGCGGCGGCCTTACCGGAGCCTGCGCGAGGTGGGTCATCGTTCATCGGACGATCTTGCCACACGCCGGACCCGGTGTGCCGCGCGGTTCCCTTGGCATCGCTCCCGACGTTGCGGGCAGCCGGCGGGACCAAGGGCGAGAGCACCTGCCCGGTGGACGACGGAGCGTCGGAAGGGCCACGCCGGGTGCGGTGGCAAGGTTGACGGTGCCGCGGTAGTGGGTCATCTTTGGGTGCCGTCGAACGCCGCCGCGCGCCAAGCGCCACACCCCAACCCAGTGAACCGCCGCGCACCAGGAGCTGCCGCTGCACCGCCGGCTCCCGCCGCTGCCACCGCGCGGCCGGTTCCCGCCCCTCCCGCCGCGCCGCCCGGCGCGCCGTCCCGGACCGGCCGGGAGGCGCCCGCCAGGCCGCTCGAGTTCCGGCGCTATCGCAAGATGCGCCGCTTCGTCGCGCGCACCTTCCTGCAGGCGATCTGGTGGGACGTGGTGATGGCGCTGCCCGGCCTGGCGCGCTGGCGCCGGCCAGCCGGCGCGCGCTACCAGCGCATCGCTCGTCGTTATCGCGCCCTGGCGATCGAGATGGGGGGCGTGCTGATCAAGCTCGGCCAGTTCCTGAGCACGCGTGTCGATCTGCTGCCCGCCGCCGTCATCGGCGAGCTGGCCGGCCTGCAGGACGAGGTGCCGCCTCACCCGTTCGCGCCCATCGTGCGCCAGCTCGAGGAAGACTTCGGCCGGCCGCTGGCTGCCGTGTTTCCATGGTTCGAGGCGGAGCCGGTGGGAGCCGCCTCGCTCGCCCAGGTGCATCGCGCGCGCCTGCCGGGCGGCGAGCAGGTGGTGGTCAAGGTGCTGCGCCCCGGCATCGAGGTGCTGGTCGAAACCGACCTGGCGGCGACCTCCTTCGCCATCCGCCTGCTCAAGCTCTGGCGCCGCCTGCGCCGGCGCGTCGACCTCGACCGGCTGGCGCAGGAGTTTCGCGCCGTCACCCGGGGCGAGCTGGACCTCCATGCCGAGGGCGAGCACGCCGAGCGCTTCGCCCGCGAGTTCGCCGGCGACGATGGGGTCTACGTGCCGCGGGTGTTCTGGGAGCAGAGCGTGGGACGCGCCCTGACTCTCGAGGACGTCGGCTTTCTGAAGATCGCCGGCCTGGCAGCGATCGAGGCTTCCGGCATCGATCGTTCGCAGGTGGCGCGCCGCCTTTACCAGGTCTACATGCAGCAGATCTTCGTGCACCATTTCGTCCACGCCGACCCGCATCCCGGCAATCTCTTCCTGCGCCCGCTGCCGGTCGCCGGCGAGCCACCCTTCGCACCCGGCGATCCGGTGGCGGCGCCGGCGGCCGGCGGCCCGCGCCCGTTCCAGATCGTCTTTGTCGACTTCGGGATGGTGGCGGAGGTGCCGGAGCGGCTGCGCGGCGCGCTGCGCGAGTACCTGATTGGCCTCGGCACCCGCGACGCCGCGCGCGTCGTGCGCTCCTACGTCCAGGCCGGGGTGCTGCTGCCCGGCGCCGACCTGCGCCGCCTCGAGGAGATGCATGCGGCACTGTTCGACCGCTTTTGGGGGGTGAGCGTCGGCGACCTGCGGGACGTGGCGCTGGCCGAGGCGCGCGGCCTGCTGCTGGAGTTCCGCGACCTCCTCTACGAGGCGCCCTTTCAGATCCAGGTGGAGCTGCTCTTCGTCGGCCGCGCCGTCGGCCTGCTCGCCGGGCTCAGCACCCAGCTCGACCCGGCCTTCGACCCCTGGGCCGAGACGCTGCCCTTCGCCAGGCAGCTGGCGGCCCAGCAGGTGCGGCGCAGCTGGCGCGAGCTGGCCGGCGACCTGGGCCTGCAGGCGCTGGCCCTGGCAGAGCTGCCGCGGCGGCTCGAGACCCTGCTGGCGCGCATCGAGCAGGGCACCCTGAACCTGCAGACGACGCCCGCACCCGAGGCGCGGCGTACCTTCGAGCGCCTCGACCGGGCGGTGCGCCGGTTGGGCTGGACGGTGGCGGCGGCGGCGCTGCTGGTGGCCGGCGCGGTCCTGCGGTCGGCAGCGCCGGCCGACTGGCTGGCGCTGCTGCTGATGGCCCTGGCGGTCCTCGTGTTCCTGGCCGGCCTGGTGCTCGGGCGGTAGCCCTGCGCCGCCTGCCGACCCGATGGGCGGCACCCTTTCTCAGGCCGTCCCGGTTCTCGCCAATCATGGCAAGGCCCGCGCCCCCTCTGGTTATCGCCTGTCGCGCAAGCCCTCCGGGCTGCGAGGGGTGCGGATCTCCGTCGACCGCGGGTGATCGGCGGTGCCGTTTGTGGCATGCTTCGTCGGCGCCGGCCGTCCGGGCTGGCGCCAGCCACCAGACCCTTCGATCCGGAATTGGAGGAGACATGATGCGTACACCGCTGCCGCCGCGCTCGTCCGCAACCAGGAAAGCGCCTGCGTTCCGCCTTCTCCGGGGAGCCGTGCCTGCCTGCTTGCTCGCCGGCGCCCTGCTGGCCGCCGGCTGCGGCGAGGACAACCAGAGCGTCCCCGAGCATTTCGCCTCCGGCGCCCGGCCGGCGCCGGTGCCTGCCGCCGACGTCGCGGCCCCACCGGCGGAGCTGCCGCCGGCGCCGCCCGCCGAGCCCGTGGTGCAGCCGCCTCCGCCGGCGGTGAGCCCCGCGGCCGCGACCCCCGAGCAGGGTCGAGCGCCAGCCGCGGCGGCAGCGCCCTCCACGCCTGGGAAGCCATGACGGGACGAGACAGCGGCGGGTTCGACCGCCGCGCCGGCGCGAAGCGGCCGCCGCGCAGGTGGAACCCGGCGGCGGCGCGGCCGTCGGGCCAGGCGTAGCAGTACTCCTTGACCCCGCTCACCTCGTAGCTCAGGAACCTGGCGCCGCTCGGAGCTCGGTCGCGCTGGGCGGTTCCGCGCCCGAACCGGCAGGCTCCTCTGCCGACGGCGCACCTGGGAGCTGGTTCGCCTCTTGGCACCTTTCGCGGGTCGTTTTACGTCTAGATGGATGTGGGGCATCTCTTGAGAGGAGGAGCGAGGTGATCGACATCCAGCGGTGCGTGGCCTTCGAGGAACCGGTCTGGCAGGTGCGCGTCCGCGCGCAGGAGCCGGCGCTGGCCAGCTTCCATCCCCTGATCCTGGCGCTCTGCCGCACGACGCGCCGCTTTCCCGGCGGCGATCCAATCGAGCTGGGGCTGGGCATCCGCGGCGCCGCGCTGGGGGCGGCCGAGGCGGTGCTGGCCGGTTGCGAGCTGCGCGGGCTGCCGGTGGGCTTCGCGACGGCGCTGGTGGAGGCGACGCGCCGCCTGCGGGAGCTGGCGTGCTGCCTCGAGATCGCCCGCCGCCTCGGCTATCTCGGCGACCGGGTGACCGCCGAGCTGCTGGCGCTGCACGGCCGCGCCGCACGGGCGGTCGCGGCGATGGCCGGCGAAGCCCAGGGGGAGGCCCGGGGCGAGCGGCGCCAGGGGCCGGAAGCCACGACGCTTCCCTGGCGCCGGGCCGGCATCGGCTGGGGAGACGCACCAGCAGGAGGCATCCGCGCCGCGGACTAGTCGTGCCGCAGCGCCGTGACGGGATCGAGGCGCATGGCGCGCCGTGCCGGGAGGTAGGCGGCGAGCGCCGCTACCGCCACCAGGACGGCGGGCATGGCCAGGAAGATGAGGGGATCGAAGCGGCCGGCGCCGTAGAGCAGGCTGGCCAGCAGCCGGGTGAGGGGCAACGCCGCGGCCAGGCCGAGCGCGGCGCCCAGCAGCGCCAGCTTCAGCCCGTCGCCGACGATCAGGCGCAGGATGTGACCGGGACCCGCCCCTACCGCCGAGCGGATGCCGATCTCGTGGGTGCGCTGCCTGGCTTCGTAGGCCACCACGCCGTAGACCCCGATCGCCGCCAGCAAGAGCGCGGCGGCGGCGAACAGCGACAGCAGCAACATGCCGAAGCGCGGCTGCGAGAACGAGCGCCGCAGGTGCTCCTCCATGGTGGCGACGGCGGCCACCGGCTGGGCGGCATCGAGGGAGCGTACCTGCGCCCGCACCGCCGGCAGCAGCGCCGCCGGCTCGCCGGCGGTGCGCACCACCAGGCTCATGGTGTTGCTCCAGCCTTCGCCGACGTTCTGCGCCACCGGCGCGTAGACCTCGGGCTGCGCCGGCACGCTCTGCCTGGTGTTCCTGACGTCGGCGATCACCCCGACGATGGTGCGGCGAGGGACCGGAACGGCGTTCGGCGCCGGCGGCGGCAGCAGGCTCGGGGGCGCATCCAGCACCAGGCGCTTGCCGAGCGGGCTGCGGCCCTGGAACCAGCGTTGCACAAAGGCCTCGTTGACCAGCGCCACCGGCGGCGAGCGCGGCGTGTCCGCTGACGTGAACAGGCGGCCGGCCCGCAGGCGGTAGCCCAGGGCGCGGAGGTATCCCGGGCTCGCCAGCTCGAAGAGCACCGTCGGCACCGCGGCCAGGCTGCCCGGCAGCGGGCCGTCCTCGGCATAGAAGTACTTGCCCCAGTTGCCACCGACACCCAGCGGCAGATGGCTGCCGATCCCCGCCGCCTGCACGCCGGGCAACCCGCCCACCCGCTCGACCAGCCGGTCGAAGAAGGCCATCGCCCGATCGGGGCTGGGGCGGGCCTGGGTCGGTAGCGGGAAGCTGGACTCCGGCAGCGGGACCTCGAGGGTGAGCACCCCCGACGGATTGAAGCCGGGATCGAGCTGGCGGAGCGCCGCGAAGCTCTTGACCAGCAGCCCGGCGCCGACCAGCAGCACCAGGGTCAGCGCGGTCTCGGCAACCACCAACGCTCCCCGCAGCCGGCGCCGCCGCCCGCCACCGGCGACGGCCCGGCCGCCCTCCTGCAGCGCCGCGTGCGGTCCCAGCCGGGCGGCCTGGAGCGCCGGAACCAGTCCGAAGAGAGCCGCGGTCAGCAGCGACACTGCGAGGGTGAACGCCAGCACCCCGCCGTCGATGGCAATGACGTTGAAGTGCGGAAACCTCGCCGGCAGTAGGAACCGCACCAGCAAGCGCTGCCCGCACCAGGCCAGGGCGATGCCGGCGCCGCCGCCGAGCAGCGCCAGCGGCAGGCTTTCGAGCAGCAGCTGGTGGACGAGCCGCTCACGTCCAGCGCCGAGGCTCGCGCGCACCGCCAGCTCCCTGGCGCGTGCCGAGCCGCGCGCCAGCAGCAGGTTGGCAACGTTGGCGCAGGCGATCAGCAGCACGCAGCTCACGGCGCCGAGCAGGATCCACAGCACCGTGCGCACCCTTCCCACGACCTGCTCGCGCAGCGGCACCAGCACCGCTCCATAGCCCGCATTGGCCGGGTCCTGCCGCGCGATCCGCCTGGCGATCAGGCCGATCTCCGCCTGCGCCTGCCCGCGGCGGGCTCCGGCCCCGAGCCGCGCCACGACGCTCAGGAAGCGGTTGTTGCGGGTGTCGAGGTTGTCGCCGGGCGGAAATGCCAGCGGCACCCAGAGATCGACCGGCGGCACGTCGTCGAGAAACGGCATGCCCGCCGGCATCACTCCCACCACGGTGAAGCCCTGGCCATCGAGCTCGATGGTCCTGCCGACGATCTCCGGGCTGCCGCCGAACCGGCGATGCCAGAGGCCGTCGCCGAGGATGGCCACGCGGTGGCGCCCGAACTGCTCCTCCTCCGGCAGGAACAGCCGGCCGCGCGCGGCGCTGATGCCGAGAGTCGGGAACAGGCCGGCGCTCACTCGCGCGGCCTGGACCCGTTCCGGCTCGCGCCCACCGCCCGCGAGATCGAGGTCGCGCAAGGCATAGGCGCCCATGCCCGCAAATGTCTGCGCCTGGCGCCGCCACTCGCGGAAGTCCGGCGGCGCGGTGGGCGATGCCGGGGACGCCGGCGACGGCTCGGTGCTCCAGATCATCACCAGGCGATCGGCATCGGGGTACGGCAGCGGCCGCAGCAGCACCGCGCTGATCACGCTGAAGATCGCGGTGGTGGCGCCGACGCCGAGCGCCAGCGTCAGCGCCGCGACCGCCGCGAAACCCGGGTTCCGCCGCAGCACGCGGACGCCGTGGCGCAGGTCCTGGACGAGACTCTCGAGCGCGGCGCCAGCGCGCACGGCGCGCATCCCTTCCTTGAGCTGTTCGACGCCGCCCAGCTCGAGGTTCGCGGCCCGCCGCGCGGCGTCCGGCGACAGGCCTCGCCGCGCCTTTTCCTCGGCCAGCAGCTCGAGCAGCGAGCTCGCCTCGTCGGCCAGCTCCCGCTCGGCGCCGGCGCGATGGAGGACGTTGCGAGTAAGGCTGCGGAAGCGCGCCAGCCAGGGCATGAAATCCCTCCTATAGAATGGCGATAACAATAGGAGGCTGACCTATCGATTGTCAATAGGTCAGGCCCAGGGGCGCCGCCCCCCGGCGGGGCGGACCCGGCCTGGCACCGGCGGGCTGCAGATCCGATTGCCTGGCGGTCGCTGCGCCGGCGGCTCAGGCCGTCAGCCTCGGCGCCGGAGCGCCGGCGAGCATCGGCTGGGAGCTAAGGCGCGCCCTTCGGGAGCTCGCCGTTCTTGGCTACCGGCACACACAGCTTCGCCGGCTCGCCCACCGCCACGGTCACCGGCGGCACCTTCTTGGCGACCAGCACCGGATCGAGCTGCGTCAGGGTGACCTTCGCGGCAAGGCTCTTGCCGCCCATGGCATAGCACAGGACGTCCGCGGACTCGACGTACGGCAGCACGTCGGGTGGCGGGCTCTGGCCATCCTTGGCTACCGGCACGCACAGCTGAGTCGGCCCCTCCCCCAGGAAGGCGGCCTTCTCCTCCGGCAGACCGGCGAACAGGGGATTGAGGTGATTGAGCAGCAGGGTCTTGCCGGCGACGCTCTGAGTGCCCTTCACCGCGAAGCACTCGACGTCCAGGAACTGGACCAGGTTGCGGACCTCCGCCGGCGGCGGCGGCACCTTGCTCTTCATCACCGGCACGCAGAGCTGCCGCGGGTTGAGCAGCAGCACGTCGACCGGTGCATCGCCGAACAGCTTGACCAGGAACGGATTCAGCTGCGTCACGTGCACCGGCAGGTTGACCGGCTCGCCGGTGATGCCATAGCAGCTCCAATCGACATAGCGGGTGAACGGCAGCGTGTCCGGCGGCGGCGGGGTGTTGTTCTTGAACACCGGCAGGCAGAGCTGCTGCGGCGCCCCCAGCACGACTTCCTGGCGCACCAGCCCGAGCTTTTCGAGCACCGGGTCGAGGTGCTTCAACGTCAGCGGCAGGTTGAGCGGCGGCAGCTCTCCCAGCTGGTAGCAGCGCACGTCGAGGTTGTCGACGAAGCGGCGCGGTGTCGGCGGGGGCGGGGGCGGGCCCGCGGCCGCCGCGGTCGCGGCCGCCAGCGCCGACAGGGAAACGAGACACGCCAGGGCAAGGCCTCTTCCGATTCGGGTCATCTTCGCCTCCATGCCTGCGCAAGACAACACTGCAACCACATTAACATGAACCTGCGCCGCCAACTTTCCGGCAGTGCGGGCAGGCACCGTCGCACGATCGCGACGCCGGCGCTACGGCGGCGCGCCCCGGGCGTGGAGGGCGTAGCCGGCACCGCCGACGGTCACCAGGTAGCGTGGCTGGCGGGCGTCGAGCTCGATCTTCTGCCGCAGCCGGTGCACCAGCTGCTTGACCAGCTGGCGGTCGCCGCCGCCGCGCGAGCCCCAGACGTGCGAGAGCAGGCGCTCCGCCGGCAGCGGATGGCCGGCGTTGGCGAGCAGCAGCTGCAGCAGGCGCACCTCGAGGCGGGTGAGCCGCACCGGCGTCCCCCCGCGCACGGCAACCGACTGCAGCTCGAGGTCGAGGGCGAAGTCGCCCGCCTGCAGCGGCGCCGGCCGGTCTTCGCCGGCGCGCCGCAGCAGCGCCCGCACCCTCGCCAGCAGACCACGCGGGCTGAACGGCTTGGTCAGGTAGTCGTCGGCGCCGAGGTCGAGCCCCGCCACCTCGTCCTCCTCTCTGCCCTGCACCGTCAGCATCATGATCGGCGTCGAGGAGCGCTCGCGGATGCGGCGGCAGACCTCGCGGCCGTCCAGCTTCGGCAGCTGCAGGTCCAGGATCACCAGGTCCGGGGCCTCGCTCTCGAAGGCCGCCAGCGCCGCCAGGCCGTCGGCGGCCTGGACGGTGAGGTAGCCGGCCTGCCGCAGCGCATAGGCGATCAGGCCCGCGAGCTCGAGGTCGTCGTCGACCACCAGGACCTTCATGCCTGACCGGCCTCCCCGGCACCCACCGCGCCCGCACCGGCGGCGGCCGGCAGGGCGGCGGCCGGCGAGGCGGCACCGGCCGGGGCACCGGGGCGCGGCAGGGTGACGCGCATGCGGGTGCCCGGCTCGCGGCGCTCGGCCTCGACGCTGCCGCCGTGACGCTCGACGATGGACTGCACGATCCACAACCCGAGCCCCATGCCGCTCTGCTCGGGCTCCGCCATCTCCTCCGGCGAGCGGACGAAGCGCCGGAACAGCTCCCGACCCGAATCGGCGGCCGGCGGCAGGCCGGGCCCCTGGTCGTCGACCCACAGCGCCACCGCGCTCTCGCTCACCTCGCCGCCGACCGCCAGCGACGAGCCGGCCGGCGCGAACTTGTGAGCGTTGGCGAGCAGGTTGACGAAGACCTGGATCAACCGCGGCGCATCGCCGAGCACCGGCGGCAGCGGATACGGCAGCTCGACGTCCACTCGCTGCCGGCGCTGGGCCACCAGCGGCGCGGTCAGCTCGACCGCCTCCTCGATCACCTCGTCGAGCGCCACCGGCCGCCGCCGCAGGCTGTCCTGCCCCGACTCGATGCGCACGCTCTCGAGCAGGTTGTCGATCAGCTGCGTCAGGCGCAGGCCGCCGCGCTCGAGCGCCAGCACCAGCTCCTGCGCCTCGGCGGCCTCCATCCGGCCCGCCGGCTCGAACAGCTTCTCGCGCAGCAGCTCGAGCGAGGCGCGCTGCGCCGCCAGCGGCGTCTTGAACTCGTGCGAGATGTTGGCGAGCACCGCGTCGCGCTGCCGCCGGGCCAGCTCGTCGTCGGTCTCGTCGCGCATCACCAGGAACTGCCGCTCCTCCACCGGTCCGGCGCTGGTGATCACCACCGACCGGCGGCCGCCCGCGAGCCGCAGGTGCTCGGTGGCGCGGGCGGTGCCGCGAAAGCGGGCGTGCACGATCGGGCAGGCGTCCTCGCACGGCCGCTCGCCGGCGGCGCCTTGCGGCATCAGCACGTCGCCGCAGAAGCGCCCCAGCGCCGCCGCCTGCCCCACGCCCAGCAGCGCCGCCGCCTGCGGGTTGAGGTAGCGGATGCGCCGGTCGCGGTCGACGCTGAGCACCCCCTCGGCGATGCCGGTGAGCACCGCCTCGCCTTCGGCCTGGCGCCGCCGCAGCTCGGCGGTGAGCCGCAGCAACTGGCGCCGGGTCTCCTCCAGGGTGGCGGCCAGCGCTCCCAGCTCGCGGCCGGGAGCGGCGGCGATCGGGGTGGTGAGGTCGCCGCGGCCCAGCCTGGCCGCCGAGCCGGTGAGCTCGCGCACCGGCCGCCCCAGCCAGCGGCCGGCCGCCGACGACGCGGCGACCGCGAGGGCCGCCACGACCAGTGCCAGCACCAGCAGGCGCCGCACCAGGGTGGCGAGCGGCCCGTCCACCGCGGCGGTCGGCAGCGCGGCTTCCACCACTCCCATCACCTCGCCCGTCGGTCCGAAGAGCGGCCGGTCGGCGACGTACCTCTCGATCGCGTCGAGGCGCGCCGCCGCGGGGACGCCGCCGCCGGCGCTCCCCGCCAGCGCCTGCTCGCGCAGCCGTGCCGCCGGCGCCGCGGCCTGCCCTGCCTCGCGGGCGTCGACCACCGTCACCGCCAGGCCAACCTGCTCGCCGAGGCGCCGCAGGTAGTCCGCGTCCAGCGCCCGCGCGGTCACCGCCTCGACCTGCGGCGCGGCGGCGAGCGGCGCCGAGCCGCCGAGGACCAGCAGCCCACCGCCGGCCGCGACCAGCGAGCGGCCGCCGGCGGGCTGCCGTAGCGCCGCCCAGGACAGCGGCGGCCCGGCCTGCGCCAGCAGCCGCTCGGGAGCCGTCTTGACGCCGCCCGCCGCGCCGCTGGCGGCGCCACTCGAAACACCGCTGGCGGCGCCACTCGAAACACCGCTGCCCGAGCCGCCCGGAACACCGCCGCCGACGGCGCCCGGAACACCGCCGCCGGCGGCGACCAGCGCGCAGCCGGTGAGGTCGCTGGTGCGCCGGAAACGCTCGAGCCAGGCGTCGAGGCCGCCGCGGTCGCCGGCCGACAGGATCCGCCCCACCGCCGGGCGGTCGGCCAGCAGCCGGGCCGACGCCAGCACCCGCTCGCCGGTGCGATCGATCGCCGTCGCCGCGATCTGCGCCGCCAGGTCGGCCCGCGCCAGGGCCTGGCGGTCGGCGAGCTGGCGCAGCACCCGCACCGCGCCGGCCGCCATCCCCACCACCGCGACCAGGACCAGCCCGGCATTGAGCGCGATCAGCAGCGAGGACAGGCTCAGGCGGCGCATGTGCACCGGCAGTCTATAGTTTGGCCCGATCGGGGGCGGCGACGGCGCTGGTTACGGCGCGTGCCTGGCGATCCGGCTCTTGATCACCAGCGTCGCCAGCGCCAGCAGCGCCAGCAGCGAGGAGACCGCGAAGGCGGCGGCGAACTGGTAGTCGTTGTAGAGGATCTCGACCTGCAGCGGCATGGTGGTGGTGACGCCGCGGATATGCCCCGACACCACCGACACCGCGCCGAACTCTCCCATCGCCCGGGCGTTGCACAGCACCACGCCGTAGAGCAGCCCCCAGCGCATCTTTGGCAGGCTGACGTGCCAGAAGGTCCGCCAGCCGGAGGCACCGAGGGTGATCGCCGCCTGCTCCTCGTCGTCGCCCTGCGCCTGCATCAGCGGGATCAGCTCGCGCGCCACCAGCGGCGAGGTGACGAACATCGTCGCCAGCACCAGCCCCGGCAGCGCGAAGATGATCTTGATGTCGTGCGCGGCCAGGAACGGCCCGAGCAGGCCGCGGCCGCCGCACAGCAGCACGAAGATCACCCCGGAGACCACCGGCGAGACGCTGAACGGCAGATCGATCAGGGTGACCAGCAGCTTCTTGCCGGCGAATTGGAAATGGGTCACCACCCACGCCGCCGCCAGGCCGAAGAGCACGTTCACCGGCACCGCGATGCCGGCGGTGAGCAGGGTCAGGCGGATCGCCGCCAGGCTGTCGGGATCGCGCACCGCCGCCGCGAACGCCGCCACGCCCCTGGCCAGCGCCTTGGCGAACACCGCCAGCAGCGGCACGAACAGCACCAGCACCAGGAACGCCAGCGCGGCGCCGATCAGCAGCCGGCGCACCGCGGGCGACTCGCCGAGGTGGCGCGAGCGGATGGCGGGCGGCGGCGTCATGCCGGCAGCGCCGGCGCGTCGCCACGCCGCCAGGAGAGCACGTTGACCAGCAGCAGCAGGGAAAACGAGGCCAGCAGGAACACCAGCGCGATGGCGGTGGCGCCGGGATAGTCGAATTCCTCGAGCTTGATCATGATCAGCAGGGGCGTGATCTCGGAGCGCAGCGGCATGTTGCCGGCGATGAAGATCACCGAGCCGTACTCGCCCAGGCCGCGCGCCAGCGCCAGCACGAAACCGGTCAGCGCCGCCGGTAGCAGCTCCGGCAGGATGACCCGCTGGAAGGTCAGACGGCGGCCGGCGCCGAGCGTCGCCGCCGCCTCTTCGATCTCCGGGGAAAGCTCGTGCAGCACCGGCTGCACGGTGCGCACCACGAATGGCAGGCCGACGAAGATGAGCGCCACCATCACGCCGAGCGGCGTGAACGCCACGTGGATGCCGGCCGGCTCCAGCCAGCGGCCGAGCCAGCCCTCCTTGGCGTAGATCGACGCCAGCGAGATGCCCGCCACCGCCGTCGGCAGCGCGAAGGGCAGATCCACCAGCACGTCGACCAGCCGCTTGCCGGGGAACTCGTAGCGCTCGAGCACCCAGGCCAGCAGCAGGCCGAACAGCAGGTTGATCGCCGCCGCGCCCAGCGCCGCGCCGAAGCTCAACCGGTAGGCGGCCAGCTCGCGTGCCCCGGTCGCCGTGCGCCAGAACTGCGCCCAGGTGAGGCCGGCGGTCTTCCACACCAGGGTCGAGAGCGGCAGCAGCACGATGACGCTTAGATAGGTCAGGGTGAAGCCCATCGACAGCCCGAAGCCGGGCAGCACCCCGCGCCGTGTGCGCCCGGAAGCCATGGCTCAAAAAAGGGGAGCGGCCCGGCCGGCCAGTCGCTCGACGAGCACAACCGGGGCCGCTCCCTCGGGGAGACAGGAAAAGGAGGTGCCATCAAAGAGGGGGTGGGGGCGTCCCCTTCCCCCCCGGAGGGGTGGGAAGGGGATCGAGGGGTTGCGGGGGGCGATCCAATAGATGCTTTGAGTAGGCCTCGACCGGTCCCGTTTCATGCTCCGAGGATCGCTCGCCCGGGCGGAGCCAACCAGAGTCATTGTCCCACCTGGTAGATCTGATCGAATACTCCGCCGTCGGCGAAGTGGGTCTTCTGCGCCTTGGTCCAGCCGCCGAAGACCTGGTCGACGGTGAACAGCTGCAGGTGGGGGAACTGCGCCGCATGCCTGGCCGCCACCGCCGGGTTGCGCGGGCGGTAGAAGTTGCGGGCGGCGATCTCCTGGCCCTCCGGCGAGTAGAGGTAGTCGAGGTAGGCCTTGGCCACCGCCTCGGTGCGGTGCTTGGCGGCCACCTTGTCGACCACCGCGACCGGCGGCTCCGCCAGCACGCTGACCCCCGGCGTGACGATCTCGAACTTGCCCTTGCCGAGCTGGTTGACCGCCAGCATCGCCTCGTTTTCCCAGGCGATCAGCACGTCGCCGATGCCGCGCTCGACGAAGGTGACGGTGGCGCCGCGCGAGCCGGTGTCGAGCACCGGCACCTGGCGATAGAGGCGGGTGACGAAATCCTTCGCCCTCGCCTCCTGGCCGTAGTTCTTGAGCGCGAAGCCCCAGGCGGCAAGGTAGTTCCAGCGCGCGCCACCGGAGGTCTTGGGGTTGGCGGTGATCACCTTGATACCCGGCCGCACCAGGTCCGGCCAGTCGTGGATGCCCTGCGGGTTGCCCTTGCGCACCAGGAAGACCACCGTCGAGGTGTAGGGCGCGCTGTTGTTCGGCAGGCGAGTCTGCCAGCTGACGGGCAGCAACCCGGCGGCGGCGATGGCGTCGACGTCGTAGGCCAGGGCAAGGGTCACCACGTCGGCCTCGAGGCCGTCGATGACCGACCGCGCCTGCTTGCCGGAGCCGCCGTGGGATTGCTGGACGCTCACCGTCTGGCCCGTCTTCGCCCGCCAGGCGCGGGCGAAGGCGGCATTGAAGTCCCGGTAGAGCTCGCGGGTCGGGTCGTAGGAGACGTTGAGGAGAGTGATCTCCTTGGGAGCGGGTGCCGGGCCGGACGGAGCAGCGTCGGCGCCGGGGGCCGCGAGCATGACGGCGGCGGCGCCCACGGCGCCGGCCAGCACCGCCGTGGCGGTCCACCGCGCGAGGTCGCCGGCCAGGCAGCAGGGCTGAGCGTGGCATCTCTTCATCTTCATCGGACCTCACCTCCTCGATCGCGCCGCGGGGCTCAGGCGGCCATCTCGGGCGCGCGCACCACCAGGACCGGCACCTCGGACTCGCGGAGCAGCCTGCCCATCAGGCCGCCGAGATCGATGCGGCCGCCGAGCCCCGGCAGCGGCGCGCCGACCACCAGCAGGTCGCAGCGCCCTTCGGCCCGCTCGAGCAGGATCTGCTCGCGCGGCACCCCGAAGCGGGTGCGGGTGCTCGCCGTCAGGCCCTGGCGCGCCAGGTTGCGGGCGCAGCTCGCCAGGAAGCGCTCGGCGCCCGCCGCGGGACGGCCGCGCTCGGCCTCGGGAAGCACCGTCAGGATCGTCACCTCGGCGCCCAGGTGGCGCGCCAGGCGGCCGGCGAAGGAGACGTCAGCCTTCCCCGGCTCGCCGATGGCGACACAGATCAGCACCCGCTCGATGGCCTGCGCGGCGCCGGCGGGAGTGAGCAGCAGATTGCGGGCGCCGCCGCTCAGCAGGCGCGACGCCAGCTCGACCCCGTCGCGCGCCGGCCGCCCCACCACCACCAGGTCGGCGGGCTGGCGCGCGTTCTCCTCGGCCACCGCGATCTCCGGCGACTCGGCGACGCCGCGCGTCTCGAGCGCGGCCAGGCCGCTGCCGAGAGTCTCCCGGGCCTGCTGCAGCAGCGCCTCGAGCTCCGCCTGCGCCGGCCCGCCCGCCGGCGGTCGCGCCGCCGAGCGGCGCGCGCCGGCACCGCCAGCCGCCGCCGCCGGGCGGTGGCCGAGGACCGTTACCCGGGCGTGCGCCAGGCGGGCGAGCTGGCCGCCGAGCGCGACCGCCGCCAGCGAAGGCGGCGAGCCGTCGGCGAGCAGCAGCAGGCGCAGACCGGGATGGGCCAGGGCGTGGACCCGGCGGACCCCCACCCAGGCCGTGTCGCCGGCCTGCAGCCGGAAGGCGCGCGCCTCGCCCGGCGCCCGCGTCGCCTCGATCACGATCTCGTCGCTGCCGAAAGGCACCGCCGGGGCGATCGGCCGTACTCCCGGCAGCGGCGGCAGGCGCAGCCGCAAGCGCTCGTAGGAGCCGACGAAGGCGCGCTGCTCGACCACCGCACGGCCGAGCGGCGGGCAGGAGAGCCGGGCGAGGGCCTCGGCCGATTCGCGCAACGCCACGTCCTCGGGGCGGAAGAGCACCTGGACGCGGCGCGGCTCGCCCGGCGCCTCGCCGCCGCTGGTGCCGAGCGGGAAGCGCACCGGCCCGAGGCGCACACCGTCGGCGGCGCACTCCCCCACCATCAGGTTGGCGGTGCCGAGGAAGGTGGCCACGAACTCGGTCGCCGGCCGCAGGTAGAGCTCCTCGGGCGGGCCTTCCTCGAGCAGCCTGCCGAAGTTCATCACCGCCACCCGGTCGGCGAGCTCGAACGCCTCCTCCTGATCGTGGGTGACGAACAAGGTGGTGATTCGCAGCTCGCGCTGGATGGCGCGGACGGTGCGCCGCAGGTCCAGGCGCACCCGGGCGTCGAGGGCGCCGAACGGCTCGTCGAGCAGCAGCACCTCCGGCTGGTGGGCGAGCGCGCGGGCCAGCGCGACGCGCTGCTGCTGGCCGCCCGAGAGCTGGCGGGGCGTGCGCCCACCCAGGCCGGTAAGGCCGACCATCTCGAGCAGCTCGTCGCGCCGGCGGCGGCGGTCGGCGGCCTTGACGCCGCGAATGCGCAGCGCGAACTCGACGTTCTCGGCCGCGGTCATGCCGCGGAACAGGGCGTAGCTCTGGAACACGAAGCCGACCCCGCGCCGGGCCGGCGGCAGGTCGGAGACGTCGCGCCCGTGCAGCAGCACCCGCCCGGCGTCCATGTCGGCAAGGCCGGCGATCATTCGCAGCAGGGTGCTCTTGCCGCTGCCCGAGGGACCGAGCAGGACGTAGAGCTCGCCCTCGCCGGCCTGCAGCGATACGCCGTTGACCACCGGCAGGCCGGCGAAGCGCTTGGTGAGATGCTCGACGACGATCGACATGGCCAGGAGAGCGGCGAAAACCCCGGAAGACCGCAGGATAGAGATGATCGGTGACATTTGCAGTCGCAGGCCGGTTCCAAATCAGCTCCGCTTTGGAACCGCTTGCAGGCGGCCCTGACGGCGCGCGGCGGGCCGGCGTGAAGCCGCTGTAAGATGCCGCGATGCCCGCCCCGCGCACCGCCGCCGAAGACTGCCGGCGGCGGCCCGGGAGGCAGACCCACCTTGCCGCGGGGCTGCAGGCGCTGCTCGCCCTCCTGATGCTGGCGGCGGCGGGCTGCGTGCCGCTGCGCCCGTTCGCGGAGGTGCGGCGCGAGCAACCCGCCGCGCGCTTCGTGGCGGTGGACGGCCGGCAGGTCTATGTCGAGCAGGCGGGCGCCGGCGACGCGGTCGTGCTGCTGCACGGCTTCGGGGAGTCGAGCTACACCTGGCGGCGGCTGATCCCGGAGCTGGCGCGATCGTTCCGGGTGGTGGCGATCGACCTCAACGGCTTCGGCTGGACGGAGCGGCCGCGCGACCCGCTGAGCTACACGCGCGAAGGGCAGGAGCGCCTGATCCTGGGGGTGCTCGGAGCGCTGGGCATCGAGCGCGCCCAGTTCGTCGGCCACTCCTATGGCGGCGGCCTGCTCCTCTTCCTGGCATCGCGCCACCCCGAGCGGCTGCGCTCCATGGTGCTGGTCGACACCTCGGCGCCGAGCTATCCGGAGGACCGGCGGACCCGACTGGCCTCGTGGCGCCCGCTCGACTCGCTGGCCGTGCAGCTCGCGCTGCGGCCGCGGCACGTGCGGCAGTCGCTGCTCGCCAGCTTCGAGGACCCCGCGCTGGTGACCCCCGAGCTGGTGCGTGGCTACCTCGATCGCCTGCGCGTCGAGGGCGAGGTGGACGCCTTCTACGGCCTCACCGCGCGCCGGCGCCCACCGGCGGCGGAGCGGCCGGCGTCGCCGCCAACGGCCGGCGCCGCGGCAGGTTCCCACACCCCGCGAACCACCGGCAGCCCCGGAACCCCGGGAATCCCCGGGACCCCCGGCGACATCGAGCTGGAGAAGATCGTCGTTCCCGCGCTGGTGGTGTGGGGCGCCGAGGACCAGATCATCCTGCCCGAGGCGGGGCGGCGCGGGGCCAGGCGGCTGCCCAACTCCGAGTTCGTGACCATTGCAGGCAGCGGACACCTGCCGATGGAAGAGCGCCCGGCCGAGCTGCTGGCCCTGCTGCTGCCCTTCCTGGAGCGGCACGGTGCTGGCGCCGCCGCGGCAGCGCCGCCGGTTCCGCGTGACGGGCGTGACGGCGGCTGAGCCCCTGGCGCTGGTCGCGACCTGCGCCGCCGGCCTCGAGGAGCTGCTCGACGGCGAGCTCGAAGGGCTGGGAGCGACGGCGCGCCAGCGCCAGCGCGGCGCCGTCCGCTTCGCCGGCGGCTGGCGCGACTGCTGGCGAGCCAACTGGCGCCTGCGCACCGCCAACCGCGTGCTGGTCGAGCTCGCCGCCTGGCCGGCGGCCGACGGCGCGGCGCTTGCCGCCGGGGCACGCGCCCTTGCCGGCGGCGGCGCCGGCACCGGGCCATCCGGCGGCGAGCCAGCCAGCAAGGTTGCCGGTGGCGGGCCTGGCGACGGCGGGCTGCCTGACGGCGCCAGCCTCGAGCTGGCGGTTGCCGCTGTCGACCTGAGCGCCCTGCTCCATCCCGACCGCAGCTTCGCCATCCAGGCCACCGCCACCGCGTCGCGGATCCGCGACACCCGCTGGGCGGCACTGTCGGTCAAGGACGGACTGGTCGACGGCCAGCGCGACCGCTGGGGCCGCCGCGCCGACGTCGATCGCGAGTCGCCGGACCAGCAGCTGCGCCTGCACCTGCGCGAGGACCGGGCGACCCTGCTGCTCGACACCTCCGGCGAGCCGCTCGACCGGCGCGGGTATCGCGTCCTGTCGACCACGGCGCCGGTGCGCGAGTCGCTGGCCGCCGCTTGCATCCTGGCCGCCGGCTGGGACGGCCGCGGCGCGGTGGTCGATCCGATGTGCGGCTCGGCGACGCTGCTGGCGGAGGCCGGCTGGCTGGCGCTCGGCATCGCGCCGGGGTATCTGCGCCAGCTCGACCGGCCCGGCAAGGCGTGGGCCTTCGAGCGCCTGCCCGGTTTCGATCCGGAGGCCTTTGCGGCGGTGCGCGCCGAGCCCCTGGCGGCTCCGGGCCCAGGAGTGCGGCTGGTGGGCAACGACCGCTCGGCCGAAGCGCTGCGCGCCGCGCGCGCCAACCTCGAGCGCGCCGGCCTGGGCCAGCGCGCGCAGCTGAGCCGTGGCGAAGCCGCCGCCTGCCGCCCGCCGGCAGACCGCGGCCTGTCCCCCGGCCTGGTGGTGGTCAATCCGCCCTACGGCGAGCGCGCCGCCGGCGACGCCGGCCACTGGCGCGGCCTGGGCGACCTGCTCAAGAAGCACTTTCAGGGCTGGCGCGCGGTGGTCCTGGCCGGCGGCGAAGGCCTGGGCAAGCACATCGGCCTGCGACCACGGCGGCGGCTGCCGGTCAAGAACGGCCCGCTCGACGCGCGCATCCTGGTCTTCGATCTGTTCTGAGGCAGGGAATCAAAGGCTGCGCTTGCGCGCGCGCAGTCCGCGGCGGCTGCCGCCATCCTTGCGGGGCTTGGGTCCGCCGGGACCGCGAAAGCCGCCGCCGCCGCCAAAGCCGCCGCCAAAGCCGCCGCCGCCGTCGAAGCCGCCGGCGTCGCGGCCGCCGCCGCCGAAGTCGCCGCGCGGGCTGAAGGCGCGCGGGGGACCAGGGGTGCGCTCGCGCGCTTCGTTCACGTTCAGGTTGCGGCCCTGGAAGCTCTTGCCGTTGAGCTCCTCGATCGCCTTCTGGGCCTCGCTATCGGTGCTCATCTCGACGAACCCGAAGCCACGCGACCTGCCGGTCGCACGATCGGTCATCACCTGCGCCGAATCGCAGGTACCGGCCTGCGCAAACAGCTCCTTCAGGTCGTCGCTGGTGGTGTCGAAATTGAGGTTGCCGACAAAAAGCTTCCTACCCATCCTCGCTCCTTGGCCGGAGGCCCACGTCACCGGCCCGGGATGGGCGGCGACACGTCGCTTTGCATGGCGGAATGGTGGTGGCCGCCTCGAACCGAGAGGGACACTTCACAGACCGGTGGTATGAGAATATAGCACATTATCCATGCGCGCCCGGCGCCGGCGCGGCGTCCCGGGACGGGGCCCCGGCTCAGGGGCAGACGGCCAGCGCGCCGGTGTCGGTCAGCGAGACCGCCGGGCTGTCGAGCGGATGGTAGTACACCCTGGCCTGGCCGGTGGTCGAATCGGTCACCGATACCTCGTAGCCGACGTTGCTGGCGGCGGCCAGGAACACCCAGTAGCTGCCGTCGATGGCACAGCCGTCCAGCACCTTGAGCAGCAGCTCCCAATCGTCGGGAGAGAAGAACCAGAGCAGCCCCGAGTCGGGCGAGCTCGCCGGCGCCACCATGCCGCTGCCGCTGCCGGTGCCGGTCTGCCAAGCCACGGCGACCCGGAAGCGCCCGCCGGCGAGGCATAGCGTCCCGGCATCGGCGAGGCACGGGCCGACCGTGCCGAGCGTCGCCGCCGCTGCCTGGTTGGAGTACGCCGAATCGCCGCCGGCGCCGCTCACCCTGGCGCGGAAGAGATAGCCGGCCGCCGGCGCCAAGCCCTGCGCCACCGTGGTGACGGCCTGTGGCGGGAGCACCGCGATCTCCGCGAAGGCGCCGCCGAGAGGCGCCATCTCGATGCGCACTGCCGTGGCCGCGGCGCCGCTCGTCGAGTGCAGCGTCCAGGCCAGCTGGATGGAGGAGCTGCCGAGGGCGACGGCGGTCAGGTTCGTCGGCGCGGCAGGCGCGGCCCCCTGGGCGGCCCCCTGGGGTGCCCTCGCCATCCGGCTCCCGGAGGCGCCCGCGCCGGCGGCGGTGGTCAGCTCCCGTGGTGCCGCGTTCGGTGGCAGCCAGACCACCGAGCTCGCGGCCGGTGGCGCTCCGGCCGCCACCGGCAAGGCGGCCGCCAGCAAAGCCGCCGGCAAGGCGGCCGCCAGCGCGGCTGCCGTCAGGCACCGCCGGACGCCGCCGAGCCGGACCGTGCCGAAACACCTGGTAAGTCGGATCATCCAGCTCCATCCGGAGCGGCGAGCGGAACATCGCACCCCGCCGGCCCGCAAGCGCTCTCTCGCCGGCGATTCTACAGGATGCAGCAGGGGGGTAGCGGCACCGTTGGAGTCACTGCCCAGCAGGATGCCGCCGCCCGGCGGCGCCACGGCGGCGTGATAACCTTTTCCGCGGACGCAGCGCGAGGGATGGAACGTGAGCAGCCGGAAGCCGCAACAGCGTAGCGCGGTCGATTCCCCGACGCCGACTGCACCAGCCGCCACCGCCGGAGCGGCCATCCTGCTGGCGGCGCTCCTGGCCGCGCCGCTCGCCCTGGCGACCGGCGCCGGCGTGGACCTCTCTGCCGACGGCCACAGATCCCGCCATGGCGCCGCGCCGGCCGCCACCGCCGCTGGGTCGCCTGCCGGCGGCGCCCTGAAGAAGGTTGCAGGCACCGGTCCCGAGCCCTGGGAGGGCACGCCCTTCGCTGCCGATCCGGCAAGCATGGCCCGCGCTGCCGCGCGCTTTACCGGCGAGGACGGCGAGCCGGTCGCGGTGCTGCTCTCCGATCAGCGCTTCAGCCTGGACGCGGCCGGGCGCGAGACCTATACCCACCGCCTGGTCTACCGCATCATCACCGCCGGTGCGGACGGCAGCTGGTCGACGGTCGAGAGGAGCTGGGAGCCCTGGCACCAGGCACGGCCCGAGGTGCGAGCGCGGGTGATCACCCCCGAAGGCGTCGCCCACTCGCTCGATCCCGGCGTCCTTACCGAAGGCGGCGAGGTGCAGGACGGACCCGACATGTTCGGCGACGGCCGCGTGCTGCGCGGTCCGCTGCCGGCGACGGGCCCGGGAGCGGTGGTCGAGCAGGAGGTGACGGTGCGGGACACCGCCCCCTTCTTCGACGCCGGCATCGTGGAGGTGGCCGACGTCGCCGCCGCCGTCTCGGTGCATCATGCCCGGCTGGTGATCGAAGCGCCGGCCGCGACGCCGCTGCGCTATGTCACGCGCCTGTTGCCGGCGATGCCGCCGCGCGACGAGACCCTCGCCGGCGGCCCGGAGTCGCAGGTCCCCGGGATCCACCGTCTGACCTTCGACTACCACGACCTGCCGGCCGTCGACGACGCCGAGCCGGGCCTGCCTCCCGACGTGCCGCGCAGCCCCTACCTGGCGTTCTCGACCGGCCGCTCCTGGGGCGACGTCGCGCGGCGCTATGCCGCGATCGTCGACCAGGCCATCCATGGCGCGGACCTCTCGCCGCTGATCCGCGCCGCCGGCGGCCCGGCGGCTTCCCAGCTCGAGACCATGAACCGGCTGCTCGAGCGCCTCGGCGAGGTCCGCTACACCGGCGTCGAGCTCGGGCAGGGAGGCATCGTGCCGCGCACGCCGGCCGAGACGCTGCGGCGCAAGTTCGGCGACTGCAAGGACAAGGCGGTGCTGCTGATCGCCGCGCTGCGGGCCCTCGACATCCCGGCCTACGTGGCGTTGCTCAACGCCGGCGACGATCAGGAGGACGTCGAGCAGGAGCTGCCCGGCTTCGGCGCCTTCAACCACGCCATCGTGGTGGTCCCGGGCTCGCCCTCGATTTGGATCGATCCCACGGACCGCTTTGCCCGCGCCGGCGAGCTGCCCACCGATGACCAGGGCCGCATGGCGCTGATCGCCAGTCCCACCGCCAGCGGTCTCACCCGCACTCCCGAAGCCGCCGCCACCGAGAACCGCGCGGTCAAGACCCGCGAGTTCTTCCTCGCGGACCTGGGGACGGCGCGCGCGGTCGAGACCGACGAGTACTGGGGGGCCGCCGAGCGCGACCTGCGCGCCTTCTACACCACCGAGGACCCGGACGCGCTACGCGACGCCGTCTCCGAATACATGCGCAAGTCTTACCTGGCCAAGGAGGTCACCAGCTACGACCACGGCAACCCGTTCGACCTGTCGCGGCCCTTCCGGCTGCGCTTCGAGACGCGGGACGCCAGACGCGCGGTCACCGACGAGAAGGCCGCGTCGGTGACCATCCTGCCCACGGCGCTGCTCGACCAGCTCCCCGAGGAAGTGACCGGCCCGGAGCACGACAAGACGCCCAGGCAGCGCGTGGCCGACTACTACTTCAGCCGGCCCTTCATCGCCGAGGCGAGCTACCGGATCGTGCCGCCGCCGGGCTTCGCGCCGCAACCGCTGCCCGCCAACCAGGTGCTCCGCCTCGGCACCGCCACGCTCGCGGAGGACTTCGCCACCGGCGCCGGCGGCGTGGTGACCGCCACCCTGCGGCTGGCCAGCGGCAAGCGGCGCATCGCCGCCGCCGATTTCGAGCAGCTGCGCGCCGCCGTCCGCGAGATCGCCGAGGCCAAGCCGATCCTGGTCCAGTTCGCGCAGCAGGGCGAGGCGGACCTGGCGGCCGGCCGGGTGCGGGAGGCGATCGCGGAGTTCCGGCGCGAGGCCGCGGCGGCGCCCAGGAAGGCCCTCCCCCGCTGCCGCCTGGCCCGCGCCCTGCTCGCCGGCGGTCTGGGCGAGGCGGCGCGTCAGGAGGCTGCCGGCGCGACCCGCCTCGAGCCGCGCTCGGCGGTCGCCCAGCGCACCCTCGCCTGGGTGCTGCAGCACGACAGCCTGGGGCGCCGCTTCGGCGGCGGCTTCGATCGCGCCGGCGCCCTGGCCGCCTATCGCCAGGCCGAGAGCCTCGACCCCGAGGACGAGGCGACGCGCGCCGATCTCGCGATCCTGCTCGAGCACGACGCCCTTGGGCGTCGCTATGCGGCGGGGGCCGATCTCGCGGCGGCGATCGCCCAGTACCAGGCGCTGCGCCGCGATCTCAAGAGCAAGGCGATGGCCGACAACCTGCTGATCGACCTGCTGCGTGCCGGGCGCTTCGGCGAGGCGCAGGCGCTGGCCACCGAGCTCGAGGAGACCGCCGACCGCGATGCCCTGTTGCTGGCCGCGGTCGCGGCGGTCGCCGGGCCGGAAGCGGCGGTGCGCGATGCGGAGCGCCGGATCTGGGACCCCGCGCTGCTGGTGGCGGCGCTCGATGCCGCGGCGCAGGAGCTGGTGGCGATGCGCCGCTACGAGGCTGCCGCGGTCCTGCTGGCGCGGGCGGCCCGGCAGGCGCCCAATGCGGCCGCCTTCCTGGCGCGCGCCGAGGTGCTCGGGCGGGCGCGCCGTCACGAGCAGGTGGAGCTGCCGGCAGCCGACCCGGCAAGCGCCGCCAAGCGCTTCCTGCTCGCCATGCTCGACGACACCACCGCGCCGCCGGCGGCCGGCAGCAGGCAGGAGCTGCTCAGCCGCGGCCTCGCCGAGAGCCTGACCCCGGCCGCCCGAGTCGAGCTGGTCGAGGCGCCGGGCCGCGAGGCGGGCGCCCGGCGCGCGTCGTCACCGGGCGCGGCGCTGGCGGCCGACGTGCGCCAGGACCTGGCGCTGGCGGTCTGGCGCACCGCGGTGCAGGGTGACGACCAGGCGGGCTACCGCGTCGAGTTGACCTCGGCGGTGGGCGAGAGCCCCGGGCGCATTGCCTGTTTCGTCGTCCGCGAGGGCGGCGGGTACCGCATCGCCGGCGTCGGCGACGCCCCCGCCACGCTGGGCTTCGAGGCACTGCGGCGGCTCGCGGCGCACGACCTGCGCGGCGCCGCGCAATGGCTCGACTGGGCGAGCGCGGAGCTGCAGGATCTCCCACCGGCGGCGCCGGCAACCGCGGATCCGGCCGGCGTCACGGCCGAGCTGCCGAGCGTGCCGCTGCAGGCCCTGTGGAGCCAACCGGCGCATCGTGGAGACCAGGCGGCGGTTGCAAGCGGGGCGAGCGGGACGGACAGGGCGAGCGGGGCGGACGGGGCAAGCGAGGAGATCCGCTGCGCCGCGGCCAGCCTGGCGGCGACCGGCTCCGGCCTCACCGGCGCTGCCGCCGGCGCGGCGACGTTGACGATCCTGCGCTCCTGCCGCGACAGCGCCGCCGGCAGCCGCCGGCTGGCCATCGAGGTCGCGCTGGCCGGCGCGTATGGCGGTCTGGGACGCTTCCAGGAGATGCTCGGCAGTGCTCGCGAGCTGACGGCCGCCAGCCCCGACTCGCCGGTCGCCTTCGCCCTGCAGGCCCGGGCGCTGGCGGGCCTGGCGCGGTGGGAGGATCTGGCAGCGCTGGCGGAGGGCAGGCTGCAGGCGCATCCCGAGGACGCCGCGGCGCTGCGCGCCGCCGCCCACGCCGCCTCCCGGCGCGGCGACCTCGACGGCGCGGCCGCGCGCCTGCGCCGGATCGTCGACGGCGGCCACGAGAGCGCCGGCGACCTCAACGAGCTGGCCTGGCTGGCCCTGGTGCGCGGCCGGCCCGACGACCAGGCGGTCGAGGACGCGCAGCGCGCCGCGGCGCTTTCCGGGTATCGCGACGCGGCGCCGCTGCACACCCTGGCGTCGCTCTATGTCGAGCGCGGCAAGCCGGCCGAGGCCTACCGCATCATCTTGCAATCGATCGCGGCCAGGCCCGCCGGCGCCGCCGCGCAGCCAGCCGAGCCGGAAGCCGCCGACTGGTACGTCTTCGGGCACCTCGCCGAGAGCTACGGGCTGCCGGAGGTGGCGCGGCGGCTCTACGCCCGCGTCCGTCCAGGCAGGCTCGAGGAGCTCGATCCGCTGTCGACCTTCCGGCTGGCGCAGGCCCGCCTCGCCGCCCTCGGCGGGGTCAGGGAGGCGGCGACGGTCAAGGGCGGCAGCGACGTCCAGTAGATCAGCCCGCCCGGTCCGTGCTCGCGCCCGCGGACCTCGCGCCTGCCGGCGGCGATGAACGTCGTCGGCGTCTCGGCTTTCTTTCACCAGGCGGCATGCTGCCTGTTGCAGGACGGCCGCCTGGTGGCGGCGGCCGAGGAAGAGCGCTTCTCGCGCGTCAAGCACGACCCCCGGCTGCCGGCCGCCGCCTTCCGTCACTGCCTCGCGGCGGGCGGCATCGGCCCGCATGAGATCGATTGCCTGGCCTATTACGAGCAGCCGCGCGAGAAGCTCGCCCGCCAGCTCTGGGCGGGGGTGCCGGCGGACGCGCCGCCGGACCTCCCCTGGCTCGATCCTCGCCGCCCGGAGCGGGCGCTGCGCGAGGGACTCGGATACGACGGGCCGCTGCGCACCTATCCGCATCACGCCTCGCACGCCGCCAGCGCCTTCCTGTACTCCGGCTTCCCGGAAGCGGCGGTGCTCACCGTCGACGGCGTCGGCGAGTGGGCGACCACCACCTACGGCCACGGCCGCGGCGACCGGCTCGAGCATCTTCGAGCAGGTCGAGTTCCCCCACTCGCTGGGGCTGCTCTACTCCACCATCACCGCCTATCTGGGTTTCCGCGTCAACGACGGCGAGTACAAGGTGATGGGGCTCGCGCCGTACGGCCGGCCCCGCCGCGTCGCCGAGATGTCGCGGCTGATCCGGACGCTGCCGGCAGGGCAGTTCCGGCTGGACCTGCGCTACTTCGACTTCGTGCGCGGCCGGCGGATGGATTCGCCGGCGCTCGCCGAGCTGCTGGGCGGGCCGCGCCGCCGACCCGGCGAGCCGCTCACCGAGCACCACTGCGACGTCGCCCGGAGCCTGCAGGCGGTGCTCGAGGAGGTGCTGCTCGAGAAGATCCGCCACCTGCACGCGCACACCGGCGCCGCCGACCTCTGCATGGCGGGCGGGGTGGCGCTCAACTGCGTCGCCAACGGCCGCATCCGGCGCGAGGGGCCCTTCGCCCGGCTGTTCGTGCAGCCGGCGGCGGGCGACGCCGGCGGCTGCCTCGGGGCGGCGGCGCTGGCCCATGCCGAGCTCCTCGGGGAGGCGGGCGCCGCCGGTGGCTGCCTCGGGGCGGCGGCCGGCGGCGGCCGGCGGCCGGAGCCCCTGCGGCACGTCTTCCTGGGACCGCGCTGGAGCGCCGGCGAGATCGCCGCCTTGCTCGCCGCGGCCGAGCTGCCGGCGGTCGACTGCCGCGGCAACGAGGCCGAGCTGCTGGCGGCGGTGGCCGAGCGGCTCGCCCGGCGGCAGATCGTCGGCTGGTTCCACGGCGCGCTCGAGCTCGGGCCGCGGGCGCTGGGCGGCCGCAGCCTGCTCGCCAACCCGCAGGACCCGGAGGCCCGCCCGCGGCTCAATCGCCTGGTCAAGCAGCGCGAAGCCTTCCGGCCCTTCGCGCCCAGCGTGCTCGCCGAGCATGCCGCCGAGCACTTCGAGCTCGACCATCCGTCGCCCTTCATGCTGGAGACCTGCCGCGTCCGTTCGCCGTTCGCGCTGCCCGCCGTCACCCACGTGGACGGCTCGGCGCGGCCGCAGACCGTGGACGCCGCCGACGCGCCGCGCTTCGCGGCGCTGCTGCGCGAGGTCGGGCGCCGCACCGGCTGCCCGATCGTGGTCAACACCTCCTTCAACACTCGCGGCGAGCCGATCGTCGCCTCGCCGGTCGACGCGCTGATCGCCATGGCGCGCTCCGGCATCGACGCCCTGGTGCTCGAGGACTTCCTGATCGACCGCGCGGCGCTGCCGGCCCATTGGGCCGAGCTGCTGCCCGCCTGGGAGGAGCGCCGCGCCAGCGGTTTCGCGGCCGGCGGCGGCGAGTCATGGGCGGGCGAAGGCGGCGCGGGCGGCGCGATCCCCGCGGACCTCTACACGCTGGTCTGAAGCCTGCCGCAAGCCGCCATGGCCGAGCGCTCTGATCAAGGCGAGTCACCGAATGCCACCGAACGAGCCAAGGAGGCCTGCCGCGAGCTGGCGCGGCGGCTGGCGACCCCGGAGGGGGCACGGGCGGCGCGCGCGCTGCAGCGGGCCGGCGAGCTGCGCCTGCCGCCGCCAGCCCTGGCCCTGCCCGGAGAGCCTGGCGTTGGGGACGACGCGTCAGCGACAACCGTCGCTCCCTTCCCGGCGCCTGGACCAGGTGGCTCCGGTGCCCCCCGCCGGGCGCGCCCGATCAGCATCTGGCAGCCGCGCGGCGAAGGGAAGGATCTGGTATTCATGCGGCCGGAGCCGCTGCCGCTGGGCGATCACTTCGCGGCGCGGCGCGAGCTGCGGCCAAAGCGCGCGCCGCTGCCGTTGCGGGTGTGCCTGTTCGGCGAATCGGCGGCGGCCGGCTATCTCTACGCTCCCCATCTGACCCCGGCCGGCGTTCTCGAAGCGCAGCTGCGGGCAGTTGCCGGCGAGAGCGCCGCCGAAGTAATCGACCTGGCGCGCACCAACGAGACGCTGGGTTCGCTGGCGGCGACGGTCGAGGCCACGGTGCAGATCCAGCCCGACGTGCTGGTGATCTTCGCCGGCAACAACTGGAACCTGCTGGAGACCCCGGAGGTGTCGCCTTACGCTCCATCGGTCGCGGCGCGGCAGCGCTATGCCGAGGCCTGGCGCGAGGGGCGAGCGAGCGGTTCCGGTGGGGGCCGTGCCGCCGGGCCGGGCGGCCCGGTGGCGCTCGCGGCCGGACACCTGCGCGACGTCGTGGCCGCGACCTTTGAGCGCACCGCCCTGATCGCGCGCGCCATCGGCGTGCCGGTGGTGGTGGTGGTGCCGGAGGTGAGCCTGGCCGGCTGGGAGAGCCGCCAGCCCGTCCTCTGGCTCTCCGGCGGCGACGGCGAGGGCCGGTCGGGCCGCGCGCAGGGCTCGGCCGTGGCGCGCTGGTATCGCCACCTGGCCAGCGGCCGCCGGCATCTCGAGCGCGGCGCCTGGGCGGCGGCGGCGCGCAGCGCCCGGCGGATGGTCGACCTCGACGGCGGCGCCAATCCCAGTTCCTGGCGCCTGCTGGCGCGCGCCCGCCTGGGCGCCGGCGACGTGGGCGGCGCGGCCGCCGCCGCGCGATCGGAGATCGACGCCGCCGCCTATCCCACCCTTGCCTTCCTGGGTGCGCCGCAGGCCACCAATCTGGCCATGGACCTGCTGCGGGAGGCGGCCCACCGCCACGGCTTCGCGCTGGTGGACCTGCCCGCGGTGTTCGCCGCTCACACCGGCTCGCCGCTGCCCGGAAGGCGCCTGTTTCTCGACTACTGCCACCTGACGGCGGAGGGCATCGAGGTGGCGATGGCGGCAGTTGCCTGCGAGGTGCTGCGCCTCTCGGGCATCGCCGAGACCGCAACGGGCGGCTCCGCGCCGGGCGCGCGCGGCGCCGCCCACGCCGCGGTCGCCGGCGAGCTGGGCTGGCGCGAGCTGCTGCGGCGCCTGCCGCGGCTGCGCGTGCCGCCGGCGGTCGAGGCCGTGGCGCGCCTCGGCGCCGCCGTCCACGGTGCCCATCGCCTGCTCGCCGTCGGCCCCAAGGCCGAGCTCCTGGAGGCCTGGTGCGACGCGGCGCTGGACGCTTCGCCCGGCATCGAAGGCGCCATGCTCGACCTGATCGCCGCCCGCGCGTCGCCGCTGCCGGCGGTGCTCACGCCGGCGCAGGCGCGCAATCTCGGCTCGGGCCACCAGCTCGGTCTGCCGCACGGCTGGCGCTGGGAGCACGCGGACGCCGACGTCGTCGCGGCGATCGTCGCCAGCCTCGAGCGCCACGGCCGCCCGCAGGCCCGCGCCGAAGCCGGCGCCCTCTTGCTTGCCGGACGCGGCATCGCCAACTCGGGCACCGACCTGCTCGATCCGCCTTACCACCTCTGGGAGCCGTTGGAAAGGTTTTTTCCCGAGGTGATGAACCTTGCCGACCTGACCCGCCCGGCCACCCTGCGCAGCCCCTGGCCCGAGACCTCGCTCTGTTTGATCTGCGACGGCAACCGCGACGTCGCGCTCGACGTCACCGCCCGCCTGCCCCTGCCGCCGTCACCCACGCCGGGCGAGCCGTGGCCGACACCGGGCGGCGCCCGGCGCCGGGGGGGTACCCTGCGCCTCTCGATCGCCGGCCAGCCGGCGGCCACCCTGCCGTTGCGCGAGGCCTGGAGCCGGCATCAGGTCCGTCTCCCGAGCCATCTTCTGCAGCCCGGCAACAACCGCCTCGTCCTCCACTGGCCAATGCCTGGCTGCTCGGGAGCAGCCGCGCTGCAAGCGGCGCTGGCCCGGCTCGACGAGGGTATCGCCGCCGACCTCCACCCGGTCTTCGGCGAGCTCTACTCCCTGGTCGCCCGGCCGCTCTGAGTCGGGTGCCTGCCAACGTACAATGACGGCGATGTCCTCCCTCCCAGCACCTCCCTGGCCCGACCCTTCGCCGACCCGGGAGGGCGCCGGCGCCCGGCTGGTGCGCGAGCTGATCTGGCGCCGCATCGACGTGCCCGGCCTCGAGCACTTCCAGCTCTGGGACACCGCGGCCGGCCCTCGCCTGACCGGCACCGTCATCCTGGCCCAGGACGGCGTACCGGTCCGGCTGAAATACGCCGTCGCCTGCGCGCCCGACTGGACCAGCCGCGGCGTCCACGTCGCCCTGGCGCAGGGCGCGGGCACCCGCCACGTCAAGCTCACCGCCGACGCCGGCCAGCGCTGGTGGCGCACCGTCGAGGAGGTGCCCAGGTCCGGCGACCGGGCGCTGCGCCAGCCGCCGCCGCCGGCCGAGATGCCGGAGGTCGCGGGCTGCTTCGACCTCGATCTCGCCTTCACCCCGGCAACCAACATCCTGCCGCTGCGCCGCCTCGCGCTGGCGCCCGGCGCGAGCCGCGATCTCACTGCCGTCTGGCTGCGGTTCCCGGGCCTCGCCGTCGAGCCCCTGCCCCAGCGATACACCCTTTTGGGCGAGCGCCTGCTGCGCTACGAGAGCCGCGACGGCAGCTTCACCGCCGACCTGGAAGTCGACGAGCTGGGTCTGGTGGTGCGCTACCCGCCGCTCTGGGAGCGGGTGGCGCTGGCTCTCCCGCAGTGACGAAGGTCACAGAGCGGGCGCCGGCCGCCGGTCTAGACTGGCCTGCATCAGCCGCGTAAGGCCCGCTCCGGGCGACCCCAGGCCGGCCCGAGCCAGGAGACTCCGTTGTGCCAGCTCACCACTCCACCACGGTCCTCACCGCCAGGCGCCGCTCCCGGTTCGCGGCGCCCGCCATCGCCTCTACAGCGCTCCTGCTCGCCGCCTTGCTGGCGCTGGCCGGCGCCGCCGCGACCGCCGGCGCCGCCGCCGCCCAGACCGTGGGCGGGACTCTGCCCCAGCCGCTGCCGCTGCTCCCCCGCGACAACTGGTGGAACGTCGACATCACCAGCGCGCCGGTCGATGCGAACAGCACCAACTTCATCAACTGGATCGGCACCTCACGCGGCATGCACCCGGACTTTGGCGGCGACGTCGATCCCAACGATCCCACCAATCCCAACATCTACGGCTTTCCCTACATCACCGTCCCCGGCACCCAGGCGCTGGTGCCGGTGACCTTCGTCCTCTCGGCCGACCAGAGCGACAACGGCGCGGCCGGCCACCCTCCCGGCTATCCCATCCCCTCCCAGGCGGAGACCCAGGCGAAATGGATCGAGGGCGGCACTCCCGGCGGCGGCACCAGCCAGGACTACCACATGCTGATCGTCGACACCGACAACCGCATCCTCTTCGAGCTCTACCAGGCGCACTGGAACGTCGATCACTGGGAAGCGGGCTCGGGCGCCATCTTCCAGCTCGACAGCGACGCCCGCCGGCCCGAGGGCTGGACCAGCGCCGACGCCGCCGGCCTCGCCATCCTCCCCGGCCTGGTCCGCTACGACGAGGCCTTCGGCAGCGGCCCGATCCTGCACGCCTTCCGCTTCACCCTCCGCGACAGCAACGGCTACGTCTATCCGGGCTCCCACGTCGCCGGCTCGAACAGCTCGGCGCCGCCGCTGGGCGCCCGCCTGCGGCTCAAGGCGTCAGTGGACATCTCGCACTACACCCCGGAGGTGCAGCGCATCTTCCAGGCGATGAAGACCTACGGCCTGATCCTCGCCGACAACGGCAGCGACATGTACGTCCAGGGCACCTACGACACCCGCTGGAACAACGACGTGCTGAACCCGGCCTTCGCCAGCCTCACCGCCAGCGACTTCGACGTCGTCGAGCTCGGCTGGCAGCCGCCGACGGCGCCCTCGGGCGGCCCGTACCGCTTCTTCACGCTGCCGCCCTGCCGGCTGCTCGACACCCGCCTTGCCGACGGCCCCCACGGCGGCCCGGCGGTACCGCCCAACAGCCAGCGGGTGATCGTCGCCGCCGGGCAGTGCGGCATCCCGGCCACGGCGCGGGCGCTGGCCGCCAACGTCACCGTGGTGGCGGCGCCGGCCGCCGGCTTCCTCGCCTTCTTCCCCGGCGACGGGCAGGTGCCGCCCACCAGCACGATCAACTTCCGGCCCGGCCGGGTGCTCGCCAACAACGCGGTCCTCGGCCTCGCCTTCTCGGGCTCCGGCACGCTGGCGTTGAGCGCCTCGACCGCCAATCCGCTGCACCTGCTGATCGACGTCAGCGGCTACTTCGAATAGCCTGCCGGGCAACCTCCGCCGGCCAGCGCAAGGGCCGGAGGTGGTGATGAAGCGCTGCAAATCGGTAGTGATATCTTCAACGCCCCGTGGCTGCGCCGAACCGCCCCTCGATCGCTCTCGACTTCGCACCCTCCGGGTTCTTCGTCTTCCGCACGCCGCTGCTGCCGTTCGAGGAGATCGAAGCCTGGAGCGCCGACCTCACCGCACCCGCCGCCGCCACCGCTGAGGCCACCGCCACCGCCGCCGCCACCGCCGACCCCGAGCGGTTGGAGGCGGCGCTGGCGGCGGACCGGGCCCTGCTGCGCGCCCGCCTGGCTGCGCTGGCAACCCGCCCCGAGGTCCTCGAAGCCCTGTTCGTCGCTTCGCCGTCGCTGGCCGACGCGCTCGAAGATCTGGCGCCGCGAGCCTGACGGCAAGAAGGGGCAGCGCGCCGAACGCGCCCTGGTGCGCTACTTCCTGCGCATGGCCTCGCGAGCCACCCCGTTCGGCATGTTCTCCGGCACCTCGACCGTCATGCTCGCGCCCGCCGCCGGCCAGGAAGGCGTCGTACCGCCGACCCTCCTCACCCTGGAGCCGCGCGCCGCCTACCGCCGCCACACCCGGCTGGACATGGATTACCTCTTCGCTCTCTGCGAGGAGCTGGAGCGCGACCCGGCGATGCGCCGCGAGCTGCGCTACCGGCCGAACTCGAGCCTCTACCGCGCCGCCGGCCGCCTGCGCTACGCCGAGGCCCGCCTCGACGACAAGGTGCGCTCCCACCACCTGGTAGCCGTCGAGTCCGCGGACTATCTGGAGGCCACGCTCGAGCGCGCCCGCGGCGGCGCCCGCGCCGCCGACCTCGCGGCGGCGCTGGTGACCACCGCGGCTGCCGCCGACGAGGACAACGAGGACGACGAGCACGACGAGGGCGCCGCGAGCGATGCGCCTGCAGCCGACGGCGACTTCGAGATCTCGCGCGAGGACGCCGACGCCTTCCTCGCCGAGCTGATCGACAGCCAGGTGCTGGTCTCGGACCTGTCACCGCCGGTCACCGGCCCGGAGGCCATTCACGACCTGGTCGATCACCTGTCGAGTCTGGCCGCCGGCCAGGAGGCGGCGCGGCGCCTGGCGGCGGCCCGCGACGCCCTGGCCGAGCTCGACGCCGGCGGACCCGGCGCGCCGCCGGAGCGCTACCGCGCCATCGCCGCCGATCTCGAGGCGCTGCCGACGCCGGTCGAGATGGCTCGCCTCTTCCAGGTGGACATGGTGAAGCCGCCGGCCGCGGCGAGCCTGGGGCCGGCGGTCATGGCCGAGATCGTGCGCGGCGTCGACGTCATGCGCCGCCTCTCGGGCCGCATGCGCCACGAGAGCCTCGATCGCTTCCGCAAGGAGTTCCAGGAGCGCTACGGCGACCAGCGCGAGGCGCCCCTGGTCGAGGTGCTCGACGAGGAGATCGGCATCGGTTTCGAGCGCTCCTCCGAGGTTGGCGCCGAAGCCTCGCCGCTGCTGCGCGGCCTGGCCCTGGGTTCGCCGGCCGCCGAGCCGTCCTACGCCTGGGGCGCGCACCAGTCGGTGCTGCTCGCCAAGCTGCACGAGGCGCAGGGCACCGGCGCGCAGCAGGTCGAGCTCTCCGCCGCGGAGCTCGATCGCATGGCGCCCCAGGGCACCGCCGAGCCGCAGCCCTTCCCGGATGCTTTCCAGGTGCTGGCGACCGTCGCCGCCACCTCGCCGGAGGCGCTCGAGCGCGGCGAGTTCAAGCTCCTGCTGGGCGGCGCTTCCGGCCCTTCCGGCGCTCGCCTGCTGGGCCGCTTCTGCCATGGCGACGAGCTGCTTTGCAGCCAGACGCGGGAGCATCTGCGAGCCGAGGAGGCGCTGCACCCCGGGGCGGTATTTGCCGAGATCGTCCACCTGCCGCAGGGGCGGATCGGCAACATCCTGTCGCGGCCGGTCCTGCGCGAGCACGAGATCCCTTTCCTGGGCCGCTCCGGCGCCCCCGAAGAACGGCAGATCCCGATCACCGACCTGCTGGTGTCGGTGCGCGGCAATCAGATCGTGCTGCGCTCACGGCGGCTCGGCAAGGAGGTCATCCCGCGGCTCACCAGCGCCCACAACTTCGCCATGCGCAGCCTGGGCATCTACCGCTTCCTCTGCACCGTGCAGAGCCAGCAGGTGCTCGGCGGCGTCGGCTTCAACTGGGGTCCTCTCGACTCGGCTCCTTTCCTGCCGCGCGTCACCCACGGCCGGCTGGTGCTGGCGCGCGCCTCCTGGTGGATGACCGAGGAGGAGATCAAGCGGCTGGCCAAGGCCGCGGGGGCGAGCCGCTACGCCGCGGTGCAGGAGTGGCGGCAGCGGCGGCGCCTGCCCCGCCTGGTGACGCTCGCCGACGGCGACAACGAGCTGCTGGTGGACCTCGACAACCCGCTCGCCATCGACGCCTTCCTCGACGTCGTGGAGGAGCGCGACCGGGCGCGGCTGCACGAGCTCTTCCCGGGGCCCGATGAGCTGGTCGCCCGCGGCCCCGAAGGGCGCTTCGTGCACGAGCTGGTGGTGCCGTTCCACCGCCTGCCGCGGCCGGCCCCGACCGAGAGCACCGCCACCGCCGCCGTCCCCACCGGCCCCGCCCCTGCCGCCGGCAACGGATTCGCGATCGGCCGCTCGTTCGCCCCCGGCTCGGAGTGGCTGTACGCCAAGCTCTACACCGGCACCGCCACCGCCGACCGCGCCCTGCGCGAGGTGCTGGCGCCGCTGGTCCGCGAGGCGCTCGCGGCGGGCTGGGCCGACGGCTGGTTCTTCATCCGCTATGGCGATCCCGAGTGGCACGTGCGGGTGCGCTTCCATGGCGACCCGGCCGCGCTCGCCGGCCGCCTGCTGCCCGCCCTGCACGCCGGCGCGGCGCCGCTGCTCGACGACGGCCGGCTGTGGAAGCTGCAGCTCGACACCTACGAGCGCGAGGTCGAGCGCTATGGCGGGCCGCTCGGCATCGGCCTGGTCGAGCGCCTCTTCCAGGTCGACAGCGAAGCGGTGCTCGAGATCCTCGACATGCTCGAGGGCGACGAGGGGGCCGACGTGCGCTGGCGCCTCGCCTTCTACGGCGTCGACACGCTGCTCAACGACCTCGGCCTCGACGCCGAGGCCAAGCTCGCCACGCTGAACCGCATGCGCCAGGGCTTCGCCCAGGAGTTCGCGGGCCCGGCCGATCGCGACACCGACGGCAAGAGCGCCAAGGCGCTACAGGTGCAGCTGGACCAGAAGTTCCGCACCGAGCGGCCGAAGCTCGAGCCGCTGCTCGACGCCGGCGCCGACCCCGAGAACGCCTTCGCCCCGGCGCTGGCGGTCTTCGCTCGCCGCTCGCAGGCGACGGCCCCGATCCTCGACGAGCTGCGCCGGCTCGACCGGGAGGGCAGGCTGCAGGGCACCCTTGCCGACATGGCGACGAGCCTCGCTCACATGCACGTCAACCGCTTCATCCGCTCGGCCGCCCGCGCCCACGAGATGGTGCTCTACGATTTCCTCTTCCAGACCCATCGCTCCCGCGCCGCCCGCGCCCGGAAGCGCGCCGCACCGGCCGGCTGACGCGCCGTACGCGGGCCCCCGTTCGGCAAAGGTCTCGGTCAGCTCGCTGGCCGCGGCGGCACCGCGGTCAGCAGCACGCGGTCCCACGCCGGCTCGACCGGGCTGACCGCGCCGAGCAGGGCGAGGCCGATGCCGGTGGCGCCGGTCAGGAAGCCGGGGTCGGCCACCCAACCCAGCTCCGGATCGGGTTCGGAGATGTCGCCGATCGGACGCCAGGACCGCCAGCCGGCGATGCCCTCGCCGGGCTGGCGCATGGCCATCAGGCTGTCGATCCAGGCCTGGGCTTCGGTCCGGAACAGCGGCTCGCCGGTGGCCTGGTAGAGCCGGTTGTAGAGATGGGCGACGCCAGCGGCGCCGTGGCAGAGGCTGCCGTCCACCACGCCGCCGTCGGCATGGGGCCGCGCGGCGGCGGCGCGCGCGGTGGCGATGGCCTGGCGCTCCCACTCCGGCTCGCCGGCGGCGCGCGCCGCGCCGAGCAGCGCCAGCGAGATCCCGGGATCGCCGTAGCACCAGGCCAGGCGCGACGGCAGCGACGGGACGCCGGGCGCCACCGAGTACGGGAACCGCGAGGGCGATCCGGGTGGCAGGGTCTGGCCCAAGAGCCAGGTGACTCCCCCGGCCAGCAGCTCGTCCGCCTCCCCTCGCGCGATGCCGGCGGCCACCATCTCGGCGAGCACGGCGATCACCCCCGGCACTCCGTGGGCGACGCCGACGTTGAAGTTGCCCTCGGGGAACTTCTCCGCCTCGCTCGGCAGCATGCGCTCCGGCGGCGTGCGCCAGGTGATGCCGCCGTCGCGGCGCTCGGCCAGCTCGCCCAGCCGCCGCGCGATGGTGGCTGCCGCCTCCTCGCCCAGCGGGCGGGGCGCCCGCTCGACCGCCCAGACGCCGTAGCCCACCAGGCCGGAGATGAGGTCGTAGTCGTCCAGCCACGGAGTGTGCTGGAGATAGCCAGCCAGTGCCTCGGCCACCTCCTGGCCGGGGTCTTCCTCGCCGGGCGCCGGCGGCTCGAGCAGCCTGCCGGTGAGGTGCTCGAGCACCCAGGCGACGCCCGAGAAGCCGGCGTACAACCCGGGCACGCTCATCTCCGCCGCGGTCGACGCGATGGCCGCCTCGAGATGCGCCAGGGCGCGCTCGTCGTGACCCTGCCCGGGCCTTGCCTGGTCGAGGTAGTGAAAGAACAGCGCCCGCCCGGCGGGACCGTCGGCAAAGGCCACGGAACGCAAGGCGCCGGCATCCGGACCGGCCTGCCCGCCGCCGGCCTCGGTGGTCTCGGGGGTCTCGGGGGTCTCGGCGGTCTCGGGCAGCGGCGCCAGGGCGGCGGCGATCTCGTCGAGCGCCTGGCCGATGCCGCCCGCGCCGGGAGCGTCAGGAAGGATCGGGAGCCAGGGGCCCCGGGGAGCTGAATCGACCATAGAGCGGACGCTCCTGGAGGGCGCGCGGTCACGCCCGAACGATCCGGCGCCAGCCTTCGGCGGCAGCGCCGGCTGCCGCAGTCTAGTGTCACGCGCGCTTATTCGCCATACCACTCCCCCGTCCCGCCGCCTGATATCCTGCGTGCCACTTTCGGCGGAGGAACCAGAGCCCCATGAGCGACAGCCCGGCAAGACAGCGCGCGCACCTGCAGGCCATCGCCCGGCAGGCGATGATTGATCGCGGGCTGGAGCCCGATTTCCCGCCGGCCGCGCTGGCCGAGCTGGCGCACATCGCGGGGCCGGCGCCGGCCGCCGGCGCGGCCATCCGCGACCTGCGCGACCTCGCCTGGTGCTCGATCGACAACGACGACTCGCGCGACCTCGATCAGCTGTCGGTGGCCAGGGAGCCCGGCGCCGGCGCCAAGGGCGGCAGCGGCAAGGCCGGCGGCGCGCCGGCCGCCATCGCCGGCGCCGTCCCGGTGCTGGTGGCGATCGCCGACGTCGATGCCCTGGTGGTCAGGGGCTCGGCGCTCGACGGCCACGCCCGCCAGAACACCACCAGCGTCTACACCGCGGCCCAGATCTTCCCCATGCTGCCGACGCGGCTGTCCACCGACCTGACCTCCCTGGGCGAGGGCGAGGACCGCCTGGCGATCGTGGTCGAGATGGTCGTCGAGGAGGACGGCTCGGTCTCGCGCTTCGAGCACTACCGCGCCGTGGTGCGCAACCAGGCCAAGCTCGCCTACAACGGCGTCGGCGCCTGGATCGAGGGCAAGGGCCCGGCGCCTCAGCGCCTGGCGGCGGTCGCCGGCATGGACCGGCAGCTGCGCCTGCAGGACGCCGCCGCCCAGCGGCTGCGCGCCCTCCGCCACGAGCATGGCGCGCTCGAGCTGCAGACGCTGCAGAGCCGGCCGGTCTTCGACGGCGACCAGATCACCGGCCTCGAGGAGGAGGTCCCGAACCGGGCCAAGCAGCTGATCGAGGACTTCATGATCGCCGCCAACGGCGCCACCGCCCAGTACCTGGCCGCCAAGGGGCTGCCCTCGGTGCGCCGCGTCGTGCGCACCCCGAAGCGCTGGCCGCGCATCGTCGAGCTGGCCGCCGGCCGCGGCGAGACGCTGCCCGCCGATGCCGACGCCGCGGCGCTCTCGGGTTTCCTGGACCGCCAGCGCCGCAAGGACCCGTTGCGCTTCCCCGACCTGTCGCTCGCCGTGGTCAAGCTCCTCGGCGCCGGCGAGTACGTGGCCGAGCCGCCCGGGCACGAGGCGCCCGGCCACTTCGGCCTGGCGGTGCGCGACTACACCCACTCGACCGCCCCCAACCGTCGCTTCCCCGACGTCATCACCCAGCGCCTGCTCAAGGCGGCGCTCGCCGGCCAGCCGTCGCCCTACGCGCTCGACGAGCTGGCGGCGCTCGCCACCCACTGCACCGAGCAGGAGGACGCCGCCGAGAAGGTCGAGCGGCGGGTCCACAAGTCGGCGGCGGCGATGCTGCTCGCCTCGCACATCGGCCAGTCCTACGACGGCGTCGTCACCGGCGCCTCCGACAAGGGCACCTGGGTGCGCATCTTCCAGCCGCCGGTCGAAGGGCGCGTGGTGCACGGCGCCGAGGGCCTGGACGTCGGCGACAAGGCCCGCGTCCGTCTGGTGGGCGCCGACGTCGACCGCGGCTTCATCGATTTCGCGCGCTGACCCGCCATGCGCCGCCTGCGCCTGACGACGGGAGGAGAGAGCCACGGCCCGGGGCTCACCGCCACCCTGCTGGGGCTGCCGGCGGGCCTCGCCGTCGACGCCGCGCTCCTCGCCCGCGATCTCGCCAGGCGCCAGCACGGCTTCGGCCGCGGCCGGCGGATGCAGATCGAGACCGACGCCGCCGAGATCCGCGGCGGCGTGCGCGGCGGCGTCACTCTGGGGTCGCCGCTGGTGCTGTGGATCGCCAACCACGACTACGCCAACTGGGAGAAAGTGATGGGGCCGGGCGGCGCGGACCTGGACCCCCGCCTCGTCGAGCTGCGCCGGCTGAAGGCGCCGCGGCCCGGCCATGCCGATCTCGCCGGCGGCCTCAAGTACCTGCGCCGCGACCTGCGCGACGTGCTCGAGCGCGCCTCGGCCCGTGAGACCGCGGCGCGGGTCGCGGCGGGCGCCTTCGCCAAGATGCTGCTCGCCGAGCTTGGCGGCATCGAGCTGCGCAGCGGCGTGCGCTCGCTCGGCCCAATCGGCGCCGACGCGCCGCCGCCCACCTGGGACGACCTGCTGCGCATGGACGACGGCTCGCCGCTACGCGCCGTCGACCCGGCGCTCGAGCCGGAGATGGTGCGGCTGGTCGAGCGCGCCGGCGACGACGGCGACACGCTCGGCGGCGCGGTGACGGTGATCGCCCACCGCGTGCCGGCCGGCCTCGGCTCGCACACCCACTGGGACGAGAAGCTCGACGGCCGCCTGGCGCAGGCGGTGATGTCGGTGCCGGCGGTCAAGGCGGTCGAGATCGGCGCCGCGCTCTCAGCCAGCCGCGGCTTCGGCAGCGCCGCCCACGATCCGATCCTGCCGGCGACGGCGGAGGACGCCGCCAGCCGCTTCACCCGCACCAGCAACCGCGCCGGCGGCTTGGAAGGCGGCATCACCAACGGCGAGGACGTGGTGGTGACCGCCTACAAGAAGCCGATCGCCACCTTGCGGAAGGGCCTCCCCAGCGTCGATCTCGATACGCTCACCCCGCATGCCTCGCAGTACGAGCGCAGCGACGTCACCGCGCTGCCGGCGGCAGGAGTCATCGCCGAGGCGATGGTGGCGCTGGTCCTCGCCGACGCCCTGCTCGAAAAGCTGGGGGGAGACTCGCTGCCCGAGATCAAGGCCCACTTCGCCGCCACCCTGGCCCAGCAGAGGGCCTGGCCGGCCGAGCCGCAGCAGGGATGACCGCGGCGCTGTGACGTTTCGGCTCGGCTTACGTATACCAGAGCGAGCAGATCCTCGCGAGCTCCGTCTCCGTCCCCAGGCTCTGCTTCTCCCGACGGCTCCGGTACTGAGCCGTCGGGGGGCTATCTCCCGGTATAATGCCGCCATTGTCCCGCTCGCGCCGGCCAAGTACCGCCTGCCGGAGATGCGCTGACCTCCGGCCGCCGATCCAGCCCCGCCCGGCCCCGGCCTGCGGACGTGCCGGCGGCGCCGGCACGGTTGGCCTGTTGCTGTGGCTGGCGGCCACCGCCGCGGCGCCGGTTGCCGGCCGCGAGGTCGAGAGCGGCCCTCCCACCGCTCTCCCGGCTCCGGTGGAGCGGCTGATCGACCGGCAGGACCTGGACGCGGCCGCCGCCGGCAGGAAGATCGGCGCCGTCCACATCGTCACCGAGAACATCTTCGACCCCTCGCGCCCTGACGAGCGCCGGCGCGTCTTCCGGCTGGTCAACCGGCTGCATCGCACCACCCGCGCCGAGGTGATCCGGCACCAGCTGCTGTTCCAGCCGGGAGACATCTACTCGCCCGAGGTCATCCGCGAGACCGAGCGGCTGCTGCGCGGCAACCGCTACCTGTACGACGTCTCGATCCACCCGGTCCCTGCGGCCACCGCGGCGGCCGGCACGCCGCAAGACCCGCAGAGCTCGCAGCCGGCGCCGAACGCGGAGAACGCGGAGAACCCCGCGCCGGTCGATCTCGAGGTGGTGACCCGCGACGTCTGGACCCTGCAGGCCGGAATCGACTTCCGCCGCGCCGGCGGCAGCAACAGCACCGCCTTCGACGTCGAGGACGAGAACTTCCTCGGCAGCGGCAAGGACCTGCAGGTGGCCCGGCTCGAGGACGTCGACCGCACCTCGAAGCTGGTGCGCTACCGCGACCCCAGCCTCGACGGCACCCACGCCCTGGCCGACCTCATCTTCGCGGACAACAGCGACGGCGACACCCGGGCCATCGACCTGGAGAGCCCCTTCTATGCCCTCGACACCCGCTGGGCCCTGGGCGTGTCGGCGCTCCACGACGTCCGCACCGACCCGCTATACGACGGCGGCGACGAGGTGGACCGCTTCCGCCAGCGCCACGATTTCCTCGAGATCTACGGCGGCCTGTCGCCCGGCCTGCTCGACGGCGTCACCCAGCGTTTCCGCTTCGGCTTCACCTACGATCGCGACACCTTCGCCCCAGTCCCCGGTTTCGCGCCGCCCGACGCGGTGGCCGCCAACCGCACCCTCGCCTACCCCTGGATCGGCTACGAGCTGGTCGAGGACGGCTTCGTCACGGTGCGCGACTTCGAGCAGATCAAGCGCACCGAGGACCTCAACCTCGGACGGGTGCTCTCGGCCCGCCTGGGCTGGTCGTCGCCGCTCTTCGGCGGCGACCGCGGCCGGCTCGTCCTGACCAGCACCGCCGGCGACGGCTGGGTCTTCGGATCGCGCCAGATCCTGCTGCTGGGCGCGAACCTCTCCGGCCGGCTGAGCGAGGGCAGGATCGAGAACGGCGTCGCCGGAGCCACCGCGCGCTACTACGTGCGGACCTTCGGCAACGGCCTGCTGGTCGCCAAGCTCGGCGGCGACCTGGCCGAGAACCTCGACCTCGAGAACCAGCTGCTGCTCGGCGGCGACAACGGCCTGCGCGGTTATCCGCTGCGCTATCAGGCGGGGGACCGCCGCTTCCTGGCCAGCCTCGAGCAGCGCTTCTACGGCAGCCGCGAGTACTTCCACCTGTTCAACCTGGGCGCCGCCGCGTTCTTCGACACCGGCCGCGCCTGGTTCGTCGAGGCGACGCCGGCGTACCTGGCCCTTGCCGCCGTGCAGCGCCAGACGCTGAAGGACGTCGGCGCCGGCCTTCGCCTGGGATCGAGCCGCTCCTCGCGCGGTGCGGTGGTGCACCTCGACGTCGCCTATCCCATCGACCGCGACCGCTCCATCAAGGCCCTGCAGTACCTGGTCACCACCAGCCAGACGTTCTGAGCTCACCCCGACACGAGGTCCGCGCGCCATGAGCCACCAGGAGAAGCTCCGCTACGCCGCCGCCGCCTGCCAGGTCGATTTCGGCAACCCCGCCGACCGCACCGGCATTAGGGCCCACACCGACCGCATGCTGGCGATGATCGAGCATGCCGTGGAGGGCTATTCGCCGTTCCTGCCGGTAAAGCTGGTGGTCTTTCCCGAGTTCGCGCACGCCGCGCCGGTCTACCCCACCGCCCGCGAGCTGCTGGCGAAGCTGGCCATCCCGATTCCCAACGAGCACACCGAGCGGTATGCCGCCAAGGCGCGCGAATACGGCATCTGGATCCAGACCGGCAGCTTTCTCGAAAGCGACGACCGCTATCCGGGGGTGGTGTTCAACGCCACCTGCCTGATCGGCCCCGACGGCCTGCTCAGCAGGTACCGCAAGGTCAACCCGTGGATCCCGTGGGAGGTCCATGCCAGCCCCCACGACCTGCCGGGTTACACGGACGAGCTCTTTCCGGTGACCACCACGCCGATCGGCAACCTCGGGGTGGCGATCTGCTACGACTGGCTGTTCCCCGAGACCCTGCGTCAGCTCACCGCCAACGGCGCCGAGGTGCTGATCCGCGTCTCGGCGTACATGGATCCCTGGGGCGCGACCGCGCCGATGGATTGGTGGACGGTGGTCAACCGCTGCCGCGCGCTCGAGAACGTCGCCTACGTGGTGGCCGCGAACCAGGGCGCCAGCCTCGCGCACTACCCGCCGTTCTCCTGGCCAGGCGGCAGCATGGTGGTCGACTTCGAGGGGCGGGTGCTGGCGCAGGCCGATCCCGGGCCGGGCGAGAAGATCGTGGTCGCCACGATCGACGTCGACGCGCTACGCCACGAGCGCGCCACCCGCCGCGGCCACCAGACCTTCGGCCATCTCCGCAGCGAGTGCTACCCGCTGTACCGGCAGAGCTGGTATCCGCCGGGCCGCGGCGCCGACCGCGAGCAGCTGGCGATCGAGCCGATCGACGCCGCGATCGCCGAGACCAAGCGCCGCCTCGGTTATTCGTGAGCCGGCGTCGAGCCCGCGGCAGCACCGCCGCGCGGGCGGGCGGCGCCGTGGCGGTGCCGCCCGCCGAGCGGCGATCTCAGAGGTCTCCGGGGTCTCCGGCGTCTCAGGCGCAGTGGATTCTGGTGCAGAGGACCGTCGGGCAACCGACCAGGGTCGGATCGCAGCCCGGCGTCTTGGTCAGCGGACAGCAGGGGTCCGAGGCGGTGTCGGTCGCCGCGCCGAGGGCGGTGTGGAGCTCGCCGCCTTCGAGGTTGACCAGGGTCTCGCGGCCGAGCATGAGCTTCCTGCGCTGTCTCTTCATTCTCTTCCTCCCTTCGTCAGGCGAGGAAGCTTACACCAAGATCCTGCATCACGATCGGCCGGCGGCCAGGGGCGAGCCCCCGCGGCGGCGAGCACGGTGCCAAGCGGCCGATGGCGCGCGAAGCTCGCGAGCTCCCCCTGCGCGCGCAGCAGGGGGTAGACGCGGTCCATCGCGGCGGTGGCTGGCATCCTGACCGCGCCGTCCCAGAGAGCGATCAGGCGCGCGCCCAGCTCCCCGGGCCAGGGTGCGGCGACCGGGCGCAGGAAATCGCGGACCTCCGTCGCCTCCGGCCGGGTGTGATAACGGGTCATCAGGGCGCCGGCGACGCCACTCGCCACGGCGTCGATCTCCTCGGGATCGAGGTGCAGCAGGAGCCGGGCCACCAGCTCCGGCTGCCGCAGGTTGATCATCGTCGAGGCAAAGGCGAAGCCGGCGATGGCGTCGAGCCGCAGGCTCGGCTGCGGCGGCTCGCGGCGACAGATGGCGAGGCCGCGGCGAGCAGTGCCGGGAAACGGATGGCACAGGCTCATGAGGAAGTAGATCCCCCGGCCCGCGCCGTGCCAGTAGCCGGCCGCCGCACCCGGCTCACGGACCCGCAGCCGCTCCTCGACGGCGACGTGGAGGTGTGGGAGGAAACGGCGCACCATCAATCCGAGCGCTTCGAAGCAGACCGCCGCGTACTCCGGCCGGGCGTTGGCGGCGACGAAGGCGGCGAAGCGGCCCAGGGTCGCGTCGACCGCCGTGGCCGAGCCGCGCACGCGCAGCGGGCGCACCACCACCTCGGCGAGCGCCATGCCCAGGCCCGCGTGCAGCAGGATCAGGCTACGCTCGGGAAGCGCCGCCGCGGCGTCGCCGTCGAGCAGGTGGACGAGCGGCCGGCGAGCGCGCAACTCCCGCCTGACGTACTCATAGCACAGGCCCTCGAGCAGGAACGCCGCGTGCTCCGGATCGCGGCGGCAGGTCGCGGCGACCAGCGCCGCCAGCTCGCCGCGGCCATGGGTCGCGCGCCAATGCGGACGGAGGCGCACCAGGTAATAGGCGACGAGCTTGGCGGTGAGCTCCCGACAGCCGGCAGCCAGCTCGGCGCCGAAGGGCGGCGAGCCAACGAGCGGAGGCGCCGGCCAGGGAGCGACACCACCGGACGGGCGTCCGCCGGCGCCCAGACCGGCGCCCAGGTCGACCACCTCTTCGAACCGGCTGGACATCGTTCTTGTCGGGCGCCCGCGACCCGCCCTTCGTTACACAGTGTAAACCCCAAGCCACGATCCCTGCAGCGCCCGCGGGCGGTCTCGCGGGGCGGCTGCCGGCGGCGCGCCGAACGACCCGGCTCGCACCTTATTTGGCGTAGGGCTCTGTGCACGCGTAATCGACGTTCTTCACGGTTTCGACTCTTTGAAAGGAGCGCGTACCATGCCAATGAGGAAACTGTCCGTCGTGACCATCGCAGCGGCTCTGGCCCTCCTCCTGGCCCTGCCGGCCGTCGCGGCCCCCGCCCCCCGCTACATCATCGAGGGCAGCGGCAACGCCCTGCCTGCCAACCTGAGCGCCATGGTCGGCGCCGCCGGCGGCACCCTGCAGCGAACCCACCCGGAGATCGGCGTCGCCCAGGCAACCTCGAGCGATCCGGCCTTCGCCACCAAGCTGGCCGCCGCCAGCGGCATCCAGAGCGTTTCCCTGGACACCATCGTGCAATGGACGCCGCCGCCCAGCGTCATCCAGGGGACCGTCGTGCTCTCCCATCCCCCGGCGCCGGCACCCAACCCGCAGGGCGCCTTCTTCTTCGGCTGCCAGTGGAACCTGTCGCAGATCAACGCGCCCGGCGCCTGGGCGCAAGGGGCCTTCGGCTCGACCAAGGCGCGGGTGGCGGTGCTCGACACCGGCGTCGATCCCAACCACATCGACCTCGCGGGCAAGATCGACACCGCCGACAGCGTCAGCGTGATCACCCCGGGCTCCTCGCCCTGCGGCAGCGCCGACGAGACCACCTTTTTCGACTTCTTCTTCCATGGCACCTTCGTGTCCAGCCAGATCGTCTCCAACCTGATCGGCATGGCCAGCGTCGCGCCGAGCTCGAGCGTGATCATGGTCAAGGTGCTCAACTGCCAGGGCTCCGGCAGCTTCGGCGACGTCATCGCCGGGATCGAGTACGCGGCCCAGCTCAAGCACGTCGACATCATCAACATGAGCCTGGGCGCCTTCATCCCGAAGGCCGGCAACGACGCGCTGATCGACGCCACCAACCGCGCGGTCCAGTTCGCCCACAACCAGGGCAAGCTGGTGGTGGTGGCCTCTGGCAACAGCGCCGAGGACCTCACCTTCAACAGCCCGAACATCGAGCTGCCGGCGCAGTCGCCGGGCGCCACCGCGGTCAATGCCACGAACATCCAGGACACCCTGGCCAGCTACTCGAACTTCGGCACCGCCACCTGGGTCGACGCGCCGGGCGGCGACCTGCCGAACCCGCTCGCGCCGCTTCCCAACTGTCCGGAGATCCCGGCGGCCGAGCAGTCGCTGGTGCTGGGCGCCTGCACCAGCGCCGTCTGCGGCGACGAGAATTCCTACCTGATCGGAGACGGGACCAGCTTCGCCTCGCCGATCGTCGCCGGCGTCTCGGCGCTGATCGACGGCGTCGATGGCAAGCCGCTGACCTTCTTCCCCGATTACGCCAAGCTCATCCTTGCCCTGACCGCGGACGACATCGGGCCGTTCTCGACCTACGCCTTTGGCCGCGTCAACGCCAGCCGCGCGGTGGCGAGCCAGCACTTCTAGGACCTACGGCTTTCGCAGGAGCGAACAACGCCCCCTTTCCCCGCCGCGGCGGCGGGGGAAGGGGGCGCCCGGGTTGCGCGTGGCCGGAGCGGCCGGGCTCGCGCTGCGGGTCAGTGCGCCTTGCAGCCGGCGCCGTCGACGACCGAGGTGAGGACGCCGAGCTGCGAGGCGATACTGCGGCTGTAGCAGGCCAGGCCGCTCTGCTGGGCGAAATAGCTCTGTGCGCCGTGGCTGCCCTGGAAACCGGTGATGGCACCGGCGGCATTGAACAGCAGGGTGTCGCCGGAGGACACGGTGTCGGCGATGCGGGCGGAGAACGGCGGGCCACCGCCGGCGTCGCGCTCGACGTGGTCGAAGGCCTGGGCGATCGCCGTCGTCTGGCTGCCCGAGCCGTCGGCATTGATGTTGACCGTGATGTCGACGGTCAGCGGGTAGGCGAGCTGGCTCGCCGCGAAGCGCACCTCGCCGCCGGTCCTGGTCTGCGTCCCGGTGGAGATCGAGGTCATCTGGGTGATGTCCTGGACGAACTGCGACGCCGAGACCTGGAACTGCTGCACGTTCGAGAAGTCCACCGCCTGGTTGACCCGGGTCACCACCCGGCCATGCGAGGTGTTGACGAAGCCCGCGACGGTGAACTGCCGCGATGAGGTGGTGGTCACCGAACCGCTGATGGAGCCGTCCGCGCCGGTGGTGAGATCCTCCTTGATCGACGGCGCCGGACCGCTGCCGATGGTGTTCTCGGTCACCGCTCCGGTCACCTGGCGCGAGCCGGCGTCGAGGTAGAGCGCGAGCGTTGCGGTCACCTGGAAGTAGTTGTTGGAGTTGAAGACGCTGACCGACACCTGGTGCTCCCTGCCGACGCTGAGCAGGCCGGCAAACGGCGTGAGATCGACGCGATAGGGGATGAAGGAGAGCGTCTGGACGCCGGGGATCGGCCGCCAGAGCAGCGGATCGATGCCGCCGGTGAAGATCCAAGGATAGACCGGAGCGACACCCGCCGGCTGGCCGTCGATGGTGACCTCGCCTTCGCGGAAGGCGGTCCCGCCGCAGCTCTCGAGCTCGCTCGCGACGTCGTTGGGGACGCAGGTGTACCAGAACTCGTCGTTGGACTGGCTCTGGGTGACCACGTCCAGGAAGGCGCGCTCGACGTTGGTCGGCAAGGAAAAGTCCGCCGTCAGGGTGCTGCCGCCGTTGGTCAGCAGGACGGCGCCACCCGGAGCATCGGACAGCGGCAGCACCAGGTCGGCGGTGCGCGGCGCGGGCGCGAAGCGGGCGGCCGGATAGAGCTGCAGCTGGGCGCTGCCGGTGATGACGCCGGTGAAGGTGGCGTTGACCAGGTTGCCGATGTCGACGTCGCCGGTCTGCGCGGCGGTGAACAGCGAGCTGTAATCGGTGAGGTCGCGTTCCAGGTGCCAGGTGGGGCCGAGGGTGCTCGAGGGCTCCGGCGTGGTGCCGAAGTAGACGTTGACGTGGCCGATGGCGATCAGGGCGGTGCGGTCGAACTGGCGGCCGGCGCTGACCGAGAAGTCACCTTCCAGCACCACCTTCGCCCACGGCCCCGGACAGGCAGCGGGCGGCGTGTAGGTGAAGGTCTTGGGATTGAAGTCGGCAAATTGCAGGTCCGAGAACAGCGTCACGGTGCAGGGCTTGGTGGGCGGCCGCGGCACCGGCGGGTCGGCGGTGGCGGTGTTGGACGAGCCGACGGTGGGAGCCGTCGCGATGGCCGGCGCCGGCGCGGCCAGGAGGGCGCCGGCGAGGGCGAGGCTCGCGAGCAGCGCGAGGAAGGGTTGCCGCCGCGGACGCTGGGGGTGTCGAGTCATGGGCCAGACCTCCTATGGGAGACGTGCAGTGGTTCAGGTGATGCAAATGCTATCGCGAATCGGCGGTGGCGCAGGAGCACCCGCCTGGCGGGCCTGCCGCGCCGGACCCGATCGGCACCGGATCTTCGGCATCACTCACCGAAGGTCATGAGCGCCAGCTCCACCTTGACCCGGCGCTCCTCTTCCGGATCGCGAGAGCGCGCCAGCCGGTCCGCCGGGTCGAAAAAGCGCTTAGAATCGCGCCAGGAGAAACTGCGGAAGGAACTGACGCGCTTGCCGCACGACAGCTACGAGGCGGACTTACGGGCGACGGCTTTCAGCCAGGAAAGGGGACGACGGTGAAGGCATCTTCGACAGTCATTCTTCTCACTTGCGCAGCGCTCGGTGCCGTGGCGCTACGCGGCCAGCAGCCAAGCAAACCGCTCTCGCCGCGCGGCACCGCCGCCACCCAGGTCGGAGGCAGCTGGGTCGCGCAAAAACCAGGGGTCCCGCCGCAGTATCCCGGGGGCAGGTGGATCGAGGTCGACTACGGCCGCCCGATCCTGCACGGTCGCAAGCACATCTTCGGCAGCGGCGCGGACTACGGGAAGACTGTCAATGCGGGGGCCCCGGTGTGGCGTGCCGGCGCTGGGTCCACCACCAAGCTCACCACCGAGGTGCCGATCGTGATCGGCGGCAAGACCCTCGAGCCCGGGGTCTACGATCTGTTCGTGGAGCTCAGGGAAGGAGCCTGGACCCTGATCCTGGGGACGCAGCCGACCCAGGACACCCACGACCCCAAGGAGAAGACGGCGATTTGGGGAGCGTACGGCTACGACCCCAAGTTCGACGTCGCGCGGGCACCGATGACGGTGACCAAGCTCGAGCACTCGGTCGACCAGTTCACCATCGGCTTCCTCGACATGAGCGACGGCGGCGGCAAGCTGGGGATGGAGTGGGATACAACCGGCGCGAGCGCGGCGTTCTCGATCGCGCGATAGGGCGCCCGGGTTCCGGAGCGCACGTTCGGACGATCGAAACCAGGGGCGGCCCGCCGCGCGCCCCGAGGGGGTTGCCGCCCTCCCCCGTCCTCCTCTCCCGGCGCCTGCGCTGGGACCAGGGTTGCAATCCCCTGGCCGCCGGGATGGCAGACCGTGAGGCGCGCGGCCTGGCGACGATCGATCTTACGGTAAGCAACCCCACGCGGGTGGGTCTCGACTATCCGGAAGCCGAGCTCGGCGAGCTGCTACGCGCTGGCGCCGGCGCCGACTACCCGCCGCATGCCCTGGGGCTGCCGGCGGCCCGCGAGGCGCTCGCCGCGTTCCTGTCGCGGCCCGGCGATCCGGTCGCGCCGGAAGATCTGGTGCTGACCGCCTCGACCAGCGAGGCCTACTCGTATCTTTTCAAGCTCTTTGCCGATCCGGGAGACGAGGTGCTCACGGCCGCGCCCGCCTACCCGCTGCTCGACGAGCTGGCGCCGCTCGACGGCCTGGTGTTGCGGCAGTTCCGGCTCGAACCGGGGAGGCGGTTCGGGCTCGACCCGGGAGAGATCACGCGAGCGCTGGCGCCGCGCACCCGGCTGCTGGTGCTCGTCCACCCGGGCAACCCCACGGGCACCTACCTCTCCCGGGCCGAGCAGGATGCCGTCGTGGCGCTATGCGCCGCGCGGCACCTGCCCTGGATCGGCGACGAGGTCTTCGCCGACTATCAGCTGGGCGCGTCGGGGGAGCGGGCGGGAGCCGCGGCGGCGCGGGAGGAGACCCTCTCCTGCTCGCTCGGAGGCCTCTCCAAGAGCGCCGGGCTGCCCGGCTGGAAGCTGGGATGGATACGCGCCGGCGGCCCGGTCGCCGAGCGGCGCCGTGCCGTCGCCGCGCTGGAGCGCGTTGCGGATGCCTACCTCTCGGTGGCCACGCCGGTCCAGCGCGCCCTGGGCGGGGTGCTGGCGCTGGCACCGCGGATCCGCGCCGCGATCCTGGAGCGCCTGCGCCGCAACCTCGAGGCTCTGACAATCGCAGTAGGCGGAGAGCCCGCGATCGAGCTCCTGCGACCCGAGGGAGGCTGGTCGGCAGTCCTGCGCGTGCCGCGGCTGGTTGCCGACGAGGATCTGACGCTGGGAATCTTGCGCCGGGCGGGCGTCCTGGTCCATCCGGGCTATTTCTTCGACTTCGAGACGGATGGCTACCTGGTTCTGTCGCTGCTGCCCGAACCTGACGCCTTCGCCGAGGGCGTGCGGCGCCTGGCGGCCCATCTCGGCGGGCTGGTGACGGCTGGCGGCGTGGCGCCCGGGTAGTGCCCTCGGACACGACCGGCGCTGCGGCACCCCGGACCTGGTTGACGCCCGCCCAAGCGGTCCATAAGCTCGGCGTCGCCGCGTCCAGGCGTTGCCGGACGCGGCGAGCGTCGCCGATCCCCCTCCCAATGAGCCAGCAGCCCTACGACGCGGTTATCATCGGCGGTGGACCGGCGGGAGCGACCGCCGCGGTCGCCCTGGCGCGCGCCGGGCTGACGGTCGTGGTCCTCGAGCGCGCCACCTTTCCCCGCTTCCATCTCGGCGAGTCGCTGCTGCCCGAGATGATGCGCTTCCTGCGCGACCTCGGCCTTACCGAGCGCATCGCCGCCATCCCGCAGGTGCCGAAGGCGGGCGGCGCGTTCGTCAACGGCGACGGCAGCGGCCGCATCTACTTCCACTTCACGGACGCCCTGGGCGCCGGCGCCGGAACCGAGGTCGCGGCCTGCAACCTCGAACGCGCTCCCTTCGACGCCGCGCTGCTCGCCGCGGCGCGCGACGCCGGCGCCGAGGTGCGCGAGGGGACGGTCGCGCGCGCCATCCCGGCGCTTGCCGACGGCGAGGTGCGGGTCGAGGTCGAGCAGGGAGGCGAGCGCAGCGAGGTGCGCGGGCGCTGGCTGCTCGACGCCTCGGGCCAGGCGACCGTCGTCGCGCGCCACCTCGGCACCCGCCGGGTCATCCCGCAGATGAAGAAGGTCGCCTATTACGGCCAGTTCGAGGGTGTCGAGCGAGAGCCGCTGCCGGCAGGCGGCTACCCGATGATCGCCATCTGCCGCGAGGGCTGGTTCTGGCTCATCCCGCTCGACGAAAAGCGCACCAGTATCGGCTTCGTCACCGAGGCGGGCATGGTGAAACGAATGGACGTGCCGCCCGACCGCCTGCTGTCCTGGGCGATCGAGCGCTGCCCCTACGTCGCCGAGGTCACGAAGAGGGCCACGTCTCTACCCGTCAACGGCGTGATGGCCGACTTCAGCTACCGCTGCCGCCCCTATGCCGGACCCGGCTACTTCCTGCTGGGCGACGCCGCGACCTTCATCGATCCGATCTTCTCGACCGGCGTCTGCCTGGGCATGGGTTCCGCCATCGAAGCCGCCCGCGTGGTCGAAAAGCTGGCCAGAGCCCAGATCACGCCGGCAGCCGCCCGCCGCAGCTACGCCCGCACCGTCCACCGGGGCACGGCCCCGTTCTTCCGCCTGGTGCACGACTACTACAAGCCTGCCTTCCGGGACCTGCTGCTGGCCGGCTCCGGCCCGTTCGAGGTCCACAAAGCGGTGATCTCGATCCTGGCGGGCCATCTCTTCCCGCGCACCAGCTTCGCGCTCCGCTGGCGCCTCTGGGCCTTCCGCGGCTTCGTCGCCATGCAGCGCCTGCTGCCGGTGGCGGAACGGCGCCGGATCTTCTCGCTTCTCACCCAACCGGCGGAAGGCGCCGGGACGGGAGAGGTGAAACCGCCGCCGGCGATGTCGGCGGGCGGCCGATCCCGCGACTGAGGCACAGCCAGGCTCACGCCCGCGCAGTTCGGCGCGAAGCCGATGCGCGCACCGCGCCTCGACGCCCGGCAAGGGCCGGCGAGGCATGACGTCGATGTAACCCATTCCCACATTGCGCACGGCACTCCTGCCACGGTTGCCGGTAGGTGCGGAGAGGGTTACCGGCTTCGGTTCACGACCAGAAGCACAAGGGCGAATGCGTGATAGCGTCATCACCTCAGACCAACGTCCCCCATAGTGGGACTGCCCGCGAGCGCAGCCCTGGGAGTTGCCGCGAACCCGTGATTCGCTCAGGCCGCATCGCCGCATTCGCTGTCGCTGGCGTGACCATGACCGCCATAGCGGTAGGCTTGTTGCCCCGCCTCCGCTCCGTCGATCTTGACCTTCGATCGTCTCCAGCCCAACTATTACTCGCGGAGCTTGGTGCTTCACGCCTAGCCGGTGTACGGCTTGCAGGCATCACCAATCCCGCGCCGGAGAGCCATCGGGCCACGCTTGCGGAACAGCGAGTCATCGCCCGCGAGTTGAGGCTCTTGCGGCACGACTCAGCGCCGCGCAGCCTCGGCACGCTCGGAGTGCTTCACCTCGTGGTCGGTCGCTATGACGCCGCGGTCCACGCGCTCGAACAGGCGAGTCGCTTAGGGCCATCCGACCCTTCCCTACGCACCGACCTCGACGCGGCCCTTCTGGCGCGCGGAAGAATGCTTGATTCGCCTCTTGATCTAGTTCGTAGCCTTGACCAAATTGGGCAAGAGCCCTTAGCACTCGAGTCCTCCTACAACCGTGCACTTGCACTCCAGTCGCTGTTTCTCTATCGACTCGCCAAAATCGCTTGGCAGCAATATCTCGAACGCGATCCCACCTCTCCTTGGCGACAGCTCGCCAGCGAGCACTTGCGCATCCTGACAGCAGGCCAGCACCCGCCCATTCACCGAGGCCGCGACGTCAAGGGCACCACCGCGCCTCCGGTATGGTCATCTCGACCCGAGGAGATCCAAACTTGGCTCGACGATACCGGTCTTGCGGCTTGGAGTTCCGCAGTCCTTGGCAGGAAGGAATCGGCTCGAAGGGCGGCCGAGCGCCGGATCGAGCAAGCAGCGATGCGCATCGCGGATCTCAGTGGCGACCGTTTCTTCGCTGACGAGGTCAGCGCACTCTCCGCAGCGCCGACTACGCACCTGCCCTCGCTTGCCGCTGGACTCCGCGACTACAGCGAAGCTAAGGACTGGCTCGACCGCTACGCCTTCGAGAGGGCCCTCTCATTGTTTGAGCGCGCCACGAAGCGTCTCCGCTCCACCTCAAGTCCGCACCTATGGCGGGCTGAAGCAGGCATTGCGCAATGCCAAGTGCAGCTGGAGCGTTATGGCGCTGCCCGCCGGACTGTAGAGCGAGTCTTGGCTGCCGTGCGCCGGAAGCGCTATGTCGCCATCGAGGCACCATGTGCCTGGGTTCTGACGCAGATCAGCCTTGCCACTCTGGATCTTCATTCGGCGCAGCAACAAGCGAACGCATTTTTTGAACTCAATCGCCGGGCAAGGAACCGTACAGGTACCGCCGCCGCAAGTCTGCTCCTGGCACGGGTCGAGGACGAGCTCGGAAATCCGAGGGCGGGATGGCTCCATCGACTCCACGGCTTCCGCGACCTCGCCGAGGATGGCAGCGACGAGCGTCTGGCGCTTGCGGTCGGCAACGCCTCCTTTGCTCTTGCAAGGGAACGTCAAGTCCACGCCGCGGTGGACTTTGCTTCGGAGGCCTTGGCATTCGACCGCCAGCAGCGTTCTCCTCTGGGCATTGTGGAGTCGCTCTGGATACGGGCGACCCATCGCGCAAGAGCAAGAGAAGTGAATGAGGCCCTCGCCGATGTGCGCGAGGCCGAATCGTACCTCCCCGCTGTCGAAAGTTCAGCAAACCGCGAACGCCTCCTCGCGGGCTTGCGCGCGGTCAAGGGCGGATTGCTGGCCCGGAGCGAGCCGCGAGCCGCGATCATCCAGCTCGACGAGGCGCTGGGCTTCCTGCGCCACCGGGGATACGAGTACGGCCAGGCGGAAATCCTCCTCGACCGCAGTCGAGCACTTCTTCACCTTGGCCGCCCTGGCGCGGCTCTGGCCGACCTCGACCAGGCGGCGCTAATCGTCGCTGTACAGCGAGAGCGAATCAAACAGCCCCTGTTGCAAGTTTCATTTTCCAACCTTCAAGCTGAGTTGGAAGACGAGCGAGTAGCCGCCAGCCTGAGACTCGATCCGCTCGGCCGTCAGGCCTTTTGGGCCGCAGATCAGGCACGAGGGCTGCTGTTCCGCAACGGTCTCGGGCTCGCTCCGTTTCGGCTATCAAGCCGGCAGCTTGCGTCCTCCCGGCGCACGAGCCAAATCAGTGACACAGATGCAGTCCTCTCGTACTGGTCACTCCCCGATTCACTACTGATTTGGACCATGCGCCGCGGCGGGTCGCCGCGTCTCGTGGTGGTGGACATCTCTAGAGCGAGGCTTAGCCAGCAGATTGCGGACTTTGTCTCTGAGATGGAAGCAAACGCTGACTCAAGAACCGTTGCAACGTTGGCTCAAATCCTCAGCAAGTCCTTGATTGCCCCGGTGGCTGGTGAACTAACGGGTGTCCGCCGGCTGATCGTGGTTCCCGATCGCATCGTCCGCAGCGTACCTTGGCCAGCTCTGGTGCTGGGTCCCGGCAATCGTTCTCTGCTGCAGCATTTCGTAATTCGCATCTGCCCCGCGATAGGGATTCTCGATGCCCTCGCGGATCGGCCCAGGGGCAATGCCGGGGAGCTGACCTCGCTTCGCCTCTTGGCCATCGGCGACCCAAAGCTCACAGCGCCCGAGCACACGACCCAGCCCGACCTGCCAGGCGCTCGCCGCGAGGTCGAGGCCATTGCGCGGCTATTCGCCGAACACATGACACTAATGGGACCGGAGGCGAACCGCGAGCGCTTCCTCAAAGACCTACAGCGGGCATCCATCGTTCATATAGCGAGCCACTTCACCACCGGCAGCGAGCCAGGTGCATCTCACATCGAACTTGCAAAGTCCGCCGGAGAAGCAACCGCGGGCCTGGACGCCGAGGCGATCGCCCGCCTGGCGCTTCCCCACCTGCGGCTGGCGGTGCTTAGCGGCTGCAGCACAGATCGCGAAGCCGAGCCCTCCGTCGAGGGAACCTTCGCTGGTGCGGGCTCCTTCCTCGCTGCCGGCGCCACTGAGGTCGTGGCCACTCTCTGGCCGATCGACGATGGGGCCGCAGTCGAACTGATGGTCCGTTTCTACCGCGAGGTTCTCGCTGGCAAACAGGCTGATGAAGCGCTCCGCAGCGCCCAGCTCGCGTTGGGCGGTGGTGCTGGCGGCACCATGCGCGAGCCAGCCTCGTGGGCAGCCTTTCAGCTTGTCTCCCTTCACTCTCGAGGCAGAGAGTCGATTCACGAAAAGGAGCTGCGATGATCGACGTTCTCATTGTCATTTCCGGCCTGGTGCTGTTCGTTCCGTACTCCGCGAAAGATCAACTGAGCGCATTGCTGGTCGAAACCAAGTATCTATCAGGTGGCATGCACGTCCCGGCGATGCGACAGAAGCTGGATAACACCTCTACCCGCGAGTGGGATATTGTCCGCGGTGACTTCCAAGCGACGTTTACCCTGATGGCGGGGCGCCAGCCGCCGATCGAGCGATGCGCAGTATGGGATTTTCCGCAGCTTAGCCGTTTGACCAAAAAACCTGACGACGCCAAGATCCGAGCAAATTGCCTTGACGGCACCTGTGTCGACGGTCAAGGCAGGAAACAGGTTGCGGCGCTCGTAAACTTTGTGGGCGGTTGGCAAATGTCGCCCCTGCAACGCTACACGAAACAATGGAGCAGTCCGGCGCGCTTCCATGAGCAAGCGATCTCTGATTTCAGGAAGGCCAGCGACGTGAAGAACTACAAAGGAGATGAGCCGTTGCGTCCATTTGCCACTGCCCTAGCTCTGGAGGCCGAAATCGAAAAACTCGACGACCTCAAACTAGTAATACATAACAGTGGCGGTGATGTCGCTGCCACGCTTCAGCTCAGCAGTCCTGACATCTGCAGGAAATGGCTCGGCGACGGCACGCAGTCCTGCATCGTGATAGAAGTGGAGAACTGGACCGATGTCGATCCCGATCCACCGTGCGACGCCGCCAATAGAGTCCCTCCTTGTGATCTGGACGAACACTTCAGCCTTCTCTACGATTTGATCGCGGCTCCGCCGCTACCAGCAGACCGGTGGCTGCCATACGTGGAAGAAGGCGGAAAGGTTCTCCAGTTCTCAGACACGACAAAGCTTAACAAACCAGCCGTTCGCTGCCCGCCGGGGTGGGCGGCGCCGTGGCCTTAGCAGCAAGCAATGCAGGCCGCCGGCTGCGATGCAAAGGTCCGCGCGTCGTCGGGAAGTGCGTATGGTGCGTCAGCTGGTCAAGCAGGGCCGTGTCATGGATTGGACGCCGTCCTTTCAGCGAGGATCTATCTCCGCGCCTGCCCCAGGCGCCGGCCCACCATCGCCTTGCTCCCCGGCGCCATCTCGCAGCTGCTCGAACACCCGCCGCCCGACCGTCGGCCCGACCACCGCCGTCAGCTCCTCCACCCCGGCCGCCCGCACCTTCTCCAGGCTCCCGAACGCCGTCAGCAGCCGCTTGCGCCGGTGCGGCCCGATGCCCGCCAGGTCGTCCAGCTTGCTGTGCAACGTCCTCGCCGAGCGCCGCCGCCGGTGCCTCGACACCGCAAACCGGTGCGCCTCGTCGCGGACCTGTTGCAGGAGACGCAGGCCGGCATCCTCCCTGGCCAGCGCCAGCGGCTCCGGCCTGGCCGGCAGGTACAGCTCCTCCTCGCGCTTGGCCAGGGCAACCACCGGTGTCTCCTCCACTCCCAGGTCGGACAGCGCTGCCAGGGCGGCGTTGAGCTGGCCGCGGCCGCCGTCGATCAGGATCAGGTCCGGCATCTCCCCCAGCTCTTCGAGGCGGCGGCGGTAACGGCGCTCCACCGCTTGGCGCATCGCGGCGAAGTCGTCGGGCTGGTCCAAACCGCGGATGTTGAAGGTTCGATACTCCGATTTGCGCATCTTGCCTTCCTCCCAGACCACCAGCGAGGCAACCGTCTCGCCGCCCTGGAAGTGGGAGATGTCGAAACCCTCGATGCGGCCGGGAGGATCGAGCAGCGAGAGATGGCGCTCCAGGGCGGCGGCGCCGGGAGGGATCTCCTGGCCGCGGAAGCGCCGGCGATGGGCCATCTCGGCGTTGTGGCGCGCCAAAGCCACGCGCTCGGCCTTGGGGCCGCGCGACGGCAGGCGCAGGTAGACCCTCTCGCCCTTGCGCTCCGAGAGCCAGGCGAGCAATGCCTCCTCGCCCTCGATCGGCGCCGGCAGGTGGATCTCCTTGGGGATGAAAGTCGTGCGGTCGTAGATCTGCGGCACCACCTGAGAGAGCAGGAGCTCCGTCGAGATCTGACCCACCCCTTCCCAGAACAGCTCGCGGCGGTCGAGCACCTGGCCACCGCGCATCACCAGCACCACCGCCGCCGCGTGCCCCGCCGCCACATGGACGCCGTAGACGTCGACGTCCTCGCCGCCGACCGAGGAGAGCTTGCGCCGCTCGCCGATCGCTTCGACCTCGGCGACGGTGTCGCGCAGCCGCGCCGCGCGCTCGTAGTCGGTGGCCGCCGCGGCCTCCCACATCTCGCGCTTGAGGCGGCGCACCAGCACGTCGTTGCGCCCCGCCAGGAACAGCCGCGCCTGCTGCACCGCCTCGGCGTAGAGCTCGGGGGTGGTCAGCGCCGCCACGCAAGGCCCCAGGCAGCGATGCATGTCGTAATAGAGGCAGGGCCGCGCCAGCGAGCCGTCCACCTCGATCTGGCAGACCCGCACCAGGAAGAGCTTCTGCACCAGCTTGATCGCCTTGCGCGCCAGGCCGCCAGGCAGGAACGGCCCGAAGTACTCGGCGCCGTCGTTGCGGATGCGGCGGGTGAAGGCGATGCGCGGCACCGGCTCCTGCAGCGTGAGCTTGAGGTAGGGATAGGTCTTGTCGTCGCGCAGCAGGATGTTGTAGCGCGGCTTGCGGCGCTTGATCCAGTTGTTCTCCAGCAGCAGCGCCTCGGCCGGCGAGTCGGTGACCACGAACTCGAGGTCGGCCGCATCGGCGACCATCGCCGCCAGGCGCGGCTCATGGTCGCGCGACAGGTAGGACGCCACCCGCTTGCGCAACGAGCTGGCCTTGCCGACGTACAGGGCCTTGCCCGCCGCGTCCTTGAAGATGTAGATGCCGGGCCGGTCGGGAAGCTCGCGGATGCGGGCTGCCAGAGTCTCAGGTGGTGGCGGCGGCGGTGGCGGCGTTGCCATGAGACGTTGGGCGCGAGGCGCGGGACGCGCGAGCGGCGGCCACCGCCGGCGCCCGGAGCCGGGCGCCCGGCGCCTCAGCCGGCGTAGATCTGGATCTCGCGCAGCTCCTTCAGGCGGTCGCGCAACGCCGCCGCCTCCTCGAACTCGAGGCGCTTGGCAGCCGACCGCATCTCTTTCTCGAGCTTGGAGATGCGCTCGGCGAGCGGCAGCTCCCGGCCCTCCGCGACGTCGAGCAGCGGCGTCGGTCCGACCGAGTAGTAGTCGAGGTTGCTCATCGCCACCAGCGGGCTGTGGATGTCCTTGAGCACCGTCCGCGGCTCGATGCCCATCCGCAGGTTGTAGTCCTGCTGCTTGTGCCGGCGGCGCTCGGTCTCGTCGATCGCCCGCCGCATCGAGTCGGTGTGATGGTCGGCGTAGAACACCACCCGGCCGTTGAGGTTGCGGGCGGCGCGACCGGCAGTCTGGATCAGCGACGTGCCGCTGCGCAGGAAACCCTCCTTGTCGGCGTCGAGGATCGCCACCACCGACACCTCCGGCAGATCCAACCCCTCGCGCAGCAGGTTGATGCCGACCAGCACGTCGAACTCGCCGCGCCGCAGCGCGGTGACGATCTCCACCCGTTCGAGGGTCTCGACGTCGCTGTGGAGATAGCGCACCTTGATGCCGAGCTCGGCGAGGTACTGGGTCAGCTCCTCGGCCATGCGCTTGGTCAGGGTGGTCACCAGCACCCGCTCGCGGCGCTCCACCGCCCTGCGCACCTCCCCCACCAGGTCGTCCACCTGCCCCTGGGCGGGGCGCACCTCGATCACCGGGTCGAGCAGGCCGGTCGGCCGGATCAGCTGCTCGACCACCACGCCGCCGGTGCGCTGCAGCTCCCACGGCGCCGGCGTGGCCGAGACGTAGATGCGCTGGCCGACGCGGGCGTCGAACTCCGCGAAGTCGAGCGGCCGGTTGTCGAGCGCCGAGGGCAGGCGGAAGCCGAAATCGACCAGCGTCTGCTTGCGCGAGCGGTCACCGAAATACATGCCGCGCACCTGCGGGATGGTCTGGTGGCTCTCGTCCATCACCAGCAGCAGGTCGTCGGGAAAGTAGTCGAACAGCGTCGGCGGCGGCTCGCCCGGCGCCCGCCCCGAGAGGTGGCGCGAGTAGTTCTCGATGCCGTGGCAGTAGCCGATCTCCTTGAGCATCTCGAGGTCGAAGCGGGTGCGCTGCTCGAGCCGCTGGCGCTCGAGGAGCTTGCCTTCCGCCTCCAGCACCGCCAGCCGCTCGCCGAGCTCGGCCTGGATGGTGACGATCGCCCGCTCCATGCGCTCGCGCGGCGTCACGTAGTGCGTCTTGGGGTAGAGCGCCAGCTTGTCGATCTCGGCGATGGTGTCGCCGCGCAGCACGTCGAAGCGGGTGATGCGCTCGATCTCGTCGCCGAAATACTCGACGCGGATGCCCTGCTCCTCGTAGGCGGGCAGGATCTCGAGGACGTCGCCGCGCACCCGGAAGCTGCCGTGATGGAGGTCGAGCTGGGTGCGCTGGTACTGCATCTCGACCAGCCGCCTGAGCACCCGGTCGAGCCCCTCGGTGGCGCCGCGCTCGAAGAACTGCAGCATGCCGAAGAACGCCTCGGGCGAACCGAGGCCGTAGATGCAGGAGACCGAGGCGACGATCAGCACGTCGCGGCGCTCGAACAGCGCTTTGGTGGCGCGCAGCCGCAGGCGGTCGATCTCCTCGTTGATCGTGGTCTCTTTCTCGATGTAGGTGTCGGTCTGCGGCACGTACGCTTCAGGCTGGTAGTAATCGTAGTAGGAGACGAAATACTCGACCGCGTTGTCGGGGAAGAAGCTCCTGAACTCCTGGAAGAGCTGCGCGGCCAGGATCTTGTTGTGCGACAGCACCAGCGTCGGCCGGTTGACCGCCTCGATGACCTTGGCGATGGTGAAGGTCTTGCCCGAGCCGGTCACTCCGAGCAGCACCTGCTCGCGATCGCCGCGCCGCAGACCCGCGACGAGCTCGGCGATGGCCGCCGGCTGGTCGCCCTGCGGCTCGAAACCCGAGACGATGCGGAAGTCGCCCATGCCGTCCTTCCAACCAGCTGAGGCCGGTGATTTCTTCCTCGGGGCCTGGGGCGAGCGACCGGCCGGCCGTCGAGCTGCCGGCGATGGGCAGGCGGCCGGGCTGCCGGCCACCGGGGCACCGGTCAGGTGCCGGCGATCGGAGCGCCGGCCGAGCTGCCGGCGGTCGGGTCGGCGTTCAGGCGGCGAGCGACGCCGCGGGTCGGTGACGCAGTGGCGCCGCCGGGCCTGCCCGAGGGCTCGAGCCGGGTGGTGCCGGTGGCGAAGGTGCGGGCGCGGTAGCCGGCGGCGACGAGGGAGAGGAAGGGGCCGGGGACGCGCCGCCCGGCGCGGGTCCGGGACCGGCGCCGGTACCGGGAGCGGCCGGCGCCGGATGCGAGAGCGCCTCGAGCGCCTCGGTGAGCTGGCGCACCTCCTGGTGGGTGAGCGGCGCCTGGGAGCGGTTCAGGGCCATGATCTCGCCCTGCACGCGTTGCAGCGTGGCGAGGTCCGTCTGGTCGCCGCCGATGGAACGGCCGGCGGACTCGAACGCCTGGTGCAGGCGCTGGCGCTCAGCCGGCGTGGCGTCGGCAGGCAGCCGCGGCGTCAGGCTCGCCTCCGTCATGCGGAACACCCAGCGGAAGATGGCAGGCGCCTCGAGCCGGATGACCAAGAGGCCGGCGGCCGCCAGCAGGATCAGCAGGCCGCAGCCGATCAGCAGCGGCTTGCTGCAGCCGGGGCCGTCGCGCGGCACCTGGACGGCCGCGGGGTTGAACGGCGAGACGGGCGTCGTCGAGGGGTCCGCCACGGGACTGGTCTTGTATCACACCCTGCCGCCGCCTCGCCGCCGGGCCGCTATAATGGCTGCGTGCAGGACGAGCCGAGAGAGCGCCGACGCCCGGCGCCCGGAGTGCGGCCACGCCGGTGGCGCTGGTTCCGCTGGACCTGGCCGCTGGCCGTGGCGGTGCTGGTCGGCAGCACCGTCGGGGTGAGCGTCGCCGCCCTCATCCATGTGCCGCAGGTCGGGGCGCTGGCCAGCTTCACTCCCAACCTGGTCACCCAGCTGCTGGCCGTCGACGGCAGCGTCTTCGCCTCCTTCGCGCGCGAGCGCCGGATGATGCTCAAGGAGGGCGAGATCCCACCGCTGATCGAGCAGGCGCTGCTCGCCTCCGAGGACAGCAACTTCTTCCAGCACGGCGGCATCGACGCCATGGGCATCGCCCGCGCGGCGCTCGACGACCTGCGCGCCGGGCGGATGAAGGAAGGCGGCTCGACCATCTCGATGCAGCTGGCGCGCACGCTGTTCCTGAGCCGCGAGCGCAAGTGGCGGCGCAAGATCGAGGAGTCGCTGCTGGCCGTCGAGCTGGAGAAGAACTTCAGCAAGCAGCAGATCATCACCCTCTACCTCAACCTGGTCAACCTCGGCCACGGCAACTACGGTATCGAAGCGGCGTCGCGCTACTACTTCGGCAAGCCGGCCAAGGCGGTGACCCTGCCCGAGGCGGCCACCCTGATCGGCATCATCCCGGCGCCCAGCCGCTACAGCCCCTACCGCGAGCCGGACATGGTGCTGCGCCAGCGCAACCGGGTGCTGCGGCGCATGCTGAGCGACCGCTTCATCACTGCCGAAGCCTGCGACAAGGCGGTGGCACAGCCCCTGCTGGTGGCCTCGCAACAGCCGGAGGAGAGCTTCGCCCCCTACTTCGGCGAGGAGATTCGCAAGTACCTCGAGGTCACCTACGGCGCCAACATGCTCTACGAGGGCGGCCTGCAGCTGCAGACCACGCTCGATCCGCGGATCCAGCGCGCCGCCGAGCAGGCGGTCCGCGCCGGCCTGCTGCACGTCGATCACCGCCGCGGCTGGGGCGGCCCGGTCGCCCAGCTCGACGGCAACGCCGTCGACACCGAGAGCCTGCCCGCCGCCTTCGCGCAGGGCCGCCCCGTGCCCGGCCGCTGGTACCAGGGTGTCGTGCTGTCGGCGGACCGCGCCGGCGCCCGCGTGCGCATCGGCAAGCAGGAGTTCACGCTCGACGCCAAGGGCATGGCCTGGACCGGCCACGCCCATCCCGGCGACCTGATGCGCCGCGGCATGGTGGCCTGGTTCCGCTTCGAGGTGCCGGAGGTCAAGGCCGCCAAACCGGTCAAGAACAAGCCGGGGGAAGCGGCGGCGCCACCGCCGGCGGCCAGCCCGGGCCTGCGGCTGATGCTCGAGCAGGAGCCGCGCATGGAGGCCGCCGGCCTGGTGATCGAGTCGCGCACCGGCGCCATTCGCGCCATGGTCGGCGGCTGGGACTTCGCGCGCAACCGGTTCAACCGCATCACCCAGGCCCGCCGGCAGGTGGGCTCGGCGTTCAAACCCTTCGTCTACGGCGCCGCCCTCGAGCAGGGATGGACGCCGGCCGACACCCTGCTCGACGCGCCGACCTCGTTCATCGGCGCCGACGGCAAGCTCAGCTACCACCCCGAGAACTACTACCACAAGCACTACGGCATCGTGACCCTGCGCCGGGCGCTCGAGCAATCGATCAACGTCCCGGCGGTCAAGCTGCTGGACCTGGTCGGCGGCGTCAAGGTGGTGTCGTTCGCCCACCGCTGCGGCATCCGCACGCCGCTGCCGACCTGGCCCAGCATCGCGCTGGGCTCTGCCGACCTGACGCCGCTCGAGCTCGCCGCCTCCTACGCCTCGATCGCCAATCAGGGCACCCACATCGAGCCCTACATGATCGAGCGCATCTCGTCGCCGGACGGCCAGGTGCTCGAGCAGCACTTCCCCACCGCCTACACCGCCACCGATCCCGCGGTCGCCTACGTGCTGACCCACATGCTCGAAGGGGTCATCGACCGCGGCACCGCCTATGCCGTCAACGACCTGCCGCTCGACCTCGCCGGCAAGACCGGCACCACCGACGACTTCACCGACGCCTGGTTCGTGGGCTTCTCTCCCCGCTACACGATCCTCACCTGGATCGGCTACGACCTGAAGCGCTCGCTGGGGCAGGGGATGAGCGGCGCCGTCGCGGCGCTGCCGATGTGGCGCGGCATCGTCGAGGGCGGCCTGAAGGACGGCTGGATCCAGAAAGGCGAGACCTTCTCGTCGCCGCCGGGAGTGGTCTTCCGCGACGTCGATTACTACACCGGCCTGCTCGCCGGCACCGGCAGCCCCAAGGTGGTCAAGGAGGCCTTCGTCGCCGGGACCGAGCCCGCCCGCGAGTACAGCGCCCGCTGGTCCACCATCACCACCCTACCGTGGTACCAGCAGCGCCCCTTCTATATCCCGAAGGAGGGAGAGAAGATGCCGCAGCCGGGCGCGCCGCCGGTGCCCGGCGCCAAGCCCCCCGCCGTGGCGCCGAACCCGCCGCCGGGCGGCGAAGGCAACTGACCAGCGGCGGTTCGGTACCCAGCTTGGTCACGTGGATCGGGCGAGAGCGTGGCCCCCGCAGCGGGCCACGCCACCGGCCGCGGCTCCGGGTCAGCCTGCGGGCCTCGCCTTCGCCGCCTTGGCGGCGATGAATGCATCGACGTTGTGCTCGAGCACCGACAGCGGCACGGCGCCGCTGCCGAGGACGACGTCGTGGAACTCGCGGACATCGAAGCGCTGACCCAGGGCCTCCTCGGTTCGCTGCCGCAGCTGCTTGATCTTGAGCTCTCCCAGCTTGTAGGCGAGGGCCTGGCCGGGCCAGGAGATGTAGCGGTCGGTCTCGGTCTCGACCTCGTGCAGCGGCAGGGCGGTGTGGGAGGCCAGGTAGTCGATGGCCTGCCGGCGGGTCCATCCCTGGGCATGGATGCCGGTATCGACGACCAGGCGGCAGGCCCGCCACATCTCGTAGGTGAGGCGGCCGAAGTTGCTGTAGGGATCGGTGTAGAAGCCCATCTCCAGGCCGAGCCACTCGGAATAGAGCCCCCACCCCTCGCCGAACGCCGAGAGGTAGGAGTAGCGGCGAAACGCGGGCAGACCGGCGAGCTCCTGGCTGAGCGCGATCTGCAGATGGTGACCGGGCACCGCCTCGTGGAGCGTGAGGGCCTCGAGGTTGTAGAGCGGCCGGGTCTCGGGCTTGTAGGTGTTGACCCAGTAGACCCCGGGCTGGGTGCTGCCGGCCGGCGCCTGGACGTAACGCCCGGCGGTGTACTTGGGGGCCAGGTGGTCGGGGACCGGCTTGACGGTGTAGGGCAGGCGCGGCAGGGTCTTGAACTCCGCCGGCAGCTTGCCGTCGATCTGCTTGGCGATCCAGGCCGCGTCCTTGAGCAGCTCCTCGCCGCTCTTGGGGTAGAAGCGCGGATCGGTGCGCAGCGTCTCGACAAAGGCGGCGAAGTCGCCCTTGAAGCCCACCTGCCGGATGACCGCCTGCATCTCGCCGGCGATGCGCTCGACCTCGGCCAGGCCGGTGCGGTGGATCTCCTCCGGCGACAACTCGAGGGTGGTGAAATGGCGGATCTGCTGGGCGTAGAAGGCGCGGCCGTCGGGCAGGTCCGAGGCGGCGATGGTGGCGCGGGCATGGGGCAGGTACTCGGCGCGGTAGAAGTCCAGGAACCGCCGGTAGCCGGCGACCGCGCCGTCGAGGATCGCGCTGCGGCCCTCCTGGCGCAGGCGCTCGCGGTCGGCCTCCGGCATGGTCGCCGGAAAATGCTCGAACGGCTGGTAGAAGACGCTGCGGGTCGGATCGTCGACGACGTGCGTGGCGATGGTCCGCTCGTAGCCGTCGAGCGTCGCCCTGGGGACGGTGAAGCCGCGCCGGATGCCCATCCGCATCAGCTCGATCTGCTCGCCGACATAGCGCGGCCAGGCCCGCAGGCGGCTCAGGTAGTTCTCGTAGTCCCCGGCGGTGGCGAACGGCATCTCGTCGGGCAGCATGGCGAAGCCGCTATGGAAACCCGAGTCGGCGTTGAACGGCATCTGGTAGGCGCCGAGCTCGAAGTCGGCGATGCGGTCCTGCAACTGGGCGCGCCAGATCTCGGCATTGACGGCGTCGGCGGCGCTGAGCCGCGAGCGATCGAGCGCCGCCAGCTCGGCGAGCAGCGCCTGCTGCGCCTGGTGGCGGCCGGCAAGAGCGGCGTAGGTGGCCGCCGGCAACAGTGCGTCGTATTCGTGCCGGCCCACCGCGGTGGCGAGCAGCGGGTTGTCGCGCAGCCGCATCTCCCATTCGCGGTCGAACAGCGCATGCAATCGGGCCGTCGCGTCGCCCGCGCCGCCGGCGGCGTCCGTGGCGCTGGTGGCACCGGTCGGTCCGGCGGCGCCGGGCACCGGCAACAGGCAAAGCATGCAGAGCAGACAGGCGATGGCGGACGGGCGCGGCAGGCGCAGGGAACGCAGTGCTCTCATCGCTGGGCGGCCTCCTCTTCGATCGGGATGCTGCGAGGGCGGCGTGAAGTCTACCGCTTCCAAGGGTGGCGGCAAGGCCGCGGCGGCATACAATCGTGGCAAGGAGAAGCCGGGCGATGAAGAGAAATCCGTCAGGTGTGATAGGCGGCCCGTCGCGCATCCCGCCAGGGGCCGAGACCCTGGACGGTTTCCGTCGCTGGAGCCGGGGCGCGTCCTTCCCGGAGAAGGGCCGCATCGATTTTCTCGACGGCGACCTGGAGGTCGACCTGAGCCCGGAGGATATCTATACCCACGGCGCCGTGAAGACCGCGCTGGCCGCCGCGCTGTACAGCCGGGTGGCCCTGACCGGCCGGGGTGGCGTCTATGTGGATTGCACGCGATTGGTCTCGGTGAGCGCCCGCCTGTCGGTCGAACCCGATGTCCTGGTCGTGCTCTGGGAGGCGCTCGCGGCAGGCCGCGTGCGCGAGGTGCCGGCGGCCGGACACAAGGAGGGCCGCTTCATCGAGCTGGAAGGCGCCGCCGACCTGGTGGTGGAGGTGATCAGCGACAGCTCGGAGCGCAAGGACCGTCAGCGCCTGCCGCCGCTCTACGCTCGCAGTGGCGTACCCGAGCTCTGGCTTGCCGACGTCCGCGGCAGCGATGTCCGGCTCACCATTCTTCAGCTGCGCACCGGCCAGCCGGCAGTGTCCGCCATCGGCTATACGCAAGCACCGGCTGACGCCGGTGGCTGGAGCGCCTCGCGCCTGCTCGGTTGCCGTTGCCGGCTGCGGCGGCGGACGATCGCCGGCGTGCGCTGCGTCTACGAGCTCGAGCTGGCCTGATCGCCACGGCACTGCCGCGGCGCCCGATCGCCAACTTCGGGCAGCTGGCGCCGGGACCATTGCCGCGCCCGCCCTGATCAGTCCACGATCCAGCCGTCGAGCAGGCGGATGATGCGGTCGCCGTACTCGGCGTTCTTTTCCGAGTGGGTGACCTGGACGATGGTGGTGCCCTCGTCGTTGAGCTTCTTGAACAGCCGCATGATCTCCTCGGCCTGGGAGGTGTGCAGGTTGCCGGTGGGCTCGTCGGCGAGCAGCACCTTGGGATTGCCGATCACCGCCCGGGCGACCCCGACCAACTGCTGCTGGCCGCCCGAGAGCTGCGACGGGAAGAGGTCCTTCTTGCCGACGATCTGGAAGCGGTCGAGCGCGTCCGCCACCAGGGCCTGGCGGTCGGCCTTCTTGATGTCTTTGTAGGAGAGCGGCAGATCGAGGTTCTCGGCGACGGTCAGGCTGTCGAGCAGGTGGTAGGCCTGGAAGACGAAGCCGATGTTCTGCTTGGCGATCAGCGCCCGCTGCTTCGGCTTCAGGCGGTGGATCGGCTCGCCGAGCAGCTCGTACTCGCCGACCCAGGCGGCGTCGAGCATGCCGAGGATCGACAGCAGGGTCGTCTTGCCGGAGCCCGACGGGCCCATGATGGTCACGAACTCGCCCTCCCGGATCTCCAGGTTGATGCGGCGCAGCACATAGCTGGCACCGCCCTGCGCGGATGGATACGACTTCTCGAGGTTGTGCACGCGGATCATGGTCGCTGGTCTCGTCTCTCCGGGCCGGCCGCGGCGGCTGCCCTGATCGTAGGTGGTTCGGTCGTCTCCCTAGTTGCCATGGTAACGGAACCAGATGCGCAGCAGGGTGAGGACGACGAAGGCCGCGCTCAGGCCGCCGAGCAGCCGGGGCGCCGCCGCCCGCAGCGTCCGCGCCAAGGCCGGCTCCGGGACGAAGGCGCCAGCGGCACCGGCGCCGGCCAGGCGGCGGTTGTAGAACAGCAGGGCGGCCGCCGGCGCCAGGGGCAAGAAGTAGCGCCCTTGCAGCCCGTCGACGAAATCGGCCCCGAGCCGCGTCCAGAGCACGTATTGCGACAGACTGAGGAGCAGCATGGTGGCGGCCACCACCGCCGCCGCGACCCACCGCTGCCAGGCCGCGAGCGCCAGTCCCGCGTCACCGCCGGTGAGGGCCGCCGCCAGCAGCAGCAGGCCCCAGATCGCGATCGCCGGACGGGGCAAGGGAGTGTCCAGCCAACCGAAGTTGCCGGCGAAGCCGGCGGCGTAGCGCAGCCCATGGTGCAGGTAGTCGGCCGCCGCCAGGCCGGCGAAGCGCAACGGCTCGCCCAGTGCTCGGCGCAGCTGCAGCATCGGCTGCTGACCCGGGCGCAGCGGCGCGTGGGCGGCATACCCGCGCGCGACCCACCAGCTGAGGCCGGCGCCGGCGGCCGCGGCGGCGGCGCCGCCTGCCCGCAGCTCGGCGGTGCGGCGGGCCGAGCCCAGCACCGACGGCGGCACCACGAAGATCAGCAGGTCAAGTAGGAAGTAGGCCCCCTTGGCGGCGGCGAGCGCGAAGGCGCAGGCGAGCAGCCAGGCGGCCTGCCTGGCAGTTGCGGCGCTCCACGCCGGGCCGCCGCCGTGGCCGAGAGCGCCGGCCATGGCACCGGCAGCGCCCTCGCTGCCATCCAGCTCTCCGAGTTCGCTATGACTTTGCTCCGCGAGCCCACCGACAGCCCGGTCCGCGAGTCCGCCGCCACGGAGGAGCGCGGGTCCACCGCCGTCCGGCTCGGCGGCAGGGCCGCCGCCCGGCGGCGAGCGCCGCAGCGCCAGCGACAGGAGGCAGCTCACCAGCAACAGCGCCAGCGCGTTGGTGAGCGCGTCGGCGGCGGCCGAGCTGCGCTCGAACATGGCCATCGGCGTCAGCGCCAGGAGCGCCAGCAGCCAGCGCTGCGCCGGGGCGAAGCGCACCGCGGCCCAGGAAACGGCGAGCGCTGCCGCCAGGTTGCCGAGCCGCGCCAAGTAGAGCAGCGGCAGCGGTCCGAGCGCCAGCAGGCGGCCGGCGGCGACGGCGGCGGCGGCCGGCAGATAGGCGACCGGCGCGTGTGGGCTGAGGAGGCCCGCCGGCACGAGGACGCGGCGCTCCGGCGCCAGCGGCAGCCGCCAGGCGGCCGCCAGCAGGCCGGGCGGCAGGCGGCGCTCGGGGTGGCCCGCGACCTCTGCGACGCCGCTCAGCTCGACGAGCCGCGGCAGGCTCGCCGGTAGCCAGAACCCGCTGGCGCCATCCGGCCCCGGCTGGGCGGCGGCGGCCGTCGCGAGCTGGTAGACGTGGAAGAAGTGGGCCGGCTCGTCGGGCACTTCGAACGGCGGCGTCACGAAGGCCAGCAGCAGGCCGCCGGCGAGCCCCAGCGCCAGCACCAGGCGGTCGGGGGCCCATCGTGCCCGCCGGCCCGCTCCGCTCAGGAGGCTCCGGGCGCCGCCGGCTTGTACCCGATCAGGCCGAAGTCCTGGCAGCCGTAGAGCAGCTCGTCGAGGTGATCGCGCAGCCGGTTGGCGGCGTCGGCCAGCTCCCGCTGCTCGGCAGGCAGGCGGGCGAGATCGATCTCCGGCAGCCGCTCGTCCGCCGGAAACGGCCGCAGGTCCAGGCGTTCCACCGGGTCGAAGCCGGCGAGCTCGTAGAGCAGCCGCAGGCTCTCGGGATGGACCGGGCGCACGTGGGTCGGATCGAGCCAGAAGTTGCGCGCCGCCACCACCAGCGACAGCGGGCTCGGCGTCTCGAGGATCAGCACGCCGCCCGGGCGCAGCGCCCGCCAAGCGAGCCGCACCAAGCGGTCGAGCTCGCCGATCGGCAGATGCTCGACGACGTGGAACGACAGCACCGCGCCGAGGCTGGCTGCCGGCGCCGCCGCCAGCGCCGCGAAGAGGTCGCCCTGGCTGGCGTCGAGGCCGCGCTCCCGGCAGGCCGCCACCATGCGGGCGCTGCCATCCACCCCGCGTGCCGCGATGCCGTGATCGCGCAGCAGCGCCAGCGCCTCTCCCCGGCCGCAGCCGAGGTCGAGCGCCGGCCCCCCCGCCGCCAGGTAGGGGAGGTAGGCGGCGATGCGGCCGCGGATCTCCTCCTCGGTGCCGCGGTAGCGCCGCTCGAGCTCGAAGTAGGCGTGCTCCTCGCGCGCCCGCGCCAGGTCCACCGCTGCCTCGGGCGCCGCCCGGACGGCACCGGTCGCGGGGCTCCCGCCGGCCGTGATGCTCCCGCCGGTGGCGGTGATGACCGGGCCCGCCGGAATCGCACCGTTCGCCGGCGTCGCACCGCCCTCCCCTGCCGGCACCTCCAGGCGCGCCAGGGCAGCGCCGAGGCTGCCCAGCAGGTCCCGCACCTCGCGGCGGTAGCGGTCGAGCTTCTGGTCGGCGCGCGCGAACAGCGCGTCGTTGTGGCGCATCAGCTCCTCGATGCCCTCGGCGTGCAGGGTCTCGAGATAGGCGATGCGCTGGTCGTCGCGCCGCCGCACCTGTTGGGTGTCGCGCAGGTGCTCGAGCAGGATGACGTTGAAGATGCGCTGGCGGTCCCAGAGGTCGTTGAGCGGCACCTTGACCAGCGGCCGCAGCAGCCGTTTCCAGGCGACCAGCACCCGGCCGAGCAGGCCGCGGTGGCTGCGGACGGGGAACTCGCGGTCCTCCTTCCACAGCCAGTGCCAGTCGGCCAGCTCGCGCGTCGGCTCGATCAGGAAATCGTCGATCCGCGGCGCGCGGTGCCCGGCGGGCGCCGGCGGCGGCGCCGGCGCCCCCTCGGGCAGTTGCGGCGCCTGCCCACCGCCGGTGCCGGTCACCGCGCCTAGTGCCCCGCTCGGTTAATTCGTATGGCAGTCGCGCCGCAATCCGGTCCTCTGGCAAGGCGCGCCGACGCAGGCATAATCGAAGGTATGTCGAGGAGGCGCAACGCCGCCAGAGGGCTGGAGGGCAAGCGAATGCCTTGCGAATTAACCGTGCGGGGCACTAGCTTCCCGGACGGCCGACCGTGCGGGACACTAGTCCTCCCGCACCACCGTGACGGTGACCTCGGCGATGACCTCCGGGTGCAGCTCGATGCGCACCTTGTGGTCGCCCAGGGTCTTGATGCCGCCCTCGAGGTCGATGCGCCGGCGATCGGTCGCGAACCCCTTGCGCTCGAGCAGCTCGGCCACCTCGCTGGCGGTCACCGAGCCGTAGAGGGTATCGGTCTCGCCAACGCGCTTGGGAATCTCGAGGCGCAGGTCGCCCATCTTTGCCGCGATGACCTCGGCGGCGGCACGCTCCTGGGCGTGGCGGGCGTCGATCTTGGTGCGCTGCTGCTCGAAGGAGATGACGTTGGCGTGCGTCGCCTCGAGCGCCAGCCCTTGCGGCAGCAGGTAGTTGCGCCCATAGCCCGGCTTCACGTCGACGAGCTCGCCGCGCTTGCCGAGGTGGCGCTGGTCGCTGAGCAGGATCACTTTCACGGCAGGCCCCCTCCTAATCGGTGGTGAACGGGATCAGCGCCAGATGCCGCGCCCGCTTGATCGCGCACTGCAGGAGGCGCTGGTGCCGGGCACAGGTGCCCGAGATCCGGCGCGGCAGGATCTTGGAGCGCTCGGGGATGAACTGCTGCAGGAGCTTGACGTCCTTGAAGTCCACATAGTCGATCTTGTCCGCGCAGAACTTGCAGACCTTGCGTCGGCGATAGAAGACCTTCCTCGGTCGGGCCATGGGCTAGGCCTCCCCCGCCGTCGGCGCCGGTCCTGCCGCGTGACCCGGAGCGGCGGCGGTGCCGCCGCCCTCGCCAGGGCCGGCGCCGGCCGGCGTGTCGCCGCGCTGCGCCGTCTTGGGATGGCGCGAGGCCGCCCGCTTGAGGTCCTCGTCGGTGCGCACCGTCAGGTAGCGCAGGATCTTGTCGTTCTGGCGCATCCGGTGCTCGACCTCGGGCAGCGAGGTCTTGCCGCCCTCGCTCTCGACGCCGAGCAGGACGTACTTGCCCTCGTTGAGCTTGGCGATCGGATACGCCAGCTTGCGCCGCCCCCAGCTCTCCTCCTTGACCACCTGGGAGCCGCCGGCGGTGATCATCTGCTTGTATTCCTGGGTCATGGCAACCACGTCCTCGTCGGCGACCCGCGGATCGACGAGAAACACCAACTCGTATGTGCGCATGTGGATCGAGGACCTCCCTATGGCCTGGATCAGTCCCGCTTCGCGCGGAACAGAGAGGAACGAGAGCGCCGAAGCGCGACGTGTGGCCGATCGCCCGAAGCGCGATGAGCAACCGATCGCCCAGGGGCGCGACGAGCGACTGATCTTATAGGACCGGCGCGGGCTTGGCAAGTGCCGCCGCGCGGCCACCGCGCTCGCCGCTGAGTCAGCTGCCGGCGGTCTGACCGGCGACGATCTGCGCCTGCAGCTTGATGGCGTCGCTCAGATCCCCGAACACCTGATCGAAGTTGCGCTCTCCGACCACGTTCAGGATGGCGAAGCCGACCGCCAGGGTGCGCAGAGTGATGGGCCACTTGCTGAGCTCGGCGTCGGTCTGATAGTTCCTCAAGATCGTCGCGATTTCCGCCTTTTCCGACGACTGGAGATTGAGATACGAAAGCAGGTGCGCCGCGAGGAACTGGCACATGAAGCCGAACCGGTCCTCGGTGATGCCGCCGGACTCGAAGAGCGAGCGGACGCGGTCGAATACCCGCTTCTCCCGCTCGGCGGACCGCAGGCGATCGATCTTGCGGTCGAGCACGCGCAGGAACGCGTCCACGATCAGCGCCGGGCCGGCCGCCAAGTCGTTGCCGCTCTCGGTCTGGTAAGAGAAGAGTTTGGACCGCATCACCGCCATGCCCCCGAAGCCGGCTGCGATGGCCGTGAGCGCAAGATCCTGGGTGGCGATCGGCAGTACCTGCCGGCCGTAGCGATGGAGCAGAGCGAAGGCGGCCAGCGAGACGCCGGCATTGAACAACAGATAGAATTTCGCCGGTGCGCTGGCCAGCGCCTCGAACGGCTCGTCGCGGTAGCGCAGCACGATCTCCGCGGCGCCGGTGCCGGCGCCGAAAAGGGCGGCGGCGGCGGCGACGATCAGGACTTTGCCGGTGACCGTAAGGTGAGTGGACCAGCGCGCGAGCTGGAGCAGGATCAGGGCGAGGAGAAACAGACCGGCAAGAACCAGGCTGGCGGCGTGAATGGTGCCGCGCCAAGCGCTCCGGGGAGGATCCGTCGGGGCCGTCGGAGCCAAGGGGCGAGGGCCTGGGAAAGACGCGGGATGGACGCGGCCAGGCAGCCTAAAAGGCGGCGCCGCGCAGCTTCACGAGATGATTGCCGCCTTCGGGGTCCTGTTGCTTGATGACGAGCGTCCCTTGCTCCGCCATGTCTTCGACGACGGGAAGCAGGGTCGAGAACTTGACGCCAAGCGACTTCGCCAAGTCGGCCACCTTCGCCTCCTGGCCGGTCTGGCTGGATAGGGCTCCTTTGACGGTGGCCGCCAAGACCTGCTGCACCGAGAGGTCCGTGGCCGCGCTGCGCGTGGCGCTCGGCGGCGGCGTCACTCCCTGCAGCCAATCGATGCTGAGCCGATCCCTGAGCGGTGCCATGACCGAATGATAACACCAGGGACTGGGGCTCGCCCATCTCGCCGGCTGGTGGCCGGCGCGCGGCCGGCTACTCGGCGGCCAGGGCCACGGCCGGATCGATCCGCTGGGCGCGGCGCGCCGGGACCGCCGCGGCCACCAGCGCGACGCCGCCCAGCACCGCCGCCACCAGGGCCAGGACCGCGGGATCCATCGGCTGCACGCCGTAGAGCAGGCTGCGCATCGCGCGGCCGGCGGCGACGGTGCCCGCCAGGCCGATGCCCAGCCCCAGCACCAGCATGCGCACGCTCTCGTTGAGCACCAGCCCGGAGATGGCCCGCGCCGTGCCACCGAGCGCCATGCGGATGCCGATCTCGCGCGTCCGCTGCGCCACCTGGTAGGCCAGCACGCCGTAGACGCCGACCGCGGAGAGGAACAGCGCCACCGCGGCGAAGCCCAACGCCAGCAGCATCGGGACGCGGCGGCTGACCAGCGCCTCGGAGGTCCGCTCCGTCATCGTCTTGACGCTGTACAGGGGCAGCTCCGGATCGATGCCGGCGACGACGCGGCGGATGGCGGCGGCGAGAGCATGGGGATCGCCGGTGGAGCGGACGGCGAGCGCGAAGCCGCGCTCCGGCGCCTGCGCATAGGGGAAGTAATAGGCGCCGAAGCGCGCCTCGCCGCCCTCGACGAGACCCCGCAGCTTGACGCTGTCGACCACCCCGACGACGGTGTAGTACTCGGTCTTGGGGCCGGGCGTCAGGTGCTGGGCGTCCTGCGGCTGATAGAGGCGGCGGCCGATCGGATCGCGGTTGGGCCAGAATTTCGCCGCCAGCTGGGTGTCGACGAGGATGCACTTCGGCGCCTTGGCGGTGTCGCCGGCGTTGAAGGTCCGGCCGCGCAGCAGCCGGGTGCGCATGGTCTCGAGATAGCCCTCGCTGACGGTCAGCGCGCTCGGCGAGATCACCGATTCGCCCTTGCCGGCGACATAGCCCTCGGGGAAGATGACGCTGTCGCTGTAGTCGCCGCCGAACGGGATCGAGCTGGTGACGCCGGCGGACTGCACTCCCGGCAGGCCGCGCGTCGCCTCGAGGACGCGCGCGGTGAAGCCCAGCAACTCGGCGTCGCTCTTGTACTGCGCCCTGGGCAGGCTGATCATCGCGGTGAGCACGCCGTCCGGATCGAACCCGGGACGGACGGCGAGCACCTGGCGGAAGCTCACCGCCAGCAGGCCGGCGCAGACCAGCAGGATGAAGGCGAAGGCAAACTGCGCGGTGACCAGCGCGCGCCGCCCGCGCCGCGCTCCCTGGCCGCTGGTGCCGCCGCGGCTCTCGTCGCGCAGCAGGGCGTTGAGGTTGACCCGCAGCAGCCTGACCACCGGCACGACGCCGATGACCAGGCCGATGAGCACCGCCAGGCCCAGCATCGCCGCCACCACCACGGCGTCCATGCGGATCTCGCTGCCGCGCGGCAGCTCGTCGATGCCGAGATGGGTGATGAAGCCGAGGATCCACCTGCCCAGCAGCACCCCGCCCAGGCCGCCGGCCAGGGTCAGCAGCAGCGACTCGAGCATCAGCTGGCGGGCGATGCGGAAGTGGCCGGCGCCGAGCGACTGCCGGGTGGCCAGCTCCTTGAGGCGGCCGCTCGCCCGGACCAGCGCGAGGTTGGCGATGTTCACACAACCGATCAGCAGCACGCAGATGACGCCGCACCAGAGCAGGTACAGCACCGGCCTGATGGCGCGCACCAGGTCCTCCTGCAGCGGCACCGCGATGGTGTGGAAGCCGGCCTCGATGAGCGCCTGCTTCATCGCCGGGAAGCGTTCGAGGTTGCGGGCGTTGAGCGCGTCGATCTGCTCCTGGGCCTGGCGGACGGTGGCGCCCGGCGCCAAGCGGCCGAACATCGTCCAGTTGTTGCTGTGCCGGGATTCGTCGGACTTCTCCTTGACGGTGAAGGCGAGCGGCACCCACACCTGGGTGTCGGCCTGCAGGAACAGGAAGCCGGCCGGCATCACGCCGACGATCGCGAAGGGCACGCCGTTGAGCCGCAGGTCCTTGCCCACCGCCGTGTCGCTGCCGGCAAAGAGCCGCTGCCACAGGGCGTAGCTCAGGATCACCTTGTGCTCGCTGCCGACCTCGCCGTCCTCGGGACGGAAGACCCGGCCGCGCAGCGCCCGGGCGCGGAGCAGGGGGAAGAGAGATGGGGTGACGGCACCGGCCGAGATCCTGGAAGCCGAGCCCTCGCCGCCGAGCGTCATGCCGCGGTGCTGGACCATGGCGAGCTCGGCAAAGGCGGGGACGTCGCGGAGGCGGTCGTAGTAATCGGGAACGCCGCTGTCGGCGCGGATCACCCCCGCCCCCGGGTAGCTGTTGTAGGTCAGCACCACGCGGTCCGAGTCGGCGAACGGCAGCGGCCGCATCAGCACCGAGTGGACCACCGAGAAGATGGCGGCATTGGCGCCGATGCAGACCACCAGGGTCAGCAGCGTGGTCAAGGTGAAACCCTTGTCCTTCCACAGCAGGCGGCTGCCGAACTGCAGGTCTTGGAGCACGTTTCCCATGGCTCACCTCGCGTGGCGCCGCGGCGGTCGCGCCGTCGCCGCCGTCTGCCGATTCCGTACCACTACCTACGGCGCGCGTCCAGCGGAGGTTTCGCCGCGCTCAACCGCCGTTGAAGCGGCCCATGGCGGCGTCGATGCCTTCCCGCACCCAGGTCTCGCAGGCGTCGGCGGCGCGTTCGACGACGGGCGCCAGCGCCTCCTCCTCGGCGGCGCTGAAGGGCGACAGCACGAAGCCCACCAGCGCCTCGGCGGCGACCGGGCCACCGTCGGCGGCGATGCCCAGGCGCAGCCGCGGCACCTGGTCGGTGCGCAGGTTCTCGAGGATCGACTCGATGCCGCGGTGGCCGGCGGGGCTGCCCGAGCGCCGCAGCCGCAGGCGGCCGAACGGCAGGTTCACCTCGTCGTAGACCACCAGCACCGACTCCGGCGCGACGGCGTGGAGCTCCACCAGGCAGCGGGCGGCAAAACCGCTGCGGTTCATGTAGGTCTGCGGCTGGACGAGCAGCACGTCCAGCGCGCCCGAAACGGCGTCGCCGGCGCCCGGCGCGCCGTCCGCGGCGTGGTTCACGTCCCGGCTGGCGGCCGGGTCCTGGCTGACGGCCTGGTCCCTGCCCGGGGCCGGCTCCCCCGCCGAGGCGAGGTCCGCGGCAGGGGCCTGGTCCGCAGCCGACACGAGCGCGGACGGAGGCCCGGCAAGTGCCACCCTCGCGGACGCGACCTTGGCGTTGCACTCCAGGCGGTCCAGGGGCGCCCGCCAGCGGCGGGCCAGCTCCTCGACCACCCGGAACCCGAGGTTGTGGCGGGTGGCGCGGTACTCGTCTCCCGGGTTGCCCAGACCCAGGATCAGGCGGTTCACGCCTCTTCCGTCTTGCCCTTCTTGATCACCTCGGGCTCGCCGCCGGCTTCCGTCGGCGCTGCCTCGGCCGCCGCCGGCGCCTCCACCTCGGTCTTCGAGTGCATCACCGAGACCAGCACCCGCTCGGGCTCGTCGAGCAGCGACACGTTGTCCGGCAGCTGCAGGTCGGCGACGCTGAGGTGCTGGCCGAGGTGCAGCTCGCTGACGTCGAGCTTCAGCGTCTTCGGGATGTCGCCGGGCAGGCACTCGAGGTGGACCTCGCGATGCGAGAAGTCGAGCACCCCGCCCTCGGTCTTGACGCCGAAGGCGGTGCCGGTCAGCTCGATCGCCACCTGCACGCGCACCTTCTCGGTCATCACCACGCGCTGGAAGTCGAGGTGCACGATCGCGCGGGTGATCGGGTCGAGTTGCATGTCGCGGATCATCGCGTGGCGCTCCTGGCCACTGCTGGCCAGCTTGAGCAGGAAGACGGCGTTCTCGCCGCCGCCCTGCTTGAGCAGCTCGATCAGCCGCTTGCGATCGACGTGGATCGGCACCGAGTCCTTGCCGGCGCCGCCGTAGACCACGGCCGGGATCTGGCCGCTCAGGCGCAGCCGGCGGTTGCTGTTGGTGCCTCGCCCCTGGCGCGGCTGGACTTCGATCATCATCTCACTCATGGTTTTCCTCGCTTCAGACGAACAGGGAGCTCACCGAGCTGTCCTCGTGGATCCTGCGGATTGCCTCGCCGAGCAGCGCCGAGACCGAGAGCGGCCGCAGCTTCTGCGACCGCGCGAGCTTCTGGTCGAGAGGCGTGGTGTTGGTGATCAGCACGGCTTCGACCGGCGATTGATCGATACGCTTGAGCGCCGGGCCCGAGAGGACGCCGTGGACGCCTGCCGCCAGCACTCGCTTGGCGCCCTTGGACTTGAGCGCCTCGACGGTCTTGGTCAGGGTGCCGGCGGTGTCGACGATGTCGTCGACGATCAGCGCGTTGCAGCCCTCGACGTCGCCGATGACGAACATCACCTCGGCCTCGTTGGGCTCGGGGCGGCGCTTGTCGACGATCGCCAGCCCCACCTCCATCCGCTTGGCGATGGCGCGGGCGCGCTCCACGCCGCCGGCGTCGGGCGAGACGATGACCAGATCGGGGAGCTTCAGCTCGCGGACCGCCTCGAGCAGCACCGGCGCGGCGAACAGGTGGTCGACCGGCACGTCGAAGAAACCCTGGATCTGGTCGGCGTGCAGATCCATGGTGAGCACGCGGTCGGCGCCGGCGCGCGAGATCAGGTCCGCCACCAGCTTGGCGGTGATCGGCACGCGCGGCTGGTCCTTCTTGTCCTGCCGGGCGTAGCCGTAGTAGGGCAGCACGGCGGTCACCCGCGACGCCGAGGAGCGCTTGAAGGTGTCGAGCATGATCAGCAGCTCCATCAGGTTCTCGTTGACCGGCTCGCAGGTCGGCTGCACCACGAACACGTCCGAGCCGCGGACGTTCTCCTGGATCTGGCAGAAGATCTCGCCATCGGAGAAGTTGCGCGCCGAGACGTTGCCCGGCCGCAGGTTGAGGTACTCGCAGATCTCCTGCGTCAACATCGGATGCGCGCGTCCGCCGAAGATCTTCAGTTCGCCGGGCATACTCCTCCGCTCATGGGAAAACCAGGCTGCAATTCATCGCCAACGAGTTTCCGGTCCGGAACAGGCTGGTTGGGGCGGGAGGATTCGAACCTCCGAATGCCAGATCCAAAGTCTGGTGCCTTACCACTTGGCGACGCCCCAGTCTCGATCGACCCCGCAGGCCCGCCTGGCACGGCCCAGTCCCGCGCATGCTCGCTCCTCGCCGCCGGTGCTCGCAGGGGCGCAGGGGCGCAGGGCACGGGGCCGCGGGCGCCCCGGCGCCGGCGAGCGGAACCGTCAGGTCACGGTCCAGAACGAGTCGCGCAGATGCATCTCCTCGATCTCCTCCAGGGTCTTTTCGGGCGGTTTGTGAGCGGTAGGGGCGCCTGGAGCGGGGGGAGGCATGGCCGCCTGATCCGGCCGGCCGTCGTCTCCGGGGTGGCCGGAATTGCCGTCGTGACCGTCGATGGTATTTGCCGGGGTTGCCGGGGTTGCCGGGGTTGCCGGGGTCGCCGGGGTCGCCGGCGCGGCGGCAGCGGCAGGCGCTGCAGCCAGGGCCGGACGGGCGGCGGCAGCTTCGCTCGGGGCGTCCGGTGTGGCGACGGCGCTCCGCGGCGCGGCGGCCGGCGGCGCGGGTAGGCGCTCGCCCCGCTCGCCCAGCACCCGCTCGTACTCGGCCAGGATCTGGTCCTCGATCATGCGCCGCGTCTCGTTGTTCAACGGGTGAGCCACGTCCTTGAACTCGCCGTTCTTCTTCTTCCGGCTCGGCATGCTGATGAAGAGGCCGTCCCTGCCCTGGATGATCTTGATGTCGTTTACCATGAAACACTGATCGAACACGATCGAGACGAAAGCCTTGAGCTTTTCCTCCTGGATCGGAAAAACCTTGACCTCTGTGATCTCCATGTCGCGTCCTCTCACCATCCCTGGTAGGACCCTGGGCGCGTCCAAGAGCGGCGAGGGGGCCGCGTGGCCACCGGAAGCCGGCCAGCGCCTTGGGCTCGCGACGGCACACCGGAACGGCGCGGACGTTTGCGGCAGATGCAGAGGCGCAAAGGCCCGCGTCCGGAGAGCTATGCTCGACACGTCGCCGGGTGTCTGTCGCGTCATTATATACCCGCCGGAACGCTGAAGCGCGAACGGAACGGGACCCCTTCCCGGGCCCCCGATGCGCGGTGATCGGATGCCGCGGCCCCTTGGCCAAGCGCCATATGCTAGAGAGCCGCCGCGGCACTGTCAAACCGGGCGGCCGCCCGCGCCTTGCCGCGCTGCCGCCTTGCCCCCTGGCCCCTGGCCCCTGGCCCCTGGCCCCTGGCCCCTGGAACATTGCGAGCGCTCAGCCGCCGCCTCAGGGTCCGCTGCCCGGCAGGGGGACGGCGGCGCAGGACCCCTCCCGGTAGTCGGCGCTGGGCGCCATCGGCGCCAGCTGGCGGAGCGGTTCGCGCACCGCTTCCCGCCACCGGATCTGCACACCCTTGCGACGGTCGGAAAGCACCGACCAGGCGCCGCTGTTCGCCCACGAGAGGATCGGGGTGGCGCCGGCGTCCAGCCACAGACCCCAGCTCACGATCTGGCCTCCCTGCACGACCGCGCTCCAGCCGCGGCCGGCGGTGTCCCGATAGGAGACGGTGGCGGCGGCGACGGGCGAGCCGGCGATGTTGGCGATGTTGGCGCTCGTGGCGCTCCGGACGACGCTCGCCGGCGAGGCGGGCGGCGCCGGCAAGCGCCCGAGCAACAGGGGCGGCAATGCGGAGAGCGACAGCGGGCCCAGCGGCAGGAAGGCGAGGTCGAGGGCGCCGCCGAGCCGGCACCAGGTGTGGCCGCGATGGTCGAGCCAGAGGCCCTGGTCGCCGTCGACGTCGATCCCCCACACCGCGCGCCCGATCGGGTCCACCGCCTGCGCCTGATAGCGCGACGGCGACGCCAGGCGCAGGATCAAATTGAGGCTGGCGTCTCCCTGGGTACCGGAGACGGCGACGCGGTAGAGGATCTGCGTGCCATAAGCACTGCTGGGCACCTGCCAGGCAGCGGGCTCGGCAAGCACCGCCGGCGGCGCCGCCGCCGCTCCCGGCGACCGCGGCGCTGCCCCGGGGACGCCGGTGCAGGCAACTGCCGCCAGCAGCGCCAGCAGCGCCAGGAGCGCCGGCGGCGCCGGCAGGGCTGGCAGCCCCGGCAGGGCGATGGCGGGCCGAGTCGGCCGGTGGCAAGCCGCGCCGGCGGCCGTCATCGATCCGCGGGGCATGCCGCGATCGGGAATTCTGGTCTCACGGCCGATGGTGGCTGCCTGGCAAACCGTCGAGCTTGCGTCTCACGGCGTCGGCCTTGGCGTGATCGTCGCCTTCGAGCTCGAGGGCGCGGCGGTAGGCCTCGCCGGCCCGCTCCGGCTGGCCCATGGCGCTGTAGACGTCGCCCAGGTGTTCCTCGACGGTGCCGTCGGCGATCTCGAGCCGGGTCGCCCGCTCGAGCTCGGTGCGGGCCTGCTCCAGACGGCCGAGCCGGAAATAGACCCATCCCAGGGAGTCGACGTAGGCGCCGTTGTCGGGCTCGAGCGCCACCGCCTTCTCGACCAGCTTCCGCGCCTCGTCGAGGTTCTCGCCGCGATCGGCGAACATGTAGCCCAGGTAGTTGAGCGCCGCATGGTAATCGGGATCGACGCCCAGCAGGCGCCGGAACTCGGCCACCGCCTGCTCGCGCTTGCCGGTGCGCTCATAGGCGGCGGCGAGCAGGAAGCGAGCCGCCTTGGCGCCCGGCGCCTGCAGGCCGGGATCCGGCCGGCCGAGCAGCTTTTCGAGCACCGGGATGGATTCGGCGTAGCGGTCGAGGCGCTGGTAGGCCTCGGCCGCCGCCAGCGGCGCCCGGGATTCGCGGTCGCCGGCGAGATCCTCGAGGCGGCGGGCCGCCTCCCGCTCGCGGCCGGCCCGGAAGAGCACCTCGGCGCGCTTGGCGGCTAGATTGGGCGATGGCGGGCTGGCCTGGTCCTTGTCCAGCAGCTTGAGCGCCTCGTCATAGCTCTTGCGCTGCACCATGGCGTCGGCGGCGAGCAGCACCGCCGGCTCGCGGGCGGCCTCCTCCTTGGCACCCAGGCGCAGCAGCGGCTGCAGGGTCTCGCTCACCCGGTCCCACTGTTTGGCGTCGTAGTAGACCTGCGCCAGCTCGAGCCGGGCCTGCCGCTCCTCGTCCTGCTTGCCGGCCTTGGCGAGACCCGCGGCGAGCTCGGCGAGGACGCGCGCCGCCTCTTCGGGACGGCCGGCGCGCTCGAGCACGCGCGACAGGATGCCGGCGAGCGCCGCGTCGGTGGGGCGGGCGCCGCGCAGCTGCTCGAGCACCTCGCCGGCTTCCTGGTTGCGGCCCTGCGCGGCCAGCGCCAGGCCCTTGAGCAGCAGCAGCTGCATGTCGTCCGCGTCGCCGGCGGCCGTATCTGGCGACGGCGCGGAGGGCGCGGCGCGCGGTCCCTGGGACGATTGGAGCAAGGGCTCCACCGTCGCCAGCGCGCGGTCCACGTCGCCGGTCAGGTAGTAGGCCCAGGCGAGCTGGCGCCGCAGGCGCGCATCGTCGCGCCCCGGCTCCGGCGCCGCGAGCAGCGTCGCCAGCACCGCGGCATAGTCGTTGCGGCGGCCCTCGAGCTCGGCGAGGGTCAGGCGCGCCTCGAGCGCGGCGGGCTCGAAGCCGAGGATCTGCGCGAGCACCGCCTCGGCGTCCTTGGGCTTGTCGTCGCGCAGCAGCGCCTCCACCAGCATGGCGTAGGCGGCACGCTGCTGGGGGGCCTGGCGGATCACCTCTCGGAAGGCTTCCGCCGCCTTGGCCGGCTGCTGCTGTTCGAGGTACAGGCGGCCGAGGCTGATCGCCGTCTGCAGATCCTCCGGGTCGCGCTGATGGACGGTCTCGAGCGCCTCGAGGGCGGTTTTCAGCGCCGCCGGGTCCTGGCCAGCCAGCTCGAGGTAGACGAAGCCGACGCCGCGCAGGACGTCGAGGTTCCCGGGTGCGAGCTTTTGCGCCTTGCTGACCTCTTCGGCCGCCTGCCGCAGGTAGCTCGCCTGCGCACCCGGCAGCCGCGCTGCCTGCGCCAGCCTGCCGAGCAGCTGGGAGTGCTCGAGGTGGATGTAGGCAGCGTCGGGTCGGGCCTTCTCGGCCGCCTCGAAGGCCGCCAGCGCATCGCTCAGGTTGCCGTCGCCGGCCAGCAGGTTGGCGATCAGGAACTCGTAGTCGCCCGGCGCGCCGGCGGCGGCTGCCGCCGACGGGGCGGCCGGGGCCGCCGGCGCCGCGACGGGGGGCCGGGCCGCCGGCGGTGCCAGCGCCGTCAGCGGGAGCGATGACGCCAGGGGCGCGCAGGTCGCGAGGACGGTGATGGGCAGCAGCCGGCGCAGAGAGATCACGGACTTCCTCATCCGGTCAGAATAGCAGCCGGACGCGGCGCTTTACAAGGTTGCTGAGCCGCTTCTATAATCTCATCCCAGCAGATAAGTGGCGTCCCGACAAGCAGTTAGGAAATCAACCTCGAACCCCCGTCCGCCGGCACCGGAATTGAGCGAGAAACGGCCTCGCGAGCATGGGTAAGCTCGGGCAGCTCCTGGTCGCGCGGGGCTGGATCACGGTCCAGCAGCTCACGCGCGCCCTGCAGAACCAGAACGGGGTGGGCGGGCGGGTCGGCACCTGCCTGCTCGAGATGGAGGTGCTGGGCGAGGACCTCCTGGTGCGCTCGCTCGCCGAGCAGCTGGGAGTGCCGGCCGCGAACATCGAGGATCTGCGCGGCATTCCGGACGAGGTGCTGCGGCTGATCCCCGAGAAGCTTGCCCGGCGCTGCCGCGCCATTCCCTTCCGGGCGGCGGGCGGGCGGCTGGACGTCGCCATGCAGGATCCTCGCAACCTGGTTTGCCAGGACGAGATCGCCTTCGCCTCAGGGCGGCGGGTCAAGGTGCACGTGCTGCACGAGCTGCGCATCTTCGAGGCGCTGCAGCGCTACTACCGCGAGGAGTGCCCGTCGCGCTACAGCCTGTTGCTCGACCGCCTCAACCGCGCCCGCTACCTGTGGGGCGCCAAGGAAGCGGGCGCAACGGGAGCGCCGGCCGGTCCGGCCGGCGGGACGGCCGCCATGCCGCTGCAGCTGCCGAACCGGGCGGGGTGGGCGCCGGCGGCAGCCGGCCGCACCGGCGCCGGGAGCGCCGCGCCTCAGGCTCGCTCCAGCGGCGGCGAGGTGCTGAGCGCCCTGAGACCGGAGGACCTGCTGTCGGGGCCGCCGCGGATGCAGCCGCCGCCGCTGCCCGAGCCGGCGCTGCCGCCGCAGCCGCGGCGCCGATCGCTGTTCCGGTCGCGCGGCGCCGAGGCGCCGGCCCCGCCGCCGCCGGCCGCGACGGTGGAACCCCGGGTGCCCGCCGGCGACGCCGGCGGCACGGCCGAGCTGCCCGGTCTCCGGGCCGAGCTCTCGGGCGGCGCCGACGGCGGCTTCGGCGCCGGCATGGGCGGCATGGCGCTAGAGCTGCCGCCGCTCGCGGAGCTGGATCTCAGGGACGAGGCGGCACGGCGCCGGCGGACGCCGCGGCAGGGGCTGGACTCGGCGGCTGTGGCTCCGCCGCCGGCAGGGCGCCCTGCGCCGCCGCCGGCCAGACCGGCGACGGCACCTCCCAACGTACCATCGGCGCCGCAGTCGCCCGCCTCGGGGGGCGCCGGCGCGACCGCTGGCGCGCTACCGGCGGCAGCTGCGAAGGCCGGCACGCCATCGCCGCCAGCCGCGACCGGGGAAGCCCCGCCCACGCCGGCGGCGGGCCGTGTCGCGCCGGCGACGGACCTCGAGGCGACGCTGACACTCGGACCGCCGGTTCCGTCCCGGCCCGCGCCGGTTGAGGTGCGGCACGAGCGGGTCGCCCTCAGCCCGGCGGAGCGCGCCGAGCTCGGCTTGGGCGACGCCCAGGCTGGCGCGCCCGGGCCGCCCGCCACGCCCGCCACGGTGGCCTCGCCCACCGCCGCGACGGCCTCGCCCACCGCCGCGACGGCCTCGCCCACCGCCGCGACAGCCTCGCCGCCCGAGACCTCGCCACGCGAAGCGCCGGCCAGTCTCGACGAGGTCGAGCTGGCGCTCGGCGCCACCAGCGACCGCGAGGAGGTGGGGCGCATCGTGCTCGGGTTCCTGTCACGCAGCTTCCGCCGGGTGGCGCTGTTCCAGACCTCCCGCGTCCAGGTCATCGCCTGGATGGCGCAAGGCGAGGGCATCGACCAGGAGGCGTTCGGCCGTTACGCGATAAGCTTCGAGGAGCCTTCGGTGTTCCTCAACCTGCGCCAGGGCAGCGGCATCCACATCGGCCCGCTGCCGCCGATGGCGAGTCACCGCGAGCTGGCCCTGTGCTGGGGCGGCGGGCTGGCGCGCGACTGCGTGATGCTGCCGGTGCGACTAAGGGACCGCATGGTCACCGTCATCTACATGGATGGCGGCAGCCGCGGCCTGGGGGGGATCGATCTCGAGCTGATGCAGCGCCTGACCACGGCGACCGCCGCCGCATTCGAACGCTGCATTCTCAGTAAAAAACGCGGCTACGCTCAGTCGTGACAAAGGTTTGGCTCGGTTGACACCCCGTCGGACCGGTTGTTAGACTCGGCGCCGTTCCGGAGCCCAAATGATCAAGTCCGACATCGTCGACCGCGTGGCGGAGAGCACCGAGGTGCCCAGGGTCAAAGCCGCCCAGGCGGTCGACACCATCATCGAGGCGATGAAGAGCGCCCTCTGCGTCGGCAAGCGCATCGAGCTCCGAGGCTTCGGCGTCTTCCAGGTCCGCGACCGCAAGAAGGGCGTCGGCCGCAACCCGAAGACCGGCGTCGAGGTGGCGATCTCGCCCGGCAAGACGGTACGTTTCAAACCGGGCAAGGACCTCAAGAATCTCTGATCCGAAAGACGTAGAACCGACCTGGCCGGGCCCGCCGCCCTCGCCGTGGACACCGCCGGGTCAGGTGCCACCGCCATGGCGACCGCCAGCCTGGGCGGCGCGGCCGGTGCGGCTGCGCATGGCCCCTCCGGGACCTCCCAGGTACGGTCTGGCGCTGCTGCTGTTCGGGCTGACCTTCTTCACCACCACGACGCTCGGTCCGGTGCTCTGCGCCTGGAGCCGCGACGGGTTGCCGGCCGACGTCTATCCGCTGATCACGCCGCGGCTGGTGGCCCGGGTTTGGAGCGATCCGTCGCTGCTGGGGCTGGGCCTGGCGTTCTCGCTGCCGGTGCTGTTCATCCTGCTCGTGCACGAGATGGGGCACTACCTGGCCTGCCGGCGCTACCGCCTGCCGTCGACGCTGCCCTACTTCCTGCCCCTGCCGGCGGTGCTGGGAACGCTGGGCGCGTTCATTCGCATCCGGGTGCCGATCCGCAGCAAGCGTGAGCTCTTCGACGTCGGCGTCGCCGGACCGTTCGCCGGCTTTTTGGCGCTGCTGCCTTTTCTGTTCTGGGGCATCGCCAGGTCGCAGCCGGAGCCGCTGCGGATCGCCGCCGGCGCCTCGCGCCTGGTGCCCGGACAGTGCCTGGCGATGGCGCTGGTCACCCGCCTCTTTCATGGCCCGCTCGGCGACGGCATGGTGCTGCGGCTGCACCCGTTTGCGCTGGCCGCCTGGTTCGGCCTGCTGGCCACGGCGATCAACCTGCTGCCGCTCGGACAGCTCGACGGCGGCCACGTCCTCTATGCCGCGGCCGGCCGCTGGCAGCGGCGCCTGGCGCTGCCGCTGTGGCTGGCGCTGGCGCTGGCCGGCGTGCTGTGGGGAGGCTGGGTGCTGTGGTGCGTGGTGATCTTCGCGATGGGCCTCTACCACCCGCCGGTGGTCGACGAGGCGACGCCGCTCGACCGCCCGCGGCGCGCACTGGCCATCGCTGCCCTGGTGGTGCTGGCCCTCTGCTTCATGCCGCGCGGCGCCATGGAGCCGATGGGAGAGGACGAGGCGCAGGGTCGGCCGGACCTGAGGGCCACGACCAACGGGCTCGCAGTGGGTACGGAGCCGAGATCGGTCCTGCCTGCCTCGCCCTTTTGAGTCGCGGCCCTCAGGCACGGCCGACCTGGGGTAGCCCTCCGCTACCTGGCCGAGAACCAGACTCAGCCCTCGGGGTCGCCAGCCGTAGGGGGACTAGAACGGGATATCGTCGTCCTCGGGGGCGCCGGGGCCGCTCTGACCCTCGTCGTAGCTGGGGCCACCGGGAGCCGAGCCGGAGGCATCCATCTCGCCGCCACCGCGCTGGCTGAGCATCTGGAAGTGGTCGCAGACGACCTCGGTGCGGTACTTCTTCTCGCCGGTCTGGCGGTCGTCCCAGGAGCGGGTCTGCAGCCGGCCCTCGAGATAGATCTGCTTGCCCTTGGTGAGGTACTGACCGGCGATCTCCGCCTGCTTGCCCCAGACCACGATGTTGTGCCACTCGGTCTGTTCCTGGCGCTGCCCGCTCTTGTCCGTCCAGCGCCGGTTGGTGGCCAGCGAGAAGTTGGCGACGTGCTGTCCGGAGGGCGTCGAACGCACCTCCGGGTCACGGCCGAGATTGCCGATCAGCATGACTTTGTTCAACATGCGCGGTTCTCCTCAGGTCTCGAATGGAGTACGGTACCACATCGGCTTTGGTCGTCTGGCGCAAGCGATCGACCCCCTAATCAAGTAGACGGAAAAGCCCTCGGCAAACGCGCATGCGCCTGGTGATCCAGCGAGTGAGCTCGGCGGCGGTGCGGGTCGCCGGGGAGACCGTGGGCGCCATCGGCAAGGGCCTGCTGGTGCTGGTCGGCGTGGAACATGACGACGCGCCGCCGGCCGCCCAGGCGGCGGCGGAGAAACTGGCGGGCCTGCGGATCTTCGACGACGCGGCCGGCAAGATGAACCTCGACGCCGCGGCGGCCGGCGGCGCCTTCCTGGTGGTCTCGCAGTTCACCCTGGCCGGCTCGGTGGCGCGCGGGCGCCGGCCGTCGTTCGACCGGGCGGCACCACCCGAGCAGGCGGCGCCGCTGGTGGACGCTCTGGTCGCGGCGCTGCGCGAGCGCGGCTGCGCCGTGGCGACCGGGCGCTTCCGCGCCCGCATGGAGGTGGCGCTGGTCAACGACGGACCGGTGACCCTGGTCGCCGATTTCTAGGAGCGGCAAACCCCGCCCCCTTTCCGGTCAGGCCTCGAGCTGCCGCCGCAGCTCCGCCAGGCCGTCGCGCACGGCGCCCAGCCGCGCCCGGCGCTCGGCGGGACTGCGCGGCAGGCCGACCAGGCCGGCCGCGCCGGCGCCGGCCTGCAGGCCCGGCAGATCCCGCAGCTCCCGCAGGTCGCCAGCCCAGCGCAGGGCGCGCAGCCTTTGCCGCCAGACCGCCAGCCGCCGCCCCGCCTCGCGGCGCCGGCCGGCGTGGCGCGGCCGCCCGAGGCGCGCCACGATCTCGGGCAGGGCCGCCGTCGTCGCGCACGCCAGCACCAGGTCGCAGCCGGCCACGAAGGCGGCCTCGGCGCGCGCCGGGAGGTCCCCGCGGTCGGCCAGCGCCTGCATCTCGAGGTCGTCGCTCACCACCAGGCCGTCGAAGCCCAGCTTGCCGCGCAGCAGCCCCTCGATCACCGCCGGCGAAAGGCTGGCGGGCCGCTCCTCGCGGTCGAGCGCCGGGTAGACGGCATGGGAAACCATGACGGCGCCGGCCAGCGGCAGCAGCGCGGCGTAGGGCTTCAGATGCGGCGCCAGCGCCGCGGCGCTCAGCCGCACCACGGCGGTGCGGTGGTGGGTGTCGGCCTCGGCGGCGCCCAGGCCGGGGAAATGCTTGAGGCAGCCGCCGACCCCGCCGCCGTGGAGGCCGCGCAGGAAGGCGCGGGCGCGCTGAGTCACCGCCGCGTCGCGGCTGCCGAGGTAGCGGCCGTCGAGGGCGTTGCCGGTCTCGCCGCGATCGAGGTCGACGACCGGCGCGAAATCGAGATCGAGATCGAACAGGCGCAGCGCCTGCGCGATCCAATGTCCCGCCTGCCGCGCCAAGGGCGGCGGCCGTCGCGCCAGCAGCGCCGCCGCCGGCGCCGGCCCCACCAACCCGCTCAGGCGATCGACCCGGCCGCCCTCGGCATCGACGGCGAGCACTGCCGCCGGCAGCAGCCGGCGCAGCTCGGAGACGAGAGCGAAGAGCTGCGCCGGGGTCGCCAGGTTGCGCCGGAACAGCACCACGCCGCCCGGCCGCGACGCCGCCAGCAGGGCGGCGGTGGCGTCGTCGAGACGCGGCCCCGGGATCCCCGTGAAGACGAAGTCGGCAGCGGCGCCGATTGCCGACGGGCGCCGCATGGCCCGCGGTTCGGCTGCCCGCATCGGTCCTTGCCGCCGGCCGGGCGGCACCGCTGTCACCTTCATCCCAGGCGCGACTTCAGGCTGTGCAGCAGATTGAGCGCCGCCAGCGGCGCCATCTGGTCGAGGTCCACCGCGCGCAGCAGGGAGGCGACCACCTGCTCCGGAGGCGCGAACAGCGTCAGCTGCGCAGGATCCGCGGCGGCGGCCGGAGCATGGCCGCGGGCGAGGCGGGGGCGCCCTGCCAGGTCGTATTCCTGGGCCTCGAGGTTGGCGAGGATCTCGGCCGCCCGCTCGATCACCGGCGGCGGCAGGCCCGCGAGCCGCGCCACGTGCAGGCCGTAGGACTTGTCGGCGCTGCCCGGCACCACCTGCCGCAGGAAGACGATGCGCTCGTCCCACTCCTTGACCGCCATGGTGCGGTTGACCACCCGCGGCAGCAGCGCCGCGAGCTCGGTCAGCTCGTGATAGTGCGTGGCGAACAGCGTCTTCGGGCGGCGGTGCTCGTGCAGGTGCTCGACGATCGCCCAGGCCAGCGACAGGCCGTCGAAGGTGGCGGTGCCCCGCCCCACCTCGTCGAGGATCACCAGGCTGTGCTCGGTCGCGTGGCGCAGGATGTTGGCGGTCTCGATCATCTCCACCATGAACGTCGACTCGCCGCGGGCCAGATCGTCGGAGGCGCCGACGCGGGTGAAGATGCGATCGACGACCCCAATCGCCGCCGAGTCGGCCGGCACCAGGCTGCCCGCCTGCGCCATCAGCACGATCAGCGCCACCTGTCGCAGATAGGTGGACTTGCCGCCCATGTTGGGGCCGGTCAGCAGCACGATCTGCGCCGTTTCGGCGTCGAGCTCGACGTCGTTGGGGACGAAGGCGTCGCGGCTGGCCTGCTCGACCACCGGATGGCGCCCTTCGCGGATGGCGATGGGGCCGCCGGCCGGCAGCATCCGCGGGCAGCCGTAGCGCTGGCGGGCGGCCACCTCGGCGAAGGACGCCAGCACGTCGAGCGCGCCCAGGGCGGCGGCCAGGGCGTGCAGACCGGCGGCGGCAGCGGCGACGGTCGCGGTCAGGCCTTGGAAATGCTGCACCTCGAGCGCCACCTGGCGCTCCTCGGCGGCGAGGATCTGCTCCTCGAGCTCCTTGAGCTCGGTGGTGACGTAGCGCTCGGCGTTGGCGAGGGTCTGGCGGCGGATGTAGTCGGCGGGCACCCTGGCCTGGTTGGCGTTGCTGACCTCCAGGTAGTAGCCGAAGACGCGGTTGTAGCGCGCCTTGAGCGAGGCGATGCCGGTGCGCTCCCGCTCGCGCGCCTCTAGGGCCAGCACGTGGCGCTTGCTGTCGCGGGTCAGCGAGCGGTAGCGGTCGAGCTCGGGATCGACGCCGGCGGCGATGACGCCGCCCTCGTCGAAGCTGGCGGCAGGGGACGGCTCGAGCACCCGCGCCAGCTCGGCGGCGAGCCCGGGCAGTGGATCGGCAGCCGCCAGCTCGCCGAGCAGCGCCGCCGCCGCCGCCGCGATCTCGGCGAGGATCGCCGGCGCTGCGGCGAGCCCGTCGCGCAACGCCGCCGCCTCGCGCGGCATGAGCGTGCCGAGGACGGCGCGCGCCAGCAACCGCTCCGGATCGCCGGCGCGAGCCAGGTGGCCGCGCAGGCGCTCGCGCCGTGGATGGTCGGCGGCCAGCTCCACCACCGCCTGGTGGCGGCGGCCGATCGCCTCTGGGTCGCGCAGGGGCCGCCGCAGCCATTCGCGCAGCAGGCGGCCGCCGGGCGGCGTGGCGGTGTGGTCGAGCACCCCGAGGAGGGTGACGCGGCGCCGGCCGGGGCCGGTGGCGGCGGCAGCCGCGGCGCCGGCCGGGCGGAAGACCTCGAGATTGGCGAGGGTCGCGGCGTCCAGGACCAGGCGGTCCTGCACCTCGCGCACCGCCAGGGCCTGGACGTGGGCGAGCTCGCTGCGCTGGGTCTCGCGGGCGTAGGCCAGGGCGGCGGCGGCGGCGAGCACCGCCGGCTCGTCCGGCTGCAGGCCGAAGCCGCGCAGCGTTCCGGTGCCGAAATGCCGCTGCAGCAGCTCGGCGGCGCGCCGCGGATCGAGCAGCCGGTCGCCCTCGAGCGCGGTGACGCAGGGGCAGTCGCGCTCCGCCCACTCGCTCACCGCCGGTGGCGGCGCGGCGCCGCCGGCCAGCAGCAGCTCGCGCGGCCGCAACAGGGCGAGGTCGTCGGCGGCCTCCTCGACGCTGGCCCAGCGGCGGACGAAGAAGTCGCCGGTCGAGACGTCGAGGAAAGCGCCGGCGCCGATCGCGGGCCGCTCGCCGGGAGCATCGCGTCCGGCCGGCCCCGGCCCTGCCGCGCCGGGCTCGCCGCGGGGTCCGCGGGCCTCACGTCGCCCGCGCCCCTCGCTCCAGGCGACGGCGGCGAGCAGGTTCTCCTCCCGGCTGTCGAGCAGGCCGGGATCGGAGAGGGTGCCCGGGGTCACCACGCGGACCACCTCGCGGCGCACCAGCCCCTTGGCCTTGGCCGGGTCCTCGACCTGGTCGCAGATCGCCGCCTTGAGCCCCGCCGCCAGGAGCTTGGCGAGGTAGGTGTCCAGCGCATGGTGCGGGACGCCGCACATCGGCGCTTCGTTGTCGCTGCCGCGCTGCCGGGCGGTGAGCTGAACCTCGAGGATGGGGGCCGCCTTGACGGCGTCGTCGAAGAACATCTCGAAGAAGTCGCCCATGCGGTACAGCACGATCGCGTCCGGGTGCTGCGCCTTGACCGCGAGGTACTGGCGCAGCATCGGCGTCAAATGCAGCGTCGGCGGACGCACGGCCGGGTCGGACATCGGCGCGCAGTATATCGGGCCGCCTGCGGCCCTTCTCCCGGGCCATTGCGGCACTCCTCCTCCTATACTTCTGTCATGACGGCAAAACCGCCCGTGGACGAGCACGGTGGCGGTCTGGTGCTGGCGCTCGACGCCGGATCGCCGATGGTGAGCGTCGCGGTCGGGCGCGGCGGTGCGGTGCTGGCGGCGCGCGCCGTGGCCCTGGAGCGCTCGTCGACGCAGCTGCTGGCGCTGGTGGCCGAGACGTTGGCGGCGGCCGGAGTGCGCCCGGCCGACCTCGACGGCGTGGTGGCGCTGGCCGGTCCGGGCAGCTTCACCGGCCTGCGCGTCGGCCTGGCGACGGCGCTCGGCCTGTATCAGGGCCTGGGCGTACGGGCGCAGGCGCTGCCGACGCTGGCGGCGCTGGCCGCGGCGAGCGCGGCGCCCCCGGGCAGCCTGGTGATCGCCGCGGTCGACGCGCTGCGCGGCGACTGGTCGGCGCAGGCCTTCCGGATCGGCGGGCCGCTGCCGGTGCCGCTGGGCGAGATGGCCTTGGTGCCGGCGGCGGAGCTGCCGCGGCGTTGGGCGCCCACGGCGGGCGCGGAGCCGCACGCTGCGGACGCGGAGCCGCACGCTGCGGACCTCTCGGCGGTCCGCGAGACACCGGATATGAGGGCATTCCGAGAGACTCCGGAGATGCAGGCGGCCCCGGAGATGGAGGCGGCCCCGGAGATGCAAGAAGCCCCGGAGATCATCGCCTTCGGTGCGGCGGCGCTCTGCCGCGCCATCGCCGCTGCCGGCGGACGGGCGCGCTGTCGGGAGGCGCCGCCGCTGGCGCCGGCGGCGCTGCGCCTGGCCGCGGCGCTGCCGCCGGCGAGCTGGCAGGCGGCCAGCCTGGCGGCGCCGATCTATTCGCGGCCGCCGGCCACTACGTCGCCAAGGCCGAGGATCGCGCCGGCGGCGCCGGCGCCGGGGGGTCCGGGCTCTTGAGCTGGCTCTCGGCCTCGTTTCCCGTGACCGCCGAGATCACCATCCGCCCGGCCGTCGCGGCCGACCTGCCCCGACTCGCCGCGCTGGAGGCGGCCAGCTTCCCCGATCCATGGTCGGCCGCGCTGCTGGCCGGCGAGCTGGCGCATCCCGGCGGCGTGATGCTGGTCGCCGGCGGCGGCACGCCGCTCTCCGGCGCCAGCACGCCGCTCTCCGGCGCCGGCACGCCGCTCTCCGACACCGGCGGCGGCGCGTCGCTCGCGGGCTATGCCTGCTTCCGGCTGGGGGGCGGCGAGGCGGAGCTGCTGCGCGTGGCGGTCGAACCGGCGGCGCGCAACCACGGCATCGCGCGGCGCCTGCTGGCGGCCGGCCTCGACCGCCTGCGGGCCGCCGGCACGGTCAGCTGCCACCTCGAGGTGCGGCCGGCCAACGCCGGTGCGCTGGCGGTCTACGGCTCCCTGGGCTTCACCCTCTGCGGCCACCGCCGGGCCTACTATCGCGACGGCTCCGATGCCCTGGTGCTGCGCCGAGACCTGTAGCCCACCGCTCCGGGTCCGCCACCCGGCCCGGCCGCTATCTGGAACCGGGGAGCCGCGGGCGAGGTGCCGGTGGCGCGCGCTGGGCGTTCGGGCATCCGGGGTAGTACCCCCGCCGATGGCCACGGCCAGCGCGCGGGCGGTCTCGACGCTGAAGCAGCAGCAGTCTGGTCACGAGCAGGTAGAGCCGCAGCACTACCTCTTTGGAAGGCCGGCCGGACACGCCGACACCAACGGATCGTCATCGACAAGGAGCACACATGAAGAAGAGCCGCAAGCTCATGCTCTACCGCGAGACCCTACGCCAGCTCGCCTCGCCCGACTCGCTCCGCGAGGCGGCCGGAGGCGGGAGCACGCTGCTGCTTTGCATGCCGACGCGAGAGTTCACCTTGTGCCCGGTCAACACCTGCAGCCAGTGATCCGCTGACGTCTTCCCCTGCGTGGGGTACGGCGGTGGCGGGGCGCAGCGAGTCCGTCTGTGTGGGCAAGGGCGTCAACTCGTTCTGCATCGACCTGCACCACCTTTGCCAGGGGGGCAGCTTCTGCCCGAAGTCCAACACGCTGCAATGCCTGTGCGCCTCGCCCCCGTAGCAGGGCTCGGGCAGCGGGCCGCCGCCGGCATGCGGGGGCCGGTGGGGCGGTCTCGGGCGGATGCGACAGAGCTTGGTCAAGAACTGCGCTGACTTGGCCCGGCAGGGCGCAATCCGCACGTCTTTACCGTCCGTGCAGTAGTAGGACGACCTTAGTTTGAGCCCGACTTATAACGGCGCAACACTTCCAACGCCCATTCCGGTAGCCGGAGAGCCTGGAATTGAATCTCCGGCAAGGAGCACTACCGCATCCGGGGTAGTGTCCTACTAGGACACTACCGCATCCGGCCGCGCCTTGCCCCGGCGCGAAAGCCGGTGCTATCCTGGTTTCGTTGCCACGCATGCACGCCGCCCTGCACTTGCCGCCCCCGCCTGTCCGCCCCCGCCGCGGCGAGGTCAAGCCGGGGCGCAGCCAGGAGGCGGCAGCGCGGTGACACGCCCTCTGCCGCTCCCCCTCCGCCGCTCCCCAGCTGCACCCCTACCGCCGGTCCATTCGGGACGTCCCGGGTGGGCGTCCACTCAGCCAAAGGAGGTCCGAGACATGTCGAATCGGGACGAGCTGAAAGCCGAGCTGATCGAGACAGACGAGCAGTTCCGCCGCCTGTACGAGGAGCACCGCGAGTACGAGCGGCGGCTTTCCGAGCTCAATCAGAAGACCTTGCCGTCCCAGGATGACGAGATCGAGGAAAAGAAGATCAAGCTGCACAAGCTGGCGCTGAAGGACCGCATGGAGGAGCTGCTCCGCGCCCACCGCGAGGCGCGCGTCTCCGTCTGACCGCGCCCCGCCGGCCACAGTCCGCGCACGTTCACCTGCCCGGAAGAGGCCGCCACCGCGCTGCTACCGTCTGATGCTCCGATCCCTGTGCCAGGGCACCGCCGCCCGCAGCTGTCTGGACGCCGCCGTCCGCGGCGGCCAGGACGCCGCCGTCCGCGGCGGTCAGGGCGCCGCCGTCCGCGGCGGTCTGGGCGCCGCCGTCCGCGGCGGCCAGGACGCCGCCGTCCGCAACTGTCTGGACGCCGCCGTTCGCGGCGGCCAGGGCGCCGCCGTCCGCAACTGTCTGGACGCAGTTCGCGGCGGCCACCGCCGATGAGCTTCGCCAGAGAGAGCTGGCCGTTCGTCGCGCCGTTCGCGCTGCTGGCCGCGATCGCCATCTTCGCCGGCCGGCCGCTGTGGGCCCTGGCCGCCGGCATTGCCGGGCTCGGCGTGCTCGCCTTCTTCCGCGACCCGGCGCGCCGCTTCACCGGCGCGCCGGAGATCGTGCTGGCGCCGGCCGCCGGGCTGGTCACCCTCGTCGACGCCGTCGAGGACCCAGAGCTGGGACCGGGACCCTGGCAGCGCATCGTCACCTTCCTTTCCGTCTTCGACGTGCACGTCCAGAAGGTGCCGGCCGGCGGCGAGGTGATCGCTTCGAGCTTCGCCGCCGGCAGGAAGGTGGCGGCCTTCCGCGCCGATGCCGGCCAGGTCAACGAGCAGCATCTGACCGTCATCCGCCGCCCCGGCGGCGACCTCATCGGCGTCCGCCAGATCGCCGGCCTGCTGGCGCGGCGGGTGGTCTGCTACCTGGCGGCCGGCGATCGCATCGAGCGCGGCCAGCCGCTCGGCCTGATCAAGTTCGGCTCGCGGGTCGACCTGCTGTTGCCGGCCGGCTACCAGGTGCTGGTGAAGCGAGGCGACCGCCTGCGCAACGGCCTCACCCCGGTCGCCGTGCCGGCCGCCGTCCCGGCCGCGCCTCCGGACCCGGCACCGGTTCCTGCTCCGGCCGCAGGGCCGGGCGCGGCGGCGGCCGGCGCCGCGAGAGACCGGCCATGAGCCCTGGCACCGAGAGCTCCGAGACCACCCGGCCCCGCCTGTCGCGGCGACTGCGGCGCGGCGCCTACCTGCTGCCGAGCCTGTTCACCATCGGCAACATCCTGCTCGGCTTCTACGCCCTCAAGTGCGGCCTCGACGGCGACTTCCAGCGGGCGGCACTGATGGTGTTCGTGGCTGCCATCACCGACAGCCTGGACGGGCGCATCGCGCGTATGACCGGCACCGAGACCGAGTTCGGCAAGGAGTTCGATTCGCTCGCCGACGTCATCACCTTCGGGGTCACGCCGGCGCTGCTCGCCTACCTCTGGGGGATCCGAGACCTGGCGCCGCGCGCCTGGCTGGTGCCGCTGTTCTACGTCGTCGCCACGGCCAGCCGGTTGGCGCGGTTCAACGTGCAGGTCAAGGCGGTCGACAGCCGCTATTTCGTCGGACTGCCGGCGCCGGCGGCGGCGGGAGCGATCTGCTCGCTGCTCTTCTTCGCTCCCGATCCCGCCTGGCGCGACTGGTTGCAGGCGCTGATGGTGGTGTCGCTGCTGCTGATCGGCGCCCTGATGGTCTCCACCTTCCGCTATTACGCTTTCAAGAAGCTCGACCTGCGGCGGCGCTGGAGCTATCGCGCCGCACTGCCGCTGGCGCTCATCGTGGTGGTGGTGTTCTACCTCCCGCAGGCCACCTTCCTGGCCATCGCCGTGCTCTACACGCTGTCGGCGCCGGTCGGCTTCCTCTGGAACAAGCTGCCGCGCCACCGGCCCGCGACGGCGCCGGCGCCGGGATCGCCGCCGCCGGTTCCGGCGATACCGCCAAGCCCGCTGCCGGAAGACCCGCCGCCATCGCCGCGCCAGGAGGACGGACGGAGTTGAGCATCCTGGCCATTGTTCACCCCAACAACCTGTTGGGCAAGGAGCTGCGCGAGACCCTCGGCCGCGGCGGCGTCGGCCCGTCCTGGCAGGAGGTGCGCCTGCTGTCGACGGTCGAGTCGGACATCGGCACTCTCACCGAGACCGGAGGCGCCGCGGCGATCGTGCAGCGATACGAGGCGGACAGCCTGGATGGCGTCGCCCTGGCCTTTTTTTGCGGCCCGATCGCCGCCAACCGCCCCCTGCTGGCCGAGCTGCCGCCGGAGGTGACCGCGGTGGTGCTGTCGCCCGACGCCACCCTTGCCGACGGGCATCCGGTGGTGGCCGGGATCAACACCCGCCCCAGCGACACCGCCAACGGCGGGTCCACCGTCCTGCTGTCGCCCCATCCGGCAGCGGTGCTGCTCGCCCATCTCCTCCACCCGCTGGCGGCCTTCGAGCCGCGAGCGGCGGTGGCGACGCTGATCCTGCCGGCTTCGCTCCACGACGACGCCGGCGTCGAGGAACTGGTCGAGCAGGCGCGGCACATCGTCGCCATGACGCCGCGGCGGCGCTCGCAGGTGTTCGGCGCCCAGCTCGCCTTCAACCTGCTTCCCGCCGCCCGCGCCGAGGAGACGGTGGCGACGATCGCAGCGGCGGTCGCGGCGGTGCTGCCGCCACCGGTGCCGCTGTCGATCCAGCTGATCCAGGGTGGGATCTTCCACTGCCTGGCGCTCGGCCTGCACCTGCAAGGCGCCGCCGGAGTCGGCCCGCAGGCGGCCCGCAAGGCGCTCGCCGCCAGCCCCTTCGTCGAGCTGGCCGAGGACTCCCGTCACCTGGGGCCCATCGCGGCGGCGGCGAGCGAGAAGGTGCTGGTCGGCGCCGTGCGCAAGGATGAGGCCGGGATCTGGATCTGGGCGGTGATGGACAACCTGACCCGCGGCGGCGCCGTCAACGCGCTCGAGATCGCGGCGGCGGTGCACTGAGGCAGTCGGCGACGGCGGCGGCGGCTTTATACTGGATGGGCGGCGCGCCGGCGCGCCCAACCTTCGGCAGCAAGCCAGGAGCGACGATCATGGAAAAGGCCACCTTCGCGGCGGGCTGTTTCTGGGGAGTCGAGGCGGCGTTCCGGAACCTCCCCGGCGTCGTCGCCACCACCGTCGGATACTCGGGCGGCAGCTTCCCCAACCCGACCTATCACGACGTCTGCACCGGCCGCACCGGCCATGCCGAGGCGGTGGAGGTGGAGTTCGATCCGGCGCGGGTCACCTACCAGGAGCTATTGCGGGCGTTCTGGGAGAACCACGATCCGACGACCCTCAACCGCCAGGGCCCCGACCACGGCACGCAGTACCGCTCGGCGATCTTCTTCCATTCCCCCGATCAGGAGGCGGCGGCGCTCGCCTCCAAGCAGCAGCTCGAACGCGCCGGGACCTTCAAGCGCCCGATCGTTACCGAGATCACCCCTGCCTCGGCTTTCTACCGCGCCGAGGAGTATCACCAGCAGTACCTCGAAAAGCGCGGCCAGGCGACCTGCCGCATCAGCTGACCGTCAGGCTGCCGGATCGCGCCCGCTTTTCCTCGACCCCTCACCACCCTCTCGCACCGCCGGTCCCATCCTGGCGCGCCCGCCCCGCGGCGGCGCGGCGGCGGCCTGGTGTCCCGGACGCTAGCGCTTTTGCGATAGAATCAAACCTCAGCCTGGCTCTGCTGTTTTCGCATCCGGAGGGCGACGACCATGGTTCATCGCTGTCTGCGCGCCGCCGCGCCCGCCCTGCTCGCCCTGGCCCTTGCCGGCCGGGCCACTGCCGAGGCCTTCCCGCCGATCACCGCGGAAGAGCGCTCGCTAACCGCGGTGGCGGGTCAGCCAAACGCGCCCGCGGTCGTGCTCTTCCGCACCGGCGAGCTGCGACTGATGGACCCCTCGCGTCAGGACGTGTCCTCGCAGCTGGTGGTGCACGAGCGGCTCAAGATCCTCACCGCGGCAGGCAAGGACCGCGGTGACGTGCAAGTCGCTCACAGCGGCAGCTTCCGGCTGCAGAGCTTCGCCGGGCGCACCGTGTTGCCCGACGGCACCATCGTGCCGCTGCCGGCGGATGCCACCTTCAAGCGCACCACGTCGCGCTCGCGGCGTTACTACGTCACGGCTGTGGCCTTCCCGGCCGTCCAGGTGGGTGCCATCCTGGATTTCCAGTACACGGTGCGCTGGGACTCGATCATCTTTCTCGATCCCTGGTTCTTCCAGGACCGCGTGCCGGTGCTGCACTCGGAGATCGTCTACGAGGTCCCCACCGGGCTGCAGGCCTCGGTGTGGCGGAGCGACCCGATGCGCGCCGGCATCCAGTCCGACAGCGAGCGGAGCCCGGCCCGCACGCGGCTGCGGGTCTGGGCGGACCACCTGCCGCCGGTGCCGGAGGAAGCCTACGGCGGGCCGTTCGCGGACATGTCGGCGCAGGTGATGATGATCCCCACCGCCTTCATCACCAGCGACGTGCTGGAGCGGCTCTTCGAGAGCTGGCCGGCCACCTGCCAGTGGTTCTACGAGCAGTTCTACGAGGAGGCATTGCGCAAGGACGGCGCCGCGGCGCGCACCGCCCGGGACCTCGGGGCCCGCGTGGCGGTGGCGCCGCCACCGGCCGTCCCTGCGGCCTCGCCGGCGGCGGCCGCCGCCGCACCCGCCCAGAGCCTGAAGCGCCGGCAGGCCGCGGCGGTCTACGAGTTCGTCCGCGACGAGATCGGCACCGTCGAGGCCAACTACGTCTGGCTGCCCAGGTTCTCGACCGTCGGCGCGGTGCTCGCGGGCCGCCGCGGCGAGCCGGCCGAGAAGGCCCTGCTGTTGCAGGCCATGCTGTCCGCCCTGCGGATCGACTCCCGCCTGGTGTGGGCCGCCGACCGCGACAGCGGCGCCGTCGACATGCAGGTGCCCAATCCGGCGTGGTTCGACCGCGTGCTGGTGGCGGCGCAGATCGACGGCGAGCGCATTTTCCTCGATCCCACGGACCCCACGCTTGCGGCCGGCCACCTGGACCCGGGCTACGAGGGCACCAAGGCGCTCCTGTTCGACCGCAAGCAGCCCGAGATCATCACCCTTCCCGAGGCGCCCTTCAGCGACAACGTGCGCCGTGCCCGGCTGGAGCTCGCGCTCGACGCCGGCGGGCGCGCCAGCGGCAGCGGCACGCTCATCCTGCTCGGCCAGTCCGCCAAGCGGCGCCTCCGCTGGCGGGGTGACGACGCCACGCCCGTTGCGGCTTGGGAGCATTGGCTGCGCGAGGAGTTCCCCGGCTTCGACGTCGGCGGCGTCGCCGTCGCCGAGGCGCTCGACGAGGCGCGGGTGACCGTCTCCTGGACCCTCTCACAGCACCCCGAGGAAGCCCTCGGCGATCAGGCGAGCCTGGTCGCCAGCCGCCCGCTCGGCCCGGTGAGGCAGATCCTTCCCGCCGGCGCCAAGCGCCTCTCGCCGGTGGTCTTCGACTTCGCCGAGCGCAGCGAGGTGGAGCTGACCCTGCGCTGGGCGGCGGGCTGGCAGCCGGACGCGCTGCCTCAGGCCGTGAGCCACCAGACCGCCGCCGGCGCGGTGGTCACCAGCGTCGATCTCGACGCCGCCGGCCGCACCCTGACTTACCGGCGCCGCTTCGACACCAGCCGCCGCGACGCGACGACCGGCGCGCAGGTCAAGCAGCTGCGAGCGCTGTTCGAGGAGGCTCAGAGGAGCGATGCCCAGACGCTCGCCCTGTCGCGCCGCTAACCGCACGCCGTCGCGGCCCCTGGCCCGCCTGCCGTTGCTGTTGGCCTCGCTGGCGCTCGCCGGCGCCGCCGCGCCGCTCACCGCCGCCACGGTGCTGAAGAAGAGCGTGGAGATCGACCTCCGCGCCGACGGCAGCGTCGCGGAGCACACCCGCGTCGAGGTACGGCTCGACGCCGCCGCCGACCTCGGCGTTTGGTCGCCCTACCCCATCGTCGTCGAGGAGCATCAGGAGCTGGCCAAGCTCGAGGCCTGGGTGCGCCGGCCGAACGGCGCCGTCGAGAAGCTGGGGCGGCAGGCCTTCGACACCGTCGACGTCGGCGGCGGCGAGACCATCCAGACCTCCGCCAAGGTGCGCCTGGTGCGGTTCCCCGAAGCCCCGCCGGGCGCGGTGCTGGGCATCGACTACCAGCGGATCGACCATCCCTACTTCCCGACCGGCTTCCTGGTCTTCGCCAGCCACGACGCCCCGATCGCGCAGCTGGAAGTCCGCGTCCGCGGCGGCGGCGCCGCCTGGCGCTGGGCGATCTCCGGGCCGGCAGCGGGGCTCGAGATCCACGAGGCGCCGGGCGAGGTGTGGATCACCGCCGTCAACCTGCCGGCCCCCGCCCGGCTCGAGGACGCGCCCGACGAGCTGCGGGAGGGGCCGGTGCTGCGCTACGGCTGGCGGGAGGCGGCGACCTGGGCGGCGGTCGGCGCCTGGTACGACCGGATCTCTCGCGACCTGCCGCGCGGCCGCGACGAGGTGCGCCAGGCCTCGCGCCGCATCGTCGCGGCCGCCGGCACCGCCGGCGACGGCGGCTCCGGAGACGGCGGCCGCCCCGGCGACGGCGGTGATGGACACGCCGACGGCGAGGGACACGCCGGCGGCGACGAGGGCGCCGCGCGCCGCCGCCGGGCGCTCGAGGACGTCCTCGCCTTCCTGCGCCACGAGGTGCGCTACGTGGCGGTCGAGGTGGGGGTCGGCGGCTACCGGCCGGCGGCGCCGCACGAGACCCTGGCGCGGCGCTGGGGCGACTGCAAAGGCAAGGTCGCGCTGCTGCTCGACCTGCTCGCGGCGGCCGGCATCGAGGCCTATCCGGCCCTGGTGCTGGCGGCGCCCGAGGACCGTATCGACGCGGATTTCCCGTCGCCTTTCTACTTCGACCACATGATCGCCGTCCTGCCCGCCGCCGGTCTGGCCACCACGTCCGAGGACCCAGTCGCCGGCGGTTACCTGTTCGTCGATCCGACGCAGTCGCACGGCGGCGCCGCCTGGCTGCATCCGGCGGTCCAGGACCAGTGGGCGCTGGTGCTGCGCGGCGAGCGCAGCGCCCTGGTGCGGAGCCCGCTGCGGCCAGAGCTCGAGACCGAGCGGCTCACCGTCGAGCTGGCGGTCCGCCCGGACGGCGGCGCCGCCGGCCAGCTTCGCCTCGAGCTGCGCGGCGGCGCGGCGGCGGCAGGGATCGAACGCCGCGCCGAGGAGCGCCCCGAGGCGACCGATGCCGAGGCTCGCCGGCTGATCGGGGCCCTGCTGCCGGGGGCCGAGGTCTCGGCACCGCGCTGGCAGCCCGACCGCGACACCGGGGTGCCGGAGGCCACCCTCACCGCCACCGTGGCGCTGCCGTCGCTGATGGCGTCGAGCGCAGCGCCTGGGCCGGAACCTGCCGGGACGGCAGTGGGGGCTCCCGCCGGCGCGGCGCACTCGCTGCACTGGCTGGCCCTGTCGGGGCCGCGAGCAGCCCCGCCGCCCGGCCTGCTGCGCGACCGGTCGGTGCCGGTGGTGCTGCGCCCCGGAATCGAGGAGGTCGCCTGGCACCTCGCCCTGCCCGCCGGCTGGTGCCCCGAGCAGGCCTCCACCTCCGGCGTCGACAACGCGGCCGGCTCCTTTCGGCAGTCCCTCACCTGCGCCGGCGACCGACTCACCGTCGACCGCCGCACCGACCTTCGCCAGCGCTGGATCGACCCGGCCCAGCTGCCGGCGCTGGCGGAGCTGGCCCTCGCCGAACATCGCGCCGCCGCTCGCCGCCTGCGCCTCGACCGCCTCCGCGACTAGCCCCGGCGGCGGCATGCGATATGCACCGCCGATCCATGTCCGCGCCTTGACGGGCGACCCTCCGGCGCTGGAGGGCACGATGTCCAGGCCGCAAAGGAGATCGGCGATGCACCGACCGTCCCATCACCACCGCCGGTTCCGGCTCATCGCCTTGGCACTGCCGGCGATCGCCTGGGCCGCGGTGGCGGCCGCGCCCGCCCGGGCGGCGGTGTCGATCGCGATCGACCGGCCGCTGGACGGCGACGTCGTCGCCTCGCCGGTCACCATCGCCGCCTCGGCGACCACCGACGCCGCCAATGCCCGGGTCACCGGCTGGCACGTCTACGTCGACGGTGTGCTGGCCTATGGCAACCCCGGCCCCAATGCGGCGATCACCGTCAGCTTGCCCATGGACGACGGCAACCACGAGGTGATCGTGCGCGCCTGGGACTCGACCGGCTACTACGACTCCCAGTCGATGACCATCACCATCGGCATCTGCTCGGGCTTCACCGTCGACCTGCAATCGCCGGGCGCCGGCAGCGTGACCTCGCCCGTCGACTTCGCCGCCGCCGCCAGCAGCTGCCACCGCATCACCGGTTTCGCGGTCTTCGTCGACGGCAGGCGGGTCTACGAGCAACCGGGCGAGGACTCGCTCGACGCCACCCTGGACCTGCCGGCCGGCCACCACAGCGTCCAGGTCCGGGCCACCGACGTGACCCGCGCCACCGCCAGCTCGGACGCCGTGCCGATCGACGTCGAGGTGACGCCGCCGGCCCCCAAGCCGGCTCAGCCGAGGCCGGCTCAACCACGCCCGGCGCAGCCCCGGCCGGCGCAGCCGGCCCCGCCGCCGCCGTAGACCGGCGCCACCCTGGCCGGGGTAGTGGGGCATGTGCCCCACGCTACCCGGGCCGGATCTCAGTCGCCTTCCACCGCCGCCTGCAGCCTGCCCAGCGCTTCGTCCCAGCGTTGCGAGATCCGCTCGAGCGAGCGCCGCGCCGCGTCGAGCGGCGCTGCTTCCAGCTGCCACCGCTGCTCCCGTCCCTGCCGCGTGCCGCGCGCCAGCCCGGCGCCGGCCAGCACCCGCAGATGCTTGGTGACTGCCTGGCGGGTGACGCCGGCGCCGGCGCTGAGGCGCGAGATCGAGAGCGGCCCCTCCCGGCTGAGGCGGCCGACCAGGCGCAGCCGCGTCGGGTCGCCCAGGGCGGCGAACACCGGCGCGGCGTCCTCCGGGGCGGCGGCCGCCGTGCGGCTACTCCGGCGGGGCCACATGGCGAGCGATGTTCTCGACCTGTTGCGCCCAGCCCTGGGAGTTCATGCGGAACGCCTCGGCGCGGCGCGCCAGCGGGATGAGGTCGAAGCCGGACTCCCTCACCCTGAGGCGCGTGCCCTCGGGGATGTCTTCCAGCTCGAACACCACCAGCGTCGTCGGCTCCTGCGAGTAGTCCTGCTGCGGATCGATCGCATAGGGGTGCCAGCGCCAGGAGAACAGATGCTCCGGCTCCATCCGCTCCACCTGGACCTCGAAGGTCAGGTGCTCATACCCGGGGTAGAGGATCCGTCCCCGCGCCAGCGCTCCGGGCACGAACGGGTCCGTCATCTCCACCCGGAACCACTTGCCGAACTCGTGCGCATCGGTGAGCGCCCGCCAGACCTTGCCACGCGGCGCCCGTATCACGATCTCCTTCTCGACGACGTCGGTGCTGGTCTCGACCATATGCCACCTCCTGGTTGCACATTAGCCCAAGCGCCCGCCAGAATGCAACCGTTCGGTTGCGCGTGTATCTGGCCTGTCTTCGGGTCGGAGCGCTGTCGGCTACGGGCGTTGACCGACGCTTGCATTTTGAAGTCTGTGGCGTCAGAATGCAGTCATGAGTGTACAGATCACCATTCGTGACGTACCTGACGCGGTGAGGGATGAGCTTGCCGCGCGGGCAGCTCTCCAAGGCAAGTCGATGCAGGAATACCTGCGTGCCGAGCTGGAACGTCTGGCTACACGCCCGCCGGTCGAGAGGGTGCTCGAACGGATCCGAGAGCGCAAGGCGATGGCAGGAACCAGGCTCTCTCCGGAGGAGATTCTGACCCAACGTAACGCGGACCGCCGGTGAGCGCGGTCGTCGACGCCTCGCTTCTGGTGGCTGCCACGTCGGATGCGGGCGCCGAAGGAAGGTGGGCTGAGGACGTGGTGCGAGCTGGTGGCCTGGTCGCGCCCCACTTGGCTCTCGTCGAGGCCACGAACATCCTCCGCCGCTTCGAGCTCGCGGGCCGGCTTAGCCGGATGGAAGCCGGTGCCGCTGCCCGTGATCTTCTCCAGCTCGACCTTGATCTGGTGTCCTTTTCACCTTTCGCGGAGCGGGTCTGGGAGCTGCGGGCCAACGTCACGAGCTACGACGGCTGGTACGTTGCGGTGGCCGAACAGTGCAACCTTCCTTTGGCGACCCTCGATCAGCGCCTCGCCAGAGCCACCGGGCCTCGCTGCCGCTTCCTGCTGCCGCCCCTGGCCTAGATTGCCAGGGTGCCCTGGCTGTCGAGCCGGGCGGCCAGCCAGTCCGTCACCACCTCGACCAGCCAGGGGCGGCAGGCGCTGAAGGCGTGATCGCCGTCCGGGTGGCGGACCCAGTCGGCACCGGGAAGGGCTGCGGTGAAGGCCGTGTAATGGGCAGGCGGGAAGAGCTCGTCGTGGTCCCCGGTGACCAGCAGGAGCGGCCGAGCCGCCAGCGCGCCGAGATGCCCGCCGAGGGCCTCCAGGCGCGGCCACTGCGCCAGGAGATCGGCGCCGGAGACGCCGTGCAACATGCCGGCGAACTCCTCCGCCATCTCTCTGGGAAAGGCGAAAGCCTCGGGACCCACGACCGGGCAGATCGCCGCCAGGGCGCGAACGCGGGGATCGCCGGCGGCGTAGAGCAGCGCGGTGTGGCCCCCGAGGCTCGCGCCGACCATGGCCAGCCGTTCCGGATCGACGGCGGCCTGCTCCAGCGTCCAGGCAACCGCCGCACGGGTGTCGTCGAGCAGGCCGGCGAACGAATACGCCCCTCCCGATCCCCAGGAGCCGCGGGGGTGGAAGCAGAGGCAGTTCCAGCCGCGATCGCGCAGGCGGTAGGCGAGGTCCAGGTGCTTCTCGATGCCCGGCAGGCCGTGCAACAGGACCGCCGTGGGACGGGGCCCATGGCCGGCGCCCCGGTAGAAGGCGCCGAGAAGCCGGGCGCCGGAGGAATCGAAGGTCACGCCATCCACTCCTGCCGCAAACTCCGTCATGCAATCGCTCCTCCCGCCGCTCCGGCCAGCACGATCCTACCGCGACGCAAGCGCCCTGCGGTTGGCGCCGAGCCGCCCGGCCGCGGCTCGCTGCTACGATGCGGTGCGCGATGCCCGCGGTCCAATCTCGAGGCAACAGCCTGCGGTGGGTCTACGCCGCGGCGTGGTTGCCGTGGCTGGCGATGTACGCCGCGGCCCTGGTCGCCAATGGCATCCCCCTGGGCTTCGCGGCGCGCAACGCGCTGGCCAACGTCCTGCCTGACGCGCTTCTGGGTCTGGCCGTCCTCCGGCTCCCCCGGCGCTTGCCCTGGCCGGAGGAACGCCGGGCGCGCTTCTTTGCCGCGCATGGCGGAGCGCTGGCGGTATTCCTGATCGCTTCGGCGGCCGGCTGGGCCGTGCTGGTGGGCGTCGACGAGCTGCTCTTCAAGGGGTCCTTCGCGGTGCACCTCAACCCCCGCGTCGTCCCCTTCCGGATATTGAACGACGCCCTCATCTACTGCACCCTCGCCGGCCTTGCCTACGCCTGGAACAATGCCGCCGCGCGCCGCGAGCAGGCGGCGCTGGCGGCTCGCGCCGAAGCCCTGCGGGCGCGGGCGGAGCTCGCGGCGATGCGGAGCCAGCTGAACCCCCATTTCATCCTCAATACCTTCCATGCCCTCGTGGGCCTGGTCAGGCGCGAACCCGCGATCGCCGAAGAATCGCTCGAGCGCCTGGGCGATCTCCTCCGCTACAGCCTGCGCATCCACCGCCTGCAGCTCGACGAGGTCGAGCTCCGCGAGGAGTGGTCGTTCGTCCAGAGCTACCTGGACCTCGAGCGCCTGCGCTTGGGAGACCGGCTGCGCCTGAGCCTCGAGGCTCCCGCGCCCACCCTGAGCTGCATGGTGCCCTGCTTCGCCCTGCAAACCCTGGTGGAGAACGCCATCCGTCACGCCGTTGCGCCGCGCGCGGCAGGCGGGCGCGTGGCGGTGAGCGCCCGGCAGGTGGCGGATCGGCTGCGCATCCAGGTCGAGGACGAGGGGGCGGGAGCGGCGCCCGCCGAGCCTGCGAGCGACGATCACGGTCTCGGCCTACGCTTGCTGCAGGAGCGGCTGGTTGCGCTCTACCGGGGGGCGGCGAGCCTGACTCTGGTGGCCACGGCCGCCGGCGGCGTCCGCGCGGTGCTCGACCTGCCCGCACGACATGCCCAGGAGGCCTCCTGAGCGCTTTGCCGCCGCCGGTCCGCGCCGTCGTGGTGGAAGACGAAGCGCACGCGCGGCAGAGCCTGCGCGACTACGCGACCGGGGTCGACTGGCTCGCCCTGGTCGGCGAGGCGAGCGACGGCGCCGAGGCGGTGCGGCTGATCGACCGGCTGGCGCCCGACCTGGTGTTCCTGGACGTCTACCTGCCGGAGCTCTCGGGCCTGGAAGTGGTGCAACGGATTCGTCACCGGCCGGCGATCGTCTTCACCACCGCCTACGATCGCTTCGCGCTGGCCGCTTTCGAGGTCGGCGCGCTCGACTACCTGCTCAAGCCCTTCGGCCGCCAGCGCTTCCAGACGATGCTGGCGAGGGTGCGCCAGCGGCTCGCGCCGGGAGCGATCCCGGCCAGCGAGCGCGCCCTGGCCGCGTTCGGCTCGCCGCTGCGCCGCCTCTTCGCCCGGACGCGAGACGAGATCGTGCCGATCCCGGTGGATGCGATCTGGCACCTGCAAGCGAGTGGCGACTATGTCGAGGTGCGCTCCGACCGGGGACGCCACCTGCTGCACGTCAGCCTGGGCGAGCTGGTCTCGCGCCTGGATCCGGCGCTGTTCTGCCAGATCCATCGCTCGCACGTCGTCAATCTCGAGGCGATCGAGCGCCTGCGCCCGTTCGACGAGCGTCGGCTGCTGGTGAAGTTGCGAGGCGGTGTCGAGATCGTGGCCAGCCGCTCGGGCTCCGAGCTCCTGCGGCGCCTCGTCCTCTGACCCCCCGCCCACCCACCGCCCGGCGCCAGGGGCCGGCAGGCCGGGGCGCCGCCGTTCGACCCCGCCGGCGGCCGGTTCGGCGCCACCTCGGCGGTCTGGCCGATGCAAGCACGCATCGGGCCTCGCCGCGGCAGGAAGATGAGCGCGACGGCGCCGCCCGGCGTGCACCGCGCGGTGCACGAGCTCCCGGAAGCAGCGCCGCGAGTCCTCGCCGAACGCGCTCGAGAGAGGAGACTCCGCATGCGCCCGAGCTCCGGATCGTCACTGGTCATGGCGGCAGCAGCGCTCGCGCTCACCGCCTGTTTGCACGCGGCCCCAGGCGTCGGCCCAGGCCAGGCCCAGAGCCAGGGCCAGGGCCAGGCCCGCCAGCAGGTGGCACCACCACCCGCCGCCGCGCCGGCAGCCGGGCAGCTGGTCGCCGCCAAGGCGCGCCTGATGGCCGCCGACTACCGCGCGGACCTGCCGGAGCTGGCGCGTTGGCGCGATCAGGCGGGGCTCCTGGGCGGGGATCCCGCGGTGGGGTACCTGGCGCATTACTGGGCCGGGTTCGCCAGCTGGCGCATCGCGATCAACGGCGCCAGCCACGGCATGGGCCGCGACGACCTGAAGGCGAACCTCGAACGCGCCGAGACGGACTTCGAGGCGGCGATTCGCCTGCGGGACGATTTTGCGGACGCCTACGGCGCCGCGGCCGGGGTGCAAAGCTGGTTGCTGGTCTTCCTGCAGGATGACCCTGCCGAATTCCGTCAGGTCCTCGACAGCGGGAAGCAGCATCTGACCCGGGCGCTACAGCTCGGACCGGACAACGCCCGCGTGCTGTGGGTCGAAGGCGGCAGCATCGCCTTCAAGCCGGCGGCCTACGGCGGCGACGTGCAGCGCGGCATGCAGATCTACCGCCGCGCCGCCGAGGTCGCCGAGGCGCCGGACCCGAGCTCGCCGCTGCCCGATTGGGGAAAGCCGGAGGTGCTCATGTCCCTGGCCTATTTCCACTTGCAACAGGCCGCCCCGGACCTTGCGGCCGCCACCGAGGAGGCGCACGCGGCCCTGCGCCTGCAACCGGAGTGGTCCTATGTGCGCGACATCCTGCTGCCGATGATCGAAGCGCGCCGCCGGCAGCCCGCCGCATCCGCGCTCCCTGACGCGAAGCCGGCGCAGCCCGCGGCGGCAGCGCCGCCGCCGAGCTGACCCGGCGCTCGATCCCACCAGCCGATCCGGGCCTCGGCGGTCATGACCCGGCCGCCGAGGTCCGCCCGCACGCCGCGGCCCGCTGCCGGAGCAGCTCGCGCTCGCGCCTTCAGACCACCATCAAGCCGCCGGAGCAAGGCCGCGCGCACCAGGAATCATTCCCGTTATGATGGCCGCAGGACCACGGCCGCCGCGGCTACCGCCGCCGGCGGGCACGCGGACGAGAAGGAAGGAGGCGATCTTGCACGACCAGCTGTTCGTGGTGACGGGAGCCAGCGGGAACATCGGGAGGCGGCTCTCCGAGCTGCTGCTCAAGGGGCACCGCAGGGTGCGGGTGGTGGCCCGCCGGGAGACGCACCTGCGCACCCTCGCCGAGCGCGGCGCCGAGGCGCTCACCGGCGATATCGCCGACGCCGACTTCGCCCGCCGGGCGTTCGCGGGCGCCCATGCGGCGTTCACCATGCTGCCCCCGGTGATGGCCGAGCACGACCTGCGCGCCGATCAGAACCGGATCTCGGAAGCGATCGCCTTCGGGCTGCGCGAGGCGCGCGTCCCCTTCGTGGTGAACCTGAGCAGCATCGGCGCCGAGGTGGCTTACGGCACGGGGCCGATCGCCGGCCTCCACGACCACGAGGAGCGACTCGATCGACTCGACGACACCCACGTCGTCCACCTGCGGCCCACCTTCTTCATGGAAAACCACCTGCACGCCATCGGCGCCATCCTCCACGGCGGCGTCTACCCGTCCACCTTGCGCGGCGACCTGCCGCTGCCGATGATCGCCACCCGCGACATCGCCGACGAGGCCGCGCGGCTGCTCGCCGGCCTCGAGTTCGAGGGCAAATCGACGCACAGCCTGCTGGGGGCGCGCGACTACACGCTGCAGGAGACGGCGCAGGTTCTGGGCGCCGCGATCGGCAAGCCCGAGCTGCGCTACGTCCAGGTCGCCGACGAGCAGGCGCACCAGGCGATGGTCGCGCAGGGGATGCCGGCTCATCTGACGGACAAGATGCTCGAGATGTACAGGGCGTGGAACTCGGGCAAGATCCGCCCCGAGGAGCCGCGCCTGCCGGAAAACACCACGTTCACCACGCTCGAGTCCTGGGCGCCGCACTTCGCCGACGTCTACCGTCACCACCAGCATCCGCCGCACCATGCTCCCGGCGGCGCGGCCGGTTCCTCCCAGCGCTGAGCGGTAGCACGGAGAAGACGGCTCGCCGCGATCGCCGCGACCCGGGCGGGTCTCGACCTCGGGTGCGCCCTCGGCGAAAGCTCGGCGGTCCCTCGGCGCGCCGGCTGCGGCGCCGCGCTAGGGTGAATCGCGCCCGATCGCGGCCGCCGCCGGAGTGGCAGCGGGCCGTCGGGGGCGACGAGGTCGATCCATGGCGATCACGCGTGGCGGTTTCCTGAAGCTGGCGGCAGCGGCGGCGACCGCCGCCGGCGGGGTGAGCGGGATGGGGCTGGGTGGCGCGCCGGAGACGGCGGCGGCGGCCGCGGCCGGCGAAACAGCGGCGGCGGCGGCCGCGGGGGACGCGCTCGATTCGCAGCGCTTCCGGGCGGCGGTGGCGCGCGCCGACGCGGCGCTGGTGGAAGCCTACCTGCGCCGCGACCCGGCGCTCGCCGCGAGCCGTGACGAGCGCGGCCGCTCGATGCTCGCCCTCGCGTGCCTGGCCGGGCGGCGCGAGATCGCGGCCCTGCTGCGCCGGGGGGTGGACGGCCGGGCGCCGGCGCTCGATCTGGTGGAGGCGGCGCTCGCCGGCGACGGCGAGCGGGTGCAGTGGTGGCTCGCCAAGGCGCCGGGTCTGCTCAACGAGCCGGACGCGACCGGCTTCAACGCGGTGCACGCGGCGGTCATCGCCGGCAATCCCGCGCTGCTGACGGCGATGACCGTCCGCGGGGCCGACTTCAATGCCCTGTCGGCCGATGCACCGCGGCGGACGCCGCTGCGGCTGGCCGCCGAGGGTCCGGACCCCGAGGTCGCCGACGAGCTGCTGGACCTGATGCTGGGCAACGGCGGCGACCCCAACGCGCCGCAGGGCGACGGCGTGGCGCCGCTGCACGCGGCCGCCGCGGCGGGCCGGCCCGAGTCCATCCGGCTGCTGATCTGGTCCGGCGCCGACGCCGGCAGCCGCACGCCCGGCGGCGACACGGCGCTGGCGCTCGCCGAGCGCCAAGGCCGCGCCGAGGCCGCGGCGCTGCTGCGCACGGCGGCGCGGCTGCCGCGCGCCCACCGCAGCTCGCGCTTCGCGGTTACCGCCGGCGGCGGGCGCTTCGAGCGGCCGCCGCAGCCGGCGCTGCCGCCGGCGGTGATCAACGAGTACGTGGCGGTGTCGCATGGCAGCCTGCCGCGGGTGCGCGAGCTGCTGGCGCTCTACCCGTCGCTGCTGCTGGTCAACGCCAGCTGGAACGAGCTGGCGGTCGAGGCCGGCGCCCACACCGGCTTCAAGGACGGAGTGCGGCTGCAGCTCGACCAGGGGGCACCGTGCGCGCTGCCCACGGCGGCGATGATGGGCATGACCGCTCACGTCCGGGCGCTGCTGCGGGAGGATCCGCTGCGCGTCCATGAATGCGGCGCCCACAACATGCCGCCGATCTGGTTTCCGGCCATCGGCGGCGGCGGCACCGAGCAGCTGGAGATCGCGCTGCTGCTGCTCGACGCCGGCGCCGCGGTGGACGCCCACAAGCGCGGCCAGACCGCCCTGCACTGGGCGGCGCGCCGCGGCGAGATGGAGATGGCCGAGCTGCTGCTGGCGCGCGGCGCCGCGGTCGAGGCGCGGGCCTGGCTCACGACCGGCGAGCGCGAGACCACGACGCCGTTGGCGCTGGCGCTCCAGGGAGGCCACGCGGCGATGGCCGAGCTGCTGCGGCGCCACGGCGCGCGGGCCTAGTGCTCGAACCGCCGCCTTGCCAAGGCGGCCCGGTCAGCGGGCCGGCGGCAGGCCGAGGCGGCGCACCAGGCCGGCGAAGCGGCGGTCGGAGCGCAGGGGCGCGAGCTCGGGGTCGACGGCCATCATCACCGCCATCGGATCATGGCCGGCGACGGCCCGCTCCAGGGCGGCGAGGGCGCCCGCCGCGTCGCCGCTGTCGAGCATCAGCGCGGCCACGGCATAGGGAGAGACGTACCCCGCCTTCGAGGCCAGCCGCCCCACCCGCCAGGCGGCGATGCGCCGGAGGGCGGCGGCCGGATCGGCGGCAGGGTCGGCGGTGGCGAGCCGCTCGGGCGCCGCGCCCTCACGCCGCAATCCCTCGCGCGCCACCGCGAGCGCCGCCGCGAGCTCGCCGCGGCGGGCAAGGGCGCGCTCCAGGCAGTCGCGGGCGGCGGTGAAACCGGGTTCGAGCTCCAGCAGGCCGCGCATGGCGGCGATCGCTTCGTCCGGGCGCCCGGCGCGGTAGAGCACCCAGCCGAGGTCGGCGATGGCCCGCAGCGACAACGGCTCCAGCCGCTGCGCCTCGCGGATCTCGGCGATACCTTCGTCCATGCGGCCGAGGGCGACCAGCAGCCAGGCCCGATCGTGGTGCGCCGGCGCATAGCTGGGATTGAGGGCGAGCGCGCGCCGGAAGTCGCGCTCGGCGCCGGCGTAGTCCCAGCGATAGCGGAAACGGATCGAGCCCAGGACGGTGAGGGCTTCCACCGAGTCGCGATCGCGCGCGATCGCCGCCAGCGCCGCCTCCTCGGCGCGCGGGTAGGCAGCTGCCGGCGGCAGCATGCCCAGCACCGCCAGCAGATGGTAAGCGTCGGCCAGGCCGGAGCGCGGCGCGGCGGCGGCCGGGTCGAGCTCGGCGGCAGCGCGGAGCTCGGCCACGGCGCGGGCCAGCGCCGCGGGGTTGGCCCTGGCGAGAAGATAGCGACCGCGCAGCTCGCGGTCGTGGGCACGCGGATCGGCCGCCCCGGCGGTGCCCGGCTGCGCGGCCGGGGCGGGAGAGGCGGCGAGGCCTGCGGTGGCGGCGGCGTCGGCGGCGGCGACCACCGCGACGGGCGCGGTAGCGCCGGCCGCGGCGCTGGCAGAGTTGGCGCCGGCCGCGGTGACGGCAGCCGCGGCTGGAGCGGCGGCAGCGGCGGCACCCGGAGGCGGCCGACTCCCCGGTGATGCCGCCGGCGACGGCAGCAGCTCGATCGCCAGCTCGCGTGCCACTCGCTCGGCGATGGCGCTCTCGGCCTGCAGCGTCTGCCCCAAGCCGATGTCCAGGCGCTCACCCCAGATGGCGGCGCCGTCGGCGGCGCGGATCAACCGCACGGTGACGCGAGCGCGCTCGCCGTCGCGCCGCACGCCGCCCTCGAGGAGGTAGGCGACGGCCAGCCTGGCGCCGATCGTGGCGGCATCGCCGCCATGGCCCTTGAGCGCCATCACCGAGGTGCGGCCGACGACAGCGAGGCGCCCCGGGCGGAGGCTGCCAAGGCGCGAGATCAGCTCCTCGGTGAGGCCGTCGGCGAAGTATTCCTGGTCCGCGTCGCCGCTCAGGTTGGCGAGCGGCAGCACGGCGAGGCGCAGCGGCGGCGGCACCGCCAGGCGCCCGGCGCCGCGCCACCACCACCATCCCGCCAGGGCCAGCGCCAAGGCCGCGGCGAGCCCCAGCATGGCGGCGACGGCCGGCCGGGGACGGACTCCGGCGCGGGCGCCGGGCCCGGTCGTGGAAGCGGCGGGTCCGGCAAGCGGCCGCAGCGGCGGCACGGGGGCCGACAGGGGAGCCGGCGCGGCACCACCGGGCTCGGGGATCTCCGCCACCGGCGCCAGCAGGCGGTAGCCGCGCTTGGGGATGGTCTCGATGAAACGCGGCTGCCGCGTCTCGTCGCCGAGCGCGCGCCGTAGCTCGCGCACGCTGCGCCAAACGACGTCGTCGCTGACGAAGCGGCCCTCCCAGACCTCCTGCACCAGGTCGCCCTTGCTGACCACACGGCCGGCGCGCCGGGCCAGGCAGACCAGCACCGCCATCACCTTGGGCTCGATCTGCACGGCGGCGGCCGCCGGCCGCTCCACCAGGTTGCGGGAGGGCCGTACCCGCCGGTCGGCAAGCAGGAAGTCGCCGGCGACGGGCGCCGCGCTCGGCAGCAGGCTCACCCCCTCAGTCTAGCCAAAGCGCGACCGAGGCATCGCCGGCACCTGTGCACCGGGGCTGTCGCAAGCCAACGCTTGACATGCAATTCGTCAGATGGCAAACTCGCCAATATGCTGACTGCCGCAGTGATCAAGGCGCTGGCCAACGAGCGGCGCCTCGAGATCCTGAACTGGCTCAAGGATCCCCGCGCGCACTTTCCTCCCCAGGTGGACGGGGATCCGATCCGCGACGGCGTCTGCTCGCTGTTCATCGCGCAGAAGCTGGGGGTGACACCGTCCACGGCCAGCGAGCATCTCCGGGTCCTTTCACAGGCGGGCCTGGTGCGCGGCAAGCGGATCAAGCAATGGACGTTCTACAAGCGCGACGAGCCGCGCATCGCCGCCGTCAAACGCGCCTTTCAATCCGCCTGGTAAAGGGGGCTCCATGCCGGTCTACGAGAAGCTGAGCGCCTTGGGAATCACCCTGCCGCAGCCGACGCCGGCGGTCGCCGCCTTCGTGCCCACCGTCCGCAGCGGCGACCTCCTGTTCGTCTCCGGTCACATCGCCAAGCGCGACGGCCGGCCCTGGGTCGGGCAGCTGGGGAACCCGCTCACCACGGCGGAGGGTCAACTCGCCGCGCGCGCCGTGGCGGTCGACCTGCTGGGCACGCTGCATGCCGCCACCGGCGACCTGAACCAGGTCCGCCGCATCGTCAAGCTCATGGTGCTGGTGAACAGCTCCCCGGCGTTCACCGAGCAGCACCTGGTCGCCAATGGCGCCTCCGAGCTCTTCCTGGAGGTGTTCGGCGCCCCGGGTGCGCACGCGCGCAGCGCCTTCGGGGTCGCCCAGGTACCCTTCGGCTCGTGCGTCGAGATCGAGCTGATCGCCGAGTTGGGGTGACCGATGCCCGAAGCGCACGGAAATCGGGAAACACGCGCCTTCACACCGGCAATCGGCCGGCCGGCGATCGCATCCGTTCACCGCCTCCTCGCGTCATACCTGCGCGTCACACCGACGGTCGAGGTGGCGGCCGGGGATCTCGGGCTGGCGCCTTGCCGCCTGACGATCAAGCTCGAGCAGCTGCAACATGCCGGGTCTTTCAAGACGCGCGGCGCGTTCGCCAACCTGCTGCTGCGCGAGGTGCCCGCGGCCGGCGTCGTCGCCGCGTCCGGCGGCAACCACGGCGCCGCCGTGGCTTTTGCCGCAATGCGGCTGGGGATGCCGGCCAAGATCTTCGTCCCGACCGTCTCATCGCCTGCCAAGACCCGCCGGATTCGCGATTACGGCGCCGATCTGTCGGTGTCAGGCGAGCGCTACGCCGACGCGCTGGCAGCCGCCGAGGCCTGGGCGGCCCGGACCGGGGCACTGGCGGTCCATGCTTTCGATCAGGCCGAAACGCTGCTCGGGCAGGCAACGCTCGGCATGGAGCTGGCGGGACAGGCTCCCGACCTGGACACCATCCTGATCGCGGTCGGCGGCGGCGGGCTGATCGGCGGCGTCGCCGCCTGGTACGCTGGCAGCGTCAGGATCGTGGGCGTCGAGCCCGAAGCCGCGCCGACGCTGACCGCGGCGCTCGCGGCGGGCAGGCCGGTCGATGCCCCCGCCGGCGGCATCGCCGCCGATTCCCTGGCGCCGCGGCGCGTCGGCGAGCTGATGTTCCCACTGGCGCAGGCCTGGGTCGATCGCGTGGCGCTGGTCCCCGACGAGGCGATCCGGCGCGCCCAGCTGGCTCTCTGGGAGGGCGCCCGGATCGTCGCCGAGCCGGGCGGCGCGGCTACCTTCGCCGCCCTGCTCTGCGGCGCCTACCGGCCGGAGCCGGGCGAGCGGGTCGGCCTCGTGGTCAGCGGCGGCAACACCACCGCCGTCGACTTCGGCGGCGGGTCGAAGCAGCCGGTCGGGCCATCGGGCCCGCCATAGGCTCATGCCGGCTGTGCGATACTCCCGGCCGGCGCCGATGGCGGCCTACCGCGGCGGCGGGCCGCGCGCCGGGAGCGAGAGGAGAGGAGCATGCATGGCAGCAATGACCTGGGCAGGGAACGCGCCGGCCGTACCGGCGGCGCGCGCGCGGCAGGCCGCGCCGGCGGACCCGGCGGACGTTGGAGGTGGCTGGCGATGGCGGTGATCCTGGGCGGCGCTTTCCAGGCGGCCGCGCCGCAGGCCGCGGCCCGCGAGGCGGGCGGTCGCGGCGACGCTAAGGCGCCCGCCTCGACCCAGCCCTGGCAGACCACCCCGGCGGGCGAGCTCGCCCGGCCGCTGATGCCCGACCCCTCGCTCGAGCCGCCCGCCAGCCAGGTGCCGGTGCTGGTCGCCTACGGCGTGGGGGTCCAGCGCTACGTGTGCAAGGAGAAGGAGGCGGCGAAGGGCAGCTTCGAATGGACGCTCAAGGAGCCGCAGGCGAAGCTCGCCGATGCCGGCGGCCACGAGCTCGGCAGCCACTCGGCCGGTCCCAGCTGGCAGCTGGCGGACGGCAGCAAGGCGGTCAAGAAGAAGCTGATCGCGAGCGTAAAGGCGCTGCAGGCCGACGCCGTGCCATGGCTGCTCATCGAGATCGAGTCGAGCGGCAAGGGCACCCTGTCAGGCACGCAATACGTGCAGCGGGTGGACACCATCGGCGGCGTGGCGCCCGCCACCGGCTGCGACGCGGCTCATGCCGGCAGCACCCACGATGTCGAGTACCGCGCCACGTATGTCTTCTACGCGGCGCGTAAGGCGCCCTAGCGTCCGCCCAGGAGCAGCGGGGCGGCCGCCGCTGCCGCGATGCCGAGGAACAGCGGCCAGGCGAGATGGCGCCCGCGGCTGGAGATCAGCACCACCAGGCCGCTGAGCAGGAACGTGACCGCCAGGATCGCCAGGATGCGTCCGCCGGGAGGCGCCAGCGGCGCCGGCGCCAGCACCACGAAGATGGCGGCGAACGCCCACCATGCAAGACTGGTCAGGTGCCAGGCGTACCGCAGCACGCCGCGAGCGAAGCGGCTCTCCCGCAACAGCCCGCTACGGGTCGCCGGGGCGAGCAGCGGCCCGATCAGCCGGCGCTCGCCGAGCCAGGAGTGGATCAGCCCGATCAGGGCGGTGAGGCCGGCGGCGGCTAACAGACATGCATGGGTCATGGCGCACCCTCCTCCATACGATGGCGTATGGAAGAGCATAGCTGGCGCCGCCTGGCGCCGCTGGCGCCGTCGATCGGCGGGGCGCGGATCGCGCCACCCGATCGCAGTCGACCCGCCTGGCGCCGGCCGCTTTCAGCCTCCCGCGATTGTCGATCATCCGCCGCCCACCTGGCTTCGTAATCTGGGATGGCGGCGCGGTGGCGCCCGTAGTGCGCCGGCCATTGCAGAAATAACTCCGCTGCCGCCACCGTTGGATTTGGTAGCTCGGCGTGTTGTTCCAACCTTTGCTGCCGCCGCCAACGCGAGTCGGCAAGAGGGGTACAGGGTGATGGCTCCATCCGAAGACCGCATGGCGGCAAGCTGGCATGGCACCACCGGCTGCCGCCGCGGGAAGTTTCTCCTGGCAACGCTGCTGGCGGCCGCCGGTTGCGCGGCCTTCGCTGGCTACCTGGAGAGCTCCCTTCCTGCCCTGCCGGCCGCGTCCACCCGTTCCACGGCGACCCCGGGCCAGGATTGGGCGGCGGTCATGGCGGGCAGCCACGATACGCATGTCCGGTCCGCCGTCGCCGGGCGGGTGGTGCGGCGATTCGTCGGCGAAGGCAGCCTGGTGCGCCGGGGTGACCTGCTGTTCGAGATCGACCCGCGGCCGTTTCAGGCGCGGCTCGCCCGCGCCCGCGCCGACCTGGTGCAGGCCCACTCCGGCGAGAGTCTCGACGCCTTGCGGACCGCAGCCGAGCAGGCCCGGCTCGATCTCGACGCGACCGCGGTGAGGTCACCGATCGACGGTATCGCCGCCGCCACCCAGGCGCGGGTGGGTGACCTGGTCAATCCGACCAGCCTCCTGGCCACCCTGTCCAGCATCGATCCGATCCGCGTGCGCTTCCGACTCGACGAGCAGGCCTATCTGCGCTATCTCGAAAGCCTGCGGCCGGGACCGGATGCCGGGCGGCGTTTCGGCAGTCTCGAGCTCGAGCTCGGCGGCGGCACCGCTTCGTCCCGACAGGGCCGGCTGACCGCGACCGGCAGCAGGGTCGACCTCGCCACCCGCACCATTGCCGCCGAGGGCCTCTTTCCCAATCCCGGCAACCGCCTCCGACCGGGCCAGATCGCCAGGGTCCGCGAGCTCGCGGCTCCCTGATCGGCAACCAGCGCCGCGGCGTCCGCGGTGAGCTTGAAAGGGCTCTTGAGGGGCTGGTTAGAAAAAAAGCCCCATACAGGGCCAAATTCGTGTACAATCCAGTCAAGATGTCTGAGACCGCCCCGGAAGTCGAAGAAGAGGTCCGGCGCTACGCCGGGCTGTTGAAGCAGGCGATTCGCGCCGCCGGCCTGAGTGTCAGCGAGGTGGAACGCCGGCTGGGCGCTGGTCCGAAGGCGCTACGGCGGATCTTCAGCGGTCAGGTCGACCTCAAGCTGAGGCACGTCATCGCGATCCTGCGCATCATCGGCATGTCGCAGGAGGAGTTCTTCGCCATCGCCTCGCGGCCCAAGCAGCGGCCGCACCTGCTGCCCCATCATCCACCATCGGCCACCGATTTCCTGACCGCCTTCCAGCGTGTCGGTTACCGCGGCGAGCTGGTGCAGCTGGACGAGGCGGAGCCGCCCTCCCCCGAGGAGTTCGATCGCCTGGTCGAGGATGCGGTGAACCGGGTCCTCGAGCGCCGCCGCCGGGAAGGCAAGGTCCTGCCGGAGGCCAGTTTGCCATCCCTCGGCGGGAGCATCGAGCCCGCGTCGTAGGCTGAGCTCGGCGCGCTGGGGCCGGCCGAGCGGAGCTCTTTGCCCTTCGGCCGAGCCGGGGTCGGTCGGGCCTGAGGATCGCGACCAATGGGCCCGTCGGTGGGGTGGCGGGCGAGGTGAAGAGAGCTTCCGGCCAGGGGTCTGGCCAGATGACCGCGACTATTCCTTCCGGCGCGCCGGCTGGCGCTCCAAGTCATTTAGGAACGTGACCACCATCTCGATGATCTCGAGCAGTTGGCCACCGTCTCCGACGCAGGCCCGCTGCAGGATCAGCAGAGTGACGATGGCCTCACGGGCGATGCGCAGAGCCCGGAAGGTGGCGATCATCTCCTGCGCGAGCGCACGGACCTCTTCGAAACGCCCCTGGCGCGCCCATAGTGTCGCAAGGTCCAGGCCGGCGAGGGCCGCGGGGTAGACCTGCTCGCGCTGGGCGAAGCCAGCCCTAGTCTCTAGAAGTGCGGCCTCGGCCCGGGCAAAGTCGCAAAGGCCGGCGTAGATCCTACCTTCCAACCAACGCACCCGGAGCCGGTCGAGCGCGTTGCTATTCTGGTCCAGAATGACCCTGCTACTCCACAGCAAACGCCGCGCGGCACGAAATCGACCAAGATCCGCCAGGCACCAAAGCATTGCCTGGAGAGCTTGCGCGACCAGGACCGGCTCGCGGGTCTCATCTATGAGATCGAGTCCTTGGCGCATGATGGCGATGGCCCTGCCGGGTTCTCCGGCCGAGGTCGTGTACTGCCCCATGCTAATCAGCGCCCGACCGGCCAAATGGCGCCGGCCCTCAAGGGCATGAGCCCTGTAAACCAGGCCCAGAACCTCCACCGCCTCGGAAAGGCGACGCTGGGCGGACAGTAGGGCCGCGAGCAGAGTGGCAACTCGCGCCAGCAGGAGGCTGGAACGGGACCCGCGACTCGACCAGAACACCGCGCGATTCATGGCCTGGCTCGAGCGCGGCAGATCGTCGCAAATACGATACGCATTTGCCAGTTCCGCCCAGGCAAGAGCGCGCAGGTCGGCGACTGGCTCAGTTCCAAGCTCTTTCGGATTCAAACGATCCGCTGCATAACGGGCCAACCGGGCAAACCGCAGCGTCGCATGAACATCGTGGCTCCGCAGAGAGCGGACTGCCTCTATCAGCGCCCCCACCTGGGGGAGGCCTCGGAGAGTTGCACTATCAGAGGCTGAAAGAGCGTCCCAGCTGCGCTCGCCAGCAAGTAGAGAGGTCAGCATCACGACAGCATCCTCCGGGGTCGCCGCTGGTAGGGCCGCCCTCCCAATGGCTGGCGAGGTCAGCGCGTCATAGGATTTTGCCGATATTTCAGCCGGAGCCCAGCCCCCTTGGTTGGCAAGGATGTGGGCGCAGCGAGTGCATCCACCTACCAAATGGCGGATGAAGCCTCGCCGTCGCGTAGGCGATAGCTGTCCTGCTAGGAAGCCAGCGACATCCTCGGGGGAGTAGTGCTCAGGCACGGTCATTCCTCGGCTCGACCCTTATTGTGCCATCGATTGCGTATCAAAGGAAGGGAGGCATGAAGGGATCGGACCTTCCGCCTCCCTTCTGGGTTCTACCCAGGAGTGCACCCACCATCAGGATTTGGCTGTCCGCTGCACTCGACCCTGATCTTGCCGCCACCAGGAGCCCGCCCTGCATTCCTACCTCCGAGACCCGGCCCCGGGGCAACCCGGGCATTCGGGAGCTGACCTCCACGCTTCGCCCGGCCATTAGGATCGGTCAGGCCGGCGTTGTCAATACTACCCCCAGGCAACCAGGCGGCTAGCCAGGTCTGGACCTTGGCTCCGAGGGCGTCCAGGAGACTGGGGCGCTGGCCGGCCTGGGCGGCGGGAGCCGCCAGGCCCAGCAGGATGGCGAGCACCAGCGTGCTGACGGCGAGACGATGGGACTGACGAGATGACATAACAACCTCCTTCATCGCGGGGAGGCCTGGGCGCCCTCATGGCGTCCAGCGGCCGCGTACTTGCACCCCCCAGTTTCGCAATTTCCGGGCGGAAACGCGCCACCCATGTTGCGCGACGCTCATGTCTTTCGTGCCCACCCCTCCTTGCCCGTCGGGGAGAAGCAATGAGAATTGCTCATCAATCTCAACCCGAGGGCAACTGAACGACTGCCAGCGGTTGCAAAATGGGTGTGGGTAGGTCACTATGTGACCTAATGCAAGAACCTCTCATGACGGAGCCTCCTGATGGCGAGCTTGCGGCCGCCGTTGGCGCCCGGGTCAAGTCATTGCGCGAAGAGCGGGGTTTGAGCCAGCGCGCCCTTGCATTGCGCCTCGAAGTGTCCAGCTCGACCATCGCCAAGTACGAGGCGGGCGTGCATACACCCCCCCTTTCGGTCCTCGTTCGGCTGGCGGCGGTCCTCGACGTCAGCCTGGATCAGCTGGCCGGCCGCGGCCTCCTCGCGCCGGTGACCGATCCCCGCCTGATCTCGTGCCTGCGGGAGATCGCCGCCATGGACGAGCGCAGCCGGGAGCTGGTGACGGTGACGCTCGAAGGGATGGCACAGGCCTACCAGATCCTCCGCGACCGCAGGCGGTCCCCCGGCCCGGCCGCCGTCCCCCCCACCGGACCTTCGATCTAGCGGCGGTCCGCATCATGGCAGATCGATATTGGAAGGCAGGGCAGGCAGGGCAGGCGGGGCGGACTGGGCAGGCGGGGCTGGCAGGGCAGGCGAACACGCCGTGGAGCTCGCATCGGGCCGGCGCCTCCGGTGCCGCCGATCCGTCCGGCGCCGGCAGCCCTGCCGCTGCCGCCGATCTCGTCGAGCAGGCGGCCCAGCGCCTCCTGGAACGACTGGCCGGCCACGGGCTCGAAACCAACCTCGCGGCGATCGAGCAGGAGCGCCGCCAGGCACCCCGCCTCGTGGCCGAGATCCTGGAGCTGCCCGAGCCGCGGCGCTCGGCGGCGGCGGCCAGCGCCCGCTACGCGACTCCCGAAGTGGTGTGGCGTCTGCTGGAGGCGTCGCGCGACATGGCGCCGGAGCCGGCGGTGGCTCAGCTCGGCCTGGCGCGGAAGATCGCCATCCACCTGGCGGCCCTGCGCCCCGCCGCCTCGCTCAACTTCCAGCTGCGGGTGGAGGTGAGCTGCGAGATGGCGCTTCGCCTCCTCGACGCCGGCGAGCCGGCGGCGGCGGCGGCCCGCCTGCGCGAAGCCGCGGCCGCGCTGCGGCCGGATCTCGGCTATGCGCGCGCCATCTACTGCCGCGCGCTCGCCCGGCTGCGGCAGGCCGAGCATCGCTGGGAGGAGGCGCTGGCGCTGGCCGAGCGGGCGGTGCGCCTCCTCGAAGTGCACGGCTCCAGGTCCGAAACCGCCGCCGTCGTCGTCGAAGAGGGCTGGCTGCTGCTCGACGCCGGCGAGGCCGACGAGGCGGTCCCGCGCTTCGAGCGGGCGCAGCCGGAGGTGGAGGCGGTCCCCTACGCCGCCGTCACCTGCCGCCTGGGGCTGGCGATCGCCCTGCTCGAAAGCGGCCAGGGAGGCGAGCGCGCACGGATCGAGCGGCTGCTCGCCGACGCCGAATGGATGATCGGCCAGGCCAGCGCCTCGGGCGACCTGCCCCGCCTCCGCTGGCTCGCGGCGCAGGCCGTCGCCCGTTGCGGCCGCAAAACCGGCTGACCCGCCGCGGCCAGCCGCGCACCAGTCGGCGGGCGCGCCTCTTGCACGGACATCGGCAGCCGCGGGATACCGCGCCGCCCGCCGCCGGCGACCCTCGGTTGCATGCTGTCCCAAGCGTCTCGCCGCGGCTGCCGGACCCATCGGAACTCTGCGGCCCGGGCGGCGTTATCGTGTCCAGCACAGGACTCGCGCTCCCGGCGATTCGCGGCGCCGGAGCGCCGCGCGGCCCGGCCCGGAACGCGCGCACCCGGGAGGTAAAATTGCCGGTCATGGTCACCGACGAGCCGTCGCAGACGACTACTGTGGAAGCCCCGCCCGCAGCCACTCAGGGCACCCCCGGCACCCCCGGAAACACCGGCAGGTCTCCCGACCCCCGGGAAACCCGCAGCGCCGGCAATGCTGGAAACGCCGGTAGACAGACACGCCCCGACGAGCCCGACCGGCCGCCCGCCGGGGAGCCGCCAGCCGCGCACAAGAGGAAGGTGTGGCCGTGGCTGGTTGCCGCCGCCGTCCTGGCCATCGGCGCCTACGTGCTGATCTCGAGCCACAGCCGCGCCGCAGCCAAGGCGACCGCGGCCAAGGCCCAGGCAGCCGCGTCGGCGCCACTGCCGGTGGTGGGGGCCACCGCCAGGACCGGCGACATCGCGGTCTACGTGACCGGGCTAGGCAGCGTCACGGCGCTCAACACCGCCACCGTCAAGAGCCGCGTCGACGGCCAGCTGATGCGCATCGATTACCACGAAGGGCAGCTGGTGAAGGAGGGCGAGCTGCTGGCCGAGCTCGACCCGCGCCCCTTCCAGGTCCAGCTGATGCAGGCGGCCGGCCAGAAGGCCAAGGACGAGGCGGCGCTGCAGAACGCCAAGGTCGACCTGCAGCGCTACCAGGTCCTGATGCAGCAGGACGCCATCCCCAAGCAGCAGCTCGACACCCAGCTGGCCCTGGTCAAGCAGGACGAAGCGGCAATCGAGAGCGACCAGGCGCAGGTCGAGAGTGCCAAGCTCAACCTGGCCTACTGCCGCATCGCCGCGCCGATCGGCGGCAGGGTCGGCCTGCGGCTGGTGGATACCGGCAACATCGTGCATGCCGCCGACGCCACCGGCATCGCGGTGGTCAACCAGGTGCAGCCGATCACCGTCATCTTCACCATCCCCGCCGACCGGCTGCCGCAGGTGCTGCAGCAGATGCACGCCGGCCGCCAGCTGGCGGTGGACGCCTTCGACCGCAACAACCAGAACCTCATCGCCCACGGCACGCTGGCAGCGGTCGACAACCAGATCGACCAGACCACCGGCACGGTCCGCCTGCGCGCGGTGTTCGCCAACCAGACCGACGTGCTCTTCCCGAGCCAGTTCGTCAACGCGCGGCTGCTGGTGGACACCGTCCAGAACACCGTGCTGGTGCCGACCGCGGCGATTCAGCGCTCCCCGACCGCCACCTTCGTCTATCACGTCAAGCCCGACCAGACGGTCGAGGTGCGTAACGTCGCGGTGCAGCTGACCGAGGGCGACAACACCTCGATACGCGGCGGCCTCGCCGCCGGCGACGTGGTGGTGACCGACGGCGTCGATCGGCTGCGCCCCGGAGCGAAGGTCGCGGTGAGCCTGGCGGCCCCCGGCGCCGCCGCCGGCCAGGCTGCCCCCAACGGCGCCGCCAATCCGGCGTCTCCCAAGGCCCCGACCACGGCCCCCGGCGCCGGTTCCGGGCCCAACCCGGCCGGCAATCCCAACGCCGCCCGGAGCCGCCCGCGGTGAGCCCGTCTCGCCCGTTCATCCTGCGGCCGATCGCCACGTCGCTGCTGATGGTGGGCCTGCTGATCGCGGGCACCATCGCCTTCCGGCTGCTGCCGGTGTCGGCGCTGCCGGAGGTGGACTACCCCACCATCCAGGTGGTGACCTTCTACCCCGGCGCCAGCCCCGACGTCATGGCCTCGGCGGTCACCGCGCCGCTCGAGCGCCAGTTCGGGCAGGTGCCCGGTCTCAACCAGATGACCTCGACCAGCTCCGAGGGCAGCTCGGTCATCACCCTGCAATTCGTGCTCGACCTCAACATCGACGTCGCCGAGCAGTCGGTGCAGGCGGCGATCAACGCCTCCGGCACCTATCTGCCGGCCAACCTGCCCAACCCGCCGATCTACAGCAAGACCAACCCGGCCGACGCCCCGATCATGACCCTGGCGCTGACCTCGACCACCCTGCCGCTCTCCAAGGTGGAGGACTTCGCCGACACCCGCCTGGCGCAGAAGATCTCGCAGCTGCCGGGCGTCGGCCTGGTGAGCATCAGCGGCGGCCAGAAGCCGGCGGTGCGCGTGCAGGTGAACCCGACCTCGGCGTCCTCCTACGGCATCACCCTCGAGGACGTCCGCGCCGCCGTCGCCGCCGCCAACGTCAACCAGGCCAAGGGCGCCTTCGACGGCCGCCACCAGTCCTACTCCATCGGCGCCAACGACCAGCTGCTGAGCAGCGATCAGTACAAGCCGCTGGTGGTCGCCTACCGCAACGGCAACGCGGTGCGGCTCTCGGACATCGCCAACGTCACCGACTCCACCGAGAACCTGCGGCTGGCGGCCTGGATGAACCAGGTGCCGGCGGTGATCCTCAACATCCAGCGCCAGCCCGGCGCCAACATCATCTCGGTGGTGGACCGCATCACCAAGCTGCTGCCGCAGCTGCGCGCCTCGCTGCCCAGCTCGGTGCAGATCACCACCCTGACCGACCGCACCGCCACCATCCGCGCCTCGGTGAGCGACGTCGAGTTCGAGCTGATGCTCACCATCGCCCTGGTGGTGATGGTGATCTTCCTGTTCCTGCGCACCGTGGCCGCCACCATCATCCCCAGCGTCGCCGTGCCGCTGTCGCTGGTGGGCACCTTCGCCGCCATGTACGCCCTCGGCTACAGCCTCAACAACCTGACGCTGATGGCGCTGACCATCTCGACCGGCTTCGTCGTCGACGACGCGATCGTGATGATCGAGAACATCGTGCGCTACATCGAGGAGGGGATGGCGCCGCTCGAGGCGGCGCTCAAGGGCTCCGAGCAGATCGGCTTCACCATCATGTCGCTGACCGTGTCGCTGATCGCCGTGCTGATCCCGCTGCTGTTCATGGGCGACGTGGTCGGCCGCCTGTTCCGCGAGTTCGCGGTGACCCTGTCGGTGACCATCCTAGTGTCGGCGGTGGTGTCGCTCACCCTGACGCCGATGATGTGCGCCAAGCTGCTGCGCCACAAACCGGAGTCCGAGCAAGGCCGCTTCTACCGCGCCTCGGAGCGCGCCTTCCAGCGCATCATCGAGTCCTACGGCCGCATCCTGACCTGGGTGCTGCGGCACCAGCCGGCGACGCTGGTGGTGGCGGTCGCCACCCTGGTGCTGACCGTGCTGCTCTACCTCTTCATCCCCAAGGGCTTCTTCCCCGTCCAGGACACCGGCGTCATCCTCGGCGTCTCGGAGGCGCCGCAGTCGATCTCCTTCGGCGCCATGGCCGACCGCCAGCAGGCGCTGGCCAAGGTCATCCTCGCCGACCCGGCGGTCGAGAGCCTGTCGTCGTTCATCGGCATCGACGGCACCAACACCACGCTCAACAGCGGCCGCATCCAGATCAACCTCAAGCCGCTCGCCGACCGCGGCATCAACGCCAGCGACCTGATCCGGCGGCTGCAGGTGCAGCTCGCGAAGGTTCCCGGCGTCACGCTCTACATGCAGCCGGTGCAGGACCTCACGGTCGAGGACCGGGTCAGCCGCGCCGAGTTCCAGTACAGCCTCGAGGACGCCGACGCCGCCGAGCTGGCGTCATGGGTGCCGCGCTTCGTCACCAAGCTGCAGGCGCTGCCCGAGCTGCGCGACGTCGCCAGCGACCAGCAGAACGCCGGCCTGCAGGCGCGCCTGCTGCTCGACCGCACCACCGCCTCGCGGCTCGGCATCACGCCGCAGAACCTCGACGACGCGCTCTACGACGCCTTCGGCCAGCGCCAGATCTCGACCATGTTCACCCAGCTCAACCAGTATCGCGTGGTGATCGAATCGCAGCCCGGGTTCCAGCAGCGCCCCGAGGACCTGGCCGACGTCTACCTCAAGTCCGCCACCGGCGGGTCGGTGCCGCTCGGCTCCTTCACCCAGGTGCAGACCGCCAATGCGCCGCTGTCGGTCAACCACCAGGGGCAGTTCCCGGTGGCCACCATCTCGTTCAACCTGGCGCCCAGCGCCTCGCTCGGCGATGCGGTCAACGCGGTGACCAAGGCGCAGCAGCAGCTCGGCATGCCGGCCAGCGTCCAGGCCAGCTTCCAGGGCACCGCCGAATCGTTCCGCGCCTCGCTGGTCAACGAGCCGCTGCTGATCCTGGCGGCGGTGATCACCGTCTACATCCTGCTCGGCGTGCTGTACGAGAGCTACATCCATCCGATCACCATCCTGTCGACGCTGCCCTCGGCAGGGGTCGGCGCGCTGCTGGCCCTGCTGCTGACCGGCAACGACTTCAGCGTCATCGCCCTGATCGGCATCATCCTGCTGATCGGCATCGTCGAGAAGAACGCGATCATGATGATCGACTTCGCGCTCGACGCCGAGCGCAAGGAGGGCAAGCCGCCCGAGGAAGCGATCTTCCAGGCGGCGCTGCTGCGTTTCCGCCCGATCATCATGACCACCATGGCGGCGCTGCTGGCCGGCATCCCGCTGGCGCTCGGCAGCGGCATCGGCGCCGAGCTGCGGCGGCCGCTGGGCATCGCCATCGTCGGCGGCCTGATCTTCAGCCAGGCGCTGACGCTGTTCACCACGCCGGTGGTCTATCTGGCCTTCGATCGCCTGGCGCGGCGCCTCACCCGGCGGTCGGAGCGCCGCTCCGGCCGTGCCGGCGCCGCCGCCGGGCCGTCCGGCGCCAGCGGTACGGGCAGCGCGTCGCCCGAGCTCGACGCCGCCCTCGCCATGGGCGGCCCACGCGGCCGGGCGCGGCCGGCCGAGGGCGGCGCATGAGGCCCGCCGAGGGCGGCGCATGAGGCCCGTCGAGGGCGGCGCATGAGCCTGTCGACGCCGTTCATCGAGCGGCCGATCGCCACCACCCTGCTGACCGTGGCGGTGGCGCTGGCGGGCGGCATCGCCTACCAGTTCCTGCCGGTGTCGCCGCTGCCGCAGGTGGATTTCCCGACCATCAACGTCAGCTCGAACCTGCCCGGCGCCAGCCCGGAGACCATGGCCTCCTCGGTGGCGACGCCGCTCGAGCGCCAGTTCGGGCGCATCGCCGGCATCACCGAGATGACCTCCTCGAGCTCGCTCGGCTCGACCAACGTCACCCTGCAGTTCGACCTCAGCCGCAACATCGACGGCGCCGGCCGCGACGTGCAGGCGGCGATCAACGCGGCGCGCGGCCAGCTGCCCGCCAACCTGCCGAGCAACCCTTACTACCGCAAGGTGAACCCGGCGGACGCGCCGATCCTGCTGATGGCGCTCACCTCCAACCTCGTGGACCGCGGCAGGATCTACGACCTGGCGTCGTCGATCCTGCAGCAGAAGCTGTCCCAGGTCCCCGGCGTCGGCCAGGTGATCGTCGGCGGCGGCGCGCTGCCGGCGGTGCGGGTGGAGGTCAACCCGACGGCGCTCAACGCCAACGGGCTGAGCCTGGAAGACGTCCGCACCGTGCTCGGCAGCGCCAACGCCAACAATCCCAAGGGCGAGCTCGGCGACATCCGCCACACCTGGGCGCTGTCCGCCTCCGACCAGCTGCTGAAGGCCGCCGAGTACCGCCCGCAGGTGGTCAGCTACAACCGCGCCAACGGCGCCGCCGTGCGCCTCGCCGATATCGCCGAGGTCACCGACTCGGTGGAGGACATCCGCACCGGCGGCCTCACCAACGGCAGGCCGGCGGTGATCATCATCATCTTCCGCCAGCCGGGCGCCAACATCATCAAGACCGTCGACGCCGTCCGCGCCATCATCCCGCAGCTCGAGGCGTCGGTGCCGCCGACCATCGATCTGCAAGTCATCATCGACTCCACCCGCACCATCCGCTCCTCGGTGCGCGACGTCGAGATCACCCTGGTGATCTCGATCCTGCTGGTGATCGGCGTCGTGTTCGTGTTCCTGCGCAGCGTCCGCGCCACCCTGATCCCCAGCGTCGCGGTGCCGGTGTCGCTGATCGGCACCTTCGGGGTCATGTACCTGTTCGGCTACGCCATCGACAACCTGTCGCTGATGGCGCTGACCATCGCCACCGGTTTCGTCGTCGACGACGCCATCGTGGTGATCGAGAACATCACCCGCCATCTCGAGGAGGGCATGGAGCCTTACGAGGCGGCGCTGCTCGGCGCCAAGGAGATCGGCTTCACCGTCATGTCGATCAGCATCTCGCTGGTGGCGGTGTTCATCCCCATCCTGCTGATGGGCGGCATCGTCGGGCGGCTGTTCCGCGAGTTCGCGGTCACCCTGTCGGTGGCCATCGCCGTGTCGCTGCTGGTCTCGCTCACCACCACGCCGATGATGTGCGCGCGGCTGCTCAAGGCGCAGGGCGACGAACGGCACGGCCGCCTCTACAACGCCAGCGAGTCGGCCTTCAACGCCATCCTGCGCGGCTACCGCGGCTCGCTCTCCTGGGTGCTGCGGCACCAGCCGCTGACGCTGCTGGTCACCATGATCACCATGGCCGCCACGGTCTACCTCTACGTGGTGATCCCGAAGGGCTTCTTCCCACAGCAAGACACCGGCCGCATGAACGGCTCCATCCAGGCCGACCAGGACACCTCCTTCCAGGCGATGCAGCGGCGGATGGCGACCCTGGCAGCGATCGTCGGCAAGGACCCGGCGGTGGAATCGACCACCGCCTTCATCGGCGGCCAGGCGGTCAACACCGGCCGGGTGTTCGTCGGCCTCAAGGCCAAGGGCGAGCGCGGCAAGGGCGACCCCACCGCCGATCAGGTCATCGGCCGCCTGCGCCCGAAGCTGTCGCACGTGCCCGGCGTCAGCCTGTTCCTGCAGCCGATCCAGGACCTGCGGGTGGGCGGCAGGGTCAGCGGCGCCCAGTACCAGTACACGTTGCAGGGCGACAACACCGACGAGCTGCTGCGCTGGGCGCCCAAGGTGCTGCAACGCCTGCGGCAGATCCCGATCCTGACCGACGTCAACACCGACCAGCAGAACAAGGGGCTGGAGGCGACGCTGGCCATCGACCGGGTCACCGCGTCGCGCCTCGGCATCACGCCGCTGGTGATCGACAACACGCTCTACGACGCCTTCGGGCAGCGCCAGGTCTCGACGATGTACCAGCCGCTCAACCAGTACCACGTGGTGATGGAGGTGGCGCCCCAGTACTGGCAGAACCCGGACGGCCTGAAATACATCTACGCCAAGGCGACCAACCCGGCCAGCGCCAACTTCGGCAATCTCGTGCCGCTCAGCGCCTTCACCCGATACCAGGCGTCGACCGCGCCGTTGACCATCAATCACTCGGCGCAGTTCCCGTCGGTCACCCTGTCGTTCAACCTGCCGCCCGGCGTGGCGCTGGGCACCGCGGTCACCACCATCGAGAAGGCCGAGCGGCAGATGGGCCTGCCGTCCGACATCCACGGCAACTTCCAGGGCACGGCGCAGGCGTTCCAGGCGTCGCTGGCCAATGAGCCGCTGCTGATCGCCGCCGCGCTGTTCGCCGTCTACATCGTGCTCGGCGTGCTGTACGAGAGCTACATCCACCCGGTGACCATCCTCTCGACGCTGCCTTCGGCCGGCGTCGGCGCGCTGCTGGCGCTGCTGCTCACCCGCACCGAGCTTTCGGTCATCGCGCTGATCGGCATCATCCTGCTGATCGGCATCGTCAAGAAAAACGCCATCCTGATGATCGATTTCGCCATCGAGGTGGAGCGCAGCGAGGGCAAGTCGCCGGAGGAGTCCATCTTCCAGGCCTGCATGCTGCGCTTCCGCCCGATCACCATGACCACCATGGCGGCGATGCTGGGCGGGCTGCCGCTGGCGATCGGCCTCGGCACCGGCTCGGAGCTGCGCCGCCCGCTGGGCATCGCCATCGTCGGCGGCCTGCTGTTCAGCCAGGCCCTGACGCTGTACACGACGCCGGTGGTCTACCTCTATTTCGACCGGTTGCAGATCTGGTGGCAACGGGTGCGCGGCCGCCGGCAGCACCGGCTCCACCGGCCCCAGACACCGCGTCCGGCGGCGCCGGCAGGCCAGGAGGCTTGAGTCGCTCATGAGATCGAATCGTGCAAGGGGGGCGGGGGCGGACCGCCGGCGCGGCCGCGGCGCGCTCGGCGCCACCGTCGCTGGTTGCGGGATCGCGGTGCTGCTGGCGGGGTCGGGGTGCATGGTGGGGCCGGATTACCGCCGGCCGCCGACGACGGCACCGGCCGCGTTCAAGGAGCCGCCGCCGCCCAACTGGAAGACCGCGACGCCGGGCGACCAGCTGCCGCGCGGCAGGTGGTGGGAGCTGTTCGGCGATCCGCAGCTCAACGCCCTCGAGGAGCAGGTGTCCGTCTCCAACCAGTCGATCGCGCAGGCCGAGGCGCAGTTCCGGGCGGCGCGGGCGGCGGCGGGGGTGGCGCGGGCCAACCTCTTCCCGACGGTGACCGCGGCGCCCTCGGCGAGCCGCTCGCGCAGCAACACCGGCCGCACCGGCGCGACGGTGGTGCCCGGCGCCACCGCCGGCGGCACCGGCACGACCGGCGGCACCGGGGCGACCGCCGCGCCGGCCGCGGCGGCGGCGACCAGCGGCACGGTGAGCGTCTTCGAGGTGCCGATCGACGTCTCCTACGAGGTTGACCTGTGGGGGCGGATCCGCCGGCAGGTCGAATCCAGCGTCGCCACCGCGCAGGCCAGCGCCGGCGACCTCGAGACGATGCGCCTCAGCATGCAGGCCGAGCTGGCGGTCGACTACTTCCAGCTGCATGGCCTGGACGCGGAGCGCCAGCTGCTGACCACCACCGCCGGCGCCTACCAGAAGGCGCTGGACCTGACCACCAACCGCTACAACCAGGGCATCGCCTCGGGCGTGGACGTGGCGCAGGCGCAGACCCAGCTCGAGACCACGCGCGCGCAGGCGATCGACCTCGACGTGCAGCGGACGCAGCTCGAGCACGCCATCGCCGTGCTCATCGGCAAGCCACCCGCCGAGCTGACCATCTCCGCCGCGCCGATCGCCGTCAAGCCGCCGGTGGTGCCGGTGGCGCTACCCTCAGAGCTGCTCGAGCGGCGCCCCGACATCGCCGCCAACGAGCGCCGGATGGCGGCGGCCAACGCCCAGGTCGGCGTGGCCGTGGCGGCGTACTATCCGACGCTGTCGCTCTCCGGCGCGGCCGGTTTCGAGAGCACCGCGCTCTCGACCCTTTTCGACTGGCCCAGCCGCTTCTGGTCGCTCGGCGCCTCGGCGGTGCAGACGCTGTTCAACGGCGGCGGGCTGCATGCCGCGACCGAGCAGGCCAAGGCCAACTACGACGCCGCGGTGGCGGCCTACCGGCAAAACGTGCTGACCGCCTTCCAGGACGTCGAGGACAACCTCTCGGCGCTGCGGGTGCTGGACGCCGAGGCGACCCAGGAGGCCGTGGCGGTCGCGGCCGCCGAGCGGTCGCTGGCGCTTTCGAACTACCGCTACCAGGGAGGCATCACCACCTACCTCGAGGTGATCACCGCACAGGCCGCGGCGCTGGCCGACGAGGTCACGGCGGTGAACATCCAGACCCGGCGCATGACCGCCGCGGTCAACCTGGTCAAGGCGGTGGGCGGCGGCTGGAGCGACGCCGACCTGCCGTCGGGCGCCGCCATTCTGTTCCCCGGCAAGCGCTGAGGGCGGCGGATCACCTCCGCTGCCCCTGCTCCCCTACCCGGTCGCCGCCACCGCCGGCGCCGGCGCCGCCGCGCGCTTGGCCAGCGGCTGGATGACGGTTTCGGCGAACCGCTCCATCTCTTCGAGCTGCGGGCTGAACTGCAGCAGCAGCAGGTCCACGCCGGCGTCCTCGAAGCGGACGATCTGCTCCTGCACCTGCTCCGGGGTGCCGACCAGGCCGCAGCGCAGACCGCGGTTCGACACCGAGTAGTCGGCGATCGAGAGCTGCTGCTCGAGCTGGGTGCCGGCGAGCCACTGCTGGAAGTTGGCGAAGCCGGCGGCGCTCTGCTGCACGTCGGTGATGCGCGCCAGCTCGGCCTTGGCCGCGGCCTCGGAGTCGCGCACCACGGCGTAGCCGGCGACTCCGAAGCGCAGCCGCGGCAGGCCATGGCGGGCGCGGCGCGCCGACATGTCGGCGACCTTGGCGGCGATCCGTTCGGGGGGATCGCCGTGCATCAGATAGGCGTCGCAGCGGCCGGCGATGAGCTCCTTGGCCGCCTCGGACTCGCCGCCGGCGTAGAGCACCGGGCGAGGGCGCGACGGCCGCGCCAGGGGCTTCGGCCGCAGCACGTTGTCGGCGACCCGGTAGAAGCGGCCGGCGTAGGAGAAGTGATCGCGCGACCAGACGCCGTCGAGCACCTCCAGCCACTCGGCGGTGCGGGCGTAGCGGTCGTCGTGCTGCTCGAACTCGACGCCGTACATCCTCGCCTCGTCCGCCCACCACGAGGAGACGACGTTGAGCGACAACCGGCCGCCGCTGATGTGGTCGATGTTGGCCGCCTGCTTGGCGAGCAGGGCCGGCAGGTGAAAGGTCGGCCGGACGGCGACCATCAGCTCGAGCTCGGTGGTCACCGCGGCCAGCGCCGCCGCGGTCGACCAGGCGTCCAGGGCGGGGGCCTCGACCCCCTTGATGTCGTTGAGGTTGAGCTCGGCGAGCAGCGTCACGTCGAAGCCGATCCGCTCGCTGCGGCGGGCGAGGCGGCTGACGTAGTCCCAGCTCGCCGCCATGCCCTCGTCGGCGACGTTGCGCAGCCAGCCGCCGAAGACCGGCAGCCAGTAGCCGAAGCGCATCCCGGGCGCCGGCGTCGCGGCAGGGGCGGTGGAGCGATCAACTGGCATGGCGCACCTCCTCCTCGAGATAGTCGGCCAGCGGCACGAACGGGTCGAAGCCGACGACGCGCGGCCCGTCGCTGACGAAGTTGGAGAGCGCGTTGACGTCGTAGAAGTAGAGCTGGCCGTCGCGGTCGTCGATCAGGTACTCGATGCCGCCGACGTCGATGCCCGCCTGGCGCATGACCCGCTCGGCGTCGGCGACGATCGCCGGCGCCGGGGTGAAGCCTTCGACGCGCAGCCCGGCCTTCGGCGCCTCGACCGCGCAGGCGCCGCCCAGCTCGACGCCGCCGGTCGTCCTGCAGATGTCGGCCGGGCAGAGGTCGAAGGTCTCGCCGGTCAGGAAGACCTTGATGCCGTAGAGGAAGCGCCCCCCGACCACCTCGAGGCGGGTGATGTGGCCGCCGCGCGCCGGGATGAACTCCTGCACCAACGCAACGTGATCGAGGCCGAGGTCGATCGTCCCCGCCGCCACCGCGGCCGCCAGCTCGGCGGGCGAGTCATAGCGGGTCACCCCGGCGCCGCTGCCGCCGACGTTGGGCTTGACCACCACCGGGAAGCGCAGCCCCGCCGCCGCCGCCGCGGCCTGGGCAGGATGATGGAAGACGCGCGCTGCGGGCGCCGGCAGGCCGAGCGACCGCAGCAGTGACAGCTGCAGCGCCTTGGAGGTCTCGTGGCGGAACGCCTTGACGCCGTTGACGACGCGCTTGCCGGCCAGCTCGAGGCCGGCGAGGTAATGCAGGGTGTAGAAGATCTCGGCATGGCTCCGCCGGTAGGCCGACGGGCTCATGCGGTTGAACAGCACCGGGAAGCGCCGGTCGGCGGCGAGCTCTCCCGGGTCGTAGAAGTGCGTTGCGGGATCCACCCTGAGATAGGGCGTGCCGCGCCGGTCCAGCTCGGCGAACAGGCGCTCGAACCAGACCGGATGCTCGTAGTAGACGGCGAGCGGCCCCGGGCGCACGGCGACGGGGGAGGCTTCTGGTACGGCAGGGGCGGCGGGTTCAACCAGCTGGGGGGTGGGCAAAGGCGCCTCCGGAGCGGCAGTGGTCGATATTGACTAGATTAATGGACTAGATTACTAGCCTGGTCACAATTACGAGGATAGCCCGAAATCGGGCCGGCCCGCAAGGTGCCGGCGGCGCCTGATCTTGCGCCCAGGACCTGCTACCATCAGTGGCCTGATCACGCCTTCCAGCGAGCAGGGCGACCGCCGCCCCCTCTTGCCAGCGGCTCCGGCCGCCTCGACGCTCGGCGAAGAGCCCGCCGCCGGCGCCCGGCCGTCGTTCGCGCGGCGGCTCGGCCTGTTCGACGCGACGATGATCGTCATCAGCGGCATCGTCGGCTCGGGCATCTTCATCAATCCCTACGTGGTGGCGCAGGCCGTCGGGACGCCCTTCCTGATCGTCGGAGTGTGGGTGGGCGGCGGCGCCATCGCGCTGCTGGGGGCGTTCGTGTTCGCGGAGCTGAGCACGGTGATGCCGCGGGTGGGCGGCCAGTACGCCTTCTTCCGCGAGGCCTTCCACCCGATGGTGGCGTTCCTGCACGGCTGGTCGCTGCTGCTCATCGTCCAGTCGGGGGCGACGGCGGCGGTGGCGGTGGCGTTCGCGGAGTACGTGTCCCAGCTCGCGGGCCTGCCACGGTCGCTGGTGCCGTGGCTGGCGGCGGCGGTGATGCTGCTGCTGGCGGGTTTCCATGCCCTCGGGGTTCGCCCGGGGGCGGTGGTGATCAACGTCATCACCTTTGGCAAGGTGCTGGTGCTGGCGGCGCTGATCCTCGGCGTGTTCTTGGTCTCGCCGCACTCCTCCGGCTTGGTGATCCGGCCGCTGGCGCCGCCGGGCGTCCACGGCATTTTCCTGCTCTCCGCCTTCTTTGCCGGGCTGGTGCCGGCGATGTTCTCCTACGGCGGCTGGCAGAACGTCAACTTCGTCGCCGAAGAGGTGCGGGATCCGCAGCGCAACCTGCCGCGCTCGATCCTGCTCGGCGTCGCCTGCGTGATCGTGCTCTACGTCGGCGCCAACCTCGCCTACCTGCACGTGCTGACGGCACCGGTGCTGGCGGCCAGCCGGACGCCGGCGGCGGACGCCGCGAGGCAGGTCTTCGGCAGCCTAGGCGGCCGCCTGATCGGCGCCCTGGTGGTGGTTTCGACCTTCGGCTTCCTGAACCTGGCGCTGCTCACCGCGCCGCGGGTCTACTACGCCATGGCCGCCGACGGCCTGTTCTTCCGCAGGCTGGCACGGCTGAGCCCGCGCTTCCGGGTACCGGTGGCGGCGATCCTGTTGCAAGGCGGCCTCGCCGCCGCCTTCGCGCTCAGCCGCAGCTACGAGCGCCTGCTCGCCTACGCGGTCTTCGCCGACTGGATCTTCTTCGCCCTCGCCGGGGCGGCGCTGCTGGTCTTCCGCCGCAAGCTGCCGGGGGCGCCTCGCCCCTTCCCCACTCCCGGTTATCCCTGGGTGCCGATCGTCTTCACCCTGGCCGGGGTCGGCATCGTGCTCAACCTCTTCTTCACCGAGACCCGCGATGCGCTGCTGTGCTCGGCGATCCTCGCCGCCGGAGTCCCCGTCTACCTGCTGTGGAGCGCCGCCGACCGCCGCCGATCGGCGCGATTGGCAGCGGCGGCGGAGGCGGGCCGTCCGCCAGCGGCGGCGGGCGCTGCCACCGGCGTGACCATGAGGGACCAGGAGGGACGAGGAGGGAGAGCTCACGGCAGCGTCTACATGCATTGGGCCAAGCAGCACGCGGCGGCCCGCTACAACCTGGCCAACAGCGGATTGCTTGGCTGCCGCACGGACGAGTTGGAGTTGTCGCCTGCCGACCTCGAGATCAACGGTCCCAACCACGACGGTTACCGGCCGCTGCTGGCGGCCATCGCGGCGCGCTACGGTGTCCGTCCCGAGCAGGTGGTGACGGCGCCGGGCACCTCGGGTGCCAACTTCCTCGCCTTCGCCGCCCTGGTCGAACCGGGAGACGAGGTACTGATCGAGCAGCCGACCTACGAGCCGCTGCTCGCCGCCCTCTCCTGGCTGGGAGCGCGTCTCCGCCGCTTCCAGCGCCGCTTCGAGGATGGTTACCGCTGCGACCCGGACGAGGTCCGCGCCCAGCTCGACGCGCCCGGCGCCGGGCGCGTCCGCCTCGTGGTGCTGACCAATCCCCACAATCCCAGCGGCGTCCTGGCACCGGCCGCCGAGGTGGCGGAGATCGGCCGCCACGCCGCTCGCGCCGGCGCCCTGTTGCTGGTCGACGAGGTGTACAGGGACATTTGGGACGGCGAGGACCCGGCGCTGCCAGAAGCCGCACTGTCGGACGCCGCGCCTCCGGAGGCTGCAATGTCGGACGGGCCCGCGGACGCCGCGCAGCCGAAGGGACCGCGGCCAACCAGCCACGTTCACCTCGGACCCAACGTCCTGACCACCAGCAGCCTGACCAAGTGCTACGGCCTGAGCGGGCTGCGCTGCGGGTGGGTGCTCGGGCCGCCGGACGTGATGGAGCGTCTGCGGCGGATCAACGACTTCATGGCCGCCACCCACTCGATGCCGAGCGACGCCCTGGCCCTGGCCGCGTTCCGCCAGCTGCCGCGCCTCGCCGCCCGGGCGCGAGCGATCCTCGATCCCAACCGGCGCCTGGTGCAGGAGTTCCTGGACCAGCACCGTCAGTGGCTCGCCGCGGTGCTGCCCGAGCGAACCATGATGGCCTTCCCCCGCCTGTTGCGGGAGGGCGACAGCCAGCACCTCCACGACCGCCTGCGCCGCCGCGAGACCTCGATCGTCCCCGGCCGCTTCTTCGACCATCCGAACCACTTCCGTCTAGGCTTCGCGGTGCGCCCCGAGGACGTGGAGGAGGGACTAAGGCGGCTCTCGCATGCCCTGAGCGGAGACTGAAAATCACGGGTCGAGTGGCGCGGGGGAATCTCACCCCCGCGCTCTCACGGAACCGGACGTGAGGCTCTCGCCTCATCCGGCTCTTACGATCCGGCCTCCGGCAGCACCCCGAGTTCCCACAGCACGAACAGCATCGGGCTCCGCCGCGCGATGCGCCCCAGCCAGTGGGCTGAAGCACGCCGGCGGCGGCGCAGCCGTTTGTACTTCCGCCGTGCCCATGTGGCCAGCACCTCATTGAGGTGCTGGAGGACCCGAACGCACTGCGAGCGGTAAAACCGCCCCTAGTGGTTCATCCAGCCGCGTACTGATGGATTGACGAGTTGCGCCAGATCCTCCAGGGATTGGTGCCCGCCGCACCGCGGTTTGCCTTCACCCGCCGGTACGCTTCCCACACGAGTCGCTTCGGAATCTGGTAAGGCTTCGCCTCATGCATCGGTTCCTCCCATTACTGGTTGACCTCTGTCCTTGGCTGAATCGTCGGGCTCCTTTGCTCTGCCGGCATTACCCGGTTTCGTCGCTCCTACGAGCCCGTCCGCCCCCTCCGCCTCGCATCGGTACTCAACTCCTTGTGGGTCCACCACTTGGAGGTCTCCCTTGGCATCGAGGCAGGAGGTTCCCACGTTCCGCATCGGAGCCTGCGCTGGCTCACGCCGTCTCTATGCCGGTCGCCGCTCGGGCAGTCAGCAGGCAATCCCCCGAACTTGGTCCCGGGCCATTGACCGGAGCCCGGTTTCGGCGACATCCCTGAACTTTCGACACCTCTTCAACGGTTCACTCCCGTTCGTCTTCTCAGCGCCTACCCTGAGCGGGTTGACACCCGCCCTTGGACCGGGACGCTCACCACGCCGGCCATTGGGCCGGAGCAGCTCCCGGTGGTTTGGACTCTGGCCCTGCAGCCCGAGTCCGGGGGGCCTGCCCCCATCTCTGGTGCAGCACGGCTGCTTCAGGTGGCCATCCGGCCTCCTTTCCGCGCCTTCTTGGCGCACGGCCGACGGTTCAATTCCGCCCCTGGGCACCAGTTAAATGTCACGATAAGCATAACTTAGGTGGATCATCAGGTTGGTCCCTGGACCGCCGATTCTTGCCTGGGCTGTCGCTGGGCCGTGTCGGATCGAGTATCAACGGGACCAAAAGGCCGTTGAGTCCTAGCAGCGACTGCAGCAGTCATTGGCATTAGGTAGCGCGGCTGGGGCCAGGAAGGGGGCCTGATGGCAATGTGGCTGTGAGATCCACATCGGGGCAGGGGTAACATCGGGGTAGTTCGACATGGGGGGCGCTGGTCGAGAAGAGATCGAGCGGAGGCTGTCGTGAGCGGGAGGCCGGAGGTCGATCGCGGCCAGACCAGCCTCTGTTTCATGACAGCGGTCGGCAAACACGCCCTCGTCCTTCACCGCGCTAGGCGCCGCTCCAGCCGATCTCGCCGCCCTCCGAGCGGCGGCGGCCCCCGCAGGAGTTCCTGCGGACTTCGCTGGGGCCCACCACCTGCTTGACAAGATTACTGCGATTTGCAGTAGGATCGTCTCGTGAGCTCCCGATCGCCAGAGGGACGAAGCCCCATTGGTTTCCTCGCCTACTCCCACCGTGATGAGGACCACGTCTGGGTAGCCGAGCTTCGCCGCCGGCTCCAGCATGATGCCGACGAACTCTGCCAGCGCCTCGCGCCGAGCGTGGCGCACAGCGGATGGCACGAGCTTCTGGATCAGGCCCAGACTCAAAGCTCCGCTCTCATCGAACAGGCTGCCGCGTCGTTCTTCTCGGCAGCCAACAAGGCACAATGGCAAGAGCTTGTTGACCTGATCCAGGCTCAAGTCTCCGCTTGCGTAGACCCGCCCTCTGCCTCCTCCTCGACGACCACAGAAGCATTTGCCAACGCATCCGGCATCCTCTTCCCAACCGTCGTTCCGCCGATCTCGGCCAGCGTAGAAGCTTTTTGGCCCCAGATCGAGTATTACGATCGCCTAGACGAGCTTTTCGAGCAAGGCATCCGCTCGAAGCTTCGTGTTCGCGAGGTCTTCGGCCAGCACCTGCGCGCCTTCCGCCGGCGGCTCCGGTCCATTTACGGTTCGGTGGCAGCCACTTGCCAGCGCCGCTGCTGCGCCCTGGCCGGCCGCAACCTCACACGGATCGTCCATCGGCCACGAAGTGCTTGCCGCACCGTAACTGCCTCGCCATCTGCGGATGACGATGACGCCTCGCCTTCCTTCCCTCATCACCGTGCTCTCGGTCTTGATTGGAAAGGGAGGCAACGTGGACAGCAAGAGAGGAACACGCAAGACCAGCAAAGCCCGCGCTCGCCGGCCACGCCGCGTTCAGGTCGGCCGTCCATGGCATGGCACGCTGCGGGTCGACGTCGAAGTTCAGCGCTTCAGGTTCTTGACCCGGCTCGCCGTCGCCCTCGTGGCTCTGCTTGGCGCCGTGGCGCTGGAGATGCTGTTGGACCACGACAAGTCCCTCGCTCGCGATCTGCTGTCATCGATCAAAGACATCTTCCTGTTCATCCTCGGAGCGCTCGTCCGGCCGCCTCGCGGGGGGCGTTGAGCCATGGGGCCGTCCGATGAAAGGGGAGGGCCGCAAGGTCAGGATCACGGTCGACCTCAGCCCCGCGCTCTACGAACGGCTCGAGCGCCTGACGGAGCTGCTGGGTGCGGAGAGCAAGGCGACCGTGATCCGCGACGCCCTGCGCCTCCTCGAATACCTGGCCGAAGAGACTTCCGATGGCCGGCGCTTTTTCCGCCAGGCACCGGGCGGAGAGAAAGAAGCCCTGGTCTTCCTCGGCATCGAATCACTCGCACGTCCAACCTCCCCGGCCTCTCCTCCCGATCGCCCTCCGCGGCCGTGAGCGGTCAAGCGCCGAACCCGGCACCGCCGGAGCGGTTTTTGGTCATCCCAGCGTGCGTCAGCACGCCAGTAGCACGCCGCTGTCTACTCGGTAGCGGTCCCCAATCACCTTCACCAACGCCCCGCGTGTCGCCCACATAGCGACCGTCTTGGTAAGGTGGTGTCATCTCAGGCCCCCCTCTTCGCGCACTGCCTTTATGAATGGTGGAAGCGCTTTGTTGAATTGGGCATGCACTTCCTCAAACTTAGGCGAAAGGTCAGGGTGATGCGAGAAAACCATTGCCAGGTTGACGAAGACAGCCATAGGGCCAGCTGCTGTCTTAACTGCGCTCGAGCTCTCGGCTCCAAATGTCAGTGCGAGAAGCTTTACGCGTTCAGAGTAATGTTCTTGCTCACGCACCACACCAGGTAGGAGGAGCCTGCTCGCCTCGTTGTTCTTCGCCAAAAGAAGAAGCCTGCACTTGCCTTGCTCAAATACCTTAAAGGCAGACGCTAGAAAGTCAGAGTAGCTTTCCTGGCGTGCTATCGAATCGGGTGCCAGTTGATCGGGTCTGGCATTTGCCTGTCTAACTGGAGGAGCCTGCGGCGAGATCCCGTAGAGGGTCGATACAAGGTAGGCGTAATGCTCTTCGGAATAAGGATCACCGCTGAAGTCAATATACCGATTCCCCAAGAGCCAGGTTGGCAGCGAACCTAAGGGCTCTCCTATCCGAAGAAGCGGGATAAACTTGCGCTGATTCCTAAGTTGAAGTGTTTCGGCCGTCATGATATTAGCCTCGAATCCGGTTCCCCCTTCGCGATCGTCAAAGCGCTTCTTGTAGGCGGGCGTACACACACAGATCACGAAGTCAGACTCGCGTACCGACTTCTCCATGAAATGAGCAAACGGGTCGCCAAGCCTCACCTCCCATTCGTCGAGACTGACGTCAATCCCGGCTGAGCTTCTCAAGCGGGTAGCCAGATCCTTCACCCACCGCTTATGTTCCTCAGACTCCCACGAGTACGTTAAGAATACCTTGGGTTCTCGGTATGTCATAATTGTTTCCTCGCAGTCCTGGCGTTCCCCCTAAAAGACCGAAAGCCACCAAATAAGGCTCCTTGACGTTGCACCGCCAAGACGCTTATTGGGTGGCATGTTTAGAATATCACCAAGCGGCATTCATGTCAAGAGGCGCGAGGGTCGTCGCCCCCAAGGGGCCATCGGCGGCGCGCCGGCGCGTGCGCGCCTTCGCGATGGGCCGGCCTGCACACACCAGTATGCGGGATCGAGGCACCGCTGGCACCTCAAGGTCGAAGACCGTCCGGCGTTTCCAGGGCGGCCCCTGGGGCGGAAGCCCGAATGAGAAATCACGAAGTCGGCGCGGCGGCGCAGATCGGCGGCGGCTATAGAAACTCGGCGCGTGCTGACGCACGCGAATGGAGAGACGCTCCTCTGCGCGGAGCGTTGACACGTCGCTCGCAGCTCATTTTTGATTCCACGGGTCTGCATTCTCCCGCTCCGCACCAATGCGTCGGGGAGCGCGGCCTCACCGGTCAGAATCCACCCTTTCAGGCCGGCGCCCACAGTGCGAGGTAGGGTGTCGCGGCCGGCGTCTTTGCTAGCTCGGATCCTCGAGGCGGAGGAGGTAGAGGCGGCCCGCAGCGTCGCCGAGGGCGATCTCCCGCTCGCCGACCACGGCTAGGGCGGTCGGCGGCGCGTCCAAGGTGAGGCGCGCCGCGGCGGCGCCGGTGGCTGCATCCCAGACCCGCAAGGTGCGGTCGGCAGAGCCAGAGACGACGCGGCCGTCGGGCAGCACCGCCACCGCGTGGACCCAGCCTGAGTGGCCTTCGAGGGTCCTGATGGTTTCGCCGGTGGCGAGGTCCCAGACCCGCAGGGTGTGGTCGTCGGAGCCGGAGACGACGCGCCCGTCGGGCAGCACCGCCACCGCGGTGACCGAGGCCGAGTGGCCCTCGAGGGTACAGGTGGTCTCGCAGGTGGTGAGGTCCCAGACCCGCAGCGTGCGGTCGTCGGAGCCGGAGACGACGCGGCCGTCGGGCAGCACCGCCACCGCGCGGACCCATTCCGAGTGGCCTTCGAGGATGCAGGTTTCGCCGGTGGCGAGGTCCCAGATCCGCAGGGTGCGGTCGTCGGAGCCCGAGACAACGCGACCGTCGGGCAGCACCGCCACCGCGCGGACCCATTCCGAGTGGCCTTCGAGGGTGCTTGTCTCGCCGGTCGCGAGGTTCCAGACCCGCAGGTGTCGGCGGCGGCGAGGAAGCGCGGGATTCCGGTGAATAGCGCGGCGACCGCCAGCCTCAAGCGGATTGTCCCCGGCTGCGATGTTTGCGGACTTGGTCCTCGAGGTAGACGACGTAGGCAGGGTCGGGAGGCTGCTGCTGGAGTTCGTCGACGATGGGCAGAAAGTAGTGCAAGGAATGGATGACGATCGGCGTAGGCTGAGACCCGGCGGCCGGGACGCGGCGAGCGCAGCCAAGGAGGAGAGCGGCTTTGACGAGTTCGAAGGAAACCCCTGATTGCTGGAGTGCCAGGGCGAGGTCTCGATCGGCTCGCCGAGGATGCCGAGGGGTGCCGGGGAGTCGTTGATAGAGTGCCAGCACTTTTTGGGCGTAGGTCATGTGGTGTGATCGGAGGCGATGGTCAGGCGGGCTTGTGGCGCCTGCGGGTGGCGCGATCCTTGGACTTGCGGGTGGCGTCGTCCTTGGCTTCTTTGAGGCGGTAGGACCCGCCGTCGATCTGGACGATCTCGGCATGGTGGACGAGCCGGTCGACGAGCGTAACGACGCAGCTGGCATTCGGGAAGACCTCGTTCCACTCGGCAAAGGGCTTGTTGGTCGTGATCAGCGTAGATTTCTTCCCATAACGACGAGTGACCACCTCGAAGAGCAGGTCGGCGTGGCGATTGTCATAGGACAGATACCCCAGCTCATCGATGCCGAGGATCTGCGGCGAGCAATAACGCCTGAGTCGTCGTTGCAGCGACGAAGTGGCCTCCTGAGCGGCGAGGTCGTTGAGCAGTTCGCTGGCTGTGACGAAGAGGGCCGTGGCGCCACGCACCACCGCCTGGTAGGCGAGGTTCTGGGCGATCATGGTCTTGCCGATGCCGTTGGGTCCGACGAGAATGGCGTTGGCGGTCTCGTTGACCCAGCCCAGAGTGAAGAGGTCTTCGATCTGCTCGCGGTCGATCTTGGTCGGCCAGGCATAGTCAAAGTCGGCCATGGGCTTGAAGCGACCGATCCTGCTGTTGTGGATGCGACGTTCGAGGCTGCGCTGCTGGCGGCCGGCTTCTTCGCGGCGCAGGAGCTCCTCGATCCAGGGCGCGGTCGCGACCGCTTCCCAGTCGCTGAGCAGACCGTAAAAGCCGAGCTTTTGCGCCCGCTGGCGCAGTGCATCAGAGGCTGTCGCCGTCATCGGGGTTCTCCTCGGCCAGGGAGTCGTAGCTGGCCAGTTCATGGGGCCGCACGACCAGGTTACGGACGCGCGGATCGGCGGGGAGCTGGACAGGGAGCAGTGGCGGCGTCCCGAGCTGGCGCTGGTGGCGCTCGAGCACGAGGCGCACCGTATGGGGATGCGGCGAGCCTTTGTCGATGGCTTCGGTGATCGCGAGATCGAGCTCGGTGGCGCCGTAGTGGTCGAGCAGGCGTAACAGCGCTGCGGTCGCGCTGCCGAGAGGCGCTCCACGCTGTGCCAGCAGTCGATGAAGTTCCTGGCTTCTGGGCACCGCATGGTGCAGCCGGTCGAGACCGCGATGTTGAGCTGCGGCGGCGCGCTTGTGGCTCACCAGCGCCTCGAGGTGCGCTACGTCTTCGATCTGGTCCCTATGGCCGTAGCTGCGGGCGTGTGTCGCCACCACCTCGACACCGTCGAGCAGGCGGATCTGCCTGAGAGTGGCGACCGCCACCAGGGTCCGTCGGACGTGAGTGTGCGGCACCGAGTAATCGTTGCCGTCGAAGCGCGCATAGGGCGTCTTGCCCACCTGCACCGGCAGCCGCTCTTCCGTCGGGTAGGCCGTGTCGGGCAGCGCGAGGAGCGCTTGACGCTCCTGTGCAAAGGCTTCTCGCACAGTGAGCGTCGGCTCTTCCGGGCAACGGCGGTCGGCGGCCACTCCGTCGCACCATTGCGCGGCCTGGGCGTTGAGATCCTCCAGGTCCAACCATTTCCGGGCGGCGAAAAAGGATCGGCGTACATAGCCGATGGCGCGCTCGACGCGGCCCTTCTCGTTACCACGTGCGACCGCCACGGGCCGCGGCTCGAAGCGGTGGTGGCCGGCAAAGTCGAGCAGCGTTGGATGGAAGCGAATGGCATCGCCGCGGCGCTCGAGCACCGCGCTTTTGAGATTGTCGTAGAGCAGGACCCGCGCTGTCCCACGCCAGGCATCGAAGGCGGCCTGGTGCCCGCGGAGGAAGTTCTCCAAGCGCTCGCTGAGGAAAAACCGCAGGAAGATCTGGCGCGACCAGCTCAGCACCATGACGAAAGCAACGAGCGGACGCACTCCCGAACCGAGGCGGAGCTTGCCGAAGTGCGCCCAATCTACCTGTGCCTGCTCGCCGGGTAGGGTCCGGAGCCGCAGGTAGGCTTCGGCCGAAGCTCGCGGCCGGTACAACGCCACCAGGTGCCGAAAATGATCAGGCCGGCCGGGATAGCCTCGCTGCTTGACCATCTCGAATAACCGGCTGGCGTGGAGCGACGGATATTGCTCCAAGGTCTGCAGGATGAAGGCCAGGAATGGCTCGACCTGAGAGGGCCGCTGCGATTGCGCCGCCTCAGGTGCTCCGCCACGCACGACCACCCGCCGCACCGTGGTGTGGTGCACTCCGAGATGGCGAGCGATGGTGCCCAGCGGCCACTTCTCAGCGTGGTACAACCGCAATATCCTGGCCTGCTGCTCAGCAGAGATCATCGCCAGACCTTTCTGTCAGGCCTCGCCGTCGAACCCGCCGGCGCCACCGCAGCGGCTCACGTCGGGCGTAGGGACGACAACGGCTGCCGCAGAAGTGGCACAGGACCCAGCGTCGCTCCGCCGCGCTCTCCACCTGCAACACCCGCCAGCTGTCCGTAAACGATGGCTCGGCGACCACGACTCGCAGTGTGATCCCCTTCGCCATCTCGGGGGTACCCTGATGCGTCACTTCTTCTTGTGGGCTTGGTGCGCGCTGCTGCCTTTGGCGCAATCGTGCCTGCCGGGCCGCGTGTGTCCGGCGACCCTGCCGGGTGGCTTGATAGCGCCGTCCCGCTGCTCGCGACAGCTCCCGACGAGTCTCCAGCGAGCAGGATCTGCCGCAGTACCACTGGCCGCGATCGCAAAACGAGCAGATCGCCACCAACCGGTGACACCGAGCGCAAGCAAACAGCCGGAAGTCCTCCCGCATCGACAGCCCTTTCGGCTGCCGAAGGGGCTAGACGGCGCTCAGAATCCCGGCGATACTGCGGGGTAGGACGCGGTGGCAACGCCGTGCTTCTGAAAGAAGGCCCAGGGTGACCGGCCAAGTCGAGTCCCTGGGCCTTCGCTGTCTCTTGGCAGCGCCACCCTTCTAGCGGAAAGCCCTCCCGCTGTCACTTGCGGCTCCCGCCGGCCGAGCGCCCGCCTGCGCCCAACCCCCCACCCGGCGGGGATGATGCTGAAACCGGAGGCCATCGACTCGTCAACAGGCCGCCTTGGCGGTCGCCGCGCTATTCACCGGAATCCCGCGCTTTCTCGCCGCCGCCGACAGCAGGGTGCGGTCGTCGGAGGCGGCGACGACGCGACCGTCGGCTAGCACCGCCATGGCGGTGACCCAAACCGAGTGGCCTTCGAGGGCACAGGTGGTCTCGCCGGTGGCGAGATCCCAGACTCGCAGGGTGCGGTCGTCGGAGCCCGAGACAACGCGACCATCGGGCAGCACTGCCACCGCGCGGACCCATTCCGAGTGGCCTTCGAGGGTGCAGGTGGTCTCGCCGGTGGCGAGGTCCCAGACGCGCAGGGTGCGGTCGGTTGAGCCGGAGACGACGCGGCCGTCGGGCAGCACCGCAACCGCGGTGACCCAGGCCGAGTGGCCGTCAAGGATGCAGGTGGTTTCGCCGGTGGCGAGGTTCCAGACCCGCAGGGTGCGGTCGGCGGAGCCGGAGGCAATGCGGCCGTTGGGCAGCACCGCCGCCGCGGCGACCCAGTCCGAGTGGCCTTCGAGGGTGCAGGTAGCCTCGCCGGTGGCGAGGTCCCACACCCGCAGGGTCCGGTCGGCGGAGCCTGAGGCGACGCGGCCGTCGGGCAACACCGCTACTGCGTGGACCCAGCCCGAGTGGCCTTCGAGGGTCCTGATGGTCTCGCCAGTGGCGAGGTCCCAGACCCGCAGGGTCCGGTCGTCGGACCCGGAAACGACGCGGCCGTCGGGCAGCACCACCACGGCGGTGACCAAGGCCGAGTGGCCTTTGAGGGTGCAGGTGGTCTCGCCGGTGGCGAGGTCCCAGACCCGCAGGGTGCGGTCGTCGGAGCCCGAGATGACGCGGCCGTCGGGCAGTACCGCCACCGCGCGGACCCATTCCGAGTGGCCTTCGAGGATGCAGGTGGTCTCGCCGATGGCGAGATCCCAGGCCCGCAGGTTGCGGTCGACGGAGCCGGAGACGACGCGGCCGTCTGGCAGTACCGCCACGGCGGTGACCGACTCCGAGTGGCCTTCGAGGGTGCAGGTGGTCTCACCGGTGAGGAGGTCCCAGACTCGCACCATGCAGTCGTCGGAGCCGGAGACGACGTGGCCGTCGGGCAGGACCGCGAGTGCTGAGACGCCCCTGGAGTGGCCCGTGAGGATGCGGACCAGTGCACCCCCTGCCGATGCCAACCCCGTACCGAGCGGGCGTAGCCAGGGGCGGGGCATTGTCGGGTGGGCTCGATCGCGAAGAGCAACCACCCCCGGCTCGGCTCGACGGATAAGGCGGCCGACAAGGTGGCTGGGGAGTTCTTCGGGGTGCTCGGCCAGGGCGTGGGCAGAGAGGCGGAGGGCGCCCTTGACTAGGCGGAGCTCGGGATCGTCGCCCAGGGCGTCGAAGTCGGCCAGCAGAGCATTGACACCGGTGGCGGCGAGCTTGGCCTCGAGCCAGGCGTAGTTGAGCAGGAGCGTGCGCAGCTCGGCCCGGGAGCCGGCCTCGGCGAGGTGGTAGGCGAGGTGGCGCCAGAGGTAGGGCTCGGCGGGCGGTAGCGCCGGCCAGCCGCCGGGAGGCTGGCCGGCGGCGAGGAAGTCTCGATGCCAGTCTGGGAGTACGGCCCCGGTGCGGGCGCAAAGGCACGACCGCACCACGTCGTGGAGGCGGAGGGTCTGGGCTGCGGCATCGAAGCGGACGGCGAGCGAGAGCTGATACAGGCGGCGGCACAGGTCGAGGGTCGACCGCAGGGGTAGGTCCCAGAGGCCGGCGAGCGTCGGGCAGGGGACGTCGGCTTCCTTCGGAAAGATCGCCAGCTGCTCGTAGCGCTGCCGTTCATCGTCGGTGAGGCACCGCAAGCTGGCGTTGAGCGTGCGGCCCACCGCGAGATCGCGTGCGGCAACATCCTGGCGGTCAAACGCCTCGAGCCCCTCTTCGGCGAGGATCGCCTCGACCTCGTCAAGGGCTCGCTCGGGTGGGAGCCCCTCTTCTTCCACCCGTACCCGGAGCTGGCGGTGCACCAGGCCGAGGAGTAGGGGCCACTCGCCGAGCCGTCGGGCAAGGTCGAGGAGACGCTCGAAGGGGAGGCCTGGAACGCCGGTGCCGAGGAGCTCAACGGCTTCCGAGGTGGCCATGGCGTCGACGTCGACGACGCGGCAGCCGTCAGGTAGGTTGCGGTGGTCGCGGGTGGTTACGAGGAGGGTCGAGCCTGGATCGAGATCGCGGAAGGCGACCAGGTCGAGGGGGGACCAGACATCGTCCACCACCACGAGCACCCGCTGGCCGGCAAGGAGGTCGCGCAGGAAGCCGCCGGCGGCTTCGAAGGTTTCGAAGGCCGGTGGCTCGCTGGCACGCCAGCGGCGGAGGAGGTCGCGCGCCCGCGACAGTCGCTCGCCGTCGGTCAGCTGGTCGCCGAGGGTCAACCAGAGGATTCCGTCGAAATAAGCGCCTTGAACGCGCGGGTCATGGCAGAGCGCCTGAGCGAGCGTGGTCTTGCCGAAGCCGCCGGCACCGCGGAGGGCGGTGGTGATCCCCACGGTGCGGGAATCCCGATCGGCAGCAGCGGCGATCAGGTGCTCGAGGATGGACCGGTACTCGCTGCGGGCGACGTAGGCGTACGGCCGGGGGGCGAGGCAACGGTAGCCAAGATGCGGAGCGCGGGACGGCAAATCGAAGAACTGCGATATGAGGTCGGGATGCCCGTTGACGAGTTCGTCGAGCTCGGTTAGCGCCCAGATCTCGAAATCGATCGCGCCGGATCGCGCGCGGCCTCGCCGCCGCGCCTCGGCGCTGACATTACAGGTCGCGAGGAGGATGAGCTGGGCCGGCCGCTCACTTGCCGGTAAGGCGAGGATCTCGTCGACGATGCCTTCGGCGTCGCTCGGCCCCAGCTTCTCGTAGCGCTTGCATTGGAAGACCACCCGCCGGCCGTCGCGAAAGGCGACGATGTCGCGGCCATCGTCGCTGCCCGCGGCACCCAGATGCTGGGGCTTGTCGTAGCCCTCGCGATGCACGAGCCCGAGGCAGAGACGCTCAAAGTCCGCGGGCGAGAGGCTCGAGAAGGGCAGCAGATGGGTACTGCGGGTCACGGGAGGCCGAGACCCTGTGGCTCCTTGAGGCGCCCTCTCCTGGCAATCCATCAACTCATTGTAGCCGCCAAGGTGACTATCGGCCATCAGCCTCTCGGCCCCGCTTCCATCTTGTGCCCGGCCGCCTGGGAAAGATACTCACTGATCTCGTTGGGGCGCAGGGTCGGAAATAGTGAAGTACGTCCAGTCGTCGGAGGCCGAGAGGTCGCCCGTCTTAAGCAGTTTCAGGTTGCGGAAGGAGACAGGGCCGGTGACCGGCCGCGCCAGGAGAGCCGAAGATCAAGCGAGTGCCGCGCGGGCAAGAGCACCATGCATGTCGATTGCTGATCGAATACGGCGGCCCCGCGCTGCGCGCCGTGGCGGACCCCCTGTAATGGACCAAGCCAGGAGCGAGGTGGATGACGCGAAACTGGTGACAGCGCACACATCCCCGCGCGGGCAAAGCGGTGGAAGCTCGCTACTCCGAAGGCCCTGAGTCGCAGGTCGATACGCGGCGACGTCGAGCGAGCCAGGCTTCGAGCTCTTCAACCGAATACAGCACCAGCCTGGACGAGGTGGTCTGCAATGACTTGCCGGAGGCGGATGCTCAGGGCGCGAGTCATCTCGAAATGCACGCACGAGGGTGTTAAGTTAAAGTTAAATGTGAATCGAAAGCCCGAGCGGCGTGCCTCATGGAGCAGTGGCCCGAGCCCCAAGGGCCCAGGCCAGGGCCGGATGGTTCTGGGGAGGATTTGAAATCCGGTATGAGGGGCTAATGAGATTCAACTCTTCGAGCGCGTCAGCACGAGTGCGGCTCGATCCGCTGGCACGCGCCGCGACGGCAAGGGCAGCAGCCTTCAGCCAATGCGTTCGATCTTGATCGGCCGATTCACCTGCGATCCAATTATACACAGGTATCGCATCGGCGTGACTAGCCTTAAAGTCGCGGGAGATCTCCGCCATCTTCAGAAGTGCGAAGTCGAACGCGCGAATGGCTTCCTGAGCATACCAAACCTGGACTTCGCTGCTTCCCGGCCGTTCGCCATAGCTGTCAGCCACCAGCAGTAACGCCCAGCCCAGGTACTCGTGTTTTATGATGAGCCGTGCGGCGCTAAGCTGGCGGTCGTCGATGCTGGCCATTCGATCGGCCAGTTGAACCGCTTGTCGCCGAAGGTTGTCAAGTTGGTCCCCGGACGCAACTGCCGATTCAAATGACAGTCTCAGATCGAGTAGTTCGGCCTTATATTGGATTATAAATGCGTCTGCCGCAGTCCTCGACGGCACGGTCCCAGTCCGTTCGTTCATAGCCCGTAAGCTGACCATAGTCAGGGTCAGCGGTCCGGTACTCGCCCTAGCCAACATATCGACAGCAGCGTAACCTGGTTTCTCAGCGCGGATTCTCACGGCCTGACCGATCGCTGCATCGGTCTTAAGGCTAAATATGCCGGTCGTGTTTGTCCAATCCGCTTCGCCGCCGAGTACCGAGACCCTAACGCCCTCGACGCCCTGCCCCTTTTCGTCCTCTACCAGGCCTGTAATGGTTGCATTGAGCGCTCGGCCGAGCACAATGGTGACCGCGGGGGAGAAATCGCTGGCGAGCCAGAGGTCGGCGCGCCCGTGAAGTGAGTCCGGCACAACATCAGCGAAGATCGTGAGCCTGCCATCGGCAGGGATCAGATCCTTCTGAAAAGAAACAACTGCTACGCCCTCGCCTGTCATAATATCGGCCGAAACGCTGGTTCGAAGCACGGCGCCCTTGACCGGATCACCTTCCGGGTTAAGAACAATGACCCGGACGCGATACATTTCACCGGAGAGAGGCGTTGCCTGGTGGTTCACCGCATAGCGACTCGCCCATAAGATAATGCCACTTAATAGAAAGATTGTAGCCCCGATCTGCAAGAGCGCAGCGCTCGCTAGCGGCGGCCGTGTGGAATCGCCGCGGCGCCTTTCAGCAAAAAGGATCAGCCAATGCGCTGTCATTACGGCCGCGAGTGCAGATGCCGCAAACGACCACAGAATGGGCATGCTAGTGAGCGTCGCTAAGAGGTTTTTCATCGTGAATTGTTCACCTTTGCTCTGGCAATGGCTGGCTCTGGGCGTCGGCTGTCAAGGTCAGCGAGCCTTGGTTGGCCTTGATTTGCGGTGAGATAGCGCTCCTAAGGCCCGTTTGCGGATTGAGGTCGATCGATAGCGGCCAGCCCCTTAGCATGGCGGCAGCCTGCAGGGCTTGGAGCAAGATCTCGTAGTGCTCCAGGTCCCTGATCGTGAACTCAGTAAAGCTGAGCACCAGGTCGCGTGAAGGTAACAGGGCAGCTAAAAAGCTGTAAAGAGAGCGCTGGTTGTCGGTTGTCGCTTGCCACACAGTGTCCAGGGACAGCTGCGCCTTCGCCGCGGCCGGCGGGAGTTCCTGTGCCAAGTAGCGCGCGGCGAGAAAGGCGAGGAGCTGATCGTGACGGAACTCATAGGTTGTGCCGTGGCGTACTACGATCGCTAGGCGGCGATCAGACGGCGAGCTGACCGCTGGCTGGCCGGCATGAGGTTTAGATTCCACTGTACCGAACGGCATGAGATTCTCGAGGGCCGCGAGCTGAGCTGCGTTTTGCATGTCATTTGCGGCGAACTGTCGCTTCTGGCCGGCGCGCCAGCATTCCCAGGCGGAGCGGGTGAGAGTCTTTAGAGTTGCGGCAGGGATCTGGCCAAGGTAGCGCTCGTATAGGCCGATGCGGTCGAGGGGAACCGGCGCTCCAGCGTCGGCTAGGTCGGCTAGGATTCGTACGTCGTAGCCCGAGTCCAACTGCGGCAGGAGGTCCTTTGCCTGCGCGGCGACCTGCTGACCTAGCCGGTCGCCGAGGAAGGTCCGCAGTAGCTTGCCACAGAGCTTGGGGTCGATCGCCGGCAGCTGGAGCTCGACGATGCTTTCGCTACCTAGCCCTGATTGCGAAGTGAGGAGGAGCGTCGTGGCGCTGTTGGAGGCCGCGAAGTCGCGGACAGCACTGTCGAGATTTGCTTCGTTGAGACCGTCGAGGATGAGCAGGAAGCCGCGCATCCTTAGCAGGCGTGCCACGAGCTTGTCGTCCCCGAGAGAAGCCCCGAAGCCGTCGAGCGCCTTCTTGGCCAAGACGGGGAGCTCTTGGGCTGCAAGGTCACGGAGATCTATCGGTATGGGAATGAAACCATACCTGCGCCAGGCAACTCCGAGAGTGGGCGACCGCGTGTAGATATCGAGAAGATGCCTTACGAGGACGGTCTTACCGCTGCCCGACGATCCTCTGACAAGCACTCGCGCGCCTTGGAGCTTCCGAACAAGCTGGTCGGACTCGACCGTCTCGCCCGTCGCCTTGCTCAGGCTGACCGGCAGATACGGCTCCGGCAGACCGCCATAGCGCCGCTTGAGCTCGAGGAAGTAGGGCCGCAGTAGCCAAACACGCAGCGGGCTGACAAATTCCACGAGCAGTCCGAAGTAGAGCCCGGGCTTGCGCACCGCAGGATGGGTAAGGAGGCGCAGGCAACCCCGCGACCAGTGGGCGCCGCAGGCGAGCACCATAAACAGCAGAAACTCGAACCCAGTGTAGAACTTCACCGCAACGGTCAGCCACGTCTCTATGCGCTGTAGGGGCGAGCCGTCGATATCGACTGTTTTCGGGGTGGTCCTAACGCGCCGTCCCCAGAGATCCTCGACCTCGATTTGGAGCTTACATTGTCCGGTCACTGCCGGCACGGTGTACACCGCCGACCAGGTGTCGACGTTCTGCTGCGGATCACGGAGTGGCCGGCGCTTTCCCGGCTCGCAGTCGGCCACCAGGGCCATGTCCACGAGCTCGCTCAGACGCAGCGAGTTGTCGAAGCGCCAAGAGATCGCCGCCGGGCTGCCGGAGGCGGGATAGGCGGCGGGTTCGAGCAGGGTAACGGCGTCACTGAGGTCGCGGCGGGGGGTCAGCGGAACCTCAAGGAGAGAAGTCTCCTCCTTCTCCCCTGGAGACAAGGCTTCCGATGGCAAGGAATGCCATACGATCCCGAGACTGTTGCCGGCCAACCCGAGACTCTGCGGCTGTTTGATCGCAAGGCTCGGAACGACTGGCCTTGCCTGGTGTCCGGGCGTCCAGCGCAGCAGGCCGTGAGGAGTGCCGATCCACCAGACTCCACTCAGGTCCATGACCGCGTCCGTCGTAGGGGACATCGGTTCGAAACCCAAAGCGATAGCTGTCGTGGATCGAGGCCCGAGGAAATAGCCACGGCGCTGTGGACCGGATAACAGCCAGAAAGCACTCCCGGCCCGCCTCAGACTTGAGTACTCGGACGAGGGCGCACTCACCCTGGACGGCTTGCTTTGGGCCGGTGCCTGGCGCCACAACCCGTGATTTTCACCAAAGAATAAGACATCATTCGAGGTTCCTTCTCGCTGGACCACTCGAACACCGTCAATCTGCTCCAGGCCTTTAGAGCTATATCGCTCTTTCACGTAAGGGAGGCTTGGGGATACGACAGATGCGGGTGTAGAGGGTTCTCCTGGTCGCCACCGATATATGGCCAGCGGATCGTCTCTGACGAAAAAAATGTAGCCATCGGCGCTCCACGTTGCACGGACGTTTCCGCAGCCATCTTGCTTGACGGGTACGTTCGTGACCGATGCGGCACTCGTGGTGTTCAGAAGGAACAGACCCCGATCCGTACACAATAAGATTTCTGGCGAGCCATCCTCGAAAGAAGTGGCGGAAATCATATGCCCCGCTTCCTGTGCCAGCTCGGTGAATCGGTCACCGCCGGTCCAACGCACCAAACGCTTGTCGGACGTTGCGAGGATCAGCGCACCCTTTTCCTGGGCCACGACCTGCGTTGGTGCGATCCCTGCGACCAGATGCTCCTGAATGAAGTTGCCAAGACCCAGGAGTTTCGCGTCTTGCGCGACGGTGCGATGATGAGGAATAACCAGCAGCAAAAGAACTAGAAGCATGTGCGCAAACGGACGCGTTCGCTTTACGTTAGCCGTCACGGGTGCTCTCGGTCGAGGTCGCTCCGCCCATGGGACAGATTAACGTATGTCGCTTTAGGCATATGGTTGGTTCGCCGGCGCTGGCGCGACACGAGCATCCTTCCGCTGCCTGACCGAGAGTCCGCGATTCCCCTTTGGATGAGCTCGTCCGAGATCCTCGCCCAGGCCGCATCTCGTCCGTCATATTCTCAATGCTTATGCACTGTATCACCCACCGACAGACGGCCACAAGCGCCGGGTCGAGCAGGCAGGGCGCCTCATACCATCGACCGTGTAGCGCATCGGCAGCCATGGCTCGGCGAGCGCGTCCGCCGGCCCTTGTCGCCCGCCGCTCCGCGGCGCTCGGGATTTCGCGTGCGGTCGCCGAGCGGTTGCACACCGAGGCGTATTGCCTCGCGGTCCGGCGGAGTAGGTGTGGTGGATGCGCGAGGCGCCAGGTTGGCCGGAGCCTCGGCCGAGCGCGGCTCACGTCACCGGTCGCGCGCATCCTGCGCGCCCAGCTGGCACCGTCATCGTGGCTGATATAGAGACCGTTACCGTCAGTGTGGACGCCCGTGCCGGCCCCCTCGGTGACGACACCCCGTAGGGGGTCGATGACCGATGCCTCTCCGGCTAGGCCGGGTGGCTCCACACACCACCCGCCCGCCGCCCCCAACTTGCCCGAGGCGAGCTGCTCGGGGGTCCGAGTTTGTTCCAGGCGGGCTTGCGACCGGCGTTGCTCACGGTCACCGGCGGCGGGGCCTACCGGCCCACCCGATCAATAGGCCGCGACCGCGAGGACGGCGTCGCCAAATGCCTTCGGCGCCTCCTGTGGCAGGTTGTGCCCGATGCCTCCGGTGATGTTCCGGTGCGAATACTTTCCCGAGAATTTGCTGGCATAGGAGCTCGGATCGGGATGCGGCGCACCGTTGGCATCACCCTCGAGGGTGATGGTGGGTACCGTGATCGCCGGACTCGTCGCCAGGCGCCTTTCCAGATCGTCGTACCTCGACTCGCCGGAGGCGAGCCCGAGCCGCCAGCGGTAGTTGTGGATCACGATGCTGACGTGATCCGGATTGACGAGGGACGCAGCGCTGCGCGCGAACGTGGCATCGTCGAAGCTCCACTTCGGTGAAGCGAGCTGCCATATGAGCTTCGCGAAGTCGTCGCGGTACTTCTCGTAGCCCGCTCGGCCGCGCTCGGTGGCGAAGTAGAACTGGTACCACCACTGGAGCTCGGCTGGGGGCGGCAGAGGAATCTTCCCTGCTTCCTGGTTGCCGATCAGGTAGCCGCTGACCGAAACGAGTCCCTTGCAGCGCTCCGGCCACAGCGCGGCGACGATGTCGGCTGAGCGCCCTCCCCAGTCGAAACCCGCAAGGATCGCCTTCTGGATCTTGAGGGCGTCCATGAGCGAGACGACATCGAGAGCAAGGGCCGACGGCTGACCGTTCCGCACGGCGTCATTCGCGAGGAAGCGCGTCGTGCCGTAGCCTCGCAGGTGCGGCACGATCACCCGGTAGCCGGCCGAGGCCAGCTGCGGAGCGACCTCGACGAAGCTGTGGATGTCGTAGGGCCAGCCGTGCAGAAGGATGACCGCAGGACCATCGGCCGGGCCGGCCTCAGCGTATCCGACATTCAAGACGCCGGCATCGATCTGCTTGATAGCGCCGAATGACGCACTCGTCCGCGGCCGGGAGGTGGTGCTTGCCGGCTCTCTCTTCTCCTCACCTGCCGCCGCAGGGCCGATCAGGCCGAGCTCGGCGGCAGCAAGGGTCATGGCCGCAGTGCCCAAGAAACGACGGCGATCACGATTGATCTCTTCCGACATCTCTTTCTCCAATCAGGTTCAGGTCTATTGAATCGAACGCAGCCTCGTTCCCGACACCGCCTCAGCCGAGGTGACCGTCGCCGTCGACCGGTACCGAGCGAATGCGGCCGCCATCGGCAACACCTCCCTGCGGATCGGGGCCGCGGCCCTGGCGACGCGCCGGCGGCGCCGGCTAGCCTCGCGAGCTCCGTGGGAGCCTCTTCATGAGGCCCTCCGTCGCCGCTCTCACGATCACCGCAGCGACTTGAACGCCGCGCGGAGGTCCGCCACCAACAGCTGAGGCTGTTCCCACGCCGCGAAGTGACCGCCCTTGTCGAGCCTGTGGTAATAGATGAGCTTGGGATACGCCAGCTCCGTCCAGCTTCGCGGGGCTTGATAGAGCTCCTCCGGAAAGGCGCTCACGGCCGTCGGGACAAGGACGTTCTTCGGCGCGAAAAACGCCAACTTGCTCTCCCAATAGAGACGAGCCGAAGAGATCGTCGTATTGGTCAGCCAGTAGACTGTGACGTTGTCAAGAACGTCGTCCCGCGTGAGCCCCTCGGGCTGGCCGTCGAACACGCGGCTGATGAGCGCCAGGCTCTGCGCGTCGTGATCGAGCATCCAAGCGGCCATGCCGACCGGCGAATCCCCGATTCCGTAGAGCGTCTGCGGGCGGTTCGCCATCTCCCCGGCATAGCCCAGGCCGTGCTTGTAGAAAGAGCTGAGCTGCTCGTACGCGTGCTTCTCGTCGGCCGACAGACCCGGCGGTGCCGGCGCGCCAGCTAAGGCCGCTTTGTCGAGGTCGGGTGGCACGGCGGCGGGCATGTTGGTGTGAATGCCGATCAATTCCGGAGGCGCCAGCAGCGCCATCTGCTCGGTGACCGCATTCCCCCAATCGCCGCCTTGCGCCACGAATCGTTTGTAGCCAAGGCGCTTCATCAGCACGACCCAGGCACGCGCGATACGGATGGGATCCCAGCCGGTCGTGGCCGGCTTCCCCGAAAACCCGTAACCCGGCAGCGACGGGATCACGACGTCGAAGGCGTCCGCCGCGCTCCCGCCATGTGCCGTGGGATTCGTCAGCGGATCGATGATCTTCAACTGCTCGATGATCGAGCCGGGCCATCCGTGCGTCACGATGACCGGCAAGGCGTTCTGATGCTTCGAACGCACGTGAATGAAGTGAATGTCGACGCCATCGATATTGGTGATGAATTGCGGTAAGGCGTTGAGCGCCGTTTCGCACTTGCGCCAGTCGTACTCGGTCTCCCAGTAGCGCGCGAGTTTCCGTATCGTCGCGAGCTGCACGCCTTGCGACTGATCCGTCACGGTCTCCCGCTCGGGCCATCGTGTCGCCGCGATGCGGCGCTTCAGATCGGTGAGGGCTTCGTCCGGAAAGTGAACGCGGAAGGGGCGGATGGCGTCGGCGCCACCAGCCATCGTCGCTTGACCTCGTGCTTGCGTCCCACCGGTCGAGGCATCGGACCTGGCGTCCATCGGTGTTTGAGTCATGGCGATTGTTCCTACTATGAGAAGTGCGACACGTGTCCAACCGTGCTTCATGGCTCCTCTCCTTTCCCGAGTGCGGCAGCTGCCGGGTGTCGCGGCGGCAAGGCGCCCTTCGAAGATCAGTTGCACGCGGTCCGCTCGCTCGCAGTCGAGACTGTCACGGCTCACCTCCTCGAAAACTTGCGACCCGGACCTCCGCGCCGAGCGTTAACCGTACTTGAGAGCGGTGCTCTGTCCAACCTCGATAATGTAACCGTCAGGATCGCGGATGTAGCAGCGCGTCTCGCCGTACTTGGGGATCGGCTCGGTGATGAACTCGGCTCCGCGGCTCTTCCATAGTTTATAGCAAGCTTGAATATCCGCGACGCGGACATTCATAAAGCTGCTGATCTTATCCGGATCGGCGAGGACGCTAAGCGTTACCGTTGGCTTGTCGGGGGTTGGGCCTCCCCCGACGTTGACCAGGAGCCACGTGTTCGCGATCTGAATGTACCCTGGCGCGCCCTTGCTGTCGCCTTCGCTCAGAGCGCGTCCGCCGAAGACCGTCTCATAGAAGCGAAGCGATCGGTCGATGTCGGCGACGGTGAGGAAATGTGCGATGCTGATTCCCTCTCGCGGGGGCATCTCATAGCCCTTCTGTCCGATGTGTACGCCCTCTATTGACGGCTCCGATGCCGCTGCGGTCATGAGTTTAAGCAGCGCCTGCGCTGCCGAGACCGACGACGCAGGATTCTGGCCAGTGATGAGACGGCCGTCAGTGACAGAGAGGGGCTGCCAGTTCGCCACCTTCTCGTATATGGCACCGAGCCGCAGCAGTTCATCTTCGACCAGGAACGGCACAACCTTAGTGAGCTGCACCTCTTCTTCCTCGCCGTTGGTGAAACCGGTGACGTGCTTTCCTTTCAGCAGCGGAGCGCCCTGGTAGGTGACGTGGCGCAGCACACCGGGCGCATGGCACACCAATGCGATTGGCTTGCCGGAATTGTAAAAGGCCTCCAGCAGGCCGATCGACGTGCGGCTCTCCGCGAGATCCCACATCGGGCCATGCCCACCAGGATAGAAAACGGTGTCGAAGTCCTCCGCCTTGACGTCCGCAAGCTTGACCGTGTTGGCGAGAGCCGCTTGCGCCGCCGCGTCCTTCTTGAACCGCGCCATCGCCGGCGTTTGGCTTTCAAGCAGATCGCTTTTCGGATCGAGCGGCGGTTGCCCGCCCTTCGGAGAGGCGAGCGTCAGCTCGACGCCGGCATCCCTGAATACGAAGTAGGGGGCGGCGAATTCCTCAAGCCAGAAACCAGTCGGGCGCCCGGTGTTCCCAAGTCGGTCGTGCGATGTCAGGACCATCAGTAATTTCATCTTGTCCTCCTGTATTCTTGGCGACGCTCAGCCTGCCTCGACCGCCTTCTCGCGCTCGGCGCGGTGGAGCGCCGGAACGTCGGCCGGCGTGACCGCCTCGGCCATTAGCCTGCTCAGCGTTGGCGAGATGACGCGCCGGAGGAAACCGGCTGCTGGGGTTGACCCGCAAAGCCAGAGCGGGGGATCTCGCCGTCGTAGATTTGCTACTCGGTCTCGCGAGGCATCGCAGCATCGACCAAGGCCTTGCCCATCACGGACATCGGTTCCCCAACCGCAGGTGCCTTTCCCGGCGGCCGCCGGGGACGAAGCTGGGACAGGTCCAGCGTCTGCCAGCATACCTCTAACGACTTGGCGGAACAACCAACGCCGCGATTTGTAAGTGTCTAAAGTGCGAGAGCAGGGTGGTTTGTCGTGCGGGGGCGTGCCTCCGGCGGTCAGGCGGCACGCCGGCTGCGTCGTCGAGGCTGGCGCGGATCCTCGCCAGCAACTCCACCCGGTCGCGCCGCGTGGGGGCGACCGCCCGGCGCGTCTCCACCCAGCCGATGCCGAGGCCGTGGGCCGTGAAACCGAGGCGGGACCCGATCACGACCTGCGGCCGCACCTCGAGCGCTTCCAGGCGCGTGGCGTGTGCGCCCGCGGCCTCGAGATGGAGGATGAAGTCGCACGAGAACCGGACCGGGCGGCCGCGGGCACGATACTCGGAGACCCACTTACAGTCGCGGGCGTCGTAGAGGAAGACATCCTGCGCGCGCTCCTCGGCGCCGCTTGCCAGATAGCGGTTGATGGCCGCATCGCCGCTGGCGCCCACCCTCAAGGCCGCATCGGAGGGAAAGACGGACTGCGCGCCGGCGCCTGGTGGCCGGCGGTCGAAGAGAGTGAAGCAGGCCAGCCAGTCGCCGGGCGCAAGACGCCGCGCCGGCGCCGTACCGTCGCCTTTGGCAAAGAGATCACCCAATCGCTGCCGCACGGCATCCAGACCGAGCGGCAGCTCGATCTCCACGGGCGCCGTCGAGGTACCGGTCACCGGGTCCAACCGTGCGCCGCAGCCAATGACCGCCATCAGGGCCGCGACCATTCCCGCCAGCCGCAAGCCCTGCCTGCGCCACCGCAGCCACCCCCGCGGCCTTGCCCGGCCCGAGGACCCGTAACGGTTCACCCACCCACACCCCGTTGCCGCGCAACCATCCGGTCGATCGCGGCGCGGCCGAGCAGCGGCGGCGGGGGCAGGCGCACGGTCCGGTTCCGGGTTCCGCGCACCCACCGCCGCCACCGGCTTTGCGCCGGCACTCAGGGGCAGAGCGTCGAGTCGATCGTCGGGGTCGCCGCCGGACACGCCGCTCCGTGATTGTGGGGCACGCACACCTGGACGCTCCCCTGGCAGCTGCTGCCGCTCGGGGTCGTGGCGGTGAAGTTGATCTGGTAGACGCGGCCACTCCCGCTGCCGCTGCGCTCGGCGCGCAGCTGGACGGACGAGGCGCCGAGCCCGGTGGCGTCAGGACAGGTGTCGCCGTCTCCCTGCCCATTCGTCGGCTCGTTCTGCAGCACGCCGGTGACCTGGATCGTCGCCGGCTGGGCGATGCCCTGGATCGCGACCGTGGCGAGCTTGTGGTTGGGCGGCCAGAGCGTGGCAACGCTGGGCTGGGCGTGCGAGCAGTCGATGGGCGGCGCAAAGCTGACCGTGCTGTCCACCACCGCGAAGTTGCGCGCGCCGGTGGCGGCACCCACCACCGTTGCGGTCAAGGTATCCGAGGTGCTGCCCATGAAGCCGCTGGGCACCTGCAGCTGCACGGTCGCGGTGGCCGAGCCATTGGTGGCCAGGGACAGCGTCGCGGGGCTCACCGCGCTCACGAACCCCTGATCGTCCGCCGCGCTGAAGCTGAAGTTGTCGGCGGGTCCGAAGTTCTGCACGGTGAACACATAGCTCGCGCTGCCGCCGGCGGCCAGGTCCTGCGCCTGCGGCGGGGTGACGCTGACCGTCTGCGGCGGCAAGGATTTGGCGAGGACGCGCTGGAAGGGGACGTTGTTCGCGTCCTGCCCGGTGACGTAGGCCACGAAGGGCGAGGTCGGCAGGCTGACGGCGCCGAAGAACTGCCCCGGCGTGCCGCTCGGCTCGGGCGTCAGGCTGAGCGTCTCGAGCACGGTCCCCGCGCGGTTACGCAGATCGAACTGCGCGGTCGAGAACGAGCCCGAGAGCTCGGCCGCCGCAGTGGTGGTGGCGCCGGCGATCGGGAAGCCCGGGATGGTGAAGAATCCCTGGTGCCCCGGCCTGCCGCCGACCTCGACGAAGCTGAAGGCGTCGAAGCTCAGCGTGCCCTCGCCCGAGACGTTCAGGGAGAAGTTCTGGTCGCCGTTGAGGGTCGCGGTCCAGCTCCCGGTCGCGGGGCCGGCGACCGTGTAGACGGCGCCGCTGCTCAGAGCCAGGAAGGTGACGCCGGGATCGGTCGGCGCAACGACCGTGCCGTCGGGCCTCGTCAGCGTCACCGTGGGGGTGCCGCTGACCGAAAACGTCGTCGAGGTGAGTGTCGAGTCGACCGGCACGCTGTAGCTCATCGGCGCTCCGGAGAGCGCGTCCGCGACCGCCAGGATGTCGACCGCGTTGGCGCGCACGACGGAGTTCGCCAGGCTGGTGATGAGCCCTGCCTCGTTGCGCTGCAAGAAGAAGCGCTGGCCGCCCGAGTCGGTGGCGACCTGGACGTAGGTGGGATCGCCCAGCGTGATGGCGCCCGGCGTCGCGGGCGGGCGCGGCACCGGCCGCCGGCCGGCCGCGGCGAAGGCCCTGCCCGTCTGCCCCTTGAGCATCGCCGTCGCGCGGGTCGCGGACTGGCGGCGCACCGCGGCGGGCGACGCCGTCGCGAAGGCGCAGCTCCCGAAGATCGCCGGGTAGATCTTCACGTCCTTGGTGACCGCCAGGCTGCTCACGGTGTCGGCAAGGTCGGCGTCTTTCGAGTCCGCGTCGGTGAAGATGAAGTCGTCCGCGCCCTCGTCGGCAGCCCCGATCCCTTGCAAGGTGCCAGTCATCGAGAGCTCGGGGCAGTCGCCGCCGCCATCCGCGGTCAACGCCTCGATGGCACCGATGAAGGTCGGGGCGTCGTCGGTCGAGGTGACCGGGCCGGTCGCCGGATCGTTGAACGGCGCCAGCACGTAATGCACCGGCTCCTGGTCGGTGCCGAGGCGATCGTTGACGATCTGCACCGCCTGCGCCTGGACCTGACCGATGATATCCCCCATGCTGCCGGTCGTGTCGATGGTGAAGACGAGCGTGGGGCCCACGCCGAGCAGGAGCTTCAGCTGGCGCAAGGTGACCTGGTCGTGGATGTCGCGGATGAACTGCTCGGTGGCCGCGACGGCGGCGCCGGCGGCGGCGCTGTGCAGCAGGTTGTGCGGCGACAGCGTGCAATCCTCGACGTCCTTGTTGATGCCGCCCGACGGGCCCGAGCCGGAATCGAACAGGCCGCCGTGACGGCACTTGGTCGAGATCGGCGGCGGGGTGTCCTCGCCGCCGTAGTAGCCGCTCGTGATGTTGGCGGTGATGAGGTTGGACTGGCAGCCGAAGTTGCACTCCGTGCAGGCGTCGCAGGTGGACTCGGTCGGCGCCGACACCGGCGAGATCGCCCCCGGGCGCCCGAGCTGCGGATTTGCCCCGCCGTTACCCAGCTCGATCCAGTTGCTGTGGGCGTAGAAGTCCTGGATGGTGTGCAGCGCCTGACCGAGCTGGCGGCGCGCGCCCTGTCCGTCCTGTGCCTGCAGCGAGCTCAGGATGCCGCTCAGGAGCGACAGCACTCGGCTCTGGCCGGCGCCGAAGCTCTCGCCGTCGAAGTGCTTCGCGGCGGTGTGCTGGTCCTGGTCGACGTCGGCGTTGGCATTGACGATCTCGTCGATGGCCTTCTTCATGGACTTGGTCAGGTTCGAGGTGCTGAAGAACTCGGCATCGAGGGCCTTGACCGAGGTGCGAGTGATGTCCTCGTGGGTCATGCCCCCCAGGATGCCGAAGGCGCAGCGGAAGCCGTTCTTGGGGCAGAAGCCCCAGGCGGTGCTGGCCGAGAGCAGGAAGAGGGCAGCGAAGCTCGAGAAGCGGCAGCGAGAGTCTCTCATCGATCTCCTCTCTTTCGATCCGGACATCATATTCCCAAGACAGCATAAGTATAAAGATAAAATTAAGCTGGCAATGCATATACCCTCGGGGGGTCTCCCCTCCTTCGAGCGCCTTGTCGCCAAATAATGCAAAGTTAGCAAGTTAGTTTTTACCGCGAGCAGTATGCGGCAGGCACCTGCTTCGATTAGGATCTCTCCGGGAGGAATCCTGTACATGCGGAACCTTGAAGTGCTGCGCCGCGTCGTCACCCTCTGCCTGGCATGCCCGTCGCTGGCGCTGGCTGCCGGAGAGTCCGCACCCTACAGCGGCCCCGCCGCGGTCGCCCACGATCGCCTCCAGTCCAGCCTCGCCGCGAGCGCCGTGCTCGCCTGCGGCGCCGGCGCCGAAGAGGGAGGCATGGGAGTCGCCACGGCCGGCGCCGGCAGCCTGCTCGGCGACCTGTCACGCCGGCCTCTCGACGGCAACGTGGTCGAGTACAGCGCCCGGGTGCGGGTTGGCGCCGGCGTGCACGACGTCATCGGCATCCATCGCGTCGTGCGCGAGCTCGCGCCCTTCGTGCCGCAGCCCAGCCGCCACGTGGTGCTCATGGCCCATGGCGACGCCTGGGGCTTCGATGCCGCCTTCCTGGCCAATTTCGCGGCGTCGGCGCCGCCCGCGGCGGCCGGCCACGCCCTGCCGGTCTTCCTGGCGGCGAACGGCATCGACGTGTGGGGGATCGATTTCCGGTGGACGCAGGTACCGGCCACGACCACCGATTTCACCTTCATGCAGGGCTGGGGCCTCACGACCGATGCCGGCGACCTGGGAGCCGCCCTGGCCATCGCCCGCCTGACCCGGCTCGCCACCGGCGACGGCGCCCAGCGCATCGACCTGCTGGGCTGGAGCCGCGGCGGGCAGACCAGCTACGCCTATCTGAACGCCGAGACCAAGCTGCCGGCGGCGCTGCGCCAGGTCTCGGGCTTCATCCCGGTCGACATCTTCCTGAAAACCGACCAGCCCGACCTGCAGCAGGCGGCGTGCGCCCGGCTGGCAGGTGAGCAGGCGATGCTCGCCGCCGGCACCTTCGAGAGCGCCACCGGCACGCTCTTCGACGCCCTCGGGACGCTGGCCGCCTCGGCTCCGGGCGGCGCCTCTCCCGTGCTCGCCGGCCTCACCAACGAGCAGGCGGCGCTGCTGGCCGGTGCCGCCACCTATACCCTGCTGCCGCCGGGCCAGGCGTTCGTGCCCTTCTACCATTTCGTGGGCGGCAGCTTCGACGACCATGGGTTGCCCACCGGTCTGACCTACACTCCGGCCGCCGCCTGGTTCAGCTTCCTGAGCGGCGCCTCACCCTTCGAGCCGGTGAAGCTCCTCGCCGACGCCGACTCGATCCTCTGCGGCCAGACCGGCCTGCCCACCGGCGACCATCTGGCGAAGATCACCGTGCCGGTGCTCTACGTCGGCGCCGGGGGCGGCTTCGGCAGCTTCGGCCTCTACAACCTCACCCTCCTCGGCAGCCGCCAGGTGGAGACCCACGTCGTCAGTCTCCAGTCCGAGGCGGACCGGGCTCTCGACATCGGCCATGTGGACATCTTCATCTCGACCGACGCCCAGAACCGATTCTGGCAGCCGATCCTCGCCTGGGTCGCCGCGCACTGAGCCGCGCCGCGGCGCCGCCGGCGACCGGCACCGAGAGTTGCAGTGTAAGATGACATGGCCAGTGCACTGCTGACCGCATGTCGAAGACTGCCTGCATCGTTCCCTGGAGCACCCTGGTCCTCGGGCCGGACGGACGGGCCACCTTCTGCTGCGACGTGCCGGCGCCCCTGACCGTCGGCGGGCGCATCGGCAGTCTCTACCAGGACTCCCTCGACGACCTGTGGAACGCCGACGAGCTCGTCGCGGTGCGCACCGCCATGGCGCGGGGCGAGAAGCCCGCGGCCTGCAGCCTGTGCTGGCAACGCGAAGCGGCGGGCGGCATCAGCCGCCGGCTGCAGAACAACACCGTCTACCGGCAGCTCGGCGGCGGGCTCGCCGTCGAGGCGCTGCCACAGGTGGGCGCCGCCACCGGCTACCGCCTCGATCGCCGGCCGGATTGGTTCATCCTCGAGCTCGGCAACCTCTGCAACCTGAAGTGCCGCAGTTGCAGCCCGCTCTTCAGCTCGCGCATCGCCGCCGATCCCACCCACCGCGCCTGGGCCATGGACCTGGCGCCACCGGACGCCTCCTCCACCGCCCCGGCGGATCGGCCGCAGCGCCTGCGGCTCACGCCCGAGAACACTCCGGCCTGGTTCGAGGACGTGACCGCCATGGCGGACATGATCGCCAGCGGCGCCGATGGCAACGCGATCCTGTCGCTGATCGGCGGCGAGCCCTTCCTCATCGAAGGCACCTGGCGGCTGCTGGAGGCGCTCGTCGCGCGCGGCGTGGCGCCGCGCCTGTCCGTGGGCGTGTCGTCGAACGGCCAGCAGCGGTGCGAAAGGCTCGCCGAGCTCGCGCCTCGCTTCCGCCTGTTCAACCTGTCGCTGAGCATCGACGCTCACGGCAAGCTCTACGAGTACCTCCGGCACGGGGCCAGCTGGAGCACCCTGGTCGAGAACCTGCGCTGGTTCCGTCAGGTGTCCAACGTCGATCTCTCGGCCGTGCCGACGCTGCAGAACGCCAACGTGCTGGACATGGTGAGCCTGCTCCGCTTCCTGGACGAGCACGGCCTGCGGCTGGCCTACAACGTGCTGACCTGGCCCGCGCGCCTGCGCCCCACGACCCTTCCTGCCAGCGTCCGGCGCATCGCCGCCGCGCGCCTGCGCGGTTACCTCGACGCCGAGTGCCGGCCGGCGAACCTCGCCGTGGTCCGCGGTTACTGCGAGATCCTCGAGGAGGCCGGCGACGATTTCGACGCCGAGCTCTTCGGCGAGTTCATGACCTTCACCAATGACCTCGACGCCAAACGCGGCGAGAGCCTGTCCAAGGCTGCTCCGGAGCTGGTGGCGCTCGTCCGGGCCGGCGGCGTCGAATGGTCGGATGCGCGGCGTCATGCGCCCGCCGCCGCCGCCACTTCCGGCGTCGCTCGCTCGACGCTCCGGCCGGCGGATCTGCTGCCGCGCGTCAACCGCACCGTCGCCGCGCAAGACGCCGTCTTCGCCGGCTTCGAGGCCGGCCAGCCCGGCGCCTATTTCAGCTCCGGGCTGCGGCAGCTCGCGGAGATCGATTGCAGCTTGCGCGAGCACGGCCATCAGGGGCTGGCAGCCAGCCGCGCCGTCGCCGACTTCGCGTGCCACTACGGCCGCCTGACGCGCGCCCTGCGCGCCGCCCTCCCCCACGCTGCCGTCTACGCCTGCGACATCGACCCCGGCGCCCTGCGGTTCTGCGCCCGCGAGCTGGGCGCGCTGCCCGTCGTCACCGGCTGGCGCCCTGACGAGGAGCGGCTGCCGGGCGACCTCGACGCCGTCCTCTGCATCTCGCTGCTGACCCACACGCCACTCGAGCACTGGCGCCGCGCCCTGCGCGCCTGGGTGCGCATGCTGCGGCCCGGCGGCGTCGCCGCCTTCACGTTTCTTTCCGAACGCTACCTCGACTCCTGGCTCGCCGGCGAGATGGAGCATTACGGAGCCTACCCGCCCGCGGTGCGCGCCGCCGCGGCGCGCGCCCTGCGCGACGACGGCTTCGGCTTCGCCGCCCTGACCTCCGGTTACGGCGACGAGCCGTTCTACGGCGTCGCCTTCTGCCGGTCCGAGCTGGTGCGGCGGGAGGTTGCCGCCGCCGGCCTCGAGCTGCTGGCGCTGCCGGCCGAGACCAGTCCCGCCTTCGCCCAGGACCTGGTCCTGGCACGCAAGCCCGGCAAGCCGACCGGGCAGGACTCGCCGCCCGGCCCGGCGCCCGAGCCGGTGCGCGACGTGGCGCTGGTGGCGCTCTACGATCCGCGCTGCTATGCCCCCACCGCCGGCGGGGAAGGCGAGCACGCCGCCGGCACCTGGGCGCGCCTCGCAGCGGCCAGCCCGCCGCTCCCCCTCCCCACCGAGCTCGGCTTCGGCGACCCGCGCGTGCCGGAGGTGAGGGAGGCACAGGCCGCGCTGGCCCGCGAGCACGGCGTCGACGCCTTTTGCTACCTCTACCCATGGGGGGCGCACGGCCCGCGCTGGGACGCACCCTGGCGCGACCTCGTGGCCACCCTTCGCCCCGACTTTCCCTTCTGCCTGATGGTGGCGGTGGAGGACGGCGAGCCCATCTCCGCGCCGCTGGCCGGCCGGCTGCTGCACGACATCGCTCCCGGCCTGCGCGACCGCCGCTACCTTCGCGTCGAAGGCCGCCTCCTGCTGGTCGTGCGGAATGTCGCGCGGCTCGTCGAGCCGCGGGTGATCGCCGGGGTCTGGCGCGCCGCCGCCGCGGCGCAGGGCCTCGGCGAGCTTCACCTCTGCGCCGCCGAGCCGGCTCCCGCCGACCGGCCCGAGGACCTGGCGTTCGACTCGATCCTCGAAGCCCAGCCGCCTGCCGCCGATCACGCCGCGGTGGTCGCGGCGGCGCTGGCGCGTCCCTGGCCCGCTCACCGACTCATCCGCACCGTCCTCTGCCGCCGCGACGCCGCCGAGCCGCAGGCCGGCGAGCTGTACGAGCACTGGCTGCGGTCGGTGGTCGACGCGACGCGGCGCCGCGGCGAGCGCCTGGTGTTCCTCGACAGCTGGAACGACTGGCTGCGAGGGGCGTACCTCGAGCCCGACGATCGGGACGGCCGCGCGGCGCTGCTCGCGACCCGGCGGGCGGCGCGTGGACCGGCGAGCGGCCTGGTGCTCCTGCGCCAGCTGCGCGACGCGCTGGGCGACGTCGAGGGGCCAGCCGCAGCCGTCCTCGGCGAGCTCGGACAAGTGCTGGCGCTCCACGAGCACTCGCGCGACCGCCTGCTGGCCACCGTCGAGGCGGCGCTCGGCCGGAATCATCCGACCGACGCCGGCTCCGAGACGCTCCGCTGGGTGCCGGTGGCGAGCCGGCAGCTTCCCCCCTCCGGCGGCGGCTTCTCCCTCGACCGCGTCGGCAGCGTCGGCGGACCGGAGATCTACGGCGCCAAGGAGCCGATCCCGCTGCCTCCCGACGAGGTCAGCCTGGCAGGCTGGGCCCACGGCGTGCACGGCCTGCCCGGCGAGGTGGATCTCTTCCTGGCCCTGGAGTCGGCCACCGGCACCGAGGACCGCATCTTCCGCGTTACCGAGCGCGTCGCCAGACCCGACGTGGTGGCGGCATTCCCCGGCCACCCGCCGAACTGCGGCTTCGATGCGATGATCAACCTCTTCACCGTGCCGCCGGGGACCTATCGCCTCGCCATCGTGCAGCGCACGGCGCACGCCGCCTATCGCGACGCCACCGCGGTATCGGTCAGGCGCGGCTGAGCGCCATGTTCGAGCGCCTGACCTGGCTGCCGGATCGCGCGCTGCTCGGCGATCTCGTCTTCCGGCTCGAGCAGTCCCGGACCGACCAGTGGGAGATCGGGAACGACTGCTTCGGCTTCTACAAGAACCGGCAGCTCGTCGACCAGTTCGACCGCTTCTGGTCGGCGACCGACTTCCGACCGCGCCGCATGTTGGAGATCGGTATCTGGGACGGCGGCAGCACCGCCTTCTGGTACCAGCACCTGCAACCCGAGCGACTGGTGGCGATCGATCTCCAGGACCGCGACGACAGCGCGTACTTTCGGCGCTATGTCACGGCCAACGGCTTGGAGGGCCGCGTGCTGACGCGCTGGCGTACCGACCAGGCGGACCGCGCGGCGCTGCAGGAGATCGTCGAGCGCGACCTCGGCGGCGCGCTCGACCTGGTGATCGACGACGGCTCGCACCTGGACCGGCCGACGCGGGCCAGCTTCGAGGCGCTCTTTCCGCTGTTGCCGCCCGGCGGCCTCTACATCATCGAGGATTGGGCCTGGGAGCACTGGCCGGAGTTCCAGGACCCGACCCACGTCTGGGCCGGCGAGGAGAGCCTGACGCATCTGGTTGGCGACCTGCTGGCGGCCACCGGCAGCTCGCGGACGCTGATCCGCAGCCTCAAGGTCTTCGAGGGCTTCGCGGTCGTCGAGCGCGGCGAAGACGACGTGGACCGCCAGACGTTCCGGCTCGCCGATCACATCCGCCGGCGGCCCTGGCGCGCCGCGAGCACCGGGCGGGCCGAGGCGGAGGAGGACGTCAAGGTCCTCGCCTTCTACCTGCCGCAATTCCACCCGATCCCGGAGAACGACCACTGGTGGGGGAAGGGCTTCACCGAGTGGTCCCGTGTGGCACGCGCCCGGCCGCAGTTCGCCGGCCACTATCAGCCTCACCTGCCCGAACGGCTCGGGTTCTACGACCTGCGCCTGCCCGAGATCCGGACCCGCCAGGCGGCACTGGCGCGCGACCATGGCGTCCACGGCTTCTGCTACTACTACTACTGGTTCGGCAGCAAGACGCTGCTCGATCGGCCGCTGTCCGAGATGCTCCACAGCGGCGAGCCGGACCTCCCTTTCTGCCTCTGCTGGGCCAACGAGAACTGGACGCGCCGTTGGGACGGCGCCGAGCGCCGGCTGCTCATCGAGCAGCGCTACGGCCCCGAGCTGGACGCCGTGCTGATCGAGGATCTGCTGCCCTACTTCCTCGACCGCCGCTACCTCCGCGTGCGGGGCGCCCCCGTCCTGCTGGTCTACCGGCCGGGCGCGATCCCGGATCCGCAGGCGACCACCGCGCGGTGGCGTCACACGGCGCGGGAACATGGGTTACCGGACCTGCATCTCGTCGCCGCCCTCACCTTCGGTCTGCAGGACCCGCGGCCGCTCGGTTTCGACGCGGCGGTGGAGTTTCCACCTCACGGCGAGAACCTGCCCGAGAACGCGTGCGCCGTGGATGGGCTGGAGCCCGGGTTTGGCGGCGAGGTCGTCGACTTCCAGGCGGTGGTGAGCCGGCGGATCGGGCTGCCGCCGCCACCCTTCCGCCTCTACCGTACGGCCATGGCCGGTTGGGACAACACGCCGCGCCTCGGACGGCGCGCCATCGTCTTCCACGGCGCCAAGCCCGCGGCTTACGAGACGTGGTTGCGCGCGCTGGTGACCGCGGCGCGGCTCGGACATCCCGATCACCGGCTGGTTTTCGTCAACGCCTGGAATGAGTGGGCCGAGGGAGCGCATCTCGAGCCCGACCATCGCTTCGCCACCGGCTACCTGGAGGCGACCCGCCGCGCCCTCGCGCCCTGAGGCCCGCCTCGCCGGTGGCGCGGGCCGGCGCCATCGCTATCCGGGCAGCCGCAGCAGATCGATCAGCTCTTCGCGGGTGAAGAGCTTGGCGAGCGTCGGATCGTCCTCGGCGACGACCTGGTCGAGGACGCGGCGCTTGCGCTCGATGATCGCGGCGATCTTCTCTTCCAGCGTGCCCTCGGTGATCAGCTTGATGACCTGCACGGCGCGCCGTTGCCCGATGCGGTGGACCCGGTCGGTCGCCTGGTCCTCGCGCGCCGCGTTCCACCAGCGGTCGTAGTGGATGACCACCGAGCCGCCGATCAGGTCGATGCCGGTGCCTCCCGCCTTGAGGCTGCCGAGGAAGACGCGGCAGTCGGGGTCGCGGTTGAAGCGGTCGACGATCTCGCCACGCCGAGCGCTGCCGCCGCTGGCCCCGGTCAGGGTGGCGCAGCCGACGCCGAGCTCGGCGAGATGACGCTGCATCAGCTCGATCATGCCCAGGAACTGGCTGAAGACGACCACCTTGAGCCCGCTGCCGAGGCACTCCTCGAGCACCTCGCGGTAGAGGTCCCACTTGCCGCTGCGGAACTGGTCGGCAGCGTCCAGCCGCCCGAGGGCGAGGCCGGGGTGGTCGCAGATCCGCTTCAGCAGATTGAGCAGCGCGAAGACGTGGATGTAGGGCACCGGACCGGCCGCCTGCACGATCTCGCGGGCGAGTTGGGCGCCGCGCCCGCCGACCGCGTCGCGGTAGAGCTTCACCTGATCGTCCGACAGCACGCAGGTGCGCAGATCCTCGATCTTCTCGGGCAGCTCGGCCAGCACCGTCGCCTTGAGCCGCCGCAGCACGAACGGCGAGATGGCGCGGCGCAGCTCGGCCAGACGCCGGTCGTCGGCGCCGGCGAGCGCCAGCGGCGCCTGCTCCTCCTGGCCGCGTGCCGGGCGGTCGCCGCGGCCGTAGCGCCGCGTGAAGTCGGCGTCGCTTCCCAGGTAGCCGGGCAGCACCAGGTCGAACAGGGCCTTGAGGTCGGCAAGCGAGTTCTCGATCGGCGTCCCGGTGAGCGCCAGGCGCATCTCCGCCCGCACGCCGCAAGCCGCGCGAAAGGCCTGGGTGCCGGGATTCTTGAGCTGCTGGGCCTCGTCGAAGACGGCGACCGCGAATGGCAGCCGGGCGATCTCCTCCGCGTCGCGGCGCAGCACGCCATAGGAGGTCACCAGGACATCGCCGACCCCGAGGCGGACCAGGTCGCCGGCGCTCCGCTCGCTGCCGTGGTGGATCACCGCGCCGAGGCCGGGCGCATGATCGCGCAGCTTGTTCCGCCAATGGCTGATGACGCTCGTGGGGCAGACCACCAGGAACGGCGCGCCGGCCTGCCCGTCCTCGAGCAGGCTCGCCAGCAGCGCCATCACCTGATGGGTTTTGCCCAGCCCCATGTCGTCGCACAGCAGGCCGGAGAGCTCGTTGTCCCAGAGGAAGCGCAGCCACTCGGCCCCCAGCCGCTGATACGGCCGCAGCGGCGACGCGAGGCCGCGCAGCGGCCCCAGGGCGCCGCGCGGGCGCAATTGCAGGAGCGCGGCGAGAGCCGGCGGCGGGCCGCTCGCCGCTGCCTGGCCGGGCGCGGCGGCGGCAACCGCCTCCGCCGCGGGGTCCGGCATGGCCAGAGGCTTGCCGAGCAGCCCCTGCAGGCGCAGCAGCTCCAGCGCCGGCAGGACCAGCCGGTCGGGATCGCCGCCGGCCGCCGGATGACCGGCGGCGCCGGCCGCCGCCGCGGCGGCCATGCGGTCGAGGTGCTCGAAGGCGGGAGAATGGAGATCGATCCAGCCTTGCGCCGTCTCCAGGAAAGGCAGACCGGCCCGGCGTGCGGCGAGGAGCTCGGCGAGTGAGAGCGCATGGTTGCCGAAGCCGTACTGCAGCGACAGCCAGTACCAGCTCCTCGCCACGGCCTCGCCGCTGGCAGAGATCCAGTCGATCTCTCTCCAGATCCGGCGCTCGCGCAGCGGATCGTCCAGCACCATCAACCCGTCGGCGAGCGCTTCGCGGTGCTCGGCCAGGAAGCCCGGGATCTGGCTGCGCTGCAGCTTCAGGTGGGCGGGGGCGCGGAACTTGCGCTCCTTGCCCGGGCGCTCCAGCTCGGCCAGGACGCCGAGCTCGGGCAGGTAGACCAGGCTGCCGTAGCGGAACTTCTCCTGCGCGGCATGGAAGAGATAGCGGTCTCCGCCCGCCTCCTGGATCGCCCTGATCGCCGGCCGCACCACGACCTCGTCGAGGTCGAAGCGGGTCTCGGAGCCGACGTGCAGGATCGATTGCAGCGGCAGCGGCGAGATCGCGAGATCCTTCTGCTCGGGAAACGCCTCGGCCAGCAGCCGCAGGACCGGCTGGACGCTGGCGCGGGGCACGCCGATCCGCACCAGCGCCTCGTCCTGCCGCCGGAGGGTGAGGGTGAAGCGCCCGGAGGCGGTGTCGATCGCCGGATGAAAGGTGGCGCCCTGGTCCTCGAGCTCGCGCACGCAGTGATAGGCGAGACGGTGCCAGAAGCTCTCCTCCCAGGCCTGTCCCTGCGTCTTGGCGCCGCGCTCCGCCAGCTCGCGCTCCAGCTGGGTGCGCTGAAACATCGCGAGACGCTCGAGCAGCCGGGCGCGATCGAAGGTGGCGGCCGACGACGCCGCCTTGCCGGTCCGTTCCAGGAACCGCTGCCGTGCGCCGGACCGGTCGAGGTAGAGCGCAAGCTCGTCGCCGCCGGCGGCGGTGATGCGGATCGCCGTGCCGCCGTCGCTCTCGACGCGGCTCACCAGCACGCCGCTGCAGCCGACGGGGCTCTCGGCGAACAGCAACCTGGCCAGCCGGTACCAGACGGTGCGGGCGAAGATCTCTTCCCAGCTCGCGCCGCCGAGATGCCGCTCGATCTCGCCAAGCGACCGTCCCAGATCGCGCAGATGATCGCAGGTGCGCCGGCTGCTTTCGACACAGGTGCAGGAGCGCATCGGCCGCGTGCTTCCCGGCACCGAGCGGACGTAGACGGCGGTCGCCGCTCCCGGTGCCGCCTGGGCCGGCACCAGTCCCACGCCGGTGCGGCAGAGCTCGAGATGGGTGAAGAGCCGGGATGGGGGAAGGGAAGGGGCCACCGGACCGGAATTCTAACCCCAGCCATTCTGGTACTGGCCCTGGTTAGTTGGATATTGGGTATTGGCCAGCGAACACAGTCCCAACCGGTCGCCGCGGCGCCGAGAACCATGGCGGTTCGCGGCCCGCGGCACCACGACGAAGAGAGGTGCTGAATGAAAAAGCAGCATGCCAACGCCAGGCTCCGGCTCCACCGCGAGACCCTCTGCCTCGCCCAATCGCTGCCCCCCGGCAGCGGCCGCCTAGTCCGGGCCGCGGACGGGACCGCCCCGTTCGACCCCAGCCTCGGTCTCAGCTGCTACACCTGCATCAAGCGGCCCGGGGGTTGACCGGCCCGTAACATCCATCAGATCGTCGCCACTCGGCCGGCCGCTGGTGCGCTGCGGCCGGCCGGGCGTCGCCGCGGCCGGCTCCGCCGCCTCGCCGGCGCGCCTCCTCGCGACTACTCCACCCGGCCGGCGCCACCGAGGTTGCCTGACATCGCCGGCGCGGCGCCCTCGCCGGCTTCGGTCTCACCCGCCGGCATGCCCGGCAGGACCGGTTGGTCCGGCTGGGGCTGCAACGCCGGCACCCGCGTATTGCGCAGGATCTCCTGGGCCACCGGGATCTCCTCGCCGCCGGCGGCGCCCAGCTCGCGGAAGCGGCGGGCCTGGGGAAGGACACGGCTCTCGAGGGAACCGACCACCTCGTTGTAGACCTTGACGGTGCCGTCGAGCCCGCGCCGCAGGGCTTCGAGATGGCCGGCGAAGACCCGCAGGCGATCGTGGAGCTCGCGCCCCAGCTCGCTGATGTCGCGGGCCTTCTCGGCGATCCGGTCCTGGCGCCAGCCGTAGTAGACGGCGCGCAGCATGGCGATCAAGGTCGTCGGGGTGGCGACGATGACGTTGTGCTCGACGCCGAACTCGATCAGCCGGGGATCCTGCTCCAGGGCGGCGCTGAAGAACACCTCTCCCGGCAGGAACAGCACCACGAAGTCGACGCCGCCGCCGAGCTGATTCCAGTAGCCCTTCTCGCTCAGCTTCGTGAGGTGGCTGCGGATCTGGCCGGCGTGGGCGGCGAACTTCGCCCGCCGCGACTCCTCGTCCACGATGTCGAGCGCTTCGAGATAGGCCTCGAGCGGCGCCTTGGCGTCGACCACGATCTGGCTGCCGTTGGGCAGCCGCACCACCATGTCGGGGCGAAGGCGGCCCTCCTCGGTGGCGAGCTCGGACTGCGTCATGAAGTCACAGTGCTCGAGCATGCCGGCCATCTGCACCACCCGCCGCAGCTGGATCTCGCCCCAGCGGCCGCGCGCCGCCGGGGTGCGCAGGGCGTTGACCAGCCGGCTGGTCTCGCGCTCGAGCCTGGACTCGCTCTCGCGCATGCTGCGCAGCTGCTCGCTGAGGCCGGAATAGGACGCGGCGCGCTCCACCTCGATCTCGTGCAGCTTCAGGTCGACCTTCGCGATCGACTCGCCAAGCGGCCGCACCATCTCGCCGATCGCCAGCTGGCGCACCTCGAGGTCCTGGCGGGCGCCCTGCTGGAACCCCTCGAGCGTGGTCTTGGCGAGGTCGAGGAAGGACTGGTTGTTGCGCTGCAACGCCTCGGCCGACAGCGCGCGGAAGGCGTCGCCCAGCTTGGCCTGCGCGTCCTCGAGCAGGAGCAGCTTGGCGGCGCTCTCCTGGCGCTCCTTGGCGATGGTGGTCCCGAGCTCCGCCAGCCGCGCGCCGAGCTCGGCGGCCTCCCGCCGCCGCTCGTCGAGCTCATGCTCGCGCGCCTGCAGCCGTGCCTCCTGCTCCACCAGCCGCGCATCGCGGCCGCGCAGCCGCTCCTCGAGCGTGGCGCGCGCCGCGCCGCCGCGCTGGCCGGCGAGCAGCCAGCCGGCAGCCGCGCCCAGGACGCAGGCAACGATCGCGATCAGCACCAGGCTCAGCATGGTAGGAATGGGCCGGAGCAGACCGGGGAGGCAGGCGCCCCCGCCTCGATCTAACGCTGCAGCAGCTGCCGGGCGATCACCAGCCGCTGCATCTCGCTGGTGCCTTCGTAGATGGTGGTCACCCGCACGTCGCGGTAGAGACGCGAGATCTCGTAGTCGTCGTGGAAGCCGTTGCCGCCGTGGATCTGCAGGCTCTCCTGGCAGGCGCGATTGGCCGCCTCCGAGGCGAAGACCTTGGCCTCGGCGGCCAGGCGCCCGGCCTCGCCGGCCGCATGCTTCGCGGCACCGCCGCCCGCGGCGGCCCCGGTTGCGCCGTGCCCGCCTTCGATGTCGGCGGCGGCGGCGGCGGCGGCCAGCGCCGCGCGCCAGGTGAGCAGCCGCGCCGCCTGCAGCTCGGTCGCCATCTGGGCAATGCGGAAGCGGATCGCCTGATGGCGGACGATCGGCACACCGAACTGCACCCGCTCGCGGGCATAGGCGATCGCCAGCTCCAGCGCCCGCTGGTGGATGCCGACCGACTGCGCGGCGATCCCGAGCCGCGAGTGATCGAGCGTCGCCAGCGCGATCTTGAAGCCCTGGCCTGGTTCGCCGAGGACGTGGTCGGCCGGCACCCGGCAGTCGTCGAAATAGATCGGCGCCGTCTGCGACGCCCGCAGGCCCAGCTTCGCTTCGGGCTCGCCCACCGCAAAGCCCGGCGCCTCGGCGGGCACCGCGAACGCCGTCAGGCCGCGCTTGCCCGCCGCCGGATCGGTGCGCGCCACCACCACGTACCAGCGGGCGAAGCCGGCGTTGCTGATCCAGGCCTTCTCGCCGGACAGCACCCAGCAGTCGCCGTCCCTGCGTGCCGCGGTGCGCAGGCTGCCCGCGTCGCTGCCGGCGCCCGGCTCGGTGAGGCCGAAGGCGCCGAGCGCGCCGCCCGCCAGCTGCGGCAGCGCGCGGCGCTTCAGCGCCTCGCCGCCGAAGCGGCCGATGGGCCAGCAGCAGACCGAGTTGCTGACGCTCATCGTCACCGCCATCGCCGGGCAGACGCGGGCCAGCTCCTCGACGGCCAGCAGGTAGGTCACCAGATCGGCACCGGCGCCGCCGTGCTCCTCGGACACCAGCATGCCGAGCAGCCCCAGCTCGCCCATCTCGGCAACGATCTCGGTCGGGAAGCGGTGAGCGCGGTCGCGCTCCTGGACACCGGGGCGGATGCGTTCCTCGGCAAAGCGCCGCACCTGCTCGCGCAGCAGCTCCTGGTCCTCGCTCAGCGCGAATCCGGGCCCCCCGCCGGGCCGGTCCGAGCCGGCCTCGGCAGCGGCGCGCGGTAGGCCGGACGACCCAGGCACCGCGGCCGGGCCGAGCGCGCCAGTGGCAGCGCGCGCGGGCGAGGGGGAGGAAGCGGCGGACGGCGGCGAGGGCGGAGGAGGCATCTGGCGGCGGGCTCCCGGCGGGGGCTCAGGCCTTGTCGAGCACCCAGTCGGCGATCACCATCTTCTGCACCTCGCTCGTGCCCTCGTAGATCTCGGTGATGCGCGCGTCGCGGAAGTAGCGCTCGACGTTGTACTCGCGCGAGTAGCCGTAGCCGCCGTGGATCTGCAGCGCCTTGTTGGTGACGCGCTGCGCCATCTCGGAGGCGAAGAGCTTGGCCTGGGCGGCTTCGAGGGTGTAGCGCTTGCCCTGGTCCTTGGTCCACGCCGCCTTCCAGGTCAGCAGCCGGGCGGCGTCGATCTCGGTCGACATGTCGGCGAGGTAGAACTGGATGGCCTGGAACTCGGCGAGGCGCTGGCCGAACTGCTCGCGCTGCTGGGCGTAGGCGAGGGCGTCCTCGAGCGCCGCCTGGGCGATGCCGACCGCCTGCGCGGCGATGCCGATGCGGCCGCCGTCGAGGGTGGCCATGGCGATCTTGAACCCCTCGCCCTCCGCGCCCAGGCGGTGCCCCTCCGACACCCGCACCTGGTCGAAGGCGAGCTCGGTGGTGCCCGAGGCGTTGACCCCGAGCTTGGTCTCGTGGACGCCGCAGTGGAAGCCGGGCGCGTCGGTCGGCACGATGAAGGCGGTGATGCCGCGGTGCTTCTTCTCCGGATCGACGGTGGCGAAGACCAGGGCGAGGTCGGCATGGGTGCCGTTGGTGATGAAGACCTTGCTGCCGTCGAGCACGTAGCCGTCGCCGTCGCGGCGCGCCAGGGTGCGCAGGCTCGCCGCGTCGCTGCCGGCGCCCGGCTCGGTGAGCCCGAAGCAGCCCAGCTTGCGGCCGGAGGCGAGCGGCGTCAGGAACTCGCGCTTCTGCGGCTCGCTGCCGAAGCGCAGGATCGGGTCGCAGACCAGCGAGTTGTTGACCGACAGGATGACGCCCGAGTTGGCGCAGGCGCGGCTGATCTCCTCGATCGCCAGGCTGTAGGACAGGTTGTCCATGCCGCCGCCGCCGTACTCCTCGGGCACGGCCACCCCCGCCAGTCCGAGCTCGCCCGCCTGGTCGAAGAACGCGCGCGGGAACTCCCCGGTCTTGTCGATCTCCTTGGCCCGCGGGCGGACCACCTCGTCGGCGAACCGCCGCACGTTGTCCCGCAGCAGCAGCTGCTCTTCGTTGAGCTGGATCTCCATGCCGCGGATGGTACAAGCAAACGCACCCACCGGGTAGCGGCCGGCACGGTTTCCCGAGCCGCTGACCGCTGCCGCGCTAAGGACAGGGAAGTCCGGCGGTGTCGGTGGTGGTCACCGTCGTATTTGGGAGGTCGTTGATGTAGTGCTTGTGGTTCCCGGTCTGGGTATCCAGGACGTTGACCGTCCATCCCTGGTTGGTCAAACCGCCGATGAACACCCAGAAGGTGTTGGTGAGCGCGCAGGCGTCCAGCACCTTCACCCCCAGCTCGAAGTTGCTGGGATCGGTGAAGTAGTAAAACACCGACTCGTCGCTCTCCGCCCTGCCGCCGGCGAACGACTGCACCTGTGCCTGGGCCTTGCCGTCGTTGGCGTTGTAGAAGGTCGTCGCCACCAGGAAGCGCCCGCCGATCAGGCAGCCGTCGAGCGGGCTCTGCGAGCAGCTTGTGGGCGGCGGGCAGCTCGCGCCGCCGAAGGAGAAGACGGCGTAGCCGGTGGCGTTGGGAGAAAAGGGCGTCGACTTCGAAGCGATCGTCCAGAGGTCGACGATTTTGGCGCCGTTGTACAGCACCAGGCTCACGTAGTAGCAGCCCGCCGTCGGCGGTGCCTGGTAGGTCAGGCCCGACATGAAGGGGTTGTTGATGACCCCCGGGCCGGCGGGAAGGGTCCCCAGGCCGAAGCCGCCGCCGGCGATGTCTTGCCAGTTGAGATTGCCGAGCGTCGGCAGTCCATCCTTGACCGGATAAGCATACAGAGAGAGGGACAGTCCTTGATCTGCCGTCGGTGGGGTGGCGTATTTCTCGACCGCCGCGGCGCCGATCGTGACGCCGCTGTTTCCCCAATTGAACGCGGAAGGGCCGACAATGACGTAGCCCGTCGTCGCGTCCGCGTGCGCGGCGGCGGCAACCAGGAAGGTGACGACGAAGCAGCTGGCAACGGAGGAACCGATCCGGTGGAGCACCTGACGGTGCTCATGCATCCCGCTCCGCATTGGCGACGCTCCTTTCAAGGTCGATCGACTCCCGGGGAAGCCCGGCTCGATGCATGAACAGCTATAAGTCTCCCTAGGTTACCATGGGACCCCTATAGCTTGACGGAAAGCCGCACTGCCGATTTGTCTGGTACAGGCCACTGGTGCACAATAGCGCCGCGATGACCGCCACCGAACCGCTGGGCTACACCGAGGACGAGATCCGCAGCTATCTCCCGAGCGGCTGGCACCTGGCTGCCGCCGACGACGCCAACGCCGAGCTCTCGCCGCATACCTTCGGCCGCTGGGATGCGGCGAAGCGGGTGTGGCGGATGCGGATCCTCGATAACGTCGACTTCGACTGGCCGCTGGTGGTCAAGGCCGCCGACGCCGTCAAGCTGGGTGCCAACGGCAGGCTCGAGGCGCTGCGGCGAGCGATGGACAAGCTCTACCGCGAGCGCCTCGGCTAGCCCCCGCTCGCCCGCCGCCTTTTCCCGTCGCTAGTCCCAGTACCAGCGCGTAGGGAGGGGAGCGGGATGGGGTAAGAGGTTGAAACGCCTCACCTTACTGGGTATTGTTGGGTTGTCGAGACTCCAACGGACCCAGCAAAGGAGGCGTTTCAGGTGAAGAGTAGAGCGAATTTCGAGCGGCGTCAAAGGTCGATCGCGGCGCGGTTGGATCCCAGGTGGCAGCCGGAGCGGGCCGAACCCGTGCTGGAAGGCGGCAACATCGCCTATGAAGTGTCCGGGCGCACCGAAGCGATCAGCGGTGGTGGCCTGGGAATGCTGCAGGCCTTGGTGGATGTGGTCGGTCTTCGCGAGCAGATCGACGGCAACTTGCACCTGTTTCGGCGCCACATGCCGTACCACGAATCGGACCACGTGCTGGCGCTGGTGTACAACCTGCTGACCGGTGGCCGCTGCCTCGAGGATCTCGAGGCACGGCGCTCGGACGAGGGGTTTCTCAATGCCTTGGGGGCGCGTCGGTTGCCGGACCCGACGACGGCCGGAGATTTTCTGCGTCGGTTCGGCGCGGCCGACGTCTTGACGCTGATGGAAGCGATCCAGCGCGCCCGCTCGGCGGCCTGGTGCGTGCAGCCCAAGGCGGAGCGCAGGCTGGCGATTCTCGATGTCGACGGCACGATCAGCGAGACCAGCGGGGAATGCAAGGAGCGGATGGACATCTCCTACGACGGACGCTGGGGCTATGGTCCGTTGGTGGTGAGCCTGGCCAATAGCCAGGAAGTGCTCTACGTCGTCAACCGGCCAGCGAATCGCCCCTCGCACGAGGGTGCAGCCGAGTGGCTCGACCGCGGCATCGCCTGGGCGCAAACCGGAGGCGGATTCGAGCGGGTGCGGCTGCGGGGGGACACCGATTTTTCGCTGACGGAGAACTTCGATCGCTGGACGGCCGGGGACGTCGAGTTCGTCTTTGGGATGGACGCCAATCCCGCTTTCGTCGGGCGAGCCGAGGCGCTTGCGGACGACGCCTGGAAGCCCTTCACGCGGCCAAAGAGCACCGCCAAGCGGCGCCGGCCGGTCAAGGTCAAGAGGGCCGTCATCGTCGAGCGGGGCTTCCGCGACCTGGATCTGGAGCACGAGCACGTCGCGGAGATCGACTACCGGCCCCGCAAGTGCCAACGCACCTATCGCCTCGTGATCCTGCGCAAGCGGATCAAGGTCACCGAGGGGCAACTCCGGCTGGCTGATGAGATCCGCTACTTCTTCTACATCACGAATCTCCCGCGGGAGCACTTCGGCACAGCCGCAGTGGTCCGCGAAAACAACGCTCGATGCAACCAGGAAAACTTGATCGAGCAACTCAAGAACGGGGTTCATGCCACCCGCATGCCGGTGGCAGAATTTGATGCCAACTGGGCCTATCTGGTGATCGCTTCGCTGGCCTTGAACCTCAAGGCGTGGGCCGGCCTCTTGCTACCCCGCAAGCTCGGAGCGCGGGCGATCCTGCGGATGGAGTTCCGTCGCTTCCTCAACGAGCTGATCCTGCTGCCAGCGCAGATCCTCCGCAGCGGTCGCAGACTGATCTTCCGGCTGTTGGCGATCAATCGCTGGGTGCCTCTCTTGCTCGACGGCACACGCGCGCTAAAACGACGATGCCTCGCCTAATCGCTACCGTCGCTTTCGCGCTGCCACGTTGCTTTGTTGGAACAAGTCTGTCCCAAATCAGCCCTCTTACAACGTCCGGCTCTGCCGACAGGCCGCGAGGGGCAGTTCAGCCGGCATTAAGTGCGAGGGCGAATCTCTCGAGAGGCGAAAGTCCGGCGCAAGATCGCGGTGGAAGATATCGACTGCGACGCTCCGCCCTCCAGGCGGCCGTTACGCGCTTGTTTTGGGGCTAGTGTCCCGTGTCAGAAGATCGCGTCATTAGTCGGCGAGCAATCCGGGCTCCTGGCCAGGCGCGCCGACGCAGGCATAGTCGAAACTATGTCGAGGAGGCGCAACGCCGCCAGGGGGCCGGAGGGCCGGCGAATAATGATGCGAAATTCTGACACGGGACACTACTGTCCCGTCGCCTTGGGCGGCGCCGGCTTCGCCGCCGGCTGGCTGCTCCCCGCCGCCGTCCAGGGCGGCACGATGCCGTTCATGCGCGCGTAGACGATCGCCTGCCCGAGGTGCTCGTGCGCGTGGACGGCCACCTCGATCAGCGCCCAGCGCACCGTGCCGGGATGGCCGAAGTAGGTGATCCACTTGTCGACATCGCTGTCCGGCATCGCCGCGATCGACTGGCGCACCTGCTCGAAGGAGACGCGCATCGCGGCGATGGCGTTGCCCTTGTCGGCGCCCTGCTGCTCGATCTTGGCCAGGTCCACGGTCGGCGGCGTCTTCATGCCCCACATCGAACCGACCTCGTAGTTGCCGCCCGCCACGTGCAGGCAGACCTCGCCGAAGGAGCGCACGCCCGGAACCGGCCGCCAGGCGAACTTGTCCGGCGGCATGACGCTGGCCAGCTGGATCAGCTTCTGCTCCGCGTCGTCGAGCTGCCGCTGGACGTCGCCGCGCAGGCCGGGCGGCCGCTTGACCCCCTGCGCAATGGTGGCGGGGGCCGAGGCGGGCGCGCCCTGCGCCGGCTTGGCACCGGCCGCGGGCGCGCCCTGCAGGGCGCCGGCAGCCCGCCAGCCGGCCGCGGACACCACCGCCGCGCCGGCCAGGATCGACGTTGCGACCAGGAACTTCCTCATGATCTCGCTCCTCTCGCCGGGCGCTCGCGGGTTACTTGCCCGCGGGCTTGTCCGGCACCGACCATGGCGGCACCACGCCGTTGCTGCGCGCATAGGCGATCGACTGGCCAAGGTGCTCGTGGGCGTGGCTCACCGCCACCATCACCACGCTCGCGACCGTCGCCGGATGGCCAAAGAAGGTCACGGGCTTCCCCAGGTCGGCGTCACTCAAGCCGTCCATGGCATGGCGCAGGTGCGCGAAGGAGTCCTTGAGCGACGCCACCACCTTGGCCTTGTCTCCTCCCATCTTTTCCAGGCCGCGCGGGTCGACCCCGGCGGGCACCTTGACATCCCAGAAGGTGGGGAAAAAGTAGTTGGCGCTCGCGACGTGCATGTAGACCTCGCCCACCGAGCGCACGCCTTCGGCGGGCCGCCAGGAGTACTTCTCGGCCGGCACCGCTTCGGCCAGCGAGACGAGCTCCTTCTCCGCCTGGCCGATCGAGAAGTTGATCGCCCCCCGCAACGCCTGGACGGGGGGAGTCGGCGCCGCCGCGGGCGCCTGGGCAGGCGTCGAGTCGTGCGCGGCATGCTTCGCGTCCTGCTGCGCGGCCGGCGCCATCTGCGCGCTCGCCGGCGGCGCCGCCGCGAGAGCGACCGTCACCAGGCATGCCACGGCCAGCGCGACGGCAACCGTCGCCGGCGCGAGCTTCCGGGCCGGTGGGGCCGGCACGGCACTACCACTACCAGTGGACCTATGCATAGAGTCTCCTCTCCTCTTCCAGGTCAATCCAACGTGCGCCCGAACCATCGGCGGGCCGGGCACGATCCGGCATCATAACTCGCTCGCGGCGCGGCTCCCAACCCGCCGGCCTGTCGGTACTGTCCTAGTTTGAATTCCCCTGGCGCCCGATGCTCACTCTGAGAGCCAAGGCCGGGGCGTCCTGGTACCGGAGGATCGAGCCAGGCATCCGTCGGCACGTCCGGTTCTTGCGGGACAATGGTTTCAATACCTACTCATCCTGTCAGGAGCGGATGGAAGTGGCGATCGAGATGCTTTCCCGAGAGGAGGATCTTGCCCGCTTAGACCGGACTCTCGCGGAGAGCGAATTCGGGGACTATACGATCCTGGTTCGCCTGGCGCGCAGTCGCGGCGTGCCAGGCTTCCAGTTCAAGGCGGTCGTGCAGTTTGGAGACCAGCGCACGCGACAGCGGATTGCCCGGCGCCACAGCTCGCTGGTGTCCTGGTGGTGGGAGCTGTAGCTACCTCTTGTACTTCTTGGCCTCCTCCTTGTTGATCGCCTCGCAGTCTTCGCACAGCCGATAGGGGTCGTTGGTGGGACCTTTGCCGAAGCGCCTGTCAGGAAATGGTATGGCCTTCCCAGGCCCGCAGTCGGCGTTGTTGTGGTGCACGCGATGGGCCGCCGCCTTCTTGGCCTCGTTGATGGAGTAGAAGTCTGGCGCGTAGGTCATCCGGTGATCTCCTTTCCGCAGAACTGCTTAACACCTACATCCTAGCATACCCCTATCCCCTGTCCTCGCTTCAAGTTCGCTGCTTGTACGGCCCCCGCTTCGCCGCGACCGGCGCCGGCAGCAGCCCGACCAGGTCCGCGACGGACCACACCCGCGTGGTCACGCCTGCCGCCATGGCGGGGGTGCAGCGGACGGTCTGGTGCAGCCGACAGAAGTTGTAGTAGCACAGGAACAGCCCCAGGGCGGCGGTGTGGTTCCGGAGCTTCTTGCTGTGGGCGTTGGTCAGCCGCGTGTAGCGCCGCATGCCCATCCGCAGCGTCAGGTTGTGACGCTCGACGTAGGAGGTCGAGACGTGCTTGGGGTCGGGCTGTCCGGTGATGCCGATGCGCTCGCAGCCGATGCACTCGGCGGGGCTGTAGCGGACCTCCGGGCCTTCCGGCGCCTTGCCGTACATCTTGACCAGCATGGCGTAGTCCACGGCCCCCTGGAAGCCTTCCTCGACGGCCGAGAGGTACATCTTGTGGCCGTCCGTGGTGAGTTGCACTCGGTTGGCCAGGCGGCCGGCCAGATCCTGCATGAACTCGGTCGCACACCCGGCGTCCCGCGAGCCAACCAGGAAGGTCGGGATCAGCTTGGTCTCCGCGTCACGGCGGTGAACGCCCACACGTCGCCGTAGCCGAACTGGCCGGCCTTGGACTGCCGGGACGTTCTTCTGCTTGGAGTAGCAGAAGCCCCACACCTCATCGACCTGGAGGCGCTTGCAGGGCAGTTCCCGCAGCGTCTCGTCCATGTACCGGATGCAGGCTTCCCCAAGCTCCAAGTTGAGCTTGGAGACGGTGTCCTTGGACACGTCCACCATGCGGGCGGTCGCCCTCACGCTCATGCCCTCGATCAGGGCGGCGACGATCTGGACTCGCTTCGCGGTGCTGAGCACGTTTGCCATACTAGACATTATGCTTGCCTTCGACCGTAAAGTCAATAGGCGCAGCGCTGCCATTGACACCAATGCTAGGTTGTGAGACAAGAAAAAGGCCCGGCCGCCTTCTCGCGAAAGACGGCCAGGCGAGTAACGCCAGCTGTTCAGTCCACCCCCCGCTCTCAGACCAGCCCTAGCAAGCAAGTACTGAGAGCGGGGTTCGCCTTACCACCCACCCCGGATCGCTCGGACACCACGCCGGAGACTCACCCTGTCTTGCCACTTTCAATCCCTCCATCATCGCCGAGTCTAGGCATCAACCAAACGGCGCCACCTATCCAGGTAAGTCCTTCTCGTAAACCGTTGGTTCCGTGGGGCTTCCGGTCTGCACTATCTTGAATCCGCTTCCGGGGATTGCGGCGAGTCGGTTCACCGTGCTCCGTACGGAACCACGGTTCGCGGGATTCCCAAGTCCCTTGAGAACGTCCTCTAGGGTGAACCGCCTGCCAGTAACACCCTCGATCGAGCGCTCAATGGTCTTTCGGAGCCTGCCGTAACTGCGGTGTGCCGCCGCTTCGGCTTCGCCGCCTTGTGCTGCAAGCTCGGCTCGCGCACGGGAAGTGCAGGGGGCAACGCGGGCGGAGCCTTCGGAATAGTCGCTGTCACCGACAGAGCGTCCAGGCCAAGTCCTCCGCGCTGGATAGTTTCAATGGCATTCAATTGAACCTTGTGCGCAGCGCGCAGGATCTGGATTCCCATCTCCAGCTCGACCTCTAGTTTGCTCTTGTAGTCCTCAAGTCCCTTTTGGTCCATTTTGGGTTTGGCCCCCTTGTTCCTACCGCCAGCAGGAGAGACGATACTCCGATGATCCGTGAAGGTCAAGGATCAACTAGGCTATCTTGCTTCGATCGCTCCCGGCGATCACGGCCGCTCCGGCTCCCCTTCCTGCTGGGGGGAGCGATTCCTGGCAAGTGGGGTTATTGAAAGAGTTGGCTGTCAGAGTGGTGAGGTGCAAAGCAGAGATACGCACAGAGATACGAACAGCGATGCGCACAGAGATGCGCACAGAGATGCGCACAGAGATGCGCACAGAGATGCGCTAAAGATAGGGCTTCGCTATACGAAGACAGATGAGATAGACATAGACAGGGCGAAGATGAGATGAGATGAGATGAGATGAGTAGAGATGAGATGAGTAGAGATGAGATGGAGTGAGATGGAGTGAGATGGAGTGAGATGGAGTGAGATGGAACAACGTACGCTTAGATGAATTGGAAAGAGAAGCGCCTCGCTAACGGGCGGGAGCCCTTACTTGGCCCATGGATTTCCTAACCGGGCAGCGGCCAACTAGAGGTTGACCTGTGGTAGGATCGAAAAACTTGAGGCCCAGGGAGCTTTCGCTGCCTGGGCCTCGGGGAACAAACTTGGTGGGTTGGCAGAGCGGCTTATTGCACCGGGCTATCACCCCGGCGCCCCTGGCGAAGACCCAGGGGCCGAGGGTTCAAATCCCTCACCCACCGCAAATTGATACTAGCAACCCAACGGCTACGGTGTCAACCCCTTCATTGGCAATCACTTAGACCCGTTGCCCCATCGAGCCTTGGCCGCCTTCTGGGCGATCTCTCGACGCCGCTCGGGCGTTAGCCCCTTCGCCCGCTTCGCGCCGCCCTGGCTTGCACCCTGGCGCTTAGCCACGGCGGCGGGACTGTCGTCCGGGGTCGGCGGGACCTGCCGGGGTGCCTCCCCTATGATCTCCATGTAGACCTGGTGCGCCGCCTGGACGGGATCGTTGGACCTGCGCGGACGCTTGGGCATGCTCATAAGCTACCACCTCTCCGGGCAGCGTCGGCCGCCGCCTCTTCCAGCCGCTTGGACTGTTCGTCCGCCAGCTCTTCCAGCCAGGCCGAGACGGAGCGACACCGCAGGTAACGCGCCACCAGCGCCCACCGCCGGGCCTGATCCTGACTGGCCCGGACGGTGAACGTGGTGACCTTCAATCTAGGCAAGGAACCACCCCAAGGGCTTGCCGTAGACGGCGGTGAGCTGCGCAACTCGACAGGATCGAGCCGCCGCTCGCCGCTCTCGACCTTCGACACGAACGACTGCCGCTGGCCGAGCCGCTGGCCGACCTCGGCCTGGGTGAGGCGGGCTTCCTGGCGCGCCTGGCGCAGTCGCCCCAGGAAGTACCGGTAGCCTGCCGAGTGGGTGGACCTCATGGCAGGCACCCCCACGGCCCCAGGTGCCGGCCGAAGTCCTCGGCCGAGCAGTCAAGGGCGCGGAGAACCTTGACCAGGTTGGGGAGGGAGGGGTGCTGCTGGCCGTGCTCGTAGCGGCTGAGCATCGGCCTGCTGATGCCGGCCCGCGAGGCGACCTGCTTTGAGAGCAGGCGGCGCTCAAGCCGGAGGCGCCGGAGGGCGCCGCCGACCTGGCGGGCGATGCGCTGGTTGCTCTCCGTGGCGACCATGCCCGGTCACCACTCGTCCCGCGTCCAGAGCAGCCCGCGCCCCAGGCAGCGGTAGGCGTCGGAAGCCTTCTCGACGATGGGTTCCAGCGCTTCCAGCTTCCCATGCGTGAAGACGGCCATAAACTCGGCGCCGTCGTCGCCTACCAGGTGGACGAGGCCGTGGTAGACCACCACGACGCCACAGGGAGCCACCAGGCGCCCGTCCTCGCCCAGGCGGTAGGTGAGCATCCCCTCCCCGAGCTGCTTGGTCTGGAAGTCAGCGGAGAGCACTTCCACGGTCACGGTGTCGAAGAGGCCCATGGCTATCGCCCTCCTGCGCCGGAGCGCCGGGGACGGCCGGAGAGAGGCCGTAGATCCGCATCAACTCGCGGACCTGGGCCATGGCGCCCTCATCGAATGGCAGCCGGCCGGCGAAGGTGTCGAACACCAGGGCTTCGAGCAGTGCGCCGAGGGAGATGTCGCGCAGCTCGGCAACCGCCTTGAGCACCTTGACCAGGCGCCGTTCCATCCTCACGCCGGTCTGGACGCGATCCAGCTTGGGGTGCAGGGTCATGCGAGCCTCCCTTCGATCGCGGCGGCAATGGCGCCCACCCGGCGGCCGACCTTGCCGGCGAAGCGGGCCAGCTTGTCGTCTTCGGGGTCGAGGTCGCACTCCTTGGCCGAGCGGCGGATGACGTGGAGCAGGTAGCCGCCGGTGTAGCGGAGATCGGCGGCGGCGGCGCGCAGCTCGGCGCGGGTTATGGACTCCTCGTCGTCCTCCTCGCGGTCGGCGAAGACGGCCAGGTCGTAGAGCACTTGGCCCAGGCGGCGCACGGCTCCGGTCCGGGGGATCGAGGAGTTGCAGGGTGGTTTCCCTGAACGAGTCCGATCGTTCCAGGGGGGCGGGATAAACTTGTGGCGGTGGGCATGGGCAATCTCCTTGCTCGGCAAGTCTCGGCGGGAGGTTCGCGCTTCCGTGGGGGCGTGTGTGGAGGGAGGGGGTTAGGAGGGGAGCTAGAGGTAGGGGGGGGAGGGAGAGGAAAAGAATCCGGCCTGTCCAAGGCCTTCGGGCTACAATGTTTCACGTCCGTCACCACGGCAACGCGGGAACCATGAAGGATTCGACGACGCGCCGGCGCACGGCTCCGCCCCTCGGCCCGGGGAGCGCGCAGACCGCAACGGGTGAGCCGCCGCCCCCGGGGGCGGCGCCAGCATGACCGCCGCCCTGGCCTTGCTGGCCAGCGCCGCGGCGCTGGCGCTGCTGCTCGTCGCCATCAGCTTCCTGCGCCGCCGCTACTTCCTGGTGCGGCAGCTGACCTTCCCGCTGATGGTCGCGGCGCTGGCCGCGACGCTCGAGATCTTCGGCCGCCTGCGGCCGGGCTATCCATGGCTCCCCCCGGCGCTCGCCTGGACGCTGCTGTTCCTGGGCCTGATCACCATCCTCCGCCTGCTGGCGATGTTCCTGTTCGACGTCCACCTGCTGGGCCAGCGGGGGGTGCGCCTGCCGCCGCTGCTGCCGGCGGTGGCCATGGCGCTGGTCTACCTGATCACCGCCCTGGTCACCCTCAAGCTCACCTTCCCGGCCTTCGACGTCGGGCCGTTGCTCGCCACCAGCGCGGTCACCTCGCTGGTGCTCGGCCTGGCGCTGCAACCGATCCTGGCCAACTTCTTCGCCGGCCTGGTGATCAGCCTGGAGCGGCCATTCCGCATCAACGACTGGATTCGGGTGGGCGACCAGCAGGAGGGCCGGGTGGTGGCGGTCACCTGGCGCACCACCCACCTGCGCACCCGCGACAACGACAACATCGTCATCCCCAATGCCAAGCTCGCTGACGAGCGGGTCCACAACTTCTACTATCCGCACCCGTTGCACCTCGAGCGCATCCGGGTGCCGGTGCACTACCAGGAGCCGCCCTACCGGGTGCGCCGCGTGCTCGCCGACTGTGCCGCCGGCGTGGCGGGGACGCTCGACAAGCCGTCGCCCGACGTCTTCGTCGTCGCCTTCGAGGACAGCGCCGTGGTCTACGAGCTGCGAGTGTGGATCGACGACGTGGCCAACGCGCCGCGCATCGCCAGCGATCTGCGGGCGCGCGCCTGGGAGGAGCTGCGCAAGGCGCGGATGACCATCCCCTATCCGACGCGCACCCTCCACCTGGCCTCGCGGCCGGGGCCGCGACGGCATCCGGGGGAGCAGCGCCAGCGGCTGCCGGCGAGGCCGGCGGCGGTGCCCGCCGCGGCAGCCCATCGGGCCGCGGTCGAGGCGACGGCCCAGGCCGGCGGGCCGGCACTTCCCGCCAACACCGAGGCCGCAGCCGGCGTCGAGGCCGACGCATCCCTTGCCGCCCACCTGGCGGCAGGTGCGCCCGGCGCCCGCGAGGACGCCCCCTTCCCGGCCCGGCTGTACGTCCTCGATGGCCCCGAGCGCGGCCGCTCGCTCGATCTCTCCGGGTCTCCGGCGGTCGTCGGGCGCTCTCGCGGCTGCACCCTCGCGCTCACCGATCCCAACGCCAGCAAGGAACACCTGCGCGTCGCCTGGGAGAACGGCAGCTATGTGCTGACCGATCTCGGCAGCAGCTTCGGCACGCGCCTGAACGGTCAGGCCGTCAGCCGCGCGGCCCTCTCGCCGCTCGATCGCATCGCGATCGGCGACACGGTTATGATCTTCGAGACCGATGAGCCCTGATACCTACCCTGCGACGATCGGTCCCTACCGCGTCCTGGAGCCGCTCCGCGAGGGCGGCGTGTCGAGCGTCTACAAGGCGGTCGCGCCCTCCGGCGCCGCCGTGGCGCTGAAGGCCTTCTCCCCGCACGTGATCGAGTCGCTGCCGGCCGCCAGCCCGGCCGCCGCCGGCACGCCGCACGCAACCGTCCAGCCGCCGCCGGCCGCCGGCGCCGCGCCGGCCCCTGCGCCAAGGGCCGGGGAGATCGTCGCCCGCTTCCACCGCGAGGTCCGCGCCGTCGCCGCGCTCTCCCATCCCAACATCCTGCAGGTGCTGGAAACCGGCCAGGACGGCGATCGCCTCTGGGTCGCCACCGAGCTGTTCGCCGGCATCTCGCTCGAGCGTTACCTGAAGGAGCGGCGCCCCACCGCCCCGCAGTCGATCGCGGTGCTGCGCGCCATCTGCCGCGGCCTCGCCCTGGCGCATGCCCGCGGTTTCGTGCATGGCCACCTGTCGCCGCGCCACGTGCTGGTCTCACCCGATCTGGCGGCGGTCAAGATCGCCGACTTCGGCCCCAGCGAGATCGACGTCGTGTCCGAGCTCGACTCCACTCTGCGCACCGGCGCCTATGCCCTCGGCTCTCTCCACTACCTGGCCCCCGAGCAGCTGGCGCGCCGCGGCGCCCCGTCGAATCCGCGCGGCGACCATCCGGGTTCGTCGCCGACTGCCGGGCCGCCGGCCGACGTCTACGCCGCCGGGGTGATCTTCGTGGAGCTGCTCACCGGCCGCCGCCCGGCCGGCAAGTTCTCCCTCCCCAGCCATGCCAACGCCGAGCTGCCGGCCGCCACCGACGTCCTGGTCCTCAAGTGCCTGGCCCACGACCCGGCGCAGCGCTACCCCACCGCCGCGGCCCTGCTGGCCGATCTCGACCGCCTCGAGGAGGCCATGCGCGTCCGCCTGCTCTCGCACCTGCGAGGCATCTCGCGCCTCCTCGGCCCCCCCGGCGCCGGCCGCCGCGTCTGGCTGCTCGCCGGCGTCGCGCTGCTCCTGGTCGCCCTCGCCGCCGCCGGCTACCTCCTCGCCGGCCGGTAGTGTCCCGCACCTGCGCGCCGCCGCTACCGCACCGTGACCTTGGCGTCCACCGACAGGCCCGGGCGCAGCGGATGCTGGGCATCCTGCGGCCGGTCGAGACGGATGCGGACCGGCAGCCGCTGCACCACCTTGACGAAGTTGCCACTGGCGTTCTCCGGCGGCAGCAGGCTGAAGCGGGAGCCGGTGGCGGCGGCGATGCTCTCGACGTGGGCCGGCAGGTCGAGGCCGTAGGCGTCGACGTGGATCGTCGCCGGCTGACCTGGCCGCATCAGGCGCAGCTGGGTCTCCTTGAAGTTGGCGGTGATCCACACGTCGTCGAGCTGGACGATGGTCACCAGCTCCTGCCCGGGCTGGACGCGCTGCCCCGACTCGACGCTCTTGCGGCCGACCAGGCCCGACACCGGCGCGACGATCCGGGTATAGGAGAGGTTGAGCCGGGCGGTCTCGAGCTGCGCCGCCGCCCGCGCCAGCTCGGCGTTGGCCGAACCCGAACGCGCCTTCACCTCGGCGATCTGCTGCGGCGCCGTGCGCGCCTTGCCCAGGTTCGCCTTCTGCTGATCGACGGCGTCGCGCGCCTGGGCCACCCTCGCGGTGGCGGCCGAGACGTCTGCCTGGGCGGCGTCGTAGGCCGCCTGGGCGGTGCGTGCGTCGTTGGCGCGCTGGTCGTACTCCGAGCGCGAGATCTCCTGCTTGTCGAGGAGATTCGAGTAGCGCTTGCGGTCCGCCTCGGTCTTGCGGGCGTTGGATTCGGCCTGCTCGGCCCTCGCCTTCGCCGCGTTCAGGTTGCCGATCTCGGTGGCGACCGCCTGGCCGGCCTGGGCCAGGGCAGCCTCGGCGACGTGGAGCTGACCCTCGGCGTTGGCGGTCTGCACCGGCACCTCGGCGCTCGAAGCGGCGGCGCTGGCGCGCAGCCGATCGGCCTCGGCCCGGGCGCTGTCCGCCGCGGCCTGGAAGTCGGCCGGGTCGATCGTCACCAGCACTGTGCCGGCGGTCACGTAGCGGTTCTCCTCGACCTGCGGGTTCACCGCCAGCACCGTGCCGTTGACCCGCGCGCTGATCGGATGGATGTGGCCGTCCACCTGGGCGTCGTCGGTATCCTCGTAGTGGCGGGAGTGCAACCAGTAGAGGACCGCGGCCACCACCAGCACCGCCACCCCCACGATGGCGAGCAGCCGGAACCGGCGCGGCATACCCTTCTTTGGCGCCGGTGCCGCCGGGGGCGCCTCCTGCTCCGGCGTCTGGCCCTGCCGCTCGCGTCCGCCCGGCGGGCCCTGCGGTGGCGCCGGCCGCCGCTCGTCCTGCCGCGCGGCGCTCGGCGCGCTCTGCTGCTCGACCTCTGCCTGTGCCATGGCTACTTTGGCCCTCCCGGTGCCTGTCCGCTCAGGAACTGCTTGATCCCCTGCTCGACCTGCCCCATCGCGCGCAGCAGTTGCAGCTTGGTGAAGTTGTGCGCGAACAGGCTGGCGATGTAGTTCTCGTGCGCCGCCGCCAGCTCCTGCTCGGCGAGCACCACCTCGAGGTTGTTGGTGACGCCGTTGGCGAAGCGGTCCTGCGCCGCCGCCAGCGTCCGCTCGGCGAGATCGACGTTGCTGCGCGCCACCCCGACCGAGGTCTCGACCGCCCGCAGGTCGAGGAAATTGCTGCGCACCTCGTACTCCACCCGACCCTTGAGGTCCGCGTAGTCGGCGCGCTTGCGCGCCAGCGTCGCATCGGCCCGCGTCACCTCGGCGTGAATGCGGCCACCCTCGTAAATCGGCACCGAGACGCCGGCGATCAGCGTGTAGGTGCCGTCGGTCGACCCGAGGTTCTTGCCCACCCGGCCGTAGTCGCCGGAAACCGACAGGCTCGGCAGGCGCTCGGCCGCGGCCGCATCCCTGGCCAGCTCCGCCGCCCTGACCGCCACCTCGGCGCTCTTGAGGTCGCTGCGCTGGTAGGCCGCCTGCAGCGCCTGCTCCTCGGTGGGGCCGCTCCACGGCACGTAAGGCACCGGCGTGGTGACGGCGAAGCGCTGCCCGGCCGGCAGCCCGATCAGCCGTCCCAGGGTCAGCTTGTCTTTTTCCAGCGCCGCCTCGTCGATCGCCACCCGCTGATCGTCGGTCTGGCGCTGCACCGTGGCGCGGAAGCCGTCGATGGACGGCGTCAGGCCGTTGCGCACCTGGTCTCGCGCCAAGCCTTCGAGCGACTGCGACGACTGGTGCTGGGCCTGCGCCGTCTCGAGGCGCGCCGCGCTCGCCGTTACCTGGTAGTAGGCGGCGCCGACCACCACCACCACCAGGTCGCGGGCGTCGGCCAGCGACAGCTCGGCGGCGCGCGCCGACTCCCGCGCCGAGCGGAAGTTGTAGAGCGACTGCAGGTTGAACAGCTGGTCGGTGAGGGTGAGCCGCGCGTCCTGGTAGCTGAACGGACCGATCACCTCGGGAAAGCCGGGGAGCTTGAAGCCGAAGGTCACCAGGCTCAGCTCGGCGGTCTGGTGGCGCACGTTGCCGGTGAGCTGCGGCAGCAGGTTCGACAGCGCCCGCTGGCGCTCGGCCTGCGCCACCTGGCTGTCGAGGCTCTTGTCGAGGAGCCCGAGATTGTTCCGCAGGCCGCGCTCGAGGGCGTCGGCCAGCGACAGCTGCAGCAGCTCGCCGGTCGCCTCGCCGGCCGGCACGCTGCCCTGGTAGCGGCTGGGGCTGCCGGTCACCGACGCCGGCGACGGCGCGGCGGGCAGCGGCGTGGGGATGTTGGCCAGGTTGATGCCGGGATAGGAGCCGGCGAGGCTTGGCGCCTGCGCGGCGAGCTGCCGCGCCCCCCCGGCGCCGAGCGCCGCCAGCCACAGCAGCACCGCGCCGGCCAGGGTCCTCTGTGCGAATCCGTTCATGTCCTCCATCGCTCCCTTCACTCGCGCTACCTCCACACGACGGCACCCGGCACGATCAGAGCCTCCCGTCCGCCCGTCATCCCGCGGGCGCCGGCGGGCGCCCGCCGCTCAATCGAGATGAACCGCTCCCTTGCTTTCCGAGCCCTTCTTGATCAGCCAGCCCAGCGGCAGCATCACGAAGCAGGCCATCGCCACGAAGCGGAAGGCGTCCAGGTAGGCGAGCGCTCCCGCCTCGCGGGCGATGGTGCCGGCGACCACCGCCGTCGCCTGCCGCCCCGCCTCGTAGGCCGACGAGCCGCTCTGGATCAGCCGCTGGGTGACGCCGGCGATGAGCTGGTTATATGGCGTGCCGCCGGCCCAGGCATGGGACACCAGCTGGTTGGTGTGCACCTGGCTCTGGCGCACCACCAGGTTGGTGACCAGGGCGATGCCGAAGCTCGCCCCCAGGTTGCGCGCCAGGTTGAACAGCGCCGACGCCGCGTTGCTCTTCTCCTGTGGCAGCCGGGAGAATGCCGCGGTCGAGATCGGCACGAACAGGAACGCGATGCCGATGCCGACGATCATCCGGTAGCTGGTGATCGTCCAGTAGTCGACCTGCAGGCTGATGTGCGAGGTCATCCACAGCCCGCCGCCGGAGATGATCAGGCCGATGGTGATGAGCGCCCGTGCCCCGATGCGGTTGATCAGCATCCCGGTGATCGGCAGCACCAGCATCACCGCCACCCCGCCCGGCGACAGCACCTTGCCGCTCTCGGTCGCCGTGTAGCCCATGAGGGACTGCAGGAACTGGGGCACCAGCACGGTGCTGCCGAACAGGGCAAAGCCGAGGGCGAAGATGAGGATGTTGGACAGCGCGAAGTTGCGCTCGCGGAACAGCCGCAGGTCGATGATCGGGTCCCTGGTCCGCAGCTCCCACCACAGCACCGCCAGCAGCGCCGCCGCCGAGATGGCCGCCGACCAGGCGATCAGGTTGGAGCCGAACCAGTCGTCCTCCTGTCCCTTGTCGAGCACCACCTGCAGGAACCCGAGGCCGAGGGTGAGCAGCCCGATGCCGACGTAGTCGATGCGCAGCTTGCCGCGCAGCTGCTTGATCCGCTCGATCAGGTAGGGCGGGTCCTTGATCAGCGCGCCGGTGAGCATGAACGACACGATGCCGACCGGCACGTTGATGTAGAAGATCCAGCGCCAGTTGAAGTTATCGGTGATCCAGCCGCCCAGGGTGGGACCGATGGCGGGCGCGAACACCACCGCCATCGCATACACCGAGAAGCCCATGCCGCGCTTCTCGGGCGGGAAGGCGTCCGCCAGGATGGCCTGGGCACTCGGCTGCAAGCCGCCACCCCCCAGCCCCTGCAGCACGCGGAAGAAGATCAGCAGCGGCAGGCTCGGCGCCAGGCCGCAGAGGAACGAGCTGGCGGTGAACATCACCACGCAGGTCATGTAGAACCGCTTGCGCCCGAACATGTTGGAGAACCAGCCGGACAGCGGCAGCACGATGGCGTTGGCGACCAGGTACGAGGTCAGCACCCAGGTGCTCTCGTCGTTGGTCGCCGACAGGCTGCCGGCGATGTGCGGCAGCGAGACGTTGGCGATCGAGGTGTCGAGCACCTCCATGAAGGTGGCGAGCACGACCACCATCGAGATCAGCCAGGGGCTGATGGTCATCTCGCCGGCGCCAAGCGCCGGGCGGCCGGGCGCGGTGGTCGCATGGGTCGCGGCGGGCGCGGTGTTCGGGTGGGGCGCGGCGGGCGCGGTGGCTGCCTCGCTGGTCATGGGCGGGGGCCGCTCCCCGCGGCGGCCGCCGGCGGCTCGGGCAGCAGCGTCCGCAGCGCGCCCTCGATCACCGCGCCGATCAGCCGCTCGCGCTCGAGCCAGGGGAACTCGGGCCGGGCGATGAGCAGCGACACCAGGCCGTGGGCCGCCGCCCAGATCGTCTGGCTGGCGAGCTCGACCTGCGGGCTGTCGCCGGCCTCCGGGAGAGCCATGCACAGCGCCACCCGGCACCGCATCCGCTGGTAGCAGTCCTGGCCGATCTCCTTGCGGCGGCCGAGGCTCTGGCCGCAGAAGGGCGGCGTCATGAAGGTGAGCTGGTAGTGGTGCGGGTGCTCGAGCCCGAACTCGACGTAGTACCGCAGGCCGGCGGCCAGCCGCTCGCGCGGCGGCAGATCCAGCAGGTCCAGGCGCTCGGCATTGGCCCGAAAGGCGTCGAAGGTCTCCTCGCAGATGCAATCCAGGATCTCGGACTTGTCCCGGAAGTGGACGTAGATGGCCATCGGCGTATAGCCGATGCGCCGCGCGATCTTGCGCAGCGAGACGTTGCCGAAGCCTTCACAGACGAAGAGCTCGCGGGCGGCGTCGAGGATCACCCGCCGCACCGACTCTTTGTGGTCGGCCCGGCCGCGGCGGGAGACGGCCGGGGATTCCGGGCGTGGCTCGTCGGCTGGTTGCGGCTGATCGGCTGGATCCATCGTCGGCACTCACTATACAGTGTATAGCCTAGTGCCTGCCCTCCTCGCCGTCAACCCATCGCCGGGTGCCGGAGGGCGCCGCGGCGGGGCCGGACGGACGCGGCGACGACGCGCCGCCCGCCGCCAGGCAGGCAACGGCGATAATGGGGCGCCGCGGGCGCCGACTGGCCGGCAGACCCGCGCCACCTGCGAGGATCCCGCGATCATGGAATACAGGAGCTTCGGCGCCACCGGCCTCAAGGTCTCTCCACTCTGCCTCGGGGCGATGATGTTCGGCGCCTGGGGAAACCGCGACCACGCCGAATGCGTGCGCATCATCCATCGCGCCCTCGACGCCGGCATCAATTTCGTCGACACCGCGAACGGCTACTCCGAGGGCGAATCGGAGATCATCGTCGGCAAGGCGCTGGCCGGACGCCGCCACCAGGTGGTGCTCGCGACCAAGGTCTTCGCGCCGGTCGGGCCCGGTCCGAACGAGCGCGGCCTGTCGCGCAAGGCCATCCAGGAGCAGGTCGACAACAGCCTCCGCCGCCTCGGCACCGACGTCATCGACCTCTACCAGATCCACCGCCCGGATCCGACCACGCCGCTCGCCGAGACCCTCTCGACGCTCGACGGCCTGGTGCGCCAGGGCAAGGTCCGCTACCTGGGGCTCTCCACCAACCACTACGCCGGCCCGGGCGTCTGGGAGAAGCGCTTCGCCGCCTGGGAGATCGTCGAGGCCCTGTGGCTCGCCGACCGCCACGGCTGGGAGCGCTTCGTCGCCCTGCAACCGCCCTACAGCATCCTGCGCCGCACCATGGAGCTCGAGCACTTCCCGATGACCCAACGCTTCGGCATCGGCAACCTCGTCTGGAGCCCGCTCGAAGGCGGCTGGCTCAGCGGCAAGTACCGTCGCGGCGCCGCCAACCCCAATGACACGCACCGGGCGCAGACCTGGGTCGGCGACACCGCCGACCCCAGGTTCGAGCGCCGCCTGGAGGTCGTCGAACAGCTGCTGCCGCTCGCCGCCGCCCGCGGCGTCACCCCGGCCCAGCTCGCCAATGCCTGGGTGCTGCTCAACCCCGCCGTGCACAGCGCGATCATCGGCCCGCGCACCATGGAGCAGCTCGAGGACAGCCTGGGTGCGCTCGACGTCGTCATCAACGCCGAGGAGGCGGCGCGCATCGACCAGCTGGTGCCGCCGGGAACGTCGGCGCTCTAGATCCGACCGGCGCTCTCAGGGCGGCCAGTGGCTGTCGAGGCGGCTGTAGAGGGCGGCAAAGAGCTCGATGCCGTCCCAGAGGTTCTGCAGGCGGAGATTCTCGTCGGCGGCGTGCTGGCTGTTGTCGTGATTGACCGTCGGCAGCAGGATCACCGGCGCCCCGGTGGCCTCGTGGAAGAGGTACATCGGGATGCTGCCGCCGAGCATCGGCACCCGTACCACCGCCGCGCCGGCGGCCTCGTCGGCGGTCGCCAGCACGGCGCGCGAGACCGGCAGGTCCATCGCGGTCCGCGCACCCGGGTAGCCGGCGCCCCATACCAAGCGCACCGCCCGGGGGTGGGCCCGCCGGGCGGCGGGATCGGGAATGTCGCGACCGTCGCCTGCCGCGCCTTCCAGCAGCGTGTAGCCGGCGCGGCGGAGGTGCTCCTCGACGCGGGCGCGCACCCGGGCGGGCGTCTGGTCCGGCACCAGGCGGAAGTCCAGGGAGGCGGTGGCCGTGGTCGGGATGGCGTTGCGCGCCTGGGCGCCCACCTGACCGGCGCGCAGGCCGTCGAGATTGAGGGCCGGCCGCATCAGCGCGTCCTGCAAGCGCTCGCCCGGCCGCTCGTTCGCCGCCATGCCGAGCTCCTTGGCCAGCTCCTCTTCGACCGCGGGCATGGCGGCGATCGCCTGCCGCTCGGCCGTGGTGAGCGGCAACACGTCGTCGCCGAAGCCCGGCACCAGCACCGCGCCGTCCGGAGCGCGCAGCGCGGCGAGCAGCTCGACCAGCAGCGCCGCCGGGTTGGGCGCCCAGTTGCCGTAGTGGCCGCTGTGCAACGCGCGCACCGGCCCGTAGGCGGTGATCTCGAGCGGCGTCACGCCGCGCGCGCCGAAGCAGACCTGGGGCCGCCGGCTGGCGTGCACCGGACCGTCGGCGAGCAGCCAAGCATCGGCGGCGAGCAGCGCGTGGTGCCGTGCCAGCAGGGCGCCGAGGTGAGGGGAGCCGGCCTCCTCTTCGCCCTCGAAGAAGAACTTGACGGTGACCGCCGGCGCCCTGCCCGCGGCGCGCAACGCATCGAGCGCCGCCATCATGGCGACGATCGGCCCCTTGTCGTCGCTCGCCGATCTGCCGAACAACCGCCACTCGGGATCGATCGCTCCGGCACCGGCGGGCGTATCGGCCAGCGCCGCGAGATCCACGTCCCGCGGCGACGCCGGCAGCGGCCCGCTGCGCAGCACCGGCTGCCAGGGCGGGCTGCGCCATTCCGCCGCATCGACCGGCTGGCCGTCGTAGTGGGCGTAGATCACCAGCGTATGGCGTGCGCCGGGAGCGCGCAGCTCGCCATACACCGCTGGCGGCGACCCGGCTTCACCCGCGGCCGCCGCACCGGCGCCGGCGCCGTCCCCGGCGGCGGTCAGCAGGCGCGCCTCGATGCCCCGCCGCCGCAGCATGGCGACCAGCGCCGCCGCGTTGCGCCGGATCCCTGGCAGGTCCGCGGCGACGTTGGGCAGCGCCACGAAGCCGGCGAGCTCGCGCACGATCGCGGCCTCGTGCCGGCGGCGATACTCCCGGACGGCGCGTTGGAGGGCTGCCGGTTCCGCCGCGCCGGCCGGGCCACCAAGCCCCGCACCAGTCGCCGCGGCCTGTGCGCCGGGGACCGCCGCAACCGCTGCCGCACCCCTCGCGGCATTTCCGGCCAACACCGGCAACGCCAGCGCGACTCCGGCGGCCAGCAGCGTGGCGGCGGCGACGGCCGAGATCGGCGTCCTCCTGCTCGAGCCCCAGCCCACCGCCCGGCACCGGCGAACCCAGCGGACAGCCTCCCGCCATCGGATGTTCATCTCGACTTTCCTCCCTCGGGTCCCTCGTTCTGGCCGAGAAGCTCGGTCGAGCATATCGTGGCGTCAGCAGCGGTCGTGTAAGATCGGCGGCCCCTGCACCCTGGCGGCGCGGACCGCCCGACCGCGTCGATGGAGGCGTCGAGACTCATGGCCGACCTCAAAGGCAAGACCCTGTTCATCACCGGCGCCAGCCGGGGCATCGGCAAGGCCATCGCCCTGCGCGCCGCCGCCGACGGCGCCAACGTCGTCATCGCCGCCAAGACCGCGGCGCCCCATCCCAAGCTGCCGGGGACCATCCATACCGCCGCCGCCGAGGTCGAGGCGGCTGGCGGCAAGGCCCTGGCGCTCGAGGTGGACGTGCGCGACGACGCCCGGGTGGCGAGCGCCGTCGCCGAGGCGGTGGCGCACTTCGGCGGTCTCGACGTGCTGGTCAACAACGCCAGCGCCATCAACCTGACCGGCACCCTGGCGACGCCGATGAAGCGCTTCGACCTGATGTGGGGAGTCAACGCCCGCGCCACCTTCGCCTGCTCCCAGGCCGCCATCCCGCACCTGCGCCAGGCCGCCAACCCGCACATCCTCAACCTCTCGCCGCCGCTGGACCTGGCGGCGAAATGGTTCGCGCCCCACCTCGCCTACACCATGTCGAAGTTCGGCATGAGCCTCTGCGTCCTCGGCATGGCCGAGGAGCTCCGCGCCGACGGCATCGCCGTCAACGCGCTCTGGCCGCGCACCGTCATCATCACCTCCGCCCTGGCGATGCTCGGCGTCCCGATCCCGCCCGAGGCCTGCCGCAAGCCCGAGATCGTCGCCGACGCCGCCCACGCCATCCTCACCCGCGACAGCCGTGCCTCGACCGGCAACTTCTTCATCGACGACGAGGTGCTCGCCGACGCCGGGGTCACCGACTTCGACCGCTACGCCGTGCGCCCCGGGACGCCGCTGCTCTCCGATCTGTTCCTGGGCTGAAGATCACGATCCCGGCGACCGCCGGCGATCCCGCGCCAGCAGGTCTCGCACCTCCGCCGCCGTCGGCAACCAGGGGATCGCCCCCGGCCCTCGGCACGCCAGGGCGCCGCAGGCGCACGCGAAGTCCAGCGCCTCGGCCCAGCCGGCGCCGCGGCAGCGCGCATCCACCAGGCCGGCGCAGAATGCGTCGCCGGCGCCCGTCGAATCCAGCGCCTCGACCGCAAACGCCGGCGCGAATCGCCGGATGCCGGGAGCGCTCAGCGCCGCTCCCCGCTCGCCCAGGGTCACGGCCACCGCCTCCGGCCCCAGGGCGCGCAACCGCTCCGCGCTCTGCAGGGCATCCTCGGGAGTCCTCAGGGGAGCCCCGGTGAGCGCCGCCGCCTCGACCTCGTTGGGGATGAGCACGTCGGCGCCGGCCGCCAGCCGCGGCGCCGCGGCCACGAAGGGCGCCGGATTGAGGTAGACCGGCACCCCGGCCGCCCGGGCGATCGCCATCGCGGCGGCGGCCGCCGCGGCCGGGACCTCGAGCTGCAGCAGCAGCGCCGCTGCGCCGCGGATCCGTGCCGCCGCCGCCTCGACGGCAACGACCGGCAGCTCCATCGAGGCCGCGGGCGCCGCGACGATGGCGTTGCCCCCTCCCGGCAGCACCATCGGGAAGGCCACCCCGGTCGGCGCCGCTGCATCGCGGTGGACGAACCGGGTCTCGATCCCCTCGCGGCGAAAGCCGTCCAGGAAGGCTGCGCCGAAATCGTCGGCGCCGACGCCGGCGACGATCGCCACCTCCCCTACGAGCCGCCGCAGCGCCGTCGCCTGGTTCGCGCCCTTGCCGCCGAGGCTCCGGGTCACGCTTTCGGCCAGCACCGTCTCGCCGAGCCCGGGCAGGCGGGGGACGCGGACGCAGAAGTCCACGATGCAGCTCCCAACGACGACGTAGGAGAGGGCACCAGGGGGAACGCCGGAGCTCCCCGCGGTCATCGATCTGCGAGTGGCATGGCGAATGCCTCGACCTGATCACGAATGCTCATCTCGCGCTCCGCCGGGGATTCTAGCCCGCCGCGCCCGGCAGCGCCCCGCTCGCCATGACCGGGCGGCAGCCCGCGCCCAGCGCCCGCTTGTGCTAGCCTCTTGTCCGCTCCACCGTACCTTCGTCGATTCGCGGACACGGACACACCATTCCACCCGCCGCCGGCCGCGCCGCCGGCTGCCTTCGCCGAGGAGGCTCGTGATGAAATGGCTGCAAAGATATGAGCAACCGATCTATGCGCTGCTTCGCGTCGTCGCCGGCCTGCTGTTCGTCTGCCACGGCGCCCAGAAAGTGTTCGGCGCTTTCGGCGGTGCGGGAAGCCTGCCGCCGCTGTTGATGGTCGGGGGCTGGATCGAATTGGTGGGCGGCATCCTGATCGCCATCGGCCTCTTCGGTTCGATCGCGGCGTTCATCTCGAGCGGCGAGATGGCGGTGGCCTATTTCATGGCGCACGCGTCACAGGGTGCCTTGCCGATCCAGAACAAGGGCGAGCTGGCGGTGCTCTACTGCTTCGTGTTCTTCTACATCGCCGCCCGCGGCTCGGGCGAGTTCAGCGTCGACGCCCAGCTGGCGAAGAACCGCCGATAGCCTGGCGCATCCGGCGCTGCCGCCACTCTACCGCCACCCGCCTGCTGGCAGTCCGCCGCCGCCCGCCTGCTGCCGGGCGGCGGCATCGCCTCCCTCCCGCCCGTTGCCGGCCCCCGGCCGGCCGGCCGGCCGGCGTCGAGGCGCCGGACACCGAGCACCGAGCGCCGAGCGCCGAGCGCCGAATGGTAGAGTCGCCGCCGCGATGAGCGCGCGCCAGGCTCCCGCCACCGTCTACCTGATCGACGCCAGCCCCTACATCTTCCGCGCCCATTTCTCGCTTCCCGAATCACTCAAGAGCCCGGCGGGCGCCCGTGTCGGGGCGGTCTACGGCTTCGCTTCCTTCCTGCTCAAGCTGCTCGCCGCCGAGCGCCCCGGGCACCTCGGCATCGCCTTCGATCGCGACCTGACCGGCAGCTTCTTCCGCAACCAGCTCTATCCCGCCTACAAGGCCCAGCGCGCCGCCCCGCCCACCGAGCTGGTCGCCCAGCTCGGCGACTGCGAGGCGATGGCCGCCGCCCTCGGCGCCGCCACCTTCGTCCACGACCGCTACGAGGCCGACGACCTGATCGCCACCCTCTGCCGCCAGCTCGCCGGCGCCGGCCATGCGGTGGTCGTGGTCAGCTCCGACAAGGACCTCGCCCAGCTGGTCGCCGAGCGCGTCACGCTCTTCGACTTCGGCAAGAACCTGCGCTACGGGCCGGCCGAGGTCCGGACCGCCTTCGGCGTCCGCCCAGACCAGATCGTCGACCTCCTGGCCCTGGCCGGCGATCCCGTCGACAACATCCCCGGCGTCGCCGGCATCGGCCGCAAGACCGCGGCCGAGCTGCTCGCCGCCTTCGGCAATCTGGACGACCTCTACGCCCGGCTCGAAGAGCTGCGCGGCAGCCGCCTGCGCGCCGCCAAGAGCCTTTATGCCAAGCTGCGCGAGTCCCGCGAGACCGCCTTCCTCTCGCGCCGCCTCGCCACCCTGGCCGCCGACGCCCCGGTCCACGCCAGCCTCGCCCAGCTCGCCTACCGCGGCCCCGACCTCGAGGCCGCCGCCGCCCTCACCGCGCGCCTCGGCTTCAAACATCTCGGCGAGCGCCTGCCCGCGGTCCCGCCGCCGGCCGCGGACTGAGCGGAAAACCGACGGCAGGTCCGTCCACTTCCAGCAGCACGTCCGGCGCGGCGCGCGGCGCATCCGGTTATCCGAAGCTGGGCTTTCAGCGCTATAATAAGCAAGCACCTCTCAAGCGATTGCACGGCCGACCACTTCCCCGGCGGGAGGCACGGATGTTCCAGCGACGAGCGCCATTTCTTCTCGGCCTGGTGGTCGCCGCGCTGCTCGTCCTGCGAGGCCCGGCCCAGCCGATGCCCAATCCGCCAGCCCCGGATGCGGAGCCGAGTCCAGCGCTGGCGGCCATCGCGACCGCCGGCACAAAAGAGGGAACCGGACCGGCGGCCACTCCGACCGTCACCAGGATGACCGCTGCGACCCGCGAGTATGTCCGCCTCTACCGCGAGCTGCTGGGCATCGAGAAGCCCGAGAAGCAGCCCGCCGCCGCCCCCTCGACCCAGGTCCGCGGCACGGCGGCGGTCTGGCCCGTGAGCCTCGACATCTCCCCGCAACCCAACGCCCGCTCGGCGACGGCGGCGGATCTGAAGGCCATCGCGGAGGCGGCCGCCAAGGGCTGCAATCACCTCGAATTCATGATCGCGCTGGCGGCCGATCCGCTCGACTCCGGGTTGGCGTCGGACTTCGATCTGACCATGAGCGCCCTGCAGATGGGCCTGTCCGAGGCCGGGTACCGCCTCGGCAGCCAGTGGCTACCTTGGATCGACGCCGAAGCCGTCGACCAGAAGTCCTATCGGGAATCAGCCGGCATGATGCTCTTCCACCGCCAATCGCCACCCGCCCCCTCCTCGCCGCCCTCATGCGCCGCCATGCAAGACCTGCTGGCTGTCTTCGTGGTCGGGGAAACCCTCAAGGCCGGCATCCACAAGGCGGCCTTCGAGCAAGCCGTCGCGCTCATCCTCGACCTGCATGCCGAGGAAGAGAAGTTGGCGCCCGCCGCGCCCAACCGGGGCCTGGCGCCCACTCGGACCGCCCCTCACCTGGAGATCCCGGTCCTGGGTCCGTCCTACTCGGGTTCTGCCGCCTCGCTGCGCGTCGCCGCTGCCGGCGCCAGGCCAGGCACCTGCTTTCGCGTCGTCTCGGGTTCGGCGTCGGCGCCGGCTCTGCAAGATCTCCTCGAGAAGCCGCTGGCAAACGCCGCCGTGCAGCTCGCCTTCCAGCGCACGGTCGTGCGCGACGACGTGCTGGCGGAAGCCGGCCTGCGCTTTCTCGAGTCTCGGCTCGGATGGGACCTCGACAAGGCCGCTTTGCTGGTCGAACGCGATACGGCCTACGGCAGCTTCTTCTCCGGCATCGACGCGGACCCACGGCGGAACCGGCTGCTGTCGCGGCTCACCAGGCTGACTTTCCCGAGCGGACTCTTTGCACTGCGCAACGCCTGGGAAGCGAGCGCCGGCTCGCCGCCGGCGGCGCCGGCCGGCGCCGCCAACCTGCCAGCCGCCGCTCCCAGGACCGCGCTCGACGTCAGCCTGGCGGACCTGCGCGCGCCGGTGGACGTCGTGCCGGAGCTGAGCCCGCTCACCGCCCGGATCTACGACATGGCAATGGCCGATCTGCTGCGTGAGATCTCGCGCGAGGGCTTTTCCTACGTCGGCATCCTGGCGACCGACGTCAAGGATCAGCTCTTCCTCGCGGAGCAGATCCGGCGCTGGGCGCCGACCATGATCCTGTTCGTGGTCGACAACAACCTGCTCTACGTTCACCCGCAATACAACACCGCGACCTTCGGCATGTTGACCATCTCCAGCTTTCCCCTGCTGACCGAGGGCAGGTTGCGCCTGGCGTCGCCGGCGATCTTCGACGCCAGGGTCCGCCGGCAATTCGCCAGCGAGCGACAGGAGGGTTCCTACCTCGCCGTCCGCGCGCTCCTGAGGCAGCCGGACGCCCACCGGACGGCGGTCTGGATCGCTGCCAGCGGCAACTTCGCCATGTGGCCGCTGGCCAGGATCGCCGCCCCCAGCCTGGACAGGCCGGCGCCGCCGCCGGCTTATCCCGCTCCCGCCGACGTCGGAGAGCTTGGACCGCGGGCGGCGCCGCCGCCACGAGCCGACGAGCCGCGGCCGCGCCTGCGGCCACCCCGCGAGAGGACGGACCTGACTCTCGTGTTGCTGGCGTTCGTCGCCTGCCTGGTCAGGCTTCTCCTGCGGAAGGAGGCCTACGATTGGGCCGAGACGCGGCGGCGAATGCGAATCCTGATGCGCTGTGCCTTGGCCTTGCTGTGCCTTGCCGGAGCCTTCCTGGTCGGTCTGTGGATCGTCAAGCTGCTCTCCGACAGCCAGGCCGGAACGACTTCCCTGCGCACCTGCCTGCTCGGCGTGCCGCTGGCTCCTGCCTGGATCTATCTGGCGTGGCCGCTGCTGGCTTGGCCCTCGCTGCCCCGTCGATGGCGGCGGGCGGGCCACCCGCCGGCCGCGAGGCTCGGGTGGCGGCGCGCCCCTCGGGTCTTGAAACGATTGGGCGCCCGGGCGGTCTTGCGCCGGCCCTTCCTGTTGCTGACGCTCCCCGTCCTGACCCTGGCGGTCTTCTGGCTCTGGCGGGTCGACGACGGCGGCCTCTTCTACCTGCGGGCGAGGGCGTTCTCGGGCGGCATCTCGCCGCTGATCTCGTTGGCATGGCTCGGAGCGGCCGGTTTCCTCTGGCTGGTGGTGGAGCTCAAGCGCCAATGGGTGCTCCGCCGGCACGAAGTGCGCTGGCCCCTGATCTGCTGCCCGGAGCCCGTCCTCGAGGGCTGCGCGGAGAGCGCCCAACAGATCGACCGGTGGATGCGGCCGACGGTGCCGCCCGGCCGGTGGATCTGGCTGGCGATCCTGGCCATCGTCGCCCCGCCGATCGTCTTCCTGGCGACCAGGATGCAACCGATCGGCGAGAGCCGGCGCTACGGGCTGGTCTTCCTCGCCCTCGCGGCCGTCCTTTCCGTCGTCAGCGCGATGGCCTTCCTACGCTTCTTGAGAGTGTGGATGCTGCTTCGCGGCATGCTGCACCGCATCGCCCAGACCGACCTGCAGCCGTCGCTGAAGGCGGTCGCCGCCGAGATGGGATGGCAGCCTACTCATCTGGGCTGGTACGAGCCGCCGTTCACTGCCCTGAAGGCTTCCAGCGAGCGGCTGCAACGCCTCATCGACGGACGACTTGTACCGCCAGCCCTGGCCACGCGGCGAGAGAGCCTGTCCATCCTTCTCGCGGGGGCCTTCGCCGCGGCGAGCGGCAAGCGACCCGGCGAGGAGCTCGGATTCAGGCGCCGGATCAACCATCGTTGCGATCAGGCTTGCGGCTCGCTGGCCGCCCATCGCTGGCGCCAGGACGTCAAGGAGTTCTATGCGGTTCGGCTCGTCGCCTACCTGCGGCACGTCTTCAACCAGCTGCGCTACTCGGTGATGGGAGCCATGGGCTGCGGCCTGGTGCTGATCGCCGGCACCGCCACCTACGCCTTTCAGCCCAAGGAGTTCGCCATCCTGACCCTGTGGGCGACGCTGGCGGCGGCGAGCGCCGCGCTGCTGGTGACCTTCCTGCAGATGGAGTGGGATGCGACGCTGAGCGCGATCGGCGGCACCGAGCCTGGCAAGATCACCTTCGATTGGCACTTCCTGTCGAAGATCCTGCTCTACATCGTGCCGCTCGTGGGGCTGATCGCCAGCCAATTCCCGTCGGCTGGCCGGACGTTCAGCAACGTCGTCGATCCGCTGCTGCGGGCGCTGGGCACCGGTTGAGCCGGGCCGGGCGCCCAGCCTCGACCGCGGCCGGCCGGCGCCCACCGGGCGCTCTCAGCACTCGATGACGTTGATCGCCAGGCCGCCGCGCGAGGTCTCCTTGTACTTGGTCTTCATGTCGGCGCCGGTCTCGCGCATGGTCTTGATCACCCGGTCCAGCGACACCTTGTGCGAGCCGTCGCCGCGCACCGCGATGCGGGCGGCGTTGATCGCCTTGACCGACCCCATGGCGTTGCGCTCGATGCAGGGGATCTGCACCAGGCCGCCGACCGGGTCGCAGGTCAGGCCCAGGTTGTGCTCCATGCCGATCTCGGCGGCGTTCTCGACCTGGGTCGCGGGACCGCCGAGGGCCGCCACCAGGCCGCCCGCGGCCATCGAGCAGGCGACCCCCACCTCGCCCTGGCAGCCCACCTCGGCCCCCGAGATCGAGGCGTTCTCCTTGTAGAGGATGCCGATGGCGCCGGCGGTGAGCAGGAAACGCAGCACGCCCTCGTCGTCGGCGCCCGGAGTGAAGCGGCGGTAGTAGTGCAGGACGGCCGGCACGATACCGGCGGCGCCGTTGGTGGGGGCCGTCACCACCCGCCCGCCGGCGGCGTTCTCCTCGTTCACCGCCAGGGCGTAGAGGTTCACCCAGTCAAGCACCGAAAGCGGGTCCCTGAGCGACTCCTCGGGCCTGCCGGTCAGCTCGGCGTAGAGCCGCGGCGCCCGCCGCGGCACCTTGAGCACGCCCGGCAGCACGCCGCTCTCGCGGCAGCCGCGCTCGACGCAGCGCTGCATCGCCTCCCAGATGCGCAGCAGCCCGGCCCTCACCTCGCCCTCGGTGCGCCAGCAGCCCTCGTTGGCGAGCATCAGCTCCCAGATCGCCAACCCCTCCTCGCGGCACGTCTCCAGCAGCTCGGCGCCGCTCGCAAACGGGTACGGCAGCGGCGTCTGGTCGCGCACCAGCCGGTCCTGGCCGGCGGTGTCCTCGTCGACCACGAAGCCGCCGCCGACCGAGTAATAGGTGCGGTGCTCGAGCGTCGCGCCGGCGGCGTCGAAAGCGCTGAACACCATGCCGTTGGAGTGCAGCGGCAGCAGCTCCTTGCGGTTCCAGATCAGGTCCTCGCGCTCGGCGAACGGCACCTCGCGCATCCCGAGCAGGCGCAGCCTGCCCTCCTCGCGGATCTCCGCCACGCGCCGCGGCATCCAGGCCGGATCCACCTCCTCCGGCGTCTCGCCCTCGAGACCCAGCAGCACGGCGCGATCGGTGCCGTGCCCTTTGCCGGTCATCGCCAGCGAGCCGAACAGCTCGACCCGCAGCCGCGACAGCGGCGACAGCAGCGACTCGCGCTCCAGCCGCTGGGCGAAGCGGCGCGCGGCGCGCATCGGCCCCACCGTGTGCGAGCTCGACGGCCCGATGCCGATGGTGAAGAGATCGAAGATGCTGATGGCCATACCAGACCGTGCCCTCCCCGGGAACCGGATCTTAACCCTTCCGCGGGGACGTCCCGCGGCGGCTCGCAGTGTTTCGCGGGATCGCGGCGTGCCGCGGCGTGCCGCGGGGCGCTGCGGAATGGCGCTCCCGGCGGCGCCTGTTACCACCGGTGGTGTTTGGCGGGGGGCGGTGGTGGCGGGCGGGCGTCCCGGCGCCACTGTATACTCGGCGAGCGCCCAGCCGGCCCGCGGCACCCAATCCCCAGCCACGAGGAGACTTGCCCTCGATGTCCAAGCCGTCCAGCCCGGAGCATCATCACCAGAGCCCCTACCATCGCGTCATCATCCTCGGCTCGGGGCCCGCGGGGCTGACCGCCGCGCTCTACACGGCGCGCGCCGACCTGGCGCCGCTGGTGCTCGAGGGCAACCAGCCCGGCGGCCAGCTGACCATCACCACCGACGTCGAGAACTTCCCCGGCTTCCCCGAGGGCATCCTCGGCCCGGAGCTGGTCGACCGCATGCGCGAGCAGGCCCGCCGCTTCGGCGCCCAGGTCAAGTTCGAGGCGGCGACCGCGGTCGATCTGCGCCAGCGCCCGTTCACCATCCACACCGAAGAGGGCGGCGCCGCCGTCTACCGCACCGACGCCCTGATCATCGCGACCGGCGCCTCGGCGAAGCTCTCCGGCCTGCCCGCCGAGCGCGAGCTGATGGGCTACGGCATCTCAGCCTGCGCCACCTGCGACGGCTTCTTCTTCCGCGATAAGGAGGTGGTGGTCATCGGCGGCGGCGACTCGGCGATGGAAGAGGCGACCTACCTCACCAAGTTCGCCGCCAAGGTCACCGTCATCCACCGCCGTCACGAGCTGCGCGCTTCGAAGATCATGCAGGACCGCGCCTTCGCCAACGCCAAGATCGCCTGGATCTGGAACACCGTGGTCACCGACGTCGTCGGCACCCGCGAGGGCGGCGTCACCGCGGTCCGGCTGCACAACAAGCAGACCGGGCTCGACAGCGACTACCCCACGCAGGGGGTCTTCTACGCCATCGGCCACCAGCCGAGCACCGGCCTGTTCGCCGGCCAGATCGCGATGAACGACGTCGGCTACATCCAGGTCCAGGAGCCGACCAGCCGGACCAACGTGCCGGGCGTCTTCGCCTCCGGCGACGCCATGGATCCCATCTACCGCCAGGCGATCACCGCCGCCGGCACCGGTTGCCGCGCCGCCCTGGACGCCGAGCGCTGGCTCGAGGAGCTTCACGACTGATGCCCAAAGTCCCGCAAATCAGGACCCTTGGCGCGCTCAAGGCGAGCGGCTACCGGCCGCGCCCGGTCAAGCAGGAGCTGCGCGACAACCTGCGGGAGCGGTTGGGCGTAGGCGGCCCGCTGTTCCCCGGCATCCTGGGCTACGACCGCACCGTCATCCCGGCGGTGGTCAACGCGCTGCTCGCCGGCCACGACTTCATCCTGCTGGGCCTGCGCGGCCAGGCGAAGACCCGCATCCTGCGCTCGCTCACCACGCTGCTCGACCCCGCCATCCCGGTGCTCGCCGGCTCCGAGCTCAACGACGACCCGCTCGCACCGATCTCCGTCCCCGGCCAGCGCCTGGTCGCCGAGGCCGGCGACGACGCCCCGGTCGAATGGCTGGGCCCCGAGCAGCGCTACAACGAGAAGCTGGCGACGCCGGACGTCTCGATCGCCGACCTGCTCGGCGACATCGACCCGATCAAGGCCGCCACCCGCAAGCTCACCTTCGCCGATCCCGAGGTCATCCACTTCGGCATCGTGCCGCGCACCAACCGCGGAATCTTCGCCATCAACGAGCTGCCGGATCTCTCGCCGCGCATCCAGGTGGGCCTGTTCAACATCCTCGAGGAGCGCGACCTGCAGATCCGCGGCTTCCCGGTGCGCATCCCGCTCGACCTGCTGCTGGTGTTCTCAGCCAACCCCGAGGACTACACCAACCGCGGCAGCATCATCACGCCGCTCAAAGACCGCATCTCCTCGCAGATCCTCACCCACTACCCGCCCAACGTCACGGTCGCCGCCGACATCACCCGGCAGGAGGCCTGGACCGAGCGCAATGCCGGGAGCACCGCGAACGGCGCGAGCGTTGTCATCCCCGAGGAGTTCCGGCTGATGATCGAGGAGATCAGCTTCGCGGCGCGCGAGAGCGACCTCGTCGACCAGTCCTCCGGGGTGAGCGCGCGGGTTGCGATCTCGGCGCTCGAGCTGCTCGCCTCGAACCTCGAGCGCCGCGCGCTGGCGCTCGCCGGAGCGCCGCGGACCGGGACCACCCCCCCGGCGACGGCGACGCCGGCGGCGACGGCGCGGGCCGCGGGCAAGGCGGCAACGCCGGCGCCCGCGGGCGCCGGCTCCGACACCGCCGTCTACCCACGCCTGGTGGACCTGCAGATGCTGCTGCCGGCGATCACCGGCAAGGTCGAGATGGTGTACGAGGGCGAGCAGCAGGGAGCCGAGGTGGTGGCTCGCCGGCTCATCGGCCATGCGGTCAAGAAGGCCTTCGACCGCCGCTTCCCGGAGGTCGGCAAGGAGCTCGGCAGCGGCGGCGAGGACGACAAGGGGCCCTACGCCGGGATCGTGCGCTGGTTCGCCGAAGGCAACGCCGTCAACCTCTCGGACGAGCAGCCGTTCGACGAGTACGAGGCCGAGATGCGCCGGGTGCCGGGGCTCGCCGACATCGCCAACCGCTATGGCGGCCGCAGCCGCGAGGAGCGGGCGCTCGCCGCCGAGCTGGTGCTCGAGGGGTTGCATCAGCACCTCAAGCTGGCGCGCAACGACCTCGACAGCCAGGTGAGCTACAAGGAGATGGTCAAGTTCCAGCTGCTCAAGCCGCGCGGCGGCAGCGGTCGGCGCGGCAGCGGCCGCAGCGGCGACGTCAACTGAGATCTCATTGTCTATGGCAACCTAGCGCGCGTCCCGCCCCATGCGCCACCAATATCTATACCTCGACCCCGAGCTGATCCGGCAGATCCTCGCCGGCCTCGACCTGCTGCGGCTGTTCAACCAGCTGGTCCTGGCTTCCGGCGGCGACGTCGACGAGGCCATGGACTGGATGCGCTACCTGCAGCGGCAGGGTTACCTGCCCGAGGAGCTCGACCTCGACCAGTTCTTCGCCAGCCTAGAGGAGCAGAACCTGGTGGGCCGCGACGCCGAGGGCGGCCTGCAGCTCACCAGCGGCGGCGAGCGCCGCATCCGCCGCGGCGCCTTCGAGGAGATCTTCGGCGGGCTCGACCGCGCCGGCCCCGGCTATCACCCGGTGCACGACGCCGGCGAGGGCATCGAGCGGTTGCCCGAAACGCGCCCCTATGCCTTCGGCGACGACCTGAACCTGATCGATTCGCCGCGCTCGCTCGAGAACGCCCTGCGCCGCACCAAGGGCGAGCTGACGCTGGCCGAAGAGGACCTCGAGATCTTCGAGACCGAGCACCTGACCTCGTGCGCCACGGTGGTGGCGATCGACATCAGCCATTCGATGATCCTCTATGGCGAGGACCGCATCACCCCGGCGAAGACCGTGGCCCTGGCGCTGACCGAGCTGATCACCACCAAGTACCCCAAGGACCACCTGGCGGTGATCCTGTTCGGCGACCGCGCGCAGGAGGTGCCGCTGAGCGAGCTCCCCTACGTCCAGGCCGGCCCCTTCCACACCAACACCCGCGAAGCGCTGCAGCTGGCGCGCGGCCTGCTGGCGCGGCGCAAGCAGCCCAACAAGCAGATCTTCCTGATCACCGACGGCAAGCCCTCGGCGATCACCGAAAACGGGCGCATCTACAAGAACCCGTTCGGCCTCGACATGCGCATCGTCAACCTGACGCTCGAGGAGGCCGATCTCTGCCGGCGCCAGCGGGTGGTGGTGACCACCTTCATGCTGGCAACCGACCCGATGCTCACCCAGTTCGTCGAGAAACTCACCCAGATCAACCGCGGCCGCGCCTACTTCGCCTCGCCGTACAACCTCGGCGAGTTCATCCTCGCCGACTACATCCGCAATCGCCGGAGGCGCATTCGCTAGTGGCGCGCCGCCAGCCTGCCGGATCGACCGCACCCCTTCCCGCCCGGCACACCCGACTCCGCCTGCCCCGGGCGGCGGCGCTGGTGGCGTTCGCGCTGACCGGCACGACGGTGTCGCGGATCGACAGCTGCGCCTGCGCTCGCCACCCGCTGCCGGCCGCGGCGGCCGCGGTCGCACCCCTGCCGGCGCCCAGCAACATCCTGCTGATCACCGTCGACACCCTGCGCGCCGACCACCTGTCGAGCTACGGCTATCCTCGCGCCACCTCCCCCAACCTCGACCGTCTGGCCGCCGCCGGCGTGCGCTTCGACCAGACCGCGGTGCAGTGGCCCAAGACCACACCGTCCTTCGCTTCGATGTTCACCGCCACCTACTCGAAGGACAACGAGATCGTGCGCCGGGTCGGCATCCCGGTGTCTTGCCGCTTCGAGATGCTGGCCAAGGTGCTGCACCGCCGCGGCTACTCCACCCAGGCGGTGATCTCCAACGGCGCCCTGGGCAGCGAGTTCAACTTCGACCAGGGCTTCGACACCTACGTCGAGACCTGGAAGCTGACCGCCCACGCGGGCGCCGACGCCAATCACGCCGAGGCGGTGACCCGCCTCGCCATCGGCCTGCTGCCCGGCCTCGAGCGCCAGGCAGCCGCGCACCGTCCCTGGTTCCTGTGGGTGCACTACATCGACCCGCACTTTCCCTACCAGCCTCCCGGTCCATGGCGTAACCGCTTCCAGGGCGACCGCTTCTTCGACCGGGCGGCGAAGGTGACGGTCTCCGACCGCCCGCAGCAGCAGATGGGCGGCATCGGCCGCGAGCAGGTGCTCGACGGCCACGACGACCTCGCCTTCTACGTCGCGCGCTACGACGCCGCCATCGCCTACGCCGATGCCCAGATCGGCGCGCTGCTGGCCGAGATGGGGCGGCGCGGCCTGCTCGGCCGCACCCTGACCGTCTTCACCTCCGACCACGGCGAATCGCTCGGCGAGCACGCCTACTACTTCGACCACGGCCGCTACGGTTTCCAGACCTGCCTGCGCGTGCCGCTCATCTTCCACTATCCCGGGGTGCTGGCACCGCGCGTCGACCGCCGGCCGGTCCAGCTCCTCGACCTGGCGCCGACCCTGCTCGAGGCGGCCGGCGTCGCGCTGCCCGGCGGCGCCTGGAAGCAGGGCCACTCGCTGACCCCGCGGCTGCGCGGCCTGCCGCCGGGACCGTCGGGCGCCGCCGCCGGCACCCCGCCGCTCCTCGCCTTCTCGGAAGCCGGCTGGGAGACCAACAACAAGTGGCAGAAGGCGGTGCGCGACGACCGCTTCAAGCTGCTCGTCGCGCAGACCTACCACGAGCAGCGCTGGATCGCCGGCGAGGGGATCGAGTTCGCCCTCTACGACCTCGCCGCCGACCCGCTCGAGACCAAGGAGGTCGGCGACCGCTATCCTGCCGACCGCGAGCGCCTGAAGCGCGCCCTGGGGGCCTGGGACCGCACCCCGAAGCTCGACGTCGAGACCGACCAGCCCACCGCCGGCTGCCGCCCCGGCCAGCAGAAAGCGATCGATCCACAGACCCGCGCCCTGCTGCACTCGCTGGGCTATCTCTGATCGCACGGCCTGGCCGGCGCGAGCGACGAGTGCGCGGCATCCCTGCTGCCGGCCGTCGGCCTGAGCGTGACACCAGTTGACAGGCTTCGGCGCGGCGGCTACGGTGCCCGGATGAGCCCGGCCGATCCTTCCCAGCCCTGCGTCCAGGTACCGCTCGCGGCCATCGAAGACTTCTGCAGGCGGTGGCAGATCAAGGAGTTGGCGCTCTTCGGATCGGTGCTGAGGCCTGACTTCGCCTTGGAAAGCGACATCGACGTCCTCGTGACATTGGATGTAGAAGCCCGGCGAAGCCTGTTCGACCTAGTCGATATGCGCGAGGAGCTGGCTGCCCTGCTGCGCCACAAGGTCGACCTGGTGACCAAGGGGAGCCTGCGCAATCCCTATCGCCGCCACGAGATTCTGGCCACCCGGCGGGTCGTCTATGCACCTTGAGCCGCGCGACGCCTCCTATCTCTGGGACATGACGCAGGCGTCGAGAGAGGCTCTCGACTTCACCAACGGCGTGACTTTCAGCGCCTACCTGCAAGACCGCAAATTGCAACGCGCCGTCGAACGGGCGGTCGAGATCGTCGGAGAAGCGGCGGCCCGCGTGAGCCTGAAGCTGCGGGATGCCCATCCCGAGATACCCTGGCGGAAGATCATCGCTCAGCGCAACGTCCTGGCACACGAGTACGGCGACGTGGAACCCTCACTGGATTGGGTTCTCGTCACCGACCACCTGCCGAAGCTCGTTGCCCAAATCGAGCCCTTGCTGCCACCGCCGCCCCAGGAGGCTTGACCCACCCACTCGGCGCCAACGACCGAGCGCCAAGAATTCCAGGTCGATCAGGATTGCCGCGACGAGGTGGCGAAGACTGCCTGCGTCTTGAGCAAGGTGAAGCCGGCGGCCTGGTACCAGCGGTGGGTCTCGGTGCGCACCACGTTGCTGCGCACTCGGAGCGTCGCGAGGCCACGCTCGGCCGCCCAGGCCAGCGCGGCCTGTACCAGGGCTTTGCCGAAACCTTCGCCGCGCCGGGGAGCGGCGACCACCAGGCCGGCTATCTCGCCGAACGGCTCCGATTCGAGCGAACGCACCTCGCGGGCGTGCAGCCAGCCGACGACGATGCCGTCATCCTCGGCAATCAGGATCCGCTCGTCGTCCCGGTCCAGCAGCCAGGCCAGCCGAGCGCCGGCCTGGGCCTCGTCCGTGGGGTACCCGAGCTCGGTCGCCAGCTCGGCGACCGCCTGGGCATCGGCGGGGCGGCAAGGGCGGATGGCCATCGGCACCATTCTAGCCGGCTGGCCAGAGCGGCCGCTCGCCGCGGGCTCGCGCTCGCCGGCCGCTGCGCGAGTAGAATGAGCGCCCGGGACCGCCGCAAGATGATCGACCTTCGCTCCAGCAGCTCGCTCGCGCAGCCGGCATCGCCGGCCGGCATCGGGCGTCGCGCCTGCGGGCTGGGCGCCGCGCTGGGCTTGGCTGCCATGATCATTGCCGCCTGCGGGCAAGTTGCCGGCGGCGCCGCTGGCTCGCCCGCTGCCGGCAACACCGGTGCCGCGAAACCGGTCCGTGCCGCACTGCCCGATGCCTGCGAGCTGATGACCGCGGACGAGGTGCAGGCGGTCACCCGCGAGGTCTCGGGCTCGCTCAGCAGCACGCTCGAGGACGCCGTCGGCAAGGATCCCTCCCAATGCTCCTACGGCCTGGGCGGCGACGTGCCACCGAAGGTCATCAGCCTGTCGGTGCGCCGCGCGGCCGGCGCCGAGCAGGCGGCGAGCCAGCAGGAGACCGCCGAATCTGGCCTGCGCTCGATCGCCGCCGGCGCGCCGGTCGAGGTCATGCCGCGGCTGGGCGACGGAGCCTTTTGGGTCGGCGGGCGCATCGACCAGCTGCACGTGCGTCATGGCGACACACTGCTGATCTTCACCGTGCAGCTCGAGCAGGATCCGCTGCGCGCCGCCCGCACCCTGGCGGCCCAGGCGCTGGCCAGGCTGGCGCGGCCGGCCGGGCCGCCGCGGCAAGGCGGCCCGCCATGAGCACCACCAGGTCGCTGGCGCTCGCCGCCCTGACCGGAGCCGCGGCGAGCCTGGCGCTCCTCGCCTTGCTGGCGATCCCGCCGACGGCGGTATCGGCGGCATCGGCGGCGGCCGCACCGCCCGCGGCGCCCCCGGCCGCCACTCCCCGGGTACCGCCGCACGCTTACGTCTCGTACACCGTGGCGCCAGCGGCGCTCGGCGCCGGCCCCGCTGCCGATCCGCAGCTGCCCGCGTATAGGGACGCCAGGAGCGCCGGCCTCGACCCGGGCGCCTTGACCCATCTGATGCTGCGCGCGGCCCTCTTTCAATCCGACGCGGTGGTGATCCTCGCCGGCGGGCGGCTGGTCGCCGATGCCCGCTTCGGCAAACCGCCAGGGCCGATCGAGGTGGGCTCGATCACCAAGGCGGTGGCCGGGTTGGCGATCGGCCGTCTGCTCGCGACCGGCAGGATCCGCTCCCTGGACGAGCCGGTCGCCGCCTGGTACCCGCAATGGCGGAGCGGGCCGAAGGGCGCGATGACCCTCCGGCAGCTGATGAACCACACCTCCGGGCTGGCCGCGCAGCCGACGCCCGAAGAGGTCTACGCCAGCCGCGACCTGGTGGGGCTGGCGCTGGCGGCCGACCTCGCGAATCCGCCCGGCAGCCGCTTCTTCTACAACGACAAGGCGGTGAACCTGCTCGCCGGCATCGTCGAGAAAGCGAGCGGCGAGAAGCTCGACGAGTACCTGCGCGACGAGCTGTTCGCGCCGCTCGGCATCGCCGGCTTCTCCTGGATGCGCGACCCCGCCGGCAACCCGCACGTCCTCGCCGGCCTGCAGCTCGACGCGCGCGACCTGGCGCGCATCGGCCAGCTGATGCTCGACGGCGGCGTCTACGCCGGCAAGCGTCTGCTCGACGCCGGCTTCGTCGCCGAGTCGGTGCACGCCGCGCAGCCCTTCTCGCCGACCGGCGGCCTGCTCTGGTGGGTGATTCCCGAGTGGTCCAGGCTGGTCGTCGACCAGCCGCTGCTCGACACCTGGCGCCAGGGGGGCGCCGACCCCGCCTTCCTCGCCGCGCTGGCGCCGCTCGCCGGCCGCGAGATCCCGCGCCAGGAGCTCTTCGCCACTCTCGATCGCGCCTTCGGCCACGACCGCGCGCTCAGCATGTGGGTCGACAACGTGCCGGCCCGCAACCTGCCGACCCCGAAGGTGACCACCGGCCCGCCCGTCGGCTTCCAGGCCAGCGGCGCCCTCGGCCAGTACCTGGTGGTCATCCCCGGCGCCCACCTGGTCGCCATCCGCCAGATCCGCCAGCGCCAGCACCGCGCCAGCGGCGACGACTTCGAAGAGTTCCCCGACCTGGTCCGCGCCTTGGTCCCGGCGACAGCCGCCAGCCACTGATGCCGCGAGCCCGGAGGAGGTCTCGACCGACGATGCGATCCTCCAGCTATTCGCTCTGCCTGTGCGCCGCGGTCCTGATCGCCACCGGCTGCCACCGGCAACAACCGCCGGCGCAGCAGGGCGGCGGCAGCGCGCCCGCCGTCAACCGCAGCATGCCCGCGCTGCGGCAGCAGGCCGCGGCGGTGAACCTGGCCTGCAAGCTGCTGACCAAGGATGACGCCGAGGCGCTGCTCGGCGGCCCGGTCCTCGACCCGCCGGTGACCAGCACCATGGCCGACATCGGCGTGGTGTCGTGGCGTTGCGGCTACATCTCGGAGGCGAAGAACCCGACCAGCAAGGTGGTGACCCTGCTCGACAACCACTGGCAGCAGGCCACCGACGCCCGCAGCGCCTTCGAGCGCGCTCATGTGATCTCGCAGACGATCTCCGGTCAGGCGCCCGAGAACGTCGAAGGCCTCGGGGAACGCGCCTACTGGGCAGGCGGCAAGGTCAACCAGCTCAACGTGCTGGCGGGCGCCGACTGGCTGGTGATCGGCGGCACCCTCGGCCCGGGCCTCGACCAGCTGGCCCCGGCCAGGGCGGCGGCGGCCAAGATCCTCGCTCACCACCAGGATCAGTAGCGCTGCCGCAGCACCTCGTAGAGCGCCACCGCCACCGAGCTCGACAGGTTCAGCGCCCGCAGATCCGGATCGTGCATCGGGATCGCCACCAGCCGGTCCTGGTAGCGCTTGCGCATCCCCATCGGCAGTCCGGCGCTCTCTTTTCCGAACACCAACACCACCCGCTCGGGGTAACGCACGCTCCACAGGTCCCGCGGCGCCTCGGCGCTGAAGAAGAAGGGCTCGCCCAGCTCCGGCAGGTGCCGTTCCAGGCTCTCCCAGGCCGGCCACACCCGGGGCGCCACCCGCGGCCAGTAGTCGAGGCCGGCGCGCCTCACCTCGCGGTCGTCGAGCGAGAAACCGAGCGGCTCCACCAGGTGCAGCCGCGCCCCCGCCGCCAAGCACGTGCGCCCGGCATTGCCGGTGTTCCAGTGGATCTCCGGCTCGACCAGCACCACATGGAGGTTCTCCACCCGCCCAGCTTACCCGAGCCCGCGGCCACGGCCCATTCGGCGGTCGGCTTGCCGGAAGCGGGACGTGGGCCGGCGGCAGCGGACCGGCCGCAGGACCGCGAGCACGGGCCGCAGGCGCTGTCCAGGCCTGGGCTGGCCGCTCACCGGCCTGGCAGGAAAGTTGCTTTAGGTGAGAGCGCGCGCTCGCCGCGGCAGTTCCCTTGAACCAGCGGTTCCTTCGAAAGGAGTCTTGATCATGCTTTGGACCATTGTGGTGATCCTGCTCATCCTGTGGTTACTCGGTTTCACCGTGCTTCACGTCGGCGGCCTCATCCACCTGTTGTTGGTGATTGCCCTGATCGTCGTCGTGGTGAGGTTGATCCAGGGAAGAGGGATCTGACCGCGGCGCTGTAGATCAGCGGCGGCCGTCGCCGGCGGCCGCCGCACGAGGCCGCCGGCTCCTCGCCGGTCAGAATCGGTCGCGGCCGGCGCCCCGGGCGCCGCTCGCCGTCGCGTATCCACAGTCCAGAAAGATGCAGCGCTGCTTGGTGCCGTGATGCAGCTTGGCGCAGCGCACCCCGGCCCGGCCACGCGCCGCGACGTAGATCGCCGCCGCCAGCAGCATGCCGAGCGGCGGCGCCGCCAGATACACCCAGATGCCGTGCCAGGCGCCGGCGTGCAGTGCGGCGGCGAAGCTGCGCGCCGGGTTCATGCTGCTTCCCGAGAGCGGCGCCTCGAAGGTGATGAAGAGGGCCGCCAGCAAGCCGGTGCAGAACCCGGTCAGGTGGGGGCGGCGCGAGTTCGAAACCCCCAGCACCACACCCATCATCAGGCAGGAGATCCCGAGCTCCGCGGCGAAGGCGACCAGAGCGCCCAGCATTCCCGGCATGGTGACGATGCCGCGCACCGGCGGCCCACTGAACGCGGTTCCATACCAGAGCTTCACCAGCAGCACCCCGCCGGCGGCGCCTGTCACCTGGGCCGCGACGTAGAACACCGCATCCCATCCCGCCACCTTGCCCAACCGGTAGAAGGTCAGCGTCATCGCCGGGTTCAGATGCCCCCCCGAGCGCTGGCCCCACGGCGAATAGGTCAGCGCCATCGCGACGAGCCCCATGCCCACGCCCATGAGGGCACGCCGCTCCAGGGGTCCCGGCACCGCTCGGCGCAGCGCCTCGGGGCCGGCGCCGAGCAGCGTGCCGAGGACGCCGGCGCCGATCATCAGCGTGGCGAGCAGGGCCGCCTCGATCAGGTACTCCGGCCAGTGCGCGCGCAGCGCGCCGATCGCTCTCGCCATCCGCGGATTCTATGGAACCGCCGCCGCCCTGGCGACCGCCCACGACTCAGGGCAGCTTGTTTCCTGCCGCCAACGGGCCGGGCCGGCGGGCGGCTCTGCGGCAAGCGCCGCCTCGCCGGCAGCGGATGGACATGACCGGGAGCTTCGACCAGAATCGCTCGATGGCGGCCCCCGACCCCGGCGCTGCCGTGCCGACTCCTCCCGCCGCTCCGGCGCCCCCGCCGCAGGGCGTTACCGCCGGCGACATCAGCCGCGAGGTGCGCGATTTCGCCCGCCGCCAGCAGCGCCGCCGCCGGGTGGTGCCGCGAGCCCTGTTGGTGGGCATCCTGGCCGGCCTTGCCGCTTCCGCCTTCCGGATCACCCTGGACGGCGCCGACCGGCTGCGCAACGGCTTCTTCCGCTTCGCCCACACGCTACCGGCGCCCTGGGGCCTGCTGCTCGCGATCGCGCTCTGCGGCACGGGCGCCGGCGCCGCCCTCTGGCTGGTGCGCCGCTTCGCGCCCGAGACCTCCGGCAGCGGCATCCCACACCTCAAGGCGGTCCTCCACCGCCTGCGCGGCATGAGCTGGCGGCGCGTGCTGCTGGTCAAGTTCGCCAGCGGCACGCTGGGCATCGGCAGCGGTCTCGCCCTCGGGCGCGAGGGGCCGACCGTCCAGATGGGCGGCGCCATCGGCCAGATGGTGAGCCAGTGGCTGCACGGCAACGCCAGGGAGCGGCACACCCTGATCGCGGCCGGCGCCGGCGCCGGGTTGGCCGCTGCCTTCAACGCCCCGCTCGCGGGCGTCATCTTCGTGCTCGAGGAGCTGCGCCGGGATTTCCAGCCCGGCGCCCTGACCGGCGCCTTCGTCGCCTCGGTGACGGCCGATGTGGTGGAGCGGCTGCTGCTGGGACAGTCGCCGGTCTTCCGCGTCGCCAACCCTCCCGTGCCGCCGCTTTCGAGTCTGCCGCTGTTCCTGGTGTTGGGGCTCTTTGCCGGTCTCCTGGGCGTCGCCTTCAACCGCGCGCTGCTCGCCAGCCTGCGCCTGTTCCAGCGCACCGCGTCCTGGCCGCTCGGCCTGCCCGCGGCGCTGGTCGGCGGGGCGCTCGGGGTGGTGGGTTGGTTCGTGCCGGCGGCGCTGGGCGGCGGCGGCCGGCTGGTCGAAGCCACCTTCGCCGGCCGGGTGGCGATGGGCGCGCTGGCCGGCCTGCTGCTGCTGCGGTTCGCCATGACCATGCTCAGCTACGGCTGCGGCACGGCAGGCGGCATCTTCGCACCGCTACTGGTCATCGGCGCCCAGGCTGGCCTGCTGGTCGCCCTGCTCGGCCAGACGCTGTTCCCGGCGGCCGCCGGCTTCCATGCCGCCTTCGCGGTGGTCGGCATGGCGGCGCTCTTCGCCGCCATCGTGCGGGCGCCACTCACCGGCATCGTGCTGCTACTCGAGATGACCGCGCAGTACTCGCTGATGCTGCCACTGCTGGCCGCCTGCTTCACCGCCTACGCGCTGGCCGACCTGCTGCGCGACCAGCCGATCTACGAGGCGCTGCTCGAGCGCGATCTGCTGCGCGGCCAGGAGCGGACGGAACCTGGCCAGACCACCCTGGTCGAGCTGCTGGTCGAAGCCGGCGCGCACTTCGACGGCCGGCGGCTCGCCGACCTCGGCCTGCCCCCGGGCTGCCTGCTGGTGATGGTCGAGCGCGGCGGCGCCGAGGAGGTGCCCTCGCGCGACACCGTCCTGCGCGCCGGCGACCGCATCACCGCCGTGGTCGCACCGGCCGCCGCCGGCGGCGTCGAGCAGCTGCGCCGCGGCGTCGAAGCGCGCCACGCCGGCGCCTTGCGTGAGCGATCCAAGGCGGACGAATAGACCGCAAGGCCCGCTGCCGCCGCGGCGGCCGTGACGCCCGTTTTCTGACGTATCCTGATCGCCATGCAGACACCGATCGAGCTCTTGCAGCGGCAAGCCCGAGCCTTCCTGGCCATGCACGATGGCCGGCCGATCCTGCTGCTGCCCAACGCCTGGGACGTGGCCAGCGCTCGCGTCGTCGCGGCCGCCGGCGCCCGGGCGGTGGCCACCAGCAGCGCCGCGGTGGCGGCGGCGCTCGGCTACCCCGACGGCGAGCGGCTGCCGCGCGACCTGATGCTCGAGGCGGTGCGCCGCATCGCCGCCGCGGTGAGCGTGCCGGTGACGGCGGACATGGAGGCCGGCTACGGCCGGTCCCCGGAGGATGTGGCAGAGACCACTCGCGGCGTTCTCGCCGCCGGGGCGATCGGCATGAACCTCGAGGACGGCACCGGCGACGCGCAGGCCCCGCTGCGGCCGCTGGGCGAGCAGGTCGACCGCATCCGCGCGGTGCGGCAGGCCGCCGCGGCGGCGGGAGTGCAGCTGGTGCTCAACGCCAGGGTGGACGTGTTCCTCGCCCAGGTGGGCCCGCCGGAGGGACGCCTCGCCGAAGCGGTGCAGCGCGCCAACGCCTACCGGGAAGCCGGCGCCGATTGCCTGTTCGTGCCCTGGGTCTTCGCCGCCGACCAGGTCGCCAGCCTGGTCCGCGAGATCGCCGGCCCGGTCAGCCTGCTGGCGGGCCGCGCCACCCCGCCGGCCGCGGAGCTCGAGCGCCTGGGAGTCGCCCGCCTCAGCGTGGGCTCGGGCCTGATGAAGGCCGCCCTCGGCTTCGCCCGCGACGCCACGCGCGAGCTGCTGGCCGGGGGCTCCGCGCGCCTTTTCGCCAGCCCCCTCGCCTCGTCCGAGTGGGAAAGCCTGCTCCGCGGCTGAGCCCTGGCCCCGGCTTCCGGTACAGCGGCCGGCGGCGGCCGGCGCCGGCCGCCGCTACGGTCCCCGCCGGCTCGGCGAGGAAGAGTGACCGTTGAGGATCTTCCAGCCGTCGCCGTGGTCGATCAGGGTCATGCCGAGAACTCCCCCGAAGCTGAAGCCGCCGCCCTTGGGGTCCACCAGCCGGGTCTGGAACCGCGTCAACACCTGGGCGACGCCCGGAGCCAGCGGCGTGATCTCGCTGTCCTGGAAGGTGTTCTCGACCTTGGTGCCCGGGGGGAGCGCCAGGAAATACTTCCGGATCTCGTCCACCGAGCGGGCCTCGACCACCCCGTTGGCAACCCAGCGGAAACGCGCATCTTCCGCGTAGAGCCGCAGCAGCGCGTCCCAGCGGCCGGCCGCCGCCAGCTCGCGGTAGGAGTCGAGCGTCGCCTGGACGCCGTTGCGGATGGCAACGGCCTGCTCCTGGGTCAGCTCCGGCGCCGGCGAGGCGCCGGCGCCGGCGATCCCGCCGGCCATCCCGCCGGTGAGGCCGAGCAGGAGCGCCAACACACTTCCGGTCATCGATCGCGGTATTCGCGGCATGCGCAGCATTCGCGGCATTCGCGGCATTCGCGGCATTCGCAGCATTGAGTTCCTCCTTTCCGCCCGGCCACCTTCAGATCTCGTCCTGGGCGTTGGGGTCGTACTGCATGGCGCCGGCGACGTTGCCTTCCGGATCGCGGAAGAAGATCAGGTGGCCGACGGTAGGGATCAGGGTCCGCGGGATGACGATCGTGCCGCCGTTTGCCACCACCGCGGCGGCGACCGCATCCACGTCCTTGACCGAGAGGGAGCACTCCCAGCCGATCGTGCGCTGGCCGGCGACCAGCTCCCGGCGCTGCTGCAGGGCCCCTCGGATGCCGGGCTCGCCCTCGGTGCCGGTCATCGCCTGCAGGAAGCCCGGCGGCCCCCAGGCCTCGAAGCGCCAGCCGAACACCCGCTCGTAGAAGCGGCGCGCCCGCTCGAGGTCGTCGGCGTTGATCGCGAAATGCGCCACGTTGGCTGCGGCACGAGGCTCCGGGCTCTGCGGCATCTCCGGTATCTCCTTTCGAGGCGGCGAGGCAAGCTCTGGACGGGCCCACCATACCCCGCCCCGGGCGCTGCGTGTTGGCTCTATACTGCCAGTGGATGTCGAGATCGCGCCAACTCGCGGAGCCGCAGGTGCGGGCGGCTTCGGTCGCCTGGGCCTCCGCCTTCGTCTGGCGCAACCGCGCCAGCCTCTGGGGGCACCTGCTCTTTGCCTCCCGCGGCATGCTGACGGTGCACACCGGCGCCGGGCTGTGGGTGGTTCCCGCCCACCAGGCGATCTGGATCCCGACCGGCGTCCGGCACGACGTGGAGATCGCCGGCGGCATCGCGATGCGCGCTCTCTATCTGAGCGACTCGCTCGGCCGCTTGGTGCGCGGGCGGCTGCCGGGCAGCTGCCGGGTGGTCGAGATCACTCCCCTGCTGCGCGAGATCCTGCGCCGTGCGATGCGCCTGCGGACCCTCGACCGGCGGGTCGTGGCGGAGAGGCATTTGCTCGACGTCCTGCTCGACGAGCTCACCATCCTGCCGCTGGTCCCCCTCGACCTGCCGATGCCGCGGGACGCCCGCGCCGCTCGCGCCGCGGCGCTCATCCGCGCCGATCCCGCGGCACGCCGGCCCCTCCCCGAGCTGGCGCGCGCCGCAGCGGCCAGCGCGCGCACCCTCGAGCGGCTGTTCCGCCAGGAAACCGGCCTGCCGCTCGGCCTGTGGCGGCAGCGGGCGCGGCTCCTGCGGGCGCTGCAGCACCTGGCGGAAGGGGACTCCGTCACCGCCACCGCCAGGGCCGCGGGCTACGAGAGCCCCAGCGCCTTCGTCGCCGCTTTCCGGCGGGCGCTAGGCGCGACGCCCGGCCGCTACTTCAAGCGCGCTGCCGACGCAGGTGAGGAAGCGGAAGAGCCGTCCTCGCCTCGGCTCTCGGCGGATCCAAGGAGCCGATCATGAGCAGCGAGAGCCAGGAGAGCGGGCGGCACCGCCTGATCCCGACCGGCGAGGCCACCGCCCTGCTGCCGGTGGCGGGGGGCCGGCTGCCGCCGGTGCGGGTGATCGGCACCGCGGCGATCCGCGACAGCCTCGACGAGGTGTGCCTGCAGCAGGCGGTCAACGCCCGCGGCGCGCCCGGCGTCGCCGACCTGGTGCTCAATCCGGACGCGCACCGCGGCTACGGCGCTCCGGTCGGCTGTGTGCTCACCTCGCCCAGCCACATCTACCCGGGGCCGGTGGGCGTCGACATCAAGTGCTCGATGAGCCTCTTGCAGGTCGACCTGCCGGCAAGCGAGATCGAGGGGCAGGCGGTGCGCCGGGCGCTCATCCGGGAGATCGGGCAGCGGGTGCCGACCGGCGCCGGCAAGGGTCAGCGCAGCGTCCGCAAGTCGCGGCGGGTCGCCGGGGCGCTGGGCGAGGAAGCGGTGACCGAGGGGGCGACCGCCCGGGTCTGCGCCGCCCTCGGCATCCCCGAGGAGTGGCCGGCACGCTGCGAGGACTGGCGACACCTCGGCCACGACGGCACGGTGGACGCTCTGCGTGCGCGGCTGGCCGAGCTGCGCGCCGGCGGCCGCTTCGGAAACTTCGTCGACAAGATCGGGCAGCTCGGCTCCTACGGCGGCGGCAATCACTTCGGCGAGTGCGAGGTGGTGCACGTCGGCGCCGGAGACGACGGCGCCGCCGCGGCCGGGGAGCGCGCCGAGCGCGCTGCGGCGGCGTTCGGGCTCCGCGACGGCCACGTCGCCTTCCTGTCGCACTGCGGCTCGCGCGGCTTCGGCCACGACCTGGCGCAGCGGCAGTTCCGCGAGATGCGCCACCACTTCGACCGCTGGCACCTGGCGCTGCCGGCCGGCGACCCGCACCTGGTGTACGCCCCGCTCGGCACGCCGGAGGCGGACAGCTATCTCGACGACATGGCGATGGGCGCCAACTTCGCGACCGTCAACCACCTGCTGATCAATGCGCTGGTGCTCGACTCGTTCGCGGCGGTCTTCCCGGGCGTCGGCGGCCGGCTGGTCTACTTCATCAGCCACAACATCGCCCGCCGCGAGCAGCTCGACGGCAAGCCGGTTTGGGTCCACCGCAAGGGCGCCACCCGCGCCTTCCCCGGTGGGCACCCGGAGCTTGCCGGCACCCCGTTCGCGGACATTGGTCACCCGATCCTGCTGCCGGGCAATCCCCAGGCGGGCTCCGCGGTGATGGTCGCCGATCCGGGCGCGGCGCTGACCTGCTACAGCGTCAACCATGGCGCCGGCCGCGCGCTCGGCCGCAGGCAGGCGAGCCGCCAGCTCGATCAGGGCGCGGTGGATCGCTCCTTCGCCGAGCGCGACATCCTCACCAACACGCGGGTTTACCCGATCGACGAGGCGCAGGCGGCCTACAAGGACTTCGAGGAGGTGCTCAGCTCGGTCAAGCTGGCGGGCCTCGCCTCCGAGGTGGCCCGCCTGGACGCGCGCTTCGTGATCAAGGACGGGGCGCCGGCGGACGACTGAGCAGCCGCGGGTACGGATCGCAACATCGGCCGCTGCAGGCCCTTGGCGGGACGCTGCCAGATCAGGACGGCTTCGCGGGCGTCAGGCGGCGCGCGTCGAGATACGAGGCGAGCGCCTCGGCGGCGCCCGTGGCAGCCGCAGCCGCCAAGGCCACGTAGCCGTCAGGCCGCACGAGATAGACGGCATCGCGCCGCAGGCCGGTCCGGCCGGTCTCGTTGCGCCATGGAAAGACGTGCAGCGGCAGTCCTCGCGCCTCGCACAACGCACGCACCGCGGGCGCCGGGTCGCCGTAGACGTGGACCTGCCAGTCCAGCGAAGTCAGCGGCGCGTAGTTGTCACCGTCTTCGGCGGCGCCCTCGATCCAGGGCAGACGGTCGCCGCCGTGCACCGGCCCCACGCGCCCCGCGCTCAGGCTGCTGCCGCGGTAGCTCACTGCCGTCTGTGAGACGGTGCGAAACATGAGCCGTCGCAGCGCCGCGAACCGGAAGAGCAGCGGCAGCAGGAGCGGCACCACGTTCAGCCGCAGGCGCCGGGCGACCGCGCCGGAGCTCGTCACGCCGGCGAAAACCCGATCGGTCGTCGCCACCAGGCGCCGCGCGAAGGCAATCCGTTCCGGCTCGTAGCTGTCCAGCAGCGCTGCCGGTGCCTGACCGCGCAGGACGGCGGCGAGCTTCCAGGCGAGGTTCGTCGCGTCGCCGATGCCGGTGTTCATGCCCTGGCCGCCCACCGGGCTATGGATGTGCGCGGCATCGCCGGCCAGGAACGCACGGCCCTGGCGGAAATGATTGGCGACCCGGTGGTGCACGCGGTAGGTCGAGAACCAGTTCACGCGCGCGACGTCGATGTGCATCCACTCGATCACCCGCCGGCTCACGTCGGTCCACGACAGGGTCTCCGGCAGATTCTGGGCCGCATCGCGCACGGTGCCGACCAGGCGCGCGTGCCCATCGCCAAGCAAGGGGAACACGGCGAGAAAGTCGGTCGCATCCAGGGCGACATGCAGCTCGCCATTCATCGCCGCGCCGCTCGCCGCCACGTCGGCAACGTAGAAGAGATGCGAGTAGGTCCCTCCCGGAAAACCGATGCCCAGCGCCTCGCGCACGGTGGAATGGGCGCCGTCGCAGCCGGCGATGTAGGCTGCCTGGCACGCTTCTGGTTCCGCAGCGGCGCGTTGCAGGCGCGCCAGCACGCGGCCATCCTCCTCCGCGAAGCCCAGGAGCTTCGTCCGGCGCTCGATCTCGACGCCGAGATCGGCGAGGCGATCGACCAGCAGGCGTTCGTGCTCGTCCTGGGGGAAGCTCAGCGCGTAAGGGAACGGGCTGAGACCCGCGCCCATGTCGCCCAGGGCGAGACGCGCCGCACGCCTGCCCGCCACCCAGAGATTCGCCGCGACCGCCCTGCGTCCGCGCGCGACGACCGCGGCGGCGAGGCCGAGCTGACCATACAGCTCGAGCGTTCGGGCCTGCACGGCAACCGCGCGCGACGTCGTCCCCGGCTCGGCGGTGGCGTCGACGATCCTCACCCGCACGCCAAGTCGAGTCAGCCAAAGTGCCAGCACCAGGCCCGTCGGCCCGGCGCCGACGACGAGAACCTCTGGGTTGCGGCTTGGCGAACCGGTCACGCTCCCCCTCTACCTGCGGGCGACCGGGCGGCTGCTCTCCCGAGCCGGAGGCCCCTGGCCGCTTTTTCTCAGAAGGCACACCAGCACAGCGCCGCATTGTACCGCCGCGCCAGCCGCGCCCCTCGCGATCCTGAGCGGTACGAACTCCCTTCAGGCCACGGGCAATCTTGCCAATCAGGGAGCCAGGATGCGCGACAGCAGCGCCTGCACCTCGCCGACGTCCAGCGGCTTGGTGAGGTGGGCGAGAAAGCCAGCCTCCTGCGAGCGCTCCTGGTCCGCGGGCAGGCCGTAGCCGGTGATCGCCACCAGGCGCAGGCTGCCGTCGACGACGCTGCGGAGGTGGCGCGCCACCTCGTAGCCGTCCATGCCCGGCAGGCCGATGTCGAGCAGGGCCACGTCGGGATGCGCGCCGGACGCGGCGGTGATCGCCGAGGGCCCGTCGTAGGCCAGGGTGACAGCATACCCGGACCGGCCGAGCGCCTGGCCGAGCAGGTCGGCGGCGTCGCGATTGTCGTCCACCACCAGGACCCGGTGCGCCCGGCCTCGGCCTTCGCCTTGGCCTCCGGCGGCGACCCGGGCATCGCTGGCGGCGTCCTCCGGCGCGGCCGCCGGCGCCGTCGCCGGCACCGGCGTCACCGGCGCGGCGCTTGCCGGCAACACCACGCTGAAGGTGCTGCCGCGGCCCGGCCCGTCCGAGTGGGCGCTCACCCGGCCGCCGTGAAGGGTGACCAGGCTGCGGACGATCTCGAGGCCGAGGCCCAGCCCGCCCTCGCGGCGCTCCGCTCGGCGGGGCCCCTGGACGAAGGGCTCGAACAGACGCGGCAGCAGGTCGGCGGCGATCCCCGCGCCGTTGTCGCGCACCACGATCTCCACCTCGGCGCCGACCGCCCGCGCCGCGAGCTCGATGCGCCCACCGGGCTCGGTGTAGCGGGCGGCGTTGGTGAGGAGGTTGGCGACCACCTGGGCAAGCCGCTGCGCATCGCCCTCGACGCGTAAGCCGCTCGCCGGCACAGTCTGCACCAGATAGTGGCGGCGCTCCTCGAGCAGCGGTTCCACCATCTCGACGGCGTGCGCCGTCACCGTGGCGATCTCCAACGGCGCTCGTCTGAGCGCCACCTTGCCGCGGGTGAGCTTCGAAACGTCGAGCAGGTCCTCCACCAGCCGCAGCAGGTGCCGGCCCTGGCGATCGAGAATGGCAAGCTCGCGCTCGAAGGTGTTGCCGGACTTCAGCCGCAGCAGCTGGATGGCGGTGAATATCGGCGCCATCGGATTGCGCAGCTCGTGGCTGAGCATCGCCAGGAACTCGTCCTTGGCGCGGTTGGCCGCCTCGGCCTGCAGGCGCAGCCGGTCCACCTGCTCGCGGGCGGTCACCTCGTCGGTCACGTCGAACCCGACCACGATCACGCCGTCAACGCGCCCTTCGACGGTGCGCAGCGGCTCGTAGACGAAGTTCAGGTAGACGATGCCGCCCCGGTCCGCTTCGGGGCCCAGCCTGATGGGGCGCTCCTTGCCGAAGTACGGGATGCCGGTCGCCATCACGCCGCCGAGCAGCTCGTCGAAGCCCTGGCCGTGCAGCTCCGGCAGCGCCTCGAGCAGCGGCTTGCCGATCACCTCGTCCACGCTCCTCCCCCACAGCCGGCAGGTGGCCGGATTGGCCAGCTCGACCACCAGGCGCGGCCCGCGGAGGATGCAGATCGGAGTCGGGGCCTGCATCAGCAGCGACGCCACGTTGCGCTGCTGCAGGTCGGCCTCCGCCCGTTGCAGGGCGACCGCGGCGCGCGACCTGGCCAGCGACAGCTGCGAGCCGACCCGCGCCAACAGCTCGCGGGCCGTGAACGGCTTGACCAGGTAATCGTCGGCCCCCGCTTGCAGCCCCTGCTCGCTCGCTTCCTCGCCGGCCCGCGCCGAGAGCATCACCACCGGCACGTGGCGGGTGCGGTCGTCCTCGCGCAGCGCACGCAGCAACCCGAAGCCGTCGAGCCCGGGCATCATGACGTCGGTCAGCACCAGGTCGGGCGGCCGCTCGCACGCGGCACGCAGCGCCGCGGCGCCGTCGGCAACCACCTCGACCTGCCAGCGCCCTCCGAGAATGCGCCGCAGGTAGTCGCGCATGTCGGCGTTGTCGTCCGCCACCAGCACCCGCTCGGCTCCGGCGGTTGCCGGCGCGGGCAGCGGCTCCCCGAGATCCTCCCGGACCCAGCGCAACGCCTCCGCGACGTAGGGCGCCGCGCCGTGGCCGGTCGAGACCAGGGTGCGGGCGGCGCCCAGGCGCTGCGCCGGCAGGTGGCCGCTGCCGCGCGGGATCGAGACACGGAAGCAGGAGCCCACGCCGAGCTCGCTCTGCACCTCGATCTCGCCGCCGTGCAGCTTCACCAGCTCCTGCACCAGGGCCAGTCCGATACCCGAGCCTTCCCCGGTCCGCGAGCGCGCGCCCGCGACGCGATGGAAGCGCTCGAAGAGGCGCGGCACCTCCGCGGCGGGAATGCCGGTGCCGGTGTCGCGGACCTCCAGCTCGAAGCGCTCGGCGGTCTCGCGCAGCACCAGCACGATGCCGCCCTCGAAGGTGAACTTGAAGGCGTTGGAGAGCAGGTTGAGGACGATCTTCTCCCACATCTGCCGGTCGATCCAGGCGGGCTCCCGCGCCGCTTCGACCGCCACCTCGAGCGACAACCCGGCCCCCTCGACGGCGGAGCGGAAGCCGCTCGCCAGCTCGGCGCTGAAAGCGGCGAGGTCCGTGGGCTCGTAGACCGCTTCGACTCGGCCGGCTTCGATGCGCGAGAAGTCGAGCAGGGCGTTGACCAGCTTTTGCAGCCGCAGGGCATTGCGGTGCATCGCCCGCAGCGGCTCGCCGCTCACCGCCGGCGCGGCTTGCGCCAGCGCGTCCTCCAGCGGCCCCAGCATCAGCGTCAGCGGGGTGCGGAACTCATGGCTGACGTTGCCGAAGAAGGCCGTCTTGGCGCGGTCGATCTCCGCCAGCGCCTCGGCGCGCCGCCGCTCGGCCTCGAAGGCGAGGGCGTTGCTCAGCGCGGTCGTGATGTGCTCCGCGGCGAGCTCGAAGAAGCCGCGGTAGGCGTCGTCGAGGCGCCGTCGCGGGCTGACGCCGGCGACCAGCACGCCGTAGGGCCGCTCGAGGCCGGGCCGCGCCAAAGGCAAGAGCACCGCCGTGTGGGCCGCCTCGGGCCACTCCCCTCCCGGCAGCGCGCCGAAGCGCGCCGGGAGGTCCGCGACCACCTGGGCGGTGCCCGCCAAGGCCAGCGGTCCCAACGGCCAGCCGCCGCGGTCCTCGCCGTCGAGGCGCACCTCCTCCGGCGCCGCGGGATCGCCCGGCGCCAACCTCACCGCCGACACCAGGCGGGCCGCCGGGGTCTCCGCGTCGAGCAGATATAGCAGCGCGAAGGGCACGTCGATCGGGTTCTGCTCGAAGACCGCGGCGGCGCCGCGGCAAGCGTCCCCCGTCGCCTTGGCCTCGCTGGCGCGCCGCGCCAGGTCCCGCAGGGTGGCCAGCCGCCGCTCGCCCTCGACCCGACCGGTGGTCTCCGCCACCACCGCCAGCACGCCACCGACGCCCCCGCTCTCGTCGCGGATGGGGCTGTACGACAGCGTGAACCAGCAGCTCTCGAGGTAGCCGTTGCGCTGCAGCGGCAGCAGCCAGTCGTCGACGGCGAACGCCTCTCCCCGCCCGACGCGATCGAACTCCGGACCGACCACCGGCCACACCTCCGGAAAGATGTCGGCGCCGCGCTGGCCGAGGGCTCCGGGATGCTTGCCACCAAGGATCGGCTGGTAGCGGTCGTTGTAGAAGAAGCGATGCTCCGGGCCCCAGGCGACGACCATCGCGAACTTCGACTCCAGCATGATGCTGATGGCCGTGCGCAGGCTCTGCGGCCAGGCGCTCACCGGGCCCATGGGCGTGGCACCCCAATCGGCGGCGCGCATCATCGCTCCCATGGCGCCGCCACCGGCGAGGCAATCCTCGGGGCGAGCGTCGGCGCGAGCGGGAGGATGGCTCATGGCGAGGGCAAACCTTTCCTTGCCAGAACCCTGTGCAAGCTCCGAGCCACGAGCCGGTGCGCCGGAGGGCGCCCGGCGATCAGAACGCCGAGTCGGGGAACTCCATGACCGCCCCGCTGCCGGCCATGATGGTGGCGAACAGCGCACCGCTCCTGGGCAGCACCCGCCGCACGTAGAAGCGGGCGGTCGCGAGCTTCGCGTCGTAGAACGCCGTGCCCGCGCCGCTGCGCCTGGCCAGCGCCACCTTCGCCATCCGCACCCACAGGTAACCCAGGGCGACGTAGCCGAACAGATGTAGATAGTCGGTCGCCGCCGCTCCGGCCTGGTCGGGGTTCCCGAGGCTCTCCCGGGCCAGCCAGGCCGTGGCCTGCTGCAGGCGCTCGAAGGCCTTGGCCACCGGCGTGACCAGCTCCGCGAGCTCCGGGTTGCCGGCTTCCGCGGCGAGGAGCTCCTGCACCGGATGGAAGAATCGCCGCAGGTACCGGCCGGTGTGCGCGGGCAGCTTCCGCCCGACCAGGTCGAGCGCCTGGACGCCGTTGGTCCCCTCGTAGATCTGGGTGATGCGGCAGTCGCGCACAAGCTGCTCGACGCCGTAATCGACGGTGTAACCGTAGCCACCGCAGACCTGCACCGCATGGTTGGTCATCTCGAAGCCGAGGTCGGTCTGGAAGGCCTTGACGATCGGCGTCAGCAGGGAGGCCAGGTCGTCGCCGATCATCGCCCGCTCGGGGTCGGGGTCGCTGTCGGCGTGGTCGATCTCGATCGCCGCCCAGGCGGTCAGGGCCCGCGCTCCTTCGACGAAAGCGCGGATGGTGAGCAGCATCCGGCGCACGTCGGGGTGGACGAGGATCGGATCGGCCTCCTGCCGCGGCGACCTGGCGCCGCCCAGCGCCCGCCCCTGCAGGCGCTCGCGGGCGAACTTCACCGCCGCCTGGTAGGCGGCCTCGGCCAGCGCCAGCCCCTGCACGCCGACGTGCAGGCGGGCGCCGTTCATGAAGGTGAACATCGCCTTCATCCCCTTGTGCGCTTCGCCGACCAGGTAGCCGGTCGCGCCGTCGAAGTTGATGACGCAGGTCGGCGAGGCCTTGATCCCCATCTTGTGCTCGATCGCGCCGCAGCTGACGCCGTTGGGCACCAGCCGGCCGCCCTCCTCGCGCAGCTTGGGGATGACGAAGAGGCTGATCCCCTTGATCCCGGGCGGGGCGTCGGGCAGCCGCGCCAGCACCAGGTGGACGATGTTCTCCGTCAGGTCGTGGTCGCCGCCCGAGATGAAGATCTTGCTGCCGGTGAGGCGATGGGCGCCGTCGCCGGCGGGCTCCGCCCGCATCCGCAGCAGGCCGAGATCGGTGCCGGCCTGCGGCTCGGTCAGGCACATGGTGGCGGCCCAGGTGCCGTCCACGAGCCTGGGCAGGAAGGCTGCCTTGAGCGCCGCGGTGGCGTGACGGTCGAGCGCCGCATAGGCGCCGTGGGAGAGCGCGGTCATCATCGAGAAGGCGAGGTTGGCGGCGCAGAGCACTTCGGTCGCCATGATGCCGACCGCGTAGGGCAGTCCCTGCCCGCCGTACTCCGGGCGAGCCGTGAGGCCCGTCCAGCCGCCTTCGCGGAAGATCTTGTACGCCTCGCGAAATCCCTGCGGCATCAGCACGGCACCGTTCTCGAACCGGCAGCCCTCGCGATCGCCGCTGGCATTGAGCGGCAACAGGACCTCCTCGCTGAAGCGCCCCACCTCGGCCACCACGTCCATCACCAGCTCGGGAGACGCTTCCTCGAAGCCGGGAAGGCGGGTCAGCGCCGCGCCGTCGAAGAGCTCGTAGTAGACGAAGCGCAGATCGCGCAGCGGCGCTTTGTAGGTCGGCATCTTGCTGGCTCCTCTGACTGCTCTGACTGCTCTGGCTGCTCGCTCAGTTCCTGAGCGGCTTGCCGGTCTCGAGCATGTGCTCGATGCGCGCCAGCGTCGCCGGCGTCCGGATGAGGGCGAGAAACGCCTCGCGTTCGAGGCGATAGAGGTCGTCCTCGGAGACGGTCTCGGTGATGTCGGTGTCGCCGCCGGTGAGCACCGTCGCCAGCCGCCCGGCCACCACGGCATCGTGCGGCGTGGCCAGGCCGCTGGCGCGGAAGCCGGCCACCACCATGTCGAGCGCCGCCTTGCCGCTCGGCCCGGGCAGCGAGATCGCCGCCTCGACCGGCGGCTGGTAGCCGGCGGCGAGCAGCGCCAGCGCCTTGGCCTTGGCGTCGGCGAGCAGCCGGTCGCGGTTCATCGTGATGCCGTCGCCGTCGCGCAGCAGGAGCAGGCCGCGGGCCTCCGCCGCCGAGGTCGAGACGACGGCGGTGCTGATGGTCTCGAAGACCTTCGCCACCGCCGGCATCGCGCCGCCGGGACGCCTGGTGCTGGTCGCCCAGCGCGTGCTCATCTCCTTGCAGCCGCCCCAACCCGGGATCACGCCGACGCCGACCTCGACCAGACCGAGGTAGCTCTCGGCGTGCGCCTGCACGGCATCGCAGTGCAGCAGGATCTCGCAGCCGCCGCCGAGCGCCATGCCGGCAGGGGCGCCGACCACCGGGAAGGGCGCATATTTCATCGCCTTGAACACCTTCTGCCCCTCGGCCAGCGAAGCCTCGATCCCCGGCCACATGGCGAGATTGGCGGCGAAGAGCACGACGCCGAGGTTGGCCCCGACCGAGAAGTTCTCGCCCTCGTTGGCGATCACCAGCGCCTTCCACGTCTTGCCGTCGATCAGCGCGCAGGCCCTGGCCAGCTGGCGCAGGATACCCTCGTCGAGCGCGTTCATCTTGGAGGTGAATTCCAGGCAGAGCACACCGTCGCCGAGGTCCCAGAGGCTCGCCGACGGATTCTTGGCGACCGGCGCCGCCCGCCGCTTGACGTCGGCGAGCAGCAGCACCCCCGCGCCGCGCTCGACCTCGCTCCAGCCGCCTGCGAACGCCAGCTGCTGCAGCCTGCCGCCTTCGACGCGATAGAAGGTCCCGCCGCCGGCCGCCGCCAGCAGCGGCGGCACCGGCCTGCCCTCGGCGGCGAGCCGGGCGGCGAACCAGGCCGGCCCGAGGCGATCGAGGAGCTCGAACGGGCCCCACCGCCAGCCGAAGCCGCAGCGCATCGCCTCGTCCACCGCGGCGACGTCGTTGGCGATCGCCGGGGCCACCGCCGCCGCGTAGGCGAGGGTCTGCGACAGCATCTTCCAGGCGTAGCGGCCGCCGCGGTCCGGATGCTCGAGCAGCGCCCGCGGACCGCCGTCCCTGGCGGCGGCGACGCTGGCCAGCCGCGGCTCGACCAGCGGGCGGTACTCGCCGGTCGCCAGGTCGATGGCCTGCTTCACCTTCTTGCCGCCCTTGCCGCCGGCAACGTCGAGACGATAGAAGCCGCCCTTACCCTTGCGCCCCGTCAGCCCGGCGGCGATCATCTTGTCGATCAGCGGGCTCTCCTGGTGCTCCACGCAATAGGCGTCGTCCGGCGGCAGCGAGGCGAGCAGCGACCTGGCGATGTGTGGACTGAGGTCGATGCCGACCAGGTCGAGGAGCCCGAACACGCCGGTCTTGGGAAAACCGAAGGCCTTGCCGGCCAGGGCGTCCACCTCCTCGACCAGCAGACCGCCGGCGAAGGCTTCGCGCAGCGCGGCCTCGATCCAGTAGGTGCCGATGCGGTTGGCGATGAAGGCCGGCGTGTCCTTGCAATCGACCACGCTCTTGCCGAGCTCGAGGTCGGCGAAGGCGCGCACCGCGGCGACCGCCTCGGGCCGGGTCGATTTGCCCGCCACCAGCTCGAGCAGCCGCATGTACCGCGGCGGATTGAAGAAGTGGGTGATCAGGAAATCACGCGCAAAGCTTTCGGGAAGGCCGTCGATCAGTTGCGCCAGCGGGATCGTCGAGGTGTTGCTCGAAACGATCGCTCCCGGTTTGCGCACTGCATCGACCGCGCGGTACACCTGCTGCTTGACGTCGGCCCGCTCGAGGACCGCCTCGACGATCCAGTCGCAGTCGCCAAGCAGCGCCAGGTCGTCCTCGAGGTTGCCGGGGGTGATCAGGCGGGCCCGCTCGGCGACCATCAGCGGTGCCGGCCTGGTCTTTCCGAGGCGCTCGACCGCGGCGATCGCCAGGCTGCTGCGCTGGGCGGCGCCCGGCTGCACGATGTCCAGCAGCACCACCGGCACGCCGGCGTTGGCGACGTGCGCGGCGATGCCGGCGCCCATCACCCCCGAGCCCAGGACGCCGACCTTCCGGATCGCCGCCATGGCTACACCGCCTCGAGGATGGTGGCGATACCCTGGCCGCCGCCGATGCACTGCGTGGCCAGCGCGTAGCGCTTGCGTTCGCGGACCAGCAGCGCCGCGGCCTTGCCGGTAATCCGGGCGCCGGTGGCGCCGAGCGGATGGCCGAGGGCGATGGCGCCGCCGTCGAGGTTGACCTTCGCCAGGTCGAGCCCCAGCTCGTCGACACAGGCCAGCGCCTGCGCGGCGAAGGCCTCGTTGAGCTCGACGAGGTCGATGTCCGCGATCGCCAGCCCGGCGCGCGCCAGGGCCTTGCGCGTCGCGGCCACCGGGCCGATGCCCATGATCTCGGGTTGGCAACCCGAGACCGCGATGCTCCTGATCCGGGCCAGCGGCTCGAGACCCTTGCGCCTGGCGTACTCCTCGGAGCAGACCAACGTCGCGGCAGCGCCGTCGGTGACCGGCGAGGAGGTGCCGGCGGTGACCGTGCCCTGCTCGTCGAACGCCAGCTTGAGGTTGGCGAGCCCCGCGAGCGTGGTGTCCGGGCGCGGCGTGCCGTCGCGCTCGACCGTGCCGCCCTTCCAGGTGATCGGCACCAGCTCGGCCGTGAAGTGGCCGGCGGCGGTCGCCGCCGCGGCCTTCTGCTGCGACGAGAGCGCCAGCTCCTCCTGCCGCCGGCGCGAGATCTGGCGCTGGCGCGCCAGGTTCTCCGCGGTCTCGCCCATGGCGGCGAAGGCCTGGGGGTAGTGAGCGAAGAGCGCCGGGTTGGGCAGGGGGTTGAAGCCGCCCATCGGCACGCGGGTCATCGACTCCACGCCGGCGCAGACGAAGGCCTCGCCGGCATCCATCTGGATGGCCCCGGCGGCGATGTGGATCGCCTGCATCGAGGAGCCGCAGAAGCGGTTGACCGTGGTGCCGGCGACGGTGAGCGGCAGCTCGGCGAGGAAGCTGACGAGCCGCGCCACGTTGAACCCCTGCTCGCCCTCCGGGAAGGCGCAGCCGAGGATCAGGTCTTCGAGGTCGGCGGGGTCGACGCCGGTGCGCTGGACGAGCGCGCGGACGGTCTGCGCCGCGAGGTCGTCCGGTCGCACCTTCGCCAGCTCGCCCTTCTTCGCGGGCGTGAACGGAGACCGGACGTAGCCGGCGATGACGACGCTCTTCATGGCTTGCTCCCCTTGGGTCGTGGTTTCCCCGCGCGCCGGCCCAGCGCCTCGAGGGTCAGCTCCTCCATCTCCCGCAGCTCCTCGATGGTCAGCTCGAGGTCCTGGCGCTGGGACTCCAGCTCGGCGATGCGCTGCCTGGCGCCGCGCAGCAGATGCTCGAGCTGCGCCCGGTGGGTCGGATCGGCGTCGTAGAGGTCCAGGTACTCCTGCACCCGCGCCAGCGAGAAGCCCAGCCGCTTGCCGCGCAGGATGATCTGCAGCCGCGCGCGGTCGCGATGGGTGTAGACCCGCGTCGAGCCGGCGCGCTGCGGCTCGAGCAGCCCCTTGGCCTCGTAGAAGCGGATCGCGCGCGAGGTGACGCCAAGCTCCGCCGCCAGCTCGGTGATCGAGAACAGGCGCGACAGCAGGCGGTCGGGATCGTCGTGGCCAGCCAATTTCGCCCTCTTCGCCCTCCAGGAGCGCTAACCTATCCCTTGGATGACGTATACGTCAATATCTTCCTGTAAGGGGAAACCAGCCGCCGCCGCGCCGGCCAGCGGCCACGCCGGCAGCCTGGCGCCCAACCGCGCGCTGCGTTAGAATACCGAGCCAGTCACAAATTAGCCGTCGTCGTGCGGTGATGACCGGGCAGCCGGACCTTGGGATCCGGCCGCGGTGCCCCGTCTCCCACTGCCTCGCACGACCGCGGTCTGGCCGCGCTCCGATGTCTTGTTTGCCTTGTTTGCCTTGGGTTCCAAAGGGGGTTACATGTTCGACAAGCGAACGCTGCAAGTTGGTACAGCCTGGCCACGCGCCGGCGCTCCCGCCGTCGCCGTGCTCGTCCTGCTGGGCCTCGCCGCCCTCGCCATGGCGGCCTCCGGCTCGCCGCGGCTGCCCGTGGCGTCTCCCCCGGAGATCGAGCTGGCGCCGGCCGCCACGTCCGCCCTGCCGGCGGGCTTCGAGCACGCCGCGCCCACCGACGACGGCCGCATCCAGGTGCTGGTGGAGCTGCGCGATGCGCCGGCGGCGACGGTGTTCGCCGAGGCGATGCGGGGCTCGCGGCCTTCCGACCGGCAGGCGCTGACGGCCGCCGGCGCCAGGTCCAAAGCGCAGGTCCAGAAGGTCCGGGCCGCCCAGGAAACCGTCGCCCGGGCGCTCGCCGCCGCGCCGATCGAGGCGCGCGAGATCTACCGCGTCGCCAAGGCGATGAACGGCATCGCCGTCGCGGTGGCGCCCGAGAACGTCGCTCTACTGGCCAGGATCCCGGGTGTCAGGCGGGTGCTGCCGATCCTGCTCGAGCACACCACCAGCCTGACCAGCGTGCCCTTCATCGGCGCCCCCAACGTCTGGGCGAACACCATCGGCCTGCCGGCCGGCGCCCTCGGCACCGGCGTCCGCGTCGGCATCATCGACACCGGCATCGACTACCTGCACGGCGACTTCGGCGGCACCGGCCTGCTCGCCTCCTACACCGCCGAAGCGACGGCCAGCGCCAACTTCACCACCGCCGGCTCCTTCCCAACCGCCAAGGTGGTGGGCGGCACCGATTTCGTCGGCGACGCCTATACCGGCTCCAACACTCCCGTCCCGGACGCCAATCCGATGGACTGCAACGGCCACGGCAGCCACGTCTCCGGCACCGCGGCCGGCTTCGGCGTCACCGCCGCCGGCGCCACCTTTGCCGGGCCCTACGACGCCAACCCCAGCACCTACAGCTCGCTGCGCATCGTCCCGGGGGTCGCGCCCCAGGCGCTGCTCTACGCCCTGCGCGTCTTCGGCTGCGGCGGCAGCACCGGGGTGGTGGTCCAGGCCATCGACTGGGCGATGGATCCCAACGGCGACGACGACCTGTCGGATCACCTCGACGTCATCAACATGTCGCTGGGCTCGGACTTCGGCACCGTCACCAACCCCACCGCAATCGCCGCCGAGAACGCGGCCGAGGCGGGCGTGATCGTGGCGATCTCGGCCGGCAACTCGAGCGACACGTTCTTCATCGCCGGCTCTCCGGGCGTCGCCGGCGGCGCGATCACCGCCGCGGCCTCGCTCGACGCCGGCGAGCCGGCGCCAATCGTCCAGGTGAACGCGCCGGCGGCGATCGCCGGCGACTTCCTGGCGGCGGGGGCGACGTTTGGCCCCGCGGTCACCCCCAGCGGCACCCCACCCGGCCCCCACAACGTCGTCATCGCGCTCGATCCGGCCGACGCCGCGGGTCCGCTGACCACCGACGCCTGCGATCCGCTCACCAACGCCGCCGCCATTGCCGGCAACATCGCCTTCATCGACCGCGGCACCTGCGGCTTCACCGTCAAGGTGAAGAACGCGCAGAACGCCGGCGCGGTCGGCGTCATCATCGCCGACAACGCGCCGGGCTCGCCGCCCGCCGGCCTGGGCGGCACCGATGCCACGATCACCATCCCCGCGGTGCGCGTCACGCTGGCCGACGGCAACACGCTCAGGGCCAACATCGCGACCCTCAACGCCACCCTGCTCGGCCCCTCCGGCGCCGACACCCTGGCCAGCTTCTCCTCGCGCGGACCGCGCCAGATCGCCGGCTCGCCGCTGCGCGTCAAGCCCGACATCGCGGCGCCGGGCCTCAACATCACCTCGGTCCAGACCGGCCACACCTGCACCTCGGCGGCGACCGGCTGCACCGGCGCCATCGACCCCTCGGGTTTCACTCCCGGCAACCAGGCGCTGGTCATCTCCGGCACCTCGATGGCCAGCCCGCACGTCGCCGGCACCATGGCCCTGCTGCGCCAGCTCCATCCCGATTGGTCGGTCGAGGAGCTGAAGGCGCTGGCGATGAACTACGCCACCCACGACGTGACGCTCCTGCCGTCCGCGACGCCGCCGCGCTTCGGCCCCTCGCGGGTCGGCGCCGGGCGCGTCGATCCGGCCGCCGCGGCCGTCGGCAGCGTCATCGCCATGAACGCCGACGACGCCGGCCTGGTGAGCGTCACCTTCGACCCGCAGGTGATCGGCGCCACGACCCAGACCAAGATGGTGCGCCTGGTCAACATGGGGCTCACGCCGCAGACCTTCGACATGGCCTTCGACAACGTCGTCGACTCGCCCGGCGTCGCGTTCTCGCTGCCGGGCGGCAGCTCGGTGACGGTGCCGGCGGCGTCGGCGGTGGAGGTGGCCGTGCAGATGTCGGCCAACGGCAACACCATGAGCCACACCCGCGACGCCTCGCTGTTCCCGACCCAGGGCGTGCAGGCGAACTACGGCGATCAGCCGCGCAACTTCCTGACCGAGGAGCAGTCGTACCTCACCTTCAGCCAGAGCTCGGCGCTCAAGTTCCGGCTGCCGGTCTACATGGCGGAAAAGCCTTCCTCCGCGATGAGCGCGCCGGCGACCATCGTCACCGGCGGCGCCCCCACCGGCTCGACGACCATCCCGCTCTCGGGCACTGGCCTCTGCACCGGCACGCTGGCGGCGGGTCCGACCTGCACCGGCGTCGGCACCCTGCCGGTCATCGAATCTCTGGTGTCGCCGTTCGAGCTGCAGGTGGTTTCGCCGCTCAACCCGGCCTCCCCGGACTACGCGAACATTCACTACGCCGGCGCCGCCTACTTCCAGGCAGGGGCTTCCCCGAACATCAACAACGACCTGGTCCTGTTCGGCGTCGCCAGCTGGGGCGATTGGTCGACGCTCAACGACGTCGCCTACGACATCTGCGTCGACACCAACGGCGACGGCGTCTACGACCGGAACGTCATCAATACCACCCCGTCGGTCTTCGTCTCCGCCGCGCCGCTCAACGACAACTTCGTGCGCGTCGTAGAGAACATCAGCACGAGCGGCTTCTCGATCCTGGGCCTGGGATCGTTCGTCAATCTGGTCTCGCCGGCGTCCTTCGACACCGGCCTGCAGCTCAACAACGTGATGATCCTGGGGGTCAGTCCTTCCACGCTCGGGATCGCGTCGACGGCGGTGACCTCCATCCGCTACAAGATCGTCACCTGCCCCGCCACCAACCTGGCCTGCGCCCGCAGCACCACCGGCGACCACTGCTCGCCGGCGGCCGGCACCTTCTTCGACCAGGCGGCGGGGCCCTACACCTACAACTGGGGCGCGCAGGGGCTGAACTTCGGCGGCGATTTCCTCGACGAGGACCTCAACGGCAACTCGCTGCCGGTCACCTGGAACACCGCCAACATGACGGCCAACGGCTCGCTGGGCGCTCTGCTGCTGCACCACTTCAACGGCGTCGGCCAGCGCGCGCAGGTGGTGGTGCTCGACTCCGCGCAGCGGGCGGACCTGGCGCTCACCAAGTCGGTCGACGACGCGATGCCGGCCGCCGGCGCCAACGTCGTCTTCACCCTGACGGTGACCAACAACGGCCCGAACAACGCCACCGGCGTGGCGGTCAGCGATCCGCTGCCGCCGGGCCTCACCTACGTCTCGGACGACGGCGGCGGCGCCTACGTGCCCGGCACCGGCATCTGGACGGTCGGGGCCCTGGCCAACGCCGCCGCGGCCACTCTCCACATCACCGCCACGGTCGAGACCACCGAGGAGATCGACAACGTGGCCCAGATCGCCGGCTCGACGCCGCTCGACCCGAACCCGGCCAACGACCGGGCGGTGGCGGTGATCCGGGCGCCGCGCACCGCGGACCTGCATCTCACCTTCGGCGCCAACGTCACCTCCGTCAACCCCGGCGGCTCGATCCTCTATACGCTGACGGTGAAGAACAACGGCGGCGATCCGGCCTACAGCGTCAACACCCAGGAAGCCTTCCCGCTGTTCCCGGCCCTGGCCCCCGGCTCCTTCACGGCCTCCCAGGGCCTCTACACGCCGGCGACCGGGCTCTGGAACCTCGCCAGCCTGCCGGTCGGGGAGACGGCGACCCTGACCTTCACCGTCACGGCCCCCAACTTCGCCGGCAACCTGGTGAACAACGCCTCGACGCTGTCGAACGCCGCCGCCGTGCGCGGCAATGCGGTGGACCCGAACCCCGGCGACAACTCGGCCACCGCCACCGTGCTGGTGCTCTCGCCGGCCAGCGTCACCGCCACCAAGTCGGTCGCCGGCTCCTTCGTCGAGGGCGGCGCCGTCACCTACACCGTCGTACTGTCGAACAGCGGCAACTTCGACCAGCAGGACAACCCCGGCCACGAGCTGACCGATGTGCTGCCGTCGCAGCTCACCCTGGTGAGCGCCTCGGCGACCTCCGGCACCGCCGTGGCCACGGTCGGCACCAACACCGTCACCTGGGATGGCGACGTCCCGGCGCACGGCTCGGTGACCATCACCATTCATGCCACCATCAAGGCCGGCACCGCGCTGCAGACCGTCAGCAACCAGGCGACGGCCTGCTTCGATGCCGACGGCAACGGCACCAACGAGTCCACCGCGCAGTCGGCGGCCCCGGGCGGCGGTCCGACCACGTTCGTGGTCAGCTCGCCGGCGGCGATCGGCACCCATAGCAAGACCGTCACCGGCAACTTCTCCCCGGGCGGCCAGGTGACCTACACGGTGACGATCTCGAACACCGGCACCTCGACGCAGCAGGACAATCCCGGCGACGAGTTCACCGACGTGCTGCCGGCCAGCCTGACGCTGGTCAGCGCCAACGCCAGCAGCGGCACGGCGGTGGCCGACGTCCCGACGCGGACCGTCCACTGGAACGGCTCGATCGCCGCCGGCGGTTCGGTCACCATCACCTTCGTCGCGACCATCAGCGCCAGCGCCGCCGGGCAGGCGATCTCCAACCAGGGCACGGTGTTCTTCGACGCCGACGGCAACGGCACGAACGAGTCGTCGGTGCTGACCGACGACCCGGGGACGGCCGCCGTCGACGACCCGACCACCTTCCAGGTCGAGGCCATCGCGCAGGTCCCGACGCTTTCCGTCGTCGGCCTGGTGCTGCTGGCGCTGCTGGTGACCTGCGGCGCGCTGATCGCTCTGCGGCGGCGGGTGTAGGAAACCGGTTCGAACCGGGTGGGGAAGGTCGCAGCAGATCTCCCCCGCCCGGTTGCAGGCCGGCGCTGGCGGCGCCGCCGTCACGGCGCCGCCGCGCTTCGCTCAGGCCTCGCGCCGCAGGTAGCGCCGCCAGTCCGCCGCCCGCTCCTCGAGCTCGGCGCCGAGGTCGGCCAGCGAGGCGAGGTCGGTCGGCTCCTCGGCGCGCAGCGGCAGATCGACCAGCGGCTGGTCGTCGGAGAGGAGGCGGGCCAGTTCCACCAGACCGCGGCGGTCGCGCTCGCCGAGCCAGGACAGGAGGTCCACGCCGTCCAGCAGGCCCGGCGCCGACGGTGGCGCTTGAGCTGCCGGAGGCGGGAGCGGAGGCACGAACCGCCGCGGCTCTTCAGGCTCGGGGTGGACGCGGTTGACCACGATCGGCCCCAGGCGGTAGCCGGCCTGCTGCAGGCGGCGGGCAAAGAATAGGGTGTCGGCGATCCGCTCCTCGCCCGGGCCGGCGACCAGCACGAAGCAGGTCCGCGGCGAGCGCAGCAGCTCCTCGACCTGGGTGGCGCGCTCGCGGAAGCCGGCGAAGAGCGGCGAGAAGGCCTGGAAGAACTCGGCCATGTCGCGCAGCAGGTCGAGGCCGACCACCTCGTCGAGGAAGCGCTCGGCGCGGCGGCCCAGGCCGCCGAGGCGGGCGGTGGCCTTGAGCCGCCCGCCGGCGTCGAACCAGGGGCGGAGGGCGACGCGCAGGGCGCCGCTGTCGAGGAAGCCGACGATCCGCGCCGGCGCTTCCAGGAAGTCCAGCGCCTGGCGGGTGGGCGGGGTGTCGAGCACCACCTGGCGGTAGCGCCCGCCGGCGGCGACCTCGAACAGGCGCTCCACCGCCATGTACTCGAGGATGCCGCCCAGGCTCCCCGACAGGTGCTGATAGAAGCGGTTGCCGAGCACCCGCTGCCGCGCCGCCGCGTCGGGGGCGTAGCGCTCGATCAGCCGGTCGAAGGTGAGGCGGGCGTCGAGCAGGCTGGCGTGCAGCTCGCCCTCGGCCTCCAGATCGACGCGGACCTCCCGCTCGCGCGCCTCCTCGCCCACCCCCAGGGCGTCCTTGAGGCGCAGCGACGGATCGAAGGTCATCACCAGGGTGTCGCGCCCGGCGCGCGCCGACGCCACTCCCATCGCCGCCGCCAGGGTCGTCTTGCCGACCCCGCCGGCGCCGACGCAGACGATCAGCGGGCTGCCCTCCGCGAGCGGGCTCACGCGCCCTCCGCCACGGCGAGCAGCCGTTGCAGCGCCGCGGTGAGCGCCGGGCCGCGCTCGATGGCGAGCTGCGGCAGCTCGACCCGCGGCCCGTCCCACCAGTTGGCCAGACGTTCGAGCTCGCGCTCGTTGAGCCGCCGGCGATGCCGCCAAAAGGAGAGCATCTCGGACGTTGGCGGCGTGTACGCTGCGGCCGGGGCGGCGGCCTGCACCGCCTCCGCGGCGTCCTTGGCGGCGGCCCGCGGCGCCTTCCTCCCGCGCGCGGCTCCCTCCTTCGCGCGAGCCTGCCGGCGCTGCGGAGGGAGCAGCGCGTCCAGCGCGTCCGGCGGCTCGGCTGGCGCCGGGCCGTCCAACCCCGGGGGAAGCGGCGGGAACAGGCCGTTGACCACCAGCAGCTCGGGCTGGCGGCCGAGTTGGTCCGCCAGCGCCTGCCGCAGCTCGAGCGCCTCCTCGACCGGCATCTCCTCGGCCTGGGTCACCACCACGATGCCGCAACGCGCCGGATCGGCCACGAAGCCGGCCAGCTCGCCGGCCAGGGCGCCGAAGGGGCCGCTGCCGATCACCTCGGAAACCAGGCGCGGCGCCATCAGCAGGCGCACCCCGTGGCCGGTGGCCGGCGCGTCGAGCACCACTAAGTCGAGCGCCGGCGCGGCTTCCTTGCCGAAACCGCCGTTCACGGCGTCCGCCGGCCCGGCGCGCCGCAGCAGGCGCAGGGCGTGCCCCAGGATGGCCAGCTCCTTGAGGCCGGGAGCGCCGGCCGAGAACTGCTCGTAGATGGGGCTGGCCAGCACCCGCCGGGCGAGCATCTCGACCTTGAGCCGCTCGCGCACGATCTCGTCGAGCACCTGGCCGGGCTTGAGGTTCTGCACCCAGAGCCGGGGGCCGGCGGCGACGATGGCGCCGCCCGAGGGCGCCACCCCAAGCATCTGGTGGACGTTCTCGCGCGGGTCCACCTCCAGCACCAGCACCCGCCTGCCGGCCGCGGCCAGCAGGCGCCCGAGGCTGGCCGCCACGGCGGTCTTGCCGACGCCTCCCTTGCCGGTGACCACCAGCAGCTGGCAGCGCCCGAGGCGCGCGGCAAGGTCCATGGCGCACCCCACTATAGCCGAGGGGAGCGGTCGCGGCCCGCCGCGGAGCGAGATGCCTGACCTGGCCCCGGGCCACTAGTCGCGGGCGAGCACCTCGGCGCGGGCGTTGATCTGCACGCCGCGGGGCTTGCTGGGCGGCTTCATCGCGATGTCCACCGGCACCGTCGCCTTGCCCACCATCGGCAGCTGGGCGACGCGCACGAAGCGTCCGCGGTCGAGCTCCAGATAGATCGGGACCAGGGCGCGGAAGTCGTCGGCGACCCCCTCCTGGGTGACCTTGCCCTTGACGTGGACCTCGCCGCCCGCCGACTCGAGGCGCAGGTCCGCCACATAGCGCGGCACCTCGGCGCCGTAGACCCACTGGCGGAAGAACCAGTCCATCTTGCCGTCGCCGGAGGCGTTCATCGCCGGCGCCATGTGGCGCTCGACCACCTGCTGGAAGTCGGCGGTCGAGGCCTGCTTGCCGGCGTAGGTGGCGGCGTAGTCGTGCATCATGGCGATGAAGCGGCGGTCCGGCGTGGGATCGCCGGCGTCCCACATCAGCATGCGCAGCATGTGCAGCACGTAGGCGCCCTTCTCGTAGACCAGGGCCTGGTAGGCATAGGGGCTGCGCTCGGTCGCCAGGCGGAAGCCCTGGGCGAGCGGTCCGGCGTCGACGCTGGCGATGGCGCTGTGCGGCGGCCTGGCGAAGATCTCCTTGCGCGCCTCGCGCCAGAAGCGGAGGTAGGCGGGCCAGCCCTGGGTGTGCTGCACGGCGAGCGCCGCCGAGAACTCGGCGAAGCCCTCCTCGAGCCAGACGTCGCGATAGCTGTCGGCGGTGACCAGGTGGCCCCACCACTGGTGGGACAGCTCGTGGAACCCCACCTTGTCCACGAAGTCCTTGGCGCCGGTGAGCCCCAGCCGCTGGCGCTGGGTGCTGTCGAGGAACGAGATGTAGGGCATGAAGATCAGCGACGGCCAGGACTGCCCGAAGGTGAACTGCGACTGCTGGGTGATGGCGACGTGCTTTTCGGCCAGCGGCCCGAAGTAGGTGGTGAAGACCCGGCAGGCGTTGACGCCGTCGGCCATCGCCGCCTCGGCCAGGCGGGCGGTGTTGACGTGGCCCAGGGTGGCCTGGGGAGCGGCGTTGAACTCGCCGTCGACGCCCAGGCCCGACAGCTCGCGGCTCCCGGAGCTTTCGAGGATCGCGTTGATGGTGCGGATGATGTCCGGAGTGCCGGGGTTGGTGAAGACCTGGAGATCGACGCCGCTGTCCTGGTCGTGCTGCTGCAGCTCCTTGAACTGGCCGTAGTTGAAGCCGGCGACCCGTACCGGCCCGTCGGTCTTCCACACCGAAACGCTCTGCTGGCCGAGCGCCCGCGTCGACACCAGGCGGCCCACCGAGACCACCTGGTTGCCGGCCGGCACGCGGTAGGTCAGGTCGAAGGGCGCCGGCTCGGCGAAGGTGCCCAGGCTCGGGTACCAGCTGTCGCGCGCCCCGACGACGTAGTTCTTGTCGCCGGCGTCCTGCAGCACCGCGTCGCCGTGGTAGGCGATGCGCAGCAGCACCTCGGCGCCCTTTGCCAGCGGCTCCGGGAAGACCACCGCGGCGTCGGCGCCGTCCTCCTTGGCGTCCTCCTGGACGACCGCCGCCGCCCGAATCGAGTCCGGCGCGGGCTCTGGCTCGGCGTCGGCGGCGGACGCTGACGGCGGCGGCGGCGCGCCAGCCGCGGGTGTGGCGCCGGCGCCGGCGGTCGGACCGGCCAGGGTGCCGGCCGCAGGCGCGGGCGATCCGCCGGCGACCGGCGCCGGGCCGTAGGAGGCCTCGGCGATCCGCAGCCGGGGCATGAGCTGGATGGGCAGCACGCGCAGGCCCGGCGCCAGCACGGTGAAGCGGATGGTGGTGACGCCACCGAGATCGGTGCTGCGCGGCACGCTGGTCGCCACCCAGTAGTGGAGCGCGCGGGCGAGCAGCGGGCGCGGCGCCCCTTTGCGGGCACCGCGCGGGGCGCTCAGGTACCAGATCCCGCCGCGACGCGGGTCCGAGACGTAGAGGAGCGACGACTCGGCGCCCAGCCGCAGGCCGCCCACCAGGCCGCCGGCACCGTCAGGGTCCACCGCCACCAGCGCCGGCGGCAGCGTCTTGCCGGCGAGCTGGGCGAGGAAGACGCCGCTGGTCAGCCCAGGATGGTTGAGCAGGTCGCGCAGCACGCGCAGCTGCAGGTTGAGGTGGAAGTCGCTGCGTTGGCGGTCCAGCCAGCGCTCGTACACCTGCTTGGCATGAGCGTCCGGCGGCCCCGTCCGGACCGGCGCGGCGGCGGCGATCTCCCGGTCGGTGTCGTCGCCGAACAGCAGCACCAACTCGTCGAAGCTGTCGGCGAGCACCTCGAAGTCGCCGCCGGCGCCCAGCTGCAGCGCCAGCTGGCGCCGCTCCGCCGGCGTCGCCGGGCTTAGCCGCAGGGTGCCGTGGCCGAGGAACACCGCTCCGATCGTGCGCCCCCCGACCGGCGCCAGGAAATGCACGGTCCCCGACTCGAGCTCGAAGTGGAAGACGTCGCGATCGAAGGCCAGGCCGTGCACCTCCGCGACCCGCCCGTCCGGACGCGCGGCGCGCAGCGCGACGTAGGTGGGGTCATGGGCGACCGGACCGCCGCTCCCGGCTCTGCCGCCGCCCGCCGGCGCCCCGCCGGCGGTTGGCGCGGGAGCCGGCACCGCCTGCGCCGCCGCCAGCAAGGGCGTCGCGGCCCGGCCGGCACCGGCCCCCACCCCGGTCCCGGCCCAGCAGGCCACCGCCAACCCGAACGCCGCCGCCAGGTGCGCGACGCCGTGGCCAGACGGGCCGAGCACACGTGCGATCCATCGCTTCATCACAGGAACCTCCGGGCTGGGTGCCATTTCCATCATTGTACCAATGCTGCTCCATCGCCTCCGGCGCCGCGGAGCACAGCAGCCGCCGCGGCGGCAGCCACGCCCGGCCGGCAAGCCGCTGCCTGACCAGCCACTAGCATTGACGTTCCGTGCACTGGCGGGCGTTGAACGACGGCCTGGCGGCGCAGGACGTGACCAACCTCGCCATCGGGTCCGACGGCGCCTCGACCTTCCTCTACGCCACCGTCGCGACGCCTCTCGCCCCGGTCCAGAGCCTGCTCTTCCGCCAGCAGCGGCCGCGCGGCTCCGGCGGTCCCGGCAGCGGCGGCAATGGCGGCCAGACCGGCGGCGATTGGCAGCAGCTGGGCGGCGCCGGCGCCGCCGTGCTGGCCGTCGATCCGCAGCAACCCGAGACCCTCTACGGCTTCGAGCCCGCGCCACCCTTCGCCAACCTCAGGAAGAGCCGCGACGGCGGGGAGACCTGGACCCCGCTGCCCTACCCGGGCAAGTTCGGGCCCGACCTGGTGAAGGTCGATCCGCAGAATCCGCGCCTGCTCTACGCCGGCGGCATCGAGCGCACCGGCAACGACATGGACTGCAAAGTGCTGCGCAGCACCACCGCCGGCGCCAGCTGGCGCTGCCTGGACCCCAACCTCGAGATGGATGCGCTGGCGATCGATCCGCAGCGGCCCTCGACGCTCTACCTGCACTTCGGCACCGTTTACAAGAGCCTGAACTACGGCGCGACCTGGACGGCTGCCGGCAGCGGGCTGCCCACCGACACGGTGACCAGCGGCCTGGCGATCGATCCCGCGAATCCGCGGCAGCTCTACCTCGGCGCCGGCGGCGGCGCCGGGGCCACCGCGATCTACCGCAGCATCAACGCCGGGCGGAGCTGGAGCCCCCAGGGCACCTCGCTGCCGGTGGCCGTAGCCTCGCTGCTGGTCGATCCGGCCATGACCTCGATGCTCTACGCCGGCGTCATCAGGTCCGGGGTGTACGTCAGCGCCGACCGGGGAGACACCTGGTGCGACGAGTCCGACGGCCTGCCGGCGGAGCAGTTCACCGGTCAGCTGCTGCTCGACCCGCTGCCGCCGGAACGGCTCTACGCCGTCACCGAGGCCGGTCTGTTCGCGCTCGAGGTCCCGAACGGCCTGACCGGGTTTGCGTTTTGCGGGCAGGCGCGATAGAACCGCCCGATCATGGGCTTCCCGGCGACGCGGATGCGGCGGCTGCGGCGGACGGCTGCCTTGCGCGGCCTGGTGCGGGAGACGCGGCTGGCGGCCGAGCAGCTCGTGCTGCCGCTGTTCGCCTGTCCCGGCGAGGGGGTGGCGCGGCCGGTGGGATCGATGCCGGGCGTCTACCAGCACTCGCTGGACCGGCTGGTGGAAACGGCGGCGGCGGCCTACGCCGCCGGCGTGCGGGCGGTGCTGCTGTTCGGGCTGCCGGAGCACAAGGACGCGGAGGGCAGCGCCGCCTGGGCCGACGACGGCATCGTGCAGCGGGCGCTGCGGGCGCTCGGGCGTGAGCTGCCCGGCTTGGTCAAGATCGCCGATCTCTGCTTCTGCGAGTACACGGACCATGGGCACTGCGGAGTGCTCACCGCGGCCGCCGACCCCGCAAACCGGGAGGTCGACAACGACGCCACGGTGGCCAACCTCGGGCGTCAGGCGGTGTCGCTGGCGGCCGCCGGCGCCGACGTCATCGCGCCGTCGGACATGATGGACGGCAGGGTGGGGGCGATCCGCGCCGCCCTCGACGCCGCCGGCAAGGCCGAGCTGCCGATCCTCTCCTACGCGGTCAAGTTCGCCAGCGGCTTCTACGGTCCCTTCCGCGAGGCCGCCGGCTCGGCGCCGTCGTTCGGCGACCGCCGCGCCTACCAGATGGACCCCGCCAACGGCCGCGAGGCGATGCGCGAGGCGGCGCTCGACGTCGAGGAGGGGGCCGACATGCTGATGGTCAAGCCGGCCCTCCCTTATCTCGACCTGCTGGCCGCCCTCCGCCGCCGCTGGGACCTGCCACTCGCCGCCTATCACGTCAGCGGCGAGTTCGCGATGCTCAAGGCGGCGGCCGAGCGCGGCTGGCTCGACTACGACCGGGTGCTCATGGAATCGCTGATCGCCATCCGCCGCGCCGGCGCCGACCTCATCGTCACCTACGGCGCCGTTGACGCGGCGCGCCTGCTCGCCGGCGAGCTCGAGGCCGCCGCCGGCACCGGCCAGCCCCCCGCCGGCAACCACCCATGAGCCTGCTCGAACGCGCCGAGCGCGTGCTGCCCGGCGGCGTCAACTCGCCGGTGCGGGCCTTCCGCGGCGTCGGCGGCGAGCCGGTCTTCGTGCGCGCCGCGGAGGGGGCGTGCCTGTGGGGCGAGGACGGGCGGCGCTATATCGACTACATCGGCGCCTACGGCCCCCACATCCTCGGCCACCGCCATCCGGCGGTGATCGCGGCGATCGCCGAGGCGCTCGGGCGCGGTACGGCGTTCGGCGCCCCGACCGTCCGTGAGGTGGAGCTGGCGGAGCGGATCGCCGCCGCGCTGCCGGCGGTCGAGATGGTGCGCCTGGTCAATTCCGGCACCGAGGCGACGATGTCGGCGCTGCGCCTGGCTCGCGCCGCCACCGGGCGGCGCCGCTTCGTCAAGTTCGCCGGCTGCTACCACGGCCACGCCGACCCTTTCCTGGTCGCCGCCGGCTCCGGCGCGGCGACGATCGGCGTCCCCTCGTCGCCCGGCGTGCCGGCGGCGGTGACCGCCGACACCCTGATCGCCCCTTACAACGACCTCGACGCCGTGGCGGCGCTGTTCGCGGCGCACGACGGCGAGATCGCCGCGGTGATCGTCGAGCCGATCGCCGGCAACATGGGCCTGGTGCCGCCGCTGCCCGAGCTCCTCCCCGGCCTGCGGCGGCTCTGCGACCGGCAGGGCGCGCTGCTGATCTTCGACGAGGTGATGACCGGTTTCCGGGTGGCCTGGGGCGGCGCCCAGACCCTGCTCGGGGTGACGCCCGACCTGACCACGCTCGGCAAGGTGATCGGCGGCGGGCTGCCGCTCGCCGCGTTCGGCGGCCGCCGCGACCTGATGCGACAGATGGCGCCAGCCGGGCCGGTCTATCAGGCGGGGACGCTCTCCGGCAATCCGCTGGCGGTGGCGGCGGGCGCCGCCGCCCTCGGCGAGCTGGCGGCGCGCGGCGGCGAGGCCTATCGCCGGTTGGAGAGTGCCGGCGCCGCCCTGCAGGCAGGGATCGAAGAGGCGGCCGGCCGCCACGGCATTTCCTGCCAGGTGCAGCGCCAGGGGTCGATGCTGGGGCTGTTCTTCGCCGGCGCGCCGGTGCGCCGGCTCCAGGACGTGGACCAGAGCGACCGCGAGCGCTTCCGCCGCGTCTTCCATTCGCTGCTGCGGCAGGGCATCCACCTGCCGCCGTCGCCCTACGAGACCTTTTTCCTGTCGACGGCGCACGGCTCGACCGAGATCGCGGCCACCGTCGCCGCCTTCGACCGCGCCTTTGCCGAGGAGGAGGCCGCGGGCGCCGCCCCAGGGCCGGCCGGACGGCTCGATTGAGCGGCTGCCGCGTCGCGTCCACGTGCGGACGACGCACGGTATAATGCGCCGGGCAGGCATCCTGGCTGAAAAGCGACCCTAAGGAGGGGGCATGACCCATATCATCACCGAACCCTGCATCGGGGTGAAAGACACGGCGTGCGTCGATGTCTGCCCGGTGGACTGCATCTACGGCAAGAGCGAAGACTGGGAGATGCTCTACATCCACCCCGAGGAGTGCATCGACTGCGGCCTGTGCGTCGACGCCTGCCCGGTGCAGGCGATCTATCCGCTGGAAGAAGTGCCCGACAAGTGGAAAGCGTTCATCGCCAAGAACTACGAGCACTTCGGCTTCACCCCGCCGTGAGCGGCGGCGTCTGACCAGGCCCACTCCGCAACACCACCTCCCACGGTCCGGACGACCCGGCGGGCGCGCCCCGCCGGCCGCCGGCTCGCCAGTCCTCCAGGCCGCTCGACCACGAGGAATGGAAAAGCGGGCTTACCCGTTCTACAATCTGAGTGCTGAGCACTCAAGCTTGCGCTTCGCCTGATCGGCAGCGGGCGGGAGGAGATCGATCCCCTTGGACTACAAGGACTATTACGACGCCCTCAAGGTCAAGAAGGACGCCTCCCAGGACGAGATCCAGAAGGCCTACCGCAAGCTGGCGCGGAAGTTCCATCCGGACGTCAACAAGCACCCGGACTCCGAGCGCCGGTTCAAGGAGATCGGCGAGGCCTACGAGGTGCTCAAGGACCCCGAGAAGCGCGCCAAGTACGATCAGTACGGCACCGCCTGGAAGCATGCGCAGCAGGGCGGCGGCTCGGTGCCGCCGGGATGGCAGGGCTTCGATTTTGGAGGCATGGGCGGCATGGGCGGCAGCGGCGGACGTCCCGGGGCCGCCGGCTTCGACTTCCAGGACCTGGGCGGCGGCGGCGAGGGGTTCAGCTCGTTCTTCGAGATGCTGTTCGGCAGCGCCGGCGCGCGCGCCCGCCAGTCGCCGTTCGGCGGCGGCACGGGCATGGACTTCGGACCGCGGCAGGGCGCGGACGCCGAAGCCACCATCCCGCTGACCCTGGCCGAGGCGATCCGCGGCGGCACGCACCAGTTCAGCTACGCCGATCCGGTGGGCGGCGAGCGCAAGAGCGTGTCGGTCAAGATCCCCGAGGGGGTGCGCAGCGGCCAGCGCATCCGGATGGCCGGCCGCGGCCTGGGCGGCAGCGACGGCGGCGACCGCGGCGACCTGTACCTGCGCATCGAGGTCGCCCCCGACCCGCGGTTCCGCGTCGACGGCAGCGACCTCTACACGCCGCTGCCGGTGACGCCCTGGGAGGCGGCGCTGGGCGCCGAGGCCGAGGTCGAGACGCCGGAGGGGGGCGTGCTGGTCAGGGTGCCGGCCGGCTCCTCCACCGGCCGCAAGATCCGCCTGCGCGGGCGCGGCCTGCCGCGACCGCGGTCGCAGCGTGAGCGCGGCGACCTCTACGCCGAGATCAAGGTGGTGGTGCCGGAGAGCCTGAGCGACCGCGAGCGCGAGCTGTTCGAGCAGCTGCGCGACGCCTCGGGCTTCCAGGCGCGGCGGGCGAAAGAGAATTGAGAGGAGCGAACATCATGGACATCAACCGCTTGACCCAGAGATCGCAGGAGGCGCTGCAGAGCGCGCAGGGGCTGGCGCTGCGCGAGGGCCAGCAGGAGGTGGACGGCGATCACCTGCTGCTGGCGCTGCTCGAGCAGCCGGAGGGGCTGGTGCCGCGGCTGCTGGCGCGCCTGGAGGTGCCGGTCGAGGCGTTGCGCGCGGAGCTCGAAAGCGAGCTGGCGCGGCGGCCGAGCGTATCCGGGCCCGGCGCCGAGCCCGGCAAGGTCTACCTCACCCAGCGGCTGCAGCAGACGTTCCTGCGCGCCGAGGACGAGGCCAAGCGGCTGCGCGACGAGTACGTCTCGGTCGAGCACCTGCTGCTGGCGCTGATCGAGGAGGGCCCGGCGAGCCCGGCCGGGCGCCTGCTGGCGCGCCACGCCGTCACCCGCGACCGCTTCCTCGCCGCGCTCACCGCGGTGCGCGGCAATCAGCGCGTCACCAGCGCCTCGCCGGAGGGCGCCTACGAGGCGCTGTCGAAATACGGCACCGAGCTGGTCGGCGAGGCGCGGCGCAACAAGCTCGATCCGGTGATCGGCCGCGACGCCGAGATCCGGCGGGTGATCCGCATCCTGTCGCGCAAGACCAAGAACAACCCGGTGCTGATCGGCGAGCCCGGCGTTGGCAAGACCGCCATCGTCGAGGGCCTGGCCCAGCGCATCGTGCGCGGCGACGTGCCCGAGTGGCTGAAGGACCGCGCCATCTTCTCGCTCGACATGGGCTCGCTGCTGGCCGGCGCCAAGTACCGCGGCGAGTTCGAGGAGCGCCTCAAGGCGGTGCTCAACGAGATCAAGCAGAGCGAGGGGCGGGTGCTGCTGTTCATCGACGAGATCCACACCATCGTCGGCGCCGGCAAGACCGAGGGCTCGCCCGACGCCGGCAACCTGCTCAAGCCGATGCTGGCGCGCGGCGAGCTGCACTGCATCGGCGCCACCACCCTCGACGAGTATCGCAAGCACGATCGAGAAGGACGCGGCGCTCGAGCGGCGCTTCCAGCCGGTGATGGTCGAGCCGCCGACGGTCGAGGACACGGTCTCGATCCTGCGCGGCCTGCGCGAGCGCTTCGAGGTGCACCACGGCGTGCGCATCCAGGACAACGCGCTGGTGGCGGCGGCGGTGCTGTCGAACCGCTACATCACCGACCGTTTCCTGCCCGACAAGGCGATCGACCTGGTGGACGAGGCGTGCGCGATGATCCGCACCGAGATCGATTCGATGCCGCAGGAGCTCGACGAGGCGACGCGGCGGGTGATGCAGCTCGAGATCGAGGAGGCGGCGCTCAAGAAGGAGAAGGACAAGGCCAGCAAGGAGCGGCTGCAGGACCTGCGCCGCGAGCTGGCGGACCTGCGCGAGCAGGCGTCCGCGATGCGCGCGCAGTGGGATGCCGAGAAGCAGTCCATCCAGCAGGTGCGGGCGCTGCGCGAACAGATCGAGCGGGTGCGCCAGGAGATCGAGGAGGCCGAGCGCCAGTACGACCTCAACCGCGCCGCCGAGCTGCGCCACGGCCGGCTGCCCGAGCTCGAGCGGCAGCTGCGCGAGCAGGACGCGCGCATCGCCGGCAAACAGAGCAGCGGCCGGCAGCTGCTGCGCGAAGAGGTGACCGAGGAGGAGGTGGCGGAGATCGTGTCGCGCTGGACGGGCATCCCGGTGACCCGCCTGGTCGAGGGCGAGCGCGACAAGCTGCTGCGGCTCGACGAGATCCTGCACCAGCGGGTGATCGGCCAGGACGAGGCGGTGCAGCTGGTGGCCGACGCGGTGATCCGCGCGCGGTCGGGGATCAAGGACCCGCGGCGGCCGATCGGCTCGTTCATCTTCCTGGGGCCGACCGGGGTGGGCAAGACCGAGCTCGCCAAGACTCTCGCCCAGTCGCTGTTCGACAGCGAGGAGAACCTGATCCGCATCGACATGAGCGAGTACATGGAGCGGCATACGGTGTCGCGGCTGATCGGCGCCCCGCCGGGCTACATCGGCTACGACGAGGGCGGCCAGCTTACCGAGGCGGTGCGGCGCAAGCCGTACTCGGTGATCCTGTTCGACGAGATCGAGAAGGCGCACCACGACGTCTTCAACGTGCTGCTGCAGATCCTCGACGACGGGCGGCTGACCGACGCGCAGGGGCGCACCGTGGACTTCAAGAACACGGTGATCATCATGACCTCCAACATCGGCTCCCAGCACCTGCTCGAGGGGATGACCGACCGCGGCGAGATCTCCGAGGCGGCGCGCGCCGCGGTGCTGCGCGAGCTGCGCGCGCACTTCCGGCCGGAGTTCCTGAACCGCGTGGACGACATCGTCCTGTTCAAGACCCTGACGCTGCCCGAGATCGAGCGCATCGTCGACCTGCAGACCGAGGACCTCAAGCGGCGCCTGGCCGGCCGCGGCGTGCAGCTCGAGCTGGCGGAGCCGGCGCGGCAGCTGGTGGCGCGGCAGGGGTTCGACCCGGTGTACGGCGCGCGGCCGCTGAAGCGCTTCCTGCAGCACCAGCTCGAATCGCGCATCGGGCGCGCGCTGATCGCCGGCGAGGTGCACGACGGCGCGCGGCTCACCGTCGGCGTCAAGGACGGCGCCCTGGCGGTGGAGATCCACAACCCAACGCCGGCGGCGGCCGTCGCGGCGGCGCCGGCGGCGCCGGCGGCGTGAGCCGGGAGGTCACTTGAAGAGCGGCGACGAGACACCGATCGAGGCCGCCGGCCGCGACGCGCCGGCGACGGCGGCGGCAACGGCGGCGGGGCACGGCGCCGCCGGCACGTCGGCAGCGGCGACGCCGGCGCCGCCGCCACGCTTCGTGGTGGCGATCTCGCTGCGGCTGCGGCGGGCGCTGCGGGCGGCGGCGGACGCGGTGGTGCCGGCGCCGGTGGCGATGTTCGAGCAGATCGGCGCCTTCATGCAGACCCACATGCTGCGGGCGGCGGCGCGGCTGCGGCTCGCCGACCTGCTGGCGGCGGGGCCGGCGAGCGCCGAGGAGCTGGCGGCGCGGGCGGGGGTCGAGGCCGAGAGCCTGCGGCGGTTGCTGCGCGGGCTGGCGACGCTGGGCGTGTTCGCCCGCGGGCGCGACGGGCGCTTCCGCAACAACCGCGCCTCGCGGACGCTGCTCGCGGCGGCGCCAGCGGCGCAGATATCGCTGCGCGACTGCGCCCTCTATTTCGGCTCGGAGGCCCAGCTGCGCGCCTGGGACCAGCTGGAGCAGACGCTCGCCGGCGGCGCGAGCGGCTTCGAGCGCGCCCACGGCATGACCACCTGGGAGTGGTTCGAGCGCCATCCCGAGGAGTGCGAGGCGTTCGCCGGCACGATGGTGGCGATGACCCGGCTGTTCGCGCCCGGGATCGCCACCGCCTACCCGTTCGGCGAGGTGCGGCGGCTCTGCGACGTGGGCGGCGGCCACGGCGACCTGCTCGCCGAGATCCTGCTGCGCCACCCGCATCTGGCGGCGGTGCTGCTGGATGCCGGCAGCGTGCTGGCCACGGCGCGGCCGTTCCTGGCCGCCAGGGGCGTGCTGCCGCGGATCGAGCTGCTGGCCGGCAGCTTCTTCGAGGCGGTGCCCGCCGGCTGCGACGCCTACCTGCTCAAGAACGTCCTCCACGACTGGGACGACGAGCGGGCGGCGCGCGTGCTGGACAACTGCCGGCGGGTGATGCAGCCCGGCCACCGCCTGCTGGTGGTCGAGACCGTCGTCGAAGAGGACACCACCCGCGAGATCGGGCCGATCTCCGACCTGCAGATGATGGTCAATTGCTGCGGTGGCCGCGAGCGCGGACGGGCCGAGTACGCCCGGCTCTTCGACCGCACGGGATTCCGCCTGCGCCGGGTGGTGCCGGCACCCGGGCCGATGAGCGTCGTCGAAGGGTTGGCAGTGTAGCCGACAGCCGGCGGTCAGCCGGCCAGCCCGGGGCGGTCGCGGAGGGTCATGATGGTGGCCAGCATCGAGGCGACCAGGGTTTCGTGCCTGCCGGCAGCAACGGCGACGACGTCGGCGGCGCAGGTGGTGAGGGTGCGGCCCGGACGGAGCACCCGGCCCCGGGCGAGCAGGCGCTCGCCGACGGCGGGGGCGACCAGATTGATCTTGAATTCGACGCTGAGCACCGCCGCGTTGGCGGGCATGAGGGTGAAGGCGGCATAGCCGCAGGCGGTGTCGGCGACCGCCGCCACCACTCCCGCGTGGAGGTAGCCATGCTGCTGCGTGAGATCCTCGCGGCAGGGCAGCTCGATCTCCACCTCGCCGGGCTCGACCCGTGTCAGGCGCGAGCCGATCGTAGCCATGAAGCGCTGGCGCGCGAAGCTGGAGCGCACCCGCGCCGCGAACTCGGGATCCGCGGGTATCGGCGCCGGCTTGGGGCGTGACTGGTCCTGGTCCGGATCCGCGCTCACGGCACGCCGCCGGCCAGGATGGTCGCCAGCTTGGCGCTGTCGATGTTGCCGCCGGAAACGAGGCAGACGATCTTCTTGCCCGGCAGCTCGCCGGCGGTGGCCAGGGCCATGGCGACGGCGACCGCGGTGGCGCCGGCACCTTCGGCGATCACCCGATGGCGCTCCGCAAGCAGGCGCACGGCGGCGGCCACCGCGGCCAGCGGCACGACGCGCGAGCCGGCCAGCAGGCGGCTGGCGAGCGGCCACATCTCGGGCAGCAGGGCCTTGCCACCGATGCCGTCGACGAAGCTGGGCTGGTAGTCGATGGCGCGCGCCTCGCCGGCCGCGAACGAAGCGGCGAGCGGCGACGCGGTCGTCACCTCGCAGCCGTAGACCTCGGCGGCCGGGCGCAGCTCGCGTAGCGCGGCGGCGATGCCGCAGGACAGGCCGCCGCCGCCGAACGGCACCAGCACCACGTCGACGCCGGGCAGCTGCTCGGCGATCTCCAGGCCGATGGTGCCGTTGCCGGCCATCACCGCGGTGTCGCTCACCGGATGGATGAAGAGGCCCGGCTGCCCCGGGTAGTGATGCGAGGCGATGACCTGCCACCAGGTCTCGAACGGCACCTTCACCACCGTGCCGCCGAGGCGCTCGATGGCGGCCAGCTTGGTCGCCGGCGCATGGTCGGGCACCACGGCGGTGGCGGCGACGCCCAGCCGGCGGGCGCTCCAGGCGACCCCCTGTGCCATGTTGCCGGCGCTTGCCGTGTACACCCCATCGGCCAGACGTTCGGGGCCGGCCTGCAGCATGGCATTGGCGGCGCCGCGCAGCTTGAACGAGCCGATCGGCTGCAGGTTCTCGAGCTTGAGATAGATCTCGGCCGCCGGCGGCTCGGAGCCGGCCGGCCGGCCGGCAGCGGCCGGCGGCTCCCATTGGAGGCGCAGCAGCGGCGTCCGCAGGGCGAGCCCGTCGAGGCGCTCACCCGCGGCGCGGATCTCGTCGAGGCTGGGGGCTCGGAGCTCGCGGCTGGTGCCGCCGGCGCCGGTCGTGGTCATCGGGTGTTCCTGTCGTCCGGAGCCCGCTCCGGCGCCAGGTCCGCGCCGGCATCGAGGCGGATGCCGCGGCCCTGTGCCAGAGCCTTGCGGTAGACGTGCTCGGCGGCGGCCAGGTCCTCGACGGCGAGGCCGAGCGACTTGAACAGCGTGATCTCGTCGGCGCTGCGCCGGCCGGCGACGCGCCCGAGCAGCAGGTCGCCGATCTCGCCCTGGATGTGGTCGGGGGCGATGGCTCCTTCGTGCAGCGGGAAGAGATAGTCGCCGGACTCGTTGACCGTCGATTCGCGGCGGTCGACGAACAGGCGGCTGCGAGCAACGGCAGCGCTGTCGAGCTCGCGCGCCGCCGCGATGCTCGAGCCGACGGCGTTGACGTGCGCGCCCGGCGACAGCCAGGCGCCGGCCAGCACCGGCTCGCGAGCGGAGGTGACCGTGCATACCAGGTCGGCGCCGGCGACCGCCGCCTCCGCCGAGGGCGCCGCCTCGACCATCAGCCCGTGGCGGGCGCTCTCCTCGGCGGCGAACCGCCGTGCGCTCTCCGGCCGGCGGCTCCACACCCGCACCCGGCGCAGCTCCCGCACCTCGCGCATGGCGGCGAGGTGGCTGCGCGCCTGCACGCCGGCGCCGAGCAGCGCCAGCTCGCCGGCCTCGGCAGGCGCCAGCAGCCGGGTCGCCAGGGCGCTCACCGCCGCCGTCCGGATGGTGGTGATGGCGGCCGCATCGACGCTGGCGATCGGCCTGCCGGTCTCGGTCTCGAACAGCAGCACGACGCCGAAATGGGATTCGTCGCCGCGCTCGCGGTTGCCCGGGAAGATGCTCACCACCTTGATGCCGGCGATGCTCGCGGCGGTGCCAGCGATAGTGGCCGGGGGCTCACCGGACTCGGCGGCGAGCGGCTCCCCGGCGGTGCCGGGTACGCGGATCTGACCCGGCATGAATCCGAGCAGCCCCGGGCGCCCCTCGAGCCGCATGACGCTGCGCAACGGTTGCACCGCCCTGCCCAGCGCCAGCTCGCGCAACGCGCCCTCCATCAGCGCGATGCACTCCCCCATCGGCAGCAGCGCCTCGACCTCGGCTGCGCTCAGATACAGGAAGGGCGGGCTTGCGGGCATGGCGTCGGCGCCGGCAGGAGGATCGCCAGCGAGGGGCAGAGTATAGCTCGCACCTAGCGGGCGGCGGATGCGATAGGGTGGCCGCCCCCGCCGGCATTACGGTAGAGCGCATAGGCGTCGCTGCCGGCCAGCAGGCGGTCCGGCGCCGGCAACCGGTCCGCCGGCGGCGCGGGCGGGCGGCGCCAGGCACTCTTGCCCACCAACAGGCAGGCATCCACTGGGACAGGGGCCACCACTGTCCCCGCGGCGGCCGGCTCGACCACCTCGAAGCCGTCCACAACCTCGAGGATGAAGCGCTCCGACCAGACCAGCCTGCAGGTGGTGCGGAGCTCGCCGCAGCCGCTCGCCGCCGGCGCCAGCGCGCGGAGGAAGCGCTGGTCGGCGGACTGCGGCTTGAGCAGCACCCGCGCCACCAGGCGCGTTTCGCAGAACGCCAGCGGCAGCACCACCAGGCCGAACAGCGCCAGGGTCCGCACGCGGGCGGGCGACCGTTCCACCAGCAGCAGCGCGCTGCCCGCCGCCAGCATGGCCAGCGCCGGATAGGTCGGGTCGAGGTACCAGTGGTGCTGCGTGCGGACCAGCGAGTAGAAGACCAGCGGCACGCCGGCCCAGAGGGCGAGCAGCGCCGCCACGTCGCGGCGCGGCCGCCGTCGCGCGCTACCGGCGCCGCGCCTCCACCACACCACGCCGGCGGCGGCCAGCAGCAGCAGCGGCCAGGGGGCGAAGCGGTCGAACAGCCCCGTGACGTAGCCGATCGGCGACGAGGTGCTCTTGTCGACGATGGAGGTCGAGCGCTGCAGGACGTCCTCGCGCAGCATCCGCAGGAAGAAATCCGGCGAGCCGTCGGCCAGCCAGCGGGCCAGGACCCAGGCACCGACGATCGCCGCGAAGAGGGCGCCGGCCGCCAGCCAGGGCACCAGGCGCTGCCGGCGCCAGGCGCCGGTCCACACCAGATAGCCGGCCGCGATCAGCACCATCGGCGCGATGGCGAAGCTCTTGAGCAGGAAGCCGCAGGCGAGCAGCGCCGCCAGCCGCAGCACCCGCCACGGCGACTCGCCGAGCCCGGGCAGCCCCACCGCAGCCAGCAGCAGGATGAGCGTGAGATCGGAGTCGAAGTCGCCGCTGCGCGGCCCGTGGTGGCTGATGAAGCCGAAGGTGGTGGCAAGGATCAGGCCGGCGAGGATCGCCAGCCGGCGGTCGAACCAGCGCCCGGCCCAGCGCATGGTGACCGCCACCGCGGCCAGCGCGCAGAGCGCGGAGGGCAGGCGCATCGCCAGCGCCGAGCCGCCCAAGAGCGCCATCGACAGCGCCATCAGCCAGTAGCCGAGCGGCGGCTTGAGCGCCCAGACCTCTCTCTGGCCGGCATAGGTGGTCACCACCGGGGCGCGGTGCTGCTGCATCTCGAAGGCCGACACGCCGTACCGCGCCTCGTCGAAGTCGTTGACGTTGGCGTTGGCCAGCCCGACGAAGACGTTGCAGGCCATGACCGCCAGCACCAGCAGGGCGCTCAGCCGGTAGTGCCGGACGACGAACCGCCCAATGGCAGACCCCACGCCGGCAACGATTCCAGGCCGCCGGCCGCTCGGCGCGGCAACCGCAACCACCGGCGCCAGGCCGGCGCGGCCAACATGTTTGTCAACGGCCCGCGGTGCATCCGGCGCCGGCCTGGCGCCGCCGGCGGCCTCTCCACTACGTCGCTCGCTGGCGGGCACGATCGGCAGCATACCGGACTCCCACCCGCACACCGGGTCCAGGCGATTTGCGGCGCTTGCGGCGCTTCGCGACCGACCGGCCCTCCGCACGCCGGCCGCGTGGCGCCGCCTCAGCGTGTTCCCCGAGACGGTGGCGACGGCTGCCTGGCCGGGAACACGGGCGGATGGCCCGGCGACGGCGAACCGAATTTCTGGCCAGGACTGCCGAGACCATAGACTTCGCACCCATGGCGGGGTGGAGCGCGCGATGATCGAGATCCGGGACCTGGTCAAGACCTATGACGGCTTCGCGGCGGTCGACGGCCTCTCGCTTGCCGTCGCCGGCGGCGAGATCGTCGGGCTGGTGGGGCCGAACGGCGCCGGCAAGACCACGACCCTGCGCTGCCTGGCCGGGATCCTGCCGCCGACGGCGGGGCGGATCGCGGTCGCCGGCTACGACCTCGAGACGCAGCCGATCGAGGCGCGACGCCGTCTGGCCTTCGTGCCCGACGAGCCGCGCCTGTTCGAGAACCTGACCGTCGCCGACCACATGAAGGTGATCGGGCGCATCTATGGCGTGGCCGATGCTCCCGAACGGTCGCGCCAGCTGCTGGCGGCCATGGAGCTGGCCGACCGCCCCGACGCCTTCCCCGCCGAGCTGTCGCGCGGCATGAAGCAGAAGCTGATGATCGCGCTGGCGCTGCTCCACCGCCCCGGCGCCCTGATCCTGGACGAGCCGTTGACCGGCCTCGATCCCGGCGCCATCCGGCGCATGAAGCGGACCATCGTCGAGCAAGCCCGGGCCGGCGCCGCAGTGCTGGTCTCCTCCCACCTGCTGGCGCTGGTGCAGGAGATCTGCGGCCGGGTGGTGATCGTGCAACGCGGGCGCCAGGTGCTCGCCGGCACCCTGGCCGAGATCCGTGCCGCCCTCCCCGACCTCGCCGCCGACGCCGATCTCGAGGAGATCTTCCTGCGCGCCACCGAGGGGGCCGACGCCGGCGCCGCCCTCGCACCCGGCAGCCCGGGGAACGAGCCGCGGTGAACGGCGCGCTGGTCGAGCTCGTCTGGCGCGGCTGCCGCGGCTCCCTGGTGCGGCGCGCGCGGCGGCTGCGGCAGCCGCGCTACCTGCTGGCTTTCCTGGCATCGGCGGCCTACTTCGGCTTGATGGTGCTGCCCAGCTATCTCAACTGGTCCCGCCAGACGCGCGGCGCCTTCGGATCGGGGGGCGCCGCCGGGCCGTCCACCCCGGCAGCAGGCTTGGGTGGGCTCGCCGGCGGGACGGGCCGGCTGGTGGCGATGGCGGCGGCGCTGGTCCTCGCGGCGACGCTGACGCTGATCTGGGCGCTCGCCTCGTCGAAACCGGCGCTGCGTCTCGGCGAGGCCGACCTCGACCTGCTGCTGCCGGCACCGCTGGCCCGACGCCAGCTGATCGCGCTGGCGATCTGGCGCCAGCAGGCAGGCCTGCTGCTCGGCGCCCTGGTGGTGACCCTGCTCCGCGGCTACGGCACGCCCGCCGCACGGCTGGCGCGCCTGCTCACGACCTGGGGGCTGCTGGCGCTGATCAACCTGCACGTCCAGGGGGTGAACCTGTGGAAGGCGCGGCTGCGCGAGCTGGCGCCGGCCGTCGCGCGACGCCGCGCCGCCATCGCGCTCGCGGCCAGCGGCGCCTGGTGGGTGGCGGTCGCCCTGGCGCTGCGCGCCGCCCTGGCGGCTCCCCTTGCCGCCGCCGCGGCCAGCACGGCGGCGACCACTGCGGGCGCGGCGGCAGGGGCGGGTGCCGGCGGCGGTCTGGCGGCGCTCGGGGACGCCATCCGCCAACTGGGCGGCTCACCGCCTCCCCTGCTCTGGGGACTGCTGGCGCCGTTCCGCTGGCTCGCGGCCGCGCTCATGGGCAGCGTCGGACCCGGCTTCCGGCAACCCGGTGTCGGCACCGGCCTCGCGGGCGGCGGGCTCAGCGGCCTCGGCGCGCCGCGAGGGCTGGCCGACGTCGCCTTCCTGCTGCTCCTGGTGGCGGTCCATTACGAGTGGGTGGTGCGCTCGCGGGCGCGCTTCGAGGACGCCGTGCTGCAACGGGCGCGGCGCCAGGCGGACCGGCGACGACGGCGGCCAGAGCTGCCGGCGCCCGCCGCCCGCGCCCGCCGTCGCGAGCCGTTCCGGCTGGCGCCGAGCGGCATGCCCGAAGCGGCCATCTACTGGAAGAACCTGCTCATCCCCAGCCGCCGGCCGCTGGCGCACCGCGCCGCCCTGGCGGCGCTCGCCGGCCTCGCGGCATGGGCGGCGGGAGCGGCGCTCGGCGCGCCCATGGCCTACGTCGCGCCGGTGGCCGGCGCCGGCTTCATGCTGATGGTGATGGTCCCGCCGCTCTCCGGCCTCAACCTCCGCCACGACCTGCGTGCCGACCTGCTTCAGGTCGAGATCCTGCGACCCTGGCCGGTGCCCGGCTGGCGTCTGGTGGCCGCAGAGCTGCTGGCGCCCGCCACCACCGCCTGCACCTGGACGCTCGCCGGCTTCTGCATGGTGGTTGGCGCGGCGCTCGCGGCCGGCGGCCGCCTCGGCCGAGAGGACTATCTCCACCTGGCGGCGCGGTCCGACCCATGGCCGGGGCTGCCGGGCGCCAGCCCTCTCGGCGCGGTCGTGGCGCTCGGCGGCGCGGTGCTGCTCGCCGGCGTCCCGATCACCCTGCTGTCGAGCGCGCTGCAAAACGTCGCCACCCTGATGCTGCCGGGCTGGGTGACGCTCGGCTCGCGCGCCCGCGCCGGCTCAGGGCTGGCCGGCCAGCGCCTGCTGCTGCTGCTCGGCCAGTCCCTGGGGCTCGCCGCCGGTCTGGTGCCTTCCCTGCTGGTGGTGGCGGCGGCGCTGCTCGCCGGCAGCCGGCTGGGGCTGCGGCCGGCGGCCTGGCAGGCGCCGGCGCTGGCGCTGCTCGCCGCGCTGCCGCTGCTCGTCGAGGTCGGCTTGCTGGTGCGCGCCGGCGGCGCGCTCTGGGACCGCCTCGATCCGTCGCAGGAGCTGCTGCAACCGGAGGAGTGAGCCGAGATCGGAACCTAGCTCACGCAGCCCCGTCCCTTCCCGGCCAGCCTGAACCCCCCGGCCGCACGGCGGGACTCACTGGCGGGTTGAGCCCCGCAAACCTGAAACGGCGTGCCTCCGGGCGCCGGCGATCCCGACGGCAGCAAACGCGGCGGGGCGCTCCGGTATACTCGGCGACGCCACGCGACCCCGCTGCCGCTGCCATTCCAAGGAGAGCGCTCCATGACCCGCACGCTTCGACTCCTCTTCGCCCTGGTCCTGTTGCCGGCACTGCTGGCGGCGCCGCTGGCCGCCACCTGCGGCGGCGGCGGCGGCGGCGGCATGGGCGGCGTCCGCCGCGGCGGCGGCAGCGGCGGCGGCCTTGGCGACCGCGGCGGATCGACGCCGGCCCCGACCTATCCGGTGCCATGGAGCGTCGTGCACACCGGCGAAGAAACCCCGGCGCCGCTCGCCGCTCCCGCCGGCGCACCGGTCGACAACCTGGTGGTCTACTGGTTCCCGACCTCGCAGCAGGAGGCGAAGGCTTCCGAGATGCAGGTGTCGCGGGAGCTCACCCTGCTGACCGCGCGCTGCGTCAGCCTGGTGCTGGTGCCGTCCGACAACACCCAGCTCCGCGGCCGCTTCCCCGGCGCCGCCGGCCCCTACGTGGTGCTGGCCGAGGCGGGCGGCAAGGAGCTCGGCCGGGTCGCCGCCGCGTCCGGTCCGCAGCTCAAGCCGGCGCCGGTCGAGAAACTGGTCAAGGGCGAGCTCAAGGGCCGCGAGGCGGCCCTCGGCCGCCAGCTCGACGCCGCGCGCGACAAGCAGAAGCGCGGCGACGTCGAGGGCGCCGCCGCCATCTACCAGCAGGTCTGGGCGGAGCGCTGCCTGGTCCCGGGCAAGCTCCCGCAGCAGGCCGCCGAGGCGCTCAAGAAGCTTGGCCGGCCGGTGCCCGCGGACAGCGTCGGACGCCTGTCCTCGCCGGGGCAGCCGGAGACCGGGGCGAACCTGCAGGCTCCCCAGCTGACTGCCGCCGCGGACCGGCGTATCGAACGGATCATGAACGCCGGTCTGGCGGCCGAGGACGCCGGCAGGTACCTGGCTGCCCGCGCCCAGTACGCGCGCGCCCATCGCCTCGATCCGGCGGACCCGGTGCCGCTGCGCTACCTGGGCGAGCTGGACCGCCATCACACCGGAGACTGGGCGGCAGCCCGCCGCACCTTCGAGCAGCTCCTCGCCATGCCCGCGGACCCGCTGTCGCAGGCGGTGGCGCTGCACGGGCTGGGCAAGATGACCATCCACGATGGCGACTTCGCCCGCGGCCTGTCGCTGATCGAGCAGTCGATCGCCACCTACCCGCTGCCGCTCGCCTACCGCAACCTGGCGGTCTACTGGAACTCGGAGGGCCAGGTCGAAAAGGCCCAGGGCTTCGCCGAGAAAGCGCTCGCCCTCGATCCCGACGACCCCTACACCCAGATCTTCGTCGCCGCCTTCACCGCCGAGGACGGCCGCCGCGACGAGGCGCTGCGGGTGGCGCATGCCAACGAGGACCTGCTCGCCGCCTCCTACAACCTGGCGGCGATCCACTGCCTGCTCGGTCACCGCGACCAGGCGCTGGCGCTGCTGCGGCGGCACTTCTACGAGTACGAACGCTTCGACGCGGTGCGCGCCAAGGAGATGAAGGAAGCGCGCGAGGACATCGTCTTCACCGCGCTCAAGGCGGATCCCGCGTTCATCGCGCTCACCGCGAAGGCTGAAAGCGCCGCCACCCCGGCGGCCCGCCCCGCTGCGATGCCGGGCGCCAAGGTGACGCCGTGACGCGGGCACCACGGTGGCTCGTGCCGGCGCTGGCGCTGCTGGCCGCGGCGGCCGCGGCGGCCACGGCGGCCACCCCTGCCGGAACCGGGCCGGTCGCGGCGCCGCGCGATCCGGCCGAACCGCCGGCGAGCCGGCCGGCCGGCAGCCTGACGGCGCCGCCGGCTCCCACCGGCGCCATCGCCCGCGGCGCCGTCGACGAGGCCGGGCTGCGCGCGACCGTCGAGGAGCTGGCGGCCTGCGGCACGCGCCTGTCGCTGTCGTCGTGGACCGATCCGCGGCGCGGCATCGGCTGCGGCCGCGACCGGGTGGTGGCCCACTTCGAGGCCATTGCCCGCGCGGGCGGCGGCCGCCTGCAGGTGAGCGTCGATCGCTTCGAGGCCGAGAACCCGCGCACCGGCGGCAAGCCCGCCCATCTCGAGAACGTGCTGGCGCTGCTGCCCGGCAGCGACGAGGCGCTGGCCAAGACCGTGTTCCTGGTCTCGGGGCACTTCGATTCGATGCCGAGCTCGGTGATGGATCCCGTCGCCGACGCGCCCGGCGCCGACGACGACGCCTCCGGCGTGGCGGTGGCGGTCGAGAGCGCCCGCCTGCTCGCCGGCGATCCCGCCAAACGCTACCGGGCGACGCTGCTGTTCGCCGCCGTCTCCGGCGAGGAGCAGGGACTGCTCGGCGGCATCCGGTTGCGCGAGTACCTGAAGGAACACAGCTACACCGTCGGCGGCTTCCTCGACAACGACATCGTCGGCGCCGACTTCGCGCCGGGAGCGCCGCACCGGGTGCGGCTGTTCTCGGGCGGCGGCCCGGACGGCGTCGATTCGCCGTCACGCGACCTGGCGCGGGCGGTCGAGGAGATCGCCGGCCGCGACGCGGTGCGGCTGGTCTACCGCCTGGACCGCCTGGGGCGCGGCGGCGATCACCGCCCCTTCGTCGAGGCCGGCCTGCCGGCGGTGCGCTTCACCGAGCCGCTCGAGGACTACGCCCACGAGCACCAGACGCCACGCGTCGAGGGCGGCCGCCAGTACGGCGACCTGGTGAGGTTCCTCAATTTCTCCTTCCTGGGCGACGTCGCCAGGATCAACGCCGAAGCGCTGCGCCAGCTGGCGCTGGCGCCGGCGGCGCCGCGCGAAGTCACCATCTCGGGAGGCGTGACGCCGAGCGCCCATCTCGCCTGGCAGGCGGCGGCGGATCCGGAGCGCGCCGGCTTCGAGGTGCTGTGGCGCGAGACCACGGACCCGCGCTGGTCGGTCTACCAGGCGGTGCCGGGGACGGTTGCCGACGCGGCGCTCGAAGGCGTCTCGACCGACAACCACTTCTTCGCTCTGCGCGCCGTCGGCAGCAACGGCGCCCGCTCGCTGCCGGTCGCCGCCGTCCTCAAGCCCCCGCCGCCGAAGCCGTAGCGCTCACTCCGTGCCCTGGTGACAAGGCACGCCTGACAGGGCGTGCGGTCTGGTAAGATATGACGACTGCAAGACTCGCCGCGAGGTCGCCGGAGCACGGTCTGCGCGTCGCGGGAGAACGACAGGAGAGCGGTGGATGGCATCCAATCAGGCATCGATGGCCCGGCGGCAGCGCGAGCGTGCGCGGATGCAGCAGGCGCAGGAAAAACTGGCGAAGCGGCAGGAGCGGCGCGAACAGAAGAAGGTCCCCGCGACGCGGGTCGACAACCCGATGGACGATCCGACCATCGACTGGAGCGAGGCCGTGCGTGAGGTCAAGCTTCCGGCGCTGCCCGAAGAAGTGACTCCCCCCCTCGAAGACGAAACCGCCTGAGCGCAGCTTTTCGTGAGCCGCGCCTGAGCCCGGGCAGCGGCCTGCCTCGATGACGCCGGCAAGGCCGGCCCCCCGCCAGCGGTCGCCTGGCCGCTCAGCCGCCGCGCCGGCCGGCCGGAGGAGCCGAGCCCGACGGCTCCGCCTCTTCCTCGGGTCCGCTCCACGGCGTCGCGTGGACCGTGCGATAGCGCCCCAGGAGCACCTGGCCCGGCGGCAGGCCGCGCGGCTTGCTCACCTCGCCGCAGGTCGTCAGATGCACCGCCACCCTGCCGCCGTGGCGCGCCTTGGAATACCGGGCCGCCAGCGCCGCCGCGAATTGCTCGGTCTCGCGCGGCAGCCGCTCGAGCCCTTCCGGATTGCGCACCACCACATGGGATCCCGACTCGCCGGCAACGTGCAGCCAGAAGTCGCGCGGCGCTCCCAGCTGCAAGCTCACCACCTCGTTGTCGGCGGCGGTGCGCCCGACCAGCACGGTCATGCCGTCCGGCGACACGAAGCGCCGTGCCACCGCCCGGCCATGCCACCGGCCGGCTTCGGGATCGGGGGGCGGCGGCGCCTGTCGATGCGCGCACATCCGGCGAAGTATAGGGAATCTACCCGCCGCAGGAAGCTCCGGCCGGGCTCGCCGGGTTAGGATGAGCACGGGCCGGGCATGACGCCGGCGGGCCTGCACAGCGGACGTTGGGGGGATCGAGATGGCGATTGCAGTCGGCGAGAGGATTCCGGACGTGAAGCTCAAGACGATCACCGACGAAGGCATCCGGGAGGTTTCGACCGCCGAGCTCTGCCGAGGCAAGAAGGTGGTCCTGTTCGGGGTGCCAGGGGCCTACACCGGGACCTGCTCCACCAAGCACCTGCCAGGCTTCGTGGAGCTGGTGGACCAGATCAAGGCCCGCGGCGTCGACGTGGTGGCATGCACCGCGGTCAACGACATCCACGTGCTGCGGGCCTGGGGGCGCGAGCACGGCACCGGCTCGAAGATCGAGCTGCTCGCGGACGGCAACGGCGAGCTGGCCCACGCCATGGGGCTCGAGCTGGACCTCCGGTCCGCCGGCATGGGCATCCGGTCCCAGCGCTACGCGGCGATCATCGAGGATGGGGTGATCCGCAGCCTGGCGACCGACCTCCCGGGGGAGGTGACGGGCAGCGGCGCCACCGCGGTCCTGCGGGAGCTGTAACCGAGGGGGCACAGGGGGATCCGACGCCGGCGCCGGGAGTGCCGCAGCCAGGCATTTGCCTGGCCACGGCTTCCTCCGGCGCCCGGCGCCGTTGAGAAATACGTCGCTGACAGCCTACTCGGCGCCGACCGCCAGGTAGGTGCGGAGCTTCTCGTCCTCGAACTTGGCCTCGGCGGTCGCCTCGCGGCTGGCCAGCGAGACCAGGATGCCGACCACGAACGCGGCGGTCATCGACACGATGGCCGGGTTCTTGATCGGGAAGATCGCCTCCTTCTTGTGCAGCAGGTCCACCCACACCGTCGGGCTGATGATGATCAGCAGGACCGAGAGGAAGGCGCCGGTCAGGATCGACCACACCGCGCCGGCGGTGGTGAAACGCTTCCAGACGATCGACATCAGCAGCGCCGGGAAGTTGGCGCTGCAGGCCACGGCGAACGCCAGGCCGACCATGAAGGCGACGTTCTGGCCCTTGAACAGCACCCCGAGCAGGATGGCGAGGATGCCGAACACCACCGTCGAGATCTTCGCCACCCGCACCTGCTCCTGCTCGTTGGCGACGCCCTTTTTCACCACGTTGACGTAGATGTCGTGCGACAGTGCCGAGGCGCCGGCCAGGGTGAGCCCGGCGACCACGGCGAGGATGGTGGCGAAGGCCACCGCCGCGATGAAGCCGAGGAACGGCGTGCCGCCCAGCACCTCGGCGAGCAGCGGCGCCGCCATGTTGCCGCCCTTGTCGATCTTGGTGATCAGGTCGCGGCCGACCAGCACCGAAGCGCCGAAGCCGACGATCGGGATGATGATGTAGAAGTAGCCGATGAAGCCGGTGGCGAAGAGCACCGACTTGCGCGCCGACTTGGCGTCAGGCACGGTGTAGAAGCGCATCAGGATGTGCGGCAGGCCGAGCAGCCCGAACATCAGCGCGAGGCCCAGCGAGATGGCGTCGAGCTTGCCGGTCACCAGGCCGCCCGGCTCGAGCGCCTTCTGGCCGAGCTGCTGCGACACCGCCTGGTACAGGCCGCCGGGGCTCCAGCCGAACTTGGCGAGCACCATCAGGGTCATCACCGTGACGCCGCCCAGCAGCAGCACCGCCTTGACGATCTGCACCCAGGTGGTGGCGATCATGCCGCCGAACAGCACGTAGGCCAGCATCACCGCGCCGACGATCAGCTCGGCATAGACGTAGTCGATGCCGAACATCAGCTTGATCAGGCTGCCGGCGCCCACCATCTGGGCGATGGTGTAGAGCAGGACGGTGAGGATGCCGCCGATCGCCGAGGCGATGCGCACCGGCGTCTGGCGCAGCCGGAAGGCCACCACGTCGGCGAAGGTGTACTTGCCGAGGTTGCGCAGCGGCTCGGCGATCAGGAACATCAGCGCCGGCCAGCCGACCAGCCAGCCGGTGGCGTAGATCATGCCGTCATAGCCTTTGAGCGCCACCATGCCGGCGATGCCGAGGAACGACGCCGCGCTCATGTAGTCGCCGGAGAGCGCCAGGCCGTTCTGCAACGAGCTGACGGTGCGCCCCGCGGCATAGAACTCCTTCGTCGAGCGCGTCCGCTTGGCGGCCCAGTAGGTGATGGACAGCGTGATCGCAACGATGATGAAGAAGAAGATGATGGCGGATGAGGTCGGAGTGCCTATTGCGCTTTGCATGTCGGCCCCTTTGCGGTCACTTCTTGAGGTCGTCCACCAGGCGGCTCACCTCGGTGTCCTGGACGCGGTTCGCCCAGGAGACGTAGATACCGGTGAGGACCCAGGCGGCCACGATGACGCCAACGCCGATCGGGATGCCGATCGTGGTGTATTCGCCGACCTTCTGCGCCAGGAACGGCTTGTCGGCGGCGACCAGCAGGATGAAGCCGTAGTACACGACGAACAGCAGGAAGGTCAGGATGATCGCGATCGTCCATTTGCCGCGGACCAACTGCTTGAACTCGGCGGATTCGAGCATCTCGTGCGTCGACTTTGGCATTCCTCCTCCTCTCGAAAGAGCAACAGGTACCTACCAGATGAAGATCTGGTACTGAAGCTGGTACTGGTTACGGCTGACCTGTCCGGTTCCCTGGAGGCGAGTATAAGCCAACTTCACGTCGGAATTGTGGCCGTGCGGGAAGTAACCCAGCCCGAAGGTGGTGCGCTTCTGGTCCGGATGGCTCTGATTGGCAAAGTCATCCGTGCTGTACTGAAGAAAGGGCTGGATCTTGAGGGCGCCGAGGTAGTATCCGGCCTCGACCAGCAAAGTGCTCTGCTTGGGGATTGCGAGCAGGAAGGTGCCGCCGTCCCATTTCGTGTAGTCGGCCTGCAGCGTGAAGCCGTCACCGTTGCCCACCGGCTGGTCCCAGAAGAAGTCGCCGGTGTAGGCGGAGTACTCCTTCTGGCGGTCGAAGCTGCCGCCGAACTCCATGCTCTGCGTCTTGCCCAACGAGGTGCCGCGATAGAAGAGGCCGGTCTGGGCGCCTAGCACCCACAGCGACAGGCGACCGGCGTAGCGGAAAGCGTTGGCCTCGTTGTCGCCGCGGTTGCCCTGGAACATGCCGAGACGGTATTCGAGGTGGTCGCTGGCCAGATAGCCGCGCACCTGGGCGCCGAAGTCCCGCCCGACGTTGGCCTGGATGGCGGTGGTCTCGGTGAAGGTGAAGGGACCAAAATCGAGCGGCATCAGCTGGCCGACCGACGTGTTGTGGTTGTAGCTGTCGGCAATGAAGATCTCGCCGCCCTCGAGCTGGAACTCGTGAGCAAATGCGTAGGTGACGACGAAGTCCTGGATGTACATCGAGGTATTGATGTTCTTGGTGCCGTCGGCATTGCCCTTGCCGAGGTTGGGGTTGTCGGTGTCGAAGTACACCGACAGCTTGTCGCCGTATTTGAACAGCCCGATCAGCCGCAGCCGCCGGATGTAGAGGTCATCCTCCGACTGCGTGGCCGAGTTGTTCTGGATGTCCTGTGCCTGGAGCTGGCCCAGCACGCCGAGCTTGAGGGAGGTGCTGCCGTCCGCGGAGCTGAACTGCAGCTGCGCCGCCACCGGCGAAGCCGCCGCCGCGAACGCGAGCATCACGGCGGCAAGAGTGAGGGAAAGGCAACCTTTCCGCAACCAAAGACCCGCCATTTCGCATGTCCTTTCTTCGAGCGATGCCGCGACTCGAGCGGCAAGTGCACTCTCCTGTATCAGCGTGACAGTACTTATTGGAACGTAGAGTAGGAGAGCGTCTCGACACTGTCAAGAAGCTGTCACGCCGCTGCCATTCCAAGCGGCGGGCCACGCTCCGCCATCGGAATTCGTCCGGTCGGAATGACGGGTACGGTCGGTCGGTACCCAGCCGGCAGGTTCAGCCAGGCTCGGGGCGATAGAGGCCGGCGGCGTCGGTTCCCTGCATCCCCGCCGCAAAGGAGCGGGCGTCCATTCGGGAGAGGCGGCCGAGCATCCCCGGCGTCAGCACCGGCGTGCGGTCGAGGGCGTCGAAGCGCTCGGCCACGGCCTCGAGGCCGGCGTCGTCGACCATCCAGTCCAGGCCGTCCAGCTGGGCGAGATCGAGCGGCACCGTGAAGCCGCGCAGGGTCTTCTCGCCCAGCACGTTGTAGAAGCCCTCGAAGTAGGACATGACCAGCTCGCGCAGGCTCTGATAGACGGCTTCGCGGTAGCGCAGACCGGCGAAGTTGGACTTGGCGAGGGCCCCCCAGCAGCCGTCGCGCTGCCAGACCGCCAGCATGTGGTCGTCGTCGCGTTCGGCGTAGAGGTCGACGACGAGCGGTGGCAGGCCCAGGCAGCGCAGCGCTGCCGCCGCCAGCAGCGCGCCGTCGAAGCAGTGCGCTCGGCGGTCGCGCAGCACCCGCCGCGGGCAGCGGTAGAAGGGGTCGGCGCTGTACGGGATGTCGTCGAGGAACGCCTGGATGGCGGCCGGGCTGTCGAGCCCCAGGAACTGCCTGCGCTCCGCCGGCTCGAGCGCGGCCAGGAACTCCTCCGCCGCCGGGGACCGCGGCACCGGCGGCGGCTCACTCATCGATCAGCAGCCCGAGCAGGTCCGAGGTGGAGACGATGCCGACCGGCTTGCCGTCGCGGACCACCAGCAGCCGGTGGACGTGGCTGTCGAGCAGGCGGCTGGCGACCTCGGAGACGGTGGCGTCTTCCGGCACCGCGTAGACGGCGGGGGTCATGATGTCGCGCACCAGCAGGTCGTCCTCCGCCAGCCGCAGCTCTTCGAGATCGTCCTCGTCCGGCTGCTCCTCCCAGTCCTGGGCGAAAAAGGCGCCGCCGCCGGCCTCGCTGCCGCTCGGCGTCCGCGTCGCGGTCCCGCTCGCGGCGCCAGCGGCGCCCGCAGCGCCCGCAGCGATGGCGCCGTCCTCGCCGGCGTCCTGGCTCTCGCCCTGACCGGCCAGCACCGCCTCGGCGATGTCCACCGTCGACACCACGCCGACCAGGCGGCCGCCGGCGTCCTCGACCGGCGCGCCGGTGATCTGGTTGCGGATCAGGAACGCCGCCAGCTCGCGCAGCGTCAGATCGTCGCGCACGGCCAGCACCCTGGGGTTCATCAGGTCGGCGGCGGTGATCGGCCTCATGGGTGCCTCGGCGGCGGGAGCCGGGCGACCTCGCGGTGCCGGAAGCAGGTCACCAGGTGGTCGTTGACCACCCCCACGGCTTGCATGTAGGCATAGCAAATGGTCGGCCCCACGAAGGTGAAGCCGCGCGCCTTCAGCTCGCGGCTCAGGGCTCGCGACTCGGCGGTCTCGGCCGGCACCTCGGCCGGAGTCCGCCAGCGGTTCTGGCGCGGCGCGCCGCCGGCCCGTTCCCAGAGAAACCGGTCGAAGCTGCCGTGCTCTTGCACCAGGGCGAGGTAGGCGCGGGCGTTGCGGACCGCCGCCGCGACCTTCAGACGGTTGCGGATGATTCCCGGGTCGCCGAGGGCGCGGGCGATCCGCTCCTCGTTCCAGCGCGCCAGGCGGCGCGGGTCGAAGCCGGAGAACACCCGCCGGTACTCCTCGCGGCGGCGCAGGATGGTGAGCCACGACAGGCCGGCCTGAGCGCCTTCGAGCAGCAGCATCTCGAACAGCTCGCGGTCGTCGTGGACCGGCACGCCCCACTGCCGGTCGTGGTAGGCGAGATAGAGCGGGTCGCTGCTCGCCCAATGGCAGCGCGGCGGGTCGGTCTTGGCCAAGGGTTCGCCGTCCATCAGCGCCTAGTCCGCAGCTTGCCGCCACGCCAGCTAAGGCTTCGTAATCTTCACCAGCTTCACGTCGAAGACCAGCATGCCCTCGGGCTTGCCCTCGGCGCCGCGATAGGCCAGCTTCTTGGGGATCCAGAAGCGCCGGGTCTCGCCTTCCACCATCAAGGGAATGCCTTCGGTCCAGCCGGGGATCACCCGGTCGAGCCGGAACAGGCTGGGCACGCCCTTCGGGATCGAGGAATCGAACATCTTGCCGTCGGTGGTCCAGCCCGTGTAGTGGGCCAGCACGATGCCGGAGGCGGAGGCATGGCGGGTGCCGTTGCCGGGGGTGATCACCTTCCAGGCCAGCCCCGACGCCGAGTGCTGGGCGTCGGCGGGCGGCGCCGCGACATCCGGGGGCGGGTCCGGCAAATGCAGGATGTCGAGCAGCTCGACGTCGAAGACCAGCATGCCGGCGGGCTTGCCGGCCAGGCCGCGGTAGGCCAGCTTCTCGGGGATCCAGAGGCGCCGCTTCTCGCCCTCGACCATCAGCTGCACCCCCTCGGTCCAGCCGGCGATCACCTTGTCAAGCTCGAACAGCGCCGGCCTGCCGCGGGCGACCGAGGAGTCGAACATCTTGCCGTCGGTGGTCCATCCCGTGTAGTGGACCTTCACCTTGTCGGTGGCCAGCGGGTGATCCGAGCCGGTGCCAGGCTGCAACACCTTCGAAGCCAGCCCCGAAGCCGTGACCGTTGCATCGGCCGGCGGCGTCGCGATGTCGGCAGGAGGGGCAGGAGCCGCGATGGCCGTCTCGGTGGCGGGAGCTGTTGCCGCAGAGGCGGCAGAGGCGGCGGCCGCCGCCGCACCCCCCGCCAGGAGCAGCGACGAGGCGAACGCGGAGCCGGCGATCAGGCGCAAGTTGCAGGTTCTCATGCCGCGTACCCTACCGCGCCCCACCCGCCCCCGGCAACTCGACGTGTTAGGCTCGCCGCCTTCGAGGGGAGATCCTGCCGGATGCGAACCGCCCGCGCCCTGCCGCCGACCATCACCGTCACTGCCGTCACCGCCGTCCTGGCCATCCTGGCCGCCATATCTGCCCTGCCGCCGCCGGCAGCCGCGGCGGCGATCACCGTCACGCCCCCGGCGCTGGACGTCCAGGAGCACCAGCTGGCCAACGGTCTGCGCGTGCTGCTGCTCGAAGACCACACCGTGCCGGTGGCCTGCGTCCAGCTCTGGTACCACGTCGGCGGCAAGAACGAGCGCCAGGGGCGCAGCGGCTTCGCCCACCTCTTCGAGCACCTGATGTTCAAGGGCTCGGCCCACGTCGGACCCGAAGAGCACAGCCATTTCATCGAGTCGATCGGCGGCCGCGACAACGCCTCCACCAGCTGGGACCGCACGCTTTTTTTCGAGACCATCCCCAGCAACTATCTCGAGCGCATCCTGTGGATGGAAGCCGACCGTATGCAAACGCTCGACGTCTCGGAGGCGAATTTCCGCGCCGAGCGGCAGGTGGTCGAGGAGGAGCGGCGGCTGCGCATCGACGATCCGCCGTTCGGCCGGCTGGCCGAGATCGTCTTCGCCAAGACCTTCACCACCCATCCCTACCATTACCTGCCGATCGGCAGCATCGCCGACCTCGACGCCGCCACCCTCGCCGACGTGCGCGAGTTCTACCGCACCTGGTACGTGCCCAACAACGCCACGCTGGTGATCGCCGGCGACCTCGATCCGGCCCGCACCATGAAGTGGATCGAGGCCTACTTCGGTCCCATCCCGCATGGGCCGCCGCTGTCGCGCGCGGTGACCCCGGAGCCGGCGCAGACCGCGGAGCGGCGGGAGGTGGCCTATGACGCCAAGGCGCCGCTGCCGGTCGTCATCCTCACCTTCCACGTGCCGGCGGCAAAGGACCCCGACCTCTACCCGCTGCAGGTGGCGAGCCGCATCCTTTCCGAGGGCGAGAGCTCGCGGCTCTACCGCAACCTGGTCTACGAGCGGCAGATCGCGGTGGCCGCCGGCGGCCAGGCCTTCGCGCTCGAGGACCCCGGCGTGTTCTTCTTCTACGCCTACCTGCAGCAGGGCCAGAAACCGGAGGCGGGCGAGGCCGCGCTGCAGGAGGAGATCGAGCGGCTGCGCACCGCGCCGGTCACCGCGGGCGAGCTCGAGAAGGCGAAGAACCAGATCGTCGCGCGCCTGGTCTTCGACCGCGAGAAGGTCAAGGACAAGGCCGACGCCATCGGCGAGGCGGCGGTCATCGCCGGCGACCTGTCGCGGGTCAACCACGAGCTCGAGCAATACGAGCAGGTCACCGCCGCCGACGTCCAGCGGGCCGCGATGCGGTATCTCACGCCGCAGAACCGCACCACCGTCTTCATGCTGCCGGCGGCGATGCGTCCGGCGGGCGCCGCCCCGCCGCCGGCCCATGCGCCCGACCCCCGGGCTCCGGCCCCGCCGCCGGCGCCGGCTCCGGGAGGTGCACGATGAAGCTCGCCGTCGGGGTCGCCGCTCTGCTAGCGATCGCCCTTGGCGGCGCAGCGCTCCGCGCGGCGGCCATGGCGCCGCCCGCCGCTCCCACGGCGGCAGCCGCGCCCATTGCGGCAGCCGCGCCCGCGGCGGCAGCCGCGTCCACACCGCCGGCGCCGGGACCGATGCGGGAGCTGCGCTTCCCGGCCTTCGCCGATCAGACCCTCCCGAACGGCCTGCGCCTGATCCAATCGAGCGCCACGGCGAGCCGGCGGTGAGCCTGCGGCTGCTGGTGCCGGCGGGCAAGCTCTACGAGCCCGCCGCCAAGGCCGGCCTGGCGGGCGCCGTCGCCGACCTGCTCACCCAGGGAACCGCCACCCGCTCCGAGCAGCAGATCGCCGCCGCCATCGACGGCGTGGGCGGCAGCCTCGACGCCGGCTCCGGCCCCGACTTCACCTCCGTTTCGGCGGCGGTCACCTCCGACCAGCTCGATCTCGCCCTCGAGCTGCTCGCCGACGTGGTGCTCCACCCCAACTTCCCGGCCGGGGAGATCGAACGCTGGCGGCGCCAGAGCCTGAGCAACCTCGAGCTGCAGCGGGCGGATCCGGGCTACCTCGCCGAGGTCTCCCTGCAGCGGCTGGTGTTCGGCGCTTTTCCCTACGGCTTGCCGTCGGCAGGAACTCCGGAGTCGCTGCGCGGCCTGACCCGCGACGACCTGGTGGCCTTCCATCGCGCTCACTACCTGCCGAATGGCGCCATCCTGGCGGTGGTGGGGGATTTCCGGCCGGCAACGGCGCTGGCCGCCGTCGAGCGCGTCTTTGGCGGCTGGGCGAAGGGCGCGCCGCCGCGTCCCCCCGCCCTCGACCTGCCCACCTACCCGCGGCGCCGGGTGGTGGTGATCGACAAGCCGGACGCGGTCCAGACCCAGATCCGGATCGGTCAGGCGGCGCTGGCCTATACCGATCCGGATTTCTTCACCGCCACGGTCTACGGCACCGTGCTCGGCGGCGGTTCCTCCGGCCGCCTGTTCCGCGAGATCCGCATCAAGCGCGGCCTGGCCTACGGCGCCTACGGCGGCTTCGGCGAGCAGCTGGTCAGCGGCAGCTTCGCCGTCCGTACCTCGACCAAGACGGCTTCGACGGTCGAGGCGCTGCGCGTCGCTCTGGACGAGATCGCCGCCATGGGCAGGGCGCCGGTGCCGGCGGTCGAGCTGGACGAGGCCAAGACCTTCCTCAACGGCGCGTTTCCCCTCGAGATCGAGAGCGGCGGCGCGGTTGCCAGCCGCGTGCTCACCGCTCTCGGCTACGGTCTCGGCCGCGATTTCCTGGACAGCTATCGCGATCGCATTAGCGCGGTGACCCCGGCGGAGATTCAGCGCTTCGGCGCCGGCCGCATCCATCCCGAGAGCATGGTGGTGGTGCTGGTCGGCAACGCCGCCGCCTTCGGTCCGGACCTCGCCAAGCTGGTCGGACCGTTCGAGACCATCCCCGCCGCCGAGCTCGACCCGCTGGCTCCCGACCTGCGGCGCCGGACCGCGACCGCGCCGGCCCCCCGCGGGCCCGGCGGCTGATTGCGCGCCGCCGCGGCCGGCCGGCCCGCGGCCGGCGGGGCCTGGCGCCAGGCGTACCGGCACGAGCTCTGCGGCCTGGCCGCGGCGCTCGCCGCCTACGCCGTGCTCGCCGGGCTCTACCTGCGCCCGATCTGGCGCTACCTGGGCACCCACATCGCGCCCGACCTCGGCGACCCGCTGTTCGTCGTCTACATCCTCAAGTGGGTCGCCCACGAGGCGCATCGCGGCTTCGCGGGCTTCTGGGACGCGCCCTTCTTCTACCCCGCGAAGGGTGTGCTGGCCTACTCCGACCACCTGCTCGGCCCCGGGTTGGCGGCGGCGGCCTTCGCCGCGCTGCTGCCCGAGGACCTGCCGCGCTGGATCGTGGCCTACAACCTGCTGCTCTGGTCGTCGTTCGCCGCCACCGGCCTCGCCACCTGCTTCGTGCTGCGCCGCTCCGGCCTCGGCTGGGCGGCGGCGTGGCTCGGCGGCGCCATGTATGCCTTCTCGCCGTTCCGCTGGAGCGAGCTGTCGCACCTGCAGGTCCTGCTCATGCAGCTGGTCCCGGTGACCCTGTGGAGCTTCGACCGGCTGCTGGCGAGCCCCGGCCGCCGCCGGGCGGCGCTGTTCCTGGGCTGCTACCTGCTCCATCTCTCCGGCGGCTGCTACCTGGCCTACATGATCCATTTCCCGCTCGCCGTGCTGCTCGCCAACCGGCTGCCCGAGCTGTGGCGCGGCGGCCGCTGGCGTGCGGCGCTGCCGGTGCTGGGCGCCACCGCGGCGATCGCCGCCGCCACCGCCGGCGCCCTGTTCGGGAAGTACGCGACGGTGGCGCGCGGCTCCGGCCTGCACTGGGGACCCAGCGTGATCCGCACCTGGGGCGCCACGGCGCTGTCCTACCTGACGCCGGCGCACGCCAGTCTCTATTCGGAGCTCATGCCGTACTCCCTGCGGCGCCCCGAGAACGCCCTCTTCCCCGGCTGGCTGGCGGCGGGTCTGGCGGTGCTCGGCGCCCGCGACCTGTGGCGGCGATACCGGACGGGCGCACCCGGCGCCGAGGTTGCGGGGCCGGTGCCGTCGGTGCCGCCTGGGCTGACGACGGGGCGGCGCCTTGCCCTCGCCGGGCTGCTGGCGCTGGCCGCCGCCGGCTGGCTGGCGGCCGAAGCCCGCACCTGGAGCATGAAGATCAGCGGCGTGTACCAGCTCACCGGCCTGCCCCGGTGGGTGACCCGCAACTACACCCTGCCGCTGCTGCTGGTGGTCCTGGGCGTCGGCGGCTGGCTGGTCCTGCGGCGGCGCTGGACCGGTGCCTGGCCGCTGCGCTGGGGAGCGATCGATCCCTGGCCGCGCGGACTGCTGGCGGCCGGCGCCGTCACCGCCGCGCTGTCGTTCCCGATCCTCTTCGGCCCGTTGGCGCGGCTGCTCCCGGGGCTCGCCGCGATCCGCGTGCCGGCGCGGTTCGAAGTCTTCACCTCGCTGGCCATCGTCTGGCTCGCCGCCGCCGCCCTCGATCGCCGCCTCGGCGGCAGCGCCGCGCCGGCGATCGATCCGGGGCGGCCGCCGACGGCCGCGGGGCGCGCGGCACCGGGCCGCCGCCGCCGCCGCGCCGCGGTCCTGGCGCTCGTCGCGGCGCTGCTGCTGGTCGAGGTCTGCCCGCGCCGCTTCACCTGGCAGGACATCGAGGACGAGGACGACTTCCCGGACGTCGTGCAGTGGATCGCCGATCAGCCGGACGTCCATGCCGTGCTCGAGATCCCGCTCGCCGACACCTCGACGTCGGTCGGCAGCCTGGTGGACATCTCCTACATGTACTACGCGACCCTGCACTGGAAGCCGCTGGTCAACGGCTTCAGCGCCCATGAGCCGCTGGCCACCTCGTGGCTGCGCGAGCGGTGCTGCTGGCCGGCCCCCGACCCCGAGACCATGGCGCGCCTGCGGCGCTGGGGCGTCACCCACCTGGTGATCCACCGCTCCGAGCTCGAGCACTGGCAGCAGCTCGAGCTGGCGCGCTGGGAGGCCACCGGTCAGGCCGACCTGGTGTACGCCGGCGGCGGCGACCGGGTGTACCGCATCCGGCCGGAGCCCGCGGCCCAATGAACGGCGCGGCGGCCGTCGCCGCCTCGCCCGCGGCGCTCGACCGGCGGCTGCGCTGGCTGCTCGCGGCGCTGTGCCTGGCGGCGTTCGCGGCGCTCGCCCCGCACCTGGTCTATCCCGACCTCAACCTCGATTACCCGTTCGTCGACGGCGACTCGCACGACTGGATCGCCAACGGCCTGCGCCTGGACGGCTACGACGTGCGCTACTCGGGCCGCCCGCCGCTGTTGCCGCTGGCGCTCGCCCTGCTCGACCGGCTCGGCCTGCTGCGCTGGTGGCCGGTTGCCGGGCTCGCCTGCTGGCTGGCGGCGGTGCTGGGTTTTCACCACCTGGCGGCGCGGCTGTTCCCGGCGGCCGCGGCGTTCGCGGCAGCGCTGCTGCTGCTGGCCGATTTCTCGCTGCAAGGGCTCGCCCTCGACGTCATGGCCGACATTCCCTGCGCCTGCCTGATCCTGTGGAGCGCCTGCGCCTTCCTGACCGCCGGCGAGCACCCGCGGCGCTACGCCTGGAGCGGGCTCCTGGCCGGGCTCGGCGGCCTCGTCCAGCCGGCCGCCCTGCTGCTACCGCTGGCGGCGGGTGCGACGCTCTGGGCGCGCCGCCGCCGCGACCTGGCGAGCCGCTGGCCCTGGATCGGGGCGGCGCTGGCTGCCGCCTGTCAGGGCTCCTGGATGCTGGTCCGCCGCTTCGGCCTGGCGGCTTACGGCGAGTCGCTCAAGGACCCCTGGCACCTGTTCGGCTTCCACCTGTCGACGGTGCGCTTCTATCTCTTCAGCCTGGTCTCGCTGCTCGGCCTGCCGGCCTGCCTGCTGCTCGCCGCCGGCATCGTCCTCGCCGTCCGGCGCGCCTGGCGAGAGCGCGACACTCCGGGCGCTGCCGCCAGCCTGTTCGCGGTGCTGCTGTTCGCCAGCCTCGCCGGCTTCATCGTCTTCTGCTACCTCTGGAACGCCAAGCGCTTCCTGGTCTATGCGGTCTGGCCGGCCGGGCTGCTGATCGCCGAGGCGCTGTCGGCGCTGGCCGGGCGCCCAAGGGGTCTGGCCGACCCGGACGGGAAAACAGGGGTGCCGGCCGGCGGGGACGTCGCCGGACCGCAGCGCCCGCGGCCCGGGCGGCTCCGCCGGGCCGGTTCCGTCGCCGCGGCGGCGCTGGCGGTCGGCGCCGCGGCGCTGCCGCTCCCCGAGCCCGCCCGCGACGGCAGCTGGGCAGCGCTCAGCCCGTTGCCACCGCTCGCCGCCCATCTCGTCGTGCCCACCGGCCCGTCGGGCGCGCCCGACGCCGCCGCCACCGCCGGACCGTTGCCGCCGGTCACGGTGGCGCTCTTCGCTCCAGCCGACCTGGCGGCGTGGAGCACCTTCGGGCGCGCCGCCAGCGCCTGGACCGCACGGCCGCGTGACGATGCGCGACCGGACCCCGCGCGGTTCGCCGGCGCCGGCGCGGCTCTGTATCTCTACGATCGGCCGGAGGACGGCGGCGGCCGCTACCGCACCATCACCCGGCTGTCGAACGCCCTGCGCAAGGCGGTGCGCTTCGTGCCCAGGTCCGCGCTCGCCCCGTACCGGGCGCTGCTCGCCGTGTCGCCTCCGATCCGGCTCACCGCCGACTACGCCGTCCATCGTGTCGTGGCGGCCGGCCTCGCCGGCAACTGGCTGCTGGTGACCCCTGGCGGCCGGCCGCTGGACCCCCTGCCACGGCAGCCGCCGGGCGGCGAGCTGCCCGCGGGTCCCCCGGCCGAGGCGACCGGCGGCGGCGCCGCGGCGCGCTCACGCGAGGCTTCGACCGGCGCCGGCCTGGCGCGCGCCGCCGCGGAAGCGGCAACGATCGCCACCTGGGTGGGCCGCGGCAACGCCTACGTCGCGCTCTTCCCGCCCTCCGGCGGCAGCGACCCGGCGGCGCTCGACCTGCTCTTCCTGATTCGCACCACCGAGCTCTACGTCGTCGAGCCGCAGGAGGGCGCCGCCACCCGCGCCCTCCTCGCCCGCTCGCCGATCGAGGCCGAGCGCCGCTTCGACGGCGCGAACGTCCTGATCACCCGCGTCGCCGGCCAGCGCACCGCGGTCATCGCCTTCGATCGCTGAGTCCCCCTGGCCGCCGGCGCCGGCCCGCGGCACGCGCCTGGGCGGCGCCGCCGGGCCAGGGCAAACCGGCGAACCGGCGAATCGGCGAACCGGGCCATGGAACATTTTCTCAGGTGCCGGCGTAGTGTCAGTGGCACCGGCAGCACGAGAGGAGGTTTCAGATGGCTTCGTTCTGGCGCGACATCCGATACGGCGGGCGCATGCTGGCCAAGGCCCCGGGGCACACGGCGGCGGCGGCCATCGCCCTCAGCCTCGGCATCGGGCTCACCACCGCCGTGTTCAGCATCGTCTACGGCGTCATGTGGCGCGGCCTGCCTTTCCCGCAAGCCGACCGGGTGATGAGCGTCGATAGCCAGAACGCCTCCCGCGACCTCGTCGACCAGCCGGTCGACGTGCACGACTACCTCGACTGGTGCCGGCGTCAGACCTCCTTCGAGGGGCTGGCGGGCTACAGCAACGGCACCGTCACGGTGAGCGGCGACGACAAGCCGGAACGGCTGGACGGGGGCGCGCTGACCGCCAACACGCTCGACCTGCTGCGGGTCAAGCCGCTGCTCGGGCGCGGCTTCCTGCCCGGCGAGGACCGTCCGGGCGCCGCGCCCGTGGTGCTGCTCTCGTACCGGTTGTGGCAAGACCACTACAACGGCGACCGCCAGATTCTCGGCCGAGCGGTGCGGGTCAACGGCCGGCAGAGCACCGTCGTCGGCATCATGCCGCCAAACTTCCGCTTCCCCATCAACGAGAAGCTCTGGACGCCGCTGCTGCTGGACCCCGGCAAGACCGAGCGCGGCAAGGGCGAGCCCTTCGGAGTCATCGGCCGGCTGCGGCCGGGGGTGACGGCGGACCGGGCGGACGCCGAGATGGCGACCATCGCGCAGGCCCTGGCCACCGAGTATCCGCGCACCAACCGCGGCTTCGGCGCCCATGTGCAGCCGATCGTCGACCGTTTCCTGGGCAAGGCGGTCCGCCTGATGTTCTACACCATGCTCGGCGCCGTCTGCAGCGTGCTGCTGATCGCGTGCATCAACGTCGCCAGCCTGATCATGTCCCGCGCCAGCCAGCGCACCCGCGAGATGGCGATCCGCACCGCGCTGGGGGCGGGGCGCGGCCGGGTGATCGGCCAGATCCTCACCGAGAGCATGATCCTCGCCCTGATGGGAGCGACGGCCGGCCTGGGCCTGGCCTGGGAGGGCGTCGCGCTGTTCAACGCGGCGCTCGTCGCCAAGGAACCGCCGGGCTGGATCCACATCGCCATCGACCTGCCGGCGCTGCTGTTCGCGCTCGCCGCGACCCTGGCGGCCGCGGCGATCTCGGGACTCGTGCCGGCGTTCAAGGTCTCGCGGACCCAGCTCAACGAGGTGCTCAAGGACGAGGGACGCGGCTCGACCAGCCTGCGCCTGGGCTGGCTCAGCCGGATGGTGGTGGTGGCCGAGCTGGCGCTCTCCTGCTCGCTGCTGGTCGCCGCCGGCCTGATGGTCAAGAGCATCATCCTCGCCCGCACCGTCCCGCTCGGGTTCCGGACCGCCGACCTGCTCACCGTGCGGGTGCCGCTGTTCGAGGCCAACTACCCGCGGCCGGCCGACCGCGCCGCCTTCTACGAGCGCCTGCTCGAGCGCCTGCGGGAGAGGCCGGAGGCGCAGGCGGTGAGCGCCACCACCTCGCTGCCCAGCCTCGGCGGCGATACCGCGGCGCTCGCCGTCGAGGGCCGCGCCTACCCGACCGACGGCGACTACCCGATGGCCCACAGCGACGTCGTCTCCGCCGGTCTCTTCGCCACCCTCGACGTCAAGCCGCTGGCCGGCCGCGAGTTCGAGCGCCTCGACACCCTCGGATCGCAGCCGGTGGCGATCGTCAACCTGAGCCTGGCGCGCAAGCTGTGGCCCGGCCAGGATGCGCTGGGCAGGCGCTTGCGGCTGCCCAAGTCGGAGCACGACAGCGGCTGGCGGACGGTGGTCGGCGTGGTGCCGGACCTGCGCCTCTACGGCTTCGGCGACAAGAAGCGCGAGGGCATCTTCCTGCCGCTGGCGCAGGTCGGGACCGAGCGCCTGAGCTACGTCATCCGCACCCACCGGCCGCCGCTGTCGCTCACCGCGATGGTGCGCGCCGAGGTCGCGGCGATCGACAAGGACACGCCGATCTACTTCGTCAAGACCATGGAGCAAGGGGTCGCCGAGGACCGCTTCTTCGCCGATCTGTTCGCCTCGGTGTTCGCCGTCTTCGGCATCAGCGCCCTGGTCCTCGCGGCGGTCGGCATCTACGGCGTCATCGCCTTTTCGGTCGAGCGGCGCACCCAGGAGATCGGCCTGCGCATGGCCCTCGGCGCGAGCCGGGGCGACGTCCTGAGCATGCTGATGCGCCAGGGCGTCCTGCAGCTGGGGCTCGGCCTGGTGCTCGGCCTGCCGGTGGCGTTCGGCGCGGCGCTGCTGCTGGCCGACGTCGTCTTCCCCGTCCTGCCCGGCGATCCGTCGGTGTTCACCATCGTGGCGGCCGGACTGGCGCTGGTGGCGCTCTTCGCCTGCTTCGTGCCCGGCCAGCGGGCCATGGACGTCGAGCCCAACGTCGCCTTGCGCTACGACGCCTGAGCCCGCGCACCGCCACACCGCCGTCACTATCGCGCCGCGCCGTGTCGACACGCGGCGCGGGCCGCGGCGGCACCGGGGCCGCCTCCATTGACTGCCGGAGGGTGGCATGCAAAGCTCAGCCGCCCAATTGCGCCCGCCTGGCGCATGACTCCCGACGCGAGGACAGGATGCCGGCCGCGGAACCGATCGTCGAGACGCACGAGATCGAGAAGTACTACATCCAGCCCGAGGGCAACCGCATCGAGGTGATCTCGCCCACCAACCTGGCGATCTACCCCGAGAAGATCTTCGCCCTGCTCGGCCCTTCGGGTTCGGGGAAGTCGACGCTGCTGCGCATGCTGACCGGTCTGGTGCCGCCGTCGGCGGGAGAGGTGCACTGGCACCGCGGCCCGGCCGCCGGCGAGCAGGCCAACGTTTCGATCGTCTTCCAGAACTTCGCCCTCTTCCCCTGGCTGACGGTGCTCGAGAACGTCGAGGCGCCGCTGGCGGCGCGCGGCGTCGGCGAGGTCGACCGCCGCAAGCGGGCGCTCAAGATCCTCGACACGGTCGGCCTCGACGGCTTCGAGACCGCCTATCCCAAGGAGCTTTCCGGCGGCATGAAGCAGCGGGTCGGTTTCGCGCGCGCGCTGGTGGTGGAGCCCGACGTGCTGTTCATGGACGAGCCCTTCTCCGCCCTCGACGTGCTGACCGCCGAGAACCTGCGTGGCGAGCTGCTCGAGCTGTGGATCAGCCGCAAGATGCCGGCGCGCGCCATTTTTCTGGTGACCCACAACATCGAGGAGGCGGTGCTGCTGGCCGACCGGGTGGTGGTGCTGGGCCGCAATCCCGGCCGCATCCGCGCCGACTTCGAGGTCGATCTGCCGCGGCCGCGCGACCGCAAGTCGCGGCGCTTCCTGGAGTTCGTCGACCACATCTACAAGGTGCTGACGCAACCCGACGTCGAGCACGCGCCGCCCGTCGGCCCCGTCGCCAGGCAGGCGGCGGCGCGCACCGTGGCCTACCAGATGATCCCGCACGCCCGGCCTGGCGGCATCGCCGGCCTGCTCGAGATCCTCATCGACCGCGGCGGCAAGGACGATCTCTACAGCCTGGCCGACGAGCTGGTGATGGAGGTCAGCGACCTGCTGCCGATCATCGAGGGTTGCTCGCTGCTCGGCTTCATCCGGGTGCAGGAGGGCGACGTCGAGATCACCGAGCAGGGCAAGACCTTCGCCGAGGCCGACATCCAGGACCGCAAGAACCTGTTCCGCGAGGCGGCGCTGCAGCACGTCACCCTGCTCAGGCAGATCTACAACTCGCTGCGCGCCAAGGCCGACGGCACGCTGCCGGACGATTTCTTCTCCGACATCCTGGACGAGCACTTCAGCGCCGCCGAGGCCGAAGCCCAGCTGCAGACCGCCATCCACTGGGGCCGCTACGCCGAGGTGTTCGACTACGACGCCAAGAGCGGCCGCCTGCACCTAACCGCCGGCTGAGCCGCGCGCGGGACGCCGAGATGATCAAGCCGACCCCCGGGCCCGCGGCGGCGTCGATTTTCGAGGAGCGGCGCCCGGGGGCCTCCTGGGCCGACCTGCTGATGGTCGGCTTCGGACTGGCGCTGTTCTACGGCATGCTGACGCTGGCCCGCACCTGGCTCGGCCCGTTCACCCCCAACGTCGTCATCTCGGTGCGCCCGTCGGCGCTGCCCGGCTACACCGCCTACTCGCTGCTGCGCATGGCCGTCGCCTACGTGCTGTCGATCGGCTTCTCGCTGGTCTACGGCTACGTCGCCGCCTACTACCCGAAGGCGGAGCGGCTGATGATCCCGCTGCTCGACATCATGCAGTCGATCCCGGTGCTGTCGTTCCTGCCCGGCGTGATGCTGGCGATGATCGCGCTCTTCCCGCACTCGCAGCTCGGCGTCGAGCTGGGCGCCATCCTGCTGATCTTCACCGGCCAGGTGTGGAACATCGCCTTCAGCTTCTACGCCTCGCTCAAGGCCATCCCCACCGAGCTGCGCGAGGCGGCACGGATCTACCGCTTCAACGCCTGGCAGCGGCTGATCCGCCTCGAGCTGCCGTTCTCGGCGCTGGGGCTGGTCTGGAACTCGATGGTCTCGGTGGCCACCGGCTGGTTCTTCCTGATGGTGTGCGAGATGTTCGTGCTCGGCAAGCGCGACTTCCGGCTGCCCGGGCTCGGCTCCTACCTGCAGACGGCGGCGAGCGACGGCGACACCACCGCCATCCTGTGGGGCCTGCTGGCGATGGTGAGCGTCATCGTGCTGCTCGACCAGCTGATCTGGCGGCCGGTCATCGCCTGGGCCGACAAGTTCAAGTTCGAGCAGGTCGAGGGCGCCGATGCGCCGCAGTCGGCGGTGCTCGACCTGGTGCAGCGCTCCCCCACGCTCGCCTGGCTGCGGCTGCACGCGGTGTCGCCGCTCACCGAGCGGCTGAATCAGGCGTTCTGCCGCCGCGCCGAGCAGCACCGGCCGCGGCGGCACTCGCGCTGGGCCGGCTGGATGGGTTGGCTGGTGGGCGCGGCGCTGATCGCCGCCGCCGCCTGGGCGCTGGTGCACGTCGGCATGCAGTTCGCCTCGCTCGACCGCAGCGCCGCGCGCGACATCCTGCGCGGCACCGGCGCCACTCTCCTGCGAGTGTTCTGCGCGCTGGCGCTCGGCGCCGCATGGGCGATCCCGGCGGGCGTCGCCATCGGCTCGAGCCCGCGCCTGGCGCGCATCGCGCAGCCGATCGTGCAGGTCGCCGCCTCGGTGCCGGCCACGGCACTGTTCCCGGTGGTGCTGCTGTTCCTGATCGGGTCCAACGGTGGCCTGGGGGTGGCGCCGCTGGTGCTGATGCTGCTCGGCACCCAGTGGTACATCCTGTTCAACGTCATCGCCGGCGCCATGGGCATCCCCAGCGACCTCAAGGAGGTCGCGCGCGTCTTCCGCTTCGGGCGCCTCGACCGCTGGCGGCTGCTGATCCTGCCTGGAATCTTCCCCTACCTGGTGACCGGCATGGTGACCGCCGCCGGCGGCGCCTGGAACGCCAGCATCGTCGCCGAGTACTTCCACTTCAAGGGGCGCACCCTGCAGGCCACCGGCCTGGGCTCGCTGATCAGCGCCGCCGCCGACGCCGGCGACTTCAATCGCCTGCTGATCGCCACCGTCGTGCTGGCCAGCATCGTGGTGGTCACCAACCGTCTGGTCTGGCGCCGCCTCTATCGCATCGGCGAGACCCGATTCCGTCTGGAGACATAGAGGCCTGACCACTGCGGATCGGGCTCTCATTGCCAAGATCGGCTCTTTATTGCCGCAAAGCTTCTCCTCAGGTATGCTTTCAGGTATGGAAGATACCCTCTTGACGCGCGACGGCCTCTTCCTGACCGAGGACGAGTTCTACCAGCAGGAAGGCGCGGACAGCCCTTATCAATACCTGGGCGGCCAGCTGGTCATTCGCGAGCCGGTCTCGTTTCAGCACGAGGACATCTGCCTGTTCCTCCATACCCTGCTTCGCAATGCCCTCGACGAGCGCGGAGGTGCCGTGGCGCAGGGATTTCACTATCCGATGCGCCTCGATCCGAAATGGTCGCCGGAGCCCGACATCATGGTGGTGCTCGACCAGAACCGCCGCCGGATCGGTCCCCAGCGCCTGGCAGGCCCTGCCGACCTGGTGATCGAGGTCGCCTCGCCAGACGACGTCAGGCGCGCCCTGCGCCTCAAGCTGCCCCGTTATCGCGAGGCCGGCATCCCCGAGATCTGGGTCGTCGATCCCTGGGTGGAGTCGGTGCAGGTGGAGGTGCTGACCGCGGACCGCTATCGCCTCAGCAAGGTGACGGCGGGCCGCCTGGCGTCGGCGGTTCTGCCCTGGTTCTGGATCGACGTCTCCTGGCTGTGGCAAAGCCCGATGCCGTCGACCCTCGCCTGCGTGCGGCAGATCCTGGCCTGATTCGGCAGGCATCAGGCAGGCCGACGCCAGCTAACACCGGCTTGCTCTACCGCTTGGCGTCCCGCACGGTTGCGCGACGCTAGCCGCGCAGACGGGTGTCGAATTCCTCGGGGTGGCTGGCGCGGACGCGGGCTTCGTCGAGCTCGATCTTGCCTTCGCGGACCAGCTGCGCCAGCGACTCCTCGAACGAGCTCATGCCCTGGCGCTTGCCGAGGGTGATCTCGTTGTAGAGCTTCTCGAGCCGGTCGCTGCGGATGTGGTGGCGCACCGGGAAGGTGGCCAGCATCAGCTCGATTGCCGGGATGCGGCCGTGGCCGTCGGCGCGCGGCACCAGCTGCTGCGCGACGATGGCATGCAGCGACAACGCCAGCTGCTGGCGGATCTGCGCCTGCTGGGTGGGCGGGAAGACGTCGACGATGCGGTGAACCGCCTGCACCGCGTCGTTCGAGTGCAGGGTGGCGAGGACCAGGTGGCCGGTCTCGGCGGCGCTGATCGCCGTCGCCATGGTTTCGAGGTCGCGCATCTCGCCGACCAGGATCACGTCCGGGTCCTGGCGCAACGCCGCCCGCAGCGCCTCGCTGAACGAGCGGGCGTCGCGGCCGACCTCGACGTGCTCGATCAGCGAGCGGTTCGAGCGGTGCTCGTACTCCACCGGATCCTCGATGGTGATGATGTGGACCGTGCGCCCGCGGTTGATCTCGCCGATCAGCGCCGCCAGCGTCGAGGATTTGCCGGACCCGGTGGGGCCGCACACCAGCACCAGGCCGCGGGAGGGCTTGACCAACTCGGCGAACGTGGCCGGCAGGTTCAGGCTGGCCAGCGTCGGCACGTCGCGCGGCAGGGTGCGCAACGCCGCCGCCAGCTGGCCGTGCTGGCGATGGAGGTTGACCCGGAACCGCCAGGCCGCCGCCGCGCCGCCTTCGGCGCGGGCCGCCGACGGCCCGCGCGGCGCCGCCGCCGCCGGCAGGCTCAAGGAGAAGTCCGCGGCCCCGCGCTCCTCGATCTCCCGCCGCACGGTGCTGCCCAGCTGCGCCTCGAACAGGCGCGCGAGATCGTTGCCATCCAGCGCTTCGGCCTCGCCGCGCTTGAGGCGGCCGTCCACCCGGAACACCGGCGGCTGACCCGGCAGCAGGAGCAGATCGCTGGCACCACGGCGGATGGCCTCCGCCAGCAGCCCGGCGAGCGCCTCCCCGGCCTCGAGTGTGGCCCGCGCCGGCGGCTCGGGAAGCAGCTCGCGCCAGGCCGTTGCCGCATCGCGGTCCGGGCGGGTCCGCGGCGCCAACGGGGCCGCCGGCGCCGGCACCGCGGTGGCGCGGGCCGGCTTCAGGGTGTCGGCGTCCGGGACGGGCTCGAAGGCGGATTCCTCGGCTATGCCGGCGGCACTGCCAGCGGTGCCGGCGATAGTGCCTGCCTCCTCGGCTGACTCGGTGGCAATGGCATCGGCGCGGCCGCGGTTCAGCTCGTGAACCAGCTTGTCCAGCTCAGGGTCTCGGAGATGCTCGCTCATGGTGACGTTTCGCTCCTGGCCGGTATCTCATACGGTCGCCGCCGCGGCTGCGTCCAGGAGCGCCGAGCTCCGGAAAGCGACTCAGGTAGCGGCCGCGGCCGCTACCGCTGCCCCGCTGGCCCGCTTCACCCGGTAGCTCGCCAGGGCGGCGGCGGCCTGACGCCGCACGGCACCCTTGACCAGGGGGGTCCAGCCCAGCAGCCGGCCCTTGGCGCCAAGCGCCTGCGCCGACCACGCCCACAGGTCGAAGCTATCCCGGTGTTCAAGGATCGTGCCGTCCTCGAAGGTGAAGCGGGCGTCGATGCGGTTGTGGACGGCGCGCCCGGTGCCGCTGAAGGTGTACCAGGCCTCCCAGTGAGCCGATCCGACCCGGTCGTTGGCCACCACCGTCCCGAGCTCCACCTGCAGGTCCTTGCCGCGCTCGCACAGCATCGCCCACATGGCGCCGGCCGCCGCCGCGTCGAGGTCGGGGAAGACCGGGTCCGAGAAGCGTGCCCGCGGGTGATAGCAGGCCGCCATCCCGGCGGCATCGCGCTCCTGGAAACAGGCATAGAAGCGGGTGACGATCTGGGCGTTGGGGTGCATCGCGGACCTCCTTGAGCATGCCACCGCGTCGTGTCCCGCCTGGGACACCGAACCTGCACTACCGCGACGGCACGGACCAGGTTTCGGTTGACCTTGGAGAAACGCCCACCGGCCGGCGGCGCGCCGTATGCTAGCACGCGCTCCCCGGCGGCCGTCCGCCACCCGCCCGGCCTCCCTGGCCTTCGGCGTGCATGCAGAGCTGGCGGCGACGTGATGTAAGATCGACGCGCCTTCCGAAGGGCGATTCGATCCTTCGAAGTGCTGTCGCCGACCTATCCCGCGGTCACCATGGAGGTTTCGATGACGGAGTTACCGCATCCGGCGCACGTGCGCTCTGCCCTGTTTGTCGATTTCGACAACATTTATCTCGGCCTGCAGAACGAGGACCCGCGCGCCGCCGAGCAGTTCGCCACCCACCCCGGGCGCTGGCTGCGCTGGCTGCAACAGGACCTGCCCACCGACTCGCGGGCGGGGCGCAAGATCCTGTCGCGCCGCTGCTACCTCAACCCCTCGCAATTCAGCCGCTTCCGCCCTTACTTCATCCGCTCTGCCTTCGAGGTGGTGGACTGCCCACCGCTGACCCGCGGCGGCAAGACCAGCGCCGATATCCAGATGGTGATGGACATCATGGACGCCCTCGGGCACGTCACCCGCTTCGAGGAGTTCATGATCCTCTCGGGAGACGCCGACTTCACCCCGGTCCTGCTGCGCCTGTCGCGCCACGACCGCCGGAGCGTGGTGCTCGCCGCCGGTCCGGCGTCCACCGCCTACAAGGCGGCCTGCGACCTGCTCATCGACCAGGACACCTTCCTCGAGGAGGCGATCGGCATCGGCGAGGGCAGCCCGGTGCGGCCGGGGGCCGACAGCGAGCTGTTGCAGCGCATCGCCGCCAAGGTCCATGAACGCGCCAGCGCCGACGGCGAGCTGGTGGCCACCGATCTGCCCGGCATCTTCCGCGAGTTCGCCGAGTTCACACCCGACAGCAACTGGCTCGGCTTCTACAGCCTGCGCGGCATGACCAGCGCGGTGGTGCACGCGCGCCGCGACCTCGAGATGGTCGACGGCGACCCCTGGCGCGTGCGGGTCTGCGCCGTGCCGCCGGGGGACGACCCGGGAGGCGGCGAGGGAGCGGCGCTCGGCGCCCCGGCGAGCGGTGAGGCGGGCGGACCGGCGCTTGGCGCCGGTTCCCTTGCCGCCACCGGCGGCAGCGGAGCGCCCCGGTTGGAGGGCGCGGCGGGCGCGGGCGGTGCCAATGGCGGTCTGGCGCTGGGCGGCAACCCGGCGGGCCCGGGCCCCACCTCCCCGCAGCTGCTGCGCACTATCGCCGACCGGGTGCACGGCCGCGTCAGCGCCGCCGGCGAGCTGCTGGCGACCGACCTGCCGGGGATCTACCGCGATTTCCCGCAGTTCACGCCCAACAGCAACTGGCTCGGTTTCTACAGTCTGCGCGGCCTCTCGGATGCGGTGACCCGCACCCGCGGCGACCTCGAGATGGTCGACGGCGACCCCTGGCGCGTGCGCCTTCGCCCCATGCCGGGCGGCGGCGAGGCGCCACCGGCGATGGCCGGCGCCGAGGGCACCAGCCCGGGCGCGGCGGGCTCGGAGGCCGCCTCGCCCGGGGCGGCGGCAGGCGCAGTGCCGGCCGGCGCGGCGGCGGCCGGCGACGGCGGCGACCCATCGGCGGCGGCGCCGGCGCCCACCGCCGCCGACCTCGAACGGCAGCGGCAGATCGAGGCCCTGGTCGAGTTCGTGCGCGGGCTGGTGGCGAGCTCCGACTCCCCGGTGCCGATGGCGCGGGCGGCGCACGCGGCCATGGACCGTTTCGGCGAGGGTCTGGCGGCCTCGCGCTGGTACGGCGCGGGCACCTTCCGCGACCTGCTGTCCGCCAGCGGGGACCTTGGCTTCGCCGTCTCGGCGACGCGGCCAGGCTACCTCTTCGACCCCGACCTCCACCAGACGCCGCTCGACCAGACCGAGGACCTCGAGATCGGCGACCCCGAGCTGACCTCGCTCGCCCACCGCATCCACCGGATCACCGATACGCCCTACCTGGCGCCCGACGAGTACGCCCTGGTTTTCCGCGAGATCGCCGAGGAGATCAACGAGGAGGGCTATTTCCTGACCCGCACCTCCAAGGCCGTGCGCGACCGCTGCATCGAGGAAGGCGCGCCGGTCGCCCGCACCAGCGTCAACTTCATCCTGCGCGGCATCACCTCGGCCGGATATCGCTTCGCCGCCGGCAACGGCACCCAGCCGCTCGACCTGGCGAACGCCTTTGTCAAGAACGTGCTCGGCCTGTGCGAGAGCGCCGGCATGCCGCTGTCCGAGGACGAGCGCGAGCAGCTGGCGACCTGGATCGCCGGCGGCCTGGAACAGCCGCCATGATCCGAGAGCTGTCGATCGCGGTGCCCGGCAAGGGATTGCACGAGATCACCGGCGAGGTTCGTGCGGTGGTGAGCGACAGCGGTGTGCGGGAGGGGTTGTGCACGCTGTTCCTGCAGCACACCTCGGCCAGCCTGGTGATCCAGGAAAACGCCGACCCCGCGGCGCGGCGCGACCTCGAGCGCTGGCTCAACCGGCTGGTGCCGGAGGGCGATCCGCTGTATACCCATACCCAGGAAGGCCCTGACGACATGCCCGCGCACGTCAAGGCGGCGCTCACCGCCACCTCGCTGTCGATCCCGGTGCTCGACGGCGCGCTCGGCCTGGGCCGCTGGCAGGGGATCTTCCTGTGGGAGCATCGCCGCTTCGCCAACCACCGCCACCTCCTGGTCCATCTCGCCGGCTAGCGCCGGCGCGCGCATGAGCAACGCAAACACCGAGGCGCCCGAGAATCTGGCGCCGCAGCTTCCGGACGGCCCGCGGCGCCCGGCGATTCCGTGGGAGCTGCTGCGCAAGGCGGCGCCGTTCGTCACCGTGCTGCTGTTCGCCTGCGCCCTCTGGCTGTTGCACGACCAGCTCGCCGGCTTCCACTACCGCGACGTGATGCTGTTCCTGCGCACCCTGCCGCGCAGCCGCGTGCTGCTGGCGCTGCTCTGCACCGCCCTCGGCTACGCGGCGATGACCGGCTACGACACGCTGGCCTTCCGCAACCTCCGGGATCCCCTGCCCTATCGCAAGATCGCGGTCGCCTCGTTCGCCGGCTATGCCTTCAGCAACAGCCTCGGCTTTTCGCTGCTCACCGGCACGCCGGTGCGGGCCAGGCTTTACTCGGGATGGGGATTGACCGCCACCCAGGTGACGCGGGTCGTGGTGTTCTGCTTCCTGACCTTCTGGCTGGGTTTCATCACCCTGAGCGGCATCGCCTTCTCGATCGAGCCGCTACCGCTGCCGCACGGCTTCTATTTCGACCTCGCCACCTCGCGGCCGCTCGGCTTCCTGTTTTTGGGGCTCATCGTCGCCTATGTGGCGCTCGCCGCCAGCCGCCGCCGGCCGCTGGTGATGCGCGGCATCGAGCTGCCGCTGCCGGGCCTGCGCATGGCGCTCTGCCAGATCGCCCTCTCCTGCCTCGACTGGGGGCTGGCGGCGGCCGCCCTTTATGCATTGCTGCCGGACCATCGCACGCTGGATTTCCCGCGGCTGCTGGCGGTCTTCCTGCTGGCGCAGCTGGCCGGCGTCGCCAGCCAGGTGCCGGGCGGCCTCGGCGTGCTCGAGGCCAGCATCCTCTACCTGCTCACCCGGCTGGAGCCCACCATGCCGGTGCCGCAGATCCTGGGCGCGCTGGTGGCGTTCCGCGGCATCTACTACTTCGCGCCGCTGCTGGTCGCCAGCCTGGCGCTGGCCGGCTACGAGACCCGCCTGCGCCATCGCCAGGTGCTGCGGGTGGCCCGCGGCATCGGCTCGCGGGTCTCGGTGGTGGTGCCGCAGGTGCTGTCGCTGACCACCTTCCTGGGCGGCGCCATTCTGCTGGTGTCGGGAGCCACGCCGGCGGTGCGTTCCCGGCTCGACTGGCTGAGCGCGCTGCTGCCGCTGCCGGTCATCGAGCTGTCGCATTTCGTCGGCAGCCTGGTCGGCATCGGCCTGCTGCTGCTGGCACTTGGCCTGCAGCGGCGCCTCGACGCCGCCTACCAGCTGACCGTTGGCCTGCTGGCGACCGGCGTCGTGGTGTCGCTGCTCAAGGGGCTCGATTACGAGGAGGCGATCGCGCTGTCGCTGATGCTCGCCGCCCTGCTCCCCTGCCGGCGTCATTTCTACCGCAAGGCGGCGCTCACCAACGAGCCGTTCACCCCGCCCTGGATCGCCGCCACCGCCATCGTGGTCGCGGGCACCCTGTGGCTGGGGATCTTCTCGTATCAGAATATGCAGTACTCGCGCGAGCTATGGTGGATGTTCACCTTACGCGGCAATGCGCCGCGCTTCCTGCGGGCGTCGGTGGGGGTGGTGGCGGTGGCGCTCGGGGTGGCGCTGTGGCGGCTGCTGCGTCCGGCCGTGCACCGGCCGCAATGGCCCGCCGAGCGCGACCTCGAGGACGCCTGCACCGTCGCCGCCGCCGCTCCGCGCACCTACGCGCACCTGGCGCTGCTCGGCGACAAGCAGCTGCTGTTCAACGACAGCCGCAGCGCGATGCTGATGTTCGGGGTCGAGGGACGCAGCTGGGTGTCGATGGGCGATCCGGTCGGCCCGGAGGCCGAGGGCGCCGAGCTGGCCTGGCGCTTCCGCGAGCTGTGCGATCAGCACGGCGGCTGGTGCTCGTTCTACCAGGTCAACGAGAAGCGGCTGCACCTCTATGTCGACCTGGGCCTGTCGCTGATCAAGCTGGGCGAGGAGGCGCGGGTGCCGCTGGCGGATTTCTCGCTGGCCGGCGCCGGCCGCAAGAAGCTGCGCTGGGCGCAGCGCAAGACCGAAGAGCTCGGCGGCCGCTTCGAGATCGTCCCGGCGGCGCAGGTGGCGGCGCTGATGCCGGAGATCGAGGCGCTGTCGGAGGCCTGGCTCAAGGAGAAGAACACCCGCGAGAAGGGGTTCTCGCTCGGTTTCTTCGATCCGGGCTATCTCGAGCGGCTGCCGCTGGCGCTGGTGCGGGGCGAGCAGGGCATCATCGCCTTCGCCAATCTCTGGCTGGGCGGCAACCGGGAGGAGCTGTCGATCGACCTGATGCGGCACGTCGCCGAGGCGCCGTCGGTGGTGATGGATTACCTGCTGGTCGAGCTGATGCTCTGGGGGCGCGCCAACGGCTACCGCTGGTTCAACCTCGGCATGGCGCCGCTGTCGGGGCTCGAGGGGCGGGCGATCGCGCCGCTGTGGAGCCGCCTGGGGACCCTGGTGTTCCGCCACGGCGAGCACTTCTACAACTTCCAGGGGCTGCATCAGTACAAGGAGAAGTTCGACCCGATCTGGGAGCCGCGCTACCTGGCCTGCCCCGGCGGCCTGGCGCTGCCGCGGGTGCTGGCCGACGTGGCGGCGCTGATTTCGCGCGGCTACCGCGGCTTGCTCGCCAAGTAGCGCCCAGCCACCGCACCGCACACGGCGTTAGCGGCGGATCGCGGAAGAATCGGCAATGACTATTGACCAGCTATTGCGATTGGCATATTATAAAGAAAATAGTGCTTCGCGGTATTTGGCGTACCCCTAAAAGTTGGAGGAACCGCGTGATGAAGAACCGGAGACTTCGGAACCTTCTGTTGGTGGTGTGCGCGGTGGTGGTGCTGGCCCTACGAGCCGTGCCGGCAGGTGCGGGGCCTTGCACCAATCATTGTGGAGTCGGCTCTGACCGCGGCATTGTCTGCTACACCTGCTGCACATGCTGCGTATTCAACGACGGTACGATTGATTGCGTTTGCACCCAGATCTGCGGGGTTTAAGGCAGGGCTATGAACATGCGCATGCGCTACGCGGCCCTCCTACTCTGCACGTCTCTGGCGCTCCCGTCCGGAGCCAGATCGGAGCCCCAAGCCGCAGCCGGCGCCACAGGCTACGAGAAGCTTCGCCCAACCCGGGTCGAGGCGACCGCTACCGCCGCCAACGCGACTCAGTTTCTCGCTGCCGACAGCAAGGGGCATCCCTTCCTGCTGCGGGGGGATACCCTGGAGGTCTTTAGCCTGGGCGCGGGCGCCGTCTTCGATCACCGTTTGGGCAAGCTAGCCTGCGCCCTCTCCACCGATTCCGCCTACGCCGCGGCCATGGACCCTAGTGGGTCGAAATGGGTCGTGGGCTCACCGGACGAACTCGGGCTTTGCGACTTCGTCAAGGAGCAACGTCCGCCAGGGTCGAGTTGGGTGATCTCGTCGCTGACGTTTTCGAGGTCTGGCCCGCTCGTTGCCGTCACCGGGATGGGCCCACCTCCGGACGCCGCGGAGGCTCGTTACAACCGGACAGAGCCGCGGGTGTTGGGGCTCAAGGATGACCGCTGGCAGCCGGTGGTATGGGGGCCCATTCCTGAGATTCCCGGGCTCAGGGAGGCCAACAACCCGATGGCTCAGATCAAGGCCCAAACCGACTTCCTGATCTGTACCGGGCCGAAGGACGCGATCTGGCTCGCCTCCTGGAACAGCTACCGGCTGCAAAAACTCTCCGCCTCCGAGAAGCCGGAGCGAGAGATCGTCGTCGGCAGTGGCGAAGTGGAGTGGCAGAAGCTCGGGAAGAAGGGATCCCCGCCGAGGACGGTTCCCCGTGGGGTCGTGCGGGCGCTTCTCTGTGGGCCAAGAGAGAGCGTTCTCTATCTCATCGTCTCGACCGTCGACGGGCTCGCTCTCGATCGCTTCGATCCCTCACAGAACGTCCTCGAGCGGGTGTTGCTTGATGGGCTGACGGTCTCGTCCGGTCCGATGACGGCCGCGCTCGGTGCCGACGAGCTCTGGCTCGGCGGCCGGATTGCGGCGGATGGACTTTGGCGGATCTCCCTCCAGGACCTTACGGCAGCTCGTTGGAAGCCGGTCAAGGACGTCAAGGCTGACGGCAAGCCCGCGCTCTGATGTGCGCCCCGGCGGCGAAGCCGCCGGCGTGGAGCACGGTTCCTCCGTTCCCCTTCGCGCGGCCTGCATGCAGGCGCCGCGAGCGGCCGGCTGGTAGCCTCTGTTCAGGGCGGAGGCGGCGGTGGCTGGTCGGGCGCCGGCGGCGTGGTACCGGGGACGGGGACAGCCGGCGGCGAGCCGAGCGGGCTTGGCGGGATCGCGGACGGCGGCGGGGCGGGCGCGCGACGCGAGGAGGTAGGCGGCGGCGAGGCGGGCTTCCGCGGTGGAGCGGCGGCGGTCGCCGGCGAGTCGGGAGGGCCAGACGAGCCGGCAGCGCCAGCAGCTGAGTCCTCGGCAGGCGGTGCCGCGAGTGCCGCGGCATGGGTCGTGGAAGCGGGGGACGGCCCGGCCGCGACCCCCGTCAGCTCGCGGTGGAGCGAACCGGCGAAGGCCGTGATGGCGGCGATCTCGGATCCCGAAGCCCGGCGCTGCCCGCGCCCGGCGAAGATGAGCCGCTCCAGCAGCTCGTCGGCGCGTACGCCCTGCTCTCCCGCCTGCTGGAAAGCCGCCAGTCCGTCAACCCATTCATAAAGGCGTTCGAGGCGATCACCCTGCAGGCGGCCGCTGACCTCGGTGCCCTGACCGCAGGAACCGGCCCGCACCTCGCCGCTCAGGTACACCACGAGGTCGTCGCAGACGCCGCTGCCGGAAGCGCCGCGGTGCCAGGCGAGGGCCAATCCGTAAGGCACCGCGCTGCCATCGCCGCCGGCTTCGACGGTGACCGCACGAGCCCATTCGAAGATCATCCGCCGCTCTGCGGCGCTGGCCACAATGGTGCCGTGACCATGAAAAATCAGCTCGCCGCCGCGGGCACCGTCCAAGCCGCCGCCAAGGTAGCCGCCGGAGATGCCGCTGGGACTGCTGCCAGAGCTGCGACCCAAGCCACCGCCAGGGCTGCCACCAGAGCCTCCGGTGCCGCCGCCGCCGCTGCTGCCGGCGCCTATACGGCCGGCTGCGTTACCGGTGGCGCTGGCGCCGGGTGGGCCGTCCCCGGCCAGCCGGAACGGCGCGTACTCGCGGGCGAACAGGGCCAGGTCGTCGGCGCGCTGGCGGCGGGTGAACAGGTAGTGAACGCGTGGCATGTCCTCCTGCGCCTCGGGCTGCCCGGAGCTCTCCGGTTGCCGCGGGCGCTCCGGATGCCGCGGGTCCCTCACGGGCCGCAGCTCCTGTGGATGCCGCGGTTCCGGGCCGATCCACAGCCCTCCCAGGCCGATCGAGACCAACTCTCGCGATGCGGCTGCGGCGGCCGGCACCACGGGGAGCGCCACTAGCGGCGCCCCGGGGCCGGACACCAGCGACGCCGGAGGCGCTCCGTGGCCAGAAACCGTCGGCGCACCGGAGACGGACACCCGTGGCGCCCTCGGGACAGCCACCGGCGTTGTCCCAGAGAGAGCTACGCGCGGCGCCACTGGCAGGGCCACAAGCGGCGTCCCGGGCACAGGCGCCGGCTGCGGACCGGGAGGGAACGCCGGAGACGCTTCGCCGGCTGGCGGCAGCGGCGCCGGGCGCCGCCATTCGATCAGCGGCGGATCGGCCGCCGGCGAAAGGGTCACCGCGGCCTCGCCGCGGCCCGCACCCGACCGGCCGCCGGAGGGGCCTCCCGGCGAGCAGCCCCCGACGGTCAGTCCAAGGATGGCCAGCGCCAGCAGCGCGACGCGGCGGCTAGAGATGGTCAAGGGCGGCAGCGATCCGGCGAAGGGAGTGGCTAACGGAGCGTACAGGAAACCATCGCGGCATCGGGACATCGCGGCATTGCGGCACTGCGCCGGCGCCCGCGTCCGCGGATCGGGTGCGGCCTGCCGCTGAAACCTGTATGTTATGTGCTCCGGGAGCGAAGCGTGTCAACCGCGGCTGCCCGTGGGCCGGCGGACCAGGCCGCCCACCGGGCAAGCGGACGGCCTGCAAGCTCGACGGAGCACCCCGTGACCACAAGCTTCGACGCCATCATCATCGGCACCGGACAGGCCGGCCCGGCGCTCGCCGCCCGCCTGGTCAAGGCCGGGATGAGGATCGCGGTCGTCGAGCGCGGGCACTTCGGCGGCACCTGCGTGAACACCGGCTGCACGCCCACCAAGACGCTGGTGGCCAGCGCCTACGCCACCCATCTGGCCCGTCGCGCCGCCGAATTCGGCGTGACCCTCGGCGGCGCCGGCGCCGGCCAGGTGAGCGTCGACATGAAGCGGGTGAAGGCGCGCAAGGATGCCGTGGTGGACGACTTCACCAAGGGGGTCGAAAAATCGCTGCGCGGCATGAAAACCTGCGCGGTCTTCCAGGCGCACGCCCGCTTCCTCTCGCCGACCGAGGTGAGCGCCGGCGGCGAGCGGCTCACCGCGCCGCGGATCTTCGTCAACGTCGGCGGCCGGCCGGCGATCCCCGAGCTGCCCGGCCTCGGCGAGATCGACTACCTCACCAGCTCGTCGATGATGGCGGTCGATTTCCTCCCCCGCCACCTGCTGATCGTCGGCGGCAGCTACATCGGCCTCGAGTTCGGCCAGATGTACCGGCGCTTCGGCAGCGAGGTCTCGATCGTGGAGCGGGCACCGCGCCTGCTGGCGCATGAAGACGAGGACGTCTCGGCCGCGGTCGCCGACGTTCTGGTACGGGAGGGGATCCACCTCCACCTGGGCTCCCGGTGCGTCCGCGCCGCCCAGCAGGACGGCGAGATCACGGTGGACGTCGCTTGCGCGGGCAGCGCACCCGAGGTCCGCGGCTCGCACCTGCTGCTGGCCGCGGGCCGGCGGCCCAACACCGATGATCTCGGCCTGGCGGACGCCGGCGTAGCGCAGGACAAACGCGGCTTCATCGCCGTCGACGACGAGCTGCGCACCAACGTGCCAGGCATCTGGGCGCTGGGCGACTGCAACGGCAGGGGCGCCTTCACCCACACCGCCTACAACGACTTCGAGATCGTCGCGGCGAACCTGCTGGACGGCGAGGCGCGGCGGGTGAGCGACCGCATCCCCACCTACGCCCTGTTCGTCGATCCGCCGCTGGGCAGGGCCGGCATGACCGAGGCCGAGGTGCGGCGCGCCGGCAGGAAAGCGCTGATCGGGCGGCGCCCGATGACCAAGGTGAGCCGCGCCATCGAGAAGGGCGAGACCCTGGGTTTCATGAAAGTGCTGGTGGACGCGACCGACAAGCAGATCCTGGGTGCTGCCATCCTTGGCACCGGCGGCGACGAGGCCGTCCACTGCCTGCTCGACGTGATGGCCGCCAGGGCCCCCTATACCGTGCTGCAGCGGACCATGCACATCCATCCGACGGTGGCCGAGCTGATCCCGACGGTGCTGGGCCAGCTCGAACCCCTGCGGGACTGATCAGCGGCAGCGGCTCGCCCTGCCCGGCAGCCGGCTCTCCCTTGCAGGCGAGCGCCGGTTGCCTCTTGGGAAAGAACATGTCAATCTTAGCGGAGACTCACCGCTCAACCTGGCAAGTCACCTCGGCGAGAGGCCGCCGACGCTCTCGCACTCAGACCACCGTGGGAGAGATCCGGCATGCCCAAGAAGGATTTCGATATCGACAAGATCGACGCGAGCCCCTACCCGGAGCGGGTCCTGCTCGCGGTCGCCCTGACCTGCTCCCTGGTGAGCATCGTCATGACGTGGTGGATCTGGGCCGCGCAAACTCTTTCGCCGCGAACGCTTCTGGTACACGACGACTTCGTTTTCATCTCGCTCCTCATTCTGACCGGCTTTTTCTTCCTGCGCTATCGCCAGGTGCTCAATTCGAAGAAAGCCTATCAGTTGACGGCGAGCGAGCAGCTGAAGAGCATTCGCGAGCTAATTCGCCTTCAGATCCAGATCTACCACAGCCTCATGCGCAAGACGAAGGTGGCGCTCTACCAGGAGGCCGGCTCCGAGATCGATATCTATCGTCATCGTTTCAATTACCGGAAGAGCAGCCTGAACGAGCTGCTCGATCACTCGTTGAGCTCCGTGATCAGCGAGCTGCTGAAGATTCTCCAGCACCAGCTCCGCTCCCGCGACATCCAGGAAGAGCTGTCGATCTCGGTCAAGGCGCGGGTCACCGGGCTGATGGCGAGGAGCATGATCGGTGTCAACAGCGGCATCGCCGACATCGAGGACGAGGAGCTTTGCGTGATCACGCTGGATCGTGACCACTTCACGAAGGTCAACCATCCCGAGCGCGAGGTCAGGAGAGCTGGCTACAAGCTGACCCAGAACAGTGATTTCGTGGAGATCATCTACCACGAGAGCGAGTACTTCATGTCCAATGACCTGTTGACATTGGCCAAGTACAAGAACGCCAACGCAGAATGGAGCAAGCGGTACAGGGCCGCACTCGTCGTGCCGATCTCCTACCAGGAGCTGGTACCGCGCAGCGAGCGCTACGTGTACGGGTTCCTGACGGTCGACAGCATGAACGGGGGCCACCACGAGCACCTTTTCAATGCCGAGACCCTGTCGATTCTCTCGTTCGGCGCCGAGCTGCTGGCTTTGATCTTCCTGTACCTGGAGATCTCTGATCGACTGCCTAGCGGTGACTGAAGATCTGCTGGTCGCCATCGAGCTGGGACGGGTGCTGCCGCGCCTGTTCTATGCCTTGACCGGCAAGCGGCGCCCGGGCGCGGTGGCGGACCTGCTCGAGCGGGTCCGCGGCAAGATGGCGGATCTGGGGCTGGCACCGCTGGCGAAGCCGACGCGGGACGAAGCCTGGGACCTGGAAGCGAAGATCTGCGAGGAGCTCAGGAAGCAGGGACGCGGCCAGCTGGCTCGTGGCGTGGAGTTCGGGGCGCGCCTGCCGCCGCCGACGGCGCACCGTCAGGCCCTGCCACCGGCGCCGCAGCAGCGGCAGGAGTACCTGCGCTCCGGCCGCGAGCTGGCGATCCCCGACGACCTGCTCCGGCAGCTGCTCGACCGGCCTCCCGGCTCGGACGTCGATGCGATCTTGCAATCGTGGCGTGGTCGTTTGGCGAGCAAGGGGCCGGCGAGCGGGGCCGCCACCACACTCGGTGAAGGACCCCACCAGGGGGCCGTCTCGGCCAGCGATCGACCGCGGCAAGAGCCACGGCCAACTGGCCGGCCGGCACCGCTGCGCATGCTCTTTCTCGCCGCCAACCCCGCGTCGCTGTCGTGGATCCGGCTCGATCATGAGATCCGAGGGATCGAGTGGGCTTTGCGTAATGCGGCCCTTGCGGACAGGTTCGAGATCAAGCTGGAATGGTCGGTCCGCGTTACCGACCTGCAACGCGCATTGCTTGCCCACCGGCCCGAGGTCGTGCATTTCGCGGGGCACGGCGATCCCGAGCGAGGGATCCTCATCGAGGGTCCGGCGGGAGGCGCGCGGGCTCTCGGCAGTCATGCGCTGGGAGGGCTCTTTGCGAAACTGGGTGTGCAATGCGTGGTGCTCAACGCCTGCCACACCGCAAAGCAGGCGGAGGTGCTCGCCGACCACGTCGATTGCGTGCTCGGCATGACGCAGGCCCTGCGGGACTGGACAGCGATCACCTTCGCCACCACGTTCTACCAGGCCATCGGCTTTCACCGGAGCGTCCAGGATGCCTTCGACTTGGCGCGGCTCCAGGTCGCTATCGAGGAGCCCGGCGGCAGTGCCGGCGAATGTCCGCGGCTGCTCGCGAAGCGACGCGACCCGGCGACGATGGTGCTGATCCCGTTGCCCCCCGGCGGCAACGGGCAGCACGGCTGACGCGCGGCGATCCGGCAGGCGTGGGCGGCGATCGCCGATCAGGAAGCTGGTAGTGAGGACACTACCGGGCGGCTCGCATCGCTTCGCACTCTAGTGTAGTAATATTGGAAATATCGCAGTATCGTCCCCAAGCCCAGGTGCCGGCGGACACTACCCCCCTGTCCCCCCGTGGGTAGTGGTGCCCTAGTGTGTTGCTAGCCGGCTTTTCTTGGCGGGGTGGGCAGCTCGGTTGATAGCCAGGCGTACACGCCGCTTAGCTCTGCCGGCCCCAGGATTCCATCCACCTCCCACCTTCCGTCTGGCCGCAGCTTCGCCAAGGTCAGAGATGGCTGCCCTCTACGGGGGGGCCGAACTGCGCAACAGACCTCGGTCATGAGGGGAGGGGCCTTGTCGGGGTAGTAGAACCAGCGGGCGGGGGGAAGTCCATGGTCCTTGCTCATGCTCGGAAGAATGGAACCCGCACGGCGAGGTGTCAATGGGCTTGTGCCGCCCGCAGCAGGTCCCCGATGCTCCACGGGCGCCGGGTCAGGCCAGCTGCCATCGCCGGAGTCATGCGAATGCTCTTGTGCATCCGGCAGAAGTTGTAGTACGCGAAGAAGAGCGCCAGCGCCGCCCGCATGCGTATTCCGGATGAAGGCGGCCAGGGATTCCGACGTGAAGGCGGCCACCGTTCCGGGGTGAAGGCGGCCACCCTTTCCGACGCGAAGGCGGCCACTTGTGGGTGGTCGTCGGAAGGGTGGCCGGCATCGATCGGAAGGGTGGCCGCCTTCCGGTCGGAACGAGCGACGAGTTGGGCTCCGACGCTGTGGCATCCTCGCCCTTCACGACGAAGGGAGGGAGATGCCGGCACGGAGACTCAGCATGAGGAAAATTCAGGAGGTGTTGCGGCTGCTTCTGGTGTGCGGTTTGAGCCAGCGGCAGGCCAGTCGGGTGTGCGGTGTCGGGAGGGCGAGCGTCGCGGAGTACCTGGAGCGAGCGCAGAGGGCTGGCGTGCTGGAAGCGGGGTGGGAGAGGTGGAGTGGCGAGGAGCTCGAGCGACGGCTCTATCCGCCGGCGTGGCGGCCGCCGCGGCGCGAGCGACCGGCCGTGGACTGGGTGCAGGTGCATGACGAGCTGAAGCTCAAGGACGTGACGCTGAGCCTGGTCTGGCAGGAGTACCGGGAGCGGCAGCCGGGCGGTTACCAGTACAGCCGTTTCTGCGAGCTGTACGGGGCCTGGCGGGGGAAGCTGGACCTGTGCATGCGCCAGGTGCACCGGCCCGGCGAGAAGCTGTTCGTGGACTACTGCGGCGCGACGGTGCCGGTGGTGGACGCTGGGACCGGGGAAGTGCGGGAGGCGCAGGTCTTCGTGGCGGTGTGGGGCGCGAGCAGCTACACCTTCGCGGAGGCGACGTGGAGCCAGGGTCTTGCCGACTGGATCGGCTCGCACGTACGGGCCTTCGAATTCGGCGGCGGCCTCACCGAGCTGGTGATCCCGGACAATCTTCGCAGCGGCGTCACTCGCGCCTGTCGCTACGAGCCGGAGCTCAACCCGACCTACCAGGATCTGGCGGTGCACTACGGTGTCGCGGTGATGCCAGCGCGGGTGCGCAAGCCCCGGGACAAGGCCAAGGTCGAGTCGGGCGTGCAGCTCGTGCAGCGATGGATCCTGGCCCGGCTGCGGCATCGGCAGTTTTTCTCGCTCGCCGAGCTCAACCAGGCGATCCGGGAGCTTCTCGGCCCGTTGAACGACCGGCCCTTCCGCAAGCTGCCAGGCTCGCGCCGGTCGCTGTTCGAGAGTCTCGAGCGGCCGGCTCTGCGACCGCTGCCCGAGGAGCGCTTCACATACGCGGAGTGGAAGAAAGCGCGAGTCCACATCGACTACCACGTCGAGGTCGACGGCCACTACTACAGCGTGCCCTACCAGCTGGTGAGCCAGCAGCTCGACGTCCGGGTGAGCGCCAAGACTGTGGAGTGCTTCGCGAAGAGCAAGCGCGTGGCGAGCCACCTGCGCAGCTTTCGTCGCGGAGCGCACACGACGCAGGACGAGCACATGCCGCAGGCCCATCGGGCGTATGCGGAGTGGACGCCCGAGCGGCTGGTGCGCTGGGCACAGCAAGCCGGCCCTTCGGTGGCCGGTCTCATCGCAACGGTGATGGCGACGCGGGTCCATCCGCAGCAGGGCTTCCGCTCGTGCCTGGGGATCATGCGCCTGAGTCAGCGCTACGGCGGCGAGCGGCTCGATGCGGCCTGCCAGCGCGCCCTGCAGGTCGGCGCCGCCTCGTACCGCAGCGTGCGCTCGATCCTGCTGGTGGGGCTGGATCGTCAGCCGGAGCCGGACACCGAGCTGCTGGCGGCGCGGCCGCTCGCCCATGAGAATCTTCGCGGCGCCTCGTACTACCGCGAGGAGGGCAAGCCATGCTGACCCATCCGACGCTGGAGAAGCTCCAAGCGCTGCGGCTGACCGGCATGCTCAAAGGCCTCGAGGAGCAGCTGCAGATGAGCGGCCTCGATGAGCTCGGCTTCGCCGAGCGCCTGGGCCTGCTGGTGGATCGCGAGATGACGGAGCGCGAGAATCGCCGGCTGAAGGACCGGCTCGCCAAGGCGAGATTGCGCCAGGCCGCCGCGGTCGAGGACGTGGATCTGCGCATGCCCCGCGGACTGGATCGGTCGCTCTTCCTGTCGCTGTGCTCGTGCCAGTGGGTCTCCCAACGCCTCAACGTCCTGATCACCGGACCGACCGGCGCCGGCAAGAGCTTCTTGGCCTGCGCGCTGGCGCAGAAAGCATGTCGTGAAGGCTTCACCGCCGCGTATCACCGCGTGCCGCGCCTGCTGTCCGAGCTGGGCACCGCCAAGGCGGACGGACGGTACTCGAAGCTGCTGGTGAACCTGGCTCGCATTGAGGTGCTGGTCCTCGACGATTGGGGCATGCATCCGCTGGGCGATGCTCAGCGCCGGGACCTGCTGGAGATCATGGAAGACCGCTACGGCTGCCGCTCCACGGTGGTGACCAGCCAGCTCCCCGTCGACACCTGGCACGACGCGATCGGCGACGCCACGCTGGCGGACGCCCTGCTCGATCGGCTGGTCCACAACGCCTACCAGCTCAAGCTCAAAGGCGAGTCGCGGCGCAAGCACAACGCGCTCGTCCCGCCGGCGGAGAGCCCATCATGAAGGTCCCGGTCGCGGCGCGCCGCCGGCGCCTACCCCCCACCCTGCAAGCCCCCCACCCCGGCTGTGGAATCTGCCCGGGTATGGAAAGCTCCGGGCCACCACCCACCCGCCTCCCCGGACCTTTCCACACCCGTTGGAAATCCCTGCCCGCCACTCACCCACCCCCGGGATTTCCACAGCTACGCACAGCCGCGGCGACGAGGTCACATACCCCCAGGAAGGGAAGAAGAAACATGACAGACTCCACAGGCGCCACCAGTGGCCAAGGCGGCCACTTCGATCAACCATGAGCCCCACTCGTCGCTACGCTCCGACAGGGTGGCCGGCTTCGATCGGAATGGGTGGCCGGCTTCGTCGGAATCCGCAGCCCGCAGGTTGGCCCGCTTGCGGCTGAAGCCGTTCGACAGCCGGGTCATCCGGCGTAGGTGGCCGCGCAAGGTCCAGTTGGCCCGCTCGACGTGCGAGGTGCAGATCCGCGCCTCGTCGGGGTTGCCTGAGACGGCGATCTTCTCGGCGCCTATGAGGCGCGGCGGGGCGTAGCGCCGCTGCTCGGCGCCGCCCTCCGCGCCAAACTCCTTGACCAGCTGCGCGTAGTCCACCTGCGCGCCAAAGTTGTACTCGACCGCATCAGGGTAAGCGTTCAGGCCGTCCGTGGTCAGCTGGAAGCGGCCGGCGGCCGTAGCCGCCGCAAGCTTCTCCATGAAGTCGTGCGCGTCCCACTTGTTGCGCCGGCCGAGGTGCCAGGCGAGCACCAGCTTGGAGTGCCGCTCAAGGCCGATCCAGCAGTAGGCGTCACCCGCCTCCGGGTCGGCGATTCCCCGCCGCTCCTTCGTACCCTCCTTGCAGCGGACGTAGCCCCAAACCTCATCCGCCTGCACGTCCTCGACGGCGACCCCCTTCACCAGGTCGGACAGCATCCGCTCGCAGTCGGCGCCGACCTGGGCGAGCAGCCGCAGGATGGTCTTCTTCTCCGTCCCGGTGATGCGCTCGATGGCCCGGATCGCGCTCCCCTCGGTCAGCAGGTGCAGGATCAGCTCGGCCTTCTCGACCGGCAGGCGCATCGCGCCCAGGGGCCGCGCCGGCCGCTCGGAGAAAGTCTTGCGGCAGGTGCGGCAGCGATAGCGCTGATTCCCGCGCCGGTCCTTCCCGAACTTCTTGGCGTTGGCGGCTTGGCAGCTGTGGCAGGTCATGGCGGCTCGCTTTCGGCCCGCCGCGCCGTGCCATAATGAACTTGTGGGGTTCGCTGGCTTCGGCTGGCGGATTCTTGGCCCCGGCGAGAGTTCCCGCTCTTGTCGGGGCCGCTTGGTTTCAGGGTGTCTCGTCCTCCTTCGACGCTAGAGTTATTGTAAGCCCATGGGGCCTACGCTGTCAAGTGGCACTGGCGACTCTCCTTGGATTGACTTGTAGGCCCAAAGGGCTTACGCTCGACAGCATGGCTAGGCCCAAGAAGGAAGAGTCACGCGCCCACTCCGCCGCCCTCCGAATCCGACTCCTGCCAGAGCATGACGCCTTGATCCGCCAGGCGGCGGCCCTGGCAGGAGTGAGCTTGTCCGACTGGCTACGGGAGCGCATCATCCGCGCCGCTCGACGGGAGGTCGCCGAAGCGGGCCGGTATGAGGGAGCGGGGCCGACAGGCCCGTAGCATCCCGAGGAGCCAGCAGAAGCAGGGATGAGGACTGCGGTAGAAGTGCCGCATGCTGCCTCCCTCGAAGGGTGGCGCGAGCGGCTGCGGTGAGGTAAGCTACGCCTGTCGAGAGCACCGGGCCGCTCATGCCAGGGTTCTCTGAAAGCCCCGGCCACTAACCGGGGCTTTCGACTTTTTGAGGGTAAGTGCCTGGCCGCAGGCGGCGCAATGCTTTTATCGCGCTGCACCTGTTTCCTGAAACTGGCGCCGCCGTTACTCAAAACCAGTGCGGCAGTTTTGAGCAATGCCTACTCCGGGGTTCTGTACTTCCGGTAGATCCTCTTCCTGGTCGCGCTTCTCGTGGACTCTGGTAGACCGGCGGTGGCCGCGCCAGCCGCCGCCCAGCGCGAAACCCCTGCCTTCACCATGGCCGTCATGAGCTTTATTCGCTGGGCGTCGTCTTCGAGCGGTCGGCCTCCCAGGTTGCGCCCTTCGTGCCGAACAGCCAGGAGTGTTCCCAATACCTTGATGCTCGTCTCTGGATCGACGCCCGCTCGCCGTAGCGCCTCTTGGACGTGCTCAAACGTAATGGTGGGCTCGCGCTTGCGCTTAGCCAGGACCGCACCCCCCGAGGTGCCCCGTAGAGGAAGGGGAAACGGGCGCGGCGGGCCGGGCTACGGGGACCCGGCTTTCGGCTCATGACTTCCTAGCCGCGCCTGTACAACGGGATTCTAGATCATTCGATCTCCCACTCGCAGATGGCGAAATTCTCAAGGTGCAGCCCGGCCCCCAGGGCGGATTCCAGCCATTTCACCTGGTTGGAAGTCACGCGGTCTTTTCCTTTACGCTTGCATTCCACAAACGTAACCCCCTCCGCGTTCCACGCAAGCACGTCCCAACAACCGCGCCGCCCGTTGTTGATAGTTGCGATGCGATCATAGATGTCTCGCGCGTGCGCGGGAAGCGTGCAAGCGGCCGGAGGCATGGCCTCGCGAAAGCATCTCCGGTAGCTGTCCACCCATACGGCTCCGTCGAAGCCATGCCCTCTAAGAACATGAATTATGGCGAGTTCCGCAAAGACGGGAGACCCTTCGCAGTCCACAACGGCCTTCCCGCCGTATGTGTCTCTTATGGGTTCGCCCACCCAAGATCGAAACCGCCAAGAGAACTTCGGCACGTCCACCGCGCCCGATGTCAGCATGATTGTTTCCGGCGGAATGCCGTGTTCGTTGATGAATGCGTTCATGATGGTTCCTCGGCCCTTCCGTTCAGTGGCACGCGGTGCGTCCTTCCGCCGCTTGCGGCGGGCCTTCTCGTGCGCGATGAATCCACTCGCGAGTTGCTGGCCGAGCGGAGTCTGCTGCTCGATTTGAGTACGAACCCAAACGCCAAGCTTCAAGATAATCTGGAACTCTTCGGGTAGGTAATCCCATCGATAGTTGTTGCAGAGCATGTGCGCGGCAAGGTAGTTGTCGGCTTCTGTGCTACCGCCGCCGCTACGCGCGAGTACATGATCGGCCTGCCATTTCTTATCAACGATTCCGCCGCAGATGTGACAGTGGCCGGCGGTCTTCGCATATACCTCTTGGCGCTCAAGGATTGAAAGCGGGCGACGGCGGCGCACTTGTGGCCTCTCCGCATCCTTCCGCAAGGTACGCTTGCCGCGAAGATCAAGGATAAGCGCGATCAGCTCTTCCGTCGTTTCCGGCTCGTTTGACATGTTCACGCCTCGCGGGCGAAACGCTTAATGAACTCTGTAACGTGTCTTGTAACCTCCTCGGCGGTCAATTCGCGAGGCGGTGGCAGGGGCGTATGATCTATGAGTCCTCCCTCTCTTGTCTGTCCTTCTAGGTCCATCTGTTTCAGAGGGAGATTCGCCCGGTACCGCAACCGGCCGGTAATTGATTCCTTCGGGCCGCGCTGAATCGTGATTATCAATTCTGCGATGCCCTTGCCGCGCCCCGGCGTCACTCGAATATGAAAGGCTTTCGTGGAACGCTCGGCGGCCTGTTCAAACACCGGAAGAATGACGGTTTCTTCGGCGGCGTCAAACTCGAGAAGAAAGTCCTGTCGGACTGCCTCCTTCCGCTTCGCAACTTCTGTCCTCGTATGCAGGTCCGCGTCGCACTCTTCGCCGACTTGATCCAAGAACGCGGCAAATTCGCCAGGGGTTGCCATAGCGTCTCCCCAAGAAGTTAACCGCTATTTTAACACGAAGGAAAAGGAGGCGGGCGCTCGCCCCCAAAGGGCGGCGCCCGTCCCGAGACTCTACTTCGGCGAGATTGTCTCTTCGACCCGCAGGGCCTGCTCGTCCGCCAGCTCGTGCAACCATACGCTGATCGAGCGGTAGCCGAGGTAGCGGGCGACCCGCGCCCACCGCCGGGCCTGCTCGGCGCTGGCCCGGACGGTGTACGTGGTCGACTTCATGACGGAGACGCGGGAGGGGCGGCAGGTGCGCACTACGGCAGGCACCCCCACGGCCCGAGAGTGTTGCCGAACTCCTCCGCCGTGCAGTCGAGCGCCCGGAGGATCTTGACCAGGTTCGGGAGAGAGGGGCAGTGGTGCCCATGCTCGTAGCGGCTGAGCATCGCGACGGTGATCCCGGCGCGCCCTGCGACCTGCTTCAGTCCAAAGTCGAGGTCAAGCCGCAGGCGCCGGAGTGCCTGGCCCACCTGGCGGGCTACTCGTTCATCAGAGGGCATCGGTTCGGTCCCCCTCCCGGCCGCTGCCGCCGGCAGGCGAGTCCAGGCCGTAGATGCGGGCCAGCTCCCCGACCTGTGCCAAGGCGGGGACTGAGAACGTCTGCCGGCCGGCAAAGGCGTCCCGCACCAGCTCCTCCAGCAGCTCCCCGAGCGCCAGGTCCCGCAGCTCGGCAACGGCCTTGAGTACCTTGACCAGGCGCCGCTCCATGCGCACGCCGGTCTGGACGCGATCGACTGCCAGGCGCCCGTTCATGACAGCCTCCGCTCGATCTTGTCGACCAGGGCGCCCACCTGGCCGGCGAGCTTGCCGGCGAAGCGGGCCAGCTCCTCATCGTCGGCGTCGAGGGAGCATTCCTCGGCCGAGCGGCGGATCGCGGCGCAGTAGCCACCGGTGTAGCGTAGATCGGCCGCCACGGCCCGCAGCTCGGCGCGGGTGATGGACGGATCGGCCGGAATCGTTCCGACCTCGCGTGTCGACTCGACCGCCAGGTCGTAGAGCACCCGGCCGGCGTGGCGGAAAGCCTCCCTGTCGGCCGGATCGTCGATGAGGTGCAGCGTGGTCTCCCTGAACGATTCGCCTTCGATCCAGGGCGGCGGGGTAGACTTCTCTCGGCTGCGCATAGGCTCAGTCCTCTGCGTGGCTAGGCTCCGGGCGGAGGGTCACAGCTCCGTTCGGGGCCGCTGTCCTTGGTGGCGGGGAGGAGCGGTCCTTCCCTTTCAGGGAGGACCGTAACGCGGTTTCAGGCTGGCGGGACCGGCAACACACTAATACCCCACTACCCCCCCGTGCGGCGGCTCGCGTCTTTCGGCCGCCAGGCGATATCATGGTGGGTCCGGTGCGGCGCGAGGCTGCCGGCGGGACTCGACCGTGCCTTGGAAGAGGTCCGACCGCAGCCCGGCGTTGCACCACCATGAGATCTGAACCCCGAGGCTTGAACGGATGTCCGAGACCGCGTTGCTGCGGCTGACGATCAATGGCGAGGAGCGCGCGGTGGTGGCGCCCGGCCATCACACGCTGCTGGAGGTGCTGCGCGAGGAGTGCGGCCTGACCGGCACCAAGCATGGCTGCGAGCTGGGCGAGTGCGGCACGTGCACGGTGCTGGTGGAGGGGCGGCCGGTGCTGTCGTGCCTGGCGCTGGCGATGGAGGTGCAGGGGCGCGCCATCGAGACCGTCGAAGGTATGCAGCTCGGCAACCGCCTGCACCCGTTGCAGGCGGCGTTTGCCGATCTCGGCGCCGCCCAGTGCGGCTACTGCACGCCGGGCATCCTGATGGTGGCCAAGGCCCTCCTGGCGGCCAATCCGCGGCCCGGGCGCGGCGAGATCCAGGAGGCGCTGGCCGGCAATCTCTGCCGCTGCACCGGCTACCACAAGATCGTCGACGCCGTCCTGGGGGCGGCGGCCCAGCTGCGCGGCGAGGAATGGACGCCGGACGCCGAGACGCTGTACGGCGCGGTACTGCCCACCATGCCGCCGCCTTCCACGGCGGCCCGCCTGCACCTGGCACCGGCGGCTGACCCGCCGGCTGGACGGCAGGCCGCCGCCCCGCCCGACCCGGCTCGCGCCGCCGGCCTCTCCGCGGTGGCTCGCGACGATGGCGGCGCCGGGGGCGCCGCCTCCGGCCCCGCGCCGCGCTGAGAGGACATCCACGACATGGCAGATCCCGTCCAGAGGCCCGAGCCGCCGCCGGAGCCGACGCCAGCGCGCCAGCCGAACATCATCGGCAGGCCCTTTCGCCGGGTGGACGGGCGCGCCAAGGTCACCGGCGCGACGCGCTACGCCGACGACATCAGCTTCCCGCGCATGGCCTTCCTGCGCCTGGTGCGGTCGACGGTGCCGCACGCGCGCATCGCCGCCATCGATCTCGGGGCGGCAGAGCGGGTGCCCGGCGTGCTCGGCTTCCTGACCGGCCGCGACTTCCCGGTACCCTTCGGCATCCTGCCGGTCTCCCAGGACGAGCACGCGCTTTGCCCCGACAAGGTGCGTTTCGTCGGCGACCCGGTGGTGGCGGTGGCGGCGGTCTCCGAGGACGCCGCCTACGAGGCCGCCTACCTGGTGAAGGTCGAGTACGAGCCGCTGGCCACCATCGCCGGCATCGAGGAGGCGCTGGCCACTCCCGAGCCGCGGCTGCACGACTACGGCGACGGCGGCAACGTCCACAAGCGGGTGGCGATGGAGTTCGGCGCGGTGGCCGCGGGCTTCGCCGCCGCCGACGAGGTGTTCGAGGACGTCTTCTTCTACGAGGGCAACACCCACCTGGCGATGGAGCAGCATGCCGCCGTGGCGGTGCCCGAGGACGACGACCGCATCACCGTCTACAGCTCGACCCAGACACCGCATTACGTGCACCGCGCCCTGGCGCGGGTGCTCGAGCTGCCGCCGGCGCGCATCCGGGTGATCGCCTGCTCCAATGGCGGCGGCTTCGGCGGCAAGAGCGATCCCTTTAACCACGAGATCGTGGCGGCGAAGATGGCGCTGCGCCTGGGCCGCCCGGTGAAGGTTACGCTCAGCCGCGAGGAGGTGTTCTATTGCCACCGCGGCCGCCATCCGGTGCTGATGCGGCTGCGCACCGGCGTGCGGCGCGACGGCACCATCACCGCGCAGCACCTGCAGACGGCGCTCGACGGCGGCGCCTACGGCAGCTACGGCGTCGCCTCGACCTACTACACCGGCGCCCTGCAGACGGTGACCTACCAGCTGCCCGCCTATCGCTTCGAAGGCGTGCGCCTGTTCACCAACAAGCCCCCCTGCGGGCCGAAGCGCGGGCATGGCACGCCGCAGCCGCGCTTCGGCTTCGAGGTCCAGCTCGACAAGATCGCGGCCCGCCTCGGCATCGATCCCGCCGACCTGCGGCTGCGCATGCTGGCAGCGCCGGACTCGATCACCGCCAACTGGCTGCGCATCGGCTCGATGGGCCTGCGCGCCTGCATCGACGCGGTGGTGGCCGGCAGCCGCTTCCGCGAGCGCCACGGGCGGCTGCCGCGCGGGCGCGGCCTGGGCCTGGCCTGCGGCTCCTACCTGTGCGGCGCCGGGCTGCCGATCTACTGGAACCACATGCCGCAGTCGGCGGTGCAGCTCAAGCTCGACCGCTCCGGGTGCGTCGCGGTGTTCTGCGGCGAGGCCGAGATCGGCCAGGGCTCCGATTCGGTGCTGGCGGCGGTGGTGGCCGAGGTGCTGGGGGTGGACCTCGGCGACATCCGGCTGTGCGTCGCCGACACCGACCTGACGCCGGTGGACCTCGGCAGCTACTCGTCGCGCGTCACCCTGATGGTGGGCAATGCCGCGCTCGAGGCCGCCGAGCGCGCCCGCGCGCTGATCGCCGGCGCGGTGTCCGAGCAGCTGTCGGTGCCGGTGGGGCGCCTGGTGTTCGCCGGCAGCCGGGTGTTCGACGCCGGCGATCCGGCGGCCGGTCTGAGCTTCGCCGAGGCGGTGGTGTGCGCCGAGGCCCGCCACGGCGCCCTGGGCACGGTCGGCAGCTACGTGCCGCCGCGCTCGCCCGGACGCTACCGCGGCGCCGGCGTCGGCCCCTCCCCCGCCTACTCCTACAGCGCCGCGGTGGTGGAGGTCGAGGCCGACGAGGAGACTGGCGTCTGGCAGCCGGTGCAGGTCTGGATCGCTCACGACGTCGGCCGCGCGATCAACCCGGTGCTGGTGCTCGGCCAGGTGGAGGGCAGCGTCTACATGGGCCTGGGCGAGGTGATGATGGAGGAGCAGGCGTTCCGGCGCCTGCCCCGCCACCTGTCGGCGGCGCTGGTGCACAAGCACCCTTCGCTGCTCGAATACAAGAGCCCGACCTTCCTCGACATGCCGCCGGTGACCACCTACCTGATCGAGGACCCCGACCCGCGCGGGCCGTTCGGCGCCAAGGAGGTGGGCCAGGGGCCGCTGCTGCCGATGATGCCGGCGGTCGCCAACGCCCTGTACGACGCGCTCGGCGTGCGCGTCGACCAGGTGCCGATCCATCCCCACATGGTGCTCAAGGCGCTCGCCGAGCAGGCCAGGGGCCGGGAGGCGCGCTACGGTCCCGCCAGCTTCCCCGAGGTCGATTTCGGCGAGCGGCTGATCGTGCCGACCGCCGAGCAGGGTGGCGACGGCACCGCCATCAACGAGTTCCGCGACCGCCTGCGCTCCGGCATGCGCTCGGCCTCCGGGACGATGACCACTCGCGAGGAGGCGTTGCGGCAGAAGCGGCGCGCGGCGCTGACCACCGACGTCCGGGAGCGCCCCTGAGCCATGCTGCGCCTGCCGCCGTTCCGGTTGCTGCGCCCGCGGACGCTCGCCGAAGCGGCGACGCTGCTGGCCGAGGAGGGAGCGGCCGACGGCCGGCCGGTGCGGCTGGTGGCGGGCGGCACCGACCTGTGGCCGAACATGAAGCGCCGCCATCAGCAGGCGGCGACGGTGGTGAGCCTGATGGGAGTGCCGGAGCTGGCCGGCGTGCGCCACCCCACTCGCGCCGGCACCGCCGGCACCGGCGGCACCCCCTGGGGCGGCGGCGCGCCGGTGCGGATCGGCGCCACCACGCTGCTCGACGACGTGGCCCGGCACCCCCTGATCGCCCAGCGCTATCCGGCGCTCGCCACGGCGGTGGCGTCGATCTCCTCGCCGCCGCTGCGCAACATGGGGACGCTGGGCGGCAATCTCTGCGTCGACACCCGCTGCACCTACTACAACCAGACCGAGGAGTGGCGGCGCGCCATCGACTACTGCATGAAGGCCGAGGGCAGCATCTGCTGGGTGGCGACCAGCTCGCCGCGCTGCTGGGCGCACTCGGCCTCCGACTCGGCGCCGATGCTCTGCGCGCTGGAAGCCAGCGTGCGCCTGGTGTCGCGGCAGGGCGAGCGGACGGTGCCGGTCGCCGATCTCTACCGCGACGACGGCATCGACTACCTGGCGCGCCGCCCGGACGAGATCCTGACCGAGATCGAGCTGCCGGCGGCGGCCGCCGCCGGCGATCGCGATCCCGGCAACCCCGCCGATGCCCGCGGTGATGGCGATCGCTGCCGTACGGCGTTCTGGAAGCTGCGGCGCCGCGGCTCGATCGACTTCGCGGTGCTGTCGGTGGCGGCGGCGGTGTGGACGGACGCCGCGGGCGACATCCGCCGCGCCCGCATCTACCTCGGAGCGGTGGGTAGCGCGCCGGTCGCCGCCACCGCCGCCGCCGAGCTGCTGGCCGGCCGGCCGCTGCGCGCGCTCACCGACGACTCCGAGCTCCTCGCCACCGCCGGCCGCCTGGTGCGCAAGGTGGCGACGCCGATGGACAACACCGACTTCCAGGCGCAGTGGCGCGGCGTCATGGCGGCGCGCTACACCGAGGCGGCGCTGCGCGAGCTGGCCGACGGCGAGCGGCAGCGCCTGGCGCCGCGGCACCCGCTGCCGGCGTCGTGAAGGCCGCGAGTGCCCGGACCCGGCCGCCAGTCGCCGAGAGAACGCGCCGGATCAGCAGTATCTGTCGGTGCAGGTCAGCGGGCGAGAACACCAGTAGGTTATACAATCCGGCGTGGCGGTCATCGCTCCCACCACCGACAAAAGCTCCTGCCGCTCCAAGCGGTGCACGGTTTCACGCGCGAGGGAGATTTTCTTCTGCGGTTGTTTGTTCACGATGTTCCTCTCTTTACGCAGCGAGTCGTAAGCGGGCTGGATGCCCACCCGCTGAGAGAGGTGCTCACGCGTCGTGACCGAGGGACACCGGCGCTCGCGTCACGCGCGGACTCGGGTCCCTTCGGTCGGCGGACGGACCGATCTTGAGCGCCCTCCCGCGCTCGCCGGCTGGCGACGGCTCGGCCACGCCGCCGGCCGCCATCGTCCCCGCCGCCGGCGCCTCGCGGCGCATGGGCCGCCCCAAGTTGCTACTGCCTTACGGTGGCGGGACCGTCCTGGGCGCGGTCGCCGCCGCGCTGCGCACGGCGGGAGCGGCGCCGATCGTGGTGGTCGCGGCGGCGGCGGACGCCGAGCTGCGCGCCTGGTGCGCGGGGGAGGGGCCGGCGGCAGCGGATGGGCTGCGCCTGGCGCTCAATCCGGCGCCGGAGCGCGGCATGCTGTCGTCGATCATGGCAGGGTTGACCGCCCTGGGCGGCGCCGCCGAGCTGGCGCCGGGCGGCGCGCCGCTGCTGGTCTGCCCCGGCGACCTCCCGGCGCTGCGCCCGGACACGGTGGCCCAGCTGCTGCGCCGGCGGCACGCTGCCGGCGCGGGGCTCGCGGTACCCACCTACCGCGGCCGGCGTGGGCACCCGCTGGCCATCGCGGCGGAGCTGATCTCAGAGATCGGCGGCCTCGACCCCAGCCGCGGCCTGCGCCAGCTGCTCGATCTCCACCCCGGCGAGCTGCTCGAGATCGAGGTCGACGATCCCGGCTGCGTCGCCGATCTCGACACTCCCGCTGACTACCGGCGGCTGCATCGCCGCCCTGTTCGATGAGCCAAACCGACTGCAGGTCGTACCTTGACCCACGCTCCAGGTTGGCGCCGCCGCGCACCACCGGATAAAATCGGGCTACCAACCGGAGGGAGGAATCCGATGACGACGAAGCGGATCGCAGCGAGTCTGTCGGCGATGCTCCTGATCTCGGCGGCCGCCTTGCTGGCGCTCGACGATGCCAAGAGCGCCAAGAGCGGTGCCCCGACGAAGCCGGGGACGAGCGCCAAGGCGGCGGCCAAGGCGCCGGACCATGCGGCGCTCACCCCCGCCGACATGCAGTGGGGAGACGGTCCACCGAGCTTGCAGCCGGGGGCCAAGCTGGCGGTGCTGGAAGGCGACCCGGGCAAGGCCGGGCAGTCGTTCACCGTGCGCTTGCGCGTGCCGGACGGCTACAAGGTGGCGCCGCACTGGCACCCGACCACCGAGCACGTCACGGTGATCTCGGGGACCTTCCACATCGCCATGGGCGACAAGTTCGACGACACCAAGGGCATGGCGCTCGGCCCGGGGTCGTTCGGCTACATGGGGCCAAGGATGCATCACTACGCCTGGTTCACCGGCGATAGCGAGATCCAGATCCACGGCGTCGGTCCCTTCGCGCTCCACTACGTCAATCCGGCGGACGACCCCCGGCAGGCCAAGAAGTAGTCGCGTGGCGCGGCGGCCCGCCGCCTCGCCCGTCTGATCGCGATCCTCGGGCCCGGATCGAGCCGAAACGGCCGGGCGGCTTGCCGCCCGGCCCGGCGCCTGATGATGCCCACAATAAGATAAGATGCTTGCCAACCAATGGAGATTCGATGAGCGCGCTTCGCCATTCATCGGAGGTTCCCTGTCCGCGGCCCTTGCGGCTGGCGGCCGGGCTGGCCCTCGCCGTCTGGCAGGCGATGCTGTCGCCACCGCCGGCGCTCCCGGCGTCGCCTGCGCTCCCGGCATCCCCGGCGGTGTCAGCACTCCCGCCGGCATCGGCGAGCACCGTTCCAGCCCGGGACCGGACGGTCTCCGTCCTCTATGCGGGCTCGCTGGCGGCGGTCATGGAGAACGGCCTCGGCCCGGCGTTCACCCGCGCCTCCGGCTATGCCTATCAGGGTGAAGCCCAGGGATCGCTCGGCGCCGCACAGCTGATCCACGACGGCGTGCGGACGCCGGACGTGTTCATCAGCGCCGATCCGTTGGTCAACGACAGGGTGCTGATGGGGCCCGCCAACCGCAACCTGGTGCGCTGGTATGCGATCCTGGCGTCCTCGCAGCTGGTCGTCGGCTACAACCCGCGCAGCAGGTTCTGGTCGCGATTCGAGGCGGCCAAGGCCAACCGGGTCCCCTGGTACGAGGTCCTGGAGACGCCCGGGGTCCGCTTCGGGCGCGGCGACCCGACCATCGATCCGAAGGGCTATCGGACGCTGTTCATGTTCCGGCTGGCCGGCCGCCATTACCACCGGCCGGAGCTGCCGGGTCTCCCGGGCGACCCGCTGAACCCGGCGCAGGTCTTCCCGGAGGTCGTGCTGCTGGCCCGGCTGGAGTCGGGACAATTCGACGCCGGGATCTTCTACCGCCACGAGGCGGTGGCTCACAAGCTGCCCTTCATCAGCCTGCCGCCCGAGATCAATCTGGGCGACGTCCGCTTTGGCAGCCTCTATGCTCAGGAGAGCTACACCACGCCGTCGGGCCAGCGGGCCACCGGGGCGCCGATCCTCTTCACCGTCTCCATCCCGGAAACGGTGCGGCATCGCCAGGCGGCCCTGACCTTCGCCCGCTTCCTCCTCGCCTCGGACGAGCTCCTCGAGCAATTCGGCTTCGGCAAGGTGCAGCATCAGGTCGGCGGCGACATGACGCAGGTTCCCCAGGGGCTGCGCGACCTGTGCACGGGGCGCTTCGCGCCGTGAGCCGCCGCACCGGCCCGACCCTGGCAGCCTTCGGCCTCCTCGGCGGCCTGCTGCTGCTGGACCTGGTGCTGCCGATCGTCGACCTGCTCTACCAGGCCGACTGGTCAGGATGGCTGGCGTCGCTGCGGCAGCCGGCGGCGCGCGAGGCGCTCCTGGTTTCCGTCGGCACCTCCGCGATCGCCATGCTGACGATGACGCTGCTGGGCGTGCCGCTCGGCTATGTCCTCGCGCGCGCCAACCTGCCCGGCAAGCAGTTCTGGATCACCCTGGTCTTCCTGCCGATGGTGGTGCCGGATCTGGCGGGCGGCATCCTGTTGCTGCGGCTGTTCGGCCCCTACGGCATGATCGGCCGCCCACTCGCCTCGGGCCACGTCGAGCTGACCAACAACCTGGCGGGGATCGTGCTGGCACAGCTCTTCGTGGCCGCGCCCTACGTCGTGATCTCCGCGCTCGCCGGGTTTGGCGGCGTCGATCCCAAGCTCGAGCTGGCCGCGGCGACGCTGGGCGATTCGCGCTGGCGCACCTTCTGGCGGATCTCCCTGCCGCTGGCATGGCCGGGCATCGCCGCCGGGATCACGCTCGCCTGGATCCGGGCGCTGGGAGAGTTCGGGACGACGCTGATCATGGCGTACAACCCCCACTCCCTGCCGGTGTACATGTGGGTGAAGTTCGAGTCCGACGGCCTCGCCGGCGCCATGCCGGCAGCCTTCTTCCTGGTGCTGCTCGCCGCCGCCGCGGTGGTGATCTCGCGGCTGCTCAACCGCTTCACCGGTTCCTCCCTGGGTGCTGCTTGAGCGTCGCGGCGCTGCAGGTCCGGGTCAGCAAGGGCCACGGCACCCCCGGAAAGACCGGCACCGACCGCTTCCGGCTCGAGACCGAGTTCGAGACCGCGCCGGGGGTCACCGTCCTGGTGGGCCAGTCAGGAGCCGGGAAATCCACCCTGCTGCGCTGCATCGCCGGGCTGTCCAAGCCTGACCAGGGCCGGATCGCCATCGGCGACCGGATCGTCTTCGACGCGGCGAAACGGGTGGACGTCCCGCCGGAGCACCGCCAGGTCGCCTTCGTCTTCCAGGACCTGGCCCTGTTCCCGCACCTGACGGTGAGGGAGAACGTGGTCTACGGCCTCCGCCGGCTGGACTCCCGGGAGCGCGAACGGCGGCGTGCCGGCATCATGGCGGCGTTTCAGATCGAGCACCTGCAGCACCGGCTGCCACGCGACACCTCGGGCGGCGAGCAGCAGCGGGTGGCGCTGGCGCGCTCGCTGGTGACCGAGCCATCGGTGTTGCTGCTCGACGAGCCGCTCACCTCGCTGGACAGGTACCTGAAGGCCGCGATCATCGACGACCTCCTGCGCTGGAACCAGGCGCGGCAGATTCCGATCGTCTACGTGACCCATGACCGCGACGAGATGCTGGCCCTGGGAGACCGCATCATCGCGCTGAGCCAGGGCCGGATCGTCGCCGATGGCATGCCGCTCGACGTCGTGCCCGCCTTGCGCCAGGAGGTCGTGGCCCAGCCCGGCGGCTGCGAGAACCTGCTGGATGCGGTGGTGGTCGCCGTCCACGAGCCGGAAGGCACCATGCGGTGCCGCGTCGATGGCATCGCGGGCGAGCTCGAGGTGCCCCTGACGCGCGTCGCCGCGGGCGCCGCCGTCCGCGTGGGCATCCGGGCCGGCGACATCCTGCTGGCGTCGGCACGGCCGGCGATCCTCGGCCCTTGCAACGTCATCCGCGGGCGGGTGCAGAGCCGCGCACGCACGCAGGTCGCGATCCGGGCGGACGGCGGCGCGGAGCTCTTGGTCCACCTGCCGGCGGCCGCCGGCGCACCGGCGGGCCCCGAGGTCGGCGCCGAGGCCTGGATGATCGTCCGCTCCCACGCCTGCCACCTGGTGCGCACGCCAGCCCTGGGCCCGGTGCAGCGCCTCTTCGTCTTCGTCTGCAGCGGCAACACCAGCCGATCGCCCATGGCGCAGGCGATCTGCAACGCGGAGGTCGCGCGGCGGCTGAAGGTCCCCCCGGAAGCCCTGGGCGCGGCTGGGGTGAGGGCGCTCAGCGCCGGTCTGGCGGCGACACCAGGCATGCCGATGACCGGGGCGGCACAGCAGGCGCTGAGCCGCTTGGGAGTGCCGGTCTTCGAGCATCGGTCGCGGAACTTGACCGCCGAGCTGGTGACCAGCGCCGAGGCGGTTTTCTGCATGACCAGCCGGTTGCGCGACCTGGCCACCGAGGCGTTTCCGGACGCCACGGCGAAGATCGCGCTCCTGCCGCCGCCGGGCATGGAGCTAGAGGAGCCTGCCGGCGACGGTGCGGACGCCTTCGCCAACCTGGCCCGCCAGATCCAGGCCTGCGTACGGCAGCGGCTGGAGACGCTGGTCGGCACGCCCGAGTAACCGCCCCGCATCCCCGCCGAGCCAGCGGCCTCCCGGCCCGGCGCCTCCCGGCCCGGCGTCCCTCAATGGTCCCGAATCTCGCACCATGATTGAAAGGCTCGCGTGCGTTGCTGCACGCCAGGCTGCGGGCAGGCCGTCCGCTCCCCGGTGAGACTACAACTCGAGTCGAAGGAGGAGAGAACCATGAGAACCCGAGCCCTTGCGACGCTCTGCACCCTCCTGTTGCCATTGTGCGGTGGCGTGGCCGCTTCGGCGACCACCTGGGACATCATCAACGTCTGCGGCTTCGCCGGCATCGGCGGCGACGAGGTGGGACGCGGCATCTACCTGACCGCCTACCCCGGAAGAAACCTGTCCCAGGTCGAGCTTGGCTACACCGCCACCAACGGCCACGCCGGCGTGTGGAGCATCTCGCTGACGGCGCGGCGCGGCAGCTACGATGGGCCAATCATCGGCACTCCTCAGATCGCCACGGTCAACGTGCCCCAGTTCAGCAGCGCCTCCGAGGCCCTGGTGATCTTCGACTTCAACGGCGCGCCGGTGACGCCGGGGGACACCATCACCTTCACCCAGACGGCGCAGCAGCTCGGCGGCACCGGCGGCGAGCTCGACTTCGACCTTGGCGCCGGGCCGTGCTCGAACGTGACCGAGACCAACGGGACCAGTCCTCCCCTGGACGCCTTCCGGCACGCCAGGGTCGGCATCGTGGTCACCGAGCACAAGCCTCCCACCTCCTGCGTCGCCAGCGACACCGTGATGTGCATCGACTCGATCCCGGGCGACCAGCGGTTCAAGGCCACGGTCACCTTCCACACCACCCAGGCCGGCGGCGCCGCCGGTAACGGCAACGAGATCCCCTTGGCCCCGCTGGGGCTCGACCAGGGGGGCATGTTCTGGTTCTTCAACCCGGACAACCCCGAGATGCTGGTCAAGGTCATCGACGGCTGCGCCGTCAACGGCCACTTCTGGGTGTTCATCTCGGCCGGTACCAATGTCGGCTACAGCATTACCGTCACCGACACCGCCTTTGGAGCGACCAGGACCTACACCAACAACGACCTGACGCCGGCCGTCCCGGTCCAGGACACTTCGGCGCTGACCGGCTGTACCTAGGTATCTAGAGCTACGGCGTGAGCGGTCGCCTGCCGGCAATGCGGCAAGCGACCGCCGCTGCCTCGCAGCGCACCGCCGTACCGGTTGGGCGCTCGACGGAGTACCATGGGGCGCCCCGATGATCGCGCCGCCCTACGAGACGCCGCGCTTCGCTCGCCTGTGGCGCGGCCCCCTGCTGCTTGCGCTCGCGGTGCCCGTGCTGCTCACCGGCTGGGCGCTCTGGGAAGGGCTCACCTGGCCGGACGTCGGGGCGCTCGCCCACCGCCACCCGGTCACCACGGCGTTCATCGAGCACTACCGGAGCGGCGGCTGGTTCCGCTGGTTCCGGTCGCCGCGCCCGGTCGAGTGGCAGTGGGTGCCCTACTCGCAGATCTCGCCGAACCTCAAGCGGGCGGTGATCTGCGCCGAGGACATGGGGTTCTTCTCCCACCACGGCTTCGAGCGCGGCGAGATAAAGGCGGCGCTCCACGACGCCTGGGAGGAGAAGCGCCTGCCGCGCGGCGCGTCGACCATCACCCAGCAGCTGGCCAAGAACCTCTGGCTCTCGTCCTCGCGTAACCCGCTGCGCAAGCTCAAGGAGGCGGCGCTCACCCGCCAGCTCGAGGCGCACCTCGCCAAGCGGCGCATCCTGGAGCTCTACCTCAACGTCGTCGAGCTCGGACCCGGCATCTACGGCGCCGAAGCGGCGGCGCGCCACTACTTCGGCAAATCGGCCCGCAGCCTCAGCGAGCACGAGGCAGCGCAGCTGGCCGCCAGCCTGCCGCTGCCGGTCGAATGGCACCCCGGCGCCGACAACCGCGCCTATCGCCGGCACGTGCAGACCGTCCTGCACCGGATGAGCAAGGCCGGCTGGCTCGCGCAGCTGATCTGACCCCCTCCCCGCGCCCGACTGCACGACCCAGCTCTTGACCTGTCCATAGCCGATATAGAATAGGTGCAGTCGCGAGATGTCCGCGCGGGAGCTCGGCGGGGGGTTGCATGCGCCTATTTGCATTCCAGGGGTTGCGGTACAGCTCGCGGGCAGGTGACGCGGGCCGGCTCGCCGCACCTCCTTACGACCAGATCGACGACGCGGCTCGGGACCGATTCCAGGCGGCCTCGCCGTACCAATTCGTTCATCTGACGCGGCCGGTTGCCCCGGCAGCATCCACGGCGCAGCCGACGGGTCCAGGCGTGCCGCCCGGTCCGAGCCAGTACCAGCATGCCGCCGAGCTGCACCACCGCTGGCTGCGCGACGGCATCATCGCCCGTGACGAGCAGCCTGCCCTGTACCCTTACGTGGTCGAGCTCGCCGGCGGCGGCCGGCGGCTGGGAGTGATGGCCCTGGTCGCCTACGCGCCGCCCACGGAGATCCGCCCGCACGAGCAGACCATCGACAAGCCGCTCGCCGAGCGGCTGGCCCTGCTTGAGGCGACGCGGGTCGACCTCGAGCCGGCGCTGCTGCTGGCCGAGGACGACGGCCAGCTCGACCGCCTGCTGGCCGAGGATCTGGATGGCCGCGCCGCCGGAGGGGTGGGGCAAGCGCTGCCGGCCATGGTCGACTACCGCGACCCCGAGGGGCACCTCCACCGCTTGTTCCGCATCGCCGATCCGGCACGCATCGCCACCTATCAGTCGGCGCTCGCGGCACGGCCGGCGGCCATCGCCGACGGCCACCACCGCTACAAGGTGGGCCAGCTCTTCGCCGCTGCCCATCCTGCCGCCGCCTCCTCGGCCGCCCCCGCGGACACCACGCCCATCGCCGCCGCCGCCAAGCTGGCGGTGGTGACCAGCATCGGCTCGCCGGCGCTGACCATCGATCCCATCCACCGCGCCCTTCGCCAACGGATCGACCTCCAGCGCCTGCGAAGTGACCTGGGGTGGCACCCGGCAGGCGCCGGCAGCACGGCGATCTCAGCCAGCGCGGCGGTCTCGGCCGGCGCGGCGATCCCGGCCATCGCAGCCGTCTCGCCGTTCTCCGGCAGCTCGGGGGCCGAGCTGGCGCACGCCGTCGCGGCGGCGCCCCAGCCGGCGCTCGGGGTGTGGGTGGCCGGCGGGAGCCCGCCGGAGATCTGGCAGCTCTCGCCGGCAGGCCGCGCGCCCGGCGCGCCAGCGCTGGTGGTCGAGATCTTCCAGCATGCCATCCTGCCGGCGCTTGGCATCGCCCCGGCGGCGGCGACCGACGGCACCCTGGTCTACCGGTCGGACCCCGGCACGCTCTACGACCAGGTCGAGAGCGGCGAACTCGGGACCGGCTTCTGGCTGCCGCCGATGCGCCCCGCCGACTTCGCCGCGGCCATCGCCCACGGCGAGCTGCTGCCGCCGAAATCGACCCGCTTCCTGCCCAAGGCGATGTCCGGCCTGGTCTGGTGCGATCACGAGTCGCGCGTTATTTGAAGAGGCTGGCAGCGATGTCGAGCGCATAGGAGCCGTGAATGCCCACCCGCCACACCACCAAAGGCACTCCCGTGGTGCAGTTCGATCCCGAGCTCGAGGTGCCCCCCTATACCATCTTCCGGCGCCTCAAGGAGGGCGACCCGCCGCTGCTGATCGACGTCCGTCCGGCAGGCGGTCGCCTGGCGCTGATGGGAGCGCGCGGCCTGCCGGGACCGGAGTGGACGCCGCCGCCCGAGCTGGACGTGGTGCTGATCGACGACGACGGAGCGTGTGCGGTGGACGTCGCCCGCCGGCTGCAGGCAGCGGGCTTCCGCCGGGTGCGGGCGCTGTTCGGCGGCCTGCAGCTGTACGAGTTCTCGCTCGATCCACAGGTCGTGGGAGCCGAGACTTATTTGATCAAGCGATCGCCCTAGCTGGTACCAAAACGGGACCCACCGAGCCCTGATTACAGCATCTATCGGATCGCCCCCGCATCCCCTCGATCCCCTTCCCACCCTCCGGGGGGAAGGGGACGCCCCCGCCCCCTCTTCGATGGCGATTCGTTCTCATCAAAAGCTCACCACCCGGCCCGCGTTCGCGGTCATCCGCGACAGCGTCTGCCAGCCGAGCACCGCATCGACCGACTCCTGCAGCCTGACCATGTCGAGGCCCAGGATGCGGCTCGAGGCGCTGCAGGCATAAACCCGGATCGAACCGGCAGTTCGCCCCGCCTCGAGCAGGCTCGACAGCGGCGCCAGCGCCAGCGCCTCCAGGCGGGCGGCGGCGATCGGCGGCGCCGGGTCGAGCGCATCCCAGCGCCCGCCGGCCCAGGAGTCGAGAGCGGCGAAGAACAGCGCGATCTCCACCACCTCGCCGGCCACCGCCGCGCTCGCCGCCAGCGAGGACACCTGGAAACGCATCTCCCAGGTGCCGCCGTGGGCGAGGATCATCAGGTCGGACATTCCGGGGCGGCGCCCGCCGCCGCGGCAACCGTCCAGGTGTCGCCGGCCGCCAGCAGCGCCGCGAGGTCGCCGCCGCCCGTGCGCTCGCCGCCCTGCAGCCGGCGGATCTGGTCCACGACGCCGGTCTCGTAGCAAGGCCGTTCCACCGCCCGCAGCACCCCGAGGGCGGTCGGCAGCTCGGGCGGCAGCAGCTGGGCGGCGAGGAAGGCGAGCGCCGGGCTGGCCACCCGCTCGTCCCACACCAGGCACTCCTCGAGCGGGTGCTCCGGGCCGATCTCGAACGCCTCGAGCGCGGCGCCACGCAGCCGGATGCCGCGGTTGCGCTGCTTGCCGAAGACCAGCGGCTTGCCGTGCTCGAGCTGCACCGTCTGGTCCTCCCGCGTCTCCTTCTCGCTGATGCCGCTGAATGCCTTGTCGTTGAAGATGTTGCAGTTCTGGTAGATCTCGACGAAGGCGGTGCCACGGTGGCGGGCGGCGCGGCGCAGGGTCTCCTTGAGGTGCTGTTGGAAGACGTCGACGCTGCGCGCCACGAAGGTGGCGCCCGCGCCGAGGGCGAGCGCCAGCGGGTTGAACGGCATGTCGATCGAGCCGAAGGGCGTGGACTTGGTGCGCTTGCCGGGTTCGCTGGTGGGCGAGTACTGCCCCTTGGTGAGGCCGTAGATGCGGTTGTTGAACAGCAGGATCTTGACCCCGACGTTGCGCCGCAGCACGTGGATCAGGTGATTGCCGCCGATCGACATGGAGTCGCCGTCGCCGGTGGCGATCCACACCTCGAGGTCCGGCCGCGCCAGCTTCAGGCCGGTGGCCACCGCCGGCGCGCGGCCGTGGATCGAGTGGAAGCCGAAGGTGTTCATGTAATACGGGAAGCGGCTCGAGCAGCCGATGCCCGACACCACCACGAACTGCTCGCGCGGGATCCCCAGCTCGGGGAACACCTGCTGCACCGCCGACAGGATGGCGTAGTCGCCGCAGCCGGGGCACCAGCGCACCTCCTGGTCGGTCTGGAAGTCCTTCTTCGATAGCGCCTTGGACGCCACTGCCGCCGGCGGTGCCGGCGGGCTGGGCAATGCCGGCGGGCTGGGCAGGCTCGCCCCGGCGGGCAGCGCGGCGGCGCCGGATTCAGGAAACGGCGGCGGTATCTGCATCGGCGGCGGCGGCGATATCGGAGCCATGGCTCGGCTTCTCCAGGATCTCTACGATCTGGTCCAGGATCTCGGTGCGGGTGAACGGCCGCCCCTGCACCTTGCTCAGGGTGGTCACGTCCTTGAGATAGCGGGCGCGCAGCAGCAGCGCCAGCTGGCCGAGGTTCATCTCCGGCACCAGCACGCGCTCGAAGCGCGCCAGCACCTCCCCGAGGTTGCGCGGCATCGGGTTGAGGTAGCGCAGATGGGCGCGGCTCACCGCGAGGCCGCGCCGGCGGGCGGCGTTGACCGCGCCGGTGATGGCGCCGGCCGTCGAGCCCCAGCCCAGCACCAGCAGGCGGCCGTCCGCCGGGCATTCGCCGGGCTCGCCGTCGTCGACCACCAGCTCGGGGATGTCGCGGGCGATGCGGGCCACCTTCTCGGCGCGCAGCCGCACCATGTGCTCGTGATTGGCCGGGTCGTAGGAGACGTTGCCGGTGACGTCCTCTTTCTCCAGGCCGCCGACGCGGTGCTCGAGGCCGGGAGTGCCGGGTACGGCCCAGGGGCGCGCCAGGGTCTCCGGATCGCGGAGGTAGGGCGTGAAGCCGGTGGGGTCAGTGCGGAAGGTCGACTCGCAGATCGGGAAGGCTGGCGACGTCGGGCAGCTTCCAGGGCTCCGAGCCGGTGGCGATGTAGCCGTCCGACAGCAGCACCACCGGCACCATGTGGCGGAGCGCCAGGCGCGCCGCCTCGAGCGCCACCTCGAAGCAATCCTTCGGCGACGCGGCGGCGAGCACCGGTACCGGCGAATCGCTGTTGCGCCCGAACATCACCTGCAACAGATCGGCCTGCTCGGTCTTGGTGGGCAGGCCAGTCGAGGGGCCGCCGCGCTGGATGTCGCAGACCACCAGCGGCAGCTCGACCATCACCGCCAGGTTGATCGCCTCGGACTTGAGCGCGATGCCGGGGCCGCTCGAGGTCGTCACGCCCAGGGCGCCGCCGAACGCGGCGCCGATCGCGGCGCAGACCGCGGCGATCTCGTCCTCGGCCTGGAAGGTGGTGACGCCGAACTCCTTGTGGCGGGCCAGCTCGTGCAGCACGTCGGAGGCGGGGGTGATCGGGTAGGCGCCCAGGAACAGCGGCAGGCCGCTGCGGCGGCTGGCGGCGATCAGGCCCAGGGCGAGCGCGGTGTTGCCCTGGATGTTACGGTACAGGCCGGGGGCCATCGGCGCCGGCTCCACCTCGTAGCGATGGTGGAACAGCTCGGTGATGTCGCAGAAGTTCCAGCCGGCGCGCAGCGCCTTGACGTTGGCGGCGGCCAACTCGGGGCGCTTCTTGAAGCTCCGCTCGAGCCAGGCGATGGTGTTGTCGAGCGGCCGGCTGAACAGCCAGTAGACCATGCCGAGCGCGAAGAAGTTCTTGCAGCGGTCCATGCCCTTGTTGTCGAGGCCGCTGCCCTCGAGCGCCCGCCGGGTCATGGTGCCGAGATCGGCCTTGAACACCCGGTAGCGCTCGAGACCGCCGCCGCCAAGCGTCGCGGGAGAGCCGTCCGGGTGCGGCCCGAGCGGGTTGGCGGCGTAGCCGGCGCGGGCCAAGTTGCGGTCGTTGAACTCGTCGGTGTTGACGATCAGCACGCCGTTGGGCTTGAGGTCCGGCAGGTTCTTCTTGAGCGCCGCCGGGTTCATCGCCACCAGCACGTCGGGAGCGTCGCCCGGGGTGTGGATGTCGTAGTTGGCGATGCGCACCTGGTATGCCGAGACCCCGGGCAGGGTGCCGGCCGGCGCCCGGATCTCGGCCGGGAAATCGGGCAGCGTCGAGAGGTCGTTGCCGAGCAGCGCCGAGGTGGTGGTGAACTGGCCGCCCGTCAGCTGCATGCCGTCGCCCGAATCGCCGGCGAAGCGGATGACGACCTCGTCGAGCTTCTCGGCGGCGATGGGCAGGCGAGGCTGGGGAACCGGGTCTGGAAGGGCCATTTCTACGATCGATCGCCGGCGGGGCTCTCGGCCTATCCTAGCGCAACGACCGGCCCAGGAGGCGAATTCCCGCTGCCGCAGGACGTCGGAGGGGGTGCGGCGCGCGGGCAGGCCCGCCCGCCCACCCGTCAGGACGGGGGGTTGGCGGCCGCCGGCCGGGCGGCAGCCTGTGCCTGCCGAGCGGCATCGACCAGGGAGAACGCCTCGCGCCGCATCTTCGCCCGCACCACCTCCTCCTCGGGATAACGCGGCCGGTAGCCCAGGCGCTCCTCGTCGAAGGTGTAGGGCTTCATCAGGTCCGCCTTGCCGACCACGGTCTGGTCGCGGTTGAAGTAGGCCATGTCGTAGTTGTTGCTCATGATGATGGCCTCTTCCGGGCAGGCGTCGACGCAATAGCCGCAGAACACGCAGCGCAGCATGTCGATCTCGTAAACCACCGGATACTTCTCGATGTTGACGTCCGGATGCTCGGCGGCTTCGATGTGTATGCACTCGGCCGGACAGGCCTGGGCGCAGAGGAAGCAGGCGACGCAGCGCACCGAGCCGTCGGGCCGGGTGGTCAGGATGTGGTGGCCGCGGAAGCGGTGGCTGTAGTCGCGCCGCTTCTCCGGGTACTCGATGGTGTAGCGGCTGCCGGGATGGAAGAGGTTGCGCAGGAAGTGCCGCATGGTGACCATCAGGCCGCCGATCAGCGGCAGGTACAGCCGCTCGGCGAGGCCCGGCCGGTAGGGGCGGGTGGTGGTCGGATAGGGCGGCGGCGGGGCCGGGCTGGTCGACGCACCGGCGGACGCCGGTGTCCGCAGGGTCGGGAGGGTCGCCGGGGTCATCGCTCGAGCTCTCCGGCGACGACGTTGAGGCCGCCCAGCGAGATCACCGCATCGGAGAGCGAACCGCCCCGGATCAGGCGGGGGAAGGTGGACATCATCGGGAAGCAGGGGGGACGCACCTTGATCCGGTAAGGCTTGGCGGTGCCGTCGCTCAGGACGTAGAAGCCCAGCTCGCCGTTGGCCCCCTCGGTCGGCACGTAGAGCTCGCCCGCCGGCACCTGGATGCCGTCCATGATCAGCTTGAAGTGATAGATCATCGCCTCCATCTCGTTGTACGCCTTCTCCTTCGGCGGCAGGGCGACGTGCGGATCGTCGACGATGAAGGGACCCTCGGGCATGCCGCGGTCGAGCAGCTGGCGGATGATCTTGAGCGACTGCCGGATCTCCAGGTTACGGATGCGGTAGCGGTCGTAGATGTCGCCGCCGTAGAGCACCGGCACGTCCCAGTCCACCGTGTCGTACAGGTCGTAGGGCTGGGCGCGGCGAACGTCGAAGGGCACGCCGCTGGCACGCAGGCAGGGACCGGTCCAGCCCCAGTTGACGGCCTCGGCGCCTGAGATCGCCGCGACGCCGACCGCGCGGTCGAGCCAGATGCGGTTGCGGTCGCACAGCTTCTCGACGTCGGTGACGAAGGGCGGGATGATCTCGAGCAGCCGCCGGCAGCGCGCCATGAAGTCGGGCGGCAGCTCCTGCGACAGGCCGCCGATGCGGCAGTACGATACCGTCAGGCGCGCGCCGCAGCAGGACTCGAGCAGGCCGTAGATCTCTTCGCGCGGCTGGAACATGTACCAGAAATTGGTCAGACCGCCGGCATCGACCAGCGTGGTGCCGTTGCACACGCAATGATCCATGATGCGCGAGAACTCGGACAGGATGGTGCGCGCCCAAACTGCCCGCGGCGGCACCTCGATGCCCAGCAGCTGCTCCACCGGGCGGCAGTAGGCCACGTTGTTGATGAACGACGAGCAGTAGTTGAGCCGGTCCGTGTAGGGGATCACCTGCTGCCAGGTGTGGGTCTCGCACATCTTCTCGAAGCAGCGATGCAGGTAGCCGATCTCGATGTCGGAGGCGACGATGGTCTCGCCGTCGAGCACCGCCATCAGCCGGAAGGTGCCGTGCATCGCCGGGTGCGAAGGACCGATGTTGATCGTCATCCGCTCGAAGAGGTCGTCGGCGCTCGCGGCGGCCGGAGCACCGCCCTCTGCGACGCCGGCGTCGGTCCCGCCCGCGGCGCCACCGTCCGGGCTGCCGCCGGCGCCGCCGGAGACATCGAAGTCGCCAGACGCCTCGAAGTGCGGCTTGTACATCTTGTCCTCGGTCAGCAGCCAGCGCTTCGCCGGATCGTAGTCCTTGCGCAGCGGGTGTCCCTGGAAGGCTTCGTGGCAGAGGAGCCGCGACAGGTTCGGGTGGCCGGTGAAGCGCAGGCCGAACATGTCGTAGACCTCACGCTCCGCCCAGTTGGCGGCGTTCCAGACCGGCACCAGCGACGGCAGCACGGGATCGCTCTCCGCCACCGGCACCCGCAGGCGCAGGCGCGCATTGCGCGGCACCGAATAGAGGTGGTAGACGGACTCGAAGCGCTCCGGGCGGTCCGGGAAATCGACGCCGGCGATGTCCATCAGCAGGTCGAAACGGGTCTCGCGGTCGTCGCGGAGCTGGTGCGCCAGATCGGCCAGCACCTCGCGGCTGACGGTCCAGGTGGGCTGATCCACCCCGGCGTCCGCGGCGGCAGGGACGATGCTGCCGGCCGGGAACCGCGACCGGACGCTGTCGTAGAGGTTGCTGTCGACGGCCGCGCGGCTGGCGGCACCTCGCGGCCGGTCCAGGGCGGCGACCGGGACGATGGGAGGGGTGGGAGCGGTGGTGGTCGGCGGGCTCGGCGGCATCTACATCTCCGGGGCGCCGAGGTCGGCGCTCTCGCTCGACCGCTCCCTGGCATCGGCATTCATCGCCTTGCCGGCCCGCCGGCGGTCGCGGATCACCTTCTCGCGCAGCTGCAGCAGGCCGTACATCAGCCCCTCGGGCGTCGGCGGGCAACCCGGCACGTAGACGTCCACCGGGATGACCTCGTCGATGCCCTGCACCACGTGATAGGCACGGTAGAAGCCGCCCGAGCAGGCGCAGGCGCCCATCGAGATGACCCACTTGGGATCGGCCATCTGGTCGTAGATCTTCTTGAGCACCGGCGCCATCTTGTCGTTGATGGTGCCGGCGACCAGCAGCACGTCGCTCTGGCGCGGCGAGAAGCGCACCACCTCGGAGCCGAACCGCGACATGTCGTAGTGGCTCGACACCGTGGACATGAACTCGATGGCGCAGCAGGCGGTGCCGAACGGGAACGGCCAGAACGAGTAGCGCTGCGACCAGTCCTCGAGCTTCTCGAAGGTGGTGGTGATCCAGCTTTCCCCGGTCGTGGCGTTGATCGCTTTCATGATTTCCTCGGGACCTCCTCCCCCCAGGCGCCAGTCTAGCACTTGTGACTGTCGGTCACAAGCTATGCAAGCCATTGATGGCAAATGATTTATGGCGCGATAGGGGATGGCGTAGACGCCGGCGGAGACGGGGGAGCGGGCGCGCCGCGATCCACCTCGGGCGGCAGCTGGACGTCCCCTTGCGCCGCCCCCAGGTCGTGGCGCAGCGCCTCGAGCTCGCGCAGGTGCGCGGCCTGCGCGGCGACCAGCTGGCGGAAGATCTCGGCGGTCCGCGGCTCGCCGGGATCGATGTCGCGGATGATCTTGGGGTAGAGCACGTCGTTCTCGTAGCGCTCCTCCGCGGTGGCGGCGCCGAGGTCGGAATCGAGGCCGCGCACCTGCTCGGCAGCCTCGAGCAGCCGCACCGCCAAGGCGTCCTTCTCCGTTGCCAGGCGCCGCCAGCGCGCCGCCAGGTGCGGCATGCCGTCATGGTCGGCGCGGCCGGCAAAGGCCCGGTAGCGTGCGGCGCTCACCGCCTCGGCGGTGAAGCCGGTCTTCAGGTGCTCCTGGAAACGCGGGATCCTCGACACGTGCCCCTCCTCCGATTCAGGCTAAAATGCGCTGGCGCCGGCAGCCGGCGCCAGAGGCGGACACATTCTACGCGAAGCTGCAACCGTAGCGCCGGTCGCCGCCGGCCGGCAAGGCCGCTTGAGGACTACCGGGAAACCTTGAGCGCTGCCAGGCGTAGTGCCCATCGGGGGCAGTCCGGCGCGCGGTCTGGCCTTCACAGATCCCGACGGACGCGACGCCCCGTCAAGTGCCGCTTGTGAAAATCTCCCCTCCCCGCCGACTCGCCGCCCTGCTGGTGGGCCTCGCCCTGGTGGCGCTGGGCGCCCTGGTGGCCGTGGCGCTCTGGCGGCTGCACCTGCCCTACGTCAACTGGATCCTCGGGCTGGGACTGGGCTGCCTCTGCCTGATCCTGGCCATGGTGGCCGTCTGGCGGCTGCTGTCGGCCTTCCTCTACAAGGTCGGCCGGCGCCTCGCCTTCTCGTACTTCCTGCTCGGCGTGCTGCCCATCCCGATGGTGCTGCTGGTGCTCGCGGTGGTGGCCTACCTGCTGGCCAGCTTCTTCATCGGCCATCTCTACCGCGACGTCCTGCACGGGCTCGACGCCGAGGTCGCGGCGCTCACCCGGGAACGCGCCGCGCTCTACCTGCGGAGCGGCCAGCCGCCGGAGACGCCGCCGGCGGTGCCGCTGCCCGGGATGGTCTTCGCCTACTACCGCAACGGCGAGCGGCTGGCCGGCGATCGGCGCGCCCCGGCGCACTGGCCGGCCTGGGCCGGGCGGCTGGCGCCGGCCCAGACGACGGCGGCGGCCGCGGCCGCCGCACCGTCGCTGCCGCCCTTCTTCTCGGGGTCCCTCGGCTGCCCCACCCTTGCCGCCGCCACCGGCAGCGCCGACCGCGGCGTGCTCGGCATCTTCGGCGCCGATCTCGACCTCGAGCTCAGCCGGCGCAGCGGCCTGTGGGTCGAGACCAACCGCCCCGGCGATCCGATGGATGCGATGCGGATCGACATCGGCGGCCGTGAGCTGCCGCTGCTCACCCTGGGCCACGGCCGCAACCTGGGAGAGGCGGAGCGCTTCTTCAAGCAGCGCTCCCAGGGCGATGGCTTCTGGGACCGCCAGCTGCTGTCGTGGGGCCAATCCAGCGGCCCGCTGATCGACCTCGACAGCGGCCGCCAGATCACCGGCAGCGTGCCGGTCGCCCTCAACGGCACGCCGCGCCTCGTCCGCCAGCACCTGTTCACCAACAGCGGCGAGATCGAAGCCACCTACTGGGGCCTGCTGGTCGCCCTGGTGGTGCTGCTGTTCAACGTCTACGTCGCGGCGGCGCTGATGGCGATGTTCATGATCGTCGGCCTGTCGCGGGCGGTCAACCGGCTGAGCCGCGCCACCGACGCGGTGCGCCGCGGCGACTTCAGCGCCCGTATCCCGCGCGGGCGCCGCGACCAGATCGGCCAGCTGCAACGCACCTTCAACGAGATGGCGGGCAACCTCCAGATGCTGGTGGCCGCGTCGGCACAGAAAGAGCTGCTGGAAAAGGAGCTGGCGCTGGCGCGCGACCTGCAAAACAGCCTCATCCCCAGCAACCTGCCGAGCGGCGAAGGCGTCGAGTTCGCCACCCTGTTCGAGCCCTCGGCGGCGATCGGCGGCGACTACTTCGACGTGCTGCGGCTCTCCAGCAGCGAGCTGGCGGTGATCATCGCCGACGTCTCGGGCCACGGCCTGTCGACCGGCCTGCGGATGGCCATGCTCAAGGCGGCGCTGCTGATCCTGATCGAGGAGACCCACCAACCGGAGGAGATCCTGCGCCGGCTCGACGCGGTGGTGCGCTCCAACGCCGAGGGCCGCTGCTTCGTCACCGCCACCCTCGCCATGTTCGACCTGCGCCTGGGGCGCCTGACGTTGACCAACGCGGGTCATCCGCCCACCTACCTGGTGCGGGGCGGCAGGGTCCAGGAGATCCTGCTCCCCAGCTCGCCGCTGGGCGGCCTGGGGCAGCGCTATGCGAGGCGGGAGCTGACCCTCGACCGCGGCGACGTCGTGGTCTGGCTCTCCGACGGTGTTTTCGAGGAGACCAACGCCGCCGGCGAGCCCTTCGGCTACGACCGGATCGAGACCGCCCTGGCAGCCTCCGCCGGGTCGCCCGCGTCGCCGCCGGCACCGGCACCGCTGGCGATACCCGGCAGGCGTGGTGCGCCGTCCGGCGCCGGCGGTGCCCAATCCATCCCCGGCCCCGGCCCCGCCGAGCCCAGCGCGACCGCGGTGCGCGATCGCCTCCTGGCGGCGGTGGCCGCCCACGTCGGCAGCCGCCCGCCGACCGACGACCGCACGGTGGTGGTGATGCGTTGGGGCGGCCCGGTCGCGGTGCCGGCCACCGCCGCGACCGAGGTGGCGGCGGTCTCGGCCTGAGAGGTGCTTATCCCATGACGAGAACGCTCGCGACGCTGCTGCTCCTGCTCCCAGCCACCGCCGCCTGGGCCACACCGCGGACGATGCGGGTGGACTGCTACCACTTCGGCAACGCGCGCGAGGAGCGCTGGAGCCTGGACCGGGTGGTGATCGAGCCGCTGCCGTGGCCCGGCAATCCGGCGCGGCCGATCGACGACACCAACCTCGGCATGTACTTCTTCGAGGTCGTCGATCGCGCCAGCAACCGGGTCGTCTACTCGCGCGGCTTCGCCTCGGTGTATGGCGAGTGGGAGGAGACGGAGGAGGCCAGGGAGCACGACCGCACGTTCTCGGAGTCGTTCCGCTTCCCGGCGCCCGAGCGGCCGGTGCGGCTGGTGGTCAAGAAGCGCGACCGCGCCAACGACTTCCGCGAGATCTGGACCACGGTCGTGGATCCGGCAGGGATGTTCGTCGACACCTCGGCGCCGCCGCCGCCCGCGCCGCTGCTCGCGATCCAGCAGAGCGGCGACCCGGCAGCCAAGGTCGACCTGCTGATCCTGGGCGACGGCTACACCCGGGCGGAGCTGCCGAAGTTCGAAAGCGACGCGCGGCGGCTCACCGAGATCCTCTTCGCACAGCCGCCATTCAAGGAGCACCGCGGCGACTTCAACGTCTGGGCGCTCTGCCCGCCGGCCGCCGAATCCGGGATCTCGCGGCCATCGCTCAGCATCCACCGCCGCTCGCCGCTGGGCGCCTCCTACGACACCTTCGGCTCGGAGCGCTACGTCCTGACCTACGACAACAAGGCCTTTCGCGACATCGCCCAATTCGCACCCTACGAGTTCGTCGAGATCCTGGTCAACGGCAAGACCTACGGCGGCGGCGGGATCTTCAACCTCTACAGCACGGTCGCCGCCGACAGCCTGTGGGCGCCTTACATCTTCGTCCACGAGTTCGGCCACCATTTCGCCGGCCTGGCGGACGAGTACTACACCTCCGCGGTGGCGACCGCTACCGGCAGCAAGGTCGAGCCCTGGGAGCCGAACGTGACGGCAGACTTGGCCGAGCTGAAGTGGCGCGACCTGGTGACCCCGGGCACGCCGCTGCCCACGCCGTGGAAGAAGGCGGAATTCGAAGCCTACTCCAACGACGTGCAGCGCCGCCGCCGCGAGATCCGCAAGGACCGGCGCCCGGAATCGGACATGGACCAGCTCTTCCTGGTGGAGCGTGAGCAGGAGTCGAAGATGCTGGGCGAGGAGCGCTGGGCCGGCAAGGTCGGCGCCTTCGAGGGCGCCGACTACGAGGCCACCGGCTTCTACCGGCCGCAGGCCGACTGCATCATGTTCACCCGCGACCAGGTCGCGTTCTGCTCCGTCTGCCAGCGTGCCATCGAGCGGGTGATCGCGCTCTACACCCAGGGCGCCGCACCACCGGCGGCAAGGTAGGGGCGGACGGCTCAATCGCCGGTTTCCTCCGGTTCCCAAAAGCGGTCGGGATGGTTCCACGATTCGGCTCCTGCAGACACCCGGCAGACGATGCCGCCCGCCGGTGACTGCCGGTCCCCCTTCACCAGTCTGGCCGCGGCGCCGTAGGAGACCACGGCGGCGGCGGTGTAGCAGGTCTGACCGGCGGCGGGAGCGAAGGCGACGTAGCGGAAGCTCTTGCCCCAGGCATCCCTGGCGGCCTGCACCTCCATGGGCGGAGCGGCCGGGAAGCACCAGCCGCCGCCGGTTCGGTAGCGGGGATCGCTCTCGAGCTTCCGGCACAGGTCACCCAGGGTGCGGCTCGTCGCCGCCACTCGCTCGCGCTCCGCGCCGAGGATCTTCGCCACCTCGTCGTACCCGTCCCGATCGAGCTGGAGGGCCCGCATCGCCATGGCCCTGGCAATGGCATAGTGCCCGTGCGCCAGCTCCCTCCCGATTGCCGGTGCGTATCCCTTGTGCAGCAGGTCGTGCGGCTGGCCGTATTGGCTGAGGAGGCCGGAGACCTGCTGGATCCCCCACCCATCCTGCCGCTGCCGGTAGCAGGCTTCGACGACCGCGTCGACGCTGTCGATCACGCTGGCCAGGTAGGGCTCGCCTAGCTCCACCGACGACTCCAGGAGCCGCGCGTAGCCGCCGGTGTCACAACCGAGCGTGCGCGCCCGCAGCGTGAGCACCGAACGGTCCTCGGCGCCGAGTTGGGCCCCGAGCTTGGCATCGACGGCGGTCAGCGTGGTCAGGCACTGCTTCGCGTCCGCCGTCCGGCCGATCTGGATGGCCGCCTCGCCCCCCAGCAGCAGACCCTGGGCGTGCCGCGGATTGTCCTTCAGGAAGGGCTCGAGCCACTCCCAGGCCTTCTGAGGTTGCTGCTCGGCGAGCAGCTTCCGGGCCTCCCGCACCGCCCGAGCCTCGCGCAGGAAAGCCACTCCCAAGGTCACCAGCAACCAGACGCAGAGCAGCGACAGCACCGTCAGCTGGAGCGGCCGCAGCCATGCCGGCGGCGTCTTCGGCGCCCGCAGGCTCTCCACTATTCGGGAACGTCCACATACCGTGCAATAGGCAAGGTCGTCTGGCGTGAGCGCAAGGCACCGCGGGCAGCTGGGCATGGCTTCCTCCTTTGCGCGGCCGCGCGCGGCGGCCGGCTTCTCTCTGGTCGTTCGCTCTCAGAGGGCTTTCCGGCCGGCCAATTCGGAGCGGGTGTTGAACTCGATGGCAAGGCCCAGATCGATGGCGTTCCCGGCCGTGTAGAACGCCAGGAACAGGCCCGCGGCGAGCTCGAACATGAGCAGGCTCACCGGCGCCGCCGCGAGCAGCAAATCGGTGGCGCCTTGGCTCACCTTCGAACCCAGCGACGGTGAAAGCGCGCCGACGAGCGAGCTCATGCCCGGGCCAAGCAGCTGCAGGAGAGAGCTCACGCCGTACCCGAAGACGCACACCAGGACGATGTCGCCCGCCCACCGCAGGAGCAGCGCCATCGAACGCAGGCTGGTGAAGTCGTCCGCTGGCAGAGCCGCGATCTGCTGCGCCCGCAGCAACGTGATCCGGGTGACCAGCACGGCCGTGGCGAGCGCGATCAACTGGGCGAAGAATGCCTTCACCAGGCCCCAGCGCTCGAACTCGCGATAGACCCCGGGCCAGGTGGAGGTCCAGTTGAGGATGTAGAGCAGGAACCAAACGATGCTCGCGACGCGCATCAGCCGGGGCAACCCCTGACGCAGCACGTCACCACTGTGGAGGTAGGCAAGAAGGTCGCGGGAGGTGGAGGTGGGAAGCCTCAGCGCCTGCAGGTCGAGCCGTTGGGAATGCACAGTCATGCCACTCTCCTTTCGGCGGCAGCTCGTGCGCGAGCCCGCCGTCTTCCTGGGCGACGCGGGTGCCGTCCCGTGCATCCGCATTCGCCCTGCTGGACCCGAGAGACACGGCCGCGCGCAAATCGGGGGATCCGGCCGGCTGGCTAGCCGGCGTCGCCGCGCCAGCTAGCGCTTGTCGCGCAAGAGCGCACGAATGGCGGCGAGGGTTTTCTCGAGCTCCGTCGGAGCGAGCGCGCTCTCGCGATCGCCGAGCTGGCAGGCGACCCCGAACGGGATGGCGACCTTCCCGCCGCTGGTCAGCTCGAGCGTCAGCTGTTGGGCCGGATGCCGGACCGCGCGTCCAGGCGACGAGGCGCCGCCGGCGGCCGGGCCGGCAGCCGGCGCCATCTCCTGCTCCATACGCAATGAGACGATGTCCCGGTAGTGATGCTCCGCCACGACGAGGTTCGCGATCTCGCCCGTGATCGAGCTCAGGTCGCAGGACCAGGTCCCCAGCCGATCCTCCATGGGCACCAGGACGACGGCGCGGTTGACCGGCGAACGCAGACGGCCGTCGCGGCCGGTCCGCGGCCGCAGCAAACTCCGGCCGGGGATGCCGGCGCCAAGCGGCAATGGGCTCAGCAGCGCCAGCGGCGGTGCCTGTATCTCGTCATCCGGGCGATCGAGGGCGCGCACCGCCTGCTCGACCAGAGGGCCGAGATCGCCCGCCACCAGCCGGTCGAGATCCGCATCGGGAAGGCGCCGTGCCGCCAGCACCAAGGCGGCCGCGATCCAGGTCACTCCCAGCAATAAGAGGAGCTTGCCCAACGGCAGCTCCACGACGATCAAGCCGAGGACGAGCAGGACCGCGGCATAGCGCAGGCGCGCATCGGCGAAGTAGAGCGCGATGCTGTCGCGTTTGCCGCCGCCGCAAGGGGAAGCGACCGTCATCTTGTGCTCCCTGCCGTTGGCTCGCCAAGCCGAGCGTTGATGGCAGCGAGCGCCGGAACCAGCGCCACGAGCTCTGCCAACCGCACCGGATCGCGGCGGGCGGCACGGGCCTCGTCCAGGACTGTCCCGAGATCGGCCGGCGGCGACAGATGGTTTTCCAGATAGAAGTCCTGCACCAGATACGCGAGCAGGCAGAGCTGATGCGCGCCGCGACCGGGGCAGCGCACGCCGCGGCGGGCCGCGGCTTCGATCGGCCGCAGGTCGGCGAGCCTTAGGTGACGCGGTCGCCGCCCGGCCAGGAGCGCCAGCGCCAGGTAGTGATGCAGGTCGGCCGTATCGGGAGCAAGCTCGAGCGCCGCCGACGCAGCTTGCCGCGCCCGCTCGAAATCGCCGGCCGCGAGCAGGCCACCGATCCGCTCCAGCGCCTCCTCACGGACGACCTCCCGATGCTCGCTTCGGGAGCACAACGGCCGGAACACGTCGGTTTCGGTGAGCGCCGCAAACAGGGTGGGAATGAACCACTCACAGGACTCCGGGTCGGCCTGGACCAAGGCCAAGCGCCCTACGGCGATTGCCTCGTCGAGCGCGCCACCGCGGGCCAGGGAGCGGTAGACAGCCTCGCTGAAGATGCGGGCGCCGCCGTCGGTGATGGGAAACTGCATCGCCAACGCCGCGGGCACCCCGGCGCGCACCAGGGCCGCGGCCGTTGCCAGCAGCGGGTCCTGGCCGGGCCGGAAGCCGGCCTGGCTGGTCCGGCAGGCGTTGAGGAAGACCGCCCGCAGGTCACGGCGGGCCCCCAGCGTCTCGCCGAGAACCGCTCCGGGAACCAGATGAGGCCCGCCGTCCGCCGCTTCGAACAGCAGCGCTCCGGCTCCGGATCGCGGATCGAAGACGCCGTGCGCAATGACATGGACCATCTGGTAAGCGCGCGAGCGGAGCGCTTCCGCGAGGGCGCCCAGGCTACACGCCGGCAGGATCTCGACCTCGGCTTGCCGCTGCGCCCCCCAGGCCGCGAGGATACGGTCGCGTTCGTCCTCGGCGTCGAGGAAGGCCGCGCCCCGGGGTCGGGCGATGGCCAGCAGGACGCGGAGAGGCCATGGTGCGGTATCGGAGTAGGCCACCGAGGCCCAGGGGAGGGGAAGGATGCGGACGACTGGCGTCCTCTCGCCGCGGGCGAGAAATTCGCGCGTCTCCGTGCAGTGGAGCAGCTCCCAGGGCACCGCCTGCAGGAGCCCAGCATCGGGAGAGTCGACTGGAAGCACGACGCGAATGCGCAGACCCCGCTCGGGGTGCGAGTCGATGCGGCCGCGGCTCAGAAGGTAGCTTTCGCGCACCGGCCCGCCCAGCAAAGCCCGGAACAGGCGCGCGCCAGCCTCGACCAGCAGCGCGGATGGCTTGCACGCCGGCTCCCGCGCGGCGAGGTCGCGTGCGGGAGCGGTGGCCACGGCACCGGAGCGCGCCAGCACGCAGGCACCGGCCTCGCGGATCAGTGTCTCGAATTCCGCACGCCGGAGGGGGAGCGCGAATGGCGCCGTGCCCGGCCCGAACGGCGACGCCAGCGCCCGGGCCTGGTATCCGCCATCAGGTCGCTGCTCCACGGCCACAGAGAGGCTCTCGTAACGCATGCCGGTGAGATGGGAAGCGCCGAGCTCCCCTGCGGTAAGACACGGCGGAGCGGCGAATGTTTAGGCTCCGGCGCCCGCCCCGCCGGTCCTGCCCATCTCCCGGAAGTGCGATGGCGGAGGCTGAGCTGGCTCAGCGGCCAGCCGTGCGGGAGGCGCCGGCGGTGGCGACGCTCGCTCCTGCCGGTGTGCCGGTCCAGCCGGGGACGAGCGCCAGGCCGAGGCTGGCGAAGATGCGGCGGACGTAGCCCCGGGTCTCGCGGTAGGGCGGCACGCCGCCGTAGTGGGTCACCGCGTTCTCGCCGGCGTTGTAGGCGGCGAGCACCTTGGCCAGGTCGTCGGGGAACTGGTCGACCAGCCAGGACAGGTAGCGGCTGCCGGCCTCCAGGTTCTGCACCGGATCGAACAGCTCCTGGTGGCGGATGCCGAAGCGCTCGGCGGTGGCCGGCATCAGCTGCATCAAGCCGCGGGCGCCGACCCGCGACACCGCGGACGGATTGCCGGCCGATTCGGCGTGGATCACCGCGGCGACCACCACCGGGTTGAGGCCGTGGCGGCGCGCCGCCTCGAAGATCAGCGCTCCCCAGGGTCCCTCGGGCACCGCCTGCTTGGGGTCGAAGCGCAGCGGCAGGAGCGCGCCGCCGCCGGCGCCCGCGGCGGCGCCGGGGGGCGGGGCCGGGACCGGTTCCGGATCGGGCGCGACCTCGTCGTCGACCACCCGCTCGACGCGGGTCAGCGGCAGGGTCAGGCGGCCGCCCGAAAGCAGGGTGAGGCGCGCATGATCGGCGTCCGCCAGCTCGAAGGCCTTGACCTTGAGCAGGCCGCCGTCGGCCAGGACGACCAGGTCGGCGCGCGCCGCGCCGGCGGCAGCCAGCCCGAGCCCGGCGCCGGCGGCCAGCACCAGCAGCGGCAAGGTGAGGCGGCGGCGGGGTGGCAACGTCGAGGATTCCTGATGGGTCTGGGGTCGCAAGGCTGCCTATTGTACGGTGCAGGAGCCCCCGGCGCCTAGTGGCTCCGGATAGTGGCTCCACTACCCCCGGCGCCCGACGCACCACGGGACCGCCGGGTCAGGCCGGCCGCGCGGCATTCCCACCGGCTGCTATCCTCACCGCCGATGGACGGCCTGGCAGAAGAGGGCGGCGGGCAGCCGGGGCCGCCGAGAGGGCTCCCCGCGGTGGGCATCTTCCTGTTTTTCGGCGCGGCCATGGCCGCTCTCGCCGGCTCGACCCTGGTCTGGCCGGGAACCTTCCTCGACCGCATCTGGGTCCTGAATGCGCCGGCCCATCGGGCGCTGGTCCCGCTCGGAAAGGCAATCGGGCTCGCCTTCCTGCTGCTCGGCGCGACCCTGGCGGTTGCCGGCGCCGGCTGGTACGGGCGCCGCCTCTGGGGCTGGCGGCTGGCGGTGGCCGTCATCGCCAGCCAGCTGCTGGGAGACCTGGTGAACGCCCTCCGCGGCGACTTCGTCAGGGGCGGCGCCGGGTTCCTCATCGCCGGCGCCCTGCTCGCCTATCTGCTGAGTGCGAGGGTCCGCGGCACGTTTGCCGGCCGGCATGCACCCGGCATCGCTCGAGCGCCGCGCCGCCCCTGCGCTCAGGCGCGCGGGTGGAAGCGGTCGTAGAGGCTCTTCAAGCGCTGCTGGTGGATGTGGGTGTAGATCTGGGTGGTCGAGATGTCGGAGTGGCCAAGCATCATCTGCACCGCCCGCAGGTCGGCGCCGTGCTCGAGCAGATGGGTGGCGAAGCTGTGGCGCAGCACGTGCGGCGACGGCGCGGAGCCCAGCCCCGCCGCCAGCGCATAGCCGCGCAGGATCTTCCAGAAACCCTGGCGGCTCATGCCGCGCCCGGAGCGGTTGACGAACACCGCCAGGTGGCGCTCGCCGGCCGCCAGCTGCGGCCGGACCTCGCTCAGGTAGCGCAGCACCCAGGCCGCGGCCTCCTCCCCCACCGGCACCACCCGCTCCTTGCTCCCCTTGCCGAAGGCGACCAGGAAGTCGATCTCCCGCAGCCCGCCGCCACCGCCGCCGCGCAGCTGCGGCAGCTCGAGCCCGACCAGCTCGCTGACCCGCAGGCCGGTGGCGTAGAGCAGCTCGAGCATCGCCCGGTCGCGCAGACCGCGCGGCGTCGCCGTGTCCGGGGCGGCGAGCAGCGCCTCGACCTCGCCTTCGGAGAGCACCTTGGGCAGCGACCGCCAGAGCTTGGGCGGGGCCAGGTTGAGCGACGGGTCGTCGGCACGTTCTCCGGCCGTCACCGCGTGAGCGTAGAAGCCCCGCAGCGACGACAGCGCGCGGCTGATGGAGCGCGGCGCCAGCCCACGGCGGCGCAGCTCGCGGAGGTGGGCGGCGAGCGCCGCGGCGTCGGCCGTCAGCAGGTCGAGACGCTTGGATCCCGGGCCGCCGGCACTGCCGCCGTGGTCGCCGCCGCCGACGGCATCGCCGGCGCTCTTTTCCCCGCCGGCGGTCCGCGCCAGCGCCTCGCCGAGACGCTCCAGATCGGCGCGGTAGGCCGCGACGGTGTGGCGCGACAGGCCGCGCTCGGCGCTCAACGCGTCCAGGTAGGTGCGCAGCGCCCGGCGCCACCTCTGCGGCGGTGCCGGCGATGCCGGAGATGTCGGAGACAATGGCTCCTGAGCGGCGGGCCTCACCGGCGCCGGCGGGTCGGCGGCCACGGCCCGGCTCAGGAACGGCCCGAGCGGGCCAGCTGGCAGATCTCCAGGATCTCGGCGTCGGCCAGCACCTTGTCCGCCTCCTTGGCGCGGCGGAAGATCTCCTTGACCAGCGCCGGCTCGGCCTCGATGTCGCGGTCCTGAAGCCAGCAGACGACGTTGGATTCGCCGCTCATCGGCCCGACCTCCACCACCTGACGGCGGCCGACGAGGCTCGCCGGCACCGAAGAGTAGACCCGGTCCGCCAGCCACTCCTGACCGCGGGAGCGGGCTTTCAGTATGGCCGAGGCGTGAACGCCGGTGGCGGTGCGAAAGGCGTCGCGGCCCACCACCGGGTAGTTGTCAGGCAGCGGCACGCCGGTGGTGGCAGCCACCAGCTCGCAGTACTCGCCCAGCGCGCCGAGGTCGCGGTCGATCCAGCCCAGCAGCTGCATGTTCACCAGCAGCAGATCGATCGGGCAGTTGCCGACGCGCTCGCCGATGCCGAGAGCGGTACCGTGCAGGCGGTCGGCGCCGGCAGCCGCCGCGGTGAGCGCGTTGATCACTCCCAGGTCGCGGTCGCGGTGGCCGTGCCAGTCCACCTGGACCGCCTCGCCGGTCGAATCCACCACCTCGCGGATGAAGCGAGTGACGTTGGCAGCGCCGGCGGGAGTGGCGAAACCCACCGTATCGGCGACGCAGACCCGGCGCGCGCCGGCCTCGACCGCCGCGGTGTAGAGGCGGCGCAGGTCGTCGGGAGCGGCGCGGGTGGTGTCCTCGGTGACGTACATCACCGGCAGGCCGTGACCGACCGCGAACTCGACCGCCTCCCGGGTCAGCCGCAGCATGCGGTCGAGGGTCCACCCCTCGGCATACTGGCGAATCGGCGACGAGCCGATGAAGCAGGCGACCTCGATGGCGATGCCGGTGCGCTGCGCGACCTCGACGATCGGCTGGATGTCGGCGATCACCGTGCGCGCCGCGCAGTTGGGCGCGATGGGCAGCCGCTGGCCGGCGATCTCGCGGGCCAGCCGTTCGACGTCGCGCATCACGTGCGGCCCGGCGCCCGGCAAGCCGAGATTGGCCGCCTCGATGCCCAGGCCGGCCATCATGTGCAGGATGCGCAGCTTGTCCTCGATTGCCGGCGCCGAGACCGACGGCGACTGCAGGCCGTCACGCAACGTCTCGTCGTCGAGCTCGACACGGCCGCGCGCCGGCTCGAGATCGGCGCCCGCGGCGCGGTTCCAGTCATGGATCAGCGGCGTCCCCGCCGGGGTGGCAATGGTCACGAGAGCGGAACTCCTTGGCGTCGAAAGGTCTCGGGAGGTGAGGCGTCGGCGTGAGGTCCCGGCGGCTCCGCCCACCGGCGGTCCCGCCTGACACGGATCATGCTACTACGGCTGCGCAACCTGCCGGGAGGGCGCCGCGTATTCGGTCTATCATCCGGCACCGCCCGATTGCGATGAGCGACTTCGCGCAAGACCTCCGTTTCACCGTCCGCGGCCTTGGCCGGCAGCCCGGCCTGGCGCTCGCCGCGGTGCTGACCCTGGCGCTCGGCATCGGCGGCAACACCGCCATCTTCAGCGTCGTCGACGCGGCGCTGCTCGAACCGCCGCCGTTTCGCGATCCCGGCCGCCTGGTGGTGGCCTGGGCTTCCAACCCGGCGCTGGCGCAGTCGGCGGGCCTGGCGGACCAGCTGCCGGTGTCCTACGGCGACTTCGTGGACTGGCAGCGGGAGTGGCGGGCCGGCGAGCGGCTCGCCCTGCTGCAGCCTGGCACCATGGCCCTCACCGGACGCGGCGATCCGCGGCAGCTCGACGTCGTCCGCGTCAGCGGCGACTTCTCCGTGCTGATGGGGACGCCGGCCGCGCTCGGCCGCGGGCTGGTGCCGGCCGACGACGCTCCCGGCAGGCCCGCTGCCGTGCTGCTCTCCTGGGCAGGCTGGCACCGCTGGTTCGGCGGCGACCGGCGGGTGGTCGGCAGCAAGGTGGTGCTGGACGGCGAGCCGCTGACCGTAGCCGGGGTCATGCCGCCGGGCTTCGCCTTCCCCCGCGGCTCCGAGATGCCGGCGTTCTATGCCTTCGCGCCCGAACCGGACGCCTGGGTGCCGCTCGCCCTGCCGCTGGACCAACGCCAGGACCGCGCGGTGCACATCGCGGTGGCGGTCGGGCGGTTGCGGCCGGGGGTGGGGATCGCCGCCGCCCAGACCGAGCTGGCGGCGATCTGCCGGCGGCTGGAGCACCTCTATCCGCGGGTCAAGGGCTGGAGCGCCCGGCTCGAGCCGCTGACCGAGGAGCTGGGCAGCGACCTCCGGCCCGGGCTGCTGATGCTCTGGGGCGCGGTGGCCTGCGTGCTGCTCATCGCCTGCGCCAACGTCGCCAACCTGCTGCTGGTGCGGGCGGCGGGGCGGCAGCGGGAGATCGCCGTGCGCATCGCGCTCGGCGCCGGCCACGGACGCCTGATCGCCCAGCTGCTGCTCGAGAGTTGCCTGCTGGCCCTGGCGGGCGGCGGCGTCGGCCTCGGCCTCGCCGCCGCCGGCCTGCGGCTCTTCGCCGCCTTCGTGCCGCCGGTGGTCGCCGGCGGGGGCGCCGCCGGCGGCATGGGCGGCATGGGCGGTATCGGAGGCATCGGCCTCGATGCCCGAGTGCTGGCCTTCACCGCCGGGCTCTGCGTCGCCGCCAGCCTCGTCGCCGGCCTGGCGCCGGCGCTGCAAACCGCCCGGCCGGACCTGGCGCAGCTGCTGCGCAGCGGCGGTCGCGGGGGGTCGGGAACGGCGGCGAGCCGGCGCACCCGCAACGGCCTGGTGGTGGCGGAGGTGGCGCTGGCGGCGATGCTGCTGATCGGCGCCGGCCTGCTGCTGCGCAGCTTCGTCCGGCTGCTGGAGCTCGATCCTGGATTCCGCCCGGCTTCGGTGCTGACCTTCCAGATCGACCGCCCGGAGGACCCCACCCGCCAGGCGCCGCGCCTGGCGCAGCTCTTCCAGCGCGTGGCCGAGCGCCTGCGGGCGCTGCCGGCGGCGGCCGCGGTGGGCGGCATCTCGGAGCTGCCGGCCGGCGCCGCGGTCAAGGCCGGGGTCTACATCGAGGGCCGGCCGGTGCCCGAGAAACCCGAGGAGGTGCTGTTCGCCGACTCGCCGGAGATCCTGCCCGGCTACTTCGAGACGGTGGGCATCCCGCTGTTGCGAGGCCGGCTGCTCGACGCCGGCGACACCGCCGGCAAGCCGCTGGCGGCGGTCGTCGACGAGACCATGGCGCACACCTTCTGGCCGCGAGAGGACCCCCTGGGCAAGCGGATCCGGCGGGCGACCAACGCCAAGCGCGCGTCCGACCCGGCCAATCCCTGGTACACGGTGGTCGGCATCGTCGGGACCGTGCGCCATGGCCCGGGCGACGAGCCCTATCCCGAGGTCTACCGGACCGCCGCCCAGACCCTGCCGGCCCTGGCGCGCCCGTACATGGTCTTCGTGGTGCGCACCCTCGGCGACCCGGCGGCGATGGCCGCGGCCGCCCGCGCCGCCGTCGGCGAGGTGGCGCCCGGCCAGCCACTCACCAAGGTCCGCACCTTGCGGCAGGTGGTGGACGATTCCCTGGCGCGGCGCCGCTTCGGCCTGAAGCTGCTCGGCCTGTTCGCGGCCATCGCCCTGGCGCTCTCGGCGGTGGGCATCTACGGCGTCACCTCCTACTCCGTTGCCCAGCGCAGCCGCGAGCTCGGGGTGCGGACGGCGCTCGGAGCGCGGCGGGCGGGGATCCTCGGCCTGGTGCTGGGCGAGGCCGGCAGGCTCGCCGGCACCGGCATCCTGCTGGGGGTGGCCGGCGCCCTCGCCGGCCGCCGGGCAATCGCGTCGCTGCTCTACGGCGTCGGCGCCGCCGACCCGCTGACCTTCGCGGCGGTGGCGGTCGGGCTCCTGGTGATCGCCCTGGCCGCCGCCTACGCGCCGGGCCGGAGGGCCACCGAGGTCGACCCGATCACGGCGCTGCGCGGCGAGTAGCGCCGGCGCCGGCGCCGGCCGCCTGGGGCGTGCGGGAGACGGCGGACGCCAGCAGGTCGCCCACCTGGGAGGTGGTGAGGCTGCCGCCGAGATCGGGGGTGGTCTGGCCCTGCCGCAGGCTGTCAGCAACCGCCGCTTCGATGGTCCGCGCCGCGGCGGCGTGCCCGAGGGTGTCGAGCATCAGCGCCGAGGAGAGCACGGCGCCCACCGGGTTGGCGCGGCCGGTGCCCGCGTACTTGGGGGCCGAGCCGTGCACCGGCTCGAACATCGAGGTGCGGCCGGGATGCAGGTTGGCGGAGGCGGCGACGCCCAGGCCGCCCTGCAGCGCGGCGCCGAGGTCGGTGATGATGTCGCCGAACATGTTGTTGGTGACGATCACGTCGAGGTTCTCGGGATGCAGCACCATCTGCATGGCGAGCGCGTCGACGAACATGTGCCGCGCCTCGATCGCCGGGTAGTCGGCGGCGACCTCGCGGAAGCAGCGCTGCCAGAGGTCGTGGCCGTAGCGCATGACGTTGGACTTGTCGCTCATCAGCACCTGCCGGCGGCCGTGGGCCACCGCGTAATCGAAGGCGGCGCGGACGATGCGCTCCACCCCCTTGCGGGTGTGGATCTCGTCCTGCACCGCCACCTCGTCGGCGGTGCCGCGCTTGAAGTTGCCGCCGATGTTGACGTAGGCACCCTCGGTGTTCTCGCGGAACACCACGATGTCGACGTCGCGCTCGCGGCGCTCCTTGAGCGGGCAGTACCGCGCCTCGTAGAGCTTGATCGGCCGCAGGTTGATGTACAGGTCCAGGCCGAAGCGGATGCCGAGCAGGATGTCGGCGGCGTGCTTCATGTCCGGCACCCGCGGATCGCCATAGGCGCCGATGAAGATCGCCGACCAGTTGTCGCGGAAGTCCTCGAGCGCGCCCGGCGGCAGCGTCTCGCCGGTTTCGAGATAGCGATCGGCGTCCCACGGGAGATGCACCAGCTCGAGCGGCAGCTCGAAGGTCGCGGCCGCGGTTTCGAGCACCTTGACCGCCTCGGCGGTGACGTCCTTGCCGATGCCGTCGCCGGGCAGCATGGCGATTCGCTGCGGCCGGCGGTCTTTGGGGTCCAGGTGGGGGGCTCGGGAGTCGGTCGGATTCATGCGGCGGATGCTAGCACCGGCGCCGCCTGCTGGGGAGGCTCGGCGAGCAGGGCCGGGCTGCTGACACGGCCGGCCGCCGGATGCGGCAGGTGCTGGACGACGGGATGCACCCTGGGCACCACGTCGAAGACGAACGAGAACGGCATCTCCGGACACAGCCAGCTCGAGTGCAGCGCCGGCCAGAGCCCGTGCCCGTCCTGCGGCACCGCCGCCAGTGGCAGCCCGGGCGCGGCCGGCAGCATGCGGCGCAGCATCCCGTCGCCTCCCGTCAGCTCGGCGGCCATCGGCCAGACCGCCTCGACCGGCGGATGCGAGGCGTCGACACGGTGCAGCACGCCGCCGTGCAGCGCGTAGCCGCGCGGGCGGTCCTGGAAGAAACGCACCGTCTCCTCCCAGCTGCCGATCCGCGGCCCCTCGCCGAAGCCCGGGCTGTGCACCCAGGCGCGCACGGTGAGGGTGCCGCCGCTCTCCGCCCGCCAGAGCCAGCTGTCGGCCTCGGCCTGGCGCGACGGCCGTGGGAAGTCCAGGCGGGCGCTCGCCGCCGGGTGGCGCGAGACCAGCCGCACGCCCGGCGCCACCCAGGCCGGCATCAGCTCGCGCTGGAGCAGCACCGACGGCACGCCGTCCCCGTCGAGCACGTAAAGCCGCAGGTTGAGCTGCGGATATCCCAGGCGCAGCAGCGGCAGGGCGCTCCAGCGCACCGCGTCGTGATGGAACAGCAGCGCCGACAAGAACACGTGATCGCGACCCTGCCAGGCATGCCGCTCGTAGCGCAGCGGCGCCGGCGGCTCGGGCAGGGCCTCCACGGGCAGCGCCCAGTTCAGGAACAGGCAGTCGCGCACCACCGTCCGCAGCATCATCGGCGCAACCTTAACCCGAGGGGGGGCGGTCCGCAAGCCGCCGGCGAGTGCACGGCCAGCGAGGGTTTTGGCGTCTATACTGTTGGAGACCCCCCGGCGGGGCGCCAACGGTGACCAGACGAGTACGCGAACGGTACTGCGAGGCGTTGCGCGAGGGAGGCGTCCTGATACTGGTCTTCGCGTCGCTCGACTTCGGGTTCGACGTGGGCAGGGTGTCCTATTGGGGGGTCGCAGGCTGGAACCTGGTGGGATTCGCCATGCTCTTGTTGGGGATTTTTCTGGAGCCGAAACCATGAACCTGCTCATCGGGTTGTCGACCTGGATCCTGCTGCTGCTGATCTTCTTCCTGCACTGGGGGATCTCCACCCTCTGGGAGCGCCGCCGTCAACGACGCCAGGGTGCAGGGGCGGACGCCGAGCCTTCACCGCGGGCGGAAGCATCGTCCAAGGCCCAGGCGCGCTGAAGCCCATCGTCCGGGCCTCCCGGTGTAGCATCCCCTCCCGAGGAGGCGAACCCTTATGCGACTGAACTCGACGAAGCTCGTTGCAATGACGGTGTGGGCGGCAATGGCCGCGGCTGCCGGAACGCTGCCGGCGGCCGGGGCGGCACCCCCGGCACCCTCGGAAGCGCCTCCCACCCTGGCCGGGGCGGCGCAGGCGGCCCGGCAGATCGACAAGGCGGTCCTGGAATCGTCGGTGCGGTTCCTGGCCGACGACCTGGTCGAGGGCCGCGGCCCGGCGACGCGCGGCGACAAGCTGGCGCGGCTCTACCTGGCCAGCCGGCTCGAGGGCATGGGCTACGAGCCGGGCGGACCGGGTGGCTCCTGGGAGCAGCCCTTCGAGATCGTCGGGGTCAAGGCGAAGATGCCCGACGTCTGGTCGCTGCGGGCCGGCGCCAAGGCCGTGGAGCTGCGGCGCTGGGACGACTACATCGCCACCTCGGGGGTCCAGCGCGAGCGGGCAACGGTCGAGAACGCGGAGCTGGTCTTCGTGGGCTACGGCATCCAGGCGCCGGAGTACAAGTGGGACGACTTCAAGGGCGCCGACCTCAAGGGCAAGGTCCTGGTGATGATGAACAACGACCCGGACTGGGACCCCAACCTCTTCGCCGGCACCCGCCGGCTCTACTACGGACGCTGGACCTACAAGTACGAGAGCGCGGCGCGGCAGGGAGCGGCGGGCGCGATCATCATCCACACCACGCCCTCCGCCGGCTACCCCTGGCAGGTCGTGCAGACGTCCTGGTCGGGCGAGAAGTTCACCCTGCCCGCCACCGGCGAGCCGGAGATCCAGGTCGCCGCCTGGGCCACCGAGGACTCGCTGCGCAAGCTGTTCGCCGCCGCCGGCCACGATCTCGACAAGCTGGTGGCGCAGGCCCGCAGCCGCGACTTCCACCCGGTGCCGCTCGGCATCACCACCTCGATCACCTTGGAGAACCAGGTGACGCGGTCCCAGACCGCCAACGTCGCCGGCCTGCTGCGCGGCAGCGATCCGCAGCTGCGCGACGAGGTGGTAATCTACAGCGCCCACCACGACCACTTCGGCATCGGCACGCCGGACAAGACCGGCGACCGCATCTATCACGGCGCCAACGACAATGGTGCCGGCTGCGCGCAGCTGCTGGCCATCGCCAAGGCCTTCGCGGCGCTGCCCGAGCGCCCGCGGCGCTCCGTCCTGTTCCTGTTCGTCGGCGTCGAAGAGCAGGGACTGCTGGGCTCCGAGTACTACGCCAAGCACCCCACCTTCCTCCCGGGCAAGATCGCCGCCGACATCAACTACGACGGCGGCGACATCTGGGGCCGCACCACCGACCTGACCTCGGTGGCGCTGGGCAAGTCCGCGACCCTCGACCACCTGATCGCCGCGCTGGCGGCCAAGCAAGGACGCACGGTGACCGCCGATGCCTTCCCCGATCGCGGCCACTTCTACCGTTCCGACCAGTTCAACTTCGCCAAGATCGGCGTGCCCTCGGTGTACCTCAACCCCGGCACCGATTTCCGCGGCCGGCCGGCGGGGTGGGGCAAGGCGGCGATCGAGACCTGGGAGGCGAACCGCTACCACCAGCCGAGCGACAAGCTCGAGCCCGACTGGAACTTCGACGGCATGATCGAGGACGCCCAGCTCGGGTTCCACCTCGGGATCGCCCTGGCCCAGGCGGATCAGATGCCCACCTGGAACCACGGCGACGAGTTCGAGGCGGCGCGGGGACGGGCGCTGGCGGCCGCCGCCGGGCGCTGAGCCCGGCCGGACGGCCGCTCCCCCCCGCCGCGGCGCGGTCCTGCTCTACTTCGCCGCCGCGGCGGGCGCCTTGACGGCCTCGATGCGGAGCGAGATCTCGACGTCGTCGCCGAGCATCGCGCCGCCACCCTCGACCGCCCGGTTCCAGGACACGCCGTAGTCGAGCCGGTTGATGGTGAAGGAGCTCTCGAAACCGGCTCTCTCCCCCATCGCCGTCTTCATCTCGCCGCGGAACCTGGCCGGCACGGTCACCGTCTTGGTGACGCCCTTGATGGTCAGGTTGCCGGTGACGTCGAAGGTCTTGTCGCCCTTGGGCGTCACCTTGGTGCTGGTGAAGCTCAGGGTCGGGAACTTGGCCGCGTCGAAGAAATCGGGCGACTTGAGGTGCTTGTCGCGGGCTTCGTTGTTGGTGTTGATCGACGCCGCCTGGATGGTGAACTGCACGCTCGAGTCGGCCGGGTGCTGGGCGTCGAACTTGATGACGCCGTCGAAGTCGCCGAAGCGGCCGTCGACGTCGCTGACGAAGTGGCGGATCGAGAAGCCGACCTTGGAATGCACCGGATCCGCCTTGTAGACCGCCGGCTGGGCGGCCGCCGGCCGCCAGGACGCCGCCAGCAACAGCATGATGGATAGCGCCTGCACTGCCCTCTTGATTCGCATCGGAACGATCTCCTCTCTGTGGACCGGCCCCTCGGCGGTCAGTTCCCGCCGGGGGCCGATCGGTTCAACGGCGCGGCTGCAGCCGGGGGGCTCAGGTGTAAAGCGGGTTCGCCTTGTCGGGATCGATCCTCAGGTCGGCGATCGCCTGCTTCGGCAGCCGGCGGTCGACGGCGCCGCGCAGCGCCAGCCGGTGAAGCGCCGCCACCACGATGCATTCGGCGTCGACCTCGAAGAAGCGCCGCAGCGCCTCCCGCGTGTCGCTCCTGCCGAAGCCGTCGGTGCCGAGCGAGAACAGGCGCCCATCCAGCCAGCGCGCGATCTGGTCCGGCACCGCCTTCATGAAGTCCGACACCGCGATCAGCGGCGCGTCGTCGCCCGCGAACAGCGACGCCACATAGGGCTGGCGCGGCTCCTCCTCGGGATGCAGCATGTTCCAGCGCTCGACGTCCAGGGCATCGCGGCGTAGCGCCTTGTAGCTGGTGGCGCTCCAGACGTCCGCCGCCACGCCGTAGCGCTCGGCGAGGATCTCCTGCGCGCGCAACGCCTCGCGCAGCAGCGAGCCGCTGCCCAGCAGGTGGACGCGCGGCGGCGGCGCCGCCGCGGCCGGCTCGGGCGCCGCGCGGAACTTGTACAGCCCCTTGAGGATGCCCTCCTCGATCCCCTCCGGCATCGGCGGCATGGGGTAGTTCTCGTTGTAGAGGGTGATGTAGTAGAAGACGTCCTCGCGCTCCCGGTACATCCGGCGCAGCCCGTCGCGGATGATCGCCGCCACCTCGTAGGCGAACGCCGGGTCGTAGCACAGCAGGTTGGGCACCGTCGAGGCCAGCACGTGGCTGTGGCCGTCCTCGTGCTGCAACCCCTCGCCGTTCAGCGTCGTGCGCCCCGAGGTGGCGCCCAGCAGAAACCCCCGGGTGCGCTGATCGGCGGCCGCCCAGACGAGATCGCCGATGCGCTGGAAGCCGAACATCGAGTAGAAGATGAAGAACGGGATCATGTCCTTGCCGTGGGTGGCGTAGGAGGTGCCGGCGGCGATGAAGGAGGCCATCGAGCCCGCCTCGGTGATGCCCTCTTCGAGGATCTGGCCGTCCTGCGCCTCGCGGTAGTAGAGCAGCATGCCCTTGTCCACCGGCTCGTAGTTCTGGCCGACGTGGGCGTAGATCCCGAACTGCCGGAACAGCGATTCCATGCCGAAGGTGCGCGCCTCGTCGGGCACGATCGGCACCACCTGCTTGCCGATCTCAGGGTCCTTCATCAGCTGGGTCAGCATCTGGACGAAGACCATGGTGGTCGAGACTTCGCGGTTGACCCCGGCGAGGAAGCTCTTCCAGATGTCGTCCTTGGGCAGCGCCAGCGGCTCGCTGCGCACCCGGCGGTGCGGCAGCGAGCCACCGAGAGCGCGGCGGCGATCCTTGAGGTACTGGATCTCCTCGCTGTCCTCGGGCGGCCGGTAGAACGGCGTCTCGTGGAGATCCGCATCCCGCACCGGGATGTCGAAGCGGTCGCGGAACAGGCGCAGCTCGTCGTCGTTGAGCTTCTTCTGCTGGTGGGTGACGTTCTTGCCCTCGCCCGCCTCGCCCATGCCGTAGCCCTTGACGGTCTTGGCCAGGATCACCGTCGGCAGGCCGCGCTGGGTGATGGCGGCCTTGAACGCGGCGTGCACCTTGACCGGGTCGTGGCCGCCGCGGCGCAGCCCCTTGAGCTGCTCGTCGGAGAGACCCTTGACCAACTCGAGCAGCTCCGGATACCTGCCGAAGAAGTCCTGGCGCACGTAGGAGCCCGGCTCGACCACGTATTTCTGGAACTGGCCGTCCACCACCTCGTTCATTCGCTGGACCAGCAGCCCGGTGCCGTCGGCCTCGAGCAGCGGATCCCATTCGCTACCCCAGATCACCTTCAGCACCAGCCAGCCGGCGCCGCGGAACGCGGTCTCGAGCTCCTGGATGATCTTGCCGTTGCCGCGCACCGGCCCGTCCAGCCGCTGCAGGTTGCAGTTGATGACGAAGATCAGGTTGTCGAGCTTCTCGCGGGACGCCATGGTGATGGCGCCCAGGGTCTCGGGCTCGTCGGTCTCGCCGTCGCCCAGGAAGGCCCACACCCGCCGCCCCTGGTGCGGCCGCAGGCCGCGGTCGCGCAGGTAGCGGTTGAACTTGGCCTGGTAGATGGCGGTGATCGGCGACAGCCCCATCGAGACGGTCGGGTACTCCCAGAAGTCCGGCATCAGCCACGGGTGGGGGTACGACGAGAGGCCGCCGGACAGCTCGAGCTCGCGCCGGAAGCACTCCATCTGCTCGAGGGTGAACCGCCCTTCCATGAACGCCTGTGCATAGATGCCCGGCGAGGCATGCCCCTGGAAATACACCAGGTCGCCGCCGAAGCCGTCGTCGGAGAGCGCGCCGTGACCGCGCAGGAAATGGTGCAGGGCCACCTGGTAGAGGGTGGCGGCGGAGGCGAAGGTCGAGATGTGCCCACCGAGGCCGGGGAACTTCTTGTTGGCCCGAACCACCATCGCCATGGCGTTCCAGCGGATGATGCTCTTGATCCGGCGCTCGATCGCGCGGTCGCCGGGGTAGGCCGGCTCCTCGGCCGCAGGGATGCTGTTGATGTAGGGCGTGTTGGCGGTGAACGGCAGGCTCACGTTCCGCTCGTAGCCGCTCTCGAGCAGCTTCTGCAGCAGGAACCGCGCCCGATCGTGACCCTCGACGCCGACCACCTGGCCGAACGCCTCGAGCCACTCCTGGGTTTCCCCGACATCGCCATCGCGGTCCCCGCCCGTGTACCAGTTGAGCGGGGCCCTGTATCCGTTGCTCATCCGCACGAACCTCTCTTTCGAATCAGTTCACCGCCGGCTGGATCGGAGCCCCGAACAGCTCGCGGCCGAGGCTGTCGAGCTGGACATGGAAGCGTTCCTCGATGGTGGCGCGCTCGGTCTCGGGCAGGAAGGACTGGCGCAGGCCGCCCAGGGCCAGACCGGCGAGCTGGTCGGCGTCGTAGCCGAAGGTCTGGCCCAGGCGCAGGTACTCGCGGGTCAGGTTGGTGTTGAAGAACGCGGGGTCGTCGGAGCTCACCGACACCTGCAGGCCGCCGCGGTAGAGCTGATCGAAAGGATGATGGGTGAGGTCCGGCACCACGCCCAGGCAGAGGTTGGAGGACGGGCAGACCTCGAGCGGGATGCGGCGCTCGCGCAGCTCGGCCATCAGGGCCGGATCCTCGACCGTGCGCACGCCGTGGCCGATGCGCTCGGCGCCGCAGACCTCGATCACCGAGCGGATCGAGTCCGGTCCGGCATGCTCGCCGGCGTGAGCCACCAGGTGCAGCCCCGCCTGCCGCGCCGCGTCGAAGTGGCGGCGGAAGGGCTCGTTGGCGAAGCGCGCTTCGCTGCCGGAGAGGCCGAGCGCCACCACGCCGCGGCCCCGGCCGGCCAGCGCCCACTCGAGGGTCTGATCGGCGACCGCCGGCCCGACGTTGCGCACCACGTCGGGGATCAGCCGCATCATCACACCGAACCGCCGCTCGCCTTCGACGATCGCCTCGGCGAGCGCGTCGAGCACCTCGCCGCCGTTGGCGCCGTTGGCGAGATGGGTGGAGATGGTGAAATGGACCTCGCTATAGAGGACGTTCTGCATCGCCTGCTCGGCAAGGAAATCTTGCGCCAGCAGCTTGAAGTCCTCGGGCTCGCGCAGCGAGCGCGAGCAGGTCAGGTAGACCTCGACGAAGTGGTCGAAGTCGCGGAACCGGAACCAACGCTTGAGCCCCGCCTCGTCGCCGGCAGGCAGCTCGACGCCGTTGCGCCGCGCCAGCTCGATCAGCACCGACGGCCGCATGGCGCCCTCGAGGTGGACGTGCAGCTCCACCTTCGGCATGCGCAGCAGGAAGCGGTCCAGGCTCATCGGCGACGGTCCCTGTCCCCGGGCGGCGGCGGCGTGGTTCATCCGGCGGCGCGCTCGCGGTGCCGCCGCAGGCGGGCGAGGACCGGCTCAGGCACCAGCCCGGTCAGGTCGCCGCCGAGGAAGAACACTTCCTTGACCAGGCTGCTCGACAGGAAGTTGTACTCCTCCTTCGGCGCCATGAACACCGTGTCCACCCGCGGGTTCAGGTGGCGGTTCATCATCGCCATCTGGAACTCGTACTCGAAATCGGTGACCGCGCGCAGGCCGCGCACCACGATGCGCGCTCCGACCTGGTCCATGAAGTCGACCAGCAGCCCGGAGAAGCTCAGCACCTCGCACCCCGGATGCGTGCCGACCAGCTCGCGGATGACCTCGAGCCGCTCGTCGACGCTGAACAACGCCCGCTTGGCCTCGTTGCGCAGCACCGCGATGACCAGGCGGTCGTACATCGGGCGGCAGCGCTCGACGAGGTCGAGGTGACCGTTGTGGATGGGGTCGAAGGATCCTGGGTAGACGGCAATGCGCTCGCTCATCGCTCCCTTACCGGCTCGCCGCCCAAGGGGTGAGGTCGAAGGTGACGACATTGTACGCGGCGTCGGTGACCCGCAGCAGCACCAGGCCGCTCTTGGCCGGGTCGGCCTCGACCAGCACCGTCTCGGTCAGCGCGTCGAGCAGGCCGTCGGCGGCCGGCGCCGGCTTCCAGGGACCGGCGTCGAGGCTGTAGACCGCCTCGCGGATCGGGCTGGCGGCGTCGCGCAGGGTGATCCGCAGCTGCTTGCCCTGGCGCTCGACGCCCACCAGGACGGGCGGAGTGTGGTCGATCACCACCGGCTCGCTGATCCGCTCGGTCGACTGCGCCGCATCGGGATCGTTGGCATTGCGGTCCGACGCCACCAACCGGAACCGATAGGCACCGTCGGGCAGCACGGTGGCGTCGAAGCTGTAGTGGTCGTCCTCGACGTCGCCGGCGATCTTCAGCCAGTGACCGGAGTCCACCGCGCCGGCGGGCAGGAAGTAGAGGTCGAACACCAGCGGGTCTTCGTTGGGATCGGTGGCGTTCCAGCGCAGGGTCCGGAAGCCCTTCTTCCACAGCGGCTTGGTGCGCCCAGGGCCCTCCTCGAGAGCGGGGGAGCCCACCGGCACGAAGATGCCGTCCCTGTTGGGGTGGGCGGGCTCGTAGACCTGGTTGCTGGGGTTGAATGTCGCCGGCACCAGGATCTGGCCCGGGTCGAGGGCCCCGAAAGCGGTGATGCGGGGCGGCAGGTTGTCCTGGCGATAGGACAGCTCGGTGGCGAACAGCATCGGCGAGCGCTGCTGCCGGCGGTCCGCCGTGAGCTCGGCGCGCCATTGCACGAAGCGGCCGCGCGGCAGGGAGCCGAGCGGCAGCTCCGGGCTGGTTGCCGCCGTCGCCTCGGCGCGGGGCTGCGGCGAGATCCACGGCGACCAGGTGTCGTCCGGGAACGCGGTCACGCCGCTGCGGAACGAGAAGCGCAACCCGCTCCCCTCCGGCACCTCGCCGCGCCAGCGGAAGGTGCCGAAGCGCGCCACCTGCCCGGCATCCAGGACGGCGCTCAGGTAGGTGCCCTGGCGCTCGGCCGCGCTGGCGATGCGGTAGAAGCCGGCGCCGTTGGTGGTGGCGAACGCGGGATACGGCTGACCGGGAACCAGGGCCACGAGCTGGCGGTCGTCGAGCTCCTCGGCAAGCCGCATCTGGCCGCCGGCCCAGCTGTAGAGCTTGCCCTCCACGCCGGTCGCGATCCATAGCCGGTCGTTCTGCCAGAGCAGCGAGAACACGGTGTCGGAGGGGAAGGTCCACAGGCTCTCGGCCCTGCCGTCGGCGGCGATGCGCACCAGCTCGCTGCGCGGACCGCCGGCGCCGGGGTGGCGGCTGCCGATGACCGGCGGCTCGCCGCCCTCCTCGGGCACCGCCCGCGCGGGCTTCCGCGCCGGGCCGCCGCCGGGGCCACCGCCAGGGCCACCGCCGGGGCCCCCCGCCGCACCCGCGCCCGGCCCGCCGGCCTCGCCGCTCTCCCGCCCGAGGTCCACCAGGCTCGCCTCGGAGGAGACCAGCGCCGCATAGGTCGAGCCGTCCGGCGCCGCCGCCAGCGCCGCCACCTCGGGCTCCTCGCCCTGGAAGAGCGCCCGGACCTTGCCGTCGCGCCCGAGGCGGAGGATCAGCCCCTTGCCGGCGGTGCCGAGCACCACGTCGCCGTCGGGCAGCGGCGCCAGCGCGCGGACGTGCGTGTCGCCGGTGGCCAGGGCCACCTCGCCATGGCCGCTGCCGTCGACGCGGTAGAGCTTGCCCTGCGTGCCGGTGGCGACCAGCAGCTTGCCGCCGGCGTCGCGCGCCAGCGCCCAGATGTAGGTTTCGCCGGGGTCGAAGAAGACGGCCCCCTTGCCGTTTGCGATGCGGTACACCTTGCCGTGCGGCGAGGTGCCGGCGAAGACCGTGCCGTCCGGGTCGGCCCAGACGGCGAAGACCTCCGACTCGGGCGCGGTGAACAGCTCCCGCACCTTGCCGTCCTCGTCGATCGCCAGCACCTTGCCGGAGTTGCCGGTCCCGACCACCCACCGGCGGTGCCCGCCGGCGGTTCCCGAGGCTCCGGCGGCGACCGGCAGGGCCGCGGCCGTGAACACGAAGGGCTCGGCGATCGCGCCGCTCGCCGTCACCCGCTGCAAGCTGTCGGCGAGCCGCATGCGGCCGAGGGCGTCGACGCTGATGCCGTTGAGCTTGCCGCCGAGGAAGCCGACGGCGCTCTGGGTCTGGAAGATCTTGACCTGGGTGGCGGGCGCTGCCGCGGCGGTGGTCAGCGCCAGCGCCCCCAGCCAAATCGCCAGGTCGGGCGGCTTCACCGGACCCCCCTGCCGGCGGCGGCCGACGTGCCGCCGGCAACCTCCTGCACCGCGTGGGAATCGTCGGGAGCGCCGCCGTCGGGGGGCGCCGGCTCTTCCGGCGCCTCGCGGCGGCGCACCTGGAGATCGATCCGCACCATGCCTTCGATCGGCACCGCCAGGGTCTCGTGGCGCTCCTGGACGATGGCCGCGTGCAGCGACAGCGGGGCGGCGGCGCCGCTCACCTCTTCGGCGGTCCACAGCGAGCGGACGGACGCCGGCAGGCGCGGCATCGCCTCACCGCCCACCGAGAGCCCCGCGCCGCCGCTGCCGCCATAGAAGCCGAGCAGGGCCAGGTCGCGCCGCGAATGCAACGAGCGCAGCAGCGCCAGGGCCTGGGAGAAGGTGGCGGGCTCGGTGGGCGCCAGCGCCAGGCGCGCGGCGTCGGCGCTGGGGCCGTCGCCAACCAGCAGCGTGTAGCGGCCGACCGGCAGGTCGCTCGGCAGCCGCACCGCGAAGGAGTGCCGGAAGCGGTCGCCGCGATAGGCCTGCAACTCGACGTTGATGCCGAGGCGGTCGCCGGGATGCACCAGCGAGCGGTCGGCGTGCGCCGCCACCAGGCTGGCGGCGCGCGGCTGCGGCGACTGCTCGACGTCCACCTCCAGGCTGCTGATCCGCACCCGCTCGAGCGGGCTCTGCATCAGATATCCGACCAGGGCCACCAGGTGGCCGGCCATCGCGGTGCCGGCCTTGTCGCCGTCGAAGCTCTGATGGATCGCCAGCTCGCCGTAGCGCTCGAGCTGGAAGCGGGCGACCATGTCGATGGTCTGCGGGCCGTCGGAGTAGCTCGCCGATTCCAGCCCGCCGAGCAAGGTGCTGCCGGCGAGCAGCGGCAACAGCTCCGGCAGGTCGGCCAGCTGCACCCGGAACTGACGGGGAGCGGGAGCCTCGGCGGCGGGACCGCCGGCACCACCGGCAGCCGGCGCGGCCAGGCTACGGACGCGCAGCACCATCGGGATCATCGGCGCCACGGCCCCCAGCCGGCCCTCGATCCCGGCCTGGCGGTCCTGCTCGAAGGCGCCGACGGCCGGACCGAGATTGGCGATCTTGAACGAGGTGTTCTGGCTCGACAGCACCGTCAGCACCTCCGCCGCCGCCATCGGCAGGCGGACCGCCCCGAGGCCGAGGAAAGGGTGGCCGAAGGCGAGGATGCGGTCGCCGAGGCGATCGGTGACGGTGCCGGTCGCGGCGAGCTGGAAATCGCCGCTCGCCAGCACCGCGGCAACCGCGCTGCCGGGCACCAGCTCGGGCGGCGCCACTCCCGGACGTCCTGCCGCCTCCTGCCCCATCGGGGCAATGCTGCCGAGCGCCTGCCGCAGCATGCCGCGCGACAGCTCGCCGAAGCCGGCGGCGGACCATTCGATCCCGGTCAGCGCGCCCTCGGGAGCACCGTCGATGCGCGTCCGCAGCCGGGCGAGCTGGCTCGCCAGCAGGTCGGTGGGGACCCGTCCGGCGAGCAGCGCCGCCAGCTCGACCGGGGGCGGCGGCGTCACCGGCAACGGGCCGCCGAGGGTGGTCAGGCGGCGCATGGAGGCGATCGGCGTGACGCCGCAGATGGCTTCCTTCGCGAAGGGCCAGCCGAAGGAGACCGCTCCCGCCAGGCGGCCGTCGAGGAAGACCGGGCTGCCGCTCATGCCGGCGGCCACGCCGCTCGATTCGAGGCCGCGCCCGGAGAGGCGGGCCAGGATGTAGCTCATGTCGGGGCTGATGTTGCGCATCACCCCGATGACCTCGACCTCGAAGCGCTCGGGCTGGCCACCGGCGAACACCGACAGGCCGTAGCCGCGCTGGCCGATCCGGACCTCTTCGAGGTCGATGGTCGGCAGCGCGCCGGCAGCGGCCTTCCCCGGAACGGCGACGCCGGGCACCGGGCTGCCGATCGCCGGCGGCGCCGGGCTCGCCGGCGGTGGCGCGGCGGCGGCCGGGAGCGCCAGGCCGGCGCCGAGGCTGGCCACGGCGAACCAACCGGCAAGGGCAAGGGGGCGGGGGCGATGCGAATCGTTCATGGGCCTTCGGCTCCTGCGACTGTCGGTCAACACAACCCCGGAGCGCCGGGCACTGTTCCCGCGCCCGCGCTCACCACCTGCAATCGTTCGCGCAACCGCTCGACCGGCAGCCGGCCGGCGCGTAGCACCACCACACTGCTGGTACCGGCTGGCGCGACCAGCGTCGAGGGCAGGCCTCCGGGCAGCAAACCGCCATCGACCACCGCCGCCGGCAGCCCGGCCAGCAGCGCCGCCGCCCCCTCCGGGTCGAGGACCGGCGCGCCGCCGCTGCGGTTGGCGCTGGTGGCGGTCAGGCCGTGCCCCAGGCGCGACAGCAGGTCGAGCAGCTGCGGATGGCCGGGGATGCGGATTGCCAGGGTGCCAGTCCCCGCCGCCGCCGGCGGCGCTACCGCCGCTCCGGCGCCGGCGACCGGCAGCACCGCGGTGAGCGGTCCAGGCCAGAACGCCGACAGGAGCTTCAGTATAGGCAGGTCCGGCGCGATCCCCAAGCCGGCGAGCTGTTCGAGGCCGGCGACCACCACCGGCAGCGGCTTGCCGCGCTCGCGGCCCTTGAGGCGATAGATCGCCTCGCAGCCGGCGGCGCTCCCGGGGTGCACGGCCAGCGCATAGCTCGACTCGGTGGGGACTGCCAGCACGCCGCCGCGGCCGAGCAGCGCCGCCAGCGGCGCCACCGACTCGTCGAAATGCCAGAACGCGGTGGCCGTCCTCATGCCGGCGCCGGCCGCCGCGCCCGGCCGCCGGCCGCCGGCCGCGGCTGGCGAGCCGCGCCGGCGATCAGCTCCTCGGCGTGCGACAGCGACAGCGGCGTCAGCTTGTCGCCGGCCAGCATGCGCGCCACCTCCTCGACGCGGTCGGGCGGCGCCAGCGGCTCGACCTGCACGCTGGTGCGCCCCGCCGCCACCGTCTTGCGCACCCGGAAGTGCAGGTCGGCGTGGCTGGCCACCTGCGGCAGGTGGGTCACCGCCAGGATCTGGCCGCCGCCCGCCAGCCGCTGCAGCTTGCGCCCGAGCGCCGCCGCCTCGGCGCCGCCGATGCCGGCGTCGATCTCGTCGAAGACCAGGGTGGGGCGCGCCGCGGCGGCCGTCGTCGCCGCCGCCGCCTCCAGGCCGCCGCCGCCGGCGGCGGGGCCCCCGCCCGCCGCGAGCTGTAAGGCGAGGTGCAGGCGCGACAGCTCGCCGCCCGAGGCGATCCGCGCCAGCGGCCTCGCCTCCTCGCCCGGATTGGGCGCGAACAGCATCGTCACCTGGTCGATGCCCTGCGGCCCGAAGTCGACGGCCTCGCCATCCACGACCAGCGCGCTGCCGGCGCGCCGGCGGCGGTCCAGGCGCACCGCCAGCCGCGCGCGCGCCAGACCGAGGTCCAGGAGCTCGGCCTCGATGCGGCCGGCCAGCGCCTCGCCCCAGCCGCGCCGCGCCGACGACAGCGCCAGCGCCGCCTCGCGGTAGTCGCCGAGCGCCGCCTCCGCCTGGGCGCGCAGCTCGTCCTGGTTGCCGGCGTCGCCCTCCAGCTCCGCCAGCTCGGCCGCGATCTCGGCGCGGCGCACCAGCACCTGCGCCAGGTCGCCGCCGTGGCGGCGGCAGAGCCGTTCGAGCAGCGCCAGCCGCTCCTCGACCGCGTCGAGGCGCGCCGGGTCGGGATCGAGCCCGTCGAGCCGGCGGCCGAGAGCGCTGGCCAGCTCGGTCAGGCGGATGCGTGCCTCCTCGAGCTCCGCGGCCCAGCCGGCCGCGGCCGGCTCCCATTCGCCGATGGCGACCAGCAGCGCCTGGCTGCGGGCGACGCGCTCGGCGGCAGCCCCCTCCTCGTCGAGCAGCAGCGAGAAGGCGGTCCCCAGGGCGCGGGTGATCGCCTCCGAGTGGCGCAGCGCTTCACGCTCCCGGCGCAGCTCGTGGTCCTCGCCGGCCCGCGGCCGTGCCGCGTCGATTTCGCCCGCCTGGAAGCGCAGCAGGTCGATGCGCTCCTGGCGCAGCCGCTGGTCGCCGCTGAGCCGCTCCAGACGCTCGGCCAGCCGCGCGTGCCGGGCGTGGGCCTCGGCGGTGCGGGCGGTCAGCCGCGCCGCGGGCTCGCCGCCGCTGGCGTCCAGCCACTCGCGCTGCAGGTCGCTGGCCAGCAGCTCCATCTCGTCGCGCTGGCCGTGGATGCGCAGCAGATGGGGGGCGAGGTCGGCGAGCAGCCGCAGGGTGGTGGGCTGATCGTTGACGAACACCCGGTTGCGGCCGTTGCGGCCGATCTCGCGCCGCACCAGCACCTCGCCGGCATCGCCGGCGGGTCCGTCCGCCGGATCGATCGCCAGACCGGCTTGCTCCAGCACCTGGCGCCAGGCGCCGCCCGCAGGCGCGAAGACGCCGGACACGGTCAGCGCCTCGGCGCCGCTGCGGATCATCTCGGCGCTGGCCCGGGCGCCGGCGAGCAGGAACAGCGAATCGACGACGATCGACTTGCCCGCCCCGGTCTCGCCCGAGAGCACGTTGAGACCGTCGCCGAAGGTCACCGACGCTTCGGCCAGCACAGCCAGGTTGCGGACGTGGAGCTCGCGGAGCACGTCTTGGGGGATCGCGATCGATGGCGCACGGGGCGGCGCCGCGGCGCCGCCGGCCCGAGGGAAGTCTAGCAGACCTGCCGTCGCGGCCTACGAGGGCTTCGACGTCAGCGCGTCGCCGTCCTCGGCATGGTCCCAGACCGGCTGCAGGATCGGATGGACCGCCGGCGCGTCGCCGAAGTAGCGCCGCACCTGAAAGGCGTCGATCTGCGACAGCCGGTGAAACAGGCGTGCCGCCATCTCCACCTCGGCGGACCAGTAGGCACAGTGCTCCCGCGACGGGTCGCGAGGGTCCTCCTTGCCCAGCGGCGAGGCGACATAGGCGCTGTGACTGCAGATCTGGCGTGCCCAGCAGCTCTGGCAGGGCGGGGCCGGCGACTCGGCCTCGACGGGTCCCTCCAGGCACCGCCACATCTGCTCGGGCAGCAGGCGAGGGTCGAGACTCTCGAAGCCCGCGAACGGCCGGCCGTCGCCGGACGCCGCCAGCCCGCCGCCCGCCGCGGCGGCCTCGGCTTGCATCAGCCGGCGCACGATGCGGATGAGTGGCTGGAACTCCACCGGCGAGCGGCCGGCATCCAGCTCGGCGCAGGTCTCCTCGAAGATGACATACAGATCCTGGCGGTACTCGCGGGCCCGCCTTCCCGGCTCGCCGCAGCCGGCGGGGCCGGCGAGGTTGTGGTCTTCGAGGCGGATGGCGTCCAGGCTCCGCACGCCGGCGGCCCTGGCCCAGCGCCAGAGCTCGACGAGCCGTGCCGGACCATCGAGGACGCACTGCACGGTCACCCGCGCGAGCCCGGGCAGGCCGGGCAGCAGGGCCGGGAGCTGCGACAGCGTCAGGTCCGGCCATCCGGCTCCCGGCCCTGGGGGCAGCGCCGGCGCCGGACGGAGGCGCACCATCTGCTCGGACAGCAGCTGCAGTGCCGGCTCGGCGAGCAGCCAGGGCCGGTTCTCGAAGCGGGTGCCGCGCCGCGCCTCGGGATCGCACTCACCGCAGCGCAGACGAACGTGCACCGGCAGGGCAGCCAGCTTGTGGGCCACCTCGACGGTCGCCTGCTCGGGTTCCAGCACCAGCTCGAAGGCGACGTCCTGGCCGGAGAGCACCGCCTTGCGGCCCGCCTCCGCCACCACGGTCTCGAGCCGGCCGTCCACCGGCACCTGGCCGGCCCAGTCGAGATGCAGCTTGATCCGCGAGCTGCCGCGCCCGCGCCGGTAGACCCTCTCCACGGCGGCGGTGGCCGCCGCGGCATCCGGTTGATCGATCCAGCCGTGGACCTCGTCGCCGCCATACAGCGGCGCCGGCAGATGGGCCGGATCCGCGGCGTCGAGCCACCCGCGGCGCGGTGGCAGGCCGGGCTCGCCGCCGCTCCGGGACCAGCCGCTCTCGGCGGTGTAGAGATCGGCGCTGGCCAGCCATCCCAGGAGCTCCTCGTCGAGGTTGCCGGTTTCGAGGGCCGGCGCGACGTAGAGCTTCAGCTCCTCCGGCACCTCGAAGACCGCCGCCCGCTCGACGTCGTAGACCAGGCTGCAGGAGCCGTCGCCGTCGGTCAGCGGTTGCAGGCTCCTCAAGCGCAAGGCACCGGGCATCGCCAGCGGGAACAATCGCATTTACTGATCTCCTGAACTTACTTGTGCGCAAATGCCCGAATTTCAATGGCCTCCAGCTGCGGGGACTTGGCACCGCATCGGGTCATATACAAGGAAGAGTTGCCGCAGGGGCGATTTTGATGACAAAGAAAGCCGCGCTGCCGCGAACTGTCGCCGGCGGGGCGGCGCCGGCGCAGCAGCTCGCAAAACAGCCTATATTGCTCAATAAAAACTTTACTGACTGTCAGGTCAAGCGCATGTCCGAAATGGTTGTGATTGTCAGCGGCCGGCCCCCACGCCGCCGCCGGCGGCGGGCGCCGGACCGAGCCAGCGCGCCAGCCAGGCGAGCACCGTTTGGTGCCAGAGCAGGCTGTCGGCGGGCTTCAGCACCCAATGGTTCTCCTGCGGGAAAGTGAGCAGCTCGCTGGGGATGCCGCGGCGCTGCAGCGCGGTGAAGGCGCCCAGTCCCTGGGTGATCGGGATGCGGTAGTCGAGGCCGCCGTGGATCACCAGCGTCGGCGTACGCCAGCGGTCGACGAAGCGGGCCGGGTTCCACTGCTCGTAGAGCTCGGGGTGTTGCCAGTACGGCCCGCCCATCTCCCACTCCGGGAACCACAGCTCCTCGGTGGCGTAATACATCATTCGCTGATCGAAGGTGCCGTCATGGGTGACCAGGCAGCGGAAGCGGTCCGGCCAGTTGCCGGCGATCCAATTGGTCATGAAGCCGCCGTAGGAGGCGCCGAGCGCGCAGGCGCGATCGCCGTCGAGCCACGGAAAGCGCGCCACCGCCGCCGCCAGACCGAGCTGCAGGTCCTGCAGCGGCTTGCCGCCCCAGTCCTTGCTGATCGAATCGGTGAAGGCCTGGCCATAGCCGGTGGAGCCATGGAAATCGATTGCCACCACGCCGTAGCCGGCGGCGGCGTAGATCTCGAGGTTCCAGCGATAATGAAAATGGTTGTCAAAGCTGCCCTGCGGGCCGCCATGGATGAGGAAGGCGATCGGGTAGCGCCGCCCGGGCTGGTAGTCGGCCGGCTTGATCGCCCAGCCGTAGACGGTGTCGCCGCCGGCGCCGGCGAACTGGAACTGCTCGGGCTCGCCGAAGCGCACCGCTGCCAGGCGCTGCTGGTTGATGCGGGTGATCTGGGTCAGGCCGGAGCCGTCGCGGCGCACGCTGTAGATCTCGGCGGGCGAGCGCAGGGTGTCGAGGGTGAAGACCAGGCGGTCGGCGCCGGCCGGCGCCGGCGCTTCGACGTGACCCGCGGGCGTCAGCTTGCGCACCCTGCCGCTGGCGACGTCGATGGCGAACAGCGGCTGCTGGCCGAGGTCCTCGGTGGCGGTGAACAGGGTGCTGCCGTCGGCCGAGAACAGCAGCGGGCCGGTGGAGCGGTCCCATTCCTCGGCCAGGTGGCGCTCTTTGCCGCTGGCCAGGTCCCGCAGCACGATGTGGAGGCGGTCGGACTCGAAGCCCGGGCGGGTCGCCGCGGCATAGGCCAGGGTCTTGCCGTCGGGCGAGAAGACCGGGTAGGTGTCCTGGGCGGGGTTGGCGGCGGTGAGGTCCTGCGGCGGGTGCGAGCCGTCCACCGGCGCCTGGTAGAGATCGAAGTTGGTGGACCAGGGTTCCTGCCGGCCGGCGTCGCGCGCCGCGAACACCAGCGCGCGGCCGTCCGGGGTGAAGGCGTACTCCTCGGTGCCGCCGAACGGCTTCGAGGGCGCGTCGGCCACCATGCCGCGCATCACGTCCACCGGCTCGGTAACGCCCGCCGCTCCCACCGCTCCCGCCGCCGTCCCGGCGCCGGTCGCGACCGGCGCCACGAACAGGTGCGAGCGGGTGCCGTCCTCCCACACGTCCCAGTGGCGCACGAAGCCGCCGCCGTCGGGATAGAGGTGCGCCTTGACCTTGCTCCGCTCGCTCTCCTCCAGGCGGTCGTGGGTACAGGCGAGGGTCGGACAGTCGGGAAAGACATCGGCGGCGAGCGCCGCCCGCGTCCCGTCCGGGGAGAGGATGAAGCTGCCGACGTCCACCGGCAGGCGGGTCACCTGCGCCATCGCCGCCGCCGGCGCGGTGCCCTGGCCCGTGGGCAGCGGCGACAGGCGCCAGATCTGGCTGCTGCCGGAGCGGCTGGAAGAGGAAGTAGAGAGCGCTGCCGTCCGGCGACCAGCGCGGGTTGCCATAGCCGGCGCCGTCGAGGGTCAGCTGGCGGAGGCCGCCGCCGTCCGCGCCGACCAGCCAGAGGTCGGTCTTGCCACGGTTGCCGACGAAGTCGGAGGTACGGAGCACGAACGCCACCAGGTCGCCGCGGGGCGACGCCTGCAACTCGGTGATGCGTTGCATCGACTGCAGGTCGACGGCGCCGAACGGGTGAGAGGCGGCGGCGGGCGAAGCCGGCTCCTGGGCGGCGGCCGGTGGCGCCGGCGGCGCCACCAGCATGGTCAAGGCGATCGGCGCCGCTTGCAGAACAGCCATCAGGGACCTTGGCATCGCGATTCCTCCCCTCGATTGGGTCAGATGGAAATCGAGCCCTTGCGGAACTCGGTCTTGCCGATCAGGGCGTTGACCAGGACCGGCGCGCCGGCGCGCGCCAGGCGGACGGCCTCGCTGAGCACCGGCACGACGTCCTCCGGGCGCGCGATGCGCAGCCCGTGGCCGCCGTAGCCTTCCGCCACCCGGTGGTAGTCGGTCCGCGCCAGCACCGTGCCGACGTCGTCGTGGAGCATCTCCACCTGCTCGCGGGCGATCTGCGTCCAGCCGGCATCGTTGCCCACCACCGCGATCACCGGCAGGCCGTGGCGGGCGAAGGAGTCGATCTCGGCAAGACTGTAAGCCGCGGAGCCGTCACCGTAAAGGATCCAGACATCTGCATGCGGCCGGCAGAGCTTGGCGCCGAGGGCGAAGCCGCCGCCCACCCCGAGGGTGCCGAAGACCCCCGGATCGAGCCAGGAGAGGGGCGCGCGCGGCCGCAGAATGTAGGCGGCGGTGCCGACGAAATCGCCGCCGTCGGCGACGATCACGCTGTCCGGCGCCAGCAGCGCGTCGATCGCCCGGCACAGCCGCAGCGGGTTGACCAGCCCGTCGGCAACCGGCGCCGCGGCCTGCGCGACGATCTCCCGCTCGCGCTCGGCGTCGCGGGCGCGCAGCGCCGCGAGCCAGCCCTGCCAGCGACCGCCGGCGGTGGCACCGCCAGGGGAGGTCGCCGGGATCGCCTGGGCAATCGCGAGCTCGGCCGGAGTCGCCGAGGTCGCAGGAGCGGCCGGCGCCAGAGCCGCCGGCGCCACCTCGCCTGACCGCTGCCAGGAATCCGCGAGGGCGCGCAGGAAGCGGCCGGGATCGGCGTGCACGGGCAGCTGCGGCCGGCGGTTCTGACGCAGGTCGGCAGCGTTGCGGTTGACCATCAGCAGCCGTGCGCGGCGCTGGACGTGGCGCCCGTAGTCGAGGCGGAAGTCGGTGGGGATGCCCGCGAGCAGCACCAGGTCGGCCTCGCGCAATGCCTCCTTGCGCCGGTGGCGGAGCTGCAGCGGGTGGGAGGGGCCGAGCAGCCCGCGGGCGCCGCCGGCGAGGTAGACCGGCACGCCCAGCGCAGCGATCGCCGCCGCCAGCTCGCCCACCGCGCCAGTCTCGAGCACGGCCTGGCTGCCGACCACCAGCACCGGCCGCTCGCTGCGCGCCAGCGCCGCCGCCGCGCGCCGCACCGCGCCGCGGGAGTGGGCGGGCGGCGCCGGCACCGGCGGCGCCGGCACGGACGAGCCGGGCGACCACGGCGGAGATGGTGGCTGCTCGTGGCGGGCGGCGCCCGGCCGGAACAGCCGCCGGAGGTGGCGTCGCAGGTAGAGCTGCAGCGCCCACCCGGCCAGGCCGCCGCCGCCGCTCTTCGCCGTGGCCCCGGCGCTGGCCGCCTGCGCGCCATACATCTGGCGCACCAGCGGCTCGTCGTAGAGCAGGTCGATCGGGCACTCCAGGAACACCGGCCCGGGCACGCCGCTGCGCGCCTCGTGGAAGGCCTGATCGAGCAGCGGCGCGAGCTCGCGCACCGCGCGGGCGGCGGCGGCCCACTTGACGTGCGGCCGGACGAGGGCCATCTGATCGATGTCCTGTAGGGCGCCGCGGCCCTTCAGCAGGGTGGCGGCGGCGCCGCCGAGCAGGATCACCGGCGACTGCGCGAGCTGGGCGTTCTTGACCGCGGTGATGGTGTTGGTGACGCCGGGACCGGCGGTGACCGCCGCCACCCCCGGCACGCCGGTCAGCCGCGCCACCGCGTCGGCGGCGAACACCGCGGCGGCCTCGTCGCGCACGTCCACGACGCGGATGCCAAGCCGCTTGGCGCCGACCAGAATCGGCGAGATGTGCCCACCGCAGAGGGTGAAGAGGAAGCGGACCCCGTGGCGCTGCAGCCCGGCGGCGATGCGCTCGCCGCCGTTCATCCGGCTGCCGCCAGCGCATGGCGCTCGAGGGTGAAGCAGACGAACTCGCCGCTCATCACAACCTCCCCCGCCGCTCCCGCCTCACCGACCGTCGCGCCGCCTCCCTCACCGCCGTGGGCTCCCGCCGTGGCCGCGGCCCGCCGCACCTCCACCAAAACGCGGCTCTTGCGCCCCGCGGTCTCGGCGACGTTGGCTTCGGCGATCAGCCGCTCCCCCACCGCCACCGGCAGCAGGAAGCGCACGGCGGCGCTGCCGAGCACCACGTTGGGATCGTTGACGGCGAGCATGGCGGCATGGTCGGCGAGCCCGAACACGAAGCCGCCGTGCACCAGTCCCGCCGCGTCGGCCGCCATCTCGGCCACCGTGGTGAGCTCCACCCGCGCCGACCCCGCCAGGCCCGCCGGCGCGTCCACAGGCCGGCCGCACAGCCGGCGGTCCAGCGCGAGATGGGTCCGGGGTTGCACCGGCTGGGCATTATAGACGCCTTGGGCCGGGTACCCTTGCGGCGTGGCCTCTCGCGTCCCGCTGCCGGAATCCGCGCCGGGCTCGGATCTGCTAGCATTGCGGCGCGATGGTAGAGGCTTCTCCCGGCATCGCCGGATTCTTCGAGCACCAGGCAGCGCCCCCGGCCGGCCGCCAAGATCGGCGCGGCGGCGCTGCTGGCCGCGGCGGTGCTGCTGGGCGGTCTCGAGATCCATCCGGCGGCGGAGGCCCACGACCCGATCGCGGGCCTGGGCGCCCACCAGGACGTCTACTACCCGGATGCCAGCCACCCCGTCGCCCGGCCGCACGCCGAGGCAGCCACCGCGGTCCAGCGGCCGCCGTGCGCCGCTTGCCTCAACCGCCTGGAAGGCCGCGGCGCCCACCTCGCGCCGGCGTCCCACCTCGCGCGACCCGTAGGCGGTCACACCCTGCCGCCCGCCGCCGCCGTCGCGCCGCTGCAGCAGTCGCTGCGCCCCGACGGCGCCCGCGCACCGCCTCTCCCCTGAGCTCTTCCCCACCCTGACTCGACGCGCTGGCCCGTACCGGCCCGCGGACCCAGTGGTCCGTGGCCGCGACGCCGCCTGGCGCCGGTCCCTCGCCGCACGACCTTCGGCTCGCCAGGAGTGTCGCTCGGCATGCGACCGGACGTCCGGCAGGCGGCAGGCAGGCGCCGGCCGACGTGCCGCGACCGCCGCGCACGGGGCCACGACCGCCAACGGACTCACGCCGGCGCCACGGGCGCCGCGAGGGTCGCAGACCTTCCGGGGAGACCTCGATGGCCGACCAACTCATGCCCTCAAACCGCCCGCAGCGCGCCTCTCGCCGCGCGAGCTGTCTCGCGATGGCCAGCCTTGCCGCCACCTTCCTCGCGCTCCTGCTTCCTGCCGCCGCGCTGGCCGGCGAAGTCCGCGGCCGCGTCCTCGGCCCCGGCGACTCCGTGCTGCCCGGCGTCACCGTCAGCCTGGACAACGACCTGACCGGCTTCACGCAGCAGACCGTTTCCGGCGCCGACGGCTCCTACGCGATCTTCAACGTCCCCAACAACCCCTACCACCTGCGCGCCAGGCTCGAAGGCTTCCAGGAGGTCCACCTCGACATCGACGTGCGCGGCAATGTGCCGGTGACCCGCGACCTCCACCTGACCGCCGCCTTCGCCGAATCCACCACGGTCACCGCCGAAAAGGAGAACGTGGCCCTGGAAACCGACGAATCGACGACCCACACCGACATCGACAAGTCGCTCATCCAGCGCTTCCCCGCCGCCCTGCCCTCGCGCGCCTTCGAGTCCATCGTCATGTCGGCCCCCGGCTTCAGCGCCGACGAGAACGGCCGCTACCACTTCCAGGGCGGCCACTCGCAGCAGCTGCTGGTGGTCGACGGTCAGCCGATCGGCGACCAGGTGGGAATCACCTTCTCGAACTCCCTCAACCCGGCCATCGCCCAGGGCATCGAGATCGTCACCGGCGGCGTGCCGGCCGAGTACGGCGAGAAGAGCTACGGCGTCATCAACCTCGTCACCCGCTCGGCCCTCGGCCAGAGCGGCGTGCGCGGCGACGCCACCGCCGGCGCCGCCAGCTTCGGCACCTATGACGGCAACGTCGGCGTCGGCTACGGCGGCAAGCAGACCGGCGTCTTCCTCAACCTCGACGCCTCCACCTCGGACCGCTTCCTCGACCCGGTCACCTTCGACAACTTCAACAACCACGGCCAGACGCTGCGCGGCTTCTTCCGCTACGACCTGCTGCCCGGCCAGGGCCAGGGCCAGGATTCCTTCCGCCTCACCTCCAACGGCGGCCAGACCGACCGCGACGTCACCAACCTGCCGTCCCAGGAGCTCGCCGGCCAGGACGAGCGGGTCCACACCCGCGACTGGAACGTGAACGCCGACTATCTGCACATCTTCACCGGCGACCTGGTGGCCGAAGGACAGCTCTACGGCCGCGACAACCGGCTGCAGCTGCTCTCCTCGCCACAGGACACGCCGGTGCTGGCGGCGCAGAACCGCCGGCTCGACAACCAGGGGGTGAACGCCTCGGTCTCCAAGGCCATCGCCGACAACGAGATCAAAGTCGGGGTGCAGGCCAAGCGCTTTCCGATCGCGGAAAGCTTCAGCTTCCTGATCACCGATCCCACCCTCAACGATCCGACGATGGACGGCTACAACCCCAACCTGGCGCCCTACGACGGCACCCGCGGCGGCCATCCGTTCGATTTCACCGGCAACCGCACCGGCACCTACGGCGCGGCCTACGCCCAGGACGACCTCCACTGGCAGAACCTGACCGTCAACGCCGGCGTGCGCTACGACGACAATTCGCTCTTCCTCAAGGAGCACGACCTTCAGCCGCGCCTCGGCGCCGCCTATTACATCCCGCAGACCAACACCGTCCTGCGCGCTTCGTTCGACCGCATGTTCATCACCCCCGAGTACGAGAACATCCTGCTCTCCTCCTCGGCCCTCGCCGCCTCGATCGTGCCGCCCGAGGTGCAGGCCGACCACCAGCTCGGCAACGGTGTCCTGTTCAACGTCGCCGAGCGCCACGACGTCCAGAACTACGGCGTCCAGCAGGGACTCGGCAAGTGGCTGCGGGTGGACGCCTCCTACTGGAAGCGCCAGGTCAAGAACGCCGCCGACCAGGACCAGTTCTTCAACACCGGCATCGTCTTTCCGCTCAACTTCGCGCGCGGCGACCTGTCGGGCTGGAACCTGCGCTTCGACACCGCGCCCTGGAACGGGCTGCGCAGCTACCTGTCGCTCGGCCACGTGCGCGCCATCTACGTGCCGCCGTTCGTCGGCGGCCTGTTCCTCTCCGCCGACGAGGTCACCGCCATCAGCCAGGGACCGTTCGTGATCGACCACGACCAGAACCTGCAGGAGCAGCTCGGCGTCTTCTGGGACATCCCGGCCAGCGCCTTCTGGGTGGGGATGACCGAGCGCTACGACTCCGGCCTGGTGACCGACGCCGGCACGCCCGCCGACGTGCTGGCGGGCGGCCCGGACAGCGCCTACGCCCTGCCCTTCATCAACTTCAACTCGAACCCCGAGCGCATCAAGTCGCGCGTCGTCTGGAACTTCTCCCTGGGCTCGCACCTCAAGCAGTACGGGCTGCCGCTGTCGGTGCAGCTCGACCTGCTGAACGCCTTCGACAAGCAGGGCCTCTACAACTTCATGTCCACCTTCGGCGGCACGCACGTGATCCCGCCGCGCGAATATGCCGGCCGCGTGACCTACTCCTTCTGAGCCGCGCCGCCGCCGGCTCCCTCCAGGCCCGGGGGCGACGCTCCCCCCCGGGCCGCGCCCGCGGCGAGGACATGGGTGCGCCGGGCCGCGATGCGCAGGGTCGAGCCGGCCGGCGGAGCAGTCTCGGCCGGCAGGTGCGCGCGGAGCTCACTCCCCCCGGCGAGCCGCAGCACGACCCGGTCGAAAGCGCCCAGGCATCGCGCCTCGAGCACGGCGGCGGGCGCGCCCTGCTCGTCCGGCGCCAGGTCCTCGGGTCGCACCAGCAGCCACTCGCCGGCGCCCGCCGCCGCGGGCGGACCCGACGGGCCCGTCAGGCCAGACGGCGTCACCAACCCGGGCAAGGCCTGCGCCGCCGTCACCGGCAGCAGGTTGGCCTCGCCAAGGAAGCCGGCCACGAAGGGGTGCGCCGGGCGGCGGTAGAGCTCGAGCGGCGGGCCGGCCTGCGCCACCCGGCCGCGCTCGAGCACCACCAGATGATCGGCCAGCAGCATCGCTTCCTCCTGGTCGTGGGTGACATAGAGCACCGTCGTGCCCAGCCGGCGCAGGAGCTCGGCAAGCTCGGCCCGCAGCAGGCGCCGCAGCGAGGCGTCGAGCGCCGACAGCGGCTCGTCGAGCAGCAGCAGGGCCGGCCGGGGTGCGAGCGCACGCGCCAGCGCCACCCGCTGCCGTTCGCCGCCCGAGAACTCGGCCGGGCGGCGGCCGAGCAGCGGCCCGAGTCCCAGCAACCCGACGAGCTCGCTCACCCGCGGCCCGATCTCGCCGCGCGGCAGCCGGCGGCGCCCGGTGGTGAGGCCGAAGGCGACGTTGTCCTCCACCGAGAGGTGCGGAAAGAGAGCGTAGCTCTGGAAGACGACGCCGACGTTGCGCCGTTCCGGTGGCACCCCGGCCATGTCCGTTCCCGCGAACCGGATGCGCCCCGTTGCCGGCGCCAGCAATCCGGCGACCAACGCGACCAGGGTCGACTTGCCCGACCCCGACGGGCCGATGACCACCGTGATCCCGCCGTCGGTCAGCGCCAGCGACACGCCGGACAGCACCGGCTGCCGCTCGTAGGCGAAGGCGACCTCCTCGAGATCGACCCTCACGGCTGCGCACCCCGCTGCAACTCCGCTCCACCGAGCGCCTGGATGGCCGCCACCGCCGGCACCACGGGCAGCAGGAAGACCAGGGTGGCGGCAGCCGCCACCGGGAAGGAGTTGGTGGTGTAGGTCAGGTAGAGCGCGGCGGGGAACGTCTGGACGCTGGGCGTGGCGAGCAGGAAGCTGACGTTGAACTCCCCCCACGAGACCGCGAAGACCAGCAGCGCGGAGAGGACGAGCGCCGGCGCCAGCAGCGGCAGCACCAGGCGGCGGACGATCGCGAGCCGCCCGGCCCCCAGGGTGCGGGCGGCGGCCTCGAGCCGCGGGTCGTGGCTCTCCAGCGCGTTGCCGACCGTCTTGACCACCAGCGGCACCGTGTAGACCAGATGACCGGCGGCGAGCAGCGCGAAGCGCGGCGCGCCGCCCACCGCTTCGATCAGCGCCATGGCCAGCGCGATGCCCGGGATCGCCAGCGGCGTTACCGCCGCCGCTTCCACCCATCGGGAGCCCGGGAAAGGACGGCGGCGGAAGGCGTAAGCGGCGGGCGCGCCCAGCAGCAGCGCGAGCGGCGCCACCACGGCGACGATCTGCAGCGAGCGCAGCAGGTTGCCGCCCCAGAGCCCGAGCACGTAGGCGAACAGCTCGCCGGTGCCCTGGACCGGCGCGCCCTCGGAGCGCAGGCCATACCATGGCGAGCGCGAGAAGGCGCCGGCGACGGTGATGGCGATCGGCGCCACGAGGATCGCCGCGACCACCGCCGTCCAGGCGATGCCGAGCCGGCGGCTCACGGCGGCTCTCGTCTTCCGGTCCGCGCCGCCGCCAGCCGGTCCACCGCCACCGAGATGAGCGCCAGCAGCAGGCAGAGCGCGCCGGCGACGGCATCGTTCGAGAAGCCGGTGAGCTCGGTGTAGATCTCCACCGGCGCCACGGTGAATCGCCGCGCGAGGATCAGCGCGACGCCGAACGAACCCAGCGACGCCGAGAAGGTGAGCGCGAAGCTCGAGCGCAACGCCGGGGCCAGCAGCGGCAGCCGCAGGCGCAGCAGGCGCTCGCCGAAGCCGGCGCCGAGCGTGCGCGCCGCCGCCTCGAGGTCGGCCGGGAAGCTCCGGAAGGCGGCCTCCAGGGTCAACACCGCCCGCGGCACCTCGAAATAGAGATAGGCGGCGAAGAGTCCAGCCGACGTGTAGGCGGCGCCGGCCAGCAGCCCGCGTCCGGTCAGCCAGCGCAGCAGCTCCGGGACGGCGCCGATCCGGCCCAGCATCACCACCATCAGGAAGCCCACCAGCACGCCGGAGAAGCTCAGTGGCAGCGCGATGGCGGCGCGCAGCAGCCGGCGGCCGGGAAAACGCTCCCGCGCCAGCACCCAGGCGGGCGTGAGGGAGAGCAGCACGGCAGCACCGCCGGCGGCCGCCGACAGCAGCAGCGAGTTCACCAGCGCGGTGCGGTAGCGGCCCGCGGCGAGAACGGCCCGGAAGGCGCCGCCGCCGGCGGCGGTGAACGCCGCCGCGACCAGCCGCGAGAACGGCCAGAGCACCAGCGCGGCAAGGAAGAGCATCAGCGGCAGGGCGAGCAGGACCCCGGACCAGGCGCCGGCGCCGGCAGCGCCACCGCGGCCGGACCGCCGCCGCCGCGGCCACGACGCCGTCATCTCACCGCCCGGCGCCGCGGATCTCGTCGAGCCAAGCCTTCTTCAGCGCGTCGGCAGCGGCGGCCATGTGCGCCAGGTCGAGCGGCCGCGCCCGAGCGTACTCCGCCGCGGGGAGGAATTTCGCGCCGACGTCGGCAGGCATGGCCCGCGCCAGCATCGGCCGGAAGAACGCCTTGGCGAACTCCGCCTGTGCCTCTTGACCGAGCAGCCAGTCGAAGTACCGGCGGGTCTCCTCGGGGTGCGGCGCCCCCTTGGCCATGCCCATCACCAGCGGCATGGTGAAGCTGCCTTCCTTGGGGATCACCACCTCGACCGGTCCGCCGTCGACGTAGCGCATCTTGTAGCCGTTGCCGTCGGCGTTGATCCAGATCGGGACCTCGCCGCGCAGCACGGCGTTGTAGATCGACTCGCGCGGATAGGAGGAGACGTTGGCGTCGAGACGCTTCAGGTAGGCGAGGCCCGGCTTGAAGTTGGCGTCGCTGCCACCCATCAGCAGGTTGAGGCCGTAGATCAGGGTGTACGACGTACCGCCCCAGGTCGGGTCGTCGTAGGCCACCTTCCCCTTGTAGACCGGATCCAGCAGCTGCTGCCAGGAGCGGGGAACCGGCGCATCGCCGAGCGCCTTGGTGTTGACCAGAATGGCGATGGCGCTGGTATGGACGGTCCACCACAGGCCGGCCGGATCCTTGAGCTCGGCGGGAATCGACTCCCAGCCCTTCGGCTTGTACGGCTGGTGCAGCCCTTTCGCCGCCGCCTGGAAGCCGATCGCGCCGGAGTAGTAGGCGCAGTCCGCGACCGGATGATCGCGTTCCCTTTCGAGCGCGGCCATGGCGACCGAGGAGCCCTTGGGATCGGGCGGAATGGTGACGCCGGCGATCTTCTTGTAGAGCGCGGTGACGCTGCCCCAGTTCGCGTAGTTGGGGATGCAGTCGTACTGGATGACGATCCTGTCGGCAGCCGCGGCGATCGCCAGGCTGGCCGCCAGACCCGCGCCGGCCAGTACCAACCTCGAGCCGCAGCGCCCCATGACGGCCGGCATTCTACCGCAGCCGCCTTGGCCGGATTCGCGCTGGCTCCGCGGCGAGCCGGTGGGGTCCCGTCCGCGAGATTTTCTTGGCACGCGGCTGTAACGTCGACACCGGCGGCGAGTGCGATAGCTTGACGCTTTGGGACTTGCCCTAGTTTGACTAGCATGATTTGATACTTTGAGATTTCAAATTGCGAGCGCCCGGCCGGCGGCGGCCGCGGCAGGCACCACCACTGCCTGGTAGAGGAGGCAAGAGCATGACGAGACCGAGGTGCGGGCTCGCCAGCAGGACCGGCGGACGCCGCGTGACGCAGGTGGGCCAAGGCGTCGCAGCGCCGGCCGCACTGCTCCTGCTGCTGCTGGCGTTGGCGGCAGCACCCGCGGCCGCCGCTGACGACCCCCAGCCGAAGCCGGCGCCGGACGCTCCCGCCCGTCCGCCGGCCGGGGAGCATCCTTCCTCTTCACTGCCCGACTGGGTGCCGCGGCTGCTCGGCGCGCAGTTCACCTACATCGGCCAGCGGCTGATCGCCTTCCCCGCCGCCTATTCCGGACCACACAGCCTGAAGAGCACCGGCGACCAGCAGGCGACCGACACCTACGGCCTGTACTTCGGCTCGCAGCTGACGCGCCGGCTGCAGGACTACCTCGACCTCGAGATGGCGCGCGGCCACGGGGTCAGCAACGCCAACGGCCTCGGCGGCCTGACCGATGGCGACGTCATCCGCCAGGGGACCGCGAACCTCGGGATGGGGCCCTACATAGCCCGCGCCTACCTGCGCTACCTGCTCCCCCTGGGCAGCGAGACGGCGCCCGTGGAGCGCGGCATGGGCCACTTCCCCGGTCCGGAGCCGACCACCCGCCTCGAGATCAAGGCGGGGAAATTCGCCCTGACCGACGATCTGGATCAGAACCGGTATGCCAACAGCACCCGCACCCAGTTCCTGAACTGGGGGTTGTTCAACGGCACCGCCTGGGACTACGCCGCCGACACCCGCGGCTACACCTACGGCGTGCTGGCCGCCTGGGTGCATCCGACGTGGACGCTGCGGGCAGCCAGCGCCCAGATGCCGACCGAGGCCAACGGCAACGTCTTCGACCAGCACTTCGACCGGGCGCGCGGCGACAACCTCAAGCTGCAGCTCGGCCCCTACCGGCGGGGGACGATCCTGCGCCTGCTGGTCTACGAGAACCATGGCCGCATGGGCAGCTACCGCGAGGCGATCGACCAGGGCCTCGTTGCCGGCATGCCACCCGACGTCGCCGCCGACGATCGCGAAGGCCGCCAAAAGGTCGGCTTCGGCCTCAATCTCGAGCAGCCGCTGACCGACGGCGGCGAGACCGGCGCCTTCCTGCGTTTCGGTTGGAACGACGGCCGCACCGAGGATTTCGTCTTCACCGAGGTCGACCGCCAGGCAAGCGGCGGCCTGCAGCTCGCCGGCAACGCCTGGCACCGCCCCGACGATCGCCTGTGCCTGGGCGCCACCCTGCACGGCCTCTCCCGCGATCACCGCGACTACCTGGCCGCCGGCGGCCTGGGCTTCCTGCTCGGCGACGGCGCCCTCGACTACGGCTGGGAGGAGATCCTCGAGCTCTACTACCGCATCCAGCTCGCCAAGCTCTGGCAGCTCAGCCCCGATTTCCAGTACATCCGCGACCCCGGTTACAACCGCGACCGCGGGCCGGCCACCGCCCTGAGCCTGCGCGTCAACTGGCACTGGTAGCCGTCGGGCGCCGGGAACGCCGGTAACTGCCGGATGACAGATCCGCAATCGCCCTTGCGGGCTGGCGAACTCAGGATCGTCGAACGACTCTAACGATCTGACGCGCAATACGGAAGAACACGATGGCGGCAACGCCCTCAACGAGCATCCAAAAGAAACAGTTGACTAGAACTGCGAGCGGGAAGCTATCGAACGGCAGGAAATCGAAATTGATGTGCGCGGACGGGAAAGCCATGAGCATCGCAAGTCGGCGCCAAGCGGGCGACATCGCCGCCTCTCTGGCGACCTCCATGTGGGCAAAGGCCGCAGAAGCGATTAAGCCGTTAATGATTAGGCAGCAAACTGCTGCAAGAGACAAGATTATCGACCTACGATGCAACTGCATCGCTCCATGACCTGGGTCACGTTCTTTACGATCCACTTTTACGCCCGAGTCTGACACGATAGCTCAATCAGGCCCAACTTTCGGCCAAAGACTCTGTGGCACCCCTGGCTGTCCTCGAATGTCCCAGGCCGTCGTCGACGCGCCATACACGCGTCGTACCGACCGGCGCCACTTCGCAGCCGATCGAGTCTTCTGAACGGCGAGTGGCGCCGGCCCGACCAGTTTGGGAAGGGCCGATCAGCAATCCAGCCGATCAGTTCGCTGGTCATCTGCGCCAGACCACAGGCGGAAAGCGAGATACAAGAGGACTATGAGCAAGGCTACAAGAGCCATCCATGGAGTCCCAATCCCAGGCATCAGGGGTGGGCTCTTGGACCTGAAGCCGAGAAAGAAGGTGAGGAATACCCACCAGTCTGGTGCATACGCACGCAGCACATCAAGAGCCAGAATAATCTGATATATTGATATGATTATAAATGTTGATGGCTGCCCACGCGAGAGGAAGGCTTTGGCCACTTCAGCGATCGCGACTGTCACCGCTGCCATCAACAGAACCATGAAAAGGCCCGAAACGCTCGACATCACATCCGTCTGACGAGTCCATGGGAAAATCGCCACGTCGGGAACCACCGGACCCTCCTCCATGTCGCGCCAAGGGATGAGGGCAGAGATCCACGGGCCCGTCACCGCGACGACCCAGGACAGTACCAGAGGCCCGAAGATGAGTAGATTCCGTCGTTCTTGCGCTATCACGGTCAAGCCTACCAACCTGTGCAGACCTCTGTGATATCGATGACGGTTTGTTCATTCTCGATCCCACAGCTGTGCACCGTCTCATGGAATAGCGTGACGGCAAGACCGAATGCCGGCTTATAGCGTGGACAGCTAGAGGTGCCAGGATAGAGGTGGATTGTCCTCGGTGTACCGAAAACCGGGTTTGTCGTCTCGCCGCATGCGTCGCTTCCTGGAGGGTTCTTCTGACACTTGATCGCCGGCTCTCTGCCTATCTCTCCCGGACCAAACCGATTGGCTACGCAACCGAGCACACGAAACTTTTCGAGGATCGCTTGGCACTTCGGGCTAAATGGGTACTGCCGCGCTTGGCCGATGGCTTTATAGATGTTATCTGGAGTCGGAGAGCAATCGCACGACGGGTCGACGATGAACAGCCCGAGTGGGTCAGCGAGGGCAGTAGGGCGCTGGCGTCCGTAGGAAAACAGGTTGGGCTCCTTCCAGCTCGGCGGCACGAAACGATCGGCCTGTGTGTAGCGGCCACTCTGTGGTTCGTACCAGCGGTTTAGATTGTAGTAGAGCTCCGAGCTGAGCTTCGAGTTGTCCCAGGCGGCGTCGTCCCACTGGCCCGGGAGCCGCAAGAAGATGCCGGCGTTTTGGGCGCTCGGGGTCGTGAAGTCCCTCCCAAACGGCTCGAATCCGCCGCTCCAGGTCGTCACCGCGGCGCCGGTGGACGCCAAGGTCGGCGTGCCCAAGTGATCGACAGTCAGGTAAGTGAGTGTGCCTGTAGCCGGCGGGCCGTCGAGCTGGGCGACCGGGCGGCCGGCGAAGTAGAAGATGCGAGTCTGCGCTTGAACGGCCTTGGTGAAGAGGCCCTGCTGCTGGCGGTGGTAGAGCAACCCGTCCGAGCCGTAGGTCGGGGTGGTCACCAGCGGCCCGCAATCCGTGACGGCGCTGCGGGCGGTCGCGAGGAAGCCGCGCCCGTCGTAGAGCAGTGTGCTGTTGGTGCGCCGCGTCTCCTCCGTCATCCGGCTGAGCTTGCCCGCAGCGTCAGGCTGAAAATCCAAGTGCGAGGTCGGCGCGGCTTCGAGAAGCACGTTACCCGCGAGGTCGTACTGGAAGTACTTGGTGCCGGCGCCGCTGGCGAGCGCGATCGTCTTGAGCAGCGGCGTATCGCCCTGCGGGCTGGCCGCGTTGGCCTGGTAAGTGTAGGTGTCCTGGATGCCGCTGCCGCGGTTCTCGCTCAGCCGGTTGCCAATGGTGTCGTAGGCCCAGGCGCGGGTGCCCCAAAGACTCGGAGCGTTCGCCTGGGTCAGGAAGTACTGGAAATCCTGGTAGGAGAAGCTGCGGCCGGGGCTGATCGCGGTGATGTTGCCGGCGGCGTCCGTGGCGTAGGTCCAGCTCAGGAGACTTCCGGCGGTGATGGCGCTCGGGTAATAGCGCTGATCGAAGGTATGGGTCTCGGTCACGCCATTCGCCAGGTGCAGCAGCTGCAGCGGCCCGGCGGCCGAATAGACGGTCGGGGCCGCCGGGGTCGAGACGACGACCGGCGTCGTCGTCCCCTGGCAGACGTTGGCGCCTGACGCGGTGCTGTACGCGAGCGACACCTGCCGGTCGGCGACGTCGAAGCCGTAGCACGCCGTTACATTGCCGGGGTAGGCGATCGAGAGCCGGTTGCCGTTGGCGTCGTAACCGTAGGCGAGAGCACCGTCCGCGAGCACCCGGCCGAAGAGATCGTAGGTGTAGCCGGTGACCATGGCCGCGGTGCCGCTGCCCTTGGTGATCGAGGAGAGCCTGCCTATCGGCGAGGTGCCGGTCGCCGCGGTGGTGTCGTAGGCGTAGGTAGTGGTGAGCGTGGCGTCGGTCGAATAGCTCATTGAGGTCGGGCGGTCCGCCGCATCGAGCTGCCGGGTCATCACCACTCCGCGGGCGTCGGTCTGCTGCACCAGCGCGCCGTGGGCATTATAGGCGTAGGTCGTGGCACCGGTCACCGGCGAGGTCTGCCTGGTCAGCAGATCGCGGTCGCTGGTCACGTAGATCGTCTGGTTCCGCTCGGAGTCGGTCACCGCGGCAAGGTGGTCTTCGAGGTCGTAGGCGTAGCCCGTGACGGCGTTGCCACCGGCCGAACCGCCCCAGGGCTGGATCACCTGGGTGAGCCGGTGGAGCGGATCATAGGAATAACTCGTCGAAGGCGGCCCGGGCTGGTTGTGGTTGGGGTCCCAGAGGCTGATCAGGTCGTTCTCGCAATCGTAGGCGAACTGCGTGCTGCTCTGGGCGCTCGGGTTGTTGGGATCGCCCGCCGTCATGCTGTCGAGGTGACAGGTCGTGGAATAGGCGTAGGCGGTGGTGGCGTCGGTCACCGGCGAGCCGCCGACCAGCCGCTGGCGCAGCTCCTGGATGCGGTGGCCGGCGGCGTCGAGGGTGTAGAGCGTCTGCTCCAACGGCTGGGTCGCGGTGCAGCTCGCCTGCTTGCCGATCGCGGTCAGCCGGCCGGCCTGATCGTAGGCGTAGGCGACGGCGTTGCCCGCCGGCAGCTGGACGCAGGCCAGGTCACCCAGGGTGTTGTAATGGTAGGTCGTGATCAGCGGCCGCGAGCTGCCGGCGCCCTGGGTCATGGTCAGCAGCCGATTGAGCGGATCGAAGGTGGACTGCGTGACCATGCCGTTGACGTCGGTCACCGCCGTCGTGCGGTTGAACGCATCGTATTGGTAAGAGGTCACGGCGTTGAGCGGCGCGGCACCGGTCACCGGATCGCTGCGCATCGCGACGAGGTAGCCGCCGCTCACACCGGTCACGCAAGTGTAGCTCGTGGCGTCGGCGGTGGTGCTCGGCACGTCCGGCGGGTTGACCTGTCCCGGCAGGCCGGCGGCGCTGTAGCCGGTGAAAGCCGTCTGCAAGCTGAACTTCCCGGTCGGATAGGTCGTCTCGCTGCCGGACGCCGTGCTGGTCTGCACGTTGCCTTTCGCGTCGTAGGCCAGCGCCAGCGTCGGCGTCCCCGCTGGCGGCGTGCCCGGTGGCGAGAACGGGCCGGCCACCGTGCTGACGAAGGCCGGGAAGGTGGCGTTGTAGGTCCAGTTGGTCTGCCGCTGCACCAGCGACGGCGTGGTCTGCACCGTCTCCACCCTGGTGAGCTGGCGGCCGTTGGCATCGAAGGTGAAACTGGTGGCGACGCCGTTGCCGTCGGTGACCAGGGTCGCCAGCAATGGGTTGTTGGCGTCGCCATAGGTGAACGCCGGGTTGGCCACCGTCCCGCACGACGGGCACTCACCGGCGACCTGCCGCACCCGCGCCTTGCGGGTGGCGCGAGCGCCGGCACGACCCGGATCGCGATCGAGGCTGTAGGTGCCGGTCTGCCAGACGTCCTGGTTGACACCGTTGACCACCACCCGCTTGATCAACGTCTGCACCGTCGTCACGGCCGGCGACGGCGGCGAGTCGAAGCCCAGCTGGAACGCGTCAGTGGCGTTCGGGCCGGTGAAGAACGGATCCCCGCGCCAGGCCTCGACCACGTTGCCGGAGGCGTCGTAGACGAAGGCCGCCTCGACCCGGCCGTTGTTGTGGCAGTCCATCAGCATCACCTGCGTGACGTATCCCGGGTGCGCGGCGTCGCCGTAAAGCAACGTCCAGGAGGTGCCGGCCGAAAGGCCCGCGCAGATGTCCGGGCGGCCGATGGCGATCAGGTCGTCGCCGTTCCAGGTGAAGATCCAGGTCCGCGTGGTGACGCCGTCGGTTCCCACCTCGGCGAGCGAGGAGAGCTTGCCGGTGGTGCCGCCGGCGTAGGCGAAGTTCTCGCGCCGGCCGTCCGGGAAGGTGACGTGATCGAGCTGGTTGCCGGTGTTGTAGCTCGCCTGCACCGGCGGATGGGCGGTCGGGTTGTTGGGGTCGTAGAGCCGGTCGGTGATCTTGTCGAGGAAGCCCGCCAGCATGCCGGCCGGCGAGCCCGCGGTCTTCGGCAGGAAAAGCTCGACGCTGCCGTCGAGGCCCTGCAGCTGCCAGCCCTGGGTGGTGGCGTTGAAGAAGAGCTTGCGGTACTCGTCGCTCGGCGTCACCGTCTGGTAGAGGCGCAGCCCGCTGCCCGCGGCGAGGCTGCCGAACTCGCGGAAGCTGCCGAACCGGGTCAGCAGCCAGACGTGGGTCTCGTCGGGATCCATGACGATGCGCTCGGCGTAGTCGTGCGACCAGTTGCGGCCGAGGCTGGCGTTCCAGGGGTTCGCGGTGACCCCAGTCGAGCCCGGGAAGCCCGGCCCACCGACGCCGCCGCCCCCGTACCGCAGATGCGCGCCCGAGGCCTTGAAGGCGCAGCTCGCGCCGCCACCGCCGAGACTGAAGCCGCAGCCCGAGGCGCCGCCCGCCACCGCGCCGCCACCCCCACCGCCGTCGCCCGCCGAGGAGCCCAGTGACTTGCAGAGCTGGCAGCCGCTTCCGCCCCCACCACCGCCGCCGGTACCGGCGGCACCGCTGTCCGGGCCATTGCCCTTGCTGCCCGCGCCGGCCATCCGCTCACCGCTGCCCCCGGCCCCGCCCGCGCCGCCCGGGCTGCCCCCCGCCCCGCCGCCTTCGGAGCAGAAGTCCGGCGGCGGTGCCGGCGGCGCCGGGCAGCCGGCATGCTCGGTCAGGTCCAGCGGCACCGGCGTCGTCTTGGTGCAGAACGCCGGCACCGGCCCCGGCGGGCAGCTCGGGCAGTTCGCGCTCGGGCAGCTGATCAGGTTCACTGTGTAGCTCGACGGCGTGCCGCACCGCACGCTGCCGGTCACGGTCACCGTCCCGAAGTCCGGTTGCAGCTCCTCGCCGGCGTAGCCGCACTCGCCCAGCAGCGAGTTGCCGCTGGTCAGCAGATCGACCTCCTCGAAGCTGTAGCCGAAGTTGAAGAAGGTCGAGTTGACGTGGTTGCCCGGAAACTGCATGCCGATGGTGACCGTGATGCCGCAGGTCGTCGTCGTGGGATTGCATCCAGGGTCGATCGTATACGTCGGTCCCGAGGTCACCACCGGCGTCTGGCAGACGAAGCCCGAGCACTGTGTCGGGTTCAGGCCGTCGTTGCCACCCGCGCCGTAGCTGATGTTCGAGCCCTGGCACACCGCTCCCTGGGCGAGCAGGGCAGCGCCGCTACCGAGCCAGGCGGCGCCGGCCGCCAGCAGCACCCACCAGGCAAGGGCAGGGCGGATCTCGCCCGGGATCCCGCCCCTTGCCCCGCTCACTGGAAGTACCCGTTGACGTCGATCAGGAAGTGGACCGTGCCGGCGGGGCTCAGGACCGCCAGCACGTTGAGGCTGCCGTCGCCGTTGCGCGACAGGCCCAGCACCGCATTGTTGGCGAGGACCGCGCCGGCGGCAAAGCTGATGTAGTTGGTCGGCGGCGCCGCCGCGTCGCCCGGATAGGCTACCAGCCCGCCGGCGCCTCCCGGCACCACCGCCGTGGTGTTGATCGACAGCGCCTTGGCGGTCTCCGGGACGCCACAGGCCGAGGCCAGCAGCGGGAAATTGCGCACCCTGCCGCTCGCCATGGCCGGGCCGCCAAGGGGACCGGCGGCGTTGCGAGTATCGACCATGCGGCAGGGGAAGACGCTGTAGAACTCGAGCGCCGGCAGCGTCGCCGCCCGGGCGGTGATCACCGCCGCGTCCGCGGTCGGCGTCTGGCTCTGCCAGGCCATCAGCAGGCTGCCACCGGCGCTCAGCCCGACGCCGGCCAGCGACTGGTCGCCCGCCACCGTCGTGTTGAGCTGCACCTTGCCGCCCTGCGGCTGCTCGAGGGCGTTGAACTGCTGGGCGAGGACCGCGGCACCGCTGCCGTCCTGGCTCAGGCTGTCCCACACCACCACGAACTCACCCAGCGCATTGGTCGCCACCGCCGGGGCGTGCTGGGGACCGGTAGGCGAGGCGTCGACCGCCTGCTGCCCCGACAGCGCCGTGCCGGCGGCGTTGAACCGCCGGGTGAGCACGACGCTGCCGCCGGCGGTCAGGTTCTCCCATGCCACCACGAAGTTGCCGGACGGATCGCTCGCGATCCGCGGCTGGGCGTGAGCGCCGGTCGCCGGCGTGTTGATCGCCAGCTCGACCGACAGCGCGTTGCCGGTGCCGTCGAAGGCCCGCCCCTCGATCCCCGAGGTGCCGCTGCCGGCGCCGTCCTGGCCCTCGCTCTGCCACACCACCTCGAAGCGCTCCGCTGCCTCGGCCGCCGAGGGCGGCAGGTAGGCCACCGCCGGCGAGTGCTGCGCCCCGGCGGTCGTCTGGTTGACCGCGACCACGCCGCTCGCCGCGGCGCCGCCGGCCGCGAAGGCCCGGCCGAGCACGCCCCAGCTGCTGCCGTCCTCGCCGCCGTTCTGCCAGACCACGAAGAACCGGCCGTCCGGCGCCATCGCCACCGCCGGCGCCTGGTCGTCGCTGGCGCTTGGGCTGTTGACCTGGAAGACCGCGCCCTCGGGCTGGCCGGCGCTGGTGAACAGCTGGCCGAAGATGCCGTGGACACCGCTCTCTTCATTGCTCTGCCAGACGATCACGAAGTCACCCGCGGCGTCGGCGGCCGCCGCCGGGAATTGCCGGCAGAAGGCGCTGCTGGGGCCGCTGACCTGCAAGACCGGCCCGACCGCGGTGCCGCCGGCCTGATAGCGCTGGGCCAGGACGTCCCAGCCGCCGGTCGTGGCGGACTGCTCCTGCCAGGCCACCACATAGTCGCCGGCCGGCAGCCAGGCCACCACCGGCGCTCCCTGGTAAGCCGAAGCGGTCGTCGTCGTGGTGACCGCGATCTCGCCACCGGCCGGCGTGATCTGCGCCAGGCCTCCGGCGGCGCCGAGCCAGGCGCCGCTCAGGATCATCCACCCCAGTCGATTTGAGATAGGCCGCATCGCACGACCGCCCAAAACCTGTCCGAATCCTCGATGATACGTAGCCAAATTTACCACACCTTTCGCGCGAACAAGCTCTATACGGAACACTCGTCCGTGGCGTCTACACGCGGCTCAGAGCCAGCGTGCGGCCGCCGCTCAAGGGCAGAGCAGGCGGCGCCGGCTAGAATCGAGCTCAGCCCCGATTTCCAGTACATCCGCGACCCCGGTTACAACCGCGACCGCGGGCCGGCCACCGCCCTGAGCCTGCGCGTCAACTGGCACTGGTAGCCGTCTCCGCGAGCGAGGGCGGCAGCGCGGATTGGTCATGGCGCCGCGGCTCGAAGTGGCCATTGCCGTGCGAAATTGCCGCAGCGAGAATGGCCGGGTTGCCAATGCCGGAAACTGACAGAAAAGGACCACCGGAATGAAAAGCTCGCACGCCGTGGGCGCTATCGTCCTCGCCGCCTCTTTTGGCGCCATGCTTCCTGCACGCTCATCGCCGGCCAAGCAGCAGGAACCGGCCGTCCAAGATCTGTCCGGCTTGCACGCCTTCGACCTTCGGGTGGGCAACTGGAAGTCCCATCATCGGGTCTTGAAAGACCGCCTGACCGGCAGCCATGAGTGGGAAGAGTTCGACGGCAGCCAGACCTGGTGGATCACCTTGAACGGCTACGGCAACTCCGACGACAACCTTTTCCAGACGCCGCGGGGCGACGTCCGCGGCGTCACCGTGCGCGCCTACGACCCCAAGACCGGTCAATGGGCCATCTGGTGGTTCGACGGCCGCAATCCCCTGGGCCCGATCGATCCACCGGTGATCGGCCGCTTCGTCAACGGGGTCGGAACCTTCTACAACAACGACACCTGGCGCGGCAAACCCATCCGCACGCGCTTCATCTGGTCGGGGATCACCGCCGCCGGTGCCCATTGGGAGCAGGCCTTCTCTCCCGATGGGGGTAAGACCTGGGAGACCAACTGGATCTGCGACTTCCACCGCTAGAGCGCGCGGCCGCGCCGGCTAGAAACGGTAGGCGGCCACCAGCCGGAGCGAGCGGGACTCGGCGGGGTGGAAATGGACGTCGGCGACGCCGGCCGCGGGTTCGCCGGGGAGGCGGGAGACGTAGTAGTAGTCGACGTCGCTGGCCTTGACGTCGAAGAGGTTGAAGACCTCGCAGGTGAGGCGGAGGTCGCGCGAGAGGTTGTAACCGACGTCGAGGTAGAAGAGCGATGTCGCGTGCGAGCGCACGCTGTCGTCCTCGATCAGCGGCCGCGGGCCGAAATAGCGCCAACGCAGACTGCCGAAGAAGCGATGCAGGTCGGGGACCGTGAGGCCCACGGCCGCGGCGCTCTCGATGGCGCCGGGGATGTGATCGCCGACCGGGTCGAAGTCGGTGTAGCGCGCCCTCGATACCGAATAGTCGGCGTCCAGGGTCAGCCAGGCGCTCGGCCGGTAGAAATTTTGCAGCTCGAACCCCACCCGCCGGCTGGGACGGCTGGGAGCGGTGTCGCCGGCGTCGCCGTCGAACACCAACTCTGACGCCAGATCGAGCCGGAAGAAGGAGATCGCCGTTTGCAGGTTCGGCACCAGCGAGGTGCGGAAACCGGCGTCGGCGCTCTTCGCCCGCACCAGCGGCGACACCGGCAGCACGGGCTGGCCGGTGCGGGGGTCGACGGTGATCGTGGTGCCCCGCGCGTCGTTGCTGTGGAAGCCTTCGCCGAAGTTGAGGTAGACCTCCGACGCGCGCCACGGCCCGAGCAGCAACGACAGCTTCGGCTCGGCGATGGCGCGGTCGCGGAAACCGGAATTCGCCGCCAGGTCGCTGTCGACGTTGAAATGGTAGTAGTCGGCGCGCATGCCGGCGACCATGCGCAGCCAGCTCGCCCAGCGCACCCGCGCCTGAGCGTAGGGTCCCACCGCGGTCTCCTCGATGAAGTCCTCGCGGGTCACCGACAGGAACCGCTGGTCCTCGGTGTGGAAGAGGCCGTTGTGGATCTCGTCGTTGCGCGCCTGCACGCCGACCTCGCTCTCGATCTCGTGGCCGAACAGCCGCAACGCCCACTGGTGCTGGAGCTTGACGCCCTCGACCGTGCGGTAGTCGAACTGCTCGAACTGGTCGCCGTGGACCGGATCCTCGAGGAAGTAGGTGAAATCCGAGAACAACTTCAGCTTGGTGTTGTAAACGAATCCGCTCAGCGTGGTCAGCGAGGTGTCGTCGCCGCGCCGCAGCTCGCCGGCAAGGCTATACCGATAGGAGCTGCCGCCGTCCGTCGGATCGATGCTGCCGAAGCGCGAGACGAGGCCCTGCTCGACGGCGCGCAGGGGGATCTGATCGGTCGAGTTCCAGGTGCCGTCGTAGCCCTGCAGCGTCAGGGTGAAACCGTTCGCCGCGTCGCCGGTGTTGAAGCGCACCAGGCCGTTCTTTTTCTGGTAGTCGTCCGGGCGCACCCACGGGCCGTCGTTGTGCACGTACTCGAGCGCCGCCAGCAGATCGCCGCCCGCCACCCTGGCGGAGTCCGCCACCAGCCCGCGCTCATAGCCGAGGGTGCCGGCGGTGGCTTCCACCAGCGGCCGGTCCAGCGCGTTGACCAGGCTGATGGTAGCGCCGCCGGCGGCCGAGAAATCCCCCTTGTCGGCGTAATACAGGCCCTTCTCGTAACGGACGGTGTCGACCAGCTCGGGGATCAGGAAGTTGAGATCGGAATAGCCCTGGCCATGGCCGTTGCTGGGTTGGTTGATCGGGACGTCGTCGACGGTGAAGCTGAAGTCGGTGCCGTGGTCGAGGTTGAAGCCCCTCAGGTAGTACTGGTTCGCCTTGCCGTCGCCACTGTGCTGGCTGACGATCAGGCCCGGGACCGTCTCGAGCACCTCTCCCGGCCGGAGGATCGGCCGCTGCTCGAGCTCCTGGTGGCCGGTCACCCCTTCGGTGGCCGAATCGGCGACGCCGACCATGTCGGAGCCGCGTCCGGTGACCTGGATCTCGTCGTAGACCTGCAACTTATCCGGTTGGGTAGCGGCGGCCTTGCCCTGCGGTGCCTGGCCCTCGCCGCTCGGCGGGGTCTGGCTGCCCGGCGTTGCCTGGCCGCCCGGCTGCGGCCGATCGCCTGGCGGGCAGTCCTGTCCGGCAGCACAGGCCGGTGGCGCAGGGGCCGCGGACTGCGGCGAGCCGGCGGCGGTTGGCGGCGGTGCGGTCGCGGTACCGGCTGCCGGCGACGGCGCGGCAGGCGGCGCATCCGCGGCGACGGACGCCGCCGCCGCCCCGGCCCCCAGGAAACAGCCCGCGAGCAGCCACGCTCCGAGCTTCCAGGGATCAGGTCGCCGCCTCTCGCAGCCTGGCCGGCCGGTTCCCGGCGCGGCACCCGATCGCAGTCGGGCCTTCCATCCAGCATCCAACGGCGCGGTCCCTCCCTCCATCCGTCCCGCTGCTCCCCGCCCTGCTGCTCCGCCCCCGGGCGGGCATCGTTCGCCCATGCTACGCGACTCGTCGCGGCCTTGGATGAGGTGGACGGAGCGCTCGGCGCCCGCCCCGACGCTTGCCCGCCACCGAGTTGTAAGAGGTTTGTAACGTCGGGAGCGCTCGCATTTGCGATCATCGCAGGCTCGGGAACCAGCAGCGCTCTCAGAGGAGCCGGGACGCGCGGCCGGCGACGCCGCCTGGTTGGCGATGGCTGCCGAGCGCCCAGACATGGCCTGACGCTTCTCAGCGGAGATCGACGACGATGGCAGAGCACCGATCGAGCACTCAGGATCTGCCGCCCGCCGGCACGGCGGACGCTCCCCCACCGCGCAGCGTTCGGCTCGTGGTCGCCGCGTGCACCGGCCGCCATGGCACGGCGAGGGCGTGTGCGGCCACGCCGCTGGGTGGCTTGGGGGCCGCCATGCTCGCCGCCGCCGCCGTGCTCGCCGTCGCAGCCGCCTGCTCGGGCAAGCCCACCGCCGGCGCTGCCGGCGACGTTGGCGACGTTGGCGCCGCCGCCGGCCTCGAACGCCGGCAGGGCAACGTCGTCGTGGTGCCGGCGGGCTCGGCGCTGCGGCAGCGGCTGCGGACCGAGACGGTGCGAACCGAAACCGTCCGCCGCGAGCGGACCGCACCGGCGGCCGTGGAGGCGGTGCCGGGCCTGACCGCCCGCATCTTTCCGCCAGTCTCGGGGCACCTGGTCCAGCTCTTGGCGCAGCTCGGCGACCGGGTCAGCCGGGGCCAGATCCTGGCCACCATCAACTCTCCGGACTACATGTCGGCGCAGAGCGACTACGTGCGCGCCAAGAGCACGCTCGACCTCACCGCGCGCGCCCTGCGCCGTCAGCAGGAACTGCTGGACGCCAAGATCGCGGCCCGGCGCGACGTCGAGCAGGCGCAGAACGACTTCGACTCCGCCAAGAGCTCGCTGGTCGCCGCCGAGGGCCGGCTGCGGGCCTACGGCATCGACCCCGAGCGCGACAAGCCCGGAGACCCGCTGGTGCTGCGGTCGCCAGTCTCCGGCCGGGTCATCGACGTCGCCGCCGGCATCGGCGAGTTCCGCAGCGACACGACGGCGCCGCTGATGACCATCGCCGACCTGTCGACCGTCTGGTTGACCGCCAGCGTGCAGGAAAAGGATGTCGCCTTCGTCAGCAAGGGGCAGGAGGTGCGCGCCGCCTTTCCCGCCTACCCCGGCCAGGAGGTCGCCGCACGGGTGACGGCGGTCGGGGAGATCCTCGATCCCGACACGCGCGCCACCAAGGTGCGGATCGCGCTGCCCAACCCCGACGTCCGCTACCGCCCGGGCATGTATGCCACCGTCAGCTTCATCGGCATCCCGGAGCAGCGGCTGACGGTGCCGACCGCCGCCCTGGTGCAGGTCGGCAACGCGGCGTTCGTCTTCCGCGAGATCGCCGCGGGGCAATACCAGCCGGTCGCGGTCGAGCCCGGCGAGCAGCGCGGCGGCCGCACCGAGATCCGCCGCGGCCTGACGCCCGGAACCGTGGTGGTGGCGCAGAACGGAGTGCTGCTGCAGTGATCGCGCGCCTGGTCGGCTTCTGCCTCGGGCGCCGCTGGCTGGTGATGGCGGTGCTCGCCGCGATCTCCGCCTTCGGCCTGTACGCGCTGCGCCGCCTGGACGTCGACGCCTATCCCGACATCGGCGACGTCACCGCCCAGGTCATCACCCAGTATCCCGGGCATGCCGCCGAGGAGGTCGAGCAGCAGATCACCATCCCCCTCGAGCGCGAGCTCAACGGCACGCCGGGCCTGCACGTGATGCGCTCGAAGAGCACCTTCGGGCTGTCGCTCATCACCCTGGTCTTCGCCGACGGCACCGAGGACTACTTCGAGCGCCAGCGCATGCTCGAGCGGATCGGCAACCTCACCCTGCCGCCCGGAGTGCAGGCCGGCCTCGACTCGGTGACCTCGCCCACCGGCGAGATCTACCGCTACACCGTCGAGTCGCACCTGCGTGGCCCGCGGGAGCTGCGCGACCTCGAGAACTGGGTGGTCGTCCCGCGCCTCAAGCAGGTTCCCGGCGTCGTCGACGTCAATCCCTTCGGCGGCGAGAACTACCAGTTCCAGGTCCAGGTCGAGCCCGAGAAACTGGTGCAGTACGGCCTCAGTCTCAAGCAGGTCACCGACGCGATCGCCGCCAACAACGTCAACGCCGGCGGCAGCCTGATCGTGCGCGGCCAGCAGTCGATCGTGGTCCGCGGCCTGGGCGCGATCACCCGGCTCGAGGATCTCGAAACCATCGTCATCGCGCAGAAGGGCGGCACGCCGATCTTCGTGCGCGACGTCGGCCATGTGGTCCTCGGCGCGGTCGAGCGCCAGGGCATCCTCGGCAAGGACGGCGACGACGACGCGGTGTCCGGCATCACGCTCCTGCTGCGCGGCGCCAACCCGTCGCGGGTGCTGGAGGGCATCCATCAGAAGGTCCGCGAGCTGAACACCAAGGTGCTGCCGAAAGACGTCAAGGTGGTGCCCTACCTGGACCGCACCGAGCTGGTGGCGACCACCCTGCATACCGTCACCCGGACCCTCATCGAGGGCATGCTGCTGGTCGTGCTGGTGCTGATCTTCTTCCTCGGCAACCTGCGCGGCGCCCTGCTGGTGGCGCTCACCATCCCGTTCGCGCTGCTCTTCGCCTTCGCGCTGATGCACCTGACCAACGTGCCGGCGAACCTGCTGTCGCTGGGCGCAATCGATTTCGGCATCATCGTCGACGGCGCCATTGTGTTGATGGAGGTGATCCTGCGCCGGCGCGAGCGCCACGCCGACCGGCCGCTGCTGGCGTCCGACGCGCGCGCCGCCGCCCTCGAGGTGGCCAAGCCGATCTTCTTCGCCACCTTGATCATCGTCACCGCCTACCTGCCGCTGTTCGCCTTCGAGCGCGTGGAGCGCAAGCTGTTCACCCCGATGGCGTTCACCATCGGCTACGCGCTCGCCGGCGCGCTGCTGTTCGCGCTCACCGCGGTGCCGGCGCTGGCCTATATGGCCTACCGCCGGCCTGCCAGGACCTTCCGCAACCCGCTGCTGGAATGGATCGGCCGCCACTACGACGCCTATCTCCGCCGCGTGGCGCTGCGCCCCGGGCTGGTGCTGCTGCCGGCGGTCGGCCTCGGCCTGCTGACCCTGGTGCTCGCCTTCACCGTCGGCCGGGAGTTCCTGCCCTACCTCGACGAGGGCTCGATCTGGATGCAGATCAACCTGCCACCCGGCATCTCCATCCGCAAGGCGACCGAGATGGCGCGCGATTTCCGGCAGGTCACGGCGAGCTTCCCGGAGGTCTCCTACGTCGTCACCCAGACCGGCCGCAACGACGACGCCACCGATCCCTGGACGTTCTCGCACATCGAGAGCTCGATCGGCCTCCAGCCCTACGAGCGCTGGGGCGGCGACAAGCAGGCGCTGATCGACCGCATGAGCCAGGCCTTCACGGCAAAGCTGCCCGGGATGGACTTCGGCTTCTCGCAGCCGATGATCGACGGCGTCAACGACAAGATCGCCGGCGCGCACTCCGAGATCGTGATCAAGGTCTACGGCGACGACTTCGCCGAGACCCGGCGCATCGGCGAGGCGATCGCCGCGCTGCTGTCGCGGATCGACGGCGCCGCCGACGTCGCCATCGATCAGGAGCCGCCGCTGCCGCAGCTGCAGATCAAGATCAACCGCCAGGCCGCGGCGCGCTTCGGCATCAACGTCGCCGACATCGCCAGCCTGATCGAGACCGCGATCGGCGGCAAGGCGGTTACCAGCGTCTACCTCGGCGAGCGCAGCTACGACGTCGCCGTGCGCTTCGTCGAAGCGGTGCGCGGCAATCCCGAGGCGATCGCCAACCTCACCGTGCCGTCGTCCACCGGCGCCCGCATCCCGCTGTCGCAGGTCTCCGACATCCAGATCGGCGCCGGCGAGAGCACGATCACCCGCGAGATGGGCCGCCGGCACATGACCGTGAAGGTCGACCTGCGCGGGCGGGACCTCGCGTCGTTCATCGCCGAGGCGCAGCGCAAGATCGACCAGGGAGTGCGCTACGACCGCGCCAAGTACGAGATCGGCTGGGGCGGCCAGTTCGAGAACCAGCAGCGCGCCCAGGGCCGCCTGGCGATCATCATCCCCGCGGCGCTGGCGCTGATCTTTCTGCTGCTCTATGCCGGCTTCGGCGACGTGCGGCATGCGGCGCTGATCCTGATGGTGGTGCCGCTGGCGCTGATCGGCGGCCTCACCGCCCTGCTGCTGCGGGGCATGACGATCAACGTCTCCAGCGCCGTCGGCTTCATCGCGCTGTTCGGCGTCGCCGTCCAGAACGGCGTCATCATGGTCGCCAACCTCAACCACCGCCGCGCCGCCGGCGCCACGCTCGAGGAGGCCCTGCGGCGCGGCGCCGGCGTGCGCCTGCGGCCGGTGCTGATGACGGCGACGGTGGCCATCCTGGGCCTGCTGCCGGCGGCCACCAACCACGGCGTCGGCAGCGACGTCCAGCGGCCGCTGGCGACGGTGATCGTGGGCGGGCTGCTGAGCGCGACCGTGCTCACGCTGCTGATCCTGCCGGCGGCGTATCTCGCCCTGGAGCGTTGGGCCGAGGCCCGGGGCGCTGCGCGCGGCGCCGCCGGCCCAGCCGCCGCCGCGCCGCCGGATGCGCCGGCCGCCAGCTGAGGGAAGGAGCGCCGATGCGAGGTTCACGAGCGAGGCGGGTGCTGGCCGTGCTTCTCCTGAGCGGCTGCTGCTGGCCGCCGGGAGCGCCGGCCGCGGCGCCACCGCCGGCCGCTGCGGTCGCGCCGGCCCCGCCACCCCCGCCGCCCCCTGCCGGCAGCGGCGAGGAGATCTCGCTGGCGGCGTTCCTCGCCGAGGTGGCGGCGGCGAACCTGGACTATGCCGCGGCGCGCTTCAACGTGCCGATCGCCGAGGCGCAGCTGACGGCGGCCCGGGTTTCGCCCAACCCGCAGCTGACCGTCGGCACCTCCGGCCGCGACCTCACCGACCGCGCCGATCAGCGCGAGCCGGCGAACAACGACGCCGGCATCGCCCAGACCATCGAGCTGGGCGGCAAGCGCGGCAAGCGCGTGGCGGTCGCCAGGGCCAACCTGGCGCAGGCATCGGCGACGCTCGAAGACTTCTTCCGCACGCTGCGCGCCAATGCGGCGACGGCGTTCGTCGACGCCCTCACCAAGCGCCGCATCGCCGAGGAGAAGCAGCGTTCGGCGGCGACGCTCGACCAGCTCGTGGAGGCGAACCGCAAGCGCCTCGAGGTGGGGGACATCGGCGAGATCGACCTCACCCAATCGAAGGTGGATGCCCTGCAGTTCCGGGCCGCATACCTGGCTGCGCGGTCCGACGCGCTGGTTGCGGCGATCGCCCTCGAGCAGCAGCTCGGGCGCCGCATCGCGCCAGTAGCGGCCGGCCAGCTCCTCGCCGTCCGCCAGGTGGTGCCGGTAGGTAACATCGAAGGTCCGCCGCGGACCTTCGATGCGGCGGCGCTGATCGCCGCCGCCGTGCAGCACCGCCCCGACGTCATCGCCGCCCGCCATGCCCTCGAATCGGCGCGAGCGAGCGTGCAGGTGGCCTGGGCACTGGCGGTGCCCGACGCCAACCTGAGCTTCACCTACCAAGACAACGAGCGGTCGCACAACGCCATCGCCCCGGCGCCGGCCTTCTCCTCGATCGGCGTGTCGGTCGGCTTCTCGCTGCCGATCTTCAACCGCTTCCGCGGCGAGCTCGAGGCGGCCCGCCAGACGGCCGGCCAGGCTGAGGCGACGCTCCACGGGGTCGAGCTGCGCGCCCAGGTCGAGGTGCGCCAGGCGCTGGCGCGCTACCAGCTCGCCAGCGAGCGCGCGGCGCAGTTCCAGGGCGGCCTGCTGGACGACGCTGCGGCGGTCTTCAAGGCCAAGCTCTTCAGCTACGAGCACGGCGCCTCCGGCCTGCTCGACGTGCTCAACGCCCAGCGGGCGGAAGACGAGATCCGCCTTGCCTACCTCGACGCCCTGGACGAGCGAGCCAAGGCCCTGATCGGCGTCGCGCAGGCCGCCGGCACCTGGGACGTCGAGCTCTAGGTCCGCCAACCGGCAGGCCTCGCATCGGCGGCGCAGCGCCGCGGGCGCGCTGCTCTCGGCCTGGGGCGCTCGGCCGCCCCGGCGGTCGGCGCTTCGCCAGTTCTCAAAGTCATCGCGTTGTCCCCAGGCGTTGACTCATTTTGATAAATGTGATTTCATACTTTGTGTGCTCAAAATCACGCTGACCATCGTGCTCCTCGCCGGCCCGTGGGCGGCGCCTGGCGCGGCGGCGGAGCCGGCAGGGGCGCTGCCCCCCGGACGCCTGCCAACCGACAGCGAGGTCGAGGCCGGCCTAAAGTGTCCCGAGGCCTACGCCTCGGACCAGGAGCGTGCGGCCGCCCTGCGGAACTTCTGGAGCTGGATCGGGCGCCGCCACCCGGCCTGGAGCCATCGCCGGGCCCTCGACTACCTCAACGCCCTGCTCGCCACGCACCAGTGCGGCGGGACCCTCGAGGAAAGCGTCGTCGTCACCAGCAAGCTCGAGGACGTCACCAGCGTGATCGTCCCCAGCCTCGGCGCCACCGTTCACACCATAGGCCGCGACCAGATCGACGCCGTGCCGCAGGGAGACGACGCGCCATTCCAGCAGGTCATGCTGCGCAACCCCGGCGTCGTGCAGGACTCCTTCGGCGAGGTGCACGTGCGCGGGGAGCACGGCAACCTCCAGTACCGCATCAACGGCGTGCTGCTTCCCGAGAGCCTCAACGGCTTCGCCCAAGAGCTCGATACCCGCTTCGTCGATTCGGTCACCCTGACCGACGGCTCCCTGCCTGCCGAGTTCGGCTTCCGCACCTCCGGCATCGTCGACGCCACCACCAAGACCGGCGACAAGCTCCGCGGCGGCGAGATCGCCCTCCATGGCGGCAGCTACGGCACTCTGCAACCCAGCTGCCAGTACGGCAACGCGACCGGGAAGCTCGAATCCTACGTCTCCGCCTCGTACAAGCAGACCGGCCTCGGCATCGAGAATCCCACCCCCGGCTCCGGCCCCAAACACGATGACTCCGAACAGGGCAGAGGTTTCGGCTACCTTTCTTATCAGCTCGACCCGTCGCGCCGGGTGAGCCTCCTGCTCAGCACCGGCGAGGCCGAGTTCCAGATCCCGGACACTCCCGGCCTGGTTCCCCGTTTCGCCGTCGCCGGCGCCGCGGCACCGGTTTCCGCCAGGCTCGACGACAACCAGCGCGAGCAGAATCAATACGCCGTTGTCGCCTACCAGGAAACCCGCGGCGACCTCAGCTTTCAGCTCGCCGCTTTCACCCGCTACGGCCGCATCGCCTTTACCCCCGACGTGCCGGGCGATCTCGCTTTCGACGGCACCGCCAGCCGCGTTGCCGAGAGCTTCCTCTCCAACGGCCTGCAGCTCGACGCCTCCCGTCCCCTGGGCGACCGCCACACCCTTCGCTTCGGCCTCCTCATCACCCGGGAGAGCGCCGGCAGCGACACCGACACCGCTGTCTTTCCCGCCAGCAGCGGCCGGCAGCTCTCCGACCTGCCCGTGCAAATAGCCGCCGATAGCGGCCTTCACAGCCTGCTCACCGGCGTCTATGTCCAGGACGAATGGCACCTCCTGGAGCCTTTGACCGTCAACTACGGCCTGCGCTACGACCGCGCCGGCGCGATCCTCGACGAAAGCCAGCTCAGCCCGCGCTTGAACCTCGTCTGGAGGTTGGATGCGCCCACCACCCTTCACGCCGGCTACGCCCGCTACTTCACCCCTCCGAGCCTGCAGTTCATCCCCCCTGGCACCGTCGAGCTCTTCCAGGGCACCACAAACGCACCTCAGACCGCGGCGGATTCCCCTCCCCGCTCCGAGCGTGCCGACTACTACGACCTCGGGCTGACCCGCCAGCTCTTCCCCAAATGGCAGGTCAGCGTCGATGCCTTCGACAAGCTGGCGAAAGAGCTGATCGACCTCGGTCAGTTCGGCAACGCCATCATCCTTGCGCCCTTCAACTACCGCAGCGGGAGTGTCCACGGCGCCGAGCTCTCCACCACCGCCCACGCCGGCGGCGTCTCCTTCTTCGGCAACCTGTCCTACGTCTTCACGCGGGCACGCGAGATCAATTCCACTCAGTTCGAGTTTCCCGTCGACGAGCTGAACTACATCAACGCCCACGAGATCCGCCTCGACCACGAAGGTGAGGTGTCCGCCACCGGTGGCGCCGCCTATGGCTGGGGCACCACCAGGGTCTTCGTGGATGCGCTCTACTGCAGCGGCCTGCGGGCCGGATTCGCCAACTTGCAGAAGCTTCCCGCCTACGACCCGGTCAATCTCGGCCTTGAGCACACCGTCGCAGTCGCCGGCACCGCTGTCAAGCTCCGCGCCGACGTCGCCAACCTCTTCAACCAGCTTTACATCCTGCGCAACGGCACCGGCATCGGCATCGCCGCCGCCCAGTACGGCCCCCGCCGCAGCCTCTACGCCGGCGCCGCCCTGCTGTTCTGAGGCCGGCGGCACCCAGGTGAGGCGAGGGACGTGCGAGAGGTTGTAGCCGACTTCCTTGACGCTCCCGCGGCGCTCCGCTAGATTCTCCGCTGGTTCCCCAGCCACCGCAGCCTACCGGCGCGCATCTCGCTGCTGTAGCTCGCACCGCCATCCGCCAGGGACGAGCCGCATCAATGCTCCAGACCTCTTCTCCCAGCCTGCGCCCGGGGCTCACCGCCACCGTCGCAGCGGCACTCTTCGCCGTCGTCGCGGTGTTTGCCGCCGCCGCCCCCAACGCCGCCGGCGCCCAGGGCCACGCGCCGGCCCGGGCGCCGGCCGGACCGTCGCGCCTACAAGCCAGCGCCATCGCCCAGATCCAGGCGCTGATGGGCGAAAAGCGGTCGCGCACGCCGGCGCAGCAGAAGCTGGACTCGAACCTGCTCTACGCCCTGCTCCGGCAGCGCCGGGACCCGCGGCTCGCCGGCCTGACCGCCCTGCGCCTGCCCGGCACGGCGGGCGACGGCACCGTGCTGGTGGAGATCCAGGCCACCTCCCCGGCGGGCGTCAAGCCGATCCTCGCCCGGCTGCGCCGCCTCGGCGCCGGCATCGTCGGCGTGCAGGCCCGCTACGCCAGCATCCGCGCCCGGCTGCCCCTTGCCGCCGCCGAGACGCTGGCGGCGATGCCCGAGGTGAGGTTCGTGCGGCCGGCGAGCCGGGCGATCGTCGAGCACTTCGATTCGGAAGGCGACGCCACGCACCGCGCCGCCGAGGCCCGCGCCTTCTTCGGCGTCGACGGCACCGGCGTCAAGATCTGCGTGCTCTCGGACGGCGTCGATTCGCTCGCCGACCTACAGGCCGCGGGCGAGCTACCGGCCGCCGTCGACGTGCTGCCCGGCCAGGCGGGCGCCGGCGACGAGGGGACGGCGATGCTCGAGATCGTCCACGACCTGGCGCCGGGCGCCGCCCTCGGCTTCGCCACCGCTCAGTCCGGGGAGGCGGCCTTCGCCGCCAACATCCTGGCGCTGCGCAACACCGCGCATTGCGACGTCATCGTCGACGACGTCGCCTACCTCACCGAGTCCCCCTTCCAGGACAACCTGATCGCCGACGCCGTCAACCAGGTCACCGCCGCCGGCACCCTCTATTTTTCCTCGGCAGGCAACGAGGGCAACCTGGACGCAGGCACCTCGGGCACCTGGGAGGGCGACTTCAAGGCCAACGGCAACCTCGATCCGGTGCTCGGCGCCGGCGCCGGCGCCACCCACGACTTCGGCGACGGCGGGCAGTCGGACGTCATCACCGCCGATACCGAGGACGGGGTGGTGCTGCACTGGGTCGATCCGGCGGCGGGCTCCTGCAACGACTACGACCTCTACGTCCTCGACAGCAGCCTCGCCACCGTGGTGGAAGCCTCGACCAACGTCCAGAGCTGCAGCCAGGACCCGATCGAGACCGTCGGCAACGCCGTCGCCGGGGAGCGGGTGGTGGTGGTGCGGTTCAGCGGCGCCGACCGCCTGTTCAACGTGCTGGCGTTCCGCGGCCAGCTGCAGCTCGCCACCGCCGGCTGCACTCGCGGCCACAACTCGGCGGCTGCCGCCTTCGGGGTCGCCGCGGCGCCGGCGGCGGCGGCGATCGGGATCCCCGGAGCGCCGCACGGTCCATTTCCCGCGCCGTTCGACGGCGCACAGCTGCCCGAGCCGTTCACCTGCGACGGGCCGCGGCGCATCTTCTTCGACGCCGGCGGCAACCTGCTGCCGGGCGCGCCGCCCGGCGACTTCTCCGCCACCGGCGGCGTGGTGCGCCAGAAGCCCGACCTCACCGCGGCCGACGGCGTGTCGACCGACGTCAACGACTTCCGGCCGTTCTTCGGCACCTCGGCGGCGGCGCCGCACGCGGCCGCCATCGCCGGCCTGTTGAAGGCCGCCGCCCCCGCGCTGACGCCGGCGACGGTGCGCGGCGCCCTGACCGGCTCGGCGATCGACCTCCTGGCGCCCGGCTGGGACCGCGACAGCGGCTTCGGCATCGTCATGGCGTACCAGGCGCTGCAAGCCGCTGGCGCCCAGCCGCAGGCGGTGATCGCGCTCGGCACGGTGACCCCGGCCGAGGTGACTCCCGGGGGCGACACGGCGGTCGATCCCGGCGAGGACTGGCGGCTGAGCATCACCCTCGGCAACGCCGGCGGCGCCGCCGCGAGCCTGATCAGCGCCACCCTTGCCACCAGCACGCCGGGAGTCGGCCTCACCAACGCGGTGTCGGCCTACCCGGACATCCCCGCCGGCGGCAGCGCCGCCAACACCGCGCCTTTCCTGTTCACGCCCTATGCCGTGGCCTGCGGCCAGCTCATCCGCTTCACTCTGACAGTGAGCTTCGCCGGCGGCCCCGGCCCGGCCGTCTTCGACTTCACGGTGCCCACCGGCCATGCCGGCGCGCCGGTGACGGCGAGCTACGGCGGTCCGGTGCTGCCCATCCCGGACGGCGGCAATCCGCCGGGCGCGCTCAACGAGTTCCCGGGCGCGCCGGCGATCGCGCCGGTCGTGGTGACGGGCGTCGCCGGCCGCGTCGAGAAGCTGGCGCTCAGCCTCGACGGCACGGTCTGCACGACCGCCGCCGGCGCGGCCACGGTGGGCGTCGACCATACCTTCGTCAACGACCTCACCTTCGACCTGCAATCGCCGGCCGGCACCACGGTGCGAGTGATCAGCCGCGCCGATCTCGACGGCCACAACTTCTGCCAGGTGGCGCTCGACGACGCCACCCCCAATCCATCGATCCAGAGCGTCTCCAGCTCCCAGGCGCCGTTCACCGGCACCTGGCAACCCAACAGCCCGCTCGCCGCCTTCCTGGGCGAGGACCCGAACGGCACCTGGAACCTGATCGCCATCGACCACTTCGGCCAGGACACCGGCAACATCCGCGCCTTCTCGCTGGCGATCACGCCGGCGTCGTGCACGGCGGCGGCGCCGCTCGCCGCCGCGCTCGCTGCCGTCAAAGCCGTGACCGGCGGCAACCTGCAACCCGGCGGCACGGTCGTCTACACGCTGACGCTCGCCAACTCCGGCAGTGGCGCCACGTTCGACGATCCCGGCGACGAGCTCGCCGACACCCTGCCGCCGCCGCTGACCCTGATCTCGGCCGCCGCCAGCCTCGGCGCGGTCACCACCACGGGCAACACCGTGCACTGGAACGGCGGCGTGCCGGCGGGCGGCAGCGTCACCATCACCATCCAGGCCGGCATCGCCGCCGGCGCCACGACGGGATCGGCGATCAGCAACCAGGCGACCGTGGCCTACGACGCGACGCGCAGCGGCACCAATCAGACCACGCTCGTCACCAGCGACCCGGGCGCGCCGGGCCAGGGAGGCCCGACACGGTTCCTGGTGGGCGGCGCGATCGCCTCGGTGCCGGCGCTCTCCCGGACCGGTCTGGCAGCGCTGGCGGCGGCGCTGGCGGCGGCAGGCGCGCTGGCGCTCGGGCGGCGCCGCCGCCGCTCCGGGCCGCCGCCGTCACCAAATCGGGAGGCCTAGCGTCATGCACGACCCGAGGAAACGGAGGCTCGCGCCGGCGCTGGCGGCGGCCGGCGCGTTGGCGCTCGGCTGGCTGGCCGGCGGCTGGCGAGGGGCGGCGGCCGTCGAAGGCAAATGGACGCCGGAGCAGGTGCTCGAGCTGGATCCGGCCTGGCTGCGGTCGCTCGGCCTTGCGGTGGCGCCCGAGCGGCTCTGGCAGCCCGGCGGCGGCGGGCTGCTCGCAGCGGCGGTGCGGATCGGCGGCTGCTCGGCGAGCTTCGTCTCGGCGCAGGGGTTGCTCATCACCAATCATCACTGCGCCTTCGGCATCCTGCAGCAGCACTCGACGCCGGCGCGCGATCTCATCACCAGCGGCTACCTGGCGGCCGGGCGCGACCAGGAGCTGCCGGGCGCCAACCTCCGCGCCACCCTGCCGCAGCGGACGACCGACGTGTCCGCCGCCATCGCCGCCGCTGCCGCCGCGGCGGGCGACGACGACCTGGCGCGTTACCGGGCGATCGAGCGCCGGCAGAAGGAGCTGGTCGCGGCCTGCGAGCGCCAGGACGGCTCGGCCGCCAAGCGCTGCGAGGTCGCGACCTTCGACGGCGGGGTGCGGTACCTCCTGGTCGAGAGCCTCGAATACTCCGACGTGCGCCTGGTCTATGCGCCGCCGCGGGCGGTCGGCGACTTCGGCGGCGAGGTCGACAACTGGTCGTGGCCGCGGCACAGCGGCGACTTCGCCCTGCTGCGGGTCTACGCCGGGCCGGACGGCAGGCCGGCGCCGCGCGCGGCGGGCAACCAGCCGCTGCGGCCGCCGCATTTCTTCCCGGTGGCCGCCGACGGCATACGGCCCGGGGACTTCGTGATGGTGGCGGGCTATCCCAGCATCACCTTTCGCTCACTCACCACGCACGAGATGCGCGAGCGCGCCGAGCTCTACTACCCGCGCCGCGCCGAGCTGCTGCACGCCTGGCTCGATCTCATGGAGGCGGCGGCCCGCGCCGACGCGGCGGCCCGCATCGCGCTGGCCGACCGCATCAAGGTGCTCGCCAACGCGGAAAAGAACGCCCGCGGCCAGATCGCCGGGCTGCGCCGCGGCCGGGTGCTGGAAGAGAAGGGCGCGGAGGACAGCGAGGTGCTGACCTGGGCAGCCGCAACGCCGGCGGTGCTTGACGCGACCAGGGGCGCGGCGAGCAAGGCGTGCGCGGAGAACACGGCGACGATGGGGTGCACCGGGGGGCCGGCAACTCCGGCGCACCCGGCCAGCCCGCTGACCGTGGCCAGCGCGGCGGGCCCGGCCATCGCCGCCTATCAGGAGCTGTCGCGCCTGGTCGAGGGGCGGCTCGCCGGCTGGGACCGCGACTTCCTGCTCGAGCAGGCGCACCTCGGGCCGAAGCCCCTCGATCTCGCCCTGACCCTGGTCCGGCACGCCCGGGAGTCGGTCAAGCCCGACCTCGAGCGCGAGCCGGCCTTCATGGAGCGCAATCACGACCGCCTCGTCGAGGGCCTGCGCCGGGACCAGTCCCGCCTCTCCCCGCCGGCGGATGGCGCGCTGCTCGCCGACCTGCTGCAGCGCTTCGCCGAGCTGCCGGAGGGCAAGCGGCTGCCCGCCGTCGAATCGCTCCTGGCCGGGTTGCCCCCGGGTGCCGGAACCGGCTCCGGCCCGGCGCCCCGCTTCGACCGCGCGGCGCTGGCCGCGAAGGCGGCGGCGCTGGTCGCGGGCAGCGGGGTCACCGGCCTCGAGGAGCGGCTTGAAATGCTCGGCGAGACCGAGCAGCAGCTGCGGGCGCGCCACGACCCGCTGCTCGAACTGGCCGCCGGCCTCGACACCGCATTGCACGACGTGGAGGAGCGCGACCGCCGCTTCCGCGGCGCCGCGTCGCGGCTGCGGCCGGTCTGGCGGCGGGCGGTCGCCGCCCACGCCGGCAAGCCGCTGGCCCCGGACGCCAACGGCACGCTGCGCGTCACCTTCGCCCACGTCGAGGGCTACCGCCCGCGCGACGGCATCTGGATGGAGCCGCAGTCCCGCGTCGCCGGGGTGGTCGAGAAGCAGACCGGCAAGGAACCCTTCGACGCGCCGCCGGCGCTCGTGGCAGCGGCGCCGGCGGCGCCGGCGAGCCCCTGGGCCGACTCGTGGCTGCATGACGTGCCGGTCTGCTTCCTGGCCGACGCCGACACCACCGGCGGCTCGTCGGGCAGCCCGGTGCTCAACGGGAGGGGCGAGCTGGTGGGAGTGAACTTCGACCGCGTCTGGGAGAACGTCGCCAACGACTTCGGCTTCGACCCCGAGGTGGCGCGCACCATCAGCGTCGACGTGCGCTACCTGCTCTGGACGCTCACCACGCTCGAGGGCGAGGCGGCGCGGCCGCTGCTGCAGGAGCTGCTGCCCGGCACCGGCGGCGCCGGAAAGTAGGTGGACGCACTCAGCGCCGCGGCTCGCCGAGCGCCGCGGCGGCGGCCGGCAGCGCCAGGCGCGCCCATTCCGCGTACATCGCCGGCGCGGGATGGAGGCCGTCGCCGACCACCAGCGACCGGTCGCCGAGAGCCCGCTGCGAGACCGGCGTCACGTCGACCCAAGCGGCACCGGCGCGGCGCGCCTCCTCGCGATTGACCGCGTTGAAGGCGCCGAGCTCGCGGGCGATCCGCGGCAAGTCGCGGCCGCTCTCGGCGGCGAACGGCGTGACGCTCCAGTCGGGGATCGACAGCACCACCACCCGGCCGGGCTCGCCCCCGGCATAGCCGATGGCGCGCCGCAGCAGGGCGGCAAAGCCGACCCGGTACTCCTCCGGCCGCCCACCGCGGTACTGGTCGTTGACGCCGATCAGCAACGACACCAGCGCGAACGGGCCGTGCGGCGCCGCGGCGTCGATGCCGGCCCCGAGCTCGGCGGTGGTCCACCCGGTGCGCGCCACGATCTCCGGCTCGCCGACCGCCAGGCCGCGCCCGCGCAGCAGTGCCGCCAGCTGCACCGGCCAACGCGCGGCGGCTGCGACCCCCTCGCCGATGGTGTAGGAGTCGCCGAGCGCCAGATAGCGCGCCGGCGCCGCTGCCGCCGGCTTGCCGGTGCCGGCCCCACCGGGAGAGGGCGCCTGCGCCCCGGTAGCGGCCGAGACGCCGCCTGCCGCACCGGTGCCGGTGGCGCCGCCATCCAGGGATCCGGCAAGCGCCGGCGCCGCCGCCGCGAGCAGCCACGAGGTTGCCGTCAACACTACGGTGGTGCGCATCGAGATTCTCCCCTCAGCCAACCGACTCATGGCTGGAATCGTACCGCCGGCACGCGACTCGGTCGGCAGCGGCGTGGCCGATTCTACGCGGGAATCGGCACCACCCTCCCCTTGCATTCCGCGCATTACAAGCTATGCTTATTAAAACCTGCTTTCTTCTGGAAGGAATGGCCGGAGGTTACGGATTCTTCCGAGAGGAGAACTATATGAAGGGGCACCGGCTGGGTTGGCTTCTCGGTCTGGCCTCCCTCGCCACCCTGCTCTTCGGTCATGGACCGGACAAGCCGCCGCCTGCGGCGCAGGTGGCCGCCATGCCTGCGGAACGCGGGAAGCCGCTCGCCCCTGGAGAAGAGGGCGCGCTTCGCGACAACGGATGGGCGGCCTATCTTCGCCTCTACGAGGACTTCTTCGGTCTCCCCTTCCGCGGTCTGGAGACCGATGCGGCCATTCGCGCCATCGCGGCTGCCGCGGCCTCGATGCCCAACCGGCCGGGCTATGAGTTGAAGTTCCTGGTCGCCCTCGTCCCGGATCCAGCCGACGCCCGCCTCGCCGACAACTTCGACCTGGATGTGGAAGGCATACTGATGGGCCTGGGCCAATCCCAAGCGCAATACCTATTGGATCGTCGGTGGCTCCCGGCCGCGGACCCGCCGCGCGCCGAGACGGAAAGGACGGCGTCTCACGGCCCGGCCGGGGTCATGCTCTTTCGCGACGGGCGGCCGGCGGCGACTCCCGGACCCAGACGCCTGATGACGGTTTTTCTGGTCGGAGAGACACCGATTGCAGGCATCAACAAGGATGCCTTTCGGCAGGCGGTCAGCTTCATCAGCAAGCTGACCCAGGCGGTCAACTGCCAGCAGCCGCAAACCGCGAACCCACGACCCACCCCGGTCGGCGGCAAAAGCGATCCCATCCTCGTACTGGGGCCCCCATCCTCGGGATCGGCCGAATCGTTGGGGCTCGCGATGGAGTCGCTTTCCGAGAGCAGGTTCACCGTCGTCTCAGGCTCCGCCACCGTTCCGAATCTCGAGCGGTTCTTCCCGGCGAGCGCGACGTTCGCGCGCACCATCGTTCCCGATGACGCGCTTGCCGACCGCGCGCTCGCCTTCTTGGAAAAGGACCTGGGGTGGGACCTGCGCTTCGCCGCTCTCCTGATTGAAGGGGGCTCGGCCTACGCCGACTGGTTCAAGCACGCGGGTGGCAGAATGCGCCTGATGCCCAAGATCCTCCTGCCGAGCGGCCTCCAGTCAATCCGCAATCTCTGGGAGAAAAGCCGATCCGAGGCCCGCTCCGGCTCTCCGGCAGGCGACACGAGGCTGTCGTTCCCAGGTGGGTCTGCATCGCGTCCCGAAGTGAGCCTGGCAGACCAGGCGACACCGCTGGATTGGCCGGAGGTAAGCCCGCTGACGGCGCAGATCGAGGACGTCGCGCTGGACAACCTGCTGCGCAGGGTTTCGCGTTACGGGTATCGATACATCGGCATCGTAGCGACCGATGTCAAAGATGAGATCTTCCTGGCCCAGCGCATCCGCAGGCTTGCCCCGAATGCGATTGTCTTCGCACTGCAGAGCAACCTCCTCTATGCCAACCCCCGGACCCCCACGTCGCCGATGTTCGGCGCGCTGGCGATCTTAAGCTTCCCCCTCGTGACCAGGGGCTCTCGGCCACCCAGCTCCGGCGGCGAGCGCGAGCTGGTGCAGGTGCCCACCCGGCAGTTCTCCAGCGAGGGCCAGGAAGGCGTCTTTCTGGCCACGCAGTGCCTGCTCGGCGAGTCCATCGTGCTGCCGCCCGTATGGATCGCAGCCGTCGGCAACAACTCGGCTGCGCCGCTAGCCCGGCTCTCGGTTGACCCGAGCGTCTTCGCGCCGCAGTACCTGCCGTGCGCCTGGCATCGTCTGGCCCCAACGATGGTTGCGCCCGAGCAGGGCGATCGCCTCCTGCTGTTGGGCGACCTTCCCGTACTATTCTTTCTGATCTTCCTCTGTGCGATCGGCTACCTGCTCGTGAGACCGCCCTTTCTTGACGGCCCGGGCGCCAAACCGGATCCGCTGCTTGCCGTCGCGGCCGCGGTGCTGACCACCATGGCGGCCGGGGTGCTGGTCCTCGTCCGCCTGCCGTCCCTGGAGCCTGCGTACTTCGCTCAGCACCTCCTGCGCGGGGCCCTGGAAACGATCTTGCCGTGGATCACGGTCATGGTCGTGGTCTATCTCGTATCGATATTGGCGATTTGCATGGGGCTCGTCGCCGGAGCGGTGAGATGGCCACAAAGGGTGCTGGCTTTGCTGGCTGCCACGGCAAGCCTTTCCTGTCTGTGTCCCGGCGCCTTACGGTGGCTTATTCGCATCTGGAGCTCCGACCCCGGCCTGTTCTACCTGCGGGCGCGCAGCTTTTCGAACGGGTTCTCGCCCTTCCTATCCCTTGCCTGGCTGGGGGGAGCCTTCTTGGCCTGGCTGCTCATCGAGCTGCGGCGCCACCAGATCCAGGTGCGACATGGGGTTGCCCGGCCGGCGACGGGTGATGAGCCGGCCCTGAGCAGTTGTAAAGACGACTTGGATGCGATCGAAGGCCTCTGCACCTCCGTGCTGCCAAGAAGGTGGGGGCTTTTTGCCCTGATGGGCGTTGTGCTGCTGTCGACGATCGCGCCGTTCTGGAATTCGACTCAACCGATCGGCGAGTCGCAGTGGTATGGACGGGTGATTTTCGATCTGTTGGTTGCCGCCTTCTTGCTGAGCCTTACCTCCTTCTACCGTTTCGTGACCTGCTGGCACCTCTTACGTCACTTCCTGGGGCGCCTGGAACACTGCGCTTGCAGTCGCTGTTTCGAGAAGGTTTCAAGCCTGGTGCACTGGAACCCGATGTGGTCGTTCGCTTGGCACAGTCCGACCTACAAGGGCGTGGTGCAGCCCATTGAGTTGCTGGAAAGGCTCGGGAAATGGAGCGAGCTCTCCTGGCTACAAGACAACCTCCTGCATTTGCGCCGTCTGCTCGGCGAGGTCTTCGCAAGCGAGGCCAAGCGGCAGGTGGCAAAGGAGGGCGAGGCGCGCCGCGAGCTGGCGGCCGAACTCCAGATCGTCATGCGCGAGCTCGCCTTGCGGGGGCACACCCGCCAAGCCGAGGAGCTCGGCGCGCTGCTCATCGTCACCTATCTGCGACAGGTCTTTGCTCATCTGCGCTACGCCTTGATGGGGACCATGTTACCCGCTTTGCTGCTGCTCGCCGCCGTCCAGTCCTACGCCTTCGCGCCCAGGCATTACCTGTTGCTGCTCTACTGGGGCGCGGTCGTAGCGGCAAGCATCATCAGCATCGCCATCTTCGTGCAGATGGATCGTGACGCAGTGCTCAGCCGGATCAGTGGCACGCGCCCTGGCAAAGTGACGCTGAACCGCGCATTTCTCTCGAATGTATTCGCCTATGCGGTGATTCCATTGGCCGGGTTGATCTCGAGCCAGATCCCTGAGCTCGGCGACCTGGTGGCCCGCTGGCTCGAGCCGATTGGCCGCATCCTGGAGACGACATGAGACAGGTTGCCGTGGTCCGGCTGCTGCCGGCGGCGGTGGTGGCGGCGGCCGTGCTCACCGCCTTCCTGCCCACGCTAAACAGCGGCTTCGCGCCGCTCGACGACGACGTGAACTTCCGTTACAACCTCGGCTACCGCGGCCTCGGCGCGCCGCAGCTAGGCTGGATGTTCACCAGCCGCCTCCTCGGCCACTACATTCCGCTCAGCTGGATGAGCTGCGGCGTCGATTACCTGATCTGGGGCATGAACCCCTTCGGCTATCACCTCACCAACGTCGCGCTGCACCTCCTCAACTCCCTGTTGCTGCTGCACCTGGCGCGGATGGTGCTGCGGCGGGCGTGGCCCTCGCCGGCGGACGGCGGCGCCGTGTCTCTGGGAGCGCTGGCCGCGGCGCTCGCCTTTGCCGTGCACCCGTTGCGCGTCGAATCGGTCGCCTGGCTGACCGAGCGCCGCGATGTGCTGTGCGGGTTCTTCGTGCTGCTGGTGCTGCTGCTCTACGTCGCCGCCGCCGCGGCGGTTGGCCGCCGGCGGCGGTCGCTGCTCGCGGGCTCCTGGATGCTCTACGCGCTGGCGCTGCTCGCCAAGGGGATCGCCGTCGCGCTGCCGGTGAGCCTGTTTGCGCTCGACGCCGCGGTGCCGGGACTCAAACGCCGCGATCCGCAGACCGGGCCGGCGGGCGAACCGGGTGCCGGCGGCGGGTCGGCGGTGGCCCGCGCGGTCGTCCTCTGGCAGGCAACCAAGGAAAAGCTGCCCTACCTCGCGTTGGCGGCGGCGGGGACTGCGGCGACGCTTTGGGCCATCCAGCCCGTGCGCGCGCTCAACGCCGGCCTCGCGCTCACGGCGCGCCTCGCCGCGGCCGCCTATGGATTGACCTTCTACTTGCAGGCAACGCTGATGCCGATCGATCTCCCCTTCTTCATCCCATGGCGAGCCGACGTCGCGTTGGCGCGGCCGGAGTTCGCGCTCCGCGCCGCGCTGGTCGTCGCCCTTGCGGCGCTGCTCTGGGCATTGCGCAAGCGCTTTCCGGCCGGCCTCGCGTCCTTTGCCGCCTACCTCGCCTGGGTGCTGCCGGTGAGCGGGCTGTTTCAGGCTGGGCCGCAGCTCGCGGCCCACCGCTACAGCTATCTCGCGTGCCTTCCCTGGGCGCTGCTCGCCGGCGCCGGCGTTGCCCGCCTAGCCGGCGCCGGCGTCGTGCCAGTAGCCGGTGCCGGCGTTGCGCCGTTGGCCGGTGCCGGTATTGCGCCGTTGACCGGCGCAGGCCGCGCGGGGCGAGCGCACCGCACCGCGGTGGCAATGGGGCTGGCCGTGGTTACGGCGCTCCTGGTCGTGGCGACCCGGCGCGAGGCGGGACTCTGGCACGACCCCTTGAGCTTCTCGCGCGCCGCGGTGGCGAGCGCGCCCACCGCCTGGCTGCCGCGCTACCTGCTGGCGCGGTCCGAGATGCAGGCAGGACAATGGCGGGAAGCGGCCGACCAGGTCCATGTCGGGCTGCGCGACACACCCGACGCCGGGGAACTGGCGAGAGAGGGGGCGCTGCTCTTCGCGACCAGCCCGGACCCCTCGGTGAGGAGCGGCGAAGAGGCGCTCGACCTTGCCACGCAGGCCGCCGATGCCACCGGCTACCAGGAGCCGTCGGCGCTTTACGCTCTCGCCGCGGCGGAAGCCGAAGCCGGCGACTTCGCGGAGGCGGCGTCCACGGCGCGAGATGCCCTCGCCAAGCTCGACGAGCCGCCTGAGTCGAAGTTCGCCCGCAGCCTCGCCAGCTCCATCGTCTTGTACCAGCACGAAAAGCCGCTTCGCCTGCAGCCGTCCGACTGGCTCTGAGCCGCTCGCGCGCGACGCGAGAGAGCACGCTCGCCTGGCCGAGGTTCGAGCGCAAGATGCGGATGGCAGCCGCGGCGGACGCCCTGTAGAGTCCTGAGCATGCGAGACATCGACGCCACCCGACCTCAGGCTCCAGCGGCCCGCCCGGCCACCGCCGGCGCTACCACCGCCGCCCAGGCGCCGGCGGCCGGCCCACTGCAAGGCGCCGACGCCGAGCGCGCCTGGGAGGCGGTCGTCGCCCGCGATGCCGCCTGGGACGGCCGCTTCGTCTATGCCGTCGCTTCCACCGGGATCTTCTGCCGGCCGTCGTGCGCGGCGCGGCGCCCGCGGCGCGACCGCGTGAGCTTTTTCCCGGACGCGGCGGCGGCCGCCACCGCCGGCTACCGCGCCTGCCGGCGCTGCCGGCCGCTCGCCAGCGGCGCCGCCGCCGTCGAGCGCCAGGTGGCGGCGGCGCGCGGCTACCTGGCCGCCCACCTCGACGAGACCGTCACCCTCGAACGTCTGGGCCGCGAAGTGGGCGCCAGCCCCTATCACCTGCAGCGCACCTTCAAGCGGCTGCTCGGCGTGAGCCCCAAGGACTACGTCCTGGCGCTGCGCGCCGAGCGCCTCAAGCAACGACTCAAGGAAGGAGACGACGTGACCACCGCAACCTATGAAGCCGGCTACGGCGCCGGCAGCCGCCTCTACGAGCAGTCCGACGCCCGCCTCGGCATGACCCCCGGCACCTTCCGCCGCGGCGGCCGCGGCGCACAGATTCGTTTCGCCATCGCCGCGGCGCCTCCCGGCCGCCTGCTGGTCGCCGCCACCGAGCGCGGCATCTGCGCCGTGCGCCTCGGCGACGACGACCGCGAGCTGGCGGCCGGCCTCCACCGCGACTACCCGCAGGCCACGATCGCAGCGGCCGCGCCCGGCGATCCCCTCGCGAGTTGGGTGGAGACCATCCTCGCCTCGTTGACGGCGGGCAGCGCCGCGGCGCCACCGCTCACCACCCTGCCGCTCGACGTCCGCGCCACCGCCTTCGAATGGCGCGTCTGGCGGGAGCTGCAGGGCATCCCGCGCGGCGCAACGCGGTCCTACGGCGAGGTGGCGGCCGCCCTGGGCAAGCCCGCCGCGGCCCGGGCCGTCGCCCGCGCCTGCGCCGCCAACCGCATCGCCCTGGTGGTGCCCTGCCATCGGGTGGTCCGGGCCGATGGCGACACCGGTGGCTACCGCTGGGGGCCCGAGCGCAAACGGCAGCTGCTCGCCGAAGAGGGGGCCGTGGACACCGCGGTGGTGGCCGGGGTGGCCGGGGTGGCCGGGGCGCCAACCGCGGCGACGGCGGCCGGCGCTCGCCGCGCTTGATGCCGCCACCGGCGCGGCGCCCTGCGGCGGCTCGCGGGGCGGGTGGAGGGCGCCCGCAACAGGAACCTCCACCCGCTTCGCTCCGGTTCCGGCTACGGCTCCCCGAGCCTTACGACCTCTCTTGGGTGCTCGGCTTCCTCGCCGACCGTGCCGCCCCGGCGATCGAGCGCATCGAGGCTGGCGGCCTGACCCGGGTGGTGCGGATGCGCGGGATACCCGTCGTGCTCACCGTCCGGGCCACTCCCACCGCAGTGCCACGCCGCTGGCTGAGCGTGGAGGCGGTGACCGCGGCAGCCATCGCCGGCAACCTTCCCGCCGGCGACTTTCCCGCGGCACCCCTGCGCCTGCTGGTGCGCCGCATGCTCGACCTCGACACCGACCTCGCGCCGTTCCTTTCCCTGGCGCGGCGCGACCCGCTGCTCGCGCCGCTGGTCGCCCGCCAGCCGGGGCTGCGCCTGCCGCAGCTGCCGGACCCGTTCGAGGGGGTGGTGCGGGCGATCATCGGACAGCAGGTGAGCGTCGCCGCGGCCCGCACCGTGGTCGATCGCCTGATCCGGCGCCTGGGCGAGCCGGTCGTCACCCCCGCCGGCAGCCCCAGCCGCACCGTTGCCGCCAGCCCCGCAGGCGGCGCGAGCGGCGCCACCGCCGGCCTGTTCGCCTTCCCGCACCCGGCAGCCTTGGCCGCCGCATCCCCCGAGCAGGTGACCGCCCTCGGACTGACCCGCGCCAAGGCTGCCGCCCTCATCGCGGTGGCGGCGGCCACCGCCGACGGGGCGCTGGATTGGGAGTGCCTGCGCGGCATGCCGCCGGAGGCCGCACAGGCAGCGCTCGTCGCTCTTCCTGGCATCGGTCCCTGGACGGCTGCCTACGTCCGCATGCGCGCCCTGGCCGACGCCGACGCCTTTCCCGCCTCCGACCTCGGCGTGATCAAGGCCCTCGCGTCGCTCGCTCCCCCGACGGTCCCCGCCGCCATCGGCGCCCTCGCCGAGCGCTGGCGGCCGTTCCGCGCCTATGCCGCGATCCATCTCTGGCGCTCGCTCTCCGCCGGCCCATAGCCACCGCATCCGGTTGGCTCACCGGCATGAGCTAAGATACCGGCCATGAGCCGCGCCTTCCGCCTCACCCTGGTGGCCGCCGTCCTGCTCTGCTCGGTGGGCTGCGATCAGGTGGCCAAGACGTTCGCTCGCGCCTCGCTCGCCTCGTCGCCGCCGGTATCCCTGCTCGACGACTGCGTGCGCTTCGAGCTGGCGCAGAACCGCGGCGCCTTCCTCAGCCTCGGCGAGGGCCTGCCGGGCGCGGCGCGCTACCTGCTGTTCGTGGTGCTGGTGGGCGGCGCGCTCACCCTGACCCTGGTCTTCACCTTGCGCCTGCAGGCTGCCAACCCTGTACAGCTGGTGGCGCTGTCGCTGCTCACCGGCGGCGGCCTGGGCAACCTCATCGACCGCCTCCTGCACGACGGCGCGGTGGTCGACTTCGTGAGCATCGGCGTCGGCCCCCTGCGCACCGGCATCTTCAACCTCGCCGACGCCGCGATCACCCTGGGCGTGCTGCTGCTGCTCATCCCCTGGCGCCGTTCCTCGATCTTCGCCACCATCTCGACGTTCTGAACGGGCGCGGCGAGCGGTGCGCGATTCGGACGCCGCGAATGTAACCGGGTTTACGCAAGCAGCGTCTCTCCAACGGAGAGGAGTACTTTCTTCCGAGGAGGTAAGAGATGGTTCGTAGAGGCTTAATTGCCCTGGCCGTGATGGGCGTCTGCGCCATGGGCTGTCACAGCAGCACCCCCACCTCGTCGACCGGATTCCAGCTGCTGATCACGACCAACGTCGCCAACACGGCATTGAGTCCGACGATCGTCGAAGCCACGTTGCTGCTGGACGGCGTGGTCGCTGCCGACGTGCCGGAATCGCCGGCCGCGGCGATCGCCGCGCTCAGCGCCCAGGGCAGCGCCTCGGCCGGCAGCCATGTCATGCAGATCGTGATCGCGCAGCAGACCACGTCGCCCAACACTTACACGGTCACGGCGCCAACCGTCCAGATCTTCGACGCCAACGGCACGCCGCTCAAGACCGTCCAGCTCAGCACCCAGACCGCCAGCCTCGCCACCGGCGGCAGCATCAGCTACAGCTTCTCCCTCTGAGCGCCGCCCCCGCCTCCGGCCGGTCGCGACGGACCGGCCGGAGACCGCCGGCCGCTGGTGCCGGCCGCCGGCCGGAGAGACCCGGCCCGGTCACGCCGGCGCGTGGCGCCGCAGCATGAACACCCCGACTCCCACCACCAGCGCCACTGCGCCGGCGACCAGGTCTTCGCGCGTGGCGCTGGCGGCAAAGACCAGACACAGCAGGGCGGCGGCGGCCGGCACCAGCGCGCCGCCGGGCAGCCGGAAGGCGCCGGGGCGGCTGCCCAGCTTGCGCCGCAGCACCGGCACCGCCGCCGCGGTGCCCAGGTAGGTCGCCAGCCGAGCCACCACCGATAGCGCCGCCAGACCGGTGAACGTGCCGGAGAGCGCCAGCGGCAGCGCGATCACCGTCTGCAGCACCACCGCCACCGCCGGCGTGCGGAACCGCGGATGCACCGCTGCCAGCCATCGCGGCCCGTAGCCGTCCCGAGCCAGGGCGAACAGGTAGCGGGGCCCGGTGAGCACGGTGTTGCCGTTGGTGCCGAGGATCGACAGCGTGGCGCCGATGGTCAGCAGCCAGCCGCCTCCGGCGCCCAGGAAGCGGCGCGCCGCATCGGCCAGCGGCGTCGCCGACGCCGCCAGCCCCGGCAGCGTGGCCAGCGCCACCCATTGCACCCAGGCGTAGAGCAGGGTGACGATGCCGATCTGCGCCAGCAGCGCGAACGGCACGTCGCGCCGCGGGTTCCGGTACTCGCCCGCCGCCGCCGCCGTGTTCTCGAAGCCGGCGTAGGCATAGAGCAGCAGCAGCGCCGCGGCACCGAGCTGATGCCAGCCCGGCGCAGTGCCGCCGCCCGCGCCGCTGCCGGCACCCTGCCCCACTGCCGCTCCCGCGACGCCCAGCACCGAGCCGCCGCCGGCTTCTCCATGCCAGCCGCCGGAGCGCAGCGCGAACACCGTGCCGGCGGCCACGAACACCAGCAGCGGCACGATCTTGGCGACCGCCAGCAGCACCGCCGTGCGCACTCCCGAGCGGACGCCGATGACGTTGAGCGCGGTCAGCCCCAGCACCGGCAGCACGATCGCGGCGTCTCGCCCCCAGCCGAAGCGCGACTCGGGCCAGAGGTAGCCGAGCGCCTGCGCAAAGGCGACCGCCAGGGACGCCACCGACGCCACCCGCGCCAGCCAGGTCATCCAGCCCACCTCGAAGCCGACCAGCTCGCCGAAGGCTTCGCGCGCGTAGAGATAGGCGCTGCCCGGTTGGTCGAAGTGGCTCGCCGCCTCGGCGAAGCAGAGCACCACCAGCAGCACCGCCACCCCCGCCAGCGCCACCGCCCCGACGCTGGCGCCGCCGAGCAGCGCCGCGGCGCCGGCCGGCAGCAGATAGACGCCGCTGCCGATGACGTCGTTGAGCACCAGGGCGACGATCTGCCAGCGCGACACCGCCCGCAGCAGGCCCGGCTCGGCGCCTGGCGGCGTCATCGCCGGGCTTGCCGGCATTACCGGCGATTCCGGCGATTTCAGCGGCATGGCCCGCCCTTTCTGGCCGGCCGCATCGCCTCAGTCTTCCAGCGCCGCGCCCGCCGTCTCGGGAAGCGTCCACACCCACAGGCCCGCCAGCACCGCGAACCCCGCCGCCAGCGCCACCCCGGCATCCATCGCCCAGCGCGCCGCCACCGCCGCGATCACCACCGGCGCCGCGAACTGCACGCCGCGGGTGACGTTGATGATGACCGACATGGCGGCACCGCGCACCCGGGTCGGGAACAGCTCGGAGAAGTACGGGCCAAAGCACGACCAGATGCCGGTGCCGAAGCCCGCCACCGCCATGCAGGCGAGGCCGGCGAGCGGCCGGGCGGCCAGCAGGTCCCAGAACAGCGTCACCATGCCGAGGCCGAGCCCGGTGATGGCGCAAAACAGCGAGAAGGCCTTGCGCCGGCCGATGCGGTCCGACGCCCAGCCGAAGGCCAGGTAGCCGGCCAGCGAGCCGGCGACGAAGGTCAGCGTCCACCACCCGGAGCCGAAGATCGACAGCCCGTGCCGCTGCAGGTAGCGCGGCAACCAGATGACCGCGAACCAGTAGGACGACATGGCCAGCGTGGTCAGCACGAAGGCGCGCACGAAGCGGCCCAGCAGGTCGGGCGCCACCAGCTGCGCCAGGATCGGGCGCCGGCGCTCGATCGGCGGCCGCCGCCGGTGCTCGAGCCAGAGATCCGACTCCGGCACCCGGCGCACCAGCGGCAGCGCCAGCAGCGGCACCGCCGACACTAGGAACACCACCCGCCAGCCCACCGCCGGCGCCAGGAACGACCCCACCACCGCCGCCAGGCCCAGCCCCACCGGTGCGCCGGTCTGGGCGATGGCGCCGTAGCGGCCGCGGAGCGCCGGCGGAAAGGTCTCGCCCATCAGCGCCTGCCCGGCCCCCCAGGTGCCGCCCACGCCCAGGCCGGTCAATGCCCGGCCCACCAGCAGCCATGCCGGCGACAGCGCCAACCCGCAGGCGAGGTTGCCAAGGCCGAAGGCGGCGATCGCCGCCGCCAGCGACGCGCGCCGCCCCAGGCGGTCGCTCATCCAGCCGAACAGCAGCCCACCGGCGCCGGTCATGCCGACGCCGACCGCGGTGACCCATCCCAGCGCCTTCTCGGAGAGGGCGAAGGCGTCCTGCACCGGCTGCAGCACGAACGACAGCAGCATCAGCGAGAAAAAGCCCGACGCCCAGGCCCCCCAGGCGAGGGCGAGGATGCGCCCATGCGCGGCGACGGGCCGCTGGTGGAGGCTCAGACGGACGGGAACCGGTTCGGCGACGGTCAAGGCGATGTATCCTAGCAGCAGCGTCCCGGTGTTTCGAAGCTCGGGCATGGTTGCCGAGCCGTCGCGCATGCGCTTGCCACTCCATCGAGCGTCAGCTCCCGCTTCGCGCCCCAGGGGTGCGCTGCCGGCTTGGCTCGTGCCGGCGTTGCTGCTCGCCATCGCTGTGGCAACCGCGGCGGCCCCGGCCCGCGCCGGCGGCGCTCCCGGCGGCGCGGGCACCGCCGCGGGCGGCCCCGAGAGCCTGCGGCGCGAGCTGCTGCGGCTGCTCAACGACCAGCGGGCGGCCGCCGGCGCGCCCCCCCTCCGCCTGTCGCCGGCGCTCGACCGGGCCGCCCAACGGCACGTCGACGACGTGGCGGCCGCCGGATCGCTGCGGCGCGACCACCGGGCCGAGCAGGTGATGGAACAGCGCCTGCGGGACAGCGGCTACGACGCGCACCAGTGGGCTGAGAACCTGATGAGCGGACCGGTCACCGCCGCGCAGCTGGTGCTGGCGTGGCGCGACGACGACACCGACGGTACTTTCCGCCGGCTGCTCGAGCCGACCTACGTCGACCTCGGCATCGGGATGGGCCGGCTCGACGGCGCGCCGCTCTACTCGATCCTGTTCGCGGAGCCCGAGAGCGCGGCCTTCGAGCACCAGACCGCCGGCCTGCGCGACCTCGAACGGGTGCGCGCCGAGCTGCTGGCCCAGATCAACGCCGAGCGCCGCCGCGCCGGACGCCAGCCTCTCGTCCCCGACTCTCGCCTGGACCTGGCCGCCCAGCGCCACGCCGGCGACATGCTGGCGCGCTCCTTCTTCGCCCACCGTGCGCCGGACGGCAAGACCGTCCGCGAGCGGGCCCGCGCCGCCGGCTACGAGTGGCTGGCGGTGGGCGAGAACCTCGCCGAGGGCCAGCAAACGGTCCAGGAGGCGGTCGACGCCTGGATGCGCAGCCCCGGCCATCGTGAGAACATCCTCGACCACCGCTTCATCCAAACCGGGATCGGCCTGGCCCTGGGCCGTGATCCCAAAACCGCGGAGTACCGCATCCTGTGGGTGCAGACCTTCGGACTTCCTCGCTGACCCCGCCGGCGGCAGCCGGCCAGCGGCTGCGGGCCTTCGTGCGCCGCCGCTTCCCCCAGGCCGCCGCCTGGGTCCGCTTCGGGCGCACCCTGCCGTTACGCTGGCGCAGCGCCGAGGCGATCTTCACCTCGATCCACCGCCGCAACGCCTGGCACGGCGAGGAATCCGCCTCGGGACCGGGTTCCGGCCGCGAAGCCACCGCCGCCCTGCGCTGCGAGCTGCCGCGGCTGCTGAGCGAGCTCGGCTGCGCCTCGCTGCTCGACGCGCCGTGCGGCGACCTCTGCTGGTTCGAGGAGACGGCCCTGCCCGTGGACAGCTACTGCGGCATCGACATCGTCGAAGCGGTGATCGCCGCCAACCGCTGCCGCCACGGCGCGCCCGGCCGCACCTTCCTCTGCCTCGACCTGTGCCGCGACCCGCTGCCCGAGGCCGACGTCGTCCTCTGCCGCGACGGCCTGGTCCACCTCTCCTTCCGGGACGCCCGCGCGGCGCTCGCCAACTTCCGCGCCAGTGGCGCCAGCTGGCTGCTCGCCACCACCTTCCCCTGCCTGGCCGAGAACCGGGATGCCTTGACCGGCGAGTGGCGGCCGCTCAACCTCGAGCTGCCACCCTTCCGCCTGCCGCCACCGGCGACGCTGCTCGACGAGCGTTGCCGCGAGGAGGGCGGGCGCTATGCCGACAAGAGCCTGGGCCTCTGGCGCCTCGCCGACCTGCCGCAGATGCGGTGAACCGGCGGCGGCGCCACGCGCCGGCCGCAACGCGCCAGCCGCGTGCCAAACCTCAGGCGGCGTCGACCCGCTGCCCGGCCACGGGCAGCGGGTCCTCGGCCGGCTCCGCCACCGGCTCCCAGCCGGCGCCGCGCTGCAGCAGCCCGAGCAGCGGCGTGGTCGCCATGGTGGTCACGATCGCCATCAGCACCAGCATCGCGAACAGGGTCGGCGACAGCACGCGCAGGTCGAGGCCGATGTTGAGCACGATCAGCTCCACCAGGCCGCGGGTGTTCATCAGCACGCCCAGCGAGGCGGCGTCGTTCCAGGAGAGGCCGGTCAGGCGCGCGGCGGCGGCGCTGCCGCCGAACTTGCCCAGCGAGGCGACCAGGACGATGCCGCCGCACAGCAGCCACCCGGAGGCGCCGTGCACCAGGCCCACCTGGGTGCGCAGGCCGGTGAAGGCGAAGAAGGCCGGTAGCAGCAGCACCAGCACCACGCCTTCGAGACGAGCCCGCAGCTGACGCGCGATGTGCGAGTCGTGCGGCACGATGGCGCCCAGCACGAAGGCGCCGAACAGGGCGTGCACGCCGATCGCCTCGGTGATCAGCGCCGACAGCAGCAGGGCGACGAAGGCGACGGTCATCACCCCCGCGGTCACCGACCGGTGGTCCACCGCCCGGACCAGCCGTGCCACCAGCGGCCGCAAGACCAGCAGCAGCACGCCGAGGTAGGCGGCGGTCAGCAGCACCGTCACCACTGCCGACCCCGACTGCGCCTTGACCACGCTGATCACGAACGCCAGCAGGCACCAGGCGGTGACGTCGTTGACCGCGGCGCAGGTCAGCGCCATCACCCCGAGCCGGGTGCGCTGGATGCCGCGGTCGGTGAGGATGCGGGCCAGCACCGGCAGGGCGGTGATCGCCATCGACACGCCGAGGAAGAGGGCGAAGGCGGTGAACGGCACGTCCCGGGTCGACAGCCGCGGATACAGCGCCAGCGCCAGCAGCGAACCGAGCACGAACGGCAGGGTGATGCTGGCGTGTGAGATGGCGATCGTGGCCTGCGGGTTCTTGCGCAGGACGCCCGGATCGAGCTCGACGCCGATCAGGAACATGAACAGGATGATGCCGACCTGCGCCAGGATGCCCAGGTAGGGCGCCACCGTCGGCGGCAGCAGGTAGGCCAGCGCGGCCGGCCAGAACCGGCCGAGCAGCGACGGGCCGAGGAAGATGCCGGCCAGCACCTCGCCGACCACCTGCGGCTGCCCCAACCAGCCGAACACCAGCCCGACCAGCCGCGCCACGGTGAGGATGACCGCCAGCGCCAGCAGTACGTGAGGCAGCGCGTCGCTCGCCACGCGCGCACCCACGCCGGCCGCCGGCACGGCAGTGGGCTGGCCGGCACCAGCCGAGCCCGCGGCCACCTCGGCGCCGCCGGCCCTGGTTCCCGGCTGATGCGCCGCAACCTGCCCACCCGCGGCGGCGGCGGCGCCAGGCGCCCTCTCGACGCTACCGAACACCGGACCGTTGGGCGGCGGCGCCACCAGCTTCGCCCCTTGCTCGCGGATCCACAAGCACGCCAGGACCGCGCCCACCAACATCAGCAGGTAGACGGCGGCGACGGGCAGCGAGGAGCGCTTGGGTATCTGCATGCCGGAGACCGGGCGGCGGCGCAGCCGGGGGATCTTCCCACCGGGTCGGCGGCACCAGCCAAGCTCTGTAGTGCGCCGCACCCGCCAAGGCGATCCCGGGCGATCGGCAAGGACTCCTACGGCCCGCCGGCTCCGGAGCGACGTCAAAGGGGCGTATCGCCGGCAGATCCTATACCGGGGAAGCTTCTTGCGGCCCAACGCGGGACGCCACGCGGCAACGACCCGCAGGACCCAGGGTCGAGGGAGCCGGTGCGGTAGCGCTGCCCCCGTCAGCGAGCCGGTGACGGCCGCATCGTGTATCGTCGTTGCGCGGCCGCGCGTTGCCGCCGCCGGCACTCCTGCACATGACCGCGGTCATCGTCCTCCGCCTGCTGGCTCCTCTCCTCGCCTTCCGGCTCCTGCCGGCGGCGGCGCCGGACCTGGATCGGCCGGAGCTGCGCCGCCGGCTCGCCGCGGGCATCAACGCCGAGCGCCGGGCCGCCGCCGTGCCCGAGCTGCGCCCGTCGGCGGCGCTCGACGGCGTCGCCCAGCGGCGGGCCGAGGAGATCGGCGCCCGCGGCACCCTCCCCGACGAGTCCGAATCGCTGTCGCTGTTCGGCCGCATCCAGGTCCAGATGGTGCAGGCCGGCTACCGGCCTCACCTGTGGACCGAGAGCATGGCGGCGCTGGCGGGCGATCCCGAAGCCGTGATCGCCTGGTGGAAGGGCACTCCGGACCTGGTGCCGGCGCTGCGCCGGGAGCTCTCGGACCTGGGCATCGGCGTCGCCAGCTTCCGCGGCGTGCCGCTCTACGTCTTCCTGTTCGCCTGGCCGGAGGCGGACTCCTGGCAGCGCCAGGCCGAGCCGCTGCACGACATCGGCCGCCAGCGGTCGGCACTGCTCGCCGCCGTCAACGCCGCCCGCCGCGCCGCCGGCCGGCAGCCGCTCGCCGGCGACCCGCGCCTCGACGCCGCCGCCCAGGCCCACGCCGAGGACATGCTGGCGCGCGCCTACTACGCCCACCAGAGCCCGGACGGCTCGACGCCGCGAACGCGCATCGAGGCCGCCGGCTTTCCGGCCGCCGGGGTGGCCGAGAACATCGCCGCTCGGCATCTCGGCGCCGACGAGGCGATGGCCGGTTGGATGGCCAGCTCCGAGCATCGCCGCAACATCCTGGACCCGCGCTTCACCAGCCTGGGAGCGGGGGTCGCGGTTGGCGCCTACGAGCACCGGTACCAGGTGCTCTGGGTGCTGGACTTCGCCCGCCCCCGATGACGAGGCCTGAATGGACACATTGACCCACCGCTCGGTCGGCATCCTGATCTTCGACGACGTCGAGGTGCTCGACTTCGCCGGCCCCTTCGAGGTCTTCTCTCGCACCCGGCTCAGCCCCGGCGCGGCAGCGCGCCGCTCGGAGGAGAGCGCGCCCTTCACGGTGTTCACCGTGGCGCCGTCGCACCTGCCGGTGACCGCGATCGGCGGGCTGGTGGTGGTGCCCCGCTACAGCCTCGCCGACGCACCGCCGATCGACGTGCTGGTGGTGCCGGGCGGCTGGGGCACCCGGCCCCTGCTCGCCGACGCCGGCGTGATCGGCTGGATCCGCCTCGCCGCCGGCCGCGCCGAGCACGTCGCCAGCGTCTGCACCGGGGCGCTGCTGCTCGCCCAGGCAGGTTTGCTCGCAGGCCGTCGCGCCACCACCCACTGGGCGGCCCTCGACGAGCTGGCCGAGCTGGACCCTGGCGTCACCGTCCTCCGCGACCGCCGTGTGGTGGACGACGGCGTGCTCACATCGGCCGGCGTATCCGCTGGCATGGATATGGCTTTCCACCTCGTCGAAGCGCTCTTTGGGCGGGAGGTGGCGGATGAGACTGCCCACTACATCGAGTACCGGCGGAACCTTTGAGCTTGATCCGCTAAGATCCTGGGCCGGGGACGGAATATTGAGTCTCCGCCCGAAGGTTTCACCTCCCGGATGTCCCCACCCTCACCATGAGGGAGCGGGAGTCGAGGAGCTCACATGACCGATCGTCTGACTTTGCCAGTCCTGCCATTGCGGGAATTCGTGCTCTTCCCGGGCGTGACGGCGCCGATCCAGGCCGGCAAGCCCGCCACCCTGCGCGCCATCGAGGTGGCGCTCAACAGCCCCGACCATCTGGTGTTTGCGGTGTCCCAGCGCGAGGACCTGCCGGTGGTGACCCCCGAGGCGCTGCACACCATCGGCACCGTGGCGCGGATCGGCCAGGTGCAGCGCGGCTTCGCCGGCATGCAGCTGCTGCTCACCGGCGAGTATCGCGGCATCGCCATGCGGATCAGCGAGAAGGACGGCTACCTGCACGCCGTGGTGCGTGAAGCCGAGGAGATGTTGCCGCTCAACGACCAGGACGCCGCCTTCATCGGCCTGTTCCGCGAGGCCCGCCAGCGCGCCGCCGAGCTGGGCAAGAAGTCGGGCCTGCCCGAGGACGTCGTCCACCAGGTGCTCGAAGGGGTCAGCGATCCCAGCCGCTTCGCCGATCTGGCGGCTGCCTACACCGACGTCACCTCCGCCCAGCGGCAGATGCTGCTCGAAACGCTGTCGGTCGAGGAGCGCCTGCGGCGGGTGCTGGTCCACGTGCAGCGCCAGCTGAAGGTGCTCGAAGCGCAGGAGGACATCAAGTCGCGCGTCCAAGAGGAGCTCGGCGACCGCCAGCGCGAGATGTTCCTGCGCGAGCAGCTCAAGGCGATCCAGAAGGAGCTGGGCGAGGGCGACGAGGCCGGCGACGTCGACGAGCTGCGCGAGAAGCTCACCCGGCTGCAGCTGCCGCCGGCGGTGCGCAAGGAGGTCGATCGCGAGATGTCCCGCCTGAAGCGCTCCGGCCGCGAGGGCATGGAGGCGCAGGTCATCCGCACCTATCTCGAAACCATCGCCGAGCTGCCCTGGAACGAGCGCAGCGTCGAATCGCTGAGCATCCCGGAGGCCGCCCGCATCCTCGAGCAGGACCACTACGCGCTCGGCGACGTCAAGGACCGGGTGCTCGAGTTCCTGGCAGTCCGCCAGCTCCGGCAGGAGGCCATCGCAGCGCGGAAGGCCGCCGCGGCGGCCGACGACGACGCCACCGGCGACGGCGACGGCGCACCAGACGCCTCCACGCCTCCCTCCGGCGCCGCACCCGCGGACACCGGCGCGGGCGCCGGCGAGCCCGGCGGCGGCGTACCCATCGCGCCGGCCACCTCGCTCGCTCCCGGCAGCGTGCTGGCCGGCACCGACTCAGGCATCACGCCGCCCTCGCCGGCGGCGGCGGTGACGTCGCCGTCACCACCGTCACCCCCGTCACCGGACACCGAGGTGCCCGGCAATGCCGACGACAAGGGCGCCAAGGGGCCCATCCTCCTCTTCGTCGGCCCGCCGGGCGTCGGCAAGACCTCGGTCGCCAAGTCGATCGCCCGCGCCATGGGGCGCGAGTACGTGCGCATCTCGCTCGGCGGCGTCCGTGACGAAGCCGACATCCGCGGCCACCGGCGCACCTACGTCGGCGCCATGCCGGGGCGCATCATCCAGGGGATGAAGCAGGCGGGCACCAAGAACCCGGTGTTCCTGCTCGACGAGGTGGACAAGCTGGGCGTCTCCTTCCAGGGCGACCCGGCCGCCGGCCTGCTCGAGGTGCTCGACCCGGCGCAGAACGACACCTTCACCGATCACTATCTGGGCGTGCCCTTCGACCTGTCGGAGGTGCTGTTCATCGCCACCGCCAACTTCATCCAGAACATCCCCGGGCCGCTGCTCGACCGCATGGAGGTGGTGGAGTTCGCCGGCTACACCGAGCAGGAGAAGCTGATCATCGCCCGGCGCTACCTGGTGCCGCGGCAGCTCGCAGAGAACGGCCTTTCCGGCGAGCAATTGAGCGTCGCCGACGAGGCCATCGCCGAGACCATCACCCGCTACACCCGCGAGGCGGGCGTCCGCCAGCTGGAGCGGGAGATCGGGCGGCTGGCGCGCAAGGTCGCGCGCCGCGTCGCCGCCCGCGAGGTCGAGTCGACCGAGATCGGCGCCGCGACGGTGCGCGAGCTGCTGGGGCGCCCCAAGGTGCACCCGGAGCACGCCGCCGGCCAGGATGCCATCGGCATCGCCACCGGCATGTTCTACACCCCGACCGGCGGCGACATCATGTTCGTCGAGGCGCAGACGATGCGCGGCAAGGGCGAGCTGGTGCTAACCGGCCAGCTCGGGGACGTGATGAAGGAGTCGGCGCGCGCTGCCTGGAGCTACGCCCGGTCCCACGCCGTGTCGCTGGGCATCCAGGACGAGCGCTTCGACCGCGACGTCCACATCCACGTCCCGGCCGGCGCCATTCCCAAGGACGGCCCGTCGGCCGGCGTCACCATGGCCACCGCCCTGGTCTCGGCCCTGGCGGAGCGGCCGGCGAGGCACGACATCGCGATGACCGGCGAGATCACCCTCGCCGGACGGGTGCTGCCGATCGGCGGCGTCAAGGAGAAGGTGCTTGGCGCGGTGCGCGCGGGCATCCGCACCATCCTGCTGCCCAAGGACAACGAGGCGGACCTCGAAGACCTGTCGCCGGAGGTGCGCGCCTCGCTCGAGATCTTCCTCGCCGACGACCTCGGCGAGGTGCTCGCAATCACCATGCGAGGCGCCACCTACCGGGAGGGCCGCCTGCTGTTCGGCGACTCGCTGCAGGCCGTGGCCACCGCGGCCACGGTGCCGGACACCACCTTACCCACCCACTGAACGGGGCCACCTCTGAATGCGAACGGCCGGTGCGAGGCGCACCGGCCGTTTTCCTTTTGCGCGAGGCCCAGATCGGGCCGAACCCACCTAGAGGTGGAAGGCCAGACCGCCGACCAGCTGCCCGCCGGAGAGATCCAGGCGGCCGAAACCCGAGAAATCCCGCCCCAGGGTGTCGTGGGCGACGGTGTAGCGGCCGTCGACCAGGAGGGCCATGTAGCGGGTCACCGGCACCTCGAGCCCGGCCACGAAGAAGTAGCCGAAGGCGGTGCCGCTGTCGTTGTCTGCGGCGCCGAAGATGGTGTCGTTGTTGGAGAAGTCGATGAAGTCGCCGGCATCATGCAGGCGCCAGGCGTAGAAACCGACGCCGCCCCCCAGGTAGGGGATCACCGGCGAATGGGTGCCGGCCGGAAACAGCAGGTAGGCGACCGAGCCGGAGCCGATGTCGAAGTCGGTGTTGTGCCGGATCGGCAGGTTGTTCTCGTCCAGGAAGTTGCGGAATGCCTGGTTGGTGGAGCCGGAGTAGTAGCTGGCCGAGAACATGATCGCGTTGAGGCGGTCGAAGTGGTAGATGAAGTCGCCGCCGACGATCACGTCGCGCAGGTCGTTGCGGCTACCGGTGAAGTTGGCGAAGTTGTTGTCCCAGAAGTCGCCATGAGCCTGCGGCTGGAAGCCGCCGACCCAGATGCGGAACTCGCCGAACTTGTCGCCGGCGCCGGTGCGGTGGTAGTAGGGGCCGGGCCCGGGTGGCGGCGGCGCCGGATAGGGTTGCGCCAGAGCCGGCGCGACGGCCACGGTCAGTCCCACCAGACCGAGCAGGATGCGCAATTTTACGGATCTCATGTTTGGTCTCCTTGCATACGTCCGTCCGTCGGACTCCACCAGCAACGAAGATGCCAGGGTGCTCCGAGCGGGACGCCCGCCCACTTGACGACAAGGGCTGCGGTGCACCGGGGTGCTCCGGCGGAGACGACGGCGACGCCTCCGGGGGACACCGCCCTGCTCCCGGGTGAGGGGCAGCCGTCAAGCTTGCAGGACGACGGCGCCGACCCGCTCGATGGCCGAGAAGTGCGAGTCGTAGGTCAGCACCGCCGCACCCGCGCGGGCGGCGGCGGCGGCGATCCAGATATCGTTCGAGGGGACGGGAGTGCCGCGCCGGCGCAGCTGCACCACGATCTCCGCATAGATCTTGCCGATCTCGCCGTCCACCGGCAGCTCCTCGACCGCGGGGTGGCGGAGGAACTCGTTCAGCTCCCGATGGTTGATCTCGGACCGCCTGCCCTGGAGGAAGCCGAGCCAGAGCTCGCCCACCACGATGGCGGGCACGCCGATCCAGGCAGCGCCGTCGATCCGCTCGACGACCGGCGCGTGGCCGCGCCGGAAGTGGCTGTAGGCCGACGTGTCGAGGCAGTAGCGGCTCACCGCCACAGCTCTTCGTCGATCTGTTCGGTGGACGCCACCGCCGCCTCGAAGTCCTCGAGATCCTCCTGCGTCCAGGTTCCGGCGAGGCCGGTCAGGCCGTTGCGCTGCCCTTCCGTACCGGGCACTCCCAGGGCGCGACGCAGCAGGTCGATCACCGTCTGATTCAGCGATGCCCGCGAGCGATCACGCTCTTGCTCAAGAGCTTCCGCGACCTCGGAGGGGATGCTGCGAATGGTCAGATATCGCATGGCGCACCTCGGTGCATTCAATTTATGATGATATGAATGCGCGGGCCGCGCGTCAAGGCCGGCGGTGCCGGGTTGCGGGTAGATCCACTAGCGCGGGCCGGTAGCGCGGCCGGTGCCGGCTCGCCGCAGCGCCACCAGCTCGAGGCGGCTGCCTTTCGCGACGTTCCAGCCGCCGGCGCTGGCGATCTCGGCCAGACGAGCCGCCCAGGGTGCGGCGCGCAGCCGCTGCCAGGCCGGGCGCGGCAGCACCAGCACCCCCGGCGCCGCCTCGGCGGCCCAGGCGGCTACCGCGCCCGCGTCCGGCAGCTCGCGGACCGGCCAGCGGCCCAGGTAGAAGATGAAGCTGGGCTCGGCGAAGTCGAAAGTGACCACCGGCACGCCGGGAGCCGCGGCGGCCCGCACCGCCGCCGCCAGCGCCGGTACCGGCTTCAGCCGCTCGAGGGCCGGTCCCAGCCAGCCGCCTGCCACCAGAGCTGCCGCCAGCGCGCCACCCAGCAGCACCCCCGCACCCCGCCGGTAGCGCCCGGCCAGATGGTCGCGCAGGGCGACGCCGCCCGCCACCACCAGCACCAGCGCGAGCGCCACGGCGGGCGCCGCCAGCCCGGCGGCGGCGTCCAAATAGCGGCCACGGAGCACCGCCACCACCAGCGCTGCCAGCGTCACGGCCAGCAGCGGAGCCAGCAGCCAGGCGCCGCGCCGTAGCCAGACGCGGTCGCGCGGCGCCAGCTCTCCCCGCCGCTCGGCCACGATGGTGCCGCCGACCGCCAGCGCCAGCGCCGGCCAGGCAGGCAGCACGTAGTGCGGCAGCCGCGTCGCGACCAGGGTCATCAGCGCGAAGGTCGGGACCGTCCAGCCGATCAGCAACGCCCGCCCGCGCTCGCCGCCGAGCCGCCCCCCCAGCGCCGCGGAGACCGCCGCCGGCAGCCAGAGCACCCAGGGCGCGAAGCCGATCCACAGCACCGGCAGGTAGAACGGCAGCCCGGCCAGCCAGCGCAGGCAGCCGCGCCCGCCATTCCACACGGTGCCGCCGTGGCCCTCCATGGCGCCCAGCGCCCGCCCCACCACATGCTTGCCGATGCCGAGGCGCGCCAGCTCGCCGCCGGTCGCCAGGTTCGCCGGCACCGCCCAGGCGAGAAACATTGCCGTGCCGAGCAGGCAGGCGAGCGCCGCCCTCGCGCCCAGCCTTCCGACCGCCACCGGCGCGCCCCCAGCGCACTCCGCGGCCAGCACCAGCGGCGGATCGCCGGGGGCAGCACCCCGCCGCCGCCGCAGGAGCGCCAGCGTCGTGGCGATGGCCAGCGCCGGCACCGCCAGGCCGACCGGCCCCTTGGCCAGCTGGGCCAGCCCCACCGCCACGCCCAGCCCCAGCCAGGGCCAGCCGCTCCGGCCGTCGCCGGCCAGCGCCGCCGCGAAACAAGCCAGGGCGGCGGTCAGCGCCATCAGCAGCACCGCGTCCGCGGTGGCCGCCTGCCCTTCGACCACCGCCAGCGGCGTCGCCGCCAGCACCGCCATCGCCCACAGTCCCGCGGGCGCCGGCAGCAGGCGCCGCGCGGCGGCGAAGGTGAGCAGCGCCGCCAGCGCCATCGCCACCGCCGACCAGAACCGCGCCGCCACCGCGGTCGGCCCCAGCCAGCGCACCGGCAGCGACATCAACCAGTAGACGAGGACCGGCTTGTCCGCCCGCAGCTTGCCGTTGAAGGTGGGAACCAGGTAGTCGCCCGCGGCGATCATCTCGACCGTCGCCTGCGCGAATCGCGGCTCGTCGCGGTCCCATAGCGTCGTGCGGCTGGCCAGTCCGAGCAGCACGGCGAAGATCGCCGCCCCGGCCAGCGCCACCGCCGCCGTCCCCGCCACCCCCGCGGTATACGATGCGCGTGCCCCCGAGGGCCTACCGGCGAGATCGTCCGTGTCGCGCAAGACGCAGCTCCTCCTCCTCGCCCTGCTCTGCCTGTGGGCCGCCGCCATGGCCTGGGTGCCGCGGGTCGACTTCCGCTGGACCGCCCAGCTCACCGCCTACCGCCACCACCCGCTCGCCCTCTTCGCCCGCCGGACCCTCTTCCAGGGCCAGCTGCCGGGGGCCACCGACCCGGCCGCCCTGCTGGCCCTCGCCGCCCTCGCGCTCTACCTGCGCGCGCATGCCGCCGGCGCCTCGCCCCGCCTGCTGGCTGCCCGCCCGGTGCTGGGCTTCCTGGTGGTCTCTGCGGTCGCCGCCACAGGCGTGGTCCACAGCGCCAAGCTGGTGCTCGGCCGCGCGCGGCCGCTCGACGTGCTCTCCCGCCAGCACCTTCCTTACACGCAGTGGTATCAGATCGGCAAGCTCTACCTCACCTCCGGCCCCTTCCGCGGCAGCTTCCCCAGCGGCCACACCACCGCGGTCTTCACCGTCCTGGCGCTCGCCTATGCGCTGGCCTTCGATCCCGCCGCCGGCCGCGGCGGCCGCGCCGCCGGTGCCGCCGTCGGCGTGCTCGCTCTGGCCGGAGCTGCGCTGATGACCGTCGCCAACGCCATGGGCGGCAACCACTGGCTCAGCGACGGGCTGGGAGCCGTCGGCCTGGTGTGGCTGATCGTCCATCCGCTCTACTTCCGGTGGCTCGACGTGCCGGCGCAGCGCCGCCGCCTCCTGGATCCGGCCGGACGCCTGGGGCCGCCCCTGCCGCGCTTCTGGGAAGCCCGTCTCTGCGGCAGCGGCCTCCTGGTGGTCGCCGGCGCCGCCCTGGCGCTGCTCGGACTGCGCGCCTTCGTCGAGCAGCACCCGCCGGTGCTGGCCCTGCTGCTCGCGCCCGGCGCCGGGCTGCTCTGGCTCGGCCTGCCACGGGCACGCGCCCTTCTCCGCGATATCCGCGGCGCGCTCGGCAGCTCCGGTACCGGAACCAGCCGCGACCCAACGAGCCGCAACCCGATGAGCCGGGACCCCAACTAGCGCCCGGCCAAGCTGCCGGCGACCGCTCGCTCGCGGGTAGCTTCACCATGGGCTGGGCAGTGAGCTGGGCCGTGGCCCGGGCCGCGGGCAGCAGCGCGCGCCGCCGCCGACGCCGGACGCCGCCAGGGCTCGAGGTAGCCGTGGCGCTGCAGCAGCCGCTCGAAGCGCTCGCCCAGGGGGAAGACGCCCAGCGAGTTGCCGCCGAGGAACTTGGCGCGGTGATCGGCACGGTCGAGGTGGAAATGCGCCACCTTGATCGGCCGCTCGGCGAGCTGATAGCGCAGCTCGAAGTCGGTGGCACCGAGGTTATAGGAATAGTCCAGCGACGCGAAGCAGTCCAGGAAGGCGGCCCGGCCGGCAAGGTCGGTGAGCGCGAGCTCGTCCTTGCGGTAGCGCCGATGGACCAGCAGGTCATGGACCCGCCCGAACAGCGGACGCGCGGCGCGAGCGAGGAACATCGAGCCGCCCTGGATGAGCAGCCGCTCCCTGGTGCAGTAGAGGCAGGCCGCCAGGTCCTTGCCCGGCGCCGGCGATCCCGCGAACGGTTGCAGCTGGTAGGCATCGACGTCGTGGTACCAGAGGATGCTCCCCGCATCCAGCCGTGCCAGCGCGTCGAGCAGCACCTGCGTCTTGTGGAAGGAGGTCATCCGCGCCGTGCGCGGCCGGCGCCCGGCCTGCACCTCGACCGCCCGCACTCCATGGCGGCCATAGGGAAAGTTGGTGTAGAGCCACACGTCGGCCGGGCGCCACCCCAGCTCGAGAGTGTTGTCCACCTGCAGGTCCAGGTTGCGCCGGATGCCGTCGAGTGCGCTCCCGCCTCGCTCGGTCACGTACAGCATCAGGTTCTTCATGCAGCACCGTCTCCCAGCGGTCCCGCGGTCCCAGCCATCGCTGCGCCATGGCGGCAGCGCACCGGCCCCCCGGCGCGCGCCGCCGCCAATTCCCACTACGCAAATCCGCGGCCAGAGTTCAGCTGCCGGGAGCGATCGCCGGATCGGCCTTGGAGACCGACCCTGGCGCCGACGCCGCCGCGGGCGCCTCCGGCGCGGCACGGACCGCCGCCGCCGACCACCGCGCGGCGTCGTTGAGCAGGCGGGCGGCGAGCGCCGTCCAGCCGGTCTGATGGGAGGCGCCGAGCCCGCGGCCGGTGTCGCCGTGGAAGTACTCGTGAAACAGCACCAGGTCCCGCCAGTGCTCGTCCTCGCTGAAGCGGCGGTCGTCGCCGTGGCAGGGCCGCCGGCCGCCGGCGTCGCGCTGGAAGAGGCGCCCCAGGCGCAGCCGCAGCTCCTGGGCCACCTCGTCGAGGGTCAGCAACCGTCCCGAGCCGGTGGGGCATTCCACCTTCACGGTGTCGCGATAGAAGTGATGGTACTTCTCGAGCGACTCGATCAGCAGGTAGTTGAGCGGAAACCAGATCGGTCCCCGCCAGTTCGAATTGCCGCCGAAGAGCCCGGTACGCGACTCGCCGGGCTCGTAGTCGACGCTGTAGGTCTCGGCGCCGGCGTGGAACCGGTAGGGATGGTCGAGGTGCGCCCGCGACAGCGACCGCACGCCGTAGGGCGACAGGAACTCAGCCTCGTCCAGGACGTAGCGCAGCACCCGCACCAGCCGCTCGCGCGAGGGGATGGCGAGCAGGCGCATGGTGTCGTCGGGGTGCTGCGGCGACTCCATGAAAGTGACGTACTTCGCCAGGTCCTGGCGATTGTCGAGGAACCAGCGCAGGCGCTTGCTGAAGCCGGGCAGCCGGTTGTAGACGGTCTGCGACAGCGTCGACACCGCGAACAGCGGGATGATGCCGACCGCCGAGCGCACCCGCAGCGGGATGCGCGTGCCGCCGAGCGTCAGCTGGTCGTAGTAGAAGCCGTCCTCCTCGTCCCACAGGCCGGTGCCGCCGAGCGAGTTGATGGCATCGGAGATGGCGACGAAGTGCTCGAAGAACTTCGACGCCATGTCCTCGTAGGCGGGGTCCTTGCGCGCCAGCTCCATGGCGATCGACAGCATCGAGGCGCAGGTGAACGCCATCCAGGCGGTGCCGTCCGCCTGCTCGAGGTAGCCGCCGGTCGGCAGCGGCTTGGAGCGGTCGAAGACGCCGATGTTGTCGAGCCCCAGGAAGCCGCCGGAAAACAGGTTCTTGCCTTCGTAGTCCTTGCGGTTCACCCACCAGGTGAAGGCAAGCAGGAGCTTGTGGAACGAGCGCTCGAGGAACAGGCGGTCACGCTCGCCCTTGGGCGCGGTCATCTTGTAGACCCGCCAGCAGGCCCAGGCGTGCACCGGCGGGTTGACGTCGCCGAAGGCGAACTCGTAGGCCGGCAGCTGGCCGTTGGGATGCATGTACCACTCGCGCTTGAGCAGGATGAGCTGCTGCTTGGCGAACGCCGGGTCGAGCTTGGCGAAGCAGACGGTGTGAAACGCCAGGTCCCAGGCCGCGAACCACGGATACTCCCAGGTGTCGGGCATCGACAGGACGTCGTCGGCATGGAGGTGCGTCCACTGCGAGTTGCGCCCCTGATCCCGGCCGGCGGGCGGCGGCGGCTGCCCCGGATCCCCTTCGAGCCACTCCTTGACCACGTAGCCGTAGTACTGCTTGGACCACAACAGGCCGGCGCTTGCCTGGCGGACGATCTGCTGGTCGTCCAGGCCGAGCTCCGGCCGCTGGATGGCCGCGTAATAGGCGTCGGCCTCGCGGCGGCGATCGGCGAACAGGGCGGCAAACGCATCGCCGAACGGCCCGGCGATCGGCTCGGCCGCCGAGCTGAGGCGCAGGCACACCGCCACCGCGCCGCCCGCCGGCACCTCGAGCCGGTAGTGCAGCGCCGCCTTGGTTCCCACCGCCGCCGGGTTGACCGCGTCCTGGCGGCCGTGCACCACCGCCTCGTGAAAAGCGTCCTTCACCCAGGGCGAGGCGTTGCCGGACGCGAACAGCCGCTCGGCGTTGGTCTCGTTGTCGGTGAACAGCACCGCGGCGCCGGCCGGCAGCTCCGGCACCGCCGCCGACCGCAGCACGAAGCGCCCCAGGCTGGCATGGTCGGCGACCAGCGTCGGGCCGTGCGCGGCCGCCGGTTGATCGGGCGCGCCCCGCACGATGCGCGGCTTGGCCCAGTATTTCCCGCCCTGCCGGCCCCACGACCAGCTGTTGCGGAACCAGAGCGTCGGCAGCAGGTGGATGGCCGCCGCCTCCGGACCGCGGTTGTGGAGAGTGATGCGGATCAGCGTGTCGTCGGGCGAGGCCTTGGCGTACTCGACCTCCACGTCGAAGTAGCGGCTGCCGTCGAAGACGCCGGTGTCCGCGAGCTCGAACTCGGTCTGGTCGCGTCCTCGGCGCCGGTTCTCCTCGACCAGCCAGCGGTAGGGGAACTCGGCGTGGGGGTACTTGTAGAGGGCCCTGGCGTAGGAGTGGGTGGGCGTCGCGTCGAGGTAGAAATAGGCCTCCTTGACGTCCTCGCCGTGATTGCCCTCCGGCCCGCCGAGCCCGAACAGGCGCTCCTTGAGGATCGGATCCTTGCCGTTCCACAGCGCCGGCGCGAAGCACAGCCGGCACTCGCGGTCGGTCCAGCCGAGCAGGCCGTCCTCGCCCCAGCGGTAGGCGCGGCTGCGGGCGTGGTCGTGCGGCAGGTAGCTCCAGCATTCGCCGCCCGGCGAATAGTCCTCCCGCACCGTTCCCCACTGCCGCTCCGAGAGATAGGTCCCCCAGCGCTTCCAGTTCTTCACCCGCCGGTCGTCCTCGGCCAAGCGGACCGACTCCGGATCCAGGTTCATCGCGGTATCCTCTCACCGTAGCACTGCCAGGGTCAGCCGCAGCAGCTCCCCCATCGACCAGGCCTGGAACGGGCAGCCGCGCGGCGCGTGCGGCGGATCGCCGTCGGCGATCTCCGGCAGGTGACCCAGGCCGTAGGCGCCGAGCTGCGCCGCCAGCGGCGCGAGGAAACGCTCGCGCGCCTGCCGCTTCGCCTCCTCGCCGCCGCCGCGCACCCGCACCCAGGCTTCGACGAAAGGCCCGGCCAGCCAGGGCCAGACGGTTCCCTGATGGTACGCGCCGTCGCGGGCGCGCGGATCCCCCTGGTAGCTGCCGCGATAGCCGGGCTCCCCGGGCGCCAGCGTGCGCAGGCCGAGCGGCGTCCACAGCCGCTGCTCGACGGTATCGACCAGGCGCCGCGCCCGCTCCGGCGGCAGCAGCGCCGACGGCAGGCCGCCCACCGCCAGCACCTGGTTGGGGCGCATCGCCGGATCCACCGCGCCACGCCGGCCGTCCACGTCCACCACGTCGAAGAGGCAACCCGCCGCCTCGTTCCAGAACCGGTCCACGAAGCTCGCCCGCGCCCGCGCCGCCAGCTCCCGCCATCGGGGCCCGGTTTCCAGGGCGCCCGCGCCCACCTCGAGGGCGTGGATCCACAGCGCCTCGACCTCGACCGGCTTGCCGCTACGCGGCGTCACCGGCACGCCGTCCACCCTAGCGTCCATCCAGGTGAGCTGCGATCCCGGCTCGCCGCACGCCAGCAGCCCGTCGTCGTCGGCACGGATGCCGTAGCGGGTGCCGGCGGCATAACCGGCGAGGATCGCCTCGACGGCCTCGAGCAGTGCCTGGCGCTCCGCCGCACCCAGCCCGGACTGGCCGCCGTCGCCGGCGCCCAGCAGCGCGTCCACCGCCACCACGTACCACAGCGAGGCGTCGACCGAGTTGTACTCGGGTGCCGCGCCGTCGTCCGGGAAGCGGTTCGGCAGCATCCCCTGCGACACCGTGCGCGCCCAGGCGAGGAGGATCGACGCCGCCTCCTCGACGCGTCCCGCCGCCAGGCAGAGGCCGCGCAGCGCGATGAAGGTGTCCCGCCCCCAGTCGGTGAACCAGGGATAGCCGGCGACCACCGTCTTGCCGCCGTCGCGCCGTACCAGATAGGCGTCGGCGGCCTGGCGCAGCGGGCTGCCGAGGGCCCGCCGGCGCCGCTGCTCGCCGCCGCGGAAGATGCCGAGGCAGGCGGCCGGCGAGCCCGCGGGCAGCTCCTGCCCCTCGGCCGCCAGGATCCAGATCGCCTCGCCGCGCTGCAGGTCCCAGCGCCAGGTGCCCGGCGAGGCCAGGTCCTCGGTCGCATCGAGGCCGCGCTCGCGCTCGGCGAGATAGAGGAAGCTGCGGTACCAGAGCGGTTCGTGCGCGTAGCCGCCGTTGGCGAACACCGCCACCGACGGCACGTCGGGATAGGGGCGAAAGGTCCGCCAGGGGCCGCGCCCCTCCGGCTCGAAGCGGAAGGCGGGATTCTCGTGGTGCAGGGCGTGATAGTCGCGACCCGACAGGAACGGCCGCACCGTCAGCTCCGCCGGCGGCGCCGGCTCGCGCAGCCGCCAGGACACCGCCACCGCCGCGGCGCCGTGCGGCACCAGCAGCTCCTGCTCGACCAGCACGCCGCCGCAGTTGAAGGTCCAGCGCGGCCAGGGCTCGGCGGCGAAGGCCTCGAGGCGCTCGTTGCCGTCGGGCGCCACCACCTCCGGGGTGTACAGCTGGGAGCTGAGGGCGAAGCTGCGGCCGCCGATCCGCACCCAGGCGTCGAAGCCGTTGACCAGCACCATGCGGCCGGTCGGAGGCGTGCGCGCCACCAGCAGCAGGGCATGGTAGCGGCGGGTGCGGAGCCCGCCCACGGTGCCGGAGGCGAAGCCGCCGAGACCGTCCGCCTCCAGCCACTCTGCCGCGCGATTCACGGCGCGAGCAGCGGCTACCCGGCCCGCCGGTAGCGGCCGAAGCTGGCGGTGGCGAGGGCGGCGGCGGCGAGCGCGAAAGCGCCCAGCAGGCCGAGATTGCGCGGCAGCAGCTGCCAGTTGCCCTCGAAGCCGGCGCGCGCCGCGGTCACCGCCCAGTTGACCGGATTGAACAGCGCCGCCGAGCGGATCCAGGCCGGCATCAGTTTGGCCGACATCATCATGCTAGACAGGAACGTCGACGGCAGCACGATGAAGTTCATCGTCGCGATCACCAGCTCCTGGCGGCGCGTGATCAGCGCGATGGCGTTCGAGAAGGCGCCGAACGCCGCGCCGAGCAGCGCCGCCACCGCCAGCACCAGCACGACGCCGGCGGCGCCGCCGTGCGGCCGGGCGCCGATCGCCGCCGACACGATCAGGATGATGGCGGACTGCAGCGAGACCTGCGCCGCGGAGTGCAGGATGCGCGCGGCGAGCAGGGCACCGCGCGCGACCGGTGTGGCGAGCAACCGGTCGAGCACACCGCGGTCGATGTCGGCGAGCATGCCCATGCCCGAATAGGCGCCGCCGAACAGCGCCGTCATGACGGCGATGCCCGGCGCCAGGAACTGCACGTAGGAGCGGGCGCCGAAGCCGGGCAGCGCCGTCACCGAGCCGAACAGCTGGCTGAACAGCAGCACCCAGACGATCGGTTGCACGATCGACAGGATCAGGAACACCGGCATGCGCACGCTGGCGCGCACCAGGCGCGCGAACAGGTGCCAGAGGTCGGCGGCGTATTCCATTCAGCGTGCTCCGCCCGCGCCCCGCGCGTCGCGCGCCCCGCGGGCATCGCGGGCGCCGCCGGACACCCGCTCGGAGCGCAGGCCGGCCGGCGCTCCTTCGCTGCGGTAGGCATGGCCGGTGGCGGTGAGGTACACGTCGTCGAGCGACGGCCGGCTGTGCGCCACCTGCGCCACCGCCAGCCCGGCGCGGTCGAGCGCCGCGAGCAGCGACGGCAGGGCGCTGGCGCCGTGCGCCACCTGCGCGTACAGGGTCGCGCCCTCGGTCAGGACCGCGGTGACCCCGTCGAGGCCGCCCAGCACCTCCCGAGCCGCCGCGGCGTCGGCGCGGTTCGTCAGCTCGACGGAGATCCGATCGCCGCGCAGGCCCGCCTTGAGCGCATCCGGCGTCCCCGCCGCCACCACCCGGCCGCCGTCGAGGATGGCCAGGCGCTGCGCCAGCTGGTCGGCCTCCTCGAGGTAGTGGGTGGTCAGCAGCAGCGTCAGCCCTTGCCGCGCCAGGCTGCGCACCTCTTCCCACATCACCGCCCGGCTCTCGGGGTCGAGGCCGGTGGTCGGCTCGTCGAGGAACAGGACCGCCGGCCGGTGCACCAGGCCCATGGCCACGTCCAGGCGCCGCTTCATGCCGCCGGAATAGGTGATCGCGGCCCGGTCCGCGGCGCCGCCGAGCTCGAACAGCGCCAGCAGCTCTTCGACCCGGGCGCGCAGCGCCGCCGCCGGCAGCCGGTAGAGCTGTCCCTGCAGGGTCAGGTTCTCGCGGCCGGTGGCGGTCAGATCGACGCCCGACGCCTGGGCAACGTAGCCGATGCGCCGCCGCACCTCCCGCGGCCGCGTGGCCACGTCGATGCCGCCGACGCGGGCGGCGCCACCCGAAGGCGCCGAGAGCGTGGCGAGGATGCGGACGGTCGAGGACTTGCCCGCGCCGTTCGGGCCCAGCAGCGCGAAGACCTCCCCGGGCGCGACCGCGAACGAGATGCCGTCGAGCGCCACCACGCCGCCGGCGTAGACCTTGCGGAGCTCCTCCACCTCGATGGCGTGGGCGGCGTCCAAGGCAGGACCCGGGGCGGCCGGCGGCGGCGAAACCGAGGGGGTCAAGCGGGCGGGTGTTTGGCGGGGTGGCGGGGTGGCGGGGTGGCGGGGTTGGCGCTGCTGGCTAGCGGCGGGAGCCGGCCGATCGCGAGACCTTGGGGGAGATGGGGGGCAGGACGGCGCGGCCCGGCGGCACTCCGAACACGGAGGTGCTGCGGCGCTCGTGGTGTCCTCCTGGGCCTCCGGGGCCGACGCCGAAACCGCTTGCCGGGCGGCGGCGCTCGAAGCCGCGGCGGAAGCCGAAACCCGGCGCCGCGAAGATCGGCGAGGCGCCATAGGGCCAGTAACCGTAGAAGCCGCCGAGATCGTAGCCGTTGCCGTAGTCGCCGGCCGGCGGCGGCGCCGCGAGCTGCGCCTGCGCGCTTTCCGCGTTGGACGCGGCGGCTCGCGCCGCCGCGTCGCGAGCGGCGAGCACCCGCTCGCGCATCCTCGCGGTCTGCTCCTCACGGGTCACCCAGGTGCCGCCCTCCTGCACGAAGCCGTGCAGACGCATCGAGTCGTCGTAGGAGATCCAGCGGTCGAGCGACTCTTCATAGACGTACCCGAAACCGCGCAGCAGCGCGGGCAGCCCGGGCGCGCGCGGGTCGATCTCGGCTGCCGCCAGCGCCGCCTCACGCTCGCCCTGGGGGAGATGGTTGCTCCGCGCCCAGCGCGCCAGGTCGAGCCAGTCCTCGGCGAGCTCAAGGGTACGGTCTGGCCGGCCGGGGCGGTGGTTGGCGCCGGCGGTGCCGGCGGTGCCCGCGGCGCCTTCGAGCTCCTGCTTGCGCCGCAGAAACTCGGCGAAGCTCGAGTCGGCCTTCTTCACCCGATCGATGGCGCTGAGCGGCAGGCTGATCACGCCGCCCTGGATGTGGATCCGCACCTGCGTGGCGCCGGACTGGACGTCCTCGACCACGACGTTCTCGAAGGTGCGGCCGTTCTTGAGGAAGACGTCGTCGGCCAGCAGCGGCGCTCCGAGCAACATCCCGAGAGCCAGGCTCAACAGCACCAGCGTCGTCCGCATCGCGCTTCCTTTCGCCGGCGGCAGGCACCGCCGGACCACCCCTATCGTACCACTCTCCACGCGCCGCCGGGGGGATAGGGATCGCGATTGGGATACTGAGCGCAGTCGATCCCCAAGGCGGCTCGCCGGCCCGGCCGATCGCTTCGGCTCGGCGGCCGAGGCGGGCAGGACGCTGGCGGCGCTGCCGGTCACTTCCGGATAAGCACCGCCGGCTCTATACTGCAAGCCATACGAAGGTGCCATAGCGAAGGCAGTTCGGAGATCGCCAGGGGCATGGTTTCGAAGTCCAGTTTCACGTCCAAGCTCACTCGCGATCCGCGGCAGCGCGCCGAACAGTACTCGCGCGAGGGCAGGAAGCAAAAGGCCGCCGAGATGTATGCCCGGGCGGGCGACTTCCGCCAGGCGGCGCGGCTGGCCATCGAGGCCGGCGACGAGCGGCTGGCGGTGGAGTGCTCGATCAAGGCCGCCTTCGGCCGCGCTCCCGCGGCCTCGCCGCCCGTGCGGCCGCAGGCCTCGACGCGGACGCCAGGTTCGGCTCCCTCCACTCCCCTGTCGACGCCGACCCCGCCGCTCCCTCCGACCACCGAGCAGATCCAGGCCTTCCAGCAGCTCGCGCCCCTCAACGCCGCCGAGCTGCTCGACGCCCACGGCCATCACGACGAGGCGATCGGCCTCTTCGAGCTGGTCCGCGCCTACCGGCGGGCGGCCGCCAGCGCGCTCGTGCTGGGCCAGTCGGCGCGTGCCGCCCGCCTCTTCGAGCGCGGCCGGGCCTTCTACGACGCCGCCGTCGCCTACGAGAACGCCGAGCTGCTCAACGACGCCGCGCGTGTGCTCGAGATCGAGGCCGCACGCCTGCGCAAGGACCGCGGCCTCGATGCGGTGGGGCAGGAGCACCTGGCGCAGGTCGAGCTGCGCCGCGTCGACGTGCTGCGCAAGCAGGGAAAGGACGCCGAGGCGGCGGCGCTGCTGCGCGACGTGCGGCCCAGCTCCCACAGCGTGCGGCTGCTCGAGGAGAGCGGCAAGTACCGCGAGGCGATCGAGGCGGCGTTGCTGATGGGCGATGCGGAGGCGGCGGTGCGCCTGCTCCGCAGCGCTCCCGACATCGATCGCCAGCTGGCGGCGCAGATCTACCTGCGCAGCGGCCACGCCGTCGAAGCGGGCAACCTCTTCGCGGCGCTCGGCAGGTCCCGTGAAGCGGCAGAGGCCTACGAGAGCGGCGGCGACTGGGCGAAGGCCGGCTCGCGCTGGGAGACCGCCCAGGAGCAGGAGCGCGCCGCCGAGGCCTACCTGCGCGCCCGCCGGCCGCGCGATGCGGCGCGTTGTTACGTCGCCATGGGCAAGTTCCAGCTCGCCGCCACCGCCTACGCTCAGGCCGGGGATCACGCCGCCGCCGCGGCCCAGTACCTCAAGGCCCGCCAGCGCGTCGCCGCCGCCGCCGAGCTGCTCGCGGCGGGGGACCGCTCGGAGGCGTCGCAGGTGCTGATGCAGATCGCCGACAACAGCCCGGAGCGCGAGACGGCCACCCTGATGCTGGTGCCGCTGCTGCTCGACGACGGGCGGGCCGAGGAGGCGCTGCGGCGCCTGCGCCAGTTGCCTCCGATGCGGCCGATCCCCCTCGCCTCGACCGGCGACCGGGCGCTGCCGGCCCGCGAGCGCCTTTACTGGCTGGGCCGCGCTCTCGAGCAGCTCGGCAACCTGGACCAGGCCGAAGACTGCTACCGCGAGCTCGCGGATCCCGCCGTGGCCCATCTCGACGCCCTGGCAAGGCTGGCGGTGGTGCGGGAGCGCCGCCGCGCCGCGGCCGCGATCTCGACCGCGGCGACGCCGCCGCCGCCCTACCAGACACCGGCGCCGATGCACCCGACCTATCCGGTGCGCCCGGCGGCCATGCCGCCCGGCGGCGGACCGGCCGCGCCGGCGGTGGCGTTCACCGCTGGCAGCGCCATCGTCCCGCCGCCGCCACGCGCCGGCAGCCGGGTGCCGACCGACGAGCTGGCGACCCACGCCACCACCGCCCTCACTCCCGCGGCCGCCCTCGCCGCCACCGGCACCGGTGGCAACCGTGCCGCGAAGACCCCGACCGGGACGGCGGCGCGCCGCCGCGAAGGCGCGACGCCGCTGCAGCCTGCAGCCGCCGGCGGCAGCCGCCCGATCGGCACCCTGGTCGTCGGCCAGGTGCTGGCAGGACGCTTCCAGATCCTCGCCGAGATCGGTCAGGGCGGCATGGGCCGGGTGTACAAGGCCCGCGACTTCGAGCTCGGCGACCTGGTGGCGATCAAGGTCCTGATCGCCCAGCCCGACGACGGTTCGGCCGACGCCGAGCGCCTGCTGCGCGAGGTGCAGATCTGCCGCCGGATCACTCATCCCAACGTGGTGCGGGTCTTCGACCTCGGCCGCCACGAGGGGGCGATCTTCATCATCATGGAGCTGCTCGAGGGGCAGGCGCTGGTCGACCTCATCGACCCGGAGCGCCGGCCGCCGCTCGCCCGGGTCAAGACCATCCTCGTCGAGATCGCCTCCGGCCTGCAGGAGGCCCACACCCTCGGGGTGGTGCATCGCGACCTCAAGCCGGAGAACGTCATCCTCACGCCGACGCGCCTCAAGATCCTCGACTTCGGCATCGCCCGCATGACCGGCTTCGACAAGCGCCTGACGCAGGTAGGCTTCGCGCTCGGCTCGCCGCTGTACATGTCGCCGGAGCAGATCCAGGGCATCACCCTTGACAGCCGTTCCGACCTCTATTCGCTGGGCGTCCTGGCCTACGCCCTGATCGCCGGCCGCGAGCCCTTCGACGGCGCCAACGCCACTGCCATCGCGATCCAGCACCTGCAGCAGCCGCCGCCCGACCTGCGCACGGTACGCCCCGACCTGCCGGCGGGTTGGAGCGAGACGGTCAAGAAGCTCCTCGCCAAGCGCCCCGAGGATCGCTTCCAGACCGGCGAGCAGGTGATCGCCGCGCTAGCCCCCCTGCCGGTCGAGTAGCCCCGCCGCGCCCGCGGGTCGAGCGGGCCGCCGCTGGCACCGGCCCACCGGACCATCGCGGCGGCCGCGGCGGCCGCCGCTGGTCGGCGTTCGTCCGACAGATCGGGCTCCGGGCGCCTACAGCAATCCCCGCCGCCGGCCGATTTCCGCACACCCGGAGGGGCCGTAGTCTCGTTGCTGCAGGCCGCCCCGCAATCCTGGCCAAGCCGCTCGGGTGTGGTTCGGGATCCAGCAGGTGGCCGCTCGAAGGGAGGGCCGCATGCTCGAGATCATGGCTTCCACGTCGTCGACTGGCACCGCCTACCCGTCTGCAGTGACCGATCCCGCTCCGGTGGAGAGCCGCATCGCCGCCGACGACGTCCGTGGCGAGCGGCGCAAGGTCGAGCGCCTGCAGCGCCAGGTCGCCGTCGCCGTCACTCGCGAGGTGCGCATGCCGCTTACCTCGATCCAGGGCTCGCTGCGGCTGGTCGCCACCGGCGCGCTGGGCCCGATGACTCCCGAGGCAAGCGAGCTGCTCGCCATCGCCGGGCGCACCTGTGGGCAGCTGATCGGCCTGATCGACGATCTGCTCGAACGTGACCAGGAGGATCGCCCGCGATTCGCCAAGCCTTTCGAGCCATCGACCCTCGCCGCGCAGCTACGGGCCGCACTGGGAATCGGGTAAGCCGTAGAACGGAGCTGCCATGGATATCGCCCTCGCCTCGACCAACTCTCACCCAGGTCTCCCCGCCGGCCGGGCCGCCGCTCCCGAGGCGCCGCCCGAGCGCCAGCGCAGCGGCCGCGAGCCGGCGGCGCTGATGGATTCCTTGCCGGCATCCGGCAACCGCGTCCTGATCGTGGAGGACGACCCGGTGCAGGCCAAGTACATATGCCAGACCCTCGAAACCGCCGGTTATCAGGCACAGGTTTGCGACGACCCGTGGCGCTTCGCCGCCGAGCTCGCCGCCTGGCGTCCGGACCTGGTGCTGATGGACGTCCTGCTGCCGGGAGCGAGCGGTTACGAGCTGCTGCGCTCGCTGCGGCAAATCGCCGGAGCAGCGGCCCTGCCGGTTCTCTTCCTCACCGCCGAGCGCCGCCAAAGCCGCCGGGCCCTGGCCTGGGCGGAAGGCGACGACCACCTGGTGAAGCCGCTGGCTCCCGCCGCCCTGCTCGCCGCGGTGAGCGAGCGCCTGGTACGGAACCGCTGCGTGCGGCAGCTGGTGGCGCGCGATCCGATCACCCTGTCGCTGACCAGCAGCGAGCTGCTGCTGCGCGCCGGCGCCGCCGTCGCGCAGCAGCAGAGCGATCCCCGCCGCCGGGTGGTCTGGGCGGCGGTCGAGCTCGACCATCTCTGGTCGATCCACGAGTGCTACGGCGAGAGCACCGACGACCGCGTGCTGGCCGCCATGGCCGCGACGCTCCGCCGCCACCTGCGCCCGGCCGATTGCCTGGGCCGCGCCGAGGGCGCCAGGCTCGCGTTGCTGCTCGACGACCTGAGTCCGCGCCAAGCGCTCAAGATGATCGACGGCGTTCGCCTGGAGTTCGCGGCCAAGGGCCACCTCACCCCCGGCAACAGCACCTTCCGTACCACCTTCAGCGCCGGCATCGCTGGCCTCGCCCCAGGCATGACCGTCGAGCAATGGCGCGAGGCGGCGGAGCGAGCCCTCCGCATCGCCAGAGCCGCGGGCCGCAACCGCGTGGAGCTGATCCGCTAGCTGGAGGGCCAGTCGGGGCGGCCTCCCCCCCTCGAATACCAGGTACGGGTATTGCTCGTCTTCCTGTCGCTTAGTCACCAGTTATTTTAGGGGGTCCGGTCGGGTTCACTTTGCCGGCGAGCTGGCAGAGAGAGGCCTTGCCGCCTCGCTGGTGCCTTCACGCACTGGTGGACCGGGCTCCGAAAGGGGAACGAGTGAGCGAGAGCGAGCGCTTCGACGTTGCGATCCTCGGGGCCGGAATCGGCGGCACCATGCTGGCCGCCATCCTGGCACGTCATGGCAACCGGGTACTGCTGCTCGAGAAGGGGAGCCACCCTCGCTTTGCGGTTGGCGAAGCGCTGCTGCCGCAGAGCACGCTCTGGATGTGGATCCTGGCCCACCGCTTCGACGTCCCCGAGATCCAGCACCTGACCCGGCTGGACTCGATCTACCGGCACGTCGCTCCGACCTGCGGGATCAAGCGCTCGCTGGGCTTCCTCCATCACGAGGAGGGCCGGCGGCAGGACCCGCGCCACTCGAACCTGCTGATCGCACCTTCCACGCCGCTCACCACCGAGAGCCACCTGTTTCGCCAGGACGTCGATCTCTACCTGCTCAACGTGGCGGTGCGCTATGGCACGGTCTACCGGGACCGCGTGGACGTGCAGGACTTCGCGGTGGACGGCCAGGGGGTGCGCCTGCGCACCAGTGCCGGCGAGGAGTACTCGGCGCGTTTCCTGGTGGACGGCGCGGGCTATCGCTCACCGGTGGCCGAGCGCTTCGGCCTGCGCGAGACACCCACCCGCCTCGCGACGCAATCGCGCTCGATCTTCACGCACGTGCGCGGGATGAAGTTCTACGACGACTGCCTGGCCCCCGAAGAGGCCCCCGGCCTCTCCGCGCGCTGGGCCGAGGGGACACTGCACCACGTCTTCGAGGGCGGATGGTTCTGGGTCATCCCGTTCAACAACGTCCCCGGCTCGCACAACCCGCTGTGCAGCGTCGGCTTGACCCTCAACATGAAGCGCCATCCGGACACCGGGCTGCCGGCCGAGGAGGAGTTCTACCGTTTCGTGGCGCGCCATCCCAGCATCGCCCAGCATTTCGAGGGCGCCACCGCGGTGCGCGATTGGGTCAAGACGGGCCGGTTGCAGTACTCCGCGACCGGTGGCGCCGGCGACCGCTACTTCCTGATGGCACACGCTCACGGTTTCATCGACGCGCTCTATTCGCGCGGCATGATCACCACCTTCGAGGTGCTCTCCGCCCTTGCCGGGCCGCTGCTCGCGGCGCTGGCCGAGGACCGCTTCTCGCGCTCCCGCTTCGACTATGCCGAGCGGCTGCAGAACGCCATGCTGCGGCAGAGCGACCGCGTGGTCAACAACTCCTACCGCGCCTTCCCCAGCTACCCGCTGTGGAATGCCTTCCTGCGCATCTGGCTGGCCGCCGAGATCCTCGGCGACCTGCGGCTCTTCAGCATCTGCGTCAAGTTCCTGGAGGACGGCGACAAGTCGTTGTTCGATCGGCTGGAGGCGGATCCCCTGATCGGGACCACGGCGCCGGGCGAGAACGAGGCCGCGGACCTCCTCGACCATGCCGAGGACGTGCTCGCCAGGTACGAGCGCGGCGATCTCGCGGCCGAAGCCGGCGCCGCCGCCATCTTCGCCTCGCTCGGCCGCGCCACCTGCACGCCGCCGGTCTACGGTTGGTCCGACCCGAGCGACCTGCACCTCGACTTCCTTCCCGAGAAGCTGGGCCGCACGATCCAGTGGGGCAAGACGGAGGCGCCCCAGCGCATCCGCGAGCGCCTGTTCCTCTTCGATCCCGCCTTCCTGGCAGGCGCGCCAGCGGCCGCCGCGTGAGGGCTCGCCCCCGGCAGCAGGACGTCCACGCGAGGCGGCCGAGCGGGCCCTCCGCATCGCCAGAACCGCGGGCCGCAACCGCGTCGAGCCCCTGAACCTTCGCCAAGCGATCCCAAATCAGGTATGATCGTTCCCGTAATGGGAAGATCGACCTCACCTGCCAGATTGGCCGATGCCTTGTTCACGCCGGTTCAGCAGCGGGTCCTCGGTATCGTCTTCGGTCAGCCGGACCGCCGCTTCCAGAGCGCCGAGCTGATCCGGATGGCGAACAGCGGCGTCGGCGCAGTCCATCGCCAGCTCGCCCGCCTCGAGAAGGTGGGATTGGTGGTAGTCACTCGCGCCGGCAATCAGAAGTACTACCAAGCTCGCAGCGAATCGCCGGTATTCTCCGAGTTGCACGGCCTGATCACGAAAACCGTGGGCATGGCGGAGCCGCTGCGGGAAGCGATGGCCACGAGCGGCGACAAGATCTGCGCGGCGTTCGTCTTCGGTTCGCTCGCCAAGGGCGGTGAGCACGCCGGGAGCGACATCGACCTGATGGTCATCTCGGACGTCTTGCGGTACCCGGACCTGTTTGACGCGCTTCAGACCGCCGAGACCCGCCTTGCTCGCTACATCCATCCGACGGTGATGACCCTCGCAGACTGGCGGGCCAAGAGCGCCCGGGCGGACTCGTTCGCAGCCCGCGTCGCTGCGCAGCCGAAGCTTTTCGTGATCGGGTCGGACAGTGACCTCATCTGAGCTCGAGAATCTCGTAAGGACCGGCAAGCTCAAGCGCGAGCCGCCCGCGACCGGAGAGATCGAGGGCCTTCGACGCTCGGGAGAGGCTCGCCTGGCCGACGCCCCCAAGCCCGACCTGTCGATCGAGAGCCGTTTCGACCTCGCCTATAACGCCGCGCATGTCCTTGCCCTCGCGGCCCTGCGGCGCCGCGGCTATCGCTCCGAGAACCGCTATCTCGTATTTCAGGCCTTACCCCACACTCTCGGCCTTGCGTCTTCAGTTTGGCGAGTCCTGGCCAAGGCCCATGAGATGCGGAACCTCGCGGAATACGAAGGACTCCTGGGAGTGGACGAACGCCTTCTCGCCGACCTGATCGAGGCAGCCCACGCAGTTCTTGCTGCCTTGCGTGCTGGCGACGCCGGCGGAGAAGGACCTTGACCATCTCGTCTTCCTGATCGGCCGCACCGGTCTCGGCCGCCGACGCGGCGGGTTGGTCTTGGGGAGTCCATCCGTCGCGGTCGGGCGTCTCCTCGAGCTCATCGGCCAGCGCCTGCGCCTCGGCGAAGCGTCCGGCGCGCAGCAGGTCGATCAACAGGTTGTCGGCCATCGCCTTGCTCTTGAGGTCGCGGCGCAGCGCCTGGTACTGGGCGATCGCCGCCGCCGTCGCCCATCCCGACGCCGCCGCGGGCTTGGATTTCAAGGCCGATTCGCGGGTGCCGCAGTGGCTGCTGACCAACTTCGCCTTCGACCTGCAACCGTGGCCGGCGCTGATCGGCGAGGCCAAGCTGCAGGAGATCACGCGCGCCACGGTCGGCATCGGCCGGCTGGTGCGCAGCATCCCGGAGCGGGTCTTCGACAACGACCCGCGGCGGATCGCCGCCTTCTACGGCTGGCAGGACGAGGTCCTGACCGCCTTCCTGCTCGAGCCGCCGAACGGCATCGCGGGCGCGGTGTCGCGTTGCGACCTGGTGAGCGGCGAGCACGGTCTCAAGTGCGTCGAGGTCAACGCCAGCGCCAACATCGGCGGCTGGCAGCTGCGTTTCTTCGAGCGCACCTGCCGGGAGAGCTCGATCATCGCACCCTTTTTCGCCGCCGAGCCGCAGGTCCGTCCGCGGTATCGCGATCCCTGGCATTCCGTCTTCTCCCATATCGTGGAGGACACGCGGAGCGCCGGCATCGTCGCCGGTGCCGAGCTCAACATCGCGCTCGTCGCTTCCCTCGACGGGCCGCTGCACGCGGAAGGACAGCGCAGCCTCAACGAGCTCTATGCGAAGGTGCTGGCTGAGATCGACCCGCGGCTCGCCGGCGAGGTGTCGTGGCTGGCCGACTCCGCTCAGCTGTCGGTTCACGGCGCCGGGCTGCGGGCGGGCGGGCGGAGCATCCATGCGGTGTTCGAATACCGCGCCAGGAGGACGCCGCCGCCCGTTTACCGCTGCTTCAAGGCGGGCGCGGTGACGCTCTACAACGGTCCGCTGGCGCCGCTGCTCGGCGACAAGCGCAACCTGGCGCTGCTCTCGGAGCTGGAGGAGTCCGATCGCCTGACCGCGGCGGAGCGCGCGGTGGTGCGCGACCACATCCCCTGGAGCCGGACGGTCGAGGACGTGCGCACCACCTTTCATGGCGAGAGGGTGCAGCTGCTCGACTTCGCCGAGGCGCATCGCGAGTCGTTGGTGATCAAGCCGAGCTTCGGCCACAGCGGCAACGAGGTGCACATCGGCAGCGAGACCTCGCCGGAGGAGTGGTCAGCGCGCCTGCGCTCGGCGGCAGAGGACCGCGGCGCCCTGCTCCAGGAGTACGTCGAGTCGCGGCCATACCTCTTCCAGCAAGACGGCGCCGGCAGCGCGGTGCACGACCTGGTCTGGGGCGCCTTCTGCTTCGGCGACCGTTACGGCGGCGGCTTCCTGCGCATGGTGCCGCGAGCCAGCGGCCAGAAGGTGATCAATGCAGCCCGCGGCGCCGCCGAGGGCTTCATCTTCGAGGTCTGACGAGCGCGTCCAAACCCGCCCTGAGCTCTCGCCAAACGATCCCAAATCGGGTATGATCATTCCCGTAATGGGAAGCCTGACCTCTCCTGCCAGATTGGCCGATGCCTTGTTCACGCCGGTTCAGCAGCGGGTCCTCGGTATCGTCTTCGGTCAGCCGGACCGCCGCTTCCAGAGCGCCGAGCTGATCCGGATGGCGAACAGCGGCGTCGGCGCAGTCCATCGCCAGCTCGCTCGCCTCGAGAAGGTGGGATTGGTGGTAGTCACCCGCGCCGGCAATCAGAAGTACTACCAAGCCTGCCGCGAATCGCCGGTATTCGCGGAGTTGCACCGCCTGATCACGAAAACCGTGGGCATGGCGGAGCCGCTGCGGGACGCGATGGCCACGAGCGCCGACGAGATCTGCGCCGCATTCGTCTTCGGTTCGGTCGCCAAGGGCGGTGAGCACGCCGGGAGCGACATCGACCTGATGGTCATCTCGGACGTCTTACGGTACCCGGACCTGTTTGACGCGCTGCAGACCGCCGAGACCCGCCTCGCTCGCCCCATCCATCCGACGGTGATGAGCCTCGCCGACTGGCGGGCCAAGAGCGCCCAAGAGAACTCGTTCGCAGCCCGCATCGCTGCGCAGCCGAAGCTCTTCGTGATCGGGTCGGACGATGACCTCATTTGAGCTCGAGAATCTCGTAAGGACCGGCAAACTCAAGCGCGTGCTGGCGACGCCGGCGGAGAAGGACCTTGACCATCTCGTCTTCCTAATCGGCCGCACCAGTCCGCCGCCAGACCCGGACCTCAAGCTGCCGCCTTGCCGGTTGGAGCATTGCCAGACATCGCGCTAGCTTCGTCGAAGTACGTCGTCAATGGCCCCTCCTCTCAGCCGTATCTGGTATCAGTTCCTGTCATGAGTGCTCAGTAACCCGGGCACGGATGGACGGGAGGCCAGGGACGAGTGGCTGCTACGAGCGCTGAAGCGCAGATCAAGGCGGTGCCGGGAGTGGTAGTTCATATGGTGAGGGCACGGGCGGGCAGGAGCGGCCCTTGCTAATGTTGATCCGCAAACCGAATCCTCCTAAAGACATTCCGTTCCGCAACGGTCGTGCCCCAGGAGTTCGAGATCGGAGCAAGAAGTAGCGTCGAGCGAACTCGACTAGGATTGGGAAATGATCGCAGCTTTCCAACATCGATAAAGAACTCCCCGCTAGGATCGCCGGTCTCCGAGAAAATGCTGTACGGCGGCGGCGTAGACATTAGAATGCCTTCCTTTGTCCACGGGCGCTCCTGGTAGACCTCATAAAGGCTGAGAGCAAGTTTGGCAGGATCGCTCTCTGACCTCCCGAAGCGTACCATCGGCAGCCAATGAACCCACTCGCCGATCTTCTCTCCATTCGCCAAAATAAAGCCCACTGGTTCATCCTCAGGCTGGACTGTTGACAGGTAGAGAGGGCGCGTAGGTCCACCAGGGCGCTCGTATCTGATGTAGGTTTTCAGATCGTCCTCAGCTATTAGCCCGCTGTCTCGAAGGTTCTCATAGTAGCCTTCCTTTCCTTCTGCACCGAGGAACGTAACGAAGTTCCGCATCCAGTCCACCCTCTTTTGCCCCGGGCGTTCTAGGGTTCTGAAAAGGATAGGCTGGCCGTGGGCCCTAAGATAGTCCAGCGTGATTCTAGAGATCTCCAATTCCTCATGGTGAGGCAATTTCAGGCGAAAGGAACCGGCACGGAATGTCACGAATAGTTCTTGTGTTATGAAGTTGACGATAGCCGAGCTAATCGGCGCACCATGTCGAATGCAAGTAATCGCCGATGATGCCCCAGTTATGGACGCTGGCGCGCCACACTTTGCTTCCCAATCACTTCGTGCATTGCTTTCTTGAATGACTTCGCCCACCTTCTTTTTTGAGCCTCTCCTCAACATGGTGTGGGTCGCGGGAGGCGAGGAGAGAGCTCGATTCCTCCCGAGTTGAGGAAGAGCATCGCGATCAGGGCGTCGGCCGAATGGAAGCCGTAGGCTCGGCGGCTGATGATGCGTAGCTTGTTGTTCAACCCCTCGGCGAGTCCGTTGGTCAGGCGATGTCGGATGTAGGCGAGAACGCCGTCGAAGTGAGCGCGGAGAGTGCGTGCTACGCGCACGAAGGGTTGGAGCCGCGACCGGCAGGCCCAGGCGATCCACGACCTCAGCGCCTTCTCGGCACGAACCGGCTGTCGGTAGTCCAGGGCGCCTGCCAGTGTCTCCTTCAACAGGTAGCCGCGGTACAGCGGCCGGTTGAAGCGCTGGACCTCGTGCAGCCGGGCGCGCTCTTCGGCATCAAGCCTGTGCCACCCCTTGAGCAACACCCACCTGGTCTTTTTGATTGCTTGTGACTCGTCGCCGTCGTCGTCTTCGGCAGCCGCCGCGTCGCGGACCAGCGAGCGTCTCACCGCATCGAGCGCGTCGCCGGCCAGGCGTTGGACGTGGAAGCGGTCGTAGATCACCTGGGCTGTGGGCAGGAACTCCGCAATCGCCTTCTTGTAGCCGCCTGCCATGTCGATGCTGACCAGCTCAACGGCCGCACAGGTTTGGGGCCCGAGCTCGCGGAAGAAGGCGCGCAGCGTCTCGGCGTTGCGCCCTTCGGCGGCCCAGACCACCCGCCGCCGATCGTGGTCGACGACGATGGTGAGGTAGCGATGGCGCTTGCGGTAGCTGAACTCGTCGATGCCGATGCGTCGCAGGTTCACCAGCCGATCCGGGGACAGGCGCCGTTGCACCACTCGCTCGATGATCTGCCCGACGGTGACCCAGGCCACGCCGGTCAGCTTGTGGACGTGGGTCTGATCGGTGATCTGGGCCAGGTAAGCCACCCACTCCTCGAAGGCCCAGCTGAACCGGCTCGCGGTGGCTCCCCACGGCACCTGCTCGGTGCGCACCCCGCAGCGACGGCACTGCACCCGCCTCGGCGCATAGGCCAACAGCACGACCCGCGCACCAACGACCAGGTGTCGCCACCAGCGCAGCGGCCGCCGGTCGTACATCGGCGCCCTGTGCCCGCAAACGCCGCACCTGGGCTTGCGCCACAGCGGCGCCACCTCGACCGAGAGTGCGCCTCCGGTGAAGAACCGAACCCCCGTCACCCGCGTAGCCGTGACATCAACGAGCCGACGCAATAGAGTCGTAGCGCGCATGGGATCCCCCTGCCTCCTGGTACTGCTGGCTGCTGTCCAGGAAAGCAGAGTCCCATGCGCAATGCAAGTGCTTCTCCCTTAGCCGCTTACAGCCTCCCGCCTACCCACACCAAGTCTCGGAGAGCCTTTTTTGATTGGTGATCCGAAAGAAACTCGCGTAGCTGAGATGACCGGTCGGTTGGATCGCTGATGTAGAACGTGGGATTGCTTCCCGATCTGAAGCGGCTCGAAAGAAAAGAACCGCCCGCCTCCTCAGTCACCAGCACTGCTCCGGAGTCGAAGTTGCCGAGGCTGTTGGCAATAATCCTCTCCGGGATAACATCGAGCCCAAGGGTATCGGCCTTACCGTATCGAAATGATTGCAGTGACTCCGCGACGGTGGCGTCCATTAGTTGCAGATTGGCCTCCAGGACTGCGGCAATGGCGACAGTGCAATGGACCTCTTCGATGTCCAGCATTACTGCACCTCCTCTCGCGGATCCTGGCAGCGCTTCAGGTTCAGGATGCCTCCGCCAGCTTCAATACTATAACACCGCATGAAATGCTCCATGGGGGCAACTTGCAGCGCCCCGACCGCCGCCAGGGCCGAAAGTCGCACTTGTAGTGGTCCAAGATTGGGGGGACCTGCCAGCCTGCGACTCGGCACGGTGGTGATGTCCGCATTGCGAATGAGGTCGATCGCGCGGTTGCGGAGGTCACGGACGGAAAAAACTTCAATGGGTTCTCTCATCGGGCTGGCATCCAGAAATTGTCCCTGCGAAGCGTGAACAAGGTCACCCTTGGCTCTCCCCACCCAGCCGCTTGACCATCGAGAAGGCGTCGAGCCGGCCGTGGTAGTACCCCGGCACCCGCCCGCCCAGTTGGTAGCCGTGCTTCTCGTAGAACTGCCGCGCCCCGCTCTCGTCGGCGGGCGTTTCGAGCGACACCACCCGGACCCCCTCGCCGGCCAGCCAGGCCTCGATTGCCGCCAGAAGCTGCCTGCCGATGCCCTGCCGCTGCCGGCCCGGCGCCACGTCGAGCGTGGTCACCATCCCCCACCCGCGCTGCGCGCCGCGTGCGTTGACGAACCCCACGACTTCCCCATCCTCCTCCGCCACCAGGGTCCGGGATCGCCTCGCCGTCACGTAGTACCGGAGCTCGATCCGCGAGTAAGCCAGCGCCGGCACGAAGGCCGCCTGATCGATCCTGAATAGCTGCTCGAAATCCTCCGGCCTGTACTCCCGGATGGTCACTCACGCCTCCCCCGCCTCCAACGGAGGCTGCGCTACCGCATCAGCTCCGGTCCTCCAGAACGATCTCGGACGCCGCCTTCCCACGGACCCGCGGAGGATCTGCCGACCCCTTGGGCTTGCCGCCGCCCCAACTCGCCACGCTGTCGCGCACCATCTCCCATGCCAGCCTCACCTCGGCGTTCTCCGCGGCCGGCGCCAACACCACGACCGGCTTGCCGTGGTCGGTGACCACGATCCGCTCTCCTTGCCTCGCCCGCCGCAGGTACTCGCTGAGATGCCGCCTCAGGGCCTTGATCCCGACCGTTTCCATGGGCCACTCCCTTCCTCCCACTCCCCCCGACGCACGGCGGGCGGCCCCTCGCAGGGCCGCCCGCCGATACTCAATGCGCCGTCAGCTCGCCGCTCCGTGCCGCTGCGCGTCTTGCGGGCGGCTGCCGATGCGGGTGAAGAGAAATCCTAGTCGCCGTCCAGCACCTCTTGCGGCAGGCTGCGGATCTCCTCCTCGCCGAACTCGAAGAACAGCTCCTCCTCCGACTCCGGCTGGGCCTCCACGAAGTCATCCGCCATGTGGAAGTCGTGGTAGTAGTCCATGCCGGTGCCGGCGGGGATCACCCGGCCGACGATGACGTTCTCCTTGAGGCCGCGCAGTCCGTCCACCTTGCCGCTGATCGCCGCCTCGGTGAGCACCCGCGTCGTCTCCTGGAAGCTGGCCGCCGAGATGAAGCTGTCGGTGGAGAGGCTGGCCTTGGTGATGCCGAGCAGCAGCGGCCGGCCGATCGCCGGCGTGCCGCCGGCGGCGATCACCCGCTCGTTCTCCTCCTGGAACTTCCAGCGGTCCACCTGCTCGTCGATCAGGAACTCGGTGTCGCCGACCTCCTCGATCTTCACCGAGCGCATCATCTGGCGCACGATGACCTCGATGTGCTTGTCGTTGATCGCCACGCTCTGCGAACGGTAGACCTCCTGGATCTTGTCGGTCATGTACCGCTGCAGCTCCTTCTCGCCCAGCACCTGCAGGATGTCGTGCGGATTGATGGCGCCGTCGATCAACGGCTCGCCGGCCCGCACCCGCTCGCCCTCCTGCACGTTGATGTGGATCGAACGCGGCACCGGGTACTCGCGCACCTCGCCGGCATCGCTCTCGACCTGCACCTTGCGCATGCCCTTGTGGACCTCGCCCAGGTGCACCACGCCGTCGATCTCGGTGATGATCGCCGGCTCCTTCGGGCTGCGCGCCTCGAACAGCTCGACGACTCGCGGCAGACCGCCGGTGATGTCCTTGGTCTTGGTGGTCTCGCGCGGGATCTTGACCAGCGTGTCGCCGGGATAGACCACCTGGCCGTTCTGCACCACCAGATGCGAGCCCGAGGGCAGCAGGTAGCGCTTCTCCTTCTTGTCCTTCTTGCCCTCGCTCTTGATCAGGATCGCCGGCACCCGCTTCTCGTTCGCCGACGCCTCGACGATGATCTTCTGCGACAGGCCGGTGACCTTGTCGGTCTCCTCGCGGACGTTCTCGCCCTCGACGATGTCCTGGAACTCCGCCTTGCCGCCGATCTCCGACAGGATGGCGTAGGTGAAGGGGTCCCAGGTCACCAGCTCCGCCCCCGGCTCGACGTCGTGGCCCTCGTGCACCAGCAGCTGCGAGCCGTAGGTCAGCGCGTAGCGCTCGCGCTCGCGCCCCTTCTCGTCGACGATCACCAGCTTGCCGCTGCGGTTGATCACCACCAGGGCGCCCTTCTTGCTCTCGACGGTGTTGACGTTGAGGAACTTCACCTTGCCCGGGTTCTTGGAAATGTGCTTCGACTGCTCGGAGACGCGCGACGCCGTGCCGCCGTAGTGGAAGGTGCGCATGGTCAGCTGGGTGCCCGGCTCGCCGATCGACTGCGCGGCGATGACGCCCACCGCCTCGCCGATCTCGACCATCGCGCCGGTCGCCAGGTTGCGGCCGTAGCACGACGCGCAGACACCGCGTCGCGCCTCGCAGGTCAGCACCGAACGGATCCTCACCCGCTCGATGCCCGCCGCCTGCACCGCGTTGCCCAACTGCTCGGTGATCTCCTGGCCGACCGCCACCACCAGCTCGCCGGTCATCGGATCGTAGAGGTCCTCCTGCGCCACGCGGCCGACGATGCGGTCGCGCAGCGGCTCGAGGATCTCGCCGCCCTCCATGATCGCCGACACGTAGATGCCGTCGATCGTGCCGCAGTCCACCTCGTTGATGATCACGTCCTGCGCCACGTCCACCAGCCGCCGCGTCAGGTAGCCCGAGTCGGCGGTCTTGAGCGCGGTGTCGGCGAGGCCCTTGCGCGCGCCGTGGGTGGAGATGAAGTACTGCAGCACCGACAGCCCCTCGCGGAAGTTGGCGGTGATCGGCTGCTCGATGACCTCGCCCGACGGCTTCGACATCAGGCCGCGCATGCCGGCCAGCTGGCGCACCTGCTCGCGCGAGCCGCGGGCGCCGGAGTCCGCCATCAGGTTGATCGGGTTGAACTCGCCGCTCTCGCGCTCGACCTCGCGCATCTCGCGGAACATCTCCTCGGAAACCTTCTCGGTCACCCGGTGCCAGATGTCGATGATCTTGTTGTGGCGCTCGCCGGAGGTGATGACGCCCGCCGAACGCTGGTTCTCGATCTCGTACACCTCTTTGCGCGCCTGGTCGAGGATCTGCGGCTTGCGGCTGGGCACCACCATGTCGTCGACGCCGAAGGAGATGCCGGCACGGGTGGCGTAGGCGAAGGTGACCTCCTTGATCTCGTCGAGCATCTGCACCGTCGCCTCGTTGCCCAGCTTGATGAAGCAGTAGCCCACCAGGTCCTGCAGGCCGCGCTTCTTGAGCAGCCCGTTGATGAACGGGATCGCCGGCGGCAGGTGCATGTTGAAGATCACCCGGCCGACGGTGGTGTCGATGATCTGGTTGGTCACGTCGTCGAGGTCGGCGTGGACGATGTTCTGCTTGTCGTACTGCGTGTCGAGGTTGATGTACGGCCCGCTGTAGCGCATGCGGATCGGCGTCAGCGTCTCGACCTCGCCGGCCTCGAGCGCCAGCAGCACCGTGTCCTGGTCGGGGAACACCTTGCCCTCGCCCTTGGCGCCGGCCTTGGCCAGGGTCAGGTAGTAGCCGCCGAGCACCAGGTCCTGCGACGGCACCGCCAGCGGCCGGCCGTGCGCCGGCGACAGCACGTTGTTGCTGGCCAGCATCAGCACCTTGCACTCGATCTGCGCCTTGGGCGACAGCGGCACGTGCACCGCCATCTGGTCGCCGTCGAAGTCGGCGTTGAAGGCGGCGCAGACCAGCGGATGGATCTTGATCGCCTTGCCCTCGATCAGCGTCGGCTGGAACGCCTGGATGCCGAGCCGGTGCAGGGTGGGAGCGCGGTTGAGCATCACCGGGTGGTCCTGGATGACCTCCTCGAGCGCGTCCCAAACCTCGTCCACCTCCGCCTCGACCATCTCCTTGGCGGCCTTGATCGTGCCCACCAGCCCCTTCTCCTCGAGCCGGTTGTAGATGAACGGCTTGAACAGCTCGAGCGCCATCTTCTTGGGCAGGCCGCACTGGTGCAGGCGCAGCTCCGGCCCGACCACGATCACCGAGCGGCCCGAGTAATCGACGCGCTTGCCCAGCAGGTTCTGGCGGAACCGCCCCTGCTTGCCCTTCAGCGTGTCGGACAGCGACTTGAGCGGCCGGTTGTTCGAGCCCTTGAGCACCCGGCCGCGGCGGCCGTTGTCGAACAGCGCGTCCACCGCCTCCTGCAGCATGCGCTTCTCGTTGCGCACGATGACGTCGGGGGCGCGCAGCTCGAGCAGCTTCTTCAAGCGGTTGTTGCGGTTGATCACCCGGCGGTAGAGGTCGTTGAGGTCGCTGGTCGCGAAGCGGCCGCCGTCGAGCGGCACCAGCGGCCGCAGCTCCGGCGGGATCACCGGGATGACGTCGAGGATCATCCACTCCGGACGGTGCCCCGACTTGCGGAAGGCGTCCACCACCTTCAGCCGCTTGGCCGCCTTCAGCCGCCGGATCTGGCTGGTCTCGGTGCGCATGATGATGCGCAGCTCCTCGGATAGCTCGTCGACGTCGATGCGCGACAGCAGCTCCTTGATCGCCTCGGCGCCCATCTTGGCGGTGAAGCCGTCCTCGCCGTACTGATCGCGCAGCTCGCGGAAGCGCTCCTCGGAGACCAGCTCCTGCTCCTTGAGCTCGGTCTCGGCGGGATCGATCACCACGTAGCTCTCGAAGTAGAGGATGCGCTCGAGGTCGCGCAGGCTGATGTCGAGCAGATGGCCGATGCGCGACGGCAGGCCCTTGAAGAACCAGACGTGCGACACCGGGCAGGCGAGCTCGATGTGGCCCATGCGCTCGCGCCGCACCCGCGAGCGCGTCACCTCGACGCCGCACTTGTCGCAGATCACGCCGCGGTGCTTCATGCGCTTGTACTTGCCGCACAGGCACTCCCAGTCGGTGATCGGACCGAAGATCTTGGCGCAGAACAGCCCGTCGCGCTCCGGCTTGAACGTCCGGTAGTTGATCGTTTCCGGCTTGGTGACCTCGCCGTAGCTCCAGGAGCGGATCTTCTCCGGCGATGCGATCGAAATCTTGATCGCATTGAAATCCTTGAGCGACCTTGGCTTGTCAAAGCTGCTGAATGGTTGCAACTGTATTCCTCCCGATCTCTTGGCTTGGGGACCCGTCCCCACTACACCTTGAGCAGTTCGACGTCGAGACAGAGGCTCTGCAGCTCGCGGACCAGCACGTTGAACGACTCCGGCAGGCCCGGGGCTTCCGGCACGTCGCCCTTGACGATCGCTTCGTAGACCTTGCTCCTCCCCTCCACGTCGTCGCTCTTGACCGTCAGCAGCTCCTGCAGGGTGTAGGCGGCGCCGTAGGCCTCCAGCGCCCAGACCTCCATCTCGCCGAAGCGCTGGCCGCCGAACTGCGCCTTGCCGCCCAGCGGCTGCTGGGTGATCAGCGAGTACGGTCCGATCGAGCGCGCGTGGATCTTGTCGTCCACCAGATGCGAGAGCTTGAGCATGTAGATGTAACCGACGGTGACCTTCTGCTCGAAGGCCTCGCCGGTCATGCCGTCGAAGAGCGTGGTCTTGCCCGAGGACGGCAGGTTGGCCTCGTGCAGCAGGTCCTTGATGTCCTTCTCACGCGCGCCGTCGAAAACCGGCGTCGCGAAGCGCAGGCCGAGCACCATGCCGGCCCAGCCGAGGTGGGTCTCGAGGATCTGGCCGACGTTCATCCGGCTCGGCACGCCGAGCGGATTGAGCACGATCTCGACCGGCGTGCCGTCGGGCAGGTAGGGCATGTCCTCCTCGGGCAGGATGCGCGAGATGACGCCCTTGTTGCCGTGACGCCCGGCCATCTTGTCGCCGACCTGCAGCTTGCGCTTCATGGCGACGTAGACCTTGACCAGCTTGATGACGCCGGGCGGCAGCTCGTCGCCCTTCTGCAGCAGGCCGATGCGCTCCTCGTTGACCCGGTGCAGCACCTCGATGTGCGAGTCGGTCTTGCGGTAGACGATCTCCACTGCGTCGAGCAGCCGCTTCTCGTCGACCGGCAGCCGCATGATCTCCTGCCGGGTCAGCCGCTCGAGCACCGGCTGGGTGATCGCCGCGCCCGACTTGAGCAGCTCCTGGCCGGCGCGCGTCTTCACCGCCGCGCTCACCTTCTTGCCGGCCAGCAGGTCGCCGACCTTCTTGTTGCGCTCCTCGGTCAGGATGCGCACCTCGTCCTTGATGTTCTTCTCCAGCCGGCCGATCTCCTCCTGCTCGATGTCCTTGGCCCGCTGGTCCTTCTCGACGCCCTTGCGCGAGAAGATCTTGACGTCGACGATGGTGCCCTCGATCCCCGGCGGCACCTTGAGGCTGGCATCGCGGACGTCGCCGGCCTTCTCGCCGAAGATGGCGCGCAGCAGCTTCTCCTCGGGGGTGAGCTGGGTCTCGCCCTTCGGCGTCACCTTGCCGACCAGGATGTCGCCGGCCTTGACGGTGGCGCCGATGCGCACGATGCCGCTCTCGTCAAGGTCCTTGAGCGCGGTCTCGGCGACGTTCGGGATGTCGCGGGTGATCTCTTCGGGGCCGAGCTTGGTGTCGCGCGCCTCGATCTCGAACTCCTCGATGTGGATCGAGGTGTAGTAATCCTCGCGCACCAGCTTCTGCGAGATCAGGATGGCGTCCTCGAAGTTGTAGCCGCGCCAGGGCATGAAGCCGACCAGCACGTTCCGGCCCAGGGCCAGCTCGCCCTGCTCGGTGCAGGGACCGTCGGCCAGCACGTCGCCCTTCTTCACCCGCAGCCCCTCGCTGACCACCGGCTTCTGGGTGATGCAGGTGTTCTGGTTGGAGCGCCGGAACTTGATCAGCTGGTAGATGTCGGCGCCGAAGTCCTTGGTCTCGCCGGTGTCCAGGTCCTCGCCCTCGACGCGCACAATGATCCGCTCGGCGTCCACCGAGTCGACGATGCCGCCGCGCTTGCACAGCACCACCGCCCCGGAGTCCTGGGCGACGATCGCCTCGAGCCCGGTGCCGACGATCGGCGCCTCGCTGCGCAGCAGCGGCACCGCCTGGCGCTGCATGTTCGAGCCCATCAGCGCGCGGTTGGCGTCGTCGTTCTCGAGGAACGGGATGAGCGCCGCCGCCACCGACACCAGCTGCTTGGGGCTGATGTCCATGAAGTCGATGCGATCGCGCTCGACGGTGGCGAAATCGCCGCCGGCGCGGGCGCTGACCCGCTCGCTGATCAGGTTGCCCTGCTCGTCGACGCGCGAGTTGGCCTGGGCGACGATGTACTTCTCCTCCTCCCAGGCCGACAGGTAGAAGGCCTGCGGCTCGGCGTCGACCTGGCGCTTCTTGGCCTTCTTGAGCTTGCCGTTCTCCTTTTCGAGCTCGTCGCCGGTCACCACCTGGCCGAGGCGGAACGGGCCGTCGCCCACCTTCAGGATGCGGAAATGGTCGAGCACCCGCCCGTTCTCCACCTTCTTGTACGGGCTCTCGATGAAGCCGTAGTCGTTGATCCGGGCATAGGTGGCGAGCGACGAGATGAGGCCGATGTTGGGGCCTTCCGGCGTCTCGATCGGGCAGATCCGGCCGTAGTGCGTGGCATGGACGTCGCGCACCTCGAAGCCGGCGCGCTCGCGCGACAGGCCGCCCGGTCCCAGCGCCGACAGCCGCCGCTTGTGCGTCACCTCCGACAGCGGGTTGGTCTGGTCCATGAACTGCGACAGCTGCGACGAGCCGAAGAACTCCTTGATCGCGGCGATCACCGGCTTGGAGTTGATCAGGTCGTGCGGCATCGCCGAGTCGATGTCCTGGTGCACCGACATCTTTTCCTTGATCGCCCGCTCCATGCGCACCAGGCCGATGCGGAACTGGTTCTCTAGCAGCTCGCCGACGGCGCGCACCCGGCGGTTGCCGAGGTTGTCGATGTCGTCCACCCGGCCGATGTCCTTCTGCAGCCGCAGCAGGTACTCGATCACCCGGAAGAAGTCGTCTGCCGACAGGGTCTTCTGATCGACCGGCACGTCGGTGTCGAGCTTGATGTTGAACTTGAACCGCCCGACGCGCGAGAAGTCGTAGCGCTTGGCGTCGAAGAACATGCCGTAGAACAGCGACCGCGCGCTCTCGAGCGTCGGCGGATCGCCCGGCCGCATGCGGCGGTAGATCTCGATCAACGCTTCCTTCGAGTTGGTGGTGGCGTCCTTGGCCAGCGTGTTCGACAGCGTCGAGCCGGTCAGCTCCCAGTCGGGGAAGAACACCTCGACCGGCGTCGCGTTGCGGCCGTCCAGCCGCTCCTCGGCGTCCTCGGGCACCAGCTCGTTGGCCTCGAAGATCACCTCGCCGGTGTCGAGATCGACGGTGTCGGCGATGAAGAAGGCGCGCTCGAGGTCCTCGCGCTCCACCGCGAAGGCCAGCGTCTGGCCGGAGTCGAGCTTGCCGATGTGCCCCTTGTCGAGGGTGATGCCGGCGAAGATCGGATACTGCTCGCGGCGGCCGCGGCTCTGGCGGTCCTTCTGGCGCTCGGGCTCGAGCACCGCCGGGGTGACGTGCAGGGTGAACTTGCCACCGCCCTCCGCCGTCAGCTGCACCGGGGTGTAGAACTGGCGCAGGATCGCCTCGTCGCCCTCGAGCCCCAGGGCGCGCAGGAAGACGGTGCCGTGGAACTTGCGCTTGCGGTCGATGCGCACCGACAGCACGTCCTTCTGGTCGTACTCGAACTCCACCCACGAGCCGCGGTAGGGGATGATCTTGGCGAGGAACGAGCGCGTCCCCTCGCGGGTGAAGAAGACGCCGGGGCTGCGGTGCAGCTGCGAGACGATGACCCGCTCGGTGCCGTTGATGATGAACGTGCCGTTGTCGCTCATCAGCGGGATGTCGCCGAAGTAGACCTCCTCCTCCTTGGCGTCGCGCATCATCCGCGCCCCGGTGTCGGGGTCGCGGTCGTAGACGAACAGGCGGAAGGTGACCTTGAGCGGCACGGCGAAGGTCATGCCGCGCTCCTGGCAGTCGGAGATCGAGTACTTGAGCTGCAGGTCGACCGGATTGCCGCAGATGTCGCACTTGGTGACACGGTTCTTGTTGACGAAGCCGCACTCGGTGCAGGTCACCGTCTCTTCGTGCGGGTGATCGGTCATGATCTTGGCGCCGCAGTTGGTGCAGGTCATGCGGAGGTACTCGAGCCCCTTGAGCTCGCCGCACTTGCACTGCCAGTCGCCGATCGAATACTTCACGAAGTCGAGCGAGCAGGTCTCCCGGAAGTCGGAGAACGGGAAGATGCTGGTGAAGACCGACTGCAAACCATGGTTTGCCCGTTCCTCGGGGAGCAGGTTCATCTGCAGGAAGCGCTCGTAGGACCGCCGCTGGACGTCGATCAGGTTGGGTATGGGCAGAGAGGTCTGGATCCGGGAGAAGTCCTTCCGGCCGTTGTGCTTTTCGTGGTTGGGGGATTGATCCATATGGGGGTCCTTGTCTCTCCTCGATGCCTACGATGCGGTCGACGCGGCGAATGTCCTCTGGCGTCCTCTGGGCCGTCCGGGTCCTCGGGCCTCAGGCGCCTCGGAGCCTCAGCGGGCTCCTGCAGGTCCCGGGCGGGGCGGGCCGGGGCCCGGAAAGCGGAAGCGGGAGACGACGACACCCAGCCCGCCCCTGCCTCTCGGCAGGAAGGCGGGCGTGGCATTCACAGCCCTCAACACGTCTTGCGCCCGGTTTATGCCCGGGCGATGCTTGGCGGGGTTGGCGGCGCGCGCAGGGATCCCCCGCCGCGCCGCCAGACCTGCGAACGGCTCGGTAGGATATTTGCCGATCCTGGCGTCGTGCCGCTCCACCTTACTTGATTTCGACAGTCGCCCCGGCCTCTTCGAACTTCTTCTTGACCGCCTCGGCCTCGTCTTTCGACACCGCTTCCTTGACGGTGGCGGGCGCGGACTCGACCAGATCCTTGGCCTCCTTCAGGCCGAGGCTGGTCACCTCCCGCACCGCCTTGATGACGTTGATCTTCTTCTCGCCGATAGTCTTGAGCACGACGTCGAACTCGGTCTTCTCCTCGACCGGCGCGGCGGCGGCGCCGCCGCCGGCGGCAGCCGCAGGGGCCGCGGCGGCAGCAGCGGACACTCCGTAGTGCTCCTCGAGCGCCTTGACCAGGGTGTTCAGCTCGAGCACCGTCAGGGAGTCGATCTGCTGGATGAATTCTTGGGTGGCAATGGCCATTTTGTCTCCTTCTCTCCTTCCGCTCGGACCCGCGTGAAGTCCGGAGCCGCTTTGGGGTCTCTCGCCTTCGTTCCACTCCCACCGTCTGCCCGGCGACTCCGCGGGAAGAAGCGGGTAGGCGCTACGCTTCACTCACCTGCCGGCGTGGGGGCTTCCGCTCCCGCTGCTCCCTCTGCTCCTGCCTGTTCCTGCTCCTGCTTCTGCTTGCCGACCTGATCGAGCACGATCACCAGGCTCCGCGGCAAGGCGGCGAGCACCCGCGCCAGGCGGGTGATCGGCGACTGCAGCAGGTACAGGAGCTTCCCGATCAGCTCCTGGCGGCCGGGCAGCTGGGCGATCTCCTTGATCTGGGCGGCGCCAACCGCCCGGCGCTCCACCATGCCGGCCTTGAACTCGATCGCCGGCACCTCCTTGGCGTAGTCGGTCAGCGCCTTGGCCAGGGCGACCGGGTCCTTGGCGCTGTACACCACCGCGGTCGGCCCGACGAAGTGCTCCTCGAGCGCCGCCAGGGCGGTCGAGTCGATGGCCCGCAGGGCCAGGTTGTTCTTCACCACCAGGTACTCGCCGCCGCTCGCCCGCACGCGATTGCGCAGCTCGGTGACCTGCGGCACCGTGATCCCCTTGAAACCGAGCAGGAAGGCATGCGGCGCCTCCGCCAGGCCCTCCTGGTACTCGGCAATCAGCTTTTCCTTGTCGGCTCGCGTCAGCGGCATCGGTCAACTCTCCTTTGGCGTCAGACTTCGCGGGCGCTGAGCGCCGCCTCGTCGACCTTGATGCCGGGGCCCATGGTGGACGACAGGCTCATGTTGCGCACGTACTTGCCCTTGGCGGCGCTGGGCTTGGCCTTGAGCACCGCGCCGATCAGGGCGTCGGCGTTCTCCTGCAGCTGCTCGACGCCGAACGAGAGCTTGCCCACCGGCACGTGCAGGATGCCCGTCTTGTCGACGCGGAACTCCACCTTGCCGGCCTTGATCTCCTGCACCGCCTTGGCGACGTCGACCGCCACCGTGCCGGCCTTCGGGTTCGGCATCAGGCCGCGCGGACCGAGCACCTTGCCGAGGCGGCCGACGACGCGCATCATGTCGGGCGTCGCCACCACCGCCTCGAAGTCCATCCAGCCGCCCTCGATCTTCTTGGCCATGTCGTCGCCGCCCACGAAGTCGGCGCCGGCTTCCTCCGCCTCGCGGATCTTCTCGCCGCTGGCGAACACCAGCACCCGCACCTTCTTGCCGAGCCCGTTGGGCAGCACCACGGTGCCGCGCACCATCTGGTCGGCATGCTTGGGATCGACGCCCAACCGCATCACGACCTCGAGCGTCTCGTCGAACTTGACGAACGAGGCGCCCTTGGCGAGCTCGATCGCCTCGCGCAGCGGATAGGGCCGCTGCTCGACCTTGGCCGCCGCCTCCTTGAACTTCTTGCCGTGCTTGGCCATCTTTCCTCCGGGGATGCCCCCGCTCCCTCTTCGACGAGCGTTCTTTCTATGCGGCCCTACCCGACCTCGAGCCCCATCGAGCGCGCCGTGCCCTCGATGATGCGCACCGCCGCCTCGAGACTCGCGGCGTTCAGATCGGGCAGCTTGGTCTTGGCGATCTCCTCGACCTGCGCCCGCGTCACCTTGCCCACCTTCTTCTTGTTCGGCTCTCCCGAGCCCTTCTCCACCCCGGCGGCCTTGCGCAGCAGGATCGCCGCCGGCGGCGTCTTGGTGATGAAGGTGTAGCTGCGATCGGCATAGACGGTGATGACCACCGGAATGATCATGCCCTGCTGCGAGCCGGTGCGGCCGTTGAAGTTCTTGCAGAAATCCATGATGTTGACGCCCGCCTGACCCAGCGCCGGACCGACCGGCGGCGCCGGCGTGGCGGCGCCCGCCGGGATCTGCAGCTTGATCTGCCCCACGACTTTCTTGGCCACTACACTCCTCCTCCGGGTCTCCGGGTTTCCCGGGCGACCCCGGGCCTGCTAGATCTTCTGCACCTGCGAGAAGTCGAGCTCGACCGGCGTTTGCCGGCCGAAGATCGTCACCATCACCTTCAGGGTGTTGCGGTCGAGGTTGACGTCATCGACCACTCCGGTGAAGTTGTTGAACGGACCATCGGTGATCCGTACCGGCTCGGCTCTCTCGAAGACGTACTTCGGCTTCGGCTTCTCCTTGGCGGTCACCACCTGCTCGAGGATCTTGTCGACCTCGTCCTGGCTGAGCGGGGTCGGCTTGCGCCCCGTGCCCACGAAGCCGGTCACCTTCGGCGTGTTCTTCACCACATGCCAGGCGGCGTCGGACATCTCCATCTCGACCAGGATGTAGCCGGGGAAGAACTTGCGCTGCGTCTCACGCTTCTTGCCGCCCTTGTACTCCACCACCGTCTCGGTCGGGATGCGGATCTCGCCGATGGCGTCGCCCATGTCGAGCGCCTCGGCGCGCTGGCGCAGCGTCTCCTTGACCCGCTCCTCGAAGCCGGAGTAGGTGTGCACGATGTACCACTTGCGCTCGCGCGCCGGCTGCTCCGCGGGTGCCGCCACGTCGCTCATTTGGAGAACACCCTGATGATCCCGATATAGCCGTTCTCGATCGCCTTGTCGGAGGCAAAGAGGAAGACCGCGAAGACGAAGCTGGTGATCAGCACCACGACGGTGGTCGCCACCACCTCGTCACGCGACGGGAAGGACACCTTCCGCATCTCCAGCCGCGTCTCGGCCAGGAAGTCCTTGATCTTCTTGAACCACTCGGTCATGTCGCCTTCTTTTCCTCGTCTCGAGAGTGGAGAGAGTGGCAGGCCAGGAGGGATTCGAACCCCCAACCCTCGGTTTTGGAGACCGATGCTCTACCAGTTCGAGCTACTGGCCTGTTGTTCCGGCTGCTTCTCCCGCTGCGACCCCCTGGCTGCCTTGATCCTCGTCTGGCCTACTTCACGATGTCGGTGACGGTGCCGGCGCCGACCGTGCGGCCACCCTCGCGGATGGCGAAGCGCACGCCCTTCTCCATGGCGATCGGCGCGATCAGCTCGACCTCCAGGTTGATGTTGTCGCCCGGCATCACCATCTCCGTTCCCTCCGGCAGGCTCGCCACCCCGGTGACGTCCGTCGTCCGGAAGTAAAACTGCGGTCGGTAACCGTTGAAAAACGGCGTGTGACGACCGCCTTCCTCCTTGGTCAGCACGTACACCTCGCCGCGAAACTTGGTGTGCGGCGTGATCGAGCCCGGCTTCGCCAGCACCTGACCGCGCTCCACGTCGTCTTTCTTCGTCCCCCGCAGCAGCACCCCGATGTTGTCGCCGGCCTGACCCTGGTCGAGCAGCTTCTTGAACATCTCGACGCCCGTCACGATCGTCTTGGCCGTCGGCCGGATGCCGATGATCTCCACCTCGTCGCCCACCTTGACGATGCCGCGCTCCACCCGACCCGTCACCACCGTGCCGCGGCCCGAGATCGAGAAGATGTCCTCGATCGGCATCAGGAAGTCCTTGTCGATCGCCCGCTCCGGCACCGGAATGTAGCTGTCCACCGCCTCGATCAGCTCGATGATCTTCTTGCCCCACTCGCTCTCCGGATCGCCGCTATCCAACGCCTTCAACGCCGATCCCCGGATGATCGGGATGTCGTCGCCGGGAAAATCGTAGGACGACAGCAGCTCCCGCAGCTCGAGCTCCACCAGGTCCAAGAGCTCCGGGTCGTCCACCATGTCCACCTTGTTCATGAACACCACCATGAACGGCACTCCCACCTGGCGCGCCAGCAGGATGTGCTCCCGCGTCTGCGGCATCGGACCGTCCGCCGCCGACACCACCAGGATCGCTCCGTCCATCTGCGCCGCGCCGGTGATCATGTTCTTGACGTAGTCCGCGTGCCCCGGGCAGTCCACGTGCGCGTAGTGACGCTTCGCGCTCTCGTACTCGACGTGCGCCGTCGCGATGGTGATCCCGCGCTCCCGCTCCTCCGGCGCCTTGTCGATCTGGTCGAACGCCACGAACTGCGCCCAACCCTTGGTCGCCAGCACCTTGGTGATCGCCGCCGTCAGCGTCGTCTTGCCGTGATCGACGTGGCCGATCGTGCCGACATTGACGTGCGGCTTCTTCCGCTCGAACTTCTCCTTGCCCATGGCGCTTCAAATGCCTCCTGAACCTGTCCCAGGCCGCACGCGGCCGTTGAATTCTTTCAAGGCCGCCAGGCGGCCGTTCCAAGGATCACCGCCGGCCACCGATCGGGCGGCCGACGCAAGCAATCTACGGTTCGAATCGCGATTCGAGTCGCTCCGAGTCACCGGACCGATCTGGCTATCCGCACCGGTCCCGCGCTGCCCCGCTGTCGCGGCGCCGCGCCGCCTGCGGATCGTGGAGCCCACGACCGGATTTGAACCGGTGACCCCCTCCTTACCAAGGAGGTGCTCTACCCCTGAGCCACGTGGGCTTGAGACACCCGTAGACGCGCCATGGGTCTCAGGCCCAAAGCCGCGTCCGACGGTCAAACCTGACAATCTTACAGCGTCCCCCGATCCCTGTAAAGACCCTCACCGGGAAGGGCCGACAAGAGGGAAAAGCATTGTGCCAGAAGGCACCCACATTGTCCAGCGTTGCCTGGCGGCATCGCGCCGGGTAGTGTCCGCAGGCCATGGAGGAATCGCGGAGGCCATCCACGGGGGCCGCAAGGGTCCTGCGCCGGGCGCTGCCCTGGCTGCTGCTGGTCGGCGCCCTTGGCTGGGGGCTGGGCAGCTATGCGCTGCTCGATCCGGACGAAGGGCGCAACGGCGAGGTGGCCCGCGAGATGAGCGCCGGCGGCGATTTCGTGCTGCCGCGCCTCGACGGCCTGCCCTACCTGGACAAGCCGGTGCTCTACTTCGCCGCCGACGCCCTCAGCCAACGCCTGCTCGGGGCCGGCGAGACCGCCGCCCGGCTGCCGTCCCTGCTCTTCGCGCTCGCCACCGCGGCGCTCACCGGCTGGCTCGGCGGGCGAATGTTCGGCCGCCGCGCGCGGCCGATCGCGGCGGTCGCCGCGCTGGCGGCGCCGCTGCCCATCGCCTTCGCGCGCACCGTCATCTTCGACAGCGCCCTGACCTTTTTCATGGTGCTGGCGCTTTGCGCCTTTTACCTGGCGGTCGCGGCGCGCGCCGCCCGCCGCGGCTACCTCGGATGGACGGCGCTCGCCTGGGCAGCCATCGGCCTGGGGGTACTGACCAAGGGGCCCGTGGCGCTCGCGGTGCCGCTGCTGGCGGCCGTGCCCTACGCCGCCTTCCGGCGCGCTTCCCGAGCGGTCTGGCATCCGCTCGGTCCGCTGCTGCTCGCGCTCTGCGTCGGCCCCTGGGTGTGGGCGATGTCGCGCCGGGTGCCGGAGTTCCTGCACTACGCCCTGTTCACCGAGACCTGGCAGCGGGTGACGACGACCGAGATGAACCGTGAGGGGCCGTTCTGGTTCTTCGTCCCCTGCCTGCTCGCCGGCGCCCTGCCCTGGTCGGTGCTGGCCCTCGCCGGCTGGCGGCGCGCCACGACGGGCGGCAGGTGGGACCGCGGCGTGGACTCCCCCCGCATCTACCTGGCGCTGTGGGTCGTCCTGCCGTTCTTGCTGTTCTCGCTTTCCCATTCCAAGCGGCCGCAATACATCCTGCCCCTGCTGCCCGCCGTCGCCATCATGGCCGCCAAGGTCTGGGTGGACGCCGAAAGCGACACCGGCGCCGTCCCCGGGGCGCGTGCCGCCGGCTGGACCTGGCTGGGCCTCGCCGCCCTCTGTGCCGCCGGCCCCGCCGTCCTGACCCGCGTGCATTCCGCCCGGCTGGCCCACGCCAGCCTGCTGCCCCTCACCCTGCTTGGCCTCGCGGCGGCGTTCCTCGCCGGGGCCATCCTGGTGCTGCTGGCGACCCGCGGCGCGGGGAGAGGAGGCGACGAGCCCAGGAAAGACGGGGCCGAGGACCGCGGCGCCAAAGCCATCGGCCCTCGGTCAGGCGCCTTTCGCGGCGCTGCCTGGCTCCTCGCCGGGCTGGTCCTGCCGATGGCCGCCCTGCCGGCGCTGCTGCTGCCGCTCCTCGGCGAGATCGGCGACCATCGCTCCTCGCGCGCCGCCGCCGCCGCCATCGCCCCGCGCCTCGCACCCGGCGCCGAGGTGGTGGCGATCCATTCCTTCCCGCCGTCGCTGCCGTTCTACCTGCGCCGCACCCTGCTGGTCGCCTCCCCGCGCGGCCGCGAACTGACCAGCAACTACGTCATCGCCTACTTCCCGAAGTGGCTCGCCGCCGATCCCCGCCAGACGCCGCTGCGTCCTGCCGAGTGGTGGCGCGGCGCCCTTGCCGCCTGCGATCATCCGCTGGTCTTCGTCACCTGGGCGGACGACGCTGCCAACCGCGCCACCCTGGCCGCCGCCGGCCTGCCGCTGATCGTCGCCAACGACCGCATGGCCGCCTACGGCCCATGCACGGTGCCTCACCCGAGCCGCCCTTAGAGCGAGACCTCAGGGTGCGGTTGGGCGCTACTGGGGTGCGACCGCCGCGCCTGTGCTAGGCTTCGGCGCCAATGGCGCCCACCAGGCTCCTGAGCACCCCTGCCGTGTCGGTGCTCTTCCCGGAGCGGCCTGCCTCGGCCCCGCCTCACACCATTGGGTTCCTGGCCGGCGAAGGCATCGGTCCCGAGTTGACCGCGGCGGCGCAGCGCGTGCTCGCGGCGCTGGCCGGCGCCGGGTTGGCTGCCTGCGACCTGCGGATCGCCGAGCCGGCAGGCGCCGGCGGCGGCCTGAGCGACGGCGAGGCGGAGTTCTTCGCAGCGGTCTTCGCCGCCGGCGGCGCGGTGCTCTGCGGACCGCGGCGCGGGCGCCCGCCGCCACCGGGCGCCTCCGCTTCGGCGATCCGCTCGACCCGGCCACCGACCTCGGGCCGCTGGTCTCCGCCTCGGCGGCGGCGCGGGTCGCGGCGCTGGTGGCGCGCGCCGCGCCCGCCTGCCGCATCGCCGACACGCCGCTCGGGCCGCCGCTGGCACGCGGCGCCTGGCTGCCGCCGGCGATCGTGGTGACCGCGGAAGCGGCGGCCGAGATCGTCCAGGAGGAGACCTTCGGCCCGGTGCTGGTGGTGCAGCCGGCTAGCGACTTCGAGCACGCCCTGGCGCTCCTCGACGGCGTCCGCCAGGGCCTGATCGCGGCGCTCTTCTCTCCCGGCAGCGAGCGGCGGGCGCGGTTCCTCGCGGCGGCCCGGGCGGGCGTGCTCAAGCTCGACCGCTCGACCGTGGACGCCGCCGTCGAGGCGCCATTCGGCGGCTTCAAGGCATCGGGGCTGGGGCCGCCCGAGCACGGGCCGGGGAACCTCAAGTTCTACACCCGCATGCAGGCGATCTACGGGCCGGAGACGCCATGACCGCGACGCCCTTGCCGCCGATCGATCCCGAGGGCTCGATCCCGGATCGCTTCGCCGCCGCCGCCCGCGCCTTCCCCACGCGCCTCGCGGTGCGCGGCCAGACCGCCAGCTGGACCTACGAGGAGCTCGACGCGCTCTCCGGCCGGATCGCCGCGGCGCTCCTCGACCGCTCCCCGGACGGCGGCCGCCCGGTCCTGCTGCTGATGGCGAACGACTCGCCGCTGCTGGCGGCGATGGTGGGAGTGCTCAAGGCGGGCCTCTTCTATGCGCCGGTGGATGCCGGCTTCGCGCCGGCGGCCGCCGCGCGCCTGGCGGGCCTCGCCGCGCCGTCGCTGGTGGTGGCCGGCCGCGGCCTGCTGGCCGCAGCGCGGACGCTGGTCCCGGGCGTCGCGGTCGTCGAGGTGGACGAGCTGGCGGCGGCCGGCGGCGCGGCTTCGCGGCCGGCGCCGCGCCTGCCGCCGGTGCCGGCGACGGCTTTCGCCTACCTCCTGTTCACCTCGGGCTCCACCGGCACGCCGAAGGGGATCCTGCAGACCCATCGCAACGTGCTCGCCAACGTCGCCAGGCTCGGCAGCGGGCTGCGGGTGGTTCCCGGCGACCGCTTCACGCTGCTGGCCTCGGCGAGCCACGGCGCCTCGGTGTCCGACGTCTACGGCGCCCTGCTCCATGGTGCCGCCGTGCTCCCCTTCGCACCGCGCGCGGTGTCGCCGGCCGCCTGGCGGGATTGGGCGGCGGCGGAGAAGATCACCATCTGGCACTCGGTGCCGGGTCTCTTCCGCTCGCTGGCGAGAGCGGTGGCGAGCGGCGGCGAGCTGCCGGCACTGCGCCTCTGCAAGCTCGGCGGCGAGCCGGTCTTCGCCACCGACCTCGAGCTGTGGAAGCGCGGCTTCCGGGAGGGCGGCGTGTTCCACGTCGGCCTCGGCATGACCGAGATGAACGTGGTCTGCCAGTGGTTCGCGGATCATCAGACCGCCTGCCCGGGGCCGGTGGCGCCGATCGGCAGGCCAGCCGCCGGCATCGGCGCCGTCCTGATCGGCCCGGACGGCGAGCCTGCCGCCGCCGCGGACGCTGGGACCGAGGGTGAGCTGGGCATCGTCGCCACGACGCTGCCCGTCGCCTACTGGCGGCGCCCGGACCTCACCGCCCAGGCATTCCAACCGGTGGCAGGCAGTGCCGCACGCCTGTTCCGGACCGGCGACCTCGTCAGGCGGCTGCCCGGCGGCGAGTTGCTCCACCTCGGGCGGCGGGATCGGCACGACGCGCTGCTCGGCGTCGAGCAGGCGACGGGCTGCGCCGCCGACATGGCCCTGTTCCTGGAGGAGCCGACTCCCCGCGGCATCGCGCGGCGGCTGGGCGGCGGCCGCGAGCTGCTCACGCAACTGGCGGCGCACCGCGGGTCGCCGGCGGCCGGCGGCGGCGCGCCGGTGTTCTGGGTGCCCGCGCACGGCGCCGGCGAAGGCCCCGACCTCTTGCAACTCGCCCGCCTGGCGCGCCTGGCGCGGCTCTCCGGTCCGTCCCTGGTCCTCCGCCTGCCCGCGGAGCTGCCGCCGACCTCGGCGGCGCTGCTGGACGGCTGGTCCGCGGCGGTCCTGGCCCGCCAGCGCCAGGGCCCCTGGCGGCTGGTGGCGGCCTGCGCCGGCGGGCCGCTCGGCTTCGCCCTCGCCGGCCGGCTGAGCCTGCACGGCGAAGTCCTGCTGGTGCTGCACGATGCCCAGTTCCCCGGGCGGGCGCGGCGCTGGCGAAGGATCCTGCGCCGGTTGCGCGAGCCCTGGGGCGACGACCTCCTCGCACGCCTGCGCCATCATCTCGTCGAGCTGTCGCGGCGGCGCCTCGCCGCCGCTCTCGGCTACGCCGCCGGCCGCGCGCGCTCGGCGGCCCGCGGCTGGCAGCGGATGGCGACGCCGGCGCAGCAGCGCCTATCGGCCCGCCAGCAGGCCTACCTGCGGCTGAGCCTGGAATGCCGTCTGGCATCCTGGCCTGGCGAAGCGCTGCTGGTGGTGACTCCCGCCCGGCGCGCCCAGCTGCTGCCCGAGCTCTGGCGCCGGCTCTCGCCGCGCCTCGCGGTGAGCCTCACCGGCGCCGACACGGAAGCGGAATCGGCGGCGGCCATCCGCGATTTCTTCGCGCGCGGCGAGCCGCCGGCGGACGCCGCCGTGTAGAATGCGCGCAACCGCCAACCGTATAGGTCCCTCGCCGCCGCAATTGGCGGCGATTTCGTGAAAGGAACGCGCGATGATGCCAAGAATCGAGCTCCCCAGTTGGCTGTGCACCGCGCTGGCTGTTGGCGCCTGCACCGTATTGGCGGCGGCGCCGGCGCAGGCGCAAGGAGCGGGCCGGGCGCCCGAGGAGGGACCCCGCTTCGTGCTGCGCGCCTACTACCTCGGCGACAGCTTCTCGCACTCGGAAGCGGCGGTCGGGGTCGACACCTTCACCACCGTGAGCTACCGCGGGCGACCCGGCGGCGGCGTGGACGCCGAGTACCTCTTCACCCCCTGGGTAGGCCTCGACCTCGCCGCCTCGCAGACCCACATCGCCGCCGACCAGGTGACGCAGACGCCGGTGGGTCCGCCGTTCGAGACCAAGGGCAACATCCAGGTGCGTCCGTACACGCTCGGCCTCTACGGCCACTTCTACCGCCTGCAGCACATGGATGCCTACATCGGGCCAACCGTGGGGCTGGTGCAGATGACCAGCAGCTTCCGCCCGAGCAGCAGCCAGTTCGCCTTCGGCGCCACGCTCGGCCTCGACTTCCCGCTCGGCTCGAGCGGACTGGCGATCAGCGGCTACGGCAGCGAGCTCAGCTTCCGCTTCCCCGATCAGCTCCACCGGACCGCCGCCCTCCGCGACGACTTCCTGTTCGGCGGCGGCCTGGCCTATCGCTGGTAGAGAGGGCAGCGCCGCCGCCGCGGCGCCGAGCAGCGAACGGCAGCTCTGGACGGACCCCGGCGCTTCTGCGTACGAAGGGGCATGAAATCCCCCTTGCGCAGGCCGCCGGTCCGGCGCACCGGACCGCCGCGAGGCCCCTGGCCGAGGCGGCACCCGTGATCCTGGCAGCACAAGCGGCGGCGGGCACCGCCGTGGCGATGGGAGCGGCGCTGGCGGTGGGAGCCGCCGGCGAGGCGCTGGTGGCGGCCAGGCGCCGCCGCCGGTGGCGCGGCGGCAACGTTGCCCTGGCGATGAATCCTCTGCCCAGGGAGGTCTGGTCGCGGCGCTTGACCTATGCGGCCTACCTGGCGACGGTCAGCCGCAACCGCGAGACCTTCGACGAGGTCTACCGCCAGCCCAGCCACCAGGAGTCCGATCTTGCCTGGCTGCGCCGCTTGCCACCGCTGCGCGTGCTGGCGATCGCCGAGGACTGGTGCCCCGACGTCTACCAGACCCTGCCGACCTGGGCACGCCTGGTCGCGGAGCTTCCCGGCTGGGAGCTGGGCGTCTTCGCCCGCGACGCCAACCCCGAAGTGATGGAGGGCTTCCTGTGGCAGGGCGACCGCGCGCGCATCCCGGTCTATGCCTTCTACCTCGGCGACCACCTGCAGGCCTGGTGGTCAGGGCGGGGCGCCGCCGCCGAGCGGGCCCTGGCCGCCCTGCTGTCCGGGCGCAGCTTCGCCGACCTGCCGGAAGCGGAGCGGCGCCGCGCCACCCTGACGCTCGCGGAAGGCTACCGGGCAGAGTACCGGCGCCAGAACCTCGAGGAGGTCCTGGCGTTGCTGCACGCTTTCTTTCACGTCGCCGCCTGACGGCGCCCGGTGGCCGCGATGGGCCGCCTAGCGGGGGCTGATGGTGAACTTGCCGAAGGAGATGCCGACCTCCCAGCCGGTGCCCTTGCCCTCCAACCCGAGGGTGATCTCGCCCTTGGTCACCACCGAGGCCGAGGCGCTCTTGACCGCGCCGGCGCTCGCTTCCGCTGCGGCGTAGGTGCCGAACAGCTCCTTGATGTTCCCCACCTCGGAGAAGGTGCCCTTGCCGTCGCGGATCTCGCCCTTGCCGGCGCTCAGGCCGCCACCCCTCGCCGCCAGCCGCACCTCGGCCGTCTGGCCGTTGTCGCAGGAGATGGTCCCGAAGCCGTCGGCCCGCTTGTAGAAGGCCGACCATTCCTTCAGGTTGAACTTCATGGTGCATTTCGTCGTCGCGGCACTCGCCGCCGGCGCTCCGGCAACAGCCAACAGCAGGGCCGCCGTGAGCGGGGCCGCCAACCGTCGTAGTTTCATCGTCCCTCCTCCTTGATCTCTGAGCGACGGCTAAGCAGCACCGGAGTGGTCCGGCACCCTGCCGCGCGCGGGTAGATGTTACTAGCAAGTTCCGTTCCCCGTTCCCCCCTCCGAGACCTCCGAGGGGGGGCTTGGCAGGCCGCCGCGTCTGGCCTATAATCCTCGCCGCCAACTAAGGTAACCGAAGTTGAATCGTCGCGAAGTACTCAGGTTTGGCCTGCTGGCCGGTGCGCAGGCCCTCGTCACGCCGCTGCTCGCCCCCGGCCCGCGCCGGCTGCTCGCCGATCCCGTCGAAAACCCAGGCTCTCGCCGCGGCTTCCAACTGCCGCGCACCCCGGATACTCCGGAAGCGATCGCAGTCTCCGACCGCGCCGCCGAGATCGTCCATCGCACGACGGTCATCGACATGCTCAGCCTGCTGACCCTGGACTGGCCGCGGCTCTACGGCTGGGAGAGCCAGCCGCAGAGCTTCGGCAAGGCCGACCTGGCGCGCCTGCGCGCTTCCGGAATCGGCGTCTTCCACCCGGCGGTCGATCCCAGCGAGGCCGACGCCTACGGCGCCGCGCGGCGCTGGATGGCCGGCTGGAACCGGCTGATCGACGGCCATTGCGACACCCTGCTGCGCATAAACGGCGCCGCCGATCTCGAGCGCGTCAAGGCGGCCGACCGCATCGGCCTGCTGCTCGGCTTCCAGAACTCCAACCATTTCCGCACCGCGGCCGACGTGGAGCTGTTCCACGGCCTGGGCCAGCGGGTGTCGCAGCTCACCTACAACGAGCGCAACCGCATCGGCAGCGGCTGCACCGATCCGGACGCCGGCGGCCTGTCGCAATTCGGCGCCACCATCGTCGCGGCGATGAACCGCGCCGGCATGGCGATCGACATCTCGCACTGCGCCGAGCGCACCTGCCTCGACGCCCTGGAGGCTTCCGCCGCTCCGGTGCTGATCACCCACTCGAACTGCCACGCCCTCGTCCATCATCCGCGCTGCAAGTCCGACGCGGTGATTCGCGCCATGGCCCAGAAGGGCGGCGTGATCGGCATCTCCGTGCTGCCGATGATGGTCTCGGGCAACCGCCCGGCGACGCTCGACGCCATCCTCGATCATTTCGACCACGCGGCGCGCCTGGTCGGCGTCGAGCACGTGGGCCTCGGCAGCGATACCGACGTCGACGCCATCGATCCGCGCACCCGCCGTGTCCGTGCCGCCTACCGGGTGCGCGGCATGCGCCACGAGTACCGCGTGTTCGAGATCGCCGAGGGCCTGCTGCGGCGCGGCTATGGTTCTGACGACATCGCCGGCATCCTGGGCGGCAACTTCCAGCGCGCGCTCACCCGGATCTGGAGCGCCTGAGCAGCCGGCGGCCGCGGCGACTGCGCCTGAACCACGGTAGGATGGGCGTCCGGAGGGACGCAATGCCTGCCCAAATCCATCGGCTCCTGCAGCGTGGTTCGCTGGGCTTGGCGCTGGTTCCGGCCCTGGCGCTGGCATGGCTGCTCGCCGCCTCGCCGCCGGCCCAAGCCCATGCCATCCTGGTCGAGGCCAGTCCGGCGGCCGGCGCGACGGTGAGCGGCCCGGATCTCGGGGTCCGCCTGCGCTTCAACGCCCGCATCGACGGTCCCCGCTCCCGCCTCACGCTGGTGCACCCCAATCGCGAGGAGCAGGCACTGACCCTCGACAAGCAGACGGCGCCCGCGGTGTTGACCGCCAAGCTCACCGGCCTCGGCCCTGGCGCCTACCGCCTGCGCTGGCAGGTGCTCGCCGCCGACGGCCACATCACCCGCGGCGAGGTGCCCTTCCAGGTGAAGTGAGCCGGCTCCCCCGGGGGGCCCCCCGCCCCGGAGGCCGCCGCCGCCGGTCCATGCGATGAGCCAGCTGCTCGACGTCTTCGGCTTCCTGTCGGTGGTCCTCCGCGGGCTGACGCTCGCGTTGCAGTCGCTGGTCGCCGGCGGCCTGGTCTTCGCCCTGTTCGTGGCCCGCGGCGACGCCGGCCCGGCCGCGGCGCGGGCCTGCCGCCGGCTGCTGCTGGCCAGCGCCCTCGGACTCGCCGTGGCGCAGGCGGCCTACGCGGCGGCGGACGCGGCCATCCTGATGAGCACCGCCGGCCTCGACCTCGGCGGCGTCGCCGGCGCCAACTTCTTCGTCGCCGGCGCCGTCGCCACCGCGCTGGCGCTCGCCGTCGCCGCCCTGGTCTGGGCGGCGCCAGGCGGCGAGGCGGCGAGCGGCCGCCGGCGGACCCGCCTGCTGGCGGCCGCGCTGGCGCTGGCGCTCGGCCTGGTGGGCGCCGCGGTAGCCACCAGCCATGCCGCGGCGCGGCTCGAAGATCGGGCGCTGCCGCTGGCGCTCACCGCCCTGCACCAGGCGGCCACCGCCTGCTGGATCGGCGGCCTGCCCTATCTGCTGCTGGCCCTGGCGCGGGCGCCCGACGCCGCCGCGGCGCGCACCGTCGCCGGACGCTTCTCGCGCCTCGCCCAGGCCAGCGTCGGCGTCCTCGTCGCCGCCGGCATCGGCCTGGCGGCGATCTACGTCGGCAGCCCCGCCGCCATCCTGGGCTCCGCTTACGGCGCGATGCTAGGCACCAAGGCCACGCTGCTGGCGCTGCTGCTGTGCCTGGGGGCGCTCAACATGCGGCTGGTCCGGCGCGCCGAGGCGGGCGACGTCTCCGGCCTCGCCCACCTGCGCCGCTTCGCCGAAGCCGAGGTCGGCATCGGCTTCACCGTCATCCTGGCCGCCGCCTCCCTCACCTCGCAGCCGCCGGCCGCCGACCTCGCTCCCCGCGACCTGGTGTCGGTTCCCGAGATCGAGGCGCGGCTGGCGCCGCGCCCGCCGCGCCTGCTGCCGCCGGCGGCCGATGAGAGGCTGCCCCCCTCGCTGCGCGCGGTCACCGCCGGCGCCGATCCGCAGCGCTCCGCCGCCCAGGCCCTCGCCGCCTACATGTCCTTCGTGCCCGGCCAGCTGGTCGAGCCGCCGACGCCGGGCGAGATGGCGCTCTCGGAGTTCAACCACAACGTCTCCGGACTGGTGGTGCTGATCGCCGGCCTGCTCGCGGTCGCCGCCCGCGCCGGCTGGCGCTGGGCGCGCAACTGGCCGTTGGCCTTCCTCCTCCTGGCCGTGTTCCTCTTCCTGCTCGCCGACGTCGAATACTGGCCGCTGGGTCCGGTCCCCTTCTGGCGCGGCTTCCTGGTCGCCGAGGCGCTGCAGCACCGGCTGGCGGTGCTGCTGATCGTCGCCTTCGCGCTGTTCGAGCGCCGGGTGCAGACCGGGGCCGCGACGTGGCCGGCCACCGCCCTGGTCTTTCCTTTCGTCTGCTTCCTCGGCGGCGCGCTGCTGCTCACCCACAGCCACTCCCTCAACAACCCCAAGGACCAGCTGCTGGTCGAGCTCAGCCACTCCTCGATCGCCATCCTCGGCGTCGCCGCGGGCTGGTCCCGGTGGCTCGAGCTCCGCCTGCCCGACGGTCCCCGCCGCGCCATCTCCTGGATCTGGCCGATCTGCCTGATCCTGGTCGGAGCCGTCCTCCTCGACTACCGCGAGAGCTGAGGCGAGAGCGCAGACAGGGACTGTCATGCTGACAAGGGTCCGGAAGTGGGCCAATGGCCTGGGCGTTCGCCTTTCCTCGCAGGTCTTACGGGAGGCACGCCTGGCCGTCGGAGACGAAGTCGAGATCGTCGTGCGTGAAGGCCGAATAGTCGTCACGCCTTCGAGGCGGATCCGTGGCAGGTATCGAATCGAGGATCTCGTGTCGCGAATTCCCGAGGGGTACGAGCCGGGCGAAGAGGACTGGGGCACTCCTGTCGGCTCGGAATGCGGCCCGCGGCGCTGTCGTTGAAACTGGTATGAGACTGCGAACCCCATTCCCGACGATCGCCGGCGCCGCCTGGCCCCGGCTGGCGCTGGTTGCCCTGCTGCTGGCGTGCGGCGGCGCCGCCACCGCCGCGGCCCGGATGGAGGGTGAGATGGCGAACGGCGCGCAGCAGGATGGCACCGCCCTGCCCGGAACACCCGGTGCGCCCGACACGCCCGGAGCGGTCACGGAAGGGGTGCACATCGACCGGCCCACGGTCAGCGTGCCGCTCCCGATCGCCGGCTCCGGGCCACAAGCCGATCGGCTGCGCCAGGATCTGGCCGCACCCGTCGGGCCGGGCAGGGTCGAGCTGGTGCTCGACGGCATCACCGTCTCCGCCCCGCCGCGGGTGATGTTCGACGTCTACCTGAGCACCGCCCTGAGCACCGCCGGGCCCGAAGCGCGCCGGCAGTACGTGGGGACGCTGAGCTTCTTCGGCGTGGACCACCGCTCCATGCAGCGCTCCCTGCCCGCGCGCAGCTTCGACGTCACCGAGCAGCTCGCGGCGCTTGCGGGCGCGAGCCACGAGCTTCCCGAGGTGCAGGTGGTGTTCGCAGCAACCGACGGCACCGCCGGCTCGACGCTGGCCAAGGCCGGTCCGCAGCTCAATCCCCAGGCCGGCCTGCGGATCGGCTCCCTCCGCCTCGTGCTAAAGTAAGCAGCGATCCATTTCGCTAGCTTGCGCTAGGAGGAGGTTGTCGTGAGAGGGAGACCCTTGTCCCGAGTCGCCGTCCTCGCCCGTGCCGTCATCCTCGTCGCCGTCCTTGCCGGGTATGTTGCCGGCCCGTGGGCCAATGCGGCGCCGCCAAACCCGCCAAACACCGCCGGGGCCGGCGGGCCGGTGGCCACGCACACTCCCGCCAAGCCGGTGATGATCCCGGCGCCGGTGCGGATGAAGTTCCAGGACTTCGTCAAGGACCCGACCCGGCTCAACGCCCTCATCAAGGCAATCAAGGTGATGAAGGACCGCAGCAAGGCGAACCCTGCCTCGGCCGACTACCGCACCAGCTGGGAGTACTGGTCGGCGATGCACGGCTTCTACGGCCCCGACGCCAAGGCCGGTCTGATCCAGGACGCGATCAACGACTCGCCCCCCGACAAGCAGCCCTTCTTCAAGGGGCTGCGCGACCTCGTCTATCCGGCGCAGCCGCCCGGCCTGGCGGCGCAGGTCTGGGACCAGTGCCAGCACGGCACCCCGAGCTTCCTGACCTGGCACCGCATGTTCCTCTACTACTTCGAGCGCGTGTTGCAGGGCGCGGCCAACGACAAGTCCCTGCGCCTCCCCTACTGGGACTACACCGATCCCGCCCAGATCCAGCTGCCTGCCCAGTTCGCCCAGGCCAAGCTGAGCGGCGGCACCGACAACCCGCTCTTCGATCCGCGCCGCCGCTCGCAGACGGTGCAGCTGAACCCCAACCAGACCAACATCGACAAGCTGCTCAAGAAGACCGCCTACAGCTCCTTCTCGTCGGAGCTCGAGCAGCAGCCCCACGGCTCCACCCACTGCACCGTCGGACCGGACTGTCCCTATCCGCTGATGGGCGACGTCCCGGTGGCCGCGACCGACGCCATCTTCTGGCTGCATCACGCCAACATCGATCGCATCTTCGAATGCTGGCTCAAGGAGGGCGGCGCGGTGCCCGACAGCCTCAAGGGCCAGAGCTTCGCTTTCGTCGACGAGCACGGCTCCCTGGTCAAGCTGAAGTTCTCGGAGCTGCCGATCGACTACGTCTATGACCACGTCGACAACTGCGGCCGCAAGCCGACGAAGCGGTTCACCGCGACGCCGGAGTCCATCCTGGCGGCCCAGCCGGCCACCAGCGTCGGCAAGGTCCAGAGCTTCCAGATCGGCGACGCCAGCGCCGCCGTGGCGCTGCCGCTGGCCAAGTCCGGCGCGCCCGCCGACATCCTCAAGCACTCGCTGCTGGCGCCTGCCGGCCCGGCGCGAACCGAGCTGGTCCTCGACGACATCACCGTCGAGAGATCTCCGGGCGTGCTCTTCGACGTCTACCTGAGCACCGTCGGCGCGAACCCGCGCCGCCAGTACGTCGCGACGATCAGCTTCTTCAACATGGGGCACCATGGCAAGAAAGCGACGGCCGCCTCCAAGGTCAGCCGCCACATCGACGTCACCGAGGAGCTGAAGGCGTTGCAGGGCAGCAGCGCCGAGGTGCCCCAGGTGCAGGTGGTCTTCGAGGCCTCCAACGGCACCGCCAGCTCGACGCTGCAGGGCGTCCGCAGTCTTTTCAACCGCCAATCCGGCCTGCGCATCGGCACGATTCAATTGCAGGTGAAGGGCGGATCCTAGGAGCATGTCGCCGGCGCCGCCGGCGCCACCAGCGTCGCCGGCGCGCTACGCGCCGGCGTCCTGGCGCCGCAGGTGCTGGTCGATCATCACCGCGGCGATGCTGCCGGTGCCCATGGCGACCGCCACCTGCTGGGTGATCGGCAGCAGGTCGCCGGCGACCCAGACGCCGGGCACCTTGGTGTCGCCGCGCTGCGACCGCGGCACCGCATGGTCGCCGGCGGCACTCATCTCGACGCCGAGCCGGCGCGCCAGATCGGTGCGGCCGCGCGAGGGGCCGGAGACGAAGAACGCCTCCGCCGCCACCACCTCGCCGCCGGCCAGCTCGACGGCGTGGAGCTGGCGCTTGTCGCCGAGCAGGCGATGGATGGCGCCGGCGATCACCGGGATCCCGGCCTCACGCAGCCGGCGCGCCTTCTCCTCTCCGAGCTCGCGATCGCCGGTCAGCAGCAGGCGCAGCCGCCGGGTGTAGCGGGTGAGGCCGAGCGCCAGCCCGGCGCCGGCTGCCGCGGCGCCGGCGGCGATGACCAGGGTGTCCTTGCCGGCAACTTCCGGCGCCTCGCAGTCGGGGCAGTAGAACATCGTCCCCTTGCCGGCATAGGCCAGGCAGGGCGTGAAATCGCCGTCGACCGTCGGGTGAAAGCGCGCCACGCCGGTGGCCAGCAGCAGCGTGCGCGCCTGCCAGGCCTCGCCGTCCGCGCCATGCAGCCGGAAGTCCCCCTCGGCGCCTTCGATCCCGTCGACGTTGCCGCGCACCAGCTCCGCACCCCGCTCCCTGGCCTGGGCGCGCAGCCGCTTCTGGATCTCGGCCCCGGAAGCGGCGGGCATCCCGGGCACGTTGTGCAGCAGCTCGAGAGTGAAGAACAGCGGCCCGGTGGTGCGATCGATCACCACCACCTTGCGGCCGTGCCAGGCAAGGTGCAGCCCGGCGGTGAGCCCCGCCGGGCCGCCGCCCACCACGGCGGTGTCATACCGGGCCACCGGGTCCGGCGACCCGGGGCCTGCCTGCGAGATTGGCTCCGATCCCATTTTGATCTGGTGTCCGCTCCGGCTTCGTAGCCGAATTCTAGCTCGCGCCGGCGCCGCCGGTACGCTTCACAGCAACGGGCGCAGGAAGCCGGTCATGGCCGCCAGCGTCGCCTCGCGCCGCTGGTGGTGGGGGGTGTGGCCGCAGCCGGCGAGCACCTGCGTGGCGGTCGCGCCCCCGCACCCTGCCGCCACCAGCCGCAGCTGCTCGAGGGTGCCGTAGACGTCCCGCTCGCCCTGGATCGCCAGCACCGGGCAGCGCACCCGCGGCAACCGGTCGACGATGTTCCACTCCCGGAACTCGGGCCGCAACCAGACGTCGACCCAGCTCGCAAAGCAGCTCTCGGCGTTGGCGCCGTGGTGGCGCACCATGCGGCGCCAGAGGTCCGGCTGCTGGTAGAGCGCCGGCAGCTTGGCAATGCTTTCGAGACAGATCGGCTCGACGAGGACGTGCGGCGCCTCGAGCAGCAGGCCCCGCAGCCATGGCTGGCGGGCCGCCTCCGCGGCGTGGATGAGCGAGATCGAGCCGCCGTCGCTGTGGCCGACCAGGAAGCCGTCGCGCACCCCGAGCGCCGCCAGCACCTCGGGCAGGGCGACCAGCGCCTCCTGGTGCATGAAGCTCACCGGCCAGGGGCCGGGCAGCGCCTCCGAACCGCCGTAGCCGGCCCGGCTGTAAACCAGCGCGCCACACCCGGTCGCCGCCGCCAGCGCCGCCGGGAAGTCCCGCCAGGTGTCGACGCACCCCAGGCCGTCGTGCAGGAAGACCAGGGTCGGAGCCGCCGCCGGGGCCGGCCCGAGCCATTCGTATTCGAGGCGCTTGCCGCCGGCGGCCACCGCGCCACGCACCGCCTCCCAGCCGGCGGGCTCGCGCTTCACGCCGTTCATGCCGTTCACGCGGTTCTCGCCGTTCACGCGGGATAGAGCTCGAGCCCGTCGGCCGCGGCGCTGACCAGGGTCCCCGCCTCGCCGGCGACGATCGCCACCAGCGCGCTCAGGGTGCCGATGGCGGCAGTGTTGCCGGTGCGGCCGGCGAAGTCGATCGCCGCCTCGACCTTGGGCCCCATCGAGCCGGCGGCGAAGGACCGCCCCGCGAGCGCCGCCGGCGCCGCCCGGCGGATCGCCCGCTGCCCAGGCTTGCCCCAGTCGAGGTACACCGCGTCGGCGTCCGTCGCCATGATGAAGAAGTCGGCTGCGAGCTCGCGCGCCAGCAGCGCGCTGGCGCGGTCCTTGTCGACCACTGCCTCGGCACCGCGCAGCTTGCCGTCCGGGCCATACATCGTCGGGATGCCGCCGCCGCCGGCGCAGATCACGATGCAGCCGCGCTCGAGCAGCCATTGGACCGGGCGGATCTGGAAGATGCGCCGCGGCAGCGGCGACGCCACCACGCGCCGGAACTTGTCGCCATCCGGAGCGATCGCCCAGCCCTTCTCGTGCGCCAGCCGCCGCGCCTCCTCCTCGCCGTACTGCGGACCGATCGGCTTCGAGGGGTGCGCGAAGGCCGGATCGTCAGGGTCCACCTCGACCATCGACAGCACGGTCGCGAACGGCTGCTCGAACGGCAGGAGGTTGCCCAGCTCCTGCTCGATCATGTAGCCGATCATGCCGTCGGTCTGGGCCCCGAGCACGTCCAGCGGGTAGGTCCCCGCGCCGTCGTAGGACGCGCTCTGCAGCGCCAGCAGCCCCACCTGCGGACCGTTGCCATGGGAGATGATCAGCTGGTGCTCGCGCCCCAGCGGCGCCAGCGCCTCCGCCGCGGCGCGCACGTTGCGCCGCTGGTTCTCCGCGGTCAGCGCCTCGCCCCGCCGCAGCAGGGCGTTGCCGCCCAACGCCACCAGGATCCGCAATCGCGCTCCGCGGTCTACCGTACCGCCAGGCAGGTGCTGGTGAAGCGGGCCACCACCCGGCCCTCGGCATCGGCGATCTCGGCCTCGAGATGGCCGGCGCCGCCGCGGGTGCGATGCAGCAGGCGGGCAGTGGCGACCAGGCGGCCGGCGCGCACCGGACGCAGGAAGCTGGCGGTGAGCTGCAGGGTACCGAACTTCTCGTCGTCGCCGAGCTGCCCGGCGAAGGCACACCCCATCGCCAGGTCAGCCAGGTCGCAGAGGACGCCACCGTGGAGGCCGCCCATCGGGTTGTGGTGCCGGGGCTCCGCGTCCATCTCCATTCGCACCACCCCGTCGCTCCAGCCGGTGAGGCGGATCCCGATCAGGCTGGCGATCGGCGGCGGCTCGCTGGCTCCCGCCAGCCAGGCGTCGATCAGCTGCTGGTAGCGGGTCTTCTCTGCGGCCGGCATTTGTTACCGAGTTTACCAGAGCGGCTGCGGTCGTCGGCGCGCGGCGTCTTCTGGAGTGCCGGCGTGCCGGCGGGCCGCGTCACTCCGGATAGCGCGCCGCCACCCGGCGGTAGGCGTCGCGGAAGGAGAGGCCCTCTTCGAGCACCAGCCGATAGGCCTCTTCGGTGGCGCCCAGCTCGGGCGGCAGCTGGATGCGGTCGGCGCGGAACCGCACGCCGGCGAGGGCGGCGGTCATGATCTCCAGGGTGGCATGCGCCAGGTCCAGGCCGCGGAACAGCGGCGCCTTGAGCAGCTGCAGGTCGCGGTGATAGCCGGAGGGCAGCTTGGCGGCGATCGCCAGCGCCTCGAGCAGGCAGGCGTGGGCCGTGGCGGTGCGGCCGCGCACCAGCTCGAAGACGTCGGGGTTGCGCTTCTGCGGCATGATCGAGGAGCCGGTGGTCATCGCCGCCGGCAAGCTGACGAAGCCGAACTCGCGGCTACTGAACAGAACCAGGTCGGCCGCCAGCCGGCCGAGGTCCTGCACCGTCAGCGCCGCCTCGAACAGCACCTGCGCCTCGGCCTTGCCGCGCGACAGCTGCACCGCGGTCACCGGCTCGTGCACCGTCGCGAAGCCGAGGCGCCGGCGGGTGGCCTCGCGGTCGATGGGCAGCAGCGGCACGCCGTAGCCGGCGGCCGAGCCGAGCGGGTTCTTGTCGATGCGCCGCAGGCAGGCGGCAAGGCCAAGGGCATCGTCGCGCAGCTCGGCGGCGAAGCCGCCTGCCCACAGCGGCACCGAGCTGGGCATCGCCGGCTGGAGGTGGGTGTAGCCGGGCAGCGCCGTGGAGGCTTCCCGGGCCGCCAGCTCGTCGAGCGCTCCGGCGGCGGCGCCGGCGCCCGCCACCAGGGCCGCCACCTCGTCGCGCAGGTAGAGGCGCAACGCCGCCAGCACCTGGTCGTTGCGCGAACGGCCGAGGTGCAGGCGGGCCCCCGGCTCGCCGATCGCCGCCACGAGGCGGCTCTCGAGGGCGGAATGGACGTCCTCGTCGGCGAGCTCGATCCGCCACTCGCCGGCGGCATGGGCGGCGCCGAGCGCCGCCAGCCCGGCGCGGATCGCCGCCAGGTCGGCCGCCGCCAACAGGCCGCGCTCGCCGAGCATCTCGGCATGGGCGATCGAAGCGCGCACGTCGTAGGGCACCAACCGCGCGTCGAGGAGGTGGTCCTCGCCGGCGGTGTAGCGCAGCACCCGCTCGTCGAGCGGCGAGCCGTCCGGCTTGTCCCACATCCGGCTCATCGCCTCACCCCGCCGCCGCCCCCACCTCGGCAAAGCTGCCGACCAGGCGGGTGTAGAAGCGAGCCCCGGCGACCACCTCGCTCTCCCACACGAACTCGTCGGCGGTGTGCGAGCGCTCGCTGCTGCCCGGGCCGCACTTGACCGCCGGGATGCCGGCCATGAACACCATGTCGGAGAGCGTCGCCGAGCCGTACAGCCTGGCCTCGGGACGCGCCCGCCGGGCCGCCTCGACCACCGCCGCGCCGGCCGCCGTCTCGCGCGGCGACAACCGGTCCGAGAGCACCTGCACCTCGCCGCGGACCGCCTGCCGGATGCGCCGCACCACCTCCTCCGGCGGCAGCGCCGGCGTGGTGCGCACGTCGAGCACCGCGACCGCCTCGCCCGGCACCACGTTGCGCGCCGTGCCGGCCCGCAGCTGGGTGGGCTCGACGGTCATCGCACCCAGCCGCTCGTGGGGCGGTCCGAGGTCCACCGTCTCGAGCGCCACCAGGTCGTGGGCCAGCCGGCGCGCGGCGTTGCCGGCACCGAGCGCCTGCGCGTGCGCGGCGTGGCAGGCGTCGCCGCGCGCCACCAGCTCGAGCACCAGCAGGCCCTTCTGCGCGATCGCCAGGTCGAGCCCGGTGGGCTCGCCGATCACCGCCGCCGCCGGCCGGCGCCCCTGCCGCGCCAGCTCGTCGAGCACCGCCGCGGTGCCGGTGCCGCGGGTCTCCTCGCCCTCGACCAGGGCGAGCGCCAGGGTGAAGGGCAGCTCGACGTCGGCGAAGGCGGCAAAGGCGGCGATCATGCCGGCCACCGCCGCCTTGGCATCGTTGGCGCCGAGCCCGTGGACCCTGCCGCCGGCCGGCCGCGAGTCCCAGGGATCGCGCTGCCACCCGGGCACCGGCGGCACGGTGTCGAGATGGGTGTCGAGCAGCAGCAGCGGCAGTGGCGCCGCCGCAGCGCCGGCCGCCGCCGGCGACAGCAGCAACAGGCTGTTGCCCAGCCGCTGCGGGGCGAGGCCCCGCCGCCGCCACCAGCCGGTCAGGAAATCGGCCAGCTCGCGCTCCTCGCCCGACACCGACCGGATGGCGGTGATGGCCTGGTGCAGGGCCAGCACCTCGCGCTCCGGCAGCATCACGGCTGGTTCTCCCCCGCCGCGACCGGCGTCACCGCGTCGGCCACCACCAGCGTCCCCATCCCCTCGTTGGTGAACACCTCGGCGAGCAGGCCGTCGGGCACGGCGGCGCCGACGATGTGCACCCGCCGCACGCCGCCGCGCAGCGCGGCTTCGACACTGCTCGCCTTGGGCAGCATGCCGCCCTCGAGACAGCCGCGCTCGCGCAGCCGGGCAAGGCCCGCGAGATCGACGAGCGAGACCAGCGAGCTCGGATCGCCCGGGCGCTCCAGGATGCCGGGCGCATCGGTGAGCAGCAGCAGCTTCTCGGCCCGCAGCGCCACCGCCAGGGCGGCGGCGGCGGTGTCGGCGTTGACGTTGAGCAGGGCGCCGTGCGCATCGGCCGCCAGCGGGCTCACCACCGGCACCAGGCCGGCGGCGAGCAGCGTTTCGAGCACTCCGGGATCGACCGTCTCGATGTCGCCGACGTGGCCGAAGTCGACCACCGCCCCGTCGGCGGCGGCCATCGCCACCGGCTCGCGGCGGCGCGCCTGCAGCAGTCCCGCGGCCACCCCCGAGATGCCGACGGCGGGCAGGCCGACGGTGCGGCAGGCCGCCAGCAGCCGCGTGTTGACGGCGCCGTTGAGCACCAGCGTGGCGACCTCGAGCGCCGCGTCGTCGGTGATCCGCCGGCCGGCGACGAAGCGCGGCTCGGCGCCCATGGCGCGGGAGAGCGCGGTCGATTGCGGGCCGCCGCCATGCACCAGGACGACGCGGATGCCGACCTGGTGCAGCACATGGACCTGCTCGAGCACCTTGACGGCCGCGGCCGCGAGCGCGGCGCCGCCGACCTTGACGACGAAGGTCTTGCCCTTGAACAGGCGGATGTACGGCACCGCCTGGCGGAGCGCGGCCACCGCGGCGCTCTGCTGGCCGACGTCCTTCATTGCGGATCCTCCTCGCGGCTCGCCAGCAGCCGGTGCAGCACGGCCATCTGCGCCCACATGCGGTTGTGCGCCTGGCGCACCACGACGCTGCGCGGGCCGTCGAGCACCTCGTCGCGCACCACGACGTTGCGCCGCACCGGCAGGCAGTGCATGAAACGGCAGTCCGCGGCGGCCGGCGCGAACCAGCTCTCGTCCACGCACCAGTCGCGCAGGCCGGCGCGCGCCGCCGCCTCGGCCGCGGCGTCGCCGTAGTGCGCCGGCGAGCCCCACGACTTGGCGTAGAGCACGTCCGCACCCGCCAGCGCCTCGCGGCGATCGGCGGTCTCGCGCAGCGCGCCGCCGGACGCGGCCGCCGCCCGCCGCGCCCTCGCCATCACCGCCTCGGGCAGGCCGAAGCCCTCGGGGCGCAGCACCGTCACCTCCATGCCGCGCAGGGCGGCCATGTGCACCGCCGCCGCCGGCACCGCCAGCGGCAACGGCTTCGGGTGCCAGGCCCAGCTCAGCACGAAGCGGCCGCCGGACCCCGGCACTCCCAGCTCGTCGAGCGTCTTCCAGTCGCCGAGCGCCTGGCAGGGGTGGTCGATCGCCGACTCGAGATTGATCAGCGGCACCGGGCAGACCTCGGCCATGGCCAGGAAAGCGGCGTCGGCGAGGTCGGCCGCCAGGTCCTGGCCACCGGCGAAGGCACGGACGCCGAGGGCGTCGGCGTAGCCGGCGAGCACCGGGATCGCCTCGCGCACGTGCTCGGCGGCGGCGCCATCCATCACCGCTCCGGCGCGGGTCTCGAGCAGCCAGCTGCCCTGCCCGGGCGAGATCACGAAGGAGCTGCCGCCGAGCCGCGCCATGCCGGCCTGGAAGGAGGCCAGGGTGCGCAGCGACGGATTGAAGAACAGCAGGCCGAGCACCTTGCCGGCGAGCGCTCGCGGCCGCGGCCGGCGCTCCAGGCACCGCGCCAGCTCGACCAGCTCCGCCACCCCTGCCGGCGGCAGCTCGCCGAGCGACAGCAGCCGGTTCACGGCCGGATCTCCGCCAGCGCCGCGGCCAGCGCGGCAACGTGCTCCGCTTCGAGCACCAGCGGCGGCAGCAGGCGCACCACCCGCGGATCGGCGCTGGTGCCGGCCAGGATGCCGCGCGCCAGCAGCTCGGCCTGCACCTCGACCGCCGGCCGGGTGGTGCGCAGGCCAAGCAGGTATCCCTCCCCCTGGATGCTCTCGACCGGCCCCACCCGGCAGGTCTCGCGGATGCGCCGCGACAGCGTCCTCACCCGCGCCAGCAGCCCCTCCTCCTCGATGATCGCGATCACCTCTTCGATCAGCGCGCAGGCCATCGGCCCGCCGCCGAAGGTGCTGCCGAGGTCGCCGCGCCGCACGCCGGCGGCGATCTCGGGGCTCACCAGCACGGCGCCGGCCGGGAAGCCGCCCGCCAGGCCCTTGGCGGTGGTCAGGATGTCCGGGGTGACGCACCAGGTCTGGGCGGCGAACGGCTGGCCGGTACGGCCCATGCCGCACTGCACCTCGTCGAAGATCAGCAGCGCGCCGGCCTGGCGGGTCAGCTCGCGCGCCGCGGCCAGCACCTCGCCGCCCAGCGCCACTCCTCCCGCCATGCCCTGCACCGGCTCGAGGATCAGTGCCGCCGTGGGCGCCACGGCCAGCGCCGCCGCCAGCGCCGCGACGTCGTCGCGGGGAGCGAAGGTGACGTCGAAGGGCGCGCGCGGGAAGCCGTACCAGGCCACGGCGGCGTTGCCGGCGCCGTGGGACACCGCCGCCGCCGCCGCGGTGCGGCCGTGGAACGACCCGCTCAGCGCCACCACGTGGGCGCGGCCGGTGTGGCGCAGGGCCAGGCGCAGGGCGTTCTCGTTGGCCTCGGCGCCGCTGTTGACCAGGAAAGCATGGCTCAGCCCGGCGGGGGCGAAATCCACCAGGCGGCGGGCGGCGCGCGCCCGCACCGCCAGCGGCACGACGTTGCTCTGGAAGAACAGCTCCTGCGCCTGGCGGGCCAGCACCGCCAGCAGCCGCGGATGGGCGTAGCCGAGCAGGGCGACGGCGTGGCCGCCGTAGAAATCAATCAGTTCGCGGCCGTCGCGGGTGCGCAGCATGACGCCGCGCCCCGACACCGGCTCGATCGCCATCTGGGCATAGACCGGCAGCAGGGAAAGCGCTTCGTCGCGCGCCGCCGCGGGCTCGGCCGCGGGGGCCGCGGTCGTCGTCGTCACCATCGCAGAGATCTCCTCTCGTCCATCGCCGTCGCGAGTCGTTGGCGCCGTTTTGGAGCCGATCTGGCGCCGTCGTTCAGATCCAGCCGAGGCCGGGCTGGGTGAGGCCGGCCGTCTCCGGGAAGCCGAGCAGCCGGTTGAGCCACTGGATGCCGCCGCCGGCAGCGCCCTTGGTCAGGTTGTCGATGGCCGCAAACGCCACCAGGCGGTCGCCGGCGACCGCGACGCCGATGCGGCAGCGGTTGGTCCCCACCACGTCCTGCAGCCGCGGCGGCTCGGCGACGACGTCGACGAACGGCGCCGCGGCATAGAAGCGGGCGAGGTCGGCGGTCACCGCCGCCGCCTGCTCGGCTTCCTGTCCGGGACGCACCGGCCGCAGCAGCCGCGCCTGGACGGTGGCGTAGATGCCGCGCGCGAACGGTCCGGCCTGCGGCACGAAGTGGATCGCCACCGGCTGCCCCGCCGCCGCCGCGGCCAGCGCCCGCATCTCCGGCTGGTGCCGGTGGGCGAGCGGGTTGTAGGCGAAGAGGTTGCTGCGGCGGGCCGGATGGTGGGTGGTGGCGGTGGGCGTGCGGCCGGCGCCGGTCGAGCCGGTGACCGCCACCACCTGCAGCTCCGGTTCGACCCAGCCCAGCCGCACCAGCGGCACCGCCGCCAGCAGCACCGCGGTGGGGAAGCACCCGGGGTGGCCGACGTGTTCCGCCGCCACGCCGCCAGCCTGGGCCTCGCCGCCGCCGGCGCCAATCGTCCGGCTGCCGGCGGGAGCCGGGAAGGCGCCACCGGAATCGGCCCCGGCGACGACGGCATCGGTGGGCGGGACCGCGGTGAAGGCAAGCTCGGCGTGCTCGGGCAAGGCGCAGCGAAAACTGGCGAGACGACTCGGGGCTCCGTGGGGGTGGCCATACACGCGCTCGTAGTCGGCCGCCGCCGCAAACCGGAAGTCGGCCGACAGGTCCACCACCCGCAGCCGCGCGCCGGCGCGCTCGGCTGCCGTAAGCAGCCGGTCCACCAGCTGCGCCGCCACGCCGTGCGGCGCCGCGCACAGCGCCGCCGCGGTACCGCCGCCGGCGGCCGCGGTGGCGGCCGCCATCTCGACCAGCCGCGGCAGGTCCTCCACCGCATGGAAGAGCGCCGACGGGTATGCGCTCGCCAGGTGCGGGAAGGCCGCCGCAAGCGGCTGCCCCGCCTGGCTCTCCGAAACGATCCCCGCCACCACCAATCGGGGATGCCCGGCCAGCAGGCGCAACGCCTCGCCGGCCACGTAGCCGCTGCCGCCCAGCACCACCACCGGCATCGCCGCGCCGCCGCGGTCGGCGGCCAGCTCGAAGGCGGCGCCGGGCGCCGAGGCCGGGCCGGCTACCGGCGCGAGGCCGGCATCCACCACGGCGCTTCCCGCCGCACCGCTCACCGCCGCACCGCCGCCATTCCCGGCCTTTCGGGGGCCGCCGCCGCGGGCGCCGGCTCTTCCGGCACCGCCGCCGGCAGGCCCAGCGCCGCCAGCACCAGCCGCGCCAGGCGCTCGCCGTCGGTGCGGGCATTGGCCGCCGGCAGGAGCAGCGACTCCTCGATCATGCGCGTGCCCACCAGGTTGTCGGTCGCCGGCCCGGTCACCGCCGCCGGCCGGATGCCGTACTCGTCCGCCAGCAGGCGCACACCCCCCCATGCCGCCACCGGGTCGTTGGCGGCCAGCACCACCGCGGTGAAGGCGGCGCGGATCTCGCGATCGGCAAGGATGGCCGCCACCCCGTAGGCGCCGAGCAGCCCGTCGCCGAGCTCGGCGACGATCACCTGCGGCCGGCCGGCGGCGATGCGGGTGAGCAGCGTCCGCGTCAGCCCGGGCGCATTGGCCGGCGTCGTCGCCACCACGCCGAGATCGGTGAACAGCGCCGTGGTGCGCGCCCCCGCGTCCTCCATCGCCAGCAGATCGCGGCGCAGCGACACCCCGGTCGCCTTGAGCGCATCGACGATCAGGCCGCCGTGGCTGAACTGGCGCACCAGCGTGCAGGCGGCGGCGGTCTTGCCGCAGCTCATGCAGGAGCCGACCAGCGCCACCACCGGCACCGGCGGCTCGCCGGTCGAAAGGGGCGCCGCCGGGCCGAGCGCCGTCTGGCCCGCCCCCTCGGCGCCGGCGCCGATGCGCGCCGCGACGCCGATGCGCTCGCCCAGGAACGGGAAGTGGAGCACCGCCCCCAGCACCTCGCAGGCGAACGGCGGCCCGAGGTCCGGGTTCACCGAGTCGCAGATCCCCAGCACGCCGCCGAGGTTGAGCAGGTGGATGGTGTCGCCGGGCGCCAGCCGCGACGGCAGGTGCCCCGAGTAGCCGAACAGCGCGCTGCGATGGCCGAGCGCGCCGGCGACCACGTCGCCGCGCTTGACCTGCGCCATGCGGCCGCTCGGCAGCTCGAGCTGGTTGTAGGTGCTCTTGTCGCCGAGCACCCGCACCGCCACCACCACCCCCTCCTCGCAGGGGATCTCATCGCTCACCCTCACCTCGCGCTTGAGCTGGCAGCTGCGGGTGACCGAGGCGATCTTGTCGAGCAGCACCGTCTTCATAACGGCGCCTTCGCCGCCGTCATCCCTGCCGGCGTCGCCGCCGGCGGCGCCGGCGGCTCGGCGGCGCCCATCCGCGCCCACAGCATCGAAGGCAGCGCCGCGAGGCGCGAGAAGCCGCGGGCGTCGGCGCCGCTCCACTCGCCGGCGGCCTCGCCATAGACGCCGCGCGAGGCCGCCAGCAGCGAGGCCGGCGACGACACCCCTTCGACGAACGCCTGGCCGGGCCGCAGCAGCAGCCGCACTTCCCCGCTCACCCGCGCCTGCGACGACAGCAGCAGCGCCTCGATGTCGCGGCATACCGGCTCGAGGTGCTGGCCCTCGTGCACCAGGTCGCCGTAGACCGCCGCCACGGTCTCCTTGACCCGCTGCTGGCGCCCGGTCAAGGTCAGCTTCTCGAGCTCGCGATGGGCGGTGAGCAGCACCTCGGCGGCCGGCGCCTCGAACGCCACCCGCCCCTTGATGCCGAGGATGGTCTCGCCGAGGTGGATACCGCGGCCGATGCCGTAGATCCGCGCCGTCTCCTCCAGGCGCTCGATCAGCGCCACCGGCGCCAGCGCCTCGCCGTCGACGCTCACCGGCACGCCGCGCTCGAAGCCGAGCCGCAGGCGGCGCGGCGCGGCAGCCTCGGGGCCGAAGGCGCCGCGCGTCAGCACCCACGCCGCCTCCGGGATCGACTCGACGCTGTCGAGCGTCTCGCGGCCGCCGATGGTCACCCCCCAGAGGCCGCGGTTCACCGAGTAGGCGGCGCCGAAGGCCGGCACCGGCAGGCCGTGCGCCTCGAGGTAGGCGACCTGCTCGGCGCGCGGCCGCGGCTGGTCGCGCACCGGCGCCAGCACCTCGAGGTCCGGGGCCAGCGTGCGCAGGGCGACATCGAAGCGGACCTGATCGTTGCCGGCCGCGGTGCAGCCGTGCGCCACGGTGCCCGACCCGAACTGCCGCGCCGCCTCCGCCACCAGCTGCGCCTGGATGCCGCGCTCGGCGCCGACGCACAACGGGTAAACCTGGCCGCGCCGCACGTTGCCCATGATGAGGAAGCGCAGCACCCGCGCGAAGAAAGCCTCGCGACCGTCCACCAGCAGGTGCGCCGCGGCGCCGAGCTGGCGCGAGCGCTCCTCGAGCGCCGCGGCGGCCGCCGCATCCAGGCCGCCGGTGTCCACGGTCACCGTGACCACCTGCCGGCCGTGGACCTCCGCCAGCCATGGCACGCAGAATGAAGTATCCAGCCCGCCGGAGAAGGCGAGGACGATCGGGTTGCTCATGGCTCAAGTCTCCTGCGTGAAGGCGGCGAGGCGGCGCAGCAGGCGGGCCTGGTCCTGCTCCGTCGCGGTGGCGAGGAACACCGTGTCGTCGCCGGCCAGCGAGCCCACCACCTCCGGCCAGCCGGCGGCGTCGAATGCCCGCGCCACCCCCTGCGCCGCGCCCACCGCCGTATGCACCACCGTCAGGTTGGGGCCGGCGTGCCGCACCGAGCGCAGCATGCGCGCCACCTCCGCCACTCGCGGGTCCCGCTCCTCGGCGACGCGCTGCGGGACGTAGCGGCCGCCGATCCTCGCCACCCCTAGATCGCGCAGGTCGCGGCTGATGCTGGACTGGGTGGCGACGATGCCCAGCCGCCGCAGCTCCACCACCAGCTGCGCCTGGCTGGCGACCGGCGACCGCGCCAGCACCGAGCGGATGGCGCGCTGCCGCGCGTCGCGCAGCTCAGGATCGGTCGGCACGGCGGCGGGCTCCGATCAGCATGCGCATAAAGTCGCATAAAAATTCATAACCGTCAACCCCCCGGTGGCGCTCGCCGGCGGCCGGCGCCTCAGGCGCGCGGCTGCCAGAGATAGATGCCGCCCAGCAGGCCCGAGACGTTCTCGATGACGTGGGCGTTGGGCGGCAGCGGGAAGTTGACCAGCTTGGAGTTGCCGCCGCCCAGGTAGAGCACGCGGTAGTTGAACACCGGCTCGAGGTGCTGGATCGCGTCGAGCACGCGCTTGTTCCAGCGCCGCCGGCCGATCTTCTGCAGCGCCCGGTTGCCGATGCGGTCCTCGTAGGTCCGGTGCTTGCGGAAGACGTGGTGCGCCATCTCGATGTTGGGCACGTAGTGGCCGTCGACGTAGAGCGCGAAGCCCATGCCGGTGCCGAGCGTGATCACCAGCTCGGTCCCCTTGCCCTCGATCACCGCCAGCCCCTGCACCCCGGCGTCGTTGGCGACGCGCGCCGGGCGGCCGCTGGCAGCCGCCAGCTCCGCGGCGAGCGGGAACTCGGACCAGCTCTCTCCCAGGTTGGGCGCGGTGTGGACCGTGCCCTCCACCACCACCCCCGGGAATCCCGCCGCCACGCGGTCGAAGGGCGGCATCTTGCCGGCGATCTCCCGGATCACCGCCAGCACCGCCTCGGGGGTCGCGGGCTGCGGCGTCGGCAACCGCACCCGCTGCGCCGTCGGCCGTCCCTGCTCGTCCACCGTCATCCCCTTGATGCCGGTGCCGCCGATGTCGAGACAGAACGTGATGACCGGCTTGCCCTTGGCCATGGCCCAGCCCTCCCTTGCCCAGTCGCATTGTTGCATACCGAAGGGAGCGCCACCCTGCCGCCGATGCGCGTGCGCCCCGAGCGGCGGCGGAAAGGTGATAGAAGGAACGCGCGATGGCCACGATGCAGGCGGCGGTCCTGACCGGCTACGGCGGCGGCGAGCGGTTCGAGCTGCGGGAGATCCGGCGCCCGGAGCCCGGTCCGGGGCAGCTGCTGGTGCGGGTGCTGGCGGCCGGCGTGAACCCCATCGACTGGAAGCTCCGCCAGGGGAGCCTGCGCCTGCTGCTTCCCGCCAGGTTCCCGCTGGTGCTCGGCTTCGACGTCGCGGGCGAGGTGACGGCGGTGGGCCCCGAGGTCGCCGACTTCGAGCCCGGCGATGCGATTTACGCGATGCTCGACAGCCGCCATGGCGGCGGCTACGCCGAGTACGCCGTCGCCGGCCAGGCGGCCGCCGCGCCCAAGCCCGAGACGCTGACCTGGGAGGAGGCAGCCGCCGTCCCGCTCGCCGGGCTCACCGCGCTGCAGGCGCTGCGCGACCTCGCCGGCCTGCAGGCCGGCGAGCGCGCCGCCGTCACCGGCGCCGCCGGCGGCGTCGGGCATCTCGCCGTCCAGATCGCCGCCGCCATCGGCGCCCGCGTCACCGCCGTGGCCGGGCCGGACCGCCAGGATTTCGTCCGCCGCCTGGGGGCCGCCCGCGCCGTCGACTACACGCGGGAGGACTTCACCGCCCTCGCCCCTCCCGAGGATGCGAGCCAGCCCGAAGACGGCGACACCTACGAGGTGATCTTCGACGCCGCCGGCGCCTACGACTTCGCCGGCTGCGAGCCCGCCCTGGCGCCGGGCGGCATCTACGTCACCACCCTGCCCGGGCCGGCGATCTTCATCGCCCAGCTCCGCGCCGGCCTCGCCCGCCTGGTCGACCGGCGCGACGCCCGCCGCGCCGCCACCCTCCGCGCCAGGCCGCGGGGCGAGGACCTGGCGACGCTCGGGGAGCTGATCGCCGCCGGCCGTCTCCGGCCGGTGATCGATCGGGTGCTGCCGCTGGCGGAGGTCCGGCAGGCGCACGCCGCCGGCGAAGCCGGCCACCTTCAGGGCAAGATCGTGCTGCGCTGCTGACCCGGCCGGCCGGCCGCCCGCCCGCCCGCTCAGACACCACTCAATCGAACACCGAGGGAAAGGCGGCGACGTCGATCGCTTCCCGAGAGCTGCGCAGGCGGTAGTACATCACCGCCGCCGCCGTCGCCTGCAGGCTGGTGGTCAACGGGCTGATCGCCAGCGACGGCAGGGTCCGCGCCAGCAGGCTGGCGTTGCCGGCAACCGCCGGCGCCAGCAGCGCCACGGCACGACCCAGGAGGAACTGGGCCAACCCGAGCACCACCAGGACGCCGAAGACCGCCAGGCGACGGCCTTCGGTCAGCTCGACGCTGCGGCGCAGCGCGGCGCCGGTGCCTTCCCGCTCCTCGATCGCCGCGGGCACCGCCACGCTCAGCGCGACCGCCGCGATCACGCCGGGCACGATGCAGAGCAACAGGCCGCCGAAGACCGCGAAGCCCTGCAGCAAGGCAACCAGGAAGACCCGCCAGATCGACGCCAACCCGCGGCCCAGGCAGTCGCCGATCGACGCCTCGCGCCCGCGCAGCTCCTGCACCACGCCAAAGGTGATGGCGCCGGTCACCAGCGGCGTGGTCAGCAGCCCGCCGCCGATCAAGACCAGAGCGCCGGCCAGCAGGGCGTTCCGGCCCGCGAGCGAGCCGACCATCGCCACCCCCAGGCACAGCGGCGCGACCACCACGACGGCGATCAGCAGGAATGGAACCAGGTTGCTGAAGAAGATCGAAAAGGTGTCGCCCAGCACCGCGCCGGGAGCGAAGGCCGGCACTATGGTGAAACCGGCCGCCGGCGGCGCGCTCGGCACGCCCGGTCGCGGCGGCACGGCCGGCGCCGGCCGCATCGCCATGCCCACGACGGCCGCGTCCTCCCGGAGGTCGCCGGTCCCGCCGCCGTAGAGCGTGGCCGCCGCCGGCGGCGCCGCCGGCGGCGCCGCCTGCCCGCCGTGCACCGGCCAATCGGGCTCCGGCCCGGAGTAGAGCTGCTCGGCCGCTGGCGGCGTGATGGACGCGGTTTGGGTCCAGGGCGCCAGGGGCCGGGCCAACCCCGGGGCCTCCACCACCTTGTAGCGGCTGAACACGACGCCGCACCGCGGGCACTCCAAACCACCGTCCGGCTGGTCGAAACCGCATTTCGGACAGATCATCGCCTCGCCTCGGGCGCAATTTTTCGTCGCCGCTTCACAATTACAGTAGAGCGCGCCCGCCGCACCCGTCAAACGCCGGGCGCTTCTCGCCGGACGCCGCCGGCCGGCGACCGATCGGAGGCACCATGACCGACGACCACCGCGGCAACCGCTCCAACATCGAGCAGGCGATCAGGGCGCGCTATGCCGCCGAGCTGGCGGCCGCCGACATCTGCGACAGTCTGCGCCTCGAGGTCCGCATCCGGGCCGAGATCGAGAGCGCCCTGGGCGCGGCGGCGGGCGCCCCTACTTCTCCACCCCCGCCACCTTCCAGATCCGGCCGCCCTGCATCACGAAGCTGACCTTCTCCATCGTCTTGATGTCGGCCAGGGGGTCGCCGGGCACGGCGACGAGGTCGGCCTGCTTGCCCGGCTCGAGCGTGCCCACCTGGGCGGCGAGGCCGAGCAGGTCGGCGGCGGCGGTCATCGCCGAGCGTAGCGCCGCCGCCGGCGGCATGCCGTGCTCGACCATCAACGCGAACTCCTTGGCGTTGAGGCCGTGCGGGCTCACCGCCGAGTCGGTGCCGAAGGCGATCTTGACGCCGAGCTTGAGGGCGTTGCGGAACATCGCCGAGCGCTGCGCCACCGCCGCCGCCGCCTTGGCCGCGATCTCCGGCGGATAGTGGCGCGGCACCACCCGGCCGCTGGCGTACTCGCCGGCCAGCAGCGTCGGCACCAGGTAGGTGCCGCGCTCCTTCATCATGCGCAGCCCCTCGTCGTCGAGGAACGAACCGTGCTCGATCGAGTCGATGCCGGCGCGGATCGCCTCCTTGGCGCCGGTGACGCCGTGCGCGTGCGCCGCCGCCTTCTTGTGCAGCCGGTGCGCCTCGTCGACGATGGCGTCCATCTCCGCCTGGGTGACCTGCGGCGTGTCGACCTCGTCGGACAGCGACAGCACGCCGCCGGTGGCGCCCACTTTGATCACGTCGGCGCCGTACTTGACCGCGAACCGCACCGCGTCGCGAAACTGCTCGGGGCCGCTGGCGATGCCCTCCGCGATACCGGGCTCCTCGCCGACCCGCTTGTAGGCGAAGCCGCTGCCGTCGGCGTGGCCGCCGCGCGCTCCCAGCATGTGCACCGCCACCAGCATGCGCGGTCCCGGGATGACGCCGTCGCGGATGGCGTTGCGCAGGCCGACGTCGATGAACTCGGCGCTGCCGAGGTCGCGCACGGTGGTGAAGCCGGCCATCAACGTGCGCCGCGCGTTGGCGGTGGCCCGGATGGCGGACTCGGCCACGCTGCGGCGCAGGCCGTTGACGATGTCGCGAGTGAAGTCGTCCGATGACTCGAACGACAGATGGGTGTGGCAGTCGATGAGGCCGGGCATCAGGGTGACGTCGCCGAGATCGATCACCCGCGCGCCGGCCGGGATCGCCGCCCCGGCCCCCACCGCCTGGATCTTGCCGCCGGCGACCACCACCACGCCGTCGGCGACCCAGCGGTCCGCGCGGCCGTCGAACAGCCGCGCCGCCTTGAGCGCCAGCACCGGCGGCGCCGCGCCATGGTCCTCCTTCCCCGTTCCCTGGGCGCGTGACAGCAGCGGCAGCGCGAAACCGCAGGCGGCCAGCAATACCGCCAGGCGCAAGGCAAGCCTTCTCTTCATCGAACCCCTCCTTGGAAGTGACAACGGATCAGGATCGGGCGATTTCGGCAGGGGTGGCAGGGGTGGCAATGCCGGCGGCCGCCGCGGGCGTCGCAGGAGTGGCAGTCGGCTGGGCGGCCAGCTCGGCGAACATTCCCGGCCGGTAGGCGGTGATGACGCCGGTGAAGGCGGAGGCGGCAACGGTCAATGGCGAGGCCAGCCAGAGCTTGCCCGGGCCGGAGCGCCCCTTGTAGTTGCGGTTGATGGCCGACACCGTCACCTCTCCCGGGGTCTCGGAGACGCCGGGACCGCAGCCGATGCAGGCGCCGCAGCCGGGATGGATCAAGGTGACGCCGGCGCGCTCGAAGGTCTCGGCCAGGCCGTTGGCGCGCACGAACTGCTCGACCGCCTGCGAGCCGCACTGGATCAGGAAGCGCACGCTCGGGGCGACCCGCAGACCGGCGTCGACCGCCTCCTTGACCACCTGGTGATAGAAGATCAGGTCGTCGATCTTGCCGGCGGTGCAGCTGCCGCCGTAGGCGATGTCGATCCTGACCTCGCCGATGTCGTCGATCCAGGCGCCGTTGGTGGGGTCCGACGGGATGCCGTGGTCGGGATCGCCCGGATGGGCCACCATCGGCCGCATCGCCGACAGGTCGAGCGTGTGGACGCCGCCCGCATAGTGGGCATCCGGGTCGGGGGCGACGGCGCGGCGGCGCCAGCGCTCGCGGGTCACCCCGTCGGCATCGGGCCGCCATTCCGCCAGCCAGCGATAGGTCTCCTCGTCGGCGATCACGATGGCGGTCTTGGCGCTGCACTCGGTCGCCATGTTGGTGAGGGTGGCGCGCTCGTCCATCGACAGCGTCGAGACCCCGGGGCCGGTGAACTCCATCACCCGGTCGAGCGTCAGCTCGCGCTTGGCGTACTCGAGCAGGATGTAGAGCATCAGGTCCTTGGCGGTGACCCCCTGCCGCAGCTTGCCGGTCAGCTCGAAGCGGATCGACTCCGGCACCTCCACCTGAGTGAATCCGGAATGGATCAGGTCGGCGTACTCGGTGGCGCCGACGCCCCAGGCCAGCGCGTTGTTGACGCCGCCCATGCAGGTGTGGCTGTCGGTGGCCTGGACGAAGTCGCCGGGCTCGATCAGCGCCTCGCGCGCCACCTCGTGGCAGATGCCGGGGGAGAGGCCCTCGCGGGCGGCGAAGTTGCGCACCCCGGTGTGGGCCTGGAACTGCCGCTGCAGCTCGCGCAGGGTCTCGATCTTGGCGGCGAACGGCTGCATCTTGGGGACTTCGTCGGCATAGATCAGGTGGTCCTCGAAGACCGCGAAGCGCGCCGGGTTCTGGATCCGGTAGCCGGCGCCGTGCTCCTGCTCGAGGAAGTAGTGCACCTGGGCGGTGGTGAACTCGTGCGAGTAGCCGCCGTCGACGCTGACCACCACGGCGTCCCCGGGCTTCACCCAGCGGGTGTTTTCCGGTGCCGCCCCGGTTTCCCGGGTCTGCGGGCTTTCCGGGGACCCCGGGGATTCCGGGGTCGCCGGGGCTTCCGGCAGCAGGTGGCGCGCCAGGAGCTTCTCGGCCATGGTCATCGGCCGCGGTCCGGTGTCCGGCAGCGGCAGCTCGATCTCGCCCTGCGCCAGCGCCGCCGAGAACGGGAACAGCCCGCCCTGCCGGACCACGATGCGGGTGATCGGATCGAAGCCGGAATAGAACTCGGCGAGCGGGATGCCCTCGCCGCGCTGCAGCCGGCGCAGCTGTTCGTGGTCGCCCATCAGCACGCCCTGGCTGATGTTGTTGCGGGCATGGATCGGCGCGAAGGAGGCGGCGACGGCGATGCGGATGCCCGACCACTTCTCGGCCTGCACCGCGGTCTCGCGCGAGCTGCCGACCCCTTTGCGATGCCCCGACACGATCACCTCGAAGTTGCCGTTGCGCAGCGCGTCGCGCTCGAACAGCCGCTTGCCGTCGACGATCAGGCCGGCGTAAGCGTCGCGGGCGATGTCCTCCGGCCGGTGGCTGAAGCACACCCAGGCCGGCGTCATGGCGTCGGTGTTGATGTCGTCGAGCAGCTCGTCGACGGTCAGCTCGTCCATGCGCAGGTCGAGCTCGCCGCGCAGCTGGCGCCGGATCAACTCGGGATCCTTGGTGAGGAAGAGCACCCGCTTGCCGGGGGTCAGGCTGACGATCTCGGCGGGCTTCATCGGCAAGCTCCTTTCGCGGCCGCGGCTGTCCGGGGCCACCGCCGCAACCGCTCGGCCCGGCGGCGGGTGACGGCCGGGTGACATTCTATCCCGTCCTGCCGCGACCACGCCTGTCCCTCTGCCGGCCGGGACCCGGGTGCGGCGGCTTCACCCGCGCCTGCGGCGCCGGAGCTCCCGCAGCCGATAGCGCGCCAGGTTGCCGAGAAACCCGAGCAGGGTCCGCAGGTCGATGAACGAGCGCCTGCCGGTGAGCGCCAGGAACTCGGTCTCGACCTCGCCGATCCGCAGCCCGAGGCGCCGAGCCTCGATCATGATCTCGGCGTCGATGAACCAGTCGTCCGATTCGAGCTCGAGACGCTCGTAGGCGGCGCGCGTCATGACCTTGGGCTTGGCGTTGACGTCCCGCACCCGCAATCCCGGGAACAGGAGATGGAACAAGGCATTGAAAACCAGCGAGATGACCTTGCGCGTCGGACCGTCGCCGCGGCGTACCCGGGCCGCCTTCACCAGGTCGTAGCCGTCGCGCTGGAGCTCCCGGTAGGCGCGCGCCAGGTCCTCGGCGCGTACCTGGCCGTCGCCGTCGGTGACCGCCAGACAGTCGCCTTCCCCGAGCGCCAGGCCGCTGCGCATGTCCCAGCCCATCATTCCCCGCTTGGCCGCCGCCGAGCAGACGATGCGCGGATCGCGCGCCGCGAGGTCCCGCACCACCTCGGGCGTCGAGTCGCGCTCGCCTTCGATGTAGTTGCCCACCAGCACCAGCTGGTAATCGGTGATGCCGTGATCCACCAGCGTCGAGGCGATGGCGGCGGCGACCGGGCGCGCCTGCTCGCCGGCGCGGTAGCAAAGCACCACCACCGATAGCTCCGGCCGGTTCGGCCGCGGCCCGGGATCGGGAAAAGCCATAGCGATCGAGTGCGAACGGATCGTTCGCCAAGTAACTTTAGCATACGCGCGATGCGCCTCCGTCAGCGACCGTGCAGCAGCAGCAGCCGGCGCTGCATGGTCGACAGCGGGCGCCGCAGGATCTGCGCTTCAGGGCGGTAGGCCGCAGCGGCCGCCGCCGCACCCTCGGCGAGCGGGTCGCCGGCCAGCGAGGGCCGCAGCCTGTACACCCCCGCGGCGGCGTCGAAGTCCAGGAGCACCAGGCGGTCGTAGGCAAAAGGATCCGGCGCGCAGCGACCCGTGGCGACACAGGCCGCCTGTCCCTCGTGCCAGCATTCGAGGCCCTGCGGCGTCGGCCGGCAGCCGGTGCCGCGCTGCGCCGCCAGCCGCAGGCAGTGAATGCGCGGCTGGTCGTAGAGCAGGACCAGCCAGGAGTGTGTCAGGTAATCGGCTTCGGTCGCGTGAAAGGTGTGGGTGATGACGCCGCTGCGCAGGATCACCCCGGCGCCAGGGCGGAGCGCCGGCGCGGCGGTCGCGATCGAGAGCAGCTCGCGCTGGTGCTGGCGCCAGGTGGCGAGAAAGAAGTCCTGCCGCTCGAGGCCTCCCCAGATCCCCAGGCCGACAAACAGAACGGGCACCGCCAGCACGCCGAATCGCGCCCGCGGCCACCTCGCCGCCGCCCAGCCGGCAAGCACCCCCAGCGCCAGCGATACCCAGATCCGCGACAGCAGGTGCGTGCGGTAGTGGATGTCGGCGAAGCTCAGGTTGGCATAGGCGGCGTTGGCGGCCAGAGCCATCAGCGCCAGCAGGGCCGCCAGGCCGAGCACCTTCGCCGGCGGCACCGCCGGTGCCGCCGGCAGCGCCGCCGGCGTCCGCCGGACCTGCAACGCCAGCGCGGCGACCGCGATCGCCGCCGCGACCGCCATGGCGCCGGCCGGGATGGCAACCGCCGGCCTGGGGTACCAGACCGGGCGGGCGAAAGCCCAGCGCCAGGGCATGAAGTTCTCGCCCCAGAGGAGCAGCGCGCGGCCGATCCGCTCTCCGGCCGGCATCGTGATCGTGGCCAAGGCGGCGTAGCCGCGCGGGTCGTGCAGGAATCGCCACTCGAGCAGCACGACGGGTGCCGCGACCACCGCCCAGGCCAGCAGCAGCGCCACCGACCGGAACCGCGGCCGGACCCCCGCTTGCCAGGCGACCAGCGCCGGCAGGAAGACCAGCGCCGTCAGCCCGACGTCGATCGTCCACAGGCTGGCGCCCAGCGCCGCGACGGCGGCCGCCAGCCAGCCCCCGCCGCCCCGCCGCAGGAAGCGCAGGCCGCAGCCGACGGCCAGGAGCAGCGTCAGCACGGCGAAGCCGTAGCCGACGGCGGTGAGGTTGTCGGTGAGATAGTCGCTGGTCGCCGTCAGCGTCAGCGCCACCACCAGCAGGCGGATGAGGGGCCGCCGCGGGAGCAGCAGCCCGGCGATCCAGCCTGCCAGCAGAGCCTGCCCTAACCATGAGGCGCCGTACAGCAGCTGCAGGGCCATGACCGGATGCGGCGTCGCCCGCGCGAGCCAAAACGGCAGCACGTAAAGCCGGCGCAGCGGGCTGCCGGCCGGCGCGAGAAGACCCGCCAGCCCCAGGCCCCGGCGCCTGACCGCGATCGAGAGCAGCGAGACGTCGTCCTGCCACAACCCTTGCAGCGGCGCCGTCAGGCCCCAGACCAGCAAGGTCAGCAGCGCATAAAGGAAGCCCTCGCCGGCGAGGGCCGGGGGGGCGCCTGCGGCCGGAGCGTCGCCGGCGAGGGCCGGGGGGGCGCCTGCGGCCGGAGCGTCGCCGGCGAGGGCCGGGGGGCCGCCGGCAGCTGGAGCAACGGCGGCAACCGCGGCGCCGCCGGCGGCCGGGGCGACGCCGTCCACCGAGGAGGGGCCCGGCGGCGCCTCCTGGTTCATCGAGCCTGCCGCACAGCCGCAGACGGCAGCACCTGCAGATCCATGTGGCCGGACCCCACGCCGCGCGCGTCGAACCAATCCACGCCTTCCTGGAGCAGGGTGAACGCCACCCGGTAGCGCCCGGGCTCGGCCGGCGCCTCGACCCTGGCCCGCACCCACACCGCCTCGCCCGGCCCGACGGTTTGACCGAGCCGGGTTCGCGGCCGTTCGCCGGCGACCAGCTTGCCCTGCGGATCATGCAGGCGGTACGACAGCAGTACCGTCCCATAGCCGCTCTGCTCGCCGTCGTCGATCCAAGCCTCGGTGCTCAGGTTGGTGACCTGTACCGCGAAGCTGCCGACCTCGCCGGCGTGCAGGCTCGCCTCCGGCGGCGGCCGATAGGAAGCGCTCCATTGCTCGAGCGGCGTCGGCGGCGCCGCCGCGGTGTGCCAGCTGCGCAGCGAAAGGTCGCGCATCACCGGGTTGTCGCGCCAGTCCCACAGCCGTTCGGGAGCCGCATCCACCGAGACCGGCGCGGCGTTCCAGTTGCCGGTGTAGAGGAAGGCGCCGACCGCCTGCAGCGCCACGCTCCACAGCCAGAGGACCCAGAAGGCGACCTGCACCAGGCGGCCCGCTCCCGGCGTGCCAGCCTGCCCCGCGCCGGCGACCGCCACCGGCGCCACCTGCAGCAGCGGCACCGCCAGCAACAGCAGGATGGGCTGGATCTCGGAGAGCTGCCGCGGCCCGAAGCAGTAACCTCCCCACCAGGTGGAAAAGCTGGCCATGAGCGCCAGGTGCGCCACGACGAACGCCGCCAGGGGCAGGTACACGGTCCGCCAGAAGGCGCCATCCCGCAGCGCCTTCACCAGGCCGGCGATCCCGAGCAGCGCCAGCGGAAAGTAGAGCAACAGCCCTCGCCCCGGGCTCCACAGCAGGCCCGCCAGGCTGCCCAGCGGCGCCGCCGACCAGGCCCAGCGGTAACCACCGCCCAGGCCGCGCAGCAGCAGAACGTTGTAGGCGGCCAGAGCGCCGCCGATCGCCAGCGGCGCCGCGGCGCTGGCCAGCAAGACCGCAACGCGGCGCGGCGCCGGCCGCAGCACGGTCCAGCAGAAGATGGGCAGCGCGAACATCAGGTTGGTCGGCCGGGCCGCCACCGCCAGGGCGCAGGCGGTGCCGAAGGCGACGGCCCGGGCGACCGTGGCGCTCTCGGTCTGGCGCAGCGCCAGGAGGATCGCAAGCAGGATCGCCAGGACGCTCAACGCGTGTTGCCAGAGAGCCTGCGAGCTGGTCGACCAGGCCTCGGTGGCGAATGCCTGAGCCAGGGTCAGCGCCAAGGCCCAGCGGCGTCCGACCCCCAGCCGCAGCGCCAGCAGATAGAACACGGCGCTTCCGGCGGCGGTGATCAGCGCCGCCGAGAGCTTCCCGGCGTCGAGCGCGAACTGCACCCAATCCTCGATCCGCGGATGTGCGCGCTCGTAGATCAGCACCGGGACGACATACAGCGGCGTCAACACCAGGCCGGTGAGGATCGGATACGAGGAGAGGACGCCATGGCCGGTCTTGATGAAGAAATGCGGCAGCACCCCATGCTGGAGGTAGTAGTCGCGGTAGGCGTCCATGGCCAGGGTGCCGTCGGTGATCAGGACGATAGGAGTGAGCGCCGCCGGGATGGTGTCCCCGGTGGGCATCGTCCGGCCGTTGCTGCAGTAGACCCCGAACGCCAGGCAGGCCAGCAGCAGCGCGACCACCCACGGCGGCCAGGTCCCGCGCAGCCGCGTCGCGAGGTTCGCCAGGGATGACGCCGGCTTGCCAGCGCCTTTCCCGGCACGGGCGGTCGCCGCCCGCCGCCGCCGCCGGTTGCCGCCGCGATCCGCCGTCATCGCGCTGCCGCGTTTGCCGTTATCGCGCCACCGCGCCGCGACGGCCGCCCACAGGGTCCGCCGGTCCCGATGTAGGAGCGCCGCAGGCGGTCGATCATCTGGTGGGGCGTCTCGCCCGGCGGCGGATTGGCCGCCGGTAGGAACAGCGCGTAGCGCGGCGCGCCGGCCGGGATCTCGAGCATCGTGCCGGCGAGACAGGCGCTCGCTGCCCAGGCGGCGAGCGCCTGCGGCTGGCGATCGACGAGCGCCCAGCGCACCGGGCTCGCGGGAAGCCGGTTCCCCTCCCAGTACTGGTCGGTCTCCGGTTCCAGGGGGACGCCACGGAGCCGCTCCCGGGAGAGGAAGTTGAGCGCGTAGCTGTCCCAGTACGTGCCGCAGACGGCGCCGATCCGCTGCCGGTACAGGGTGGCGAGCAGCTGCTCCTCGGCGCGCGCATCGCTGGCCCATGCCTGCCGGGCCGGCGTCCACGGCCAGAAGACGCCGCGCAGGTTGAAGGCCAGGACCAGCGCCGCCAGCGCGCCGGCCAGCAGCCGCGAGCGCCGGGCGCAGGCGGCCAGGAACACCGCGAGGACGACCGGGACGAGCAGGTACAGCGGCAGCACGTAGCGGGCCGTCAAGCCGCGCCGCGCGCCGGCGGCCGATACCACCAGCAGCCCCAGCACCGCCAGCACGGTGAGCACGCAAAGCGGCCAGACGGCTCGCTGCCGGCGGCAGGCGTCGTCGCCGTCCGGCTCCGCATCCGCCCCCGCCGCCTCCGTCCCTCCCCCCGCCCGACCTGCCGCCACCACCGGCGACCGCCGGCGCACCGGCACCCGCCCGGCAAGGAAGAAGAGAGCCGCCGCCGCGATCGTCGCGACCACCGGGAGGCGCAGCCACGGCCACGGCGGCCGCTCCGGCGCCGACAGCAGCGGCCCGATCCCGGCGACCAGCTCCGGCAGGTCGTAGACGAAGAAGACGCGGGCGTTGTCGACCGCCGCGGCGACGTCCCTGACCGGCTCGACGGTGAAGTTGCCCTGGAAGCTCGCCAGAGGATGGTGGAGGTTGTAGGCGATCCAGGGAAAGGCGCCGGCCAGGAAGCCGCCGGCCAGCAGCGGCAGCAGGCCGCGGCGGCGCAGCAGCGCCGGGCGGCTCCACCCCATCCAGAGCAGGGCCGGCACCGTGCAGCCCAGCGTCTGCAACGAGTTCCACCAGCCGAGGCCGGCCACCAGGCCGAGGCCGGCGGCCGAGACCAGGCCGCCTTCTCCGACCGCCAGGCGGGCGGCCAGCCAGAAGGCCGCCGCGCACAGCATCACGGTCTCGGGATAGCCGGTCGGCAGGGAGGTCCAGAAGGCAAAGGCGGGCGCGGGAATCGCCGCGAACAGCAGGCCGAGCCGCGCCAACCGCGGTCCCAGGGTCTCGCGCAGGAAGAGGTACCAGGCGCCGAGGAGCAGCAGGCCGACGAGTGGCGCCTCGAGCGCGAAGCTGTCGCGCGAGATGCCGAAGAGCCTGAACAGCGCCGCGGTCTCGAATCCGACCAGCGATCCGATCCGCACCTCGGAGACGAACACCGGGTGGTGGCCGCGCAGCACCTTGAAGGCGCAGAGGGCGCTAAGGGCGCAGTCGGCGTCGTTGGCATACTTATGGCTAGGAAAAGCCTGCAGCAGCCGCAACGCGGCGCCGGCCGCCAGCAGCAGGCAGAGGCCGGCGGCGGCCCAAAGGCGCCGGCGATGCGGCGCCGGAGCCGCCGCCGAGCGACCCGCCGGCGACACCGGGTCGGCGGCAAGCGATCGCGAGGCGTCGGCGGCAGCGGAGGATAGCGCGGCGATGAGTGATCTCCAGGACGGCGGGCGTTGGCAACGGCAAGGATACCAAGATCGCGGTCAGGGTCGATCCTGCAACCGTAGGCGCCCGCTCGCTGCCGGAACGAGCACCCCCCGCGTGCGCCCGACGAGCGCCTCCCGCGTGCGTCGGTGTGACATACTGCATTGACAGCCCAGCCTCGGGAAGGTTATTTTGGTTGAGCGCAGATACGCTTGGGAGGAGGCCTTCGTCATGTCCAGATCCACCGTCCGTTTCGTGCTCGCCATGGTCGTGCTGCTCGGTTGCGCCGCGGCGTTCGCTCCCGCTCCGGCCGCGGCTCAGACCGGCGGGCCGTTTCAGTACTTTGCCGTGACGCCTTGCCGGGCGGTGGACACCCGCAACGCCGCCGGCACCGACGGCGGCCCGAAGATCGGGGCCAATCAGCCGGCCCGCAACTTCCAGATCCAGGGGGTCTGCGGCGTGCCGGTCGGGGCCAAGGCGGTCACCATCAACGTCACCATCGTCCTGCCGACCAGCTCCGGCTTCCTCACCCTCTGGCCGTCGGGCGGCAGCCAGCCGGTGGTTTCGACCATCGACTTCGCGGCGACCGACACCTCGCTGGCCAACGGCGCCATCGTGCCGCTTTCCAGCTCCACCGACGACCTCTCGGTGTTCATGGGCGGCGGCACCGGCACCACGCACGTGCTCATCGACGTCACCGGCTACTTCATGTAAGCGCCGGCTGACCCTCGCCTCCGGCACCGACGCCTCTTGCGGCTACACTCGAACCACCACCCCCTGCGCGCAGCGCCCTCGATGAAGACGGCGAAGGCGAAGTTGGCGACCTTGGCGGCGCTCGCCGCCGCCATCGCGCCGGGCATCGCCCTGGCGCAGTCGCCGATGCCGCCGCCCCTCAAGCCCGGATTCCCGGTGACCATCTCGGGCGGCGGCATCATGGTGGGCGGACACCCGACGGTCTTCGACCTCGGTCTTACCTCCGGCCACAAGTCGATCGTCTTCTGCACCACCGCCAAGAAGCTCATCGTCCTCAACTATGACGGCACCATGGCGCCGGCCTTCAACCCGCCCCCGACCCTGCCGGGACGTTGCACGGGCACGGTGGCGATCGGCAACGTCCAGGGCGCCGGCGGCTTCAACGAGACCGTCATCGTCGTGCCCTACGGCTCGTTCTCGCCGGTGAGCCCCGGCGGGGTGGCCGCCTACGACGTCCACGGCCACCAGCTCTGGAACCGGGCGTCCGGCGACTTCGACGGCGACGGCGTGGCCGACGGGGTGGTCGGCGCGCCGGCCATCGCCGACGTCGACCACGACGGCACGACCGAGGTCGCCTGGGGCTCGCTCGACGCCCACATCTACCTGGTGGACGGCAGCACCGGCCACGACAAGCCGGGCTGGCCGGTCTACGTGCGCGACACCATCTTCTCGTCGCCGGCGCTCTTCGACATCGACGGCGACGGCAATCTCGAGGTGATCATCGGCGTCGACGCGCACATGGAGGGGCCGCCGTTCAACACCCCCAACGGCGGCTGCCTGCACGTCCTGCACCCAAGCGGCGCCGAGTTGACGGGTTTCCCGCGCTGCATCAATCAGGTGATCTGGAGCGCGCCGGCGATCGGCGACATCAACGGCGACGGCAAGCCCGAGATCGTGGTCGGTACCGGCTCGCTCCCGGCCTACGAGTCCGGCGCCACGCACGTGGTCTACGCCTTCGAGCCCGACGGCACCCAGGCGCCCGGCTGGCCGGTGCCGGTCGACGGCGAGGTCGCGACCGCCCCGGCGCTCGCCGACATCAACGGCGACGGCAACCCCGAGGTGATCGTCACCGACAACAACGAACCGCCCAGCTCGACCTTCCACGTCTACGCCTTCAGGGGCGACGGCACACAGCTATGGAAAACCGTGCCGAAGAGCTTCTTCGGCACCACGCCGCAAGTTTCCGAGCCGGTGATCGCCGACGTGACCGGCGACAGCCATCTCGAGATCCTGGTGCCGGTCAACACCGAGATCGCCGTGCTCGACCGCAACGGCAATCAGCTGACCGACAACGGCACCCACTTCGCGGGCAGCTTCTCCTATTACACCGAGGAGGCGCTGCACGCCGCCAACGTCGTCGATTGGGAGACCGACAACAGCCTGGTGGAGGTGGCCGCGGTGTCGGCGCTCGGCACTTCCGACACCTCCGACACCAAGGTCTACGTCTGGAACCCGAAGGCTCCCACCACCTGGCCCTGGGGGACCTTTCACCAGAACCCGCAGCACACCGGCGTGGTGCCGGGCACTCCGAGCGGCTCGACCACGGCGACGAAGTTCTTCACCCTCGCCCCCTGCCGCATCGTCGATACCCGCAACGCCGCCGGCCCCTACGGCGGGCCGGCGCTGGCCGGCGGCAGCACCAGGGCGTTCACGCTCGGCGGCCAATGCGGCGTGCCGGCGGCCGCCGTGGCGGTGTCCGCCAACGTCACCATCGTCTCGCCCAGCGCCAACGGCTTCCTCACCGCCTTTCCCGGCACCGGCGCGGCGCCGGCGACCAGCCTGATCAACTACAGCACCGGCCGGGTGCTCGCCAACAACGTCGTGCTGTCGCTGATCACGGGCACCGCGTCCTTCCAGCTCAATCAGTCGACGGGCACCGCCCACCTGCTGGTCGACGTCAACGGCTACTTCCAGTAGCTTTCCCGGCAACCCCGCCGGCACCGCCGGCACCGCCGCCGCCGTGGTGCCGCGTCGGCGCCTCGCCTGGCTCTTCCTGCTCTGCCTGCTGGTCTACAACGCCAACCTGCGCACCATCGCGAGCTTCGACAGCCTGGCCTCGAGCCTGCTCCCCTTTCAGCTGGTGCGCGGCGGCGGCCTGAACCTCGACCACTACGGCAGCCTGCCGCACGAGATCGGCTACTCGCTGATCCAGGCGCGCGACGGACATTGGGTCTCGGTCTATCCCCTCTTCACGCCGCTGCTGGTGACACCCCTCTACCTCCCCACCCTGGCCGCGGTGCACCTGCGCCATGGCGAGCCGCCGCGGGAGCGCGAGCGGCAGGGGATGGAAAAGCTCGCGGCCTCGTCGGTGGCGGCGCTTTCGGTGCTGGTGCTCTATCTCACCCTGCGGCGGGTGGCGCCGGAGGCGACGGCGCTCTGGTTGGCGCTGGCCTACGCCTTCGGCACCTCGACCTGGATGATCTCGAGCCAGGGCCTCTGGCAGCACGGACCTGGCGAGCTGCTGGTCGCCTGCGCGCTGTACCTGCTGATCGAGCCGCGGCCGGAGGGGTGGCATGCGGCGCTGCTCGGCCTCGCCTGCGGCGCGATCGTGGCCAACCGTCCGAACGACGTCTTCTACGCCGCGGCGATCGCCGCGATCGCCCTGCGCCGCTCCGGCCGTGCGGCATGGCCGCTGTTCGCCGCCGGCGGCGGCGTGGCGCTGCTGCTCGTCGCCTATAACGAGCACTTCTTCGGCAACCTCGTGGGCGGCTACGGCCGCATCCGGCTGGCCAGCGGCGAGCACGTGATGGAGGTGGTGCATGGGCCGCACCTCCAGGACCTCGCCGCCCTGCTGGTGGGCAACCGCGGCCTCTTCGCCTTCAGCCCATACCTCCTGGCGCTGGTCGCGGTGCGCGGCTCGCGCCTCGCCGCCGCCGCCGCCGAGCGCTGGGTGCTGGGCGCTGCCTGCCTGGCCACCGCGTTGTTCTACACCTGCTTCCCCGGCTCCGACGGCGGAACCTGCTACGGTCCCCGCTACCTCACCGACGGGCTGCCCATCCTGTTCGTGCTGCTGGCGGACGCCTGGGAGCGGCTGGGACGGCCGGCGCGGGCGCTGTTCGCGACCGGCGTCGCCTTCGCGGTCGGCCTGCAGGCGATCGGCGCCTTCGCGTTCCCTGCCGGCTACACCACCGCCCAGGAAAACGGCCTGTGGAACCTCGGCCGCTCGTTGCCGGCGCTGGCGCTGCGCAATGGACCGGTCTCGCCGCAATACCTGAGCCTGCTGGCGCCGGCGCTGACGGTGACGGCGCCGCTCGGCCCGGGACAGATGCAGGGCGAGACGCGGTGGCGTGAGCCCCCCGCCGCGACCTGGCGGGCCGGCTCGACCCATCGGCTGGCGCTCGCCGTCGCCAACCGGAGCCAGGCTCGCTGGTCCTCGCTCGGCGGCATCCACGGCTTCTTCGCCGTCCGCCTGCTGGTCGACTGGGAGCCGGCCGCGCCCGCAGGCGCCGCTTCAACAACCGCCGCGCCCGCAGGCGCCGCGCCAACAACCGCCGCGCCGGCAGCCGCCGCGGCGCCGCCGTCCGACTATTGGCTGGCGTGGCGCCTGCTGCCGGGACAGGACCGGGAGCGGCGGATCCGCGTCGACGCGCCCGGCCGCCCCGGCCGCTATCGCCTGGTCGTGCAGCCGGCGCAGTTCCTCGGCGACAGCTGGCATCGCTTCGCCGCCGATGGCGCGGCGCCCGCGGTCTGGCCGGTCGAGGTGGTGGCGGCCGACCGCCTGCCCGGTCCCCGCTAGCCTGGCCGCCGCTCAGAGCGGCCGGGCGCCCTGCGGTGCCCGGCGGCGCCGCCAGGCCCGCAGGCGGCTCCTCCAGGTCGGGCGGCGCATCGCCATGACGGTGAAGTCGTTGGCCAGCGCGCCGGTGCGGACCAGCAGGTCCTCCGCTCGCGCCAGCAGCCGGAAGAGCTCGACGTCCCGGGGCTCCCGGGGGTCCCAGTTCTGCACGATGTGCTCGAGCAGCAGGTTGAGGACGGTGCCGCCGTAGGGCAGTTCCAGGGCCACGTCGAAGGTGCGGCGCAGCAGCGGCACGATCTCGTCGGAGCGCACCGCCTCCGAGGGATCCCAGTGGTTCCAATGCGCGACGGATTGCCGGACGTACTCCGCTTTCACCCGCCCGGAGGTGGAATCGATGCGCAAGCGCTCCGGGAGGGCGTCGAGCAGCTCGCGCACCACCGCGAGCTGCCGGTCCGGGAACTGGAACTGGCGCGGGCCGACGAACTCGTTGATGAGGAAATAGCCGCCCGGCTTGAGCGCCGAGCGCACGGCGCGCAGCACCGTTTCGAGCGCCGCCACGTGGTGCAGCGACATGCACATCAGCACCACGTCGAAGGCCGCGGGCGCCAGCTCGACGTGGTTGAAGTCGACGATGCCGAACTCGATCCGGTCGATGCCGCGGGCGGCGGCCGCGCGCCGCGCTTCCGCGATCGCGGGCTCGGCCAGGTCGAGCGCCAGCATCGACCCGAACAGGCCATGCCGGGCGGCGCTGATCTCGGTCCCAGCGCCACCGCATCCCAGGCTCAGCCAGTGGCCCGCCGGCGGGATGCCCAGGCGCCGGACCAGGCCCACCAGCCAGTTGTCGTTGGGGTTGCCGCTGAGCCGCGGCTGGACGCATTCGCGGAGCACCAGCGGCGAATCGAGCCAGCCGCGGTGCACCGGCCCGCCGCTGCGCGCCACCGCCGTCTCGCCCCACATCTTGGCCACCGCCGTGACCGGCTCGGCCGCCGGGCCGGTCTGGCCATCGGCCTGGCCATCCGGCTCGCCGGGGGAAGCCCCAGGCGTCATCGCGCGATGCTTTCCGGGAGCGTCATGCGTGCCTCAGCATACTCGAACGCTCGCCGGACGCGGCCTGCCTGAGCGGGCGCACCCTCCGGCCTCCCGCCGGATGCCGCCACCTGATATAAGCCGCTTATGAGTGAGGCGGCAGGGGGCAACCTGTACGAGTCGGTGCTCGCCGGGCTGGCGGCGGCGCCCGCCGCCAGCGGCGCGGCCAACCTGCCGCCGATGCGAGCCTCGGCGGCGGTGGTGCCCTGGCGGCGCACGGCGGCAGCGGCGTCCGGCGGTGGCAGTGACAGCGGCAGCGGCGGCGGCGGCGGCCTCGAGGTGTTCTGGGTGAAGCGCGGCGAGGCGCTGGCGTTCATGGGCGGCTGGCACGCCTTCCCCGGCGGCGGGCTGGCGCGCACCGACGCCGGGATCCCGGTGCTGGGGGCGCCGCCCGACGCCGCCCCGGCCACCCCTGCCGCAGCGGAGCCGGCCGACGCCGACCTGGCGCCCGGGATCCTGGCTTGCGCCATCCGCGAGCTGTTCGAGGAAACCGGCATCCTGCTCGCCCGGCCGGCGGCCGGCGCCGGGGACACCAGCCCTGCGGCTACGTCCTCGCCGGGCGCCGGCGCTTCCCAGGCCTCGGCCGCGGCCAGCGCGGACCTCGGCGCGGCCCGCCGCGCGCTGCTCGACGGGCGCCCGTTCGCCGCCGTGCTGCAGGATCTCGGCCTGGCCGCCGATGCCTCGCGGCTGGTGTACGCCGGCCGCTGGCAGACGCCGCCGTTCGCGCCGCTGCGCTTCGACAACCGCTTCTTCCTGCTCGAGTGGCCGCCGGCGGAGGCGGCGCAGCCGGCGGTGCTGCCCGGCGAGCTCGAGTCGGGCGCCTGGGTCGAGCCCGCGGCCGCCTGGCAGAGCTGGCACCGCGGCGAGGTGCTGGCGGCGCCGCCCATCCTGCACTTCCTGCGGGTGCTGGCCGAGGACGGGCCGGCCGGCGGCCTGCCGCGGCTGCGGCACCCGGTCGAGGCCGACCTCGGGCCGGTGCGGCGGGTCGAGCTGCGGCCGGGCGTGCTGATGTTGCCGCTCGCCACCCGCACCCTGCCGCCGGCGCTCACCACCAATGCCTACCTCCTCGGCTTCGGCGAGGCGGTGCTGGTCGATCCCGGCGCCGCCGACCCCGCCGAGATCGACCGGCTGCTGGCCGCGCTCACCGCCGCCCGCGATCGCCTGGGACGGCGGGTCACCGCCATCTGGCTGACGCATCACCATCCCGACCACGTCGCCGGCGTGCCCGCGTTGCGCCGGCGCCTGGGGGTTCCCGTCCTCGCTCATCCGGCGACCGCAGAGCGGCTCGCCGCGCACGGCACCCTCGACGGCACGCTCGAGGACGGCCAGCAGGTGACCCTCGCCGGCCAGGGCCTGCCGGAGGCACCGGACATGCTGGTGCAGATCGTCCACACCCCCGGCCATGCCCGCGGACACCTCTGTTTCCTCGAGCTCGGCCAGCGCTCGCTGCTGGCGGGCGACATGGTGGCCGGGCTGGGCACCATCGTCGTCGATCCGCCGGAGGGCGACATGGACGACTACCTGGCATCGCTTGCCAAGCTCGTCGCCCTGGCCCCGCGCGTGCTGTTCCCGGGACATGGACCGGCGGTCAAGAACGGCGTGCCCAAGCTGCGCGAGTACATCGAGCACCGCCTCTGGCGCGAGCGGCGGGTGCTCGCCGCCTGGCGGGAGGGCCGCCGCGACCCCGAGGCGATGCTGCCGGCGGTCTATGACGACGTTCCCCGCGAGGCCCACCCGCTCGCCGCGCGCCAGATCCTCGCCCACCTCACCCGCCTGCGCCGCGCCGGGCAGCTCGACGATGCCGTGGACGCCCGCTAGCAGACCCGAAAGGAGATGCATGACCGACCTGCTCCGGCGCCACTCGCGCTCCCGGCGCCTGGCGCGCCGCTCGCGAGCCGTCGCGCCCGCCGCCGCCCTGCTGCTGGTCCTCCTCGTCTGGCCCGCCGACGCTCCGGCCGCCGCGGCACCCCAGGCGCAGGCGACGCCGCCGGAGGGCGAGCCGGGCGAGCTGACGCTCGAGCAGATCATGGCCGACCCCGACTGGATCGGGAACCCGCCGGAGAGGCCCTACTGGTCCGGCGACGGGCGCGCGGTGTACTTCGAGCAGAAGCGCCAGGGCAGCCCGCTGCGCGACCTCTACCGGTTGCAGCTGGGCGAGCGCCAGCCGCGCCTGGTCGGCGACGCCGAGCGCGGCAGGGCCGGCGCCGCGGACGGCGACGTCTCGCGCGATCGACGGCGGCGGGTGTATGCGCGCGACGGCGACCTCTTCCTCGAGGAGCTGGCGACCGGCGCCATTCGCCAGCTGACCCGCACCGCCGAGGTCAAGAGCGATCCGAAGTTCATGGCCGGCGGCGACCGCGTCTCCTTCCGCATCAAGGAAGCGGTCTTCGTCTACGACCTGCGCTCGAGCCTGATCGGCCAGGCCGCCGACCTGCGCCTGGCCAAGGACCCGGCCGAGCAGGAGCCTGGCGATTTCCTGAAGAGCGAGCAGCTGCGCCTGTTCTCGACACTGCGTGAGGACCGCGATCACAAGCAGGCCGAACGCGAGCGCGCCCAGGCCGCCCAGCGCGCCGACCCGACCCGCCCACCGCTGCCCTGGTACCTGGGCGACAAGCTCAAGATCGACGATGTCTCGCTGTCGCCGAACGGCGACTGGATGCTGCTGGTCACTCACCCGAAAGACGCCAAGGAAGGCAAGAAAGGGGTGGTGCCGCACTTCGTCACCGACAGCGCCTACGTCGATCCCGAAGAAGGCCGGCCGCTGGTCGGCACCGAGAGCGGCGCGGGGCAGAGCCTGATCCTGCTCGACCTGCGTTACCACCAGCGCCACGACCTCGACCTCGCGGCGCTGCCGGGCATCAAGGACGACCCGCTGGCGGCGCTACGCGAAGCCGCCGCCGCGCGCACCAAGGCGCGCGCCGCGGCGGCGGCCAATGCCGCCCTTGGCTCCGGCACTGCCGGCAGCGCCAGCACCGCCAGCGCTGCCAGCTCTGCCAGCACCGCCGAGCCAGCCGCCGCCGCCGCCAAACCGCCGGCGGTGCGGCCGGTCGACGTGCTGCAGGTTGTCTGGACCGGCGACGGCCGCCGCGCCGCGGTCGAGCTCGTCGCGCACGACCACAAGGACCGCTGGGTCGCCACCCTCGACTTCGACGGCGCCCGCCTCGTGCCCCGGCACCGGGAGACCGACAGCGCCTGGATCAACTGGGGTTTCAACACCATCGGCTGGCTGCCCGACGACCAGACGCTCTACTTCGACTCCGAGGAGAGCGGCTACAACCACCTCTATGCGCTCGACGCCCGCGACGGCAAGATCCGGCAGTTGACCACCGGCAAGTACGAGGTGAGCTCGCCCGAGCCGAGCTTCGACGGCCACACCCTCTACTACGTCGCCAATGCCGCGCACCCCGGCAACTACGACGTCTGGCGGGTCGACGCCGCCACCGGCAGGTCCGAACAGCTCACTCGCCTGGGCGGTCTCACCGGCTTCTGGCCATCGTTCGACGAGCGCCAGCTGCTGATCCTCCACTCGAGCCTCGCCCACCACGACGAGCTCTACGTCCAGGCCAACCGGCCCGGCGCCGAAGCGCGCCGCCTCACCGATACCGTCTCTCCCGCCTTCCGCGCCGAGCGCTGGACCGTGCCCGAGATCGTGCCGATCCCGTCGACGCACGGCGCCGGCGTGATCTATTCGCGCGTCTACGACGCGGCCGGCGCGACCGGCGCGACTGACGCGACCGAGGCGAATACCGCGGCCGCCCATGGCGGCAAGCACCCGGCGGTGGTCTTCATCCACGGCGCCGGCTACCTGCAGGATGCCCACTACGGCTGGTCCTACTACTTCCATGAGTTCATGTTCCACACCTTCCTCACCCGGCGCGGCTACGTGGTGCTCGACATGGACTACCGGGCCTCGGCCGGCTACGGCCGCGACTGGCGCACGTCGATCTATCGCCAGATGGGCCATCCCGAGCTGGAGGACCTGGCGGACGGCGTCGACTGGCTGGTGCGCACCAAGGACGTGGACCGCGCCAGGATCGGCGTCTATGGCGGCTCCTACGGCGGCTTCCTGACCCTGATGGCGCTGTTCCGCCAGCCCGACCTGTTCGCCGCCGGCGCCGCCCTGCGCCCGGTGACCGACTGGGCCGACTACAACCAGGATTACACCAGCGCCATTTTGAACACGCCCGAGGTCGACCCCGAGGCCTTCGAGCGCAGCTCGCCCATCGAGTTCGCCGCCGGGCTGGCGAAACCGCTGCTGATCTGCCACGGCATGGTGGACGACAACGTTTTCTTCCAGGACTCGGTGCGCCTGGTGCAGCGGCTGATCGAGCTCGGCAAGCAGGACTTCCAGCTGGCTCCCTTCCCGGTCGAGTCGCACGCCTTCACCCGGCCGAGCAGCTGGCTCGACGAGTTCCGTCGCATCTACCGGCTGCTGGCGGCGAACCTGCGATGAGCCGGCCCGCCCCTGGCGCTGCCGGCGGCGCGCCGCCGCCGCACATCCGCCCCGCCCGGCCGGACGAGGCCGCCCTGCTGATCGATTGGCAGCTGCGGCTGGCGCGCGAGACCGAGGGCCTCGAGCTCGATGCCGCGGTCCTCGGGCGCGGCGTGCGCGCCGTGTTCGACGACCCCGGCCTCGGCGAGTACTGGGTCGCCGAGGTCGACGGCAGGGCCGCCGGCTGCCTGCTGGCGACGCGCGAGTGGAGTGACTGGCGCGACGGCACCGTGCTGTGGATCCAGTCGGTCTACGTCCTGCCGGAGACGCGCGGCCGCGGCGTCTACAGCGCCCTCCATCAGCACCTGCGCCGTCGCGTCGAGGCCGCTGCCGATCTCAAGGGCATCCGGCTCTACGTCGATCATCGCAACCGCCGCGCCAGCGCCGTCTACGAGCGCCTCGGCATGACCCGCGAGCACTACGCCCTCTACGAATGGATGAAGTGAGCCGCGGTCCGCGGCCCGATCCTCCCGGCTGCGGTCCCGGCGCCAGGGCGCCACACTACAATCGCCTGACGAGCCAGGCCGGCGAGTTGGCTGGCGGTCGCGACGGCGTCATGGGCCAGCGAGAGCGGCCGGCGAGCCCGACGCGCCGTGGCTGGACGCGGCTACCGCCCGGTGGTCGATCTCGGCGCGAACCTGCTCGAGCAGATCTCTCACCATCGCCCGTGACGGACCCCGCGTCAGGATCCCCACCAGCCCACCCTTGACGATGAGCAGGTAGGTGACCGCCACGCCGCCGGGTGCCTCCTGCAGGGTCCAGGTGCCCTCGTAGCGCTCGAAGCTGGTCCTGGCGACATCCACGAAGGCGATCGTCCGGCGCGGCGTTTCGCGCACCTGCAGCAGCACGCGAAAGGTGCGATGGAACAGCAACAATCTGGCCACGGACTCCTGCTCGACGAGGAGGAATCCGCTGCCCCGTGCCTTGACCCGGCTGGAACGCATCGAGGCGACGAACGCCGAGATGCGATCGTAATCCGTGAGCACGTTCCAGGCGGTGGCGCTCGAGCCGGCCGCGGTAAAGCTGCCCTCGAGCCGCATCGTCGAGTCGCCAAGATCCTGGAAGGACACCGCGACCGGCGGCAGGGCGCCGCCGGCCGCCAGTGGCCATGACAGCATCAGGGCCAACACGCCGATCCGCGGCGCGGAGCGGCGGAACCTCGTGCCGCCGCTCCGGATCCTGTCGTGCTCGCTTGCCATTTGCGCAGCTCCCTTCCAGGAAATGCCGCTCTCGCCTCAGAAGCCGAGCTGGATCATCAGCCGCCCCTCGGCGACGTTGTTGCGGGTCACCGAGCCGGTGCCGGCGGTGGTGCCCGGATGATTGATGGTGACCTGGTCGGGCTGCTCGCTCATCACGTAGGAACCGATCGTGTTCTCGCGGAAGATCAGCATGTGCACCAGCAGCGGCGCGTCCAGAACCACCTGGATCCCCGGCTTGTAATGATAGGTGATCGATGGCGTGATCTCCTGCAACGGCGCCTTGCTGGTCACGATCGGGTTGGCGACGCCGCCGCTGACGAAGGCCATGCGGGTGTCGAGGAAGAGCACGGCATAACGCAGGTTCACCTCCCACGGGCCCTTCTCGACGCCGCCCTGCAGCCTGCCGCCCTTGAGGTCGAGCTGGCCATACTTGTTGCTGAAGTGCGAGTAGTCGACCTGACCCTCGCCATTGAACATGAAGGCTCCCATCGGCGCGCGGTAGACCCCGTCGCCGCCCACCTGCCAGATGCTCGCCAGGCTGAACGGCGCCTTGGCGATGAACGGGTTGTAGTTCGGGTCGATGAGCAGGTTCTTGTCGGTGGCACGCACGTTGAGCACGGTGGAGTGGCCGATGGCCGTGTCCTTGGTGAAAAGGGCGTTGACGTAAGCCGCCTTGCCGGGTTTCGTGCCCTGGGCGCTGACGTGGTAGATGTCCTTGTCGATGCCGTCGTTGTAGCCGATGCGGGCGACAACCATCGGAAAGCCCAGGTCCTCGGGCAGGTAGCGCTGCGGGACGTCGCGGCCGCCCCCCGTCATGATGGCGACGGTGGCCGCCAGCTTGCCCTGGTAGTTGGACACCGCGGCGCCGTAGTCGCGGTTCCAGGAGAATCCCAGGTTCTCGATCGAGCGATCGCCAAAGCTCATCGTGGGGTCGTCGGTGAGGCGCTCGCGGCCGTAGGGGACGAGGAACTGGCCGACCTTGAGCCGGTAGCTGGTGGACGGCACCGGTAGCTCGAAGCTGAAGTCGAGCAGGCCCAAGGCGCTGTTGGTGTTGGGGGTGAGATCCTCGCCGCCCGGCGCCAGCATGATGTCGAAGGTGGCGCCCCAGATCGAACCGTCCCACCGCAGCCTGGCCTCCTTGAGGAACAGGTAGAGGCGGAAGTTGTCCTTGACGTTGTCCGGCACGTCCTCGGCGACCCCGAGGGTCTGCAGGTAGCCGTGCATGTTGACCGTCACCTCGTCGTTTTGCACCAGCTGCACGGCGTGGGCCGGCGGCGGCAGGGCGACGGCCAGGGTCCAGCAGGCGACCAGCGACATCAGGGTTGCGGCGGGAGTCTTTCTCTGGCTTGCGTTCATGGAGCGCTCGCTTTCTGGAATGCGTCGTTGTCTTGGATGCGTCGGGTCACTGCGTCGCGGCGGCGCCGGGCGCCTTGAGCTTGAGATCGAAATGCACGACCACCTTGTCGGCGGTCTTGATGGCGCCGAACATCAGCACCGGCGGCTTGATGCCGAAATCGCTCATCAGCAGGTCCTTGGCGCCGGTAACCGCGAGGCCGGTCGCGTCGAAGTGGCAGGTGCCCTCGACGACGGTGTCCTTTTCGACGCCCGCGATGGCGAGCCGGCCGTGCGCCTTGACGAGCAGGCCGCCGTCTTTTGCCGCCACGGCCTGGTAGTCGAGGAGGGTGAAGCGGATGACCGGGGCTGCCTCCTGCTTGAGCGCCCTGGCGAGGTTCTTGTCGAGGCCGCTCTCGCCGGACTTGAGGCCGGCCACCGGCACCGCGAGGCGCAGGCTCTTGAGGGCGCCGGCGGCGATGGCGGCGTGCGCGTCTGCCGCGCCGGCGGCGAAGGCAGGGTCGAGCTCGGCGGTCGCATCGACCTGGGTTGCGTTGCTCGAATACGGATGCAAGGTGGAATCGCCGGTCAGCCAGAGCCGGCTGCCCGGCATCAGAGTGAACGGCGCCGTCGGGGTGGCGGGAGCGGCCGCGGCCAGGAAGATTGCAGCCGCCGCCGAAGCGGCGAGGACGGCGATCAGGGGAAGGATGCGGCGGGCGAACGTCAGGTGAGTGGTCGTCATGATGGAATCGATCATGCGCGCCGGCAACCGGCACGGGCACACCCGAGGAGGTGGAGCGGACGGCGCCGATTGGCGGGAGAGTCCCTGCCCGCAAGGGGGTGGGGGCCGGCGACCGGCAGCCACCCTGCCGGGTGGCTCGGGCGGCGGGCGGGCGTCCGGATGCTCGGCGGTGCAGGCGCGCAAACCCGAGACCTGCGGTTTGCCGTCAGCTTCTACAGCCAATACGACGGTCTGATCGAGCTCTACAACGAGAAGTTCGGCCGGCCCGGCGCCGCGATCTTCGCGGCGCTGCAGATCAATGGGCTAATCTGCGAGGTGCCGTTCGAGATCTTCCGCGACTGAGCGCGGCGGCGAGCGCCTCAGGCCAGCTTACCGTCGTCAGCGTCGACCAGGCCGCGGCGCAGGGCGTGGCCCACCGCCTGGGTGCGGTTGTGCAAGTGCAGCTTGTCGAGCAGGTTGCGGACGTGGAACTTGACCGTGTTCTCGCTCACCCCGAGCTGCTTGGCGAGACGACGGTTGGTCGTCACCCCCTGGACCAGCAGCTCGAGAATCTCGAGCTCGCGCGCGGTGAGCGCGTCGGGGTCCGCGGGCGCCGCGACCGCCGGATGGGTCGGCCGCGCGAACTCCTCGAGGAGCTTGCGGGCGATGGCCGGCGTCAGGGCCGGCTCGCCCCGTTCGGTGCGCTCGAGCAGAGCGAAGAAGTCGTCGGCCTTGAGGTTCTTGAGCAGGTAACCCTGGGCTCCGGCCTTGATCGCCTCGTAGAGGTGCTCGTCCTCCTCGGCGGCGGTGAGGATCACCACCTTGACCGCCGGCAGGTCGGCGCTGAGCTGCCGGGTGGCGGCGAGGCCGTCCATGCCGGGCATGGAGAGGTCCATGAGCACGAGGTCGGGCCCCAGCCGGCGCGCGAGCTCGCAGGCCTCGCGCCCGTTGCCGGCCTCGCCCACGACCTCGACGCCGCGCGCCTCGAGGAGGCTGCGCAGGCTATCGCGAAACAGTACGTGATCGTCGGCGATCACGATCCTCATGCGGGTTCTCCTTCGCCTCTGGCTGGCGCGCCGAGACATTGTAGCCCGGTTGCACCGCGCCTGCGTAAGCGCGGCGCCCGAGCCCACCCTGCGGGGCGGGCGGCGAGCCGCCCCCTGGTATGTTGCCTCGAACTCGGCGCAGGCGCCATGATCGCTGCCGTGATGTCCGCAAGGGGCGGATGCGCGGAGGGAAAGCACACCATGGGCGAAGACGGGCAGAACTACCTGCGGACACCTGAGCAGTGGCTGCGCTTCGTCTCGGCGTTTGCGCACGAATTGCGGACGCCGTTGGCCAGCTTTGGCATGCTCGCCGACCTGCTGTTCGAGGCTGCTGCAGGGCGCCTCGGCGAGCCGGAGCAGCGCCACTGCGAAGCCATGCGCGAGGTCGCGCGCGATCTGCAGTCCCTCGTCGGCGACATGGCGGAGCTGACGCGGCTGGTGGGAGGCCGGGTCGCCATGAAGACCGGCGAGATCGCGCTCGAGCCGCTGATGGAGGAGGTCGAGGCGGCGGTCCGAACGCGGGCCTGGGAGCACGGTATCGCGGTGACCGGCTCGATCGACCCGGCCCTGCCGCGGCGGTTCCGCACCGATCCGGACCGCCTGCGGCGCCTCCTGGGCCTGCTGCTCGGCGCCGCGGTGGGACAGGCCCGGTCGGAGGTGTCCTACCGCCTGGATCTCGAGGGCGAGAAACTGCGCGCGGTCATCTCCTCGGACGGTCCGCCGCTGCCGGAGGCCGCTCAGGACGTGCTGTTCGAGCCATTCGGCGAGCGGCTGCAGACGGCACGGGCGCGCGGCGGCCGGAGCCTGGCGCTGCCGGTGGCGCGAGAGCTGGCGCGTCTGCTCGGCGGCACCCTGCAGGCCGGCAACCGTGGCGAGCGGCCGGCATTGGACCTGCTGCTGCCCACCGCCACCGGATAGGGGCGGTGGCGAGCGGCGCGTGGGCGAGGGAGCGGCCGGGGGAGATGCTGCCGACGGCGCCGCGGCGTCAAGCGGGCTGCAGCAGGTCTGCAAGCAGCCGCAGGAGATCACTGGTCGGAAACGGCTTCTCGAGGAAGGCGTGGGCGAGGGAGCGATCCGGCTGGCGGTCGGAGAGCACGTCGTCGGTGTATCCCGACATGAGCACCACCTTCATGCCGGGCTGGCGGGCGGTGAGCTGGCGGGCGAGATCGGCGCCGGTGCCGCCCGGCATGATCACATCGCTCAGCAGGAGCTCGACGCCGGCGCCGCTCGCCTCGGCGAGCGCCAGCGCCACCTCCGGGTTCGGCGCCGCCAGCACGCTGTAGCCGTGATTGGCGAGCACCTGGCGCATCAGCTCGCGGAACATGTCGTCGTCCTCGACGAGGAGGATGGTGGCGCGCCCCGAGGCCGGCTCGGCGGCCTCGCCGGCGGCCGCCGCCGGGACGGCGGCGATGGGCGGTTCGCCGGTTGCAGGAGCGGCGACGGGAAAATAGACCTGGAAGGTGGTGCCCTGGCCGGGCCGCGACCGAACCGCGATGCCACCCTTGCTGCGTTTGACGGCGGCATGCACCATGGCGAGGCCGAGACCGGTACCCTTGCCCGGCTCCTTGGTGGTGAAGAAGGGCTCGAAGATGCGCGCGAGCAGCCGCTCGTCCATCCCGGTACCGGTGTCCGTCACCTCGAGCCGGACGTAGGTTCCGGGGGGCAGGCGTCCGCCGACCACCGGCAGCTCCGCGGCAGCCTCGAGGCCATGCAGCGCGATGGTTAGGCTGCCGCCCTCGGGCATGGCGTCGCAGGCGTTGACCACCAGGTTGAGCAGCAGCTGGTGCATCTCGCCGGCATCGCCCCACACCCTGCCAAGGCCGCGCTCGACGTCGAGACGCAGGCGCACGTCCTCGCGCACCAGGCGGTCGAGGAGCGTGTCGATCTCGGCGAGGACGCTCTGCAGGTCGATCTGCTGCGCCGTGATCTCCTGCCGGCGGCTGAACTGCAGCAGCTGGCGGGTCAGCTGCGCCCCGCGCTGGGCGGCGCGATGGATGCGCTCGACGGGGGCGCGGCTGGCCTCGGCGGGCGGCAGGCGGGAGAGGAGCATCTCGCTGTAGCCGAGGATGGTGCCGAGCAGGGTGTTGAAGTCGTGCGCCACCCCCCCGGCGAGCCGGCCGACGGCCTCCATCTTCTGCCCCTGCCGCAGCTCGCCCTCGAGCCGCAGGCGCTCGCCGATGTCGCGCAGCGTGCCCAGGAAGAAGAGCTCCTTGCCATGGCGGACCTCGCTCACCGCGAGGTCCAGCGGGAAGGTGCAGCCATCGCGCCGGCGGCCCTCGACCTGCCTGCCGATGCCGATGATCCGTGCCTCGCCAGTCCTGCCATAGCGCTCGAGATAGCCGTCGTGCTCGTCGCGGTACGGCGAGGGCATGAGCAGCTTGACGTTCTGCCCCAGAAGCTCCTCGGGGGCATAGCCGAACATCTTCTGCACCGACGGATTGACCTGCTGGATGGTCCCCTCCTTGTCGATGATCACGATGCCGTCGACGGCGGAGTCGAGCACGGCACGCAGCCGCTCGCTGGTCTGGGCGAGCTCGTCGAGGGTCCGCCGCCGGTCGTCGATGTCCTCGACGAGGCCGAGATGGTGGGTGGCGCGGCCATCCGGTCCGAGCAGCGCCACCGCCGTCAGGCGCACCCAGAACGACGAGCCGTCCCGACGCAGCAGGCGCTTCTCGATCTGATAGGAGGTGGTGCGGCCTGCCGCCAGCTGCTCATAGAGCTCGCGGTTGTGGGCGCGGTCGTCGGGGTGGGTGACGTCCAGGAGGGTCCGGGCGCGCAGCTCCGCCGCAGAGTAGCCGGTCATCCGCTGGTACGCCGCGTTGGAGTCGATGATGTGCCCGCCCGCCGCCACCGCCGAGACGCGCACGCCGAACACGGGATTGTCGAAGAGCGCCCGGTAGCGCAACAGCTCGTCGGCCGCAGCGTCGTCCACCGTCCGCGACGGTCCGGGGTCTCTTGCCAGCGACGATCCCGTCGCCTCTTGGCCTGGAGGTTCCATGTGCTCTCCCGCACCCATCGCGTGTGCGGCGTGCGCGATCAGCTCTGGGCAAGCGTTCCTATCACGGGTCGAGCGTTGGCGCTAGCCGAGAGACGGTGACGCCGAGCCGGGGCCGGCGCCACGGCTCGGCGTCGCAGATCGCCGCAATCACCTCGCGCCCGACCTGGGACACGACGCTCAGGAAGCGCGGGCATGCCCAGCCATAGGAGCGCGGCGTCCGTACCGCAGGACCGCGGCGGCGGTGACCCGAGGCGCGGCAGCCACCCCGTGGCGGCCTGCACCCACCTCGAAGGGTGGCGCCGGTGGCCAGCGCCGTGGAGTAGAGTCCCCTCGACGAGCGGACGCCGGCTGCCACTGCGCCGTGCGAGGCGGCACCGGCAGCAGCGCTCGAGAGGAGGAACGATGAGAGCTTCGCGATGCCGGGCCCTGATGCTGGTCGCCCTGTTCGGTGGTGCCGGCGCCCTGGCGCTCTGCCGGCCGAGCGCGGCGGTGCCGATGTGGGCACGACGCTACAATGTCGGTTGCAACACCTGCCACAGCTGGCCGGCGCTCCAGCTCACCGCCACCGGGCTCGATTTCCTGCGCCGCGGCCACCGCTTCAAGGGCGACGGCTTCGACAAGGACTGGACCCACCTGGTCGCCGCCCACGTCGAGTGGGAGTACGACGCCGCGTCGGGCACGACCAACCAGTTCAACTCGCCGGAGTTCCACCTGCACGCGGGTGGCGCCTTCACCGAGAACTTCTCCGGCTACGTGAATGCCAACATCAACAACGAGATCGAGGCGGCCTATCTGCAGTACACGAAGGAATGGGGCGACGACGCCTACTTCACGGCGCGCGGCGGCCGCCTCTCGCCGACGCTGCTGCGCAACTACGGCAACGGCCTCGAGGCCGGCGCCAGCGATCCCCTGATCCTGTCGAGCACGACGCTCAACGCCAACCCGTTCACCCCCGACCGCAACGACAACGGCGTCGACGTCGGCGGGCGGTACCAGATGTTTTTCGTGCAGGCAGGAGTGCTCAACGGCGACGACGTGTCCGGGCAAGCGTCGGTGGGCAAGCACAAGGACTTCTACGGCTCGCTCGAGGCGACGCCGGACGGCGTCAGCGGCGTCGGCCTGTATTATCATCACGGTGGCTACGATCTCGGCGATCCGACGCTGCCGCCGCAGCTCGACGACAGCTACCAGCGCGAGGGGGTGTTCGCCAACTACTCCGCGAGCCGCTGGCGCGTCGCCGGCGCCTATCTCTTCGGCAAGGATCAGGTGGCGACCGTGACCCCGGATCGCAAGATCCACGGTTACTACGCGCAGGTGAACGGCTATCCATGCGGTTGGGCGGCGCTGTTCGCACGCTATGACGACACCACGACGCAGGACGAGACCGGGCAGCTGCGCACTCGCCAGGGCACGGTGGGTGCGACGGTGAAGGTTTTCGAGCGGGCCACCACCTCGGCACGCCTGGCGCTCGAGGCCGGGCGCCAGGAGATTCCGGGCGTCCATACCAACCTGGGCGTGGTGAACCTGCTGTGGGCGTTCTGACCGTGACGAGGCGGTGCTCAGGGCGGCCCGGCCGCGGGGAGGCGAGATGAGCGGTGGTGATCCGCACGGCGATGCCGGGGGCGCTCCGTGTGGCGAGGTGGTGCCGGCGACGCGGCGTTCGTTCTTCGGCGTTCTGGTCGGCTCGATCAGCGCCGTGGTGGGAGCGATGATGGCGGTGCCGCTGATCCGCTTCGCGATTCACCCGGTGCTGCACCCCGGCGGCGGCGCCGACTGGTTCGCGCTGGGCAGCGCCGAGGAGTTCGGAGGCGCCACTGAGCCGGTGCGCGCGGAGGTCAGCTTCCGGCGGGTCGACGGCTGGCGGGCGACCACGGTCAAGCAGACGGTGTGGGTGACCCGCGGCGCCAAGGGGGGCCTGGTGGTGCTCTCCGGCACCTGCCCGCACCTCGGCTGCGTGGCGATCTGGCACGGCGACCGCGGCCGTTTCATCTGTCCCTGCCACAACGGCAACTTCGACCGGCAAGGCGAGCGGCTGAGCGGTCCGCCACCGCGCGGGCTCGATCCGCTGCCGGTCAAAGTGGAGGGCGGGAAGCTCTGGGTGAGGTATCAGTATTACCGGCCGCTGGTGCGGGACCGCGAGGTGGTCGGATGAGCGCCGGGCCGGGCGGCGCCGCGGCCGGGCGCGGCACGCGACTGGCGCACTGGCTGGACCTGCGGCTGGGCTGGCGCCGGATGATGGCGACGGCTCTCGACGAGCCGATCCCCGGCGGTTCGCGGTGGGCCTATGTGTTCGGCAGCGGCCTGCTGTTCATCCTGGTCAACCAGATCGTCACCGGGGTGTTTCTGGCGCTCTACTACGTGCCGTCGGCCGATCACGCCCACACCACCGTGAGCTTCATCCAGAAGCAGGTGACGATGGGCAGCTTCCTGCGCAGCCTGCACGCCTACGGCTCGAGCGTCATGGTGCTGCTGCTGATGCTGCACCTGGCGCAGACCTACGTCTACGGCGCCTACAAGGGGCGGCGCGAGCTGCTCTGGCTGATGGGGTGCTTCCTGCTGCTGCTGGTGCTCGGCATGGCCTTCACCGGCTACCTGCTGCCCTGGGACCAGAAGGCCTACTTCGCCACCGCCGTCGGCACCAACATCGCCTCGGAGGTGCCGCTCGCCGGCGGCTTCCTGAAGCTGCTGCTGCGCGGCGGCAGCGAGATGGGGACGCTGACGCTGTCGCGGTTCTTCACCCTGCACGTCTTCCTGATCCCGGCGATGATCTTCGCCGCCGTGGCCGCCCATCTTTTCCTCTTCCGCAAGGCGGGAGCGGCAGGGCCGCCGCGCCCGGCCGAGGAGCTGCGGCAGCTGCGGGTCGAGACGTTCTTTCCCGCGCAGGTGTTCAAGGATTTCGTCTTCGGCATCGGCCTGATCGTGATCCTGGGAGCCCTGGCCTGGCGGCGGCCGGTGGCGCTCGGGCCGGTTGCCAACCCGGCCGATGCCACGTATCTGCCGCGGCCCGAGTGGTACTACCTGCCGGTGTTCCAGTTCATCAAGTATTTCCAGGGCGCGGCCGCGGTGCTCGGGATCGTGGTGATCCCGGCGGTGGTGGTGCTGGCACTCTTCGCGCTGCCGTTTCTCGACCGTTCGCCGGAGCGCCGGCCGCTGCGCCGCCCGGTGGCGGTCGGCAGCCTGCTGCTGGTGTTCGCCGCCCTGGTGTTCTTGGGTGTGCAGTCGGGGGCCGAGGACCGGCGCGACCCGGCGGTGCGCGCGAAGCTCGCCGCGCAAGAGGAGGCGGAGCGGGTCTACGCCGCGGCGCCATTCGTGCCCGAGGAGAGTCTCGGTCCCGGCTCGGGCGCCGGCGCCGCGGCCGCGCAGCCTTCGGCGCTGAGTGCGGCGGCGGCCAAGGGCGCCCTGCTGTTCGAGAGCGAGGGGTGCTCGGGCTGCCATGGAGCGCAGGGACACGGCGGCGGCGGGCTGTTCGCCCTCGCCAACCTGGGCCGGCGCTTCTCGCCCGTGCAGCTGACGGCGCTGGTGCGCGCACCGCGGCCGGACATGCAGCAGGGCGGCATGCAGCCGGTGCAGCTCAAGGATGAGGACATGCAGGCGCTGGTCGCCTTCCTGCTGGCGGCGCAGCGCGACGCGGCCGGTCCCTAGACCGAGCGGTCCGGGGATCCGGAGCCGGCGAATCCGGTGAAAGCCAAAGAGAAAACCAAGAGAGGAGATCACCCGCATGACGAGACAGGTTGGGAGGCCCGCATTCCCGATGGCCGCGGTGGCAACGGCGGTGCTCGCCACCACGATCGCAGCCCTGGTGCTCGCCGCCCTGGCGATGCCGGCGGCGGCACGCGCCGACGCCGCCTCGGTGGCTGCCGGCGGCGCGGTGTACAAGGAGCAGTGCGTGGGTTGCCACGGTGCCGACGGCAGCGGCAACACGCCGATCGGCAAGGCGCTCAAGGTCCAGGACCTGAGAAAGCCGGAGATCCGGGCGATGAAGGACGCCGACCTCGCGGCGGCGATCACCAACGGGAAGGGCAAGATGCCGCCGTTCAAGGGCAAGCTGAGCGCCGCTCAGATCGGCCAGGTGGTGGACTATATCCGCAGCCTGGCCAAGGCCGGCTGAGGAAGCGCGCTCGAGCTGGAGAGCGCTGATGCCCCCGACCGACCCGAGCCCGCCGCCCTCGCCGGGAGCGGCCACCGCTCCGCCGCCGCCGGGCACCGCCGCCACCGGCGGCCAGCCTGCGGCGGCGCCGCACCAGCCTCATCGCCGGCGCCGCGGGCGGGGCCATCGTCGTGCATCTCGTGCTGCGCTTCGGCCTTGGGGTTGGGGCGCGAACGGCGCGCCTGCCGCTGCTGGCGGCGCTCGCCCTGGGCGGCATCCCCCTCGCGCTGGAGCTGCGGGTCAGCGGGCCAGCCAGCTATCGGCTCGATGATCAGCCGCCGATCCTCCGCAATGATCACGGGTGAGAATGTGGGCGTGCCGCGTTTCGGCGCCAGGCTTTTGAATCATTTTCCTATTCCGCCGTGATTCCAGTCGGGCCCTCTTTCTCGATCGTCACTCGAAGAGACGTTTATCCTGTGGCTGATGATGACCGTCGGCGGCATTGGGATACTGGGTAACCTCTGCCCACCAGGCCCCCCCTGGGCTTCGCCGCCGCGGCCAGCACCCACCCCATGGGCGCCGAGCTCGATCTCCACGCGCGCCGCAAGGATGGCGGCATCTTCCCCGTCGAGGTCAGCCTGAGCCCGCTGGCGACCGAGGGTCCGGAGCTCGGCGGCGATGAGTTCGCCATCATCCTGCCCGACATCGGTTCGGCGGCCGACGCCCGGCGGCTGATCGAGAAGCTGCTGGCAAACCTACGGCGGCCCATCAGCCACCAGGGCTCCTCGCTCGCGGTGAGCATGAGCGTCGGCGTCAGCATGCTGCCCCGCGACGGCGATTCCGCCGAGCTGCTGACCGCTCGCGCCGACGAGGCCATGTATGCCGTCAAGGCGGCGGGAAGGAACGGTTACCGCTTCTTCGGCGAAGCCGGCAACACCGCTAACCTCGATCCCGGCTAGCCGAAGGCGGAGAACGACCTCACGGGTGCGGCGCCCCGAGCCCCATGCGGCGCCGCTACCGGCCGCCGGCGAGCGCCGCGCGGAGCCCGTCGAGGTCCTCCCACAGCGGCATCTCGGCGGCCAGCGCGGCATCGAGCCAGGCGTCGTGGCCATAGATGTCGCGGCGGAGCTCGAGCGTGCCGGCGCCGTCCACCCAGGCGGTCAGGTAGAGGATGTGCACCGCGATCGGCCGCGCCAGCGGGATCGTGGCGGTCCTGCCGCTCGCGATCTGGGCGGCCACGGCCTGAGGCGTCCAGCGCGCGTCGTCCGCCAGCAGATAGGCCGCGAGCGCGGCCGGCTCCTCCACCCGCACGCAGCCATGGCTCAGCTCGCGGTCGTCGCGGGAAAACAGCTTGCCGTTGGGGGTATCGTGAAGATAGACGTCGTACTGGTTGGGAAAGACGAACTTGTAGCGGCCCAGCGCGTTGTGCGGACCCGGCGGCTGGACCAGGCGGAAGGGCGAGCCTGGCCGGCCGAGCTGCGCGATCTCGCCGGCGCCGAGCTTCCCTGGATCGACCGCCTCCCCCGCCGCGCCGCGCCGGATCTCGATCCCCTCGTGCTTCAGGTACCCCCGGTCCCGCAGCAGCGCCGGCGCCAGCTCGTGCGCCGCGATCGAGTCCGGCACATGCCAGGCGGGATTGAGCACGATCTGGCTCATCAGGTCGCTGAACACCGGCGTCCGCCGCTGGGCCTTGCCGACGATCACCCGCATGCTCATCACCTCGCGGTCGCCGTCGACGACGGCGAGCCGGAAATCCGGCACGTTGACCAGCACGTAGCGGTCGCCGAGGTCCGGCAGCCACCGCCAGCGCTCCATATTGAGCTCGATCTGGCGGATCCGTCCGGCGAGCGACGGCTCGCCGCCGCCCGCTGCCGCCTGGGCGCGGGAGACCGCCAGCGCCCGGCGCAAGCCGGTGTAGCCCGCGGCGCCGGGCGCGAGCGCCGCCAGCGTCGCCGCCACCTCCTGCGGCGGCTCGACCGCGCGCTGCAAGGCCGCGACGAGATCGACCTCCGGCGGCCGGGTGTGCCAGCCCACCTTCACCGTTTCGGCCGGTTGCACACGGCCGATCGCAAGATGGGCCGCGAGCGCCAGGAAGGTGTAGCTCAGCTCGACGTCGAGCGCCGCCAGCTGCCCCCGCGCCGCCGCCATGGCGCCCGGCGTGTCCGCCAGCGAACCGCGCACCTTCGCCAGCGCCTCGCGCAGCTCCGCCGCGGGGTAGAGCCGCGGGTCGAGGCCGTCGCCGGCCACCTCGTCGAGCGCCGCCAGCAACCGGCCGACCGCCGGCTTCTCGCCCGCCACGTCCCACCAGGCGAGCGCGAAGCCGCGCCGGCGATAGAAGTCCTGGAGCGCGGTCCAGGCCTGCAGGCGCTCACCGTGCCGGCGCACCGCCGGCGGCGGCGGCGAACCGGCAAGCGCCGCCCGCAGCAGCTGATCGACCGCGGGCAGCGGCTCCTGGGCGCGCGCCGCGGCCTGCATGCCGGCGGCGGCCATCAGGACCAGCGCCAGCGCCGTGCTCTTTATCGAAACGTCCATGGCTCCCTCCCCTACTTCGCGACGGCCGCTTTGGCGGCGCCCGCGACGGCCCCTTGGGGGGCCGGCGGCGCGGCAACGGCCGGCGGCACGCCGGCTGGCCACTTGCAGGTGGGTCCTGGCTGCTGCTCGCAGGCGGCGACGTGCCGGCGCACCGCGATCAGGCTGTCGGGGTTGAGCGAGATCGAATCGATGCCGGCGTCCACCAGCAGCTCGGCGAACTCCGGGTAATCGCTGGGCGCCTGACCGCAGATGCCCACCTTGCGGCCGGCGGCATGGGCGGCGGCGATCGCCTGCCGGATCATGATCACCACCGCCTCGTCGCGCTCGTCGAACAGGTAGGCGAGACCCGCCGAGTCGCGGTCCACCCCCAGCACCAGCTGGGTGAGGTCGTTGCTGCCGATCGAGAAGCCGTCGAAGCGCGCCGCGAAGCGGTCGGCAAGGATCACGTTGGCGGGGATCTCGCACATGACGTAGACCTCGAGGCCGTCCTTGCCGCGCTCGAGACCGTGCAGCGCCATCTCCGCCAGGACCCGGTCGGCCTCCTCCGGCGTGCGGCAGAACGGCACCATCACCACCAGGTTGGCGAGCCCCATCTCCTCGCGAGCGCGGCGGATCGCGCGGCACTCGAGGGCGAAGCCGTCGCGGTAGCCGGGGCTGTAGTAGCGCGACGCCCCGCGCCAGCCGAGCATCGGGTTCTCCTCGTGCGGCTCGAACTGCCGGCCGCCGAGCAGGGCGGCGTACTCGTTGGTCTTGAAGTCGCTCAGCCGCACCATGGCCGGCGCCGGATAGCAGGAGGCCGCGAGGGTGGCGATGCCGCGGGCCAGGAGATCGACGAAGTAGTCGCTGCGGTCGGCATAGCCGCGCGTCAGCTCCAGGATCTCGCGGCGCGCCGCCTCGTCGGTGAGCTGGTCGAAGTGCGCCAGCGCCATCGGATGCACCTTGATCAGGTTGCTGATGATGAACTCCATCCGCGCCAGACCGATGCCACCACGCGACAGGCGCCACCAGCGGAAGGCCGAGCCCGGATCGGCGAGGTTGACCATCAGGCGCGTGCGCGTCGCCGGCAGCTCGTCCATCTCCGCCGCCGTGGTCTCGAAGGCGAGCCGGCCGGCGTAGACCTTCCCCGTCGCGCCTTCGGCGCACGACAGGGTGACCTCCTGACCCTCGGCGAGCAGGTGCGTGGCGTTGCCGGTGCCGACCACCGCCGGGATACCCAGCTCGCGGGCGACGATGGCGGCGTGGCAGGTGCGGCCGCCGAAGTCGGTCACCACGCCGGCCACCCGCTTGAGCACCGGCCCCCAGTCGGGATCGGTCATCTCGGTGACCAGGATGTCGCCCTGCTCGATCGCCGCCCCTTCGGCCGGGCTGGCGAGGCGGCGCACCCTGCCGCTCACCACCGCCTCGCCGATCGCCACGCCGGTGACGAGGGTTGCGCCCTTCTCCCGCAGCCGGTAGGTGCGCACCGCGCCGCCACGGCGGCGCGCCTGCACCGTCTCGGGCCGCGCCTGCACCAGGTAGAGCTCACCGGTGGCGCCGTCCTTGGCCCACTCGAGATCCATCGGCACGCCGTAGTGGCGCTCGACGGCGGCGGCCCAGCGCGCCAGCTGCAGGATCTCCTCGTCGGCCAGGACGAAGCCGCGGCGCTCCTTGTCGCTGGTCTCGACGTCGACCGTCGTCGCGCTGCCGCCGCTCGCATAGACCAGCTTGCGCGCCTTCTCGCCCAGCCGCTTCTCGAGGATCGGGCGCAGCTCGGACCGCCCCAGGAGCGGCTTGAAGACGGTGTACTGGTCGGGGTTGACGGTGCCCTGCACCACCGTCTCGCCCAGCCCCCAGGCGGCACTGATCAGCACCACGTCGGGGAAGCCGCTCTCGGTGTCGAGGGTGAACATCACACCCGCTCCGGCGAGATCTGAGCGCACCATCCGCTGCACGCCGATCGACAGCGCGACCCGGGCGTGGTCGATGCCCAGACGCTCGCGGTAACTGATGGCGCGGTCGGTGAACAGCGAGCCGTAGCAGCGCTTGCAGGCGGCCAGCAGCTCCTCCTCGCCGTGGACGTTGAGGAAGGTCTCCTGTTGGCCGGCGAAGCTCGCCTCCGGCAGGTCCTCGGCGGTGGCGCTGCTTCGCACCGCGACGCTCGGCTCCCGCTCCGTGCCCGCGCGGCGGGCGAGCTCGCGGTAAGCCAGCCGGATCGCCTCCGCCATCCCGGCGGGGAAGGCGGCAAGGGCGAACAGGCGGCGGATCGCCCTCCCCACCTCGGCCAGCGGCTTGGCGCCGCGGCGCATGGCGTCCAGCTCGGCGGCGATGGACGCCCCGATGCCGCTGGTACCGAGCAGCACCCAGTAGGCGTCGGTGGTGATGGCAAAGCCCTCGGGCACCCGCACCCCCTCGCCGCGCAGGGCGCGCATCATCTCGCCCAAGGAGGCGTTCTTGCCGCCCACGGCCGGCACGTCGGAAAGCTGCAGCTGCTCGAACCAGCGGATGTAGGCATGCTCGCTCATGGTGTCCTCCTCGGCCGTGGTGATCGGCGCATCCATGCCGCGAGAGTAGCGGCGGCGGCGGCCCGGGCCGAAGCCCCTTTCGGGTGGCAGCGGGCATCCCGCGGGGCGGGGGCCGCGCCACCCCGCGAGGTGGCACCGGAGCCGTCCATCGCGGCCGCTCGCACCACCCCGATGGGGGAAGCTCCAGGCGCTCCGCGTCGCCTAAGGTAGGGACCTGAGCCGGACGCGACATCCGGCAACGCCAGAGGAGGAGAGATCATGGAGCTGCGCAGGATCGCGGTCCTCACCAGCGGTGGCGACGCCCCCGGCATGAACGCCGCCGTCCGCGCCGTGGTACGTGGCGGCGTCGATCGCGGCTGGGAGGTCGTCGGCGTGCGTCACGGCTATGGCGGCCTGATCGCCGGCGACTTCACGCCGCTCGACGCGCGCGCCGTGGGCGGCATCGTGCAGCTCGGCGGCACCGTGCTCGGCAGCTCCCGCTGTCCCGAGTTCCGCGAGCCCGAGCCGCGGCGGCGGGCGCTGGATCGGCTCGCCGAGCGCGGCGTCTCCGGGCTGGTGGTCATCGGCGGCGACGGCTCGCAGCGCGGCGCCCATGCCCTGTCGCAGATGGGATTGCCGGTGGTCGGCGTGGCCTCGACCATCGACAACGACCTCTACGGTTCGGAGATCACCATCGGCGTCGACACGGCGCTCAACGTCGCGCTCGAGGCGATCGACCGCCTCAAGGTCACCGCCTCTTCCCACCAGCGCGCCTTCCTGGTCGAGGTCATGGGCCGGCACTGCGGCTACCTGGCGCTGATGGCCGGCATCGCCGGCGGCGCCGAGGCGGTGCTGATCCCGGAGCGCGAGACGCCGCCCGAGGAGCTGGCGGCCTTGATCCGCGCCGCCTACGAGCGCGGCAAGCGGCACGCCGTGGTGGTGGTGGCCGAGGGGTGCGCCCGCAACGCCTTCCAGCTCGAGCGCCACTTCGCCGAGCATCGCGACCGGCTCGGCTTCGAGCTGCGCGTCACCGTCCTCGGTCACGTGCAGCGCGGCGGCGCGCCGGGGGCTTTCGATCGCCTGCTGGCCAGCCGCCTGGGCGCCGCGGCCGTCGGCGTGCTGGCGAGCGGCGGCCAGGGCGTGCTGGTCGGCCAGCTCCACGGCACCATCGGCACGACGCCGCTCGCCGAGGCCGCCACGCACACCAAACCGCTCGACCTCTCGCTGCTCGAGCTGGCGCGGACCCTCGCCGCCTGATCACGGCGTGCGACCCTAATCGGGCGCTCGGCGCCGCCCCCTGCCGACCGAGCGTTACGCCCAGCCGGCGTACCCGCCTCGGGCTTGCGCGGGCCATGTGCCGGGCGTAACATGCAGCTGCGGAATGGAGGTTTGCGTATTGTAGCCGCCACCAGGCGTGAGCGTCTCACCGAGATTTACCGCCGCCTCGCACTGGCAGCACCCACGGCTTCGGCTACCGACGCTCTCGACCTCATCTCCCTAACGATGAATCAGGTTGAAGATCAGCTGAGCGGCGTGCCCTTTGACCCTGACACCTGGAAGAACGATGGCCGTCTCTATCCTCCCCAGCCTGATAGCTTCCGAGCGGTCGCGGGCAGACCCGACGTCACACGCTTCCGCAGCCGAGGGCACAACACATTTATTCGCTCCAATGGCTCATTCGAGATCCGCACCGTGAAAGGCGACGTCGAATTCGCCAAGCCCGGCGCCGACGGCCAGGGAGTCGAACTATGAATCTCCTGCAACAACTCGAGTCTCGCGTCCGCGAGGAGATCCCGGGCGTCGAAGCACGCCTGGACCTTGCCGTAGCTCCCGAGGCCAGCAGCTGGCTTGACCTGACTCTACGGGATCTTCGCGCGACAGTCGAATGGCGCCCCGGAGGAGGTTTTGGCCTCTCTTCGTCCCCTGAGACGGTGTACGGTGAGGGCTCAGACGAGTTTTATCCCGATGTCTCGACAGCACTCAATCGACTGGTTGCGGTCCTCGAGAAGAGTAAATTCAATCCACGGCGTTACTTGACGGAAGCCGAATTCGCCGCGAAGTACCGCACCATACCACCACCACGTAAGCGAACTGGTAAGGCAATAGGGGATGCCTATGGCGGAAAAGAAGGAGTTGTACATCGAACGTCGGCCCCAGGGCGACTACGCCGTGCGACGGCCCAACTCAGAAAGAGCCAGCACCGTAAAGGGTACTCAAGCCGAAGCCATTGACAGTGCACGGCAGCTCGAGCCTGATGCCGCGATCCATGTGGAGCGAGTTCGACACACCTCCAAGGGTAGACCCGACAAGTGGCGTAAGCCATAGATCTACCGAGGCCCATGGTCTGGCGCTCACCGGATGAGGACGTGCTGGTCGGCCACACGGCACGATCCCCACGACGCCGCTCGCCGAGGCCGCCACGCGCACCAAACCGCTAGACCTCTCGCTGCTCGATCAGGCGCGAATTCTCGCCGCCTGATCGCGTCCGCGGATACGACGCGCGTCCAGGATCGTTCCACCGGGTGCCGGCCAGGACAGCTCACCACCGGCGACGATCGAATCGCTCTTCCCATTCCCTGATCCGATCGTCCGCCTGCGACCATACACTTCCGCCAACCGGGAAGTCGGCGGCAACTCCCATGATGAAAAAGCCGGGCGTGTCATCCATGGCCACCTCGAACACATCCATTCTGGCAACCGAGTACTCGATGGACTTAGGTGACAGCCGCAGCAGCGAACGTGAACCGCGGCCAGCCACCGCGGCGTCGTAAGGCGGGAGAGCCAAGGCCTTCGAGAGGCTGGCCGGTGGTCTGAAGCGTCGGGTGAAGCAACCGAGCACGATGCGCATCAGATTGTCGAGGTCGCCGCGCGACGCGCCGGTTCCTAGCGGCGGTTTGTAGACCACCTCGAGCGCGATCGGCGTCAGGAATGGCTGAAAGAGACCGCCCAGAGGTCTTTCGAACCGCTCGAGAGCTCCTTCCACCTCGCGGCGAAAGCTTGCTCTCTCGCCGGTCCGCATCGGTGGGCGTGGCAGGTGAACGCGGATCGGCGACTCCACGAACCAGCGGTTCAGCATCGCATGGTGGCTCGCCTTGGCGAGCTCGAGCAGCTTCTTGGGCCGAGGGAGATCCGGCTGCTGGCTCTGGGTCGCAGCTGCCGCATAGAGAGAGTGGAGCTCATGGGCGCGGAGGCGGGACGGCGCCAGAGTCGCGGCCTGCGCCTCGCGCTGAGCATCCATGAGCAGGCGCTTCATGGTGTCAGGCGGCAGTGGCAGTGGATCGGCTCTTAACCTGGAAAACTGCTCGATGGCGTCGTGATCGGCGCGCCTGTCGCCAAATCCATCATGCCGATCCTCGGCGCCCGGCAGGATCCCTATCTCGATGTCCGAAGCGAGCCCTAAGTCCAGCACAAAATCACTCAATGGGGCAAAGGTGGCGCTGATACCAGGACTCTCGGCGCTCACGTCGTAGATCACCGATAGCGCACGTACCTGCGCATCGTCCATATAAACCAGCCCCTGTCGCCGCAAGCGGCTGTCCAAGGGAGTTCCGAACAGGTCCAGGATGTTCTTGGTTGCCGCATAGAGGTGTGGCGGCGTGGGCGCAGTGGCTGCCAGCCTGATCTCGGCAGCCACCCTGCCGCGAAACCTCCGCCGCCGCAGTTGCCGCATCCGCTGCGCAACCTGATCCTGCAGGGCAATCTTCTCGGCCCGCGACATCGCCGATTTTGATTGCGGCTCGATGGCAAGATCGAGATGCAGTCGCCGATGGCGACGGGAGCGCGCCATGGCGATACGACCCTCTGGACTATCGACAAAGCTGCCGCCGGGAAGACCGCTCTCACTCCACACGAACCCATCTCCCATGATTGTTCAAAAGCCTTGCGTTGACCATGATTGCCGCCGCAGTCCACTTGGTGGCCCCTGAACTCTTGCTGCGCAGATTGCGGCCGTTGCCAGCCGATCCGTCCTGCACCTACCCGGCCAACGCCGGCCATCAGGCTGCGCGGCAGCCATGGTCCCCGACCGGAAGCGACCTCGACCACTCCACGTCGGCTGCATTATAGTGATGAGCGGGGCAGTTACACTCTGCCGGTCGGCCGCTTGGCGCACTCCATGCCACGATGAACGTCGGCAACTCGCTGCCGCCTATCAGCGAGCCGCGGACGCAACACCTCGTGGTCCGGCCAGGGCCACCGGAAACAGCGATGAAGGCGTGCCTGATGCGTAAGCTCAATGAGTGTGAAGGAGCGGCCAAGAGAGCCCTCGAAGCGCTGCTAACGCGCCTTGGCGTATCCTTTCAATCGACCATCGTTGACCGTGATCCACCGGATCTGCACTTGGAGATGCTCGGCCGCCGCTTCGCCGTGGAGATCACCAGTATCCATGGGTCCACGACCGTCGGTGGCAAGCAATGGAGCTGGCCCGGCCTCGCTAAGGAGCTACTGAGCGTTGGCGGCGAGATCTGCAAGCTGGTTTCAGCCGCGACGGTGATCCCGGGAACCTTCATGATCTATCTGCCGCCGTTGCGAAGGCTCAAGGCATCAAGGGGCTCCATCGTCGAGGGCGCTACGCGCTACATGCAGACCACGGCAGGCGAGGAGCGGTCCGGAAGCCGCACGATAGTCTGCAGGGTGGACGCCACAGAGATCTCAATCCTCAAGCGCCGCGAGGAAGGCAATTCCCTGGACCCGGTGGCACTTCCCGCCGGCGGTTTGATCACCCGTCATGAGCGCAAGCTGGCGGCCTTGCTGAGACACGCCATCCTCCAGAAACTCCACAAGCTGCGCCAAGTGGCCAAGCCGTGGCTGCTGGTCATCCATGATGACTACGGTTTTCAGAGGACGATGGCGGAATGGCAGGCTTGCTTGCCAGAGGAGGTTGCTCAATTTGCCGCCCTGATCAGAGTGCAAGGCGCGATTGCAGAATTGGTTGCCGGTGCCCTTTCCTGACCCATCGCCACCTCGCTTGGCCAGGCCTCTCGCCCCTGCCTCTCGCCTCTGCCTCCTCACCGCCGCGGCTGCGCCGCGCCGCGGGCCGGCGCGGCGGCCAGCTCGGCCGGCGACGGCAGCTGCCGCAGGTTCCAGTCGCCGCCGAGTGCCTTGATCAGCTGCACGCTCGCCACCATCTGCTGCGCCCGCAGGCCAACCGCCACCTCGCGGTCGGCCAGCACGGTGACCTGCGCGGCGAGCACGTTGAGATAGGGATCGAGCCAGTAGTGTCCGGTTGTTTTGGTGACCACCTGCCGCAAAGTCGGCATTGACTGGTGCTTGCGGCTTCATAGGGGTGTCCACGATTTGAATTACGGGCTTTCCGGAGAGGTACAGCATGGCGTGGAATGCGGGGCAAAGTCCGGCTCCGGGCTCGACGGCTCGAGACCAAGGTAGAGGCCAGAGGCTCGCTCCTCGTACAACCACCGCGATGCCCCATCTTGAGCAGCCGATTTGCGATGCTCTCGGGTCAGACCGACCCGAGGTGACGCATGAACGTGGGCAAGACGCTGTTCGCACAGGTGATGGAGTTCGTTCCCTGGAAGACCTTCGGACGCATCATCGAGCGGTACAAGGGCGATGCGGGCGTGCGTACCCTGAGCTGCGCCGACCTGTTCCGTGTCATGTGCCTTCGCTCAGCTCACCTGGCGCGAGTCTCTGCGCGACATCGAGGCTTGCCTCGCCGCCAATCAAGGCAAGCTCTTCCACATGGGGATCAAAGCGGCGCCGGCCCGCTCGACGTTGGCCGACGCGCTCGAGCGCCGCGACTGGCGCATCTACCATGCGCTGGCCCAGCGGTTGATCGTGCGCGCCAGAGCACTCTATGCGCAAGAGCCCTCGGTGCTCGATCTCGATGCCAGCGTCTATGCGCTCGACTCCACCACCATCGATCTGTGCCTGAGCCTGTTCGACTGGGCGCCGTTTCAATCGACCAAGGCTGCCGTCAAGTTGCATACGCTCCTGGACCTGCGCGGTGCGATCCCAACGTTCATCCTCATCAGCGACGGCAAACTGCACGATGTGAACGTGCTCGACATCCTGCCCGTCGAGGCTGGAGCCTTCTACGTCATGGATCGCGGCTATGTCGACTTCGCGCGGCTCTATGCGATGCATCAGACCGGAGCCTTTTTCGTCACCCGCGCCAAACAGGGCATGCGCCGTCGCGACCTACGTGCTGATTGCCATCCTTAAGAAGGAGCTTCACCTCGAAGCCTCGCTCTACACATGCCTACAGATCTTGTCGGTCTCGGTCTTCGAGAAAACCGAGGTTTCATGCGCCTTCCAGCCTGACCGGTCCCAGCGAGAAATAGGCGCTGCCGCTAACCAACTGATTCTGTTCGACTTCTAACCGGACACTACTGGGATCGAGCCCGGACTTGAAGCGCGCCATCGCCTCCTGCTGACTCCGCTCGGCGGCGGCCACCGCACCGTCCTGCTCCGCCACCTCCCGCGCCAGCAGGCGCAGCGCCGCCAGCTGGTCCTCCACCTGCTGGCAGGCGGTGAGCACGGTCTGCCGGTAGCTGGCGGCGCTCTGGTCGAAGGACGCCTCGTACTGCTGCACCGTGGCGCGGCGCTGCCCGCCGTCGAAGATCGTCTGGGCGAGGCTCGCGCCGAGCGACCAGAAGCGGCTGGGCCAGTCGAGCAGCTCGAGCAGCGACACGCTCTCGTAGCCGCCGCCGGCGCTCAGCATGAGCTCGGGAAAGAAGGCCGCCCGCGCCACGCCGATCTGGGCGTTGGCCTGCGCCATGGCGCGCTCGGCCGCCGCGATGTCGGGGCACCGCTCGAGCAGCGCCGACGGTACGCTGGCCGGCACCGCCGGCGGTGTCGCCGGCGGTGCCGGCTGCGCCTCCGGCGCCAGCGCGAAGCTCGCGGCGTTCTCCCCGACCAGCGAGGCGATCGCATGCTCGTACTGCGCGCGCACGATGCCGACGCCGGTCGCCTGCGTGGCGCGCAGCAGCGCCTCGGCCTGCGCCACCGCTTCTCCGGGGATCGTTCCCGAGCGGAACAGCGCGGAGTTGAGGTCGAGCGCCTCCTGATAGGCCGCCACGCTGTCGCCGATCACCCGGGCGACGGCGTCCTCCGCACGCAGCTGGTAGTAATCCACCGCCAGCTCCGCCTGGACGCTCAAGCGCACGCTCTCGAGGTCGGCGGCGCTGGCCTGCGCCGCGTAGGCGCTCGCCTTCACCCCGCTGCGCACCCGCCCCCACAGGTCGGGCTCCCAGGACGCGTCGGCGGGCAGCGCGTATTCGGTGAGCTGAAAGCCGGCCGGCAGCGCGCCGGGTCCCAGCCGCGACCTGGTGACCTCCGGCGCCGTGGCGAGCGTCGGGAACAGCGGCGCCCGCGCCTCGCGCACCATCGCCCGGGCGGCGGCGAAGCCGGCCGCCGCCGCGGCGATCGTCTGGTTGGCGCGGCCGGCGCGCTCCTCCAGCTCGTCGAGCCGCGGATCGCCGAACGCCTGCCACCAGCTGCCGCGGCCGGAGCCGTCGCGCGGCTCGGCGGGCTTCCATGAGACGGCGCCCGCCTCGCCGCCCGTCCCCTGTCCCGGCGCCGGCGCTTCCTTGTAGGCAGCGGGGACCGCAACCGCCGGCTTGACGTACCGCGGACCGACCGCACAGCCGGCCGCGAGGCTCGCGGCGGCGGCCGCTACGGCCAGGACCTTGCGCCCCAACTTCCCTGTCATCGTGTCGCTCACGGCCTCACTCCCCGATGTAGACATCGACCAGCAGCCCTTGATAGAGAGTCAGGTTTGCCGGCTTCTCGATCTTGAAGATGACGGGCAGCACCCGCACGTCCACCCGCTCGGTCCGCTGGTCCGCCAGCTCGATCTTCGGCGACACCAGCGGTTGCACCCGCACGAACGACAGCGGCACCTTGACTTGCGAGCCGCGGATGAACATCGTCGCCTTCATCCGCGACGGCGGGGGCAGGCGCGGCAGCAGGATCTCGTCGACGAAACAGCGCACGTTGAAGGTGGCGGCCGGGCTGCCGACCACCATCACCGGCGTCATGCCGCCGGAGTAGCTCTCGTAGGCGCCCTGCGCCGAGACGAAGCTGCCGACCGCGGGATTGATCGACAGCACCACGCCGTCGCGCGGCGCCCGCAGCGTGTACTTGCCGAGCAGCGCGGTGGCGGCCGCCGTCGACTTGCGCAGCGCCTCGACCTGCTTCTCCTGGTTCGCGACGTCGTAGCTCCAGGCGCCGGCGCGGGTGAGCTCGTGCTGACGCTGGGCGACCTCGAGGTTGGCGCCGGCCACCGCCACCGCGTTGGCGGCGCCGTCGAGGGCGTCCTTGCTGACCGCACGCACGTCCAGCTCGTAGGCGCCCCGCTGCTTGTCCAGCTCGTCCTGCGCCGTCTTGAGCGTCGCCTTCGCCGCGGCGACCTGCGCCGCGGTGATCGCGAGCGTCTCGGGCCGCGGCTGCGCCCGCAGCTCGGCGAGCGCCGCCGACGCCGCCGCGGTCTGCAGCTGCAGCTGCTCGACGGTCGCCCGCTGGATCGAGTCGTCCAGCGCCAGCAGCGGCATGCCGCGCCGCACCGCCTGGCCCTCGCTCACCATGATCTGCGCGACGGTGCCCGGGACCTCCGGGTAGACGTTGACGTTCTCGCCGCTCGGCTGGTCGCTCTCGACGATGCCGTTGGTATAAATGCCGCTGGCGTAGGGGTTGGGCGCCGGGCTGAACACCGGCGGCTGCGGCGGCCTGGTGATGCCGAGCACGTAGGCGACCGTGCCCGCTGCCAGCACGCCGCAAGCCGACAGCACGAAGAGTAGTTTCCTCATTGGATGGATCCCTTCTCGGTTGCCGTGATCCGGCCATCCTCCATCTTCAGGATGCGGCTGGCGAATTCGTAGATCCGGCTGTCGTGGGTGACGATCAGGATGCAGCGATGCTCGTTCAGGATGTGCTGCTGGACGAAGCGGACGATGGACTGGCCGGTGTCGCCGTCGAGCGAGGCCGTGGGCTCGTCCATCACCAGCAGGTCCGGCTGGCCGGCGATGGCGCGGGCGATCGCCACCCGCTGCTGCTCGCCGCCGCTCAGCTTGACCGGCGGCAGGTCGGCGCGGTTGGCGAGGCCGACGATGTCGAGGTACTTCCGCGCCTCGGCGATCGCCGCGTCCCAGGGCTGTCGCCTGAGGATCAGCGGGATGGCGACGTTCTCGACCGTCGACAGGCGCGGGAAGAGATGGAAGTCCTGGAAGACGAAGCCGATCTTGTGCAGCCGGAAGTCGGCCAGCTGGTCCGCGCCCAGGCCCCACAGATCGACGCCCTCGGTGCGCACGGTGCCGGCCTCGGGCCGCAGGATGCCCGAGAGCACCGACAGCAGCGTCGTCTTGCCGCTGCCCGACGGCCCGACGATGTAGAGCATCTCGCCGAAGCGCGCCTCGAGGTCCACGCCTCGCAGCGCCTGAGTTTTGGCCTCGCCTTCGCCGAACCACTTGACCAGCCCGCTGGCCTGGATCGCTGCGCTCATGTCAACCTCGGAAGATGTCGAAGGGCTCGATCCGCAGCACCTTGCGGACGCCGACGTAGCTCGAGATCATGGCGATGACCAGCACCATGAGGAACGCGAAGCCCAGGTTGCCGAAGGTGATCCGCGAAGCGTAGTCGGGGATGCGCAGCCGGGCGACGGCGGTGAGCAGAGTGCACAGGCCGATGCCCAGGCCGTAGCCGGTGAGCGCGGTGAAGGTGGCCTGGAACAGGATCATGGCCACCAGCTCGCGGCTCCTGGTGCCGATCGCCTTGAGCGCGCCGAACTTCTCCAGGTTCTCCAGGATGAAGGTGTAAAACGTCTGGCCGGAGATCGACAGGCCGACGATGAAGCTGATCGCGGTCATGATCAGGATGTTGGTGCCGAGCCCGGTCTTGTAGGTGTAGAAGTCCGAGATCTGGTCGATGAACTGCTGCTTGGTCAGCGCCCGGTAGCCGAGCGCCCGCACCTGGCGTTGGATCTGCGCGACGTCGGCCGCGGATTTCGGCTCGACCAGGACGTAGGAGATGGTGAAGCGCGGCGTCGGCAGGTACTCGAGCGCGCGGGTGTAGGTGGTGTAGAGGGTCGGCACGCCGAACAGGCCGAAGGCCGAGACCTTGGCGATGCCGGAGATCACGCCACGATGGTCGTTGAGCTCGAACTCGGTGCCCATCCTGGGGCTGTCGAGCTTGGCGAACTCCACGTCGCGCACCACCAGGAAGGAATTGTCGGCGTAGAGGTTGGCGATCGCGCCCTCGATCAACTCCGGCCGGCCGAACAGGCTGGTGTCGTCGAGGCCCAGCACGTTCACCGCCTGGTACCTGCCGCTCGCCAGGTGCACCAGCGCGCCGCCGGAAAACAGCGGCATCGCGTACTTGACGCCGCGCATGCTGCGCACCGCGTCCAGGACGTAGTCGGGCATGCCGATGCTGTTGGCGACGGTGTCCACCGCCGGGTCCATCACCCACATGGAGGCGCCGATGTTGACCACCGTCGAAGAGGCGCGGTTGAGCACGCCGGCGAACATCGAGGTCATCTGGATCATCAGGAAGACCGCGAAGCTGATGCCGACCAGCAGGGCGGTGAACTTCGCCTTGTCGTTGACCAGCAGCTTGTAGGCGAGCTTGAGTATCCCGTTCATGTCGTCTCCGCGGCGCCGTGCCGCCATCCGCTGCGGAGGTTACCGGCGACCCGGGCCGCCACAGCCACCCGCACGGGCGGCCCGGGCGGCGCCGGCGGGTGAGGCGCGCCCCACCCCGGGCCGTGCGAGTGTCCACGCCGCGGGGTGGCGCGCCGCCGGGGGTCCGCCGCCGATCATGCTCGGTGGAGGGAGACACCATGCGCCAGCGCATCGCCACCGTCCTGATCGGCACCACCCTGGGAGAGGGCAGCGACGCCATGGTCGCCCTCGGGGTCGAGATGGCGCGCAAGCTGGGTGCCGAGGTGCACCTGGCACATTCCCTGGAGCTGCCCCGCCTCGTGCCGGGGCCCTGCACGGCGCACCGCGTGCTGAGCGAGCTCGCGCGCGAGATCGACGCCGGCCTGGTGGTGGTCGGCGCCGCGCAGAGCCGCTTCGGCTTCGGCGGCTTCGAGCGCCTCCTCCTGGGCAGCGTCGCCGAGGCGGTGGTGCGCGCCTGCACCAGCAATGTGCTACTCGTCCCGCCCGCGACGGCGCGCCCGGGCCACCAGCCGTTCGAGCGCAGGGAGACGGAGGATACGCCGCTGCCTGGCGTCTCGATGCTGGCAGCGGTTGCAGGCGCCGCCTAGGCCTAGGTGTCCCGACCACCGCTCTTCTGATCATTGCGCTAAGCTTGCGTTCAGGAGGGAGAACCCTCATGCCCCCGACCGACCCGAGCCCGCCGCCCTCGCCGGGCGAGGCTGCCGCGCCGGCGCCGGCCGTGCCGCCGGACGCCGCAACCGCCGCCGCCGGCGGCCCTCTCGACCTCGGCCACCCCAAGGGCACGCTTGCCATCGTCATCCTCTACGCGCTGCTCTTCACCCTGGGCTGGCTCGCCCTCTACTGGCTGGTGTTCGTGCCGCGCGGCACGCCGCACCCCTGAGCCGCGAGGTCTGGCGCGATGAAAGTCGAGCTCTACGAACGCATCTGGCTCTGCCTCGGCGGCCTGATGATCGCCGGCTTCCTGGCGGTGATCGTCTTTTCCTCGGTCGCCCATTCCATGCATCCGCCCAGCCATGTCGAGACCATCGACCCCGGCGCGGTCGGCACCGATCCCGACTTCTCCCGGCCGCGCGTCGAGACCCGGCGGGACGGCTCGGTGCTGGTCGTCGGCACGGCGGAGATGTACGCCTTCCACCCCGACACCATCCGGGTGCCGCGGGGCGTGCCGGTCACCTTCCGCCTGACCAGCCCCGACGTCATCCACGGCTACCAGGTGGTGGGCACCAACGCCAACGCCATGCTGCTGCCGGGCTACGTCACGCAGTTCACCGTCGCCTTCCCGCGCGCCGGCGAGTACCTCCTGGCCTGCAACGAGTACTGCGGGCTGGGCCACCACCTGATGCAGGGCAAGCTGATCGTCGAGGAGGCGCGGCGATGACGACGGCCACGACGAGCGCGGCGGCGGCGACGCCCCTGGCAGGCGCGAGCGCGGCAGGCATCCCGGACGCCGCGGCGGCGCGATGGGCGGAGCATGTCCGCCGCCACCGCCTGGAGGTCTACCACTTCGCCGTCGCCGTCGCGGCGTTCGGCATCGCCGCCGTCATGGCGGTGATGCAGAGCCTGTCGCGGGCGGGCTACCAGGTGCCGTTCAGCAACGAATCGGTCTACTACATCTCGATGACCGCCCACGGCGTGCTGATGGCCATCGTCTTCACCACCTTCTTCATCATGGGGCTCGGCTACCTGCTGGTGCGCGAGACGCTCGGCAGGCTGGCGCTCGAGCGGCTGGCCTGGGCGTCCTGGTGGATCGCCGTGGCCGGCACGGCGACGACCACCGCGGCCATCCTCTCGGGGACCAGCACGGTGCTCTACACCTTCTACCCACCGCTCAAGGCGCACTGGTCGTTCTACCTCGGCGCCACGCTGGTGATCGTCGGCTCCTGGGGCTTCTGCGCCGTGGTGATCGCTTCCTGCCGCGCCTTCCGCCGGGCCAACCCGGGGCGGCCGCTGCCGCTGGCGGTGCACGGCATGCTGGCGACGGTCATCATCTGGCTGCTCGCCACCGCCGGGCTGGCGGTCGAGGACCTGACCATGCTCCTGCCCTGGTCGCTGGGCCTGGTCGAGAAGATCGATCCGCTGATCGCCCGCACCTGGTTCTGGTGGTTCGGCCACCCGCTGGTCTACTTCTGGCTGCTGCCGGCGTATGTCATCTGGTACACCATCCTGCCGCGCGTCGCCGGCGGCCGGCTGTTCTCCGACCGGATCGCGCGCGCCGTCTTCGTGATGTTCGTCCTGTTCTCGACCCCGGTCGGCTTCCATCATCAGTTCGGCGACCCCGGCATCGAATCGGGATGGAAGCTGGCCCACACCTTCGCCACCTACATCATCATCTTCCCCAGCCTGGTCACCGCGTTCACGGTCATCGCCTCGCTCGAGACCGCCGGGCGGATCAGGGGCGCCACCGGCCTCTTCGACTGGCTCGGCAAGCTGCCGTGGAGCGACCCGCTGTTCGCCAGCGTCGCGCTGGCGATGCTCACCTTCGCCCTCGGCGGCTTCGGCGGCGCCATCAACGCCGCCTACGCCATGAACTCGATGGTCCACAACACCGCCTTCATCCAGGCCCACTTCCACCTCACGGTGGGCACCGCGGTGGCGCTGACCTTCCTCGGGACGTGCTACTGGCTGCTGCCGCGGCTGCTCGGCCGCGAGCTGCGGTTCCGGCGCCTCGCCCAATGGCAGCCCTATCTCTGGTTCCTCGGCATGATGATGTTCTCGCTCCCCAACCACGTCACCGGCATCCTCGGCATGCCGCGCCGGGTGTTCGCGGTCGACTATCAAGGGGCGGCCGTCGCCCGCCAGTGGCAGGGCCTGACGGCGCTCTCGGCGGCCGGCGGCGTGGTGCTGTTCCTGAGCTCGCTCTGCTTCCTGACGGTGGTGATCGCAACCGCCTTCTGGGGCCGCCGGATCGAGCCGCCGCCGATCGAGCTCGCGGTCCCGCTCGAGCCAGCGGCCACCACGCGGAGCGTCTGGGACCGCTTCGGCCTGTGGACGGCAGCGGCGGTGGTGCTGATCGCGATCGCCTACGCGTGGCCGATCTACCACCTCTACGCCATGCACCGCTTCGGCAGCGTCGGGTATCAGCCGTTCTGAGGCGCCCGGGCCTGAGCCGCGGCCCGGCGGCGGCGCGGGGGGAACCATGGTGACCACGGCGCAGGACCCACTGCCTGCCGGCCGCTCCGGCGGCTGGGTGGCCAGCCTCCGGCGGCGCCGCACCAGCCTCATCGCCGGCGTCGCGGGCGGGGCCATCGTCCTGCATCTCGTCCTGCGCTTCGGCCTGGCGGCGGGGCCACGAACGGCGCGCCTGCCGCTGCTGGCGGCGCTCGCCCTGGGCGGCATCCCCCTCGTCCTCGAGCTGCTGATCAAGCTCGGACGGCGGGAGTTCGGCTCCGACCTCCTGGCCGGCCTCTCGATCGCCACCTCGGCCCTGCTCGGGCAGTACCTGGCGGGCTGCATCGTCGTGCTGATGCTCGCCGGCGGCGAGGCGCTCGAAGCCTATGCGGCGCGCAACGCCTCCTCGGTGTTGGCGGCGCTGGCCAGGCGGATGCCGGCGATCGCGCACCGCCAGGCGGGCGCCGAGATCCGCGACGTGACGCTGGCGGAGATCGCGGTCGGCGACGTCCTGGTCGTCTACCCGCATGACACCTGCCCGGTGGACGGCGAGGTCATCGCCGGCCACGGCGCCATGGACGAGAGCTATCTCACCGGCGAGCCGTTTCGGGTCACCAAGACGGTGGGCTCGCAGGTGATCTCCGGCGCGATCAACGGCGAGTCGGCGCTGACCCTGCGCGCGACGCGGCCGGCCGCCGATTCGCGCTACGCGAAGATCATGGAGGTGATGCGGGAGAGCGAGCAGCAGCGGCCGCGGCTGCGCCGCCTGGGAGACCGCCTGGGCGCCGTCTACACGCCGCTCGCGGTGGCGGTCGCCGTCGCCGCTTGGATCGGCAGCGGCGAGCCGATCCGGTTCCTGGCGGTGCTGGTCATCGCCACGCCCTGCCCGCTGCTGATCGCGATCCCGGTCGCCATCGTCGGCTCGATCTCGCTGTGCGCGCGCCGGGCGATCGTCGTCAAGAGCCCCGTCGCCCTGGAGCGGATCGCGGAGTGCCGCACCGCGATCTTCGACAAGACCGGCACGCTCACCTACGGCGAGCCCAAGCTCGCCGAGCTGATCGCCGCCCCGGGCTTCGCGCCGGCCGCGGTCCTCGAGCTGGTGGCGAGCCTCGAGCAGTACTCGAAACACCCGCTGGCCCGCGCCGTCCTCGCCGCCGCGGCCGCCAGCGGCGCCCCCCTGCCCGAGGCCGCCGAGGTCAGCGAGCCACCCGGCCAGGGGTTGCGCGGCAGGGTCGCCGGCCATCAAGTGACGATCGGCAGCCGTGCCTCCCTTGCCGGCGGCGCCGCCGCCGAGGTCGAGCTGCCTCCCCGCCCCGCCGGCGGCCTCGAGTGCGTGGTGACGATCGACGGCCGCTACGCCGCCACCCTGCACTTTCGCGACGCGCCGCGCGCCGAGAGCCGTTCGTTCGTGCGTCACCTGGGGCCGCGGCACCGCTTCGCGCGGGTGATGCTGGTGTCGGGCGATCGCGCGTCCGAGGTCGCCTATCTCGCCGAGCAGGTCGGGATCACCGAGGTGCGGGCCGAGCAGAGCCCCGAGCAGAAGCTCGCCATCGTCCGGGAGGAGACCGCGCGGGCGAAGACGCTCTACGTCGGCGACGGCATCAACGATGCGCCGGCGATGATGGCCGCCACCGTCGGTATGGCGATCGGTCTCAACAGCGACGTGACCACCGAAGCCGCGGGCGTGGTGATCCTGGACAGCTCGCTCGAGAAGGTGGACGAGTTCATGCACATCAGCCGGCGGATGCGCCGCATCGCGCTCGAGAGCGCGGTCGGCGGCATGCTGCTCAGCGTCGCCGGCATGCTGTTCGCGGCGTCCGGCCGGCTGAGCCCGGTGGCCGGGGCGGTCAGCCAGGAGGTGATCGACGTCCTGGCGGTGCTCAATGCCCTGCGCGCCGCGCTGCCTCCCAGGCAGATGCACGATCTCGAAGCGGGCGCGCCGCCGGAGCGCCCCGCCCCGCCGGGCGGCAGGCGGCCCACCTCTTGACGATCGCCCACCACCCTCGGGGGGGGGTCGGGATGCCGGATCCCGTCCCGTAGTCTGCTCTCTGCGAGATGACCCTGAACCGAACCTTCGAGCTCGCAGCCGCTGGCGCCACCCAGGGGACACCGCCGCCGCCGCGGCCCAGGCGGCGTGGGTTCCCTCATACCGGTCCGACGGTGAGATCGTTTTCCACCGCCGACACACCCGGGGCGGCCCACGCCGCTCGCCCGGCCTCGGTCTTCGCCTGCCAGGAGTGGACGTGGCCGGTCAGCTTCACCTTGCCCGCCTCGGCGGTGACGCCGATGTCATGGGAGTCGAGCTCGGCGCTGCGATGAAAGGCCCGCTTGATCTCGGCGGCGACCTGTTTCGAGCTGACCGGCGGCTCGATCTCGATGCGGTTCATCAGCCCCTTGACGCCCTCGAGGTGGCGCACGGCGTCCTCGGCCATCTCCTTCTCGAAGCCCCAGCCCACGGTGCCCGTCAGCACCAGCCAGCCGTGCTCGGCCTTGACCTGGAGCTCCTTGGTCGCCAGCGTCGCGTTGGCGGCGAGGGCGTCCAGGGCGGCCTGCGCGAGCTCGGTGTCGGAGCGCACCATCGAGGCGCCGGGGGTGACGACGATCTCCTCGGCGATCCCGCTCACTCCCTTGACTCGCCGGACGGCCCTTTCGCATGCGACCTTCTCGGCGTAGCTGTCGACGGTGCCCAGCAGGGTCACCACGCCGTCGTTGACGTTGACCGCGATGTCCTTGGGATGGACCCGAGGGTCCCACTCGAGCTCCTCGATCACTCGTTCCCGTAGCTTGATGTCGTCCATGGCGCTTCCCTCGCACGTATCAGCCCGATCCATTTCGGGCGGCTGCCAAGCCCTGGCCGCGTCGGGCTGCCAGGGCTCCATGCTCGCCAGGCTACAGGGCGGCGTCGGCGCCTCCCACCTCCCAAGAGGTGGTTTCCGCTGTCGCCCAGGGGTGGGCTCGGGCCGCCCGGCAGGGCAGGGGCTCCGGCGCTGGCCGCCGATGGTCTGGATCACCCATGCGGCGGGGCGGGTGGGGCGCCCACCCGTTGGCGTGAGGATCGCCGCCTGATCGGGTGTCGGCCGCGGCGCCCGCGGCGGCTAGCGTGGCGACCATGCTCGCCAACCTCGATCGCAATCCGGCTCTGCTCAAGCTCGACCTCTACTGCCGCGGCCTGCGGGTGGACGACAGCTGCCTGGTGGAAGAGGACGGCGGCCGCCGGGTGCTACGCACCCGCGCCGGGCTGGGCAGCGGCCTCGAGCTGATCCTCCCCGGCGGCCTGTGGACCAACGTGCCGGTCGCCGAACCCTTTGCCCAACGATCGCCATATCGGTTGCGGCGCCGCGCCGGCCGCTACCTGCTGGAGCGGGACGGCCTGCCGGTCGCCGAGGTGCGGCTCTCGCCGCGGCCGGACTGGTACGACTCCGAGACCTCGACCGGCAAGCTCATGACCCGTATTGGAACGCTTCAGGGAACCTACCTCGGCATCTATCAGGCCAAGGTGTGCGAGTACTGGACCTCCCGCCCAAAGATCAACTGCAAGTTCTGCTCGGTGGGGCTCAACCTCGGGGTCGACGAGGCCGGTGAGAAGTCGATCGAGGAGGTCCTCGAGGTCGTGCGCGCAGCGCGCGACGAGTCGGGCATCACCTATGTCGATTTCAATACCGGCCATTACGCCGGCGACACCTACCTCGACCTGCTGGAACCCTACATCGTCCGCATCAAGCGCGAGCTGGGATTGCTGGTCGGAGTGCAGACGCCGCCGCACCGCGATCTCTCGCGCTACGACCGGCTGCGCGAGATGGGGGTCAACCGCGTCTCCTTCTGCTTCGAGGTGTTCGACCGCCAGATCTTCCGCGACCTCTGCCCCGGCAAGGATGCGGAGTACGGCCTGGACCACTACCTGCGGGCAATCCAATATTGCGCCGGTCTCGCGGACCGAGGTCCGCGCGGCGAGCCCTGGGTGACCAACGGCGAGATCATCGCCGGTCTCGAGCCGCCGGCGTCCTCGATCGCGGCCATCGACTGGATCGTCGCGGTCGGCGCGATTCCCACCGTCTGCGTCTTCCGCCCGCTGACCGGCACCGACCTCGAGCAGCTGCCGCCACCGCGGACCGAGGACCTGGTGCCCGTCTTCCGCCATCTCTACGAGGCGTCCATGGAGCGCGGCCTGCCGATCGGCTGCGCGCCGAACGTGCACGTCTCGCTGGTCCTGCTGCCGGAGGAATGCGCGTCGCTATCGGACCGCCGCTACCCCTGGCGGCGCGCGCGCCTTACCGCCCTCCGCCTGGCGTTCGGCCACGCTTTCCGCCGCCGCCTCGAGCGGCTCGACGCCCGGCGCACCTAGGTCGCTCACCTTAAAGGCGCCAACCAGCCTCCGCCGGCGGCCTCGCCCCGCACGCCCGGCCGCGCCGCCCCTGGTGTCGGGTCACGACCCAGGGGCAGCGCGGCCGGGAAAGGCAAGGATCACGGGTCGGCGCTAGTGGTGGCTGCCGCCGTGACCGCCGCTGGGACGGCCGCCGCCGGCGCGGGAGCGTGTCTCGCCCCGCTGGCGCGCTCCATGATCGCGGTCCAGCTCCGGCCGACTCGGCGGCGGTTGCGGCGCCGGCTGCCAGCGCTGGCCGTCGTGCCGCTGCCACTGGCCGCCGGGCGTGCGGCGGTAGACGTCGCCGTTGCGGTCGCCATAGACGTCGTTCGGGCGGCCGCCGGCCGCCGGGCGCGGTGGCTGGGGAGCCTGGCGCGGCAGCACGCGGGAGCCGGCCGGCAGGTGGTTGTAGAGGTTGCGCTGACTCAGTTCGCTACGCAGGCGCGCCGCTGGCGGCTGGAAGCCGACCTTCGGTCGCACGCCGCGGATGGGACCGGCGCCGGGGCCAAATCCCGGACGGTGGGCCCACGACCTGCCGACGATGCCCACCGGCGCCCGGTACCCACCGGGGCCGAACCAGCCGCCGCGCCGGCCACCCCATCCGCCCCAGCCAAACCGCCCTCCCCAGCCGGCCGGCCGGAACCAGCCGCCCCAGCCGAAGGCGACGTCGATGAAGGGGAAGTCCCACGAGATCCCCATCCCCCATCCCGTCCAGGGGTTCCAGCGCGCACAGAGACCCCAGGTCCAGGGCCACTCCCAGGTGTACACGGGGCCGACCCATGGCGGGTAGTACCAGCCGGTGCCCCAGATGACCGTGCCGTACCAGGGATACCAGCCGACGTATCCCGGCGTGTAGCCCACGTACACGACGTCGGTGTTGGAGTCGTAGATGGTCACGTACTTGACGTTGTAGACCGGGACGCTCGGCGGCAGCTGATCGATCTCGTCACGCGGCACCGAATCCGCCACCACCCATGGCCCCCCGGGGGCGTCGGCCACGTACCAGACGGCATTGTCGCAAGCGTAATAGCGCCCGCGGATCTCGAGCACCGCGGTGGAGGCGTTGACCGCATAGGAGGTGCTGGCGCCCTCGACGGCGACGAACTTGGGGGCGCCGTCGTAGGTGACCTCGATCGTCGTGCTGCGCTTGATGGCCGCGGTCTGCGGCATCTGGGCGTCGAGCACGGCATCTTCGGCCTCGTCGGTCCCCGGCACGCTCGCCAGCACGTCGCCGATCGCCGAATCGGGTGGGATCTTGGCGAAGCTCGGCGGCAGCGCCTGCGGCGCGACGTACTCCCAGGGTCCGCCGGCCAGCGACTTGCTCTTGTACCAGCGGCCTGCCAGCAGCAGGTAGTAGTCCTGCGAGCCGAGGTCCATCAGGACGTCGCTCTCGGAGTTGTCCATGTACAGCAGATCGAGACCGGAAAGCGGTTTGAACGTGGGTTTGCCTTCGGAGACGACGATCTCGGTCGGTTCCGTCGCCACCACGATCACGGGCGGCCTTGCCTGGCCGGTGCCGTCGTCGGCGGCCGCCGGGTTCGCCGGCTGCGCCCCATTCGCCTGGACGCCGCTGCCGACCCCGGCCTGCGCCCTGGCGGCGGCGAAGGCGGCAAGATCCGCCGGCGGAGCGGCGATCGGCTGCCAGGGCCCGCGCGGATCGGGCGCCTGGTACCACCAATGCGTCCCGCCGGCGAGGAAGAACTGGCCGGCGCGGGCGTCGAAGACGATCAGGAACGGGGTGTTGACGACGACCTTGAAGGGCCCGCCCTCGACGTCCCTGAGCTGCGGCTCGCCGTCGATCGTCACCAGGACCGTCGGCTCGTTGGCGAAGAGGATCCTGGGCGGACCGTGCTTGAGGCCCTCGGCGCTCTTCCGCTCGCGCTCGGTGACCTTCAGGTTCTCGAGGAAGCGGTCGTAGGAGGTGGCGAGCTGCCACTTCGGGACCTCCCCCTCGAGCAGCGCGGCGAACCTCTTCTCCTGCTCCTCGGTCCGGTTCGGCAGGCGCACCCGCTCGACCTTGACGCCGAGAGCCGAGACGACGTTGGCCTCGCGGTCCACCGCGACGTTGGCGGAGAAGAAGACGACGCCGAACTCCGGCGCCGCCTCGCCCTGCCGGGTCACCGCCACGGCAGCACGGCCGGTGACCGTGCTGCTCTTGAAGGTCTCTAGCTGCGGCTGATAGACCACCACCGTGCTGCCCTTGGCGGTGGTGAACTCGCGCGGCCAGGGGTCTGGGGCCTGGGCGACGGCGGCCGGCGCCGCGCCGGCAAGCGCCGCGACGAAGGTAAGGGCAGCCGCAAGGCCGCCGATCGGTTGCCAGCGATTCCTGCTCATGATCATTCTCCTTGAAGATCAGGCGCCTGGCCCGGCTCCGGCCGGCGCATGGAGGGTGGATCGGCGACCGCGGCGGCCCGCGGCGGGATGACCATCACGCTGCCGTGCGCGTGGCGCAGCACCGACTCGGCGACGCTGCCGATCAGGTAGCGCGCGAAGCCGCCGCGGCCGTGGGTGCCGAGGACGATCAGATCGGGCGCCGCATCCCGGCAACGAGCGAGGATCTCGGCGTCGGCCTGCCTGCCGCCACGCACCCGGCCGCCGAGGTGCCAGGCCGGGTCGGGAGCCTGGCCGCCAAGGAACGCTTGCAGGCTCGCCTCGGCCTGCGGATCGATCTCCGGGCCGGTCTCGGTGACCAGCAGCGCCTCGATGGCCGTGCGCGGCTGCCCGGTCGGTCCCGCTCCGATGCCGGCGAGCACCCGCAGCGCGCAGCGCAGCGCAGCGCCCGAGGCCGGCGAGAGATCGACCGCGATCACCACCCGCCGCGGCGGCACCACCAGCTGGCCGCGGGTCGCCACCACCGGGCAGCTCGCGGCGCGGACGACGCGGTCGGCGGTCGAGCCGAGCAGCTTCGCCAGGCTTCCCCAGCTCTCGCTGGCGCCGACGACGATGAGATCGGCCCCCAGCTTGTCCGCCGCCTCGACCAGCACGCGGTGTGGCGCGCCCTCGAGCGCCAGGACGCCGGCCAGCTCGTCGGCCGTGATGCCGACCCTCGCCGCCTGCTCCCGCAGCCGTTGCAAGCAGCCTTGGCGCTCGGCGTCGATCATCTCCGGCAGGTAGGCGCCGCCGCCGAAGCTGGCGCCGCTGTAGAGCATCGTCAGGTCGAAGACATGCACCAGCCGGACCGTCGCGCCGGCGGCGCGCGCCAGGCGCAGGCCGTTGCCCACGACCTCATCCGAGGCTTCGCTCAGCGAAGTCCCGACCAGGACGGTGTGGATTGTGGAAGCCATCGCTCTCCCCCTTTCGGCGAGCAGCCGGCGCGCCGGCTCGAGTCCTACCTTAGCGAGGCGGCCCGGGCCCTCCCACCCCCGCCGGGGTGGTGCGAGGGCACGCCGACGGGTGAGCCGCGGCCCACCCCGCGCCGCTCGCGGCGCGGCCCGCCGGACCCGAGACGGTCCCACCCCGCGGGGTAACCTGGTAGCGCGCGGTCCCCATCCGCCGGCGTCGCCAGCCGGCAGCCCCCGGCAGCGGCGCGGCGTCTGGTGGCTCACGCAAGAGGAGGCAAGCCGATGGATTTTATCTCGAAGCAAACTCTGCAGGGATTGGCGGCGGAGCACGGCTCCCCGCGGATCTCGATCTATTTGCCGCTGGACCGCACCGCCCGCGGGCCGGCCACCGATCAGCTGCGCTTCAGGAACCTGCTGCGCGAGGCGGAGAAGCGGCTGTTGGGCGCTGGCGTGGCCGAACCGGAGATCGCCCACCAGCTCGCCTCCGCCCATGGCCTGCTGCAGGAGCGCGGACCCTGGGAGCATCAGCACGAGGGCCTCGCCGTCTTCTGCGCCGCCGGCGCCGTCCGCTGCTTCCCGTTGGCGAGCCCGCCCCGCGAGGAGGTCACGGTCGGCGAGCGCTTCCACCTGCGGCCGCTGCTGCCGCTGCTCGCCCACCAAGTCCCCTTTCACATCCTCGCCCTCAGCCAGGCCCACGTGCGGCTGCTGGCCTGCGACGCCGCGGGGGTGCACGAGGTGAGAGTCGAGAAGCTGCCGGCGAATCTGGTGGCGGCGCTCGGCAGCGAGCTCGAGCCCGAGTATCTGCAGGTCCACAGCGGGGTGCATGCCTATGGCGGCAAGGGCGCGGCCGTCTTCTCCGGCCGCGGCTCGGCGCCCGAGGAGACCAAGCAGGAGCTGCCGCGCTTCCTGCAGCGGGTCGACGCGCCGCTGGTGGCCACGGCGGCGGTCCGGGACCAGCCGCTGGTGCTCGCCGGCGTCGGCTACCTCGTCGCCATGTACCGCCAGGTGTCCCATCACCCTCACCTGATGGCGGCAGCGGTGCTGGGCAATCCGGACGCGCTGAGCCCCGAGCAGCTGCACTGCCGGGGCCGGCTCGCCGCGGCGCCCGCGTTGCGCGCCCACGAGCACCGTGCCGGCGAGCGCTTCCGCGAGCTCGCCGGCAGCCATCGCGCCTGTACGGATCTGCCGCGCGCCCTGGCGGCGGCGCGCGCCGGAGCCGTCGAAGCGCTGTTCGTGGCCGCGGACGCCGAGGCCTGGGGCAGCGCCGAGGGCAGCGAGGTCGTCGAGACCCATCCGGCACGGCAAGCCGGCGACGAAGACCTCCTCGACCTGCTCGTCGCCCTAACCCTCGCCGGCGGCGGCGAGGTCTACGCGCCGCCGCCCGCCGAGATGCCCGCGGCAGGGGAAGCGCTGGCCGCCCTGTTGCGGTACTGAGGCCACCATGTCCCCGATCGCAACCGCCGTTGTCGGCACCACTCTCGTCGAGAGTAGCGACGAGATCGTCCGCGAGGGGCTTCGGCATCGCCGGCGCGGCCGGGGCGAGCGTCCACATATGCGCAGCGAGCCCTGGCCGCGGGCGGAGCGGGTTACGCTTCGGCATCATTCTATGCCGGCCAGCCGCCGGCGGCGCAGCATCCAGGCGCGTCGGAGACGGCTGGCCGGCCTCGCGTTCCGCAACCGACCTACCAAACATGGTAAAATAGCGTGCAAAAGAAGCTGAGACCAATCGAAGTGTTGACCGTCGATTCGCCGACGCCAGCGAGCGGCCCGCGTCGAGGTTGCAATGCGGGTCAACGAGTTAGTTGTTACCCGCCGGCTAACTTGCCGAAAGGAAATACCGATGCCGCGATACCTGGTTGAAAGGACGTTCCCGAACGGTCTGCGGATCCCCCTGACGCCCGATGGCGCAGCCACCTGTCGCAACGTCGTGGCGACGAACGCCGAGGACGGGGTGACCTGGATCCACTCCTACGTCAGCGACGACAAGAGCAAGTCGTTCTGTATCTATGACGGCCCAAGTCCAGAAGCGATTCGCCGAGTGGCAGGCAAGAATAACCTACCGGTCGATCGGGTCACCCAGGTGAGCGTGCTCGATCCGTACTTCTATCGCTAGCAACCGGCAGCCCATTCCTCGTCAGCGGCTCTGCAACCGATAGGCGATTGCTGCCGGCTACTCGCCGCGCACCGACGTGGTGCACATCCCGGTGAAGCCGTAGAAGCAGCGCCGCTCCGGCCCCGGTGCGGAGTCAGGCCAGGTCGTCCGCCGGGCCTGGGACAACCGGATACGGCTCGACGGGGCCCTCGATCGCTTCCATAGCGGCGATGAAAAGATAGGGGAAGGACAGGGGCACGGTCCGGCACAGCCGCAGGATCCGCCCACGCAGGGCCGCGGCCTCTGCTCCGTCCCCCGAAGCTAGCCGATAGAGCTGCTGCCAGGCTGCGAGCTCACCACGGTCGAGCAGCTGCGCCAGAACCTCGTCGCTCTGCAGATCGAGACCCGCGCGGTTCCAGAGCGCCCGCGAGCGAGACAGATCGAAGGGGCTCTCGGATCGCTGTTCTTCCGCCATACCTTTCAGCATAGCGCTGACCGACCCGTCGGCGCCGGCACGGCCGAACAAAGCGCGGCGGCGGTTGCCTGGTTCACGCCGCCGGCTGCGCCGGCTGCCCCGCCGGGCGGCCGACCTGCGCTGCCCGGTCCATCGCCACGGCTGCTTCCGGACCGACCGCCGCACCGGCGAGCGCCGCCAGCGGCGGGATCACCAGGACGCTGGTCCGGCAGGCCCGCACCACGCCTTCGGCGACGCTGCCGAGCAGGAAGCGCTCGAAACCGCTCAGCCCGTGCGTGCCCATGATCAGCAGCTCCGGGTGGGTCGCCTCGATGCGGTAGAGGATCTCCTCGCGCGCGCCGCCATAGGCCGCCCAGGGCTCGATCTGCCAGCCGTCGCGGCACTGCGGCGCCAGGAAGAGCGCGAGCTTCTCGGCAGCCCCGCGCACCGCGCCGTCAAGATCGAAATGCGGGATGAACCCCTCGTGGACCGCGGGCTCCAGCACGTAGAGCGCCTCGATCGCCGTGCCGCCCCACGCGCCGGCGTGGCCGCCGGTGAAACGGTCGATCAGCGCCAGCCCGCGCCCGACCACCTCGGCGGAGATCGGCGACAGGTCGACCGGCATCAGCACCCGCCGCGGCGGCACCGCCAGCGGGCCGCGCAGCGCCAGCACCGGACAGCGCGCCCGGCGCACCACCCGGCTGGCGGTCGAGCCGAAAACGTGAGCGCCAAAAGTGTCGACCGCGCCAACCACGATCAGGTCGACCTGCTCGCGCCCGGCGATCTCGCCGAGCACGCGATGCGCCGGCCCCTCTGCGACGTGCCGCACGACGTCTGCGCCGTCACCGATGCGCAGCCGCGCGATCTGCTCCTCCATGGCGCGGCGGCTCGCCTCGGCCAGCTCGTCGTGTCCCGGCGGGATCGCGTAGGCCACCGGCACGAACGGCCCGCCGGCGATCATCACCGGCACCGTAAAGGCGTGCGCCAGGTGAATGGTCGCGCCGATCGCCCCGGCGATGCGTGCTCCGGCCGCCACCACCTCGTCGCTGCCCTCCCCGAGAGAGGTGCCGATCAGGACCTTGCTTGGATTCGTCGTAGCGTTCATGTCCGTTCCCTCCTAGCCACCGACGCTAACGCCGCCCGCCGCCGCCGGTCGCCACCCGGCCGGGTGGAGCGCCACCGTCGCGGGGTGGGCGCCCGCCCCGCCCCGCCGCGCGGCGGGCGGGACCGGCTGGCTCGCACCTTGCACCGCACTTGCTCGAACAAGGAGGATCTGTGCGGGCAAGCGATGCGCCGGTATTCTTCAGGGTCAAGCTGGAATCGGGCCGCCGGCAGGCGGCGAGCGGCGGCAGTGACGGCAGCGAGGTGCCGGGACTCGATCTGGCGCTCGCCGAGTGGGAGGCGGAGGATTTTGCCTGCCGTGCCTTCGATCGGCGCGTCGAGGCGCTCGCCGGCACCGCCCGCGGCGGGGACTTCGAGATCCGGTTGAGCGGCGAGGCCGGCCGGCTGGAAGCGGCGGCAGGCCAGGTGGCCCTGCGCTGCCAGCGTCTGGCGGACCGCCGTAACACCGCCTCGGACTGCGAGCTGTTCGTGCGCGTGCTCGGCGCCCATCGCGGCCTCTACGACGGCGCCGATCCACAGGCCGCGGCAAGCCTTGCCCGCGCCCTGGACACCTGGCAGTGGGTGCTGCGCCTCGATCCCGAGGCGAGCCTGGCGGTGCAAGTCGCGGCTCTGTTCCATCGCCCGGCGCCGCCGGCCAGAGCGGCCGGCGTCCCCTCGGCTGCGGCCAGCCCGACCTTCCCGGAGGACGGCTCGCGGCGTGGCGCCCTGGCCACCGACGAGCTGCTCGCCGACCTCGGCATCGACCTGGTGACCCGGGTGCGCGCCTACCGCCTGATCGCCCGGCTCCAGCGCCCGCCTGCCACAATGGCCGGGCGCCCACCGGTCGCGACCGCCGAGCAGGCATTGCTCGACGACGCGGACGCGCTCTCCTTCCTCTCGCTCGACAGCGCCGACTATCTCGCCGAGCACGGCGTGGAGCCGGCGGCGCGCCAGATCGCCGGCCTCCTGGCGCGCCTGCGCCCGGCCTCCCGCACCAGGATCCGTGGCATGCGGCTGCGGGCCGAGATCGCGCGCATGATCCTCGCCGCCGAGGGCGATCGGGAACGGCGGGCGCGGGTGCAGCACGGCCGTCCGGCCCCAGATTCCACCGTCCAGGCGGCGCCGGTGCGCGGCGCCAAGCCGAGCCGCGCCGTCGTCATGGCCAGGTCTCGACTGTCGGCAGGCCTGGCCGGCGCCGCCGGCATCGCCCGTACCCGCACGGTCGCCCTGCTGGCGCGCGCCGCCGCACTCGGCGCTCTGGCCGGTCCCGCCGCCAACCGCAGCTCGGTCCCGGTTCGCAGCGGGAGCGGCGCCCACGGCGCAGGTCTCGACCACTCGAACGCCGCAGCTGGATCGCATCCTGGCGCACGCCCCGGAGCCTTGGAGCCCGCCAGCCACGCCACCGTCTCCCGCCAGGCCGGGCTCGCCAAGGCCTGAAGCCGCACCAGGTCGCCGGATCGGACCCGCCGCAGCTCGTCGCCATCGGCGGCGACGGCCACTCGGGCTACGTCGCAGCGGGCCGCCGCGCGCTACCTGCGCCGCCTCGCGGGCTGATCAGGGGCGACGGCCGGCGTGGTAGGATTTTGCACTCCGTTCGGGCTCCATCATGCTGACGCAGACGTCCCATCTCGATCGCGACCTGCGCGACCTCGGCGGCCGGCCCGACGACGGAGGCCTGCGCGAGCGCCTCGCCGGCCATGGCCTGGAGGTGCTGCCGGCGCTCGCGACCTACCTGGCCAGCGATCTGCCGATCGCCGTGCTGGAAGGTTACGAAGCGGTGTGGAAGGCGGTCATGCGGCGGGAGCTGGCGGGCGAGGTGTCGGGCGAGGGCGCCCGCGCCATCGCCGCCTTCCAGCGGCAGGTCGGTCTGCTGCTCAAGTACAAGAGCTACGCCATCAAGGCGAGCAGCCCGCTGGGCTACTCGATCTTTCTGCAGAACCCCGGCGAGGGATTCAGCTTCCAGCGCCACCTCACCCACAAGACCGAGGTCTTCCACATCCTCGACGTCCATCCCGGGGGGTTCGTCTTTCTCTGCACCTCGGACGAGTGGCGGCGCTGCTACGACCGCGAGCGCTTCGCCGCCTGGCTGGCCGGCGACCGCTCCGACCCGGAGTACGAGCGCTACCGCTTCCCGGCCCGCCCCGGAGACGTGTTCGTGCTCGATCAGCTGGGGATCGTGCACACCGTGATCGGCTGCATCCTCGAGGAGTTCGCGACCATCTCGACCGACATGGTGGACCGGCTGCACGACCAGAATCAGGGCAAGCCGATCCCGGCCGGCTTCGACCGGGCCTATGCCGCCGAGCGCCTGCGGGAGATCCGCTCCCCCGCCGCCAGCCGGCTGGTGGCAGGCCCCCGGCCGGGCAGTGGTGCCGAGCACGCGGCAAGCTCGGAGCTGATGCCGCGCCCGATTACCGGCGGCAGCAGGACCCTGCTCGCCGACGGCTTCGTCGTCGCCACCCAGATCCGCGTCGAGCCGCGCGGCGAGACGGAGATCGGCGCCGACCCCTGCCGCGCCGCCGCCCTCTACGTGCGCGCCGGCGAGGGCCGCGTGCTGATGGGCACCGCCGCCGAGCTGCGGCAGCCCACCCCTCCGAGCCTGCCGCTGTCCGCCAACGGCCTGCTCACCATCCCGCCCGGCATCCACTACGGCTTGGTCAACGAGGGACGGGCGCCGCTCGAGCTGGTGGAGCACCGGATCCGTCCGGACGTCGCGCTCCACTGACACGTCCGGGCCGGCGCGCGAGCGAGCCACGCCAGCCGGCCGGACCAACCGCTCGCTCCGATCCGGAGGCTGGCCATGGCGAGGCGGGAGCAGCGTTCTCCGAATCCTCGCCGCTGGCTCGCCGTCTGGCTGCTGCTCACCGCGGTCTACGCCGGCGCCCTCGTGGTCTGCCGGGCGCTGACCGGCCAACCGCTTTTCGGCCGCTCCGATCTCGTCGACCTGCTGCTCATCCCCGCCGCGCAGGTCGCCGCTCTCGCCGCCCTGGCCGCAACCGCCCGGCAGCGGCTCAAATGACCCGGTCGTTGCCGCCGTCCACCGGCACCTGGGCGCCGGTGGTGCGCGAAAAGCGCGGACCGCAGAGCTCGACCGCCACCTCGGCGACGTCGCGGCTGCGGACCTCGACGCCGAGGACGTTGGACCTGCGGTAGGTTGCGACGTCGAGGCCGTAGGCCGCGGCGCGCTCGGCGATGCGCTCCTCCGTCCAGAGAGCGGTGTCGAAGACGGCGTTGGGGTGCACGACGTTGACCCGGATGCCGTCGCCGCCCCATTCCAGGGCGGCGACGCGGGCCAGCTGCAGCAGGGCGGCCTTGGAGGCGGAATAGGCGGCGACGCCAGGGCCGGGAGCGGGGACGTTCTTCGAGCCGATCACCGCCACCCGGCCGCCGCGGGGCGCCAGGCGCAGCAGCGGGTGGCACCGCCGCATCAGGATCAGGTTGGCGTCGAGGTTCACCGCCATCACCCGCCGCCATTCGTCCAGCCCGAGAGCGGCGATGTCGCGGCTGGCCGGGAAGACGCCGGCGTTGAGGATCAGCACGTCGAGGCCGCCGAAGGCGGCGACGGCCTCGGCGAGGGCGCCGGCGACCTCCTGCTCGACCGTGACGTCGCAGCGCAGGCCGAGGGCGGCCGGGCGCGGGAAGAGATCGGCGATCCGCGGCTCGACGTCGAGGCCGACGACCGCCGCGCCACGCGCCAGCAGCGCCTCGACGCAGGCCTTGCCGATGCCCGAGGCGGCGCCGGTGACCAGCGCCACCTCTCCGGCCAGCGGCGGCGGCGCGCCGGCCCGCCGCAGCTTGGCTTGCTCGAGGTCCCAGTATTCGACCTCGAACAGCCGCGCCGCCGGCAGCACGCGATAGCCTCCCAGCCGGTCGGCGCGCTCGATGACGTCCATGGTGTGCTGGTAGATCTCAGCGGCGATCGCCGCCTCGGCGGCGGTCCGCCCGGCGGCCAGCAGGCCCAGCTCCGGATCGAGAACGATGCGCGGCGCCGGGTCGAGCATGGTCTTGGCCTCGGGCGCGGCGGCGGCATGCTCGTCGAAATAGCGGCGGTAGGCCTCGACGTAGGCGGCCACGGCCGCGGCATCGCGGCCGAGCAGCGGCAGGCGGCGGGTGCGCAGCACGTGATCGGGAGTGGCGGGCCCCTGCAGCGCCAGCTCCGCCAGGTCGGGGCGGCGCACGAAGCGCAGGGAGCGGGGGTCGCGGCGGCTGGTGACGACCAGCGGCCGGCCGGCGGCGGCGCTCAGCTCGCGGCGCAGGCCGGCGATGGCGGCCGCGGCCGGCTCCGCCAAGCTGGCGTCCGAGCCGCCGGCTGGCGGCGTGCCGGCGGCGCCGGCGGCGCCGGCCGGAGCGAGGACCCAGGCGCCGCGGCCGCGCAGGTAGGCCTCGGCGAGGCCGACGAGGTGGATCATGCGCTCGTAGGACTCCCGCGCCGTGTCGCCGAAGGAAAAGATGCCGTGCTTGAGCAGCACCAGTCCCTGGATCGAGTCGCCCGGCGGCGCGCCGCCGGCGGCATGCAGCAGCTCGAAGACGGCGCGGGCGAGCTCGAAGCCGGGCATCACATAGGGGACCACCATCATCGCGTCGCCGTAGATCTCCCGCACCCGCTCGGCGCCGTCCGCGGTGTCGGTGACGGTCACCACCGCGTCGGCATGAGTGTGGTCCACGAAGCGGTGCGGCAGGATGGCGTGCAGGATGGCCTCGACCGAGGGCGCCGGCGCGCCGGCGCGCAGCGTGTGGATGGCCAGCTGCTCGACCATCGAGGGGTCGCCGAGCGCCGGCAGCTCGGCCAGGCGCCGCGCCGCCGCCAGGCGCACGGGAGCGAAGCCGGCCTCCTCGACGGTCTCGAGGTCCCAGCCGCTGCCCTTGACCCAGAGGACATCCTCCTCCTCGCCGAACAGGTTCGCCTGGCGCAGCTTGACCGAGGTGTTGCCGCCGCCGTGCAGCACCAGCGAGCGGTCGCGCCCGAGCAGCCGCGAGGTGTACACGCGCAGGGCGAGATCGCCGCGGTAGCGGCCGGCTTCGGCGTCGTTCCAGAGGCTTTGCATGGCGGTCTCCCGCGCCGCGCCGACGCGCTCCGGCCCGTCGGCGGGCCGGCGGCAGTGTAACGCTCGCCGGCGGCCACTGCCCGTCCACCGGATCCACCGTTTGTATCTTCGTAGATTCTCCCTTATCATGTTCCGTAAAGACGGAACTTAGCTGGCTTGGCTGCTCGTGCGCAGATGATTTGGCGGGAGCTTAATCAGCAATTTTTTGCTTGCATGTGTCACGAAGTAGGCCGTCGATGGAACAGAGGAGGTAAGGGTGCGCCTCCGTCGTTTAGCGCTTGTCCGGTGCGCATCCGCATCGCGAGCGAGTTGGGCGGCCCAGTCTGATCGCATAGGAGGAGATGGAGATGGAGGATCGCCACCTGTCGCTGGTCACCCTGGCGAGGTTGGCCACCGGCCGGATCGGGGTCGAGGAGATGCAGCAGGTGGTCATCCCTCACGTGGTGGCGGTGTGCGCCGGCTGCCGGGAGATCCACCAGGAGCTGCAGCGGTTGAAGCAGGAGGTCGGCCACTGGGACGAGATGGTCGTCGTCATGGAGGGGCTCGACGCGCCGGACCTCTGGCAGCGGCTGCAACCGCTCCCCTACGACCAGCAGTTGCGACAGGTGGAGGAAGACGGCGAGCTGCAGACCTGGGCGCTCTGCCGTCTGCTGCTGCGCAAGAGCCTGGAATCGACCTACCACCGGCCCGATCTGGCGATGCAGCTGGCCTTCCTGGCGGTGAAGATCGCCCTTCACCTCGGCGACACCTACCATCGCGACTGGGTGATGGACCTGCGCGCGCTGGCGTTCGCCTACCTCGGCAACGCCCGCCGCGTGCTCGGCGAGCTGCAGAGCGCCGATGACGCCTTCCACGAGGCGCACTCCCACCTGCGCCGGAGCGGCACCGGGAACCAGCGGATCGAAGCGGAGGTGCTGGACCTGGAGGCGTCGTTGCGGCGAGCCGAGCGCAGGTTCAGCGAAGCGCTTTCGTTGTTGGATCGGGTCACAGCGACTTACGGAAGCGATGACCCAGAGGTCCGCGATCTCCATCTCGTCGGCCAGGCTTTGCTGAATAGAGCGTACACGCTGGAGCAGATGGGCGAGGTAGAGCAGGCTATCCAGCTGCTGCGTGATGCCGCACCGCTGATCGTCGAGAGACGGGACCCGCGTCTCATCCTTTGTCTGAAGCACAACCTTGTCTGGTTTCTATCCGCCGCTGGGCGCAGCCACCAAGCGGCGGAGCTACTGCCGGAGGTCAAGGAGCTGGCGGAGCGCCTCGGCAACGACCTCGACCTGGTGCGGCTGCGCTGGGCGGAGGGGCGAGTGGAATTCGGACTCGGCCGGCGCGGCCCTGCCGAAAGCGCCTTCAAGGAGGTGCAGCGGGAGTTCCTGGAGCGCGACATGGGCTACGACGCCGCCCTGGTGTCGCTGGACCTGGCCGTCCTGTACGCGCATGAGGGCTGTATCCCGGAGCTCAAGCAGCTGGCGCTCGATATCCTGCCGGTCTTCTCCTCGCGGGAGGTGCACCGCGAGGCCATGGCTACCCTCCTTCTTTTCCAGCAGGCCTGCCAGGAAGAGCGGCTCACGGTCGAGCTCGCTCGCCACCTCGTCTTCCTGCTCGAGCGGGAGCGGCCGCGCGGCTCGATGGTCCGGCGAGAATCGGCCGCGACAGAGTGAGCACCGCCGGCGCCGCGCGATCGGCCAGATCCAGGGTGGCGGGTCCCCGGGGGCATCGACGCTGCCGTCCTGCGCTGGCCTCTTGCAGCACTATTTTTCCTAAACAGACACATAAGTGCCGCTTCGGCGCACATCCATTCTTGGGCGGCTCGCTCGCGGCCGTCATGGCTCTCGAGGCGCAGCCGCCATGACATGAAAGGAGCCGTATCATGACCAAGCTCGCGCGTGTTCCCGCGGCCGCTCTCCTGATGGCCGTCCTCGTGGTCCCTGCCTCGCTCTACGCCTCAGGCCTGCCGGCTTTCCGACCCGCCGCCGTCAAGCAAGCCGCCAAGCCACTCATTACCACGAGCGTCTGGTCGTTCGATTGGCTCCGCCGTGCCCTGGGCCAGGTCTTGCCCTTGGAGGGCGGCGGCCTCGATCCCAACGGCGGCACCTCCAGCGTCAAGCCCGCGCCGGGCTCGTCGGTCGACACCGGCGGTGCCATGGATCCAAGCGGCGGCAGCTAGGCCCAAGCCGGCACTGTTGCATCGAGGACTCACAGCCGCGGCCCGCGACGCCTCCAGCCCAAGGTCGCCCGCGTTCCGATCCGGGACCGGCTGGGCTCGGCTGGCCGGCCGGATCCACGCCGGCCCCAGCCTGCTAGAGTCAAGCGATTTCTCTTCGGGGGCGGGCCAGCGCCGCCCCCGTTTCATCCCGGGCCCGCCACCGCGGCTACTAGACCTGCCGCCGTAGCGGCGTCGATGGGCCAGAGGTTCGAGGACCGGACGCCGAATGCACTTCTGCTCCTACGGAGAGCAAGCTGGTAGTGCTGATCTGAAGCTGAGGAGCGCCCCATGGACCCTGCGGCAACCGTGCTCGATTTCATGAACCGCATCAACCGACGTGACGCCGACGATCTCGCCGAGCTGATGACCGAGGACCATGTTTTCGTCGACTCCCTTGGCCAGGCCGTGCGCGGCCGGGAGACCATGCGCGGCGGTTGGCGAGCCTATTTCGCGTTTTGCCCTGACTACTGGATCGCGCACGAAGAGATCCTGCAAGACGGCAACGTGGTGGCGATCTTCGGCGCGGCCGGCGGCACCATCGCCGCGGCCGGCAAGCTTCCAGCCGAGAACCAGTGGCGGATCCCGGCCGCGTGGCGAGCGGTGGTGGAGGGTGGCCTGGTCAAGGAGTGGCGCGTCTACGCCGACAACAAGCCGGTATACGACATCGTCGCCAGATCGAAGAGCACTTCAACTTCCTAAGCGCCGGACCCACCCAAGCAGTAAGCAGACTCCCGTAGGCTTGTCCCGGGCGCCCGCGAGGCGGAGCGGGTCGGAGCGCACGTTACAGTGACGGATAGGAGTACGCGCTGAGATGAGGCTGGCGGCCGCGTCCCAACGGGCAGCTCACTTCTTTGCCGGGGACTTCTCGGCCGGCGTGCGGCGAGGGGGGCGCGGTGCTCCCGCTCGATGGGTGGTCTGCTTGCGGGACCTTCCCCTGCCCCCCGCCCGGCCGGCGGTGGCGGCTCGTAGGCGCCGCTGCTCGGGGGTAAGCCGGGCAGCCGCGGCCCTGCCGCCCTTGCTGCCGAGCGCAGCCAAGTGGGTGGAGAGGTTCGTGGCGACGGTGGTGGACTTCGGGATGGACTGGCCATCCTGGCGCATGCCTTCGAGGTGAAACTCGACCGCCTCGGCGATGGCTGCGAGGACCTCCTGTACCGTGTCACCCACGGCCACACAGCCCGGAAGATCCGGGACGTAGGCCGCATAGTTCCGCCGGGCCTTCTCGATCACGACCGCGTAGGTGGACATCGTCGCTCCTTTCGATCACTTCAAGCCTGCCTGTCGCAAGATGCTCGACAGGGTTCCCGGCGGCAGGTCGGCACTGGCCTTGCCCGGAATCGTTACGCGACCCGGCTTTTTCGGATGCTTGAACTGGCGATGGCTTCCTCGGTGGAGTCAGCCTTGACACCCCCGGCGGCACCCTGCGGCTCTTCTGGAAAGCGGCCTACGCCCTCGAAGGCGCCGTCGCCGCGGCGCGTTCATGCTCGCGCAAGAGCTGTGATAGCGTTTCACCAAGCATCAATGGTTGGGGGGCAGACCCCCCGGGAGGTCGTGCGCTGCGGCCTTTTCCGAAGCCCTTGACTCGGACGATCCAGGCCGCCACCGGCCAGACCGCCATCGGCTCGGCTCGCCGTCTCGCCCAGGGCTGGTGGCTGCTGATGGCGGCCGGCGCCGCCTGGCTCGGTGCCGGCGCGGCCCTGCTCGCCCAGGGAGCGGTCTGCCAGGGCTCGAACATCTCCTACGGCGCGGGCGGCAACGACGGCATGAACCCGGCGCAGTGCTCGGGCTTCGTCTGCCAGACGCCGGTGGTGACCTCGGGACCGACCTACGCGGTCGACCCGGGCTGCAATCCGACGACGACGACCTGCGGCATCACGGTCACCATCGGCATGCAGTTCCCGGGAAACCACGTCAACTCGACCTTCTTCAACTTCGGCTACAGCTTCGAGGAGGTCGATCTGCTGACCAGCGGCAACTCGCTGCTGGGCGAGTGCGGCTACGCCGGCGAGGAGCTGCAGCCGGATTTCGGGACGGTGACGGTGACCGGCAGCGTGCGGTGCGGCACGCCGTCGAGCTACACGGTGAACCTGATCAGCTGTCCGAGCGCGAACTGCCCGAGCTGCCCGCCGGGGCCGGTGCCGGCGTTCTGCACCAAGACGACGCCGGTGCCGCTGGACCTTACCGGGCATGCCGGCTGCCCGGCGCCGCCACCGCCGCCGCCGGACTTCTGCTCCGAAGGCGGCGGGGCCGGGGGCAGCCCGGGCGGTGCGGGCGGGGCCGGGGGCAGCGGCGAGCGGATGGCCGGCGCGGGCAGCAAGGGCAACGGCCCGGACAGCGGCGCCGCCGGTGCGGGCGGTGGCGGTGGGGGTGGGGGCGGCGGGGGTTGCCAGCTCTGCAAGTCGCTGGGCTCGTCGGCGGGCGACGGCGGCGGGGGCGGGGGCGCGGCGGTAGGCGGCGCTTCGGGCTGCGGCTTCAGCCTCGGCGGCGGCGGCGCGAGCTGCGCCTTCAAGGCCTCGGGCGCGCATCTGCGCTACGGGGGCGGCGGCGTCGGCGGGCCGGGTTTCCCCGGCTCGACCGGGGTCACCGCGAACCCCTGGAACGCCAGCCTCGGCCGCTACTGGTCGCATGACTACGCCGAGCGCATCGTCATGGATCCCGACGAGACCCACGTCTGGCTGCTCACCCGGTTTGGCAGCTTCCGCGAGTTCGGCAGCCTCGCCGCGGGCAGCGGGCTGCGGCTCTACCAGACGGTGACGCCGAGCGATGAGTACCGCAAGCTCTTCTTCAACGCCACCACCCAGGGCTGGCAGCTGCAGGGCCTCGACGGCAGCGTCGAGCTCTTCCTGCCGAAGACCGCGGGCTCGCCGGCTGGCATGCTGGCGGGTTTCCTCGACAAGATCACCGACCGGCTCTACGACCCCAACAACCCGACCGTCCATTCACCGGTGCAGGCGAGCTACAACGCCGGCAACCAGCTCGACCACGTCACGTTTCCAGACGGCCGGCGCGAGAACTTCGCCTACGCCGGCGGCGCCACCGGCAAGCTCGCCTCGCTCGCCGAGGTGGGCACCGACGGAGTCACCACGCGGACCTGGACCTTCTCCTGGAACGGCGACGATCTGATCGCGATCGGCCGCCCCGACATCTGCGTGGGCCTTTCGGTGGGGACATCGTGGACGCTGCTTTACGGCGACGCCACGCACCCGGGATATGTCACGCAGGTGATGCTGATGGACTGCCACAACAACGGCCGAGTCGAGGCGGCCTTCGTTCACGACGCCTCCGGCAACGTGGTCGAGGCCTGGCGCGGGGATCCGTTCTTCACCGGCCCGAACGCCACCGACGCCTTCCAGCTGAGCTTCGACTCGCCACCGTCGCCGACCGTGACGACGGCGCAGACGTTGATCAAGCGGGTGGTGGTCAACGGCGTCAACCAGGACGTGTGGCAGACCGGCTCCTACAGCCTGGATCGCGATCCGGGGCGTGCCGGCGCTCGCGCCACCCGCAAGGCGCGGGTGCGCCAGGTCACCGGCGAGTGCCCGTCCTGCGGGACGGTCGCCAACCCGGCATTCACCTATGGTGACGCCAACAACCCGCTGCTGGCGACCGTGGTCACCGACGGCAACGGCGTCGCGACCAGCTTCACCTTCGACGTCAACGGCCGCCAGCTCACCAGGGTGGAGACGGTGCAGACCACGCCGGCGCTGGTGCAGCGGCAGACCACCTGGACCTACAACGCCGCCTTCCCGGCGTTCGTGAGCACGGTGACCGGTCCGTTCTCGCCGCCGGGCACGCCGCCAGCGGGGACGCGGACGCTGGCGCTGGCCTACGACGCGAAAGGCAACGTGCAGACCAGCACGGCGACCGGCAGCGAGACGACCTATCCGACCGGGAAGTTCAGCTTGCAGACGGCCTTCACCGGCTACAGCGCCGCCGGCTTGCCGGGACAGGTCAACCCGCCGGACGTGCCGAGCACCACCGCCGACGCCACGAGCTACACTTTCGTGACCGGTGTGAGCGGCGGCTACCTCGTCGCGATGCGCAGCGATCCGGTGACCGGTGCCGCGCCGCTCAACGCCGTGACCTCCTACCAGTACGACCCGTTCAACCGCACGACGGCGGTGACCGACGTCAACGGCATGGTCACGCAGTCCACCTTCGATCCGCTCAATCGGCTGCTGACCATGATCCAGGGCGCCGGCAGCTCGCGGCCGCTGACCACGACTTACAATTACAACACCCTGGGTGACATGGTCTGCGTCCAGTTGCCGGCGGGCAACGCCGTTTCCTATGCCTATGATCAGGCCGGCCGGTTGACCGCGATCGGCAAGCAGGCGAGCTGCGCCGCGACCGAGCCGTTGGAGCAGACGCTCTACGCCCTCGACGCCGCCGGCCACCGCATCCAGGAGCTGCGCCAGCGGCTGGTCGGCGGCTCGCCGGTGACCGAGGCCACAACCACGTACGCCTACTCCACGACCTGTCATCTCGACAGCATGACGGCGGGCGATCCCAACAATCCAAGCGCCCAGAGCACCACGCAGTTCGCCTACGATTGCGAGAACGACCTGATCAGCCTCTGGGACCCCAACCACAACCAGCCCGGTCCGCCATCGACGAGTTATTCCTATGATCCGCTCCACCGGCTCACCCAGGTGATCCAGCCCTGGGGCGGCGCGGCCGGCGGCAACGCCGTCACGGCCTACGCCTATGACCTCGAAGACCACCTTGCCGCGATGACCGACTCCGAGCGGAACCAGACGACCTACGTGACCAGCGACCGCGATCTGTTGACCAGGCAGACCTCGCCGGTGACCGGTGCCACGACCTACGCCTATAATGCTCACGGCGCGCTGGTGCAGCAGACCGACGCCCGCGGAGTGGTGATGACCCGGCAGCTCGATGCGGCGGACCGCCCGACCTCGGTGAGCTATTCGACCGACGCGACGCTCACCACGGCCTACGCCTACGACGCCACCGCGGCGACCGGCACCTCGCCGATCGGCAGGCTCTCTTCGATCACCAAGGGCAGCGGCACCGCGGCGATGGTCACCGGCTACACCTACGATCTCTTCGGCAGGGTGCTCGCGGACGGCGCTCTCGCCTACGGCTACGACGCCAACGGCAACCGGCTCTCGATCGCCTATCCCGGCAATGTGACGGCGTGCTACGGCCTCGACGTCGCCGACCGGCAGGCGTCGCTCTCCTACAGCACGGCCGCCGGTGCCAACGTCTGCCAGGGGACGACGACGCAGGTGGTCGCCTCGACCCCGGCGGCCCCTACCGTTTATTCGGCCGCCGGGCCGCTGCAGGTGCTGCACCTGGCGAATGGCGTGACCGAGACCCATACCTTCGATCAGCGCTATTACCCGAACGCCATCACCGCCGGAAGTCTCCTGAGCTGGACCTACGCCACGGACGCCGCCGGCAACATCACCGCGATCAGCCCCGGCCGCAGCTTCTCCTACCAGGATTTCCAGTACTTCCTGACCCAGGCCAACGCTCCGAGTCTTTGGGGCACCCGCGCCTGGGCCTACGACACCATTGGCAACCGGCTGAGCGAGAACCGCGGCAGCGGCATCCAGGACACCTACACTTACCAGGCCAACGCGGCCAGCCCGCAGGGCGATACGCCGCTGCTCAAGACGATCACGCTCGCCAGCGGCGCCGGCACCAAGTATTTCCAGTACGACCTCGCGGGCAACGTGCTCCTCGAAGCCGCACCGACCTCGCACTTGGATTTCCAGCCCGACGCCGCCGGCAAGCTCAGCCGCATGACCGAGGAGACGCAGCGCACCACCAGCACGCTCCTCTACGACGGCCGCGGCTTCCTCGCAACCGCCCGCAACGCCGTCACGGATTGCGGCCCGCTGGTGACCACCCCGACTTACGGCTCGGACGGGATGCTCTACCACCGCCAACAGCAGGCTCTCTTCACCAAAGCCATTCAGTCCCAGACCCGCATCTTCTACTTCGCCGGCCGCCCGGTCGCGCAGCTCGACGGCCCGCCGGCTACCGGTACCCTCACCTACCTCACGGTCGATCACCTGGGCACGCCGATCCTGGCGTCGACCAGTGCCGGAGTCGTGAAATGGAGCGGAGGTTTCGAGCCCTTCGGTAGAGATTTCACATCGCCAAGCGCGCAAAGCTTCGGGATTTTCCTGCGCTTACCGGGACAGTGGGACGACCTCGCATGGGACAATTCGCGTCTCGGTTCCGAGCTCTATTACAACCTCAACCGCTGGTACAAACCTGCGACGGGTAGGTACGACGAGTCAGATCCGATCGGGCTCGGTGGCGGCGTGAACCTTTATCGGTATGCCGGAAATGATCCAATCGGCGACATTGACAGCCTAGGATTGGGGCCGTCTGTCCCGGGCAGCGCAATCTACTATGTCTGTTGTAAGAGTGGCAAACGGTCCATCTGCAGGGGACCTGCGCCACTGCAACGCGATCCATTTCTCGAGGACTGCGCCAGTGAGCACGAACAACAGCACCTTCAGGACTTCGACAAAAGCCGCTTCAATTGTTCGCCTTGTGCTGCCAAACCTGACGGAACGCCTGTGCTGGTGAGCGCCGCCGACAAGGGGCCAGCAGAGTGCTCAGCCTACTGCGCAGAGCTTGCCTGCCTCAAGACCAAACCTCAGAACCCTTCTGTGCATGGTCGTATCAATTTCGTCCTGAGTCAGATAAAGCAGAACTGCCCTGGAGGGGCTTGCGCACAGTGACCGACAGTGCTTATATTGGAGTAGGGCGACTCAGGCGCCCTTACTTGACCCTGCCGTTTCTTGCCCCAGTGCTTTTTTTTCTCTCAGGTACCAATGCTTCTACAGAGACGGCCGGAGTATCGGGCCGGTATATCAAACACCCAGCCCCTGGCATAATTGCGAGCGCAGCCCTAGAGCGGCTTCGCATCATTCTGCCAAAGACTGAAAATGCAGCGAACTGTCAGCACGCGAGCCAGCCGGCAGGCCGCTACAGCGCAGAAACTCCCGAATTGGCCGGGAAGATGGGCGGCGGCGGCTACCTTTCGGGAGACAGTTTATATCTTTTTCGCAATGGATCCTTCCTCTATACCGAATGGGCAGACATTTCCCCAGTGACCATTATGGAAAGCGGACGATGGTCCCTGCGCACTGACCTGATCGAGCTGGCGCCCGATGGCAGTTCGCTTGGAAAGAGCAACCTTCACGACGCTAGTTATGTTGTCTTCTGTCTTCCCAGCTCGGGCCGACGCGAGCTCAGAATAATCGGCAGTGATTTTCAACTTCGCAAGCTGGAGGAACACTACAGGGAGAATCCCGGCGGCGCCGATCGCCAGTTTCTGGTGATGCTCTACAGCCGAGAACGGCAGGAGGAATATGCCACGCAGCAGGCGTCGCGCCGGGCGATGGAGGGATTGCGGCACCTCTTGCCTCGGTCGATACCCTCTGCGAAGCCGCCATGCTGATAGCTCGCCTCTTTGCCACACCACCCGGACACGTTCACCTTTCGCGGTCGGACTGCCTGTCGCCGGGTGCGACGCCGCCGGCAACGTGGCGAGCAGCCGGTAGGAGCCAGCCGCATTCCGACACCGAGCGCGTTGGTGGGATAATCGCTCGCGGCGGCGGACAGTCCCGCCGCGGGAGGTGAGCGATGCAGGCAGTCCGGGTTCATCAGTTCGGCGGGCCGGAGGCGCTGGTCTACGAGGCGGTGAGCGACCCGCGGGCGGAGCCGGGGCAGGCGGTGGTGCGGGTCGAGGCCGCCGGGCTCAACTTCATCGACGTCTATCACCGCACCGGCTTCTACAAGCTGCCGGCGCCGCCGCCCTTCGTCCTCGGGCAGGAGGGGGCCGGAACGGTGCTGGCGGTGGGCGACGGGGTTTCCGAGGTGGCAACGGGCGACCGGGTCGCCTGGTGCGGGATCCAGGGATCCTATGCCGAGCAGGCGGCGGTGCCGGCGGCGCGGTTGGTCAAGCTGCCCGCGGGGGTCAGCACCCGCCAGGGGGCGGCGGTGATGCTGCAGGGGATGACCGCGCACTACCTGGCCTGCAGCACCTACCCGCTGCATGCCGGGGACGCCTGCCTGGTCCATGCGGCCGCCGGCGGCGTCGGCCAGCTGCTGTGCCAGATCGCCAAGCTGCGCGGCGCCCGGGTGTTCGCCACCGTCTCGAACGAGGACAAGGCTGAGCTCGCCCGCCGGTGCGGCGCCGACGAGGTGATCCTCTACACCCAACAGGACTTCGAGGCCGAGGTCAAGCGCGCCACCGGCGACCGCGGCCTGCAGGTGGTGTACGACGGCGTCGGCCGTACCACCTTCGACAAGGGCCTCGCCTGCCTGGCGCCGCGCGGCCTGATGGCGCTGTTCGGCCAGTCGAGCGGCGCGGTGCCGCCCATCGATCCCGGCCGCCTGGCCGCCCACGGCTCGCTGTTCCTCACCCGCCCCACCCTTGGCCACTACATCGCCACCCGCGAGGAGCTGACCGCCCGCGCCGATGATCTCTTCGGCTGGCTCGCCGCCGGCAAGCTCGAGGTCCGGATCGGCGCCGAATTCAGCCTCCGCGACGCTGCCGAGGCCCACCGCGCCCTCGAGGGCCGCCGGACGACCGGCAAGGTGCTGCTGATCCCGTAGGACCTGGGCACCAAGGACGCCCCGGCACTCGCGGTGTTCCAGCTCGACACGGGGGCCGGGGCCGCGGCGGGCGGGCTCGCCCGCCACGGCTGTGCCATACTGAATCGTTCCCCGGCGGCCCGCCGCAGCGTGTCAGTGGCGCCGGTCCGTCGACGTCCAAGGAGCTCGACCATGCGAGGCAGCAACCCGGCGCTCAATCCCGGCACCTTCACCAGCGTCGCCGGCACCGCCACCGCCGGCATGACGGTGCAGGGCACCATCAACAAGGCAGGCATTCTGGTCCTGCTCACCATGGCTTCGGCCGCCTGGACCTGGAGCCTGGCGGCCGAGGGCTCGCCGTCGGTCGGCCCGCTGGTCCTGCTCGGCTTGCTCGGCGGCCTGGTAGCTGCCCTGGTGACGGTCTTCGCCAAGCGCTGGGCGCCGGTGACCGCGCCCATCTACGCGGTCCTCGAAGGGCTCATCCTGGGCGGCGTTTCGGCCATCTACAACGCCGCCAGCCACGGCATCGCCATCCAGGCCGTAGGGCTCACCTTCGGGACTCTGGTGGTGATGCTCCTGGCCTACAGTACCGGCGTCATTCGCGTCACCCAGCGCTTCCGCACCGTGGTGGTGGCCGCGACCGGCGCCATCGCGCTGTTCTACGTCGTGTCGATGGCTCTCGGCTTCTTCCACGTTGGCGTGCCGATGCTCTACAGCAGCAGCCCCCTCGGCATCGCCTTCAGCGTCGCGGTGGTGGCGATCGCCGCCTTCAACCTGGCGATCGACTTCGACTTCATCCAGGCCGGCGCCGCCGCCGGCGCCCCGCGCTTCATGGAGTGGTATGGCGCCTTCGGCGTGATGGTGACGCTGATCTGGCTCTACCTCGAGATCCTCCGCCTGCTCTCCAAGCTGCGCAGCCGCTGACACCGCCGACCATCGCCGCTGGTGCGAGGAGAACCTGCCGGACGGGCTGGGCTACGGGAGGCCACCGGCGGAACCCTGAAAAGCAGCTCCACCGGCGGTCCAACGAACCCCGCTAAATCCCTCTTGGGCCCCCGGGTCTCACGTCGTCCCGAGCACGATGTCCACCCGCCGGTTCTTGGCCCGGCCCTCCGCCGTTGAGTTCGGAGCCAGGGGGTTCTCCTGGCCGTGCGAGAAGACCCGGATGCGGCCCTCGGGGAAGTTCACCGGCGAACGCTGCTCCAACCACCGCTTGACGGCGAAGGCGCGTTCCTCGGAAAGCGCCATGTTCTTGTTCGGATCGCCGACGTTGTCGGTGTGGCCGTGCACCTCCACCACCGTGGCGCTGGCGACCAGCAGGTCGCGCAGCAACTGCTCGAGGTCGGCCTGGGCGCTGCCCGAGAAGGTGGCCCTGCCGGTGTCGAAGGTGATGTGCCAGGAGCGGCTGCTGACCACCCGGCCCACCGGGGCGGAAGCCGCGAAGCGGGGCGCCTCGGCCGGAGCCTGCGGCCCGGATCGTGCCGCTATCGCCTGGATGTAGGAGGTGTCGATGATCTGGTCGGCCGGCGGGTAGGTCGGCAGCAGGTCGGGATACTGGCGCGAGGCGATGTCGCCGAAGACCTTGTAGGTGGTCGCCACCAGGTTCGAGGAGCCGGGGACCAGCCCGAAGGTCAGCAGAGTGTCGGCAAGGTTGTTGACCGACGAGCCGCCGAGGTCGACCATCACCCCCTGGCGGTCGCGCTCCACCGTCCCCTTGTAGTACTTCTCCCAGTAATCGGCCCCGGCGCCTGCCTCATGGTAGACCTGCGCGCTGACCTCGGCCGCCCGCCGCAGCGCCTCCGGGCTCGATTTGACCTGGTCGCCGCCCGCCATGATCGCGGTGAGCATGCCCTCGACCGTCGGGCGGTTGTCCTTCATCCACTTGTCGATGCCGATCACCACCGCCGGCATCTGCGAGCTGTATTCGTGGGTGGAGACGATCGACACCAGCCCGCCCCGCTTCTGGGCGACGCTGACGTCGCCTGGCGTCCAGGTGACCACGCCGTTGACGCAGACCCGCCGCCGCTCGCCGGTCTTGTGACCGGCGCTGACCACCGGCCGCTCCTCGCAGAAGTTGGCGACGTACTTCTCGGCGGCGTCCACGTAGTCGGAGGCGGCGACCCAGTTCATGCATCCCGGATCGTAGGTCTTCTCGTCGGGGTTGTTGCACAGGCCGTTGTCGCCCAGCCATTTCTGCGCGATGTTCCAGTCGCCGTCGCGGATGACGCCCGCCACCAGCGAGCCGCGCGACGCCAGCGGGCTGGTCTTCCAGTCGGCGGGCCCCATCAGCTTGTCCTCGCCGTGCGAGTAGCCCTCCACCCCAACCACCTTGGCGGTGTATTCGGGACCCAGGCGGCTCAGGGTGTCATTGATCCCCTTGAAGAACGACGCCGCGCCGTCGCCCATGATGACGATGAAGTGCGTGCCCTTGGTCGGGTTGGCGTTGCCCTTCGCCAGCTCGTTGGCGAAGGCGACCAGCGCTTCCTGCATCTTGCCGGTGTCGTCCTCGCGCACCAGCCGCAGGTTCACCTTCTGCTGGCACATCAGGCTGCCGGAGGTGGCCTGTGGCCCACCGCTGGCGAACATCATGCCCATCTGGGCGTTCCAGGCCCAGACCATGAAGCGCACCTCGGGCAGGTCGCGGCAGCCGGGGTCGCTGCCGGGCAGCGTCACCGGCCGCGCCGATCCTCCCGCGGCGGCGGCAGCCGGCGTGACGTTCGGCAGCTCGGCGCCGGAGGGGACCTGGGAGGCGCGCACCTGCGCGCCCGGCACCAGGCGGTCCAGTAGGTCGGGGGCGAAGCGGCGGACGCTGAAGAACGCGGCCACCACCAGCGCCAGGAAGATCATCAGCTTGCCTATCGGCGTGATTTTCATGTCTCGGATCCTCCGCCTGATCGTCAGGCGAGTCGGGCCATGGGCCGGGAAACCTGCGCCGGCGCCGCGGCTAACGCGAGACCACCGCGCCGCTACCGGCGGGTTGGCCGCCGGCGGCGGACGGCGGGAGGCTGGCGGCAGACGGCGCGCCTCCCAGCGTCTCGGTCAATGCCGGTCCCATGGATTGCACGAACTTCTCGGTCTCTTCGATCTGTTCGACCACCCCGCCGGTGTAGGCGGCCAGCTCGGTGGGATCGAACTGTGCGGCGCTGATGCGGCCGGCGATGACGTCGAAGGCGTCGGGCACCGCCGTGAGCTGCGCCACCAGCTGCTGGTCGCGGCTGGCGCAATCGCGCAGCAGCTCCTGCTGCTTCTGCAGGATGCTGATATGCCAATCGCGGGTCTTCGCGGTCGCCGGCTCTTTCGCCTTCAGCTCGTTGAGCGCCGCGATGCGCCGGTCGAGGTCGGCCACCAGCGTCGCCACCTCCGGCAACGCCGCGGCCGCGCCGCCGGCGCCCCCACCGGGTTGACCCTGCGCCGCCACCTCCGCCGCCACCGGCCGGCCGTGCATGGTCGCGGCCGCGCTCCCGGCGGCCGGCACCCATTCGCTGATCGGCGCCATCGGCGAGCGGCCGCGCCGCGGGCTCGCCGCCGCCCCCGGAGGATTCACCAGGTGGGGCGCCAGCGGGTCCGTCGTGGCGCCCGCCCGCTCCCCTCCCACCCTGGGCGTCGCGCCGTCCCTCATCGCCGCCGGCATCGGCATCTCCTCGCCGCCGCCCGGGCCGCCGGCGGCGCCGCTGCCGCTCCCGGCCCCGGCGCCGCTGCCCGCCGGCCGGAAGTCGGCCAGCAGCTGCAGCACGGTGAGCCGCGCCTGCACGAACTGCAGGTAGGCGCCGAGCAGATAGGTGAGCTGCTGCTGAATCCCGAGGCTGGCCAGGAAGTCGTCGCGCCGCTCGGCGAGGGTCTGCGCCACCCGGTCGCGCACCGCCACCAGGCGGGCGAACGCCTGCAGGTAGTCGGGCAGCACGCCCGCCCGCAGCCAGCCGGCGAACGGCTGCCGCGCAAGCGCTGTCTCGATCTTGACCCGCAGCGCCTGGCGCTCCTGGTCGGCGGCCTGCTCGGCGGCGAGGCGCTCGCCGTCGAGCACCCGGCGCGTGTACTTCGGCGAGGTCGAGGCGTACAGCACCCAGGCCGCGGAGCCGAGCCCCCAGAGCAGCAGCGGCAGCGGGTTCCAGATCGCCGCCGACGCCACCAGCGCGCCGGCGCCGGAGACCACGTTGCCGGTCGACGCCGCGGCACGCGTCGCCGCCTTCATGAACACCGCTTTCGGGTCCAGGCTCACGATCAGAGCTTGCCGAAACGGGATCGGATCTCGGCCGCCATCTCCAGCAGCCGCGGCGAGCAGGCGATCCCCTGGTGCCAGGCGAGGCCGCAGGCCATCAGGTCGTAGGTGCCCTGGATGCGGGCTCCCGGGATCGGCGCGCCGGCCGCGTCGTGGTCGCGCCCCAGCAGCCAGACGGTGTCGGCCACCTCGAGCGCGGCGGCGATGTCGTGAGTGACGACGATGATGGTGTTGAGCTCGTCGAGGTTGGCGACCTCGACAAGCATCGCCGCCACCTTCTCGACGGCGATCGGATCGAGGCCGGAGAACGGCTCGTCGAGCAGCAGGAAGTGCTCGCTGCACATGAACTGCTGGGCGATGGCGACGCGCTGGCGCTGCCCGCCCGACAGCTGCGCCGGGTAGAGGCCGGCGCGGTCGACCAGGTCGAAGCGGCGCAGCATCTCCATCGAGCGCTCGCGCGCCGCCGCCCGCGACTGGCCGGCGCGCCGGCCCGCCACCACCAGGTTGCCGAGCACCGAACGGTGGGCGAACAGCGGATAGTTCTGCGCCACGACGCCCACCATGCCGCGCTCGACCGGCACTCCCGGGCTGCCGATCAGGACGCTGCCGGAGTCCGGCCGCTGCAGTCCGGCGAGCACCCGGAAGAGCGTGGTCTTGCCGACCCCGGAAGGACCGAGCAGCGCCACCACCTGACCGGTGCAGGTGTCCGGCCGCACGACGTCGCGCACCTCGAGATCGACGCCGCGCAGGATCGGCGTGCCGCCCAGGCTCAGGCTGACGCCGCGCGCCGCCAGCAGCGTCGAGCGCAGCTCGTAGGCGGTTGGCTCGCCGGCAGTGCCGGCGGCGGTGGCGGCGGTGGCGGGGGTGGTCACCGGCGCTCCACCGTCAGGCCCGCCCACGGGAAGAGCGTGCGCCCGAGCACGCCGAGGCCATAGTCCTGCAGCAGCCCGACGGTCAGGATGGTGAGCTGGATCGCGAACACGCCGGCGAGCAGGAAGTGTTTGTTCTGGTTGAGCAGCAGCGCTCCGATCCCGCCCTCGCCGCGATAGAAGCCCTCGACCATGGTGAGCATCATCCAGCCGATGGCGGCGTTCTGGCGCGTCACCTCGAGCGCCCGGTCGGCGGTGCCCAGCACCACCACCTCGCCCACCACCCGCCATTCGCCCATCCTCAGGGTGCGGGCGTGCTCGAGCCGCTCGCGCGGGATCTCGAGGATCACCGACGCCATCGAGGTGACGAAGAAGACCGTCATGGCGAGCACCAGCAGCGCCACCTTGATCCAGTGCGGGTTGGCGAACATCAGGGTGAAGAGCAGCGGGAAGCCGACGAAGGCGAGGAAACGGCCCTTCGACACCGCCGCGGCGATCGGCCGGAAGAAGGGCAGCACGGTGAGGTAGCTCAGCGCCAGCGAGATCGCCATCGCGATGCCCAGCGCCTCGAGGTTGGTGGAAAAGCTCGCCCACAGCTCGCGCCCCAGGCCCTCTTGCATCCACAGCGTCCGGAACGCCCTGGCCACCTCGTCGGGTCGCGGCAGCAGGCGCAGCGGCGAGGTCCACCAGATGACCAGCGCCACGATTGCCTGGAACGTCACCAGGATGCCCATGGTGGAGGGCGAAACCGGTCGGTTCGGCACGAAGGCCGCGGCGAGGGAGCGTGACGTAGGGGGCAAGGCGAAGCGGCATTATAGCGCAAGACGGCGCGGGGCCGGCGGGAGCCCGCCGCCGAGATTGACACCCTACGCCCGCATGGCCTAGGTTATTGAATAAAAGCAGCTGAGAAGGAGATGGACCTATGAGACTGCGGCGCCGAGCAGCGCTGGTGGCATCACTGCCCCTACTGGCTCTCTCGCTCATCCTGCCACCGCCGGCGGCGGCCGGCGGCTGCGCGGGCCAGCCCGACTGGTTCACCGGCGTGCCGGACCTCCCCACGGTGGCGCCCGCCAGCGCCTGCCAGTTCGAGCAGTGGTCCTGGCAGACATTCCTCGCCCTGCTCACCACCACCTCCGCGCAGCCGGTGGCGCGCTACTTCAGCTGGGACCTCCCCAAACCCGACATCCTGAACCTCTTCTGCCGGACGATCTGCACGGGCGCCGCCCCGGCGGCCAAGAACCCCTGCGGTGGACCGGACACGGAGGAGGTGGTCAATGCCACCACCCAGCCCGGCTTCGTCCCCGAGAAGACCTCCGGGGCGGTGATCGACCAGGCCGGGCGGCCGGTCTACTTCACCGCCCACGTCAGCCCGTCCTGGGTGAGCTTCGTCACCGACCAGCGGCTCTACGATCCCGCGGTGCTGGGCGCCGCGGATGCCCACCTTGCCTTCCCGGCGGGAACCTTCGAGATCAAGACCTCCTGGCGGCTGGCCGAGGGCCTGAGCAGGGCCGAGCGGGCGCAGTACTACATGACCCGGGCCTGCATCGTGCCGGAGGACAACCAGATCAGGCCCTTCGAGGAGGACGTCGCTCTGGTGGGCTTCCACATCACCGGCGGGGCGGACAACCACCCCGAGCTGATCTGGGCCACCTTCGAGCATGTGAACAACGCGCCCGATTGCGACGAGACGCCGCAGCCCGGCCCGTGGGCGCTCTACGACGGCAAGGCGAACTGCCGGCTCCAGCCGTCGCTCTGCAACCAGCCCAACGGCACGGATCCGGCCGACCAGCCGCCGATCAACGTCTGCCGCAAGCATCCTCACGGTGGCGCGGCGGTGGACACGGCCCGGCAGATCGACCACCTGAACCGCGACGTCCAGGCGCGGCTCTCCCGGCACTCTCCCCTGCGCTTCTACGAGCTGGTGGGCACTCTCTGGGCCGCCAATCCGCTACCGGCGCACGTGCCGACGATCAACTTGCAAGAGCCCTCGGGCTCGCCGCTGCTCTCGAACACCACCCTCGAGACGTTCAAGCAGGACGTGAGCTGCTTCGGGTGCCACAGCTCGCAGTTTCCCGGCGAGCTCGCCGGCCTCGCCACCAAACCCTCCGTCACGCTCGTCGACAAGACCCTGTTCGTCAGCCACGTCGTTCTCTTCCCCTTCTTCTTCACCGCTGCCGACTGCTCGTGCCCCGGCGCCCAGCGCCGGTGACCGCCAGCCGCAGGAGCGTCCGCGGGATCGCCAGCCGGCGCCCGTCCTGCCCCCGCGGCCGCCGGGCATGATACTTTCGGCCGGCTTGGACCCCGCCAGGCGCCCTGCCGGAATCGGATCGCCACCAGGGGCGGTTTCCAGGTAAGCTGAGGCGCCGAATCAGCCCCCCCAGAACCGAAAGTGAGATCGATCATGGACGAGCACCAAACCCCTTCGCACGAGACGCAAGGTACCGACCAGGAGGCGCCGCAGCCGCAGCCAGCCCAGGCTCACCCAGCCTCGGAAACTCCGGACACCCAGGCACCCGCCGGATCGGAACCGTCGCCGGCCCCGCCGGCAATTGCCGAATCGCAGCCGGAGGCCCAGGCCGCCGCGGCAGAGGCGCCGGAGCCGCCGGCCGAGGGCAAGGACTTCGCTACGATCCTCGCCGATTTCGAGCAGGGGCAGAGCGATTCGCGGCAGACGGAAGCGGCCCAAGGCGCCGGCCAGGCGGATGCCGCCTCCGGCAAGGCCGGCGGCGGCGCGTCCGGCGCGGGCGCGGTTCCGGCGGTTCCCAACGTCGGCCAGAAGGTCAGCGGCAAGGTCCTCTCCATCACCGGCGATCAGGTGTTCGTCGACCTCGGCACCAAGTCGGAAGGAATGATCGAAGCTGCCCAGCTGCGCAACGCCGAGGGCGAGCTCACCGTTCAGGTCGGGGACCGGCTCGACGCCGTGGTCACCGCCATCGATCCGGAGAGCGGCGTCATCGTGCTGCGCAAGAAGGCCTCCGGCGGCCGCGGTGGCCATCAGGAGGTCGCCAACGAGCTGCGCCAGGCCTTCCAGTACGGCATGCCCGTCGAGGGGCTGGTCACCGGCATCAACAAGGGCGGCGCCGAGATCCAGGCCTACGGCATGCGCGCCTTCTGCCCGCTCTCGCAGCTCGACCTGCGCTACGTCGAGAACCCCCAGCAGTTCATCGGCCAGCGCCTCAAGTTCAAGGTCTCGCGCATCGAGGAGGGCGGGCGCAACCGCCGCCCGGACATCGTCCTGTCACGGCGGTCGCTGCTCGAGGAGGAGGCGCAGAGCAAGGCCGCCGAGCTGCGCTCCCGGCTGCAGGTCGGCACCGTGCTCAAGGGCCGCGTCACCTCGCTGACCACCTACGGCGCCTTCGTCGACCTGGGCGGGCTCGAGGGCCTGCTGCACGTCAGCGAGATCGGCTACTCGCGGCTGGCGGACCCGCGCGAGGCGCTGGCGGTGGGCCAGGAGATCGAGGTGCAGGTGATCAAGATCGAGAAGGGCAAGGACGAGAAGCGCCCCGAGCGGATCTCGCTGTCGCGGCGGGCCCTCGAGCGCGATCCCTGGCGGGACGCGGCCGACCGCTTCCCCGAGGGCGCGGCCATCCCGGGGCGGGTCATGCGGCTCGAGTCCTTCGGCGCCTTCGTCGAGCTGGCGCCCGGCCTCGAGGGCCTGGTGCACGTCAGCGAGCTGGGCGCCGGCCGCCGCCTGAACCACGCCCGCGAGGCGGTGCAGGTTGGTCAGGACGTGACGGTGCGGGTGCTCAACGTCGATCCGGTGAAGCGCCGCATCTCGCTGTCCATGGCACCGGCCACCAGCGGCGCCGCGGCCGAAGAGGACCACGACCCGGTCCCGGTCTCGCAGACCGCCGCGCCGCGCGAACCGGCAGCAGCCAGCCAGCCAGCCGGCAGCTTCGGCGCGCTCGGCGACTTCTTCAAGTCCAGCGGCCAGCAGCGGCGCAAGTAGGGCCGCGGCTCCGGACCTTCGTGCCGACGGCGCCCCCAGCGGTCCAGGAGCAGCCGCGGCCGGCGGCCGCTGCCGCCGGCCAGCCGCGGATCGAGCTGAACGGCGTGTCGCTCTGCTATCGCCTGGCCAAGCAGCGCATCCGGTCGTTCAAGGAATACGCGATCCATTTCATGAAGGGGTCGCTCTCCTACGAGCAGCTCTGGGCGTTGCGCGACATCGAGCTGACCATCCACAGCGGCGAGACCGTGGGCATCGTCGGCCGCAACGGCGCCGGCAAGAGCACCCTGCTCAAGGTCATCTCGCAGGTGCTCAAGCCGACCACCGGCAGCGCCACGGCGCGCGGCCGGCTGTCGCCCATCCTGGAGCTGGGCACCGGCTTCGACCGCGAGCTGACCGGCTTCGAGAACATCTATCTCAACGCCCTGCTGCTCGGCCACTCCCGGCGCGAGGTGGCGGACGCCATCGACGGCATCGTCGAGTTCAGCGGCCTGGGCGACTTCGTCCGCGCCCCGATCCGCAACTACTCCTCCGGCATGCTGGCCCGCCTCGGCTTCTCGGTCGCCACCGCCTGGCTGCCCGACATCATGATCCTCGACGAGGTGCTGGCGGTCGGCGACTCCTCGTTCACCCAAAAATGCGAGGAGCGCCTGCGCGGCTTCCATGCGGCAGGCACCACGGTGCTGATGGTCTCCCACAATGCCGCGGCGATCCGCCACAACTGCACGCGCTGCATCTGGCTCGACGCCGGCAGGCTGCTCGCCGACGGCCCCACCGACGAGGTCCTCGCCCGCTACGAGGGGCACGGCACCGATCCGGAGTCGCGCCGCGCCGGGCACCTCGTGGTCCACGGGTAGGGCGGGGCGCCGGCGCGGCGCGGCGCTGCACGCGCCGCCACCGCCGGCACGGCTCGAAGGCCGTAAATACGCATTGCGGCAGGAGGATTTGACTTTCCTTGCGCGTTTTGTGCTAGGCTCCGCCCGCGTTCAGCAGTGCTTGCGTCATTCGGGTTTTTTTGGGCCTCTAACCGGTGAGGAGTTGCGAGATGCCCATGTCCGTCCAGAGCGCCCCTCCTGTCGTCGCCGGCAATTCCTATCTGCTCGTTTTCCGGCGCCTGGCCGCGCCGGCAGCGGCCGTTGCGTTGCCGGCTGTGCTGGTGCTGCTGGCGCTGAGCACCGCGGTGCCCGCCCGGGCGCAGAGCCTTTACGGCTCGCACGAGTCGCTGGTGCGCCAGAACCTGGTCGCTCAGCAGCACGACTACGCCTACCTGCGCAACACCCAGGAGCTGATGCAGGCGGTCGAGAGCGGCGAGCTGGTCCCGGTGCACGGCAACGAGGATTTCCAGCTCGCCGGCGACGAGGTGTCGTTCCCGTATGCGCGGCCGCAGGTCAAGACCTTTCTCGAGCAGCTGGCGCACGACTACCATGCCGCCTGCGGCGAGCCGCTCGTGGTCACCAGCCTGACCCGTCCGATCTCCCGCCAGCCCTGGAACGCCTCGCCCATCTCGGTACACCCCACCGGCATGGCGGTGGACCTCCGGCACAGCGACCGCCGCGCCTGCCGGCAGTGGCTCGAGAGCACCCTCCTGGCACTCGAGGGCGAGGGCATGGTCGAAGCGATCCGCGAGCGCTGGCCGCCGCACTACCACGTCGCCGTCTTCCCCGATCCCCTGCTGCTGCCAGGCCCGATCGGCGATCCGAACGGTGTCGCCCGGCTGACGGCGCTGGCGGCGCTGCACCCGGGGGCGCTGCCGGAGGCCGACGCCGATGGCGAGCCGGAGGCGGCCCCGCGCCACGGCCGGGTTCACGTCGTCCGCTCTGCCCGCACCGGCAGGCTCTACATCGCCCAGACCGCCCACCTGGGCTCCAGGCCCCGAGGTCAGGGCGCGCGCGACGGCCGCATCGTGATGCACCGCCACGCCAGCACGCGCCACGCTGCCGCGACCCGCCGCGGCGCCGTCAGCCACGCCGGTGCCGGCCATGCCGGATCGGCGTCCACCGCCGCCTCGGCGAAGCGCCGTTCCCACTCTCCCTCGCACACGCGCACCGCGACCGCGACCGCCCGCTAACCCGGCGGCAACGCATCCCCCCGGCCCCCGCCGACACCGGCGGGCCGCCCTGCGGGCGCCGGCACCCGCCGGCCAGCCTGCCGCCGGCTCAAATCGCCACGCGGTGGGCGAGGATCTTCTGCTGCAGGCCCCTGAGCTGGTACTCGCCCAGCGGCTCGGTCGGGATGGCGCCGCGCAGCAACCGGTGGGTTTCCGGGCCGAGCACCACGTCGCCGGGGCGGGCGACGGCCTCGAGGCGGGCGGCGACGTTGACCGTGTTGCCGAGCACCGTGTAGTCCACCCGGCGCGCGCTGCCGATGTCGCCGACCACGACCGGGCCGCTGTTGACGGCGACCCGGGCGGCGAAGCCCGGCAGCCCTTGTGCGGCGCGCGCCGCGCTCCAGGCTTGCAGGTTGCGCTGGATCTCGACCGCGGCCCGCACCGCGCGCTCGGCGTGATCGGGCTGCGGCATCGGCGCGCCGAAGAAGGCCATCACGCAGTCGCCGATGAACTTGTCGAGCGTGCCGCCGGCGGCGAAGATGGCCTCCACCGACAGGTTGAGGAAGGCGTTCAGCAGCTCGGCCGCGTGCTCGGGCGTGGAGTTCTCGGCGAAGGCGGTGAAGCCGACGAGGTCGGCGAACAGCACCGTCGCCTCGGCGGCGCGCAGCCGGCGGATGCCCTCGTCGTCGCCGCCGGCGCCCTGGCGCAGCACCTCCTCGAGGAGCGCCGGCGAGTGGTAGCGCTCCAGCCTGGTGCGCACCGTCTTCTCGAACTCGGCCTTGGCGGCGTAGCGGATGCGCTCGACCGCCACCGCCGCATAGTTGGCGACCGTGGCCAGGAAATCCACCTCGCGCTCGCCGAAGGCGCCGACATGGTAGGGGGAGTCGGCCTGCACCACGCCGATGATGCGGTCGCCCGACCACAGCGGCGTGCACATCGCGGCGCGGATCTGATGCAGCCGGATCGACTCGCCGCCGCTCAACCGCTGGTCCGCCAGGGCGTCGAAGGTGACCAGCGCCACCCGCTCGCGCATCACCGCCCGCAGCATGGTGCGCGAGACCGGCACCTCCATCTTCGGGCGCAGCTGCACCTGGTCCTTGAAGCGCGCCGCCTCGCACACCAGGTCTCCGGATTCCTCGGAGAGCAGGATGAAGGCGCGTTCGACCGGCAGCGCCTCGAAAACGATGTCGAGCACCCGCACCAGCACGTCGTCGACCGAATCGGCGACCAGCAGGACGCGGGCCAGGCGGGTCAGGAAACCGAGCATGCGGTGGGCGTCGCCGTCCGCCGGCGCGTCGCGGGCGGCGCCTGGCGCACCGGTGGCGCCCGGGGCTGGCGCTCCCTGCAGGCCGAGCGCCGTGGCGAGGTCGGCCAGCGGCCGCACGATGGTGGCATTGGCCAGCGCCGAGACCTCGCCGCCGGCGCCGGTCTCCTCCCTGCCGGGCGGCTGGCCGCCGGCGGTGGCCGGCTCGGCGGCCGCCACGGCGCGGGACGGCGGTGGCACGGTCGACTCCACCGCGAGCTCGAAGACGCCGATGGTGATGCGGTCGCCCGGGCGCAGCGGCGCCGAGCGCACCGAGACGCGGTTGATCTCGATGCCGTTGGTGCTGCGCAGGTCGTGGATGTGCCAGCCGTCGGGGCCGCGGCGGATCTCGGCGTGGTTGCGCGAGACCGAGACATCGGCGAGCACCACGTCGTTGTCGCTGCCGCGGCCCAGTCGCACCCGTCCACCAGTCAGGGGTAGGAGGCGGTCCTCGCCGCCGATGGCAAACCGCAGGCGAAGCATGGGGTCTCTCATCATATCCGAAGGTTCCGGCAGGCGCCGCGCCCGCCGCCGCTGTCTCCGGTTCCAGGGCTGGTTGCACCAAGGTTACAGAAAGATGATAATCTTTATAACAATTGCCGGAGAGGAGCGCCGCCGATGCCCAAAGCCCCCGAGATCGAACCTGACTGGGAGCTGGTGCGCAAGCGCAACTTCGTCGAGCGCCTCAAGCACGAGAAGGGCGGCCTGGAAGTCATTCACGACCTGCCGGCGATGATCGCCGCCGGTTACGAGGCGGTGCCGGAAGCGGACATGGTGCGCCTGCAGTGGTACGGCCTCTACCACGACAAGCCGAAGCTCGGCCACTTCATGATGCGGGTCAAGATCCCCGGCGGCCGGCTGACCCCGCACGGCCTGCGGACCATCGGCGAGATCGCGCGACGCCACGGCCGCGGCCACGGCGAGCTCACCACGCGCCAGAACCTGCAGCTCCACTGGCTCGAGATGGCCCGCCTGCCGGAGGTGCTGGCAACCCTGGAGGCGGCGGGGCTCTCCACCGCCGGCGCCTGCGGCGACAACGTGCGCAACATCACCGGCTGCCCGGTCGCCGGCCTCGACCGCGAGGAGGCCTTCGACTGCCGCGAGCTGGTGCGGGAGGCCGCCGCCTTCTTCCTGCGGCACCGCGAGTACTCGGACCTGCCGCGCAAGCACAAGATCACCATCTCGGCCTGCGCCCACCAGTGCAACGCGCCGGAGATGCACTGCATCGCCCTGCTGGGGACCTGGCGTGACGGGCTGCCCGGCTTCGGGGTCAAGGTGGGTGGCGGCCTGTCGTCGTGGCCGCGGCTCGCCGACGACCTGGGGGTCTTCGTGCCGGCCGCCGAGGCCCTCGAGGTGCTGCGGGCGATCCTCGACGTCTGGCGCGAGGACCGCCGCTACCGTCTGTCGCGGGCCCGCGCCCGCCTCAAGTTCATGGTCGACGACCTCGGCCCGCGGCGCTTCCGGGAGCGGGTCGAGGCGCGGCTGGGGCGGGCGCTCGCGGATGGCGCCGCGCCGGCGGCGCCGGCCGACGAATACGACCACGCGGGAGTCCACGAGCAGCGCCAGCCCGGGCTGGCCTATGCCGGCTTCCCGGTCTACCTGGGGTTGATGAACGGCGAGCAGATGGTGCGGCTCGCCGACCTGGCGGCCGAGGTCTCCGGCTGGGGCGGCCGTCAGGGAACACCGGAGGTCGAGATCCGCCTCACCCGCCGGCAGAACTTCATCCTCGCCAACCTGCCCGCGGCACGGGTGCCGGAGGTCGTCGAGCGGGTGGCGGCGATCGGCTTTCCGCTCGCCGCCGGCAACCTGCGGCGGCTGGCGATCGCCTGCACCGGCAATCCGTTCTGCAACTACACGGTGGCCGAGACCAAGGGCCGCCTGCAGCAGATCGTCGCCCACCTCGAGAGCGCCTTCGGCGAGCAGGCGGCGGCGCTGGGCGAGCTGCGCCTGAACCTCGACGGTTGCCCGCATGCGTGCGCCCACCATTGGATCGGCGACATCGGCCTGCAGGGAACGACCCTGCGGGAGCGCGGCGAGGGCGGCGAGCGGCTGCAGGGCTACGACCTCTTCCTGCGCGGCGGCCTGGCGGCCGGCGCGGCGATCGGCCGGCCGGTGCTGCGCCGGGTGCCGGGCGAGGTGGTCCATCTGGCGATCGAGCGCCTGTGCCGCGCCTGGCTCGAGGGACGCCGGTCCGGCGAGCGCATCCAGCAGTTCTTCATCCGTCACAGCGACGATCAGCTCGTCGACATCGCCGGCGTGCCGGCGGAGGTCCTCACCCGATGATCCACGAACCGCTGCCTCACCTGCCCCGGACAGCCGCCGTCGCCGATGGCGCCGGCAGCGCCGCGATGCGGCGCGATCTCCTGGACGAGCTCGAGGCCGGACAACTGGCCAACGACTTCGACTTCGCCACCCCCGAGGAGCTGCTGGCCTGGGCGCTCGGGCGCTGGCATCCGCGGCTCGCGATCTGCACCAGCTTCCAGGCCGAAGGCATGGCGCTGTTCGACATGGCCTGGCGCATCGACCCCGCGGTGCGGCTGTTCACCGTCGATACCGGGCGGCTGCCGCAGGAGACTTACGAGATCATGGAGCAGGTGCGCGAGCGCTACGGCACGGCGGTCGAGGTTCACCTCCCTGATGCGGCCAGGCTCGCGCGGCTGACCACGCGCTTTGGCCCCAATCTCTTCCGGCGCTCGGTCGAGGCGCGGCTGCTCTGCTGCAGCGTGCGCAAGGTCGAGCCGGTGCGCGGCGCGCTCGACTCGCTCGACGCCTGGGTAACCGGGCTGCGCCGCGACCAGTGGGCAAGCCGCGCCAACATCCGCAAGATCGAGATCGATCACGATCACGGCGGGCTGGCGAAGATCAACCCGCTGGCCGACTGGACCGCCGGCGAGGTCTGGGACTACAACCGCGATCACGACGTGCCGGTCCATCCGCTCTACGCCCGCGGCTACACCAGCATCGGCTGCGCGCCCTGCACCCGCCCGACCGGCGACGGCGAGGATCCGCGGGCCGGGCGCTGGTGGTGGGAGAAGAACGCGCCCAAGGAGTGCGGCATCCACTGCCCGCTGGAAACCGGCGGCCTGGAGCACGACCTCGAGGCGATGCTGCCGGGCGGCAAGAGCTGAGCCGATGACGAGCGCGCCGGTGACCACTGCGGCCCTGGCTGTCGAGCCACCCGAGCGCGAGGTGGTGCTCGAAGAGATCGCGGCCGTGGCCGGTGCGGTGCACGAGCCGCGGGCGCGTGCCCTCTACGCCGAGCTGGCGGCGGCGGTGGCGGCTGGCGAGGTGGCGCCGGAGCTCACCGGACCGTTGCAGCAGGTGCTCGAAGATGTCGCTCTCGACCGGCCGGGCGCGGCGCCTGCACGGGGCGCAGCACGAGGCGGCGCTGCTCCGCCTGTTCTTCAGGACACCGGCCGGGGAAGCGCTGCGCGACGCCGCGGCCGACGCCAGCCGCGCCCTGGCCGCCCTCGTCGGCCAGCGCCTCGACAGGATGGCCGTGACCGCGCAGGCCCCTGGCGTCTTTCGCTTCCAGCTCGACACCGACCGCTGCCAGCTGACACTCGAGGTCAGCCGTGACGGGGTCGAGGTCGCGGGGCTGGGCGTCGAGATCTGACCGTGGAGAAGGCGGCGATGGCACCCTTCTACTACCCGGCCTTCCTCGATCTGCGCTGGCGCCGGTGCGTGGTGGTCGGGGGCGGCGAGATGGCCGCGGCCAAGGCGCGCGAGCTGTGCAGCGCCGGCGCGCGCGTCGCGGTGATCGCGGAGCGTCCTGGCGAGGCGCTCGCGGCGATGGCCCGCGCCGGCGAGGTGCGGCTGCGGCGCCGTACCTATCGTGACGGCGACCTTGCCGGCGCCTTTCTGGCCATCGCCGCCGGCGACGATCCGGCGGAGCGCGAGGCCGTCTGGGCGGAGGCGGAGCGCCGAGGGCTGCCGCTCAACAGCGTCGACGACCCGCCCCATTGCAGCTTCATCGCCGGCGCGGTGGTGCGCCGCGGCGCGCTCGCGGTCGCCATCTCGACCGCCGGCTGCGCGCCGGCGCTGGCGGTTCGCATCCGCCAATGGCTCGAAAGCCAGCTCGGCGCCGAGCATGCCCGCTTCCTCGACCTCGCCGAAGCGGTGCGCGCGGCCCTGGCGGCGAGCCAGCCCGATTCCCAGCTTCGGCGTGAGCTCTGGTATGCCCTGGTCGATTCCGATGCGCTCGCGCTGCTGCGCCGCGGCGACGAGAACGGCGCCCGGCGGCGATTTGCCGAAATCCTGGGCGTCGAACCACCCGAGTTGCAACCCGACGCATCACCTCAGCTGGCAGCACACGCCAGATGAACCAGGATGGAGCAACCGGCCGGAGTCACGGCGCCGCGACGGATCACCATCCCGGCCGGCCCGCCACCACCAACCGCAGTACCGGCGCCGCTCCTGACCACCATCCCGGCCGGGCAGCCGCCGGCCGCGGCATCGTCTACCTGGTGGGCGCTGGCCCGGGCGACCCCGAGCTGATCACCGTGCGGGGCCTGCGCTGCCTGCGACAGGCGGACGTCGTGGTCTACGACCGGCTGATCGACGCCCGGCTGCTGGCCGAGGCACCGCCCACGGCGCGCCGGGTCTACGCCGGCAAGGCTCCCGGCCGGCAGGCGCTGCGCCAGGAGGAGATCCAGGCCCTGCTGGTGCGCCAGGCCCGCGCCGGCCGCGTGGTGGTGCGGCTCAAGGGGGGCGATCCCTTCGTCTTCGGCCGCGGCGGCGAGGAGGCCCTGGCCTGCGCCGCTGCCGGAGTGGCCTGGGAGGCGGTGCCGGGCGTCACCAGCGCGGTCGCGGTCCCCGCCCTCGCCGGCATCCCGCTCACCCAGCGCGGCGTCGCCGCCAGCTTCGCGGTGGTGACCGGCCACAGCGCCGGCGACTCCGGCCTCGACTGGTGCGCCCTGGCCCGCCTCGAAACCCTGGTGGTGCTGATGGGAGCCGCCCGCCTCGGCGAGATCGCCGCCCGCCTCGCCGGCCACGGCAAGCCGCCCGAAACCCCCGTGGCGGTGATCGAGAACGGCAGCCGCGAGAGCGAGCGGGTGCTGATTGGCACCCTGGACGACATCGCCGCGGTCGCCGCGGCCGCTGGCCTCTCCTCCCCCGCCACCATCGTCATCGGCGAGGTGGTGCGCCTGCGCTCGGCCCTGGCGCCGGCGGCGGCCTGCCTCGCCGACACACCGGCCGGGCGCCGCTTCGCCTGAAAGACGGATGGTTCGCGGCCCGTCGGGTTCGGCTCTCAGACCCCGCCCAGCCAGGGGTAGCCCAGGCTCTCCCAGTAGCCGAGCGGGCGCTCGGCGGTGAAGGTCATGGCGGTGAGGAACTTGGTGAGCTTGTAGCCGAGCTTGATCGGCGAGTACAGGCGCAGCGGCGCGCCGTGAGCGGGTGTGATCGGTCGATCGTTCCAGGCATAGGCCAGGATGGTCTGCGGGTGCATGGCGCTCTTGAGGTCCCAGCCGTTGAAGTAGCCATGGTCGAAGCTGTCGAAGCGCAGGTAGCGCGCGGCGGCGGTGGGCTGCGCCAGGGCGATGACGCTCGCGACCGGCACGCCGGTCCAGGTGGCGATCGCGGTCCAGCCCTCGACGCAATGGTGCTTGACCGTGTAGGTGACGCGCGGCAGCGCCTGGATCATGGCCAGCGTGAGCCGCTGTGGCCGCTCCACCAGGCCCTTGACCTCAAAGGCCCAGGCCGCCGGATCGGCGACCACCGGCAGCGGGTGGGAGAGGGAATAGGCCGGAAACAGGCCGGGCGGGGTGCGCCGCGACACCGGGTACACCGGCGCCAGGCGGCTCGACGACAGCAACAGCTTCTCCCCCACCCAATCGTTGGCCAGCGACATCTTGTGTAGCGTGGGTCCGAGGTGCGGTCCGCCGTCCCAGCCGCAGGCGGCGGCGAACGAGGCGCCGCCCGCCGTCAGGCCGAGCCGGAACAGGTCGCGGCGCGACAGCTCCCCACCCCTGCCGGGTCGGTCGGCGGCGCTGCGGGCAGCTCGAGGATCAGTCATGGCTCGGAAACCTCCCCCGGTACCAGCCGGTGATCATGGCGCGTAGCGACGCCGGATCCACCAGCAGCACCAGGGACACGTGCACCAGGGTGAATGCCAGGAACAGGAAGACCGCCCAGAAGTGCCAGTAACGGGCGAGCTCGTAGCCACCGAAAAGAGTGGTGAGCCAGGAGAGCTGGGCCGGCTTGTAGATGGCGAAACCGCTCAGCACCGAGATCACCCCCAGCAGCAGGATGAAGCTGTAGGCGCCCTTCTGCAGCGCGTTGTGCTTGCCCTGCGGCGGATGGTCCTTGCGCAGACGCAGGTAATACAGCTGCATGGCGACGGCGCGCGGCACGTCGCTGGGGCGGAAGAGCAGCGAGCGCCATTCGCCGGAGAAAACCATGTAGAGCAGGTACGCGGCGCCGGTGATGACGAACGGCCAGGCCAGCGCGAAGTGCCAGTTGAGGCCGCCCGCGAGCCAGCCGCCGAGCCTCGCCCACAGCGGGAAGGGCTTGCCGTCGAAGGGATTGGGGTAGTAGGGGCCGCCGCGCCGGCCGAAGTGGCCGAAGGCGCTGTAGATCTGCAGCCCGCTGCCGATCATGCCCACCAGCAGCACGGCGTTGGCCCAATGGGTGACCCGCACCAGCCAGTGATGGCGATGGACCAGTGGCCGTTTGCCCGCCGCGACGGTGGCGCCCGTCGCGGCGGCGGGACGTGGTGCAGCCGCGGCCGGCACGGCGACCGCCGGCTGCGAGCCGCCGGCGGCATCGCCGGCGACGGCAGCGGGCGCAACGGCGGCGGTACTCGCCGCGATCGGCTCGCGCTCGGCGCCGGTGTCATGGGCGCCAGCCGCGGCGCTCACCTCGCCAGCGCCGGCACGATCCACGGTGATCGGGCTGCTGCCGCCGCCTCCTGCCGGTTCCTGCGGGCGCGGCGGCGCGGGCGCTTCTGGATCGGTGCCGCTCATAAGTTTCGGCCTCCTCGCCGGTGACCTCGGTGACGGCTCTCGGGCTGGCTGGCCGCACGATCGTCTCGGCCGGCGCCCGCCCGCCGCCTCCGGCGGGCACCGAGCCCCGGCCCGGCAGCGGCGCACCTTCCGGCCTGCCGTCGCAGGAGTCTACGCCCGGCCCGGGCGAACGGTTCTATGGCGCCTCTCTACCCCGACGGAAGGAACGACGGCGAGCGCGAGCACGAGGACGGCCCTGGTCCACGTTCAGGGCAGGCCGTAGCCGAAGCGCTCGAGCACCGCCCGCGCCGCCGGCCCCTTGAGGAAATCCAGGAACGCCCGCGCCGCCGGGTTGTCCTTGCCCTTGGCGAGCAGCACCGCCTGCTGGTCGATCGGGCGATAGCTCGCTTCCGGCACGACCCACAGCGATCCCTGCGCCTTGCCGCCCGGGCCGCCCTCGGCCCCGGCGCGGACCTGCGACAGGGCGACGAACCCCAGCTCGGCGGCGCCGCTGGCCACGAACTGGTAGGTCTGGCCGATGTCCTCGCCCTGGACCAGCCGCGGCGTCAGGCGTTCCCACAGGCCGAGGCCGGCCAGCACCTCCTGGGCCGCCGCCCCGTAGGGCGCCAGGCGCGGGTTGGCGATCGCCAGGTGGCGAAAGCTGCCGGTCGCCAGCACCTTGCCGCCGGCGTCGACCAGCCCCGGGTCCCGGCTCCACAGCGCCAGCCGGCCGCGGGCATAGGTGAAACGGCTGCCGGCCACCGCCGAGCCATCCTTCTCGAGCACCGCCGGCCGCTCCGCGTCCGCGGCCAGCAGGACCTCGAACGGAGCGCCGTTCTGGATCTGCGCGGCGAGCTTGCCGGTCGAACCGGTGCTGACCGCGAGGTGATTCCCGGTCGCGCTCTCGAAGGCGCGGCCGATCTCCTCGAGCGGCACGGTGAAGTTCGCCGCCACCGCCACCTTGACCTCGCCGCCGGCCGCCAGGCCGGGTGCCGGCGCGCCCGCGATCAGCGCGACGGCGACCGCCACCGCCATGACCACGATCATCGCTCTCGCTCGCATCGGAACCCCCTCCTTGGCCAGGAGCTTATTCGACCGCATCGCTGCTGGCGACCCCGAGGCACGGCACAGCGAGCCGGGGGAAGGCGGGCCATGGTCACAGGTCGCGGTTCGGTTCCTGGAAGACCGCGCCGTCGTCGAGCCGCAGCGCGGTCAGCGACCGGCCCCAGACGCAGCCGGTGTCGAGCGCGGCGATGCCGGGACCGAGCCGCAGGCCTAGGGCCGCCCAGTGGCCGCAGATCACCTGCGCGCCGGCGCTGCGCCGGCCCGGCACCTCGAACCAGGGCAGGCAGCCGGGCGGCAGCTCCGCCGGCGGGCCGCTGAACTCGTCGCACATCCTGCCGCCAGCGGTGAGCGCCCGCAACCGCGTCATCCCCGCCAGGGCGGCGCTGGCGCGGCCGCCGGCGTCCAGCCCCTCGCGCCAGCGGTCGGGGCGCTTGGCAACCACCGCGCGCAGCAGCCGGACGCCGCTGCTGCCCCGCAGGCGCTCCTCGGTCTCCCGCGCCAGCCGCTCGGCGGCCTCGACGCTCCATGCCGGAAACAGTCCGGCGTGGACCAGCACGCGGCTCCCCTCGCGATGCAGCAGCGGCCGGCGCCGCAGCCAGGACAGGAGCGGTTCGCGGTCGGGAGCCGCGAGCACCGCCTCCAGGGTGTCGCGGCGCTTGCGCTCGGCGATGCCGGCGGCGCGCGCCAGCAGGTGGAGGTCGTGGTTGCCGAGCACCGCCACCAGCTCGTCGCCCATCCCTGCCGCCCATCGCAGCACTTCGAGCGAGCGCGGGCCGCGGTTGACCAGGTCTCCCACCAGCCACAGACGGTCCCGCGGCGCGAGCTCGATCCGCCGCAGCAGCCCGCGGAGCGTCTCCCAGCACCCATGGACGTCGCCGATTGCATAGGTTGCCATGCCAGGCTAACGATCTCCCGCCCGCCGGCGGGATGCAACCGGCGGCCGCGCCACGCGATCGGCTCAAACGGCCGAGCGGGCGAGCGCCCTGGCCGCGCCGGCCGGGGTGGTGAATAATGCCCCGGACGGCCCGAGTGGGGGTGGCATGAGACGCGTGGTCAACCTCTGGTTGGCGCTCCTGGCGGCGTACTGGCTGACACGGGCCGGAGCCTCGTCGCTGCTGTTCGGGCGCGTCGCACAGGGTTATCCGGCGCTCGTCGAGCTCCTCGCCATCCCGGCGCTGCAGGCGATGGCGCTCGCCTGGGCCACCCGGCAGCCGGGCTGGTCGCCGCTGGCGCTGGCGGCGCCCTGGCGCCAGGGCTGGCGGCTGACGCCACTGCGCGGCGCGCTGGCGGTGGATGCCTGCGTCATCGCCGCCGCCTGGCTGATCCCCGCCGCCTACCGTCCCGCCTGGCTGGCGCCGTCCCTGAACGCCGGGCTCCCGGCCTGGCTGGCCGCGCTCAAGCTGGCGGCCGCCGCGGCGCTGCTGGCGGCGGCGCTCTGCCGTCCACGGTGGAGCGCACGCGATCGCCTGGCCGTCGCCGCCGTCGCCGCCGCGCTCCTGGCCCTTGCCGCCGAACCCTGGCAGGGCTGGCTGGCTGCCCTGCCGGGCCGGCTGGTGATGGTGGCGCCGCCCGGTGTGCGCTGGTTCGGCGGCTATGGCGCACTGCTGGCGGCGGCCCTGGTGCTGGTGCTGCAAGCCGCGGCGGCGCTGCGCCGCCACAGCGGCGCGGCGGCGCTCGCCTTCGACTGGGCGCTCGCCCTGCTGCTGGCCGCCGGTGGCTGCGCCGCCCTTGGATTCGCCGGGCAATCGGCGGCTGCAGCGGCAAGCTCCTGGACTGCGGCCGCGGCGACCCTCGGCTCGCTCAGCGCCACCGCCATGCTGGTCGGCGCGGCGCTCGCCGCCGGCGCCGCCTCGCCGCCGCCGGCCGCAGCGCCGGCCGCCGCGCCCGTGGAACAGCCGGCATGAGCTCGCTGCGGCCGCCTTGCGACGAAGGCGTCGTGCTCGCCGCTCCGGCCGCCCCCGCCGGCGGTGCGCCCTGGGTGCTCCTGGCCACCATCCTCGGCTCGAGCATGGCCTTCATCGACGGCACGGCGGTCAACGTCGCTCTGCCGGCCCTGCAACGCGACCTGGGCGCGACGGTGGGCGGCGTGCAATGGGTGGTGGAGGGCTATGCGCTGTTGCTGGCGGCGCTCATCCTGGTGGGCGGCGCCCTCGGCGATCGCTACGGACGGCGGGCGTCGTTCGCCGCCGGAGTCGCCCTCTTCGCCCTGGCCTCCGCGGCTTGCGGGCTGGCGCCGGGGATCGCCTGGCTGATCGCCGCCCGGGTGGCGCAAGGGGCTGGGGCGGCGCTGCTGGTGCCCGGCAGCCTCGCCATCCTGAGCGCCTCCTTCCCACCGGCCGAGCGTGGACGCGCCATCGGCACCTGGTCCGCCTTCACCGGCATCACCGCGGCGATCGGGCCGCTGGTCGGCGGCTGGCTGGTCGACCACGCCTCCTGGCGCTGGGTTTTCTTCATCAACCTGCCGCTGGCCGCGGTGGTGCTGGGGCTCGCGGCCTGGCGGGTGCCGGAGAGCCGCGACCCCGAAGCTGCCGCGCGCCTCGATTGGGGCGGCGCCGCGCTGGCCACCTTCGGCCTGGCCGGCGTCACCTACGGCCTGATCGAGCTGCCGCAGCAGGGGGCCGCCGGCACCGGCGCCCGGGAGGCGCTTGCCGCCGGCGGCGCCGGCCTGGCCGCCTTCGTCCTCGCCGAAGCCAGGTCGCGATCGCCGATGATGCCGCTCGGCCTCTTCCGCTCGGCGACCTTCGCCGGCGCCAACCTGCTGACCTTCTGCCTCTATGCCGGGCTCGGCGGCGCCCTCTTCTTCCTGCCCTTCGATCTCATCCAGGTCCAGGGCTACTCCGCCGCTGCCGCCGGCGCGGCGCTGCTGCCGTTCGTGGGCTTGATGTTCCTGCTCTCGCGCTGGGCCGGCGGCCTGGTGGACCGGGTCGGGCCACGGCTGCCGCTGGTGGCCGGGCCGGCGATCGCCGCCGCCGGCTTCGCGCTCTTCGCCCTCCCCGGCGTCGAGGCCGGCTACTGGTCATCCTTCTTTCCCGCCGTGACCGTGCTCGGCCTCGGGATGGCGATCAGCGTCGCGCCGCTCACCACGACGGTGATGGGCGCGGTGGACAGCCGCCACGCCGGCCTGGCCTCGGGCATCAACAACGCGGTGGCCCGCGTCGCCTCGCTGCTGGCGGTGGCGGCGTTCGGCCTCGCCGTGCTCGGCGCCTTCGAGCGCGGCCTGGCGCGGCGGCTGGTGGCGCTCGGCCTGGCGCCGCGCGACCGCGACGCGATCCTCGAGCAGCGCCTGAAGCTGGCGGCGCTCGAGCTGCCGCGGGAGCTCGGCGCCGCGGCGCGGGCGGCGGCCCGGCACGCCGTCGCCGAGTCCTTCGTCGACGGCTTCCGGCTGGCCATGCTCATCGGCGCGGCGCTGGCCCTGCTCGCCGCCGGCGCCGCCGCGCTGACCATCGGCGGGCGGCCGGCCCGCGACCAGGCGAACCGGGCGCCGGGCCCGGACCAGCCCGCCGCGCCCGGACGAGGGAGGCCATGACTTTCGAACGCACTCGCGGCGCCTGCACCGTCACCACCGATCCGGCGCGCCTCGACCTCGACGCCGTGCACGCTTTCCTGGTCACCGCCTATTGGTGCGAAGACGTGCCGCGCGAGCTGCTGGCGCGGGCCGTGGAAGGCTCGCTCTGCTTCAGCCTGCTCGACGACGGCAGCCGCCAGATCGGCCTGGCGCGGGTGTGCACGGACGGCGCCACCTTTGCCTACCTCATGGACGTCTACGTGCTGCCCAAGCACCGCGGCCAGGGGCTCGGCAGGTGGCTGATGGAATGCGTCATGGACCATCCGCGGCTGGCCGGCCTGCGCCGCTTCCTGCTGGTCACCCGCGACGCTCACGGCCTCTATCGCCGGTTCGGCTTCGCGCCCCTCGCTCATCCCGAGCGCCATATGGAGATCGTCAGGCCGGACCTCTATCGCCGCCCAGCCGGCGCCGAGGTCCCGCCAGGAGACACGGAGACCTCATGAACGAGAATCCTCGGCGGCTGCGCCGCTCCCTGCAGTCCGGTCGTCGCCCGGCGGCATCCGCTCCGGCCGCGCTGGCCACGCTGGTGACACTGGCGGCGCTGGCCGTGGTGCCCGCGCCGGCCGCCACCGCCGCGGCGCCCCCGATCCCGGAGATGCTCACCCTGGCCGCTGCTCTCGACGGCTTCTGCGCGGTGAGCCTGGCTCCCGACGGCAGGCGGATCGCCTGGGTGGAGGCGGCGCGCGGCAAGGACGGCCGCCCCAGCGAACAGACCGAGGTCTTCACCGCCGAATTGCAGGAATTGCCGCCCGCTGCAAAGACTGCCGCCGGCGCCATGCCGGCGGCGCGCCGTCTCGGCGCGGGAGGCGGCCCCTTCGTCGGCAAGCAGCTGGCCTGGTCGCCGGACGGTAGGCGCCTCGCCTTCCTCTCGGAAGCCGCGGCGCTGGCGGGAGCGGGCCGCGGGCAGGCGCAACTCTGGATCGCCGATCTGGCCAGCGGCAAGAGCGCCCAGATCACTCATCTGAGCGGCCAGCTCAGCGCGCCGGCCTGGTCGCCGGACGGCGGCGCCCTGGCCTTCCTCTACATCGCCGGCCGCACCGCGGCGGCCGGGCCGACGCGCGCCGTGCCGCGCGATCAGGGGGTGGTGGGCGAGACGCCGGAAGAGCAGCGCCTGGCGACGGTCGAGCTGGCGACCGGGACCGTGCGCGAGATCTCGCCGCCCGAGCTCTTCGTCTACGAGTACGACTGGTCGCCGGACGGCGGCGGCTTCGCCGCGATCGCCGCCAACGGCTCGGGCGACGATAACTGGTGGATCGCCCGGCTCCTCCGCATCGACCGCGCGAGCGGCGCCGCCCGGGTCCTGCTGCAGCCGTCCTTCCAGATCGCCGACCCGCGCTGGTCCCCGGATGGCAGCCGCATCGCCTTCATCGGCGGCCTGATGAGCGACCAGGGGGTGACCGGCGGCGACGTCTACGCGGTGCCCGCCGCCGGCGGCGAGGCGCTCGACCTGACTCCCGGCCTGACCGCTTCGGCCGCCTGGCTCGGCTGGACCGCGAGCGGCGAGCTGCTGGCGCTCGAGACCGTGGATGGCGGCGCCGGGCTGGCGAGGATCGACCTGGCGGGCGGCGCGGCCACCCAGCTCTGGCGCCGAGCGGCGGCCTTCAGCGCCGAGGGGAACGATCCGGGCCTGGCGATGACGCGCGACGGCCGCATCGCCGCCGCGGTGGTCAGCAGTTTCGAGCGGCCGCCCGAGATCTGGTTCGGGCCGCTGGCCGCCGCCGCGCCGGCAGACCCCGGCGGCACCGCGCCGGCCGACCCCGGCGCCACCGCGCCGGCAGACCCCGGCGCCACCAACACCGCCGCCGGCTGGCGCCAGCTCACCCGGCGCAACGCCGGCATGCGGCCCGGCTGGGGCGAGGCCCGCAGCCTGCACTGGCCAGGCGACGGCGCGCCGGCGGCCGGCGGCTCGGGCTCACCGGCGGTGCAGGGCTGGCTGCTGGCGCCCTGGCCGGCCGGCGACGGCGCGGCCGCCGGCAGGTCGCCGCTGGTGGTGATCGTGCACGGCGGCCCCGCCTCCGCTGCCAGGGCCGGCTGGCCGCGGGTCGCGGGCGTGCTGGCCAGCCAGGGCTTCTACGTCCTGATGCCGAACCCCCGCGGCAGCTACGGCCAGGGTGAGGACTTCACCCGCGGCAACGTCAAGGACTTCGGCTACGGCGACCTGCGCGACATCCTGGGCGGCATCGACGCGGCCGCCGCCGTGGCGCCGATCGACACCGCCCGCACCGGCATCTTCGGCTGGAGCTACGGCGGCTACATGACCATGTGGGCCGTCACCCAGACCCAGCGTTTCCGCGCCGCGGTGGCCGGCGCCGGCATCGTCAACTGGCAGAGCTACTACGGCCAGAACCGCATCGACCAGTGGATGATCCCGTATTTCGGCGCCACCGTGTACGAGGATCCCTGGATCTACGCCCGCAGCTCGCCGATCAGCTTCATCAAGTCAGTCCGCACTCCGACGCTGGTGTTGCAAGGCGAGCGCGACGCCGAGGTGCCGGCGCCGCAGGCTTACGAGTTCTGGCACGCGCTGAAGACGCTCGGGGTCGAGACGCGACTGGTGATCTATCCCGACGAGGGCCACCATCTGAATCCCGCCGACGGCCTCGACGTCATGCAGCGGACGGTTGCCTGGCTGCGCGATCACCTGCGCTGAGCGGTGGTCCGATCAGAACTGGCCGATCAGAACTGGCCGATCAGAACTGGGCCGCGCCCTCGTCGTGACGCAGCAGGTCCACGAGCTTGGGGTTGGCCTTGGTCTGGGCGGCCTGCAAGGGCGTGATGCCGTTGTGACGAGCCAGACGGGCGTCTGCCCCGCGCTGCAGCAGGAGCTGCGTCACCTCGTAACGGCCGCCTTCGACGGCGTCGAGCAGCGCCGTCGCGCCGTCCCGGTCCTGGCTGTTGATCTGCGCCCCGGCATCGAGCAGCAAGCGGGAGGCGTTGACCTGGTTCATCAGCACCGCGGCCATCAGCGGTGTCCGCTGGTTGGCGTCCGGCAGGTTGACGTCGGCGCCATGCTGGATCAACCGGCGCAGCGCCTCGAGGCGCCCCTCGCTGGCGGCGTAGAACAGGGCCGTAGCGCCTTTGTTGTCGCGATGGTTGAGCTCCGGCGAGCGCGCCAGCACCTGGTCCAGCACCGCGGTGTTGCAGGCCACCGCCGCCGCGAACAGCGCCGTGTGCCCCTCGCGGTCGGCGCCGCGCAGGAAACCCGGCTGGCGCAGCATGGCGGTCGCCTCCTCGGTCTTGCCTTCGATCGCCAGCTGGGTGAAGCGCTCGAGCTGGCGATCGAACGCCGATCCCTCCTGGGCGCCGGCAGCCCGTGGGTTCACCGAGGCCATCACCGCCAGAGCCGCCAGCAGCGCGACCGCGGGCCGCAGCGTGAAGAGCAAGAGTCCGAGGACCTGAGCCATGTGCCACCTCCACCGGCGGGTCTTTTCAAAAGCCATGCCTGTTCAAAAGCCGTGCCCGTTCAAAAGCCGTGCCTGAACCAACTCCTCGGTGGACAGGCGGGAGCGCCCCCGCCCTCGTGCATGCCGGCATCGAGCTCGCGCGAGCATACACCAGCCGGCTCTTCGCCGCTGCGGGGGCGCATGGTATCGTCGCGGCAACGTTCGATCTCGCAGGGCAACAGCGCCAGAACGCAGAAAGGAAGGTCGCCATGACTGTCCAATCTCCGCCCCCTCCGGGCGCACCGCAACCGCCGAAGAAGGGGATGGGGCCGCTCGCCTGGATCGGCATTGGCTGCGGCGTCATCATCATCATCGGCATCATCGTCATGGCAGGTGGCGCCTATATCTTCAAGACCAGGGTCGTCGATCCGTTCCAGAAGAACCCCGGGCTGGCGGCCGCCAAGCTGATGGTGCAGGCCAATCCCGACCTCGATCTGGTGAGCGAGAACGACGACGCGCAGACCTTCACCATCCGCAACAAGAAGACCAACGAAACGATCACCGTCGGCCTCGACGACATCAAGAACGGCAGGCTCAAGTTCTCCTCCTCCGGCCAGGGCGCGGCCAGCGTCGACCTGAGCCAGCAGGGGGTCACGGTCAAGGCCCAGGACGCGAAGGGCCAGGAGTCCACCTTCGTCGCCGGCGCCGGCGCGCCGAAGGATCTGCCAGCCTGGTTGCCGGCCTATCCGGGCGCCTCGGTCCAGGGCGGATTCTCGAGCAAATCGGCGGAGGGCAGCACCCAGACCTTCGCGCTCACCACCTCCGACCCGGTGGACAAGGTGATGGCGTTCTATCAGGATCAGCTCAAGAACAACGGCCTCACCGTGCAGCAGCCGACCACGATGGCGGTGGGAGGCCAGACCACCACCGGTGCGGTGAAAGCCGACAGCCCCGACCAGAAGCGCCACGTCCAGATCGTGGCGACGGCCGCCAACGGCAAGACCCAGGCGAGCATTAGCTACGAGGAGAAGCCCTAGCCGGCGCCCGAGCCTTGCACTCGGACCTCAACCTGGTCAGTCCGCCAGCGGCCGGCCGCGGGTTTCGATCATCCAGGGCAGCAGGAGCAGGCCGGCGAGCGGCACGAAGCCGACGTAGAACAGCGCTGCCAGGGCGCTGGTGAGCGAGTCCGCGCCGCGCGCGGCGATGGAGCCGACCAGGGCCGTGCCGCCGGCGGCGAGGACGCGGCCGACGTTGTAGCAGAAGCCGGCGCCGGTGCCGCGCAGCCGGGTCGGGAACAGCTCCGGTAGATAGTAGGTGAAGCTCCCGAAGGCGCCGAAGATGGTGAGACCGATGAGGAAATACATGGCCAGGCGGGTCTCCGGGGCGAGGTCGAGGCCGAACGTGGCGAGCACCGCCGCCGCGGCGCCGGCGAAATAGATCGCATACATCGGCCGCCGGCCGAGCCGCTTGGCGGCGGGGATGGTGAGCAGGGTGCCGAGCAGCCCGCCGACGTTGAAGTAGTTGGTGGCGACCGCCTTCCAGTGCTCGACCAGGGCCAGCGTCGCGGCGCGGTCGAAGCCGCGCGCCTTGGCGGCGCTCTGCGCCATGCCGGCCGCGACCACCGGGATGAAGGCGTTGCAGCTCCACCAGGTGACCAGCACGATCATCGCCGGCAGGAAACCCGACAGGGTCAGGGCGCGGTGCTGCCGGTCGAACAGCTCGGCCAGCCGCGGCCGCGGCGCCCCGCCTGCCGCGCTGGCGGTTCGGCGCCACCGCTCCGGCTCGCGGATGAAGCGCCGCACCGCGATCGCGGCAACCGCCGGGACCAGGCCGGCGAGGAAGACGAAGCGCCACGAGATCTCCGGCTCGGCCTTGAGCAGCGAGCCGGCGATCTGGAAGTTGACGAAGGTGGCCAGGAACAGCCCCAGCGGCGCCGCCGTGTAGAGCAGCGCGCCGGCCTCGACCCGCCGCTTCTCGGGCACCACCTCGGCCACCATGGCCGCGCCCGCCGCCCACTCGCCGCCGATCCCCAGGCTGGCGGCCACCCGGAACAGCGCCAGCACCAGCAGGTTCGGGGCCAGCGCGCAGGCGGCGGTGCCGACGGCGTACAGCAGCATGGTGAGCATCAGCGTGCGGCTGCGGCCGATGCGGTCTGCCACCTTGCCGAACAGGATGCCGCCGACCGCCCAGCCGAGCAGCAGCAGCGAGGTGAGGACGCCGGTCCACAGCAGGGTCGCCGCCTTGGCCGCCGGCGAGCCGATCGCCAGGCCGAGCAGCGTCGGCACGCAGTTGGGGGCGACGAAATTGAACAGTATTGCGTCGAAGGCGTCGAAGCCCCAGCCCAGCCAGGCGGCGAGCAGCACGGCCCACTGGTAGCCGTTCATGTCGAGCACGGTGCGGCCGATCGCCGCCGCGGCGGGCGCTCCGGTGGACTCGCGGTCAGGGCTCATGGAGATTCGGGCGCCAATATAGCAGCCCGCCGATCCACTCGCCAGCCAGCCCGCGGCGGCGGCGAGGTGGCGGGGCCTTACAGCTCGACAGCCATGAAAACAGTGTGCTATGGAGCGGTCCGGCGCTACGGGGCAGCTCGTGACCACCGACCACATTCCCTCATCGCGAGGCCGGGATGCCGGCAGCGGCGCGAGCGCCGCGGCGCCGGGGACCTTCTCCTGCGTGGTCGATACCCATCCGCTTTTCCATCTGAACGCGCTGCGCTGGTTCGCCTCGCTGACGCGATCGGCCGGCGTCGACCCGCGGGATCTCGTGGTCCACGCCGCCGGCGGTCCGCGCACCGACGTGCTCGAATACCTGCAAACCAAGGGCGTGACCGTTCGCGAGGTCCCGCCCTTCGACGCCCGCTCGCCGCATTGCAACAAGATCTCCGCCGCGCTGAGCCTCTCGACCCAAGGCCGGCAGGGCCTCTGCGTGCTGACCGATTCGGACGTCGCGATCTTCGAGGACCCGCGACGGATTCCGGCGCCTGCCGGCAAGGTCGGCATGAAGCCGGTCGACCTGGCCCGCCCTCCCCTGCCGATCCTGGAGAGTGTCTTTGCCGCCGCGGGCCTGCGGCCGACTCGCCTGGTGCCGCTCCTCGGGCAAGCGGGAGCGGCGACGCTGGCCGGCAACGGCAACGGCGGCCTGTACCTCGTGCCCGGTGCGATGCTGCCGGTGGTGGCTCGCGCGTGGGAACGCTGGGCAAGATGGCTGCTCGAGCGCCGAGAGCTGCTCGCGGCGTGGTTCCAGCACGTCGACCAGATCGCCATGGCGCTGGCGCTCGCGGCGGAGGGCATCGAGACCTTCGAGCTCGACGTCCGCTGGAACTTTCCCCTCCACCTGCCGGCGCTCGCCGGTCCCGATCCCGCGCCGCCGGCCGTGATCCATTATCACCAGCGCCTCGATGCCACCGGCCAGCTCTCGCCGGCAGGGATCCCGGCGCTCGATCGCCGGATCGACCAGGCCAACCGCGCTTTCGGCGAGGTCTGCCGCGAGGCGTTCCCCAACGCCACCTTCTGGGAGTGGCGCTACCTGACCGACCCCGCGCTCGGATCGGGCGTCGGCAGCCGGGGCGAGCCGCTGGCCGACAAGCGAGCGCTGCTGTCCGTGCTGCTCGCGGCGCTACGGCCGGCGAGCGTGCTGGACGTCGGCTGCGGCGACGGCGAGGCGACCCGCGGGCTGCCGATGCCGGGCTATGTTGGGCTCGACCTGTCCGAGGCCGCGGTGCAACGGGCCCATGCCGGCCGGCCGGATGGCGACCACCGGGTCGGGACGCTGGCGGACCATTCCGGCCAGGTTCAGGCGGACCTGACCGTCTGCCTGGACGTCCTCATCCACCAGGCCGACGCCGCCGCCTACCACGACCTGGTGGGCCGGCTCTGGCGCTCCGCCGCTCGCGCCTTGCTGATCTCGGGCTATGAGCATCCCTTTCAGGCGACGTCGCCCATGATCCATTTTCACGAACCGCTATCGGCGTCCATCCGGCGCCTCGACCCCGGCGCCGCGATCCATCCGCTGCGCGAGGTTCACGGGATCACGACCTGGCTGGTGCCCAAGGCCCTGCCGGACCGGCCCGCCGACGATCCCCGAGACGTGCCGCTGGCAGCTTTGATCGAGTTGCTGAAGCAGCGGACCGAGCGGGCCGCGCGGATCGGCGACCTGGAGGCGAAGGTCGCAGCCTGCGGCGCGGAGATCGAGCGCTGGCGCGAACGGGTCGCCGCGATGGAGGCCACGCGCGCCTGGCGGTGGCGCGCCCGGCTGCTGCGCTGGCGCCGCGGGCGCGGCGATTGAATCCGACGGGCTCCCACCCCGGGCCAGGTGCCGGCGGAGCAGGACCGCGCCGCCGCCCCGACCACCTGGGCGGAGCGGCGAGGCGCGGGCCTGAAAGCTGCGGCAGCTCGCCCCTAGTGTACCGGGAGAGCCGTGATGGTGCCGCCGACGATGTCGTTGCCGGGACTGTTGCCGGCGATGTTGTTGCTGCCGAAGCCACCGACGGTGCCGCTGTTGGAGATGGAGACGCCGGTGCCGTTGGCCGTGACGCTGGTCTCCGCCATGCGCACCGTCGCGGCGGAGCCGTTCGCCACGACGCCGGTCGCATTGCTGGTGGCGACGACGTGATCGAGGAACAGGGCGGCCGCGGTGGCGGTAGTGGTGGTCGCATTGAGGCCCGCGAACTTGTTGCCGGCGGCGATGCTGTTCTGCACCGTCGCCTGGCCGCCGTCCTGGGTCCTCAGTCCGAGGACGTTGCTCTCCATGCGGACGTTGTCCAGGGAAGCGGTAACGCTGCTGATGGGGTTGGGCGCGACGACGATGCCGCCGCCATTGGGGCTGGCGCCGTTGTTGCGCACCGTGGTGTTGTAGACGAACAGCTGGCTGCCGGCATTGCCCGGCTTGAAGTCGATGCCGAAGCCGGTGAAGCCGTTGATCTCACAGTTCTCGATGTAAACCTTGCCGGCTTGCAGGATCGAGATGCCGTCCAGACCGGTGCCGAGGCCCTCGAAGGTTAGGCCGCGAATCATCACCACGTCGTTCACGCCGGCGCTGATGACGAAGCCGTTGGTGCCGCTGACCAGCACGCCGGCGATCAGACCGTCCGCTTCGATCGAGATGCACTTGGTGATGGTCAGCGCGCCGAAGCCGCCCGGATCCAGGACGTCGATCTCGCCGCACGGCGCGGTCTTCGAGATCGCTCCCGCAAAGGTCTTGCAGGGGGCGGTGCGGCTGCACGGGTTGGCATCGTCGCCGACGCCCGAGACCCAGGTCCGCGTCGCCTGCGCATGGGCCAGCGACGCGCTGGCGAGCAGGGTCAAGAATGCGGTGACGAGAATGCGCAATTGCATCGATTTCTTCATGAAGGCCTCCCTTGAGCCGCTGGTTGCGGCGAGTGCTGGGGATTCGTCAATCCCCTAGATTGTAGCGGCGATTGCGGCGCCGAGTCAAAACCACGGGCCGGCGTTCCGGCGTTGGCTCGAACATGCTCCGGAGCGCGTGCTACCATGCGCGCCTCGAGATGGACGGCTCCTCGCGGCTCCCAGAGGCATCCGACCGGCCCGACCGTCGCTTTTCTCCCATCGTGATCGCCGGGATGCATCGCTCCGGCACCTCCTATCTCACCTCGTTGCTGCATGCGTCGGGCCTGCCGGTGGCAGAGCGGCTGATGGCCCCGGATGCCGGCAATCCTCGCGGCTATTTCGAAGACCTGGACTTCTACGAGCTCCACCTGCGGATGCTCCACGCCTGCACGCGCAACGAGCCGGGTTTCCGCGATTGGGGTTGGACCGAGAGCGAGGCGCTGGACCGCGGCCGGCTGCCGGAGTTCCGCGCCGCGGCCATGGCGCTGGTCAGGAGCCGCCGCGAGCGCCCGGGCGTCTGGGGATGGAAAGACCCCAGGACGGCGTTGCTGCTCGATTTCTGGGACGAGGTCCTGACCGCGGCCGAAACCTCTCCGGGGTATCTCCTGGTCTATCGTTCCCCCTGGGACGTCGCGGACGCGATCCAGCGGCTCCGCGCCGACGTCTTCCTGGAGCATCCGGACTACGCCTACCGGATCTGGACCTTCTACAACCGCCAGCTGCTGGATTTCCATCGCCGCAACCGGCATCGCTCGCTGCTGGTCGCGATCCGCACCATCCTCGCCGATCCCCCGGCCTTCGCCTCGCTGCTGGCCGCCAGACTCGGCCAGCAGGTCGACGCCGGCGCCTGCGCACGCCTCTACGCCGCCGGCGGTCTGATCACCCGCGCCGCGGACGATCCGCTCATCGGGCTGGTCGCGGCCACCTCGCCCGAGGCCATCCGCCTGCTCGGCGAGCTGGACCACGACGCGGATCTCCCCGCTGCCGCCCTGTGGCGGCGTCCGGGCCCGCTGCGGGCACCGCCGGCGCCGCCGCAGCCGCCGGCGGTGACGGTCGTCATCCCTTGCCACGACGACGGCGAGCTGCTGCTGGAAGCCGTGGCCAGCGCCGAGAGCCACGCCCCCGGCAGCGAGCTGATCGTGATCGACGACGGCTCACGCCAGCCGCGCACGCTGCAGGTGCTCGACGTCCTGCGTCGCGCCGGCTATCGGGTGCTCGACGCCGCCGGCGACGGCGACGGCTCCCCCGGTGCGGCCTGCAATACCGGCTGCGCAGCGGCTCGCGGCCGCTATCTCCTGCCGCTCGCCGCCGCCGACCGCTTGCACGGCGGTTTCCTCGCGGCGGCGATCGGCCTGCTCGACGCCGACGGCGGCCTGGGAGCGGTGTACGGCGACCGCCTGCAGTTCGGGCGCCGCGCCGGGCAGGTGACAGCCCCGGACTTCGATCTCGACCGGCTGCTCGGTTGCAACTTCATCGGCTCCTGCGCCTTGATCCGCAGAGCCGCATGGGAGGCCTGCGGCGGCTATGACGCGCGGCTCTCCCACCTGGCAGCCTGGGAGCTGTGGATCGCCATGGCCGAGCGCGGTTGGCGCCTCGCCCACGTGCCGGCCGTTGCCTGCGAGCAGCGTATACGGCCGGGGGCGTGGATACCCGGGGAGGAGCAGGCGGTCGCCGCGGAACCGATGTGGGAGCAGATCCTCCACAAGCACCAGGCACTCTACCTGTCACGGCTGCCGCTTCTCATCTCCCAACGCTGCGCCGGCCGCGGGCCGCAGGTCGAAGTGCGGGTCGAAGCGGAGCAGCCTGGTGGCAGCGGCGATCTGCCAACCGCGGCGCCGGCCGCAGCGCTGGCCGCCGAGCGCGACCGCCTCTACCGCGAGCTCGAAGCCTGGCAGGAGCGGGTCCGCTTCATGGAGAGCACCCGCGCCTGGCGGCTGCGCGGTCTCCTCCTGCGCCTCCGAGGTTGAGGCTAGTTGCGCCGGCCGCCGAGTCGCGCCGCGGCGCGGCGCAAGCGCCAGTAGCAATCCCCAAAGCGCCACAGCTTCGACTGGTGAAGGGCCGCCAGCTGCCGAGCCGCCGCGGCCAGCCCCGTCGAGTGCTCGCGCTCCTCGGCCAGCTGCTGCCGCGTCGCGGCCAGCTCGCTCGCTCCGGCCGCGGCCGCGGCTTGCGCCGCGGCAACCTCCGACTGTGCCGCCGCCAGCGCTGCCCGCGCCGATTCCAGCTCGCTGCCGGCCGTCGCCAGGTCGTCCTCGAGGCTGCCCCGAAACAGCGGCGCCAGGCCGCCTCCCAGCCACTCCCGCCCCAGCCAGTCGCAGCCGCGGGCGGCGATCAGCTCGAGCAGCAGTCGTGCCGCGACGGTGTCGCGCCGGCCCTTCGCCACCAGCCGCGGCGCGAAGACGAAGATCCCCTCCAGGACGCGGCCGTGCACACGGTAGAAGTGGGCGATCGACTGCAGATAGGGGAGCGAGCGCAGGATCTCCTCCCGGCTCTCCTCGCGCGGGCTCTTGAGCTGCTGGTAGTGCAGCACCAGGGCATGCACCGACCGCCGGAAGATCGCCGGCGGCTGGCGGCGACCAAGCCGGTAGAACCACTCGTTGTCCTCGTAATACATCACCATCCCGAGGTCGAGCGGATCGTTCACCAGCGCCGAGCGCCGCACCGCCATCGCCGCCCCCGCCAACCATTGACAGGCCCGCGACGGGCCGAGCGCCGGATCTTCGAAATCCAGGCCCATGCCGAGCGGCTCGAAGTGGAGCACGCCATCGGCCTCGTCCCAATACTCGCCGCCGCAGAACTGGGTCTGGCCGTCCGGCAGCACCACGTGCGCGCCGGCGACCAGCAGCGCGGGGTCCGCATCCAGCTCCTGCACCAGGTGCTCGATCGTGCCGGGGAAGATCTCGGCGTCGTCGTCGAGAAACATCAAATACTCGGTGGTGACGAGCCCCACGGCATGCTGGCGCGCCGCGGGACAGTGGAGGCTCTGCGCCAGCCACACCAGCTCGAGGTCGCGTATGCCACCGCCGCCATCGCCGGCGACGGCGGCGACGACCTCGTCACAGAGGCGCCGCAGCTCGGCGCGCGCCGCCGGCTGCGAGTGGTCGTCGACGACCAGCAGCTTGATCGGCAGGCGGACGTGGGCGCGCAGGGAGCGGAGCAGGCGCGGCCACTGCTCCGGCCGATCGTGGGTCAGCACCACCAGGGTCAGGCGCGGCGCGCCGCCGCCGCCGAGGAGCTCCGGCTGCAGCAGCTGAAGATCGTGCTGCGCGCGGGCCAGCAGCCGCGCCCGCACCTGCTGCAGGCCTGGGTCCGAGACCGGGGCGGGGCGCTCGTCCTCGTGCGCATCGACCGCCGCGGCCTCGGTCGGATGCGTCTTGGCTCCCGGCATTGGCACCTCCTCTCGGACGGTATGGAAACCCTCAGCTTACGACCGGCGCCGGCGCAATGGCTGCACGCGACGGCAGGCGGCAAGCGGCTGCGATGATACGCGGAGAGGTGCGGATGGGCCAGCGCCAGCCGGCATCGCGCACCGGCAACCCCGCGCCGACCGGCATGATATGCTCGCGTCAATGCGAAGCCTTACCGCAGCGCTGCTGAGCGCTGCCCTGCTGGCGGCAGCTGGCTGGTGGGACGCCGGTGCCCTCTCTCCCGGCTGTGCCCAGGCGGCCGCCAGGTCGGCGCGCATCGCCGACCTGGGCGGCGGCACCGCCACGCATCGCCCCGCCTGCCGCATGACCTGCTGCAAGCGGCCGCCGCGAGTGGCCGCCGCGCCCGCGCCTCTCGGCGCCGGCTGCACCTGCGGTCGCGGCGGCAGCCAGCCCATCCGCCAGGTCCGCTTCGCCGCCGGCACGCCCTCCATCCTGCCGGCGCCGCCGCGGTTGCCGGCGCCGCGGAGCGGCGGGCCGAGCTGTCAGCGGCTGCGCAGCCTCGCGACCCTGCCGTACCTCGACCTGCCCGAACGTCCTCCTCGCGCCTGATCTCGGCGACGGCGTAGCTCCGGCCCCGGCCGGCGGCGGCAGTTGCCGACCGGCCGCTGCCGGCAATCGCGAGCCACCGCGCCGTGCGCCGCACGGGCAGCGGCGGCCGCCACCCGGACGACGGACTTCGAGGAGGTGGACCTTGGGTAGCCAAAGGTATTGGTGGTATGGCTTGGCAATGTCCTGCGCGGGATTGCTGGCGGCCGCGACCGCGCAACCGGCCGCGGCGCAGGGCGCCGGCGAGACCCCGGTCACGCCGGGCGCGCTCGGGGGAGGCGGCGGCTCGCCGCTGCTCACCTTCGGCGACGATCCGAACCGGCAGCTGGTGATCAACGGTTTCGGCGTCTTCGGCTACAACTACGATTTCAATACCGGCAAGAACTCCTTCGCCGACAGCGCCGTGGCGCTCAGCCTCTACAAGGGGCTGTCGGACAACCTGACGGTGTTCGTGCAGCTCACCACCGCGCGCGACGATCCGTCGCCGTTCCTGGCGGACGTCGGGACGACCAACGACATCTCGACCGACATCGACAATCTGCAGCTGCGCTGGCAGCCGTCGCTCGCCTCCGGCTTCGACATCACCGTCGGCAAGTTCGACTCGCCGATGGCCATCGAGCGCGACGACGCGCCGCTCAACTTCCAGGCGACCTCGTCGTTCACCTTCGACTTCGCCCGGCCGGTCAAGTTCACCGGCCTGGCGGCGCACGACGCCCTGTCGCCGCAATTCGAGCTCTGGGCGATCCTCGCCAACGGCTGGGACGACGACGTCGACAACAACAAGGGCAAGACCGGCGGGCTCTACGCGCTGTGGAGCCCGTCGCTCGCCGCGCACCTCGGCCTCGGCGCCCTCTACGGGCCGGAGAAGGACAACCAGGAGAACGACGACCGCACCGCCGTCGTCGGCACCCTGCTGCTGCAACCCACGGAGCGCTGGGTGGTCGGCGGCGAGTCGGTCTACGGCCAGGAGCCTCACTCCGCGGTGAGCGGCGGCCTCGCCCACTGGTACGGCGAGATGCTGTTCACCCACCTGCGCTTCGACGCCCACTGGGCGGCGACCCTGCGCCTCGACGTCTTCGACGACGCCGGCGGCAGCCGCACCGGCACGCCGCAGGTGCTGCGCGAGATCACGCTCTCGCCGCAGTACCTGGTGGGGGGCGGCTTCTACGGCATCTTCCGCTATCTCGATCGCACCTCGCTGCGGCTGCCCGAGCTGGTGCTGCGCCTGGACCTGCGCCGCGACCGCTCGACGGCGCCGGTCTTCGCCAGCAGCGTCGATGGCCGCGGCCGGCGCGACAACACCCAGGCGACGTTGCAGACGGTGTTCCTGTTCTAGGGCGCCAGGAAGGCAGGACCATGGGCAAGCTCCCGCAGAGTCCGTTCGAAGCCAGGCTGGCCGCCACCCTCTTCCTGCTGCTGCTGGGAGTGGCGGATCTGTTCGGCGCCTGGGAGGTGAAGAACTTCGCCGCCTTCACGCCGGCGGCGACCGCGGCGGCGGTGGCGCCCGAGACCCCGCACGCGATGGCGATGTGCGCCGCCTGCGGCACCATGGCGATGGAGCACCCCGTGGATCTCGCCACTCTCGACCGCCCCAAGCACGTGATCAACCGCGAGCTGCTGGTGCAGGACACCCACGTCCACGTGCCGGTCTATGCGCTCACCGCCGCCGTGCTGTCGCTGCTGGTCTGCGGCCTGCGGCTGCGCTCGCGGGTCCGCACCGCCGCGGTGCTCGCCGCTTTCGCCGCCCCCTTCCTGGACCTCGGCGGGCTGTGGGGCGCGCACCTGCTGCCGCGCGCCGGCGCCTGGTTCGGCGCCTGCGCCGTCGCCGGCGGCTTCAGCATGGGCCTCGTCTACCTCTTCGTCCTGGCCGTCACCCTAACGCAGTGCTGGTGGCGGCGTCCACAAGGAGATCCCGATGCGCACGCATAGGCTGCAATTCGTAGTCGCCGTAGTGGCCGCGGCGGTCGCGGCGATCGGCGCCGCCCCGGCCGCCGCCCACGTCACCCCGAACGTGCAGCTGCTCAAGCGCGGCGAGTTCGTCAAGCAGAGCCTCGCCGCCGCCACCCAGTTCTTCGAGCAGAGCCTCGCCTTCAGCCCCGCCGACGCCGCGGCGATCAAGGGCCGCACCAAATGGACCCCGTCGGCCGAGGACGTAAGGGTCTACCTCGGCCGCGACGCCGGCAAGCGCCTGGTCGGCACCGCGATCTTCCTCTGGGTCCCCTCCGAGCACGGCCCGGTGGGCGTCGCTGTGGCCTTCGATCCGGCGGGTAAGGTGCTGCAGGCCGCGGTCACCGACGTCGGCAGCGAGCCCCTGGCCTGGGTGCGCCCGCTGCTGGCCGGAGACGGCCTCGCCGCCTTCGCCGGCCTGCCGCTGGAAGCCACTCCCGACCCGGCCAAGGTGGCCCCGGCCGTCACCGGCAACATGAGCCGCTATTACGCCGAGGTCATCGCCGAAGGCGTCGCCCGCGGCCAGGCGGTCGAGCAGGTCTCGCTCGCCGCCGCCGCCAAGGCGAAGTAGCGCCCCAGGGCGACGCCGCGGCCAACGCGCCGGTGACGATATTTCAAACCAGCCCTGCACGGGCTCCTTGGCGCGGATGTACGAGAGGACGCGACTGCGTGGTGCTACTGTCCTCGGTATGAGCTCACTCCGGCGTCTGGTCGGATCGGCGGTGGCAGGCCTCCTCGCGCTCCCTCTCGGTTCGCCGGCGCAGCCCACGGCGCCCCCTCGTCCCGCCGCCACTGCCACCGTCGGAGCGATTGCGCCGCCGCAACCCGGCACGATGGCGGCGGTGCTAGGGGCGTCTCAAACGAGTGACTGGCGCCCCCTTGACCCCGAGAACACTCTCTACCTTGACCTCGCCGCCGGCCGGGTCGTCATCGAGCTTGCGGCGGCGTTCGCGCCGCGCTACGTCGCCAACGTCAAGGCACTGGTCCGCTCCGGCTACTTCGATGGCCTGGCGGTGGTCCGCTCTCAGGACAACTATGTAGTCCAGTGGGCCGATCCCCACGCCGACGAGCTCGCCAAGGCTCGGACTCTTGGAACTGCGCAGCGTAGCTTACGCGCCGAGCTGGACCGTCCGATCACCGCCGATCTCCCGTTCACCCCTCTCGCCGATGGCGATGTCTACGCGCCGCAGGTCGGGCATTCGCTGGGCTTTCCGGTGGCGCGTGATCCCGGTGCGGGCAGAACCTGGCTCGCCCACTGCTACGGCATGGTCGGCGCCGGGCGCGGCGACACACTTGACGCCAGCGGCACCGAGCTCTATGTCGTGATCGGGCACAGCCCGCGCCACCTCGACCGCAACGTGACCTTGCTCGGGCGGGTCGTCCAGGGCATGGAGCTCCTTTCGCCACTGCCTCGCGGTACCGGGCCCATGGGCTTCTATACCGAGGGACAGGAGCTCCCGTCGATCCGGTCGGTGCGCATCGCCGCGGACCTCCCCGAGGCGCAGCGCCTCCATCTGGAAGCTCTGAGGACCGATACACCCACCTTCGAAGCGCTGATCGAGGCCCGCCGCAACCGCCGCGAGAGCTGGTTCGTCAACAAGGCCGGGAAGATCGATCTGTGCAACGTGCCTTTGCCGGTGCGGCAGCAGCCGACGCCATCCGCAGCGAGTCACTAGCACTCTAGTCCCGCGGCAGTGGGCAGGCGGGACGGATACGGGCAGATTCCGCGGGGCCGGGCGGGGCGAGCGCCAGGGGCGACGGCACGCGCCCGGGCTCCGCTAGGCGCAGCAGGCCGTAGCCGATCCCGGCGATGCCGTTCATCAGCCCTGCCGACTCGACGGCGCCGCGCGTGCCGCAGCACCAGCCGTCTCGGCCAATGCTGGCGAGGACCTGCTGCGCCCGCCGCCGCACCTGGCGACCGAGGGCGGCGTCCCGGCCGAGCCGCTCGTAAGCAGTGAGCAGGAGGTCGAGGTTGCCCAGGTCACCGTGGCACAGGCAGTGGTTCTGGCCGAAGCCTCGCCGAACCGTGAGCCTCACGGCTTCGGCGACCTCGGCCACGAGCGCCTCCCGCTCCGGCGACGACCTGTCGAGGAGGCGCAGCGCCGCGAGGCGCGCCAGGCCGACGCCGGGCGCGCCGTAGCACCAGGACATGGCGACGCTGTCGCCGTGGTCCGCCGCCGCCGCTCCGGCGCCGCCGAGCCAGCGCCGCAGCTCGGGCCAGAACGCCTCGCGCTCCCAGGCGAAGGCGGCGAGGCCGGCACCGGTGAAACGGCGGTCGCCGCTCACCGCACCCAGCTCGGCCAACGCCAGGGCGATGCCACTCACCCCGTGCGCGAACCCGGTCTGCGGCCGCTCGGACGCCAGGCGGGTGAGCCAGCAGAGCCCCGCCTCGCGTTGCTGCCCGCGAGCCAGTAGGTGCTCACCGCAGCGCACCGCCACGGTGAGGGCCCGCGGCCCGGCGCCGGCCCGGTGCGCCGACAGCAGCCCGGCGATTGCACCGGCGGCACCGGCCACTACGTCCAGCTCCTCGTCCTGCGCCAGCCGCGCCTCGATCTCGCCGATCTCGGCCCCGGCACCGGCGAGCAGACCCGCGTCGCGCCACAGCGCGGCCAGGTGCGCCCGTACGTAGAGGACACCTCCCGCGCCCTGCATGAGGCCGATGTAGGCCGGCTCGGCAGGCTCGGCCGCTCCGGTGGCGGCCGCGGCCACCTCGCTGCCGGCGCTCTCGATCAGCGTGTCGAACGCGGCGCGCGCGATCGTGCCATAGCGCGGGTCGCCGGTTACGGCCTGGAGGTAGCCGAGGAACAGCGCGATGCCGGGCGTGCCGATGTAGAGGTCGCGCGGCACCGCCGCCATCGACCACCGTTGCTGGTGGAAGTCGAGCGCCACCCAGCTCACGTACCGCCCGTCGCGCACGGCCGTGGCGTCCAACCAGTCACCGGCGGCGCGCGCCGCGGCGAGCAGGCGCTCGCGCAGCACCCGCTGCGGCAGCGGTCGTCCGGCCGCTACCCGGGGGTAGCCGGCCCATTGCGCCGGATCGCGGCCCAGGCGACGGGTGGCGAGCGAGAGGCGCAGCAGCCGCAGCTGGCGGCCCAGGTCCGTCTCGTCCAGGCCGGCCAGGCGCCGCTCGACCGCCGCCATCGCCGGCTCGGGGAAGAAGCCGGGCAGGCGCGCGCCCCGACTGTCCTCCAGATCGGGCGAGTCCGGAGTGGTGACGAACACCGGCACGTCGCCGGCCACCAGATCGCGATGCTCGGCGGCGGCCACCCGCTCCAGCTCGGGTTGCTCCTGGGTTGTCAGCCAAAGCCGGTCGAACAGCAGGTCGCGGTCCAGGGCGTCACGTAGCACGTCCGGGTGGTAGCTCTCGCCGAGCAGCCGGGCGTAGATCTGCGTCGGACGCAGCACCGCCCGTACCGGCACGCCGGCAAAGCGGGCCACGGGGCCGCCGGGGGCGAGCAGCTCGGCGCGGCGCGCGATCAGCACGTGGTAGACCGCCGCGAACCCCGCCGCCAGCTCCTCGGTGTGCTCGGCGGCCTCCACCTCCAGCCGGCCCTCGCCTTCCCGGCCGGCCAGGAAGGGGACGTTGGCTCCCCCCGGCAGCGGCAGCCGCTCGCGCACCACATGCATCTCGTCGGTGCCGGCCTGTGCCAGGGCCATCACCGGCTGCGGCGAGGGCTGGCCGGCCACCGCGGCGAGGCCGCTGATGTCGACCCCCGCGAAGTCGTCACCCGCACCCACCAGGAAGGGAAGGAGCCCGATGCGCGGCACCGCGTCGCTGAGCAGCCGGCTGACCAGTCGCTTGTCCGGCGCCGCCAGCACCGGAAGAGGCAGCCGCGGCTGGAACAGGGTCTCCAGGTCGATCAGTACCGGCTGGCCGCCCGCGGCGATGAGGTTCTCGAAGTGGCAGTCGGTGGCCTCGAGCGCATAGAGCAGCGCGAGCAGGCCGCCCAGCCGGCGGTAGAACGCCGCCACCTCGGCCGGGTCGCCGCAGGCGTGCGCGGCCACGTGCTCCATCCAGCCGTAGCTGCTGCGGTCGAGCACCACCACCGTGCGCAGCGGGCCGTCGCCGGTGTCGCCGAGCCAGGCGAGGAGATCCTGGAAGCGCTGCTCGGCGGCCAGCGGGCGCGGCTTGTAGACCAGCCGGCCGCCGCCTGCGAAGCTGAGGATCCGCACCGAACGGCCGCCGCGGTGGCGATCGCCGGCGCCGCCGTCGATGCCGGTCAGGGGGCCGGGATGGCAGCCGGCAAAGAAGCGGTCGATAAGTAGCGGCGCATCGGCTGCCAGGCGCGCCATCACCTCGAGACCGGTGTCCACCCATTGCGTGAGCTCGCGCAGCACCTCGCGCGCCATGACCGGGTACTCGCCGAGCAGCGCGACGGCGACGTCGTGCCGCGCGAGCCTGCCGAGGAACGAGCGGAAGCGCTCGGCGGCGCTGTCGCCTTGCAGCAGCCCCTGGTGCCTGGCGACGTGCAGCTCCAGCACCAGGGTGCGGGCGAGGACCGGCAGCAAGAGCGCCGGCAGGCTGGCGGCGAGCAGCTCCTCGGTCGCCGCCGGGGTGAACAGCGGCGCGGCGCCGCTGGCAGCAGCTTCCAGGCGCGCCAGCTCCTGGCGCAGCCGGCGGCGAGCCCGCTCGATCCACGGTCCCACCAGCACTAGGAAGGGATCGAGATCCGGGCTGGCCGCAGCCGGCGGCGGCCCCGCGGCGGCCGGCGAGCCACCGCGGCCGGCCACCCCGAGATCGCTCATCCAGGAAGGAGGGTCGGCTAGCGCCGCGCCGGCGGTGGCCGCCGGCGTGGCGACCAGGCGCGCGAAGCCCGCCAAATCCAGGCAATCTTGCCCCAGGCGCCGGGCAAAGCGCTGCTCGGAGCGGAACGGCGAGAGCGCCCGCCATCGCGTGAGCCGCCAGTGCGCGGCCGCGTCAGGCGAGGGGACCTCCGCACCGGCGCCCGCCGGCCCACCGGCGCCGAGCGCCTGCGCCCGCTCGGACAGCGTGAGCGCGCGGCAGGCGTCGGCAAAGAGGACGAGAGGCTCGTTGCTTTCGATCGGGCGCTATCCCATGGTCACCGGGCAGCCGCAGGCACCGCTCGGCGCCCAGGCTGCTCCGGTACATCGGACCTTCCCCGCACGGATCAGATCGCTCTTGTTCACAGCTTTGGTCACCTTCGTTGCCGCTTCGATTCCGCCGGGCGGCGGCGCCGGCCCGGAGGAGGCCGGACCTTCCGGCCCCTCCGGTCCGAGTCGCCGCCGCGCCCCGTCTGCGCTCTACGGGGTGGTCACCGGGCAGCCGCAGGTGCGCCAGCCACCGAAGGTGTGCGCGGTGCAGGTCAGCGCGGTGGTGACGGCGCCACCAACACTCCGCAGCTCCTCATCCCGCAGGTCGATCAGGCCGGCCGGATGGGCCGGCAGCGCGCCCAGCTCCTCGACGGTCAGCGAGCTGCGGTACACCGGGTCCTTCCAGGCACGAATCAGGTCGCTCTTGTTCATCGCTCTACCTCCTTACTGCCGCGTTGCCGCGACGGATGCCTCTTGCCCCTCTTATTATTGGGTAACTCATTTCGCGCAAAGAGGGACAGGTATGCGGCCAGATCCGGCCCAACGCCAAGCCATCGTCGCCGCCGCGGCGGCGGCCCGCAAGGCGTTCAGGCTGGCGCCGACGGCATGAAGGGATTGACCAGCTCAATGCCGCAGTCGAGGAAGTCACGGACGTTGCGGGTGGCGACGGCGAAGCTGTGCAGGCGAGCAAGCGCGGCGATCTGGCCGTCAGGCACGCTGAGCGGCCGGCCGAGCTCCTTGCGCCGCCCCATCACCTCCCCATAGTGCACAGCCGCGGGCTCGTCAAAGGCCAGAATGCGGCCGGCAAACGCGATCGCGATGATCTGGTCGAAGCCTTGCTCGATCGTCTGCCGACGCTGGCCCTTGGGCATGATGCGGAGGCCGTAGCGAATCTCGCCCACTGTGATGGCGGTGAGGAAGAGCGACGCCGAGTCCTGGGCGTTGAACCATCCCACAACGGCTAGCGCGGGAGAGGTTCTCATCACCTCCGCTACGACGTTGGTGTCGACGATTACCATGGCCCAGACGGGTGCGGTTACACGAGATCCGGTGGCTCGTGCGGCCGGCGCGCTGGCAGGCTCAGGTCGAGGCCCTGAGCGGCACCGAAGGTCTTCATGAAAAGATCTCCCAGACGGCCCGGCGGCGCGACGGCCCTGGCCAGGATGCGGCGGGCCTCCTCTTCCATGGACACTCCGTCGCGCGCGGCCCGCTCCTTGAGGAGTTCGTACGTCTGGTCATCGAGTCTACGAACGGTCAGGTTCGCCATCTGCGCGTGTCTCCGGAACTCCAGCCAAGGCGATGCTAGCACATGCTAGCAGAGAGCCACGCAGGCGGCCCGCCTTTCGGCCTGAGGTGTGGGGCCAGAGACCGCACCGACTGCCCCGAGCAACTCCCCGAGAGCGGACAAGCGAGGAACGCCCCAGGGGCCGTCGGCGTCATGAGGGTGGAGTGATCAGCGACCGGCAGCGCTGTCGACCGCGGCGCGCGACGCGTTCAGGCCGGGACCGAGGCACGCCGCCACGGCGCGCGCCGGGCGGATCGCGATCGTCGAAGACGACTACGACCACGAGTTTCACTACGACGGCCGTCCCGTGCTGCCGCTTGCCAGCGCCGACGATGCGGGCGTCGTGGTCTACATCGGCACGCTGTCGAAGATCCTCGCTCCCGGCCTCCGGATCGGCTACATCGTGGCGCCGCCGGCGGTGCTGCGCAGTGCCGGCGCGATCCGCTCGCTGTTCGACATCCAGGGCGACCTGGCGACCGAGGCGGCGGTGGCGGCGTTGATCGAGGACGGCGAGCTGCAGCGGCACGTCGCGCGCGTCCGGCGCGTCTACGCCGATCGCCGCGAGATCCTGGCGAACAACCTGCGGCGGGTGTTTGGCGACGGCGTCGAGTTCACCGTCGCCCCCGGCGGCATGGCGCTGTGGGTCCGCCTGCGCCTGTCGGTCGACGTCGAGGCGTGGGCGCGCCGCAGCCTCCGCCATGGCGTCTCCTGGTACACCGGCCGGCGTTACGCCTGCGATGGCCAGCCACAGCCCTTTGCGCGACTCGGCTTTGCCTGGCTGAACGAGCGCGAGCTGCCGGAGGCGGTCAGGCGGATGGCCGCGGCGCGCTCGCAGTGAGCCGGTCGCCGGCTCCCGGGACACCCGCCGGCGGCGTGTCCTCGGGCGGAGGAGCCTCGACCGGCTTGGCGCTGGGCAGCGGCATGCCTTCCTGATCGAAGGCTGCCTTGAGGCGCTCGATGGCCGCGCCGCGCGCCGCCTGGTAGTCGGCCAGGCTGGCGGCCTCGATCCAGCAGCCGATCACCAGGTCGATCGCGCTGTCGCCCGGCTCCTGGTAGAAGACCTCGAGCTCGCCGCGCCGAAAGGGCGCGCCGGCCAGCGCCTCGGAGGCCACCTGCCTGGCCTTGGCGAGATCGACCTCGTAGGCGACCTTGAGCTTGAGGTCCACCCGCCGCTTGCCGCTGGCGGTGAAGTTGGTGATCACGTCCTCGAAGACCTTCTTGTTCGGCAGCAACACCACCTGCCCCTGCGGCGAGCGGATCTCGGTCCAGAGCAGGCTCACGTGCTGGACGGTGCCGAGGATGCCGTTGGTTTCGATCAGGTTGCCGATCTGGAAGGGCCGCTCGACCGAGAGATAAACGCCGGCGATGAAGTTCGCGGCGATGCCCTGGAAGGCCAGGCTGAGGGCCAGACCGACGATTCCGGCTCCCGCCAGCAGCGAGGTCACGGCCCGATCCAGGCCGAGGATGCCCAGGCTGCTGAACAGCCCCGCGGCCATCACCGCGACGTAGAAGCTCTGCGACGCCAGCTCGTTGACCTGGGGGTTGCGCGAGATCCGCCGCACCAGGCGCAGCATCAGCTCGCGAATGCCGCGGGCGGCGAGCCAGAACAGCACCATCACCAACACCGCGAGCAGCAGGTTGGGCAGCAGCAGGATCGTCTCGCGGACCCACGCCGCGAGCTTGCCCACGAGCAGGTTCCAGGTTTGATCGATATGGATGGACATGCCTACGGCCCAAGCCTCAGAGCGAGAGCTCACTGCAAGAGCCGGGCCGCCGCGACGAGGCGAGCCGGCGAGAACACCCTCGCGGCGGGCTGGGGTCGAGGGAAAAAAGATCCGGCCCGGGCCGCCCCCCGACAAGGGGGAAGGCCGCGGGCCGGAAGGGTCGCTTGGCGCCGCCGGAAGGCGGCCGCCGGTCACTCAACGGCGTTGAAGAACCGCGCCAGGATGCCCACCGTGGTCTGGTTCTGGAAGCCCTCGTAAGGCGTCAGGTAATGGCCGGCGCCGTCCACCGCGATGGAAGTGCGCACGATACCGTTGATCTGGTTGTTGTTGATCCAAACCTGGTTGCCGAGCGCCGCGCCGCTACGGTCCACCTGCATGCCCGCCATGCCGACCGGGAACCAGGTGTTGTACTCCATCCACACCAGGACGAAGGTGCCGCCGGGACCCAGCACCGCGCTGGGCGCCTCCTCGGCCCAGTTCTTGCCGGCGCCGTCGCTGATCGTCAGCCGCTTGCCGAGCAGGCCACCCGCCGCGCCGACGATCTGGCCGTCGATGCGGGCGTGCCAGACATCGTTGAAGTAGCTCTGCCAGGCCACCAGGTAGCTGCCCTGGCCGTCGTTCGCGACCGTCGGCCGGCCCTGCGGCCCGACCGCGCCGGAGGTCAGCAGGAAGGGCGCGGCAAGCGCCTTGCCCGAGGCCCCGAAGATGCGGCCGTAGACGGAGGTGTCGAAGGTGTCGGTACCGATCTCGCTCGACCAGGCGATCAGGTAGCTGTTGTCGGAGTTCACCGCCACCGCCGGCGTGTTGCCGATGGCGCCGCTGACGGTATCGACCTGGGTCTGGCCGCCGATGGGCTTGCCGGAGTTGTTGAGCAGCCGGGTGAACACCCCGAGCTCGGAGGCCGGCGTCGCCGTCGAGCCGTAGCTGCTCATCCAGGTCGCCACCACCTCGCCGTCCGGCCGCGCCACCAGCTGCGGCCGGCTCTTGAGGCCGACGCCGCCCGAGCTGATGGTGATCGGCTGGGCCAGCGGCTGGCCGGCAGTGTTGAAGAGCTGGACGACGATCTCGCGGCTGGCGATCTGCAGGTTCTCGAAGTAGATCATCCATTCGAGGGTGCCCCGCTCCTCGGCCCAGGCCAGCAGGAAGTTGCCGGAGGGCAGGAAGGCGATGGCGGGATCGCGATGGAAGGTCACCGGCGCGATGCCGGGCAGGACGGACCAGGCGGCGTTGCCGACCAGCGCCAGCTCGTTGCCCTGCACGTTGCCGGCGTTGTTGTACAGGCGGCCGCGCAGCCCGAGGAGGTCGTTCTCCCAGACCACCATGGCGCGCCCGGAGGCGTCGAAGGCCGCCGTCGGGTTGTGCAGCTGGGAAAGGTTCTCGGTGTTGACCTGAATCTCGTTTCCGACGGGCGTGGGACTCGCGGCGAAGCCGGCCAGCGGCAGCGCCAGCAGACAGACGAGGACGGCAAAAGCGCAGATCCAACGCGACTTCCTGGTCATAGCCACTCCTTCTCTCGATGGAAAGATCGGACGTCTACACAACTTATGCTCCTAGTCTATGGGAGGAGAGCATAACTGTCAACGGTCAAGTTTCCGGCCCTCGCCGGTGGCTCGAGGAGCCAGCGGCGGCACCGGTCCCGCGACGCACCCACGGCGAATCGACGGCGAATTGACAGCCCGGAATGCAGCAGGTACCCTCGCGCCGTCACCTGCCGTGCGACTTCACGAGGCCCCCGCAGCGGTTGCCACTCCACGAGGTTCCCCGCGTGATCCCCACACCCGAGCAGCTCGAGGAGATCTCCCAACTGGGCGAAGGCACCCTGGGGATCCTGGGGACCCCGGGGACGCTGCCTTTCGCCGCCCTGCTGCTGTCGCTCTCCAGCCGCCAGCGGACGCTGGTGGTCGAGGTGCGGCGCAAGCAGATGGCGAAGCGGATCGTGCTCGAGCACGGGGTGCCGATCGACTGCCGCTCGAACCTGGTGCACGAGACCCTCGGCCGCTACATGGTGGCCCAGGGCAAGCTGGCGCCCGAGAGCCTGCACGGCTACCTCGGCGAATCCGCCTCGCTCGGCCTGCCGCTGGGCGAAGTGCTGCTCGACCACGACGTGGTGACGGCCGAGGAGCTCTACCGCCTGCTGCAGGAGAACCTCGCCAAGAAGCTGCTGGACGTCTTCACCTGGCGTGACGGCGAGTTCCGCACCCTGCCGGAGGTGCCGCACCCGCAGTCGCCGCTGAAGATCCGGGTGGCGCAGCTCATCGTCACCGGCATCGCCAAGTTCGCCCCCCAGGAGGAGGTCGATGCCGGCGTCGTGCCGCTGGTCGGCAAGAAGCTCTGCCTCCATCCCCGGCCGCCCTTCGCGCTCGACGAGATCCGCCTCAACCAGCGCCAGAGCCAGGTCGTGGTGGCGCTGCGCTCGGGCTGGCGCATCGACGAGCTGGCGCTCGGCACCGGGTTGCCGTTCGAAGAGATCACCCGCCTGCTCTACGCGCTCGCCATCCTCGGCGTGGTGATCACCGCCGAGCATCCGGCGGCCAGGACCGTGCTGCGCGCCATCAAGACCACGGCGATGGCGCCGGTCACAGTGCCGGACCCGGCCGCCGCCTTGGCGCCGTCCTCGGCGCCGGCGGCGACGCCGACATCGACACCGACGCCGACATCGAACGCCACGCCGGCATCTCCAGAGACCGCCACGCCGGCCGCTGCACAGCCGGCCGCTGCACAGCCGCCCGCCGGCGCTCCGGTTGCCGCCTTGCCGGAGCCCTCACCCGGAGAGGCTCCGCCGCCGCCACCCTTGCCCCCGGACGCCTCCGGGCCGGCGGCACCGGCGCCGCCAGCGCCCCTCGCCGGTCCGGGAACGGCGGCGGGAGACGGCCCGGCCGTCGCTGCCGCCCCGGCTCCGCCAACCGGCCCCAGAAGCGTGCGGTCGGACACCACCGCCACCAGGCCGATGCCCAATCTGCAGTTGCCGGATTCGGCGCCCGTCCCGCAGCCGGCGCCAGTGCCGCCGCCCGCGCCGGCCGCGGCGCCCGAAGCCCCTCCCGCCGAGCCCACCATCTTGCCGCCCGAGCGCCGCCGCAATGAGATCATGCAGGCTTACCTCTCCTACCGGCGGCTCGACGCCTTCGACCTCCTGGGCGCCGACGAGGACGCCTCGCCGGCTGCCGTCGAGGTCCGTTACCTCGAGTTCGCCAGGCGCTTCGCCCCCTGGACGTTGGGCGGCCCGGAATTTGGCGGCATGGAGGAGAAGGCGCGCGACCTCTTCCTGGCCGGCGCCCGCTCCTACGCCGAGCTGCTCGATCTCGAGCAGCGCAACGCCCTGCTGTTCCGCCGCAAGGCCCGGCGCGAGGAGCGCGACCGCCGGCCCCCCGCCGACCTGCTGGCGATCAAGACCGACCTGCTCGACCCCGAGGTCCAATACCGCAAGGGGCGGGCGCTGCTCGACGCCGGCAGGTTCCAGGAGGCCGCGCTGCTGCTCGAGTTCGCCTCCGACTGCGATCCCCAGAACGGCCTCTACAGCGCCGAGCTCGCCTATTGCCGCTTCTGCCTGGCGCCCGGCCAGGGCGCGCGGGCGCTCAAGGAGCTGCAGGAGACGTTGCGCCGCGATCCGGACTGCGGCCTGGCGGTCTACTACACCGGCGAGATCCACCGCCAGATGGGCAACCGCGACGACGCCGAGGGCATGCTGCGGCGGGCGATCAAGATGATGAGCCCGGACCGGCGCCCGATCGAAGCGCTCAAGCTGCTGGCGGCCGAGAAGCGGCATTAGCGGCCCTGTCACGAATGCTACAGTCGCGGGCACTGGTAACCTGGGGACCGAATCGGCCCCGGACAAGGAGGGCGGTGGTGAAACTCGGAGACGTGCTGAAGAAGGAACGCGAGCGCAGGAAGCTCTCGGTCGAGGAGACCGCGACGCAGCTGGGCATCGGCGAGGACCGCTATCGCGAGCTCGAGGCCGGCGGCTCGCCGGCCGAGCAGTGGGGGCCGCTGCTGGCGCGGGTCGCGATCCAGCTCGAGACTCCCACCTCGCGCCTGCTCGCCGATAGCGGCAAGTCCGCCGACACCCAGCAGGGACAGGCCGGGCAGCTGATCCGCAAGCACCGCGAGAAGCGCAGCAAGACCGTCGATCAGATGGCCGAGGAGCTCGAGATCCCGAAGCAGGAGTACGAGACCATCGAAGCGGGGCAATCCGGCATCGAAGAGTACGGTCCCCTGCTGCTGCATTTTGCCGAGATCATCGAGCAGCCGGTGTTCAATCTCTTCTATCCCTGCGGCCTGCCGCTCGACAAGCTCGAGGTCAACGACTATCCCTGACCCCGCCGGCACCGCCGGCGCGCCTGCAGGCACCGCTGGCTCCAGGCGGCGGCATTGATCTAGACTCTCTCGCCTCACGGCGTCAGGCGAGCACCGGCCTCACGGGCTCGCGCCCACCCCTGGCGGGAGAGTCGAACATGCGTTCACAGTTGCGTCTCCTTTGCCCTGCCCTGCCGGCGCTGCTCCTGCTCGGTGCGCCGCCGGCCACGGCTGGCGGCGCCAACGCCGCCAACGGCCTCCGCGGCGCCAACGCCGGCCAGCGGACCCATGCCGCTGCCGCATCTTCCGGCTTCGATCCGGAGCGCTGGCAGGCACTGCACTGGCGCGAGGTCGGCCCCTATCGCGGCGGCCGCTCGGCGGCGGTGGCCGGCGTGCCGGGCGACCGCAGCACCTACTACTTTGGCGGCACCGGCGGCGGCGTCTGGAAGTCGACCGATGCGGGCCGCAGCTGGCACAGCGTCTCGGACGGCTTCTTCGGCGGCTCGATCGGCGCCGTCGCGGTCGCCGCCTGGGACCCCAACGTGATCTATGCCGGCACCGGCGAGGAAACCGTCCGCGGCAACGTCTCCGAGGGTGACGGCATGTGGAAGTCCACCGACGCCGGCAAGACCTGGAAGCGCGCCGGCCTCCGCGACTCCCGCCACATCGCCCGCATCCGCATCCATCCGCGCAACCCCGACCTGGTCTATGCCGCGGTGCTCGGACATCTCTTCGGGCCGAACGGCGAGCGCGGCGTCTTCCGCTCGACCGACGGCGGCGCCTCCTGGACGCGAGTGCTGCACCTCGACGACCAGACCGGGGCGGTGGACCTGGCGATGGACCCGAGCAATCCGCGGGTGCTCTACGCCAGCCTGTGGCGGGTGCGCCGCACGCCCTACAGCCTGGAGAGCGGCGGCCCCGGGTCGGGGCTCTGGAAGTCGACCGACGGCGGCGACAGCTGGACCGACCTGTCACACAATCCCGGGCTGCCCAAGGGAACGCTGGGGATCATCGGCGTCACCGTGTCGCCGACCGCCGCCGACAACGTCTACGCCATCGTCGAGGCCGAGGGCGGCGGCGTCTTCCGCTCGCGCGACGGCGGCAAGACCTGGAAGCGCACCAGCACCGACCACGAGCTGACCCAGCGGGCCTGGTACTACGACCGCATCTTCGCCGACCCGGCGGACGCCGAGTCGGTCTACGTGGTCAACGTCTTCTTCCTGCACTCGAAGGACGGCGGCAAGACCTTCTCGGCGATCCGCGTGCCGCACGGCGACAACCACGATCTGTGGATCGACGCCGCCGATCCGCGCCGGATGATCGAATCCAACGACGGCGGCGCCAACGTCAGCGAGGACGGCGGCCGCACCTGGACACCGCAGGACGGCCAGCCGACCGCCCAGATCTACCGCGTCTCGACCGATAACCACTTCCCCTACCGCATCCTGGGCGCCCAGCAGGACAACTCGGCGCTGCGCATCTCCAGCCGCGGCGAGGGCAACGGCATCGGCAGCCACGATTGGCAGGAGACGGCAGGCGGCGAGAGCGGCTACATCCTGGCCGACCCGCGCCATCCCGAGGTGGTCTATGGCGGTTCCTACGGCGGCTTCATCGAGCGTCTGAACCACGCCACCGCCGAGGTCCGCGACATCAATCCCTGGCCCGACAACCCGATGGGCGCCGGCGCCGCCGACCTCGAGTACCGCTTCCAGTGGAACTTCCCGATTGCTGTCTCGCCGCACGACCCGCGGGTGCTCTACACCGGCGCCAACGTGCTCTTCAAGACCGCCGACGAGGGCCAGAGCTGGAGCGTCATCTCGCCTGACCTTACCCGCAACGACAGGTCGAAGCAGGGCCCTTCCGGCGGACCGATCACCAAGGACAACACCAGCGTCGAGTACTACGACACCATCTTCACCGTCGCCGAATCGCCGGTGACGGCGGGGGTGCTGTGGGTCGGCTCCGACGACGGACTGGTGCACCTCTCGCGCGACGGCGGCGGTCACTGGCAGGACGTGACGCCGCCCGGACTGCCGGCCTGGGCGCAGATCAACAGCATCGAGGCCAGCCCGTTCGACGCCGGCGCCGCCTACTTCGCCGCGACGCTGTACAAGACCGACGACGACCGGCCCTACCTCTACAAGACCCACGACTACGGCAGCCACTGGACGCGCATCGACGACGGCATCGACCGCGCCCATTTCACCCGCGTGGTGCGTGCCGATCCGGTCCGCCGCGGCCTGCTCTATGCCGGCACTCAGGGCGGCGCCTACGTCTCGTTCGACGACGGCTGCTGCTGGCAGCCGCTGCAGCTCAACCTGCCGCTGGTGCCGGTCACCGACCTGACGATAAAGGACGGCGACCTGGTGGCGGCCACCGAGGGGCGCGGATTCTGGGTGCTCGACGACCTCGAGCCGCTGCGCGAGCTGGCGGCCGATCGCAAGCTGACCGGCGCAGCCGTTCATCTGTTCACCCCCAGCCCCGCCTACCGCCTGGCCGCCGCCGGCGGGGGCGACGAGCAGGTTCATCCCGGCCAGGGCCAGAACCCGCCGACCGGCGCGGTGATCGACTACTACCTGCGCGAGGCGCCGGCGGCCGGGCAGCCGCCGCTGACGATCGAGATCCTGGACCGCGACGGCAAGCTGATCCACCGCTATACCGCCGCCAAGCCGGACGCCGGCGCCAAGCCTGAAGCCGGCGGCGACAAGCGCCCGAACGGCGCTGCCGGCGCCGCTCCCGCCAGCCCCACGCCCGCCGGCGCCCCGGGGCAGGCCGCCCACACGCCGCCCGGGACGCTGGTGGCGCCACCGCCGCCGGCCGCCGCTGCCGCCGCTGCAGGTGCCGCCGGGACCGGCGGTCATGCAGCAGGCACTGCCACCGGGGCCGCCGCCCCCGCAGCCGCAGCCGAAGGCGAGGGCGAGGGGGAGAGGGAAGGCGAGCCCGAGGCTGGCGCCGAGGCCGACAAGGCCGCCGTGAGCCCGGACCTGGAAGCCGCCAAGGAGCCGCACCCGCCTGCCGCGCAAGGCTTCAACCGCTTCGTCTGGGACCTGACCTACGCGCGCGCCAAGGGCTTTCCGGGCATGGTGCTGTGGGCGCGCGAGCTGATCGCGCCGCAGGTCGCTCCCGGCTCCTACCAGGCGCGGCTCACCGTCGGCGGCCAGGCGACGACCGTGCCGTTCACCGTCGTCAAGGACCCGCGGTCGAGCTCCTCCCAGGCCGACCTCGAGGCGCAGCAGCGGTTCCTGCTCGACATCCGCGACCGCCTCGACGTCACCCACGACGCCCTGCGCCGGATCCGCGCCATTCGCGGCCAGCTCGCCGACCTGAGGAAGCACCTGCGTGCCGCCGAGGCCGACCGCAAGGCCGGCACCGGCCAGGCCGCCGATCCGAAGGGTTCCTCCGCCGGTCCGGCCGTGCCCAACGATCCCTTCAGCGCCGTGCGCCAGGCGGCACACGACCTGGACGCCAAGCTCACCGCCGTCGAGGAGGCCCTCTACCAGACCAAGTCCCACAGCGTCGAGGACGCGCTCAACTACCCGATCCGTCTCGACGACAAGCTCAACGGGCTGGCCCAGGAAGCGGCGCTCGGCGACTACCGGCCGACCGCCCAGGCGATCGCCGTTCGCGACCGACTGGTCAAGGCGATCGACGCCCAGCTGGCCAAGCTGGACTCCCTCCTCGCCCAGGACCTGTCGAGCTTCAACCGGCTTGCCGCCGGTGCCGGCGTGCCGACGGTGATCCCGCCCCGTACTCGGATAGACTAGGCTTCACGGGAAAAACGCGACCCATGGGCACGACTCACCCCCAAGAAATGACCACCATCGCCGCCCCTTCGACGACCGCCTACCAGCTCCGCGGCTGGGATCTGTCGGAGCTGCTGACCGCGCCCAGCGAGGAGGTTATCGCCAGGCGCCTCGCCGAGCTCGAAGCCGCGCTACAGGAGTTCGAGCAGGCGCGGCAGGAGCTGCCGCCGCCGGCCGCCGCCGCGATGTCGCAGGCAGCGCCTGCGGCGCGGGCGGCAGCGCTCTCGCCGCAGCAGCTGCTCGCCATCGTCAAGCGCTACGAGGCGATCTCCGAGCAGATCAGCGTGCTGTCGAACTACGGCTCGCTGTGGTTCAACTCCGACACCGGCAACCAGGAGGCGATCACCTTCCGCACTCGCGTGCGCCAGGCGATCACCGCGGCCACCAACCGGATCCTTTTCTTCAGCCTGTGGTGGAAGGGCCTATCCGACGAGGAGGCGCAGTCGCTGCTGCCGCCGCCGGCCACCGACTACCGCCACTTCCTGCTCGAGCTGCGCCGGCTGTCGCCCTACACCCTCGACGAGAAATCCGAGCAGATCATCAACATCAAGGACGACAACGGCATCGGCGCGGTGACGACGCTGTATTCCATGCTCACCAACCGCATGGAGTTTGACCTCGAGGTGGACGGCGAGGCCAGGCGCCTGACCCGCGACGCGCTCACCGGCTATGCCTTCTCCACCCGGCCCGAGCTGCGCGCCGCCGCCTACCGCGAGCTCTACCGCGTCTTCGGCCAGGAGGCGACCATCCTCGGCCAGATCTACGTCAACATCGCTCGCGACTGGCACGAGGAGGCGGTCGGGCTGCGCGGCTACCCGTCGGCGATCGCGGTGCGCAACACCGACAACGACATCCCCGACCGCGCCGTCGAGGTGCTGCTCGAGGTGGCGCGCGCCAACGCCGCCATCTTCCAGCGCTACTTCCGCCTGAAGGCCGGCTGGCTGGGGCTCGACCGCCTGCGCCGCTACGACGTGTATGCGCCGCTCGCCAGCTCGGAGCGCAAGATCCCCTACCAGGCGGCGGTGCGCTCGGTGCTCGAGACCTTCGGCGAGTTCGACCTCCGCTTCGCCGGTCTCGCCGAGCGCGTGCTGGCCGAGAATCACCTCGACGGCGAGATCCGCAAAGGCAAGCGCGGCGGCGCCTTCTGCGCCACGGTAGTGCCGCGCCTCACCCCCTGGGTGCTGGTCAACTACACCGGCCGGGTGCGCGACGTGGCGACCCTGGCGCACGAGCTCGGCCACGCGGTCCACAGCCTGCTCGCCGAGGACCATTCGATCCTGACCCAGCACGCCTCGCTGCCGCTCGCCGAGACCGCATCGGTGTTCGCCGAGATGCTGATCACCGACCGCCTGTTGCGCGAGGAAGCCGACCCGCTGGCGCGCCGCGAGCTGCTGGCCTCGGCGGTGGACGACGTCTATGCCACGGTGTTGCGCCAGAGCTATTTCGTGCTGTTCGAGCTCGAGGCGCACCAGGCGATCCTCGCCGGCCGCTCGCTCGAGGACCTCAACGACATCTATCTCGGCAACCTGGCCGAGCAGTTCGGCGACAGCGTCGAGGTGCCGGCCGAGTTCCGCTACGAGTGGCTGAGCATCCCGCACATCTACCACACGCCTTTCTACTGCTATGCCTACAGCTTCGGCCAGCTGCTGGTGCTGGCGCTCTACCGCCGCTACCAGGAGCAGGGAGCGGCGTTCCGGCCCGGGTACCTGAAGCTGCTGTCGTACGGCGGCTCGGCCCGGCCGCAGGCGATCCTCTCCGAGGTCGGCATCGACATGACCGACCGCTCCTTCTGGCAGGGCGGCTTCGACCTGGTGCGCCAGCGCATCGACGAGCTCGAGGCGATCCGCATCCCGAAGGCCTGACCCGGGTCGCGGTTTCGCCTAGCGCGGCGCGACGGTGACGGCCCGCAGCCGGCTGCCGGGGGCGAGGTGGACCTGGAACATCACCTTGCCGGTGCGCGCCAGGGCCAGGTCCGCGGTTCCCGCGGCGACCTCCAGCAGATCCAGCTTGGCGCCGCCGGCGTCGGTCATCTGCACCAGCGCCGGTGGCAGCGGACGGCCGACCAGGACGAGGCGGTAGCGGCCGGCGGGGAAGCAGCCGCGGAACAGGCTCCACTCGCCGGGCGCCCCGTATTGCAGCGGCTGCTCGGGGTCGGGACGCATGGCGTCGTCGGACACGTAGGCGTCGGCCGCCGGCAGCACCGCTTCAGGCAGGCAGGCGGCGGGATCGGGATCGATGCGATAGAGGCGCAGCACGGGCCCGAGCTGCAGCTCGTCCGGGATCCACTCCTGCAGCAGCGGGAAGCTGCGGAAGATCTGGTCGTAGCGGCTGGCGATCAGCCGTTGATTGTCGGTGAACAGCGCCGCGGGATCGCCGAACCGCGAGTAGGCGGAGCTCGACAGCAGCAGGTAGTCGTTCTGCGGGCTGCGCAGGTCGGCGAGCGGGATGCGGCCGGCGAATCGCTCGTATGAGATCGCGAAGCGGCCCGGTGGCAACTCGGGGGTGTAGGACTCCTTGACCAGCGCCGCCCCCTGCGGCAGGTGAGCGAGGATCCAGGCGGCGGCCTCCTCGCGCGTGCTGGGAGTCATGTAGCCGATGGTCTGCCGGGCCGTCAGGTCGACCGGCAGCCACAGGCAGGCCACGACGAAGATGACGACAGCGAAGGCTGCGGCCGCCGCCCGGCGCCCGGCGGCGAGCTCGATCCAGGCCGTTATGCCCATCCCCAGGTAGACCGCGAGCAGCGGCAGCACCGGGTAGAGGTTGTGCTTCACCACCATGGTCATCGACACGATGAGCGCCAGGAAGACCGCCGGATAGGGCGCCAGCCAGAGCAGCCGCGCCAGTCTGGGATCGCGGCCGCGGGAACGGACGGCGATCAGCGCCAGGCCGCAGAGCCCGGCCGCCACCGCCGGCCAGCCGAAGCTCTCCAGCAGGTGGGCGGCGTAGAAGCCGGCGTTGCTGTCGTGGATGACCCCCAACCAGCCGTGATGGGCGTACTGATGGGCGCCGAAGAAGACGTCCTTGCCGCCGGTGAAGGCCCGCTCGGGATAGACCAGCAGGCTCGGCATCACGGCGATCACCGAGCCGATGGCGGCCAGCGCCGCCCAGGCCAGGCCGCCGTTCCAGTCGCGGCGGCGCAGCCGCCAGAGCCCCCAGACCGCGGCAATGCCCAGGGCCACGAAGCCGGCCGGATACTTGCTGGCGGCGGCGAGACCCGCCGCCACGCCGGCCAGCACGTAGTCGCCGCTGTGCTCGCGGTCGATCAACCGCACCACGAACAGCAGGCAGAGGGTGGCGAAGAACGCCGAGGGCACGTCGCAGGTGTTGAGGTGCGAGCCCTCGTTGTAGAGCTCGGAGAAAATGACCAGCGCCGCCGCCAGAGCGCCGGCAACGCGACCCGACCACGGCCTGGCGCCACTGCTCAACCGCACCGCCATCAGGTAAACCGGCGCCACGGTCAGCGCCGACAGCAGCGCCACCACCCCGCGCAGCAGCACCCAGGCCACCGCCAGCGGCTCCGTGCGGCCGTACACGCAGCGGACCAGCGTCGCCACCACCGCCGGAAAGCGCGCCGCGCACCAGAGCGCCAGCGCGTCGGCGTAATAGGTGAGGTGGGGATAGACGAAGGTGCGGATCAGCGGCTCGCCGCCGTTGATCGCCGTCGCCTGGTGGTAGTAGGTGCCCTCGTCGAGATAGTACCTGCCGCTCGCCTCGGAACCCAGGCCGGCGAAGCGCACGGCGAGCGCCAGCGCCAGGAGCGCCGGCAGCGCCAGCGCCGCGGCGAGGGCCCACCCCTTTCGCCCCGCCAGCCGGGCCGCAAGGCCAGCGACCAGCCAGGCGGCGCCGGCCGCGAGCAGCGCGACGATCGCGGCCCGCGACACCGGCTCGGGCACGCCGCTCCCGCCGCGGCCCCTGCTGGTGACGTCGCACAGCCACGACGCGACGACGATCGCCGCCAGCGCCAGAGCTGCCGCGCCGGAGCGGCGCCGCCACCGCCGCCACCGCCAGGCGCGATCGCCGGCGGTACCCATGTGGGCGTCAGCACCCCCGCCCTCACCGGCGGCGGCGCCGGTCTCGGATTGCAGTGCCTCGGCGGCCACCGGCGTTTTCTACCACGAAAGCCTCGGGCGCCAGGGACGCCCTGGCTGCACGCCGGCAGGCTTGCCGCCACCCCACCCACTTGTCGCGCCGGGCCGGGAAGTCTATCGTGGGCGTCGTTCCGTGGGTCTCTCCCGGAGGTGGCGAATGCAGAGCGCTCTCGAGTTTCGCGGCAGCGTCGTGCAGGATTATCCCGACGTCTTCACGCCGGCGGTCCTGGCGGCCCTCGCGGTCCTGGCGCCCTGGAACGCCGACCGGCGGCTGATCATGACCGCGCGCATCGCCCGCCGGCGCGAGCGGGCGCGCTACGGCACCCGGATCGATTTCCTCGCGCCCGATGCGCTGATCCCGCGCACCACGACCCGCGTCCAGGACGCCCGCGACGGCAAGTTCACCGGCAGCGAGATCCCCGCCGACCTGCGGCGCCAATGGATCCAGGGCACCGGCCCGGCCACCCGGCCGCGGGCGACGGCCAGGGTCGGACTGCGCAACGTCGCCTACGCCCTGCTCTCCGGCGCCGACGGCTGGATGTTCGACGGCGAGGACGCGCTCGGCGAGGTCGACACCATGTCCCTCGACAACCAGCGCAACCTGAGGCTCGCCATCGCGAAGGAGCCGCTGTTCCTGGAGGTCGCCGCCGACGTCGCCGAGGAGATGAACGAATGGGCGCGCGGCTTCCTCGGCCGCGCCATCATCGCCGACTGGCGCGCGCAGCTCGACTTCACCACCAAGATCTTCCGCCCGCGCGGGCTGCACCTCGACGATCGCCACGTGCGCGAGCGCGGCGGCGGCGGCTTCTCGGCCTCGATCGTCGACCTGGCGATGTACGTGGTCAACAACCATCACCCGCTCGGCTCCTCCGGCGCGTCGCTGGTGCTCTACCTGCCGAAGATCCAGACCGCCGAGGAGGCGGCGCTGTGGAACGACCTCCTCGCCGCCCTCGAGCGCCATCTCGGCCTCGCGGTTGGAACCATCAAGACCTACGTGCTGGTCGAGCAGATCGAGGCCAGTTTCCAGCTGATGGAGATCCGCGCCGCGCTCGGGCTCCACTTCGTCGGCTTCAACACCGGGCGCTGGGACTACATCAACAGCGTCGCCGACGCGCTGGCCTGGAAGCGTGACTTCGTCAACCCCAACATCGACGTCATCGGCATGACCTACGGCTACATGCGCCACTACGAGGACCGCGTCCGCCGGGCGGTGAACACGCCCGATCGCGACGGCCGCTGCGCCCTCTGGCAGGGCGGCATGGAGGCCAACATCCCGGTGGGCTCGGAGGCCGGCATCGCCGCGAGCATGAAGAAGGCGGTGGCCGGCGGCGAGCGCGAGCAGCGCGAAGGAGCCAGCGGCAAGTGGGTGGCGCACTGGAAGATGGTGCACATCATGCGGCCGGTCTGGGAGCGGGCGGGCCAGGACAACCAGCTCGGGCGCCAGTTCCCGCCGCTGGTCTACACCGCCGAGGAGGCCGAGAAGCTGATTGCCCTCGAGCCGGCGCCGCGCACCGTGCGCGGCGCGCGCGACCTGCTGAGCGTCGCGGTGCAGTACGGCAACGCCTTCCTGCGTGGCTTCCAGGCGGCCGCCCTCAAGCCGGCCGACTTCTTTGGCAACGACGACGTCCTCTACCTGATGGAAGACATGGCCACCGGCGAGATCCGCGCCAGCATCCTCTGGGAATGGCTGCACAAGGATGCCCGCTTCACCGAGGACGACGCCGAGACGGGGATCAATGCCGGCGACGCGATGACCCGGCCGCTGTTCGCCCGCCTGTTCGAGGAGGAATACGGCAAGCTGCTGCGGGCCGGCAACCGCGACGTACACGACGACTCCAAGGCGACCACCCTGCCGATCGCCCGCGCCATCGTCGAGACCTACGTCGGCAGCCAGATCAAGCTGCCCTGGTACATCGACCTGCTGGACATCAACCTCGGCCAGCACGACCTGGAAACCGCCCGCCGCCGCATTGCCCTCTACGTCGACGCGTTCCGCGACGACGGCACCCGCCGGACGGAGAACCTCGATTTCGGCAGCTGAACCAGCCGGCGACATCGTGGTTCCGCGATGCGGTCGCGTCCCGACCTCGGCGAACGAGCCTGGCTGGTGACCACCGAGACCGCAGCTCCCCAGGCGGGCAGGTGATCCTAGTCTGCCAGCTGGGAGGCCGCGCGATAGGCAGTAAAGAGGTCATAAGCGAAGTCGAGCGCGGTCGCCGGAAGCGGACCGGAGAATTGATCCTCGGGATCCTCCGCGTCACTTGCTGCCAATCGGCGCTGCCGCTTCTCGTCGATCCACTTCTCCCACGTCGAGCGCGGATTTGCACATCGCTCGTAGGCATCGGGAACGATCCATAGCAGCTCAAAGCGGTTGACGAAGCTCTTCGTCCGGCTCAATTGGAGCAGGACCTCGTCGATGTGATTGTCCTTCATCGCGTGGCCGACCACGACGAGCCAGCCGTGCCGGGCACGTTCCAGGCCATGAAAAGTCGGCTTGAGACGTTTACTGAAATCCAACAGCTTGCGTTCGCTCAGGGCGATCTGGGCAGGCGACAGCAGGTTGCCGTAGGGTTTGAACAAACGGAAGGATTTTGCCAACTGCTCGAAGGTCTTGCGGGACCCCCGCTTCTCCAGACCGAGGTCCGGGAACACGCTTCCCAGGCTCAGTCGCTGCTTGCGGATTTCCGCATCGGGGCCCAGATAGGAGGAGGCTGCGGCAAAGGCTGCCCGCTCGTGGCAGCTGTCGAAGTTGGTGGTGATGATCCACGTCCATGGCATCTGCGCCAGCAGCCAATGGTGATAAGCGAAGCCGTGGTCGAAGTATTCGAGAAGACTGCGGAAGTGCTCGTGGAATTTCCGGATGTCGCGCGGACCCTGATTCAGCTCGTGCGAGAAGATCGCCTCGAGCGGGAGCTCTAGATCCTTGGCGCTACGGGCCTCGTCGCGCAGCAAGTAGTCGATGAGCTGATCGATCGGAGCACCGGCCTTGGTCAACGGGATCGAGGCCGAGCCGCCGGCACCCGGCAGCGCTTCGTGGAGGCAGGAGAGCCGCAGCTCGCGTGACGGAGCCGCGCCGGTGCGCTCCTTCAGGCGGCCGGTGCCACCTCCATCCTCGTCGTGCACATATCTGCGGCACGTCTCCTCCAGCAGCCACCAGGTTGGGGGCATGCCGGCACCGTAGGTCCCTTCGGCCAGTGAGGCGCCAGCGCCGGTAAACAGGACGACCGGAGTGTCCTCGCTCTGGCGCATCAACGCCTTGGCAAGCGCCTGGATGCTGGCGCTCCAGGTCTTCGCCTTCCACTTCGCCGGGTCTGCGTCGGCGCGGGCGGACTTTTCTGGACCATAAGTGCGCAACGATGGGTGCAGCTTCCGCCGGCGCTGATAGAGCACTTCGCTGCTGCGGGTCTGCCAGGCGAACGGCTCTTCGGCACCGGCGTCGCCGCTCGGGGCCAGAGGCACGTGCGGGTAGCTGGTGATCAGGTCGTAGTCGAAGTACCGCAAACCACCTTGGCCATCGGCGAGGCTCTTCAACCTGCGGACGGCCCGTTTCATGTCCCGTTTGATGTCCTCATAGGCTGGGTTGTTGCCGGCCTGCGGCAGGTCCCAGGCGGTCGGCCGCGCCCTCTCGTCGGTTTCCGGCAGAAAGCGATCGATCAGGACCAGCCCGTGCGCCCCGTGGTTGCCAGACGGCGAAGCAAAGGCTTCGGCAAAGGCGTCCACGGCGAAGGCGCCGCACTGGACGGAACGGGCATGCAGCCACCAATCCGGCAGTCTCTCCGAGCCGTAGAGGTCTCGCGCCACCCGCGAGCCAGCTTCCGGTGCGTCGTCGATCAGTAGTCCGACTTTGCCATAACGCTCGCGCACCCCCAGCAAGCGCTCGACGACATTCTGCTTGCGCTGCTCGCTCAGGGTGCCTCCTCCCAGCTGATCCGCAGGCAAAGAGGCCAATTCAGCTTCTCGCTTTCCGGGAAGTCGGTCTCCTTGCCTTCAAAGGAGATTTCCGGCTTGCCGAGATCGACCTCGAACTCCATGCCCAGGTAGCGGCAGATCCTGAGGATAAGAGTCAGGCCCATCCCACTCGACCCTTCCGGTTCCGCGAAGGCCAAGCGCTCGCCAGGGTCCGTGGCCTTCTTGGCCAGCTTGCGGAGCTCCTCCAAGCGCCTCGCCGGCGACCGGTGCACTTCGACGTCGCCGCGCTTGTCGGGAAGCAGCGTGCCGAGGAAGGGCTTGTTGCCGGCAAGAGCGATGCGCACCATGCCACCCTGTTTCCACCAGGCGGCGGTGAGTGCCGGCTCGGGCTTGCAGTATTTCCGGGCATTGACGACGACCTCTTGCAAGATGGTGTCCCATACCGCGATAGTGCCCGGCGTCGAGTCGGTTTCAGCCACACCGCTGAAAGGGATCAGCTTCACCTCCTCGAAGCTACAGAACTTGTCGAGGCCTGCCTGGATCTCTTTGAACGTCGTCTGGCGAGCAGCGGGCGCCGCTCCCAGGAAGTAGTTGCGAGCAACGGTAAACAGCGTTCCGGCGAGGTGGGTGCTCGCCACCAGGCGGTTGCCGCTGTCGAATATCGCCCGCACCACAGGATGAGCGGCGAGGCGGCGGTCGACTTCGGCACGCAGCGGCAGGCCCTCGATCCGGTCGAGCCACAAGGGCGCCGTCTGAAAGGCCAGCTCGCTGATACTCGACATCAGCCGGTCGGACGACGCCCTGTAGGTATGGCGATTGAATCGATCGAGGACGTCGAGTACGCCTACCGCCTCTTCCGCACGTTCGAGAACCTGGTCGCGCCAGCGCTTGACGATTTCGACGTATTGGCTGCGCTGGGGCTCGAACAGGTCAGCCCGGTCCTTGACATATCCGATCTCGACGTCGCAAAGGTCCCGCGCATTCTTGATCGACGCGGCCGCCCACTCACGGCCCGTCTTGCCGTCGGCGCCGGCGAACCCAGCCAGCTCGCGTACCATTTTCCAGGTCCCCTCCATGTGCCGCAGGTAGCGTTGGCTGTGCTTGAAGTAGGGACTCTCCGTGTTGAGGTCGAGCCACGTCCGCTCCCGCTTGGCCAGCGGCTCGGGGTTCCGCAACGGAATCAGCGATGCGGCGGTGCGGATCACCGCGGCGTGATCGACGAGAAAGGCGTCGTTCGAAAAGGCGTTCGAGAAGGCGTCCGAGCGAGTCCGTCTGCCGATCACCCGCGCCCGCTTTTCGGCAGCCAACAACCGACCCCAGGCGGATTCGGGCTTGCCGCGCCTCGGCCCGGTGAAGGGCGGCTGGATGGTGTCGTCGATGGACTGGTCGAAGGAGTCGTCGAACTCCCGCAGCGCATCCTCGACCGTCGCGGTGCGCTCGACGTCGAGCTGTCTCACGAGCACCTCGGCATGCGCACTCACCGCACCGGCGAAGCGAACGTCCCGCTCGGTCAGCCGGCTCTCCGCCACAATCTGGCTGATCACGAAGGACGCCTGCGGCAGCAGCAACAGGCTGGCGGCGAAGAACCGCGACAGCTCGGTCCACAGCGGGTCCGCTGGCGTCAGCGAGCCGACGTGCCGCTCGCCGAGATCGCCCGCCATGGTCAGCAGGTCGTGCAGGCCGTCGCGGTACGGGTCCGGCGGTCGCAAGCGCAAGCGCCAACGCTGCACGGCCGCCGTCGTTCCGCAGTGACGAACCGCGCGCATCAAGGCGACGTTGATGGTGCGCAGGGTTTCGAGCTGCACGAGCCGGTCATTGAAGCTCAGCCGGCGCTGAATCATGTTGTGCAGCAGAAAATTCCGCGCCTGACGAACTGCCGCCGAGGGGCGTTCCAGGCCGATGAGCACCACACCTTCCCAGCTGAAAAGGCAATTGAAAGTGTGCATCAGGACCCGCGACTCGACCGCCTGCGCGGAACCAATCCAGCGATTGCAAAGATCGTCGACCACCTGGTTGAGCTCGAGGAACGCGGCGAGGAGCAGCGCCTGCCGGCTGTCGTCAGCCTGGTTGATCGCCAGGTTCGCGATGGCGTTGGCGGCGCGGGCGGCCTCTTCCCAGATGATCTTCGCGGGCTCGGGGGTCAGCGGGCGCCGGCCATAGACGTCATCGGCGAGCTCGTTGAGATGCTCGATGTAGGCTCTCCTTGCTCCCGCGCTGGCGAGCAGCGGCAGGCCCTCGTCGGGCCAGTTGTGGCGCAGGTCGTGGGCGATGGAGTAGCGCAGCAAGTGCGGCCCGCGCACGTCCAGCACCCGCAGCCAGGCGTAGAGATCGTCGCCTACGAACAGCCGCATGGTCGCGGGCGAAGGAACGCCTGCGGTAGCGTCTCCGGAGGCCGCCGCGAAGAGTTTGGCGCACCATTGCTGAAAAGCGATCCGCCGGCGCCCGGTCCCTCGCGGCAGGGCAAGGAGGTGCTTGACAACGCTCCCCTCCTTCGAACCCACCAGCACCGCCGGCAGGCTGTCTTGCCGCAGCAGGCTCCGGTACGGTTCGTCGACGGTCTGGACGATGGCGGCGGCCCTTGCCTCGTGCCCCAGCGCGAAGCGATCGAGGAGGAGTCCCTGGAAACGAAATCGCGATGTCTCCGTTGCCTGAGCGACGCGAAGATCGAGGTCGAGAATGACGACGACACCGCCCTGCGTCACTGCCATCAGCCGTTTCCCACCCTCGGGCTCGTCGTAGGACAGGAGGCCGCAGATCGGCGACGACTCCCGATGATGGGTGAGATGCGTGCGTTGCGCCATTTCCTCCCAGGTTGCTTCTCTCTTCCCTTCCACCGGGGTCGCCGTTTCGAGCGAGAACGCCCCGATGATGCCATCGGAGGTTCCATAGGCCAGGACCTGACGGTCCTGGACGACGTGCAGGCGCCAGATCGGAGCCGAAGCCGCGAAGCCCGGCACCCTGGAGGTGAAGCGGGCCTCCCCCTCGTGCTGATCGCCCTCGATCCACCGCCAGCTGGCGGGCCCGGCCTGCTGCCGCAGGAAGCAGCGCAGATGACCATCATGGAAACCGCCCCAGAGCCAATGCTGGCCGGCATCCGAAGTGAAGGCCGCAAGAGACCAGCAAGGATTGTGTGCGGCTTCCGGTAGGAAGGCCTCCTGGCTGAAGACGCTGCGCTCGCCATGCGGATCGTGCTCGACCGTCACTTCCTGCTCGATGTCGATACGCACCTGGCTGCCTGATCCCTCGCCAAGCTGGACCGTGAGCTCGACGAACGGCCGGACCTTCCATGCCGCCCCTTTGCTGTCCGCTTGCCATGCGCCCTTGGTGCCCGCCACCAGAACGTGGCGCCGCCCTCGTTCGGTGAGGTGTGTAAGCTCGCAGAAGCCGTAGAGATCGGCCGGCAGGCGCCGGCTGTCGATCGCTTCGACCCTCATCGCCTTCGCGTCGGGGTCGCGGCGCACCACCAGGACGTAAAGACGCGCGCTGCGCTCTTCCTCGTATCCGGTCCGGTCCTCTGGCCTCCAACCCCGGATGCAAAAGACCAGCAAGAAGGGACCGGCTGCGTCGTGCGACGCGGGCAACAGCAGCAGGGCGCGAGCGGAGGGGCCATGGTGATATTTCCGCAGAAACTCCTCGGTCTGGCGGTGGCGGAGCTTGCCCTGCGTGATCTGGAGATGATGATTCTGTTCGAGCGCCGCGGCGCCTCCCGCGGCCACCGGGTGCCAGGCCATCGGCTCGCCCGTAGAGTCGAGAGCGAAGATCCCGCCGTCGGTGCGGGAGTGAATGGAGAAATCGCCGCTCGCCGGTGCCACCAGGTCCCAAATTGCCGCAGGTGTCTGCGTTCCCGCCGGCCGCGCCTCCCAGAGCCGGTCGACGTGCTGACGCAGGAGTTTGGTCAGGTAGGAGAGTCCGTCGAGATGGTGGTGTGACCGGTCGTTCCAGTGATAGAGCTGGAGCAGGCCCTGCGGCTTCGTGCCGTAGGTATGGCCGTAGACGCCCCACTTGCGCAGGAATGCCGCGAAGGGTCCCAGGAAGAGCTCGACCTCGTCGTTGCCACCACTGAGCTTGGCGATCCGGGCGTAGGCCAGCTTGGCGAGCTCCTGTGGCAGCGCCGGCTCGACGTGATACGCGCGGGCCAGGATCTGGCAGATCCAGCGGCGCAAGAGAGTACGCCTAGCCTCCGCAGGCAGATTCGAGGCAATCCATCCTTGGAAAACCAGCCGCAGCAACCGATACAGATCGTCTCGCTCAGTTAAACGCAGAAGATGCCGCGGCCGGTCGAGCTTGGACACGCCGGCCGCTGGCGCGCCGGCAAAGTCTTCGGCGATGCGACGCCCCGCGAGCCAACAGGCGATACCGCGTTCCTCGGCCAGTTGCGGGTTCTTGTCCAGGGCGCCTGGGATCTCCGCGGCGAGCAGGTCCCTGGTGGCGTAGCGATCGAGGATCGTGGCCAGGCGCAATCGTTGATCGCGGGTCGCACAGGCGATGAAGGTCTGCTCCTGCCAGTTGTGATACACGCACCGCACTTGCAACACGCTGCTGTCTCCAGCCCCCGCCCGGTGGGCCAGGGATACGGCGGGCAGGCGTCCGCCTTCCTTGCCCTCCGGATCGTGCCACCGGATCCAGTGCAGGCCGGGCCTGGCAGTGCTCACGACCGTCCAAACCGGATCATCCTCGGTGATCTTCTGCTCGGCCCGAGGTGCCGCGAGGTAGCGATTGCCGAACGGCAAGCAGACCGAGCAGTCGATGGCACTGGGCACCGCGACCCAGTGAGCGGTGCTCGGCTCGATCCACGGAACGTCCTTGGACACTCCCCCATCCGCTGCCTTCGGCATCCGGAACCGGAGAAATGTCACGTCGTCGGAGGTCAACACCGCCAGCCCCATGACGCAGGCAGCGATCGCGCGGAACTCACCGGCATCCCGGGGATGGTCCAGGGTGAAGATCCCGCCGCGGGCGCCCTCCCTGTCCGTTTCACGGGCGCCCGCGCCATCCGTCTCGACCGGGTGCAGGCGTATGCGCGCCGAGGTGCCCGGCAACGGCGCTCCGCACGCTGGACCGTAGCGATAGATGCGGCCGGCCGAATCGAGGACCCAGAGGAGGTTGTGGGACCAGATTCCGTCCACCACCCGCGCAGCTGTTCGCCAGCGGGGAAGGATCTCCGGCATCGAGGTCCTCGCCTCGTAGCCCGTGGCGGTCCGGTACAGAACGTGCACTTCCGACCCGATCGTCACTCCGAGCACCACCGCCGATTCCGGCTCGAGGGGGGATGCCGTCGGCACCAGACTGATGAACCGGGCGAGCCGGCCGAGCCACTGGCGCTCGGGACTGCTGCCGGCGCCGGCGCCGTCTGCCGGAGCAGACTTCACCGGCGGATGCAGAGGCTTGCCGGACCTGGCGTCGAAGATGCCGAAGAATCCCTCTCCCCAACCGGCCACCAGGGTCGTATCGTCGATGAAGCGTAGCGCCCGGATCGAGCGCGGAGGGCTGGCCGGAGTGATTTCCGTCGTGTTCCAACCGCCGCCATTCCAGGTCGCCAGCACCAGGATACCGGCCTTGGTGCCGACGGCGATGCGCTTGCCGTCGAGACTCCTGGCGAGGGAGCGGGGCTCGTAGGGGAGAGGCAGGTCGGCATAGCAGATGTCGTGCGCCCAAGGCGCCACGACTGCCAGGTCCGCGGCCATCTCTGCCGTCAGCCCCGGTCCCGCAAGGTTGAAGTTGCGCTTCGACTCCGCCAGCCAGAGGAGCAGGTCCGATCGCATCGGGTTTCGCACACCCCCTCGAGCTCCCCGAGCGGGAGCGCCACCGCTCAGTGGCGGTCTTGAATGCTAAAAAGGCTAATGGCTGATGCTAACGTAGGTGGGTCTTCCCGGTTTTGTGTGGGTGAAGCCTGAGGGACTGTGAAGTCCCCCCGTCGCTCGGATAGCCTACCGACGGCCGAATCCCGAGCCCCAAGGCTTCCCTCGCTGCGCTCGGCGGCTGCGCCGGCCTTGACCCTCGGGCTCGGCCGTGGTCGAGGTCGAGCGTAGCGACGGGGGGAACAGCACCGCTCAAAAGGGAACAGGAGCGTGGACGGCGCTGGCCCGGGAAGGGCGCAGGCGAGACCAGCGTTGTCCCTGGGCATGAGAGACAGAGACCTCTACCAGAGAATCCTCGGTATCGAGACGCCGTGGGAGGTGACCGACGTGGAGCTTGACCTCAAGGACCGCCGGCACGGCGAGGTCCGGGTGCACGTGGTCGGCTCCGCCGCGCAGTGGCCTTGCCCGGAGTGTGGCCGCCTGTGCCCCGGATACGATCACCTGCCGCGCCGCTGGCGCCATCTCGACACCTGTCAGTACCCCACCATCCTCCTCGCGCAAGTGCCCCGTGTGCAGTGTCCCGACCACGGCGTGCGGCAGGTCCAGGTGCCCTGGGGCGGACCCGGCTCGCGATTTACCGCCCTCTTCGAGGCGTTGATCATCGACTGGCTCAAGGAGGTGGCCAGCGTGACTGCCGTAGCGCGCCTGCTGGGTCTGAGCTGGCATGAGGTGGATGGCGTGCAGAGCCGCGCCGTGCGGCGCGGTCTCGCTCGCCGGACGCCCAAGCTGCCCAAGGAGATCGGGGTGGATGAGACCTCCTTCCAGCGCCGCCACGAGTACGTCACCGTCGTCATCGATCGCGAGGCCAAGGTGGTGAGCCATGTCGCCGACGGGCGTGGGCGCGAGATCCTCGACGACTACTACGTCGGGCATCCGGCTGCTGAGCGCGAGGCGGTCACCTCGGTGACGATGGACATGTGGGGTCCCTACATCGAGTCGACGCGCGAGCACATCCCCGGTGCCGAGACCAAGATCGCCTTCGACAAGTTCCACGTCGCCCAGCATCTTGGCAACGCGGTGGACAAGGTGCGGCGCCAGGAGCACCGCGCCCTGAGCGGCGAGGGAGACGAGCAGCTCAAGAAGACCAAGTATCTCTGGCTGCGCAACCCGGACGACTTCACCGCCGAATCTTGGGATCGCTTCGAGCCCCTGCGCCACAGCAGCCTCAAAACCGCTCGCGCCTGGGCCATCAAGGAATTCGCCATGACGCTCTGGACCTATCGCCGGCGCGGCTGGGCGTTACGGGCCTGGCAACGCTGGTACAGCTGGGCCATCCGCTCGCGCCTCGAGCCGGTCAAGAAAGTGGCGCGCATGGTGAAGAGCCACCTGGAAGGGATTCTCACTGCCGTGGTCAAGGGAATCACCAACGCGCGCGCCGAGAGCATCAACGCCAAGATCCAGTGGCTGAAGTACACCGCCAGAGGGTTCCGCAACCGCGAGCGCTTCCGCGATGCGATCTACTTCCACCTCGGCGGCCTCGACCTCTACCCAGCTGGCATCTGAAGAGCCACCCACACAAAACCGGGAAGCGCCACGTAGGTTTGCGGTCAATTCAACAGCGGAGCAGGCAGGCGGGCGGGCCAGCAGTGGCTCGCGGCCGTCGCGGTCTGCGCCTTCCCTGGCTACCGAACAACCGCAGCGCTGTGCCGGTCCGCCGCCCCTACCCCACCGCCACCGGCTCGTCGATCTCCGCGAAGCGGGCGCTGAAGTGGCGCAGCACCTGCGGGTCGTTGGTCATGCGCATGCCGCGGATCTCCTCGCGCCGCTCGTGGATCCTGCCCAGGACCCGGGCCACGTACTCGAGATGGGCGGCGGTGAAGACGCGGCGCGGCACCGCCAGGCGCACCAGCTCGAGCGGCGCCGGGCGGCGCTCGCCGGTGCGCGGATCGACGCGGCCGAACATCACGCTGCCGATCTCCACTCCCCGCACCCCGCCCTCGCGGTAGAGCGCCACCGACAGGGCCTGCGCCGGGAACTGCAGCGGCGGGATCGCCGGCAGCAGGCGGCGCGCGTCGACGTAGACCGCGTGGCCGCCGGGGGGCTGGACGATCGGCACGCCGAGCGCCGTCAGCCGGGCGCCGAAGGCCTGCACCTGCTCGATGCGGAATCGCAGGTAGCGCTCGTCGAGCACCTCGCGCAACCCGCGCGCCATTGCCTCGAGGTCGCGCCCGGCGAGGCCGCCGTAGGTCGGGAAGCCCTCGATCCTCACCAGGTGCTGCTTGAGGCTCTCGATCAACGCCGCGTCGCGGCCGGCGATGAAGCCGCCGATGTTGGCCAGACCGTCCTTCTTGGCGCTCATCAGGCAGCCGTCGGCGAGGCCGAACACCTCGCGCGCGATCGCCGCCACCGTCCGCCGGCGCTGCCCCGGCTCGCGCTGCTGGATGAACCAGCAGTTCTCGGCGAAGCGGCAGGCGTCGAGGAAAAACGGCACGCCGTGCTCACGGCACAGCGCCGCCATGGCGCGGACGTTGGCGAGCGAGACCGGCTGGCCGCCGCCCGAGTTGTTGGTCAGGGTCAGCAGGGCGACCGGCACCTCGCCGCGCGGCGCCTCCTCGAGCAGCCGGCGTAGACGGCCGAGATCGATGTTGCCCTTGAAGGGATGATCCGCGCTGGGCTGGCTCGCCTCGGGGATGACCAGGTCGAGGGCGTCGCCACCGTGGGCCTCGATATTGGCGCGCGTCGTGTCGAAATGCGAGTTGCTGGGCACGACCATGCCCGGGCGGGTCAGCAGCGACGAGAACAGCAGGTTCTCTCCCACCCTCCCCTGGTGCACCGGCAGGAAGTGCTCATAGCCGAAGACGTCCTCGATCGTCTCCGCCAAGTGATAGAAATTGCGCGAACCCGCGTAGGCTTCGTCGCCCATCATCATTCCCGCCCACTGCCAGTCCGACATGGCCGAGGTGCCGGAGTCGGTGAAGAGGTCGATGAACACCGCCTCGGACGGGATGGTGAAGAGGCTGTAGCCGCCGCTGACCAGCAGCCGCTCGCGCTCGGCGCGCGGCAGCAGCCGGATCGGCTCGACCACTTTGACGCGCCATGGTTCCGGCAGTGGCAGGCCCGCTGCCAGGTCGTCGTACATAGGTTCCTCCCGAGATCCACTCCCGCTGCGCCGTTGCCTCCGCCGGGTCATGGCCGAGGCGCCGGCACCGGGAGATGCGAATTACGCACTCAATAGTACGCGATATTGCATTAAGATGCATACGACCACTGGGTACTTCTTGCGGCATACCACTCACCGGGCGGCGCCCGCCAGGCGGCCCTCAAAGCATGGAACCAGGCGTGCTGTACGATGGCGGCGACGATGACCGCCGCTCCACCCGCGACAGACGGTCCCCTGATCGAGATCCGCGACCTCACCAGGACCTACGCCGAAGGCGGGCGCGAGCATGCCGTGCTGCGCGGCGCCGCTGCCACCGTCCGACGGGGCGAGCTGGTGGTGCTGCTGGGCCGCAGCGGCTCGGGCAAATCGACCCTGCTGAACCTGCTCGCCGGCATCGACCTGCCCACCGCGGGCGAGGTGCTCATCGCCGGCGTCCCGCTGTCCCGCCTGCGCGAGCGCGAGCGCACGCTGTTCCGGCGCGATCACATCGGCTTCGTCTTCCAGTTCTACAACCTGATCCCCACCCTGACCGTCGAGGAGAACCTGCTGCTGCCGCTCGAGCTGCAGGGCCGCGCCGGGACCGCCGGGCGGCAGCGGGCGCTGGCGCTGCTCGCCGAGGTGGGGCTCGCCGACCGTGCCGCCAGCTTCCCCGACCGCCTGTCGGGAGGTGAGCAGCAGCGCCTGGCGGTGGCGCGGGCTCTCGTCCATGACCCGCTGCTGGTGCTGGCCGACGAGCCCACGGGCAACCTCGATCTCGAAACCGGCCTGCAGGTGCTCGACCTGCTCGACCGGCTCACCCGGCGCGCCGGCAAGACCATGGTCATGGTGACCCACAGTCTCGAGGTCGTCGGCCTTGCCGATCGCGTGCTGCGCATCGAGAGCGGCCGCCTCGTCGAGGACACCGAAGACACCACAGGCGGCGAAAGCACCGCGGGTGCCGAGGGCACCGGCGCGGGCGCGGGCACCGCGAATGCGACCCTCGAGCGCCGGCCCGGCGACGGCGCGAGTGCGGGCAACGCCAAGGCGACCCTTGCCGGCCGGCCCGGCGACGGTGGCGCGCGCGGCACAGCCCCAGCGGCGGCCTCCGGCAGGGGATGGGAACCCGGTGACACGGGCGGAGGAATGCCCTGAGCCCGCCACCCGCCCAAGGCGGAGCCCTCCGGGCGGTCGCGGCCGGCTGCGCCAGCGGCGCGGGGGGCGCTCGCGGCCTGCCGCTGCTGTGGCGCGCTTCCGGGCGCGAGACGCTGCGGCGCCCGGGCCAGCTGCTGCTGGCGGTCGCCGGCGTCGCGCTCGGCGTCGCCGTGGTCATCGCGGTCGCCCTTGCCAGCGGCAGCGCCGAGCGCGCCTTCCAACTCGCCACCTCGGCGGCGACCGGCCGCGCCACCCACCAGATCGTGGGTCCTCCAGGCGGGCTGCCGGAAACCCTGTTCCCGCGCCTGGTGCTGGCAACCGGCGTCACCGCGGCGCCGGTCGTCGAGGACTGGGTGGTCATGCCGGCGCGAGCTGGCCAGCCCCCGCGCCTGTTCCAGCTGCTGGGCATCGACCCGTTCTCCGAAGGCCCGCTACGGCCCTACCTGGCGGCCGCTGGCGGCACCGTCATTGCGCCCGCCGCGGCGTCTGGCGCCGGCACGGCGCGCGGCCGAGCGGTTGCAGGAGCGGCGGGGGAGGGCGGCGCGGGCACCACGCCGGGCGCCGACCTTTCGCTGCTGCTGCTGCGCCCGGGAACCTGCCTGTTGGCGGCCGCCACCGCCGCGGAGCTCGGCCTGCACGCCGGCGACCGTTTCACGGTGCGGGCCGGCGGCGTGCCGCGCCAGCTCGAGCTGGCCGGCGTCATCGGCACCGCCGGCAAGGGGGCGAGAGCGCCGGACCACGGCGACGGCGACGGCGCTGCCGGCGCCATCGCGGACCTGCTGGTCATGGACATCGCGGCTGCCCAGGAGCTGCTCGGCCGGCAAGGCAGGCTCGACCACATCGACCTGCGGCTGCCGCCGGATTCCGAGCCGGCCGGCGTGGCGCCACCGCCGGCAGGCGAAAGCGCCGGGACGGCAGCGCCATCCCGGCCTTTCGCCGCGATGCCGGCCGGACCGACCGGCATGGCCGGATCGACCGGCGCGGCCGGGCAGACCCGCGCGCCTGAACCGGCCCGCGCGACCGGCGCGGCTGGGCAGACCCGCGCGCCTGGACCGGCCGCCGTGGCAGGGCCGCAGGGACGGGGCGAGCTGGCCCGGATCTCGGCGCTGCTGCCGCCGGGGGCCGTCATCCTGCCGGCCTCGGCAGCCAGCCGCGACGCCCTGGCGATGACCCGCGCCTTCCGCATCAACCTGGCGGCGCTGTCGCTGCTCGCCATGGTCTGCGGCGCCTTCCTGATCTACAACACGATGACCTTCGCCGTGGTCCGGCGCCGGCCGCTGCTCGGCACCCTGCGCGCCCTGGGGGTCACCCGCGGCCAGGTGCTGGCGCTGGTGATGGGCGAAGCCGCCGCGGTGGCGATCGCCGGCACCGCCGTGGGGCTGGCCGCCGGCGTGGTGCTGGCGCGCGGCCTGCTGCACCTGGTCACCCAGACCATCAACGACCTCTATTTCGCGGTCTCGGTCCGCGGCCTGGCCCTGGCACCCAGCAGCTTCTTCGCCGCCGCCGCGATCGGCGTCGGCGCCACCCTCGCCGCCGCCCTGGCGCCGGCCCTCGAAGCGGCCCTGACGCCGCCGCGCGCCGCGCTCAGCCGCTCGCTGCTCGAGGCACGCCTGCGGCGGGCGCTGCCGCGCGCCACCGCACTCGGCGGCGCGCTGTTGCTGGCGGGAGCCCTGGTGCTGGCGGCGCCGCCGCCGGTCGGCGGCGGCCTGGTGCTCGGCTTCGCCGGCCTGGGCGCGGTGATCGTCGGCTGTGCGCTGCTGGCCCCGGCGGCGACGGTCGGGCTGATGCGGCTGCTGCGAGCGCCGCTCGGGGCGCTGCTCGGAGTGCGCGGCCGGATGGCGGCCGGCGGCGTCGTCGCCTCGCTGTCGCGCACCGCGGTGGCGATCGCCGCGCTGATGATCGCGGTGGCGGTGACCGTCGGGATCGGGGTGATGATCGACAGTTTCCGCCGCACCGTCACCGCCTGGCTCGAGCGCTCGCTGCCGTCGGACCTCTACGTCTCCGCGCCGACAGGCTATGGCGGCTTCGGCGGCGCGCCGATCGCCCCCGAGGCGGCGGCCCGCGCCGCCGCCGTGCCCGGAGTGGCGGCGGTGCACGGCGTCCGCCGGGTCGAGCTGCGCTCGTCCGCCGGGCCGATCTGGCTGCTGGCGGTCGATCCCGACCGGCGCCGCTTCCGCGGCTACGAGCTGCGCGAGGGCGATGCCGACGGCATCTGGCGCCGGGTCGCGGCGGGCGGCGAGGCGATGGTCTCGGAGCCGTTCTCGCGCCGCCGGTCGGTGCACATGGGGGACGCCATCCGCCTGCCCACGGCCGAGGGCGAGCGCCGCTTCCGCGTCGCCGGCGTCTTCGCCGATTACACTTCCGACCTGGGCCTGGTGCTGATCAGCCGCCCCACCTACGTGCGTTTCTGGCACGACCCGTTGCTGTCGGGCTTCGCGGTCGACCTTGTACGCGCCGGTGGCGGCCGCGCCGATCCGGCAGCCGCGCGCATCATCCGGCTGCTGCGCCAGGCGCTGGGACAACCGGTCACCATCCGCTCCAACCGCGCGCTCCAGCGCCTGTCGCTCGAGATCTTCGACCGCACCTTCCTGATCACCGGCGTGCTGCGCCTGCTGGCGAGCCTGGTGGCCGCCATCGGCGTGCTGTCGGCGCTCACCGCCCTGCAGCTCGAACGCACCCGCGAGATCGGCGTGCTGCGGGCGACCGGCCTCACCCCCGGCCAGGTCTGGCAGCTGATCACCACCCAGACCGGATTGATGGGCCTCGCCGCCGGTCTGCTGGCGTTGCCGGTGGGCCTGGTCCTCTCCGCCATCATGGTCTACATCATCAATCGCCGGTCCTTCGGCTGGACCATCCACCTCGAGGTGTCGCCCGCGGTGCTGGTCGAAGCCCTGCTGCTGGCCCTGGGCGCCGCTCTCGCAGCCGGCCTCTACCCGGCCTGGCGCATGGCGCGTATCCCGCCGGCGCTCGCCCTGCGCGAGGAGTGATCGTTCTGCGCCGGCTATCGCGCCGCCTGGCGCCGTCCACGACGATGGGGGCGTTGGCGGGGATTGGCGCCCTGGTGGTGCTGCTGGCGTTTGCCGCCTGGCGCCTGAGCCGCGCGACCGGTGGCACCGAGGACACCCAGGCGGCCGCCCCCATGAGCGTGGCGGCGGCGCTCGGCGCCGCGGACCCGCGCGGCTTTGCGCGCGCCCTCGCGCCGCGGCCCTTCGTCTTCCCTGCCGACCACGGCCCCCATCCCGATTTCCGCACCGAATGGTGGTACTACACCGGCAACCTGGCGGCCCGCGATGGGCGCCGGTTCGGCTTCCAGCTCACCTTCTTCCGCATCGCCCTCGCCCCGCCTGCCGGACCGCCCGTACCGCGCGCGCCGTCCGCGCCGGTAGCCGGTGGCAATGCCAATGCCGCAGGCGTTCCCGGCGCCGCTGCACCTACCGCCGGTCGGACGTCGGCCTGGGCGACGCGCCAGGTGTGGTTCGCCCACTTCGCCGTGACCGACGCCGCCGGCGGCCGCTTCCTGGCCTACGAGCGCTGGGAGCGCCAGGCCCTCGGACTGGCCGGCGCCAAGGCCGCACCGTTCCGCGTCTGGGTGGGCAGTTGGTCCGCCGAACCCGCTGCGGCGGCAGCCGCCGTCGCCGGACCCACTGCCGGCCGGCACTCATCCGACGGCACCCCACCGATGAGGCTCATCGCGACCACCGGTGCCGCCGGTGGCGACCAGGACACCGCCACCGCCGGTGCTGCGGCCGGAGGCGGGGCCGCCATCGACCTGACCCTCACCCCGGCCCTGCCGCCGGTGCCGCAGGGTGACCGCGGCCTGTCGGCGAAGAGTGCCGAGCCGGGCAACGCCTCCTACTACTACTCGCTGCCGCGCCTCGCCGCCGCCGGCACCCTGCGCCTCGGCGGCGAGACCCTGGCGGTCACCGGCCTTGCCTGGATGGACCGCGAGTGGAGCACCAGCGCACTGGACGCCGGCGAGGTGGGATGGGACTGGTTCGCGCTGCAGCTCGACGACGGCTGGGAGTTGATGCTCTATCGTCTCCGGCGCCGTCTACCGGCGCCGCCGGGCGCCGGCGCTACGGTGCGCGCTGCCACCGCCGCCGCCGCCGACCAGATCGACCCGGCCAGCCTGGCCACCTGGATCGCCCCCGACGGCCGCACCAAGACGTCGCCACTCGCCGCCCTGCGCTTCGCCGAGACCGACAACTGGACGAGCCCGGCGAGCCGCACCCGCTACCCCTCTGGCTGGCGCCTGACGTTGCCCGGCGCCGGCCCAGGCGCCTGCGACCTGACCGTCCGGCCGCTGCTCGCGGACCAGGAGCTGCGGCTCTCCTTCCGCTACTGGGAAGGCGCGGTCGCCGCCACGGGCACCCACGACGGCAAGCCGATCGCGGCCCGCGGCTATGTCGAGCTCACCGGCTACGGCGAGGTCCGGGAACCCACGCCTGGCCATCGGCCGCCGACGTGATGCCCCAACCAGGCTCCGCTCCCGAGCTGGAATCGGGGTAGTGCTCTATCAGTTTTAGCACTACCGGAATCGGCTCCTGCTTGCTCCTTTCATGGCAACTTGTTATGCTCACCGACAAGATTGGGCCGCATCGGCGTCCGTCAAGGAAGCCCGTGACCGAGGCCGAGCTCGCAATGCGAAGCCGGGCGGGGTCAGCACCCGATCAGGTATTGGCTTAGACAGCCTGTCGCCATTGGCGCATCTTCGCTGGCGTGGCGCACACTGTTTTATAACCGCGTTCCCGACAGCGGCCAAGCCAGCGAGAATCGAACGCCCCGATGATTTGCATATCGCCATTCGGCGATCCCGCGCGACCGCCGGTCCCGTGCGCTTCTCCTCGACCCAGCTCACCTGTTTTGCCTCATGCCGTGTCAGAGAGTATTGGCACTCTTGACCACCGCCAATCAAGATGCATATGATTACAAAAGTTCTATATCAGCTGTCCCTTGATCAGCATGGCTACGGCTAGGAGGTACGACTATGGTTCCGTGTCGGAGTTATGTGAGGCTGGGGTGTTATTGTGTCCTGTCGTTCGCGTGGCTGGCGAGCTCGGTTGTGAGCTATGCAAAGCCCGGTACCTGTGAAGCGATCCTCGATCCAAGGCACATCCTGGAAAACAGCGAGATCGTGTTGCTGGGCGAGATGCACGGCACCCGGGAGATTCCAAATTTCCTCGCCGCTGCCGTCTGTCAGGCGCTGCAGCGAGACCGGAGCGTTACGGTGGGGCTGGAGATCCCTCGCGAGGAAAATCCGCGCCTGCAGGCCTACCTCACTTCGCCCGGCCGCGGCGAAGATCTGGCGGCCCTGCTTGCAGGCTCCTTCTGGCAGTCTCCCTACAAGGATGGCCGTAGCAGCGAGGCCATGGTGCAGTTGATCGTGGCCCTCCGTGGCTGGCGCGCGGGCGGCGATCGTCTACGCGTCATGCCGATCGATCCCGTCGAGCTTCCCGCTCCCAACTCGGCCGCCCCCGGGCCAGCTCCGAGTGGCGCGCCGCGACCTCGCGCGGCCGGCGAAACCCGTGATCGGGCGATGGCAGAGGGCCTTGCCGCCGCGATCCGCGATGCTCCTGACGACCTGTTCCTGGTCCTGACCGGCAACGTCCACAACCGCCTGCGGCCCGGGACGCCATGGGACCCGCATTTCGAGCCCATGGGATACCTCTTGGCGCGCGCCCTTCCGCCCGAGAAACGTTTGGTGGCTCTCGACGCCCACTATCCCGGGGGCAAGGCATCCTTCTGCTCGGGAAGCCTCGACGCTCCCAGCTGCAAGCCTACCGATCTTCCCAAGACCTGGAAGGTAGCGCTGCCGCGGCCCGATGACCCACCGGGCGTGGATCTTCAGCGCATCTCGGATCAGGTCCCCTACAGCGGCTTCTTCTACTTCACCGCACCCCTCACGCCATCGGGGCCTGCGGTTCCGCCGCCGGCAGCGCCCACCGCCGCCATCGCTCCCAACGGCCCGCCATGAGGTCGTAAGCCTCCGATTCCAAGCCGGGGGTGGTCCGGACGCTCGTTCAACGCCTCCGGCAGGTGGATCTCTGTCAGGACCATGGCAGGAGCCCAGAGGAGCCCTGAAATGACCCGTATCCTGATCGCGACGTACCCAGAGGATATTCATGCCACGATGGTGGCTGCCGGCCTCGAGGCCCGCGGCCACGAGGCGGTCCTCTGGCAGGGAGCCGACTTCCCGACCCGGCAGCAGGCCTCGATCACGATAGGCGACGGCGGCGAGGCGGCCTGGGAAGTCTCGGGGCCGAGGCTCCGAATGGCTTCCGACAGCGCCTTCGACGTGATCTGGCACCGACGACCGGTGATCGAGCCGGTGCTTCCCGACGAGATGCATCCCGGTGACCGGATCGTCGCTAGCCGCGAATGCTCGATCTTCAACCGGAACCTTTGGCAGCTCATCTTTCCCGGCGCCTTCTGGATCAACCCGCTGGGCAGCCGGCAGCGCTCGAATGCCAAGCTGGTACAGCTCCAGGAGGCTCTGGCCGCCGGGCTGACGGTTCCACCGACGCTCTGCAGCAACGATCCGGGCCGGATTCGCGCCTTCCTCGACCGCTACGCGGGCCGCGCTATCTACAAACCGTTCTACCCGGCACAATGGCGCAAGCAAGAGGGGTCGGCGTTGACCTTCACCAGCACCGTCTGCCGCAACGACCTCCCCGAAGACGAGGTGCTTCGCCTGACGCCAGGAATTTTTCAACAGCGGATCGCCAAACGCCACGAACTCCGGCTCACCTACATGGGCGACCTGCTGGTGGCCGCCAAGCTGCTGTCGCAGGAGATTCCCAGGGCTCGCCTCGACTGGAAGCTTGCCTTCGCCGACCTGCGAGTTCTGCCTGCCGAGATCCCCGCCGAGGTGGATCGGGCCTGTCGCCGTTTGCTGCGGCGATTGGGAATCGTGTTTGCCTGCCTGGACATGATCGTCACTCCCGAAGGAGACCACGTCTTTGTCGAGGTCAACGAGATGGGACAGTTCCTTTGGCTCGAGGAGCTGAATGCCGACCTGCGGCTGCTCGATCCGTTTTGCGAGATGCTAGGGCAGGCGCGCAGGGATTTCACCTGGCGGCGATCGCCTGACAATCTGAGTTTCGCCGCCCTGCACGACGCGGCGATGGCGCAACAGCGGGAAGTGTTCGCTCGCGTTCACGTGGCGAAGCCGTCCTACTTTTCAGTGCCGGACTAACGCGTATTCGCGTCACCGCTATCCGGTGACGAGGTCAATCAACTGTTTATGGCAAAGGAGCTCGGACCATGAAGAAAGTGGACAAGAAGCGAATTCTTGGGCGCCGTCTGGCGGAGGACATCACCGCCGAACAGCTCAAGAGCGCCACGGGTGGATCGCCCAGCAACTGCATGGGCGACTACGACGACGTCGATTATATTTCCTATTGAGGAGCAGCGCGGGCGACGCCGGCTGTCGCCCTTGCGACGGCCGGCGGCCCGCCATCGCCGAGGAGATACCCGGAGAACGATATGACCGAGAACCAGAGCACAAAGGAGCCAGGTACGGCGCCTGGCCCCGATGGTAGCCTCCCGCCCGACCTGAAACTGGCAGTGACGGAAGAGGTCCAACGGCTGGTGGATCGCAGAGTCAGCCGCCTCGTCACAATCGTGTCTCTGGTGGTGGCGTTCTTGGGACTCGCGACCTTCTCGGCGGTCTGGTTCAAGACCGCGGCCATCGTCAAGCTGGAAGTCGACGCACTGATCCAAAGAAGCGACTCCACCACCAGCGTGGCGCACAACCTCGAAGAGCTGACCAACCGCGCCCTGGTGACTGCTTCGCTCATCGCTCTACGCAAGCCGGAGCCGGCGGTCTCGAAAAAACATCAGACTCTTTCGGTCACGAAGCCGGCGAAAGGGCTCGCCCTTTCTCTCGCCGATTGGGCTCGGCTAAAGAGGTGGCTACAGGACGAAACGCTCGACGACCAGGATTTTTCGGACACCGTCACCGTGCTCTCCGCTCTAGATGAGAGCACTGCAAAACACGAAGCCGCGGAACTCCTGGCGGAGATGTTGGATCCTCCTACGCAGTCGCGATATCGCTGGATGCTCCACCATCCCAAGAAGCGCCTGGCAATCCTGCTGGATTGTTCGCTCCCCGGATTGGGCGCAGCCGCTCTGCACGTCGCCCTTGCCGACGAGAGCGCAAAGGACCTGCGGCTCGCTGCCATGGACTTCATCCAGGCATCCTACGATCGCAGCGCCTTCCAGGACCTCCTTCCCCTCGCCACCGCGCCCGGCGACGGCGACCTGCGCCTGAAGGCATTGCTCACCTGTGCCTGGCTTGATCCGATGAACGGCGAGATTGCCAAGGCGGTGGATGCTGCTCTAGCCGGGTCGGGTGCCGACAAGGACGTCGAGAAGGCAATCAAGCTCGCCACGCAAGTATGGTACGCGCCGTCCCCCACGGATGAACAAACACCCGAACAAGTCATGAGTGAGGTAGAGCAGGGCCGGCTGCGGAACGCGGAGCGCTTGCTTTCCTACGCGTTTGCGCACGGCGCCTACGTGATCGTACTGTCCGGCGACACGCTGGCGATCTTTGTTCGCTCGGGCCAGAGCGCGTACGAGGCGTTTGGAGCGTCGAAGAGCAACTTCAGCCGCCTTTTGCCCTATTGGGACCTCCTGGCCGCCGCCGCCGCGGGCGGTGACCTCGAGAGGTTCGAGCGGCTGGTGCCCAGATCCTGCACGCTCCACGGATTGCAGGCGGTGGTGGCGAGGTTGACAGGCTCCTCGCGCCTCATTCTCTTAGGGCCCACGTCCCTCGACGGAGCTCAGGTTTCGGAGGTGACCCTGGCAAGGTCGAGAGAGGACGAAACCCGCAAACGAGCGACCCTTACAGCTTACTGGACGGACAGGTCCGGACATCAGCTGCAAGGACCGCTTACCGGGTTGCGCGGCCAAGGCTTCAGCTTTTCCCTGCCCCGAGATTTCGACAGTGACAGCTGTACCAGCGACTGACCTCCTGGATCGCACCCCCCGTCCGGCGCCAGCCAGCCGGCGCCCAGACCGCCAGACGCTGGCCTGACATCCAGGCAGTCGCGGCGGGGGTTAAGCCAGGTTGGCGCTCTGCCGCGCCCGCTGGTCCAGCGCCGGCGGCGCGGCGATCCTCTCTTGCGTGCAGCGGGGCTCCGACACTCGACGCCCGATGGGCCGCTCGCCGAGGCGCCGCCAAGCCAATCTCCGGACACCGCCAACCGTGGCGTCCACGGTCCCTGGCGTCCCGGCACCTCCTCGGCATAGTCTCGACCATGTATCCTCGGCCAGGTCGGCACTTAGGCGGCAGACCGGCAACGGCAACACCATCCACGATGCGGGAACCAGGCACCGGACGCACCGGCTCGACAAGGCCGATCGCCGCCGCGGCCACCCAGAGGAGGAAGCGCTCATGTCCATGACCAAGGCCGGGAACACCATCACCAGGTTCGATCCTCCGGCGCCTTCCCGGCTCGCCGCCTTCGTCGCTCTCGCCACCATCCTCGGCCTGACCGGCTTTGCAAGGTTCCCCGCCGCGCACGCCGCCGGCATGGTCGCTCCTGCCGCCGCCGCCCCGGCGGCGCCCTCCCATCTGGCGGCGCCCCTGGCGCCGGGCGCTGCCGCTCCCCGCTACACCATCGAGCAGTTCCTGGCCACCACCACCTGGAACGGCAGCGCGTTCTCGCCTGACGGCCGGCAGCTGCTGGTGAGCGGCAACGGCACCGGCGTCTTCAATGCCTATGCCATCCCGGTGGACGGCGGCGCCCCGCGGCAGCTGACCGACTCGAAGGTCAACGCCATCATGGCGGCCGGCTGGTTCCCCACCGGCGACCGCATCCTCTACGAGAGCGACCAGGGCGGCAACGAGCAGACCCACATCTACGTCCGCGACGCCGACGGCACCGCGCGCGACCTCACCCCGGGCGACAAGCAGAAAGCCGCCTTCGAGGGCTGGGCCCCGGACGACAAGACCTTCTTCTTCTCCTCCAACGAGCGCGACCCGCACTACTTCGACCTCTACGAGATGTCGATCGACAGCTACCAGCGCACCCTGCTGTTCCGCAACGAGGGCGGCTTCGCGCTCGGTCCCATCTCCCGCGACCGACGCTACGTCGCGGTGGTCAAGCAGGAGAGCACCGGCGACTCCGACGTCTACCTCTACGACCGCTCGACCGGCAAGCTGCGCGACCTCACCACCCACACCGGCGACGTTGTCAACGTGCCCGCGGACTTCAGCCCCGACGGCGCCAGCCTCTACTACACCACCGACCAGGGCAGCGAGTTCGCCCATCTGGTCCGCTACGACCTTGCCACCGGCGAGCGCACCGACGTGCTGCGCCCCGATTGGGACGTGACCGCCGCCAGCTTCTCGCGCGACGGCCACTTCTTCCAGGTCTCCATCAACCACGATGCGGCCACCGAGGTACGGCTGTTTGCGGAGCCCGGCATGCGGCCGGTGCAGCTGCCGGCGCTGCCCGACGCCGACATCAGCGGCCTGCGGTTCTCGCGCGACGGCAAGCGCCTCGCCTTCTATGCCGAGTCCAGCCGTTCGCCGCGCAACCTCTACGTGATCGACGTCGCCGACCTGGCGCACGGCACGCCGCGCCAACTCACCCGCGCGCTGAGCCCGGAGATCGATCCCGCCGCGCTGGTGCCCGCGCGGGTCGTCCGCTTCAAGTCCTATGACGGTGTCGAGGTGCCGGGCCTGCTCTACCAGCCGCATGGGGCCAGCCGGGAGCACCCGGCGTCGGGCCTGGTCTGGGTGCACGGCGGCCCCGGCGGCCAGTCGCGGGTCGGCTACAGCCCGCTGACCCAGTACCTGGTCAACCACGGCTATGCGGTCTATGCGATCAACAACCGCGGCAGCGCCGGCTACGGCAAGACCTTCTTCCACCTCGCCGACCGCAAGCACGGCAATGCCGATCTCGGCGACTGCGTGGCGAGCAAGGGCATGCTCGCCGCCACCGGCTGGGTCGCTCCCGACCGCATCGGCATCATCGGCGGCAGCTACGGCGGCTACATGGTGCTCGCGGCGCTCGCCTTCCGCCCGCAGGAGTTCGCCGCCGGGGTCGATCTCTTCGGCGTCGCCAACTGGGTGCGCACCCTGGCCAGCATCCCGCCCTACTGGGCCTCCGAGCGCAAGGCGCTGTACAAGCTGATCGGCGACCCGCAGGCCGACGCCGACTACCTGCGCAAGATCTCGCCGCTCTTCCACGCCGAGGAGATCGAGCGCCCGCTGCTGGTGCTGCAGGGCGAGAACGACCCGCGGGTCCTCCGCCAGGAGTCCGACGAGATCGTCGCCGCGGCGCGCAAGCGCGGCACCCCCGTCGAGTACCTGATCTTTCCCAACGAAGGCCACGGCTTCGCCCGCAAGGACACCCAGGTCAAGGCCTACCAGGCCGTCCTGACGTTCCTGGACAAGTACCTCCCGGCCGCTGCGCCCCGGACCAGCTCCGCCGCCGGCGCGCATGGCCCGCGATAGGGACTCCCGCCACCGCCGCCACCGCCGTCACCGCCGCCACCGGATTGCCGCCCGCGGTGGCGGCAAGCGCGTGCCGCTCCCGGAAACCTCCTTGCCAGGCGCCCGTACCTCTCATGGGGGAGGCGTGCCGCCGGCCCCCACCCGGACCGCCGGCGGTAGACTAGGGACGAGGGGATAATGGTATGAGCCCTGGCATAGAGCTGTGGAGCGTGGTGGCGATCGTCGCCATCGTGGCGGCGAACGTCCGCCGCTGGATGGTCTTCTACGCGAAACAGCGGGCGCTCGGCGCTTCGACCAGCGAGCTGGAGAGGGAAGTCGCCCAGCTGACCAAGACCAAGAACGAGCTCGTCGAGCGGCTCGAGAACCTGGAAACGATCGTGGTCAGCCAGACCTGGGGAGCGCTGCAGGACAAGGGGCTGTCCGCGGCCGAAAGGGAGGTCAGGGTGGCGACCGCCGCCCATCAGGAGCTGCGCCAGGACAGCGACGCTGCCGCCGCCGCCAATCAGCAGCGGGCCGAGCAGCTCGCCCGCCGCCTGCAGTAGCCGTTCAGCCGCCGCGGCAGCCGCACCGCGGCCGGCGGCTCTTTCCTCGCCGCCGGCGAGCCGGCGCCCGGCCGCTAGACGCATGCGGTACAGTGGTGGGATGACGAAGGCAGCGCCCCCCAAGGCAGCGGCGCCCAGGGGCCGCGGCGCCACCGGGAACCCGGCCAACCGCTTCGAGCGCCTGCGGGTCGAGATCGACCCCGAGGTGCAGGCGGCGGCCGGGCATCCGCCGGACGCGGAGCCCGAGGCCAGGCTGGCGACCGAGCTGCTGGTGGACCGCTCGCGCTCGGCGCTCACCCGCAACGACAGCCCGGACATCCCCTTCACGTTCTCGCTCAACCCCTACCGCGGCTGCGAGCACGGCTGCATCTACTGCTACGCGCGCCCCACCCACGAGTACCTGGGATTCTCGGCCGGCCTCGACTTCGAGAGCCGCATCATGGTCAAGGAGGACGCCCCCCGCCTGCTGCGCCGCGAGCTCGCCGCCCCCGGCTGGCAGCCCGAGACGTTGGTGATGAGCGGCGTCACCGACCCCTACCAGCCGGTCGAGCGCCGCCTCGGCATCACCCGCGGCTGCCTCGAGGTGCTCGCCGAGCTCCGCCATCCGGTCGGCGTGATCACCAAGAACGAGCTGGTGACCCGCGATCTCGATCTCCTGCTGGAGCTCGCCCGCCACCAGGCGGTGCGGGTCTTCCTCTCCATCACCACCCTCGACCCCGAGCTGGCGCGGCGCATGGAGCCGCGCGCCTCCCACCCGCGCGACCGCCTGAAGGCGGTGTCCCAGCTCGCTGCCGCCGGCGTGCCGGTGGGCGTGATGGTGGCGCCGGTGGTGCCGGCAATCACCGATCACGAGATCCCGCGCATCCTCGAAGCCGCGGCGGCCGCCGGCGCGCAGGCGGCCGGCTATACCGTCATGCGGCTGCCGGGTGCCGTCGCCGGCCTGTTCGAGGCCTGGCTCGAGACCCACTTCCCGGAGCGCCGGGAGAAGGTCCTGCACCGCATCCGCGAGCTGCGCGGCGGCCGGCTCAACGATCCCCGCTTCGGCAGCCGCATGCGCGGCGAGGGTATCTTCGCCCAGCAAATCCGCTCCCTCTTCGAGACCGCCCGCCACCACCACGGCCTCGACCAGCCGCTCCCGCAGCTGTCGACCGCCGCGTTCCGGCGTCCTGAGACCGTCCCCGGGGAAGCGCCGCCGGCCGGGCGTCCCGGAGCGAAGCGGCAAACCGCGCAGCTGCCACTGTTCCGCTGAGCGCGCTTCCGGCCTGCATCCTGCCAACCGCCACGCACGCCGCCGTCGCGAACCCTGGAGAGCCCATGATCCTTGACGCCTTGCGCCGCACGCTCCTCGCCCGGTCGACCCGGCACGCCGCCGCCGCCCTCGCCGTCCTCGCGTGCCTGTCCCCTGGCGCCGGCGTGGCCGCGCCTCCCGACCTGATGGCGACGCCCGAGAGCATCGTCGCCCGCCACGTCCCACCCATCCAGCGGCGCGCTGTCGACGCCCTGCAGCCTTACGAGAACATGCGCAGCGCCACCTTCGCCGACTGGCATCCGCGCGAGCGGCGGCTGCTGGTGCTCACGCGCTTCGCCCAGGCAGCCCAGCTGCACGAGGTGGCGATGCCGCTCGGCGCGCGCACCCAGCTCACCTTCTACGACGAGCCGGTGACCTCCGGCTCCTACCGCCCGAGCGACCCGGCGCAGATCGTGGTCGCGGTCAACGCCGGCGGCGCCGAGAACTACCAGCTGCTGCTGCTCGACCGCCGCAGCGGCCGTGCCACCCGCTTCAGCGACGGCGTGCACCGCTACGAATCGCCGCTGTGGTCCCACTCCGGCCGGCTCCTCGCCTACGTCAGCAACGCCCGCAACGGCCGCGACTTCGACCTCTACACCGCCGATCCGTCGCGGCCTGGCAGCGAGCGCCGCGTCGCCGAGCTCGCCGGCCAATGGACGCCGCTCGACTGGAGCACCGACGACAGCCGGCTGTTGCTCGGCGAGGACATCTCGGCCGCCGAGTCCTACCTGCACGCGGTCGACCTGGCGACCGGCAGGGTCACGCCGCTGACCCCGAAGCGCCCGCCTGGGGCGCCAACCGTGTCCTACCAGGGCGGCCGCTGGGCGGCGGACGACCGCTCCGTCTATACCGTGAGCGACCGCGGCAGCGAGCTCCTCCGCCTGGTGCGGCTCGATCCGGCGACCGGCGCCGAGTCCGTCCTTTCCCAGGTCTCCTGGGACGTGGAGAGCTTCGACCAATCGAGCGACGGCGCGCTGCTCGCCTACTTCGCCAACGAAGACGGCATCAGCCGCCTGCACCTGCTCGACACCCGCACCGGCAAGGAGCTGCCCGCCCCCGAGCTGCCGCCCGGCATTGCCACCTCGCCGCGCTTCCGGCACGCCGGCGGCGGCGGCGCCAGCAGCGGCGGCGACAGTGGCGGCGGCAAGGGCGTCAGCACGGGCGGCGCCTCGCACGAGCTGGCTTTCGCCGTCAGCTGGGCGCGCTCGCCGCTGGACGTCTACTCCTACGACCCCGATGGCGGCCGCGGGGCCGGCCGCCTCGAGCGCTGGACGGCCAGCGAGACCGGCGGGCTCGACCCGGCGCGTTTCGCGGTGCCCAGACTGGTGCGCTACCCGACTTTCGACCTCGCCGCCAAGCAGGGAGGCGCCCGGCGCACCATCCCTGCCTTCGTCTACGCTCCTGCCGCCGATCGCTTCCCGGGCCGGCGCCCGGTCTACATCACCATCCACGGCGGCCCCGAGGCGCAGGTCCGTCCGAGCTTCATCGGCGCGCTCAACTACCTCGTCGACGAGCTCGGCGTGGCGGTGATCGCGCCCAACGTCCGCGGCTCGGCGGGCTACGGCAAGACCTACCTGGCGCTGGACAACGCCGAAAAGCGCGAGGACTCGGTCAAGGACATCGGCGCGCTGCTCGACTGGATCGCCACCCAGCCCGGCCTCGACGCCAGCCGGGTGATGGTGGCCGGAGGCTCCTACGGTGGCTACATGACGCTCGCCGCGATGACCCACTACAGCGATCGCCTCGCGTGCGGCTTCGACACCGTCGGCATCAGCAACTTCGTCACCTTCCTCGAGCACACCCAGGCCTACCGCCGCGACCTGCGCCGCGTCGAGTACGGTGACGAGCGCGACCCCAAGATGCGGGCCTTCCTCGAGAGCATCGCGCCGGTCCGCCACGCCGACCAGATCCGCAAGCCGCTGCTGGTGGCGGCCGGCGCCAACGACCCTCGGGTGCCGGTGTCAGAGGGGGATCAGATCGCCGCCGCCGTCGAGACCAACGGCGTGCCCATCTGGTACGTGGTGGCCAAGGACGAAGGGCACGGCTATCAGAAGAAGAGCAACGCCGATTATCTGAGGACGGTCTCGATCGTCTTTCTGGAGACCTACCTGCTCGGCTCACCGCCTTCCTAGGGTCTAGACTCCGGCCGCCGCGGCGCGTGGGCCGCGCACGTTGACGCGGTTGCGGCCGCTACGCTTGGCGACCAGCAGGGCCGCGTCGGCGGCCTGGAAGAGGTCCTGCGGGCTGGTCATCTCGGGCGCCAGCTCGGCGACGCCGCACGAGCAACGGACGGCGATCCTGACCTCGCCGTAGCGATGCTCGAAGCCCTCGATGCGCTCCCGCAGCTTGAGCGCCAGCGTCTCGGCGCCGTGGATTCCGGTCTCGGGCGCCAGGATCGCGAACTCGTCGCCGCCGACCCGCGCCAGCACCTCCTCGGGACGGGTGAGGTCGCGCGCCAGCGATGCCACCTGCTTGAGCACGAAGTCCCCGCACAGGTGCCCGAAGCCGTCGTTGATCTGCTTGAACTCGTCGAGATCGAAGAGGATCAGCGACAGCGGCCGGTGATGGCGGACGGCGCGGGCGAACTCACGCTGGACCTCCTCGTCATATTTGCGCTTGTTGAAGATCTCGGTCAGCCCGTCACGCGCCACCAGCTCGTAGATCGCCAGGTGATAGGCGTTCTCCACGTCCTGCTCGTGCAGGAACTTGAAGTGCACCGCCGCGGTCTGGAAGCGATCGCCGCTCTTGAGCACCGTCCGTCCCTGGATGGGATGGCCGTTGACGAAGGTGCCGTTGGTCGAGCCGAGGTCCTCGACGGTCACCACCGGCCCGGCGTAGCGCAAGCGCGCGTGCTTGCGCGAGATCGACATCACCTCGGGCAGGCTGAGGCCCACCAGCGGCGAGCGGCCGATCTCGAGCACCGTGCCGGGCGACAGCCGGTAGCGCGAGCCCAGCCGTTGCGAATCGGGGTGCGCGATCAGGATGACGTCGGCCTCGGCCTCGGGGATCACCGTGCCGCGCTCGATGCGCTCGCGGGTCGAGGTCTCGAAGGTCTGGGTAGTACTGCTCTCCTGCAGCGCGGCGAGGTCGATGCCATCCGTATCAGGATCGAGGTCGAGCCTGCGCTTGGTGGCGGAGGAATCCGATGGGTCGTCCATGGGGTCGGCAAGAGGGCTGATGGGGAAAAAATGCTAACACCCGTACCGCCGGCCGTCAAACGAGGCGTGTCGTCACCGCCCTCCAGGCGGTCATTATTTGGCCCGGAGTGGGCACCCGGACGCGGCGGCCAGTCGGCACGTACGCGGTATGGAACACCGCACCGGCCGGGATCCTGCGCTCCGAGCCGGCGGTGCGGATCTCACGTCAATGGCGCTGCCCTCGCCGCGCCTGCTCGTCTAGCAGATCTCGCAGGAGCTCTCGCTGACGGTGTAGAAGCTGGACCTGGTGCCGGTGCAGCCGGCTCCCGGGCAGGGTCCCGAGGAGCACTGGCCGACGATCTTGGTGTGGCCGGCGCTGGACCAGTAGGTGACGATGACGTTCTCGGCCATGAAACAGGCGTTGGGCTTCAGGGTAAGAGGTGCGGGGGCCAGGCAGGCGTTGTCCAGCAAGCCGGCGGCCTGGGCCGGGGTATTGCCCGCGCACCAGATCAGGCCCAGCAGGGCGAGCGGGCCGAGAACCTTGACCAGCAGCGAACGCAGGCGGCAACGAGTCGCTTGACTCATCTTGCATCTCCTTTTTCGTTGAACAGCTCCTCTATCTATCGTGCCGCGGCCCGCCGCAACGTGACCGGCCACCCAGGTCCGCCGCACACTCTTCGCATCGCTGCTAAGATCGCCGCCGGAGGGCTTGAACGCATGTATATCTTCGTGACCGGAGCGACGGGCTACATCGGGCATGCGGTGGTTGGCGAGCTGGTGGCGCTCGGGCACGCGGTGACCGGGCTGGTGCGTGGCGACGCCAAGGCGGAGGCGATGCGCCGGCTGGGAGCGCGGGCGGTGATCGGCGACATCGCCGACCCCGATAGCTATCGCGAGCACGCCGCGGAGCACGAGGCGCTGATTCATACCGCCTTCGGCTCGGGCCCCGGCGCCGTCGCCGCCGACCGCACCGCGATCGAGACGCTGATCGCCGCCGCCCGCGCCGGCAAGGCGCGCTCGCTGATCTACACCTCCGGTATCTGGGTGCTGGGCGCGACCGGCGCGGCGCCGGCCTTCGAGGGCGCGCCGACCGACCATCCGGCCGCCCTGGTCGCCTGGCGGGTCGCGCATGAGCACCAGGTGCTCGAGGCTGGCATCCACCACCTGGCGAGCGCGGTCATCCGCCCCGGCGTGGTCTACGGCGGCCGCGGCGGCCTGACCGGCAGCTACTTCGAAACGGCCGAGAAGGAGGGCGCCGCGGCCTTCGTCGGCGACGGCGCCAATCGGCTGCCGATGATCCACGTCGAGGACCTGGCGCGCTTCTACCGTCGCGTGGCCGAGCATCACGGCCGCGGCGTCTTCCACGCCGTGGACGGCAACGGCGTGACGCTGGCCGACGTGGCCAGCGCCGCCAGCGCCGCCGCCGGCAGGGACGGCGCCACCCGCTCGATCCCCATCGAGGAAGCGCGCCGCAGCCTGGGTGCCTATGCCGACTGCCTAGCCCTGGACCAGCTCGTCCAGAGCCGCCGCGCCGCCGAGCTCGGCTGGCGCCCCGAGCACCCCAACTTCCTGGGCGAGGCCGACAAGGCCTACCAGGAGTGGAAGAGCACCCAGGCTTAAGGACAGGGCAGCGCTGCCGTGTCGGTGGTGGTCACCGTCGTCGTGCCGAGATCGTTGTTGTAGTTCTTGACGTTCCCGGTCTTGGTGTCGAGGACGTTGACCTCCCACCCCTGGTTGGTCAGGCCGCCGATGAACACCCAGAAGAAGTTGTTGAGCGCGCAGGCGTCCAGCACCTTCACCCCCATCTCGAAGTTGCTGGGGTCGGTGAAGTAGTAGAACACCGACTCGTCGCTCTCCGCCCGGGCACCGTTGAACGAGAGCACCTGGCCCTGCGCCTTGCCGCCGCTGGCGTTGTAGTAGGCCGCCGTCACCTGGAAGCGCCCGGTGTTCAGGCAGCCGTTCAGCGAACCCGGCGCGCAGCTCGTGGCAGGCGGGCAGGTCACGCCGTTGCCGAACGCGTAGAGGTCGTAGCCGCTGGTGGTGGGAGTGCCGCCACGGCTGTTGGCAAAGATATCGACGAGCACGGTCTCGTTGAGCAGCGCCAGCTCCACGTAGTAGCAGCCCTTCGGCTGCGGCTCCGTGAAAGCGAGGCCCTGGTGGCTGACGTTGGTGAGCTGCGCGCCGGCTTTCAAAGTTCCCAGGCTGATGCCGCCGAGGTCCTGGAAGTTGAGCAACTGGTTGACAGTCGGCGGGCCAGAAATCATCGGTGTCGCCCAGAGGTGGAGGGACAGGTTCCCCGTGTGGCTGGAGTTGTTCGCGATCGCCGCCGCTCCGACCGTGACGCCGGTGCTGCTCCCCCAGGCCATGTCGACCGGGCCGACGATGACGAACCCCGAGGCCGCATCCTGCGGCGTCGCCGCCGGCTCGGACGCGGCAGCGCGCGCCGCGACGGTAACCAGGAACGCGACGGCGAAGCAACCGGCGACGAGGGCAGGCAACCCGAAGCTGTGGCGCATCCGGCGGTGCCCATGCTTTCCGCTCTGCATTGCGACGCTCCTTTCGAGACGGCTCGACTCCCAGGGGAGTCCGGTTCGATGCATGAACAGCTATAAGTCGAACGCTACCATGACTGACATATAGCTTGACGGAAAAGGACCCTCGATCGGTTTCAGGCGAGAGCGCACCGCGGCACGGACCCCACGCTATCGGCCTGCGAGCAAGCGCTCGGTGTTTGCGGGGTGCGGCGCAGGGCGCGGGGGGAACGGCGCCGGCGACACGGCGGGCCGGCGGGTTCAGCGGCCGGCGATCAGCGCGCGCAGGACGTGGCGCGCCACTTCGGGATTCTCGCGCAGCCGCCGGATCGAATAGGGGTACCAGTCGCGGCCGTAGGGGACGTAGACGCGCAGGCGGTGGCCGGCCGCGAGCAGGATGTCGCGCAGTTCCTGATCGACGCCGAGCAGCATCTGGAACTCGTACTGCTCGCGGCGCAGGCCGCGCTTGTCGATCAGCGCCGTGGCTGCCGCGGCAAGGTACTCGTCATGGGTGGCGATCGCGGGGTAGATCCCCAGCTCGATCAGCTTCTCGAGCGCCCGCACGAAGTTGGCGCGCACCGTGTCGTAGCCCTTCCAGGCGATCCGCCGCGGCTCGACGTAGATGCCCTTGCACAACCGCACGTTGGCGCCGCCCGCCGGCACCCGCGGCAACTCGGCGATGTCCCGCAGCGTGCGCCGCATGTAGGCCTGCAGGACCACTCCCAGGTTGCCGTGGGTGGCCTGCAGCTCGCGGTAGATGCGCAGCGTCGCGTCGGTGCAGGTCGAATCCTCCATGTCGATGCGCACGAAGTTGCCGCCGGCGCGCGCCGCGGCGGCGACCGTGGCGACGTTGTCGCGGCAGAAGCCCTCGTCCACCTTGAGGCCGAGCAGCGTCAGCTTGATCGAGACGTTGGCGTCGAGGCCGCGCTCGCGAATGGCGGCGAAGACGCGCAGGTACTCCTCGACCGCGGCCAGCGCCTTGCCGCGCTCGCTCACCTCCTCGCCCAGCAGGTCGATGGTCGCCATGGCGCCCTGGCGGTTCAGCTCGCCCACCACCCGCAGCGCGTCGTCGAGGGTCGCCCCCGCCACGTAGCGCGCCGCCACGCGGCCGACGATGAAGCGCGGCACCAGCGGCAGGGTGTTGACCAGCAAGCGGTTGAACACGCTCATCGCCAAAGCCCGCGGCAGGAGCGGCTCGGATCGGCCGGTGACATCGAGAGGATCGGGCGCGATTCAGGGTTCGGGCGATGGCGGGAAGGTAGGCCGGTTCAGGCGCCGGCCGCCTGGCTCGGCGCATCCACCACCCAGCGCACCGACTTGGAGCAGGGGCAGGCGCCGCCCACCCGCCGCAGGGCGGGCATCTGGGAGGCCGCTGCCTCGGCCGTGAGCTCGCCGCTCTGCACCTTGGCGAGCGCGTCCACGTAGTCCTTGTAATCGCAGCCGGCGCGGTACGCCTCGGGGAGGGCGGCCGCCAGATGGCGCAGGTACGCATGCAGGTCGGCGTAGACCTCGCCGCCGGCGCCCACCATGCGGAAGGCGGGGACACCGCGGCGGCGCAGGAACTCCGCATGCGGCAGGCGCAACAGGTCTTCCGCCCGCACGCCGCCGGCGCCGGGCGCCGCTTCGCCGGCCAGGATGCGGTCCAGCGCCAGCGGCGCCTCGGCCAGCGACAGCTCGGGCACTCGCGCCCGCAGGTAGCGGAGGTTGAGGTCGCGCACCACCTTTTCGACCTCCTCGCGGTAGAGACGCTGCGCCTCCGCGTTCTTCATCGGCTTGAGGCCGAAGCGCACGTTGGTGCCGCCGCCGCGCTCGTCGCCGAACATCTCGAGCCCGCGCGGCATCCACTTGTTGATCGCGCGCTGCAGCATGTCCATGGTGAAAAAGCCCTCGTCGCGCGCCGCGCTGGTCGCCCACCGCCGCAGCGGCACCACCCCCGCCGCCAGGTGGAACGCCTCCTCGCGCAGCATCTGCGGCATGCTCTCGGCCATCGGCTGGTAGGCGCTCTGCCGCTGCATCGTCAGCTGGTACTTGCCGACGCGATCGATCAGCGCGCAAAACACCACGTTGTCGACGAAGGAATCGAAATCGATGTTGAAGGCACCCAGCACGTGGGAGCCGGTGGTCATCGACAGGATCTCCTCGATCATGTCGGAGCTGCTGTCCTTCGAGACCGAGCTCCAGTCGTCCTCGGCCAGCAGGTGCAGCATCTGGTAGCCGTGGCGCAGCTCCTCCGCCATCATCCGCAGGATCCAGAACTGCTCCTCCTCGTCCTGCGCCCGGGCGAGGGTCAGGCGGTGTTGCTGGATCGAGCCGAACTCGGTGGACGCCTGGGCGCGGATCGCCCCCAGCAGGTGGTGCGCCTGCTCGGGAACCATCTGGGACGCCTGGTTGTACTTGGGCTTGCCCTGCCACTCGCCGCACTCGATCTCGGTGCACATTCCCAGCTGCCGGTAGGCGCAGAGCTCGAACCGGGGATCGTTCGGGAAGTGCTTCTCCCAGTTGTCGAGCAAGAAATCGTAGTCGGGCAAGAAAGCCTCCCGCCACTTGACCACGGCGTCGTGGTAGGTCTTGGGCAGGCTGGTGGTCCTGGTGCTCATGGGGTTTCTCTCCGATTCACGGGCCGCGGTCGCGGCCGCTGGACGCGACCACTTACAAGGGTGCTACAGAGCCTTGACGAAGGGGCGCAGGCTCGCGGCCTCGAACCCCAGCGAGACGAAGAAGGCGCACAGCTCTGCCGCCCCGTCGTCCACCAGCGTCCGCACCCGGTGGGCGCCGAGCTCTCGGAAGTGCGCCAGCAGGGCCTCGGCCATGATCCGGCCAATCGCCTTGCCGCGGTGCGCCGGATCCACCCCCAGGACCTCGATCCAGCCGGTGGGCTCTTCCAGCCCGAACTCTCCCGACCGCACCTCTCCGAGCATGAATCCCACCACCCTGCCGCCCAACTCCGCCACCACCGACCCCTCCGGGTCTCGCCGTAGGTAGTAACCGATCTGGCGCTCCCAGACTTCCGGCCGGTACCGCCCGCCGATCTTCTCGTCGATGTCGACGATCGGGGAGATGTCGATGTCCTCGAGCGGGCGGATGCGCAAGCCATCCGGAGATCTTGTGCCCTCTGTCACAAGCCGGCATTCTAGCCCACCCGCCGGTAACGACGCCAACCCGCCGGACGCCCATGCGTCGTGGACAGGGTTCTTTGACAGCTGGCCGCCTCCCGGCCCGGCCGGAGGGGGGCGCCGAGGGTTACGCCGGCGGCTTCACGTGCTCGTGCGCATGATAGCTGCTGCGCACCAGCGGCCCGGCCTCGCAGTGGGCGAAGCCGAGCGCCAGCGCGTGCTCGCGGAAGGCAGCGAACTCGTCGGGGTGCACCCAGCGCGCCACCGGCAGGTGCTCGGCGGTCGGTTGCAGGTACTGGCCGATGGTGACGATCTCGACCCCGGCGCCGCGGATGTCGGCAAGGGTCTCGCGCACCTCCTCCGGCGCTTCGCCGAGCCCGACCATGATGCCGGTCTTGATGCGCCCGGACCAGCTGGCGCTCGCCGCGTTCACGGACTGCGCCGGATTCGCAGGCTGCGCCGGAGTCTCAGGCTGCGCGGGGTTCGCGCCGCTGGCCGGGTTGGCGCCGGCCGCGGCCACCGCCGCCGCCCTCGCCAGCAGCTCGAGGCTGCGCTCGTAGCGGCTGCCCGGCCGGGCCTGGCGGTAGAGCCGCGGCACGGTTTCGACGTTGTGCGAGAAGACCTGCGGCGCGGCCGCCAGCACCACCTCGAGGGCCGCGGGGGCGCCGCGGAAATCCGGGGTGAGCACCTCGACCGCCGTGCCCGGGCTGCGGCGGTGGATCGCCGCGATGACCTGCGCGAAATGCCCGGCGCCGCCGTCTGGCAGGTCGTCCCGGTCCACCGAGGTGATCACCGCGTGCCGCAGCCCCATGACCGCGACCGCCTCCGCGACGTGGTCCGGCTCGTCGGCGTCCACCCCGGGCTGAGGGCGTCCCGAGGTGACGGCGCAGAAGCCGCAGCGCCGGGTACAGACGTCGCCGAGGATCATGAAGGTGGCCGTGCCATGCTCGCCCCAGCACTCATAGATGTTGGGACAGCGCGCTTCCTGGCACACTGTATGCAGCTTAAGCCGACTGACCAGGTTACGGACCTGGTGGTAGGACGAGGAGGTTGACAGCTTGATGCGAAGCCACTCCGGCCTCCCCTTGCGGTCGCCCCGAAGGGCCGGAGATGCGGACTGACCGATCTGGATCAGCGTTTCGCTCATCATGGTAGTCTAACCTTCCCGTCCAGACCTGCAAGCATCGTGGGAAGGGCCCCTAGCCGGACGGGCCCCCAAGACATCAAACGGGAAGCAGTCGAGTGGAGATAGAAGATGTGCGTATTACGCGCTCGATGGGGTTGTGTGCTCTCAGGCCTGCTGCTGGCGGCGGCGCCGCTGGCAGCCGGCGATCTCACCGGCAATTGCCGGCTCGCCAACCAACCCGCGGCCACGCTGCTGGTGCCCTATTTCGAGGTCGACCTGGCCAATGCCGCAGGCCGCACCACCCTGGTCTCGGTCAACAACGCGGCGCCGCGCCCGACCCTGGCGCGCATGGTGCTGTGGACCGACTGGGGAGTCCCCACCCTGGCTTTCGACGTCTACCTGACCGGCTACGACGTCCAGACTTTCAACCTGCGTGACGTCTTCAACGGCAACCTGCCCTTGACCGGCCCCGGCGTCAGCCCCACCGGCCCCTTCTCCCAGGCCGGCACCGGCTTCCCCGGCTGCTCCGGCAGCACCACCTCGGCGTTTCCGGGCCCCGGGCCCGGCAGCAGCGCCAGCGTGCAGCTGTCCCTGCGCGCCGCCCACACCGGCCAGCCGCTGCCCAACAGCCAGCCGACGCAGTGTGCGGCGAGCCCGCGCCCGAAATCGTCGGTGGTCGTCGGCTACATCACCATCGACACGGTGAACCGCTGCACCGGCACCACCCTGATGACCACCGCCAACACGCCGGCCGACCCGACCTACTTTGCCAAGGGCGGCAACGGCCTGGCGAGCGACGTCAACGCCCTGTGGGGCGACGTTTTCTTCCTGGATTCGCAGAACAATCAGGCGATGAGCCAGCCGGCCGTCTCGCTGCTCGCCGACGCCGATTTCTTCAACCCGGGCGACTACACCTTCTACGGCCGCTACACCGGCTTCGACAGCCGCGACGACCGGGTGCCGCTGTCGAGCATGTATTACGTGCGCTACTTCAACGGCGGCTCCTTCTCCGGCGGCACCGACCTGCTGGTCTGGCGTGACAATCGGTCGGCGGTCGCCACGCCGCTGGCGTGCGGCAGCACGCCCTCCTGGGCGAACCCGGGCGAGGAGCAGGTGGTGATCTTCGACGAGGAGGAGAACGCCACCGCGCTGGGCAAGCCCAACGCCTTCCCGGTGACCACGCAGCGCGTCTCCGTCGGCAGCGCCGCCATCCCCACCCAGCCCAACTTCGGCTGGCTGATGCTGGACCTCTGGCACGCCGACGGCACCCACGCCCAGGGCTGGGTCGGCTCGCTGCTCACCGCCTCGGGGCGGTTCTCCTCGGGTCACGAGGCGATGCGCGCCGACGACCTTTGTAACTTCGGGCCGTAGGCGCCGGGCCCCGGACTCAGGAAGCGCCGCCGCCCGTCGCCGTGTCAGCGGGGTCGGCGGTGTCAGCGGGGTCGGCGCCATGGGAGCCCGCCGCAGCCGTGGCGGGCTCTGCCTCGCCGAGGACTTCCAGGTGGCCGGTCCCCTCGTAGCTGGGCACGTCCACCTTCGCCACCATCCGCACGCGCACGTAATCGAGCGTCAGCTCGCCGACGATCCGCATCGTGCCGGTGCCCTGCTCGAGGTCGGCGCCGGAGAGATCGCTTCGCTCCCGGTCGATCGGGATGCCCAGCTCGGTGCCGCCTCGGGTCTCGGTGAACTTGAGGTGAATCCAGCCCCGGTCGACCGCGTCCTTCAGGGCTTGACGGGTCGGCTCGGGACGGAGGCTCACGATCAGCCGCTGTTCCTGGGTCAATTTCATCACCAGCTCGTTCATGTCGGCGCTTCCTCCCTTGCATGGACTGCCATCTCAAGACCAGTGCCGGAGAGGCGAGTTCCCGGGACGGATGGGATGGCCCCGTAGGCTATGGGAAGTGGCGCCACCTGCTAGTGCACTGCGTCGCAAATCCCGCATCCCATTCGCCGGCCCTCCGGCCCCCTGGCGGCGTTGCGCCTCCTCGACATAGTTTCGACCATGCCTGCGTCGGCGCGTCTGGCCAGGAGCCCGGATTGCTCGGCGCCTGGGATACTGGATTTGCGACGCAGTACACTAGAGTTCCCGGGGCCGACGAGAAAGGGGGCAACTTGCGCTTCGAGACCATCGCGGTGCATGCCGGAGGGGCGGTCGATCCGGCGACCGGCGCGGTCGCGCCGCCGATCCATCTGTCCACCACCTTCGAGCACGGTCCCGCCGCCGAGGTGCCGCACGGCTATCTCTACATCCGGGAGGGCAACCCCACCCAGGCGCGGCTCGAGCAGGCGCTCGCCGCCGTCGAAGGCGGCGAAACGGCCTTGGTGTTCGCCTCGGGGATGGCGGCCGGCGCCGCGTACCTGCAGACCCTGCCCGCCGGCGCGCACGTGCTCTTTCACCGCGACCTCTACTACGGCTTCCGCGTCCTCGCCCACGACTACCTGCCGCGCTGGGGCATCGAGGCGAGCGAGGCCGACCTCGGCGACGACGGGGCGCTCGCCGCGGCGCTGCGGCCCACCACCCGGCTGATCTGGGCGGAGACACCCACCAACCCGCTGCTCGAGGTGCTCGACCTGCGCCGTATCGCCGAGGCCGCCCACGCGCACGGCGCCCTGCTGCTGGTGGACGGCACCCTCGCCACGCCCGCTCTGCAGCGGCCGCTGGACCTCGGCGTGGACGTCGTGCTCCACGCCACCACCAAGTATCTCGGCGGCCATAGCGACGTGCAGGGAGGCGCCCTGGTGCTGCGCCGCGGCGACCCCGAGCTGGCCTCGCGCCTCGACCGGGTGCGTCACGACCTGGGCGCCGTCGCCTCGCCCTTCAACAGCTGGCTGGTGCTGCGCGGCCTGCGCTCACTCGCCTGTCGCATGGAGCGCCACGCCGCCAACGCACTGGCGGTGGCGGCAGCCCTGGCGGGACGCCCGGAGGTGGCGGCGGTCCACTATCCCGGCCTGCCGGGCCACCCCGGACACGAGATCGCGCGCCGCCAGATGCGCGCCTTCGGCGGCATGGTGTCGTTCCGCCCTGCCGGCGGCCGCGAGCAGGCCCTACGGGTCGCTTCGCGGCTGCGCCTCTTCCTCAACGCCACCAGCCTGGGCGGCACCGAGAGCCTGATCGAGCACCGCGCCTCGGCCGAGGGCGCCCACTCGACGGCGCCGCCCGACCTGCTGCGCGCCTCGATCGGCCTCGAGCACCCCGACGACCTGATCGCCGACCTGCTGCAGGCGCTCGCCGGTTGACCGGGCTCCCGGCGAGGCCCCCCGCCGCGCAGCCCGGGCGTCGGGTCAGGTCAGGTCAGGGAATGCTGCCCGGGACGCCCAGCGCGATGTCCGGCGCAACGTCGAGGGCGACGTCCGGCGCGACGTCGAGCGCGACGTCCAGGGCGGGGGCGCTGTGGGTGATCCAGCCCACCGAGAGCAGGTCCACGCCGGTAGCGGCGATGGCGGCCACGGTGGCGGCCCGGATGCCGCCGGAGGCCTCGGTCAGCGCCCGCCCACGGGCTCGCCGCACCGCCTCGGACAGGACGTCGAGCGCCATGTTGTCGAGCAGCACCGCCTCGACACCCAGGTCCAGCGCCTCGTCGAGCTCGGCGAGCGAATCCACCTCCACCTCGATCTTGACCAGGTGCCCGACGCCACGGCGGGCGCGCTCGACCGCCGGGCGCAGACCGCCGGCGAGGGCGCGGTGGTTGTCCTTGATCAGCACCGCGTCGTCGAGCCCGAAGCGGTGATTGGCGCCGCCGCCGGCGCGCACAGCGTATTTCTCGAGCGCCCGCAAGCCGGGCGTGGTCTTGCGCGTGCAGACCACGCGGGCGCCGTGCGGCGCCGCGGCCGCCGCCAGGTCGCGGGTCGCGGTGGCGATGCCGCAGAGGCGGCCGAGCAGGTTGAGGGCGGTGCGTTCCGCGGCCAGGATGGAGCGGGCGGGCCCGCGGACGACGGCGAGCACGGCGCCCGCGGCCACGTCCTCGCCGTCGGCGGCGCGCGCTGTCGTCTCCAGGCAGGGATCTAGCAGCCGGAAGGCCGCGAGCGCCACCGGCAGCCCGGCCAGCCGCCCCGCCGCACGCGCCACCAGGTGAGCCTCGGCCTGCTGGCCGGCGGGCACCACCGCGTCGCTGGTGAGGTCGCCGGCCCGACCGAGGTCCTCGGCCAGCGCGCGCCGCACCAGATCTTCGTAGAGCAACGGATAGAGGGGCGCGAGGCGCGGGACCGCCGTGGCGGATCTCACCGTGCCCGCCCCGTCGCCGCGGCCGCGGCCCGCCGCCGACCTGCCGACCCGAAGGGCGTGCGGCTATCCGGTAGGGCGGCCGGGGTCGGCGACAGACCGCCGGCAGGGGTGCCCTCGCCCTCGAAGCGGGCAGTGCCGCCACGGCCGGCGGTCAGGAAGAGGCGCCGGCGCCACGCCGGCTCGGTGCGCGGGTAGTCGGTGCGGTGATGCCCGCCACGGCTCTCGCGGCGGGCGAGCGCCGCCTGCGCCACCAGCTGCCCCGCCAGCAGGAGATTGCGCGCCTCGCCGGCCGCGAACGCGAAGCGGCCGTGGCCGCCATGCGGAGTAACGTCGCCGGAGGCGATCGGCGCCGGCCGTGGCGACCCCGGCGGCCGGCCGGCGAGCGCCGTCAGCTCATCGACGGCGCCAGCCAGACCCGCCGCGTCGCGCTCGACGCCCACCTGTTCCCACATCAGGCGCCGGAGCCGCGCCGCCACGGCCTCGGCCGCCGGGCCGCCAGGCTCTGCCGCTCGGGGCGCCGGCGACCTGCGGTAGCTGCCAACGCCCGCGCTGCCTGCCCCGCCCGCAACGACGTCCTCCGCCACGCGCGCACCGAAGACCAGCGCCTCGAGCAGCGAGTTGCTGGCCAGGCGATTGGCGCCGTGGGCGCCGGTCGCGGCCACCTCGCCGCACGCCCAGAGCCCGGCCAGGGAGGTGCGCCCGCTCGCGTCCACCGCCACGCCGCCCATGTGGTAATGGGCGGCCGGCGTCACCGGCAGCAGCTCGATCCGCGGGTCGAAGCCGTGCCGCCGGCAGAGCGCGAAGACCGTCGGGAATCGCTCCGGGAACCGGTCCCCCACCGCGCCGCGGGCGTCGAGGTAGACGCGGCCACCGTCGCACATGCGGGCCCAGATGGCGCGCGCCACCACGTCGCGCGGCGCCAGCTCGCGGTCGGGGTGAACGGCGGTCATGAAACGGGTGCCACGCTCGTCGACCAGGATGGCGCCCTCGCCGCGTAGCGCCTCGGTCAGCAGCGGCAGCGGCGCGCCGGCCGCGGGCACGGCCAGCGCGGTCGGGTGAAACTGGACGAACTCGAGGTCCACCAGACGGGCACCGGCGCGCGCCGCCATCGCCAGACCGTCGGCGGTCGCCTCGCGCGGGTTGGTGGTGTAGAGGTACAGCTGCCCCAGGCCGCCGGTCGCCAGCACCACCGCCGGCGCCCTGAAGAGCGTTCGCCGGCCGCCGGCGTGGCAGGCCGCCAACCCGACCACGGTACCGCCCTCGAGCGCCAGGTCGAGGGCGAACGTCTCGTCCACGACGCGGATGGCGGGCTCGCGCCGCACCGCCTCGACCAGGGTGCGCACCACTTCGGCGCCGGTGGCGTCGCCGTTCGCATGCAGGATGCGGCGCCGGCTGTGGGCCGCCTCCCGGCCCAATTCCAGGCGGCCGCCGGCGTCGCGGTCGAAGTGCGCCCCGAGCGCCAGCAGCGAACGGATGCGCGCGGGGCCCTCGCCGGTCAGCAGCTCGACGATGCGCGGATCGTTGAGGCCGGCGCCGGCCGCCAGCGTGTCGGCGGCGTGCAGCGCCGGAGCGTCGTCCTCGCCCAGCGCCGAGGCCACGCCGCCTTGCGCCCAGACGCTGGCGCCGCCGCCGCCGGCGACGCTCAAACGGGTCTTGGTCAGCACCACCACGCGCCGCGAGGCAGCGGCGCAGCCCAGGGCGGCGGTCAGTCCCGCCGCACCCGCGCCAACCACCAGCACGTCGGCGGCCGCCGTCTCTTCGCGGGCGCCGTCGAGGGCGCTGTCGAAGCCGGCGTCGAGGGCGCCGCCGCCGGTCACCGCCCGCGCTCCCGGCGCCCGACCTCCAGCATCCGTTCGAGCGCGCGGCGGGCCGGCGCCGCGACCTCGGGCGCGACCTCGACCCGATGCTCCAGCGCTTGCAGGGCGTGCAGGATCTTCGGCAGGGTGATGCGCTTCATGTGCGGGCAGAGCGCACAGGGCCGCACGAACTCGACGTCCGGGAACTCGACCGCGACGTTGTCGCTCATCGAGCACTCGGTGACCATCACCACGCGCCGCGGGCGGACATCGTCGACGTGGCGGATCATCGCCGCGGTCGAACCCACGAAATCCGCCTCCGCCAGCACCTCGGGCGGACACTCCGGGTGGGCCAGCACCTGGATGCCGGGGTGGGCGTCGCGGAAGTCCCGCAGCTCGGCGGCGCTGAAGCGCTCGTGCACCTCGCAGTGGCCGTGCCAGAGGATGACCTCGACCGCGGTCTGCGCCGCGACGTAGCGCCCCAGGTACTCGTCGGGGAGGAAGATCACCCGCGGCACCTGCAGCGACTCGACCACCGCCACCGCGTTGGCCGAGGTGCAGCAGACGTCCGACTCCGCCTTGACCGCCGCCGAGGTGTTGACGTAGGTGACCACCGGCACCCCGGGATAGCGCTGCCGCAGCAATCGCACGTCGGCGGCGGTGATCGCGGCGGCGAGCGAGCAGCCGGCGCGGAGATCCGGCACCAGCACGGTCTTTTGGGGCGACAGGATCTTCGCCGTCTCGGCCATGAAGTGGACGCCCGCGAGCACGATGACCTCAGCCGCGGTGCCGGCGCCGAACTGCGCCAGCGCCAGCGAATCGCCGGTGAAGTCGGCGACGCCGTGGTAGATCTCCGGCGTCTGATAGTTGTGGGCCAGGACCACGGCGTTGCGGCGCCGCTTCCACTCCGCGATCGCGGCCACGTAGGGAGCGTGCAGCGGCCATTCCAGCGGCGGGATGACGGCGCGGACGCGCTCGGCCACGGCGGCGGTGGCGCGGGCCACCTCCGGCGTGTAGTCGAGGTTCGAGGCGGCAGCTGGCTGGGGAGTCATCGTCCACCCCCAATGCTCACTTTGAGCATATTATGGCATCAAAGGAGGCCGACCCGCTTGGTCGGCCACGGACTTATACTAAGCCTGAGCATATCGATTTGTCAAGCCTGTGACGACGCTCGCGGGCGGCCGTCACCCCCGGCGCGTCCCCGGCAGGCCGACGCCGGGCGCCGGCCGCTCGCGCAGCACCTCGCGGCGGAAGACGAAGAGCTCCGCCGGCCGGCCGCCGGTCGGCGGGTGCTGGCGGCCGGTGCCCTCCACCAGGCCGCCGCTCTCGACCAGGCGGCGGAAGTTCTGCTTGTGCAGCCGGATGCCGGCGAGCGCCTCCACCAACCGCTGCAGCTGCAGCAGGGTGAAGCTGGGAGGCAGCAGCTCGAAGACCACCGGCCGGTACTTCAGCTTGCCGCGCAGGCGCCCCAGTGCGGTGGCCAGGATGCGGCGATGGTCGAGAGCCAGCGGCCTCCCCGGCAGCGGCGCCGCCGGCCACCAGCGGGCCTCCGGCCGGAGAGCGGCGCCGGCGGCCCGCGGTGCGCTCGCCGCCTCCTCGCCGCGCGCCGCCGCGTCGCGCCGCGCTTCCGGCACCAGGCCGGCCTCGTAGAGCAGCTCGTAGCGCTCGAGCACCCGCTCGCCGTCCCAGGCCGCGCCACCCAGCCCGAAGGCGATGTCGGCGCGCTCGCGGCGGTCGGCCGCCGCGCCGCTCCCGCGTTCCGGTCCGGCGCCGCCGCCGGCGGCGACCCAGCGCGCCAACGCCGGCGCGATCGCCTCGTCGATGACCCTCGGCCGGCCGCCGCGCCAGTCCTCCCAGGGGAGGAAGCCGTAGACGTCCAGCCAGCGCGCCTCGCCGTCCACCGCCGCCTCGCCCTCTCGCACCAGCGCCAGGTAGGCGACCGAGACCACTCGCGCACCGCCGTCGCCGGCCGGCCAGCCGCGGTCGCGGTCGCCGAAGGTGTAGAGCTGCTCGACGTAGCCCAGCGCCAGACCGGTCTGCTCGAGCACCCAGCGCCGCAGACCACGGTCCAGCGTGCGGTCGGTCTCGGGCTCGAGCGGACCGAACGGCAGCGCGTCCTCCGCCGGGCCGGCCGAGAGGCTGGCGGCCGGCGCTGCCCCACCGGCCGCCTCTGCGGCTCGCCGCACGGTCAGGATGCGCGGCACCTCTTCGGTGACCGCGACGATGACCGCGTTGAGCCCGACCGCGACCTTCTCGATCGCGGCGGTCATGGCGGGTCGATGGTCGGACCGGGCGCCGCCGGCTCGAGCACCGCCGGCTGTGCGGAGGCCGCCGGCGGGGCGGAGGCCGCCGGCAGGGCCGCCGCCGCCGACAATCGTCGCGCGAAGACCGTTCCGAAGTGGCTCGCCAGGCGGGCCGCGACGTTGGCCAGCGGCGGCGCTTCGCCGAGCAGCCGCGCCATCGAGGTGACTCCCTCCTGCCGCAGCCCGCACGGCACGATGCCGGCGTACAGCGAGAGGTCGGTGGCGACGTTGAGGGCGAAGCCGTGGGTGGTGAGCCAGCGGGACAGGTGAACGCCGATGGCGGCGATCTTCTCGCCACCTGCCCAGACCCCGATCAGCGCCGGCCCGGGACGTATCTCGGCGGCGACGCCGAAATCGGCCAGGGTGCGGATCAGCACCTCTTGCAGGTCCCGCACGTAGCGCCGGACGTCCCGCCGGTCGGGGCTCAGGTCGAGGATCGGATAGCCCACCAGCTGCCCGGGGCCGTGGTAGGTCACCTGTCCGCCGCGATCGCTTTCGATCACGTCGATGCCGCGGCGCGCCAGCCATTCGGCGCTCGCCAGCACGTCGGCCGCGCTGGCGTTGCGCCCCAGGGTGTAGACGTGCGGATGCTCGAGCAGCAGCAGGTGCTCCACCGCCGGCGGCCCCGCGCCGCGCGCCGCGTCGCGCAGTGCCTGCCGCAACGCCACCTGCAGGGCCAGCGCCTCGCGGTACGGCACGCGGCCCAGGAAGCTCCAGCGCAGCTCGCGGACCTCTATCATGGCCGCGATTCTACAGGGCGCGATCGGCCGCTCCACGCCGGAGCGATCCATCCGCTCGCCGCCCCCCGATCGCGCCTCCCTGCTGCTTGCAGAACCGGCTCAGATCGGCGGCGTAACGCGCAGGACCGCGACCGGATTGGGAGGGTCGGTCGAGAAGAGCTCCGGCCGCTTGCCTCCCCGCCAGGCGGAGACCAGGGTGCGCAGAGCCGCCATGCGCGCCTCCGCCTCGGCGCTCCAGCCCGGGTCCTTGTGCTTGTACCAGGTCTCCGCGGCCTGCTCGCGGAGCATCGCGGCGACCTCGTCCGCTTGCGGGTAGATCTTGTCGAGCTGGTAGAGACCCTCCTCGAGCTGCGCCATGAGCACCAGGAAGCGCGTCCAGCGGTGCTGCGGGAAATCCATCCCGCTCAGCGCCTCGCCCGCGTTCCTGCCCTTCTCCTGCATCCGCCGGATGGTCTCCGGCTGCATGGTGAGATTGAGCCCTCCCTCGGAAGGTTGCAGCCGGATCTGAACGATGCGCTCCCGATAGCTGGGGAGCAGGGCTTGCAGAGCGTCGTGATATCCCTGGCTGGTGTCGAAGATCGCCATCGCAAACTCGAGCAGGCCCGTGATCGGCCGCCACGGCAGCTGCACCGCGCTCGTCTGGTTGGGGTGAGGCAGGAAGACCTCTCCCGTCGGGTCGCTGTAGGGCGACCGGGGCGCGGCGTGGACATCCGGCGCCATGGGGATTGCGTCCGCCTTGACCTGACCGGTGCCGGGGACCTTGTCGCCCTCCTGCACGTCCGCCAGGTTCACCCCGAAGGTGGGCCGCCCCGGCGCCCAGCCGTCGAAGAACTGGATGGGGAAGTTGCTGCAGATGCCGCCGTCGCTCAGCCAGTGCTTGGCGAAGTGCGTATCGGGGTCGTAGCGGAAGTCGGTCCGGGCCTTCGCCGCGTCGCGAGCCAGGAAGCCGGAGAGCCGGATGGAATAGAGCGGCACCGCCGCGAGCAGGAGCGGGAACGACAGCGACAGACGCGCGGCGACGACGACCGGGAGCTCGTTGCCCGGCGGCAGGAAGTGAAAGCCATCCGGCAGGAGGCGGTCGGGATGGTCGGGGTTCTTGGAGTGGTAGGTGGCACACACCAGGTGATCGACGATGCGTTTGGGGAAGAGCTGCCGCATCTCCTCCTCGCGGAAGAGCAGGTCGTTGCCGGCGAAGTCGCCCACGCGCGGGAAGACCAGCGGACGGCCGAGGGAGAGGTCGCTCGTCACCATGCGCAGGCTGATCGCGAGGTCCGGCGGTGTTGCGACGCCCGCCGCCGCCGGCTTGCTCCGCTTGCTCTCCAGATCGGCAAAGGTGAGCGGCGCGGCGCCTGCGGGCCGCCCCGCCAGGCGGTCGATCGCATCGGCCAGCCAGGTGGTGAGCGCTGCCGGCTGGCCGGCTTCCGCGAGGCCGCTGCAGAGGCCGAACGAGCATTGCCCCGGGAGGCTCGAGGCGATCCGCACCAGCCTCGCCAGCGGCGTGATCAGCTTGCCGAGGAAGCCGCCGAGCAGGGCCCCGAGGACGAGGGGAACGAGCGCGGCACTGCCCAGGAGCGCCCAGCCCCCGGGATGGTTCCACCACAACCCGACGGCTACCGCGCCCGGAAGGAAGAGGCAGACAGCTGCCAGCAGGCCAACCGCGCCTCCCCGCCAACAGCCACGGCTCCATTCCTCCGGCAGCTCCTGCCGCAGGATGGGCAACAGCCGCCTTAGCCACGCGAGGGCGGACTCGAGCTTTCCACCGCGCCCGGCCGGCCCGGGTCCGCCGAGCGGGAGAGCCGTGCCGGGCTTGGCCATGAACAGCCGGAGCAGGGTCTCCATCAGCGGCCGGGTCGCCGGCTGAGGCGTGAACAGCTGGAGGAGGAAATCCTTGCCGCATAGCTCGTCGCGGACGGCGCCCAGCCGCTGAAAGCCCTGACCCTCACGGTCGTACTCCGCCGCCGCGGTCACGGCCGCGGCGATCGCCCCGGCACTGGTGCCGCCAATGCTGCGAAAGCGGTAGGTTTGCTGCAACTCGAGCACCGCCGGCGGATAGACGACTCCGCTGGTGATCCCGCCCTTCATCACGATGTCGCATTCCTTCCCGGGGTCCGCCTGAAAGGGCACCGGCGAGCTCGGGCTGTCCGCGCTGCGGGATGGCTCCGCCATGGTTTGACCTCGCCGGCCTCCGGACGGCGTCCGCGTCCCGCAGGCGGCCGCCGAGGAGGCCAGAAGATTTGCTCAATTGCTTTACACAAGATTATAAACGCGTGCCTCGAGACAGGCAAGCGCGGTGGCGGACTTGCCTCGATGCGCTCGCACCCGTCCCCGGCAGATGGTGAATAATGCGACCTGAGGAATCGGCGCCGCATGGCCCACGAATTGGAAGATTTCGACCACCGCAAGGAGCTTGCGGGCGCGGACCGCGGCAACCCCGGCAACCCCGGCGGCATCGCGACCCTCGCCCGCGTGCCTCGCGCCCGCCAGGCCATCCTCGACGGCATGCAAGCGGGCCTCCATCTCGGGGCTCAGATCTATGTCTCCCGCCGCGGCGAGGTGATCGCCGACGGCGCGGCCGGCGACCGCCTGCCGGGCGTGCCCTTGCGCCGCGACGACCTGATGCTCTGGCTGTCTTCGACCAAGCCGGTGGCCGCGGTCGCCATCGCCCAACTGTGGGAGCGCGGCGGGCTCGAGCTCGACGATCCGGTGGCCCGCCACGTCCCGGAGTTCGCGGTCCATGGCAAGGGCGCGATCACGCTGCGGCACCTGCTCACCCATACCGGCGGCATCCGCCTGCTCAACGTCGGCTGGCCGCACGATAGCTGGGACGCGATCGTCGCCCGCGTCGCCGCCATGCGGCCCGAGCCGCGCTGGGTGCCGGGCCGCAAGGCCGGCTATCACCACGCCTCGAGCTGGTTCCTGCTCGGCGAGGTGGTGCGCCGTTTGGACGGCCGCGACTTCTCCCGCTACGCGCGCGAGGAGGTCTTCGCGCCCGTCGGCATGGCGGACTGCTGGGTGGGAATGCCGGTCGAGGTCTACCGCGAGCTGCGCGATCAGGGCAGGCTCTGCCCCGTCTACGACACCGCGGAGCCGCCCGGCGGCCCACCGCGGCCGCTGGGCTGGGACAGCGAGGCCTGGTGCACGGGCTCGCACCCGGGCGGCAACGGCTACGGTCCCATCGCGCAGCTCGGCCGCTTCTACGAGATGCTGCTGGCGCGCGGCGAGGCCGGCGGCGGCGCCGCGGGACGGCGCATCCTCTCGCCGCAGGCGGTCGAGGCGATGACCGCCCGCCACCGCGCCGGCATGCTGGACCACACCTTCCAGCACGTCCTGGACTGGGGCCTCGGCTTCATCGTCAACTCGCGCCAGTACGGCGCCGAAACCGTCCCCTACGGCTACGGCGATCTCGCCGCGCCGCGCACCTTCGGCCACAGCGGCTACCGCTCCTCCACCGCCTTCGCCGACCCCGAGAACGGCCTGGCCGTCGCCCTCGCCTTCAACGGCACGCCCGCCAACGACGCCCACGAGCGCCGTCTCCGCGCCGTCCTCGACGCTCTCTACGAGGATCTTGGGTTGGCGCCGGCGACCGCCGACACCGCTTGACCGCGATGGGCGAAGGGGGAATGCGGCCGGGCCGGCTGGAAGCACCGCGCCCGGCCCCCGCGTCGCGGTGCTTGGGTGCGGACGAGGAGACTCTGCGGGCCGGAACCTGAGGGACCCGGCGGGGAGCCACGCCCTACGGGATCAGTGTGCCGCGGCGGCCGGGGCCTGGGGGCGGGTGGCTCCCATGTCGACCTCCGACGCCCGGATCGAGTACAGGTTGCCGCCGCGGTCGCGCGCGATGATCATGTTCCCCGATTGCCTGGGCCGCTCCACCGAGGCCAGGGCCATGCCGTCGCGGAGGATGACCGCATAGGGTGCGACCATGTCCGATCTCTTGGTCAGGATGGGAAGCTCATCCTCTCGCGGTCTACCCGCGTTGGGGCCGAGTCCGACCGTCCAGGGGTCGGTCGCGTACTCGGTGCCGTTCTGGAATGCTCTCGACCCAACGTTCTGAGTCTCCGTCTGCTTCAAGCCCGGCGCCGAAAGGGGAAGGTCAGGGCAAGGTCCGCCGTAGGTGTAGTAGTAAACGCCGCCCGCGCCCTCGCAGGCCCAGCGGAACTCGTGCGCCTTGGCGATCTCGGCGGCGCCCTTGGGCGTCCGTGCGGCCGCGCCGGTGGGCATGGCCCCGGCACGGTTGAGCCGGGGGACCACGGGCTGGATACCGCGCACGTTGGGCACGTTGGCGCGCGTGTTGGGCATGTTGGCGCGCGTGTTGGGCATGTTGCCCCGCGTGTTGACGCTGGTGTTGGGCGAATAACCGCGCGACGGCGCGGAGGCCGAGTGCGAGCCACCGCCGCTGCTATGGGCCGCGGGTGGGGGTGGAGGCGCTGGCGCGCTGCCGCCGCCATGGCTGCCGCTGGCACTGGCGCTGACTGCGCCGCCAGCCATGGCTACCAGAGCGAGGGCCATCGGCAGTCGTCGTAGGCTCATCGATCCCTCCCCAGATGTATCGCGGGCGCCAATAGTTCTCGTACGCTGTCCGAGCCTCGCGCGCACACCACCGGCAAGCGCATCGCGAACCTGGACTGTTGGCTTCTCCGCTACTTTAGCCCTTGGGGATTCGATCGTCAAGGGCATCACCGGCGCCATGATATAAAGTGATATATTCGCAAATGTCGATAATTGATCATCGCGCCGATCGCTTCCTGCCGGCGTCGATCCGGCCGCCGCCGGCGCGCTGCAGGCATGTACCTGGGGTGCCCGCCGGAACCTTCCGGGCTGGCCTGCCTGCCGGACGCCGCGGGATCGCGGCCATGGCTTTCCGCTGTAGAATCTACGCAGCCATGAGGCGATCCCGGAAACCAGGGGCTCGATGGGAGGCACGCATGAAGAAGCTCGAAAGAAAGCTCGATCTGCACCGCGAAACCCTGCACCTTCTGGCGGCGCGGGAGATCGCCGGCGCCGAGCTGCGGCGGATGGCCGGCTACGGTCCCCAAACCAGCGAGCGGATCGTCTGCTGCAACACCGGCACTCTCACCGGCGCCGCACTGGACTGACCCGCCGTCCACTCCGGTGGATGCCGAAGGGCCACGCCGCAGCCGGGCGCTGCGCCTCGCGCAGGCGCTATCCGCCACGACTGCCTGACGGCAGGAGCTGCAAACAGCAGGACCGCTACGGGAACCGGCCGCTGCCCACCAGGTAGTCGAGCCGCGCCTGGCGGGCGGCGTCCTCGGCATTCGCTACCGCGGTGTCGGCGTCGCGGGCGCGGCGCTGGGCGTCCAGGACGTCCAGGCTGGTGGAGGCGCCGGCGTTGTAGCTCAGGTTCACGATGTCGAGCGCGTCGTGGGCCTGGGTGGCGGCGCGGCGGGCGCTGATCAAGCCCTGATCGGCTAGGCGGATGGCTTCGCCGGCGATGCGCACGTCCGAACGCGCCTGCACCTTGCCGCCCGTCAGGTTGGCCGCCGCCTCGTCCACCAGCGCGCGGCGCTCCTTTTTCTCGCCGCGCCGCAGGCCGCCGTCGAAGATCGGCACGTTGAGCTGCAGCACCGCCTGCCAGCTGTGCGAGAGCGCGAAACCCGTGCTGGGCTGCTGCAGCAGCTCCTGGAAATTCAGACCCAGCGTCGGCACCCAGTCGCGCCAGCTGTCGCGCAGCACGTGCTCGGCCGCGGTCTGCCGCATCGCCAGCACCGCCACGTCGGCGCGCTTGGTCTCGACGCCTGACATCGCCTCGCCGACCGGCGGCAGGTCCTCGAAGGCCGGCTCGTCGGCGGTGTCGTAGGGGCCGTCGGTGGACAGCAGCACGCCCAGCGCCTCCTGGGCCCGGCGCAGCTCGAGCGTCGCCTGCTCGACCAGCACCTCGTCGTTGGAGACGTCCTGGGCCGCCTGCACCTCTTCGAGTCGGCTGGCGGCGCCCGCCACCTGCCGCTGGTGCGAGACGTCGAAATGCGCCCGGGCAGTGTCGAGCGCCCGCTGGTTGGCGTCGATCGTGCGGTGGCGCGCGATCACCGTCAGGAAGGCGTTGGCGGTCGCCATCGCCACCCGGCGCTTGGCGTCGGCGACCGAGAGCTGGGCGATGGTCTGGTTGTCGATGGCATGGGCCCACTGCGCCCAACTGGTCAGGTTCACCAGCGGCGCCGTGATCGTGCCGGTCTCGTTCTTGACGTCGTGCGGCTGGAAGACCACGCCGGCAAAGGCGATCTCGTAGCCGAAGCGGGTGTAGGAGGCGGAGGCGCTGACCTGCGGCAGCGAGCTCGACCGCGTTTGCAGCACCAACGCCTCGGCCCGCAGCACCTCCGCCACCGCCTGCCGCACGGTGGTGTTCTGGGCCAGCACGCGGTCGATGGCGTCGCGGAAGGTGATGCGCTCGGCCGGCGCGGCCGGCGAGACGCCGGCAATGCCGCCGACACCGCCGACGCCGCCGGCAGCCGGCTCGGTGCCGGTCGAGGCCGGGCCGGCGCCCGCGGCAGCCGTCCCGCTGCCGGGCGCGGCCGCCGGCGCGGCGGTGCCGGCGCCGGCCGTGCCGCCGGCCGGAGTGCCGGCGCCCGGCGGCGTCCCGGAAATCGGCACCGTGGGCGTGGCGGTCGGCGCCGCCGGCGATTGCGCCGTCGCGGCGCTCGCCACGGCCAGGACGAGAGCGACGCCGAGAGCCAGCACGGCGACCCCGGATACCACGCGACGGAAGGTTCTGATCGAAAGGGTTTCATCACGCATGGTCTGGGTTGCCTCCCGCCGCCTGCACCGCGGGCTCCGTCGCGGGCGCGTCCGCCTCCGCTGGACGGCCGCCTCCCGGGAAGAGGCTGCGGATGATCACGTAGAGCACGGGGATGATGACGAGGTTGAGCACCGTCGACACCAGCATGCCGCCGAACACCGCGGTACCGACCGAATGGCGGCCTTCCTTGCCGGCGCCGGTGGCGAACACCAGCGGCAGCACGCCGAGGATGAAGGCGAAGGAGGTCATCAGGATCGGCCGCAGGCGGATGCGCGCCGCCTCCACCGCCGCCTCGATCAGACCGTGGCCGCGCCCGCGCAGCTGCTCGGCGAACTCGACGATCAGGATCGAGTTCTTCGCCGCCAAACCGATCAGCATCACCAGGCCGATCTGGACGTAGACGTCGTCCTGCAAGCCGCGCAGCGCCGCCGCCGCCAGCGCGCCGAAGATCGCCAGCGGCACCGCCAGCAGGATGATGAACGGCAGCGTGAAGCTCTCGTACTGCGCCGAGAGCGTCAGGTAGACCACCAGCAGCCCCAGGCCGAAGAGCAGCGCCGACTGGCCGCCGGAACGGATCTCCTCGAGCGACAGGCCCGACCACTGGTAGCTGAAGCCCTGCGGCATCGTGCTCTTGGCCAGCTTCTCCATCTCGGCGATCGCCTGCCCGGAGCTGAAGCCCGGCGCCGCCGCGCCGGTGATCTCGGCCGAACGGAAGAGGTTGTAGTGATTGATCAGCTGCGGCCCGGTGGTCTCGCCGATCGTCACCAGGTTGTCGAGCGCCACCAGGCCGCCGCGATCCGAGCGCACGTAGTACTGGCGGATGTCGTCGGGGCGGGTGCGGAAGCGGCCGGCAGCCTGGACGTAGACGCGATAGGAACGGTTGTTGAAGTTGAAGTCGTTGACGTATTCGGAGCCCAGCAGCACCTGCAGGGTGTCGTCGACCTGGGAGAGCGGCACGCCGAGGCTCTTCGCCTTCTCACGGTCGATGGTCACCAGCAGCTGCGGGTCGTTGGCGGTGTAGCTCGAGTACAGCGTGTGCAGTTGCGGGTCGGCGTTGCCCTTGCCGATCATCGCGTGGGTGGCGTCGGCCAGCGCCTGCACCGTCGAGCCGCTCTGGTCGAGCACCTCGAACTGGAAGCCGCCGTAGATGCCGAGGCCGTTGATCGAAGGCGGCAGCACCGGGATCACCAGGGCGCCCGGGATACCGCCGAACAGCGGCCCGAACAGCCGGCCGATGATCGCCTGCGCGGAGTGCTCGGCCCCCGGCCGTTCCTTCAGCGGCTTGAGGCCGGCGAACATCAGGCCGGCGTTTGGCGCGCTGCCGGTGAAGCTGAAGCCGGTGACCGCGAACACGCTCTGGATCTCCGGGATGGTGTGCATCACCCCGACCGCCTGCTTGGCGATGGCGGTGGTGTAGTCGAGCGACGCTCCGGGCGGCGCCTGGATGATGGCGATGATGTAATCCTGATCTTCGTCGGGCACGAAGGCGGTGGGCACCCGGTTGAAGATCCACGCGGTGAGGCCGAGGCCACAGAGGAACGCCACCACCACCCACCAGCGCCGGCGCTCCAGCCGCTCGAGCGTCCGGCGGTACCAGCCGTTGAGGCCGGTGATGCCGCGGTTGAAGGCGCCGAAGAAGCCGCGGTGCGCCGTCTCCTCGCGCCGCAGCCAGAGCGCGGCGAGCGCCGGCGTCAGGGTCAGGGCGTTGAACGCCGAGATCGCCACCGAGCAGGCGATGGTGAGCGAGAACTGCTTGTACAGCAGCCCGGTGGTGCCGGGGAAGAACGCCACCGGCACGAACACCGACACCAGCACCAGCGAGGTGGCGATGACCGCGCCGGTGATTTCACGCATCGCCACCGACGCCGCCGCCATCACCGTCATCTCGCTCTCGCGGATGTGGCGCTGGATGTTTTCGATCACCACGATCGCGTCGTCGACCACCAGGCCGGTGGCCAGGGTGAGGCCGAACAGGGTCAGGGTGTTGATCGAGAACCCGAGCAGCTTGACCAGCGCGAAGGTGCCGACCAGCGACACCGGAATGGTGATCGCCGGGATCAGCGTCGTGCGCCAATCCTGCAGGAAGATGAAGATCACCAGGATCACGAAGAGGATCGCCTGCAGCAGGGTGAACAGCACCTCCCGGATCGACTCGCCGACCACCGTCGTGGTGTCGAAGGCGATGGTGCCCTTGAGGCCGGGCGGGAAGCGCTGCCGCAGCCGCAGCAGCTCGGTCTTGACCGCCTTGTCCACCTCGAGCGCGTTGGCGCTGGGCAGCTGGAAGACCGCGAAGCCGATCGCCGGGACGTCGCCGAAGGTCAGGTTGCTGTCGTAGTTCTCGGAACCGAGCTCGACGGTGCCGACGTCCTTGAGCTTGACCAGGGTGCCGTCCTGCTGCGCCTTGACGATGATGTTGCCGAACTCGGCGGGCTCGCTCAGCCGCCCCACCACCCGCACGCTGATCTCGAAGCCCTGTCCGCTCGGCACCGGCGGCTGGCCGACCTGCCCCGCCGCCACCTCGACGTTCTGCTCACGCAGCGCCGCCAGCACGTCGGTGGCGGTCAGGTTGCGGCCGGCGAGCAGCGCCGGATCGAGCCAGACGCGCATCGCGTACTTGCGCTCGGCGAAGATCTGCACGTCGGACACGCCCTTGATGCGCTTCAACGAGTCGCGCATGTAGACGTCGACGTAGTTGCTCATGAATTTGGCGTCGTACTCGCCGTGCTCGCAGTAGACGCCGACCACCAGCACGATGGCATTCGAAGCCTTGGCCACGGTGACGCCGGTGGTCTTGACCTCGTTGGGCAGGCGCCCGAGCGCGATCGAAACGCGGTTCTGCACGTCCACCGCGGCGAGGTCGATGTTGCGGTCCAGCTCGAAGACGGCGGTGATGTTGCTCAGACCGTTGTTGCCGCTGGTCGAGGTCAGGTAGCGCATGCCCTCGGCGCCGTTGATCTGCTGCTCGAGCGGGGTGGTGACCGCGGACTCGACGGTCTGGGCGTTGGCGCCGGTGTAGACGCTGCTCACCGTGACCTGGGGCGGCGCCAGGGTCGGGTACCACTCGATCGGCAGCGTCGGGATGCTGACCGCTCCGGCGAGGATGATCAGCAGCGCGCAGACCGTCGCGAAGACGGGTCGCCTGAGGAAGAATTCAGCCATGGCGGGGCTCTCTCGCAGCCGGGGAGATCAGGCGCCCGAGCCGCCGGACGCGCCGGACGGTGACTTGGCGTCCGGTCCTCCGGACGATCCGGGCGGTGCCTTGGCGCCCGCCGCCCCAGGACCGCCGGGACCACCACCGGGGCCGGCAGGGGCGCCGCCGCCGGGTCCGCCGGGACCGGCCGGCGCGCCGCCACCCATACCGGCGGGCATCTCCATGATCGGCACGCCGTCGGCCAGCTTCTGCACGCCGCCGGAGACGACCCGCTCGCCGGGCTTCAACCCGGCGGTGACCACGTAGTCGTTGCCCACCACGTCGCCGACGCTGATCGGGCGCTGGTGGGCAACCAGTCCGGCCGGCGCGCCGCCGGGGGCGCCGCCACCCGGACCGCCGCCACCCGGACCGCCGCTGGCCGCTCCGTTGGCAGCGCCGCCGGGCGCACCGCCGGGACCTCCCGGGCCACCGGGCGCGCCGCCAGGCTCGGCGACGAAGACGAAGTACTGGCCGTTGACGCGCGTCACCGCCAGCACCGGGACGACCACTCCGGGGTGCGTGTTCCAGATCAGCCGCGCGCGCACGAACTGGTCGGCGCGAAAGCCGCGCGGGCCGTTGGGCACCGGCGCCTTGACCAGCACCTCCTGGGTCTGATTGTCCACCTGCGGCGAGATGAAGTTGACCTGGGTGCTGGCGACCAGCGCCCCGTCGCCCCCCAGCACCTCGACCGGCAGGCCGAGCCGCAGGTCCTTGGCGTGCTCGATCGGCACCGAGATGTAGACCTCGAGGGCGTCGTTCTGGTCGATGGTGGTCAGCAGGGTCGCGGTGGTCACGCGGTCGCCGGTGCGCACCGGCACGTCGCCGACCACGCCGGCGGCCGGCGCCACCACCCGGTAGTAGGCCAGCTGCACCTCCTGCTCCTTGACCTGGGCGCCCACCGCGTCGTAATCCGCCTGCGCCTGGGCGAGTCCGGATTCCGCCTCGTCGAGCTGCTGCTTGCTCACCGCGCCGCCCTGGTACAGCGTCGCCATGCGCTGCCGCTGCTCCTTGGCATAGTTGAGCGCCGCCCGCTTGAGCGCCTGCGTCGCTTCCTGGCTATGCACCGTGGCGCGCTGCTTCTCCGGGTCGATTTGCATCATCGGCGCCCCCGCGACGACCCGGTCGCCCGACTTGACCAGGATGCGGGTGATGACGCCCTCGACCTGCGGCTGGACGTTGGTCGTGTGGCGCGACTTGAGCGTCGCCACGTATTCGGTCGCATCGCGCAGCGGCGCCTCGGCGACCGTGGTGATCGGCACCGGCATCGCCGGCATACCGCCGCCGGCTCCGCCGCCAGGTCCGCCAGGCCCGCCGGCACCACTGCCGCAGGCACCGCAGGCGCCGCCGGCCGCCATGACGCCGGCCAGCAGCACCCCCGCGGTCCGGGACCGGCGGGGATTTCGCGTTCGAGAGTTCATATCGGGCTCCATGCCAACCAGGATCTCGCCATGCCGCGCGGTCCGCCGCGCGCTACTCGCGTCGGCGCTCCCTCCCGCGCCCGAGCCAGGCCCCGGCCACCTGTCCGTCGCCAGCTGCTCACATGGACGTCGGGGTGGTACCGCGCAAGGCTCGTTCGCCGGCGAACTATACAGGGTCCGGCCGTATCGCGCACCTTCACCGTGCGGTAGCCGGAGTGGCCTGCGGCGCCGGTCCGCCCTGGATACGCCCCTCGACGAAGTTTGTTGCAGGCGCCAGCTCGGGGAAACCGGCGGCGAGCGGCCGCAGCAGGGCGAAGGCGGCCGCGCGGTCGGCGTCGGCGAGGGCCACGGCGGCGAGCGCCAGCCGGGCGCTGACCGGATCGGTTCCCGGCGGCCGCCAGGCGGCCGGCGGCGCCGCCTCCCGCGGCCGGGCGAGGCGCAGGGCGAGCGCGGCGGCGCGAGCGTCGGCGGGCCGCATCTCCCAGGCGGCAGCGGCCATTCCGGCGGCCCGACCGCGGTCCCCCAGGGCCAGCAGGTCGAGCGCCGCCCAGTACTGCGGCACCGCGATCTCGCGGTCGTCGCTGGTGTAGTCGCCGTCGCCGCCGAGCAGCGGCGCCAGCACTTGCAGCGAGGCGGCCGGGCGGCCGCGGCGCGCGAGGTCGACGCCGGCGGCCAGGCGCTCCGCCGCCTGGCGCAGCCGCGGCCGCAGCAGCCGCCCGTCCTGGGCGGCGCACAGGACCTCCCCCAGGGCTGCCGGCTGCCGCCCCAGGAGGGCGTCCCAGCCCAGCTGGTCGAGCACCGCCACCCGCGCCGTCGCCGCCGCCAGGCCGAGCGCCAGGGCAACCCCCAGCAGCAGGGCGAGGAGCGGCCGCACGGCGGCGCTCGTCCGGCCGCCCGTCAGGTCCGCCGCCAGCGCCGGCAGCACGATCCACAGCGCCAGGGCGGCCGGCAGCCGCTGCCGCGCCGAGGCGTAGACGGCAGCCTGCACCGCGAAGGCCAGCGCCGCCACCGCCAGCGGCCCGGCCAGCTCGGCGAGGCGGCCACGGCGGGCGAGCGCCACCCAGGGCAGCGCCAGCAGCGGCAACGCGAACCCCCACGGCAACCACCGCCGCAGCCGGCGGTCCAGCCGCTCCGCGATCAGCAGGTCGTGGCCCTCATAGGGGGCAAGGGCGAGCAACGCCTTGCGGGCGCACCGCCTGATCGCTTCCGTCGGCCGGGCGGCGATCGCCTCCCACGCCAGGCCGGTCCAGTAGCGGTTGGCGGCCAGCGGCCCGAGCCGGCGGCCGGCGGCGGCGGACGCGATCCGCCGGTACGCCACGTGCCCGTAGTCGACGGTCTCGCGGTGGCTCCGCTCGAGCCGGATCACCGCCGGCGGCGCGAAGCGGGTGAGGCCGGTGGCGCCGGGACCGTTGCCCTCGTAGAACACCGCTCCCGGGTTCATGATCACCGGCACGCCAGTGAGGCGCGCGCGGGTGACCAGCGGCGGGCCGAGCACGGCAACGCCGACCAGCAGCGCCGCCGTCCAGATCAGCCGCCGTGCCGCCCGCCGCGGCCGGCCGGGCGGCGCCGCCGCGGCCATCCACAGCGCCCAGACCGGGATCAGCAGCAGATGCTGGGGCCGCCCCAGCGCCGCCGCCGCCAGGCAGCCGAAGGCGAGCGCGGCAAAGGCCACGGCGGCGACCGGAGCGCTGCCCGGTGCCGGCGTCGCCGCCACTCTTCCGCTCAGCCGCGCCCTGGCGAGCAGCCCGCAGAGCACCGCGAGCGCCAGGCAGGCGACGATCACGGTCTCCGGCTCGAGCATCCCGCAATAGACCAGGAAGGGACGGTACGACGCCACTCCCAGGCCGGCCACCCAGGCCCACCGCCGGCCCGCCAGCAGCGTCGCCGCCAGCGCCGCGGCGGCCGCCGTCGCGGCGTGCAGCGCGGCCTGGACAGCGAGGATCCCGGCGTAGCCCAGGGGAAGCAGCGCCCGGACCAGCCCGAGGTACAGAGGGCTGTAATCGAGCAGCCGCTCGGCCCGCTCCGCCGCCGGCGCCGTTGCCGCCTCGAGGTACTTGGGGAAGATCGCGTCAGGATGGGTGACGCCGGCCAGCACCAGCGCGCAGGCCAGACCGGCGGCGAAGGCGCCCAGCGCCGGCAGCCAGGCGCCCGACAGGCCCGGCAGCCAGGCGCCGGCCAGCGCCGGCAGCCCGGCGCCATCAAACCTCGGGCCGGCTCCGGAGCCGGGCGGCAGGCGGTGCTCCGGCACCCCGTCCAGGGATGCCGGAGGACGGCGATCCGGCGGGATCAGCAGACGCGGCAGACCGAGCAGGCGTTGGTGTGGTTGGTCGGACAGGCGGTGCCGGCGGTCGTGGTGCACTCCGGGATGGTCGATATCCCGCCGGCCGCATCGCCCAGCTCGCGGGGCTCGAGGTTGCGCAGCGTCTCGCGGTGCAGCGTGAGCTTCCAGTCCGCTCTCTTCTTCATGACCTCTCCTTTTGGGTATGGGGCGTTCCCCTCATCTAGCAGTGCGCCGCGACACGCGAGGCGCTACGGGGGGATCGCCGCCGATGCCGGGGCTGCCGGGGCGCGGCCTGGGCCGCCGTGCCCGGCGCGGCCGGCGAGGTCGCGGCAGCCGGCGGACCCGGCGATCGTGGCGGCGAAGGTCGCGATGATCGCCGGTCTTCCTGGGGCGCCATCTCGGGCATGGAGGAGCCTCCCACCGGCGTAGCGCTTCGCCCCCCGGCCGCCAAGGTCGGAACCGCCGAGCGCCGCAGTCTGGTGATCTCCGCAGCGCAGTCTACACGACGCGGTCCGAGGCAGAACCTGGCAGTCCTGGTCAGGTTGCCTGCAGCGCGGTGGCGATGGCCAGCGCGATGCGCTGCCACTGCGCGGTCTCGGCGGCGAGCTGGCGGTGGCCCGCCCGGGTCAGCCGGTAGTAGCGGGCGCGCCGGCGGGTCTCCGACTCGCCCCAGGCGGCGGCCAGCCAGCCGGCCTCCTCCATCCGGTGCAGGGCCGGGAACAACGACCCTGGCTTGACCTGGAAGGTGCCGCGGCTGATCTGCTCGATACGGCGCGAGACGCCGAGCCCGTGCAGCTCGCCCAGCGCCAGGGCCTTGAGGATCAGCAGGTCGAGCGTCCCCTGCAGCAGGCGCGTCTCGCCTGGCTCCGGCGGCAGTGCTTCCGGCGCTGCCGATGCTTCCGGCGCTTTTCGCGGCATGCCAGGATCGCTCCTATAGAATATCTGTAGAAGGCTAGCGCGGCGGCAAGCGACTGTCAACCGGCGCCGCCGAGAGGTTCGCGGCACCGCATCTGCTACCATCGGCCGCACCGTGCGCTACCGGCCGCACCGGTGGCACCATCCAGCCCGACCGATGCTCCGTGCCCAATCCTCGAGGTGCATGATGCTCGCCGCGATGGTCCTCCTCGCCGCCACCACCGCGACGACCGCGACTGCCGCGGCCGGCACGGCAGCGGCCGTACCCGCCGCGAGCGGGCCGGCGATCGACCTGCTGGTCGACGCCAGCGACGCCCCGCGCGGCGTCTTCCATTCGCGGCTCGTCATCCCGGCCGCCCCCGGTCCGCTCGCCCTCGCCTACCCCGAGTGGATCCAGGGCGAGCACACGCCGACCGGCCCGATCACCCAGCTGGCCGGCTTCACCGTCACGGCGCTGGGCAAGGCGCTGCCGTGGCAGCGCGACCCGCTCGAGATGTACGTCCTTCGCCTCGAGGTGCCGGCCGGCGCGGACGCCGTGACCGTCGAGCTCGACTACCTGTCGCCGCCGGCCACGTTCGGCAGCGGCTACGGCGAGACCCCCAACGCCACCCCTCACCTCGCGATCGTCGACTGGCACGATCTGCTGGTCTATCCGCTGGGACGCGCCGCCGCCGAGATCCCGATCCACGCCAGCCTGCGCCTGCCGCAGAGATGGCAATACGACACCGCGCTCCACGCCGAGCCCGCCGCCGCGAAGCGGGCCGGCGACCGCCAGGAGCCGCAGCCAGGCCGGCCCGCGGACGCCACCACCTTCGCCACCGTCAGCCTGTACACGCTCCTCGACTCGCCGCTGCTGGCCGGCGACGTCTTCCGCACCATCGAGCTGCCTGACCCCCTCGGCGCGGCGCCGGTGCGCATCAGCCTGGCGGCCGGCCGCGCCGCCGAGCTCGAGGTCCCGGCGTCGCGGATCGCCGCCTACCGCCGGCTGCCCGCCGAGGCGGCGGCGCTGTTCGGAGCGCGTCACTACGGCGAATATCACTGGCTGGTGGCGCTCGACGACTCGCTCGACCAGAACGGCCTCGAGCACCACGAGTCGAGCGACAACCGCGGCCGCGCCGCGCTGTTCACCGATCCCGCGCAGCTGTTGCGCGGCGGAACGCTGCTGCCTCACGAATACGTGCACTCGTGGAACGGCAAGTACCGCCGCCCCGCGGGCCTGGCAACCGCCGATCCCCTGGCGCCGCTGCGCACCGACCTGCTATGGGTCTATGAAGGGCTGACGCGGTACCTCGGCGACGTGGTGCTGACCGTGCGCAGCGGCATCCGCACGCCCGAGCAGAGCCGCGAGCATCTGGCCTTCATCGCGGCGACGCTGGACCACAACCGCCCAGGGCGCCGGTGGCGGCCACTGGTGGACACGGCCGCCGCGGTGCCGGCGTTCGACGACGCCCCCGCCGCCTGGACGGCGTACCGGCGCGGCCGCGACTACTACGACGAGTCGGCGCTGATCTGGCTCGAGGCCGACACGGTGCTGCGCCAGCGCAGCGGCCAGACCAGGTCGCTGGACGACTTCTGCCGTGCCTTCTTCGGCGGCAGCAACACGCCGCCGGCGGTCGTGCCCTACACCGCCGGCGACGTCTTCGAAGCGCTTGGCCGCATCGTCCCCTTCGACTGGCGAGGCTTCTTCGCCAGCCGGGTCGAAGCGGTCCAGCCGCGCGCCCCGCTCGGCGGCATCGCCGCCGCCGGCTGGCGGCTGGTCTACAACGACCAGCCGAACGAGTACCAGGAGGCTGGGGCCCGCACCCAGGAGGCGGTGGACCTCAGCTTCTCCCTGGGGCTTTGGGTCAAGCTGGACGGCACCGTGATCGACGTCGTCGTCGGCTCGCCGGCCTGGACCGCCGGCCTCGGCCCGGGCATGAAGGTGATCGCGGTGAACGCCGCCAAGTGGTCGGCCGATGCCGCCGCCGACGCCTTGAAAACGGCGGCGCACGCCACCGAGCCGATCGCGATCACGGCCGAACAGGGCGATGTGGTCCGCACCTTCCAGATCGACTACCACGACGGCGAGCGCCACCCCCATCTCGAGCGCGACCCCGCCCTCCCCGACCTCCTGCAGAAGATCCTCGCGCCACGGGCCGCGAAGTAGGCCTGACCGCAGCCCGCCCGCGGCACCCGTTCAGCCGTCGTAGCCGAAGCGCGGCATCCAACCGTCCCGGCCGCTGGGCAGCAGGTCGAAGAGGTTCCAGACCGGGCTGTGGGCGCCGTCTCAGGCGCCGCCGGCCGGCTTCTCGGCCAGCCGCAGCCAGTCCAGGATCAGCTCCATCACGTCGCCGGCGAGCTCGCCGTGGCCGAGCTTGTGGAAGGCCTCGGTGGCGCTGTCGTGACGGCCGAAAAGATGATCCATCTGCGGCACCTCGACGAAGCGCGCGGCGCCGGGTTGCTGATGGTTGACCAGCGCCGCGATCATCTCGTGGTCTTCGCGGCTCATGATCCAGTCGTACTCGCCGTGGATCACCAGCACCGGCGCGCGGACGCCGCTCCAGGCCGCCGCGAGGTTGAGCTGCTGCAGCTGGATGAAGAACGCCGCCGGGCGGCCGTACTGGTGGGTGAGATCCTGGCCTCCCTCCCACACCGGCGCCAGGTCGGGGCGCTGCTGCAGCACCTCGCCGGGGGTCTTGCCGCCGTTGAGGTAGAGGTCGTAGAACTGGGCGGTGAGCCGCAACCGGTCGTTCACCTCGCCAGGGGTCGAGCCCGCCAGGCGCAGGCGGCGGCGCTCGTTCTCGAGCATGTGCTCGTACCAGGTCTTGACCCAGCCGCCGGCGACGACGTAGCCGGCAACCGGCTCGCCGGCGGCGACCAGCGGCGCGACGGCGGCGCCGTTGCTGATCCCCAGCAGGAAGATCTTCGTCCGGTCGACGCCGGCCATGGATTCGAGCAGGCGCAGGCCGGCCCGGTAACCGGCCAACTCGCGCTGGAAGTCGGCATCGGCGCAGACCGTCCCCTGGCTGCCGCCGACCCCCGGCTTCTCGACCCGCAACATCATCGCTCCGGAGCGCGCCGCCAGCTCGTCGAGCATCGCGATGTCGGTCTCGTCGCTCTTGGCTGGCGCCACCGGATCGCAGCTCAGCCAGCCGACGACCAGGATCGCCGGCAGCTTCTCCGCTCGCGCCGCCCGCCGCGGGCGGCTGATGGAGGTTCGCAGCCGGTCGCCGCGTCCGTTGTCGAGCCAGCCGCGCGTCACCTCGATGGGCAGCGGCGGCGGCAGCGCCTCCGGCGCCCCCGCGTCGGGCGGGGAAGGTTTGGCGGGCTTGCCGGCGGGAGGAACGGCCGGCGATGCCGCCGCCGCCGGAGCGACGGGAGGTCCCGAGGTTCCCGCGCCGGCGGGCGGCGCCGGCGGGGCGCCGCTCGCGACGGCGGCCGGGACCGCGAGCACCAGGGTGGCGAGCAGGATGCGAGGCAGTCTCCGCGTGTCGGGCATCCCGCTATCTTATTTCGTGACGCCGGGTGCTGCGGTGCACCTCCTCCCGCTGGTCGCCGGGCATCGTAGGCGATACCCTGGCGCTCGGAGATCGAGTGCGAGGGCATACCCATGACAGGCGATTCGACGGCATGACCTGCCACGGCTCGCAGCCCGGCCGGCGCCGTGTCGCCGGGATCGTGATCACGCTCGCCGGACTGGCGCCTGCGGCTGTCGCTGCCAGTGGCGCCTCGGACCTCGGCCCGGAGCTCGTGGCCCTGCTGCGCCTGCCGGCGGCGGCAGGGCGCGAGCGACCGGCCGCTGCCTTCCTGCGGGAACGACTGGCCAAGCTGCCGGTGCGCTCCGACGCGCAAGGCAATCTGAGCGTCGCGCTTGGCTCGGGCCAGCCGCGACGGCTGATCCTCTGCCCGCTGACCGAGCCCGGGTTCGTGGTCCGCGAGATCTCGGGCAACGGCTACCTGCGCCTCGCTCTCCCTGCCGACGCTCCTTTCGCCGGCACTCTCTGGGTGCAAGCCCATGAAGGCCAGGTGGTCTGGGTGGCCGGCGCCCGGGGCGAGGTCCCTGGGGTGGTGGCGGCGCCCTCGATCCATCTGCAGCCTCACGCCGCGCCGGCCGCGCCGCCCGCGCCGCCGTTCGCCCTCGCGGACGCCTTCGTCGACGTCGGCGCCGAGGACGCCGCGCAGGCGACCGGCCTCGGCATCCGGACGGGCGATCCGGTGACCCTCGACCGTCGCCCGGTCCGTCTGGGCGGGGACCTGATCGCCGGCCCCTCGGCGCGAATGCGGGCCGCCTGCCTGGCGGCGGCCGAGGCCGCCCGCCGCCTTCATGCCGCGCCGGGCGGCGGCACTGCAACCTTCGCCTGGACCGTGCAGGATTCCAAGCGGCGCCCTGACTTCGACGAGCTGCTGCGGCAGTACGGCCCGGTCTCGAGCATCGTCGTCCTCGGCCGCGACTTCGGGTGGCAACCAAGCCCGGACGGGCGCCCGCGGCCGGCTGCCCTGCCGGCGCCCGGAACCGGCCTGCTCGCGGCAGGTGCCCTGGCCGACAAGCTGGCAGGTACGCAGACGGTCCCATACCTGCTTGCGCCGCCGCGTGGAAATGCCGTGCCCGCACCGGATCCATGGACCGATATTGGCTACCTGGGGTTGCCCGCACTGTACCCGGGAACCCCTGTCGAAACCATTTCGCTGGCCGACACCGAGCGCCTCACGTCCGCGTTGCTCTGTTTCCTCGGCCACCCGCCTGGATCCAAAGCGCCCCACGTTGCCGCTGTCAACCGCACCACCAGACCGGCACCGCCACCGCGCGCGGCATCGTCACGTCCTGCGCCCGCTTCACCATCGCCGCTCTCCGAAACCGTGGCTTTGCTCGGCGAGCTGGTCGCCCGCTACGGCGTCAGCGGCAACGAGGCCGCGGTACGCGGCGCGATCGCCGCACGCCTGCCGACCTGGGCCCATCCGACCGTCGACTGGGCCGGCAACCTTTCGGTCACGGTCGGCGCGGTCGGCACCATCGACGCGGCACGATCGCGCGACCCGGCAAATGCTGCCGGCGGCCTCCTGTTCATGGCCCACATGGACGAGATCGGCTTCCGGGTCGGCGCCGTGCTCGCGGACGGCCGCCTCGAGCTGCAACCGATGGGAGGCCTGCAGAGCTCCCTGTGGGAGGCGCAGCCGGCGCTCGTCCACGGCCACCGCGGCCCGGTGCCGGCGGTCTTCGAGCCGCGCCCCGATTGGCTCACGGCCTCCCGCCGCTCGCCGGCCCGCGGCCTCACACTGTTCCTTGGGTATGGCCTCGGTCTTGTCCCCACCGGCCCGGCAAGGATCGCCGCCCTCGGCGTCCAAGCAGGGGCGACGGTGACCATGCCGAAAACCCTGCTGCGCCTGGGGCGCGACCGGGTCACCGCCCGCAGCCTGGACGACCGCGCCGGCGCCGCCGTCCTGTTGCTCGCCTTGCGCCGCCTCGATCCAACCCGTCTCGCCCGGCTGGGGCGCGTGGTCACCTTCGCCTGGACGAGCCGCGAAGAGATCGGCTATCTCGGGGCCGCGGCGCTCGCCCATCGCCTGGGCGGCCGGCGCCGGGTCTTTCCGGTGGACGCCTTCCCCACCGCCGACTCCCCGCGCGAGTCGCACCGTGCCGCCTACGCCCCGCTCGGCCGCGGCGCGGTGGTGCCCGCGAACGCGCCGCCGGCGCTGCTCGCCCAGCTCCTCGACCTTGGCCGCCGGCGCGGCATTGCCCTGCAGCCGGGCATCATTGCCGGCGGCAACGACGGCGTCCCCTTCCAGGCCGGCGACGCCGCCGTGCTGCCCCTCGGTTGGCCCTGCCGCTACACCCACACCCCGGTCGAGGTCGCCGACCTCCGCGACCTCGAAGCGCTGGTCGATCTGGTCGTCGCCCTCGCCGGCGGCGGCTCGTAGGCGCCGGGCCGAGCCCACCCGGTGCTACCATCCCCGCCGGATGAGGCCTTCGAACCCGGCGGTGCCCTCCCTGGCGCTCGCCGTCGCACTCGCCCTGGCGCTGGCCGCCGGCGCGGCCCGGCCGCTGCCGGCCGAGCCGGTCTTCACCGGCGTCTTCAGCCGCGGCAGCGACGCCTACCTGCTCTGGGCGCTGCCGGACTGGCAGGCCTTCCAGGCCAAGTGGCGTCAGGCCGCCGCCCAGGGACTCCATCTGGCCGCCGTGCGCACCTATACCGCGGGCGGACACCGCTGCTACGCCGGCGCCTGGCGCGAAGGCGGCGGCACCGAAGAGCTGCTGACCGGCCTCGACGCGGCGGCCTTCCAGGCACGCAACCGGGAGCTTGCCGGCCACGGCCTTCGTCTGGTGGACGTCGACACCTTCGAGGAGGGGCGCCAGCGGCAGTTCCTCGGCGCCTGGCGCGCCGGCAAGGAACGCCAGGAGCTCGCCCTGGACCTCGACGGAGCCGCGCTGGCCAGCCTCGACGAGACCCAGGCCGGGCGGGGCCTGCGGCCTGCCAGGCTGAGGGCCTACCGCGACCACGGCCGGTTGCGCTTCCTGGCGCTGTGGAGCGCCGGCACCGGCGATCACCAGCTGCTCACCGGCCTCGACGGCCCCGGCCTGGCGCGCAGCCAGGCCGACCTCGCCGGCCGCGGCCTGCGGCTGGTGGACGTGGACGCCTACGACGACGACCGTGGCCGCCGCCGCTTCGCCGGCCTCTGGCGGGCCGGCGCCGAAGCCGGCTCCCTGTGGACCGGCGACTGGGAGAGCTTCGAGTCCCGCTGGCACGAGCTCGCCGCCAAGGGCGAGCGGCTGATCGCCCTGGCGGTGGCGCCCGGCGCCTGCCCGGACTCCTGCGCCAACCAGATCATCGCCAGCCGCTCCTACGACTACCGCATTCGCGCCACCGCCACCCACTGCCAGGGCCGGCCCGGCACCTGCGGCACGCCGGCCGCCGGCCAGACCGTGACCTATCACTGGCCGGTCGTCAGCGACGGCGGCAATCGCTATGTCCGCCTCTCCGCCCTCGCCGTCGCCGACGCCCCGTTCACCCTGCCCTTCGCCGACCCCGCGGTCCGGCGCCGCGCCGTCTGGCTCTACGGCCCCGGCAGCTGGCATCACGCCGCCGACTTCAGCCGCGACGACGCGCTCACCTTCGCCGCCCGCGCCGCCGCGCCGGGCAAGGTCGTGTTCATCGGCTGGGATCCGTGGTCCGGCAACACCATCGTCGTCAGCCACGACGCCGGCGGCGTCCCCGACGCCTACCGCACGATCTACATGCACCTGCGCGACGGCGCCCGGCACGACTGCGCGGCCGCATGGTCCCAGACCATGGCACAGCCGCCAGCCGGCGAACGGGAGATCGCTCCTTACCGCGTCCACCTCCTCGCCACCGGCTGCGCCGAGGACCAGGCGAGCCGCCATCTCGACCCTCGGCAGTGGGGCACCGAAGCCGAGACCATCGACATGCGGCTGCTCGGCAAGCACGTCGCCGCCGGGCAGTTCCTGGCCTGGGCCGGCAACACCGGCCCGGGCGGCAAGCGCGGCGCGGGCGGTCCCAACACCCATCTGCACGTCTTCTTCGCCCGCCGCGATCCGGCCGATCAGGGCTGGTACTTCATCGACCCGTACGGCATCTACGGGCCGCCGGCCTGCTATCCGGCGCACCTCGCCGATCCCGTGGCCGGCCCCTGCGTCCGCTACCCGGTGGCCTGGGCCGGCGGCCGCCCGCGCCTGCCCTGAGCCTCGGCAGGAGGTGATGCCGGGCGCGCCGCGGCGTGCCCATCGGCGGCATTCTTCTTGCACTTACCCTTCCTGCCAGCGTCGTCGAGGAGCTGGCCACGGCTGGTGCGGGCACCAGCCGCCGACCGGCTCCTCCAAAATCGCGGTTCATCGACAAGGAGGAAGTCATGCACACGCCATTCGCCAGCCGGCTCAGGGCCTCGCTGCTCCTGACCGCCTTGGCCCTGAGCCTCGTCGCCGCCGGTTGCTACGTGCGTCCTGTCGCCGGCGTCGGGGTCGAGGGAGAGTTCGAGGTGGACGGTCCGCCGCCACCGGTGCAGGAAGAGACGGTGGTCGACTCGCCCGGTCCGGGCTACGTCTGGATCGGCGGTTTCTGGGATTGGGACGTCGGCGTCCACCACTACGTCTGGACGCCTGGCCGCTGGGACCATCCGCCGCACGCCGAAGCGCGCTGGGTCGCCCCCCACTACGAGCTGCGCGGAGGCCGCCACTACTTCCGCCGCGGCCACTGGGATCATCACTAGCGGCCTCGACCCGGAATCCCGGGTCCCGGCAACCGGCACCCGGCACCCCGGGAAACACCGCTTCGCAATCACCTACCGCGACGACCACCGCGGCCAGGCCTACTACAGCCTGGCCGCGGCTGCTTTGCGCCGCAGCTGCAGCACCAGCGCGTCCGGATCGACCACCACGGTGTCGGGCTCGAACCGGCAGCGCAGAATGACGCGGCGTTCCTCGCCGGCGCCCAGCACCACCGTGGCGCGGGCGTCGCGGTAGGCCGCCTCCGGCCGGCCCACCGCGTCGAAGCGCCGGCCGCGCGCCGCCGCCACCTCGACCGGCATGTTGCCGCTGCCGGCGTTCCTGACCATCACCGTCACCTCCCAATCGCCGGCCGCCGCCGCCACCTGCCGCTTCCGCGCCTCCCGCAGCTGGTACTCCGGCACCACCACCTGGAAGAACCACTGCCGCACGAAGGCGTCATAGGCCGCCGGGTCCGCCGCGAACGGCCGCATCGCGGCCACGAAATCCTGCAGCACCGGGTGGTCCGGGCTGTCCTTCCAGTCGGCGACGAAGCGGCGCAGGCCGGCCAGGTCCTGCTCGCGCCCCAGCTGCCGCAGCAGCATCCAGAAAACCCAGCCGCCCTTGTCGTAGGTCACCGTGGTGTCGCCGGATCGGGAACCGTCGATCTCGACCAGCGGCCGCTCGGCGTCGGGATGGCGGTTGCGGCCGTATCTCTCCTCGAGGCGCTTGGCGAATTCGAGGCGCGCCGCGAGGCCCTTCACCTGCTCGGTCAGCAGCAGGGTCGAGAAGTGGGCCATGCCCTCGGAGAGCAGGTCGCCGCCCGCGCACTTGCCGGGAACGATCAGGTTTCCCCACCACTGGTGAGCGGACTCGTGGGCGGTCACCACGAACACGGCGTCGGTCTCGAAGTCGGGCTTGGTCAGGAAGCCGATGCCCTCCGAGAAGCTGATGTCGGTGGGGAATCCTTGGGCGTAATTGGCATGCGCCGCGAACTCCGAGAGCTTCAGCTCCCGCCAGGGATAGGGATAAAACCACCGCGAGTACCACAGCCGCGCGGCGTCGAGGACGCGGCTCATCGCCGGCACGTTGTAGGCGTGGCGCGGATCGTAGAAGATCGCCGTCCCCTGGCCGCGCCGCACCCGCCAGCGGCCGGCGATGAGGTTGAAGAAGTGCACCGGCTGGTCGCTGCGCCAGACCACCGTGCGCCGGCCCGCCGCCACGCTCTCGCTCTCCAGCACTCCCACCGAGTTGACGGTGTAGGCGGCGGGCGCGGTGACCCGGATGCGGGTGGTGAACGGTGAGTTGCTGCCGAAGGCGGCATCGGTCCTGCCCAGGTAGCAGTCAGGTGGATAGACCCGCGGCTCGTAGCGGTTGTCCTTGTCGACGCCGATCTCCTCGACGAAGCCGAGCACCGGCATGAAGCTGGGCGTGATGCTGGTGAGCACCGCCCCCGACGGCAGGATGAACTCGCGCAGCTCGCCGCCGTCCTTGGACACCCCGTTGGGCAACAGCCCCTCGCAATCGAAGCCGACGGCGAGCCGCGCGCCGGGAGCGAGCGGTTGTGGCGGCGCGATGACATAGAGCCCCGAGCGGTCCGCCGGCTGGTAGGGCTTGCCGTCGAGCGTCCAGGTCACCTTCCGCCAACCCGGCATGCCGGTGATGGCGAAGCGCGCCAGGGCCGCGCCGCGGTCGTTCCAGAGCCGGTAGGTGCCGCGGGTATGGAACCAGTGGCGGGGCGGATCGAGCGTGACGTCGAGGTCGACCGCGGCGATCGCCGGCACCGGCGAGTCCTTCCAGGTGCCGAGGTTCTGCTTCCAGTAGTCCTTCTGCTGCTTCATCGCGGCGTCGCCCTGGAAGCCATAGACCACGGCGAGCCAGAGCAGCGAGCCGGCGACCAGCGGCACCGCCGCGAGCGGGGCGAACGGCGCCAGGCGCCGCGCCCGGCGCGCCAGCGCCCGCGGCTGCAGGCGATGGACGGTGCCCATGGCGTCGGGCTCGCGCCGCCTGAAGGCGCGCACCGCGATCACCGCCAGACAGCCGGCCATCCCTGCTGCCGCCAGCCGCGACAGCAGCAGCGCGCGCCGGTCGACCTCGAAGGGCCCGAGAGCGCTCCAGCGGACGGCGCGCCACAGCGGCCAGTTGCCCACCCAGTTGATCGTCCCGGTGACCGCGCGGTAACCGGTGAGGGCGAGCGCCGCCATGCAAATGCCGTAGGTCACGGTGCGCTGCCCGAACGCCGTCTGCACCGCCATGACGAAGGCGGTCCACAGCAGCAACGTCGGCACCAGCAGCAGGCTCCAGATCAGCAGGAAGGGGCCCGCGGCGACCGGCACCGACCGCTGCCACAGCAGTGTCACGGCGCAGCCGGCGAAGGTGATCGCCAGGATCGCCGCCGCCAGCACGCCGTTGGCGGCCGCCTTGCCGAGCAGCAGCGAGCCGGTCGGGGTCGGCGAGGCGAGGGAGATCGGGGCGAGGCCGGTCGAGCGGTCGCGCTCGAGCGCCTCGACGGTGTAGTACATCAGCAGCGGGCAGAGCAGGAAGCTCAGATACCCCAGCGTCTGCACCGCCATGTCGCCGGGGGTGACCAGCACCTCGGTGTCGAACGGGCCCAGGGCGACGGCGCTGTCGAGGATCGTCTCCATCAGGATGAGCACGCCGAAGAGGTAGATACCCGGGCTGCCGAACAGGTTGTGCAGCTCGGCGCGCGCCACCGGCAGGCAGCCCGACCACAGCCCGGGTTGCCGGCTGCGCATCGCCAGGCCGGCCAGCGGCCCCGGCCGGCCGGCATTGCCTGCCGCCGCCGCGGCCGGCCAGGCCGCTCCCGCCACCGCGGCCGCCGCCGCCGGGGCAGGCCCGGCCGCCGGCGCCGGCTCGCCGACACCGGCGGTGACGGCGGTGCCTGCGGCGCCTGCGACGGGGCGGGCGCCCCGCAACCGCCGGGCCAGGTTGCGTTCGGCGAGCCGCACCGCCAGCAGGCCCAGCCCGAGGAACCCGGCGCGGCTGGCGAGGAAGCCGGCGTCGAGGCCGATGCGCGCCGTGTTGTAGAAATGGGCGCCGCGGTCCAGCCGCAGCCAGGTCTCGTTGAGCCAGCGGAAACCGTAGGGATCGACCAGCATCAGCGCGCGGTTGAGCCGCGGATCGAGCCACACCGGCGACCACTCCCAGAGGAAGAAAACCGCGAGCAGCAGCAGTCCCAGCGGGAACAGCGAGACGAGCAGCGGCCGCCGCGTCCGCTCGCCGAGGTAGAAGGAGACACCGGCGACGAAGACCAGCGCCGGCGCCGCGAACACCAGCGCCGGACGCAGGTAGTTGCCGAGCGCGAAGGGGCCGCGAATCTCCGCCGTGTGCGGATTGGGCACCAGCTGGTTGAAGACCATCGCGAACAGCAGGTGGAGGGCCAGGGCGATACCGAACACGGCAAGCACCGCCAGGAACTTCCCCCACACGTACTCGCCGGGCCCGAGCGGCGTCGCGTGCAGCAGCTCCGAGACCTTCCACTCGTCGTCCTGCACCACCGCCAGCCCGCTGGCGATGCTGACGAAGAACGAGTAGATCAGGCCGACCAGCAGCGCCAGCACGAAGGCGAAGGCGAACTCGGAGGTGATCCAAGCCTTGGTGCCGCCCACCGACGAGTCGCCGGAGCCCAGCGTGACGTTGCCGCGCGACAGGCCGAAGCTCAGCAGCAGCAGGAGCGCCAGCAGGAAAAGCAACAGCGGCCGTGACAGGGCGTGGCCGAGCTCTTGGCGGAACACCGCCGCGGCGCGCTTCACGCCGCCTGCCCCATGCGCAGCAGGTAGGCGTCCTCGAGGGTGGCGGCGACCGCCCGGAAGCCTACCGGCGGCGCGCCCTCCGGGACGTGCACCCGCACCCGGTTCTCGCCTTCGACCAGCACCGCCTGGATCACCCGGCGCTCGCGGCCCAGCGCCTCGAGGTCGCCGCGGCCGACGCGGCCTTCGAAGATCCTGCCCTCGATCGCGGCGCGCGCCGCGCTGGGCGAGGTCTCCTCCACCAAGCGGCCGGCGCGGATGATGGCGAAGCGGGGGCAGAGCACCGCCACGTCCTCGACGATGTGGGTCGAGAGCAGCACGATGCGATCGGCCGCCAGCTCGGCGAGGAGCCGGTAGAAGCGCATGCGCTCCTCGGGATCGAGCCCGGCGGTGGGCTCGTCGACGATCAGGATGCGCGGCTCGCCGGCGATCGCCTGGGCGATGCCGAGCCGCTGCCGCATCCCTCCCGAGTAGGCCTTGACCTTGCGCCCGGCGGCGGCCGACAGGTTCACCCGCTCCAACAGCTCGGCCGCCAGCCGCTCGCGGCCGCCGGGCGCTTCGACTCCCTTGAGCTGCAGCAGGTAGACCAGCATCTTCTCGCCGGTCAGATGCGGATAGAAGCCGAACTCCTGGGGCAGGTAGCCGAGCCGCTGCCGGATGCGGCGCGGGTCGGCCACCACGTCCTCGCCGTCCAGGGTGACGCTGCCGGAGGTCGGCTCGAGCAGGCCCGCGAGGATGCGCATCAGCGTCGTCTTGCCGGCGCCGTTCGGCCCCAGCAGGCCGAACATCCCGGGCGGCACGTCGAGGTCGATGCCCGCCAGGGCGGTGACCGGCCCTGGATAGATCTTGATCAGCGAACGCACGCTCAGCATGGTGCTCTCCTCGTGCCTGAGTACGACCCACACGGACCCCATGTTTCAACCGGCCGGCGCCGGGGCCCATGGTATCGTCGTCGATACGAAGTGGATCCAAGGCGAACGGGAGGCGGCGAGATGAGCAAGGGACTGCGACGGATCGCGTTCGTGGTGCTGTCGACCGGCGTCGCCGCGGTGCCGGCATACGGCTGGGGCAACGGCGGGCACATGGCGGTGGCGTACGTCGCCTATCAGAATCTCACGCCGCAAGTCCGCGACCGGGTGGATGCGCTGATCAAACTGAATCCCAGCTATCAGGCCTGGATGGCGCTGCTTCCTGCCAACACCTCGCCTGCCACCAAGAGCGAGATGCTGTTCATGATCGCGGCCACCTGGCCCGACCAGATCAAATCGGACGGTCAGCACAAGTCCGACGGCACGGCCGGCGGCGACCGCCCTCCCGACGACGGGACTGCCGGCCAGAACGTCGGCTATGCCGACGTGGCGATGCACAAATATTGGCACTTCATCGACGAGCCGTTCTCGCAGGACGGGACGCCCTTGCACGATCCGCCAACACCGAATGCCGAGACCCAGATCGCCGCCTTTCGCGCCACCTTGGCCTCCGACAGCCCGGATGCGCTGAAGTCGTATGACCTGGTCTGGCTTCTCCACCTGGTGGGCGACGTGCACCAGCCGCTGCATTGCGCCTCGCGCTTCAGTCATGCCGATCCCGACGGCGACAACGGCGGCAACAAGGTCGCGGTGTGCGCCGGCGGCAAGGGCAAGGCGAAGGCCGGGTGCAAAGGCGAGCTGCACGCCTTTTGGGACGATCTCTTCGGCACCAGCCCCAAACCGGGCCCCGCCATGAAGGTAGGCAGGAGCCTGCCGGCGGCGGCAGCCGACAAGGCCGGCGATCTGGACACGACCCATTGGGTTCAGGAGAGCTTCGACGACGCCGCCCACCTGGTCTACGTGAACCCGCCCATCGGCCTCGGCGATGGGCCGTTCCAGATCACCCCGGCCTACCGCAAGGCGGCCCTGTCGCTGGCCAGGGAGCGTGTCGCCGTCGCCGGTTCCCGGCTGGCCAACGTTCTCGACAAAGAGCTGAAGTGACGGAACAGGCGCCTTTCCAGCCTCCCGTACCGGGCGCCGGCAGCTTCCAGCCCGCGGTCGAGGCGATCACTGGAAGTAACCGTTGACGTCGATCACCACGTGCACGCTGCCGGGGTTGCCGGCCACCTGCGGATGCACCACCAGCGTGCCCTGGCCACCGGCCGCCAACCCGGCCACCAGGTTGTTGGCCAGCACCCGCCCACCGGGGAAGTTGATCGTGCTGGTCGTGGGCGGGTCCGAGCTCACGTCCGGATAGACGCTGAGGAACCCCGCGCCGGTCGGCCCCACGACGGTGACGTTGGCCGCCACCGCCTTGGCGCTGATCGGCACCCCGCACTTGGCGCCCACCTGCACCGCGGCCTGGGTGCCGGAGGCGAGCGGGCTGCCGTCGCGCGAGTCGAAGACGCGGCAGGGAGGCACCGTGTAGTAGCACAGGCCGCCGGCCGCCCCGCACTCCGGCGTGCCGCCCGCCACGGCGATCACCTGCTGCGCGGTGTTGGCGCTCGCCAGGCCGCGCGAGTCGGCGACCTTCAGACGCGCCGGGAACTCGCCGTCGAGCACGTAGGTGTGGTTGGCCACCGGCGCGGCCTGGGTGACCGGCGGCGAGCCGTCGCCGAAATCGAAGGTGTACGAGGCGACGGTGTCGCACATGTCGGGGTCGGTCGAGCCGGAGCCGTCGAAGGCGACGGAGAGCGGCGCCGGCCCGCCCTGCGGCGCCGCCGCCAGCTGGGCGATCGGCGGGTTGTTGGGCTCGCAGGAGCGGTTGCCGGCCAGGGTGTAGCCGCTGCTGCCGGTCGAGTCGACGGTCAGCAGCACCACGCCGACCGTCTGCTGGGTGATGGCGTTGATGTTGCCGAAGCTGTCGCCCGCCGCCGGCGGCGGCAGCGTGGCCGGCGGCGGGTTCAGGTTGAAGGTCAGCTTCGACAGCGACAGCACGATGGTGATCGTGCCGTCGCTGGTGAAGCCGCTGCCGGCGTCGGCGTTGCCGTCGGTGGTCAGCTGCCGCACCCCGCCGGTGCCGGAGGAGGTGTGGCCGTAGACGAACTGCACGCCGGTCGGATTGCCGCTGCCGTTGGCAACCATGGCGACGAAGTATTCGGTGCCGTTGGCCCGGCTGAAGAAGACGGTCCATTGCGCCTGCGGCGGCACCACGGTGAGATCGGCGACCTTGAGGGTGAACACCAGCTGATTCGAGCAGGACTCGAGCCACGGCTCGGCCAGTGACACCGAGGTGATGTCGAGCTCGGTGTTGGCCGGCGCGCCGGTCTGATCGCCGGCCGGATCGGTGAGCACGGTGATGCCGGGCAGCACGCAGGCGCTCTGCACGCTGCCGGCGACCACCGTGAGCTCGCCGCAGGACGGCCCCTCGCCGCGGGCGTTGACGGCGGTGACGCGGTAGAAGTACGGGGTGTTGGCGGCGGCCGTGGCGTCCAGGAACGACGGCTTGCCGGCGCCGATCGTGGCGAGCAGCGTCTCGCCGCCGCTCGTCGTGCCGCGGTAGACGTTGTAACCGGTGAGCGGCGTGCCGCCGCTGTCGGGCGCCTCCCAGGTGACGGTGACGGCGCCGCCCTGGCGCACCGCCGACAGCGGCAGCGGGGCCGGCGGCGCCGCGGGCTCCGGCGGATCGAAGGCGGCCAGCAGCCGGCGCCCGCCGGACTGTCGCACCACCGTCCCCTTGGCGCTGCGCGACGACGACGAGGGCGAGCTGGCGGTGCAGCCCGGCGCCACGCAGCCGTCGGCGAACGCGGCCACCAGCCGCCCCTCCCGGTCGATGGTGACGTCGTTGAAATCGAGCATGTTGCGGTCGGCGCCGCAGGTGGTGCCGCCGGTGCAGATCGAGCCCACCTGCACCGGATCGTCAGGCGTCGCATCCACCAGGAACCACGAATTGCCGCCGTCGAAGGTGGTGGCCACGTAGAAGTGCCAGATGCCCTGGAAATTGACGGTGTCCTGGTAGTTGCCGCCGGTCGGCGTGCCGAGGAAGCCGAAGGCGGCGCGGTTGTCGTCGCCCGCCACCACCACCGGGAAGACCGAGTTCTGGATGCCGAGCGCGGCGCCGGCGTCGACGTTGTTCTGCCAGCTCTGGCCGTGGTCGTGCGACACCGCGACGTGCGGGTGGCCGTCGCCGTTCTGCCAGCCGAGATAGATGGTGCCGTTGGCGCCGATCCCCACCGACGGATCGCCGCCGCCGCTCGAGCCGGGCACCGTGTAGTCGTTCCAGGAGACGCCGTTGTCGCTCGACACCGCCACGCCCTGCGTGCCCGAGCCGGTGGCGCACGAGGAGTTGGGAACGTACACCGTGCCGTCGTTCGGGGCCACCTTGACGTGGCCGTGGATGCCGCCGGTGCATTGGGTGACGGTGAAGATATCGACGCCGGGCAGGTAGGTCAGGCCGCCGTCGAGGCTCAGGCCGCACTCGGCGCCGCCGGCGACATTCTGGGAGCAGTAGTAGACGGCGCGCGGGTAGAGGGGATGGGGCGGCGCGCCGGCGGCGAAGGGCCCGCCGCCCAGGGTCTCGTGATCGGGACCCTGATCGGACGGCCCGCCCTGGGCCTGGGTCCAGCTGCCGCCGTCGTCGTCGGAGAAGGCGATGCGGCTCTGGCCGCCCGAGAGCTGGCACTGGTAGATGCGGCCGGTCGCATGGTCGCCGAAACCGATCGGGTCGAGGGTGGTCACCCCCTCGGTGGGGCTGGTGACGTCCTCCCATAGGCTGCGGGCCGGTGACGAGCAGTCGTCGAAGCTCACCCGCAACTCGTTCTCGTTGGCGGTAAAGAACGCCACTCCGCCGGTGTTCACGCTGCCGTGGCGCAGGCTGCCCTGGTTCGGGTTCCAGTCGACGCTGATCGACGGCTCGCCGGAGGCCTCGGCGATCCCCGGCGGGGCGGCGTAGGTCTGGTAGCGCGGCGGGATGCCGGGCGGCGGTGGCGGTGGCGCGGGGATCGGCAGCAGGCTGATGGTGCCGGTGAAGCTCTGCCCTGCCGGGTTGAACGGCGCCACCATCACCGTGTAGCTGCCGTTGACCGCCGGCAGGGTCACGGCCTCGGGGTCATTGCTGGTCGCCGACTCCCCGACCAGCGAGTTGCCGGCGTCGAAGACGTAGAGGTCGAAGTCCGCCGTCGTCAGCGGCCATTGGATCTGGATCTTGACCCGGTTCGCCGCGGCCACGGCCGGCGACAGGGAGACGGTGAGCGCGAACTGGTCGCAGGCCAGCGCCGCGTTGCAGATCGGCGTGCCGTTGGCCTGGGCGGACGCATTGCTGGTAAAAAAGGGACCGGCCGTATAGGTCACCGGACCGCTGGCGTCGGTGATGGTGCCGGCTGGCGGCGTCGCCGCGAAGCCGGTGCCGGCGGCTGGACCCAGCGCCGCCACGGCAATGAGGCCGGCGACGGTGACAGTGTAGAGATCGGTACGAAGGAACGCCCTGCGTGGTGCCGGCGGCATACTTCCTCCCTTGGCTGCGGGCTCCCGATCCCTCCCGCTGTGTCGCCACCACGCCGTTGCAAGAAAAAGGCCTGCTCCGGCTCGCGATCGCCGCCGTAACCTCTCATTCAAAATGATTTACAGATGCAAATGTCTAGACGCTCGGGCGCGATGGCCGGCTCCCGCGCCGCCGGCCGGCCGCTCCTTCTAGACGCTAGCTCGACGTAACAGGCCCACTGAGGGTAGGGTACGCTAGCAGGCTTGCCAGCCGCGGTCGGCAGGGAGAGGAGGGGGACCCGGGTTGCAAAGACACGAGCGTCGCCTGGTGGTGACCTTGTTGGTTGCGGCCGCCGTCCTGGCGCTCAACGGCGTGTGGGCGGGAGATGCCCTGCGGACCCTGATCGCCGATGCCGGTTGGCACTCGCATACCAACGAGGTCATTGCGCAAATCGAGGGACTGCGCTCGACGATCGCGGAGTCTACCGCCGCGGTGCGGGGCTACTTGTTGAGCGGCCAGGATCCCTACCTCAGGAGCTTCTACGCCGCGGTGGAACGCTACCACCGGGCCACTGCGAAGGTGCAGCAGCTCACCGTCGACAACCCTTCCCAGGAGCGGCGCATCGCGCTCCTCAATCAGGCCATGGGCGTCCGGTTGGCCCTGGCCGCCGATGCCATCGCAGCACGGCAGCAGGAGGGTTTCGACGCCGCTCGCCGGATCTTGGTGGGCCGCGCCAACGACGCCGCGGTGGCGCAGGTCGGCGACCTGCTGCAGGCGCTCGAGCAGGAGGAGCTGCGGCTGCTGGCACTGCGCGGCAGCCGCTCGCATGCCAGCGAGCGGGCCGCCAGCCTCGCCTTCCTGCTGGCGAACCTGCTGGCGGCCGCTTTGCTGATGACGGTTTGGGGCCTGAACCGCACCGCCGGCCAGGAGCGCCTGCAGCATCAGGAGGCGATCGGCAACGAACGCGAATGGCTGGCCACCACCCTGGGGAGCATCGGCGACGGCGTCCTGGCGACCGACGCGGCGGGCCGCGTCCGGTTCTTCAACGCGGTCACCGTGCGGCTGACCGGCTGGAGCGCCGAGGAGGCGATCGGCCGGCCGGTCGCGGAGGTGTTCCAGATCGTCAACGAGCACACCCGCGAGCCGGTCGAGAGCCCGGTGGCGCGGGCGCTGCGCGAGGGGGTGATCGTCGGCCTCGCCAACCACACGCTGCTGCTGTCGCGCACCGGCGAGGCGACACCGATCGACGACAGCGCCGCGCCGATCCGCGGCCGCGACGGCCGGACCCTGGGGGTGGTGATGGTGTTCCGCGACGTCGCCGAGCGCAAGCGGGTGGAGCGGGAGCGCGAGCGGCTGCTCGACCTCGAGCGCCAGAGCCGCTACGCCGCGGAGAGCGCCAGCCGCGCCAAGGACAGCTTCCTGGCGACCGTGTCGCACGAGCTGCGGACGCCGCTCGGCGCCATCCTGGGTTGGGCGGGCATCCTGCGCGCCGGCAACGCCGACGTCGCCACCGTCGATCGCGCCGCCGCGATCATCGATCGCAACGCCCGCGTCCAGGCCAAGCTGGTGGACGACATGCTGGACATCTCGCGCATCGTCTCCGGCAAGTTCCAGATCGAGCCGGCCGAGATCGACCCCGGCAGGGTGGTGGCGGCGGCGGTCGACTCCCTGCGCCCGGCCGCCGAGGAGGCGGGGATTCGCATCGAGCTGCTGGTCGAGCCGCTGCCAGGGCCGGTCGTCGCCGATCCCGAGCGCCTGCAGCAGGTGGTCTGGAACCTGCTGGCCAACGCCATCAAGTTCAGTCCCCGGGGCAGCCCGGTGACGGTGGCGCTGCGTCAGGCCGGCGACCGGGTGCAGATCGAGATCCGCGACCAGGGCATCGGCATCGCCCCGGAGCGCCTGCCGCAGGTCTTCGAGCGCTTCTGGCAGGCGGACACCAGCTCGACGCGGCGCCACGGCGGCCTCGGCCTCGGGCTGGCGATCGTCCGCCACCTGGTCGAGATGCACGGCGGCAGGGTCAAGGCGGAGAGCTGCGGCGAGGGTTACGGCGCGGCCTTCATCGTCGAGATCCCGGTGTGCGGGCCGCAGGGCCCGGCAGCGGCAGCCGGCGGCAGGAAGGCGGCGGCCGGTGCGGCGGCGGCGCTCGGCGCGCCGCTGCTGGGGCGCGAGGTGTTGCGCGGCGCCCGCCTGCTGGTGGTCGACGACGAGGCCGATGCCGCGGAATGGGTGTCGGAGCTGCTGCGCTCGGCGGGCGCGGAGGTGCGCACCACCAATTCCGCGGCGGCCGGCATCGCGGAGCTGCGCAGCTGGCACCCCGACCTGATGATCGCCGACGTCGGCATGCCCGGCGAGGACGGCTACAGCCTGATGAAGCGTGTGCGCGCCCTCGCCCCCGAAGAGGGCCGCCAGACCCCGGGCCTGGCGCTCACCGCGCACGCCCGCCCGGACGACCGCATGCGTGCCCTGTCGGTGGGCTTCCAGATGCACGCCGCGAAGCCGATCGATCCCGTCGAGCTGCTGATCATCACCGCCAGCCTGCTCAACCGCCCGCTGTAGGCCGAGCGCCCGGCGACCGTCTGCCGAGACGAGGTATCATCCCCGTTTCTGCCCGCGACCTTCCGCGGGCACCGGACAGCGAGCGAGCCATGGCGAAACGCGAGACCGCAGCCTCGAGCACCGCGATCACTCCCACCCGCGAGCAGGACTATGCGGAGTGGTACCAGCAGGTCATCAAGGCGGCGGACCTCGCCGAGGCCTCGCCGGTACGCGGCTGCATGGTGATCAAGCCCTGGGGCTACGCCCTGTGGGAGAACATCCAGCGCGGCCTCGACGCGATGTTCAAGGCCACCGGCCACAAGAACGCCTACTTCCCGCTGTTCATCCCCAAGTCGTTCCTCGAGAAGGAGGCCGAGCACGTCCAGGGCTTCGCCAAGGAGTGCGCGGTGGTCACCCATCACCGCCTGGTCCAGGGCCCCGACGGCGGGCTGATCGTCGATCCCGAGGCCCGGCTCGAGGAGCCGCTGATCGTCCGCCCCACCTCCGAGACGATCATCGGCGACAGCTTCGCCAAGTGGGTGCAGAGCTACCGCGACCTGCCGCTGCTGATCAACCAGTGGTGCAACATCGTGCGCTGGGAGCTGCGCACGCGCATGTTCCTGCGCACCACCGAGTTCCTCTGGCAGGAGGGGCACACCGCCCACGAGACCGAGGAGGAGGCGGGCGCCGAGACCAGCCTGATGCTCGAGGTCTACAAGGAGTTCGCCGAATCCTACCTCGCCATGCCGGTGCTGCGCGGCCGCAAGACCGCGAGCGAGCGCTTCCCGGGCGCGGTCGAGACCTACAGCATCGAGGCGATGATGCAGGACCGCAAGGCGCTGCAGGCCGGCACCTCGCATTTCCTCGGGCAGAACTTCGCCAAAGCCAGCGGCATCAAGTTCCAGTCGCGCGCCGGTGGCGAGGAGCACGCCTGGACCACCTCCTGGGGCGTGTCCACCCGGCTGATCGGCGGCGTGATCATGAGCCACGGCGACGACGACGGCCTGGTGCTGCCGCCGCGCATCGCCCCCGCCCAGGTGGTGATCCTGCCCATCCTGCGCGCCGACGACACGCGCCAGCAGGTGCTCGACTATGCCGGGGCCATCGCCGCCGAGCTGCGCGGCCTCGCCTGGCATCACCTGCCGCTGACGGTCGAGATCGACCAGCGCGACGTGCGTGGCGGCCAGAAGAAGTGGGAATGGGTGAAGAAGGGCGTCCCGATCCGCCTCGAGATCGGACCGCGCGACGTCGAGCGCCAGGTCGCGGTCTGCGCGCGCCGCGACCGGCCGGCCGGCGCCGGCGAGAGCGAGGAGATCCCCGCCGCCGCCATCGGCGAGCGGGTCCTGCGCCTGCTCGACGAGATCCAGGATGGCATGCTGGCTCGCGCCAGGGAGTTCCGCGACCGTCATCTGCGCCCGATCGGCGATCCGCGGGAGCTGGCGGCGTTCTTCACCCCGCGCCACGCCGAGAAGCCCGAGATCCACGGCGGCTTCGCGGTCTCCCCCTGGTGCGGCAGCGCCGAGTGCGAGGCGCGCATCAAGGAATCGCTCAAGGTGACCATCCGCTGCATCCCGATCGACGCGGTCCCCGACGGCGGCCTCGACCGGTGCGCGGTCTGCGGCGCGCCGCGCCAGGAGACCGTGGTCTTCGCGAAGAATTACTGAGCGAGGGAGAACGGCGGCCCCGGCGCCCCGCCGCCGGCGTGGCGGCGGGACGTCCGGGGAGGAATCGGAAGCGCGCTACGGCAGCTGCACCCGCCAGGCGCCGCGGCCGTGGGTGAAGGCGTAGAGCGAACGGTTGCCGGACTGGTCCGCCAGCATGACCAGGGCGTCGGCCACCGAGAAGGGGAAGCCGGTGAGCTCGAGGGCCCAGCTCTGGCCGGCGTCGGTCGAGACGAAGACGCCCATGTCGGTGCCGATGTAGAGATTCGAGGGATGCGCCGGATCGACGACGATGCTCTGGACCGGGATGTCGGGCAGCGCGCCGGCGCCGGAGCCGTCGATGCCGGTCCAGGTCACGCCGCCGTCCGCCGTCGCCCAGACGTGGGTGCCGCCGAACGTGGCGTAGGTGGCATAGGCGACGTTGGGATTGGTGGGATCGAAGGTCAGCCACGAGACGTAGCCGACCCGCGGCTTGGCGAACTTCCAGGCAGTGCCGCCGTTGGTGGAGAGCGCCGCCGAGTTGCGCTGGATGACGCCCTCGTCGGTGCCGAACAGCACCTGGTTCGAATTCGCCGGCGAGCTCGCGATGGCGCTGATCGAGGCCCCGAGAGAACCCGCGATCCTGGCGCTGGCGCGCGACCAGCGGGACGCCCCGTTGGTGGTCCGCCACAGGTACGAGCCGCCGGTCCACAGCAGCTGCGAGTTGCTCGCATCCATGATGAACGGCGCGATGAACAGGAAGTTGAAGTCGGTGATCCCGGTCACCGCGTTGTTGAACGTCTGGCCGCCGTCGATCGACTTCTGCAGGGAGAGGCCGGTGAACTCGGCGTAGAGGACGTTGGTGTGGGTGGGATCCACCGCCACGAAGCCGCCGTCGCCGCCCTGGATGGTGTTCCAGCCGTTGGCGCCCGTGCCGTCGGTGCCCAGCACCGTGCCGTTGTCCTGGGTGCCGCCGAAGTAGGTGTGGCCGTCAGGGAACACGGCGCCGTCGTAGAACTGGGTCGAGGCGTAGCCGTGGTTCAAGCCGGCGTAGGAAACCTTGCTATTGACGTCGTTGCACAGCAGCGTCACCGGACCCTGGGCGGTCTGCGCCAGGGCGTTGGAGGTGCGGAAGACGCCGCCGTCACTGCCGACGTAGAGGATCTGGTTGCTGGTGCCGTTGTAGCCGGGGTGGAAGAGCAGCGCGTGCTGGTCGGCGTGGTTGTAGCTCGGGTCCGGCTGCGCCCACCAGTAGGACGCCGCGCCGAAGGTCTTGCCGCCGTCGTCGGAGCGGAACAGATCGATGCCGCCGACGAAAACGCGGTCCGAGTTGGTCGGATCCACCGCGATGATGATGTCGTACCAGCCCTGGTTCAGTGGGAAGCCCTGGCCGAAGCCGCAGGCCTGCAGCACCAGCTCCACCGGATTGGTGAGCAGCAGCGTGCTCTGCAGGTCTTTGCTGGAATTGAGCACCTGCGGGTGCCAGGTGCCGGCCGCCCCGCCCTGCTCGGAGCGGAAGACGCCGAGCAGCCCCTGGTTGTAGTTGTGATTCGGGCCGTCGGCGTTGCTCGCCGAGACCGCGTAGATGATGTTCGGGTTCGACGGCGCGATCGCCAGGCTGGTGCGGCCCATGGCGGCGCTGGTGTACACCAGCCCCCACTGCGAGCCGGCCGCCTGCGCCTGCGCGTTCTGGAAGATCCCGCCCTGCAGGAAGCTGCCGCAGCCGGCGGTCACCACGTCGTTGCCGGAGCCGTCGTTGCGGAACGCCAGGCTGAAGCAACCCAGGAAGGTCTGCGGCGCGAGCGCCTGCGTCCACTGCCCGCTCGCCGGGTCCAGGACCCAGACGCCGGTGCCGGTCGCGGCATACAGCAGACCGCTGGTGGGGCTGATCGCCATGCTATTGACGAAGAAGAAATCGGGGGTGTTGGTGCCGGCGACCTGGACCCAGGTGTTGCCCGCGTCGGTGGTCACGAAGATGCCGGCGCCTTGCACCGAGTCGCCGTTGAACGAGCCCTCGCCGGTCCCGGCGTAGATGGTGCTGGAATTGGCCGGATCCATCACCAGGCTGCCGATTGCCAGGCTGGGGAAGAGGTCGCCGACCGGCGCCCAGCTGGCGCCGGCGTTGGTGGTCTTCCAGATCCCGCCGTCGGCGGTGCCGGCGTAGATGGTGCGCGGGTTGCCCGGATCGAGCACCATCGCCAGGGTGCGCCCGCCGATGTCGCCGGGGCCCAGCGGCGTCCAGCCGGAGGCGTCCTCGGGCAGCGCCGCGGCGCCGCTGCTGCGCAAGGCGGCGCGGGAAGGCAACAGCGCCGCCTTCGGCGTCGAGTGCTGGGGCATCGTCATCATGCGCTCGCGGGCCGCGGCGTAGCGCTCCATGTGGAGCGAGGTCTCGCCGGGCGGCAGGCGCTTGCGCAGGAAGAACTCCTGCGCCTCGGCCGGCTGGTCGAAGGGATGCCGCTTCTCGGCCTTCACCTTCGGCGGGATGGCCGCCGTCTTGAGCGAGCTCGGCGGCTTCGCCGCGGCAGCAGCGGCCGTCGAGGCCGGCGCATCGGCGGCGGCCGGGGCGGTGACCGCCGGCACGGCGGCCGGGGCGGTTACCGGCACATTCATCGCGGCCAGGAGGGATAGGGCGGACAGTAGGTGGACCATGACGCCTCCTCATGTGGAACAAGTAACTCTGCGCGTATTCTATCGCAAATCCGCGTCAATACCTAGACAACCGCGGTTTAGGTGCTGAGTCTTCAAAGTGACCCAGTGCCGCGGTCTGGCTTCTGGCCGCTGTCGGCCTGGCGTCCGGAATGAGCGGCTACCGGCGCCGCGTTGCACCGCATGCGACCATTTCCGGGAGACCCCCATGTCCATCCGCCCCGTCAAGCACCTCTCGAGCGCCACCCCGACCATGGAAGGCGCCGGCGTCCGCCTGCGCCGCGCCTTCGGCTTCGGCGACACCGAGGACTTCGATCCCTTCCTGCTCCTCGACGACTTCCGCAACGACCGGCCCGAGGACTACCTCAAGGGGTTTCCCTGGCATCCGCACCGCGGCATCGAGACCATCACCTACGTCCTCTCCGGCACCGTCGAGCACGGCGACAGCCTGGGCAACCGCGGCGCGCTCGGCGCCGGCGACGTGCAGTGGATGACCGCCGGGCGCGGCATCATTCATCAGGAGATGCCGAAGGGCGACCGCGAAGGGCGCATGCACGGCTTCCAGCTCTGGGCGAACCTGCCTTCGGCGCTCAAGCTCACCGCGCCGCGCTACCAGGACGTGCAGGCGGGCGACGTCCCCACGGTCACCGACGACGACGGCACTCGGGCGCGCGTCGTCTGCGGCAGCTTCTGGGGCGTCACCGGGCCGGTGGACGGGATCGCCGCCGAGCCCATCTACCTCGACGTCTCGGTGCCGCCGGGAGCGGCCAAGCGGCTGCCGGTCGAAACCTCGCGCCACGCCTTCGCCTACGTCTTCGCGGGCTCGGGCACCTTCGGCAACGCCGCCCCGCCGCGCGCGGTGCGCACCGACCCCGTCGCGAACGCCGCGAACGGCGCGGACAGCGCAGACGGCGCAGCCGCCCGGGAGGCCAGCGGCGCCCCTCACCCGGACCAGGCCGGCGACGCCCGGAACCGCACCCTGGTGGTCTTCGACCGCGGCGACGAGGTCACCGTCCAGGCAGGCGAGCAGGGCATCCGCTTCCTCCTGGTCTCGGGCAAGCCGCTGCAGGAGCCCGTCGCCTGGTACGGACCGATCGTCATGAACACCGAAGAGCAGCTGCAGCAGGCCTACGCCGAGCTCCGCGCCGGCACCTTCCTGAAGTAGCGCGGCCCGAACGGGCACGCGCCCCCCGTAGCGCGGCCCGAACGGGCACGCTCCTCCCAAAGCCCAGCCGCACCCTGCGCCGCCCAGCTCCTGCCCAGGCCGGCCAGCGCCAGCCGGTACCAGCCGGCAGGACGGCCTGAATTTAAACCGATCAATATGCAGCCTTATGCGCATTAGCAAGGTTTTTTTCGCTCCCCGCGCGATCGGTCACGTTTCGATCACTCGGCAACACTTGACAAGTGAGCGGCCAGCCCGTACTCTCCTTCGACTCTTGAAGCAAGAGAGTGGCAGCAAACGTTTCCTTCACTCGGCTCTGTTCGGTCAGCTCGAATTTGGATCGCGGGATCGGCCATCGCGGCGATCACGCGGTCATCCAGGGTTTTCGATCCCGCGCGGCTCTGCCCGCGGGTTCCCATCGGCGGGTACCGTACCCGCCTCGGCTTTGGAGAGCTGTATCCACCGTCAGGAGGAGAGCTGCATGCGGAACGTTCGTCTCGCCAGAGGGTTGTCACTCGCCCTCGCCACCGTCCTCACCCTGCTCACCGGCGTCGCCCTCGCGGCCCCCGGCGCCGCCACCGCGGCACCGATTGCGATCAACGACAACGATCGCGTGGTCCTCAGCGGCAACGTCCACCCCCTCGCCCGCGCCGAGTTCGAGATCGGCCACACCGATGCCCTGCTGCCCATGGACAGGATGATTCTGCTGCTGGCGCTGCGGCCCGGCACCGAGGCGCAGCTCGACCAGCTGCATGCGGACCTGCAGAACCCGGCCTCGCCGCGGTATCACCAGTGGCTTACCCCCGAGGAGTATGGCGCCCGCTTCGGCCTCGGCGACGCCGACCTCGCCATGATCACCGGCTGGCTGCAGGACCACGGCTTCACCATCGACGAGGTGGCCAAGGGCCGTAACTGGATCAACTTCAGCGGCACCGCGGCGCAGGTCGAGCGGGCGTTCGCCACCGAGATGCGCGACTACCAGGTCGAGGGCGTGGTCCGCCATGCCAACTCGATCGATCCGTCGATCCCGCGCGCCCTTGCCGGCGTGGTGAAGGGCGTGGTCACGCTGCACAGCTTCCCGCGGCCCTGGCACCACGGCGCCGTCCGCCCGGTCACGGCCGACGAGATCCGTCCCGACTTCACCTCCGGCACCAGCCACTTCCTGGCGCCTGCCGACTTCGCGATCATCTACGACCTCAACTCGCTGTACAGCGCCGGCATCACCGGCAGCGGCCAGACGGTCGCGATCGTCGCCCGCACCGACATCGCCGCCGCCGACTACACCTTCTTCCGCAGCTTCTTCGGGCTGCCTGCCACCTCGCTGACCGTCGTCCACAACGGCACCGATCCCGGCGACCTGGGCGGCGGCGAAGAGACCGAAGCGGACCTCGACGTCGAGTGGTCCGGCGCCGTGGCGCAGGGCGCCACGATCAAGCAGGTGGTGTCGAAATCGACCACCACCACCGACGGCGTGGATCTTTCGGCGCAATACATCGTCAACAACAACGTCGGCTCGGCGATGAGCACCAGCTTCGGCCAGTGCGAATCGCAGATGGGCTCGACCGAGCTCGCCTTCTACAACACCATCTGGTCGCAGGGCGCCACCGAGGGCATCACCGCCTTCGTCTCCGCCGGCGACGCCGGCGCGGCCGGCTGCAACGCCGGCAGCGACACGACCGGTTCGGGCCAGGCGGTGTCGGGCCTCTCCTCGACCCCGTTCAACGTCTGCGTCGGCGGCACCGAGTTCATGGACACCGCCAACCCCAGCCTCTACTGGTCGACGACCAACAATGGAACCACCGAGGCCTCGGTGCTTTCCTACATCCCGGAGATGGCCTGGAACGAGAGCGGTACCGTCTCGGGCGGCGCCAACCTGTGGTCCACCGGCGGCGGCGCGAGCAACACCTACGCCAAGCCCTCCTGGCAGGTGGCGACCGGCGTGCCCGCCGACGGCAAGCGCGACGTCCCCGACGTCTCGTTCACGGCCGCCGGCCACGACGGCTACATCATCGTCCAGGGCCACACCACCGGCACCACCGGCCTGGCCTCGGTCGGCGGCACCTCCGCTTCCTCGCCGTCCTGGGCCGGCATGATGGGGCTCATCAACCAGAAGACCGGCGCGCGGCAGGGTAACGCCAACACCGTGCTCTATCCGATGGCGGCCAATCAGTACAACGGCACCGGCCCCGTCGTCTTCCACGACATCACCGTCGGCAACAACAGCGTGCCCGGCACCACCGGGTTCAACTGCACCACCGGCTACGATCAGGCGACCGGCCTCGGCTCGGTGGACGGCGCGGCGCTGGCCAACAACTGGGGCGCCACCGCCAACCCTGACTTCGCCATCTCGGCCTCGCCCAGCTCGACGACGATCGTGCAGGGCTCCGCCGGCAACGTCACCGTCACCACCACCGTCTCGGGCGGCTTCAACGCCGCGGTCGCGCTGTCGGCTTCCGGCCAGCCCACCGGCGTCACCGTCGGCTTCAGCCCGACCTCGATCGCGGCGCCCGGCGCGGGCAGCTCGACGATGAGCATCACCGTCGCCTCCACCACCGCCACCGGCACCTACAGCATCGTCGTCACCGGCACCGGCGGCGGCAAGACCCACACCACCACGGTCACCCTGACGGTCAGCGCCGCCCCGGTGCCTGACTTCACCATCGCCGCCTCGCCCAGCTCGACCACGATCGTGCAGGGCTCCGCCGGCAACGTGACGATCACCACCACCGTCTCGGGCGGCTTCAACTCGGCGATCGCGCTCTCGGCTTCGGGCCAGCCCACCGGCGTCACCGTCGGCTTCAGCCCGGCTTCGATCGCGGCGCCCGGCGCCGGCACCTCGACGATGAGCATCACCGTCGCCTCCACCACCGCCACCGGCACCTACAGCATCGTCGTCACCGGCACCGGCGGCGGCAAGACCCACACCACCACGGTCACCCTGACGGTCACTTCCGCCCCGGTGCCCGACTTCACCATCGCCGCCTCGCCGACCTCGACCACGATCGCCCAGGGCGGCGCCGGCAGCGTGACGATCACCACCACCGTCTCGGGCGGCTTCAACTCGGCGATCGCGCTTTCGGCTTCGGGCCAGCCCACCGGCGTCACCGTCGGCTTCAGCCCGGCTTCGATCGCGGCGCCCGGCGCCGGCACCTCGACGATGAGCATCACCGTCGCCTCCACCACCGCCACCGGCACCTACACCATCGTCGTCACCGGCACCGGCGGCGGCACGACCCACACCGCCAACGTCGGCCTCACCGTCACCACCTCGGCGCCGCAGCAGCTGCTGCTCAACCCCGGCTTCGAGAGCGGCAACGTCAACTGGGTGGCCACCGCCGCCGTCATCGGCCAGAACGGCCCGGCGGAGCCGGCGCACAGCGGCACCTGGGATGCGTGGCTGGACGGCTATGGCACCAACCACACCGACACCCTCTACCAGCAGGTGACGATCCCGTCGACGATCACCACCGCGACCCTCACCTTCTGGCTGCACATCGACACGGCGGAGACCACCCACACCACCGCCTTCGACACCCTCAACGTGCAGGTCCGCAACAGCTCCAACACGGTGCTGGCGACCCTGGCCACGTTCTCGAACCTCAACAAGAACACCGGCTATGCGTTGCACACCTACGACCTGTCGGCCTACAAGGGCCAGACCATTCGCGTCTACCTGATCGGCGTCGAGGACTCCTCGCTGCAGACCTCGTTCGTGGTGGACGACTTCGCGCTGAACGTCCAGTAGCAGCGCGCCCCTGCCAACAAGCTGAAAGGGCCCCGGCGCGAGCCGGGGCCCCCAGGCCCCCACCATGCCCCCCTCCCCCCTCCCGCGCAACCAACCCCCCTAGCCGGCAGCGTAGCGATCGTGGTGGCGGACCCACGCCATCGAATGGGGCAGGCCCGCTTCGTCGCGTCCTTTCGGCACCATGTCGAGGAAGTTGTAGGCGCCGATCAGGATGTCGAGGCCGCGCGAGTAGGAAGAGTAGGTGTGGAAGATCCCGCCGGCCGCGTCGCGGTAGAAGACGCTGGCGCCGGGTGCCTCCTCGCCGGAGAACCTGGTGACACCGTAGTTGTAGGACACCTCGCCGTTCGCGAGCTCCTCCTTGGTGAACGACACTCCGAAGTCGTGATTGAAGTCGGTGCCGTAGGACGACACCCACCGGAAGCGCCAGCCCATGCGCTGCTGGAACGCCTCGATCCGGGGCAGCGGCGCGCGCGACACCACCACCAGGCTGACATCGCGCTGCGCGAGATGCACCGCGGCGCCGTCGAAATGATCGGCCAGCAGCGAGCAGCTGGGACAGCCCTCCTGCCATTCCGGGCCGAGCATGAAGTGATAGACGACCAGCTGGCTCTTGCCGGCGAACAGATCGGCCAGGGTCGCCTTGCCGGCCGCCGCATCGAAGACGTACTCCTTGGCCACCCGGACCCAGGGCAGGGCGCGGCGCTCCGCGCTCAGCGCGTCGCGCTGCCGGCTGAAGTCCTTCTCCTTGGCCAGGAGGTCCTTGCGGGCTTCCAACCACTCCGCCTGCGACACGATTCTCGGGTGCTCCATCTGGCTCTGCGTCATGATCGATCCTCCTGCGAATGGGGCTGTGGTGGGGTCGCGTGGGCGCCGCGCTTCCCGCGCCGCGGCCTGGGTACGGTGACGGCGCGGATGGCGAACGCGGTCAGGCCACCCGCCGAGGTGGCGCCGCCGGCAATCCACGCCGCGGTCGCGATGCAGACTGGACACATGGCTTCCTCCTCTCGCCGCCGCCAGCTGTCGCCTCCGGGTCAGGAGGCGAGCCGAGACTCCTCGAGCCGCCGGCGGACGCGCGCCAGCAGGTGCGTCCAGCCCTGCGCCATCCCCTGCCGGTGCTCGTCCGGAATGAAGCCGAGCGCCGTGTGGCGGAAGGTGATCAGCGTGCCGCCGCCAGCCTCGCTCAAGCGGTACTGCAGGTTGGAGACGACCGGGAAAGACATGAACAGCGGGCCGGAGATCTCGAGCAGCGTCGGGCGCTTGATGGCCTGTACCTGGCCCCAGAAGTGGCCGTTGTCACCGCCCAAATCGCGGTACCACCTGCCGCCCGGCCACGGTTCGAGCTTCATCGGCATGGGCTTGCCGTCGTGGGTCTCGTTGTGTGGCCCGACCTGTTCGAGCAACGCGGCGAACGTCGCCTCGAGCGACGCCTGGACCTGGATTTCCTGCGTCAGGCTGAGGGTCAAATCTTCGATCATCGGTGCGGTTGCAATCATGATTCCTCCTTGGGTTCGGTCCGGCTCGGTTCGGTGACGGTTTCGCGCTCGGCCCGTTCCTTGACGCGACGCAGCTGGTGCCCCCAGAAGCGTTGGAACTGGCCCGACCACTCATGCAACGGCCTGATCGCCTCGGCGTTGGTGCGATAGAGCATCTGCCGGCCGGCGCGGCGCACGTGCACCAGGCCGACGTCGCGCAGCACGCGGAGGTGCTTCGAGACGGAAGGCTGCTCGAGCTCCAGCGCGGCGACCAGGTCGCCGACCGGACGCTCCCCGAGCGCGAGCAGGGTCAGGATCTGGCGCCGGCGCGGCTCGGCCACGGCGTTGAAGGCATCGGAAGTGGTGGCGGCGCGCGGCATGACGAGACAATATATTCCCATATAGGAATGTGTCAAGTCCCTCCCAGGCACCGCGAAACATCTCCTGGCCTAGCGGCGTAGGGCAGATGTCAGCCAGCAGCGGCGGGTCGTGCCGGACGTCAGGGCGCATTCGACGGTTCGCCGGCGCTTCGTGGGGCGGAACCGACCGGCCGTGCTCAGGAAGGGAGGACAGGTGAGCTCAACGCGGCACCAGGCACGAGTCGCCGGATTCCTGTATGTGCTCATGGGGTTCAGCGCCCCCATCGGCCTGCTCTACGTCCCCGGCAAGCTCATCGTGTCCGGGAACGCGACGGCGACGGCCGACCACCTCAGGGCTGCCGAGGGGCTGCTCCGCCTCGGCATTGCGAGCGAGCTGTTCCATCAGGCCGTCCAGGTCTTCCTGGTCCTGGCGCTCTATCGCCTGTTCAAGGCGGTGAACGAGGCCCAGGCCAGGCAGCTGGTGACCCTGGGCGCGCTGGTCTCGGTGCCCATCGTGTTCGTCAACGTGCTCAACGAGATCGCCGCGCTGGTCCTGGTCAGCGGCAGCGATTTCCTGGCGGTGTTCGCGAAGCCCCAGCTGGACGCCCTGGCGTACCTGTTCCTCCGGCTGCACGGCCAGGGGATCTTCGTGGCCTCGATCTTCTGGGGCCTCTGGCTGTTCCCGTTCGCGCTGCTGGTCTTCCGCTCGGGCTTCATCCCCCGCTGGCTCGGCGTGCCGCTGATCCTCGCCGGCGTCGCCAACCTGGCCATCGCCGTCGCCACCCTGGTGCTGCCGCGGTACGCGCCACTGGTCTCGCAGGTGGCGTTCCCGTTCGAGGCCGGGGAGCTGCCGATGATGTTCTGGCTCGCGATCTGGGGTGCGAGGATGGGCTACCCGACGTCGATCTCGTCGGGGCCCTCGCCGGTGTCCGTCGCCGCGTCGTAGGGGAGACTCACCGCCAGCTCGCGGCCCACCGTCTCGATGCCGTGGACCAGGCCGCCGGTGAAGTCGCCGATGCGGAAGCGCTCGGCCACCGCCGCGGTGACGTCGTCCCAGAACTCCTGCCCCACCCGGGCATGGATCTCCTCGTCCCCGAGCACCGCGAACTGCCGCCGCGCCGGCACCATGAAGATCAGCACGCCGTGGCGCCCCAGCCGGGTGAACGCCAGCTCGGCGGCGCGCCGCACGTCGCCCCAGAACCATGGCGCCAGCGACACCCGCACCCTGCCCGCGGTCTGGTGCTCGGCCACGGCGATGGCCTCGCGCACCTGCTCCACGTCGATCTTCTTCAGCAGCCGGGCGCGCGCCAGGAACATGGTTCGACCTCCTCGCTCGCGGGTCGCCGGCTCACCACGATCCGGAGGCGCCGCCGCCCCCCGAGCGCCCGCCGCCGCCCGAGAAGCCGCCGCCGCCCCCCCCGCCGCCGCCACCGCTGCCCTGGGAGAAGATGGTCATCAGCAGCCAGAACGCCAGCCGCGGATGAGTGATCAGGAAGAGCAGGACCGCCGCGATCAGGATCCACTGGCAGATGATGAACAGCAGGCTGTGATGCACGGGCGGCCGCAGCCCCCGGCGGCTGCCATCGTACGGGTACGCCGGAGCACCCGGCGCACCCGGGGTGCCGACGCCGGGCGCGGCGCCGAGGTCGGTACCGGTGGCGGCCTGCGCCTCGATGGAGCTCGCCGGCTGGCCGTCGAGGATCCCGAGGGTGGCGTCCACCCCATGGGTCACCGCGCCGTCGCGGTCGCCGGCCTTGAGGCGAGGCACCATCACCTCGCCGACGATGCGCGAGGCGATGGCGTCGGGGACCTGCCCTTCCAGGCCGTAGCCGACCTCGAAGCGGATGGTGCGGTCGTCCGCGAGGACGAAGATCGCCAGCCCGTCGTCGATCCCCTTGCGGCCGACCCGCCAGGCGGCGAAGGCCCGCACCGCGAAGTCCTCGATCGGCACGCCGCCCGTCGTGGCGCCGATCCACACCAGCACCTGGTGACCGGTCCGGGCCTGGTACTCGCGGAGGCGCGCGTCGAGGCCGTCGCGCACCGCCGGCGACAGAAACCCCACCGGGTCGGTGACCCAGCGCGCCGGCGCCGCCGGCATCGCTCCTGCCGACCCGGCGCCCGCCGCCGCCGGCGCGCCCGCGGCGGGCGGCGCACCCGCCGGCAGGCCGCCCGCCGGCAGCGCTCCCGCCAGCAGGCCGCTCGCCAGCAGCGCACCCGCCAGCAGGCCGCCCGCTGCCCGTGCACCTGCCGCGCCGCGCCTGCGCACTAGAACTTCACTTTCGGCGCGGTCTCGGCGCCCTCCTGGGCCTTGAAGTAGGGCTTGACCTCGAAGCGGGCGCCGAAGAAGCCGGCGATCAGCACCGTCGGGAAGCTCTGGCGCTTGGTGTTGAACGCCTGCGCCGCCTCGTTGAAGCGCATGCGCTCGACCGAGATGCGGTTCTCGGTGCCCTCGATCTGCGCCTGCAGGTCACGGAAGTTCTGGGTGGCCTTGAGCTCCGGGTACTTCTCGACCACCACCATCAGGCGACCGAGAGCGCCGCCAAGATTCGCCTGCGCCTGCTGGAACTTGTCGAGCGCTTCCTGCGAGGTGGGCGCGGCGCCGGCCACCTGACTCGACACCTGCCCGACCTTGGCGCGGGCCTCGGCCACCTGGGTGAAGGTGTCCTTCTCGAAGTTGGCGGCGCCCTTGACCGTCTCCACCAGGTTGGGCACCAGGTCGTTGCGCCGCTGGTACACGTTCTGCACCTGCCCCCACTGCGCCTGCACCGCCTGGTCGAGCTGCACCAGCGAGTTGTAGGCGCCCACCCCGGAGCCGCCCACGATCAGCGCCCCCAGCAGCAGCACCACCACACATCCGATCGCCGCGTATTTCATCGCTCTCCTCTTTCACCCGGTCACGACCGGGTCGCAGGTTCGCCCGCCGCCGCCGCCGCCGCCGGCGCCTCGGGTTGGAAGCGCCGGAACGCGAAGAGGTTCTGGCGCAGCCAGCTCTTCGGGAAATCGACGTAGGTCAGCCCGTAGCCGGTCGGCCGCCGCTCGCGCGACATGTAGAAGGTGCCGAACAGGTGGTCCCAGATCGCCAGCTTGGTGCTGAAGTTCATGCCCGGCGGCTCGAGGTCCACCGCGTGGTGCCAGCGGTGGGCCTCGGGTCCGTTGATCACCAGCTGCAGCGGTCCGCTCCTGACGTCGATGTTGGAATGGATGTACATCCCCCAGACGGCGCTGATCATCCCCTTGATCACCGGCACCACCGGCGCCGCGCCGAGCAGCACCATCGGCGCCGCCTCGATGGTCTGATTGATCAGGATCTCGAACATGTGCGACCGCGCGCCCGCCAGCCAATCGACGTGCCGCGCCGAGTGATGGGCCTCGTGCAGCCGCCAGAGGAAGAGGTTGTGGTGCTGCCAGCGGTGGAACCAGTAGATGTAGAGGTCGTGGCTGACCACGAAGAAGCCCACCTGCGCCCACAGCGGCCAGCCCGAGATCAGGTGCAGCCGCGACAGGTGGGTGGCGCCGTCCATCCATTGGATCAGCTTGCCGATCACCACCGCCAGGATCAGGTTCTGCAGCACGGTGTAGAACAGCAGATCGGTCCAGAAGCCCTCGCGGAACAGCCGCTCCCCGCGGTCGTAGGGCCGCACCCGCTCGAGCAGGATGAGCACGCCGACGGCACCGAGGATGACGGCCGCCGACAGGATCGTCCAGCCGGTGAGATTCATACGCTCAAACCTCCTTACCTGGCTTGGCCGCCGCCAGGTCTCCCTTCACCCGCCGCAGCTTGGCGAGCTGCGCCAGCTCGCCCGCGATAGACCCGCTTGACCCCGTCGCCCAGCGATCTCTCGATGTCGCGGATGTTCGACACCAGCCGCAGGAAGCCGCCGATCTCGACCGAGGCCGCCTGGTCGCTCCCCCACAGTGCCCGGTCGAGGGTGATGTGGCGCTCGACGAAGGACGCGCCCAGCGCCACCGCCGCCCAGGTCGGCGCCAGGCCGGTCTCGTGGCCCGAGTAGCCGATCGGGCACTCCGGGTAGAGGCGCCCCAGGGTCTCGATCATCCGCAGGTTGAGGTCGCTCGGCGGGCAGGGGTAGGTCGAGGTGGAGTGGGCGACGAGCAGGTCGCGGCGCCCCAGCAGCTCCACCGCCTCGGCGATCTCCGCCGGCGTCGACATGCCGGTCGACAGCATCACCGGGCGGCCGGTCGCCCGCACCTTGCGCAGCAGGCCGTGATCGGTCAGCGAGGCGGAGGCGATCTTGTAGCACGGCGGCTGGAAGCGCTCGACGAAATCCACCGCCTCCTCGTCCCAGCACGACGCGAACCAGAAGATGCCGCGCTCGCGGCAGTGGCGGTCGATGGCGGCGAACTCGGCGTCGCCGAACTCCATGCGCCGCCGGTACTCGATGTACGGTGATCCGCCCCCAGGGCGTGTCGCGCTCGAGGTGCCACTGCTCCTTGGGCACGCACAGCTCCGGCGTCCGCTTCTGGAACTTGACCGCATCGGCGCCCGCCAGCGTGGGCGCCGTCGATCAGCGCTTGCGCGCCATCTCGAGCGAGCCGTTGTGGTTGATGCCGATCTCGGCGATCACGAGCACCGGCTCGCCGGCGCCCACCCACCGGCCACCGATCTCGACCACCGCCGCCCCGCCATGCCCTGGGCTTCCTGCGCCGCCCGCGCTCATCGCTCCTCCTTCTCTCGCCAGCCCAGCAGCCACTCCGCGAAGTCGCGGAAGGCGCCGTGCCCTCCCCGCGCCGAGCAGCGGTAGTGGCAGGCGGCCAGCAGCTCGGGCATGGCGTCGGCGGGCGCCGCCGTCAGGCCGCTCTCGCCGATCCGGGCCATGATCTCGAGGTCGTTGACGTCGTCGCCGATGTAGGCCAGCGGCGCCGATCTCCAGGCCGGTCTCCGCGAGCACCGCCGGCAGCTCCGCCGCCTTGTCGCGGACGCCCAGGAAAAGGTGCGGCAGGCGCAGCTTGGCCGCCCGGCGCTCGACGCAGCCGCGAGCGCTCGCGGGTGATGATGGCGGTCGCGATGCCGGCGCCGCGCAGGCGCTCGACACCCATGCCGTCGCGCACCGAGAAGCGCCGCAGCGCCTCGCCGCGCTCGGAATAATAGACGCCGCCGTCGGTGAGCACGCCGTCGCTGTCGGTCAGCACCAGCCGCAGGCGCGAGGCGCGCGCCCGCAGCTCGTCCGCCGGCAGCGGCGGCGCGGCGCTCCCCGGCGCCGCCGTCGATCATCGGCGGGTCGAGCATGGTCGGGCTCACCTGGCTCATCTGGCTCACCTGGCTCACCTGGCTCACCTGCTCATGCCGTCCAGCCGCCGTCGACGACGAGGTTGGCGCCGGTCATGTAGCGCGAGGCGTCGCTCGCCAGGAAGACCAGCGCGCCCTCGTAGTCGGAGGGGTCGGCCATCCGGCCGAGCGGCGTGCGCGCCGCGTAGCGGGCGACGAACCCCGGGTCCTGGCCGTTCTCGACGCCGCCCGGCGACAGCGCGTTGACCCGCACGCCGCTGCGCCCCCAGTAGGCGGCGAGGAAGCGGGTCAGGGCCAGCACCGCGCCCTTGGTCGTCGGATAGGCCGCCGACTTGAAGAACGTCTGGGTGCCGTCGGGCTGGCGGTAGAGCGCCTGGTCGGGAGCCACCACGGCGTAGGTCGAGGCGATGTTGACGATGCTGCCGCGCGCCGCGCCGCGCCATCTCGGCGCCGAGCACCTGGCAGCAGAGGAAGGTGCCGGTGACGTTGACCCTGAGCGAGTCCTCCCACAGGGCGAGCGGGAAGTTCTCGAAGCGCAGCACCTCGCCGGCCGCCAGTGGGCTCTCCACCTTCTCGTTGAGCGCCGCGTTGTTGACCAGGACGTCGATGCGCCCGAAGCGCCCGAGCACCGCGTCGCGCAGCGCCCCGACCGAGTCGGGCCGGGTGATGTCCGCCGCCCAGCCGCATCGCCGCCGGCGCGCCCAGCTGCAGCAGCTCCTCGGCCACCGCCGCGCAGGCGCCGGCGTCGAGGTCGGTCGCCGTCACCAGCGCCCCGGCGGCCGCCAGCGCCCGGCAGTGGCGCCGCCCGAGCAGGCCGGCGGCGCCGGTGACCACCGCCACCCGGCCGGCGAGCGAGAAGGCGGTGTTCGCCGCGCTCGCGTTCGTCGCGCTCGCGTTCGCCGCGCCCGCGTCCGCCGCGCCAGGCAGCGGAGCCAGCGCCGGCACCGGGGCCGCTGCCGGCGCCGCGGCCGGTGCCATGGGTTCCGTCGCCGCCATCTAGGCGCGGGCCCGCCGCGCGCGGCTTGAGGTTGAAGCCGGTGGTCCGCCGGAACACCGGCTCGACCGGCTCGCCGCGCAGCCGGCCGCGCACGTCGCCGGCCGCCACCGCGTCGCGCAGCAGCGCCAGCGCCTCGCGCTAGGCGCCGAGCGTGTACTCGACGTCGGCGTCGGCGTGCGAGAAGGACATATTGTGGAAGCCGCCCCACAGCACGCCGCGGCGGATCAGCTCCTGCTGCACCAGCGACTTCGAGCTCCAGCGGGTCGCCCGCCTTGGCGTCGAACGCCACCAGCGAGCGGCAGCCGTAGCCGACGCAGCGGGTGTAGTCCATGGCGAGCTCGGCGGCCAGGGCGTTGTAGCCGGCCTTGAGCTTGTCGCCCTGGCGTTCGAGCTGGCGCGGGCACCTGGTGGGTGCGCAGCTCGCGCGATGGTCGCCTTGGCGGCGGCCAGCGACAGCGCCTCGCCGCCGAAGGTGGTGAAGAAGAACACGTCCTTCTCGCAGCAGCGCCATCACGTCGCGCGCGGCCGGTGACCACCGACAGCGGCATGCCGTTGGCGATCGCCTTCGAGAAGCAGGCGAGGTCGGCGCGTCACGCCGAAGCGCTCCTGCGCGCCGCCCAGCGCCAGCCGGAAGCCGGTCCACATCTCGTCGAAGACCAGCAGCGCGCCGACCTGCGTCGCAGACCCGCCGCAGCTCGGCGAGGAAGCCGTCGCGCGGCTCCTCGAAGGTCACCGGCTCGAGGATCACGCAGGCGGTCTGGTCGTCGATGCGCGTCGAGCACCGAGCCGAGGTCGTTGTAGCCGAAGGTGGCGGTGAGCTCGGCGACCGCCCGCGGGAATGCCGGCGTTGCGGTCGGTGACCGCGATGTACCAGTCGTGCCAGCCGTGGTAGCCGCAGCACAGCACCCGGTCGCGGCCGGTGAAGGCGCGCGCCAGGCGCACCGCCGCGGTGGTGACGTCGCAGCCGGTCTTGCTGTAGCGCACCGCTCTCCGCGCCCGGGCACCAGCTCGCGCACCAGCTCGGCGACCTCGACCTCCAGCGGGTGCATCAGCGAGAAGGTGATGCCGTCCGCGAGCTGCGCGCGGATGGCGGCGTCCACCGGCTCGTAGGCGTAGCCGAGCGACAGCGGTCCGACGCCCATCTGGTAGTCGATGTACTCGTTGCCGTCGACGTCCCAGACGTGGCAGCCCTTGCCGCGCGCCAGGTACTTGGGCGCGACGCCGCGCACGTACTGGCCAGGCCCCTTGGCCAGGGTCTGCGTGCCGGCCGGGATCAGCCCCACGGCGCGGGCGTACAGTGCGTCCGAGCGGGTGATATCGGGGAAGTTCTCGTTGGTGCGGATTCCGTTGGGCATCGTCACAGCCTCCAGCCGGCGGGCCGGGGGATCCCGCCGGGATTGTCCACCAGGGTTTCGTCGAGCACGCTGCGCAGGCCGAGGTCGTCGATCCGGTTGAGCACCTTGCCGGCGATGGCCGGCCCGGTGAAGCCCTCGTGCGCCAGCACGTCGGGCAGCAGCGCCGGCTTGAACCAGCGTCGCGCCGAGCGAGATCGACTGCAGGCCGCAGAGCACGCCGTGGCGCACCAGCACCTCGGCGACGATCGAGTACAGGCCGCCGGTCTGCAGGTGGTCCTCGACCGCGACCAGCAGCCGCGAATGGCGCGCCGCCGCCAGCACCGCCGCCTCGTCGATCGGCTTGAGCGTGCGCATGTTGAGCAGCGCGCGCCGGCACCCCGCACTGCTCGAGCATCTGGCGCGCCTCCTCCACCTCGCGCAGCAGGAAGCCGTAGGTGAGCAGCGTCACGCCGCCCTCGGCCACCGGCGCCAGCACCTCGGCACGGCCGATCTCGAACGGCGCGGTGTGGGCAACCGCCGGCCGCATGGCGTTGTAGCGGACGTAGCAGGGGGCGCGGCTGTCCAGGATCGCCGGCAGCGCCGCCACCAGCTCGCTCCTCGTCGGCCGGGCAGACGACCTGCATGTGGGGGATGCCGCGCATCAGCGCCACGTCCTCGATCGCCTGGTGGGTGGGGCCGTTGCCGTCCGAGAGGAAGCCGGGCACGCCGCCGACCAGCTTCACCGGCAGATTGGCGATGCCGACGTCGGTGCGGATGAACTCGAAGGCGCGCATCGTCAGGAAGGTGGCGAGGGCGTGCACCACCGGCGATGCGGCCGCGCAGCGCCAGGCCGGCGGCGGCGCCGATCATCGTCTGCTCGCAGATGCCGACGTCGATGAAGCGCGGCGCCGAGGACCGCCGGCAGGTTGCGGATCGCGGCCCGGTTCTCGGCGGTCATCACCACCAGCTCGGGTCGCGCCTCCGCCAGCGCCCGCAGCGCCGCCTCCCAGGTGGCCGGCGGCGGGCCGCCGGTGCCCGCCCAACCGCCGTTGGCGCTCATCGCACCACCAGCCCTTCCGAGGTCAGCTCGCCGCGACGCGCCGCCGTGCAGCTCGGCGAGCAGCACCGCGATCTCCTCGGCGGTGAAGTTGGCGAACCAGCGGTCGGCGCGAGCTTCGATCGAGGGCAGCCCCTTGCCGCGCACCGTCCGCGCGACGACCGCGCGTCGGCCGCCCGGCGCGTAGGGCGCCGCCCGCAGCGGCGCGAGCGCCTCCTCGAGCGCCGCGAAGCTGTGGCCGTCGGCGGTGCGGCAGCTCCAGCCGAAGGCCTCGAACTTGGCCGGCGATCGGCTCGAGCGGCATCAGCTCCTCGGTGCGGATGTTGGCCTGGAACTCGTTGCGGTCGACGATCGCCGTCAGGTTGTCGAGACCGAGGGCGTTGGCCACCAGGCAGGCCTCCCACACCGATCCCTCGTCGAGCTCGCCGTCGCCGAGGATGACGAAGACGCGGTTGGCGCCGCCGCGCAGGCGGATGTCGAGCGCCACGCCGATGCCGACCGACAGCAGGTGGCCGAGCGAGCCGGAGTGGAACTCGACGCCGGGCACCGCGCGGTTGGGATGCCAGTAGATCGAGTCGGTGGTCTTGAGATGGTTGGCGAGGCGCTCGCGCGGGATGTAGCCGAGCTCGGCCAGGGTGCCGTAGAGCGCCGGCACGTCGTGCCCCTTGGACAGGAACAGATAGTCGCGGCCGGGGTCGTCCAGCGTCGCCGGCGACAGCCGCAGCACCCGGGTGTAGAGGTGAACGAGCAGGTCGGCGCACGACAGCGACGCGCCGATGAAGCAGCCGCCCGCGGTCGCCATGCGCACGATGTGCTCGCGCACCCGCAGCGCCAGCGCCGGCAGCTGATCGAGCTCCCAGGCGGCGGTGGCCGGGGCGGTACCGGGGCCGGACGCGGCGGCAGGCGGGCTCGCGGCGCCGGCGGCCGCGGTGTCCGCAGGGGGGGGAGCGCCGGCGGCGGTTTCGGGGCTCATCGGGCTCGCGCCTCCCCGGGATGCCGCGTCTGGCCGGCGCCGACCGTCGCCAGCTCGTCCAGATGGTCGCGGTACCAGTTGACCCCGGCATAGCGGCGGTTGAGCTCGAAGATCTCCGGACGGGCCGCCAGCAGCGCCAGGATCTCCGCCAGGCCGAAGCACCGGCCGGCGGCCGCGGCCGCCGGCGACCACAGTGCGTCGTAGACGGCGCTCACGAAGGCGTGGTCCTCCGGATAATCGATGGTGAAGCGGTGGCTCATCGACAGGTCGCCGCCGCTCTCCCAGCGCACGTTGCCGAGGCGGAAGCGATCCGGCCGGTCCCAGATGAAAGGCGTCGTGTGCTCCCGCTCGTGCGGCCGGGTCGCCTCGCGCCAAGCGGTGGCCAGCACCGGCAGGGGCACCACCTCGACGTCGTTGCCGTCGGGCCAGCTGGCCGGGTGGAGGTTGCTGACGAAGTCGTAGCGGTCCGGCCGCTGCAAGTGGGCACCGATCACCTGATCGATCACCGCCGGATCGATCAGTGGGCAGTCGGAGGGGATCTTGACCACCACGTCGTCGTCGCCGTGCCGGCTGGGCCGGCCGCCGGGCTGGCCGCCGGGCGCCGGCGACAGCCCGCACTCCAGGGCCGCCTGGTAATGGCGGTCCAGCAGGTCGGTCGGGTGGCCGCTGAAGCAGCGCACCCCGGCCTCGCGGGCCAGCTGCCGCACCGGCTCGTCGGCGGCGTCGGTGGTGGTGGCGACGATCACCTCGGTCGGAGTGCCGGCGGCGCGCACCCGCTCGAGCATGCGCACCAGCAGCGGCGCTCCCGCCAGCGGCAGCAAGACCTTGCCCGGCAGGCGGGTCGAGCCCGTCCGCGCCTGGACGACGACGAGGACCTTCATCGCACCCTCGAGCGCCCGACCGGCGAGGCCACCCGCCCGCGGCGCGAGCGCCGCCGCCGCCAGGCCGCCGACCACCGCTCGGGGTGTTGCGGCGGCTGCGGCTGTGGCGGTGGCTGCGGGGGTGGCGGGGTTTGCGGCTGCAAGGACACCTGCTGCTGCTGGCGGGCCGGGTGAGCGGCCGCCGCCGGCGCGGCTGCCTGCAGCAGCTCGCGGCAGACCGCGGCGATGTTGTGCGCCGCGCAGCCGTTCTGCAGCGGCAGCAGCCGCCGCACCTCGTCCAGGTCGTTGTAGGAGTGCACCTCCTTGGCGAGGGCGAGCCCGACGAACACCGTCGACGAGTACTGGGTGATCAGCACGTCGCAGTTGGCGATCATCTCCTCGGCGCTGCCGGCCGAGTACACCAGCGCCGCCGGCGCCAGCGCCGCGATCTCGCGCCGGGCGCGCTCGGCGTTCTCGTTGGGGTGCAGCTTGAAGATCAGCTGGCGGCCGGCGGCGATCTCGAGGCAGCGGCCGATGAACTCCCGCCGGTCGTCGCGTTTGAACGTCTCGCGGGCGTCCGACGAGCAGACCAGCACGAAGTGATGGTGCGGGAAGTCGTTGCGCTGGTAGCGGCGGCAGTCGTCGAAGTTGGGGATGCCGGTGACCACGATGCGCTCGGCCGGCGCGCCATTGGCGACGAACAGGTCGCGGTAGCCCTCGCTGGCCACGCAGAAGCGCTGGTAGCGGCCCGACAGGCCGGTGGTCGAGGTGCCGGCCAGCCATAGCGGCAGCACCTTGAGCTTGCGGCAGAGCAGGAACGGCAGGCCGGCGGGATCGAGGATGCCTTCCTGCACCAACACCACCGGCAGCCGGCGGATGTTGCGCGGCACCACCAGGTCCGAGCAGGTGAGCACCAGGTCGTAGCCCCCCGCCGCGCCGTGCAGGTCCACCGGCAGGCGATGCCTTTCCAGGTAGTCGAGGCAGCGGCGGCGCAGCTTGTAGCCGAGGACGGTGAACTCGAGGCAGCGCGCCTGGCGCAGCGCCTCCAGGGCGCCGTGCCCGTAGTAAGGGGTATAGGCGTGGTCGTATTCTGGCAACTGCTGGGCAATCTCGTGCATCTGCGTCGTCTGGTTGAGCGATCCGCAGATGAGCAGGATGCGCTGGCGGCCGGCGCTGGACTGGACGGTCTGGCTCATGGGTGTCCTGCCGCTTCGGGGGCTTGCCCGCCGCCCGCGGAGGGGCGCCAGGCGTGCCTCGCGAGCAGCAGGTAGCCAATGATAATCCAGAAGATCTCCTTCCCGCGTTTCACCAGCACGAAAGCACCCCAGACGTCGATCGCCTGTTGGACTCCAAGTCCTTTGAGGAAAGCAAGATAGCCTATATCCTGCACCCCCAGGCCGGAGGGGGTGAAAAAGGCCAGGCCGCGGGCCAGGGTGAGCAGACCCTCGAAGGAGAAGACGCTGCGGAAGGAGAGGCCGGCGCCCAGCAGGCTGAGGATGAAAAAGGTCTCGCATACCTCGGAGAGCCAGATCCCGAGGTAGCAGAGGGTGGTCAGCACGGGGCCGCCGCGGCGTCCGGAGAGCGCCACCTCGACCTGGCGGTCCACCTCCGCGAAGGAGTCCGCCCGCCGCTCGACCCAGCGCCGCAGTGCGGCAATCGGCACCGCCCGCAGCCTCCGCACCGCGCGCCCGGCGAGGTCGCCGCCGAGCAGCGCCGCCCGCAAGCCGAAGGCCGCGACCAGCACGAAGGCGGCCGCCGCCGGCACCACCCACCCCAGGCCACCGCGGCCGATCACCCGCGCCGAGACGCCGGCGAGCAGGGAGTGTCCCGCCGCGGCGCTCGCCGCCAGGGCGATGCCGAAGGACAGGAAGACGTAGAACCGCCGCGCCGCCAGGCTGGCCACCGTCAGGCCGACCGGCACGCCGCAGACGGTGCGCAGCAGGTAGACCGCCATCCCTTCCGCCAGCACGCCGCCGGAGGGCAGGCTCAGCCCGAGGCTCTCGGCGGCCGTTCTGATCTCAAACAGGCGCGCCCAGGACGGCGGCCGGCCGTGGGTCATCACCAGGCGCCGCCAGCCCAGGGCGTCGCAGGCCAGCACGCCGAAGTAGAACACCGGCGTGGCCAGCAGCCAGGGCGCGCCGACCAGCAGGTCGCGGATGCGCGCCAGGTGGGCGCGGCGGAAGAGCAACGCCAGCAGGACGAGGGCGGCGAGCGACCCGGCGGCGCGCAGGGCGGCGCGCCGCCACGCCTGGCGCCGGGAGCCGGCCGCGCCCTCCTGCCGGGGCTTGCCTACCGGCTCCGCTAGCTGCACGGGCGCTTTCGGCCGGCGTTCAGAAGGCGAGCTTGTTCGCCGCGTCGAGCGCCGCGACCTTGTAGCACTCGGCGAGCGTCGGGTAGTTGAAGATGGTGTCGAGGAAGTAGTCCAGGCCGCCGCCCAGGGCGAGCACCGCCTGGCCGATGTGGATCAGCTCGGTGGCGCCGGTGCCGATGACGTGCACGCCGAGCAGGGTGCGATCCTCGCGATGGAACAGCATCTTGAAGAAGCCGCTGTCGTCGCCGAGGATCTGGCCGCGTGCGATCTCGCGGTAGCGTGCCTGCCCGACCTCGTAGGGCACCTTGGCCGCGGTGAGCTGCTGCTCGGTCGCGCCCACCATCGAGACCTCGGGAATGGCATAGATGCCCAGCGGGAAGTGCTTGGCGAGCGGCTTGGCCGGCAGGCCCATGGCGTGGCTGGCGGCGAGGCGCCCCTGCTCGCTAGAGGTGGCGGCGAGGCTGGGGTAGCCGACCACGTCGCCGGCCGCGAACAGGTGCGGTACCGCGGTCGCGAAGCATTCGTCCACCTGCAGGCGGCCGCGGTCGTCGGCGGCGAGGCCGGCGGCCGCCAGGTTGAGCGGGCCGGTGGCGCCGATGCGGCCGACGGCGAACAGCACCAGGTCGGAGACGACGCGCTTGCCGGAGGCCAGCTGCAGCACGGCGCGGCGCGGCGGTCCGGCCGCGACCTCGAGCCGCTCGACCACCTCCTCGCCGCGGAAGAGCACGTTGCGGTCGCGCATCTGGTGGATCAGCTCGTCGACGATCTCGGTGTCGAGGAACTCGAGCGGCCGGCGCTGGCGGTCGATCAGCGTCACCTCGGTGCCGAGCGCCGCGAACATCGAGGCGTACTCGATGCCGATGACGCCGGCGCCGACCACCACCATCTGCTTCGGGATGCGCGTCAGCTTGACCACCTCGTCGCTGGTGATCACCGTCTCGCCGTCCACCGGCACGCCGGGGGGCGGCGCCGGGCAGGTGCCGCAGGCGATCACCAGCTTGTCGGCGCTCACCTGGCGGGTGCCCGCCTCCGAGGCGATCGTCAGGGTGTGGGGGTCGACGAAGCGGGCTTCGCCGCGCAGCAGGTCCACGTCGTTGCGCCGGAGCTGGTTCTCGACCAGCGCCGACTCCCGTCCCACCACCTCCGCCACCCGGCTCAGCAGCTCGGCGGCGCCGGGGCGGCCGCCGTTGCCGCCCGTCGCGTCCATGGCGAAGCCGAGGCCGGCGCCCGGCCGGTTGCGGGCGGTGAACGACAGCACCGCCTCGCGGAAGGTCTTGCTGGGGATGGTGCCGGTGCCGATGCAGACGCCGCCCACGACCCGCCCGCGCTCGACCAGCGCCACGCGGCGGCCCAGCTTCGCCGCGCGCACCGCCGCCCGCTGGCCGGCGGGCCCGCTGCCGATGCAAACCAGGTCGTAGTCGAAGCCGCTCCCCAAGGCGGTCCCCCTCGTCGCGCAGCCACAGCCGCTTCAGGCGTCAGGACCCGCCTAGTCTATGCCACCCCTGCCCGGGCCGGGGCGGCGGGCGGCGGGCCTCACCGGCCCCCGCCGTCGCCGGCTGCGGCGGCGGCCCTACTTCGCTCCCACCGTCACCGTCAGGTCACGCGGCTCGCCGCCGCGCAGGATTCGCAGGGTGGCCTCCTTGCCGATCCGCTCCTCCGCCAGGAGGGCTTGAAGCTGGGTGAGCTCAGCCAGCGGCTGGCCGTCGATCGCCAGCAGCACGTCGCCGAGCAGCAGGCCGCCCTTCGAGGCCGGGCTGTCCGGCTGCACGCCGACCAGGATCAGCCCGATGGGCTGGCCCAGCTGCTCCTCGAGCGCCGCCGGCAGCCGCACCGGCTGCGCCCCGATGCCCAGGAAGCCGCGCCGCACCCGGCCGTGGGCCAGCAGGGACTCGACCACCCGCCGCAGGGTCCCGCCGGGGACCACCAGTCCGCGGCCGCGCAGCAATCCGGAGCTGGCGATTCCCAGCGGCTGTCCCGCCGCGTCCACCACCACGCTGCCCGAGAAGCCGCGCTCGCGGGCCGCGTCCAGCTCGACGTAGCGCTCCAGGCGGGCGCCCGCCGGGCTGCGCCAGGAATCGCGGACGTCGCTGATCATGGCCAGCGCCGCCCGCACCTGGCGACCGGGCCGCCCGACCACCACCGCCAGCTGGCCGGCGGCGAGATTGGCGAGATCCGACCAGGACGGAGCCGTGAGGCCGGTGGCCTCGACCCGCAGCACCACCAGGTCGGAGGCGGCGTCGCGCCCGACCAGCGTCGCGGGCAGCCGGCGGCCGCCCTCGAGGCCGACCACCACGTCCTCGTCGCGCTCGAGGTTGTGGCTCGCCGCGACGATGACGCCGTCGGCGGCGAACACCGTGCCGCTGGCCGACAGGCGCCGTCCGCCGTCGACCTGCACCGCGTAGGGGCTGGCCGCCGCCACCACCGCGGCGACCGCCTGCGAAAGAGAGAGGAAAGGGGAAGTGGCAGAGGAAGTGGGAGGGGAGGAACCGGGAACCGTCTTGGAGTTAGATGTCTCAGTCGTCATGGCGGCAGCCTACGCGCGCCGCCCCTTCCCCACATCCGCCGATCCGGCAGGAAGCCGACCTGCCCGATCGGCCAGGTCTATACCACGTGCACACTGCTTAGGTGTACACTGCTGCCGTGTACCGGAGCCTCCCATGAAAAATATCACCCTGAGCGCCGATGAAGATCTGATCGAAGCCGCTCGCGCCCGCGCGCGAGCCGAGCACACCACGCTGAATGAGCAGTTCCGCCGCTGGCTGGGCCAATACACCCAGCGCCAGAGCAAGGCGGACGCAGCCTTGGTGGTGATCGACGAGCTGCGTGGCAAACTGCGCACCGGGGGACGCCGGTTCACGCGTGAGGAGATGAATGAACGCTGATTTCCTCGACACCAACATCTTCGTCTACCTGTTCGACGAGACCGACGAGCGCCGGCGCGAGATCGCGCGACGCCTGGTTCATGAAGGGATCGAATCCGGAGCCGCCTGCATCAGTTTCCAGGTTGTTCAGGAAACCCTTGCCGTGCTTACCGGCAAGCTGAAGAAACGGGCCACTCCCTCCGAGGCGCGCCAATTTCTCGCCGGCGTCTTGGTGCCGCTCTGGCGGCTGATGCCGAGCCCAACGCTTTACTCACGAGGCCTGGAACTACAGGAGCGCTACTCGTTGAGTTTCTACGACGCATTGATCATCGCTGCTGCGATCGAGGGCGGCTGCACGCGCCTCTGGAGCGAGGACATGCAAGACGGGCTCCGGGTCGATCGTCTGACGATCCGCAATCCCTTCGTGAAGCTCTCGGCCTGATCACGGGGTGAAGTTGCAGCGGCAGCGTGCACACCCTGCCTGGCTTGCCACCGGTCCCGGCGGCGGCGAACCGCTGCGCAGCACCGGTTCCGGCCGCGCGAGATGGGTGCTGAGCGCACTGGGGCGCGTTGACAGCGAGAGGGAGACGGGGCACACTTGTACTCATGAGTATGAGTAAGCGCATCCAGATCCCGGTTGGCGAGCAGGACTGCTCCCAGTTCCAGGCCGCCGCGCGGCGCGCGGGTCTGCCGCTCGCCGAGTGGGCCCGCCGGCACCTCCGCGAGAAAGCCGACGAGGTGCTGGGTAGGGAAACCCTCTCCCCCAGTGAGGCTCTCGCGAGGTTGAAGGAGCTCGAGGCGCCCATCGCTCCAATCGAGAAGATGCTCGACGAGTCGATCGCCGGACGCTATACGTGATCCTCATCGATGCCAACGTCTTCATGTACGCCGCGGGGCGCGCGAGTCCCTACCGGGCGCCCTGCCAGCGTTTCCTGGAGCGAACCGTGGCCGGAGAGGGTCCCGCTGCCTGCACCGATGCCGAAGTCTTGCAGGAGATCCTCCACCGCTACCGCGCCCTGAAAGTTCCCGCGGTTGCCTTCCAGCTCTTCGACGCGGTGACTCAGCTGGGTCTGCCGATCCTCGCGGTCACCGAGCGCTCGCTCCTTGAGGCTCGCAGGATTCTCGAAGATCACCCGCACCTCTCCACCCGCGACGGCATCCATCTCGGCGTCATGCGGGAGCACGGGATCGAAGAAGTGCTCTCCTACGATCGTGGGCTCTCGCAGGTGTCCTGGGTCAAGCGGCTCGAGGCCTGAACCGTCCGAGGAGTAGGAAGCTGGCAGCGACCGGCTCGAGCAGGGGCGGCCCCCGAAAGGGCCGCCCCGAAGGGAAGCTTCGACTTACGTCAAGCGGACTTGCGGCGCCTCAGGCGAGCGAAGGCCAGCCACGCCAGGCTCAACGCCAGTATTAGCAATCCAACGGTCGAGAGGGTCGGGATGTTCTCGGACGTCGCTGCCACCGTGAAGCTGGTGGGATTCGCGGCCCCGGGCACCTGCGGATCGTCGGTCTGCGCCGTCGCGTCGTTGGTGCCGTTGCCGTCGCTGTCGTAGGCGATCGTCCCCTGGTTGGAGACCGTCTGGCCGGCCGCGCCGGACAGGATCGTGGCGGTGATGGTGATCGTCACCGAGCCGCCGGCCGGGATCGATCCGTTCCAGGTGACGGTGTTGGTGCCGGTGTTCGCTGCCGCGGTGCCGCTCGTCGCCGTGGCCGTGCCTAGCGCCAGCCCCGACGGCAGGACGTCGGTGAACTCGTTGCCCGGGTTGTCGCCCTGGGCTCCGGTACCGGAGTTGGCCAGGATCACCGTGTAGGTGACGGTGCCGCCGACCGTGTAAGGCCCGGCGGAGACCGTCTTGGTGCCGGTGACCACGGCTCCGGGCGGGGCGCCGATGGTGTCCGTATCGGTCGCCGAGTTGTTGCCCGGGGTCGGGTCGGTGACCCCCGCCGGGGCGGTCACCGTCGCCGTGTTGCTCAGCGAACCGGTGGCCGAGATCGAAAGCGTGCAGCTCACCGTGTAGGTGACGCTGCCGCCGCTCGGCAGGTTGACGGTGTCGTTGATGTTGCCGGAGCCGGAAGCCGTGCAGGTGCCGCCGCCCGCGCCGACGCAGGTCCAGGTGCAGGTGAGCGAGGCCGGCAGGGTGTCGGCGACGGTGGCCCCGGTGGCGTTGCTCGGGCCCGCGTTGCTCGCGGTGATGGTGTAGGTCACCGAGCCGCCCGGGGTGACCGTGGTCACGCCGTCGGTCTTGGTGATCGCGAGATCCGCGCTCGCCGCCAGCGTGTCGGTGTCCGTGGCGGAGTTGTTGCCCGGGGTGGGATCGGTGACCCCGGCCGGGGCGCTCACCGTCGCCGTGTTGCTCAGCGTGCCGGTGGCGGCGGCCGAGATGTTGCAGCTTGCCGTGTAGGTGACGCTGCCGCCGCTCGGCAGGTTGACGGTGTCGTTGAGGTTGCCGGAGCCGGACGCGGTGCAGGTGCCGCCGCCCGCGCCGACGCAGGTCCAGGTGCAGCTGAGCGAGGCCGGGAAGGTGTCGGTCACCGTCGCTCCCGGGGCGTTGCTGGGACCGGCGTTGGCGGCGGTGATGGTGTAGGTCACCGAGCCGCCCGGCGTGGCCGTGGTCACGCCGTCGGTCTTGGTGATCGAGAGATCCGCGCTCGCCGCCAGCGTGTCGGTGTCCGTGGCGGAGTTGTTGCCCGGGGTGGGATCGGTGACCCCGGCCGGGGCGGTCACCGTCGCCGTGTTGCTCAGCGTGCCGGTGGCGGCGGCCGAGACGTTGCAGCTTGCCGTGTAGGTGACGCTGCCGCCGGCGGGGAGATTGACGGTGTCGTTGAGGTTGCCGGAGCCGGACGCGGTGCAGGTGCCGCCGCCCGCGCCGACGCAGGTCCAGGTGCAGGTGAGCGAGGCCGGGAAGGTATCGGCCACCGTCGCTCCCGGGGCGTTGCTGGGGCCCGCGTTGCTCGCGGTGATCGTGTAGGTGACCGAGCCGCCCGGCGTGGCCGTGGTCACGCCGTCGGTCTTGGTGATCGCGAGATCGGCCTGCGCCGACAGCGTATCGGTGTCGGTGGCGCTGTTGTTGGCAGGGTTGGGATCGGTGGCGAAGGTCACCGTGGCGGTGTCGCTCAGCGAGCCGGTCGCCGCGGCGGCGATGGTGCAGCTCGCGGTGTAGGTGACGCTGGCGCCCGCGGGGAGGTTGACCGTGTCGTTGATGTTGCCCGAGCCGGAGGCCGTGCAGGTGCCGCCTCCCGACGCCCACGCAGGTCCAGGTGCAGGTGAGGGCCGCCGGGAAGGTGTCGGCCACCGTCGCGCCGGACGCCGGGAGGGCCGACGGGTTCGAGGCGGTGATGGTATAGGTCACCGAGCCGCCCGGTGTCGCCGTGGTCACGCCGTCGGTCGCGGTGATCCCCAGGTCCGGCGGGGGAACGTTGTTGAAACAGACGGTGACGTCGTTCAGCGGTCGGCGTCATCGTGCTGTCGGTGGTGTTGAAGAACGCGTGGTACTGGAGGTACCGGAGGCCGGTGAACTGGCTGAGCGAGGCGCCGCTGGTGGTGAAGAACGTCGCCGCGGTGCCGTCGGGGCCGACGAAGTTGAAGGGGCCCGATCGTCGAGTTGCTGGCCGCGACCTGGAACCGGAGCGTCGTGTTGGCCGGGACCGTGGCGGTCCAGGAGAGCGTCGTCCAGATCGGCGTGTCGGTGGGGGGCGGATTGCTGTCCTTCACCGACGAGATGAAGTCACCGGACGCCCCGAAGCCGCTGTCCAGGTGGATCTTGAAGCCGGCGTCGGTGCTCACGCCGCCGGTCAGCGGGATCGACCACACCGTGCCGCTCGTCGCTCCCGAGACGCGGGTGCCGCCTGCGTACACGTCGGCGCCGGCCGTGGAAGTGCCGCTCCGGGTGAGCGCGTACGTCCCCGGAGAGGGGTTCGCCGTCGGACGGATCACCACCGCGTACATCGTCCCGGCGGTCACGGTCGGCGGCGTGCCGAACGTCGCGGTGAAGAACGAAGCCACGCCGCCGTTGCTGAAGCCGGTGATCGTGGCCGCTGCGAGGTCGGCGCCCGTCGGCAGGCCGCCGCTCGTGGCCCGGATGCTCAGGGTGAGATTCGGGGTGGTTCCCGTGCAGCCGCTGCAGAAGAGGTTGATGTCCACCGCGGCTACCACGCCCGAGCGTCCGGGCGTGAAGGTCTGCCCGCCCCAGGTCGTCGTGGTGATGCCCACGCCGCTGGTGCCCAGCGTGGTGTTCTGCTGATCGCAGGTCGGGCTTGGCGAGCACGACGTCGCCAGGGCTGGCCGCGAGGTCGACGTTGGTCGGCGTGCCGGCCTGGAAATCGGACTGTGTCGTATCCACGGGGCAGGCGCTGGTGGGCGCCGTGTCCAGCGAGAAATCCTGCGTCGTGGTGTTGCCGTCGGTCACCACGATGTTGCGCCGCCGCGCTGGGGTCGTACCCGGGAGCGCTGGCGTCGATGCTCGGGTAGGTGCCGGCCGGAAGGCTCGCGAACGAGTAGAAGCCGCTCCCGTCCGTGGTCGCCGTCCGGCTGCCCAGGCTCACCGTCGCGCCGCTGATCGGAGCGCCGCCGACCGTGGCGGTCACCGTGCCCGAGAGCGTGCCGCCGGCGCCCACCGGGGTGCACGACGGATAGGAGAACGAGCCGATCCGGGTCAGGAAGTTCAGGCCGTCGGCCGCGTAGTACTCGTTGGTGATCCAGAACGTGCAGCCGTCGGGGTCGAGCGTCATGGCCGCTGTAGTCACCCCAGCGGATGCAGGCAGCGCCGCCGCAGTTGCCGCTCTGGGTGCCGGTACCCTGGAAGAGGAGCTGCTCGGTCTGGCTGAAGGTGTTCACCGGATCGGTCGCCAGGCGGCCGGCGTACTTGATGGCCGGCTTGGTCGTGCTGCTCGAAGTGCTGTAGCCGAGCGCCATGTCGCCCGCGCGGTCGACCGCCAGGCTGGGCATCGAAGCGGTAGATCACGTTCGCGCCGTCCGGATCCCAGGTCGTGGCCTGCGGCAGAGTTGGCGGCCACGGTGCCGCCGGTGACGTTCACCTGGTACCAGCGCGGAGCCGCGAAGCCGGCGGTGTTCTGCCGGCGCACCGTGTGGGCGGCCCACAGCGACTCGACCCCGCCGAGGTTCGTGTACTGGTTCTGCATCATCGCCCGGATCTGCAGGACGTCCAGGCTGTTGCCGGCCTGGGAGGGCGCGTTCGGCACGCTTGCGTTCGGCCAGCTGGTCGCGGCCAGGGGGGTGTCCGGGCCGGTGAAGGTGGAGGTCGAGATCCGGGTCCAGTCGACGTGGAACTTGTAGACGGAAAGCGCGTTGGTGAACTGCCAGGTGGAGACGAAGTAGTTGGGGCTGCCGGGCGGTGGCGTGCCGGTCTGCAGCCGCGCGTTGCTCGGCAACAGCGTGAAATCGGCCGCCGGGGCGTCGAAGGTGACCACCTGGACGGTCGGGCTGCCGGCGTACATCTGCGCCTTGTTCAGCGCGAACACCCGCGGGTTCTGGAACGCCGCCCCGGCGGCGTAGCCGAACACGTTCGCCGACATGTAGAGGCCGTCCGGCCAGATGCCGAACTTCGGGTAGTCGCCGAGGCCGCCGGCGAGGTGGATGGAGTAGAAGTTCCAGCCGCCGCTCACCGGATCGCCGGTCTTCGACACCGCGAAGCACTGGAAGGTGCCGGGGGGATTGACGACGTTGCCGGAGCCGTCGAGCTGAAACGCGAAGTCGGTGATGATCCAGCGGTCCTCGAAGGTGTCGTAGAGCACCACGGGATCGCCGAAGTTGTTGGTGTCGCACAGGTTGCCGAAGGTGCCCTGGCTCATGAAGGTGTTGAAGGTGAACGCCGCCACCCGGGTGCCGCTCTTGTTGTAGATGCCGATCGAGGTGTTGATGGCCTGGATGTAGTAGGTCGGGGCCCACGTCGCCCACGGGGTCGGGCGGATGTCCGGCGCCCCAGGTGGCGAAGTCGAGGCCGTCGAAGCTCGCCGACGGCGACGGCGCGGCCGCTTGGGGGACGCTCACCCGCGGCTCGGCGACCTGCCTGCCTCCGCCCGGGAGCTCCACCGGCGCGGGCTCCGGCTCCTCGAGCTCGGGCCGCTCGAACTTCTCGGGCTTGGTCTGGGGCAGAGTGCGCAGGTCGATCTGCTTGCTCCCGGCCCGGCTCATCGCCAGCTCCGTCGGCTTGCCGGTGGCGGGCAGGTGAGTGGCCCTCAACTCGCCACGCTCCTGGGCCGCGGCGCTACCGGCAACGGCAAGCCACGGCAGGATCAGCAAAATGGGGAGAGCGCTCGTCGTCCTGCCCCTGGGCGGACGGCTGACTGGAGACGCGATGGCCTTCGGCCCTATGGAAGCGATAAGCATCTCGTCTCTCCGCAAAAGAGAAAACCATGAAAGGTACGACCTGGGTGTCGAACCCCCGTATAAGATCAGACGGACCGTCCGGTGTCCAGCCCAGCGCCAAGCCGCGCGCCGGCGCCCCCGCCCTCCAACCGAGGCCGAGGTCTACGCCCACGAGTGGGGGCGACACCTGGCTCCGCCTTGGTGGGGCCTCGGCGGCACACCGTCGCGTGGGCGGCGGCCGCCGGCACCCACTGAACCGCCATCCTGATGGGCGGGTGTCTCAATGGCGCTTGAGCTGGACGAGCTGGATGAGGTTGCCGCAGGTGTCCTTGAGTACCGCGATGGTCGAGCCGGGCACGCCGGTGGGCGGCATGGTGAACTCGGCGCCCCGAGCCTTGATCCGCTCGTGGTCGCCCTCGATGTCGTCGGTGTAGAACATGGCGGCGCGCTGTCCCTGTTCGAACATCGCCTGCTGATACGCCTTGGCCGCGGGGTTGTCGTTCAGCGCCAGCTGGAGCTCGGTGCCGTCCGGATCCTCGGGCGAGGCCACCGTCAGCCAGCGATAGGGGCCGTTGCTGACGTCGGCCTTCTTGGCAAAGCCCAGCACCTCGGTATAGAAGCGCAGGGCCTTCTCCTGGTCGTCCACGTAGAGACTGGTCACTTTGATTTTCATTTCGCTTCTCCTTGTGCCGGATAACCAGCAGTATGTGTTGAATCGTCGAAGGGGTGGTGCTCGGGAATCGGCATCGCTCCTCCGGCTACCACCTATGACGAGCCGGCTCGCCCGAGTGTGACCGATCACGAGGATCCATCTGCCACCTGTCCCAGGGCAGCCCTTGGCGCTTCGGTCCCCTCTTGACGGCACCTCGTCGCGACGGAACAATGGCCCATGGATGCCCACTCCTGAGCGGCTCGCCGAGCAATTCGAGGAGCACCGCCCGCACCTGCGCGCGGTCGCGTATCGCATGCTCGGATCGGTCAGCGAGGCCGAGGACGCAGTCCAGGAAGCCTGGATCCGATTGAGCCGCACGGATGTCAGTGCGATCGACAGCCTGCGGGCATGGCTCACGACGGTCGTGGCGCGCGTCTGCCTGGACGTGCTGCGAACGCGAGCGTCGCGCCGGGAGGACACCGTGGACGTGCACGTGCCGGATCCGATCATCGCTCGCGCGATCCGTGATGAAGACGAAGGGCCCGAGGCGGGCGCCCTGCTGGCCGACTCCGTCGGCCTGGCGCTGCTCGTCGTCCTCGAGAAGCTGGAGCCGGCGGAACGACTGGCATTCGTACTCCACGACGTGTTTGCGATGAGCTTCGAGGACATCGCGCCCATCGTCGATCGCTCGGTCGTCGCCACGCGCCAGTTGGCGAGCCGCGCGCGCCGGCGCGTTCAGGGTCAGGCGCCGGCCTCGGAGGTGGACCGGCGGCGGCAGCGCCGGGTCGTCGAAGCGTTTCTCGCCGCCGTCCGGGACGGCGACTTCGAAGGCCTGGTCACGATCCTGGATCCGGCGATCGTGCTGCGTGCCGACGGCGGGCCGGCCAAAGGCATGTCGCGCCTGGTGCGAGGAGCTGAGGGGGTCGTGGCACAGGCCGCCACGTTCTCGCGGCTCGCCTTGTCCAATCAGGTGGTGCTGGTGAACGGCGAGGTCGGCGTCCTGTCGCGCCTTCCCGATGGCCGCGTGTTGTCCGTGCTCGGCTTCACCATCGCCGGCGGCAAGGTCGTCGAGATCGACATCCTGGCCGATCCGGACCGGCTCAGCCGACTCGATCTGTCGGCCATCGAGGCCCCCGGACCACCGTCGTAGTCACACCTGTCCCGGCCGGTCCGTCCTCGTTGCAAGGGAGGCTTTGCCACACCCGAACTCCTGACAAAGCCGATTGCTGCGCCCGCGGGATTCCTTGCCTCGGGTCCAGTGGTGAGCAGAAGCGGTGACGATGGGTGGTGCATACTACCGGTGTATCTTGGAGGTGCATGTGAGCCGGATGACCGTCACCATCGATGACGCTTTGCTGGAAGAGGCGAAGGAAGCGCTCGGTGCCGAGACTCGTGCCGAGGCCATCCGGACCGCGTTGGAGGAGGCGGTGCGGCGCCGGCGGTTGGCTCGGGCGCTCCAGCAGCGCGGTCAATTCCAACTGCTGGGCGACCTTTCTGAGCTGCGACGCCTGCGGGAAAAGGGATGATCGTCGCTGACAGCTCGGCACTGATCGAATACTACCGGCGGGGAGGTTCACCCGCCGTCCAGGAAGCCGTGGCTGCGGCGATTACTGAAGACGCGTTGGCAGTCAATGGCATCGTCTTCGTCGAGGTCGTCGGGGTCGCGGCTGACGATACGGAGCGGCGGGCTCTGCTTGCGAGTTTCGGCGCCTTCCACCGCCTCGCGCTGGAAGAGCGGGACTTCGATCTCGCGGCAAGCATCGGCTTCGACCTGCGGCGCCGCGGACGCACAGTACCCGCCACCGACCTGATCATCGCCGCAAGCGCGATTCGCGCCCGGGCCGAGCTCCTCCACGTTGACGATCACTTCGACGAAATCGCCAAGGTGAGCGCCCTGGCCTCCAGGAATCCCTCCAAGCCAGCTTGACCCGCAGCCGGAGGAGATGATCCAGGTGCTGGACCGGGCCGGACCGACTCGCTTGCGTCACTTGCCATCACCGGACGCGCCACGCGCCGGCGATGCCGTTTGGCCCGCGGCGAGCGCGGCGGCGCGGGCGGCGATGAGCGCATAGCCGCCGGCGCGCGCCTCGGGCTCCAGCGCGGCCGCGAGGGCGCGGGCCGCCCCCGGCACTTCGCCGGTTCTGGCCCGCTCCGCGAGCGCCAGCTCGGCGGCGAGGCGCAGCTCGATCAGGCCGGAGCGGGTGGCTTCGTCGCGGACGCCGGCGAGCGCCGCCGCGGCCTGGCGCTGCTGCGCTGACGGCAACAGCTCGGCCGTCCGCAACGCGACCGTGAGACGCGAGCGCAGGTCCTGGGAGGCGGGTGCCGCCGGCGAGGTCTGCAACAGCGACGCGGCGCGGCCGATGGCATCCCGCGCCCGCACCGGCTGGCCGGCCGCCGCATCGGCGACGGCGGCGAGAGACAGCGCCCGCGCCGCGGCGTCGGCCGCGCCCTGCCGCTCCAGCTCGCCCGCCACTCCCTCGGCCGCAACGCCGATCGCGGCCAGCTCGGCGGCCGGCGGCAGCCGCACGCCAGCACGAGCGGCGGCCAGGTCGAGCTCGGCGAGCGCCAGCCGGCTCTCGGCAACCGTGCCCTTCTCGCCCAGACCGGTGCGCAGGCCCAGCGCCGCCTGGTGGTCGCGCCGGGCCTCGCCGAGCTGGCCCTGCCGCGCCAGCACCTCGCCGAGCCCGTAGAGCGCGTAGGCCGAGGCGCTCTGGCTGCCGATCGCACGGCTGGCCGCAAGCGCCTCCTCGAACCGCCGCCGCGCACCCGCCAGGTCGCCCTGGTCGAGCTGCACGCTGCCGAGGTTGTTGAGCGACGCCACCTCGCCGATTTTCTGGCCGGTGCGCCGCCGGATGGCCAGCGCATCGTCGTGCCGCCGCCGGGCGCCGGCGAGGTCGCCGCGCCGGCGCAACGCCACGCCGAGGTTGTCGAGGGCGTAGGCCTCGCCGGCCGCGTCCCCCAGCTCGTGGTCGATCGCCAGCGCCTGCTGGTAGAGCCCGGCGGCGCCGTCGAGGTCGCCGCGGCGCAGCATCACGCCTGCCAGGTTGTTGAGCGCATGCGCCTCGCCGTCGCGGCTGCCGAGCTCGCGCACGATGGCGAGAACCTGCTCGTAGAGCTGCCGCGCGCGGTCGAGCTCGCCCTGGCTGCGCAGCACGACCGCGATGTTGTTGAGCACGCCGGCCTCGGCGCCGCGGCTGCCGATCTCGCGGTAGGTGGCGAGCGCCTGCTCGTACAGGCCCTGCGCGCCCGGCAGGTCGCCGCGGTCGAAATGCACGTTGGCGGCGTCGGTCATCGCCTCGGCAACTCCCGAGCGGTCGCCCGCCGCCGCGTGCAGCCGCTGCCCCGCCGCGCAGGCGGCCAGCGCCTCGCCGGCGCGCCCCAGGTTGCGCAGGGCACGGCAGTCGAGCAGGCGCGCCTGCGCCACCAGCAGGCTCGCCCCGAGCGCCGAGCCGCGCTCCGCCGCCCGCCCCGCCTCGGCGTGCTGGCGCTCGAAGTCGGAGCGCGCACCGGCCGCCGTGGCTTCGGCAAGGTCGATCCGCGGATCGTCGCGCGACGGCTCGGGCAGGGCGCGCAGCGCCGCCGCCGTGGCCAGCGCATCCTGCGGCCGCCCGCCGGCGACCTGCGCGGCAGCCAGTCGCAGGCCGTCGTCGAGACTGTCCGGATAGAGCGCGTAGAGGCGCCGGTAGAGGTCGATCGCCTGACTCCGGTCGCCGGTCGCTTCCCGGTAGCGCCCCTCGATCAGCAGCCGGTCGGGCACCGGGAGATTGGCGGAGAGGTCGTAGGCCGCCTTGGCCTCGGCCCGCGCCTTGCCGTCGTAGCCGAGCGCCACCCAGGCGGCCGCCAGCCCGGCGTGCGCCGCCGCGCTCCCCGGATCGGCAGCCACCGCCTGCACCAGCAGGCCGCGGGCGCCGACCGGGTCGAAGAGCCGCAGCTTCTGCATCCCCTCCGAGTAGAGCCGCGCCGCGGCGGAGTTCGCGGCCAGCGCCGCTCGCACCGGCGCGACGCCGCCGGCCCGCAGCTCCCGGCGCAGGCGCTCGCCGGCTCGCGCCACCAGCTGGAAGAGGCCGGCCTCGCTGCCGGTCTCGACCAGCGACGTGGTCTCGCCGGTGCGCGCGTCCTGCAGCCGGAGATCGAGGCGGATCTGGCGGCTGCCGGGGGCGCCGGCCACCAGGTAGGAGCCGGCGACCACGGCGTCGCTGCCCAGCAGGGTGCGGAGGTGCGCCAGGGTGTCGCGCGCCAGGCTCTCGGGCTGGCCGAGCCCGAGCTCGAACCGGACCCGCGCCACGTCCTCGCCGGGAACGATCCGCAGCGCCCCGCCGGCCCCCAGCTCGGTGCTCAGCATCTCGGCCAGCGCCGGCGACAGCCAGGCGGTGTCGGCGGAGCCGGCGGCGCCGCCGAGGTCCTTGAAACCGAGCACCGCGACCGACCGCCGCGGCGTCACCTCGGCGCTGACCAGGCCGAAGCGGCGCTCGGCCTCCGCTCGCCGCGCCCGCCATTCGGCGACCCGCAGAAAGACGACCGCAAAGGACGCCACGATCAACGCCAGCAGGATCCCGATCCCGAGCCGGCGCCGGCGTCGGCCCACCGCCGGGGTCGCGGGTAAGACCCCGGACGCAGGTACCGCCCCCGACGCGGCTACCGCCCCGGACTCGGGTACCAGCCCGGACGCGGCTACCGCCCCGGACCCGGGTACCGCCGCTGACGCGAGCACCGCTCCGGTCGCGGCCACCAGGCTGGTCGCGGACGGCGGCCCGGCCGCAGCGGCTGCTGGGGCGCCCGGCGCCTCTCCCGGTAAGGCCCCACCTATGGCGCCGCCGGTCCTGGCGCCGGGCTCGTCGCCGGTCAGGGCGGCCAGCACCTCGAGCGGACTGCCGAAGCGCGCCGCCGGCTCGCGTTCGAGGCAGCGGAGGATGGCGGTTTCCCAACGGCGATCGAGGCCGGGGACGTGGACCCGCGGCGAGACCGGCGTTTCCTTGAGACGCTTGACCGCCGTGGCGAGCACCGAATCGCCCACGAAGGGCACGGTGCCGGTCGCCATCTCGTAGAGCACGATGCCGAGCGCGTAGATGTCCACCGCGGTCGAGATCTCGCCGCCGTCGAGCTGCTCCGGGGCGAGGTAGGCGGGGGTGCCGACGAGGCCGCCGGCGCCGGTCAGGCTCGGCGCCGCCGGATCCTCCGCCCCATGGCCGGCTTCGAGCCGCGCCAGGCCGAAGTCGGTCACCACCGCCCGCACCCCGCTGCGCGCCGGCACCAGCACCACGTTGCCCGGCTTCAGGTCGCGATGAATGATTCCCGCTTGATGGGCCGCCTCGAGACCGAGGCAGATCTGGCGGGCGATCGGCAGCGCCTCGTCCGGCGGCAGCGGCGCGCCGCGGCGCAGCCGCTCGGAAAGCGTCTCGCCGGCCAGCAGCTCCATGGTGAGGAAGATGATCGGCTGGTCGGCGCCTGCCGCCGGCGCGCGGTGATAGAAGACGTCGAAGATGCGGCAGACGTTGGGATGGGTGACCTTGCGCGCCAGCTGGATCTCGCGCCGGAAGCGTTCGACCGCCATGTCGGCGCCCACCTCCGGCCGCACGGTCTTGAGCGCCGCCCGCTCCCGCAGCTCAAGGTCCTCCACCTCGTAGACCTCGCCCATGCCGCCTTGGGCCAGGAAGCGCACCACCCGGTAGCGGCCGGCAACGGTCTCGCCGTCACGGAAGACCGGCGGGCGCGCGCTGGCGGCCGCGGCAACCGGTGCCGCCGCCGGAGACCCCGGCGGCGGCACCGGCGGCAACAGCGGCACCTGCGTCACGGTGGCAGGCACCGGCATGCCGATCACCGTCGGCGGCCCGCCGTCGCCGGTCGCCGCACCGCCGCTCGCAGCCAGCCGGCCATCCGCGACCGTCGCGCCGGCGGCGCCGCCGGCCGCGCTCCCGCCGCTGCTCGACCCGCTCCCGGTCACCGAGATGGCACCGACGCCCGGCCGCCGCACCCCGAACTCCCTGGCACAGCCGGCGCAGTGGATGCGAACCCGCGGCGGCCCGTCGGCAGCCAGCTCGAAGCGCAGCCGCTGGCCGCAACCAGGGCAGGTGACGGCGAAGGCAGAGGAGGCCGAATAGCTCATGAAACTGGGTGCTTTGCCAGCATTGTAGCCGAAGCCGCAACCAGCCACGCGGAGGGGCGGCTTCGCCTAGAACAGCACCAGCCCCAGCCGTGCCGCGCGGATGGCGGCGTCGGTGCGGGTCTGAGCGCCCAGCTTGCCGACGATGGCGTTGACGTGGAACTTGGCGGTGTGCTCGCTGATGCCGAGCCGCTCGGCGATGCGGCGGTTGGAGAGGCCTTGGGCCAGCAGCTGCACCACCTCCAGCTCGCGCGGGGTCAGCGGCTCGGGCTGGGTCTGCGGCGCGGGCGTCGGGCGCAGCAGGGGGGGCAGCAGGGCGTCGTCGAAGACCAGCAGGCCCCCCGCCAGGGCGCGCAGGGCGGCGGCCAGACGCCCGGCCTCGACGTCGCGGAAGAGCAGGCCGCGGGCACCGGCGGCGAGAGCGGCGGCCGCCGCCTCCTCGTCGAGCAGCAGAGCGACCGCCGGTGGCCCGCTTTCGCCGAGATCGCCCAAGCGCTCGAGCCAGCCCGGCGGATCGGCGCCGAGATCCCAGGCGGCAACCTGCGGGTCCTCGCGCTCGACCGCCGCCGCCGCGCCGGCGGCGTCGGCCTGCGCCACGACCTCGAAACCGGTCTCGCCGGCGAGCAGGTAGGCCAGGCCGCTGCGAGCGAGCGGGTCGTCGCCCACCAGCAACACGCGTAGCAGAGGCGGCGCGAGTTTGGGCGGCGGGGGCGCCGGTGGGAAGGTCGTCCCCCGAGGCGTCGGCGGCATGACGGATCTGCGGCGCCGGCCGCGACAGATCCGCGAGCGGCCGGAGGCGCTCACCAGGATGACGGAAAAGCCGCGCCGCGGCAAGAACCGGCGTGCCCGGAAGCTCATCCGCGGGCGCCGGAGGCGCCATTCCGGTTGACCGCCAGGCGCCATTCCGCCGACCCGCGGGCGCCATCCCGGTCGACTCGCGAGCGCCATCCACTTGACCCTGGACCTCCCAACCCTGAGAATAGGACCGTGACGTCTCATACACGTCACCGGAGGCCGTCATGTTCGAAGGACTTTTCCAGCCCATGCATCTGCTCCTCCTTCTGGGCATCGCCCTGCTCTTTTTCGGCCCCAAGCGGCTGCCGGAGCTCGGCAAGGGCCTGGGCACCTCGATCCGCGATTTCAAGGACGCGATGAGCCAGAAGCCCGAAGACAAGTCCAATTCGCAGCTCGAGGCGCCGAGGGCGGCAGCCATGTCCCAGCCCACCGCGCCCACGGCGGCCCCCGTCGCGGCGGCCGCGCCGGCTCCGCCACCCGCCGCCCAGACCACTCCGCCTCAAGGCCCGAGCTAGCGCGCACCGCCGCTCAGGCGTCTGCAGCACTGCTTCTCGTCGTAAGGGCCTCGTCGCCAAGAGCCTGAGTCCCTCCGAGGACCCTACGCGCCGTGCCGCAGCCACCGGCCCCTGATCGCCTTGCCTTGCCCGGCGCCCACCGCGGCGGAAACTGCCTCGAACGGCGTCGATGACCACCGCTGCGCCAGCGGCAACGCCGCCGCCGCCGGCCGGCAAGCCAGGCCGGGTGCGCCGCTTCCTCTCGGTGCTCGGCCCGGGCGTGATCACCGGCGCCGCGGACGACGATCCCTCGGGCATCGCCACCTACTCGGTGGCCGGCGCCCAGCTCGGCACCACGATGCTGTGGACCGCCCTGGTCACCTGGCCGCTGATGGCCGCCGTGCAGATGATGTGCGCGCGCATCGGCATGGTGACCGGGGAAGGGCTGGCAGGGGCCCTGCGCAAGCGCTTCCCCAAACCGCTGCTGGTGGCCGCCGCCGCGGCGCTGCTCGGCGCCAACGTCGTCAACATCGCCGCCGACCTCGCCGGCATGGCAGACGCCGCCCAGATGCTGACCGGCATCGATTCGCACCTGCTGGTGGTGGTGTTTGGCGTCGCCATCACGGCGGCGGTCGTGCGCCTCCGCTACGTCCAGATCGCCGGCGTCCTCAAGTGGCTGGCATTGGTGCTGGTCGCCTACGTCATCACCGCCTTCCTGGTGCATCCCCGCTGGGGCGAGGTGCTGCGCGCCGCGGTCATCCCCAGCCTGCCGAAGGGCAAGGAGGGTTGGGCGACCCTGGTGGCGATCCTCGGCACCACCATCAGCCCCTATCTCTTCTTCTGGCAGACCTCCCAGGAGGTCGAGGAGGAGAAGGCCAAGGGGCGCCTGATGCGAGTGCGGCGCGTCGGCGCCACCAGGGGCGAGATCGCCGACCGCAAGCTCGACGTCGGCATCGGCACCTTCTTCTCCAATGCCGCCATGTTCTTCATCATCCTGACCACCGCCCTCACCCTCCACGCCCACGGCATCACCCGGATCGAGACCTCGCGGCAGGCCGCCGAGGCGCTGCGGCCCCTTGCCGGCAGGCTGGCGGCGACTCTCTACACCGTCGGCATCCTGGGCGTCGGGTTCCTCGCCATCCCCACTCTCGCCGGCTCCGCCGCCTATGCCTTCGCCGAGACCTTCGACTGGCCCGAGGGCCTCGACCAGAAGCTGCTGGGCGCCCGCCGCTTCTACCTGCTGCTGGCGGTGTCGACGGCCGCCGGCGTCGCCCTCGATTTCGCGCACGTCAACCCGATCCGGGCGCTGTTCTGGTCGGCGGTGATCAACGGCGTGCTGGCGCCCTTCCTGATGCTCGGCATCCTGGTCGTCGCCTGCGACCGCAAGCTGATGAACGGCCAGCCCAGCTCGCTCCTGGGCCGCGTCGCCGTCGCCCTCGCCACGCTGTTGATGTTCCTGGCGGCCATCGGCATGGTCGTGTTCTGAGGCGGCCGGCGGAAACCAAAACGCGCCTCCCGCGTATTGGAAAGATGGCACGCTCACCTGCGCCCGGAGGCGCAGCGCGGGCCACCAAACGACAACGGGAGGAACACACAATGTTGCACGCGTTTCGGGTCAAGTCGATGGTCGCCGTGGTAGCCCTCTGCACCGCCCTCGGCGCCGGTGCTCTCATGGCGCAGGACAAGATGGCGGCGCCGGCGGCCGGCGGCGGCGTCACCTTCCAGAACGAATCGGGCCAGGCGGTCGTGGTGTTTGCTCGCTACGGCGCCGGCGATGCCTGTGAGCACATGTCGAACCAGGTCGAGCTGCAAGTCGCGTCGCGCTCCAGCAGCACCGTCGACTCCGGCGACTCGAAGGTCTGCTTCTGCCTCGTGGTGCCCGACCGCAACACCTGCCCCACCGGCTGGGCCCAGGTCAAGGCCGGCGGCAAGCGCATCTTCCACTGATCCTCGGTTCCACGTTCCCGGCATCGTAGGCCGGCCGCGGCAACCTGCGCCGCCGCCCATGCCGGCCTCCTCGGCACCTTCACCACACCGTCGCTCACCCGCCCGCCAGTCGCCAGCAGACTGGCGGGCGGGTGCGTCGTAGACTGTCGCCGCGGCCCCGCACGATGGGGACCGGCACCAGACTTGCGGCGCCCGTCGACATGGCAGGAATCTCGACGGGATGCGATGGGGAGGAGCCGAGACATGAGATCCGTCCAGTTTGGCGGCATTGCCGGCGTCGCCGGCATCACCGGCGTTGCCAGAGCCGCCGTCGTGGCCGCCGTCGCCGCCGGCGGGCTGCTGGCCGGGTGCGGCAAGGCGCCGGCGTCGAGAGTCATCACCGCCACCGGACACGTCGAGGCAACCGACGTCCACCTCGCCGCCAAGGTCGGCGGCCGGCTGTTGCGCTTCAAGCTGCAAGAGGGCGACGCGGTGCGGCTCGGCGAGGTGCTGGCCGAGATCGACACCACCGACAACCGCCTCGCCCTGCGGCAGGCGCGGGCCGACCGCGACCAGGCGGCGGCCGAGCTGGACCTGCGGCTCGCCGGCTCGCGCCCGGAGGACATCGCCGAGGCGGCGTCGCAGGTCGCCGGCGACGAAGCCGACCTGGATGGCGCCCAGAAGGACCTCGACCGGATGCAGGCGCTGCTCGACCGCGGCTCCGGCACCGCCAAGTCGCGGGACGACGCGCGCACCCGCCGCGACATGACCGCGGCACGGCTGCGAGGCGCGCGGGACGCCCTGGCCCGCTCGCGCCACGGCAGCCGGCCGCAGGAGATCGCCGAGGCGCGGGCGCGTCTCGCCGGCATGGACGCGAAGGCCGCCACCCTCGACCAGCAGATCCGCGACGCGACGGTGGTCAGCCCGCTGATCGGCGTGGTCACCGAGAAAGTGGCGCAGGAGGGCGAGCTGCTGCAGGCCGGCTCGCCGCTGTGCGTGGTCACCGACCTCGCCAACGCCTGGCTGACCGTTTACGTCGCCGAAACCGACCTGGCGCGCATCCGGCTTGGCCAGCAGGGGACCGTGGCGACCGACGACGGCCAGCGGCGGGCCGGTCATGTCACCTACATCTCCTCCGAGGCGGAGTTCACGCCGAAGAACGTGCAGACCCGCGACGAGCGGGTGAAGCTGGTGTTCAAGGTGAAGGTCGGCCTCGACAACCGCGACGGCCTGTTCAAGCCCGGCATGCCCGCCACGGCGACCTTCCAGGCCGCGGCGCCGGCAGCGGCGCCGGCTCGAGGCGCTTCATGAGCGCCGCCGGTGCGGCCGGTGCCCTTGGCTCCCCTGGCGCCGCCGCCGTTCCCACCGCCGTGCCGACCGGGCAGCCGGCCGCCGCTCCCGAGTCCGGCGAGATGGTGGCGGTCGAAGGGCTGGTCCGGCGCTACGGCACGCTGGTGGCGGTGGACGGCATCCACTTCCAGGTGGAGCGCGGCGAGATGTTCGGCTTGATCGGCCCGGACGGCGCCGGCAAGACCACGACCCTGCGCGTCGTCCTGGGGCTGCTGGCGCCGCATGGCGGCACCGTGCGGACCTGCGGCCTCGACCCGCTCCGGCGGGGCGCCGAGCTCAGCCGGCGGATCGGCTACCTGTCGCAGCGCTTCTCGCTCTACGGCGATCTCTCGGTGGACGAGAACATCGCCTTCTTCGCCGCCATCCACGGCATCCGGGACTGGCGGCCGCGCCGCGACGAGCTGCTGGAGCGGCTGCGCCTGACGCCCTTTCGCGGCCGCCTCGCCGACCGCCTCTCGGGCGGTATGAAGCAGAAGCTGGCGCTGGCCTGCACCCTCGTCCACACCCCGGAGCTGCTGGTGCTCGACGAGCCCACGAGCGGCGTCGATCCGGTATCGCGCCGCGATTTCTGGCGCATCCTCAGCCGCTTGCAGCGCGAGGGCCTGACCATCCTGCTCACCACTCCCTACCTCGACGAGGCGGAGCGCTGCCAGCGCGTCGCGCTGATGGACCGCGGCCGGCTGCTGGCGGTCAGCGCCCCCGACGCGCTGCGCGCCGCGCCGGTCGGCGGGGGGTCGACCCAGGCCCTGATCGAGCTGATCGTCAGCCCGAAGCGGCAAGCCGAGGAGCTGCTGGCGGGCCGCCGCGACGTCGCCGACGTCGAGGCCTTCGGCGAGCGGCTCCATGCCACCCTGCGCGACGTCGATCCGGCCGGCGCCGCCGAGGCCTGCCGGCGCCTCGCCGCCGAGCTCGCCGCCGCCGGCATCGAGGTGTACGAGGCGCGCGTCGTGCCGCCGTCGCTCGAAGACGTCTTCATCGCGATGATCCGCGCCGACGCCGGCCCCGGCGCTGCCGACGAAGCAGGGGCCGGAGAAGGCGGCCAGCCCGGTACGCCGGAGGTGAAGCCATGAGCCGCACCGCAGACCGCGCCGCCGCCGCCGAGCTCCGCCGGCGCCGGGTTGCCGCCGTGTTCGCCGCTGTCGCCGTGGTGCTGGCGCTCGGATGGGGTCGGCCGACCCAGGTCAAAGCCGGGCCGGCGCCAACCCTTCGCCTCACCCTGGACGAGGCGCTGGTGCGGGCGCGCGAAGCTTCGGCCCATCTCGCCGAGCTGCGCTCGCTGGCCGCCGCCGCCGGCGCCGGGCTCACCGGCGCACGCGCCGAGCGCCTGCCGCAGATCGATGCTTCCGCCGGTTACACCCGGCAATCCGACGTTCCCTCGCTGAGCCTGCCGCTGCCCGGGGTCGGCGTCGAGACGGTGTTCCCGAACATCCCCGACAACTACCGCGGCCACCTGGGACTGGCGCTGCCGGTCTACACCGGCGGCCGCATCGCGCGGACGATCACCGCCAACGCCGAGCAGCTGGCGGCCGCCGACCAGGATGCGGCGCAGGGGCGCGCCGATCTCGCCCAGGAGACCGCCGGCGCCTACTGGAACCTGGTCGCCGCCCGCGACAGCGAGCGCGTGCTTGCCGCTTCGCTGGCCGACTACGACGCCCACCTCAAGGAGAGCCGCGATCGCCGCGACGTCGGCATGGCCGCCAGCAACGAGGTGCTGGCCGTGCAGGTGCAGCGCGAGCAGGCGGAGCTCGCCCGCCTGCAGGCAGCCAGCTCGGCCGCGGTCGCCAACGCCAACCTGCTGCGCCTGCTCGACCTGCCGCCCGAGACCAGCATCGAGCCGAGCGAGCCGCTGGCAGAGCTGCCGGCACCGGCGGCGACCGCCGCCACCGCACCGCCGGCGAGCGTCGCCGCCTCCCCGCCGCCTGCGACCGGCGCCCCGGCCGCCCCGGCGACGCCGGCCGCCGCCGCGCCGCTGACCGGCACCGAGCCGCCGGCGACGCTGGTCGCCGCCGCCGCCGCCGCGCGGCCGGAGATCGTCGCCTTGCGCAGCCGCATCGCCGCCGGCCACGCCAGCGCCGAGGCGGCGCGCGCCGCCCTGCGGCCACAGGCAAACCTCTCGGCCGGCTACGACTACGCCAACCCCAACCCTCGCATCCTGCCGCTCGAACCGCGCTGGAGATCGAGCTGGAGCGTCGGCGCCCTCATCTCGCTGTCGCTGTTCGACGGCGGCCGCACCACCGCCGCCGCCGCCCAGATCGACGCCCAGGCCGACGCCCTCGGCCACCGCCTCGAAGACCTCGAGCGCCGCGTCCGCCTGGAGGTGACTCAGCGCCTGCTCGAGCTCGGCACCGCCCGCCAGGCCGCAGCCGTCGCGATCAACAACCTCGATTCGGCAAAGGAGAACGTGCGCGTGGCCCGCGACCGCTATCGCGAGGGGGTCATCCCATCCTCGGAGCTGCTCGACGCCGAAACCGCGCTGCTGCGCGCCGGGCTCGACCGCACCAACGCCCTGGTGCAGGTGCGCCTGGCGCTGGCCAACCTCGAGCGCGCGGTCGGCCGATGACCGGCGCCGCACCCGGCGGACCGGCGGCGGCCCAGGCACCGGCCGCGCTCCGGGGGGCGGCGGCGTCCCCATCCCCGGAGGGTCCGGTCATCGAGGTCGCCGGGCTGGTCAAGCGCTTCGGCGCCTTCACCGCGGTCGACGGCGTCAGCTTCACCGTCGGCCGCGGCGAGGTCTTCGGCCTGCTGGGCAGCAACGGCGCCGGCAAATCGACCACCATCCGCATGCTCTGCGGCCTGATGCACCCCTCCGCCGGCACCATTCGCGTCGCCGGCGTCGACGTCGCCGCCGATCCGGAGCGGGTGAAGCGGCGCATCGGCTACATGACGCAGCGCTTCAGCCTCTACGACGACCTGCCGGTCGGGCAGAACCTGCGCTTCTTCGGCGGCATCTACGGCCTGCGCGGCGCCGAGCTGGCGGAGCGCGAAGCCTGGGCGCTACGCATGGCGGACCTCGAAGGCAAGCAGGCCCAGATCACCGGCTCGCTGCCCGCCGGCTGGAAGCAGCGCCTCGCCCTGGGCTGCGCGCTGCTGCACCGGCCCGAGATCGTCTTCCTCGACGAGCCGACCGGCGGCGTCGACCCCATCTCGCGCCGCCGCTTCTGGCAGCTGATCGACGGCCTGGCACGCGACCGGGTCACCATCATCGTCACCACCCACTACCTGGACGAAGCGGAGCGCTGCGACCGCATCGCCCTGATGCACGACGGCCACCTGGCCGCGCTCGGCACCGTCGCCGAGCTCAAGGACGTGTTCGCCGGCCGCACCCTGCTCGAGGTGACCTGCCCGCGCTTCGCCGACGCTCTGCGGCAGCTCGAAGGCGCCGACTGGGTGCTGGAGGCCGCCGTCTTCGGCACCCGCCTGCACGTGGTGGTGACCGATGCCGAGGAGGGCCGGCGGCGCATCGCCGAGGCGCTCACCGCCGACCGCAACACGCCCTTCGGCATCGAGCGCATCGTGCCCTCGCTCGAGGACGTCTTCATCCACCTGATCGAGAGCGCCGGCGAGCACCCGGGGGACCGGCGGTGAAGCTGGCGAAGCTCCGCGCGGTGGCGGCCAAGGAGTACCGCCAGGCGGCCCGCGATCCGCTGACGCTCGCCATGCTGCTCGGTCTGCCGACGATGATGCTGCTGCTCTACGGCTACGCCGTGAACTTCGACGTGCGGCACATCAAGCTGGCGGTCGAGGACCGCGATCGGACCGCCGCCAGCCGCGACCTCGCAGCGGCGTTCTTCAACTCCGGCTACTTCGATCTGGCCGCCGACCTGCCCGCCGGCGCCGACCTCGCGCGCCTCACCGAACGCCGCCGGGCCGCCGCGATCCTGGTGATCCCGGAGACCTACGGCCGCGACGTCGCCGCCGGCCGCACCGCGCGGGTGCAGCTGGTGCTCGACGGCGCCGACGCCAACACCGCCACCACCGTGCTCGGCTATGCCACGTCGGTGGTGGCGGAGGCCAATGCCGAGGTGGTCCGCGCCGAGCTCGGCCGGCATGCCGGCGGCAGGTCCGCCGCCGCGGCGGGCGGCGCGCCGATCGACTACGAGCCGCGCGTCTGGTACAACCCCGAGCTCAAGTCGACGCAGTTCCTGGTGCCCGGCCTGGTCGGCTTCATCCTGATGCTCACCGCGGTGCTCTCGACCGCGCTGTCGGTGGTGCGCGAGAAGGAGCGCGGCACCATGGAGCAGCTGCGGGTCAGCTCGCTGTCGCCGGGCGAGCTGCTGGTCGGCAAGACCCTCCCCTACCTGTCGATCTCGCTGGCGGCGACCGCCATCATCCTGCTCGCCGCCAGGGCGCTGTTCGGCGTCGTGGTGCGCGGCAGCTATCTCGACCTCTTCGTGGTCACCCTGATCTACCTGGTCGGCGCCCTCGGCCTCGGCCTGCTGGTGTCGAGCGTCGCCGATTCCCAGGCGATGGCGTTCCAGCTCGGCGCCTCGGGCTCGATGCTGCCGGCGATCCTGCTCTCCGGCTTCATCTTTCCCATCCGCTCGATGCCGCTGGCGGTGCAGATCCTCACCTACGCGGTGCCGGCGCGCTACTTCCTGGTGGTGCTGCGCGGCATCATCCTCAAGGGCGCCGGGCTCGCGCCCTACGGCCGGGACATGGCCTTCCTGGTCATCTACGCGGCGGCGGTGCTGGGGCTGGCCTTCGCCCGGCTCACCCGCAAGGAGATCTGAACGTGTACGGGCTGTGGCGGGTGATCGTCAAGGAGCTGTTCCAGCTGCGCCACGACCGCAAGATGATCCCGGTGCTGATCGTCGGCCCGCTCTTCCAAATGCTGGCGCTGGGCTATGCCGCCAACACCGACGTCGACCACATCCCGACGCTGCTGGTGGACCAGGACCGCACTCCTGCCAGCCGGACGCTGGTCGACCGCTTCACCGGCTCGGGCTACTTCACGCTCGTCGGCGCCGTGCCGACCGCGGACCAGGCGGAGCCCTGGCTGGTGGACGGCCGCGCCCAGGTGGCGCTGGTCATCCCCGGCGGCTACGGCGAGGACGTCGCCGCCGGCCCCGGCGGCCATCCGCCGCGGGTGCAGGTCCTGGCCGACGGCACCGACGCCAACTCGGCGGTGGTGGGCCTGGGCTACGCCGCCAAGATCCTGGCCGACGTCGGGGCCGAGCTGGCGCGCCCGACCGGCCCCGCGGCGCCCGCCCGCGCGGCCACCGGCGGCGTCGAGGTGGTGCCGCGGATCTGGTACAACCCCGACCTCAAGAGCCGCTGGTTCTACGTTCCCGCCGTGCTGGCCATGGTGCTGATGCTGGTCACCATGATGATGCCGTCAATGGCGGTGGTGCGCGAGAAGGAGGTCGGCACGCTCGAGCAGATCATCGTCACGCCGCTCGCCCCCTGGCAGCTGATCGTCGGCAAGCTGGCGCCGTTCGTGGTCATCGGCGTGGTCGACCTGCTGCTGGTGACCGGCGTCGCGCGCTGGCTGTTCGGGGTGCCGCTGCGCGGCTCGTTGCTGCTGCTGGTGCTGCTCAGCCTGCTCTACCTGCTCAACACCCTCGGCCTCGGCCTGCTGGTGTCGACCATGGTCAGCACCCAGCAGCAGGCGATGATGTTCTCGGCCTTCGTGCTGATGGTGCCGATGATCTATCTCTCCGGGTTGATCTTTCCGATCGAGAACATGCCGCGGCCGATCCAGATCGTCACCTACGCCGTGCCGGTGCGCTATTACGCCAACGTCATCCGCGGCATCTTCCTGCGCGGCTCCGGCATCGCGGTGCTGTGGCCCGACGCCCTCGCCATGCTCGGCATCGGCGCCCTGCTGCTGACCCTGGCCTCGCTGCGCTTCCGCAAGAGCCTCGACTGAGGCCCGCTCGGCACTGCGGCTTACCGCCCACGAGGACCCAACCGGCCTGTCCGGCCTTTAGGAGCATTGCTGGGGAATCGCCTGAAGCATAGAGTCCGCGTATGAAGCGCAAACTGCTCCAGGCCGGCGCCGTCACCATCCGGCCGGGACTGCACATGCTCGAGAATGGAAAGGTGACCAAGCGGTTCGACCACCTGGCCAACGATCTGATCGAGCGGCGCGCGGCTCTCTACCGCGAGCTGGCGAAGTGACGGTCTACCTGGCCGTGGCCGCTTCGCCGCCAACCTGGCCACCCAAGGAGATTCCACCATGAGTGAGCTCAACCGCCGCAACTTCCTGATCGCCGGCGCCGGCGCCGGGCTGGCCGCCGCCGCGCCACGGGCGCTGTTCGGCGAGGCGCCGGCGGTCATCGCGCCGGGCACCCGGCCGGTGGTGATTTCCTCGGCCAACGGCAACCGCTACAAGAACGGCGGCGACGTCACCTGCGTGCAGAAGGCCTTCGCCATGATCACGCAGGGCGGCGACGTGCTCGACGCCCTGATCGCCGGCGTCAACATCGTCGAGCTCGACCCCGAGGACGACAGCGTCGGCTACGGCGGCCTGCCCGACGCCGACGGCGTGGTGCAGCTCGACGCCTCCTGCATGCACGGCCCGAAGCGGCGCGCCGGAGCGGTGGCGGCGCTCGAAGGGGTGCGCACGCCGTCGCTGATCGCCAAGGCGGTGATGGAGCAGACCGACCACCACCTGCTGGTCGGCGCCGGGGCGCAGCAGTTCGCGCGCCAGCTCGGCTGGAAGATCGAGGACGACCTCAACACCGAGAAATCGCGGCGGTTGTGGCTGGAATGGAAACGCCGCACCGACCCGAAGCACTACCTCGATCCCAAGGAGCGGGCCGAGGCGGGGCACCGTGCGGCGCTGCAGATGGCCGCCGAGGGCCTGATCGAGCGCGAGCACCTGTGGGGAACGATCAACTGCGACGGCGTCAACGCCAAGGGCGAGGTGTGCGGCGTGACCACCACCAGCGGTTTGGCCTGGAAGATCCCCGGCCGCGTCGGCGACTCGCCGATCCTCGGCGCCGGCCTGTACGTGGACGGCGAGGCCGGGGCCGCAGGCTCGACCGGCCGCGGCGAGGCGAACCTCTACAACCTCTCGTCATACGCCATCGTCGAGGCGCTGCGCCGCGGCGCCCATCCCAAGGACGCCGGCATGGAGGCGCTGCGGCGGGTGGTCGCCAACACCGTCGAGAAACGGCTGCTCAACGACCGCGGCCTGCCCAACTTCGACCTCAACTTCTATGTCCTCAACCGCCGCGGCGACTACGCGGGGGTGTCGATGTATGCCTCCCATTTCGCGGTCTGCACCGAAAAGGGACCCGAGACCCTGGCGACCACGGCGCTCTACGACGGCAAACCGTAGCTATGAGATGATTTTGATGGCTGAGAAATCCTTGCCTGGGAGGAGGACCGGCGCAGCTGGTACCGGAGGAATCGCGCATGAGAGCCCATATCGCCATCGATGAGCAAAGGCTCCGCCAGTTCTGCCGCGACTGGCAGGTCGCCGAGCTGTCGCTCTTCGGTTCCGTCCTGCGCGCCGACTTCGGACCAGAGAGCGACGTGGACGTGCTGGTGACCTTCGACGTAGCAGCCCACCCTTCACTGACCAGCCTGCTGCAGATGGAAGAAGAGCTGGCGAGCATGCTCGGACGCAAGGTGGATCTGGTGACCCGGCGCTCGGTCGAGGAGAGCGCCAACTACATCCGGCGCAAGGCCATTCTCGGCTCGGCAGAGCCCATCTATGCGGGATGAGGCCTACCTCCTCGACATGTTGCTGGCGGCGCGTCAGGCGATCAAGTTCACCGAGGCGTCCACGGCCGAGTCGTTCCGAGACGATCAGCTCGTTCAGAACGCGGTGATCCGGGTGCTGCAGGTACTCGGCGAAGCCTCGAGGCGCGTGAGCCCGAAATTCAAGGAAGAGCATCCAGAGATGCCGTGGGCAGAGCTTACGGGCCTTCGCAACCGGTTGGTTCACGAGTACATGAAGATCGATCTGGCCATACTCTGGGAAGTGGTGCAGGCGGATCTCCATCCCCTGGTGCGGCAACTCACGGCCGTCGTATCCCGCGAGGATCCGATTTAGCGCCAGTCCTCAGCGGCCGCGCCGGCGGCGGTGCTCCCGCACCAGCGGCTCGACCTCCTCGGCGACGGCCTCGGCGAGGCGGGCGTGGCCGAGGTCGTTGGGGTGCACCTCGTCGGACTTGAGGCTCGGGTCGAAGAGGATCTTGCGCAAGGCGTCCTGGATCACCGGCACCCGGTAGCGCTTGCCGAGCCGGGCGTACATCTCGCCGTGCCTACCGCCGAACGGCCCTTCGACGGCCACCAGCACCGGCACCACCCGCGCCGCCAGCAGCCCGCGGACGATGCCGTCCAGGGCCTGCTCAGTGGCCTCGATCGGCACCTGGCGCAGGATGTCGTTGCCGCCCAGCTCGACGATGACCAGCCAGGGGTCCTGGGCCAGCACCTGCGGCAGCCGCGCCAACCCCTCCTCCGCGGTGTCGCCGGGCACGCCGGCGTCGATCACCTCGCGGCCCAGGCGCGCCGCCAGCACCGCGGGATAGCCGCGGCCGGCGCCGGCGCCGGCGCCGGCGGTGATCGAGTCGCCCAGGCAGACGATGGCGGTGCCAGGCGAATCGATGTTCGGAGGCAGGCGACGGCAGCCGACGGCGCCCCCCGTGACGGCCGCCAGCAACACCGCCACGGCCACGCGCACGACTGCGCCCACCGCGCCCACAACACCGGCCGGGATCGCGGACCGGCGCACGCCGCGAATGGCTTGGGAACCGGCAGGATGGAGCCTCATCATAGGACCGCCAGGGACCTGGACCGACACTATAACCGCCACCGCGGCGCCCGCGCGGCCCGCGGCGACCGCGGTGCCGGCGCCCTCGCCGGCCGCTCCGGACCCTGCTACGATCTCGGGCATGACGGTATCGCGGGCATTGCGACGGCACGGGACGAGCCGCCTGGCGGCATCGCTGCTCCTGGCGGTGCTGGCGCCGGTGGCGGCGTTTGCGGCAATGGCACCGCCCGCGGCGCCGGCGCGGCAGAATGGGGACGAACCGCGCCGCGGCCGGGCCGGTCCGCTCCAGGTGGGCGATGCCGCTCCCGAGGTGGAGCTCGAAACCCTCGACGGCGACCACGTCTGGCTCTCCCGGCTTCGCGGCAAGGTGGTGCTGCTGGACTTCTGGGCCACCTGGTGCGGTCCCTGCCTCGCCGCGCTGCCGACCCTCGAGCAGCTCGCCCAGAAGGCCCATGGCGAGCGGCCGTTCGTGATGCTCAGCATCAGCGCCGACGACAACGGCGGGCGGCTGCGCGAGTTCGTCGCCAATCACCAGCTCGGCTGGACCCAATGCTGGGACGGCAACGCCGACGCGCAGCGCCGGTATCGGGTGCGCGGCTTCCCCACCTACTTCCTGATCGATCCGGCCGGCCGCGTCCGCTACGTCAGGAGCGGCTGGGGCCGCGGCGCCGAAAAAGAGCTTCGCCGCGCCGTGGACGAGGCGCTCGCGGCCGGCGCCGGCCCCGGCGGCACGACCGCCGCGGCGACCCGGCGATGAGCACCGCGCCGCCCCGGGCGGCGGCCCCCCCGCCGCCGGCGCCGACACCGGCAGCCCCGCTCACGCCGCCGGCCCCGCCGATCCCGCCCGCCGACCTCGACGAGTTCGGCCATCACTGGCAGGACGAAGCCGAGGCCGCCTATCTCTATGGCGTGCTGGCGGAGGCGGAGAGCGACCCGCGCAAGCGCGACATCTACACCCGCCTCGCCCACGTCGAGGAGCGCCACACCCGGATCTGGGCCGAGTTGCTGGCGAGCGGCGGCCGGGCGCCCGCCGGCTTCCGGCCCGGCGCCCGCGCCCGGCTGCTGGCGCTGATCGGGCGCACCCTGGGGCCGCGCGCGCTGCTGCCAATGCTGCTCGCCGAGGAAGGCCGCGAGGTTCGCGGCTACCTCGAGCTGCACCGCGGCCTGCCCCCCGGCGCCGCCGGACATCCCGAGGCGCTGCTGCTGGCGCGCGAGTCCGCCGAGCATGCCACCACCCTGGGCGAGATCAGCGGCGGCGGCCCCGAGCCCTGGCACCGCATCGGCTCCGGAGGCTTCCTGCGCAACGTCGTCTACGGCTTCAACGACGGCCTGACCGCCAACTTCGGGCTGGTGGCCGGCGTCATCGGCGCCACCGCGGCGGCGCAGTACCGGACGGTGATCGTCGCCGGCGTCGCCGGCCTGATCGCCGACGCCCTGTCGATGGGCGCCAGCGGCTACCTCGCGGCCAAGAGCGAGCAGGAGGTCCACGACAACGAGATCGGCATGGAACGCGCCGAGGTCGAGCTGATGCCCGAGGTCGAGCGCGACGAGCTGGCGCTGATCTACGAGCTCAAGGGCCTGCCCAAGGACGAGGCACACCGCCTGGCGACCGAGATCATGGCCGATCCCCGCCGCATGCTCGAGGAGCAGGTGCGCGAGGAGCTCAAGATCGGCGAGGCCGCCACCTCGCCGCTGCGGGAAGGTTGGATCACCGGCGTCGCCACCGCGGTGGGCGCCATCATCCCGGTGCTGCCCTTCTTCTTCGCCCACGGCGCGACCGCCATCGCCGCCGCCTTCATCGTCGCCATGCTCTCCCATTTCCTGGTGGGGGCGGCCCGCTCCATATTTACCGGCCGCGGCGTCTTCCGCTCCGGCTTCGACATGTTCGTCGTCGGCATGGGCGTCGCCGCCGTCGGCTACTTCGTCGGCGAGTGGGTTTCCCACCTGCTTTGAGTCGAACCCGCCCGGCCCTGCTGCCTGACGAACCCCGCGCGGTGTCACCGCGCTGCAAGGAGGCTGCGATGACGTCGAGCACCGCGAGAACCCTGACCCTCTGCTGCCTGGCCGCCCTGGCGGCGGGCGCGGCCGCCGCTCCCCCGGCGCCGGTGCCGGCGCCGCTGGTCGACCGCATCGGCCCCACCGCCTTCCTCGAGGTGCGGGCACCGAGCCTGCCGACGCTGCCGCTGCGCCAGAAGCTGCTCGCCTATCACCTGGCGCAGGCGGCGATCCAGCTCGACCCGGTGTTCTACGACCAGATGTCGAGCTACGGGCTGATGGCCAAGCGCCTGCTCTGCGCCCTGGTCGAGGATCCGGGGCGCCTGCCGGCCGAGACCCGGCCGCGGATCGTCGAGTACGCCAAGCTGTTCCTGGCCAACCACGGCAATCACAACGAGACCACCGGCCGCAAGTTCGTGCCCGGCTTCACCGCCGAGGATCTGGCGCAGGCCGCCGAGCAGGCGCGCGCCCGCGGCGCCCACCTTGGCTCCGCCGGCCATCTGGCCGACACCCTGCACGCCCTCGCGACGCCGCTGTTCGATGCCACCTACCAGCCGGCGATCACCGACAAGAGCCCCGGGGCCGGCGGCGACATCCTCACCGCCTCGAGCAACAACTACTACCAGGGGGTGACCGCCGCGGACCTCAAGGGTTTCGTCGAGCACTATCCCCTCGACTCGACGCTGGTCAAGCGCGGCGGCCGGCTGGTCGAAGAGGTGTGGCGCGCCGGCACTCCCGACGGCAAGGTGCCCCCCGGCCGCTACGCCGCCGAGCTGGCGGCGGTGAACCGCGAGCTGGCGACGGCGGCGACCTTCGCCGACCCCGACCAGGCGGCGGTGATCCGCGCCCTCGTCCGCTTCTACCAGACCGGCGCGCCCGCGGACTGGCGGGCTTTCAACATCCTCTGGCTGCGCGGCAACCCGACGGTCGATTTCGCCTCCGGCTTCATCGAGGTCTACCGCGACGCCCGCGGCATCAAGGGATCGGCACAGATGATGGTGTCGGTCACCGACCAGCACCTCGATCCGCTGATGCACAAGCTGGCAGACAACGCCGTCTACTTCGAGCGGCGGGCGCCCTGGGACGACCGCTTCAAGAAGCTCGACGTCAAGCCGCCGGTCGGCAAGGCGATCGAGACCGTGGTCGAGACCGGCGATTTCGCGGTCAACACCACCGGCGACAACCTACCCAACGAGCAGGAGGTGCGCGAGAAGTTCGGTACCAAGAGCCTGCTCTTCACCTCGTCGCTCGACGCCATCAGCGCCACCCGCGGCGCCAAGGTCGCGGTGGAGTTCACGCCCGACCCGGACGAGGCGCAGCTGTTCGCCCGCTACGGCACCACGGCTGCCGACCTGCACACCGCCATGCACGAGGTGATCGGCCACGGCTCGGGCAAGGTGGTGGTGCCGAACGACCCCTCGACCTACCTGCGCGAGTACTACTCGACCCTCGAAGAGGCGCGAGCGGACCTGGTCTCGTACTGGGACATCACCGATCCCAAGCTGGCCGAGATGGGCGTGGCGGATGGCCGCGAGGTCGCTCACGAGCTCTACCGGCAGCTCGCCCGCGAGGCGCTGACCACGCTCAGCCACTATCCGACGGGTGACAGCGCCGAGGAGGACCACGACCGCAACCGCCTGCTGATCGCCAACTACGCCATCGCCGCGGGCGCCCTGGCGGCCATCCAGCGCGACGGCCACTGGTACGTCGAGGTCAAGGACTACGACGCCGTGCACGCGGCGGTCGGCAAGCTGCTGGCCGAGATCATGCGCATCAAGGCCGAGGGCGACTACGCCGCGATCAAGGCCCTGGTCGACAAGTACGGCACGCATTTCGACCCGGCGGTGCGCGACGACGTGATCGCCCGCTTCAAGAAACTCGACACTCCGTCCTACTGGGCCGGCGTCTACCCGGTGCTGAAGCTGGTGCACGATCCGGCCGGCAAGGTCGCCGACGTGGCCGTCACCTACGGCCACGACTTCCTGTCCCAGGCGCTGGCCTTCGCCGCGGCCAACGGCACTTTGGGATTCAAGTAGCGTTCGCGGTATTCGCGGGGGTCGCGGGAGCGGCGGCCGGATTTGATCTAGGATGGGCCGCCCCGTCAGGGGCTCCGAGGAGGCTTGTCATGCAACGATCCCTGGTTTGGCCATCGCGCTTCGCACCGGTCCTGAGCCTGTTTCTGGGCCTGGCGGCCGGGGCGGCGATCGCGGCGGCGGCCGCCCACGCGCCGGCCGCCGGCGGCGCCGCGCTGCCGGAGGCCACCGGCGCGGAGCGCAAGAGCGCCGAGGCGCTGTTCGCCCGCTACGTCGACCTCGAGCACGCCTTCGATCCGGCGCTGGTCGAGCTCTATGCCAACGACGCGCACATCCAGAGCCGGATCATCGTCGCCGGGCGCCCGCCGACCATCCGCACCTTCTCCGGCGCGCAGTACAAGGACCTGCTGCGGCGGGCGCTGGCCAAGGCCAAGGAGAAGCGGGAGGACCTCAACTACTACACCGCCGTCACCTATCTGCGCGAAGGCGCCCGCGTGCGGATCAGGGCCGTGCGCTATGCCGAGCTGCAGAAGGCGGTGAGCCCGATGGAGCTGCTGGTCGGGCCGGACGCCCATGGCACCTGGCGCATCTTCGAAGAGCTCAGCGAGTCTCATCCGATTCTTCGGCCGCCGCCGCCACGGACCTGAGCCCGCGCTCCGCCGCTGACCGCACTATAGCTAGCCGGTCGCGCTCGCGAGCGAGCCGCTGGCGTGCCTGCTCGGCGCCGCGGCGAGCGCGCTCCGCCTCGCGCGCCATCTCGGCCGCCTGACGGCGGGCCGCCGCGGCGGCCCGCTCCGCGGCGTCTGCCGTCGCGTCCAGCCGCGCCGACTCGGCGGCGGCGTCCCGCACCGCGGCCTCGGCCGCCTCCAGGCGGGCGCGATCGCGGTCGCGCGCCAGTCGCAGGCGGGCGCGCTCATGCTCCTGCCGAACCTGCTCCCGGTGCTCCCGCGCCTGCTGCAGGCGTTGCGGTGGCGGCACCGGCTCGGGCCGGCTCGGTGCCGCCGGAGAGCGACCGGCCGGCAGGCGCCGCGGCCCCGGCCGCGCCGCCGCCGCCAACACCGGAGGCTTTCCCGCCGAGCGTCCTTCGCCCACCCGCCGCTCGGTTTTCCCCTCGCTCTCACCGTCAGGCCGCTCGCCGCGCGGGGCGGCAGCGCGGCCGGCCGCGGCCTGCAGCCCGGCCAGCACCTCGAAGCCAGGAGCGTCCAGGTCCTGTTCGAGCCAGCCGCGCGCGATCGCGCTCTCGGCGCCGGCGGTGAAGGCCAGCGCCTGCAGATCGGCGCCGAGGCGCTCGGCGATCGGCGCCGCGGCAGACCGGCCGCCCGCGGCGAGCAGCGCGAGGCCGCGCCGGCGCAGCTCCTCGACCAGCGCCCGCGCCTCGCGCAGCGCCTCGCGCAATCGCGCCGCCGCTGCCACCGCGGGCCCGGCGCCGCCGCCCAGCACCTGCCGCTGCGCCTGGCGCGCCAGCTTGCCGGCGGCGAGCAGCGCCTGGAAGCGCGCCGGCTCGAGGCGGAGCAGCCGGGTCACCGCCCAGGCGGAAGGCGTCGGCCGCGGCAGCGCCTTCACCTCGGCGGCGGCCTCGCGCCGCCCCTCCTGCTTCAGGCGCGCGGCCAGCTGGTTGCGCGCCGCGGTGAAGGCAGCCGGCGGCAGCGCATGCAGTCGCTCGAGCTCCATCTGCAAGCCGCCGTCGTCCCCATCTCGCCGTTCCATCGCGGTCTCCATGCCCTCGTACCATCCGACTTTTCGCAGGCGGACCACCGGTGGCCCCGCCACCGGCACGGTTCTTGCGACTGTATGAAAGTCGAGGCGCCGGCCTCCGCTGCGCGGCCCGGCACCGGCTTCAGGCTTCAGCTCCCATCCACGCGGCGGCGCCATTGCTCCGCGCAGCTCCGCGATCCCGCCGCAAACGAGGTGCGATATGACAACCGCAAGAATCGCATTGTCCGCCTTGCTGCTCGCGGGCGCTCTGAGCCTCGCCGCGGCGGCGCAACCGCCGGCTCCGGCGCTGCTGCAACCCGCGCTGAACGCCGCCGTCGCCGTGGGCGTCGGGATCCAGGGCCCCACCGTCGGCGTGGACTACTTCTACAGCAACCTGGCGCCCTACGGCTACTGGGTCAACCGCCCCAGCTTCGGCTGGGCGTGGGTGCCTCGCCAGGCGCGCCACGGCTGGCGCCCTTACACGCAGGGCCGCTGGGCCTACACCGATTACGGCTGGACCTGGGTGTCGGCCGAGCCCTTCGGCTGGGCGACCTATCACTACGGCCGCTGGAACCTCGATCCCGACTATGGCTGGGAATGGGTCCCCGGCACCGACTGGGGACCGGCCTGGGTGTCCTGGCAGGAAGGTGACGGCTATCTCGGCTGGGCGCCGCTGCCACCGCAGGTCGGCTTCAGCGCCGGCGTCGGGCTCGATCTCGGGGGCTTCAACCTGAACGTCGGCATCGACCCCGGCTGGTACTGTTTCGCGCCGGAGCGCTCGTTCCTGGCGGTCAACGTCGGCGCCTTCGTCGTGCCGTCGTTCCGCAACGCCGGAATCTTCCGCAACACCACCAACATCACCAACTACCGGTTCGCGGGCGGCCGGGTCTTCAACAACGCCGTCGCCGTGGACCGGATCGCGAGAGTCACCGGCCAGCCGGTGCGCCAGCTCCGCTTCGCCGCCGCCGGCGCTCCCGGGAGGGCGAGGGTGAGTGGCGACAGCGTCGCCATGTTCCGCCCGGCGGCGGTGGTCAGGCGCGCCAACACCCCCGATCCGTCGCGGGTGGTCCCGCGTGCCGTCGCGACCGGCCGTGTCGCTCAGCAGCTGGTGCAGGAGCGTCACGGCATGGCGGCCCAGCTCCGGCAGCCCGGAACCCGGCAAGCGACCGCCGCGCGGACGGCGCAGGCAACGACCGCCCGCCGGTCGAACGCCGTGGCGCAGTCTGGCCAGGTCCAGGCCCGGCACCAGGCACTCCCGGCGGGTCGCCGCCAGGGGACGGCCCAGGCGCCGGCGGGCCACCGCCAGCCGTCGCCGCAGGTCCGGCACCACACGCCGGCGGCGGCACCGCACTCCCAGGGGACGGCGCATGCCCGCCGCCAGGTGACGCCGGCCAATCGCAGCCACCAGCCGCCGCCGCACGCCAGCAGCGGCCGGTCGCATCAGGCATCGCGGCCGACGCCTCAGGCGTCGCACCGGACACCGCCGGCGTCGCGTCGGACGCCGCAGGCGTCGCACCGGACGCCTCAGGCGTCGCACCGGACACCGCAGGCGCCGCGGCCGATGCCTCAGGCGTCTCGGAGAACTCCGCAGGCGCCGGGCCGGCGCCAGCCCGCGGCACCTGCTCACCGGCAGTCGCCGCCGCCCGAGCGCCAGGCGCAGCCAGAGGCGCAGGTCCGGAGTCATGCGTCGCCGCCACCCCAGCACCAGGCTCCGCCCCAGCACCAGGCGCCGCCGCCCCGGGCGGAGCGGCAGTCGCCGCCCCCTCAACACCAGGCGCAGGCGCAGCATCCGGCGCCCCAGCGTCAGGCCCATGCCCAACCCCCGCCGCAGGCGCGGCGCGAACGGCCGGGCGAAGGCGGCGCCGGCGGCGCTGGCGGCGGTCACTGAGCTCTGGAGCTCGACTTCGCCCCCCTGCAGCAGAGGGGGCGGCGGAGGGCCCAAGCCGGAGCACCGGCCGGGGGCCCTCCGTGCCTTTTTTCCGCATCCACGCCGCGAGGCCCTCGATCTCCCTTCATTGCCCCATTGGGCTTGGCTAATCACGACGATGAAGTTATGCTTACCTCGGGATAAGCCAGTTCCAAATGAAGCCAGCGGTTCCCTCGGTCCTGCTGCTTGCCCTGCTCGGCGGGGTGGTCGCCCTGCCGCGAGCGGCCGCGGCGAGCTGGCTGGTCCTGGTGGGCGGCAAGCGGATCCAGACGGAGGGTGCCTGGACTCTCAAGGGCGATCTGCTGACCGTCCACGAGACCACCGGGCGCATCCTCACCGTGGCCACCAGCACCGTCGACGCCGCGGCCTGCCGCAAGCTCAACGACGCCAGCCTGCGCATCGAGGCCGTACCCGTTGCGCCGCTCTCCGGAGCGGTGGTGACCCTGCCGTCGATCCCTGCCATCGCCAGCGCCGGCGCCACGCCGCCGCCGGTCAGGCGGGCCGCGGCGGCGGGCGCGGCGCCGGGCGGCAAGGCGGCGACGATGACCGCCAAGCAGGCCCGCCAAGCGCAGCTGCGGCGCGAGCTCCGCTACAAGCAGATCGTCGATGGCTGCGCGCAGCTCTTCATCGTCGACCAGGTCGACTTCAAACGCTGCGTCGAGGTCCAGACCAGAGCCCCGGCGCCCTGACCATTTCCCGCGCGTTGTAAGCTGCGGGCCATGCACTGTCTCGTCGTGGCGATCCGGGTGCGCGCGGGATGCGAGGAGGAGGCCGCCGGCTGCCTGCGGCGGCTGGCCGAAGCGACGCGCCGGGAGCCCGGCAACCTGCTCTACCTGATCCATCGCGCCGTCGACGACCCTGGCCAGATCTTCATCTACGAGCAGTACCGCACCGCCGCCGACCATGCGGCGCACCGCGCCACCGAGCACTTCCGGCGCTATGCCACCGACGGGCTGATGACGCTCGCCGAGAGCCGCGTCGCCACCGTCTACGAAGTGCTCTGAGCGCCGCCGCTCACCACACCCGGCACATCGTCGCCGGCGCCATCGGCTGGCCAACCTTGCAACCGAAGGCCTGGCGGAACTGCGGCAGGTTCGAGACCACGCCGTTGGTGCGGTAGCGGGGCGGCGAATGGGGGTCGGTGACCGCCCGCAGACGCTCCTCCTCCTCGCGCTGGTTCGAGCACCAGCTCTGGCCGTAGCCGACGAAGAAGCGCTGCTCCGGGGTCAGCCCGTCGATCGGCTTCAGCTCCTGGCCGCGGGTCGCGTCGCGCCATGCCAGGTAGGCCAGCAGCAGCCCGCCCAGGTCGGCCACGTCCTCGCCCAGGGTGAGCTTGCTGTTGATCTTGATGTCGTCGACGATGGTGTAGCGGGCGTACTGGTCCTCGACGCAGCGCGCCCGCGTCGCGAACTGGCCGGCGTCCGCCGGCGTCCACCAGTCGCGCAGGTTGCCCGCGAAATCGAACTGCCGCCCCTCGTCGTCGAAGCCGTGCGTGAGCTCGTGACCGATGGTGCCGCCGGTGTCGCCGTAGTTCGGCGCGTCGTCGAGGCGTGGGTCGAACAGCGGCGGCTGCAGCACGCCGGCCGGAAAGTTGATGTCGTTCTTGAACGGATCGTAGTAGGCGTTGACCGTGGGCGGGGTCATCGACCACTCGCCGCGGTCCACCGGTTTGCCGATCTTGGCCAGCTGGCGGCGGCTCTCGAACAGCGTGGCGCGCAGGACGTTGCCGGCGAAGTCCTGCCGCTCGACCCGCACCGTCCCGTAGTCGCGCCAGTGGTCGGGATAGCCGACCTTGTTGGCCATGGCGTGGAGCTTGCGCAGGGCCTCGGCGCGGGTCGCCGCCGACATCCAGGGCAGCTGGCGCAGGTCGGCGTCCATCGCCTGCTCGATCTCTTCCACCATCTTGACGGTGCGGGCCTTTGCCGCCGGGCTGAAGGCGCGCTCGACGTAGACCCGGCCGAGCGCCTCGCCGAGCTCGTCGTCCACCCACCCCACGCAGCGCCGCCAGCGCGGCTTCATCTCCTTCTGGCCGCGCAGGAAGGCGTCGTGGAACTCGAAATGATCGCGCTCGAATTCCGGGGGCAGCTGGGTGGCGCGCGCATCGACCAGGCGCCAGCGCAGGTAGGTGCGCAGGCTGGCCAGGTCGGCGCTTTCGAGCAGCGACTCGAGGCCGCTGAAGAAGCCGGGCTCGGCGACGTTCAGCTCGCCTGACGGCGGCTCCTGCAGCGCCGCGAAATAGCGGTCCCAGGGGAACTTCGGCGCCAGCGCCGCCAGCTGCGCGCGGCTGCGCCGGTGGTAGACGTTCTCCGGGGTGCGCTCGTCGACGCGGCTGATCGAGGCGCGGGCCAGCCGGGTCTCGAGGTCGAGCACCTGCCGCGCCGCGGCCTCGGCGGCCGTCGGTTCCTCGCCCAACCGGCGCAGCATGCGGCCGACGTAGGCAAGATAGTGGGCGCGGATCTCGACCGAGCGGGCGTCCGCCGCGAGGTAATAGTCGCGATCCGGCAGCCCCAGGCCGCCCTGGCCGACGGTCGCGATCACCTGGCTCGAATCCTTGAAGTCCTGGCCGGAGCCGACTTCGAACAGCACCGGGGTGCCGGTACCTTGCTGCAGGCGGGCAACCACCGCCCCCAGATCCGCGAGCGTGCGGATCGCGGCGATGGCCTCGAGGTCCTCCCGCAGCGGCGCGGCGCCGGCGTGGGCGATGGCCGCCTCGTCCATGCACGAGGCGTAGAAGTCGCCGATTTGCACGGTCGCCGGATCGCGGCCCGGTCCGGGGCGCGCCGCCATGGCCAGCACCTCGGCGAGGAAGTGCAGGTTGTCCTCCTCCAGCTTGCCGTAGACCGTCCAGGTCGCCTGGTCCGGCGGGATCGGATGCAGCTTCATCCAGCCGGCGCAAGAGTAGGCATAGAAGTCCACGCACGGGTCCACGGTGCGGTCCATGGAGGTCAGGTCGAGCACCGGCGAGTACGGCAACGCGGGCTGCGCGGCCGGGCCGGTCAGGCCCGCGGAAACCGGTGCGGCCGGGACGGCGGCAACCGGTGCGGCGGCAGCGGCCGGGACCGGCCAGCCGGCCGCGGCGAGCACGCCAAGGACCAGCAACGCCGGCGAGAAGAGGAGACCGAACGGGTATGCAAGACGCGGCGTCGGGGACATGGCGCCAAAGTCTACGACAACCGATCACCCCGAGTTTCGCCGCGCCGACCGGCAACCGGCCCGCGGCGGGCGAGCTCGGCCGCCCCCATTCACCACCCGGGCGAGATCAGGATGCCGGTCACCGCGCCTTTCTGCGGGCGCTGGAAGGGCTTGGCGACATAGACCTGGGCGACGGCGAGTCCGGCGACCAGCACGCGGGCGGCGACGCCGGTGGAGGCGACCGGGATCCTCTCGGTCGAATGGGTGGCGAAGATCAGGTGGGGGCCGGCATGAGCGCTCCAGGCGGTGCCCATGTCGACAAAGGCCGCCAGCTCGGTGGGCAGGAAGCGCAGAGCGACCAGCCGGTAGTCGTTGCGGCCGAACAGCGGCACCCGCAGCTCGGCGTTGGCGACTGCCAGGCGGCTCCCCGAGAGGCGGTCGAACTCGGGGCAGGCCGTCGAGCCCGGCGTGGTGGTGCACTCGCTGGCCGAGAGGCTGCCGAGATCGTAGCCGCGCACCAGGGTGGCGTCGCCGACGTAGAGCGGCACCAGGCGATCGCTTTCGGCGTCGGCGCCGTAGCGGCCAAGGTGCAGAGCGCGCACCGCCAGGGTCCAGGGGCGGAAGAAGAAGTAGTGGCGGTAGTCGGCGGTGACCTGCTCGAAATGCAGGTCGCCGGTGGTCGTGGCCACTTCGAATCGGTAGCGCTGGCCGCTCGCCGGCGAGGCGTCGCCGGCAACCGAGGTGTCGCCGACCATTGCCAGGATCCCCTGCAACAGCCGGAGCGAAGCCGGCGTCGGCAGGTCGAAGCGGCTGGTGCTCACCACCTGGCTGCCGGCAAGCACCTGCCGGACGTCCTTCGACTCGAAGCCGAGATGGCTGTAGCTGGCGCTCGCCTGCAGGCGTTGCGTCGAGGAGAAGGGGTACTGGAGGAGCAGCGATTCCTGGTCCTGGACGACGAGCTGATAGATCTGGTCGATAGCCAGCCGTGAAACGGGCGCGGCGCCGGCGGCGGCACCCGCAACGGCGGCTGGCAGCTCGGTGACCTTGGCGAAACCCGAGACCGCCGGCACGTGGCCGACGTCCACCCCCCACTGGAGAAAGGCGTCCCGATCGAGGAAAGAGGCCTCGCCGCCGACCTCGTGAAAGGCGGAGACCACGTCCTGCAGCGAGCCTCGCAGCTGGTAGCGCTCGACGGCGTCGGAGAGCAGCACCGAGACGTCGCCGCCGATGGCATAACCGAGCGAGTTGTAATCCAGGTCCAGGCCGGGCGACACCGCCGCGAGCGTCAACCTGGGGTGGTAAGGCACGATCCGCTCGCCGTCCTGCGGCGGCCGCGGAGCCGGGTGGGCGAGATCGGCCGCGGCTGGGGCGAGCACCGCGGGCGGCACGTGCGAGCCAGGCGGCAGGGGCGGCAGCAAGCTGACGCGCAAGGGGACGCCGCCGGCGGGAGGACGCTCGCCGGCGGTTGCCGCCGGGGACCCCGGCGGCGCCACCGCCGCCGCCGCCGACATCGCCGGCTCCCCGGCGTCGATCGGCCGGCCACGCGCCGCCGCCGCATCCAGGAAATGGATCTCGAAGTGGCCGCCGGCGATGACCGAGATGGCCAGGCTGCCGGCGCGCGCGGCGACGCCGAGCGCCGGCGAGAGGCGGGTGACGCCGCTCACCCCGGTCGTTGCCCGGGTCACCTGGAACAGCCGGCCACCCCGGCCACTGTCGAGCTCCAGCCGGTACACGTCGCTCACCCCGCCGCGATCGGAGACGAAGAACAGGTCGCGGCCGCCGGGTCCGAACTGCGGATCGACCTGGCTGTCGCCGGCCGGCGTCAGCGCCATCGCCGGCCGCGGCGGCCCGCCGGCGGCGACGTCGAGCAGCCAGATGCGCGGCGTGGCGATCCCGGGGCCGGCGGCGAGCGTGCGGGTGCCGCCATCACCGGGGCTGCGATCGGAGGCGAAAGCCAGGGTGTTGCCGTCCGGCGACCATGCGGGCTGCAAGTCGGAATGGCCGCCGCCGGTCAGCGGGCGCGCACTGCCGCTGGACAGATCCAGCACGAAGACGCGGGAGCTGCCGGCATTGGTGGCGGTGAAGGCGACGCGGCTCCCGTCCGGCGACCACGCCGGGTCGGCGATCGCGCCGGCACCCGGTACGCCGATCCGGCGCTCGATCCGCCCCGAGCCGACGTCGATCAGCGCGATCTGACTGCCGGCAGGCCCCCACGCCACCGCCGCGAACCTGGTGCCATCGGGCGACCACGCACCGGCGGCATCCACCAGGCGAAGGTCCGCGAAGCGGGGATTGGCGGCGTTGGCGAGCAGCCGCGCCCGCACGCCGCCGGTACCGGCGTCGGCCAGGTAGAGGTCGAAGCTGGCCGGCTGGCGCGTGGACAGGAACGCGATCCGGCTGCCGTCGGGGCTGAGCGCCGGCGCCACGTTCTGCTCGTGGACCAAGCCCTGGCGCGGGATCAGGCGCTCGCCGACCTCGCCCAGATCGTTGCCGCCGCCGGAACCGCGCCGGCCGGTGGGGTCACGGCGTGCAGCCAGGAAGCCTGCATACGCGGTACGGATCGCCGCGTGCCACTGGTGCGCCAGAGCGAGCGGCGTCAGGCCGAGAACCTGCCGGATGGCCGCGCCGGTGCCTACCCGGATGGTCCGCTCGTAGAGCTGGACGGCGGTCGCGTCCCCCCACCGCCCGCCGACGTAGGCCCAGAACGCATGCCCCCACCGATAACCGAGGAAACGTGGATGGCGCGACAGCGCGCCGAGGTCGGGCAGGTCGTTGCGGATCAGAGCGTCACGCAGCCAGGCGGCGATGATGGTCGACTCGCGTCCCACCGCCAGGTATTCGGCCAGCCCGTCGCTCATCCACCGCGGCACGGACGGCCGTCCGGCCAGGACGGCGAGCGGCTGCCGGCGGCGCTGGCGCCGGAGCAGCTCGGACTCGAAGATGCGCGCCAGCTGGTGCGCCAGGAGGCGCTCGTTCTCCGCGCTGTCGCCGGTCAGCGGCAGCACGATGCGGCCGCTCAGCGGCTCGAGAATGGCGCCGGTGTCTTCGCCAAGTCGCGCCGGCGCGTGCGCGGTCTGGCGGAAATCGTCCTGGTTGGCGTAGACGATGATCGGCGTGCGCCGCGGGGGCGCGGCGCCGAACAGCGTGGCGAGCCGGTCGTACCACCGTTCGGCGAGCCGCGCCTCCTCGCGGGCCGCCGCTTCCTCCTCGGGGTAGTGATCGAGGTCGAAATGCGCCGTGCGCAGCACCCGCCACTGGAAACGCGGGCCGCTCACCTGGTTGCGGCCGAAATACTGACCGCCGGCGGCGGCGGCGAGCAGCCATGCCACGCCGGCAAGGGCGACGACCCGGGCGGTGCGCTGGCGCGAGGGGCGGCTGGAAAGCGCGAGCAGAGTTCCCTCCTGCGGTCGGCGCTACGGCTCCGTCGGGGCCACCGGACCCCGACGGGCGCTCATTCAAAACCTCTGCCAGGTCGGACGGCAGCCTGCTCGCCGCTCCCGGCCGGCGGCGCTGCCCGCGTGAACTTTCTCATGCGGCGGCGGAACTCACCATCGTGGTCTGTTGCCGGTCCCGTGTTGACGTCGTGGCTGGATTGCTCAATCATCGATGTCCCATGTCGTACACCTGACAAGGAAGGAGGAAGCTCATGTCGGCAGATCGTCCGCCCAGAGAACCCTCGGACCCATCCTTCGACGGCCGCCCGGCCGGTGACGACCGGGCCAACACCGGCGAGGTCGACCGCCGCACGCTGTTCCGCCTCGGCGCCCTGGCGGGTGCCGGCGCCTCGCTGGCGGGAGCCCGGATGTGGAACGGCGTCCCCGCCAGGGCGCAGGAGGCCGGCCCCGGCGCCGCTGGCGCGGCGGCGACGGCCGAAGAGATCCAGGCGGCCGTCGCCGCCGCCCCCTCGGAGCTCAACGAGGCCACGATCGCCGAGCTGCAGCAGATGATGGCCCATGGCCATCTGAGCGCAACCGAGCTGGTCGAGTACTACATCCAACGCATCGAGGCGCTCGACCGCCGCGGCCCGAAGGTCAACTCCGTGCTGGAGATCAACCCGGACGCCATCGCCATCGCCCAGGCGCTCGACAAGGAGCGCCACACCAAGGGCCCTCGCGGCCCGATGCACGGCATCCCGATGATCCTCAAGGACAACATCGACACCGCCGACAAGCTGCACACCACCGCCGGCTCCTTCGCCCTGCTGGGGCCGGCGCCGCCCCAGGATTCGACCGTCGCCGCCCGCCTGCGCGCCGCCGGCGCCGTCATCCTCGGCAAGGCCGGGCTGAGCGAGTGGGCCAACTTCCGCTCGACCCACTCGTCGAGCGGCTGGAGCGGCCGCGGCGGCCAGGTCAACAACCCCTACATCCTCGACCGCAACCCCTGCGGCTCGAGCGCCGGCTCGGGCGCCTCGACGTCGGCCAACTTCACCGCCGCCGCGCTGGCCACCGAGACCGACGGCTCGATCGTCTGCCCGGCCTCGATGAACGGCGTGGTGGGCATCAAGACCACTCTCGGCCTGACCAGCCGCGCCGGCGTGGTGCCGATCTCGCACGACCAGGACGTGGTCGGGCCGCACGGCCGTACGGTCGCCGATGCCGCAACGGTGCTGGGGTCGTTGGTCGGCGTCGACCCGCGGGACCCGGCAACCGCCGCCAGCGCCGGCCACTTCTTCACCGACTACACCCAGTTCCTCGACCCCAACGCCCTCAAGGGCGCTCGCCTGGGCGTGGCGCGCATCACCTTCACCGGCTACAGCGACAAAACCGACGAATCCTTCGAGGATGCGCTCGACGCCCTGCGCGCGGCCGGCGCGACCATCGTCGACCCGGCCGACCTGCCCAGCATTGCCGCTCTCACCGCCGGCGTCGACGAGACCAACGTGCTGTTCTACGACTTCCCGTTCGACATCGCGGCCTATCTCGCCACCCGGGTCGGCCTCTCGGTGCACAACCTCGACGACCTCGTCGCTTTCAACAATGCGCACGCCGCCATCGAGCTGCAGTACTTCGGCCAGGAGATCTTCGAGATCTGCCAGGACAGCGGCATCACCGCGGCCCAGTACCAGCAATCGCTGATCAACGCCCACATGCAGGCCCGCGATCAGGGCATCGACGCGGTGCTGCAGCAGTTCAACCTCGACGCCATCGTGACGCCGACCGGCACCGCGGCATTCACCACCGACCTGGTGCTCGGCGACCACTTCCAGGGCGCCGACTCGACGCCCGCCGCCGTCGCCGGCTACCCCCACATCACCGTGCCGGGCGGCACCGCCTTCGGCCTGCCGATCGGCCTCAGCTTCACCGGCACCGCCTGGAGCGAGCCGCGGCTGATCGCCCTGGCCTACGCCTACGAACAGGCGACCAAGGTGAGGCAGCAGCCGAAGTTCCTGCCCACCCTGCCGGCCAGCGCGCGCTTCGGCACGCGAGCGGCGAAGCAGCCGGTGCCGGCCATGTCCAGGCGTCTGGGCAACTGGCTCGACTCCCTGCCGGCGGGCTCGCCGGTGCCGCGCCGTCTCGGCTACCTGTAGGCCCCCCTCCGGTCGTATCCCGAAAAGGGCAAGAGCCGCCGCTGCCGGTACTCGGCAACGGCGGCTCTCTTGCCTTAGGCGGTTGGAAAAATGAGGCGGCAGGCGGGCGATCGCCAGCGATCGCCCGCCTGCCGGACGGACTAGTGGACGCTCACCGTGACGGCGGCGTGGTTGTTGATGGTGTTCGGATCGGGCGTCGAGGCGGTGGCGACGGCATGGATACCCACCGAGCCGCCGTGCAGAGGTACCACCCTGAACGTCAGGGTTTCCTTGACGCCGCTGCCGACGCTCCCCAGCTGCCAGATACCGGAGGTCGGATCGAAGGTGCCCTGCGACACGCTGATGTGCGCCGGGTCGTACTTGGCGCCGCCGAGGATGACGTTGACCCGCGGGTTGTAGGACGGGTCGGCGCCGGCGTTGCTGCCGTTGTTGGTGACGTTGACGGTGAAGGTGACCGGCGAGCCAACCTTGACGCTGCTGGCGCTGGCGCTGGTGGTGACCGCCAGGTCGGCCAGGCGCGGCGCATTCAGAATCACCTGCGCCACGTCGTTCGCCGGGTTCGGGTCGAGCGACACCGACGAGGCGATCTGCGCCGTGTTGGCGATCTCGCCGGTGCCGGTGACCGTCGCCTTGATGTTGAGGGTGGCGCTGCCGTTGACGGCGAGCTGGCCGACGTGCCAGATGCCGGTGGACGGATTGTAGGCGCCGCCACCGTCGTCGGAGGTGTAGGTCAGGCCGTTGGGCAGGGCGTCGAACACCGAAACCCCCAGCGCCCGGTTGGGTCCGGCGTTGGTGACCTGGACGGTCAGCGTCACCTGGGTGTTGGATTTGGCCGGAACGACGGCCGGGGAGACCGAGGCGGCGACGCCCAGGTCGGCGAAACGGGTACCTTGCAGCGGCAGCGCCTGGGCCTGCGTGCCGCCGGTGTTGTGGGTGTGCAGCAACAGCGCGCCCAGCGAGTGGCCGGCGATGAAGTTGCCGAGATCGAAATTGAGCGGAATCGAATTGCCGTCGAGGTCGAAGTCCATGAACTGGCCGCCGAAGTCAAGCCCCGGCTCGGCGAAGTTCCAGGAGAACGGACCGTCGATGTGGTCGTAGGGCGGGACGCCCAGCGGCGTGCAGATCGGCGCGAAGCCCGGGCAGCTTTCGATGCGGTAGTGGAAGGCCGTGCCGGCGAGCCCCAGGTCGCTCGGGCTGGCGGCGATGACGATGACCTTGTTGGCGAACACCCGCGTGTCGGCGGTGGAGGGGTCCAGCAGGTTGACGAAGTCCTCGGCGAAGATCTTGCCGGAGCTGAGATCCACGAAGGCGCTCAGGAAAAGGTCCTGGCCCACGCTGGAGCCACCGAGCGCCTGGCCGAGCAGGCCCGGGTTGGTGTTGAACAGCACCTTGTCGAAGGTGCCGTTGTTCTGGCTGTCGATGTAGACGTTGAACGACACGTCGCTCTGCGACGACCACGATCCCCAGGTGGAGATGCCGAACAGCAGCAGGTTGTCCACCGGATCGTAGGCCACGCCCACGTACTGCACGTTGGCGAAGGACGGGATGGTGGGATCGAAGCCGTGCGAGGCCTGCAGCTCGAAAGGCGTCACCAGCGACGCCTCGGTGACCGGGAAGTTGCCGTTGCACGAGCCCGACGACACGGTGCCCGAGCAGACGCCGATGCCGCTCAGCTGGATCGAGGTCGAGCCGATGCCGTCGGTGGTGGCGATCGGCGCGGCGCCGGACATCGCCGAAGCCGCCATCGGCGCCGAGTAGAGCGGCACCCGCATGACGGTCGTGCTGCCCTGGCTGAAGGTGAGATAGGCGCCGGCCTCGGTGAGGGTCTGCCGCGGCAGTGCGCCCAGGCCGAAGACGGCATCCGTCTGGGTGGGCAGGACGGTGGGATCTGCGTTGTGGTCCATGTGGGCGGCGGTCGCGGTCATCTGCACCGGCACCACGACGGCGCTATCCGCCGCCACGGTGAGCGTCGCCTGACCGGCGTTGACCAGCGAGAAGCTGACGCCCGGGGCGGGGGTGATGTTGTCGAAGCCGAGAGTGAAGGTGGCCGCCTGCGAGCCGTGGTTGACCACCCGCAGGTTCTTGACCTGGTCGACGCTGTTGACCACCGGGCTGTCGAAGCCGAGGGTGACGGTGCCCGGATCGTCGTCGTTGAAGGCGGTGACGTTGTTGCTGGCCGCGATCGCGGCGTCGATGCGGCCGGCGCCGATGCGGCCGGGGCCGTAACGGGCGCCGGTGCCGTTGAGGCCGGTGGTGAGGTCGTGCACGGCGCCGTTCATCAGCAGCGCCTTGAGCTCCTCGACCGACCAGGTGGGATGCAGCTGCTTGAGCAGCGCCACCGTGCCGGCGGTGTGCGGCGTGGCCATCGAGGTGCCGGAGATCACCAGCACCTGGCCGCCCGGCAGGAAGCCGCTGGGATCGGGGCTGATGCAGCCCTGGCCGGGGTCGGTGCCGCCGCTGGTGCAGGTGATGCCGGTCTGCGCCGAGTCGATGTTGAGGCCGGGGGCGGCGACGTCGGGCTTGAGGCCGATCGGGAAGGAGCCGCTGCCGCGCGGGCCGCGGGAGCTGAAGGAGGCCAGCGTGTCGGCGGCGCTCGCCAGCGCCAGGGTGGCGTTGACGCCGGTGGCGCCGGCAATGGTCAGGCCGTCGCTGTTGTCGATGAACACCGACGGGATGGTGACCGGCGGCGAGACGCCGTCCCCGCCCATGGTGAGCAGGGTCGGATCGCCCGGCACGTTGTTGAACACGATCGCGGCGATGGCGCCGGCGGCCTGGGCGTTGGTGACCTTGACCTGGAAGCTGCAGGAGCCGCGCATGATCAGCGCGATGTTGCCGCTGATCGCGGCGGCGTTGGTGTAGGTGCCGCTGCACCCCTGGGCGGCGGTGCCGGTGGCCGACTGCACCTCCACCACGTTGCCGGACTGGTTGTCGGGCGGCGGCGTGTTACCGCCGAAACCGGCCGCCTGCGCCGCGTAGCTGCCGGCGATGGAGGCCGGGGCGTTGACCTGCAGCACGACGCCGGCGACGCCAGGATCGACGCTGGCGGCCGCCGAGATCGAGCGCTCGGCGGTGGCCGGGCTGCCGCCGATGAAGTAGGTGTCGCCGTCGTTGCCCTGCGCGACGACCGGGATGACGCCGACCAGGGCCGCGAAGTCGGTGGCCTCGGCGGAGGTGTCGTCGAGGCCGCCGAAGGCCGATCCGAACGACATGTTGATCACGTCCAGGTGGTCGGAGAAATCGCCGTCGCCGTTGGGATCGACGGAGAACTCGATGCCCTGGGTGGCGACGGCGGTCGAGCCGCCGCAGCCGAAGATGCGGATGGCGTAGAGCAGCGAACCCGGCGCCACGCCCGGCCCGATGCGCATCGAGCTGAACGGCGTCGTGGTGTCGTAGGGTCCGGTGTAGGTGCTGCCGTCGGCGTTCTCGCCAAAGCCGCCGGCAGTGCCGGCGACGTGCGAGCCGTGGCCGAAGCAGTCCATCGGGTTGGGATCGGGCGCCGGATCGTTGCCGCCGTCGTAGTCGTCGCCGACGAAGTCGAAGCCGCCGACCACCTTGGCGGTCGGGAACAGGCCGGGATGGATGGTGACCCGGTCGTTGGCCATGTAGTCGGCGAGGGCGCCGGTGCCGCCGAACATCGGGTTCTGGTAGTCGATGCCGGTGTCGATGATGCCGATCTTGACGCCGGCGCCGGTGATGTCGGAGGGCAGGCCCAGGGTGTTGCCCCAGACCTTGGGCGCGTTGATGAACGGCACGCTGGTCTTGTTCACCAGGTACTCGGGGGCAATCACCCGCACCCGCTTGACGCCGGGCAGCCGGCGGATCATGTCGAGCTTCGCCGGCTCGACCTTGACGGCGACGGCATTGAGCACCCGCGTCAGGCGGAACATCTCCTTGGCCTGGATCGGGGCGGCGGCCATCGTCGCCATCAGCTGCTGGTGGAGCGGTCCGAGCAGCGCGATCTTGGCCCGCGCGGCGGCCTTGGCGTTGGCCAGGGCCTTGGCGGGCGGCACCGTCTTGTCAGCCAGCGCCGCGGCCCAGTCGACCGCCGCGGGCGGCTGGCTCAGCTCCACCATCACCGGCACCTTGCCGGTGGCGTTGGCGGCGGCGTTGGCCGGCACGGTGACTTTCGCAGTCGCGCCGCCGAGATGCGGCGGTGCGCCCCACGGGGCGGTGGCGCCGGCGGCGGCGACCGCCAGGCTGAGCGCCAGAAGTAGCGTCAGACGGAAGAGCTGATGCGGACCTCGTCTCATAAAACCTCCTCGGTAATTCGGTGATGGGCGGTGCGTCCCGCTGGGCGGGATCATCAGGATCGTCAAGCCGGCGCCGTCTTGGCTCCGGACCTTGGCTGCTATGGGCTACAGCATCGTAACCTCGGCGCCGCCCAGTGTTCAAGCGGACGCAACGAACAGGGGTGGGTGATGCCCTGACATCCTATACCATGCCCGGTGGCCGAGCAAGCCGGATGCTGCGCCGGGCGATCGTGGCCAGGAGGCGGCGAACAGTGAGTCCCGGCGGCGCTGGTCTCGGTTCAAGGACGGGGCGGCGCCATCGTACGGTCGAAGAAATCCGCCGCCGCATGGTAGGCGCGGACCCAGTCCCGCCACAGCAGCAGGTCGTGGATCTCGTCGGGAAAGATCAGCTCCTCGACCGCCACCACGCGCTCGCGCAACCGCTGCACCAGGTCGCGCGTCTGCCCGAACGGCACGTTGCGGTCGTCGTCGCCGTGGATCAGCAGCACCGGCGAGCGCCAGGTAGCGATGGCGGCTTCGGGAGAGGATGCGAAGGCGAGGCGGATGGCCTCCTGGAGATCGGGCGGCGCCGCCGGCGAGGCGGCAGGATTGTCGGCTCGCGGCAGCAGCAGCGACCAGTCGTGGACGCCATGGAAGTCGACGCCGGCCACGAACAGATCCGAGTTGCGCGCCAGGCCGAGGGCGGTGAGCAGGCCGCCGTAGGAGCCGCCCCACAACCCGATGCGGTGCGGATCCACCTCCGGCAGGCTCTGCAGGTAGTGGGCGCCCGCCACCACGTCGGCGTACTCCGCCGAGCCGCGCCAGGCGCCATGCGGCGCCTCGCGGAAGGCGCGGCCGTACATGATGCCGAGGCGGTAGTTGACCGACAGGACGGCGTAGCCGCGGCTGGCGAGATACTGGTTCATGGCGTAGGCGTTGTTGTAGTACTCCATGTAGTGGAAGCCGAGCAGCATCTGCCGCACCGGGCCGCCATGGGTGAAGATCAGGGCGGGCAGGGATCGGGTGGCGGCCCCGGCCCCCCCTGCGCCCCCTGCGGTCACCGGCGTGCCGCGCGGCAGGAACAGCTGGCCGTGGATCGCCAGGCCGTCGGCGCTGGGGAAGATCACCTGGCGCGGCACCACCAGCTCGCCAGCGGGGAAATCGGCAGGCAGCGAGCCAGGGGCGAGCGCCACGCGGCCAGTGCCGCCAATCCCGCCGGCACCGCCGATCCCGCCGACACCGCCGATCCCGCCGACACCGCCAATCTCGCCGACACCGCCAATCCCGCCGGAGCCCGGGCCTGCCGCCGCCAGCCGGTAGGGCGCGGCCGGAGCGGTGGCGCTCGAACCCAGGCAGAGCACCACCTTGCCGTCGCCCGACTCGACCGGCGACCACTCGATCCCCGGCCCGCTGGTGAGCGCCTGCGGCGCGCCGCCGCCGACGGCGACCCGCCAGAGATGGCGGCGGTCCTCGTCGGCGGGATCGGCACCGTGCTCGTTGGCCGAATAGAGGACGCTGCCGCCGTCGGCGCCGAGCGCGACGTCCTCGACGTCGTAGTCGCCCGGCGTCAGCTCGCGTGGCGCGCCGCCGGCGGCGGCGATGGCGTAGAGGTGGTTGCGGCCGCCGGCGTTCTGCTCCGAGGCGAAGACGATGTGGTCGCCGGCGTAGAGCAGCGAATCGGCGGCGAACGGCGACAGTGAGCCCTCCGGGCCGGCGGCGCTGCGCCAGAGCTGGTGCGCTTCGCCGGTCGCCGGGTCGCCCAGCCACAGGCTCCAGGGGCGCGGCCGCTCGGGGATGAGCGGCAGCTTCTCGGCGGTCGAAGGTTCGCGGATGAAGGCGATCCTGGTGCCGTCGGGCGACCAGCGCGGCAGCTCGTCGCGGTCGACGTCCGGCGCGAGATAGCGCAGGGTCGCGGTCGCCAGATCGAAGACCACGACGTAGCTGTGGTCGCCGCGGTCCAGCCGGAAGGCGATGCGCTTGCCGTCCGGCGACCAGGCCGGCTGCGAGCTGTCGCCGCGCAGGCCGTGCAGCGGGCGGGGCGGCGCGCCGCCCGCGACGGGCGCCAGCCACAGCCGGTGCCGCGCCGCCCAGACCGCCGAGCGCCCGTCCGGCGAAATCTGGATGTCCTCGCAGTCTTCTTCGCTGCAGCCCATGTCCCCGAGCAGGCGGGGCCCGCCGGCAGGAGCCTTGCCGCGGGCTCCGGCCACGCCGGCGCCGCCGCCCTTGGCGTGCTCCCGGGGCATCTGGCGGGCGGGGCGGGCGGGGCGCTCCGGGCGCTCCGGGACCGCGACCGCCCACACCTGCTGCCGCGGCGGCAGGGCGCTGCTGGTCGGGTTGGCGGAGGCGCCGCCCTCGCTGATCTCGCTGCCGCGGGCATACAGCAGCGTCTGGCCGTCCGGGGTGAAGCGCAGGCTGGCCAGCGGCTGGCCGTCGTCGCCCTGGTAGCTGGTGACCTGGCGCGGCACGAAGTCGGGCCCGTCCGCCACCCAGACGTTGCGCTCGCCGCGGATGTTGGTCAACCAGGCGATGCGCTCGCTCTGGCGGCCGTGGGCGGCCGTCAGCTGATAGGCGAACGGCGCGCCCATCACCTGCTCGAGGGTGAAAGCGGCGCTCGCCGGGCTGGCGGCGTGGGCGGTGTTGGCGTCGTGGGCGGTGTTCGCGGCGTTGCCGGCAGGGGCGGCGTGGGCGTGGGGGGCCGCCGGCGCGGCCACGGCTGCGGCGACCACCAGCGCCGGCACGATCAGGACTCGCCTAGCCATCGGGGGGGTCTCCTCTGTCGTCCGCTCCGGGATGCGGATCCCAGGATAACCGTGCCCGCGGTCCGGCGTCCACCGCGGGGGCCGGAAAGGTGGGAGCGGGCCCGCATGAAAGTGTCGCGTCGAGGGTTCCTGGGGAGGGCGAGAGCGGCGGCCACCGCCGGCGCCTCGCCAAAGCCGTAGGTTCGTCCGTCAACGTCAGTTGAGTTTCGCCACCAAGGAGATCTCGCATGAAGACCGCGACCAGCACCCTCGCCACCGCCCTGCTGCTCGGGACCCTCGCCCTGCCGCTCGCCGCCCAGGACCCGGCCGGCGCCGCCAATGCCGAAACCACCGCCGGCGCCGCCACCACCGCCGCCGTTCCCGATGCCAGCACCGCCTACTCCCTGCTCTGGCATCCCCGCGCCCTGGCCAAGTTTCTGCGGCTGTCGGCGTCCCAGACCACCACCCTGCTCAGCCTCGCGGATGCCCGGGACAAGGCCAACCAGCCGCTGCGGCAGGCGCGCGGACCGCTCTGCCAGCAGCTGGAGACCGACCTCGGCGCCGCCACGCCGGATCCGGCGGCCATCGGCACCGACACCCTCAATCTCTACGACAACCGTGAAGCGATCGCCGCCAACCGGAAGACCTTCGACACCAGCTTCTCGGCGATCCTCAACCCCACCCAGCTCGCCGCCTACGACGCCCTCAAGCAGCTCGCCTACGGGATCGACAGGTACGCCGACCTGATCGGCGGCTGCCCGAAGAGCTGACGCCCCGGGCTCGGACGGGCTCCGAGGGGGCGCGGCGCCCCCTCGGCCCGCGGCAGCCGGCGAGTCATGGCGACGCGGCGCGGGCGGTCGCGCTCCAAAACCGGCGCCCTCGGCCACAAGCATGTAGAGTTGGCCGCCAGATATGGACGACTTGCCCGCCGCCGATCGCGTCGAGCTCGCCGTGCACGGCCCGGGCGGCGATCCGGGGCGAGCGGCAACGGCGGCAGCCGGCGATCCCTTGCTGGCGCTCGACCCCTGGCTGCTGTTCGTGCTCGGCATGACGGTGGCGCTGCAGGTGACGGGCGACCCGGCCTTCTCCACCCTGCGGCAGTTCACGCGCTTCGACGGCGAGGTGTTGCGCACCCTGCTGGCGGTCGGCGCCGTCGCCACGCTGCTGCTGTTCCTGACCGCGACGCTGGCGCTGCCGGCGGGCTCCGCCCGCCGCTGGTACGGCACGCTCAAGCGCACCACCCTGGCGGTGCTGGGCGTGCTGATCGTGGCGCTGCCGATCGCCAGCCGCGTCTGCCAGCGCTTCGGCGGCGGCGAGCCCCTGCGCTTCGCCCACGACGGCGGCGTCATCCAGACCGAGGAGTCGGCGCGCTTCCTGCTGCGTGGCGTGAACCCGTACGCCGCCGACTTCTCCTCGACGCCGCTCGCCGGCGTGGCGATCCCCGGCATCCTGCGCCACAACCCCTACCTGCCGGCGAGCTTCCTGCTACCGGCGCCGCTGATCGCGCTGGCGGACGCGGCCGGCGTGCCGTTCGACCAGCGCCTGGTCTACCTGTTGCTCTGGGCGGCCGGCGTCTGGCTGGCGCCGCTCGCCTTCCGCCACCGCGGCGCCGGCGAGCTGGCGCAGACCTGCTTCGCGCTCAACCCGCTGGTGGTGCCGTTCCTGGTGGTGGGGCGCAACGATGCCTACGTCGTCGCCTTCTTGCTCTTCGCCCTGGTCGCCCTGGCGCGCCGGCACGCCCTCGCCTTCTTCGGCAGCCTGGCGCTGGTCTGCGCCATCAAGCAGTTCGCCTGGCTGGTGGCGCCGTTCCTGCTGGTCTGCGCCTGGCGCACCTGGCCGCGGCCCACGCTGCGGCGCGGCCTGGTCCTCGGCGGCGCGCTGTTCGCGGCGATGGTGCTGCCCTTCCTGGTCTGGGGACCGGCGGACTTCGTCGACGACGTCTACCGCTTCAACGCCGGCCTGAGCCGGGACAGCTATCCGCTCGGCGGCACGCCGGGCTTCGGCTTCGCCATGCTCGCCGCCGTGCTGCGCTGGGCGCCCGACCGCGCCGCCTATTACAGCCTGACCCCCTACCTGCTGCTCACCGCCCTGCCGCTGACCGCCCTGCTGCTGGTGCGGCTGGTGCGCCGGCCGGCGGTGGCCCAGGCGATGCTGGCCGCCTTCCTGGTTTCCTTCTGGGTCTACTTCTTCTCGCGGGTGTTCAACAACAACTACTTCGGCGTGCTGGCGTTCCTGCTGCAGATGGGCGCCCTGGCCGCCGCCGAGCAGACCCTGCTGCCGGCGGACGACCTTGCCGGCACCCGGCCGGGGCCTATTTCGCTACCCGGAACGCCTTGACCGCCACCGACTGGCCGTCGAGCAGGATCTCCACCTTGTAGTCGCTGACCGGCCAGCCCCCGGCCTTGGCGGTGTGGAACTCGGTCGAGGCGTCGCCGGTGGGCGAGATGCTCTTGGTCTCCTCGCCGAGCGGCTTCTCGGCGCCGCTGTGGCTCACCGACGACCAGCGCACGGTGAGCTTGGCGGGCGTGGCCGGCGGGCCGCCGGTGGTGCCGACCGCGGCAAAGAAGGTGTCACCGGGAGCGAAGGTGTCCACCTCGCCGGTCACCTTGTTGTCGGGGCCGACGGCCTTGCCGATGCCCAGGGCGACCACCTTGAGCGGGGTGGCGGGCGTGGCCCCGGCGGCGGGCGCCGCGGGCGCCGCGGCGGTCGTGGCCGGAGCCGTACCGCCGCCTGCCGCGGCGTTATCGCCCTGGTCGCTCTTGTGACAGGCGGCAGCTACCAGGAGGGCGAGGACGAGGAGGCCGGCAAGGGCCAGGGAACGGGCGGGGCGCCGCATGAGGTCGATCATGGCCCGGCATCATACGACGACCGATCCGGCAGAACCAACGCTGGCACCGATCCGGTGGTGGCTCATGACCCACTGCCGCGGATCCGCCACCGGCGTCAGCGCGCGGCATCGAGCAGCGGGTTGGCGGGCGAAACGGACGGGAACCGCCGGATGAAGGCGCGCGCCGCGGTCTTGCCCATGCCGCCGTCGATCCCGCCCCACCGCCGCGACTTGCGCTGCTCCCAGGAGGCGTCCGCATAGGCCCTTTCCAGCGGCTCGAGAGCGGGGTCCCTGGGGAGAGAGGCATGGAGGGCCACGAGCAGCTCGAGCACCTGGGGGACCGGCCGGATATCCTCGAAACGGCCCCAGAGCTTGTCCATGAAGGTCAGCTCCTCGCCCAGCGTCACCTGGTAACCGTCCCATAGGTGGCTCTGCAGGATCGCCTGGGCCATGGCCAGCGCACGCTCGGGGCTCCCGGCCGCGTCGTCGTGCCTCACCCGGGTGGTGAACCGCAGGCCGCCCGTGCCGGTGAGCAGATAGCTGCACCAGGGGTCGGCCTCCCGCTCCCGCGCCAGCTGTCGGTTCAGGTCCTCGACGCCCTGATGCTCGAAGTGATCGAACGAGCCGAGATCGAGCTCCGTCACGGTCTCGAGCTGCACCCACCAGCCGGTCTGCTCGTCCCGCAGATGCACCCTGGTCAGGTCGCGCCGCAGGAAGGTGGTCTGGGTCAGCACCAGTCGCCCCTTGCCCGGGGTGACGATCAGGTCGCGCGCCGTCACCACGGAATTGCCCTTCCTGTCGGCCGTCGCCGAGAGCGCCAGCGATTCCGCCGCACTGCCGACGCCGGCGCCGCCTGGGGAGCGTTCGCCACCCGTCCGCGTCCACACGCGATGGTCGGAATCCGGCGGCTGATCGCCCGCCACTGCCACTGGCGCCGCCGGCGGCGCCGGCGCTCCTGCCGCCACCGTCGCCGGCAGGACACCGAGGGCCGCCACACCCAGCACCGCCAGGACTCCTGAAGCACCATGCTTTCGTGTCATCGTTTTGCCATCCTATCCAGTCGAGGTTTCATGGAACAATGCGCAACGCGGCAGGGAACCGGGCCATGCCGGGCCAGGTCCATACCGGCCGGTACCCCGAGAGGAGGGCGATCGAACCCATGCTGCCAGAGTCAACCGCCGTCCGGCTGCGCTCGCAGCTCGACGCACTTCCCCTGCTCGTCGCCGGCACCGGCGAGGCGGCCCTCGAATGGCGGCCGGCGCCGGAGAAGTGGTCGCCGCGCGAGCATCTCGCCCACGTCGCGCGGCACCAGCAGGTCACCCTCGAGCGCCTGCGGCGCATGCTCGCCGAGCCCGAGCCCCGGTTCCCCCGCTACCGCGCCGAGGAGGACCCGGAATGGCCGCGCTGGGCGGCGCTGCCGCTCGCCGCGGTCCGCGACGAGCTCGCGGCCGGTCGGGCCGCGCTGGTGGCGGCGGTGGCGGCGATCCCGCCGGCCGACCTGTCCCGCCGCGGTGTCCACCCGGAGCTGGGAGCGCTGTCGATCCTGCTCTGGCTCGAGTTCTACCTGCTGCACGAGGCGCACCATCTGCTCGCCGTGCTGAAGCTGGCGCGAATGGCGCCGCCGGCCGCCGGCGGATGACGCGGCGGCGGCTCACGCGGGTGACCGCAGGTGACATGGAACTTGCAAAACCGGTGGAGCGCCAAGCGAGGCGCCGGCAGGACCAACCAAGGAGGAACCATTCGTGGCCCACGAAGAGACCATCACCCGTGAACGGCTGGTCGAGCTGCTCAACGAAGACCTTGCCCGGGAGTACCAGGCCATCATCTCCTACGTGATCTACAGCCAGGTGCTCAAGGGTGCCGCCTACATGAACATCGCCGCCGAGCTGGTGAAGCACGCCGGCGAGGAGCTGGCGCACGCGCTCAAGATCTGCGGACAGATCGACTACTTCGGCGGCGAGCCGACGGCGAAGCCGAAGCCGGTGCGCACCTCCGAGGACGCCGAGCAGATGCTGCGCTACGACCTCGAGAACGAGAACGACACCATTCGCAACTACCGCGAACGGGTCCGCCAGGCGGAGGCCCTGGGCGAGTACGCCCTGGCCGAGGACCTGCGCCAGATCCTGGTCGACGAGCAGGACCACCAGGTCAGCCTCGCCACGGCGCTGGGCGAGAGCGTCCCCCGCGAGGGCCTCGGCCGCAAGCGCGGCAAGAGCACGCCGGTGGTCGCCGAGTAGTCGGGGGGCGGCCGGCGGCGCCCCTACCGCATCGCTTCCATCGGCGACAGCCGGGAGGCGCGGATCGCCGGGTAGAGCCCGAAGCCGACGGCGAGCAGCAGGGCCGTGGCCCAGGCGGCCGCGAGGCCCGGCGCACTGACGACCAGGCCGTAGGGGAAGAGGTCGCCCAGGGCGCGGCAGAGAGCGCTGCCGGCGACCGTGCCGGCGGCGGCGCCGAGAGCCGCGAGCACCACCGCTTCGAGCAGGAACTGGATGAAGATCTGCGGATCGGTGGCGCCCATCGCCTTGCGCAAGCCGATCTCGTAACGGCGGTCGGCGAGCGAGATCAGCATCACCGACAGCACCCCCACGCCGCCCACCAGCAGCACCGTGCCGGCCAGGCTGAACAGCACCACCCGCCAGCCGCGCAGCTGCTCGAGGAAGGTCTGGTAGGAGCGGGCGGCCTCGGCGTCGAGGTCGACGATCTCGACGTCCTCGATGCCGTGGTGAGCCTGCTTGGCCCTGCCAATGAGCAGCGCCGAGACCTCGTCGATGTCCCGCTTGCTGCGCAGCTTGACCCCGAGCTTCGCCAGGCGGTGGTCGGGATCCATGCGATCCATGTAGGTGGTCAGCGGGATGAGCAGCCCGTTGGCGTCCATGTAGTTTTCTTCGCTGAACAGCTGCTCGGGCGCCTGCACCCCGACCAGGCGGAAGCTGACGCCGGACGCCACCACGTCGCGGCCCACCGGGTCGGCGCCGCCGAACAGCTTGGCGGCGAGGGTGGCGCCCGCCACCGCCACCGTCGAGTGGCGATGCACGTCGGCCTCGGTGAGGCCGCGGCCGAGGCCGATCGGCCGGTTCATCAGCCGCGCGTAGTCGGCGTCGACACCGGTGACGAACACCTTCTCGCTGCCGCCGGGCAGCCGCACCGGCACGCTCTGAAAGGCGCGCGGCACGAAGCCGGCCATCCCCGGAAACGGCGCGGTCAGGCGCGGCAGGTCCTCGTAGCGCAGCCCGGGGCTCATCGCGAAGCGCTTCTGGTCCTCGGTGGTCTTGGCTTCCTTGGGCGCCACCATCACCGTGCCGTCCCAGCTCATGCCGGCAAAACCGGAGGTCACCTTGTCCATGACGCCGTCCAGCACCGAGGTCATCACCACCAGGGCGAAGACGCCGAGGGTCAGCAGGTTGAGCGTCAGCAGCGAGCGCAGCTTGTGCGCCCACAGCTCGACCAGGCCGCCGGCCACCACCTCCACCACCAGGTTGACCTGGGCCGCGATGCCGCGGCGCGCCGGCTCACTCATAGCGCAGCGCCGCCATCGGCGACAGCCGGCTGGCCTTCCATGCCGGGTAGAGGGCGAAGACGAAGCCGAAGGCGCCGGCCAGCGCCGCCGCCCAGCCGAAGCTCGCCACCGAGATCGCCAGCGGCACGCCGATCGAGGCGGTGATCACCTTGGAAAAAACCACTCCCGTCGCCAGCCCCAGGCAGGTGCCGAACGCCGTCGTCAGCAGCGCCTCGGTCATGAAGGCCTTGAAGATCTCGCCGCCGGACGCTCCCAGCGCCATCTTGACGCCCACCTCGCGCACCCGGTCCTTGAGCGAGGCCATCTGGATGTTGACGTTGACCATGCCGCCGCCGAGCAGGGCGAGGACGCCGGAGAGCAGGAAGACGAGGTTGTAGATCTCGCCCTGGCTCATCATCCGCTTGACCCGCGCCGCCACGTCGTCGAGCCGGAAGTCCCGCTGCTGGCGGTGGCTGCCGGTGAGCATCGAGTCGAGCGAGCGCGAGAACACGGTCATGGCGTTGAGGTCGGGGATGCGGAAGGTCACCTTGTCGAGCCGGCGGTAGGCGTCGCCCTGCATCCGCCGGGTCACCAGCGTCGCCGGCACCGCCACCAGGCGGTTGCGCCAGGCGAACTGGTTGCGCTGCCCCTCGCGGAAGCGGAAGACCTTCTCGCGCAGCAAACCGACCACGGTCACCGGCACGTCGCCGATACGCAGCGTCTTGCCGAGGATCTCGCCGGTCGGGAAGAGGTCGGCGGCCGCTTCGCTGCCGAGCATCGCCACCGGTGCGGCGGTCTCCAGGTCGTGGAGCGAGAAGCGGCGGCCCTGCTCGGCCTCGTAGCCGTTGAGCGCCAGGTAGTCGCCGCCGACGCCGGTGACCTGCCGCTCCTGATCGGCATACGCCGACCGCACCCGCGCCCGCAGCAGCTTCTGTTCGCTGACCGCGCCGACCACCTTGGCGTCGAGCTCGCGGCCGCGGTCGGAGTCGGCGGCGCGCAGCCCCAGGTTGGCGGTCTGAAGGGCGGTCGGCGAGCCGTCGTCGATCACCTCCGAGGGCAGCACGTTGAGCTTGTCGAGGCCGCCGACCCGGACGAACAGCCGCTCGGCCTGGCGGCGCTGGCTGTCCGAGATCGAGAACCCGCCCACCACCGAGGCGACGCCCAGGATGACGCCCAGGGTTTGCAGCACCGCCCGCGGCAGGTTCTCGCGCAGCTCGGTCCAGGCGCTCTCGAAGCGCTCGGCCCAGGCACCGGTGCCGCCGCCGCCCTTGCTCACGCCGCGTCCTCGGCGGCGGGATCGGCAGCTGGCTCGGCGGCCGGATCGGCGGCGCCGCGCACCAGGCCGTCGTGGATCTCGACCTGGCGCTCGGCGAGCGCCGCCACCGTCGGGTCATGGGTGACCAGCAGCACCGTGTTGCCCAGGGCGTGGAGCTCGCGGAACAGGGCCAGCACCTCCTGGCCGGTGTGCGAGTCCAGGGCGCCGGTGGGCTCGTCGGCGAGCAGCAGCGCCGGACGGTTGGCGAGGGCCCGCGCCACCGCCACGCGCTGGCGCTGGCCGCCCGACAGCTGCGCCGGCAGCGCCTCGGCCTTGTCGGCGATCCCGACCTGTTCGAGCAGCTCGGCGGCGCGGCGGCGGCGCTCGCCGCGTGCGACGCCGGCATAGAGCATCGGCAGCTCGACGTTGCGGCGCACCGAGGCCCGCGGCAGCAGGTTGTAGCTCTGGAAGACGAAGCCGATCTTTTCGTTGCGCACCCGCGCCAGCTCGGCTCCGGAGAGGTCGTGGACCCAGCGGCCGGCCAGCGCATAGCGGCCGCCGCTCGGCGAGTCCAGGCAGCCCAGGATCGCCATCAGCGTCGACTTGCCCGAGCCGGAGGGGCCCACCAGCGCCACCAGCTCTCCCGCCGCGATCGTCAGATCGATGCCGCGCAGGGCGTGCACGGCGTTGCCGTTGCTGCCAAAGGTCTTGGTCAGTTGGTGCGTTTCGATGATCGGGGGCATGGCACGGACCTTCGCGGCCGGGCGGCGGCGGCCGGCGGGCGGCCGGCCGCCGGGCGGCTCAGTTGTTCTCGTCGTCCTTTTCGACCTTCTTGCGGGTGGGATCCTCGAGGCAGACCTGCTGGCCAGGTCCCAGGCCCGCCAGCACCTCGACGCGCTCGAGGGTGGCGATGCCGGCGGTCACCGGCACCGGCTCGAAGTAATCCCGCCAGTGATCGGACAGCCAGACGAACTTGTTGCGACCGGCCAGGCCGTCGCGCGCCTTGGCGATGGCGTCCGCCGGTAGGCCGGACTTCAGGCGATAGGCCACGGTGTTGCCGTCGCGGCGTTGCAGCGCTTCGAGCGGGATCGACAGCGTCGCCGGCCGGCGCTCGCCGAGGATCTCGACGTTGGCGCTCATGCCGGTGCGGAAGGAGTCGGCCAGGTCGTCGAGCGCGACCTCGATGGCGAAGACCTTGATCTTGTCCTGCAGCTTGGCGGCCGGCGCGACGAAGCGCACCCTGCCGGTGAAGGTCTTCTGCGGGTAGGCGTCGAGGGTGACGCGCACCGGCTGGCCGACACGCACCTTGGCGATGTCGACCTCGTTGAGGTTGACGCGGATGATCATCGACTGCAGGTTGGCGACGGTGAACATCACCGTGCCCTCGTTGAACGACGAGACGCCGGAGGTCACCGTCTGGCCGAGCTGCACCGCCTTGGTGATCACCATGCCGGCCATCGGCGAGGTGACGCGTGCCTGCTGCGTCGAAGCGTCGCCGGAGATCGGGATGCCGCGGTCCTCGACGATCTGGTAGCGGCTCTTGGCCGAGTGCAGGTCGGCGGCCGCCAGGTCGCGCCCGGTGAGGTAGGGGCGCAGCGAGTCGCGGGGGAGCAGGCCGTTGTCGAACAGCGCCTGCTGCACCGCCAGGGAGCGCTCGGCGTCATGCAGCTTGACCTCTGCCTGCGCCACCGCCCCCTGGACGTCCGAAAGGGTCTGCGCCTGGTTGACGTCCGGCTCCACCTCGGCGAGCACCTGGCCGACCTTGACGGCGTCGCCCTCGCGCACCCGGATCGCGGTCACCCGGCCGGAGACCGCCGACTTGACGTCGACCTTGTCCACCGGGTCGACGAATCCGACCTCGCGCACGCTGACCTGCAGGTCCTCGCTCTGCACCTTGCCCAGGCGGAACGGCAGGTCGTCGCCGGCGGCCTTGGCCTTGGTGCTGCGCACCGCCGCGATCACCGCCCCCGCTCCGAGAATCAGCACCAAGGCGCCGAAAAGCCATCGTTTCCTCATTATCCCCTCCTGCCAGAGGCGCCGCGGTGAAAACCAGGTCATCGCGCTGCTCGCTCGCCGGCGCCGGCTCCCGTGTCATCGAACCCAACGCCCCTATTACGGTCCGCCGGGTGCCGTTGTTTCAGCCGGCGTACGTGCGACAATCGGTGCGCTGGGAAGGATCGCGAAACGCGGCAGCAGCTTCCCCGGTGGGGAGAAAGGCAAGGCAGCCATGCCTCAGAGCGCCCAGAGCGACCGGAGCCACCAGAGCGACCGGAGCGCCCGCAGCAAACGGAGCGATGACGCGCCGCCGGCCGGCAGCGCGGCGAGCGGCGAGCCCGGCGGCGCGCTGAGCGGCGACTCCGGCAGTGCGCTGAGCGGCGACTCCGGCAGTGCGCTGAGCGGCGACGCCGGCAGTGCGCTGAGCCGCGACGCCGATGGCCTCGGGACGCGCAGCCTGTCGCGGCGCCGCTTCGCGCAGCTCTTCGGGGCTGGCGCCGCCGCCGCGGGCGCCGCCGGCCTGGCCGCGGCGGTGCCGGCTGGGGCCGCGGCGCTGCTGCGGGGCGCGCCGACCGGCTGGCGCGGCATGGCGGCGTTGCCGGGGGTGCTCGGGGTGCCGGCGGCCGTCGCGGCCAGATCTGGCGGCGTGGTCCGGCTGAGCTCGAACGAGAACCCCTACGGGCCGTCGGCGGCGGCCTTCGACGCCATGCGCGAGGCGTTCGGCCTGGCCTGGCGCTATCCCGACGAGCACCTCGACGCCCTCGCCGCGGACCTCGCCACGCTGCACGGCGTCGAGGGCGGCCAGGTGCTGCTCGGCGCCGGCTCGAGCGAGATCCTGCAGCTCGCGGCCCTCGCCTTCACCGGCCCCGGGCGGCCGGTGGTGGCGGCGGAGCCGACCTTCGAGTCGCTCCCTCGCCATGCGCGGCACCATGGCGCGGAGGCGCTGGCGGTGCCGCTGACCGCCGACTACCGCCACGACCTGCCGAAGATGCTCGCCGCGGCGCCCGACCCCGGGTTGCTCTACGTCTGCAACCCCAACAACCCCACCGCCTCGATCACCCCCAAGGTGGAGCTGCGGTCGCTGCTCGCCAGGGTCCCCGAGCGCACCGTGGTGCTGGTGGACGAGGCCTATCACCACTTCGTCGAAGACCGCGACTACGAGAGCGTCCTGCCGCTGGTCGCCGCCCATCCCAACCTCCTGGTCACCCGCACCTTTTCCAAGATCTACGGCATGGCCGGCATGCGCTGCGGCTACGGCGTGGCGCAGCCCGCCCTCATCTCCCGGCTGAGCGAGCACCAGGCCCGCGACAGCGTCAACGTCCTCGGCCTGGCGGCGGCCCGCGCCAGCCTGCACGACGCCGAGCAGGTGAGCCGCGGCCGGCGCCTCAACCGCGAGGTCAAGACCGCCCTCTACGGCGAGCTGGAACGCCTCGGGCTCGCCTACATCCCGTCGGCGGCCAACTTCCTGATGATCGACGTGCGCCGGCCGGTGCCGCCGGTCATCCAGGCGCTGCGCGGGCGCAACGTCGAGGTGGGCAGGGAGTTCCCGGCGCTGCCGCACCACCTGCGCGTCACCATCGGCACCGCCGAGCAGATGCAGGCGTTCGTGGCCGCCTTCCGCCAGGTGATGGCGGCTTAGGAGTAGCGTCACTCGAGCCGAATCGCACTCGCGCCGAAGCGCCCGCGCGAGTCGCTGCGAACACCATCCATAACGCTATGACCACATTTCGATAGAACTAACTTCTGGACACACAGCAGAACCGTGCGCTAGAGTTTGCGGAGCTACCTACAATTTGGGTGAAGGAGCCAGCACCATGCGGGACGCACGACGGATTCGACTTCTCGCGACGCTCTTGTTCGCTGGTTTCCTGTCCGGTGCAGCTCCTGTCCTTGCGCAAGGGAACTCGGGAACGAATCAGGCAAAGCAGCAGCCCGCTAACGCGCCGCCCGCTACGCCGCCAGACACTGCTGCCGGGACACCGGCCGCAACGCCGCCCAAGGTCGATGCCGGTGCAGCAACCATGGCGCTACCAAAGGCGCGTCCTGGCGACGAGGCGCTCATTCAGCATCTGGTAATGTTCGACAAATTTGGCCGCGCCATGGATCCCACGGGAGTTTGCGGGTCTCCGCGCGCCACTTACATTTCGCCGCAAGGTTCTTTCCAGATCTGCGACACCAATTTTTTTAGCGCTCGGCCGGAACGCGAGCTGTTAGGCGACTTCGATCCATACATGAAAGCGTTGTTCGACGCTCTAAAGCGGTCACCAGAAGCGAATACGGTGGACGCCAACAAGCCGCATAGTCATACTGCACGCAAGGTATTGATCTTTATCCATGGTGGCCTGAACACGGACAAAGATACTTTACAACGAGTGCGGAAGCGCTCAGGCGAGCTCCTGGCAGCAGGCTACTATCCAATCTTCATCGGCTGGAAGTCATCCTTGGTGTCCAGCTGGTTCGATAGCGTGTTGAATGTTCGGTACGGTCGCTGGTATGGCACGCCCGGATGGTTCTTGGCTCCGTTTTATCTCCTTGGTGACGCTCTACGTTCAATCGGGCGAGCTCCGGTTGTGTGGACTGAACAACTGACCCATGCCAAGGACAACGCAATCGCGCTTTTCGCGGCACAGAAGGTCAAGGCAAACCAGGAATATTGCGCGCTGCGGGGTGACTACGAACGTGACGGGACCAAGGCTTTGGCGATATCCAAGGGCACGAACACGCTTCCCTGGTTCCCTGATGGAACCATCTCCGGCGCCAAATTCGCCATCACAGCGGCTGTCAAGTTCGTCATGTCGCCCCTCCTCGACGGCGTCGGGTCGGCTGCCTGGAGCATGATGGAAAGGAGGGCACATCTGCTCTTTTATGATGACCCGGATGACACGGCGGACAAGGTTACGACGGCTCCCCCAGAAGGGAACGGCGGCCTGGCGATTTTTATGCGGACCCTACAAGAAGAGATCGCTGTGAGCCGGCGCGCCTGCGACTCCCAAGCGGGCGCCGCGTGCGTCGACTGGGACATTACGCTCGTGGCTCATAGTGCGGGCGCTATCGTGGCCAACGACATCCTGAGGCTGTTCCCCGACGTTGAGTTCTCGCAGGTCGTATACCTGGCCGGAGCATGCAGCGTCGGCGAATACGAGCGGGCAGTGTGGCCCTATCTTGCAAAGCATCGCCAGACTCACTTCCGTCATGCAATATTGCATGACGTGGCCGAGCTGAAGGAATCGCATTTGCACGAGATACCGCCCAGAGGTTCTCTCCTGGTTTGGATTGACGACCTGTTTGCGCGACCCGTGGTGCCCAGGGACCAGACGGTTGGCCGCTTCGTCAACTTGATGGGCACTTTGCGGAACACTCCAGCCGGTATCCGAGATCAAGTGTCGGTGAGGGTGTTCGGCCTGGGGAATGAAACCTGTCCCGGCAACCGGCCCTGTCCGCAGCAGCACGACCAGTTCACCAATCAGAACTTTTGGCTGCCGGAGCTGTGGACCCCGAAGCCTCCCGGTGCGGCCGACGTGGACCGTGCCCTCTGCGAGCGGGTAAGGAGCGCGACCAGCGCTTCAGCCATGCGAGCGGAGCCGGCTGTCTCCCATTCAGTGCCGGGCGCGGCCGGGCAGCGGTGAAACGATCAGGTGGCCGGTGAGGTCGTTGGTGGCCACGTACAGATCGGTCGCGAAGACGCCGGTGAGGATCTCGTAGGTGAACACCTCGGCCGTCGGGCCGTGGTGCGCGACCCGCCCGTCCCGCAGCAGGTAGACGCGGTCGCAGTACTCGGCCGCCAGGTTCAGCTCGTGCAGCACGCTCAGCACGCTGGTCGCCTCGCGCTCGGCGAGCTCGCGCACCAGGTCGTAGAGCTCGACCTGGTGGCGGATGTCGAGATGACTCGCCGGCTCGTCGAGCAGCAGCACTCGCGGCGCCTGCGCCAGCGCGCGGGCGAACACCACCCGTTGCCGCTCGCCTGCCGAGAGCTCCTGGATGGTGCGCGCCGCGAGATGGCTGGCGGCGCAGCGCTCGAGGGCGTCGCGCGCCACCGCCAGGTCCGCCGCCGATTCGAAGGCGAAGGCGCCGAGGTGGGGGTGGCGGCCCATGAGCACGATCTCGAGCACCGTGAAGGGAAAGCTGAACGTGGGCTCCTGCGGCACCACCGCCAGGGTGCGGGCGATCTGGCGGCGCGGCAGGCCGCGCAGGTCCTGGCCGTCGAGACGCACCGTTCCCTGGTAATCGGCGAGCACGCCGGAAAGGATCTTGATCAGCGTGCTCTTGCCCGAGCCGTTGGGACCCAGCAGGCCGACCACCTCGCCGGGTTTGACCTCCAGCTCGACGCCCGCGATCGCCGGCGTGCCGCGATAGGCATAGCCGAGGCCGGTCGCGGCCAGGTGCCCGCCGCCCGGCGCCGGGGAGGCGCCGGGCGGTACCTGGGAGGCGCCTTGAGGCGCCGCGGCGCTAGACGACGCCATAGCGGCCCCGGTTGCGGCGCATCAGGTAGAGGAAGAACGGTCCGCCGATCAGCGCGGTGACGACGCCGACCGGCAGCTCGTTCGGCGCCACCAGCAGGCGGGCCAGGAGGTCCGCGACGACCAGGAACGCGGCGCCGCCGAGAAAGCCCGCCGGCAGCAGCAGGCGGTGGTCGGGGCCGAGCACCAGGCGCAGCAGGTGCGGCACGATCAGCCCGACGAAGCCGATCAGTCCCGCGAACGCCACCGCCAGACCGGTGAGCAGGGCGCCGAGCAGGAAGGTGCGGCGCTTCAGCCGCTCGACGTCGATGCCGAGCTGCGTCGCGCCCTCCTCGCCCAGGCTAAGGGCGTTGTAGAAGCGTGCCTGCGAGAACAGCCCGACCATCGCCAGGACGGCGACGGCGGCCAGCGCGCCGACCGTCGCGTAGCCATAGGACGGGACCGAGCCCATGAGATAGAAGACGATCGCGTGCAGCTCCTGCAGCGACGCGACGCTCTGCAGGAAATAGATCACCGCGCCGCTGAAAGCGTTGAACACGGCGCCGGTCAGCAGGATGGTGTAGACCGTCAGGCGTCCGTTCACGGTCGCGATCCATTCGATCAGCAGCAGCGCGGCGAGCGCGCCGGCGAAGGCGAAGACGGGCGCGCCGAGGCGTCCGGCAGCGGTCTGCAGCGAGCCCAGCCCGAAGATCAGCGCCAGCACGCCGCCGACGCTGGCGCCGCCCGAGACGCCGAGCACGTAGGGATCGGCCAGCGGGTTGCGCAGCAGGGCCTGGAAGGCGATGCCGGCGCCGGTCAGAGCGCCGCCGAGCACCGCCGCCAGCAGCACCCGCGGCAGGCGGACGCGGAGCAGGATGACGGATTCGACCGTGCTCGCCGGCCGGCCCCAGCCCAGGAGGTGGGCCAGCGACGCCGTGCCGCCGCTGCCCAGCGCCACGCCGAGCAGCATGCACAGCCCCAGCAGCGTGGCCATCCCGGCGCACCAGCCCTGCAGCCGGCGCCGCGTCAGCGGCGTGCGCTCCGCGGCCATCAGCGCGCTCCCGGGGCGCGCGCGGCGCCCTCCGGTGTCCGGGGTGGCAGCCGGGCCTGCGGCGGCAACGGTGGCGGCGGTGCGGGCGAGGGCTGCCGCGCTGGCGCCGGGGAGATCGTCGGCGGTCCCAGCTCACTATCGGAGGCTTCGCCGAAGATTTCCGGATGGATCAGCTTGCCCATCAGCTCCGCCATCTCCGGCAGCCGCGGTCCGGGGATCGAGAGCCGCCAGGGATCGATCACATAGACCCGCCGGTCGCGGACTGCCGGCAGGAACGGCCATTCGGCCCAGGCGCCGAGCCGCCGCCCGCTGCCGGTCCCCGGGCGGTTGTCGGACGAATCGAGGATCACCTCCGGCAGGCGCCGCAGCACCACCTCCATGGAGGTGAGCGCATAAGGGGCGCGCGAATCCCCCACCAGGTTCTCGCCGCCGGCGAGGCGGATGAGCCGGTCCAGATGCGACCCCGGACCGGCCACGTAGAGCGGCTCCCGGCCGACCACGAACAGCACCCGCCGCCGCGGCGCGCCGGCGGCCCGCAGGCGCACCCGTTCCAGCCGCGACCGCATCTCCCGCACCAGAGCGGCGGCCGGCGCCCGGCGCCCGAACCGCTCCCCCAGCTCGGCCAGCGCCGAGAACACCCCGTCGTAGGTGCTCAGCTCCAGCTGCACCACGGCGATGCCCAGCTTCTCGAGCTGCGCCAGGCGCGCGCTGCCTGCCCGGTTGACGGTGGTGATCAGCATGTCGGCGCGAAGCCCCAGCAGCCGCTCCGCATTCGGAGCGTCATAGGCCCCGACCTTGGGCAGCCGCCGCAGCCGCGGAGGCCAGTCCACGAAGTCCCCCACCCCCACGACCCGATCGAGCAGGCCCAGCGACTCCAGCATCTCCGCCGCCCCAGGGGCCATGACGACCACCCGCCGTCCCGGCTGGACCGACGGCGGCGGACCGGCCGGCGAGGCGCGGCCACAGCCGGCAAGCAGGCAGGCGGCGAGCGGCAGCAGAGCCGCACCTACCTGCCGGCGTCGGTCATGGTTCGACATTCCAGGTCTTCTCCCCCGCAGCCAGCGACCGGCGGCCGCCCATCCTGAGGATGTCGATATCACGATTCCCATTGCCGCGGACCCGGGCGGCATCCTGGTGGATCAACCTGGAGCGTGCGACCTGCGCGCCATGGCGGTCATCATTCCCCAGGGCCAGGTCGGCCGGTATCTCTCGACGCGCACGTCGACCAGGCCGCTGGCGCCGAGCAGCTCGCCGCAGGTGGCTGCGGTCAACACCTCCTGATGGGCCGGGTCGAGCAGCCGCAGGACCCGATCATAAAGCCGGCACGCGAGATAGTCAGCGCACCAATCGGTGATGGCCAGCCGTCCGCCCGGCGCGAGAATCCTCCTCACCTCGCTCAGCACGCGATGCGGCTGCGGCCAGAAATGGAATGAGCTGGTGGAGAGCACGACGTCGAAGCATCCGGCGGGAAACGGCAGGGCGGCGGCATCGGCCACCCCCAGGCCGACCGCGGCCGGAAGACCGGCGCGGGCGACGGCAACCATCGCCGGCGAAAGATCGACGCCGCACAGACGCAGCGACATCCCTCGTCCAACCAGCTCCCGCAGCAGCACGCCGGTGCCGCAGCCGAGATCCAGCAGCCGCTCGCCAGGATGCACGACCAGGCGCGCCAATGCCTCGCGGGTCGTCGCCGCGGTATAGCGAGCCCAACGCCGATCGTAGACCGCTGCGAGGCGATCGAAGGCCGTGCGTGCCGGCTGTGTCGAGTCGCTCGTTAGCCTTCGCCCCCCCTCGTCGCCTGCAGCACTTCCCTGGCCGCGCGCTCTCCCGATTCGATGGCGCCGTTGATGGAGCCGTGGAAGGCGGCGGAGGTCTCGGTGCCGGCCCAGTGGATCCGGCCCACCGGCTCGCGCAGCAGCGCACCGAAGTTGGTCAGGACGCCGGTGGGGAAATGCGCGAAGACGCCGCCCCCTGACCAGACCTCCTCCGCCCACTCGAGCTCGTGGTAAAGGGTGGGGGCGGCGGCCCGCGGACCGAAACGCCGTGCGAGGCCGTCGAGGAAGGTGCGCTTGCGCTCGTCCTCGCTCAGACGGCCGAGGGCGCGAGCGTGGAGACCGAACGCGAAAGCGATCAGGAGGCCGGGTTTGCCCGTGTCCGTCGAGCCGTCATAGGTGGCTCCGATGACGTCGCTGACCGCGAAGGACTGCCCGGTCAGCCCGGCGTCGCGCCAGAAGGGCTCGTCGTACATCGTCAAGACCTTGCGCACCGAGCCGACCGGCACTCGCTGCAGGAGCTGCATCCGAAGGGCAGGCAGAGGCGGGTCGTACTGCACGCGACCGGCGAGCGCCGGTGGCACCGCCACGATCGCCCGCTGGGCGCGGACGGTCACCGTATCCGCGACCACCTCGACGCCGGCGCCGTCCTCCGTGATCTGCCGCACCGGCGAGCCCAGGTGGACGGCGTCGCCAAGCTGCGCGTGGATGCGATCGGCGATGGTCTGAGCGCCTCCCTTGATGCGGTCCTGCTGGTCGCCCCCCTTGACCGACATCAGCCTGACGATGCCCCGGTGCGAGTGGACGAGGTAGAGCGCGTCCAGGAGCGATAGCTCCGCCGTGTCGATGCAGAAGAGCGAGCCCATGATGGTCTTCAGCGACGCTCTCGCCAGCGCTACCGAGTCGTCGCCAAGCTGGGCATCGACCCAGGCTGACAGGGTCTGCCGATCCCACTCCCGGGCTTGGGATGCCTGCCAAGGCGCATCGAGCGGCAGCTGCTTGGACATCGATTCGAATTCGTCCAGCACCAGCAGCGCGGCGGCGCCGGGAAATAGATCCCCGAGCGGGAAGGACTCCGGTTTGCGGACCACGGTCCCGTCCGGGAGGACGGCCAGGGAATCGCCCTGGTCGTAGGTCGGATAGGTGGCCACGCCCATCTCCTTCGCCAACCGGTAGGAGTGGTCCTGACCAGGTCCGAACCAGGTGCCGCCGAAGTCCAGCCAGGTGCCGTCGCCGAGTGTCTTGGTGTAAACGCGGCCGCCGACGCGGTGACGGGCCTCGAGCACCGCCACCGACGCCGAGGGCTTCGCCTGCGTCAGGCGCAGCGCCGCGGTGAGCCCGGCGTAACCGGCGCCGACGATGACGAAATCGGCCTCCAGGCGCTGCTGCCGAGCAGGGGCGCTGCGGTCCATATGCTTCTCCTTTCACTGCCGATGAGCGGCAATCCGTTTGGTCACCATATGCAGAAAAGCCACCTCCGGCAAGGGGCTCGCACGGCGCTCCGAGGCGCCCTGGAACGGTGGGCGCAGGGACCGTTCCAGCACTTGCAGTAGACTCTCGCGCCATGTCTGGACCGGCCTGGAGCGGACTGCCGACCATCCAATGGCTGCTCCTGTTGCCGGTGATCGGCGGATCGATCTACTCGCTCGCCTGCCTGGCGGCGATGGCGCGGCTCAAGGGCAAGGTGCGGCGGCACCCGCTGGCTTCGACCGGCTCAGCCGCACCCGCCGGCGGCACTGCCGGCGCCGCTGCCGCCACCACCACTGCACCCACCTGGCGCGGCGCCGGCGGCTGGCCGCCGGTGAGCATGCTCAAGCCGGTCTATGGCCTGGGGCGGAACCTCGGCGAGAACCTGCGCACCGCCTGCCGGCAGGACTATCCGGAGTACCAGGTGGTTTTCTCGGCGCAGCGCGAGGACGAGCCGGCGCTGCCGCTGCTCTACGAGATCCAGCGCGAGCTCGGGCCGCAGCGAGTGACGGTGGTGGTGGACGGCAGGGTCACGGTGCCCAACGGCAAGGTGCGCAACCTGCTGGTCGGTCAGAGCGGCGCCCGCCACGACCTGCTGGTGGTGAGCGACGCCGACGTGCGGCTCCGGCCCGACTATCTGAAAACCATCGTGGCGCCGCTCGCCGACCCCGCGGTGGGCTGCACCACGACCTTCTATCAGGCCTATGGCGCCCACCGCTGGTTCGAGGTGCTGGAGCAGATCTTCATCAATTCCGACTGGGTTCCCAACCTGGTCTTCGCCCATGTCACCGGCGCCTCGCCGTTCGTGCTCGGCGCCAGCAACGCGGTGCGCCGCTCGACCCTCGAGGCGGTGGGCGGCTTCGCCGAGCTCGGTCACTACGTGCTCGAAGACTTCGAGATGGGACGCCGCATCCGCGCCCGCGGCCAGCGCACCGAGGTGGTGCCCTATTTCGTCGAGATGCTGGTGGACCTGACCGGACCGAAGCAGTGGTGGCGGCACCAGCTTTACTGGGACAAGAACACCCGCGCCGGCAACCCCTGGGGGCTCTTCGGCACCCTGTTCATCCGCGCCGTCCCCTTCGCCCTGGCGTTCGCCGCGCTGCGCCGCGGTGATCCATGCGGCCTGGCGATCGCCGCCGCCGCCATCGGCTGGCGGGTGCTCGCCGCCGGCCTGTTCATGGCCTGGGGCCTGGGCGACCGCGAGCGCCTGCGCGCCCTGGCACTGCTGCCGCTGCGCGATCTCGCCGGCTTCGTCTCGACGCTGGCGGCCTTCGCCGACCCGGCCGTCGAATGGAGCGGCAAGCGCTTCGCGGTCGGCCGCCATGGCCGCGTGGTGACGCAGGGGCCCTCGTGACCCGGCGGGTGATCGTCACCGCCGACGACTTCGGCCTGGCGATCCCGGTCAACGAGGCGATCGAGCAGGCGCACCGCGAGGGCGTCCTCACCGCCGCCAGTCTGATGGTGGGAGCCGCCGCCGCAGCCGACGCGGTGGAGCGCGCCCGGCGGCTGCCCGGCCTGCGCGTCGGCCTGCACGTGGTGCTGGTCCAGGGCCGCCCGGTGCTGCCGCCCGAGCAGGTTCCCGCACTGGTCGGCGACAGCGGGGAATTCACCACCCGGCTGGTCCGGGCGGGCTTCTCCTGGTTCTTCCGGCCAGGGGTGCGGCGGCAGCTCGCGGCCGAGGTCCGTGCCCAGTTCGAGGCCTTTCGCGCCACCGGCCTGCCGCTCGACCACGTCAACGCGCACAACCACATGCATCTCCATCCGACGCTGCACGCGCTGATCGTGAAGATCGGCCGTGACTTCGGCCTGCGCGCGGTGCGCGTGCCCTGCGAGCCGCCGCTGGCGTCGTCGCGGGCCGCCGGGCACGGCCGGGCCGGGCGCTTGCTGACCGCCGCCGGGCTGGCGCCCTGGGTGGCGATGCTGCGCCGGCGGGTGCATCGCGCCGGGCTCCGCTCCAACCACCGGGTCTTCGGCCTCTTCGACAGCGGCAACATGAGCGCCGAGCTGGTGCTGCGCCAGATCGCCGAGCTGCCCGCCGGGGTGACGGAGATCTATTTCCATCCGGCGACCCGCCGCTGTCCGGAGCTCGACCGCCAGATGCCCGCCTATCATCATCAGGCGGAGCTGGCGGCGCTGACCAGCCCTGCCGTCGCCGCCGCCCTGCGTGCCGCCGCCGTCGACCGGATCGCCTTCGGCGACCTCTAGAGCAGAGCGACGGCGCGCCAACGCATCCACCCCGCGAGGTTTGCAGAGAGGACACCGCGATGTTGCGAGTCTTGAGCGCGATGATCGGAGCCTGTATCTCGGCCTCCATCGGCCAGATCCTGGTGCGCCGCGGCATGCTGCAGGTCGGGGAGCTCTCCGGCTGGTCGCCGCGCTACCTGACCGTCTACTTCTGGCACGCGCTCACCAATCCGTGGGTGATCGCCGGGACGGTGGGCAACGCCCTGTTCTATTTCCTCTTCCTGGCGGTGCTGTCATGGGCGCCGGTCGCCGTGGCCCTGCCGCTGACCGCGCTCGAGTACGCCATCGCCGCCGTGCTCGGCATCCTGTTCCTGCGCGAGCCGGTGCCGCCGCTGCGCTGGACCGGCATCGCCTTGGTCATCGCCGGCGTGGTCCTCATCGGCCTCGACCGCCAAGCGGAGACGCGCCGCGAGCAGGCCCGACATAGAGTCGACACCGTCGATCACCAACCGACGGGTGGCCCTCTCCACTGAGACCCTCGGTTCCGAGCCCAATACGGCCGATACCTGCCCAGCCCACCCAACTCGCGGCATATAGTGGCACCTGGCAAGATAAACAAGGAGTGCTTGCTATCCTCCTTGCCAATAGCGCCGCTGCCTTGTAAGCCATGGCGGCTGTCAGCTAAACTGCCAAGGGGGATCTGAAGCATGGAGACAACGGTGACCCGACGCGGGCAAACCAACATTCCGGCAGCGATTCGCCGGCGACACGACATCAAAGAAGGAGACCGCATCACCTGGCTGGATGACGGGGAGACAATCCGGCTTGTACCCGTGCCTGCGGATCCCATCCTTGCCTTGCGAGGGTCCGGACGCGGTCATTCTCTACTTACAACGCTCTTGCGTCAGAGGCGAGACGATCGCGACCGTGAACGCTGAGTGTTTCCTTCTCGACAGCTCGGCAATCCTGACCTTGATCGAGGATGAAGCCGGAGCAGACAGAGTCGAGGACGTACTACGACGGCACCGCGTGGTGCTTCCCTGGGTCGCTCTGATGGAGGTCTACTACATCACCAAGCAGGAGCGTGGGCAGGTCGAGGCCGACCGCCGCCATATTCTGATCAAGCAGCTGTCCACCGAGATCCTCTGGGGTGCCGACGAGCCTACGATTCTGCTCGCGGGTGACATCAAAGCCGCTCTTCGGCTCTCCTTCGCCGACGCCTTGATTGCGGCAATTGCCCGGCAGTGCGGCGCGGTCCTTCTTCACAAAGATCCAGAGCTGGCCGCCCTCGCCGGCCAACAAGCGGTCGAGGCACTACCCTTCAAGGCCATAGCTGGCGACGCCTCAGTTACCTAGCGCACCGCTCCCGCCACCGCCAGACCATTGACCGCGACCACTCCCTCCTTGATCACCAGCACCGGGTGGCGCAGGGCGGCGACGTCGGCCAGCGGATCGCCCGCGAACGCCACCAGGTCGGCCAGGTAGCCGGGGGCGATGCGCCCCAGGTCGCGGCCGCGCCCCAGCACCGTGGCGGCGGTCGCGGTGGCGGCGCGCAGGGCGGCCCGCGGCGTCATTCCCCAGGCCACCAGCAGCTCGATCTCGCGGGCATTGCTGCCGTGGGCGAAGACGCCGGCGTCGCTGCCGTTGGCGATGGTCACGCCGGCGGCCAGGGCGCGGGCGAAGCTCTCGCGGGCCTCGCGTAGGCGCGGCGGCTCGGGCTCGCCCGGCCGCCAGCCCGCGTAGCGGGTCACCGCCTCGGAAGCGGCCAGGGTCGGACAGAGGACGACGCCGCGCTGGCGCATCAGCGCCAGCACCTCGGCGGTGGCGCCGGTGCCGTGCTCGATCGTGGCCACGCCGGCCAGCACCGCGCGGCGGATCCCCTCGGCGGTGTGGGCATGGGCCGCCACCTGCAGGCCGGCACTCCTGGCCTCGTCCACCGCCGCCGCCAGCTCCTTCTGCGAGAAGGTGGGCGTCGAGGGAGCGCCCGGCCGGCGCGGGTAGTCGGCGTAGACCTTGACCCAGTCGGCGCCGGCGGCGATCTGCTCGCGCACCGCCCGGCGCACGCCGTCGGCGCCGTCGGCCACCTGAGCGCCCTTCGGCATCTCCCAGCGCGGGTCGAAGCCCGCCGGCCCGTAGGAGCCGCTGGCGACGATCGCCCGGGTGGCCGCGAAGATCCGCGGCCCCGGCACCAGGCCTATGGCGACGGCGTCGCGCAACGCCACGTCGGCGAAGCCGGCGCCTTCGGTGCCCAGCTCGCGCACGGTGGTGAAACCCGCCGCCAGCGTCGCCCGTGCCGCGGTCACCGCGCGGATGGTGCGCAGCTCGAGCGGCTCCTTGAGCACCTGGTCGTTCCAGGGCGTCTCGTCGTACGGATGCAGCAGCAGGTGGGTGTGGAGATCGATCAGCCCCGGTAGCAGGGCGAGCCCGCCGAGATCGAGCCGCACCACCTCGCGCGCCGCGCCGCCGGCAACCGGCGGCGACGGGTGCAGGGAACCGGCAGGCCCCACCGCCGCGATGCGCCCGTCCTCGACCAGCACGTCGATGCCGCCAGCCAGCCGTTCGCCGGCCGCGTCGAGCACCCGCGCGCCGGTGAGCAGCAGCGCCGGCGCCGGCCGCCCCGTGGGCGCCCCCCCGGCGCTACCCGGCAGCGCCAGCAGCGGCAGCGCCGCCAGGGCGGCCATCCCAGCCCACTTGACCCGCCGCCCGGCGGCCCCTCCGGCGGCGCCTCGCCGCCTCCCCGATGGCTTCGCTCCGGCCCTCAAGTCAGCACCTCCTCGTCTCCCGCGGCACCGCGAGACGCCGTTCGATTGCCGATGAACCTACCATGCGCACCGGTGTACCCGAACCGGCCCGCAGACCGGTTGTGGGAGCGCCCCGGTTGTGGGAGCGCCCCGGTTGTGGGAGCGCACGGTAGTTCGCTAAGATATGCGGGCGCGCGGACTTCCGACCGTCGCGCCGCGCCGCGGCCAGCCCGCCGCGACGCGGCACCAGCGTGATAAGCTACTTTTTGTGAGCAGGTTGCGATCTCCGGGCTGGCCGCTCGGAGAGGGAGCCAGCCCTTGTGAGCAGGTTGCGATCTCCGGGCTGGCCGCTCGGAGAGGGAGCCGACGCTTGCTCCGGGCTCGTCGTGAGCCTCGATCGCGACTCGCACCAGGCCGTTAATCAGAATCACTGCCAGTTTCCGCTTTACGGGGAGGGGGACTGCCTGGGAAACGCCCGGAGCGGCGACTCCCGGCAGCGGGTTTTGGGCACAGTCCTTGCGATGGAGTCTCGTATGACCCTGAGCGCAGGCGAGCAGAACGCCAGCCGCGTCGACCGGGCGAGGCTGGAGCCTCGGTCCCGGCGCGCGGCGCGTGCCGTCGACGAGGCGCGCGGCTGGCTGCTGGCGGCCCAGGCCACGGATGGCCACTGGTGCGGCGAGCTCGAAGGCGACACGATCCTCGAGACCGAGTACGTCCTGCTGCTTCATTTCCTGGGCCGGCTCGGCGACCCGCGGGTCGTCAAGGCGGCCCGCTACGTGCGCCGGCAGCAGGCCCCCCATGGCGGCTGGGCCATCTACCCCGGAGGTCCGCCGGAGGTGAGCGCCTCGGTCAAGGCGTACTTCGTCCTCAAGCTCGCCGGCGATGCCGCCGACGCGCCGCACATGCAGCGCGCCCGCCGGGCCATCCTGGAGCTGGGCGGCATCGAGGCCTGCAACAGCTTCACCAAGATCTACCTGGCGATCTGTGGCCAATACGACTGGTGGCGCTGCCCGGCAGTGCCGCCGGAGATGGTGCTGCTGCCGCGCTGGGTCTACTTCAATCTCTACGAGATGTCGGCCTGGTCCCGGGGCATCGTCGTGCCGCTGTCGATCGTCTGGGCCATGAGGCCGGTACGACCGGTCGCTGCCGAGCACCGCATCGACGAGCTGCGGGCCTCCTCGATCCCGGCAAGGCCGGCGGTGCCGGCACGGCCGGCGCTGTCGCCAACCGGCCCGCATCGCCCCGGCGAGCCGGCGGCCCCGGCACCGCGGGCGCGCCGTCTCCCGCTCGGCGGCGCCTCGCGCTTCTGGCGCGGCTGCTTCCTGGTGCTCGATCGTTCGCTGAAGGCTGGCGAGCGGCTCCACTTGACACCGTTCCGCCGCCTCGCCCTGGCGCGCGCCGAGGCCTGGATCCTGGCGCGGCTCGACGACAGCGACGGCCTGGGAGCGATTTTCCCGCCGATCGTCAACACCATCTTCGCGCTCTGCTGCCTGGGCTACGACCCGGACCACCCGATGGTGCGCGGTCAGATCCAGGAGCTCGAGCGCCTCGAGATCGAGGACTCCGCCGGCGCCCTGCGCCTGCAGCCCTGCTTCTCGGCCGTCTGGGACACCGCGCTGGCGATGCACGCCCTGAGCGACTCCGGGATCGAGCCCGAGCACGCGGCCATCCAGGAGGCCCGGCGCTGGCTGGTCGAGCGCGAGATCCGGCGCACCGGCGACTGGAGCGTCAAGGCTCCCGGCGTGGCTCCCAGCGGGTGGTGTTTCGAGTACCGCAACGCCTCCTATCCCGACTGCGACGACACGGCCGAGGTGCTCACCGCGCTGTCGGCTCTCGACGGCCCGTCCGGCGGCAGGGACGACCCGGCGGTCCGGCGCGGCATCGCCTGGCTGCTGGGCATGCAGAACGACGACGGCGGCTGGGGCGCCTTCGACCGGGGTTGCGACAAGGAGATCCTCACCCACGTGCCGTTCGCCGATCACAACGCCCTGCTCGACCCGAGCACGGCGGACGTCACCGGCCGGGTCATCGACTCCCTGCTCCGCCTGGGGATGGCTCCCGACGCGCCGGAGCTGGCGCGGGCCGCCACCTTCCTCCGCCGCCAGCAGGAAGCCGATGGCAGCTGGTACGGGCGCTGGGGCTGCAACTACATCTATGGCACCTGGCTGGCGCTGACCGCCCTGGCGCGCCGCGGCGGCATCGCCGGCGAGCCCTGGTGCCGGCGGGCGGCCGACTGGCTGCTGTCGTGCCAGAACCCGGACGGCGGCTGGGGCGAATCGCCACGCTCCTACGACGACCCGGCCCAGAAAGGGATCGGGACCAGCACGGCGGCGCAAACCGCCTGGGCCCTGATGGGCCTTCTCGCGGCCGGCGCGCTCGACGTGGCCGGCGCGGCCGGAGACACCGGCACCGCCGGCGACCTGGCCGTCGAGCGCGGCGTCGACTACCTGCTCGCCAGCCAGCTTGTCGACGGCTCCTGGCACGACGAGCCGTGGACGGCGACCGGCTTCCCGCGCGTCTTCTACCTGCGATACCACCTCTACGCCGTCTACTTCCCGCTGATGGCTTTGTCCGCATACCGCCGCGTCCTCGCGACCCGGCAGCCGCATGGCGAGGGCCAGGCGGCGACCTCAACCCTGCACGCCTACCCGCTCGCGGTGCCGGCCCGGCCCGCGGCGGTCGAAGGAGTCGTACGATGAGATTCCGCTGGCACATCACTTCCGACATGATCCGGCACCAGGCGCGCAACGCCATGGCCGGCAACCGCCGCTACCCGTTCGTGCTGATGCTCGAGCCGCTCTACACCTGCAACCTCGCCTGCATCGGCTGCGCGATCGAGCGCCACACCGGCAAGCTCAAGGACCGGCTGCCGGTCGCCGCCTGCCTCAAGGCGGCCGACGACTCGGGCGCCCCCGCGGTGTCGATCTGCGGCGGCGAGCCCACCGTCTACCCCGAGCTGCCCGAGCTGATCGCCGGCATCATCGCGCGCCGCCGCCACATCTACCTCTGCACCAATGCCCTGCTGCTGGACACCAAGGTCTTCGGCGTCATCCCGCCGCACAAGCGCCTGACCATCAACGTCCATCTCGACGGCATGCGCGACACTCACGACATGGTTTGCGCGCGCAGCGGCGTGTTCGACAAGGCGCTCGAGATGATCAAGGAGGGCAAGCGGCGCGGCTACGACGTGATCACCAATACCACCGTCTTCAAGGAAACCAACGTCGAGGAGGTGCGCGAGCTGTTCGACCTGCTGACCGAGATCGGCGTCGACGGCATCCTGGTGACCCCCGGCTACCACTACGAGTCGGTGACGCGCGACATCTTCCTGGTGCGCGGCGAGATCCAGGAGAAGTTCAAGCAGCTCCTCGGCCTGTCGCGGAAGTACCGCTTCACCTCGACGCCGATGTTCATGGAGTTCGCCGCCGGCCTGCGCGACTACCGCTGCTCGCCGTGGAGCACGGTCACCTACACGCCGAACGGCTGGAAGGGGCCCTGCTACCTGATCGGCAAGAAATACAGCGAGACCTTCGAGGAGTTCTGGAACGGCACCGACTGGGACTACTGGGAATCGCGCCAGGACAGCCTCTGCCAGAACTGCGCCATGCACTCCGGCTTCGAGGCTTCGGTGATCGCCGAAGCGCGCCACAGCCCGCGCGACATGATGCGCCTCGCGGCGTGGAACCTGACGGGATAATGCCGGCATCCGGGCCGCGGGGAGGGGGCCGTGAGATCGCGGGACAGCGCGCGGCGCGGCGATGAAGGCGCTGGTCACCGGCGCCACCGGCTTCGTCGGCGCCCACGTGGCGCGCGCGTTGCTCGATCGTGGCGCCGCCGTGCGCTGCCTGGTCCGGCGCCCGGCGCCAGACCGGCGGGTCGACCTCCTGGCGGGCCTGCCGGTCGAGATCGCTCCCGGCGACCTGCGCCAGCCGAGCTCGCTGCGCGAGGCGGTCGCCGGCTGCGACGTGGTCTATCACTGCGCCGCCGACTACCGCCTCTTCACCCCCGATCCGAGCGAGATGACGGCCACCAATGTCGGCGGCACCGACAGCCTGCTGGCCGCCTGCGCCGACGCCGGTTCCGGCCGGGTGGTCTACACCAGCAGCGTCGGCGCCCTTGGCCTCGCTGCCGGCGGCGCACCTGCCGACGAGCTCACGCCGGTCACGCTCGCCGCCATGATCGGTCCCTACAAGCGCAGCAAGTTCCAGGCGGAGCGGGTCGCCGAGCAATGGGCGGCCCGCGGCCTGCCGGTGGTGATCGTCAATCCCTCGACGCCGGTGGGCGAGGGCGACGTCAAGCCGACCCCCACGGGACAGATGGTGGTGGATTTCCTGCGGCGCAGGTTTCCCGCCTATGTCGACACCGGGCTCAATTTGATCGACGTGCGCGACGTCGCCCAGGGGCACCTGCTGGCCGCCGAGAAGGGCCGGCCCGGCGAGCGCTACATCCTCGGCCACCGCAACCTGACGCTGAAGGAGATCCTCGACACCCTGTCGCGGCTCACCGGGCTGCCGTCGCCGCGCCTGCGGGTGCCGCACTGGCTGCCGCTCGCCGCCGCGCACGTCGCGACCGCCGCCTCACGCCTCACCGGCCGCCCGCCGCGAGTGACCCCCGAGGCGGTGCGCATGTCCCGCCACCGGATGTTCTTCGACGCCGGCAGAGCGGTGCGGGAGCTGGGCCTGCCGCAGAGCCCGCTCGAGCCCGCCCTGGCGCGGGCGGTGGCCTGGTTCGAAGCGCACGGCTACGCGCCGCCGAGGCGCGGATGAAGGGTGCCGCCGAGGCGCGGATGAAGGGCGCCGTCGAGGCGCGGATGAAAGGCGCTGCCGAGGCGCAGATGAACGGCGCCGCCGCAGGTGGCGCCGGGCCATGAACGCTCCCACCGCCATCGTCGCGCCGCTCGCCGCCGAGCTGGCCGGCGTGCTTGCCGCCACCCGTGACCGCCGCCGGCTGCGCCCGCTCCGGGGACGAGGCGGCCCGCGGGTGACGCTGGGAAGCCTCGGCGGCGAGGAGGTCGCGTTGATGGCGACCGGCGACGGCCCGGCGGCCGCGGCGGCCGGCCTGGAGGCGCTGCTCGCGGCGTTGCGGCCGCGCCGGCTGCTGGCGGTTGGCGTCGCCGGCGGCCTGACGCCCGGCCTCGCCGAGGGCACGCTGGTGGCGGCCCGGCGGATCGTCGCCGGCGACGGCAGCGCGCCGCCGTGCCAACCCGATGCCGCCTGGCTGGAGTGGGCGCTGGCCTGCGGCTGCGTCGCGGGCATGGCGGTGTCCGCGGAACGCATCGTGGCCGATCCGCGCGCCCGGCAGGGCATCCTGCGGCAGGCACTGGCCGCACCGGGAGGCGGCGCCGGCGCGGCTCCGGCCCCTGCCGCCCCGCTGAGCCCGCCGGGCACCGGGTCGACGCACTGCGTGACCGTCGATCTGGAATCGGCGGTCTATGCCGGCCTCGCGGCGGCGTGGTCGCTCCCCTTCCTGGTGGTCCGCGCGGTGCTCGATCCGGCGGAGGAGGAGCTGCCGCTCGACTTCGAAGCCTGCCGCGACCGCAGCGGCCGGGTCCGCAACGCCCGGGTGATGATGCGCGCGCTGGCCCGGCCCGCGAGCCTGCGGCGGCTGTGGCGGCTGCGGACCCGGGTGCGCCGGGCCGCGACGCGCCTGGGGATGCTTGCCGAGCAACTGGTCGCGGCGGTGCCCTCGCGGGCCATCGCCGCGCCGGCAGCATGCAGGGCGGGTGGCACCGCCGCGACCGAATGGAGCGCAACGGCTGGAGGGCGTCGCGAAGGCACCGCCATCCTGGCTGCCAGGAGATGAGCATGAGCCAAACGCCAGAGATCGACCTCGAGCCGGGCCCGCCGCCGCCCCTGGAACCGGGGGCGCTGGCCGCGGCGGCGGCGGCCGCGGTGACCGCAGCGGTGGGCAGCACCGCCGCGGGCACCGCCGGCACCCCCAGCACCGCCGGCACCGGAACACCGCCGCCGCCGGCGACCGCCGCGGTCGCCGCCAGCACACCAACCGCCGCCGCCGGCACGGCGACCGCCGGCGCCAGCAGCCCGGCCAGCCCCGCCGAAATCGCCCTGTTGCTCGAGAAGACCAGCCGCACCTTCGCTCTGGCGATCCCGTTGCTGCCCGAGCCGACCTGCTTGCAGGTGGGCATCGCCTACCTGCTGTTCCGCATCGCCGACACCTTCGAGGACGCCGAGCTGTGGCCGCGCGCCGCCAAGCTCGACGCGCTTGCGCGCTTCGACCGCCTGCTGCAGCGGCCGGCGCCGGACGAGGCGTGCCTGGACGCCGCCGGCTGGCTGGCCGATCCGCCGTGCGCCGATGCCGGCTATCTCGAGCTGCTGCGGCAGACGCCGGCGGTCCTGGCGGCGTTCTGGGCGCTGCCGGAGGGGCCGCGACAGCTGATCGGCGACCACACCCGGCGAACGGTCGAGGGCATGGCCCGCTTCGTCCGCCGCGCCACCCCCGCCGGCACCCTCGAGCTCGCCGACCTCGACGACCTCAAGCGCTACTGCTACGTGGTCGCCGGCATCGTCGGCGAGATGCTCACCGAGCTCTTCCTCTTCGGGCGCAAGACCCTGGCGCCGGTGCGCGGCTTCCTGCGCGAGCGCTCCGCGCGGTTCGGCGAGGCGTTGCAGCTGGTCAACGTGATCAAGGACTCGCTCGCCGACGCCGATCATGGCCGCCGCTTCCTGCCGTCCGGCAGCGACCTGGCCGAGGTCGTGGCCCTGGCCCGGCGGGACCTGCAGGAGGCGACGCGCTACACCCTGAGCCTGCAACGCGCCGGCGCCCCGCGCGGCATCATCGCTTTCGTGGCCCTACCGATCCGGCTGGCGCAGGCGACCCTCGATCTCATCGAGCAGCGAGGCCCCGGCGTCAAGCTCAGCCGCCCGGACGTGTCGCGCATCGTCGCGGCCCTCGATCTGGCCCTGGACCAGGGGCTGCCCGCGGTCTAGCGTTCCGCTCGGTCCTATCGCCATGGCTGCCGGCCTACCGCCGGTGCCGGGTCACCTGCCGCCATCGCGGCGGCATGCCGAAGCTGCCGCCGGCGGTGGACCGCGGCCGGGGCGCCGCTTCCCGGTCGGACGGCCACCGGAGGAGCGCCGGGGGGACGGGATCTCGCTAGCGGCCGGCGGCGAGCCACGCGGTCACCGGGTCGAGCCAGGCGGGGTCGGCACGAAAGAACGTGCCGTGACCCTTGCCGACGTGGAGGATGGACTCATCGTGGCGGCAGGGCCGCTTGGAGCCGGCGAACACCCGGGCGCAGGAGGTGGCGAGGTCGTCGGCGGCATCGTAGAGCGAGAGGACGTTGCCCGAGAAATCGAGGTGGAAGTGCTCGACCAGCCAGTCGCCGCAGCCGGCGAGGCTGACGAAACGGAGATCCGGGTCGTGCAGCTCCGAGGCGGCGACCAGCGCGATCGCGCCCCCTTTCGAGAAGCCGACGACCGCCACGCGGCGCGGCGGCACGCCCGCCGCCAGCAACGTCCTGACCTGGCCCGCCACCTTGCCGGCATAGGCCGCGACGTCGGTGCCATGCGGCCGCACCTCGCTCACCACGGTGAAGCCGCGCGCCGCCAGGGCAGCGAGGATCTGCCGGTACTCATAGACGCCGAATCGCGGGCTGACCGGGCGCGGCCCCTCGTCCTCGACGATCCTGCCGTGCAGATAGATGAGGTAGCTGGCGTGCGGATCGATCACCCGCGGCAGCTCGGCGAGGACGGTACCCGCCGCCGCTCCGGCGCGCCAAGGAACGAGCAGCCACAGAACGATCGACGCCAACATCCCCGCGCTCCGCGTAGCTCTCATGACGTTCGATTCTAGCTCAGGCGCCAACGCGCGATCAGCGGTGCGGAGCAAGCGCTTAAAAAACCTTTCAATTGGTCTCCGTATGCCTTGCGCGAGCGTTGGTAGATTCTCTCGCCCGGCACCCGGAAGAGTGCTACCATCGACCCGCTCTTGCAGCAGGCAGTAGATTGGCCGCCACGCCACGCGTGGGGGCTTTGTCGATTTCGCTTGGGCCGCAGCCGGCGCTGGTGGGCGGCGCCGTGATGCGCCCGGAGGAGAAGACCATGAGCTTGCGCGACGATGGAGCGGCGGGCCGCGGACCGCTGCGCCGGCGAGACTTCCTGGCTCTCGGCTCGCTGGCGGCATTGACGCCGGTCGTGGCGCCGCTGTTCGCGCCCCGCGCCGCCGCCGGTGCCACGCTCGACGACGCGGCTGCCGCTGCGCCGGCGGCCGGCGCCCAGGCCGGCGCCACGGTCCAGAGGCTGCCGCTGTCGGTCGGCTATCTCGAAGGCAGCGAGCTGCTCGAGAACCTCCGCAAGCTGCCCCCCGACCTGACCGTCCTCACCGTGCGGCGCCGCGGCAGCACCTTCACCACCGGACGGCACATCCTGCCCTCCCACTCCATGCCCGCCGGCGATCCGGCGCTGGTCGGCGGCGCGGTGCGCATGACCGTTCACGACCTCTACCCGCGCCTGCTGCCGGACGGGCCGGCGGCGGAGCTGTGGCCGCTGGCGATCGATCTCGACGTCATGGTGCCCCTGCTCGAACCGCCGGCCGGGAGCACGGCCCGCTTCGCTGCCTGGAGCTATCGCCGGCTGCCGGGCCGGCTGCCGTCCGAGGATCGCAGCGCGCGCGTCAGCTTCGTGCTGTGGCCGGACTGGTACAGCGACCTGTCGCTGGTGCTGCGAGTGGTGCCGCCTACCGGCGACCCGACCCGGCTGCTGCAGGCCAGCTTCACCCTGGGCGCCGACAAGGGCCGGCCGCGCCTGCTCAAGGGCATCTACCTGCTCGGCCTCGACCGCGGCACCTGGGACGAGGATGCCGATCTGCCCGACGACCCCGCCGAGGTGCCTCCGGAGCGCCTGTCCGTGCTGGTGACGATCGAGCCGGAGGGTCTCCGGCTGGGCCCGCCTCGCCGGTGAAACCGCGGCGGCCGCCGGCGGCCCGGCCGGCGCCGTCGGGAGCGGGCGCGTACCCGCGCATCTACGACGCCGTACGCCGCATCCCGCACGGCCGCGTCGCCACCTACGGCCAGGTGGCGGCGATTGCCGGTCTGGCCGGACGGGCACGCCAGGTCGGTTATGCGCTGCACGCCCTGCCGGAGGGCAGCGACGTGCCCTGGCATCGGGTGATCAACGCGCGCGGCGAGGTCAGCCCCCGCTCGCCCCACTCTCAGCCAGGCAGGGAGGGCTACCAGCGCTTCCTGCTCGAGGAGGAGGACGTGGAGTTCGATCGCGGCGGCCGCGTCGATCTCGCTCGCTTCCGCTGGCAGCCCGAACCGCCGCCGCGGCGGCGCCACCCACGCCGCCCCTGACCCGCGGCCGCGGCCGCGCTACCTGACATCGGCGCCGACGATCCGGCGGGTGCGCGGCGCGCGGCCGGGCACCAGCTTGGGCACCGCCAGCGGCTGCGGCGTCGCGGCGGTGATCTGGCGCACGACGTGATGGGCCGACAGGATGGCGCCCTCCTGCCAGCCGCTCAGGAACGACACCTGGTCGCCGCAGACGAAGAAGCGCTTGTCGGGAGCGAGCAGGCGATCGTAGGCGGCCACCTGCTCGGGCTTGCTCCAGTCCCAGTCGGCCCAGCCGCCCGGCTGATGCGGCACCTGCTGCCAGGCGATCGACAGGCCGAGCTCGGTCTTGACGAACTTCAGGAAATCGGGGTGCAGCCGCTCGGCGCCCTGGGTGGCGAGCATCAGCCGCTGGTCGAGCGGCAGCAGCCCGAACTTGCGCGCGGTCTCGCCGTAGTTGTAGGCGCCGGTCAGCACTCCCTTGCCGGAGAAATAGCCCGACGAGGGGTACCACAGCTGGGTGATCGGGTGATCGATCCAGCTGATGCCGCCATAGATCTGCTGGCGCGGCGATTCCCAGAAGCGCTCGTCGGCCTGCCAGCCGACCTTGGCGGCGGCTTCGAACCTGGCGGCGGCGACGGCGCTCTTGAACTCCGGCGAGAAGGTCGGGTTGTCGATCAGCTTCCTGAGCAGCGGCAGCGGGATGGTGCTGATGCAGTAGTCGGCCCGCTTGACCTGCTGCTCCCGCCCCTTGCCGCGGCGCTCGAACGTCACCAGCACGCCGTCGGCCGAGCTCTCGAGCTTGACCACCTCGACGCCGCGGGCGATGCGCTCGGCGCCGACGCTGCGCTCGAACGCCTGCACCACGCGATCCATGCCGCCGACCGGCTGGAACATGGTCGCCTGCCATTGGTAATCTTCGGGCTGGTAGGTGCGGTGGTCCCAGAAACGCGACTTGAGCAGCGCCGGCAGCGGTAGCGGCGGCTCGATCTCGCCCGGCTCCACCACCGCCGGCGCCACCCGGTAGCCGGAGCGCGAGGAGCCGCCGTACTTGTACTGGTCGGCGGCATCGACGTCGCCGAAGACCGCCAGCAGCTGCAGCAGGTCGCGGCGGTCGCCGGCGCTCAGCTCCTCGTCGAGCGCCTGCTTGTTGATCGCCTTGGCCAGCAGCTCGGCGACGTAGCCGCGGGTGTCGTTGGCGAGCTGACGGTCGCGGACCGGCTTGCCGCTGAACGCCCCGTCGGTCTGGAACAGCGCCGCGCGGTCCTCCATGACGTAGACCTCGAGCTCGACCGCGAGATCGCGGCAGTAGCCGATCAGCGCCTGGTGATGGTAGGGGATGCGCCCCGGTCCGGCATTGAAATAGAGGCCGGCGTCGAAGCGGCAGGTCTGGCTCGGGAGGCCGGTCTGCTCGACGACGTCGTTGCGGCGCACGGTGTAGCAGCGGCCGCCGATGCGGTCGGCGGCCTCGAAGACCTCCACCTGGTACTCCGCCTTGAGCAGCTCGTAGGCGGCGGTCAGTCCGGCGATGCCGGCGCCGAGCACCAGCACCGACTTGCCGCCGCCCATCCGCTGCGGCCGCGGCGCCCCGGCGTAAGCCGGCGGCGTGCGCAGCATGCCGAGCGCCACCATCGTCTCGTAGACCGCCGCGGCGCCCCCCGCCACGCCGATCCTCTCGAGCAGCTCGCGCCGTGTCCAGCGAGGGTTCGCGCCGGTGCCGCCGCCGCCCCCAGGTCCCTCTGCCATCGCATCGCCCTCCCCGGCCGTCGGAGGATTCTCACACGGCCGCCGGCCCTCTGCCTATCGCAGCCGCTGCCAGTGCACGACCCGGGTGCCCGAGGCGTCGCGCAGCACGTCGGCGAGCACGCTGCGGGACCTGCTCTCGAAGCTCGCCGTGCCGGTGATCTGGTAATGCTGCGCGGCGATGGCCTGCACCTGGCTGCCGATGGTGCCGCCGCCAAAGGGATGGGCGGCGACGCCGCCGGCCTGAGGCGACAGGGCAAGGCCCGCCAGGGCCTCGGCGAGCGCGGCGTCGCAGAGCGCGGTGAGGGTCGTGCCGCGAGCCTCCTCGCGGGCCGTCCGCAGCCGCACCTCGAGCGACAGGCCGACCAGCGACAGCGCCATCGACACCAGGAAGAGCACGAACAGCGCGACCAGCATCGCGAAGCCCGCGCCGCCCGGCCGCGGCCGTGCTGCGGCGACCCGCTGCCGGGCCGGCGCCGCCCCTGGCGCCGCGCTCACCACGAGAACCCCAGCCCGGCGCCGCGCGGCGTCACGATCAGGCTCTCCCTCACCACCTCCCGGCGCGGTGCCCACAGCGACGGCACCATCGGCAAAGGGCTGCGGCGGGTCCGGCTGCGGCAATATTGGTAGTCGAGCAGCACCACCGTCGGGCCGCCCAGGGAGCTGGTGACGCAGTGGAAGGAGATGGCGCCGGGCACCAGGATGGACGAGCCCAGCGGCGTGCCGTCGGCGGCAATCACCGAGCGCACCAGGGCGCCGCCGGCGAGCCGGTAGAAGATCGGGCCCGGCGGTTCGCCGAGCAGCTCCAGGAAAGCGCAGGTCAGGTCCGGGTTCTGGGCGGCCACGGCGCCGGTGGCCGCCAGGGCGTCGGCGCGCAGCCGCGTGGCGACCAGCGCCGCCGCCGGATCGAGCACCTCGCCGGCGGCGTCGATCAGCATCTGCTGGCTCTCCCCCAGCAGCTGCGCCGCGATCGCCACCCCCAGGGCCAGCAGCGCCAGCGACACCACCATCTCGATCAGGGTGAAGCCCGCCGGCGCGCGGCGTGGCTTCAAGGCCCGCCTCCCGGCCGCCAGATCAGCGTCTGCAGCCGCCGCCGATGGGCCTGGCCGAGCACCGTGTAGCGCGCCACCAGCACCACCTGGTAAAGGCTCGGCGTCGCCTGCGGCGCCACGGTTGCCGCGATCTTCAGGTCCGGCGCCGGCGAGCCGACGACGAAGGCGCTGACCGACCAGCCGACGTCGGGCGTGGACTGCAGCGGGATGATGCCGGCGCGCATCTCCTCGATGGTCCAATCCAGGACCTCCACCGCCTGGCGCTCGGCGTCGATTCGCCGCACCACCCGCGGCTGCTGCAGCACCAGCGCGATGCCGGTCAGCAGCACGACGATCAGGATCCAGAGCGCCATCGACACCTCGACGAGGGTGAACCCGCCGGGGTGCGGCGAAGCTGAGGGGTGAGGGCCAGGCATCGAGCGGCCTGACAGTAGCGCGGGCCGGGCGCGGAATCAAACGGCGGGCGCCTGCTGCCCCTGCGGCTCGTGCGCCGAGCCGACGGCCAGGACGACCAGGGTCAGATCGTCGGCAAAGCCCGTCCCGGCCTCGTCCGGCGACCCGGCCGGCGGTCGCGGCCCGGACCACTCCTCTAGGCGGGACAGCAGGGCGCCGGCGAAGGCGTCGGGCGAGAGGTGGCCGTGCGCCGCCAGGAAGGCCTGCAGCCGCTCGTCGCCGAAGGGCTCGCCGGACGGCGAGGCCGCTTCGAGGATGCCGTCGGAAAAGACCAGCAGCCGGTCGCCGGCTGCAAGAGCGGCGCGCGACTCGGCGTAATCGCGCCGCGTCAGGCGCCCGAGGACCGCTCCCTCGGCCGCCAGCTCGCGCACCTCGCCGCCGCGCAGCAGCAACGGCGGCGGGTGTCCGGCGCTGGCCCAGCGCAGCGCTCCGGCGTCGAGGTCCACGCAGAGGTAGATCGCGGTGATGAACTGGGTCCGCAGGCGCCGGTGGAAGATGTGGCTCATGCCGGTCAACACCTCGCCGGGGGCGGCGGCATCGGCAGCTTGTGCCGCGACGGCGATCTTGACCATCGACGCCACCAGGGCGGCGGGGACGCCGTGGCCGGAGACGTCGGCCACCAGCACGCCGAGGCCGTTGCCCGGCAGCGGCAGGAAGTCGTAGAGGTCGCCGGCGACCTCGGCCGCCGGGACGTAGCGCACGGCGAGATCGAGCCCGGGCACGCGCGGGAGCTCCGCCGGCAGCAGCGAGCTCTGGATCAGGCGCGCGGTCTCGAGCTCCTGGCGGAGCGCGTCCAGGCGCGAGCGGCCGGCGAAGAACTGGCGCGCGGCGATCGAGCCCAGGCCGACGACGAAGACGAGCATCCCCACGCCCTCGGCGAACTGGGGCCAGGGCAGGCCGAAGGCGCGGAGGTTCTCGCAAAGCACGAAGAAGGCGACGATGCGAAAGCCGGCGCGCAGGCGCCGCAGCTCCCAGCTCGGCGGTTCGCCGGGACGCATCAGCGCCAGCAGCACCAGGGCGACGTTGGCGAGCGAGAGCCACGAGAAAAAGGAGCTCAGCGCTCCGGGGTCGCGCCGCCAGACCAGGAAGCCGAGCCCGGCGAGGGCGCAGGCGAGGTCGACGGCGACCATGCGGCGCAGGGTCGTGCGCCAGCGTGCCGGCGCGAGCCGGGAGAGGAAGTCGAGGAACGGCACCAGGATGCAGTAGGAGATCGCCGCGATCCAGAGGCGCAGCGGCTCCTCGCCGATGCCGAACAGCAGGCCGGCCGAGTTGAGGGACAGGACCAGCCGGATCCCATACAGCGCGGCGGTGACGCCGAGCGACAGCAGGGTGCGGTCGGCGGGCCGGCGAGCCACGGCGAGGGCGACCGAGGCGGCTCCCAGGGTGAGGGTGATCGCCGCCACGAACAGCGGCACCAGGTCGCCGCGCAGCTGCGCCAGGAGCTCGGGCGGGATCTGGGGGGCGATCGCCATGGCTTCGAATACCGCGGACACACGCGGACACCGTGGACACCGCGGCGGCCTATTAGAGCATTGCCGCCGGCCGGCAGCCGCCGGCCCTCACCCTTCGAGGAAGCGCACGGCCTCGGCGACGCAGCGCCCATCGCGCAGGATCCGCAGGTGCCCGAGCCCCTCGGTGCGGCGCAGCGACGCGCCCGGCCAGCCGCGGACCAGCTCCTCCGCTTCGGCAACCGGCATCTCGCGGTCGCCGGCGTCGTGCAGCACCAGCAGCGGCACGCCGATCCGGGGCGCCAGCTCGACCGGGGCGATGCCGTCGAAGCGGACCTCGAGCCAGCTCTCGCTGTCGCGCAGCAGGCGCCGCCAGACCTCGTCGGAGACGCCGACGCCGCTGCGGAAGCGCGCCCAGAAGGAGTCGAAGCGCGCCGGCGGCGCGAAGAACACCGCGCGCCCCACCGCCAGCCCGCGGGCCATCGCATAGGTGCTGGCGGCGGCGCCGAAGGAATGCGCCACCAGGCCTCGCAGCGGCCTCCAGAGCGCCGCGGCACGCTCGAGCCCGGCGGCGAAATGCACCAGCGACGACATCCCACCCGCCGACTCGCCATGCCCCGGCAGGTCGATGGCCACCGCCCTGAATCCCGCCGCCACCAGCGGCTCGACCAGCGCCGTCATCTGGCCGGCATGGCCGCCCCAGCCGTGGACCAGCAGCACCGTCGGCCCCTCGCCCCAGGCGCGCCCGGCGAGCCGCCGGCCGCCCGCGGCCAGCTCGAAGCGCTCGCCGCGCGCCAGCACCGCCCGCTCCTCGGCGCGCAGCGCCGCCCGCGGCGGGGTGAAGAACAGCCGCCGCGCGAGCCGCGCCGCGGCGCCCGGCGCGACGGCGCCGGCCATGCGGAAGCCGGCGCGAAACCAGGGCGGGACCGGTACCGGACGAAGACGATCGGTCGTGCTATTTCGGAGAGATGCCTGGGTGCTCGCACCTGCGACGGTCTGCATGGGTGTCCTCCGAAGAGCTGCTGCGGGACGTTAGTCGGGGCGGCGGCTGCGGTCGACGAGCCCCCGGAAGGCGGTGCGCGCGCGCTGCTTCGCCCGGGGATGGTGGAGCAGCTTGTAGAACTGCTGGAAGGCCATGCCGATGCCGATCACCTCGTAGGCGAACTGGTCGACGTCGAGCTCGGCGCGGAAGTGCCCCTCCTCGACCGCCAGCCGCGCGGCGCGGGCGACGGCGCGGTGCCAATCGCGCTGCGATTCGACCAGCAGGTCGCGCACCGGCCCGGGCCGGTCGTCGTACTCCTGGCTGAGCGCGATGAACAGGCAGGTGCCCTGGCGCTCGCTCCCCGAGATCCATGACAGGTAGCGGTCGAAGAGCGCCGTCACCCGCGGCTCGCCGCGCGGCTTGACCAGCGCCGGCATCACCACCTCGGCGACGAAGCGGTCGATGGCGCGCCGCAGCACCTCGAGCTGCAAGGCCTCCTTCGACTTGAAATGCGCGAACAGGCCGCTCTTGGACAGCTTGACGTCCGCCGCCAGGGTGCCGAGAGAGAGCCCCTCGAGCCCCACCTCGCCGGCCAGCACCAGCGCCCGATCGACGATCTCCCTGCGGGTCTGCTCGCCCTTGCTCACCCGGCGAGAATAGCACGATCGGTCGTATTGCGGCAAGACGCCCATCCCGCCCACGTTCCGAGAGCGACCGGGGATGAGTGCGCCATCTCACGCAGCGAGTGATCATTTCGCGCGCCCACCGCCGCCCGCCGGCGTGATGCCGTACCCCGCCGCTGCACGCAAAAGCCCACGCCGCAAGGCTTTGCTGCGCGTGGCACCCGCGTTGCACCCTTGCTCCGCGTGCGCACACCAACCGAGCAGTTCAACACGACAACCGCAACCGCTACCAAGGAGCACCCTAAATGGAGACCGCAAAAGTCGACATCCGCAAGCTGCAGCTTCTCAACGACCGCATCAACCAGAGCATCGACGCGCTGAACCAGGTGCGCCTGTCGGTGCATGGCCTGTCGCATACCGCCGGCATCAACCCCAACCTGCCGAACCTGCCGATGACCGGCTTCGGGCAGGGCATCGGCCAGCAGCAGGCGGGCTTCCCGCAGCCGCAGGTGGGCTTCCCGCAGGTGCCGATGGGCTTCTCGCAGGTGCAGCAGGGCTTCCCGCAGCCCTTCGCCGGCGGCCTCTCCCACACTCCGCAGTTCCACGGTGGCGGCCAGACCGGCTGGAACCCCTACGCGGCCCAGGGCGGGATCCAGGGCGGCCTGAACCCCTACGCGGTCCAGGGCGGTCTGAACCCCTACGCGGGATTCGCCGGCGCCTGGAATCCCTACGCCGCGGCGGCGACCGGGCAGCTCGGCGGCTTGAGCCACAGCACCGGCGTGGACTCGCTGGACGTCTTCGACCGGCCCACCTGGAGCGATCCGCTGCTGGCGGTCAAGGTGGCGCAGACCTTTCCCTACGCCCAGTACGCGGTACCGCCGGTGGTGACGCTCTATTGAGCGTGAGCGCCGGGGAATCGCGGCCGGGCCGCGGCAGGAGCTGACGCCACCGTTGGCCGACGCCGCCATCGCCGCCCGCGCCTCTCTCCCCGGTCCCCCGTCGCGAGGGGCCGCGGCGCCTGCCGCGGCCCCTCTTCCCGGTCGTCCAAAACCAAGGAGGACAGTCATCATGCCCACCAGCAAGATCACCGCCGAAGCGCCGGCGGGTGAAGTCGCGGAGCTGCCTCGCGTCGACGAAGCGATCGCCGGCGTGGAACGGCTCTACCAGGCGCTGACCGGCACGCCGCCGCCGCCGGTCGAGGAGCCCTACACACCCATCCCGGTGGAAAAGGACGCCGCGGAGGTCGTGACCGAACGTCTGGATCGCCTGCTCGACGAGCTCGGCCCGCGGGCCGGCCAGCAGACCCAGGGCACGGTCGCCGAGCCGGAATGGAGCCCGCCGCTCACCGTCTGGGAGAACGGCGACGGGCTCTTGCTCATGGTCGAGGTGCCGGGGGTCCAGCGCCACGACCTGCGGCTGGCGGACGAAGGCGACAGCCTGACGATCCAGGGCCGACGTGCCGAGCGCAGCGACGGCATGCAGCTGCGCATGAACGAGCGCCCGCTGGGGCCCTTCCGCCGGCGGATCATCCTGCCCAGGGGATCGGGTGGAGGCCATCTCAGCGCCAGGCTGCAGGACGGCGTGCTCGAGATCCGCATCCCCAGGCCGGCAAACGCCGCGAAGGGCCCGCGCGCGATCCCGATCTCGTGAGGCGCCGTAGAGGGGAGACGGATGGCCGTTCTCCCCTCTCGCGCCCCGGCTCGTTGTGGCGCCGTCTCAGTCCAGATCCCGAAACACCAGCTTGACCGCGCTGTCGAGGTCGGGCACGAAGCGCACCAGCTCCGCCGAGATCGGGCGCGGCACCTGGATGCTGCTCTCGAGGTCGGCGCGGTTGCCTTCCGGCAGGATCACCAGCCGCAGATTGCGGTTGTAGGCGCCCCGCACCTTCCATTCCGCCTCGCCCACCGGCCGCACCATCAGCACGTCGTGCGCATCGGTCACCAGCATGCCGCTTGCCGCCAGATCCTGAGGCACCGGTCGGTCCAGGAACACCGAGAGGAAGGCGAGCGCCGTGGGCAGGCCGGCCGAGAGCCCGCCCGAGGGCTCGTCCTCCTTGGTCACCTTGTAGCTGTAGGCGAAATCCAGGATGTCGCCGGTCCGATGGGGCATGGTGGCGCGCGCGTACTCGCGCACCGCCAGGAAGGTGTTGCGCACCGCCTGCGTCAGCTCGGCCGTGAGGTTGCCCAGGATCTCGTCCAGGAAGCCGCCATGGCCCGGCGCCACCGGCTTGCGCGCCGCCCACACCTCGTGGATCAGGCCCTTGGCGCGGCCCGCGAAGTGATAGACCGCCGCCGACAGCACCCGGCCCACCGCGCTCTCCCGCCGCGCCTCGGCGCTGGCCAGCGCCGCCGCCCGCTCGGCGCAACGCCGTGCCTCCGGCTCGTCGCCGCGCAGCTGGTGGAGCGCGGCGAGCTGCCGCCAGGCCGCCGGGCGGCGCGGCGATTCCCGGATCTGCGCCTCGAGGGCGGCCACCGCCTGCCGGGCGCGGTCCGCGCGCGCGAAGTGCTCCCGGATCGGCGCCCCGGCATCGCCGGCCGCATGGTCCAGCAGCCAGCCGATGACCCGCGGATCACCCGGGTCTTCACCCGGCATGGCGAGGGTGCCGAGCAGCCGCCGGATGGCCGGCTCCGCCAGCCCGTCGAGCAGGTCGAGGTCGGCCAGGTACTTGTGGTCGAGCGCCTCACCGCCGCGGTCGAGCAGCGAGCGCGCCGCGCCGCGCTCGCCGGCCAGGGCGAGGGTGAGCGCCCGCCGGCGGCGCTCTGCGCCGGCGGCATCGAAGTCGGCGGCGGCGGCAGGTCCGGCAGCGGCACCAAGTCCACCCGCGGCAACGGGTCCGGCAGCGGCAACGGACTCGGCGTCGGCTACGGGTCCGGCAGCGCCGGCCGCGAGAGCCTCCGCGGACTCGTCACCGATGGCGAAATGGGCCGCGGCAAGGAGCGCCAGCGGCAGGTAGCGCCCGGCGGCCGCCGTCACCGCCTCGCCGAGCGTCGGCCGGTGCATTCCGGCCCGGAAGGCGGTAAGGAACTGCCGGTCGTAATCCGCCGCGTCGTCGCTCCTGCCGACCGCGCGGCACAGCGCCGCCAGGCGGCCGAGCGCGCCGACCCGCTCGAAGCCGTGCAGCGTCCGCACCAGGTACTCGCCGACATGGATCGCTTTCTCGAGATCCTCGGCACGGCCCAGCAGCTCGTAGACCCCCACCAGGGCGATGGCGCGGTCGAGGTCGCCGGCGAAGCCGCGCTCGTTGCCCAGCTGCTCGAGCAGCTCCGCCGCCCGCGCCGGGTCGCCCGCGAGCTCGGCGATCCACGCTTCGGCCAGCACCGCGAGCTTGAACAGGTCGCGGTCCTGCTCACGGCTCTTCTGGGCCAGCCGCGCGCACGCCGCGCGAGCCTCGTCGGGCCGCAGCGCCACGAACAGGCGGAAGGCGCCCTCGAGCTCGAGCAGCGCCGCCGGCTTGCGCCACAATTGGTTCTGGCCCAGGGCCAGGAACTCCCCCGCCCCGCGCTCGGGGTCCTGCGCCAGGCGCAGCATGCTGGCGAGGCGCATGTGCGCCCCCTGGCCTTCGGCGTTGAGGGCGTGGAGCTGCGCCCAGCAGGCGAAGGCCGCCGACAGCTCTCCCCGGATGTGCTTGATCTTGCCGAGCAGGCTCAGCGCCTGGCGGTCCAGCGGCTGATCTGCGAGCAGCCGCACCACCACCGCTTCGCCGGCGCCCAGCTCGCCGAGCTCGACGAGCACCGACGCCTGCACCAAGTGCTCGGCACGGCTGGCAATCCCCGCGACGGGGCTCATCACGTTCACGGCAAACTCGGCTCCGAAGGCCGATGATATACTCAACGCCTTCGGCTCGTCAGGCGCCGGCGGCGCCGGCGGGCCAGGTTTTCCACGGAGTGCCTGTCGCGCCGACTTTGGATCGCATCATCGGTCAGTCTCCGGCCATACGGGCCGTGAAGTCCTTGCTGGCGAAGATCGCCGCGAGCCCCGCCTCGACCGTGCTGCTTTGCGGCGAGAGCGGGACCGGCAAGGGCCTGATGGCGGAGGAGCTGCACGCGCACGGCGACCGCGCCGGGCGGCCTTTCCAGAACATCACCTGCGGCGCGCTGCCGGAGACCCTGCTGGAGAGCGAGCTCTTCGGCTCCGAACGCGGCGCGTACACCGACGCCAAGCAGCAGCGCAAGGGGCTCATCGAGGTTGCCGACGGCGGCACCGTCTTCCTCGACGAGATCGGCGAGATCACCCCGGCGCTGCAGGTCAAGCTGCTGCGCTTTCTGGAGGAGCGCGCCTTCAAGCGGATCGGGGGCTCGACCGACATCAGGGTCGACGTGCTGGTGATCGCCGCCACCAACCGCAACCTCGAGCAGGCGGTCAGCGAAGGCATGCTGCGCGAGGACCTCTACTACCGGCTGCGCGTGCTGCCGGTGCGGGTGCCTCCCCTGCGCGAGCGGCTGGAGGACATCCCGCCGCTCGTCGCCCATTTCGTCGCGACCTACAACCAGGCCTTCCGCAAGCGGGTGCGCGGCCTCACCCGCGGCGCGTTCGAGCGGCTGGGGGCTCATCGCTGGCCCGGCAACATCCGCGAGCTCAAGAACGTGATCGAACGCGCCATGCTGCTCAGCGAAAGCGACGTGCTCACCGAGAACGACCTGCCGTCGATGCCGGCGCCGGCCGGCACGCCGCACCAGGTCGAGCTGCCGCCCGCCGGCCTGGATCTGCCCAAGCTCGAGAGCGAGCTGCTCCACCAGGCGCTGCAGCGCAGCGGCGGCAACCGCAGCCGCGCCGCGCGGCTGTTGGGGTTGAGCCGCCACCAGATCCGCTACCGCCTGGAAAAGTCCGCGCGCGCCCGCCGGTGAGCCGGCGCCGGCGGCATCAGCGCCACCAGAATCCCAGGCCGCGATAGATCCACCAAGCGCCGACCAGGCGGAAGATCCAGAGCAGCAGGCGCACGCCCAGCAGGAAGAAGTTGTGGGCCGGAAACGGCACGGGGATCGGCGCGGACCCGGCGGGGGCCTCGACCAGCAGGAAGCCCCAGGCGGCGGCGCTGACGGTGAGACCGATCAGGATCTGGAACAGGGCGGTGGCCGCCGGCAGCGCATGCGGGTGGCCGGCGGCGGCGGCGGCAAGGGCGGCGAGCAGCAGCAGCAGCGGAATGAAGATGCCGAGCCGCAACGGCAGGCGCACCAGATGGAGCCAGCGGAAGAAGCGAGCTGCCGGCACCCGGTGAGCGGCGCAGCAGCGGGCGGCGATCGGCTGGCCACCGGCGGCCAGCGCCAGTGCCAGCGTCGCGGCGCCAGGCGCCGGCGGCTCGATTCCGGAATCGGGCGCCGGCGGCAGCACCCGATTGCACCAGACGCATTTCCGGGCCACGGCCCGGGCCATGTAGGGCCGGGCGAGGAAGCGGTGACCCAGCATCAAACCGATCCCGACTCCCAGGCTGGCGGCGATTGGCTCCGGATGGCGCACGAAGAGGAACAGCACCAGCGGGATGAAGAGGAACAGCAGCAGCCCCAGGGCCTGCAGCCGCCAGGCGCCGGGCGGGGCATTCGCGTCGGACAATTTGGTCTTCATCTTGGCTCTGGGCTCCGGTTTGGCGGCGCCGGCAGCAAGCTTCGCCGGGGCTTGCCGGCGGCAATGCCTCACGCGCGGGCTCTGGTATGGTAGCCGACGGCGGGCCGGGCGCCGGCACGCGGCGAGCCGCCGCCCAGGCGGCAGGCGGGCCGTCAGGCGCCGGAGCTGGCGCCGGGAGGAGCGACACATGCGAAGAGGTGCCGCGCGGGTGACGGCAATGGCGGGACCCGCCGAGGTGGCGGCAGTGGCGGTCGTCGTGGTCCTGGCCGCGATGGCGGCGCTGGCGCCGATGACGGCAACGGCCGCTGCCGCGCAGGTGGCGGTGCCCCCGGCGCACCAGCCGGTGACGGGCGGCCCGCCAGCCGGCGCCGGCCCCGCCGCTGCCGGCGGGCCGGCGGCGGCGCGGCTGGTCTTCCAGCTGCCGGCGGCCTGGCCGAGCGAACCGCCGAGCAGCAGCATGCGGCTGGCCCAGGCGAAGATCCCGGGCCGATCCGGGGCGGACGTGGGCGAGCTGGCGATCTTCTACTTCGGACCGGGCGGCGGCGGCACGCCGGAAGCCAACATCGAGCGCTGGATCGGCCAGATCGATCAGCCGGCGGCGCCGCCGCATCGCGGCGAGTTCGCGAGCCATGGGCTGGCGGTGACCTGGGTGGAGGTCGCCGGCACCATGAAGCCGAGCACCGTGGGCATGGGGCCAGCCACCGCCCGCCCCGGATCGCGCCTGCTGGGCGCGGTGGTGGAGGGACCCGGCGGCCCCTGGTTCGTCAAGGCGATCGGCCCCGACGCGACGATCGCGGCGGCGCGCCCCGCTTTCCTCGAGCTGCTGCACGGATTGCGGACCGCGGCACCATGACCGCCGGCGAGGCAGAGCCCGCCGGGACGGCGCCGGCTGCGCCCGCCGGCGCTGCCGTCAGCCATCGTGCGGTCGCACCCGGCGACGAGGAGCTGCTGTACCGCGTCTACGCCAGCACCCGGACCGAGGAGCTGGCGCCTGTGCCCTGGACCGAGGCGCAGAAGGAAGCCTTCCTGCGCATGCAGTTCCGGGCTCAGTCGCTCGACTACGCGGCGAACCATCCGGCCGCCGAGTTCCTGGTGATCCTGGTGGACGCGGCGCCGGCCGGCCGCCTTTACCTCGACCGCGACGCGGAGCGGCTGCTGATCATCGACATCGCGCTGCTGCCCGAGCACCGGGGCACCGGCATCGGCGGCGGCATCCTGCGCCGGCTCCTGGCCGAGGCGGCGGCGGCGGGAAAGCCGGTGCACATCCACGTCGAGCGCATGAACCCAGCGTTACGGCTCTACCAGCGCCTCGGCTTCCGCCCTGCCGGCGACGCCGGGCTCTACCTGCTGATGGAGTGGACGGCCGAGGCCGGCAGCGTTACGTGAACACCGCCTCGTAGAGCGCCCCCTGCGGGTCGGGGGTGATCGGCACCAGGAAGATCTCGAAGGTCCCCATGGCCTCGTGCTCGAGCTGGTAGATCGCTTGCGGCACCCCGGGCCGGTGCGGGCCGCGGAAGACCAGCGAGAAGCCTTGCCGCTTGCGTCCCGGCACCCGCGCGCCGGGAGTGACCTCGATCAGCTCGAGCTGGATCGGCTCGCCGCCGCCGCGCGGGCGCAGCCGGTAGCAGCTGCCGGCATGGGGCGAGAAGTCTTCGGCCGAGAGGTCCGCCAGGTCGATCATCGCGCAGGCTCCTTGCCGCCGCCTGATGGTGCCAGGCGCGGCTTCAAGGCGACCGTGTCTCGACGCGGCAGCGGTCGCCCAGGGCGGCGGCAAGACCGCCGCCGGTGAGCCAGGCTTTGGCCGTCGCGTCGTGCCGCAGATAGGCATCCAGGAAAGCGGTGACGATCGTTTCAAGGCGGTCCTGAAGCTCCGGATCGCGCTGTCCGCCAACGGTCGCGGTGGTCGCTGGGCTCGCCGGGGTCGCTGCAGCCGTGGCGGCGGCGCGGCCGGCACGGGCCGCCGGGGCCGCCTGAGCGGTCGCATCGGCGGCACTGCCGCCGGCGGCGCGAGGGGCGGCGCCGAGGGCCACCAGCACCTGGTCAGTACCGGAGATCTGGTCGAACGCCAGGCGCCGGGCCGCCGCCAGGGCGTCGGTCTCGCCGCCGGCGGCCGGGGTGCTGATCACGTGCAGGCACGGCACCTTGACATGCTCGAAGCGGAGCTTGCCGCGCTGCGGCCCCACCGCCGGCAGCGCGCCGAACATCAGCGCGGCCTTGACGCGCGGATCGGGCAGCGAGCTCTCCTCGCCGTTGCGGCCCGCATGCGCCAGGCCGGCGGCGGCAAGCGCCGTCCAGGCGCCCATGTCGCGGCCGCCGACCGCGATCGCCTTGACGTCGATGCGGCCGCGCAGCACCGGCGAGCTGACGGCGAGCGCGCCCACCTGGTCGAGGGTGAACACCAGGTCGAGCAGGCGGGTGAGGCCGATCTGGGGATCGCGCACCACCTCCGACATCGCCTCCCGCCGGTTGGCGCCGGCGCCGAGCCGCGCGCGGTCGCTGCCCAGGTGCTGGACGTGCACCGAGACATAGCCGTGGCTCGCCAGGTGGCGGCCCAGGAACTCGAGGCTGGCGCGGCCGGTGCCGAAGCCCGACGAGAAGACCACCACCGGGAACGGACCCGGATCTCGCTTCGGGAAGTAGAGCCGCACCGGCACCTGCCGGTTGCGGTCGCGGTCGAGCCACTCGAGGTCCATGGCCTCGACGGCCAGAGGCCCCGGCACCGCGGCGAAGCGGGCGGCGACGCCGCCGGCAGGGGCGGCGGCGGGGGCGACAGCCGCCGGCCCGGCGGCGACGCCGGTTCCGGCCGTGCCGCCGGCTCCCGCCGCGGCGTGGCCGGAGGCGGCGGCCAGGAAGGCGGCCAGCAAGACCGCCGAGAAGACCGCCATGCAGGCTGCCTGAACGGCGGCGGGTCTCGATCGCGGCGTCCTCATCGGCTCATCGGCTCATCGGCTCATCGGCTCATCGGGGCGGCAGCCCTCGGTCGCGCCGCCTCAGAGTCCGACGACCAGGATGACGAAGCTGCCCGGAAGGATCGGCGGCCGCGGGCGCGGTTCCGCCGCGGTCGGCGCGGGTCGCGGCCCGAAGTCCGCGGTGGCGAGATAGACCGCGTGCGTCCGCTCGTCCACGGCCATGGTGCGGGCGCCCTGGCGGGTGGCTGCCTTGGCGGCCACCGTCCAGCGGTCCGGCGTCTCCTCGCGCATGACGGTGAGCGTGCCGTCGCCGCAGGAGGCGAAGCCGAGGCCGGCACCCGGATCGAAGCCGTTGGCATCGACTCCCTTGCCGATCGGCAACCTGGCCACCACCCGCCCGCTGGCGCTGTCGACGATCAACGAAGTCTCGTTGCCGCAGCCGACGATCAGCCGCTGATGCGCGACGTCCATCGCCAGGCCCGAGGGCTCCTCGCAGCCGGCGAGGGGCCAGCGCTGGGCCACCGCCAGCTTGGCGGCGTCGATGGCCACCAGCTCGTTCTTGTCCTCGATGTTGACGAACACCGAACCCTTGTGGTCGCTGGCGGCGAACTCCGGCTTGCCGCCGAGCGGGATGGTGGCGGCCACCTGTCCGGAAGCCGCCTCGTAGACCGTCGCGCTGCCGCTGCGGCCGTTGAAGGCGAAGACCCGGTGCGACGCCGGATCGTAGAGGATGGCGTCGGGGTTCTGACCGGTGGACTTGAGCTCCGAGAGGACCTTGAGGCTCTTGAGGTCGAACACCGTCACCTTGTCGGCGCGCCCGTTGCTGATGAAGCCGCGCCCGAGATCGGGAGCCAGCGCCACGCCATGCACTCCCGAGAGGTTGGGGATCTCCCCCACCACCTTGCCGGTGTCCGGGTCGAGCACGATCACCCGGGTCGCCCGGGTCACGTAGAGGCGGCGCGCGGCGCTGTCGAAGGCCAGATAGTCCCAGCCGCCGTCGCCGCCGAGCGGGATGGTCTTGCGCAACCGGTACGCGGCAGCGCCACCGCCGCCGGCGGGCGAAGCCGCGGCCGACGCGGCGGCGGCGGTATTTGCCGGGGTCGCCGGGGTTGGCGAGGTCGCCGGGGTTGCCGAGGACGCCGGGGTCGCCGACTTCGCCGGCTCAGCCTGCGAGGCGATGGCGGCCGGGACCGCCGTGGCGAGGACCGCGAGGGCGGCCACCAGAACGGCCAGAACGGCCAGGGCGGCCAGGGAGGACGGCAGGATGTGGCGGCGGTCAGGCATTGGCGCTCTTCCTCTCAGTCAGACTCCGAACTGCCGGAGATGGTGATCGAGGTGCTTGTGACACAGGACACCCCAGTCCGCGCGGGTAATCTTGCCGAACACCGGGCTGCGCGCCCAGGTCGGCTCGGGGCTCCGGCTCGCCAGGCGCTCGACGAGCCGCTTGACCTCGGCATGGTCGGCGGCCCAGTCGGACGGCTCGCGCGCCAGCAGCGCCGGCGGGCTCTGGGCCTTGCCCTTCGGCCAGGGCAGCACATGGATGACCAGCCAGTTGAGCGGCCAGTGGGCCAGCGGCCCGGGCACCGGCGCGACCTCGAGCTCGCCGATGGCCTGGCGCATCTGATCGCCGATGTGCGTCAGCATCCGGGGCGCGCTCATCCTGCCCCAGCGCGGCCGCCCTTCGGGGGTCAAGCGGTCGATCCGCTCCTGCACAGCCTGTCGCGCCCGCGCCTCGAACAACGATGGCATGACCACCTCCAACAACGGAGGCCGCCTACTGTACCGCAGTCGGCGCCGCCTTGGCCGCCGCATCCGGCGGCTATAATGCCGCTGCCTTGGCGGCGGGTTGGCGCTGCCGCCGTACCCGCCGGGCAGGGCCTGGAGGCCGCCGTTGACCGAGCCGCCCGCGGGTTGGAACCAGCTGCTGGCCCCAGGGCCCTGGTATCGGCGGCCAGGCGCCTACCCGATCCCCGCCTACTCCGAGTTCATGCCGGCGCCGCGCCTCGGCCGCCGCGCCTATGGCGGCGGCCTGGATCCGGTGCCGTTCGCCGCCGACGACCCCTGGGGCTGGCTGGTCACCGAGTACGAAGAGGAGCTCGAGCTGCGCCCAGGGCTGGCGCACGTCGCCGGCGAGCTGCTCGGGGCTCTGCAGCGACTGGGACGTGCGCAGGGCGGCCATGGCATCGGACGGGTCAAGCTGCGCGACAACCCCTTCTGGCCGGAGCCGCTGGCCAGCGCCGGCGCGCCCGCGCACGAGCGATATCTGGTGCTGGCGCCGCTGGCCCTGGCCCGCACCCAGGACGACAAGGGGCGGATCCGCTGGACCCTATTCGGCGCCAGCGAGCAGGGGCCGGCACGGCCCTTCTGGCGCGGCTTCTTCCGCGCACCCGGCGTGGAGACGAGCGCCGCCGCCGCCCTCGCCTTCTGCGCCCGCCTGGTCTCCGGAGCCGCCGGAGCAGGCGGGGCTGCCGCGAGCCCGGTGAACGGACCCGGCGGCGGCACGGTCGGTGCCGGCGGCGAGCCGCATGGCGCCGGCGACTCGGACGGCGCCGAGACCGCGGCGCCCGACGCGGCGGCCCTGACCCGCGACCTGCTGGCCCAAGGTTTCCGCATCCTTCCCGGCGGCCTCGCCGGGAGCGCCGGCAGCGACGGCCCGGTTGGCGCCAGTGGCGCAGGCCACGCCGGCGACGCCCGGCAGGCCGCCGACGCTCGCGGCGCCGGCGGGCGGCGCAGCGAAGACGCCGGCGGGCGGCGCGGCGCGGACGCCATCCTCGACGCGGGCGGCATCGGCTCCTGGCACGAAGGGCCGCTGCCCAGCTGGACCTCGCCGCTGCTCTGGCGAGAGGGCCAGCCGGTGGCGGCCGTCCGCTACCTGCTGACCTTCCGGCCGTTCGCCGGCCTGCCGGAGGCGGTGCGGCGAGCCTACCTGGCGGGCGAGCTGCACCTGCTGCCGTTTCCCGGCAGCCTGCTGTTCTGGGGCGCTCGGCCCTACCACCGGCTGGGGCTCGAGCTGCCGCTGGCCTTGCAGATCCCCCTGCTCCACCCGATCGAGCGCTGCGAGGGCCTGCACCGCCTGCGCGTCCCGCAATCGGGTTGGCTGCACGAGCCGCACGCCGATCACCCGGAGCCGGCGACCGAGCATGGGCCGATGCGCAACACCTTCCGCCGCACCCATCGCTGGCAGCGGATCGAGCGCCAGCAGGACGCCCTGACGGTCGCCGGCAACGAGGACCGCGTCGCGCACGTGCTGTTCAGCGCCGCCGCCGACGACCTCGGCCTCTATGGCAAGCCGATGGCCCGCAACTCCCAGCTCTGGACGCACGACTACCGGCTGCTGCTGGATGGTCCGCGGGCGGGGCGGGCCGAGCTGGCCGCCGCCGCCGGCAGGCTGGCGGCGGGCGGCACCTTCGGCTACCGCTTCCTCTATCCGGCCATGCGGGTGGGCGATCACGAGGTCTACTGGCACCGCCCGCTCGCCGCCTTCGCCGGCAGCGGCGGCCGGCCGGAGCTGGTGGCAGGAGCGCCGCTCGGCTATCTCACCGCCTACCGTGCCGATCACCCGGACCTCGAGCACCCGGTCGAGCTCTGGCCGCGCCTGCTCGATCGCCCGGCCCACCGCGCCGCGATCACGGAGCCCCGCGGCGCCGGGGCGAGGGCGGTGAACGGCGCCGCGGCGGCCGGCGCCGGCAGCGCGCCACCGCCGGGAGCGGCCGGCGCCGCGGCCGCCGCCTACCTGCGCGAGGTCGGCAACGCGCGGCGGCTGCTCGACGCCTGGCAGCTGCTGGGAGGCGCACCGCTGCCGGAGAGCTTCGCCCGGGCGCTGGTCCGGCGCCGGCAGGACCAGACGCTGGCGGCCTGGCTGGACGCGATCGCGGCGACCGGCGGCGGCAGGCCCGAAGCGGCCGCCGCCGGTGCCGACGTCGCCCTTGGCGCCCCCGGCACCCCTGGCACCCCTGGCACCCCTGGCACCCCTGGCACCCCTGGCACCCCTGGCACCCCTGGCACCCCTGACGACACTGCGGGCGACGGCTCGCGCCTCGCCCGCGAGCTGCGCGCGCGCATCGCGCCGGCGCCGGCGCCCGGCCCCGACGCCGGCCCCACCTCCCGTGCCGGCGCCAGCTCCCGTGCGGCAGGCGCCGGCGAGACGCCGCCGCTCACCTTCCGCCACACCGCTAACCGGCGTTTCGAGGCGGCGTACTGGCGGCGCATCGCGTTTCTGGCGACGGGCGGCTTCGTCAACAAGGACAACGCCGACGTGGTGCACGATCCGGCCACCCTGGCGCAGCTCGCCCACGGCGGCCATGGCCACCGCGACCTCGAAGCGCTCGGCGACTACCTCTTGCAGTACTACCGCCGCCTGATCTCCGCCCGCGGCATGGAGGGGCGGGCCGTCGCCGGCGATCTGCCGTTCCACTGGCGGACCGACTTCGATTTCACCTGGTCGGGAGGCTGGCTCGGCAACCAGCAGGGTCAGCTGGAGGAGCGCAACCTGCTGATCGTCATCCCCGGCCGCGACCGCAGCCGCGCCGTGATCATGGCCGACCACTACGACACCGCCTACATGGAGGACCGCTACGGCTACCAGCACGGCGGCCACGGGCCGCGCCTTGCCGCCGCCGGCGCCGACGACAACCACTCGGCGACCGTGGCGCTGATGCTGGGCGCCCCGATCTTCCTCGAGCTGAGCCGCGCCGGGCAGCTCGCCTGCGACGTCTGGCTGGTGCATCTGACCGGCGAGGAGTTCCCGTCCGACTGCCTTGGCGCCCGCCACCTGACGCAGTCGTTGGTCGAGGGCACGCTGAAGCTGCGCACCGGGCAGGCGCGCGGCTCCGCCGCCGGCGGCGACGGCTGGCTGGACCTCTCGCAGACCCGCGTGCAGGGCGTCTACGTGCTCGACATGATCGCCCACAACAACGACCGCGTCCGCGACGTCTTCCAGATCTGTCCGGGCGCCGGCGGCGAGTCGATGTGGCTCGCCCTGCAGGCCCACCTCGCCAATCGCGCCTGGAACCTCGCGGCGCCGCGCTGGAACCGGCGGGCCCGCGGACACTGCCGGCGGGGCCGGCGCAGCGGCGACGGCAAGAGCCTGCCGGCGCTGGCGCTGCACCCCCAGCTGCGGGGTGAGGTGCGGCCGCAGCTCGATCCCCACAGCACCCTGTACAACACCGACGGCCAGATCTTTTCCGACGCCGGGGTGCCGGTGGTGCTGTTCATGGAGAATTACGACATCAACCGCCACGGCTACCACGACAGCCACGATACGATGGAGAACATCGACCTCGACTACGGCGCCGCGGTCGCCGCCATCACCATCGAAACGGTGGCCCGCGCCGCCACCGAGCCGGCTCCCGCCGCCGGCTGAGCGAAAGCGAGAAACCGGCCTTGGTCATCCGCCAACTCGAACCGCGCGACCGCACCCGCATCCTGGAGATCGTCACCGCCACCGGCAACTTCACGCCGGTCGAGATCGCCACCGCGATGGAGGTCGTCGACGAGGCGCTGGCCGATCCCGCCGCTCCGCGCGGCGACTACCGCGTCTACGTCGCCCTGGACGCCAGCGGCGCCGTCGCCGGCTACGAATGCCACGGCCCGACGCCGCTCACCGAGGGCACCTACGACCTGTATTGGATCGCCGTCGATCCCGCCTACCAGGGCGGCGGCTTCGGCCGCGCCCTGCTCGCCTTCGCCGAGAGCGACGTGCGCGCCACCGCGGGCAGGCTGCTGCTGATCGAGACCTCCTCGCAGGAGAGCTACGGCGACACCATCCGCTTCTACGAGAAGAGCGGCTATCCGCTGGCCGCCCGCATCAAGGGCTTCTACCGGCCGGGCGACGACAAGCTGATCTTCGCCAAGGAGCTCGGCGCCGGCGACCAGCTCGCCGCGCCCGCGCCAGGCGCCGCGACGCCGGGGCGGGGCATTTGACATCCCCGCCCCGAGAGACCACAATGACCACATGGCGTCCAGCCTCTCTCATCCACTTGCCGTTGGCTGCAGGGAGCTGAAGACCCGATTGGGGACCTATATGCGGCACGTCAAAGCCGGAGCGACGATCTTGGTCACCGAGCGCGGGCAGCCGATTGCCGAGCTGCGCCCGGTGGCTCTCGGCGGCGGCCTGGAGGAGCGGCTCTATCGGCTCGTCGCTCAGGGACTGGTGAGCCGCGAGGTGCGGGAGCCGGGCCCGCTCGAGGATTTCCGGCCGATCGTCTCGCGGCAGCCCGTCTCCCAGGCCCTCCTCGAGGAACGGGAAGATCGCTTCTGACGCGGCGACGCACGTTCCGGTCCTGCGCTATTTCGACGCCAGCGCACTGGTCAAGCGCTATGTGGCCGAGCCGGGCAGCGAACGCGTAGAGGCCCTCCTCGGCGGTGGCGTCGCGGCAGCGTCTCGACTCTCCGAGGCGGAGGTCGCCTCGGCACTTTGCCGCCGCTGCCGCGAGGGCGCCTTCCCACCGGCGGAGCGCGACCGGGCGCTCGGCGCCCTGCGCCGCGATTTCGCCAACGTCTTCGTGGTCGAGCTGGGCGCAGGAGTCGTGGCACGCGCCGTGACCCTGCTGACGCGCCATGCGCTGCGTGCGGCCGACGGCATCCAGCTGGCCTCCTGCATGGAGCTCAGGGACCGCCTGCAGATGGCCTGTCTCTTCGTCTGCGGCGATGACCGCCTGCTGGCCGCCGCCCGGCAGGAGGGTTTCGCTACGGCGCCCTGAGCCGGCACCTCCAGGCCTGTTTACGGCGCCTCGCAACGAACCGGCAATGCAGACTACGGCACGTCGTAGAGATCGATCCGCTCGCCCTTCAGGTACTTGGCAAACCAGCGCTCGATGTGCTGCAAACGCTCGACGCGGTGCCAGGGGTGGCCCGAGCGCGACAGCTCGTGGCTCTCGCCCGGGAAGCGCACCATCACCACCGACCGGTGGAGGTATTTCAGGGCGCGGAACATCGCCTCGCCGCCCGAGGTGGGCGGCGTGCGGTAGTCGGCCTCGCCTTCGATCAGCATCAACGGGGTCTTGACGTTCTTGATGTAGGTGATCGGCGAGCGCGCCGTGAAATCCGCCGGGTCCTCGAATGGCGCGCCGCGGAACCAGCGCGGCGTGAACAGGGTGAAATCGGCGGTGTACCACCAGCCCGCCCAGTCGGCGATCGAGCGCTGCGACACCGCGGCGGCAAAGCGATCGGTCTGGGTGATCGTCCAGTTGGTGAGCAGCCCACCGCCGCTGCCGCCGGTGACTCCCAGGCGCTTCGGATCGGCGATACCACGGCGCACCAGCTCGTCGACTCCGGCCATCAGGTCCTTGAAGTCGTCTCCCGGGTAGCGGTACTGGATGACGTTGCCGAAGTCCTGGCCGTAGGCGGTGCTGCCGCGCGGGTTGGGGTAGATCACCACGTAGCCCTTGGCGGCCAGCCACTGCGCCTCGTGAAAGAAGGTGTAGCCGTAGGCGCCGTGCGGGCCGCCGTGGATGTCGAGGATCGTGGGATAGGACCTGCCGGCCTGGAAATCCGGCGGCTGCTGCACCCAGGCCTCGATCGGCTTGCCGTCGAAGCTCGGGTAGGAGATCACCAGGGGCGGGGTCAGCTCCAGCCGCGCGAACAGCGGATCGTTGAAGCGCGTCAGCTGGCGCGGCGGCCCGCCGGCGGCGTCCTGGACGAAGAGGTCGCCCACCGCGGTGGGCGTCGAGATCACCAGCGCCAAGCGCGAGCCGTCCGGCGTCGCCGCGTAGGCGACCACCTCGTGGTCCCCCGCGGTCACCGGCTGCGATTCTCCCGTGGCGGCGTCGAAGCGGCGCAGATCGACCCGCCCGCGCTCCGCCGCCGGCACCAGCAGGGCACGGCCGCCGGCGCTCCACAGCGGCGTGGCGCGGCCGCCGGCGCGCGGCGGATGCTGGTCCCCGCTGAGGCCCGCGCCGATGTCGAAGTCATAGTTGGCGGTGAGGTTGTGCGGCTCGCCGCCGGGCGTCGCGGCCACCACCCAGAGGTCCGGCTGATCGTAAGAGCGCACCGGCTTGCCCGCGGCGGCGCCGATGAAGGCGATCTGCCTGCCGTCCGGGCTCACCGCCAGGCTGGCGATGCCGCCCGAGAAGGCCGCCACCTTCACCAGCTCGCCGCCGGCGGCCGGCAGCGTGTAGATGGTCTCGCCGGCATCCTCGTAGTAAGGCTCCTTGGTGCGGTTCGAGATCAGGTAGAGGCGTGAGCCGTCCGGCGCCCAGGCCGGGTCCTGCTCGTCGAGCTCCCCGCTGGTGAGCTGGCGCGGCGGCGGCGGCTCGCCACCGCCCGCCGGCACCACGACCGTCCAGAGATGGTCATGCCGGGAGGGGTCCAGGTAGCCGCTGCCATTGTTGCGATAGATCGCCCGGGTGATGACCCGCACGTCGCTCTCGTGGTCGGGAACCGAGTCGGTGGCCCCTGATGACGGGCGCGACGGATCGCCCGGCTTGCCGGCGCCGGCAACGGCACCCTGGACGGCCGGCTTCGCGCTTGGCGGCGCGCCGCCCCGCTCCGCATCGCCGCTGGTGCTCAGGAACGCCAGCAGCGCGCCGTCCGGCGACCAGGCAGGTGCCGCGGCGCCGCCCGGCAGGTCGGTGATCTGGCGGGCCTCGCCGCCGTCCAGCGGCAGCACGAACAGCTGATTCTCCTTGCCGGCATGGCGCAGGAACGCCAGCCGGCGGCCATCCGGCGACCAGCGCGGCGCCAGGTCGTGCGGGCCGGCGGTGAGCGGCCGTGGCCCGCTGCCGGCCACCGCGCCGGCGGCTCCCGGCGCCGCGGCAACGCCGCCGGCGCCGCCGGCGGCGCCGGCGGGATTGGCGTCGACGATCCACAGCGCCGTCTCGTAACCCTCGCGCTTGGCGTCCACGGTCACCCGCACGAAGGCGATGCGCTTGCCGTCGGGCGAGAAGCGCGGGTCGGCGACCCAGACGAAGCGGAACAGGTCGGTCTCGGCGATCGGCCTCCGGGCCGGCGCCGCGGCCCCGGTGGCGGCGCGCGCCGGCCCGGCAGCGGCGGCCGCACCGGCGCTGGCGGCCGGCGCGCCGCTCGCGACCAGGACGGCCAGCGCGGCCGCCAGCGCCAGCCCCAGCACCCGGGGTCCATGAGGGTTCGGGGCAGAGCGCAGCGGGTGGCCGTGCCGGCAGGAGTCGCGGATGGTCATGGTTCCCCCCTGGGATCGGTGCGAGCGGCGCGATCTTACCGCTTGACGCCGATCTCGCGCAGCCGGCGATCGAGCAGCTCGCCGGCGAGGATCGGCGGGAAGCGGCGGGGCCGTTCGGCCGAGACGAAGCGGTCGAGGACGGCGAGGTCGCAGGCGATGCGAGGATGGACGAAGAAGGGCATCGAGAAGCGGTCGCGGTTGGCGCTCGCCGGCGGGTTGACCACCCGGTGAGTGGTGGCCGGGATCACTGCGTTGGTGAGGCGGCAGAGCATGTCGCCGCTGTCGACCACGAGCTGGCCGGGCCGCGCCGCCACCGGCAGCCAGCTGCCATCGCGGCGCAGCAGCTCGAGACCCGAATCGGTGGCCTCGCAGAGCAGCGTGATGAGATTGATGTCCTCATGCGGCGCCGCGCGCAGGGCCGGCGGCACGGCCGCCGCCGGCGCCGGATCGCCAGGCTCCGCCGCGGGCACCGCGAGCAGCGCCGTCCCCGACTCCACCGCGGCCGCCGGCAGCACCGGCGGATAGTGCAGGATCCGCAACACGCTGTTGCCGCCGCCGATCATCGCCGCGAAGGTCTCCCGCGGCAGCCCGAAGAACTCGGCAAGCGCCGTCAGCAGCGCTGCCGCCACCCGTTCGAGCTCGCGGAACAGGGCGATCGTCGGCCGGCGCAGCTCGGGCAGCTCGCGCGGCCAGATGTTCGGCGGGACCCCCTGCGGCAGCGACTCCGCGGGCGGCGCCTCCGGGCCGACGTGCCAGAACTCCTTGAGGTCCGGCGTCGGGCTGTCCCTGGCGTGCTCGACGCCGAACGGCGTCAGGCCCCGCGCGCCACCCGCGACCCCGGCATAGCGGCGCTTCACCGCCTCGTCGAGCGCGAACCAGCGCTGCCACTCCGCATAGACCTCCCGGATCAGGCGCGCCTCGATGCCGTGCCCCTCGACGATCACGAAGCCGACGTCGACGAGCGCGCCGCCCAGGGTGGCGACGGCGCGCGAACGCAGCGAGGTGTCGCAGGAGGTGTAATCCGAAAGATCCAGGGTGGGCACCGCCGCGGCCAGGTCCATCGGGCAGGGATGCTATCAGCCGCGCCGCGCGGCCGGCGTCAGCCGCGGGCAGGCGACGGGTCAGGCCGGCGGCTGCGTCAAGGCGGTGGCGCCGGGTACGGAGCCCTCGGCCGTGGGGCAGGTGGTTCGCCGGTTCACGGTCGGGTAAGCTCCCCCTGCCCGCCCCGACGCGAGTGCCCTTCCTTGCCGACCCCAGCGCCACCCCAGCCGCCACCGGAGACGACCGGCGCGCCCGTGACCGCCAGCGGCGCGGCGGCGGCCATCGCCCCCCCCGCCCGCCCGCTCGGCACCATGGCCAGCCTGGGCGCGGCCATGCGCTCCTGGCGCACCGCCTCGGTGGTGCTGCTGCAGTTCTCTTCGGGAATGCCGCTCGGCCTGGTGTGGATCGCCATCCCCGACTGGATGCGCAAGATCGGCATCGACATCCGGGTCGTCGGGCTGATCACCCTGGCGCAGGCCCCCTGGACCTTCAAGTTCCTCTGGTCGCCGCTGATGGACCGCTACACGCCGCCCTTCCTCGGCCGGCGCCGCGGCTGGGCGGCGCTGGCGCAGGTGGCGCTGTGCATCCTCACCCTGGGGCTCGCCGGCGTCGGCCGTCACCCCGACACCCCCTGGGTGGTCGCCGCCCTGGCGCTCGCCATCGCCTTCGCCTCGGCCACCCAGGACATCGCCCTCGACGCCTATGCCGTCGACGTCCTGCGGGCCGACGAGCAGGCGGTGGCGGGGGGCGCGCGCACCGCCGTCTACCGCATGGCGATGCTGGTGGCAGGCGGCCTCGCCATCACCGCCGCCGGCAGGTTCTCGTGGCCGCTGGTCCTCTGCGGCCTCGCCCTGCTCTACCTGCCGATGCTGCTGCTGACCTGGAAGGCGCCGGAGCCCGCCGGCCTGCCGCCGGCACCGCGCACCATGCGCGAGGCGGTCTGGCTACCGTTCGTCGGCTTCCTGGCGCGCCGCCGCGCGCTCGAGATCCTCGCTTTCGTGATCCTCTACCGGCTGACCGACAACCTGGCGCAATCGCTGCAGCGCCCGTTCCTGGTCGAGATGGGCTACAGCGATTTCGACCGCGGCTTCGCGCTCTCGACCATCGGCCTGGCGGGCACGCTGGTCGGCGTCTTCCTGGGCGGCGCGGCGACCGCGCCGCTCGGGCTCGGGCGCTCGCTCTGGATCTTCGGCGTGCTGCAGGCCTTCTCGAACCTCGGCTACGTCGTGCTGTCCAACCTGGGACACGCCGACCGGCCGGTGATGTACGCCGCCATCGGCTTCGAGACGCTGGCGGCGGGCCTGGGCATGGGAGCACTGTCGGTGCTGCTGCTGCGCATGACCCAGAAGCGCTTCTCGGCCACCCAGTACGCGCTGTTCTCGAGCCTGTTCGGGCTGCCCCGGCTGGTGGCCGGGCCGATCTGCGGCTTCGCCGTGGACGCCGTCGGCTGGACCGCCTTCTTCTGGTTCGCGATCGTCGCCGGCCTGCCGGCGCTGCTGCTGCTCACCCGGTTCGCCCCCTGGGGAGCGCGCGAGCCGGCCTTCGCGGTCGAGACGGTCGCCGCCCGCGAGCTGCCGCTGCCGCCGCGGGCGCTGGCCGGCCGCGGCGCCGCCGGCGGGCTGGCGGGCGCCGTCTGCGCCGCGCTGATGGCGGCGCTGCTGGCGGCCCTCAAGGCGATGCGCGCCGCCCCCGGCCACCCGCCGCGGCCCTTCGACCTCGGGGCGCCGCTGCGGGCGCTGGCCGCCCCCGGCGACGCCGGCGGCTGGCTCACCCTCCTCGGCATCGCCGTCTTCGCCCTGGTCTGCGGGCTGCTGGCCGCCGCCGTCGCCGCCGCCCGCCACGGCGCCGGCCGCGACCTCGCCGCCGACCCTGGCGACGGCGCCTGACCGGCGTCTACCCCGGCCCCGGCAAAGCCGGCGCGGTCGCCGGCCGCGGTGTCAGAGGTGGGAGGCCGGGAGGCCGGGCGGCGGGAGGCGGGCGCCGGGCGCCGGCGCTACTCGTCGCGCAGGACGACCATCGGATCCACCATGGCGGCGCGGCGGGCGGGCAGCCAGGTGGCAGCCAGCGCCACCAGCCCGAGGGTGGCCGCGGTGACCGCCATGGCCAGCGGGTCCGCCGACCCGACGCCGTAGAGCAGGCCGCGCAGGAAGCGGGTGAGCCCGAGGGCGCCCACCATGCCGATCCCGAGCCCTGCCGCCACCAGCACCATGCCGCGGGAGACGACGCGGCCCAGCACCTGGCCCGGCCGCGCGCCGAGCGCCATGCGCAGGCCGATCTCGCGAAGCTCGCCGGCGACCCGGCAGCGCACGACGCCGTAGACCCCCACCGCCGCCAGGCTGAGCCCGAGGATCGAGCAGAGCAGCAGGAAGGACATGGTGAAGCGCTGCCTGGCCACCGAGCCGCCGACCACGTCCTGCAGCGCGCGGACCTCCGAGATCGGCAGCCGCGGATCGACGCCATGGATCGCGGCGCGCACCGGGCCCGCCCAATCAGCCGGCCTGCCCGCCGTCTTGACCACCAGGGTCATGCCAGGGATCAGCGGGCCCGCCGACAGATCGAACTGCGTGCGCGGCAGGTACCAGGTGCCCTTGGCCTGGGCGGTGAGGCCGTTGTGCAACACGTCGCCGACGACCCCGACCACAGTGCTGAAGCGCGGCACGCCCGAGCCCATGACCCGGATGCGGCGCCCGAGCGGGTCCTTGCCGGGCCAGAACCGCTGCGCCAGCGCGGCGCTGATCACGATCACCGGCTGGGCGTCGCGGCGGTCGGCGGCGGTGAACAGCCTGCCGGCCCGCAGCGGGATGCCCATGGTCTCGAAGTAGCCGGGGGTGACGATCTGCCAGTCCCCCTGGACCGGCTCGCCGTGCGGCGGCGCGAAGCCTTCGACCTGCAACCCCCAGTCGCCGATCTCGGTGGCCAGCGGCAGCGAGCGCACGGCGCCGGCGGACTCGACTCCCGGCACCCGCCGGACGGCCTCCAGGATCTCGTCGTAGAGGCCGATCAGGGCCTCGGCGCGCCGGTACTTCACCCCCAGGGGCGAGACCCCCATGGTCAGCAGGCGCTCGGCGCGGAAGCCGGGGTTCACCTGCGACAGCGACCGGAAGGTGCGGACCATGAGGCTCGCCCCCAGCAGCAGCACCACCGCCAGGGCGACCTCGACCACCACCATCAGATTCTGCAGGCGCCCGCCGCCGGCGCCCGGGCCGGCGGCTCCCCTGCCGCTTTCCCGGAGGCTCGCCTGCAGGTCGGGGCGGGAGAACTGCACGGCCGGAGCCAGGCCGAAGAGCAGCGCCGTCGCCAGCGCGACGACGGCGACGAAGGCCACCATGCCGCCGTCCATCCCGACCTCGGCGATGCGCGGGATCTCGAGCGGCGCGGCGGCCAGGATGGCCCGCACCCCGAGCCAGGCGAGGCCCAGGCCGGCGGCGCCGCCGAGCGCCGAGAGGATCCAGCTCTCGGCCAGCAGCTGCCGCAGCAGACGGCCGGGAGCCGCTCCCAGCGCCATTCGCACCGCCAGCTCCCGGCGCCGCTGCATGCCGCGCACCAGCAGCAGGTTGGCGACGTTGGCGCAGGCGATCAGCAGCACGAAGCCGACGGCGCCGCAGAGCACCAGCAGCGCGATCCGCAGCGGACCCAGGAGATCCGCGACCACCGGGATGACCAGCGGCTCGAAGTGCCAGGTGCGCGGGTAGACGCCGGCGGCGGTCAGGCCGTCGGCGATGGCGCGCAGGCGGGCGCGCGCCTGGGCGACGCCGATCCCCGGCGCCAGCCGGCCGATCGCATCGTAGTTGTGGTCGCCGCCCATGCGCCGGAACGGGAACGGCCCGCTCAGCTCCTCGTCGAGCGGCAGCCAGAGCGCCGAGGGCGTCGCCGAGGCGTAGTCGAGCGGCAGCTTGAAGCCGGCGGGCATCACTCCCACCACCGTCTTCGGCACGCCGTCGACGTCGATGCTGGCGCCGAGGATGCCGCGCGCGCCGCCGAAGCGCCGGCGCCACAGCTCTTCGCTCAGGATGACGACGTTGGCGGGGTGGCGGCCGACCTCCGCGGCGGTGAACGACCGGCCCAGGATCGGCGCCACTCCGAGGACGTCGAAGACGTTCGCCGACACCTGGGCGCTGCCGATCCGCTCCGGCTCGGCGCCGCCGGTGAGATTGGTGTTCCCCGGGTCGAAGAGCGCCAGGCCGGCAAAGCAACCGGTCCCGGCGTAGGTCCGGTACTCCTCGACCGACAGCCACGACTTCGGGAAGTTCGACCAGCGGCTCCACACCATCACCAGCCGCTCGGGCTGCGCGTAGGCCAGCGGGCGCAGCAGCAGCGCCCGCAGCACGCTGAACACGGCGCCGGTGGCGCCGATGCCCAGGGCCAGCGTCAGCACCGCCACGGCGGTGAACCCGGAATTCTTGGCCAGGGTCCTGGCGGCGTTGCGAAGGTCGCGAAAGAGGCCGGTCATGGCGCCTGCTGCCCTCCTTCCAGGTGTGGCGGGAGCGCGTTGCCGGCAACCGCCGGCCCGAGCCACTTCAGCCAGATCCAGCAAGCAATATACGTGCAGCGCCGGCCCGAGTTCTCGCTCGCCACCGCGGGCGCAGGTAGTGGGTCAGTTGACCCACTGCCCGGGCGCAGCCGGCGACGGCGGCGGTCGTCCCGGCGTGCTATCTTGGGAAAGGCTTCCTCGGAAGGAGCGGCGTCCATGGAGATCGCCACCCACCGCCACCCGGTCCCCCCCAGCCACGGCAACCCGCTGCCTCCTCGGCAGGCGCGGCGACCTCCCGCCAGGAGATGGACCAGGCGGTGGCCGAGCTGCAGGCGCGCAAGGCGGCCTGGCCGGCGGTCGGGGCGGCAGCGCGCCGCGTCCTCCTCGACCGGCTGCGCCGCGACTTCCTGGCGGTCGCCGAGCGCTGGGCCGCGGCGTCGGCAACGGCCTTCGGGCTGCCCGACACCGGCGAGACCTCGCTCACCGGACCCTACTTCGTGCTGCGCAACCTGCGGTTGCTGGACGAGTCGCTGGCGGCGATCGCGGCCGGCGGCGTGCCGCGCATCCCGGGGCCGGTGCGGCAGCGCGCGGACGGCCAGGTGATCGCCCGGGTGTTCCCCCACGACGTCTACGACCGCCTGTTCTACGGCGGCGTCACCGCCGAGGTGTGGATGGATCCGGAGGTCACCCCCGGCGACCTCGCGAGCACCCAGGCGGTGGCCTACCACCGCCACGACGGCGGCGGCGTGGCGCTGGTGCTGGGCGCCGGCAACGTCTCCTCGATCGGCCCGATGGACGCCCTCTACAAGCTGTTCGTGGAGAACCGGGTGGTGCTGTTCAAGGCGCACCCGGTCAACGCCTACCTCGGCCCGCTGCTGGCCGAGGCGTTCCGCACCCTCGCCGAGGGCGGCTTCTTCCGCCTGGTCTATGGCGGCGCCGAGGAGGGCGCCTACCTCTGCGCCCATCCCGGGGTGGACGAGATCCACATCACCGGCTCGGACAAGACCTACGAGGCGATCGTCTTCGGCCCGGGCGAGGAGGGCCGCCGGCGGCTGCAGCGCAACGCCCCGCTGCTCGCCAAGCCGATCTCGGCCGAGCTCGGCAACGTCAGCCCGGTGATCGTGGTGCCCTCGCCCGGCGGCCTGCGCCCGGGCGATCTCGCCTACCAGGCCGAGAACCTGGTGACCATGCTCACCAACAACGCCGGCTTCAATTGCAATGCCGCCCGGGTCATCGTCCAGCACGCCGGGTCTCCCGACCGCGAGCCCCTGCTGGCGGCGATGCGCGCGCTGCTCGCCCGGGTGCCGCCGCGGCGCGCCTACTACCCGGGGGCCGTCGACCGCCAGCGCGCTTTCGTCGCCGCCCATCCCGAGGCGGAGCGCTTCGGCGCCAATGCCGGGAACCAGGGCGATCCCGGCGACACCATCCTGCCCTGGACCCTGATCCCCGGGCTCGATCCCGCCGCCCGCGGCGACATCTGTTACACCACCGAAGCGTTCTGCGGCGTCTGCGGCGAGACCGCGCTGGCCGCCGCCGGCCCCGTCGAGTATCTCGAGCGGGCCGTCGCCTTCGCCAACGATTCGCTGTGGGGCACGCTCAACGTCACGCTGGTGGTGCCGCCGGCGGCGGTCGCCGATCCGGCGGTGGCGGCGGCGGTCGAGCGCGCCATCGCCGGCCTGCGCTACGGCACGGTCTCGGTCAATCACTGGGCGGCGATCGGCTACGGCCTGGTGATCACCTCCTGGGGGGCGTATCCCGGCCACACGCCGCAGGACATCCAGTCCGGCACCGGCGTCGTCCACAACACCCTGATGTTCTCGCGGGTGCAGAAGAGCGTGGTGCGCGCGCCGTTCCACGCCCGTCCCAAGCCGGCATGGTTCGCCACCCACCGCACCGCCGCCCGCCTCACCCCCCGCCTGGTGCGCTTCGAGGCCGCCCCCTCCCTCGCCAAGCTGCCGGGGATCTTCAGCCTGGCGCTGCGCGGCTGAGCCCGGCGCAGGCCGGCGATGGCCGGCGCCGCTGGCGCGTCGCCATCTGCCGCTCGCCGCTGCCTAGCCGTGATCGACGGTCAGTCCCTGGTCTGGAAACCTCCGATCGAAGCTGTACAGGCGTTCCGCGCCGCTGTCGACGGCCTGGGCCCAGAGCAGCGCATCGGTGAACGAGCAGCGATTCGAGTCGCGACAAAGACTCAACCCGGCAAGCGCCCGAGGCTTGGTCAGGCTCGACAGCCGCAGGTTCGCACGCTGTACCAGGGCCACCAACGCATCGACGACGTCGGCGCGAGGCACTCGATAGACGGAGGTCAAGACGTAGGCGGTCTCGAGCAACACCATCTCGCTGAGCACCAGGGGCTGGTCGCTGTCGATGACCGCGGCGGCGCGCGCCGCCAGCTCCGGTGGATCGTCGGTCATGTAGCGTACGACGAAGCTGGTGTCGAGGAACGCGGGAGACCTGAGTCGCTTCATTCGCCGGCTCGCTCGGGATCGACTCGCTCGCCAACGCTCCGCCGCCAGGCTGCTTCCCGCTGCCGTCCCCAGGTCCCCAATGGCACGGAGCCATCAATCCTGCCCGCCAGCACGCCCCGCAGCGAACGGCGGTGCTCGGGCGGGTAGAAGCGGATCTCGACGTGGTCGTCTCGCAGCTCCTGCACCGCCGTCGAGCCCGGCAGGATCCCAAGCGCGGCGCGAATCGACTTCTCGATGACTACCTGCCCCTTCTCTCCTACGATATTGGCCATGGCAAACCTGCTCCCATTGTCATACCACATGAGGATGGTAGTACTTCAGAGGGATGAGCGTCAAAGACCCTCGGCCCACGACGAGCGGCCCCTTTGCCGGTTAACCTTCCCTCTCGCCGAACCGTGGTGTGGATGGAACCTGCCCGGACGCTCCGGGCGGCGCACGAGGAGAGCAGACATGGACGTCCATTCGATGTTGGTCCTCATCGGCCTCTATTCGCTGATGGCCTGGGTGGCCCGCACCTTCCTGGTCAACCGGCGGCTGGCGAAGACCGCGCACATCCAGGCCGAGCTGCAGACCCGCCTGCTGGACAAGCTCGGCACCGCGCCGGAGCTGCTGGCCTACCTCGAGAGTCCGGCCGGCCAGCGCCTGGCGCAGGCGGTGCCCGCCGAGAGGACGAACCCGCACGGCCGCATCCTCGGCTCGGTGCAGTCGGGGATCATCCTGATCGTGATCGGCGCCGCCATGCTGGCGCTGCGCGGCGAGCTCAGCGGCGACGACGTCCACGCCCTCACCTTCGTGGGCGCGATCGGCCTGGCGCTGGGGATCGGCTTCCTGGCCTCGGCGTACACGGCCTACCGACTGTCGAAGGCCTGGGGCCTGCTCGGAGACGTGAACGACGGCAACGCCACCGAACGCGCCTAGGGTTGCCGAACGGCGAGAGCACGGGCCGGCGATGGCAGCGGCGATCCAGGTGGCGGACGCGGCGACAGGCGTGGACGACGGCGCCGCCACCCTGGTGCTCGGGGAGGCTGCCTTCCGCGACTTCTACGATCGCACCGCGCGCCGGCTCTGGGCCTACCTGGCGGCCGCCTCCGGGGACCCCGCGCTCGCCGACGATCTCACCCAGGAAGCCTTCATCCGCCTGCTGCGCGCCGCCATCCGGCCCGAGAGCGAGGAGCACCTGCGGCGCTACCTGTTCCGCATCGCCACCAACCTCTTGCAGGACCACCGGCGCGGCAGCCGCCGCCTGGCGCCGCTCGCGGAGTTGCGCGAGGGCGCCTCGCCGGCTCCCGACGCCGTGGTGCGGCTCGACCTTCGCCGGCTGCTCGCCCGGCTCAAGCCGCGCGAGCGGCAGATCCTGTGGCTGGCGCACGTCGAGGGCCACAGCCACCGGGAGATCGCCGCCATCGCCGGCATGCGGCCGGCGAGCCTGCGCGTGCTGCTGTTCCGTGCCCGCCGGCGCCTCGCCGGCCTGGCACGGGCCGCCGGCCTCGCGCCCGAGGAGACGCCATGAGACCACCGCCCTGCCCTCATCTCGACGACATCGCGCGGGCCGGCGGCGGCCCGCTGCCGGCGGCGCTGGCGCGACACGCCTCCGGCTGCCCGGAATGCGCCGACGCGCGCCTGGTGGACGGCTTGCTGCGCGCCGGCGCGGCCCGCATGGCGCCCCTGGACCTGCCTGACGCGGCGGTGGTGCGCCGGCGGGCCGAGCTGCGCGAACGCGCCGCACGGACCGAGCGCGCCCTGCGCCCGATTGCGCTGCTCGACCGCCTGGGCCTGGCGGCGGGCGGAGCCGTGCTGGGTGCGCTGGTGCTCGGCAAGGGTGCCGCGGCCGTGGCCTGGCTGCGTACCCTGGGCGAAGCCGCAGGCTACGCGGCGCATTCAGCGTCGCAAGCGGCCGCGGCCCACGGCGTGACGCACGCGGCTCGCGCGCTGCACGCGGCCAGCGCGATCCCTGCGACCGGCGCCGCCGTCCCGGCGGCGGCGGTCATGGCGGTGGCCGCCATCCTCCTGGCGGCGCCGCCGCTGGTCTGGAGCCTCTACCTGGGCTGGGTCGATGAGTGACGCAGCGGAAGGCACCGGGCGCGGCGGGAGCAGCCCACCGGGAGGCGCCATGCAGGAGCGAGTCTCACTCTTCGAGCGGTTCAGTCGCGATGAGCAGCCCACCGGGAGGGGCCGGGCGCGGCCGCGGCTCCATCCTGAAGCGGCTTGGCGTCGGCGTGCTCGTCGCCGTCCTGGCCGGTGCCGTCTACCAGCAGCTCGGCACCATGTTCGACGCGCGGGCCTTCCCGGCGCCCGGCAGGATGGTGGCCGTCGACGGCCGGCGCGTCCACGTGCTCTGCACCGGCGCCGGCGACCGGACCCTGCTGCTGGACGCCGGAGCCGGCGGCTGGTCGACCATGTGGTACCGCATCCAGCCGGCGCTCGCCAGGCGCTGGCGGGTGTGCTCGTTCGATCGCCCCGGCCTGGGCTGGAGCGAGGCCGGCGGCCAGGCCTTCGACGCCGCCGCCGCGGCGGCCGAGCTGTCCCGGATCGTCGCCGCGGCAGGGATCCCGCGGCCGTTCGTCTACGTCGGCCACTCGCTGGGCGCCAACTTCGCGCAGGTCTACGCCGCGCTGCACCCGCGGGACGTCGAGGCGCTGGTGCTGATCGAGCCCGGCGACCCGCGCGACCTGCTCGAGGACTTCCACGGCTCGCGCCGCGAGGCGATGGCGCTGCCGGCATGCGGCCCGCGCTGCGTCGCCAGCGGCATCGCGGGAGACCTGGGCGTGATGCGGATCCTGTCGCATTTCTTCGGCGCCAAGAGCTATGCCGGCGACGCGCCGACGCTGGCGCGCTATCGCGCCGGGATCTCGCGCAGCTCGATGATCGGCACCACCGCGGCCTACCTCGGGGCGTTGCCGAAGACGGCCTGGCAGTGCCTCGACGTCCGCAGCTTCGGCAGCCTGCCACTCCTGACCCTGGCGACGTCGGAGCTGCGCCGGCCGGAGGGCATGGAGACGCCTCGGGACGTGATCGCCTGGCGCCAGGTCTACCTGCGCCATCTTGCCGCGGTCACCGCGCGATCCAGCCGCGGCAGCGGACCGATCGTGATCCCGGGTTCCACTCACACCTCGATCGTGCTGCAGGAGAAGCCGGCAACGGCCGCGGCGCAGGCGATCGCAACCTTCGTCGCCGGCCTGCCGCCCGCCGCCCGCTGAGTGCTCAGGGCTTGGTGACGACGGCGGCGGTCGGCGGCAGCTCGTCCTTGCAGCCATAGACGACCACCGGCATCTCGCGCGGCACCAGGCGCGGCAGCAGGCGCGCGGCATACATCGGGATGCGGATGCAGCCGTGGCTGACCGGCTTCGGCGGCACGTCGAGGCTGCCATGGATGGCGATGCCGCCGACCAGGTAGAGCGGATTGAACATCTCCCCGAGCTGGCTCTTGTGCCAGCCGTAGCCGCGGGAGAAGACGGTGAAGTGGCCGCAGGGGGTCTCGGCGACGCCCTGCCAGCCGGGGGCGCGGAAGGGCCTGCCGGAGCCGGTGGAGATCGGCAGCACGTGCGACGCGGCGCCGGCGTCGTCGACCATGAACAGCACCTGCCGCGCCAGGTCCACCTCGATGTGGGCCGGGCCGGTCTGGCGCGGCGCCGGCGGCGCGGCGCGCGCCATCTCGTCCCACTCGGCGCGGGTCAGCCGACCGGTCGGCTTGCGCCATTCGACCTTCTGAAAGGCGATCAGCGCGTGGCGCCAGCGCTCGTCCCAGGGACCGGCGGCGCTCCCCGCCCAGTAGCCCAGCTCGACCAGGCGCCGCTGCGCTGCCTTGACCTCGCCGGGCGACAGCGGCGGGCCGGCGGCACGGGCGCCTGCCGCCGCGTGGCGCGGCGCGCCGGTGGCGGGTGCCGTGGCGGAGGCGGGGGTTGCCCCGGAGACGGCGGCATCAACCGCCGGCCGGGTGGACACCGCCGGCATCGCGATCGCCGGCAACGGGGAGACCATCAACACCGTGGAGCTCGCTAGCGCCGTGCAAACCGCCAGCACCGGGTAGCCCGTCAGCGCCGCCAGCCTCGCCCACCGCCGCAACACCGGCCCGGCGCTCATGCGCCGCCCTCACGCACGCTGGTCGCCGGCACGCCGGCGACCGCCAGCTCGTCCGCGCTCGCCGCTGTCTCCACCAAGCCAGCCGGCGCCTCCGGCGGCGCGAGCAGCAGCAGGGCCAGCAGGGCGGCGCGCTCGGGCATGCGCGCCAGCACCACGTGCTCGTCGAGGGCATGGGCGCCGCCGCCGACCGCTCCCAGGCCATCGAGGGTGGCGGTGTAGAGGCTGGTGGTGTTGCCGTCGGAGGCGCCGCCGGCGCTGCCGTGCCCAAGCACCAACCCGAGCTGGCCCGCCGCCTGCTCGGCGAGGCGCAACAGCCCGAGGTTGGCGGCGGTCAGGGTGAGCGGCGGCCGGCCGATGCCGCCGGTCACTTCCAGGCGGGTGCCGGGGACGGTCGGCCGGAGGCCGCGGACCGCCGCCTCGAGCGCCGGCGCGTCCTCCTGCCGCTGCACCCGCACATCCACCTCGGCGCGCGCCTCCGGCGCCACGACGTTGCCGCGCAAGCCACCCGTCACCACCCCGACGTTGACGGCGATGCCCCGCGCCGGATCCGCCATGGCGTGCAGGCGCTGGATGACGTGCGACAGCTCCAGCACGGCGCTCGCGCCGCGCTCCGGCTCGAGCCCGGCGTGCGCCGCCCTGCCGCGCACCGTGACCACGAACTGGCCGACGCCCTTGCGCCCCGTCTTCAGCCGGCCGTCGGCGCCCAGCGACGGTTCGAGCACGAACACCCGCCGCACGCGACGCGCCAGCCGGCGCACCTGGCGGGTCGAGTCGCCGCTGCCGGTCTCCTCGTCGGAGTTGACGAACATCACCGGCATGGCCGGTGGTTCGAGCTCCAGATCTCGCAGCGCGCGCAGCGCGAACACGGCCTGCACCAGGCCGGCCTTCATGTCGTAGACGCCGGGACCATAGAGCCTGCCGTCGCGCGCCTCGACCGGCATGGCGCCGAGCATGCCCTGCGGCCAGCACCGTGTCGCAATGCCCGAGCAGCAGCTGCAGTGGCACGCCCCGTGCCCGCCCGGCCCGGCGACCACCGCGCACGCGTCCCGGCGGCCGCGCCGGCGCGGCGAACAGCTGGCCGCCGCTGCACCTGCCGCGCAGCCGCCGCACCCGCATGCCGAGCGCCCGCAGCTCGCTCTCCAGCCGGTCGAGCACCGGCCGCTGCGACGCCGGCGCCAGCGACGGCGACTTCGAGCCGCGCCAGGTCGGCCAGCAGCCCGGTCATCGCCTCCTGGCGCCGGCGCAGGTGGTCGAGGATGGCGCCGGCCGGGGAGATGGGTTGCATGCGAGGAGGATCTAGAGCTCCTTGCCGGCGGGCGCGGGGGCCGCGACGGCCGGGCGGCGCTCGCCGGGAGCAGCGGCGCCGGCGGTGGTGGCGCCGGCGGCGGGACGCGCCTGGTAGCGTTGCGGCGGCATCTCTTCGAGGCCGCGCCAGATGTTCTCGTCCTCGTCGAAGATCGGCAGCGTCGGCATGCGGCCGCGGGCGGCGTTGGCGTGCCAGCCCCAGAGCAGGGACCACTTGCGGTAGGTGCCGAACGACTGCAGCATGCAGAACACCAGGCCGTGCATGCCGTCGAGGATGCCGAACTGGAAGAGGTAGGTGCGGACGAAGCGCCAGACGCTGCGGCCAAAGACCTCGGAGAAGCCCGCCCGGGTGCCTTCCTTCCAGTGTTGCGAGGCGCCCCAGAAGCTGTACTTCTCGATCCGCCGGATGTACTCGTCCAGCGTATCGGCCATGTAGTGCTCCATCGGGTTGCGCAGGATCGGCGCCGGGCCGCGGGTGAGCATGTCGGCGTGCACCCGCCGGTTCGGATAGCGGGCGCAGCCGCGGCGCACCAGGCGCACCACGCGGTCGTGCTGCCAGCCGGAGAAGCGGATCACCCGGTCGATGAAGTGGACGCGGCGCTTGATGGTGTAGGCGTCGTGCCGGGCGCCGGCAGCGAGCAGCGCCACGATCTCGCGCTGCAGCGCCGGCGTGCAGCGCTCGTCGGCGTCGAAGATCAGGATCCAGTCGTTCTGGACCTGGTCCATCGCCCAGTTCTTCTGCGACGCCGAGCCGTAGTAGGTGCGCTGCACGAACCGCACCTTGGGGTAGCCGCGCGCGATCTCCGCCGTGCGGTCGGTCGAGAACGAGTCCACGACCAGAATCTCGTCGCACCACAGCAGCGACTCGAGGCAGCTGCCGATGTTCTGCTCCTCGTTGAAGGTGGTGACGATCGCGGTGATCGCAGGGTGTGCAGGGTGCGCCGGGTGCGCCGGCTGCGCCGGGGATGCAAGCTGCGCCGGCGGTATAGGCTGCGCCGGGGGCGCAGAGGGTGGATTGGCTGGCGGCATGGCGGCGGCTCGGGAGCGCTTCCGCGTCTGCTCCTTCGGGAGCAGCGCATTTTACCATCCCCCGCCGCCCCCTGCCGCCAACCCCGTCAACCCCGCAAACATCGCCCGGGCCGGGCCGCCCGTTCCGGCGGCCCCCCAGGGGGAGGGCCGCCGGGATCGGGATCAGAGCTGGGGGATGGGTCGCGCGACTGAGCGGCGCCATCCCCGGCTCCGGCGCGACGATCCGCCGGAGATCAGCAGAAGTTGGTGGTGCAGGTCATCTGGCAGGTGGTGCAGGTGTTGCGATTGCTGTACTGGCAGGGCGGGCGGCAGGTGAAGCTGGCGCAGCCGTAGCAGGTGGAGTACTCCGTGGTTGCCCCGTTCGCTTCCTTCATCTCGGAGCGATCGAGCTCGACCAGGGTCTCGCGGTTCAGGGCCAACCTCTTGCGCGATTTCCTCATTTGCTCCTCCTTTCGATGACGGCGTCCCTTGGCCGCCCACCGGCGGGCGGTCCTACCTACTCTGGTGTCGCCAAGGGCTCGGGAAGCGTCGCTTCACCGCGGGCCGCCAGGATGAGGAAGACGAGCTTGGCGCCTGCCGCGGCCTCGGCGTCGGCACGGGCGAGCAGGGTCGGGCCGCTGGGCCGCCGGGGGTCCAGGCCCCCGGGGCCGCCGGCGGCTTCCGTTGTAGGATGCGGTGCCTGGTGCGCCCCTACATCGTCTTCCTGCTGCTGGTGCTGGTGAAGGTCTGCGCGCGGCTGTTCTACCGCATCGACCTGCGGTGGATCGGCGACCCGCCCCCGGACCGCTGGCGCCACGTCCGCCTGCTGGCGGTGCTCAACCACACCAGCCTCTACGAGCCGCTGTTCCTGGGCGGCGTGCCGCTCTCCTTCGTGTGGCGGATCGCCCGCCACGGCGTGGTGGTGATCGCCCAGAAGACCGCGGTGCGGCCACTGGTGGGCCACTTCTACAGGCTCATCGCCGCCCGCGTCATCTCGATCACTCGCGAGCGCGACGAGAGCTGGGAGAAGGTGCTCGCCCACGTCGATCCCGATGCCATGATGGCGCTGCTGCCCGAGGGCCGCATGAAACGGGCCACGGGCCTCGACGCGAGCGGCAACCCGATGACCGTCCGCGGCGGCGTCGCCGACATCCTGGCGTCGATCGGCGCCGGCCGCATGCTGCTCGCCTACAGCGGCGGCCTGCACCACGTGCAGGCCCCGGGCGAGCGCTTCCCGCGCCTGTGGAAGACCATCCGCCTCCGTCTCGAGCTGGTGGATATCGGCGCCTACCGCGCCGCGCTGCTCGCCCAGGCGGGCGAGGCCGGCTGGAAACGCGCGGTCATCGCCGACCTCGAGCGGCGGCGCGACCTCCACTGCCCGTGCGCGCCGGAGCCGCGGCCCGCCCGCGATGCCGCAGAGCCGCGATCTGGCGCCAGATCACCGAGTTGACCTCGCCGCCCACCACGATGGCGAGGGCGGTCAGGTAGAACCAGAGCAGCATCACGAACACCGCGCCCAGCGAGCCGTAGGCCGCGGCATAGCCGCGCACCTCGGTGAGGTAGAGGCGGAGGCCGAACGACACCGCCAGCCACAGGCAGACGCCGACCACCGCCCCGGGCGTTGCCCAGGACCGGCGCACGGCGCCGCCGAGGTTGGGGGCGAAGTTGTAGACCACCTCGAACGACAGCAGCACGAAGGCCAGCACCATCGGCCAGCGCACCACGTGCCAGACGGTGACGAACGCCGGCCCGACGCCGAGCGCGTTGGCGAGCCCCTCGCCGATCTGGTGGCCGTAGAGCAGGACGGTCAGCGCGCCGATGGTGAGCACGGCAAAGCCCAGGGTGAGCCCGATCGCCACCAGCCGCCGCCACCACCACGGCCGCGTCTCCTCCACCCCGTACGCCGAGTTGAGCGTGCGCCCCAGCGCCAGCATGCCGGTCGAGGCCACCCAGACCGCCACCAGCAGCGACAGCGAAAGGGTCGCGCCGCCGCGGTGGATGATGACCTGGTCCAGGGTGCCGGCGAGCAGCGCCGGGACGTCCGGGCTGGGGGCGAAGCGCCCGACGTAGACGAAGAGGATGTGGCGCAGCCGGGATTCGGGGCCCGCCACGTAGCCGAGCAGCGAGGTGAGGAAGAGCAGCAGCGGGAAGACCGAGAACAGGAAGTAGTAGGCCAGCTCGGCGCAGCGCCCCGGCACCTGGTCGATCCAGATCTCCCGCCACACCCGCACCAGCAGCTGCCACCAGCTCAGGCCGCCGCGGCGCCACATCGAGGTCATGGAGCGGATGATACAGTTTTGGCCATGAGCCGAGGCCAGGGGACCCCGCCGCCGCGGCCGGTCCTGGACCAGGCCGCCGCCGCGTCCCGCGCCGCGCAGTTGCAGCGCGAGATCCGCCACCACGATTACCAGTATTACGTCCGCGACGCGCCGACGGTCTCCGACGAGCAGTACGACCGCCTGTTCCACGAGCTGGCGGCGCTCGAGGAGCGCTTCCCCGAGCTGCGCACCGCCGACTCGCCCACCCAGCGCGTCGCCGGCCAGCCGCTGGCGAGCTTCCCCCAGGTCGAGCACGCGGCGCCGATGCTGTCGCTCGACTCCGATCAGGACCCGGCGTCGCTGCGCCGCTTCGACGAGCGCCTGCGCAAGGCGCTGGCCGAGCACCGCCCGGGCAGCGAGGCCGCCTACGTGCTCGAGCCGAAGCTCGACGGCGCCTCGATCGAGCTGGTCTACGAGGCCGGGGCGCTGGTGCGCGCCTCCACCCGCGGCGACGGCCGCCGCGGCGAGGGCGTCACCCAGAACGTGCGCACCATTCCGGCGGTGCCGCTGCGGCTGCGCGAGGACGACGGCCGGCCGGCGCCCGCCTTCGTCGCCGTCCGCGGCGAGGTGATCATGCGCGCCGCCGCCTTCGACCGGCTCAACGAATCGCTGCTCGCCGCCGGCAAGGAGCCGTTCGCCAACCCGCGCAACGCCGCGGCCGGCGCCCTGCGCCAGCTCGACCCGCAGATCACCGCCGCCCGGCCGCTCGACCTCTACGTCTACGACATCCTCTCCTGGGGCGAGGAGGCACCGCCGGTGGCCAGCCAGTGGGAGGTGCTCGCCGCCCTCGCCGGCTGGGGGCTGCGCGTCAACGGCCTGGTGCGCCGGGCCGCGAGCCTCGACGAGATCCTCGCCTACCATGCCGAGCTCGAGGCGCGGCGCGACGACCTGGGCTACGAGATCGACGGCGTGGTGATCAAGCTCGACGACCTCGCCGCCCGCGAGGCGCTGGGCTGGACCGCCCGTCACCCGCGCTGGGCCTTCGCCTTCAAGTTCCCGCCGCGCAAGGAGGTGACGCGCATCCTGTCGATCCTGCCCTCGGTGGGCCGCACCGGGGTGGTGACGCCGGTGGCGCTGATGCTGCCGGTGGAGATCGGCGGCGTCACCGTGGCGCGCGCCACCCTGCACAACCGCGAGGAGGTGGCGCGCAAGGACGTGCGCGAGGGCGACCGCGTGCGGGTGCAGCGGGCCGGCGACGTCATCCCGCAGGTGGTCGAGCGCATCGACGAGCCCGACCGCGAGCGCGCCGCCGAGTGGCGCATGCCCGCCGCCTGCCCCTCCTGCGCCACGCCGCTGGTCGAGCGCGGGCCGTTCACCGTCTGCCCCAACGCCTTCCAGTGCCCGGCGCAGCTCGCCGGCCGCATCGTCCACTTCGCCTCGCGCGACGCCCTCGACGTCGAGGGGCTGGGCGACGAGACCGCCAAGCTGTTCGTCGCCGAGGGCTTGGTGCGGCAGCTGCCGGACCTCTTCGACCTGCGTCAGGAGGCGCTGCTCGGCCTGCCGGGCTTCGCCGAGAAGTCGTCGCAGAAGCTGGTGGCAGCGCTCGCCAAGGCCGCCCACGTCGAGCTGGCGCGCTTCCTCTACGGCCTCGGCATCCCGGAGGTCGGGACGGCGGTGGCGCGCGACCTGGCGCGCCACTTCGGCGGCTTCGCCGCGCTGCGCGCCGCCGGCGACGAGGCGCTGCAGCAGGTGCGGGGCGTCGGGCCGCGCATGGCGGAGCAGATCACCACCTTCTTCGGCGACGCGCAGAACGCCGCCATCCTCGACGCCCTGCTGGCGCGGGTGCGGCTGGTGGAGGCGCCGCCGGGCCCCGCCGCCGCGCCGGCCGGCGCCGGGGCTGCCCATGCCGCAGGCATCGCAGGCGGCGCCGGCCCGGCGGCCGGCGAGGCAGCTGGCGGCGACGGTGCCGGCGGGCCGGCCGGCGACCTGCCGCTGGCCGGCAAGAAGTTCGTCTTCACCGGCTCGCTCGAGCGCCTGTCGCGGCGCGACGCCCAGGCGCTGGTCGAAGCGCTCGGCGCCCGCGCCGCCGGCTCGGTGAGCAAGGCGACCGATTACGTGGTGGTGGGCGAGGAGGCAGGGTCGAAAGCCGAGAACGCCCGCCGCCTGGGCGTCGCGATCCTCGACGAGGCGGCGTTTCTCGAGCTGCTGCGCGGGTACGGCGCGGCGCTGCCCGTGCCCGCGGTATCCGCCGGGGTCGCCGGGACCGCCGAGGCCGCCGAGGCCACCGAGCCCGCGGGCCACTAGCCGAGTCGCCGCCAACGGTGTAGCGTTGCGCCGACGCTCCACGACAGCAACCGGAGGCACCACCATGAGCCCAGTCATGAGCCCGGTCATGAAGTGCACGAGTCGCAGGCTCCCCGGCCGCCTGGTCGTTCAGGCCCTGGCCGCCGCCGCGGCGACGATCCTGCTCGGCAGCCTCGAAACCTCGCCTCCCGCCCACGCCGCGGCGGCCGCCGCCGGCGCCGCCGACATCGCCATCGGCGTCGTGCTGCCGATCAGCGGCCGCGAGGCCAAGCCCGGGCAGTACCAGCGCGAAGCCATCGACCTGGCCGTGCACGAGATCAACCAGGCCGGCGGCGTCCCGGTCAAGAGCCTGGGCAAGAAGCTGCCGCTGCGGGTGGTCTTCTACGACGACGCCTCGGACCAGGCGAAGTCCTCCGGCCTGGTCGAGCGGGCGATGACCGCCGACGGCGTCACCGCGGTGCTGGGCGGCTACTCCACCGCCCTCGGCGAGGCCGAGTCGGTGATGCCGGACCGCTACCAGACCCCCTGGATCACCACCGGCGCGGCGGCCACCACCATCTTCAACCACGGCTACCAGTGGATCTTCGGCTCCCTGAGCCCGACCGACCTGCTGGGCTCGACCACCGCGGCCTTCCTCGGCAGCCTGGTGGACCACGGCAAGCTCCACAAGGGCCTCAAGCTGGCGCTGGCGCTCGAGAACACCGACCACGGCGTCGACTACGAGCGCGGCATCCAGACCTGGATCCACGCCCACCCCGGATATTTCACTGTCATCTTCAGCGAGAAGTTCGACCTCGGCGCGCCCGACTTCTCGGGCCTGCTGCAGAAGGTCAAGACCGCCCACGCCGACATCTTCCTCGCCGACGCGCACCTGCAGGACTACATCACCATGCACCGGCAGTACATCCAGACCGGCATGTACCACCAGATGATCAGCTACGGCGCCCGCGGTCCGGAGAGCGACGCCCGCAAGGCGCTGGGCGACGCCACCAACGACATCTTCGCCGGCATCTGGTGGTCCGACAAGCTGCCCTACCCGCAGGTCAAGCGCTTCATCGCCAGCTATCGGGCGTTCACCGGCCATCCCCCGGATTCGTGGTATCCCGCCACCGCCTACGACGCGGTGCGCATCCTGACGATGGCGATCGAGCGCGCCGGCAGCCTCGACAAGACCGCGATCCGCGACCAGCTGCGCACCGCCGTGCTCAAGGATTCCCTGCTGCCCGGCCAGGTGCTGCGCTTCGGCAAGAACGGCCAGACCGACACCGCCTTCGTGATCGTCCAGAACCAGCCCGGCGACAAGGTCGAGATCGTCTTCCCGCCCGACGCGGCCACCGGCCAGGCGATCGCGCCCATCCCGAAAAAACCGCATCCGTGAGCCGCGCCGCCGCCGGCCGCCGCCGTGTCGACCGGCGGGCGGCGGCCCGGCGAGGGGACTCCCGATGAGCGCCGCCGATTTCTCGAACCTGCTGATCGCCGCGCTGCTGCTGGCCGGCGTCTACGCCGCGATGTCGGTGGGGATGACGGTCATCTACGGCGTGATGAAGATCGTCAACCTCGCCCACGCCGGCTTCCTGATGCTGGGAGCCTATTTCGTCTACGAGCTCTACGAGCGCGGCGGCATCGATCCGCTGCTCGGCACGCTGCTCGCCTTCCCGGTGTTCTTCCTCGCCGGCATGGGCCTGCACCGCACCCTGATCCGGCGCCTGCCGGTCTCGGACCAGCCGACGCTGGCCTCGCTGCTGCTGCTGTTCGGCCTCTGGCTGGTGCTGCAGAACCTCGGCTACCTGATCTGGGGCAACGCCGACCGGGCGATCCTCACCCCGCGCACCCTGTCGGTGCTGCAGCTCGGGCCGCTGACCATCCCGACGGTGCGGCTGGTGGTCTTCGCCGGCGCCGTGGCGTCGCTGGCGGCGCTCGAGCTGGTGCTGCACCGCACCTGGTTCGGCCGGGCGGTGCGGGCGCTGATGCAGAACCGCGACGCCGGCCGCCTGGCCGGGATCGACGTCGAGCGCACCGCGCGGGTGGCGTTCGGGCTGGGGATCGCCTTCACCGGCGCCGCCGGCGGCATGCTGGCGATGCTCTACTCCTTCAGCCCGGACTTCGGCGCGCCGTTCCTGCTGCGCGCCTTCGTGATCATCGTGCTCGGCGGACTCGAATCGTTCGCCGGCGTCGCCGCCGGCGCGCTCATCCTGGCGCTGCTCGAGACCTTCAGCATCCAGGTACTGCCGGCGAGCTACCAGCCGGTGGTGGCCTTCTCCCTGCTGGTGGTCGCCCTGGTGGTGCTGCCGGGCGGGATCGCCGGCCTCTGGGCCAGGAGGCGGCGCTGGGCGTGACCGCTGCCGAGCGCGGCGGCGGGCCGGCCGCGGGCCGGCGCCGGTCCCGAGCCAACCCTGCGAGCATCGCGGGCACCGCGGCCGCCGGCGTCCCCTGGCTGCTCGGCGCGGCGCTGGCGGCGGTGCCGCTGCTGGGACCCGGACCCAACACCATCCGGCTGCTCTTCGGCACCCTGGTATGGGTGACGACCAGCGTCGCCTGGAACCTGCTGGGGGGCTTCGGCGGCCAGGTGTCGTTCGGCTTCGCGGTGTTCTACGGGCTGGGCGCCTACACGGCGGCGGTGGCGCTCAACTCCGGGCTGGACCCGGTCTCCTCGTGCCTGCTGGCCGCGGCGGTGGCGGCGCTGGCGTCGCTGCTCATCGGGCTGCCGACCTTCCGCCTCAAGGGCCCCTATTTCGCGATCGCCACCATCGGCGTCAGCGAGGCGGTGCGGGTGGTGATGACCAACCTGGCGGCGACCGGCGGCGCCAGCGGCTACCGCGTCATGGAGCGCGGGCCCTTCCACCAGCTGCAGCACTACTACAGCGCCTTGGCGCTGGCCGCCGGCGCGGTCGGAACCTCGATCCTGCTGCGGCGCTCGCGGCTGGGGTTGGCGCTGGTCGCGGTGCGCGAGGACGAGGAAGCCGCGGCCGACCTGGGGGTGAACCCGCTGCGCGCCAAGCTGCTGGCGCATGCCGTCGCCGCCGCGCTCACCGGCGCCGCCGGCGGCGTCCACGCCCGCTACGCCGCCTACGTCAATCCGCAAGGGGAGTTCGCCTTCGCGATCAGCGTCGCCATCCTGTTGATGCCGATCATCGGCGGCGTCGGCAGGATCTGGGGGCCGGTGGTCGGCGCCTGCATCTACGGCCTGGTGCACGACGAGATCATCGCGGCGTTCCCGGAGCTGCACCTGCTCATCTACGGCTCGCTGCTGATCCTGATCGTGCTCTTCGAGCCGGCCGGGGTGGTCGGGCTGCTCGACCGGTGGTGGCGCGCCCTCGCGCGCCGCGGGAGGATGCGTGCCGCCGCCGCTCCTTGAGGTCATGGGCCTGAGCCGCACCTTCGCCGGGCTGGCGGCGCTGCAGGAGGTGAGCTTCCAGCTCGAGCGGGGGGGCATCTACGGCCTGATCGGCCCCAACGGCGCCGGCAAGACGACGCTGCTCGCCATCCTCGCCGGCGCCCTGCGGCCCACCGCCGGCAGCGTCCGCTTCGAGGGTCGGGACCTGACCGGCGCTCCGGCCTTCGCCGCGGTGCGGGCCGGCATCGTGCGCACCCACCAGGTGCCGCGCCCCTTCCGCACCCTGTCGGTGCTCGACAACGTCGAGGTCGGCATCCGCTTCGGCCGCCGCCGGGGGGCCGCCGGCAAGGCGGCGAGCGACACCGGCCAGACGGCGGGCGACGCCGGTCGGATCCTGGCGCGCGTCGGCCTGGCCGATCTCGCGGCGGCAACGGCGGGCACGCTCTCGGTCGGCAATCAGAAGCGGCTCGAGGTGGGGCGCGCCCTGGCCGCGCGGCCGAGCCTGCTGCTCTGCGACGAGGTGTGCAGCGGCCTGACCGCGGCCGAGACCGAGTCGGTGCTGCGCCTGCTGCGCGAGATCCGGGAGGCCGGCACGACGATCCTCTACGTCGAGCACGACCTCAAGGCGATCATGGCGATCTGCGACCGCGTCATCGTGATGAACCTCGGCCGCAAGCTCGCGGAAGGGCCGCCGGCGGCGGTGCAGAGCGACCCGGCCGTGATCGCGGCCTACATCGGCGTCAGGCAAGGCGCCGCCGGGGTTGGCGCAACCGGCGGCGGTGACGACCCGGGCAGCGGGGCGGGGGCCTGATGGCGGCGATGGCGGAACCCCCTGACCAGCAGCGACAGCCGGGGAACGGCAGCCCGCCGGGCGAGCTGACGGCGGCGCGCCAGCCGGCGGCGGAACGCCTGCTCGAGGCGATCGGGCTCGAGGTCGCCTACGGTGCGATCCAGGTGGTCTGGGGCGTCGACCTCGCGGTGGACCGCGGCCAGGTGGTCGCCGTCATCGGCCCCAACGGCGCCGGCAAGACGACCACCTTGCGGGCGCTGGCCGGTCTGCTGCCGGCGCGCCGCGGCGTCATCCGGTTCGCGGGCCGCGACGTGACCGGCGAGCCGGCGCACGTCCGGGTGCGCCGCCACCTCAGCATGGTCCCCGAGGGCCGCCAGCTGTGGCCGCGGATGACGGTCGAGGAGAATCTCCTGATGGGAGCTTTCCCGCCGCTACTGCGGCCGCGGGCGCGGCAGGGCCTGGAGAAGGTCTACGAGCTCTTCCCGCGGCTCCGCGAGCGCCGCCGCCAGCCCTGTGGCACCCTCTCCGGCGGCGAGCAGCAGATGTGCGCCATCGGCCGCGGCCTGATGGCGGAGCCGCGGCTGCTGATGCTCGACGAGCCCTCCCTGGGCCTCGCCCCGATCCTGGTGGAGCAGGTCTTCCAGCAGATCCGCAGCATCGCCGCCGGCGGCGTCACCATCCTCCTCGCCGCGCAGAACGCCAACCAGGCGCTGGCCGTCGCCGACCATGCCTACGTGATGGAGTCCGGCCGCATCGCCCTCGCCGGCCCCGGCGCCGAGCTGAGCGCCAGCGACCACGTCCGCCGCGCCTACCTCGGGATCGGCGAAGGCTGAACGCCGCCCCGGGGCCTCGAGTGGGCGTGCAGTCCGCGACGCCACGGCGCACTTGCACCTCGAGCCGAGAGATCAGGGTGCCGCTGTCTGCATCGCCCAGGTTCGCTGAGCCCGGGGTGGCAAGGCTTTCATGTGTGACGCAAACAACGCGATTTGCCACAGCTGCGGATCGGAAAGGCTCTCGCGGAAAGCAGGCATCCCGGTGAAGCGAATCCCGTGGGCAATCTTCCAGTAAGTCGTTTCCACGGGATCGTCCTCAACGCCGTCCTTCGCGAGCTGCGGCGGCTTCGGCGTCAAGCCTTTGGCGATGGGCAAGGCGATGCCGTCGGAACCGCCATGGCACACTCGGCAGTGCGTGTCGTAGAGCTCGGCGCCTGCAGCGAGGTTGTCGTCGGTGGGCTGAAGGGGGCTCCTCAGCCCCTGAGCGTTTCGCCGTATGGTCGCCCGCAGCGATTTTTTTGCGCCCCAGGTCTCCAGCTCGCCAGGCTTCACGTCCTGTCCGGCATACAGCCCGCCAGTGATGATGAAGATGTAGCCGCCGACCATCAGAATCACGAGGGCGGTCACAAAACCGACGACGAGTCCCTTCGTCCTGACGACCTCCTTCCTCGGCTGCCCTTCACTGCGGACGCCAGGTCATGTCCACGCGCACTGGCATCTCATTCTTGACCGGGACCGCCAGGAGCGACGGTGGGTCGATCTTGAAATCGGCTAGCGCCGCCGGAATCGTTCCTACTATCCGGATCTGGTTTCCTTGCGCCGTCAGTTGGAATGGCACCTGCTTATAGTGGGAGGTCTGGCCGCCAAACTGGATCTCCAGATCGGCATGGATCGTTGCTGATGCGGATGCCGCTTCGGGCAATCGGGTGCGCACGCTGATCATGGGGAATTGCGCGCCGCGCGTCACTTGCAGCATGTGAAGATCGCGGTTGCTGTCCCCCGAATCAAACGACTTCACGGGTGCCGCGATCAGAAAATCGCATTGCCCGGCGTGACAAACGCCCTTGCCTCGCGCCGCATGGCTGACGCCTTCCGTCTGATGCAGTGGGTGAGAAACCTGGTACGTGAGAGTGGACTGCTCAAGCACCCACTGGCTGTCCGCTCGCGCCAGCTGGGGAGACGCCGCCGCCAGCAGCAAGAGGGCCAACAGCGCTCGCTGATTCGTATTCATAAGCCCCGCCTAGAATTTGATCGACACGGACGCGATGGCGAGCCCATACGCCGTGTAGGTCACGCCAGCCACCAACGAATGCGCTGCTGCGATCCCATGAACCCTTTCCCCCCGGTTTTCCTGGCTAAACGCCATCGCCCCCAGGATGGGGGTCAGGATCATCCCTGTGCCATGAATCCAGGCCAGGGCTTTATGCACGCGGATGGGCCCGCGAGTTTTGACTTCCGGCAGCTTCGGCGCGCGGATCGCATAGTAGGCGGTCATGGAGTACATGACCGCCGTGATCCCGCCCAGAGCGCCATGCACGTCGCGGCCGGTCGCGGTGCTGTGCTTGCCGGAGGCGAGGAAGGAAGTGGCGATCGTGGCAACCAAGGGAGCGAGCGTTATCAAGCCAAACCTTTGATGCATCTTGAGCATGTGCGATCGCAGGTCGAGCTTCGCCTGATCCAGAGCGCTTCCCTGTGCCTGAGCCGGCGAGAAACCCAGATCCTCCAGCGAAGGTGGCGACGCCACATCTCCGGCAGAGGTGGTCAAGCCCAGGTCCATCGTTTGCCTGGCCCCTGCCCTGAGCGTCACCGTGGCTACTCTGCTGATGAACCCCTCCACCGCGACGGCAACCTCGTAATCGCTCGGAGTGAGATCCGATACGGCGTACGTCCCGGCCGCATTGGTGCGGGTCTCCGTCGATTGACCGGTGGCCACGTTCTTGATCGAGATCTTGGCGTTGGGCACGGCCGTTCCCGCAGGGTCGGTGACGGTGCCGGACAGCGTGGCGCCGGCAAGCTGTGACTGCAAGGGGCCCGAGATCACGAGAGAAAGGACCAGAATCCAGGCCCCAAAGAACAACTTTGACGCCTTCGGACTCATTGGAGGTTCTCCTCTTGCCAGTTCGCGCATTGCCGAACGCTACCACGATAGGTCAGTCAGATTGGCGCCGTGGCGGCGCGGTCTTAGGAGCGCAGCATGGCGTCGGTCACGAAGGCGCTCAGGCCGGCGCCCAGGACCACGCTCCAGGGCGCGATGGTGAGGCGTTCGATCGTCGCCGCGATCGGACGCGTCCGTCCTGGTTCAGAGACGGCGCGACGAGTTTCAAGGCCGCCAAGATGACTCCGGACGCCGTAGCCCGTATGCTTCCCGCCATGCTTCGGCGCACTTTGCTCTTGCTTCTCGGATTGGCGGCCTCGGCGCTCGCCGCTCAGGCCAGCGGGCTGCCGTGTCAGCCCTGCGGCGGGCTGCGTCTCGCCGCTCCTCCGGTTCTCCTCGCGCCGGCCGCCGCCGGTGCTGCTGCGGTTCTCCCGACCGCCCCCGCCGCGGACGCCGCCACACCGGCCCCGCCCACCGCCGGCCCGGGAGGTCTGCTCGCACTGCTGCGCTCCCAGCACCTCGAGCCGGGCAGCCCGCTGTTCATCGCTTGGGACGTGCCGCTGCCGGCGATCGCCGTGCCGGCGCCGGCCGCAGGCGCCGCGGGCAATCCTGCGGCGTCGAGCTCTCCCGAGCTGGCGGCCATGGGCGCCGCGGCGCGGTCGGTGGCGGCGGCCGGGGCCACTCCCTGGCTGTCGCTGGTGTTCCATACGCCGGCGCCGCTGGCTCGCAACCTGGCGCAGCTGCAGGGAGAGCTGAGCGCCGCCGCCGAGGTCGCCGCCGCCGCGGCGCGCGGCACCTGGTTTCAGATCGTCTGGCGGCCGGTGGCGCCGGCTCCGGGAGGCGGCGCCAGCCGCGCGCCGGCCGCAGGCGGCCAGCCGTTCAATGCCCCCGAGTACGCCTTCCTGCTCAAGCGGGCGGCGGTGGCGGTGGGCGGCGCCCAAGCCAACATCCACGTGGCCACGATGCCGCTGCCCGCCGACCCGGCGGCGATCACCGCTTTCTACGGCGCCGAGGTGGCGGCCTACGTCGACCTCGTAGCCCTGGCGGCCGGGCCTGCCGGCGGCCAGCCGGCCGCTGCGCTGGCCGCCGCCGTGCAGAAGGTGCACGAGCTGGACCCCGGCCGGCCGCTGGCGCTCGATTGCCTACCCTACCCGGCAGCGCCAGTCGGCGCCGTGCTCGCCGAGGCAGCCCGCCAGGCCACCGCCGGCTTCGATCTGACCCTCTTCCGCGCCCCCGGCGCCGGCGCCGCTGCGCCGGCGGTTACCGCGGCGACGCTCAACCCGCTGGCCCTGCTGGCACGCGAGTTTGGCGGCGACCTCTCCTACGATCCGGGATCGACGCCCACCGGCGCCGCTGCCGCATGGGTGTTCGTGCGCGGCAAGGACCTCTCCCTGCGGGTCATCGCGGCGATGCCGGGCGCTCCCGCCAGCGCCTCTCCCGAGGCCGCTCCCGAGCCTCCCGGCGCCGAGACCGCCGGCGCGCCTGAGTCGGCGCCTGCCCCTGCGCCACCCGCCGCGCTGCTTCACTTCCCCGACCCCGGCCTCCGCCGCCCCACCCGCTTCCCGTTCGCCACCGGCCCGGTTGCGCCGCCGACCGGCACGCTGACGCCGGCGCCCCATGCCGGCCTCGACGTGCTGGTCCCGGACCCCGGTGCGGTCTTCGTCCTCGGCATCGAGCGCCTAACCGCCGCCGAGCGCCAGGGCGTCGCGGAAAAAATCAACGTCGCCTCGCAACGCGAGCTGCCGGTCGAGGAGATCCTGAAGCGGCTGCAGCTGTTCGAGGAGGCGCAGCACCGCCGGCTCGAAGACTACACGGCGATCAACGCCACCCACCTGCGCTTCCAGCCCAACGCCGGCGTCGCGAGCATCGAGGCAAGCCTCACCGGCCCCTTCTTCTGGAGCCGCGAAGGCGGCGCCGATTGGGCCTGGGAGTCGCTCTACATCAACGGCGTGCGCTGGCGCGGCAAGACCCTGCCGGAGATCCCGCTCATCCAGCCGGAAAAGGCGGCGGCGCTGCCGCTCGAGATCCTGTTCACCCGCGAGTACCGCTACCACCTCCGCGGTAGCGAGAAGATCGGCGGCCGCGAGGCCTGGGTGGTCGACTTCGCCCCGGCCGGAACCGGCGCCGGCCGCCGCCGCCTCTACCAGGGCACGGTCTGGATCGACCGCGAGATCTATGCGCGGCTGCGCACCCGCGGCGTGCAGGTCGAGCTGCAGGGCGAGGTGACCTCGAACGAGGAGACGCTCGAGTACTCGCCGATCGACGAGCAGGGGCGGCCCGCACCATGGTCGCCGGCGAGCTACGTCCTGCCGCTGCACCTGGTGGCGCAGCAGATCCTGTCGGTGCTCGACGAGCCGCTGCTGGTCGAGCGCGAGACCTTCCTCACCAAGGTCCAGGTCAACCCGCAGGATTTCGCCGCCCGTGAGAAGACCGTCGAGGACTCCGACGTCACCATGGTCCGCGACACCGACCAGGGGCTGCGCTACCTGGTCAAGAAGGGGCCGGGGCCGCGCGTGGTCAAGGAGGGCTTCGCGCCGAGCAAGCTGTTCGCGGTGGCCGGCCTGTTCGTCGACGACTCCCTCAGCTACCCGCTGCCGCTTGCCGGGCTCAACTACTTCACCTTCGACTTCAAGAACAGCGGCAAGCAGATCAACATCTTCTTCGGCGGCGCGCTGCTGGTCGCCAGCGCCGCCCAGCCGCGGCTGTTCGACAGCCGCTTCGACGCCGGCAGCGACGTCTTCGCCATCGCCGTGCCGTTCACCGACGACGTCTATCAGAAGGGCAAGGAGCTGGTAAATCAGGAGATGCGGATCCGCCCCGCCACCTTCGATCTCAAGCTGGGCCATCCGCTCGGCGACTTCACCAGGATCGGCCTCGAATACGACCTGCTCGACTCGGTCTACAGCCGCAACAGCAACACCGATCGGCAGTTCGTGCTGCCCAGCGACAACCTGCTGCAGTCGGTCGGCGGCAACCTCAGCTTCGCGCGCGGCGGCTACACGCTGGCGGGCCACTACAGCTACAACATGCGCTCGAGCTGGCACGCCTGGGGGCTGCCGGGCAATCCCGACTTCAGCCCCGACGATCGCGACTTCACCCGCTACAACCTGACCGCGAGCAAGAACTGGTACCTGCCCTTCTTCCAGAAGATCGGCGTCGAGGTCGACTACCTCGCCGGCGAACATCTGGACCGCTTCAGCAAGTACGAGTTCGGCTTCTTCGGCGGCACCCGCATCCAGGGCTACCGCAGCAACGCGGTGCGGGCCAGCAGCGGCTACCTCACCCACCTCAGCTACGGCTTCGATTTCGGCGACGTCTTCCGCCTCGATGCCCTGGTCGACGGCGCGCTCGCCACCGACCAGGAGACCGGCCTGCACAACACCCTGCTCGCCGGCACCGGCATTGCCGGCAGCGTGATGGGACCCTGGCAGACCCTGGTGATGATCGACGCTGGCGTGCCGGTGGCCGGGCCCGACCACGGCTTCGTGCTCTACCTGGTGTTCCTGAAGCTCTTCGGCTGACGCGGCAGGGAGCGCCGGCCGCCGGCCGCAGGGAGCGCCGGCCGCGGTAAGCTCTTCAGCGTGCGCTCCTCCTCGGCGTCGCTGTTGCAGCAACTGCGCCGGGGCCGGCGGCGCATCGGCCTCGCATGGCGGCGCCCGTTTCTCGAGCTGGTCTACGACGACCTCTACCAGCTCGACCTGCCGAGCGTCGACTCGCAGCGCGGCGAGCGCATCCTTGCCGCCCTCGACGGCGCCGGCCTGTTGCACCCGCGCGCCGTCCATCGCGCCGAGCCCGCCGCGTTCCGCGACCTGCGCCGCGTCCACGCCGACGCCTATCTCGACTCGCTGTCGCGTCCGGACGCGCTGCTGCAGGTCTTCGGCCTGGAGCTGCCCGAGCATACCGCCGAGCGCGCCATGGAGGGGCAGCGCGCCATGGCCGGCGGCACCCGGCTCGCCAGCGATCTCGCCCTCGCCTCCGGCGGCATCGCCGCCAATCTCGGCGGCGGCCTGCACCACGCCTTCGCCGGCAAGGGGGAGCGCTTCTGCATTTTCAACGACGTCGCGGTGGCGATCGCCGGCCTGCGCGCCGGCGGCTTCGCGGAGACCATCCTGGTTGTCGACCTCGATCTCCATGACGACGACGGCACCCGCTCGATCTTTGCCGCCGACCCCAGCGTCCACACCTTCTCGATACACAATCGCACCACCGCGGAGATCCCGGCGGTGGCCGCGACGGCGATCGCCCTGGGCGACGACGTCGGCGACGACGCCTACCTCGCGGCGATCGACGCCCGCCTGCCGCCGGCATTCGCCGCCGCCCGGCCGGCGCTGGTCTACTACCTGGCGGGCTGCGACCCGGCCGCCGGCGACGCCATCGGCAACTGGCGGATCTCCCCCGCCGGCATGCTGCAACGCGACCGCCGGGTGATCGAGCTGACTCGCGAGGGCGACAGGCGGGTACCGGTGGTGATCCTGCTCGCCGGCGGCTACGGCCAGCACGCCTGGCGCTACACCGCCCGTTTCCTTTCCAGCCTCCGGCCGGGCGGCCAGGCGATCGAGCCGCCAACCACCACGGAGGCGACGCTGTCGCGCTACCGGCGGCTGGCTGCCGAGCCGGCCGCCGCGGGCGCGCGGCCGTCGCCGGCGGACCGGCGAGGCGAGCCCGACTGGACGCTCAGCGCCGAGGACCTGCTGGGCAACCTCGGCGGCCCGCAGCGCCCGCAGCGGCTGCTCGGCGCCTGCTCCCGCCAGCAGCTCGAGCTGATGCTCGAACGCGCCGGCCTCCTCGAGCGGCTGCGCCAGCTCGGCTTTCCCCATCCCCTGGTGGTTTTCGACCTCGATCATCCCGGCGGCGAGACCGTGCGCGTCCACGCCGCCGCCGACCGCCGCGAGCTGCTGGCCGAATTGCGGCTGCGCATCGACCGCCGCACCGCGCCCGGCCTGGCGCTGCTGCGGATCGAATGGCTGCTGCTGCAGAACCCGCGCGAGGCGTTCACGCCGGCGCGGCGCCGCCTGCCCGGACAGGAGCACCCGGGGCTCGGCATGCTGCGCGACCTGATCGCGCTGCTCACGGTGGCCGCCGAGCGCCTGCAGCTGGATGGCCTGTTGTGGGTGCCGGCGCACTATCACACCGCCGCCCAGGGCAGGCACCCGAGCCGTTGCCTGCGTCCCGGCGACGAGGGGCTCCTCCGCGCCCTCGAGCGCGCGGTCGCCGGGCTGCCGCTGGCGGTCGCCGCCCGCGCCGTCGAGCAGGGGTGGCTGGTCGACGCCGCCACCGGCGCGCCGTTTGCCTGGCAGCCGATGCCGATGGTGGTGCCGGCCAGCGATCGCCTGCGCCGCCAGCTCGACGGCGAGGAATTCCGGCGCCAGGCCGACACGGCGGAGGCAGCGCATGTCTACCGGCTCGCCGACGGCTTCCAGCAGCTGAAACACCAGGCCGTCTGAAAACCAGGCTCCCCCGGACCCGCTGTCGATCTCGGCGTTGCCCGTTCGACTATGAGGTGGCGGGTCGCACGGGCGACCTCATACCGATCCACCGCACGCCGCAAGGAGAAGAACCACGTGCAATACCTTCTGCTGATCTACAACAACGAGAGCGACTTCGCCGCCATGTCGGAGGACGAGAAGCAGACCCTGTTCAAGGACTACCACAGCTTCACCGCCGACATCCGCGAGAGCGGACACTACCTGGGCGGCAATCCGCTGCAGCCGGTGGCGACCGCCACCACCGTGCGAGTCCGCGACGGCAAGCCGATGACCACCGACGGCCCCTTCGCCGAGACCCGCGAGCAGCTCGGGGGCTACTACCTGATCGAGGCCGGCGACCTGGACCAGGCGACCGGCATCGCCGCGCGCATCCCGGGGGCGCGCACCGGCTCGATCGAGGTCCGGCCGATCCTGGCGCTGGGCTGAGCCCTGCGGCAGCACCCTGCGGCAGCAACCCGCGGTCCCCGGCGGCCGGACGCTGCCGGCAGGCTGGCGGCGGCTGCCGGCCGCCCTGTGGAATACTCGCCGCCACAGGGCGGCCATGGCAGACGAAGCCGAAGACGACACCGCAACGCTCAGCGCCACGGAGGCGGTCGACCGCGCCATCGAGCAGAGCTATCGTGAGCTGTCGCTGCAGGCGCTGGCGACGCTGATCCGCCTGCTCGGCACCGACATCGACCTGGCGGAGGAGGCACTGCAGGAGGCCTGGGTGGTCGCCCTGGCCGCCTGGCGGCGCACCGGCCTGCCGGCCAATCCGCGCGCCTGGCTGGTCTCGACCGCCCGCCACAAGGCGCTGGACGTCCTGCGCCGGCGCGCCAACTTCGCCGCCAAGGTCCGCGAGGTCGCGCACGGCACGCCCACGGTCGTGGCGCCCGATCCGGCCGCTCTCGCCGCCCTCGACATCCCCGAGGGCGGCGTGGACGCCGGCGACGATCGCCTGCGGCTGATCTTCACCTGTTGCCATCCGGCGCTGGCGGCAGAGGCGCAGGTGGCGCTGACCCTGCACACGGTCTGCGGCCTGTCGACGCCGGAGATCGCCCGCGCCTTCCTGCTGCCGGCGCCCACCCTCGCGCAGCGGCTGGTGCGCGCCAAGCGCAAGATTCGCCAGGCCGGCATTCCCTATCGCGTGCCGGCTCCCGAGCACCTGGCCGAGCGGCTGGCGGCGGTGCTCTGCGCCATCTACCTGGTGTTCAACGAAGGCTATGCGGCCACCGCCGGGCCCGACCTGCTGCGCCCCGATCTCTCGGGCGAAGCGATCCGCCTGGGGCGGCTGGTCGTCGAGCTGCTGCCCGGCGAGGCCGAGGCCGAGGGGCTGCTGGCCCTGATGCTGCTCCACGACGCCCGGCGCGCCGCGCGCGTGGACGGCGCCGGCGAGATCGTCCTGCTGGAGCGCCAGGACCGCCGCCTCTGGTCCGTTGGCAAGATCGCCGAAGGGCTCGCCCTGGTCGAGAGGGCGCTCGGCCGCCGGGCGCCTCGTGGCGACACCGCGGGGCGCCAGGTGCGGCCATCCATGCCGGGCGGCGGCCCCGGTCCCTATGCGCTGCAGGCGGCGATCGCCGCCTGCCACGCCTCGGCCCCCACCGCGGCGCAAACCGACTGGCGCCAGATCGCGGCGCTCTACGGCCTGCTCGCGCAGGCGCAGCGGTCGCCGATCGTCGAGTTGAACCGAGCGGTCGCCATCGCCCAGGCCGCGGGGCCCGAGGCCGGCCTGATGCTGCTCGACCGTCTCGAGGCCAGCGGCGCCCTCGAGGACTACCATCTGCTGCCCGCCGCGCGCGGCGATCTGCTGTCGCGCCTGGGCCGCAAGCAGGAAAGCGCGGGCGCCTACCGGCGCGCCCTGGCGCTCGCGAGCAACCCTGCCGAGCGCCGCTTCCTGGAGCGCCGGCTGGCCGAGCTGTGACCCGCTCCGGCGGTGCGGCCAGCGGCCTTCGCGCAGTGTGGCGTTGCGATCAGCGGGCCCTTGCTGTCGATATCCAGATCGTGGTGCCTGCGGGCGAAGCTCCAACCCATTGTGATCAGGACTGTGGCTCGCCGCCGCGCCAAGACGCGTGCGGCGGCTTTCCTACCTATCCACCGGCGATCTGACAGCACGCCCGGACACACAGCCCGACTTGAGCGAGAAACTCCGCCCGCGATGGCGGCCCCTCTTTCCAGGTCAGCCCGAATTGAAAAAGCACCCGCGCGATCTCCTCAGGGGTGCAGACGTTGGCGCTCGCGCACCACTCGCATGAGCCGGCCAGCGCCCGAGCCAGTAGCCCCAGTAGGGCGGCCTTGTAGCCCTCGACCGCTTCGCTCGAGAGCTGGTCGCCGGCCTCGATCACGTCGCGCGACGACGGCAAGAACGTCGCGATATGGCGACCGAACCAGGCGTCCATGGCGGCCAGCAGGCGATCGAAGAGCGGCGTGTCGGGCCGGCTCAGCGCCGCTTCCGCCAGCGCCAGCCCATCGTCGAGGTACTTCCGCATTGCCGCTAGGAACACCTCCTCCTTGCTCGCGAAGTGGAGATAGAGGCCCTGCTTCGACAGGCCGGCCGCCGCCGCCAGGTCGTTCACCGAGCTCTTCTTGAAGCCGCAGCGGCCGAACACCGGCATCGCCGCGTCGAGGATCTGGTCCCGCTTGCGCAAGGCACTATCAACCGGCCGATCGATGAGCGAAGACATAGACTTAGTTTACCGATTTGGTCTAATAGGTCAATTTCATGCTATCAGTATTGACAAGCGCATTGACTTCTTTTAAAAACGTAAACTGGCAACAGCGGTAGACATGGCCCGTCCCCATCGTCTCTCTTGGAGTCGGGGTGACAGATGCCTCGCCTCAACGGAGGATACAGTCATGAAAAAGGACAAGGTGATCAAGGCGTGGAAGGACGAGAAGTTCCGCGAAAGTCTCAGTGCCGAGGACCAGGCTCTCCTGCCCGACAACCCGGCGGGGTTTGTCGAGCTGACCGACGAGGATCTGGAGAGCATCACGGGCGGCGTCCCCACCACCGGCAGCTCCCCGCAGATCTGCTCCTGCACCGTCACCCAGACCGGCACAGGCGCGGGCTGCTATTGCTCTTGCGGTGACGACGACGAGGCGGCCAAGCTCCATAAGGAAAGCCGCTAGCGCCTGGCGGGTCCAGCGGGCGGCGTCCCCCGGCGGACGCCGCTCCGCTGCCTGGACCTCACCTCGCTACCCGATGGTTCGCTCATGAGCAGCGGCCGTTATCAGGCTTTGAACCTGGCCGAGCGGATCGCGCTTCCACCCGCCACCGGTAGCGACCCTCTGTTCGACGAGGAGGCAGCCCGCTTTCGCCTGCGGAAGTGGCGGTCCCAGCAGCCGTTTGTCGAGCCCGACCTCTTCGCCTGGCGTCTGGCGGCCGACGGTCTCAGCGAGGCGGACTTCTTGGCGTTGCTCGGGCAGTCCGGTTCGTACCTCGAGGCCCGTTGTGTTGCGCCCGCTTCCTGGCTGGCGAGAGCCGGCGAGAGGCTGCCTGAAGCGGGCGCCCTCGCACCACCCTTCGTGCTGCCAGCATGCTGCCCACCGGAACCCGCCGCAGCCTTCCTCCAGGTCGTGGCCCCTGTTCTCTCTGGCGCCCGCCGAGCCGCCAACTGTCGCTTGCAGCGCCTGCTCGACGTGCACCCTGGCGCACCCATCGAGCGCGCCACGGCAGAGGCGCTGCTGTTCCGCTCACTGCCGGTCGAGTTGCTATGGATTCTCAACCAAACGATGGTGCTCGAAATGCACGTTGCGGCCCTCGCAGGCGGTCTGGCCGGCGACAGCCCGCAAACCCGCTTCTGCGGCTTCGCCGCAGGCTTCCGCGACCCGCATCGCAGTGCGGCGCTGTTCGAGGAGTATCCAGTTCTCGAACGCCTCCTCAGGAGCCGCATCGACCAGTGGTACGACGTGGGCGTCGAGCTCCTGGCGCGACTCTCCGTGGACTGGCCGGCTATCGTAGAGGAATTCGCCCAGCCGAAGGCGTCGATGCTCGACCGGATCGAGTTCTCGGCGGGTGATCAGCACTGCGGCGGCCGCAACGTCGCCATCCTGCACTTTCCCGGTGGCTTCAGGCTGGTGTACAAGCCACGCCCGCCCGCGGTCCAGGCTCACTTCAACGATCTTCTGCGCTGGATTGCGGAGCGCGGCGGGCCCGCGCTCCGGCCAGTGCGCATCCTGGCGCGACCGACTCACTCGTGGGGTGAGTTCATCGCGCGCCAGCCCTGCGAGTCGGCGGCGGCGGCCGAGTCCTTTTACCAGCGCCAGGGCTCGACGTTGGCACTGCTGCATGCGCTCTGCGCCACCGATTTTCATAGCGAGAACCTGATCGCCGCGGGCGAGCACCCCGTGCTCATCGATTTGGAATCGCTATTCGGACCGCAGGCGCCAGCGGACGACGAGGTCGAAGGCCAGGTGTCGGGCGAGCTGGTGGTAGGGAGCTCGGTGCTAGCGGTGGGGCTACTGCCGCGTCGCATCCGTGAGGTCGGCGATCGCTCCTCCTTCGAATTCAGCGGCCTGGGCGGCCGTGGCGGCCAGCGGGTGACGTCGCGGCTCGCCGTCTGGGAGGCGGCGGGCACCGACCAGATGCGGCTCGTGCGCCGCCCCGGATGGCTCCGAGGATTCCTGAACCTGCCCGAGCTCGATGGCGGCGAGCTCAACGCGGCCGACTACGCGGAGCCGCTGGTGCGCGGTTTCGCTGCGATGTACGACTTTCTGACCGCGCACCGGCAGGAGCTATTGGCCGAGGGCGGTCCGGTGGCGGCCTTCGCAGGCGACGAAGTGCGCATTGTCCTGCGCCCGACAGTGGTCTATTCGCGCCTGTTGAGCGAAAGCCACCATCCCGATCTTCTGCGCCATGCGATGGACCGCGAGCGGCACTTCGACCGCCTGTGGTTCGGCCTGCAACAGCTGCCAGCCGGTCAGCGCGAGCGCCTGCCTCAGATCGTCGCTGCCGAGCGTCGCGACCTCTGGAACGGCGACGTGCCGTATTTCAAAGCCGAGGTCGGAGAACTCGACCTCATCGACAGCGCCGGGCAGCGGCAGCGCGGCTTCTTCGCGATATCGGGCGCCGACGCGGTGCGCCGACGTTTGCTCGCTTTTGACGCCCGGGACCGCGAGCTGCAGCTTAGGTTTGTGCGCGGCTCGCTGGCCACCATGGCACTCGACCGGGATGGCTTCGAGGGAGGCGGTTCGCCTGCGGCCGGCAGCCGCGGTGCCGGCGGGCCGGCGAACCGGGAGGCCTTCCTGGAGGCGGCGGCGCGCGTCGGTGACCGCCTCGCCGAGCTGGCGATCCGCAGCACGCGGGAGGCGACCTGGGTTGGCGTGGCGTTGAGGGGCGCGGCCGGCTGGGAGATGGTGCCGCTAGGCCTCGACCTCTACTCCGGCGTGCCCGGCATCGCACTGTTCCTCGCCTGTCTGGGCAAGGCCACTGGCGAGCGGCGGTATGGCGAGCTGGCCGAGGCGGCGTGGCGCACGGTCACGCGCACGCTGGCGTCCAACGGCCAGGAACCGCGGTCGCTCGGCGGCTACGAGGGGTGGGGCGGAATGATCTACGGCATGACCATCCTTGCCCTGTTGTGGGAACGGCGCGAGCTGCTGCACAGCGCCACGACGCTGGTAGATCGCGTGTGGCCGCTCATCGAGCAGGACCGCCAGCTGGACGTGATCGGCGGCTGCGCGGGTTGCATCGCGGCGCTACTCGCCCTCCATCGCGCGGCGCCGAACGATAGTCTGGCAGCGGCGGCGACCCGCTGCGGCGAGCGCCTGGTGAGCTCGGCGACGGCCCAGGCGACGGGCGTCGGGTGGCCCTCCCGGTTTGCGGACGGCGGCGCCCTCACCGGCTTCGCGCACGGCGCCGCCGGGATCGCCTGGGCGCTCCTGCAGCTGGGCGTGGTCACTGGAGACGACCGCTTTCGCCAGACGGCCGACGCGGCGTTCGCCTTCGAGCGGTCGGTGTTCGATTCGGAGCGCAACAACTGGCCCGACCTCCGTAACGCGACGTCGGGCGGCGGTGCCGGCTCCCACGCCTTCATGACCGCGTGGTGCAGCGGCGCCCCTGGCGTCGGGCTGAGCCGCCTGGAGGTGCTGCGAGCCTGGCCCGACGGTGCCCTGCGTGATGAGATCGAAGCCGCGCTGCAGGCCACGAAGAGGCGTGGTTTCGGCAACAACCTGTCGCTCTGCCACGGCGACCTCGGCAATATCGAGCTATTTGCGCGGGCTGGGCGCTGGCTGGATGGTCACTGGCAAGCGGAGGCGGAGAACCTAAGCGCGGGCATCCTCGATGCGATCGCGGCCAGGGGATTTCGGTGCGGCGTGCCGCAGGGGATCGAGACTCCCGGGCTGATGGTCGGGTTGGCGGGAATTGGTCTCGGCCTGCTGCGGCTGGCCAATCCCGGCGGCACCCCCTGCGTTCTACTGCTCGAAGAGCCCGGCGTCGACCGAGCCGGCGGAGCGCTTTCCGTGGCGCCCGGCCCCAGCCATCCGCCTCATGCGTGACCGGGACATTGAAGATGGCCGGATGCAGGCGTCCTGCGAGGGACGCCCTGGCGGGTGCACGCCGCGGCGGCCCACGCCGTCCGACTAGGCTTTGCCGGCTGCGACCGGAACAGGATCTCCAAGGTCGACCACCCTCCGAGCGGCTCCAGCCCCGGCCGTCGCCTCACCGTGAAGCAAAGCGCCCCGGACCTTGGGCGAACGGGTGAGGTGTGATGCAACCCTCTCTGCCCCTCAGGTCATCAATGCATATGAGCCACACCCACCGAGCTCGGCTCGAGGCAGTGCGAACGCACCGCAGTAGCCAAGACTCAGGAGCGCACAGATGAGAGAACGACCTTGCCGATGGGCTGTCGCGTTCATGCTGCTGTTCTCCAGCGCACCAGCCTACGCCCAGGACGCGTGCGAACGCCTGACTGCGGCAAAGATTCCCAACGCCACGATTGCGCTGGCGCAGACGGTTGCGGCGGGCACGTTCAACGATCCTCCCGCGCCGTCTAGCGACACCGATCTCTTGCCTTTATTTAAGAGTCTTCCGGCATTCTGCCGCGTCGTTGCCGAGGCGAAGCCGACCCCAGATTCCGACATCAAACTCGAAGTCTGGCTTCCGGTCTCGGGATGGAATGGCAAGCTACAAGGGATCGGCAATGGCGGATTCGCCGGAATGATTGACGATATGCAACTCGCAATGTCGGTGAAGGCGGGATACGCCGCGACGGCGACTGACACCGGCCATACGGGATCTCCCAACCAGGCAGGCTGGGCGATGGGGCACCCGGAAAAGATTATCGATTTCGGCCATCGCGGAATTCATGAGATGACGCGCGTCGCCAAGACAGTGATCGCGGCTTATTACTCCAAGCCTCCGCAGCGCTCATACTTCTCCGGATGTTCCGACGGCGGGCGTGAGGCGTTGATGGAAGCTCAACGTTATCCCGAGGACTATGACGGAATCTTGGCCGGCGCTCCGGCGAACTACTGGACTGCTCTGCTCGCGACTGCAGCTTATGACATCCAGGTCCTGACGATGGATTCGGCCAGCTTCATTCCGCCGGCAAAGATTCACACGATTGCAGCGGCGGTAAACGCCGCGTGCGACGAGGTGGACGGCGTGCACGATGGGATTCTGAACGATCCGCGGCAGTGTCACTTCGATCCCGCGACGATCCAGTGCAAGGGAGAGGATTCCGCCAAATGCCTGACGGCTGCGCAGGTCGCTGCGCTGAAGAGACTCTACGCGGGAACGCTTGATTCCAAGGGGCAGGTGGCTTACCCCGGCTACCTGCCCGGCGCCGAAGAGGGCCAAGGCGGCTGGGGACTCTGGATCACCGGCCCGGCACCCGCGAAGAGTCTCATGGCAAGTTTCGCCAATGGATTCTTTTCCGCCTTTGTATTCGGGAAATCCGATTGGGACTACAAGACGTTCAAGGTCGATGCGGACTTGAAAGTAGCCAATGGGAGAACCGCGCAGGCCCTGAATGCTACAGATCCCGACCTCAAGCCATTCAAAGCCCGCGGCGGAAAGCTGATTCTCTATCACGGCTGGAATGATCCGGCGATCACGGCGTTGAACACGATCGACTATTACGATAGTGTCGTCAAAACGATGGGGCAAAAGGATGTCGACTCTTTCGTTCGCCTCTACATGGCGCCGGGCGTGCAACACTGCGTCGGAGGCCCGGGGCCGGATTCGTTCGGAGCGGTGCTGACGCCGATGTCGGAGGTCGGCGTCCATGATCCAAGGTTCGACGACCCGCAGCACAGCGTCTACGCGTCTCTGGAGCAGTGGGTGGAAACGGCCACGGCGCCGTCAAGAATCATTGCGTCGAAGTTCGAGGGCCAGGACCGAACGCACGCGAAGATGACGCGGCCGCTGTGCCCGTATCCGCAGGCAGCGAAGTACAAAGGCAGCGGCGATCCGAATGACGCCGCGAACTTTGAGTGCGAGCGGCCGAAGGAATAATCTGGGATATCATCCCGGGTCGCGTCTGCCAGACATCCGACGGAGGTGACGCCGGTGTGCCTCGGCTCGTCATTCAGAAAAGCACCTTGCGCGATACCGAACGACAGGGCAGTCCCGTACAAGGCGGTTGCCCGTCGTGGTGGTCGGCCCTGCGTCATCCTGGCGACACGCGATGCTTCGCTGGGCACAGCGTCTGCGGTGGTTGCGACAGCCAGCAGCTCCGCCCCGGAATCGGAGCCGCGCTCTCGGACCTTGCGCAGGCGCTGGAGGCTGTTTTCGTCAGGCATGGCGATGTCGAAGACAAAACGTCCGGCACGCCACGCGCCACAGCCGCAAGCGCCACAGCGGCCGAAACCTCCTCATCGGTTTCGATTACGGTCTTCGTGGCCATCCAGGAATCCGGCCCCGCAAGCGGATCACAAATGATGCACGCAGCCCCAGGGATGTGCGTTCATAAAGTTACCACGTCTCCTTGAGAGGACAAGAGCCGACTGGCCTACCCCGAACGTCTGGGTGAAGTCCGCGCTCGGCGTCGGCTAGAGGACCAGCTTTCGGCGATGCTTGTGGAACCTTTCGAAGAGCTGCGCTCTCGTCAGATCCAGGTCTTTGGTCGTAATCTGCCCATCCGGCCTACCGAGTTCGCGCCGCTCAGCCTTAAGCCAATAGGCAACAAATGTTCGCCAGGACGCCTCGGCATCGCCTCTCTCAAGATAGTACGGGGTTATTCTGGCAGTCCGAAGGCGTCGCTCGAATGCGAGGGCAAATACCGGTGCCTCGCCACGGAGGAATACGGTCACATTCTGATTGTGCATCCACCAAGGCAACCAATGGACGGGATCGCAAAGTCTTTCTTGGTACGTCGCGCGAAGTTTGCCTTCGAACGCCACATCCGACACCACGAGAGTAACGATAGCATTATGCATTTCGATGTGGCGTCTATAAACATCATTCAGTAACCACTCCCCTGATTTTGCAGTGCAGGCCAAGGTATCCCACTCGCCTGCCTTACGTTCCATGAGCTCCTCGGTGCGGAACTTGAGCGCAGAAAGAGACGTCAAAAGCATGGGCCTCTCGAGCGAGAGAGTGTGGTTCTCACCCTTTGGCACATCGACCTCAACCTCATCGCCGCCATGGGTTCTCATCAGTGCGTCCATAAAGGCGGCGGTAAGGTTGTCTGGCAGCGCAACCAGACCGAGCATCGCCTCAAGCGTGCTCTTTACCAGGCTCTTGGCCTCCTGCTTGAATTCCGACTTCCCTACATAAACAGATCTGCTCTCATTCTCGTCATTGCGATTACAGATGCGTTTGAACGTTACTGCGGTCGTGCCATATCCATGCAGGACAAGTCCTAGCCGCGTGCAGGCTGACTCGAGAGATCTGAACGGATCGGAGTGCGTCAGAGGCGCGCCGGCCTGGTTGATTTCCTCCCGGTATAAGCGAAAGTAGGTTCCGACTCGCCCGTTCGCGAGGTCTTCCATGGCAGCGAAGCCCTTCGCCTTTGCGATGGCCAGCGTAATTTCGATATAGGTGCGAGCCCGAAAATAGTCGAGGCGACGCTTTCGCCGTTCTTGCGGCTCTCGGCCCGAGAGTTTCCAGTCTCTTATCTTGCGGCCCTTGAAAAACTCGGAGACGAGTTTATGCCTTGCAATTCCGCGCGGCCTGTACGGATCTTTGAACGTGTCTGACACATATTCCCAAAGTGCTTCAACCGCGCCAGCGATCTCGAGATCCTTCTCAGGAATAAATTCGCGGTGTGAGCCTGCCATGCCCTGTCTAAATCGAAGTTCATCCCCCGCCAGCTTTTTCACGAAATAGAGGCTCAGCTCGCAGCTTGGATCGCGGCCCTGCGAGGAGCGCCGCAGGAGGTGGTTGAACTCGACGCTCTGCATCGCGAAGCCAAGCACCAGAATATATGTCTTGCGCTCTGGATCAAGAAGTGTCAACAAGAGTTCGACAAATTCCTCGGGGAGGGCTGCATAGGACTCACGAGTGAACCGCAAAGAGCTGGGCTGGCTGGCCGTGCCGTGCGGCTTGAGGTAAAGAGGGAGACGAAATTTGCCGGTTCCCGAGTCGATCCAATCTGTCAGATTAGGTGGGCAGTCGCCGTCAAGAACTACCCTGTAATAGGCAGCCTCCATCAGCTCGTCGCTGATGGCTTGATCGAGGATCTCATCGAAATTAAAGTTTACTACTGCGTCCACGAAGCGGTGTTTGAGGAAGTGGGCGAGTAGCTCGTAGCCGATCCAAGGATGATGCCGGCGGCCATAGATCGCAGCGAGGCGCTGAAGCACGCGTGGGCGGTCAAACTTCGCGAGAGCCAAGAGAACGGTCTCGAAATCCTCCTCAAGTAGGTTGTATTGTAGCGCAATGCGCGCAATCTCTTTATCAACGATCTCAAATGATACATTGATGTCCGAACGGAGCTCCTTTGCCGCTTCCTTTCCGTTCGGCAGGTCGCACGCGGCATTGCTTGCGCCAGCCCCAACTACGACGATGATTTGAGGGGGCTTCGCGTCGATGACGACAGGGGACTTGAGAGCTCTCTTTGTAATATGTGTTCTTTGCTCTTGATGGACAGCATGAAGAACGCTGTTGTATGCCATAGCCTGCGCGAGGGGTGAGTAGATTTCTTCGGGTGTGCCGCGTTTTATGGTTGGCTTCCGAGATGGTGGCATGTCCGTTGGCCTATTACGCACTGCGCTTCATAGTAAAGGCGACCCCACCTTGATGCTCCCTCGGGGCTCCGACAGGACAGATGCTGCGCAAACATTATGCCGCCATGACCGAAGTTGCAAGCTTATCGAGACATTGCTCTTTGGCTTACTTGATTAACTTTGGCTCTGCCGACGGCTCATCGCTCCCGTCGCGCGACCTCATCCCCCACGCCAGCGACGCCGGCGCGACCCTCCCGCCCAAAGAGTTCAAGCCGCAAAGCATCCGGATCTCCTCGGCCGTCACGGTCGGGTAGTGCCAGGGCTATCGGCGGCTGCGGTTCGCTCGGTCGTCGTAGGCTCAGGGCGGGACGGCGTAGATGGTGCCGAAGCGGCGCGGCCGGGCAGCGAGGCGCGCAAGGTCGGCAACGCATGGCCTCCCGCGGACGGCAGGCTGGAAGCTCCCGCGGAAGAGGAGCGATTCGGACAGCGCGTCAATCAGGTTGGCTCGCAGTCGGAGCCGACGACGTAGCCGATCGCCTTGACGACCTCCCGCCATGCCATTTCGTCGAGCATGCCGATCCGGCCGGCGCCCGCCCGGTCCAGCTGCTGTTTGTCGATCGACAGGATGTTCTCGCACTGCGCGACGCAGTCTGCCGTAAAGCCAAACTGCCCGGCGTGGAATGGCACGCAGCTCGCCAGCTGGCTGCGGACCGCAAAGCGCGCCGAGGTGCAGACGACGACCAGAGTGTAACGGCCGCGGTTGAGCTCCTCGCGCGAAACGACGATGACGGGATGCGGACCGGCCTCGGGGAAGTCGGCAAGGTAGATCTCACCGGGCTCCATCAAGGCGCCCTCTTGGCGCGGTCCCCGGCGTTGCGTAGGGCCACCGCCCGGATCGCCCTCTGCCGTCTTTCGTCCTCGACGATCTCACGGACCGCCTCGTACTCCGCCAGTGGGAGGAGTACATATGCCTCGTTGGAACGGGGATCAACCAGGCGCGGAGGGTCGGCGTGCATCTCGTCGAGTGCCTGCTGTTGCTGCTCGGTCAAGCGAATGGGCATGGGCCATTATCGCTCAATCCAGGAAGCGCGGCGCATTGCACCGGGCGACCGAGAGAGCGCGCAGCCCACCGTACCAGGCGATCTCGCAGGGCCGACCTCCCTCGCCGCTCCAGCTCTCCCAGGCCCTCTCCAGCACACCGGCCCTCCGCGCCCGCACCAGGTACTCGGCCACGGTCGCCCGCCCGATCCCGCACGCCTGACTCGCCTGCCGCTGGCTCAAACCGCACACCAGCAACAACCGCAAAACCTCCTGAACTTGTCTCATGCTGAGTCTCCGTGCCGGCATCGCTCTCCCTTCGTCGTGAAGGTCGAGGATGCCACGGCGTCGGAGCCCTGCTCGTCGCCCGTTCCGACCGGAAGGCGGCCACCCTTCCGATGGATGCCGGCCACCCTTCCGACGACCACCGAAAAGTGGCCGCCTTCGCGTCGGAATGGGTGGCCGCCTTCAGCCCGGAATGGTGGCCGCCTTCACATCGGAATCCCTGGCCGGATTCGACCGGAATACGCAGTGGGAGTGGCGCTCCCGCCGACCCTACGGCAAGTGGTCTGATCGTGCGCAGCCAGATGCTCCCGGGAACTGGAAGTCCTGGCGCCAAGACTTCTTGCCGAGCCTTCAACCCATTTATTTGCAGCTACTTGACTTTGGGCACTGTTAAAGATGGGCCTAATCTGCCCACCAAGGGCGGCAGGCTCGCGCCGGGGTCATAGCCCAGGAAGGCGAGGATCGCCGGCCAAAAGCGAAGGTTGGACGCCACGCCGTCCTTCTCCAATTGGAGGAAGGTCAGCGGGCCGCAGCCGATCGCTCTGGCCGCATCTCTCTGCGGGATACCGCGGTCAAGGCGGGCCTTCTTCAGGTGGTCGGCAGGGTGCGGGGGCTTTCGGGGTAGCCAGCAGGGCGCGGAATCCGGCCTCTGAGGCGGATCACAAAAGGGCCACGCATCCCCAGGGATGTGTGCACCGCTTATTACTATTCCTGCGAGGCCGGATTTCCCGGACGGATACCCGAAGACCCCAAGGTCCTCTGACTCTGCGGGAGAACCGGGGGCTCAAGATGCGGCTCGACAAAGGCAGGGGTGGGCCAGCCGGCGGCGGTCGAGGAGTTCGCACAGCGAGCCGGACTCACTCCGGGCCGCGGACCCTTGGTGAGCACCTGAAAGCCCGTCTTGACCACGGCCCGGACGGTCGCTCCCAGGCGAGACCAGCGGATTGACAGGGCTACGGGTAATCAGTAGTCTCGCTGTGGATGGAGTATGAGTGGGATGCCGCCAAGGCGGCTGAGAATCGCCGCAGGCACGGTATCGACTTTGCGGATTCCATCGCGGCAGTTGAGGATCCGAACCGGCTCGAGGAGATCGACACCCGCTTCGAGGACGGTGAGGAGCGGATCAGGGTCATCCGCATGGCGGTCGGCACTGTCCTTTTCGTGGTCACGACCTGCCGTTCCGAGGGGACCTGCCGCATCGTCTCCGCCCGGAGGGCAACTTGACATGAGCAAGACCGGTACTACACGGATGACCTTGAAGCCTGGTGAGGCACCGCCTCGCGGCGAGACCGATTGGGCACGCGTGGATGCGATGACGGACGAAGAGGTGCTGGCGGCCGCTCACGCCGATCCTGACGCCCAGCCTCTCGACGCTGAGGCGTTGGCGAAGATGCGCCGGGTCTCCCCTGTGAAGGCGCTGCGGCAGCGGCTCGGTATGACCCAGGCAGAGTTCGCGGAGGCCTTCGGCCTGCCCATCAGCACGCTGCGGGATTGGGAGCAGCTTCGAAGCAATCCCGATGCACCGGCCCGCGCCTTGCTGCGAGCGATCGAACGCGAGCCCGACACGATGCGCCGCCTGCTGTCGCGGGTGGCTTGACCGGCTCGATGGGCTGACGCCGCCGCGACTGCCGCCCCGGCGGACCACGCTGTATCCTTCGTCCATGCAGCCGGAAATGCCTAGCCGGACGGCGTGGGCCGCCGCTGCGCACCGTGCCGCTCATCAGCTCCTCGAGCACGGCCGCATCTTCACCGACCCCCTTGCCCTGCGCATCCTGGGCGAGGACGCGCCGAGCATCGCTCGCTGGGCAGAGGAGCATCCGTGGGGTCGCAGGATGCGGATCTTCATCGCTGCCCGGACTCGCTTCGCGGAAGATGCGCTGGCGGCCGCCGTCGATGGCGGCGTGCGTCAGGTCGTGGTCCTGGGCGCCGGTCTGGACACCTTTGCGTACCGCAGCCGGCTGGACCACCGGATCAGGATCTTCGAGGTCGACCATCCTGCCACTCAAGCCTGGAAACGCCGGCGCCTGGAAGCGGCGGCGATCGCGCTGCCGGCGTCGCTGACCTTTGCTCCCATCGATTTCGAGAGCGAAACGCTGGCTGCCGGCTTGACCGCTGCCGGCTTCGATCCCGAACAGCCAACCTTCTTCACCTGGCTCGGAGTCGTGCCCTACCTGACCGCGGAAGCCGTGCGGGCGACCCTCGGCTTCATCGCCAGCCTGCCGAACGGCGCACACGTGGTCTTCGACTACAGCGATCCGCCGGCGTCGCTGCCACCGGCATGGCGTACCGCTCACGAGAGGCGTGCCGCGCGGGTGGCCGCTTTAGGCGAAGAGTGGGTGAGCTACTTCGCGAGCGACCAGCTCCGCGAGATGCTGATCGCCCTGGGCTTCTCCGAGATCGAAGACCTGGGGCCGCCGCAGATCGCCTTGCTCTACTTTCCGAGCCGGGCGCACGAGCTCCCCGACAAGGGAGGCCATGTGGTGCACGCGGCGACCCCCGGCCGCCGCGCCAGCTGACGGCAGGACGGAGCTCGATGCTGGATGAGCTCAGTACTGGATGAAGCCCGGAGCCATGATGCCGTCGGGATCGAAGCGCTGCTTCGCCGCCTGGATCCGCGGCCACTGATCGCCGAAGTGCTGCGCCCATTTCTCGGCGGTGTCGAAAGTGATGTAGCCGGACAGGTAACGCTTGCCGCCGTAGAGGATGGACATCTCGCTGGCGATGTCGAGCTGCGCCAGCCCGCGCTGCAGGAAGGCGCGCGGCACCGCCGGCAGGATCCCCCAACCCATCACGAACTCCCCCGGCGGATGCATGAACAACGGCGCCTCCGAGGTCGCCCCGTAGGCCGGCCAGAGCAGGATGTGGCCACCCGGGCCGAGCGCCTGCGGCGGCGTGGCGGCCAGCACCTGCTCGATGAACTCCTGCGCCGTATCCCAGGGCAGGATGGTCTCCATCCAGGGGTGCGGCAGGTCCCAGTAGCCACTGCGCCGCCACAGCTCGAACACCGGGTCCATGCGGTGGCAGAACTCGTGCTGGCTGAAGTCCTCGGTATGCACCAGCCGGTAGGGGCTCAGGCCGGCGAGCAGCGCCTGGTCGTCGACGGTCTCGCCGGGATCGAGGTCGACGGTCAGGTGCAGGGGATACAGCCAGTAGGCGAAGGTCTGGATCCCCTCCCCCAGCTCCATGCCCTCGCCGATGTGACGCATGCCCTGCAGGCAGGGAGTGCACCAGGCCTCGATCGAGGTCCAGACGCTGCCCGGCCGCATGATCGTCTGCGCGTCCGCCATCAGCTTGCCGAGATCGTCGTAGAGCAGGTAGTACATGCGCACCGTGGGCTTGGCCCGCCGCAGCCGCAGCTTGGCTTGAACGATCACCCCGAACTGGCCGAGGCCGCAGCGCACCATGTCGAACAGCTCGCGGTCCTGCTCGGGAGAGCAGGTGACGATCTCGCCGGCGCCGGTCACCACCTGCAGCTCGATCACGTTGTCGACCTGGGCGCCATAGCGGAAGCTGGCGACGCCGAGCCCGGCCATCGACAGCGTGCCGGCGATCGACACTCCCAGGTTGTTGGTCAGGACCCGCGGCACCAGGCCATGGGCGAGGGTGGCGTCCACCAGGTCGCGCCAGACGACGCCGCCGTCGACCGTGGCGGTCTCCCCGGCGACGTCGATCTCGTGGATGACCGCCAGCGCCGAGGTGTCGAGGAGCACGCCGCCGTCGGTCGTCGCCTGGCCGCTCTGGGTGTGCGCCTGACCCTGCGGCACGATCGGGATGCGCTTGTCGCGGCAGTGCCGGATCACCTCGGCGACCTCTGCCGCCGAGGCGCAGCGCGCCACGGCGCCCGGCAGGCGGTCCACCATGCGGCCGAAGTCGGAACGGAAGTGCGCACGCACCTCCTCGTCCAGCAGGATCCGCTCGCCCAGCGCCTGCTTGATCTCGCGGAGCGCCTCGGCGGTCGGGGTCGGGCTCTGTACGGTCATGTGTTCTCCAGGAATGGACCCTCGCGAGGAGGGCGCGTCAGCGGCGCGTCGGCCGCGGCGAGAGCGGGGGGCCTCGCTGCCAGGCACCCTTTGTAGCCCATCTCGCCGGTCGCCGCAAGGCGGCCCGGCAGGGTTTGCACCGCGGATCTCAGGCCGGCGGCGGCACGACCGGCGGCGGTGCGTCCGGCGCCGGGGCGCTTTCCTTGGGCGGCACCACCGGCACCTCATCCATCGGCTTGGGCGGCCCGGAAGGCACCAGCTCCGGGTGCCTCCGCGTCTGGATCTGGGCGTTCGGCGGCCGCAGGACGCTGGCCCTGACGAAGGTGGTGAACCCCGAGCGGAGCCAGCCGTCGATGCCGCCGTCGATCAGGATCGCGTCCGGGAAGCCGCTGTCGCTCAGGATCCGCATGCCAGCCCGCCCGCAATCGTAGCCATTGCAGTAGACGAGGAAGGTCTCGCCGCGGTACGAGCGGATCTCGAGCAGGCGATAGGGCAGACGGGCGAGGGGAATGTTGAAGGCGTTGCGCAGGTGGCCTTTGGGCCCCTGGAACTCTTCCGGACTGCGCAGATCGAGGATGAAGACGTCCGGGGTGTCGCGCACGATCTCGTCGGCGACCGGCGCGCTGACCACCCGGAACGGCGGCCGGCTCGCCTTGCGAGCCTCCAGCCAGCGGCTGACGTGGACGCAACCCGCGAGCGCGGCGGCAACCGCCGTCGCGCCCATCAGCACCACCGCCAGGACCCTCCGCCGGCTCATCATGGCCGCTACCGGCCCTTGGCGGGGTGCGCGGCGACGGCCGCGTCGACCGTGTCGTAGGTGAGGAACAGGCTGTCGAGGCGCGCCACGCGCAGCAGCTTGCGGATGCGCTCCGAGGGATTGACCAGCACCAGCTCGCGCTGGAAGCTGCGGAAGCGCCCGAGGTAGCCGACCAGCTCGCCGATGCCGGTGGAATCGATGTAATTGATGCGGCTGAAGTCGATGATCACGTGTCCCTGATCGTCGGCCAGGGCGCGGTCAAGGGTCTGCGCGAAGAACTGCGCGCTCTCGCCGAGCTTGATCACCCCTTCGACGTTGAGGAGTGTGATGCCCCCCTCCAGCTGGCGCTTCTCGACGATCATTGCAGGGGGGCGGGCGGGCGGAGGAGTGGCGGCGAGCTTGGCAGCGGCTGGCCCGTGCGACCGGGCAGCGAACGATCCGTCTTTACCGGTAACCCGCTGTAATTCTACCACGGCCGCCTGCCGCCCACCGCGTCACTCGTCGGCCATGAACGGGTAGCGATAGTCCCTGGCAGGCACGAAGGTCTCCTTGATGGCGCGCTGCGAGGTCCAGCGCATCAGGTTGGCCATCGAGCCGGCCTTGTCGTTGGTGCCGGAGGCGCGGGCGCCGCCGAACGGCTGCTGGCCGACCACCGCGCCGGTCGGCTTGTCGTTGATGTAGAAGTTGCCGGCCGCATGGCGCAGGCGCCGCGCGATCGCCGCCGCGGCCAGGCGGTCGTCGGCGAACACCGCGCCGGTGAGCGCGTAGGGACTGGTCGAGTCGCACAGGTCGAGCGTCGCCTCGAGCGCGCCGTCGTCGTAGACGAAGACCGTCACCACCGGCCCGAAGATCTCCTCGGTCATCAGCTTGAAGCGCGGATCGGTGGTCACCACCACCGTCGGCTGGATGAAATAGCCCTGCGAGCTGTCACAGCCGCCGCCGGCCAGGATCTCGGCATCGGGCGAGGCCTTGGCGAAGTCGATGTAGCGCTTGATGCGGTCGAAGGCCCACTGGTCGATGACCGCGGCCATGAAGTGGCGGAAGTCGACCGGCGAACCCATGCGGATGCTCCCCACCTGATCCGCGAGGTCCTGGCGCAGCGCCGGCCAGAGCGAGCGCGGGACATAGACCCGCGAGCCCGCCGAGCACTTCTGCCCCTGGTACTCGAAGCCGCCGCGCACCACCGCCGTGGCCACCGCCTCGCGGTCCGCCGAAGGGTGCACGAAGACGAAGTTCTTGCCGCCGGTCTCGCCCACCACCCGCGGGTAGCTGCGGTAGCGCGCGATGTTCTCGCCCAGCGTCTTCCACATGCCCTGGAACACCGGCGTCGAGCCGGTGAAATGGATGCCGCCCAGCTCGGGATGCGCCAGCACCGGGTCGCCGACGTGGTTGGCCTTGCCGGGCAGGAAGTTGATCACGCCGTCGGGAAGCCCCGCGGCCTGCAGCAGCTTCAGGATGTAGTAGCCGGAGAGCACCGCGGTGGAGGCCGGCTTCCACAGCACCGTGTTGCCCATCAACGCCGGCGAGGTCGGCAGGTTGCCGCCGATCGAGGTGAAGTTGAACGGCGTCACCGCGAACACGAAGCCTTCCAGCGGCCGGTAGTCGACGCGGTTCCAGACCCCGGGATGCGACCAGGGCTGCTCCTGGTAGAGCGCCTTCATGAAATAGGGGTTGAAGCGCCAGAAGTCGATCAGCTCGCAGGCCGAGTCGATCTCCGCCTGGTGGACAGTCTTCGACTGGTTGAGCATGGTGGCGGCGTTGACCGTGTCGCGCCACGGTCCGGCGAGCAGCTCGGCGGCGCGCAGCAGCACCGCCGCGCGCACCTCCCAGGAGGTCTCCGACCATTCCTTCCAGGCCTTGCCGGCGGCATCGGCGGCCGCCGCCACCTCGGCGGCGCCGGCCTGGTGAAAGGTGGCGAGCACATGCTGGTGATCGTGCGGGCAGACCGCCTGCACGGTGTCGCCGGTGCGCACCTCGCGGCCGCCGATGATCACCGGGATCTCGACGGTCTCGTGCAGCATCTCGGTCAGGCGGCGCTTGATGGCCGCCTTCTCCGGCGAGCCGGGCTCGTAGGCGCGGACTGGCTCGTTGGCCGGGACGGCCAGCGGCAGGATGGCGTTCATAGGGGGCTCCTCAGCCGTACATCTCGTGGTGGACCTGAGCGCGCGGCACGCCGATCGCCTTGAGGCCGGCGAGCACGGTCTCGAGGAAGCGAGGCTGCGGCTCCTCACCCTTCTCGCGGGCGGCCTGACGCTCGAACTTGCCGATGCCCGGGCCGCAGGTGAAGACCTGCGCGGCGCTCGGGTCGGGGATGTGCCGGCGCAGCAGCGCCTCGCCGACCCGGCCGGCGCAAACGCTCGGGCCGTAGCCGGCCACGTCCGGCTCGCGGCTCAGCGCGTGCACCACCTCGAGCTTGCCGGGATGGCAGGCCGCCAGCTCCTCGAGCTGGCGCCGGAAGATGATGTCGCCCCAGGTCTTGTTGCCGTAGATCAGGGTGTGGCGCAGTTTCATCCCGGTCTCCAGGCAGTGCCGGATGATGCTCATGTTGGGCACGATGCCGGAGCCGGCGCAGACGTGGATCAGCTGATCGGTGCGCGACTCGATGTCGGGCGGCAGCACGTAGGGGCCGCCGAAACCGGTGAGCGCCATGCGGGTGCCCGGGGGCACGCGGTAGGTCAGGAACGCCGACATCAGCGGCGGATACTTGGTGACCCCGGAGATGTACGGCTCCTCCTTGATCGTCACCGCCACCCGGCGGTCGTGCGGCGCCGAGCACATCGAGTAGGCTCGCGCCGGCTCGCGCTTGCCCTTGACGTCCTCGAAGAACTTGACGAAACGGTCCAGGGCGGGGAACTGGTGCGGCCGGATGGTCAAGAACTGGCCGGCCTCGTATTCCATCCGATCGCTGCCGGTGAAGAACACCAGGGTGGTGGTGTCGGGGGTCTCGCGGATCGCCTCCTCGACGATCGCCTCGAACTCCCGGATGCGCGGCCGCGCCACGCGCCCCGGCCGGGCCGGCGCGGCCGCGGCGGCCAGGAGCAGCTCGTCGTCCGGCACGGTATCCTCCGGGGTCTCCGAGGTTGCCGGGGTTTCGGGCGTTTCCGAGGCTTCCAATGTGGCCATCGTGCGCTCGCTCCTCCACCTGGCGCGGGCCGGGCCGCGCTTCAGAGCTCGCCGAGCCGGCGCACCGAGGCCACCCGCTCGCGGGGGATGAACAGCCGGTCGTGCTTCTTCCAGACGCCGAAGCGGGAGGCCCGCTCGACGTACTGCTGCTTGGAGCGGCCGTCCTCGCCCTCGCGATGGACGTCGGCATCGTGGAGCACGATGCCGCGCTCGTCCTCGTCGTCGCAACGGCCGACGAAGACCTCGGAGCCGGTGGTGTCCACCACCACCGTGATCCCGTGCAAGGGGCTCTTGTCGTGATGGAAGGTTCCCATGGGGACCGCGGAGCGCGTCGTGCCGGCCTCAGCGGGCGGCAGCCGCGGCCGGCTCCTGCGCCGCCGCCGGCGCCGCCTCGCCGCAGTGTTCGTCGAACACCGCCACCAGGTCCTGCGCCACCGCCTGGGCGTTGCGACCCTCGATCCGGTGCCGGGGCATGAAGTACGTCAGCTCGCCGTCCTTCCAGAAGGCGATCGACGGGCTGCTCGGCGGGATGTCTGCAAGGTAGCCGCGCGCCCGCGCCGTCGCCTCGAGATCCTGGCCGGCGAAGACGCTGGCGACCCGCAGCGGGCGGCGCGAGTGCTGCAGCGCCATGCGGATCCCGGGCCGCGCCATGCCGGCCGCACACCCGCAGACCGAGTTCACCACCAGCATGGCGGTGCCGGTCTTGTCGCTCATGAACGCGTCGACGTCGGCGGCGGTCATCAGCTCCTCGACCCCCGCCTGACTGAGCTCCTCGCGCATCGGCTTGACCAACATGGGACTGTAGGGCATCTCGACACCTCCTGGTTCGTCGTCACGGCATTCTATCCGGGTTGGGAGCCTCGCGGGCCGCCGGCGGCGGTTCATGGGGCCGCAGAGTGCAACGGGGCCGGGGGCCGGAGCATTCCCCGCCGCCCGCCGGCCGCCACCCGCCGCCATCGAGCGATGATAGTCTGCGCCGCTGATGACGGCGAGCCCGCGTTTCATGCTGGGGTTGGTGCTCGGGTTGGCCGCCGCCGGGCCGGCCGGGCCGGCAGGCGCGCCGCCGGCCGCCACTCCCCGCCCGCCGACGGTGTCCTCGGGCGCCGCCGCGGCAGGGACGCCGGCCACGCCCGCAACACCCGCTGGATTGGCAGCCCCCGCTGCCGCACCGGCGCACGCCGAGGAGATCGTCGCCGAGCTGGCGGCCGTGCTTTCCCGCCTCGGCGCCACCGATCCGATCCAGGGCACCCTCGAGCTGCAACTCTCGCGGCAGAGCAGCGAAGAGCACTGGACCGACCAGTCGCGGGTCACGGTGGAGGTCGAGGACGGCCCCCAGGGATTCACCATGAGCCTCTCGCGCGCCGGCTCCCGCCAGGCGCTGCACGAGCTGCGCGCCCAGATCCTCGACCCGGCCAAGCACACGCCCACCTACAACGCGCTGCAGGCGCTGAACCTCAACGAGCTCTCCGGGGACCTCGACGGCGCGGCGGCGCTGGCGCAGGACCTGTCGCTCGCCCATGCGGTCGACGTGCAGGCCTCCAGCTACCTGGGCAGGCCCGCCCGCCTGCTGGTCCTGTCGCTGCCGCCGCGGCTCTCGGCCGAGGCCCGCAAGCACGTCAAGACCGCCGACAGCCAACTCTCCGTCTGGATCGGCGCCGACGGCATGCCGGTTGGCGCCGAGAAGGTCGAGCACACCCGCGGACGGTTCCTGGTGCTCTACTTCGAGAACCTGCGCAAGCAGAGCTGGACCTTCGGCCACAAGGGCAACCGCCTGTTCGCCACCCGCCACGAGCTGGTCGACAACGCCTCCGGGCTGGGCCAGGACTTCCGCAGCTCGAGCGTCGCGACCCTCACCTTGCGGTGAGGCGACGTCGAGCCCTTGGTAGTCCTGGTCGGAGATCCGGCAACGTAGTCGCCGAGCTATCCGCGGTCCCGGCCAGGCGTGCCGGCATTGCTGCTAGGATGCGCCAGGCTCGTCGTAAATTCCGCTCTGCCGCATTCACCGCTCCGCCGTCGCGGGGCGCGAGGGAGACCCCATGGGACCGCAACTGTTCGTGCTCTTGTTCCTGGTGCTGTTTGCCGTCATCTTCGTGATGCGGCAGATCCGCAGCATCCCGCAGGCGACCGTCGCCGTCGTCACCGTCTTCGGCAAGTACCAGCGCGTCATGCGCGAAGGTCTCAACGTCAAGCTGCCGTGGGAGAAGATCGCCAGCCAGCTGTCGCTGCAGAACCGCGCCCTGCAGATGGAGTTCCAGGCGATCACCCGCGACCAGGCCAACGTCAAGTTCTCGACCATGGTGGTCTACGCGGTGGCCAACGCCGACGACGAGACCATCAAGCGGGCCATCTACAGCTTCGCCTCCTACCAGGAGTTCCAGCTCGCCCTGCAGCGCACCATCGACGGTTCGATCCGCCAGTTCGTGGCCACCACCCTGCAGGCCGACATCCTCGCCATGCGCGCCGAGATCGTCGACCACACCAAGCGCACCCTCGACGAGGTGGTCTCTTCCTGGGGCTACGTGGTGCGCGACATCCAGATCACCGACATGACCTTCGACAAGGAGATCATCGAGTCGATGGCCCGGGTGGTGTCGTCGAAGAACCTGCTGGCCGCGGCCGCCAACGAAGGGGCCGCGCTGCTGGTCAAGCGCACCAAGGACGCCGAGGCGGAAGCGGCCTACAAGACGATCGGCGCCGAGGCCGAGAAGAAGGCGGCGGCGCTGCGCGGCGAGGGCCTGGCGCTGTTCCGCCGCAACATCGCCGAGGGCATGAAGGAGGCGGCCGCGAACCTGCGGCAGGCCGGCGTCGACGCCAATTTCCTGCTCTTCCTCGAGTACACCGACGCCCTCAAGTACGTGGCCGATCACGCCCAGGGCAAGGTCGTGTTCATGGACAGCGGCGCCGGCGCGGCGGTGCGGACGGCGCAGCAGATCGCCTCCCTGGGCATCGACGCGGACCGCGGCGCGCCGCCGGCGATGCCGCCGCCGGCGCCAGGCCACACCTAGCCGGAGCCGGAGGGCGCCGAGCCGCGGCGGCGGTCAGCTCACCAGGGTCGCCAGGCGCTCGACGATGGGCCGCAGGCGGGCCAGCGTCTGCGGCAGCTCGAGCAGCTCGACCCCCATGCCCACCAGGATCGCGCCGCTCCCCGGCTCGGGCTCGAAGCGCTGGACGACGCGCGCCGGCAGCTGCACCGGCGGCTGCGCCGGACCGGGCGGATGGATGTCGATGCGGACCAGCTCGCGCATCCTGCCGGGGCGGCTGGTGGCGACGAACAGGCCACCGTTGACGATGTCGCGCTCGTAGACGCCGAGGAAGTCCTTGGCGCTGGCGAAGCGGACGGTGAAGATGCGGACGTCCTCCCGGCGAAGCGGCGTCTCGAGCTCGGTATTTTCCGGGGTTTCCGGGGTTTCCGGGGTCTCCGGGGTTTCCGGCGTCGCCGACCCGCCTTCATTGGCGGCGGTCCGCGGTGCGCCGGTGTCGCGCGGGAAGATCTCGCGGATCAGCTCGCCGGGGCTCAGGAAGCGCACGCCCATGCCGGGCGGCAGCACCTTCATCAGCTCGGGATGGATGGCGCGCCGATGCGCCACCACCCCCTCGATCATGAAACCCCGGTCGCCGTGGAACACCTCGATGCGCAGCCGCGAGTGCGGCGGCAGCGGGTTCGCGGTCGCGATGTGCATGCCATTGGCGGAGATGTTGGTGCTGTAGCCGCGCTGGATCTTCTGGCCCACCTGCCAGAACTGGACCTCGACCCGCCTCGAGACGCGTTCGCTCTGCCGTCGATTCATCGCTTCGCTCTCCGGATCGCCGATGGCGCAATCTATAGAATACGCCGACTCGCGCCCCGGCGGGAAATCCCCTCCCCGGCAGGTGGTGTCCTAACAGTGTGTGGGTGCTCCGGGGCGCCTGATCCTGCTGTAGGTTCCTCTCCGTAAGGAGAGGGCCGCACCTCTCCGAACCAGACAGACGCCCCCGGCGGGAGCTTGGACCCTCCCGCCGGGGACTTGCCGAGCACGGAGATACCCATGCCCGACCGCCCCGATTCTATCCCTCCCCCCTGGACCGAAGCGGATTCGATCCGCGAGACGACCCTGATCTGGCTGGATGATCCCGAGGACAGAGAAGCCGCCCGCCGGCTCGGCCGCCTGCTCTACAACCTGGCTGTTGAGACCACCAGCTTTCCCAGCGACGAGTCGATCACCCACGCCGAGATGCGGGCGGCGGCGGTCGATCTGCGCTTTATCGAAGGGTTTCTCCTGTCGGTGCGCCGGTCGGCCGATGACTCGGCCCTCTCCCCCTCAGACAACCGCCTGGCCCACTTCGCCGCCTATGTGGCCCGGAAGGTCGGCGCGCTCGCCTTGGTGCTGGAGGAGCGGCTATGAGCTACCCCCTTGTTCCAGATGTCGAGCGGGCGCGCAAGGCGCTTCGGCTGCTGGTCACCATTGCAGGGGTCAGCCGCCGGGAAGTCCGACGCCGATTGCTGATGGTGAACGGCGGCACGGACGTGACGCGGCTGCTGAGCGGCGATCTGGATCTCAAGATCCGCCACGTGCTCGACATCTGCGGCGTCCTCGGCCTCCACCCCGGCGAGTTCTTCTCCATCACCTACCCGAGGCCGTCGGAGCCTACGGCGTTCCTCCTCAAGGTCAGGGCGGTTTTTCACTCCATCCGGGCCACCTCTCCTCCCGATGACGGCCCCAAAGCCGGCGCCTAGATTGAAGGTCGTCGCGTTCACCGTCCGCGCCAGCCAGGAGCAGGCGCGGCGGTGGGCGCGGGTGTCCCGCTACCTCGGGTGCCGGTCGGTGTCGGCGTGGCTGGAGGAGTTGGGGGAGGAGCAGGCGCGGCGGGTTGAGGAGCTGATCCGGCTGGACAGCGGGTAGCCCATCGCGCTGCTCCGGGCGGTATCCTCACTCGTCGTTGGTGGCGGGGGGAGGCCGCCAGAGGGGGAGTCTTGTATCCGGCCCGCGAGTAGTCGCCCTACCTGGCGGGCAGGAGGAGCTGAGCCGCGTTGCTACCAATGGTAACAGTCGTTACTTTATAGATTCGCCAAGCTCTAACTGGACCGACCCCACGTGGCCGTCTCGTTGACCGCCCTACTCTATGGGGTGGTTGACAAGTACCCCCCGGAAGGGCTAGTCTTTGCTTGCAGTTGACGCATGTCACTTACCGTAACTAGCCTCGTGCTAGGCGGAAAATCCTGGGGCCACCTGCAAGGGTGGCCACAGTTGTTTTTGGAGTGCCGAAGGATGCAGATCTTGTATTTGGATGAGTCCGGCTGTACGGGCGAACTGCCGTCGGCGACATCTTCTGTGCAACCCGTCTTCGTGCTTGCCGGCGTCGTTTTGAGCCAAGAGGGCATTCGGCAGCTTACGCTAGATTATCTCAGGCTCAAGCTCCGTTTCTTCCCCAGACTGTCTCCACCTGTCCATTTCCTTGATTCTGTCCTGCTAGAGATCAAAGGTGCCGATTTAAGAAGAAGCGTGAGTCGTGGGAACCGTGATGCACGGAGGCATGCGCTTCTTTTTCTTGGTTCCGTCATCAAGTTGCTGGAGGATAATAGGGCGAACATCCTGGGGAAAATACTAGTAAAGGGTCTTGGTCGCCCCATCAATTCCACAAGTCTGTACACCGCTTCAGTGCAGTCGATATGCGATTCATTTCAGCATATTTTGCACGGCAAGAATGAGACAGGGTTGGTTATAGCGGATCACAGAAACGAGCCTAAGAACGCAAAGGTCTCCCACTCAATCTTTACAAAGAAATTCAGCCAGAAAGGCGACTCCTACCCACACTTGCTTGAGATGCCTGTATATGGGCACAGTCAGAATCAGGTCGGACTACAACTCGCCGACTTGGTCTGCTCCTCTCTACTGTTTCCAATGGCAGCATACTCATTCTGCACAGGGTTCGTGACTAACGTCCACGTCCAGCCCGGCTTTGCCATCATTAGGGAACGATTCGGAGACAGGATTAAGTCGATGCTATACCGGTACACCGGCACAGGTGGAAGGACTCTTGGCGGAATTGTCGTTGACGATTCTCACGCCAACAAACCCGGACTCCATCTCTTTGGTGGCACAGTCGGAGCGGTGCGGCTGCCCACCAGCACCTTAATTGCGCCGCCATTGCTGCCCCTCCGTCCCGGGCCATAGAGTTATCTTGCCCACGTTTAAGCCGCTACTAGATCCGCAACCGCCATCGGCTTCCGTGAGACACCTGCCTTCATTGCCGGCGTCATCCTGATGGTCGAGTGCATCCAGCAGAAATTGTAGTTCCAGAAGTGCAGCGCCAGCGCCGCCCGTAGGTTTTCCCACTTCTTGGAGAAGCCATTCGTAAGCCGGGTAAGCCGCCGGAGCTGCATCCGCATCGTGAGGTTCTGCCTTTCAATGTGACTGGTGCAGACCTTCGACTCCTCCGGGTCGCCCGAGATTGCGCGCTTCTCCGTGCCTATTATCTGCGGCGGGGAGTACCGCCGCTCTTCGCTCCCATCGGCAGCGTATGACTTGATGAGCTGGGCGAAGTCTACGCGGGCGCCAAGCTTTGCCTCGACCGCATCTGGGTAGCCGTCGAACCCGTCCGTGCTCAGCTGGAAACGGCCCTCGGTGGCGCAATCGAGCTTGGTCATGAACCGGTGGCTGTCCTCCGAGGTGCGGCGCCCCAGGTGGTGCGCCAGGACGACCTTTGAGGCGCGCTCGATCGCGACGAAGGTGTAGGCGTCTCCGATGCGGGAATCGGCGATTCCCTTGCGCACCTTTGTGCGCTCCTTCATCTTCACGTAGCCCCAAATCTCGTCAGCCTGCACGTCCTGGACCTCGACCCGATGCACCAGCGTATTGAGCAGCGCTTCGGCCTTCGCGCCGGCGACCACCAGGAGCCGCATGATCGTGTCGCGGTGCGTGCCCGTCACGCGCTCCGTCGATCGGATCGAGTTGCCCTCGACCAACAGGTTGAGGCAGAGCGTTGCCATGGCAGGGTCGATCCGCATGGCACCCAGGGGACGCGCCGGAATGTCGCCGTAGGTGGCGCCGCACGCCTTGCAGCGGTGCCGCACGTTGCGCTTCCGGTCCCGGCCCCAAAGGATCGTCCGGCCGCCACAGGAGCGGCAGAGGGGGGCGATCGGGGTGGGAGTCGGGGCGTCCATTGCAAGCTCGATGACCAAATGATATCCACAAGACATCCACATGTCAAGTGAAAAAGTTTGACTGTGGGTATCTTTTGGCCGTACATTGGACGCATGACAGACCGACCCAGGAAACACACTGAAGCGGTAGTCCTTCGGTTCGAGCCGGAGCAGCTTGAGATGGTGGACCGGGCCGCCGAGCTGGCAGGGCTCAACCGAACGTCATGGCTTCGCGCCCTGGCTATTCGTGCGGCCCGGCAAGAGCTTGCTGAGACCGGCGACAGGGCGAAGGCCAAGCGCCGCTCCTGAGCGCCCTAGCGCGCCTATCGGCCGGCGTGGCAGGCCGAGGAGCAGCAGCCCGAATAGCTGGCGGCAAGGTGGTGGCGGGAACTGCGGATAGGCGTGCCGCATCGAACTCCTTTGAGGAGTTGCAACGCGGACCGCCTGGCGGGTATACTTTCGTCGTACGAGGTTCGGACGGTCCGCGTCCTGTCCCTCACGATCGCCAGCGGTCCGACCCGCTGGCGATCACCATTTTGGGCCGCAGCCGGCCGGGCAGCAAGGCAGGAAGAGCGCCAAATTTTCTCCATGGAGCTAAGTCAAGCTGCTAATTCTTAACGGCTTAGTGGAATATCTTGCCCGTGATTGCGTAGAACGCCTCTTAGAGAAAACGGGGCCTACCTCTCCGAGAGAAGCTTCTCTAGCAGACGGAACGCCTGGTACAACAGCGCTTGGACTTCCTGGATCGTGCGCCGCGTGTTCGCTGGGGCGGAAGGTGTTTTTCAGCGTGTGGGTGCTGTTGCTGCCGGTGCTGCGAGAAGGCCCGACGCCGACGCGGCTGAGCCGGCTCGAGGAGGTGTTCGCGGTGAGCCGGCGGACGCTGCTGCGTTGGCGGCGGTGGTGGCGGGAGGCAGTGCCGCAGAGCCGCTTCTGGCGGACGCGGCGGGGCGACTGGGCGGCGGCACCGGTCGCGACCGCGGCGCTGCCAGGCTCCCTGTTGCAGAGGTTTGCCGGGATCGTGGAGGCGAGAGAGCGCGTGCGAGCGGTCTTGCGCTGGCTGGCGCCCCTCGGTGAGACGGCGCCGGATCACGCTGTCTGAGGTTCGCCGGAGACCCGCAGAGGATGCGCCTGGACGGAGGTTGCCGCGGGCCATAGCGTGCACGATGCCGGCGCCGAGAGCACCTGGGCGCCGGCGAGGAGGCGCCATGGCGCGCGAGCACGCGGTGTCCGTACACGAGCGCTGGGCTCACCTGCGCTTTGCGGTGGTGGGGCCGTTGCTGGCCTCGCCGCCGCCAGCCGGTGAGCTGCAGGCCGAGCTCGCCCGGTTGGCCGGCAGGGACTGGCAGCATCCCCTCTCCGGCCAGCCGGTGCGCTTCGCCGTCTCCACCATCGAGCGCTGGCTCTACAAGGCGCGCGCGGGTGCCGACCCGGTGGCCGTCCTGCGCCGCCGGCCGCGCCGCGACCGCGGCGAGCAGCACACCATCGGCTCTCGGCTGAGCGACGCGCTGCGGCGCCAGTACGAAGCTCACCCTCGCTGGAGCTACCAGCTGCACCTCGACAATCTCGCGGTGCTGGTTGCGGAGCAGCCCGAGCTGGGGCCGCTGCCCTCCTATCCCAGCCTGCGCCGTTACATGGTGGCTCACGGCTGGCCGCGGCACCGGCCGCGCACGAGCGGCGGGTCGCCGCTGGCAGGCAGCCAAGCCATGACCGCCGAGCTGACGGCCCGCGAGGTGCGCAGCTACGAGGCCACCCATGTCGGCGGGCTGTGGCACCTCGATTTCCATCACGGCTCGCGCAAGATCCTCAGCCCGCAGGGCGAATGGTTCCGGCCGCTGCTGCTGGCGATCCTCGACGACCACTCGCGGCTGGTATGCCACGCGCAGTGGTACCGCGACGAGACGGCCGGGAGTCTCGTCCACGGTCTGGTGCAAGCGTTTCTCAAGCGCGGCCTACCGAGAGCCGCGCTGATGGACAACGGTGGCGCCATGATCGCCGCCGAGACCGTCGAGGGCCTCGCGCGGCTCGGCATCCTGCACCAGACGACGCTGCCGCGCAGCCCTTATCAGAACGGCAAGCAGGAGAATTTCTGGTCCACCGCCGAGGGCCGGCTGCTGGCCATGCTCGAAGGCGAGCCCTTGCTCACGCTCGACGTGCTCAACCGGGCCACGCTCGCCTGGGTGGAGCTCGACTATCACCGCACCGTCCACAGCGAGATCCGCACGACCCCTCTGGCCCGCTCGCTGAGAGCCCGTCGGTGGCTCGTCCCTGCCCGACGATGGCCGACCTCGAGCTCGCTTTCACCGCAGCGGCGTCGCGCACCCAGCGACGCAGCGACGGCACCCTCACCCTCGACGGCGTGCGCTTCGAGGTGCCCGCGCGTTTCCGCCACCTGCGCGGCTCGCGCTGCGCTACAAGAGTTGGGATCTCCGCCAGGCCTGGCTGATCGACGAAGCGCAGGGCGTCGCCCTCGAACGCCTCTACCCGCTCGACCGCGCCAGAAACGCCGAGGGCGTGCGCCGACCGCTGCCGGCACCGACCTCAGCGCCGCGGCGGCGGCTCCCGAGCCGCCTGGCATCGCGCCCTTGCTGCGCAAGCTCATGGCGGACTACGCCGCCACCGGCTTGCCCCCCGCCTACATCCCACAGGAGGAGCCCGAACCATGACCCACAAGCTGCTCGCCCTCTTCGGTCTGAAGTGGAATCCCTTCTCGGCCGACGTCCCCGTCGACGCTCTCTGGCGCTCGCCCAAGATCGAGCACTTCTGCTGGCGCCTCGAAAGCCTGTGCGAGAGGGCGGTTTTGCTCTCATCTCCGGCGACCCCGGCACCGGCAAGTCCGTCGCCCTGCGCACTCTCGCCCACCACCTCGCCGCCTTGCCCGATGTCGTCACCGGCGTGCTCACACGGCCACAGAGCGGGCTGGCCGACTTCTATCGCGAGATGGGACACCTCTTCGGCGTCGCCTGGCGCCGCACAACCGCTGGGGCGGCTTCAAGATCCTGCGCGACACCTGGCTGGCCCACGTCGAAGCCACCCGTTGCCGGCCAGTACTGCTGGTCGACGAGGCGCAGGAAATGCCCGCCGGCGTGCTGGCCGAACTGCGCATCCTCGCCTCCACCGACTTCGATTCCCGTTCCATCCTCACCGTCGTGCTCTGCGGCGACGGCCGCCTCACCGAGCAATTCCGCAGCGATGAGTTGCTGCCATCGCCAGCCGCATCCGCGCCCGGCTCACCCTCGACTACCTCCAGCCCAAGGAGCTGCTCGATTGGCTCGGCTATGTCCTCACCGCCGCCGGCCAGCCGCAGCTCCTAACCCAAGACGTCAAGACCACCCTTGCCGAACACGCCGCCGGCAACCTCCGCGTCCTCGCCACCATGGCCGGCGACCTGCTCGCTCTCGCCGCTCGTCGCGAGCTTCCCGAGATCGACCAGAAGCTCTACTTCGAGCTGTTCTCCTCGCAGCCGCGCCCACGGACCAAGGCCCTCGCGCAACACGCCAGGACCTGAATCGTCTCGCCGTGCCCACAGCGCCACGCTGCTATGTCGAAGTGGTCCTCGATCTCTACCGCCGCACACCCGGCACCTCGGGTGTCGTCCGTCGTGCCGATCGCCAGCTCGCTGCGGCGCTCTACCACCGCCAGGTCCCCGCCGGCCTCGTCGCGACGGCGCTTCTGGTCGCCGCCGCCCGCCGCACCCTCAGGCCGGCTGACGCCCCGCCGCTCCGGCCGATCGCCACCCTCCACTACTTCCTGCCGGTCATCGACGAGCTCATCGCCGACCCTTGCGCTGGCGGACACCTTCCTGCCTTCGGAGCTTGTCGGCCAGGCGGCGAGCGACGGACTCTGGCCTGGAGGCGCCCGGCTCGGTGGGCAAGCTCCTGGCGTAGCGGAGCGCCGCAGCGTGGTAGGTCAGTCTCTTGTTGGCGGCACGGAGCTGCTGGACCGCTTCGAGCGCTGACGTGTCGTCGAGCGGCGGCCGGCCGGCAGCTCCGGCCTCGGGACTCCGCGGTTCAGCCAGGGACACCCCCGAGGCACCCAGATATGGAGGAAATGCAGCTTATTGGGGGGAGCTTACCACGCGACCGCTAAAATACTCTGTCCTCAGTCCGCCAGGTGCCCGCAGAAGAGAACGGACGGCGCGGCGGCCGGTGTGGGAGCCGGTGTTCGGGGATCAGCCTAGCCGCGCTTGAGGAGATTCTACAGGAAGGGGGAGGGGTATAGAGTCAAGTGATTGCCCGACGCGCCACGTCGGCACTCACCACCCGCCGGTAACAGGGAGGAACCAGGTATGGCAGTGGACCTGAACAGGCTCAAAGCCCAAATGGATAGGACCGCTTCAGTAGCCCATGAGGCGCGCTACGCCGACACCGTGAGGGTAGATCTCGTTAAGGTAGTTCAGGGATTGGTCGACGCCGTTGTCGCACTGAGGAACGAGGTGGACGAGCTGAAGCGCCACACGAAAGGCTGAAGCGCGTGATTGGACAGCCCCCCGGCTAAGGGGCCGTCTTCGATCCTGTCGGCTGGGCTTCTGGAAAGCGGCGCCCGGGGCAGCCCGGATCGCGCGCTCGCTTGGCGCCTCGCTGGGTAGGGGCGAAGAGGCCGCGATGGGGTGCTAGACTGAGCGTGTCCTCGCCCGCGAGGGCCTTGCCAGAAAGGAGGTGCCCCTATGGCCAACCTTGTTGGCAAGCTAGTGCGAGTAAACCTCCCTCGACTTAACCCCCGCCACTAGGGGGGTTCACTGGGGGAGGGTCATGCACGGAGTCCAGGCACCCGGGCGGCGAGGTGGGTGCGCTCGGTGCCGTTTCCCCGCCACCAACACACTCTTAGGACACCACCCCCAGGCAGCGGGTCGCCGCGCCGGCCACCAGGGAATTCGCCGCACCGGTCCGTCCATGACGGGCAGGAGGCGGAGCCGGCTCCGCAGCGCCAGTCGACCGCTCATGCAAAGGAGAACACGATGCCTGTCACCGTCATACCCGGCACGCTGTCCCGACGCGACCCGGATTCCGATCTGGAGCCAGACTCCTTGCTGCTGATGGCTGGCTTTCCGGACGACCGGGAGGCGGCAGATGCGGCAACCCAGCTCGTGCAGGAGCGGCAGCTGGAGGATGGCGATCCGGTCGAGGTGACCGGTCGCCAGGACGTGCATGACACCCAGCCCGTCATCATCATGACCGACATCCAGCCCGCGGCTGCCCCGACCATGGCGGCCGCCGAGCTCGTGCAGCCGGCGCCACGCAAGCGGTCGGCGAAGCCGCGGCCCGCCGGCCCCGGCGCCGGCACGAAGAGAACCTCTCCCAAGAAGGGAGGCGGCAAGTGAGCGAGCGCGGCTTGCAGAGTCTGGTCGCCTTGCCGCTCCTGCTGGCCGTGGCCTGTTGCAGCCAGCAGGCCGCCACGGGTTACGGCCCCTGGGCGCCTGACCAGAAATTCTCCGAGGAGCTGCAACGGCAGGAGGGCGGGACCAACGGCATCGAGGTCGGCGACCCCAAGATCTACGACGACACCTCGTTGCGCCTGTTGCTCGATCAGGCCATGAACCACCTGGCAGCGATCAACAGCTTCAACGAGGCGTCCCTCACCAGCCGGCTCGGCGTGCTCAACGGCTCGCGGATCGACCAGAGCCAGCTGGGTTTCCAGGCCACCGGCGCGTCGTTGCCGGGGATCTCCTCGGTGGCCAACGGCGCCACCTCCCAGACCACCACCAACACCAATCCGCCCAGCACGCTGCCCACCCAATCCGTGGTCACCACCTTGCCGTCGCAGAACGTGACGACCACGACCGCGCCCACGGCACCGCCGGCGCCGCCCACCGTACCCGCGGGTCTGGCCTTCACTCCCCCCAGCGGCATGTCGGGGTCCGCGCTCGACGTCTTGAACGAGGAGACGCAGCTCAACGCTCAGATCACCGGCCTGCAGCTGCTCCTGGAAGGCGCCCTTTCCGACCGTTTCATGAGCAATCAGCGCATCGTGAAGCCACGCGCCACGATCGGCTTCCCGATCTCGCTGACGCCGCGGCAGGGCTATCGCAATGCGGTCGCGGTGGTGGAGGTCGAGGTGACTCGATCGTCGGCCCACCTTTCCGACGAGCCCCCGGCGGTGACCGTGATCCTGCCGCAGGAGAAGACCTACAACGTGGCCGCGATCACCGACCGGACGACGTCGATCGGCGCCGGCGTGGTGGTCGGCGCCGTGGGCCTCTCGGGCTCCTTCATGACCGGGCACAAGACCTACTACGTGGTCCAGGACCAGGACACGGTCGCGATCCAGCGGCCGGTGGCACAGCCGGTGCAGCCACCTGACAAAGCTACGAAAGAGGACCGGAACAGAGCGAGCTTTGCTTGGGAGTTCCGCCCCGTCCTCGGCCGCGAGTTCGTGCAGGGAGGGATGAAGCAGACCTTCGTCCAGCTCGCCTTCCCCAAGCTCGCCAGCGCCAGGCCCGATTGTTTCGGCACGATCACGGTGCGCACTTACTGGCGGCACTTCGACCAAAGCACCGGCCTCTCTGGAAAAATCATCGAGGGCTCGGTCCTGGCCAAGAAACCGCTCTCCATCCCGCAATACGATCTCACTCCCTTCGTCGACGACGTGACCTATCAAGACCTTGGCGACGGCACCATCCGGGTGAAGGTCAAGAGCCGGAACAGCTTCCTCGGCGGCACCTTCGTGCAGGTCGGCCCCACGCGGTACGACGCGAGCACCGGCTTGCAGGCGGACGATACCGGCCTGACCTTCGTCGCCCCTGCCGCGGCGCTGGCTCGCTGGACCGGCCAGGTGGTCTCCCGCGACGGCAAGACGAGCGGCATCTTGAGGGTCGGCGCCCGCCGCCCCTTGGCCAAGCTCGACCAATTGTCATGTAGCGAAGCGCAGCCCGACCAGGTCACCACCGACGCCGACACCGACGCCGAGCATGAAGTCATCAATGCCCCGATCGATCAGAGCCCCAAGTGCCCATTTGGTGCGATCAAGATCAGCAAGGTGACGGTGACGCCTCATGACGCCGGCACCTCGCAGGTAAAGGTCGAATTCGAGCGCGACGCGGCCAACTTCGAGAACGTCTTGCTCGACATCGGTCACCAGGTGTTCGGCTTGGCCGACACCGCGGCCCTGGTGCGGCGCGTGCCCGCTGACGCGACATCCGGCGCCGAGGCCACGCGGCCTCGCATCACGGCCATCGTTCCCAACACGCTGCTCGCGGCCAGCCACGGCGTGCGCGCTTTCGAGCTCTTCATGACCGACCCCGGCGGGCAGTATGCGGATCCGCGCCGGAGCGCCTGCTTCAGCAGCGAATGGCCGCTGGAGCACCTGGGCCTCGATCGCACGATCGACAGCGTCGTGCCGCTCTCTGTCGATGCGAAGGGAAATCCCACCTATCTGCTCGCCGGCCGCGGCCTGGCGAACGCCGTGGTGCTGTCGCCCGAGAACCTGGAGCTGAAGCCGCTCCGGGCCGTGCCACGAGACCTGATGGCGACTCTGAAGGTCCCCAAGGCCGTCCAGGCCAGGAACCAGAAGCTGCTGGTCCAGATGCGGAGCGGCGAGCCGCCGCTGCTGCTCGATCTGCCGTCCCCCAGTCCCGCGGCCAAGCCCGCGCCGCCCAAGGTCAGCCTCGACTCGCCGGTGATCCTGAACACCGACCAGATGGAGGCGGCGGTGGAACAGGCCGGCAACCTCCGGACCGTGACCATGGACGGTAAGCCGCTGAGCTTCGATGCGATCCCGGGGAGGGCCGCCATCTCGCTCAAGAACCTGCGCGCGGCGGGCGTGACCGCGGAGCAGAAGACGCGAGTGCTGACCTTCACCTTCAAGGACGGCACCAAGGTGCCGGTCAAGCTGGAGGTGGTAGCCGCCAGGGTGGGAGTGGAGTCGCAGCCATGACGACGTTTGCAGCCGGGTGATGCTCGTCCCAGCCGTCCTGGCGGACCGCGGCGTGGAGTATCATCGACGGCAGCACCGCCGCGGCGGCAGCAGGTCGCCCGGCGGTGGAACCAAATGCGAGTGCCGAATCCGCCAGCCAGGCCGCTGCTGGTTTTCGACGGCGATTGCGGCTTCTGCCGCACCTGGGTGGCGCGCTGGCGCCGCCGGCTCGGCGACCAAGTGGACTACGAGCCGTTCCAGGCCGTCGGCGCTCGCTTCCCCACCATCCAGCGCTCCCGCTTCCGCCGCGCCGTCCAGCTCATCCTGCCCGACGGCGAGGTCTTCGAGGGCGCGGAGGCGGTCTTTCGCACCATGGCTCTGGCCCCCGGCCGGCCCGGTAGCCGCCGCTGGCTGGCCGCGTACCACGGCGTCCCCGGCGCCGGGCCGGTCTTCGAATGGGGCTACCGCTGGGTCGCCAACCACCGGCCGGTGCTGACGCGGCTCTCGCATTTCCTGCTCGGGCCGCCCCACGACCCCGATGCCCCGATCGGACCGACCCTGGCCGGCGAGCTGGCCGCCGCCCGGCGACGGCGGCGCGCTCTGGCGGCCGGCCTGGGCACCGTTCTGCTGGTAGGCGGTCTGGCCGCCGGACGCGCCAAGCGCCGGCGCGATCGCCGCCGGCGCGGCCTCGACTCGCCCGACCTGTCGGATTGACGCCGAGCGCGGGAGCCGCCTCGGTCGTCTCGGGGTGGTGCTGGCTCTTCGCGCTCCCGAGCCCCCAGAATCAGCTTGCCGCGCCCCGATCAGCGGTCGCCGATCGAGGTTCCGGCGACCATGGCCGCCACGCTCTGCCAGAAGGCGGCCAGATCCAACCGCACCTCGGGGATGCCCGTGGATCGGTACTCGGAGCCGCTCGGCACCGTGACCAGGAAACGCCCGCCGTCGTTGACCAGGAACTCGATCTGCCTGGCGTCGATATCGACGATCCAGTACTCCCGGACGCCGGCTTGGCCACGCTCGCCGCCGGCGCCGCTCTCGGCATAGAGCGCGAGCTTCTCACCGCGGTCGCGGCGCGAGGTGGCCGGAGACAGGACCTCGATCACCAGGTCCGGCACGCCTTCGAGCCGTCTGCCGACGATCTTGCGGCGCTCCGCGGTCAGGTAGACGACGTCGGGCTGGACCACCGAGTGGATCGCCAACGGCACGTCCAGCGGCGCCACCGCCGCCAAGCCGCCACTCGACTTGGCGATCTCCAGGAAATGCCCACCCAGGAGCAGCACGACGATCTGGTGCAACGGCGTCGGCGCCGGGCTCAGGTAGAACCTCCCGCGGATCAGCTCGCAGCGCGGCTCGTCCGGCAGGGCCTCGTAGTCCGCGCGCCGGTAGGGACCGACCTCCGGCGGCGGCACGAGAGGCGTTTCTTCCAGCAGCGCGACGCTCATGTCCTGAAAGTATAGACGGAAAGCGCAGCGGTTTCGGCGCAACCGATCAGAGGTTGAAGTAGCGCACCAGGTTGAAGCCGAGGCGCACGTCGCGGGTGTTGAAACCTGCCGCGGAGTCGCCGCCGACGATCTGGTCGACGGTGGTGGCGCGCGAGTTGCCGACCACGATCTGGAACAGGTGCCACCCCACCTGCTTGGAGAGCGCGGAGTGCCAGGCGAAGCGGCTGGCGCCAGGCATCCGGTGCAGGGCACGGTCGGCGGCGATCGCCTCGCCGTCCAGCAGGCACTTGCCGGGCAGCGGCACGGTGAATCCCAGCGGCACGTTCCAGGCGTCGCGCAGCAGCGGCGTGCCATGCACCCAGGAGGGCGACGCGAAGAGGTTCCAGCCGGCGGCCAGGCGGCGCGCCAGCAGCACCTGCGCGAAGGGCCGGTGCGGATCCTCGACGCCCAGGCGGCCCAGCAGGTCGGCGCCGCCGCGCACCGCCGCCGACAGCGGCATCCCCGCCGCCTGGTCGAGAATCTGCAGCTTCGCCGCCAGCTCGTAGTCCTCCTGGAAGCTCGAGCGGTAGACCGAGAGGTCGAGGTGCCGGAGCAGGCCATAGGTCAAGCCGATGCCGACGTCGGCGCCGCTGTCGAGGCCGAACAGGTTGTGCCCGTTGCCTCCCTGATTGACGGCCTGCACGAAGCGATGGGTGAACAGCAGCTCGAGCCGCTGCCTGCCGACGGTGAAGGGAGTGGCGACGTCGATCAGGCGGGTGCCGACCGGGTCGGCTCTCGCCGGCTCGGCCTCCCCGGCGAGCGACGGGTCGTTCGCCGGCTGGGAGGCGCCGCCGGCGGCTGGCGGGGTCGGGGCGCCAGCCTGGGGCGCCGCGGCGCCGGGCGGCTGGCCAGGAGGTTCGCCGGCAGGCAGGTCGGAAGCTTGGCTTGCAGGTTGGTCGGCAGCCTGGCCGGCAGGTGGGCCGGCGGGCGCCGGTGTGGCGACAGAGCCTGCAGCCTGGTCCGCCGGAGCCGCGGCAGAGCCAACGGCGGCCTCGGCGGCGGCTGGCGCCGCGGCCATCGCGCCGCCGGCCGCTTCGCCTGCCGGACCCGGCAACCAGGCGGCGGTTGCCACCGCCACGGTGCCCATCCAGAGCAGGCAGACGGCCGCCGCGCCGGCGGCCAGGGCGCCCCGACGCCGCGGCGAGGCGGGGCGCGACGCGATGGGGTGGGTCTCGGGCGAGCGGAGCACGGCGCGGTCTCCTCCAGTCCCCGTGGACGGCCCGGGGCGTCAATTGTTCGGAGCGCCGGCCTGGATCCAGGCCGTCAGGCCGGCGATCTGTTGCGAGCTGAGGAACGGCGGTCCGTCGAAAGGCATGCGGCTGCCGGTGATGTCGGCATCGCCGCGGACCTTCTTCAGCAGGTAGCTGGCGTCCGGGTTTCCCGGCCGGACGTAGGCGAGCTGCGGCGCTTCGAGGGACGGCCGGCCGACGATGTCGGCATAGGCCAGCCCTGCCTGCAGCACCAGGCCGCCGGCCGCGGAGGCGCTGACGTGGCACCCCGATTTGGCGCACCGCGGCGTGAAGATCCCGGCCTGGATCTGGATGAACGTCAGCGCCGGCGCGCCCGTCGAGGTGGGCTGCGGTTCGGTCGGCGACCGCAGCCTGCCGCCGCACCCGCCGCTCGCGAGCATGGCGGCGACGGCGAGGAGCACCGGCGCTGCCAGGATGGCGCCGCGCGCCAGCCGCCGACCTGCTCGCGAGACCTTCCCATGAGTCGCCTGGTGGCCGGCGACGAGGACCATGTGGATCATGCGCCGAGCCCGGCTCAGTACCCTGGCGCCGGCGGCGGCGAGTTCGCGCCGACCCGGATCGAACCTTCCATCCCGTTGGTGTGCCAGTGGGTCATGCAGTGGTATTGGATGGTCTTGCCGCCGGTGGGGAAGGTCTGGGTGAAGGTGGCGCCGGTATGGGTGAAGATGAACCCCGAGTTGAAGGAGTTGTCCTCCGCGGTCACCGAGTGCATGTAGTCCGTCCCGGCCAGCACCCAGGTCACGCTGTCGCCGGGGTTGAGGGTCACGTCCTTCGGCGTGTAGGAGAAGTCCGCGATCGTCACGGTCACCGTCTTGGTGGTCGGGCCCCCCGGCTCCGTGGGCATGGAGCCACCACCGCCGCCACCGCCGCAGGAAGAGAGCAGCAGCAGCCCCACCGCCGCGGCTGCACGGGACAACCAGTTGACCTGCACCATCCGCAACATCCGACACCTCCATTCCTCGTCCATACGGTGAGAGTTCCGCCGGGGGCAAGCGCCGAGCATGACGCCGGCCGGCTCCCGGACCAGATCCCCGCGATGGACCTCGCGTCCAGCAATCGGGGTCACTCCGTATGTCCCGCGCCGAGGTGACGGGGTTCTAGCCGGCGTCCCGCAGAACAGGCGCGGCACCTGGGCGCCGGGCCAAGGTGAACTTCCGGGGATCGACCGGGTACATACTCTTCAACCAGGACGTGGGAAACGCCAGGCAGGACCTTTCAAGCCATGACCCGTGACGACGAGTTCTTGCTGCTGCAGCGGATCGCCGCGAAGGAACGCGGGGCGTTCGAAGAGATCTATGCGCTGTACTATCGCCGGCTCTTCTCCTACCTCTTCAAGCTGACGCGCCGCGCCGAGATGGTCGAAGAGGTGCTCAACGACGTCATGCTGGTGATCTGGAACAAGGCCGCGAGCTTCGACGGCCGCTCCCGGCCCTCGACCTGGATCTTCGGCATCGCCTATCACAAGGCGATGAAGGCGCTGGCACAGCGCCGGCCGGCGGAGCAGGCTTCAGAGGATCGCGAGCGCGAGGTCCTCGAGCCCGTCGACCTCGACGAGCCCGAGAGCATGCTGGCCCGGCGCCAGCTCGCCACGACCGTGGGCCGCGCGCTGCTGGCGATCTCGGCCGAGCAGCGGGCGGTGGTCGAGCTGACCTACTACTACGGCCTGTCCTACCAGGAGATCGCCGGCATCGTCGGCTGCCCGGTGAACACGGTCAAGACGAGGATGTTCCATGCCCGGCGCCGCCTCAGGGACCTGCTGCCGGAGATGGGGGTATCGAGCCATGTGGGCTGAAACGAACCGGACCGGACCGCCAGCGCGGCTGGGCCGGGGGGACGAGCTCCCGGCGATGCCGGAGGACTCGGAGGAGGCGCGATGACGGATTCCAGGCAGCACGAAGAGCAGCACGAGAACGTCTGGCTGCTGCTTCCCTGGTATGCCAACGGCACCCTCGACGCGACCGAGCGGCGCCTGGTCGAGGGTCACCTCGCCGGCTGTCCCGCGTGCCGGGACGAGGCGGCGCGCTGCAGCACGGTCGCCGCCGCCTTGCGGGAGGGCGAGGAGACCGCGCCTTCGCCGCACCCGATCCAGCTGGCACGGCTGATGGAGCGCATCCAGGCGCTCGATGCGCGCGACGCGCTCGCTGGCCACGATGGGCACGGTGGGAACATCGCGAGCGCGGCGCACGCTGCGAGCGGTGCGCACGACGTACACGATGAAAACACCGTGGGCGCTGCAAGCGATGACGATGAGATCGATGACCTCTCTGGCGGTATGCGCCACGAGCTCGGCCGGTCCTACGGGCACGGCGAGCCGGGCGAGATCGTCGGGAAGCGCCAAGCCGGGGGCGCGGCGCGCGCCGGCGCCGCCGGCGCGCGCGAGGCATCGTTGCTCGGCACCACGCCGCGCCGGGTGCGGATCGCGCTGGTGGGACAGCTCGCGGCCATGTTGCTGCTCGCCGCCGCTCTCGCCTTCCGTCCGGCGGGCCAGAGCGCCCCGGCAGCGCCGCCCGCCGCTCTCTACCATGTCCTCGCCGCGCCGGCGGCGACCGCCGACGGTGCCGAGGCGGCGGCGAGGCCACGGATCCGGCTGGTGTTCGTCGAAACGGCAACCGAGAAGCAGATTCGCGAGGTGTTGCTGCGCACCCGCGGCCGGCTGGTGGATGGGCCGTCGCCGCTCGGCGCCTACACCCTGGAGGTCCCGGCTCCGGCGTCCCCGTCCGGGGCCGGAATGGGGCCGGCAGCCGGCGCCGGCTGGACCGACCGCGCCCCCGTGGCGGCCGGGGATGCGGCGCACGCGGCGGCAGCCGCGGCGGCGCCTCCTGCCCCGCGCCTGGCGCCCGCGGAGGCGGCGCCGGACTCGCTGGGAATCGTCCTCGCCTACCTCCGCAGCCAGGCCATCGTGCGCTTCGCCGAGCCGGTCGAAGGCGCCGCCGCCCGCGAGGCGCGGTGATACGCTGACCGCCATGGTCTGCCCTCGTCTCGGGGCGATTGCCTGGATCGCGCCGGCCGGCCTGCTGCTTTGCGTTGCCTGCTCCGGCGCGGCAGGGACCGCCGGCAGCGTGCCCGCCTCACTCGCCGCCACCAGCGCCGGCAGCGCGCTCGGCGCGGCAGCCGCGGACGCGCCCGCCGAGGCGCCAGCCGCACCTGCCCCACCCCCGCCGGGCTCGCAGACGCAGGTGATGATCACCCTGGCGCCGGCGCCGCCGCCGATCTGGGACCAGATCACCCTCGATCTCGAGCGCACCTACCGCCTGCGCACGCTGGCCGCCTGGTCGATGGAGTCGCTGGGCGAGCGATGCATCGTCTTCGAGGCGCCCGCCGACCATCCCATCGAGGCCCTGCTGCTGCGGCTGGCTTCCGATCCGCGGGTCGAGCTGGCGGAGCCGGTCCAGCGCTTCGTCACCCAAGACGCCAACGTCGCCAACGTCGCCAGCCTGCAGGTGCCGCTGCAACACAGCGCGCAAGCCCTGCGCCTGACCCAGGCGCACCGCTGGGCGACCGGCAAGGGCGTGCGCATCGCGATCATCGACACCGGCGTCGACTTCGATCATCCCGAGCTGCGCGGGCGGATCGCGCGCACCGGCAACTTCGTCGAGATCGGCGGCCGCGGCGATTCCAGCTTCAGCACCGACATCCACGGCACCGCGGTGGCCGGCGTCATCGCCGCCGCGCTCAACGCCCACATCGGCCTCGTCGGCGTCGCGCCCCAGGCGCAGGTCTTCGCTCTCAAGGCCTGCTGGCAGGAGCGTCCCGGAGCTGCGGCGGCGGTCTGCGACAGCTACACCCTTTCCAAGGCGATCGATTTCGCCATCACCCATGGCGCCCAGATCCTCAACTTCAGCCTCGCCGGACCGCCGGATCCGATGATCGCCAAGCTGGTCGCGGTCGCGCTCGGCCGCGGCATCGTGGTGGTCGCGGCCGACGGTCCCGATGCGGCGCGCTCGTTCCCGGCAACTCAGCCGGGCGTGATGGGAGTCGCCGGCAGCGACGACCTGCAGGGCGGGCTGCGCTTCCCGACGCGCCGGCTGGCCGCGGGTACCCTGGCGGCGCCGGGGGTGGACATCCTGACCACCGTGCCCCACGGCCACTATGACTTCTTCTCCGGCGCCTCCTTCGCCGCCGCGCAGGTGTCGGGAGTGGTCGCCCTGCTGCTCGAGCGCGAACCCAAGATGACTCCGGTCCAGGTCGCCGCGCTCTTCCACCGCACCGCCCACGCGATCCCGGCGGCGCCCGGCGAGCCCGCCGGCTCGATCGACCAGATCGACGCCTGCGCCGCCCTGGCCGCCAGCCTGGGCGGCGGCTGTACCTAGCCCAGCTCTTGACTCCAGTTGCGGTTCACGGGCGGCTGGCGCCGCCGTCGAGGTCCTCGATGCGGGCGTCCGACGCCGGGCGCTCGGTGCGCAGGCGCGCCGCCACCGCTTCGGCCTCCCGCAGCGCCCGCAGCAGATTGCCGCCGGCCACCTTCCTCACGTCGTCGTCGCTGTAGCCGCGGCGCAGCAGCTCGGCCAGCAGCACGGGATACTGCGCGACGTCGCCGAGCCCGTCGGGCAGCGAGGTGGTGCCGTCGAAATCGGATCCCAGGCCGACGTGGTCGATACCGGCGACCTGGCGCACGTGATCCACGTGGTCGGCGACCTGGGCGAGCGTGGCGTGCGGTGCGGGATGGGCGGCGCTCCATGCCGCCAGCTCGTGCTCGACCCGGCCGGCGTCTTCCGGATAGAGCGCCTTGAGCCGCGCCGCGGCGCCGTCGCGCTCGGCGCCGTAGCCGCGCACCGCCTCGGAGGTGAAGGAGGTCACGAAGCTCACCATCACCACGCCGCCCTGGCGCGGCAGCATCGCCATCACCTCGTCGGGCACGTTGCGCGGATGACCGTCGAGCGCCCGGGCCGACGAGTGCGAGAAGATGACCGGCGCCGCGGACGCCGCCATCGCCGCCCGCATGGTGACGGGAGCGACGTGCGACAGGTCCACCAGCATCCCCAGCCGGTTCATCTCGTGCACCACCTCCTCGCCGAACCGGGTCAGGCCGCCGTGCCGCGGCTGATCGGTGGCGGAGTCGGCCCAGTCGTCGTTCCGTTCGTGGGTGAGCGTCATGTAGCGCGCGCCGGCGCGATAGAGCTCGCGCAGCACCGCCAGCGAATCGCCGATCGAATGCCCGCCTTCGACGCCGATCAGCGAGGCGATGCGGCCGGCGCGGTGGATGCGCACCACGTCGTCGGCGGTGGCGGCCAGCTCGAAGGTGTCGGGATAGAGCTCGGCCAGACGGTGCACGACGTCGATCTGCTCGAGCACCGCCTGGACGGCGGCCGGCCCGACGAGCTCGACCGGCACGTAGACCGACCAGAACTGGCCGCCGACGCCGCCCTGGCGCAGGCGCGGGATGTCGGTGTGCAGGGGCGGCAGCAAAGCCGTGGCGTCGCGCCGCAGGTCCAGCTTGGCGAGCTGATCGTGAAACCGCTCCCGCAGCTGCCAGGGCAGGTCGTTGTGACCGTCGATCAGCGGCGTCTGGCGCAGCAGGCGCCGGGCGCGCTCGATCAGTGCCGGCTCCGGCGGCCGCCAGGCGCCGCTGGCGGTGGTGGTGGCGGCGCCGGAGGCTGTGGTGGCAGTGGCGCCAGCGGCAGTGGTGGCGGGACGATCGACCGACGGGTCGCCGAGCACCGGCGCCGCCGGCAGAGCCAGAACCGCCGAAATCGCCAAGCTCGCCGCCGCCGCCAGACCGAGCACAGCCGTCAACCGGGTGCCGCCGCCCCGCCCGCCCGCTCGCGCTCCGGACCGCGTCCGCAGCCTCATGGCCATCCTCGCACCTCCTGTCGGATCGTTGCACGTATCATTGTAGCGACCCGGGCTGCGGCAGGGCTCGAGCCCAGGCGAGGCCCGCGAGAGGACTGCGATGACGATCGACCACCCGATCCCGATCCGGCCCGAGGACCACGCGGCCTACGACCCGGCCAGGATGGGCAAGACCACCCTGTACCAGTCGTCACGGCTGCTCGTCGGCCTCAACGCCTTCGAGAGCGGACAGGAGCACAGGCTGCACGCGCACGCGGGAATGGACAAGGTCTACCACGTGCTGGCCGGCAGCGGCCTGTTCCTGCTCGCAGGCCGGGAGTTGCCGATGAGCGCCGGCAGCCTGCTCATCGCGCCGGCCGAGGTCCCGCACGGCATCCGCAACACCGGCAGCGAGCGCCTCCTGGTGCTGGCCATCCTGGCGCCATCGCCATAGCGGCAGCCTGCTCGCTTACCGCGGCCGGCGGCGGCGGGATCTCACTGGCTGGTGAACCCGCGCCGGCTGGCGGATCGCGGTCGTTCCTGCCGGTCCGAACGCCGAACTGTTGCCGACTTCGGCCGGCTGGCCGCTCACCGCACTCCCCATAGCTTGTGCTGCTGGACCGACAGGCGCCACGGGGGGTTCTCCTGGCACAGCCGGATGCACCAGGCGAGCGCCCGGCGATCCAGCCCGCCGCCGTCGAAAGCGGGCGAGATCAGGTAGTGCTCGGCCTCGACCACGGTCCGCGGCAGCGCCTGGCCGAAGCCGCGCACGTACTTGACCTCGTGCGCCGTGCGCTGCCGGATGGCATGCTCGGCAACTTTCGGGCTGACGGTGATCCAGTCGAGGCCGGCGGGCAGCTCGACGCTGCCATTGGTCTCGATGGCCAGCGAGAGGCCGGCGCCATGGAGCGCCGCGATCAGCTCGCCGTCCAGCTGCAGCGCCGGCTCGCCGCCGGTCAGCACCATCCAGCCGCAACTGGCCGACAGCTCGCGGGCCTCGGCGACGATCTCCGGCGCGGCGAGCCAGCGACCGGACTCGAACTCGGTGTCGCAATCGAAGCCATGGGTCTCGACCCGGCACTCCTGGTTGCAGCGCGCCAGCCGCAGGAACAGGTTGGGCGTGCCGGCACGCACCCCCTCCCCCTGCAGGCTGTAGAACATCTCGTTGACCAGATAGCGCGCCGCCACGGGCACTAGGATACCGGACGACGCCGGGTCTGGCTCCGTGCCTCGGACCGCAGCCGGCGCCGTCCTGAGCGCGCGGTCGCGAGGCTCGGCTCGGTACTTCCGCACCCTGCCGCGGCGCGTCCGTCGGGCGCCGATTTTCGCCTTGACTTACGCCTTGTTTACGCCTAGAGTGACGCCATGGCCCGGCAGCGGCTGGCGCGCGACACCGGCAGCCGATCTACCGGCGGAACGCCGTCGCTGCTGCAACGTTTCAAAACGCCGCTCGGGCCATGTGAGAGGCCTTGCCGGCGAGGCTAGAGGCCGCATTCAGGGAGATTTCAAACGTGCCTACTTTCAACCGCCCGCCCGTCCCTCCCGCCTCCTCCGCTCCGGTGCTCACCGGCCTGGGCCAGGCCTTGCGCTGGCTGCGCGAACGCCAGGTCCGCAAGCAGTACCGCGTGGCGTCGGACGCCGGCATCACCAAGGGGATGCTGTCGGCCTACGAGACAGGCCGCCAGCGCCCCTCGCTCGAGACTCTCGACAAGCTGCTGGAGACGCTCGGCAGCGATCTCAACGATCTGCACAACGCCCTGCAGATCGTCAACGGCAGGCCGGAGCTGATGAAGGGCTGGCGCGACACCACTCCAGGCACCGGCGCCTGGGACGAGGCCTGGCCGTCCTACCAGCGCCCGGCTCCTTACCAGCAGGCGCAGAGCTCGCGCGGCGTGCCGCTCGCCGACGAGGTGCATGAGCGGACCGGCACCGATCCGCGCGGGCATCCCGGTGCCGGCCGTCCAACGGATTACGCCAGCTTCCCGGACCTGGCGGGCACGGCGGGCCTGGAAAACCGGGCCGCGGCCGCAGCTTTCCCGCCCGCGAGCCCGAGGCACCCGCTACGGCAGCCAGAGCCGCCGGAGGGATGGCGGAGCAGCGCCTTGGCGGCATACGGCCCGGCTGGAGGGAGCGTCGCCGGCGCCGCCGGCGGTGCCCATCCGGCCGGCGCCTATCCGGCTGGCGCAGCCGGCGGCGGCAACCGCGAGCTGTACCAGGTGCTCGCCGGAGGCGACTTCGAGCACGGGCCAGATCACCTGCCTCTCGCGCCACTGCCGCCGGAGGAAGAGCTGGCGCTCGCCCAGATGCTCGACGGCTTCCACAACCTCCTGCGCTATTGGCACAGCTGCCTGGCAACCCTGGCGGCGCTTGCCGCGGCGGGCGGGCTGGGCGGAGCGCCGGCTCCGGCGACGTTACCCGGCTCGGCGCCAACGGCGGCAGGCGCCCGGCGGGAGCAAGGCCAGCCGGTCGCCACGGCGGCAGGTGCCCGGCGAGATCAGGCCCGGCCGGTCGCCACGGCGGCCGCGGTCGGGGAGACCGGCGAGCCCGGCAATGCGGCGGCTGCGGCAGCCGCGGCGAGCCAAGGTGCCGCACGGGAGGACCCCGGCGTCGCGCCGGCTTCCCTGGTCCCACCTGCTCCGCCGGCTCCGCCAGTCCCGGATTCCATGCGGCCTCCCGGCATTCCGCGCGCCCACGACAGTCGCGCCGCGGCTCCGGCTGGCGATGCTGGGGGCGCTCGGCCTGATCCGAGGCCGGGCAAGGCAAAGCCGGGAAGACGAGATCATGGGGACGAGGGGCGATGACCAGGCGGTTCAAATACTTGAATCGAAGGGCCGCGAGGACCGGACGGGCCGCTGGAATTCGAGTACACTTGGCCGGGGCGAGCGATACCTCCACGGGGGACGATGGAGGGCCGCGCGAACGGGCCGAGAATGCCGGCCCGCGATCGAGATTCGACAGCAAATGCGCTTTCCTAGATGGATGGACACACGGGATCTGTCGCCTTGAGAACCGCCACCCCCATGCAGTCCGGCCAGCAGGCTTCCGGCGCGCCGTCGCCCTTGGCGCCGGCGGCCGCTACCCCTCTGGCGCCGGGCGCCGCTTCCTCTCTGGCGCCGGGCGCCGCTGCCTCTCTGGCGCCGGGCGCCGCTACCCCACTGGCGGCGGTCGGGTCGGCAGGCTTCAGCCACCTGATCGACGGCTTCCGCGAACGCCTCGACCGCGAGATCGGCGCCTTCCTGGCGGGCAAGCGCGCGGCCGCCCCTGGCTCGGAACCTGCCTTGGGCTCGGAGGCTGCTCTGGACTCGGAAACGGCCCTGCGTTCAAAGGCTGCCCTGCGGTCTGGAACTGGCCTGCGGTCGGAAGCTGCTCTGCGCTCAGAACCTGCCCTGGGCTCGGAACCTGCCCTGGGCTTGGCAACGGCCCTGGGCTCGGAGACGGCTGTTGGCTCGGGAAAGGCCGCAATCGCAGGTGGGTCAGCCCCGCCGGCCGCTCGAACCGCTTCGGCCCCTCCGGCCGCTGCCGCCGGCGTGGACGGCCTGAGCGGGTTGGGGGATCTGGTGGATGGCGTCGCACGGCTGATGGCCCAGGGCGGCAAGCGGCTGCGACCGGCGCTCGTCTACTACACCTACCGCGCCTGCGGTGGCCGCTGCGACGAGCAGGTGATCCCGGTGGCTCTCGCCACCGAGTTCCTCCACACCTACCTGTTGATTCACGACGACATCATGGATCATGCCGAGGTGCGCCGCGGCCAGCCGGCGGCGCACGCTCGCTTCCGCGACCTGCATCGCGCCGGCGGCTGGCGCGGCGACTCCGGCGACTTCGGCCGCTCGGTCGCGATCCTGCTCGGCGATCTGGCGCACAGCTACGCCGTCGAGCTGTTCACCACCGCCCTGTGCCAGATGGTCCGGCCCGCCGCCGCCACGTCCTCGTCGCCAGCCGCGCCGGGCAGCGGCGCCACGATCCGCCAGGCGGTGCCGCCGCCCCCGGCGCCACATCGGGTCGAGCTCAACCGCTGCTTCTCCGAGATGTGCGAGGAGGTGATCGGCGGCCAGTACCTCGAGTTCCTGCTCGCCCACCGAGGCGTTGCCGGCGTCGCCGGGTCGGTTTCTGCCGCCACCTTGTCCGACTCGCCGGAGGCCGCGCCAGGCGCCGCCTTCGATACCGCCCATGCTGGCAATGCCGCCCATGCTGGCAATGGCGCCCACGCCGCCCATGCCGTCGACAGCGCGCGCGAAGCCGAATTGCTGCGCGTGCTGCGCCTCAAGTCGGGCCGCTATACCGCCGAGCGGCCGATCCAGCTCGGCGCCCTGCTGGCCGGCGCCGAGCCCGGGCACCTGGCCGAGCTGTCGCGCTACGGCACCGCGGTCGGCGAGGCGTTCCAGCTGCAGGACGACCTGCTGGGTATGTTCGGCGACCCGGCGACGATCGGCAAGCCGGTGGGCGACGATCTGCGCGAAGGCAAGTTCACGCTGCTGATCCACCACGCCCTGGTCAACGGCAGCCCCGCCGACCGGCAGCAGATCGCCGCCGCGCTCGGCAACCCCGACCTGACCGCCGCCGAGGTCTCCCGCATCCAGGTCGTGCTCGAGCGCACCGGGGCACGGCGCATGGTCGCGGCGATGATCGCGCAGCGACTCGGCGCCGCGCGCCGCGCGCTCGACGCGCTGCTGGCCAGCGGCGCCATCGGCGGCGGGCACGGAGGGCACGATGAGCGCCTCGAGGACGCCACCGGGCCGCGGTTCCTCGCGGGCCTGCTCGACTACCTCCGGGAGCGGGAGCAATGAGCCCGACTCCGGCTTCGCCGCCACTGGCGCCCGCGACCGCGCCGGCCACTGAACGCACCGCGGGGCCCGCCGGCCAACCGGCGCCCGAACGCGACCGCAAGGCGGAGCACATCCGGCTGGCGCTCGAGCAGCGCATGCAGCTCGGAGCCAACTATTTCGACGACTACCACTTCGAGCATGCCGCGCTGCCGGAGATCGACTTCGACGCCATCGATCCGGGGGTCGATTTCCTCGGCCAGCGCCTCGCGGCGCCGCTGCTCATCTCCTCGATGACCGGCGGCACCGCCGCCGCGGCGCTGATCAACCGCAACCTGGCCGCGGGCGCCGAGCGCATGCGGCATCGCGGTCGGCCTCGGCTCGCAGCGCAAGGCATTGGAGGATCCCGCGTAAAGCTGATACGTTCCAGGTCCGCGAGGTCGCGCCGTCGGTGCCGCTGCTCGCCAACCTGGGGGCCGTGCAGCTCAACTACGGGCTCGGCATCCGCGAATGCCTGCAGGCGGTGGAGATGATCGGGGCCGACGCGCTGATCCTGCACCTCAATCCGCTGCAGGAGGCGATTCAGCCCGAGGGACAGCGAGACTTTGCCGGACTGCTGCCGAAGATCGGCGAGATCGCCCGCGCCTTGCCGGTGCCGGTGATTGCCAAGGAGATCGGCTGCGGCATCGTCGGCCGCCACCGCCCGCGCCCTGGCCGGGCAGGGCATTCGCATCGTCGACACCGCCGGGGTCGGGGGCACCAGCTGGGCGCGCATCGAGGGCGAGCGCGCCGGCGATCTCGACCTCGGAGAGGTCTTCGCCGGCTGGGGGATTCCGACGCCGCTCTCGATCCAGCAGGTGCGTTCGGTCCCCGGCCTGACGGTGATCGCCAGCGGCGGCCTGCGCAACGGCCTCGACGTCGCCAAGGCGCTGGCCCTGGGCGCCGATCTGGCAGGGATGGCGTTCCCCTTCCTGCAGCCGGCCACCGAGTCGCCGGAGCGGGTGGTGGAGAAAGTGCAGAGGATCGTGCTGGAGCTCAAGATCTGCATGTTCTGCCTGGGAGTGACAACCGTCGCGGAGCTGCGTCACGCCAAGCTCCGTAAGGGGTCGTGAGATGACCACCAATAGCACGAGCTTCGTCGCCACCGCGGCAGCCGCCGCTCGCCCGACCCGCGCCGAGCTGGTCCGTTCCCTGGTCGAAGGCGAACGCCGCTTTCATCAGCTACCCAAGGACCTCGCCCCGGAGGAGGCAGCGGACGATCCGCCGCAGCGCTCTCGAGGAGATGACCCGCACGCCGCTCAGCAACATCGCCCATCACTCGCTGGACGTGACCCGCGCGTCGCGTCGCAACTGCGAGAATTTCATCGGCGTGGCGCAGGTGCCGATGGGCATCTGCGGTCCGCTGCGGGTGCGCGGCAACCACATCGACGGCGACGTCTACGTGCCGCTCGCCACCACCGAGGCGGCGCTGGTCGCCAGCACCAACCGCGGCTGCACCGCCATCCGCGAGGCCGGCGGCGCGGTCGTCCGGGTCGAGGACGTGGGGATGACCCGGGCGCCGGTCTTCCGCACCTCCGGCATCGTCCAGACCCAGGCCTTCCTGCGCTGGATCCAGGACCACTACGAGGACGTGCGCCGCGGTCACCGAGGCGACCAGCCGCTATCTCAGGTTGCTCGAGGTCCGCCCGTTCGCCTTCGGCACCACCGTCTTCCTCCGCTTCCGCTTCGACTCCGGCGACGCCATGGGCATGAACATGGCGACCATCGCCTGCGACCGGGTGGTCACCGATCTCATCGAGCCCGCCACCGGCGTGGCCTGCATCGGGCTCTCGGGCAACTACTGCGTCGACAAGAAGCCGGCGGCGATCAACTTCCAGGAAGGCCGCGGCAAGCGCATCTACGCCGAGATCCTGCTCGAGGCGCCGGTGCTCCATCACAACCTCAAGACCAACGCCCGCGACCTGGTGGAGGTGCAGTACCGCAAGAACCTCCTGGGCTCGATCGCCGCCGGCTCGCTGGGCTTCAATGCCCACTACGCCAACGTCCTGGCGGCCTTCTTCATCGCCACCGGCCAGGATCCGGCGCACGTCGTCGAGGGCTCGCTTGGCGTCACCTGCATCGAGGCGCGCGGCCAGGACGCGGTGTTCGCGTCGATCTTCATGCCGGACGTGCCGCTCGGCACGGTGGGCGGCGGCACCGCGCTCGACACCCAGCGCGAGGCGCTGGCGATGCTCGGGGTCTCCCCCGATCCGGTGCGCCGCGGCGAGGCCACCCTGCGGCTGGCCGAGATCCTGGGCGCCATCGTGCTCGCCGGCGAGCTGTCGCTGATGGCCGCCTTCACCTCGCAGGACCTGGCGCGGGCCCACGAGAAGCTGGGGCGCGCCGAGCCGGCCGGCCCGAAGCCGCTGCCGGCCTGACGGTCCCCGGCAACCGGCGCCGACTGGTCACCAGATTGCATGCAGGTGAGGCGGCCCGCGGCGGGGAGTCCCCCGCCAGGGCCGCCGTCGCAAGAGAACACGCAGCCGGGATGATCCTGAAGCGAGCAGGCCTCGCCCCCTCGAACCGCGCCGTCCGGGCGCCGGTCACCGCGTCGGCGCCCGGCAAGCTCATCCTGATGGGCGAGCATGCGGTCGTCTACGGCCGTCCGGCGCTGGTGGCGGCCATCGACCTGCGCCTGCGCGCGGTGTTCGCACCCCCGGCACACCCGGAGCTCCCGGGGCTCCCGGGGCTGCCGGGAAACATCGAGATCGACCTGCCCGGCCTCGCCCACCGCAGCGCCACCAGCTGGGCCGAGGTCATCGCCTATGCCGGCGCGGCGCGCGACGGCTGGGCCGCCTATGCCGCGCGACCCCGACCTGGCGGGCTTCCTGGCGCTGCGCGGCGGCGACCCCGCCCACGTCGTCAAGGTGGCGCTGGGCGAAGCCGCGGCGGCGCTGGGCGAGGAGCCCGGCGAGGCGCCAGGCCTGTGCCTACGCCTGGAATCCGCCCTGCCGATCGGCGCGGGCTTCGGCAGCTCGGCGGCCGCCGCGGTGGCGGTGGTCGCCGGCTATGCCGTCTGGCGCGGCAACGGCGACCTCGATCGCCGGCGACGATCGCGCGCCTGGCGCTCGAGGCGGAGCGCCGGCAGCATGGGCTGCCCTCGGGAGTCGACACCACCACCAGCCTGCGGGGCGGCCTGCTCTGGGCGCGGCGGCTGTCCTCCCGGGAGGGCGGCGAGCTCGACCTGCGAGCACCTGCCGACCGGCTCGCCGCTGCTCGGCAAGCTGCGCGTCTACCATACCGGCACGCCGGCCGAAGCGACCGGCGCGGTGGTGGCGGCGGTGCGCACCCGGCGCGACCGCGACCCGGCGGCGCACGAGCGGCTATTCGATCGCATGGCGGCGGCAGCCGAAGACCTGCGCGCCGAGCTCGGTGTCTGCGGGAGCGGGGGCGGGGGCGGAGGCGGTGACGTCGGCGGTGGCGCCGCGGAGAACGCGGCGCGAGTGACGGCCGTGATCCGCGAGCACCAGGCGTGCCTGGAGGCGCTTGGGCGTGGTGCCCGGCGCCGGTGCGCGCGCTGGTGCGGCAGATCGAGGCCGCCGGCGGCGCCGCCAAGGTATCGGGCGCCGGCTCGCTCGCCGGCCCCGGCGCCGGCTCGCTGCTGGTCTATCATCGCGGATCCGCAGGCCGTCGCGGCCTGGGAGTTCCTTCGCCCATTCCCCCACCTTCCCGTCCACCTCGGAGCCGCCGGCTGCCGGCTGGAGACCTCATGACCAAGACCACCGTCTCGGCGCCCGCCAACATCGCCTTCATCAAGTACTGGGGCGCCCGCGACCTCGACCGCGCCCTGCCGCTCAACGCCTCGATCTCGATGACCCTCGACCGCTGCGTCACCCAGTGCACCATCGAGCCGCTGCCAGGGCGACCAGGACGAGATCTGGCTGGCCGAGCCGCACGGCGGCTTCAGCGCGCCGGGGCCCGAGTTCCAGCGCCGCGTCAGGCAGCAGCTCGACCGCATGCGCGCACTGGGCCGGCGAGCGAGGAGCGCTTCCGGGTGGCGACGCGCAACAACTTCCCCATCGCCGGCGGGCCTGGCCTCCTCGGCCTCCGGTTTCGCCGCGCTCACCCTGGCGGCCGCCGGCGCCCTCGGCCGCGGCGACACTCCGACCGCCGAGCTCTCGCAGCCTCGCCCGCCGCAGCGGCAGCGGGTCGGCGTGCGCGCTCGGTGCTCGGCGGCTTCGTCGAATGGCCGGCGGGCGAGGGCGACCGAGGCGAGCCACGCCACGCAGCTCGCCGACGCCGAGCACTGGGACCTGCGCGACGTCATCGCGGTGGTCGAGATCGGCCCCAAGGCGGTCCCCTCGCTCGAAGGGCACCGCCGCGCCCCGACCAGCCCCTACTTCGCGCGCCGCCTCGAGCTGCTGCCCGAGCGCCTCGGCCAAGGTGCGCCGGGCCATCGCCGAGCGCGACCTCGAGCCTGCTCGGACCGGTGATCGAGGAGGAAGCGGTCGACCTGCACCTGATCGCGATGTCGTCGCGGCCGCCGATCTTCTACTGGGCTCCCGGCACCGTGGCGGTGCTGCGCACGGTGCGCGAGCTGCGGCAGGAAGGGCTCGCCGCCTGGGCGACGATGGACGCCGGCGCCAACGTCCACGTCATCTGCGACGCCGACGTCCGAGGAGGACGTGGCCGAGCGCCTGGAGAGCCTCGCGGCGGTCGGTTTCGTCATCCAGGACCGCGTCGGCAGCGGCCCCGAGACCGACGACGAGCACCTGTTCTGATCGCGACGCGCATGGGCTCGCCGTCCGCGGTGACGCTGGTCAAGCTCGGCGGCAGCCTGCTCACCGACAAGACCGCGGTCGACGCCGTGCGGCCGGACGTGCTCGCCCGCCTGGCGGCCGAGATCGCCGCCGCGGCGCCGGCGGCGGCCCGCCGGGAAGGCGCCGAGAACGCCGGCGACGCGCTGGTGATCGGGCACGGCAGCGGCTCGTTCGGGCACGTCGCCGCTCGCGCTACGGCCTCGCCGCCGGCTTGCGCGACGCCGGCCAGCTGCCGGGGGTGTCGCGGACCCAGGAGCGCGCCGCCGCCCTGCACCGGCAGGTTTGCGCCGCGCTCGCCGCCGCCGGCCTCTTCCCCTTCTCCCTGGCGCCCTCGAGCTGCCGTGGTGGCGGCCGGCGGCAGGCCGCTGGCAATGGCCGTCGAGCCGCTGGTGCTGGCGCTCGGCCGCGGTCTGCTGCCGGTGCTCTACGGCGACGTCGTCCTGGATCGCGAGCAGGGGGTCGCCATCTGCTCCACCGAGCGGCTCTTCGAGCTGCTCGCCGATCAGCTGCCGGCCTTCGGGATGCGGGTGCGGCGCGTGCTCTGGCTGGGCGAGACCGACGGCGTCTACGATGCCGCCGGCCGGACCGCTGCCCCGCCTGGGCGCCGACGCCCTCGCCGGCGAAGCCGGGGGCCGGCCGGCGATCGGCGCCGCCGCCGGCACCGACGTCACCGGCGGCATGCTGCACCGGGTCGAGACCGCCCTCGCCCTGGCCGCCCGCGGCATCCCGTCGCTGATCGCCAACGGCACCACCCCCGGCCTGCTGGCCGCCGCCCTGCGCGGCGAGCCCGTCGTGGGCACCGAAGTCGGCGGCTGACCGGCGTCGAGGCGGCTTCCTTGCTGGTCGCTACTCGTGACCCGGCAGGCATCGGAAGCCCTGCTCGACGAAGTGGCGATCGAAGGCGAAGACTATCTCCACGCCCAGGTGGCGGGCGATCTCGAAGCTGACGCAGTCGACCAGGCTGAGCTTCCGGCGCCGGGCGGTCAACAGGGCAGCGACCGCCGCTGCATGGGTCGGCGCATCGACCCACTGCGTCCGGAGCACGGCGACCACGTCGCTCTGCAAGGTCGCCACCGCTTCCAGACCGAGGCGGTGCTGAACGAGAGCGAACGTCTCGAGCAGCACATAGTTGGTGCACAGCAGCGTCGCATCGGTGCCAAGCAAGGCCTGCCAGACCCTAAGGGCCTCGCCATGGTTGGCGTCATCGGCATCGAGGACGGCCAGCAGAGCGGAGGTGTCGACGAAAACCTTCATTCGCCATAGGCCTCGGCAAGGTAGTCGTCGTGCCTGGCCGAGAGGTCTTGGTTGCCGGACCGGAAACGGCCGGCGGCGGCAAGGGCGCGTTGCCGCCGATCGGCGCCGCTGATCTTCGCGCTATCGCGCAAGAGACCTTCCGTGGCCTGCCGGATGAGCTCGGCGACCGAGGTGCGCCGCTCGGCAGCAAGCCTTTTGAGCTCATGGGATTGCTCGTCGGTAAGCTGGATCTGGGTGCGAACCATGAGTTTGCCTCCATCATGATTACAAACTTGTATTCATGTTATCACCATGGAGGCTTTGATCTCGGCATCCGCCGACGACACCCGCACGAACATGAGTCCGGGCGATGAAGGGTCCAGCGCTTCGCGGCGGCCTGGTCCGGCGCCAGGCCGCCGCGGGCGCCTTCGCCGCGACCTCAGGGAGCGGGCGGCTTGACCGGCTCCTGCGGAGCGTGCGTGTGGTGAGGCTGGGGCGTTTGCGATGCCGGCGCCGTGGCGCTCTTTTGCCAGGCGATCGGCAGCACGGTCACCGCCGCCCGGGCTTCCGAGCCACCGTAGGTGGCGGTGAGGTTCGCCAGCGCCGGGCCGTCATGGGCGTGGTGGAGGGTCACGGTGAAAGCCGTCTGGCTCTCGCCCGCGGGGATGGTGACGGTCGCCGGCAAGGTTGCGGCCAGCGGATTGGCGGTCGAGAGGAAGACCAGCGCGCCGCCGGCCGGCGCCGGTTTGTCGAGGCGGACCGAGGCGCGGGTCGCGGAGTGCTCGAACCGGCGCGCGGTGTCGACCTCGAGGCCGGCAAGACGCGCGCAGCCCGGACACGGGAGGGGCAGGTCGAAGGTTCCTCCGATGGCCTGCAGGCGGATGCCGGAGGTGCCGGGGATCGTTTCGAGGCTCACCCGGTAGGTGCCGGCGCCCGAATCGACGATCGAGCCGGCGACGATCTCGCAGGCCTTCGCCGGCTCGCAGCCACGGGCGTCGAAGCGGCCGGGTCCCCACAGGTTGCCGAAACGATCTGCCGGCGTCAGCTCGACGACGGTGAGGAGGCCGCCGGTCCGGGTCGCGGTCTGCGACAGGACGTGCACGTTGCTCGACTTGGGATCGGGCCGCACGTCGACGTAGGTCGAGCTCACCAGCTCGCGGCGGGTCGTGCAGCCGTTCTTGGTCAGGTCGAAGGTGAAATGCAGGGTGTAGGGACCGTCGATCGCCTTGATGCCGGTGAGCGCGGTGGTCCAGTAGGCGTTGTTGGGCAGGAGGTCGCCGTGCGTGGCGTCGTCGAACAGCGGGAACGTCGCCGTCGCGGTGGGGATCACGAGCTTCGAGGCCGCTGCCACGCGGGCGGAGAGGATCTCGCCGCCAACCCGGCGTGGCTCGCCCTTGGCGTGGGAGAGCAGCGTTCCCAGGCCGATCTGCGGGTAGGTGACCTCGACCCGCGCATCGACCTTGTCGAAGCCGCCGGCCGGCACGAAGGAGGGCAGGATGTGGGCGGTGGCGAACAGCTCGTCGCCGGCCCGCTGGTCGAGCGAGCGGTTTTGGAGATCGATGCGGGCGAGCCCGGCGCCGAGGACGTCCAGGTACCAACGCGCCTCCTTGCCGGCCGCAACGATCGCCGTCACGGCCGGATCCTTGCCGCCGGCGGTCGCCTGCACGATGCTCTGGGCCGAGGTCGGCCGCAGGCCGAAGCTGAAGACGGGATAGCCCGGGTTGCGCAGCGCGAAGGCGCCGGCGGCGAGCCTGCCGTCGCCCGCGAGCAGCGGCCAGTTGGTCGCGCCGTCGCGCAGCGCCCCGCCGCAACGCAGGATGACCGGACCGCCGACCTGGGCGCGCACGTCGGTCAGCACGGCGCGCTGGCTCTCGCAGATCAGGTTCGCGAACGCCTGGTCGTAGGGCTGGGCGGTCTCCGCGCCCATGTAGGCGTAGACGATCAGGTCCCAGCGGTCGGCGGCGAGCGCCGCCGCGAACTCCTTCGGGTCGGTCAGCGCCTTCACCCCGGACAGCACCCCCGCCTGCGCTTCCGCCTTGACCGCCTGCAGGTAGGCCGAAACCGGACCGCGCCGGCCGATCTCGACGGTGAGCACCTTCCGGCAACCGTCAGGGCATAGCCGATGAATCTCGTCGCGCACCAGCGTGGTGCCCGCGGCCGGATCGGCGAAGCTGTCGGGAGTGAAGCCGTTGACGTAGACGCGGTGCGGCCGAATGATCTGCGCGCTCCACGCGCCGCTCGCGGGCGCCCCCTGCGGCAGCTTGACGCGCGCGAAATCCCACGTCGCCTGGCGCCCCGTCTGGACTCCCGGCCCCGCGGGAAGCACCAGGGCGCCGGTCGGCGTCGTGACCTGAAGGCGCAGCGCCCCCGGGGGAACCGGATCGAGCCAGCCGGACGCGAAGGTGAGCTTCGAGTCGCCGCACGAGCTGTAGTCGACCGGCTCGGAGGCGGCGTCGGCCGGCGCCAGCACGCCGGTCGGATCCACTCGCGTGAACTCGTCGGTCAGCTCGCCGAAGCCCTTGGTGAAGAAGTGCTTGAGGTCGTCGCCCGAGCCGCCCGGGTTCTGCACGTAGATGCCCCCCTGGCGCTCGGCGAGCAGGGTCAGCTTGCCGCCGTCGAGGGTTGCGGCGGTGCCGAAGCCGACGGCGACGAGCTGGGTGAAGGAAAGGCGCGTGTAGTCGAGCTGCGGACCGAAGCACTGGTCGCCGCAGGTGCCGCCGCTCGGACCTGCCGGCTGGAGGCAGGGCGGCACGTTCTCGATGCCGTCGGTGAGCAGCAGGATCGCCTTGCGCGGGTTGCCGGGGCCCGAGAATCCGTTGCAGCTGCCTCCCGGGCAGAGCAGGTTGATCGCCTGCTGGATGCCGGCGCCCATGCCGGTGCAGCCGCCGGGGCCGGTCGCCGAGATGTGGCCGAGCGCGGTGGCGAGCGGTCCGGCGGGGTCGAGCAGCGTCGAGTCGGCGGCCGTCATCGCCAGATCGGCGGTCGCCGAATCGGAGAACGAGACCAGGCCGATGCGGTTCACCTGACCGTCGGTGCGGCTGGTTTCCAGCAGGCCGGCGAAGTTGTTGACCGCGGCGAGCGCCGCCTGCAGCTTGGTCGAGCCGGAAGCGTCGGGATCGCTCATGCTGCCCGAGCGGTCGAGCACCACCACCACGTCCACCGCCTTGACGTCCTGCCAGGCTCGCACCACGTCGTCAAGCGCCTTGTGCAGCCGCCAGAACATGCCGTCGCGCGGCGAGCAGTTCGATCCGGCGTTGTCCTGGTTGTAAAAACCCGGGTTGTCGGCATCGGCGACCGCCCCATGCATCAGGCCGTGAAACTCGGCGTCGAGCAGCTTCGTCACCTCGTCGACGCTCTGGAACTGGTCGAGCGAGGCATAGGGGAAGGACACGGCGGGGTCCGGCGTCGAGCAGGTGGCGCTCGGAGCGCTCGGGCAGCCGATGGGGCCGCCGCCGGGGAGAAAGAGGCACTGCGCGAAGGCGATGCACTCGGGGCAGGGCACGTGGTCGGGGCGCGGGGTGCCGGTGCCGCAACCGAGAGGATGTGCTCCCGGCGCGAGCTGGATCGGGTCGGTGCCGTACGGCATGTCCATGCCTGGGCACCAATCGAGCGATTCGATGGGTGAAAACCCGATGCCGCGCCGGAAGGCGTCGTAGTCGAACTCGAACTGCCGGTGGAAGGCGTACCAGCGCTGCCCGCGCCCAGGCGGCGGGTTGGAGCCGCCGACCGCGCCGAAGCATTCGTGCCACACCTTGTGCATTTCGAGGATGGTCTGCGGGCTCCCCGCCGGCACCGCGGTGCAGTCGGTCGGCGAGGCGAGGCTGCCGTAGGAGCAGGCGCTGGTGAGATCGCCCTTCTGCACGCACTTGATCGGCACCAGCGCATTGACCGAATCGCCGTACGCCCAGCAGGTCTCCGCCGCCCCGGGCCGCGGCGCGCCGAGCACGCCGGCGAGCAGGAGGAGCGCCGCCACCGCGCCGGACCTGGTCGCCGCATGCGCCTTCGCGGCAGCGCAACCATGAGACAGCAACGACGCCACATCGGCTCCTCGCTTCGCCATGGGACACCTCCGTAAGTTATTCAGCTAAAGTAGAGGCGACCCACGTTCGCAACTTGTTACATCACGAAGCCGCGAGGGGCGGCGGTCTCGTCGGCGGGCACCCCGCCGCATCCGGCTCGCCCGAGTATGCTACCTGCGCGCCGCCGGACGCAGCACTCGACCGGCGGGCGCGAGCGGCAAGCGCAACGGAGGCTCATGCACGATCCCACCGTGACCCTGCTCCGCGATCTGATCGCGATCAATTCGGTCAATCCGTCGCTGGCCGGCGAGGGCGCCGGCGCGGCGGGCGAGGGCGAGATCGCCCGCGCCGTGGCGGCGGAGATGCTGTCCTTCGGCCTCGACGTCGAGCTGACGGACGCGCTGCCGGGCCGGCCCAACGCCGTCGGCGTCCTCGAGGGGCGCCGGCCCGGGCGCTCGCTGATGCTCTGCGGGCATCTCGACACGGTGGGCGTCACGGGAATGGAAGCGCCGTTCACTCCGCGCGAGCGCGACGGCTGGCTCTACGGCCGCGGCGCGCAGGACATGAAGGGGGGCGTCGCCGCCATGGTCGGCGCCGCTCGGCGGCTGGCCGAAACCGGCGGCCTGGCGGCGGGACGCGTGATCGTCGCTGCGGTGGTCGACGAGGAGTTCGAAAGCGCCGGCGCCGAGGCCCTGGTCCGCTCCTGGCGCGCCGATGCCGCGGTCGTGACCGAGCCCACCGACCTCGCGATCGGCCTGGGGCACAAGGGATTCTCCTGGTTCGAGGTGACCGCCGGCGGCCGCGCCGCTCATGGCAGCCGCCCCGCCGAAGGCCGCGACGCGATCCTGCGCATGGGCCGGGTGCTTTCCCGCCTGGAAGCTCTGGACCGCAAGCTGCAGGCGCGCCCGCCGCATCCCCTTCTGGGCACGGCCTCGCTCCACGCCTCGCTGATCGAAGGCGGCCGCGAGCTCAGCAGCTACCCGGACCGCTGCACCCTGAAGCTCGAGCGCCGGACCCTGCTGGGCGAGCCCGACGGCTCGCCGCGGGACGAGCTGCAGGCGATTCTGGACTCACTCCGCGCCGAAGACCCGGAGATCGAGCTCGCCATTCGCCCGCTCTTCTCGCGCCGCGCCTACGAAACGCCGTCCAGCCATCCCCTCCCGGGCCTGCTGGCCGACGCCCTGGCCGCCCAGGGCCGTGCCGCCCGCACCGCCGGCGTCAGCTTCTGGACCGACGCCGCCATCCTCGGCCACACCGGCATCCCGTCAGTCCTCTTCGGCCCGGGCGGTGAGGGCCTTCACGGCCTGCACGAGCGGGTCCGCATCGACGAAGTCCTCGCCTGCCGCGACACCCTGGCCGGCCTGGCGCGGGCGTTCTGCGCCTGAGCGCCCCGGCACCGAAGCCGGCGGCTGACCTTCGCCGCCACGCCGACGCTGGCGCTGGTATCCTTGGCGGGTGGAAGGCGCGCCCGAGAAGCCGCCGCGGCGTCCTCAGCCCGCGGCCGCCGGCTACGAGGACGAGGTCCGCCCGGACCTCGAGCAGCTGCTGATCGCCACCAGCCGCACCTTCGCCCTGGCGATCCCGCTGCTGCCGGAGCCGACCCGCCGCCAGGTCACCATCGCCTACCTGCTGTTCCGGGTCGCCGATACCTTCGAGGACGCCGCCCGCTGGCCGCGCGCCAGCCGCATCGAGGCGCTGGCGCGGTTCGAGAGCCTGCTGCTCCATCCCGACCCCTGCGCCACCGCCGCCACCGCGCGGGCCTGGGCGGCGGAGGTGCCCTGCGACCAGCCCGGCTACCGCGAGCTGCTGGCCGAGCTGCCGCAGGTGCTCGACGCCTTCTTCGGCCTCGCGCCGGCGGCGGTCGCGCTGACCCGCGAGCACACCCTGCGCACCTGCCACGGCATGGCCGGCTTCGTGGCGCGCACCGACGACCGCGGCGAGCTGCGGCTGCGCGACCTCGACGACCTGCGCGGGTACTGCTATGTCGTCGCCGGCATCGTCGGCGAGCTGCTGACCGAGCTCTTCCTGATCGGCTACCCCGCGCTCGCGGCCGGCGCCACCGTGCTGCGCCAGCGCTCACGCGCCTTCGGCGAGGGGTTGCAGCTGGTCAACGTCCTCAAGGACGCCGCCGCCGACGCCGTCGAGGGGCGCCGCTACCTGCCCGAAGGGGTGCCGTGCGCCGAGGTGCTGGCCCTGGCCCGCGCCAACCTGCATACCGCGGCCGAATACGTGCTCGCCCTGCAACGCCTGGGCGCCGAGCGCGGCCTGACCGCCTTCACCGCCCTGCCGGTCGAGCTCGCCTACGCCACGCTCGATCGGGTCGCAGCGGCGGGAGCGGGCGCCAAGCTCACCCGCCGCGAGGTCTACGCCCTGTCGCAGGGCGTGCACCGCGCCCTGGACCGCGGCGAACCGCCGATCTCGGCGCTGCGGACCGCCACCGGCTCGGCCGGCTGATCTCCGTCGCGCCGCCGCCCACCGCGGCGTTTCCGGGGTCGGCGGCCGGCAGCCGGCGGCCGGTGCCCGGGCGCCGCCTCGGCGCGCGTCACTTCGCGCCGTCCCGCGGGGGGCTGACCCGCGGCTCGCCGCCGCCCTCGCCGCCCTCGCCGCGGGCGCCGGCGCCCGGCTCGTCCAGCGGCGGCAGGGGGATGGCGGCAAGCCGGAAGCCCGCCGCCACCAGCCCTGCCAGCACCGCCACCGTGAACGCCAGGCGCCTGCCGTGCCAGAGGCCGTGGAGCCAGTCCCGCACCTCGGTCGCGAGCAGGTTGGCCTTGCCGCCGTAGAGCTCCATGTCATGCAGGTACTTCCTGCTGTCCTCGGGATCGCCAAGGGGATTCGCCGGGGCAGCAACGGCGCCGTAATAGATCACCATCGCGCTCACCAGCCCGGCGATCAGGATCGCCGCGCTGACCAGCCGCAACCGTGCCGAGCGATCCATCCGTCGCCAGCTCATGGGCAGCGATTCTAACGCCTGGCGCCGCCCGCACGTCGCGGCGCCCCGGAATGGGCTGGCGCGCCCGGCGCGCATGAACATGCGTTGCGGCAGCGCCGGAAAAGCGCTCCACTCTCTCGACCGGGAGCACGGGCACCGCTCGCGCACCCCACCGCCGGCGCCACCCAGCCGCAGCCAACAGATATGATGCAGGTAACGACTTCGAGAGTCCCGGCGAGCTGCATGGCACGGTTTGGCCGCAGATTGCGCTGACAGGAAAGGGAGGCCGGCATGAGGCAGGCGAGTCGCTCGCTTGGACGGACGTGGTTCGCGGCGTTGGGCCTGGCGGCGGCGACGGCGGTGCTTGCAGCCATGGCGCCCGCCGCGGCGGAGGCGCAGGCGATCCTGAGGGTCGACGACGACGTGTGGTTCAGGTTCGGATTGCAGCTCAACGGCTGGGCCGACTGGACGCAGTCCACCGCCACCGGCGGCTATGCCCAGAACCTCTTCCTGCGGCGGGACCGCTTCCAGGTCACCGGCTCGGTGGCGCCGGGCGTCACCTTCTATTTGCAGACCGACGACCCCAACCTCGGCAAGGCGCCCAAGGCTCTCGCCACCGGCTTCATCATCCAGGACGCCTGGATGGAGTGGAAGCTCGCCGGCGCCTTCGCCCTCGACGCCGGCCAGTTCATCGTGCCGTTCAGCCGCAACGGCCTGCAGGGGACGTTGAGCTATCTCACCATGGACATCAGCCCGACCTCGACGATCATCATCAACGCCAACCCGGCCGATGCCGCGCGCGACACCGGCGTCGAGGCCAAGGGCTACCTGGTGGACGGCGGCCACCTGGAATACCGGGTGGCGCTCACCCAGGGGGTGAGGGAGACGGGCTCGCGCAACGCCCTCCGCGACACCGTCTACCTGCAGTACGACGTCTTCGAGACCGAGAGAGGGTACGTCTATCACGGCACCAACCTGGGCAAGCGGAAGATCCTGGCGCTGAGCGCCGGCTACGACGGCCAGGACAGCTACCACGCCTACAACGCCGACGTCTTCACCACCATCCCGGTCGCGGGCGGCGACGAGGCCGCCGGCCAGGTCCAGTGGAGCCACTACGACGGCGAGAGCTTCCTCGCCGCGCCGGCGCGCCAGAACGACTACCTGGTGGAGCTGGCCTACTTCGTCTCGCCGGCCAAGCTGCAACCGTTCGCGAAGTTCGAGGCGCAGCGGTTCAACGCCGCCAACCTGCAGAGGGCCGACCAGACGCGGTGGGGCGCGGGCATGCACTACTACCTGCACGGCCTGAACCTCAAGCTCAGCGGCCAGTACCTGCGGGTGCTGACGGAGAGCCCGTTCAAGAACGGCAACGAGCTCACCCTCGGGATGCAGGTCTGGTACTACTGAGGCCCGTCCCACCCCGAACGGACATCGCCGGCGCACGTTCATGCTCTTGGCGCCGCCCCCACCGCGCTCTAAGTTGACGTCCAGGCCACCGGACGTCGCGGCGCGGCCCCTTGGAAGGAGGTTCACCTGATGCTGCTTTCGCCGCAACGCGATGTTCGCCAGCCAGTGCGCCGGGCGCTTCGCCGGGTGCTGCTGGGCGCGGCGCGCCGCCTCACCGCGGCGGCCAGCATGACCGGCGCGGCCGGCGCCACCCGCGCCGGAACCGGCGAGCCGGAGGCGCCGGCCGCCGCGACCGTCCGCCGCGACTTTGGCTTCCCGCCCTGCCGACGGGCCGCGGCACCTGGCGCGCCCCCCGCCGACCTCGCCGGCGCCCCCCCGCTCGCCGATGCTGGAGGCGTCGTCGCCGTCACCGCAGGCATCGTCGCAACGCGCCGTGACGGCACGGCCGTCACGCGCCGTGACGGCGCAGTCGCCGCGCGCCGTGACGCCACCGCCACCGCCGCCGCGGACGACCCCGGGTTGTTCATCGGACGCCAGGGCTGCTGCGTGGTCTCGGTGTGCACCCGCAACTACCTGTACCTGGCGCGGACGGCGCTCGCCGCCTTCCACCGGCACCACCCCGGCATACCGGCCTTCCTCGGCATCGTCGACTGGGACGGCCAGGAGCCGCTCGCCGTCGAGGGCACGACGCTGCTGGCCTGCGGCCGGCCCGAGATCGGCGGCGACGCCTTCGACTACATGGCGCTCAAGTACAGCGCGCTCGACATGTGCGGCGCGATCAAGCCCTACGTCCTCGATCACGTCCTGCGGCGGACGCGCTTCGCCAAGCTGGTGTTCATCGATTCCGACGTTTACACCTGCGCGCCCTTCGCGCGGCTGCTCGCCGATCTCGACGACCACGATTTCGTGGTGACGCCGCACACCCTGGCGCCGCAGCCCCATCCCGACCGCATCTGGGAGCGGCCGACGCTGGGCGACCTCGCCTTCGCCGGGCCGCTCAACTCCGGCCTGTTCGGGCTGCGCGCTACCGCCGAGGCCCAGGCCTTCCTCCACGTCTGGCGGGACCTGGTGACCCGGCCAGGCGCCTTCATGCTCGAGCTCGGCGGCCAGACGGAGCAGAACGCGTTCAACTGGGTGTCCAGCTTCGTGGATCGGGTGCGGGTGCTGCGCGACGCCGCCTACAACGTCGCCTACTGGAACCTCCACGACCGCTCCCTGCGATTCGCCGGGCTCGACGATCCCGCCCGCGAGGACGCCTGGACCGTGGACGGCAAGCCGCTGGTCGCCTTCCATTTCAGCGGCTACTCCCTGGCGGACCCCTACACGCTGTCCCGCCACGACCACCGCCATTCCCTCTACGTGCTGCCGTCCGTCGCCCGCCTCACCGAACATTTCGCGGCACGCCTGCGCGAGCACGGCGCGGTGGAGGACCTGCGGCGGCCGTACCGGTTCGACGCCTTCCCTTCCGGCATCGCGGTGGACGAGCGCATGCGCCGGATCTGCAAGCACCACGAGACGCTGCTGGCCGCGGCGGTGAGCCCCTGGACGGAGGCGGGCGAGGCGCACTACTGCGAGGCCCTGCTGTCGCCCATCGCCTACACCGGCAGCCTGCTGCCGGCGCTCTTCGACGCCATCTATCACGAGCGGCCGGACGTGCGGCGGCGCTATCCCAACGCCCGCCTGCAACCCGACGGCATGCTGCGCTGGATCGCGCTGCACGGGATCTACGAGCACGGCTACCAGGAGCTCTACGACCGCTACCGGCCGGTGCTGCCGTCCCGTCACGGAGTGGTGACGCTGGCCAAGGCCCGGCAGGAGCGCCCGCGGCTCTTCGCCGGGCTGCCGGAGGCGATGGGCGCCGACCGCCACCGGCTGCTCGCCCGCCTCGACGGCGCCGGCCAGTCCGCGCTCGCGGCGGCGGTGCGGGGCGGCGAGCTCGAGCACTACTGCCTGTCGCCGATCGCGCTCGTCCGCCGCCTGGTCGAGGAGCGGGCGGACGTGCGCAAGAGCTTCCCCGACCTGTTGTTCGGGGACGCCGCCGCCTTCGTGCGCTGGCTCGAGACCGCCGCCGTCCACGACCACTGCCTACCCGAGGGTGCCGCGGCGGCCTTCGCGGCGCGCGCCGAGGGGCGCTCGCTGGCCCGGATCTTCTCCTTCCTCAACCGCACCCGGCAGTTCATGGAGCGCTGGCCGCTGGGCCTGGTCGGCGAGGGACGGGTGGAGCTCGCCGAGAACCTGCTCACCGCGCTGCGCCACAACGCGGAGTACGACGCCGACGACGTGCTGATGTACCTCTGGGTCATGGAGCGGCAGCCGTGGGCCGGCCTCGGCCTGACCTTCGAGCTGGCGGCCAATGCCTGCCGCACGCCCTCGCCGCTGCTCGACGAGGGTCAGGAGGCGCTGCTCGGACCGCTGCTGGCGCGCGACCGCGGTTTCCGCACCGCCCTGGCGCGCTACCGCCGGGACCACCACACGGCGCGCGACCGGCGCCGGGAGGAGACGCTGCGCCGGGCGCAGCGGCCACGCGGCGCCGCCAACACGGTGTTCGAGGTGCTGGAGCTCGCCGCCTGGGAAGGCGGCGCCGTGCGGCTCCAGGAGGCCGCGCAGCGCCAGGACGCCGCACGGCGCCAGGACGCCGGCCGGCGCATGGTGTCGCCGCTGCCCGAGGCCCGCGGCGTCAACCTCTTCGGCTACCACAAGAGCCCCATCGGCCTGGGCACGCTCTCCCGGGGCCTGGCGCAGGCGCTCGGCGCCGCCGGCGTGCGCGTCCAGCCCAACCTGCTGGGCGACTCGGCCATGGCGGCCGACCTGTCGATGGCGGATTTCGTGCGGACCTACGACCACGGCCTGGACACCAACCTCTTCGTCAGCTACCCGCACCAGCACGAGATGCTGCTGGCGCGCTACCCCGAGCACGTCACCCGCGGCCGGCGCAACGTCGTCTACCTGGCCTGGGAGCAACGCGACGGCAGCCACTACTGGCCGGAGGTTTACCGCGACTTCGACCAGGTGTGGGCGCTCTCCGACTTCGCCGCCGAGAGCCTGCGGCGCTTCATGCGGCGCGACGTCGCCACCGTGCCCTGCGTGCTGGACTGCGACGCGCTGCCGCCGGCCGGCGCCAAGCGCGACTTCGGCCTCGAGCCCGGAAAGCTCACCTTCGTCTTCGTCTTCGACGCCAACAGCTCGATCGAGAGGAAGAACCCGGAAGCGGTGATCAGGGCTTTCGCGCAGGCGTTTGCCGGCCGCGACGACGTCTGCCTGGTGCTGCGCATCGCCAACGGCCACCGGCTGCAGCACCGGGAGAGCATCAAGCGGCTGCTGGCCGCGGCGCCCGGCGGGCTCGACCTGCGGGTGGTCGTCGAGCCGCTGGCGCGTCACGACCTGCTGCGGCTGCTTTCCGCCGGCGACTGCTACGTCTCCCTGCACCGGGCCGAGGGCTTCGGTTACACCTGCGCCGAGGCGATGGCCTACGGCATGCCGGTGATCGCCACCGGCTATTCGGGGAACCTGCAGTTCATGAGCCCCGACAACTCCTTCCTGGTCGACTACCGGGAGGCCACCGTGGCGGTGGCGGACGGACCTTACCAGCGCGGCAGCATGTGGGCCGAGCCGGACGTCCAGCACGCCGCCGCGCTGATGCAGCTGATCTACGACCGGCCCGACCTGGCGCGAGACACCGGCGCGCGGGGCCGGGACAGCGTGCGCCGGACGCTTTCGGCGGCGGTCGTCGGCAGCACCGCCTTCGCGGCGCTGGGCTGGCAGGACGCCGGCAATGCCAGCCGCGCCGACCAACCTTCCCACCTGTTCAGGCCCTCCGCCGCCGGCGCGGCGGCGAGCCATGCCGGCGCCCTGAGCGCCAGCCTGGAGATGACATGAACCTCGCTGCTGCCATGCCGCGCCGCCCGCGGCGCCTCGTCTGCTGCCTCGCGCTGGCCGCCGCCCTGGCGGCGTTCCGCGCCGGCAGCTCCAGCGAAGCGTCCTGTGCGCACATCGACTTCGCCCAGCAGGCCGCCGCGGCCGCGATCGAGCCCGAGACCGCCTTCCTCGACCTGGGGACGCGCGCGGCGCGCCCGCAGCTGCTCGCCGGCTGGTCCATCGACGAGCTCTGGCAGGGCAAGACCTCGTTCGTCTGGTCCATGGGCGGCGCCTCCACCATCCGCTTCACCCGCCTCGCCGCCGAGCCGTTCACCCTCTACCTCCGCTGCCGGCCCCTCGACGTCGCCGCCGGTACCCCGCCCCAGGACGTCACCATCCTGGTCAACGGGACGCAGGTGGGGGTCACCCGCCTGAAGCCGGATTTCCAGACCTATGACGTCGCGGTACCCGCCGCCGCCGTGCGCCCGGGCGACAACCGGTTGGAGCTGCGCCCCTCCTATTTCCGGTCCGAGCCGCCCGATCCCAACGGCGCCCCCGAGCCGCGGCGCCTCGCCGTCGCCTGGGACTGGATCGGCTTCGGCGTCAAGTCCGCGCCGGCGCGGCAACAGCCCCAGGCCTCGCCGCGGGCCGGCACCCTGCTGCTGCCCTTCCGCACCCGCGTCGCCTTCTACGTCCAGGTCCCGCCGGGCAGCAGCCTGCGCTGGCGGACGGTCCAGCCCTATGGCACCGCGCGGCTGGGTGCGGGCGCCACCCTCGAGGTCAGGGTCGACTGGGACGGCGCCGACAGCCACGCGCTGCGCTTCGAGCAGCCGACCTTCGCCGCCCCGGCCAGCCTGCCCCTGACCAACCAGAAGCCCGTCGCCGCCCGGGTGTCGTTCCTGGCCTGGCCGGGAAAGACCGCCGGCGCCGAGACCGCCGGATTGCTGCTCGAAGCTCCCGAGCTGGTGCCCCCCGCCGGCTGCACCGGCGGCGGCGGCGCCGCCCCGCCCGCGCCGGCCGGCCAGCCGGCCGCCACCCCGCCCGCCGCCGCTCCCTCCACGCCGCCCACGCCGCCGACACCGCCGACGCCGCCGACGCCGCCGAATGTCGTGCTCTACATGATCGACACCCTGCGAGCAGACCACCTCGGCGCCTACGGTTACGCGCGACCGGTGTCGCCGGAGATCGACGCCTTCGCCGCTCGCTCCACCGTCTTCACCCGGGCCTTCTCCCAGTCGGGATGGACCAAGAGCGCGGTCACCTCCATGCTGACCGGCCTGCCGCCGCTGTCGCATGGCGTGATGGAGCGCATGGATACGCTGGCCGCGCCGGTGCGCACGCTTCCCGAGATGCTGCGCGACGCCGGCTACCAGACGCTCGGCATCACCACCAATCCCGCGGTCTCTGCCGAGGCGGGCCTGGACCGCGGCTTCGATCGCTTCGTCGAGCTGTTCGACCGCGCGGCGCTGCCGTTCGTCGCCCAGCCGTCCGAGAAGATCGACGCCGAGCTGTTCCGCTGGCTCGGCGCCCGCGACCCCGGCCGGCCGTTCTTCGCCTACCTGCACACCATGGACGTGCACGAGCCCTACCTGCCGCCGGCGGCCTACCGCCAGCGCTTCGCCGCCCATGCCGACGCCGCGCTCTGCCGTCCCGGACCCAAGGACGTCGCCGCCGCCCTCGCGGCCCGGCCCGGCCTCGGCAGGAGCGGCATCAGGGACAACTTCGAGGCGCTCTACGACGCCCAGATCGCGCACAACGACAGCCAGTTCGGTCTCCTGCTGCGGCGGCTGCGCGAGCTGGGCCTCTATGACCAGACGGTCGTCGTGCTGGTCTCCGACCACGGCGAGGAGTTCCTCGACCACGGGCTGTTCGCGCACGGCCACAGCCTCTACCAGGAGATCCTGCACGTGCCGCTGATCGTCCACTGGCCGGACGGGCTGGCCGCGGGCCGGCGGGTGGAGGCGCCGGCGCAGCAGGTCGACCTGCTGCCGACCCTCCTCGCCGCCGCCGGCATCCCGACCCCGCCGGCCTATCCGGGCACCGACCTCCGCCTGCTGGCGCAGGGCGGCGCGCCGGCGGCGCGCGAGGTGTCCTCGGACCTGTCCCTGGCCGGGACCCGCATCTCGAGCCTGGTCGCCGGCGGCATGCACCTGCTGGTCAGGGAGAGCCCCAACCCCGACGCCGAGCTCTACGACCTGGCCCGCGACCCGCGCGAGCAGCACAACCTGGCCGACGCCGCCGGCGTGCGCTTCGGCTTCCTGATGAGCCGGCTGCGCACGCTCAACCGCTACCAGAGCCGCGACGCCGCGACGCCCAGGAAGTCGTCGCCGCTCCCCTCCGAGCTCGACAAGCAGCTGCGCTCTCTGGGCTACGGGTAGCCGCACCCGGGGCGGCCCCCGCTCCACTCCAGCCAGCGAGAGACCCCGCCGCCGGCGCCGGCGCGCTCTTGCGGCGGCGGTTGGCCCGGGGGATCATCGGGCGTGGACGATCGCCCGCCAGCCTGGCTCCTCTCGCTCGGCATCTGGACGCTGGTCGCCGTCTCCTACCGGGTCAAGGAGATCCACCCGCTGTTCTACGGCGACTGCCAGGTGCTGCTCGCGGACGGCACCCACCTCACCCTCAGCCGCCGCTTCCGCGACCGCGCCCGCCAGGTGCTCGGGCTGCCCTAGAAATGGTTTCCATAGCACCGGCGCCAGCGATGGGTTACGGCTCGGGCGGCGCGCACGGGGGCCGGCCGCGTCCCGCTGGTCCCGGCGAGCGGGTGGTCAGCGGCGACGCGGCCGGCGGGTGACAGCAGCGGGCTGGACTAGCGCGCGGTCTTCACCTCGACGACGATGTGAGTGTTGCCGGACGAGACCGGGCCGCCATCCGCGCTCTTCTGGACCTCCCGCACGGCGAGCGGGCAGTCGGAGGTGGCGCGGAAGGAGGTGGCCCACAGCACCTTCCTGCCTACCGCGCAGGTCAGCTGCCGCTCGCCGTCCTGCAGCCGGATGGTTCTGCTGGCCGCGTCATAGCTCAGGCCGGGCAGCGCCACGCGCTGCGTCTTGACCAGATCCTCCCCATCGGCGGTGTGGTCGATGAAGTCCACGTCGACCCAGGCGCGATCGCCAGCGGTATCGGCGGCGAAGGACGTGCCGATCACTCCCGCGGCAGGAGGCAGGTCACGATCGATCGTCAAGGTCGTGGCATGGGCGGTCAGGCCGGCGAGCGAGAGCAGCAAGGCAAGGCAAGCAGAGCGGGTGAGTTTCATTGCGAATCCCTTTCCAGGCCGCGGCGGACAAAGGTTTCAACCGCGGCGTTCGGTAGCGAGGTTCGTTCCCCGCTGGCGATGAGACTCGCGTGCCGCGGAAATATTCCGCCGGACGGGGGATCGGCCCGGCTCAGGCGGCGGGATGGCCCGGCAGCGCCGCCAGGTAGCGCAGACCGTGGATGCTGGGGAAAAAGCAGTAGGCGCCGCCGCGGGTGAAGATGAGGCGGGGGAAGCCTTTGAGGACCTTGTTGTTCTGGCCCTTGGCGCCCAGCGCGGCGAGGGTGAACTTGCTGGCACCGGGGTCGTTGACGCCGAGAAAAACGTCCTGGCCGCTGATGTTGAAGAAGGCGTTGCCGGCGTTGGGGCCGCCGGGTCCGAAGGCGGACTTCACGAAGGAGGAGAGGAGATTCCACTGGCCGGTCAAGAACTCGAACTGATTGGTGAGGCTGGCATTGATGAAATAGCCGACCAGGCCGCGCGGGGCGGAGACGGGCCGGGCGGGATCGTAAGCGGGACCGTAGGGAATGGCGCGCCGGATGATGCGGTGATGGGTGCTGTCGGTGCCGACGATCGCGGCGTTGCGGGGATTGTTGCGGCGGATGTGCGAGCCGATGGGACAGCGGATGCCGAGCGTGTCGTCCTGGGCGGCGTCGGCGCTCACGTAGGTGAAGTCGTTGAGCTGCGCCAGCGGCAGCTCGGGCCCCTGGACGTCGGGCGCCAGCGCCAGGGGGTTGCCGTTGCGCCAGCGGCCGCAGACCTTGGCGGCGAGCAGCTCGGGGTCGATGCCGGCCTTCGCGCCATAGGCGGCAAGGAAGGATTCGAAGCCGGCGACGTCCTGCTCCAGGATGCGGAAGGCGGCGTAGCTGCTGTTGAGCGATAGCTCCGCAGGCTTGACGGTGTAGGAGCCGCCGCTCTCGTTGGCATAACCCAACAGGAACTCGCCGGTGGCCACCGGGTTCTGATCGTCGGGGATCGAATGCTTTCTGGGCGGGGCGCCGATCACCGTCGGCTGCGCGATGCTGTCGTGGTAACCGAAGTGCACGCGGTTGGCGGGCAGCGCGTGGGCGTCGTGCGCGGACAGCTCGGACAGGCAGCCGGCGAACGCCTGGCGGAGCCGTGCGGTCACCGCCTCGAGCACCGCCGGGTCGTCGTCGACCCACAGGCTCAGCACCAGGTGCACCTGCGCGGCGTTCGCCAGGCCGCCGATCCAGCTGGCGGGAGCGCTCTCGCCGACGTCGCCGACCGTCGCGGCGGACACCGGGCTGGTGGCCCCGCGCTGGAAGGCGGCGTCGAAGGTGGCCAGCTGCGCCGGGGTGAGACCGAGCGCGGCCAGCCCGGCGCCGGTGAAGGCGAGGTTGACGAAACACTCCGGCTTGACCGCCCACCGCGCCGCCGTGGTGACGCGCGGCAGCCCGCCGGCGCCGTCCACCAGGCCGCCGATCAGCGCGCCCGCCGCCACGGGGTTGGTGATACAGAGGATGAAATGCCGCGCCAGGTCCACCCGGTAGCCGCGGAGAATGGTGCCCTGGACGTCGGAGTAGTCGATCGCGGAGCTCGCCATGTTGGTCTCCCTGAGTGGCGCAGGAGGTAAGCGCCGGCGATCGCCGGGAGCCGGCTCACCGGGAGCCGGGTGGCTCAGGACGCGGGCGGCAGGCTGGCGAGGATCTCCGGGACGGTGGCCGTGTAGGCCTGGAAGAGGCCGCCGTTGGGCAGGTGCTGCGAGGCGTCGTTGTGCGCGATGAAGGCTCCGAACGCCGCCACGTTCTGGGCGACCGGGGTCACCGCCGCGCCGCCGACCACGAACTGCAGCAGGGCGTCGAAGATCGGGCCCACGACGGCAACGAAGTCCCCGATGTAGGCGTCGAAGCTGCCGTCGAACTCGGTGACGATCCCGAGCACGAACGAGGTGGTGGTCGCGCCCGGTTGCAGGTTGGGCGCCGCGGGATCGAGGATGAGGGTGCGCGCGTAGTGCACCGTGCCGATGCTGGTGAGCGCCGCGTCGAGCTGCGGCCCGTACTGCGCCATGGCGGCGGCGATCGTCTGCGGAGTGGTGCCGGGCAGCACCGGCATGAGGAGCGTCAACGGATTGGCCATGAGCCTCCTTCCAAGGTGTGCATTCGATTATGGAATCAAGCAAGGCGACGGTCAAGCGCCGCCGCGCATCGGGGTATAATTCACCCTCCGCATGGCGGCCGATCCTTCCACCCTGACGCGGCGCCTGGGCGATCGACGCCTATGCCATGTCCCCACAGCAGCAGGCCGGCGCGCCGGCGCCGCCGCCGCACTCGCCGGCGCCAAAGAGGAGGAGACCCCGGTGTCTTCGTCACCGACGACGGCGCCGCCTCCTGGCAGCCTTTCAACGCCGGCCTGCCGGGTCTCCCGGTCGACTCCCTCGCCGCCTCGGCGACGTCGCCGCGTACCGTCTGGGCCGCCACGCTCGGTGCCGGCGTCTTCACCCTCACTCGGCAGTAGGGCGGGCTCTGAGCGGTCGGGCGCCTGGTGCATGGGTGGTCATTTCGAGCCCGCCGCAAGTGGCTATGGCTGCCAACCACCGGCGTCGCTAGGATCGACGGCCAAATGGGGAGCCCGGTGGAAAAGGAGAGCGAATGCGTCAGCAAGGTCGGTTCGGTGTCGGCGGCATCGGCGGCGTGTCCTTCATGCTGATCTTCAGCGTGTTGCAAAACCTATCCATGGCAAGCCTCTCTGCCCAGGCCCCCGCGCCGTCCACGCCGGCGCCGCAGGCGGAGGGTGCGGTCCCCGGGCTCCACGACTTCGACTTCCTCATGGGTCACTGGCGCTCGCATCATCGCAAGCTGAAGGAACGGCTGGCCAACAGTCACGAGTGGATCGAGTTCGATGGCACGTTGTTCGCCCAGAAACTGATGGGCGGCTACGCCAACGTCGACGACAACGTCTTCGAGGTCCCGGGCGGCTCCTATCGCGGCGTCGGTCTGCGCTCGTTCGACGCCAAGTCAGGGACCTGGTCCATCTGGTGGCTCGACGGCAGGGCGCCGCTGGGTCCGGTGGAACCGCCGGTCCGCGGCAGCTTCCACGACGGCGTGGGGACCTTCTACGCGGACGACATCTTCAACGGCATACCGGTTCGCATGCGCTTCATCTGGTCCAAGATCACGCCGACGTCATGTCACTGGGAGCAGGCCTTCTCGACCGATGGCGGCAAGACCTGGGAGACGAACTGGCTGATGGACTTCACCCGCACGCCATAGATTGACCGCGAACTTCATCGTCCCTTCTTGCGCTGGCGCCGTTGGTAGGCAGTCACGGGCCGGCCACGGAGCTCGTAGGCGGTGACAGCAAGGATGCGGCCGGCGGTCATTTCGCCTGCTGGCGGTTCGCGGCGGCGAATCGTTTCGCGATCTCTTCCGGCGCCAGGTCTTCCCGATGGGTGGCGATCGTCCAGGCGTGCCCGAAGGGGTCGGCGATGCTGGCCGAGCGATCTCCATACCATTGGTCTTTGATCGGTAGGAGCACCCTGGCACCCAGGGCCACGGCGCGCTCCACCACCGCATCGGCGTCTTCCACGTAGAGGTGGACGAAGGCGGTGGTACCGCCGAGCGACCGCGGGCTCTTGGCGATCCGCCATGGCGCCTCGTCGCCGAGGCGCAGGATCGAGTCGCCGATCTTGATCTCCGCGTTGAGCACCGCGTGCGCCGGATCGGTCAGTCGTCCGGGGAGCTCGATTGCTCCAAAGGCTTCGACGTAGAAGTCAATGGCCGCGGCGGCGCTGCCGTCGAAGATGAGATACGGCGTGGCGGCATGGAAACCCGCGGGAACGTACGCTGTCTTCATCGGCCTCTCCTCAGGTTGAAAATCCGTAGAGCCGGATGCGCGGTTGATTTCGGTCGATGTCTCCGTGAAGGCGGCGAATTCAGGAAGGCAGGATGGTGCAGTCAAGGGCGGTGAGGCGCGCAAAGTCGGCGTCGTAGGTCAGGAGGTGCCCGCCACAATCCAAAGCCGTGGCCGCGATCCAGAGATCGTTCAGAGGAATCGGCGTACCAGCGCGACGCAAGCCGGCGAAGAGACGCCCATAGTGACGGGCAACTGCCGGTGTCACCGGCAGGATCGAAACAAAGGTCTCCGCGAGAAACTCGGCGAGGACCGCTCGGTTTTCCCGTTCGCGGCTGCCGAGGCTGAATGCAGCTTCGAGCTCTCCCAGGACGATGACCGGTAAGGAGACGATCTCCGCCGCGGCGATGAACGCGAGCGCCCGTTCATCTCCGCCGCGGAAGCGCGCATAGGCGGACGTGTCGAGGACCAGGCGAGCGTGGCTTTCAGCGCCAGAGCGGGTCATCGGTCGACCGTTGGGACGCCAGCGCTGCCTCGAAATCGGCCATGTCCTCCTGGGTCCACGTCATGTAGCGCCTGAGGCTGCCCCGCCGGAGGTCCGTGCCCATCGCGTTGCTGAGAATGTCCAGCACCGTGGCGTTGATGCTCTGGCCCCTGGCCCGGCTGACGCTCTCCAGCCTGCGACCAACTTCGTCGGGCACTCCTCGGATCGTCAATTGCTTGGCCATGCCTGCATGATAGCACGCATGTGCAGGCATGCCGCGGCAGGCCCGACGCTACCGATCGGCGGTGCAGCTCCCGGGTCAGCTCGCGGCCGGCGGCTTGCCCGGCGCGGGCGGTGCCGCGGTTGCCGGCGACAGGTCGCGCACCATGTCGTAGCGCAGGCCCGACCACCCGGGACCCCGGCCCGGCGCCGTTCGCCGCCCGAGCCAGAGCAGGGTGGAGCCGTCGGGCGCGCGGGCACGGCGGAAGCGGCGATCGGCCAGGACTCCGGCGCTGGGCACGATCCGATCGGCGAGGAAGAAGGGGTGCCAGGGTTCGAGGATGGCGGCGCGGGCCTGCAGGTTCGCGAAGCCCGTCGCGGTGGGGATCTCGACGGTGCCCCGCCGCAGGAAGAGCTCTCCCCGGGGCGACTGCACCGGCACCAGGGGAATCCAGTTGTCGGGCACGGGGATCGCGAGCGTGTAGGCGACCTGGGGACCGCCCGGCGTCGCCGCCGGCGCGGCTGGCGGCGGATCGGCGCGGAGGCGCCGCAGGTACATCTCGTAGGCATCGACGGGCGCGTCGAGGTCGCCCTGCAGCCGCTGCTCGATCGCCCAGGCCATGGCGGCCATGTCGTCGCGCAGGAAGAGGACCTCCTCGAGCGCGTCGGCGTCGTCGGCCAGCCCGAGAGCCGGCGCCATGACGATGAAATCCGAACGGCTGCCAGGTCCCGCGAGCTTGTACATGGACCACTGCGGCGCGCCCGCCGTCACCTGCGTCGTCTCCGCCGGGCGGATCAGCGTCCGCACGCCAAAGGTGTCGGTCACCACCAGCGTGGCGACCCGCGTCAGCGTGCCAAGGGGAGTGGGAACGGGCACCGAGAACCAATCGTTGCCGTAGGCCAGCGCGAACTCCATGACCAGGAGCTTGGCGAGATCGACGTGCTCGGCGTCGAGCTGGCCGAAGTCGGTGACACTGTCTTCGAAGTTCCACCAGCGCGGATCCGGCATGCCCCGGAAGACCACGTGATTCGGCAGGAAGTTGAAGTCGGCGGTGGTGACCGCCGCGGCGGCGCTCGCGGCGGCGGCCGGGTCCGGCGCGGCGGCCGGGGCCGGCGTGGTGGCAGCGGCCGGCGCGGCGGCCAGGGCCGGCGTGACGGCAGCGGCCGGCGTGACGGCCGGGCTGGCCGACGACGCCGGGCCGGCCGGGGTCGGCGGCGCGGCGGCGAGATCGAAGGCGTACCAGTCCAGATTGCCGCCGGGATAATCGACGGCGTGCAGCACTGTGTCCCCAGCCGCCGCCCCGGTTGCCGGCGGCGCCCCGAGCGAGAACTCGTAGGCCAGCCGCTGCGGCTGCCAGCTCGCCTCTCCGGCCGGCTCGCTGTACACGGACCGGCGGAAGGCGAGGAAGTCGGCGAGAGCCTGCGCGACCCGCGGCTCGGCGGCCGCCGCGGGCAGCGGGATCGGCGGCGCCTGGCCGCCGGCGACGGCGGCCGCCGCGGCATAGAGAGCCTCGCCATCGGTGACGCGGCCGGCGGCGAGGGCGCGGAAGCGCACGCCGTCGCCGTCGGCGAGCGCCGGATCGGCGGCCGCGCTCGCCACCGGGAAGGCCTGGCGGAAGGCCGCGATCACCGCGCCGGCATCGGCAGCGGCGAGCCCCGCGGCGCGCACCAGCCGCTCGAAGGCAAGACCGAGGCGGACCGCACCGCGCAGCCGCAGGGCCACCGCCTCGCGCTCGGCCTGCGCCTCGATCGGTAGCCGCGGGTCGATCGGCAGCGCGCCCGCGCCGCCGGAGCCGCCGGAACCGCCGGAACCGCTGCCGTCACCGGCGCCGGGACGATAGGTCGTGAGCGCGCGTTGCTCGACGCCGAGCGTCGCCTGCACCGGCGAGCCCGCGTCGTCGCCGAGGAACTCTCCCACCTGCCACTGCCGGGCGAGGAACCAGAGCGGGTCCCGCACCTGCGCCTGCAGGCTGCGCTCCATCGAGCCCTCGCGCGGCCGCGGTTCGAGCCGCGTCCAGGTGGTGATCGACGGCAGGCGCGCGATGATCTCAGCCGGCGGCGGGGTTGCCACGAATGGGCTCCTTGTCCAAGTTGGGTTTCACGTCCGTGGTGCCCGGGGCCGCGGCGGCCGCGCCACCCGGCGCCACGCCCGTCGCGCCCGGGGTGACGACCCCGCCACCCTGGGCCGCACCCGCGCCGCCCGGGGCCGCGGCGGCTTCCGTGAAGCTCACCGACGGCGTGGCGCCCGCGACGTTGAGGGGGAAGTAGAGCGCCGGCAGGATCTGCCCGACGTCCTGCACGCTGTCGAGATCGACCGCGCGGATTTTCGCCAGCTCGATGGCCTCCTCGAGGATGCCGGTGACCAGGTCGTCGTCCCAGGCCGGCCTGGCATCCGGGCAGACCCCGAGCAGCAGCGCCTGCGGCGCCCTCGCCTTCGGCTCCGCGTAGTGGAAGGCGATGGCGGCGTTCTCCCGGGCCGAGGGGATGCGTTCGGGCCATTCGTCGACCAGGAGACCGGCGAAGGGGCTGCCCGCCAGCGGATCTCCCGCCGCGATGCAGGCGAGGGCGACCCGCCCCTTGGCCGGCGGCTGAGCGAGATCGATCGGCAGCGCCAGCCAGCGGTCGGCGGCGGTGGCCGGCAGCTGGCCGAGCAGCAGCGCGGCAGGATCGGCGCCGGCAGCGCCGAGCAGCCGCGCCAGCGTCAGCGCGTCGTCGAGCCGCGCGATGCCCGACCGCACGTGGCTCAGCTGCGCGAGCCAGCGCGCCGGTGCCGCGGGGTCGCTCGCCACCAGGCCGGCGGACTGGGCGAAGGCGCTCCGCAGGCCGGCGAGATCCGGCGGCGTGAAGCGCGGCAGCAGCACGAACTCAGCTCCGAAGATGGTCCGCGCGAGCGCCGTCAGGTCGTCCACCGCGGCGCTCGCGACGTCGACCGCGGCGGCCCGGCCCAGCCGGTCCTGCAACGCCGTGCCCACCGCCGCCGCCTGGGCGGCGGCGAGCCCCGGATCGGCTCCGGCGCCGGCAGCCGGCACCGCCCCCGCCACCCCATAGCGGCTGCACCGCAGCAGCGCGTCGCGCACCGCGCCGGCCGTGCCGGGCAACCCGGCGGCGGCGCTCGCCAGGGCTTGCAGATCGGTCCGCAGCCCCGCCACCGCGCCGCCGGCGCGCGCGCGCAGCTCGGCCAGGTCAATGGCGCCCCCGGCGCCCGCGGCGTCGGTCTCGGGAAGCGCCAGGTCCTGGGGCGCAAGAGGGCGGGCGGCGCTGATCAGGCCGCGCAGCGCCTTGGCCAGGAAGAGGGCGTCCGGGAAGGAGACGTTGCCGGGGCCGGTCGCGCCGGCGGCGAAATCGATCCGCACCGCGGTCGCGCCGGCGGGCAGCGCCGCGGCGGCCACGATCCGCGCCTCGAGCTCGCCCTGGCGCGGCGCGTCCCCGCCATCGGCCATGGCGAGCACGTCGAGCGGACGCACGTCGAGGTCGCGCAGGGTCACGCCTGCCTGGTGATCGCCCGCGGCATCGTGGTAGCGGACCGCGCAGGCCACGGCGGCCGGGTCCGGGAGCAGGCCGCTCAGCCACGCGTCCAGCCAGGGCTCGGCGACCGCCCGCGGGCTCTGGGCCACGCCGCTCCAGGCGGCGCTCGCCGCCGGGTCGCCCGCGAGCAGCAGCGCCACACGGTGCGTCAGGTCGATCCCGCCTCGCGGCGTCGCGACCACGTCGGGATCCGGCGGCCGCGCGCCCTGCGAGATGGCGTCGAGGAGGGTGCCGGCGCGGCCGAAATTGCCGCGCACGATCTGGAAGACCGCCTCGGCCAGCGCGACGTCGCCGAGCGCGGCGGCGTGATCGTCGGCCGCCTGCAGGACGGCGACGACCGCGTCCTGGTCGGCGCCGGGGCCTGGCAGGCCGCCTCCCCAGACCTGGCCGGCGGCGAGCTGGCCGGCGTCCCAGGCGGTGCGCAACGCCAGGCCGTCGACGACATTTGAGGCGGCGACGGCTGCGCTCGGATCGCCGCCGGGAGTGAGCTTGTTGGCGACGACCGGAAAGCGATCGCGGAACGGCTGCACGTACTTGTCGAGCTGCGCGTCGTGGAGCCCCGACTCGAACAGGTAGCCGAGCAGGGCGTTAAGCGTCTGGCCCTGCCGCACGCCCGCCAGCAGCCGGAGCGCCTCGCGCACCCGGGCGGAGGAGAGGTCGATCGCGAGCAACGCCTCCTCGGCCGTCCCCTGGCGCGCCAGGTAGCCGCTGCGGAGGACTGCCGCCGTTGCCGCCTGGGTGAGCGACGGGGCCAGCACGTACCCGCCATTGTCCGCCGCGGGCGCGATCGGGTCGGGGTCGGGCTGCTGGGCGGGCGGCCGGTTCACGGCCCGGGAACGGCGTTCGTCGAGCTGGCGCACGGCCGTCAGCTCGATACCGGAGATGGCGGCCGGAGGGCTCGCCGGCCGCACCTCCTCCACCCAACCGAAGGCACCGAGGTGCACGCCCCGGGCGCGGCTCGCGCGCTGCCGTTGCAGGATGGCGGTCGCGACCGCCGTCGACCACACGTCGAGCCGATGGCTGCACGCGTCGAGCGACTCGGTCAGCAACCGATCGAGCTCGGCCGTCGGCAGCGTCGCCAGGCGATCGAGGCTGGCGCGCAGCTCGGCGAGCCGGGCGAAGGGGGAGGAGGCCGGCGGATCCAGGCCCTGGAGATAGGTCGCCCAATCGACGGCGGGATCCGGGATCGCGGGCCGGGCGAGCACCTCCCAGACGCCCAACGCGCCGGTGGCCGGCGCCGTCGCCGCGCCGGCGGTTGCGGCCGTCGCCGCACCGGCGGTTGCCGCCGTCGCCGCGCCGGTGGTTGCGGCCGTCGCCGCACCGGCGGTTGCCGCCGTCACCGCGCCGGTGGTTGCCGCCGTCACCGCGCCGGTGGTTGCGGCCGTCGCCGCACCGGCGGTTGCCGCCGTCGCCGCGCCGGTGGTTGCCGCCGTCGCCGCAATGGCGGTCGCCGGCGCCGCCGCACCGGCGGTAGCCACCCTCGCCGTGCCGACCGCCTCCGGCGGGATCACGTCGACGATCTCCTGCTCGCGCACCTGCGATGCGGCGAGCCGCCCGGCGCCGATTTCCGCGACGATGGCCAGGCCGGCGTAATCGAGGATCACCGACTGGCGCAGGAGCTTGTAGAGCAGCGCGCTCGGCCGCGGGCCGGGATAGGCGTCCGCCCGCAGGTCGGCAAACGACGCCCGGCGCAGCCACTGGATGTAGTTGCCGCTGCTCCCGCCGCCGAGATCGGCGTCGGCGGCGAGCGGCGCCGTCTCGGACAGGGGGCCGTCCTGCACGGTCGCGAACGGCACCGGGAAGCTCCCCTCCCCGAGGCCCAGGTGGATGACCCGCGGATCCAGCGTGCGGTAGCCGAGCGCATCGAGCGTCTGCCGCCCGCGGGCGAGGTGGGCGGTCCACCAGGTGTTCAACACCGGCATCTCGACGCCCTGGAAGACGACGTAGTTCCAGAGGAAATCGTCGCCCATCGCCTGCCGCCCGCGGAAGGTCATGGAGCTCGCGTCCATGCCGAGCACCTCGACCAGCTCGCGATCGGGATCGCCGGCCGCCGTGAGCCGCGGCGCGCCGGCGGCGCCGGCCAGCCAGCTCGGCCACAGGCGCAGCACGAGCTCGGCCAGCCGCGGCTCGATCGCACCCGCGGCCGGCGCCGCCTGGTAGCGGCGTAGCGAGGTGACCGGCAGGATGCCGTACGGCGTCCTGCCGGCGCGGCAGGCCGGCAGCGGTCCACGGGGGACCGCGTGCGCCAGCACGTACTGGCGCGCCGCCTCGACCTGGTCCGGGGTGAAGGCATCCGCCATCAGCTGGGAGAAGAAATACCCCAGCGTCGCCGGCCACAGCGCGGTCAGCATGTCGCGGCCCTGGCGCACGCCGAAGCCGCCCGCCTCGCGCACGTGGCCGAACAGCGCGGCATCGACGCCGAGGGCGGCGGCCAGGGCGTTGCCGTCGGCGTCCGGATCGGCATTGAGCGGCGCCTGCCGTTCCACCGCGAAGCTCACCTCGAAGTCCGGGTCCCGCCGCGACCAGGCCGCATCGGCGTTGGGCGTGTTGTTGGTGGGAGCGCCCTGCGGCACCAGGGCGAGACCGTCGGTGTAGTGGTGGTCGTCGAGCAGCGCGGCGAGGACGTCCTCGCCGCTCGCCGCCGCCGCCGGCAGGCCGTAGACGAAGACGCGGTCGAAGCCGGCGGCGCGCTGCGCCGCGGTGAGCGGGACCTTGCAAGCCATTCCCGCCGCGACCGCGGCTTCGAAATCGACCAGCCAGAGCATGCCGGCATCGACCGGCGCACCCGGCGGGAAGGCGGCTGCCGGCGGGCTCAGGCTGATCGCCAGGTTCGGCTGGATCGGCCCGCCGCGGAACCGCGTCGTCGCCGTCCCGGCGACCGCGACGACCGTCCACGCCTCCGGCAGGGCCGCGGCGCGCGCCGGCCGGGTCCAGGCGGCGGCGCGGCGCGGCGGCGGCGGGTAGGCCGGCGGCGGGGTGGGAGCCGCGCCGTCCGGCGTCGCCGCCACGGGCCGCGCCGCCAGGTTGGTCGGCGTCAGCTGCAGCGCCAGCCAGGCCGCACGCTCGGCGCCATACCGTCCCGCGAGGCCGCGCCACGGCGCCTTGACGCGATCGCTGTCGGCAGGCAAGGTACCGGCGCGCCAGACCGCGTCCCAGTAGGCCTGCCCATCGGCGACTTCCCGATCGGTCAGTCCGGGCTCGTGGGCGTCGATGGCGATCGCGTCGGGATAGATCCGCACCCAGAGCTCGGATGGGCCGGCGGCCGTGTCCATGAAACGCGTCTCGACGTGGACCGGCAGCAACAGCATGGGCGTCGCGGCATCCGGGCCTTGCAGGCTGGCGCCGGCGGTGCCGGGGGCCGCGGGTGGGCCGAGGGGCGCGGTCATGCGGGTGGCGGCAGCATCAGGCCGGCGTGGATCAGGATGCGGAACGGCAGCCGCAGCAGGATGGCGGCGGTCTGCGCGCTGTCGACGCCCCAGCGGTTGGCGGAATCCTCGGGGTTGTCCGCGCCGGCGGCGATCGCCACCCGCGCCGGGGCGAGACCGGGCGCCAGGAAGTCCGGCAGCGCGGTGCCGGCCAGCACCTGGGAGAAGACCTGCGAGGCGAGGCGCCAGGGGCTGTTGGCGATCGTCGATGCCCGCGCCGTCAGGCCCGTCAGGCCGACACCCGGTAGCTGGAACGCGCCGCCGCCGCCGAAGTTGGTCCAGGCGAGGTCGGCCCACCGCGCGATCGGCGAGGTGTTCTCGACCGGCTCAAGCCCGAAGCGCGGCTCCGCCGGTTGCTCCTGGAAGATGAAGAAAAAACCCTCGGGGGACGCCGGCGTGCCGCCGCGCGCATCGTCGAGGCTCAGGTTGAAGCCCAGGAAGGTCATGTCTCCTGGCAGCGTGCCGCGGAAGGCGGGATAGCGCTCGTCGGTGTCGTCGAGCACCCGGTTGGCGCCGTCGCGTTTCGCCTTGCCGGCGTAGACGACGGCGTTCGGATAGCGCTTGAACAGCTCGCCGCGCACCAGCAGCACGACGTCGCCGGCGGCGCCGGGGCGGTTGGGATGGCCGCCGAGGGCCAGCGGCTTCGCCCAGGTATGGATGGGCGGGATGTCCGCGAGCCGGTCGCGCAGCTGTCCGGGATCGGTCGGATCGCCGGGCTGCGGCACGTAGCCGCTCACGTCCCAGAACTGGCGAAAGTAGCTGCCGCGCTGGTCCGTGGGGTAGCCGCTCCACAGCAGCTGGCGGGCCATCTCGTGGTTGAGGCCGACCAGGTAACCCTCGATGAAGCGCTGGTCGGCGAGCACCAGCCCCACCGAGTCGGGCGGCACGAGCTCGGCTCCGGGCAGGAGGCCGGCGCTGGAGAGGTCGCGCAGCGGCGCATACATCGGCTGCGGGAACGTCGGCGCCGCCATGATGGGCTCGAGCGGATCGGCCGCGGCCCACGAGAAGCCGGGCGCGAAGGTGAGCAGCGATCGCACCCGGCGCGGCACCGTCGCCGCCGGATCGAGCCGCGTCATCAGGGTCGTCTTGAGCGCCGCGAGGTCGAGCACGGGCGCCGGCGGCGGATCGGCGGCGGCCGCCGTGAAGACGGCGAACAGGTTGGCCGTGGCGGTGCGGAAGGCGGCGGCCTGCGCCGAGTCCTCCCGCTTGCTCGCGGCCGGCGCGGGGACCGCGGCGACCGCGCCCGCGGCCGGTGCCACCCCGGTGGCGGCCACGGCGGCCGGTGCCACCCCGGTGGCGGCCACAGCGGAGGGTGCCACCCCGGTGGCGGCCACGGCGGCCGGTGCCACCCCGGCGGCGGCCACGGCGAAGCCCGGATTCGGCGGCACGGCGGCGGCGGCGGGCGCCGAGAGCGACGTGAAGGACGCCGGGAACGGCGTCGCCCCGGACGCCGGCGCCGAGCTCCGGGCCAGGCTCTCGAGCGCGACCAGCCCCTGCGGCGGCCGCGGCGGCGGCACCAGCGCCACGTCGCCCGAGGCCACCCGCGCCAGCAGGGCGGGCCGCGCCGCCGGCGCCGGGCCGAGCCGCCGGCGCGGCCGGGTGACGCGGCGGAAGGTGCCCGACAGCATGCGCTCCGGCACCCGGGAGGCGCGCACCATGGCGAGGACCGTGCCGGGGCTCGCGAGGACCTTCGCATGCAGCGGCGCGGTCAGGGCCACGATCGTCTCCGGCGCCGCCGGGAGCAATCGCCGGCGCTGGAGCTGTTGCAGCGCCGCGCGCGCCAGCTGCGCCCGGCGGAGGAGCTCGTTGGCCTGGCGCACGCCGTCCACCTGCTGCCAGGCGGCGGCCAGCAGCGCCGTGCGCTCCTCCTGAACGACCTGCGTGCCCATGCCGGCGGCGGCGCGGTCGCGCGGGTCGAGGTTCAGGTCGTTGACCCACCCGGGGGCCGTGCGGTCCACGCTCTGCACCGCGGCGTGCCAGCGTCCATAGATCGGCGGCACGACCACCGGGTCGCCGGCATTCGGGTGCTCGGGATCGTCCTGCGTCGCGGCCGGGCGGTTGACGAACGCCTGCAGGTCCGCCTGGAACGCCGCCTTCGCGGGATCGCTCCAGGGCGTCGGCTGCGTGCCGACGCCGTGCAGCGCCCCGGCGAGGCCCAGCGGCGGCCCGGCGGAGGCGACGTGCGGCGCGGGCACCGAGACATCGAGCGGGCGCTGGCCGACGCCGTCCGGCAGCACGGTCGGCGCCAGACGCCGCACCAGCGACTCGAAATCCCCGGCGTCGCTGGTGTGGAACTCGAACCGGTAGTAGAACGGCAGCCGCAACGGCGCGGCGGTGGCGGCGGTCCAGGCCGGATCGGCGGTGGCGAGCGCGGAGACGTCCTGGCCGAGGCCGGCCCGGCGGCCGATCTCGAATGCCGGCACCAGGAACGCGGTGTAGGAGGTCTCCGGATCGAGGCGGCGCGGACAGAGCAGCCGCGCGATGGCGCTGCCCGGCGCGCTCGCCATCGCCGCGGCGAGCGGCAGGTCGCCGCTGACCTGCGCATGCGCCCAGTTCCACGAATCGGCCAGGTCAGGCAGGGCGGCGATCCTGAGCACGTCGATCGCCGGCAGCGGCAGCGGCGCGACCGACGGCAGCGCGAACTCGTCGGGTTCGAGGGCGACCAGCGCCAGCCACGGACGCAGGCGTGCCAGCCCCGGCCCCGCCGGCGCGGCCGGAGTGAACGCCCAGGGCAGGTCGGGAGCGTCGAGCTCGATGCCGCACAGGTAGTTCGGCTCGAAGCTCACGGTGTGGTCGCGCGGCTCGGTGCGGATCACCTGCCGCGGATCGAGGCCGATGACGTCGCCCGGACCGAACAGCTGGACCGGCGTCGCCGGCGGCTGCACGGTGCGGCTGACGCCGTCCTGCTCGACGCTCAGCGTGATCTGCACGCCGAGGGCGGCGCGGCTGGGCAAGGTGCCCGTATCGGGGTTGGCGACGCTCGCGGCGATGCCGCGGCGGGCCCAGGCCAGAAAGTGGTACCGCCCGAGCGGCGCGTCGCTCACGCGGCCACCTCATGGGCGGGCAGGACCTGCAGGTCGTCCGCCTCCTCGGGGTGGGCGGCGAGGTGGGCGGCGAGCGCCGCCCGCGCCTGAAAATAGGTGGTGCCCGCGGCCGGAACGATGTCGGCGCGCACCGAGAGATCGTCGACGCGGCTCACCAGGTAAGCGGGAGAGCGGGCGGTGATCGCCGTGGCCGCTGCGCCGGCGCCGGTCGCGCCGTACCTTGCCAGGCCGGAGGTCTTGAGCGGCGAGACGAAGCCGGCGCCAAGGCTCGCCGTCGCCTGCAGGACGGCCGCCGGCATCGCATAGAGGCGCGTCGGGCGCGAGAAGCCGGCGCGGTCGTCGACGATCCGCTCCTCGTAGACCACGGTGCGCGGCGAGTCCGGGCCGGCGGCGACGGCCGCCGCGCCGATCGTGGCTCCGGCGTCGTACTTCTCGAAGCTCGGGGCGCTCAACTTGTCGGCGTCGCTCAGGATCAGGAACTGCCCGGCGGCGAAGCTGTCCTGCAGCGGCTGCCACGCCGCGGCCGCGCCGTTGATCTGGACGGCGCTGAGGGTGAAGGACGAGCCGTCCGCGGGCGCCGCGCCGCCGTAGCGCGCGATCGCCAGGTCGAGCGGCACGACGTGCTCGCGGACGGTGAGCAGGCCGAGCGGATGCACCAGCAGCGTCATGTCTCCCGGCCGCGGCGAGGCCAGGCTGACGGCCCGCGCCGCGCCGTCGGGCAGGGCCGCCTGCCAGTTGCGCGGATCGGCGAGCGCCGGCAGCAGGTCGGGCAGCACCGGCTCTTGCGGCAGGACGGCCGGCGTGGCGTCGCCCCAGGTCAGGTCGAGCCCGACGCTGACCGAGAAGAACAGGATGTCGATCGACGCCTCGCCGTGCAGGTGCCAGGGCCGCGGGCCCGAGAGCACGCCGTCGACGCGCAGGCCGCACAGCGTCTGCCCCTCGAAGGCCACGTCGAAGCCGGCCGAGAAGTCGACCTCGAAAGCGAAGGGCGAGCGCACGAGCAGCACGTCGAAGCCGAGATAGCCGTGCAGCGAGAAATCCGCGGCGGCGGCGTGCGCCTCGACGCTGGCGCCGAACTGCAGCGTGTTCGAGGTGATGGCGAAGTAGCTGTTGGTGCTGATGCGCGGGTTGTCGCCGTCGCCGATGCTGACGCTCAGCCGGCGCAGATCGGGGACGTCGAGACCGGTGGCGTCGAAGTGCGGATTGAAGCCACCGAGCGCGAAGACGAAGTTCGGGTCGTCGCCCCAGGCGAGCCGCAGCGCGAGGTCGCCGGCCAGCGCGTAGATCAGCACCCGCGAATCGAACAGCGTGCCGTCGATCGCCAGCTGCTTGGCGCCGAAGTCGAGGGTGCCGAGGACGTCGACGTGCAGCTCGATGAGCGCGTCGGCGGCCGTCGGCAGGCCGGCGCCGATCAAGCCCAGCAGGGCGAGCCGCACCGGATCCGGCACCTCGAGGAGGACCGCCACCTCGAAGGTGATGAGCGTCGGCGTCCCCCAGCCGATCTCGAGCACCGGACCGAAGAGATACCGCCCGAGGGCCGGCGGGAAGACGGTCTCGATCGCGCTGACGATCTGCGGCGCGTTGGCGATCGGGTCCGGCGGAAAGAGGATCGCGTCGAGGGTATGGGCGCGGAACCCGGCGTGGAGCGCGGCGGTGTCGAACGTGCGGTTGATGGCGCCGAGCCCACCGGCGCCGTTGAGGGTGAAGCCGAAGCCCAGCTGGACCGGCGGCAGATCGAAGGTGATGACGAGCAGGAAGGACCAGCCGGACGAACCGTCGGGCAGCGACGTGTCCAGCACGCCGATGACCTTGACCTGGATCACCTCGGCGAGCATCAGCTCGAGGACGCCCGCATAGCGGCCTCGCGAAGGATCGAACAGCACGTAGCCGCCCCCCGCCGCCACGCCGGCGTCGATGGCGATGCCCAGTCCGTTTGGCGGCTTGAAACCGAGCGCGAGATCGGCGGCGCCGAGATTGCCGCCGTGGTCGGGGAAGCTGAGCAGCCCGGCGATGCCGACGCGATCGACCGCCACCTGGAGCGGGCCGAGGGTCAGTCCCAGCGCGGCGGAGACCTCGAGCGGGATGCCGCCGTCGCCGGCGCCGGCGACCAGGTGGAGGACCGGCAGCGTCACCGGCCCGAGGCTCAGGTGCAGCGGCAGATCGATCTGCAGCTGGGCGCCCCCCGTGACGTGGACGCCGGTGTCGGGCGCCCAGGTCGCCGCGAGGTCGAAGCCGGCCTCGACATGCACCCCCGACAGCACGCTGGCCAGGAAGCCGTCGGCGTTGGTGGTGTCGATCACCACCCTGCCGCCGGCGATCGCCGCCTGCAACTGGGGCTCGGCGATCGCCCGGCCCGAGGTGGAATCCCAATGGAACGTGACTCCCGCGCCGAGCGAGACGGTGGCGGCCTGCAGGCGGCTGCCGCCGGTCTCGCCCAGCAGGACGAGCGGGTGGGCGGCATCCGCACCCTCGGCGGCGAGGTCCAGCCGCAGCAGCCCGTCGAGCGTGCCCGCGGGCGGCAGCAGGGTGAGGCTCGCCGGCGGCGTCAGCGTGGCGGCGATGCTCGCGGTGAGCGCGCCCTGCGCCTGGACGCGCAGGGACCAGGTCTCGCCGAGCGGCAGCGTGAGGTCGAGCGCGTCGCTGCTCGGGACCTGGAAGGTCGCGATCAGGCCCGGCGGGCTGGTCAGCGGGTTCGCCTGCACGTCGACGAGCGGCGTGGTCAGGATCAGGTTCGGGGCTGCGCCGGAGAGGGCCGGCGACAAGCCGAGCAGGTCGAGCGCCGCGCCGAGGACCGGCAGCAGCTGCGTGCCGTCGAAGGCCGGGCTGCCCCAGCCGTAGAGGATGCGCAGCAGATCCGCCGGCGAGGTCAGGAGCTTGCCGAGATTGGCGATCTGCAGGCGCTGCGAGACGAACGGCGGGTGCGTGGGATCGCCCGCGACGCCGGGCTGCGGCAGGATCTGAAGCAGCCCGAGAGCGCTGGCGACGCCGGCGGCGCCCGCGGCGCCGGCCGAGAGACCGAGCAGGTAGGAGATCAGCAGGTCGTCGAGGAGCCTCTTGCCCAGGTCGCCGGCGAAGGCGGCGAGCTCGCCGGCGGCGACGCCGAGCAGACCGGCCGGGACGCTGCCGAGCTCGGCGCCGATCCGGTCGAGCGCCGCGGCCACCGCGCCGATCTGCTCGACGAGCTGGACGCCGGCGGCCAGGATGCCCGCGTCGTCGTCGTTCGCGATGGCGGTGGCGAGCTGCGCCAGCAGCGGCGGCAGCCCGCCGGCCGCTGCCGCGCCCGCGCTCACCGCGCTCATGAACGCGGGCTGCGCGAGCAGCGCCGGCGGCAGCTGCAGCCCCAGGCGGGCAAGGGAGGGCAGGAGGTTGTCGGCGGCGAGCTGGTCCGCTAGCGGCTGCAGCGCCTGGCCGACCTGTTGCGCCAGGATCTCGAGGGTGCCCGCCTTGCCGGCCATCTCAGCCGGCGCCCTCGGTGCGCAGGGTTGCGAGCACCTGCTCGTAGGTGAGACCCGCGAAGCCGGCCAGCCGCGGGGTGAACCGCGCGAGATCGGCGGCGAGAGCGGGGCTGGCATAGCGGGCGAGCGCGCGCTCGATGCCAGCCAGGCACTCCGCCAGCGGCCTGCCGTCCACCGCCGCGGGCAGGCGCCGGTCGCGCCGCTGCAACATGGCGAGCGCCGCGTCGAGGATGCGCGGGCCGCCGTGGCGACGCCAGGCGGCGGCGACGCGGCGCCGGGAGTCCACCAGGCGCCGGGTCTCGGCGAGATGGCGCATGACGGTCGCGGCGACCTCGCGTCCCGCCGCGGTGGCCGTGATCTCCCGCTCGGCCTGCTCCAGGCGCTCTTCGATGAACGACCGCTGCGCGGCCGCGGTCATCCCGGCCGCCGCTGCCGTCCCGGCCGCCGCGGCGGCCTTCGCCGGCTTCGGGACGATGTCCACCCCGGTCGCCGCGCCGGGTGCCAGCGCCAGGGTCAGCGCCAGCGGCTGGAACGCCTTCAGGATCTGACCGATGGGCGTCATGAATCCCTTCCGGCCATCCTGGCCGAAGACGATGCCCACCACGCGGCCATCATCATCTCGCACGACGGCGGCGCCCGAATCGCCGGGCAGGCAGAAGAAATCCAGGCCCGCCGCGGCGTCGACGATCGCCGCATTGGCATACAGGCGTCCGCCGGCCTCGCCGGAGACGTTCAGGTGTTCGAGCGTTCCCGACGTCTGGCCGGTGGTGCGCCCGCGCTTCGACACCTTGAGGGCCTGGTCGACGTCGGCCTGCACCGGGTCGTAGATGCCGGGGACCAGACCGCTCGCGCCCTGGATCGCCAGCTTGTACTTCAGGCCCTCGTCGAGCTGCACGAGGGCGGCATCGACGTCGACGCGGGTCGCGAGCACGCGGCCGATGCGATCATCGCAGCAGGGGCTGCAGCGCGAGCAGAAGTGCTCGTTCGGATGGCCGACCCGGATGTCGCGCTTGACGATGCACTCGACCTCCTGCCCGTCGCTCATCGTGACCTTGGCGCCGGAGGACGACGCGGTGATCACCCGTGCGGGCGTCGTTCCCGGCCGCTCGGCGTGCCGGAGGTCCTCGGGAAGGCGGTTGATCGCCGCGACGATGTCCGCTGCGGCGGCGGCGGGCGCCTGTCCCTGCGGTGGGCGCGTGAAGACGCCGAAGGTCGGGCGGACGCCGCCGGAGTTGACGTGGACGAAGATCCCGCAGTCGTCGCCCGGCACCTCTCCCGAGAGCTCGAGCGTCAGGCCTTCGACGACCGCCTTGAGCTTGGCATCCGCGTCCGTTGGCGGAGCGTAGATCCTGCACGATCGCACCGTGTCGCCGGTCACGTCGACGACCGCCGCCGGCAGCGAGTGGATGGGCGCGCCGGCGGCGCCCGTCGCGCTCACCCCGTCGACGCCGAGGTGGTTGATCGCGGCGGCAACGCCGGCAGCCACCTCGGTCGGGGTGTCGCCGGCGCGCGAGCCGTAGATGGCCGCCTGGCTCGTCGTGACCAGGCGGACGATGACGATCGTCTGCGGCGCCAGCGGCGATTCGTCGTTGACGGCGAGCGTGAGCCGAGCCTCCTTGAAAGAGAACCGCAGATTGCTCGGCCGGTGATCGGGCGCGGCGAGCACGTGATGGCAGGTGATGCCGACCACCATGCTCGGGCTATCCGCCGTGGCGGCGACGGTGGCGATGCAGCCCAGGGTGCCGGCCTGGGGATCGCCGTTCTTCGGGCTCTTCACCTTGATCTGGGTACCGCCGCGGAGGAAGTCCTTGGTGTAGTCGTGGTCGTCGACGGCCAGGACCGGGTTGGGTTGCAGCGAGAGCTTGCAGGCGGTGCCGTCGTTCAACGAGACCCTGGCGATCTTCTCGTTGACATGGAGGGGCAGGGCGGTGCTCGGGAAGCCGTGAAACGTCAGCTCCTCGGCGATGCGCAGCGCGATCTGTGCCTTGGTGATGTCCTTGAAGGTCTCGACATAGACGTAGCCGGGAGCCTTCGAGGGGTCGTCGGGCGTGAACAGCACCACGATCCCGAGGCCGTTGCCGGGCGGGTCGTTGTCTCCTCGCAGGGCGACGGTCCTGCCGGCGTCTTCGATCGCGAGATTGAGGTTGCCGGGCTCGGCCGCCACCAGCCGCGGCACGCCCATCTCCACGACGTCGGTCTTGACGCCGTCGATCTCCGGCGGCACGGCCTCGCCAGGGGCCAGCTCGTGCGGCGGCCGCTTGTGCCTCAGGAAGACGGCGATACAGAGCTCGGGGGTCGGCCGGTGCCGCACGAGCTTCCGGCCGATGCCGACGGCGTGCACGCCTGGCAGCGCGCGCAGCCACCCCTCCGCGGCTTCCTTGATCTCGAGGATCCGGTCGTGGTCCGCCATCGAGGCCATTGCCTGCCACCCCCCCACCCAGACACAGGCGCTCACCCGGGCCGTGCCGTTACGCCGGCGCGCGAGCGCGGTTCAGCTACTCTCCGATCTTCACGGTCCCAGGTCAAGGGATGAGACGACCGTCCGTGGGTGGCGCCGCCGGCACCACGAGCAGGGAGGTGGCGGGCTCAGTGGTTCTTGATGGTCGCCCTCGTGCCGTCCAGCTTGGTGATGTCGATCGAGAAGTTCTCCTTGTAGGTCCACGCCTGGTCCTGCAGGTAGTGCAGCGCCACCGCCTCGCCGAGCAGCGCCGAGATGTCGGTGTCGCTACGCCAGTGAATGCCAGCGTGGATGCCATGGCCGAAGGAGATGTTGTGCACCAGCTTGTGCAGCTCGCCATTGACGGTCAGATCGTTGGCGTGCGGGCCGGTGTACTTGACGAGGGTCTTGCCGTCGGTGGAGATCAACGGGCTGGCGATCTCGGTCGTGCCGTCGAAGAAGAACTTGAGCGCCGTGATGCAAGCGCCACCCACCGTGCCGTGCCCGGTCGGATAGGCGGGATGGGCGGGAGAGCCCTCGGGGAAGGCCTGGGAGAGCAGGAAGCTGCCGTATTTCTTGTGGCTCTCGGCCAGGGCCTGCGAATTGAGGATGATCGGATCCAGGTGCTTGGCCGCCTGGGGGAGCTGCGCGGCGCCGGTCTTCAGGAGATCCACCAACCCGCCGCCGGACTCCGGCCGGTGCCGCAGGTGCACGATCCACTTTTGCCACCACACGGTGTTGAGCGCCGTGCGCGCCACCTCGCCCAGGGTCGAGGCGATGTCAGGTCCGCCAAAGGTGCCGAAGGCGGCCTGGTTCTTGTAGCCGGTCTTCGGGTTGTAGGGGCTCCCCGGGTTCGGCGGCACGCCCAGCGTCTTGAGCACCAGGTAGGCGATGAAATAGGCCTGGTACAGCTCGTCCACGTGGGTGTAGGAGGCCAGGCCGCGGCCATCGTAGAGGTACGCTTGGCCGACGGTGCTCACCGCCGGCGGCGTGAAGCCGTTCTGCACCGCCGCCCAGTCGTTCAGGGTCGTCATGTAGTCGACGCCAGCCGCCAGGATGTTCAGCTGCTGGCTGATCGGCACCACGCCGAGGTTCGTCGGCGTGATGGCCAGCTGCGAGACGTAGGGACCGATGTCCTCCCCCTTGAAATAGCCCGGAAAGGCCTTCGAGGGGCCGCCGCGGAACAGCAGGTCCGGTGTCACGTTGCCCTTCGCGTCGCGCGGTCCGGTGTACGAGGCGAGGCCGGAGATCTCATTGGCGGCGGCCACCGCCGTGGCATTGGACGGGTAGTTGGCGAAGGCCACGTCACGCAGCAGCGACCCCCAGTACAGCTCCACCAGCTCCGTCGCGTAGTCGGGGCTCGCCAGCTTCGGTGCGGCGGGGACGAGCGGCCCACCGAAGCTCTGCGAGTCGGCGCCCGCGAGGGTGAGGGCGAAGGCCCCCTGCGGACCGTTCAGCGGGCGTCCAAGGCCGAGCAGACCGGGCACCTCGAAATTGGCCGTGCCGAGGTGGCCTGGCGTCCCCAGTGCCTTCCTGAACTCCTTGAAAGCATTGGGATTGACGATGCCCGGGCTGTCCTGCTTCAGGCACTTCGTGTAGGTACCGGACTCGTCAGAATAGGTCTGCTCATCGCCATTGGTTGGATGGGGCGGAAGCTTGGCCGTCGGGATCGCCTCGGCGGTCGCGGTGCCGAAGCGCACCTCGAAGGCGTTCTTTCCCTCGGTGTCGGTGACGCCGTTCGGATAGCAGTGCGGTCCAGGCTGCGGCAACTTGCTCAGATCGGACATCGATGGCTCTCCTTTTGTCTCGTCTTCCTCGGGCGGCTGGGAAGAAGCGCGCGCGTCACACCACTGTCCACATCGGCCGCCCCCGCCGAAGGGCGGTTCCGCATGGGCCCACCTCCGGGCTGAGGGACGAAAGAGTAAACGTACAGCTTAAACTTCAGTTGCGTTCCTTGTCAATGACGCAATGATTCTGTGACATCTGTCGCAGCGGGTTGACTGGCCGGCAGCTGCAGAGGACCGGCTTGTAACGATCCTTCCAGCCATTCGCCTCTCTCTAGGGGAACCTTCCCGCCCCACGAAAGGAGCGTCATGGCTACCAGGACCAGGAGAGCCGAATCCCGTAACACCCCTGCTCGTAAGCTCGCAGGCTTGGGCACCGGCACGGCGGAGAGCGTGCGCCGCGCCACGGAGGTGCTGGAGGGCGAGCTCGCCGCCGGCATTGCCTCCGCCCGCAAGGCCCAGGAGCGCTTTCGGCGGGAGCGCAAGGTCGACGCGAGGGACCTCGAGGAAGTGCTTGCCCGCTTCCGCAGCGACGGCCACGATCTGGTCGACGTCGCCCGCGAGCTGACCGCCGAGCTGCGCTCCGACGCCACCAACACGCTGGCCCAGAAGCTCATCGCCGATGCGCACGGCGCGCTCGATACCCTGCTCGACCTGGTCACCCTGGCTCCGGATCTGGTCAACCGCCTTCTCGCGTTGGCGGACACGCCCACCCAGGCGGCAGCGGGAAGGAAGAATGCGCGGGAGAGCGGTAGCCAGAGCTCGGCGCGGCGATCGGCGGGAAGGCGCGCCCCGCGATGAGCGCCGCTGCCGCTGCGGCGGCCCTGCCTCGCGTGGCGGGGACGGCGGTCGCCGAGGGTGTAGCCTCCGAGATCGTGCCGCGGCTGCTCGAGGCCTATCGTGAGCAGACCCTCGCCGTGCTGCTCAGGGAGCTTCCCCAACGTAGCCCAGCCTATCTCTACGAGCTGATTCCGTCCTATCCGCGCCGCCCGGCCAAAGGCCTGCGCGCGGCGCTCTGCCTCGCCACCTGCAAGGCTCTGGGCGGCAGCCTCGAGCGGGCGCTCAACACGGCGGCGGCCATCGAGCTGTTCCACAACGCCTTCCTGGTCTACGACGACGTACAGGACGAAAGCGAGTGCCGGCGAGGCGGCCCGACGCTAGCCGCCGAGCACGGAGTGGGCATCGCCGTCAATGTGGGCAACGCCATGAACCTCCTCGCCATCGGCAGGCTGATGGCCAACCGCCGGAGCCTTGGGTCATCCCTCGCCTGGCGGATCATGACCGAGGCCGAGGAGATGATGCGCCACTCGCTCGAGGGACAGGCGATCGAGCTTGGCTGGATCCGCGACAACGTCTGCGACCTGAGTGAGGACGACTACTACCGGATGTGCCTCAAGAAGACCTCCTGGTACACCTGCATCTTTCCCTGCCGTATCGGAGCCTTGATGGCAGCGCCCGAGCGGATAGACCTCGACCGCCTCTACCGCTTCGGCTGGTACCTGGGAGCCGCCTTCCAGATTCAGGACGACATCCTGAACCTGGTCGGCGAGTACGAGAAGTACGGCAAGGAGATCGCCGGCGATCTCCAGGAAGGGAAACGCACCTTAATGCTCATCCACCTTCTCGGCACAGCAAGGCCTGACGAGCGCGCGGTTCTCCGATCCTTCCTCGCCAAACCTCGCCGCGAGCGCCTCGCTGCCGAGGTTCGGTGGCTCCACGGCCTGCTGATCGAGCGCGGCTCGATCGACTTCGCGCGGCGGTGCGCCCGCCAGCTCGCCTCCGCGGCCTATGACGAAGGTTGCGCTGCCCTCCACGCCGTGCCCGACTCCGAGGACAAGAGCTTCCTGCTCGAGACCGCTCGCTACGTCATCGGCCGGGATCGGTAGAGCGCACTCCGGGGGGGCGAAGGCCGGATCGAGGAGCGTGCCTGACCGGCCGTCCCTTGTGCCCCGCTTGCACCCGCTCTGGCTTCGGCTGAGCGCTCATGACACCCTCTCCTCCTCGCCCCGAACCTGTGGCAGAATGGAGCAAATGCGCCTTCCCATTGCGCGAGCTGTCGCGCTGCTGGCGGTCTCGGCGGCCTCGGTGGCCGCCGCTGACCTCCTGCCGTACGGCGACACGATCCAGGTCACGAGCGATCCCGCGGCCACTAACTATGGCGTGGCGACCGCGGTACAGAGCGATGGTTCTTTCCTTGTCGCGTGGACAAGATTGGTGACGTACCCGAACGGGTTTACGACCGAGGAGGTGGTCGAGCAGGCCTTTGACAGCACCGGGGCGCAGCGCGGTGCGCCGCGCTCTCTCGACGCCATCTACGGGGTGTCGGAGGCGTCGGCGGTGGCTCTCCCCGACGGCCACTACGTCGTCGCGTGGACGCGGAACCTCGGCCCTTGGGCCCAGATCGTCGACGCCAGCGGCGCGCCGCTTGGGCAACCAGTCGTGCTGCCCGACAGCCCCGTCGATGATTCCGGCGGCGAAGCGCGGCTGGCGGCGATGCCACACGGCTTTGCAGCCATCTGGAAGCACTCGATGCCGGCGGGGCTCGATCCAAGCGGCGTCATGCGGTACAGCCACAGCTTCTTCTTCCGACAATTTGGCGAGGATGGCGCGCCCCAAGGATTTGCTCTCGCCGTGACCTCTCCGAGCCCGCCTTCGACCGACTACCCGGAGCCCAGTGTGGCGGATATCGCAGCGCTGCCGGCCGGTGGCTTCATCGTCGTGTGGTCCCAAGACCTGGAGACGGTTCCGCCGTCCACGGTTCAGGCGCTGGTGCTCGACGCCCATGGCTTTCCCGCGTCTGCGGCGACGTTGGCGATCGATACGGATCGCTTCTCGGGCGGCATGGTGCCTCGGGTTCTCGTGGAACCGGACGGAAGCTGCGATTTCCTCTGGATGCACGCCGGGAGCCTGGCCGTCCGTCGCCTCGACTCGAGCGGGCTGAGTCCGACCGTCTTTTCGGCCGTCGTGCAGGTGGCCTCTTTGGGGTTCGAGGCCGCGACCGACCAGCATGGCCACCTTCTCGCGACGGCGGGTGATTCGTACGGTTTTTTCTTCGGCGACCTGCCGCACGGCCTCTGGCAGCTGGATGACTTTGGCCACGAGTCCGCAGTACTGCCGACCGCCATGGACACGGTGTTGGTCACCACCAGCGCTCTGGCGGCCAACTCAGCAGGCACCTCGGTGGTGGCTTGGCTCGGCAATGGCACCGGCAACTCGGGCGATCATCTCGACGTGTTCGCGCAGCGCTTCCGCTCCACCTGCGTACCCGGGGGTCGCCAGCTGTGTCTGGGGTCGAACGGCAGGTTCGCGCTCGAGGCTGATTGGCAGACGCCGGACGGCAACCAGGGTCCGGCGACGCCGGCACCGCTCGCCGACGACACCGGCGGGTTCTGGTTCTTCTCGGCCAGCAACGTGGAGCTGCTGGCGAAGGTGCTCGATGGTCGCGCCGTCAATGGCAACTTCTGGGTGCTGTGGGGTGGGATGACGAACGTCGGAGTCACCTTGCGCGTGACCGACACCCTCGGCGGCTCGACGCAGACCTACACCAACCCGATCGGGAACTTCCCGAGCATGGCCGACGTCAACGCGTTTCCCGATCCGAGCCCGCCGCCCGCCCCCCGCCCGCCGCCAACTCGGAGCGCGCCCGACACGGGGGCGGCCACGCCGCCGGCCTGCGCGACGACACCGACCACCCTCTGTCTGCACGGTCGCTTCCTCGTCGGGCTGCAGTGGCAAGACGGCGCCAATCAGGTTGGCGTCGGTCAGGTCATCCCGGCAACAGACGACTCGGGCTACGTCTGGTTCTTCGCGCCGGACAATGTCGAGTTGGCAGTCAAGGTCCTCGATGGCACGGCCGTCAACGGGCACTTCTGGGTCTTTGCCGCGAGCCTTTCCAATGTCCAGTTTGCCATGACGGTGACAGATACGGTGACCGGCGCGGTCCGCGTCTACGACAACCCTGCGGGCATCATGCGCAGCTTCGGCGATACCGCGGCGTTCTGACCGGCGCAGCGCTGCTGTCGGTCCCCACGTCGAGCGTCACGCCCGGCCCAGGAAAAAGACCGCCGTCGCCGACGAGTCGACGTAGAGGCGCTGCGTCCTGCCGGCCTTCGGCACCAAGATGGTGGACGCGATCCCCGCCGCCGCCTCGGCGCCGAGAGAGCGGCTTCACTTGCGCCGACGAGGGCTCGCATTGCGGTAGCCACGCAGGAAGGCCTGCGTGGCCGCGCTCGCTTGCTCCCGGATGTCAGAGTTGCTCATGGTCAACTCGTCGCCACGGAACATCGCTCGGTTTAGCGGTATCCAGAGCAGAAGGCCAACGAAATGATTGGCGGCGAGCAGCGGATCGCCTGGCCGAAGAACGCCGCGTTCGGCAAGTCGCTCGAAGCACTTGGCCAGAGTCGCAAGCGCGCGGGCAAACCCCTGGTCGTACCAAGTTCGACTGACCTCCGGAAATCGTTCCGCGTTCGCGATCACCAGGCGGCGGAGGCGCAGGAGGTTCGGTTCGGTCAGGGCACTCAGGAATCGAGCGCCGACCTCGTCGAGATCAGCCTCAAGGCGGGTCGACTCAGGAAGCGTGCTCGCCAGGTTGCGTACGAGACCCTCGACTTCGTTCGTCGTGGCGGCAACGATCGCCGAGAAGAGTCCCTCCTTGTCCTTGAAGTGCTTGTACACGGTGGGCTTCGACACTCCCGCCACAGTCGCGACCTCGTCCATCGACGTGCCATCGAAGCCTTGCCTCAGGAACACGCTCGACGCGGCGGAAAGGATCACACTCCGCTTGCGCTGCATCCGGCTTTCCGTCTCCATCCGGTCCCTCCGCGCCGATTCTAGCTCCTGGGCTTGACGCGCGGGGTGAGCTCGCCGTATCGTCTCTAGAACACTACACGGTGTAGTGTGGTTTTAGACAACGCCAGACGACGGAGGAACCACACCATGCTCAAGATGATCGTCATCATCGCGGCGGCGGTGCTCGGCGCGCTCCTGCTATTTGCGGCGAGCCGGCCGGATACCTTTCACGTCCAACGATCGGCCACCATCAAGGCGCCATCGGACAAGATCCTCGCGCTGATCAACGACTTCCACCGCTGGCCAACCTGGTGGCCCTACGAGAAGCTCGATCCAGCCATGAAGCGATCCTTCGGGGGCGCCGAGCGCGGACAAGGCAGCGTCTACGCGTGGGACGGCAACCGCAAGGCCGGCGCCGGGCGGGCGGAGATCGTCGAAGCCACCCCATCACATACCAAGATCCAGCTTGACTTCACACGGCCGTTCGAGGCGCACAATATCGCCGAGTTCACCTTGGAACGGCATGACGGCCTGACCACGGTGACCTGGGCGATGCACGGTCCAAGCCCCTTCATAGCGAAACTGTTCGGCATCTTCTTCAGCATGGACCGAGTCGTCGGCAAGGAGTTTGAGAGTGGCCTGGCCAACCTGAAGGCCGCTTGCGAGATGTAGGGTCACGAGGCTGAAGTAAACAGCATCGAAGCTGGGGCCTGCGGGCGCCGGCCTCGAACCCCTGCCGCCACCTCAAGCGCTACCCCGAGCGCAAGCGTGTGTTACCTCGGCGCCGAGGAGATCCAGCGCCTCGGCGCCGCCCCGGTCGCGGCCAAAGGCGTCGAGCACCCGAGCGCCCTGGCCGCCATCCGCCTGCTGCTGACCGGCGGGCGCAAGTCCGAGATCCTGACCCTCAAGTGGGAGCACGTGGACCTCGCGCGCTACGCCCTCCGGCTCCCCGACTCGAAGACCGGCGCCAAGGTCATCGCCCTCGACGCCGCCGCCGCGGCACTGCTCGCCAGGCTCGACCGCCAGGACGGCGATCCCTACGTTCTGCTGGGGCAACAGCTCCGGCGGAGGCTGCACGATGCGCGTCACACCTATGCGAGCTTTGGCGCCGCCGCCGGCATGGGCCTGCCGGTCCTGGGCGCGCTGCTCGGCCACAAGCAGCCGGGCTCCAGCGATTCCAGCCGCCGGCAAGGCGGCCCGCCCGGTCCACTACCCGCCGCCATCTCGCGCCAACCGAGGCTCCCCGCCGGGCCGCCAAGGCAAGGAGCAAACGATGGACGCCGAGCTTCAGTAAGCTATGAGCTTCAAGTCAGGTACGTCCAGGAAGTCCTTCCGATCGCGGGTAACCAGCCGAGCCCTTTCCTGGATGGCAGCTGTCGCGATCAGGACATCCATGGTCCCGACATTCCGACCGGAACGCCGAAGAGCACGGAGAATCCCTCCAAAGGACTCCGGGAACCCTTCATCCGGGTAGACGACGCGAAGCTTCGCACAGGCTCTCTGCACCTTCGCGCGTTCCTCGTCCGCGCGGGCAGCCAGCGCCACTCCCGCTGCGAGCTCGCAAGCGACAAAAAGGCTGATCGCCACTTCGTCCTGCCGGAATGAGGTGAGTAAGGCTCGCGCTGGCCCGAGCTGCCCCGCCGAGGCTTCCCGCATCAGATCGACGACAAAGGAGGTGTCGAAGTGGATCACAGTTCCGCGGCGCGCGCCGGGCTCTTGCCACGCGCACGGATTTGCTCTTCGATAGCGTCCAGGGTGTCCTCGGAGACGTTGAGGTCTGCCAACACCTCTTCCAAGTCGGCGCCGGTCGTGCGACGCCCGAAGTGAGCCTTGATGACCTCCGAGAAGGTCTGATCCTGGCGTTTGTTGCGAGTGAGCGCCGCGTAGGCTTCGGCGTCGAGCGAGATCGTCTTGAGGGCCATGGCTAGAGGATGCACCAGCAGCGAATCGGGGTCAAGATGAACCTGACCGCCGGCGGCGGCCGGGGGCCTCCGGCACTGGTTGATAGGAGGGTGCGCCCGCCTTGGGCGCTCACTCCGCCGGCCCCGGGTCGCAGATTGACACACGCCGTCTTTGAGCAAGCCAAGCTTCCAGCTCCGCCACAGAGTACAGCACCAGCTTTGCCGAAGGCTTGCAAAACGGCGGGCAACCTCAAGATCGAGAGCCGTTCGGCAGTTCGAGAGCGGCGGTCTGACCGTCAGCCGATCCGACAGGGGGTGACGGAACGACGCCACGGTTCCGCTCCGCCTCCGCTCGCCGCGCCGCTAGCTCCGGGCAATGTCGGCCGTGCCCGTAGGCGGCGTCCTGGGTTGCGAAGCGCCGCCCGCAACCCCATGGGCAGAGATGGGGCAACAGGGTGGGGGACGGGGTGAGCGTCGGGCTGCCCACCCGCTGCACCGAGTCAGCCAGGATCGACAGGGGGCTGGCCTCACGGGGTGGCACCGGGTAGCCCAGCCCGTCAGCCGCCGAGCGCCGAGCATCCGCCAGCATGGCGCCCGAGGCGACCAGATCCGCCGCGAGCACGGCACAGATCGCCCAGCCCCAGTGGCGCTGGGCGCCAAGGACGGCCGACAGGGCCTCCGAGCGTAGCGTCGCAACGATGGCCGGCGCGGTCTGGGCGCCCGAGCAGGCCAGGGCGGCGGTCCAGAGCGCGATGAGGACGCCTCGCCCCGAGGGCGCGACCGCGATCGCATGGGCCAGGTAGGCCGTGCCGCCGGTCAGCACGATGGCCGTGGCGATCGAGGCGACCGCCAGCAGGTCGATCCGCCAAGCGGTCGGGACGCCCACGCCGTCGGCGGCGAGAAAGGCCAGCGCCAGCCGGTGACGACCGCGCGCTACGCGCACCTGGCGAACGACCCGCTGCGCGCCGCCGCCGACCGGATCGCCGGCGAGATCGCCGCCGCCCTCGCCGGCGGCCCCCTGGCCGAGGTGGTGCCGCTCAGGCTCGCCGCGGACCCGCAAGGGAGGTGAACCGCCCGAACGACGATATCGACTCCTGCCGCCGCCGGAGGGGACCCCCCTCCTTCCGACAAAACGGCCTCGACGAGAGCTGGAACTCACGCCGAGGCCTGACTCCGCAAAGGACATCGCCCAATGCGAAGCTGCCCGGATGGTATCAATCCCCCGTCCCTACCCGCCGACCTCGACCTCGAGGTCTACACCGAAGCTACCCGCCGCATCGTCTACGACCTGGTGGTCGCGGTCCACTTCACCGCGCCGGCCGCGGTCAAACGCGGCGACTGGTATCCCGACTACTCGCCCGATGAGGCCGGCCTGGTCGTGCTTTTCGCCCGTGGGCGCTGGCTCGCCCTTTGGACCCGGCTCGAGGAGGCGAACTCCGATTTGCCCGAGTCGCGCCGCGAGGCGATCGTTCGCATCCAGGCCGCCCCGGAGGCACCCCACGGGGTGTGAAGTTCCATGAAGTGTGACGCCGGCACCGCTGCCGGCGGCAGCGACGCGCACGACCGCTTCGATCACCACCTGCACTCGATCCACGATGACGAGGTGGTCGGCGCGCTGCTCGCCGGCGGCCGCCTCCACGGTGCATGCGTCCGGCTCGCCCGCGAGCTGCTGAGCGCAGCGGGCGGGCTCGCCGCCCTTCCGGGAGCGACGAGAACGATGCTGCGATACCAGGGGCTTCGCGACACCCAGGCGTCGGCGCTGCTCGCGTCGCTCGAGCTCGCCTGCCGCCTGGCCCGTCAGCGCATCCCGGTCCGCCAACCCCTCACCCGGCCCGACGAGGTTGCCAGCTTCCTGGCACTGCGCTACTGGCAGCGCGACCAAGAGGTGATGGGCGTCCTGTTCCTCGACGCCCGCAACCGCCTCCTCGGCGAAAAGGAGATCTTCCGCGGCACCCTCCACCGCGCCGTGGTCGAACCGCGCGAGATCCTCAAACAGTGTCTGCTTCGCGGGGCTGCCGCCTGCGTGCTCTTTCACACCCGCCCCGGCGGAGACCGGACGACCAGGGCGGAGGACCTGCGGTTCACGCGCCAAATGGAACACGCCGCAGCGGTGGTCGGCGTCAACCTGCTCGATCACCTGGTGGTCGGCGCGGCTGGCCAGTGGGAGTCGCTCTTCGCGCGAGGCGGCTGGTGACGCCGCCGCGACCCCACAGCGGCTGCCGCGATAACACACTCTTATCGCAACTCAGGCGCGGGAGAGCGAGGAGCGACCTGCCCCGCGCTCCGAGCGCTACCGCATCACCACGGCAACCCCGTGGGCCGCGAGCGCACCGCGGCCCAGGTTGCCGTGCCGGTCCATGGTGCGAAACACCGGTCCGCGGGTGGAACCGGCGGCGGCGAGCCATCCGGTCATGACTGCCGCGGCGGATCCCAGGAGGGCGATGGTCGAGGCACCACCCGCGGCGGCCCTCCGGAAGAGGCGAACGCGGGAGCCGCCGTCCATCCCCGACTCGGCGCCCCATCCATCTGGCAGCGCCCGCGAGAGGTGTAGAGTAGTGGTGTTTGGGCTTTGCGAGCCACCGCTCAAAGCCCGAAGGGGATGAGGATGTTCCTTCGCGACTCAGGCATCGATTTCGTTCTCCACAGCCGCGACCGGCGACTGACGACCCTTGTCGAGGTCAGGTCCAAAACGAACACGTCGTCGAGCTGGGCGACCCAGTTCAGGCGCAACCGCCTAGCCCATGGCAATCCCTCGCCACGCGGAGATTTTTTCCTCCTGGCGACGCCGGACAGACTCTACCTGTGGAAGGGCGCCGACCTCGGCGCGGCGCGCTTCGAGCCCTCCTTCGAAGCCGATGCTCGGCCGCTCTTCGCGCCGTATTTCCAAGGCACTAGCGTCAGCGCCGCGACTGCCAGCTCTGAGGCTTTCGAGCTGATCGTCGCTTCCTGGCTGGCCGACCTGGTGAGGGAGGCGGAGCCGCGCGCGAGGCTGGTCGCCGAGCGTCCCTGGCTGGTCGAGTCCGGGTTGCTCGACGCCGTCGCCGGCGGCGAGATCGAGTACGCCACCGCGGCGTGAACGTCTACGTCGAATCCAATTTCGTCTTGCAGCTGGCACTCCTGCAGGAGTCCCAGGCCAGCTGTGAGGCCATTCTGCAGCTCGCCGAAAGCGGCGCCACCCGGCTGGTGATCCCTGCCTTCTCCCTGGTCGAGCCCTACCGGACCCTTGAGCTGCGGCGTGCGCAGCGCGAGCGAATCAAGCGGGATCTCGACACCGAGTTCCGCCAGCTGGCGCGAAGCTCGTCTTTCGGCGACCGACTCGCCGAATTCGCCAGCCTGAGATCGCTGCTGATCGACAGCGCCGACGAGGAAAGAATGCGCTGGGAGGACGTGCGCGCTCGCCTGTTGCTCGCCGCCGACGTCGTGCCGATGGACGCCGCAATCCTTGGCGCCGCGGCACGGCAGCGGCTCGCCCATGCCCTGCAGCCTTACGATGCGATCGTCTATGCGTCGGTCCTCTCGCACCTCGAGCGCTCCGGCGGCACCGCCCCGAGCTGCTTCCTAAACGCCGATGCCAGGGACTTCGACGATCCGGATCTCGTCGCAGAGCTGGCGGCGCGCCAGTGCAAACTTATCTTTCGTTTTGACGACGGCATGAAGTACCTGAGCCGCGCCAGCTCCTGACGGCGACCCGACCGCGGCCAAGGCACGGGTGCAGACGCCAGGCAATGCGCGCCTGCCGGCTTGATATCAAGTCCTTATCGCAACTCAGGCGCGGGAGAGCGAGGAGCGACCCGCCCGCGCTCCGAGCGCTGCCGCATCACCACGGCGACCCCATGGGCGGTGAGCGCACTGCGGCCCAGGTTGCCGTGCCGGTCGATGGCGCGAAACACCGGCCCGCGGGCGAAACCGCCGGCGGCGAGCCATCCGGTCATGGCTTCGGCGGCGGGTCCCAGCAGGGCGATCGGTGAGGCACCGTCCGCGGCGGCCCTCCGGAAGAGGCGCACGCGGAAGCCGCCGGCGATCGGCTCGAGATCCTCCACGCGGACCTTCGCGATCTCGCTCCGGCGGGCGCCGCTCGCCCAGGACAGCCAGAGCAGCGCACGATCGCGCCGGCCGGCCGGATCTTCGCCACAGCTGTCGAGCATCGCGATGAAGGCCGGATAGCTCGGCGCCTGCCGTTCCGATTTCCTGGGGGAGCCGGCATCGCGTGACCGGCGGCCCTGGCGGAGGAGCTCGCGCACCACCTCGCCGTAGCAGGGATTGCTCACGCCCAGCTCCTGATGGGCCACCGACAGCGTCGCCACCCGGCGCTCGACGGTCGCCGGCAGGTGAGGACCGAGCGCCGTCTTGAGGCCGCGCTCGACTAGCGCCCGGTCGGTCTCCTGGCGCAGCCCGCGACTACGCCGCCGCCGCGATCGAGCGCCAGGCCGCCCGCCTCGCGCCGCTCGAGAACCAGGCCATGAACCTACGCCACGAGATCCAGCACGTCCGCTGGGACCTGTCCACCGTCGAGCATGCCCTCACCGCCGCGCGCGACCTCGCCGCCGATCGCGCCAACCTGGTCTGGGCGGCCGGGCGCGTCTACACCCATCCGGCCCCTCACTGAGCGCTGAGAATTCAGGAATGCTATCAAGAGAAATCAGCCGTTTTCCAAATCGCCGATCAAGACTGAACTGCCTCGCCAAATAGCAGGCTACCTCGACCCAAGCGAAATACGCTCGAACCCAGTTGCGGCGCGCAAACGGAGTACCATCGGCGAGCATTATCGCCCTGCACTGGTCGGCATCCTCTGCAGCCACGCGAACTGCTCCCAGAACGTCAGCCAGAGGTCTCTTTTTCTTTATCACGCCGGCTCCCTTCCATTTGGGGCGAGCGTCGCGCCACCGACGCACCTTCCACTTACAGGGTCCTCGCGGTTCAGACCGGTTCCTTTGGCGATCCTGGCGAGCATACGAGCGGGCCGCGACCAGCCCAGGCGGCCTGGTGTAGGTCGCCTATGTCGAGGGCTCTACCGGCGGCTTCGTCGCACGGACAATAGCCTTATGAACGCGCTCATACTCCGCTGCTTCGGCCTCCTGCAGGAAGAGTTCACGCTTCCTGTCAGTGAATTTAGGGGGCCTCTGAGATGGTCCACGCCGCAGCGTGAAGAATCTCGAATAGATCTCGTCGAGTCGTGCGTACTCGGCCTGAAAGTCGGCTAGTCGCTTGAAGCGGTCCGAGTCGGATATTTTCGGCTCGATTACAAGACGGTATACGTTCTCGCGGAGCGCAAGGTACTTCGCGGAACCCAAAAGCATTGTCAAAATTGCGTCGTCAGCGTAATAGCTGGTAATGAAGAGGGAAACAGTTCCAGAAATACCTGCTGCCAGAGCTGCAAGGAGTTGCATCCCTGAGCTACCGAACACTCTCGTAACTGCCGCCGTAATTGTTCCGGCGGAGGTGAGTGCGAGAATGCCAGCTGCGACCGTAAGCGCCTTCCTGCGACCTGACCTCTTGAGGCCACTGCGCAGGAGATCCTCGCGCTTTCCGGTTGCGTTTGCGGTAAGTCGCTCGATCTCGGAGATTAACTCACTGCGCACGGGGCCTACCTCCTTCTCTTACAGCACAAGATCAACAGGCGCTTTTCCGTTAGCCATCGCGACTTATAGCAGTAGTGTTGATGCTGAGCGTACCGCGGATCTCCCTCCGCTGTCAATAAGCGGCACGGTCCTTGCGGCGCTGTCGGGGCGACGCTCGACTCGCACTCCGCGGCCGGCGGCGCTGGCTCCTCAATGTCGGCGGGGGCCGCCGGAGTCGCTCATGCCAGGCGAGCGGAGGCACAGCGGAGGCACAATTATTCGATGGCTGGGCGTCCGGGCAGCCCCGGCCAGTGCGCAAGCTTAGTTGGGCCGTCTTGGGCGACGCTGGCCGCGCGGCGCTTCCGCTCGCGCGTTGCTGCTGCTGGCTTGGCGAGCCAATCTTTTGTCTACAAGAAATCCTATAACCATGCCAAGAGTTGGGATGGTCACAGTAGCGATTAGAAATAGGAGAAATAGCCAGTTTCGTTCCATCCACCGCCAGAATGGAGAGGCTGGCGCCAGAATACGTACCGAACCAGTCCCCTCCATAAATGCCAAGTGTACTCTAGACTCCTCGTACACGTCGGGCGCTATGCTTGTCCAGAGGCGCACAATTACTGTCTCCTGCGGTTGGAGATCACCTACTCGAACTATGTCACGTGCGGCTTCGCACTTAGCTTCTGCACCTTCCCGCTGCTGACAGAAGTACTTTGTAAAGGGAACCGAAAGAGTAACGCCGCGGGCCGTGTTATCGCCGGTGTTCTTTATTGAGCCTGTCCAGATTCCTCCCAATAGGCTGTAAGGTTCCGGAAGCCTCCAAGGGAGTCTTTGAACTAAGTATAGAGAAACGTCATTGACTATCGCAGTCGTTGTGTCCTTAATGAGTTGTGGATCATGAGAGATGAAGGTCAAGTCGTGTTCAATGTTAAGGTTCTTTTGGAGATCACCGTGATCCGCGACGCCGCGTAAACCCTCGAATGCTTCGCTAATGCCTGGCGGGACAACGAAAATACTGCTCGTGAGCTCCGCATGCAGGTCGGCCGATCGCGTATTGAAATATTGATACGCTATGGCGGAAAGCGCTGTTAGAAACGCTGCGATCTCCAACAACGTGAGCCGGCGCTTGTTTTCAATGGTCATCGTGTACCTATCCCCCCGAATGCAGGTAAAGGACCGACCTGCCAATGCGCGCCTCGTTAACTCGCCGAAACGGCAGCTTTACTCAATTCTACAGATGGGGAGACTGAAAAGGCTAGAGGGCAGATTGCCGGGCGCTCGAGTCTGGCAGACTTGTTGCGGCTGGCCGACGGCAGAGAGGGAACCGCCGGGCCTGCTCTCGCTTGGCCCGGACGAGTGAGAACCTGAGCCTTAGGTGTCGTCAAACAACAACATTTACACATGGGGCCGAATGATGTAGTTCCATTCACCATGGAAGGAGTGGGGCGCCAGGTTGACGGTGGCGATCTCTTTGTCAGACACCTTGCGCCCGACGGGATAGGCTCGTCGGTCCAGCCGGCATGTCACCCTGAGTCCCTGAGCGGTGGTGGTCCTGGCGATCAGACGCACGATCGTCTCGTAGTCGCGAAGAGGTTCTCCTCGCCAGTTGGATGAGATGAAGGAAAATAGGCGGTGCTCCACCTTATTCCACTTGCTGGTCCCGGGAGGGAAGTGGCACACCCGGATGGAGAGTCCCGCGTCGTCGGCCAGCCTTTGAAGCTCCATCTTCCACTGACGCAGACGATAGCCGTTGCTGCCCCCACCATCAGCGGTGATGAGAAGAGTCCGCGCCCTGGGATAGAGCCGCCGTCCTTCGGCGCGCCACCATCCGCGAATCGACGCCACCGCGAAGGCACCTGTGTCGTGGTCAATTCCTATCGTCACGAAGCCAGTGTTTCGGCCCAGATCGTAGACGCCGTACGGGTACGCTCGCGGCACCGATGGAGCTGGAAAGTCGTGCACATTGACCCGCTGCGGAGACTTTGCCTTGCGCCACTGTTGACCCTTGTTCTGGTAGTTGCCGAGGATCTCCTTCTTCTTCGTGTCGACCGAGATCACCGGCCGCTTTCCGGCCAACGCTTTGCGCACCTGTTCGTTGATGTACTGAAACTGAGCATCGCGATCCGGATGGCTGCTCCCCTCGTCGGCCTTCCGGTTACCTTGAAGGCTATAGTCCATTTGTCGCAGCAACTGCGCCACCTTCTCATGGCTGGCCACATGGTGCTGGGCCGCGAGTTCCGCGGCGAGGACACGGGTACTCTTGCTTGTCCAGCGTAGAGGGGACTCTGGGTCGCCGCTCGTCAGCGGCTCCACAAGAGCCTCCAACCGTCTCGGCAAGTCGGGGTCGAGCATTTCCAGCGCCGGTCGCCCACCGCCTTCGCGCCGGACCCGACCCGCAGGCAGAGGGGCACTCTCGAGTTCCTGCAAGCCCTTCGTGATCGTGACTCGAGACAACCCGCAGGCCCTACTGACCGTCGAAACGCCGCCATGGCCCAGTTGACGAGCCTCGCTTGCCGCAAAGAGTCGTCGCGCACGCTCGTCCAAATGGGGCCAGAGGGAAACCATCTTTTGCTGAAGCGATCGGAGATCTGTCATCTCCAAATCGTTCTACCACAATGCTCACGATATGTCAAGTTTATTTCTTGACGCAGCCTTAGGGCAGTCGCTGGCCGCCGGTCCGCATCTGTTAATGGCGGCGAAAATGCGCGAGGTTCCGGCGGCGGCGCCGCGCTCTTCGGCGCCGGTCTAACGGGCCCCAGGCGTAAGAACGGCGTTTGAGCCACCCCGAAGACCGGCCAAAACCCCCTTCTGGACCGCCGACCGTAAGCTGGAGCGAGGTGTCGTTTAGCATCGCCATCTGACCCTGCTCCGTCACGGCAGCTCGCCGAGACAGCCTGCGCCGGTACTGCCCTGCACTTGGCGCTCTGCATGGCGCCGGCGACCACGGGGAGTGGACTGATACTTCCTGTTCGATGCACGCTGGTGCTCAAGGCGGGTCGCCTTGGCGCAAGCCTTGCTGCAGTAGATGTTGCCTCGTGTAGCGTTCGGTAAGAGCCGGTAGTGCGCTCAATCGTCCAACCGGCCCGAAGGAGCGCGGCCAGGACTCGGCTGCCTAGGCTGACGGCCAGGAGTTCAAAGCGGCCTTGACGACGAAGGAGAGGGCGAGCGGGACCGCAGGAGCTTCACCGTGCTCAAGCTTGTCGGCAACCACCCGAAGGGTGAGAGCCTGTGCCGCGGGCAGGACCTCTTCACGGGTGGCGCCGTACGCCAGGACTCCAGGTAGATCGACGACCTCCGCGATCCAGCGTCCATCCGTTTCTCGGTCAAGCTCCACCGTGAGTCTCATGCCGGCACCGTAACACACGGCAATCGGCAGCACTGGCCAGGGCAGATCAACTCGGGTGCCAACCAGCCCGAACACGCGCCGCAGTGCGCTCCGATGAGATCAACTTTGATTACCCAGCGCTTACCCAGGTGGCAATTGATCGCAGCTCTTAGAGCCGAGCCTACCTATAAAGCGATTGAAATGTTATGATTACGTGGTGCCCAGGGGCGGAATTGAACCGTCGACCCCGTGATTTTCAGTCACGTGCTCTACCAACTGAGCTACCTGGGCGGGAGGTGGGAACCTCCGAGGGCGGTTGTTTTTAGCAGCACCTTGGCCATCTCGTCAAGGCCGCCAATGGGGTTGCCCCGCGCTCGCACGGTCGGCACGGCCCTTCCTTCCTGCACTCCAAGCCACTGGATTCAGGACACTTAGGCGACTCTTGGGAATGGCGCCCAGAGCCGCTCCGGCTCGGCAGCGCCCCCAGGTCGCCAGCGCCACTTAGCCTGACCCTCCCCGGATAGGACTTATGCTGCGCTTGGCGACTGGCCCCGGCTGGCGGCGGCCGGGGCATCTCTCTACCCGGAGGCGAGGGCATGGCAGGCATGGTGGGCGCGGCGGGCGGCGAGGCCGAAACGGCAGCGCTGGCCCGGTGGCGGGCGGAGACTCCCGGGTGCGAGGACCGGTCCCATCTCAACAATGCCGGCACCGCGCTGGCTCCTGCCGTGGTGCTCGAAACGGTGCGGCAGCACCTGGCCCGGGAGGCCGAGATCGGGGGGTACGAGGCGGCGGACGAGGCGTCAGAGCGCGTGGCTGGCGTCTACGAGGCGGTCGGGGGCCTGATCGGAGCGGCGGCTCGCAACGTGGCGGTGGTGGAGAGCGCGACCCGCGGGGTGGCTCAGGCGCTGAGCTCGTTCGCGTGGCAGGCCGGAGACCGGATCGTCACCAGCCGGGCCGACTACCCTTCCAACCAGATCATGTACATGGCTCTGGGGCGGCGGTTCGGAGTGGAAACGGCGATCGCGGCGGAGCTGCCGGAGGGCGGCGTGGATCCCGAGAGCGTGCGGGAGCTGGCTCGGCACCCGCGCTGCCGACTGGTGTCGCTGAGCTGGATACCGACGAGCTCGGGGCTGGTGCAGGCGGCGCAGGAGGTCGGCGAGGTCTGCGCCGCGGCGGGGGTGCCCTTCCTGGTGGACGCCTGCCAGGCCGTCGGGCAGATGGCGATCGACGTCGGCAACTTGCAGTGCGATTTCCTGACCGCCTCAGCGCGCAAGTTCATGCGCGGCCCGCGCGCCATCGGGTTCCTCTATGTGTCGAACGCGGCACTCGCCCGCGGCGCCTATCCCCTCTTCCCCGACATGCGAGGCGCGACCTGGACGGCGCCCGAACAGTTCCGGCTGGCCGACGGGGCGCAGCGCTTCGAGAATTGGGAGCTCTCCTACGCGCTGGTGCTCGGCATGGGGGCCGCCGCCCGCTATGCGGCCGCGGTCGGCGCGGCGGGGCCGGCGCGGGCCTGGCGGCTGGCTGCCGGCCTGCGGGCACGGCTCGAATCCATGCCCTGGGCGCGCGTGCTGGATCGCGGCGCCGAGCGCTGCGCGCTGGTATCCATCGCCGTCGCCGGCTGGGACGCCGCCGCGCTGAAGGTGCGCCTGCGCGAGCGCGGCTTCAACACGTCCTCCGCCAACCAGCAGACCGACCTGCTGGACATGGAAGCGAAAGGCGTCACGACGATCCTGCGCGTCTCGCCGCACTACTACAACACCGAGCGGGAGCTGGACGCCCTGGTCGAAGCGCTCGCCGAGCTCGCGGCCGCACCTCCCGCCGACCCTCCGGCGGCGGCACCGCGATAACCGCCACCCTCCCTGTCAACACGCCCCTACTTATCCTTCCCGCCGCTCGTCTCCTTCTCGCCCTCCTTGCCATCCGCACCCTTCCCGCCTCTCCCGCCCTGCTCGCCCTTCCCGCCCTTGGCGCGCTCGCGCCCGCCCTTCTCGATCAGCGAGACGATCCTGCCCTCGCGCTCGGCGATCGCCACCAGACGGTGACCCGCGCGCTCGCACCAGACCGGCATGTCCTCCAGGATCCCGGGGTCGTCGCCGACCACCTCGAGCAGATCCCCCCTGGCAAGGCGCAGCATCTCGCGCGCCGTGAGCAGAATCGGCAACGGGCAGAAGGTGCCGGTCACGTCGAGATGGCGGGCGATGGCGTCGGGCACGGCAACCTTTGGCGGCCAAGCGGGTTCGGCAAGCTGCGACGGAGGGCGCCCTGTGGCGGGATTCCTCTGTAGAATAGTGCACCGATGACGAGCAAGCGCTCCATGCCGGTCCCGGCCATGCTGTGCACCGCGGCGCTGGCCATCCTGCCCTGCACTCCTGCCCTCGCCTGGACTCCCAAGACTCACCAGACGATCGCCTGGGAGGCGGCGCGCCTGGCGCCCCCGGACCTCGCCCACCAGCTGGTCCGGCGCCGCGCCGCCTTCTTCGCCGGCGTCGTGCAGCCGTTCGAGGACTCCGACCCCGCCCGCCATCGCCAGGACCTGGACGGCGGCTCCCTCGACGGCGCCCTCGCCGACGCCGTCGCCCAGGCGGTGGCCGCCATCCGCTCGCACCAGCCATTCGACGACATCGTGTTCCGCATGGGGATCGCCGCGCACTTCATGGCGGATGCCAACAACCCCCTGGCGACGTCGAGGTCGGATCCCGACGCCGGGCGCTATTTCGTCGATTTCCTGCGCTACGCCGAAACCGCCGAACCGCGCTTCCCGCTGATCTTCTACGGCCTCCGCCCAGGCCTGGACCACGCGCCCGACCTGTCGCAGCTGCTCGCCGCCACGCTGGCGCGCGGGCGCGCCTTCTACCCTTTGATCGGCCTCGAGTACCGCCGGATCGATTTCGCCTCCGGCATCGGCCGCTTCGACGACCACTCGACCGCTTTCGGCGTCGCCTCGCTCGCCTTCAGCCACGCGGTGACCGACGTCGCGCTGGTCCTGCGATACATTTGGCTCCGCGCCGGCGGCGCTGACGAGCGCGCCAGCCTGCCGGCCGCCGGCACCCGGCTGCTGCTGCTGCCGCGGGCCGCCCTGCCGCCCACGGCCGACGCCGGCCTGGCGGGCGGGAGCGGCGCCGCCCTTCGTTGACGGCGCGACGCCGCCCGGCGGCGCTCGCGGTTTCGATCAGCCTCCCGACTCTAGGAGCATCCCGATATGCTGCCGGCGCACCGCGCATTGGTTTCCGTCTCCGATAAGAGCGGCCTTCCCGAGCTGGCCCACGGCCTGCAGAGCCTCGGCATCGAGATCGTCTCGACCGGCGGCACCCTGGCCTTCCTCCGCCAGCTGGGCGTCCCGGCCGTCGCCGTCGCCGACGTCACCGGCTTTCCCGAGATCCTGGACGGCCGCGTCAAGACCCTGCACCCGCGCATTCACGCCGGCATCCTCGCCAACCGCTCGCAACCTGCCCACGACGAGCAGCTGGCCACGCACCGGATCGATCGCATCGATCTGGTGATCGTCAACCTCTACCCTTTCCGCAAGACCGCCGCCGACCCCGCCGCCGGCTTCGACGAGGTGGTCGAGCAGATCGACATCGGCGGCCCGGCCATGGTGCGGGCCGCGGCCAAGAACTTCCGCGGCGTCGCCGTGGTGGTCGATCCCGCCGACTACACGCCGCTGCTGGCGGCGCTGTCGGCCAACGACGGCGTGGTGCCCGAGCCTCTGCGTCACGCGCTGGCGGTCAAGGCGTTCCGCCACACCCACGACTACGACGGCGCGGTCGCCGATTGGCTGGGCGGCCATGCCGCGGCCGCCGCCACCCTCACCGACACCGCCGCCCCCGCCCCATCCCCCGACCCCTCCTTCTCCAGCATCGCCTTCCCCGCCCGGCTGACGCTCGAGCTGGAGCGTACCGGCGAGCTGCGCTACGGCGAGAACCCGCATCAAAGCGGCGCCGTCTACGCGGTCGCCGGCGCCGGCGGGCCGCTGGGCGGCTATCGCCAGCTCGGCGGCAAGGAGCTGTCCTGGAACAACCTGCTCGACGCCGACGCCGCGCGCAAGATGGCGGCGCTGTTCGCCGAGCCGGCGGTGGTGATCGTCAAGCACAACAATCCCTGCGGCATCGGCCGCGGCGCCGACCTCACCGCCGCCTACCATCGCGCCCTGGCGACCGATCCGGTGTCCGCCTTCGGCTCGGTGATCGCCGTCAACGGCACCGTGGACGGCCGCCTCGCCGCCGCCCTGGCCGAGCTGTTCGTCGAGGTGCTGCTCGCTCCCGGCTTCGACGACGAGGCCCGCCGCCACTTCGCGGCGAAGAAGAACCTGCGGCTGGTCGAGTGCCCGCCCTACCACCCCGCCGCCGGCGAGATCGAGCTCCGCGCCGTCTCCGGCGGCTTCCTGGCGCAGCCCCCCGACGCCTTCCCCGACGATCCCGCTGGCTGGACCTCGCCGACCCGCCGCGCCCCGGCCGCCGAGGAGCGGCGCGCCCTCGAATTCGCCTGGGTGGTGTCGCGCTACGTCAAGTCCAACGCCATCGTCATCGCCAACGCCGATCAGACGGTGGGGATCGGCGCCGGCCAGATGAGCCGCGTCGATTCCTGTCGCATCGCCATCCAGAAGGCCCAGCTGCCGATCGCCGGCACGGTCGCCGCCTCCGATGCCTACTTTCCCTTCCGCGACGGCCTGGACACGCTGGCGGCGGCAGGGGTCACCGCGGTCGTCCAACCCGGCGGCAGCAAGCGTGACGCCGAGGTGATCGCGGCCGCCGACGAGCACGGGATGGCGATGCTGCTCACCGGCACGCGCCACTTCCGGCACTAGCCGCGCCGCCCCTCCCCACCCTCGACACATGGGCGAGCGCCGGGACGCTCGCGTCCGGCACAGCCCCCCATACCGCAGCCACCGCCGCATCCGCGGCAGAAACGGAGTAGGCGGTGTTGACATGCCATTCATGCTGTTATAGCATTGCCGCCAACAAATCTGTAGCACCCACAGCTGCCGGGGGGAGGATCGCATGCGACCGATGACCCGAGGTTTCGCCGTCGTCAGGATGCCGCCGCCGATGTCGTTTTCCCCAGGGTCAGGTCGCGGACCTCGCCGCCAACGTGCCCTCGCGGCGCCGGCCTTGGCGGTCGCCCTTGGCTTCCTCGGCGCGCTGGGCGCGCTCGGCGGGCCGGCGCCGGCCGCCGCCAGCGTCTGCCAGACCGAAGCCGTCCCGGCCGCCACCCTCCTGCTGCCCTACTTCGAGCTGGACCTCAACGATCCGAACGGCTTGACCACCCTGTTCTCGATCAACAACGCCTCCGCCACCGCCGTGCTCGCCCACGTCGCCATCTGGTCGGACCTGGCGGTGCCGGTCTTCAACTTCAACGTCTACCTGACCGGCTACGACGTGCAGACCATCAACCTGCGCGACGTCATCATCCAGGGCATCCTGCCGCAGACCGCCTCGGCAGCACAGGATCCCACCGACACCATCAGCCCGAAGGGCATCTTCAGCCAGGACATCAACTTCGTCAGCTGCCAGAACCAGCTGCCGCCGCAGCCGCTGACCGCCGCCGTCGAGAGCCATCTCCAGCGATCGCTCTCCGGACTCTCGTCGCCGGCCTTCGACAACCTTTGCGCGGGCCAGCTGCTGGGCGACGACATCGCCCGGGGCTACATCACCGTCGACACGGTCAACAACTGCACGACGCGCTTCCCCGGCGATCCCGGCTACTTCGCGGCGAGCGGCGCCGGAGACGTGACCGACCAGAACGTTCTGTGGGGCTCTTGGTACATCATCAACGCTGCCCGGGGCTTCGCGGAGGGGTCCGACATGGTCTCGGTGGTGGCCGATGCGACCAACCCGGCGACCTCGACGCCGGGCAGGTACACCTTCTACGGCCGCTACGACGGCTGGTCGGCGGTCGATCATCGAGCGCCCCTGGCGACGAACTTCGCGACGCAGTATCTGGACGGCGGCGCCTTCGACGGCGGCACGACCCTCTTGGTCTGGCGTGACCCGAAAGTCGCGCAGGCGCCGTTTCCCTGTCCGGTCAGCCCGGGCAGCGCACCCGCCTGGTATCCGCTGAGCCAGGAGGGCTTCGTCATCTTCGACGAGCAGGAGCAGGCGGAGCAGCCGGAGGTTTGCCCGTTCGCCGCCGGCTCGCCGCAGGCGCTCGGCTCGCCATCGCAGTGCCCTCCCATCCCGGTCTTGACTCCATTTGCCGCGGCGACGCAACGGGTGCCCGTGGGAGGCAACCAGCTGCCGGTGCCGTTCAAGTTCGGCTGGCTGCTGCTCGATCTCAACTGGTCGGCGCCGGTCGCGGCCGCCAACAATCCCCCGGCCGACCTCCTCGCCGCGCAGGCGTGGGTCGTCGCGACCCAGACCTCGAGCGAACATTTCGCCGTGGCGCTCGACGCCTACCGGCTCGACAGCGCCTGCGCCGCGAACCACTCGCTGCCCTGAGCGCCGGCGCGCAGCACCCTGCGCTTCCCCGGCGACGCCGGCGACGTCCTGCAAGACGGCGCCTGCGCCGCGAACCATTTCGAGCCGTGATCGCCGGCGCGGCCGCCGCGCGCCGGCCGCGGTATCCTTGCGGCGGCGACAGGAGGCCCGGTGACCCCGATCGACGGCACGAACCCGAACCCAGCACCCACTCCTCGGACTCCACGCCGGCGCCGGCGCGGCGCCGGCGCCGCGCTCGCGGCAACAGCCCTGCTCGCAGCCACCGCCATGCTGGCCGCCGCGATCCCGCTCGCCGCCGCCGCGCCGGCGCCGCCGGCCGCCGGTTCGGCTGCCGACCCCTGGTCCTGGCTCACCCGGGTGCGGCGCAGCCTGGTGGATGCCGGCCCCACCGCCGCCAGCTTCTCGCAGACCTACGTGCCGGCGGGCTTCACCGCCGGCGAGAAGGAAGGCGGCAGCCTGTCGCTCCACCTTCCCGACTGCCTGCGCTGGGACTATCAGGAGCCCTACCCCAAGGGCTTCCTGCTCTGCGGCGAGCTGGTGCACGCCTGGAACCCCGAGGACCACACCGGGCGCCGCTACCGGGTCGATCGCAAGAACGAGCCCGGCCTGGATCTGCTGCTGCTCGGGGTCGACGACCTCAAGGCGCGCTACAACGCCGTCACCCGCTCCTCGCCCAACGGCCAGATCGAGATCGCGCTCTCGCCCAAGGGCAAGGCCGGGGAGCTGAGCGACGCCGCCCTGACCATCGACCCCGCCAGCCTGCACCTGGTCGAGCTCTCCTACCACGACCGCGAAGGCAACCTCACCCGCTTCCACCTCGGCGACTACCGGCCGCTTTCCCGACCCGGCCAGTTCTCCCCTCCCGCCGACATCCGGTGGGAGGAGCAACCCTGAGCAGCCCCGGGCGTCTTTCCGTATAATGTGCCCGCGGGCGGCCAGCCCGGAGGGGGGGTATGGAACCGCCATGGCAGCCGAGAATTCCTTCGACGTCGAGTCCACGGTCGACCTGCAGGAGGTCCGCAACGCGGTCCAGCAGGCCGACAAGGAGATCGCCAACCGCTACGACCTCAAGAAGGCGGCGGCGGAGCTGCGGCTCGAGGGCGAGGAGGTGGTGCTGGGCGCCGCCGACGAATTCTCGCTCAACCAGGCGCTCGAGGTGGTCAAGACCAAGCTGGTGCGCCGCGGCGTGCATCTGAAGTCGCTGCGCTACGGCAAGCTCGAGCCGGCGAGCGGCGGCCGGGTGCGCCAGCGCATCACCTTGCAGCAGGGCATCCCGCAGGAAACCGCCAAGCGCCTGGTGGCCGAGATCAAGTCCCGCAAGCTGAAGGTCCAGGCGGCCATCCAGGGCGACACGGTACGGGTCTCCGGCAAGCACCGCGACGACCTGCAGGCGGTGATCGCGACGCTCAAGGCGCTCGACCTCGACGTGCCGCTGAGCTTCACCAACTACCGCTCGCTCTGATGCCGCCGCGCATGAGTCACCTGCCCATCGACGGTGCCATGCCCGCGCCGCCCGCCGCGCTCGGCAGGCTGGCCCGCTGGGCGTGCCCGCCGGCGATCACCGCGCTCGCCGCGCTCACCGCGATCACCGCGCTCACCGAGATGGTCGCGATCGTGGGCGCCGTCGGCATTGCCGCTTGCACCGCCACGCCGGCCGCGGCCTCGCCCTACGGCGACGGCGAGCATGTGCGTTTCACCGGTCTCGTCACCGACGCCGGCGGCAAGCCGATGGCAGGGGTGGAGGTGGCGCTCGAGGCGGCCCAGAGCCATCTCAGCCTGCGCGAGATGCGCCGCGTCGAAACCGATGCGCGGCGTGTGCTCGCCACCACCAACGCCCAGGGCGAATACACCATCGAGTGGCCCTGGGACGAGTATTTCGATCACTTCCATCTGCTCGCCGGGGTCACCGTGCGCCACGGCAGGGCCGAGAGCCTGCAGGTGCTCGAGCGCGAGGACGTCTCCGACCGCGTGGAGGCCGGCAGCCCGGTGGTCTCGGCGATCGTGATCCACGACCGCGGCCTGATCGCTCGGGTGCACGAGTTCGTCGCCTGGGTGCGCAGCGCCGACGAGCATCGGGTCTACGAGGAGATGGGCGATCCCCGACGACGTCAAGCGGGTCGACTTCACCGGGCGCGCGCCCGCGGCGGAGGTCTCCTGGTGGTACTTCGACGCCGGCAAGGCCTACCGCTTCCGCGACGGTCGGCTCGAGCAGGTGGACAGCTTCGATCCCGTGCGACGCTTCTGAGAGGTTTCGCGATGCCCATTCTTCCAGAGGACCGCCGCGGGTGACCACCCCTCCCCTCGTCGATTCCCAGGCCGGCGACCGCTCGGTCCAGGCCAGCCGCTTCCTCGATCTCGTCGCCCCCAAGCTGCTGGCGGCCGAGGAGGTCTTCCGCCGCCACCTCGACTCCGACGTGCCGTTCATCCACCAGGCCGGCATCTACATCCGGCAGGGCGGCGGCAAGCGCATCCGCCCGGCGCTGCTGCTGCTCGCCGCCCGGCTGCTCGGCCACGACTCGGAGGAGGAGGTCACCTACGCCGCGGTGGTCGAGTTCATCCACAACGCCACCCTGATCCACGACGACATCATCGACCATGCCCACCTGCGCCGCGGCCAGCCCACGCTCAACCACCTGTGGGGCAACAACCTGACCGTGCTGCTGGGCGATTGGATCTACACCAAGGCGATGCAGATGGCCCTTTCGCACGGCCAGCTCGAGGTGGTGCAGCGCCTGTGCGCCGCCACCCTCAAGATGACCGAGGGCGAGCTGATGGCGCTCGAGCGCCTGGGCGCGATCGACGTCACCGTCGAGGAGTACTTCGAGATCATCGACCGCAAGACCGCGCACCTGTTCGCCGCCGCCTGCTCGATCCCCAGCCTGATCCCGCCGCAGCGCCCCGAGGCCGGCCAGGTGCTCGCCCACTACGGCCGCGCCCTCGGCACCTGCTTCCAGATCGTCGACGACCGGCTCGACTTCACCGCCCGCGAGAGCGATCTCGGCAAGCCGGTGCTCTCCGACCTCAAGGAGGGCAAGCTGACGCTGCCGCTGATCCTGATGCTGACGCGGATCGCGCCGGCGGAGCGCCGGCTGATCCAGTCGGTGCTCGAAGACCGCGGTTTCGAGCGGGTCGCGCCGCAGCAGATCCTGGAGCTGGTGGCGCGCGAGGGCACGCTCGCCGAGACGCTGGAGATGGCCGAGGCCTACGCGGCCCGGGCGCAGCAGGAGCTAGAGCTGTTTCCGCCCGGCGACGCCCTCGAGGCGCTTGAGTTTGCGCCGGATTTCGTCCTCCACCGGCGTTCGTAGCCGCGGCGGCGGCAGCCCGAAGACGCCGCGCGCCGCACCACCCACTCTGCCATTGCCGGCACCAGCGCCGTCGAGCTCGGCCGCCGGCGCCAGCCCGAAGCGCGCCGCCACTCCCGGATCGACGGCGTAGACCCGCGCCGCGAGCGGCTGCTCGAGACCGATCACCAGCGCATAGCGGAAGCGGCGCAGCCGCGCGTCCAGCCACTGGTGGGCGCTGGCCATCACCACCACCGTGCCCGAGGGCGGGCGGCTGGTGCCGGCGGGTTGCGGCGGCGTGTCGCCGGTCCACAGCAGCGCCGTGCGCTGGCGGGGGGGCGGCGGCGCCACCAGGTCGGAGTCCATGCCCGGCGCGAAGCCCGGCTCGAGCGCCAGGTAGCCGGTGATCTCGCGTCCCCAATCGAACAGCACCATCGAGCTGTCGCCGGCGATGCCGGTCGCCGGCGGCGGGACGTAGGGCGCCGTGGCAGCCGCCGGCAGCGGCCGCCGGCCGCCGGTCAGCTCGGCGAACAACGGCCGCGGCGCCGCCGGCAGCACCCGGCCCCAGCGCCCGACGGGCGGACGCCCCCAGCAGATGGCGCCTTCGCCGGGGCCGGCAGCGCTCGCCAACATCGCGGCGAGCGCCGGATCGACCGGCAGCCAGCCGCGGAGCAGGCCCAGGCGATGGCGCGGGAAGATGCGCCAGGCGCCGTCGGTGCCCACCAGCGCGTTGCCGCTCGCCGCCTCCACCAGGCTGGCCAGGAAGCCGCCGGCGCCGTCGGCGCTGCGCAGCTCGGCCAGCAGGCGGTTGCCTCCCGGGCGCAGCAGCGGCCCGACCTCGTACTCGTCGAGCCGCGCTCCCGGCCGCCAGCCGCCGGCGCCCACCCGCTTGCCGTTGAGGTAGAGGACGTACTCCGGGTCGCCGAGCGCCAGCAGGCGCGCCCGCGCCGGCGGCGGCGAGGCGAGAGTGAAGTCCCGCGCCGCATAGAACGCCAGCGGCTGCGTCTGGCGGCGATCGTGGGCCACCCAGATCCACTGCGCTCCGCCGGTGCCGCCGCCAAAGTGCGCCGCCGCCCAGCGCTCGCCGCGGAGGAGCAGCGTCAAGCCGGCGACCGCCGCGAAGCCCGCCGCCAGCGACCAGAGCCAGCGTCGCGGCCCCATCTACTGGCCCTGCCCGGGTGTCAGGATCTGGCCGGTGACGTCGACCAGGCCGAGGCGCCGCCAGCGGCCGGCCGGCCCCGGCCCGGCAGCGTCGCCGGCATCGGCGGCAGTCCGAGCGTCGCCGGCATCGCCGGCGCGCGAGATCAGCCGCACCCGCACCGGGCCGCGGGTGCCGCGCAGCGGCAGCTCGAAGCTGCGGGCGCCGCGCAGGCGGTTCCAGAAGCTGGGGCGCCAGCCGTAGCGCCGGATCGGCGTGCCGTCGGGGAGCTCGACGCTGAGCTCGAAGCGCTGGCCCGGCCGGGGGGCGGCGGGCGGCACGAAGGTGCCCACCAGCGCTTCCCGGCCGCCGAGCTGGCAGCGCAGATAGGCGAGGCAGTTGCCGGCCATCACCAGGTCGGCGCCCTCGACGCGGGCGCTGCCCGCCGGCAGCGCCGGGGTGAGGCCGGCGCCGTGGAGCGCCGGGACCAGGCCGGCGCCGAGGGGTGCCGGCGGGCCGGAGGGCACGGCGGCGCCTCCTGCGCCGCCCTTGCCGCTGCGACCGCCATTGCCGCTGCTGCCGCCGCTACCGTTGCTGGCGATGCCGCTGCCGGCGGCGGCCGGCGCAAAGACCAGGTCGAGGAGCACGGCTCCCACCGGCAGATCCTCAGGCAATCGCACGCGCAGCGGCAGGGCGGCCGCGCGCAGGACGGCACGCGCCAGCTCGCGGTCGCCGGTACGGACGCTCAGCCGCTCGCCCTCCGGCAGCCCGGCGCGCACCAGGTCGAGGGTCAGGGTGCGCACCACCTCCTCGCCGAGGTTGACGGCCAGCAGCCGGCCGGAGCCCGAGATCGGTACCAGCGCCTCGCGGCCGCCGATCGAGCGCCGTTCCCAGCCGGCCTCGAATCGGTTGCCGATCGGGCCGCCGGAAATGCTGGAAGCCGGGGCCGCAGGGGCGCCGGAGGCCGTGCCGGCAGCGGGCGCGCCGGACACCGGCAGAGCGAAACGGTCGCTCTCCACCAGCACCTCGACGGCGCCGGCATCGCCGGGAGCGCCGGCGGCATGCCCGGCACCGGCGCCGAGCAACGGCACCATGGGCCGCGCCTCGCGGCAGCCGGCGGCTCCCAGGCTGTAGCCCACCAGCCCCCAGAGCGCCAGGTACACCACGACCGGCACGAGAGCCACCGGCAGGAAGCGCCGGGGCGCCCGCCACGGCCCCACCCGCACCACGTTCCCTCGGCCGGCGGTTCGCGGGGACGAGAGCGGCGGCGGAAAGCGCGGTGAGCGGGGTCTCATGCCGGAGGAATGGCCGCAGGCCGTGTACCGCGCAGCCTGGCCAGGGGCCGCACGGCGGCCCGCGGGTGCGAGCAGCCGGTGCTCGGCGCGGACGGCGGCACGATCCGCGCCGAATGCTACCACCAGCCCCGCGCGGGACAGCCGAGGGCGGCCCCGGCCGGGCAGAAGCGGGGACCCCTGCCGGCCGCGGAATTCAAAGTGACCCAGTACCGGCGGGGCCAGCAACCCCGGCGGCTGCCATGGCGTACTCCACTGGAGCACGGGACTGGTGCGCGAGCAAGGATCCTTGCCCAAACTGTCGCAGTCCCCCACTGCCCCTTGACGACAACTGTAGTCATCGCTATCATGACTACAGTTGTCGTCAGGGAGCCCCCAGCGCCGGGCGCCCGGGCAGCGACAGTCCAAGAAGGAGGTTTGGGATGACGGCAAGGACGATCGGCGATCAGGAGCTGGCACTGCTGCGCTACGTCGCCGAGCAGGGCGCGGTGACCGTCGCACAGGCCGTGGAGGCGTTCGGCGCCGGCCGCGGGCTGGCGCGCTCGACGGTGCTCACCATGATGGAGCGGCTGCGCGCCAAGGGCCACCTGGAGCGCCGGCGCACGGCCGGCGTGTTCCGGTACTCCTCGCCGGCATCCTCTGGCGAGGTGCTGCGCGGGGTCGTGCGAAGCTTCGTCGAAAACACTCTGGACGGGTCGGTGTCGCCGTTCGTCAGCTATCTCGTCGAAGCCGCCGAGGTAAGCGACGAGGAGCTGGCCGAGCTGGAGCGGCTGGTCGCCAAGCTGCAATCGCAGCGGCAGGAGCCTTGAGCCATGCGCGCCCTGGCGATCGCGGTGCCGCATCTCACGACCACCCTGCTGCCTCCTGCCACGGCCCTGCTGCGCCAGCTCGCCCATGCCGCGCTCTGGGGCACGCTGTTCGCGCTCGCCGTCTGGCTCCTCTGCCGCCTCGCGCCCCGCATGCCTGCCGAGCTGCGCTGCGCGCTGTGGTGGTTGGCGAGCCTGAAGCTGCTGCTCGGGCTGGCGTGGCCGGCGCCGCTCACCATTCCCCTGCTGCCGCCGGCGGTCGCCGCCGCGGCCGGTGATTGGCTGGCACCGGCGACCTCGCCCTGGCCGACGGCGGAGCGTGCAGGCCGTCCGGCGGCCGCCCGCCTTGCCGCCGGCAATGCCGCGACCTCGAAGATCCAGACGGTGGTCACGGCGGCGGCGGCCGCACCGGTCGCCGCCCAGGAGCTCGAGACGATCGCCAGGGGCGACGGCATTGCCGCCCTCGCGCCGCCGGCCCGCTCGGCACCTGGCGTTCCGGCGCCGCCGTCTCCACTCTCCTCGGCGGCCGCGAAGCCGCTGCCGGCACCGGCATGGCCATGGTGGCCGCTGGCGCTGGCCGCCCTGTGGCTGAGCGGCGTCGTGCGCCAGCTGGTGCTGACGGCCGGCGAGCTGCGGCGCGTGCGCGCTTTCCTGGCGCGCTCGGCACCGGTGCGAGACGAGAGGCTGCTGCGGCTCGCCCTCGACCTCGGCAGCGCCCTGGGCCTGGGAGCGGTCGAGCTGCGTATCGCGCCACCCGGGTCCGAGCTGCAGGCGCCGCTCACCGCCGGCGCGCTGCGTTCGGTGGTGGTGCTGCCGGCTGCCGCCCTGGACCGGCTGTCCGCCCCGGAGCTGGCGATGACCGTCGGCCACGAGCTGGTGCACGCGCGGCGCCGCGACCTGCTGTGGGGGTGGATCCCCGCCGCCGCCGCGCGCCTGTTCTTCTTCCTTCCTCCGGCGGCGCTGGCGGCGCGCGAGTACGCGCTCGCCCGCGAGGCGGCCTGCGACGCCGCCGTGCTGCGCCTGCTGGGCGCCGCCCCCGCCACCTACGGCCGCCTGCTCGTCCGCCTCGGCGTCCACCAGACCGGCAGCCGCCGGCGCGCGGGCCTGACCGCACCGGCGCCCGCCGCCGCCACCGCCGGCGGCGCCGCCACCTCCCTGCGACAGCTCAAGAGGAGACTCGAGATGCTCCAGCACCAGCACCACCGGCTCACGTCCCCGTCCCGCCATGCCCGGCTGCACCGCCTGGGTGTTTCCCTGCTCGTCGCGCTGGTCCTGGCGGCCCTCGTGCCCATGCGCATCGCCGCCGTCACCCCGGCGCCAGCCACCCCGGCAGGCGGCTCGCCGGCAGCCTCCCTTCCGCTCGCGACCGCAGCCACTGCGGCGCCGGCCTCGGTGCGAGAGTCCGCGGCAAATCCAGCGCCCACGGGCGATTCGGCAGACCCGACCGGCTCGATCCCCGGCATCCCGGTAGTCGCCGCCACCCGCGTTGCCTTTGCACGTCAGGAAGCGCCGTCCGCCACCGGTGCGCCGGCCGATGCCGGCGACGCCGCCGTGCCGGCCAGGCAGGCCATGGCATCGACACCGCCGCCGGTGCCTGACGCTTCCGAGGTGCCGCCGGCGCCGCCAATCCCGCCAACCCCGCCAATCCCGGCAGCGCCACCGGCGCCGCCGGTACCGCCCGACGGGACGACGCCGCCGGCTCCGCCCGTCCCACCCCTGCCGCCCTCGCCCCCGGCGCCTCCCGCCGATGGCCGCCGCGGGCATTCCCCCTACGGCGTCCGCTATCATTCCCACGACGCCATGGACGACCGGCATCACGGCGACCCCTACGTCCTGCTGCAAGGCCGCGACGAAGTCACCATGAGCGGCGACACCGCCGACGTCGCGCACGCGCGGCGGCAGCAGCGTCAGGCCGGCGGCGGCGACCTGCTGTGGCTGCGGCGCGCCGGCAGGGAGTACGTCATCCGCGACGCCGCCACCCTGAGAGAGGCGCGCGAGATCTTCCGCCCCCAGGCGGAGCTCGGCGCCCGTCAAGGCGAGCTGGGCGCCCAGCAGGGGGAGCTGGGCGCGCGCCAGGGCGAGCTCGGCAGCCGCCAGGGCGCCCTCGGCGCCCAGCAGGGCAAGCTCGGCGCCGAGTTGGGGAGACTGGCCGCCGAGCAGGCGAAGCTCACCGCCGAGGCCGTCGCCGGCGACGAACGTCAATCCGGCGCCCGCGAGCAGCGCCGTGACCAGCTGATCGAGCAGCAGGCCAAGGTGGCCGGCGAGATGCGCCAGCTCGGCGACCAGCAGCGCGAGCTGGGCCACCAGCAACGCGAGCTCGGCGAGCAGCAGCGCCGCCTCGGCGACCAGCAGCGCGAGCTGGGCAACCACCAGCGCAGCGCCGCCCGCGAAGCGGACGCCAAGCTGCACGCCCTGCTCGACCAGGCGATCGCCGGCGGCACCGCCAAGGAAGTGAAGTAGGAAGTGGGCGGCGGCGCCCTCGGCACATGCCGGGGGCCCGCCGGCCTGGCCGGGGGCCGCGGGGGCCACGGGAGCCGGGAGCCGCCGCCCGCGTTGACACCCCGGGCTCGATGGCTTACATTGGGACGTGCGCCCCAACCCGAGCCTCAGGCCCTCGCATGATCCCGGCGGGCCGGGCCACCTCGGGGACCCCTCGTCCGCGCAAACCACACCAGCCGCGCAGGTCCCGCAACTCTCGACGGTACCGCAGATCATCGCGGCGATCCCGGCGCGCTACGGCTCCACCCGCCTGCCCGGCAAGCCGCTGCTGCCGATCGGCGGCCGGCCGATGATCGAGCACGTCTACCGCCGGGTCGCCGGCGCCCGCGGCCTGGCCCGCGTCGTGGTGCTGACCGACGACGAGCGCATCATGCAGGCGGTGGCGGCCTTCGGCGGCGAGGTCGAGCTGACGCCGGCCGATTGCGCCAGCGGCACCGACCGCATCGCGCACGCGGCGCGCCGGTGGCCGGCGGCGACGGCGGTGGTCAACGTGCAGGGGGACGAACCGCTGATCGATCCGGAGGCGGTGTCGGCGATCGCCGAGCACCTGGCCACCCACCCGGAGGACCCGGTGGTGACGCTCGCCGTGCCGCTGGCCGCGGAGCGCTCCACGGCACCGTTCCGGGAGCCGCCGGAGCCGGCGGCAACGACCGATCTAGCCAACCCCAACGTGGTCAAGGTGGTGGTCGGCCTGGACGGGCGCGCCCTCTACTTCAGCCGCGCCGCGATACCCTATGTGCGCGATGCGCGGCAGTCGCCGGGGGGCGCCGGCGCCGGGCCGCTGCGCCACCTGGGCATCTACGGCTACCAGCGGGCGGCCCTGCTGGCGCTGGCTGCCCTGCCGCCCTCCCCGCTGGAACGCAGCGAGGCGCTCGAGCAGCTGCGGGCGCTCGAGAACGGCATTCCGATCCGCGTGCTGCTGGCCGCCGCGGGCCTGCCCGGCGTGGACACCCGGGAGGACCTCGAGCGCGCCGAGCGGCTGCTGGCGCAGGGAGCCGGTGGCGCCCGCGCCCACCCGGCGAGCGATGGCGAGCGACGGCGAGCGACGGCGAGCGACGACGGACGATAGAGACCGAGGAGAGGCAACCATGGCGACCAAATATATTTTCATTACCGGCGGCGTCGTCTCCTCGCTCGGCAAGGGGGTCGCCGCCGCGTCGGTCGGCGCGATCCTCGAGGCGCGCGGCTTCTCGGTCACGCTGATGAAGTTCGACCCCTACGTCAACGTCGATCCGGGCACCATGTCGCCCTATCAGCACGGCGAGGTGTTCGTCACCGACGACGGCGCCGAGACCGACCTCGACCTCGGCCACTACGAGCGCTTCACCCACACCCGCACCAGCAAGCGCCACAACTTCACCACCGGCCGCATCTACGAATCGGTGATCGACAAGGAGCGGCGCGGCGACTACCTGGGCAAGACGGTGCAGGTGATCCCGCACATCACCGACGAGATCAAGGAGGCGATGCGCCACGTCGCCGAGACCGCCGAGCCCCCGGACGTGGTGATCGTCGAGATCGGCGGCACCGCCGGCGACATCGAGTCGCTGCCGTTCCTCGAGGCCATCCGGCAGTTCCGCCAGGAGCTGGGGCGCGGCAACGCCGTCAACATCCATCTCACCCTGGTGCCCTACATCGCCGCCGCCGACGAGCTCAAGACCAAGCCCACGCAGCACTCGGTGCGCGAGCTGCGCGAGATCGGCATCTCGGCCGACGTGCTGCTGTGCCGGGTGGACCGGCCGCTGCCGCCGGACATGAAGAAGAAGATCGCCCTGTTCTGCAACGTCGATCCGCGCCAGGTGATCGAGGCCCGCGACGTGCCGACGATCTACGAGGTGCCGCTGATCTTCTGCCGCGAGGGGCTCGACGACCTGCTGCTCGAGCTGCTCAACCTGCCGCACTACGACCGCGACCTGTCGCGCTGGGAAAGCCTGGTGGCGCGGATCAAACACCCCCGCCACCATGTCCGCATCGGCCTGGTCGGCAAGTACGTCGAGTTCCCCGACGCCTACAAGAGCCTCAACGAGGCGTTGCTGCACGGCGGCATCGCCAACGACGCCAAGGTGGAGATCGTCTACGTCAACGCCGAGGAGCTCGAGGGCGAGAGCTGGCCGCACGTGCTGGCCGAGGTGGACGCGCTGCTGGTGCCGATCGGCTTCGGCCAGCGCGGCGCCGAGGGGAAGATCCGCGCCATCCGCTGGGCGCGCGAGCAGAAGGTGCCGCTGTTCGGCATCTGCCTCGGGTTGCAGTGCATGGTCATCGAGTTCGCCCGCAACGTCTGCGGCATCCGCACCGCCACCTCCTCGGAGTTCGATCCCGAGACCGACCAGGCGGTGATCTACAAGCTGCGCGACCTGCTCGGGGTCGAGGCGATGGGCGGCACCATGCGCCTGGGCGCCTACCCCTGCCGTCTCAAGGAGGGCACGCTGGCGCGGCGCATCTACGGCACGGCCGAGATCAGCGAGCGCCATCGCCACCGCTACGAAGTCAACCAGAAATACCTGCCGGAGATGCTCGAGCACGGGCTGGTGGTGTCCGGCCTGTCGCCCGACGGCAAGTTCGTGGAGATGGTCGAGCTGCCGGACCATCCCTGGTTCCTGGGCTGCCAGTTCCACCCCGAGTACAAGTCCAAGCCGACCGCTCCGCACCCGCTGTTCGTCTCCTACATCAAGGCGGCGCTCGCCGAGCACCTGGCGCGCGAGCAGCGCGAGCAACGCGAGCGCCGGGAGCACCTCGAGCCCGCCGGGATGCCGGTCCCGGTGCTGGAGGCGGGCCTCGCCCTGGCGCCGGAACCGGCGACGCCGGCGGACCCGGACCAGGGGCCGCTGCCGGCGGCCCGGCCGCTGCAGCCGGTGCGCGCGATGCAGGCGGTGCGGCCGTTGCAGCCGGTGCAGCCGGTGCAGCCCATGCAGTCGGAGGGCTGATGGCGGCGGCCCCCGAGGCACCGGCGGCCAGCGGCCCGGCGGCGACGCCGGGCGCCACCGCGGCCGCCGTCGAGCTGGCGCCGGGCGTGATCGTCGGCGGGGACGGCGGCGCGCTGCCGGTGATCGCCGGCCCGTGCGTCGTCGAGAGCGAGGAGCTGGTGCTGGCGACGGCGAGGACCCTCGCCGCCATCGCCTCCCGCCTGGGTCTGCCGCTGGTGTTCAAGTCGTCGTTCGACAAGGCGAACCGCAGCGCGCTGTCGAGCTTCCGCGGTCCGGGGCTGGCGCGCGGCCTGGCGGCGCTGGCGGCGGTCAAGGCGGCGACCGGGCTGCCGCTGCTCACCGACGTCCACGAGCCGGGCCAGTGCGACGCGGTGGCGGCGGTCTGCGACGTGCTGCAGATCCCCGCCTTCCTGTGCCGGCAGACCGACCTGGTGCTGGCCGCCGCCGCCACCGGCCGCGCCGTCAACATCAAGAAGGGGCAGTTCATGGCTCCCGACGACATGCGCAAGCTGGTCGACAAGGCGCGCGCCGGCGGCAACTCGCGGGTGACGGTGACCGAGCGCGGCACCACCTTCGGCTACCACAACCTGGTGGTCGACATGCGCAGCTTCGCCTGGCTGCACGAGGATGGCATGGCGGTCTTCTACGACGTCACCCACTCGCTGCAGCTGCCGGGTGGCGAGCGGGAGAGCGGCGGCGACCGGCGCTTCGCCCTGCCGCTGGCGCGCGCCGCGGTGGCCGCCGGCGCCGACGGCCTGTTCCTCGAGGTCCACCCCGACCCGCCGCGGGCGCTCTCGGACCGCGCGGTCCAGCTCACGCCGGCCGAGGCCGAGGCGCTGCTGCGCTCGGCGGCGGCGGTGCGCCGGGCGGTGCTCGCCCCGGGCGCCATCGCGGCCGGCGACATGACCGACGCGCCTGCCGACATCGCCACCGACGCGGCGCGGCCCGCGGAGGCGCGCCGATGACCGTCCCCAGCGTCCCCCGCCGGCCGGGGCCGCCGCGGCCGCCAAAGCCGGCACGCCGCCTGCGGCTGCCGAAGCCGGTGCACCAGCCGCACGGGGAGCCGGACACGCCCAGTCGTCGGCAGGCCAAGGCGGCTCCGGCCCCCCCGGCGCCGCCGCTGCACCCGGCGCGCTCGCCGCGGCAGGTGGCGGTCGAGGTGCTCGAGACCGAGGCGGCGGCGATCCGCGCCCTGGTGCCGCAGCTCGACGACGCCTTCGACCGCGCCGTGGAGCTGCTGGCGGCGGTGTCCGGCCGGGTGGTCTGCACCGGCATGGGCAAGAGCGGCCTGATCATGAAGAAGGTCGCCGCCACCCTCTCCTCGACCGGCACGCCGGCGCTCTTCCTCCACCCCGCCGAGGCGGTGCACGGCGACCTCGGCATGATCGTGGCGGGCGACGTGGTGCTCGCCGCCTCCGCGTCGGGCACCACCGAGGAGCTCCTGCGGCTGGTGGCGACGCTGCGGCGCCTGGGCGTGCCGCTGCTGGCGATGACCGGCAGCCCGGGATCGCCGCTGGCGCGCCACGCCGACCTGCACCTGTCGGTGGCGATCGACCGCGAGGCCTGCCCGCTCAACCTGGCCCCCACCGCTTCCACCACCGCCATGCTGGCGCTCGGCGACGCCCTCGCCATGGCCCTCTCCGAGGCGCGCGGCTTCACCCGCGAGGACTTCGCCCTGCTGCACCCGGCGGGCCATCTTGGCAAGCGCCTGCTCAAGGTCGAGCAGCTGATGCACGAGGGCCCCGACCTGCCGCGGGTGGCGATGGACACCTCGATGCGCGACGCCATCTACGAGATGTCGAAGAAGAAGCTCGGCATCACCGCGGTGACCCGCTCCGGCGCCGACCAGCGGCTTGCCGGCTGCATTTCCGACGGCGACCTGCGGCGCCTGCTGGCGACCGACGACGGCCTGCTGCGGCGCACCGCCGGCGAGTGCATGAATCCCCATCCCCGCACCATCGCCGGCGGCGAGCTGGCCGCGGCGGCGCTCAAGCTGATGGAGGACCACCGCATCACCTCGCTGTTCATCTGCGACGCCGGCGGCCGGCTGGCGGGCATCGTGCACCTGCACGACCTCTGGGGCCTGGAGCTGTTTTGAGCCCACGCGACGCCACGGCGCTGGCGGCCCGCGCCGCCGGCCTCGCCTGGCTGCTGTTCGACGTGGATGGCGTGCTCACCGACGGCCGCCTGTTCTACGGCGCCGACGGCGAGCAGTGGAAGGTGTTCGACGTGCGCGACGGCTTCGGCCTGAAGCTGGCACAGCGCGACGGGCTCAAGGTGGGCCTGCTCTCGGGGCGCGAGAGCCGCGCCCTGGAGGCGCGGGCGCAGGAGATGGGGGTCGATGCGCTGGTGATGGGCCGCAACGACAAGGGTGCCGCTTTCGGCGAGCTGCTGAGCGCCCACGGCACCTCGGCCGAGCGTGTCGCCTACCTGGGCGACGACCTGGTGGACCTGCCGGTGCTACTCGCCTGCGGCCTGTCGTTCGCCCCCGCCGACGCCGTGCCGGAGGTGTGCAGCCGGGTCGATTGCGTGCTCTCGCGCCCCGGCGGCCGCGGCGCCGCCCGCGAGATGGTGGAGACGGTCCTGCGCGCCCGCGGCGCCTGGGACCGCCTGATCGCCCCCTACCTGCGGCCGGAGTGCACATGAAGCGAAAACAGCGAGAGGCCCCGCGCTCCGATCAAGCAAGCAAGCCGCTCGTGAAGGAGCGAGGGGTTTGGGTCTGGCGCACTGGAAAACCGCTGCCCGCCAATGCCACGGAAAAGACCCTGCGGCAGGTCCGCGAGGTACGCGATCGGAGCAACCGCGGCGATGACGATTAGCGGGATTGAACCGCCCTCGGCGCCATCCTGGCCAGCGCTCTTGGGTGGACACCCGCGCGTGGTATTTTCGTGCCTCGCCGGGGCCCGAGCGCGAATCGCCGCCCAGGCCCGGTACCCACCATCCACCGACGACCAGGAAAGGAGACCATGAACCGCAGACCTCCGCGTTACCTGACCGTGGCAGCCTGCGCCGCCGCCAGCCTGCTGTCGCTGCTGGCGCTCGCCGGATGCCACAAGAAACAACCCCTGGGCAAGCCCTGGGTGCGGCTCGACCTGACCAAGGAGCGGCCCTTCGTCGAAGCGACGCCGCCCGGGTTCACCGAGGAGCAGGTGTACCAGCAGCGCGTCGCCCATCTCGGCGCCGCCGAGGTGCGCGACATGAGCCGCGTGCCGGCGGACCAGAAGCAGCAGTTCCCGCAGAGCTCCGCCGGCGAGATCCGGGTGGTCGAGCAGAGCACCTTCTCGCGCCTCAAGTGGCGGGTGCACATCGACGACGGCAGCTACGTGTCGTTCGTGCCGCTCGGCTACGAGAAGCCCTGCCCGGGCTGCAAGGTGCGTTTCGGCATCCGCGACGCCCCGGGCAGCGTCAAGGTGCTCTATGACGCCGACGCCAAGCCGATCTCGGCGACCGCGCCGAAGGCGGTCGAGATCGACCTCTCGGAGTACGCCGACAAGGACGTCGACCTGCTGTTCCAGATCGACATCTCACCGCCCCCGCCGGCGCCCGGCTCGGTGCCGCCCTCGGTGCTCTGGGGAAGCCCGGCGCTCTACAGCCGGCAGCCCCAACCCGCCGCCTTCCTCCCCCGCCGACCGAACATCCTGCTGGTCGGCATCGACACCCTGCGGGCCGACCGGCTCGGCCCGTGGGGCCGTCGCCCCAGCCTCAGCCCCTCGATCGACCGTCTGGCCGAGGAGAGCGACGTCTGGACGGAGGCGTTCTCGACCTTCAACGCCACCAACCCGAGCTTCGCCTCGATGATGACCGGCCTGTACGGCAAGAATCACGGCGTTTACGACCTCCACACCCGCCTGCCCGCCGGCTTCACCACCCTGGCCCGGCGGCTGGCGGGCGCCGGCTACCAGACCATGGCGATCATCGGCGCGCGCCACCTGGGCGATCACAATTCCGGCCTCGGCCAGGGATTCGCCGAGGTGACGCTCGCCGACGAGCACTTCGCCGCGGAGCTGGGTGTCGACCAGACGCTCGACTGGGTCGCCGCCCACTGCACCCGGCCGCGGCCCTTCTTCATCTGGCTGCACCTGTTCGACCCGCACACGCCGCACACCCCCCCCGCACCGTACTCCGAGGGACTGCGCCCGGCCGGCCCGATGGGCATGGGTCCGGTGCGGGCCTGGGTGCCCTTCCGGGAGCTGGGACCGCGCAGCTTCGACGAGCCCGTGCTGGGCGGCAACCGCGACCTCTACGACGGCGAGGTCGCCTACGTCGACCGCCAGGTGGGGCGGCTGCTGGACGGCATCGCCAGCCGCGGCCTGCTCGACTCGACGCTGGTGGCGCTGGTCGCCGATCACGGCGAGAACCTCGGCGAGCACGGCCTGCTCTACCGCCACGTGGGCCTGTTCGACACCACCACGCACGTGCCGCTGCTGATCCGCTGGCCCGGGCCGCCGCGCCAGGGGCACCGCTTCGACGGGCTGGTGCAGACGCTGGACCTGTTCCCGACACTGCTCGCCGCCGCCGGCCTGCCGGTGCCGCCGCAGGACGGCATCGACCTGCGCCGGCTCTCGGGCGCGCCCGGCGCCGCCGGCGAGACGGCGGCGATGACCGGCACGGCAGGGCTGGCAGGAGGCGTCGCCTGGGCCGCCGAGGGACCGCCGGCGGCGGCAGGGCGCCGCGCCAGCGCCGGCCGCCGCGCCGTGTTCGCCGAGCACGCCAACGGCTTCGGCAGCATGGTCCGCACCCGCGACTACAAGTACATCGTCAGCCACGGCAACACCGCGGTGTTCCCCGACGGTCCGGCGCTCTACGACCTGCACGCCGACCCGCTCGAGACCCGCAACCTGGCCGGTCGCGGGCTCGCCGCCGAGCGCGAGCTGGCCGGCCTGCTCGACGCCTGGCTGGCGCAGCGGCGCCCGCGCACCGGCTCGCCGGCCGAGCAGGCCCGCCCGCGCCCGCTCTCCGACGAGGAGGCGGCGCGCCTGCGGGCGCTCGGCTACGTCCACGAAGGCGAGCGCTGAGCTCGCGAACCAAGGACTAGGAAGCCCGGCTGGGCAGCAGCTTGCGGCGGCGGCGGACCGCCTGCGCCAGGCCGGCGGCGCCGACGCCCAGCAGGTAGAGGCCCAGCATCGGCGTCGCGAAGACGCACATGTTGAAGACGTCCGGCGTCGGCGTGACGATGGCGGCGATGATGAAGATGATCAGCACCGCGTAGCGGAAGTGCTTGATCAGGAAGCCGGGCGTGACCAGCCCCACCTCGCAGACGGTGAAGATCACGATCGGCATCTCGAAGATCAGGCCCAGCCCCAGGATGACGTGCATCTCGAAGCCGAAGTAGCGCTCGATCGTGAGCACCGGCTCGAACTGCGCGCCGACGCCGATCAGGAAGCGGGCGGCGTACGGGAAGGCGATCTCATAGGCGAAGGCGCCGCCGGCGAGGAAGAAGAAGGTGCCGAAGAAAATAAACGGCAGGATGTAGCGCCGCTCGCGGTTGTACAGCCCGGGGGAGATGAAGCGCCAGACCTGATAGAGCAGGAACGGCGACGCCACGAACACCGCCGCCAGCCCGGCCACCTTGAAGTAGAGGATGATCGGGTCGGTGATCCCCATGTAGGCCAACTTCTTGCCCGCCGGCAGGATCGCCGTGATCGGCCGCTGCAGGAAGGCGAGGATCAGGTCGACCTTGTAGAAGCAGGGGAAGAAGGCGAGAGCGGTGAAGGCGAGCGACCAGAGGATGCGCTTGCGCAGCTCCTCGAGATGCTGGATCAGCGACATGCGCGGCAGCTCCTCGGCCGGCGCCGCAATCGGGGTGTCCGGCGTGGAGGTCATCGCGGCGCGCCGGGCACGCCGGCCGCGCCAGCCGCGGCTCGGCCGGCCGGCGGTCGCCGCCTGCCCCGCAGAGCGAGTGCCGTCATGAAGAGTGCTGGCCGGCGCCCTCGCCGAATCCGTCCGGGAGAGCCGGGACGGAACCGGCCGGGGACCCGGCCGCGGGCACCGGCGGCGGCAATTCCGGGATGGCCGTCGCGGCCGCGGATTCGGCAGCCGGAGCGGTCGTGGCCGGCTCGGCGGCTGGGGGGGCCCAGCCCGGCGGATCGGCAGCCACCGTCTGTAGGGGCTGCAGGGGCTGCAGGGGCTGCAGGGGCTGGGGGGCTGGGGCACCGCGGCCGAGTCTGCCGGCGGCGGCGCGAGCGCCGGCGCCGGCTGCGCGGTCGGTTGGCCGCCCCACCATGCCGCCGGCGGCGGCGGCACCGGCGGCGTGGGGTTCGCCTGCAGGTTGCGGCGAGCCTCCGCCTCCTGCTCGCTGATCGCCAGCTCGGCGTTGAACGTCCGCTTGAGCTCGTTCGAGGCCTTGCGCACCTCGTTCATGATCTTGGCCAGCTTGCGGCCCATCTCCGGCAGCTTCTCGGGCCCGAAGATGAGCATCGCCAGGAAGAGGATGAACATCACCTCGCTGAGGCCGCCGAAACCGAACATAGGGTCCGATCATCGAGCCAGGGACCGGCGAAGTCAAGGCGACACGGGGCCGCGGCAGCCCGCCACCGGCCGCGGGAATGGTACACTTCTACAATCATGAGACGTTCCTGGCGCATCGCCGCAATCGCCCTTTTTGCCCTCGCTCTGGCCGCCGGCGGCCTGGTGGGCGACCGCCTCCTCGCGCTCACCGACCAGACTCGCGACACCCTCCGCCTCTATACCGACCTGGTCAAGGTCGCACACGACCGCTACGGCGGCGAGGTGACCTACCGCGACCTGGTCTACGCCTCGATCCAGGGGATGATCCGCACTCTCGATCCGCACACCACCTTCCTGGTGGCCGAGGAGTACGAGGGGATGCGCGAGAAGCAGCAGACCTCCTACTACGGCCTGGGCATCCTGGTCGGCCTGCGCAACGGCGAGCTGACCGTGATCTCGCCGCTCGAGGGGACCCCCGGAGCCCGCCTCGGCATCCAGCCCGGCGACGTGATTTCCAGCATCGAGGGCGAGCCCACCGACACCATGGGCCTCGACGAGGCGGTGAGCAAGCTCAAGGGACCGAAGGGCACGCAGGTGCACATCACCATCGCCCGCCGCGGCCTCGACAAGCCGATCGAGATGGCGGTCACCCGCGCCGAGATCCCGCAGACCACGGTGCGGCTGGCCTACATGATCACGCCGACCACCGGCTACGTGCAGGTCGCCGAGTTCGGCCGCGGCACCGGGTCCGAGGTCGCCGAGGCGATCGACAAGCTGAAGGCCAAGGGCATGACCCGGCTGCTGCTCGACCTGCGCAACAACGGCGGCGGCCTGCTCGATCCGGCGATCGAGGTCTGCGAGGAGCTGCTGCCGGACGGCAGCACGATCGTCGAGACCCGCGGCCGCACCCGCGATTCCTTCCAGACCTACAAGGTCAGCAGCCGCCGCACCCACTTCGACCTGCCGCTGGTGGTGCTGGTCAACGAGGGCACCGCCTCGGCCTCCGAGATCGTCACCGGCGCGGTGCAGGACCACGACCGCGGCCTGGTGGTCGGCACGCCGAGTTGGGGCAAGGGCCTGGTGCAGACGGTCTACAACCTCTCCTACGGCACCGGTCTGGCGCTCACCACCGCCAAGTACTACACCCCGTCCGGGCGCCTCATCCAGCGCGACTACAGCTCCTACTTCGACTACTACACCCACGCCGACGCCGGCTCGCCGGAGATCACCGGCAAGAAGGTGCAGGACAACCAGATCTTCAAGACCGATCTCGGGCGCAAGGTCTACGGCGGCGGCGGCATCACTCCCGACGTGGTCGTCGACGACGAGAAGCTCTCGGCCTCCGAGCAGTTCCTGCGCTCCCGCAACGCCTTCGCCGACTTCGCCGTCGACTTCAGCCGCCGCAACCCGGTCAAGTCCGAGGACTGGAAGCCGGGGCCCGAGGTGATCCAGGCGTTCCGCGACTGGTTGATCCACGAGAAGATCGCCAGCCCGGAGGAGGTCAAGGACGCGCTGCTGACCCAGCAGACCCGCGACTACTCGGCGACCGAGATCCGCGCCGAGCTGATGAACATCGCCTTCGGCCAGGAGGCTCGTCACCGCGCCTCGCTGGCCGCGGACAAGCAGCTCAAGGCCGCGCTCGGAGAGTTCGACCGCGCCGCGGCGCTGCTCGTCCAGCGCCGCGGGCTGGACCACGTGGCCGCGCAGCGCGCCGCCGGCGCCCGCTGAGCCGGCGCCGGGCCTTCAGCCACCGCAGGCGAAGGCGCCGGTGTCCTGGAGCGGCACCAGCGGGGCGCCCTGGGGGTTGTCATAGGTCCGCACCGCGCCGTTGGCGGTGTCGGTCACCGTCAGCACGACGCGCACGTTGGTCAGGCCACCGGCGAAGACCCAGAAGTGGCCGCCCTGGCCACACCCGTTGAGCACCTTGGTCACCATCTCGATGTTGGCGGAGTTGAAGAACCAGAAGTAGCCGGTATCGGCGGTCAGCGGCACGGCCTGGCCGTCGCCGGTGGCGCCGTTGCCCGTCTGCCAGGCGGCCTTCACCCGGAAACGGCCGCCCAGCAGGCAGAGTGTGGTGGCGTCGTGGGTGCAGGTCGAGGGCGCGTCCGGCGCGTAGGCCCACAGCTTGCCGAGGCCGTCGGCGACGTAGACCCGGCCGCCGACCACGATCGGGCTCTGCCAGTGGATCGACACCGGGCTGCCGTCGCTGAACAGCAGCGTGCCCTGCTTGGCGCTGAGCACCCGCAACCCGGCGCCGCCGACGTAGAACACCATGCCGTTGGCCACCACCGGCGTGGTGCCGCCGTCGGGGTCGGTCCAGACCGGGTGCAGCGCGGGCGTGCCACCGCCGCCGGCGAGGATCTGGATGCCGGCGAGCCCGCCGCCGTTGGCGACGAAGATCCAGGGGATGCCGGTGGCCGGATCGGTCCACGCCGCCGGCGCCGTCAGCACCTCGCCGCCCTGCGGCAGCGAGAGGACCTGCACCTCTCCCGCCACCTGCCCCGGCTTGCCCTTGCCCGAGAGGTCGTCGAGGTCGAGCAGGCGCAGCAGGCCGTCCTTGCCGCTCTGCACCGCCAGGTGCGGCAGGCGGCTGCCGGGGACCGGCGGCAGCACCACCGGCGCCGTGCTGCCGAGGTCGAGGTCGGTGTCCTGCAGGTGCTGGAAGTCGGCCGGGGTGTAGCTGTCCAGCGGCAGCGCGCCGTTGCCGGTGCCGTCGGGGCGGAGGGCGAGGACGCTGTCGCCCCAGTCATGGCCGCCCTGGGGCAGGTCGAAATCGCCGTTGCCGGTGGCGAACAGGATGCGGTCGAGGTCCGAGTCGTAGACCACCCCGCCGCGCTGCCACACCGCCGTCTGCACCTGCTTGCAATCCGGGTTGCCGTGGGTGAAATGCACCGGCTGGTCGCTGCAGTCGGCGTTCCAGACCCGCTGCGCGCCGCTGCCGAGATCGATCGCGGTGACGTGTCCCTGGTAGTCGCCCTGGTCGCCGGGATAGCCGCCGTTGGCGGCGTACAGGTAGGTGTGCCCGTTGGCGGCGAGCGCGGTGGCCAGCGCCGGCGCGCACTTCTCGACCTCCGGCTTGAGCGTCGCCAGCTGCGGCCAGCCGCTGCCGGTCACCTCGGTGCCGTCCCCCACCCGGTAGCGGTGGACCTGGCCCTCGAGGCCATAGGAGTACACCAGCTGGCGGCCAGGGTCGATGGCCGGCGCCGAGGTGGTGTACTGCGGGCCGCTGGCCGGCTGGCGCGACCAGAGGAGCTTGCCGGTGGCCGCGTCGAGGGCGATCAGCCGGCCGTCCATGGTGGTCGCGAACAGCAGGTCGTGCACGCCGGTGGCGGTGGCGACGCCCGACAGGAACACCGGCGCATCGTCGACGGTACCCGGCAGCGTCGCCGAGTAGAGGACGTGCAGGGTGGACACGTTGCCGGGCGTCAGGGTCGTCTCGAGCGCCGCCACGCCGCTGTGGCGCGCGTCGTAGCCGAACTGCTGCCAGTCGCCGGGAGTGCCGTTGGCCGGGATGCCTGCCGCCGCGGCGCCCGGCGCCGCCTGGGCGCCTGGGATCGATCGGGATGCCGGCGCCGTCGAGGCCTGGCGGGTCGCCAGGGCCGGGCCGCTCGCCTGGACCAGGGCCAAGGCGCCGCCGCAAAGAGTCGTGAGCACCACCGCCTGCAATCGATCCGCGCGCATCCGGACGCTCCTCGCCCCCCGCCCCCTCACACCCCCTCTTGGCAGCTAGTTTCGTCTTACCGGCTCGGCAGACTCGACCGGCGGCTGCCTCAACCCTCGTCGAGGTCGTCGTCCGGCGCCGCGCCGCGCAGATCGTCGAGCTCCGAGAAGTAATCGGGCTTGACCAGTACCTCGCGCGGCTTGCTGCCTTGCGGCGGGCCCAGCAGGCCGTCACGCTCCATGATATCGATCAGCCGCGCCGCGCGCGAGAAACCGATGCGCATGCGCCGCTGCAGGAAGCTCGCGGACGCCTGGCGCTCGGCCACCACCAGGCGCGCGGCCTCGTCGTAGAGCTCGTCGTCGCTGTCGGGACCGTCGCCGGCGGCGCCTTCGGCCTCGGCGGGCGGGCGCAGCACGTCGGGGTCGAGGTCCGGCTTGCCCTGCTTCTTGAGCCAGCGCACCAGCGACGCGGTCTCCTGCTCCGAGACGTAGGCGCCGTGCAGCCGGATGACGCGCGACGAGCCGGGCGGCATCATCAGCATGTCGCCCCTGCCGAGCAGCTTCTCGGCCCCCACCTGATCGAGGATGGTGCGCGAGTCGTGGCGGCTGGCGGTGGCGTAGGAGATCCGGCAGGGAAAGTTCGCCTTGATGGTGCCGGTGAGCACGTCCACCGACGGCCGCTGCGTCGCCACGATCAGGTGGATGCCGACGGCGCGAGCCATCTGCGCCAGGCGCGCGATCGAGGTCTCGACCTCCGACGACGACACCATCATCAGGTCGGCCAGCTCGTCGATGATCACCACGTAATAGGGCAACGGCTTGAGGTCGGCGACGGTGAGCGGGCTGGCCGGCGCGCCCGCCAGACCGCGCGCACCGTGGGCGTCGCTCGCCGCCTCCTCCGACAGGGCGAGGCGCTCGCGCACCTCGGGATCGCGGATGGCGCGGTTGTAGTAGGCGATCGAGCGCACGTGCACCTCGGCAAGCAGGCGGTAGCGCCGCTCCATCTCGGACACCAACCAGCGCAGCGCGTTGGCGGCCTTCTTCGGATCCACCACCACCTCGGCCTTGAGGTGCGGGATGTCGGCGTAGACGCCGAGCTCGATGCGCTTGGGATCGATGAAGATGAACTGCACCTCGTCGCGCGTCGCGCGGTAGAGGATCGAGGTGATCATGCTCTGCAGGCCGACGCTCTTGCCGGCGCCGGTGGCGCCCGCCACCAGCAGGTGCGGCATGGTGGCGAGGTCGGCGTAGTAGGGCTCGCCGTAGATGGTGGTGCCGATCGCCATGGTGAGCGTCGAGGGCGACTTGCGGAAGCGCTCGTCGGCGAGCAGCGAGCCCAGGCGGATGACGCCGCGCTCGCGGTTCGGCACTTCGAGGCCGAGGGTCGAACGGCCCGCCAGGCGGTCGATGCGCACCGACTCGGCCTTGAGCGCCAGCGCCAGGTCGTCCTGCAGGTTGACGATGTGGGCGACCTTGACCCCGGGGGCGGGCTGGAACTCGAACACCGTGATCACCGGCCCGGGATTGATCGCCTCGATCGTCCCCTCCACCCCGAACTCGGCGCAGCGGCTGCGGATGGTCTCGCCCAGGCGCACCAGCTCCGCCTCGTCCGCGGCGGTGCGGCCGTCGCCCAGCTGCAGCAGGTTCACCGGCGGCAGCGCCCCCGGCACCACCTCGCCGCCGAACGGCAGCTGGGTCTGCGGCGGCGCGGCGGGCACCGGCGGGAAGCGCGCCCGCGCCGCCGGCGAGGCGGCGCCGGCACGCGGCAATCGGCCGGCGAGATCGTCGGCGGCTGCAGGGTCGCGCGGCTGGCGCGATGTTGGATCGCGCGATGTTGGATCGCGCGATGTTGGATCACGCGATGTCGAATCGCGTGGATCGCGCGTCGTCGGGTCGCGCGGATCGGCGGCGGTTGGCGGCACGCCGGCCCGCCGCGCCGCGCCGCGCAGCAGCGGGCCGGCGGCGGCCGTGCCGGGCGGGAGCTTTCCCTCCGGGTCCCCTGGGCGCAGCTCGCGGTCACCGCCGCCGCTCACCCGGCGCAGGCCGTACTCGACCGGGCCGTGCCGGTTGAAGACGCGCAGCGGCAGGTCGAGCCGGCCGCCGGTCATCGCCGCGACCGCCGCCTCCGCCGCCGCTCCGGGATCGACGTCCTCCGGCGGCGGCTCCGGCGACGGCGGGGCCAGGGGCGCGGCGGCGGCGCGGGCGGCCCGCGAATCCGTCGCCGTCCGCGGGTGGGCCATGCCCCGGCGGTCGGTCACGTCGGCGGCCGCCAGCGCCTCGCGCCGCTGCTGTTCCTGCTTCTCCTCGGCCACCCGCTGCAGGTGCTTGGTGATGACGCGCCGCCGCGCGCGCTCCTTGGCGCGGCGCTCTCGCCGCCGTGCCCGCGCCAGCAGGAAGTCCTGCCAGAGCGTGCGCAGCCGCAGCCGCCAGCTCCCGAGCGCCTGGCCGAGCGTCGACTGCACCACCAGCGCCACGCCGATGGCCGCCGCCGAGGCCAGCACCAGCAGCGAGCCGGTGAAGCTCAGCCGCTCGTCGAGCAGGGCGGCGAGCAGGGTGCCGAAGGCGCCGCCGGCCGCCAGCGTCTCGCCGCGCCAGGCGATGCCGCCGGCCAACACCTGGCAGAGGCCCGGCAGGGCCGCGAGCAGCAGCAGCGAGCCGAAGCCGCGGCCCACCACCCGCGCCGCATCGCGCCGCCGCAGCCGCCGCCAGCCCGCGACCAGCAGGAAGAGCGGCAACAGGAAGCAGGTGACGCCGAAGAAGCCGAAGCCCACCGCCGCCGCCTGGGCGCCGGCAGGCCCGATCCAGTTGCGCGCCGGAGCGCTTTGCGCCAGCTCGTGGAACAGGCTGGGGTCGGTCGGGTGGTAGGTGGCGAAGCTGAAGGCGAGCAGCAGCGCGGCGCCGAGCAGCGCCAGGCCGAGCAGCTCGTGCCCCTTCTCCGGCGAGAGCGCCGGCCGCTCCGGGCGCTTGCTCGAACGGCTGGCGCGGCTGGCGCGGGCGTCGGCGACGGACATGGCGGGAGGGTGTCGGCGGCTCTCGAATCGGCGGCGAACTAGCCGGACCCCGGGGCGCAGGCTCGCGGGTCGCCGGCAGCGGCCGGCCGCCCGCCCCGACGAACCCAACCGGGCCGGCAAGGCCGGCGGCGACAGCGGTCATGCCCCGGCTGCGAGAATCTGGTTGAGGGATTCATCGCTAAGTAGCGTAGAAGTCTAGCACAACACCCTGTCAACCCAGGTATTTACACCCCCCAGGGCAACGATCCGGCGCCTGCTCCGCCGATCCATCTGTTTCTCGCCTGGCCTTGCTCCACCGATCCCTTACCACGAGCCTGGCCTCCTGACCCTCCTTCCTTGCTGCCGTGCTTCCAAGTCGCCGGCTCAGGACACCGCAGGCCAGCGCCCGCCAGCATGCCGCCACGGCTACCGCGTCGTCGGGAGCTATACTGGCTGGTATGGACCCGCGTCTCGACCCGTTGCCGGGCGGCGACCTGGTCGCGACCGGCATCGACGACTTGGCGCGCGGCGTCGAGTCCATCCCGGCACTGCTGGTCTCGATCGGCGCCGAGCGCCTGCGCCACGCCGGGCTGGCGGTGCCGGAGCCGGCGTTTCCCACCCCTGAACGCCGCCTCTATGACCGCTTGGCGAGCGAGGATTCGGACAGCGCCCACTCCCGCTACAACGCCTTGATCCGCCGGCTGGTGAGCTGCGAGCGGGCGCTCGAATGCGCCGGCCGGTAGACCGCGAGCGGGTGCTGGGCTTCATGCGCGCGCTGGGCGCCGAGGCCGACTCCGAGACTCGGCTCTACTTCACCGGCGGCGCCACCGCTGTGCTGCTCGGCTGGCGAACCAGCACCGTCGACCTCGACGTCAAGCTCGAGCCGGAGAGCGACCGCCTGCTGCGCGCCATCCCGTCGCTCAAGGAGCGGTTGGAGATGAACGTCGAGCTCGCGTCGCCGGGAGACTTCATCCCCGAGCTCCCGGGTTGGCGCGACCGCAGCCCCTTTGCCGGCCGCCATGGCAGGCTCGCCTTCCACCATTACGACCTCGCCGCACAGGCCCTGGCCAAGATCGAGCGCGGCCACGCCCAGGACTGGAGCGACGTCGGCGAGATGCTGGCGCGAGGCTTGGTAGCCCGCGAAGAGCTGCTGGCCCGATTCGCGCAAGTCGAGCCCCATCTCTATCGCTACCCGGCGATCGATCCGGCCGCCTTTCGCAAGGCGGTGGGACGAGCCGCCTCCGGAGATCTCGCAGTACCGCCAGCCGATACCTCCCTTTGAAGCCAATCCAACATTACGACCGTGCATCCACGGGCGCGCCGGCGTGAAGTCCGAGCAGCTCCGCCAGGCCCAGCCGCTCGGCGCGGGTGTTGTCGGGCAGGCCGAGGGCTCCCAACGCCGCCACCGCCCGCTCCCGGCCCCAGCCGGCGGCGAGGGCGTTGCGCAGGGTCTTGCGGCGCTGGCCGAAGGCGAGGCGGACGGTGGCTAGGAAGGCCGGCATCTCCCGCTCCGGCAGCGGCGGCGGCCTGAGCTCGAAGCCGACGTAAGCGCCCTCGACCTTGGGCGGCGGGTGGAAGCTGCCGCGCCGAACCCGGCCCAGCGGCACCGCGCGGGCATAGGAGGCCACCAGGACGCTGAAGGAGCCGTAGGCCGGATCGCCGGGCGCCGCCAGCAGCCGATCCGCCACCTCGCGCTGCACCAGGAAGGCGGCCCGCGGCACCTGGCGGTGATGCGGCAGCAGCGCGGCGAGCAGCGCCGTCGCCACGTTGTAGGGCAGGTTGCCCGCCGCCAGGGTCGGCGCCGGCAGCCGTCCCCAGGGGAGGTCCAGGGCGTCCTCCACCACGAGCGAGAGCCGCGCCCCGCCCGCGCCGCTCGCACCAGGATTGGAGCCGGCGCCCACCGGCGCTCCCGCACCGGCAGCCGCCACGGCGGCCGCCTCGCCCACCGCACCCCGCAACCGCCGGCGCAGCTCGGCCGCCCACTCCAGATCGACCTCCCAGGCGAGGACCCGGGCGCCGGCGGCGAGCAGCTCGGCGGTGAGCACGCCGCCTCCCGGCCCCACCTCGACGACCCGCTGCCCGTGGGGCGCTAGGAACTCCACCAGCGGCCGGCAGAGCGCGCCGGAGGTCAGGTGGTGCTGGCCAAGGGATTTCTTCAGCCGTGGCGCGCGCACGTCGGGACGCTATCAGAGCAAGGCTGGGCAGGCGCGCGCGGCGGACGGCCGATTCGCGCCGCCGCCGGCGCCATCACCGCAGCCCGCCAGCGGTCCTGCCGCCGGCCGGGTCCCAGGCCTCGCTCGATCAAACGCGCCAAATTGGCGCTGAGGTACCGCGCGGCCTCCACCGATCGGCACGTAATTGCTTGTCGCACCGTCTCTTCCGCCTCCCGAGCCTCCATGGCACCTGACTTGCACAATTGCGCTTGCGCGAGGTGCCGCCAGCGATGGAAACCAGCGTCATGACCCTCAACCGCGACGTCGAGCGCGAAACCCTGACGCTCAAGCGGGTCGAGGCGGAGCTGCGCAAGGTGATCGTCGGCCAGGACTACCTGCTCGACCGCCTACTGGCCGCCCTGCTCGCCCGCGGCCACGTGCTGATCGAAGGCGTGCCGGGGCTGGCGAAGACGCTGGCGGTCAAGACGCTGGCACAGACCCTGGCGCTGCAGTTCCAGCGCATCCAGTTCACGCCCGACCTGCTGCCGGCCGATCTGATCGGCACGCTGATCTACGACCAGCGCACCGGCGACTTCCTGCCCCGGCGCGGCCCGGTGTTCACCCATCTGCTGCTCGCCGACGAGATCAATCGCGCTCCCGCCAAGGTGCAGTCGGCGCTGCTCGAAGCGATGGAGGAGCACCAGGTGACCCTGGGCGACCGCAGCCACCCGCTGCCCGATCCCTTCATGGTGCTCGCCACCCAGAACCCGATCGAGCAGGAAGGCACCTATCCGCTCGCCGAGGCCCAGATGGACCGCTTCATGATGAAGCTGCGCCTCGGCTACCCGAGCCGCGCCGAGGAGGGCGAGATCCTCGATCGCATGCTGGTCGAGCGCGACCTGCGGGTCAACCCGGTGCTCGAACGCGAGCACCTGGTGGCGCTGCGCAGCGTCGCCGACGCCGTGTATCTCGACCCCAAGATCCGCGGCTACGTCCTGGACCTGGTGCAGGCCACGCGCGAGCCGCGAGCCGCCGGCATGGCGGACCTCGCCGACCTGATCGCCTTCGGCGCCTCGCCGCGCGCCTCGCTCTACCTGGCCCGCGCCGCCAAGGCCATGGCCCTGGTGCGGGGCCGCGGCTACGTCATCCCGGAAGACGTCAAGGAGGTGGCTCCCGACGTCCTGCGCCACCGCATCATCCCGACCTACGAAGCGGAAGCCGAGGAGGTCTCCTCCGAGATCCTGGTGGCCAGGCTGCTCGAGCGCGTCGCGGTGCCCTAGTGGCCGGTAGCAGACAAATCGGCAGCGTCTGGCTTGCCCTCGGCGGCGGGGGCGGCGTGGCGCCTGCCTCTACGTATTCTGGAAATCCGGCAGCCCACGCGCCGGCCCTCCGGCCCCCTGGCGGCGTGGCGCCACCTTCGAGGGTCGCCCGGCAGCCGGCGCCAACTCGCTAGAAGAGCCGCCGGGTGTTCGGATTCCTGTCGCCGCGCCGCAGCCAGTCCGGGGGCGCCCCTCCGGCTACCGCCACCCCTCCGGTTACCGCCGCCGCTCGGGCGCCCTCCACCCTCCTCGCCGCTCCCACCGCGCCCGGCAAGCGCGCCCGCATCCCCTTCGAGCTGTTGCGCAAGGTCCGCCGCATCGAGATCGCCACCAACCGGCTGGTCGATCAGGGCGTCGCCGGCGACTATCACTCGGTGTTCAAGGGCCGCGGCATGGAGTTCGCCGAGGTCCGCCCCTACCAGCCAGGCGACGACGTGCGCGGCATCGACTGGAACGTCACCGCCCGCATGGGCTCGCCCTTCGTCAAGCAGTTCGTCGAGGAGCGCGACCTCACGATCTTCCTGGTGGTCGACGTCTCCGGCAGCCTGAGCTTCGGTTCGCGCGCCATCCTCAAGCGCGAGCTGGCGGCCGAGATCGCCGCGCTGCTCGCCTTCGCGGCGGTGCGCAACCAGGACCGGGTGGGCGCGGCGCTGATCTCGGACCGCCTCGAGCTGTTCCTGCCGCCGCAGCGCCGCCGCAACCACGTGCTGCGCCTGGTGCGCGAGATCCTGGAGCGGCCGGCGCACGGCGCCACCGATCTGGAGCGCGGCCTGCAGGCGGTGCTCGCCACGCTCAAGCGGCGCGCGGTGCTGTTCCTCATCTCCGACTTCCTCGGCAGCCCAGCCAGCCGCGCGCTGAAGGCGGCCGCCGCCCGCCATGACCTCATCCTGATCGAGGTCATGGATCCGCGCGATCAGGATCTGCCGGCGGTCGGGCCGGTGGTGCTGCGCGACGCCGAGACCGGCGAGACCGCCCTGATCGACGGCCGGCGCCTCGGCCGCCGCCACCGCGAGCGGCGCCAGCAAGAGCGCGCCGAGCTGCTGCGCCTCTCCCGCCGGCTGAGCATCGACCGCCTGGAGCTGCGCACCGACCGCCCCTACCTCTCGACCCTGCTGGCGTTCTTCGAGCAGCGCCGCCGGCGGCTGCGGCGATGAGCGCGCTGGCCCTGGCCCTGCTCGTGGCCAGCGGGGCGGTCGGCCTGGTGGCAGCTGCTCCCGCCCCGGCGCCCCAGGCCGCCCCGCCTGCGGCCCTCCCCGCGGTGGCCGTCGCGCTGCCGGCGGCGGCGCTGACGGTGGGCGATCCGGTGGCGGCGGTGATCACGCTGCGGGTGCCCGCGGCGCAGCTCGCCGGCCAGCCGCGCTTCCCGGTCTGGCGCGGCGCCTGGGGCGAGGCCGAGGTGCGGGAGCAGGGCGAGCCTCGACGCACCGCCGCGCCGGACGGCATGGCGGTCTACAGCCAGCGCCTGGTGCTGGCCGCCTTCCGCCCGGGCCAGGTGGCGCTGCCGCCGGCGCCGATCGCGGTGCCGCTGCGCGGCGGCACCGTGCACGCCTGGACGCCGGCCGGCCTCGCCATGGCGGTGCGCTCGGTGCTGCCAGCCGGTAACGCCGCCAAGGATCTCCATGCGCGACCGCCGGCGCCGCTGCGCCCGCTGCCGCTCGGGAGCGCCTTCTTCGCCGCTCTGGCCGTGCTCGCGGCCGCCGCGGCGGCCGGCGGCTGGCTGCTGTGGCGGCGCGAGCGCCGGCGCCGCGCCGCCGGCGCCGTGGCGACGGCCCCGCCGGCGGCACCGCTGGCGGAGCTGCTGGCGGCCCTCGACCGGCTGGCCGGCGAGACCTCGCCGGTCGTCCTGCATACCGGCATCAGCCAGGCCCTGCGCCGCTACCTCGGCCGCGTCGTCAGCTTCCCGGCGCCGGAGAGCACCACCACCGAGATCCAGCGCCGGCTGCTCGCCAGCGGCTGGCCGTCGGTGCAGGCGCGGCCGGCGGTGGAGCTGCTGCGCGCCTGCGACCTGGTCAAGTTCGCCCGCCAGCAGGTGCCGGCGGAGCGCGCCGGCGAGCGCCTGGCGGCGGCGCGGCGCCTGGCCGAGCAGTGCGAGGAGCGCACCGCGGCCGTCGAGCGGGCGCGCGCGCATCTGGAGGCGGCCGGATGAGCGAGGTGCTGCCTCATCTGGCGGACCCCTGGTGGCTGTTGCTGCTGCTCGCCCTGCCGGCGCTCGCCTGGCGCCACCATCGACGGCAGGCGCTGGGGGCGCTGCTCTACAGCCGCCTGCCGCTGCCCGCCGGCGCCGGCCACGCGGCGCGTTCCGCCCAGCCCCCACCAGGACCGCTCGCCTCGAGTGCGGTCCCCGGCGGCTCGCGGAGCGGCTCCTCCGGCGCTTCAGGCGCCGCCTCGTCCGGCGCTTCAGGCGCTGCCTCGTCCGGCGCTTCAGGCGCCGCCTCGCCGCCCGGCCGCCAAGGGCGCCGCCGCGGCGCCTGGCGGCTCCACCTGCCGTTCTATCTCCGCCTTGCCGCGCTCGGCTGCCTGGCGGTGGCGCTGGCGCGGCCGCAGCTCGGCTACGCCTGGGAGGAAAGCCTCACCGAGGGTATCGACATCGAGCTGCTGCTCGACATCTCGGGCAGCATGGCGGCGGAGGATTTCCAGCCGCAGAACCGCCTCGAGGTCGCCAAGCAGGTGGTCAAGCAGTTCGTCGCCGGCAGGACCGGCGACCGCATCGGCCTGGTGGTGTTCTCCGGCGCCGCCATGACCCGGGCGCCGCTCACCACCGATCACGCCATGCTCGAGCTGCTGGTCGATTCGGTCGAGCTCAACAGCCTGCCCGACGGCACCGCGATCGGGGTCGCCCTGGCCGCCGCCGCCGCGCGCCTGCGCGGCAGCCCGGCGAAAACCCGCATCATGGTGCTGGTTACCGACGGCGGTAACAACGCCGGCGCGATCGACCCGCTGTCCGCGGCGGCGATGTGCAAGGGACTCGGCCTCAAGGTCTACACCGTCGGCGTCGGCACCGCCGGCCGGGTGCCGGTGCCGGTGCCGATGCGCGACCCGGAGACCGGCAGGATCGAGATCCACCGCCAGCTGATGAACGTCGCGGTCGACGAGGAGCTGCTGCGCCAGATCGCCCGGCGCACCGGCGGCCGCTACTGGAAGGCCAGCGACCTGCGCAGCCTGCAGGAGGTCTTCCAGGACATCGACCGGCTGGAGAAGACGCCGATGCGGGTCAAGCGCTACGTCCGCTACCGCGAGGCCTTCGCGCCTCTCGCCCTGGCCGGTCTCTCGCTGCTGATGCTGCCGCTCGCCGCCGCCGGCCTGCAGGTGACGGCCGAGCCATGAGCTTCGCCGCGCCCCGCCTGCTCTGGCTGCTGTTGCTGGCGCCGCCGGCGGCGGCGGCCGCCGCCGCGCTCTGGCGCCGCCGCCTGCGGGCCGACGCGGCGTGGGCGGCGCGCGGGCTCTGGGATCGATTGCTGCCGACGTTCCGCCGTAGCCGTCTGGCGCTGTCGGTGGCCTGCCTGGCGCTGGCGGTCGCCGGCATCGTGGTGGCGCTCGCCCGCCCGCGCTGGGGCGGCGCCACCCAGAAGGTGGAGCGCCGCGGCGTCGACGTGGTCTTCCTGCTCGACTCCTCGCTGTCGATGGCCGCCCCGGACGTCCTGCCGTCGCGGCTGTTCGTGGCCAAGGCGATGGTGCGGCGGCTGAGCCAGGCGATGCCGGGCAACCGGGTGGCCCTGGTGCAGACCGAGGGCGAGGGCCTGATGCTCGCACCGCTGACTCTCGACGGTGCGGTGCTCGACCTGCTGCTCGACACCGTCGAGCCGGGCTCGCTGCCGCGCCCGGGCACCGAGCTGGCGGCCGGGCTCGGACGCCGCCCAGCGGCTGTTCGGACCGCAGACCGAGAAGCATCGCGCGCTGGTGCTGCTCTCGGACGGCGAGGACCACGGCGGCGGTCTCGACGCCGCCACCGCCAGGCTCAAGGACAGCGGCGTGGCCGTCTTCGCCCTCGGCATCGGCACCCCTCAGGGCTCGCCGATCCCGCTCGGCGGCGGCGAGTACAAGCGCGACGAGAGCGGCCAGGTGGTGATCACCCGCCTGCACGAGGAGAACCTCGAATCCCTGGCCCAGGCGACCGGCGGCGACTACCTGCGGGTGACCGGCGCCGCCACCGATCCGGCGCCCATCCTCTCGCGCATCGACCGGCTCGAGAAGCGCACGCAGGAAACCGAGATCGTGACCACCCGCGAGGAGCGGTTCCAGTGGCCGCTGGGGCTCGCCGCCGCGGCGCTGCTGCTGCAGCTGGCGGTCGGGCCGTTCGCGCGGACCCCACGCAAGGCGGCGGCGACATGAGGACCGGGAAAGCGCTGGCCGGCGCGCCGCTGGTCGTGCTGTGCTGGTGGACCGGCGTCGCCCTGGCGATGCCCTTGCCGATCTTCCAGGAATCGGCCTTGCCGGCCTCCTTGGATTCGGCCTTGCCGGCCGCCCTGAATGCGGCCTTGCCGGCCGCCCTGAATGCGGCCTTGCCGGTCTCCTTGGATGCGGCCTTGCCGGTCTCCTTGGATGCGGCCTTGCCGGCCGCCCTGGATCCGGCCTTGCCGGCCTTCCTGGATGCGGCCTTGCCGGCCTTCCTGGATGCGGCCTTGCCGGCCTCCCTGGATTCGGCGCTCTCGCTGCTGCATCCGCATCTGCCGGCCTGGGCCGAGCGCTGGCTCTACAACCCGCGCGAGCGCACCGCGGCGGCCATCGACAGCCTCGCCCGCCACGACGGCAAGGCCGCGGTGGCGGCCGCGGATACCGCGCATCGCCTCGCCGCCGGCGACCCGCTGGCGAGCTACAACGCCGGCAGCGCCCGCCTCGCCACCGGCGAGCGGCCGCTCGCCCAGGCCGCCGAGCCCTTGCTCGAGCAGGCGGTGCGGGGAGCGGGCGCGGACCTCGCGGTGGCCGCGAGCTACAACCTTGGCAACGCGCGCCTGGCCGCCGGCGACTACGCCGGCGCGGTCGAGGCTTACAAGCAGACGTTGCGGGCGGCGCCCTCTCACGCCGACGCCAAGTTCAACCTCGAGCTGGCGCTGCGCGAGCAGCAGCGGCAGCCGCCGAACCCGCCGCGCGGCGTCGGACCGCGCGGTGGCGGCGGGCGGCCGCGCGCGGGCGAGCGCGGACAGACCGCGGGCGAGGGGGGCAGCGGCGGCGCCGGCGCCAACCAGCAGCCGGGCCGGCAGCCCGACCAGCATGCGCCGGCGCCGGCGCAGGACCGCAGCCAGGGGCAGAGCGGCCCGGCGCAGACCGCCCAGGGTCTGCACGGCCAACCCTCGCCGCTCGCCGGCCGCCAGCCGCTGGCCGGCTATCAGGATCAGCCGGAGATGAGCGCCAGCGAGGCGGCGGCGGTGCTCGAGGCGGTGCAGAACCTCGAGCGCCAGCAGCGCCGCCAGGCGGCCGCGCGCCTCGCTCGCCAGCGCGCCGCCAACGGGGAGGACTGGTGAGGGCAGGGCTCGCAGCTGGCGCCAGGGTGCGGCGGGGCGCAAGGGCCATCGGGTTGGCGGCCGCCGCCTTCGCCTGCCTGGCCGTTGCCGCGCCGCCGCTGACCGCGGCGCCGTTCGCGGTCCAGGTGTCGCTGCAGCCGGCGGTGATTCACCTCGACGAGATCGCCACCCTGACCATCAGCGCCGAGGGCGGCGGCCTCGGCGACTTCCGCTTCGAGCCCAACTACCTGCTCGACAACCTCGAGCCGGTCGACGGGCCGTCGCGGTACGAGAACCTCGGCTGGATCAACGGCAGCTTCTCGCATTCCTTCCGGTTCTCGATCCAGCTGCGGCCGCTGGCGGCCGGACCGGCGCGGGTGCGCTCCCTGGTGCTGCAGGTCCGCGGCCAGCTGATCCGCCTGCCCGACCAGCAGATCCGGGTGCAACCGGCGACGGCCGGCCAGCCCGGCGCCGGCGCTCCCGGGGGCGCCGCCGGGCGCCAGGAGCCGGAACCGGAGGATCTGTTCGAACCGCTGCTCGGCAACGAATCGCCGCTGGCCCAGCCGCCGCGCGCCCGGAGCCCGATCGCCTTCCTGCGGGCCGAGGTGCAACCGCCGCGGCCGGTGGTGGGCGAGCAGGCCCTCTACACCGTCTATCTCTACTCCCGGCAGGACGTGGCCGCGATCAGCCCCACCAGCATGCCCAGCTTCCGCGGCTTCTGGGTGCGCGACCTGCCGCTGCCGGCGCACCTCGCCCCCGAGATGATGGCGGTCGGCGCGGAGCGCTACGGGCGCGTCGCCATGGTCCGCAAGGCGCTGTTCGCACTGCGGCCGGGACCGCACCTGCTGGAGCCCGCCGGCTACGACGTGGTGGTCTCGCCGCCGGACGGCGGCTTCTTCGGGCCGCCGCTGGTCCGCTCCGAGGAGCTCCACCTGCGCGCCCCCGAGCTGGCCGTCGAGGTGCAGCCCCTGCCGGCGGCGCCGCCCGGATTCGGCGGCCTGGTGGGCCAGGTGACCATGGCCGCGACCCTGAAGCCCTATCGTCTCCGGGTGGGCGAGGGCGCCACACTGGCAGTCACCCTGGCGGGAGCCGGCAACCTGCAGGGCGCGGAAGCGCCGCGCGTCGAGGCGCCGCCCGACCTGACCGTCTTCCCGCCGCAGCGGCAAGCCGAGGACCAGCCGAGCGGCACCACCGAAGGGGGGCGGCGCACCTGGATCTTCGTGATCGTACCCACCCGGCCCGGCCTCTACAGCGTGCGTCCCCAGCCCGTCCTCTATTTCGACCCGGCGCACGGCGACTACCGGAAGGCAGAGTCTCCCGCCCTCACCCTGACCGCGCTGCCGGCGCCCGCCGCCGCTGCCGCCGCTGCCGGTGCCGCCGGCGGATCGGCCGCCCCGCATCCGGGCCACCGCAACGGCGTCACGCCGAGTGAGCGAGCCGGGAGCTGGTGGCCGTCACTGCCGCGCGCCTGGCTGTCGCTGCCGCGCGCTTGGCCGCCGCTGCCGCGCACCTGGCCGGAAAGGCTGGGCTGGCTGGTTGTCCTGGCCTGCGTGCTGACCCTGGCGGTGTCGCTGGTCCGGCGCCGGACGGCCCGCCGGCGCGATCGTCTACGGAGCGGTGCCACCACCACGCCGGACGGGTTCCTCCGGCCGCGCGCCGCCGCCGCCAACGGCCACCCGCAGCCGGCCGCCACAGTCATGCTCGCGCCAACAAACGCCGCGGTCGCCGGCCTCGCGGCGGCGGGACTCAGCCCAGTCGCCGCCCATGCTGCCGCCGGTCTACCCACCGGCGCCGCCGTGGCCCCCGCCCCTTTTCCCCCGTTGCCGCCTGCCGAGCCGGGCCGGGCAGCAGCGACGCCGGCGTCGCTGCCCGCGGTCGAGAGCAAGCTCCGCGAGGCCGCCCGCGAAGACCGGCCGCGCCATGCCGCGGCACTGGTGGAGGAAGGTTGGCGCGGCTACCTGGCCGGCCGCTGGGGCCTGCCGCTCACCACGCCGCCGGCGCGCTGGGGCGCCTCGCTCGCCGCCCACGGCGTGGCGGCCGAGATCGCCGGCGAGATGGCGCGGCTGGCCGAGGAGCTGCACTACCTGCGCCATGCCCCGCAGCTGTCGACCACCGGCGCGGTGCGCGACGAGCTGCTCAGCCGCAGCCGGCAGCTGTTGCGCCGGCTGCGCTAGTGCGCGCCCTGCCATGACGGCGGCTCGGCGGCGCCGGTAGAGCGCCCTCTTTCCGGCAGGCGGTATCTGGCGAGGCCAGCGGCGGCGCCACGACCGCCGCTGGTGTCCCAGGCTCCAGATCTGGCTCTAGCCGATGCAGAACGGCCTGATGCCACCCGCGAGAGCCCGGCCGGCTGCAGGAGGCGGGCAGACGGTTTGCTTGGTGCAGGGGAAAGTGGCCGCGCCTTGGATCTCCAGCAGCTCGCTGGCGTCGAGCGCACGCAGAGTCTCACGCGATAGATGCAGGGTGCTGCCGACTCGCTTTTTCATCGTCGCTCCTTGGCGAATGGCCCCGCGGCTCGCCGCGGAGCGGTGGCGTGGGAACGGTCCCGCCCGGGCCGCGGTCGGCCCGCTGGTCCGCACAATCGAATCTATCTGTTTGCTTCTTGACTAATCTATACCGGGCGGGGTAAGCGGCGGCCGAGAACGTCGCGCCGAGCCATACACACCAGGGCCCGGTTCTGCTATGGTTGCAATTGCCGGCCCTTGCGTGAGAGCCCCGCCACCGTTGTCCCCGAGTCGGGTCGATGGCGGCGGCGTTCCCTCTCGACGTCAAACTTTGCGCCGTGTCGCTGCGTTCGTTGCGGCTACCGGTCGGCTGAGGGCTCCTTGACGGCCGACTTCCACTGTCTCGACCCGCTGCGCCTGGAACGCTTCCTCGAGAGGCGTCGCGCGCATCCGACCTTTCCGCTCGAGCTGAGCCTTGCCGAGAACCTGATGGAGGTGCTGCGCCGGGCCAACAGCTTCGTGCCGTCGGCGGCGGGCTCGATCCTGCTCGACAACCCCGCCGAGAAGCAGCCGGAGCGCCGCCGCAACACCCTGACCTTCATCGCCGCCTTCGGCGAGAAATCGGAGTGCCTGCTGGGCGGCACCATCCCCGCCGACCAGGGGATCGCCGGCCGGGTGTACCTGACCGGCGAGACCTATTTCACCTCCGACGCGCCGGCCGATCGTTTCTTCTACGGCGAGGTGGACCAGCGGACGTCGTACCAGACCCAATCGCTGATCGCCATTCCCATCCGCATCGAGCAGGACGTCTGCGGCGTGCTGGAGCTGATCAACCGCCGCAACGCTCAGGGTTACAGCCGCGAGGACCGCAACCTGCTCGAGATCTTCGCCGGCTACATCTCGATCTCGATCCAGAACGTGCTCGACGCCCGCCAGGCGCAGGAGATCGCCAAGCGTGACAACCTGACCGGCCTGTACAACGACCGCTACCTGCACGTCGCCCTGGCCGCCGCCATCCGGCGCTGCCGCGAGGAGGACCAGGACCTGGCGCTGCTGTTCCTCGACCTCGACTACTTCAAGCGGGTCAACGACACCCACGGCCATCTCGCCGGCAGCCAGGTGCTGCGCGAGGTCGGCCACATCCTGCGCCGCATGGTGACCGGCGCGAGCGGCATTCCGGCCCGCTACGGCGGCGACGAGTTCGTGCTGCTGCTGCCGTGTTGCGACCTCGAGCAGGCGATCGATCTGGCCGAGGAGATCCGCTCGAAGATGGTCGAAACCACCTTCTCCACCCAGCCGGGCGAGATCCAGCCCGAGCCGCTGAACCTCAAGGGCGTGACCTGCTCGATCGGCATCGCCACCCTCAAGCGCCACCTCACCGAGGAGCTGTCGCTCACCGAGAGCAAGAGCACGCTGCTGCGCCTGGCCGACGCCGCGATGTACGTCGCCAAGGAGACCGGCCGCAACCGCACGGCGATGGCGGGCCAGCTGGTGCGCCGCCGCCGCAACAGCGCCACGGCGACCTCCGAGCGGCTGCAGCTCATCGTTCCCGAGTCCTGAGCACCCTCGCGACGTGCTATAAACGACGCGACTCCGCGGAGGTGACATGAGCGCCACTGTGCTTGCCGAACCCCAGCAGACCGCCGATCTCATCGCGCTCGAAGAGCGCTACGGCGCGCACAACTACCATCCGCTCGACGTCGTCGTGCACCGCGCCGAGGGCGTCTGGATCTGGGACGTCGAGGGCCGCCGGTACCTCGATTTCCTGGCTGCCTACTCAGCGGTCAACCAGGGCCACTGCCACCCGGTCATCCGGCAGGCGCTGATCGACCAGGCGCATCGCGTCACCCTGGCCTCGCGCGCCTTCCGCAACGACCAGCTCGGCCCCTTCTTCGAGCAGATCTGCACCCTCGCCGGCTTCGCCAAGTTCCTGCCGATGAACACCGGCGCCGAGGCGGTCGAGACCGCCATCAAGGCGGCCCGCAAGTGGGCCTACACGGTCAAGGGCGTGGCGGCGGACCAGGCCGAGATCCTGGTCTTCGAGAACAACTTCCACGGCCGCACCACGACCATCGTCGGCTTCTCGAGCGAAGCCGCCTACCGCGACGGCTTCGGCCCCTTCACCCCCGGCTTCCGGCTGCTGCCCTACGGCGACGCCGCGGCGGTCGAGCGGGCGCTCGAGGAGCACGGCGCCAGGGTGGCCGCGGTGCTGGTCGAGCCCATCCAGGGCGAGGCCGGCATCATCATCCCGCCGGACGGCTTCCTGGCCCGCCTGCGCGAGCTCACGACGCGGCACCGGACGCTGCTGGTGGCCGACGAGATCCAGTCGGGCCTCGGCCGCACCGGCAAGCTGTTCGCCTACCAGCACGAAGGCATCCGCCCCGACATGGTGATCGTCGGCAAGGCGCTTTCGGGCGGCTATTACCCGGTCTCCGGCATCCTCGCCGACGACGAGGTGATGGCGGTCTTCGAGCCGGGGCAGCATGGCTCCACCTTCGGCGGCAACCCGGCGGCGGCCGCCGTCGCCCGCGCCGCGTTGCGGGTGCTGGTGGAGGAGAAGATGGTCGAAAACGCCGCCGCCATGGGCGCCTACTTTCTCGAGCGCCTGCGCCGCATCAACTCCCGGCACGTCAAGGAGGTCCGCGGCAAGGGGCTGTGGATCGGCGTCGAGCTGCACCGCGCGGCCGGCGGCGCCCGGCGGTTCTGCGAGGCCCTGCAGGGCGAAGGGGTGCTGTGCAAGGAGACCCACGACCACGTCCTGCGCATCTCGCCGCCGCTGACCATCCAGCGCGAGCAGATCGACTGGGCCCTCGAGCGCATCGAGCGGGTGCTGACCACGCTCTGAGCGCTCGCGGCACGTAGTCTTCATGGACGGCTGCAATGCCATGGAGACCACGCGATGAGAAAGCACCAACAGAAGCTGGCGCTGGCCAAGGAAACCCTCGCCCACCTCGAGCCGAGTCACCTGCCACGGGTGGCGGCGGGCATCTCCACGCCCAACGGCTGCACGCATCCGTGCCCGGTGACGATCAGCTGCGTCCGGGGTTGCTGAACCGGCCCGGGCTCGGGCGCTAGTGTCCTGCACGGTTAATTCGCTTGCTATTGAGAGAGAACTGTGATCTGCTCTGCGCATGGCGAGACGAGCAGATGTGCTGGACCTTCGTCCTGGAGACCGCGAGGAGCTCGAAGCCTGGCTGCGTCGCTCGACGACGCGAAAGAGCGAGGCGGAGCGAGCTCGAATCATTTTGCTGAGCAACCAGGGGCAGAGCGCGATGGTGATCGGGCGCGCGCTCGGGGTCGTGCCTCTGACGGTGTACAAGTGGCGACAGCGCTATCGCCGGGATGGACTGCGCGGACTGCGGGATCGGGCGCGTCCTGGGCAGCCGCGCAAGCTGACGTCTGCCAAGGTGCACGAGATCTTGGAGCTGACGACCCAGCGAATCCCCGAGGAAGCGACCCACTGGAGTCTGCGTCTGATGATGAAGTACGCGAGAGTCACGCAGTGGCAGGTTCAGCAGGTATGGGCTGCTGCGGATCTGCGCCCGCATCGCCTGAAGAATTTCAAGATCAGCAACGATCCACGGTTTGCCGAGAAGGTGGTGGACGTGGTGGGTCTGTACTTGCGGCGGCCCGCCAACGCGATGGTGCTGTCGGTCGATGAAAAGACGCAGATCCAAGCCCTGGATCGCACCCGGCCGTTGCTGCCCCTGCGGCCCGGCCAGATCGAGCGCCGCACGCACGACTACAAGCGTCACGGCACCGCGAGCCTGTACGCCGCCTTCGACATCGCCACCGGAAAGGTCATCGGACGGGTTACGCAGCGCCACAACGGCGAGGAGTTTGTCGGCTTTCTGCAGCAGGTGGTGCAGGCGTTACCTGCGAACTTGGACCTGCACGTCATCCTCGATAACAGCAGCACCCACAAGACACCAGCGGTTAAAGAATTCCTTCAAGCTCACCCGCGCGTGCAGCTGCATTTCACTCCCACCAGCGCGTCCTGGCTCAACGCGGTGGAAGGATGGTTCTCGCAGCTGGAGCGGCGCTGCCTGTATCGGGGAGTCTTCACCAGCGTCGGAGCACTGCGCCAGGAGCTTCGCCGATTCATCGCCGCCCACAACCGCGGAGGCGCCAAACCGTTCGTCTGGACGAAAACGGCAGAGTCGATCCTCGATGCGGTCGCGCGAGCTAAGCAGGTTCAATAGCATGCGAATTAACCAAGCGGGACACTAGCGCACCGCGGCCGGCAGCCAGGACTCGCCGCCGGGATCGTGCATCTCCCAGTAGGGGAGGCGCTCGCACCTGGCGAGCCGGTAGACGGTACCGTCCTCGCGCTCGAAGCGCAGCAGCCGGTGTGGCAACGGGGCGGCGAAGGTATAGGTGAGCCGCGAGGCGCCGCTGGTCAACCGCAGCTCGACCGGGGCCCCGCCCTCGCCACCGCCGCCCTCCCCCTCCACCCCTCGCACCCCTCCGGGTACCGCCGTCGCGCCATCCGGCGCGGCGCGACGCTCGAGCCGGTAGGTCCGCGGCGCCAGGTCCGGATAGCGGGCGGCGAGCAGCGACGGGAACACCTCGATCGCCGGCGGCAGGATGCCGGTGACGAAGGTGCGCAGGGCCGCCGGCAGCCCGTCCTCGGGGAAAGCGAGCGGCGGCCAGCGCTGGACGCGATCGCCCTGGCCGTCGAAATAGTCATGGGTTTGCAGCCTGCCCCGCGTCATCTCGGCGTAGGAGATGCCGCACGCCTCCGAGGAGGTGGCGGCGAGCTTCTGCAGCGCGCCGCTGTCGCGCCGCCAGAAGAGGCTGGCCATCTGGTGATAGGTGTAGATGCCGGTCGCCACGTCGCGCACCTGGTTGAGCTTGAGCACGTCGAAGCTGTCGCGCCCCGGGTGATCCGCCTTGACGTCGAGCGCCGGGTTCCATGGCTCCTTGACCAAAACCAGCAGGGCTCGCCCAGGGTAGACGTGCCCGTAGTGCGCCCAGCTCACCTCGTAGGCGCAGAACTCCGCCTTGCCGTCGTCCCACAGCGGGGCGCGCCGCCAGGCCGGATCGCCCGCGGCGGCGCAATCGGCGGGAATGGCGGGGTCGATGCCGGGGCCGGAGCCGATGCCGAGGCTGCCCGGGCCGCCGGCGAGCGGTGCGGCTGCAGCCGTCTTGGCGCCATCGGCGCTGGTGCCGAGCTCGGCAGCAGCGGCCGCGCTGGCGATGCCGCTCGCGCCGGCGATGCCGGTGGCGCCGGCGATGCCGGTTCCGCTGGCGATGCCGGTCGTGCCGGCCTGCCCCGCCGCCGTGCCCGGAGCGGCCGCCGGGTCGGCGAGGATCCACCACAGGGTCAGGCACAGCAGGGGCAGCACGGCCAGGCACTTCCAAAAAACTCTCCGCATCGCTGGCACTCCCGGGTTGGGAGCAGCAGTATAGCGGCGTGGTAGGTTCATGTCAGGTGCCGGGCCGCCGCGCCGGCCGCGACCGTCTCGCCCTGGCCGCCGGCCGCCCGGGAACCCGAAAGATTTCGTCATCAACCCAGGTATACGATCCAGCCCTTCGAGGAGGCCAGCCATGAGCCGAACGATCGTTCTCGCGACTCTCTCCCTCGTCCTTGGTATCGGCGCCCTCGGCGCCGTCATGATGATCGGCTCGGCAGGAGGCCGCGCCGCGCGTGCGGCCGGCCCGGCCAATTCCGCCGGCCCCGCCGGCCCTGGTCAGGCGGCCCAGCCGGCCGCTGCCGACCACGCGGCCCAGATGGCCGCTCCAGATCAAGCGGCCCAGCCGGCCGCCCCGGATCAGGCGGCCCAGCCGGCCGCCCCAGATCAGGTCGCCCAGATGGCCGCCGAGCACCAGCACGACCACCCCGCCGCCACTCCGGCCGCCACCGCCGCGCCGGCCCAGCCGGTCACCGGCGAGGAGGTCGACTTCGGCGAGGTGCAGGGGCGGCAGGCCCGCGGCTACCTGGCGCGCCCGCAGGCGAAGCGGGCCGGCGCCCTGCCGGGGCTCATCGTCATCCACGAATGGTGGGGCCTCAACGACAACATCAGGGCCGTGACCCGCCGCCTGGCCGGCGAGGGCTACACCGCGCTGGCCGTCGATCTCTACGGCGGCAAGGTGGCCGACAACCCCGACGCCGCCAAGCAGCTGATGAGCGGCGTGATGGCCAACCGGGAGGCGGCGACCGCGGTGCTGCGAGCCGCCGACGACTACCTGAAGAAGCAGGGAGCCCCCAAGGTGGGAGTGATCGGCTGGTGCTTCGGCGGCGGCTGGTCGCTCGCGACCGCCATCGACGAGGCGCCGGGCATCGACGCCGCGGTCATGTACTACGGTCAGCCGGAGAAAGACCGCGCCCGCCTCGAGCGCCTGCGCGCCCCGCTGCTCGGCCTCTTCGGCGCCGACGACCAGAGCATCCCGCCGGCCGCGGTGCGCGAGCTGGATAGCACGCTCAAGTCCCTGGGCAAGAGCGTGGACATCCACATCTACGAAGGAGCGGGCCACGCCTTCGCCAACCCCTCCGGCACCAACTACCGCCCCGCGGCCGCCGACGACGCCTGGAAAAGGACGGTAGCCTTCTTCCACCACAACCTGCAGGGGACGTGATCTCCGTCAGGCTCCTGCCTCCGCCACCGACCCGACCTGGCCGGCATGGGCGGCTGCCGGATGACCGGCAGCCGCTGCCGCCTGGCCCGGCGAGGGTTCGAGCGGTTGCCCTTTTGGGCATATGGCAACCACGCGATGTTCCGAAATCCGGCGAAAAAGGGCTTGCTCTGCGCACCGGAACCGATCTAGACTGTGATTCAGTCGAGGAGGCAATACTGCACGGCGAGCGGAGGGCTCCGGGACGGCGCCCCGCTTGTCGCGCCCTGCCCGCCTCAACGCACTGAACTGAGGTAAGGTTCGTTATATCTATTTTTATGCAATGCCACTCAACAGGCCAGACCCGACCGGGTCGCGTCTCGGCCCGCTGCCATCAACCCCGGGCGCGTGTGCGCCCTTGGCATACAGGAGGGAAGGATGACCTGGATCATGCTCACGCTGCTGCTGAGGCTGTCACCTCTGAAGGATCTGTCGCCGCACACCGGGCCCTCGATGCCGCCCAAGGCAATGGCGGTTTCGCCGATGACCGTGGCCCCCAACGGCGCCACGTCGATCGATCCAAACGGCTAGGACGCGGCCGTCATCTTTGATTTTCGGATAAGTTCGGACAAGGAGATCCAAGCATGGGCGGCACCACCATCGATCCCGACGGGAACAAGACCTAGATCAGCGGCCGACCTGCACGGGCCAGTTTTTTACCCAGGGAGGCCACGAGGTAAGTGGCCTCCTTCTTTTGCAAGCTGGTCAAGCCACCATTTTCCAGTAGCGTCTTTGCAATCGCCTGAGCTTGCTCGAGCTCGGACCTTTTTCCGCTATAGACGAGCACGACGCGGCAGTAGGTCATGAGATACGGCGCGGCATAGGGCAGGTCCCGGAACCGACGCCCCACCTGCAACAGATCCTGCCCGTACTTCACCAGCTCGTCCCGGTTGGCGATATCGCCGAGCAGGCACGAGAAGTAGACCAGGTTGTTGAGGGCCATGTACTTTCCATAGCCGTCGAGATCCTTGAGGCGATCGTAACCCCTCCTGATGTGGTGGATGGCCTCCGCGAGATAGTCCTTGGCCTCCTCCTCCTGCCCGTCGCTGTCCGGCTTCGAGTTCGCCGCTCCGATCATGAAGCCCGTCGCGGCATCGACCCTCCCGCGCAATTCCGCGTCCAGCCTCTTCCGGAGAGTGCTGATCTCGTTGACGCTGGAGCGGGTTGCCTCCTCCGCCTTTTCCAGCGTGACCTCGGCCGCGTCGGTGAGCTTCTTGACGTCGGCTTTGAGCGACTGCCATTCGATGATCGCCGCGCCGGCCAGCAGCAGCGAGAACAGGACCAGCCCGATCGAGGACGCCCCGAAGAGGATGGTGGCCAAATCGCCCTGGGTCATGGCGAGGTGGCCCGGGACCAAGGGCCGGGCGAGCACGATGCTGAGCAGGTTCGCCGAACCCAGCACGAGGTAGATGAAGCCCGCGCTCAGGAAGAGGACGGTCAGCCAATCCTTGGCCTGCTGCAGCCGCGACCTCGCCATCGCCCCGACCTCCAGGACCACCGTTCGACAGGACGGCGCAGCCCTACGCCCCGGCTTCGACGGGCCCCGAGGGACCCGTTACCCAGGAGGGCCGCGACCGGTCGAGGGCCCGCTGCATCAGCACTTCCTGGCTCGAGCGCACCGGCTCCCCGGACGCCGGCCGGCGCTGGTGATAGCTGCCGTCCGCCCGCAGGTCCCACGCCTTGACGTTGTCGCCGAGCTGCAGGTCCAGGATCGCCTTGAGCTCCTCCTGCAGCCGCGTGTCCTCCACCGGCGCGATCGCCTCCACCCGGTAATCCAGGTTGCGCGACATCCAGTCCGCCGAACCGATGAAGAACTCCGGCTTGCCGGCGTTGGCGAAATAGAAGATCCGGGCGTGCTCCAGGAACCGCCCGATGATGCTGATCACCCGGATCGTCTCGCTCTGGCCCGGCACCCCCGGCCGCAGCCGGCAGATGCCGCGCACCACCAGGTCCATCTCGACCCCTGCCGCCGAAGCCTCGTACAGCGCCTCGACGATCTCGCGATCCTCGAGCGAGTTCATCTTGGCCACGATCTGGCCACCGCGCCCGGCCCGGCTGTGCTCCACCTCGCGCCGGATCAGCTCGAGGAAGCGCTGGCGCATGTTGATCGGCGCCACCAGCAGCTTCTTGAAGTGCGGGCGGTGAACGTAGCCGGTCAGCATGTTGAACAGCTGCGCCACGTCGGCGGCAAGCTCCTCGTTGCAGGTGAACATGCCGAGGTCGGTGTAGAGCTTGGCGGTCTCGGGATTGTAGTTGCCGGTCGCCACGTGCACGTAGCTGCGCAGCTGATCGCGCTCGCGCCGCACCACCAGCGCGATCTTGGCGTGGGTCTTCAGCCCCACCACGCCATAGGCGACGTGCGCCCCCACCCCTTCCAGCGCCTCGGCCCACTCGATGTTCGCCGCCTCGTCGAAGCGCGCCTTGATCTCCACCGTCACCGCCACCTGCTTGCGCGCCTCGGCGGCGCGGATCAGCGCCCGCATGTTGGGCGAGTCGGTCGAGGTGCGGTAGAGCGTCTGCTTGATCGCGAACACCGCCGGATCGTCCGCCGCCACCTCGATGAAGCGCTGCACGCTGGTGGTGAAGGAATCGAAGGGATGGTGCACCAGCAGGTCGCCGCCCTTGATGATGCCGAAGATCGCGTCGGCGTCGCCGGCGTCGCTGCCGGCCAGCGCCGCCAGCCGCGGATGCGTCACCGGCGCCCAGGGCCGGAAGCGCAACGACGGCAGCGGCACCGACGCCAGCTGCATCAGGTCGCGCAGCCCCAGCGGCCCGTCGAGCTCGAACACCTCCTGCGCCCCCACCTCGAGCTGCTCGCACAGCAGCTCGCGCATCCACTCCGGGCAGCCCTGGGCCAGCTCGAGCCGCACCACGGTGGCGAAGCGGCGCTCGCGCAGCTCCTCCTGGATCGCCTCGAGCAGGTCGTCCGCCGCATCCTCGTTGCGCTGCACGTCGGAGTTGCGGGTCACCCGGAAGGGGTGCGACTCGACGATGTCCATGCCCTCGAACAGCCGCTGCAGGTTGTTGGCGATGACCTCCTCGATCGGCACGAAGCGCAGCGTCTTGGGCACCTGCACCCAGCGCGGCAGGATGTGCGGCGCCTTGATGCGGGCGAAGCGCAGGGTGCCGGCGCGGCCCGGCAGGTGACCGGCGGCGCCGCCCGGCGAGCGCACCGCCACCGCCAGCGACAGGCTCAGGTTGGAGATGAAGGGAAAGGGGTGCGCCGGATCCACCGCCAGCGGCGTCAGCACCGGGAAGATGGTGCGGTCGAACTCCTCGGCCAGATGGCGCCGCTCGGCGGCCTTGATCTCGTCCCAGCGCAGGATCTCGAGGCCGTGCTGGCGCAGCGCCGGCAGCAGCTCGTCGTTGAGCAGGCGCCGCTGGTCGGCGAGCATCGGCCGCACCAGGGCGTTGATCTCGGCCAGCTGCTGGCGCGGCGTGCGGCTGTCGGGCGGCAGCTCGCGCACGTTGCTGGCCAGCTGCTGCTTGAGGCCGCCGACCCGCTTCATGAAGAACTCGTCGAGGTTGTTGTCGAAGATGGCAACGAACTTCAGCCGCTCGATCAGCGGGTTGGACTCGTCCCGCGCCTCGTGCAGCACCCGCCGGTTGAACTCGAGCCACGACAGCTCGCGGTTGATGAACAGCGACGCGGTGTCGGCCGGCGCCTGGTCCGGTGCCTGGCTCGGCGGCTGGATCGTGGCGACGGGGGAGCTGGGAGTCGGCTTCGGCTCGGACAAGCGTGGTCTCCTCGGATGGGCCGCTCGCAGCCCATGGAGCTGCTCGGGGCGGTGCCGGCGAGCGGCAAGGCGAACTCCCATTCTGCCACATCCGGTCCGCCGCGGCTACGGCGCGAGTGTAACAAAGTGCGGCAAACGCGAGACATCCGGCCACGGGGGGGCGGTCGACCGGCGCCCGGTCCCAACGTCACGCCACCGCCATCCAACCGTGACCCGCAGCAACGCCGCCGTCACCCTACGGCGCATTGCCGCCTCGTACCATGAGATTCCGAGCTCGGCGCCGCGTGCCGCGGCCCGGGACTCCGGGAGAGATCGCCAATGACGCCGAAGACCTCCAGGGCCGACCTGCACGTCCACAGCAAGGCCTCCAACCGTCCGCCGGAGTGGATCCTGCGGCAGTTCGGGGCGCCCGAGAGCTTCACCGAGCCGCGCGAGGTCTACCGCCTCTGCCGCGACCGCGGCATGGACTTCGTGACCCTGAGCGATCACGACACCATCGCCGGCGCGCTCGAGATCGCGCACCTGCCGGGCACCTTCCTCTCCGAGGAGGTGACCGTCGAGTTCCCGGAGGACGGCTGCGAGATCCACTGCCTGGCGATCGGCATCACCGAGGCGCAGCACCGCGACATCCAGGCGCTGCGCCGCAACGTCTACGAGCTGCGCGACTATCTGGTGGCCCAGGACGTCGTGCATTCCGTCGCCCATCCGCTCTACCGGGTCAACGACATGCTCACCCTGGACCAATTCGAGAAGCTGCTGGTCCTGTTCAACCGCTTCGAGGCCCTCAACGGCATCCACGACCGCCGCCTCAACGAGGTGGCGCGTCGCCTGCTCGCCGCGCTCACCCCCGCCGTCATCGCCGACCTGGCGGAGCGCCACCGCCTGACGCCGGCCGGCCCGACCCCCTGGATCAAGGCCTTCACCGGCGGCAGCGACGACCACGGCGGGCACTACGTGGCCACCACCTGGACGGAGACCACCGCCGACGCGGTCGACGGCACCGCGGGCTTCCTCGCCGCCCTGCGCGCCGGGCAGCACCAGCCGGGCGGCCAGACCGGCTCGAGCCTGCGCCTGGCGCACAGCCTGACCAGCCTCGCCCACGAGTACTACCGCCGCCAGTTCCCGCTCGGCCTGGGCAGCCGCAAGGACCCCTTCGGCGAGCTGCTGCGCACCCTCGCCCTGGGCGGCGGCGGTACCCTTGCCGCCGGCGCCGCCAACGCCGCCGGCGGGCCGGGCGACACCGACAGCACCGGCAACCTCGACGCCGCCGGCAACCACAGGGGGCACCGCGCTCGCGGCTTCGTCGCCCAACTGCTGGGCGGCGCCGGCGGCCGCGCCGCCGCCGCCACGGCGCCCGACCGCGCCGCCTTCGCCGCCGCCAACCTCGCCAGCCAGCAGGTCGCCGGCACCCTGATGCGCGATTTCGTGCGCCACGCCCGCCGCGGCCGCCTGGCCGAGAGCCTCGGCGCCGCCGCCGCGCAGCTGGCGCCGCTGGCGGTGACCCTGGCGCCGTTCCTGGTGGCGCTGCAGACCCAGCACAAGGACACCGACCTGCTCGACGCCGCCGCCCGCCGCTTCCTCGGCGCCGACACCCCTGCCGGCACTGCCGGCTCCCCGGCGAGCGCCGGCGGCAAGAAGGCCTGGTTCACCGACACGCTGACCGACGTCAACGGCGTCGCCAAGACCGTGCGCACGCTGGCCGGCCTGGCGCGCCGGCGCGGCAAGCGGCTGGTGGCGATCACCTGCGGCGAGGACACCCCGCCGCCCGACCTGGCGGTGCGGGACTTCAAGCCCTTCGCCCAGTTCCCCATCCCGGGCTACGAATCGCAGACGCTGGCGCTGCCGCCGCTGCTCGAGGTGCTCGAGCACTGCGAGCGCGAGGGCTACTCCGAGATCCTGATCAGCACCCCGGGTCCGCTGGGCCTGGTCGGGCTGGCCGCCGGCAAGCTCCTCGGCATCCCGGTGACCGGCATCTACCACACCGACTTCCCGCTCTACGTCCGCCACCTCGCCGGCAGCGCCATGCTCGAAGAGCTGACCTGGACCTACATGCGCTGGTTCTTCGGCAGCATGGAAAGGGTCTTCGTCGCCAGCCGGTGCTATCTCGACCTGCTCGCCGAGCACGGCCTCGACCGCGCCCGGATGTCGCTGCTGCCGCGCGGCGTCGACGCCGGCTTCTTCCATCCCGGCAAGCGCGACCCGCGCTTCTACCGGCGCTTCGGCATCGACGCCGCCGCCTTCAAGTTCCTCTACGTCGGGCGGGTGTCCAGGGAGAAGAACCTCGACGCCCTGATGGCCTCGTTCCTGGCCTTCCTCGACAGCGGCCGCCAGGCCCAGCTGGTGGTGGTGGGCGACGGTCCGTATCTCAAGGAGCTGGCCCACCGCCACCGCCGCCCCGAGATCCTGTTCACCGGCTTCCTGCACGGCGAGGATCTCGCCCGCGCCTACGCCGGCGCCGACCTGTTCGTCTTCCCGAGCACCACCGACACCTTCGGCAACGTCGTGCTCGAGGCGCAGGCCGCCGGCCTGCCGGCGATCGTCAGCGACCGCGGCGGCCCGCAGGAGATCGTCCTGCCGGGCGGCTCCGGCCTGGTGGTGGACGCCGGCGATCCGGCGGCGCTGACCGCCGCCATGATCCGCCTCTTCGAGGAGCCGGCGCTGCTCGCCGAGATGTCCGCCCGCGCCGTCGACAACGCGCGCCGGCACAGCTGGGACCTGCTGCTCGAGCGGCTCTACCAGTCGCCCACACCGCCGACGCCCGCCGCCGCCGGCAAGACGGCGCGCCCGGCACCGCCGCCCGCGGCGCGCGAGTTGCAGACTACAATCGCCGAGTGGCACCACCGGCAGTCGTGATCCAGCCGCTGCTTGCGCCAGCCGCCGCGCTCGCCGGCGACGGCCCCCCGGGCGGCGCGCTGCAGCTGCGCCTGCCTCACCCGGAGGGGCCCGGCGACTGGGCGGCCCACCGCGACGAGCCGTTCGGGCGGCTGGCCGCCATCGACATCGGCTCCAACTCGATCCACATGATCGTGGTGGCGCCGCAGACCAGCGGCGCCTACCGCGTGCTCGGCCGCGAGCGCGAGATGGTGCGCCTGGGCAAGACCGGCCTGGGCGAGGGCGTACTCTCCGAGGCCGCCATCGGCAACGGCCTCGAGGCGCTGATCCGCATCACCACCCTGGCCAGGCTCAAGGGCGCCGACCGGGTGGTGGCGGTGGCCACCAGCGCGGTGCGCGAGGCCGCCAACGGCAAGGACTTCCTCGCCCGGGTCAAGGCCCACACCGGCCTCGAGGTGCAGCTGCTCTCCGGCGCCGACGAGGGCAGGCTGATCTACCGCGCGGTGCGCGAGGTGGTGGATCTGGGCCCCGGCGCCGCCGCCGTCATCGACGTCGGCGGCGGCAGCACCGAATGGATCACCGTCCAGGCCGGCGAGCTGGCCGGCGTGGTCAGCCTGCCGCTCGGCTCGCTGCGCTGCGCCGCGCAGCTCAAGGGCGACCCGCCGCGCCCGGCGTCGATCGCGCGGCTGCGCGCCACCATCCGGGCGCGCCTCGCCGAGGAGCTGCCGCGCGACCCGGCGGCGCCGCCGCTCGCTCGGCTGGTCGCCACCTCCGGCACCGCGCTGTGCTGCGCCGATCTGGTGGACCTGTTCGGCGGCCGCCGGGAAACCGCCACCGGCCTGCGCGAGGTGCGCGCCAGGGACCTGGCGCAGCTGGTGACTCGGCTGCGCAAATTGACCCGGCGCGAGGTGGCCGAGCTGCCGCCGGTCGGCGGCCCGCGCTCCGACAGCCTGATGGCCGGCGCCATCCTGCTGCAGGAGCTGGTGAGCCATGCCGGCGTCGAGCGCTTCCAGGTCTCCGACCGCGCCCTGCGCGACGGCCTGGTGCTGGCGGCCCTCGGGCAGCCGATCCCGGCGGCGCTGCAACCCGGCGACCTGCGCCGGCGCCAGGTGCTGCAGCTCGCCGAGCAGGCGCAGAGCGTGCTGCGCCACGCCCTGCAGACCGCCCGGCTCGCCGTCCGCCTGTTCGACGTCACCGCCTCGCTGCACAGCTTCGGCGCCCGCGAGCGCGAGTGGCTCGAATACGCGGCGCTGCTGCACGACATCGGCTACTCGATCCACTACCGCAACCATCACAAGCACGCCTCCTACCTGATCGCCAACGCCGGCCTTGCCGGCTTCGACCCGCCCGAGATCGAGATCATCGCCCAGCTCGCCCGCTATCACCGCGGCTCGCCGCCGAAGTCCAAGCACGCCGACTTCGCGGCGCTCAAGCCCTGGCAGCAGAAGACCGTCCGCCGGCTGGCGGTGCTGCTGCGCCTCGCCGACGCGCTGGACCGCACCCACGCCTCGCGGGTGGAGGAGATCTTCGGCGCCATCGGCGACGACCGCGTCCGCATCGAGGTCGTCTCGCCCTACCAGGTCGGGCTGGAGCTGGAGGCCGCGCGCGAGCACCGCCGCGACTTCGCGCGCGTCTTCGGCGCCCGCCTCACCCTGCGCCAGGGCCTCGAGACCGCCTGAGCCGCAGCGCGGCGCACGGCCGCGCGCCGTCGTCGCCGCCAGCGTCGCGTGGCAGTTGACACCCTGCCGCGAGCTGTGATTTCAGGTCCGGTCAAGGCCTTTACGAAGGCTAAATATCGCTGTCACATAGAGTTAACACAACCCTAACCCAGAATTCACTCGCCCCCCTGTGGAAATCTCGCCACACTTACGCCCCGGTCTCTCCAGCATCTTGAACCTGGAATTACAACTCTTTTGTTTTCAGCTCTTTATGAGAACTGCACAGCCCGTTGTTCAAAGCGTTCAAAGCGGCCACGGAGGCGGGCTGGCGGCGTTTCTGAGCCACTTTTCCGCAGGCATTTCCACAGCGGCTGCGGATTCCGCGTGCTACCCTGCGGTTCATGGGACGAGAAAAGATCCTGGTCATCGAGGACGAGCCGGATATCGCCGAGGTCCTGCAGTACAACCTCGAGAAGGAAGGCTTCGACGTGGAGACCGCGCGCCGCGGCGACACCGGCTTCGACGCCGTCCGCCGCGACAATCCGGACCTCATCCTGCTCGACCTGATGCTGCCCGGCATCGACGGCCTCGAGCTGACCCGGATGCTCAAGCGCGATCCGCTCACCTCCCGGCTGCCGATCGTCATGCTCACCGCCCGCGGCGAGGAGGTGGACCGCATCGTCGGCCTGGAGCTGGGCGCCGACGACTACATCAGCAAGCCGTTCAGCCCGCGCGAGGTGGTGCTGCGGGTCAAGGCGGTGCTGCGCCGCTTCCAGCAGGAAGAGAGCGCGGCCGAACGGATCGAGGTCGGCGGCATCGAGCTCGACCTCTCGGGCCACCAGCTGCGGGTGCGCGGCAAGGAAGTGCCGCTGACCGCCACCGAGTTCCGGCTGCTGCGCCTGCTGCTCGAGCGCAGCGGCCGGGTGCAGACCCGCGGCCAGCTGCTCTCCGACGTCTGGGGCTATGCCGAGGACATCGACAGCCGCACCGTCGATACCCACATCCGCCGCCTGCGCCGCAAGCTGGGCCCCGAAGCCGAGCGCATCGAGACGGTCATCGGGGTCGGCTACCGCCTGCGGCCTTGAGCTCCCTCGGCCTGCCGCCGAAGCTGCGTCTGGCGCCGCTCTGGCCGGCCCTGGCGGCGCTGCTGATCGCCGGCACGCTGCTCTGGCACCTGCTGCCCAGGCCGCTGCCGGCCGGCACCGCGGCCGCCCTGGCGCTCGCCGCCGCCGCGGCCGCCGCCGTCGTCGTGCTCTGCTTCGTCTGGCTCGATCGTAAGCTCTTCCGGCCGCTGGCGCGCCTGGTCGCCGAAGCCGACGCCCTCGCCGGCGGCCGCGCGCGGCGGGTCGAGGAGAGCCCGGTCGAGGAGCTCGGCGTGCTGTCGCGCGCCCTCAACCGCCTGGCCGAGACCGCCGAGACGCAGTTCGCGGCGGTGCGCAGCGAGCGCGACCACCTGCAGTCGATCCTCGCCAGCATGTCCGAAGGGGTGCTGGTGGTCGGCCCCGACGGCCGCGCCTCCTCGGCCAACCCGGCTTTTTGCCGCCTGTTCGATCTCACCGGCGAGGTCGCCGGCAAGCCGGTGCTCGAGCTCAGCCGCCAGCCGGAGCTGGGACGGGTGATCGCCGCCACGCTGCGCCAGGGCGGCCCCCAGAGCGGCCAGATCGAGCTGCACGTGCCGGAGCGCCGCACCCTGCTGCTGGCGTCGGCGGCGCTGGCCGGCGGCGAGCGCGGCGCGGTGGTGGTGGCCCGCGACACCACCGAGCTGACGCGGGTCGCCGATATGCGGCGCGATTTCGTGGCCAACGTCTCGCACGAGCTCAAGACGCCGCTGGCGGCGATCCGCGGCTATGCCGAGACGCTGCGCGACGGCGCCCTGCACGAAGAGGAGACGGCGCTGCGCTTCACCGAGCGGCTGCTCTGGCAGTGCCGCCGGCTGCAGGCGCTGCTCGACGACCTGCTCACCCTCTCAAGGCTCGAGAGCCTCGCCGACCAGCAGGTCGCCCCGCGCGAGCCGGTCGACCTCTCGGCGCTCGCCCAGCGCGCCGTCGAGACGCTGGCCGCGGCGGCGCGCGAGCGGCACGTCCGGCTGCTGGTGCGCGAGGAGCCGCTGCCGCGCATCCCCGGCGACGCCGACGGCCTCGAGCGCCTGCTGGTGAACCTGCTCGACAACGCCATCAAGTACAACCGCCCCGGCGGCGAGGTGCAGCTGCGCCTGGCGCCGGCCGGCGGCCTGGCGGTGATCGAGGTCGCCGACACCGGCATCGGCATCCCGCCGGAGGCGCTCGGGCGCATCTTCGAGCGCTTCTACCGCGTCGACAAGGGGCGCGCCCGCGACGAGGGCGGCACCGGCCTCGGCCTGGCGATCGTCAAGCACCTGGCCCAGGCCCACGGCGGCCACGTCGAGGTCGAGAGCCGCATCGGCCGCGGCACCACCTTCCGGGTGTTCCTGCCAATGGGCGGCGCCGAGCCCCCGGCGGCGGCCGCCGCCGCCAACGGCCAACCCTGAACCGGCGCCGCTAGCGCCGGCACGGCGGGCTCCCGGCCCGCCTGGCAACGAACGCGTGACAAAGATGACGGATAGGTGACGAAGGTGACAACTATGCTATTCTCGCGCGAAATTCGGCGGCTACGGAAGAGGAGGGAGCGATGCATACCTGGAACCAGGTGTACACCCCCGTGCAAGGGAGCCTGCTCGGGTCTGCCCTGGTGGCGGCCCTGCCGGTGGTCGTGCTCCTCGGGCTCCTTGCCCTGGCTCACGTCAAAGCTCACTGGGCCGCGCTTGCCGGCCTCGCCGCATCGCTGACCATCGCCATCTTCGTCTACGGCATGCCGTCGAAGCTGGCCTTCGCCGCCGCCGCCAACGGCGCCGCCTTCGGGCTGCTGCCGATCGGCTGGATCATCCTCGGCGCCATCTTCGTCTACGACATCACCGTCAAGTCGGGCGACTTCGAGGTGCTCAAGCACACGATCGCCGGCCTGGCCAGCGACCGCCGCATCCAACTGCTGCTGGTCGGCTTCAGCTTCGGCGCCTTCATCGAGGGCGCCTCCGGCTTCGGCACGCCGGTGGCGATCTGCGGCGCGATGCTGATCGGCCTCGGCTTCCGGCCGCTGCAGGCCGCGGGCCTGGCGCTGCTCGGCAACACTGCGCCGGTGGCGTTCGGCGCGCTCGGCACGCCGGTGATCACGCTCGCCAAGGTCACCGGGCTGCCGGAGGCGACGCTCAGCGCCATGGTCGGGCGCCAGCTGCCGTTCTTCTCGGTGCTGGTGCCCTTCTGGCTGATCTGGGCCCTGGCCGGGCGCAAGGCGATGCGCGAGGTGTGGCCCGCCTGCCTGACCTGCGGCCTCAGTTTCGCCATCGCCCAGTTCTACGTCAGCAACTACTTCGGCCCGACCCTGGTCGACATCATCGGCTCCATCGTCTCGATGGCGGCGCTGGTGGTGCTGCTGCGGTTCTGGCAGCCGAAGACCGTCTGGAGATTCGAGCACGAGGCGGAGTCCGACCGCGTGGCCGCGGCCCAGGTCCGCCCCGAGCACGCCCCGACCAACGCCTTCAAGGCCTTCGTGCCCTGGATCGTACTCTGCGTGTTCGTCTTCGCCTGGGGCTACCCGGCGTGGAAGGACGTGCTCAACGGCGGCGCCAAGGGCCACGAGAACTTCCTCAACAAGGTCTCGGTCGTCAACGTCACCGTCCCGGGGCTCGACAAGGCGGTCGTCAGGACGCCGCCGGTGGTCAAGAAGGCGACCCCCGAGGCCGCGGTCTACGTCTTCAACTGGCTCTCCGCCACCGGCACCGCCCTGTTGCTGACCGGCATCGTCAGCGGCCTGATCCTGGGCTTCTCCTTCCTCGAGCTGCTGGCCATCTTCTGGCGCACGCTGATGCGGGTGAAGTGGTCGCTGCTTACGATCGCCGCCATGCTCGCCCTCGGCTTCACCACCCGCTACGCGGGCCTCGACGCCACCATGGGGCTGGCCTTCGCCACCACCGGCGTGCTGTTCCCATTCTTCTCGCCGCTGCTTGGCTGGCTGGGGGTGGCATTGACCGGCAGCGACACCTCTTCCAACGTCCTCTTCGGCAACCTGCAGCGGGTCAGCGCCGAGCAGCTGGGGATGAGCCCGATCCTGGCCTGCGCCTCCAACAGCAGCGGCGGCGTCATGGGCAAGATGATCGACGCCCAGAGCATCGTGGTGGCCGGCGTGGCGACGGGCCAGGAGGGCCACGAGGGCGAGATCCTGCGCTACGTCTTCTGGCACAGCGTTGCCTTGGCGGCGCTGGTCGGCGTCCTCGTGCTGTTGCAGGCGACGGTCCTGGCATGGATGGTTCCGGCGATGACCGTCCTCGCGCCATGAAAAGTTAACTCCGGCCCGCGAGCCGAACCAAACGAAGGAAAGGAGGCCAAGATGACGCAACATCCACTGAGGCGGTTGGTCTTCACCGCAGTGGCATTGGCGACGATCCTGCTTCCGGCGCTGGCCCAAGGCCAGGCCGTCCTCAAGGTCAACGACGATGTCTGGTTCCGGTTCGGCATCCAGATGCAGGGCTGGGCCGACTCGACGCAGACCGCCGAGGGGTACACCGACAACGTCTACCTGCGACGGGACCGGTTCCTCGTCACCGGCCAGGTGGCTCCCGACGTCACCTTCTTCTTCCAGACTGACGATCCCAACCTGGGCAAGGCTCCGAAGGCGCTGACCACGGGCTTCGTGGTCCAGGACGCGCTGATGGAGTGGAAGGTCAACAACGCCCTGATCCTGGGCGGCGGCGAGTTCCTGCTCCCGTTCGCCCGCAACGGCCTGCAGTCGACGCTGACCTACTTCACCGTCGACCTGAGCGCGACGACCACGGTCAACAACGGCCCCACCCAGCTGAGCGCCCTGCGTGACACCGGCTTCATGGTCAGGGGCTACGTGGCGCCCGACGACAAGCTTGAATACCGCTTCGCGCTGCTGCAGGGCATCCGCGAGACCGGGTCCCGCAACTCCTTCCGCGACGCCGGGTTCCTGCAGTACAACTTCTTCGAGCGCGACACCGGCTACGTCCTCACCGGCACCAGCCTGGGCAAGAAGAAGATGCTGAACCTCTTCGCCGGCTACGACGGACAGGACAGCTACCACGCCTACAACGGCGAGGTCTTCTGGACGCTGCCGGTGAACGGGGGCGACGAGTTCGGCGGCCAGGTCCAGGGCATCCACTACGACGGCGAGACCTTCCTGAAGACCATCCCGCGCCAGAACGACTACCTGGCGGAGGTCGCCTACTACAGCTCGCCGGCCAAGGTCCAGCCGTTCGCGAAATACGAGAAACAGTCGTTCAGCGCCGATGAGAATCACCACCTGGACCAGAACCGATGGGGCGGCGGCCTGAACTTCTACGTCCGGGGCCAGAACCTCAAGTACACCGCGCAGTACCTGCGCGTCATGCCCGTGAGCCCGCTCAAGGACACCAACGAGTTCACGTTGCAGATGCAGGTCTGGTACTACTAAGAGCAGCTCCAACCAGGGTGCCGGGCCGGCCGGCCCGGCACCCTCGCCCTCCCCCTGGCCGCTCGGCAGCGATCTGTCACGGCGGCGGCACGCCGCCGCAACCCCGGTTCCTTGGCGCCCTGTCATAGATAGGGCCGATGGAGACACCGCTCCAGCAACCCATCGCCACCATCGCCGCGGCCGTCCTTTCACCCCGGCCGAGCGACCGCTGGCGTGCCGGCCTCGCCCCCCTGACCGCCCCGCTGCCCCACTTCCGCCGGCCGGCCGCGCGCCGCCTGTGCCGCGGCCTGATGCTGACCCTGGGACGGCTGCTCGAGGTCGAAGGCCGCGAGCGCCTGGCGGCGGTGCCCGAGCCCGCGATCTTCGCCCTCAATCACGGCAACTCGCTCGAGGCGCTGCTGGCGCCCGGCGCCCTGCTCTACCTGCGCCAGGGCCGTCCCCTGCATTTCCTCGCCGACTGGATGTTCGTCGAGGCACCCGTGCTGGGCTGGCTGCTGCGCCAGTCCGAGCCCATCCCGGTCTATGGCAAGCCCGCGCGCTTCCGGCTGCGCGAGGGCCACCGGCGCGAACGGCTGCGGCAGCCGGTGCTTGCGGCCTGCCTCCAGCACCTCGACCGCGGCGAGAGCATCGGCATCTTCCCCGAAGGCACGCGCAACCGCGACGGCGGCCCGCTGCTGCGCGGCCGCCTCGGGCTCGGCCGGCTGGCGCTCGCCGCCGCCGTGCCGGTGGTACCGGTCGCGATCCATTACCCCAGGCGCCGGCCGGGGCACCGGCCCGGCGACGGCCCGCAGCGCACGCCCCGGCTGGGCCGCATGGTGCTCTCGGTCGGCGAGCCGCTCGACTTCACGGCCGAGCGCCGCCGGCTGGCCGCGGCCCCGGCGATGCGCCGGGAGCTGGCGCGGGTCGTGGTCGATCGGGTCATGGCGGCGCTTGCCGCCGCGCTCGGCCGCCGGCACGTCCCCGCCCTCATCCCCAACCGGAGATCGGAGGCGATATGAGGCTCAGCAACGCCGTCGTGGCCGGCAAGGTGCTGTCGAGCGCCGATCGCGAGCAGGCCCTGGCGGTGATCGAGACCGTCTACCGGCGCGAGAAGCAGTGGATCGCCGACGTCGGCGCCGAGGTGCCCCCCGACACCGCCAGCCTGGCGCATCGCTCCTGGTTCCTGGCGACGGTCGACGGCCGCCCGGCGGGCGTCATCCGCCTGGTCTACGATCCACCGCTGGCGCTGCCGGCGGAGCTCGGCGTCACCCTCGAACCCGGCGTCGACCTCGACGGGCTGCAGCGCACCGGCCGCTTCGTCGACATCGGCCGCTTCATGATCGTCCCGCGTTACCGGCGCAACATTCGCGTCGCGCTACGCCTGATGCGGGCGGCGCTGGTCGAGGTGGTGGCGCGCGGCTACACGCATTTCCTCACCTCCGTGTTCGCCGACGATCCCCACTCGCCGATCGGCTTCCACACCCGCGTCCTGGGATTCGAGCGCATCGGCAGCCACCGCACCGGCGAGCTGACCTGCGCCTCGGCCCGCATCCTGCTCATCCTCGACATCGCCCGCGCCTACCGGCGGTTGCGGCGACGCCGCAACCGGGTCTTCAAGGAGCTGGGCGAGAGCGTGCGCGAGGCGATGGAAACCGGCCTGCTGGCGCGGACCGTCTGACCGCGGCCGGCGCGGGCCGGCGCGCGCCACGAGCCCGTCACCTCGGCGCCAAGAAGCTGTCACCGGATGCCGCCGCCGGTGCGCCGATTTGGCTTTATATCCCGCGCCGGAGCAGGTAAGATGCCGCGTCGAAGAAAGGGACGGGACACCTCATGGAACGACGGTTGGATCAGGACCTCGACCGGCTGCGGCACGGCCTGCTGAGGATGGCGGGCTTGGTCGAGCACATGGTCGCCAAGGCGACCCAGGCGCTGCTGGAACGCAACGCGGCGCTCTGCGCCGAGGTCATCGCCAGCGATCGCACCGTCGACCAGCTCGAGATGGAGATCGACGACTCCTGCCACAGCATCCTGGGACGCCGGCAGCCTACCGCCGTGGACCTGCGCTTCCTGGTGGCGGTGATGAAGATCAACAGCGACCTCGAGCGCATCGGCGACTCCGCGGTGAACATCGCGCAGTCGGTCGAGCAGCTCGTCGACCTGCCGCCGCTCAAGCCCTACATCGATCTGCCCCACCTCTCCGAGCTGGTCCAGACCATGGTGCGCCAGAGCCTCGACGCCTTCGTCAACCGCGACACCGCCCTGGCCACCGCGGTGCTGGCGAGCGACGACGCGGTCGACGGCCTCTACAAGCAACTCTTCCGCGAGCTGCTGACCTACATGATCGAAGACCCCCGGACGGTCACCAGGGCGCTGCATCTGCTGCTGATCTCGCGCAACCTGGAACGGATCGCCGACCACTCGACCAACATCGCCGAGGACGTCATCTATTACGTCGAGGGGCGCGACGTGCGGCACTCGGTCAGCAAGACCTGAGCCTCCCGCCGCGCCCCGCCGCGGCTCCTCCGCAGGCGTCAGAAGGGCGTGCGGACGGTCAGCAGCCAGGCGTGCTCGAAGGTCTTGAACGAGCTGATCGCCTGCTCGTAACCGGTGCCCACCGCCAGGCGCAGCCGCTGATAGAGCTGGAAGCGGCCCAGCACCACGCCGGTGGTGAACACCAGCAGGTTCTTGCCGTCGTTGGGGCCGTCCCTGAAATGGGTGTAGTTGAGCTCCACCTCCGGCCAGAACTTGTCGCTCAGCGCGTGGACCTGGAAGGCGGTGTTCCAGACGATCGGCGTGCCCAGCACCGCCTCGTCGCCGCTCGGGATGGCGATCGAGACCGTGCTCTGCACGTCCGCCCCCTGCTCCCGCGTGCCCCAGCCCTTGCCGGCGGCGAGCGTCGGCGTGAAGATGGAATGGTTGGCGGTGAAGGCAGGACCGCCGGTCGGCACGCTCAGGCCGAGGAAGCCGGTCACGATGTAGTTGCCATGCGCCTCGTCCGCCGCGACGGCGCGGTATTTCAATAGAAAGGTCTCGTCCGCCCAATCGCGCTTGGTCCCCTTCGGCGTGTCGAGCACCTCGTAGGCCGGCACGCCCACGATCACCTCGACCCGCTCGAACGGGATCAGCTCGAGGCCCTTGCCGACGCCGTAGTTGGTGAGCGTGGTGTCGCCGGCCCGCGTCTGCCAGAGCTGGTCGTAACGCACCTCCTCCTCGAGCCGCGGCGTCACGGTGACCAGCGGCGTCATCCAGTGCGGCTGCTCCGCCTGCGTCTTGTCGACGCGGCAGAAGTAGTCGCACTCGGAGCCGGACCCGGACCCCGCTGCCGGGGCGGTCTGCGCGGTGGCCGGCAAGGCCATGGCGGCGAGCAGCAAGACGGCGGCGCCGAGCGGCGCCGGTACCCCCTGGCGAAGGTCGCCTCTCTTCATGATCTACCTCCCTGGAAAATGTGCAGCGCAGGGCAGGATAACCGAAGCGATATATTCAGTCAAATATATCGAGCTCCATGCGACAATGAACCCTGCCTCGGAGCGCCTCGCCGATGCGCCGGCCCACCCCCACCCCTCCCACCGCCGCCGCGCCCCGAGCGTCCGCCGCCGCCACGCAGGTGCGGCCCCGGCTGCGGGTGCTGCACGGCGGCGAGGTCGCCCTCGGCCCGGGCAAGGTGGAGCTGCTCGCCGCCATCGCCGACCACGGCTGCCTCGCCGCGGCGGCGCGGACCCTCGGCATGTCCTACATGCGGGCCTGGCGGCTCATCCAGACCATGAACGCCTGCTTTCGCGAGCCGCTGGTGAGCACCCAGCGCGGCGGCTCGCTGCACGGCGGCGCGGCGCTCACCGCCTCCGGCCGGGAGGTCCTGGTGCTCTACCGCCGGATGGAGCAGACCAGCCTGGAGGCGATCGCCGCCAGCTGGGACGAGCTCCGCTCCTATCTCGCCTAGTGCCCCGCGCCGCCGCTGCGCCCTGCGGCTACTGCCGGACGGTGGCGCCAAATCCCGACCTCCGGGTATGGGCAGCCCGGCGGCCAGGTCCTACCCTGGCCTGGGACGAGGCATGTTCGGGCTCGAGCAAATGCTGGCGCGGGCGTTACGTTGGCGATTTTTGCGCCAGGGGCGCCAGGGACAAGATGGGCGACCCCGGCGCGCCGCCGACTCGGGCGGGCCTCCGCCCGGACGGCAGACCACCGGGCAAGCCGCCGCGGAGGAGCCGATCACGCTCCTCGCCATCCTCCGCACGCCTGCCGAACGCGCCGCCCTCGCCCAGATCGCGGCACCCGGCGGCTGGACCCTGCACCTGACCGACTCCTACGACCAGGCGCGGGCGCTCCTGGCCGCGGCGGCCATCCCGCTGGTGATCGTGGATCGGGACCTCCCGAACGCCGACTGGCGGCAGCTCGTCCCGGCGCTGGCGGGCCTGCCGCATGCCCCCTGCGTCCTGCTCGCCTCCGCGGTGGCCGACGAGTACCTCTGGCTGGAGATCAGCCGCCATGGCGGGCACGACATCCTGCCGAAGCCGTTCGAGCCGGAGGCGGTGACGCGGGTGGTGACCTTCGCCTGGGCCTGGCGCCGCTGGACGCTCGCCGCCGGGGCGGCAGGGTGACCGCGGCCAGCCGGTACCCGGACGCTCCCTCGCCGCCGGCCGCCCTACCGGCGGCGCCTCAGACGATCACGCCCTTGCGCACGGCGTAGAGCACCAGCTCGGGCAGGCTGTGAAGGTTCAGCTTCTGCAGGATGTTGCTGCGGTGGGTCTCGACGGTGTAGACGCTGAGGTTGAGCATGGCGGCGATGTCCTTGTTGGCCTTGCCTTCGGCCAGCAGCTGCAGGATCTCGCGCTCCCGCGTGGTGAGCAGCTCGTAGCTGTCGTCCATGCCCCGCTGCCGCGCCTGCCGCACGTAATCCTCGACCAGCATCTTGCTGATCTCGGGGCTGAAGAACGCCTTGCCGGCGTGCACCGCCCGCACCGCCTCGATGATGTCGGCTTCGGCCGAGTCCTTGAGCAGGTAGCCGCGGGCGCCGGCCTTCAGCGCTTTGAGCACATACCCTTCGTCGGCGTGCATGCTGAGGATCACCACCGCCGCCCGCGGCAGCTCGCCGCAGATCTGGCGCGCCGCCTCGATGCCGTTGAGGTTCGGCATGGCGATGTCGAGCATGACGACGTCCGGACGCAGCGACCGCGCCAACTCGACCGCCTGCCTGCCGTCGGCCGCTTCGCCGACCACCTGGAACCCCGGCTGCCGCTCGAGCAGCACGCGCAGGCCGCTGCGGATGATGGTGTGATCGTCCGCCACCAGGATGCGCACGCCGCTCATCCCGCCGCCCCCCGCGGCGCGGCACCGCCGCCACCACCGCCGCCGGCGAGCGGCAGGGTCACGGCCACCTGCGCCCCGCGGCCGGGCTCGCTGGCCAGCTGCAGGCTGCCCCCCAGATGTGCGACCCGCTCCTGCATGCCGAGCAGCCCGAGGCCGCGCTCGCGGCCGGCCGCGAAGCCGGCGCCGTCGTCGCGCACCGAGAGCTGGATGACGCCGGCGCCATGGCGCAGGGCGATCCACGCCTCCCGCGCCCCTGAGTGCTTGCAGCTGTTGTTGAGCGCCTCCTGCACCACCCGGAAGATGCAGGTCTTGTACTCGTCGGGCAGGCCCTCGGGCAGCTCGTCGGCAGCCACGTGCACCAGCATGCCGGTCCGCCGGCCGGCCTCTCGCGCCTGCCACTCCAGCGCCGGCACCAGGCCAAGGTCGTCGAGCATCGAGGGCCGCAGCATCAGCGCCATGTTGCGCACCAGGTCCACCGCGCCCTCCACCAGGCGGCGGATGGTCGCGGCGTGGGCGGCAAGGTCCGGGGGGCGCGGCGGCAGGGCGGCCGCCAGGTTCCGCAGCTCCATCAGCACCGCCGACAGCGACTGGCCGACGGCGTCGTGCAGCTCGCGCGACAGCGCCTTGCGCTCCTGCTCCTGCGCCGCCACCAGGCGCGCCGAAAGCTCCTTGAGCTCGGTCCGCGCCTGCACCAGCGCCGCCAGGTGCGCGGCGGTCTGCCCCTCGAGCTGCAGGATCTGCCACATGCTGGCGGCGGCCAGCGCCAGGCCCAGGCCCAGGGTCGCCGCCAGCATCAGCGTCAGGCGGCGCCGGAAGCTGGTGAACAGCGCCGCCAGCCGCCGGGCGCTGGCGTCGAGCTGGCGCTCGTTGACCGCGGCGATGCGGTCGGCCAGGTTCAGCATCTCCGTCCGCCGCGGGAAGACCTGGTCGCGCAGGAAAGCGTACCCCTGGTCGCGGCGCTGACGCGGTCCCCAGGCCAGCACCGGATCGAGGGACCGCCAGTAGGAACCGAGCTGCCGCCGCAGATCCGCCAGCGGCGCGCGCTCGTCCGCCTGCGCCAGGCCGCCGTAGGAGGCGAGCAGCGCCGCGATCTGCCGCCGGGTGCTTTCAAGGCTGGCCCGGTACGCTTCCGCCTTGGCGGGCTCGGGCTCGAGCAGATAGTCGCGCACGTAGGTCCCCGAGAGGTACAGCATGGCGCGGATCTGCTCGAGGTTGCGCGAGCGCAGCAGGAAGTCGCGGCGGATCGCCTCGTTGCGGCCCTTGATCTGCGACAGCACCGAGACCGCGTCGAGACCGGATAGCGCCAACAGCACCAGCAGGCCGCCGAAGCCGACGACCAGGGCGAAGCGGGTGGTCAGGGGCCGGAAGGACCGGCGAGACGGCGGCGTCCTGTCCGGTTGCGGCATCGCGGGAGCGGGCGCGTCCGGCGCCAGCGGCAGCCGGGCCGCAGCCAGCCGGCCCCTCTTCCTCCCGCCGGCAAGCGCCGGGAATTACCCGCGGCAGAGTATACCGCCTCGCGCCGGGGCGCCTTATCGTCTCGCTGTCGCCGCGCTCGCTCGGGCGGCGCCGCGGATCGACCGCCGATGACCACACCCCAACCTCCCCTGCCGGACGCCGCTCTCGACCGGCTGCGCCAGCTCGACAGCTGCACGGTCGCCAATGCCATCGAGCGCTTCAACGTCCGGCTGCGCAACGAGGGCTTCGCCGACGGCACGGTGCATTGCCGGTTCCCGCGGCTGCCGCCGCTGCTCGGCTATGCCGTGACCGGCCGCATCCGCTCCTCGCTGCCGCCGATGACCGGCCGCCTCTACTACGATCACATCGAGTTCTGGCAGCACGTAGCCACCGTGCCGGCGCCGCGGGTGGTGGTGATGGAGGATATGGACCGCGATCCCGGCGCGGGCGCCTTCTTCGGCGAGATTCATGCCGCCATCGGGCAGGCGCTGCGCTGCGTGGGCTACGTCACCAACGGCGCGGTTCGCGACCTCGCCGCGGTGGAAGCGGCGGGCTTTCACCTCTTCAGCGGCAGCGTCGCGGTCTCCCACGCTTTCGCCCACATCGTCGACTTCGGCGAGCCGGTCGAGATCGGCGGCCTGACCGTCAAGCCCGGCGAGCTGCTGCACGGCGATCGCCATGGCCTGCAAACCATCCCGATGGCGATCGCCGCCGGCGTGCCCGACGTAGCCCACGCGCTGCTTGCCGAGGAGCGGGAGCTGATCGAGCTCTGCGCCTCGCCCCGATTCTCGCTGCACCTCCTGGAGGCCAAGCTCCGTGGCAACCGCTGATCCGGCCGCCGCCCCGGCGCGCCAGGGAGACCGCCGCTGCCGGCTCCGCCTCCGACATCGCCCTGCCGCGCCGCGGGCCGCCACCTGGCTGGCCGCCTGGCTGGCGGCGGCAGCCATCGCCGGCTGCGGCGGCGGCGATCCGCGGCCCGCCGCCGCGCGCGCCGTCGAGGTGGGAGTGGTCAGGGCGGCGCGCAAGGATCTCGGCCGCCAGCTGGTGCTCTCGTCGGAGCTGGTGCCGTTCCAGCAGATCGACGTCTACGCCAAGGAGTCCGGCTACGTGAAGCAGCTGCTGGTCGACTACGGCACTCACGTGAAGCAGGGGCAGGTGATGGCGGTGCTCGAGATCCCGGAGCTCGAGATGCAGGTGCGCCAGGACACCGCCGCCATCGCCGCGATGAGGGAGCAGGTCACCCACGCCGAGCATGAGCTGAACCGCATCGAGGCCCAGGCCACCGTGTCGCACCTGCAGTTCGAGCGCCTGAACGGCGTCGCGCAGTCGAAGCCCGGGATGGTCGCGCAGCAGGAGGTCGACGACGCGCAGGGCAAGGACCTGGCCGCCCAGGCCCAGGTGGAGGCCACCAGATCCTCGCTCGAGGCGGCGCGCAGCCAGCTCGGCGAGGCGCTCGCCAAGCGCGAGCACGACCAGGTGCTGTTCGACTACTCGCGCATCACCGCGCCCTTCGCCGGCGTGGTGACCAAGCGCTACGCCAACCTCGGCGCCCTGCTGCAGGCGGGCACCAGCTCCAGCACCCAGGCCATGCCGCTGGTCCAGCTGTCGCAGGACGATCTCTACCGCCTGGTCATCCCGGTGCCGGAGTCCTACGTCCGCTTCATCCACCTCGGCGATCCGGTCTCGGTGCAGGTGCCGTCGCTCAACCGCACCTTCCCCGCCAAGGTGACGCGCTTCTCCGCCGACGTCAGGGAGGAGACCCGCACCATGCACACCGAGGTGGACGTGCAGAACCAGGGCGGCAAGCTGATCCCGGGCCTCTACGCCGAGGCCACCCTGTCGCTCGACCGCAAGGACCAGGCGCTGGCCGTGCCGCTGCAGGCGGTCAACCAGGAGGGCGCGGCGACGACGCTCTACGTCGTCGGCACCGGCAACCGTATCGAGGACCGCCCCGTCGAGCTGGGCCTGCGGACCGCCACCGACGCCGAGGTGCTGTCCGGCCTGCGGCCGGGCGAGGCGATCGTGGTCAGCGACCGCGGCAACCTGAAGCCGGGCGAGGCGGTCCAGCCGCGACTCGTGCAGATGCTCCAGTACCAGGGCCAGGGCGACGGCCAGTCAGCCGGCGACGGCCAGAGCCCGAAGTAGCGCCGCGAGGCAGGCCAGATGTCGCGCTTCTCCATCCGCAACCCCTACTTCGTCGTCGTCCTGTGCCTGGTGCTGACGGTGGTCGGCGTCACCAGCCTGGTGCGGATGCCCGTCGACCTGTTCCCGGCGATCAACCTGCCGGAGGTGGTGGTCGCCACCTTCTACTCGGGCATGCCGCCGCGCGACATCGAGAACAACATCACCAACCCGCTCGAGCGCTTCTTCACCCTGGCCAGCGGCATGGAGCACATGGAGTCGCGCTCGATGCTGGGGGTGAGCATCATCAAGGCGTACTTCCAGCCCGGGACCAACGCCGACACCGACGTCACCCAGCTCTCGAACCTGGCGCTCGCCGACCTCAAGCGCCTGCCGCCCGGCACCCTGCCGCCGGTGGTGCTGAAGCTCGACGCCTCGAGCCTGCCGGTCTGCCTGGTGACGCTCAAGGGCAACGGCCTGAGCGAGACCCAGCTGCACGACATCGGCCAGTTCACCATCCGCAACCAGATCGCGGTGGTGAAGGGCGCCGAGATCCCGCCGCCGTTCGGCGGCAAGTACCGGCAGATCATGGTCTACGTCGACCCCTACAAGCTGCTGTCGCGGCAGCTGAGCCCGATGGACGTGGTCGAGGCGATCAACCGCTCGAACCTCATCCTGCCCGCCGGCGACGTGAAGATGGGACCGTTCGATTACTACGTGTACTCGAACAGCATGGTCGCGACCATGAAGGAGCTCGACCAGGTGCCGATCAAGACCGTCGGCAGCAACTGGGTCTCGATCGCCGACGTCGGCAAGGCGGAGGACGCCAACCAGATCCAGTACAGCGTGGTGCGGGTGGACGGGCAGCGCTCGGTGTACCTGCCGATCATGAAGCAGGGCGGCGACACCAACACCATCGAGGTGGTCAACGGCGTCCGCGAGCTGCTGGGGCGCCTGTTCGACGTCCCCAAGCAGCTGGTCACCAACGTGGTGTTCGACCAGTCGGCATTCGTCAAGGAAGCGATCACCACGCTGCTGCACGAGGGACTGCTGGGGCTGATCCTGACCAGCCTGATGATCCTGGTCTTCCTGGGCAGCCTGCGCGCCACCTCCGCGGTCTTCCTCTCCATCCCGCTCTCGGCGCTGGCGACCTTCGTCGTCCTCTACATGCTGGACTCGACGGTCAACACCATGGTGCTGGGCGGCCTGGCGCTGGCCTTCTCCCGGATCATCGACAACTCGGTGATCTCGCTCGAGAACATCTACCGCCATCTCGAGATCGGCGAGTCCGGGCCGGTGGCGGCGGAGGTCGGCGGCTCGGAGGTGGCGCTGGCGGTGCTCGCCGCCACCCTCACCACGGTGGTGGTGTTCTACCCGGTGACCTTCCTCTATGGCGTCAGCAAGTTCCTGTTCTCGGCCCTGGCGCTGGCGGTGGTGATCTCGCTGTTCGCCTCCTACGTGGTGGCGATGACCGTCATCCCGCTGTTCTGCTCGCGCTTCGTGCAGAGCGCGCCACATGCCGGCGGCGGCCACGCGACGGCCGGCGGCGCCTCCTGGGGGCAGCGCTTCCACGCCGGCTTCAACCGCGGCTTCGGCCGCCTGCTCGATCTCTACGAGCGCTGGGTGCGGCGGGCGGTGGCGCGCCCGGGCCGCTGCGTCGCGCTGCTGCTCGGCCTGTTCGTGCTCAGCCTGGCGCTCTGGCCGCTGCTCGGCCTGGCGTTCTTCCCGCAGACCGACGCCGGCCAGTTCACCATCAACCTGAAGGTGCCGACCGGCACCCGCATCGAGGTCACCGAGCAGTACGTCGCCAGGGTCGAGGGCCTGATCCGCAAGGTCGTCGACCGCCGCGACTTCAAGATGGTGGTCGCCAACATCGGCGTCGTCCCGGACTTCTCCGCCCTCTACACCGCCAACACCGGCCCCTACACCGCCACCGTGCAGGTCGAGCTCAACGAGCCGCACCGGCGCAGCAGCTTCGACTACATGGAGAGGGTGCGCCGGGAGATCGCCGCCGGCTACCCCGAGATGCGCACCTTCTTCCAAACCGGTTCGATGGTCGACGCGGTGCTCAACATGGGCCTGCCGGCGCCGATCGACGTGCAGGTCGCGAGCCCCGATCTGCGCCGCGGCAACGACATCGCCCAGGAGCTGGGCCGGCGCATCCGCGGGCTGCCCGGCGTCGGCCAGGTCTACATCCCCCAGGACATGAATTATCCGGCGGTGCGTCTCGACGTCGACCGCGTGCACGCCGCCGAGCTTGGCCTGACCCAGAGGGACGTGGTCGACAACCTCATCACCGCCCTCAACTCGAACTCGATGATCGCGCCCAACTACTGGGTCGACACCAAGAGCGGCAACGCCTACTTCCTGAGCGTGCAGTACTACGAGCACGGCCAGTCGGCGATCCACAATTTCGTCGATCTCAAGAGCATCCCGCTGCGCTCGCCGCGGCTGAACCAGCCGACGACCATGGACGCGGTGGTCAAGCTGAGCTATCAGCAGACCCCCACCGAGGTGGACCACTACCAGATCCAGCGGGTCAACGACGTCTACGTCACTCCCGCCGGGGAGGATCTCGGCAAGCTCGCAGGGTCCATCCAGGGCATCCTGAAGGGAATGAACCTGCCGGGCAACGTGCGGGTCACACTGAGGGGGATGGTGGAGGGCATGAACGCCTCGTTCCGCAGCTTCGCGCTCGGCCTCTGCCTGGCGGTGGTGCTGCTCTACCTGATCCTGGTGGCGCAGTTCCGTTCCTTCAAGGACCCGGTGCTGGTGCTGCTCGCGGTGCCGATGGGATTGATCGGCGTGCTCATCACCCTGCCGCTCACCCATACGACGCTCAACGTCATGTCGCTGATGGGGGTGCTGATGCTGGTCGGCATCTCGGCGTCCAACAGCATTCTGATCGTCGATTTCGCACACCGTTTGCGCGAGCAGATCCCGGTGCTCGAGGACGCGGTGATCACCGCCTGCCGGGTGCGCCTGCGCCCCATCCTGATGACCTCGCTGGCGACGATCATCGGCATGGTGCCGATGGCGCTCAAGCTGGGCACCGGCAGCGAGCAGTACGCGCCGCTGGCGCGCGCGGTGATCGGCGGGCTCACCTCCTCGGTGCTGCTCACCGTCTTCATCGTGCCTGCTGCCTACCTGCTGATGTACCGCGAGGCGAAGCCGGCGGCCCCGGCGCCGGCGGCGCCCGAGGCGGCAGCGGACACGGCGGCCACCGGAGCGGCGTCGTGAGCGGACGGCGCCGGCTGCCGCGGCTGACCGTGCTGGTGCTGGTCGTGGCCGGCGGCGGCGCCGCCGCGGCCATGGCGCAGCCACCGCCGCCGCCTGTCCCACCGGCCTCGCCGACGATCGCCGGTGCCGCCGCCGCAGCGACAGCGCCGGCACGGGCCGCGGCGCCGGCGCCGACCCTGACGTTGAAGGCGGCGGAGGCCGCCGCGCTGGCCAACCATCCGGACCTGCTGTCGGCGCAGAGCGAGGCGGCGGCATCGCGGCAGATGGTGGTCGAGACCCGCTCGGCCTACTTCCCGACCATCACCGGCGAGGTCACCGGCTCGCTGGGCAATCGCGACGCGCGCATCGGCGCCGGCACCCTCACCGCCTCGCGCCTGTTCAACCGCGAGGGGCAGGGCATCGTGGTCTCGCAGCTGCTGACCGACCTCGGCCGCACGCCCAACCTGGTCGCCAGCTCGCGGTTGCGGGCCGGGGCCGCCGATCAGAATTACCAGGCCGCCCGTGCCGGCGTGCTGCTCGGGGTGGACCGCGCCTACTTCGGCGTGCTCGCGGCGCAGGCGCTGATCAAGGTGGCCCAGGAGACCGTCGGGTCGCGGCAGGTGCTCGCCGACCAGGTCACGGCGCTGGCCCAGAACAAGCTGCGGTCGCAGCTCGACGTGAGCTTCGCCCAGGTCAACGTGTCGCAGGCCAAGCTGCTGCTGATTCGCGCCGAGGATCAGCTGGCGACCGCCTTCGCCGAGCTGGCGCGGGCGATCGGCTCGGACCGCCCCGGCAGCTACACGCTCGCCGACGAACCGCTGCCACCCCGCCCGGCCGCCAGTCCCGAGCCGTTGGTCGCCGGAGCGCTGCAGCTGCGGCCGGACCTGCTGAGCCTGCGCCTGGGGCGCGACGCCGCCTATCGCACCGAGCAGGCGGAGAGGGACCTGCAGCGGCCGACCGTGAGCTTCCTCGGCACCGCCGGCTCGTTGCCGTGGATCGGTCCCGATGCGGCGACCGTTCCGAACCACTACGAAGGGGCGGCGATCAACGTCGAGGTGCCGCTCTTCAACGGCCATCTCTTCACGGCGCGGCGCACCGCCGCTCACCTCCGCGCCCAGGAGGCCGACCAGCAGGTGCGGGCGCTGGAGGAGATCATCTCCCGCGACGTCCGCTCGGCATGGGGCAGCGCCAGGACCGCCTATGAGCGCCTCGACGTCACCGTCGAGCTGCTGCGCCAGGCGAACCTGGCGCTCGAGCTGGCGCAGGGACGCTACGACCTCGGCCTCTCCTCGATCGTCGAGCTGACGCAGGCGCAGCTCAACCTCACCCAGGCCGAAATCGAGAACCTGAGCGCCAAGTACGACTACGAGAGCCAGTACGCCGCGCTCGACTATGCGACCGGGGCGCTGCGATGAGCAGCGCTGGAGACACCGCGATGACCGTGCACAACAAGCTCAATCCCCTCGCCCTGTGCCTCGCGGGCATCGCCGCGGCGTGGACCGCCGGCTGCATCGCCCCTTGGACCTACGGCGGCGCTCGCGGCGGCGCCACCGCGGATCAGCGCTTCCTCGCGCAGGCCGCACGGGAAGGCATGACGGAGGTGAAGCTGGGCGAGCTGGCCGCCGGCCACACCGCCGACCCCAGGGTGAAGAGCCTCGCCCGCCAGATGCTCGACGACTTCGCCAAGACCAACGAGCAGCTGCGCCAGCTCGCTGCCGCCAAGGGCGTCGCCCTGCCGACCGGCCTCGACCGGCGCGAGGAGTGGGACTACCGGGCGCTGGCGCACCTGGCCGGCGGCGACCACGAGTTCAACCGCTACTACGTCAACATGATGGCCGAGTACCACGTCGCGGACGTGCGCTACTTCCGGTGGGCGGCGAAGCACATCGCCGACCCCGACATCCGCCGCTTCGCGGCCGCCAACCTGCGGGTGCTGAAGGACCATCGCGAGATGGCCCAGACGCTGGTGCCGCAATTCGGCATCGGACGGACCTGGGGCGGCGATTCGCCGCAATGACCGAGGCCCGCGATCAGAAGACGTAGAACTGGTACTGGACCACCACGTCGTTGGCTCCCGGCAGGCCGTCGCGGTCGATGCGGGTCCAGGCCAGCTTGAGGTTGGAGTTGTAGCCGTGCAGGTAATAGCCGATGCCGGTCTGGAAGCGCCGCTCGCTCGGCTGGGCAACGCCGGCGGCAAACCTCTCCTGCGCATACTGGAAGAACGGCAGCAGCTTGCAGGAGTGAAAGTAGTAGCCGACCTCGGCGAGGGAGGTGGTCTGCTTGGGCAGGGTCGGCAGGAAGTCGCCGCCGTCGTACCAGCTGTGGTCGAGCTCGAAGGTCAGGCCGTCGCCACCGTGCAACGGCTGGTCGTAATACACGTCGAAGTTGTAGTTTTTGTAGCTCCTCTGGGTGTCGAATGCCGTGCCGAAGGAGAGCGTCCGCAGCGTGCCCAGGGAGGTGCCGCGGTAATAGAGCCCCTCCTCCGCGCCGAATACGTAGTAGGCCAGCCTGCCGCTGACGCGGAAGGGATTGACCTCGTCCTTGCCGCGAAGTCCCTGAAAGACTCCCAGGCGATACTCGAGATGGTCGTCGAAGTAGCCGCGGGCCTGCACGCCGAAGTCGCGGCCGCTGTTGGTCTCGAGCGGCGTGCTCTCGACGTAGGCGTAGGGGCTGATGTCGAGCGCCAGCGTCGAGTTGGCGGCCTGGTTGTGGGTGTAGGTGGGCGCCAGGCGGATGAGGCCGCCGTCGAGGTGGAGCTCCTTGGCGAAGGTCCAGGTGAGCGCGAAATCGAGGAAGACCAGGCCGGTGGCCGACTGCTTCGTGCCGTCGGGATTGCCCTTGCCGAGCGTGCCGGAGTCGGTTTCGAAGAACAGCGACAGGTCGCCGGACTGCGCGGCCCCCTCGATGCGGAGGCGGCGGAAGAACAGGTTGTAGGCGCGGCCGTCGCCGGGGGCGTTGTCGGTGGCCTCCCCCTGGATCTGCGCGATGGTTCCCAGCTTGAAGGTGGTCTCGCCGTCCGCCGACGTCAGCAGCAGCTGCGCCGCCGCCGGCCGAGCGAGCAGGAGCGGCATCGCCGCCGCCAGCACCAGCGCCGCGGCCGGCGGCGCCCACGCACCGAATCTCCCCATGATGCCTCCTTTCCGTCACGCCCGGCGCTCGACGCGGACCGCGACCGCGTGCCGGACCGTGGCAATCCGCGGATCATCGCCCGGTGCGGGTGCAGAAGGCTGTAGCGGGAGGGTTATGAAACGGTTCCAGGTCGCCGGTTGCCGGTTCCAACGTGGTGCGACGGCGGCGGTGCACGACGCACGGCCCGGGAGCTCGCCGCCGAGGGCGGCGCCGAGAGCTGCACCGAGAGCAGCCGGGGATGCCGATGGCCGCCCGGCGGTAGTGGCGGTAGTGGCTCCACGTGCCCTCGGCGCCCGCGGGCCTGTGCTACGATTGGGGACGATCGATTTGTCATCACCGGCGCGGTCGTTGATCCATTTTCCAATCTGGGAAGGGGACAGGATGAAAGGTAATCGGCGTGAGGCGGCGCACGCTGCCGCCGGCAGTTTCGCTTGCGATCGTCCAGGCCGGCGGTGGCGCCTGGCGGCAGCCCTCGCCTGCCTGACCGTGCTGGCCGGCGGCCCGGCGGTGGCGGCACCCGCCGCCGCCCCGGCCGGCGGCCCGGAGGCCAGCGCGCCGGCGACCGATGCGGTGGTGGCGCAGGTGGTGCAGATGCTGCGGGGCGGGGTGACCGAGCCGGTCATCGTGGCCTGGCTCGACAAGACCGGCAACCGGCCGGCGGCGGTCAGCAGCGCCGACCTCGTGGCGCTGCACCAGGCTGGCGCCTCGGACGAGCTGCTGAAGAAGCTGGTCGGGCTGGCCGGCGGCCCGGCGGCCAGCGCGCCGGCCGCCGCGCCATCGTCGCCCCGGGCCGCCCCGGTCTCGCCGCCACCGGCCCCGGCACCTGCCCCGCCGCCCGCGCCCGCCGCGGCGCCGCCGGCGGTCCGCCAGGAGCCTGCCGCCGCCGCTGCCGGCGCCGGCCCCGGCGCCGCCGCCAAGGTGCGGTTCGCGGTGACCTACCGGCCGGTGGAGGTGGTGGACGCGGAGGCGCCGGTGAGTCAGCGGTGGCTGCTGTTCCTCTACGTCGACGGCCGATTCGTCGGCTCGGCGGCTCCCGGGCCGGTCCTGATCCCCACCGGGCCGCGCAACTTCGACCTCGAGCTGGCGCCGGGCAAGCACCTGCTGCGGGTGACGCAGGAGCGCCACCAGCGCTACAACTCCGCCCAGGGCTACCTCACCCCGTCGCGGGTCGATCCGGAAGCGATCCCCTTCGAGGTGAAGGCCGGCGCCGCCACCCTCGTCCGCGTGCATTTCGGCGACAAGAGCCTGCGGCACCCTGGCCCGGTCGACGTGCGGGTCGAGCAGGACGGCAAGGAGGTGGCGCACGTCGAGCCGGCCACCGCCAACTCCGAGTCCTGGCCGGCGCTGTGCGAGGACGTCCCGGCCGCCCTGCCGGCCGGGGGCAAGCCGCATGGGACGGCCCAGCACGACCTCGATCGCTGCGTCCACTGGGCGGCGCTCTGGCCCGGCCTTGCGGCGGTCCCGGCGCGCGACGAGGTGCGCGCCGAGAGCGACCGCCCGCGTCACCCCCCCGCCTGAGCGGGCTCCCTCCCCCCCACCCCAAACGACACGACGCCGGACGACGGCCCGCACTCTGCGGATCGTCGCCCGGCGTCGGCGACAACTGCTGGCCGGGGGCGGTCGCGGCCTAGAAGAACGCGTACTGGTACTGCGCCACGATGTTCTTGCGGTTGCGGACGTTGTCCTGATCGACGTGGCCGTAGCCGATCTTGAAGTTCGAGTTGTAGCCGTGGAAGTAGAAGCCGAGGCCCACCTGCCACTGCTTCTGGTTCGGCAGGGTGATGCCGGAGTCGTACTTCTCCTCGGTGTACTGGGCGAAGGGCTGGGTCTTGAGCGCATTGATGTAGTAGCCGCCCTCCACCAGCAGGACGTGCTGCTTCGGCAGCGCCGTCACCAGGGTGCCGCCATCGTAATGCTGGTAATCGGCCTGCAGGGTGATGCCGTCGCCGCCGTTGACCGGCTGATCGAAGAAGGTGTCGAAGTCGTACATCTTGTAGCCCTTGGGGCTGACGGCGGCGCTCTTGCCGGATTGGGCGTCGTAGCTGGTGCCGATCTCCCAGGTGGCGATCTTGCCCAGCGAGGTGCCGCGATAGAAGCGGGTGGTCTCGATCCCCCAGAAATAGTAGGAGAGGCGGCCCTGCAGGCGCAGCGGGTTGCGATCCCCGACACCGCGCAGGCCCTCGAGCGCGCCGGCCCGGTACTCGAGGTGGTCGGCGATGTAGCCGCGCGCCTCGACGCCCCAGTCGCGCCCGTTGTTGGCGGTCAGCGGCGTGCTCTCCAGGTTGGTGAAGGCGCCGAGATCGACCGGCAGGATCGAGGCCGCCGACTGCAGGTGGTTGTAGCTGTTGACGCCGAGCAGCTCGCCGGCGTCGATCATGAACTCCGGCGCGAACTTGTAGGTCATGTACAGGGTCTGCAGCATCATCGTCGGCACGTTCTTGGTGCCGTCCGGGTTGCCCTTGCCGTAGTTGGGATCGTCGGTTTCGAAAAACATCTCGAAGTTCTTGTAGAACGTGAACTCGCCCTGGAGACGAAAGCGGCGGAGAAACCCGAGGTTGTCCGCGGTGCCGCTGTTGGCCGCCGCGTTGTCCTCGGCCTGGCCCTGGACCTGGGCGAACGCGCCGATGCGGTAAGTCATGTTGCCGTCCTGCGAGGTCGCCACCACCTGGGCGGCGGCCGGCCGGCCGGCGAGCACCAGCGCCAGCGCCAGGAGCACCGGCAGTGCCGCCAGCGTCGCGACTACTTGCTGCAAGAACCCTCTCCTCATGAGCTTATTCCTTTCTCTAGAAGCCTGAAGCCAGGCATAGTAAACGCGAACGGTGCGGCGCGCGGTCGGCGGTTACAGTAGACGAGCCCCGGCAGGCTTTCAAGGAGCGGCGCGAGCCATCTCGTGACAGCTGCGAAGCACTTGGGTGACGGCGCCGTGACAGCCGCGGCCGGCCCCCGGGTGTCCCCGGCGGGGAACGGGTCCCCGGCGGCCGCGGCGACCGCCGCCGGCGGGTGTGCGACGGGCTGCGACGCCGGTGCTGCCACATGGGCGTGGCGTCGCTGTCACACCCTTGTGACTCTCCGGACCTTTCGCTGCCACTCCCGGTCCAGAGAATCACCCCTATCGGGGCGATCCCTTGTCGGCTTCGGCCGCGGACCTGCCAACGGGCCGCAGGCTGCCAGGGTAACCGCGGTCCGGCCCGGGAGCCAATCCGGGCGAGCCGCTCCTCCGATCAACGTTGCGCCAACCGGAAAGGAACTGTTGACATGCGATACGGCTCTGGATCTGCGCGGGCCAAGTCCCGCCTCAGGACGCAGCTGCTGACCGCCGCCTTGGTGCTCGCCACGGCGGCGGCGCTGCCCGCCGCCGCCGTGGACATCTCGGGCGCCGGGGCGACCTTCCCCTATCCGGTCTATGCCAAGTGGGCGGAGGCCTACAAGGCCAAGTCCGGCGTCGCCATGAACTACCAGTCGATCGGCTCGGGCGGCGGCATCAAGCAGATCGAGGCCAAGACCGTCGACTTCGGCGCCTCCGACAAGCCGCTCGAGCCCAAGGAGCTCGACGCCAACGGCCTGCTGCAGTTCCCGATGATCATGGGCGGCGTGGTGCCGGTGGTCAACGTCGAGGGGATCGGCGCCGGCCAGGTCAAGCTCAGCGGCGCGCTGCTCGCCGGGATCTACCTGGGCAAGGTCAAGAACTGGAACGATCCGGCGATCAAGGCGCTCAATCCCGGCCTCAAGCTGCCGGACCGCGCGATCTCGGTGGTGCACCGCTCCGACGGCTCCGGCACCACCTTCATCTTCACCCACTACCTCTCCGAGGTGAGCCCGGAGTGGAAGAAGAGCGTCGGCGAGGAGGCCTCGGTGGCGTGGCCGGTCGGCGTCGGCGGCAAGGGCAACGAGGGCGTCGCCTCCTACGCCAGCCGCATCAACGGCGCCATCGGCTACGTCGAGTACGCCTACGCCCTGCAGAACAAGCTCGCCTACGTGCTGATGCAGAACAAGGCGGGCAAGTTCGCCAAGCCCAGCGCCGAGAGCTTCCAGGCGGCGGCGGCCAACGCCGACTGGGCGAAGGCGCCCGGGTTCTACCTGCTGCTGACCAACCAGCCCGGCGCGGAATCCTGGCCGATCACCGGCGCCAGCTTCATCCTGCTCTACAAGAACCCGCCGAAGCCCGAGGCCACCCGCGAGGTGCTCGCCTTCTTCAACTGGGCGTATCACAACGGCGGTCAGCTGGCGAGCCAGCTCGACTACGTGCCGATTCCGGCCAACGTGGTCAAGCTGGTCGAAGACACCTGGCAAAAGCAGATCACCGCCGGCGGCAAGCCGGTGTGGACCAGGAAGTAAGCAGCGGCCGCCGCGGCTGATGAGCGCATCCGCCAGCGCCGTACCCGTCGCACCCGCCCGGCAGGGCGGTCCAGGCGGTCCGGACAGCCCGGACGGCGTGCCGCAGCCGTTCCAGGCGCCGGCCGCCGCCGGCGGCCGCACCCAGCGGCTCGCCGACCGCCTGTTCGAGGGCAGCACGCTGTTTTTCGCCATCGTGGTGTTCTCGCTGCTGGCGGCGATCCTGCTGTCGCTCTACTGGGGCAGCCGGCCGGCGCTGCACCGCTTCGGCTTCTGGAGCTTCGTCACCAGCCGCGAGTGGAACCCGGTCACCGAGCGCTTCGGCGCCCTGGTGCAGATCTACGGCACCCTGGTCACCTCGGCCATCGCCATGCTGTTCGGCGTCCCGATCAGCTTCGGCATCGCGCTCTTCGTCACCGAGCTCTGCCCGCGCTGGCTCAAGCAGCCGCTGGCCACGGCGGTCGAGCTGCTGGCGGCGATCCCCAGCATCATCTACGGCATGTGGGGGCTGTTCGTGCTGGCGCCGCTGCTCGCCGACCACGCCCAGCCGTGGGTCACCGACCATCTCGGCGGCTGGCCGCTGGTCGGCGTGCTGTTCCAGGGGCCACCGCTCGGCATCGGGCTGGGCACCGCCGGCCTCATCCTGGCGATCATGGTCATCCCGTTCATCTCGGCGGTGATGCGCGACGTCTTCGAGACGGTGCCGTCGATCCTCAAGGAGTCCACCTACGCGGTCGGCGCCACCACCTGGGAGGTGATGTCCCGCATCGTGCTGCCCTACACCCGGGTCGGCGTCGCCGGCGGTATCATGCTGGGACTCGGGCGCGCGCTGGGCGAGACCATGGCGGTCACCTTCGTGATCGGCAACGCGCACGAGCTCAGCGCCTCGCTGTTCATGCCCGGCAACACCATCTCCGCGAACCTGGCCAACGAGTTCGCCGAGGCGGTGGGCGCCCTCTACACCTCGTCGCTGATCACCCTCGGCCTGATCCTCTTCATCATCACCTTCATCGTGCTGGCGTGCTCGAAGCTGCTGCTGCTGCGGCTCAAGCGCATGGAAGGCAGGCCGAGCTGATGGCGACTCCGACCTCGACTCCGACCGGCACCGCGGCGCCCGAGACGGCCGCGCCGGCGCCCCCGCCACCACCGCGCTACACCGAGATCTATTCCAGCGGCCTCTACCGCCGCCGCCGGGTGACGAACCGGGCGGCGCTGACGCTGTCGGTCGCCACCATGGGGATCGGCATCGCCTTCCTGCTGTGGATCCTGTGGACGCTGGCGGTGCGCGGTATGGTCGCGCTGCGGCCGATCGTCTTCCTGCAATCGACGCCGGGCCCGGGCAGCGACGGCGGCCTGATCAATGCGATCGTCGGCAGCCTGCTGATGATCGGCGCCGGCATCCTGGTGGGAGCGCCGGTGGGCATCCTGGCGGGCACCTACCTGGCCGAGTTCGGCAAGAGCGGCTGGTTCGCCGAGATCGCCCGTTTCGTCAACGACATCCTGCTCTCCGCGCCGTCGATCATCATCGGCCTCTGCGTCTACGCGGTGATGGTGATGCGGATGGGGCACTTCTCGGGCTGGGCGGGAGCGGCGGCGCTGGCGATCATCGCCATCCCGATCGTCGTCCGCACCACCGAGGACATGCTGCGCCTGGTGCCGGTGTCGCTGCGCGAGGCGGCGGCGGCGCTCGGCGCGCCGCGCTGGAAGGTGGTGGTGCTGGTCGCCTACCGAGCGGCGCGCTCCGGCATCCTAACCGGCGTGCTGCTGGCGATCGCGCGGGTGAGCGGCGAGACCGCGCCGCTGCTGTTCACCGCCTTGAACAACCAGTTCTGGAGCACCAACATGAACGCGCCGATCGCCAACCTGCCGTCGGTGATCTTCAACTTCGCCAACAGCGCCTATCCCGACTGGCAGAAGCTGGCCTGGACCGCGTCGCTGCTGATCACCCTGAGCGTGCTGGTGCTGAACGTCGTGGCGCGGATCGTCTTCAGGCAGCAGAAAGCGGGGTAATCTCTCGATGATGACCAGCGTGTCCGAGCATCAGACGGCGTCTCCCGGAGTTTCCGGGACTGCCGATGCTGCCAGTGCCGCCAACACCGCCGGCGCGTCCCCCGCGGCGGTGGCCGCCGGGCGGGCGCCGCTGCTGCCGGCGCTGCAGGTGGATCACCTCGACGACGCGCCGGAAACCCCTCCGGAGCCGAAGATCGAGGTGCAGGACGTCCACTTCTATTACGGCAAGACGCATGCCCTCAAGGGCATCGACCTGACGATCTATGCCAACCGGGTGACCGCGTTCATCGGCCCTTCCGGCTGCGGCAAATCGACGCTGCTGCGCACCTTCAACCGCATGTACCAGCTCTACCCGAAGCAGCGCGCCGAAGGCCGCATCCTGCTCGACGGCAGTGTCGACCTGCTGGATCCGAGCCTCGACCTGAACCTGTTGCGCAAGCGGGTCGGCATGGTGTTCCAGGCGCCGACGCCGTTCCCGATGTCGATCCACGAGAACATCGCCTTCGGCGTGCGGCTGTACGAGCGGTTGCGGCCGGCGGAGATGAACGAGCGCGTGGAGTGGGCGCTGCGCAAGGCGGCGCTGTGGAACGAGGTCAAGGACAAGCTCAAGCAGAGCGGCCGCGGCCTGTCGGGCGGGCAGCAGCAGCGGCTGTGCATCGCGCGGGCGATCGCGGTCAAGCCCGAGGTGCTGCTGCTCGACGAGCCGACCTCCGCCCTGGATCCGATCTCGACGGCGGCGATCGAGGAGCTCATCCAGGAGCTGGTCGAGGACTACACGGTGGCGATCGTCACCCACAACCTGCAGCAGGCGGCGCGGGTGGCGGACTACATCGCCCTCTTCTACCTCGGCAAGCTGGTGGAGTTCAACGACTCGAAGACGATGATCACGCGGCCGCGCGAGAAGCAGACCGAGGACTACATCACCGGCCGCTTCGGGTAGGGGCGGGAAAGGTGCGCGGCCTGGCAACCTGGCGGTCCTGGCAGCGGCAACGGGCCGGATTGCGGCGGCCGATGGGCAGGCGGGCCGCGATCCCGGCGCCCCGCCGGGCGCCGAGCGGGCTGCTGGCGCTGGCGGCGCTGGCGGCGCTGGTCGCGCTGGCGGGGCTGGCGGGGCTGCCGGGAGGCGCCGCGACCCGGGCCGAAGGCGCCGCGCCGGTCGGGCTCGCGGGGCCGCCGCCGCGGCTGGTGGTGGTGATCTCGATCGACCAGTTCCGCGCCGACTACCTGACCCGCTTCGCCGACCTCTGGCTGCCGGCGCGGACGGCCGCCGCCGGCGGCGCCGAGGATGGCGCGGGCGCGTCCCGTGCCGCCGGCAAGACGCCTGACCAATCGCGCCAGGCGGCCAGGGTCGGGGGCTTCCGCTACCTGATGGAGCGGGGGGCCTACTTCGCCGACGCCCGCCACGATCACTACCCGCTGTTCACCGGTCCCGGGCACGCGGTGCAGCTCACCGGCGCGCTACCCTACGAGTCGGGGATCGTCGGCAACGTCTGGTACGACCGCGAGCTGGGGCGCCGCCGCTACTGCGTAGAGGACCCTGACAGCCCGCTGGTCGGCGCCGCTTCCCCTGCGGCCGCCACCGGGACGGCTCCCGGCGCGGCCGGCGGCACGATGGGTCCCGGCGCGAGTGGTGGCATGGGCGCCGGCGCAGCCGGCGGGGCGGCGCGGATGGGGATCTCGCCGGTGACGCTGCGGGTGAGCACGGTGGGCGACGAGCTCAAGCTGGCCACCGGCGGGCGGGCGAAGGTCTGGGGGCTGGCGCTCAAGGACCGCGCGGCGGTGCTGATGGCCGGCCACCTGGCCGACGGGGTGCTCTGGTTCGACGACCAGAGCGGCGCCTGGATCAGCAGCCGCTTCTATCGTCCCGACGGTACCCTGCCGGCCTGGGTGACGGCCTGGAACGCGCAGCGCCACCCCGACGCCTGGTTCGGCAAGGAGTGGACGCCGTCGGTGCCCGCCGCCGCGCTCGCCCGCGCCTGGACCCCGGGCAGCCGCTGGGCGGTCGATCCCGCGGCCCTGGGCACCGGCTTCCCGCACCTCATCACCGGCGGCGGCACGCGGGTGGGAGCCGATTTCTACTCCGCTTTCGCCACCACCCCGTTCGGCAACGATTTCACCCTCGACACCGCGCGCGAGCTGATCCGGCGCGAGCGCCTGGGGCAGGGCGAGGTCCCCGACCTGCTGGCGATCAACCTGTCGAGCAACGATTACATCGGCCACGCTTTCGGGCCGGACAGCCCCGAGGTGATCGACGCCGCGGTGCGCACCGACCGGCAGCTGGCTGCGTTCTTCGACTTCCTGGGCCGCACGGTGCCCGGGGGGCTCGGCCGCGTGCTGGTGGTGGTCACCGCCGATCACGGCGTGGCGCCGGTGCCGGGAGCGGCGCGCGAGGCCCGGCTCCCCGCCGGCGCCTACGACGAGGGCGCCGTCACCGCCGCCGCGGAGCAGGCGCTCGGCGCGGCCTTCGGCCCCGGCCACTGGGTGACGGCGCTGGTCGAGACCAACCTCTACCTCGATCTCGCCGCCCTCGACGCCCACCACCTCGCCCACGCCGACGCGGAGGAAGCCGCCGCCGCGGCGATCGCCCGGGTGCCTGGCATCTACGCCGCCTACGGTCGCACCCGCATCCTCGACGGGCGCCTGCCGCACACCGACATCGCGGCGCGCATCGAGCGCAGCTTCCACCCCAAGCTGAGCGGCGACGTGGTGGTGGTCGCCGAGCCGTTCTGGGTGCCCGGCAAGCTCAGCGGCACCACCCACGGCAGCCCCTACGCCTACGACACGCAGGTGCCGCTGCTGCTCGCCGGCCCGGGAGTGCGTGCCGGCCGCTACGCCGGCCGCGTCTCGACCCTCGATCTCGCGCCGACCCTCGCCGACCTGCTGGGCATCCTGCGCCCCGCCGGCAGCGAAGGCCGGGTGCTGGCCGAGGCCGAGAGCGGCGGGCACCCATCGGCGCCCGCCGGACATCGATAAGGCGCTGCCGGACATCGTGTAAGCTCGGCCCGGCAATGGCCGGCGCCACGCCGGCCCCGCCCCTTGGCCGTGCGGGCCTGAGCGGGGTTCGATGCTGGTATGGATCAACGGCGCCTTTGGCGCGGGCAAGACGACCGCAGCGCTGGGCCTGGCGAAGCGCTGGCCGGCGGCGCTCTTCTTCGACCCCGAGCAGGTCGGCTTCCTGCTCCGCCGGGTGGTCCCGGTGGACCGGCAGGGTGACTTTCAGGAGCTGCGCCTCTGGCGGCAGCTCACGACGCAGACGGTGGCCGGGTTGATCGAGCAGCACCACCGGCCGCTGATCGTGCCCATGACGCTGGTCGATCTTGGCTATTTCGACGAGGTCGTCGGCGAGCTCCGCCGTGGCGGCGTCGATGTCCGCCATTTCACCCTGCTGGCCTCGCCCGCCACCCTGCGCCGGCGCCTGCTCTGGCGCCGGCCACTACTGGCCCGCAGGCGATGGGCCATGGCGCAGATCGACCGCTGCGCGCAGGCACTCGCGGCGCCGGAGTTCGCGCAGCATCTGCAGACGGACCACCGGCGGCCGCGAGAGATCGTCGACGAGATCCTGGCGGCCTTGCCCAACCCATTGCCGGGCCCGGCTGGGCTGAGGCTGTAGATCACCCTACCGCGCAGGTGATCAGTACGAGGTACAGTTGGCGCAGGAGGCGGGTGCATCCCTCGCTCCGCTTCCCCTGGCCCCCCGGCGGGGAGGTTGGAGCGGCGGTTCCTCCGGTCCGTCACCCGGTGGCGGTTTCCGGGTCCCGGTGGTCGCGCCACCGCAGCCAATCGATCTCCCAGGCGTAGTCGACCGGCCCACCCCACCAGTCGGGCAAAGTCGCTACGGCATCCACCACCACTCCTTGGTTCACGAGTCGCGTAACCAGGGCCGTGACGGGCTCTCGTGCCAGTACCGGCAGCGCCGGCACCTCCGGGAGCGGCCGGCCGTCGGGTCGATAGAAGCGCGCTCCGCCGTTGGGCGCCAGCTCCATCGAGAATCCCTCCTCGTGCACGGCGCGATGGTGGTGTCGGCAAAGCAGCAGAGTGTTGGCGAGGCTGGTGGCGCCGCCGTCGGCCCAGGGCTCCATGTGGTGGGCGTCGCATAGCCTCAGGCCACAGCCCGGGAAGCGGCAGCCGGCGTCGCGATGTTCGAGGGCGCGGCGCAGGCCGGGCGAGATAGCGCGAGTGCGGCGGCCGACGTCGAGCACTTGGCCATCCGCACCGTGCCGCATCACCACCCGTGCCGAGTCGCACGCCAGCCGCCGGGACGTTTCCGCGGAAACGTGGCTGCCGTCCGCAAGCCACGACGAACCGCCCTCGCCGCCGGCCGCAAGCACTTCGGCGTCGACGTGCACCACCACCTGGTAGCGGTCACCGCGAGTGCCAGGATCGAGGCCTGCGGCAAGCGCGCTCTCGGCCACCAGGCCCAGGGCATCGGCGCGGCGTTGCTCCGCGGAAACGTCCTCGGCCGCCGCCTCCTGCGCGGCGCCGGACGGCTGGCCGTGGTTTTCGCGGTGTTCGCAGCGTGGCTCGTAGAGCGCCTGGACGCCGGCGTCCAGGGCGCAGAGCAGAGCCGCGCCGGCCTCCGGCGCGAGGCGCCCCGTCACCACCACCATGCCGTCCTCGTCGGTGTAGGCACGCAGGTACCGCGCGGCGTGGCGGCGCTGCTCGTCATTCCCGGCCGCGATGCGGTCGACGCGCCGCATGCCGCGCACCAGCCTCTCGACGTGAGCGGCCGTTCCCGCACGCGCGAAGCCCAGCAGGTCCTGCTCATTGGCCGGCGTGGCGATGCGGGTAAGGGCGCGAATCTTGGAATAGGAGACCTCGCCGCGGCGCATGGCGGCGGCGAGCAGCGGCAACGCGCCGAGCGCGCGCGCCACGCGCACCTTTTCACGCGCCGCGCCCAGGTCGAGCCCCACGCGCCAGCACAGCCAGTACGCGCAGGAGCGGAACCCGCTGTTCCAGCCGCCGCGCTCGTCGAAGTCGCGCAGCATGGCCAGCAGCTCGTAGGTGGCGGCCGAGATCTGCGCCGCCAGCTCGGCGATGCGCTCGCCCAACTGCTCGAGCTCATCGCCGCCACCTGTCGTCGGAAAATCGTGACCTGCCGCTTGCATCGCAGTGCCGATGGTCATAGTCCCTCCCCTCCCTCTCATCAGCCATTGTAAGCCCTGATTATTCGGCTCTTGGCGGCCCGCAGCAAGGCCGATCGGCGACCGCCGAAGGGGCCCGGGAGGCTCGCCGCGAGAACACGCCCGTGCGCCCCTCTTGCTGGCCAAGCGAGTCCATTCGAGCGCGGATTTGAGGCTATTCGTGCTGGGGTCCGAAAAGGCTTGTCAAGGGGGACGGCGAAATGTCGCGCGAGCCCCACGGGGCGGCTAAGGCCGGCCTGTTCGAAGCTGACAAGGTCGACACCTCGCAGGCGGGCTATGCCAGGCACCTCGCCCGCAAGCACCCATGACGGCGCGGGTCTTCCTCGACACCGACATCATCCTTGACCTGCTGCTGGCGGCTCGAATAGCTCATTCGGCTCCCGGCCCGGTCACCCTCGCGCCAGGCGCTCGCGCAGCTGCTGCTTGACCTCCGGCCACTCCGCCGCGACGATCGAATAGCGCACCGAATCGCGCGCGATGTGGTCGGCGGCGATGCGATGGGACCGCAGGATCCCTTCGCGCTGCCCGCCGATGCGCTCGAGCGCGGCGCGGGAGCGGGCGTTGCGCGCGTCGGTGTGAAAACAAATGCGCAGCACCTGCCAGGTTTCGAAGGCATGGGTCAGCAGCAGCAGCTTGGCCTCGGTGTTGGCTGCCGTCCGGATGGCCGCGGCGGTCAGCCAGCTGTAGCCGATCTCGCCGGCGTCCGGCGTGCCGCGGCCGTGTGACGGGTGACCCTCCGGCCACGCCCAGCGCTCCAGATCGAAGAACCGGGTGGAACCGATCACCAGTCCATCCGGTGCGCGGACGATCGCATACGGCACCGCGCTGCCGGCGTCCTTCGCGGCCAGGGCGGTCGCGACGTAGCGCGTCACCTCGGCCTCGCCCTGGGGAACCGGGCTGAACCGGTAGAGCGTGGGGTCGGCCGCCGCCGCGGCCACCAGGCCGTCGACGTGGCGGTGGGCGAGCGCCTCTAGCACTACCTGGCTGCCTGGCAACGTCGCACTCTCCGCCATGGCGGTCTGCTGCCGCGCGAGCGCCCCCTCGCTCACCGCGCCGCCGCCGCCGGCGCCGCGCTCTTCGGCTCCATCCAGAGGCGCCCCACCGCGATCAGCACCGCGAGCAGGATGGCGCAGACCGCGAAGACGCGGCGCACGCCGATGGCCGCGGCGAGCCAGCCGCTCAGCAACAGGCCGGAGATCTGCGCCGTGAAGATCAGCGACATCACCGTCGACCCCACGCGGCCCATCAACTCCGGCGGCGTCTCCTGCTGAATCATGGTCTGCGACGGGATGACGATGCCGGCGACCGCCAGACCGATCACGAAGTTGCCCAGCAGGGTGGACCAGACGTAGGTGATTGCCACCATCAGCGCGAGGCCGGCGGCGATGCCGGCGAGGCCCGCGTAGACCAGGACCGCGCTCCTGACGTTCTTGGCCAGCACCGCGAGGGCGTTGACGCCGACCAGCATGCCCACGCCGATGAGCGCGCTGGCGATGCCGAAGGTCTGCGTCGAGCCGCGCAGGATGTCGCGCACGTAGATCGCGATCAGCGGGCCGAAGCAGCCGATGACGAACATTCCGGAGGCCGTGGCCAGGATGACGAACAGCAGGGCGGCATGGTGGACGATGAAGCTGAAGCCCTGCTCCATGTCCATCCCGATGCGGCCGAGGGCCGATCGCTGCACGGCGTTCGCCGCCGGCCGCGGCGCCCCCGCCGGGGGATGGGCGAACGCCACCGAGGCGATCAGCAGCGCGGAGATCACGAAGCTGGCGGAGTCCCCCAGGTAACAGCTGATCGGCCCGAAGGAGCTCACGACGAACGCCGCCACCGCGGGCCCCAGGATGCGCATCCCGAACATGACCTGCTGCATCAGCACATTGGCGGCGCGCAGGCCGTGCAGCGGCACCGCGTGCCGGATCGCCACGCCCTGGGCCGGGCCGAAGAAGCTCGACACCAAGCTGATCGCCGCCAGCACGCCGTAGAAATGCCACATCCGCGTGGCCAGCAGCAGCAGCAGGACGAGCACGGCGCGGATGGCGTCGCTGCCGACCATCGTCAGTTTGAGCGGCCAGCGGTCGACGAAGACGCCGGCGATGACGCCGAGGATCGCGAACGGCAGCAGAAAGGCGACCTGGACGCCGGTGACCTGCGCGGCGGTCGCGTGGAGATTGAAGGTGAGGACGCCGAGCACCGCGTAGAGGACCAGGAAGTCGCCGAACACCGAGATGATCTGGGCGATCCAGAGGCGGCGCATCATGGTGATGCCGAGCACCGCGCCCATGGACATCGGCCGCGGCAGCTCCGGGTCCAGGACGGGCGCGGCGGGGGACGGCGCGGCGGGTGCAGCGACGGCAGTGGGGCTGCTCTCGGACATGATCGGGACTCGCTGGTAAGTTTGGGGAAAGGCGGTCTGCCGCCGCCGATCATATCAATCCGGCGGCGCCGCCACCGCCGCCAGGTGGAAGCGGTGGATGCGGCGCTCCGGAAAGCGGTCGTCGGCGACGATCAGCAACGGCATCAGCCAGCCGCGGATCGCCGCCGCCTGCACCGGCCCGAAGTAGCGGCTGTCGTACGACCGCGGATGAAAGGGCGAGAACAACCACACCTCGCCCGCCGCCAGCCGGCGGGTGCCGAAGGGCTGGTGCGCGAGCGGCCGCCCCGCGCTGTCGCGCGCCAGCGGCGACGACCCGGCGATCGCCCGGCCGTTCACCGCCAGACCGGCGGCGCCGAAGGCCACCTCGTCGCCGGCGACGGCCAGCACCAGCTTGCCGAGCGGCGCCACCCCGCCGCCGGCACCGGCAGCGCCGCCACCGCCGGCAGCGCCACCGCCGGAAACCTCGCCGCCGCCGCCGCCGATGGCGCGGGGAGCGCGCGTGGCGCAGGGCCCGTCACCCAGGTAGCCGCGGCGGCGGGCCAGCTCGGCGCCCGCCGCGGGCGGGCACGCCAGGACCAGGTCGCCGTGGGCCGGCTGCCGCCGTAGCCAGCCGCGCGGGATCTCGAGATACAGGCCGCGCGGCAGGCTGCCGCTGGTGTTGATGCGGCCGGCGCCCAGCAGCGCCGCGGCAGCCGCCACGCCGGCCACCGCGCCCAGAGCTCGCCACCGCCGGCGGCAGCTGCCGGCGTGGCGGCTGCCGTGACCGGCGCGAGCGCCTCCGGCCGGCCTCAGGAGAGGACCCACCCCTCTCCCGCCGGCGTCCAGGAGCGCCGCACCCCGAGCGACGCCTGCCGGAAGGCGGTCTGCCCGCCGCGGCCAGTGGCCACCGCCGCGTGCAGCAACCGCAGCACCCGCCGCGTCTCGTGACCGATGCCCCAGCGCTGCATCAGCAGCATGGTCTCGCCGAGCAGCGCCGCGGCGCCGGCATGCTCGCCGGTTGCCACCTTCAGCTCGGCGCGATCGATGGCGACCATCGTCAGATGGATCTGCATGCCGAGCTCCGCGAAGCCCGCCGAGGCTCGCTCGTAGGACCGCCGCGCCCCGTCCAGCTGGTCGAGCGAGCGATCGATCCGGCCCTCCAGCCAGGCACGCGACAAGCTCGCCACCGCATCGCCGCTCCGCTGGTACAGCGCCGCGCTCCGCTCCACCTCCGCCCGCGCCTCCCGCCCCTGGCCGGCGTCGTTGAGGAACCACGCCAGGCCATGGTGCGCCGCCAGCTCGAGGTGCGGATCGCGGCCGGCGTCGATCTCGGGGATCGCCCGCAGGATCAGCCGCACGCCGCGCTCGGGATGTACGTGACCGCTGGCACCGGCCCTGGCGACCAGCGACTGCGCCGCGAGGTGCCGCTCGCCGATGATGCGGTAGACCTGCTCGGCACGGCCAAATGCCACCGCCGCCCGCCGGAACCGCAGGCGGGTCTGCCACAGGCTGCCGGCATAGCTCAGCAGCAGCCCTTGCAGCAGCAGGTCGCCGCTGCCCCGGCTCAGCGTCGCCGCCGCGCGGCGCAGCAACCGATCCGCCTCCCGGGGCCGGGCGACCAGCCGGTGCGCGTTCGCGGCGATGAGCAGCGCCTCGCCGCGCAGGTCGGCCAGGCGCTCGGCGCTGCGCCCGGCGGGATCGAGGCGGCCGGCGAGGGCGACGGCCAGCTCGGCCAGGGCCAGGCCCTCGCGCGGCTCTCGCCATGAGGCCTCGCGGTAGTCGCGGCAGATCGCCTCGAGCACGCCGCCGGTCCGGTAGCGGCGCGAGTTCAGCACCAGCGTCGCCCGCCGGCCTGCCGGCATGTCCCGCAGCCCCGCCCAGAGCGCCGCGCCCGCCCTGCGGTCCGCCTGCTCGCCGCGGCAGGCCGCTTCGCTCTCGACGATCGCCGCGATCAGCGGCCGGTCGTAGGCGGCTTCGTCCGCGGGCGCGTCCCGAGTCTGCCGCAGCTTCTCCCGCAGCCGCCGGCGGCACTCGCCGCAGCCGCCCAGCAGATGGGCGATGATGCGCCGGCTGCACGCCGCCGCGATGCGCCAGGCCAGCAGGTCCTCGACGTCGGTGTCGTCCAGATGCCGGTCGTCGCCCATGCGCGTGCACGCCCTCCCACACCGGCCGCGGCTGCCGCCGCCAGGCCCTGCGGCGGTTGTTGCTCTGGAGTTGCTCGGCGCCGCCCTTTCCGGGACAGGCGCGGCGCCCGGGTTTTGCTCCTGCTCGAGGCGATCGGGTAAGATCGTCGCCGTGCCTCGCCAGCGGCCTCACCGCTCGACCGTTTCGCTGCCTCCCAAGCTGCGCCACCGCCTCGAGGCGCGCGGCGCGCGCAGCGACAAGAGCCACGGCCCCTTCAACTACACGAGCCAGCTCGCGCGCACCCTCGAGCTCTACGACTCGGTGCTGATCAAGAGCGATCCCCGCCAGACCTCCAACATGGCCGAGCCGGATTACCAGCTGGTTCTCGAGCTGCTGACCGATCCGCTGGCGCTCGAGACCTTCCACATCGCGCGCCTGGGCGATTTCCTCTTCGAGCTGCCGGCCTTTCACACCCGCGCCCGCGAGCGCCAGCTCGATCCGCAGCGCTTCCGCGACGCCATCAACGCCTATCCCTTTGCGGAAAAGCTCCACCTGGTGGACGCGGCGCAGATCCGCAACGCCCCGCCGCAGCCGCACTAGCGCGCACGCCGCGCCCCCTTGGTCCACCACGCTGCCGGCGGCTCCCGGGCAGTGTCCTGCTCAGGACGCCACCCGGGCTGGTGGTGGGGTAAGGCCCCACTACCCCGGGCTGGCGCCTGGCGTGGAAACGCGCTACACTCCAGGACCATCGGCAGACCGCTTATCGACCATGAATCGACCATTTCTTCCTGACGCGGCCGGCAGCTCGGAGTTCCGCGAGTTCCTGGACAAGGTGCGCCCGAAGCTCAGCCGGCTGCTGATGGCCGCAAGCGTGCCGATCGCGGATGCCGAGGACCTGCTCCAGGAGGCCTTGCTCGTGTTCCTGCGCCAGTGGGAGCAGCTCGACAAGGTCGCCAACCGCGAGGCCTGGCTGCTCGGCATCCTGCGCCTGACCGTCGCCCAGTACTTCCGCCGGCTGAAGCGCGAGCGCCGTCTCCGGGAGCTCCTGGCGCTCGAGGTGGCGGACAGCCAGGCGGCGCCCCAGGAGCGGCAGGACTCGGCCCGCGACCTCGCGGCGCTCACCGCCGCCATGCCGCATCGCGACCTCTTTGCCCTGTGGCTGCGCTATGGGCTGGAGCTCAAGCCGCACGAGGCGGCCAAGAGCCTCGGCTGCCAGCCCGACTCGGTGCGTAAGCTCTCGAACCGCGCTCTCGCGCGGCTTCGCCGCCGCCTCGCCAAGGACGAGGATGCCTAGTGCTCCGGTCCCGGCAGGGCGCCGGGACCGTGGGGAGCAGAGCCCGACCCGGGCCGAGAAGTTGTTCTAGACTGTTGCCGTGAGCCGGCAGCGTGACAGCGCCACCCGCAACGAGCCGCCGCCCGTGACCAGCCGCCAGCGTTCCAACCGCCTCATCATCACCCTGCCGCCCGCGGTGATCGACCGCCTGCAGACCCGCGGCGCACGCAGCGACCGCACCCACGGACCCTTCAATTACACGCAGCAGCTCAGCCGCACCCTCGACCTCTACGAATCCGTGGTAGTGCGCAGCGACCCGCGCGTCACCCGCGGCCTGGCCGACGAGCCCTACGACCTGATCCTCGACCTGCTGCGCGACCCGCAGGAGCTCAAGACCTTTCACATCCACCGGCTCGGCGACTACCTCTCCGACCTGCCGGAGTTCGGCGCGCGGGCTGCCGGCATCGGCGCCGACCCTGAGCAACTCGCCAAGACCGTCAACGCTTACGCCTTCGCCGAGAAGCTGCACCTGGTCGACGCCGCGCAGATCCGCAACGCCCCGCCGCCGCCAGGGACCGTTTCCGGCTAGCGGGCGCCGGGCGCGAGACCATAGCGCGCGGGCATGCCCGTCTACGACCTCCAGCCCGTCCGCCTGCCCCGCCTCGCGGGACGGCCCTTCCGCCTCTTCGTGCGGCTGCTCGAGAGCCGGCTGCTGGGTCCGCTGCTGGCGCGCAAGACGCTGGCGGACGTCGGCATGCGGCGCTTCCGCGGCCTGGCGCTCGACGAGCCGCCGACCTTCCTGCCGCTCTGGCCGGCGCCGGCCGCGGCTGGACCCGGCCCGGCGGCCACGGCGGTCTCGCCCCAGCCACCGGCGCTGCCGGCGCCAAAGACGACCTCCTACCTCCCGGCATCGCCGGTGTCGATGCCTGGGCCGGGGACGGGGCCGGCGTCGCCGGCGGCGGTACCGGCGGCGGCCGCCGGCGCCGCCGGCTTCCGGGCGCCCACCGTCGAGGACTATGCGGCGGCCTATCGTGCCGGCCTGACGACGCCCGAGGAGGTGGCCGCGAGGGCCCTGGCGGCGATCGCCGAGAGCGATCGCGGCGGACCGCCGCTGCATGCGTTCGTTTCGGTGCATCGCGAGCAGGTGATGGCGGACGCGCGCGCCGCGACGGCCCGCTGGCAGGCGGGCCGGACGCTGGGCCCCCTGGACGGCGTGCCGGTGGCGGTGAAGGACGAATTCGACCTCGCCGGGCATCTCACCCGGGTCGGGACCAGCTTCCTGGGCGCCTCTCCCGCGCGCGACGACGCCACCGCCGTGGCGCGGTGGCGCGCCGCCGGCGCCGTCGTGCTCGGCAAGACCAACATGCACGAGATCGGGATCGGCGTCACCGGCTTCAACCGCCACCACGGCACGCCGCGCAACCCGCACGCCCCCGACCACTACACCGGCGGCAGCTCCAGCGGCTCGGCCGCCGCCGTGGCGGCGGGGCTCTGCCCGCTGGCCCTAGCCGCCGACGCGGGCGGCTCGATCCGCATCCCGGCGGCGCTGTGCGGCCTGGTGGGGCTCAAGCCGACCTATGGGCGCGTCAGCGGCGCCGGCGCCGCGCCGCTGGCCTGGAGCATGGACCACTACGGGCCGATCGCCGGCTCGGCCCGCGACGCCGCCCTGGGCTACGGCCTGCTGGCCGGGCCGGATCCCCGGGACGCCGCCACTCTCGCCCAGCCGCCGGCGACCCTCGACGGCATCGAGGAACCGGACCTCGACGGCCTCCGCCTCGGTATCTTCTCGCCCTGGTTCGACGACGCCGACCCGGCCGTCGCCCTCGCCTGCCGCGCGCTTGCCGGCGGCCTGGTCGAGCGCGGCGCGCGGCTGGTGGAGATCGAGATCCCCGGCCTCGACGCCGCCGCGCTCGCCCACCTGGTCCTGGTCGCGGGCGAGATGACCGCGGCGATGGCGGCCCACGATGCCGCGCACCGGCGCGATTTCGGCCTCGACGTCCGCGCCAACCTGGCTCTGGCGCGGACCTTCACCGCCCGCGATTACGTCAAGGCGCAGCGCGTGCGCACCCGAGCGATGGCGGCTTTCGCGCGGGTCCTCGCGGACGTCGACGCCGTGCTCACGCCGGCCACCGGCGTGGCCGCGCCGGCGATCCGCCCCGACGCGCTGCCGGACGGCGAGTCGGACCTCGGGACGCTGCTCGCCATCATGCGCTTCGCCTGCTATGCCAACCTCACCGGCCTGCCGGCGATCGCCTTTCCGGCGGGCTACGCGGGCAGGCTCCCGGTGGGCATCCAGGCCATCGCCAGGCCGTGGAGCGAGCACCTTCTGCTGCGGCTGGCCCGCGTCGCCGAGCCGCTGGTGCCGAGGCGCAGGCCCGAGGTGTTCTTCCGTCCGCTGGGCGGTTGAGCCGAGCCCGAGCCCGCGCCGGCTCGCGGGCGCCCGGCTTACCTCCGCGGCGGCGGCGCGGTGGCGGCGGGCGGCGGGCTGGCACCCCCGGAGACACCGGCACCGCCGGCGGACGACTTCGCGGTGGCCTCCTGCACGCAGGCGCCGACGGCCTGATCCCCGGCCTTCAGCTGCCCGGCGCGGCTGCAGTGGGACAGCGCCGCCTGGGCGTCGCCGAGCGCCAGGTCCACCTGCCCGAGGGCCAGCAGGGCGTCGAAGCTCTCGGCGATGGCGAGGGACTTGGCGAAGTCCGCCTTGGCTTTCTGGTAGAGCTTCTGCTTCTCGCCGGCATCCTTGGCGCCTTCCGCCTTCCGCTTCGAACGCGCGCCCTTGTTGTACGCCTCGGACGCCCGCTTCTCCGGCGTCTCCTGTTGTTGGATCTGACCCAGGTCGCGCGAGGAACCGGCCGGCATGCTGCCCATCTGCGCGCGCAGCGCGCCCGGCGCGAGCAGCAACAGGGCTCCCAGCGAAAGCATCACGATCTGCCGCATAATGGTCTCCTTCCAGTTCTTGATCCTGATTCGTAGCTCCATTGACATAGGGGCATCGCTCGCTACACTCCCGACGGTGCCTACATGGCGCCCGCGAGCGCTGCTATTTTCCTAGTTGCCGCAGCCCGCGATTTCGTGACACGCCGGTTACGCTCTCTTGCGCGCCAAGCACCAACATCCGATGCGTTTCGCCGTACAAATGCAGGCACCGTGCGGAGAATCGCGGGCCGCCTACGCAAGACCGCTGATCCATAGAGACAATGCCATGGAAAGATAGGCTTGCCCCGGAGTCTCCTCACCGGCTACGCTGATCTCAGCACCTGGATAGAAGGCCATGCGCAAGCTGTCCCATCCGGCCAGCTTGGTGCCGAAGCGGCGGTCGCCGATTGCCGGTCGACGGCGAGGCTTGCTCAAGGAGCCGGCGCGGCGCAGTCGCGTCGATCACCTCGCAAGCGTATGTGAGACGTGTGCGCTGCCGGGTTCGTATAACGTTCAGCAGCAAGCAGCCATCAGTCCGTCGGTACTTCGAGCGATCGAGGGGGAAGCATGGATCGAGTGAGTCGAGCCCTCGCAGGGGAGCGTCGCCGGCGCCCGGCTTTCCGCCACGCCGTGGCGGTTGGGTTTGGCTCCTTCTCCGTTCTCTTCGCAGTCATCCACGGCGCCCCGGCGCCCGCCCAGCCGATCACCCCGTGCCAGACCGCCGCCGCGCCCACCGCGGCCTTCAGCGCCAGCTGCGCGTCGCTCTCCTGCATGTTCACCGTCACCTCCGCCCCGCCGCCCAACGCCATGTTCGCCTGGGACTTCGGTGACTCCAACACCGGCCTGGGGCCCTCGCTCTCGATGCCCCACGGCTATGGCGCCACCGGCTCCTACCTGGTCACCCTCACGGTGACCGATGCCAACGGCGCCGTCGGCGTGGCCACCGCCTTGGTGAGCCTGGGCGCGCCGGACGGACCGCTCGCCGACGACGACTTCTTCGAGACCGACCAGGACACCCCGCTCACCATCACCATCGCCGAGCTGCTCGCCAACGATGCGCCGGGCGTCAGCTTCGTGCAGGCGGATCCCGCCAAGTGCAACGCCATCGCCGGCGCCGCGAGCTGCCTCTACACGCCGCCGCCGGGTTTCGTCGGCACCGACAGCTTCACCTACTCGGTGCAGGACGCCCTCGGCAACGCCGGCGCCGCCACCGTCTGGATCACCGTGCGCCGCGCGCTGATCGCCAATCCCGATTTCTTCACCGTGTCCTTCGACGGCTCGAAACAGTTCACCACCGCGGATCTGCTCGCCAACGACACGCCGGGCGCGCTCTTCGTCTCGGCCCAGGACGCGCTCAACGGCACGCTCAGCTTCGTCAGCGCCGGCCCGCCGGCCGTCTACAAGTTCGCGCCCACCGCCGGTTTCGCCGGGGACGCCATCTTCGACTACCTCATCTCGGCGGACGGCAACCCGCCCTTCGCGCTCGGCATCGTCACCGTCACCGTCGTCGACGCGGCGCCGACCGCCGGCTTCACCGTCGCCTGCGTCAACCGCACCTGCACCGTGCACACCACCTCGACCGATCCGGACAACACCCCCATCTACCGCTGGCTGTGGAACTGGGGCGACGGCTCCCCGACTATCGAGCCGACGACTCCCTTCCCGTGGGCGGACCAGACGCACACCTACGCCGCCTCCGGCCGCTACACCATCACCCACACCGTCTACGACACCGCCAACCAGAGCGGCACCATCCAGCTCGCGGTCCTGGCCAACACCGCGCCGGTCGCGGTCGCCGACACCGCGGGCACCGAGCGGGACCTGCCGGTCACCATCGACGTCCTCGCCAACGACACCGACGCCGACGGCGACCCGTTGTCGATCGCCAGCGTCAACCTGTCGGCCTACCCCGGAGCGTCCTATCAGGTCGTGCAGCTCGCCAGCGGCCGCCTGGCCCTCGCGGTGACGCCGCCGGACAGTTTCGTCGGCACCTTGACCTTCACCTACACCGTTGCCGATCCCTGGGGCGCCACCTCGACGGCGACGGTGACGCTCACCGTGACCCAGTGGAGCGTCGTCGTCGACGCTCTGGGCGAGCAATTCTCCTGCCCGCAGAACGGCTCGATCCGCATCCCGCTCGCCACGCTGCTGGCGAATGACTACGACTCTGCGGGCGCCACCCTGACCATCGTCGCCTTCGACACCTCGGTGCTCATGGGCACCCTCGACTGCACCACCGATCCGACCGCCTGCACCTACAAGCCGCCGATCAACGCCTACGGCTACACCCTCTTCCGCTACACCGTCTCCGACCCGGTCGGGCGCGAGGACACGGCGACCGTGAAGATCTACGTCGGCGCACCCCCCTACGGTCATCCGCCGACCGCGAACGACGACGACTTCACCACCACGATGAACACGCCCAAGGCGTTCACCATCCAGGACATCGTCCAGAACGACGTCGATCCGGACGGCGACACCCTCTCCGTCGGCCTGCTGAGCGGCGCCAGGGCCTACGGCTCCCTCGCCTGCTCGAACCCGATGTACACCTGCACCTACACGCCGAACCCCGGCTTCGTCGGCGCCGACCGCTTCACCTACACCGCCTCCGACGGCCTCAACACTCCTGCCACGGCGGCGATCAACATCCTGACCCTGCCGCCCGCGACGCCGACGTTCGATGCGCGAGAGGACGTCATCGTGACCGGCGTCAACCAGCCGGTCTCGTTCTCGAATGGGCTCCTGAGCAACGACTATGCCCCGAGCGGTGGGCCGATCACGGTCACCGCGCTCGACACCACCGGCCTGATCGGCATGCTCAGCTGCAATGCCACCGGCTGCACCTACTCCCCTCCCGTCTCCTTCCAGGGAACGACGACGTTCAAGTACACGGCGAGCGACGGCCACGGCGCGACCGACACCGCCATCGTGAAGATCAAGGTCGGCGTCACCAACCACCCGCCGGTCGCCGTGCCGCAGACGCTGTCGACGCCCATGAACAAGACGCTGCGGTTCTCTGTCTTTCAGCTGATGCAGAACGATTATGATCCGGACGACGACCCCCTGACCGTCTCGGTCTACACCGTCACCGCCCACCTCGGCTCCCTCGACTGCGGCACCCCGAATTACTGGTGCACCTACACGCCGAACGCCAGCGCGACCGGCGCCGACGTGATCACCTATCTCCTGAGCGACGGCACCAGCTCGGTCACCTCGACGGTGACGATCACCATCACGCCATGAAACCGGGAGGCTCCGCGATGAAGATCTGCGCAACTATTCCCCAGGCCGCGGCGCCGCCCCGTGCCGCGGCGCCGCCCCAGGCGGCGGCGCTATCCCAGGCCGCGGCGCTGGCCGTGGCCGCGGCGCTGGCGTGGCTGGGCGCGCCGCCGGCCCTTTCGGCGCAGGCGGCGACGCCCTCGGCCCTCTCCCCCTGCGCCTTCACCCTGGCCGAAATCGACAACGCCCTGGGCGTGCAGCTGCACCGGGCCGAGGCCGCCGACATGACCATCGCCGTGGGCCGCGACGTCGGCTGCCTCTACAGCCTCCCGGGCAGCGACTTCGTCTTCGGGGTGCGCCAGACCTGGGACTCCACCAGGGCGCCGATCGCGCCGCACGGCGCCGCCGCCCCGGGCTACACCCTCATCGCCGGCGACCCGGACGGCGCCATCTACACCGCGGACGCCGGCGGCGGCAGCAGCGGCGAGCTCGTCTACGTCCGCGGCAAGGTGCAGACCCGGGTGTTCTGGCACGGTGGCAACCTGACCGCCGCCGACGGCCTGCAGCGGCTGCTGCGGCTGCGCCGCGTGCCCTAGCCGACATGCGCCAGCCGAATAAGCGCCCGGACAGCCAATTCGCGCCGTGCCCTGGTGGCCGCGCGCCGGTCCTCTCGACGCCAATGGGGAGGAGGAGGATGACGTCCTTGCGAACCAGACCCCTCAGCTCCGCGCTCCTGCTGGCCGCGACCTGCTGGTGGCTCGCCAGCGCCGCGGCGGCCCATGCCCAGTTCCCCAACATCGCGCGCGGCGACTCGCCCTCCGGCATGTTCGACGTCGGCGGCATCGACGTCGTCAACGGCTTCAACGGCAACCTGGTGATCAAGATCCCGATCGGCCACGCCTACCCGGTCGGCGGCACCATGGGCTCCTATGCGTTCACCCTGGTCTACAACAGCAAGGCCTGGGACTTCATCGGCCAGGCGGCGCCGCAGTGCACCGGCGACCTGGCGGCCACCGACACCCTCGCCGTCGCCTCGCCACAGGACAACGCCGGCCTCGGCTGGCGCTTCTCCCTGGGGCGGCTCGGCGGCGATTTCCCGATTGCCTTCATACCACCACCCCCGTCGCCCCTGGCCTACCACGGCATGGACGGCAGCGACCACTACCTGTTCAACCAGCTCGCGAGCGGACCCGGCGCCACCGTGCAGCAGCCGGGCATGCAGTTCTCCAACGACGGCAGCTATCTGCGCTACTCGCCCGCCGCCTCCGCCATCGAGCTCCCGGACGGCAACGTCCAGACCTTCAACAGCGACGGCTACCCGACGAGGCTCGAGGACCCCTTCGGCAACGGCCTGACAATCACCTATACGACCGATCCGTCCACGTGCCCGGGCAACGTCTGGCTGATCGGCGACGGCTTCCGCACCCACAAGGTCTGCTTCCGGCCGACCGGCCTCGCCTCGCCCGAGCAGACCGAGGTCGTCGACCACATCGATCTCGCGGCGTTCGGTACCAACCCGGCCAACCCCGCGCTCGGCAACGTCGCGACCTACAGATTCCTTTACAACACCGACGTCAACGGCCAGGGCTTCCAGGACCTGCAGCTCACCGGCACCGGCACCGAGGTCCGGGGCTGCCACGAGCCGCCCTGGCAGCCGCACGTCTACCTGCTGACCAAGCTCCTGCTGCCGGACGGCACCAGCTACTCGATGGGCGTGGCCGGCTACAGCCAGAGCTTCCCCGGCGAGCTCACCAACCTGAGCCTGCCCACCAGCGGCTCGATCGCCTGGCAGTATCAGTTCCGGTCGCTGCCGCAGCCCCATACCGACGACGAGAGCCTCTGGTACGTCCCGATCATGAGCAGCGTCGTCGGGGTGAGCCAGCGCAGCCTCTACGACAACTCGGGTCAGCTGATCGGCACCTGGAAATACCAGCCCGCCGCCCTGCCGCCGATCGCCAACGAGATCGTCAACGAGGTCGACTTCCCGTCACCCGACCCGGCCCAGGCGGCGCAGGGGATCACCGGCCACCGCATCCTGACCTACTACTCGGCCTGCGTGTACGGTATCTGCCAGAACGAGGCAGGTGCCACCGATCCGCCGGACACCTATGCCGTGGACTACGGCCTCCCCTTGTCGCGGCGCCGCCCGGACGGGACCGGGCGCTACCTGTCGCAGGAGATCTACGCCGCCGGCGCCTCCACCCCGCTGCGCCAGATCTACGTCAACTACGACAACGACGGCCCCAACCCCGCGCCCGGTTCGGCCGCGTCCCCGATCTTCGCCAACCAGCGCCCCCAGGCGCAGCGCACCGTCTACCTCGACGATCCCCTGCCCGGGCAGCCGGGCAACTACGGCGCCGTCGCCACCGCCAGCTCGGGCTACGATGGCCTCGGGCACTACCGGATCGCCAGCGTCAGCGACAACCTCGGCTTCAACACGGCGCGGACCGAGACCACCGACTGGAACCCCTTCGGCATGCCGGGACCGGCCGCGCCGTGGGTCCTCGACACCTACGACTTCAAGGAGCAGCAGGAAGGTGCCGCACTCAACCGCCAGGAAGCGCACTTCGACCCGGCCACCGGCTTCCTGCTCTGCGAGCGCCGCCTGCAGAACGGCAGGAACCGCGGCGCCGGCGACGTCGTCGTGACCCACACCCCCGACCAGGCCGGCCAGGTGGCGGCGGAGGGCTGGTTCGGCGGCGATACCCAGCCCGTCTCGGTGGCGCCAGGCTGCGCCTCCCTGCCCGCGACGCCCATCTATGCACCGAGTCATCTCTACAGCGCGGGAGTCCGCAGCTCGACGACCGTGCAGGTGACCGTCAACGGCAGCCCCACCACCCTCAAGCTCCTCGACCAGGACATCGATGCCGGCAGCGGGCGGGTCGGCACCGCGCGCGATCCGGCAGGGCGCCCCACCACCTACACCTATGAAGCCATGGGGCGGCCCGTGACCAGCACGCCCCGCGGGGACGCAACGACCGTCATGAGCTATGGCCTGAGCGACACGGCGCCGCCCGTCATCAACCGAGCGCTGGGGTCGCCGGCGCTCGAGAGCGAATCGTGGCTCCTCGACAGCCTGGGCAGGACCGCCCAGCACACCGTCGCGATGCCCGGCAACGCCTCGAGCTCCACGGTCACCACCTTCAACGCCCTGGGCTGGAAGGTCTTCGAGTCCGAGCCCGCTTCCAGTCCGGGAACGAAGGGCACCACCTACCAGAACTACGACCCCTTCGGCCGGCCGGCCCTGACCGTCGCCGCCGACGGCAACCCGACCTACTTCACCTACCATGGCGTGCGGGCGGTGATCCGCAGCCAGCGCGTGTGGGACGGCACGCGGCAGCTACCGGTCAACACCACCGAGGAGTACGATGGCCTCGGGCGGCTCCGGCAGGTGCGCGAGCCGGACGGCACCTCGATGCGCTACGCCTACGACCCCGGTGGCCGGCTGGCGATGGCCACCAGCTTCGATGGTGCGGGCCACTTCCAGATGCGGACCTTTCACTACGACGGCCGCGGCTTCCTGACCCGCGCGGTGCAGCCGGAAGACGGCGTCACCACCTATCAGTACGACGCCAGGGGGCATGCGACGCGAAAGGCGACGCCCACCGGCACGGTGTTCTCGTCCTACGACGAGGCCGGACGGCTGGTCGCCGTCAGCTCACCCCAGGCCCAGCTCAGGCAGTTCTCCTACGGCACCGGCGCCGGCGCCGGCAAGCTCGTCGAGTCCCGCGCCTTCAACTGGCGCCTGGCGTCCACCTGTACCGACTTCGAGGTGCGGCAGGACTTCTCCTACGATGCCGCGACCGGCCGCCTCGCCACCACCGACACCTCGCTGTGGCAGGGAGGCGCCCTCGAGCACTGGACCCAGTCCTACGCCTACGACGGCGCCGGCCGGATCACCAGCGTCGCCTATCCGAACTGCGTCGCGCTCTGTGCCTCGCCCTCCCGCCAGGTGGCGACCGCCTACGCCTTCGGCCGCCCCACCAGCGTCTCCGGCTTCGCCAGCGCCATCACCTACAACGGCAACGGCACCCTCGCCACCATCCATCACGCCAACGGCGTCGTCTTCACCGAGACCCCCGACCTCAGCGGCATGGCGCGTCCCGGATCGCTGCGGGCAGACTCGTCCACCGGCCAGCCCTGGCCGCGCGAGGACTACTTCTACGACGGCACCGGCAACATCAAGGCGATCGGCGGCAAAACCTTCGCCTACGACGTCACCTCGCGGATCGTCACCGCCACGGTGCCCACTGCCGGTGCGCAGCCCTACCAGGCCTACGCCTATGACGGCTTCAGCAACCTCGCCACCATCTACCGCGGCAGCGGCCCTGGGGACGCGACCTACATCAGCTACACGGCCGATCCCGGCACCAACCAGCTGATCGGGGCGACCTACGACCCGTCGGGCGAGCTGCTCAGCTACCAGGGGAGCGGCTACACCTGGGACGTCCTCGGCCAGGCGACCTCGGTCAGCACCGGTTCCGAGGCCTGGACGCACACCTACGATGCGACCGGCGAGCGGGTCTGGTCCTGGCGGACCTCGCCGTCACGCCTCGACACCTATGCCCTGCGCGGCGCCGACCAGAAGCTGCTCAGCCTCTTTACCAAGACGGGACCGACCTACACCTGGGAGGACTACGCCTACCGCGAGGCGATGCTCCTCGGGGCGGCCCTCTCCGACGGCACCGTGCACCACTTCGACGTCGACCACCTGGGCAGCGTCCGCCTCGAGACGACCGCTGCCGGAGCCCAGCCCACCTACCGGGACTTCTGGCCCTATGGCGACGAGGCCACGCCACCCGGCGGCAGCGAGCGGATGAAGTTCGCCGGCCAGGAGCGCGACCTCGGCAACCTCACCAGCATCGCCGACGACATCGACTACATGCACGCCCGCTACTTCCGGCCGATCTTCGGCAGGTTCCTGAGCGCCGACCCGGCAGCAGGCAGTGCGAAAGAATCGCGCCGGTGGAACCGCTATTCCTACGTTGCCGGCAATCCCCTACGCTTCACCGATCCCACCGGCCAGTATCTCTGCTCTGACAAGGCTGGCTGTGCGGATTTCGATGCGGCGCGGCTGGCTACGTTGCAGAGCACGCGCGCAACCGCGGAGGAGAGAGCGGCGGCGGCGGCCTTCGGTGAGCTGGGCGAGCCTAATGGCGTCACGGTCCGATCTGGAGATCCAGGCAAGGGTAATGCAGCCGGCACCCTCAATAGTCCGGTGTTTGGCGTCGAAGGCGACAAGGCTGTAGTCAAGAGCGTGAAGTCGGAAACCGTCGTAAGACCAGGCCTCTCGAAGAACGAGGAGCAGGCCGTTGTCGTCCATGAGGGCTCCCACATCCTCGATGCGCGGGCACGAGCCGCATCCTGGAATCCCTTGACCGAGAGATTCGAGCGAGCAATCTCCTACGCAGAATCGGAGGTACCCTCAGAAGGTGTGGAAATGCAGAAGGCGGTGTAGCCTACCTCTGACGTTCCAAAACCCGGGCTGGCAGGCCCGAGAACGAGGGAGGAACACCGCCGTGGTCGAGAAGATCACCGACAAGCGATCGACGTCAAGCGAGGCATGGGAGTCGCTCGAGAGCTGGGTGAGGGGGAAAGTGCAGGACTTCGTGCAAGCTCTGCTGGAAGAGGAAGTTACGGAGCTGCTCGGGCGTGCAAAGTCGGCGAGGAGAGCGACGGTGAACGCGGACGCCGGCTACCGCAATGGCCACGGCAAGCCGCGGCGACTGACGTTGAGCAGCGGCACGATCACGGTGCGCCGGCCGCGGGTGCGGGATCTCGAGGAGCGGTTCGAGAGCCGGGTACTGCCGCTGTTCGCCAAGCGGACGCGCGAGGTCGACGGGCTGATCCCGGAGCTCTACCTGCACGGGTTGGCCGAGGGGGACTTTGACCTGGCGCTACGCGGCCTGCTCGGGGAGGAAGCGCCGCTGTCGGCCTCGACCGTGGCGCGGCTGAAGGCGAATTGGCAGGTGGAGTACGACGAGTGGCGGCGCCGGCGGCTCGACGGTCTTGAGCTCACCTACCTGTGGGTGGACGGCCTCTACGTGAAAGCAGGGCTCGAGAAGGACAAGGCCGCGGTGCTCGTCGCCATCGGCGGGCTGTCGGATGGACGCAAGGTCGTGCTCGCGGTGATGCCCGGTCAGCGCGAGTCCACCGAGAGCTGGTCGGCGATGCTGCGCGATCTGAAGGCTCGCGGCCTGGTCTGCCCGCGCCTGGCGGTCGCGGACGGTCACCTGGGCATCTGGGGGGCGCTCCGCAACGTCTACCCGGAAGCTTCGGAGCAGCGGTGCTGGAACCACCGAATCGTCAACGTGCTCGACAAGGTCCCGCAGCGACTCCATGAAGAGGCCAAGCCGCTGCTGTGCACGATCCCCTACGCGGCAACGCGCGGCGAAGCTGAGGCGGCCAAGCAGCGGTTCGCGCGCTGGTGCCGCACGCGCGGCCAGCAGGCGGCAGCTGAGCTACTCGACCATGACTGGGATCGCATGGTCACCTTCTACCAGTTCCCAGAGCCGCACTGGCGCCACCTGCGGACCACCAACATCGTCGAGTCGCCGTTCTGCGGCCTGCGGCTCCGCACCGACGCCGCCAGGCGGTACAAGAAAGTCGAGCACGCGACGGCCGTACTCTGGAAGTTGCTGCTCGTTGCCGAGCGGCGCTTCCGCCGACTCAACTCACCCGTTCTGTTGAAGGAAGTCTTCGCAGGAGTGCAGTACATCGATGGAGTACGAGCGCGCCGCGAGGAGGCCGCCGCCTGATGCGTTTACACACCTCTTGACGGAACCTCCAGAATCGGAGAGACGCGCTTACCACCTCACTGCGGAGGTCGCCAATCTAACCGGCGAAACCATGCGCTATGAAGGTGGCACCTTCCGCCCAGGCATGCCCGCCGCTCAGATAGATCGAGAGGTAGACAAGATCCTGGCGAAGATGTCTCCCGAATATCTGGGGAGCCAGCTTCTCCCTTGGCCATAGTCATGAACGACGGTGCTACTCTTCCGCGTAGCGGGCTGTGGTGAAAGCCCAGATGGCAACCCGGTCCATATCGTGGCTCGCATTCCTGCCAGCAGTGACGTTCCTCTTCTTTTGGAGCTGCACCGGCAATGTCGAGCGGTCCCGCTTGCTGTCGAACTTGCGTGTCGAGCTCGACCCGAGTCCTGCGAGCGTGGAGGCCGGCCAGCCCTTCTCGCTGAGGTGGAGACTCCACAATCTCGGCGGCTCGGCGGTCGATCTCTGCGCCCAGTCTGAAACCATCGTGCTGCGCAGCTCGCAAGGCACTCAAACGCCTTTGCTGCTCCGATCGACGATCGACGGCTGCAGTTCCATTCATCTGGCTCGGGACGAGAGCAAGGACTACGTCTCGACGGCCTTGGTATTCCCGACGGTGCCGAGCGGTCGAGCCACGATCCTGGCCCGCATCGAGCTGCGGATCGAGCTCGGCCAGTGGTATCGACCGAGCCACCTTCTGCCGCTCTCTGCCGAGCGAGAGGTCGAGGTGACACGCTCCGGTAGCAGCGGCTCATGAGGGCACCGGAGAGCAAGAGATCACCAAAATCCGCTCGAAGATGACCGACAGAGACCTGAACGAAAGGTGGTCACTTGCGCCATGGGAGACACCCTGCGCTCACCGCGCGCCCTATGCTGCTTGGCGGCCCTCTCGTATGCGGCAGTCGCCTGGGGTCTGCCAGCACCGGCACGGTCGGAGTCATTGCGGCCCAGCTACAGCACGACCCCACTTTGCGAGCTGCTGGAGTCCATCTCGCCGGGCAAGCGGCTCCTTGCCACGGTGCGTGGAATCATCGTCCTCGGCTTCGAAACCACCATGTTCTATGACCCCGACAGTCCTTGGTGCCCGCTCGACGTCCAACCAACGACAGAGGTTCAGTTCTCATCCGGGGCACCCGGAAGCGACCGATTGGAGGCGATCGCGAAGCGGAGTGACGGGCGATCGTATGTGACCCTGAAGGGTGTATTGTGGGGTCCTGGCGAGGTGAAGGACGACGGCGTGTCGTCAAATCTGCTCGTGGCCTACTATGGGAAATGGGCCCAACGCTACGGGCACGGGGCATATTCCCGCACCAAGTTCGTCGTCGACGAGGTGCTCGAGTCGGCGCCGGTGCCAGCGGCGGTGCCATCGCTGGGAGAGGCCTCCAGGCCCGATCGCAGAAACCCCGTGCCACTGCTGTTGGAGGCTGCGGTGCCGCTATACCCGGACATCGCGCGGAATGCGCAGATCTCGGGTGAGGTCATCGTGGAGGTGACGATCAAGGGCGGGCGGGCCGTCGCCACTGCCGTGAAGGCAGGTGATCGAGCCCTGGCGCAGGCAGCGCTGAAGAACATCGCGACCTGGCGGTTCGACGAGAAGGTCGAGGCGACCCTCACCACCAGGTTCGAGTTCATCCTGGAGCTCCGCAAGACCGGTGCCGACCGCAACACCCGGCTGGAGCTGAATCTCCCTTCCTCGGCAAGAATCATCACGGCGGCAAACGCCTGGTGATAGAACACTGGCCGCGTTGGCAGAAGGGTCGGCCTCCGGCGATCTCGGTCTCGACGACCCTCGAGCGGCGCATTGGCGAGCCGCGCGACCATAAGGTCGACCTGCACATCCGGTCGCTGGTGAGGAGCACCGCGCAGCGGAATGGCCGGTAGCGTCACACGAATTACCTGGTGGCAAGCACCCAGCCTGAACGAAACGTGGACCTTTGCGCCAAGGGAGACACCATGAGCTCATCGCGCGCCGTAGGCTGCTTGGCGGCTCTTTCGTGTGCGGCTGTAGGCTTGGGTCTGGCAGCACCGGCACGGTCCGAGCCGCCGCGGCCCAGCTTCGACAAACTCCGCAAGGACGTGCTGCAGAGCGCCCGTGCAACCAAGGACGAAAAGGCTGCCGCCGCAGTCTTTGGTGACCTTGGCGAACCCAACGGCATCACCGTGAAGTTTGGCGACCCGGGCCAGGGCATTGCCTCGGTGGTGCACGAGGGTCAGCACATCATCGATGGGCAATGGCGTGTCGCATCATGGAACCCCAAGACCGAGAAGTTCGAGCACGACATTCTCATGGCAGAGACCGAGCGGCGGGCGTATCGCCTCACAGCGGGCATTGCCGCCCTTACCGGCCAAACCCTACGCTACGAAGGTGGCACCTTCCGCCCAGGAATGCCCGCCGCCCAAGTAGACCAAGAGGTCGCCAGGATCCTCTCGAAGATGGACCCGCAATATCTAAAGCAGCGATTTGCTCTTGCGCCATGGGAGGAACAGTGATCTCGGCGCGCACCGTACCTCTTCTGAGAATCCTTGCATGTGCGCTTGCCGCGTGGAGCCCGGCGAAGCTGATAGGTTCGGATCCGATGAACCACCACCACGGTACCTCCCCCCTCTGCGAGCTGCTGGAGACCATCTCGCCAGGTGAGCAGCGCCCTGCTACCGTGCGCGGAATCCTGGTTCTCGGCTTCGAAACGAACACGCTCTACGACCCGGAGAGTCTCTCGTGTCCGCTCGACGTCCAGCCAACCACCGAGGTCGAGGTGTCATACCGGATACCGGGGACCCGACGACTGGAAGAGACTGCGAAGCGGAGCGAGGGCCGGGCCTACGTAACCCTAAGGGGTGTGCTGTGGGGTCCCGGCAGGGTGAACGAAGATGACATGTCGGATCCTCTGCTCGTATCCTACTCTCGGCGGGCGCCTGCGCGCTATGGAAACCTGGCGTATTCCCGCACGAAGTTCGTCGTCGACGAGGTGATCGAATCGGCACCGGTTCCCGCGACGGTGCTATCGATGGGAGAGTCGTTCAAGCCCCGGCCGGAGAGCGCGTTTCCAGTCCTCCGGGCGGCAGCGGTGCCGATCTACCCCACCTTCGCACGGAATATGAGGATCACGGGCGAAGTCATCGTAGATGTAACGATCAAGGATGGGCGGCCAGCGTCGACCAAGGTGAAAGCTGGCGATCGCGCTCTTGCGCAGGCGGTGCTGGAAAATATAGGGACCTGGAGGTTCGACGAGAGCGTCACGGCGACTCTCGCGACGAAGTTCGAATTTGTCCTGGAACTTCGTAAGACAGGAGCCGACAGGAACTCCAGGTTGGAGTTGAATTTGCCTTCCGCAGCAAGGATCGTCGCTGCGGAAAATGACTGGTGATGGTGGACGCTGGCTCCTGCAGCTCGGCCAGCTCGGTCATGGACCTGATCTGCCTGGGATACTGCCCGGGGCTGCACCTGCCCACGGCACCCTGCGGCACCGGCGAGACCATGCGCAACCGCCGGTCGTCACCTCGGCCGCGGTCGAGATCGGCGTGCTGGTCGGGGCGCCGGGAGCCCGGCGTCGGTTCATGGATCGCGGCGTGGTCGCCACCCGACCGGCGGCGCTCGAGACGCTGGGGCCGGCGGGCGTATCGCCCGACTGCAGCAGTCGCCGGCGCCGGAGATGCCGAAGCCGAGCACCCTGGCCGCCACGTAGACCGTCGCCGGCGTGACCGGATCGACCACCACCCTGATCAGGACGCCGGGCAGCAAGCCGGCGTCGCTGTGTGCCCAGGTCATTCCCGCGTCGACGCTCTTGAACAGCCCCCGGCGCCGGTGGCCGCATACACCGTCCGCGGGTCGGCCGGATGGACGGCCAGACCAAGCGCCGCGCCGCCGTCAGGCCCGATCGCCTGCCAAGCGCCGGTGCCGGCCGCCGCGGCCGCCGGCCCTGGCCGAGGACTGCGCGGTAACGGTGAGAGGGCTGGGGCGTGCAGATCCTCGCTTACCTGACGCAGCCAAATGAGGGCAACGAGCTCAGCCCGGAATGGCGTGCCGGAGGGGATTGGCACGTCACAGCGTACTCTCGACGTTCACTCTCGTCAGACTTAAGGCAGCGCCTTCCTGAATCGGCGCGGATATGGCAACATCCCCAAGCGTTCGCGGCATTAATCCAGCTTGAGCCAGAGGCGGCCCAAACCGCCGGCCGGGCTGCCCCGGCGCTGAATGCCAAGGGAGACAAACTTGGGTCTTCGCGAATTCCAGTGGGTGCCCCCGGCGGGGAGGTTGGAGCCCCCCGCGGCTCGGATATAGCCTACCGAGGAGGAAATTCCCACGCTTCTCCGCTTCCCCACCGGGCGGCGGTTCCTCCGGTCCGTCACCCGGCGGCGGTTTCCGGGTTCCGATGGTCGCGCCAGCGCAGCCAATCGATTTCCCAGGCGTAGTCGACCGGCCCACCCCACCAGTCGGGCAACGTCGCTACGGCATCCACCGCCACCCCTTGGTCCGCGAGTCGCGTGACCAGGGCCGTGACGGGCTCTCGTGCCAGCACCGGCAGCGCCGGCGCCTCCGAGAGCGGCCGACCGTCGGGTCGATAGAAGCGCGCTTCGCCGTCGAGCGCCAGCTCCATCGAGAATCCCTCCTCGTGCACCGCGCGATGGTGGCGGCGGCAGAGCAGCAGCGTGTTGGCGAGACTGGTGGCGCCGCCCTCGGCCCAGGGCTCCACGTGGTGGGCGTCGCACAACCTCAGGCCGCAGCCGGGGAAGCGGCAGCCGCCGTCGCGATGCTCGAGGGCGCGCCGCAGGCCGGGCGAGATGGCGCGGGTGCGGCGGCCGACGTCGAGCACGCGGCCATCCGCGGCGTGCCGCATCACCACCCGTGCCGAGTCGCAGGCCAGCCGCTGGGACGTTTCCGCGGAAACGTGACGGCCGTCCGCGAGCCAGGACGAACCGCCCTCGCCGCCTGCCGCCAGCACCTCGGCGTCCACGTGCACCACGACCTGATAGCGGTCGCCACGACTGCCGGGATCGAGACCCGCGGCAAGCGCGCTCTCGGCCACCAGGCCCAGGGCATCGGCGCGGCGTTGCTCCGCGGAAACGTCCTCGGCCGCCGCCGCTCGCGGATCGCCGGCCGGTTGGCCGTGGTGTTCGCGGTGTTCGTTGTGTTCGCTGTGTTGCCCGGAGAGCGCCTCGACACCGGCGTCCAGGGCGCGCAACAAGGCCGCGCCGGCCTCCAGCGCGAGGCGTCCCGTCACCACCACCATGCCGTCCTCGTCGGTGTAGGCGCGCAGGTACCGCGCGGCGTGACGACGCTGCTCGTCACTTCCCGCCGCGATGCCATCGACGCGCCGCATGCCGCGCACCAGCCTCTCGACGTGAGCGGCCGTGCCCGCACGCGCGAAGCCCAGCAGGTCCTGCTCGTTGGCGGGCGTGGCGATGCGGGTGAGGGCGCGAACCTTGGAATAGGAGACCTCGCCGCGGCGCATGGCGGCGGCGAGCAGCGGCAACCCGCCGAGCGCGCGCGCCACACGCACCTTTTCGCGCGCCGCGCCCAGGTCGAGCCCCACGCGCCAGCACAGCCAGTGTGCGCAGGAGCTGAACCCGCTGTTCCAGCCGCCGCGCTCGTCGAAGTCGCGCAGCATGGCCAGCAGCTCGTAGGTGGCGGCCGAGATCTGCGCCGCCAGCTCGGCGATGCGCTCGCCGAGATCCTCGAGCTCCTCGCCGCCACATGTCGCCGGAATATCGTGACCTGCCGCTTGCATCGCCGTGCCGATGGTCATGGTCCCTCCCCTCCCTCTCATCAGCCATTGTAAGCCCTGGTTTTTCAGCTTTTGGCAGCCCGCAGCAAGGCCGATCGGCGGCCGGCGAAGGGGTCCGGGAGGCTCGCCGCGAGAACGCGCCCGCGCGCCCCTCTTGCTGGCCAAACGGGTCCATTCGAGCGCGGATTTGAGGCTATTCGTGCAGGGAGGCCCGGAAAGCTTGTCAAGAGGGACGGTGAAATGTAGCGCTAGCTCCACGGGCCGGCTTGACTCTCAAAGCGGATCATACCGACTACTGTTCGAGGCCGAGCGGGAACGTCGCACGCAGCAGCTCACTCTGAGCGTTTATTATTTGGGTGAGGTATTGATAGGGGCTCCCAGCGCGCCGCTTTCTTATGATGCTCAATCCTTTTTGGGCCAGAAGACCGACTGCAACGCCTCCTGCAGCGACTAGTTCTATAGTCTCGGTATGCGCCAACAAGTGTTTGATAGCCTCGGCGGAAAGCAGCAGGGTCTGTTCAAAGAGAGCCTGCCTAATCTCACTGCTAACCTCTCTTCGGGTTTCATGCCAGGTGTTGATGATCTCCGTGGCCTGAGACAATAAGCTTTTGTGGTACTCATCATAATCGACATCAGGCCCGACACTCGGTGCTCTGTTACGAATAAGCCGCTGAAATTCGCCAAAGTGTCTCGATGCTTGTAGCTCGGGGATGTCTTCGGGGTTAAGCGCCTGGAAGTTAACTCCCGTTAGTGTAACGACAAGTTGGCCCATCTCGTTACGAGTCTGCGCTGTCGTCGGATTTGAAGCCGCGTCCTTGCTGGTCAGGAGCGCATCAAAAACCGAGGACTCTTTGGTGGTGAGGAGTGTTTCGTGAAACTTGGCGCTTGGTGTAACAATGTCGTATTTCTGCTCGCGTGCGATGCTTAGACCGATCGTCGTCATGATCGCGCTGCCCAACGTAGGGTGAAGGGCATACCATGTGCGATGGCCGTAGGCATTATTGGGATGGCTGTGCCACGCTAGATCACGCTCGCTGAGATAGTCCAGTAGTTCGTGATTAAACTTTTCATCGTGGATCCAGTAGCTATCTGGCATCGAAGTCTGGCCGCGCGTGAATTTACCGCGGATTAGGCCTTCATTCGCGCGCAGCTCCTCGAGCAAACGTTGCTGGGCAGCATTGGCGCCAAGCGAGAATGCAGGCACTCCCTGTAAAAGCTTGCCGTTTGGTCCTTCGATGTTGACATACTTGGCGATTTGTGGCGTATCTTCAGGCGTGTAGCTCTCAGGAACGATTCGCTTCACGGAGGGTACGCAAAGAAGCGTTGCTTTCAGCCAGTGTTCACTTCTGATGTGGATGTAGGGATAATACAGTGCGGGCCGCTCGACTGACTCTTCCATTTGTGCCGCCCTTTTGTGCATCCGCCTTGATAGGATTCAATTGCCCTAGGCCGTCAGGTCGTACATGGCAATATTTATATTTGCGCGTAGCCTCAGGGTCGCAACAACGGCATGAGGGAGCCCCGCTGCATTGGTTCCAGGATGACCCGGCGCCCCTGACGGTAGATCACCACCTCCTCTGCATCCGGGAAGCGGTACTCCTTGGGCAGCCGGACCGCCTGGCTGCCGCCACTCTTGAACAGTTTGGCATGATCCGCCACGGGCCATTACCTCCACGGCACAGCATATACCTCGCGTAGATACAGCCAGGGCCGGCTAGAGGTGTGGAGGAGGCGCCGCCTTTCGGCGGGCCTCTTGACCCAGAACGCTAGAACGGCGCTGCCGGCGGCCCGCCGTGGCGGTCGAGGTTGCGGAAGCTGGTGGTGTCGCCCAGGAAGACCAGCTCGATCGTCCCGGTCTCGCCGTTGCGGTGCTTGGCGATGATCAGCTCCGCCAGCCCCTTGTTCTCGTCGGTCGGATTGTAGATCTCGTCGCGGTAGATGAACGCCACCAGATCGGCGTCCTGCTCGATGGAGTTGTGGACGATGACGTCCTCGGCGACGAAGTTGTGGGCACCCGGAACGGTAAGGTCGAAGACCTCTTCGATCCCATCGGTCGCGATCGACTCTATTCGGTCCCAATAGATGTCGCTTTCGGCCAATAGGGGATGTGCGAGCCGCGGCAGCTTGGCGTCGGCGAGGCTCTGTGGTGCGCCGCCTGCGTTTGCCGGCAGACGTCTCGGTAGGGCGATGTGCCCTCCCGGGGCAAGCTCGTCGAGTCGCTTCCAGCCTTCGCCGGTCAGGAAGCGGTGGTTCGCGGTGGCGCGCAGGGTGCGGCCGAGGCGGGTGGTGAGGCGGAAGACGGCCCTGCGGCCGGTGGCAAAGGCCCTCGACACGAGCGCGGGCCGGAGCTTTTGCGTCGCCGGATCGAGCGCCCAGACCGCGACGCCCTGGCGCCCGGCGAGCTGCCCGATCGGGACCCGGGCGCCGGTGTCGGCGAGCGTGACCCTCGTGTCTGCCGCCAGACAGCCGCTTTCGCGCAGGTCCGCGAGCTGTGGGCGGTGGTCGCTGCCGCGGCGCTCGGGCTGGCGGGAGAGCTGCGAGAGGGCGATCACCGGGATGTCCAGCTCCTTGGCGAGCTGCTTCAGGCCGCGGCTGATGGCGGCGATCTCGAGGTTGCGGTTCTCGTACTTGCCGCCGGCCTGCATCAGCTGCAGGTAGTCGAGCACCAGCACCGCCAACCCCTTCTCGGCCTTGAGCCGGCGCGCCTTGGAGGCCACCTCGAGCAGCGACGGGTTGGCCGAATCGTCGATGTAGAGCGGCGAGTCGCTGTTGGCACGCACCGTCTGGATGATGCGCGTCCATTCCTTCTGCGACACCCGGCCGGCACGCAGGCGGCTGAAGGAGATGTCCGCCTCCGAACAGAGGATGCGCAGCGCCAGCTCCTGCTGCCCCATCTCGAGCGAGAAGATGCCGACCGTGCGCCGCTCGCGGATCGCCACGTGCTGCGCGACGTTGAGCGCGAAGCTGGTCTTGCCCATGCCCGGGCGGCCGGCGATGATGATCAGGTTGCCGCGGTTCAAGCCGTGGCTGATGCGGTCCAGGTCGATGAAGCCGGTGGGCACGCCGGTGAGCAGGCTGCCAGGGCGCTCCTCGAGCTCCTCCAGGGTCTCGTGGAAGACGTTGGCCAGCGCCACGAAGCCGCGCTGCACCGCCTCCTCCCCCAGCCCCAGGATGGTCTGCTCGGCGTGCCCCAGCGCCTCCCGCGCGTCGACGCCGCCGTCCAGGCAGTCGCGGATGATCTGGCCGGCAGCCTGGATCAGCCGCCGCCGCACCGACCGCTCCTTGACGATCTCGACGTAGGCGTCGATGCGGCCGATGTCCGGCAGGTCCAGATCGAGCCCCGCCAGGTAGGCGAGCCCCCCCACCGCGTCGAACTTCAGCTGCTGCTCGAGCTTCGCCTGCACCGTGCGCAGGTCGATCCCGACCCGCGCATCCTGCAGCTCGAGCATCGCGTCGTACAGCACCCGGTGGCGGTCGAGGTAGAAGTCGTCGGGCCGCAGCCGCCCGGCGATCGTCGGCAACACCGCCGGGTCGAGCAGGATGCCGCCGAGCACCGCCCGCTCGGACTCCTCGCTGTGCGGCAGGGTCTTCTGCTGTGGAAGGGTGTCGATCATGCCGCCGCTGCCATTGCCAGGGGGGAGCTAATACTACAGCAGCGCTCAGGCAGTCTTGGCGCTCGTGGTGGATGCAGCAACCGCTCCTTGACCCGGCGCCGGAGGTCAAGGCGTCGATCGCGCCGGCCGCCAGCTCAGTCATGGGCGCCGCTCGATGGTGCTCCATAGAGCTTACCGGAGCGCCGCGGCCACATGTGACCATGAATTAGGCTTGTCTTTGGCTCCAGCATGCTGTACGCTGTCCCCCAATACGAGCTCGGACCATGGCGACGGCTGGTCCTCGCTTTGGTCTCCAACGGCTCGGAGGAGCGCACACATGGCCGGAAACCGGCGAAACCCCGGGCTACCAAGCGCCGAGCCCTCACGCCGGGTAACCATCCGCCTTACCCCGGACCAAGCCAAGACGGTTGGCGAGTATGCCCACGCCTGCGGGCAGACGCTGGCCGGGTTCATCAGCCAGCTCGTCCTGGATGTCAACCCCGGCGCCCGGCGCCGCTCCATCCGCGCGGCGATCGTCGCCGTCCATAGGGCGAGCCTCAACCTCCGGCAGCTGCTCAACCTGGCCGAACGCGGCATCGTCGTCGCACCGGACCTGCAGCATGGGACCGCCGAGATCCTGGCGGAGGTCCGCGAGCTGCTCGCCGCCCTTCTCCGGGCCGATGCGGCATGGCCCTCGGAGCCCGGGGCGTGAAGGTCTTCAAGGGCGGCCGACTGACCGCAAGCGCCAGGGCGACCGGCCTCGGCCGGGATTTTGGCCGGCTCGTCGCCTACCTCCTGGGTGGCCGGGGTGCGCCCGACCCCGACCGCGTCGCATGGCATTCCTATCGCCGGCTCGACGCCGTGGACGGCCCGCTGGCAGCCGCCCAGGTCATGCGCGCCGCCGGCGAGCACCCGCGCGTCCAATGCCCCGTCTACCATTGCGGCCTGAGCGTACGCCCCGGCGAGCACCTCGAGCAGGCACAGTGGGACCAGGCCGTCGACCTGCTGCTGCATCGATTGGGCCTCGCCGGCCACCAGGCGCTGATCGTCGCTCACCGCGACACCGCTCACGAGCACGTGCACGTCGTGGTCAATCGCGTCGGCGACGATGGCGGCGTATGGCGGTCATGCCTGGATCTGCGCAAGGCCCAAATTGCCCTGCGGCGCATCGAAAGCGAACTCGGCCTGGCCCCGCACGTCGCGCCCGATCTCTCCATACCGAAGCTCACCTCCGGCGCCTACCTCAAAACGCGGCACGGCGGCAGGCAGCCTCTGGGCGATCGCGTCCGCGAGCAGGCGGCCACCGCCTTCGCCGAGGCGGCCGACTGGCGCGACCTCGAGCGGCGCCTCGCCGTCCACGGCTTCCGCCTGGCGCCCGGGGCCAGACGTGCCGGCCTGGTGGTCACCGACGGCTCCGGCTACGATTCCCTCTCCAACGTCGACGCCTCGCTGAGCGGTCCGAAGCTTGCCCGCCGCTTCGGCGAGACCTTCCTCGAACATCGCGCGCAGCACCCCGAGCCGCCAGCGCTCATGCCGCCCGACCAGGCGCCTGGCCGGGCACCCGCCCAGGGGCCGCCCGGGCCGGCGCCCGACCCGCCGGCCGGCGCGAGTCTCGAGCGGCGCGCCGCGGCGCTCCTCGATCGCCTCACCGCCACCTGCGCCACGTTCTCCGCGGCCGACCTCCACCGCGCCACCTTCCACCATCCGGATCGCGCCGCCCTGGTCCAGGCAGCCCTGCGCTCCGATCAGCTCCTCGATCTCGGCAAGGACGGCCGCGGCACCGGCCGCTACACCACGCGCGACTACCTCGACGCCGAAGCCCGGCTGCTGGCCTCGGCCGCCGCCCTGGCGTCGCGGACCGCCCACCGCCTGGAGCCCGCACCCGTGCCCGAGACCCGCGAGCGCGACCGCAGGACCGGCCCCGGCCTCGGCGTCGGCGTCGGGCCAAGCGCCGCCGTCCTCCATGCGACGAGCGGGCCCGACCTGGCGCAGATCGCCGGCCCCGCCGGCCCCGCCAGGACGGCAGCGGCGAGCGCCGTCGCCGCCGCCTATCGCGACCAGGGCTACGAGGTGCGCGGCGCCGCCGTCGCCGCCAGGATCGCCGCGGCGCTCGAGGCCGCCACCGGCGCACCGTCCCAGCCTTTGGCCGGCCTCGACCGGGACTGGTCCGCGGGCACCGGCCGGCTCCACTCCCGCTCCGTCCTGCTGCTCGACGAGGCCGGAGCGCTCGACGTGCGCCAGCTCGGCCGGATCCTCGCCCACGCCGACCAGCACGGCGCCAAGGTGATCCTCCTCGGCGATCCCGACCGGCCGGCGGCGATCGGCGCCGGCGACGCCCTTCGCGGCCTCTTCGAGCAGCACCCGAGCGCCCGTGTCGACCCCGGCGCCGGCATCGACGCCGCCGAGGTCTCGCGACACCCCGGCCGTGGCGAGCGCCTCGACGCGCCTCGCGAGCGGCCCGCGCTCCACGGCTCGCGCAAGGATCTCGCCGGCGATTACGCGGCGGCCGATCTCCGCCGCGCCGTCGCCAAGCTGCAGGAGCTGGCCGCGGCGACGGTGCTGGCGAAGCGGGAGCAGCGCCCCCTCCGCGACGCCCTGGCCAGCCTCACGGCGCTGCGCGACGCCCGCTCGCGGGTCGTCGAGGCCCGCCGCTCGGTCACCAGCGCCGCCACCTCGGTGTACGCCGACCCCGCCCGGGCCGTCCGCTCCCTGCTCCGCGACCCCGGCGCCGCCGAGCGTCTCAACCAGGGAAGGCTGCGGACCTACGGCAGGCTCCGCGACCACGCCGTCCTCGCCGCGCTGCGCCCCAAGCGCGCCGCGGACCTGCCTACCGTGGCCTCCCTCGCCGGCTGCCTCCACGACTACCGGCGGGCCATCGCCGGGCTGCACCACGCCAAGCAGGAGGTCCGTGCCCTGCCGGGCGCCGCCGCCGGCACCTCGCCCCCGCGCCCACCGCGCCCACCGCGCCCCTCCCAGGTCCGGCGCGACCTCGAGCGTGCCACCGCGGTGCTACAAGCCTGTCAGCAGGCCCATCGCGCCGCGCGGGACGCCATCGAGACCGCCATCCGCGGCATGGGCCCCGCGACCCTCGACAGCGTTCTCCTCCTGCTGCCGCCGCGGGTCGGCCTGCAGGTCGGAGCGGCGGCGCAGGCGGTCGCGCGTGAGCTCGAACGCGCCCTCGACCAGGGGCTGGGCCTGGGCCGGTGAGCGGGGCCGGCGAGGGCCTCCCGGCCCCCCCGACCCCCGTGTAACTTCTTCCCGGGAGCGTACGAACCCGCTAACCGCCGCCCGGTCCGGTCGGGCCGTCGCCCTGCACCCGCTCCGATTTGAGGCCGCCGCGCACCTCGGCCAGCCTCGCCTCGTCGAGCGCCGCCAGCACCTCCCGTCGCCTTGGACCTGGCCTCCGATCGACTCTCATCCGCTGCCCCCTTTCCGGGAAAGCCATCCAGGCCGATCGGCCCGGCTGCCGAAGATCCGGCTCCGAGCCTCTCGGTCCATCTGTTTCATGACATGATATGGTCTTGTTTCTTGATGTCAAGCGTATGTCATGGTCATCGATTCGACCGCCGTCGCCCACGGCCTCTCGCACCCATTGCCGGCACGCTATTTGCGTATAAACTTAGTTCAGGCGCCAACTCAGACAGCGCAGCCCGCGCTCGCCTGCCACGCCGGCGCCGGCCGCTCCACCGTGACCAGGAAACCAGCTACTCCCAGCCGCCGCGAGGGCCAGCCGTGATCGACCGCGGCGGTGTCGCGGTGGTCCTGGTCGTCCAGGCCGACGAGGTCGGCGCGCTGCTCGCGAGCCGCGCCCTGCGGCGCGCCGGCTACGCGCCGCGGGTCACCGGCAACGCCGCCGAGGCGGTCGAGCTGCTCGCCCGCAAGAGCTTCGCGGCGGTGGTGCTGGCGGACAGCCTGCCCGGCGGCCCGCCATGGGAGGTGCTCGCCGAAGCTCTCGCCACGCCGGTGCGGACGCCGGTCATCATGGTCGTCGCCACCGCCGGCCGAGGCGACGAGAGCCCAGAGCGCACCGCGGGCACCGAGGACACCGCCGCCGAGGCGCTGCGGCGCGGCGCCGCCGACGTCGTGCGCCGGACCGGCGACTGGCCGGCGAGGCTGCCGGGGACCGTCGACCGCGCGGTGCGCCTGGCAGAGGCCGATCAGGTCCATTCGCTGCGGGCGGCCATCGTCGAATCGTCGGACGACGCCATCGTCAGCGTCTCCCTGGACGGCACCATCATCAGCTGGAGCCTGGGAGCAGAGCGCGCCTATGGCTACACCGCCGCCGAGGCGGTCGGGCGCTCCATCCTCATGCTCATGCCACCCGGCCATCCGGACGAGGTGCCGGCGATCCTGGGCCGCCTGGCCGGCGGCGCCAGGCTCTGCCACTACCGGGCCTCCCCGGTGCGGAAGAGTGGCGCGCCGGTCGAGGTGTCGCTGGCACTCTCGCCGCTGCTCGACCCCCGCCGCCGCCCGGCGGGGATCTCGACCGTCGCGCGCGACCTCGGCGAGCGGCGACAGCTCGAGGAGATGCACCGCCACAACCGCGAGCTGGAGCATGCCAGGCGCACGGCGGTCGAGGCCAACCGCTTGAAGAGCGAGTTCCTGGCCGCCATGTCGCACGAGCTGCGGACGCCGCTCAACGCCATCGTCGGCTTCGCCGAGCTGCTCCACGACGGCAAGGCCGGCGACGTCAATCCGCGCCAGCGGCGCTACCTCGAGCACGTCCTCTCCAGCTCGCGGCACCTGCTCGAGCTGCTCAACGGCGTGCTCGACCTGGCAAAGCTCGAGGCCGGCAAGATGGAGTTCCGGCCCCAGCGGCTGTCGCCGGCCAAGCTGGCCGCCGAGGTGATCGACGCGCTGCACGCCCAGGCGGCCGTCAAGGGCATCCGGGTGGAGCTCGAGACCGCCCCGGAAGTCGGTCAGGTGGTGGCCGACCCGGCGAAGCTCAAGCAGGTTCTCTTCAACTACCTCTCGAACGCGCTCAGGCACACGCCGCCCGGCGGCCGGGTGACGGTACGGCTCCTGCCGCAGGAGCCGCAGCAGTTCCGCCTGGAGGTCGAAGACACCGGCGAGGGCATCAAGCCTGATCAGCTGGCGCGGCTGTTCACCGACTTCCACCAGCTCGCCGCCGCCGGTTCCGGCGAGCTGCCCCTCGGCACCGGCCTGGGCCTGGCGGTCACCAAACGCCTGATCGAAGCGCAGGGCGGCAGCGTCGGCGCCCGCAGCGTCCCGGGAGCCGGCAGCCTGTTCTTCGCCACCCTGCCGCGGCGGCTGTCGCGCCGCATCGGCAGCGTGCTGCCGCCACTGCCTGCCGTCGCCTCCTGACGCCGCGGCGTCATCCCTCCACGCCGGCGGCTGCTCGCCGGCGCGGGCCCGCCTCGCTGGTCACCGCGGCGGCCGCCATCCATCCTTGGCATCGTCCAGCACCGCGCGCACCTTGGCGAGCAGCGCCGCCTGGGTGAACGGCTTGGCCAGGAACCAGGCTGCCGCCGGCAGCTCGCCGCTGTGGCTCAGCCGGTCGCCGGTGTAACCCGACATGAAGAGCACACGGGCCTCGGGCCGCACCCGCGCCAGCCGCACCGCGACCTCGGTGCCGCGCCCCTCGGGCAGGATGAAATCGGTGAGCAGCAGCTGGATGGGACCCTGATGCCTGCCTGCCCGATCCAGGCATCCCGAGACCGTCGCCCCCGAGACCACCGTGTAGCCGCCGGCCGCGAGCCAGGTCTCGACGAGCTCGCGGAGCGCCGGGTCGTCCTCGACCAGCAGCACCGTCTCGGTGCCACCCGGCGGCCGCTCCGCCGGCACTCGCCGGCCAGCGGGCCCGGCAGGGAGCGGCGTCGAGGGCAGATAGATCTTGAACGTCGAGCCGCCACCGGGCTCGCTCTCGACCTCGAGATGGCCGCCGCTCTGCCGCACGATGCCGTAGACCGTCGCCAGACCGAGGCCGGTGCCCTTGCCCGGCTCCTTGGTGGTGAAGAAGGGCTCGAAGATCCGGGCGCGCGTCGCGGCGTCCATGCCGCAGCCCGTGTCGCTCACCGAGAGCATCGCGTGGGGGCCGGTGCTCGCTTCCGGCCGTGACGCGGCGTAGGAAGCGTCGAGCTCGGCATCGGCGGTCTCGATCAGCAGGATGCCGCCTTCGGGCATGGCGTCGCGGGCGTTGACCGCCAGGTTGACGATCACCTGCTCGAGCTGGCCGCGGTCGACGACGACGACCCGGCCGGACGCCGCCCGCAGCCGGATGGCCAGCTCGACGTCCTCGCCGAGCAGCCGCCCGAGCATGCCCTCGACTCCCGCCACCACCGTATCGAGGTCGTAGGCCGCCGGCGCCAGCGTCTGCCGGCGGCTGAAGGCGAGGAGCTGGCGCACCAGGTCCTCCGCCCGGTCGGCGGCCCTGGCGATCTCCTCGAGCGGGCGGCGCAGCTCGCCGTCCGCCTGCCGCTCCAGGGCGATCTGGGTGTAACCCTGCACCACCGTCAGCAGGTTGTTGAAGTCGTGCGCGATGCCGCCGGCGAGCTGGCCGATCGCCTCCATCTTCTGCGCCTGCCGCAGCTGCGCCTCGAGGTGCTTGACCGCGGTGACGTCGGTGGCGATGCCGCAGAGCGCGAAGACCCGCCCCTCGGGGTCGAGCAGCGGGAACCGCACCGCGAGGCAGGTGCGCCGCTCGCCGCGATACGTCACCTCCTCCTCGTGCTCGACCGCGGCGCCGGCCGCGAGCGCCTCCCGGTCGCGCGCCTGGACCAGGCCGGCGGCCTCCGCCGCCATGACCTCGTACGCGCGCCGGCCGATGATCTCGGCCTGGCCGACGCCGAGCCGCTCCAGGAAACGCTGATTGGCGAGCAGGAACCGCCCCTCGAGGTCGGTGGCGTAGATCTCCGCCGCCGCGCCGTCGACGATCGCCTGCAACAGCTGCTGGTTGCGGCGCAGCGCCGCCTCCGCCCGCATCTGCTCGGTGACGTCGTCGACCACCGCCCGGCGCAGGCGCGCCTGTTCGAGCGCGTTGCGCACCGCCTGCGGCAGGCGCGCCAGGCGGTCCTTGAGCAGGTAGTCGGTGGCCCCTTCCCGCAGGCACTCGACCGCCGCCTCCTCGCCGATGGTGCCGCTGACCACGATCACCGGCACCTCCAGGCTGCGGTCGCGCAGCGCCCGCAAGGCGTCGAGCGCGCCATAGCCCGGCAGGTGGTAGTCGGCCAGGATCAGGTCGGGAGGCGCCGCCAGGGCGGCGAGGAATCCGGGCTCGTTGTAGGCCCGCTCGCAACGGCAGTCGACCCCCGACCGCCGCAGCTCGCGGTTCAGCAGCTCGGCGTCGCCGGCATCGTCCTCGAGCAACAGGATGCGGATGGAATCGGAATCACCCATCGGTGGTTGGGCGGGACGAAAGCGCCCCGGCCGGAGGCGATGGTCACGCCGTGCCGCCCTGGCGCCACGGCTCGACTCTAGCCGCCGGCCCCGGGGGGCACTATCAGACAACCGCCGATCATCTTGTAGTCCAACTGATGACAGCCGGCGGCGGCGCGCCGGCAGCGACTCCTGGACGCGCCGCCGCCGGCTGCGTCGCGGTGGTTCAGGAAGCGCTGCCGCCGGCGGGCGCCGGTTCGAGGCTCCGCTGCCAGCGCTCCATCACCTCGGCTGGAGGCTTGAAGTCCATCGACTGGCCGGTCTCGAGCAGCGACTTGAGGCTGGAAAGCAGCATCGGCCAGCCGCCGTAGACCTCCATGCTGGCACCCTCCCGGATCTGGTCGTGGGTGAGGGTCAGCCGGCAGACCTCGCCCTGCGGCGCGATCTCCCAGGTGATCCGCGAGGGACCCTCGGCCTGGATTTCGGCGCTCCACAAGGGGACCATGGTCTGGACCAGGCGGTGCGGCGCATCGACCTCGAGGTTCTCGCCCTCGCCCAGGAGATGACCGTCGGGGGTGCGCATCTCGAAGCGCGAGCCCGGCGTGAAGTCGGAGGTGACGACGGCCCCGAAGGAGTACTTGGTCCTGATCTCGCTGGTGGTGATCGCCTGCCACAGGCGCTCCGGCGTGGTGCGGATGTAGATCTCGAAAACTTTTTCCATGGTTCTCTCCTCCAGTCGTTGCTTGAGCCCACTCAGATGCGCGGCCCAAGGCTCGGCGTACTTGCTCACCCAGCGGTCGTGGACGAGCCGGATCGGGACCGGATTCAGGAAGTGAAGCTTCTCGCGGCCACGCCGCCTGGTGACCACGAGATTCGCCGCCGCGAGCACCCGGAGGTGCTTCATCACGCCGAAGCGGGTCATCGGCAACCGCTGCTCGAGGGCGGTGAGCGTCTGCCCGTCCTGCTGGAAGAGCTCGTCGAGCAGCCTGCGGCGCGTCGGATCGGCGAGAGCCCTGAAGACCGCGTCCATGCCGGCGACAATACGTGACCTAACAGTCACATGTCAAGAGCACGAACCGCAGGGCGCGGGGCGAGGCTCAGGCGCCCTGGCGGCGGATCAGGATGTCGCCGTTGACGGTCCGGAAGGCCAGCTCCGCCCCACCGCCTGCCACCCGCGCCCCGAAGCCCCCGTGAGCGCGATAGCGGTAGTGGGGATGCGAGGATTCGGCGGGCATCGCCTCCGGCGGCAACTGCCGTTCGGTGTAGTCGAAATCGGTATAGACCTCGCCGTTCAGGGTCTTGAAGCGCAGGTCGGCGGCGAGCCGCGGCTGGAAGGTGACCTCGATGCGGCCGTTCACCGTCTCGAAGGTGCAGGCGGCCGCGGGATTGCGGGCGAAGCTCGCCACCACCGGGCCGTTGACGGAACGTGCCTCACCCGCCCCGCCCATGCGCTCGAGCGTCACCGGGCCGTTGACGTTATGGGCAGCGAAGCGGCCGTCGATGCCGGCGAGGCGCACCTCGCCGTCGTTGACGGTGCCGGCGACCACCTCGACGTCGGCCGGCACCTCGAGATCGAAATCGAACCTCGCCTCGTAGCCCAGGCTTTCCCAGCCGCGGAAGCGGGAGCTGCGGTCGTCGCGCGAGCGGAACGGGCCGTCCACGTAGAGCCGCAGCTTGCCAGGCGTCTCGGTTACCTCGAGCCGCACCTCGCGCCGGCCCGCCGCCAGCCTCGCCTCCGATCCGGCGCTCCAGGTCTCGTGGATGGAGAGCGTCACCTCGCCGCCGGCGCGCACCCCGCGCACCCGCACCGCGCCGCTGAAGTTGTCGACCTCGATCGTCCGGCCGCCGCCGGCCGCCGTGCCGAGGGTGAAAGTCTTCCGGACGGTCTCGTCCTTGCGCACCGCCCAGCCGGCGCGTGCCGGCCCCGCCAGGACCGCCGCCGCCAGCAGCATCGCCCCCGCGGCGATCGCCACGGTCGCCGCGGTCGCCGCGGTCGCGGCGGTCGCCGCCGTCCCGCACCTGCCATTGCCGGTCATCCGCATGAGCAGCACCTCCTCGCCAGGGCTATACCGCGCCGGCGGGGCGAGGTTACCCGGGACAGCGAGCCGCTACCGGTCAGCCGCCGGCGATGGCGACGCGCGCCGCGGCTTCGCCGATCAATCTCTGGTAGTAGGCGACGTCGGCCGCCGAGAGGTTGGGCGAAAGCTGCCACGCATTGGCGACGCTGCCGTCGTCCGCCGTGACCTCGGCGTAGACCGCGACCACCGTCTCGTCACCGCGCACGCTCCGCCGTACCAGGAGATCGCCGACCCCGAGCGGCGTCGGCGTCAGCATCGTGTCTTCCTCGTTGAGGTGGAGCGGATACTCCTCCTCCGGGCGCTGCAACACCATGAGGCCGATGTCGTCCGAGATGCCCAGGCCGGTGTAGGGGTTGGTCTGGCCTTGCCGGTTCATCTGGAAGGTGCGCCCGGCGAGCGCCGGCGCGGTGGCCTCGGTGAGATCGTTCAGGTCCTGGCCCAGCGGGATCTCGGCCTGGCTCGCCCCCTGGGCGGTCATGACGTGTCGAATGGAATGCAGGCCATGCGCCTGGATCTCGACGGCCACCAGACGGCGGAAGCTGGAACCGGCGACGGCATCGGTGAACTGTCCGCGGAGCGCGGTTTCGTAGTCGAGCCCGACGGCGGCGATGGCCTGGCCGGCGTCGAGGCCCAGCGTGTTGCGTTCGAGGCCCACGAACCCGCGCACCGTGTTGGTGCTGACCACCAGCAGCTTGCCATTCGAGCTGATGACCGTCCGCCCGTAGAGGAAACCGCCGACGTCGCCGTTCGGCACGAACTTGCGGATGATGGCCCCGGCGCTCATGTCCTGGTCCAGGACGGTGTGCATGTCGATCAGCGCCTGGATCTCCACCGCGGTCAGCGGTGGGCGCAGCGAGCCGTCGGGATTCAGCTTGCCGCTGTCGTCCAGCGGATTGGTGGAGGACGGCTGCGGGTCGTGGCCGATGGTGCCGATGATCACCTCGATCTCCGCTGCCGGCAGGAAGCAGCGCAGCAGCACGATGGGCACGATCGCCTGGCGCTGGGCGGCGCTGGGCAGCGGGGCGCCGTTGGCCGGGCAGGAGTCGGCCCGGGCGGCACCCACCGCCAGGACCGCGAGGAGCAGCAGGAGGGCGGCGGGTCTGGAGGCGACGCTCCTTAATTTTTGCATTCGCGATGGTTATCACAACTCGCGGATGCCCGACAAGCCAGGTCACCCCCTACCCTTCCCCCCTTTATGAATTTATTTTGCACTGTGAGACACTCGCCGGCGCGAAGTTGAACCGCTGCTCTACGAGGAGGATGCACAGATGGCGAGATCGGCGTTACTGGCAACGATGGTTTTGCTCTCGGCGTTCGGCGTGGCGACCGTGTCGGACAGCGCGCGCGCACCCCAGGACCAGGCATTCTTGAACGGCCTGGCGCAACCGGCGGCGCAGATGACGGCCCGGATCTGCTCGGCGTCCGAGCTGGCGGCGCCGGCGATCGCGCGCACCTGCGTGGGCTCGTTCTGCCTCCGCGACCTCGACTGCGCTTCCTGTCCCGGGGGCCTGAGCGCCTGGTATTGCAGCTCCCTGCACCGGTGCACTCCGTTCTAGGCCGCGAACCGCTGGCGCGGGCGGCAGGGCAGCGGCCAGATCGACCTGATAGAGGTTGCCCAGACCATTGCGGATGCCGCGTATGGCGCTCGTCAGCTCGCGGTAGCTGAACCGGCGCGAGCGCTGGTCGGTGGGCAGGCCGCGCTCGCTGGCAAAGAAGAGATAGCGTCCGTCCGGGGAGATGCGGGGACTGTAGTCGCGGGCCGCGCTGTTGATCCCGGCGCCGAGGTTCTGCAGCGGCAGCCAGGCGCCGCCTCGCCGGTAGCTGACGTAGAGGTCGCTGTCGCCGTAGGTATCCGGGTGCCCATAGGCGCTGACGACGAGGAAGCTCTCGTCAGGGGCGATGAGGGCCTCCAGGTTCAGCCAGCCGGGGCCGTTGATGATTGGACCGAGATTCTCGGCGGGGGTGTAGCGGCCCTGCTGCAGGCGGGTGCGGTAGACGTCGACCGGACCGAGGTTTCCGGCTCGCGTCGAGGTGAAGTAAAGCGTGCCGTCGCGGGTGGCCGAGATGAAATGAGCGCTGCCGCCGAGCGGATCTCCGGCGGCCGGATTGACCGGCTCGGGGAGGCGCCATGGCTCGCCCCAGGAGCCGTCCGGGCGGCGATCGAGGGCCCATACCGAGTACTCGCGGGCCGGCCGGCCGTCGTGCGGACGGTCGGAGATGAAGTAGAGCCGTGCGCCGTCCGGCGAGATCACCGCATCGAAGTCGCGCCACTCTCCCGAGAACGGGGCCACCTCGGGGACGCTCCAACGGCCGCCGCCGAAGGTCGAGACGAAAATCGTGTAGAGCTGGGAGCGGGGCACCGATCGATTGAAAAAGAGGGTGCGGCCGTCAGCGGTGAATTGACCGCCGAACTCGTCGGCAGCGGTCGAGATGACCCCCTCGCCGAACAGCCGCGGCGCCAGCAGCCGCTTGGCGGCGGCATACGGCGGCAAGCCCGCCGCGGCCGCGATCGGAGCGAGCACCGCGGCCGGCCACCGCGGCGCCGGCGCCGGCGTCCTGTCTGCCGCCTCGCCAGGGCCGGCCTCGACCGGCGGCTCGGTCGGCGCGGCACCGGCAAGCTGGCGGCGCAGGGCGGCGGTGGCGATCCGGTAGATGTTGCCCGAGCCGTTGAGGGTCGCGCTCAGCTGCGCCATCAGCTCGCGCGCCGAGAGCCGTCGCCGCATCGGCACGGTGAACGGGCTGCGCTCGCTGCTGAAGAAGAGCCACCGGCCATCCGGCGACAGGCTCGGATTCGATTCCGAGGCCGCGCTGTTGATCGGCTCCCCGAGGTTGCGCGGTGCGCTCCACGAGCCGGCGGCGCTGCGCCAGCTCACGTAGAGATCGCCGCGGGGATAGACCACGCCGCCGCCGTGCAGGGCGTCGGGCCGCCCGCTCGACGCGAAGACGATGAAGCTCTGATCCGGCGCAACGCAGGGCTGGCCGTCGTAGGCCTCGCTATTGAGCTCGCCGAGGTTCTCGGGCTCCGTGTAGCTGCCATGGACGAGGCGCGAACGGTAGAGGTCGAAGCTCCCCTTGCCGCCGGGCCGGTCGGAGCTGAAATACAGCGTGCCGTCGGCGGCGACGCTGGCGTTCTGCTCGACCGACGCGCTGTCGACCGGCGCCCCGAGGTCGCGCGGTTCGCTCCACCCCTCGCCGCGGCGCTCCATCACCCACAGATCGACGTCCGGAGGCGCGCCGGCGGCTGGCGCCCGTCCTGGTACGGGCCGATCCGACGAGAAGAACAGCCTGGCGCCGTCGGGTGAGATCGTCGGGCCGAAATCGTTGAACCTGCCGGAGAAGGGAGCCACCCGCGGCTGCCGCCAGCTGCCTCCGACCCGCCGTGTCACGCAGATCACCAGGCGCGGCGCCGTGTTCGTCGTCGGCGTCCGCTTGGTGAAGTACGCGCTCTCCCCGTCCCGCGAGAAGGTGATCCCCTGCTCGTCGTCCGGGGTCGAGATCACGCCCTCCCCGAACAGCTCAGGCTGGGATCCGGCCGGCGCCGCCATCGTCGCCACGACCGCCGCGGCCGCCACCGGACCGAGCAGGGCCGCCACCCACCCGACGCGCAACCGTCCTCTCCGCGTTGCCATTGGCAAGACTACGCTGGCGCAGATGGAAAGGTTTTCACCGCCTCCGCCCGAGCACGAGGCACGAGGGTGCCGGCGGTCGGCGCCGGGCCTCCTATCCCGGCGGACCGGCGGGACGGGTGGCGATCACGTAGGTGCGCTCGGCGAGCTCGGGCAGCGCCAGATCGCGGGTGCCGTCGCAGACCCGCGTGGCGGCGAAACCGGCGCCGGCGAGGGCGGCGCGCAGCACGGCCTCCGCGTGGTTCGTCTCCCGCCAACGGCCGTTCCAGCGCTGCCAGCCGTCGCCGCGGCGGTAGAAGATGGTGGTCGTGGTGTCGGTGTAGCTGCCGCCTTCCGGGTAGGACTCGCGCTCGACCATCGCCAGGTCGTCGGCGACGAAGGGGTAGACCCGGTCGTCGTCGAGCACGCCCGGCAGGATGACCTCACACAGCAGGCGGCCTCCCGGGCGCAGCGCGCGGTGGACGTTGGCGAAGGTCGCGGCGAGGTCGCCGGCAGTCGCCAGATGACCGATGCTGGCAATCGCCAGGCAGGCGTCATGCACCGGCGGCAGGTCGAACCGGCGCATGTCCGCGGCCACGAAGCGACCTCCCGGCGCATTGACGGCGGCATGGGCGAGCATCGCCTCCGACAGATCGAGGCCGGTCACCACGAAGCCGCGGGCGAGCAGCTCCCGTGCGACATGGCCGGTACCACAACCCAGCTCCAGGAAGTGCGCGCCGACCGGCAGGCCGGGAAACAGCAACGCTTCGCACGCCGCCATCACCCGCGCCGTTTGGCCGGCGCCTGCCAGCCGATTGTAGACGTCGGCCCAGAGCTCCGGATAGCCGGTCTCACCGGTCGGATCGTTCATTCCGCTCCTCCCCGCCGGTCGGAACCCGGCGCCTTCTCGGCCACGAAGAAGGTGCGGCCCGCGAGATCGGGGCAGCCGAGGTCACGCGCCGCGCTCAGCACTCGGATGCCGCGAAAACCTGCCTCGGCCAGCGCGCCGGCGATCCCCGCCGCCGTGTAGAGCTGCTGGCAGTCAGTGATGTCACAGCGCTGCCAGCCGCCGTCCTCGAGGTGGAAGAGGGTGACGTCGGCGCTCAGGCGGGCCGCCGCCGCGTCGAAGCGCTCGCACCAGAGCTCCACGAAATCGTCCTCGACCAGCGCCTGCAAGGGCCTGTCGCGGCCCTCGAAATCGCCATCGAGCAGGCAGTCGAAGCAGAAGCGCCCTCCCGCGACCAGGGCGTGGTGGACGTTCGCCAGCACGCTGGCGATCTCCGGCAGGGTCAGCAGCTCGTTGAGGGCGCCCGAGGTCGAGAGCGCGCCCGCGAACACCGGCGGCAGCCGGAACCGCCGCGCGTCCGCCCGCAGCAGGCGGCATCCCGGCGCGTTGGCGCGAGCCAGCCCGAGCATGTCGGCGTCGATGTCGAGAGCGGTCACCGCGAAGCCGCGCTCGGCCAGGGCCTGCGAGATCCACGCCGGGCCGCAACCGACGTCCAGCACGCCTGCCCCAGCCGGCAGGTGCCGCAGCAGCAACGGCTCGAGCACCGGCAGCATCAGGTCGCGGATACGGCGGCCCCAGCGGCGGTCGTAGAGACGGGCGAATGGGCCGTAGGGCGAGGTCCAGCCCGATTGCGGCGCCGGATCCGATTCATTCATAGAGTGACTTTAGCATAAGGTAATCTTGGTGCTATAGTACTGTCGTCTACAATGGAAGTGTGAAAATAGATGGCCCCCCTATGCACACCGCTCTCCTTCGCGCAGCAGGAGGTGTGGTCGCATGGGTTCCCGCCGCCGGCGAGCCCGGGGCATCATCTGCAACCGGCGGTGCGCCTCCTCGGCCGGCTCCATCTGACGGCGGCGGAGCGAGCGCTGCAGGCGCTGATCTCCCGCCACCAGGCACTGCGCACCTCGTTTCCGGTCCGCGACGGCTGCCGGGTGCAGGAGATCGCCAAGGCGGCAGACCCCGCGCAGCTCGCGATCCCCGCGCACCCCGGCCTCCAACTCCTCGACCTGGCGGCGCTGTCGCCGGACCGGCGGGACGGCGAGGCGCGGCGCATCATCCGGGCGACGGCCTGGAAGCCCTTCGACCTCGCGCGGCGACCGCCGCTGCGCGCCCGGCTGGTCCGCCGCGCGGCGGACGACCACCTGCTGCTGCTGACCGTGCATGCGGCGATCGCCGACCGGCGGTCGGCCGAGCTGCTGCGCGCCGAGTGGGTGGCGCTGTACGCGGCGCAGCGGGAGGGTCGGCTGCCGGCGCTGCCGCCGGCGCCAAGCTATGCCGCCTTCGCCGCCTGGCAGCGGCGATGGCTGAGCGGCGCTGAAGCGGCGGGCGAGCTGGCCGGGTGGCGTGCCCGCCTGGGCACCGAGCTACCGATCCTCGACCTGCCCACCGACCGCCCGCGGGGCACCGCCCCGGCCTGCGCCGGCGCGGTCGAGCCCTGCCAGCTGCCGCCGCGGCTCGTCGCGTCGCTGCGCCAGCTCGGCAACGCCCAGGGCGCGACCCTGCTCGCGACCCTCCTGGCCGGCCTGCAGCTGCTCCTCAGCCGGTCCTGCGGCCAGACAGAGGTGCCGGTCGGCACTCCGGTCGCCGGCCGCCCCAGCCCGGACCTCGACGCGGCCGTCGGCCCGTTCGAGAACCTGCTGCTCCTCCCGGGAAGCGTCGCCGGCGGCAGCTTCCGCGACCAGCTGCGACGCGCCGGCGACCTGTGCCGCGAGGCCTTCGGCCATCAGCGCCTGCCGTTTGCGCGGGTGGCCGCGGAGCTGCGGGCGCTGGATCCACGCAGCACCATACCGCTGACACAGGTGCTGCTCGCGCCGCGGCCGGCTCCGCCTCCCCTCGCCGCGGTGCCGGGGCTGCGGCTCGAGGTCCCGCCGGCAGAGCCGGAGCCGGTCAGCAGCGAGCTGGAGCTGCGCTACGACGGCGTCGACCGCGAAGGCGGGCTGGCGGTGGCGATGTCCTACCGCACCGCGCTCTTCGACGCGGTGAGCGTCCGCCGGCTGCTGGTCCACCTGCAGACGCTCCTCGCCGCCGCCGCGGCGGCCCCCGATCTTCCCCTCGCGCAGCTGCCGCTGCTGTCGCCGGGCGAGGTGCAGCAGGTGCTACGCGAGTGGAACGACAGCGCCGGCGGGCCCCCGGCGGGCCGCTGCGTCCACGAGCTCTTCGCCGCCGTCGCCGCGCACCGGCCCGACGCGGTCGCCGCCTGCTGCGACGGTGGCGCGCTCACCTACGGCGCGCTCGCCCACCGCGCCGATCGGCTCGCCCGCCGGCTGGCCGCGCTGGGGATCGGGCCCGAGATCCGGGTCGGGCTGTGCGTCGAGCATTCGTTCGACCTCGCGGTCGGCTGGCTCGGCATCCTCGCGTCCGGCGGCGTCTGCCTGCCCCTCGACCCGGCGCTGCCGCCGGACCGGATCGCCTTCCTGCTGGGCGACGCGGCGGCCGCGGCGATCGTCAGCTCGTCCCGCCTCGCCGGCCGCCTGCCGGACGTCCGGGCGGCCCAGCCGGAGACGGCACGGACCTCGCGGACGGCGGGGGGCCTGACGACGGTGTGGCTCGATGCGCCCGACGAGACGATCGCCGGACGCGCCGGCACGGCGCCGCCGCCCGGCGCGGTGCCGGAAAACCTGGCCTATGTGGTGTACACCTCGGGCTCGACCGGCGCGCCCAAGGGAGTCGCGATCAGCCACCTGGCGCTCGCCAGCTTCGCGTGCGAGACCGTCTCGCGGTGGGGCCTCGTGCCCACGGACCGCTTCCCGCAGCTGGCATCCATCGCCTTCGACATCTCGATCGAGGAGATGTTCCCGACCTGGCTGGCCGGGGCGACGGTGGTGTTCGCCGGCGCGGACCGGCTGGCGGCTCCCTGGGAGCTCACGGACCTCCTCGAGAAGCATGCGGTGACGGCAGCCCAGATCCCCGTCGCCTACTGGGAGCAATGGCTGGACGAGCTCGACTCCAGGGGCGCCGCGCCACCGGGCTGCCTGCGGTTCCTGGTCGTCGGCGGCGAGCGGGCCGCACCCGAGAGGGCGGCGCGCTGCCAGGGTCTCGGTCTGCTGCTGCTCAACGCCTACGGCACCACCGAGCTGACGGTGAACGCGACCCTGTTCCGGCTCGAGCCGTCGGCGGAGCCCTGGCTCCCCACTCGCGACCTGCCGGCCGGCCGGCCGCTGTCCGACACCCGGGTGTACCTGCTCGACGACGCTGGCCAGCCGGCGCCGATCGGGGTGCCGGGTGAGGTCTGCGTGGCAGGCATCGGCGTGGCCCGCGGCTACCTCGGCCGCCCCGACCTCACCGCCGAGCGCTTCACGCCCGAGCCTTGGGGGGCCGAACGCGGCGCCAGGCTCTATCGCACCGGCGACCGCGCGCGCCGGCGCGCCGACGGGGTGCTCGAGCTGCTGGGGCGCGCCGATCACCAGATCAAGATCCGCGGCTTCCGCATCGAGCCCGGCGAGGTCGGCGCCGTGCTCGGCCGCCACCCCGCCGTGCGCCAGGTGGTGGTGATGGCGCGCGCCGGCGCCCGCGGCGAGCGCCGCCTGGTCGCCTACGTCGTGCCGCACGGCGGCCTGGTGGGCGCCCCATCCGGTGAGGAACTGCGCCGCTTCCTGGCACGGGACCTACCCGACCACATGGTGCCCGGGGCGTTCGTGTTCCTCGACGCCCTGCCGCGGCTGCAAAACGGCAAGCTCGACCGCCGGGCGCTGCCGGCGCCCGACCGCGACAACCAACGCCTGCCGCCGGTGCGCCGGCCGCCGGTGACACCGGTGGAGCAACGGGTGGCGGCGATCTGGGCCGAGGTCCTCGGCCAGGAGCAGGTGAGCCTGGACGACGGCTTCCTCGCCTCGGGCGGCCATTCCCTCGACGCCACCCGGATGCTGGCGCGGCTGCGCGAGGCCTTCCGGGTCCAGCTGTCGCTGCCGCAGCTCTTCGCCGCCTCCACCCCCGCGGCGCTCGCGGCGGCGGTCGAGGCGGCGCTGCGGCCAGCTCGCGGCCGGGACGGCGGTCCGGCGGCGGGTGCGCGGTCCCCGGCGGCGCCGGGCGAAGAGCCGGAGCTGGTGCGGGTCGAGCGCCGGCCGGGGCGCGAGCTGCCGGTCTCGTGCTCTCAGGAGCGGGTGTGGTACCTCAGCCGGCTGGCGCCGGCCAGCCGCGCCTACCACACGCAGTGCGCCTATCGCTTCCGCGGGCCGCTGGCGGTGCCCGTGCTCGCCGCCAGCCTCGCCGCGATGACCGACCGCCACGAGATCTACCGCACCACCTTCCCGGCGGTGGCGGGCGAGCCGGTGCAGCGGGTCCATGCGGCGGCCCCGACGGCGCTGCCGATCGTCGCTCTGGGCGCCCTGCCGCCGGCCCGGCGCGAACCCGTGGCGCGGCGCCTGCTGACCGCCGACCTGCAACGCCCCTTCGACCTCGAGCGGCTGCCGCTGCTGCGCTGGACGCTGCTGCGCCTGGACGCGGAGCATCACCTGCTGGCGCTCGTCGAGCACCACCTGGTGCACGACGGCTGGTCTTCCAACCTGCTGACCGACGAGCTGTTCACGCTCTATCGCGCCTTCGCCGCCGGGCGGCCGTCGCCGCTCGCGCCGCTGCCGGTGCAGTTCGTCGACTTCGCCTGCTGGCAACGGGCCTGGCTGGCCACGGTGGAGGCGGCGGCGCAGCGCGAGTTCTGGCGGCACACGCTGGCCGGCATCCAGCCGCTCGACCTGCCGGCAGACCGGCAACGGCCGGCGACGCCGAGCTACCGCGGCGCGGCGCTGCCCTTCGCGCTGCCGGCGGCGCTGGCCGGCGGGCTGCGGTCGCTCGCCCGGCGCCACGATGCGACCCTCTTCGTCGCCGTGCTGGCGGGCTTCCAGGCCCTGCTCCACCGCCTCACCGGCCGCTGCGACGTGGCGGTCGGAACGGGGGTCGCCAACCGCCGCCTGCGGGCCAGCGAGTGCCTGATCGGCATGACCGTCAACAACCTGGTGCTGCGGGCCGACCTCGGCGGCGCCCCGACCTTCGCGGACCTCCTCGGCCGGGTGATGCCGGCGGCTGCCGCAGCCTACGTCCATCAGGACCTGCCCTTCGACCAGGTGGTCGCGGCGGTCAACCCGCCGCGTGATCGCAGCCGCAACCCGCTGTTCCAGGTCATGCTGAGCTTTCACGACTCGCCGCCACCGCGTCTCGACCTGCCCGGCCTGGCGACCGAGCAGTTGGTGCTGCACAGCAACGGCTCCGCCAAGTTCGACCTCAACGTGACCCTGATCCCGGACGCTGCCGAGGCTCGCGGGCTGGGAACGGCGCTGCAGCCGGCCGCTCGGCCGCCGGGCCGCCGGGAGGCGTTGCCGCCGGCCGCGATCATCGGCAGCTGGGAGTACAGCTCCGGCCTGTTCGACCGCCCGACCGCCGAGCGGATGCTCGGCCACTTTCGCTGCCTGCTCGCCGCCGCCGCCGCCGAGCCGGGCAGGCGGCTCTCCGAGCTGCCGCTGCTGGCCGCGGCCGAGCGCCAGCAACTGCTGGTCGAGTGGGTCGCAGGCGAGAGCCTGCCGCCGGCCGGCTGCCTGCACGAGCGCTTTGCCGAGCAGGCGGCGCGCACCCCGTGGGCGGTGGCCGTGGCCGACGGCGACGGCGAGTGGACGTATGGCGAGCTGGCCCGCCGGTCTGGCCAGCTGGCCCGCCGGCTGCGCGCCCTGGGCGTCGGCCCGGAGGTGCTGGCGGCGATCTGCCTCGAGCGCTCGCGGGCGCAGGTGCTGGCGATCCTGGCGGTGCTCGCCGCCGGCGGCGCCTACCTGGCGCTCGAGCCCGGCCTGCCCGACGAGCGCCTGACCCTGTTGCTCGCCGAGACCAGGCCCGCGGTGGTGCTGACCGCCGCGCCGCTGGCCCAGCGCCTGGCCGCCGCCGCGGCGCCGGCGGGCGCGGTGCCGGTCCTCTGCGTCGACGGCGAGCCCGTTGCCGATGCCGGCGCGGCCGCGGCGATGCCAGCCGGCGCGCTGCCCGAGAACCTGGCCTACGTCGTCTACACCTCGGGCTCCACCGGGCGCCCCAAGGGCGTGCTGATCACCCACGCCAACGTCGTCCGCCTGTTCGACGCCACCCGCCGCCACTACGGCTTCGGTCCGGCGGACGTCTGGCCGCTGTTCCACTCCTACGCCTTCGACTACTCGGTGTGGGAGATGTGGGGGGCCCTGTTGCACGGCGGCCGCTTGGTGGTGGTGCCGCACGCCACCGCACGTTCCTCCTTCGACACCCTGCGGCTGCTGCGCGCGAGCGGCGCCACCATCCTCAACCAGACCCCCTCGGCGTTCCGCCAGCTGGTCCGCGCCGTCGCCGCGGCCCCGGCCGGCGAGCGGCGCGAGCTGCGGCTGCGCTGGGTCATCTTCGGCGGCGAGGCGCTCGATTTCAGCCTGCTCGCTCCATGGTTCGCCTGCCACGACGGCGGCGGCGCGGCGGTCGCCAACATGTACGGCATCAGCGAGACCACGGTCCATGCCTCCTTCCGGCGGGTCGAGCCCACCGAGGTGGGCCGCGCGGTCAGCGCCATCGGCCGGCCGCTCGCCGACCTCGAGCTGCGGCTGCTGGACGCGGCCGGTCAGCCGGTGCCGGCCGGCGTGCCGGGCGAGATCCACGTCGGCGGCGCCGGCCTCGCCCGCGGCTACCTCGGCCGGCCGGACCTCACCGCCGAGCGCTTCGTTCCCGATGCCTTCGGCGGCCAGCCCGGGGCGCGCCTCTATCGCTCGGGGGACCTGGCACGGTGGCGGCCGGACGGCGACCTCGAATACCTGGGGCGCGTCGACCAGCAGGTCAAGGTGAGGGGCTACCGCATCGAGCCGGCGGAGGTGGTCGCGGCGCTGGCCGAGCATCCCGGGGTGCGGGAGAGCGCGGTGGTGGCGCGGCCCGACGCCGAGGGGGAGATGCGGCTGGTCGCCTACTACGTGCCTGCCGCCGGGGCCGCCCCGGTGGTTGCCGAGCTGCGCGCCTTCCTCGCCAAGCGCCTGCCCGAGCCGCTGGTGCCCACCGGCTGGCAGGCCCTGGCGGCGCTGCCGCTCACCGCCAACGGCAAGCTCGATCGCGCCGCGCTCCCGGCGCCCGGACCGGCGCCGGGCGGTATTGGCGGGCAGGGCGGGCAGGGCGGACAGGGCGGGCCGGCCGCGCGGTCGGGCGGGCCGCGCACCGCCAGCGAGCGGCGCCTGGTGGAGCTGTGGGGACAGGTGCTGGAGATCGCGCCACCGGGCGTCGAGGAGGACTTCTTCGCCCTGGGCGGCCACTCGCTGCTCGCCATGCGGATGCTGCACCGGGTGCAGGCGTCGTTCGGCATCGAGGTGCCACTGGCGCAGCTGCTGGACGAGCCGACGCCGGCCGGGCTGGCGCGGCGGCTGGACCAGATCGCGGGCCTGGCGCCATTCCCGCTCTCCGGCTCTCCCGCCGGCGCCGGCCTGGCGGGCCTGGAGAGCTTGGATGGCCTGGATGGCCTGGATGGCCTGCCGCAGGAGGAGGTGGACCGGATGCTCGCCGAGCTCCTGGCCGAACGGCGACAGGAGAGCCGGTGAGCGGCCTGGCTCCGGACCGACCGCCGGAGCGGCCGGTGGACCGGCCGGCGGCTCCCGAACCGGTTCCCGGCGGCCTGGACCCGGCGGCGCGCCGCGCGCTGCTCGCCGAGCTCCTCGCCGACCGCGCCCGGCAGTCGTGCAGCCTGCCGCTGTCGGCGGCGCAGCACCGCCTGTGGTGGCTCGATCAGCTGCATCCGGCCAGCGCCGCCTACAACGTGAACCGCCGCATCCGCCTCGAAGGCACCGTGGACGCCGCCGCCCTGGGCCGCGCGCTCGCCGGGCTGGCGCAGCGTCACCAGGCGCTGCGCACCCACTTCACGATCGCCGGCGACGAGCCCATGCAGGTGGTGGCGGCGGCGGTCACGCTGCCGCTGCCGGAGATCGACCTGCAGGGGCTGGGCGCCCGCGCGGCGTGCCAGGCGGAGGCGCTGGCCGCCGCGCAGGCGCGGCGGCCGTTCGCGCTCGCCCTCCCGCCGCTGCTGCGCGCCATCCTGCTGCGCCGCGCTCCCGGCGAGGCGGTGCTGCTGCTGACCGTCCATCACATCGTGGCGGACGGCTGGTCGCTGGACCTGTTGCTGCGCGAGCTCGCCGCGCTCTACGAGGCGCAGGCGGCCGGCCGCCCCTGCCCGCTGGCCCCGCCGCTCGCGCAGTACGCCGACTTCGTCGCCTGGCAGCGCCGGCAGCAGACGGGCGAGCGGCTGGCCGAGGAGATCGCCCACTGGCGCCGCCGGCTGGCCGGAGCGCCGGCGCGGCTCGAGCTGCCCGCCGACCGGCCGGAGCCGGCCGTGCCCAGCGGCCGCGGCGCCCTGGCCCGCTTCGAGCTCGCGGCGCTGCCGGCAGGGTTGCTGCGCGAACGGGCGCGCGCCTGGCGCACGACGCCGTTCGTCTGCCTGCTGGCCGGCGCCGCCGCCCTGCTGCAGCGCCTCACCGGCGCCACCGACCTGCTGCTGCTGACGCCGATGACCAACCGCCCGCGCGCCGCCTGGGCAGGCCTCTGCGGCATGTGCGTCGAAACCCTGGTGCTGCGGCTCGACCTCGCCGGCGATCCGGATTTCGCGGCGCTGGCGGCGCGGGCGCGCGCCACCGTCCTCGCGGCTCTCGCCCACCCGCTCCCCTTCGATCGGCTGGTGGCCGAGGTGCAGCCCGAGCGCCGGGCGGACCGCAACCCGCTGTCGCCGTTGATGCTGCTGCTCGACGAGCCGCCGCCGCCGCCGCTCGTGCTCCCCGGCCTGCGGCTGACGCCGCGGGCGCTGCACACCGGCACCGCCAAGTTCGATCTGCTGCTGGCGTTCCAGGACCTCCCGGGCGAGATCGCCGGCGATTGCGAGTACGCCGTCGACCGCTTCGACGGCGCCACCGTCAAGCGCCTGCTGGCGCAACTCGCCACCCTGCTGACGGCAGCCGCCGCCGATCCGGGCCGGCGGCTCGCGGAGCTGCCGCTGCTCGGCGCCGCCGAGCGCCACCAGCTGCTCCGCGAATGGAACCCCGCCGGGGCGGCCGCCGGGGAGCGCCTGGGCGATTGCGTGGCGGATTTCGAGCGGCAGGCGGCGCTCTCGCCGCATGCCGTGGCGGTGGAGCTCGGCGGCGGGCCGGCCGGCGAACCCGCCGGCGGATCGAGCGCAGAACGTTGGACGTACGCCGAGCTCGACGCCCAGGCCAACCGGCTGGCGCACCACCTGTTGGCCCGCGGCGTCGCCGCGGACGCGGTGGTGGCGATCTGTGCCGAGCGCTCGCCGGAGATGCTGGCGGCGGTGCTGGCGGTGCTCAAGACCGGCGCCGCCTACCTGGCGCTCGATCCGTCCTACCCGGTGGCACGCCAGCGCTTCGTGCTGGAGGACTCGCGGGTGGCGTGGGTGCTGACCCAGGAGCGGCAGTTGCACCGCCTCGCGGGCCTGCCGCCGCCGCCGCTCGGGACCCGCGAGCTGCTATGCCTCGATGGCCCCGCCGGCCTGCTGGCTGGCGCCGCCGCCCCCGCGCCGGCCGGCGGCTGCCGCACGGCGGCCGGCGGCTACCGCACGGCGGCCGGCGGCTACCGCACAGCGGCCGGCGGCCGCGGCACGGCGGCGGGCGCGCCGCGCGCCAGGCCCGGCGAGCTGGCCTACGTCGTCTACACCTCGGGCACCACCGGACAGCCCAAGGGCATCGCGATGACCCGGCGCGCGCTGGCCAACCTGCTCGCCTGGCAGGCGGGCTCCTCGCCGCTGCGCGGGCCGGTCCGCACCTTGCAGTTCGCCTCGCTCGCCTTCGACGTCTCCTTCCAGGAGATCTTCTCGACCTGGCGGAGCGGCGGCACGCTGGTGCTGGTCTCCGAGGAGGAGCGGCGGGATCCGGCGGCGCTGCTCGCCCTGATCGAGGCCAGGGGCGTCGAGCGCCTGTTCGTCCCCTACGTCGCGCTGCGGCAGCTGGCGGAGGAGGCGATGGCGCGGGGCGCCGCGCCGCCGCGGCTGCGCGAGATCATCACCGCCGGCGAGCAGCTGGTGGTCACACCCGCCATCGCCGGCTGGCTGGCGCGGCTGCCCCACTGCCGGCTCGAGAACCAGTACGGCCCCGCGGAAACGCACGTGGTGACCTGCCAGCCGCTGCGCGGCGCGCCGGCGACCTGGCCGGCGCTGCCGCCGATCGGGCGGCCGGTGGCCGGCTGCCGCATCCGGCTGCTCGACGCCGGCGGCGAGCCGGTGCCGATCGGGGTGACCGGCGAGATCCACATCGGCGGCCACCAGGACATCTGCCTGGCCCGCGGCTATGCCGGGCGCCCGGCGCTCACCGCCGAGCGCTTCGTCCCCGACCCGCTGGCGCCGCCGGCAGAGGCCGGCAGGCGCCTGTATCGCACCGGCGACCTGGCGCGCTACCGCCACGACGGCAGCATCGACTTCACCGGCCGCGCCGACCATCAGGTCAAGATCCGCGGCTGGCGCGTCGAGCCCGGCGAGGTCGAGGCGACGCTGGCTGGCCACCCGGCCATCGCCGCCGCGGCGGTGGTTGCGCTGCGCGACGGCGGCGGGGAGCAGCGCCTGGTCGCCTGGCTGGCCGCCGCGCCCGGGGCGGCGCCGCCGCCGGCGCCGGAGCTGCGCGCCTGGCTGGCCGAGCGGCTGCCCGAGCCCCTGGTGCCGTCGCAGCTCGTGCCGGTGCCGGCCCTGCCGATGACCGCCGGCGGCAAGCTCGACCGCGGCGCTCTGCTGGCACGACTGCCGGCGTTGCCGGCGGTGGCGGCGGTGCCGGAGCCGGCGATCGGCGCCGCGCCGCGCGGCGAGATCGAGGGGTTGCTGGCCGGGATCTGGGGCGAGCTGCTGCAGCGCCGGCCGGTGGGCCGCCACGACCACTTCTTCCGCCTCGGGGGACACTCCCTGCTGGCCGCCCGGGCAATCTCGCGGATCCGGCGGTTGCTGGGCGTGGAGCTGCCGGTGCGCGCCCTGTTCGAAGCCCCGACGCCGGCCGGCCTGGCGGCGCGGATCGCCGGCCTGCGCGGCACCGGCGCGGCGGCGACGACGGCGACGCCGGAGGACGCCGCGCGGCCGGGCGGTGCGCCGCGGCCGGAGGTGACGCGGCAGGCGTCGCGCGGTCCCGCCCCGCTGTCGTTCGCGCAGCAGCGGCTCTGGTTCCTCGATCGCCTGACGCCGGGCAGCGCCCACTACCACCTGGGTTGGGCGCTGCACCTGGCCGGCCCGCTCGACCGAGCCGCGCTGGCGCGGGCCGTCGCCGGCCTGATCGCGCGGCACGAGGCGCTGCGGACCCGCTTCGTCGAGGACGATGGCACGCCGCTGCAGGTGGTCTCGCCGCCCGGCGCCGTGCCCCTGCCGCGGATCGACCTCGGCGCCCTGGGGCGGGCCGCCGAGGGGGTGGCGGTGCGCCTGGGGAGCGAGTGGCTGCGGCGGCCCTTCGACCTCGAGCGCGGCCTGCTCGGGCGCTTCGCCCTGCTGCGGCTGGACCGCACCGGCGACGAGCACGCCCTGCTCTGCGCGCTCCACCATCTCGCCGCCGACGGCTGGTCGCTCGAGCTGCTGGCCGGCGAGCTCGGCGCGCTCTACCGCGCCGCGGCCGCCGGGCGCCCCTCGCCGCTGCCGGAGCCGGCGCTGCAGGCCCTCGACTTCGCCACCTGGCAACGGCGCTGGCTGCACGGCGAGGTGCTGGCCTGCCTGCTGGCTCACTGGCGGCAGCGGCTCGCCGGCTGCCCGCCGAGCCTGGATCTGCCCACCGACCGGCCCCGCCCGCCGCTGCCCAGCTACCGCGGACGGAACCATCGGGCACGCTGGCCGGCGCCGCTCGTCGCCGAGCTGCAGCGGCTCGCCGGCCAGCAGGAGGTCACCCTGTTCATGGCCGGCCTGGCCGCTTTCGCCGCCCTGCTGGGGCGCCTCGGCGGCCAGGTCGACCTGGCGATCGGCTCGGCGGTCGCCAATCGCCACCAGGAGGAGCTCGAGGGCACCGTCGGCCTGCTCGCCAACACCGTCGTGCTGCGCTGCGACCTCGCCGGAGAGCCGTCGCTGCTCGAGCTGCTGCCGCGGGTGCGCGAGACGACGCTGCAAGCCGTCGCCCACCAGGACCTGCCCTTCGAGCGCCTGGTCGAGGAGCTGCAACCGGAGCGAGACCTGGCGCGCACGCCGCTGTTCCAGGTGGTCTTCGACCTCCAGCCCATGGCGCTGTTCGGCGGTCTCGACCTCGGCGACGTCGCCTTCCGCACCCTCCCCGTCGCCAGCGGCACCGCCAAGTTCGATCTCACCCTGTCGCTCGAGCAGGACGGCGAGGTGGTGGACGGCTTGCTGCAATCCAGCTCCGACCTCTTCGACGCCGCGGCCGGCGAACGGCTGCTGGCGCAGCTCACGACGCTGCTGGCCGCGGCCGTCGCCACCCCCGGCCGCCGGCTCGCCGAGCTGCCGCTGCTGGGTGCGGGCGAGCGCCACCAGCTGCTGGTCGAGCTGGCGGGCACCGCGAGCGCGCCATCGCCACCACCGCCGGGCGGCGGCCTGGCCGCAGGCATCGCGGCGCAGGGCCAGGCTCGTGCCGACGCGGTGGCCATCTGCGGCTTCCGCGGCTACCGCGGCGACCGCGGGGGCGGCGGCGAGGCGCTCACCTACGGCGAGCTGTGCCGGCGCGCCGCCACCCTGGCGCGGCGCCTGCGGCGCCTGGGAGTCGGCCCGGAGGTGACGGTGGCGGTGGCGCTCGACCGCTCGCCGGAGCTGGTGGTGGCGCTGCTCGCCGTGGCCACGGCGGGCGGCGCCTACGTGCCGCTCGATCCGACCCACCCCGCCGAGCGGCTGCGGGCGGCGGTCGCCGACAGCCGGGCGGCGGCGCTGGTGATCCGCGGCGCGGCGCTGGCGGACCTCGCCGGCCCCGGCACGGCGGTGCTCGACCTGGCGGGGGCCGGGACCGCGCCGGTGTCGGCGGGCGTGGCAGGCGAGGCGGGCGCTCTGGCGCCGGCGCCGCGGAGCGTCGCGGCGGCACCCGACGCCCTCGCCTACGTCATCTACACCTCCGGCTCGACCGGGCGCCCGAAGGGCGTCGCCGTCGCCGAGCGCAACCTGCTCTGGCTGCTGGCCACCGCCGCGGCGCGCATCGCCGCCGGGCCGGCCGACGTCTGGACGCTCTGCCACTCGTGCGCCTTCGACTTCTCGGTGTGGGAGATGTGGGGGGCGCTGCTGCACGGCGGCCGCCTGGTGGTGGTGCCGCGCGAGGTGGCGTTGTCGCCCGAGACGCTGCTCGCGCTGCTGGCCGACGAGCGGGTCAGCGTGCTCAACCAGACGCCATCGGCCTTCGCGCAGCTGGCCCAGGCCGGCGCCGCGGCCGCCGCGCCGCCGCTGCCCGCCCTGCGCTGGGTGCTGTTCGGCGGCGAGGCGCTGAACCCGGCCAGCCTGCGCCCCTGGGTCACCCGCCGCGGCGACCGCCAGCCGCGCCTGGCGAACCTCTTCGGCATCACCGAGACGACCGTCCACGTCACCTGGCTGCCGCTCGCCGCCGGCGACCTCGCGGCGAGCGACGGCAGCCCGATCGGCGTGCCGCTGGCCGGCGCCACCGTCGACCTGCTGGATGCGGCGCTCGGCCTCGTGCCGCTCGGGGTGCCGGGCGAGATCTGCGTCGGCGGCGCCGGGCTAGCCCGCGGCTATGTCGGGCGCGCCGACCTCACCGCCGCCCGCTTCGTGCCCGACCCGGAAGCCGCGGCGCGCGGCACGCCGGGAGCGCGGCTGTACCGCAGCGGCGACCTGGCGCGGCGCCGCGCCGGCGGCGGGCTCGAGCACCTGGGCAGGATCGACCGGCAGGTCAAGGTGCGCGGCTTCCGCGTCGAGCTGGCGGAGATCGAGGCGGCGCTCGCCCGCCACCCGGCGGTCGCCGCCGCCGCGGTGCGGCTGGCCGACTTCGACGGCGGCGATCGCCGGCTGGTGGCCTATGCGGTTCCCGACCGCCGGCTGGCCGCGCCGCTGCACCAGCAGCTGCGCCTGCAGGCGGCCGGCGAGCTCGCCGCCGAGGACCTGCTCGAGCTGCCGAACGGCCTCGCCGTCGCCCACCTCAACCGCGCCGAGACCGAGTTCCTCTATCGCGAGATCTTCGCCGCCGGCTCCTACCTGCGGCACGGCGTGACGCTGCCGCCGGCGGCCACCGTCTTCGACGTCGGCGCCAACATCGGCATGTTCACCCTGTTCGCGGCGGCGGCGAGCCCGGGCGCCCTGGTCTACGCCTTCGAACCGCTGCCGGAGATCTGCGCGCGGCTGCGCACCAACGTCCGCCTCTACGGTGTCGCGGGGCGGCTGTTCGAGTGCGGGCTGGCGGCGGCGGCGGGCGAGGCCGAGTTCCTCTACTACCCGCACGCGTCGGTGCTCTCGGGACGCCATGCCGATCCGCTGCAGGAGCGGGCGGTGGTGCGCGCCTACCTCGCCGGCCAGCAGGCGGCGGGCGGCGGCGCGGTCGACGAGATGCTGGCGGCGCGGCTGGTGGCCCGGCGCGTCACCTGCCCGCTGCGCACCCTCTCGGAGGTGATCCGCGAGTGCGGCGTGGAGCGCATCGACCTGCTCAAGGTGGACGTCGAGAAGAGCGAGCTGGAGGTCCTGGCCGGCATCGACGACGCGGACTGGCGGCGGGTGCGCCAGGTGGTGGTGGAGGTGCACGACGGCGACGGCAGGCTGGCGCAGGTGGCGGCGCTGCTCGGCGGGCACGGCTTCCGCGTCGCCTCCGAGCAGGACGTCGCCCTGGCCGGCACCGGCCTCGCCACCGTCTACGCGGTGCGCCCGGAGGCCGCGGACCGCCAGCTGCCGCCGCCCCCGGGCGCCGCGGCGCTCCCCGCCAGCTGGACCTGGAGCAGCTCCGGGCGGTGGGTGGGCGCCCTGCGCGAGGCCCTGCGCCTGGCGCTGCCCGACTACATGCTGCCGGCGGTCCTGGTGCCGCTCGCCGCCCTGCCGCTCACCGCCAACGGCAAGCTCGATGCCGGCGCCCTGCCCGCGCCGGCGCGCCGCCAGCGCGGCGGCGAGCGGGCCGGCCGCCTGCCGCAGGGCGAGGTCGAGCGCGCCATCGCCGCCGCCTGGCGGGAGGTGCTCGGCCTGGCGGAGGTCGGGGTGGACGGCAACTTCTTCGACCTCGGCGGTCATTCCCTGCTGATGGTGAAGGTGCACGCCCTGCTGCGGGGCAGGCTCGGGCGCCGGCTCAGCATGATCGATCTCTTCCGCTACCCGACGGTCGCCACGCTCGCCGCGTACCTGGCGGCCGCGCCGGCGGCCGGTCAGGCCGCCATCGAAGCGTCCGGCGAGGACGCCATCGAAGCGTCCGGCGAGGGCGCCATCGAAGCGTCCGGCGAGGACGCCATCAAAGCTTCCGGCGAGGACGCCATCGAAGCAGCAGGCAAGGACGCCGGCGCGGCGCCAGCACCGGCCGCGCCACCCACGCCGCCGGCGGTAGACCCGGCGGGAGCCCCCGTAGGCGCCGTGGCGGTGATCGGCATGAGCGGCAGGTTCCCGGGGGCGGCGGGCGTCGACGAGCTGTGGGCGAACCTGGCGGCCGGCGTCGAGTCGATCCGGGTTTTCACACCGGCGGAGCTGGTGGCCGCCGGCGTCGACGCCGTCCTGGCCGGCGGCGGCGACTACGTGCCGGCGCGCGGCGTGCTCGACGGCGCCGAGCTGTTCGACGCCGGCTTCTTCGGCTTTTCCGATCGCGAGGCCGAGGTGCTCGATCCCCAGCAGCGCCTGCTGCTCGAATGCGCCTGGGAGGCGCTGGAGGACGCCGGCTACCCGCCCGAGGGCGGCCCTGCCCGGATCGGGGTCTACGCCGGCATGGGCCGCAACACCTACGGCCGCCGCCTCGAAGCGCGCCCGGACCTGCTCGCAGCGGTCGGCGACATGCAGGCGACGATGGCCAGCCTGCACGACTTCGTGGCCACCCGCGTCTCCTACAAGCTGGACCTGCGGGGGCCGAGCCTGACGGTCCAGAGCGCCTGCTCGACGTCGCTGGTCGCCGTGCACCTCGCCTGCCGCGCCCTGCTCGGCGGCGAGTGCGATCTCGCCCTGGCCGGCGGCGCCGCCGTCCGCGTGCCGCAGGTCGCCGGGCACCGCTACGTCGAAGGCGGCATCGGCTCCCCGGACGGCCACTGCCGCCCGTTCGACGCCGCGGCGCGCGGCACCGTCAACGGCGACGGGGTCGGCGTCGTGGCGCTCAAGCGGCTGGACGCGGCCCGGCGCGACGGCGACGCCATCCGCGCCGTCATCCGCGGCTCGGCGGTCAACAACGACGGCGGCCGCAAGGTCGGCTACGCGGCGCCGGGGATCGACGGGCAGGCGGCGGTGATCGCCGCCGCCCTGGCGGCGGCCGGGATCGGCGCCGACTCCATCGGCCACGTCGAGGCGCACGGCACCGCGACGCCGCTGGGCGACCCGGTGGAGGTGGCGGCCCTGAGCCAGGCGTTCGCCGCCCACACCGCGCGCCGGGGCTACTGCGCCCTGGGCTCGATCAAGAGCAACTTCGGCCACCTGGACGCCGCGGCCGGCATCGCCGGCCTGATCAAGACGGTGCTGGCCCTGGAACGCCGGCAGCTGCCGCCCAGCCTGCACTTCACCCGCGCCAATCCGCAGATCGACTTCGCCGGCAGCCCGTTTTACGTCAACACCGCGCTGCGCGACTGGCCCGCCGGCGCCGGCCCTCGCCGCGCCGCGGTGAGCTCGTTCGGGGCGGGCGGCACCAACGCACACGCCGTGCTGGAGGAGGCCCCGCCGGCGGCGCCAACGGCAGCTGCCCGCGGCCGCCGGCTGCTGCTGCTCTCCGCCCGCACTCCCGCCGCCCTTGGCGCCGCCGGCGACCGGCTGCGGGCGAGGCTGGCGGCGGCGGACGCTCCCGAGCTCGGCGACGTCGCCTACACGCTGCAGGTCGGGCGCCGCGCATTTCCCTACCGCCGCGCGGTCGTCGCCGGCAGCCGGGAGGAGGCGGTGGAGCGGCTCGCCGGCGCCGCCGCCGCGCCGCCGCCGGTCTCGCCCGGCCGGCCGGTGGCGTTCCTCTTCCCGGGCCAGGGCGAGGTCGGCGCCGGCTGCACCGCCGGCCTCTACCAGGGCGAGGCCGCCTATCGCGAGCGGCTCGACGAGTGTGCCGAGCGGCTGCTGCCTCACCTCGGCCTCGACCTGCGTCGGCTGCTCTTCCCACCGCCGGAGACGGCGGCCGCCGCGGCGGCGACGCTGGCGCGGAGCGCCTTCCTCCAGCCCGCCCTGTTCGCCATCGAGGTCTCCCTGGCCGGGCTCTGGCAGGCCTGGGGAGTGGCGCCGGCGGCGGTGGCCGGCCACAGCCTGGGCGAGCTGGCGGCCGCCACCGTCGCCGGCGTGGTTTCCCTGCACGACGGGCTCGCCCTGGTGGCCGAGAGGGGGCGGCTCTGCGACCGCCTGCCCCCCGGGGTGATGCTGGCGGTGCAGCAGGGCGAGGCCGCGCTGCGCCGCCAGGTCGCCGCGCTCGGGAGCGGGCTGGCGATCGCCGCGGTGAACGCGCCCGATCTCACCGTGGTCGCGGGCGCGGACGAGGCCATCGAGCGGCTGGAGCGGGCGCTGGCCGGCGACGGGGTATCCAGCCTGCGTCTGCGCCTCGCCCGCCCGTTCCACTCGCCGCTGGCGGCGCCGGCGGTGGCGGCCTTCGCCCGGCGGCTGAGGGAGGTGGAGCTGCGGCCGGCCGCGCTGCCGCTGGTCTCGAGCTTCACCGGCACCTGGCTCGAGGATGACGAAGCGCGGGACCCGGACTACTGGGCGACCCAGCTGCTGCGGCCGGTGCGCTTCGCGGACACCCTCGCCACCCTGCTCGCGGAGCCGGCGCTGCTCCTGCTCGAGGTCGGTCCGGGCGTCGGGCTGAGCTGCCTCGCCCGGCGGCGACGGCGCGGCGACGGCACGGCGCCCGCCGCCATCGCCAGCCTGGAGCCGGAGACCGGCAGCAGCGAGGAGCCCGCGGACCTGCTGAAGGCGCTGGGCGCCCTGTGGTGCGCCGGCGCGCGGATCGAATGGCAGGCCGTCCATGCCGGCGCGGGCCGCCGCGTCCACCTGCCGACCTATCCCTTCGAGCGCCGGCGTTTCTGGATCGAGGACCCGCCAGCCGGCGGCGCGGCCGGCATGGCCGCCGCGAGCGCCATTGGCGCCGGCCCGCATCCAGCCGGTGAGACCCCCGGCCCGGCTGCGGACCCCGCCCAAGCAACTCGCGCCGCCGCGCCGTCGACGGATCCTTGGCTGGCCGAGGTGCGCACGCTGTTTGCCGGCGTGCTGGGCGAGAGCGCCGCGATCCCCGCCGCCGCCAGCTTCCTGGAGCTGGGCGCCGACTCCCTGGTGCTCATCGAAGCCAGCCGCGCCATCGAGCGCCGCTTCGGCGTGCGCATCCCTTTCCGCCGCCTGCTGGAGGAGCTGGCGACGCCGGCGCGGCTCGCCGACTACCTGGCCGCGGCCCTTCCGGACGCGCTGCCGGCGCGTGGCGAATCCTCACCAGTTCCCGACGAGGCACGGTCCGTAGCGGAGCCGGGACTTGCCGCGGTGCCGCAACCCGCCACGGTGCCTCAGCCCCGCACGGCGCTTCAGCCTGTCACGGCGCTTCAAGCTGCCACGGCGCTTCAGCCTGCCACGGCGCTTCAGCCTGCCACGGTGCCTGAGCCCCGCGTGGTGCCGCCGACCGACTTCGCTTTGCCGCTCGCAGCCGGCGCCGATCCAGCGGTGATCGCCGAGCTGGCGCGGGAGCACCTGCGGGTGATGGGTCAGCTGCTGGCACTGCTCGGCGCCGGCCCACCTCCGGCTGGCGCCACGCCGCCGGCCGCCAAGGCGGTGTCGGCCGCCGCCATGCTGCCATCCGCCGTCACGGCCGCCGCCGTGGCGCCGGTTGCCGTCGCCGCCGCGGCTGCCGCCGCTCCCACCGCCCCGGCGCGAGCCGGGACCACCGTCGCACTCGCCGCGGGGTTCGAGCCGGCCCCCTACGTGCCCTACCAGCCCCTGCCGTTGACCGCCGAGGGCGGGCACGGGCTGGGAGAGGCGCAGCGGCGCCACGTCGCGGAGCTGGTGGCGCGGTCGGTGCGCCGCTGCCCGCGGTCCAGGCAGATGGCCGCCGAGCAGCGGCCCTACCATGCGGACCCCCGCGCCACCGCCGGCTGGCGGCCGCTGTGGAAGGACATGGTGTTTCCGGTCGTTTCGAACGGCGGCAGGGGCTCGCACCTGCGTGACGTCGACGGCAACGACTTCGTCGATTTCACCATGGGCTTCGGCGTCCACCTGTTCGGTCACTCTCCTGACTTCGTCGAGCAGGCGATCGTCGAGCAGCTGCGCGACGGCGTCGAGCTCGGGCCGCGCTCTCCCCTCGCCGGCGAGGTGGCGCGCGGCATCTGCGCCGCGACCGGCCACCAGCGGGTCGCCTTCTGCGCCTCCGGCACCGAGGCGGTCATGACCGCCCTGCGCGTGGTGCGCGCGGTCACCCGCCGGCCCAAGGTGGCGGTCTTCGCCGGCTCCTTCCATGGTGCCTTCGACGGCACCCTCGGCCGCGCGGCGGCCGGCGACGGTGCCGGCGCGGCGCTGCCGCTGGCGCCTGGCGTGCTGGCCGGCATGGTCGGCGATCTCCTGGTGCTCGACTACGGCTCGCCGCGCGCTCTCGACCAGCTGCGCGCCCACGCCGGCGACCTCGCCGCGGTGCTGGTCGAGCCGGTGCAGAGCCGCCGGCCCGATCTGCAACCGCGGGAGTTCCTGCATCAGCTGCGGGCGCTCACCCGCGAGCTGGGCGCGGCGCTGGTGTTCGACGAGATGGTGACCGGTTTCCGCCTCCACCCGGCCGGAGCGCAGGGTTGGTTCGGCGTCGAAGCCGACCTCGCGACCTACGGCAAGGTGCTCGGCGGCGGCCTGCCGATCGGGGTGGTGGCCGGGCAGGCCGCCTTCCTCGACGCCCTGGACGGCGGCGCCTGGGACTACGGCGACGATTCCCTGCCGCCCGCCGAGCAGACCTTTTTCGCCTGCACCTACGCCCAGCACCCGCTGGCGCTGGCGGCGGCGCGAGCGGTGCTCACCCACCTCGCGGCCGCGGGCCCGGACCTGCAACGGCAGCTCAACGCGCGCGGCGCGCGGCTCGCCGAACGCCTCGACGCCGAGCTCGCGGCGGCCGGCCTGGCGGCGAGGATCGCCGCCTGCGGCTCGATCCTCCGCTTCCTGCTGCCGCGCGAGGCCAGCCACGGCGAGCTGCTCGCCTTCCATCTGCTCGAAGAGGGGATCTTCATCGGCCACGGGCGGCCCGCCTTCCTGTCCACGGCACACTCCGACGAGGACCTCGACCGGCTGGTGGCGGCGGTCGGCAGGTGCGCTCGCCGGCTGCGCGCCGCCGGCTTCCTCGCCGCCGCTCCCGCGGCACTGCCACGGCCGGCCGGCGCTCTCGCACCGGTACCGCGGCCCGCCGCCGCCGCGGCCCGCCCGGAGGCACCCGGCGCCCCGGCACCGGTCGCGGACCTCCTGCCGGCGGCCTTTCCGGCGGCGCCGCCGCCCCCGCCCCCTCCGACATCGCGCTCGCTGCCGCTGACCACCGCCCAGGAGCAGCTCTGGGTGCTCGGCCAGCTCGACCGCGACGCGGCGGTGGCCTACAACCATTCGCTCACCCTGCGCCTGCGCGGCCCGCTCGCGGTGCCGGCGCTGGCGCAGGCCTGCCAGCAGCTCGCCGACCGCCACGAGGCGCTGCGGATCAGCTTCAGCCCCCAGGGCGACGAGCAGATCCTCCACCACCATCTGCCGCTGCCGCTGGAGGTGGTGGACGCCGCAGGGTGGCCGGCGGCCGAGCGCGATGCCCGCAACGAGCGCGATGCTCGCAACGGTCGCGATGTCCGGGACGCTGCGTGGTCCGCGGCCGCCGCCCGCGAGCCCTTCGATCTCGCGGCCGGCCCGCTGTTCCGCGCCCGCCTGCTGCGCCGCGGCGCCGCCGACCACCTGCTGGCCCTCACTTCCCACCACATCGTCGTCGACGGCTGGTCGCTCGGCGTCCTGCTGCGCGACCTGCGGGTGCTCTACGCCGCCTGCCTGGCCGGCGAGCCGGCCGCGCTGCCGCCGCCGGCCGGCTTCAGCCGCTACGTGGCGTGGCAGGTCGAGCGTGCCGCCGGCCCCGCGGGACAGGCGGCCGAGAGCTACTGGCTGGATCAGTACCGGGAGCCGCCGGCACCGCTCGAGCTGCCGGTCGATCGCCTCCGTCCGGCCGAGCGCGGCTACGCCACCGATTCGGTGACCAGGCGGCTCGACCCCGGGCTCTGGCAGGCGGTGCGGGCGGCGAGCGCCCGCCTCGGCGCCACGCCGCTGGTCGCCCTGCTCGCCAGCTTCGAGGTGCTGCTCTACCGGCTGAGCGGGCAGCAGGACCTCGCGGTCGGCATCTTCGCCGCCGGCCAGGCGGAGATGGGAGAGCCCGACCTCGTCGGTTTCTGCGTGGCGGTGCTGCCGCTGCGCGCCCGCCTGGCGGCCGGCACTCCCTACGCCGAGCACCTCGCCGGCTGCGGCCGCCGGGTGCTCGACGCGCTCGATCATCAGTCGTTCCCGCTGGGCTCGCTGCTGCGCCGGCTGCGGCCCGCCCGCGGCGCCCACCCGCCGCTGGTCCAGGTCACCTTCAACTTCGACCGCACCGGCAGCTTCGGGCTCGCCGGAGCCGCCGCGGAAATCCTGGTCAACCCGAGCGGCGGCTCCGACTTCGATCTCGATCTCAACCTGGTGGAGGAGCTGGGCGAGAGCCCGGGTCCGCTCACCACGCGCTGCGAGTTCAACGCCGCGCTCTGGGACCGCGCCACCGTGCGGCGCTGGCTCGGTCATCTGGAAACCCTGCTCGGCGCCCTGGCTTCGACCGGCAGCGCCGCGGCGCGGCCGCTCGCCGACCTCGACCTGCTCGCCGCCGCCGAGCGGTGGCAGCTGCTCGCCGAGCTCAACGACACCAGCCGCCCGCAGCGCCCGCCGCACGGCCTGCTCGCCCGCTTCGCCGCCCAGGTGACCGCCGCGCCGGCGGCGGTGGCGGCGGCCGCCGCCGGCGCCAGCCTCACCTATCGCGCCCTCGACGAGGCCGCCGAGCGCATCGCGCGCCGCCTCGGCGCCGCCGGCCTGTCGGCGATCGCCGCGAGCAGCGCTAGCGCGGCGGCCGGCGCTGGCGCCGAGCCGCGGATCGCCCTGCTCGCCACCCGCGGCCCGAGCTTCCTCGCCGCCCTGCTGGCCATCCTGAAAGTGGGGGCGGTGTACCTGCCGCTGGACCCGGACCATCCGCCCGAGCGCCTGGGCATGACGCTGCGCGGCAGCCGCTGCGCCGGCGTGATCGCGGCCGGCGAACATGCGGCCCTGCTGGCCGCGGCCCTGGCGCCGTTGCCGCCGCCAGAGAGGCCGCGGATCCTCGGCCTCGCCGAGCTCATGGCGCCGGCGGACCGATCGCTCGCCGCCGCCCATGGCGCGGAAATCGCCGATGTCGCCGAAATCGCCGAAATCGCCGAAATCGCCGATGTCGCCGAAATCGCCAAGATCGCCGGCGGCACCGGCGCCGATCCCGAGCCGGCCGCGCTCGCCTACGTGATCCACACCTCGGGCTCGACCGGCACGCCCAAGGGGGCCATGCTGCACCACGCCGGACTGCTCAACCACCTGGAGGCGATGATCGCCGATCTGGGCCTCACCCGCGCCGATCGGCTGGCGCAGACCGCCTCCCAGTGCTTCGACGTCTCGGTCTGGCAGCTGCTGGCGCCGCTGCTCGCCGGCGGCCGCGTTCAGCTCGTCGACCCGGAGGTGGCGGCGAACCCGGCGCGCATGCTGGACTGCCTGGTGGACGCGGGCATCACCGTCTGGGAGACGGTGCCGGCGCTGCTCGAGGCGGCGCTGGCGGTCGTCGAGGAGGCGCCGCGGCCGCCCGACCTCGTCCGGCTGCGCTGGCTGCTGGTCACCGGCGAGACGGTGCCGCCGGCGCTCTGCCGCCGCTGGCACGCCTGCTATCCCGCGGTGCCGCTGGTCAATGCCTACGGCCCTGCCGAGTGCTCCGACGACGTCTCGCTGCAGGTGCTGCGCCGGCCGCCGGCGGCCGGCGAGACGCGGGTGCCGATCGGCCGGCCGCTGGCGGATTTCCAGCTGCACGTGGTGAGCGCCGGCGGCCACCTGCAGCCCCTCGGCGTCGCCGGCGAGCTGTGGGTGGGCGGCCTCGGGGTCGGGCGCGGCTACCTCCACGACCCGGCGCGGACCGCCGAGGCGTTCATCCCGGACCCGTTCGCCGAGCGTCCCGGGCAGCGCCTCTACCGCACCGGCGACCTCGCCCGCCGCCGCCAGGATGGCGCTCTCGAGTTCCTCGGCCGCCGCGACCACCAGGTCAAGCTGCGCGGCCTGCGCCTGGAGCTGGGCGAGGTGGAGAGCGCGCTCCGCGCTCACCCGGCCGTCGAGGCCGCCGTCGCCGTGGTGCGCGAGGTCACCGCCGGGGACCGTTGCCTGGTGGCGTACTTCGTCCTGCGCGCGGGCGCGGCGGCGGCAGACCTGCCGCTCACCACCGCCGCGCTGCGCGCGCACCTGCGCACCCTGCTGCCGGCCTCGGCGGTGCCCTCCTACCTGGTGCCGCTGCCCTGCCTGCCGCTGCTGGCCAGCGGCAAGGTCGACCGCCGCAACCTGCCGGAGCCGTCCACCATGGCGCGGCCGACGGCCGGCGAGCCGCTCGTCACGCCGACCGAGCGCGAGACTGCCGCGGCCTTCGCCGCGGTGTTGGGGAGCGAGCCCTTCGCCGACGACGATTTCTTCGCCCTGGGAGGCTACTCGCTCAAGGCGGTGCAGGTGCTGGCGCGGCTGCGCGCGGCCTTCGGCGTCGAGCTGACGCTGCGCGAGTTCTTCGCCGCGCCGACGGTGCGCGGCATCGCCGCCCGGCTGGAGGAATGCCTGTTCGACCAGGCGGCAGCGGCCGGCGAGCTCGACGCCCTGCTCGACGAGATCGCGGCGACGGCGGCGCCGCGCGACGCGGCCGTGGCGGGCGCGGTGGTGGAGGCGCCGTGAGCCAGCCGGGCAACGGCGGCGCCGCCGACCCCACCGGCTGCGCCGAGCGCCTGCTCGCCCTGTCGGCCGAGCAACGCTCGCGGCTGGTCGCCGAGCTGCGCCGGCGCAGCCGCGGCCAGCTGGCGGAGGACCCCATCGTCCGCCGGCCCGCCGGTGCGCCGGCGCCGCTGACCGCGGGCCAGCGGCGCCTCTGGTTCCTCGAACGGCTCAGCCCGGCGGGCGCCGGCTATCACCTGCCGCTCGCCTACCAGCTCGATGGGCCGCTCAGCCGCCCGGCGCTGGCCTGGGCGCTGCGCGAGATCGCCCGCCGGCACGAGATCCTGCGCACCCGTTTCGAGCTGACCGGCGGCGAGCCGGTGCAGGTGGTGGTGGCGGAGCCGGCGATGCCGGCGAGCTCGGCGGTGCCGGCGGCAGGGCCGTGCCCGCCGGAGGTCGTCGACGATCTCCGCCGCCTGGCGGTCGTCGATCTCCGCCGCCTGGCGGCGGGGGCGCGGGCCGCCGAGGCGACGCGCCTCGGCGACCAGGAGGTGCTGCGCCCCTTCGCTCTCGACCGCGGCCCGGCCTGGCGCGGGCGGCTGCTCGCCCTGGGGGACGGCCAGCACCTGCTGCAGGTGACGTTCCACCACATCGTCTGTGACGCCTGGTCGGTGGACGTTTGGTGGCGCGAGCTCGCGGCGCTGTATGCCGCCGCCACGGCCGGCGGCCCCGCCGCGCTGCCCGCGATCCCCATCCAGTATGGCGACTTCGCCGCCTGGCAGCGCCGGCGCTGGGAGCGCGGGGAGCTGGAACCGCATCTCGCCCACTGGCGGCGGCGCCTGGCCGGCAGCCCGACCCTGCTCGCCCTGCCCGCCGACCGGCCGCGCCCGGCGGTGCAATCGCTGCGCGGCGGCGCTCTCGCCGGCGACCTGCCGGTCGCGCTCGCCGGGCGCCTGGCGGCGCTCGGGCGGCGATCCGGCGCCACCCTGTACCTGACCTGCCTCGCCGCCTTCGCCACCCTGCTGCAGCGCACGACCGGCGACACCGATCTGCTGCTCGGCTCGCCGGCCGCCAACCGCGCCCCGGCCGAGGTGGAGGGCCTCATCGGCTTCTTCGTCGACACCCTGGTGGTGCGCATCGACGCCGGCGGCGACCCGCCCTTCACCAGCCTGCTCGGCCGGGTGCGCGACGGCATGCTCGCCGATCACCCCCACCGCGAGGTGCCCTTCGAGCGCCTGGTCGAGGAGCTCAAGCCGCGGCGCGACCTGAGCCATCAGCCGCTGGTGCAGGTGCTGTTTGCCTTCGAGGCCACCGGCGGCGCGCCGCGCCGGCTGCCCGGGCTGACCGTCACCCCCCGGCCGGCGAGCGCGGTGGTGACCGCTTACGATCTCGTCCTGTCGCTGGTCGAGTCGCCGCGGGGCCTCGAGGGCCACTGGTTCTACGGCGCCGAGCTGTTCGCCGCCGCCACCATCCGCTTGCTCCACGAGCGCTGGCTGGCCCTGCTCGCCGGGATCGCCGCCGGCCCCGAGCGCCGCCTGGCCGAGCTGCCCATCCTCACCGCCGCCGAGCGCCAGGCCCTGTGCGTCGAGTGGAACGACACCGCGCACGCCGCCGCCGGCGAGCTGCTGCCCGCGGCTGCCCTGGCCCGCTGGGCGCGGCTGCGCCCGGAGGCGCCGGCCGTCGTCGGCGGCGACGAGCGGCTCAGCTGGTGCGAGCTGGAGCGGTCGGTCAACCGGCTGGCGCGCACCCTGATGGAGCTGGGCGCCGGCCCCGAGGTGCGGGTCGGGGTCTGCCTGGAGCGCACGCCGGCGCTGGTGGTGGCGGCGCTCGCCGTGCTCGCGGCCGGCGGCGTCTACCTGCCCCTGGATCCGGCGTACCCGCCCGAGCGGCTGCGCAACATGCTGCGCGAGTCGGGGGCACGGCTGCTGGTGACCGAGCGCCGTCTGCTGGCGCAGCTGCCACGGTGCGACGCCCCATCCCTCTGCCTCGACGAGGAGGGGCCGCGCATCGCCGTGCAGAGCCCGTCGCCGCCGGCGGTGCGGCTGCAGCCGGAGAACCTGGCGTACGTCATCTTCACCTCCGGCTCCACCGGCGGGCCCAAGGGTGTCCTCTCGACCCACCGCGGCCTCCGCAACCTGGCCGCGGCCCAGGTCCGCGCTTTCGGCCTGCATGCCGAGGACCGCATCCTGCAGTTCGCGCCGGCGAGCTTCGACGCCTGGATCGCCGAGCTGGCCACCATGGTCGAGTCGGGAGCATCCCTGCACCTGGCGCAGCCGATGCCGCTGCCGGGGCCGGAGCTGGCGGCGCTGCTGCGCGCCCGGGAGATCACCGCCGCGACGCTGCCGCCCTCGGCGCTGGCCGTGTTGCCGCCGGCGGCGCTGCCCCGGCTGCGCATCCTGGTCGCTGCCGGCGAGGCCTGCCCCGCCGAGGTGCTGGACCGCTGGCGGCAGCCCGGGCGCGCGCTGTTCGACGCCTACGGCCCCACCGAGACCAGCGTCTGCGCGAGCCTCGGACGCGCGGACGCGCCCGGGACCCCGCCCGACATCGGGCGCCCCCTGGAAAACCTGCGGATCCTGCTGCTCGACGCCACCCTGCGGCCGGTGCCGATCGGCACGCCCGGCGAGCTGGCGGTCGGCGGCGAGGGCCTGGCGCGCGGCTACGCGGACAGGCCGGATCTCACCGCGCGGTGCTTCGTGCCCGATCCCCTCGCGTCACGGCCGGGGGAACGCCTCTACCGGACCGGCGACCTGGCCCGCCTCACCGGCGCCGGCACCCTGGAGTTCCGCGGCCGCCGTGATCAGCAGGTCAAGGTCCGCGGCTGCCGCGTCGAGCTGGCGGAGGTCGAGGCGGCGCTGGGCGAGCACCCGGCGGTGGCGGTGGCGGCCGTGGCGCTCGACGGTCAGGGCGCCGCCGGCCGGCTGGCGGCCTGGGTGGTGCCGGCGGCGGCGCCGGAGCGCGCCGAGCTGTGGCCCTCGGTCGCCGAGCACCTGGTCTACGACGAGCTGCTCTACCACGCGATGAGCAGCGACGAGGCGCGCAACGACGGCTACCGCGCCGCCATCCGCCGGCTGGCGCCGGGCAGGAAGGTGGTCGATATCGGCACCGGCAAGGACGCCATCCTGGCCCGTTTCTGCGCCGAGGCGGGCGCTGCCAGGGTGTATGCCATCGAGCTGCTGGAGGCGCCCTGGCGGCAGGCGGTGGAGCGGGTGCGGAGCCTGGGTCTCGAAGACCGGATCGTCGTGCTGCGCGGCGATTCGCGGCGCGTCGAGCTGCCCGAGCGGGTCGACGTCTGCGTGTCGGAGATCGTCGGGCCGATCGGCGGCTGCGAAGGCTCCGCGGTGCTGATCAACGACGCCTGGCGGTTCCTGGCACCGGGCGGCGTCATGATCCCCAGCCGCAGCACGACGCGCATCGCCGGCGCGACGCTGCCGGAGGAGCTGCTGCACCGCCCGGCCCTGGCGGCGGTGCCGGCGCACTACGTCGAGGCGATCTGGCGGCAGGCCGGCTACCCCTTCGACCCGCGCCTGTCGGTGCGCCGCTTCCCGCCGGACAACCTGCTGTCCCGCGCCGGCATCTTCGAGGACCTCGACCACTCCGGGCCGGTGGCGGCGGAGAGCGAGCGGGCGCTGACCCTCGCGGTGCTGCAGGATGGCCGGCTCGACGGCTTCCTGCTCTGGCTCGAGCTGGAAACCGTCGCCGGCGTGACGCTCGACATCCTGCAGCGGGAGCACTGCTGGCTGCCGGTGTTCTTCCCGGTCTTCGACCCGGGAGTCGAGGTGAGCGCGGGCGACACCATCGTCGCCACCTGCGCCGCCAGGCTCTGCGAGGACGGACTGCATCCGGACTATGCCGTGCGCGGCACCGTCGAGCGGCGGCACCGCCCCGCCATCCCCTTCGCCTACGACTCGTACCATCATCGCCGGCAGTTCCGCGCCAATCCCTACTACGCACGCCTGTTCCCGCCGCCGGGCGCGGGGGGTGAGGCGCGGGCCGCGGGGGACGGCGCGGCGACGGCGACGCCGGAGCTGCCGGCCGGCGGCGCGCCGCTCGACGCGGCCAGCCTGCGGAGCTTCCTGCGCCGCCGGCTGCCCGACTTCATGGTGCCGTCGCTCTACACCGTGGTCGACCGGCTGCCACTGCTGGCGAGCGGCAAGCTGGACCGTCGGGCGCTGGCGGCGGCGACGACGACGACGGCGGCGGCAGGGCAGGCGACGGCAGCGAACGCGGCGATGGCGGTGATGGCGGCGAGCCCCGGCGCTCCGCCCCCCGCCGCCGCCGGCGCCGCTGCCAGCGCGGCTCCCGGCCGCGGCGGGCTGGAGGCGCGGATCGCGGCCATCTGGTGCAAGGTGCTGGGCCGCGCGCAGGTCGGCGCCGGCGAGAACTTCTTCGACCTCGGCGGGCACTCGCTGCTGCTGGCGCAGGTCCAGCTCGAGCTCGCGGCGGTGACCGCCCGGGCGCCGTCGCTGGTGGACCTCTTCGCGCATCCGACGGTGGCCTCGCTCGCCGCTCACCTGGAAGACGGTTCAGGACAGCCTGCCGCCGCCGCACCGTCCGGGCGGACCGGGGCAGGGCCGCCGCCGGCGCGCCTGCCGGAGTCGGCCACGGCGCCGGCGGCGGTCGCCATCATCGGCATGGCCCTGCGCTTCCCCGGCGCCGCCGACGCCGAGACCTTCTGGCGCAACCTGGCCGGCGGCGTCGAGTCGCTGCGCCACTTCACCGCCGCGGAGCTGCTGGCGGCCGGGGTGAGGCCCGGCACCCTGGCCGATGCGCGCTACGTGCGGGTGCATGGCGCGCTGGCCGACGTCGAGACCTTCGACGCCCCCTTCTTCGGCTTCACGCCGCGCGAGGCGGCGGTGCTCAACCCGCAGCACCGGCTGCTGCTCGAAACCGCCTGGGAGGCCTGCGAGGACGCCGGCTTCGCTGCCGGCGGGGAGCGGGGCCGGGTCGGCGTCTTCACCGGCGTCGCCGTCAACGACTACCTGCCGCGCCACGTCCTGGCCGACCCCGAGGTGATGGCCGCCGTCGGTCCGTGGCAGGCCGGGCTCGCCAACCTCGACTCCGCCGCCGCCAATCAGATCTCCTACCGGCTGGACCTGACCGGGCCGAGCCTGCACCTCGGGACCGCCTGCTCGACCTCGCTGGTGGCCGTCCATCTCGCCTGCCGCGCCCTGCAGGCCGGCGACTGCGAGCTGGCGCTGGCCGGCGGCGCCTCGATCACCGTGCCGCAGCACATCGGCTACCTGTACGAAGAGCAGGGGACCACCTCGCCCGACGGCCACTGCCGCGCCTTCGCCGCCGACGCGCGGGGCACCGTGCCGGGCAGCGGCGCCGGGTTGGTGCTGCTCAAGCGGCTGGCCGACGCGGTCGCCGACGGCGACCCGATCCGGGCGGTGATCCGCGGCTCGGCGGTCAACAACGACGGCGCCGCGCGGGTCGGCTTCACCGCGCCCGGCGTGGAGCAGCAGGCCGCCGTGGTGCGGGCCGCGCTCGCCGCCGGCGGCACGCCTGCCGGCACCATCGGCTACGTCGAGGCGCACGGCAGCGGCACGCCGCTGGGCGACCCGATCGAGGTCGCGGCGCTGCGCCGGGCCTTCGGCGAGTCGCTGCCGCCGGGCTCCTGCGGCCTCGGCTCGGTGAAGAGCAACCTCGGCCACCTCGACACCGCCGCCGGGATCGCCGGCCTGATCAAGGCGGTGCTGGCCCTCACCCACCGGACGCAACCTGCCAGCTTGCACTGCACGCCACCCAATCCGGCCCTCGACCTCGCCGCCGGGCCGTTCGTGTTGCGCCGCCGGGCGACTCCCTGGCCCGCCGGTCCCACGCCGCGCCGCGCCGGCGTCAGCTCCTTCGGCATGGGCGGCACCAACTCCCACCTGGTGCTGGAAGAGGCGCCGCCGCGCCTGCCGGCGCCGAGCCGGCGGCGCCGCCACCTGCTGATCCTGTCGGCGCGCAGCCGCGGCGCCCTGGATGCCGCCACCACCGCCCTCGCCACGCACCTCGCCCACCACCCCGAGCTCGCCATGGCGGACGTCGCCTTCACCCTGCAGGTGGGCCGGCGCGCCTTCGACCACCGCCGGGTGCTGGTCGCCGGCGACCTCGCCGGAGCGGCGGCGGCCCTGGCGGCGGCACCGGCGGCGGCACCGACGACCGGCAGCGCCGGTCCGGCCCTCACCGCCGTCCGCCCGGCCGGCCGCCGCGCCGTGGCGCTGCTGCTGCCGGGGCTCGCCGACCTGCGCCCCGGCGTCCTGGGCGCGATCTACCGCGGCGAGCCCGGGTTTCGCGAGGACGTCGACCGCTGCGCCGAGATCCTGCTCCCCCTCCTCGGCGCCGACCTGCGACAGCTGGTGGACCCCGCGGCAGGGCCGGGGGAGCCGGGGGCCGCGCCGCCCGCCGGCGGCACCACGCCCCACCGGCTGCGGCGGGCTGCCGGCGCGGCCGCCGGCACGCCGCCCGGCGGCGCCACCGGCTGGAACCGAGTCGAGCTCGCCCACCCCGCCCTCTTCGCCCTCGAGGTGGCGCTGGGCCGACTCTGGATGAGCTGGGGGGTGCCGGTCGAGGCGGCGCTGGGCTACAGCCTCGGCGAGTACGCGGCGGCCTGCCTGGCCGAGGTCTTCTCGCTCGAGGAGGGGCTGCGGCTGGTCGCCGGCCGGGCGCGGCTGCTGGCGACCCTGCCCGCCGGCGCGATGCTGGCCGTGCCGCTCGACGAGACGCGCGCCAACCGCCTGCCGGAGGTGGCAGGAGGAGAGCTCGGCCTGGCGGCGGTCGGCGGCCCGGCGGTCTGCATGGTGGCCGGGCCACCGGCGGCGATCGCGGCGCTCGCCGCCCGTCTGGCCGGCGACGGGCTGCCCTGCCAGCCGGTCGCCGCCGATCGGGCTTTTCACACCCCGGCCATGGCGCCGGTGCGCGACCGGTTGCTGGCGCTGCTGCGCTCCTGCGAGCTGCGGCCGCCGCGGCTGCCCTTCCTCTCGGGGGTCACCGGCGGCTGGATCGACCCCGCGCAGGCCGTCGATCCGGCCTACTGGGCAGCCCATCTGGTGCGCCCGGTTCGCCTCGCCGACTGCCTGGCCGAGCTGTTGCGGCGCTCCGATCTGGCGCTGCTCGAAGCGGGCCCGGCCCAGGACCTCGCCATCCTCGCCCGCCAGCATCCGGAGCGGCGCGCGGAGCAGGTCATCGTCGGCTCCACTCCCCATCGCCAGGACCCGTCGCGCCAGGAGGAGCTGCTGCTCGAGACCCTGGGCCGTCTCTGGCTCGGCGGGGTCGACATCGACTGGCGGCGCCGGGCGGCCGGCGAGCGCCGGCTGCGGGTGCCGCTCCCCACCTATCCCTTCGAGCGCCGGCGGCATTGGGTCGAGGCGGCGCGCGACGAGCCTGCCGCCGCGCCCGCTGCCGGCGCCCCCGCGGCCGGCGCCGCCGGCCCGGCCGCTGGCCGCCTGCCCGACCTCGCGGACTGGTTCCACGTGCCGGCCTGGCAGGAGAGCCCCCTGCCGCGCACCGCGCCGCCGCCGGCGGCACCGCGCCGCTGGTTGGTGCTGCTCGGGCCCGAGGGCCCGGGCGAGGCGGTTGCCGCGGCTCTCGAACGGCGCGGCGGCGAGGTGGTCCGGGTCACCACCGGCACGGACTGCGCACGGCTGGCGGCCGACCGCTGGCGCGTCGTTGCCGACCGCCGCGACCACCTCCGGCAGGTGCTGGCCGCGCTGCGCGGCGAGGGACGGCTGCCCCAGGGGATCGTCCACCTCTGGCAGGCGTCACCGCCCGAGGAGGCCGATTGCAACGCCGGCGCGGCGGCCGAGGACGCGGGTTTCTACAGCCTGCTCGCCCTGGCCCAGGCCATCGGCGACCGCTGCATGGGAGAGCCGCTCGAGCTGGTGGTGGTGGCGAGCGGCCTCGCCGGGATCACCGGCGAGGAAAGGCTCTCGCCAAGGCGCGCCACGATGCTCGGCCCGCTGCGGACGATGCCCCTCGAATACCCCAACCTGCGCTGCCGCGCGATCGACCTGAGCACGGCGCCGCTCTCGTCCGCGCCGGCCGCGACGGCCGCCGCGCTGGGCGATGCGCTCGCCGCCGAGCTGCTCGCGGCCCCCGGCGACCTCGCCGTGGCTTACCGCGGCGGGCGGCGCTGGGTCATGGGACACCGCCGCCTGCGTCTGGCGGCCGATGGCCTGGGGCGCGTGCCGCTGCGGCGGCGCGGCGTCTATCTGCTCCACGGCGGGCTCGGAGAGGTGGGGCTCGAGCTCGCCGAGCTGCTGGCGCGCGAGGCCCAGGCCCGCCTCGCCTTCGTCGGCCGCACGCCGCTGCCGGCGCGCGAGCGGTGGGGCGATTGGCTCGCCGGCCATGCCGCCGCCGACCGCACGAGCCGGCTGCTCCGCCGCCTGCGCCGGCTGGAAGAGCTGGGCGCCGAGGTGATGCCGCTCACCGCCGACGCCCTCGACGAGGGTGCGATGCAGACCGTCTGCCGCGAGATCGAGCAGCGCTGGGGTGGTATCGACGGCGCCATCCAGGCCATCGGCGCGGCGGACGGCACCCTGCTGCAGCTGCTGACGCCGGAGCTGGCCGCCGAGGTGCTGGCGCAGAAGGTGCGCACGACCCTGCTGCTGGCCGGCCTGCTGCGCGGCCACCGGCCCGACTTCCTCGTGCTGTGCTCGTCGATGGCCGGCTTCGGCGCACCCGGCCTGGGCGCCTACAGCGCGGGCAACTGCTTCCTCGATGCCTTTGCCCCCTGGTACCAGGCGCTGACCGGCACGCCGACCACGGCGATCGCCTGGGACGCGTGGAGCGAGGTCCCTGGCCGGCCGCAGTTCGCCGAGCACCTGGCCGGCGACGAGGGGAGGGAGGCCCTGCGCCGCATCCTGGCCGCGGCACTGCCGCAGGTGGTCGTCACCCCGCTCGAGCTGGCGGCGGCGGTCGCCCGGGTCCAGGAGCAGTGGCGCAAGGCGCTGCCGGCGCCGGTAGCCGCGGACACCGGCAGCCGCGGCGAGCGCCCACCTCTCACCTGCCCGTGGGTGGCGCCGCGCAGCGACGCCGAGCGCCGGCTGGCCGGGCTCTGGGAGAGCATGCTCGGCATCACCGGCCTCGGCGTCGAAGATCCCTTCGTCGAGCTCGGCGGCAACTCGCTGCTCGCCTTGCAGCTGGTCGCCCGCATCCGCCAGAGCTTCGGCGTCGATCTGCCGGCCAACGAGGTGCTCGAGCACCCGACCATCGCCGCGCTGGCGGCGCGCCTGACCTCGCCGGCGCCGGCCGCCGCCCCCCCCGCCGAGGCCGGCGCCGCTGACGCGGGCGGCCCGCCGCCGAGCGGCCGCCAGCCGGCGTCGCCGCTGGTGCTGCTGCGGCCGGCGCCCGGCGGCCGTCCTTTCTTCTGCGTCCACCCGACCGGCGGCGGCGTCGCCTGCTATGGCGACCTCGCCGGCTGCTGGGGCGACGACCGCCCGCTCTACGGCGTCCAGGCGGTGGGTCTGCTCGACGGGCGGCAGGCGCTCGCCACCATCGAGGCGATGGCGGCTCACTACCTGGCCGCCGTGCGCGGCGTCGCTCCGGCCGGGCCCTATCTGCTCGGCGGCTGGTCGCTCGGCGGCACCGTGGCCTTCGAGATGGCCCAGCAGCTGCTGCGCCAGGGCGAGGAGACCGCGCTGGTGGCGCTGTTCGACGCCCCGGCGCCCGGCACCGGCGACGCCCCGGACCTGGCCGACGACGCGGTCCTGCTTGCCGATGTGCTGGGTCTGCCGCCGCCGGCGGCCGCCGAGCCTGACGCCGGCACCGGCAGCGGCACCGGCGCCGAAACGGCAACCGAGGCCAAGTCACGGCTGGCCGCCGTGCTCGCGACGGCACGGCGCCAGCGGCTGCCCGGCGGCGACCTGGACGCCACCGGCGTGCGGCGACTGTTGCGCATCAGCCGCGCCAACATCGCCGCCGCCGCCGCCTACCGGCCGCGCCCCTACCAGGGGCCGATGGCTCTCCTGCGGTGCCGCATCGCGCTGCCCGGGGTGCCGTTCGGCGAAGCGATGGGCTGGGAGGGCCTGGCCGCCGGCGGCCTCGAAGTGCACTGGGTGACCGGAGGGCACGCCACCATGCTGACCAGGCCCCACGTCGAGCAGTTGGCGGCGCGGTTGCGCGACTGCCTCGCCGCCGCCGAGCCGGCCGCCACCGCGCCCGCGCCGCCGGCAGCGGTCACGGCGGCGGCGACGGCGGCGACGGCGCCGACGGCGGATACCGCCATGGTGGCCGGGCTCCGCGGCGTGCCGGGAGGGTCGCCGTGAGCGGCCGGCGACCCGGCGGCAGACGGCGCTGCACGACGGCGGCACTTGCGACACTGGCCGCGCTGATCGCGCTGGCCGCCGGCTGCGGCCGCGGCCCCCTGCCCACGGCGCGGATCGTGGAGCTGCCCGGACCGCCTGCCGCCACCCGCGGGTCGGTCCGGGGCGAGCCCGGCGGCGAAGGCGCCGGGGCCCTGGCGCTGGCCGGCGAGCGCCGCTTCGTGTGGGCGGGAGGCACCGCCTGGCGGCTGGCCAGCGGCGGCGCGCCCGGGCTGCTGCTGCTGGGCGCCGGCGGGCGGGCCGCCGGCGGGCTCGGGATCGAGGTCGACCTGGTCGACGGCCGGCGCCGCCAGCCGCTGCTGCGGGCGGCGCTGCCGGGCGGGCGCTGGTCCGACCGCGCGGTCGCGGTGCCCGCGGCCGCGGCCGGCGCCGCGCTGATCGGCAGGCTGGCCGGCTGTGCCGGGCCGTCCTGCGGCTGGAGCGACGCCGCCTTCGTCCCCGGCGCGCCGCGGCCTGAGGGCGGCGGGCGGCCGAACGTGCTGGTGATCCTTGCCGACACCCTGCGCGCCGACGCGCTCGGCGCCTACGGCGCCGCCGGCAACCCCACCCCGGCCCTCGACGCCCTGGCGCGCGCCGGCACCCGTTTCGCGCAGGCCCATGCCGCCGCCTCGTGGACCCTGCCGTCGATCGCCGGCATGTTCACCTCGCTCCCCGCCTACCAGGCCGGATCCTGGGCGCATCAGCCGCAATTCCTCTTTGGCGAAAACCTCACCCTGGGCACAACCTTCGCCGCCGCGGGCTACTGGACCGCCGCCTTCTCCGGCAGCGCGGTGATCAGCTACGACACCGGGTTCGGCAAGGGTTTCGACACCTTCTGGGCCGATGCCATCGAGGGCACGGGCAAGCCCGACGCGCTGGAGGTGGCCCGACGCGCCGTCGAGTGGCTGCGGGTCAACCAGCACCACCCCTTCATGGCCTACGTCCACTTCCAGGACTGTCACAGCCCGTACGTGCCGGCCCGCGACCTGCCCGGCGACCCGCGGGCACCGCTGCCCGGAGACTCCGATGGCGCCCGGCAGGGCAGGGTCCCGATGCCCGGCCCCGCCGAGCTCGCCGAGTGGCGGCGCCTCTATGCCGAGGACGTCGCCGAGGTGGACCGGGGCGTCGGCGCGGTGCTCGCGGCGCTCGAGCCGGCGACCCGCCGCCGCACCCTGCTGGTGTTCGTGGCCGACCACGGCGAGGAGTTCATGGACCACGGCTACTTGGGCCACGCCTGGTCGCTCTACGAAGAGCTGGTGCACGTGCCGCTGCTGATGGCCGGGCCGAGCGTGCCCACCGGCCGGGTGGTCGCCGAGCCGGTGAGCCTGCTCGACGTGCTGCCGACCCTGGCGGCGCGCGCCGGGGCAGTGGCGCCGGCGGCGGACCGCCGCCTGTGGCAGGGCATCGACCTCAGCCCGGCCTTCGCCGGCCTGCCGCTGCCGCCGCGCCGCCCGTTGCTGTCACAGACCGAGAGCTTCGGTCCAACTCGCTTGGCGGTCGCCGCGGGACCGCTCAAGGCGATCTTCTTCAATCGTTTCAATCGTGGCGCCGGCGCGCCCGCAGGCGCCGCCGATACCGCGCCGATCGACGCCCGGGTCGCCGAGCTGCTGCCGCGGCAGGCGCTCTTCGACCTTGCCGCCGATCCCGGCGAGCGGCGCAACCTTGCAGGCCTCCCCGAGTCTCGCGGCTTCCTGCGCGGTGCGCGCGACCTCGCTCTCGCGCACCTGGGTGCGATCACCGCCGGGCGATGGCTGGCCGTGCGCGGGCCGGGGAGCGGCGGCACGATCGGCGGACGGGTGCGCTTCGCGGCGGCGCCGCGGCGGGTGCTGCCGTACTTCTTGCACGAGGACGAGCAGGTGACGGTCGCCGGCGACACCGTCGAGATCCGCCTGCGCGACGACGGCATGGTGCGCGGCTGGTTGATCCCCGATCAGCCGGAGCTGCGCGTGCTGGGCGCCGATCTCACCGCCGGCGGCCGGGCGCTCACCCGTGCCGCGTGGCAACCCGGCGCCGGCAGCCTGCCAGCCGCCGCCTGGGCCGAGTGGCCCACCACCCGCCCCAGCCCCCGCCCGGTGGTATCCGGCGAGTTCCTCCGCCGCCTGCGGGCCCTCGGCTACATCCAATGAGCGCACTCGATGCCCCCGCCGCCGCGCCGGATCGAGCACCAGCAGACCGGGAGCGCATCCGGCTGCCAGCGGATCGTGGGCTGCCAGAAAGGACCGTTCCATGGAGAAACTCTGCATCGCCCGTGACGAGCTGGGCCCCCTTCAGGCCTTGCTCGCCGAGGTCGCCGGACGGTACGCCTCGGCCGAGGATCCGGACTTCCTGCTGGCATCGCCGCTGCTCGCTCATGAGCTGCCCCGGCGGCTGCGGGCCGCGCTCCTCGACTTCCGCCTGACCGAGCCTGACTCGGCGCTGCTGGTCGTCTCGGGGTTGCCCGTCGACGACGAGAAGATCGGCAGCACGCCGGAGCACTGGCACCGCCCGGCCGAGAGACGATCGCCGGCGTTGGAAGAGGAGATCTTCCTGGTCCTCGCCAGCTCGCTGCTCGGCGAGTGCATCGGTTGGCGGACCCAGCAGGGTGGGCGCGTCATCCATGACGTGATGCCCATCCGCGGCCTCGAGCAGGAGCAGATCGGCAACGGCAGCGAGCAGACCATCTGGTGGCACACCGAGGACGCCTTCCATCCCCTGCACGGCGACTACCTGGCCATGATGTGTCTGCGCAACCCCGACCGCGTGCCCACCACCTTCGCCTCGATCGAGCGGCTGGGGCTCGACGACGACGACTGGCGAGCGCTCTTCGAGCCGCACTACACCATCCTGCCCGACAACTCGCACCGCCCGGAAAACGCCGCCCAGCCGGCGGCGGCGGGCCAGGGGCCGGCGCAGCTTTATAGCCGGATCGGCGAGATGCAGCGGCAGCCCGAGAAGCTCGCCTTGCTGTCGGGCGATCCCCGCTCGCCCTACATCCGCATCGACCCCTTCTTCATGCCGCCGCCGGAGGATGCGCGGGCGCGCCGCGCCTTCGCCGCGCTGGCCGCGGCGCTCGACGCCAGGCTGGGCGACCTCGTGCAGGAGCCGGGAGACCTCTGCTTCATCGACAACCGCAAGGCGGTGCACGGGCGCCGGGCCTTCAAGGCCAGCTACGACGGCCGGGACCGCTGGCTCAAGCGCACCAACATCACCCGCGACCTGCGCCGGTCGCGGGCGGCGCGCGGCGCCGCGACGTCGCGGATCGTGCAGTGACCGGCGCAGGGGCGGCGCCGGCGCGAGAAATTAGCAGAGGCCATGTCGACGCGCCGGCAGGCGCCCAAGCACTGAATCGATCTCGGTAGTCCCGCCGCGCGAGAGCCGCCGGGGGCTTCCTCGGTATAATGCCCGCGCGCCCGGCGGCGGGGGCGCCCACTGGATCGGAGGATGAGATGATGGCGTCAGGAGTCCGGCCCGCCTGGCTGGTCGCGCTCGCCATCTTCGCGTTGCCCGGCGGCCGGCCTGCCGCCGCTGCCGGCGGCCTCGAGGGCATTTCCGGCTTCTCGCACGTCGTCCTGCTGGTGCTCGAGAACGAGAGCTTCGCCACCACCTGGGGAAGCGGCAGTGCCGCAACCTATCTCAACGGATTGCGCGCCCAAGGCGTCCTTGCCGACCACTATTACGCGACGAGCCATCACAGCCTCGGCAACTACGTCGCACTGGTCAGCGGCCAGCCGGTGCGGCCCGCCACCGCCAGCGACTGCGCGGCGCTCAATCTCTACGCTTGCGTGCAGGGCCAAAACGCCATGACCGGCGGGCGCAACCTCGCGGATCAGATCGAGGACGCCGGGCTCAGCTGGAAGGGCTACATGGACGCCATGCCCGGTGCCTGTTTCCACGCCGACTATGCCGCGGCCGCGCCCCCGCCGGATCCCTACCAGGGAGACAGCACCTCCCCACCGGCCTTCAACTACGCCGATCGCCACAACCCTTTCCTCTACTTTGCGGACATCATCGGCGACGGCAGCCGCTGCCAGGCGCACGTCGTGCCTTACGCCGGCCTCGCGGCCGATCTCGCCGGCGACACCTTGCCGGTCTTTTCCTTCATCACCCCCGATACCTGCAACGACGGCCACGACGACCCGTGCGCCGGCGGCTCGCCGGGCGGCCTCGCCCGCGCCGACCTCTGGCTGTCGCAGAACGTGCCGCCGTTGCTCGCCTACCTGCGGTCGCACAACGGGCTGCTGGTGATCACCTTCGACGAGGCGAGCGCGGCCGACACCTCGGGTTGCTGCACCGGCGGGCCCGGCGGCGGACCGGGCGCAGGGGGCAGGATCGGCTTGCTGGCGCTGTCGGCGGCGGGCCGCGCCGGCCAGGTGGTCAGCACGCCCTACGACCACGCCTCGTTGCTGCGCACCATCGAGGACTCCCTGGGGATCGCCGAGCATCTCAACAACGCGGCCACCGCCATCCCGATGGTGGACCTCTTGACCCCCTCGGAGTGCGCGCCGGGAGCCGCTGCGCTCTGCCTGGCCGATGGACGCTTCGCGGTCACGGCGAGCTATGCGACCGCGAGCGGTCAGTCGGGTGCGGCCCAGCCAGTGCCGCTCACCTCGGACACCGGGTATTTCTGGTTCTTCTCCGCCGGCAACGTCGAGGCGGTGGTGAAGATCCTCGACGGGTGCGCCGTGAACGACAGCTACTGGTTCTTCGCCGGCGGCTTGACCGATGTGCAGATCACGGTCACCGTCACCGACAACCGGACCCACTTCGTCAAGGCGTACGCCAATCCGCAGGCCACCGCGTTCCAGCCGATCCAGGATACGGGCGCCCTGCCGGTCTGCCCCTGAGCGAGCCGGCGTGACGCTGGTGGAGGGGGTTGGATCGAGTGTATCCTGGCGCCAGCTCCGATCGGTTTACAGCGGGGCCAGGAGCCCGGACGAGATGGCGGCGGAGTGCAGGAGCGGTTGTGCGGAGCAGCTGCTCAATCGGCTGCATGGACGGCCGGTGGACGCGGCGAGGATCGCCCACTGCGAAGGGGATCGGGGGTCGAAGAACTGGCCCTGGACGTGGGCGGCGGCGACGGGTTCGGCGGTGCGGCTGGCGGAGCTGGCACGGAAGTTCAGCACCGAGGGCTTCTACGCGACCGAGTTCGGCTCGGAGCTGTACTGGCCGGACGTGATCGCGGCGCAGGTCGCGGGGCTGCGGCAGGCGGTTGGATCCGGCGACCGACCGACCGCCGAGCTGGTGGCGTCCATCCTGCGGGCGACGTTCGCCTACCTGGCGGTGACCGCGGTCCCCGGCCCACGCGTGCGCACGCTGCTGCGCATGGCGGGCGCCGAGGATGCCACGTCGGACGGCGATGCGCGCCGCTACTCGGGCGGGGTGAGCGTGGCGACGCCGGGCCACCGCTTCCATCCGTCGGTCATCGCGCAGGGGCTGATGGGACCGATCCTGGCGTGGGCGCTGGGCTATCCGGTCAAGCTCGGCCTGAAGATCACGGAGGACACGGGATCCAACTTCTGGCCGCTTGCCGTGCTGCAGCTGGCGCTCGGGGCGCCGTATGGGGCGCCGACGCCGGCGGCCGCCTGGGGGCTTGCGGACGAGGATCGCGTGCAGCTGTCGCGGCTGATCGAGGCGAACGATCTCGACGCTCTCACGCACGCGGTCGGCCTGCTCCGCGGGTTCCCGCTGGTTGGAGAGCTGGCGATCGAGGTGTGGGGCAGCGCGCGGGGCCGCACGTCGCGGCTCGACCTGGCGGTCTCCGGGCTCAAGCCCCAGATCGCGGCGGCAAGCATCGACCGCGATGGCCAATACACCGCGTACGTGCCCGCGGCATGGTCGCGCCTCCACGCTCTGCGCGCCCAGTCCGAGGATCTGGGCGACAGCTACCGCGTGTTCACCCCACAGGCGTCCTTCGAGGTGCCCAAGGTCGGCGGCCCGGCGCTCTTCCTCTTCCGGTGGGACACCAAGGGCGGCGCGCGCTGGACCGCGCCCGATGCGAGCGGCGACACCCGGCCGCCGCCGCAGCCCGTGTCGCCCGAGCCCTCGCCGCCGCCACCCGAGCCCCCTGATCCGGCCCAGCCGCAGCAGCCGAGCCTCGCGGAGTTGAACGCGATCGCCGACGACGTGGCGAGGCTCGCTCTCGCGCGCTCCCAGACCGCGTTGCAGGAGCGGATCGTGAGCGAGCTGCGCGCCGGCCCCACCCGCCCGCTGCGGGAGATCGCCGAAGCCGTGGCGGACTTCGCCATCGGTGAGGGTCAGGCCCAGGCGCCGCTCTGGCGCGGCATCGTCGAGCGCCTGAGGCACCTGTCGGCATAGAGCCCTTCCGCACTCGCGCCGAAGCCCGGAGCCCGGCGACCCCATGATCGTTCATCTCGTCGACGGCACCTACGAGCTGTTCCGCCATTTCTACGGACTGCGCCGGTTCAACCAGGGGACGGACCCGCCCTTCGGGGCCGTCATCGGCGTCCTGCAAACGGTGCTGCAGATGATCGAGACCGGGGCAACCCATGTTGGCGTGGCGACCGATCACGTCATCGAGTCGTTCCGCAACCGGCTCTGGCCCGGTTACAAGACAGGGATCGGCATCGAGCGCGCGCTCCTCGCGCAGTTCCACCCGCTGGAAGAAGCGCTCGGCGCCATGGGCGTGGCGGTTTGGCCGATGACCGAGCTCGAAGCCGACGATGGGCTGGCCGCCGCCGCGCAGAGCGCCGCCGCCGACGACGGCGTACAGAAGGTCTGCATCTGGACGCCCGACAAGGACCTCGCCCAATGCGTCCGCGGCGACCGCGTCGTCCAGGTCGACCGCCGAGGCAACAAGATCCGCAACGCGCAGGGGGTCCGCGAGAAGTTCGGAGTGGGGCCGGACCTCATTCCCGACTTCCTCGCCCTCGTCGGCGACGCCGCCGACGGCTATCCTGGCATCCCAGGGATCGGGCCGGTGACGGCGGCACGGTTGTTGAACCGGCATGGCGTCCTGCAGGACTTCCCGCCCGCCGTGCTGGGAGAGAGCCGCGGCTTGGCCCTCCTGTTCAAGGATCTGGCCACTCTGAGGACCGACGCGCAGCTGTTCCGTGACGTGGACGAGCTGTCGTGGCGCGGCCCCACTGCCGCGTTCGGCGCGTGTGCAGAGCGTCTCGGAGAGGCTCGCCTGCTCGACCGCTGCCGCAGAGCCCAAGACCGTCTTTGAGAGCAGAGGAAAGGCGAGGCGTGACGGCACCCGCGCGCCCGGCGGCCAGCTGGGCATCGGGCGGGCGGGCGCTTGCAGGGTTGGCGGCCGAAGGGTTGCCGGTTATACTTGTGGCACTTCTCTTGCGCCATAGCCGCCGGCAGGCGACAGCGCCTACGCGCTGCCATCGCAGGAGGTCCCCGAGAGGGCCGCGGCTGCCTCGTCCTGCTGGACCGGACGCGGCACCGGCGCCCCGGCTCGGGCAGCGGGAGGATCCGACATGGCAAAAACTGGCAGTTCGGCAACCCCTGGCGGGAAGGGCCGCGCGGCGGGCGGCGGCAAGGCGGCGGCAAGCGGGACGGCCGCGAAGGCAGCGCCGGGCCGCGCGCCGGCGAGCGCCACGCCGGCTGCCGCGAAGGCGACGACGGACCAGGCGGCGGCTCTCATGGCGACAACGCCGGCAACCCCTTCCGGGGCGGCGGACGCGTCCTCGGATGCCGACGGGCCTTGCTTCGAGTTTCGCCAGGTCATCGACGAAGACGGGAACCCGGTATTGCGCAAGTTCCAGGTTCCCTGTCCCGACAAATGAGCCGCCGTCGATGCTCGCGTGGGGCGTGATGAGACCTGAGCGATCGGCTGGCGCAGCCGGCGGCCTGCTCCTGACCCTGGCGGTGGCCGCCGTCTGCTGCGCGCTCGGGGGTTGCACGGCTCACATGGCCTATCGCGCGAAGTCGGGCTATCTTCGCCGGCCGGCCGCGGGCGTCACCCTTTCCGTCATCGAGCTCGACGATCACGGCGAGCTGTGGAGCCGCCCGCAGGTCAACAAGGCGCTCGGCGTGATCGATCAGGCGCAAGGCGGGACGGAAGGCCCCGGCGCGATCGTCGTGGTCTTCGTCCACGGCTGGCAGAACAACGCTTCCCATAGCAACGAGGACGACCCGCAAGGCAACCTCTATAACCTCAAGGAGACCCTCAAGAGGATAAGGGAGCTCGAGGTGCGGAGCACCGCGCCGAACGAGGTCCCGCGCAACGTCGCCGGCGTCTACATCGGCTGGCGGGGCGAGTCGATCCACCCGTTCCTGGGCGTCCAGCTGCTCTCCTTTTACAACCGCTACAACGCGGCCCGCCGCGTCGCGTCGTCGCCGGCGCCGGTCGAGGCCATCCTGTCGGTGCTCAAGGTCGGAAACGCCAACCAGCGCTCGCGGACCGTGGTCATCGGCCACTCCTTCGGCGGGCTGATCGTCGAGAAGGCGCTCTCCCAGCCGCTGGTGGATCTCGCGACCAACGCCGCCCTCGGGCAGCTCAACGCTCAGGGCGTCTCCCGGGTCGCTCCCGCGGAGTTCCCCGCCGATCTCATCGTGCTGGTGAACCCTGCCTCGCCGGCGCTGTTCGCCCGCAGCCTCCTCAGCTCCCTGGAGGCTTGGGGTCTTTCGGCGAAGGACCGCGTCGACGAGCGCTTCGCCTGCAAAGGGACCACGCGCTGGCGGCCGCTCATCGTCTCCGTCACCTCCAAGGGCGACTCGGCCACCGGCGTCGCCTTCCCGCTCGGTACGACGCTCGGCTACTCCCTCCAGCGGTACCGCACTTACGACGGCAAGGGGCCCGACGACGCTCCGGTCGACAACGCCAAGCAGAGCCAGCGCTACTACGCCACGCACACCGAAGGCCACGTCGACCAACTCCTCAGCCACACCCTCGATTACCAGACCGCCGCCGCGTTCTCCGGCGAGACCCAGCCCTGCGACAACGACCCCTGTGCCCATCCTGACGTGCTCTGCTACCGCTCGGGCAACTCGCGGTTCACCCTCACGCGGCGCACCGGTACGAACAACTCGAGCAGCCCCTACTGGATCATGCAGGCGCCGGTTTCGCTCATCGCCAATCACAGCGCGATCTTCGTGCAGCCCTTCGTCGAGATGCTCGGCGGCCTCCTCGACATCGTCGGCATCGTCGCGCCCACCAGCACCGCCGCGCCGACCGCCGCCCATCGTCCCCGCGCCATCGCCCCGGACCACATCGCTCCGCCCCCACCCTAGACTCAGCGATCACCTCCTGGCCGCTCGCACCAGGATGCTCCGCTCGACCCTGGTTGAATATTTCCGCGGCTTGAGCCAAGAGCGCGGCGTGAACGCCAGGTTCACCCCGCAGCTCGAGAAGGTGACGGCGACGGTGAGCCCGATTGCAACCGCCGCGCCCGCCGCCGCGGCACCCCCGGCCAATGCCTTTCGCGGCGAGGTCGTGACTTACAACCAGTGGGGGGACCTGATCACCTTGCAGGTCGACGTCGAGGCGCCGCAGTGCGACGCCGACCACGCGGCGATCCTTTTCAGGCTCGCGCCGCGGCCGCGCGAGGCGGCGATCTGGAAGGACCTGCGCGCGGTCACCGGCAGCTTCCGCTGCCGGCGCGGGTAAGAGGCTCCCCCCGGGTCGGGCGCCAGGCGATACTATGCGGGCGCGATCCGAAGAGGAGTGCTCTCATGCTCACGCTGCGATCCAAGGCCATTCGTCCCTGCCCCCGCGGGTGGTGCGGACGATCCGCGTTGGCTTTCTGGTTGCTCCTCACCGCCGGCCTTGCCGGCGGACCGGTGCGCCTCGCGGCGCTGTCCGCCGCGGCCCCGTCGCCGGCGCCGGCTTCCGTGTCGCTTGCAGCCGCGCTCGATGCCATGCTCGGCGCTGCCTTTCCGGCCGACCGGCCGGGCGCCGCGGTGCTGGTCAAGCGAGGCGAGGAGGTGCTGCTGCGCAAGGGGTACGGCATGGCCAACCTGGAGCTCGGGGTCGCGCTCCGGCCGGACAGCGTGTTCGAGATCGGGTCGATCACCAAGCAGTTCACTGCCGCCGGCATCCTGCTGCTCGCCGAGCGCGGCCAGCTGCGCCTCGACGACGACATCACGCGCTACCTGACCGACTTCCCCACCCACGGCAAGCAGATCACGATCCAGCACTTGCTCACCCACACCTCCGGCGTCGCCGACTACACCCGCCTGCCGGAGTGGGCGGCGCACATGCGCGACGACCTGCCGCCAGCGGCGGTCGCCGCACTTTTCAAGGACAAGCCACTCGATTTTGCTCCCGGGGAGCGGTGGGCCTACGACAACTCGGGGTATTTCCTGCTCGGCATGGTGATCGAGAAGGTGGCCGGCAAGGACTACGGACAGTTCATGATGGACGAGATCTTCCGGCCGCTGGGCATGAAGAGCACCCGCTACGGCAGCAACGCCGATCTCATCCTCCACCGCGCCAGCGGCTATGAAAAAGCGGGCGACCGGTTCGTCAATGCCGAGTATCACAGCATGACCCAGCCCTTCGCCGCCGGCGCCCTGGTCTCGGACGTCGACGACCTCGCGATCTGGGACCGGGCGCTCTATGGCGAGTCGCTGCTCAAGCAGGCCACGCTGTTGCGCATGTTCACCCCGGGTCGCCTGAGCTCCGGCGCCACGACGCGCTATGCCAACGGCTGGATCTTCGGCAGCCTCGGCGAGCACGCCGTGGTGTGGCACAACGGCAGCATCCCAGGCTTCGCGAGCGCACTGCTACGCGTTCCCGATCAGCGCCTGCTCGTCGTGGTGCTGTCCAACGACGGGAGTCACCAACCGTCGCCCGACGCCTGGGCGAGGCGCCTCGCTGCCCGCGTACTGGGCGTGCCGGAGCGGCCGCCCACTTTGCCGGCCGGCGCGCTCGACGCCGCGGCCCTGGACGGGTACGTCGGGGTCTACGTCGACGAGGACAAGGTGAAACGGACGGTTTCGCGCGACGGCAGCCATCTGTTCGCCCAGCGCCAGGGCGGCGAGAAGGCCGAGCTGCTGCCGACCGCGCGCGATCGCTTCGTCTATCTGGACTATCCCGTCGAGCTGACGTTCCAGCGCGACGCCCAGGGGCGCGTCAGCGGCGCGCTGCTCGACCCCGGCGTGGGCGCGGAGCTGACGCTGCGCAGAAGCGCCGAGGCACCGCCCGCCGAGCGGACCCACTGACCGCGGCGGGCTCAGTTGACCGGCTTTCCTGCTTCGAGATTGGCGATGAAGTCCTTGACGCCTTGCTGGTTTGCGGGGTCAGGGGCCTGCGGCAGCGCCAGCTTGGCCTCCGCGATCGCCTGGTCCCGGTGACCCAGCGCCGCGTGACCGCGGGCCAGCCCGAGGTGCACCGGCCAGACGTTCGGGTGGAGCTGGGCGTTGGTCGTGAAAACCTCCATCGCGTCGGCGGGGCGGTGCATCGCGATCAGCTGCCGGCCGATGAGATGGAGGTCGATCGGGCCAGCGTCCGGGCTATGGATCGCCTTGACGAGCATGGCCTTCCCCTCGGCCGCCTTGCCGTTCGCCTCGAGCGCCATCGCCAGGGTGAAGAGGGTCGTCGCGTTCTGCTGGCCGCCGCAGTTCGGGTCGATGCCGCGCCGAGCCCAGAGCAGCGCGTCGTCGAGGTGAATCTTGTTGGCGAGGCAGAACCGGACTGCCGTCGTCCAGCCGCGCCAATTGAAGCCGCCCGCCGAGCGCAGCTGCTGGCGCATCTTCTCGAAATAGAGCTCGTTGAGGTTCTCGACCTTGATGGCGAAGGGCAGCTGGAGATCCTCCCAGCGCAGCACGGCCGTGACGCTGTCGGGCTTCCGGTCGCGGAACTCGTAGGTGAGATCCTCGTGATACTCGCTCGGTTGGGCCTTCGCCGTGACGCGCAGGGCATCTTCCTTGGCGTCGTAGTAGAAGCTGCCCCAGGACGTGTAGTTCTTCGAGAAGATGATCGTCCACTCGTTCGCCTCGGGGATGAAATAGAGGCCGTAGGAGCCGGCCGGCAGGCGCTGACCCTGGATCGTGACGTCCTGAGTCGTGGTGAAGACGGTGTTCTCGTTGGCGCCACCGCGCCACGGGCACTGACTGCCACAGCTGCCAAAGGGGAGGTTCGTCATCCCGTAGTCGACGAGATTGCCCTTGCCCCAGATCTTGCCCCGTCGATCGACCCCGGTCGGGCTGTGCACATGCGGACTGCTGTAGTCGATCGTCACCTGGACGGGGCCGATGCTCTGGCTGACCAAGGCGTGCTGAGCGCCGCCACGACTATGACCATCGATGTCGGAGTCCGACGGGGGTATCGTGACGCCTTCGAACAGCTGGGCGGTGGCGGGGGTGGCGAGAAGGGCCAATGCTGCGAGCATCGCGAGCATCGCGAGCGTGGCGAGGCTTCGGCAGGCTCTGCTGATCATCATCTCCTCCGACGTTGCGGTCCGCCGGTATTCTTGCCGCTCAGGCCGGCGCTGGCGAGATCCACTGCCGGCACGCCGGGTAAGACCAGTTGCCGTTGGAGTCAGACCCCCACACTGGAAAAAGTCACCGGCAGGGTCTCCAGCGAGCGCACGCCAAAAGCTGGCCGCCATTGGGGCGTGTCGCTCGCCAATCGGAGATCGCCCAGGCGGCGCAGCAGCGTGCTGAAGGCGATCTGGCACTCCATCCGGGCCAGCGCCGCACCGACGCAGAAGTGCGGGCCATGGCCGAAGCTGAGGTGGGGGTTGGGATGGCGCCGGATGTCAAACCGTTCCGGATCGGCAAACTGCGCCGGGTCGCGATTGGCCGCGGCCAGCACGCACACGACCTGCTGGCCCGCTGCGATCGCCTGGCCGCCGGCATCGAGATCGGCTGTCGCGGCCCGCACCACGAACTGAAAAGCAGGCTCGTAGCGCAGCGCCTCCTCGACGGCCGGGCCGGCCAGGCCGGGATCCTCGGCGCACAGGCGCCGCTGGTCGGGGTCACGCAGGATGTGGTGCATGCCGCTGCTGATGGTATTCATCGTGGACTCGTACCCACCATGGAGCAGGAGCATGCACTGCGACAGGATCTCGACCTCGCTCAGCGGCTCTCCCTGGGACCCGGTCGCGAGCAGACTGCCGATCAGATCGTCTTTGGGCGTGTGGCGGTGATCGTCCACGATCGCGCGCATGTAAATCCGCCATCTCGTCGACCGTCTCGCGGAGGGCGGCGATAGTCTCCACGTTGCCGAGCGACCCGATGGCGAAATACAGCGCGATGGTGTGGACCCAGCCCTGGAAGCGTTCGGAGTCGCTGCTCGATACGCCCAGCAGCTCGGCGATCACCATCGCCGGCAGCCGCAGCGCGAAGTCGACCACCAGATCCATCTCCCCGCGTCCCCGCGCCGCGTCGATCAGACCGTCGGCGATCTCCTGGACCCGCTGTCGCAGCTGCTTCATCACGCTGGCGGTGAAGGCGCCGGTCAGGGCGTGGCGGATCCGCGGGTGATCCGGGTTGTCCAGGAACAGGGCCCAGCGCCGCAGAAGCTCATCCACGGGCGCGAGCTGGCGGCGCAGATCCTCGGAGAGCTGCGCCGCCTGCGCGTCGCGGGCGCGGGCCGCCGAGAGCCGTTTATCCAGAAGCGCCGCCTTGACATCCGCGTGGCGGGTCAGCACCCAACCGCCGAGCAGCTGGCTCCAATAGACCGGGGTGGCCTCGCGCACGCGCCGGTAATTCGAGTAGGGGTCCGCGTACCTGGCAAAGTTGAACGGATCGTCCTCGACGGGAAGTCTGGTGGGAGCGGACATGGGGCGGGCTGCAGCCGGAGTTGACAGAGGAATTGTACCGCAGGGGCCCGGTTGTCCGCGAGACCTTTTCTGGAAAGCGCGCGCTCGCGTCCGTCCCACAAGGCAAGAGGCATCGCGAGGTCGCGATTGTCGCCAGTTGCCATGGAGATGTCCCCATTCCGGGGACCGCGAAGGGAGGAGCGGGATGAAGACTGCTTGGATCGTTTCAGCTCTCACTCTGGGCGTGGCCTGTGCGTTCGTACCAGCCACGCCAGCAAAGGGGGCGGTCGCCAAGACCTGCCCGAACGTGATTCAGCCGGTCAGTGACCTGCCGGATGGGACAATGCTCGCCCGATCAGGCCAGGCCCGACTCGGCGGCGGCAGGAAGTTCTGCGTTGGGCAGATCGACTCCCCGTTCTTGCTGGTGTTCGGAATCGGCGGCGGCGGCGGCGGCGGCGGCGCGGGCGGATCAGGCGGAGTCGGGGGTTTCGATAACGGAGCTGGCGGTGGAGGCGGCGCTGGCGCCGCGGCACAGGCGTTCCTGCTTCCTACCACGGAGGGCGAGTGCTACACGGTGGCACTTGGAGCGGGAGGCAAGGCGGCGCAAATCGGTGGGCCAGCCGGGCAGCCAGGTGTCAAGGGCTCGGATGGCAAACCGTCGAGTTTGCAGAGGCTCGTGGGAGGCAATCCCGTCGAGGTGATCGTAGTGCTTGGCGGCGCAGGAGGAAGTGGCGGGGGTGGGAGTCAAAATCCTGTTCCGGGCGCGGGCGGTACGGGAGCACAGGGCGGGGGGTCGGGCGGAGCCGGCAGCCCGCCGGGGAATAACATCAGCGGCAGCGCCGGCGGCAGCTCACAGTTCGCTGACACCTCGACCGGTGGGAAGACACCCGCGGAGGGCGCTATCAACGGTGGCGGTGGAGGCGGAGGCGGCGCCTCGTTCTGCAAAGGCGGAGACGGCGGGAACGGAGGCACCTTCGCAGGAGCGAGCGCGGGGAAGCCCGGCCAATGGGGTTCGGGAGGAGGTGGCGGAGGGGCGTTAGGGCAGAGTCCTCAAACCGGCACTGACGGCGGCGAAGGAGGTCCAGGCGGCCTGGTGATCTTCTGGGGAGCGTGCGTGAACGACTTCGCTGCCGGGGTGAACGCGGCGACCTCGCCTGTCATCCCCATGACGACTGCCGCGATCGATGACCTGAAGGCGCTTCTGACCTGCCACTAGCGGTCGCAGTCGCACGGCTAGAAGGGGAATCGGCGCCTCGAGCCGACGGTGATCAGCGGCATCGTGAATGGCACGGAAAAGGGCGCCGAGCGTGAGCCTCGCGCTCAGGCCGGTTCGCTGGCCATTCTTCGAGAACCTACCGCCCCAAGGGGTGGCCGGCGCAGGGGTGCCCTGCCGTCGCAGACTGGTAACCCGGGGCGGGCGGCGAACTTGCCCCGCGGGCGCCAATCAGATGCCGCAAGGTGTCGCATGAACATGCTCTGCCGGGAGGGTCCCGGGCCTCCTAGACTGGCTCCAGTTGCCGGACGCGCCGATGACGGCCGGCCGGCTTGCAAGCAATCCAGGAGAGCTAACATGACATTCCAACGAGCTTGGCTCCGCAACCTTCGCGCGGCGTCACCCAGGGCCGCGCTCTTCCTGATGATGGGACTGGGGCTTTCCATGACCGGCTGCATCGGCGACACCGCGACGCCCAAGGAGACGATCCAGACGGCCGCCTACGACGCTGCGCACGGGAAATTCGACGATTGGAAAGCAGTCCTGACCGGCGACGCGCTCGCCCGCTATGGCAGCCCCGCGGGGCTCGATGAGCTGCGCGGCAAGGTCGGCAAGGTAGTTTCGATCGGCGAGCCCCGGCTGGTCTCCCACCTGCAGGGAGACCCAGGCGACGGCTCCGTAGGCGACGTGCTGAGGACCTACCGGTCGGACATCGCGGCGCTCACGCCGCACGGCACGCCGATCGCGGTGACCGTCGAGACCCTGTGCAGCCTGCAGGTCGAGACCTTCCACGACGACGGTTCACCGGGCGCCTGCTCCCTCGATCCCAGCGATCCCGGAGGCCCCGACATCTGCCAGCCCGACACGCCGCCCTCGGATCACGACGAGGTGGTGCAGAGCTGCCTGGTGTCCGGGATTGCCATGAACAACGCCTGAGCCGGCCGGTGGCTCGCGGGCGGGCGCCTCGCCGCAGCGTGCGAGGCGCCCTCGGGCCTCTTCCGGCGAGCGCACGATCGCGGGGAGCGGTGACGGGCGGTCAGCGGTAGACGGTCACGAAGTCGCTAAGGGTATTGCCGCTCGGCCAGGCGTTCGAATAACAGGTCCCCAGGTAGCTGTAGGAGCGGTTGGTCACGGTGTTGTGGATGGTTCCACACTGGACGCCGGAGCTGGAGTCCGGCTGACAGTGATAGGCGTAGCCGCTGTAGGGCAGGTAGTAGGATTCGGTGCCGTCGCAGTTCGCGCCGGTGAAATGGCTGATGTACTGACCGTCCGGGCTGACGCAGGAGGCCTCGCCGCAATAGCTTGCGGGAGTGCTGCGGTAGACCGTGACGAAGTCGGTGAGCGTATTGCCGCCCGGCCAGGCGTTCGGGTAGCACTGACCGGCGTATCGATAAGAGGAGTTGGTGACGGTGCGATGGATCGTGCCGCAGACGGCGCCGGTATTGGGGAACGGCCGGCACTGGTAGCCGTAACCATCGTAGGGCAGGTAGTACGACTCGGTGCCGTCGCAATTCGGACCCGTGAAGTGGCTGATGTACTGACCGTCCGGGCTCACGCACGATCCCTCGCCGCAGGAGCCGCTGCCGCCGCTGAAGCACGAAGTGAAGGAATCCTTGAGGGAATAGTCTTCGGCGACCACCGGACTGCTGGAGCAATCGGCGTGCTCGTTGTCGAACTCCCCCCCCGCCCCATCGTAGCCGAGGGTGGTGGTCGTCACCGGAGGATTCGCGGTCATGTAAGCGTTCAGGGCGCCGAGGACCCCCGCGCTGCACTGCGCCGGGCTGATCGACTCGTGGTTGAAGGTGGCCGGAATGCCGGACGTGGTGCTGGCGCGATTGGCGTCTTCGGAAGCGTAGACCGCGTACCACTTGGTGTCCGCATAACCCGCGGCTTGGAGCGCCAGACGAACCGCCACGTGGTCCGCATGACAGGAGGCCACGCCGCCCCCGCCGCCGTCCTCATAGCCGACCGTGCCGCGCAGGCTCAGGCAGCCGCTGATGTTGCTAGTGCCGTTCATTCCCAGCCAGAAGCTGACGCGCGCCGGGACTTTGCCGGCAGCCGGCACAGCATCCGCCGGATTGGACGGACAGATGCTCCCGCCGACCGTGAGGAGCGTCTTGTCGCCAAAGTTGTTCACCGTCACCCCATCGACACCCAACGCCTGCATCGCGGCCATGAACTCGCGGCACCGGTTCTTGCCACAGTCGCTGCTGGTCCCGGTGTCGCTGCAGTATTCTGACTGGTCGCCGTTGGTCATCAGCTCCACGATGACCTGCCGCCCCGCATCCTTGGCGGCGCGAATGGTGCCCGCCATGGCGAGCGTCTCGTCGTCGGGATGAGGAGCAAAGACGACCACGGGATTGGTGTACGGCGGGCAGAGCGCCGAAACGCCTGTCGCGGAGCCCGGGTCGAACATGACCGGATAGCCGGAAACACCCCCGCAAACGCCCGTCACCGTGCTGGCGGAACAAGCCGTCCCCGGATTCGTGGCCGACGCCTGACCGACCCCCAACGCCATCAAGCTCGCGCCGATGGCCCACCGTCTCATGATCGTCATATTGCCTCCTTTGCATTAAATGGTCTACGCATATCATCATATCACGTTGCTGTCCTGCATTCAGGACACCCTGCTTTGGGCGATTGTGTCTCAGGTGGCATCGTCGCCCAGCACTTGCGCCGGCGCTTAGGGAAGCGCCGGCGCCCTTCGGTTTCGCGCTTCCGGCCCGCGGCAGCGGGTGCTCAGTGGCAGGGATGACAGCCGGAACACACCTGGGTGGCGGAGCAGCCAGGGGCGGTATCGCCGCCCACGGCAACGTTGAGGCGAGGGGCGTCGAGGTTCTTGAGGGTCTCGGCATTGAGCGCCAGCTTCTTTGCAATCTTCTTCACCGCAGGCTCCTTCCCCGGTCGAGGGGCGGCTCGCCCACCCCGTTTGCCTTCGCTATAGATCGTGCCTTCAGGTGAGCCAATGGGGCCAATTCGCGGTGCCCCTTCCGCCCGCCAGGCGGCTCGGCGAGCGTGCTACTGTGCGACGAGGCAGCGGCCGGGAGATGCCATGAAGATCGAGCCCTTCAGCCTCGAACGCTGGATGACGCGCCATGAGACCAGGGTCCGCTACGACCTGGCCGAGAGCGGCATCCACCCGCTGCGGGTCGCCGACCTCCTGGGCTGGCTACCGGCCGAGGAGCGTGCGGCAGCGCTCGACGGCCTGGTCGGGATGCGGCTGGGATACAGCGAGGCTTGCGGCACGCTCGCCCTGCGCAGCCTGATCGCCGAGACCTACGCCGGCTGCCAGCCCGACCAGGTCCTGGTGACGACCGGCGCCATCGAGGCGAACTTCCTGCTGTTCAACGTCCTGCTCGCGGCGGGCGATCACGTCGTCGCGCCGTACCCTGCCTACCAGCAGCTCTTCAGCGTGCCGCGGGCGCTGGGCTGCGAGGTCTCGCGGTGGGAGGTGGGGCCGGCGACCGGCTATCGCTACGACCTCGCCGCGCTGGAGCGCCTGGTGCGGCCGGCGACGCGGCTCATCGTGGTGAACACCCCCCACAACCCGACCGGCGCCATGCTCACGCCGGAGGAGCTGCGGCGCGTCTACGCGCTGGCGGAGTCGGTGGGAGCGATGGTGCTCTGCGACGAGGCCTACCGCTGGCTGGCCATGCCGGGAGGCGACCCCTTCGCACCGCCGATGTTCGAGCACGGGCCGCTCGGCGTGAGCGTCGGCACGCTCTCGAAGCCCTTGGGTCTACCGGGCCTGCGGATCGGTTGGGTGGCAGGGCCGCGCGGCGTGGTCGAGGCCTGCTGGGGCATGCGCGACTACCTGTCGCTCAGCCCGGGTAAGTTGAGCGACGCCCTGGCGCAGCTGGCCCTGCGCCACCGCGACCGCATCCTCGAGCGCAATGCCGGGATCGTCGCCAGAAACCTCGCCGCGACCGAGAGCTGGCTGGCTCGCCACCAGGATCTCCTCTCCTGGACGCCACCGCGCGGCGGCCTGGTGGCGCTGCTGCGCTACCGCCTCGATCTTTCCTCCGAGGAGCTGGCCGACCTGCTGGCGACGGATTTCAGCGTGATGCTGGCGCCGGGCATCGCCTTCGGCTTCGAGCATCACCTGCGCATCGGCCTCGGCCAGGATCCCGTCCTGTTCGCGACCGGCCTGGACGAGGCCAGCCGCTGCTTCGCGTCGCTGGCCGGCCGGCCGTCGATCCCGAGCGAGCAGCAGGCCGCCGGCGAGACCGCCGCTCTGCGCGCCGCACCGGCGCCGCCGCAGGCTCTAGACTTCGCCGAGCCGCTTCAGCCTGACGACGCCTGCTCGGAGAGGACGCCGCAATGAACCGGAGGCCGGCGTGCGGGTCCTCGCCCTGCGTCCGGCGCCGCCACCCGCCCCGTAGCGGGCGCGAGCCGCGGGCCGCGGGCGCGGTGGCCGCGGCGCTTGCCACCGATAGGAGAGCGGCCTCCGGTCCGCCGGTTGCGGGGTGTTGCACATTGCGAGGGCGGATTTACGTCAAGTAAGGGTAGAGGCGTTGTCTGCCAGGGAAGCTCCCTTGCCACTGCCCTTCCAAGATGTGCTCAAGTCGCAGCTCACCCAGACGGCCCTGACGGAGCTCCTGCAGCAAAGCGGCTACCGCGTGGTCCGCCTGGGGATCGAAGAGCTGTTCAGCGACGTCAAGGCCCAGCCGCTGGCTCAGTACCGCAAGCTGGCGTTTCCGCTGCGCCTGCGGTGCCTGCCGGACCTGCTGGTGGCTTCGCCGGACGGCGGGCCAGATCTGCTGAGCGAGCGCCCACGGGCGATCCTGGTCGAAGTCAAGTATCGGCGCCGCTTCGACGACCGCACGGCACGGGCTCTATATCACCAGCTGGTGCGCCAGCGCCGCCACTGGCCCGAGGCCTACGCCGTCGTGATGCTCTCCGAGCCCTTCAGGGTGGATGCGCGCTTCCATCAGGACTTCATCCGGGTGGTGCCACCCGGCAAATCCCAAAAGCTGATCGAAGAGGGCGACGCCCGCTACCACTGGGAACACCTACCCATGTTGCAAACCGTGTTCCGCAGAATTCGCGCTTCCGAAGCTGGTCAGGCGATGGCCGACGGAGTGGCGGCAGCCATCCGTGGCCTGGAGCGCTTGTGAAGTCGCCGTACTACCTCGCCGTAGCCCGTCTTTCAGCTGAGGGCCAGATCTGGCAGGCCGGCGCTGCACGCAGGCACCAATACTTCGCCCGCTCGAAGAGAATCAGGCGGTGGCTTCGGCGGCGGGCGTGGCAGCCGAGGGACGTCGCAGGCGCATCGGTTGCCTCTGCCAATAGGTCAGCGAGCGCCAGCACCATTCAAGGGGGCCGAATTGGTAGTGCCGCAGCCAGAGGGGGCTGGCCGCCAGCGACAGGGCCCAGCATCCTGCGACGACGTAATACAACTGGTACCTCTCCAACCGCCCATACAGGCCGAAGCCGTAGCCGGTGAAGACAAAGGAGCACACCACCGACTGCAAGACGTAGTTGCTGAGCGCCGTCTGCCCGACGGCGGCCAGACGGCGGGTCAGCCGCCGCAGGCTGCCTGATTTACAAAGGATCATCAGCGCCGCCACATAGGCCAGGGCGATCGGCAGACGCTCGACGTCGAAAGCCACGCGGGTCCGCAAGGTGGCCACGCGGTCGAAGTCGTTCTTTGCCACCAGCCAGGCCGTGAGGGAGGCGAGCGATAGGCCGAAGAGGCATCCGGTCACCGCAACCCATGCATAGAAGCGGTACGACCTCGCCGCGCTGAGGACTCCCAGCTTGAACAAGCCCATGCCGATGAACATCATGCTCCAGCTGTCGCAGCTCACCGGATCGTAAAACGGCAGGCTGTGCCATGTCGCCAGCAACTTCGCCCTGGCGCCGATCACCGCCAAGGGGCTGCCGCGCCACGTCCTTGCATCCTTTTCCAGCTCCTCCGGCGAGGGCTTGCGCACCTTCCGCTGGCTCTCCAGTTCCTTTCTGGCCGCCGTCTGCTCGTCCGTCGGTTTCATGCCGGCCTTTTCGGCGGCGTCGGCGGCGGCGGCAAGGCTCCGGCGCTCGACCTGCCGGAACGCCTCGGTGGTGTGCCACGCCGCCGTCAGCAGGATGAACAGACCGCCGATGATGAGGAGCCGGCGCGCAGGGAGCTTGCGAAAGGGGTACAGGATCAGGGCACACAGTGCGTACGGGTAGAGGATGTCGCCCCAGAAGAGCAGGAACGCGTGGGCCAGGCCGAAGAGCAGCAGCCAGAGGGTGCGCCGGTAGTAGATGTCGGCGGCCTCCGCCGGGGAACGTTCCTCGGCGCGGGAGGTCAGCAGGATCGTGCTGGCCCCGAAGACCATCGCGAAGAGGGCCCGCATCTTGCCCGCTATCAGGATGTGAACGAGCGCCCAGCTCGCCAGGTTCAAGCCGGCCGCACCGCCGGCAACGGTCGGATCGTTGCCCGCGGCCAAAACCATGCCGAAGACGAGGACGTTGGCCGGCAAGATCCCCAGCAGCGCAAACCCGCGCAGCGCGTCCAGCGAGTCGATGCGCTCTTCCCGCGTGATCGGTCCAAGCGGTGTCATATCACCTCCCGGTGGGCTGCTGCTTCCAGGGCGGTTGCGCATCGAGACGGATCTGGCTGGCAGATTTCCTCGGCATTGAAGGATATGAAGCCGCAGACTGGACTGCAAGGCCGGATCCAGGTGATAGCTCAAGGTGAATCGCGATCAGGCGGATCCACCGATGCCCGCGAGCGCTTGCCGGAATGCTGGTGCTGTCGCTTGACAGTTGACGGGCCGCCGCGGCAACGGCGCGCGGCGAGCCATCTTACGCACTTACAAACTTTAGGGACAAGCCATCACAGGAGCTGTCCATCTCTGTTCGCCGGAGGCCCGACTCGATGCCGTACCCTGTTGCCGAGGCTCTCAGCGCACCCAACTGGTACAAGGCGCTGACGCTGAGCGAGCGTGTGGCGCTCCGCCGGACGGGCTCCTCGCCGGCCGACGGCGCCGTTGCATCCCTGGACTCCGCTGCGCGCGAGCGCGCGGCGCGGATCCTGGAACGCTGGCGGGCGCAGAGCCCGTTCGCCGGCGACGGCTTCTTTGCCCGCCGCCTGGCTGCCGACGGTCTGGACGAGCAGGGATTGCTGGCGCTGCTCGGCGAACCTGCCGAGTCGCTGGCCGCCGCGGCCGGCGCGGCGCCGGAATGGCTGGCCGACCTGCGGAGCGCCTACGGCTCGCCGCATCCGGCGGCGTTCCCGCTGGAGGAGGTGGTCGGCGCCGGCCGCTACGGGCGGCTCCTCACCGTGATCCGCCCCCTGCTCGACCAGGCATGGGGGCGCCTGGTGTCTGTCCTCGAGAAACTCGCCACCGCCGCCTCACCGCCGCTCTTCGTACCCCATCAGGTGGCCCGCATGCTCGCCGCGTGCCTCGTGCCGCACCTGATGTTCCTCCTCGGGCGTGCCCTGGCGGTCGAGCTGCAGACCGCCGCCCAGGGCGTGGACGGCGGCGAGAGCGGCGGGGAGGGCGGCGGTCTGGCGGGAGCGACGCCCGAGGCGCGCTTCGACAGCTTTGCCGACCGCTTCGGCGACCCCGCCGTGGCCCTGGCGTTGCTTTGCCGCTACCCGGTGCTGGCTCGCCAGGCGAGCGAGACGGTGGCGCGCTGGGCGGCCAACGGCGGCGAGCTCATCCGCCACCTGACGGTGGACGCCGCGCGCCTGCGCGCGGCCTTCTCGCCCACCGTCCCTCTTGGCAACCTGGTGGAGGTCCGTACCGGCCTCGGCGACTGCCACCGGGGTGGCCGGACGGTGACCCTGCTGCGCTTCGAGGGCGGGCTCGGGCTCATCTACAAGCCGCGCTCCCTGGCCGTCGACACCGCCTTCCAGGACCTGCTCGACTGGACCGCCGACCGGGGTTTCAAGCCCGCCTTCCGCCGGCTGCGCGTGCTCGACGCGGGCGACCACGGTTGGGCCGAGCTCGTCGCCGCCGCGCCGTGCGCCGACGGCGCCGCGGTCGAGCGCTTCTACCTGCGCCAGGGCGGCTACCTGGCACTCCTCTACGTGCTGTCGGGCACCGACATGCACCATGAGAACCTGATCGCCGCCGGCGAGCACCCGTTCCTGGTGGACCTCGAAGCGCTCTTCCATCCCCTGGACCAGACCTGGGGCGCCGTGGTCGAGGGAACGCCGCTGCCGGATACGGTGCTGCGCGTCGGTTTCCTGCCGTCCGGCAGCTGGGGCGGTGTGGACGGCAAGGGGGGCGCGGACCTGAGCGGGCTGGCGGCGATCCCCGGCCAGGTGCCGATGCAGCCGGTGCTGCGGCTCGAAAACAGCGGTACCGACCGCATGCGCTACCTGCTCAAGCCGATCGAGATCCCCATCGGCGACCATCGGCCGACCCTCGGCGGCGCCGGCGTGGATCTCGCCGTCTACGCCCCGGCGATCGAGACCGGATTCGACCGCATGCTGCAGCTGCTGCGCGCCCACCGCGACGAGCTCCTGGCCGGCGGCGGCCCGCTCGCCGCTTTTGCAGCCGTGCGGGTGCGCATCCTCCTGCGCCTGACCATGGCCTATGCCGGCGTGCTGGTCGACGGTCAGCACCCCTTCGTGCTCGGCGACGCGCTGGACCGCGATCGTCTGCTGGACCGTCTTTGGGCGGTGGCGAGCGACCTGCCCGCGCTGGCCCGGGTGGTGCCGGCCGAGCGGCGCGACCTGGTGCGCGGCGACGTGCCCCTGCTCACCACCCTGCCCGGGCAGCGCGATGTGTACACCAGCGACGGCGAGGTCATCGCCGGCCTGCTCGACCATACCGCGCTCGACCAGGTCGCGGCGCGCCTGCGTGCCCTTGACGATGGCGAGATCACGCGTCAACGGTGGCTGGTCCGCACCGCCCTCGACGGTGCCGTGGGCTCGCGCGGCGAGGTCCTCGATTACGAGCTTCCCGCGGCGCCGGTGGGCGCGGCCGCCGCCGACCTCCTGGAGGCCGCCCACCAGGCAGGGCGCTGGCTCGAGGGGCTCGCCTTCCGCCGTGGCGAAGGCGCCATCTGGTTCGGCCCCAACGTCGAGCCGGGCACGCCGCGGTGGGTGGTGGCGCCGGTCGGCCCCGACCTTCACCTGGGCACCGCCGGCATCGCGCTCTTCCTGGCCCACCTCGGCGCGGTGAGCGGCGACGCGCGGATGACCGAGCTGGCGCGTGCGGCGACCGTCATCCTGCGCGAGCAGACCGCCCCGGCCGCCCGGCATCTCGGCGCCACGCTTGGCGCCTTCGCTGGCTGGGGCGGCGTCATCTACGCCTTCACCCACCTGGGCGTCCTGTGGCGGGACGAGAGCCTGCTCGACGCCGCCGAGAGCGCGGCCGAGGCCGCGGCGCCGCACATCGCCGTCGACACCATGTGCGACCTCGTGGGCGGCGCGGCGGGTTGCCTGGTTTGCCTGCTCGGCCTCTTGCGGGTGCGTCCCGCCGTCCGCATCCTGGACCTCGCCCGGCGTTGCGGCGAGCGTCTCCTCGAGCGCGCCGTACCGGCGGCGGGCGGGCTCGGCTGGGTGCTGGACGTCGCCGGGCCGCGCCCCCTGGCCGGCTTCTCGCACGGCGCGGCGGGGATCTCATGGGCGCTGCTCGAGCTCGCGGCGGCAAGCGGCGACGAGCGTTACAGCGAGGCGGCGCGCGGCGCCCTCGTCTACGAGCGGTCGCTTTACTCCCCGACTCGCCGCAACTGGCCCGATCTCCGCGCCGGCGCCGGGACGGTCGATGGCGAACCGCATTTCATGTGCGCCTGGTGTCACGGCGCGGCCGGCATCGCGTTGGGCCGGCTCGCGAGTCTCCATCTCCTCGCTGGGGCGGACCGCGAGGCGGCGCGCCGCGACGCCGAGATCGCCGTCGACACCACGCTCGCCACCGGCTTCGGCAAGAGCCACTGTCTGTGTCACGGCGACCTGGGCAACCTGGAGGTGCTGACGCTGGCCGCCGAGCGGCTGGACCGCAACGATCTCAAGCAGCGCCGCGACCGCATCGCCGCGGCCGTGCTCGCCGACCTGCGTCAGGCCGGTTGGCGCTGCGGTTTCACCACGCGCGCCGAGGCGCCAAGCATGCTCGTGGGGGTCGCCGGCATCGGCCTTGGCTTGCTGCGCCTGGCGGCGCCAGAGCGCGTGCCATCCCTGCTCACCCTGGCGCCACCGCCCGTCCGATGATCTCCGGCTGGGATGATCTCAGCCGGTTTCGCAGCAAGGAGAAACGCATGAAGAAGATCGATGTTGCCCGTGCCTGGAGAGACGAGGACTACTATCTGAGTCTCACCGTCGAGGAGCGGGCCTTTCTGCCGGCCAACCCCGCCGCCGCGATCACCCTGACGGACGACAGCTTGCGGACGGTCAACGCCGGCATCAACACCTCGCTGATCAATACCTGCGGTCACTCGGCGCTCTGCTCGCCCTGTCCGCCGTACAACTGCTACTAGTCCTTCCCCTGCCGCGGACGGCCGCCCACCGGGTCCGGCCGCCCGCGGCCTTTGCCGCTGCCTCGCGGAGAGGCACCGCGATCAGCAAACGGATGTCCTGGCGGCCGCTCGGTTCCACCTCGCCTCGCGCGAAGAAGTACCACGTCCTAGCAGTCCGTGGTGCAAGTCGACGGGCAAATCGACTTGATCGAGATCAGCCAAGCGCGTACAATTAGCGTGTTTCCAAGGAGATACGCGATGGCGATGGGGAGGCGACGGAAGCAGCGGCAAGGCCAGATCTGGATCGAGGAGAAGACCCTGGCCAAGGGTCCCAGCCACCCCTTCTACCAGCGGCTCAACGAGGTGCTGGAGCGGCATGGGTTCGACGACTTCGTCGAAGGGTTGGCGGCCAAGTTCTATGCTCCTCGGTTCGGTCGGCCGTCGTTGCCGCCACCAGTGTACTTCCGCCTCCTGCTGATCGGCTACTTTGAGGGCATCGACTCGGAGCGCGGGATTGCGTGGCGGGTGGCGGACTCTCTGACGCTGCGTGAGTTCTTGGGACTGGCCTTGACGGACTCGCCACCGGACCACTCGACGATCTCGCGCAATCGGCGGTTGCTGGAGCTGGCAGCTCATCAGGAGGCGTTTACCTGGGTGTTGAGAGTGCTGGCCAAGGAAGGCGTGCTGCGGGGAAAGACTTTGGGCATCGACGCGACGACTCTGGAGGCGAACGCTGCGCTCCGCAGTATCGTGCGGCGTGACACAGGCGCGAGTTACGACGAGTTTCTGACCGGTCTGGCCAGGGCTTCGGGGATTGAAACTCCGACGCGGGAGGATCTGGCCAAACTGGATCGGAAGCGTGCCAAGAAGGGTTCGAACCAGGACTGGACAAATCCGAACGATCCCGACGCGAAGATCACGAAGATGAAGGACGGCCGGACGCACCTGGCTCACAAAGCCGAGCATGCGGTGGATATGGAGACGGGGGCGGTGGTGGCGGTAACACTTCAACCTGCGGACCGGGGCGACACGGAGAGTCTTGAGGAGACGCTGGACGAAGCCATGGGCGAGCTCGCCGATGTGCTCGAGGACGACGAAGATAGCGCGGCGCTGGGTGACGAGATCCTTGCCGAGATCGTTGCTGATAAGGGATATCACAGCAACGCGGTGCTGGCGGCTCGGAACCAGCTAGGCATCAGGACTTATATCTCGGAGCCGAAACGTGGCCGCCGCAACTGGCAAGGCAAGGCGGCCGAAAAGGCGGCGGTCTACGGCAACCGCCGGCGCATCCACGGCGCACGCGGCAAGCAGCTCTTGCGCCGTCGAGGAGAGTTGGTCGAGCGAAGTTTCGCGCACTGCTATGAGACCGGCGGGATGCGCCGGACTCACCTACGAGGTCACCGGAATATCCTCAAGCGGCTGCTGGTGCACGTGGCCGGATTCAACCTTGGGCTGGTGATGCGCAAAGTCTTCGGAATTGGGAAGCCACGGGTGCTGCAGGGCCTTCAGGCCGTGTTGTTGCGCCTTGTTCGCGCTCTTTGCTCGGCCACCAGGAGGTTACAGGTGCTCAGGTCTGTGATTCATCCCACCGGGCCGAGCTTGTGCCGCATTTGCGCATCCGCTGCCGCGTGAGTTGCATAATGGCTTGCACCACGGACTGCTAGGCGAGGGTACGACCGTGAGGTGCTCGTGTTACGCAATCACGATCCCCGTCGGTCTATTGGAAATAGCCGTCGATATCGAGCAGCACGTGGGTGGTTCCTGACGGGAGGTCGGCAACGACGTAGATCGTGCCGGTGCCCGAATAGGACAGCAGCACGATGGCGCTGTTCGCGAGCACCTGGCCGGCGCTGAAATTCAAGGTGCTGGTCGTCGACAGGTCGAGCGCCGCATCGCCGGGCAGCAGGTTCAGAAAGCCAGGCTGCTGGGGTGCGACGACCGTCACGTTTGCCGCGATGGCCTTGGCGGTGCTGGGGACGCCGCAGTGCCCGCTGACCTGGAATCGTCTCGCCTCGCCCGCGGCGAGCGGCGTGCTATTGCGGGTGTCGAAGACGCGGCATGGAGGCAGCGTGTAGAAGGTGGCGTGAGCGTTGGGGTTGCTGACCTTGGTCACGAAGGCATCGTAACCGTCGGCACCCCCTGCGTTGGCCGGCTGGAGAGAGGAGCCGCTCACCCCGGGGAAGGTCGCGGAGGTTGTCTCGCCGGCGACGTAGGCATTGCCGGAGGCGTCGACCGCGATGGCGAAGCCCTGGTCAAAGCCGCCGCCCCCCAGGAAAGTGGAGTAGACGATCGCGGTGCCGGCCGGATCGATCTCCGCCAGGAAGCTGTCGCCCCCGCCACCGTTCGCCGGCTGGACGGAGCCGCTGTTGATCCCAGGAAAACTGGTCGAATCCGTGTCGCCCGTCACATAGGCGATGCCGGCGCGGTCGACAGCGACAGCATTCGCCGAATCGGCGCCAGCGCCGCCGCCGAGATAGGTGGAGTAGACGATGGCGGTGCCCGCCGGATTGATCTTGGTGACGAAGCCAGCTCCACTGCCATTGAGGGTGGGCTGCAGGGAGCCAGGCCCGACGCCGGGAAACGAACTCGAAGCGGTGAAGCCCACGACATAGGAAGCGCCGGCGGCGTCCACGGCTATCCCACTACCCTGGTCATTGCCACTACCACCCAGGAATGTGGCGTACACGATGGCGGTGCCCGTCGCGTTGACCTTGATCACGAACGCATCGCCGGCACCGCCATTGAGACGCTGGATCGCGTTGTCGCCGATGCCCGGGAAGGTGCTCGACTGCGTAAACCCGGTCAGGTAGACGTTGCGGTCGGTATCGACCGCAACGCCAGAGGCTGCGTCATAGCCGCTGCCGCCCAGGAACGTGGCATACACGATGGCAGTGCCTGCGCCATTGATCTTTGCCAGAAACACGTCGCCGCCGCCGGCATTGCCCGGTTGAATGGAGCTGCCGTTCACGCCGGGGAAGCTGCTCGAAGTAACTCCCTCCGACCACATAGGCGTTTCCTGATGAGTCGACCGCGATGCCATCGCCAAAGTCGTCGCCCGTGCCACCCAAGAAGGTGGAATAGACGATGCCATTGCCCGCGGCGTTGACCTTGGTCACGAAGGCGTCGCCGCCGCCGCCAGTGGTGGGCTGGATGGAGGCCCCGTTGACACCGGGAAAGGCATCGGAGCCGGTCGCGCCGGTCAGATAAGAATTGCCCGCGGCATCCACGGCGATGGCTGAGCCGAAGTCGTTGGCGCTTCCTCCCAGGAACGTGGAGTAGACGATGCCGGTGCCGGCGGCATCGATCTTGATCAGGAATACATCCCCGCCAAAGCCGTAGGTTTGCTGAATGGAGCCCGCGCCGACGCCGGGGAAGTTGGTGGAGTAGGTCACACCAATGAGGTAAGCATTGCCCGCCGCATCCACCGCGACGCTGTTGGCGTAATCGTCGCCGCTCCCCCCGAGGAAGGTCGAGTAGACGATCTGGGGATCGATGACCAGGGGCTGCGAAGGGTCGTATGCACCAACCGCAAAGCCGACTTCGACGCGCCCTGGCAGCTGCCGGCCCGGCCGAGAGAGAAGCACGTAGCGGCCGGCGACGGCACGGCGCCCGCCACCGTTCGCCACCTCCTGATAAATGACCGGTGCCGGCTGCACGAGCTCGCCCTGAGCGCCCGGGACGATCAGCTCGCCATGCGGCCCGAGGTGGATCGCACCGCCGGTCACGGAAGCCTTACTGGGTGGTGCAACATGATCGCCAGACGGTGCGTTCTCGAATGCAAGCCTGATCTGTCCCAGATCGGCTCCGGGCGCAACGACGAAGTCGTACTCGAAGTGGCGGTGGTCGCCGCCGCGATAGATCAGGTCGATGCCGCGGAACACCCCACGGTAGCGAACTTCGCCGTAGTTGGGGATGTCGGTGTGCCACTGGCGCCGATCGGCGCCCAAGAGATAGTTGGTGACGGCGGTCCGCCTGAGCCTTCCCTCGCCGGGCGGATGGCGTGCCTTCCCGGCCAGCCGCAGCCGAATGGTGCCGCCGTCTCCCTCGCGATGGGGTGCCAGAATCGCGTCGCCGTGGCTCAACAGCAGCGTGCTTCCCGAGCCACGGCAGAGGAACTCGACCTCCGGGCCGGCCTGGCCGGCGTTGGCTTCGAAGCTCTGTGGCAAGCGGGCGAGCAGGTTGGTGGCGACCGTCGGCCGTGGCGGCGGCGTGGAGAGGGCGGCTGCCCAGGAAGCGGCGCCGCTCATCGCCAATGCGCTGGCGACCATGACGCCTGCGGCATGACGAGACGCAAAGAGTGCTGAAGCGCGCCGCACGCGCCTGATGAGCATCAGCATCAGGGGATCTCCATAGAAAGGCGCGTCGGTCGTCGTTGAAGGCCGCAGCATGACCCGACACTTCCCATATGGGCTTGGCCCCGTCACCAGCAGAGACGATCCCACCGAATCTGCGGCCATGCTGCTTCCTCCTCGGGCACTGTCAAGCCCTTTCTCCGCATCCAGTCCGGTCGCCTGCCTCGCGCCGAGAGGCGCTGCCCCCTCACTGCCACAGCACGAAACGGCCGCCGTTGGTGAAGAGGATGACCAGGTTCATCGCCACCAGCATGAGATCGTAATGCCAGCCGTAGGCTTGCTTGCCCCAAAAACCGGTGCGCCAGACGAAGAGCTTCTTCTGAATGGCGCCGAGCATGAGCAGGATAAGGCCGGCGGCGGCAAGCTGGGTGAGGACGCCGAGCGCGACGCCGATCCCGCCCAGAATCTCGGCGGCACCGAGGAAGGCGGTGAATCCCTGGCTCATGCCGATGCTCCGGCTCCGGGCCTCGCGGTGCTTGAGGTGGTTCCAGCCGCTGTCCGCGAAGATCAGCCCTACCAGCAGGCGCATCAACAGAAGCCCATGATCGGTGAAAGCTGCCAGTCGTGGAAACATCGCAACCCTCCCTTGCGCGCCAGCGCGATGCTTGCGAGCCAGCATACCGCCCTCTCTGTGGGCGTCCAAGCGCGCTCGGCCCGGCCGGCGTAGTCGTCGCCATAGCTGGGCGGCGGCCACGATCCAGCAGCTCGCGATGTCGGCGCCTGCGGGATGGCGTCTTGCCCATAGGTGCCGGGGCGGCGCTTGCTTTATACTCACAGGACATGCAAAAACTCGGGCGCACCTGGCGCGCCCTGAGGGGGATGGGTCATGACCGGAAAGCACCGTCCGCAGATCCTGCGCACCGTCGCGATCGCCGCCGCCGTTGCTGCTCTCACCATCCTGGTCGCCATCGCGGCGACCGCCGGCCGCGGCGCGGCGGACCCGCCGCGCCTGGCCTGGTTGCAGGACCGGCACGAGGCGCCGCCGCCCGCCGAGCTGCAGCAGATGATCATGCAGAAGGGGGCGCCGGCGCCGGGCTGCCTGGTGCCGCCGCATACCCCGGCCAACCCCGACCCGCGGCGCTACGGCGCCTGGAGCACCGTGCTGCCGGCCGATGGGGGCGGTGCCATCCGGCAGATCCTCGGCATGCAGACGGTGCACACCCTGATGCTGCCGTCGGGCAAGATCCTGCTCGCCAGCGGCAGCAGCTGGCGCAATCTGGCGCCCATCCAGTACTACCCGCATGACAGCGACCCGGTCGCGCCGAAAGGCATCTTCAACCGCGACCAGGACCCGTTCCGCAAGAGCAAGCTGCGCTGGTACTACCAGCTGGTCAACAACGCCGCGATCTACGACCCGGAGAACAACACCTTCTACCGCATCCCGCACCCCGTGCCGGTCGACGATCCCGACAACCCCGGCCACTTCGCGCCGAACGATCTGTTCTGCACCGGCCAGCAGCACCTCCCCGACGGCAACGTGCTGGTCACCGGCGGCACCCAGTATTACTACCCGTTCCGCACCGGCAACCGGTCGACCTACATCTTCGACTGGAAAAAGGAGATGGGCATCCACTGGTCGACGGTCGACTGGCGGCAGCTGCCGACGCCGGCGCACGATCCGTGGATCTTCTCCGGCTTCATGAAGCGCGGCCGCTGGTACCCGAGCCTGGTGCCGCTGCTCGACGGCCGCCTGGCGATCTGGAGCGGCTTCGTCGGCTTCGACAAGGGTTATCCCGAGATGTATCAATTCGAGATCAATCACTACGTCGAGCTGTTCAACCCGGCCGCCTTCGATCGCCGCGATCCGCAGGCAGCCTGGCGGGCGGTCGACGTCAAGGAGCTGCGCGACAGCCCGTATCGGACGGAGATCAATCCCGACTTCCGGCCGACGCCGGGCAGCGTCTGTCCGGCGCGCTGCATCGAGGACAACCGCTTCGACGCCTTCAAGCTCTACCCCGAGAATTACCTGATGCCGGACGGGCGCATCTACCTCACGCGCGAGGGCGACTGGGTGAGCCTGCGCACCTGCGACACGGCGTTCATGCGGCGCACCAAGCACACCTATTGGGCGACCTTGGGCGGCACCGACGCGGCGCCGACCGTCGAGTTCTCCCGCGGCCCCGACCGGCCGGAGGACATCACCTCTTACGGCACCTCGCTGCTCGACCCCAACAGCGGCAACATCGAGATCCTCGGCGGCCAGCCGACCTCCCCCGGCACCCTGCTGCCGGTGAACTCCGACCAGACCACCCACTTCGCCGGCGGCCGCGGCAGCCGCAAGATCGAGACCTTCCACGCCGACACCGGCGAGAAGCTCGGCGGCCACTGGACGCTAGACGAGAACTTCCTGGGCGACGCGCCGCAGGACGACCGCACGATGCACTACGCTTTGATCCTGCCGACGCGGCAGGTGCTCATCATCAACGGCGGCAACTACGACTTCTACGGACCGGTCTTCTACCCGCTGCTGCTGACGCCGAAGTTCGACGGCGACCGCCGCTTCATCGGCTACGACAAGGTGCGGATGAGCGAGGGGGTCGAGCCGCGGCTTTATCACAACGCGGCGCTGCTGCTGCCGGACGGGCGGATCTGGGTCTCCGGCGGCAACACGGCGCGCGCCACGGTGCACGACGAGCCGGCGCCGAAGGCGAGCCCGGCGGCAAAGCGCTCGATGCAGCCGCTGCCGAACCTGAATGCCGTCGACGTCGACATGTATTTCTTCAACGACGGCCCGATGGCGCGCGGGCAGAAGGGCATGCTCACCACGCCGACCGAGGATTGGGTCGCCGAGACCTTTTCGCCGCCCTACCTCTTCATCGATCCCGGGCGCCGCGCCGGGGTCGTCAAGATCAGCGCGCCGAGCCGGGAGATCGGCGGCAAGACCTTCTACCTGCTGCACAGCAACGAGAAGTACGACATGCTGCTCGGCGGCCTGCCGGCAAGCTGCCCGGCAGGCGGCGAGGCCTCGCTGGCGCTGATCAAGCTCCCGTCGGCCACCCACGGCTGGGAGAACGGCCAACGCTTCGTCGCCCTGCAGTTCGAGGCAGCGCCCAGCCACCCTGAAGAAATCCGCCTGCACACCCCCGACGCACGGCACGCCAACCTTCCGCCCGGCTACTACATGCTCTTCTACGTCGACTGCATGGGCAAGCCATCGGTGGCGCGCATGGTGCGCTTCGACGACCAGGCGCGCGAGCCCTAGGCGCCAGCTCGACCAAGTGCCGACCGTGCCTTTCTCCGGCGTCGGGGCATGATCCGGGTGGGCCGCGGGAGCCGCGTTCACCAGCCTGATGAGCTACGCCTCGTCGGCGAACGGTGGCGCGACCTGGACCTATGGAGGCCTGGCGACGGCGCCCGACGGGCAGCGGCTGTGGGGCGACCCGATGGTGGTCGTCGACGGGTCGGGCGTTTTCTACATGGCGAGCCTGAGCGGTCCTGCTGGCGTCGGCAACGGCATCGGCGGCGTTGCCGTCTACCCGTCCACGGGGAACAGCCCGTCGGTGACCTTTGGCACGCCGGTGCTGGTCAACGGCATCAGCGGCACCTCGGCCGGTGGCCAGGACAAGGAGTGGCTGGCGGTCGACACGACCGGCGGCGCGTTCAACGGCCGCGTCTACCTGGCATGGACCGACTTCGTGACGTTGAGCACCGGCCAGATCGAGTTCGTGCGCTCCACCTCGACGAGCCCGCTCACGCTGACCGCGCCGGTGGCGATCGGCCCCGCCGACAAGCTCAACCATGGCGCCAACCTCGCGGTCGGCCCGGCGGGCGAGCTATACCTGGCCTGGGGCGGCTATGACTGGTCGGGGTTCGGCGTCACCGGCGCCACCATCCGCCTGGTCAAGTCGACCGACGGCGGCGTGAGCTTCGTCAACCCAGACCCGGCCGATCCGAACCCCTTCAAGACGGTGGTGACGCCGAGCATCACCCCGGACGTGCTGAGCTCGGGCGGCGTCTCCATCCGCACCCGCGGCTTCCCCTACCTCGCGGTCGATCGCACGCCTGCAGGCAGCCCGACGCGCGGCAACCTCTACCTGGTCTACCAGGGCAAGACCAGCGCCGCGAGCACCGACAACGCGGACATCTTCTTCATGAGCTCGACCGACGGCGGTGCCAGCTGGAGCACGCCGCGAACCATCAACAAGGGGCCGGCGGTGACCGCCGGCGCCGACACCACCAACAACGACAACTGGCAGCCGGCGATCGCCGTGTCGCCGACCAGCGGCCAGATCACGGTCACCTTCTACGACCGGCGGCAGGACCCGGCCAACAAGCTCATCCGCCTGTACCAGGCGATCTCAACCGACGGCGGCGCGACCTGGTTCGACCAGCCGGGCTCGGCCGTGCAGTTCCAGCCGGACACCGGCTACGACCCGCTGCTCGTCCCAACCTACATGGGCGACTACAACTTCGCCGCCAGCACCGCCGGTGCGACGCGGGCCTCGTGGGGCGACCTGCGCAACCTGTGCACGCCGCCGCCGGGCGCTCCCAACCCGTGCTCGCCGGCCGGCCGCAGCGACATGGACGTGTTCACCAACAGCAGCGCGCAGCTGCACGGCCCGGACCTGGCGATCACCCCGTGGGGCGACGTCACCGGCGTGGGCCCCACCTGGCAGACGCCGGACATCTTCGTGGTCGATGCCATGAACGTACAGGTCAATGCCTTCAAGGGTATCGTCAACCACCTGCGGGCCCGCATCCGCAACGTCGGCGACGTGGGGTCGTCGGGGGCCACCGTGACCTTCAAGTACGCGCCGTGGTTTGCCGGCATCACCGACGCGGCGCTCAAGACGATCGGCACCGTGCCGCAGGACCTCCTGGCCGGGCAGTCGGCGGTGGTGCCGATCGACTGGGACCTGACCAACACGGCGGACACCAACGGCGGGCTGTGGCCGGCGCCGATCAACACCTTCGACCACTTCTGCGTCAAGGTGGTGATCTCCCTGGCGAGCGACGTGAACCAGGGCAACAACCAGGCGCAGAACAACTTCTTCGACGTGACCACCGGCTTCTCGCAGATCCGCCAGGCGGCGTTCCTGGTGGGCAACCCCTTCGCGCGGGCGGCGGAGGCGCAGCTGGTGGTGCGGGTGCCTGAGACCTACAAGGTGCAGGTCACGGGGGTGCCGGCTGGCAAGCCCTTCCAGTTGAAGCCGAGCGAGATCCGGCTGGCGCGCCTGCTATTCGAGCTGCCGGAGGCGCCGCGGCCGGCGAGCAAGGACCAGGTGGCGCAGGTCGACTTCCTGGTGGACGGCAAGACGGTCGGCGGGCTGGCGCTGCGCCTGGCCCGGGCCAACGAGGTGAAGCCACCGGAGCGCTCGTTCCCGGGTGGCCGCGAGCGGGTCTTCCAGGCCATCCTGCGGGTGCTCGCCCAGAGGAAGGAGGGCGTCTCCTTCGCTGGCCCGGACCGCCGATTGATCAACACCAGGCAGTTGCGGCTGACTGCCGCGCAGCTGCGCCAGTACGTGACGCCGGAGGCGGTCAAGAAGCTCGGCGAGGCGGGCGGGCGGGCCACCGTCTCGTTCAAGCTGGTCGATGTCGAGCTGCCGGGCACGACGCCCGACGCCAAGCCGACGCCGGCGACGGTGGTCGCGGTCGAGGTGCTGTTCATCGCCGAGTCGCCGGCCTACGTCCAAACCGGCGGCGTGCCGCTCGCGAGCAACGGCACGCTCGAGAAGATCTACCTCGACGCGATCGCAAAGCTGCTCGCGTGACGGCAGGCAGCAGGGCGCGAGGGCGCCGCCGGCCGCGCAGATACGGCCGGCGGCGCAGCCGGCGCGACCAAGAGACGCAGCTCGCTGGGCCAGTGGGGGCACGTCAGCGAGATGAGCGGCCCTGGCGGCGGACCCATTGCTGTCACCAACGCAGTGGTTGAAGTCCCTGAGATGGCGAAGGACATGGAAGATTGGGTCGCTCGGTATACGCCAGGGCTGATCCATCACGAAGTGCGCGGACTATCGGCATCTTAAAGCGCTGGATAGATGGTCGGCGGCGGCCACTGAGGCGGGCCAGCCGGCGAGGTCGTCATAGGCACATGCTTCGACAGGCGCCCAATCGGCGGCAGCGCCAAGACGCCCGCCGCTCAACTGTTACCTGCCTCGACCCTGCAGCGACACCGCCGGAGCTGCCCGCGGCCAGCGCGGCGCCTCGGATCAGGCACCCCCTGCTGGCGGCACTGGAGGCACCAGCAACCGGAGTTTCGGGATCAGGTCTTCGATGTGCACCGTTGCCACCATCCACAGACGCTCTTGCTTGATCTCTCCATATTCGTGGGCGATGACGTTCCGCTGGGCAATGATGGCTGCCCACGGGATCTCGGGATGTGCCTGCTGAACGGTTGGCGAGACCCGACGCGCAGCTTCGCCGAGGATTTCGATCGCCCGCTCGACTGCGAGTTGCGTTTTCCGGTCTGCCAGATAGGCGGCAACGGAGAAGCCTACGATCAGCTCGCGGAGCGTCTGAGCGGCTTCCAGCATGTCCCAGAGGTATGCCGGGTCCCGGTCCTCAAGCGGCAAAGATCACCTCTTTGTGGCTCAGGATCGCCTGCCGCCGAAATGGGTTGCGCAAGCCTTCCTGCTCGATGAGATGGACCTCGCGGCCGAGGATCTGCCGCAGATGCTCCCGCATGGTCACCAGGTCGAGCAGGCTCCATGGCGCGTCCGCGGCGAAGGTCACCAGGACGTCGATGTCGCTGTCGGGCCGAAAGTCGTCGCGCAGCACCGACCCGAAGAGGGAGAGCTCCGTGACCTTCCAGTGCCGGCAGAGATCGCTGATGGCGACCAGATCGATTGGCACTTTGGCGTTCATGGCAGAACTGGGTGACTCTTGCGAGCGCGGCCGACATTCCGCGGATTGCTGACTTTCTGCTGACTTTCAGATAGAACCGGGAACCGATCCGATCCCTAATCTGCTGATTCTATTGGTGCGGCTGGGAGGACTCGAACCCCCGACCAAGAGTTTAGGAATTCCTTCCAGACCACCCTTGGGGGCCCTCCCGGACACCACAATACACCTGAAAACGCAGTGGGATCAATTACTTGTGGTTCTCCCTGGTGCCTGAGAGCGCGCCCTGGAATCCACAGCACTGGACCAAATTTGGACCAAACTCGCGGCCGAACCACCCATTCCCGAGCTTCACTCGCCCGGCGAGTTCGAGGGCGGCACGCGGATCGCCCAGTTGCATGACGCCCGAATCCGGCGCTGCAGCGACCGGTCGAGGAAGCTCTCCGTCGGAGTCAGTCTATCGGCCTCACGCTGGTCCGGTGGGTTCCAGCACTACAAACGATCCCGCCAGCTGTAGCCCTTGGAGGTACCCTCAGAAGGTGTGGAAATGCAGAAGGCGGTGTAGCCTACCTCTGACGTTCCAAAACCCGGGCTGGCAGGCCCGAGAACGAGGGAGGAACACCGCCGTGGTCGAGAAGATCACCGACAAGCGATCGACGTCAAGCGAGGCATGGGAGTCGCTCGAGAGCTGGGTGAGGGGGAAAGTGCAGGACTTCGTGCAAGCTCTGCTGGAAGAGGAAGTTACGGAGCTGCTCGGGCGTGCAAAGTCGGCGAGGAGAGCGACGGTGAACGCGGACGCCGGCTACCGCAATGGCCACGGCAAGCCGCGGCGACTGACGTTGAGCAGCGGCACGATCACGGTGCGCCGGCCGCGGGTGCGGGATCTCGAGGAGCGGTTCGAGAGCCGGGTACTGCCGCTGTTCGCCAAGCGGACGCGCGAGGTCGACGGGCTGATCCCGGAGCTCTACCTGCACGGGTTGGCCGAGGGGGACTTTGACCTGGCGCTACGCGGCCTGCTCGGGGAGGAAGCGCCGCTGTCGGCCTCGACCGTGGCGCGGCTGAAGGCGAATTGGCAGGTGGAGTACGACGAGTGGCGGCGCCGGCGGCTCGACGGTCTTGAGCTCACCTACCTGTGGGTGGACGGCCTCTACGTGAAAGCAGGGCTCGAGAAGGACAAGGCCGCGGTGCTCGTCGCCATCGGCGGGCTGTCGGATGGACGCAAGGTCGTGCTCGCGGTGATGCCCGGTCAGCGCGAGTCCACCGAGAGCTGGTCGGCGATGCTGCGCGATCTGAAGGCTCGCGGCCTGGTCTGCCCGCGCCTGGCGGTCGCGGACGGTCACCTGGGCATCTGGGGGGCGCTCCGCAACGTCTACCCGGAAGCTTCGGAGCAGCGGTGCTGGAACCACCGAATCGTCAACGTGCTCGACAAGGTCCCGCAGCGACTCCATGAAGAGGCCAAGCCGCTGCTGTGCACGATCCCCTACGCGGCAACGCGCGGCGAAGCTGAGGCGGCCAAGCAGCGGTTCGCGCGCTGGTGCCGCACGCGCGGCCAGCAGGCGGCAGCTGAGCTACTCGACCATGACTGGGATCGCATGGTCACCTTCTACCAGTTCCCAGAGCCGCACTGGCGCCACCTGCGGACCACCAACATCGTCGAGTCGCCGTTCTGCGGCCTGCGGCTCCGCACCGACGCCGCCAGGCGGTACAAGAAAGTCGAGCACGCGACGGCCGTACTCTGGAAGTTGCTGCTCGTTGCCGAGCGGCGCTTCCGCCGACTCAACTCACCCGTTCTGTTGAAGGAAGTCTTCGCAGGAGTGCAGTACATCGATGGAGTACGAGCGCGCCGCGAGGAGGCCGCCGCCTGATGCGTTTACACACCTCTTGACGGAACCTCTAGCCCTTGACCCGCACGGGAGCACTCCCAGCGCTTCTTCCCCCCTTACCTTCCAGCTGGATAGGAAGGGATGATGGAGCGGAGGACTGGAGCCGGCAAGCCGAGGAAGCCAAGGCACAGATCCTTGCGCGCCTCGGCCCCGGCGGAAGGGAAGGGCAGGCGGATGATGGGCCCTCCCCTCCTCCGGCGCACCGCAGTGCCGGCCGGCGCCGCAAGGCAGCACCGCGGTGACCTCCAGCGCTCAGATTTTCGCCGAGGGCCAGCACCACGTGCCATGGGCCGCGTCGGTCGCCGCGCTCCCACCGCAAGCTCAGCTTTCCCTAGGCGCGTCACCACCACCTGGCCACAGCCGACTCGGCGCCTCGCCCCTCGGCCCTCGGCTGCCTGCACGGTTCCACCACCTTGCCTCTTCCGAGCCGCCGGCGCCCGTCCTACCCACAAACCCGCGGCGTTGCCCCACCCAGAGGCGTCCAGCGCTCGAGCTCGGCGCTGACGAGGAGCAGCGCGGAGCTGGGATTGAACTTCTCCCAGCACACCCCAACGCCCAAAGGATCGTAGAGCAGGAGACCCTCGCAAAGTGCCGTGCCGATCACGATGCTCGAGAAACCGGTAACCACCCGCGCATGCCCGCCGCTGAAGAGGATCAGCGGCCGATCGCAGGAGATCTCGTGCTTGACGGCCTTCCAGATGGCGCGGGGGTACAGCCGCGGCTTCAGTGCCCCGGCCGTCAGTGTCAAGATGGCCTCGCACACCTTGAACTCGTCACCCCAGATGAGCTCGATCTTGCCCACGAGAACGTCAGTCTGGCCCAGTACACAAGCGATGTCCTGCTCCGAGTACTCGTAGCGGTAGAACGCCAGCAGCATCTCCACCGACGCGGGCACACACCACACCGCATTTTCCTTCCGCAGCTCGAAGCAGAGATGGCTCTCCGGGCATTTGCTGTACTTGAGCTCAACCAGGGTCCCGTTCGGGCTCGGTGCCTCGGCCTTCTCCTGAGCGAGAGATAGGGGACCGAGCCCGGCGATTAGAGCCTCCAGCGCTTCTGCGTTCGCTCTCCGGAGCGCCGGCGAGAAGGAACCGAGCAGCGAGTACGCACCGGTGCGCCTGCCTTCGGGCACCTCGCCAGGGATGGTTGCGACTTGTCCGCTCATCCATTCGCGTACCCGCCTGACCTCACCGTGGCGCTCGACCTCCAGGCCCACCCGTGGATACTCGTAGGCTACGAAAGGCCCGTCCCCGGGCAGACCTGCCGCCACGGTCTCAGCCCGGATGCGCGCTTCGTCCCACGACGCACCGCGCACCACCGAATAGAGCACCGTACCGAAGTCGGGAACGATCGCCACGTCCGCATACCCGGCGCCTTCGCCATCCTCCCGGACGAGCGAGACCCGCAGCATGATGTCTTGACCATCGAGATCCTGCAGCACCGTCGCGCCACCGCTTGCCAGAGTGCTCAGGAGACACCGCCCTGGCAGGACCCTGCCGCTCTCCAGAGCCATGAGCTGCAGCCTCGCAAGTGACAACGCCTCTTCGTGGGTCACCTCGCCCTCCTTCCCTGTCTGGCCTCGTTCTCATCATGGTCTAGCCGACGCTGGTGAACAGAGCAGGCGGACAGCGCGGATTCGCCACGTCGCCGGTCCCCGGTGGATCACAGATATGAGTGGGATCCAGGTCGGGCCATGGGATCAGCGTCCCCGGAGTCTTCGCCAAGCGGTGGAAGTGGAGAAAGTGGTGATCCTTGGACCGCTCCTTGCCCGACCAGGAGCCGCGGTCCACTAGGATATCGATCAAGGGCATGTTGACCAGCCACGCGTCGATTTGGTTATTGTACGGTTGCAGCACGACAGTGCTGCTGCCGATCGTCATCGTGACCGTGGTGGTCGTGCTGGGCCACTGCTTGGCGAAGATGATCTCCTCGGCGATGGCGCGTGTGGTCTGTGAACCAGAGCCGTTGTTCCCCTGGTCGTCGGCCCAATACCACCTGAGGAGCTTGGGCTTGTAGAGCTGAGAGTATGGGAAGATCGAGGTGAACAGTGCCCCGTCGTAGAGATCCATCCGCCCGATGACATTCGTATACGACTGGCTGAAGGCGTCCTGCGTCATGACGCCCGCACCGCTTGGCATGTCCCGGATCCACCCGAAGGCCGGCGGCGCGCCACTCGGACACGTGTCACTCGGCCCAGGAGTCCCATCCGTGACCGGCTTGATGTCGTTGTTGCCAAGCCCCATGATGGTGACACTCTCCTGGAACAGCGGATAGGCCCACACCGGGCCAGCAGGGTAGTGGCTGTAGCTACCTTCGAAGGAAAAGGCCGCTGCCCGCGTGCCCGGGCCGGGGTGGTAGAGGCAGCTATCGGGCACGAGCAACGCGGGCACGTGCACCGCACTGTCCTTGTTGTTGTACAGATAGGCCGGACTGAGCGCGTCCACCAAGACCACCTTCATACGAGCCACCTGCGTCGCCAAGTCCTTGTAGGGCACGAAGGCGCAGAGACCTGAGATGTGTAGATCGAAACCGACCTGCGCACTGGCCGCCGCCTTCTCCCGCTTCTCCTTGGAACGATCTCTCATCGAGCTACGCTTCGTCAGGCTGCCCATGATCTCCTCCCGTCGTTACCTGCGCTCCCGCCCACCGAACAGCTCGACGCTTGCCCACACGGCAGGCGAGCGTAGGGCAGGATCGGGGCCGCGCAGAAGCGCCAGTTGAGCGCTGCGCAGTGCCGCCGCCGCGTCGCGGCTAGCACGGAATTGGCGGTGGAACTCGGCGAGCTGGCTTCCCACCATAGAGTCATCGACGGACCACAAGCTGGCCACCACCGCCGGCACCCCGGCCGCGAGGAAGGCCCAGGCGAGGCCCTGCGCCCCCTCACGCCTCTCGGGGTCGCCGCGTCCACTGTCGCACGCCGCTAGGACCACCACTTGCGTGCCGCGGAACCGCCGCCGCTCGACCTCGTAGGCATAGAGGCTGCCGTCGTCGCCGCCCGCGGGTGTGAGCACCAGCCGCGACAGCGCTGGCAGCTCACGATCGGCCAAGGCATGTGCGGCGACATGCACGACCGAGTAGCGGCCGGCCTCCGCGAGCAATGCCTGCTTCGTCGCCTCGGGCCCGAGTCGCATCGTGGCCAAGGCGCCATAGACGGCCGCCACCGCTCTGGCCTCCCTGGCCGCGCCCGGCAGGTCCGGCAGATCTGGATAGAGGCCCCGGTCGAAACGCGGGTTCGCCAGCAGAAGCGCCGAGAGCGCCTGCCCTTCTCGTCGGCCACCGCTTCTCGCGACCACCCCTAGGAAGAGCGTAGCGCTAGGGGCCACGACGACCGAATGTTCCTCGACGACGTAGTCTTGAGTGCGCGGGTTGCGCAGCGCTGCGAAAGGGATCTCCGCCAGTGCCCGGTCGGGGACGAACACCAGCTCCTCGCCTGCCGGCACCGCATCGAGGATCGGCGCCAGAAGCTGCGCCGAGAGCTCGGCCCCCAGCGCCTCACTCGCGCCCCCAGAGTCGCCCGCGGCGAGCGCTTGGCGGAACCGCTCTGCGAGCTCCGACACCGACGACGCTCCAATGGCGCGCTCCTTCAAGACCGGGGTGTCTCCTCGCCGCAAGAGCCAGACCAGCAGCCGGTCCGGCAGCGCCGCATACTCCACGACCGCCACGCCGGCCGGCAGCTGGCGCTGCAACGCTGCCGCGTCGAGAGGCCGGCGCGCTGCCATGAGCGCCGGACTCTCCGGCTCCCGGCCAAGGCGTGCGTCCGCGGCGGCGGCCTGCGGCTGGCCGGCTAGGTCCCACAGCGAGCGGGCACGTGCCCGCTCGGCGAGCTCCCATGCCGCCCCGGCGCCCCCCGGCGCTTCCGCCGCCAGCCCGATCGCCAGGTCGAATAGCGCCCCCACCCGGTCAAGGTAGGCCGTGCGCAGGACAAGGCTCATCACCTCGCCGCGCTGCCGCTCGAACTGCCCGAGCGCCGCCGCCAGATCCGCTGCGGCGGCTGCGCGATCGCCCAGAGCGAGCTCTGCTCGCGCGCGGGTCTCGAGCGCCGCGAGGAGGAAGAACACGCTTTGCTGCTCGAGCTTCGCCCGCACGGCGCCGCTCAGCTGCCGCACCGCGCCCCGCGGATCGGTCGCCAGCAGCAGTCGCCCCTCGGCCAGCAGCAGGTCCGCCTCGCGAAGCCGCCTCGCGTCCGGGTCCCCGATCCGCTCCACGTACCGCGCCGCCGCCGCGAGATCCACGCGCGCCCCGCTACTATCCCCTGCCGCGAGCCGCGCCTCGCCGCGGCGCAGCCAGGCGTGCGCCAGGCCCGCTTCCTGCAGCGCGGACCGCGCGGCCACACGCTGCGCCACCCGCAGCACCTCGTCGCGGAAGTCCAGCGCCGCGCTGCTCGCACCGCGCCGCTCCGCTTCCTCCGCCAGCGCGTCAAAGGCGCGGTAGAGGGCGCGCGACTCCCCGGACGCGACCGCCACCCGCGCCGCCTCGAGCAGCAGCTGCAGCGCCTCGCGGCGCTCACCCAGATATCGCAGATTCTCGGACAGCTCCTGGACGGCATGGCCTGCCTCGCGCGCCGCACCGTGCTCGACGAAGATGCGGCGCGCCGCCTCATAGGCGCGCAGTGACTGGTCCGGACGGCCGCTCGCCAGCTCACACAATCCGATCATCAAGAGGGCATTACCCGCCAATCGCGGATCGCGCGCGGCGTCGACACCCGCGAGCAAACCCTTGAGCCCCACCAGTGCCTCGTCGTACCGCGCCTGCTCGTAGGCGCAGACCGCCACGTCATAGACCGCCCGCTGCGCAAGCGGGCTTCCGACCGCGGCGAGCACCGCCCGCGCCCGATCGAGCCGTAACGCTCCACCCGCACCCTGGTTGAGGCACAGCCGCTCGCCACTCGCCAGCTCGCGCTGCGCCTCAGCGAGGAGCAAGAGCCCATCCTTGCCGCGGGGCGCAGCACCCGATCCCCGATCGATCGCCGCCACCGCGCCGGCGACCATCGGCTGGCCGCCGGTGGCCGCGAGAGCCGCGCCCAGCGCCCGCGCCGTCGCGAGCGCCGCGCCGGCGCTCGGGCCGTTGCCCGCTGCGTAGGCTGCGGACCATCCACCGAGCAGGCGCTCCTCAGCCAGCTGCTCCATCTCGTTCGGGAACCTTCGGCAGAGCCTTGCCAGCAGCGCCTGGCCCCCGCGCGCCGCCGCCACCAACGCTCCCGCCCGCTGGTTCGCCCAGAGACCGGCGTCGTCCATCGCTTCCATCCGCGCCCGGTGCTCTCGCGCCTCGGCGGCCCAGTGCGAGTCCGGATCGCGGCGGAGATAGTCCGTCCAGGCGGCCGCCGCCGCCTCGCGCAAACCATTGACCTCGAGAGAGAGCGCCAGGTTGAACCGCGCTGCGAGCAGCAGTGGGGCAGCGGCGACCGCGGCGTGCGCCGCCTCCAGCGCCCCGAGATGCGCCTCCGCCTCACCGCGCCTCGCCTGCTCGAGATGCATCGAGCAGAGATCGCTCTCGAGCCTGCCATCATGCGGCGCCTGCCTGGCCGCCGCCTCGAGCTCCACGACCGCTGCACCGAGGTCGCCCTCCACCAGCCGCAGCAGCGCCAGGTCGCCGCGCCGCGCCCCGCCCTCTGCGATCGCCGCGCGGTGGACCTTGCGAGCAGCCGCGGAAAGGGCACGCCGCCGTCCGGTGCTGAGATCCTGCGCGAGGCCGGTCGGGTAACGGCCATACGCCAGCCCCGCAAGCCTCCCCGGCACCGGCCGCACCGCGCCCAGTGCCGCGATCAGCTCCGCGCGGCCACTCCCTTGCCCGCGGGACGACACGCACCGCCAGACGGCCAGGGCCCCTGCGGCCGCGATACCCCCGGCGATCAGGAACCAGACTGCGCTGCGGCGCAGAGTCATCTCTCCGCGAGCCGATCTACGAACCGCCCTGCCGAACTTGCGCTCACACCGTCCGCACGCGGGAGCCACCCCGCCACGAACTCGCTGCTCCCGCCTGCACTAAGTCCCAGCCCTCTGCTTTTTAAAAATCCCATCGCACGCCCTCGTCTCATTAGACGGACGCGGCGGCAAGCTTTCGCAGCCCGCCTCCCTTGACTCCTCGTGCACGGGCAATCATCCGGGCGAACCGTGCGTCCCATGGTTGTCGTACGGCTACCAAATGCGGCAGTAATATTCGCTACCAGCTAACAGGCAGAACTTGCTTCAAGCTATTGCAGACGAGTTCCCAGCGTCAAATAGCCATACCCGCATACAGCGCACACACCTCAACAACGTGCTGACCGTATGGGCGCGGCGACGTACAAAGGCTGCGCCGTCGCCGGCGTGCTTCAGCCCACTGGCTGGGGCGCATCGCGCGGCGGAATCCAACCATTCGTGCGTATTCCGGTCGAAGCCGACCAGGGATCCCGACGTGAAGCCGGCCACCCATCCGCCGCGAAGGCGGCCACTTGAAGGCAGTCGTCGGGAGGGGTGGCCGCCATCAACCAGAAGGGCCTTCCGGTCGGAACGAGCCACGAGTTGGGCTCCGATACTGTGGCATCCTCGTCCTTCACGACGAAGGGAGGGAGACTTCGGCACGCAGCCCCTGGCCCAGCCCTGCGGTCGTGGAGTCGATGACCGCGACCTCCGCTGGGCTCTCTAAGATCAAGGTGCCAAGACCATCAAGCGCCCATCGGACAAAGCCAGATCAGTCAGGTGGGTTGCGACCATCGCGATCGGCACGGTGAGGGCGACAGTGGCCCGCGCTTCGCGGGAAACCAGATCAGCCGGCTGGGAACGGCCTGCGGCCGCCGGCCGGCGAGCTCGCGGAATAGTTGGTGCCGTGAGCAGCACCCCCACCGTGCGCCGCTCGCCGCCGGCGCCCCCGCAGCCATGCGAGAAAGCCCTGCTCATCGATCAAAACCCTCCGCCCAAGGCGGATCAGATGTTCCTCCAACCCATTCGTCTGCGAATGGAACATCATCTTCTTCAGCGAGTCCTTGGTCAGCGCGGGGCAAGCCGCCACGATCTGCTTCGCCGTCTTCAGTCCTCCGAGAGGTGACGCCGGGCGAGGCGGTGGCGCCACCGCCGCTACCAGCTTGGCCTGCTCGGCGATCAGCCGCCGCAGCGTCTCGGCCATCTCCTCGCCATCCCTCCGCCAGGGGCGGAGCAGCCGCTCCACGTTCCGCAGCTCGCGGAGCGCTTCCTCCAAGGAACCGAGGATCTCGGGGCTCATCGATCAACTCCACCTAGTAACACAAGGTTCGCCCGATCCTGCCCGCTCATTGCGCCTCCCCTCCGCCATCCGCCCCGCTTGCCGCTCCGCCCCCCGCTTCGCCCTCCCCTCCGCCCGCCTCTCCCCCCGCCGCCCGCGCCCACCACCTCCCCCGCCCCACCCCCACCGGCGGCCGCCGCCGCGACGCCCCCCTAACCGTCACTACCAGCCCCTCCGCCAGCCGGTCTGCCGCGCTCGCCGCCTCGCCGGCGACCTCCGCCAGCGTCCAGCGTGAGGTGACGATCGTTGGGTGCTGCATCTCCCACCGCTGGCCGATCACGTCGTCGAGCGCCTCCCAGCCGCCACGAGGGTGGCCGAGCCCCACCTCGTCGATCACCAACACCTCGACCTCCACCAGCGGCGCCATCTCGGCCTCGTCCGCCGCGCGGTCGCGCCCGAAGACCAGGCCGGGAACCCGCGACGCCCTGACGAAGCGCGCCGACCGCCGGCCGGAGCGCCGCACGTGGTGGCGCCACAACAGCTCGGTGGCCAGAATGCTCTTGCCGACGCCGGTGCCGCCGGTCAGGAACAGCGACCACGGCTCGCCCTGCCAGCCGTCGATCCCGAGCCCCGCCCGCGGGTCGCGCGGCCAGCTCTCCGGCTCCTCGAAGGGCTCGCGGTACCGCGGCGGCACCCCCAGCGCGGCGAGCGTTCCGGCCCGGTCGGCGAGCGCCCTGGCGAGCCATCGCTCGGCGTCTCTCGCCGCCCGGTTGCCGCGCTCGCAGGCGGCGCAGAGCCGCTCGACCAGGCCGTGCTCCGGCCGCCCGCACTGCCGGCACCGCGGCTCCTCGACGACCAGGCCGAACGGCCGCCGGGCAAGCTCCTCGAGGCAGTCGGCCAGCGCTCTCATCGGCCCTCCCAGGCGCCGCCCTCGCCGATCCGGGCGCCGTTTCTGCCGTTGCGGCCGGCTCGACCCGGCCCCGACGCCGGCGCCGCCGGCGGCGGCAGCGGCTGGTCCCGCCAGCCCAGCTCCCGCACGTAGCGCTCCGCCTTGCGCCAGTACCGCGGCTCGGGGTTGGCGGCCTGCTGCGCCGCCAGCGCGGCGAGCGTCTCGGGCAGCGGCGGCAGCTCGTCGCCGGCGGCCAGCCAGGCGCGCCGGGCCGGGGCGGCGCCCTCCTGCCGGGGGTAGGCGGCGAACCACACCCGGAACTCGCCGCCGAGGTCGCGCTCCCCCTCGCGCGGCTGTGTGCCACGCGCGGGCGCGATAGAAAACTCCTGCTTGCATAGGACGGGACGGGAAGGGGGGAGGGGTTCGGGGAGGGGGGCGTTACCGTAACGCTCCCCGGCGTTACGGTCGGCGTGACCGTCACGCGTTACGTAATGCGTTACGCCGGCCGTTACGTCACGCGTTACGTAACGCGCTTTACCCGTTAGGTCACGCGTTACGCCATCCCCGTCCGCCGCCCCCGCCGAGTGACCGTCAGGCGTCACCGCCGCGCCCCGCGGGTGCCGCTCGCGAAACCGCCGCTGCCGCTCCGCGTTCCGAGCCTTCTTCACACGCTCTCCTTCCTCGTCCTGCAGCGCCTGCATGGGCTGCATCGGCTGCATCGGCTGGTAGTCGTGGTAGTCGTGGACGCGGAGGTGCTCGCCCTCGTCGATCCACGACGGCCGCTCCTCGTGGTTGCAGCCGAGGCGCTGTGCCAGCTCCATCGCCCGCCGTGCCGTGAGCCCCGGCATCAGGTTCGGCACCGCCAGCTTCGGGATGCAGCCATTCGTCCGGTACCGGTTGCAGTACCCGAGCCCCGCCACGAACAGCGCCAGCGCCTCCGGCCCCGCCCGCACGAACTTCGGATGCTGCGCGATGCCATCGTCGAGCCGTACCCACATGGGTCGGTCAGCGCTCGGCGCTCAAACCGTCGGCAGCCGCGGATAGAACCGCAGGAACGCCACGTAATTCGCCGCATCCGCGGTCAGGCGGCCCAGCTCCCTGGCATCGCTCTCGCCAAGCCCGCCCGCCTCGAGCGCCGCGACCAGCGGCAGCAGCCCCGCCACCTGCTGCAGCAGGCCCCGCCACAGCTCGGCGGGCCGCACCGAGCGCCAGCTCTCCCGCCGCTCCACATGCTGCATCAGCCGCTTGAGCTGCTCGACGAGCAGGATGTGCATGTCGGTGACCGCCCGCATCGACGTCCTGGCGCCGAGCGGCGCCGAGCCCTTCGCGCCGCCGGTCACGCTCGCGGTCGCCGGCGCGGCCCGCTCCGCGCCCGCCGCGCCGTGACCCTGCGCTGCGCTCGCCGCCGCCTGGGCCGTCCCCTCGACCTCGAAGGCCAGGCTCACCACCTCCGCCAGGATGTTGGCGCACGCGACCGCCAGCGTCACCACCCGCCGCCTCGCCGCCGCCTCGTCGGCGCTCGCGCCATCCGGCCGCGACAGCCCCACCAGGAGCGACCCGATCTCGCCGACGCCTGCGAGCAGCTCCCGCCCCGCGGCGAAGGCATCCGCCTGGCCGCCCGCGCCGCCCGCCAGCGCCGCCAGCTGCGCCCCATACAGCCGCTCCACCGCCGCCCGCAGCCTCGCTCCCTGGCGGCCTTCCGCGATCGTCACCGTCATCACCGTCCTCCCTCCCCGTGTCCCTTGGCTCCCCTCGGTTCATGGATGCGTCAGGGCGAGCGGCGCCGACCTCGGCCCCTCGCCCGCGAAGCTCACCGCCGCCACCGCGATCCGCAGCGAATCGCCCGGCGGCGTGAAGTTGTCGACCACCAGCGGCTCGCTCGCCGGCAGCCCCGGCTCGAGCGCCGCGACCAGCTGGAACGGCCCGCCGTTCTTCGAGGCGTAGACGTCGTAGCCGTAGAGGTTCGGCGGCGGGTTCGCGATCGCCAGCTGGTAGGCCGGGTGCAGGCCGGCGATCGTCGGATCGACCGGCGACGAGCTCACGTAGCCGGCGAACGTCGCCGACACGCCCGCCGGCGCCGCCGGCAGCGCCGCGGGCGTCCCGGCCAGGATGACCATCGGCGCCGCCTGCGCCAGCGTCGAGACGGCCGATCCGGCGACCACCTGCACCGCCGGCGCCACGACCCCTACAGCGCTGGGATAGACGTGCGACTTGATCGGCGCCGGCGACCGGTCGGTGAACACGCCGCTCCCCGTCCAGTCGTAGCGGTACTCGCTCGGCGAGCCGGCGAACGCCTGCGAGAAGAAGACCTCGGTGCCGGCCGCGAACTCGCAGAAGCCGAACGGGCAGAGCCGCGCCTGGAACTCGACCGCCGCCGGCGGGCCGCCGGTCCCCGGGCCGGGGCTCGCGAAGTAGCCGGAGATATCGACCAGGAGATTCGCCGACCCGACCATGCTCGCCGCGGCGGCCAGCCGCGCCGTGCCGTCCGTCGACAGCGGCAGCACGCCGCCGTTGGCCCGCGTCGCGCCGGCGCCAAAGTTGACCCACGACACCGTCGCGTGCGCGTAGTCCGCCGGATAGACCGCCACGTACCCGCCGGCGGTCGGCCCGACCACGGTGACGTTGGCCGCCACCGCCCGCGCCCCGATCGGCACGCCGCAGACACCGCCGATCGCGATCGCCAGCGGCGGCCCCGGCCCGACCAGCGGCTGGTGGGAGAGCCGCGTGTCCAGCGCCCGGCAGGGCGGCACCGTGAAGAACCGCGTGGCGCTCGCCGGCACCACCGTGAAATCCGCGCTCTCGCCGGCGGTGCCAAAGCCGTTGGTCACGCTCACGCTGGCCGTGTAGGTCCCCGCCGGCGCGCCCGCCGTGGGCCAGCTCGCGCCGGCGCCGAAGAGCGTCCCGACGACCACCCCGCCGCGCAGCACCTGCCAGCTGTAGGCCAGCGGCGGCGCGCCGCTCGCCGTGGCGTCGAGCAGCACGCTCTGCCCCTGCTCGAGCCGCGCCGGCGTCGCCGAGAACGAGCTCACCGCCGGGCGCGGGTCGAGCACCGTCACCGTCTTGGTGATCGACGAGCACCCGGCCGCGTTGCAGGCCGTGAGCGTCACGGTCTGCGGGCCGGGCGTGGTGAACACGACGGTCGGGTTCTGCTCGCTCGAGCCGCCCGCCGGCCCCGCCGCCGCGGCACCGGGGCTCGACCCCGGCGCCGCAGTTCCCGTACTCGGCTCCGCCGCCGCGGCGCCCGGGCTCGACCCGGCCATGGGACCGGACCCAACCCGGAGGACGCCGAGGACGCCGAGGACACCGACCGCCGCCGCCAGGCCGGTCGCCAGGCGCACCGGACGCAGCATGCGCATGGCCTACTCCGCCTCACCCGCTGCGACCGGCGCGCCCCCGCTCGTGGCCCCCACCGCGCCCGCCGCACTCCCCGCCCGTCGCCGCATGAAGACCGCCGCCACCCCGCCCAGCAGCACCATCATCGTGCCCAGCCCCCACGGCCCCAGCGTCGGGATCGCCTGCGGCGGCGGCGCCCCTCCCGCCGCGACCGGCGTCTCGGTCGGCCCCGGCGTCGAAGGCGCCGGCGGCGGCCCGCTCTCGTCGGGCGGGATGTCGCCGCCGGTCGTCGTTACCTGCGCCGCCACCGCCGCCAGCGCCGGCGGCAGGTGCGCCGCAACCGTCACGTCCCACTCGACCGTCGCCGTGCCGCCCACCGCCAGGTCGCCGAGCGCCACCGCCACCGTCGTGTCGATCATGCCGTTGCCGGCGGTCACCGTCCCCTGGGTCGTGGTCACCGAGCCGGCGACCAGCGCGGTGTTCGGGTCGAGCGACGCCGTCGCCACCAGCGCCGTCACCGTCGCCCCTGCCCCATTCGGCACCGTCAGCGTGTAATGGATGCGGTCGCCGGACAGCGCCGGCGCGGCGTGCCCCACGACCGCCGCCGCCAGCGTCGTGTCGATCGCCAGCGCCGCCGGCGTCGCGACGCTGCCGCAGGCTTGCAGCGCCCCGACCTGCGCCGGCCTCTCGCCCCGGCGCAGCGCCCGGCGCAGCTCTCTCGCCGCGCCCTCGCGCAGCGCCGAGACCCCGGTCACGCAAGCCGCGTTCGCGATCACCGCCGCCGCCGGCAGCGCCGGCGCCGCCTGCACCGCGAACACGATCGTCTGGCTCGTGCCCGCCACCACGCCGCTCAGCTCGAGCGTGCAGCTCGACCCGGCCACGGAGCCCGTGCACGACCACCGCCCGTCGCTCGCGGCGGCATCGAAGCTCGACAGCGGCGGCACCGTCTCGCTCACCACCGCCGCTCCCAGGTCCTGGTTGCCACTGTTCGACACCGTCAGCTGGAAAGCCAGCACCGCGTTGGGGACCACCGCGCCGCCGCCGTAACTCTTCGCCAGGTGCAGGCTCGCCTGTCCGGTCGTCGGCGTGCTGGTCGAGGCGCAGGCGGCCGCCAGCCCCGGCGCCGCCGCGCACGCCTGGTTGCCGATCACGCCGGCGCCGGCCGGCAGCGGCGACTGGACCGCCACCACGAACGTCAGCACCGCCGACGCTCCGGCCGGCAGCGACGGGATTGCCGCCGTGCAGCTCGAGCCCGCCGCCGTGCCGGCGCAGCTCCACGCCGGCGAGCTGCCGGTGACAACGAAGCTCGTCAGGTCCGGCACCGCCTCGCTCACCGTCACCCCCGCGGTGCCCTCATTGCCGGTGTTCTGGACGGTGATCGAATAGATCAGGTTCGTCCCCGGCGCGCCCGAGCCCGCGACCGTCTTGCCGACTGCAAGCAGCGCCGCGCCCGTCGTCGGGATGGTCACCGTGCTGCAGGCCGGCGGTGGTCCGCCGGGGCCTCCGGGTCCGCCGGGACCTCCTGCCCCGGCCGCGCTCGCGCACGCCGTGTTGGTGACGCTCACGACCCCGGCCGGCAGCGGGTTCGCCACCACCACCGAGAACGGTGCCACCGCCGCACTGCCGCCGGCCGGGACGTTGGCGATGCCCAGCGAACAGCTCGCCCCCGCACCGCTTCCCGAGCACGACCACCCGCCACCGGGCACCCAGCTGGTGTTGGCCGGCACCGTCTCGGCAATCGTCACCGGTCCGGAGTCCTGCGTCCCGCTGTTGGCGACGCTCAGGTTGTAGGTGACGGTGGCGCCGGGTGCGCCCATGCCGCTGCCCAGGCTCTTGACCAGCGTGAGCACCGCCTGGCCGGAGGTCGGCGCCGCCACGCTGCCGCAGCCGACGACCGTCGCCGGCCCCGACCGCGCGCAGGCGGTGTTGCTGATCGTCGCCACCCCCGCCGGCAGCGCCGGCAGCAGGTCCACCGCGAAGAACCGCGTCACCGTGCCGTTGGGATCGAGATTGCCCGCCGGCAGCCGGCAGAGCGAGCCCGCCGCGCTCGACGAGCACACCCACCCGGGCGACGACGCGGCGGCATCGAACACCGTGTCGAGCGGCACCACGTCGGTCAGCTGCAGCCCGCCGAGCCCCAGGCCGCTCAGGTCGGTGGCGGCGATCGTGAACAGCATCGTCGAGCCGGGGACGCCGGTTCCCGCCGCCGTCTTGGTGACCGTGACGCTCGGCGCCGCGCCGCCCGCCGGGCAGGTCGTGCCGATGTTGCCGCTCGCGAAAAACTGCGGCGCCTCGTTCAGGCCGTCGCTCGTCGTGCCGCGCAGCACCGCGGTGAAGCTCGCCTGCGAGCCGCTGAAGGTTGCCCGGTAGAGGACCGCCACGACGTTGCTCTGCTGCCCCGAACCGGGGTTGCCCTGCTGGGGCGGACCGCACGAGAAGTTGACCGTCGCCGCGGCGTCGCCCGGCTGGTTGCCGCCGGCGATCGCCGCCACGCAACCGGTGCTGAAGACCGGATCGATCTCGACCGAGCCCGGGATGAACGCCAGCCCCGCCGTGCCGGCGGCCGGCGCCACCAGCTGGCCGCTGATGCTGCCGGTCGCGGTATCGCTCGACGGATCGACGTAGATCGCCCGGATGGTCACCGGCTCCCCGCAGTCGATCACGCCGTTGCCGTTGACGTCCTGGAAACCCACCAGACTCTCGCCGAACCCTCGCCCGACGATGACCTGCGCCCCGGCCGGCGCCGCCGCCATGCCGCCCAGCAGCGCCAGCCCCACACTCCCCAACCGCAGCCACCGCTTCCGACTTGGACAATCCATACCTGGCTCCCTTCGTTGATGACCACAAGCACCCATGGTCTCGTTTAGGACACACCGCTGGCATGGCGGGACCGCAGCCCCGTCTCTGCCTCGACTCCCTCGCCCCTCCGCGACTGCCGCGGCCCGCCGCGGCCCTTCCGGTCCTCCTTGGTCCTGCCGGCCCGCCGAGGGGCCTTCCAGTCCGCCACCGCCCTGGCGACCCTCCTGGCTCTCCCCGGCTCTCCCGGCCCCGGCCCTACTCCTGCCCGGCCTCCGCGAAGCGCACATCGCCTCGCAGGAACACGTAGAACCGCGTGCCGGCCGCGATGCGGATCGTCGGCGGCACCTGCAGCTGGCGCCGCAGCATCTCGATCGCCACGCTCGACAGCTCCTGGCCCACCGCCGCCGCCGCCACCTGCCGCGTCGAGGCCGCCGCGCCGAACGCCGCCGACTCCTGCGGCTGCGACAGCTGCGCGCCGGCGCTGACGATCGACAGCAGCACCGCGCTGCCGAACACCCGCGCCAGGTGGTTATCGACCGACCCCGCGAGCCCGGCTTCTCCCGACCGGGTGAGCGCCGGCAGCCCCGCAAAGCTCAGGCCGCTGCCGTCGGGGAAGATGACGCGGCTCCAGGCGACCAGCAGCCGGCTCTCGCCGAGCGCCACCTGGCTGTCATAGGTCCCGATCAGCCGCGACCCGCGCGGGATCACCACCTGGCGCTGCTCGCGGTCGAAGACGTCCTGCGTCACCTGGGCGACCAGCGGCCCGGCGATGTCCGAGTCCACAGCCGTCACCAGCGCCGCCGGCAGCACCGTCCCGGCCGAGAGCACCAGGCTCCCGCCGGCCGCCGCCGGGTCGCGCCGCGCCCGCAGCTCCGCCGGCGCCAGGCTGTCCGCGCCGCGCAGGAAGCCCTCATGGCCCCTGCCCGGCGCCGCCCCGCCAGTGGCCCCCGGCACCCCTGGCGCCCCTGGCGCCGGCGCCGGGCCGCCGCCGTCCGGCAACCCGCCACTTGCCGCCCCACCCGGCACCCACGCCGCCGGCACCGCCTGCATCCCCGCCATCCCCTGCACGCCGGCCATCCCCGCACCCGCCGCCGCCACCCCCGCCGCCGCCTGCCGCACCGCACTCCCCCCAGCGTCCTCCCAGCCGCCCTCGCCGCCCCTGGCCCCGGCGCCGCCGCGGCCCGGCGTCACCGGCGCCTCCAGCGCCCGCCGGTAGGCTTCCTCGCGCGAGCTCGGCGGCCCCGCCCGTCCCCGCTCCCCTGCCGGACCTCCCGGCGGCTCCCCGCGGGACCCGGCGCGCGGCTCGAGCCCCGCCTCCGCGGCGGCCGCGGCCGCCGCCCGGTCGAGCGCCGCCTGTTCCGCCGCGTCCTGGCCACCCGCATCCCGACCACCCGCGTTCTGCCCGCCCGCGCCCTCGCCGGCCCCGTCCACGCCGGCGCCGCCGGCGGCGCCCGGCGCGCCGGCCCTGCGCATCGCCTCGCGCCAGTACTCCGGCGCCGCGGCCGGCACCCCCCTCGGTGGCGGCGGCCCTCCCCGCGGCAGCCGCTCGAGAAAGCCCGGCATTGCCACCCCACCGTTCGCCGGGTCCGCAGCCTCGGCCGCCGCCTTCGGCTTCTTCGCCGGCGCCAGCGTCAGCAACACCGCGGCGACCGCCACGCCGAGCAGCGCCAGCACCGCGATCAGCGCCAGCCGGTTGAGCCGTTGCGGCCGCGGCGGCTCCGGCACCTTCAGTGCTTCGCTCATGGTTCAGTGCTCCCGGGTGATCTCGAGCCGTTGCTGGTCCCTGCCCGAGCCGAGCACCAGCGCCGCTCTGTCGATCACCCTGTCGGTGACGTAGAACTGCCCGCGGATCGCGTAGTTGAGCAGCGCCGTGGCGCCCTGCCCGTCGATCAGGAAGAGCACCGGCGCCTCCTGCCCGACGCCGCTGCCCGGCAGCCGGATGTAGGTGTGCACGCGGTCGTCGAACACCGCCGCCGGCGTCCACGGGAACTTGCCGCGCCGCGTCCAGCGGTAGTTGAAATTGAGGGCACCGAGCGGCAGCCCGCCGGCGAGCGGCGTCACAGCCCGCGCCTCGTCGGCCGCCGCCGCCCGCTTCGCCTCCTCGGCGCTCGCCCAGCTCCGCACCAGCTCGTCGGGGTAGTAGAAGCGCAGCAGGCGGGTGTAGGGCTCGCGCGGGTTCTCGCCCCGTTCGCCCTTGCACGGCCGCGAATCGAGAGTGATCTGGTAGATCCGCCGGTTGGTGGTGATCGCCAGATTGGTCGTCAGGTTGCAGGCGGTCGGCTTGGCGACGATCACCGTCGTCGCCCCGCGCGGCCCGGCCGCCGCCCGGTCCAGCAGCCAGCGCGCGCTGTCGCCGGTCACCGTGTTGAGCGCCAGCTCGCCCTCCTCCAGCTCGATCAGGCACACCCGCAGCGGCGCGCAGCGCACCACCGGCACCTGATGGCCGTAGGGCACCTCGACGAAGTCGCCGTGCTCGAGCACCGCCGGCTCCCGGCCCGCCGCGACGGCGCGCGCCTCACGCTCGATATCGGAGCGAGGCGTGGACTCCCCGCTCACCCCCTCGCTCGCCGATCCGCCCGCCGGCCCTCCCGCCTGCCCCGGCAGCGCCACCCCCACCACCGCCACCGCTCCCGCCCCCGGCACCGCCCCCGCGGCCGCCACCCCCGCCAGTCCAGCCGCCGGACCCACCGCCGCCGGCGCCGGCACCGCCGCCGCCACCCCGCGCCCGGCCGCCGCCCTCGCCGCCGTCGCGCCGCACGTGCCGCTCGCCGCCCCCAGAACGCTCAGCACCACCAGCGCCAGCCCCCGTGCCCGATCCGTCCTCTTCACCTTCCCCACCGCCCTCTCTCGTCCGCTCATCGCGCTCCTCCACCTTCCTGAGACCGCTGCGCCTGCGTCACCTCGGTCCACGTCAGGTCCGTGACGTAGATGCCGAGCGGGTTGTCCTCCAGCACGCTCACCGTCCGCGGGCGCCGCACCCTGACCGTCAGGTAGCCCTCCCAGGCGGACTCGCGGCTCGCGCCGACGAAGACCGGCCGCTCCCGCTCCGTCCACTGCACCCGCCAGACCGTGCTCCCCGGTACCGGCAGGATCGCCCCCACCTCCACCAGCCGCGTGCAGCGCTGCCCCAGCAGCCGCGGGTCGTGCTCCGGCAGCGAGAACCAGTCGTCCAGGAAGGCCCGCGCCTTGCCGGAGGTGTTGGCGTAGGCGCGGTACAGCAGCTCGCGCTCGACGACGCCGTCCGACGACACGGCGCGGACGTTGCGGATGAACAGCGCCAGCGTCGCCGCCACGATCCGCGGATCGGTCATCGCCACCTGCTCGGCGGGGCCGAAGGCCACCGCCCGCCCCAGCCGATCCACCTCGACCACATACGGCGTGATCCGCGTCTCCGCCGCCAGCCGCACGAACGCCACCACCACGATCCCGAACAGGCCCAGCAGGCCGAAGGCCATCAGCTGCCAGTTGCGCTTGCCGCGGGCGAGGTCGCCGAAGGCGCCGGCAAAGGCGCCGCGCCCGGCCAGGATCGGGTTGTCCGCCGCACCGCCCGCCCGCGGCGCCATCGCCGCCGCCCGCAGCGGCCATGAAAACCTTTTCATCACCCTCGTCGCCCTCGTCGTCCTCATCGTCCTCGTCGTCCTCATCGTTCCCATCCGCCGGCCCCTAATCCGTCAGCGCCTCGCGCAGGTGCAGATGCACGCTCTGGGTCAGGAAGTGGCTCGCCTGCGTCGGGATCCGCCACGCCACCAGCGCGAACACCAGACTGCCGCCGAGCACGTCGAACAGCGGTTGCAGGTTGGCGCCGGCCTGCCCCGCCTGGATCAGGTTCTGCGCCCAGGTGCCGGTCAGCGACAGGCCCGTGCCGACCAGCAGGTAGAGCAGGAACAGCTTCACCCCCACCTGCACCGCGTAGACGATGTACTTGTCGGCCAGCGGCGCGCTGCCGCGGAACGCCGCCAGGCCCAGGAAGATCACGCCGCCGGTCACCACCAGGTAGCTCTCGACCAGCGCCATCACCAGCTGCGCCGCGATGCCGATGAACGCCACCATCACCAGCAGCACGGCGCCCGCCACCACCATCGCCGTCGCCGGCGCCAGCAGGATCGCCGTCTTGTCGGCGGTCGACAGCAGCGCGACGTCGATATCGACGCCCGCCTTGATCACCCCGCTCGGCGACAGCTGCGGCGTCCGGCTCGCCGCCTGGCCAGCCGCCTGGAAGCCCTGGACGATCCGCGGCACCCACAGCGGAAACTCGCTCAGGAAGGCATAGAACAGGCCCAGCACCAGGACCTTGCGGATGAAGCCGAGCAGCATCTCGTCCACCGTCCGCCGGTTCACCACCCACATCAGCGCGCCGACCGCGATCTCGAGGCCGGCGAGGATGCCGAACGTCCGTTGCGCCATCGGCACCAGCGTGCTCAGCCACGAGCTCGACGCCGTCTGGTAGCCCTGGACCAGGTCGTCGAGCACCCCCGCCCAGGCGGGAGCCGCCCCGAGCAGCAGCCCCAGGCCGCACAGCGCCGCCGCCCGCCGCCCGCTGCCAGCGCTCCGGCTCATCGCCGGCATCTGCCCGCGCCGGCAGGTCGCCATCAGCCCGCGCCCGCTCATCGCCGTCCTTCCCCGGCGGCGGCCCGGCCTCTGGCCAGCAGCCGAGCCTCCCACGCCTCGAGGGCGGCAAGGTCTTCGGCCGCCGCGCCCGCCTCACCCGGATGCAGCGCCGGCGGCAGCGGCGGCGGCGCTGCCAGCGCCGGCAGCCCGCCCGGCCTCTCCCGTGTGGCCGGCGCCTCCCAGCGCTCGACCAGCGCCACCGGATGGCAGTTCGGCAGCTCCCGGTGTCCGGCGCAGAGCGCCCGCGCCGCCCGCCAGGTCCGCGAGCCGCGATGCGCCTCCCGCGCCCAGAACGGCCCGTCGTAGCGCGCGCTCTGCGCCGGCGAGGCGAGCGCCGCGAGCGCATCGTCGCCGTCGGCGACCGCCTCCGGCGACGGCCGGCACGCCACCGCCGCCAGCACTGCCGTCAGGACCGCCGCCAGCGCCAGCCCCGCGATTCCCATCCGGTCCACCAATGCTCTTCGGCTCCGCATTCCACGCCTCCGTCGTCGCCGCCTCGCGGGCGGTCCCACCCGGCAACGGCCGCCAG